>NZ_JAESVD010000001.1 GCF_016765635.1 Shewanella schlegeliana
TCCGACTCAAGAGATCGCAAGCATTGAATATCGATGTGTGATGCAAATTATTAGTGGTGGGGGTAGACTGTACTACTACGACAATTTTGACTGGTATTTATCCCGTCAATTTCCCCTAGTAATGACAACTTTTGATGCTTAAGCTGTGGTGGCAGTAGTAGTTGTATGCTAGTTAAAGTCAACTTAACGGTAACAGTAATTATCAGGAAGTAGCCCATAGCTCACCCGCCAATAGGACGATGTATTTGAGTTATGAATTATCGCTTTGATAGAATTCCGACCAAAAGAGCACCAAGAGCCGCGCCTACAACTATCTTCCCAGTATCCGACTCTAGACTTCCCCTTGTCTGCGCAATTACTCGGTAACCATTAGATTTTAAAGAATCTATTGATTTTTCAACATGCATAAAAAGTTCGCTAGGACTAATCTGCAATGCATTGCAAGTAAGGAATATTTGGTCAGTGCTCATTGAAGACTTTCCACTCTCAAGTCGGCTATATGAAGCTTGAGAAATCCCAAGCTGGGCTGCTATTTCGGCTTGTTCTTTTATTAAAGCTTTACGCCTACTAGCAATGATTGAGCCTAGAACTGCGGAATAAGTAGTCAGATTATCCATAAAAGCCTTGATTGTGAATTCGAATACGTTTAACGTATATACTTTAAACGTATGTGTATAGGGTATTTGTATTAATGAATAATAACTTAAAACCGGGATCTTTACTATTTAGAAGTAAAGGTATTGTCGAGCATGTTGGTGTGTATTTGGGAGGAGATCGTGTCATACACTCAAGCCCTGAAACAGGGGTTAAAGTGGTTCTTATCAAGGAATTTTGTAAGGGAAAAGCTATTAAGGTTCAAAATGTTGAAGATCTTGACGTCGAGACTTTATCAGCAAGGATTGAAACTATCTTTGCTGGTTCAACTGAATACTGTCTAACAAGCCGTAACTGCCAACATATAGCAAACTATCTGATTCATGGGACTCCAGTAAGCCCACAGTTAAGGTGGGCTTTACTTGGTGGCGTACTGGGAAGCCTTTTCGCGACCTATCGAGGATCAAATTCAATGCTGTACCTAGCTGGCGGAGCGTTGCTTGGGTGTTTAGTATACTCTGGTAGTTTAAAGTATGATTTGCTTCTAAACGAGAATGAAATTGGTAGTGCAATACTATAGCTTGGATATTCTCTGTGAGCGTCAGGAAGGCTATAGTGATTTAATCATTGAGTCTTTCCGCCATTTTATTTTGAATCCAATCTTCGAGCTCTTTCCGTACCCAAACTACAGAACGACTGCTTAGTGAAATTGATTTAGGGAAGTCCTGTTGATTCATTTTTGTATAAATAGTAGATCGACTTAAGCTCGTCATTTGGATGACCTCTTTGATTTTTATTAAGTCATTTGGCTGCTTTTTCGGATCTGGAGGGCACAAAGAGGCTTGAGTTAATGTCGCTATAACTGCTTTCTCATTAATACTGGTTTTTAGCTGAGCCTCTATCGTATTGATGTACTTTAAGTTCAGTTCTAGCGCTCTGATAGCACCCTCAGTAGTCGATTTTATATGTGAAAGTTGATTGCTAATTATTTCATACTCTGACTTCTTCATAACTCTGCATTCCAGGCCAATAACAAAAAACGTGTCACTACTCTAGACTCATTAGCTTGTCTTGTCGTCTGACTTCATGATAATCACTATGCTTATACTTGACCATTATCAGAGTTGTAATCGCCTAAAGTTTTTTGGCTCACCCGATAGCGCTGATTTAATACCTATGATGAAGTGGTTGCAACTTCTAGTTACCGTGAATTTGAGCCAGTTTAAGCAGTAAAACATACGGTTTACCAATGGCTTGCCAACTTAACGATAATAACTATTATCGTTAAGTTGGTCAGAGTTACTTCTCTTAGAGATATTATTCTTGAGGAAAAACTAGACAACATTAAGAGCTAAGGTTAGCTAGCAAAAATATCTTACCTGTCAACGGTAGGGAGGCTTCTTCTAGAACCATCCACTCGTATATCTTTCTTTCACTAAAGAGTATCCTAAATCTAGAAGTGCATCCCGCGCGGCATAGCTGGCTTGTTTCAATAGTTTTGGGGAGGGATTGTCTACAGGTGTGGCGAGTAATGTACAGTCTTCAATTTTGTGTATATTTAACGGGCATACAGCAACAAAGGCATTCACAGCTTGCTCTCGTTCCTTTTTGCTGAAACATGAAATTTCTATAAAAACATCTCTACCATCGTCATAAACATATATTTGAAAATCGTGCTCATGAGGGTTTAGCTCTGTTGTACTTGGTAGTGCGAGCTTAACGGTCACAAGTGATTCGATATCACGCTGATATTCAGTTTCATCTGGATCCCACCCACATTTTAAAGCCAAATCAGCAGCTGCTGTGATACTTAGGCATGCCATAAAACCTGTTTCGACAGCGTTGCTGTCACGTACTAAACTTTCGGTCACCAGTCCAATTGCTTTACCGTCGTCATTAATGATTGGGCCTCCACTAAATCCACCTCTAGCTGTTGCAGATACTATGTAGCTGAGATATTCACTTCCTCTAATGTTAATGAGTGCACTTACTGTAGCGTCGACGGCGACTTGGAAAGGGTGAACGGTTAATGGAATTGGTGGGTAACCAATACATAATACCTTTGATAAAAGCGCTAAATCCTCAGATTGATAAATGTCATGAGTAGAATTAAGCTTAATTGATGGTAGTCTTTCTTGCAGTTCGACTTGAAAGATAGCAACATCATCAGCTTCAACCTCTGCAAAGATAGGTTCTGAGATCACTTTTAGACTTAAAGGACGTTCAATCTCTGACAATGGAAGTGCGTGAGCGTCTTGTGTTCTTAGCTGTGGTTGAGTTATTCCTACTTCAATAATCTTGTTATTCTGAATAACATGTTTTGCTGTAACAAAGTAGCCTTGGCCAATGTGAAATGCGGTACCAATAGACTCATCTCCATTAGAAGTTGATACTGTTACGTAAGCGATACTGCGCCTACACTCACGATATAGCTTCTGCAAAGTACTCACCTAGATTGTAGGCTCAACGCCTGATTTAAGTCCGAAAGCTTCTTAGAACAAACTGTCTTGTTCATTTTTAAACATTTCAATTGAAGATAGCAATCCAACTTTTTTATCAGCCTTGGACAAAGCAGACTCACTCATATATGACACTATAGTTTCCAAGTCTGTTACTGTTTTCACTTTTACAAATAATTTTTCTTTGTTTATGAAAACGAGAGAATTTTTTCCCCTCTTCAATAGTTCAATTGTATTACTGAGAGTGCCTGTACTCTTTGTATCCCAGATCATTAAGCCATAATCGCAGTCTTCAGCCATTACTAGATCTTTAGCTGTGAAGTATGCTCTAGTTCCTGATGCATACTTCGTCTGTACATTATTTGTCTTCCATTTTCCAACATTATTTCGGGGTTGTTGCCCTGCACAGTAGACCTCAACAGACTGTGCACCATTCTCAAATAGATAGCTCTGAATAGATGTGTCGACACCATCGGCATCTCCAACTAAAACCTTATATTCAGAATTGATAATATTGTCGATACGGCGTAAAACATCTTGGTTGATGTTTTTAATTCCCATTGAGCCCGATATAAATACTTTATGCATTGTGTTTCCTGGTTGCAGTTGCGACAAATATATTTCTAACTTTCTTGTACTCTCTTAGGATATTAGTGGCGGCCTCCAACGAAGCTCCTGAATCATAGAGATCGTCAATAATTAAAACATCATATTGAGCATTACCTAGCAAATCATTAATAGCCAATGCCTGCACTAGAGTCTCTACCTTGTCCTTACGACTCTCTATGTCCTTCATTTGAGGCGTGTCTTTAGTTTTTATTAATAGATTTTCATAGCATGGAATACCCATGTTCTTTGCAACTATTTGAGCAATTTCTATTACGGGCTGTCTCGCTCGTTGTTTCGATGGGGGCATAGGTATAACTAAGCTAGCGCTTGAAAACAGCTTTGCAAGAGAGTCACTTAACTGATTGGCTATAAGAGGTATCTGATTGAAATCTGAACGGTATTTTAACTGATAAAGTGCTTCGCCAACTTCAGATCTTGTTGTATCAAACGTTGCGTGCCCCCATTGATTGTCGCCAAGGTAAGTACTTGATAGAACGTGCTTATCAAGCGAGTACCCTAAGTTCCAGTTACCATCTATTCTTTGAACGTTAATTTCCATATTAATTCCTTGTTCGAACCTAGTACTATCGTTTACGCCAACCGTTAAGTAGGTTGCAAATACTTCCCATCTAGGTTAGGTCAGCCCATAAGCTTGTTAGCACTCTAACATGTTGTCCACTTTGACCTTTTTTTAGTTTGCTATCAATAGTGAAAGGTTGTTTTTTATGTTGTTTGTGAAAAGAATTAGCAGAAATAAAATGAATAATGCCGAAGTAATGAATATTAAGAATGACGAATTCTTAGACTAATTAACTCGTCTAGTTTGCCATACTGCTCTATCTCTAGAACTGTTACACTAAGTGTTACACCATCTGTTACACACGTTAGTGGTTACTTACTATGAAGCTCAATAAAATTAAATTACGTGAGTTGGCTCAGTTAGCTTATCGGCCAACTCACAAGGTATATGATTTTTTTAGATATTTTCCTTAGTTATTACTGAGGCTAATGCTTACCAGCCTTGATAGTTTTCGAGTAGCCTCTTTAGAATGTCTTTTTGCGCATCATCGAGTTGCATGCACATGTCGCCAAACTGAGGGTAGCGGAAACCGCGAGCAATTTGCTCTCGTTCATCCTCATTAGCAAGGTCAATCTTTGTGATTTCAAGGGATTCACTCTTATCAGCAAGGCTTTGTGACATCATTAGCGCTGTGGTATCTCGCGTGTTATAGCAACTTGCTAAGGCGTAGCTCAGAAGCCTGTCAGCATTACCTTTGCAGCCAAATATGAGCTTTCTAATATCAAGATCGATTTCATAAATGTCTTTAACTTCGTCAAGTCTCTTTAGATGTGGGGCGAGGGTATAACCACGTCCTAAATAAGTCAGACAATCTTTGACGACTTCTAAAAAAGCCACTTGTTTTGATTGGTTCTTTTTAGCATAGGTTAGCTTCTCTATTAAAAGTTGAGTTAGCGCTTCTCCTATGTTTCGTGCATTTGGAACAGAGACTTCCATATGGTTAATACCACTGCCGTTTACCCACCAATAGCCCTTGTAAACACCGTTACGTGAGTAAAGACCAAATTCAGTATGCTCGATTCCAAAAGTTGACTTTACAAGCTTAGGTAGTGCTTCATTAAAGCTTTGCACGTTATGAACACCATTACCCCAGCAAATGTATCGCAATGCTTCTTCATAGCTGATGGACTGCTCCATTTTGAGTTTCTCAGCATTATCTTTGGCTTGCTTAACGCTTAATCCACTAGGGAAGGTTAATACGTTCTCAAGTAAAGGAAGCTCAATTAGGTGGTGAGTAACGACAAATTGTCCTTCTGTTTGAGGTAAAGGTTGCATTACTGCAATAGTGTTAACATCATAAGTCATAATCTATTCTCGATAAGTGTAAAAAGAATCTGCTCCATATAAGGCGTTGGTAGCAGTAGAGTTAATCAATATTTTTTGTTCTTCTGGCTCAATTAGCACCACTGGTACTAACCGTCTTTTTGTGTCAGAGCCCTATCGGCACTGATACAAAATGCAACTGGTGTCAGACTCGTACGAGCTCTAACTGTGTTCCAAAAATATGGATGTAGCTAAAAAGGTGCTAAGAAAGCGAGCCATTGGCTCGCTAATAATCGCTATAAACTGTCCTCCAATTTTTGTGCCCAATGTTGTTCAGCGATGTCGAAGTAAATTTCAGGCGGTAATCCAAAAAGCGCCTCAAACTCATCTTCAAACAAACCGCAGAAGCTTTGTATTTCCTCTTTGAGTAGCAGTAACACCATGTACATGTCCAAATCTTCCAGATACTGACTATCTAGCTCTGGATGTTCTTCACGTATTGATTTACTGATACTCATGCCTAAAATCCTTCCTGCAGAATCTCTGTGTTGATAGATATATCGACCGAATGAGAGCTCGATTTCCCTTTCGTCTATTTTTAGGTGTTCTGCATATAGCAGTACAGTGCAGTGATCACTCCAAGGTGATTTGGATTGCCTTTGATACTCTCTAATAAAATGTGACTTTTTATTGCTCATAGTGATACCTAGTTACCTATATTGTCTTCTCTAAGTAACTAGGTCCCACTAAGGGAGAATTTTGGAGTTTGATTTTTAAATGGATTAGTTAGATATAGCCTGAGAGCCTTCTCTACGTTTTCTTTCTGCTAGAAACCAGTTGTAGATTTTAGTTCGGAAGTTATGCTCATCGTCGACTCTAAGCTCATATTTTTCGGCAATATCTTTAATTTTATGCAGAAGTTGTTTAGAGGCCTGAGATGGGTTTCTGTAGTTTTTTGCGTTATACAGTTCAATAGCTTTTTCTTTCAACTTTCTATTTAATTCATGACGCTTATCATTTCCTTTTTTACTACGTGACTTTAGTTGTTCTTCATAAACGACAGCTTCTACCATTTGGTCTCTATCAAGTTTAGTCTTTGAAACATAATGCTTCATAACCTCAGTGATTAGGCTTGTTCTAAAATGTAAGGCTTCGGAATGTAGCTCTTTTTGATAGCACCTTTGCATGCCGCTAAAGAAGGCGTACAAACTTTCTCTATGTGTATCATCATTGTCGAATGTATAGTTACGAAATACTCGATTGAACATTTCTAGTATGCGGTTCTCAGAGTCGTCCTGATCGGATTTAGATAAAATTTCTTTATAAATCTGGGGAGTGCCTGAATCATTACCTACGGTAAAGCTCATTTGGAATATGCCCCCGAGAAGCGAACCGAGTACTAAGCTACCGTAATATCTTGAGTCATTTACTTCATCAAAGGCGTTAAGTCGACTTGAATTTTCGATGTTTTTTAGAAAGCCGTTTATGGCTTTTTCCCCATTTGTTACCTGATGCTCATAGTAGACATGTAGAGTTAATAGTTGTATTAGGTACTCTCTGAGTCCTGTAAGGTGATTATCGATGAATTTGAATTTATCAGGCTCTAACTCTGCTAGCTTGTCTAAAGGATGCTCCTCGAAGATAGTTGGGTAGGCAAAGGCATATAATGTTTCATTGCAGATAAGAATCTGCTCAGGAATAAACTGAAGAAGTGGGAAGTTAATAATGCTGCTTAATCTCATGCTCACGTTGCTGACTTGTAAATTGTGAGTTAAGTATCCATTGGTTTTTTTAGTGTGGCTATGTGTAAAATGTTAGAATTCGTAAATGAAGGTGACTGTTGAAATGAAGCTCAATGTTCTGTAGCGGCACTGGTGCGGCACAGAATAACTGTTGAAGTCGTAACTTATTGAATTGCATATACAAAGAAGTGTATATGGTCTCCCCACAGGGACTCGAACCCCGATCGATCGCTTAGGAGGCGACTGCTCTATCCTGTTGAGCTATAGGGAGACGTCAGTGATTATACTGGTTTTCATCTCGATGAAAAGGGGGGATGAAAAGTCTTTAAATTTAGTTGTTTATTAAATGTGCGTAATTAGGGCGTTTTACCGACGAATGGCAACTATTCTTAGCCATTCGCCAGTTTTGTAGTGAGTCGTTCAGCAGGCGAGGCCACTCAAGAGCTGGTTTATCGTTCCATTATAGCTTTATCGCCAGATCATTTATCTGGATATTGAGCGATGCGGCGATGCCATCTAATACTGCAGTAGCGCTCTCCTCAGTCACTTGGTCAATGGTGATAGTGGCTTTGCTTTTGCCTGCGACGGCGCGCATATTGTCGAGCCTATCGGGGATATTTTGCTGTAACACGAGCTGCAGAGTGTCTCCAACCCGAATGCCGTGGCGTCTGCCTAGATTAATAATGATCCTATCAACTTGTTTCGAAACGACTTGTCCGAGCAAAGGACGACAGTTTAGGGTGTTGTCGATATCGTGAGCGACTTCGGCTAACACAAGATCGATGGCTTGACCGTACTCAGAGCTCCAAAAGGTCTCGCTATTGGAGTTGACCGTTTGCTGACGCTTAAACTCCCACTCGGCGGCTTGGCTATACTGCTGGCTCCAAATCTTCTCTCCGCTTATGCCGTGGAATAGAGACACGCGGATTTGAAAGCTACGCATGGGATCGTTGTCCCAAAGACCTAAAGTACTGGTGAAAGGCTCTGTGGAGATGTCGATGATTTCTGGCAATAGAATATACTGACTGTCGGTGATCTCGCTAAGCCAACTGGGTAAGCGGTAGCCACGGATATCAATTAGGGCTTGATCGACATCTAAACGTTCATTTGCATGAGTTTGAGCAAAGCTGCTATTGGAGTTTTGTTCTAGTACGCGGGCGAGTCGCTCAGATAGATTTTGTTCAAATAAGCCAATATTGCCGTACCTAAGTTGAGTCCTATCTTTGATCAATGCCTGAGGGACTAAAATTGCCGCTTTAAGCTGGCTTCCCTGACAGGTGTCGTTAAGCGGTTCAATGATATCGATACGCACATTTACCGTGATCTGACCATTTTCGATACGTTCACTAACCAGTTCAATATTTTGGCTCTGTGCCTGCTGCTCCATGGTGAAGGAGTTATTCACTAGCTGGCCATTTTTTACTGTCTGCTGGCTGCTGAAACGGGCACCAGATTGCAAGGTCGCATAGCTAACAGCCTGATGAATGGCATTCTCTCTGGCTTGGGTGACATCGTTATCTGTGATCTTGGCTTGGCCGCTAGCGGTAATCCATTTCGCCTGCACCGGTAAAGCCAGTACAGATGACACTAAGCACATGAGTGCGGTTGTAAAATATTGCGCTGGTTTCATCTCACCTTTCCAGTTTTTAGAAATTAATAACCTAGGATTTTGTCCGTCGAATATCTGACGAACTCAAATGCTTAGCTTAGTGTTAAGCAATTAACGTGCCTCTCCTTGTGTTGGCTGGAGCTTTCTTGCGATGAAAAGCAATAAAGTTTCTCGCTTATTTGCCGATAAGAATTAATAGCACTAAATTCGTGGTAACAACACGGAATGTGGCCTTGAAGCTGTATGACCATATTCGTCCAATCGGAATTTAAGAAATGTATAAGCTAATTACTTTATTGCCTTTTTTGTTTGCTTTAGGTTGCGAGAGTACCGATGCCAATAATCAGACTGAGTCGCAGATGATGAACGGCCATGGTTTGCCCCATACAGAGGCGGTTAATCATCTGTCACAGCAGATGACGAATGAATTAGTGCGTCAAAATGATAGTTTGCGTTCAGACCAGCCTCTGTTGGTTGCAACCCCTGTGTTGTTATCAGATCTGAAGACCACCAATGCGTTGGGGCTTCAGTTTCAGCAAGGCTTAATTGCAAGCTTGCATGATCATCAATTTAACCTAGTTGATATTAATGTCAGTGATGCGCTTAAGGTGACGCCTGATGGGGAGTTTATTTTGACCCGAGACTGGCAGCAATTACCCTCAGACATACCTGTTGAGAATGTGGTGGTTTCCACCATGAGCTTTTCGACCCAAGGCGTTGCGATTAATAGCCGTATCGTCAATGTCACCAATAACCGTGTGGTATCGGCGGCTCAGGGCTTTGTCAATGCGAGTGTAATGTCAGAGTATATTCGCCCATCAGAGAAAGTCGTATCAGAGAATGGCTTACTCTATCGGGGGGCCAATACTGGTCAACGCACAGTCAAGATTGTAGGAGATAAATAGATGAAAGCCGTTATCTTATGTGCAGCATTGGTATTGTCTGCTTGTTCAGCACAAGACAGATATGTGCAGTATGAAACCGAAGCGCCGAGCTCTTTTCCTAAGTTGACCGCCATCGGCTACGCTCCCCTCAATACCCAGCCTGCAACAGAACAGTCACAACAGGTGTTAATGGCGATGCAGGCATCAAAGATTGCCGCCTATCGTGAGCTAGCCGAACAGGTTTATGGTCAGCAACTGAGTGCGACTAGTCAGGTTCGAGATTGGATGTTATCGGGCGATGAAATTCAAGCGTCGGTTTCAGGTGTGATCCGCGGGGCGAAGGTGGTAAAGAGTTATCCTGCTGGCGAGCACTATGTAACTGAGCTAGAACTAGATTTCGAGCAAGTCTGGGCGCTGTATCAGCAGCAGCACCGCTCGCAAAGAGTAAAAGAGATCACCTATTTTTAAGGCTAAGAAGGGCGGACTTCGTCCTGCTAGAGCGCTTCGCTTCTAGGGGCTAGAGCGTTCGCAGGCTCACTTCGAGGAAAAACACAAGAAAAGTCAAAAGAATGCATAGGTTTATGTATGTTATTGCTTTGGTCTTTATGCTTTTCTAGCTCCTAGAAGTCGCAACGCGACGCCCTCGAAGTGACGCAGTCACGTCCTAGCAGCGCAGCGTCCTTCTTTTAAGCTTTTAAATTATTACCAAGAGTGGAGATACTTGAGGTTTTGCCTTTACCGTCATAGGTAAGGCTAGAGGCGTTACGACTGACTTGCAACGCCTGAGAGAATCGATTCAAGCTGGCTAAACTTAATTCGATTAACGACTCATTTTCTGCGTTGAGTTGCTGACACTCGGCTAATAGTTGTTTGGTGTTAGCAACTTGCTGCGATAGCTCAGGATCCGAGTTTAACAAGGCAAGATCTGGCTGCTGTGCAATTATCTCATCATTATGTTTAAGGCTCGCCAGTAGGTTCGCTTTAGTGCTCGCTAACGACAATAGAGCATCGGCCTGCTGTGCATGCAAGGCTTGCTTTTCTTGGTTAACCAAGTCTTTTAGTTCACTTAGCACCTGGTGTTGAGCGCTAAGTAGTTGAGGTAAATTTGTCATAATGCCCTGTCTATTTCTACTCTATCGTGTTCGTTACGTTTCACAATTGATGAGCCTTAATACCGTTACTCAGTAAACGAAAGCGGGTAGATAAGGCTTAATTTAAGTCTTTTAGTTCATTTTCAAAGCTAGCGATGTTTGTTGCAAGCTTTTCAGGATCGATTTTGTAACGACCTTCGGCAATGGCCGCCTTGATTTCATCAACTTTTTTCTGATCGATTTCAGGCATGTCGGCCATCTTTGTCTGTACATTTTGAATTTGTTGAGCCTGTGCGGTAATCGATACCGAGTCACTTTTCTGTGGCACTGGCGTAGCCGTTGCTGGTGCTGTTTGGGCTGATGCTGTTTTTGCACCATTCCCCGTTGTTACACGCGTATTGGCGTGAGAGTTTATTTGTTTAATATCAATAGCCATTTTGAGATCCAACAGTTAATAAAGAGAGTTTCTTACACATGCTATCGGCAGCATAGCTCACTACTTTAGGACTTTTTACGTTCTTATATTCTTACATTCTTACATTCTTACTTCGACTTGGCCAACGCCAGTAACACGCGCATCCAGTTTTTTATGGGAATGGCTATTTTTAATCCGAATTTTATCGCCAACATTGCCATCTTGAAGCGCTTCTCCCACAGTCTTAATCTCAAAGTTTTCTGAGCGAGCAAATATCGATACGTTGTCGCCTTTGCAGACGATGCAAAGCTGGTTGGCAAAGATGGGTTGCCCTGGAGCGACGCGTCTTTTAAGTCTTGCGCCTACAACTTGCGATAACTCCTCAAATTGCTGACCACGAATACTCGTCTGCTCTATATACTCTATCTCGATATCATCGCCGGAGAGCAGGTCACCAGGGCCCATGGTGGCCTTGGCAACGACGATGGGGTAGAGGATGTCGACTCGCACCGAAAGGAAAATTTGCCATGGATAGCTTAAGTCGGGGCTGTTACAACTGATTTTTACGGTGTTATTGCGACGAATCGCCCGGTCACTGGCTATTTCGGCCTTAATAGGTAGATAGCAGTTGGGCAGGTTGACGCGGGTATCTAAGCTCTGTGGCGTGATATTGATCCGAGCTTTTGTCGGTGCTTCAACTTTTTGTTCGACTGCCGCTATAGCTAATCGAGAAATGGTCGATATAGAGGGAATAGTGGCAGATTCTGCAGCAAGTGCTAGAGTTGGCATCAGAAGTGTGATGAAAAGTGAGCCCAAAAAGATTTTCATAATGAATGCAGTAGCTTGATTCGCTAGAATGCGCTTATATTTTGTAGTTTTTTGGACCGCAATCATCTCTATCCTTTTACATCGGTGAGCGTCATTAGTTTGACTGAAATTGTGTTGCTAAACTCAGATTCGTTATAGCTAAGCAAGTTGTATGCCTAAAATAGTATGGAATAGAGTGATAGAGACTAACATTTAGTATTTATTTGTACGAACTTCTTAAATTAAATCAGATATAAGCCTATTAGTAAGTAGGCACAGGGCAACATTATATGTCGAATATTCTTGAATCAGTAAACAAACGGACTCAGTTGGTAGGTCAAAATCGGCTAGAGTTGTTGTTATTTAAATTAAATGGACGTCAACGATTCGGAATTAACGTGTTTAAAGTGAAGGAGGTTTTACAATGTCCTCCTTTAACTAGCCTGCCAAAGTTGAACTCAAAAGTGCGTGGGGTTGCTCATGTGCGCGGTATGACCATTTCAGTGATTGACTTAAGTGCTGCAACGGGTGGCCGTCCGATTGAAGACATCAGTAACTGCTTTATCATTATCTCTGAGTATAATCGCAGCGTACAAGGCTTCTTGGTGAGTTCGGTTGAACGTATCATCAACATGAATTGGGAAGCGATTATGCCGCCGCCTCAGGGAGCCGGAAAGTTCTCTTACCTCACTGCGGTGACTGAGATTGAAGGCGAGTTAGTTGAGATTTTAGATGTAGAAAAAATTCTCGATGAGATCTCTCCGGTTAATACTAACACCAGTCAAGAACTCAATGATGCGTTAACCATCGATAGAGATCAGCATTATCATATTATGGTAATAGATGACTCTTCGGTTGCTCGTAAACAGATTATTCGTGCACTGACATCATTAGATCTGCAAATCGATACCGCTAAAGATGGTAAAGAGGCGCTAGAAAAACTTAGAGCCATGTCTAGCGGTCTTGAAGATCTGTCAACTGAGATCCCTTTGATTATTTCAGACATTGAGATGCCAGAGATGGATGGTTATACCTTAACGGCAGAGATCCGCGATGACCCTAAACTTAAGAATATTAAAGTGGTGTTGCACACTTCGTTAAGTGGGGTGTTTAACCAGGCAATGGTACAAAAAGTCGGTGCCAATGATTTTATCGCGAAATTCAATCCGGATGAATTAGCGGCAGCGGTAAATAAACACTTAAGCCTTTAAGTCGTTGTATTAAGTCGGAACGCAAACATCTCTTGCTTGTGTTTGCGTTGATGCTAAGGTATAACGCTGCGTTCGCTTTTTGGCAGCTGTTGGGCCTGTATGGTTTGTTTTATTGATATTAGGAAATTAGAGTGACGAATAAATCTCTTGCTGAGAATGAGTACAAGCAATTTAGATTATTCTTAGAACAGCACAGTGGTATTGTGCTGGGAGAAAATAAGCAGTATTTGGTGCGAAGCCGATTAGCGCCTCTAATGGGCAAGTACAACTTGCCATCCTTATCTGAAGTTGTAAAACAATCGATGAAACCTACTGAACGCCAATTACGTACAGAGGTTATCGATGCCATGACCACCAATGAAACCTTATGGTTTCGTGATCGTTACCCGTTCGAGTTGCTGTCGAACAGTATTTTGCCATCTTTTGGTCGTTTAGGGCGTCCGGTGAAGATATGGTCAGCGGCTTGTTCATCTGGCCAAGAACCATACTCTCTCGCCATGACGATTATAGAGCATCAACAACGTAAGCCTGGAGGCCTGCCTGGTAATGCCAACATTTTGGCTACGGACTTGTCGCCATCAATGCTCGAACGTTGTAAAAGTGGCGAGTATGATAACCTTGCTCTAGGTCGAGGCCTCTCGGATGAACGCAAGCGTCAGTTTTTTGATCTTTTACCCTCGGGTAACATGGTGATTAAAGATAACGTTAAGCGTTTAGTCAATTTTCGAGCGCATAACCTGCTTGAGAATTATACCTTACTGGGTAAATTCGATATCATTTTTTGCCGTAATGTATTGATCTATTTTTCACCAGAGGCAAAGCGGAAGATACTGCGGCAATTTGCTGCCGCATTGAACCCTAACGGCATACTGTTTCTTGGGGCATCCGAGTCTATAGCAGGCCTTTCAGATGAATTTGATATGATCCGTTGTAATCCAGGGATCTATTATCAAAAGCGAGTTTAATACTGGCTTTAACTTCAGTGAATATAGAAACGCGCCTATTATGGCGCGTTTTTTTATAGCTAATTTTTCTTTCTAAACTTATCTGAGCGCAAAACTTCTCGCTACCCTAGTGATTTGGCATAACTATTGCTTTGATTTAGCCGTATAGCTGAGGAGGCAATTTTATGGCGATTAGTTTTGATAAAGCATTAGGGGTTCATCAATACACTTTGGGGGTTCGTTCCCAACGTGCAGAGGTCCTATCTTCAAATATCGCTAACGCCGATACTCCGGGCTATAAAGCACGCGATGTCGATTTTTCAAAAGCAATGAGTGCAGCTCAGTCGCAGCAATCAGGCCTAGCTATGACCAAAAGTGACAGCAAACATTTTGATCTGGCAGCGCTAACTCAGCAGCATCTTGGTTATAGAGTGCCAAACCAGCCCGATACAGGCGATGGTAACACTGTCGATATTCAGCAAGAACAGTCTGCTTTTATGCAAAATGCGCTCGAATATCAGATGTCGCTCGGTTTTCTAGACAGTAAGTTCTCCGGTATGAAAAAAGCACTTAGAGGCAGTTAATCATGAGCTTATTTAATATTTTTAATGTTGCGGGTTCTGGTATGTCGGCCCAGTCAGTCAGGCTTAATACTACAGCCAGTAATATTGCCAATGCTGACTCTGTGTCGAGCAGTGTCGGAGAAACTTATCGTGCTCGTCATCCTATTTTTGAAGCTGAGATGAGCAAGGCTCAACAGCAACAGGGCGCCGCGCAATCAGTGGCCGTAAAAGGGATTGTAGAGAGTGACTTACCTTTAAATAAAGAGTTTTCACCTGATCACCCAATGGCGGATACCGATGGCTTTATCTATAAGCCAAATGTGAATGTGATGGAGGAGATGGCCAACATGATTTCAGCCTCTCGCTCTTACCAAATGAACGTACAAGTCACTGAAGCTGCAAAATCTATGCTTCAGCAGACACTTAGAATAGGCAAATAAACTCAGTGAAAGCTGGAGGTAAATTTTGAGCCTTATTAATCCGCTCACCGCAACGCAGCAGGCGCCAGGCCAGCCACAACAGGCTAATGCCATTTCGCCGCAAACTGCACAGGCAGCGACTCAGAGCTCGGCTGCATCGGCTACGAACACTGAGCAGACATCAACGGGGAACCCGTTTCTTGACGGTCTTCGTTTGCCTGAAGAAAACCCCATTCCTGAACCCAATAGTCAGGAGTTGACCCAAGAGGACTTCTTCTCGCTATTGAGCCAACAGTTGTCGATGCAAGATCCCTTTAAGCCAGTTGAAAATGATCAGATGATCCAGCAGATGGCGTCTTTCTCAACAGTCGACGGGATCAGTAAGCTTAATGAAGAGATTATTAACCTGAATGCGTTAACCAGCTCGAGTCAAGCTCTACAGGCATCGGGATTAGTTGGGCAAAAGGTACTTATTCCGTCAGACACGGCTCATATCTCGACCGAAGATCCGAGTATGAAGGGCATTATCAGTACGCCTTCGCCAATCGAGTCTATTACTGTCCGCATCGAAGACGAAAAAGGTCAGTTGATCACGACTTATAACGTGGATGGAAGCGCCGGCGGCAATATCGATGTTAGCTGGGATGGTTTAGATAAGAATGGCGAGCCTGTCGCAGAAGGTAATTATACCTTTAAGGCTAGCGGCAAGGTCGATGGAACAAGCGAAGAGCTACCCGTATCGACTTATGCCCATGTTACTAGCGTTTCATTAGGCACGGCGGCAACGGGTGCCATCTTGAATCTACGTGGCGTTGGCGGCATTAAGATTAGTGATGTGTTAGCGGTATCAGAGACCTAATTACTAGACAGATATTTTCAGGGGCGAGCTTGTACTCGATAAGTACCAAGCGTCTCTAAATCGAATTTTATAAAGGATTGAGGTGAACCATGTCATTTAACATTGCATTGAGCGGTATATCGTCTGCGCAAAAAGATCTAAATACAACGGCAAACAATATCGCAAACGTTAACACCACTGGCTTTAAAGAATCCCGTGCTGAATTTGCAGATGTGTATGCAAGTTCAATTTTTGCCAACAGTAAAACCACTGTCGGTGGTGGTGTGGCAACGAGTCAGGTGGCGCAGCAGTTCCATCAAGGCAGTATGCAGTTTACTAATAACTCGCTTGATATGGCGATCAATGGCGGTGGCTTCTTTGTGACCTCATCTGAAGTGGGTTCACAAGATCACTCTTACACTCGAGCGGGTGCGTTTAAATTTGACTCGAATAACTATATTGTCGATTCAGCGGGTAACTTTTTGCAGACTTTCCCAGTCGATAAAGACGGTAACTCGACATCGGTGAGTTTGACCACCACTAAGCCAGTACAGATCCCTGATACTGCAGGTAGTCCAGTTAAGACAGATAACGTCGGTATTCAGATGAACCTTAATGCTGGCGAGTCAACTCTTGACCCGGCTGCTTTCGATCCTGATGATCCAGATACATTCAACAACTCTACCTCTGTGACCATTTATGATTCACTTGGTGAGCCACATATTCTAACGTCCTACTTTGTTCGTCCACCAAATGCAGCGCATACAGGTGAGAGCAACTGGGTGGCTTTCTATGCCGTAGATGGTAAGCAAGTCGATTTGGACCCCGCATCAGGCGAGTATGATATTGATTCTAATGGTGACGGCACTGCTGATGGTAAAGCCAATGCAGAAAACGCGGCAGGTTGGAAAGGCGCTGCAATTTCTTTCAATGACACCGGCGCCTACACTGGCAGTAACCCTGCGGTTATTTCAACCGTTCCTTTAGGCGTTGGCGGTGCTAACGTACTCGGTCCTGGAGCCGATGGTAGCCAGACATTAACCCTGAACTTTAATAATCCAACGCAGTACGCTTCACCATTTGAGGTCACAGAGCTGACTCAAGACGGTACAACCGTTGGCCGTTTAACTAACGTTGAAGTCGGCGCCGATGGTCTGATCAATGCGAGTTACAGTAACGGCTCTACCGTACCGCTAGCACGTGTTGCCTTGGTGAGCTTTGCAAATGAGCAGGGATTATCTCAAGCGGGTAATACCTCTTGGAAGGCAAGTTTAGACTCAGGCCCAGCGTTAGCGGGTGAGGCTAATAGTGGTACTTTTGGTAGTATTCGCTCATCGGCCCTTGAGCAATCAAACGTAGATTTAACCACTGAATTAGTCGACTTGATCTCGGCTCAGCGCAACTTCCAGGCCAACTCAAGAACCCTAGAAGTGAACAACACGCTGCAGCAGACCGTTCTGCAAATTCGTTAATCTTTAAAAGCTAAGAAGGGCGCTTCGCTGCGAGAGCAGGCTGCGCCCTTCTAGAACGCTTCGCTTCTAGGGCGCTCGCAGGCTCACTTAGAGGAAAAGCACAAGAAAAGTCAAAGCATGTATAGGTTTATGTATGTTATTGCTTTGGTCTTTATGCTTTCCTAGCACCTAGAAGGAGCAACGCGACACTCTCGCAGTGACGTAGTCACGTCCTAGCAGCGTAGCGTCCTTCACTGATTTTCCGTAAGGCCGCAGGACGTTCGTTCCTGCCTTTCCGTCTTAGCTTCTACCTAGAACCTGCTTTTCCTAGTACCTAGTCCCTTCTTTTATCTACCTTGGCACGATGTTTGCTGTTTATTTCATTAGACGGAAGTTTGACGGAGTATTAAGTGGACAAATTGCTCTATGTCGCGATGAGCGGCGCTAAACAGAATATGAATTCGTTGGCGGTTAGTGCCAACAATTTAGCCAACGCAAATACCGATGGCTTTAAAGCCTCTCTTTCTCAGGCGCGCTCGATGCAGGCGTTTGGCGAGGGCTTGCCTACGCGTGTGTTCTCGATGACAGAAACTCCGTCAGCTAATTTTTCCAGCGGGCCAATCAAGACCACAGGCCGAGATTTAGATATTGCCGTAAAAGGCGATGGTTGGATTGCAGTTCAAGCCGAAAATGGCGGTGAAGCCTATACCCGCTCAGGCAGCCTGCGTTTTGACACCTCGGGCGTATTGCGTAATGACAGAGGTACGGCAGTGATGGGCGATAACGGCCCAATTGTGCTGCCACTTCCTATTGAAAAAGTCGAGATCTCTCAAGATGGCATCGTTTCTGTACGTCCATCGGGCGCAACGGCGGAAGTCATTGAAGAGGTTGCACGGATCAAACTGGTTAACCCTGGAAATGAGAATTTAATGCGTGGGGAAGATGGCTTGTTCCGCCTGATGTCTGGTGAGAATGCTCCAGCCGATCCTAGCGTAGGTTTACTAAGTGGCGCTGTTGAAGGCAGTAACGTTAATGCCGTTCACGAGATGGTATCTATGATTGACCTGCAGCGTCAGTTTGAGATGCAAGTAAAAATGATGAAAACCGCAGAAGAGAACGATCGCGCTTCTTCTGCCTTAATGCGCATAAGCTAGGAGATAAACTATGCATCCCGCTTTATGGATAAGTAAGACTGGTTTAGACGCTCAGCAAACAGATATCTCTGTTATCTCTAATAACGTGGCTAACGCCAGCACAGTGGGCTTTAAAAAGAGCCGTGCGGTATTTGAAGATCTGCTTTATCAAAATGTCAGTCAAGCTGGTGGTATCAGCGCATCGAATACTAAATTGCCTAACGGTTTGAGTATTGGTGCGGGTACCAAAGTGGTCGCTACCCAAGAGATGTTTACACAGGGCAACATGCTCACTACTGATAATTCATTGGATTTGATGGTTGAGGGTCCTGGCTTTTTTGAAGTTCAACTTCCTGATGGTACCGCTGCTTATACCCGTAATGGTCAGTTCAGCCTAGATGACACTGGTCAAATCGTAACGCCGGGTTCGGGTTATGTGGTGCAGCCGTCAATTACCATCCCAGATGATGCAACCAGTATTACTGTTTCAGCCGAGGGTGAGGTCTCAGTTAAGACCCCCGGCAACGCCGAAAACCAAGTCGTGGGTCAGCTTGCCATTTCTGACTTTATTAATCCGTCAGGGTTAGATCCCATGGGGCAAAACTTGTACCTAGAGACTGGCGCAAGTGGTACACCAATTCAGGGCACCGCATCGCTCGATGGTATGGGGGCGATTCGTCAAGGTGCGCTTGAAACCTCAAACGTCAACGTGACCGAAGAGTTGGTTAACCTGATTGAGAGTCAACGGATCTATGAGATGAACTCGAAAGTGATCTCTGCGGTTGACCAGATGTTGTCTTACGTTAACCAGAATCTTTAAGATATTTTAAGAGGCTTTGACTATGAAGCGTTTGTGGGCACTTATCTTTATGGCGGCCTTATCGGGTTGTAATTCAACCAACGGCAAGCCAATTGCTGACGATCCCTATTACGCGCCTGTATACCCAGAAGCGCCGCCGACTAAAATCGCTGCAACAGGCTCTATGTATCAAGATAGTCAGGCATCTAGCCTCTATTCTGACATTAAAGCCCTAAAGGTGGGTGACATCATCACAGTGATGTTGATGGAGCAGACTCAGGCGAAAAAGAGTGCCAATAATGAGATCAAGAAGGGGACCGACCTCTCTCTCGATCCCATCTATGCCGGCGGCGGCAATGTCACCATTGGTGGTAACCCAATCGACTTGCGCTACAAAGACAGTATGAACACTAAGCGTGAGTCCGACGCCGATCAAAGCAACAGCCTATCGGGCAGTATCTCGGCAAACGTGATGCAGGTGCTCAATAATGGCAACTTGGTTATTCGTGGTGAGAAATGGATAAGCATCAACAATGGTGATGAGTTCGTTCGTATCACCGGGATTGTGCGTGCTCAAGATATTAGACCCGACAATACTATCGATTCACAGCGAGTAGCAAACGCACGCATTCAGTACAGCGGTACAGGCACGTTTGCCGAAGTGCAAAAAGTGGGCTGGTTAGCTTCGTTCTTTATGGGTAGCTGGTGGCCATTTTAGGCCGAGATCGAGACTCGGAGCAGGGTAAGGATTCAGTATGATTAAATTAAAATTGGTTTTGCTTTGTGCGATCTTAGCCTTGAGCGCCCCCGTGCAGTCGCAGCGCATTAAGGATATTGCTAACGTGCAAGGGGTCCGTAGTAACCAGTTGATTGGTTACGGTCTTGTGGTGGGCTTACCGGGAACAGGTGAAAAGACTCGTTATACCGAGCAAACCTTTAAAACCATGCTAAAAAACTTTGGTATTAATTTACCGGATAACTTCAGACCTAAGATCAAGAACATTGCTGTTGTGGCGGTGAGTGCTGATATGCCACCGTTTATTAAACCGGGCCAAACCTTAGATGTGACCGTTTCAAGCCTTGGTGAGGCGAAAAGCCTACGAGGTGGCATGCTATTGCAAACCTTCCTAAAAGGTGTCGACGGTAATGTTTATGCTATCGCTCAAGGCAGTTTGGTGGTCAGTGGTTTTAGCGCTGAAGGGATGGATGGCTCTAAGGTCGTGCAAAATACACCTACTGTTGGACGTATTCCCAATGGGGCGATTATTGAACGTACGGTAGCAACGCCTTTTTCAACAGGTGATCACTTAACCTTTAACCTTCGACGCGCCGATTTTTCTACCGCCAAGCGTTTAGCCGATGCGATTAATGATCTGTTAGGCCCAGGTATGGCAAGGCCCCTTGACGCGACATCGGTACAGGTCAGTGCCCCAAGAGATGTATCCCAGCGAGTATCATTTTTGGCGACATTGGAAAACATCGAGGTTGAACCTGCTACAGAGTCAGCCAAGGTGATCGTTAACTCACGTACCGGCACCATAGTCGTTGGTCAAAACGTCAAATTATTGCCAGCGGCGGTGACTCATGGTGGCTTAACGGTGACAATCGCCGAGGCAACGCAGGTTTCACAGCCTAACGCATTCGCTAATGGCCGGACAGTCGTGACGACTGACAGTACGATTGATGTAGCCGAAGAAGATAGCCGCATGTTTATGTTTAACCCGGGAACTACGCTAGATGAGCTAGTTCGTGCGGTTAACTTAGTTGGGGCGGCACCTTCAGATGTACTTGCTATTCTTGAAGCGTTAAAGATGGCAGGGGCTTTGCATGGTGAACTGATAATTATCTAAATATTGTCGGTTTGATTGGAAAGGTGTCATGGAAAAGCTGTCGAACGCATCGCAATTTCTGGATCTTGGAGGCTTGGACTCATTAAGATCCAAGGCTCAAAATGATGAAACTAGTGCGCTAAAAGAAGTTGCTCAGCAATTCGAAGGGATCTTCGTGCAGATGCTGATGCAAAGTATGCGTGATGCCAATGCCGTGTTTGAATCTGACAGCCCAATGAACAGTCAATACACTAAGTTTTATGAGCAGATGCACGATCAACAGATGTCGCTTAACCTCTCAGGTGAAGGCATGTTGGGCTTAGCCGATCTGATGGTGCAGCAACTTGACCCGGCTAACAGCCCTATGACTCCTGCCTCTGTGCTACGTGGTGATATCAACGGCGGTTCTAAAGCTGCTGCACTCACCATGGATAGACCCGATATGCTGCAGATGCCGACTTCGCGTGTTTCAAGTGCTGACGCAACATCTGCTCAAGCTTCTTCATTTGTTGCTCAGCCTAATACTGCAAAAGCCGCTCATGTTGCTCAAGTAACACCTGCACTTTCTCATAGTACCAAGACACAAACATTAGATTCAGTACTAAGTGGCAAAGTATTGCCGTCGGCGGCAGTTAATGCCGATAAGTCTCAAGCTAACTTTACTAGCCAAGATGAGTTTGTGGCGCGTTTGTACCCACACGCACAAAAAGCGGCTCAGACGTTAGGCACAACACCTGAAGTCTTGATCGCTCAGTCAGCGCTAGAAACGGGCTGGGGCCAAAAGATGGTTAAAGGCCATCAGGGTCAGCAAAGTAACAACCTGTTTAATATTAAGGCCGACAATCGCTGGCAAGGTGAGAAAGCGTCCGTTAGTACATTGGAATATGAGCAAGGGATAGCAGTTAAACAGCGTGCCAATTTTAGAGTCTATGATGATATCGGCCAGAGTTTTAATGATTTTGTTTCATTCATTGCTAATGGAGAGCGTTATCAAGACGCAATGAAACAGGCTGCTAACCCTCAAGCCTTTATCCGCTCTTTGCAGGATGCAGGTTACGCAACCGACCCGAAATATGCCGATAAGGTTATTCAGGTCATGAAAACCATTACTCGAGACTTTAAAGATGTCTTACAAGGGGTTAAGCAATGAAGACTAGATTTGTTCAATCTCTTGCAACAGGGAGTCAGTACTTATGTCTTTAGACTTAATGAATATAGCCCGTACGGGCGTACTGGCCTCTCAGTCACAGCTGGCGATAACCAGTAATAATATCGCTAATGCTAACACCGCAGGCTATAACCGTCAGGTGGTGTCTCAGTCTGCGCTGGATTCTCAGCGCATGGGCAATGATTTTTATGGCGCTGGCACCTATGTTTCTGATGTGAAGCGTGTCTACAACGATTATGCCGCACGTGAGCTGCGTATTGGCTCTACCGCTGTCAGTGAGTCGCAAACTACTTTTACTAAGATGAGTGAGCTTGACCAGCTGTTTTCGCAAATAGGCAAAGCAGTGCCGCAGGGGCTAAATGATTTCTTTGCTAGCATGAATGCTCTGGCCGATATTCCTGGAGATGTGGGATTGCGTGGTTCGATGTTGACCAGTGCTAACCAACTGGCTAATAGCGTTAATCAGATGCAGAGTCATCTTGACGGTCAAATGACACAGACCAATGACCAGATATCTGCTGTTACCGATCGAATTAACGAGATCAGTAATGAACTGGGCAGTATTAACCGAGAGCTAATGAAGTCTCAAGGTCAAGATATGCAGTTACTGGACAAGCAAGATGCGCTGATTTTAGAGCTAAGTGAGTATGCCTCTGTCAACGTTGTGCCGCTAGAGTCTGGTGCCAAAAGCATCATGTTAGGCGGCTCTATCATGCTGGTTTCCGGTGAGATGTCGATGCAAATGGGGACTCAGCAAGGCGACCCATACCCAAATGAGCTACAAATCACAGCACAATCGGGTACTAAGAGCATGATCGTTGATGCGAGTAAGTTAGGCGGTCAATTAGGTGCTCTAGTTAATTATCGAGATGAAACTCTTATTCCATCGCAGATGGAGCTAGGGCAATTTGCCTTAGGTGTTAGCGATGCGTTTAATCAAGCACAGGCTCAAGGTTTCGATCTCAATGGTCAAGTGGGCGCGAATATCTTTACTGATATTAACGATCCCTCAATGCAGATTGGTCGCGTTGGTGCCTTGTCAGGCAATACTGGTACAGCTAATTTGAGCGTCAATATTGATGATGTGGGGAACTTAAGCGGCAGCAGTTATGAGCTAAAGTTTACTGCACCATCGACCTATGAACTAAAGGATACCGCGAGCGGCAACATTACGCCGCTGACGTTAAACGGCACTAAGCTTGAAGGGGCTGATGGCTTTAGTATCAATATCGATGCGGGCGCACTGGCATCAGGCGATACCTTTGAAATTCGTCCAACATCTGGCGCCGCGGCATCGATATCGGTTGAGATGACTGACCCTAAAGGCATTGCCGCCGCGGGTTCTAAAATTACTGCAGATTCTGCAAATACCGGTAATAGTCAAGTTAGCCTTGTCAGTATCGACGATAGAACAGCTGCTAACTTCCCTGTTACGGGTTCAGAGCTTACTTTTGAAATCGATCCCGCAGCCACACCACCTACTTTTGAAGTGTTTGATGCAGATGGTACATCGCTTGGTGCGGCCGCGCCGTATACACCACCTAATATCAGCGCCCATGGTTTTACCTTCAAGATAGATTCTACTGCGGCGACTGCCGAGAAGTTTACTTTCGATTTGTCATTCGCCGAAGGTGATAACACTAATATGGTGAACATGGCTAAGTTAAACGAAGCCAAACTGATGAATGGCGGCAAAACAACGCTCACCGATGTATTTGAAAATACAACTGTGGATGTGGGGAGTAAGACTAAGTCGGCTGAAATGTCGAAGGGCTCAGCCGAAGCTATCTACAAGCAAGCTTATACCCGAGTGCAAAGTGTTTCTGGAGTTAACCTTGATGAAGAAGCTGCAAATTTGATGCGTTTTCAACAGTCTTATCAGGCATCGGCGAGGATTATGACCACCGCCAATGAGATATTTAACACACTATTTAGTTCACTGCGTTAACACTGAACGCTTAAAGATTTGAGACAGAACTTAGGATTCAGGATTTAGGAATTAGAATTATGCGAATTTCTACCGCGCAAATGTTTCATCAAAACATTAATAGTGTGACTCAAAAGCAATCGCAAACGAGTCAGATTATAGAGCAGTTATCGACAGGTAAGCGCGTGAATACTGCTGGGGATGATCCGGTTGCTGCAGCGGGAATTGGCAACCTGAATCAACAAAATGCCATCGTCGATCAGTTTTTGAAAAATATTGATTATGCCAAAAACCGTCTGTCTATCTCTGAAAGTAAGCTTGGTAGTGCGGCAACGATCACTAGCAGTGTCAGGGAGCAAGTGCTTAGGGCGGTAAACGGCACCTTGACCGATTCCGATCGGCAAACTGTTGCCGATGAGATGCGCGGTAGCCTAGAAGAGTTGATGGCGATTGCTAACAGTAAGGATGAATCGGGTAATTACTTGTTCAGTGGCTTTAATACTGACAGTCAGCCTTTTGAGTTCGATGCCAGCGGCAATGTGGTATATCACGGTGATAGTGGTGTACGAGATAGTGTGGTTGCATCGGGCACAACTATTGGTGCCAATATCCCTGGTGATCTTGCTTTTATGAATGCTGCTAATGGTTTAGGGGACTATAGCGTCAATTATTTGGCCTCTCAAACGGGTGAGTTCAGTGTCGAGAGCGCTAAAGTGACAGATCCTGCGACACACGTAGCAGATACCTACACATTTAACATGGTGGGTAATGATTTAGAGGTCAGAGATTCGTCAAACGCTGTGGTAACCACGGTCACAGCATTTGACCCCAATAACCCGGTTTCATTTAACGGTATTGAAGTGAAACTCGATGGCAAACCCGCGCCGGGTGACTCATTTACTCTGGATCATAAGCCTGAAGTCAGTTTGCTCGATACCATTAATAGCGCCATTGCGTTAATAGAGGATCCAAATAAGGTAAACACTCCTGCTGGACAGTCAGAGTTGGCACAGATGTTGAATAATATCGACAGCGGAATGAAACAATTGGATGTTGCACGAGGCGTAGCTGGTAATAGCTTAAAAAGTTTAGACAGTTATAGCGCAACCCATGAAGAAGAGAAGATTGTAAACAACTCGGCTTTATCTATGTTGGAAGATTTAGATTATGCCGAGGCGATAACGCAGTTGGAGCAACAGCAACAGGCTCTAAATGCCGCATCAAGCGTATTTACCAAGGTCGGCACAGTGTCACTATTTGATTATATCTAATAGGCAGTGTGGGCCTAGAGAACTCAAATTAACCGAAATTAGCCAAGTCTGAAGTCTTGGCGGCAACTTTAGATAAAGGAAATTAAAGATGGCTATTACCGTTAATACTAACGTTACATCGATGAAGGCTCAGAAGAACCTTAATACCTCTAGTCAAGGTCTAGCAACATCAATGGAGCGTCTATCTAGTGGTCTTCGCATTAACAGTGCAAAGGATGACGCCGCAGGTTTAGCGATCTCTAACCGTTTGAACTCACAGGTTCGTGGTTTAGAGGTTGGTATGCGTAACGCTAACGATGCTATTTCTATTGCACAGATTTCAGAAGGTGCGATGCAAGAGCAAACAAACATGTTGCAGCGTATGCGTGACTTAGCAATCCAATCTGAAAACGGTGCCAACAGTGCTGACGATTTAACGGCTATTAAAGAAGAAATGGATCAGCTAGTTACTGAAATTACAGCGATTGGTGACAGTACTGCTTTTGGTAATACTAAATTACTTGCTGGTGAATTCTCAGCGGGCAAGAAGTTCCAAGTTGGTCACCAAGATGGCGAAGATGTAACAGTCACCGTTAAGACAACCAATGCGACAACACTGTCGGTTAATGCGCTTGACGTAACGACATCAGCAGGTCGTGATGCGGCGATTGGTCAACTTGATGCGGCGATTAAAAATATCGATACACAACGTGCCGAGCTGGGTGCTGTTCAAAACCGTCTGTCTCACAACATCAGTAACAGTGCGAATACTCAAGCAAACGTTGCCGATGCTAAGAGCCGTATTGTGGATGTGGATTTTGCTAAAGAAACGGCTGAGATGACAAAGAATCAGGTATTACAGCAAACTGGTAGCGCTATGCTTGCTCAAGCTAATCAGCTGCCACAAGTTGCACTATCTCTTCTAGGCTAATTTTCTAGCTGAAATAGACAGATAATCTGCAGTAGCAGATGAGTAAGAAAGATCCATATTGACTGTTTATACAGTGAATATGGATTTTCTGTTTCTGGGGAGGGAATGTTACAGAACCCCATCTATCACTATGTTTTAAAAGGAAATGTTTAAATATATCTGTTTTTTTTAAAAAACTGCTAAAGATTAAAAAATCGCTGCCGTTAAAGTTACTGTAACCCAATAGACCCGCCTGGCGTAAATAGACAGGCAAGTTTTAAAGCCAGGTATTTTAAGAGGAAACAAATTATGGCTATTACAGTAAATACAAACGTGACTTCGATGAAAGCGCAAAAGAACTTGAATGCTTCTAGCCAAAACTTGGCGACTTCTATGGAGCGTCTATCAAGTGGTCTTCGCATTAACGGTGCGAAGGACGATGCTGCGGGTCTAGCTATTTCTAACCGTCTAGACTCACAGGTTCGTGGTCTTGAAGTTGGTATGCGTAACGCTAACGATGCGATTTCAATTGCGCAAATCTCTGAAGGTGCGATGCAGGAGCAAACTAACATGCTTCAGCGTATGCGTGACCTAGCAATCCAGTCTGAAAACGGTGCCAACAGTGCAGATGACTTAACAGCGATTAAAGCTGAGATGGATGAGTTAGCGACTGAGATCACTTCTATCGGTGACACTACAGCATTTGGTAACACCAAGCTAATGGCTGGTGGTTTCTCTGGCGGTAAGAAGTTCCAAGTTGGTCACCAAGATGGTGAAGACGTTACTATTACTGTTAAAAAGACCGACGCGACAACACTTTCTGTTGGCGCACTAGACGTGACAACTTCAGCTGGTCGTGACGCGGCAATTGGTAAGCTAGATGCTGCAATCAAGAACATTGATGGTCAGCGTGCTGAGCTTGGTGCTATCCAAAACCGTCTATCTCACAACATCAGCAACAGTGCTAACACACAAGCAAACGTTGCCGATGCTAAGAGCCGTATTGTAGATGTTGACTTTGCAAAAGAAACTGCAGCAATGACTAAAAACCAGGTGCTGCAGCAAACAGGTTCAGCTATGCTTGCCCAAGCAAACCAGCTACCACAAGTTGCTTTGTCTCTCCTTTAATCTCTACTCTCCATGGGGGGAGTTGAAATTTAAACGATAGCTCAATAAGGGGGGGATTCACTATGAATCTCCCTTTGTCGTTTATATTCTATGGCGCTAAGAAGTCCAGGGCGCCTAATAGTTAAGTGTTATGGAGGTGAAATATGACAATGGATGTGAGCTTTACAGGTGCTGTAAGTCAGACAGCGGTGAAAGTTGAGGCTAATAATTCAGCAACCGATACAGAGTCATTATCAGACTCAGTATCGATTAGCGATGCTAATAACGCGGAACAAGGGCTGTTGACTCAGGGAGCCCCAAAAGATGAAGCAGAAGGACTCCACGACATCGCCAGTGAATTAACCGATATGATGTCCTTAATGCGTAAAGGCTTAGCATTTAAGGTTGATGAGGATTCAGGCCGAAGTGTTGTCAGTGTTATGGATGTCGACTCAGGCGATGTTATCCGGCAGATCCCAAACGAAGAAGCACTAGAATTAGCGCAAAAACTTAATGAAGTGGCGGGATTCTTGCTTAAGACTGAAGCGTAACAGGCGCGTCAAAAATTAATTATTTTGTCTAGGGGGCAAAAATGGCATTAACAGCAACCGGTATCGGATCCGGCTTAGATATCAACACCATCGTTGGGGTGTTAGTTGATGCCGAAAAAATACCCAAAGAAGCGATTTTTGATAAAACAGAAGAGACTATTGAATCAAAGGTCTCCGCTATTGGTACCCTTAAGAGTCAGTTGTCGACTTTCCAAGATGCTTTAGAAAAACTGAGCGATCCAAATTCACTTAACATTCGTAAAGTCTCTACTGGTGAAAGTGACTTTTTTACCGCGACTGCAGATAAGAATGCACAATCGGGCAGCTATCAAGTACAAGTCGAGCAACTAGCAAGCTTTCATAAAGTAGCTGGCGTTAATGTGGCTGATGCTACGGCACCAGTGGGTCAGGGCAGCCTAGATCTTTCCGTTAATGGTAAAGCCTTTTCTGTTGATATTGAGGCAGGGGATTCACTAGAAGCTATCGCTAAAAAAGTCAACGAATCGGCCGATAATTCAGGTGTTACAGCCACTATCATTAAAAGTGATGGCGGTAGCCGTTTGGTCTTTAGTTCAGATGAATCTGGTGCTGACAACCAAGTCAGCGTAACAGCTACTGATACGGTTGGTTCTGGCCTCAATGATATGTTTGGTGCGGGTAACCTGACCGAGTTACAAGCGGCACAAAATGCCGTGATTTATATCGATGGTCAGAAAGTGACTTCGCAAAGTAATGATGTCGAAAATGCCATTACAGGGGTGACGCTATCGCTTACCGATGCCGATGTTAATAAAACCTCCACCTTAAAAATTGAGCAAGACGATAAGGCCGTTAAGGAAAATATTAAGGGTTTTGTCGATGCCTATAATACACTCATTGGATCAATAGATAGCCTATCAAAATATGATGTAGAAAAAAAGGAAGCTGCAGCCCTCCAAGGTGACTCGATGATCCGTTCTATCGAATCACAACTGCGTAATATGATCAGCAACCGTGTTGATGTCGATGGTGAAACCATTGCGCTTTATGATATAGGCATCGAGACGGACAGATACGGCAAGATGTCCATTAACGATGAAAAGCTTGATAAGGCATTGAGCGAGGACATGGGGGCCGTTGAGGGCTTATTTGCCACTCCTGATACAGGTATTGCTAGCAGCTTAGATAAGGTTGTAGATGGCTATGTGAAAGCCGGTGGGCTAATTGATAGCCGTAATAACGCTTTAACAGCTGAGCAGCAGCGGTTGGATGATCAACGTGAGTCATTTTCATTAAAGATGGAAATGCTGCAGGCTCGCCTGTTTAAACAGTTTAACGCCATGGACTT
This sequence comes from Shewanella schlegeliana, assembly GCF_016765635.1. GTDB lineage: Bacteria > Pseudomonadota > Gammaproteobacteria > Enterobacterales > Shewanellaceae > Shewanella > Shewanella schlegeliana. The sequence continues at coordinate 29,481 of NZ_JAESVD010000001.1, forward strand.
GATTGTAGGCCAGTTGAACCAACAAAGTGCAGGCCTTGCTGAGCGTCTGAACTCATTGCCAGGTGTCGTTGGACAATAGTTATTTCGCTTTAGTTAGTTTAGGAGTTTAGTTTGCAGTCTTTATCTGAGTTAAACCAAGAGCTGGAGAAGGTGTTAGCCACTCTTAATCAAGTCGTAGCTGAAGATGAGTCTACCGATGAGTTGGTATCATATTTGCAAGAACTTGTTGGGAAGCGTCAACTTTTACTCGCAAGCACATTTGCTAATGCAACCGACGCCGATGCTGCACAGTTGAAAGAGCAGCTACTGATAACGCAATCATTTGAGGCTAAGGCTAAAGTGATTAAGGATCACCGGCAATCCCTGCTTCATGCTGGGCGTAAAAGTAAACGACAGCTGAATGTTTACAAGGCTATAGATGCTAATAGGTAGGTTAAAATGAGAAGTTCTCTTCAATCATATCGAAAGGTTTCGCTAGAAAGTGAGATAGCAGTCGCATCACCACATCGCATCATTCAAATGATGTTTGATGGTGCGTTGCAACGTATTGCACAGAGTCGCTATGCGATTGAAAATAATGACCTTGCTAATAAAGGTATATTTATTGGTAAAGCTATCGGGATCATTACTGGCTTGAACAACAGTTTGAATATGGAAGCGGGTGGTGATGTTGCCAAGAATCTTAATGATCTTTACGACTTTATGCTACGCCGGATCTCCGAAGCAAATTTAAATAATGATGTGAAGGCATTAGATGATGTCAGTGCGATCATTAGAACGATTAAAGAAGGTTGGGACGCCATTCCAGCTGATAAGCATCATATTGACTCTCATGCGAATGCTATATAGAAGTTGAGAGTAAAGAGGGGACAATTACGTCTCCTTTTTGTCACCTGTCAAAAATACGTCTAACTACTGATTGTAAAGTAGAGTTTTTAACCTAAAACTTAGTCAGCTCCTCATAAAATTCATCAGGGGCTTGCTAATAACGGGCTGATAATACACTATTCTATTTGGTAGATATTTGATAATCAGCATTAGATATCTACTGGCTTGAAAAATTAGCTTGAGAAAAGCAACGAACACTAATAATTAATGCGCTGAAATATTTGAGCCTAACGGCCTTCGGAATGATGCAAACAGATCAACGAATTCTACTTGTAGGTAACCAGTCTGAGCGAATTAATCGCTTGTCGTGCGTATTTGAGTTTTTAGGAGAGCAGGTCGAGTTAGTCGATTTCGATAAACTTGAGATGCATACTAAACAGACTCGCTTTCGCGCGATTGTTTTACCTTCTGAGAACCAACCTAAAGAACTTATTCAGTCTTTGACTGGTGTGCTCCCATGGCAACCTTTTTTGATGCTAGGGGAAAGAGACGACATTAAAGCGTCGAATATTCTCGGCTGCATCGAAGAACCTTTAAACTATCCTCAATTGACTGAGCTGCTCCACTTTTGTCAGGTTTATGGGCAGGTAAAACGTCCAGAGATCCCAACCAGTGCGAATCAGACTAAATTATTCAGAAGTTTAGTGGGACGTAGCGAGGGCATTGCGAATGTTCGCCACCTGATTAATCAGGTCGCGGGTTCTGACGCCACAGTGCTCATACTCGGCCAATCTGGTACGGGTAAAGAGGTTGTCGCTCGCAATATTCACTATATTTCAGATCGCCGTGATGGCCCATTTATTCCAGTTAACTGTGGGGCTATTCCCCCAGAATTATTGGAAAGTGAACTCTTCGGTCATGAAAAAGGCTCATTTACTGGTGCGATTAGTGCCCGTAAAGGGCGCTTTGAGCTTGCTGAGAAGGGCACACTGTTTCTCGATGAAATTGGCGATATGCCACTGCAGATGCAAGTTAAGTTATTACGTGTTCTGCAAGAGCGTATGTTCGAGCGTGTCGGTGGCAGCAAGTCTATCTCTGCCGATGTTCGAGTGGTCGCTGCGACCCATAGAAATTTAGAAACCATGATTGAGAAAGGGGATTTTCGAGAAGATCTCTACTATCGCCTGAATGTTTTCCCAGTTGAGATGCCTGCTTTGTGCGAGCGCAAAGAGGATATCCCACTGTTGCTGCAAGAGCTTGTTAGCCGAGTGTATAACGAAGGACGAGGTCGTGTTCGTTTTACTCAGCGTGCAATTGAGTCGTTGAAGGAGCATGCTTGGTCAGGCAACGTGCGTGAGCTATCGAATCTGGTTGAGCGTTTAACGATTCTTTATCCAGGTGGCTTAGTCGACGTCAATGACTTGCCTATAAAGTATCGTCATATCGATGTGCCTGAATATTGTGTCGAAATCAGCGAAGAGCAGCAAGAGCGCGATGCTTTAGCCTCTATCTTTAATGATGAAGAGCCTATCGAGATCCCTGAAACGCGATTCCCGAGTGAACTGCCACCTGAAGGGGTAAACCTTAAGGACTTACTTGCTGAGCTTGAAATCGATATGATTAGACAAGCTTTGGATCAACAAGATAGCGTCGTGGCCCGCGCCGCAGAGATGCTCGGCATTCGCCGTACAACCTTAGTTGAAAAAATGCGTAAGTATGGCTTGAGTAAAGATTAAGGCTAAGATGAACGCTGCGCTTCGAGATCCTAGGGCGGACTTCGTCCTTCGAGGGCGCTGCGCTTCTAGGAAAAGCACAAGCAAAGGCTGAGACGAACGCTTCGCTTACGGAAGGCGGAACGTTCGCAAGCTCACTTACAGCACGCTTCGCTCACGGAAGACGGAACGTTCGCAAGCTCACTCACGGAACGCTGCGCTTACGGTAAAGCAAAGATAAAAAATTGACTGTAGGTAGGGCTTTAGCCCATCAAGCTGATACAGGTCAAGCTAAGAACTTTCGCGAATAAGCCAGAAGCAGAGTCTTCTGGTTTTTTATTGCCGTAGCTTTAATCTTTTCTGTAAGCGCAGCGTGCCGTGAGGCCGCAGGCCGTTCGTCTCAGCTTTTCTAGTCTTAGCTTTAACCTGCTTTCCTAGTACCTAGGATCTGCTTTTTATGTAGGTCGGCATTTATGCTGTCGCTTTAACCTTTAAGGCTTTTCCGTAAGCGAAGCGTTCTGTAGTGACATTCAATTAAATCAAACAGTCACGTGCCGTGAGGCCGCAGGCCGTTCGTCTCAGCTTTTCTAGTCTTAGCTTTAACCTGCTTTCCTAGTACCTAGGATCTGCTTTTTATGTAGGTCGGCATTTATGCTGTCGCTTTAACCTTTAAGGCTTTTCCGTAAGCGAAGCGTTCTGTAGTGACATTCAATTAAATCAAACAGTCACGTGCCGTGAGGCCGCAGGCCGTTCGTCTCAGATTTTCTACTCTTAGCTTTAACCTGCTTTCCTAGTACCTAGGATCTGCTTTTTATGTAGGTCGGCATATATGCCGTCGCTTTAACTTTTAAGGCTTTTCCGAAAGCGAAGCGTTCTGTAGTGACATTCAATTAAATCAAACAGTCACGTGCCGTGAGGCCGCAGGCCGTTCGTCTCAGATTTTCTACTCTTAGCTTTAACCTGCTTTCCTAGTTCCTAGGATCTGCTTTTTATGTAGGTCGGCATATATGCCGTCGCTTTAACCTTTTAAGGCTTTTCCGTAAGCGAAGCGTTCTGTAGTGACATTCAATTAAATCAAACAGTCACGTGCCGTGAGGCCGCAGGCCGTTCGTCTCAGCTATTTCCATCTTAGCTTTCCCCTAGAATCTAGAAGGAGCAACGCGACGCCCTAGCAGTGACGCAGTCACGTCCTAGCAGCGAAGCGTCCTTTCTTTATAACTGGCACAAATCCTGCTTTAACCCCTGCAAATGCAGTTTTTTTGACGGGGTCACCATGTCCGCTATTCCACAGTCCCAACTCGACGCAACGAATGCTACTAGTGCAAGAGCGGCGAAGCGCCCACACTTGGTTGATGTGCAACAAGCCGCAAATATGTCTAATCGTATGGAGCATATTCTGCAGGCTATGCCTTCAGGCGTGGTGATTATCAGTGGTGATGGTATCGTTACCGAAGCTAACCCTGTCGCAATTGAACTTTTGGGTACGCCTTTAGAAGGACAGCGTTGGCTGCAGATCATTAACCGTGCATTTTCACCGCAGGATGATGATGGTCATGAGGTATCTCTGCGTAATGGTCGCCGAGTAAAACTTGCGATCACGCCGCTTACACCAGAGCCTGGCCAGCTTATTGTATTAACCGATCTAACCGAAACCCGTTTACTGCAAAAGAACTTGTCGCACCTGCAAAGGTTATCGGCACTGGGTAAGATGGTAGCTACTTTGGCGCATCAAGTGAGAACGCCATTAAGCGCGGCCCTGTTATACGCTTCAAATCTTGCAAGTCCAAAGATATCTGATGACTCACGCAAACGCTTTCAAGGTAAGTTAGTCGACAGACTCAATGAGCTAGAACATCAGGTAAACGATATGTTGTTGATGGCGAAAGGGCGTCAGCAAGAGCTAGATTCTATTTTGGTTATCGAAGAAGTGGTTGATAATGTGCTGAGTAACTGCCTGCCGATAGCTGAGCAAAAAGGCTGTCTACTGCATTTTAATAATGAGTCTAAGCAAAAAATTCGCGCTAATGATGCGGCGCTCTGTTCTGCAATTAATAACTTGGTTATGAACAGTTTAGAGGCTGATGCCAGTGAAATTACCTTACATGCCTATGATACTCAAACAGCACTACATCTAGATGTTATCGATAACGGTAAAGGACTCGATGCCAATATGCAGCAACAAGTGCTGGAACCTTTCTTTACCACTAAATCACAGGGTACAGGTTTAGGACTAGCTGTGGTGCAGGCGGTGGTAAATAATCATGGCGGCAAGATGCAGTTTAGCTGTCACTTAGGCAAAGGTTGTACTGCTTCACTGAAGTTGCCACTGCTTTCGTTTAACAAGGCACACATTGAAGCTCAAGGAGATAATAAGCATGTCTGAAGGTAGATTATTACTGGTTGAGGATGATGCTTCGCTGCGTGAGGCGCTGCTAGATACCTTGATGTTGGCCCATTATGATTGTGTTGATGTGGCGTCGGCGGAAGAGGCAATTTTGTCTCTCAAAGCGAATACATTCGATTTGGTTATCAGTGATGTGCAGATGGATGGGATCGGTGGCATAGGTCTGCTGAACTATATGCAGCAACATCATCCTAAGCTCCCAGTATTGTTGATGACGGCATACGCGACGATAGACAACGCCGTTAATGCGATGAAACTCGGTGCAGTGGACTATTTAGCGAAACCTTTTTCGCCAGAGGTATTACTTAATCAAGTTTCTCGCTACATGCCTGCTAAATCTGCAGAAGGTACGCCGATCGTTGCCGATGAAAAGAGTATTGCGCTGTTAGCATTAGCTCAGCGAGTCGCCGCGTCAGATGCCTCGGTGATGATCATGGGACCAAGCGGAAGCGGTAAAGAGGTTTTGGCACGTTTTATTCATCAGAATAGTCAGCGGGCTGAGCAGCCATTTATCGCCATCAACTGTGCAGCCATTCCTGAAAATATGCTAGAAGCAACCTTGTTTGGTTATGAGAAAGGCGCCTTTACCGGGGCTTATCAAGCCTGTCCAGGCAAGTTTGAACAGGCGCAAGGCGGTACTTTGCTGCTTGATGAGATCTCTGAAATGGAAGTAGGGCTGCAAGCTAAGCTGCTGCGGGTATTGCAGGAACGTGAAGTGGAGCGTTTAGGCGGCCGCAAAACCATTAAGCTCAATGTGCGTGTGTTAGCTACCTCGAACCGAGACTTGAAATCGATGGCAGCATCGGGCGAGTTTAGAGAAGACTTGTATTATCGAATCAACGTTTTCCCGCTGACTTGGCCTGCACTTAATCAACGGCCAGCCGATATTCTTCCTCTTGCAAGGCACCTGTTGCAGCGTCATGCCTTGATTGCTAATCGCAGCGAAATGCCGGAATTTAGTGAATGTGCATCACGGCGCTTATTGGCCCATCGCTGGCCGGGCAACGTACGCGAACTCGATAATGTCGTACAACGAGCTGTGATTTTATCTGTATCGCCCAAGGTGACCGCCGCAGATATTATTATCGACTCACAAGAGTTAGGTTTAGTTAGCGAAGCCACACCTTTGGTTGATAGTAAGCCTGTTGAGCTGGACGGTTTAGGCGATGAGCTAAAGGCGCAAGAGCATGTGATCATTTTAGAGACGCTATCTCAATGTGGCGGTAGCCGTAAGCTTGTGGCCGAGAAATTGGGGATCAGTGCCAGAACCCTGCGTTACAAGATGGCTAAAATGCGAGATCAAGGTATTCAAATACCGGCTTAAAGATAGGAAGGACGCCCTACGGGCTGCTAGGGCGCTTCGCTTCTAGGTTCTAGTGCGGACTTCGTCCTGCTATACAATCAAAGGCTGAGACGAACGCTTCGCTCACGGAAGACGGAATGTTCGCAGGCTCACTCATAGAACGCTACGCTGACAGTACAAGCTGAGACGGTACAAGCTGAGACGGTACAAGCTGAGACGGTACAAGCTGAGACGGTACAAGCTGACACGGTACAAGCTGACACGGTACAAGCTGAGACGGTACAAGCTGAGACAGTACAAGCTGAGACGGTACAAGCTGAGACAGTACAAGCTGAGACGGTACAAGCTGAGATGGTACAAGCTAAGATGGTACAAGATTTTCCGGCTTTTTCGTCTCGGCTCTAAATCGTTTATGCTTTAATCGGTTTTTCTGTAAGCGAAGCGTTCTGTAGTGGCGAAGCCTCGTTCCGTAAGGCCGCAGGCCGTTCGTCTTTACTGTTTGTCCGTCTCTGCTTTTACCTAGGACCTTTCTTCGCCTTTCCTAGCAGCGTAGCGTCCTTCTCTGCTTTATCCCTTCTTTTATCAAAACTGGCAAGCTATTTGCTTTATCTAGCTATATCTATATTTCGTCAAGAAATCGACATGGGAGATAAGTATGCAAATTGGTGCGAATTCTTTACTGCAAGAGATGCAGTCACTTAACGGTCAAATCGGCACATCAAGCATTCAAACTGGGATCAGCCGTCAGGTACAAAATACCTCAGGCAGTGATTTTGGCCAGTTACTCTCCCAAGCTGTTGGAAATGTAAGCGAACTTCAAGCAAATGCTTCTAATCTCGCCACTCGACTCGACATGGGAGATACCACAGTGACATTATCTGATACCGTGATCGCCAGAGAAAAATCTAGCGTTGCTTTCGAGGCAACCGTGCAAGTGCGCAATAAGCTGGTTGAAGCTTATAAAGAAATTATGAGTATGCCTGTTTAGGCCTTTATTCGATAAAAGCAGGGTACAAGAGTGAGTACAGAAATGGTCGTAGGAACAGGCTCTGGTTTAGCATCGAGCCCACAAACATCAGGTGTTCAAGAAGAACATAAGCCGGGCTTAATGGGCGCACTAGGCGGGGTCGATCTGCTACGTCAAGTGACGATGATCTTAGCCCTCGCTATCTGTTTGGCTGTGGCCGTTTTTGTGATGATTTGGGCACAAGAGCCTGAGTATCGTCCTCTTGGCCAGATGAGCACCGCAGAGATGGTGCAAGTTTTGGATGTACTTGATAAAAATAAAGTAAAGTATGAAATCCAAGGCGACGTGGTCAAAGTGCCTGAAGACAAGTTCCAAGATGTAAGAATGCTATTAAGCCGCGAAGGGCTTGATAACCAAGAAGCCAATAATGACTTTCTAAATAAAGACAGTGGCTTTGGCGTGAGTCAACGCATGGAGCAAGCTCGCCTAAAGCATAGCCAAGAACAAAACCTCGCTCGCGTTATCGAAGAGCTAAAAAGCGTAACCCGCGCTAAAGTCATTTTAGCCTTACCTAAAGAAAACGTTTTTGCTCGCAACCGCTCCAAGCCGAGTGCGACCGTTGTTGTGAGCACTCGTCGCAGTGGCCTGAGTCAAGAAGAGGTTGACTCGATTGTCGATATCGTCGCTTCAGCGGTGCATAACCTTGAACCCAATAAAGTTACCGTGACCGATGCCAATGGCCGTCTGCTCAACTCAGGTACTCAAGATGGCAGCTCCGCCATAGCTCGTCGAGAGCTTGAAATCGTACAGCAAAAAGAGTCTGAGTATCGCACTAAGGTTGAATCGATTCTTATGCCTATCTTAGGGCCTGAGAACTTTACTTCTCAGGTTGACGTCAGTATGGATTTTACCGCTGTAGAGCAAACGGCAAAGCGTTATAACCCTGACTTACCTGCGCTACGCAGCGAAATGGTGGTTGAGAATAACTCTGCTGGCGGCACCAGAGGGGGGATCCCTGGCGCGCTTTCTAATCAGCCTCCTATGGCTTCTGATATCCCTGAAGAGGTGAATACTGAAGAATCAACAAAGCAGGTTTCTGGCAGCAGCCACAAGGAAGCAACGCGTAATTTTGAGCTTAATACAACGATTAGTCACACCCGCCAGCAAGTTGGCACCCTAAGACGTGTGAGCGTATCGGTTGCAGTCGATTTTAAGAATGGGCCTGTTTCTGAAGATGGCAGCGTGACTCGCGTACCTCGTACTGAACAAGAGTTAGCCAATATTCGCCGTTTACTCGAGGGAGCCGTTGGTTTTAATACGCAACGTGGTGACATTATCGAAGTGGTCTCAGTGCCGTTTATGGATCAGCTCATCGAGGAAGCGCCAGCCATTGAAGTGTGGGAGCAACCTTGGTTCTGGCGTGTGGTTAAGTTGGCACTCGGTGCGTTAGTCGTTATCGTATTAATCTTGTTTGTTGTTCGCCCAATGCTTAAAAAGCTGGTGTACCCAGATAGTGTCGCAATGCCCGATGAGCCAAAAACTGGTGGTGAGCTTGCAGAAATTGAAGATCAGTATGCTGCCGATACCCTAGGTATGCTACAACGCCCTGAGGCTGAATATAGCTATGCCGACGATGGGTCAATTCTCATCCCCAACTTGCATAAAGACGATGACATGATCAAAGCGATCCGTGCTCTGGTGGCTAATGAGCCTGAACTATCGACCCAAGTCGTGAAAAACTGGTTACTTGAAGATGACAAATAATACCAATGTAGAAGCTAAGTCCGAAGCTGAAGGCTTTAAGACTAGCGATTTAAATGGCATCGAGAAAACGGCAATATTACTGCTGAGTCTGAGTGAGAGCGATGCAGCCTCTATCCTAAAGCACCTAGAGCCTAAGCAGGTACAAAAAGTCGGTATGGCGATGGCTGCGATGCAGGACTTTGGTCAAGAAAAAGTGATTGGTGTTCATAAACTCTTTCTCGATGATATCCAAAAGTATTCATCCATTGGCTTTAACAGTGAAGAGTTTGTTCGTAAAGCGCTTACGGCAGCATTAGGTGAAGACAAAGCCGGTAACCTGATTGAGCAGATCATTATGGGGGGCGGGGCGAAAGGCTTGGATTCACTTAAGTGGATGGATGCTCGTCAGGTGGCGACCATCATTCAAAATGAGCATCCGCAGATCCAAACTATCGTACTCTCTTACTTAGAGCCAGATCAGGCGGCGGAGATTTTTGGACAGTTCCCAGAAAACACCCGTTTAGACTTGATGATGCGAATCGCTAACCTTGAAGAGGTGCAGCCTGCTGCACTGCAAGAGCTTAACGATATCATGGAGAAACAGTTTGCGGGTCAAGGTGGTGCACAGGCCGCGAAGATGGGTGGCCTCAAAGCTGCTGCAAATATTATGAACTACCTCGATACTGGGGTTGAGAGTCACTTGATGGAGACGATGCGTGAATCTGATGAAGAGATGGCGCAGCAGATCCAAGACTTGATGTTTGTGTTTGAAAACCTCAGCGATGTCGATGATATGGGCATCCAGGTACTACTGCGTGAAGTACAACAAGACGTATTGATGAAGGCGCTAAAAGGTGCCGATGATCAACTTAAAGATAAGCTACTCAGTAATATGTCTAAGCGTGCTGCAGAACTACTTAGAGATGACTTGGAAGCCATGGGCCCGATTAGAATTAGTGAAGTTGAAGTCGCTCAGAAAGAGATCTTATCGATTGCTCGTCGCCTAAGCGACAGTGGTGAGATCATGCTTGGCGGTGGAGGCGGTGAAGAGTTTCTATAATGACTGACCCTAAAAAGCCTCAGGGCGCTAGCATCAATATAAGTGATGAATTTGAACATTGGGAACTGCCAGAGATAGCTCAGCAGCGCGCCCCCTCATCGCTGAATATGTTCGGTCGTCACAGCTTGCAATTGCAAGTCGAGGAGCAAGCTGAGGTAGAGTCAATCTTACCGCCGACCCTGAGCGAGATAGAGGATATTCGCGCTCACGCCGAACAAGAAGGCTTTGCTGAAGGGCAGGATAAAGGCTATAACGAAGGCTTAGAAAAAGGCCGGTTAGAGGGTCTTGAACAGGGACATAACGAAGGTTTTTCCCAAGGTCAGCAGCAAGGTTATCAAGAGGGACTTCAAGCCGCAGCAGAGATGCTACAGCGCTTCGAGAACCTGTTGAGCCAGTTTGAAGCCCCGTTATCAATCTTAGATACTGAGATCGAAAAAGAACTACTCAATACCTCTATGGTGTTGGCAAAAGCAGTTATTGGCCATGAACTGAAAACCTATCCCGAGCATATCTTAACAGCCTTACGTCAGGGCGTTGACTCGTTGCCGATAAAAGAGCAAAAGGTCAATATTAGGGTTACACCGAGCGATGAGGTATTGATCTCTGAGCTGTATTCTCAAACCCAGCTAGAGCGTAACCGCTGGGATATCGAAGCCGATCCGAGTTTGACTGCTGGTGACTGCATTATTACTAGCGGTCGCAGCCATATCGATATGACGGTCGAAACGCGCATGCAGCATGTCTTTTTAGAGTTAGATAAGCATCAACAAGATCTGCTGCAATTAAAAGAGCAGCAAGAGGAAGCCTTGCTTGCACAAAGGCAGGTTAAAGCACAGGAGCATGCGGCTGCAGTTGAAGCAACACTGGGTAGCGAACAGCTTGAGTCTGATGCTGTAGGCAGTGACCAGCCAACCACATCTTTAAATACTAATGAAGGTGAGCATGCAGACCCGTCAGCACCAACTCCGTAATAAGCTGGCTCAGCATCAGCAAAAAGTGCACCCATTTGTGGTTGAGGCCAGTGGCCAACTGGTACGTGTGGTGGGCTTGACCCTAGAGGCGACAGGTTGCCGCGCCGCCGTGGGTAGCCTCTGTGCCATCGAAACCATGTCGGGCGATCTGATTGCCGAGGTCATCGGATTTGACGATCAGCTACTCTACCTAATGCCTATCGAAGAGCTTCGCGGTGTGCTGCCGGGTGCTAAAGTGACTCCCCTAGGTGAACAGTCTGGCTTAAACGTCGGCTTATCACTGCTTGGGCGAGTGCTAGATGGCAGTGGCTTACCTATCGATGGCTTAGGGAATTTAAAGACAGATCAGAAAGCCTCAAGCCATGCCCCAGCAATAAACCCCCTCGCAAGGCGCGCTATCAGCGAACCACTCGATGTTGGTGTTAGAGCCATTAACTCGATGCTTACTGTGGGTAAGGGTCAACGTATGGGCTTGTTCGCAGGTTCGGGCGTCGGTAAGAGTGTGCTGCTGGGCATGATGACAAGGGGGACCACTGCCGATATTATCGTTGTGGGACTAGTCGGGGAGCGTGGCCGAGAAGTTAAAGAGTTCATCGAAGAGATTTTAGGCCCAGAGGGACGAGCTCGTTCGGTTGTTGTTGCAGCGCCGGCTGATACTTCACCTTTGATGCGTCTTCGCGCTTGTGAAACCTCAACCCGCATCGCCGAGTATTTTCGCGATCTCGGTTATAACGTGCTGCTGCTTATGGACAGTTTGACCCGTTATGCTCAAGCGCAGCGTGAAATTGCATTGGCTGTAGGTGAGCCGCCTGCGACTAAAGGCTATCCGCCATCGGTATTTGCTAAATTACCTAAGTTGGTGGAGCGTGCGGGTAATGGTGGTGGTAAGCAAGGTTCTATTACCGCTTTTTATACTGTGTTAACCGAGGGCGATGATCTGCAAGATCCCATTGCCGATGCCTCGAGGGCTATTCTTGATGGCCATATCGTATTATCGCGAAGTCTAGCCGATTCCGGACACTATCCTGCCATCGACATCGAAGCTTCAATCAGCCGTGTCGCGCCCATGGTGATAAGTGCTGAGCACTTAGAGGCGATGCGTAAAGTGAAACAGGTTTACTCACTGTATCAACAAAATAAAGACTTGATCTCCATTGGTGCCTATAGCCAAGGTAGCGATCCTCGTATCGATAATGCGATTCGTTTGCAGCCGGCGATGAACGCCTTTTTAAGACAGACGATGAAAGACTCTGTCACCTTCGAAAGTAGTACCTTAATGTTGACGCAATTAGGTGCTCAATGCCACGGTTAATCTTCTTGAGACTGATGCTGAATAGGGTGACAACTTACTATGGCTAGAACCGAACCTTTATTGATGGTGCTTAAGCTTACCCAAGAAGCGGAAGAGCAAGCTTCTCTACAGCTTCGTTCAGCGCAGCTTGAATTGCAAAAGCGTCAGAATCAGCTGGAAGCACTGCAAAATTATCGTCTCGATTATATGAAGCAGATGGAGCAGCAACAGGGGCAGAGCATTAGCGCCAGCCATTACCATCAGTTTCATCAATTCGTTCGCCAAGTTGATGCAGCGATCATCCAGCAGGTTAATGCGGTACAGGACGCCGATAATCAGCGCCAGCATCGGCAAGTCCATTGGCAAGAGAAGCAACAGAAACGAAAAGCAGTTGAGCTGCTTTTAGCCAATAAAGCGGAAAAGGCTCAGCTTGCCGAACTGCGTGCCGAACAAAAAATGGTTGATGAGTTTGCCTCACAGCAGTTTTACCGTAAGAAATTACGCTAAATAGTCATAACCTCCTTCCACCTCTTTCTTCAAGCTAGCGTCATACGCGTGTTAGAGCCTTTTACTGACACCAATTATTGGCATTAATATTGCTTTCTCTAATCTAAATTGGCCAAGTTTAGCGGTATTTTGACATTCAGGCCGAGTAGCCGAGTGTTTATTGATGAGTGAATGGAGATGGAATGCAGCAGGTGACCAATGTTTTACTCAGTAGCCCCGATTCGATTAGAAAGGTTACCGATAGTCAGAGTAAGTCTACCGAAGCTAAGACAAATTCCGAAGGGGATAGTTTTTCTGCAGCACTAGAAAAGGCAGAAGCTCTGCGTCTTGATGAACAACGAAATACCTCTGCAAACGCGGAGCCGGCAGCTAATGCACAATCGGCAAGTGCCCAGTCTACTAATGAAGAGGCGCTAGCTGAGAGCTGCGGAAAGGAAAACACTCAGACAGAGGCTGCAGATCCTAATGCATCGAGCCAGGCTTTGAAGCAAGAGGCTCGTGAGCTAGAGCAAGCCCAAGACGATGTGAGTCAGATCTTTGCGCAGATTAACTTAGCGAATAATTTTGGCGGCGATTCACAGCTTGCCGTTAACGGCGAAAGTTTGCCGTTATCTGCTGAGCAGCTTGAGTCCAACTCATCGAAGCTAGAGCAACTCAGCAATGAGCTAGCCGTTAGTGATTTATCTGATGAGGCACTTATCGCTTTGAGCCTGCAATCAGGCCTATCAGAGCAAGAACTGAGCAAGCTTTCATCTTCAGAATTAAAAGCACTGTTACAGCAAGGTCAAATGCTTGATGCAAGCGGTGGCTTAAAATCAGAGTTCGCCGTGGTTTCAACATTACAGTCTAGCCCCGTAGAAATGAGGGATAGCGCGACTAAAGCAGAAGTAGGTGATAAAGCTGCACAAGGCAGCATAGTGACAGACGCCAAGGGCGCTAACGCGACCGATATAAAGGGGGCTCATACTGGGCGTGATATTTTTGGTAAAGAGGTCGCAGGACAAACTGCAAATCAAGCCTTAGCTGACCAAGGTAAAGCGGCTCAAAATCTTGATGGGGCGAACTCAAATAATGCAATTAATACCATGGCAACTTCACAGGAGCAGCTAAAAGGCGCTGAGCTTTCGGTACGCATAACAGCCACTCAAGCAGGGCTTGAAGCAAACCTTGCCGGTATGAGCGAGTCAGGTACACAGGAACTGAAATCTATTAGCGGATTGCACAATCAACAACTGCAGCAGCCGGGGGCGAGCCGTCAAGAGTTACCTCAATTGCAATTGGCATTGAAACAACCAGGCGAGCAGACGCCGTCAATGCAGCAGATGATCCAAAGATTCTCTCCCATGATGAACCAGCAACTTATCACCATGGTAAGTAAAGGGGTTCAGCAAGCGGAGATCCGCCTCGATCCACCAGAACTCGGTCACATGATGGTACGTATTCAAGTGCAAGGGGATACCACTCAGGTGCAATTTCAGGTGAGCCAGCATCAGACTCGTGATCTGGTTGAACAGGCGATGCCAAGGTTGCGAGAGATGTTGGCCGAGCAGGGAATGCAGTTGACCGATGGTCAAGTGTCTCAAGGGAATGGTGGAAACAGTCAGGGGGAGCAAGGTCTTGGTAATGGAAATGGTCGAAGTGACGTTGAAACGGATGAAATTTCGGCAGAAGATCTGCTAGCAAGGTCAAATCTATCAACAAGTTCGGCTTCAGGTATAGATTATTACGCATAAGCAGGTAACCTATAGTGGCACAAGAATATTGATAAAGAGTGTTGAGCCGATTCAGCACTCCAGCTAGGGACAGAAGATGGCAGAAGAAGCGGCTTTAGAGTTAGAAGACAGCGTTAAACCAAAAAGCAAAAAGAAACTGATTATATTCGGTGTGGGTGGCGTTGTACTGTTGATTGTTATCGCAATCACGGCGTGGATGTTGTTGGGCTCCGATGAGGCCGCAGAATCAACTAGCGCAGTAGAGGGAGCAGCGACAGAGCAAGCGGCTAGAACGGGTGAAGCCTATTATGCGGCGATGCCAAGACCTTTCCTTTTCAACCTGTCAGATAATGGCCGCACTCGTTTGGTTGAGATCAAGGTTCAGTTGATGGTTCGCGGTAATGATGATGACACGCTAATTCGAAAACATATTCCACTGATTGAAGATGCACTGCTCACCACCTTTAGTGGCGCAGACATTCAAAAGCTGAGCTCACCTGCAGGTAAAGATGAGTTACGTCAGTTAGCGCTGCGTAATGTGCAAAATACCCTTCAGCCTGTAACGGGTCGCACTGTGGTTGAGAAAGTACTGTTTACCGGTTTTGTTATGCAATAACGCCATTCAGAGTATTAGAGAGGGGTTACTGCTTGTAATGAAAGCGATTCTTTTTAAAATAAAGGCGATATCGTGAGTGATTTATTAAGCCAAGACGAAATTGATGCACTGCTCCACGGAGTCGATGATGTCGAAGAGGACATGATTGACGATAACGAGCTTGATGCACGTTCATATGATTTCTCGTCTCAAGACAGAATCGTCCGTGGCCGTATGCCAACGCTTGAGATCGTCAATGAGCGTTTTGCACGCCACTTGCGGATCAGCATGTTTAATATGATGCGTCGTGCGGCGGAAGTATCAATTAACGGCGTTCAGATGCTTAAGTTTGGTGAGTACGTACATACTCTGTTTGTGCCAACTAGCCTGAATATGGTGCGCTTTAGCCCGCTAAAAGGTACGGCATTAATCACTATGGAAGCCCGCCTCGTGTTTATCTTGGTGGATAACTTCTTCGGCGGAGATGGCCGTTTCCACGCTAAGATTGAGGGGCGAGAGTTTACCCCTACCGAACGGCGTATTGTACAGCTACTACTTAAGATTATCTTCGAAGATTATAAAGATGCTTGGGCGCCAGTGATGGAGGTTGAGTTTGATTACTTAGACTCTGAAGTTAACCCAGCAATGGCAAATATTGTTAGCCCTACCGAAGTGGTGGTCGTGAGTTCATTCCATATTGAAGTGGATGGCGGTGGCGGTGATTTCCATATCACCATGCCATATTCTATGATTGAGCCAATTCGAGAACTGCTCGATGCTGGTGTGCAGAGTGATACTCAAGATACCGATATGCGTTGGTCTCAGGCACTACGTGACGAGATCATGGATGTTGATGTTGGTATCGATGCCACCATTGTTGAGCATAAATTGACATTAAGAGAAGTGCTTGAGTTTAAAGCCGGTGACGTTATTCCGGTTGAGCTGCCAGAGCATATTATTTTGAAGGTTGAAGATTTGCCGACTTATCGCTGTAAGATGGGCAAAGCTAAAGATAATCTAGCATTAAAAATTTGCGAACAAATTCCAAGACCTGAAACGGTTAAGACAGAGTTGCAGTTGGTGACCCATAAGGGCCGAGCTCGCGAACGTTCTGAGATATAAGGTGAAGAGTAAATGAGTACAGATAGCGGTGATGATTGGGCTGCAGCAATGGCAGAGCAAGCGATTGAAGAAGCCAAAGCGGTTGAGCTAGATGAATTTAGCAGTGACGCTGCGCCACTGACTGAAGATGAAGCATCTAAGCTAGATGCCATTATGGATATTCCGGTTACGATCTCAATGGAAGTGGGCCGTAGTTTCATTAATATCCGTAACTTACTGCAGTTAAACCAAGGTTCAGTGGTTGAGCTAGATCGTGTAGCGGGTGAACCGTTGGATGTGATGGTTAACGGTACCTTAATCGCTCATGGTGAGGTGGTTGTGGTAAACGACAAATTTGGTATTCGTCTAACGGATGTGATTAGCCAAACTGAGCGGATCAAAAAGCTTAAGTAGTAAGAGTATTAAGTTAAAGGACGTTAGATGAGTTTTCAATTGGTTTTAGCCAGTGTGGGCAGTGCGACAGTTCAAGCTGAAACGCCAGCTTCTCCTTCGAGTATCGCGACGCTTTCGAGTATGGTTGGCGGCTTGATAGTCGTATTGCTGTTAATCTTCTTTCTCGCTTATCTGGTTAAGCGCTTTAATTTAGTGCCAAGTAGCCAGGGGGTATTAAAAACCCTTGCCGTTACCCCATTGGGGCAGAAAGAGAAATTAGTGCTGGTTGAGGTTGATGGTCAACAGTACTTGCTTGGCGTGACACCACAGCAGGTTAGTCTTGTCGATAAGCTAACAAGCCCTGTCGAGATCTCGCCAGAGTCTTTTGCCACCCGCTTGCGTCAAGCCAAGACGTCACAATGAAGACATCACAATGATGAAATGGATTTTACTTATAATCGCTGTGGCGCTGTCGTTAACAGCGCCTGCAGCCCTAGCTGAAAATGGCATTTTACCTGCGGTAACCGTGTCAACCGGGGCCGATGGCTCTACGCAATACTCGGTCACCATGCAGATCTTGCTGTTGATGACGGCGTTAAGCTTCATCCCTGCTATGGTCATCATGCTGACCTCATTTACGCGTATCATTGTGGTACTGTCTATTTTGCGCCAAGCGATTGGTTTGCAACAGACCCCCTCAAATCAGGTGTTGATCGGCATCAGCATGTTCATGACCTTTTTTATTATGTCGCCAGTATTTGACAAGATTTATGATCAGGCGGTGCAGCCTTATATTGAACAAGGTATGCCACTGCAGGATGCTTTTAAATCGGGGCAAGGCCCACTTAAAGACTTTATGCTGGCCCAGACACGTTTAACCGATCTCAATACCTTTATCGAAATTTCAGGCTACCAGAACATCAATGAGCCTGAAGATGCACCGATGACAGTCATCATTCCGGCCTTTATTACCAGCGAGCTAAAAACCGCATTCCAGATCGGCTTTATGCTGTTTGTGCCGTTTTTGGTGCTGGACTTAGTGGTAGCAAGTATTTTGATGGCCATGGGTATGATGATGCTATCGCCCATGATTGTGTCATTACCGTTTAAGATCATGCTGTTTGTGCTAGTCGATGGTTGGAGCCTAGTGATGGGTACCTTAGCTAACAGTTTTGGATTATAGGTGAGCCATGAGTCCTGAATCACTGGTTGATATCTTTCGAGAAGCACTGGCTGTTATCGTGACTATCGTGTCGATGATCATTGTGCCAGGTCTTATCATAGGTCTAGTGGTGGCTGTATTTCAGGCGGCGACCTCAATTAACGAACAAACTTTAAGTTTTCTTCCACGTCTACTGACCACCTTATTAGCACTCATGCTGATGGGGCACCTGCTCATTCAGATCATGATGGATTTCTTTATGCAGATGGTGGATATGATCCCTCAGGTGATAGGTTAGATATGCGTATTTATTCTATTACCCATAGATTTAAATAGATGGAGATCTTACTCGATACCATCATGGACGGCATCGCAGGTTATCTGTGGCCGTTAACGCGGATCTCTAGCATGTTCATGGTGATGGCGGTATTTGGTGCGACTACAACGCCGACTAGGGTGCGACTACTATTATCGGTTACAGTTACTGCGGCAGTCGCGCCAGTTTTGCCCCCCATGCCGACTATCGACCTATTTTCTTTAAGCGCCGCATTCGTTACCGCTCAGCAGATCATCATAGGTGTGGCAATGGGGTTTGCAACTCTGCTATTGATGCAAACCTTTGTGATGACTGGCCAGATAATCGGTATGCAGACCAGTCTAGGTTTTGCTTCTATGGTTGATCCTAGTTCGGGGCAACAGACACCCGTTATTGGTAATTTCTTTTTGCTATTGACCACGGTGATCTTCTTGGCCGTTGATGGCCATCTACTGCTCATCAAAATGGTTATCGCCAGCTTTGAGTCGATCCCCGTGTCGATGCAAGGGCTGAGTTTGACAAGTTATCGGCTATTCACCGAATTTGTTGGTTATATGTTTGGTGCGGCTTTGACTATGTCAATTTCTGCCATTGTGGCACTGCTGACTATCAATCTCTCTTTTGGTGTGATGACGCGAGCGTCGCCCCAGCTGAACATTTTTGCGATTGGTTTTCCTGTCACCATGGTGGCGGGACTATTCATTCTCTGGTTAACGCTGTCACCTATTATGTCTCATTTCGATGAGGTGTGGCGTGAAACTCAAATTTTGCTCTGTAATGTTCTTGAGCTGCAATGTCGCGTCGATGGGGGGCTTAATTGATGCTTTTCCATCATATTACGAACCCCACTATTTGTCTTCGCTCTTGTATAAGAGGAGGGCAGCTATAGATGGCAGAGAATGATAGTAGCCAAGAAAAAACAGAGGAAGCCACCTCCAGGAAGTTGCAACAGGCCAAAGATAAAGGGCAGGTTGCACGTTCTAAAGAGTTAGGCACATCAGCAGTGCTTATTGCAGCGTCAGTAGGCCTATTGATGACTGGCCCTAATATCGCTCAGGCGATGCATAACATCATGAGCAAGCTATTTACCCTGAGTCGAGAGGAGATCTTCGATACCAGTCAGATGACCAATGTTTGGGGCTTAGTTGGCACAGAGTTAGCCGTCCCGCTTATGGGGTTTATTACTTTTTTAGCATTGATTGCCTTTGCCGGTAACATAGCTCTCGGTGGTATGTCTTTCTCTGTAAAAGCTTTTATGCCAAAGGCGAGTAAGATGAGCCCTATTGCTGGATTTAAGCGGATGTTCGGTGTGCAAGCACTGGTTGAATTGACCAAAGGTATCGCAAAATTTTCGGTGGTAGCAATCACCGCATACCTGCTGCTCAGTATCTATCTTGACCGTATATTGATGCTGTCTCAAGATCATCTACCGGGCAATATTTATCATGCTTTGGATCTTATTGTTTGGATCTTTATCCTACTGTGTGCGTCAACATTTTTGATTGTGGTAATCGATGTGCCCTTTCAAATTTGGAATCATGCTAAGCAGTTGAAGATGACCAAACAGGAGGTTAAAGATGAATATAAGGATACCGAAGGTAAGCCTGAGGTAAAGGGGCGTATTCGTCAGCTACAGCGCGAAATGGCTCAAAGACGCATGATGGGCGAAGTGCCTAATGCCGACGTGATTGTGGTCAACCCAGAGCATTACGCTGTCGCGGTTAAATATGATGCCGCTCGCTCTACAGCGCCTTTTGTGGTGGCGAAAGGGGTGGACGAAGTTGCCTTTAAAATCCGTGAGATTGCTCGTGAGCATGATGTCGCTATCGTGTCGGCGCCGCCACTTGCCCGTGCGATTTACCACACCACTAAAATCGATCAAGAGATCCCAGAGGGCTTGTTTACTGCCGTTGCTCAGGTGCTTGCTTATGTATTCCAGTTGCGCCAATTCCAAAAAGGCAAGGGCAGACGTCCTAACCCCATCCCGGTAAAACAACCAATCCCTGACGATTTAAAACATTAGCGTAATCTTTTCGCTCTATTCTTGCAGTGCCTAAAAATACGGCACTCAATACTCAAGATGTTCTTTGTTAACAGTTTTCAGGTTATAGTTAATCTCGCTGTTATATATCAAAATTGGTATGATATTTGCTGTATAGGTCGTTAGACGTCAAAGATCGGACTCAGGGTGAATGGAACTTAAAGCAAGTCTAGGCCAATTAAAACAGATAAAGCCTGCACATTTAAAAGGTATTGGTACACCGTTATTGGTCTTAGCCGCTCTGGCTATGATCATTTTGCCTATGCCTGCATTCCTGCTCGATATCCTTTTTTCATTCAATATTGCACTGGCATTAGTCGTTCTATTGGTGGCGATCTATAGTGACCGTCCCCTCGATTTTGCAGCATTCCCAACCGTGTTGCTGGTTGCTACCTTGCTCAGACTTGCACTAAACGTGGCTTCAACACGTGTGGTGTTACTGGAAGGGCATAACGGTGGTGACGCTGCGGGTAAGGTGATTGAAGCCTTCGGTTCTGTGGTTATTGGCGGTAACTACGCTGTCGGTTTAGTGGTGTTCTTAATCCTCATTATTATTAACTTTGCCGTTGTCACCAAAGGTGCTGGTCGAATCTCTGAGGTGAGTGCTCGCTTTACCCTTGACGCCATGCCCGGTAAGCAGATGGCTATTGATGCCGATTTAAATGCTGGTCTACTTAGCCAAGAAGAAGCAAGGGCTCGCCGCGCAGAAGTGACCCGAGAGGCCGACTTTTACGGTGCGATGGACGGTGCGTCAAAGTTTGTAAAAGGTGATGCGGTCGCTGGTATATTAATTCTTGTTATCAATATCGTCGGCGGCTTTATCATAGGTATGGCCCAGCATGATCTTGATTTTGCCACGGCGGCAGAGATCTACACCTTGTTGACCATTGGTGACGGTCTAGTGGCGCAGATCCCTGGCCTGTTATTATCCATTGCCGCAGCCTTGATGGTGACTCGTCAAAATGAATCCGGTGATATGGGCGAAATGGTCATGAGCCAGATGTTTGACAGCCCTAAGTCGTTAGCAATTGCCGCAGGCGTGATGTTAGTGATGGGTCTTGTTCCTGGTATGCCACATTTCGTGTTCCTTTCGTTTGCAGCGATAGCGGGTGGCGCAGCCTACTTTATTAAGAAAAAGCAAGACACAGACCGAGAACGTGCACTTGAACTTGCTAAGAGTGGTCCAGTCGAGCCTAAAGATGCTCAACCAAAGGAGCTTAGCTGGGACGATGTACAGCACGTCGACACCATAGGCTTAGAAGTGGGTTACCGATTAATACCACTGGTGGATAAAGGCCAAGGTGGTGAGCTACTCGGACGAATTAAAGGGGTGCGTAAGAAGCTATCGCAAGAGTTGGGCTTCTTGGTGCCTGCAGTACATATTCGCGATAACTTAGACTTATCACCCAATGCTTATCGAATTTCATTGATGGGAGTCGCATCGGGCGAGGCGGAAATCCGTCATGATTGCGAGCTTGCGATTAATCCAGGCCAAGTTTACGGCAAACTCGATGGTATCGAGACAAAAGATCCCGCCTTTGGCTTGGATGCAGTGTGGATTGCGCCAGAGATGCGTGAGCACGCGCAGACCTTGGGGTACACGGTAGTCGATGCCTCAACGGTAGTGGCCACTCACATCAGCCAACTGTTGACCAATAACGCCGCTAAACTACTTGGCTATGAAGAGGTGCAGCAGTTACTTGAAATGCTAGGTAAATACTCACCTAAATTGGTTGATGGCTTTATTCCAGATGTGATGCCATTAGGTACTGTGGTTAAAGTGATGCAGAACCTGCTGAATGAAGGTGTCTCTATACGAGACATGAAGACCATAGTTCAAACCTTATTGGAGTACGGCCCTAAGAGCGGTGATACTGAAGTGTTAACCGCAGCGGTGCGTATTGCGCTAAAACGTATGATTGTTCAGGAGATCAGCGGTCCAGAGCTTGAAATCCCTGTCATTACTTTGGCGCCAGAGTTGGAACAGATGTTGCATCAGTCTATGCAGGCGACGGGAGGAGATGGTCCGAATATCGAACCAAGCCTTGCAGAGCGTATGCAGAAGTCACTTGTCGATGCAACGCAGCGACAGGAGATGGTTGGACAACCCGCAATTTTATTGACATCGGGAATGCTACGTTCAACTTTATCGCGATTTGTTAAGCATACGATCCCTAATTTACGGGTCATTTCCTATCAGGAAGTACCCGATGAAAAGCAGATACGCATCGTTTCGGCAGTGGGTCAGTAGAGGTCGAATAATTGAAGATTAAAAGGTTTTTAGCAAAAGATATGCGCTCGGCCCTAGCCCAAGTTAAAGAAACATTGGGTTCAGACGCTGTGATCATGTCGAATAAGAAAGTCACTGGCGGCATAGAGATTGTGGCTGCCGTAGACTACGATGAGCCAAAGCCAAAAATTGCGGCGGCTAAGCCATCGGCTGCGATGTTCACCGATTTAGCTGAAGAAAAGGTCACGCTTGGGGCAAGACCCAATGTCAGAGCCGAAAGTCGCGCCGCACCGACGCCTGCTCCAGATTCTCTACAGGCGCTGTTAGAGCGTCAGCAAAGTCGGATTAGCCAGCAGGCGCAACCCACGCGAAGCGATGAGCTTGATATGCCTGAATGGGCGAAGGGGCTACAAGCACAGCAGGCCAAACATGAGCCTGTAAAAGCAGAGTTTACCCCTAATCGTGCTCCAGACAGCTTTAACACGGGTAAACAGAATAACAGCGCCGAGATGGATGCGATGAAAGAGGAGTTGGCTTCAATTCGAAGCCTGCTGACTCATCAAGTTAACAGCCTAATGACCGAGCAGAAGAAGCGCCTCGATCCTGTGGGTGCCATGTTAGAGAGTAAACTACTCGAGGCGGAATTTTCACCCGCGATAGCACAGAAGTTGTCTGGCTTGAGTGAGCATTATTCGCCTGCGGAGTTGGTCGCTTCTCTGCCACGTTGCTTAGCCAATATGCTCGATAACCAAGGTGACGATATTGTACGTCAAGGTGGTGTGGTGGCTTTTGTTGGACCAACAGGCGTCGGAAAGACCACTACAGTGGCAAAATTGGCCGCACGCTTTGCCGCTTATCATGGCTCAGATCAAGTTGCGCTCATTACAACGGACCATTATCGCATTGGAGCCTTTGAGCAATTGGCAACTTATGGCAAGATAATGGGATGCCCTGTAAAACAGGCTCATGATTTTAATGAGTTAGAACAAATCCTCTATCAATTTAGAAACCGTAAGCTGGTACTTATTGATACCGCAGGTATGGGGCAGCGCGATCAGCGATTATTCCAGCAACTCGATAGCTTAGCGGCAAATAGCAGATTACCTATTCGTAGTTATCTGGTAATGTCTGCAACAGGACAGCGCCGAGTATTAGAAGATGCTGTCAAACAGTTTACACGTATCCCGCTTTCGGGCGCGGTACTGACAAAATTAGATGAATCAATTTCATTAGCGCCAGCGTTAAGTGTGTTGATTCAAAATGGGTTGCCTTTAAGTTATGTAACAGATGGACAAAGAGTGCCAGAAGATATGCAGGTGGCAGATACTCTTTCTCTTGCTAAGAACGCATTAGCGGCATTAGATAACAAACCTATAGAACCATTACAGAATAGTGAAGGGTCACATGAGATGACCTATGCATTTGAGTGAAGCCATGACTCCGGATCAAGCAAGCGGTTTACGTATGATGAATCAGCCAAATAATGAAAAAGTAAAAGTAATCGCCGTATCAGGTGGTAAAGGTGGCGTTGGTAAAACCAGCGTGTCAATTAATACGGCAGTTGCTTTGGCAGAAAAGGGCAAGCGTGTATTAGTTTTGGATGCTGACTTAGGCCTAGCAAACGTCGATGTGATGTTAGGCTTACGTGCTGAGCGAAATTTATCTCATGTTTTGTCGGGAGATGCCGAATTAGATGATGTGATCTTAAGAGGCCCTAAAGGAATTGGTATTATTCCGGCCACTTCAGGTACTCAGGCGATGGTGGAGCTGACGCAGGCTCAACACGCAGGCCTTATTCGAGCTTTCAGTGAGATGAGAACTCAATTTGATATCCTTATCGTCGATACTGCGGCGGGGATTTCAGATATGGTGCTAAGCTTTTCTCGTGCTTCGCAAGATGTGTTGATTGTGGTGTGTGATGAACCGACCTCGATCACCGATGCTTACGCGTTGATTAAAATCTTAAGCCGTGAGCACGGTGTGTTCCGTTTTAAGATTGTGGCCAACATGGTGCGCAGTTTACGTGAAGGTATGGAGCTGTTTGCCAAGCTAAGTAAGGTAACAGACAGATTCCTCGATGTAGCGCTAGAGTTAGTGGCAACGGTGCCGTTTGACGAGAACTTACGCAAGTCAGTGCGCAAGCAGAAGTTGATTGTTGAGGCGTTTCCAAAGTCTCCAGCGGCGATTGCTTATCAGGGACTCGCTAATAAGATTATGAGCTGGCCTGTGCCATCGCAGCCTGGTGGACATTTAGAGTTTTTCGTTGAACGTCTAGTGCAGCGCCCAGATTATCAAGAGGATAAGTCGGGTGAATAAAGCGGCCGCGTATACTCGTTTTGATAATAAGACGTCTATCGTTGAACAGTATGCACCGCTTGTAAAAAGAATTGCTCACCATCTTTTAGCTCGTTTACCCGCATCAGTGCAGTTAGATGATTTGTTGCAGGCGGGCATGATGGGGCTGTTAGAAGCGTCATCAAACTTTGATGGTAGTAAAGGCGCCAAGTTTGAAACCTTTGCAGGTATTCGAATTCGTGGCTCCATGTTAGATGAGATCCGCCGAGGCGACTGGGTACCGCGTTCGGTACACCGTAATCAGCGCCGCGTAGCTCAGGTCATTGATGAACTTGAGCAGGAGTTAGGTCGTGATGCTCGTGATGGCGAAATCGCCGAGCGACTCGAGATCTCTCTCGAGGAATACCACACAATTTTAAACGACGTTTCGGTAGGTAAAGTTGTCGGTATAGAAGATTTAGGTGTGGCAGCTGAAGGGGCAACTCCTGAAGACAGTCACCAAGATTGTGCGTTTGAATCACTTGCAGAGGTCGAGTTTCATTCAGCATTAGTCGATGCGATCAAGCTATTGCCAGAAAGAGATGCTCTGGTATTGTCGCTATATTACGATGAAGCATTAAATTTAAAAGAGATTGGGGCCATTCTTGAGGTCAGCGAGTCTAGAGTTAGCCAGATCCACAGTCAGGCGATGCTAAGGCTTAAAGGAAAACTCAAGCACTGGACACAAGAATAATATCAATAATACTTGATACCACATTACACGAGCAATAAAAGCGCGCCCAGCGGAGGAAACCTTGGACAAGAATATGAAGATTCTTGTTGTTGACGATTTTTCAACAATGAGACGTATCATTAAGAACTTGTTACGTGACTTGGGATTTAACAATACCCAAGAAGCCGATGACGGTTCAACAGCCTTACCTATGTTACAAAAGGGCGATTTTGATTTCGTCGTTACCGATTGGAACATGCCAGGCATGCAAGGTATTGATTTATTGAAGGCTATTCGAGCCGATGATAACCTCAAACACCTACCCGTATTGATGGTGACAGCAGAAGCTAAGCGTGAGCAGATTATTGCCGCAGCGCAAGCAGGTGTGAATGGTTACGTGGTTAAACCCTTTACCGCCGCCACACTAAAAGAGAAGTTAGACAAAATTTTTGAGAGACTCGGCTAAGCAAGGATGAGCTATGCAGCAACAATCTTCAGCGCTGATCACTCTCGAGCAAGCTGAGAGGCTAGTTGCGCTCCTAACTCAAGGAGAGCAAGAAAGTGCAGACGAATTGGTGAGAGAAATTGCCGCGCCAATTCAAAAGGATCTGTTCGATGAAGTTGGACATTTAACTCGCCAACTTCATAGCGCGATTTCTGATTTTCAATTCGACACGCGCTTAATCGAGTTAGCCAATACCGAGATCCCTGATGCAAAAGAGCGCTTGACCTATGTCATTGATATGACTGAGCAAGCAGCAAACAAGACGATGGATGCCGTCGAGGAGTGTTTACCTCTGGCGAGCGCACTTAGCGATAATATTCAAGCTGTAAAACCGGCGTGGGATAAACTCATGCGTCGAGAATTACCGCTGTCGGAATTTAAAACGCTATGTCACGACATCCAGCAGTTTGTCGAAAGAAGTGAGTCGGATGCGAGTCGAGTTAAAGAGCTTCTGAATCAAATTTTACTGGCACAAGACTTTCAAGATTTAACCGGACAGATGATCCGTCGAGTCATCGAGCTCGTTAGGGAAGTTGAAAACAGTTTAGTGTCGATGTTGACCGCATTTGGTGAACAGCCAGCAACAGCGACAGATGACGAGCCAAAACGAAATGTTGAAGCAGAAGGTCCTATAATGAACGCTGAGCACCGCCAGGATGTGGTGACAGGTCAAGATGAAGTTGATGATCTGCTTTCGAGTCTAGGTTTTTAAGGGAGTCAAAGAATGTCCTTTGATGTTGATGAAGAGATACTGCAGGACTTTTTGATTGAAGCCGGTGAAATTTTAGAGCTTCTACAGGAACAACTGGTCACGTTGGAAAATAACCCTGACGATACCGATCTGCTTAACGCCATATTTCGAGGCTTTCACACCGTTAAAGGTGGTGCTGGATTTCTTGGTTTGTCGCCTATGGTGGACGTCTGTCACGAAGCTGAGAACACCTTCGATCTGTTACGTACAGGCAAGCGTGGCGTCTCAGCTAGCTTGATGGATGTTATCCTGCAAGCGGTTGATTCTATCAACTCAATGTTCGCAGAAACTCAGGCGGGTCAGCCTCAGTCCCCCGCCGAACCTGCTTTGCTCACGCAGCTTAAAAAATTAAGTGCTGGTGAGTTACTCCCATCAGAAATGGCTGAGTCTCAAGTCTCTGAGCCTACTGCTGTGGTTGAAGCTGCAGTTGTTGCAGAGCCTGTTGTTGAACAAACGATAGTCGAGCCTACAACTCAACAGCCTAGTGCAGTCGAGCAAGCTACTGATGAAACGACAGGCAGTATCGATGATATCAATGATGCTGAATTTGAAGCTTTGCTCGATGCCCTGCATGGCTCGGGTAAGGGCCCTGGTGTCAGTGAGCAGCTAACCTCTTCTCAAGAACAATCAGCCTCAGATGATATCACCGATGATGAATTTGAGTCTTTACTAGATGAGCTACATGGCTCGGGTCAGTTTAAGGCGCCATCGGCAACTCCTGCACCAGTAGAGTCCAGCTCATCTGATGTTGACTCCGATGAGATTACCGATGATGAATTTGAGCGTCTGCTAGATGAGTTACATGGCTCAGGAGCCGGTCCTGGCAAGGACTCTAGTGCAAGTGTGTCGACAAGCGCACAGGCGAGTCAATCCACTCCGGTCGTTCAGGCAATCACTACCTCACAGCAGGCTGTTGATGTTAAAGCGGAAGCTAAGATTGAAGTCAATCAAGCGGCCAAAGTGACTCCAAAGCCAGAACTTAAACCAGAGCCTAAGTCAGAAGTTAAACCAGTCGCTAAAGTCGCACCAAAAGCCGGCGGTAACAGTATGCCCCAGGCCGAAACAACGGTGCGTGTCGATACTTCAAGGCTCGACCAGATCATGAATATGGTCGGCGAGTTAGTATTAGTGAGAAATCGTCTCTTAAGTCTTGGGATCTCACGTGATGATGAAGAGATGTCGAAGGCATTAGCCAATTTAGATCTGGTGACCGCCGATCTGCAAGGCGCGGTGATGAAGACGCGCATGCAGCCAATTAAGAAAGTCTTTGGCCGTTTCCCACGAGTGGTGAGAGATCTGGCGCGTACGTTAAATAAAGAGATCGATCTTGTGATGGTGGGTGAAGACACCGACCTCGATAAGAACCTAGTCGAAGCGCTTGCCGACCCTCTAGTGCATCTGGTGAGAAACTCGGTCGATCATGGTATTGAGATGCCAGACGAGCGTGAGGCTAACGGTAAAGAGCGTACGGGTACTATTACGCTGTCTGCGAGCCAAGAAGGTGACCATATCCTGCTTAAAATTGAGGATGATGGCGCTGGAATGGATCCCGAAAAGCTTAAAGGGATCGCGATTAGTCGAGGTGTGCTCGATGAGGATGCCGCCGCTCGCATGAGTGATGAAGAGGCTTATAACCTGATTTTTGCACCGGGCTTCTCAACTAAGGTAGAGATCTCTGATATTTCAGGTCGAGGTGTCGGCATGGACGTGGTTAAGACTCGCATTACTCAGCTTAACGGCTCGGTTTATATCGACTCGCAGCAGGGTAAAGGCACTCGTCTTGAGATCAAGGTACCACTGACGCTAGCGATTATGCCGACCTTGATGGTTGAGGTTGCCGAGCAAGTATTTGCCTTGCCATTGTCCAGTGTTAACGAAATTTTCCATCTCGATCTGACTAAGACCAATGTGGTCGATGGCCAGTTAACCGTTATTGTACGTGATAAAGCGGTACCCTTGTTCTATCTAGAGAAGTGGTTATCTCGTAAAGAGTCAGGCTTTAGTCACGGTGATAAACAACACGGTCATGTGGTCATTGTCCAGTTAGGTACCATGCAGATTGGCTTCGTGGTTGACTCACTGATTGGTCAAGAAGAGGTGGTTATTAAGCCGCTAGGCACGCTTTTACATGGTACGCCAGGAATGGCCGGTGCAACTATTACTTCTGATGGTGGCATCGCATTGATTCTAGACGTTCCGGGTCTACTAAAGCATTACGCACGTAACAAGAGCTAACAGGATTAGCGAGGGAATAACGGAGTCACACTTGTTATTCCCTATTTAGATACAGCATTGAACCAGCCTGAGATGCAGTATAGGAATTTGAATGGCCATTAAAGTTTTAGTTGTTGACGATTCGAGCTTTTTTAGACGACGGGTAAGTGAGATTGTCAATCGAGACCCTGAGCTTGAAGTGATAGGCACCGCAGCAAATGGTGCTGAGGCCGTTAAGATGGCGGCAGAGCTTAATCCGCAAGTGATCACCATGGATATTGAGATGCCAGTCATGGATGGGATCACTGCAGTTAAGGAGATCATGGCGAGCAAGCCTATTCCGATCTTGATGTTTTCTTCACTGACCCACGACGGTGCCAAAGCGACATTGGAAGCGTTGGATGCTGGAGCGTTAGATTTCCTGCCAAAACGTTTTGAGGATATCGCTAGCAATAAAGATGATGCGATAGCACTACTGCAGCAGCGAATTCGAGCCTTGGGGCGTCGACGTCTCTTTAGGCCGATAGCCCGCTCAGTACCAGTACATGACAAAGTCCTGCCTAGCAGCGAACGGGCTCGTCCTACTTCTAGTTTCTCTCGAACCTCTGTTAATGCGCCTGCAACAACCAGTCATGCTGCAGGGGCGAGTGACAAACCGTCGGCGCGCAGTAGCGTGGTGACAAGGGGTAGCGGTAAAAAATACAAGGCGCTATTGATAGGTACCTCTACCGGTGGCCCAGTTGCACTGCAAAAGGTGCTAACGCAATTTCCAGCTAACTATCCACACCCTATTTTGCTTATTCAACATATGCCTGCAGCGTTTACACCGACGTTTGCCGCAAGATTGAATGGCTTGTGCAAAATAGAGGTAAAAGAAGCTGAAACTGGAGAGTTATTAAAGCCGGGTTGTGCTTATCTTGCCCCAGGCGGTATGCAGATGATGTTAGAGCGAGGTGGCGCTCATGGCAAAATTAAAGTGCTTGCTGGTAAGCCTGATATGAACTACAAGCCCTGTGTCGATATCTCATTTGCTTCGGCTTCAAAAGTGATTGGTGGAGATGTCTTAGCCGTCGTATTGACAGGTATGGGAGCCGATGGTCGAGAAGGCGCTAGGATGCTAAAGAGTATTGGCGCGACAATTTGGGCGCAAGATGAAGCTAGCTGTGTGGTTTACGGTATGCCACAAGCCGTCGCTGCGGCAGGTATCGCTTCAAAATCTATTGCCTTAGAGCATATGGCCGAGTCGATACTAAAAGAGACAATGAATGGCTAATGGCAAGCTTAAGCTTAGATTGAGTCAGCAACGTGGCGCAATGAACACGCTATCCTTGCTGGTGATGTTTCTGTTAAGTATTGCCACATTTACCTTTGGCTCACTGTATTTTGAACAGCTACACAAGATTAAGTCACTTTCTGCAGAAGTGAAACAGCTTAAAGATAGCCAGGTTTTACTTATGGTGCCAGACGAGCAAGCTGAGGTGATGGCTAATTGGATGGCCAATAATCCCCACTTTGTACAGTCTTTTGTCGATAAGGCTAAGCAGGGAGAGTCGACCGTCTTGCCTATTGGCCCCGGCATTCAGCAAACGCCGACGAATCAGAGCCAGAGTGCAAAGGGCAATCATTTGCAGATGTCTGACTCTAGCGATGAGCTCGATCCGGAGTCAGAGCCTGAAAGTCGTGCTCAGTTGAGTGGCGCGAAAGTTAACTCAGCCCCTACAGGGACGTTGTCGCAAAAAAGCACAATACATAAGAGCCAGTCAGAGCCTATGCAAAATAACAAGGCAATGACGAATAGCAAACCAGAGCAGACAAAATCTATCTCTAAAGTGGTCACAAATACAAGTAATAGGCTCCCTCAGAAGTCAGTCACACTGACTGAAACCGCAGATGGTGTGAAGCTTATCAGTTTACCTCACGGTGGGATCAGAGTAACAACTAGAGAGCCTGATAAGTAATTATGCTTCTAGCTCGTTGATTAACAGGTATATCATTCGCTTGATAAATTTGGCAGGGCTAAGCCCTGTGTATCAATGAGATATAGAGTTTCATAAAAAGCTAAGTTTTAAGCACGACTCAATTAGCAGTGAAAACCTGAGGAGGTTTTTTGAAGATCTGGACCATTGCAAACCAAAAAGGCGGAGTGGGTAAAACAACAACTGTTGCCAGTCTTGCTGGGGCGTTTGTAAAACGTGGTCAGCGGGTGTTAATGGTTGATACCGATCCTCATGCGTCCTTGGGTTATTACTTAGGGATAGACTGTGAACAATTACCTTGCTCACTGTATGATCTTTTTTTAGGCCATAAGAGCCTAACAGTGGATACGGTCAAGACGCATATTGTACCAACCAATGTGCAGGGGTTAGATCTGATGCCCTCAACCATGGCGCTTGCGACGCTAGATCGCAGCCTTGGCCATGAAGAGGGGATGGGGCTGATCTTAAAAAAGGCATTGAAGCTTATCGAGGGCGAGTACGATGTCGTGCTTATTGATTGTCCGCCAGTACTTGGGGTGTTGATGGTCAATGCGCTTGCGGCCAGTGAACATATTATTGTGCCAGTGCAAACAGAGTTTCTCGCTATTAAAGGGCTAGATCGTATGGTCAAAACCATGCTGCTTATGGGGCGGTCAAAAAAAATTAACTACAGCTACACCATAGTGCCGACCATGTACGATAAACGCACTCGCGCAGCCTCAGCAGCCTTGAAACAACTTAATGAAGATTATAACGAAGAGTTATGGCAGGAAGTTATTCCTGTCGATACAAAATTTAGAGATGCCAGTTTGAGCCATTTACCCGCTTCCCATTACGCGCCAAGTAGCCGTGGTGTGAAGGCCTACAATAGATTACTTGATGATCTGCTTGCGAAGGATCTATGCCATGTCAAAATCAGTTGATGATGCGGTATGCGATTACTTTTCGCTGTTATTGAGCGAACCCAAAGCCGAGCTAGCGAAAGCTGAGGTTGTCAAAGCGAATAGACCTGAAAAAGAGTCTGTCGATGAAAGACTCAGTCGACAAGCGTTAGAGCTACTGTTTGCTAAGGCTAAAACCGAAGCGTCCAGCGAAAATATCAAACCGCAAGCCTCAACGCAGGTTTCTTGCGATGCTAACCTTGTGCCTGCATTGAGTGAGGCTGTTACTGTTTCTAAGTCTCAAGTCGGTATAACCGAAAGTGAAGAGAAGTCTTCAACTGCACTGTTACAACTAGTTATTGAGCCTGTCACTAATGATAGTGCTGAAGAGGTCAAGGAGAGCTTAAGCGCAACACCGGACGTTATAAACCCGCCTAAGACAGCCGCTCTGACAGCGACTCAGATTAGTTCGACGCAGACGTTACTCGATAAGCTTGATGAGGAGTTTCAAGTCCTGTTCTTTAATGTGGCAGGGCTCACTCTAGCAGTCCCCTTAGTTAGTCTTGGTGGTATTGTTAATTTGGAAAAAGTGACCTCTTTAATTGGACGCCCTGATTGGTATCTGGGGGTACAGCAATATCGCGATGCGCAGCTAAATGTTGTGGATACTTGCGCTTGGGTCATGCCAGAAAAGTATGATGCGGCGCTGGCACAAAAAGTGAGCTACCAATATGTGGTCGTGCTTGAAGACAGTCACTGGGGGCTTGGCTGTGAGTCGTTAATCAACACGATAAACATTAAAAAGTCCGAGGTAAATTGGCGTAGTCAAGCGGGTAAGCGCCCTTGGCTTGCCGGAGTGGTAAAAGAGCAGATGTGCGGCATATTAAATGTCGAAGCCTTAGTACAGATGCTGGGGGCAGGCATGGGATGCCAAGATGTGATTCAATCATAGCTGTATTATGACGAATCCAGACTCGTGACGGTATTATAAAGAAAGTGGACGATTGGCCGATATAGCGAGTAGACGACAAAAGTCTATTGGATCTACTCGTATTGATAGCTATGCTTATGCTGAGTGGGAATAGAGCACTAAAATCACACACTAAGCAAATAGAAAAGAAAAATAGAAAACGAACATTAAAAGAATAGTTTAACAGATAGCCAACGGGCTATGGATTGAGGCCATTATGACAAGTTCAAACAGTGTAAAGGTTGCCGCAGGTAGCGAAGATGCAGTATTGCAGTGGGTAACATTTAAGCTTGATAACGAAACCTACGGTATTAATGTAATGCAGGTTCAAGAAGTATTGCGTTATAGCGAGATTGCTCCTGTACCTGGAGCGCCTCATTACGTGTTAGGGATTATTAACTTGCGTGGCAATGTGGTGACGGTGATTGATACCCGTTCACGTTTTGGTCTTGCATCTGCAGAGGTAAATGACTCGACACGTGTTGTGATTATCGAAGCCGAGAAGCAGGTGATCGGTATTTTAGTCGATAGCGTAGCTGAAGTGGTCTATCTACGTGGCTCTGAAATCGATAATGCTCCCAATGTGGGTACCGAGGAGAGCGCTAAGTTTATTCAAGGCGTAAGCAATCGTGACAGCGAGCTTCTCATTTTGGTCGATTTAGATAAACTACTCTCAGACGAAGAGTGGATAGAGCTAACGCAGATCTAAAGTATTAGAAGGTAGTAGGGCGCTTCGCTTATAGGGCGGACTTCGTCCTGCTAGGTTCTAGGAAAAGCAAATGCATAAGCTTGTAACGCTTTGGTTTCGATTTATTTTGCTGAACCTAGAACCTAGAACCTAGAACCTAGAACCTAGAACCTAGAACCTAGAACCTAGAACCTAGAACCTAGAACCTAGAACCTAGAACCTAGAACCTAGAACCTAGAACCTAGAACCTAGAACCTAGAACCTTTTTCAAGAAGAGTTATTAATGATAGCCGAAGAAATCTTAATCGCTGCTGCACTCGTTTTTGTTGTAGCTTGTTTAGCATTAGTGCTTTATTTGCAAAAGCAAACAGCAAAGCTGCGTGCAAAAGTCGATGCGTTAACGCTACTCGTGAAAGAGGGGGATAAGCAGCGAGAAGCGGTGAAGCGTGAACTGCAAGAACTGCGTAGTGGCACCATAGGTGTCGGTCGCCGTATGTTAGAGCTAGAAAATAAACTCTCGAAGCAAGACGCTAAACTCGAAGAGAGTAGTCAGCAAGACCCTCAGGCTAGATTATATTCCCGAGCGATGAAGATGGTAGCCTTAGGCGCTGGCGTTGAAGAGCTTATTGAAGAGTGTGAGCTACCGAAAGCCGAAGCCGAATTATTGATCCGATTACATGGGAAATAGAAGATTCTAGGGCGTTCGCAGGCTCACTTCGAGGTCCTAGGAAAAGCTGAGACGAACGCTTCGCTTACGGATAACGGAACGTTCGCAGGTTCACTCACAGAACGCTGCGCTGACGGTTCAAGCTAAGACGGTTCAAGCTAAGATCGTTTATGCAGAGACTTCAGGATTTTTATATTTCTTTCGCTTTAATCTTTTTTGTTTTCCTAGAACCTAGAAGTCGCTGCGCGACGTCCTTTTCCTGTTTCCGTAAGCGAAGCGTTCCGTAGTGGCGAAGCCACGTGCTGTAAGGCCGCAGGCCGTTCGTCTTAGTCTCATTGTTTATTGATGTACCTAGAACCTGCTTTTCCTAGGACCTTTCTTCGCTTTAAATCTCTTCCATGATCTTCTGGTGCATGTTGTTCCATTTCTCTGGAAACTTACCATCGAGTACGTATACAAAGGCAATAAGCTCTGCGATGACCAGGTAAAGCTCTTTAGGGATCTCATCACCGACCTCTAAGCGTTGTAAAAAGTCACACAGATGCTCATCTTGATGAATATAGACCCCCGACTCCTGCGCCAAGGCAATGATTTCTTCTGCAAGAGCCGATTCGCCTTTTGCACTGATTTTAGGCGCGTGACCTTGTTGATAACTTATCGCGACCGCTTTAGTTAGTTTTTCTTCGTCAGGCATTGTCTTCCTCTTTCTCTTTCTCTTTCTCTTTCAGTGACTCTCTTGGCGATAACGAATTTAAACCTCAACCTTTACCAGATAATGCTCCCCCGGTAGTAAACTTGCCGGAACACTTTTCAGTTCGGTGTTAATTGACACTGTTGAAAAGCCAATAGCTTCAATTTTTTGAGACAAGGAATGTTGTAACAGCTTGATCTTATTAAGCAGAGACTCATTATTACTTGAAAACCTAAGAGAGAGAGTGTCTGTTTGCGGATACATATGCTGTGATTTAGCGTGCTGTAGCATCTTAGCCGTCACTAAAACTGCGCCGCTGGCCAAATTGAACTTTAACTTTAGGTTCCAGCAAATCGATTTTTGTCCGTCATTAGAAGGTTGCTTTTGTATTTGACCTTCTAGTTGCTCTTGATAGTGATTAATAGAGTAGGGAAGAGCAAAGTAGTATTCAGTAGTTTGCTCATTCTTGCTGCAAGCTTGTTGATACAGATTTAAGTTACTTATTAGTTTACCAATAGATGATTGGCTGGCAGAAGCTTCGAGTAGTTTCATTAAGGGATCGGGCAACCCAAGCTGTTGTTGTAGATTTTTAAGCTTGTTCGCTAGCTCTGGTGACACTGTTTGAGAGTTCTTTCGGCCTAAAAGCAGTAGAAATAGCAGGTGAATGATTTCGGTATGTGAACTTGCAGCACTTGGTATTTCGATTGATGATGAAGCAGATAGCTGTAGCATCGTTTCTATCGCCTGTTTTAGTCGCTGTGGATGAGTTAAATCCGCTAAAGGTTCAGGAATAAGGTTTGGTAGGATCCGCTGCAGCGCCGTTGCTAGGTTTTGTTCGACAGCTTCTCTTGCTGAAGACGTTGTTGGTAAACCTCCCGCTTTACGTAATGCTCCAGCAAGAAAGCGCTTGTTCATGTCGGGTACTATTTCTGTACTTTCTACAGGGGCATTAGTGTGTTGAGACTCCTTAGGCAGTTCGTTGTCTTTTAAAATATGCGCCGTAGATATCGCTCCTAGACGCTTTAAAAACGTTTGATACTCGGTGTTAATATCGATTAAAGGTGAAGATTGTTTACCTTCTGACTGCGGCGTTTCAGTCGCTTGCAGAGCCACTGCTCCCGTATCTAAGTCAGTTAATGAGATCTGCGCATTAAATTGAATCGGAGAGAGGCACAGTTGTAATTCATCACCTTGGGTCTTTATACAGGCTGCATAGGTGCCTTTTACTAGCGTGTTAGATTGCTCTAATTTTATTGCTGGCGTTTTGTCGAACAGAATTTGATTGGCTTCAATTTTTGCGTTTGGTAGTGGATACCCCTCTCTACGCTTTGCAAGCTGTTGTAGCTTTTTTTCTTGATTTGGGTGACGACCTATTACCGAAAGCAGTGCTTGCGGTAAAGCTTGGTTATGAGAGGGGCCTAGAGCAATTAAACTAGATTGCGAAATAATACTATTAACTTGAACTATATTTAACAGGAAACGTTGAGCTTTAAGAAGATGTGTTAGAGGCAGTGGAGTAGCGCTTTTTACACCGTACTGCTTACCAGAAAGGCTAAGTTTAACACCGGAGCTAGTGACAGTGACAGAAACTGGCACGAATGCATGAGCACTTTTTCCTGAAGAGAATCCGGTCTCTTTAAGAGGAGTATTGATTATGTGTTGGCTCGTTAAAGGGTCCAAAATTTAACTCTTTTATTACTGTAAAACTATGGAAGTTTAGTGTGATTGTTAAATGGCTTAAACAACTAACGCTATATACTTATTAACAAATTTAAAATTGATCTTATGTGGCAACCCAGTATCCTAAGTCGTCCTTCAGATCAAAATGCATATATTTAGCTGGTTATGTTGTTTTTTGGTTAAATCTACGGTCATATGAACTGTATCGACACTAAAGGCCTACGACTTTAGCGTGAATAATGATTTATGTGCCTCTGTTTATCCATTGCATTGAATCGAAAGATTTTTTGCAAGATAAACAGATTGCTAATTATATTGAGTTGACGCAATCTTGAGTTGGTTGAAGTGTGAGCTGATAGCCAAGGAAGGGTAAGTGTTTATAAGTAATAGAGTAAAATCTTTTTCAAAGAGACAATTATGAAGTTTAAATGGATTGTGCTTTCTCTGACGATAATTGCAATACCATCGATAGAAGCGGCCGAAGATATCAGTACGGATACTCGTCAACAAGTGACGGTAACTTACAATGACCCCCGTGATCCTATTGAAGGCTTTAACCGTGCTATGTGGGACTTTAACTATC
Organism: Shewanella schlegeliana; assembly: GCF_016765635.1. Lineage (GTDB taxonomy): Bacteria > Pseudomonadota > Gammaproteobacteria > Enterobacterales > Shewanellaceae > Shewanella > Shewanella schlegeliana. The sequence continues at coordinate 66,430 of NZ_JAESVD010000001.1, forward strand.
TGTTTATGGATAGGTATTTCTATCGCCCAGTTGCTCACGGTTACAATGACTATGTTCCCCATCCAGTTAAAAGCGGTATTAACAACTTTGTACTTAATCTTGAGGAACCATCAAGCCTCGTAAACAATACGTTGCAAGGAAAGTGGGGCTGGGCTGCGAATGCTGGCGGGCGCTTTACGGTCAACACCACATTGGGCCTGCTTGGGGTGATTGATGTTGCCGAGATGATGGGGATGGAACGTAAACAAGATGCTTTCAATGAAGTGCTTGGCTATTACGGTGTGCCAAATGGCCCTTATTTCATGGCTCCATTTTTCGGTCCCTATGTTACTCGTGAACTCGCGTCTGATTGGGTTGATGATCTATACTTCCCTCTGTCTGAGCTGACTTTCTGGCAGACAGTTTTAAAATGGGGTCTTAAAAACTTGCATACTCGAGCAGCTGCAATCGATCAGGAACGATTGGTTGATAATGCGCTCGACCCATATACTTTTGTAAAGGATGCCTACTTTCAGCATATGGACTACAAGGTATATGACGGAGACATTCCTCAAAGTGACGACGATGACGAGTTGCTTGATGAGTACATGCAGGAATTAGAGTAACATTAGTTAAGTGGACAGATAAGAATAAAAGCTCCGCTTAAGGCGCAAACAGAAGTAACACGGATGTTTGTTTACGCTGTTGTCAAAGGGCAGCTTATGGCGCTAAACGAGTTAACCATACTATTTGTGGAAGACGATCCCGTGTTCCGTAAATTAGTCACGTCTTACCTTATCAGTCGCGGTGCAAAGGTTGTTGAAGCTGATGATGGTGAGCAAGGACTAAACAGCTTTAAAGCAGAACGTTTTGATCTTGTGATTGCCGATTTGAGTATGCCTAAGCTAGGAGGCTTAGATATGCTAAAGGCGATGAATCAATATCGTCCAGGGACTCCTTCAATCATCATTTCCGGTAATCAAGCCATGTCTGACGTGATAGAAGCATTACGCCATGGCGCATGTGATTATCTGGTTAAGCCTGTATCCGATCTTTATCTAATTGAAAACGCCATCCGTGAATGCGTAAATGACTCGCTTGAGGACTCTTTGAACTTTGATGAACAGGAGTCACTATCTTACTTAGAGTTGAACGAGAATCTTGCACTGCTAGAGCAATGCGGTGAAGCGGCCAAGAGCGTTCAGCAGCAGTTATTTCCACCTAGTCGCATTGAGTATAGTGGTGTAGTCATCGACTATAGCCTATTTAATACAGATGAGGTGAGTGCCCACTTCATCGATACCGCCATGATAGATGAAAATCATGTGATGATGTATATGGCACATTTCCATCCCCACGACAATCGTGCAGCTTTTGCATCAGTGTTATTAAAGAGCTTTGTTAATCACAAGCTCAAGCTCTATCGAAATGGAATATCTCAGTCGATAACAGAGCCCTTTAATATGTTGATCTACCTTAACGACCGTATGAGTAAATCAGGGCTAGGCATTGTTGCCGATATGACCTACATCGTGGTTGAATTGACGCATTATCGAGCCGCCATTGCTCAGGCTGGCAGCGAGTTTCGCTGTTACCTGAAAAATAGTGAGGGGTTGTCTCCCATTGCACTGGCAGGATCTTTACAGCTTGGCATGGCAAATTGGAGTAAGCCAAGCCTACAATTTAGAACCTTACAATTTGGCGAGAAGTTATGTATTTCCACAGTAGTCAATGAACATAAACAGCAACTTCTCAACAATCAGTTTCACGGTTTAGTCCATAAGCCCGACTCTAAACCAGGCGGGTATATGCAATTGTCATTGAAATAGGTACTAGAAGAAAAAGGCAATAGGTTCTAGGAAGTGCGTTAAAACAAAGTGTGAACATTAACTATAATGACTAAGGACTTTGTTTATTCAAGGATGAATATATGAAAACACTGAATTTTGAAAACTTGGATGTTTGGAAGAGGGCATCGAGGCTTAGCTGCAATATCTACCATTTATTTAAAAGCTGTAATGATTTCGGATTTAAAGATCAAGTAACAAGAGCAGCCATTTCGATCCCTTCAAATATTGCAGAAGGTGAAGAAAGGCAAACAGCCAAAGAGTCTGCACGCTTTATGTATTATTCCAAGGGATCCGCGGGTGAGTTAGTTACTCAACTATATATAGCAATAGAGGTAGGGTTAGTGGATAAGGAAAAAGCTTTAGTTTTGATAGATGAAGCCAAGCAAATATCATCAATGCTAGCGGCATTAATTTTGATAAGAAAAGACTCTTTATAAACTAACGGTGCCATAAACAAAAAATGCTTCGTATTACTACGAAGCATTTTTATTGTTTTGCAGAACCTAGAACCTAGAACCTAGAACCTAGAACCTAGAACCTAGAACCTAGAACCTAGAACCTAGAACCTAGAACCTAGAACCTAGAACCTAGAACCTAGAACCTAGAACCTAGAACCTAGAACCTATCTTCTAATCGCTTCATGTTCTGCTGTAACAGCAATCTCTTCTTCTAGAGCTTCTTCTTCAGAGTGGTGAGTACTGTCTTCTGCACCGTGCATCCAGTCAACAAGCTTGTCAGCCATGAAGTACAGGATGATACCAGATACAGCTGCTGTAATAGCGATACCAGCAAAGATAGACATTGCATTGGCAAGTTGCTCTTCTTTGCCACCACCGTGACCAATTAACGAGCCAACGATGCCGCCAATCTTATTTGCTGCAGCGATAAATAGGAACCATGCACCCATCATTAAAGAGGCAATACGCAGAGGAGCAAGTTTAGTTACCATAGATAGGCCAATAGGAGATAGACATAGCTCACCCATAGTATGGAAGAAGTATGCACCCACTAACCACCACATGCTTGATTTAGCGTTTGCGTCACCACCCATCTCTAAAACAGCACCGATCATAAATAGGAAACCAATACCAAGTAGAATTAGACCTAGTGCGAACTTAACTGGTGAGTTTGGCTCATTCTTACCTAAGCGGATCCAAATAGAAGCGATCACAGGGGCAAAAATAACAATAAACATGGCGTTTAGTGACTGGAACCAAGTCGTTGGTACTTCCCAGCCGCCAATCATACGGTCGGTGAAATCGTTAGTGAAGATATTCATTAAACCACCTGCCTGCTCAAAGCCAGCCCAGAAGATGATTGTGAATAGACCCATGATCATAATCACTTTAATGCGGTCACGTTCGATTTTAGTTAGTGGTTCTTTACGAACTTCCCCAGCCGCTGCAGCTTTTTCTTTTTCTAGCTGTGCAGCAGGCACTCGGCCAATATCACCAAGTAGCTTCTGAGCAAACATGAATTGGATGATTAGTGACAAAATCATACCAATACCGGCACAGATAAAGCCTGCTTGGAAGTTACCATCGTAATAGGCTACAACTGCACCTACGATAATACCTGATAAGAAAGCACCAACGTTGATACCCATATAGAAGATAGTAAACGCGCCGTCACGACGGTGATCGCCTTCTTCATATAGATCACCAACCATAGTTGAGATATTCGGCTTAAAGAGACCGTTACCAAGGATCAAAACACCTAAACCGATATAAAACACTTCGGTTTCCATGCCCTGTACCCAAGCATGAGGTGTACCAAGAATAAATTGACCAGCGGCCATTAATGCGCCACCAATCATAATCGCTCTTCGTTGACCTAGGTAAGTATCAGCTAACCAGCCACCGATAAGTGGTGTTAAATAAACTAAACCAGTAAATGTACCATAAAGAGAAAGTGCGTCAGCTTGGGTCCAGCCCATGCCGTGACCACCTTGAGATTGCACTGCGTCTACTAGGTATAAAACCAAGATCGCACGCATTGCATAATAACTGAAACGTTCCCATAACTCTGTTGTAAACAACAGGAACAGTCCCTTAGGATGCCCGAGCATCGTCCCCTGGGGTTTTGCTGCGCTCATGTATTCTTCCACCTTCACTTGTGATTGCCTGTAGCATAATTTTCACCACAGAAAATTGATTTACTTAAATTATTCCAGCCATTCACAAACAAAGTCAGTTAAAAGTGTTAAATAATAACTTGTTTTGTAGCGTGTTTGACTGCTTTATTGTTGGCTTGTATTCTAATTTTTATTATTTGCCACTAAAAATAGCGCCAAATGCGATAAAGCCTACCTTATATACCCTTTATGAGCGGCAAAAGTCAATTTTGAAAATGTGACTGACCACATATTGACCTCTTAAAAGTTGACGCTGCAGAGAAATATCAAAACTGCGACCTGGCTTGTCTTTGCTTCGTCTTGGACTTCCAATGGGGGGCGCATGTTTGTTAGTATTCATGCCGTGAATAGGACGTCACTGATTGTGAATAGCTGTTGAATTAAAGGTGAGAGAAGTAAATGAAGGCTTGGTATCTATTATATTGCAAATCTCGAGGCGAGGCCCGAGCGCAGCAAAATCTGGCTCTTCAGCAAATTGAAACTTATCTGCCTACCTATCCAGAAGAGAAGTTAGTAAAAGGACAAGCAACCGTGCGACGTGTATCGCTTTTCCCAAGTTACTTGTTTATTAACTTTGACCCCGAAGTTACCAGTGTTGCCAAAATACATAATACCCGCGGTGTTATCAGGCTTGTCGGCTGTAAAGAGCTGATGACCGCCATTGATGATAGTGTCATTCACGCAATAAAAATGCGCGAGCATAAGTTACTCTCAAAATTAATGCCGGAAGAATCCCGAGCAATACCTGAAATGAAATCAGGAGATAAGGTGTGCTTTACCAAAGGGCCCTTTGTAGAGCTTGAAGGGATTTTTGACGAGGTAAACGGTGAAAAGCGCTGTTTTGTATTGTTTGAGTTAATGGGGAAACAACAACGAGTGATAGTAGATAAAGATACCATTCAACCTGTTAAGACCAAGTTGTTAAATGTGCTTTAGCTATTGCTAAGAGTTTAGGTTGTGGGATTTTTGTCCACTTTGAAGATTGGAGTAATCGTTCAAAATTCCACTTTTGCCACTAACTTTGTGAGACATTCGCCATAGCTATGGTCAAAGATTGAAAATTATCGTGGATAAGTCAACGGCCTTAGAACCAAATAAGAACTTATTAAAACGGATCGGCAAAGCCTGTTAAAAGGGAAGATATGATAGTTTGTGTGTGTATAGTTAGCGTGTGGTCGTTAGTTAAGATAGCCTGTTAATTAAGTGAAGGGGATCGGATAAAACGACACGAGAGAGAAGTTGAAGCTAGTTGGTTCGACCTAAGTCATCAAGCTCTAATCGAAAACGTAGTTATCGCTCGTGTACAAAGTATCACCATCTAAACAATATGTTGCCCGTGCGTTACTGCTCTGAAGAGAAGAGTAGTGTATAATTGCGCGCTGCTTTAATTTGCTGGTTGGGCTAATTTGGCTTGCAGAAAGGAGAATGCATTTAAATCTGCGCTTAAGAACTATCTATCTATTTAATCAATGAATTTTGAATATTCATTACTAGGTTATAGGAGAGAATTCAGAGGTTAGCAAGAAATGAGCAAAAACGATTGAAAATGAATTAATTTAATGTAGAACTCAGGGCAAACGGTTACAGTCCGCTGCTGGTTTTACCTTAAGTTAATTTGAAATAAATGACACTAAATCAGGTATGTCCGCACTGCGGATGGGCACTTTGGAAGCCGTAATCCATGGGCGGTAGCGTGTCTAAAAGCTAAGAATGACCTAGGTACTAGGACGTTCGCAAGCTCACTTCTAGGACGCTTCGCTGTTAGGAAAATCTAATAGCTAAAGACAACCGCTTTTGACTTATGCTTCTCCTAGAACCTAGAACCTAGAACCTAGAAGGAGCAACGCGACGCTCTCGCAGTGACATTCAATTGAAACAAATAGTCACGCCCTAGCAGCGTAGCGTCCTTCTTTGTTTTACCGTCTTTGTTTGTTTCGGCTTTAAACCGTCTCAGCTTTTAACCTATTTTTTAAACCTCTCTCGGAGAACACTGGTGCTTAACAAGACTAAAAAACTCATCATAGCTGGCATGTCAGCGCTGATACTACTGTCAGGGCAGGCGAGTGCAATCACGCCTTCTCCGCAAATGATAGAGCAATTTAAAAATCTTCCGGCATCTGAGCAGCAACGCTTAGCCAAGCAGTATGGTGTTGACCCATCGATGCTAGGTGGTGCGGGGAGTTCTCAGCCGCAAGTTGAAAATCCTCCAGTGGTTAACGAGCGCGTTAACACAAATGTTGTTGTCGATCAGTCCTCAACCGCTAACAATGAATTGGATTTCGAGCAAGATAACAATAAGAAAGAACTACAACGCTTTGGTTATGACCTCTTTGCCGGTGAACCAACGACTTTTGCCCCCGTTTCTGATGTGCCTGTGCCGAGTGAATATTTAGTTGGCCCTGGTGACAACATTAAAGTTCAGCTTTTTGGTAAAGACAATAAAGAGTATGACCTTGTTATCAATCGTGAAGGGGTTATCCAGTTTCCAGAGCTAGGTCCAATCACTGTCGCAGGCTTAACATTTAGCGAGTTACGTGAAAGCTTATCTGAGCGTATCAGCCAACAGATGATTGGTATTCAGTCAAATATTACTATGGGCGAATTACGCTCAATCCGTATCTTCGTTGCCGGTGACGCATACAGCCCTGGCTCTTATACGGTTTCTAGTCTTTCAACCATTACACAGGCATTGTTCGTTGCCGGTGGCGTTAATGAAATCGGCTCGCTGCGTAATATTCAAGTAAAACGTAACGGCAAGCTTGTAGGTAGTATGGATCTCTATGATCTACTGCTTCGTGGTGATGCATCGGGCGACATTAACCTGCGCTCTGGTGACGTAGTCTTTATTCCTGCTGTAGGTGGCTTAGTTAGCGTAACGGGTGAAGTTCGTCGCCCTGCTATCTATGAGCTTAAAAAGAATGAAACCATGGCGCAAGTGATTGAGATGGCCGCTGGTATTAAACCAGGAGCCTATCCAAGACGCAGTAGTGTTGAGCGTTTCAATGCTAACAGCCTTAAATCTATTTTAAATGTCGATTTAACATCAAACAAAGGTAAAGCAACTAAAGTCCTCGCTGGCGATGTGATTCGCGTAAAGAGTGCGACCACTCAATATGAAGATGCTATTACGGTTGTCGGGGCCGCGGTTCGCCCTGGCAAATATCAGTGGTATCACGGTCAAAAAGTGAGTGACTTAGTACCATCTATCTGGGGTGATCTTTCTGTATCTGCAGATCTTGAATACGCTATTATAGTACGTGAAATTAATAAGCAAGGTGATATTCAGGTTTATCAATTCTCACCTGCAAAAGCGATTAATGGCAAAGTTGCTTCGCAAGACTTAACCCTACAGGCTCGTGATAAAGTTATTTTCTTCAACTTTAGTGATTTAAGCCAAAATCGTTATGAACTCAATAAGCTAGTAAAAGAGCGTGTACAAAAAGTTCAGTCACTTGCTGGTAACTCATTAATTGGTAATGACCTGTTTGAGGCGGGATTCTCACAGCTAAAGCAACAGAAGTTTGCTGACCGCTCTGAACTTGGCGGCGTAGCAATTAACAGCCAAGGTGCTGAAGAGGACCCAACAGCCAAAGCGATTAAAGGCGAAGTCAACAAGATGTTGATTAACCTTTTTGAAGATAGCGATCTTATTAAGTTAAGTGGTGAGATGAATAGGGGCGAGCTTCTTTACCCTGTCATCATGAAGCTAAATAGCCAAGGCCGAGCTGGTAAAGGCGTGCAAGCTGTTGCTATCAACGGCCGAGTAAATAACCCTGGTATCTATCCGTTAGCTGTTAATGCTCGCATTAAAGACTTAGTTGCAGCGGCAGGCGGTCTTGAAGAGGGCGCATATACTCCACGTGCAGAATTAACCAGTACTTATACAACAGTAGATGGTTCTGCAATCAAGCATACAAATATTGCACTAGAAGCTGCACTTCAAGGTGATGCCACCCAGAATATCGCATTGAAAGGCCGCGATATCTTAACTGTGATGACAACGCCTGATTGGCAAGAGAACAAATCAGTAGAGATCCGCGGAGAGGTTAAATTCCCAGGTACTTACAACATTCGCCGCGGTGAAACTTTGGCAGATGTATTAAAACGTGCCGGTGGTTTTACCCAATATGCTTACCTGCCATCAGCAGTATTTGTACGTGAGTCAGTGCGTCAGCAAGAGCAATTAGAGATTAAAAAGCTTGCCGACCAAATGCGTCGTGATATTGCTACTCGCGGTGTCTCGAAAGACGGTAACGTAGTTAATTATGCCGATGCACAGTTGATGCTAACTGACTTGGAGACGATTAAAGCTGTCGGTCGTTTGGTCGTGGATCTTTCTGCAATATCGATCGGTATAAAACAAGCCGACCTTCAATTAGAAGATCATGACGTACTTTATGTCCCATCAACTAAGCAAACAATTGCTGTCATGGGCGAAGTGCAACATGCCGCGACTCACAGATTTAAAGAAGGCCAAACCATTGATCAATATCTAGCAATGTCTGGTGGCGCAAGAGAACGTGCCGACGATGATAGAACTTACGTTATCAAGGCCGATGGTTCTGTAATGCTACCAAATCGTTCATTATGGTTTAGCAATGAGTCAAGCTTACAACCTGGCGACACCATTATCGTACCGCTAGACACTGAGTACAAAGACAACCTAACGCTTTGGACGCAAGTGACTCAAATCATCTACAACAGCGCAGTCGCATTCGCCACAGTCGCAAATCTTTAAAGCACCCTAGGTGCTTATACGAACGTCGCGAAGCGACTAGAGAACGCTATGCTAACGGAACGCCGAAAGGGCTACGGAACGGCCTTTGGCCTTACTGATTCTAATGGCTAAGCTATTCGTCAGTGAGCTTACGAACGTTCCGTTAACCGTATTCGGTAAGCCAGCGTTCGTCACTGCACTTAAAACCAAGGATGGTTATGAAGTTTCAAAAGCTTGAAGTGTGGCAGTTAAGCTATCAACTCTCATGTTCAATATACATAGAGGCTAAAGAGTTACGTGATTGGGGATTCAAAGACCAAATTACGCGCTCAGGTCTATCTGTACCTTCAAACATAGCTGAGGGAGTTGAACGTCAGGGGGCAAAAGAGCAAGTGCAGTTTTTATATATTGCTAAAGCATCGCTAGCCGAAGTTATGACACAGGCCATGATAGGTAAAGATATAGGATATCTAGAAGCTGAATTTGTGGATGAGCTACTTACAAAATCAGAGAGAGTATCGGCGATGCTTGCTGGATTGATAAAGAGTATACAAGTTCGCAATAACGTTTAGTGAAGCGTTCGCTTTGGCTTTAAGTTCTTACCGTAATCGAAGCGTTCTGTTATCCGTAAACGAACTTGCGAGCGTTCGTCTTAGCTTAAGGTCGCAGACCGTTCAGCTCTTAGCTTGGAACCGTAAACGAAGTGCTCTGTGAGCAAAGCGTTCCGTCAACCGTATTCGAAAACTTAAACAATGAGATAAGTTTTAAATGTCCAACGAAATTAATAAATATACACAAGATCACCAGTTTGCATCGGCTTCGCCGGCCGACGATGAGATCGATCTGCGAGAACTATTCTCTGTTATCTGGAAAGGCAAATGGCTAATCATCGCTATCACAGCAGTATTTGCCGTTGGCTCTGTGATCTTCGCACTTATGCTGCCAAATACGTACAAATCTGAGGCTCTATTAGCCCCAGCAAGCGAAGAGCAAGGCGGTGGACTAAGCGCATTAGCTGGTCAGTTTGGTGGCTTAGCGAGTATGGCTGGAATAAACCTTGCTGCAGGCGGAGGGGTTGATAAAACACAATTGGCAATTGAAGTGATGAGGTCACGCCAGTTTACTAGCCAATTTATTCAAAATCACAATATCCTCCCTGACCTGATGGCTGGGGAGAGGTGGGATATGACAACTAATATGGTTGTTTATGATGACGAGATTTATATCCCGAAAACGAAATCATGGGTACGTGAGGTTAAAGCACCGTTTAAGCCTGAACCCTCAATGCAAGAGGCTTATAAAGAATTTAGTGAAGTATTTAAGGTTAACTTTTCGAAGGATACAGGCATGGTTACAATATCTATTGAACATCTATCGCCTAGTATTGCCCAGCAGTGGGTCACTTGGTTGATTGAAGATATTAACAAGGTGATGAAAGAGCGTGATGTTGCTGAAGCCATTCGTAGTAGTGAGTTTTTAAACAAACAAATAGCACTAACTAATGTCGCTGATATCCGTTCAATTTTGTATAAGTTAATTGAAGAGCAAGCAAAAACTATCATGTTTGCAGAAGTAAGAGATGAATATGTTTTTAAAACTATTGATCCAGCTCTAATCCCAGAAAAAAAGGTAGGCCCTAAACGAGCACTGATATGTATTCTTGGTACATTTTTTGGCGCGTTATGTGCTATAGGTATTGTTTTTATTAGAAGTTTTATCCAGAATGTTAATGTTGTCAATAAAGCGTAAATTATCTTATTAAGTGCTTAGTTGTTGTATTGTTTCAAGTAAAACCAATTTAGCTTACTAGCCGAAGTTTACACTTGGTTTTCTATTTAGTGATTTTAAAGCGAACATTGTATTTATAATTGCTGACTAAAAAATCAATAAAAGTATTTATGTTATCCAGTTTTAAGAGGTCTTAATGAGTAAAGTTCCTGTTGCATTATTTATATTTAAGAGAAGTGAAACTCTGGAGCGTATTTTTTCAAAGATCAGGGATTACCGTCCTGATAAAATATATTTAATAGCAGATGGTCATCGAAATGATGAAGAAAAAAAGCTAGTTGATTATACAAGAAATAAGGTAGAACAACTGATCGACTGGGATTGTCAGATTATAAAAAACTATTCACCAGAGAACCGCGGAGTATATGAAAATATTGGTGGTGGAGCAAACTGGGTTTTTGATAGGGAAGATTCCGCAATTTTTCTCGAGGACGATAATCTCCCCGAGGATGGTTTTTTTGAATTTTGTGAAGAGCTGTTATATAAATATAAAGAAGAAGAAAAAGTACTTTGGATCTGTGGTACTAACTATTTGAAAGGTTTTCAAAGTGAATTTGATTATGTTTTTACTCAGCATATGTTACCTTGTGGATGGGCATCTTGGTCTCATAAATTTAAACGATTTTATGACGGGGAATTGAAGCATTTCGACCCTAATAATAAAATTGAGTTGAAGAGTAGATATAGTAGTAATGCGCTTTTTGAACAAGATTTTGATAACTTTTGTAAAACAAAAAGGTTGTTAAGTGTTGATAGAAAAAAGTCATCCTGGGATAGACAAGTAGCCTTTTCTTTAAGATATTTTGATATATATGGTGTCTCACCAGTTAAAAATCAAATCAGAAATATAGGAGTTGATGAGTTATCTACTCATGGTGGTAATAGCCTCAAAAAGACTATGACTAAACGCTTTTGTGAGCTGGAGACTAATAAAATCAGTTTCCCAATAAAACATCCAGTCGATATTACACTAAATGTAAAATATGAGTTAGAAACCGAAAAGGTTATATTGCTACCTCTGACCGATAGGTTGTTAATGAGATTGGCCTCATTTATCAAACCGGTATTTGGTGTTGATAGAGATGAAAGTTTAACTCTATTTATAAAAAGTAAATTTAATAAAAAATGAATGAAAGAAGTAAGATAGCGCAAGGCTTTTATGTTTTTGTAGCCGGGCTCTCTAGTGGCTATGCATTGATGCCTATTTATCCATCTTATATTTTATTGACAGTTGCTATTGCTACACTTTTTATTTGCACTAATTTAAGAGTAGTAAGAACGAATTTTCTAATATCAGTTTTTTTATTTGTCGTATTTTTTATAGGTTGTATAACAAGTATTCAATCTATAGGCAATCTTACTGCTGTGATTAAATTGCAAATTGTTGTTCTATTTTCCTTTGTAGTTGTTAGTACTGTTAAATATGAGCGATTTGTCAGTTTGTATATAACATTCATGTTAATTGTTTCTATAGTTTCTTTAGTTTTATATACTTTAGTTAATTTTTTTGATTTTAACATTCATTCATATCTACCTATCATTTATAATGAAAATGATATGGGATATTATAACGGTTTTGTGTTTTTTATTTTCTCTTCTGAGTATATTCAATATAGAAATACTGGTTTTTTTTGGGAGCCAGGGATTTTCTCTTCATATTTAACTCTTGCTATTCTTTTAACTAAACATGTAAGTTTGAAACGTGACTTGTTGATTACAGTGATATTGTCTTTGGCTGTATTCTCCACCTACTCTACTGCTGGTTATATTTTATTATTGCTGGCTCTTCTAGCTAAGTTTTCATCAGGTTTCAAAACTAAGGTCTTTATACTATTATTTACATTTTTCTCCATTATATTTATTTATCTAATGTCCTCTGAGGTTATAGAGTTTACAAGAGCTTACTTCCCTGAAGTGACAAATAAATTCTTTGTTAGTGAATCCGCATCAATAATTGATAGAGTTCAATCCCCAATAATAAATCTTCAGGCTTTTCTTAATAATCCTATGTTTGGTGTAGGTTTAAATGAACTAAATCAGATTTATTTGGAAAAAGGAGATTATGCTCAGTCCTCTACAATGACTTACTACTTTGGTGCGTTTGGAGTCCTAGGAGCGTTCTACACAATCATGTTGTTAGCGGGAACTGTTTTTACTAAGTTTGAAAAATTTGATAATTTTAATGGGATTATAGCATTTATTATGATGCTAATTATTCTGAACAAAGAGCCACATATGTTTTTTTGCTTTACATATATACTTATTTTCTATTGGAGTCTAAAAAATGTGAAGGAATATAAGTAAATGAAGTATAATTTGATATTGTCTCTTGTTTTTAAGTTTATATCAATGCTAGTAGGGTTGCTTAGTGTTCCCTTGTATATTAATTATTTTTCAAACAATGAAGTTTTGGGAGTGTGGTTTGCTATACTTGCTCTCTTAACTTGGATTATGTTTTTTGACTTAGGTATAAGTAATGGGTTGAAAAATGAACTTATACGTCTAATATCACTCGGAGATTTTGCTTATGCCAAAAAGATTTTTATTAAATCTTTTTACACATTAGGTGGGCTTAGTCTACTATGTATCTTTAGTAGTGTGATTATAGTTTCTTATCTTTTTTCAGTTGGTATTGGAAGTGAGTTTGGTTTATCTTCAAGAGAATTTTATTGTTCATTGTTAATTCTTTTGGTTTCAGTATTTATTCAGTTACCCTTGAAGCTAGGATTAGCAGGTCTACTCTCTTTTCAAAAAAGTGCAATCTCTAACCTTCCTATGTTATTGACTCAAGTGTTAGTTATTATATTTCTATATACCTTTAGTGATTTAATTGGAAATAATAAGTTTTTGTTCTTATCTATTTGTTTCTCTTTTGCTCTCATTCTACCGTTAATACCATCGCTGATTTATGTATTATATTTGTTTTCAAGTAGTATGAATGGACAGCAAAGTAAGAGTCGCACTATAGGGTTTTATGAGTCAGTCATTGCTCCTGGATTGGTTTTTTTTTGTATTCAAATTTTACTTTTGTTAGTTACAGGTAGTAACGAGTTTTTCATATTAAAATTTTTAGATGGTGAGGCCGTTGTTAACTATCAGGTTTATTATAAACTCTATTCAATAGTTTTAGTTTTTTTTAGTACTTTATGTATACCTTTTTGGGGGTATCTAAGGAAGTCATATCTAGAAAATGATAAAATAAAAATGATAAAATATACTAAGTATGTTTTATTATCTTTGTTTGTCTCAGTTCTTCTGGCTTTATTACTCGTCTTGTTCGATGATAACATATTCACAATTTGGATTGGTGATGTTGATAACTTGTATTCATCTTCCGATAGTTTATATATGGCTTTTTATGTTGTTATAATTGTTCTGCTGAATTTGACTGCGGTTTTTACTAATTCATTTGGAATGTTAAAATATCAAGTTTTCGGCCTTTTTATCGCTTTTATTTTGAAAGTTGTATTATGTTTTAGTCTTGGAATTGAAAGTTGGTCAGGAATTGTTCTAGTAACATCCCTTTGCTTAATACCATGCTTATTTCTGCAGGTCTATTGTTTGTATAGTAAAATTAATTTAGGAAAGTATTATGTTTGATAATAAAGTATTGTTAATTACGGGTGGTACTGGTTCGTTTGGAAATGCTGTTCTAGACAGATTTTTACAAACAGATATTAAAGAAATAAGAATATTTTCTCGTGACGAGAAAAAACAAGATGACATGCGTAAAAAGTATAATTCACCAAAACTTAAGTTCTATATAGGTGATGTTAGAGACTACAACTCTATCTTATCTGCATCTCGTGGTGTAGATTTTGTTTATCATGCTGCTGCATTAAAGCAAGTACCATCTTGTGAATTTCATCCGATGGAGGCTGTTAAAACTAATGTGCTAGGGACTGAAAACGTATTAGAAGCTTGTATTGCGAATGAGGTTTCGAGAGTTGTTTGCTTAAGCACCGACAAAGCTGTTTATCCTATCAATGCGATGGGAATTTCAAAAGCAATGATGGAGAAAGTTATCGTTGCTAAGTCTCGAAATGTTGATCCTACAAAAACCGTAATTAGCGCTACTCGCTACGGAAATGTTATGGCATCTCGAGGCTCTGTCATTCCTTTGTTTTTACGACAAATAATTAATGGTGACGCGATAACAATAACCGATCCTAATATGACTCGTTTCATGATGACCCTAAATGATGCGGTAGACCTAGTTTTACATGCATTCACTCATGGTGTAAATGGCGATATATTTGTTCAAAAAGCCCCTGCAGCGACGATTGATGTATTAGTTAAAGCGCTAAAAACAATTACATCAAAACCGGATCATCAAGTGAACGTTATTGGTACGCGCCATGGTGAAAAATTGTATGAAGCTTTGTGTAGCCGAGAGGAGATGTTTGTTGCTGAAGATCAAGGCGGTTACTATCGAATTCCCTCTGACAATAGAGACTTAAATTATTCTCAATATGTTGAAGAAGGTGAGCAAGATTTAAGTTCTATTGAAGATTATAACTCACATAATACAGAGCGTTTAGATGTTGAGGGGATGATCAAACTGCTACACAAATTAGACTTCATTGCTGATATAGAAGCGGGCAGTTTAGTCGTTCCTGAGGGGGTTTAATGAAAATATTAGTGACGGGTGCCAACGGATTTATTGGTAAAAATTTATGCTTTCAACTCGAGGAGCAAGGCTTTACTGATATTGTAAAAATTGATCGTGAAAACTCAAATCAAGAATTAGATACTGCATTAGAGAGTGTAGACTTTATTTATCATTTAGCGGGAATTAATCGCCCCAAAAATGAAGATGAGTTTAAACATGGTAATGCAGATTTAACATCATATATAGTTTCTAAGCTACAAGTGCTTAATCGTCAAACTCCTATCCTTTTGACATCGTCAATTCAAGCAGAACAATCAAACCCTTATGGTGTAAGTAAAGCGCTTGCAGAAGAGTCGGTGAATCAGTATGCCAAGGGAGCAAACGCGAAAGTTTATATCTACCGTTTACCCAATGTGTTTGGTAAGTGGTGTCGCCCCAATTACAACTCTGTAGTTGCAACCTTTTGTTATAATGTTGCCAACGAACTGCCATTAGTCATTAACGATCCCGAAGCAAAAGTGAACCTAGTTTATATTGATACTGTCTGTGAACACTTTATTCATCATTTAAGTAATGATGAACCAAGTGGAGAACAATCAATTAAGCCTATTTACCCAACCACAGTAGGCTATATTGCTAACGCTCTTGAATCATTCAAAGAGAGTAAAACTTCATTAGTTACTGAAAACGTAGGTACAGGGCTTTTGCGCGCTCTTTACTCTACTTACATTAGTTATTATACACCTGAGCAGTTTTCATACACTGTACCGTCGTATACAGACCCTCGTGGCTCTTTTTGTGAATTATTAAAAACCAAAGAAGCTGGCCAATTTTCTTTCTTTACTGCTCATCCCGGTATTACCCGTGGTGGTCATTATCATCATACGAAGAATGAGAAATTCTTGGTAATAAAAGGACTGGCTAAATTTAAGTTTAAACATATTGCCACTGGAGACAGCTATGCATTAGATGTTTCCGGGGATGATTATCGAGTTGTTGAAACTGTTCCTGGTTGGACGCACGATGTGACCAATATTGGAGATTGTGAACTTATAGTTATGCTTTGGGCAAATGAAATTTTTGATAGAAAAAAGCCCGATACTTTTGCTATGCCACTACTGGGGTGAAGATGAAAAAATTAAAAGTAATGTCAGTCGTAGGTACACGCCCTGAAATTATTCGCTTATCTAGAGTTCTAGCTAAACTAGATGAACACTGTGAGCATATATTAGTACACACGGGACAAAATTATGATTTTGAATTAAATGAAGTATTTTTTAATGATTTAGGTGTACGCAAACCTGACTACTTTTTAAATGCAGCAGGCAAAAATGCCGCAGAAACAATTGGGCGAGTAATTATTAATGTTGATGATGCATTAGAAGAGATTCAGCCTGATGCCATGTTAATTTTGGGTGACACTAATTCATGTTTGTCTGCAATTCCTGCGAAACGTCGCAAAGTACCGATTTTTCATATGGAAGCTGGTAATCGCTGTTTCGATCAACGTGTGCCTGAGGAGACGAACCGACGCATTGTTGATCACACTGCAGATATTAATTTGACGTACAGCTCTATTGCACGGGATTACCTATTAGCAGAAGGCTTGCCAGCCGATCGTGTTATCAAAACTGGTAGTCCAATGTTTGAGGTATTAAACCATTATATGCCTCAAATTGATAACTCTGATGTATTGACTCGTTTAGAGTTACAGAAAGGGCAGTTTTTTGTCGTTAGCGCCCATCGTGAAGAGAATGTAGATTCACCTAAACAACTCGCTAAACTGGCAAAAACACTCAATGCTGTTGCTGCTCATTATGATCTACCAGTGATTGTATCAACGCACCCAAGAACACGTAATCGAATTGAAGAACAAGGTGTTAAATTTCATAAAAATATTCAATTACTTAAACCTCTAGGTTTTCATGATTATAACCACTTACAGAAAATGGCTAAAGTCGTTTTATCCGACAGTGGTACGATTAATGAAGAATCATCAATCATGAACTTCCCTGCTTTGAATCTACGTGAGGCGCACGAGCGTCCAGAGGGAATGGAAGAAGCTTCAGTGATGATGGTAGGGCTATGTGTCGAAAGAGTTATGCAGGCATTGCAAGTGTTAGAGTCTCAGCCTAGTGGAACCGAGCGTTTATTACGTCCAGTTTATGACTATAGTATGCCTAATGTTTCCGAAAAAATAGTAAGAATCATTCATTCTTATACGGACTACGTAAAGCGCGTAGTTTGGAAAGAATATTAAGGGCGAATGTATAATGAAAAGTAAAGTTATATTTTATATTGGTAACTTTCATTATCCAAATGGAAATGCTGCAGGAAAGAGAGTTGCAGGGATAACGAAAATTTTCGCATTGCTGGGATATCATATTGTAATATTTGATACGAGGCGAGAAGATTGCTCAGGATATAATTTAATAGAATTGGATGCAAAAAATTCTAACGAAACGGTAACTTGCTATTCCATGCCGTACCCTAAATCTCTTGCTGACTGGTTTCGAACTTCTAGGCTTCAGACTGAATTAATTAGAAAGATTGATGAATACCCGAAGGCTGAAGCTGCAGTGTTTTACGGAAGCCCAAGAATCTCAACATTTTCATTACCAGTTATTTCACACTTTAAACGGAATCAAGTATGCGTTGTTTGTGACGTTGTTGACTGGCTTACTGTTAAAACAAAAAATCCAGTGAGAGATATTGTTAAAAAATCTGATGATTACTATCAGAAGGCAATCTTAAATAAGAAGTTTGATAAATCTATTTGCATTAGCAGTTATCTTGATAGACTCTATAGTTCAGATATAAGTAATAGAGTTGTCATCCCTCCAGTACTTGCGGATAATATTAGCTCTAGTAAGGGGAGAGTAGATGAAGTAAAGCGCTTATTTTATGCTGGAAATCCGTTCCGTAATGACATGAAGGTTAATGATGTAAATGCAATGAAAGATAGAGTTGACTTAACTATAAAATACCTTTATCAGTTAAAAAAGGAGGGTTGCGACAACTTTATTTTTGACGTTTATGGCTTGACCGTTACAGAAATTAAATCTAGCCTTCCTTATATCTCAGCTTATATTGATTATCTTGGTGATAATATAAGGTTTAATGGCGCAGTATGTAATGATTT
The DNA here is from genome assembly GCF_016765635.1 of Shewanella schlegeliana. Lineage (GTDB taxonomy): Bacteria > Pseudomonadota > Gammaproteobacteria > Enterobacterales > Shewanellaceae > Shewanella > Shewanella schlegeliana. The sequence continues at coordinate 84,652 of NZ_JAESVD010000001.1, forward strand.
ACTAGTCACAAAACTTAGAGATTCTGATTTTACAATTTTGTTTAGAGATGAGAAAAGAGACAGTGTTGCAGGTTTTCCAAGTAAAGTTGCTGAGAGTATTATTAACGGAATTCCTGTAATCGTAAGTGATGTTGGAGATGTTAATCTTTATCTAATAAATAAAAAAACAGCTTTGATTAGCAAGCCTTCTGATTCGATCACCCAAATTGAAACACTTAAAGAAGCTATACTTATGGATGAAGGGAAACTTACTGTTATGAAGATGGAATGCCTTAAAGATAATAGTTTTAGACCTGAAAATTACGTTGATGAAATGAAGGTATTCTTGGGCTATAAGTGACAGCGCATGGTAATGAAATGAAAATTGCATTTTTAGGTGATACAGCTTTGTTTGGTAAGTATAGCATTGAGAATGAGAGTGTTTATAAATACTTTCAAGAAATGTCTATATATCTTGCAGACTTTGACTATGTAGTAGCTAACCTAGAGGCTCCTTTTGCTAGGACATTAAGTAATGGAGCTAATAAGTCGGCAAATATATCCTCTAACCCAAAAAATATTGAGATTTTGAAATATTTGAATGTCAATATTGTTTGTTTAGCTAATAACCATATTCTGGATTTCGGTTTGGATGGGCTAAATGAAACAATAAAAACTTTAGAGAGTAACGGCATAGATTGGTTTGGTGTTTATGGAAGGGATATAGTAATTAGTAAGCTGAATTTAGCGCTTCATGGTTATTGCTCTTATAATACTAACCCTATAGGGCTAAGTTCCACTAATAGTGGTGTTGCATCGTTAGATTATGAAAAGGTGATTGAGAAGTTTTGCGAATATAAAAAGCTAGGTTTGGTGAATGTTGTTTGTAATCATTCAGGCATTGAAAATGTTACAACACCTAGTGTTGATGATATTGTTTTTGCGCGTAACTTGTCAAAAATAGATGATTATATATATATAGGTCACCACCCTCATGTTATGCAGCCGATTGAGACAATTAATGGAAGTTATATTTCTTATAGTTTAGGGAATTTTTGCTTTGACGAAATCTATGATGCAAGAACTAATGATGTTTTAGTTTGTCAGTCAGAGGAGAATAAAGTTGGTTTAATAAAAACCTTTTTTATTGACGGTACTTCAATTTCAAGTGGAGAGAGAGCTATTTATCAAGGTGTTGATAGCTTAGGTTTTTCAAAGACTCCTATTAATGAGCTCAAGTTCGATGATGTTACAACCTACAACGAGAATAGGGTAAGGGAAATTGTCGATAGCATCAAAAGTAGAAATTCAAGAAGAGATTTTCGTTGGCTTATTGCCAGGATTTCTCCATATACCTTTATTAGAGTGATAACTCGTCGTTATAATTCATATATGTATAAGAAAGTATTTTCATCAAAGTTACGTTAAGGGGGGGAGTATGGCGAGTATTCAATATCGGTTGTTTTCTAGAGTTATTTCAATTTTACCTTTAAAACTAAGGATTAATGTTCTTTTTTTTAGAAGGTTTGGTAGGTTTGCAAATTTAAAAAGCCCAAATACTTTTAACGAAAAGCTTCAAGTTAGGAAACTTTATGATCGGGACAAACTTTTGACTGTTGCAGCTGATAAGTTAGCATCAAAAGAGTTTGTAAAGTCTATTCATCAAGGTCTTTATATACCAAAGACAATATGGGTAGGTGAAAGTGTTTCCGATATTGACTCTTTGGATATCAAACATCTTCCTGAAAATTATGTTTTTAAAGCAAATCATACTAGTCAAACTATAAAGATTATAAGGGATGGTAGACATTTAGAACCGATTAAAATGAAAGTATTAGCTAATGATTGGTTGAAACACGATCAATCAGGAAGTCTTGGTGAGTGGGCTTATAAAAACATACCACGTAGAGTGTTTATAGAAGAGTTTTTAGATTTTGAAGGCCAAGCCCCTGATGACTATAAGTTTTTTGTTTTCCACGGTAAAGTTAAATATGTTCAATTAGATAGTGACCGATTTAGCGACCATTGTAGGAATATATTTGATAGTGATTGGAATGACTTAAATATTAACTTTTCCCACCCACAAAAGACACCTAGTCCTAATAGGCCTTTATTTTTGGAGGATATGATCGAAATAGCAGAAAGTATTGGTAAATACTTTGACTTCATAAGAGTTGATTTGTATTTCTATCAAGAAAAAGTTACTTTTGGGGAGTTAACCGTTTACCCTGGTGCTGGTTATGAAAAGTTTCCTGACTTGAGTTATGATATTCTATTCGGTAGTCATTGGGTTCAAAGTTACAGTTAATTTATATCCGTTTATAGGTTATTTTAAATGTCTTGATTGATTATGTTTGGTCTTAATTTGAAATTAGAAAAGTTGTTCATTTTTTGAAGTGGACATTAAAGTAAATTTCTTTGGTTGTCATTGTTGATGGGTTTTTAAAAGGTGAGTTTAGTGAAACTAATAGAACAGTCAGATACAGATAAATTATTTAGTATTGCGAAAGACTCTAAAAGAAAAAGAGCACACCTTAACTTACACTCTGATTATTCAGAAAAAGTTCAGCGTTTATTAATTGCTCTTTTGTCTGGTAGCTATGTTGAACCTCATTATCATGAACTCTGTTGGCAATGGGAAATGTTTCTGGTTATTCAAGGTGTAATTCAAGTTAAGACATACGATTTTGAAGGGAATGTAATTAAGTCGGTGTTAGTAGGCGATGAACAGCAAAGTAATTTAGTGCATCTTGAGCCTGGAGATATTCATAGCGTAGAGTGCATAAGTGACAAAGCGCTAATGCTTGAAGTTAAAGAAGGACCGTTTGATCCAGGATGTGCAAAGTTATTCCCATCATTTATATAGGTTTTGCTCTAGTTAAAAGAGTAAATGATTAAAAGGACAAGAAATGGCTAAGATTGTAATTACTGCCAATACTAGTTGGTATTTGTATAATTTTAGGAAGAATACAATATTATCCTTGATTCATGCTGGACACGATGTTATAGCAGTTGCCCCGCAAGACGAGTATTCATGTAATATAAAAAAAATGGGAGCAGATTTTGTACATATCTCTATAGATAAAGGGGGAACAAACCCATTTCGAGATATATTTACTTTGTTTTCTTTTTACAGGATTTATAAAGGCTTGAGGTGTGATGTAGTTCTTAATTTCACTCCAAAGAATAACATATATAGCACCCTCGCGTCGCATGTTTGTGGGGCTAAAGCGATTAATAATATTGCTGGTCTAGGCGTTTTATTTATCGATGAAACATACTCTTCCAAGATCGCAAGGCAACTTTATAAATTAAGTCAAAAATTTGCAAAGAAAGTATTTTTTCAAAACGAAGATGACCGTGCCTTATTTATTGAAAATAAAATTACTCCTGTAGAAATAACTGAGCGACTACCTGGTTCAGGTGCAGATCTTTCTCGTTTTAAGCTTTCTATCTCAAAAGATGATGGTGTCGTTAGCTTTTTACTGATCGCTCGTATGCTTTATGATAAAGGAATTATGCATTATATAGAGGCTGCGAGAGAGTTGAAGTTTAAATATCAAGGACAGATTGATTTTAGACTATTGGGTTTTTTAGATGTAGATAATCCATCTGCAGTATCTAGAAAGGAAATGCAAGCTTGGGTCGACGAAGGAATCGTTGACTATCTAGGTACTTCTGATTCAGTTGAGACTGAAATATCTAAAGTAGATTGCGTAGTTTTACCTTCGTTTTATAGAGAGGGTGTTCCCAAGTCACTTCTAGAGGCGGGGGCTATGGGGAAACCAATCATTACTACCGATAATGTTGGGTGTCGTGAAACTGTTGACGATTCTGTAAATGGTTTTATTTGTCAGCCTAGGTCAACTAAAAGCTTAGTTTCCAGCTTGGATAAAATGTTTAAGTTAACACATGACGAGCGCTTGGCTATGGGCCGTGCTAGTAGGCTAAAAATGGAAACGGAATTCGATGAAAAATTAGTAATAAATAGGTACTTACTTGCAATTGATGACATCCTTAATTAGCGCAATTGTTAAGTGAATTTACAGTCAAAAGTATTTTTTAATATTAATAATGTAATACGTTTGAATGTTTAATGCTTACTAGCTAAAATATTTTCTATTTCTTTGTCGGTTCCTCAATAAAATTGGCGATAAAGATGTTACTAATTGTTGCGTGATTATGTTATACCGCGTTAATAGATGTTTTGTTTACGGGCTAATTTAGGGAAGATAGTATGATTTTTTTAGTGCCATTTATCACCGGTTTCTTTCTGAGTTTTTTTGCTATAAAGTTTGCAGCGCCATATGCTGCGAAAGTTGGATTGGTAGATTTACCAAATGCTCGGAAGTTGCATGATGGTGCTGTTCCATTAATTGGTGGAGTGGGTATTTTTTTTAGCGTAATGATGGCTTCAACTCTTTTTATCGAGTACAGCAGGATTCTGAATCTCTACATAATCTCTTCTGCGTTGATATTGTTTATTGGCGTACTAGATGACCGTTATGACCTTTCTGTTAGACTGCGTATTATCGCGCAAGTAATTATAGCTTCAATTCTTATATTTGGTGCCGAATCCTATTTGACTTCACTTGGAAATATTTTTTATTTTGTCGAGATTAAACTTGGCTACTTAGGGGTATTGGTGACAGTATTAGCCGTCATCGGCTCTATCAATGCGTTTAACATGGTTGATGGTATCGATGGCTTAGCAGGTATGTTGAGCATAGTAACTTTTACATCACTAGCATTTTTATTCTATCAAGTTGGTAATCCTTGGTTTATATTGCCAATATTGTTTATCGCAGCAATCATGGCTTACCTTTGTTTCAATTTACGCTGGCCATTTGCTTCAGTTCAAAAAGTGTTCATGGGCGACGCAGGCAGTATGTTGATTGGTTTAACCGTAGTATGGTTGCTAGTGACTGGGACAGAGTCTATTAACAAGGCATTTTCACCTGTTATCGCACTATATCTGATTGCTATACCCTTGATGGATATGACTGCAATTATGTATCGTAGGTTAAAAAAAGGCCACTCTCCTTTTAAACCTGATAGAGATCATTTACACCATATCTTTGAACGTGCAGGTTATAGCCGTAAACAAACTTTAGCTCGAATTACATTGTTGTCTGCAATACTTGCAATGATAGGTATTTTAGGCGAATTGCTAGCGGTTCCAGAAGCTATCATGTTTGTTGGGTTTTTAGTTATTTTTGCTGCATATAACTGGGCATTAGCACATGTTTGGCAGATTCTAACGTGGATTAGACGCAACGGCTAAATATCGGAAAGCCAGCTCATTGAGTTGGCTTTTTTGTTTTTGGTGAAGCGATTTAAGCGCCGAGAGCTGTTTAGTTATAATACAGATTGAAAATTGTTTTTGTCTATTTTGACCTATCGTAAGAATACAGGCCCAATCATGTTTTTTATAATGTGTTTCATTACGGGAAATAACCTTGAAAAGTGCCACTAATAGCCAAGCGATTATGAAAGGGATAGTTTTAGCTGGTGGGACAGGGTCTCGCCTTCACCCTATTACGCGTGGGGTGTCTAAGCAGCTGCTTCCCGTTTACGATAAGCCGATGATCTATTATCCTCTTTCGGTGTTAATGCTTGCTGGAATCCGTGATGTGCTAATTATTACTACACCAGAGGAGCAGATGCTGTTTCAGCGTTTACTCGGTGATGGGAGTGATTTTGGTCTAGATTTGTCTTTTGCAGTTCAAACAAAGCCCGAAGGCATTGCACAGGCATTTTTGATTGCAGAAGACTTCATTGGTGATGATGGCGTTTGCTTAGTGCTTGGTGACAATGTTTTTTATGGTCAAGGGTTTAGTGAGTCTTTAAAAGCCGCGGCTAATAAGCCATCTGGCGCCACTATTTTTGCGTATCAGGCACAGCAAGCCGAGCGATTCGGTGTAGTAGAGTTTGATCACTCATTAAAGGCTGTATCTATCGAAGAAAAGCCAACTCAGCCTAAATCTAATTGGGCGGTAACCGGACTCTATTTTTATGATAATAGAGTCGTCAATATCGCTAAAAACTTAACGCCATCTGAACGGCATGAGCTAGAGATCACCGATATTAACCAAGCTTATTTAATGCAAGGAGAATTACAGGTAGAAAGGCTGGGACGCGGCTTTGCATGGTTAGACACTGGCACGTTTGATAGTTTGCAGCAAGCTTCCTCTTTTGTACAAACCATTGAAACGGTGCAAGGATTGAAGGTTGCTTGTTTAGAAGAGATAGGCTGGCGAAGTGGCTGGCTGTCGGATGAAAAAATTGTCCGAATAGCACAATCAATGACACATAATAGCTACGGGCAATACTTGCTTAATTTGATACAAGATAGGTAATAGGGTTGTTGGATGAGTAAGGTCATATTAGTCACTGGTGGCTCAGGGTTTATCGGTTCTGCATTAGTACACTTTCTTATTAATCACACTGAGCATACGGTGATTAACTTGGATAAATTGACTTATGCCTGTGATCCGGGGTCTTTAGCTGAAATTGAATTATCTAGTCGCTATGCATTTGTGCAGGGTGATATTTGTGATAGGACTTTGGTTGATAAGCTACTTATACAGTATAAAGCTGATGTCATTATTCACTTAGCCGCTGAAAGTCATGTAGACCGCTCAATCGATGGACCGGCTGAGTTTATGCAAACTAACATCATAGGTACCTATACCTTGCTTGAGGCGTGCCGTGAATATTATGCTTCACTCCAAGGGAATAAAAGGGATGAGTTTCGCTTTCATCACGTATCCACCGATGAGGTGTATGGTGATCTGGCTGAGGGTGACTTGTTTACCGAAACTACAAGGTATGACCCTAGCTCTCCGTATTCGGCCAGCAAAGCGGCATCCGATCATTTAGTTCGGGCTTGGCATAGAACCTACGGTTTACCCGTTGTCGTGACAAATTGCTCTAATAATTATGGACCTTTTCAGCACGCTGAAAAATTAATTCCGCTGACTATCACCAATGCGCTAGATGGTAAACCAATCCCCATTTACGGTGACGGCTTACAAGTCAGAGATTGGTTATATGTTGAAGACCATGTGAGAGCGATCTATACCGTTTTGAGTGAAGGTAAAGTCGGTGAAACCTACAACGTAGGCGGTAACTGTGAAAAGCGTAATATCGACGTGGTTAATATGATCTGCGAACTTCTTGAGGAGTTCGCTCCAGATAATCAAAATTCATTGAAGCTAAGCAGTAATACATTTGGATTTAAGGGATTAATTACTTTTGTTGAAGATAGGCTTGGGCATGACGTTCGCTATGCGATTGACTCAAGTAAGATTCAGAGAGAACTTGGCTGGAGTCCTGTAGAGTCTTTTGAATCTGGGTTAAGGAAAACCGTAGAGTGGTATGTAAAGGCGGCGGAAAAAGCAAAGACGGTTGAAATCCGATAAAGGCTAGGACGGAGAAGCCGAAACGGCCTGTGGCCTTACGGAGCGTTTACAGGCGCTTTGCTTAGGGCAAAACGAAAGCGTCTTAACTGTTGTAGGTCGGCATTTATGCCGTCAATTTTTTATATTAAAATGAAATATTTATAGGCTAAATCCCAACCTACGCAAAATGTGTGGCTACGGTAATCCTCCCGTTTTAAACTGCAATTAAAAGAAGAAGTTAAGTTCTAGCCTGTTGGGATAATCATTTCGCACTGTGGTATTAGTTCTTTCAATTTTCTTGCTAACGCTTGTTTGGCCTCGTTATCACCGTGGACGATGCGGATGTGTTTCGGTTTGTGCTCAATGCCTTTGACAAAATCTATCAGGTTCTGTTGATCCGCATGGGCTGAGTAGCCGCTGATGGTGTGTATGCCTGCCTTTATATCGATTTTCTCCCCTTCAATATAGACGTAGCCACCCGTTGGCCCATATGTCTGAATATCCCGCCCAGTAGTACCTTGTGCTTGGTAACCCACAAATAAAATATCTGCAGTCGGTTCAGGTAAAAAGCGCTGTAGATAGTTAATGATTCGTCCGCCTGTACACATACCGCTTGCAGCTATTACAACAGCAGGCTTTTGTCTGCTGGATAGGTAGTTTATTACTGCTAGGTGATCTTGGTGATTATCTATGGTGTAAAGCTGACTAAAGTCCAGAGGGTGACGTCGGTGCATTAATACCGATTTAGCCTCGTTATCCCATAGCTTTTTATATTTTATGTATTGCTTGGTAAAGTTCGCCGCCATAGGTGAGTCGACAACTATCTCTATACTCTGCCACATAGGGTTGTGTTGTTGGTTAAAGATAATTTGCTCTAACTCATACAGTAACTCTTGGGTACGACCAATACTAAAGGCTGGAATGAGTACTACGCCGTTGTCGCTGACTGATTTCTCTATGACCTGACGTAGGCTTTCGGCCCTATATTCACGCTGAAGGTGGTTTTTATCGCCATAGGTAGATTCAACCACTAAGGTGTCGGCACGTAATGGGCTTTTAGGGCTTGGTAGTAACGGTGTATTCGTTGCGCCTAGGTCGCCTGAGAAAACGATGATGTGCTTATCTTGTCTGTTGCTTGAGTCACCGTTAAGGCTTGTCAGAGCGTTACTATTCTTGTCAGTTTGTGATAGTTGACTTAACTCTATTTCTACGTAAGCGGAACCTAGTATATGGCCCGCGACATTAAACCGCGCTTTGGCTTGTTGGTATCCACTGTCACAATTATTCACCTCTAAGGTAAACCATTGGTCATAATCAATTGGCTTAATTAACTGCTGTAAGCGTTTTAAATATAGGCTAATTAATCGCTGATTTTTAGTGACGCCGACCTTTAGCGCATCTTCTATGACTAACGGTAGTAATGCCGCGGTTGCTGTTGTGGCATATACTGGGCCATTAAAACCTGCTGCCAATAGATAAGGGATCCTGCCTACATGGTCTATGTGGCAGTGGGTAACAATGAGTGCGGTTATTTGGCTTAAATCAAACTCTATTTGAAGTTGATTAGTTGAAGAGTCACTTGTTGCTTCATCGCCTTGAAATAGTCCACAGTCGATTAGAATACTAGATTGCTCATTAATATCTAATTGATGGCATGAGCCTGTGACTCCATTAACGGCACCGTGATGGATAATTTTCATATTTGATTTCCTTATCGTAGTTTTAAGCGCAGAAACTAGAGTGTGGCTCCGCCACGACGAGAGCGTTGCTATGCTCCTGCTAGATTCTATACGATCGAAAAGTTAAAGCTAAGACTTAAAAGCGGAACGGCCTTCGGCCTGACGGTATACGGAACGTTCACAGGCTCACTTACGTAACACTTTGCTGATGGTACACGTGAATAAGGGCGCTGCGCTTCTAGGGCGTGACTTCGTCACAGCGAGAACGTCACTAAGCTCCTTCTAGGCTTTAGGGAAAGCGAAGCTAACCTACATAAAGAAAGTTCTAGAGAAAGCTAAGACGATTAAAAGCCGGTAAAGCAAGAAAGCAAATAAGTGGACGTTAAAGGGCCTTGTTTTCTGCTTTCCTAGCAGGGCGAAGGCCGCTCTAGCAGTGAGCCTGCGAACGTTCTAGGCTCTAGAACCTGATTAGCTTTTACAAATGTGAGCCAAAAACAAGACTTTTCTTGCTTGGAGTGCTATTTTACGCGGATATTTTTTTTAAAGGTTTTAAAATGAAAATTGCTATAGCAGGGACAGGCTATGTCGGTCTGTCAAACGCGGTATTGTTGGCACAAAAAAACACCGTAATGGCTGTTGATATTGTTGCTGAAAAAGTTGAGATGATTAACCAAGGGCTGTCGCCTATAGCAGATGTCGAGATAGAAGATTACCTAAAAAATCATAAGCTTGATTTGACCGCTACGCTTGATAAGCAATTGGCCTATCAAGACGCAGACTATGTAGTTGTTGCTACACCGACCGATTATGACACTGAATCAAATTACTTTAATACCGCATCTGTTGAGGCGGTAATTCAAGATGTGTTAGCCATTAATCCAAATGCGGTGATGGTGATTAAATCAACTGTTCCAGTAGGATATACCGAGTCAATAAAGCAAAAATTCAATACACAAAATATCATCTTCTCACCGGAGTTTTTACGTGAAGGCAGAGCCCTTTACGATAACTTGCACCCATCGCGTATTATTATTGGTGAGCGCTCTGTTCGCGCAGAAGTATTTGCAAACTTACTTGCAAGCGCTGCGATTAAAGAAAACATTGATATTCTTTATACCGACTCGACTGAAGCCGAAGCGGTTAAGCTTTTCTCAAATACTTACCTTGCAATGCGTGTTGCATATTTTAATGAGCTAGACAGCTACGCCGAGTCCCATGGTTTAGATTCACGTCAAATTATTGAGGGGGTTGGATTGGACCCTCGTATTGGTAATCACTACAATAATCCATCTTTTGGTTACGGTGGTTACTGCCTACCAAAGGACACTAAACAGCTTCGCGCTAATTATGCCGATGTACCAAATAGCCTGATTAGTGCAATTGTTGATGCTAACTCTACCCGTAAAGACTTTATTGCTGACTCAATTATTAAGAAGCAGCCAAAAGTTGTTGGTATCTACCGCCTAATTATGAAATCAGGGTCAGATAACTTCCGCGCATCTTCTATCCAAGGCATTATGAAGCGAATTAAAGCCAAGGGTATCGAGGTCGTAGTCTATGAGCCTGTGCTAAATGAGCCAGAGTTCTTTAACTCTCGTGTAATGCAAGATTTGAATGAATTTAAACAGCTCTCAGATGTCATAGTATCAAACCGAATGGTTGATGAATTAGCTGATGTCGCAGGCAAAGTTTATACCCGCGATCTGTTTGGCTCGGATTGAGGAAACGCTGAGAAGGGCGCTACGTTTCTAGGATGTTAGGGCGTGGCTTCGCCACTTCGAGAACGCTTCGCTTCTAGGTTAGAGCAAAGAAAATAAAGTAAGGAAAGAAAAGAAGATTCTAGGTACAGGGTAAGACGGCTAAACTTCAGAAGAGTCGGAAATAGCGAAGACGAATAAGCAGAATTAGAAGATAGTAAGAAAGATTACTGGGGCGCCTTTGGTTTTTTGACTTTCTTAGTCGGACGCAGTCCGTCCTCGAAGCGAAGCGTCCTAGCTCCTAGAGCCTTCTTTAACAAAAGAGATTTTTATGAAATATTTAGTAACTGGTGCTGCAGGTTTTATTGGCTCAAAAGTAAGTGAGCGCTTATGTGCTGCAGGTCATGAAGTGGTTGGTATCGACAATATCAATGATTACTATGACGTGAACTTAAAATTGGACCGTCTTAAAAATTTGGAGCCTCAGGCTCTTTTTTCATTTAAGAAGTTAGACTTAGCCGATAGAGAAGGCATTGCAGCTCTGTTTGCTGAGCAAGGTTTCGATAGAGTGATTCACTTGGCGGCGCAAGCTGGGGTTCGCTACTCGATTGATAACCCAATGGCTTATGCCGATAGTAACTTAGTAGGGCATCTGACTATTTTAGAAGGCTGTCGTCACCATAAGATTCAGCATCTGGTATATGCGTCATCTAGCTCTGTTTATGGCCTTAATTCAAAAATGCCTTTCTCGACAGATGACAGTGTTGATCACCCAATCTCTCTATATGCTGCGACTAAGAAAGCTAATGAGCTGATGTCACACACCTACTCGCACCTTTATGGCGTACCAACTACTGGTCTGCGTTTCTTTACCGTTTATGGTCCTTGGGGACGCCCTGATATGGCGCTGCTTAAGTTCACTAATAAAATTGTGAAGGGGGAAGCGATTGATGTTTATAACCACGGTAATTTGAGCCGCGATTTCACCTATATCGATGATATTGTCGAAGGCATTATTCGTATTCAAGACAGTGTTCCAGTTGCAAACCCTGAGTGGTCTGCCGAATCAGCAACTCCTGCGACTAGCTCTGCACCGTATCGTGTATTTAATATTGGTAATGGTAGCCCTGTTAAATTGATGGATTACATCTCTGCACTTGAGAAGTCATTGGGTATCGAAGCTATTAAAAACATGATGGATATGCAACCTGGCGACGTGCATTCAACTTGGGCAGATACCGAAGATCTATTCAAAACTGTAGGTTACAAGCCACAAACTAGCGTCGAAGAGGGCGTACAGAAGTTTGTTGAATGGTATAAAGAGTATTACATGAAGGGCTAAGAAGGGCGCTGCGCTTCTAGGGCGTGACTCCGTCACTTCGAGATCGTCGCGTTGCGACTTCTAGACTCTAGGTAAATGCGAAGAAGGTATAAGCTGAGACAGAAAAGCAGAACGGTCTGTGGCCTACGGTTGACGGAACGTTTCGCTGACGGTTGGGAGCTAAGAAGGGCGCTGCGCTTCTAGGATGCTAGGGCGTGGCTTCGCCACTTCGAGGACGCTGCGCTTCTAGGTTAAAGCAAAGACGGATAAGCAAAAGCTGGGAGAGCAAGAAAGATTAAGGGCTGTGCTGTTTTGCTTTTGATTTCCTAGCAGGCCGAAGGCCATTCTCGAAGCGAAGCGCTCTAGGCTCTTCTTTAACCCTAGAATCTAGGACCTTCTTTTAACTCTAGAACCTTTTTAAACTCCAATTTTATTCAAGAAAACACGATGAAACTAATTCCGACTTCAATTACTGATGTGTTGCTTTTTGAGCCTAAAGTCTTTGGTGACGAACGTGGTTTCTTCATGGAAACCTTTCGCCAATCTGATTTTGAGGCGTTGTTTGCCGAAGTCGGCATGATGTGTCCGAGCTTTGTGCAAGAGAATATGAGCCGATCGCAAAAGCATGTGCTGCGAGGTTTGCATTATCAAGAAGTACATCCCCAAGGAAAGCTTATTCGCGTAACTGCTGGTAGCATTTTCGATGTTGCGGTCGATATTCGAAATGATTCAAAGACCTTTGGCCAATGGTTTGGGCAAGTTTTATCTGCTGAAAATAGACTGCAAATGTATATCCCTCCTGGCTTTGCCCATGGATTTTTTACCTTAAGTGAATACGCTGACATTATCTACAAATGCACTGATTACTATACGCCAGAGTTTGAAAGAGTTATTGCCTGGAATGATCCTCAATTAAATATCCAATGGCCGTTAGAAGAGGGCGTAGAGCCGGTTTTATCGGAGAAGGATAAAAAAGCTGAGAAGGGCGCTATGCTTCTAGGATGCTAGAACGTGGCTTCGCCACTTCGGGGACGCTGCGCTTCTAGGTTAAAACAAAGACGGTACAAGCTGAGACGGAAAAGCAGAACGGCCTGTGGCCTACGGTTGACGGAACGTTCGCAGGCTCACTTACGGAACGCTTCGCTGACGGTTGGGAGCTACGAAGGGCGCTGCGCTTGTAGGTTAAAGCAAAGGCGGTACAAGCTGAGACGGAAAAGTGGAACGGCCTGTGGCCTTAGAGTTGACGGAACGTTCGCAGGCTCACTTACGGAACGCTTTGCTGACGGTTGGGAGCTAAGAAGGACGCTGCGCTTCTAGGTTAAAACAAAGACGGATAAGCAAAAGCTGGGAGAGCAAGAAAGATTAAGGGCAGTGCTGTTTTGCTTTTGATTTCCCTAGCAGGCCGGAGGCCGCCCTCGAAGCGGAGCGTCCTAGGTCCTAGAACCTTGTTTATTCAGTGAGCTTGCGAACGCTCTAGGATCTATCGCCTATTCTTGCCTCTAAAGCTGTAAACGCGTTTGGTGTATCCTGTCCCCAAAATAGCTCAGTTACTGCTTGGTAATTGTTTATATCGCTATTTCTATAATCTTCATTGTTACTCTCTATCTCCTTAATCTCCTTATGTTTTTGCTCGGTTATAGCCTCTGGGGCTAATTGCTCTAATAACTCTTCAAAGTTTGTGCATTTAGGCGCAATATCTGGGAGCTTTGCGGCGTATTCGTACATATCTCGGCAATCTTGTTGGTAATGCGCCTCATCGAAGCGGTAGAAACAGATAGGCGTTTTTAGTGGCAGAGCATCAATAAACAGTGAGGAATAGTCGGTGATAAGTAGATCGACATCTTGCAAGAAGCCATATACATCTTCAAATTGAGAGATATTGATTATATTGGCATAACTGGTAAGTTCATCTGCCAAGCTTGCTTCATTTGGGTGTAGCCTTAATAGAAATAGCTGGTTTTTGGCAACTAAATGAGCTGACAATCGTTGCCAGTCAAAAGCGCTATTGTATGGGTTAGCCTGCTTGTGGCTATCGCGCCATGAGGGAGCATACAAAATGATGCTAGGCTGAACAGCTTGAAGCTGATGAGCATTTGGGCCTGTACTCTGAACTGTACTTTCACTGATTTTTTTGCGTTGACTTGGGTGAAGCTGGTAGTAATCGGTTCTTGGATTGGTTGCGCGTATAAGCTGTGAACTATTAAGCCTAAATGCGCTGCTAAACAGAGAGTCGATAAGTGGGCTTGGGCTTAGCATTAAATCGGGAGTGATGCGTTGCTGGTGGGCGAATAGCCATTGCTTATATAACGCTAAGCTTCCTTTTGGGTTAAACACGTGCGCCAGAGGCCCTGCGTTAATGTCGAACTCAATTTTTTTCATCGGCAATCCATGCCATAGATTCACCTTCAGCGCACCATTTGCAAGCCACTGATTAATATCGCCGATATAACTATTATAGAAGTAGTATTTGGCGGTTAGGGCGTGAAAAATCCCCTTCATCGACCAGCGATAATAAACCTCCAAGTTTTGACTCTGTAGCTGTTTAATCACATCTTGATTGCCGCTAATCCAGATACAACGGATAAATTTTGTTTGCTGCCAATGTAAATACAAGTATTTACTGTTGTCGCAAAACCTTTCCTTGTAGCTACCAAACAGTGCCTTGTTTGAGCTGCGCGGGGAGAGAGCCGAGAGTGTAAATATCAGCTTTCTGATAATCGCCTTTATCCAGTCAAAAATAGCGTGCTGCATTACTTATTTATCTTCTTGGTCAATACTGAACGATTTGCGCTAGGGTCATTGCTAGCACCTGCCTTGGGGTGTGCTAAATTACTCTTGATCTCGGTGGTCGAGATCTCGCCGGTTCTATCTAAATAGATAACCTCACACAGGATAGAGAGTTCGTCAAATTCGCCTTTCCAATCATCTCCCATACCAAAGATACTGACATCATATTTGCAGATATCCTTCGCCTTTTGATTCCAGTGGGTCTCAGGCACAACCATGTCTACGTATTTGCAGGCTTCAACAATTTCAGCCCGTTGAAAGTAGCTAAAAAATGCTGCCTTGCCCTTCAAGGCATTAAACTCATCGGTCGATACCGCAACAATCAGTTTGTCGCCTAGGGCTTTTAAGCGCTTAAATAAGCGTACATGGCCGTAGTGAAACAGATCGAACGTACCATAGGTGATAATTGTTTTCATAATTACTCTCCTCTAAAGGAACTTGCTGAATGTCGCTAAGGCATGGGGCTTCCTAATCTCTTGTTAACTCTGAATGTGTTTGTATCTGTTGATGTTTAGCGTAACTAAATGATTGCTTGATGAGCTTGCAATACCTGCTCTTTTGCTTTGATAGTATGAACTCGGTTTCGATTAGTGTTTTTTCCTCGTCGGGAACACTAAAAGGCAGTAGTTGCAATGGCCCGTAAAGTCCGTATTCGCTACTGGTTAATTGCTGTTGCTTTAAAAATGGCGTGCGCCCAAACAGCTTTAGTTGCCCTGTTATTACGAGGTAGAGCTGAGGTAGTCTGCTAATAAAGAGCGGCTTAAGATCCCAGCGCCAGCAGGAGTAGACTCTGTTATTTAGCTCAACGCTCTCTTTTATCCGCCAGCTTTTACTCGAGCCGGTCAGGCTTATAAGCAGCAGGGCGGGGGATAGCAGCAGACCTAGCATAAACAGAAACAAAGCACATAATCTATCTAGTTTCTTTACTCTGTTATTTGACGATTCGTTATGGTTTCTCGCTATGATACTGTCATCGTTAAGCTTGATAGCCGCGCCACTTTGTGGCGTTAACAACATGTCTTTGCAGATAATCGCACTGCTCACGTTAAGCCCTTGGCCAACGTAAGAGTCATCTAAAATAATGCAATTTTTTAGGCTGCATTTAGCCTCAATAAGGCAGTTCTTACCCACAATCACGCTTTGCTGCATGTTAACGCTTTCATCTATCCAGCTGTTGTCGCCAATGACTCCCCAAGCATTTTGCATTCTTAGTTGTCCGGTCTTGGTTTTGCTGCCGATATAGAAGCCGTTGGCTTCATCTGCGCTACTGCAGTAGCGGCCTTTTGGGGTGGCACCGACGATTTTTTTCAGTGCCATGGCTTGATTGGCCTGCATATACTCATCGAGTGAGTTGAGCATAAAACAGTCGCCATGCAGCACCTGTGTCACTGTGTTACCCATACTGCTATTTCTAATTTTCTCTTGAATCTGGTCTTGATGCTGAGCATGGTCATTAGATAGAGGCCAGTTGAGCTCCTCTGTATGCTTTATGGCGGCGGGTAGCATCATCAAACCCGCATTTTGGTTGTCGAGTTTTGCAATAACAAAGCTTTGGCTCATCTGTTTGCTAAATTGTAGAAATGAGTTGATACAAGGGCTTCTGAGCATGTCACCGCGGGCAAGCAAGACAGACTCTGTTTTATCCAGTGACAGCCTTGGGATGATTTTGGAGACATCCTCCTGCTCTTTACTCAGAAAGTAGTCGACCTCTAACCCCCAAAGCTCGCCCTTACCAACCAAGGCTTTTATTTCGTTAACCTGGGGGGAGACAACAAGCTTTACTCGTTTCACTCCCGCCTCGGCAAGATCTTCTAATGTGTACTCGATAACGCTCTTATTACTGATCGGTAATAGGGCCGGGCAATAATAATTATTCAGTGGTGCCAGCTCACTGCCATTCCGGTTTGCAAAAATAATTGCTTGCATATGCAACTCCTTAATACGCGCCACGGGCAAGAATAACAGCGGGGATCGTTTTCAGCAGTAACAGCAGATCAGCGCTAAACGACTGTTGATAGATATAATCTATGTCGAGCTCAACCTGTTGCTCGAATGGGATTGTTGAACGGCCAGAGACTTGCCAAATACAGGTGATCCCTGGCTTTATCATCAAGCGGTTTCTATGGTGCAACTTGTACTGCTTTACCTCGCTAACCAGTGCTGGGCGGGGGCCGACTAACGACATGTCACCTTTAAGTACATTCCATAGCTGGGGCAACTCATCGATTGAGGTCTTACGGATCACGCGTCCAACTAAGGTGATCCTTGGATCATTCTTTATCTTAAAAATAATGCCGCCATCCATTTCGTTGCTTTGGTTTAGTGTCGCCAGCCTTTGCTCTGCATCTTGGTACATAGAGCGAAACTTCCACATGGTAAATGGCTGGTTATTCAGTCCCGCTCTAGGCTGACTAAATAGCACTGCGCCTTTAGACTCACTGCGAATAAGGAGTGCGATGCAGATTAAAAACGGTGATAGCAGGACGAGCAGACTGGCTGAAACCAAGATATCGAGTGAGCGCTTAGCGCTGCGACCGACATGCCGGTTTAGATTAAACACGGCACGGCGTAGGTTTGCGCGCTTAACATCAAATTGTGGCATTTTTTGGTTTTTACTGTTCGCCTTATTAAGCTCTGTTTGAAGCTGCTGCTTTGTTAGGTTCGTTCCCGAAGTTGCACTGGGCTTTCTATTTGTCCAAGATGTTTGTGGATGAGTGTGCAGCTTCTTTAGCTGACGGTTTTCCCGCCACACACGATATAAAAAGCTTGGATTGCCAATAATATAGCGTTTCCACATTCTCTTAGGCTCTTGAAGTAAACGGTAACTCCATTCAAACCCTATCTGTCTTAGCCATAAGGGGGCGCGTTTAATGCGATTGGCATAAAAATCAAAAAGGCCGCCGACGCCGATTCCAATCGAACAGGTCAGCTGCTGCTTATTAGCTGCAAGCCATAACTCTTGCTTTGGCGCACCCATTGCCACGAGCAGAATATCGGCATTAGACTGGTTGATTGTGTCTATAACGCGTTGATTATCATCACTGTTTGACTCGCTATTGAAATAGCCTGAGTGACAGCCAGCAATATTGAGTTTGGGATACCGCTGCTGCATGTTATTGGCTGCTGCCTTTGCAACACCTGAGCGACCACCTAATAAATAAATCGACAGATTATTTGCTGCGGCGAGCTTACACAGGCGTGGAAACATGTCGGTGCCATTGAGGTTATCTTGCAGCGCTTTCGCTTTACTGAGGCAGGCTAGTCGTACCCCAATGCCATCGGCAAAAATATGCTTAGTCTGCTGTAAACACTGACGATATGACTCGTCTTGAGTACTAATGTTGAGGCAGTCAGCATTAACAAAGGCATATTGCTGCATTGATTGTGGCTTGCGCTGGCATTGCTGTAGCACTTCATTTAATAGTTGTGCCATAGTCCAGTTATCAAGTGTGATACCAAATACAGAGATCTGAGGGTTATTTCTACTGGGTTTGCTAAAAACGATGCGGGTGACAGTCAATACAATCACAAGTCTTAGTAGCGCGAGCAGGTAGCGGCCTAGGCTGCTATGAGCCTTATCAAGCGAGCGAGGAGCAGCCTCAAAACGTAGACCCGTTGCGGCGTTCATCTGTTCGATAGAGGTAAGACCTGGCTTAATGGGGTAGGTTTTCTTCGAGAATTTTGTTTTTTTTGCAGAATTAGCTAAGTTATCTGCACAGCTGTCAGCATGCTCATCTTGCTTTAACAATGCGAACTGCTGCTCTGTACCTAAAACGGAAAGCTCCCCGCTCAGCAGCTGGAATAATATCGGCAGCTTCTTAAACCATCCCGAGTAGGAGAACTGTTTTAAGCCTATGCTCTTATGGTTAATGCCGTGAATATACACAGTTTCAAATGCACTGTTCTGACTGAAAGCGCTCTTAAGGTAGCCATACAACATAAACGGTGAACTCAGTAGTAACATCACTAAAGCGACGAAAGAATCGAAACAGCGAATGCTGAAACGAGATTGGCCTAGGTGAGCACCTTGAGAAGTCGACTCGGGATTAGACTCAATTTTTAACTCTATTTTTGAGTCGGTATTCAAGTTGGTATTGTCCATTATTGAGTCCCTTCTAGCGTATAGTGTTAATACTTAATCTAGATCTTGCATATACTAGGCCATAATTTATCTGTTTAATATTCAACTGGTTACGTGATGAGTTGGGTTGCTAAACTTGAAGTGGTTAGGCCATTTGCATCTTGCAAGGCAGGCTGCAAATGGCTTAGGAGAGAGGAGTTGGGGTTACTTTAACAGTGCAGGGCTCACGCCATCTCGGTTGATCTTCGCGGCCTGAATACGCCCGAGTAAGCGTTGGGCCAGATTTTCGCAAAGCTTATAGAATCTTAGTGGTAGTAGTTTCAATAGGTAGGCTGCCGCCATTGTTGCTAAGGTACGTCCGGTTTCCGCCTGAATGATTTCGGGGGCGGTTTTAAGGGCAAGGTGCAGGTATTTAACCGCCTCTTTTCCATCTTTATTTCGAATGGCTTGTCTCGCTATGTATCTGAGCTGGTAGGCTCGTGCTTTCTCCTCATGTTGTGCTAAGAGTTCGGGCGCATAGCCTTTGGCTTTATTGATCATATTTTCCCAAGAGGCATACTGCTTATTGAGATCCGCGGATAGTCCTAGATCATTTAAGCGGTAGAAGGTTAAGGGGGCAGGGATCCCCTCTATTTTCCAGTGGGTGGTGGTCACTATTCTTAGCCAGCATTCGATATCTTCAGATTGTCGAAAGTTTTCATCGAAGTAGCAGCTATGGGGTTGGCTCTTATTGAATGCTTGATAGCGAATATCCGTTAGGGTTTCACGACGAATAACAGGCGCAGAGCCATTACCTACAGGGTTGCGGCAGAGTAAGTCTTTTGCCTGAATATTGCTGAGTTGAGGCATTTGATAGACATTAATCTTTTGGCCTTGATAGTCCATAAACAGCGAGCGTGAAAAGCTAATTCCCACTTCGGGGGCATTGTCGAGATGGGTGATGTGTTGCTCAAGCTTTTCGCTGTGCCACATGTCGTCTGAATCGATAAATGCCACGTATTGCCCTGTGGCGTGGCGAATACCTGTATTTCGCGCTGCTGCGAGACCTTGGTTATATTCGTGTTCAATAATTTTGATTCTAGGATCATTAAATCGTTTGCAGATAGCCAAGCTGTTATCCGGTGAGCAATCATTAATGAGCAGCAACTCAAAGTGGCTAAAGCTCTGAGCGAGCACTGAGTTAATCGCATCTTCAACAAAAGCCTCAACATTATAGATAGGCATCACCACCGAAACCTTTAACGGTGTAGTTTTTTGCTTGGTGAAATTAGCAGTCATAAAATGCCTCCGAGCGACAGTGAGAGGTGTTGGTTATCGGTTGAGTTAGCTTTAAATAGAGGGTGAAACTTGGCATTACCAAAAGATGTGACAGTAAGATCCCTAATGCTACGCCTTGCAGTCCCCATAGGCTCGACAGTGCAATCGTGACGGCTAAGATAGCAGTGAATGCGCCGTTATATAACAGGTTAAGCTGACCTCTACCTGAACTAATTAAATACTGACTGGCGGCTTCACCCAGAGGCCTAACTAAACCGCTTAGGCAAAGTAGAATGAAGATAGGAAGGGCTCCAGCATCTAACCATTTCTGGCCGTAGACCCAAGGGACATACAGCGGTGCTAATAGGGCTTGCAAGCTGATAATCGGCAGCGTCAGTAGCATGATGAACTTAAGGGATTGAAAGTATTTTTGTTCTACTGTCAGCTGTTTGGGATCTGTTTCTTTACCTTTTTGACAAAGGTAGGAGTAAAGCGCGGTGCCATAGCTTTGCACTAGTCCTAAGCTAATCCCTAAACTGGCATTGAAGGCAAAGAAGTAGACTCCCAACGCCTCGATGCCGAGAAAATAGCCGACTAAGATGTAATCAATATTTTGTCTTAACGCGATAGCGAGATCTCCAAGTCCAACTTGTAGGCCGAACTTAAGTATCGCTTTGGAGTTTGCAGGTAATAGTTGCCATCGAGGTTCTGAGGCGGGGGAAGCTAAAGTCTCCGGCAAGGGATTGTGATATCTATGAACCCCAATCCATATAAATACCACAATGATTTTGGGCAAAATGATGGCCCAAATCCCAAGCCCGAGTAAAGCGAAACTACCAGTGAGTATTGCATCAAATACCGTCTGCCACAGTACAGCCCTACCTACGACTCGCATTCGGTTTAAGCGTAGATTGATAGCGGCGTAGAGCATGCCAAAAGGCAGCAGTAAATAGCTTGTTGCCATGAGTATCATGGGAAGAATTAGCTGCAAGTCATCATAGTAGATTGCAAGCGGCCAGCTGAGTAAGCTCATGGCAACGAAGGCGGTGATAGCGGCTAACCAGTTAACTCGGTTAGCCGCAGATAGAGAGTGTTTAAGTTGGCTATCATCCATTTTTATCAATGCAGCGCTAGAGATGCGGCGGGTTGGTGTACAGATAAGCTCAAAGCAGGTCAGTATGATGGCAACCTGACCGAAAATTTCGGGGGTGAGTAATCGCGCAATGATAATGCTGGAACCGAGGCGAACGATGCGACCAAGCACTTGAGCCGATCCTAGCCAGAATAAACCTTTGGCCAGTGCCCCGTTTAACACTGTCGATAGAGAGCTTTGGTAGGTCGATTCACTTTGCATAAGAGCACCTGTTGCAGAGAAACATCGAATAACTGCTGTTCGAGTGATGATGGCGTTAGCCAATAGTTCTTATCTTTAATACAGGGTTCATGCCAATCTTTATTGATTAGGTGGTTATTAGAGGTTTTTCATTAAACCTATTGATTTTTAATGAGATTTAAAGTGGTGTTTATTTGATTGAAATGTAGCTTTTTTCTGTGCGGTGAAATGACATCAGTTTATTCGCATATTGCGAATCAGAAAAAGAGAAGGGAAGAACAGGTTAAAGCTGAGAAGGTCCTAGGCCCTAGGAAAAGCAGGTTCTAGGTAAAAGCTAAGACGATTAAAAGCCGAAACAAGCAGAGATGGACAAGCTAAGACGGACGAGCTAAGACAGAACGGCCTGTGGCCTTACGGAACGTTCGCAGGCTCACTCACGGAACGCTTCGCTGACGGTTGGGAGCTAAGAAGGGCGCTGCGCTTCTAGGATGCTAGGGCGTGGCTTCGCCACTTCGAGGACGCTGCGCTTCTAGGTTAAAGCAAAGACAGTACAAGCTAAGACGGAAAAGCGGAATGGCCTGCGGCCTTACGGTGGACGGAACGTTCGTGGGCTCACTCACGGAACGCTTCGCTGACGCTAAAAGCAAAGACGATTAAAAGCCGAAACAAGCAGAGATGGACAAGCTAAGACAGAACGGCCTGAGGTCTTACGGAACGTTCGCAGGCTCACTCACGGAACGCTTCGCTGACGGTTGGGAGCTAAGAAGGGCGCTGCGCTTCTAGGATGCTAGGGCGTGGCTTCGCCACTTCGAGGACGCTGCGCTTCTAGGTTAAAGCAAAGACAGTACAAGCTGAGACGGAAAAGCGGAATGGCCTGCGGCCTTACGGTGGACGGAACGTTCGTGGGCTCACTCACGGAACGCTTCGCTGACGGTAAAAGCTAAGAGGGAAAGCATGAATGAAAGAGAAAGAACTTGGAGTAGATGAAAGATCAAAGGTATCGCCTGTCTCGCTTTTGATTTCCTAGCAGCAAAGCGTCCTCATAGTGAGCTTGCGAACGTCCTAGAGCCTAGAACCTAGAACCTATCCCCTAGAACCTTCTTTTAAAGCAGCGCCGACAATGACGAGTCCTGGCCAGAATAGATAGGCCAGGATCTCTAGATTCTCTCCGAAGGTATATAAAAACAACTGAAAGATGACCGAGACAGCGACTGCGCTCAGTGCCGAATGAAAAAGGGTTTTAAGTAGAGCCAACAGGCTTATAAGTAGCGGAACGGCTAAGGCGATAGCGCCCACAATACCTTTAACAAACAGTAAACCATACCAAGTGTGGTGCGAGCCTATCGGCATATACTCCACTAGGTGTGGGCCGCGCTCAACAATGCCGTGCCCCCAGACTACCGCCTCATTTGCCCAGCGCTCGAGGGCAATATTAGCAAGCTCTTGCCGTACTCTGGTTGAGCCTGCTCGAGCGGCTTTAAAGGCTTCTACGCTCTGTTGCATCTTCTCGACAACATAAAGGCCAGAGCCGCCAAGCCCTAGTAATAGTGGGCTGGCAATAAGGTAAATCCATGGGGAACGATACCAGCGGATAAACATAAAAAAGCCGATGAGTAGTAGATAACACACTAAGGCTAAACGAGACTGCGACAACAAGACCATACAAAAACTGCCAGCAAAGCCATAAAACTTAAATCGTTTGGATTTCTCTTGAATAGCAAACGTAAAAAAAAGATTACCGATCATACCTAAGGCCGGCGCCCAAGGGGTAAATAGTCTCCATCTAGGTAGGCCACTAGCTGGGTCTATCTCATATAGGCTGACATTGAAAAACTCAGGTCCAGGGCCACCAATAATGCTTAATGGCGAGGTGTATAGAGTGCTTGGGAGCTTAATTATCCAAGCGAGTATGAAGATTGGCAGCAATATCAGTGTATGTTTGCAGACGATACAACAGGCGCGGTAAATAAGTTCAGGGCGAATCTGCAGGCTGCCCAAGAGTGGAAATATGGCCAACAGTGCCCAACCTTTTGCCCAGCCGATACTGGATTTAATCAGTTTGGCTAGGCCTAAATCATGGGTTAGATGGCCTATCACTAGAGCGAGTAACATGACACCCATAGCGATAATCCAACAGACTTGTGTTTTGCTGATGCTATAGCTTTTTTTATCTAACAATACTCGCTTTACCATGCGTAGCAGTAGTATCCAGGCAATAACCGGGGCGACGAGATACATAGCACCTAAAACCCAGAACAGATAGGTGCCAGTAATCGCACGCCAGATGATTACTTCGTCAGAATTTTCTGGAGTATAGGTTTGCGGATCCATAGCATTCCCATCCCTGCAATCAATGAAATTGAAGCCGCCACGCCACCAACAATGGCCAATAGCGAGCGCAAGTTATCGGGCTTTTCTGCTAATGTCGGAGACGCCATTAGTTGCAGTAACGGATAGGCTGCGTAGATATCGGCTTTACCTAAGTCCATTTTTGCCAGTGCGGAAGTAAACACCGCCGTTGCGACTTGATGTTCTCGCTGCAGGCCTTCGAGTTTGGCTGCATCGTCATTGCTGTCGTTGAACCGATGATCCCAATCATGGATTTGCTCGGATAGGGCATCAATTCTATGTCTAAGACCTTCGGCTTTAGTATTGAGCGAGAGTAACTCTTGCATAAGCTGAGCACGACCGTCTAAATCATCAGCCGATAGCATCAGCATCAGACGTTTATCGTTATAGCCAAGCAGAATTTTACAGCGTTTACTCAGCGCGCTAAGAATTGAGGATTGCTCATTTTTATAGGTCACGACTTTCGGGTGACGCTTGCCAAAGCGGCTGCTGTACTCGGCAAGCGTCGCAGTGACATTGGTATAGCTGATGAGTAGTTGTTGAAAAAGCTGATCATTTTTCAAGGTTAGTAATCCCGCCGCCTGTTTTGGCGTTAAGCTTAGGTGGATCTCCAACATTTTTTGGCTGGCTTTTACGCCTTGTAGCTCAGAGACTAAATTGACTTTGTTATGTCTCAGTCTCTCCATGGTTAAGGCTAGCTCTTTGAATTGATCCAGTGACACTAATCCGTGTATCGATTGAAACTCGAGTAACTTTTCCTGAGTTAAATTCACTTTATTGGCAAAGGTTGCCATGCCAACTCGGATAGCATCTTCTCGCTGCTCAATTTCATCCCGACGAAGTTCAGCTAACAGTGCCTGTAGGCTGTGATAGTGGGCCCAGGCTTTTTGTTGTGCGCCCTTGGCCGTTGAGCCTTTGATACTGAACTGCATGATCCCGGTTTGGTTAGGGAGTTTTAATTTTGGCATGCCATATTCACTGCTTTTAAGGTGCAGTGTTTTTGCAGCGGCATTAACTAGCGTTTTACTCGTTGCAATAGACTTGTAATTGACCCTAGGATCGATTGCGCTACTTGCATAAGGAGAGTTGGTAGAGCTATTAGCTTGCCCCACACTATCTAGGCTAACTAAGGCCCCAGCACCTGCTCCGGGCAAAATAAGCGTCCATTGACTGACGTAACGGCTTGGGCTCAAAACTGTAAATAACAGCACCAAAAACCAGATGCTAAGCAGTAGTAGCGAGGTGACGATGAGATAGGCACGCTTTCTCTTTTGAGCTGACAGTTGACTACCGTTTACAAAGTAGTGCTTTAACCATAAAAGAGGTCTGTAGGAGTGTTGAGTTTTCATCATAACCTCCTTGTAGCGCTTCTATTACAGCAACTCTAGCAGAGTAGCTGGTACGAGTACTTCGGTGATTGAACGCGCAATTTCTCGAATATTGGTCACGCGTGAGTCATAACAAGCGATCCCATCACCCGGCATTAAGATAGGGTTCATACCCGTTTCCCAAGAGTGTCTGATTAAGCTATCCATTGAGCGTTCTACAACATCGACTTGGGCGGTTAACGGGTTCTTGGTTATCAGTAGTAAATAGCGACTCGCATTGGTTGACTGTGCGCCACCAACGCAGTTAGCTGCGATGGCACCGCTTAACAGTCGAGTACCGTATGGGAATCTAGTCGCATCGGTGTCGACAGCAGACTGTGCGTTACTGGATGCTGGCTGCGTTAGGTTAGATATAAAGACTCGAATACCCGGTGCAGTAATTTGTGACGGGCGGGCGAGCACATCATCAAAATAGTCATGTTGTGGTACATGAATATGATCTCCCGACATCAAGGTGAACTTGGGTACCGGGTATCCATGGATCACACCGGATAGATCTAAAGTAAAGCTATGTTGGCCTCTGAACACTGTAATTGCAGAGATATTAGCATCGGGACGCACTCCGCCCGATGCTCGTAGCGCCGATGCAATAGTACGTTTAGCTGCTTGATCGCCACTGTGGTCACCATCATCATCGATAATCTCAAGGTCAGATTTTTTATTGACTTGGTGCTGACCAGGTTCAAATACGCCTCCCGATACCGTGATTTCAACCGGTGCCCACTTCAGGGGAGTAATGCTTATACGCACGCTGTTCTTAAGCATAAACTCCTCATCGACTAGGTATTGCTGAATTGAGCTTGTTAGCTGTGCAATATCAAGCCCCTTGGCATGGATAGGCTCTAGGTAAGGCAGGTAGATATAGCCATCGTTATTGACTTCGACATCGCCGCTAAACTCCTCGCCATTGAGTACTCTGATCTTAAGTCTATCACCTACCGATAAGCGGATATTTTGAGGCAGATGCAGTGGTTGCTGTGACTGGCCTGCATGCATTAACCAAGTGTTGCCCATTGTGCTATCGGTTCTTGCTGTGTTGAAGCTAGCGGCTTTGGCGCCGTTTTTACTGCGCATGTAGGGAGTGTTACGATCATAAAAGTGGCACTGAGTCATATTGTCATTGTTATTACCGTTGCAGATAGCAGCCTCTTCAGGGTGATGAGGCGTAACGCAAGCGGTAAGTAGCAGTATAGAGAGACTACTGATAAACCCGAGAGTGCTCTTCGCTTGCTGCATTTTTTTGTGCTTAGTAACAATGGCTTGATTTAGACTCATAACAGTGCCCTCTTAATGCGCTGCTTGGCTTTTGCTAAGCTCATTACAGATATAATCGACTGCCGCCGCTTCATCTTCATAGATAGTGAAAATCTGATGTAAACGAGTGAGCTCAATGAGCGAACGCACACCAGCGGTAGGTGACAGCAGGACAATCTCACCATCTTCTTGCTCTACACGTTTTAAGGCGGAGATCAGTACTGATAGGCCGCTTGAGTCGATATATTCCACCTTATGCAGGTCAATCACTAGCTGGGTCATTCCTGCGTCTATTTGCTGTAATATTGCAGCTCTGAGTGTCGGCGTTTGCGTCATTATCACTTCAACAGGCAGAGTGATCTTGCATGCATTGTTTTGTGGTAATTGAGAGAAAGTCATATCGCCATCCTTAAAAATGCGTTTGGCATTTTGCGTGGGTTATCAAACAGGCATAGAGTTTATTAACTCTTTGCTTACTAATAATGCAAACCCAGTGCCAAAACCTATCTGTATGTATTTATTGCTTTTACTGTTAAATTTAAGCTCTCTTTGGCTAATTTAAATCTGGGATCTTTATTTGCGATGCAAAATGGGAACTGGCTGAGAAGGGCGCTTCGCTTATAGAGCGTGACGATGTCACTTCGAGAGCGTCGCGTTGCGACTTCTAGGCTCTAGGACCTAGGACCTAGGACTTAGGAAAAGCGGAGACGGTAAAAGCTGAGAAGGTCCTAGATCCTAGGAAAAGCAGGTGCTAGGTAAAAGCAAAGACAATTAAAAGTCGGAACAAGCTATGGCGGAACAAGCTGAGACGGAAAAGCTGAAAACAACAAAGACGAATAAGCGACCGTAGGGAAGAACAGCAAGCTCAAAGGTAGTGCCTGCCTCGCTTTTGATTTCCTAGTAGCGAAGCGTCCTAGAACCTTGTTTATTCAGTCCGTCCTCTAAGCGAAGCGCCCTAGGTCCTAGCTCCTACTTTTAATTAAACCGCGATACTAAACTGCAGATGAGTACCGGCGACGGTCTCTTGAATGCGAACGCTATCCATCCAACTTTTGATGATCCAAAGGCCTCTTCCTGAAACGGCGTCTGCTGGTGGGCAATCTGTTGGAGGCGTCAATGGCTGCATCTGAGAGTTATCCAGCAGATCGATAACTATCTGCTGATGGTCGCAGTGCAAAACGATGATTAAAGAGTTTATTTTTGGCGCTGCATGAGTAAATACATTAGAGACCGCTTCAAGGACGCAGGTGATCACTTTGAAGCGCTTAGTGTCGGATACCTGATTTTGTAGCATGAATTGCTCTATCTCTCTGCTTATGGAGTGGTTGGCAAAAATATTTCGATTTAGATTAAACTGTAGGCTATTCATAGCGTTTCCTTACATTTGATAACCACAATGAGGCAAGTTGTTTGTGGCTGAAATGAGCATTAGTGAGATATCGTCCTGGGCTTGCTTTTCTTGCCAAAGCTCAGTGCTATAGCTGAGGTAATGGAGCAGTTTTTCTGCCGGTAACGCTCTGGCATCACTCACGTTCTTCAGCAGTTTTGTCAGTCCAAAACTTCCAAATTTACTGTGCCTGCACTCATAGATCCCATCGGAGTAGAGCAGCAACTGCTCCTGTTTCTTTAGGCTGAAGTGCTGACTCTGATAACTGTGTTGTTTATCTATGCCTATAGGCAGTTGTGACTCGGTGTAGCTATCATCAATAAACTTGGCTCCCAAGGGGCTGACGATGATAGGTGATGGGTGGCCAGCATTGATGATTTCGACCTCTCCTGTTTTAGTATTGGCGATCCCGATAAGTAGTGTTGCAAAGCGGCCGCACTGCTCGGGGTCATCAAACTCTCGATTAAGCTTGTTAGTTATCCCGACTAAATCAAGTGACTGCCAGGCTTTTTGGCTGCTAGATAAATGATGCGCTAGGGTAAAGCTCAGCATCGATGCAGCCGTACCGTGTCCACTGACGTCCAATAGATAAAAGCCAATGTGTTGTTGGTCGATATTGAAGCATTGAAACAGATCGCCGGCGAGATCTTGTGCTGGCTTAAATTCGGTGGTGACGCGCCAGCCTTCACTTAAGTCTGAGTTTTTGGGGAGTAGGGCGCGTTGCAGTTGAGCGGCGAGAGAAAGATCCTGTTTAAGGCAATTGAGGTAATCTTGCTCTTTTACTAGCATCTGGTTGAGTGCTTTATTGTGACTGGTTAGCTTTTGTTGCATCTCTATGATGCGCAGCCCGGCGAGAATTCTCACCTTCAGCACGCCGCTGTGAAAAGGTTTTGCGATAAAGTCGTCGGCACCAGACTCGATACCTTCAACGATATGCGAGTTCTGGTTATTGCCAGTAAGCAGTATGGTATATGGCGAGCAAGGCATTGATTTTATGGTTTGACATAACTCGATGCCACTGATTTTTGGCATCATCCAATCGGTGATCACCATATCCACATGTTCATGTTGAAGGTGTTTGATGGCCTCTTGAGCATTTGAAAAGCCTTGAGCGCAAAATCCCATGGAGTCGAGTAGATTTAGCAGTAAACAGCGTTCACTATCGCTGTCTTCCACCAGGATAATCTTATATTGCCTGACATGCTGTAAAGATAAAGGCGTTGTCATTGTCTTCCTCTCAACCTGCTCTCTTCATGGGTATGTGTAATAAAGCAAGCTCCATGCCAGACAGTGAACGATGGTAATGGCTGTGTATTAAGAAGTTTGTTGAACTGGGTGAACATCAAGCCATGTAATGGAGTAAGTGAGTTTGATAAGGCCTGTTGTTTATCAGGGATTGACTTTAAAGTATTGATTTAAAAAGTTTTTTGTGACTAGGTCTGTTTGTTAAGCTGGTCGATATGCAAAGTCTTTTCACTGTGGCATAGGGATTGCTCTGAGTAACTAATAGCCTTAAACAGAATTGAGATCTAATGCGATGTCTACCTTTAAATCATTGACTAAAGTTGCTGTTTTATATTGGTTTATGTTCATGCCCAACTATAGCTCGGCAACGGCTACAGGCAGCATAGAGCCTAAGGTGCTGACGTTTGGAGTCGTGCCACAGCAGGCGGCGAGCACCTTGGCAAAAGGCTGGTCTCCAGTGTTGGCGGAGTTATCGCAAAATGCGAATCTTAATTTGCAATTTGCAACGGCGCCGGACATTCCTACCTTTGAAATGCGTTTAGCCAAGGGAGAGTATGACATCGCCTATATGAACCCTTATCACTTTACCGTATTTCATGAATCTCCGGGTTATATCGCATTGGCGAAAGAGCAAGATAAATACCTCAAAGGCCTTATCGTTGTAAGAAAAGACTCTCCTATATCTAAACTTAGCGATCTTAATGGCAAATCATTAGCCTTTCCTGCTCCAGCAGCCTTTGCGGCTAGTGTGATCCCTCGTGCGATTTTAAAACAACAGGGCATTGTTCACAGTACCAAGTATGTCGGCTCCCATGACTCAGTTTATCTTGCTGTGGCTCAAGGTCTTGTTGATGCGGGCGGTGGTGTAGGCCGTACATTTAAAAATATGGACAGTGATGTCACTAAGCAGCTAAAGGTGCTTTGGAAAACCCCTGGGTATACTCCTCACGCTATCGCGACTCATCCGAGAGTCTCAAAGCAGAGTCGAGAGCAGTTGTTGCTTCAGTTGCAGGCTCTCTCAGCCACGAGTAAGGGGCGCGCTTTATTAAAGGGTTTAGGCTTTAGAGCTATGGAGGCTGCGCAAAGTAGTGATTGGGATGATGTTCGGGCACTGTCACTGAGTGAGCTTAACGAGCCACTAAAGGGGAGTCACTAGTGTCATTTCGAATAAAAACGATTCTAGGGATCGCCATAA
This sequence comes from Shewanella schlegeliana, assembly GCF_016765635.1. Lineage (GTDB taxonomy): Bacteria > Pseudomonadota > Gammaproteobacteria > Enterobacterales > Shewanellaceae > Shewanella > Shewanella schlegeliana. Next base: position 115,007 of record NZ_JAESVD010000001.1, read on the forward strand.
TCGAAGGTCTGTTATTGATGCTGCTGGTCTACACCAGTGTCGATTATCTGAAAACCTCGAATCAAACAGAGATTGAAAAGCGTGCCAGCTCTACCGCGTCTCTATTTGCTGCTGCCGCAAAGGATGCAGTGATCAGCAGTGATCTCTCTACGTTGAATGTGCTTGCTAATGAGTTGCTCACCACCTCTCAAGTCCTCTATGTCAACATTTATGACCAAAATCGATTACTGGTTAGTGTAGGGAGTCACAACGGCGACTCAACAGCCTCATTAGACAGCGGAATTGTTAATGTTGATGATGGGAGCTTAGACATTGAAAGAGGTATTGAAGAATCAGGATTTAGTTATGGAAAGGTTGAGCTGGGCTTTGACACGGGCCAGTTAGAGAGCTTTATTATCGATGCCAGAACCCGTTTCTTGACCATTGCTGGTATTGAGATGTTCTTAGTGGCACTGTTTTCCTGGCTGTTAGGCCACTACTTGACCCGTAATTTAGCACTGCTTAAGAGTGCGTCTCAGCGGATTTTGCAGGGAGAGTCGAACGTTCAGATCCCAGTTAGCAGTAGGGACGAAATTGGCCAAACCATGCTTGCTTTTAATCAGATGGTAAATAAAGTTGAAGATAAAAATCAGGCATTAGAGAGCGCTAATGTTAGGCTGAATGCCATATTGCAGACAGCTGTAGATGGGTTTGTGATAGTTGATACTAAAGGAGTTATTGAGGAGGTAAATCCCGCGGTAAGTCGCTTGTTTGGATATAGCTCATCAGAGCTAATAGGGCAAAATGTTTCATTATTGATGCCATCGAATGAGCGCAATATTGATGATGAATATATCCAACACTATCTAACAAGTTCAGATGATAAGACGGTAGGCAAGGGACGTGAGCTGTTAGCGCAGAAAAAAGATGGCTGCCTTTTCTCGATTGAACTGTCTATCTCAAAAATGTGTATCGATGATGAAGTGCTCTTCTTAGGCTTAGTGAAAGACTTAAGTGATGTGAAACGTGCTCAAGTCGCAGCCCAAAGAACCGAATCGATATTGTTAGCGACCTTAGAGGGCAGCAAAGACGCGCTGGTGACGATTGATATGTCTGGTGAGATCCAAGAAGTGAATGACGCGGCATGTTTGTTGTTTAAGTTTCATTCTGGGCAGATGATTGGCGAGCATTTGGAAGATATGATCTTTAGCGCAGAGGAGAAGCTGCGTTTTCACGCTATTTTAGATGAGTATCGAGTCACGGGAGAAAGCGTGGCGATTAAGCATTCAACGCAGATGCAGGCTAGCCGGTCTACAGGTGAATCCGTTGCTATTGAGTTAACGCTTATTCCAGTACAGCTTGGTAATGAGACCTTGCTCACCGCCTTTATTCGAGATATTTCCCGCCGCATGGAGTATGAAACTCAACTTAAATTAGCCAAAGATCAAGCCGAGCAGGGCAGTGAGGCTAAATCTCGATTTTTAGCCACTATGAGTCATGAAATCCGCTCACCGCTTAATGCGGTACTGGGAAGCGTTGACTTAATATTGGACTCAGGATTGAATAAAGAGCAGCGTATCTATGCTAATACCGCCAAGGAGGCCGGAACCACATTGCTCAGCACTATTAATGATATTTTGGATTTTTCTAAGATTGAAGCGGGACAAATAGTACTAGAAGAGAGTGTTTTCTCTCCAGCTAAACTTGCCACACAAGTGTTACAGGTGTTGTCACCTAAGGCGCAGGATAAGGGGATTGTGTTGGCTATTTTTGTTAATCGCAATGTTCCAGAGACATTAATTGGTGACGGTCAAAGGTTAAGACAGGTACTGCATAACTTGGTCGATAATGCGATTAAGTTTTCTTTTGGTGGCTGCGTTACCATTGAGATGTGCTTAGCCGATACCGATGAGACTCGCCTGTGTTGCAAGATCTCAGACCAAGGCATTGGGATTTGTGAGCAGGCTCAGGCGACACTATTTGAAGAGTTTAGCCAAGTCCATGATAGCCATAATACAAACTACAGTGGTACAGGGCTAGGCTTGGCTATCTGTGCGGAGCTTATTGCTCTGATGGGAGGCCATATAGGAGTTAAAAGTCAGCAAGGTAAAGGAAGCTGCTTTAGCTTTGATCTATTACTGAAACGAGATGAAGCTGCGAACGCTAATTTTGCTCCTCTCCCTAGTCACTCTCGTGTACTTTTAGTGCATGCAAACGAGAGTTATCGTGATGTCATTCGCAGGCAATACAGTCAGTATGGTGTGACAGCGGTCTGTGTCGACAGTGTTGAGGCAATATTTAATTGTTCACAGGTACAAGGTCGTTTTAACCTCGTGCTTATCGATGAGCATTGCCTATTCGAACTGAATGTTGAACAGGTTAATAGCATCAAACGAAATCATCTGCTCGATGAAGGCGTGATGGCGGCATTAATGGCTGTAGTCCAATCTGAGGCGTCAGCGTTACTTAGGAAGATTGGCTTAGAGCAGGTGATTAATAAACCGCTGAGCCGTGACATGATGCTAGGAGTGCTTCGAGGCGAATGCGAATCATCAGTAGAGCAGACACAAGATTTGCCCGAAATATCCAGTAAGCAAAGGCAGCACCTCCCCATTCTTTTGGCTGAGGACAGCCCCGCAAATCAAATTGTTGCCAGTGCTTTGCTGAGTAAGGCTGGCTTTAAGGTTGAGATAGCTAATAATGGTGTTGAAGCCTTAGAAATGGCCAGTAATAACGAATATGGTTTGATTTTAATGGATATGAGAATGCCAGAGATGGATGGCATCGAAGCTACCCAAAAAATATTGCAACGCAATCCATCACAGGTTGTTATTGCCATGACGGCTAATGTACAAAAAGAGGATGTAGAGCTGTGCATGAATGCAGGCATGAAAGATTTCGTGCCTAAGCCTGTTAACCGAGTGAATCTTGTTAATGTTGTAAATCAATGGATTGTATCGGCTAAAGAAGAGACTATAGTTACCTCAGAAGCCGATAGACAGAGCGCTCATTTGCATGTGGTGGACAATCATGCGGTGGATCATAACGAAAGAGCTATTATTGAAGGCGCTAAAGTGGTCCCGTTTGACCGAGTTAATAGAATCAGTAACGATAGCGGTAAAAGTGACACGGGGGCGCGGTTACAAGTCGGCCCTCAAAGCGATGAGGAACAGATGACCATTATTGATGAGGCAGTACTTAATGAGCTAACGGCTATGTTAGGTGAGCAAGCGATAAGTCGGATGATGTCGGTTTTTTTAACCGAGGCGCAGGAGCGATTGAATATATTGCGCTTGCTACTTTTAGAGTACCAAAACGGAAATGGACTCGACTTAGCTGAAATCGATCTACAGGCTCACACGCTTAAAAGCAGCTCTGGTAGCTTTGGAGCGGCTGCACTGTGTGTTGCGGCGAAAAAGCTAGAGTTAAGCGCCAAAGCTAAAGAGGTGGCTCGGATCCCGCTATTACTCGATGAAGTCATTGCGACAGCAGAGTTAACAGTTAACTTATACCAGCAACGCTTTGAATCAACACACCAAGAGTAATTGCTGCTAGACTTAACGATATGTTCATGTGGAAAAGGCGAGCTTAACTTTTTGATATTAAGCAAGTTGTCGTCTAACGTTGTTTCATTATTAATAGGCTGACTTTATATGGATGTAACAAGCTCATTTACCACATTGCTCGTAGAAGACAGCATGTCTCTCGGGGCGCTGTATACTGAATACCTGCGCACGGAGGGGGCTCGAGTAACCCATGTTAACCATGGGATTGATGCGCTAAGCGAGCTTAAACGCTGGCAACCGGATCTGTTAGTGCTCGATATTCAGCTGCCAGATATGTCGGGCATGGATATTTTAGAAACTGTGCAGGCCGACTACCCAGATGTCACCGTCATCATGATCACTGCTCATGGCAGTATCGATATTGCCGTCGATGCAATGCGCTCGGGCGCGTTTGATTTTCTAGTCAAACCTTTCGACGCTAAACGCCTCTCCATAACCGTTCGTAACGCTTTGAAACAGCGCCAACTTGTTGATCTTGTCGCAAAATATGAGAGTTGCCTACCTAAACCTCACTATATGGGCTTTGTGGGCGAGTCTCTTGCAATGCAAACCGTGTATAAAACCATAGATTGTGTGGCTAACAGTAAAGCCTCGGCATTCATTATTGGTGAGAGTGGCACAGGTAAAGAGGTGTGCGCTCATGCGATACATAATGCGGGTAACCGTCGGGACGGTCCTTTTGTGGCATTAAACTGTGCCTCTATTCCTAAAGATCTCATTGAGAGTGAGATCTTTGGTCACACTAAAGGGGCATTTACCGGCGCCGTAGCCAATAGAGATGGCGCTGCGACCCGCGCACATAACGGTACGCTCTTTCTCGATGAGATCTGCGAGATGGATCTTGAGCTACAGAGTAAGCTGCTGCGCTTTATCCAAACCGGGGTGTTTCAGCGTGTTGGTGGCACTAAAGAGGAAAAAGTCGATGTGCGCTTTGTTAGTGCAACCAATCGAATGCCATGGGATGAAGTTAAAGCCGGGCGATTTCGGGAGGATTTGTTTTACCGCTTACATGTGATCCCCATCGAACTGCCACCGTTAAGAATGCGTGGCAAAGATATCTTATTGCTGGCGTCTAGTTTACTCAAAGAGTACAACAAAGAAGAGGGTAAGAAGTTTAAAGGCTTTAGCCGAGACGCTAAACAATGTTTAAAAAGCTATCAATGGCCCGGTAACGTTAGGCAGTTGCAAAATGTCATTAGACAGATAGTGGTATTAAACGATAGCGAGTTAGTTGAACTCGATATGTTGCCGATGCAGCTAACTGCAGCCTCCTCCGTAAAACCCGAAGCCACTATTCATAAAGGCACTGTTAATGAAAGCATGGCGCAATCTCATTCACAGCAAGATAGAGGGCAGAACTCGGCAGAGTCAGGCGGCCCTTCCTTTCTTGACGGTATTGAGCGAGCGGCTTTTTCAGGTGCAGAGCAGTATGCATCGAAAGCTGCCGAGGAAAAAAACGATGATATCGTGCCACTATGGCTGACTGAGAAGCAGACTATTGAACATGCTATTGCACAGTGTGACGGTAATGTGCCTAAAGCAGCGGCGTTATTAGATATCAGCGCTTCTACCATTTATCGTAAACGACAGACGTGGGATGAGTTAGAAAAGAGCTTAAGTGACTAAGCTGTCGGCCGCAAATCTCATAGGTTATTAATGTTATCGATAGAGCTATGTTAGTGAAAGGAGTAGACTAAACATCTACTCCTTTTTGTTTAACACAATGAGACCACCATGAAATATCTTGTTGATACCCATACCCATACGATTGCTTCAACTCATGCTTATAGTACGTTACAAGAATATATTGCGATGGCTAAACACAAAGGGGTGAAGCTATTTGCTACCACAGATCATGGTCCCGATATGGCCGACGCTCCCCACTTTTGGCATTTTGTGAACCTACGAGTATTACCGCGAGTGGTCGATGGTGTCGGTATTTTACGTGGCATCGAAGCCAATATTAAGAATGAAGTCGGAGAGATCGACTTTTTTGGCGATTACCTAGAAGAGTTAGACATTGTTTTAGCAGGGTTTCATGAGCCAGTATTTGCGCCAAGCAATAAAGAAATCCATACCGCAGCAATGATTAATTGTATCAACAGTGGCCATGTCGACATTATTACACACCCTGGTAACCCCGCCTATCCAATTGATATTGATGCTGTTGCTAAGGCTGCTGCAGAGAATAATGTCGCCCTTGAGATCAATAACTCTTCTTTTTTAGTCTCCAGAAAAGGTAGCGAGCACAACTGCATTGCGATAGCCAAGGCGGTTAAAGAGGCGGGTGGGTTGTTGGTGATGGGCTCAGATTCTCATGTAGCCTACAGCCTAGGAGACTTTACCCTGGCAGAGCAGATTGTTGAGCAAGCAGAGTTTCCTCTAGATAGGTTATTGAATCGCAGTCCTGAAGCCTTACTCGCTTTTCTATCATCGCGAGGCCATGGCTCGCTAGATGAGTACTCGGTGTTGCTTGAAGACTCAAACTAAACTAAAGCTAGAAGAGATAGTTAAAACAAGATGCGAATTGTTATTACTGGTGGCGCAGGCCAATTGGCGCAGGCGTTACTGTCTATTGTAGAGCTTGCTCGAGTTACCCAAGTTTTACAGGTTACCCAAGCATCCCAGATTAATAGTTCAGAGCTAACAGCTGCTCAGCAAATGCTGGTGGCCTCGTTGCCCGAGGCCTTAGAGTGCATAGCAAGCACCGATGAAGTGATTAGCTTGTCTCATCAGCAGTTGGATATTTGTCATGTTCATTCTATTCGAGTGGCCTTTGATACCTTTCAGCCAGATATAGTGATTAATTGCGCCGCCTATAACGCAGTCGATAACGCTGAGACCGATCTCGATAGGGCAATGGCGGTTAATGTGATTGGGCCAAAGTTACTCGCCGAAGAGTGTTTGCATCGAAATATTAGACTCGTGCATATCTCAACAGATTTTGTGTTCGATGGTCTGTTACAGCAGCCCTACACAGAGCAAGATGCTCCAGCTCCACTGTCTGCTTATGGCCGAACTAAGCTTGAAGGCGAGCGTTGCTTGAATGAGATTTTAGGAGCCAAGGCAACGATTATACGTACCTCTTGGCTATACAGCTGTTGGGGGAATAACTTTGTCAAAACCATGCAAGGGTTATTTAAAGTAAAGCAGAGCTTATCGGTTATTAATGATCAATATGGCAGCCCTACATGGTGCGAAGCCTTAGCTGTTGTTATTTTTATGCTCGTTAAGAAAACTCAGCTGACGAACTTAAATGACAAAGGGACATTGGAACCACGAACGGCTCAAGGTATGGCTCATTTATACCATTACGCTGGTGGCTCTATTACTTCTTGGTATGAGCTTGCACGTGAGATCCAGCGCCAGACATTAGCGATGACAGAGTCTACACCTAAAATAGTTGATTGTTTAATTCAGCCTATTACGACTCAAGCTTGGCAAGGGTTACATGAAAAACGTTTAGCACCTCGGCCAAAGCAAAGTGTGTTGAATGCTGAGAAGGTGTGTAACCAACTCAGTATTAAGCCGGAAAGTCTCATTCGTGCAAACTGGCAGCAACAACTAAAGGCCATGATTGAATATCAAAAGGCTCAAGGCTAAGAAGGTTGAAGCTAAGAAGGTTATAGGTGCTAGGAAAAGCAGATTCTAGGTTAAAGCAAAGACGAGAAAAAGCCGGAGCAAGCTGAGATGGGAAAAGCAGGTTAAAGCTGAGACGGAAGAACAGAATGGCCTGTGGCCTTACGGTATACGGAACGTTCGCTGGCTCACTTACGGAACGCTTCGCTGATGGTTAAAAGCTGAGACTGTCTTAGTACCTAGAAAAAGCAGGTTCTAGGAATGAGCTAAGACGAAAACGCCGGAAAAGCAGGAAAAGCAGGAAAACAAAGAAGCGGACGATACGGTGCTTTGTTTTTTGCTTTTCCTAGCAGGGCGTAGTCCGCCCTAGCAGTGAGCTTGCGAACGTCCTAGGATCTTCTTTTAGACCTAGGACCTTCTTTGAAACTAAAAACTTCTTTCCCAGCCAGCGTAAATCGTCGTATCCCAGTCGTTTCCACCAGAGGTGACATATTGACTGTAACCCACAGTGCCACCGACCTTTAAGGTACCTTGGTAGAAAGGTCTGTGGTAACTGGTATCTAACTGGTATACACGCTCATACTCGCCAGGTGATACTGGGTTGCCGCCAATACCGACATTTGAATCTGTTCCATCAGTGTTGAGTCGTAACCAGCGGAATTTGTTACTGATGTTTTGCCCGCCGCCAAGCTGAGTAATACCGCCAATGACCAAGGTTGTGGCATCGTTGTCATAGGTGCTACCTAGGCTGCGGCCATAGTAACGGTAACCATTTTTATAGAATCCATGCTCATAGAGGCAGTTGTAAGCGTTAGAATCGACGCCGCAGGCCACTTGGGTGTCAGAGTATTCAACAAATATGCGGGTATTGATGTCAGCTAAGAAGAAGTCTACGCCGCCCATGTTAGCTGAGTTGATCAGCTTGTTCTTACCGTTATGATAGTCTTCGTGAATGCGCTCATAGTAGATACCGTAGGGGATGCCGAAAGCAGTATCAGACCAGCGGAAATCATAGCCAGCGAGCATATTCTCTTGGCCGTTTGTGACTTCTCCTTCACTCATGCCACCATTAAATAAGCCGTCCCACCAGTCGCCTAAGCTATTGCCATAGCCTTCACCGCCCCATTGCATGGTCCATGAGAAGCCCACTTCAAGTTTGGAGATCGGCCTTAAGGTACCGCGAGCCCCCCAATGTTTGGCATCTGGTACATATCGGTCACTTTCCATCTGGCTAAATGAGGTGGTAAAGGTCCAAGGGCCAATCCAGTTAAGCCATGGTGTTTCAAATGCTTGACTGTTATTACGGCTAAACGTCATGCCAGGCATAGGCCGTGCGTTAGTGGTTTGAATTAGGCCGCTATCCCAGCCTGGTCCCCAATACTTTTGCTGTGCGCCTGCACTGACAATCCAGTTGCCCAACATCACGGCAGCGAAACTGTTATCTAAGCGAGTGCTGTTACCGTCTATTGGTTCGTAGTGATAACTCGCAGCTAAGCGACCACTAAACCAATCTTTGGTGACTTCGGCTGAAACAGCCGCTTCGGCTTTATCACGATAATCTTGGCCAAAGCCGATAAAACGTGTGGTGTCAGAACCGCCTGCAAGCTCAATTTTACTGCTCATACCGCGATGGTCATGATCGTATGCTCGAATTACTCTCTCGAATGCATCACGTTGTGAGCTAGACAGAGCAGCCTGATCCGCCTTGTCCATATCCTGCTTAATACCGTCCCACATTAGTGGGTAAGTGGTGATTGGCTGAACAATCACGCCAGTATCAGACAGCAATTGAATATCGGCTCTTAGCGGTAAATCAGTCGGTTCAACCCACCATGCCGCTTGCACTGAGCTGCAGCCAAGCAGTAACAATCCAGATAATAATTTGAGTTTCATTGGGATCCCTTTTGTTAATGGAGCGCATTTTAGAGGAATTAACTGCTGACTGGTAGTATTAAGAAAGGTGAATCGAGCGTTAGTCACAAACTGTGACAGGTTGAAAGGTGGTAAAGCAAAGAAGGCCCTAGGTTCTAGGGAAAGCAATAAAGAACAAACAAGATCTGCATAGTTAAATTAAGCTCAAAAGTGCTGCTGTTCACTTTCACTTGTTTTAGTAGGCTGTCCTCATCGTGAGCTTGCGAACGGACTCGAAGCGCTCTAGAACCTTTTAAACCAAGAATGATTTTTTGGTTATTAATTGTTATCGTTTAAAACTGGCATAATAGGATCATTACCTTAAATAAATTATAGAGATAACTCACTTGAGCCAGACATTTAAACAAGAGTGGTTAGCGCCACTGGTCGATATTGCGACTGAAGCGGGTAATGCCATTATGGCTATCTATGCCAAAGAGGATCTCGGGGTTGTGACTAAAGCCGATGACAGCCCTGTAACAGCCGCCGATCTAGCTAGTCATAGGGTGATTGTTGCAAGACTAGCACAGTTGACCCCCAATATTCCTGTGATGTCTGAGGAGTCGACAGATATAGATTGGCAGCAGAGGCGCCATTGGCAATCCTATTGGCTGATTGACCCACTCGATGGTACCAAAGAGTTTATTAAGCGCAATGGCGAGTTCACGGTGAATATTGCGTTTATCGAGGGGGATAAGGCTGTGGCTGGTGTTGTGTATGCACCAGTACTTGATAAATGCTTTTATGGTGAACTAGGCTGTGGAGCCTGGTTAAAGCATGCTGGGAATCAAATAGAATTACCCAAAGCGAAAATCAAGAAACCGCTTGTTCCTCGAATCGTTGGTAGTCGCTCTCACGCAAGCCCTGGCTTAGAAACCTATCTGCAAGAGATCGGCGAACATGAGATGAAAAGTGTTGGAAGTTCGCTTAAGTTTTGTTTACTGGCTGAAGGTGAAGCGGAGGTTTATCCTCGTCTAGGGTTAACCAGTGAGTGGGATACCGCAGCAGCGCAAGCGGTATTGGAAAGCGCTGGTGGACGCGTATTGCAGTATGACACTCATGTTCGTCTGAATTACAATCAAAAGCCTGACATATTGAATCCGTACTTTATCGCCTACGCCCCCCATTGGGATTAGGGAGTGGCTTGATGAAAGCCATCTCATCTTAGGTAACGGGCTGTATTTTAATAATTTAAAGCAAGAATGAATAACACCTGTGGAGGGACACATGCGGATTGGCGTTGATCTAGGTGGTACAAAGATAGAGGTCGTAGCACTGAACGATCAAGGTGAAGAGTTGTTTCGTAAGCGAGTTGCTACGCCAAGAGAATACAATTCAACTTTAGATACAATTGAGGCATTAGTTAATGAAGCCGAAGCTCATCTTGGGCAAAAAGGCAGTGTTGGCGTTGGGATCCCCGGTGTTATCTCTCCTTTTTCAGGCCTGGTTAAAAATGCCAATTCGACTTGGATTAACGGTCACCCCCTCGATATAGATTTAGCTAAGCGTTTAGGCAGAGAAGTGAAAGTGGCAAATGATGCCAACTGTTTTGCGGTCTCGGAGGCTATAGACGGCGCAGCTGCCGGAAAGAACATGGTATTTGGGGTGATAATTGGTACAGGTTGCGGTGCGGGGATTGCTATTAACGGTAAAGTGCATGGCGGTGGAAATGGAATTGGTGGCGAATGGGGCCATAATCCCTTGCCTTGGATGACTGCCGAAGAGTTTAATTCAACTAACTGCTTTTGTGGCAATAGAGATTGCATAGAGACATTTATCTCAGGCACGGGTTTTGTTCGGGACTATCAACTTGCTGGAGGTCGAGCGACAAATGGTGCCGAAATAGTTTCGCTAATGCAACAAGGTGATGCACAAGCAACTGCTGCATTTGATCGTTATATCGACAGACTTGCCCGTTCGCTCGCTCACGTTATTAATGTGCTAGATCCTGACATTATTGTACTCGGTGGTGGGGTATCAAATATTGATGCTATCTATGTGCTACTACCCGATGTTTTACCTCGATATGTATTGGGCGGTGAGTGCCGAACTCCTGTGGTGCAAAATATGTATGGCAGTGCATCGGGAGTGCGTGGTGCCGCATGGCTTTAATAGGCGAGTGAAAATTGTGAGTGAAGCCGATGCTTCATAGAGAAGGTCTTGTTATCTAGTACTGAATTACAGCGGATAACATTAATGATTATAATAACATGCTACACTTCATTAATATTTTTCATCTATTGTTGGCTATTGCTTTATGTTTTGGGTAAAAAAGATTATTTCGCAGCTTTTTATGCCAGTTCCCTTAGTACTGTTATTAATTGTGCTTGCCTACTTCGTCATGCGCAATCGCCAGTTTTCAAAAGCGCTATTGGCTGTAGCGGCAACAATACTAATCACTTTGAGTAGTAGTTGGGGCAGTAATTGGCTACTAGCGCCATTGGAAGAGCAATATTCGGTTAACAATCAGCCGATAGGAAATGGCTGCTTGGTGATGGTGCTCGGCAGCGGTCATGAGGAGAATGCTAATCTACCCGCGGTGCAACAACTCTCAAATACCGCTTTGGCTAGATTGAGTGAGGGGGTACGTCAACTCTCTTTGGGTCAAGACTGTAAGCTGGTGGTTAGCGGCTGGAGCGGTGGCCTTTCATCGCGTGCCCATGCTGAGGTGATGTTTGATGCCGCCGTTGAGCTAGGGGTCTCTGCTCATTCTATAATTAAATTTCCTTTGGCGAAGGATACCATTGAAGAAGCGCAATTCATGAAGTGGGAGGTGGCTGATGCACCTTTCAGGCTAGTCACTTCGGCTAGCCATATGCCTAGAGCGATGGCGATTTTTACCGATGCAAAGTTAAATGTTTCAGCTGCGCCGACCGATTTTGCTCAAAGAGAGACTTATTGGTGGCATTTCGATGCGCAGAGTTTATTAAATTCCCAGCGTGCTATTCATGAATACATGGGGATACTCTGGTTTAAGCTGAAACATGAAAACAACGAAAAAGAAGATACCTAGGTCCTAGGGAAAGCTAAGAAGGGCGCTGCGCTTCTAGGGCGCCGCGTTGCGACTTCTAGGTAAAAGCTGAGACGAGGAAGCAAAAGCAGGGAATTACAGGCAAAGTTTACGCTGCTTTTGCTGTTGATTTTCCTAGCAGGCCGTAGGCGTCCTCGAAGTGAGCTTGCGAACGCCCTAGAACCTTCTTTCAAAGCTAGAACCTTCTTTTGTAACCTGCTAGGCTCCGGGATAAACACCCTAATTATAAGAGATGTAGAAGTTGATAGATGAAGCTGTGCTAATAAGACCCAGTAATAAACGTAATGGGCTAACATTGACCCTTGCTGGAGGTTTAGGTTTAATCATAGGGTTAACTCTCTTCTTATCGGGTAGCCATCTATTTGCACCGGGAATCGTTTGTTTTGCATCGGGCATTATTGCGCTGGTTTTGGGAGGCGCTAAGCTGGTGGAGCCAGAGGTTACCGTTAAGTTATCTGAAGAGGGAGTGACCTATTTTCATCGGCGTGGGCAGCTTTTTATTGAATGGCAAAATATCCAACGGGTTGACCAACCACGAGTTTCACAGGGACTCGATACTCTGACTTTACCCTATATTGGAATCAAGCTTAAACAGGTCAGTCCGATTTTAGAGTGTATTTCATTACGGTTGGCAGCTGGGTTATTAACCGAGCAGCGGCCTCTATTGATCACGGCTTCTGCTCAAGATGAAGATCTATCGGCATTAGAGAGTCAGATGTGTGCTGAGTTTACGCCTTTTATTGAAAATAATGATCGTTATAAAGGCGTGTTAGCGATGTTTGGCCATCGCTGCCGGATATTAGATTCACACTTGGGTTATCATCTATTCATCTCAACAGATACGATAGACAGGCCTGCAGATGAGTTTCTTAGGCTACTCAGAGACTATAAGCAGAAAAGCTCTGAGCTTTTGTAGCGCAGAGCTTTGAGTATGTTTAATGAGCAGGGAAGCAGGCAAAGATTTAATGAATGCTTAGTTAATACTTAACTCTGCATCTTCAATGGTCTCTTCTTGGGGAGGTTTATTGTGATCTTGCTTTGGCGTTGATTTAGAAGGTAGGAAGGCTATATCGTCTCTTACGCGCATACCGATAAATTGGCCACCTTCAAAAATTTCCATCGACTGGCAGTTAACTTCACCATCAACTAGGCCTGTGCTGGTTATATTCAGTTTTTCACAGGTTAACTTGCCTCGAAAGGTGCCCGATACTCTCAGTTCTGAGCAGTGAAGTTTTCCATCGACTAGTCCACCTTGTTCAATGGTGATATTGCCACTGGAGCGTACCTTTCCGAAGATTTCACCCGCAATAAGAGCCTCGGCTGCAAACTCAGTTTCACCGGTAAACTGGGTTCCTTGAGCGATAAATGTTAACCCGCCGCTTCTTTTTTTTCTAAACATAATCATGCCACAGTCAGTCTAAGTTGCTTAGATGTTACCTTGAAATTTGAGGAAACAAAACCACTTAAATTTGGCGCTTATACGTCATATTTTTGGCTGTTTTTACACGTGGCGAACCAGAATTGCTGTCGATGGGCAGGGGGCTACGCAAGCGCCGCAGCCGGTGCATGCTTCTATATCGATTTTTGGAAGTGGGGCTTTTCCGATGGCCAAGGAGAAGCTGATCGCACGCTGATCACAGGCATCTTTGCAGCTTTGACACCAAATCCCTTGATAAGCCATACAGCTATCTTGAATAGTGGCTTTTATTTGCCAAGGAGTGATGTCTGTATTTTCAAAAATGGCTTCAGGGCAGGCATTGACACATTGTTGGCAAAATGTGCACTCATCAATTTTAAAGTCTATCTCAGGGAAGCCGCCTTCGCCTTTGACAATAATTTGAGTTTCACAAACGGGAATACACTTATCACAGCGGGTACATTCATCTGTAAACTCGATAGTCTGCTTTACCCAAGGAGGACGAACGGCATCGGTCTTTTTCCGGCTGAAAAGTCTTCTTCTGCTTTGGTTAATGCTGCTCATCTATTGGCTCATTTTTAGAAGGTATTAAGATTGTACGTTTGTTGGCTTACAGGGACTTTAGGCTCTAGGACGTTCGCAGGCTCACTGCGAGGCCGCTGCGCTTCAAGATCCTAGGAAAAGCTAAATCAAAAGCTAGTATCAGTTTAGCTTTCTATCTATTTTACCAAACCTAGAACCTAGAACCTAGAACCTAGAACCTAGAACCTAGAACCTAGAACCTAGAACCTAGAACCTTCTTACCCTTCAGTCGCATACCCATTAGGATTCGTCGACTGCCAGTGCCAGCTGCTTTGCGCCATATCATCGATACTATGAGTAGCTTGCCAGTTTAACTCTTGATGAGCCTTATCTGGGTTGGCATAGCAAGCAGCAATGTCACCAGGTCTACGTTCTACTAGCTGATATTTTATCCTTGTGCCACTTGCTTTCTCGAACGCTTTAACCATCTCTAGTACACTGTAGCCTTGCCCTGTACCTAAGTTGTAGGTAACTAATCCAGATTGGGTTTGTAGCTTATCAAGAGCTCGTAAGTGGCCGATAGCGAGATCAACAACATGGATGTAATCACGTACACCTGTGCCATCGACAGTATCGTAATCGCTACCGAATACGCTTAATTGCTCACGTTTACCGACTGCAACTTGAGTGATAAACGGCATCAAGTTATTAGGAATGTCATTGGGATCTTCACCAATTAAGCCGCTTTCATGGGCGCCAACTGGATTGAAGTATCTTAATAAGGCGATATTCCAACTGTTATCTGAGTGATAAAGATCGGCAAGTATATGCTCAACCATCAGTTTAGATTGACCGTAGGGGTTGGTCGCCCCAGTAGGGAAGTCCTCGGTGATAGGTAAACTCGCAGGGTCACCATACACGGTAGCCGATGAACTAAATACGAGGTTTTTAACGTTAAACTCAGCCATCACTTCACATAACACAATTGTGCCTGTGACGTTATTTTCATAGTAACGTAGTGGCTGCGCCACTGACTCTCCTACCGCCTTTAGACCTGCAAAGTGAATCACCGACTTAATATCATGGTCTGTAAACAGTTTTTGTAAGAAAGCTCTGTTGAGAACATCGCCTTGATAAAATGTCACCGCTTTTCCAGTGATCTGCTCAACTCGCTCAAGTGCGGTAACACTCGAGTTGCTGAGGTTATCTAAGATAACAACGTTATTGCCGCTATTGAGTAGCTCAACAACGGTATGAGTACCAATATAACCGGCACCGCCGGTCACTAAAATTGTCATTATTTAAAATCCTTTCATCTTGGCTGATGTTCAATGTTAGTTAAATAGCTAGTTCAAAACATCTATTACTAAAGTGTCTTAACGATAGCCTTTAAATACTCAGCGAACTCAGAGCCAATTTCCTTGTGACGCAGCGCATGCTCTACGTTGGCTTGCATATAGCCCAGTTTATTACCGCAGTCATGACTCTTACCTTGCATGTAATAAGCGTTAACCGTTTGCTTTTCCATCAGCATTGCAATGGCGTCAGTTAGCTGAATTTCATCACCAGCCCCTGCAGGAGTCTTAGCTAGATAAGTCCAGATCTCAGCAGGTAATACATAACGGCCAACAACAGCTAGGTTAGATGGTGCATCTTCTACACTTGGTTTCTCTACCAGTTGAGTTAGCGGCAGTGACTGACCTGGCTGAAGCTTTTCGCCATTGATATCTGCAATACCATACTGGTTAACCAGCTCATGAGGCACGCCTTCAACCATGATTTGACCAACTTCAGTTTTATTATAAAGAGCAACCATGTCGGCGAGGTTTTCTTTGCTTAAGTCACTACTTGCGTCATCGATAAGTACATCGGGTAATAGTACGGCAAATGGTGCATCACCGATAATACTCTTGGCACATAAAATCGCGTGTCCTAAGCCTTTCGCTTGTGACTGGCGCACACTGATAATGGTGACATCACTTGGGCAAATAGCTTGTACTTCGGCAAGAAGTTGACGTTTTACGCGGCGCTCAAGCTGAGTCTCTAACTCAAAACTGGTATCGAAATGGTTCTCAATGGAGTTTTTACTGGCATGGGTCACTAGGACAATTTCTTTTATGCCTGCGGCAATAGCTTCGTTGACAACATACTGGATCAGTGGTTTGTCCATAACCGGCAGCATCTCTTTCGGAATAGCTTTAGTGGCTGGAAGCATACGCGTTCCAAGACCTGCTACAGGGATGACTGCCTTGCGAATTTGATGTTGTTTCATTCTAGTCCTATCTATTCTAAATCAGGAGTTGCCATACAAACCTACATTCTATACCGAAATAAAAAGTGATTGGTGAAGAATTGCTGAAAGTGAGCAATATATTAAATTTATTTACTATATTAGTGGATGTGTTGATCGTTTTGTGGGCTGTATGGCCATAAAAGTTGTACCGTTAATAGGGGGTAAGCAGTTAAAGCTTGGCAGCAAAATTGGTGATGTGATTTTGGCGGAATTCACCGTTTTCCTGAAGGGGGGTTAACTTGGTTGTCAATTTTTATATACGGATCTCGTGCGAATAGACTGATATTTTGAGTCGGTAACGGCTCTGCGTGTAACATTATTGTTACACTGGACAGGGCTTTGTCAGTGAAGAATAAATAGTGAACGGGTTAACAAAAATTCAACTTTAGTTAAATATGAGGTAGGCACTCTATCATCAGCTAGTTAAGCACAAGCAGGAACGATTTGTTTTAGCTTGTGGCTAGCAAAATGAGTAAATAACTATGAGTAAACAGCAAAATTATACTGCGCGCTTACCAGATGCGAATGGATATATTGATTACCCTCAAACAGAACATGAGATTTGGTCTGAGCTATATCAAAGGCAAAGCATCAATCTGCCTGGACGAGCCTGTAAAGAATACCTAGAGGGTTTAGATACGCTCGGGCTCGCTATAGATAGGATCCCGCAGTTAGCAGAAATTGACACAGTCTTACAGCAAGCGACAGGCTGGAAAACGGCTGCAGTGCCTGCACTGATTTCATTTGGTAAGTTCTTCGAGCTTTTGGCGAATAAGTCATTTCCAGTGGCGACCTTTATTCGTAGCCGAGAGGAATTTGATTACTTGCAAGAGCCGGATATTTTTCATGAGGTTTTTGGACATTGTCCGTTACTCACGAATTCTTCTTTTGCCCATTTCTCTCACCAATACGGACAATTAGGGCTTGCTGCGAGTAAAGAGGAACGTGTTTTCTTAGCGAGGCTTTACTGGTTTACGGTTGAGTTTGGACTATTACGCTCTAAGAGCGATGAGCTGCGGATCTACGGTGGAGGGATTTTAAGCTCTCCTGGTGAGACCATATACGTTATGGGCGGGCAGCCTGAGATCAGGCCGTTTGATCTAGTCGATGTACTACGCACCCCTTACCGTATTGATATTATGCAGCCAATTTATTACGCCATCGAGAATATCAGTGATTTAGGTGTGATAGCCGAGATGGATATTATGGCTGCAGTTAAAAAGGCACAACAATTAGGGCTGTTTAAACCGACATTCCCGGCTAAAGCGGGTTAAGTAAAAGAGTGTCCTTAAAATATTGAATGCTGAATAAGAAAATAATGAATTGATTAAGGAAGTAAAATGACTGAATTAGCGCAAATGAAGTGTGAAGCCTGCCAAGCCGATGCACCTAAAGTAACAGATGAAGAGCTCGCACAGTTGATCGCAAAAATCCCTGACTGGGGTGTTGAGGTTCGTGACGGTATCATGCAATTAGAACGCGTTTACAAGTTTAAGAATTTTAAGTTGGCGATGGAGTTTACCAATAAATTGGCCGATTTAGCCGAAGCCGATTTTCATCATCCAGGTATTTTGACTGAGTGGGGGAAGGTGACTGTCACTTGGTGGTCCCATTCAATAAAGGGCCTACATAAGAATGACTTTATCATGGCGGCTAAGACCGATGCGCTGCTTCTGAATAATGCTTAACATCATAAGCCAAACCGTCCGTGACTGGCTTACTTAGCAGCATATAGCAAAGACGAGCTGTGACGCTGTCATCGATAGAGCGTCACTTCGCTCCAGCCCTCGTTACCTTTTGATTTTGATTGTGAAGAAGGGCGAAGCCCATCCTCTGTGGCAAGCCATGACCTAACAGTGAAGTGTTTGATAATCCAGTGTCGAGAGCTTATTGGCTGTTATTTGTAGAATGTTACAAATCCGCTGTAAACAAGTCTTGCCACAGCACAGATAAACTTCTAACGTATAGAACGATTACAGGAGTGCATGTTGCTATAAGGCTGCTTCACAGACCGAGCCTATTCACTTCTGATAGTAGTGTTATCCCAATAACGAGTATTTTAAAAGGGAACTGCAATAATATGCGCTTGGAAGTCAGCTGTTTGGACCGTGTCGGTCTTGCCAAAGATATCTTATTGATCATGGAAGACTATGGGATCAACTTGTTTGCGATTGATGCAAGTAACCAAGGTTTTCTTTATCTACAATTTGCTGAAGTCAGTTTTGATACACTCAGTGAATTATTACCCCTAATTCGAAAAGTTGAAGGTGTACATGATGTGCGTACAGTATCCTTTATGCCGTCAGAGCAGGAGCACTACGCCTTAAAAACCCTATTAAAAACCCTACCAGATTCGGTGTTTTCTCTCGATGTAAAAGGGCGGATCCGTATTGTGAATGAATCGGCGCTGCATACGGTGGGAATGGCCGAGCATGAAGTGATCGATGAACCGATAAATCATTGGGTTCACGGTTTTAGCTTTAGCCGGTGGTTGAGTGAGTCGACCGTGCTAGCTCAGGCGACACGGGTGAACATAGGTGAAAATGAATACCTAGCTGAAATGTTACCAATCTACCTACCTGATAGCGGCAGTGAAATCCCGATTTTAGCTGGGGCTGTGGTATCGCTAAAATCCCCTGCGCGATTAGGTAAGCAGTTTAATGCATTACAGAACCAATCGAGTGGCTTTGAAAATGTATTGGCGACCAGCGATAAGATGAAAGAGGTGTTGGTTCAAGCTCGTCGCATGGCACAGCTTGATGCGCCTTTATTGATCACCGGAGAGACTGGCACAGGTAAAGAGTTGATGTCTCGAGCCTGCCACGACGCCAGTATGCGCCGCGAGCATCCTTTCATCGCCATTAACTGTGCTGCTATGCCTGACAGTGCGGCCGAAGAGGAGCTTTTTGGCTTTGTTAGCAATGGCAACATCGTTAAGCGTGGCTTTATCGAGGAGGCTAAGGGGGGAACAATCTTTCTCGATGAGATCGCCGAGATGTCAAAGTCGGCACAGGTTAAGCTGTTACGATTTATACAAGATGGCACCTTTAGGCGAGTAGGCGGTGATGAAGAGATCCGTAGCGATGTGCGCATCATCTGCTCCACTCAGAAGAATCTTGCTGAATTATGTCAAAGTGGCGAGTTTAGAGAAGATCTTTATTACCGCATCCATGTACTAAGCTTCCACGTGCCTGCTTTACGTGAGCGCAAAGTCGATATTATTCCGCTTACAGAGATGTTCCTAGAGCATTATAGTCAGCAACTCTCTATACCTATTCGTCGTATATCAGGACAGTGCAGAGAGCATTTGCTCGGGTACGCATGGCCGGGTAATGTTCGCCAACTTAAAAACGCGATCTTTAGGGCTGTGTCTATGTGGGATGGCAATGCCGAGCTAACCGTTGAACAACTAAAGTTACCTTCGTATGCAGAAGGTTTTGGTTATTTCGATCATCAATTTGAGGGGAGTCTTGAGCAGGCGATGAAACAGTTTGAAGCAAGCCTTTTACGTAGGCTTTACCCTGCCTATCCAAGTACACGACAGTTGGCTAAGAAGTTAGGTGTTTCACATACGGCAATCGCTAATAAGCTGCGGGAATATAAGATCAACAAGCCGAGGTAGGTGTAAAAATAGTTTGCCGTCGGCTAATGCGTAGATAGGCAGTGGCCGACGAGAACAAGCGCTATTAACCTAATATTTAAGGATTGTATCAATAAGTTTACATTGGCGAGGTTAAAGTGGTTAAGTGTGATTTTGTTCACACTATTCCACTGACTAGTGAGTTGATGTCATTCTATGACCAAGTTTCCGATTTATGAGCAAGTTTCGATTTAGGTAAAAGCTCGCTGTTAACGCAAAAGAACAAAAACTCGTATCGCAGCTAAGCTACAATTTATTAGGAGTGAGGATGAAGTTAGCAAGTTATGATAATGGACGCCGTGACGGTCAACTGATGTTGGTTAGTAAAGATTTGACGAAAGCTGTTGCCGTACCTGCTATTGCTCATACGATGCAGCAACTGCTGGACGCATGGGAGTTGCTGAATCCACAGTTAGTAGAGCTATACGATGCATTAAACAAAGGCATGATGGATAACGCGGTAGATTTTGATCAGTCTAAGTGTTTGTCGCCACTGCCACGAGCCTATCAGTGGGCCGATGGCAGTGCCTACGTTAACCATGTTGAATTAGTGCGTAAAGCCCGTGGTGCCCAGATGCCAGAAACATTCTGGACAGATCCTTTAGTATACCAAGGGGGCTCAGACTGTTTTATTGCGCCTAAGGCTGATATCCCGCTAGCAAGCGAGGAGTGGGGCATAGATTTCGAGTCTGAAATCGCGGTGATCACCGATGATGTCCCCATGGGCGTATCAGCTGAAAATGCAGAACAGCATATTAAATTGCTGATGCTAGTCAACGACGTTTCGCTAAGAAACCTTATTCCGGGTGAGCTTGCAAAGGGTTTTGGTTTCTTCCAGTCAAAACCATCGAGTAGTTTTTCACCTGTGGCAGTTACACCTGACGAACTAGAAGATAAGTGGCGGGAGTCTAAGATCCACCTGCCGTTAATTACTCATCTTAATGGTGAATTATTTGGTCGTCCCAATGCTGGTGTGGATATGACATTCAACTTTAGTCAACTTGTGTCTCATGTCGCTAAAACCCGTCCTATTGGTGCGGGAGCCATTATCGGCTCTGGCACTATCTCAAATTATGACCGCAGTGCAGGCTCTAGCTGTCTTGCCGAGACTCGTATGCTTGAAACCATAGCAGAGGGTAAGCCTTCGACTTCATTTATGGGCTTTGGTGATCGCGTGCGCATTGAAATGCTTGACGAAGACAATAACAGCATCTTCGGTTCAATTGATCAGCAAGTGGTGGAATATAAGGCCTGATAGGGCTGTTGCTGAATATATTGTTTAGAAGGCTAATTCTTAGGAGTTAGCCTTTTTTATAGAGAAGGATAGTACTCAGATGAAACTATATGGTTATTGGCGCTCAAGCGCTGCTTATCGCGTGCGTATCGCGATGAACCTAAAGTCACTAGTAGCAGAGCAGATATCAGTGCATCTGGTTAAAGATGGTGGTGAGCAGCATCAGGATGAATACCAACAGTTAAATGCCCAAGAGTTAGTGCCCAGTCTAGTGATTGAAGACAATGGCCAGCAGCGCGTATTAACGCAATCACTCGCTATTATTGAATATCTTGATGAGGTTTATCCAAAGGCAGCGCTACTGCCTAATGCCCCGTTCGATAAGTCTATCGTTCGAGCTATGGCGTTAACAGTAGCTTGTGAAATTCACCCGTTAAATAACTTAAAAGTTTTGCAGTATTTGGCAAGTGAGCTTGATATTGCCGATGAAAGCAAAACTGCTTGGTATCATCATTGGGTTAAAGAGGGCTTTACCGCATTAGAAAAGCAATTAGCGCAACATAGTGGGCTTTTCTGCTTTGGTGATAGTCCAACCCTTGCCGACATCTGTTTAGTGCCTCAGGTGTATAACGCGAAGCGCTTTAAGCTTGATATGAGACCATACCCAAATATTAATCGAATTAACGCGCATTGCTTAACTCAGCAAGCATTTATTGATGCCATACCTGAGAACCAGTTGGATGCTAGCTAACTATTTTGCATGAGCTACTCTACTAACGCTTTGTCAGCTTGGCTAACATAGAGAACGCGTATATGTGCATTGCATAGAGCTGCTAACTGTTATGCATGAGAAACTCTATGAATGCCTTGTCAGCTTGGCTAACATAGAGAACGCGTATATGTGCATTGCATAGAGCTGCTAACGGTTATGCATGAGAAACTCTACGAATGCCTTGTCAGCTTGGCTAATATAGAGAACGCGTATATGTGCATTGCATAGAGCTGCTAACGGTTATGCATGAGAAACTCTACGAATGCCTTGTCAGCTTGGCTAACATAGAGAACGCGTATATGTGCATTCCATAGTGTTGCTAACGGTTATGCATTAGAAACTCTACGAACGCTTTGTCAGCCTGACTTATAGGGCGTTGCTTTTTCCAAGCGATATGCAAGTCTAAAAAAATAGGTGGATTGAAGGGTTTTGCACAAATATTGTCATGTTTTTCTATCACCATCTCTAGCACACTGGTGATACCGTATTCCTGTGCTACCACCTGTTTGATGAGATTAATCAGGTTAGTTTCAAATGCAATATTCGCCTTAAGTCCTAATTTCTCCGCTTGCTCAAGCATCCAATCACGGTGGAAGTAACCGGGTTTAAAGAATACCAATTCATGCTGAAAAAATGCCTCAAGAGAAACGCTGTCTGATTCCGCTAAAGGGTGCTCTTTTCCCACAGCAACCACCATCTGCTCCTGTAGTAACAGATGACTGTCAAATTCGTCGGTAAGATCGTTGCCGGTAATTATGGCGATATCGACATCTTCATTTTGTAGCATTCTGAGGGTATCGCGGGTTCCGCCTTCGAACAGGGATAATTTAAGCTGCGAATGCTGATGACGAAATGCCATTAAACGCCTAGGAAGATAATATGAGCCTAGCATGCCTGGAACGGCAACCCTGACTTCGCCCATAGTGAGGTTTGCCATCGATTTAATATGTGCTTCAGCTTGCGCCATTTTCTTGATGATCAACTTAGCATGTTGGTGCAGGGCGTCACCTTCGGCCGTTAGTGAAAGTGATTTACTGCTTTTGTTAGCCCCTCTATCAACTAGCGTGACACCAAGCTCCTGCTCGAGTCGTTTAATACTTTGGCTCAATGCTGGCTGGGCCATATTGAGCTGCTCGGCAGCTTTAGTGAAGCTACCAGCAGTAATTAATGCATCTAAGTACTTTAATTGCCTAATGTCCATGTCGACTCTTTCTATTTTTTGATGAGCGGCTTTCCTGTACTAACAAAGCATGGATGCCGGACCGTTGATAAGGAGCATACTCCAATATGGACATAACAAAAATCAATAACTATTGTATTTTTTAGTTGTTATTCTTATGGTGAGACCGTTGCTATGCTATTTAGTAATGAAATACTTTGAGTTACTTACCCATGAACACCCTCAGTCAACAGAGGCAAGATACTAGCGAGATCCGCCTAATCATCAGTTTATCTCTCGCTTCTATGATTATTTTTATCAACTTATATCTAGTCCAAGGCATGTTGCCACTGATCGCAGACTCCTTTTCTGTAACTAAGAGCCACGCAACGTTATTGCTGTCGGTAACCAGCTTTACCATGGCTTTTTCACTGCTGTTGTTTGCTGTGCTTTCTGATCGGGTTGGTCGGAAAAAACCTATCTTAGTTAGTCTTTATCTCTTGGTAGCCTTAGATTTTTGCGCTCTGTTTATTACTGAGTTCAATCAGCTGATATTACTGAGAATGTTGCAGGGGGCACTGTTGGCTTCTGTGCCAGCAATGGCAATGGCTTACTTTAAAGATGAGTTAGGGAACAATGCACTGTTAAAAGCTGGCGCAATCTATATTGCGGCTAATAGTGTTGGAGGTATAGCCGGACGTTTGCTAGGCGGGGGGATGGCACAGTATCTAGACTGGCAGCAAGCGATGGCTTTATTAACTGCAGTTTCTTTGTTCGGCACACTTATTGTGAGCTACCTTTTGCCAAAGAGTCACTTCGTTAAGCCAGATATAGAATTAGGAAAGTGGCCGTTAAAACGATCAGACTTTAATGGCTTTTGTCACCATTTAGCCGATCCCAAGCTACGGCTTATATACCTTGTCGGCGGGTTGGCTTTTATGGTGATGGTAAATCAATTTAGCTATATTCAGCTTCATTTGATGGAAAGTCCGTTTAACCTAGGACGTTTTGAAGTCACGCTTATTTTCCTTTGCTACCTGAGTGGAACTTATGCCTCTTATCGTTCGGCTAAATGGGTTGGGGGGCTAGGGCTAAAGCGGGTATTTATCTATTCTGTACTCGCGTTATTTTCAGGAACCTTGCTCACCCTATTCGATAGTTTAGCGACTATCTTTGCTGGATTTTTACTCTCGGCGTTTGGTTTTTTCCTGATTCACAGTAGTTGTAATGCTTGGGTTGCCTATCGTGCAAAGGAGCACAGAGCAAAAGCGACGGCGCTTTATCTATGTAGCTACTATTTAGGTGCGGCTATAGGCGGCCCCTACTTATTACCTTTTTGGCTGTTATGGGGCTGGCAAGGAGTGGTATTAGGTTCGGTGCTAGGGTTGTCTGTGCTTGCCTTAGTGGTATTAAAACTGATCCAGCCTAAATCAGCGTCAGGACCGTTAGTGATGGAGTCATAGCTGTACAAGTAAGTCAGTATTAGGGAAGGGCGTGAGCCCGACCTTTTTCTCTGAGCTTATTTCTATTTATTAGGGTTTATCTGTTGCAGAATTTGATCGCTAGGTAACAGCTCAAGATGACCGTTCTCATCAAAATACCAACCGGTAATAAAACCCTTCTGACGCATTTTGACTAGGTTTTTCATAACT
Organism: Shewanella schlegeliana; assembly: GCF_016765635.1. Classification (GTDB taxonomy): domain Bacteria; phylum Pseudomonadota; class Gammaproteobacteria; order Enterobacterales; family Shewanellaceae; genus Shewanella; species Shewanella schlegeliana. The sequence continues at coordinate 139,762 of NZ_JAESVD010000001.1, forward strand.
GATTTTGCTTCCACAAGTGCGGTGTCTTGATCGTATTGGTAAGTCAGTTTTAAATAGGCCGCAATACTTGCTAATGAAGCTGATTGACTGACATCTGCCATGAGATTTGTCCAACTAAAGGTGATTCTAAAAGAATAGTAGAGAACGTTCTTGAGTGACAAAGATACGGAAAATTAATTTAGGGTATTTTTAAAATGAGAGAGTTTTGAACTTAGAGAATGGTGGTCGATACTGGGCTCGAACCAGTGACCCCCTCCTTGTAAGGGAGGTGCTCTCCCAGCTGAGCTAATCGACCTGGGATTTACATAATGTTTTAATTCTTTATGAAAAGAATGGTGGTCGATACTGGGCTCGAACCAGTGACCCCCTCCTTGTAAGGGAGGTGCTCTCCCAGCTGAGCTAATCGACCTGGGATTTACATAATGTTTTAATTCTTTATGAAAAGAATGGTGGTCGATACTGGGCTCGAACCAGTGACCCCCTCCTTGTAAGGGAGGTGCTCTCCCAGCTGAGCTAATCGACCTCGCTGTGTGGGGCCGTATTATAGGGAGGAACGATCCACTGTCAACGCTTTTTTTAGATAAAATAAAGACTACGGTTCAATTTTGCGCGTGTTGGTGCATAGTTAATCAGAGCTGAGCGGATATAGCAAAAAATGGTTAAAAATTAGCTTAGAAATATACACTGACTCTAACGCGATAGGTGTTCACATTAGTTAGTGTATTTCTTTTTATAGTGCATTTATTCAATTTTATCTGTTTATTTGCTCTTTATATGGGTAGCTAAGTTGTTTTAGTTTGATTTGATAGCTTCCATTTTAGGTAATGCCAATCTAAAGCCCAGAGGAAATTAAGGTGGGTCTATACACTTGGAATGTACGATTTCAATGAGCATCGCCATCTATATGTAACGATTTGTCATCCTCATTATATTACTAACATCTCTATGCATTGAGTTGTTGTGTTTATGGTGCATCTTTTTAAAGAAGCAGGGGGGCATCAATAAGCCTGATTTTGCACATGAGGGGAGACTAAACTGAAGAAAGGCAGATTTCCCTTATAAAATGTGCCATATAGTAGTAGATCTATTTTCCCTAGCTCTTTTGGCTGTTAGAATATGCGCCACATTCATTAGTACAGTCTATTATTTAGACTTTCTACATAGGTCAGTGTCCCATTATGACAATTAAGACGCGTTTCGCTCCAAGCCCTACTGGCTTTTTGCACGTTGGTGGTGCTCGTACAGCACTTTATTCATGGTTACATGCACGCGCAAACCAAGGTGAGTTTGTTCTACGTATTGAAGATACCGATATTGAACGCTCTACTCCTGAAGCATGCGCCGCAATTTTAGAAGGCATGGAATGGCTTAACTTGAATTGGGACGAAGGTCCTTACTACCAAACCAAGCGATTTGACCGTTATAACGAAATCATTGCACAGATGCTAGAGCAGGGCACTGCATATAAGTGTTACTGTAGCCGTGAACGCATTGAAACAATGCGTGAAGAGCAAGCTGCGAAAGGTGAGCAACAAAAGTATGATGGTTGCTGCCGCGATAAAGCACCACGTGATACAGATGAGCCATTTGTTGTGCGTTTCAAAAACCCAACTGAAGGTAGCGTTGTATTTGACGACCACGTACGTGGCCGCATTGAATTTGCTAACAGTACATTAGATGATTTGATCATCGCACGTACTGAAGGTACGCCTACTTATAACTTCTGTGTCGTTGTTGACGATTGGGATATGGGAATTACCTGTGTTGTTCGTGGTGAAGACCATATCAACAATACACCACGTCAGATCAACATCCTTAAAGCGTTAGGTGCACCAGTACCAGAATATGCTCACGTATCGATGATCTTAGGTGATGATGGCGCTAAGCTATCTAAACGTCATGGTGCGGTAGGGGTGATGCAGTATCGTGATGACGGTTATTTACCTGAAGCGCTACTTAACTACCTAGTTCGCCTAGGCTGGTCTCACGGCGATCAAGAAGTGTTCTCTATCGATGAGATGAAGCAGTTCTTTAGCCTAGATGATATCAACAAAGCGGCTTCAGCATTTAATACTGATAAACTGATTTGGTTAAACCAGCACTATATTAAAGAATCTGATCCAGAATATGTCGCTTCTCACCTTGAGTGGCACATGGCTGATCAAAACATTGATACAAGCAATGGTCCAAAACTGTCTGAAGTGGTTTCTGCATTGTCTGAACGAGCAAAGACATTAAAAGAACTTGCTGCATCTAGCCGTTACTTCTTTGAAGATTTCGAAGAGTTTGATGAAACTGCAGCTAAAAAGCACCTAAGGGGTGTTGCTCTTGAGCCACTAACTTTGTTCCAGACTAAATTAGCTGGATTAAATGAGTGGACTTTAGAAGCTATTCATCAAGCAATTGAAGATACAGCAGCTGAATTAGAAGTCGGTATGGGGAAAGTTGGTATGCCATTACGCGTAGCTGTTACTGGCGCGGGTATGTCTCCTGCTGTTGATTTAACCATATTCTTGGTTGGAAAGGCCCGTACAGAGCAAAGAATCTCCAAAGCGATTGAATTTGTAGCAAATAGAATAAATTCATAAAAAACGGGTTGACTCTTTTGGGTGCGCTGCATAGAATGCGCCACGCAGTTGAGACACAGGCAACGAATAGTTCGCGGTGCACTCAAAAGTGATTTAGTTAGTGAGGGGCCTTAGCTCAGCTGGGAGAGCGCAACACTGGCAGTGTTGAGGTCAGCGGTTCGATCCCGCTAGGCTCCACCATCTAACTGAAAGTAAGCGTTAAGTTTTAGCCTACAGAACTTAATGAGTATTCACTCCCTTACGGAGTCTAAACGTAAGTCCGGGTCCCCTTCGTCTAGAGGCCTAGGACACCGCCCTTTCACGGCGGTAACAGGGGTTCGAATCCCCTAGGGGATACCACTATTTTATAAAGCGTTGAGTTTTAGCCTACAGAACTCAATGAGTATTCACTCTTTGGTAGAGTATAACGCCAGTCCGGGTCCCCTTCGTCTAGAGGCCTAGGACACCGCCCTTTCACGGCGGTAACAGGGGTTCGAATCCCCTAGGGGATACCACTATTTTATAAAGCGTTGAGTTTTAGCCTACAGAACTCAATGAGTATTCACTCTTTGGTAGAGTATAACGCCAGTCCGGGTCCCCTTCGTCTAGAGGCCTAGGACACCGCCCTTTCACGGCGGTAACAGGGGTTCGAATCCCCTAGGGGATACCACTATTTTATAAAGCGTTGAGTTTTAGCCTACAGAACTCAATGAGTATTCACTCTTTGGTAGAGTATAACGCCAGTCCGGGTCCCCTTCGTCTAGAGGCCTAGGACACCGCCCTTTCACGGCGGTAACAGGGGTTCGAATCCCCTAGGGGATACCACTATTTTATAAAGCGTTAAGTTTTAGCCTACAGAACTTAATGAGTATTCACTCCCTTACGGAGTCTAAACGTAAGCCCGGGTCCCCTTCGCCAAGAAGAGAGCGCCTAGGACACCGCGCTATTTTTATTAAAAAGCAGCACGGCGGTTTCACTTTAATAGCCTTCTAAAGTGTGACTTATAGGTCTTCGTTATATTGGAAGTAAAACAATATGTCCGGGTCCCCTTCGTCTAGAGGCCTAGGACACCGCCCTTTCACGGCGGTAACAGGGGTTCGAATCCCCTAGGGGATACCACTATTTAAAAATTCATGTTCTAAATAACGTGAATGTTTACCAGAAATGGGGCCTTAGCTCAGCTGGGAGAGCGCAACACTGGCAGTGTTGAGGTCAGCGGTTCGATCCCGCTAGGCTCCACCATTTTATCGCTTTATAGCGGTAAGTAATTAAACCACCTTAGGGTGGTTTTTTTATGCCTGTAATTTACCTATTGTTTTGAGTTGTGGAGCATAAAGATCCTGAGTGTTGAGACGAATACACTAAGGCTGGTTTAAAGTGAGTAGGGTGGAGAGTTTACTCTTCAGGCTATTTAATTGGGCTAATTAGGTATGAAATATTTGCTTAATAGCATGAACAAAAAAGCCATCGTTATACCAATCAGCAGAAAGGTGGCTTGAGCATATTGAGTGTTTGTCGGTAAACATGGATATTATATCAATCAGTATAAAGATTTGGTCGCTCAGCGAGAGTTTAGCGGCACTGAGACAAGGTCATTAAATGCTCCTGCATTAATGACATTCACCACATCCATGTGGTTTGCAACGAGTGTAATAGCATAGTTATTCTACGGTTAAGCTCGTTAACGCAGTATCAGAGCCGCTAAAACTCGCCATTCTGGAGCGTTTTTGGCTGCCTACTTCTGCGTTGAAAAGCTTCACAAGGGAATAACCATTCTTTCAGCTATTCGCCTTGAATGAGTTTGCAAAAAAACGCTCTGAGTAGATCAACTTCTTATACTGATTGGTATTAGATCACTAGTCTACTCCAAGGAAGCCGCCAGTTTGGTGCGCCCAAAGCTGTGCATAGATCCCACCTGAGCTGATTAACTGCTGATGGGTCCCTTGCTCAACGATTTTGCCCTCATCGAGTACAATCAACCTATCCATTGCAGCAATGGTTGATAGTCTGTGTGCGATGGCAATAACGGTTTTGCCTTCCATCAACTGATACAGACTTTCTTGAATTGCGGCTTCAACTTCGGAATCGAGCGCAGATGTAGCTTCGTCCAACAGAAGGATCGGAGCGTTCTTGAGCAGAACACGTGCAATCGCAATTCGTTGACGCTGCCCCCCAGAGAGCTTTACACCGCGCTCGCCAACTTGTGCATCTAAACCATGATTACCTTCAGCATCACTTAGCCCTTGAATGAACTCGTGGGCTTGGGCACTGTGTATGGCTTGTTCTAGCTCGATATCGCTAGCATTAGGATTACCATATAGTATGTTTTCTCGAATAGAACGATGCAGTAGCGAGGTATCTTGGGTCACCATACCAATATGTGCTCGCAGTGAGTCTTGCAAAACTCGAGCAATGTCTTGCTGATCGATAGTAATGTTACCCGACTCAACGTCGTGAAAGCGCATTAATAAGTTTACTAGGGTAGATTTTCCCGCTCCAGAACGGCCCACTAAGCCCACTTTTTCACCCGGTTTAATATGTAGCTTAAGATCATCGATTACGCCGCTCTTTTCTCCATAGTGAAAACTGATATCGTTAAAGTCAATTCCGCCTTCGGTTACGACTAACGGCGGCGCATCTTTAATATCCTCAATATCTGTGGGTTTTGAGAGTGTATTCATGCCATCAGCGACGGTACCTATGTTTTCAAACAGCGAACTTATCTCCCACATAATCCACTGTGACATACCATTGAGTCTCAGTGCTAGACTGATAGCGATAGCTATTGCACCGACTGTAATAGCATCTGCCTGCCATAACCAAATCGATACCGCTGCAATTGAAAAAGCAAGTATGTAGTTGAGCACTTGCACACTCACATTAATCCAAGTCACTAAACGCATCTGTTTATAGACAGTGCTGAGAAAGGTTTTCATGCTGCCTTTTGCGTACTCAGCTTCTTGTTGAGTATGTGAAAACAGCTTAACGGTTGCGATGTTGGTGTAGCTATCTACTATGCGGCCTGTCATGGTAGATCTTGCATCGGCTTGCTCAGTTGAAACCTTCTTGAGTTTAGGTAAGAACTTGAACTGTAAGGCAACATAAATAGTGAGCCAGACTAGCATCGGCAACATTAACCTTAGATCGGCTTTCGCTATCATCACCACCATAGAAGTGAAGTAAACCAAGATATAAACCAGCACATCTAATAGCTTAGTAACAGTTTCACGCACGGCTAATGAGGTTTGCATCACTTTTGTCGCCACACGTCCTGCAAAGTCATTTTGATAGAATGACACACTTTGTTTAAGCAGGTAGCGGTGAGCCAACCATCGAATTGACATTGGGTAATTGCCGAGTAGGCCTTGATAAACAATTAGCGCATGCAGTAGCGTAAGTAGGGGGATGACAATTAACACGAGTAGAGTCATCCCTAAGAGCCGCATGCCTTCTTGTTCAAATAGCGTCTTTGGCTCATGGTTTACTAATAGGTCAACAAGATCACCCATAAAACCAAATAGCGAAACTTCTAAGATGGCCAGTAGGGCGGTTAAAATTGACATGATGATCAAAGGCACTTCAAAGCCACGGGTATAATGGCGACAAAATACGTAGAGCCCTTTAGGTGGTTGCTGAGGCTCCTCGTCGGGTAGAGGATTGACCCAAGATTCAAATCGTTTGAACATCTATTTACTCAGTTTTTATTAATGTTGGGAAAATGTAATTAATCACTAGCATATAGGAAACAGCGGCTTAAGTGTAAACACTGTATCGATAGAGCTATTCAGTTCCGTTTTCCGCTAGTGACTATGTCGTTAGTTACGTAATATGGCGGTCATAGAAAGGTAATTTGGTAAGTTGAATGGTTGAGCATGAGTGTCATATTTCGAAAGAGGCCTGTCGTAAGGCAAGGCTTGCTCGCGACTCAAGATTTGACGGCCAGTTTTTTATCGGGGTATATACGACTAAAATATTTTGCAGACCAATTTGCCCTGCGGTTAGTCCTAAAGAAGCGAATGTTCGCTATTTTGATACTGCAATACAGGCTGCAAATGCAGGACTAAGACCGTGCCTGCGTTGCCGACCAGACTGTGCACCCCTCTCTTATGCTTGGAAGGGGACGCAGACAACTTTAGAACGAGCAAAGGCATTAATCGATGCAGGAGCCCTTTCTGGTCAGGAAGGGCAGAATATTGAGGCTCTTTCAACTCGATTGGGGATCTCGAGCCGTTACTTAAGAAAGTTGTTTTCGCAAAAGCTGGGTACCTCAGTTAAACACTATGCGCAATACAGGCAACTTATGTTTGCCAAGCAATTATTACATCAAACAAATTTGAGCATCACCCAGGTAGCTTTTGCTTCAGGGTTTAACAGCATACGGCGTTTTAATGAAGTGTTTAAGGCACAACTGCAGTTAACACCAACAGCCTTGAGAAAAAACAGGCATCAACCTAGAGATTCTGAATTAAGCCGCCCTCAACCCTTAAGTCAATATGGTCAAGTTACATTGAGGGTGCAACTTAGCTTCAGGCCTCCCTTTGCTTGGACGCAACAATTCGATTTTTATCAAGTTCGTGCTGTAAATGCGATGGAGTGGCTCGATAACAAGCTAAGTTATGGTCGTAGTTTTAGCCTCAATGGGGTAAGTGGTTACTTCGATGCAAAGCTGAATGGGGCAAGAAATGTGTTTGACGTCGATATTGTTTTGGAAAAGGATACTGATCTCAGCCAGTTAAATGCAATCATTAGTAACATAAGACGAGTGCTGGATCTCGATGCGAATATTTGCCAAATCGACAATGTGCTGTCGTTGATAGAGCCTTTGGCGCCCTCGATGCTCCCTGGGCTACGGTTGCCTGGTGTATGGTCAACATTTGAAGCTGGGTGTAGAGCTGTCTTGGGTCAGCAAGTGAGTATCATTCAAGCGTCAAAGCTGCTTAATCAGTTAGTCCTTACCTACGGTGAGAAGCGCTTAATTGGTACAAAACAGGTCACTCTGTTTCCAACGCCCGAGGTGATAGCAAAGGCCGAATTTACCGAGCTTAAGATGCCCGGGGTCCGTAAAAGAGCACTGAATGCGCTGGGGCAGTTTGTTCGGGATAACCCTGATGCAGAACTCGAACAGTGGCTATCGATAAAAGGAATAGGCCCTTGGACCGTGGCATATGCAAAAATGCGCGGTTTGAGTCAGCCTGATATCTTGTTGTGTAGCGACTTTGTTGTAAAAAAGCGGATGTTGGGTTTATACCAAGCAAATGGTGCGGTTAAAAGTGATGACTATGAGTGTTTAACTCAGTCACTTGCCGAGCAAGTCGCTCCCTGGGGCAGTTACCTTACGTTTCAATTGTGGAATCTTTCATGAAAAAGAGTTTAAAACCTAAAGCTTTACAGCCAATAGCAAAGTTAAACTTTGTTTCAGAGATTGGGGAGCTGTCTTTGTGCGCGAACGAAAGCGGCTTAAGCCACCTTAATATTATCCCCCAAAGTGGTGACGAATGGTTGTCTAGAGAAGTGAGTGATGCAGCAATTTTAACGGCTGACGATAACCTTGCTCTAGATACGGCGAATCGACACCTGTTGCAAGCTCGTCGAGAGTTAGAGGAATACTTTAATGGCCTAAGACGGCAGTTCGAAGTTAAGCTGGCCCCTAACGGCACCGAGTTTCAACGTCAAGTGTGGCAGGCATTATCCGAACTCGATTATGGCGTTAGCTGTAGTTATGCTCAAATTGCAGAGCGTATCAATCGGCCTAAAGCGGTGAGGGCGGTAGGGACTGCTAATGGAGCTAACCCTATCGCAATAATCGTTCCTTGCCATAGGGTCATAGGTAAAAATGGTACGCTCACTGGTTACGCATTCGGCATAATGCTTAAGCAGAAACTGCTTAAACTTGAAGGTTGGAACAACTTCTGAATTCTTGTGTAGTGGCGCTAAGTAAAATGTTTTGCTCAGTGAGTGTTAAATCCGATCAAAGATAAGCATTTAAACGGATATTAGCGTAGAATATACGCCTTATTTTTGATTAGGCGTTTACCTGTAAATTATGACTCAGTCAGTATCTTCAACCGACAACGCTGCAACGCAAGCTGTAGCTACTACAACAACTCACAGTGACTTTACTCAACTAGGGTTAATTCCAGAGTTGCTTGAGACGCTAAAACTGCTGAGTTATACCACGCCAACCGCGATTCAATCGCATATCATACCAGCGGTATTAGAAGGTCGTGATGTTCTAGGTGGTGCAAAAACGGGCTCGGGTAAAACGGCTGCGTTTGCGTTACCTATTATCCAAAAGTTGGCACAAGCTGAGCCTCGTAAAGCTGGTAGTAACTTTGTGTCATGTTTAGTACTGGTACCCACCCGTGAGTTGGCGCAGCAAGTTAGCGATAGCTTTATGCGTTATTCACAGTTAATTAAACCTAATCTTAAAACACTGGCGGTATATGGCGGTGTGTCTACTAACGTGCAAATGCAAAGTCTACGCGGCGGTGCAGACATTGTTGTTGCAACTCCAGGGCGTTTAATCGACCTGATCTCAAGCAATGCGCTGAAGCTGGATAAAACCACAACGTTAGTATTGGATGAAGCCGATCGCATGCTAAGTCTTGGCTTTACTGACGAGCTTAATGCGCTATTAGCAAAGCTGCCTAAGACCAAGCAGACATTACTGTTTTCGGCGACGTTTCCGGAAGAAGTGCGTGAACTTACCCAGTCACTGCTAAGCAATCCCGTCGAAGTTCAGTTGCAAAGTAGTGAAGAAAGCACACTGGTTCAGCGTGTTATTACGGTTAACCGTAACCGCAAGACCGCATTGTTAGCCGAGTTGATTAAACAAAATCAATGGCAACAGGTGCTGATCTTTGCCAGTGCTAAATACAGCTGTAATCGTTTGGCTCAAAAGCTAGAGAACGCAGGCATTACCGCTGAAGTATTCCACAGCGATAAAGGTCAAGGCGCACGTAATCGCGTATTAGAAGGGTTTAAGTCAGGCGAGATCAGTGTATTAATTGCAACGGATATTGCCGCTCGTGGTATCGATATTGAAAAGTTACCTATCGTGATTAACTTTGAGCTGCCAAGAAGTCCAGCTGATTATATGCATCGTATTGGCCGAAGCGGCCGTGCTGGCGAGGCAGGTTTAGCAATGAGTTTGATTTCTCACGATGAATATCAGCACTTTAAGCTAATTGAGAAGAAAAACAAACTGAGATTAGAGCGTGAACAGATCCCAGGATTTGAAGCCGATCTTGAAGCGCCTGCAGACTGCCCATCACGTGAGGTAAAGCCGATGGCAAAACCTGCTGGTACTGGCAAGAAGCACCGTAAAAAGGTCAATGCTGAAGTTTGGGGCAAGAAATCTTAATCTCAAACGCATAAATTTGTACTGAGAAATAATATGAACAGGGCTCTTAATGAGCCCTTTTTTGTACAAATTAATACGATTTTTGTGGGGTAGCGCCTTTTTTCATCATGTATTGCTCTTACTAACAATAAAGCGATAGCACAGAATCTAGGCTTTATGTATTCTCTTGGCGATTATTTGAAACTCAAAATTTATTTTAGGAAATACTATGCAGCACCTATTTTGGTTAGTTGAGGGACAAATTGCAGGACGCAGTGGGCCAAATAAAGATCCTTGGGATCTGCAGGAGTTAAAGAGTGCAGGGATCGAAGCCGTCTTATCTGTAAATAACGGTGAAGATTGTATCGAAGCGGAAATCACCGATGCTGGTTTAGATTATTTATGCGTGCCTTTTTCTCGTAATATTCCCCCTAAGCCGGAAGATTTAGCATATTGCGTAGAACAAGTACCACAAGCATTAGCCTTTATTCGACAGTGTGAAGCGCAGAATAAAACCGTGCTTATTCATTGCCGTTCGGGTAAGGATAGAACGGGCCTGATAATGGCTTACTACCTTATGGATAATGGCGCAGCACCTCTGCACGCGGTGAGTCAGGTGAGGGCCATCCGCGATATCGCGTTTAGCGCCGAAGGTTGGGATCAATTTGCATTTGATGTACTTTATGCGTTACAAGAATAGCTAAGACTCAGCAATAGAATAATATAATGAATGCAAATGGATTGCAGTCACTTACCTTTTTAAGAATCGTTTTGCTTTGGGCAGTCATAACAACGTTAGTTGGCTGCCAATCCTCTCCCGTCTACCCCGATAAAGTCATTACGACAAAATTGGCCGTGCAGCCTGATTGGCCATTGGTGCAATATGTTCAGGCTGATGTAAAGGCACACCCTCTGCAAACTGGTGTGCTACCTCTCACCGATGGCCTAGATGCCTTTATCGCTCGTTTAGCATTGGTCAATGCGGCTAGCGCCAGTATCGATCTGCAGTATTACATCTATCGTGGTGATGATACCGGTAGACTTTTAACCTGGCATTTAATCGACGCTGCCCAGCGCGGTGTCAGAGTTCGTATTCTGCTCGATGATATGGCTGTTAAAGATGCTGATGAAGCGCTAGTGATGTTAGCTGAACACAAAAATATTCAGGTTCGCTTGTATAACCCATCATTTGAGAGAGACTTTCGCAATCTTGCTTTTGTTGCTGGTTTTTCTCGGCTGAATCATCGCATGCACAATAAGTCACTAACCGTAGATAATACTATTAGCGTTGTGGGCGGGCGCAATATAGGTAATGAGTACTTTTCAAATGACACCAATGTTGAGTTTGGTGATTTTGATCTCATGACAATAGGTCATGCTGTCGATGAAGTTTCAGATCAATTTGATCTCTATTGGAATTCGCCTTTAACCGTTGAGGTTGCAGAGCTGACCTCTCATAGTGTGACAGCGGAGGAAATCGACACGGCATTGGCACTAGTTGAGGCCGAGAAGGCTGCATATCAAACGAACCCCTATATAACGCGCTTAATGAGTAGTGAGCTGATTACGCAGATGCAAAACCATGATTTGCACTGGTATTGGGGCAGTGCAAAACTGGTTTATGATCAACCTGACAAACAAAATCATCAGCTAGATAGCGACAATATTTTGGCCGATCTTGGCGAATTTCTGCAACAAGCGGAAAAAGAGGTTTTTATTGTTTCACCCTATTTTGTGCCAACTCGGGAAGGGACACAGAATATTATAAAAACCGCTAATGCTGGAATTGATATTACCATTTTAACTAATAGTTTAGCCGCAACCGATGTGCTGGCCGTTCATGCTGGATACCGCCAGTACCGACAGCCACTATTGGAAGCAGGGGTAAAGATCTATGAAGTAAAAGCTAACCCCGAGCAGAAGAAAACCAGCAGCTGGACAGGGAGCTCTAAGAGTAGCTTACACGCTAAAACCTTTGTCACTGACAAGCAGTCAATCTTTGTTGGGTCTTTTAATTTCGATCCTCGTTCGGCGTGGTTAAATACCGAGATGGGCTTGATTATTGATAATCAAGAATTGGCCAGTGAAGTGGTCGAAGGAATCGAGGCCAGCTTAGCAAAAAATACATATCGATTAGCCATAGAGGAGGGAGAACTTGTCTGGTTCGATGATCTTCATCAACGAACTATCTATAGCGAACCCGATGCAGGGCTTTGGCGTAAATTTCTCGTCGATTGCATCGCATTATTGCCGATTGAGTCTCAGCTTTAATTGTTTGCTTAGTATGATTGAGTTAGAGTTTGCTCAAATATATTTGTAGTAAGCGGCCCATTAAGATGAATGCAATAAGTGGTAATAAGATGAAGAGTAAGGCAAGCCAGTCTCAAGGTTTACTCTTGTTTAAACTCTCTCTGACACAGTTATTCGCACTGGGCACCCTAAAAATACGCGAATTGGTTCCCTATACCCCATTGAGCGCCATACCGCATTCTCACCCCACTATATTAGGGGCGGCAAGCATACGTGGCGCAACGATCCCAATAGTTGATATGGCTGCCGCAGTTGGCTATCGACCGATAAGCGATGAGGAGCTTAAAGATAGCTATATCATTATCACTGACTGTCAAAGAATGGTCATTGGCTTTCTAGTACGAGCTATCGATAAGATTATTGAATGTAATTGGCGTGATATTGAGAAACCACCGACTAATTTGGGCAAGAACGCTTACCTTACTGGCGTGACCAAAATCGACGGTAAATTGGTACAGCTACTCGATGTGGAGTTACTACTTTCTAAAGTGTTCCCTGCTAGCCCTGAAACCACTCGTGCCATCTTGACCGATGTGCAGCGTGAATATCTAAAGCCACTCAATATCCTGCTGGTTGATGACTCAAAGGTTGCACGTAAACAACTGAGTGATGCGCTGGACAGTATCAATATACCTTATCAAGTTACCGCCGATGGCAAAGAAGCATTGTCAATCATGGAGCAGGCTGAGCGGGAGCATCGTGCGATTGATATTTTAGTCAGTGATATCGAAATGCCAGGGTTAGATGGTTATGAGCTGGCATTCGAAGTTAAGAATAACCCAGCAATCGCCTCTGCTTATATCATTCTGCATACTTCTCTTTCCAGCGAGATCAGTGTTAGTCAGGCTCACCAAGTTGGTGCCAATGAAGCACTGACAAAATTTGATGCCCATGAGTTGATTGAAGCTATGTTACGCGGGGCTGAAAAAGCAACAGAGATGGCTAATTTTTAGGGCATTATTAGCAATATGTTAACCATGAGTAATAACCGAGCTTATTTGTCTGGTAAAGGTAGACAATAGTTGCCACATCCGATACAACCTGTGTCGAAGGGAGATTAATTTTATTTAAGGTTCACCTAATAGTGAACTTAAATAGAATAGTTGCATACTATAAAAACGACAGGTTAAGAAATGAATCAAAAACCATCTTTGTTTGCCCGATTGGCAGACGGCAGTTTAGTGTTACAAATTCTCGTAGGTATTATTGCTGGTATTGTATTAGCAACCGTATCAAAAACCGGTGCTGAGAGTGTGGCTTTCTTAGGTGAACTGTTTGTTGGTGCCCTAAAAGCAATCGCACCAATATTAGTGTTCATCCTTGTTGCTGCATCGATAGCGAACCAAAAGAAGAATGCCAAGACCAATATGCGTCCAATCGTTATTCTATATCTATTTGGTACGTTTTCTGCGGCGGTTACCGCTGTATTGATGAGTTTTGCGTTTCCGACCACACTAGCATTAACGCTAGATGCGGCTCAGGCTAACCCGCCAGAAGGTATCGGCGAAGTTGTTCATACCTTGTTGTTCCAGTTAGTTGATAACCCAGTTAACGCGGTTATGACAGGCAACTATATCGGTATTTTAGCTTGGGGTGTCGGTCTCGGTTTAGCGCTACATCATGCTACCGATTCAACTAAGCTAGTATTCGCCGATGTGAGTCATGGCGTATCTCAGATGGTTCGCTTTATTATCCGTTTGGCACCGATTGGTATTTTTGGTCTAGTTTCATCTACATTCGCAAGCACTGGTTTTAGTGCTATTGCTGGCTATATGCATCTATTATTGGTGCTTCTTGGCGCAATGGCGATTATGGCACTGATCATTAACCCTGCGATTGTTTACTTTAAAATACGTCGCAATCCATATCCGTTAGTGTTTACTTGTCTTCGTGAAAGTGGTGTCACAGCCTTCTTCACTCGCTCAAGTGCTGCGAATATTCCGGTGAATATGGCGTTATGTGAAAAGTTAAAGCTACATGAAGACACGTACTCAGTTTCTATTCCATTAGGTGCGACCATTAACATGGGCGGCGCGGCAATTACGATTACAATCTTAACGCTTGCAGCAGCTAACTCTATGGGCATCCAAGTGGATATGCTTACCGCGATTCTATTAAGTGTTGTTGCTGGTATTTCTGCTTGTGGCGCGTCGGGTGTCGCAGGTGGTTCACTGCTACTTATCCCATTAGCATGTAGCTTGTTTGGTATTTCAAATGATGTGGCGATGCAGGTTGTTGCGGTTGGATTTATTATCGGTGTGATTCAAGACTCAGCCGAAACAGGTTTAAATAGCTCTACAGACGTTATCTTTACTGCGGCGGCATGTGAAGCGGCAGAAAGAAAAGAGAACGCTTAAGTCTATCATTGCGACCTTGAAATAAGGTACTGAGATACTCGTTAGCATAAAAGCCCCGCTAAATATCATTAGCGGGGTTTTTTGTTTATTGTACCCGATAATCTTGATGCTTTTAGGCGCCAACAATCCCTAGCGGCCTACCGGTTTTCCATGCACCTCGAGTAAAATCAGGGAAGTTAACCGAGTTACTGCGGTTATTGACCGATTCTTCACTGAGAATATTCACCACAGACCACGCCGCGCCATCATAGACGTCTTGATCGAGTGGTTCGGCATTTCTTAAGCAATAGACCATGCGCCACAGCATCAAGAAGTCCATACCGCCGTGCCCCCCATTACGCTCAGCTTCTTCTCCCATCCTTAGCCAGAGTGGATGATCGTATTTAGCGTACCATTTTTGCATGTCTCTATCCCATTGATGGTAATTACCTGAGCCGCCGTGCTCGATGGCAATTCGGTTTGGGAAACCTGCAAACACGCCGTTAGTCCCTTGAATTAAGTTATGACGGCTATAGGGGCGTGGCGTAGTGGTATCGTGTTGAACCATGATGGTGCGACCCTTTACGGTTTTTATAAGGGAGGTATTGATATCGCCGTTTATGTAGTTGAGCTGGTTGCGCTCATGATCCGCCGGGAATTCACGTTTAGCGTATAAGGCGCGCCCAAGAGCAGGGGAGCTCATTGAAGTTAGGTAATCGAATCTGTCACCACGATTAATATTCATATATTGGGACACTGGGCCTAAACCGTGAGTTGGGTACAGATTACCATTTCGTTTAGTATGCCAGTAGGTACGCCATGAGCCAGTTTTACTGTCGAGCTCTTTCATCTGCCAGCGAAGCTCATGAATATAGGCTGCCTCCCCATGTAACAGCTCACCCAATAAGCCTTGGCGAACCATATTGAGCACCATTAGCTCATCACGACCATAGTTGACGTTCTCCATCATCATACAGTTCTTCTGTGTCCGCTCGGCGGTGTCGACAATCTGCCAACACTCTTCGACTGTCAGAGCCAATGGCACTTCGACAAAGGCGTGTTTGCCACTTTCCATTGTATGGATAGCCATGGGCGCATGCCACTCCCAAGGAGTGGAGATAATCACAATATCGATATCATCACGTTCAAGTAATTCTTTGTATGCTTGGTCACTACCTGTGTATCGAGCTGGTTTTGCTAGACCTTGCGCGGTAACAAAATCAATCGATCTATCTAAAACTTGCGTGTCGGTATCGCAGATCGCCTTGATCTCGACACCCTCTAAGTGACAGAAATGTTTTACGTGTCCTGAGCCTCTCTGGCCAACGCCGATAAAACCGACTCGCACCGTTTCCATTTTTGGCACGATCAAGCCCATTACCGATTGGCCTGTAGCGGGCTTTCTCGGTACTGCTTCGGCGGACGATAGCGGCAGCTGTGAGGTGAGTATTCCTGCGGCTGAGATTCCGGCGGTTTTTAAAAAGTGTCGGCGATTGAGTTTCATCGAGAGTCCCACGTTATATTATTAGAATAGTTTAACAGCCATAGAGTTATATCAAATCTAATAAGATAAAGGTTAAAAAACGGTATGTTGGCTTGTTGCGCTTGTGTTTTTATGCGGATTTACTAAAGTAATGCATAGAAAGTGATTTATATCGCGTTTTAAATTTTATATTGCGATACACTTTTTAGTAAAAGGTAGCGGTATCGTTGTGATTGCTTTCTTTGTTTACAGTTGGTTTGGTTAACAAAAATATTACAAATACTTTTTAATAGAGGGAACGAGCAGATGGTAGTTGTGCGCGATAAGACAAATGAAGTTATTCAAATTGAGCGAGAAGCAAAACTCAAGGAGATGGAAATGTCAGTAGTTGAAAAGCGTAGACGTCTGTCTTGGCGAGAGGATGAGCTTAACTCTCGTGAAATCGTGGGTCGCTGGACAGATGAAAGACCGCTGCTCGGTGATAAAATCACCCTTTATAAACAAGCGGGTAAATATTATTTAGAAACTTGGTACCTAGACGGCTGCCATAGCCTAGATGAGATGCTTTCAGAGGAAACTGAAGAGGGCATCAAGCTTGAAGATAAGGGCGGTAATATTTTTGGTGAATACTTTATGTTGACTACGGGGAATGAGCTTAAATTCTGTAACTCAACTAACTGTTATTACACGGCAAAGAGAAATGTTGAGGCGGCTTAATACCCATTGCATTGCCAGTAAGGGCTAGCTGTAATCGCTTAAAGTATAAAAGGGGCCGATGCCCCTTTTTTCGATCTTGAAACTTAAGCTTTGATTAGAACGAATGAGCGCTTTTAAAGTGCATTGTTTTACCTGAATAGGGGTGAGTGAAGCTTAACTCTTGGGCGTGCAGCTGCAATCGTTTAGCGGCTTTTAGAGTTTTTTCATCACCATAAAAATCATCGCCCAAAATAATGTGCCCTAGCGCTAGCATATGTACCCTTAGTTGGTGCGTCCTACCTGTGACAGGTTTTAGTTCAACTAGAGTGCTGTGAGTTTTTTGCTGTAACACTTTAAAATGGGTTATAGCAGCCTTTCCTGACTCGCTGACCATCTGTTTAGGAGGGTTAAGTTTATCAGCCCCAATGGCGAGCTCAATGACACCACTTTGTTGTGTCAGTATACCGTCCACTTCTGCGATATAAGTTTTTTGTGTTTGCCTGTTTTGAAACTGGGTTTTAAGGCTAGACTCCGCCTTTTTGTTGCGGGCAAATACCATAATGCCTGAGGTCGCGCAGTCTAAGCGGTGTACGAGAATACAATCTTTAAAACGTTGCTGTAGACGCGTCAACGCACAATCGTGAGTATATTCAGCGATACCGGGATTAGAGAGTAAGCCTGATGGCTTATTGATAACGATAATATCTCGGTCGATATAACGGATATCTAACCAAGGAATACAGGGGGGCTGATAGCTAAATATTTGCATGAATTCTCCTATTGCGGCGCAATTCTAGCAAATACTTAGCATGATGACTTAATCTTAAGTTAAAAAATGACTCAAATTATTTGGGATGCTAATCCCTTGCGCAAGTTTCACTGAGTCAACAGCGACTACAGATATTCAGGTGGGGTATTGCGGGTCCATAAGCGGCTATAGGCCATTAGCTGCGGATAAAAAGTGCGAAACGCAATTTCGATTTCAGTATCCAGCTTTTTGACACACTCTTGTGCTCCAATAAAAATCTCTGGCTTAGAGACGCGTTTCGCAACTGAGGCGAGTGCTTGATTGAGGCCTTCACGAGTTTGATACGCTACTAGCCAGTTTTCTTGACGCATCTTAGGCGCTATCGATACCAGTTGCTCAGGAAGTCCTTCACAGTCATCAATGGCGTCATAGGCTTTGGTAGCAAAATCTTCGAGGCTTTGCTGATGATATTCGTCCCAGTATTTTGCCAGCATATGATCAAAGCTCAGATCGATGATAATTGGGGCTGCACGAGTTAATGACTTGGGAAATATTGTCAACAGCTCTTTGGTGATCTCGTGGCTGTCAGTGAGCTGATCTATTTGGCGGTGGAGCCATATTCCTTGCTGAAGGTGTTTAGGGAAATGTTCAATACTGCCTTTAGCAAAATCGCCAGCAATATTGGCAGCCAGAGAGGTTTGGCTATTATCTGCTAAGTGCAGGTGTGCAAGAAAGTTCATATTTTATACTTGGTGATTCGCGTACTTCACGTTATCATGCAGGACGGTGCGAAGGAAATTCTTTCTTGAAATAATTCAAGATCTAGGGCTTCTAAAAGGATGTGCATCGTATAATTTGTAATTTACCCATCAATTAAACGGTTTGAGGATCAAGGATGATGTGGAACTGGTTAACCCAAAAGTTGGGCAGAGGCGTTCAAGTCAGACGAAAAAAAGTCGAAATTGATATTCCTTACGAACAACACCGCTATCGCATAGAAGACTTGGATAGCAAAACTCCCGATAACGCGGCGAGACAGCAGTCTAGCAAGTTTAAGTCGTTCAATTAATATTCCGGTTTATTGTCTTAAACGGGCAGTTTTGGCTGTTTTTTAGGATTGGATTGTTGATCTTCTGTAGCTCTAGCCATAGACTAGCGGCCGATTTAGATACAGTAGAGACTTTCCATGCGCGTTGCAGATTTTTCTTTTGAACTCCCAGATGAGTTAATTGCCCGTTATCCAACGGCTCAGCGGACAGCATCCCGACTGTTATCGCTTGACGGTAATAGTGGTCAGCTAGCTGATCTGCAATTTACCGATATTCTAGAGCAAGTCAGTCCTGGTGATTTGATGGTATTTAACAATACCCGAGTCATTCCTGCGCGTATGTTCGGTAAAAAGCAGTCTGGCGGTAAACTCGAGATCTTGGTTGAGCGTATGCTTGATGACAAGCGAGTCTTAGCTCATGTTCGTTGTTCTAAATCTCCGAAGGTCGATGCGATTATCTGTTTAGATGGTGGCTACGAGATGAAGATGGTTGCAAGACACGACGCACTGTTTGAGCTTGAACTGCAGAGCGACAAAACCGTACTTGAAGTGCTGGAAGAGGTTGGGCATATGCCATTGCCGCCTTATATCGATAGACCCGATGAAGACGCGGATAAAGAGCGCTATCAAACGGTTTACAACCAAAACCCAGGCGCTGTCGCTGCACCGACTGCAGGCTTACATTTTGATGATGCCATGCTTGCTAAATTAAAAGAAAAAGGCGTCAACACTGCATTTGTAACTCTGCATGTTGGTGCTGGTACCTTCCAGCCTGTACGAGTCGATAATATCCTCGACCATAAAATGCATTCTGAATGGGCCGAAGTACCACAAGATGTGGTTGATTTAATTGCCGAGACAAAGAGCAGAGGCAATCGCGTTATTGCCGTTGGTACCACATCGGTTCGTTCACTCGAAAGTGCAGCCAAAGCATCGCCTGAGCAGTTACAAGCATTTAGTGGTGATACTGATATCTTTATTTATCCTGGATATCAGTTCCAAGTGGTCGATGCCATGGTGACAAACTTTCACCTGCCGGAGTCGACCCTTATCATGTTGCTAAGTGCTTTTGCCGGCTTCGATGAGGTAAAAAACGCCTATCAGCACGCGATCGCTCAAAAATACCGCTTCTTTAGCTATGGCGACGCCATGTTTGTGACCAAAAAAGCGAACTAATTATCCAAATTGCTTTAAAATACCCAGTTCAGATGAAGTGGGTATTTTTTTATCTGCACTTTTAATGCATATTTTGGCAGTTAGGGTTGATACTGAATTGTTCGCCCTTATGTTTGTCATAATCTTAGGCTCAATGGTTGAGTCGACTCAGGTCAGACTGTTTCTCTGGCGAGGTGAAAAATGAAATTTGAATTAGATACAACTCAAGGCCGTGCTCGTCGTGGTCGTTTGATTTTTGAACGTGGTACGGTTGAAACACCTGCTTTTATGCCTGTAGGTACTTACGGCACCGTTAAAGGTATGACACCTGAAGAAGTGCGTGCTACTGGTGCCGATATCCTGCTTGGTAATACATTCCACCTATGGTTACGTCCAGGTGAAGAGATCATGCGTAAGCATGGTGATCTACACGACTTTATGAACTGGCAACGACCAATCCTGACTGATTCGGGCGGGTTCCAAGTGTTTAGCTTGGGTGATATCCGTAAGATCACTGAGGAAGGTGTGCATTTTCGTTCACCGATCAACGGTGAAAAGATTTTCTTAGATCCTGAGAAGTCGATGCAAATTCAAGATTCATTAGGCAGCGATGTGGTAATGATTTTTGACGAATGTACTCCGTACCCAGCAACCGAAGATGAAGCACGTAAATCGATGCAGATGTCACTGCGTTGGGCGCAGCGTTCACGCGATGAGTTTGACAGACTTGAAAATCCGAACTCTCTGTTTGGTATTATTCAAGGCGGTGTCTATGAGGACCTACGCGACGAAAGCTTAAACGGCCTAGTCGATATTGGTTTTGATGGGTACGCTGTTGGTGGTTTAGCAGTTGGCGAGCCAAAGGAAGACATGCACCGTATTCTTGAGCATGTTTGTCCAAAAATTCCAGCTGATAAACCACGTTATTTGATGGGAGTAGGTAAACCTGAGGATTTAGTTGAAGGCGTACGTCGCGGTGTAGACATGTTTGACTGTGTTATGCCAACGCGAAATGCTCGAAACGGTCATCTGTTTACTAGTGAAGGTGTTATCAAGATCCGTAATGCGCGTCATCGCGATGATACTTCACCACTCGATGATAAGTGTGATTGTTATACCTGTAAGAACTACTCTCGGGCATATCTATACCACTTAGATCGTTGTAATGAGATTTTGGGTGCTCGATTAAACACCATTCATAACCTTCGTTATTACCAAAGATTGATGGAAGGTTTGCGTGGCGCTATCGAGACAGGTACATTAGACGCCTTTGTTACGGAATTCTATACCAGCCAAGGTCGAGAAGTACCTGAAGTACCTGAATTAACCGATTAATTTTAACTCAGACAAGAAGAAGAGAATACTATGTTTATTTCAAACGCATATGCAGCTGATGCACCTGTTGGCGGCGCTGGTGGCACGATGGAATTGATTTTCATGTTGGTCATTTTTGGCCTAATTTTTTACTTCATGATTTTCCGTCCACAATCTAAGCGCGTTAAAGAGCACAAGAACCTGATGAGCTCTTTGAGCAAGGGTGATGAAGTGCTAACAAGTGGCGGTATTCTAGGTAAAATCGCTAAGATCAGTGATGAAAACGACTACGTTTTGTTGACTATCAACGAAACAAGCGAAATCACGATTAAGAAGGATTATATCGCGGCCGTATTGCCAAAAGGCTCTATTAAGTCACTTTAAGCCAAGAGGGCGATGGCGTGTTAAATAAATACCCGATGTGGAAAAACCTAATGGTGATATTGATTATCGCCATAGGTGGATTCTATGCGATACCAAACCTTTTCGGAGAAGACCACGCAGTTCAAGTGGTTGCAACTCGAGGAGCAGAGGTCTCAGCGTCGACTCTGTCGACAGTAAATGAAGTATTAAAGAGCAAAGGTATCGCTGTTAAGCGTTCCGAGCTTGAAAATGGTCAGTTGTTAGTACGCTTAAATAATGGTGAAGAGCAGTTAGTTGCTAAAGAAATCATTAGCGATGCGTTAGGCGACAAGTACACCGTAGCATTAAACTTAGCACCAGCTACACCAAAGTGGTTAGAGGCCATGGGCGGATCGCCTATGAAGCTAGGTTTAGATTTGCGTGGTGGTGTTCACTTCTTGATGGAAGTGGATATGGGCGAAGCGCTTCGTAAGATGAGCGAAGCCAAGGTTGCAGACTTCAGAACTGATTTACGAGCTGAGAAAATTCGCTACGCGGGTATTCGTAATGGCGCCAAAGGCATCGAGATTAAGTTTCGCGATGCAGAGACTTTAGCGAAAGCCGAAAACTTTCTTAAGTCTCGCAGCAATGACATGGTCTTCGTCGACAAGACTGTTGGCGATGACTATGTCCTTGTTGCTAATCCAAGTGAAGCTTATTTAAAACAGGTTAAAGAAGAAGCACTACAGCAAAACATCACCACACTGCGTAACCGTGTAAACGAGTTAGGTGTGGCGGAGCCTGTTGTGCAACGTCAAGGTGCTGAACGTATTATTGTTGAGCTACCAGGCGTTCAAGATACCGCTCGCGCAAAAGAAATTTTGAGTGCGACGGCATCGATTGAATTCCATATGGTTGACCAAAAAGCCGATGTTCAAGCTGCAATGAGTGGCCGTGTACCAGCGGGTTCTGAGCTTTATCAGCGCCGCAGCGGTGGTCCAGTCGTCTTGAAAAAAGCGGTTATGTTGACCGGTGATCATATTCAAGGTGCGCAGCCAAGCTTCGACGAATATAGTCGTCCACAAGTATCAATTAACCTTGATGCTAAAGGTGGTTCAATCTTCTCGAATGTCACTAAAGACAACATCGGCAACCCGATGGCAACGCTATTTATCGAGTATAAAGATACCGGTGAAAAGAATGCCGACGGTAGCGTTAAGATGAAGAAGATTGAAGAAGTGATTTCGGTTGCTACCATTCAAGCACGTCTTGGCCGTAACTTTGTTATCACAGGCCTTGAGCATGCAGAAGCACAGAACTTAGCGCTATTGCTACGTGCTGGTGCGCTAATCGCTCCTGTTTATATCGTTGAGGAACGTACCATTGGTCCGAGCCTAGGTGCTGAAAATATCCAAAACGGTATGCAAGCGATGATCTGGGGGATGGCTGTCGTCTTAATCTTCATGTTGGTTTACTACCGTGGTTTCGGTCTAATCGCAAACCTTGCACTAACGGCTAACTTGGTAATGGTTGTGGGCGTGATGTCTATGATCCCAGGAGCAGTGCTAACACTGCCGGGTATTGCCGGTATGGTGTTAACAGTCGGTATGGCAGTTGATGGTAACGTATTGATTTACGAGCGTATTCGTGAAGAATTACGTAATGGCCGCAGCGTACAGCAAGCGATTCATGAAGGATACGGTAACGCATTCTCAACTATCGCCGATGCTAACATCACTACCTTTATGACGGCGCTTATTCTATTTGCCGTGGGTACAGGTGCGGTGAAGGGCTTCGCGGTAACCCTAATGATCGGTATCGCTACTTCTATGTTTACTTCTATCGTGGGTACACGCTCAATCGTGAACGCGATTTGGGGTGGTAAACGCGTGAAGAAACTGTCTATTTAAGGGGAAGTTGATAATGTTACAGATTTTAAATGTTAAAGGCACAGTCAACTTCCTGCGCCATGCACTGCCAATCAGCATCTTCTCTGCTGTGTTAGTGCTAGGTTCAATTGTTACCTTAGCGACAAAAGGTATTAACTGGGGCCTAGACTTTACCGGCGGTACAGTTGTAGAGCTTGAATTTTCTAAGCCAGCTGACTTAAATGCGATTCGCACAAATCTTTCTACTGAGGCTGTTGGTGGCGCAGTGGTTCAGAACTTTGGTTCTAGCCGCGACGTGCTTATTCGCCTTCCTGTGAAAGATGACTTTAAGAGCGAAGATCAAGTTAACGACGTGATGGATGCCGTAACCAAACTGGATTCATCGGTTGTTCAAAAGCGTGTCGAATTTGTGGGACCACAGGTAGGTAAAGAACTTGCAGAGCAGGGGGGATTAGCGGTTTTAGTCGCGCTAATCTGTATTCTTATCTATGTGTCATTCCGATTTGAATGGCGTTTAGCACTGGGTTCAGTAGCGGCACTTGCGCACGATATTATCGTTACTTTAGGCGTGTTTTCGCTGCTACAGCTTGAGTTTGACCTAACTGTACTCGCAGGTTTGCTGACCGTTGTTGGTTACTCGTTGAACGATACCATCGTGGTATTTGACCGTATTCGTGAAAACTTCCTAAAGTTGCGTAAGAGTACGCCTGAAGAAGTGGTGAATATTTCAATCACTCAGACCATGAGTCGTACCATTATTACGACTGGTACAACATTGGTTGTAGTTGTGGCTCTGTTCCTCAAAGGTGGCACAATGATCCATGGCTTTGCGACAGCATTGTTGATGGGTATTTTTGTGGGTACCTTCTCGTCAATCTACGTGGCGAGCTTCTTGGCTATCAAGCTAGGCATTAATCGTGAACACATGATGCCTGTTGAAGTTGAGAAAGAAGGTGCAGATCAAGATGCACTAATGCCTTAATAGGTATAAGTACAGAAAAGCCACCCTTGAGGTGGCTTTTTTATGCGCTATTCGATGATAATTATCTTTAATTTTTGTAAAGGTGAGTATAAATCCCACCTATTCCCCCTAGGCTAAGTGTTTTGTGTTGTTTAAAAACAGAGCACTCGACAGACTTGTCGATTTCGCTGTAGCATGTAAACCTATTTTAAAGTGAGCTTATTGAAGTTTTGTCCCTTAATTTGCCGACAGAGCAATAGCAGTAGGAAATAACATGGAAGAGCAGACACGTTTGGTTGCAGCAGGGAATCTGCTAGAGGCTCATACTTGGAAAGGTATGCTGGAGTCCAGTGGTATACAGGTTGAGTTAAAAGGTGAGGCACTGTTAGGTGGTGTAGGTGAGCTACCAACAGGCATTCAAAATGTCGAACTTTGGGTGGCAGAAAGCCAATACGAAATCGCAAAAAAACAGATGGCATCGTTAAACGCACAGTGTCCACAATGGAAGTGTGTTAACTGCCATGAAATCAATGAATCCAGCTTTGAGCTCTGCTGGAATTGCAGTGCTGAGCGAAGTGAGAAGTACAGTTAATGAAACATAATCCTGCATTTTTAGCATTAGTAGAAAGTATTTTACCTAAGATCACCGAAGTGACAGTTGAGCAGTACCAATCTATGACAGACTGGAACTTACTCGATGTCAGAGAAGACTCTGAGTGGCTGCAGGGACACCTACCTAACGCGCAGCATTTAGGCAGAGGTATTATTGAGAGAGATATCGAGACACGTTTTCCCGATAAACAAAGCCCATTGGTTTTGTATTGTGGCGGCGGCTATCGTTCTGCACTGGCTGCAAATAATCTTCAGGTTATGGGTTATTCGAAAGTGGTATCGTTAGCGGGTGGTTATAAAGCCTGGCTTGAGCGACAATTGCCGATAGAACACGACTAAAGAAGTCGTAAACTATCGCATAGGTGCAGCTCATAAATGCAATACTTTCCGCTGTTTGTTGATACCCAAGCTCTTAGGGTGCTTATTATTGGGGCTGGCGATGTCGCCAGTCGCAAGTTGGACCTACTTTGTCGCACTGAGGCGAGTGTTCGCGTTATCGCAATTGATGTTTGCCAAGACACCCTCAACTATGTCAATCAAAATCGCATAACCCTTGAACAACGACCAGTTAGTGACTCTGATATCACAGGTTACGATCTTATTTATCTTTGCACCGCAGATAAGCAGCTCAATGAACGTCTAGCGAGTATCGCCAAGCGGCAAGGGATTTGGGCTAATGTGGTAGATAATCCAAAGCATTGCCGCTTTATCACTCCTTCCATTGTCGATAGAGGTCGCTTACAGATTGCGATAAGCACAGCTGGTGCTGCACCCGTATACGCACGAGAACTCAGAGCGCGACTGGAGTCTTGGTTACCTCTTTCGATCAATCCTTTATTTGATTTTATTGCCGAGCACCGCAAAGAGGTTCAGCAACGTTTGCCTGTATTTAAACAAAGAAGAGTATTTTGGGAGCATTTTTTTAAGCGCAATGCTGAGCGTTTTGACGAAAACACGCCTGAACATTACCAGGCCTGTTTTTCACTGCAAACAACGAGAGGCGAGTTGTTGTTGATCGATACCTCAACACCAGCCGACTTATTACCTATTGGCGCCATGCCTTACCTGCAAAAGATCGAAGTGACTTATGCCACTTCTCCTGTGCCTTTTGAACTTAATGAGTTGTTAAGGCGAGACGCTAGTTTTTTGGCTGAGTTCGATGATGACATGATTGAGCAACAGTTAACCACCGGAGAGTCATGCCTTGTCTATGGTGACCCCGCTGAAATGCAGCGTTTATCTGAGCAGTTTGTCGATGCCAGATATTTAAGACCGGGCAGCTTTTAGCTCATCACCTTTTAGTTCATCAGATAGATAAGTTTTACATTCGTTAACCAAGGAGGCTAGAACAGTGTTGTTTTTAATGCCTTGATCGTGTGCTGGCTGTTTAATTTGAGGTAAACTTGGCGCAAATTTATTTGTGAATACTCCCATGGCACTTAAAGCAACCGTATTTAAAGTCGCAATCCAAATCGCCGATATGGATCGTGGTTATTATCAAGATCACCAGTTAACGCTAGCCCAGCATCCTTCAGAAACCGATGAACGTATGATGGTAAGACTGCTTGCCTTTGCCATGAATGCCAGTGACAGTTTGGCGTTTAGCAAAGGACTATGTGTCGATGATGAGCCTGAGCTTTGGGATAAGTCATTGTCCGATGAAATCAACCTATGGGTGGAGTTTGGGCAGAGTGACGAGAAATGGTTACGTAAAGCGTGTGGGCGTGCTAAACAAGTACAGCTCATTACCTACGGCGGTCGTAGTGTGCCTATTTGGTGGAAGCAAAATGAAGCGACGCTTGAGCGCTACGGCAATTTAACGATTTGGAATATTCCAGAAGAAGCTGTGAAAGCGATGGGGCAGCTGGTTGGTCGCAACATGTCTTTGCAGTTTAATATTTGTGAAGGCCAGATCTGGATCTCTGATAACGATAATAGCGTGTTGGTTGAACCTGAATTGCTCAAGGGTGACAGATAAGGTGTTACTGTTTGTATAGAGTGAAGTTTTAGCACGTAAAAAAGCCAGTCGTTTGACTGGCTTTTTTGTGGCGGAACCGCAGAAGTACTAAGACTCTTCCGCTACCATTTCAATTTCGCCTTTACCTTTAGTCTTAACAATAACTAGGCCAGTGATCACTAAGGTCGATACTACGCCTGCAATTGTTGAGATTGTCATTGGTAGGCCTGCTCCTAGCGTGTGTGAGCTCAATAGGAAACTAATTACAACCGTTGTCATAAACATGGCCGGAACCGTACAGATCCAATGCAGTTTGTTGTGACGTAAAAGGTACGCAGATGCTGTCCATAACATCATTACTGCAGTTGTCTGGTTAGCAACACCGAAGTAGCGCCAAATGACACCAAAATCAACCTGAGTTAATACCGCACCAGCAACAAATAATGGGATAGCAAACATTAGACGCTTTGGCAGCTCTGTTTGTGGCATTTTGAAGAACTCAGCTAAAATCAGACGGGCGCTTCGGAACGCTGTATCACCTGAGGTGATAGGCAGTACGATAACCCCTAGTACCGCTAGGAAACCACCTACCGCGCCTAGAAGACCTGTTGAAGCTTCATAAACGACGTTCGCAGGGTTACCCGCCATACCCGCATTTAGCCCTTCAACACCGCCGAAGAAAGACAGTGCGATAGCACACCAGATAAGGGCAATAATACCTTCACCGATCATAGCGCCGTAGAATACAAAGCGACCATTTGATTCATTCTCAACACAGCGCGCCATTAGTGGTGACTGAGTTGCGTGGAAACCTGAGACAGCACCACAAGCAATCGTGATGAATAGGGCAGGCCATAGAGGCATGTCATTCGGGTTTAAGTTCGTTAGGAAGTCACCGACTTCAACGCCTGGTAATAAAGTGTGCTCACTAGAGATGATTAACGCGATAGTCAGACCAACAGACATAAACACTAGCAGAGCGCCGAAGAACGGATAGAGGCGGCCGATAATCTTATCGACAGGCACGATGGTTGCGATCAAGTAGTATACGAAGATGATACCAACGAAAATGCTCAAGTCCAAACCTGTTAGCTTAGCCAAAAGGCCAGCAGGAGCCGAGATAAATACCACCCCAACTAGAAGCAGAAGAATGATGGCAAACACGTTCATAAAGTGCTTAGCACCTTTGCCTAGGTATTTACCTGCAAGGTTAGGTACCGACTCACCATTGTTGCGAACAGATAACATGCCAGAGAAATAATCGTGTACTGCACCTGCAAATACACAGCCAAGCACAATCCATAACATGGCCGCTGGGCCATAAAGTGCACCGAGGATAGGACCAAAGATTGGGCCTACACCAGCAATATTGAGTAACTGAATAAGGTAAACTTTACCTTTAGACATAGGTACATAATCGACACCGTCAGTCTTGGTAAATGCAGGGGTTTGACGATTTGTATTGATGCCAAAAACCTTTTCGACAAATGCACCATAAATAAAATAGCCACCGATCAACAGACCGACGCAAAGCAAGAACCACGTCATATTAATTAACTCTCCAAACATAGAATGGCTGGGAGTGTAAACTTATTTATAGAGTCAGAAAGTTCCAAATAGCTAAGCGGTCAGATAGCTAAGGTCAGCGGTAATATGGCGACCTTAGCGGTTGAACTTTTTATTGCTATTGGAACCCAAAAAGTTGTTTGAGTTGCTTTAAGTAGCGCCTAGATACTGGCACCTTAGCGCCAGAGCGAGTTGTGACCTCTGCACCCGCTTCTTGCAGTTCGATTTCGGCAATGGCCTTAGGAGCGATTAAGTACTGCCGATGGCAATAGATAAGCGAGGTTTTTTCCTCTAGTACTCTTAATGTCATATGGGTATGCACAAGCTCGTTGGCGGTCGCAACATGCACGCCGCTCATATCACTATAGATAAATTGTACGGCATCAGTGGCCACCACCTTTAACCTATTGCCGCAAAAGCAGGGGATATGCTCAAGCTTTTCAGTGGCGATGGGGCCGAGTTGCTTAGGTGTCAGGTCTTTGCGTAATCGGTTTAATGTCGAGGCGAAACGATTGTCATCAATCGGCTTCAATAGGTAATCGAATGCCTGTTTTTCAAATGCAGTGATGGCGTATTCATCAAATGCTGTCACAAACACGATCCTAGGGAGATTATCCGGGTCTAACATAGACGCGAGTTCAAGGCCGGATATTTTGGGCATCTGAATATCAAGGAAGATCAGCTCAGGTTTATACTTTGCGATGGCTTGCATCGCTTCAACGGCGTTACTGCATTGGGCTACCACTTCAAAATCAGGGTCGTTCTCAAGCAAGATAGCAAGCTCGTCTCTGGCATAAGGTTCATCGTCAATTATGATACAGCTAATCAAGGCTTAAGATCCCTTTGTTGGTAGGTGAATGCTAATTGTAGTGTATTGGTTTGGTTCAAAGTTTATTGCAATACCAAACTGTGCGCCAAATATGTTTTGGATCCGCTTGTCGACGATATTCATGCCTAAGCCTTCGCTGTCGGTTTTTGGCTTATAAAGGCCAGCATTGTCGGTGACAGACAGTAGTAGTGTCTCGTCTGCCAATAGCTCGCCTTTAACCGTGATGACGCCGGAACTTAGCATGTTTGAAGTGCCGTGTTTCACCGCATTCTCAATGATTGGCTGCAGGGTAAAGGCGGGCAGTTTGCAATGCAATAATGACTCTGGAATATCAATATTGACCGTTAATTTATCGATAAAGCGTGCCTTTTCGATAGTCAGATATGAGTCAATATGTTCAAGTTCATCGGCGAGAGTGACCAGTCCCGTGGTGCGTTTTAAGTTGATCCGTAAAAACTGCGATAGGTTTTGAATGAGTTGCCGTGCAGTATTAGGGTCGCGGCGGATAATCGCTGCGATGGTATTTAGCGCATTAAACAAAAAGTGTGGATTGACTTGGGCTTGTAACAACTTCAGTTCAGACTGAACTAATAAGTTTTGCTGAACGGCAAAGCGACCATAAAGAATTTGGTTCGATAGCAGTCGTCCTAAACCTTCGCCTAGGGTTTTATTGATATTGAGAAACAGCTTTTTCTTCGGCTCGTACAGTTTGATGGTTCCGATAACTTCGGCATCAGATCTAAGCGGGATCACTAAGCTGGAACCCAGCTGACAATTGTCTGATATTGAGCATGCATAGGGCACATTGACGCCATCGGCGAACATCACTCTATCTTGATCTATAGCATCTTGAGTTATTTTAGAAGAGATCGGCGTACCCGAAATATGGTGGTCATCGCCGATGCCGATAAAGGCCAGCAGTTTTTCAGTATCGGTAATAGCTACCGCGCCAACCTGCGTTTCCTCTTTGATAATTTGTGCTACCTGCTTACTGGTTTCTTCATTAAAACCTGTCGACAAAATTCCTACACTGCGCTCAGCAATCCTTAACGACTGAGTTGAGAATACCGACGACATCTTGTCATACATGGCTTTTTGGTCGCGTATGATACTCATAAATAGTGCGGCACCGATAGAGTTGATCAACAACATTGGCAGCGCTATTTGTTCCACGAGTGCAAAGGCATCAGCAAAAGGTTTAGCAACGGCTAGAATAATTAGCATCTGCATCACTTCAGCTGTAAAGGTCACCACGCACACCAGTAATGGTGAATAGAGCATTTCTTGTTGGCCGATACGGCGTAGGTAATAACTCACCATTCCAGCAGATAAGCCCTCCAAGGTAGTCGAGATAGCGCAGGCCAGATCGGTAAATCCGCCCATGCTGTATCTGTGTAGCCCGCCTGTGAGCCCGACTAAGAAACCCGTAACTGGCCCGCCGAGTAAGCCTCCAAGTACGGCGCCCATGGCTCGAGTATTGGCGATGGCATCATTGGTCTGTTCACCAAAATAGGTGGCCATAATGCAAAAGCCTGAGAAGATAAAGTAGATATAAACCTTGTGGGGAAGGCGAGTCGCGGCCTCGGTAAAAACTTTAAAAAGGGGGGTTTTACTAACAAGGTAGACAATCATCATATAGAGGCTCATCTGTTGTGTTAGTAATAATATTAGTGACATGGAAGACTCACTTTGAAAGAGTGGCTTAGCTTAGGCTGTTTAAGCAAAATCAAATGCTTAATATAGTGTGCATTGACACTAATTTCATACAAAAATTTATGACTATTAATACGAGTGCAAAGTAGATCAAAGTTTTGAATATAGGGATAGCGTATAAAGTGCCTTATATATACAGCTTAATATTAGAGGCAATATGTCAGATTCTATTCACGGCCATCAGGTGATGGAGCTTATGTTAGCGCACGGGCAATCTTTAACTAAAGAGGCGTTAAAATCATTAATGCATAAAGAGTTTGGTGAGCAGGCACGTTACCACACTTGCTCTGCACAAGAGATGGATGCAGATGAGCTAATCGCTTTTCTTGAGAAAAAAGGGAAGTTTATCCATTCGCAGAACGGTATAGAGACCGCTGCTGATCGGATCTGTAACCACTAACAGCATCTAAGAATATATTAAAGCCTAACGATGTTAGGCTTTTTTATGCAGCTTATAGCATGACTAAATGAGTTGTAATGCGATGTGACAACGAGTATCGCTGATGCTAGTACAACGGCAAACCTGGCCCTTGATGGTATTCTCGTTATCATAACCTTGATTAAAGGTTATCTCGATTAAGGTGCCTAGTGCTAATGCTTGATTGTATTCTAGTAGTGCGCCTCGGCGAGAAAGATCCAAGCAGATGGCTGATTTCGAATGTATGCCTGCATTACTGTGAATCGCGATAGTAACAGACTCATCTTCCATATCGACTCTTTGGGAGCTACGCCTTTCTTGTTGCGAGGTTTCCATACCGATTATCCTTATACAATCATATTAAACATGTGAGCAGGTCAAAGCCCTGTATACTGCGCAAGTTGCTCTTGATATCGAATAACGATTAGCTTCGATCCTCTGCATTGTCTAAAGGCTCAGAACTCCCGCTGGTTGATCACATATTTAATGTGATCGCTATTATATCAAGTTATTTTGCATAAACAGATATGAGCTTAAACCACTTGTGCCCGCAATTAAAGACCTAGGCTGGGATTGGTTGATTTTAATAGGGTATTAAAGGCAAAGGATAAACTGAAGATGATACTGAGAAGCTAAGCACTCGAAGGTATCACTCAGAGTGCTTATCATTTGCTATTTTAGATAAATCTTATAGCTCGTCTTCTTTGGGACGGGGATAAGGTAATTTTAGCTGTCCCCAGCGAATTATAATAACCGTGGCAGCGAGGACAAGCGTAGAGATTGAAATCGCAACAATTCGCCAGTCATCCATCGCCTTCATATCTAAAATCAAATATCGCGCAAGAGCGACGATAGCAATGTAAAGTGGCATGCGAATAGGCAGCTTGCCTGATTCGGCATAATGCGACACCATTGCCAGCACTTCTAAATAGATAAATAGTAACAGTAGATCCGCAAGGGCCACTGCACCAACTTCAAAAATATGTTTAATCTCTTGGCCAATCGCTACTACAGTGGCGATTGCGATAATAATGAGTACTAGATGTTCAATGGCTTTGATGCTGGTAATGCCATATTTGCGATACATTTTATCCATGATGCTCCCTAATGCAGTCGTTTGATAAATGGTACCAGTAAATCGAAGAATTGTGACATTATCCGTGTGACGCTATTCACAATTGTGTTTGATATTTGTCTTTGTAATACCTAAGAAAATTGAATTAGGTTTTAAGAGTTTAGAGCATTTTGGCCAGTTTTGAATTTTAGGCATAAAAAAACCGCCTAAAAGGCGGTTTCTTAGTCAACTAAGCGAGATTAACGCTTAAGTGCTTCGCTCAATAATGGGCGGAAAGATTTAACTAATGCAGTAGTAACCTTTGGCGAGCCTGCAACGATGTTGCCTGATGCTAGGTAGTTATGGTTACCTGTAAAGTCAGTTACTGTACCGCCAGCTTCGCGCACGATTAGATCGCCAGCAGCGATATCCCATGGCTTTAGACCAATTTCGAAGAAACCATCTACACGGCCAGCAGCAAGGTATGCTAAATCAAGTGCAGCAGAACCGGCACGACGTACGTCGGCAGACTGA
This sequence comes from Shewanella schlegeliana, assembly GCF_016765635.1. Classification (GTDB taxonomy): domain Bacteria; phylum Pseudomonadota; class Gammaproteobacteria; order Enterobacterales; family Shewanellaceae; genus Shewanella; species Shewanella schlegeliana. Next base: position 172,636 of record NZ_JAESVD010000001.1, read on the forward strand.
GTGAATGCAGTTGCGAACAACTTCATGTAAGTTTCAGTGTGTTGCTTAGCCTTGAATGGGAATCCAGTCGCAATGATAGTTTCGCCTAGATCTTTGTTCGCTACACGGATGCGGAAATCGTTAAGCTTAGCGAATTTACCGCGCACTGCAGAGAATAGCTCGTCACGGATAGGATCGTAAACAACAGCGACTTCTGTTTTGCCTTTGAATTGCATCGCAATTGAGACAGCAAAATGAGGAATGCCTCTTACGAAGTTATTAGTGCCATCCAGAGGGTCAACAATCCAAACGTAATCTTTATTTGTTCCTTTGTTCTCGCCGCTTTCTTCACAAACAATAGTGTGATCTGGGTAAGATTTACGGATCTGATACGTGATTGCAGCTTCAGCTTCCTTGTCTACGTTAGTTACGTAGTCGTTAACACCTTTTGAACTGACTTCAACTCGGTCTAGTTCCGCATAGGCGCGCAAAATTGTTTGGCCGGCAGCGCGAGCAGCGCGCACAGCAATGGTATGCATTGGAAGCATTGCAAATCCCCTGGATGTAAAAGAACGGATATAAATTATCGGAGGCGGATTATACTCTATTTGATGGTTATATCAAATACTGATTTTTGTATAAGCAAAATGTGTCGCCTGTGGTAACATTCTTTCACGTGTTCCCTCAGAAAAATTAAGTAGTTTCATGCTCAGCAATATTCGCGTCGTTCTTGTCGGTACTTCCCATCCAGGGAATATAGGTTCTACAGCCCGTGCTATGAAAACCATGGGATTATCCACTTTATATCTAGCTGAGCCAAAAGTTGAGCCAGATGGTCACTCGATCGCGTTAGCGGCAGGTGCATCAGATATTCTTAAGCACGCCATTACTGTAGGCTCTGTTGAAGAGGCCATTGCCGATTGTAGCCTTGTTATTGCAACTAGTGCCCGCAGCCGTACCCTAGACTGGCCTATGCTTGAGCCTCGCGAAGCGGGTGAAAAGCTAGTTGGTTCAGCGTTAACGAGTCCTGTTGCAATTGTCTTCGGCCGTGAAAACAATGGTCTAACGAATGAAGAGCTACAGCGCTGTGATTACCACGTTGCCATTCCTGCCAACCCAGAGTATACCTCGCTAAACTTGGCGCAAGCGGTACAGATTATCTGTTACGAGGCGCGAGTGGCGCACCTTGCTCAAGAGTTGAGTACGGCAGAGAAAACGGGAATTGAACCTGTTGCTGAGAATGAAGAAGCGTATCCATCTTCAAGAGAACGTGAGAATTTCTTTGAGCATTTAGAGACTACGTTATTGTCGACTAACTTTATTGTTAAAAGTCACCCAGGTCAGGTGATGACTAAGTTACGTCGTTTGTTCAGCCGTACGCGCATTGAGCGCCAAGAGATGAACATTTTGCGCGGCATTTTGACCTCGATTGATAAAGTTGTCTCTAAGAACGAGACTAAAGATAAGTAAAAGCGCTAAAAGGAAGTTGCTAAATGGGTGTTATCGCAAGACTGAAAGACGACATAGCCTCTATTTACCATAGAGATCCAGCTGCAAACGGGACTATTGAGATTTTATTCAATTACCCTGGAATGCAAGCTATCTGGATCCACAGGGTGAGTCATAAACTCTGGGTAAGAAATTGGCGGCTTTCAGCGCGATGTTTATCGACCTTCTCTCGTTGGTTAACCGGGGTTGAAATTCACCCTGGTGCCACTATCGGTGATCGCTTCTTTATCGATCACGGTATGGGCGTGGTAATTGGTGAAACCGCCGAGATTGGCAACGATTGCACCCTTTATCATGGTGTGACCTTAGGTGGAACGACATGGCAGTCGGGTAAACGTCACCCTACATTAGGCAATAATGTGGTAATTGGTGCCGGTGCAAAAATCTTAGGTCCTATCACTATGAATGATGGTGCTCGAGTCGGTTCTAATTCAGTGGTGGTTAAAGATGTGCCAGCAGACACCACGGTTGTTGGTATTCCGGGACGAGTGGTGGCGACACCATCGGCTCAATCAAAAGAAACCTCTCAGCGCCGCACAGAGATGGCGAAGAAGTATGGCTTTGATGCCTACGCCGTATCGCCTGATAATCCAGACCCTGTCGCCAATGCCATTGGCCAGATGTTGGATCATATGCACCTGATGGACTCGAAAGTTCAAGAGGTCTGCCAAGCCGTTCAAACCCTTGGTGGAAGCGTCTGTACTGAAAAGCTACCTGAGCTGGATGTGGAAGATTTTAGCGAAGATGAATTAGCGGCAGCGCAGAAGCGTCAGAAGTCTATAGATGAGTTTGATCCCATTATCTAGATTAATGTGGGGTTAAAATCCCAAATGCCATTGAATCTTGCCTAATAAACAGGTTAAATACCCCAGCAAAATGACGGGGTATTTAACTCGTCATGATCCTATTAATACCTGACCAGATTGCTAGGTTTTATACTTGACTAAAATAGTCGGGTATGTTGAAATTAGCCTATGCTTTTTTGGGAGACGTAGTAGCCATGAAACTTACATCGAAAGGTCGGTACGCAGTAACTGCAATGTTAGATGTTGCCATGCACTCAACTAATGGTCCCGTACCATTGGCCGATATTTCCGAGCGTCAAGGGATCTCTCTATCTTACCTCGAACAACTCTTCGCAAAACTCAGAAAAAATGGTTTGGTTTCAAGTGTACGTGGCCCAGGTGGTGGATATCGCCTAGGTACAGATGCTTGCGATATTTCCGTTGGAATGGTTGTACGTGCGGTTGATGAGTCTGTCGATGCAACTCGCTGTCAAGGTCACGGTAACTGCCAGAGTGGAACACGATGTTTAACCCATTCTCTCTGGGGAGATTTAAGCAGTCAGATTTCTGATTTCTTAAATGGCATTTCGTTAGCAGGGTTGATGCATAAAAGAGATGTGCAGTTTATCTCCGTTAAACAGGATAAATTGCAGCAGGAACAAAGGCTAAGTATCTAAAAGCCTCTGTTATGAATATAAAAATTATTTTTTGTACGTTGTAAGTGGTCTCCACTGGAGGCTACAAAGTACGGAGTGTGTGATGAAGCTACCTATCTATTTAGATTATGCTGCGACGACGCCGGTTGACCCTCGTGTCGCAGAGAAAATGATGCAATGCCTGACAATGGACGGTATTTTTGGTAATCCAGCGTCTCGTTCTCACCGTTACGGTTGGCAAGCCGAAGAGGCTGTTGATATCGCTCGTAACCAAGTTGCAGAGCTGATTAATGCCGATCCGCGTGAAATCGTGTTTACTTCTGGTGCGACTGAGTCAGACAACCTTGCGATTAAAGGTGTTGCTCACTTCTACCATAAGAAGGGTAAGCACATCATCACTAGCAAAACTGAACATAAAGCCGTTTTAGACACTTGTCGCCAGCTTGAGCGTGAAGGTTATGAAGTCACTTATCTTCAGCCTGAGCCAAGTGGTTTGATCCCTATCGAGATGATTGAAGCGGCGATGCGTGAAGACACTATTTTAGTGAGCATCATGCAGGTGAACAACGAAATTGGTGTTATCCAAGATATTGATGCTATCGGCGAGCTTTGTCGTTCTCGAAAAATTATTTTCCATGTTGATGCTGCGCAAAGTGCTGGCAAACTACCTATCGACGTACAAGCGACCAAAGTTGACCTAATGTCTATTTCTGGTCACAAGATGTATGGACCTAAAGGTATCGGCGCGCTTTATGTCAGCCGTAAGCCACGTATTCGCTTAGAAGCTGCGATGCACGGTGGTGGACACGAGCGTGGCATGCGTAGTGGTACCCTAGCAACTCACCAAATTGTGGGTATGGGTGAAGCTGCGGCCATTGCTAAAGCTGATATGGAAACGGATAACGAGCGTATTGGTCGTCTACGTGACAAGCTGTGGAATGGTATCAAGCATATCGAAGAGACTTACGTCAACGGTGATATGGAAAAAAGAGCTTGTGGTAGCCTGAATGTCAGCTTTAACTTCGTTGAAGGTGAATCACTCATGATGGCGCTAAAAGATCTAGCGGTATCGTCTGGTTCTGCATGTACTTCAGCAAGCCTTGAACCAAGTTATGTACTGCGTGCATTAGGTCTAAACGATGAGATGGCACACAGCTCAATTCGATTCTCAATCGGTCGTTTCACGACAGACGAAGAGATCGACCATGCAATAGAAACGATTAAAGAATCTATTGGTAATTTAAGGGAAATGTCTCCGCTTTGGGAAATGTTCAAAGACGGTATCGATCTGGACTCTGTTCAGTGGGCACATCATTAACCTTAGCTAAATTGACGAATAGATAAATTGGAGTTGTATCATGGCTTATAGCGAAAAAGTAATCGATCATTATGAAAATCCACGTAACGTGGGTTCATTCGATAAAAACGACCCATCAGTGGTAACGGGTATGGTTGGTGCGCCAGCTTGTGGTGACGTAATGAAGCTGCAACTGCGTATCGATGATAACGGTATTATCGAAGACGCAAAGTTCAAAACTTATGGTTGTGGTAGTGCTATCGCTTCTAGCTCACTTGTGACTGAGTGGGTTAAAGGTAAGACGGTTGAAGAAGCTCGTGCGATTAAGAACACTGATATCGCTGAAGAGTTAGCTTTGCCGCCAGTTAAGATTCACTGTTCTATTTTGGCTGAAGATGCGATCAAGGCTGCGCTAGAAGAGTATAAGACTAAGCAAACTAAGTAATACCTGGAGTTAAGATGGCAATTAGTATCACTCCCGCTGCGGCTGACCGAGTTAAGAGCTTTCTAGCTAGTCGCGGCAAAGGTCTAGGCTTACGCTTAGGGCTTAAGACATCGGGCTGTTCAGGCATGGCTTACGTGCTGGAATTTGTTGATGATCTTAACGATGATGATGAGATTTATGATGTCGATGGTGTCAAGATCATCATCGATGCCAAAAGCTTTATCTATCTTCAAGGGATTGAGTTGGACTTTGTTAAAGAAGGTCTTAACGAAGGTTTCCAGTTCAATAACCCTAATGCGAAAGGTGAATGTGGCTGCGGTGAGAGCTTTACCGTTTAAGTCATTAAAAGTAAAACTATGAATTATTTCGAGCTGTTTAGTTTACTTCCTTCCTATGATGTCGACACCGCCTTACTTGCAGAGCGCTACCGCGAACTGCAACGGGCGGTTCATCCTGACAAATTTGCTAACGCGAGTGAGCAAGATAAGCGTCTGTCTGTACAGCGTACTGCGCAAATTAATGATGGCTTTCAAACTCTAAAAAATCCCATTCAACGAGCCGAGCATTTGCTTGCACTGAAAGGGTTAGAATTGAGCCACGAATCGACCACATTAAAAGATACTCAATTTTTAATGCAGCAGATGGAATGGCGTGAGTCACTTGAAGAGATCAAGCATAGCGATGATCCCGACTCTGAAATTGCCGAACTCTACGATTCTTTTGAGCAGTATGCCAAGCAAATTACGACAGATTTAAAGCCATTACTGGTTAGCGAGTTTGAGGCTGACCATTTGCAGGCGGCAGAGCAAATTCGTAAACTCAAGTTCATGGCAAAATTACAAGATGAGTTGACTCGAGTGGAAGACGCACTCTTAGATTAGTCAACCGTGTTAATTTTATAATATTGTTGGCTCAAGACATTGAGCCAACATTTTTTAAGTTGGATATATATGGCACTTTTGCAGATAGCAGAGCCTGGACAGAGCGCTGCTCCCCACCAACATCGTCTCGCAGTCGGGATCGATTTAGGCACCACTAACTCACTTGTTGCTGCGGTACGTAGCGGCGTGGCGAATACTTTACCCGATGAAGATTCACAGCATTCATTGCCTTCTGTCGTCCGATATACCCAAGACGGTGTTTTTGTTGGTCGTGAAGCTGAAGCATTTTCTGCTCAAGATCCACAAAATACCATAGTGTCAATTAAGCGCTTTATGGGCCGCAGTCTTGAAGATATTCAATCGGGCTCGCAGGCACTGCCTTATGCTTTCGAAGCAAGTGAGCACGGTTTACCTATTTTCGTGACACCAAACGGTAAAGTTAACCCTGTTCAAATTTCATCAGAGATCTTAAAACCGCTGGTGGCGCGCGCCGAGTCAACGTTAGGCGGCACATTAGAGGGCGTGGTGATCACCGTGCCAGCTTATTTCGATGATGCACAGCGCCAAGGTACGAAAGATGCAGCATCTTTGACTGGCGTTAAAGTATTGCGTTTATTAAACGAGCCTACCGCAGCAGCTATCGCTTATGGATTAGATTCTGGTCAAGAGGGCGTGATTGCCGTTTATGACTTAGGCGGTGGTACATTCGATATCTCCATTCTACGTTTGAACAAAGGCGTGTTTGAGGTGCTAGCAACGGGCGGCGACTCTGCATTAGGTGGAGACGATTTCGACCACATGCTGCAAGCGCATTTTGCTGAGCAGTGGCAGCTAAGCTCTGCAAGCGCTAGCATGAACCGTAAAATGCAGATTGAAGCGAGACGCGTAAAAGAAGCATTAACAGACTCTGCTGAGACTGTTGCTTCAGTGGTTGATGATGAAGGCAATACGCTGACGTTAACCATTAGCCGCGATCTGTTTGATAGCTTAATTGGCAAACTAGTTAAAAAAACAATCAGTAGCTGCCGCCGTGCACTGCGTGATGCCGGTGTGACTAGCGAAGAAGTACTTGAAACTGTAATGGTTGGTGGTTCTACTCGAGTACCTTTAGTACGCCAAGAAGTTGAAAACTTCATGGGTAAAGTGCCGCTCACTTCAATCGATCCTGATCGTGTTGTGGCGATTGGTGCAGCGATTCAAGCCGACATTTTAGTGGGTAACAAGCCAGAGTCTGACTTGTTACTACTCGATGTTATCCCGCTGTCACTTGGGGTTGAGACCATGGGCGGTCTTGTTGAGAAAGTCGTTTCTCGTAACACTACGATACCTGTTGCCCGCGCACAAGAGTTTACCACCTTTAAAGATGGACAAACCGCGATGGCATTCCATGTGGTTCAAGGTGAGCGCGAGTTAGTGGCAGATTGCCGCTCACTTGCTCGATTTACCTTGAAAGGGATCCCACCACTTGCAGCGGGTGCGGCGCATATCCGTGTGACCTTCCAAGTTGATGCTGACGGTCTGCTCAGCGTTACAGCTATGGAAAAGTCCACCGGCGTGCAAGCAAGCATCCAAGTTAAGCCATCTTTTGGCTTAAGCGATGAAGAAATTGGCAGCATGTTAAAAGATTCAATGGCCAACGCCAAAGAGGATATTACTCGCCGTATGTTGGCTGAGAAGCAAGTTGAAGCGGCTCGCGTACTCGAGTCACTCAATGCTGCATTAAATAAAGATGGCGAATTGCTATCAGCGGATGAGCTAAGCGCTATCCAAGCGAATATGGCTTCACTTGCTCAAATTGCGAGTGAAGGGGATGCCGATGCTATTGAAGCGGCTATCGAAGTATTAGATACAGCGACGCAGGACTTTGCTGCTAAGCGTATGGATAATTCAATTCGACTCGCTCTAAAAGGGCAGTCGGTTGACAATATATAGGTAAGGTTATGCCACAAATTGTATTTTTACCCCATGAAGAGTTATGTCCGGATGGCGCTGTAGTTGAAGCGAATGTCGGTGAAACGGTATTAGATGTTGCGCTGCGTAATGGTATCAATATCGAACACGCTTGTGAAAAGTCATGCGCTTGTACCACTTGTCACGTGATCATTCGTGAAGGTTTCGATGAGCTAGAAGAGAGCGATGAACTTGAAGATGACATGCTAGATAAAGCGTGGGGTCTTGAGCCTGAGAGTCGCCTATCTTGCCAGTCTAGAGTACCTGATGCGGATCTTGTTGTAGATATCCCTAAGTATACAATTAACATGGTCAGCGAAGGCTAATAACTTAGCCAATTTAAATCGCTTTTGTAAAAGCCAGTAGCTAAGTCTACTGGCTTTTTTGTTTCTATTGGCCTGAACCTAGTAAGTTCGCACTTTAAAGGTTTACCTATTGAGTCTTCAGCCTCTATCACAGACACAATGCAATTACGCTAAGGTGTTAGCTGTTGTGAGACTGGTCGAAAAGGTGAACAGACCTATAAACAAGCTAAAGAACACTGTGTTCCTTACAGAAATCGCCTTATACACTATCTCTCACCGCCTCTGAACTACCATTTGGGTTTTGTAGGGAATATTCTGCTTATTCTTTTATTTAGCCGCTAACAGTTTTGCAGGCAATTGTAGTATTGGAACCGTCATCATGGATGAGCCTATAGCAGTGATTTCACCAGTAAGTCGCGCTCCATGTTTTATACTTAATTATGTTTGCACGAAAGGAGAGTCGTTATGAAGCTTAAGTGGATCGATTCGTTAGAAATTGCACTTCAATTAATTGATAAGTATCCAGATGTTGAGCCGGAAAAAATTCGTTTCACTGATCTTAATGAATGGGTGTTAGCCCTAGAATGTTTTGATGACGATCCAAAACATTGCAACGAAAGAATACTCGAGGCGATTCAAGCTAATTGGATTGCCGAAAAATAACCCATTGTGAGTCGAACGTGGTTAAAGTGTGATCATTGTCTTATCTAACGCCCTTGGTGCACATAAAACCGCCTAGGTTTGATCCGCATCAAAAGTCCCTTAGTTGATTAACTTTAGCTTATAGTCGAGCTTTGAGCTTTGAGCTTTGCAGGTTTCTAGCAAAATCATAAAACAACAATATCAAACAAAAGGGAAGTTTCTATGCGTAAGTTATTAGCAGCAGTATTGTTAACACCAATGACGGTAATGGCACATGAGGGCCACGGTGGAGTTGGTTTATTCCACCATTTCGTTGAGCTTGCACCCGCTATTGCCTTGTTAGCCGTGATTGCTGCAGGCTTCATTTGGGTAAAAAAACGTAAGTAACAGACTTTGGTTTGATTGATGTCCATTGTCATCTAATTGTTTAGCTAATGCTGTTTTATCTGATTTAACAGGTTTTAAATCCGAAAAAGTGTGAGGCAGTCTAGGTTTTTTGGTTTCGATATCGGACTTACCTCAACTAGTTTGGGGCTTAAGGGTAGGCAATGGGTCTTTAATTTCGTATAATCCGCGCGAAAATTAAAACCCGTTTATATAAGAAGGAAGCTTTTCATGGCTATCGAACGTACTTTTTCTATCATTAAGCCTGATGCAGTTGCAAAAAACCACATTGGCGCTATCTACAACCGTTTTGAAACGGCTGGCCTGAAAATCATCGCTTCTAAAATGGTTCACCTAAGCCAAGAACAAGCAGAAGGCTTCTACGCTGAGCACAGCGAGCGTCCATTCTTTGGTGCGCTAGTTGCATTTATGACTTCAGGTCCTATCTGTGTTCAAGTTTTAGAAGGCGAAAATGCTGTTCTAGCTAACCGTGAAATCATGGGCGCAACGAATCCAGCTGAAGCTGCTCGCGGTACAATCCGTAGCGATTTCGCTGACAGCATCGATGAGAACGCAGTTCATGGTTCTGATGCAGTAGCCTCTGCAGAGCGCGAAATTGCATACTTCTTCAGCACTGAAGAGCTATGCCCACGCACTCGTTAATTCGAGAGTGAGGAAAGAGGGAGCCGTATGGCTCCTTTTTTTTGCTTAAAATTTAGTATGTTTAGCATTTAACGAGTAATGCTTAGCTCATGTTTGCCGCTTAAGGGGAAGAGACAACCTCTTTGATAGCATCGATAAGAACGCTGCTCTTCATTGCCAGCGGTTCTGATGTTGTAGCATCAGTAGAGCGAGTATGAGAAAAGGGAGCTGTAGGGCTACGCTGTTTTACTCAAAATCTAGTTGCAGAGTTCTATTATCGCCCAGGCTATAAGTTGCATAGCCAGTAGAAAACAAGCTGTAGTCTTTAATCGTTTTTACTGAACGGTATCAATTTGTTCCAGTTTGCTATTTTTCGGCTGGCTTAAATCTTCATAGAGTTTTTCAGTGCTTCCTCCATCTATTGATAGTCTTCGTCGTCTTAAAGCCGTTTACTTTTAAGTCAGTATAGAAGCCTATACTGAAATTTATTAAGTAAACTCTAATTAATATGTTTATTGAATTAATGAAGAGGGATCTTAAATGACAGAGATGGTTTAGTAATGAGTGGTTCCTCTTTATTACCGGTTTTAACAATTTAATTGCTGAGTTCGTTAACTATATAGATTTTGATACATGCTGTAACTCGTGGTTAATATTGTGTTGCATTTTGGTTGTCATTGTATTTGTGTTGAACTAGTGCGCGATAATAGGCTTTGCTGTTTCTTTATTTAAATTTTAGATGGTTTTTTTATTCTTTTCTCTCTTATTTCTAGTGTCAATTGTTAAATCTCGCCTTCGTTTTTAATAGTTGGTTTTCAAGTGTATCATTTCGTGATACATGTTTTGTTAACAAGTCTGACTTTTTTGGTGTTTTTATATGTTGTTGTTTTTAAAGTTGTTTTGATGTTTGCTTGTATTTTCCCACCTCTGTTTGTATCAATTGATATCTTTTTGGTTATTTTTATGTGATATCGGTTGACTTAAAAGTTAAATTTAAACAGTATTTATTGCGAAGTGTTTAACTTCCTTTTAAAGAATAAAAAATAAATATAACTATTCCGGCATTTTAAAAGCGGAATATGAGGGGATAAATATGAACTCTGTAACCTTAACCGCAAAAGCAGTACGTCGTAGCTTTATAGCAGCTGCCGCGACAAGTGTTGCTTTATCCGGGTTTGCATTTGCAGAAGAAGCTGCAGATGAAAAAGTAGAACGCATCGAAGTAACTGGTTCGCGTATTAAACAAGTTGATATGGAAACTGTTTCACCAGTTACAGTAATCAGTGCCGCTGATATTGCAATGACGGGTGAAAAAACGGTTGCAGACGTTTTAAATAACTCTGCAGTAAATAGCTTTGGTTCATGGCGTGGTATGTCTGGTTACGGCGCAGGCGGTAGCGCAACGAGCAGTGTTAACCTTCGTGGTCTTGGCGCTTCTGCAACTCTTGTTTTACTAGATGGTCGTCGTATGCCTGGTACTAGCTCAAGCTCTGGTGCTGTTGCTGATACTTCGCAAATCCCAATGGCAATTGTTGAACGAATTGAAATTCTTCGTGATGGTGCATCGGCGGTTTATGGTTCAGATGCGGTTGCTGGTGTAATTAACATTATCACTAAGAAAGATTTTGATGGTGTTCAATTGGACTTTAGTACTGAACAACCAACGATTGAAGGTGGCGATGCTAATCGTTTCTCATTAGCGACGGGTTTTAACACTGATAAAGGTAACATCACTTTCACTTATGAGTATTACGATACCAAGCATGTGATGGACCGTGATGTTTGGGATTTAAATGACCCAACTTACAGTGATTATAGCTCTTTCAGTTCAGTGCCTAATGGTTACTATGATACTGGAGTTCAAAAAGTTGATGGCGATGGTAACCCTATCTTCAACGATGACGGTACTCCAAGCAACATTTATGATTTCTATTCAAATTCACAGATGTGTTCAGAGACTGAAAATGTTGCAGATGGAACTGACGGTGAAAACAATGGCCGTTGTTTCTACAGCTATGGTGAAGTAACTAAATTATTTGGTGATGTAACACGTAACTCATTTATGACTAACTATAGTTATGAACTCACTGAAAATATTCAGTTCCGTGGGCGTGGTTCAGCATCATTCACTGAAACCCATACACGTTATGCTGGTACGCCTGTATCGACAAATTACCCTATTATGGATGCTGACAATCAGTACAATCCTACTGGCGCAGACATGAAAATTTACATGCGTTCAGTTCAGATTGGTGAGCGTGATACCCTAACTGAAACGGATAACTTCGATATCTTAGGCGGGTTGGTTGGTTTTAGTGATGTGGGTAATGGTTTAGATTGGGAAGTTAATCTACAGCACTCAGCTTCTACAACGAATTCATTCAACTATAACTTGATCAATGACAACATAATCCAGAGTGAAATTGATACGGGTGAGTATGACATCTTTAACACTCAAGGTTTAGCATATGATGAGTGGGAAAGACAGATGGCTGGTCTTTATGGCGCCGCTGCACATACAGGTGTTTATCAGGGTAAATTTGAAAGTACACAAATTGATGGTCTTGCCTCAACGCTGATTTTTGAAAATGATGCTGTTTCATTAGCCATGGTTGCTGGTGCCGAATATGAAATGATTAACTTTAAGCAAACCAGTGATCCTGAGTCTGCTGCGGGGATCATCTCTGGTGGCTCTGGGGGTGACGATGTTGACGCAACACGTGACCGTACCGCTGGGTATGTAGAATTCCAAATGGGTCTACCTGCAGATGTTGAGCTATCTGCAGCAGTACGTTATGAGCGTTATGAGCAAGAAGGTAGCTTGACTGGTCCTGAGGGGTTAGTGACAGAATCTTCGACTTTCGATGCGGTAGTACCTAAATTTGGTCTAAGCTGGCGTCCAGTTGATTCATTGCTACTTCGTGCAAGTTATGGTGACTCTTTCCGCGCACCAAACATGGGCGAGATGTTCTCATCTAAATCACTTAGCTTCGAAAGCGGTTATGATCCAGTTTGGTGTGGTGCTAACGGTGATGCTGCTGACCCAGATTACTGTTCACCAACTAACCAATATAAGACGTGGTACGGTGGTAACGCAGATCTAGAAGCCGAAGAAGGTAACTCGTTAACGCTTGGTGGTGTTTGGAACGTAACCGATGAATGGAATATTGAACTTTCTTACTACTCCATCGTTTATGATAATAAGATCGAATCAGTGGGTATTGATGATCTTTTATATGATGAGCAGATTAATGGTAGCTCTGATAAAATTCATCGTGGAGCCGACGGTAAGATTGAGTACATTGAAGCGGGTGTAGAAAATATCGCTTCTGTTGAGACTTCAGGTCTCGATTTTGTCACAGCGTACAACCTTGAAACAGGTTTTGGTGATTTCAACTTCAAGCTGGACGTTTCACATGTAATGGCATTTGATAAGCAAGCTGATGCGACATCTGAAATGGTTGAGTATGCAGGTAGTCAGGACTACCCTGACTGGCGTGGTAACTTTGTTGCTAGCTGGTACTTGAATGACTTCAATGCAGCCTGGACCACTGTATATATCGGTAGTCAATCAGGGCAAGACCTACGTGATGAAGGGTATGACTACATCATTGACGTACCAAGCTACATGAAGCACAACTTCCAAGTGGGTTACACGCATGATTGGAATGGTAGCATCACCGTAGGTGTGAACAATATCTTTGATGAAGAGGCGCCAAGCTGGTATGACTTCGCAGGCTACCGTGACACGAATACGGGCCTATATGATGTATTGGGTCGTACTTATTACCTAAGATTGAACCAGAAGTTCTAACCTTAGTTCGGTAATGCAACTTAGATAATAAAAAACCTCCGCAAGTCGGAGGTTTTTTTTATGGGAAAAATTAAATATCCCTTAGAGACATTTTGTTCATTAAGTCATGCATTCTGGTTTTGGGATACTGGGAGCAGAGCTCTAGTGTGGATTACTAGTCAACGAAATTTTTTAAATGTGCCTAGATGATGAGTCAACGAAGATGTGTCCTTACTTTAAATGTGGATATAGGTCACAAAAATCAATAATAAAAATGTGTTAACTCCCATAAGCGTTTTGTGTTTCCTTTTCAGCATGGTTGCGGTTCTCACTCAAAAATTAATCAGTTAGATAAGCGTTTTACATCATAGTTATTCGCTTCACTTATGGTTTGGGCGTTTGCTTATTTGTCACAATGCCCCGCTTTATATAGATGAAATATATAAGGTTTAGCTCTTATATTTTGTTTAAAACTGCAAGTTCTTATGGGGGAGAATTGAGATGAAAAGAACTAGAAGTAGAGTGTTATTGGTCAGCTTGCTGCCAATCATGCCCGTATTTGCAGCTAATGCTGATTTACCTACAGACTCAAATACTAATATTAGCAACACTAGCTCATTTGCACCTGTTGAAACGCCGAATTGGTATGTAGGTGCTAGAGGTGGATTCTCTGAATTTCACGGTGCCTGTGCTAAAAATGCCATCGACTGCGATGATAACTCTATGGGTTACGGACTATATGGTGGTTATCAATTTAATGACTGGTTTGCGCTTGAAGCTGGGGCTACCAATTACGGCACGATATCGGCGCTATATCAAGGGGGCTACACCAAGGCGAATATGTCTGGTGCAGAGCTAACGGCTAAGTTTTCATATGGCTTAACCGAGCGAGTAGCACTATATGCTCGATTAGGTGGAGCTTATAAATATATTGATAGAGAAACGTCATGGGCGGGTGACTCAAAACCATCTGGTTGGGGGCTAACAACCGCAGTCGGGCTTGATTATAAGTTAACTAAGCGTTTATCGGCTCGAGCGGAGTACCAATTTATTGGTGACGCAAATGATAATCGCGGATCTTCAGACGCTTACTTTGGTTCGCTAGGCCTAACCTATCGCTTTGGCTCCGCTGCAAGAGCTACCACAAGTGCCACCGTAAAAACCATTCCTGCAGTAATTACACCAGATGCAAAATCTGTTGTGCCTGCCACTGTGATGCGTGTTTTATTGGACGCAGACTTTGACTCTACATCGTTCCATGACAAGTCGAATGAGTTGCCACCACTAATTGAAAAAGCCAAACAAACTCAAGTAACGGTTGTGATCACGGGTAATGCCGACAGTAAAGGTGCCATGGGGTATAACCAAACCTTATCAGAGAAGCGTGCGCAAGCTGTTGGCGATCATTTAATTTCAAAAGGTGTTGATGCCGAGCTTATTACTGTCCGAGGTAACGGCGAGCTTAGACCCAAAGCGAGTAATGACACGGCGCAGGGAAGGGCATTGAACAGAAAAACAGAGGTAGAGTTTAAGTCTAAAGCACAGGTTTATATTGGAGAGCCACAATGAAACGATTAATGCAATTTTTTTCGCTGATGCTTATAGCAGTGTTAACCCTAACTGCATGCGGTAGCGATGATAAAGGGTTAGTCACTGGGCCGAATGACCCCACAATTGTGAGCTTACAAGTTACGCCAGCTGTAGTACAAAGCCCGGCAGGTTTAAGTTTGCAATACAAAGCATTGGCTAAGATGAGTGATAACTCAGTCATTGATGTAACCACTGACAAAATACTTTCTTGGAGCAGCAGCGACAGCAATATTGTAACCATTGATACCGATACGGGCATCGCAACAGGTGTTGCAGTCGGTACCGTCACCATTACAGCCTCGGGTAATGCGAATGGAGCCGAGTTTAGTGCGTCAGCAAAGCTGACCGTAACGGATGCCACGGTAACAAGCCTGCAAGTTACGCCGCTTGATGCCACTGTGGTGGCTGGATTGGAGCAAGCCTTTACAGCGCAAGCGTTAATGTCTGACTCTAGTGTGCTAGATGTAACCACCGATAGTGCATTGTCGTGGAGCAGTAGCGACAGCAATATTGCAACTATCGATACCGATACAGGGATCGCAACGGGTGTTGCAGTCGGTACGGTCACCATTACAGCCTCGGGCAGTGCCAATGGCACCGAGTTTACGGCATCAGCAGAACTGACGGTAACGAATGCCACAGTAACCAGTCTGCAAATCACACCACAGGATACCACTGTAGTCGCAGGGCTAGAGCAAGCCTTTACTGCACAAGCATTAATGTCTGACTCTAGTGTGTTAGATGTGACCACCGATAGTGCATTGTCTTGGAGTAGCAACGACACCAATATTGCAACTATCGATACCGATACGGGGATCGCAACGGGTGTTGCAGTCGGTACCGTTACCATTACTGCCTCGGGTAATGCGAATGGCGCTGAGTTTACGGCATCAGCAGAACTGACGGTAACGAATGCCACAGTAACAAGCCTGCAAATCACGCCACTTGATGCCACTGTGGTGGCGGGGTTAGAGCAAGCCCTTACAGCGCAAGCACTTTTATCAGACTCAAGTGTGTTAGATGTGACCACGAATGCTGCATTGTCGTGGAGCAGCAGCGACAGCAATATTGCAACCATTGATACCGATACGGGGATCGCAACGGGTGTTGCAGTCGGTACCGTTACCATTACAGCATCGGGTAATGCGAATGGAGCCGAGTTTAGTGCGTCAGCAAAGCTGACCGTAACGGATGCCACGGTAACAAGCCTGCAAGTTACGCCGCTTGATGCCACTGTGGTGGCTGGATTGGAGCAAGCCTTTACAGCGCAAGCGTTAATGTCTGATTCTAGTGTGCTAGATGTAACCACCGATAGTGCATTGTCGTGGAGCAGTAGCAACAGCAATATTGCAACTATCGATACCGATACAGGGATCGCAACGGGTGTTGCAGTCGGTACGGTCACCATTACTGCCTCGGGCAGTGCCAATGGCGCCGAGTTTACTGCTTCTGCTGAGCTGAGGGTAACGGATGCCACGGTCACCAGCCTGCAAGTTACGCCGCTTGATGCCAGTGTTGCAGCTGGGTTAGAGCAAGCCTTTACAGCGCAAGCGTTAATGTCTGATTCTAGTGTGCTAGATGTAACCACCGATAGCGTATTGTCGTGGAGCAGCAGCGACAGCAATATTGCAACTATCGATACCGATACGGGCATCGCAACAGGTGTTGCTGCAGGTACAGTTATCATTACAGCCTCGGGCAGTGCCAATGGCACCGAGTTTACCGCTTCTGCTGAGCTGACGGTAACGGATGCCACGGTAACCAGTCTGCAAGTCACGCCGTTTGATGCCAGTGTAGTAGCAGGTTTAGAGCAAGCCTTTACAGCGCAAGCACTTTTATCTGACTCAAGTGTGCTAGATGTGACCACAAATGCTGCATTGTCGTGGAGCAGCAGCGACAACAATATCGCAACTATCGATACCGATACGGGGATCGCAACGGGTGTTACAGTCGGTACCGTCACCATTACCGCATCAGGTAACGCGAATGGCGCTGAGTTTACTGCATCTGCAGAGCTGACGGTTGCACCTGCAGCAGTGACGGCTATTGAGGTAACGCCTAAAGTAGGAAAAGTGCCTGAGGGAAAAACCTTAGCTTATACTGCCACCGCATTGTTTTCTGACGGTTCAACACTTGACGTGACGGCTGAAACCTTGGTTTCTTGGAGCAGCAGTAATACCGCTGCAGCAACAATTGATAACGACAGTGGCGTTGTTACTGGTGAAGCGATTGGTACTACAGATATCACTGCCTTAGCTGTATTTGAAAGCAACACATTTAAAGATACAGTGCCATTAAGTGTTATAGAGTTTATTCCTTATCACCGCCCCCTTTTGGCAAGTGAGACACACTTTGATGAGTCCGTCGATTCTAAAGAGTATATTGTTTATACCGATGAATTCGGTAACCAAGTAACAGGCCCAACAGAGTATGGCTATGCAGCTTTAAAAGTAGAAACAGCAATTGATGAATGCAAAAGAAGAGGAAAGCAGCTAGTTTCTAGCGCTAATCAATTTAATGACTATATGAATGAGCACCATGCAGAAGCATCAACTTGGCCGTTGGTTCGTTTCTTTTGGACGTCAGAGTTAGACACTGACGAGGTAGGTTCATGGTTTAATTATCGTTTAGCTATTGGCGAGTTGGTTGAGCCTGGAGGGTTTGAAATACGAGGACAAGATCCTGACTCGCTAGCTTTTGTCGTGTGTGAAAATTAACTTACTTGATGAGAATGAGTGCCTCATATAACTATTGAGTATGATGCTGAGCCTTAGTCAGTATTAGCACTTAGAATTAATTGCCAGTACATAGCCATAAACGACAAAAATGCCTCTAGTTCATAGAGGCATTTTTTATAAATTTTTAATGAATGTTGAATAGTCATTTATGTTTGATGCTTTCAAGGTGGCCTTTACGGCAATGATGTCAACGTTGCTTTCGTATCTGAAGGCCTAAGCTTAGATTGGAAAAGTGGTTTAGATACTTCAATTCTTGACTAACATGAAGAGTTTAACCAAGACTGTTTCGCTGTTAGGTTCCGCGGTTATATCAATGGTGGTGTATACGCTAAGTTAAATACTGACTTTAACTTAATAGTGACAGCTTCAGCCTTAAGTCGTACATACTCGCTACGTATCAGCCCGAAGTGCTAATCTCAATTTGATACGATTAGTAGATAATAAAAAACCTCCGCAAGTCGGAGGTTTTTTTTATGGATAAATCGCGAGAAATGATAGCGAATGCTTTGCGAGTTAATATTAATGATTAAGTCTTAACTCTTGCCTATGTTGACGCTTGAACTGTCCACTACAGCTAATGCAGCGCTGCTCTAATGGGTCCTTAGCGAGTTGCTCAGGTTCGATATTACTCTCACAATCACTGCATACACCATATAAACCAATTTCAAGCTGACAACGCGCAGCATCTAGGCTCATTAACTTTAAAAACAGTGGGTGTTCGCATAGGTGAACATCAGTCATGACTTGAATGAGCTCACAAAGAGAATAATTATGCTGTTCCATTAGCTTGGCTTGCATTTCGGGGAGTGCACCAATCTTCGCTCTTAGTTCCGATTCGATCTCGGATAAGGTTTGTTTGATATGGTTTGTACTCACTTAGGTCGCCTACAATTATTAACTTTACGGCTTTTTAGTCTAAACATGCAGGCGTGATTCGTTATGACTAAGATCAATTCAGCGCTATATTTTGCGGATTTAGTGCAATAAAATGCTAATTAATTCACTAAACGCTCGTTTAAATCTTGTGGTACAGCGATGAACTCATCATTTATTTTAAACACTCTGAGCTATTTAAATCCTCTAAATAGCTCACTGGATTGTGTATGTTGGTCATTAACCAACTAAATCCAAATGGTTAAACTTGGTTAGTTAAACGCTCTTGTGCCGCTTGTAAGACATCGATGATTTCATCGGCTGTTTTATATACCCTTAGCTCTCTAAATAGTTCATCGGCTTGTGGGTACTGGCGGTTTAGGTAGCTAAACCACTGCTTAATTCGGGCGGGGTAATAGGTACTTTTTCTGCCTTCTAATTCACGGTTAGTGTATTCAAGCATTAGTCCCAGAGATTGCTGCCAAGTGTACGCTTCATCACCTTTTATATGTGCTGCAAGATTTGGCAGTGAAATCGCCCCACGTCCCACCATCACGCTATCACAGCCGGTAACATCCATGCAGCGCTGAGCATCGGCACGATTCCAGATCTCACCATTGGCAATAACAGGGATAGGAAGTTTGGCATTAATATCCGTAATATATTCCCAGTAGGCTGGTGGCTTGTAGCCATCAACTTTACTGCGGGCATGTACGGCAAGTTCATTGGCTCCTGCTTCATAAATGGCGAGAGCATTTTCCATATAGAGTGATTTATCATTAAAGCCTAAACGAATCTTGGCCGTTACTGGCTGATCACTCGGTACGGCATCACGCATTGCTTTGACCACTTTATACAGTTGCTCAGGGTACTGCAGCATCACCGCACCACCATTGCTGCGGTTAACCATTTTTGCCGGACAGCCAAAATTCACATCAACGCCTTTTGAGCCTAATTCGACGGCTCTAATCGCATTTTCTGCCATCCAGTCGGGGTCTTGGCCAAGTAGTTGTACACGCACAGGCGTACCAGACAAGGTCTGGCCTCCTGTTTGTAATTCAGGGCATATGCGATAAAAGACCTTTTCAGGTAGCAGTTGATCCACCACACGAACAAACTCGGTGACCATTAGATCATAAGGGTTGATAGCAGAGAGGATCTCTCGCATTAAATCGTCTACAACGCCTTCCATAGGCGCCAAAATTATTCGCACTGAACTGTCCAACATATCGGTATATTTTAAAGGCGCCGCATTCTACCTCATCTTAAACCCTCGACCAAATAGACTGCGTTATTTTGTTTTTAGTCAATGAGAGTATCGGCTTTACTTTTATCTAATTGCTACCCCTTAAGGTAGCTAGCTTTTGTCATGTCCTGGACAGTAGGGAAAATTGCGTTTGAACATTGATATAAGGACTAGCATAATTTGACCTATCAGCTTTCATGGGTCATAAATGTGATGAATGTAAAATTTTTGAAATTTAAATGCGGGTTGGCAGGTCTAGTTTAGCAAGCCAGCAAAATACCTTGTTGGTAACCGAACCAATGTTGATTATGTAAGAGGGATGAGATCATGAAATTAGTGAATAAAACTGCAATTACTGTCGCTGTAGGTGCTGTTGTAATGGGAAGCGCATTGGCAGCAAGTGTGCAAGCAAGCCCATTTGGCTATAGTGAGATGCAAGCTGGTTACCAGTTACTTGAAGGTGAAGGTAAGTGCGGTGAAGGTAAATGTGGTGCCGATAAGAAAAAGAGCAAAGAAGGTAAGTGCGGCGAAGGCAAATGCGGCGAAGATAAGATGAAAGCCAAAGAAGGCAAATGCGGCGAAGGCAAATGTGGCGAAGATAAGATGAAAGCCAAAGAAGGTAAATGCGGCGAAGGCAAGTGCGGTGAAGATAAGATGAAAGCCAAAGAAGGTAAGTGTGGTGAAGGTAAGTGCGGCGGCGATAAAAAAGTGAAGAAAGAGGGTAAATGTGGTGAAGGTAAATGCGGCGGTGCTAAGTAATTCGTTTTGATAATTAAACGGGGCCAGCTTGTGCTGGCCCTATTTGTATAGCTGATTTGATGCATGTAGGCGACAGTAGTATGACAAATAGCAGTAAGGTGAATAAGGGACAAGTTGGATTAGGCCTTAGGCGAGAGATGTTAGATGAGTTTTGCCAAGGTGTACCCTCTGAAATCGATTTTTTCGAGGTCGCGCCCGAAAACTGGATGACCCTTGGTGGCAAGTTTGGTCGTCAGTTTAGAGAACTGACAGAAAAGCACGAGTTCTACTGTCATGGTTTATCATTATCGATCGGCAGTCCTGCACCACTTGATGTTCAGTTCGTCAAAGGCGTTAAAGATTTTTTGGACCTACACCAGATGAAAGTCTATTCAGAGCATTTAAGTTACTGCTCTGGGACCGGGCATATGTATGATTTAATGCCAATTCCCTTTACATCGGAAGCGGTTATGTATGTGGCTAAGCGAGTGAAGCAGGTGCAAGACATTATTGAAAGGCAGTTAGTGTTGGAGAATATCTCCTTTTATGCAGCCCCTAGTGCCGAGATGTCGGAAGCTGAATTTATCACCGCAGTAATGGAAGAGGCCGACTGCAAGATGCTTTTGGATGTAAATAACATCTATGTTAATTCAATTAATCATCAATATGATGCGCTTGAATTTTTAAAAGTGATGCCGACGGAAAGAATTACTTATCTGCACATTGCCGGACATTATAAAGAGGCTGAGGATTTAATTGTTGATACCCATGGCGCGGATATCGTCGATCCCGTTTGGAGACTACTCGAAGAGTGTCACCAGCACCATGGTGTGTTTCCAACCTTATTAGAACGCGATTTTAATATCCCTAAAACCAGTGATTTATTACTGGAGATTAATCAAATTCATGATTATCAAAACCGACATGTTGCGCGTTTGAAAAGGAGTGCTTAATGAACTTTGTTGATCTGCAGCAGAACTTTATGGATTACATTAAAGATCCTTCTCGCCCCTTACCTGATGGCATCGAGGCGCGTCGTATGAAAATTTATCGAGAGTTATTTTTTAATAATCTTGATGGATTCGTATCAAATGCTTTTCCCGTGTTAAAGAGTCTCTATAGGGAGCAGGATTGGCTAGATATAGTCCAGAATTTCTTTGCAACTCATGACTGCCATACCCCTATTTTTATTGGGATAGCTCAAGAGTTTTTGCTATTTCTGCAAACAGAATACGAAGCCACTGAAATTGACCCACCGTTTATGCTCGAACTTGCTCACTATGAGTGGTTAGAGTTAGTGGTGGCTGTAGCTCAAGATAATCATCAGCAGAAACTTATCACTGCTGAAAAACCTTCATTAGAGCGTGTTAGGTTATGCGTTTCTGCAACGTCTAAAATTGCACAATATGCTTATGATGTGCAGCATATTAGCCCCGACTATCGTCCTAAAGCACCGAGTGAAGCACCTCAGTACTTTTGTATTTATCGCGACTTAAATGAAGAGGTTCGTTTCTTACAGTTAAACCCGTTAACTGCTCAGGTGCTCGCTTACCTGTCACAGCATGAGAGCTTAAGTTATGAGGAGTTACTGGATTGGCTCGTGCAGACCTTTACTGGTATGCAAGTTGAAGCTTTAAATGAGGGATGTTTACAGCTACTCACGGATTTAAGTCACAAAGGTATTGTTAAACAATTTATTGGCAAATAGGCTTTATTTTAGTGTGATTGACCTCTACAATGACTGTAAATATTGATCTAGATCAATAAAATCTTTTGCAGTCAGTAGAGGGAATTATGAGTCAGCCGTTTAAAGACCCATTTAACATTGGTTATTTTATTATTTTTATTCTTGCATTGTTGATCCCAACATTACCCGCGACCCTATCTTGGTTAATCGTTTTGGGATTAAATTAATCCGTCTTTAAGTTAAGCTCGGTTATACTGGCCACTCAATATCGAGTGGCTTTTGTTTTTAGGATTGATTAATGGCGTTAAAGCGTGGCTTTTTTCTTGTTTTTGGGCTTTGCAGTCTAGCCCTTGGCTTGTTAGGTATTTTACTGCCAATACTGCCTACGGTGCCGTTTATTTTACTTGCGGCCTACTGCTTCGCTCGCTCTAGCGATAGATTGTATCAATGGTTGATGAGCCATCCTTGGTTTGCAGACGCACTGAAAAATTGGCAGGCGCAGGGGGCTATCCGCAAAAGTCTAAAGAAAAAAGCCTATATAGTAAGTGGTCTGAGTTTTTTAACCAGTATTGTTATTGTGCCTCTGATCTGGGTCAAAGTGATGTTGGCTTGTCTCGGTACAGGCTTAATTATCTATTTGAGAAACATTCCTGAAATAGATGGATGACACTTCACTGTATTGTTTCATCATATTGAAATTTAAACTCAATTGTTACTCGCCTGTAACTATCTTCTCCAATATGAACAATCGACAGATAAAATACCTTAGACAGAGACTACACTTCTCGTGATAGTAGGTTGCAACTCACTATAAAGCGGCTTAAGCTTGATGCCGATTTTTACACTTCGATGACATCTAAACCGGCATAATCAAATTTGGAGCTGGGGATGTCAGCAAACTAAAGTAGATTAAGTAAAGAATTATGGTAATGAATACTGACAGCTTGGCACTAATAAAGAACAGCATTAAAACCATCCCTAACTATCCTAAAGAGGGGATCTTGTTTAGAGATGTGACTAGCTTATTAGAAGATCCACAAGCGTATAAACACACCATTGGCCTTTTAGTCGACCACTATAAAGATCAAGGCTTTACTAAAGTTGTCGGTACTGAAGCACGTGGCTTTTTGTTTGGTGCGCCTCTAGCTCTAGAATTAGGCATTGGCTTCGTACCTGTTCGTAAGCCAGGTAAGCTACCAAGAGAGACGATTTCAGAGAGCTATGAGCTTGAATATGGTCATGACGTGCTAGAGATCCATGTTGATGCGATTAATGCCGAAGATAAAGTGTTGGTTATCGATGACTTACTTGCAACTGGCGGTACTATCGAAGCGACAGTTAAACTTATTCGTCAGTTAGGCGGAAGTGTAAACGATGCCGCTTTCGTCATTTCATTGCCTGACCTTGGTGGTGAGCAGCGTCTTGAGAAAATGGATCTTAAGTTAGTGAGCCTTTGTGAGTTCGAAGGCGAATAAGCTATTAGGCTGCAGTAACTCGCAGCTTTGATAGAGAGTCGAATAAACTGTCGATTCTTTATCTTAAAAGGTGAATTTATCACCGCCAAATCGCTCCTTAGACGCTTGAGATAGCATGTAAAAGCGTTGCATGCTATTGTTCAACGATGTCGAGGAGCGTGCTCCCGAAACCATATTCATGACACGTTGGGGAGTTCCATGTCATATCAGGTGTTGGCCAGAAAATGGCGCCCTGCCACATTTGAGCAAATGGTTGGTCAGTCTCATGTTTTACATGCATTAACCAACGCGCTCACTCAGCAAAGATTACATCATGCTTATCTGTTTTCCGGTACTCGAGGAGTCGGGAAGACCAGTCTTGCACGTCTTTTTGCCAAAGGACTTAACTGCGAACAAGGCGTAACTGCTACGCCATGTGGAAAGTGTTCTGCGTGCGTTGAAATTGCCGAGGGGCGCTTCGTTGACCTAATTGAGGTCGATGCAGCATCAAGAACCAAGGTTGATGATACCCGAGAACTGCTTGATAACGTGCAGTACAGACCGAGCCGTGGTCGCTATAAGGTCTATCTTATTGACGAAGTACACATGCTGTCTCGAAGCAGTTTTAATGCATTGCTTAAAACGCTAGAAGAGCCACCAGAGCATGTAAAATTCTTATTGGCAACAACCGATCCACAGCGTCTGCCTGTAACGGTTTTATCTCGCTGTTTGCAGTTTAATCTTAAGAGCTTAACGCAAGACGAGATAGTAGCGCAGTTAAACCATATTTTAACGGCAGAACAACTGAGTTTCGAGCCATCGGCACTCACTCTGTTGGCGAAAGCGGCTAACGGAAGTATGCGTGATGCGTTAAGTCTTACAGATCAAGCGATTGCATTCGGGGCTGGCCAAGTCAAACTCGAGCAAGTGCAAACTATGCTCGGCAGTATCGATGAGAAACATGTCATTGCACTGTTAGAAGCTCTTGCCAAAGCCGATGTGATGGATTTGATGCAAGTTACGGCAAAAGTGTTGTCATTTGGCGCAGAACCAGAAGAGGTGCTGCGCAGCCTACTTGAGCTGTTACATCAGATCACATTGACGCAATTTGCACCTGCAGCGGCGCAGATGTCGCTGTATAGCGAGCAGATAAAGGTGTTTGCACAGCAACTTTCTGCCGAACAAGTACAGCTTTACTATCAGTTGCTACTAACGGGGCGTAAAGACTTACCTCATGCTCCCGATCCAAAGTCAGGGCTTGAGATGGCGCTGCTTCGAGCGGTAACTTTCGTACCTGAAAAACCAGTGACACGTTGGGCGGTGGGAACTAAATCTGAGATAAGCTTGCCCGAAGTCAGCGAGACTCCAGCGTTAACCGAACAAGCGACTGCGGTTAAGCCTGTCGCGCCAGCCGAAAAACAAGATGCGACCGAGTACTCCGCTAGCCCTGATACTGCGACACCGTCTGTGGACAAAAAGCCACAAGCTCAACCTGTAGAGCCTGCTGTAGTCGATTCATCAGAGCTAAAGTCAGAACAGTCAAGTAATGAAGCTGCAACGACAGAAGAAGCCGTTGATAGTCTCAATAGTGAAATGGCGATGATAATGAGCCAGGCTCAGAGTCAGGGGTTTAACCAGGATGAAGCCAGTGAAGCGCTTGAGCCAACAGTAGACGATAAGCGTTCAGATGGCGCAGAGGTTGCGGAGGTCGTTGAGACTGCTGAAAACGTAGAGGTGTCTAGCGGAGCGACTAAGCAGCTAGAGTCGACGCCACAGGAAGTAGCTAAGACAGAACAAGAGAGTGCAGCTAGCGAAAACTCATATGCTGATTATGGCGATGACGATTTAGCATCCTATGCAGATTATGCAGGCGCTTATGACGGCGCGAATACTGACTCATATAATGACCAACATAGTCATTACGGCTTCGATAATGGTGATGAGCTAAGTTATCAGCTCAACCAAGAATCATCTGTGCAGCCACAAGAGAGTGACAACAAGGCGAATCAGCAGACTCAGTCAGTGGCTGTAGCGTCAACCCCTGAAGCCGCTGATGCAAACTTGGCCTCGGGTGATGATATTTTGGATGCGGTGCTTGCAGCCAGAGCCAGTTTACTCGAGGGATTAGGAGAGGATGATCCTAAGGAGGAATCCTCAAAAAAGTCCTTAGAGGTTCGTAAGCCTTTTACGCCTCCGGCAAGAAAGCAGCCTGAAGTTAATCAGAACCTTAACCAGGATGAGGCCTCATCAGAGCAGAGCACTCATGCAAGTGAAGCTCAAACTCAAGGTCAAAGCTATAGTCAAGAACATAGCCAAGAACAGAATGCTGAAATCCAGTCAGAGCTGAACGACAGACCACCTTGGGAAGAGCCACATGAGACGGACCCTTGTACGCGATTTGATGCTCCAACAACAGGGAAAGCAGCAAAGGTAGAGAGTCAAGCTCAAGAGGTTGAAGTTAAGCAATCAGAGATTAGCGAAGAGCAAACAACAGCTGATTCATCTCCTGTTCAGGATGCTGAGCTAAACTTACCAGTATTACCCAGTGGTGAAGTAAGTGGGAATGAGGTGGACCTTAAGTGGTATCGGTTTATGTCTGAGCTAGAAGTCGGTGGTCGTGTGCGTCAGTTAGCGGTCAATTCAGTCTGTCATCAGTTTGAACAACCGCTATCGTTACTATTAAAGCCTGATCAAAAACATCTAGCGGCCGATATTGCGATTAAGCAGCTAGAAGAAGCGATGAGCAGTGCGTTAGGAGAGCCGTGTACGGTCAATGTCACCGTCGGACTCGATAGCACTCGAGAAACGCCACTTGAAGTCAGACGACGTTTTCATAAAGAGATTTTAGTGCAGGCGCACCATGACTTGATGACTGATGACAATATACGCTGGCTGACCCAAAATATGGGGGCTCAGTTAACGGATGACTCCTTGACTTATGCACCTGAGTTATTGGTGCAGAAAGGAAAACTGATTGAGTTGATCGATATAGCGAACTTTAAGCGGTTAACTGAGTCATAATTTTTACAATTGAATTTCAGCTTTCATTGCTAATCACTATTTTTTTAGTAAGATTAGCCCACTTTATTTGTTGTGATAAATAATAGAAGAGAATTAGAGTATGTTTGGAAAAGGCGGTATGGGCAACTTGATGAAGCAAGCCCAGATGATGCAAGACAAAATGGCTAAAGTGCAAGAAGAGATCGCACGCATGGAAGTGACTGGCGAAGCTGGCGCTGGCCTTGTAAAAGTGACTATGACTGGCTCTCACAGCGTACGTAAAGTCGATATCGACTCAAGCCTACTTGAAGATGACAAAGAGATGCTAGAAGATCTTATCGCAGCAGCGTGTAACGATGCAGCTCGCCGCGTTGAAGAGAATCAAAAAGAGAAAATGGCTGAAGTGACTGGCGGTATGCAACTACCACCAGGCATGAAGATGCCATTCTAAGTTTAAGTTGCTGTTTTAATGGTGTATTTAAGCCATTAGATTGGATAGGGCCAAATAGGGACCAAATCCGAGCGATTAAAAACTAAAAAAGCTCAAGCAATTTGCTTGAGCTTTTTTGTTTCTGCTTACGAGGTATTGATGTCTAGTAGGTCTGATTTAACTTGTCAGCTAACTCATTGACGTAGTCTGGTTTCGCAGCTTTGATCCATTTTGCATAGATCTTACGGATCATTCCCCAGTCAGAATGCCCCATCTGTCCTGCTAGCCACGATGGGTCAGCCCCTATCATCAATAACTGACTACCTTGGAATCTACAAAAAGGCTAGGTGTAGTTTGCCGAACGTATACCTTAAAAAACAGAACCCAATCGAAATGTTGGGCTCAGTTTTGAGGCCTAAGGTATTAGCTGATTAACTTTATCAACTGATAAGATTAACTGCCGCAGCCATCAGAACTTCTGGAGTTGATATAGCGGACATCTTTCGCTCTGTCATAGTTGGCAGGATCGAGCGTGTCATGCTTCTTAATGAATTGATAAAGCATATCTGCATCAATAAAGCCGGTGTCTCTCGCCTTTTCCTTCAACTTGGGGTACTTATTACCGCCCGCAGCGTTGTAGCTCGGAAGGGTAAATCGATATTTTTCAGTGAGCTTGAAGGGCTTGCCACCAACAGTTCTGATATCGACATCTTTAGCTTTACAGTCAACGGTCATCTTGATGCCGCTGAAGTGAGCAAAGCCTCCCGAGCCTCGAGTCTTAAGCGCAACCCTAGACAAATACTTTTTCAGTTCGGCGCCATTCATCTCGGTCACAGTCACACTGTTGGAAAAAGGCTGTACCTTAAGCACATCACGATAGCGGATAGGCCCTTTCTTTATGGTGGCGCGAATACCACCTGAGTTCATGATCCCAAAATCTGCGGGGATAGGAAGCTGAGTTTGAGCGTGTGCAATCATCATCCCCAGAGGCGTAGCTTGGTAACGAACAACCTTACGCTTACCAATGAAGTCAGCCTTTGCAACACCAATTTGCTCTCTCAACTGCAGCTGCCCATTACGTTGATAAGGGCGAAGTAGCTCAAGAGTTTCTTTATCCTTAGGCGTTAGCATATGAGGCGGATAGTAGGAGCCAAACTTGGTTTCTGTATTCACAGGTACCAACTCGTAGTTTGCCAAGTGTAGCTTACCACCATAGTATTCAAAATCGGCGCGACCAACAAACTTGCCCCACTCGTAGGCTTGCATGATCCAAGTGCCATTTTGACGATCAGGTTTACAAGGCTCATCTCGACCGTAATCTTCTACATACTCACCAGTGTTCCCTTCCATACAAACAGGCAACTGTGAATGTCCGCCAATGATTGCTTGGATCTGGCCTGGCTTTAGGCTTTTAGCAAGAGCAACATCACCGGGCGCGTTACTACCATGGTTTCCATTTTCATAGTGCCCCATATGGGTGAGACCAAAAACAAGATCCGGTTGATGCTTCTCTTCTAGCTCTGCCAAAATATTTTTCGCCTCAGCTTGAGCAGAAGTGAATTTAAGATCTTTAACGAATTCTGGGTTACCTATCTCAGCGGTATGCTCAGTAGTCAGGCCGACTACGGCTAGCTTCAAGCCTTGGATCTCGAATAGCTTGTAGGGGTCGAAGTAGCGTTGCCATTCACCATCGACTTGGCGATAGATGTTGGCCGATAACCAAGGAAATTTTGACCAGCCTCTCTGCTTATCCATCACCGTCAATGGATTATCAAACTCATGGTTACCCACAGCCATGGCGTCATAGCCAAGGTGGTTCATACCGATAAAATCTGGCTCGGCGTCTTGAAGATCAGACTCAGGTACGCCAGTGTTAATATCGCCACCTGAGAGCAGTAACGTTTCCCCACCTTGCTCGGTGACCTCTTTACGAATTTGGTCGAGAATGGTTTTTCGCGCAGCCATACCATACTCACCTCTAGAGCCTTGCCAAAAACGGCCGTGGTGATCATTGGTATGAAGTAAGGTGAAGCGCTTACAGTCATCACCAGCGGCTTGACAGGCGATAGATGCTGTTACCTTAGGCGCCTCTTCCACCTTTTTCTTACCACAACCGCTCAATGCTATCGCTAGAGCGATGGCTGAGCCAGTAAGAAGCAGGCAAGAAGGACGGAGTGAAGTATTCATAATAATCCTTCAATATTATTCAGATAAGCGTTGTCACTTGACTTAATGGCTGATTTCTCATGCTGAGAACAAAGGGCATAAGGCGAGGTTTAGACAACGTCTGTAAAGTTAAAAAAGCAGCACCCAGAGTGTTCCCAGTGCTGCTTTTTATAGGCTTAACTGATCATTAGCCTTGGCGGCGACGCCACCACATTAGCGGTAGCAGCAGAGTCATAAGGCCACCTAAACTACCCGCCCCATCAGGCTTAGTCCAACCTGGTTCTTCGGTGTTTTTCACCTCAATGCTAACAGATTCGCTGAGACTTTCTTCGCCAACAGTTGCCGTGAGTTCAAACACAAGAACTTGATCAATACTTACGCTAGGGCTAGTCACATCAAGTGTTAGACCTGTACCTGTAAACACTGCCGTGTTTCCAGATACCTGCTTCCAGCTGTAGCTCGTACCTTCTGGAGCATCAGCTACAGTCGCAGTGATGGAAGTTTTATCACCTTCAGTCACCAGAGTGTTGCCACTAAACGATATATCTAAAGTCAGAGGCACGTTAGTCACAATCAGGCTAACAGCTTTGGTTGTTTCCAAAGTACCGTTGCTGATGGTCAACGTAAAGTTCAAAGTCTCGTCGGCTTTAACCATAGGTGCAGTCAGAGACAATATAGCCTTGTCGCCAACAAGGAGCTTCTCTTCACCAACAATCTGCTCCCACTTGTAAGTAAGAGTAACACCTTCGCCAGCTGTGACTGCAGAAGCATCGATGGTATATGCAGACTCTTCAGTTACACTCTCAGGAGTAACAATATCACCTTCGACTATCAAACCAGGGTTTGGATCGTCACCACAGGCTGCACCATACACTTGCTGCACTAACTCTGGGCGGTCAATGAAGGGGTTACGGTTGCCCTGGTATTTGTATACCTGGTTGTTACGGTTTTGCTCGTAGGTATCAACAGCGTCTAACTTGTTCCAAGCATACAGAGTACAAAGCGTACCGATCAGCGGTTCGCTATCCTCAGCAGTAGTCGTTAGACGATCTACTGCTACTAAATCAGGCATATTAGTTGTAGCAGTATCGGTACCCTGATAACGAGTATCCATATACATGATCATACGAGCTACGTCGCCTTTCACCTCATCGCGAGGCTCCCAGCAGTCCGTCGTTTTGTCTAGATAGTTACCCGTACCTACACCGTTAAACAGAACTTCTTCACCAGTGTCTCTACATGCACCAAAGTCATTATTGCTTCGCGCAGTGTTGATGCCAGGATCTGAAGGACGAAGATGATGCGCATCGGTGTAGCCCCATTGAGAGTCACTAGGGAAGCCATGGCTTTTAGCCCAAACGTGTTCACGGTTCCACTTACCCGCACCGCTACCACTGGTTTGGTTGTCGTACTTGGAAATTGAATTACCCGTGTAGATCTCGATAACATTCTTATCGTTAGTCGGATCTTGGTCAGCGTAGGTCAGTGTGCTCCAAACCTGCTTATAGGTCAGATACTTGTGATCTTTAGCAATGATTATTGACAGGGCATTCTTAAGCTCATCTGCATTGGCAAAATCGCCACTCAGTACATCAGAGTAATAGATCTCACCATTGAATGTAGTAGGGTCGGCAACCGGAGTCAGAGTCTCGCAGTTAGTGCAAGGACCTGTTTCTGGCTCTGGTTCTGGAGGCGTTACTGAACCATCACAGGCACTCTCACCAGTACAACCAAGGCCATCAGAGGTATCGACATCGAATACGACCCACTGGTTGTTGGCTCCTGGGAAGTCAGCTTCGGCAACGGTGTCACCAGCAGTGACACTGTTTTTACGACGTAGGGTCTTATTCGCGGTGGAGAAATTTGCGTCGTTTGGATCAGTCCAAGCTGAGCCCGGATCTTCACCACGCTTACCGAAGCGATCGATAACCACATCATCTTTTGTCAATACTAGGGCATCGTCACCGTTGAAGTAAGTTACGGTAGAAGCGTTGCCGACTTTGAACGCATCAGCAGCACCAGAATTATGGAAAACAAGGCTCTTTCCTGGCTCCAACGTGCCCGACAGCGTCTCGGTATTACCTGGCTCTGTCTTACCATTGCCAAATAGCGTCAGTTTGTAAACGTTGGCATCCAGATCGATAGCAGTGCCACCAACGTTGGAGATTTCAATCGCTTTGTTGCTGCTGCTGCCTTCGATGTATTCGGTAATCAACAGTAAGCCTGGAGTGGCTTCGGCGCTACAAGCGCTTTCACCTGCGCAGCCTAGGCCATCAGATGTGTCAGTATCAAACACTAGCCATTGGTCACCCGTTGGGAAGACAGCTGCAGCATCGGTATCACCAGTGGTAACACTGGCTTTGCGACGCAGCGTCTTATTAGCACTGGAGAAATCGGCGTTATTTGGATCTGTCCAAGCAGAGCCTGGATCCTCGCCCAATTTACCAAAACGGTCGATCACAGCATCATCCTTGGTCAATACCAAGGCATCGTCACCGTTGAAGTAAGTTATGGTAGAAGCGTTGCCCACTTTGAAGGCATCGGCCGCACCAGAGTTGTGAAAAACGATGCTCTTACCAGGTGCGAGAGTGCCTGTTAGCATCTCGGTATTACCAGGCTCAGTTTTTCCATTGCTAAACAGCGTTAGCTTGTAAACGTTGGCATCCAGATCGAGGGTGCTGTTGCCTACATTGGAGATCTCCAGCGCTTTGTTGCTGCTGCTACCTTCGATGTACTCAGTAATAACTAGATTAGCATTGGCGGCAGTGGAAAGGGTGCCCAAAAACATGGCAGTCGCTGTGGCAACTGCACTCATTTTAATTCTCATAATGTTATCTCTTTTGAATCTTTTAAGGGAAGCGCACAGCCCGAAAGCTGGCGCTTCATTGTCGAGAACAATGCTTATTTGCGAAGACGACGGCGCATAGCTGCCAGCCCGAACAGGGATAACAAGCTGATGAAACCTGTGCTACCAGCACTACCGTCACCACCAGTTTGATCGCTTTCTTCTTCTACAATGTCAGCAATCAAGGAGTCGCGGTTAGATACCTTCGCTAGGAAAGATTGCTCAGACCCTGCTACAAGTTTTCCATCTCGCTGTAGCCTTACGGTCACCTTGTAGATAGCTGATGGGGCACCAAAGACCTCGAAATTGACCAATGCAGTTGAGTCATCAGAAAGCACCACATTAGGCAGCACCATTTGGCTTAAATCTAAACGCTGTTCATCATCATCAGGACTCATACTGACGGTTGCGACATCCCCAACTTGAGTCGAAATACCCGTTGGGATCTGGTAAGGAACCTTGATTAGCTTTCTAAGCTTTGGCAGGTTAAGAGGCACGTTAGGATCCGCATCACCTGGCTTATAGCTCAGGGTAATTAGTGCAGGATCGTGATCAGATGCGCGATAGATGTCCTCTTTGTAGAACTTATGCGTTCCAGTACCGTCGATGGTACCTTTAAAGCGATTTTGATAGTCATACAGGCCGGTTTCTGCAGCATTAACATGCCAGTCAGTGGCATCAATCACGCGGTCTTTCAGAGAAGGCGAGATCAAGATGTGATCAAGTGAGCCTATTTCGTCACTGAAAGAGTAACTCCAAGGCGTCTTGCCCTTTTCCATGAGCTTTTCACCGACGATATCGATGTAGCCATAAGTTTTAGTGATGATGACTGGAGAGCCATCTTCGTTAAATTGAGGCTTAGGTCCAAGGAAAGTGTGACTAGCGGTAACGATCGTTTTGTTGCGTGGGTTCTCGGTAAGAACTAATACAGGATCTTCTTTACCATAGGCGTTCAAGTCGCCAAGGATGATCTTATCCCCAGGAACGTCTTCCATCTCTTCACCTAAGTGCACGGCACCAGCTACGCGGAACTCAGCACAAGAGCCTTGGTAGTCTAGATCTGGGGCTGTACGGTTGTTCCAGGTGGTAGCATTACCAAACTCAACACCTTGCCATTCTTCCCAACAAGTAGAGCCTTTTGACTTAAGGTGATTTACAGCTAGGGTCAAGCGCTTGCCTGTTTGGTTAACGATAAAGGTTACAACCAAGGCGTCACGGTGGTAGTTCTGACCGTTCTCTAGAATTTCCTTGTTTTGATCTTTGATCACCTCACCTAAGTCGTTCACTATGGTCGGCGCTTTCTGCTGAGGCATAGGGATAACGCGAGTGCGCTCAATGCTCATCTTACTTGGGCGATATATGATGCCTGTTGCAATAGCGTCAGAACCAATGGCGTCAAGGTTATCCAACATTTGATTGCCATTGTTGTCAAAGCCAACAAACACATAACGGTTCTCGGTAGAGTTAGGACCATTGTAATCCTGAGGTCTCTCATCCACATACTGGATATTGACCTGATTCACAATCTCAGCAATGGCACTCGCATCGCCAAAACCGTTATTTTCAATCTCCATCAGCGCCATGACATCGGCATCCTGAGCACGAATAATTTCTACCAGCTTAGTTCTCTGGTTAATGTATTCATCGTAGCTATCTGCGCCTCGGCTCTGACCAAAATTGTTGTTGTCGCCACCGAAAGGAGAGTTAAAGAAGTTAAACAGGTTCTGACTAGAAATGCGGATAGCAAAATCATCTTCTGCCACAGTATCTTGCAGATCTGGTGTCTCAGTACGCGGTAAATTGTGAATAAAGTTATCGCTAGTTAACTGGTTGGTTATAGTCAGGCTGTAGTCCTGATCATACTTATCAGTGCCTGGGATCAACTCAGTTTCATATTGACTGATCACACCCTGTGCGTTAACGATACTATCATCGATACGGATATAGTTGGTGTGTGGGTCACTGTTAAAACCAGCGTAATAAGGCAACTCAGTGCCGTTGGACTTAGTGGCACTTTCAATAACTAAACGATAGTCATTATTTTGCTCATAGGCCGCCTTAGACTCAGGGCTTCCTGCAACATGCAAATGGTTGGGCTGCAAGTTAGGGCGCTTATAAGCCGCCACCATGTTATTGCGGTTATGCCCTTTGCTACTTAACAGGTAGTTGTAGCTGAAACTGCGAGTAATACGCATATCCTGGTCGCCTTCAGTCTGAGGATCCAGATCTGTAGGCAGGTTAACCAACATACCTTCGTAACGCTCCAACGTCTTATCGAAAGAGCCATTATCAGAGCTAATAACCTCAATATCGATAGGCTGAGTTAAGATGTCAGTATCAGTAACGTTCCAGCTAAATGCCGTGTCTGCAGACAGTTGAGTCTGACCTTCAAATTCAGCCACTTTACTGCCAATACAAACAGTCTGACCCACTTTTAGATCACCTGCAGCGCTAGAACTAACAAAGATGCCATCGGAAGTCTCTGGGTTGTTATCAGAGGCAATATTGCGTAGATAGAAACCTTCATTAGGAATAGATACCTTAGCTGAGACGATACCCTCTACGGCCACTTTTTCATCTGATTCTGTCTTACCTTCGGCAATTAAAGGCGAGGTAAAGCCTGTGCCTTGGACTTCGCTAGGAGCCTTAATTTCACTCCTATCTGTTGGACATGTGAAGATGTCCATGATGTCATCAGCATCAGCGGCAGGCAGCTCTGATTTACCTAAATCATCGAATCTCATTGGTAAGATGTTCTGCCACTTGGTCGCATCGAAGGTGCCTGATTGAGCTGGGGTGTTGCCATCAGCTGCTTTTTTACGACGCAAAGTGGTATTCGGGGCCCACTTGCTAGTCTCATTCGCGGCTCCAACACGGTCGATAACGGTATCACCATTTTTCAGGAAGAAACCGTCATCACTTGTCATAAACAGGTTGTTGTACTTATTGCTGCTGTCATAGGTAGAGATAACAACGGTACCACCTTGAGCCGTAATGGCATTACGAAACTCTTCACTGGCTCTGCTATTAACAACCACCATAGAAGCACCAGGTGCAAGCGTCTGGCCAGTTAACAGCGGCTTAGCATCAGCGTTAAGCAATTCGTTGTCGTACTTACCGCTAGAGCGTTGGTAAGCAGTAATGTCATCGGTGAAAGTGAAGGCATCTGAGCCAGTATTAGTGATCTCAACCGCGCCCACATTTGCATCGGTACTTTGGGTCATTTCAGTGATCAGCAAGTCTTCAACGCCAGCAAAGGCGCCCATGCTGATGGTGCTGGCAATGGCCAGCGATAGGAAACTTTTCTTCATAGTAGACTCTATAAAATTGAATACGATTAGGACTAGAAGTACATACGCACGTATGCGTAGCCAGCTTCTGGGGCTTCACCAACTCGACCTTCAAGAGAAAGCACGATGTCACGAGCTGGGCGATAGTTAAAACCTAAACTAGCCCAACGACGCTCTTTACCGTATTCAGGTGGTAGTTCTGAATAGTCGTAGTTCGGAGCGAGTAGATCCCACCCTTCGTACTCTTCGTGGTTTATTGAGCTGATTATTTCCCAGTGTTCATTCAGGTCGTACTTGGCACTGGCCGTTAATCCATGGTTGCGGAAGGTTTGATAATCTAGGTGTACTTCACCGCTTTTACGTGTAGACAAGTCTTCATCTTCTAAAAAGCCATTTAAACCAATAGAAAAGTTTGACATCAGTTTCAGGCGTGCACCCAAACCTATTAGTTTTTGCTCACCATATTTACTGATGCCGTTAGAGCCGCCACGAGTTTCTACGCCAACTACGACAGATAAAAAGTCAGACATCCATCCCATATAACCGTTAATGATGTCACCTTGCAGGGCACCACTTTTGTGTTCGCCATCGTATGAGTAAGAAGCACCAAAAATAAGATGTTCAAACTTTGCTTGGTACTTAACGGTATTTTCTTGGTCGCCAGCTTCACCGGTTTCAATGGATTTGTTGAAGGTGAAATCACCAAAGTGGTCGTAATCATCGAATGCAGTATCGGTTAGGCCTAGCTCGATCCACTGTTGTTCAGTAAAGAGATAACCTACGTACAACTTGTCGATGGCCAATTCGAACTCACCGTCGCCGCCAAGCCAGTTACGGCGTTGGTAGTCTAGCTCTAGACGATAAGTAAATTGTTGACGTTGCCCCGTTACCCCCAGAGTCGCAAAGCTATCATCTACATAGCCCTTGGTATCGTAGAACTCATCGTGGTTGTAATCTGCATGAGTATCAAAATGGCCCCCTACGCCTACTTCGCCATATAAGCGAACGTGGTCACCTTGACTTTCACCCTCTAACATTACAGCGTTCACTGAACCAGCACTAAGCATGGTGATAATAGCGATCGCAACTGTTGATTTATTTAACATTGCCGTTACTTCCGATTAGTAATTTGTCAGCCTATATTTGAAGGCCAAACTCAAAATTAAAAATGTTTATTAGTAATATCTAAAACTTATGGATAGTCAGGTAGGTGGAGAGTTCGATGACGAAACTGTCGATATGCTTGTTACACATTTCATAGATCAACCCCTAATTTGTAATAAAGCCGCTAATTTCTATTAACGTTCGCCGCGATTGTTGCAGAAATTTGTAACAAAAAAAAGGAGGGTTAATCACATTTTGTGCGTATAAGCATTTGTTAAATATAGAAAAACAGGGTTGCATTGGACGGTTGTGAGAACGGTATGTGCGCAGCTTGGTGTTGTGGGTTTAGTAATCAGTGGTTTAGGTGAGAACGGTGTGGCTGTGTTTTGTGTAAAATAATGTAGGGAATAAAAGGCTTTTTGTGAAAAAATAATTCAAAAAACCAAATAGATGTTAGTGCCTGGAGTGTGCTTTGGAGTGATTTCACCTCCGACTCCGGGAAGAGCTAGTTATTAATGGGGTATCACTAAACCTGTTGATGTCAGTATTTAGTGCATATCAGATTGCCGCACTTTTCCTAACGCCTGCGGTCATTTTCAGAGTTTTAGAGCTAACGTATTTCTGTGCAGAAACGAGTTAGCGAACGCTGAAAGTATCTGTGATCACCAAGCGTTTATGTTGTATAAGCATAACGTTTAAAAAGCACTAATCTCACCACAAAATGCAGCGCTTTCACGAAGGTAAAGATAAAAGGCGCTAACGGTTTGTTCTGTTGCCTTTCTTCGTGGTGAGTTGCTGTTAAATTGGAGAGATCCCAATAGGGCAAAATACAAGCAATTAAACACCAGAGAAGCCCAAGATTATCTTGGGCTTTTTTGTATTTAAAATTTATATCGAGTCTGCAATGACAATGCTGATTGATACAAATCACATACTTTCAGTTGGTTAAGTTAACTTTCTTGCGAGCATAATCGCCCTATGTCAGACTCCATTCGTTTTATCTCCCTCAGCTTTCAGCCCTAGGTGCAGCTATATTCGTTGGGAGTTTAACTAGATGAATAGCTCGATTAGATGAATAGTTTGCCAAAATGGATAATAGCGTGAAACAAAAACTCAAGGGGCTAGGCTTCTCCTTAGCCATATTCATCGTCATTGTTATCTTCAATTCCCTGTTTGGTGCTCCGCCAATAGCCCTGAGTGGTATTGAGAAATATAGCGATAAAGTGACTGTTGAACAGGCGCGCGAACTGGGTTTTATCCTCTTTAATGATAAGCGTTACTCTGCAGCGAGAGCATTTTTCAAGCCTTCAGCACAACAAGGCGATGTGGGTAGCCAACTGTCACTGGCTACTCTCTATTTCTACGATCTGACAACGGTTAATAATTACCAGCAGGCTTATTATTGGTTTAGCAAAAATAGCGATAATGCCTTCGCCCAATACTACTTAAGCTTGCTATACCACTTCGGACATTACGTACCGCAAAGTCAGATAAAGTCATTATTTTGGACTGAAAAAGCGGCGGCACATTCCTTCCCCGCAGCTCAACATAATTTGGCGGTTTATTATTATAACTTAGGCGATTATAGCCAAGCTTACCTTTGGGGACGTTACGCTAGAGATAATAATTTTTCTCAGGCTCGTAGCCTAGTTAAACAAGTAACAGAGCATTTGACACCCCAAGAAAAAGCCATCGCTGACCAAACTTATAGAAACAGTAAAGCCATGCATCGTTGGAGTGGTGACAAAAACAATCAAATTAGCGCACTGTTAGAACAGGTATTTTAACCATGAAGATAAGTTCGCTATCACTAGAGCTAGCCAGTGGCCAAACCCAAGAGTTTGGTGCAGTAACCAATCGAACCAGCTTAAAGCATCGGCTTAAAGAGATCATGGAGACAGTTGTCTTTGAGGAGTTGGATCTTGGTAGCAAGCACAGCGCTGGCGCGACAGAAGTTAGTGAGCCAAGCGGTGCACTGACCATGCCTATGTTGCTTGTTCAGGCAAAAGTAAAACAAGTTGAGATTATCTTTACCTATGACCTGCTCAGTAAAGAGGAGGGCTTATTAGCGCTGTTTGCGACCTGCACTAAAGAAGGTACAGAGCGTCAAAAGGAGTTCGGTTTTGTCAGTATTAGTGAGCTTGAAGAGCATCTACAACGCCTCTTGGCTATGAGCTTAGACAATTTTATCGAGCATTACTTTCCTCAAAGTACTTGTTTGGACAACGTTGTGAAGTATTTTGGGATCGCTTACATCGGCGCAGCTTGTTTCGGTTTACTCTCTTTTATGTTTTTCTCCGATCTAATCTGGCGAGATGAGCTTTTCTATTCCGCTTATATTGCGGCGGGAGTCACTTACGTAGTAACGCTTCCTATATTGCTGTTGCAAGCCATGTCACCGAATAGTCGAAAACGTACGAAGCAAATGGGTCAGAGTCCGGTCAAGCAAGTGTTAGCAATCATTGTTGGTAATTTTGTGCTTAGCTTTGCCCTCGTTGCTGGTGGCTGTCATTTATTGCACCTTGTTAACGCAAAGCCTGCCAAGATAGACATTGTCTTTTCCGATAAGCGCGAGAGTTACTGGGGTAAGAACTGCAAGGGCGGTGTTAATATCGAGCAGTTCTCAGGCACTGTCTGTTTGGAAGATAGAGCTTACTGGAAGATTATTCGTTCAGGTATGCGAGCGAGTGTAGAGGGGAGAGCATCGATAGTTGCATTTGATGTGAAAGCCATTGAACTGAAATAGTCGCGCTATGATGAGCACAGAGGCTCTATGTAGCCCATGTATTGCCTGATAAAGGGTTAAACTTTCAGATTCTATGTTAGTATCTGACGCTAATTTTATGATGAGTTGTCTTAGTGAAGGGATTCCTCACGTGTTGTACAGCTCATCGACCATTTTATCTGGCATGCAGGTGCCTTTCTAAGCGGAACGTTAAATGAAATTTAGTCCACTCGTTGATGAGCTAATCCAGTCACTTCGTTGTTTACCTGGCGTCGGCCCTAAGTCTGCCCAAAGAATGGCATTTCAGCTTTTAGAGCGTGACCGCAAGGCAGGCGCTAAACTTGCTGATTCATTAGCCAAGGCCATGTCTGATGTGGGGCACTGCCAGTCATGTCGAACTTTTACTGAAGAAACCTATTGTCCAATTTGCGTGAGCACTAAGCGTGGTCATTCGGATGTAATTTGCGTGGTTGAAACGCCGGCCGATGTACTCGCTATTGAAGCGGGTGGCCATTTTACTGGTCGCTATTTTGTATTATTGGGGCACTTGTCACCGCTTGATGGTGTTGGACCCGAAGAGCTTGGACTTGCATTACTTGAACAGCACCTAGCATCTGGTGATGTGAGTGAGCTTATCTTAGCCACTAACCCAACGGTTGAAGGCGATGCAACCGCGCACTATATTGCCGATATGGCAAAGCGTCACAATCTTACGGTCAGCCGTATTGCCCACGGCGTCCCTGTTGGTGGGGAGCTTGAGTATGTCGATAGCACAACCTTAGCCTTGTCCTTTAATGGACGGTTACCTATCTAGAGAGCGTTATGCTTTTATAAAGTAAAATCCAGTCAGCGAATTGCCGTAGACTGGATTTTTTTTGTGCAATTGAAGGCAATGCCAGATTTATCCCTTGAAATGTATTTTTCTAGCCCCATCTCTTAAGCAAGCTTTACTTAAACTGATTTTTTAAAAGGGAACATTTCATGTCACAACAAGAGACCCATGGCTTTCAAACTGAAGTCAAACAACTACTACATTTGATGATCCACTCTTTGTACTCTAACAAAGAGATCTTTTTGCGTGAGTTAGTATCTAACGCTGCCGATGCTGCCGATAAGCTACGCTATGAAGCCCTAACAAACGATGACCTTTATGAAGGTGACGGCGAGCTGCGCGTTCGTATCAGTGCCGATAAAGAGAAAGGTACCGTAACAATTGAAGATAACGGTATCGGTATGACTCGCGATGGTGTGATTGAACACTTAGGAACAATCGCAAAGTCAGGTACTGCAGAATTTTTTAAGAACATGTCTGGTGATGAGTCTAAAGACTCTCAGTTGATTGGCCAGTTTGGTGTTGGTTTCTACTCAGCCTTTATTGTTGCTGACAGAGTTACTGTGCGCACCCGTGCTGCAGGCCATAGTGCCGATGAAGCGGTGCTTTGGGAGTCTGCTGGTGAAGGTGACTTTACGGTAGAGACTATCTCTAAGCAGAGCCGTGGTACTGAAATTACCCTACATCTTCGTGAAGATGAAAAAGAGTTTGCAGACGATTACCGTCTACGTTCAATCATCACTAAATACTCTGACCATATCTCTGTACCGGTAGAGATGTATGAAGAGGGCACGCCTGCAATTGAAGCGACAGAAGATACCGAAGCTGTTGCCGCGACAGAAGGTAGCTGGAAGGCGATGAATAAGGCGACAGCGCTTTGGACTCGCAACAAGAACGATGTGTCTGATGAAGAGTACATAGAGTTCTACAAGCATATTTCTCATGATTACACTGATCCACTGCTGTGGAGCCACAACCGCGTGGAAGGTAAGCAAGAGTACACAAGCTTACTTTATATCCCAGCTAAAGCACCTTGGGACTTATGGAACCGTGACCGTAAGCATGGCCTAAAGCTATTCGTTCAGCGTGTATTCGTGATGGACGATGCCGAGCAGTTTATGCCTAGCTACCTGCGTTTTGTGCAGGGTTTGATTGACTCGAATGATCTGCCGCTAAACGTATCACGTGAAATCTTGCAAGATAACAAGGTGACAACGGCACTGCGTACTGCTGTAACTAAGCGTGTTCTAAGCATGTTAGAAAAGCTTGCTAAGAACGATGCTGAGAAGTACCAGTCTTTCTGGACCGAGTTTGGCCAAGTGCTAAAAGAAGGCCCAGCCGAAGATTTTGTCAACAAAGAGCGTGTTGCCGGACTACTGCGCTTTGCGTCGACTCACACTGGCGAAGCGACTGCAAATGTATCGCTGGCTGATTACATCGAACGCATGAAAGAAGGTCAATCTAAGATCTACTACATCGTCGCCGACAGTCATGAAGCCGCTGCTAATAGCCCGCATCTTGAGTTGTTACGCAAGAAAGGCATCGAAGTGCTATTGATGTCTGAGCGTATCGATGAGTGGTTGATTAACCACTTAACTGAGTTCGATGGTAAGAAGTTGCACTCAGTGACTCGTGGTGATCTTGAGCTAGGTGAGCTTGAAGATGCGAGCGAAAAAGAGGCGCAAGAGAAGCTAGAAACAGAATCTGAAGGCCTAGTGAAGCGCGTCAAAGACTGCTTAGGTGATAAAGTCTCTGCAGTTAAAGTCACAACGCGTCTAACTGACACCCCTGCGTGCGTGGTTGCTGGCGAAGGTGAAATGTCGACTCAGATGATTAAGCTAATGCAGGCTGCTGGCCAAGATGTGCCTGAGCCTAAGCCTACATTTGAGCTAAATCCTGAGCATCCGCTGGTTGCGCGTTTGAACGACGAACAAGATGAACAGCTATTTACCCAGTGGTCTGAGTTACTGCTACAGCAAGCATTATTGTCTGAAAAAGGTAGCCTTGCAGATCCATCGGCGTTTATTAAGTTAGTGAACCAGATGTTATTAGCTAGCGTTAAGTAAACAAAGGCTATGATTAAAGAGGCAGTTAAACTGCCTCTTTTTTTATTACAAATCTAGAATATTAGAGGAAAGTTATGGAATCGATTCTAGAACTGACTAAAGAAAATATCCAACAAGTGGTCGATGCCTCGATGGAGAAGATCGTTGTGATGGCTTTTTGGGCGAGTCAAAGTCCAGAGAGTCTTGCATTGATGCAAACCCTAGAAGGTATTACACAGCAGCAAGCTGGGCGCTTTGTGTTGGCTAAAGTGAACTGTGAGCTGGAGATGGAGATAGCCAACTATTTCCAAATTCAAAGCCTGCCAACGACGTTAGTTTTGCATGAAGGTAAACCTGTCGATGGTTTTGCTGGTGTGCAAGAGGCGGCACAAATAATGGAGATGCTCGATAAGCACCTACCAGCCGAGTGGCAACTTAAGCTTAATCAGGCGCGAGTATTCCTCGCCGAGCAAAATGCCATTGCGGCACTGCCTTTGCTAAAAGATGCTTATGGGGAAAACCCACTTGCAGAAATCGCCCTCGCGTTAGCAGATGTGTATCTATCCTTGGGCGTGCTTGAAGACGCTAAAGCTCTACTTGACTCAGTCGGTCTTGCGGATCAAGACGGTTACTACCAAAGCCTCAAGGCAAAACTTGCCTTGGCACTGGATGCCGCCGATACGCCGGAGATCCGAAACCTGCAGCAAGCGGTCGATAAGGCGCCCGGTAATCTGGAGTTGGTGTTAGATCTCGCTAAAGCGTTACATCAAGCTGGGCGTAACGATGAAGCCTTAGAGCTGTTATTTACGCCTCTGCAAACAGATGTATCGGCATTGGACGGTAAAGTGAAGGGGTTGTTTTTAGAGATACTGACCGCATTGGGTCAAGGTAACAGTTTGGCAAATCAGTATCGGCGCAAGCTCTACACCTTACTTTATTAATTCGTGTCAAAGTATTTTTCAGCTGATTGATGCTAAAGTCGAATGAAAATTACTTCAAAATAGCGGCTATTTGTGCGAAGATCGCCGCCTAAACAGAACTATACCCATCACCTAGGCGGCTTCAGTGTACGCCTTAGAGAGATATGGGGATCACAGTGCGAAATTAAGAGGAAGATTCAGATGCGCATTATGCTATTAGGTGCCCCAGGTGCCGGTAAAGGTACTCAAGCCCAATTCATTATGGAAAAGTACGGTATTCCTCAAATTTCAACTGGAGATATGCTACGCGCTGCAGTAAAAGCGGGCACGCCACTAGGCTTAGAAGCTAAGAAAGTAATGGATGCGGGTCAGTTGGTTTCTGATGAATTGATCATCGGCCTAGTAAAAGAGCGTGTTGCACAAGATGATTGCGCTAAAGGTTTCCTACTAGACGGTTTCCCACGTACTATTCCACAAGCAGATGCAATGGCATCAAGTGGTATCGTTCTTGATCACGTGATTGAAATTGATGTGCCAGACGAAGAGATCGTAAAGCGCATGAGCGGTCGTCGTGTTCACCCAGGTTCTGGCCGTGTTTATCACATCGTTTTCAACCAACCTAAGGTTGAAGGTAAAGATGACGTGACAGGTGAAGACCTAGCTATCCGCCCTGATGATGAAGAATCAACAGTACGTAAGCGTCTTGATATCTATCATGAGCAAACTAAGCCATTAGTAGAATACTACGGCGCAGTAGCGGCTAAAGGCGACGTAACTTATAACAAGTTCGACGGTACTCAGTCTGTTGCGACGGTTAGCGAAGAGATTGTTGCAGCACTAAGCTAAATTAGCGCTAATCTATTTCTAAGCAACTTGCGACTAGGCCAGATATGGCTAAGTAACAATGTGTTTATGAGCTAGTTCTCATATTTTAAAAAGCCCATGAAAATGGGCTTTTTTTATGTTTTTTGCGATGATAGCCTGAAGCGAATATCTTGCTAAAAAGAGAATTCATGTGAGTGACTTAGCCCCACCGTTTGGTGTGTTATTAGTAAACTTAGGTACCCCCGATTCACCTACCGCTCCTGACGTCAAAAAATTCCTCAAGCAGTTCTTGAGCGACCCTCGCGTTGTCGACCTTTCTCCGTGGATCTGGAAGCCGATCTTAAACGGTATCATTCTTAATACCCGCCCAGCTAAAGTGGCTAAGCTCTATCAGTCTATCTGGTGGGATGAAGGCTCGCCTTTAATGGTCATCAGCCAAAAACAGCGTGAGAAACTCAAACAGAGCTTAGATGAGTCGTTTGGGCAAACTA
Source organism: Shewanella schlegeliana (assembly GCF_016765635.1). Classification (GTDB taxonomy): domain Bacteria; phylum Pseudomonadota; class Gammaproteobacteria; order Enterobacterales; family Shewanellaceae; genus Shewanella; species Shewanella schlegeliana. The sequence goes on from NZ_JAESVD010000001.1 coordinate 216,903, forward strand.
TTCCTGTTGAGTTGGGAATGAGCTATGGCAATCCATCATTGCAGTCGGGGATCGATAGTCTTAAGTCTCAAGGTGTTGAAAAGATTTTCGTTCTACCACTTTACGCCCAGTACTCTTGCTCAACTGTTGCGCCTGTTTATGATGCGGTTGCCCAGCTACTCAAAGCTGAGCGCAATATTCCTGAATTACGCATCAATAAGCAGTATTTTGACCATCCTGCCTATATTCAAGCTCTCGCCGAGTCGGTTAAGGCTCACTGGCAAGTCAAAGGTCAGGCCGATGTGTTGTTGATGTCGTTTCACGGTGTGCCACTTCGCTATATCACCGAGGGCGACCCATATCAGGCGCAGTGCCAAGCGACTGCAGAGTTATTGGCTGAAGCATTAGGATTGACCTCAGAACAGTGGCGTATTTGCTTCCAGTCTCAATTCGGTAAAGAGGAGTGGATAAAACCCGCGACCGATGAGCTGCTAGAATCTTTACCTAAGACTGGAGTTAAGTCGGTCGACATTATGTGTCCGGCGTTTTCATCCGATTGCCTAGAAACTTTGGAAGAGATCTCCCAAGAGGGTAAAGCGGAGTTCTTATCGGCTGGTGGAGAGCGATATGAATTTATAGATTGTTTAAACGATACTCCTGCTCATATAACGCTTTTAGCTAAGCTTGTTCAAGAGCAGACCAAAGGTTGGTATTAAATTTTCTGAGTTCTATAGTGATTTCAGCTAGCGAAAGAGGTGGGGTGTGGTAAAATCCCCCACCTTTTCGCGCATCTAGCCCCTTAAGTTCACTGTTTTTACTTAGTTGTGACTAAGATAAACAAATAGTGAGGGTAGAATTTTTACACTGGCTAGCTGTTAGAAGTGCAGAGTTTGCTTGTTCGCATTAGAATGATCAGCTTGAGATAACTTACCCGTTTTAATTTATATTTTGCATGGATGCCGAATGAAAGAGAGCTCAATATGAAGTTTCCAGGTCAGCGTAAGTCTAAACATTATTTTCCAGTTAAAAACCGTGATCCATTGCTTGCGCAGTTGATCCAACAGCCTCTACCGATTTCAACCTACATTTCTGGTATCGATCAGACACTTGTAGACATTGAGGCGAAAGTGGAAGATGAGTTATTGAGCCGCTATGAGCTGCCAAAAGGCAACTCAACCTTGATCGATGATGACAAGGCCCATGCACTTTATACTGAGCTTAAAAGCAATGAGTTGATCAGTGATGAGTTTGCTGGTGGTACTATTGGAAACACAGTTCACAACTACTCAATTTTGGCCGATGATCGCTCTGTACTATTTGGCGTCATGAGCAAAAATATTGAAGTGGGTAGCTATGCATATCGTTACCTATGTAACACTTCTTCTAAAGTCGATCTAAATTACCTACAACCTGTAGCGGGTCCAATTGGTCGCTGTTTCACACTGATTTCTGAGTGCGGTGAGCGTACCTTTGCGATTAGCAAGGGCTCAATGGATCAACTCACGCCTACTTATATCGATAAAGAAGTGGTTCAAGGCGGCTCTGCACTGATTTTAACTGCGTATTTAATGCGTGCTAGCGGTGGTGATCAGATCACCGATGCGGCAATGACAGCAATCAATTACGCTAAAGAAGCCGATGTCCCTGTTGTACTGACTCTTGGCACGCGCTTTTTGATTGAAGAAGATCCAAAGTGGTGGCAGGAGTTCATTAAAGAACATGTGACTATTCTAGCGATGAACGAAGATGAAGGTGAAGCACTAACAGGCTTTAGTGATCCGTTATTGGCAAGTGAAGCGGCATTAGAGTGGTGTGATATGGTGTTAACCACTGCAGGTCCTTTAGGACTTTATACCGCAGGCTACACTGAAGACTCTGAGAAGCGTGAAACTAGCCACACCTTGCTACCGGGCTCTATTCCTGAGTTTAACCGCTACGAGTTTTCTCGTCCTAAATTAAAGGCAGATTGCGATTCACCGTTAAAGGTTTACGCTCATATCTCTCCTTATATGGGCGGCCCAGAAGTTATCCGTAACACCAACGGTGCTGGTGATGGCGCACTAGCCGCTTTGCTGCATGACTTAGCCTCTAATACCTTCCACAAGACTAACGTGCCTGGTTCGAGTAAGCATAAACGTGATGGACTGTGTTATTCATCGTTCTCGCAGATCTGTAAGTATGCTAACCGCGTGGCTTATGAAGTGCTTGCCCAACATAGCCCGAGACTTTCTCGTGGCTTGCCTGAGCGTGAAGACAGCTTAGAAGAGTCATACTGGGAAAGATAAACGTTCTAATGACGTAATAGCGACATGCTACAAAAGGCATAACTTGATCACACTGAGTTATGCCTTTTTTGAATCTACTCTAAAATAACATAAGAAAAATAAAGCAATGATCGAATATTCAAAAATGCTCAATGGTGAAGTGTTTGATGGCGCCGATCCTGAAATTTCAGCGGTAAGAGACAATGCCTATTTATTGCAAAAGCAAATCAACAATAGTTTAGGTTTTAGCGAGACACAGTGCTTGATAAAGCAATTACTCAATAATATTGGTGAAGGCTCTATTGTGCGAGAGCCGTTTAATTGTGAGTTTGGTAAACAGATCACGATTGGTAACGGTAGCTTTATCAATATGGGCGCTGTGATGCTTGATGGTGCTAAAATTACTATCGGTAACCACGTGATGGTGGGGCCGAGTTGTCAATTTTATACCGCGTCTCATGCCGTTAACCATATGAGCCGACGTCGCTGGGAAACCTTTTGTTTACCGATCACCATTGAAGATGACGTATGGATTGGCGGTAATGTGGTGATTAACCAGGGAGTGACGATTGGTGCTCGATCAATTGTTGCTGCAGGTTCAGTGGTTAACCAAGATGTACCGCCGGACTCTATGGTTGGCGGAACGCCCGCTAAGCTTCTGAAAAAACTCAATACTGAATAGGCATTGGTGATGCTTGTGCTCATTTTCCGCTGTTAGTTTAATTTGGTACAAAAAAGGCATCCAATTGGATGCCTTTTTATTAATGCCACTGTTAAAGCCAGTGCGTTACTTGCTTAATGAGTCATTTTAGCTATGAAAATTAGCTTAGTTTATTTTCTTCTGCGTGAACTTGGGCATTGAAGCCAGGAGCAACTTTACCCGCTTGAGTGTCATTGAATATCGCTTCATTGAACTCATTCTCAGACTTGGCAATCACCACTGTCGCTACGGTATCACCAGTTACGTTTACTGCGGTACGGACCATATCCAATAGTCTGTCCACACCAATAATTAGCGCGATACCTTCAACTGGCAAGCCAACTTGGTTTAGTACCATGGCAAGCATGATAAGACCTACACCAGGTACACCCGCAGTTCCGATAGAAGCAAGCGTTGCAGTAACAACAACCATAGCGTAATCGGTAATGGTCAGTTCGATACCAAATACTTGGGCAATAAATACGGTTGCGACGCCTTGCATAATCGCGGTGCCATCCATGTTAATGGTCGCACCAAGTGGCAAGGTGAAAGAAGCAATCTTATTGTCCACACCCATACGGTGCTCTGCTGTCTCAATGGTCACTGGTAATGTCGCATTTGAGCTCGCTGTGCTGAATGCAAATAGCTGCACGTCACGAATTTTGCGGATAAAGGTAAATGGATTTAACCCAGAGAACACCTTTAGCAGTGTTGGATAAACGACAAATGCATGGATAAGCAATACACCAAGCACCACGAAGAAGTACTTTACTACGCTACCGAAGGTTTCCATGCCCAGTGTCAGTGCCAGTTTTGCCATTAGGGCGAACACACCGTATGGAGCAAGTTGCATGATAAGCGTAACCACTCGCATGATCACTTCGTTAAGGTCGTTAAACAGTGCTGCAACACGAGCACCGCGCTCACCAATATGCGAGATAGCAAAACCAAAGATCACCGCAAAGATGATGATCTGAAGCATGTTACCTTCGCTCATTGCATGAAGTGGGTTAGTTGGTACTAGGTTGATGATAACGTCAGAGAGGCTTGGTGCTTGTTTAACATCAAACTGCATTCCCTCGGTCACCATGCTGGCATTACCCGGATGGACGGCGATAGCGACGAGGATAGCCATTGAAAGTGCAATGGCCGTAGTGAATAGATAAAACGCGATAGTTTTACCACCCAAACGTCCCACTTTTGAGGGCTCACTTAGGGAGCAGGTACCGCAGACTAACGAGATAAAAACAAGGGGGACAACAAGCATTTTTAAGCTAGAGATGAAAATGGTGCCGATGACATTTAGAAAGCCTTCGGTGATGTATTCTTTTATGAAATCACTCTCTGGAAACAGATTGCGTAATAATAGTCCAAGAATAATACCGGTAAACATACCGATTAAAATCTTACTCGTGAGGCCGAGTTTTTTGGTTTTCGTAGCAGACATAGTGCTTCCTGTATAATTTTTATGCTTTTCAATTTGCGCACTAAAGCCTAGCAAGAAAGTGACACCGATGAAATGGGGTTAAGGTTAAAGTTTTGGTTGGTTCTTTTAAAAAAATAACTGTTTATTGTGGAAAGGTTGCTGGTAAATTGTGTAATGTATGGCTTTAGGTGAATCTAAGATTACCAAGAATAATAATTTGAGTAACAGGGAGTCTGACAATGAAGTCAGCTTATAGCGTTTTTTTTGCTTTTATATGGTCATTTTTCCTCATAGGTTGTGGTGGGGGCGGCAGTATCTCGACCGATCCAGACAACCCGAATCCGCCAGAGCCGACAGAGGTTGTTACTGTCACACTTTCAATTTCAAACACAGAATCCATTAAAGCTGAGGAACCAGCTGAAGTTACCGCAGTTGTTACCAGCTCTCTCAATGGCCCTTTGGCTGGAAAGCTTGTGACTTTTAAACTTGATAACGGTTCAATAGGAACCTTTGTCCCCGGTATTGGTACAGATAAGACCGATGGTAATGGTACGGCTAAAGTCTTATTAGCCACTTCAAATGTTCCTGGTGCGGGCTCATTAACCGTGGAGGTCGCTGGATATAGTGATGTGGTGTCTGAACCATTAGTTTTTGTCATGGAAGGTGACGGTGGTGAAGTGAGCAATGGCGCATCAATCGTTGTGTCATTAACAGATACCAATGGCGCACCTATTGATGCTATTACGACAACGATACCAGGTAAGGTTACGGCAACAGTGAGTGGTATTAATAAACCCTCTATTGTGACCTTTGAAACAAGCATTGGTGATCTTCCTATTAAATCTGCAGTAACTGATGAAAATGGTAAAGCAACGGTTGATATTTATGCTGGCAGTGCGCTGGGCGCAGGAGAAGTGACTGCTTCACTCTCAAGTGGTGAAGAGGGCAAAGCGGTCGTAGTCATTGGTGCAACAAATGTCGTAATGGGCAGTGGTACGCCTTTTGAAGAAGGTGTTGCAAATGTCAGTGTTGATGAACTAACCGCTGGCGGTACTGCAACAATCTCGGTTGCAATTCAAGATGAAAATGGTAATCCTTTTACTCAACCCGTCGATGTTAATTTTTCTTCAACCTGTTCAACTAAGTCAAGCCCCGAAGCTGAGATAAGCTCTCCTGTTCCTTCAGTCAATGGTGTCGCGACCACCACTTATTTAGCAAAGGGATGTAAAGGGGATGATGCGATTAATGTGACTGCTAATGCTGGGGGATTGAACTTAGCGGCAACAGCAACCATTAAAGTATTGGCCGCTGATGTAGGGAGTATCGTATTTCTATCTGCTACCCCTCAAAATATCAGTATTCTAGGTACTGGCGGCGTAGAGTCATCAGTTGTTCAATTTAAGGTATTAGATACAAATAGTAACCCTGTTAGTAATCAAGCTGTGTCTTTTAAGCTCAACACCGATGTTGGTGGAATTAGTTTAGATCCTGAAACTGCAACAACTAACAATCAAGGTATTGCACAAACGGTGGTGAGAACGGGTACGGTTGCAACGTCAGTACGTGTAACTGGGACTGTAGTCGATTCTAATCCTGTCATTTCGAGTCAGTCGAGTGAGCTTGTGGTGTCTACAGGGATCCCAGATCAAGATAGCTTCTCGTTATCTGCTTCAGTATTAAATGCCGAAGGGTGGGATGTTGATGGAACAGAGGTTACTGTCACAGCTCGCTTGGCAGATGCATTTAACAACCCTGTACCGGACGGAACAACGATCTCATTTACCACCGAAGGTGGTTCAATTGAAGATGCTTGTCAGACTAAAAAAGGTGCTTGTAGCGTTATCTGGACGAGTCAACAAGCGAGGCCTGAAGGCTATCAGTTGATCAATGGTGCTGGAGTGATGGTTAACGATCCCATCGCGACTTTATCTTTCGACTCTAATTTAGGTGTGTACGGTAACCATTACGGCCAAAAGTATGGCGGACGAGCGACAATTTCCGCTACGGCTATTGGTGAAGAGTCATTCCCTGATTTAAACGGTAACGGTCGTTTTGATGCCGATGAAGTGACGGCGTTTAGGACACAAACTGATGTAAGCGGCATGCTATTTGATTTAGATGATGCCTTCAATGATTACAATGAAGATGGCCTGTTTAACCCTCAGCAAGATAATGGTCAACTCGGTGGAGAGTTAGAAGAATTAATCGACTTTAACTCTAATGGTGTCTTTGATGTTAAAGATGGCAAATATAACGGGGTATTGTGCTCAGATCCGGTTCACGATGCCTGCGCCGATGGCGTGAGTGACTCTAAGTCTCTTTATGTTCGTGGCAGCTTGGTTATCGTGATGTCTGGTAGCTCGGCATTGGCTACAGACCCTGCTCGCGTATTAATTGTCGATAGTTATAGTGGCGCTAACGGTTCTTATGATCAAAGTATCGATATTATCGGTAAGGCAACGGGCACTGTGTATTTCACCATCTCCGATTTGCATAATCAGCAGATGCCTGCAGGCTCTAAGGTTCGCTTTACTGCCAGCGCGGGTTCGGTTGTGAGCGGTTCTGAATACATATGGCCAAGTACCAATTATAATGGTGGACGTGAGTTTAGCGTGACGTTAAAGGGTGAGGATGAGCCAAACTCTGGGACATTCTTAGTCACCGTCGAAACACCTGGCGGAGTTAAAACTCAGGTGCTTTCATTACCTATCTCAATTAATTAGTTAATTGCAGTAAAAAGCCCCGCAATGCGGGGCTTTTTTTATGTTGTAAAGCGTACTTAATACAAGTGTTATCTTTGGAACTGATAAACACTACCTAACTTCATTATCTGAGTTAGCTCATCGAGAGCCGTGCGTGACTCTATAACAAGCTGAGGGTCGGCAAGGTCGGCAACAGTTAAGCGATCGCGGTAATGCTTATCTACCCACTGATTCAAGCGCGCAAACAGGGCATCATTCATTAAGGTATGCTGGTTAACTGCAGCAACTTCATCTTGGTTCATCGCCACGCGCAAACGCAAACATGCTGGACCGCCACCATTTTGCATGCTCTGCTTTACATCGAAGTAGAGCACCTGCTTAATTGGCGTGCCTAGGGTGACCAATTCATTGAGGTAAGCAAATACCGCCGGGTTCTCTTGACAGTTTGTCGGAGCGATAATGGCCATCTCACCAGAGGGCAAGGTCACGACTTGAGTGTTAAACAGGTAACTCTTTACCGCATCTTGAATCGCTACTTTCGAGGTCGGCACTTCAATAAAGTGGACCTCAGAGTCGCCAAACTTACGCTGAATCTCTGCTAATTTTTCCTGAGTATTTAAAAATGCCTGTTCGTGATAGAACAACACATTTTGGTTACCCACTGCAATCACATCGTTGTGAAACACGCCTTGGTCGATGACATCGGGGTTTTGTTGAATATAAACCGTGCCCTCATCATCTAATTGATGCAGGCGAGCCACAGCTTGTGAGGCCTCGAGTGTTTGACGAGCAGGGAATTTTTGTGGTTTTGGTGCCTGTGGGTTGGTGGCTTCTTGGCCATAGACAAAGAGCTCGACACCTGCATGGCCATATTCACTGCAAAGGCGAGTATGGTTTGCTGCACCTTCATCGCCAAAGCTGGCATGTTCTGGCAGATGTTGGTGATGTTTGAAAAAGCGACTATCGTTAAATGTAGCCTGAAGAATATTCCCTGTGGTCGTTGGTTCGATGCTGCGGTGTAGCTTATCGACTAAGTTGGCTGGAGTGAAATGTAGCTTGCCATCATGGGTATCTGCACTCGGGGATACGGTGGCGGCGTTAGCGGTCCACATGCTGGATGCACTGCAGCAGGCGCGTAGTAACGCAGGCGCTTCTTTGGCGGCTTTATTAAGGATTGCAGCATCTGTGCCAGTAAAACCGATTCTACGCAGTGTGTGTAAGTCTGGGCGCTCTTGGGGAGCAAGCATTCCTTGAACTAAACCAAGCTCTGCAAGGGCCTTTGCTTTTTGGAGTCCTTGTTTTGCGGCGTCTTTAGGGCTTGAGGTTGCGGCGGCGTTGTTTAAAGAGGCGACGTTTCCAAATGATAAACCTGCGTAATTATGCGTTGGCCCAACGAGTCCGTCGAAGTTCGCTTCAAAGTGCTTCATGCTTCTTTATCCTTAAGGGTAGCTCAGGTGTGTTATCTTTCTCTGAGTTGTAATTATTACGGCCAGTATACTTAAGCGCAGGTGCTTCACAAGCGAGTAAAAATTGATGAAAACAGTAAATTTGCATCGAAATGCACAACTAATACTTGCTTGATGACTAATAATGAAATATTTATTTTTAAATACGCACTATATTTTTTCACATTTATTTCAAAAATGGTTAAAAATTGGTACTCCAGTACAAATAAAAGAGGGATTAGCTTGAAACTCTTTACACAACCCTCTATATATGGAGCCAATTTTTCCGTTTTCTGAGACTCGTTGGCGCAAATTAATCTATGGGTAAATCGCTAGTAATCGTCGAATCACCGGCCAAAGCCAAGACTATTAATAAATATCTAGGCAAAGATTTCATCGTTAAGTCGAGCGTAGGTCACATCCGTGATCTGCCTACATCATCGAGTTCAGACGCAAAAGTTGTCAGTAAGACAGCTGCTGAAGTCAAACAGATGTCTCCCGAGGAGAAGGCTGAGTATAAGAGTTTAAAAGCGAAGCAAGCGCTAGTTGCCCGCATGGGGGTGGATCCTGAAAAAGGCTGGAAAGCCAAATACCAAACCCTACCCGGCAAAGAGAAAGTGGTTAAAGAATTGCAAACTCTGGCAGCGTCTGCTGACCATATCTATCTCGCAACCGATTTGGATAGAGAGGGAGAAGCAATTGCTTGGCACTTACAACAAGTGATTGGTGGTGACGAGTCTCGTTATCAACGTGTGGTGTTTAACGAGATCACTAAGACCGCGATTCAAGATGCATTTAGCCAGCCATCTGTGCTCGATACCAACATGGTTAACGCACAACAAGCACGCCGTTTCCTAGACCGCGTTGTGGGCTTTATGGTTTCGCCATTGCTATGGAAAAAAGTGGCACGTGGCTTGTCAGCTGGCCGCGTACAGTCTGTTGCCGTTCGCTTGGTCGTCGAACGTGAAAGTGAAATTAAAGCTTTTGTGCCAGAAGAGTTCTGGGATGTTCATGCCGAATTAAATACCTTAACCGATGATCTGTTAAGAATGCAGGTGGTTAAGTTCCAAGGCAAAGCGTTCAATCCTGTAAATGAGATTGAAGCGCATACAGCAGTCAGCCAACTATCTCAGTCAAGTTTTGTGGTTGCTGCTCGTGAAGACAGAGCGACATCAAGCAAACCATCGGCACCGTATATCACATCGACTCTACAACAAGCCGCGAGCACGCGTTTAGGCTTTGGTGTAAAAAAGACCATGATGATGGCGCAGCGCTTATATGAAGCGGGTCACATTACCTATATGCGTACCGACTCGACCAACTTAAGCCAAGAAGCGCTCGATAGTGTACGCGACATGATTGGTAAAGAGTACGGTGACAAGTATCTGCCGGAGTCACCAATTCGTTATGGTAGCAAAGAGGGCGCACAAGAGGCTCACGAAGCGATTCGTCCTTCAAATGTGAAAGTTAGCGCCGCTTCTCTTTCAGACATGGAGCGTGACGCACAGCGCCTTTATGAGCTTATTTGGCGTCAGTTTGTTTCTTGTCAGATGACTCCTGCAAAATACGATGCAACGCGTTTGACGGTAAAAGCGGGCGATTATGAACTTAAAGCCACTGGTCGTACGTTGCGTTTCGATGGTTGGACGCGCGTTCAAACCGCGATTAAGAAGAAAAACGAAGAAGACAATACTCTGCCATATGTGGCACAAGGTGATGCAGTTACGCTAAAAGAGTTACAGCCTAAGCAGCACTTCACTAAACCGCCAGCGCGTTATAGTGAAGCTTCTCTAGTCAAAGAGTTAGAAAAACGTGGCATTGGTCGCCCATCGACTTATGCGACGATTATTTCAACGATTCAAGATCGTGGTTACGTCAAAGTTGATAACCGTCGCTTCTTCGCTGAGAAAATGGGTGAGATTGTCAGTGACAGCTTAGTCGGTAGCTTTGAAGATCTGATGAGTTATGATTTCACTGCGAGCATGGAGCAAACATTAGATGATGTCGCTCAGGGTAAGCTTGATTGGAAGAAAGTACTCGATGGTTTCTACAAAGACTTTACTAAACAGTTAGAGCATGCAGAATTGCCGCCTGAAGAGGGCGGTATGCGCCCGAACGAGATGGTAATAACCGAAGATATCAAGTGTCCAACTTGTGGTCGCCCAATGGGGATCCGCACCGGGACAACGGGTGTATTCCTAGGTTGTTCTGGATATGCTTTACCACCCAAAGAGCGTTGTAAAACCACGATTAACTTAACGCCAGGTGAAGAGGCGATAAGTGAACATGGTGAAGATGCAGAGACTGAAGCATTAAGAGCTAAACACAGATGTGGCGTTTGTGGCACTGCGATGGATAGCTACTTAATCGATGAGAAGCGTAAGCTACATGTATGTGGTAACAACCCAACGTGTAATGGCTACGAGGTCGAAGCGGGTCAATTTAAGATCAAAGGTTACGAAGGTCCAATTATTGAGTGCGATCGTTGTGGTAACGACATGGAACTTAAAAATGGCCGTTTTGGTAAGTATTTTGGCTGTACTAATTCTGAGTGTAAGAATACCCGCAAGCTGCTAAAGAGTGGCGAAGCGGCGCCGCCAAAAGAAGATCCAATTCACTTACCAGAACTTAAGTGTACCAAGTCCGATGCGTACTTCGTACTAAGAGATGGCGCTGCGGGGATTTTCCTTGCGGCAAGTACTTTCCCTAAGTCACGGGAAACACGTGGGCCACTAGTTGAAGAACTCATTAAATACCGTGAACTGCTATGGCCTAAGTATCAGTACCTAGCCGATGCGCCAGTGGCTGACGATGACGGTAACCTAGCATCTGTACGCTTTAGTCGTAAGACGAAAGAGCAGTATGTGGCAACTGACATCGATGGCAAAGCAACGGGTTGGAATGCTAAGTATGTAGATGGTAAGTGGGTGACAGAATCTAAAGCTAAGCCAAAACCAAAGGCAAAACCAAAGGCAAAAGCAAAAGCTAAGCCAAAAGCTAAGGTGAAAAAAGCCGAGTAATCGACTCTTTTTCATTAAAAGTCAGCCATAAAAAAGCCCCGATTTATCGGGGCTTTTTTATTTTAAATTTTAAATGGTGTTTCGTTTTAAGAGCTAAGTTAACTGTTTAGATACTTACCTTAATGAAACCGTGATATTAGCCAGTAGGTAACATAAAGTGAATGCTTCGAATTACCATTTCTTCTTAGGCTGGAATAAGACATCGATATCATCGTCTTCGGGTTTAGACTTGGCTAAAACTGGATGCGCACTTTTTTGAGCACCAGTGATCTCCTCAAGCATGGCCTTTGCTTCTTCTACCTTATGGGCGATAAAGGGATCATTTGGCGTCTGAGCCTTAATCGTATGTAGTGTTGCTAAAGCCTTAGTAACCATCTGTTTAGCAGAGCCATACTGCTTCATAAAGCAGGCAGCTCTACCTCTTCCTAGCATAGAGTCAACATTGATGCGTAACTGTAAGCTATCGATACGCTGCTCTTCTTGGCTAAAAATGCTCGGATCAACTTTGCCTTTATTATGTTCAGCTCGCAAAATCGCTTTTAATTTTTTTAGCGTTTGCACAAGGGTGAGGATCTGTCGGTCACTGTCTGGTAAACGAAATAGCTCTATAGCGGGCGAAGGTTTGGGGGCTGACTGTAGTGCCTGGATCTGACCACGTAAATCAATTAAACGGCGCTCGAAATCGCTACTTTGATTACGAGCGATTGGAAGAGCACCGGTCAGCGCGTCTTCAACTCTTCGGTAGAGCATTAGAATAAGATCTGATGAGCAAGGAAATAGCCCCGTGTTCGATAAAACTTCTTCGGTTTCATCGATTACAGCCCGGTGGCGTGCAAGTTCATTGCGCCGCTCCGCTTCTACGCGTGCTTTTTGTTGCTGAACGATGCTAATTCCAATTACTAGCAGTAAAAGGGTGCCGAGCAAGATCAAGACAGAAGCAAATATCATAGCAAAACCAATAAATTTACAATTCGACTAATGCTACTATAAATCAACATTCTAGGGTAGTAATCTTCATCATGGATTCTCTAGAAGTGCTTCGCAGAGGTTGACTATTGTGCTATATTCCATTTGATTTAATTATAGCGATGTACTATAACCAATAATTATACTCGAATGCATCATTACTTAACTATTAGACGGGGTCTGTGCCTGCCCATTGGAAGGATAAAAGATGAAGTTGCAGCAACTTAGGTATATTGCAGAGGTCGTTAATCACAACCTCAACGTTTCTGCTACCGCAGAAAATCTGTATACATCTCAGCCGGGTATAAGCAAGCAAGTGCGTATGCTTGAAGATGAATTAGGGATCCAGATTTTTGGTCGCAGTGGTAAGCATTTGACCCATGTAACCCCAGCGGGTCAGCAGGTGATCAGTATCGCCAATGATATTTTAGGTAAAGTCGAAAGTATCAAAAAAGTGGCTGAAGAGTATACCAAACCTGATCAAGGTGAGCTGAATATTGCAACAACAGACACCCAAGCTCGTTACGCTCTCCCCAATATTATTCAAGGCTTTATAGACCGCTATCCTAAAGTTAATCTGCATATGCATCAAGGCACGCCATCGCAGATCAGTGAGCTTGCCGCAAGAGGCGAAGCCGATTTTGCCATCGCGACAGAGGCGATGCACCTTTATAGCGATTTAATTATGTTGCCGTGTTATCACTGGAATCGCTCAATCGTGGTTAAGCGCGATCATCCACTCGCATCCCGCAGTAATATTAGCATCGAAGATCTAGGCCGCTTTCCATTAGTGACCTATGTATTTGGTTTCGATCGCGCTTCAGAAATCGAAAAGTCCTTTAATCGAGCAGGCCTAGAGCCTAGAGTCGTTTTCAGTGCCACCAGTGCCGATGTATTAAAAACCTACGTAAGATTGGGTTTAGGAGTCGGAGTGATCGCCTCTATGGCGATTGACGAGCATATGGACAAAGACTTGGTCGCAATCGACGCAAGCCACTTATTTGCCCATAGCACGACTAAGATAGGTTTTAGAAAGGGCAATTTCCTACGTACTTATATGTACGATTTTATCGAGCATTTTGCGCCGCACTTAACCCGTCCGGTTGTAGAAAAAGCGGTAGCGCTAAGAGATGCTCAACTGATTGAGGCTATGTTTACCGATATCGAGTTACCGGTTAAGTAGGCTTGTTTCTAATAAAAAAACCTCGCATAAGCGAGGTTTTTTATTTTATGGCGATAGACTCAGTCAGTAATGATAAAAGTCGAGGTTAACATTCAACAATATTAACGGCTAAGCCACCTTTAGCTGTCTCTTTATATTTACTGCGCATATCTTTGCCAGTATCCATCATGGTCTTAATCACCTTATCGAGTGATACCTTGTGATTACCGTCACCGCGCATCGCCATACGTGAGGCATTGATGGCTTTGACTGCACCCATGGCATTGCGTTCGATACATGGCACCTGCACAAGACCGCCAACCGGATCACAAGTGAGACCGAGGTTATGCTCCATACCTATTTCTGCGGCATTTTCTACATGTTCTACCGTGCCGCCCATGATTTCAGTGAGTCCAGCTGCAGCCATTGAACAGGCTACGCCGACTTCTCCTTGGCAACCAACCTCGGCACCAGAGATTGAAGCATTCTTCTTATAAAGAATACCAATGGCTGCGGCTGTTAGTAGATAGCGGCTACAAACGTCTTGGTCAACTTCTTGAACGAACATGTCGTAATAACATAATACCGCTGGAATGATGCCTGCTGCGCCGTTTGTCGGTGCGGTAACCACGCGATCGCCAGCTGCATTTTGCTCATTAACTGACAGGGCAAATAGATCGACCCAATCCATTGCGGTCAGTGGGTCGACGCAGTTTTTGCCTTCGGCTTTAAGGCGGCGGTAGAGTGAAGGTGCGCGGCGTCGAAGCTTTAGCCCACCGGGAAGAATGCCTTCTTTTTGATAACCACGCTCGACACAGGTCTTCATGGTTTGCCAAATCTCCCATAAACGGTCATTGATGTCATCGGCCTCGGCAATGCTAAGCTCATTAGCCATCATGAGGGATGAGATGCTATAGCCGTTTTCGGTGCACAGCTCAAGCAGTTGTTGAGCGGAATTAAAATCAAAAGGGGCTGACTTAATCGGTGCTGCGGGTGATGCATCTTGAGCTTGAATTTCATCCTCATCAAGAATAAAGCCACCACCGACCGAGTAATAGGTACGGTCATAGATGCATGCACCGTCTTTATAGGCATATAGAGTCATCGCATTAGCGTGAGCGGGTAGGCTTTTACGTCTGTGATAGGTAATGCCGTTTGCGCGGGTAAAGAGCACTTCACGTCCAGTTGCAAGCGTGAGTTTTTCGGTACCCTTAACTTGCTCTAAAATGGCATCGATGCTGTCGGTGTCAACCGTTTCTGGTGCTTCTCCCATCAGGCCAAGGATCACCGCTTTGCCAGTGCCGTGGCCAACTCCAGTTTGTCCTAAAGAGCCAAACAGTTCAGAACGTAATTCATCAATCTTGTCGATGAGATTTAATTCTTGTAGTTGCTCAATAAAAACGTTTCCCGCTTTCATTGGCCCCACAGTATGAGAACTTGACGGGCCGATGCCGATTTTGAACATGTCGAATACACTAATCATGCTAAACCTTAATTACTCTAGTCGTTATAGTTATGACCAATCCCACTAAGAGAGCCAGCAATGGAGCTATGCCCATAATCTTGGTATATTTCACTTATTGAGCGTGAAAATACTATGCTTGATGTTAATCTTAGTCGTTTGAATTAATTGGTGTTAAAAAGTATCCCATACTTTAGCTTTTTCTCGATCATTAGTTTTTTGTATGCAATTTCTACACATTAGATAATCTAACTGTAATTTGGTTGCTGTAATGCTGTATTTTTGTGTTTAAAGTTGCACTAGTTATTGTTTAACATGAGTTTATTTAAGGTTTGACTGTTCAAATCATAGCGGGCTTTCTTTAAGCTTTGCTAGGTTAGATCTTTAAGGTATTAAAAATTTAGAGGGTTATATGAGTTATTTGATGTTAGATATTGAGTCAACGGAGCTGAGTGCTACGGAATCATCGCAGTTAACTCACCCTATGATAGGCGGCTTGATTCTATTTAGTCGCAATTATGTCAGCCGTACTCAACTAATTACCCTCATTAAATCGATTCGTGCAATTCGTCCCGATATCTTGATTGCTGTCGATCATGAGGGTGGCCGAGTGCAACGTTTTCGGGATGGTTTTACTGTCTTGCCTGCCATGGGAGATATTCTTCCTGCAGCAAAAGGGGATATGGCACAGGCAAAGCTTTGGGCTACTGAGCTCGGTTACTTAATGGCAATCGAGCTGCTTGCGGTTGATATTGACTTAAGTTTCGCACCTGTATTGGATTTAAATGGTGTTAGCCAAGTGATCGGTACCAGAAGCTTTAGTCCCGACAAGTGGGAAGTGTCTGAGCTGGCCAGCGCTTTTATTGATGGTATGGAGCAAGCGGGTATGTGCGCAGTGGGTAAGCACTTCCCAGGGCACGGCAGCGTAGAAGCGGACTCTCATATTGCTAAGCCCATTGATGAGCGTACACAAGATGAGATTTTTGCTAATGATATGCAGCCCTTCAAGACCTTAATTGCTAAAGAGCGTTTACAGGGCATTATGCCGGCGCACGTGATTTATCCAAAGGTTGACAGTCAGCCTGCAGGCTTTTCTCCTTTTTGGCTGCAAGAAGTACTACGCAAACAGCTAGCCTTCAATGGGGTGATTTTCTCCGATGATCTGGGTATGAAGGGCGCCGCCGTTGCTGGCGGTTATACGGCTAGAGCGCAAGCTGCACTTGATGCGGGATGTAATATGATTTTAGTTTGTAACGACAGCGAAGGCGCTACCGAGGTGCTAAACGGTGTGGATTGGCCGACAGATAATAACCGCCTGAATGCTAATTTATTGAAACCCGATCAGAAGAGAGTCGTTAAAGCCCTTGATGATAATGAGCGTTGGGAACGCGCCAAAGCCATTGCCCAAATTTTGATTTAGCGCAAAACTGATACAAGTTCAGCTTGCTAAGTTAGCAGTTGATTATATAAATAATTTTTTGGAGGACGAGAATGATCCTTTATCTTCATGGGTTTGACGCAACAAGCCCAGGTAATCACGACAAAATGCGTCAGTTACAGTTTATTGATGATGACGTACGCTTGGTAAGTTACAGTACCTTGCATCCTAAAAATGATATGCAGTACCTATTGAATGAAGTCAGTAAACAGATCGCCTCTTCAGACGATAAGTCACCACTGATTTTGGGCGTGGGCTTAGGGGGTTATTGGGCTGAGCGTATCGGCTTCTTAAATGGCATTAAATCGGTACTGATTAACCCTAATTTGCTTCCTCAAGATAACATGACCGGTAAAATTGACCGACCTGAAGAGTATGGGGATATTGCCAATAAGTGCGTAAAAGATTTTCGAGCCTTAAATAAAGGTAAGGCATTGTGCATCTTGGCACGTCAGGATGAAGTCAATGACAATAGAGCTGTGGAGTCCACTTTAAAGGATTATTATGCGATAGAGTGGGACGATGAACAGCTGCATAAATTTTCTTCGTTAGCGACACAGCTTCAGCTTATTAAGGCGTTTAAAGCTAGTTAGTCTCACTGTTTACGTTTTTAAGAACCACCAATAGCAATTAGGTTATTGGTGGTTTTTTTATCTCAATGACACAACAGAAAGGAAGAGCCATGGTTTGTTTATTCATAGCGCTTACTCGTGGAGATTGAGCTATTGCAGCTTAATGTCATTGCAAATATGAGCTTACTCTTTGCTCATAACAGTGCTTTAGGCTATGTTATTTCTAATACCAATGAGGTTGTTTTTAATCTGAAATAATCACGATTTGCCTAGACTCGGTGCTTAACGAGTTGAGTCTTTCGTACAAGGAATAGATTATGAAGCGTGTCATGATACAAGTGAAAGGAAAGGTACAAGGTGTTTCTTATCGTCAGAATACACTTGTTCAAGCGAACACTTTTGGGGTCACGGGCTATGTGAGTAATCTAAGCGATGGTACGGTGCAGATCTTAGCACAAGGGAGCGAAATCGCAGTCGATAAGCTTATCGGTTGGTGTTACATCGGCGCGCCCGCATCTCGGGTTGACGAAGTGATTGTTGAAGAAGATGAGGCAGATGAGATCTACCTCGATTTCTCAATTATGTAGCCTTAATAAGTTGTTCCTGGCTCCATAGCGACGCTATTTCTCGTCGACACCTTTGCGCTTGGGTGCTCCATTTTTCTGATCTGAATGACCATGCCCATTTTTGGGTGATCGAAATAGTGGACTTCATCACTACGCACCCTGCGATTTTGCTGCATAGGAATAGCGTAGAGGTATGGTGTCGTTACATCTTGGGGGCTTGTCTGCGTCGCATCAGGGCTTGTTAGCAACTCATTTTGTGTAAGAGTCACAGTCTTGTTGCCTTCTTCACGCAAGGTGAAGTTAGTTTCAATAAATAGGTAGTGTTGTAGATAGATATTAATCGTACCATCAAACTTCCACACAGGCTTATTGGTGTCGCTTGCAAATTGACTTGTCATAAAGTCAAAGTTGCCAAATTCTGCGTCACTCTCCTGCGCTTTTATCGGTAGACCACCAAACTCATACTCTTCTGAGTAGTCATGGCCAGAATACAGCCTTACCGGAATCGCTCTGTTTCGAGGCAGCATCGATTGTTGCCATGTCATATGCAAGAGGCTGGTGGTGCCTTTTTCACGAGAGATGGTCGCGATAATATCGTTAAATTGACTCTGACTCTCGGCTAGCAGTACGGCGCCATCGCCAAGGTGCGCAACGGCGGGGGCCGGAGCGGCAATTTGCATCGGTACATCGGCCAAGGCTTTATGTTTCGCGTTGCTTAGCTGCTCATTACAGTTAACGCTGTCGGTTGCCCAATCGCTTGAGGTGCAGCCGTTGAGCCCCATACTCACCGCCGTTAAATCGGTACTAACCATGGGAGTAATAAAGTCGACCGTCTTGCGTGTACGAGTCTCAGCAGGTGTCGTTGGCCACTGCTCAACGGTTGGAACGTCCCGCTCGAAGATATAGACCTCAACCTCAAACCAACGTTCTTCTGCAGCATTGACGCTTACAGATAAGCTGGATAAAAGGCCAACAGCTAAAGCTGCGCTTAGCTTGTTTTTAGATAGTCTTAACACGATTATTCTCCAAGACGATGTTGAAACAACTGCTCAATTAACAGTTTTAGTAATGCGAGCCTATCTTTCGCTGTTTCAGAAGGCATAGCAAATTTTAGCTTATTGGGCCCGTCCATTCGATATACTTGGGGCTGGCTTTGTAGTAAACCGATGATAAAGGTTGGATCAACCTGATTGTTTTCACCGAACTCTATACTACCACCTTTCGCGTGCATTTCGATTTTTCTTAAGCCTAACTGTGTGGCCAAGTGCTTATAAAGTGTCATTTCCATCAAGTTTTTGGTGGCATCGGGCAACATACCGAAGCGGTCAATCAACTCAACCTTCATTTCGTCGAGTGCTTTTGCAGTCTCGCAGTTAGCTATTCGCTTATATAGCGAGAGACGAATATTCACGTCGCCAACGTAATCTTCAGGCAGCAGTGCTGGGATGCGTAGCTCAATCTCACACTGGTGACGCAGCATCTGGTTTAATGACGGCTCTTTACCTTGTTTAAGTGATTTCACCGCATCTTCTAACATCTCCATATAGAGGGTAAAACCAATCTTGGAGATATGACCGCTCTGCTCATCGCCAAGCAGTTCACCGGCGCCACGAATTTCTAAATCTTGGGTGGCAAGCATAAAGCCTGCACCGAGATCTTCTAACGCACCGATGGCTTCTAGACGCTTACGGGCATCTTTAGTCATACGTTTGGGGTGAGGAGTCATCAAATAAGCGTAAGCTTGATGATGAGAGCGCCCCACGCGGCCACGTAACTGATGTAGTTGTGCCAGACCAAAGTTATCGGCACGCTCAATGACGATAGTGTTAGCCGACGGTACGTCGATACCTGTTTCTATGATGGTGGTACAGACCAGCACGTTAAAGCGCTGATGATAAAAATCGGACATCACCCGCTCAAGCTCACGTTCACGCATCTGACCATGGGCGGTCACGACTCGCGCCTCTGGCAGTAACTCACTTATCTCTGCCGCACGCTTTTCGATGGTTTCGACACTATTGTGCAGGAAGTAGACTTGGCCGCCTCTTAATATTTCACGCAGTAGAGCCTCGCGAATGGTGGCTTCATCGTACTCTCTAACAAAGGTCTTTACCGCGAGTCGTTTTGCCGGGGGAGTAGCGATAATCGACAGATCACGCATACCCGACATCGCCATATTCAATGTACGAGGAATAGGCGTGGCCGTTAAGGTTAAGATATCGACATTGGCTCTGAGGGCCTTGATCTTCTCTTTCTGCCTTACACCGAAACGGTGTTCTTCATCGATGATGAGCAAGCCCAGATTCTCGAACTTGGCTTCCGATTGCAGCAGCTTGTGAGTTCCTATCACGATATCGACCTTGCCATCGAGCAGGTCTTTCATCACTTGAGTCTGCTCTTTTGCCGTCTTAAAGCGTGACATCACTTCAATCTTAAATGGCCAGTCGGCAAAACGGTCTTTAAAGTTCTCGTAATGCTGCTGAGCGAGCAGGGTGGTCGGCACTAAGATGGCGACTTGTTTGCCGTCATTAACTGCGACAAAGGCGGCGCGCATCGCCACTTCAGTCTTACCGAAGCCCACATCACCACAAACGAGTCTATCCATCGCCGTTGGCGAGCGCATATCTTCAAGGACCGCTTCGATGGCTGTTTCTTGGTCAACGGTCTCTTCATAGGGAAAACTGTTGGCGAACTGTGCGTACTCTTCCTGATCGATTCGACAAGCCTCGCCCGGGCGAGCCTGTCTGCGTGCATACACATCGAGCAGTTCTGCGGCCACATCACGAATTTTCTCAACCGCTTTTTTCTTTGCTTTGGCCCAGCTTTCATTACCGAGCTTGTTAAGGGTTGCCTCCTCATCGGGGCCTACGCTGTAGCGACTAATTAAATGCAGTGAACCAACAGGCACATAGAGTTTATCGCCACCAGAGTATTCAAGGACCAAATATTCGGCCACTAGGCCGCCAGTGTCTAAGGTTTCTAGACCCTGATAGCGCGCCACACCATGGTCTAAATGGACTATGGGTTGGCCTACCTTTAGCTCGGCAAGGTTTTTAACTAAGGCATCGGAGCTTATCTGGCGCTGTTTATCTCGGCGACGACGCTGAGAGATGCGTTGACCAAAGAGCTCTGTCTCACAAATAAGCGCAAACTTACCACCGGTTTTCTTCTCAATGAAACAGCCTTGAGCAAGAGGAGAAACGATAAGCCCCACTTTTGCCTTGCTGGCAACAAATTCATCGAAATGATTAAACATCTTTGGCTTGATACTTATCTTGCCAAGCAGCTCTAACAGGGCTTCTCTGCGCCCTTCAGACTCGGCACTAAACAGCATACGTTCCCCAAGGGATGCGTACTTTTCAAGCTCAACCAAGGGTTGTTTGAGCTTATGGTTGGCGCAGAGGTCTGGCAGTTTACTGGCCTTGGCATGAGATGCTGTCCCTGTGTAGGCTTCATCTTTAAGACCAAAGCGAGGAAAACCTTTAAAAGCCGAGAAGATTTGCTCAGTCAGCAGGTATAACTCTTGCGGCGTGAGTAGCGGCCTTAATGGGTCGACTCGTCTGTCTTGGTAACGCGTCTCTACCTCGTTAAGGTGTGAGTGGGTTGCCGCTTCAATATCGCCTAAGGTGATAAGCTGAGTATTACCCGGGAGGTAATCAAAAAGGGTGGCAGTTTCATCAAAAAACAGCGGCAGGTAGTTTTCAATACCCGCAGGCATGGTCTTCTTGCTGACCATCTGATAAATCGAGCCCGGCTCTTTAACCAACACCTCAAAGCGGCGGCGGTATCTTTGTCTAAAGCCTTCAATCGCCGCGTCATCGGTAGGGAACTCTTTCGCCGGAAGCAGACGAATGGCATCGATCTCTTTGCTAGAACGCTGAGTCTCAGGATCAAAATGACGGATAGTTTCTACTTCATCGTCGAATAACTCGATGCGATAAGGCTGGCTCGAACCCATAGGGAAAATATCGATAATCGAGCCACGCACAGCAAACTCACCGTGTTCATAGACCTGCTCAACCACGTGATAGCCGGTATTTATTAACTGTTCGCGCACATCTAACAGACGATACTTATCGCCTTTTTCCAGCATCAAGACGTTACCAGTTAGGAATGATTGTGGCGGCAGGCGTACCATCAAGGTGGTGATAGGGACTATCACTACCGCGTGTTGCGCTTGGGGAATACGCGATAATGCTTCTAGACGCTGAGATACCAGATCTTGGTGCGGTGAGAAGCTGTCGTAAGGAAGTGTTTCTCTATCGGGAAAAAGCCAAATCGGTATTGATTGCTCGCTAAGCAGGTAGCTTAGCTCAGCATCAAGAGTGATTGCCGTCGGTGTATCAGCTGTCACCACTAGGGTGACACCTAAATGCTGCTTGGCAATATTTGCGATGGTCAGCGCTTGTGCTGCGCCGCCTAGTGTACACAGCGTTCGTGCCAATTTGGCACTCTTGACCGCTGGTGGAGTCAATACAGAGAAAGCATTCATTAAGGCGAGGAAACAAGTCCAATAGCAGTAAACTTGCTAAGTATTGTAGAGGCTTGTTTCAGCTCATGCCAGTGAAAATTCTTTTTGGCTTAGCGGGATAACTGTCGTAGCTTGAGTTGTTTTTGCTGCAAAGTCAGGCTTGCTTTGACTAACTGCTCAACGTCGTTATCTTGGATAACGCAAAAGCTTAGCTCCACGGCGTATTGCGTAGTGGATTGTGCGTCAGTAGCTTCGAGTAGTGAGCAGCTTGTGACTTTTGCAAAGCAGAGCAGGGCGACAAGCTCCTCTTTAATATGCAGTGTCACCTGAAACACCTGTCCTAGCTCTAGGGGAGTAGGGCTCACAAGAGTAATGCCACTGCCGCCAAACTGTTTGCCGATGTAGTGAGTACCTTCATACTCCTCTTTCGCCATAATGTGTTGTAATACCATATCGATTTTGCGCGACTGCAGTTTTAAAAACTCCACCACGGTTTTGGCATCGTCATCGAGGTGGCGTAATTGCAACAGACAATCTGATTCGAGGGCTTTTACGTCACTAATCAGTTGTAAACTTGTCGGCAGCATCAAGCCGAGCTGCTCAACTAACGGAAGCGGTTTAGCACTGTCCCAAGGACTCAAATAGACATCAAATGGGTGATTAATACTAAAATAGGCGGTAGAGTCAGTTAACAAGGGTATTGCCTCTTGTTTTTAGGGGGCTAATACCCCTATTATCGTGCGCATCTTTATGATTTAGCAAGGTTAGACACACAAATGTCTTAGTACCGAGAGGAAATTGAGGCTTTTTTGTGAACTGCTGAGTGTATTCTTATCCTGTTTTGCGGGACGAGGGCAATGATTTCGATGGTTTTTTGTTAATCGATATTGCACTTAGCTTAAGTGGATTTTATTTGGGTTTCTTAATGAATTTCTCATTATCGTTTTATATTGGTTACCGCTACTGGCGTTCTCGTAAAGCCAACGCATTTGCGTCGTTCATCACTCTCTTTTCTGTGTCTGGTATTTTACTCGGTGTGGCGGCATTGATCCTTGTTAGTTCGGTGATGAACGGCTTAGAAAATCAACTTAAACTGCGGATCTTAGGCGCTGTACCACAATTAACCGTGCATTCTCAAACGCCAATCGAGAATTGGCCAAAGCAAGTTGACAAGCTAAGTCAACTGCCCGGCGTTCAAGGTGCAACACCGAGTATATCGACTCAGGCAATGGTGCAGTCGCCGAGTAATATTGGTGCCGCCCAAGTCTATGGTATCTATCCTGACCAAGAAAAAGCCCTGCTTAATACCACTAAGCGCGTCTACTCTGGCAATTTTGATGCACTAGAGTCGGGTAAATACCGGATCATTTTAGGCGCTGAGCTTGCGCGCAAGCTCGATGTTGCCCCTGGCGACAAAATTCGCGTTCTCAGCGGCGATGGCGTGGTCTATTCGCCTTTAGGGCCGGTGCCGAGTCAGCGTAAGTTCACTGTGGCTGGCGTCTTTGAGATGGGCTCTCAAGTGGATGCGACTCTGGCTTACGTTCACCATGATGATGCACAAAGGCTGATGCGCCAAAAGGCTGGAGAGGTTAAAGAGCTTCGTCTATATCTTGATGATCCCTTTAATGCCGCCAAGATAGCCCCTGAAGTGGTGGCGCAATTTGCAACGCCCGTGACCACCACAGACTGGCGTGATACCTATGGTCACCTGTTTGGGGCGGTGAAGATGGAAAAGAACATGATGTCCTTGATGCTCAGTCTGATTATCGCCGTTGCAGCCTTTAATATTGTATCGGCCTTGGTGATGATGGTCGTCGATAAAACCACTGATGTGGCGGTACTTAAGACTCAAGGATTAACAACGGCGAATGTGATGGGCATTTTTATGATCCAAGGCTCGCTCAATGCCGTTATTGGTCTTATCTTCGGTGTGGTGGTGGGGACTTTACTTACCCTAAATTTAAACACCATTACTCAGGCACTTGGGATTTCCATCTTAGGAGCGGGTCAAAATTTACCTGTACAGCTTGAATTGAGCCAGTTGACGTGGATTGTTGTCGGCACACTAGCGATGACATTGCTTGCCACTATTTACCCTGCGATAAGAGCTGCCAGTGTGCAGCCTGCGACCGCGCTTAGGTATGAGTAAGCGAAGAATAAGATATGAATAGCGAGTTAAAAATGAATCAAGAATTACTGCTGCAAGTCAGTCATGTTAGTAAACGTTATCAAGAAGGCTCGGTCGATACAGAGGTTCTACATGACGTAGAGCTGCAGGTCTTTAAAGGTGAGCAACTGGCGATTGTCGGCAGTTCAGGCTCCGGCAAGAGTACCTTGCTACATATTATGGGGACGCTAGATAGCCCGACCAGTGGCTGTGTGACTATGCTTGGTGAAGATCTTTATAAGCTATCGAGCCAGCGCCAAGCGCAGGTGCGTAATGAGTACTTGGGCTTTATCTATCAGTTTCATCACCTGCTACCTGAATTTACCGCCCTTGAAAACGTCTCTATGCCAGCACTTATTCAAGGCCAGAGTCGCAAGCAGGTAGAGGCGAAGGCAAAATCACTGCTTGAGCGTGTCGGACTCGGACATAGATTAAGCCATACTCCCTCAGAGATGTCTGGCGGTGAACGCCAACGTGTGGCGATTGCCAGAGCACTGATTAACGATCCTAAGCTGGTGTTAGCCGATGAACCTACAGGTAACCTCGATGCTAATAGCGGTGAAGCCGTATATGAGCTGATCACCGAGCTTGCCGCCCAGCTAGGCACTGCATTTGTAGTAGTGACTCATGATCAAAGCTTAGCCGCGAGAATGGATCGGCAGCTGCATATGAAAGATGGCCGTCTAGTGCAAGCTGAGGAGCTTAACGCATGAGAGCGTTGTTAGCGATGTGGGTCGGCTGGCGCTTTTACTTCGCCCGCCAATCGAATCGATTTATTAGCTTTATCTCCTTCGCTTCAACGGCGGGGATTGCCCTTGGTGTGGCAGTGCTAATCGTGGTGTTGTCGGCCATGAACGGCTTTGAAAAAGAGTTAGAGCAGCGTTTGCTAGGAGTCGTATCCCACGGTGAGCTTATTGGCGTTAATGAGCCTATTCACCAATGGCAATCTATTGTGGCCGATGCTAATAAGGTGCCCGGGATTGTCGCTGCGGCACCGTTTGTGCGCATGCAGGGACTTGTGCAAAAAGTCGGTGGATTTCAAGGTATTACGGTACTTGGTATCGATGTTGATAGTGAGGACAAAGTCTCCAATATTAAGCAGTTTATGTCGGCAGAGAGTTGGCAGAGCCTAGCTCAGCAGGGCAGTAATAATATCGTCTTGGGTAAAGGCTTAGCAAAGAGTCTCGATTTAAAAGTGGGCCAGTCTCTTAGCCTATATATGCCTAATATTAATAGTCGGTCACAAAGTAAAATTGGTGCGGCAAAGAGCTATCGTTTCGTGGTATCGGGGATCTTTGAGCTCGGCGGCGAACTAGACATGAGCACCGCCTATATTCCGATGCAATATGCGGCAAAGATCTTGAAGTTAGGTGACAGCGTGACAGGCGTGCGGATCAAAGTGGACGATGTGTTTGCTGCCCCAAGGCTTATTCGTGATCTGGGCTATAGCCAGCAGCAATATGTGTATATCTCTGACTGGACTCGCACTCAGGGGCACCTTTATCAAGATATTCAGCTAGTGCGCATGGTAATGTACTTAGTGCTGGCGTTAGTGATTGCGGTGGCTTGCTTTAATATCGTATCGACTCTAGTGATGGCGGTTAGGGACAAGCAGTCAGAAATTGCAATCTTGCTTACTATGGGCATGAAAAAAGCCTCAGTTATGCTGATCTTTATCGTCCAGGGGGCGTTTAATGGCGTTTTAGGCTGTGCTATCGGCGGAGTATTAGGCACAATTATTGCGCTGAACTTAAGTGCGATAGCTCGTGGCATCGAGTCTTTATTTGGTATTCAGCTGTTATCGGCCGATGTCTATTTTATTGACTTTTTACCCTCGCAGCTTAAGGGCGGCGATGTGGTGACCGTCATCGCGCTAGCCTTTGTCATGAGCGTTATTGCGACCCTGTATCCCGCATGGAAGGCCAGCCAGACTCCGCCAGCGAGAGCATTAGCGGGTCGGTAAAGAGCTTACTGTTATTGATAAAAAAGCCAGCATCCGCTGGCTTTTTATCATTAGTTACAGGAATGACTCCTAATTAAAGTGCTATTGATTCCGTATTATTGGTGAAGCCAAACTAGCGCTTCGGACTCATTGTCAAAGTAACGAGTCTCTCCGGCGATAAACCAATTCCCCATTTTTGAGGCTAGCTCTTGCCAACCCTTATTGCCATAAAGTGCAATCTTGACGAACTGATTACCGTGTTTTAATCCCAGCTTAAAATCATCCCATGCGGCGCTGAGCTCCCAGCCCTCAAGCTCAGTCGCATCGAAAAGCACCTTGATTTTTGGGTGCTTAACTTCAGCTAGTGCAGAATCGATGACTGGAGTCATGGCAAGGTAATCGCTATGGGTGAGTTTGCCTTTGGCTTTGAGGGAGAGAAAGAATTCATCATTCATTCTCTCTATACCGATGGAAAAACCGTGTCTTAAGGCTGTCATTTTAATTCTCCTTGATAGGTAATGCGCGTCATATGGTATTTATTGATTTGATAACACTAGCGCCATGAAAATGAATCCAGATAACTAATCTAGATAACGGCATTGATATCGATGAATATCACGTTTATGCTTTCGGGCGAATTTAATTTCGCCTGTTTAGCTATATGGTTAGATGGCATTGGGTAATTAGTTATTAGGTATAGAAGAGCTTGGAGCGAAAACCAAGTCAGAAGGAATAATAATGGATCAGCAAGCATATTCAATCGGTGTCAAAGGCCAAAAATGGGGCGAGGCTGAAAAGGCACAGTGGTTTAACGCCCAAGAGTTCAAACGCTCCTATCAAGAGCAAGTCGTGACCAAGATCCTCGCGTTAAAGGACCGTTTTGAGGTTGAGCAATATGGCGCGCTTTCCTACGATGTTGAGCGCTATCCACTGTTTGCTGTGAAGTCGTTAAACTGGGATATGAGCAAGCCTACCATTTTGGTGACAGGTGGCGTTCACGGCTACGAAACCAGTGGTGTGCAAGGCGCGATTCGTTTTATCGAGACTAAAGCTGCTGATTATGCAAAGCATTTTAATATTCTAGTGGCGCCTTGTATCAGCCCTTGGGGCTATGAAACTATCAATCGCTGGAACCCAAAAGCCGTCGACCCTAACCGCTCTTTCTATCAAGATAGTCCTGCCGAGGAGTCCGCAGCCTTGATGAAGCTGCTTGCGGGTTTAGGAGTCGAGATTTTTGCTCATATCGATCTACATGAAACCACGGATACCGATAACAGCGAATTTAGACCTGCATTGGCGGCACGTGACGCGGTGGAGCACACCAACTGGAACATCCCTGATGGGTTTTATTTAGTCGGTGATACCGTCAATCCACAAGATGCATTTCAAACAGCAATGATAAAATCCGTAGAGCAGGTAACTCATATTGCGCCCGCCGATGACTCCGGTAAGTTAATTGGCGTCGAGCTAGCTCAGTTTGGGGTGATTAACTACGCGACTAAAGCGTTAGGTTTATGTGCGGGTGTGAGCGATGCAAAATATGTCACCACCACCGAAGTCTACCCAGATAGCCCATTGGTCGATGATGAGAACTGCATACTCGCCCAAGTCGCAGCGGTCACAGGCGGACTGGATTACTTGCTAAC
This sequence comes from Shewanella schlegeliana, assembly GCF_016765635.1. Taxonomy (GTDB): domain Bacteria; phylum Pseudomonadota; class Gammaproteobacteria; order Enterobacterales; family Shewanellaceae; genus Shewanella; species Shewanella schlegeliana. The sequence goes on from NZ_JAESVD010000001.1 coordinate 244,831, forward strand.
GCTGTAATCACGACTCTTTGTTCAATTCAGCGAAGTGAACAGCTTTGCTACAAAGGCCTCGTCATTTAGATGAGGCTTTTTTATTACTATTTTTTATGATTATCTCTAGTTAGCTTGAAGCATTATGATTGAAATGAAAGGATGTTTACAGTTAACATCTTTGCTACAAAAAATAAAATGACCAAGCAAAAGGAAATTTGCAAATGAGCATCAATGCGACACTTTTTGGTCAATTTATCTTGCTGATATTGTTAATGGCAATGTTAGTGATTGGCGGGATAAGCTTCTATCTAGGCAAACGTAAAACTACGAACCCCATTCTTGTTTCGATAATTGGCGCTCTGTTGGCAATCATTCCACCGCTAGGAATGATCTATGTCGCTGCGTTAGCATTTAAAAAAGACACCCAAGACTAGAGCTGAAAATGGAAGTAGCTGATAACAGGTGGTTAAGCTGATAGTTGTTTAAAAATAAGCACAAATAAGCAAGGAAAGCATGATGAGAGTATTTAAAGCGTTCTGGTTTTGGTTTGGCTTAGTCGCCTGTCCAGTGATTTTTATCGCTAGTGTCTTTAATACCGGGCGTTTATTTGGTTACCTAATGTTTAGCGAGCAGGCTTATACTCAGGGCCTCTCTCAAGCCCTAAGTGGTAGTAATGACGGAATTGAGTTGCTGATCACCATAAGTCTTGGGATTTGTGCCTTTTCAGAATTTATGCGCTCTTTTTATCAACTTAAGGTGAGGTTTGCGATTAAGCGAACCTCGAATCTTGATTAAGTATGTTTCCCGATACCTTATTATTCTTATCTTTTGAATAAGAAAAGCGCTTATTCTGGCTGTAGACTTGATAGAACCTAGAACCTAGAACCTAGAACCTAGAACCTAGAACACCTTATTCCGCTTCCGAAGCGATCACCGCTTTAATGCCGTGTGCGTGTACCTTGACGCAAATGCCATCTTTCTTAAACGCGATAGTCGGGTTCGCTAGGCGCTCTTTATCGCCTTTAGGTGAACTTAGCTTCACTTTAATGTCTGTTTCGCCGGCCAAAACAGGTGCAAGTTGAGGCGCATGCTCAAGTAATGCTTGGCTGAGTGTGTCGCAATCTTGAGCATTACAGTCGAGTACCAGCTCAATATGTTCCCAACCTTCGACTGGGTAAACCTTGTCGCTTGGGTAGGGTAGCTCGATGCACTCGATAGCGCTTGTTCCCATCATCAAAGGCTTATCTAGTTCAATTATCAGAATTGGACGGCCATTAATCATGTTGTCTGAAATAATCTTGCCTACGTTTGCAAAAGCGTGACGAAGTTCATCCGCCGCTTGTACGCTATTGACGCGCAGTGCGCTGTGGTCACATATCAGTCCGAGTGAGTCTAGACCTAATTCTTGAGTAAACGCTTGTATGCGCTGGCTAAATGTTGGCCAGCTACTGATTAATTCTTGGTATGTCATAGGGTGCCTTAAAGCAAAATGAGCATCTAATAAAAATGAGTGCTAAATGAGGTTGTTGAAATGGAGCGGAGAAAAGTGCTTAAGGCCAGATCTCTATCGGAGTGCCTTCATCAATTGCTCGCCAAAGCTCGTCCATTTCCGCATTGGTGACCGCAATACAACCGTCGGTCCAGTTATACATCTGGGCTTCTTCTGGGCTTAGACTAGAGTTGGGGTTCTCACCGTGGATCATGATCTGTCCACCCGGGCTGATGCCAAGCGCATCGGCGCGCAGACGGTCTTCATCATTAGGGTAAGAGATGCGAATAGCGCGATAGTAAGCACTATCAGACTTTTTAAAGTCCAATAGGTAACGGCCTTCAGGAGTACGCTGATCGCCTTCGGTGAGCTTATGGCCAACGGGGTTATCGCCCATGGCAATACGGTATTTCTTAAGCACTTTGCCTTGTCGCAGTAGCGTCATGCTCGCCTCTGATTTGGTGACGACCACTAAGTCGGCCTTGCCGCTAGTCATCGCGCTCGCGAAACTGGTCGTTGAAAAGAGGCTGCTTGTAATTAGTGTCAGCAAACTGAGTGATAAAACAATAAAGCGCATGAATAACCTTGAGCGAAAGAACTAAATATCGGTGAATGACAGGGTTTATCTTACCCTAAAATCTCGTCGGTGTTGACGCTAAAGATTAAGATTATTTTTGAGCTATTCCCCTATGCGTGTCACACTATTCAAACTATCTATTTTAAAACGTTGATTCGTCGGTTTTAACTCGGCGACTTCTTCGTCACTTTTGTAAGGAGTTGCTGTAATAATGGCAACAGAGAAAGATCCTGAGAGTTTATTAAAACTTAAGTTACGCCGAGTGATTTTCGGAACCGATACCCCTGCGGGACGGTATTTTGATATCAGTTTGATGATATGTATCGTGATGAGCGTGCTAATAGTGTTCCTCGATACCGTGGCTAAAGTGCATGAGCGTTATGGCGACATCATTGTCGTATTGGAGTGGTGCTTTACCGTTATCTTCACCATCGAGTACATATTAAGACTCTATTGCTCGGCAAAGCCGCTCAGTTATGCCAGAAGCTTCTATGGTGTGGTCGATCTGTTGTCAGTACTACCTTCATACTTAGCGCTGTTTTTCCCAGGTGCAAACTTTACTTTGGTGATTAGGATCCTACGTCTGTTTAGGATTTTCCGAGTATTAAAGTTACTGCGTTATTTAAGCGAAGGTAATCTGCTGCTGCGCGCCATGATGCAGTCGGGTCGTAAGGTCTTTATCTTCTTTTTCTCTGTCAGCCTTATAGTGGTCGTTTTGAGCGCCATTATGTATGTGGTTGAAGGGCCCAATAATGGCTTTAGTTCTATCCCCAAGTCGATTTACTGGACCATTGTGACCATTACAACAGTTGGTTACGGTGATATCACTCCGCAGACTCCATTAGGTCAAGCAATAGCGGCATTTACCATGTTATTGGGTTATTCGATCATTGCTATCCCAACAGGTATTTTAACCGCCGAAATATCTCAAGAAATAGGCCGTAGCCGCGATTTAAGACGTTGCAGCAACTGTCTTAAGGTTGGCCATGATCCTAATGCGCTTTACTGCGATCACTGCGGTAGTGAATTAGAGAGTGAGTTGTAAATATAAACATAGTTAAAAGGTTAGCCTGAGGCTAATAGAGGTGTTATGGCAGTAGCCAAGTTCGTCCAGGGTTCAATTCTTCGTCACATCTTAGTAATGAGCTCCACCGCTGCAGTCGGGATCTCAGCGCTGTTTGTGGTCGATCTACTGGATATCTTCTTCTTGAGTTTACTCGGGGAGCAAGAGCTTGCTGCCGCCGTTGGCTACGCTGGTACCATCTCTTTTTTTACCACCTCAATTGGTATTGGCTTATCGATAGCACTCGGTGCCTTAGTGTCGCGCTCTATTGGCGCTAAACAGACCGAGAAGGCCAAGCGATTACTGCTAAACAGCTTAGTTGTGACGCTATTGATGAGTTTGTTTGTCGCTTTTAGCGTGTATATGTTTATTCCTGAGCTATTAAGTCTGGTTGGCGCAACGGGCAAAACGGCCGAGCTTGCTGAGGGGTATCTTAATATTTTGGTACCCTCCTTACCGCTTATCTGCCTAGCCATGGCGCTAGGTAGCGCGCTAAGAGCGGTGGGCGATGCTAAGTTATCTATGGTATCGACCTTGATTGGTGGTGGCGTCAACGCCATCTTCGACCCGATATTTATCTTCATGTTTGCCATGGGAATTGAGGGCGCAGCAGTAGCCTCGGTCATGGCCCGTTTTGCTGTATTTGCGGTTGCGGCCCGAGGGGTGGTAGTAAAGCACAACTTATTTGGCCGTTTTAACATCGACCACTTTATTAAAGATCTTAAACCCATTTTTGCTATTGCTGGGCCCGCTATGCTTACCAATGTAGCAACACCTATCGGTAATGCGGTCGTGACCCGAGCAATTGCCGATTTTGGTGATAGCTATGTGGCTGGTTGGGCGGTACTAGGGCGTCTTATTCCTGTGTCGTTTGGTATGATCTTCGCGCTATCTGGTGCCGTTGGGCCCATCGTTGGGCAAAACTATGGTGCGATGGAGTTTGAGCGAGTAAAAGAGTCGCTGACTCGGGCTATTCAATTTTGTATTGTCTATGTGGTGGCTGTGTCACTGCTGCTGTTTTTAACTCGAAACCAAATTGTTAGCGTATTCGATATGAAAGGCGATGCAGCTGCGCTGATCTTATTTTTCTGCTCCTATATCGCGGTGTTCTTTATTTTCTCCGGTATTTTGTTTGTCGCCAACGCCTCATTTAATAACTTAGGTAAGGCCAAATATTCGACCCTGTTTAATGTGGGTAAGGCTACAGTGGGCACCATTCCGTTTGTGTACTTTGGTGCGCAGTGGGGTGGGGTTTATGGTGTGCTGATGGGGCAGGCAGTAGGCTCGATACTTTTTGGTGTATTGGGTGTCTTAGTCGCTTATAGGTTGGTTGACAAGGTCAGGGCTGCGGTTGTTGAGCCTGTGGTTCATCTTGTTGCTGAGGATAAAACCGAGTTTGATGAGGAGCTAAGTTTGAGTGGTCAAAGCCCGCTTTCCTCCTCTTGTGCCAATATGGCAATAGTCAATGAGGAGCAAGACTGCGAGGGCAGTAACGAAGTAGCTGAGCTTATAGGCGTTAAAGAGGACAGTGCTCCTAGCAAATAAGCTCAATTAAACGAGAAAGTTGTGCGGGGGCTATTTAGTTAGCTGATGCCACTTTTTCTTCGCTTGCTTCTACTGGCGCGTCAGTCGCCGCATCTGTTGTCTCTGCTGCAGTTGCTTGCTCTGCTGCTTCAGCTTCAAGTTTTGCTTGCTGCTCAGCACGCTCTGCTTTAGACACGTATTTTTTGATCGTAGGTGCAGTGTGCTTATTAAGGCGAGCCTTAGCACGTTTTGCAGTCTTTTTGATCATCTTCTGTTTTCTGTTCATGAGTTCTCTACGATATGCCTATTAATGACGTCTATATGATGACAATTGTGGCACATTCTGCGCCAAGCTAGAAATCGGAGGCGAATTTTACCCTAAACGCGCGGCTATCGCTACCGTAGTGTTTATCCGTCTCAAATTAGCTATTTTACTGTTTAACGCCGAAAAAATATGTATCAATGCCTCACATACAACTAAAATGGCTCAAAAGCATCAATCACTATGTATCAAATGAGTAGTCAAAGTATTATGAACCCACCTAACAAGATCACCTTTTTCAGCCGTTTTGAAGCCGACATTTTAGCGGGTAAGAAAACGATTACTCTGCGAGATGAATCAGAGTCTTACTATCAGGCGGGTCAACGGGTGAGCGTGTCAAACTTGGAAGATGGTCGCTGTTACGGTGAACTTGATATTCTATCGGTTGAACAAGTGGCGTATGACGACCTTAATGACAGCCACGCTGAGCAAGAGAATATGAGCCTTGCTGAGCTTAAGGTTTTAATTAGGCAAATTTACCCAGGGATCACCTCCATGTATATGATCCGCTTCTCATTAGTCTAATGCGAGCTCAGCGCTAGTGGAGCTAGCGCGTTAGCTTTAGTTCAATATTATTTTACAAACTCACTCGTTAATTTAACGTAGTGTGCAGTTATTCAAAACTCTGGTTTTTGAGTAACGATTCTTCATGCAAAAAAACAAGGTAAACAGTAGACTGCACTATTTAAGTGAATAGTGCGGTTTGGTGTCATGCCAAATAATCCTTAGTTCTGATTTTCCCCGTTTGCTATTTCGCTAATGAACTCTGATGTTTCCCTTTGTCATGCCGTTACCAATGGCAAAACTGCACGGTTATCAACTCAATGATGAATTTTATACTCAATTGGCCAAACACAATGTTGCACTTCTTCAGCAGGGACCTTTTGGAGGTAAGCAATTATGTCGGCGTTTAAGGGAAAGCGGTGGTATTTCTTTCCTGCGGTCGCCGTGGGTTTTGTGGTGCTGGTATTAGTGGTAAAAATGCGCAGCCATCCGCCGTTAGAGCTGCAAGCCGAGCCAAGTAAGTTGGTCGAGGTTATCTCGCTTGAGAAAAGTCCGGTGGTGGCACAAGTGGATGCCTTCGGCCGCGTTAGTCCCAAAATTCAGTGGCAATTGCTACCAGAGGTCGGTGGCCGTGTAGCGTATAAACATCCGGATCTTGCCGTGGGTAAAATTCTGGCCAAAGACACCCTATTATTGGCAATCGACCCACTAGATTATCAAATCCGCTTAGCTCAGGCACAGGCCGACCGTAAGGCACTTGAAGGCCAGCTAGAAGGTAAGAAACTACAACTGAAAAACTTGCAGTTATCGCTTGAGATTGAAAATAATCGCTACGATTTGGTCAAGTCTGATTTAAAGCGTAAAGAGACGCTGCGAAAGCAAAACCTTATCTCGCAATCAGAGCTCGATGGTGAGCGGCAAAATCTGCTCGCCCAGCAGCAGAAACTGCAAGAGCTAGATAACAGCCTGAATTTAATGCCCAACGAGACACAAATTCTTGAGGCACAACTGCTACAAGCCGTTGCCCGTGAGCAAGAAGCCCAGAGCCAGCTAACTAAGACGGAAATCCGTCTCCCCTTTGAAGGCCGTGTGGCCGAGGTAAATGTTGAAGCTAGCCAAGTGGTGTCGCCACAGCAGGTACTTGCACGCATCAATGGTATTGAGGTGATGGAGGTTGAGGCTCAGCTATCGCTTGGCGATATGATGACCTTGATGAAGACGGTTAATCGGCCACAAGGGCAAGGCAAACAGTTACCTCGCGCTGAGGCCTTGGGCTTAACTGCTGAGATCACCTTAAAGGGCGCGAGCTACTCCTTTAGCTGGCCTGCCGAGATCACCCGAATAGGTGAAACGGTGGACCCAACATTAGCCACTGTTAGCCTAGTGCTGCAGGTGGAACAGCAGTACCGCGAGCTAAAAATTGGTCAGTCGCCACCACTGGTGAATGGTATGTTTGTCAGCGCTCGTATTAAAGGCGGTGAACGTGACTACTGGATGGTGCCTGAGCGTGCATTGCATGGCGATAAACTCTATATCATGGATCAAGAAAATCGACTGCAGTTAATTGATGTTCAAGTGCTATTCCGTCAAGAAGGCCAAGCGGCGGTACAAGGTGAGTTAGTTGCTGGTATGCAGCTAGTGTTAACGGATCTCATTCCAGCGGTTAACGGCATGGCACTGCGCAGTCAAGGCCATGACGGGAAGGGAGCAGAACCTACACCACTGGAGATGCTACCGTGATCGGTTTTTTCGTGCGTCACCCCACAGCGACAACTATGCTGATGTTGGCATTTATCGTGCTGGGTATTAAGGCGCTACCTGAGCTTAAGCGCGAGACGTTTCCTGAGTTTTCCAAAAGCTATATTACCGCGCAGGTGGTGTTGCCAGGGGCATCACCCCAAGATGTGGAGGAAAACCTCTGTCTTAGGATGGAAGATGCTGTCGACAGTCTTGGCAGTATTATTGAGACCAAGTGTGACGCCTTAGAGGGCGTGGCACGTATGACGCTCAAGCTTGACGATAAGGCCGACTTGAGCCGCAGCTTAGTGGATGTGCAAACTAAGATCTCGGCTATTAAAGACTTCCCTGCGGAAATTGAGCCGCCGATCGTTGAAGAGCTCGATTTTAATGAACGTATCATCGATATTGCTGTGTCGGCCCCGACCAGCAAGCCGGAGCTGAAAGCCTATGCGGAAGACTTAAAGCGCCGTTTGAAGCTAGATACCAGTATTAGTCAGGTTGAGATCTCAGGCTTCTCGTCACACCAATTATTGGTTGAAGTATCGCTCGGTGCCATCAAGCGCTTAGGCATGAGTGTGTCAGATGTGGCTAAGCAAATTGAACAGCAAAACGTTCAATTGCCTAGCGGTACGGTGGAGACTCCAAGTAAGAATATTCTTATTCGCTTCGATCAGCGCGAGGTTGAGCCAGAGCGTCTTGCTAATATTGTCATTCGCTCCGATGCACAGGGCGGCGTGGTACGTCTACGTGATATCGCCACCATCACCGACAGGTTCGAGCTCGATGAAGAGAGCATTCGCTTCGATGGTGAGCAAGCCGCGATTCTGACTGTTTATAAGAACAAGGCTCAAGATTCACTGCGCCTAAAAGAGGAAGTGATCGGCTTTTTAGACGCCGAGAAGCTGCGCACGCCCAATGGGATCACCATCAGCACCTCAAACGACTTAAGCTCCTTGCTGTGGGACCGCTTAACCATGTTGGTTAAGAACGGTTGGCAGGGTGTGGTACTGGTGTTCTTGTGTATGTGGCTGTTCTTTAGCCTGCGCTACTCATTCTGGGTGGCGATGGGCCTACCAATCGCCTTTATGGGCAGCCTGTTCTTTATGGCGCAGGTTGGACTAACCATTAACATCATGACGCTGGTGGCTTTCTTGATGGCGATTGGCATCATGATGGACGATGCCATCGTGATAGCTGAGTCGATTGCGGCTCACATTGAGCGCGGCATGAGTAAGGCCGATGCGGTGGTTCAAGGCGTAAAGCGGGTGCTACCTGGGGTAGTGTCATCATTTTTAACCACGGTATTTATCTTCTCAAGTATCGCCTTTATGGAAGGCGATATGGGCAAGGTACTGCGAGTCGTGCCGCAAACCTTGCTGCTGATCTTAACCATCAGCCTTGTGGAAGCATTTTTAATTTTACCCAACCATTTGGCTCACTCAGCGAAAGGGAAACAGCGTAAAACCAGCCGCTTTAAGCAAAAGTTTAATCAAAAGTTTGAACACTTTAGAACCGTGCAGTTAGTGGCAGCGGTAGAGTGGGTGATTAACTGGCGCTACGTGTTTATGGGCTCGGTGATAAGCCTGCTATTTATCTCAATCTCTCTAGTTGCAGGGGGCGCGATTAAGTTTGTCGGTTTCCCTGAGCTTGATGGCGATGTGGCCGAAGCGCGTATTATTTTACCGCCGGGGTCAACGCTGCAGCAGACTGAGCATGTGGTTAACCGCGTAGTCAGTGTCGCTAAGGCACTAGATGATAAATACAGTGAAAAAGAGGACGGTCAACGGCTCATTCAGCACATCACCGAGCGCTTTAACTTTAACGCCGACGCGGGTGAAAGTGGCCCCCATGTGGCCACGGTGAAAATCGATCTCTTGAGTGCAGAAGTTCGTCAAACTTTGATGAGCACTTTTATTCGTGAGTGGCAGCAGGGCGTGGGTGAGATGGTCGACCCGATAGCGATTGTCTTTAAGCAACCCAAGATGGGGCCTGCTGGCCGCGCGATTGAAATCCGTGTTCGTGGTGATGATTTAGACGAGCTTAAGTCTGCGGCAATCGATGTGCAGCAATACCTGCAAGGCTTTAACGGCGTGTCGGGCGTGATGGACAGCATGAGACCTGGTAAAGCCGAGATATTGATGACCTTGAAACCCGGCGCCGAGGCGTATGGGGTTAATGGCATGATGCTCGCTAGTCAGCTGCGCGGTGCTTACTTTCATCAAACTGCCGACAACATTCAGGTAGGACCTGAGAGTATTCAAATCGATGTGCAGTTAGATAAAGCCGATGCCGCCAAACTTGAAAACCTTGCCAACTTTCCTATCACTATTGGCAGTTCGGGTGAGCAGGTGCCCTTATCGGCGGTGGCAGATTTTCAGTGGCAACGAGGTTATGTGAAGATCTCTCGCCTCGATGGCATGCGCTTTGTCACCATTACCGGTGAAGTGGATACTCACTTAGCCAATGCCAGTGAAATCAACGATGCCTTTAAAGCTGAGTTACTGCCAGAGCTTAAGAAGCGTTATCCAGGCGTTCGCGTTAGTTACGAGGGAGAAGTCAAAGAGAGCAAGACCACGCAAAACTCCATGGCTAGCGGCTTTATTGTCGGGCTTTTAGCGGTATTTGCCATCTTAAGTCTGCAGTTTAAGAGCTACATCGAGCCTTTGGTGGTGATGGCGGTTATTCCGCTAGGATTAATCGGTGTGTTATGGGGCCACCTGTTATTGGGTTACTCCTTGAGTATGCCGTCAATTATGGGCTTTGTGGCGCTTGCCGGTGTGGTGGTCAACGACTCTATTTTGCTGGTGCAATATATTCGCTACCACGTAGAAGAGGGACAATCGGTACATGAAGCGGTAGTGAGTGCTAGCAAAGAGCGTTTTAGAGCGGTATTTATTACTTCACTCACCACAGCCGCAGGCATGTTGCCACTACTACTGGAGACCAGTATTCAGGCACAGGTGTTGCAGCCACTTGTGGTCTCTATGGTATTTGGCATCTTTGCATCGACGGCGCTGGTGCTGTTTATGGTGCCAGCCTGTTACGCGATTTTAGAAGATTTTGGCAAGGTGAGCTTCAGTAAGGCCAGTTTGAGTAACAAAGCTGAGGCGAGTAAGGCCTAATCGAGTTTTTCTCACCATAGTGAAAGGCGCTAAACCCGATGGTTTAGCGCCTTTTTTGTATTTGTGTGGCCTGAGTTGTTGTGGCTGTCAGCCACTATGGTACCAACGATGCTTGAGCAGTTGATGGCGTGAAATCGTGATTTATTTTCATGTATTCAATATGTGCTTTTACGAGTTCGTTGATCTTAGTCATGGCTGTCTGACTCGATGGTATGGATACTTGTGGCAATATTTTTTTAGTAATGACAAGGAGTTGTTATGAGACTAGTGTCGGTATTTCTTCTGCTCGGCAGTTTGCTAACCAGTTTTCACGTCTTTTCTATGGGCAAAGAGGCTCAAGGCTATTCGCCTAACGAGTTGGTGTTTGTCCAGTCGGTAATGTATCAACCATTAGCTAAGTTTTGTCAGCGTCAAGATGAAGAGCTTTTTTACCAAGAGGCATTTAAGCAGTGGCAAAGTGTGAACCAATCAGAAATTACCCAAGGCAGCGAAGAGTTTACCGCTAGAGTTGAGTCGCAAAATGATCGCGTCACTCGAGTGATTAAGATGCTTATCCACCAAGTCGAGGCCGACTGGGGCGGAAGTGATAGGGAAAATAAGGCTAAAAAGTGCAGTCAATTAAAGGAATATTTAAAAGCAGACGCTTAAAAAACTCAGTAATTAATGTGCGATAGCATAAAAACTTGGTCTAGCGATGATTATTGATTTGTACCTCGATAATCATCGCCATGTTTTAAAAGTACTTTTGTCGGAATTTAACGAAGCGGCTAAGCCTCTATCTGTTAAGTCGATAGTCAGCTTATTGCTTGGTTTTGAAGCTATGGACCCCGTGGGTGACAATAAGTGCGATTGCAACCCAAAAACAGCCAATTAAGGTGTCATAGAAACGCCAACTCATGAGGTTTAAATCACCATTAGGTAGTAGCGCAAAATTGATCGCCACCATTACAGTAACCGTTATCGAGAGACTAAACAGTAAATAACTCTTTCTGAGGCTATATGGGATCCAAAAGGCAAAAGCGGCAATGACCAGTGCTAAGCCAATCTGATCAAGATAGCGAACTGATAAGTAAGCAATAATGATCCCCAGTAAGGTGCCAACTATTCGGTCCCATAAGTGGTACCAAGAAAGCCTATCATTGATGTGCATAACGAATAATATCGTTAAGCCAACCCAGCCGGGTTGGTTGACGTGCAACCAATTTGCACTGAGCGTTGCAGCAAGTATGGTTAGCGGCAACGTCAGGCCATAAAAAGGACCATTGGTGTCACCTTTAATAAGCTGAAAAAACTCATCGCTAGGCGAGTGGCCAACCTCGTCAATTTTATATAGCCAGCCTTGCAGTAAGATAAGAAATAAGGCAAAAAGTGCGCCATAGAAATAGGCTATACCAATAGCGGTTGATGCAGGAAATCCTAGCTGGGCCAATAATAGTGCTGTAGCAATATATTTGCCCAATAGCCCCCAGTAGGCGTGTTCCGGCTTGGGAAGACCAGCAAGAAAGCCAAATACGATTAATGCCGCAATGGCCATGTGTGGATGACCGATTAATGTTAACCCAAGCGCCGCGGCGCAGATCACCGCCAATACACCAATAACGATAGCTAAGATTTGCTTTAATGCTTGGCTACGAGGGTCAAGTAGCAATGCGAGTAATGCACCTAAACTCATAAAAGCGGCTTGGAAAAAATGTTGCGTTAAAGCTCCGTAAAGGATAGGTAAAGCCATACCTAAAGAAAAAAGCACACCTCGAGTACGCTCATATACAAACATAATAGATTCTGATAGTTAGGTAGATACTCAGAAGTATAGAAGTTGCGACAGAAAATAATAGTGGTTTTTTCAAGTCTAGCCGATGCCATATTAAAAAGGCGCAAAACCTGATGGTTTAGCGCCTTTTTAATCTAGATGCGAATTCAAACGTTATTCATTACATCTTGTGGATCATATTTAATGTGATGGCCACAGAGTTATCGGCGGTTACCTGCTTGGCTTCTTCATAGACCAGATGCGCCGAGCCATCGGCTTTGTCAGAGATGGTGCGAATGACAACGAGTGGAATATCAAACATATCGGTGACCTGCGCTACTGCTGCGCCTTCCATCTCTACAGCGACGGCATTGAACTCTTGAAGCAGCATGCTAACAACGCCTTTATCTGCAATAAACTGATCGCCCGTTGCGATAATGCCAGAGTGTACGCGTGCTTCGCCAACGGCTCTTTTCGCCGCTTCTAAAGCGAGAGTTTGTAATTTTTCATCGGCGTAGAAGAGGCGATCATCATAGCCATCGAGCTGGCCTTTTGGTGCGCCAAAGGCGGTTAAGTCAACATCGTGCTGCACTAGCGCGGTTGAGATCACCACATCGGCAACATTCAGTTTAGGGTCAGCCGCGCCTGCGATGCCAGTAAAAATAATACTGCTTACTTCGAAGTGGTTAATCAACACATAGGTGGTGATAGCGGCATTGACTTTACCTACGCCAGAGCGAGCAACCACTACCGGCTTATCCTCAATAAAACCTGTGTAGTAGGTGTTCTTGGCAATAGTGTGAGTTTGGCGCTGTTTAATTTCAGGAAGCAGCTTTTCGATTTCTGCATCCATAGCACCTAAAATAGCGATAGGTTGGGTTTTGCTATTTGCACACGTTTTAGTAACAGGGCTAGCAGCCGTTTCAGCAACAGCATTGATAGAGAGGAGTGAGTAGAGTAGAGCAAAAAGGGTGGTGCGCATCTTAGTGGCATTCCAATAGTATAGATGCGCGCATCATAGTGAGATCGGAGGGAAGAGTAAACGCGCTTAGTATGGATATTTACCTAACGTGAACTTAGCAAGTTTCTGTCAAAACTTGGTGGGATTGAATTGGCATTTAAGCACGTAAAATGCAGCATTAGACTCTGTCACTCAAACCATACTTGTACGAGTCATTCATACGAGTTTAGTGTTGTAAATGCACCTAATCTTGTTGGGGCGATTTCACCTGCGGCTTACAAAAATCTCCAAGTAGGAAAGATATACTGGAATAATGCTTTTTGAGCAAAGCGGGAGGTACCTGTTTATATGTACAGGTTTCTTTATAGTCTTGTTCAAAATAAGGAATAATATCTTCATAATAATCCATCTTCCTCAGATGGTGCTCATGCATGCTGTTAGCTTATTCATACTCTTCATCTAATTTTTTTAGTCGAGTAGGTTCGATTTTTCCTTTTCTCTTAGTTTGATTAGAACAATTTCATTTAACTTCATTGCATACTTTCTTTCATTATTGAAATTTCTTATTTTGTCATTGTTATTATCAGTTAGGCGTCTTGTTAGCATTATACAAAGACGAAAATGGTATTCATCCATTTGCTCCTGTTCTTGGGCGTAACAGTACTGGAAAAGGTATACATGCTCCCAGCGGTTGCCAATAACATATCAATTAATAATTGACTCATATCTAACTCCTTCATATCTAACTCCTTATAGATAGACTTTATTAATTTTTAAGTTAGCGATGAAGCTAAGTAGTTGCAATGTATGCCGCTCAGATGTGCGCGCGGGGTTGGAAGTTGTTTGCTCGTGCCCATCAGGTGGATAAAGGAGGAAGGATAGCTGTAACCAATCGATTTACTGCGCTTTTAGTTTGAATATTCGCTGTCTCGATAAGTTAATGAATATGGGCAGGCTGGATTCGACTAAGTTTTAACCTTGGTGCAGATGCAAGGAGTACCAAGGTCTATTGCTGTTTACTGCTTTTAGGCTCTTTGTTTATAGGGAAAATATAACAGTTTTATATTTTGCTTTAATGCCATCGAATTTTAAATGTTGCTTTTTTGGTTTTCGACTTAAAGTGTCTGATATTTTAAATGATTTACTGTTATTCGCTTATAATCGTTTGAAGTAAGGCGTGAGAGGTAAGTTTATTTGTTGATAACGAGTCCTTTTATAAAAAAACTTGTTTAAAAGCGATAAACAACTTAGTTTATCGCCCTTGAGAATGATATTTATAGTAATACTTTATAGAAAAACATTTAGTTTAGAGACAGTCGTCAAATTTTTCTTTTAATGAAGGAGCAAAAACAGAATCGAAAAGTTGTTCTATTTTCGCTATAGTTGCTGCTTGCATTTTCGAAGGAACATTTATGACTCCAGATTGAGCGAATTTGACAAGAGTATAATCAACAGGCACATCTATATAAGTGACTTTTTCCAATGTGACTTTAGTTGTCCAAGGCATCAGAGGCAAGGTCGAACTATTAAATGTAGTAACCAGTTGATAGTTAAAGTCAGAGAGTTCAATCAGTCGTTCTTCATTGTGCCCAGTTGCACTATCCTGTTGTGTTCCTGTATTGATGTCATAACTGAAAACACTCTGTAGTTCTCTGTCTTCCCCAGTGACAGTAATACTTACTAGAGAGTCACCTAATACAGCTTTAAACCAGTTTTTTACATTGCCGATGGTTTTCCATGTTTTGTCTATAGGACACTGAACAACAACACTGCTAAATGTTTTGAATTCAGAGTATTTATTAACCTCTGTAAGGGGGCTTGCAGATGCGGATGCAGATGCAGATGCGAACAATAAAACAGATGTTGATATATAAGTGAGTGTTTTCATGACCATATTCCTTTATTGGTTGTGAGTGTTAATTTGACTTTCTTATACGCGTATTAAAATGTAGAACCATATGGTTAAGGAATAAAGGTCTCATGTTTAAATTTTTATTTTATTTACATTGGTAGTTATAAATGCAAATTCATCGTTTGTTTTATATTTAATATGCAATTTCCATTGTTATTTTTATATTTTATGTGCTGGTTTGGTGTTGTATTGTATATTTTAACTTTTAGTTATACGCTTTGTTGGAATTTTTCTGAGGTTTGAGTTTTAGTTTGCTGCTGTTAAGGAATTTGTGTAGAGCTGAACCTGTAAGTTGTAGCGTGTTGAAATTAGCCGTGAAACCTAAACGTAGAACTGAAACGGAATAAGTTGTTTATACTGATTAATATAAAACCTGTTCTTTTTAAAGGAGAGTTTGGTGATGTTTCTATGACAACTTTAATTTATCTCGGCCACTAAGGCCGAGTTCTATATCGATAGTAAGCAAAAGCTATGTTTAGCTAAGGTAATGATTTAGCTATAGTAAGATTTAAAGTTGGCGAGTTCTGCTTCATCGGCGCCATCGTTACACTCTCCTCGTATGGTGCCGCGATCATACAGAACCGTACAGTTGAGCTCGATATGTCCCTCTTTACAATAGCCCGTCATTTTGATGGTTTGCTGTAAACCATGCTCTACTTGCGCCGTCCAGCCGCTTAGGTCTGGCCCTTGATAACGTTGCTTTGTGCGTGAGCGTTTCTTCTGATTTGAGCGCACCTCGTGGGGCGAAGGTTCGCTTTGTGGTGTTTCGAATTGGCATTTAGGTGTATTAGCCTTTAAATGAAGGCGATGGCATTTTGCTGAACCCTACGGGGAAAATGTGATAGAACGACCAATTCAGTATGGAACTGAATTGGTCGTGTAGGCTTTGCGATGATATTGAATGTGAATGGATTCACGAATGATGCAGTGACATAGAAGTCATGGATAGGCCATGTCATGAAGCCTGAAATGGACTCTATTACTGTATCTTTTTAGCCGCACGTACCAAAACCTATGCGAGGTTGGCATATACGGGTTTATAACATCGTTTTTTCCAATTGGTGTTGCTTCCAAACTGATGCACCAATACCTGCTACCAGCGAAGCTAAAATAACCCCAAGAGATACGGGTGTTGCAATAGCAAACGGTGTATCAATAAGCAACATCTTGGTACCAATAAAGCACAACATAAATGCTAACGTATGATGCAAATAAGCAAATTTTGTCAGCATTCCGCCGAGTACAAAGTACAGCGAACGTAGACCCAATAAGGCAAATACGTTTGCCGCAAGAACTAAGTAAGCCTCTTGTGTTACTGCAAAGATCGCAGGGATCGAGTCCAAGGCGAACATCACGTCTGTCATCGCTATGACAATGACAACCACTAGCATTGGTGTAGCTAATATCCCAAAGCCATCGCGGATAAAGAGTTTATTCCCATGATAATCAGGGCTGACACGTAGAAACCTTTTCACCAAGCGTACGGCGAAACTGTCTGAAAACGATGAGGCATCTTGATCATCATGCTGACGCCACATTTGTACACCAGTCCAAATCAAGAAGAAGCCGAACAGATAAAGTATCACGTGGAATTCTGCAATCAGTGGTGCGCCTACGGATATCATGATGCCGCGCAGTAATAATGCGCCCACGATGCCTAGCATCAGGATCCGCGGTATATTTTTATCTGGTACGTTAAACTGACTAAAGATTAAAGCAAAAACGAACAGGTTATCGACACTCAGTGATTTTTCAAGAAGATAACCAGTAATAAACGCCGTGGTGGCTTCGCTTGAAGAAAGCTGACTTGTTGGTGACATTTCTGGCCAAAAAAGGTAAATAGCGCCTGCAAATAAAAATGCCAGTGAAAACCAGAACACGCTCCAAACTGCGGCAGAACGAAAACTGATGGTGCCTCTCGTTAGTAATAAATCGATGCCAAGCATCAACAAAGTGAGCGTGACTAGACCTTGATAACCTGAAAAGAGTTCATGCAAGAACATATATACCTCCGGCAGGCGGATGGTACAGGGAAAGTTGGGTACACCTGACCAACCGCATAGCTAAAATAAAAAGCAAATACGTGTTGTTGGTCTTGTCAAAACAGATTATTTAATGTGTTCTCGCGGGCCGGAAGCAAAAGCAACGGAATGACGACGACGCGACAGAGTGACTACTCCCCAAAACGCAGATATTTTAGTCCTTTTTATTTAAAGAGAGAACCTAAAAATGGTAATACAGGCTAAATAATATGGTTATGTGGAGTTAGATATGTGGGGTCTATGTAAACTTATTTGGTTGCCCCAATGTTGGTTAGCCTTCGAATGACGGCGGGTTACATTTTCTGAGCTGTGACAGCTCACCTGCTAATTCTCAATTGACACTTTAGAGTTATCAATCGCCTGCAGCGGGCGTATGTGTAGACACTGCTGCGAGACGCTGTAAATATATCCCTATACGCTCTGCGATGACAAACAACATCCATGTTTAAAGGCCAGTTCGGCATCCTGCCTCTCGTTCGAAGAGTATCTCTTTGAGATACCTCACCCTGAAACCGAAGCCCGCAGCCGTATCTACACCGAATAATTGGTGTACACATTTAGGTTGGCGTTGTTTGATGTATAACGCGGAAATGCCCAAAAGTGAGTTAGCCTTCGAATGAAGGCTTGATTACATTTTTCTCTAAGCAGTAGCTACGGGGAAGTGTGTTCTATGTTTTAGCTTCATAGCTATCAATCGCCTCCAGCGGGGTATGTGCAGACACTTCTGAAGCTCGCCGCTAGTACGTCTGACCTCCATGGATGGAGGGAATGCCAAATTCAGTATGGAACTGAATTGGCCGTGTAGGCTCAACGAAAACAAACAACATCCGTGTTTAAAGGCCAGTTCGGCATCCATGCCTCTCGTTCGAGAGCTTGATAATTTCGTTATCTCTCACCCTGTTTTCGACGGCTTCAGCCGTATCTACACGGGGTCATTGGTGCGTTCATTTAGGGGGAGTTGTTTCAGCTCTAACTTGGAAATGCCCCAAAATGAGTTCGGCTTCGAATGAAGTCTTGATTACATTATTTTTTGAATTGGTGCTACCAAGTGGCCAGTTTGAACTTGTTACTTCATGGCGATCAATCGCCTCCAGCGGGGGATGTGCAGACACTGCCGTGACACGCAGCAAGTCCATCCTTGGAAGCTCGGCCATGACGTCCATGTCATGGACGGTCACGGCCGCATCTACACTGGGTAATTTGCGTACTTATTAGGGCTCGTGGTTTTGGGTCTAACTTGGAAATGCCCCTTTATTAGTTACAGGCAATAGGCAGGAAAGAACTGTGAAGAGCCTGTTGGCCTACTTTTACTAATCAATAAATGGCAGTTATTGATTACTTTCGATTCAACCTCAATATCAATGCTCATTTGGCAAGTTTTTGTACTCGTTTATCCAACGACACTCTGGTAGAGTTCTTAAAAATCAATAGCTTTGATTTAGCAAAGATTAAATAATAGGTTTGTTAAATCTCCATGCGCGTTTTGCAAAATATACGTTCATGTGCACTATAAAATGTTAGTCATCTCGGAGTATTTGAAAAGTCATGAAGGATTATCTGTTTAAATATTTGCCACCGGAAAGGCTAGATGTTTTAGAGGGAGGAAAGATAAGGTTTACCTCAGTAGTTTCATTGAATGACCCTTATGAGTACTTAATGAAACTGGGGGACTCTGAGATTTTTGTAGACTCAAAGCTTGGTGACAATGGATTTAAGTTTCTTTCTCTTTCACGAAACCATTTGAACCTTTTAATGTGGTCTCACTACTGTGATTCCCACAAAGGTTTCCTTCTGGCATTTGATAGAAACCATCCTTACTTTTATCAAGCGGAGGCGGTTCGGTATAGAAAGAATAGAGCAAATCTGAATGGCGCTAGAATCAGTAGATTAAATTCCGAAGAGGTCATCAAACACGTAGTCTTAGAAAAGGCATTGGATTGGGCTTACGAGGAAGAAGAGAGGCTGTTTATACAGGATACGCCACAGAACACAGAAAGCATTGGAAAGGATGAGTGGGGGCAACCAATATTATTAAACTCTTTTCCTTTGGATAGCTTGATTGGTGTCTATATGGGTGTTCGTATTAATGATTCACTTAAGCATAAAATAACGGAGGTTTTGCTTAGATATCAAAATAAACCCAAACTATACCAAATGAAAACATGTAGGGATTTATTTGCCATTGAGGCGGTTGAAGTTGAATATGCCTAACAAACCACATCACATTTGTGGCTGTGCCACTAGGACTCGTTTCACTGGCCTGTGTGCGGGGCGTTAAATGTCAAGGAGAGGTTTTTTGGATAAATCGCAGATTGCTATTATTGTTTCAATTGGTAGCTTGGCTGTGTCAGCAGTAAGTTTTGTATATGCTGTTCGTCAAGCAAGACTAAATCGTAAGCTAGAAAAAGTTCGTGCATATGACAAGGTTTATCACGATGCGTGTGACTTACTGTTATATCACTATCGAAATCAATTGGAACAAACATTTAAAAGTGAAGACAAGTATTTAGAAAATGCAGTAAATGATTTCACCAACGCTCATTGGTTAGAAAAAACATACGGAATGAATATTACATATCCTCCGACAGTTAATACCGATAGAGAGAAAGCAGAATTTAACTCGAGAGTATCAGAAGCATATTATGCTCACGAGCGCCAAAAGCATGAGTGTCCATTTGGTGAGTTTATAAACTATCAGTCTCCAGTTTTTTATCTAGATGACAGTGAGTTTAAGGAGCGTTTTCAACGTTTAATGAATCACATAACTGAAAACCTTTCTTACTTCAGTCCAATCATAAACAAAAACTGGGAGAAAGCGCGTTTGATTACACCTGACTCCGTTAAGAGAAGCTATCTTGCTCTAAAAAGGGTAAATGAACAGGCTTGTGAACCAATTGACGAGCCTATCGATGATCCTTATTTACAAATTATGCTTAGTATCAGGCATGAATACAGGCAGTTGAATAGAACATTTCATGATCGCGTTTCTGACTTTTGGTACAAATTAACACTAATACCAATTCGTATAAAATATAAATTCAAAAGCAAAAGTAATTCCGAAAAGTTTGGCATTTAACAAATTGTTCAAGAGTGATTCGGCATGCTGTGGCTTCAGTATTGAGCACTTCACATCTTAGCAGGGCGTTACCGTATATCCACTTGCCATACTTTCACTAATATGAGCCTTAACTTTAAGAGTTTTGACTCTAACGCGTTTATGTCCAATTCCGTGTTAGGTCTTTAATGATCACCAACATCTGAGTGGGCTAATTCTCAGAGAAAAATAGTCATATACCATAACGGTGTGGTCTTGGGTTTCAAGGTGAGGTATCTCAAAGAGATACTGTTCGAACGAGAGGCATTGATGCCGAACTGGCCGTTTAGCAGGGCTTTACAGCGTTTCACAGAGGTTGCGATATGTGAGCTTACTACCGACAGTAGCCTTTCTTCGTGGCCTCAGTGTCCTTCGAAGTGAGCTGCTTTTATCCCAAAGTGATTTAGGGCGGTTAGGCTTTGGTAAAGTAGCGAAAACGGCTGTTTTTATCACAATGAATAGATTATTCTCAGTCGGCAACTTTTTGAATTGGATCGAGTCAAATGCTTTGGACAATAGCGGAGAAGCTAACAGAGAGCGGTGTGCAAACCGGTATATTACTGCCGTTAACAGACGCAGATACATTAATTGAACTAGATGGAATTAACTATTTAGGCAACATAGTCACAGAGAATATGGCGAAAAAGCATCAGCCGCAGGTGTCGCTACATGATCCCTTTATTGCTCCCTATGATCCTTCTCTTTATATTGGAGAGGTAGGTTCAGAGCATGTCTGTTTACTGAATAAATTTCCGATTATCACTCCGCATATATTGATCTGTGCTAAAGATTATCTTTCGCAAACATCGGCTTTAAGATTAGTCGATTTTCAGGCATGGGTTAAGGGCGTATCTTCGGTCGATACGCTGGGGTTTTTTAATGCAGGGCACGATGCTGGCGCTAGCCAAATGCATCGTCATATGCAGTTAGTCAAGACGCCTATCTTATTAGAAGCTTCAATACTCTCAGGCCAATTACCCTTTAAGCATTATCTATTTCAATTTGAACACTTAGATGCCGAATTATTGATGCAGCATTATCACGCCGCAATGCTTAAGTTTAGCCGCTACAAAACGACCAAGACTGACGGCGCCGCGGAGTGTTTACCTTATAATATTTTACTGACTCAGCGATGGATGTTGATTGTGCCACGCTCCACTAATGTGGTGGGCCAAGTATCTGGCCACGGCTTGTGTTACAGCGGTCGATTTTTGGTTAGCTCAGAGGAGCAGCTTTGTTGGTTAACTGAGTATGGCTTTTTACAGTTCCTGACTGATTGTGGTTATCCGGCAGAGTCATAGTTCTAGCTAAACTATAGATATAACCATATTTACTGCAATGCTGATATTCATAGCCAAGCAGCTTACTGATTTAAAAGCACAGTTTTAAAGGGCTGGTTGAAAGGCAGCTTTAAAAAGGTGCTTTAAAACGCTGTGTGTTCGAACACCTGCTCAATTGGAGTCTTAAGAGTCAAACTTGACGAGATCCGCTTCATCGGCGCCATCGTTACACTCACCTCGTATAGTGCCGCGATCATACTGAATTGTACGGTTGAGCTCGATATATCCCTCTTTACAATAGCCCGTCATCTTGATGGTTTGCTGTAAACCATGCTCTACTTGCGCCGTCCAGCCGCTTAGGTCTGGCCCTTGATAACGTTGCTTTGTGCGTGAGCGTTTCTTCTGATTTGAGCGCACCTCGTGGGGCAAAGGTTCACTTTGTGGTGTCTCAATGGTGAGAATGGCGCGATAGGTAAAAAGCTTTAAGCCATTACTCTTTATATCAGTTCTGAAGGAGTCGGAAACTTGCCCAACAAACTCTTCGGCTTCAATATCAGGCTTACTGCTACAAGCGCTGAGTAGGGTACAGATTAGGGCAATAGAGGATAAAGTTGTAAGCCGTGATGTTAAGCACATAGGTGTTTTTTGTTCTAGTTTTTGGTTTATACAGTGCAGCATAACGTATATTTAAGTAAGTTAGCAGCGAGATTACAGGATTTTACAGTTCATGGGCTTATAAGGCGCTAGGAACGAGGGCGCTGCGCTTCGAGAGCCTAGGAAAAGACAAACCTAGTATCAGTTCAGATTTATCTTGCCTGACCTAGAACCTAGAACCTAGAACCTAGAACCTTCTTTTTTCACTTAACCACTAAAACGGGACATTTTGCTTTATTTGCTAACTGTTCAGATACATTAGGGTTGAGCATATGAGATAGGCCTGTATGACCATGGCTGGCGATAACTATCATGCCAACATCATTCTCAATGCTATCCTCGAGGATCTGAGCAAAGGTATCACCGCTTCTTATGGCGGGTTTAACTTGAAGTGTCTTATTCAGCTGTGGCTCAATTTCCTTTACCAGCGCATCGAGCTTTTCGTTGGAATAGGCTTTAAGTTGAGTTTCTAACTCTTCAATACTCTCAACCACAATGCCGTAATTGTGTTCTCCGTAGGGTTTACTCATGACATGTAATAAACGGATATTCACTTGATACAAGTTTGCCATCTCAATGGCATAGCCTAAAGCGTGGGATGCCGTTTCTGAAAAGTCAGTTGGGCACAAAATCTGGCGAGTACGCATAATAATACCCTCTGTAAAAATATAACGTGAAACATTATTGATAACGCACTATATCCTCACCAATACCGTGGGGACTGTAATCGACTTAAGTGCTTATTTAATAATAGACAGAATTTAGCTTGCTAGCTTATGAAAGTGGCTGGAAATAGCTCTATTGTTCCTAGGGCGTTCGCAGGCTCACTACGAGGACGCTCCTCTTCTCAGATCTAGGAAAAGCACAAGCATGTGTCGACTAAGTGTTAGGTTTATGTTACCGAGCCTAGAAAAAGCAGGTGTAGTCGGTATTTTAAGCTGTTATGTTGTTCAGTTGTTGAGGTGGGTTAGCTATTGGTTATGTCGACACTATAGTGTGTAACACTTGTTTTTGAAAAATGCATTTTCGATTTTTTATTGGTGTGTTTTTTGAGGATTATTCAGTCTAGTAAGGGTAAATTTTGTTATTTGTCTTATTTGGTCATAACTCGTTAGTGAATCACATTAATTGACAATGCTGCGTGTTATTTTTGGATTAAATAATCAAAGGGGTATCAATGCCTCTTAATAAAGTATGTCTGTGATGGAGCTAGGGTGTTGAACAAAAAGAAAAAGTTTTATAAAAACATTGGATTCCAAGTGGTTGTAGCCATGGTCCTAGGCGCGATCGTGGGTATGATGATGGGAGAAGATGCTTCAATCTTCGCTCCGCTGGGTACGTTTTTTATTCACTTAATTAAAATGTTGGTGATCCCGTTAGTTGCTGTTTCAATTATTGCGGGTGCTGCGAGCTTAGGTGCTGGCCCATCGGCGGGTAAAGTAGGTATTGGCACCATAGGTTTCTTCATGGTGACATCAGCATTAGCTGTGACCTTGGCACTGGTGATGGGAGAGTTCTTCCAGCCTGGTGTTGGCATGGACTTCTCACAGCATACAGCAGGTCTGGCTGCAGTCACCGCTGAGCAGGGCGCACTACCTGGTGTGGCCGATACGATTATCGGTATGATCCCAACTAACGTATTCGAGGCGCTAACTGGCGGTAACATTCTACAGATCTTAGTATTCTGTATCTTCTTTGGTATCGCATTGACTAAAGTTAATCAAGAAGCCGCTAAGCCGATTACTTCTGCACTTAATACTATCGTTGAAGCCTTTATTTGGATGATTAACATCGTGATGTTGATTGCTCCTATTGGTGTGTTTGGTTTGATGGCTGACTCTGTTGGTACCTTTGGCTTCCAATCATTGACAGTGGTATTGAACCTGTTTGTGGTTTATGTCGCAGCTATCTTAATCTACGGTTTTATCTTCTTCCCATTGATGGTGAAGTTCTTCTCTAACGTTCCGGTTGGTAAGTTCCTATCGGCAATGAAGAAGCCGCAAGCATTGGCTATGTCTACCGCTTCATCTATGGCTGCGCTGCCTGTGAACATCGAAGTGTGTGAGAAAGAGCTAGGCGTATCTAAGTCGACTGCTGCGTTTGTATTGCCTTTAGGCGCAACTATCAACATGAGTGGTAACGCGATTTACTACGGTCTAGTTGCGGTATTCTTCGCTCAGATGTTCAATGTAGAGTTAGGCCTTGCTGCTTACGTTGCTATCATCTTCACTTCGACATTGGGCGCAATTGGCCAAGCGGGTGTACCGGGTCCATCATTCCTAGTGATTGCGGTATTAGTTGCTGCAGGTATTCCAATTGAAGGCCTACCACTACTGTTCGCTCTTGACCGTGTGTTTGACATGATCAGAACCACGCTAAACATTACTGGCGATGCAGTTTGTGCTGTGGTTATCGATAAGTTTAACCCAGAAACTGAAATCCCTGTGCCAGTTGAACAGGCTAACGCCAATAGCTAACCCTATTTAGCTAACGTCCGTCGTTAATGCTTAGCCGTTAACTGCTAAGTTAACAACAGAAAGCCCTCTAAAAAGAGGGCTTTTTCGTGTTTAAAGACGAGAGATGGAACGCTTGCCTTGAAACTATATTTTCCTGCTATGGTTTTTTATCCTGCTCTCTAAATACACCCTTGAGTAGATCCATGGGGAGGGGGAACAGAATGGTTGAGTTCTTCTCTCCGGCTATTTCAGTGAGGGTTTGCAAATAACGCAGTAATATGGCGTTGGGCTCTGAAGAGAGTTTCTCGGCGGCTTCAACCAATTTTGCGGAGGCTTCCATCTCACCAGAGGCGTGGATCACCTTGGCTCGACGAGTACGTTCGGCTTCGGCCTGTCTTGCAATTGCCCTAATCATGGTTTCATTGAGATCGACATGTTTGATCTCGACGTTAGATACCTTAATTCCCCAGCCATCGGTACGAGTATCGAGAATGGCTTGAATATCGGTATTGAGCATCTCTCGATTGGCCAACATCTCATCGAGTTCATGTTGACCGAGCACCGAGCGTAAGGTGGTTTGTGCCAGTTGTGATGTGGCTTGCAGATAGTCTTCGACGTTGATAATCGCTTTTTGAGCATCGATCACCCTAAAGTAGATCACCGCATTAACCCTTACAGAGACGTTATCGCGGCTGATCACATCCTGAGTCGGTACATCCATCACCACGGTACGCAGATCGACTCGTACCATCTGCTGCACTATGGGGATCACTATGATCAACCCTGGGCCCTTTACTCGATAAAAACGACCCAGTAGGAAGATCACACCGCGCTCATACTCTCTTAAAATCTTAAACATGCTGACGAGCAAGGCGACAACCAGGAAGGTTAATACGCCGATAAAGACGCTGCCATTACTGACAATAGGTTCCATATTAGGTTCCTTAGCTATTGAGCACTGCTTGATTAGAAATTGGAGGCAGTTCGACCTCCAGCGAAAGATCGTGACGTACTACAACGGTAAC
The DNA here is from genome assembly GCF_016765635.1 of Shewanella schlegeliana. Lineage (GTDB taxonomy): Bacteria > Pseudomonadota > Gammaproteobacteria > Enterobacterales > Shewanellaceae > Shewanella > Shewanella schlegeliana. The sequence goes on from NZ_JAESVD010000001.1 coordinate 270,328, forward strand.
TTGTTGGCCTTTTAGAAGTGCTGAGTGAGAGTTGGCCGCCCAGACCTCACCTTGAAGCAGTACAAAGCCTTTGTATGTAGGTCGAGTGTCGCTTACATTGCGGGCTTCAAGCACATCTGTTTCTAGCTTTTCTCTTTCGAGCATATTCCTTTCGAGCTCTGACAGCGTAAAATCATCAACGACCAGTGCTGTCTGACCCACAATCAGACCATCACCACTGACCGCTGGCGATTTTCGGCTACGCCATAGTGTGCCCAGTACTAAAAGCGACATTAACGTCACCGCCACCGACACCGCTGCGATGAGAGGCAGTGAAAGGGCAAAGTGATCGGTTTCGGTATCGAGTAAGAACAAGGAGCCGATGGCAAAGGCGGCAATACCTCCCAAGCCAAATATGCCAAAGCTTGGGGCGAAAGATTCAATGGTGATAAGTGCGATCCCGAGTAGCAACAAGCCTAAGCCCGCATAACTAATGGGTAACATCTGGAATGCATATAAGGCTATCAGCAGGCTAATGGCTCCTGTCACACCAGCGACGCCTATCCCCGGACTATAGAATTCAAGCAAGATACCGTAGATCCCGATTAACATCAGAATATAAGCTACGTTGGGATTGGTAATTGTGGAGATGATACGGTTACGCCAGTCGGGTTTTAAATAATGTAGTTCGGCATTATCTAAAGCCAATGTTAGTTGTCGATGATCTATCTCAACTTGCCATCCTGTAAGCTCGGCGACTAACCGCGGCGCATCGGGACTGATGATGTTGATAACATTCATTTCGAGCGCTTCTTTTGCCGTTAGAGTCGCCGCTTCTTTTACGGCTAGCTCGGCCCATTGCTCATTCCTGCCCCGAAGCTGCGCTAACGCACGTATATAAGCAATGGCATCATTGAGGACTTTCTTTTCCATTGCACTCTGGGACGCGGGGGCTGTTTTCTCCTCATCCTGTGGATCGTTTTTTGGTGCCGGCGTTGGTGTGCTACCTGGACCAATACTGACAGGTGTTGCAGCGCCTAAGGTGGTGGCATCGGCCATGGCGGCAATATGGCAGGCATAAAGAATATAGGTGCCAGCACTGGCCGCTCTTGCGCCTGGAGGGGCGACTAAGCAGGCGATAGGGACTGAGGAGTTTAGAATCGTTTGGTTGATATCTCTTAGGCTGGAAACGAGGCCTCCTGGTGTGTCCATTACGATAACGACGAGCGCGACTTCGCCATTTCCGAGTGCAGCGCTCGCATTTGCTTGCTCAATACCCTGAGTGAGGTACTCACTGGTTGCCGGACCGATGGCGCCTTCAAATTCAAGAACCAAGACTTGTGGCCTTGGGGTCATGCTCGACTCTTGTGTCGTGTCGGCATAGCTGTTGGCACAACAAAATGAGAGTTGCAGAAAAATTGCAACCAGTAGCAGTGACATAAAGGTGGACAATCTGTGTGATAGCAAAATAAGTAACCAATATTCAGCCTTATGGATAAGTCTAGTGCAGCCTGACAAGTTTGGCGCAGTTGATGGCTAATGAATGACAAAATGACTTTTTTCTAAACCAAGGTCGAGATAGACCAAGGCAATAAAAAATTGAGGCTTAATGCCATCTTGGTTGTGGTGTCGTGGTTAGGGCAAAGATGAGAAAAATTCGTGATGATAGCTGTAACTGAAAGCGAGTCACGTGAGTGTTATTTTTATTGTGTAATTTTACTGTCAATCCAAAGGGCTAGCCTTAGATTGAAGATTGTTCACTACTGGTCTTTTAAAAGATATGTGAAGCTATCTTGTTGTTAAAGTACGGTTTTTATCGATTTTTGTTTGTAATGCCGCTGTTGTGAATTCAATTGGTTGTTTATTATGTTATTTACGTATTAAAACTACATAAAAAGTAATTTTAACTGACGCTTTGGAATGTCTGTCACGAAACGCTCTCGGTGAGTGCTATTTTTTGTTGGTAACTTACAATTTTGGACGCAAAGTGTGAAGTCTAGCTCGGAATATTAGTTAACAAACATTTATTATTGTGCATCCAATTTTTTAACGGTTGATTTTAGTGATGGCAGGTTACTCAAACCAAGTTATAACGATAAAAAAGGGCTTAGATGTGCCCATAGCCGGTGAACCTTCGCAAGTGATCCATGATGGCCCTAAGGCATCTCATGTAGCCTTGCTCGGTGAAGAATATGTCGGCTTAAAACCCACTATGCTTGTAGAGGTTGGGGATAGCGTTCAAAAGGGCCAGGCTCTTTTTGAAGATAAAAAAAATATCGGTGTCATCTATACTGCACCCGCAAGTGGTAAGGTCATCGCCATTAATCGTGGTGAACGCAGACTTTTCCAATCAATCGTTATTGAATGTGATGACACTGAGGCAAAAAACTTTACAGCAAGTAAAGATATAGACTCGCTAAGTCGTCAAGCCGTACAAGACAAACTTGTTGAAAGTGGTTTATGGACTGCACTACGTACACGACCTTTCTCGAAAGCCCCTCAACTAGATAGCCTTCCTGCTGGTATTTTTGTTAGCGCAATGGACAGCAATCCATTGGCCGCCGAACCTAGACTGATTATTCGTGAACAAGAGCAAGCATTTGCTGCGGGCTTACAGGTATTGAGCCAGCTGACGGATGGAAAGGTACACCTATGCCAAGAGCAAGGCGAACCTTTGCCAGGTCATGACTTACCCAAAGTCAGCAATCACTATTTTGCCGGAGTCCATCCCGCCGGCATCGTCGGCACTCATATTCATTTTGTTTTGCCTGCCAGCCTTGATCGTCCAGTGTGGCACCTTGGCTATCAAGACGTTATCGCCTACGGCAAGCTATTTTTAACGGGTGAGCTTTATACCGATCGCGTTGTTGCATTGGCCGGTCCCGACGTGATCAATCCGCGCCTTATTCGAATTCAAGCGGGCGCACAGCTATCTGAAGTCATTCGTGGTGAGCTTAAAGAGGGCTTCTCTCGGGTGGTGTCTGGTTCACTATTGTCGGGTCATACCGCAAAAGGACCTCATGATTTCCTAGGCCGTTTCCATAATCAAATCAGCGTGCTGCAAGAAGATGCTAAGCATCAGCTATTACCTTGGGTACGTGGCGGCTCGACTAAGTTCTCCATTACCCGCGCGGTAACATCACGCCTTAAGGGGGCTAAGCAGCTGTTCGACTTTACCACTCACACTGGCGGTTCGGCGCGCGCCATGATGGCCTTTGGTCAGCTAGATCGCGTCATGCCATTGGATATCTTACCGACCTTGTTAGTGAGAGACCTTGTGGTACGTGATACCGATGAGGCGCAAGCGCTTGGGGCACTAGAGTTGGATGAAGAAGATTTAGCACTGTGTACATTTGTCTGCCCTGGCAAGTATGACTTTGGTAAAGAGCTGCGTGCTTGTTTAGAGATTATTGAGAGGGAAGGGTAATGAGTCAGCAAGATAAAAAGCCTGATATCCAAGAGGATTATTATGCGCCGGGTAACTCGGTAAAGGGCTATTTAAGCTCGCTGCTGATCGCCCATGGTCGCAGTACTCAAGGTCGGGTACACATTCGTGACGCCATCGATGTTAAACGTACCATGACTATTGTGGGTCTATGTCTATTACCCGCGATTTTGTTTGGTATGTACAACATAGGTCTTCAAGCTCAGATTGCCGTTGCATCGGGTTTGGCTACAGCCGATGTGTGGCAGCTTTTTGCGTTTAACCTGATTTTTGGTGGCATGAGTGAGCAAACCGGTTTTATCGGTTTATTCTTCTATGGCCTGAGTTTCTATGCGCCTATCTATCTAACAGCATTGGTTGTCAGTCTGTTTTGGGAGATGGTTTTTGCTAAGGTGCGTGGCCAAGAGCTACATGAAGGTTTCTTTGTCACCGCATTGCTGTTTACCTTGATTTTACCTGTATCGACGCCACTTTGGTTGGTCGCAATGGGCATTACCTTTGGCGTGATCATGGCAAAAGAAGTCTTCGGTGGCATGGGCTACAACTTCTTAAATCCTGCACTTGCGGGTTTAGCCTTTATCTATTTCGCTTACCCATCACAAGTGACAGCTGTGAGTCAGTTAGTTGCTGTCGATGGTTTCTCTGGCGCAACGACCTTGATGCAAACTGCGGCAGGTAAGGTGAGCTTTGCCGATTACGCTTGGTTTAATGCCTTTAGCGACCCTAACTGGTGGAATGCCTTCTTTGGCTTTACACCGGGTGCGATTGGTGAGACTAGCACCTTAGCCCTTTTGGTTGGTGGCGGTTTCCTTGTGCTGACGCGTTTAGCTGACTGGCGAATCGTAGTGGGTGTGATGCTGGGTATGATCGTCACTGCGATCATCTTTAACCTTATCGGCTCAAGCAAGAATGAAATGTTTGCAATGCCTTGGACTTGGCATCTTGTCACGGGTGGTTTTGCTATCGGTATGATGTTTATGGCGACCGATCCTGTGACCACGTCTTATACCACTAAAGGCAAGCTTGCTTACGGCCTATTGATTGGTTTTATGACTGTGCTTATTCGTGTAGTGAATCCCAAAATGCCTGAAGGCATCATGTTGGCCATCTTGTTTGCCAACCTATGGGCACCGATCTTCGATTATTTGGTCGCTAAGGCCAACATCAAGCGGAGACTTAAGCGTCATGGACTATAGAGCTAATTCGATGCAAAGCGATTGTGCGTCATTATTGGCAATGCCAATGATGTTAATTGCCAATATTTGGGAAGCGATATTTGAATATGTCATTTATCGGACGCCAAAGAGTGCGAATCGTCAGGTCAATACGGAGAATAAAGCGTAATGGCATTAAAGAAAGATTCTTTTATGGGCACCATGATTTTTACCGTGACCCTATGTTTACTGTGCTCATTTATGATCACGGGCACCGCAGAAGTACTTAAAGAGCGCAAGCTAGTCAAGAAGCGCGATGAGCTGATGCGAAATGTATTACTGGCTGCAGATGTTGATCTTAGCGGTGATAAAGATTTCAGAGTGATATTTGAAAAAGACGTTAAGCCGCTGCTGGTGTCATTAGATACTGGTGATGTCGATAGCAATGCTAATGTGATGGACTTTGATCCTCGCATGGCAGCGATCAACCCAGATACTTCTAGCAAGCCGAAGAAAGACACCGCAAAAATTAAATCTCGCGCCGATCAAGTACGCGTATTTAAGGTGTTTGACGATAACGGCAAGCTTCGCAGCATTGTGGTGCCAATTTATGGCAAAGGTTTATGGTCGATGATCTACGGTTTTGTTGCACTTAAGCCTGACCTCAATACCATCGAAAATATTGTGGTTTATGAGCATGGTGAAACGCCGGGGATTGGTGACTTCCTAAACGATCCTGAGTGGACATCTAAGTGGCATAATAAACAGATCTTCGATGAGAAAGGTAAAGTGGCCTTTAAAGTGGTTAAAGGCGGCGCTAAAGAGGGTGATGTTCACGGTGTTGATGCTGTGAGTGGCGCCACGATGACCGGACGCGGCTTACAGCGAGCTGTACAGTTCTGGTTCGGTAATGAAGGTTTTGAAACCTTCTTCCAAAAACTAAAAGCGTCGGAGGTATAAAGGATGAGTGCTCAAACTATTTCGACTAAAGACATATTAACTGGGCCAATTTTTAGCAACAACCCTGTTGCTATGCAGGTGCTCGGTGTCTGTTCGGCGCTAGCCGTGAGTAACTCGATGCAGACCGCGTTAGTGATGACGCTGGCAGTAACCTTTGTATTGGTGTTCTCAAACCTCATTATCTCAAGCATTCGCTCACTCATTCCAAACAGCGTGCGTATTATTGCCCAGATGACAGTGATTGCATCACTGGTCATCGTGGTCGATATGGTGCTGCAAGATGTTGCCTATGAACTATCGCGTCAGCTATCGGTATTCGTTGGCTTGATCATCACCAACTGTATCATCATGGGCCGCGCCGAAGCATTTGCCATGAAGAACCCGCCTCACTTAGCGGTTGTGGATGCTGTAGGTAATGCTATGGGTTATGGCGTGATTTTATTGGGGGTGGCATTTGTTCGTGAACTGTTAGGCAGTGGCACCTTGTTTGGCCATGAGATATTACAAACCGTTGAGAATGGTGGCTGGTATCTTGCTAACGAGATGTTTAAGTTGCCACCGAGCGCATTCTTCCTTATTGGCCTAATGATCTGGTCAATCAACGTCATTCAACGTAAGCGAGGCTAAGGGTCAATATGGAACATTATATTAATCTGTTTATTCAAGCCGCGTTTATCGACAACATGGCGCTGACGTTCTTTATGGGAATGTGTACCTTCTTGGCGGTATCGAAAAAGGTGTCAACCTCTTTCGGTCTTGGTATCGCAGTTATCGTGGTGATGACCATTGCTGTACCGATTAACCAGCTGATCTACGCTAATGTATTAGCCCCAGGCGCGCTTGCATGGGCGGGTTACCCTGCGCTGGATTTGAGCTATTTGCAACTTATTACCTTTATCGGTGTGATTGCAGCCTTAGTGCAGATCTTGGAGATGTTCTTAGATAAGTACATTCCAGCTCTGTATGACTCGCTGGGTATATTCTTGCCACTATTGACCGTGAACTGCGCGATTTTCGCCGGCGTTATCTTTATGGCGAACCGTGATTACACCTTAGCTGAGTCAACCGTATTCGCCTTAGGTTCAGGTTTTGGTTGGGCAATGGCGATCGTGATGCTAGCCGGTCTGCGTGAGCGCATGAAGTTTCATGCTATCCCTGAAGGTTTGCAAGGCATAGGCATTGTGTTTATTACGACGGGCTTGATGGCATTAGGCTTTATGGCTTTCTCCGGAATTTCTATTTAACGGTGTTTTGAGTGTTAAAACCCTTAATGAAAACGAATTAAACAAAAGGTAGATTCGATGGAAATGGCAATTGGTATCGGTATGTTCACCTTCGTGGTGAGTATATTGGTAATGGTGATTTTATTCGCCAAGAGCAAATTGGTTTCGACTGGTGACGTCAACATTCGCATTAATGATGACGTAGAGAAAAGTATCTCGACACAAGCCGGAGACAAGTTACTGGGCGCACTTGCAGGAAAAAATATCTTTATCCCATCGGCCTGTGGTGGCGGTGGTACCTGTGGGCAATGCCGAGTGAAGGTCAAATCAGGTGGTGGTGAAATTTTGCCTACCGAGCGTGACCATATCACTAAGAAAGAGGCGAAAGAGGGTTGTCGTCTAGCCTGTCAGGTGTCGGTGAAAACCGATATGGAGCTTGAGGTGGACGAGGAGATCTTCGGCGTTAAGAAGTGGCAGTGTGAGGTGATCTCAAATAATAACCAAGCGACCTTTATTAAAGAGTTACTGCTTAAACTGCCTGAGGGAGAAGATGTGCTCTTTAAAGCGGGTGGCTATATTCAGATTGAAGCCCCAGCCCATGAAGTAAAATACGCTGATTTCGATATTCCTGCCGAATATCGTGATGATTGGGAAAAGTACGACCTCTTCAAGTTGGTCTCAAAAGTCGATGAAGACGTGCTACGTGCATACTCGATGGCGAACTACCCTGATGAAAAGGGGCGCATCATGCTTAACGTGCGTATCGCAACGCCGCCAAGTGACAATGTACCGCCGGGTAAGATGTCATCGTATATCTTTAACCTAAAAGCGGGTGATAAGGTGACTATCTCTGGCCCCTTCGGTGAGTTCTTCGTTAAAGAAACTGACGCCGAAATGGTTTTTGTCGGCGGTGGTGCTGGTATGGCGCCGATGCGCTCACATATCTTCAACCAGCTTAAGAGTGTTAAGACTAAGCGTAAGATGAGCTTCTGGTACGGTGCGCGCTCAACCCGTGAAGTCTTCTATCAAGATGATTTTGATACGCTAGCGGCTGAGAACGATAACTTCGTTTGGCATGTAGCGCTGTCAGATCCACTACCTGAAGATAACTGGACGGGTTACACAGGATTTATTCATAACGTGCTGTTTGAAAACTATCTTAAAAATCACAAGGCACCAGAAGATTGTGAGTTTTACATGTGTGGACCTCCGATCATGAATTCATCAGTTATCGCTATGCTAGAAAGCCTAGGTGTTGAGCCTGAAAATATCTTACTCGATGACTTCGGTGACTAGTTCTAAGGCTAGTGTTCTTTGAACAGGTCTGAAAGGTGAAATTGAAGTAGGGTTAAAGCAATGTGTGGCCCTACATCAATGCATGAACTCATCGGTAATCGCCATGCTAGAAATCCTAGGCGTGGAGCATGAGAACATTCTACTCGATGACTTTAGTGACTAGTTCTAACTCAAGTGTTCACTGAATAGAGCAAAACAAAGAAACGCAGCCTAATAGCTGCGTTTCTTTGTTTTAATATTAGCCAACTTACTTAAGCCGTTACTGTGTTTCAAGCGCGAACATGGTTTAATAAAGCTTGGAAACCCTTTTAGGCCAAAGGGTTATTGCTTTGAATATACAGGAGTTGTCAATATGGGAGCGGCGGAATTATCGATTGTTGCACTTATTGCCGTGGTTGTGGTGGTTAGCTATCTGTCTATCTACCCCAAAGTTGCGGGTAGCAATATTAATCGCTTGCTTTGGTGTGATATCGCCATCTCTGCATTTGTGTTAACTCTGGTTGGGATTAAATATTGGGGCTCAGGCCAAGAGTTTAGCTTGTTGCTACTGGATGTTAATTGGTTCTGGTTCACCTTGATTGTGTATCTGATTATCGAAGTACCAATGGCGATGTGGTACGCCAAAAAGCATAATATCACCATGGATAGCGATGATAAGTAAACTGTCATTTTTTATGGGTGAAGGACAATCTGCCATTGTAAAAGTTTCTTTATGCACGGGGCTGATGACGAAAGCGTGATCCTTACATCAAACTCAAAATATACTCGTTATAGTGTTAATCAGATTACTATTTTAATTGAATTTGCCGATTATAATCGGCCTCAGTTTTTGACTCGCTGAGAATATCAATTAAATGTCTAAACCCTCTTTACTGCTACCTGCATTAGCTTTATCCCTTAGTCTGTGTGGCACCCAAGCTTTTGCTTCTATTGATGGCATGAAGCCAAAGCCTGTTGAAGGCGCGCCGTTAGGTTATCTCATTCATAACCCATATGAAAATGCGCCGCTTACCGCCTTAGTGACTCTCGCAGGTCATACTATTTCGGCCGTTGAAGTCACCGTACATGCCAATGATGAAGATGGCGTGAGTCTGACTTACCAAGTCGATGATATGCGGGTGATGGATGAGGGTGGGGTACCCATCTTTGGTCTTTATCCAGCGTTTATGAACCACTTTACCGTTAAGTGGACGGAGAATGGTGAGCGTAAATCCCACGACTATAAAATGCTAACCCCCGATATTGATATGGGCTTTTCTGAAAGTCAGTGGGCTAAAGCGCCACTGGTTGAAGTTGAGCATGTCGATGCAGATTTTAAAGACAGGTTGTACTTTGTAAACTGGACTAATGCCGACGGTAAAGCCGCGCCGCTGATGCATAACAATGTCGATGCGCCGGGAGCATTTTCTTGGGATGGTAAACCAGGGTTCTTCATTATTGATACAGCGGGTGATATTCGCTGGTATATGAACCCTTACACCACCCATGACGCGAAAAGCTATGACAATGCAGGCTATGCCATGGGCATGAATGTCACAAAAGATGGCAACATGGTGTGGGTACAGGGCCAAGGCTGGAAGAAGATGTCGATCATGGGACGCATGATCTCTGAACATAACTTACCGGGTAACTTTATCGATGCGTCACACGAGGGCATTGAGGGGGCCAACGGAAACGTGTTTATTCGCGCCGCCGCTAAAGATTACCGCACCGCTGATGGCCGCTTGGTGAACACTATTCGTGATCAAATTATCGAGGTAGATAACACGGGTAAGCTGGTGGACTATTGGGATCTGAACACTATCTTAGATCCTATGCGTGACGCGGCGCTTTTATCTCTCGATGCTGGCGCGGTCTGCTTAAATATCAACCTTGACGATGCGGGTCATCAAACCACAGAGGCAGACTTGGCCAACGCGCCATACGGTGATATTCACGGTGTAGCAACTGGTCGTAACTGGGCCCATGTTAATTCGATTGAGTACGATCCAAGTGACGACAGCATTATCATCAGTTCACGTCATCAGTCGGCGGTAATTAAGATTGGCCGTGATAAGCAAGTTAAGTGGATCTTAAGTGCCAGAAAGGGCTGGAGCGAGAAGTTCCAAGATAAATTGCTCAAACCTATTACCCCAGAAGGTGACCCAATTTGGTGTAATGAGAAGGGCGCATGTCAGGATAAAGACTTTGACTTTAGCTGGACATCACACACCGCCTACTTAGTGCCAGAGAAGGGCACTCTAACTGTGTTCGATAACGGTGATGGCCGCGATTTAGGCCAGCCGATGTTTGCTACTGAGAAGTACTCTCGTTCAGTCGAGTATAAAATCGATGAGCAAAATATGACGGTGCAGCAAGTGTGGGAATACGGTAAAGATGAGCTTGGTTATGAAGGCTACTCACCCGTGACCTCTATCGTTAAATACCAAGCCGATAAAGACAGCATGATGAGTTACTTTGCCTCTGCAGGTCTGTTTGGTTTAGGCGGTGGTTACGGCAACCTGAAGATGGATGACACCACAGGTAAGGTGCAGTCGATTCTGGTTGAGCATCGATATGGCGAAACAGAGCCTGCGGTTCGCATCAATATCGATAGCCACGATATGTTTGCTACTGGTTATCGCGCTCAGGTTATTCGCGCTAATGAGATGCTGAAGTAATCGGTTAATGAATCAAGCTTAAAAATAAAAATAGCGCCCTAAGGCGCTATTTTTTTATCTGTAGTTCGAACTACTTAGCGAGCCGTCGACGCTTTCATATTACGGGTAAATTCACCGAGAGCGCTTAATAAGGCCTGTTCATTGTCTTTATTGGCTTCGATAATTTTAACCACGGCAGAACCTGAGATCGCACCAGCAGCGCCAGCAGCGATAGCGGCTTTGACCTGAGACGGTTCAGCAATACCAAAACCGAGTAATGGCGGCGCGCCATTAAACTCTTTTAGTCGATTGAGAATGTCACCAATTGGCATACCCGCCTTAGATTCAGTACCGGTAACTCCTGCCCGTGATAACAGGTAAGTGTAGCCTTCGCCTTTTTCACTCACTTGCTTTAAGGTCTCGCTGTCGGCATTTGGCGGCGCGATAAAGATTGGGCATACGCCGTGAGCTTTGGCTGACTCGATAAAGGGCGCGGCTTCCTCGACTGGCACATCGGCAATCAATACCGAGTCGACGCCAGCGGCTTGGCATTTGGCGTAAAACGTATCGATGCCGTTGGCAAACACGAGGTTTGCATATAAAAGCAGGCCGATAGGCAGCTCTGGGTACTTAGCGCGAATAGTGCCTAGCATCTCAAAGCACTGAGATGGCGTAGTACCGGCGGCTAGGGCGCGTAGGTTAGCCCCTTGGATCACCGGACCATCGGCTAAAGGATCGGAAAATGGAAAGCCAAGCTCTAGGGCATCGGCGCCGTTCTCCACTAAGGTATCGATGATCTTGAGCGATAGCTCAGGTGACGGGTCGCCTAAGGTCACGAATGGCACAAATGCACCTTGGTTTTTCTCATTTAGGGCGGCAAAGGCTGCCTGATAACGTTGAGTCATTGCCACTCTCCTAGCTGTTCTGGTTTTCAGTTTCTTGATTTTCAAGGATGTCTGCAACGGTGAAGATATCCTTATCACCGCGACCCGATAGGTTAACCACTAACAGGGTCTCTTTGGTTGCTTCTTTGGCAAGCTTGACTGCGTATGCTAAGGCGTGAGCAGACTCAAGCGCTGGAATAATCCCCTCAGAACGTGCGAGCAGCTGGAAGGCTTCGAGTGCTTCATCATCGGTTGCCGACTCGTAAGTAGCACGGCCAATAGCAGCAAGGTGAGCATGCTGTGGGCCTACCGATGGGAAATCAAGACCTGCAGATACTGAGTATGACTCCTCTATCTGACCTTCGCTGTCTTGCATCAGTGGCGCTTTCATACCGAAGAAAATACCGGTTTTGCCGTGCTTAAGCGGCGCACCGTGCATTGGCGTGTCGATGCCTTTTCCTGCTGGTTCCACACCAATGAGGGCAACCTCTTCCTCATCGATAAAATCGGCGAACATACCGATGGCATTTGAGCCTCCGCCCACACAGGCGATAACCGCATCAGGCAGACGACCTTCACGTTCTAGAATTTGGCTCTTAGTTTCTGCGCCAATCATGCGTTGGAACTCTCGCACAATCGTTGGAAATGGATGCGGCCCCGCTGCAGTGCCAAGCAAGTAGTGAGCCTTATCGTAGCTGCCAGACCAGTCGCGCATCGCTTCGTTGCAAGAATCTTTTAGGGTGGCTGAGCCTGAGGTAACAGGGATCACTTCCGCGCCCATCAGCTTCATTCTAAAGACGTTTGGCGATTGACGCTCAACATCTTTAGCGCCCATATATACTTTACACTTAAGGCCGAGAAGAGCACAGGCAAGTGCCGTGGCAACGCCGTGTTGTCCTGCGCCTGTTTCGGCGATGATCTCTTTTTTGCCCATGCGTTTAGCCAGTAGCGCCTGGCCTAATACTTGGTTGGTCTTGTGGGCGCCGCCGTGAAGTAGATCTTCACGCTTTAGGTAGATTTTGGCTAACGGGTTAGGGCTTAAGTTACGGGTTAGCGTCAAAGCCGTTGGGCGACCTGCGTAATTCTTTAATAGCTCGGTGAACTCCGTCTGAAAGCTTTCATCTTCTTGCGCTTCGATAAAGGCGGTTTCTAACTGCTTAAGGGCTGGCATTAAAATTTGTGGTACGTACATACCACCGTATTCCCCAAAGTAGGGATTTAACTTGCTCATTGTATTATCCTTTATCTTCGATTTGTTGCCACATCTGTTCTTAGTTTGTGGCGATATTCTATTATCTTTACTTGCCTAGTCTTAGGTTAAACAAGGCGTCATAATCAGTATTGGCGTAGTAACTTAAATGCTTCTGTAATCTTGTTTACATCTTTTATCCCTGGGCTTTGCTCAAGGCCAGAGTTAAAGTCTAAGCCGTAAAAGCCTTGGGCTGCTGCTTGTACTGTATTTGCTGGGCTTAAGCCGCCAGCAAGTAGCGCAGCATCTCGGTTTGGCAGTACTTTTTGCCAATCAAAGGTTTGGCCTGTACCGCCAAATTGACCGTCTGATTTGCTGTCAAATACGATGCGATCAATGCCTTGTGGGATAACAAGCTCATCGCCGCTATTGCCCTCAGCATCGATACTTACTGCAACCGCTTTCCAAATTTGAGTCTGGCAGTTTAGTTCTGCAAAAATGGCCTTTAACTGCTGAATTTCAAGGGCCGTTTCTTTACCGTGTAACTGCACTGCAAACAGATCTAAATCAACGGCGAGCCTTGCAATAACGTCGACCGCTTCATTGACAAATACCCCAACCAGATTGAGCTTAGTGCCACTCTGTTTTAGCTGTTTGACTAACTCTTGTGCTTGCTCGGTTGTCACGGCTCGTGGTGACTTTTTTGCAAAAATGAGTCCGCCATAGACGGCGCCAGCTTTGGCAACAGCGAGCATGTCTTCGATACGGGTCAGGCCACACACTTTATTGTGACCAAAAGTCAGAGTTCGGCACGCAAGGTCGAGATCGTCTTCGGCCATTAATGAGCTGCCCACTAAGAAACCATCGACTAATGGCGCTAAGCGGCGAACTTGGGCTTGGTTATAAATACCCGATTCACTGATCACCACTCTGTCGGCCGGGATGTGGGGGGCAAGCGTTTCTGTGGTAGCAAGATCAGTCGAGAGATCGCGAAGGTTGCGGTTATTGATGCCGATAATGGCGGCATTAAGCGCAATGGCGCGGCTCAGCTCTGCTTCATTACTCACTTCGGTCAAGATATCCAGCTGATAGTTAGTCGCTTGTGCCGCGAGAGCTTGATATCTTGCATCATCCAGTACCGATAGCATCAATAGAATCGCATCTGCACCTTGGTGAGCGGCAAGCTTGACCTGATACTCATCGACGAAAAAGTCTTTGCACAAGATAGGCTGAGTCACGCGAGCGCGCACTCGTGGAATATAGTCCATGTCTCCTTGGAAGAACTGCTCATCGGTTAATACCGAGATGCCCGCTGCATAGCGGTTATAGACATCGGCGATAGCATCGACATCAAACACATCTCGAATTAAGCCTTTAGATGGACTGGCTTTTTTGCACTCTAAAATAAACCCAGCATTGGGGGCTTTAAGGGCATCAAATAAACTTCTGTCAGACACTTTAGGGGTAAGGTTTGCTTCAGGAAAACGTTGCTTCAGAGAGGCGATATGAGCCGCTTTAGTATCAACAATTTTGGTTAATACGTTGCTTTCTTTGGCCACCGTAGTTTCTCGTAGATCTGTGCTCACATTAAGCTCCTTTGCCAGCTTGGCTAGCGTTAGCAAGTTGGGTTAATAATTCGTAAGCTTTACCGCTCTTTATTGTCTCTAATGCTAAGGCTGTGCCTGACTTTATGTCATCACAAATGCCAGCAACATACAGGGCGCAGCCTGCATTAATGGCGACAGCATTCATATGGGCGTTTTTTCCTGTGCCTTTAAGTATGGCGCGGGTGTACTCTGCGTTCTCTTCTGGTGCACCACCTTCTAAATCAGCAAGCTCTGCCATTGGGACGCCAAGCATCGCGGGGGTGATACGGTACTCGCTGATCTCACCCTCTTTTAACTCGTGTACTAAGGTATCACCGTGCAGCGCGACTTCATCTAGGCCGCTACCATGAACCACCATCGCACGCTTAATACCAAGGGCTTTCACCACTTGTGCAATTGGTGCGACTAGCTCAGGACTATAGACGCCTAGCAGCATAAAGTCAGGGTGTGATGGGTTGATTAGTGGACCAAGCACATTAAATAGGGTACGGGTTTTAAGCGCTTGGCGTACTGGCACTGCATGGGCAACACCGCCGTGATAGTGAGGTGCAAACAGGAAGCACAAGCCTAACTCGTCTAAGCAATCGCGGGCGGTTTCTGGCGCCATGGTTAAATCGATGCCAAATTGAGCCAATAAGTCTGACGAACCTGATTTGCTCGATACACTGCGATTACCGTGTTTAGCGACATTGGCGCCAGCCGCTGCAGCAACGAACGCGGCGGTGGTAGAGATATTAATAGTGTTGTGGCCATCACCGCCTGTACCAACGATATCGACGATGCCTTGGTTCGCTGTAGCGCTATTTAGTGCTGGAAACTCTTTCGCTGCCGCTCTAAGTGCATCGGCTGCACCAGATATTTCGTCGATCGTTTCGCCGCGCATCTTCATTGCAACCAGCATACCCGCCATAGTCACTTCATTCATTTCACCTTGAATAATCTGGCTAAATAATGATTTGGCTTCTGCTCGAGATAGGCTCTCTCCGCAATAAAGAGATTCGATAAGGGCTTGTGTAGGCTTGATTTGTGTTTGGCTCATCATCTTATCCTTTTTCGTTATCGTGGCAGTTATTCGCTAATGCGCGAGAAAGATAATCTAAGCTTTGGACTAAAAGCTGGCTACCTAGAGTGGTTAAAATTGACTCCGGATGAAACTGAAATCCCACCGCTTTATCTTGTCTGTGGATGATTGCCATTGGCATCTCTTCAGTGGTCGCAATGACCTCTAGGCAATCGGGTACTTGGGTCGCGACTAAGCTGTGGTAACGGGCAACCGGAAGTGGTGTGGGGAGATCTGCAAAGATATCTGTACCATTATGAAAAGTCGGGCTTGCTTTACCATGAACCACTTGTTTTGCGCGCTCCACTTTGCCGCCATAATGCTCAACCAACGCCTGATGTCCAAGGCAAATTCCCAGCATGGGCACCTTGCCAGCTACACATTCAATCAAAGCCATTAACGAGCCCGCTTCATGGGGCGCGCCGGGACCTGGTGACAGCACTAACGCCGCGGGTACGGTTTCATTGAGTAATTTGTTAGCGATAAAGTTTGCATCGACATCGTTGCGGTAGATCACTACTTCGTAACCTAGGCTTCTAAATTGGTCCACTAAGTTGTAAGTGAAGGAGTCAAAGTTATCTAACAGATAGATTTTCATAGCCCACCTCCCATCTTAATGGCTGAAATAACCGCTTGGGCCTTTTGCCGAGTTTCATCGGCCTCCGCCTGAGGGTCTGAATCAAATACTACGCCTGCGCCCGCTTGAATAAAGGCTATGCCATCTTTTACAAAGGCTGAGCGAATAACAATGCAGGTATCCATATCGCCAAGGCCATTGAGGTAGCCTACCGCGCCGCCATAGCTACCGCGACGTGTTTTCTCTGCACTGCGAATAAGTTGAGCCGCACTGACTTTAGGTGCTCCGGTTAAGGTGCCCATATTCATACAAGCCTGATAGGCATGCAGTGCATCTAAATCGAATCGAAGTTGCCCGGTAACACGGCTAACGAGGTGCATCACATGGGAGTATCGGTCCACTTTTAATAGCTCTGGCACTTTACGAGTACCACTTTGGCTGATACGAGCGATATCGTTACGAGCTAAGTCCACAAGCATGATGTGCTCTGACAACTCTTTTTTATCAAGGCGCAATTCAAGCTCGTTACGGCTATCGAGATCAAAATCGATTTCGCCACTAGCATTCTTGCCGCGTTTACGTGTCCCAGCAATCGGGTAGATCTCTACTTGGTTGCTCTTTGCCTCATATTTAAGGGCGCTTTCAGGTGACGCGCCAAACAGTGTGAAGTCATCGCCACGAAAGTAAAACATGTAAGGACTTGGGTTTGTCAGTCTCAGTGCGCGATAGGCTCCTAATGTATTGGGGCAAGGTAGGCTGAAACTGCGCGATGGAACCACTTGGAAAATATCGCCAGCGATGATGTGCTCTTTTAGGTTATTGACCGTATCTTTAAAGTCATGGTCTGAAATATTCACCTGAGTCTCGGCATCAACACCGACCAGCTCTGCAATGGGCGCTAATGAGTGGCAGGCTTGTTGTAATTCGGCCATGCGCTCGGTGAGCTGATGTTTAACCTGATTTGAGGCTGTTTGTGTCGGCTCGATAAATTGATGAGTCACAATCTCAGCGCTTTGCTGCTGATGATCCACAAGAATCAGGGTTTCGGCGAGATAAAATAGATAGTCAGGGCAGGTGTTATCACCTTCTGGCACGCTTGGCAGTGGCTCGACAGTATCGATTAAGTCGTAGGAGAGTACGCCACCTAAAAACAGATCTTCAAACTCGGGGCTTTCATCGCAGCGAATGTACTTAACCAGCGCGCGCAGACCATCGAGAGGCGAGGTTGACTTTAGGCGAGCGTCTTCATCTAGCTGGTTAGATTCTTTTTGAAGCGTTAGGCTTAATCTTGAGCCACTATGATGCTTAATTTCTGTTGCTGGAAAGCCTTGTTTGAAGAAGAACTTGATTGGCGCGAGTAGTGTCTTACCGTTGTCTGTTAACGCGCTAAATTCAAGTTGGTAGCCACTGCAGCGGATCATCATTGCTGCGTGGGTCAACACGATGCTCTTTAGGTGATCTTTGCTATCAATTTCAGCCGACTCTAGCAGCATGGTGTGAGGGGCATCTTGAGTCACATGCTGGTATAGACAAAGTGGATCGTCATGATACGCCAGCGCCTCTTTTTGGGTGATAACCTTAGCGATAGTGTGTTCCATGCTTATGCTCCTGCCTTGTAGGGTACTGCATTGTTCATTGTTTTATCTCACTTTTCTAGCCTGCCGCTTCGGGTTTTCTCTCTTCTTGCTTATTTTATTATCGCTCAGATACAAGAAAGCCCGCAGTGTATGCGGGCTTTCTTGTTGAATCTTGACTCAGTTTTCTGAGCACACAGTTCCACACTACCCGCTAATTTGGGAAGTGCCACCACCAATTAATGTTTTGGAAAGTAATAAACTGTGTCATTAAAAATTCATCTTGTTTGTTTCAGTGGCTATATAAAAACATTTGCGGGTGAAAGCTGTCAATCGAATATTTCTGTTTTTGATTGATTTTCACTAATAGAGTGAAAATATTTTTCTAATTCCATCTTTCTAGCGTGATTTTAATGTTTTTTGAGTGGATCTTGCTAAAAATCTGCTCATTGAGTTTAGGTGTTTGTAGCAATCAGCCTGTTAATTAAACTCTGTGGGCGATAATACGCCAATCAAGGAGCTGACGGGCATGATGTAATATATCCAGTGGCCACTTTTTTCGTTAAGCGCACTGCTATCTTCTACTTAGCAAACGTGCGTTTAGGCTCGTGTCAGCAAGGTCAGGCTTGATCTAACTCAAATTTATTGCAATGTTTGTTAATTGTTTGTTGTGGTTTTTGCTGGTTTTGGCAAACTGAAAATGTGGCCCCAAAGGAGTGACTATGGCTTCAATTAATCAGCTTTTCAAAGCCTTGTTTAATAGTTTTAAAGATCTGATCCCGATAATCTTGGTGGTCTGCTTCTTTGAGGTATTTGTTCTACAGCAAGCGCCAGATAATCTGTTGTCGATTCTTATCGGTCTTGTCTTCATTGTTGTCGGTTTAACCTTCTTTGTATTTGGTCTCGAAATGGGGCTGTTTCCCATCGGTGAGTCTTTAGCACATGCCTTAGCGCGTAAAGGTAGTGTTTTTTGGCTGGTAGTTTTTTCCTTCTCTCTTGGTTTTGGCACCACGCTGGCCGAACCCGCATTAACGGCGGTGGCCAATGAGGCGGCAGAGGTTGCTGCAGAAGCGGGGGCGATAACACCTACTGAAGAGTCAATGGATGACTACGCTTTGGGGTTGCGACTTACGGTTGCGTTATCGGTCGGGCTGGCAATTTTACTTGGGGTGGTCAGAATTTTAAAAGGTTGGCCTATTCATTATCTGATTATCTCTGGTTATATCATCGTCATGATTTTGACCTCATTTGCCCCAGAAAACATCATAGGTATCGCCTATGACTCGGGCGGGGTGACGACATCTACGATTACCGTGCCCTTAGTGACTGCGCTTGGTGTGGGTTTGGCAACGGTGATTAAAGGGCGCAACCCCATGCTTGATGGTTTCGGTTTGATAGCGTTTGCTAGCTTAATGCCGATGATCTTTGTGCTTATCTACGGAATGCTGGTGCTTTAATGGGAGTGCTTTAATGGATATGTTGCAGCAACTGCTTGATACTTTGCTGATCACCATACGTGATGTTGTCCCCATTGCGATCATTCTATTTGGCTTTCAGCTTGGCGTGCTGAGAAGACCCGTGGCGAATTGGCGCCGCGTAGCTGCTGGCTTTGTCTATGTCATTTTAGGGCTAAGCTTTTTCTTAGTGGGTCTTGAGATGGCGCTATTTCCGATAGGTGAGAGTATGGCTGAGCAGCTCACCTCCCATGAGTTTATCCATGAAGATGATCTTGAAAATACCGTTAATGGCTGGCAGGACTATTATTGGGTCTATATTTTTGCGGCGGCGATAGGCTTTAGTACAACCATTGCTGAGCCATCCTTGATTGCGGTTGCCATTAAAGCTAATCAGGTTTCTGGTGGCACCATCAGCATTCAGGGTTTGCGCATTTCGGTGGCTATCGGTGTTGCCTTTGGTATCGCATTAGGCTGTTTTCGTATCGTTGTGGGCGATCCTATTCATTACTACATTATGGCGGGCTATGTATTGGTGGTGATCCAGACTTTTTACGCGCCTAAAACCATAGTGCCACTGGCCTATGACTCAGGTGGAGTGACTACCTCCACCGTAACCGTGCCGTTAGTGGCAGCCTTAGGTTTGGGGCTTGCCACCAATGTGGATGGTCGTAACCCGTTAATTGATGGCTTTGGCCTTATCGCCTTTGCCAGCTTATTTCCGATGATCACTGTGATGGGCTATGCCCAGTTAGTGGAACTTAAGAATAAAACCCAAAAGGAGCGAGATAATGCGCTTTAAACTGATCTTGGTGTTTATTGATGACGCCTGTACCGACTCGATTCTTGATGCTGCACGCAGTAAAGGAGCGACGGGAGCGACTGTGATTAATCATGCGCGCGGTGAAGGTTTGAATAAACAGAAAACCTTTATGGGTCTGTCTTTAGACGTGCAGCGTGATGTGGTGCTGCTACTGGTTGAAGAGCACCTATGTCGAGCGATTTTAGAAACTGTCAGTGAAGTGGGCGGCTTTGATAGTGATTCGGGTAAAGGTATTGCCATTCAAATTGATGTGGAAGACGCCGTAGGGGTTGCCCACCAAGTACAAAAACTAACTCATGATATTGAGGATCAAATATGAAGACTGAAAATCTGGTAAGAAATCATGATGTCATGAGTCAAGATTACGCCATGATCGATGGCCTGCAAACCGTGGCTGAGGCCATTGAACACGCAGTGAAAAGCAGGGTGAATGTGCTGTTTGTTAATAAGCGCCATGCCGATGATGAGTTCGGTATGGTATTGATGAGTGACATTGCCAAGAAGGTGCTGGCGCAGGATAGATCGCCCGAGAGAGTCAACGTTTATGAGATCATGGTCAAGCCTGTACTATGTGTCCCCGGCACGATGGATGTGCGTTACAGTGCGCGGCTATTTGAGCGTTTCGGCATTACCAAGGCTCCAGTGATAGAGAGCGGTAAGATAGCCGGTTTGGTAAGTTACCACGACATAGTACTCAAAGGCATGATCAATAAGGTGAGCTAGTCTTTTGTAAATAGGCGCTGAGTTAGGGTTAATTCGGCGCCTGTTACTACTAAGCTGTTAGCTCAGACTTATTCTTCCCTCTTATTCCTTACACTTTATTCTTTAAGAGAGCTGTATTCTGCTACACTGGCTCTGGTTATTTTTCAATTTAAGCTCAATTTGTTATGCAGCGCCCACCACTACGTCAAGCCAAAACCATCGATAATGTATTTAATAGTGCCTATTGGCATCTGAGCCAGCAAGACTTCACCATTAATGAAATTCGCAGCAAGCTTGAGCGAAAAACCGAAAACCAAGAGTGGATCGATACGGTACTCGCGAGGCTGATAGAGAGTGGCTATCTAAAAAATGATTTTGACTTTGCTGTACGCTATTGCGAGCTGGCTTTTAGTCATGAGTTGGGGGCCGGCGCAATAAGGCGCAAGTTACAACGGCGCGGTGTATCCCTTACTGAGATTGACTGCGCGATAGAGCGGGTGATGGATGAGCAAAATATCGATAGTTATAAGATGGCAACGTCTAGACTCCTTGGTCGATATGATAACTTTCATGGTACTAATAAAGAGAAAGTCTACGCTCAGATGACCACAAAAGGTTTTTCTCGAGTAGAGATTGAGCACGCCTTATCACTACATCCGATGCGTGACACGCTACGTAGTAAATTGGCCATCAAGGCAGATAAAGTCGACTTAAGCCGTGAAATAATCAAGTTACATAACAAAGGCAAAGGGCAAACTTTGATTGAGCAGGAGCTTAAGCAGCGACAGATCGATTTGAGCGACTTTGAAGACACTTTGCACCAATTGACACTCGTAGGTGAAGTCGATTTTTATCAAAGCTGCAAAGATGAGTTAACTAAAAAGCGTTATGACTTATCGGACTATAAAGAAAAGTCTAAAGCCTACGCCTACTTATCCCGTAAAGGGTTTAGCAGTGATGAGATCAAAGAAGCGATGAGCCCAGATGATGAGTAATACCAATCAGTATAAGAAGTTGATCTACTCAGAACGTTTTTGGCAAACTAATTCAAGGCGAATAACTGAAAGAATGGTTGCTCCCTTGTGAAGTTGTTCAACGCAGAAGTAGGCAGCTAAAAACGCTCCAGAATGGCGAGTTTTAGCGGCTCTGATACTGTGACTCTTAAGGAACAAGAGGGAGCTTAAACGTAGAATAACTATGCTCTTCACTCGTTGCAAACCACATGGTCTTGTATGTTCCAGACATACATAAGACATTTCCTCCATCCATGGAGGTCAGATGTGGTGAATGTCATTAATGCAGGAGCATTTAATTACCTTGTCTCAGTGCCGCTAAACTCTCGCTGAGCGACCAAATCTTTATACTGATTGGTATAATGTAATAGAATAATCACTTACGATCTTATATTGAGTAGTCGTTATGTTGGTTTAACCACAGCTTGCTCATATGGCGTAGTAGTTTGTTGTTCTTTTCGGCTTGGTATTTATCATTTAGTTTTGTATTTAGTGTGGGGCTCGGTACGCTTCTATCGATAAGGTGATGGAAAATTGTCGAAAATAACTCCGACATGCAGGCTTCATACTCATCGCTAGCATATAGCCGCTCCCAATGGATCCTGGTCTGTTCGGAAAAACTCAGAGCTAACAAGTCAATATCTTGGGAGTATTTTTTAATTTGCTCCGTGCCCATACAGTGTTCTTTGAGCAAAGATAAGAAAAGATCGAGACACTCTCCTCGAGGAATAACATCAAATGATTCGCCAATGCGCCGGGCTTTATGCTTTTTTCTCGAAATCATCTCAATAACCTGAGTGTGGTACCCCTCAAATTTATCCATGATGAGTCGATCGAGTATTCGCCCTCTAGTAGACGATTTATGTTGAAGGTTTCAATGAACTTGGCCATAGAAGTAGGCTGCATTTAATTTTTCGATGAGTGATGTGGCTATTTTTATTCCGATGTCATTAGGTAAGGCGTTGGCTTTCATGACCTTGTCTATGCCAAGCGCGATATAGCAATCGAAGTGTGCCGGAAGCTTGCCTTTACAAGAAATGTGCTGGGACCTTTTTTGAACATTTCAAATTGATTACTCCATCCTTGAGTACCGAAATTATTCTTTTCTAAAGCTATAATACATAGCTTGGTTTCCGTCAAATAATCACTATTTGGAACACTATCTTGCGCAATCAAAGATGTGGCTATACTCTAAAGGTGCAGGTTAATATCGGTAAATGATATATTAAGTCGTTATTTTATTCTTGCTGGTTAGGTGTTTATGGCAATTTAAACTATAAGGGCGCTATCATTTTTCCTACTATGCTTATAGCATAGTGACGTAGACATTAATCAAATCAATATAGGTAGAATATATGAGATTCAATAAAGTCGTGTTATTCGCTGCATGTAGTTTATTTGCATTTTCTAGTCAGGCGATAGAGCTAAATAGTACCAGTGTCACTGAAGGTAAGACGCTTAAAAATGCCCAATTATTTAATCAATGGGGTTGTACAGGAGAGAATGTCTCTCCTGAGCTCAGTTGGAGTGATGTCCCTGCTGGGACTAAAAGTTTTGCTGTGACAATGTATGACCCTGATGCGCCTACTGGTAGCGGCTGGTGGCATTGGATGGTTGTTAACTTGCCTGCAAGCACTCAGAGTTTGCCTGCTAACTCGGGTCTAGAGGGAGGGGCGAATCTTCCTAAAGGGGCAAGTATGGTCTCTAATGACTTCGGCTTTAAAGGCTTTGGTGGTGGCTGCCCTCCTGAAGGTGCTGCACCACATAATTACCAAGTCACGGTTTATGCACTAGACGTTGCCCATCTAGAATTACCAGAAAATGGAACTGCTGCGCTGGCGGGATACAATATCTATCAGCACCTTTTAGGCAAGGCCGTACTGACTGCGCCGACGAATGCTAGGTAGTTTATAGCAGAGTGGGCCTGATATAGAGTGAAGTCGGGTTTAATTGATATGAAAAAGGCAGCATTTTTATGCTGCCTTTTGCTTAAACTAGGCTTTGCTTATGCAAAATTTTTATCGAGGAAGTTGATGATCTCTGATGATTCATACATCCAAGTAGACTGACCATTTTCTTCAATCTTCATGCAAGGAACCTGCAACTTTCCACCACCATTTAGTAATGTACTTTTGTGCGGCTCTTGCTTAGCATCGAGTGTGATGATGTTTAAGCCTTGGCGACGCAGTGAGCGACGAACCTTAACGCAAAACGGGCACGCCCTATACTCGTAAATAGTCATGTTACTGGTTGCGTTGTCGATTCTTTGTTGCTCTTCTTGTGGGCGCTTTAGTTTTTTAGGTGCAAAAACAAAGTTTAAAAACAAAATGATACGGCCTAATACCCAACGAATAATAAACATTAACTACCTCTGATATATTGATACTCGCGCAGATTTTAACTCAAGTGTTACAGGGTTGAAAGTATTGAGTAAATAACCGTTTTCATTTTTACTGCAAATGCCACTGACAATCTCCGAGTTGTTCAACTTTATCAGTAATTAATAGCAGACTGGCATCATCTGGGCATAAACAGACTTGCTGCTTGAATGGTGCTAACTGTTGTTGAAATCGCTCACTCTGTAGTAGTGCTTGGTTAATATGGGGGCTAAACATAAAGTCCACTAGATTAAGTGCAATTAAATCATCGAGTTCACAGTGGTTGATATCGCCACAGAGACTGGCACTGGCAATCGAGGGGGTCATTATCATCGCTCCTGCGCTGACGCCGACAAGACCACCGCCATTAATGGCATATTGGCGCAGAACTGGTAGCAGCTTTCTATGTTTAAGACCCTTTAAGAAGCGGTAAGTATCGCCACCAGATAGATGAATGGCATCGCAGCTTAACAAGTGATCAAGAGCACTTTGAGAAAATCCAGCCTCTAGTTCGAGATAAACGCTGAGTTCGGCACCGAGCACTTGATACATTTGCTGAGCTTGTTGAAAGAATTCTCGATGTGGGTCGGGCTGTGATGCAATATAGCCAACCCTTAGCGGCGAGTGTTTGTCGACCTTTACGAGTGATTGGAGTAATACATTAAGCGCCATTTGGCCATTTTTGGTACTAGGGTCACTCAGTAGGGCGAGTTTCATGGTTCACTCCTTTGAACGTTTTACCAGTGAGATGAATTAAATCCATATTTCATGGATATTTGTGCATAAGCTTATACCGATTGGTATTAATTCAGTTTAATTACAAAAGTAGAAAAGACGCTATTTTTAAGCATAAAAAAGCACACTAACATAAGTGTGCCTTCTGTGGCTTGTATGCTTAGCCCTGAGATAAGTTTATTTTGCTGCTGACAAGGTTAGCAAAGCTTGGCTTGCGCCTGTATTAAGCTCCACGCGGCTATCGAGCAGGAAAATTCTTTGTGGTGCGATATGTTCCTTTTCGATTAAGTAACTTTTGACTGCTGTTGCGCGCGTTTGTGCTAGCTTTCCTAGAGCCTCTTCGGTGACACGCTGGGCTCCTAAAGTAAAGTTATACAGGGCTATGTGCCAACGCTGAGATAGTTGTTCATCGGTTAGCTTCTCTTTCCCTTGATGTTCTGCTGCTATTTTATCTTTTATAGCCTGAGCCGAGCTGCTAAATTCAGTTTCATAGAGTTTAATGAGTGCATCAGATAGCGGCCCTGATGTTGGGAAGCTACTTGGTGAAAGAACTGCTGGAAGCGCAGTGAGATCAAGCTTAGCAGTTTGGGCTATTTTACGCTTAAGCTGTTGCTCACTGAGTGCGTGACTGTCTTTAAGCATGTTAACGCCACCCTCAATATTGAGGGTAAGCATAGGTCTGTCATTCAGTCCTTTGGCTAATTTGTCTAAGGTTTCCTGCTCTGTACCATCAAGAGTCGCACTGCCTGCTGCAAAATTGATCTTATCGAGTTCTCCTTCATTGGCGCCAAGCAAATTAGCGAGCAGACTAAACGGCGCGGTTACCGCTTTGGTGATCACGTTGGTAAAGGCGGTCATCACTATGCTGCCTATGCTAAAACTTGGATCGTCAACATCCCCGGAAACCTGCAGGCCAAGATCAATCACACCGTGTCTGTCTTGCAGTAGGGCAATGGCTAAGGTGACTGGTAAGGTTGTAGCTAGACTGCTATCACTAGGTTTACCGAGCTTTAGTTGGTCGATGACTAAGTGATTTTCGCCGACGAGCTGGCTGTTATCGAGTTTATAGTTAAGGTCGAGTGATAATAGCCCTTTATCTATATAATAGCCTGCGTAGGTGCCAGAGTAGGGGTTGACTGAGGTGAGCTCTAGATGTTTAAAGCTAAGGTCTAAATCTAAGTAGGGCTGTTCAAGTAATGGGTTGATATCGCCTTTTAGGGTAACAGGTGCGTAGCGATCGATTTTACCTGTGATATCCACCGATGCGGTTTGCTTACTGTTTGAGGAGAGCTTGCTGATCTGACCGTCTAAATGCACAATACTCGCCGCAAAATTAGGCGTTAAAGAGTTATCGGCGAAGAAGGTTGAGCCTTGTTTAAAAGTGATTTTGTTGATAGTTAATGCCAATGGTTTAGCTGCAGGCTTCTGAGCCTGAGCTTGAACGTTTTCACTGATTTGTTTCGTTGAAACGCGGGCTGTGACCGCTTTGGATTTTTGCTCCTTTGGGTCTGCAGCAGATTTAACAATCAGATCACCGATATTGGTACTCTTATCTTTGGCGATAATGATACGACCATAGGGCTGGTTAAGGGTTACGTGGTCGATCTCGAGGCGGCTATCCAGCTTGTCGAATGCTAAGTGGTTGACTTCTAGCGCTTTCCACTTGAGTAACTCTTTTTTCTGCACAGTATCTTTAATCAGTAGATCGTTAATCGCTAGGTTACCGATATAGCTTAACTGCTCGGTTTTAGCATCGATTACCAGCTCCCCCTGAGTATTGAAGTCACCTTGTTTAAGCTCGATATTCACATAAGGTTTCAGGTAGTCACGTATTTGTGGCAGGGCAAACTCGGCAACAGATACCTTGGCGCTCACTAACTGTTTTAATGTATCTATGCTGCCGCTAGATTTAACAACCCCCTTTTGGTTGATGTTGAGCGACAGTTGATAGTCTATGGGCTTGGCAAGGCTTGCCTCTATTGCACCAGTGATGAGTTCAATGTCGTCTATCTGCCAAAGGGTGTTTTTGGTCACCAGCTGCTCAGTGAGGTTGACTTGATAATCCTTAAGATTGATCCCCTTAAGCACAGCCGTCCAGCTGGTTTTACTTTGCTCTTGGCCTTGGTTGTCGCTTGTGTCGGTTGCTGCTTGTGTTGTGGGAGTTGTGTTAGCTTTGTGCGCTGGGGCGCCTGATTCACCTAATGGTGTGAATAGCGTGGCAAGATTGACGCCGTCTTTATTAATTTTAGCATTAAGCACCAAGCCATTAGTATCTAAGGTTTCTGCAGTAACTGTTTGCTGTTGTAGATTGAAGGCGATGCCTTTAAGAGCAATCATGGGCAGCTTGATTATCGACTGTTTCTGGTAATCAAAGTTAATATCATCGAGTTTGACTAGCCCAAGGTCGGTGGTGACTTCGAGTTTGTCGTCTTGCATCTGTAACTGATAATTGCTCGATAGGCTCAAACGTCCAGAGGTAAGGTCAGGCGCGAAATGTTCAGAGATAAACGACCAGAACTGTGGCAGCCGTATGTCGTTCAATTGCACATCGCCGACAATGTTAAGGGGAGCTAGCTGGACTAGACCTTGAGTTGCGATTTTACCACCTTGACGGCCGACTACATTCATCGAGTAGTGATTGGTTTTTTGTTGATCGCCTAAGTTTTCTAGCGCTGTTTTTATGGCGTACTCTGAATCGAAAAACTTAACGTTAAGGTTTAGATCTGAGTAGTGTAGTTGGCTATTAGTGACCTGATCTATAAAGCTTAAGTCGGCATTTACGATAGCGAGGTTGGAGATGATAAAATGCGGAATGACAGTTGTTTTTGTTGACTCCTCGCTGGTTTTCTCTTTGGTACGACTCGCCAATGTGCTGATAATATCTGAGAAGTTAAAGCGCAAGGTTTGCGGTGATTTTATACGCTCAACATTAATTGCTGGATTTGATAATGTGATGTCGGCAACGCTAAATGCACCATTAAAAATCGAGTCCCAAAATTGGTATTCAAATGTGAGTTGCTTAAAGCCGATAAAGGGCTGGTTATTGGTTTCGTGAAGCTCGAAGTTATCAATAGCGACTTCTAGGGTAAAAGGATTAATCTTTACTTGCTCTAAGGTTACGGGTCGCTGCAGTAATTCAGATAGTTGCTTAGGCACTTGCTTAACAACAAGATAGGGAACTAAAAGACCTAAAAGCGCGGTAAAGCTAAAGTAAATGGCAGAAAGTATGATGAGCATGCGCTGGTATCTAGGGCGCTGCTGATAGCCATTGAGTATAGGTTTAAGTAAATTTTTGATAAAAGACATACTGACCTTCGTCGAATTAAATGTGGCAGAGTGTTTATCGGTTTAACGGAAGCTTAGTGTGAGCCTGTTAAAGTGTGATACACCTATTTCAATTTTAGCCTTATTATCATTGAAATGGGCCTTGTATCATATGGTTTTGGCTTATTTTATGAAAATAGTTGTTACCGATAAATGGTGTGTGGGGCTTAATAGGGGAAACCTTCTTTAAAACAAATGGTTAGATATCACTCTTGTTGATGGCCTTGTTGTGTGTTTAATGAGCAATTTGTAGCGTTAAGCTAAATCGATAACAGTCAGCCTATTGCCTAGGGTCTTTCTTGATTGATACCATAGCGCGTTTTCAATTTTGCTCTGGGGAATTAGCTTGAATAAGAGTGTTATCACCAATTTGCTTGCTGCCATTCTTGTTGCAGTGGGCTATTTTTTTGCCTTGCCGATCGTATTAACAGTGGGGTTATTTGCGCTATCGGGTGCAGTGACCAACTGGCTCGCTATCCATATGCTGTTTGAAAAGGTGCCGGGCTTATATGGCTCAGGTGTCGTGCCTTCACGCTTTGAGGAGTTTAAAGCGGCGATTGCTCATCTTATGATGAAGCAGTTTTTTACTGAGGAAAATATTGATCGTTTCCTATCTGAGAAAGGCGGCATGGAAAAGCAGTTAAATCTGCAGCCTGTTATTGAGAAAATTGATCTTTCACCTGCATTTGATGCACTTGTTACCACTGTGTCGCAATCCTCTTTTGGTGGTATGTTGGCTATGTTTGGCGGCACTGATGCCATAACGCCACTACGTGAACCTTTCATTGAAAAAATGAAAAGTTCCTTGAGTGAAATAGCCCAAGGTGATGATTTTTACGAGTTACTAAAAGCCGAACTTGAGCAACCCAATATGATTGCCGATATGCGTGCCAAAGTTGAAGAGATTGTGACTCAAAGACTCGATGAGTTAACACCACAACTTGTTAAAGAGATAGTGCAGGAGATGATCCGAGAGCACCTTGGTTGGTTAGTCGTCTGGGGCGGCGTGTTTGGTGGATTGATAGGTTTAGCGGCAGCGCTTATTCAAGGCTAAATCGTTAATGATGAAAATATATGAAATAGGGAGCTAAGGCTCCCTTTTTTATACCGAGAAACTTGAGGTTTGATATTAAGTGTCATGAGTAATCCATTTATCTAGGTGCTGTTATCTGTAGTTGGATATGTTTTAATCACCAAAGGGTGGAATGAAAACGGCTTCACAGGAGTGACATATGCTGCAAACTCAACATCATAGTATTAATTATCTGGAGATCCCTGTTAGGGAGCTCGATAAGACTAAGACATTTTTTAATCAAGTCTTTGGTTGGGAGTTTGTCGATTACGGCCCTGACTACAGTTGCTTTGTCGATGTGGGTATTACGGGGGGATTCTTTGTTAGTGACAAGTCATTTACCACGGGAGCAGGCTGCCCATTAATTGTGATTTACTCTCAAACGCTCGAAGCGTCACAAGCTAACGTTGTGCAAGCGGGAGGAAAGATCTGCAAAGCTATCTTTTCTTTTCCCGGTGGACGGCGATTCCACTTTCTCGATCCTAATGGTAATGAATATGCCGTCTGGTCTGAATAAACGCCTATTATCCTTTATCACTAGCAATGAGAAAGTTGCATATGCCCCATTGTACGATTGAGTATTCCGCACCATTAGCCGATGTTTTATCGATGGAAGCCCTAGTGACCGCGTGTCATCGTGGCCTTGTTGAGTCAGAGTTATTTGAACCTCAGGCTATCAAAACCCGTGCGCATAGCTGTGAATTTTTCAAAGTGGGCGAATCAGATGAGGCAAGTTTTATTCATCTTAATATCGCTATCATGCCTGGCCGCAGCGATGAGCAGAAGTCTTTGTTGCTTGAGCGAGTGTATGATGCCATTGCGCTTATCACTTCTTCGGTCTCGAGTGTCACTATTGAGGTGGTAGATATTAATCAGCACTATTTTAAGGCGATGAATTAACGCAGAGCCTTGTATTTCAGTCGCTTAATATAAAAAAAAGCCACTCAAAAGAGTGGCTTTCTTAACTAGGCTACTATGACTCATCTACTCTGGCTAGTACGCGCTGTCGTGTACCGATTGCACCGCGCGGCCCGATGGGTCGATGATCCCCTGTAGGCTCGCATCCCAAGCAAGGGCTTCAGGAGTTGAGCAGGCAACCGACTTACCGCCAGGTACTGTTTCTGCTGCAGTAGGCAGTGGGAACAACTCCTCGAAGAAAGTACGGTAGAAGTAGGCTTCTTTGGTTTCAGGCGTGTTGTATGGGAATCTAAACTTAGCGTTGGCTAATTGTAGATCGTCCACCTTCTCTGCGGCGTGTTCTTTAAGACCATCGATCCAAGAGTAACCAACACCGTCACTGAACTGCTCTTTTTGACGCCAAGCTACTTCTTTAGGCAATTTGTGTTCAAAGGCCTCACGTAAAATGTGCTTCTCAATCTTGCCGTTCTTAGACATTTTTGCGTCAGGGTTGGTACGCATCGCCACATCCATAAACTCTTTATCTAAGAAAGGTACGCGAGCCTCAAGACCCCAAGCTGCCATCGCTTTGTTAGCGCGTAGGCAATCGAATAGGTGTAGCTTGTCTAGCTTACGCACGAGTTCTTCGTGGAAAGCTTGAGCGTTCGGTGCCTTATGGAAGTATAGGTAACCACCAAATAGCTCATCGGCACCTTCGCCTGATAACACCATTTTAATGCCCATGGCTTTAATCTTACGTGCCATCAAGTACATCGGCGTTGCAGCGCGGATGGTGGTGACGTCGTAAGTTTCAAGGTGATAAATTACGTCTTTAATCGCATCAATACCGTCTTGGAAGGTAAAGGTGATCTCGTGGTGAATGGTGCCAATAGCATCGGCAACCTTTTGTGCAGCGACTAAATCTGGCGCACCTTCGAGGCCAACGGCAAATGAGTGAAGCTGTGGCCACCAGGCGTTGCTCTCACCATCATCTTCAATGCGGCGCTTAGCAAAGGTTTGGGTGATAGCTGAAATCACAGAGGAGTCGAGTCCACCGGATAGCAATACGCCGTAGGGGACGTCAGACATCAACTGGCGCTTAACAGCAGCTTCCAGTGCCTCTCGTACCTCTTCAGCGCTGGCAGGGTTATCTTGCACTGCGGTAAATTCGCGCCAGTCACGTTGATAATAATGCGATAACTCGGCCTGTTCACTAGAAAGATAGTGACCAGGGGTAAAGGTTTCTACCGTTTTACACACAGGCATCAGTGCTTTCATCTCTGATGCAACGTAGAAGTTACCTTCAGCATCTCGGCCAGTGTACAACGGGATAATTCCCATATGGTCGCGACCAACGAGGTAGGTATCACGCGCCTTATCGTAAAGTACGAAGGCAAAAATACCGTTGAGCTTATCTAAAAACTCGGTGCCGTATTCTTGATATAGTGCCAAGATCACTTCGCAGTCTGAGTTTGTTTGGTAACTGTACTTATCGCCAAGTTCGGCCTTAAGTTCTTTGTGGTTGTAGATCTCACCGTTGACGGCTAATACGATAGATTCATCTTGGCTAAGTAGTGGCTGTGCGCCATGCTCGATATCAACGATGGCCAAACGTTCATGAGCCAATATGGCTTTATCACTGCTGTAAATGCCAGACCAATCTGGGCCGCGATGGCGTAGAAGTTTGGACATCTCTAGAGCGACTTGGCGCAGTGGCGTCGCGTCAGATTGAATATCTAAAATTGCAAAAATTGAACACATAGGTCACTCCAAAAAAATTCTGTCTTAAACTCAATTGAGTATTACTCTGCCATCGAAAATTTAATAATTCAAACTTGTTTTTGATGAATCGTCTGTATTTTTGTGTTTTCACTGGTGTAAGTTCTGTTTTTTTGGTTTAAAAAATAAGTTTTATTTAATTTTTAGTGTGGTTTTGTGTGGATTGTTTATTTTGAAGGTGTTTAAGTACGTTAGGGATTGGAGAATTATCAATGACAACCGTTTAAAACTGCTTTGGCAGAATTAGTCGAAAAATTTCAGCTTTTAGATTGAATACTGAACGAAATAACCACCGTTAGGAGAAGTTTGCAGCTGATTGTATTAAGGGATAACAAAAAAAACGCCGACTCGTAATGTGTGAGTCGGCGTGTTGGAAAACATTATTTCATTGTTCGTCAGAAGTTGGTGAGTTGCTTGCTCTTCTGGACGCTTTGTTGGTTTGGCTGTTTTTCTTGTGCTGGGCGCAGTGCGTTAAACTCTGTGCCTTTGTAGTAGCCGGGCCAGTCGCGGTTGTTACCTAATACGAAGGCGGCTTGGTAGAAGATGGCGAGATCTTCCAGCGCGCCAGATAGATCCCAATCTTCGCGATACTCATCACAGACATTGTGATAGCAGCCTTTCATTTTCAGTTTCATCTGTGCCTTATATTGTGCGGTAGCCTCGTCTACAGGCTCACTACCGCCCCCTGCAAACACGGCGGGTACCCCTTCTTTGGCGAAGCTGAAATGATCTGAGCGGAAAAAACCGCCGGATTCGGGATATTTCTCACGTTTAGCGGTGCGGTTTTGACTCTTGAGGGCGTCTACTAGATAGTTTTCTAGCTCAGATTTACCTTTGCCTACGATGGTGTAGTCGGTGGTACGACCGTAAATATTAGTGCTGTCTAAGTTAAATACCGCCACGCTCTTATCGAGAGGGTAGATAGGGTTGGCTGCGTAATAACGAGAACCTAATAGTCCTTGTTCTTCGCCTGTCGTGGCGATAAAGGTCAGCGAGCGGGCGAGTGGATGGCCGTTGTTAGCTTGCTCGGCAAACTGGCGTGCAATTTCCAATATTCCGGCGGTGCCAGAGGCGTTATCTAGGGCACCATTGTAGATCTGATCGCCATCTTTGCTGGCATCGACACCAATATGATCCCAATGAGCGGTAAATAGGATATGTTCATCTGGACGGCTACTACCGGGCAAGGTCGCTACGACATTGTAGCTATTGGCATACTCCGCTTGATTTTCAAAGGCAATAGAGGCGGTTTGGTTCAGTGGTAGATTGATGGCGCTGGCGGCAGCACGGTCAGAAATCGTTGCTAATGACAAACCTGATCTATCAAATAGCTCTGTGGCGACATCATAGGTGATCCAACCTTCGACTTTTACCCGCTCCGTTTGTTCGGGTTCGCTACGAACTAGATCTTGTTGAGCGCCGCTCCAACTGTTCTCCACAACAGACCAAGGATAAGAAGCTGGCTTCGTATCGTGAATGATAATAGCGCCTAGGGCGCCTTGGCGACTGGCTTCCTCGAACTTATAGTTCCAGCGACCATAGTAGGTCATGGCTTTACCGTTAAACTTGCCTGAATCGGGCCGTGAAAAGCCTGGATCATTGACTAGGATCACTGCTATTTTTCCGTGCATATCTATATCTTGGTAATCGTTCCATTGATACTCTGGCGCGTTAATGCCGTATCCGACAAATACCAGCGGTGCCTTATTGATATCGACCTTAGCAATATCATGACGACTGCCTAAAACCACATCTTGTCGATGTTTAAGCTGCAGCTCTCCCAATCGAATTACCTGCTGCTCCGATGCGGTATAACTCACCATTGGTACAGCCTGGAGGTAATCTTTGCCGTTTGGTTTCTCTAAACCCATTTGTGTGAACGCATTACTTAGGTAATCCAGTGTCAGCTGTTCACCCTTTGTCGTCGGAGCGCGACCTTCAAATTCATCTGAAGCAAGGGTTTTAATGTCTTGGCGAAAGCGAGCTTCATCGAAGGTGACATCGCTTGGATTGCTTATATTACTTGGATGTTGGCTGCAAGCACTCAGCAAGGTGAGTACACAAAGAGGTAAAATCGAACGCATAGATAGGTCCTATTATTATTGTTTTAGACTTTTTAGCAGAATTTATGATGGCGGAAGAAT
The DNA here is from genome assembly GCF_016765635.1 of Shewanella schlegeliana. Classification (GTDB taxonomy): domain Bacteria; phylum Pseudomonadota; class Gammaproteobacteria; order Enterobacterales; family Shewanellaceae; genus Shewanella; species Shewanella schlegeliana. The sequence goes on from NZ_JAESVD010000001.1 coordinate 304,236, forward strand.
ACCCCCTATGGCAAGAGGGCGAGCTGAAAATCCCTTGGTAAAAATGTTACTTAATATTGCATGAGTAATAACTCAGTTAAAGCTTGGTTTAATAGATTATTCGCCACATTAGTCATCTAAACTAATTGGGCCGACAGCTAACGGTGCTATCTTCCGTATCATCACTTAATAGAGTGAATATGACTCAAAATAAGGTTATATGTTTGAGTTGATATTGTTGGTGGTAATTGATTAATTGTTATAATTTGATTGACCTTAACGATATTTAAGATACTGTGTCTTTATCGACTCAATTATGAAGGTAGATAGCTACTAACATTATGTTTTACATCCCTAATATAGGTTTGTAAACCCTAGGTTGTGTTGCCACTTTTATACAAAATCAGTGATACTCTTATGGAAAAGTTTATTACGTTTTTTATCTTTTTGGTACTGACATGCAGCTCATTTGCAGTGAATGCGGCTGAATTTTCACCACTAGATACCATCGGAAAGTTGAGCAATGGCCAGCGGATCTTGGCTTTGCTTAATGACAAAACCCTCGATACGGCCTATAAACGCCAACAATTGATGCAAGAGATCCCCAAAGAACAGGCACAGTTGTCTGCCTATTATGCATTTGCCTATTATCGCATTTTACATGACATAGAGATGTCAAATGGCTCTCCTAAGGCTGCAGAGCTAGCGATATCAAAGATGTTATCTGTGGGGCAAAGACTAAATGAAATTTGGCTAATTGCCGAAGCGAAAATGTGGCAGGCGACTTTTGCCGTTAAACAGAGTCGCTTTGATGATGGATTGACCTTAGTTGATGAAGCGATTCGTTTATCGAAGGCCGCTAATTTCGACCACTTAACTGGGCGTGCTTTTAATACCAAGGGGGCGCTTTATTATTTTCAAGATCAGTACTATGTCGCACTTGAATATTATTTGAAAGCCCTCGATATCTTTAGAGTACAACCAGAAGATCCTTATGTTAGCAAGGTACTGTCTAATGTTGCGGTTATCTATGTTGATCTTCAGCAGTGGGATAAAGCTTGGGACTCTAATAATGAGGCGTTAGCGCATGTTGACCAGTATGGCGGTAGCTATGAGCAATTCAGTGTCTTTAACAACAATGCCGCTTTTATATTAGAGCAGTTAGGTAGGGTTAGTGAGAGTAAGCCCTATTTGATCGCTGCCCAGAAAAATGCTGAGTTAAGTGGTAATTTGAACGTGAAGATGAATACCAAGATCTCTTGGGCTCATTACTACCTTTCGATAGGACAGTATCAGTCGGCTGCTGATTTAGGTCGAGAGTGTGTCGCACTCGCCTCCGTTAATCGCTACCTGCTACTTGAAAGTGACTGTAGCAGAATATTAGCTAAGGCGTTGGTTAATTTAGGATTGGTTGATGATGCGCTCGTGGCGCTAACAAAGAGTGAGGCCTTGTATCGTCAGATTGGTACACGTGCAGGGTTAGCTGATACCTATAACACCTATACCCTCGCTTTTGAGGCGCTGGGGGATTACAAAACCGCATTGCTTTATCAGCGTAAGGCTAACGAAGAAGATAAAGCTTTGTTGTTCGATAGACGAGCCCAAATGAGTCTTGAGCTGAGTAAAAGTTATCAAGAGAAATATCGTCAACAAGAGCTGGCAGTGTTAAAAGCTGAGAACGATGCGCAAGACGCCCACCTTGCGGAGCAGCAACTTCGTGAAGAGCTACTTTTCGTTATTATTCTCGTTGGTATCATTTTCATTTCTTTACTAATAAAAAAACGCTATGGCTTGGAAAGCGATAATAAGCATCTACAAAGCTCTAATCGGGAACTATATAAGCAGTCCAACCTCGACACCTTAACGGGCCTGTATAATCGTCGCTACTTCTTAGACTATTTAGCCCAGCAAGGGCAACTATCAACATCGAAAGACACTAGAATGTGTTTGGCCATTATCGATATTGACCACTTTAAGAGGGTCAATGACACCTATGGCCATGATATGGGGGATGAAGTACTAGTTAGGGTTGGACAACTGATCCAGAGCAAAACTCGTGAAGATGACCTGCTTATTCGCTGGGTCGGTGAAGAATTTATTCTGTTGCTATGTTGGCCTGAGGCATCCAGTCCTAAATCTGCGAAAGTGCTATCTAACTATTTTGAGCGTATTCGTCAGGCGATCGCCGATACCATTATTGAGGTTGAAGAGCAGCAGTTGCATTTAACCGTTTCGATTGGAGTGGGACAGCCATTAGATGCACGCACCTTAGTCGATTCCTGGCAGCGAGTGCTTGATGGTGCCGATAAGGCGCTCTATCTCGCTAAGAGACTGGGGCGAAACCGTGTGGTGCTAGCTCAGGAAGCATCACTTTCATTGGGAAGTGATTGAAGGTAAGTAATAAAGTAACAATGCTTTAGCTACTAGCCTAGAGGCAAGGTTTCGTATTGACCAGCTTTTATTCAGCTCATAGTCTGTAAGCTGAAGGAATTATAGTGCAATGAAAAAGGAAGATAATGAATACCAAACTTGAGTTCAAATCAGCCGTAGCATCTATCGCTCTATTACTGGGAATGTCATCACCGTTAGTGGCAGCAGAAGCTCCCACTCCTGGTTATAATAACAAGATCCCTGCGAGTATTATGACTCCCAATAAGGTTGAGACGAGTATCGGCACATTGGAGTTTCATGATGGAGCGCCGACAGTTAAAACCAGCCGTAAAATCTATGATAACCTCAATACTATTCGTGCAACTGAAACCTTTTTAAATGCGATCCCTATGGCTTCGGTGGAAGCACTGCGAATTGGACATGAAAACCTTGGGATAACTCAATCAAATCAAGTGTTACTGTTCGATAAATTAATGGACTCAAATCCACTTTTCTTAACGGGTAATACTGACACGGTTTACGCATCAGCGTTTTTAGATCTTAAACGTGATGGTCCGACGGTCGTCGAGGTTCCAGCAGGAATGGGACCAACGACCGTAAATGACGCTTTTTTTCGCTTTGTAACCGATATGGGGATTGTAGGCCCCGATAAAGGTAAGGGCGGTAAGTACCTGGTTTTGCCTCCTGGATACAAAGGAGAAGTGCCAAAAGGCTACTTTGTCTCTGAGTCAACAAGCTATACCAATTGGTTTATTGCACGTGGATTTCTCAAAGATGGCAAGACAGATTCTGCTGTTCAAGCGTTTAAGCAACACCTAAAAATTTATCCTCTGGCCAAGCAGACTCAGCCGCCAAAAATGGTGTTTAAGTCAGGTAGTGGCTTAGAGTTTAATACGGTTCATGCCAATGATTTTCACTTCTTCAAAGAGATCCAACCTGTTTTGGAGAAGGAGCCAGTGTCCTTTATTGACCCTGAGCTTCGCGGCTTGATGGCGAGTATTGGTATTCAAAAGGGTAAGCCTTTTGCGCCGGATGAACACATGACTGAGCTACTCTCTGACGGTGTCGCTATCGGTAACGCCACAGCAAGATCCCTGATGTTTCAACCACAAGATGATAGTGTTTACGTCTATCCCAACAGGCTTTGGAAAACGGCCTTTATTGGCGGTGACTATCGTTGGTTAATCGATGACGGTGAGGGGGGACGTAATTTGGATGCCCGTACCTATTTCTTCTATATGGCGACAGTCAATACTCCGGCAATGGCGCTTAAGCTTATCGGCAAGGGATCGCAATATGCAATGCTGGACAAGTCAAAAGACTCGGCGTACCTGAGCGGTAGCAAGACCTATAAACTGAATATCCCTGCCAATGTACCCGCAAAAAACTTCTGGTCGATAGTGGCTTACGATACGCAAACTCGCTCGGAGTTGCAGACGGGACAGCAGTTCCCAAGTCGTAATAATCAGCGTGATGATTTGGCCCAAAACGCTGATGGTTCTGTGGATATTTACTTCGGTCCAAATGCGCCAGAGGGGAAAGAGAGTAACTGGATCCAAACGGTACCCAATAAAGGCTGGTTTATCTTGCTACGCCTCTATGGTCCTTTGGAAACTTGGTTTGATAAGAGTTGGCAACCCGGTGATATTGTTGAAATTAAGTAGAGGGATCAATAGAAGGGTATCGGTAGAATAAATACTAAAGTAGCATATGGTGCTTGGTTATAATGCTTGCACTTTATGTTACTTTTTTAGCATTACTTCTAGAATAATACGCTTCTTAGCTCTGAAGTGATCTCAGTGAGATAGCGAGTTGTTGGGCGGTAATCAATTTTAAAAGCTTCTCACCGAGGTATTTTCATACGGTTATGTGGATAGCCGGATTATCAGGTATATCAGAAGGCAAATGCACTAGTAGTGATAAAGTAAAGCTGCATAACTTTTATACCCAAAAAAACTAAACCCCAAGTTGCAAGTGCTAACTTGGGGTAAGAACTCGACGTAACTGATAACGCCCACACCGAGCTTTAATCAACAGAAGTTGTTTACTCTATAATTTCAGCCGAGTGCTATAAATTAGTTTTTGATGGTATACCATGAGCAGAGTTGAGAAGTAGTTCTGCTAAATCATTATTATCCATCGTTTCTCCATTTAGCATGCGTGCCAGAACTTCACTACCAAACAGCTGTGGCGACAGTAATACATCAGGCTGCACCCTTTGTATTTTAGATAAATTTTTACTGTCATTGACTATAATCACTGTCTTCGCATTAGCACTTAAGTCTTTAGCCGATAACACGATAAAAGCATTATCAGCATCATTATCAGTTAATGCTAAGATAGCTCGACATTGCTCTAAGCCAGCTTGTTTTAATACGGCTGTGTCGCTACTGTCACCGGAGATAATATCAAATTTCCCCTCTAAGCTTTGTTCAATAATCTCGAACTCATCACTGGGTCTTACTGTGATAATCGTGACGGCTAATCCGCGCTGATGTAGTTTAATTATGGTATTTGTCGCCATGGCTGACGTACCACAAACAATAAAGTGATCGGCTCTTTTCATGGTGTGTTTTTTTCCTTGTATAAGTTTGCTTAAACCATCTCTAATGAAAGGCCCAAAAATAGTACTCACGGATGTTGCAAACACGGCAATTCCGGCAATAATCATCGAAATAGTGAAGAGCCTTGCGGTTTCTGTCACGGGCAAAATATCGCCATAACCCACAGTGGTCATCGTCACCATGGCAAAATAAAATGCCATACTTAAGTCAGTTATTTTTGGCGAAAAACCGTCACCAAAATACAAGCTACCATACGTCGAGTAGATGATTAGAATGACAAAGCTGATGATTGAGACAATCCCTGCTGCAGTTGCACTACTGCGATTGAAATCTCGACTTTGGAACAATAATAAGATAATGCTGAAGCTACAGAAAACGATATTTAATAGTAGATTAGAATAATAATGTACTGTAAAAACTAAGGTCGTTAGCAGTAGTACAAGGCTCATTACCCAAGCGATACGTGCACGAAACAATAAACCGATTGAGTTCAGCAGTAAAAATGCCCCAAGCATAAACCAAGGTGCATTAGTGAGTACTGTAAAATCAATATCTGCAAGGTGTGAGAGCTGCTGTGGGCTAAATACCTGAGCCGACATTCCGTAAACGGTTTTAAATATCAACAAGCTATTAAGCAGTACTGTGATAGCACTGAGCTTGTATCGCTGATGCTGCCAAATTAGCAGACTTTTATGACGCCACTCATTGAATGTTATCAAAACGAACTTAGCCTAGGTTGTCTATAAGAGTTAGTGTGCAAGTTTAGTGTATACATGTTGCGCGTATATGCTGTGCTGGTGTGATCACAACAGCTTTGTGTACGATTATAGAATAAACAGCTGAATTTTCAGGTTTAGTTTCTTATCTGTATCTGTGGTACCAGAGTAACAGATGTTTTCATCGTTTAAAATGAGCTCTCATATTTTAAGTTATTATCACAATCGGTAAGCCTAAGTCACTTAAATGGTATTAGTCACTTAAATGGTATTAATCGCTTAAGTAGTATGAGTTGTGCAGATTTAGTGAGGTGTCTTAAGTACGGGCAATAAAAAAGGCACCCATAGGTGCCCTTTGTATGCTGTTATATTTTCTGAAACAGATTAGTCAGCTGCATAGCCATTGATTGCTAATACTTGACCATCAAGCATTGCAACGCCATCAACCATAGCAAGACGTTTCTGGCTGAACCATTTCACCACTAGTGGATAAATGGCGTGCTCCTGTTCATGAACACGTTCAGCTAATGTATCTGCTGTGTCGTCTTCATAAACTGGCACTTTAGCTTGTAAGATGACTGGGCCTGCATCGAGCTCTGGCGTCACAAAGTGTACGCTAGCACCGTGCTCAGGATCTTTTGCATCGATTGCACGTTGATGTGTGTGTAGTCCAGTATATTTAGGTAAGAGCGAAGGGTGGATGTTGACCATCTTGCCTTCAAAACGCTGAACGAATTCATCACTTAAAATACGCATAAAGCCAGCCAACACGATAAGATCGGGTTGGTACTTTTCAATCGCATTCAGAAGTCTTGCGTCGTACTCTTGTCTTGTTTCGCCGGTGTGAGCTATCACGCAGCTGGTATCAATCTCATTTTGGTGGGCACGAATCAATCCATAGGCGTCGGGCTTATTACTGATCACACCGACTACTTCGGCTTGCAGGTTATCATCACAGCCATCGATAATGGCTTGTAAATTACTGCCATTACCTGAAATTAATACTAAAACGCGACAACTCTGGGGCATTACAGGATCTCCACTTGCTCTTCTTCGCCGTTACGCTTGGCAATGTTTCCGATTAACCATGCGTTTTCGCCTTCTGCTTTTAGCAATTCTAAGGCTGAATCGACTTTATCAGCTGGTAGGGCGATAACCATACCAACGCCACAGTTGAAGGTGCGGTACATTTCAAATTCAGAAATGTTGCCGTTTTCCATCAACCAGTTAAACACGACTGGCCACTGCCAAGAGTCGCTGTTCACCACTGCTTTACAGTCTTCAGGCAGTACGCGTGGGATGTTTTCCCAGAATCCACCACCTGTAATGTGCGACATTGCATGAACATCATGTTGTTCAAGCAATTTAAGCAGTGACTTTACATAAATTTTTGTAGGTTCTAATAAATGGTCAATCAGTGGCTTACCCGCAAGCTCTAGCTCTGGATCAGCTTTGCTTACTTCTAATACTTTGCGGATAAGTGAGAAACCATTTGAATGAGGGCCGCTTGACGCGAGTGCGATAAGTGCATCACCGTCTTGCACCTTAGTGCCGTCGATGATCTCTTCTTTTTCAACGACGCCGACGCAGAAACCTGCGAGGTCGTAATCTTCGCCTTCATACATGCCTGGCATTTCAGCAGTTTCGCCGCCGATAAGTGCACAGCCTGATTGGACACAGCCTTCGGCAATCCCTTTAACAACTGCGGTGGCAACTTCAACATCGAGTTTGCCTGTCGCATAGTAATCAAGGAAGAACAGGGGCTCTGCACCTGAAACGATGAGATCGTTTGAACACATGGCGACTAAGTCGACACCAACGTTATCATGCTTTTTAAAATCGATAGCTAGGCGTAACTTGGTGCCAACACCATCAGTACCAGAAACCAGTACTGGATGCTTATACTTAGTTGGTAGCTCACAAAGGGCACCAAAACCACCTAGGTTGCCCATGACTTCTGGACGACGGGTACGTTTTACTGCTGACTTGATGTTGTTAACTAGTGCATTTCCGGCGTCGATATCAACACCTGCATCTTTATAGCTTAGTGGGGTAGTAGGAGTGCTCACGGAGATCCTCTTCGGGTACGGGTATAGATTGTTATAGGATTTTATGCGGCGCCATTCTACCAGCTTGTGGGTAGCGTCGAAAGCTAAGTTTTTCAATAAACTTAGCGACAGAGGTCACGATTTACCGCCTTTTTGAAACTTTAAGTTTGCCTATGCGAACAAATCTACTAAAATCGTTAAAATTTACCGTAAAAAATACGTTAGAAAACTAGGAGAACAAGATGAAAGTCGTTGAAGTTAAACATCCTTTAGTCCGTCATAAAATTGGATTAATGCGCGAAGCTAATATCAGTACCAAGCGTTTTCGCGAACTAGCGGCAGAAGTGGGCAGTTTACTAACTTATGAAGCAACGGCTGACTTTGAAACTGAAAAAGTCACTATCGAAGGTTGGAATGGTCCTGTTGAAATTGAACAGATCAAAGGTAAGAAGGTTACTGTAGTACCAATCTTACGTGCCGGCCTTGGTATGATGGATGGCGTATTAGAGCACGTTCCAAGTGCGCGTATCTCTGTTGTGGGAATTTACCGTGACGAAGAGACACTTGAGCCAGTTCCATACTTTGAAAAACTCGCAAGCAACATGCCTGAGCGTATGGCGTTAGTTGTTGACCCAATGCTTGCGACTGGTGGCTCGATGATCTCTACAATCGACTTACTAAAAGAGCGTGGCTGTACAGCGATTAAAGCACTTGTACTCGTAGCTGCGCCAGAAGGTGTTGCAGCACTTGAGAAAGCACATCCTGATATCGAGCTTTATACAGCGTCAATTGATGACTGCCTAAACGAGCAAGGTTATATCCTACCTGGTCTTGGTGATGCGGGTGATAAGATTTTCGGTACTAAATAAGTTTTAGTCTAAATCGTATAGTAAAAAAGGAGCCAAACGGCTCCTTTTTTGTTTTTATCTTTCTTACATAACTTAGTCTAGAGTACCATTGCGGCAATCCAGCCAAACACTAGCAGTGGAATGTTGTAGTGGATAAAAGTTGGGATAACGCTGTCTTTCATATGGTCATGCTGACCATCAGCATTTAGACCCGCTGTTGGTCCTAAAGTTGACTCAGAAGCTGGTGAGCCTGCGTCCCCAAGTGCTGCAGCAGTACCGACTAAGGCAATCGTTGCTTCAACAGAGAAACCAAAACTCATCGCCAAAGGTACATAGATAGCGGCAATAATCGGGATGGTCGAAAATGATGAGCCAATACCCATAGTAATCAGTAAACCAACCAGTAGCATTAAGAAGGCTGCAAGGGCCTTATTATCACCAATCGCCGTATTCATAATCTCAACTAAGCTGGCGACATCACCAGTGCCCTTAATTACAGCGGCAAAACCAGCAGCAGAGATCATAATAAAGCCAATATTGGCCATCATACGCACGCCTTGGTTGAAGATATCTTGATCGGCAACATGCTTAAGTGCACCGGAAAAGCTGAAAACAATAAAACCTATCAAGGCACCGAAAATCATCGAACCTGTATAGAGTTGAGTCGCTAAGGTCGAAACAACAGCGATGAGTGCGATGATGATATTACGACGATTTAGTCCCTCTTCAGGCTCAGCTTGTAAAATCAATTCCTCTTTATATTCTCTTGGCTTTCTATAAGAGATAAATACGGCAACCAATAAACCAAACAACATGCCCATAGCCGGGATAACCATGGCTGGAGCCACTTGTTGTTGTACCGCGTTTAGATCATTGCTATTTAAGTTCGTTAGCAAAATATCGTAAAGAAAGATGCCGCCAAACCCAACAGGTAACACCATATATGTTGTTACTAAACCGAAGGTAAGTACACAGGCTACTAAGCGACGATCCATTTTTAGCTTAGACATCACATGCAGTAACGGTGGGATCAAAATAGGAATAAAGGCAATGTGGATTGGCAAAATATTTTGCGAGGCGATAGCCATCGATAGAATCGTTAGAAGTAAAGTCCAACGTACACGGTTGTTGTTTGTACTATTTTGCTCTTTGCCTAATAAACTAATGACCTTATTTGAAAGTAACGTGGTCAGGCCCGAATGCGACAAGGCAACGGCAAAAGCGCCGAGTAGGGCATAGCTTAAAGCTATTTGTGCACCTCCACCAAGACCCGTGTTAAAGGCAGCGACCGTTTGGTGCAGATCCATGCCTCCTACAAGCCCTGCGACTAATGCAGAGATGGTAAGTGCAATGACGATATTAACTCTAGCTAAGCTGAGACCTAACATTAGGCATACAGCGATGACAACAGCATTCATTTTAATAGTTTCTTAATTACCTGTAGTTTGGTCGACATTTTTGCCTGTTAACCTACAAAATGTCCAGCATCTAAGCCGTATATCTTGAATTCAATCTGGGTTGTGAATTAGCTGTAGCTAAACATGCAAATAAAGTGTGAATGGTAATGTGAGGATTTGGTGTTATTGTTCAGACTGTAATCGGTTAATTAAATGTTCATTTAAAATGGTGATATTGTTCTCAAATAGCTTGTGCAAAGAAATACACTGCCTATAATGCTTTAGATTTAAAACGAAACAGCGTTTTTAGCAATCCATAGATGGAGAAATAAAATGAGCGTATTAGTAGGCCGCCCGGCCCCTGATTTTACAGCTGCTGCGGTACTAGGTAATGGTGAAATTGTTGATAGCTTTACCCTATCAGAAGCAATTAAAGGCAAACCTGCTGTAGTATTCTTCTACCCACTTGACTTCACTTTCGTGTGCCCATCTGAGTTGATCGCTTTCGATCACCGCATGGACGAGTTCAAGAAGCGTGGTGTTGAAGTTATCGGTGTTTCAATCGACTCTCAGTTCACTCATAACGCATGGCGTAACACGCCAGTAGACAAAGGCGGTATTGGCCAAGTTCAATACACACTGGTTGCTGACGTTAAGCATGAGATCTGTAAAGCATATGATGTCGAGCATCCAGAAGCAGGTGTTGCATTCCGTGGTTCTTTCCTAATCGACAAAGAAGGTCAGGTTCGCCACCAGGTGGTTAACGATCTGCCACTTGGTCGTAATGTTGACGAAATGATCCGCATGGTTGATGCACTTCAATTCCATGAAGATCACGGTGACGTATGCCCAGCGGGTTGGGAAAAGGGTGACAAGGGTATGGATGCAAGCCCAGAAGGCGTTGCTTCTTACCTAACTGACAATGCAGATGCACTATAATTTCTTAATGAAATTGTAAGTCAGAAAGCATAAAAAAGCTGCGTTAATCGCAGCTTTTTTTGTGTCTATCGTTTGTCCCGTCCAGAGATAAGTTGACTCTTTGGAGGCTTATTTATGAAAGCTTAAGACTCAATCGTGTCTTGAGGTTTTTCTTCTTCTGCTTCATCAGCAATAAAAGGCCAGCCCCCAAGTGCTTTCCAACGATTGACGATTAAACAAAATAGCTCTGCTGTGCGCTCGGTATCATATAGTGCCGAGTGAGCTTCACGGTTATCGAAAGGGATCCCCGCCATCGCGCAGGCCTTTGCTAGTACAGTGTGTCCAATCGCTAACCCCGCTAATGCAGCGGTATCAAAGGTGGCGAAAGGATGAAATGGCGTACGCTTGAGGCTATTACGCTCAATAGCTTGGGTGACAAAGCCGTGATCAAAAGCTGCATTGTGAGCAACAATAATACTGCGATGACAACCTGCCGCTTTTTGTGCTTTTTTAACCTCTTTAAAGATCTCTAAAAAGGCTTCTTTTTCACTGACGGCACCACGAAGCGGATTAGTTGGATCGATACCTGTAAAGGCTAACGCTTCAGGCTCAAGGTTTGCACCTTCGAATGGCTCAATATTAAAGTGGAGTGTTTTATCGAGCCCGAGAACACCATCTTCGTCCATTTTCAGCATGCTGACTGCAATTTCTAAAAGTGCATCAGTTTTCGCGTTAAAACCCGCAGTTTCAACATCGATGACCACTGGGAAATACCCTCTAAAGCGGTTTTTCATTAAATTAGGGTCAAAAGTGTCAGTCATTAAAATTTCCCAAAAGTGTGCAGGCGACTATTATGCTGCAACTGATAATCACTGTCATGTGCGTTTGGTTGTTTTATAGGCTAAAGAAAGATAATTCTTTGCCGATAGATAGGAGTGATACAAATTTAGAGAGTAATTTTATGCGGCTTAGGGTTATTTTAGCATCATTATTGTGCCTACCTTTTTTTGCAAATGCAGAACTGAGGCAGTATGTGGCTTCTTTAGAGGAGTCGCAGTGGCGTTTAAGCGGTAATAATCCGGTAATGTGCCGTCTTGAGCATGATATTCCTGCCTATGGTAAAGCGGTCTTTACCAGCCGTGCAGGTAAAGATCATAACTTGAATTTCACCTTAGATATGTGGGTTAAGCCCGATCAAGTCACTCAAGCTAAGTTGATGAGTATGGCTCCAGCATGGCGCCCAGGTGTGCTGTCTAAAGAGATCACTGAGCTGACTTATCAGAAGTACTTTAGTGGTGAGGTTCCCCGTAACGCGGCTTGGTCAATGCTTGCTGAGCTAGAAAGTGGCATGCAGCCAACTTTCTATTATGCCGATTGGTATAATGAAGCGAATAAGATTGCAGTAGGTTTATCGGCGGTGAACTTTAGACGACAATATGCAGAGTTTAAGTCGTGCCTGTCTTCTTTATTACCTTATTCGTTTGAAGATATCGCCTTTACGGTATTAACTTATGAATCCGGTGGCACAGAGCTAACCCGTTATGCAAAGTCGCAGATCGCAAGAGTTCAAGAATATTTAGCTTACGACAAGAATGTTGATTTGGTTCTGATAGATGCCTATACCGACAGTTATGGTGGGCGTAGTGTGAACCAAACTGTTTCTGAAAAACGTGCGGATTCGGTGAAGGAGTTCTTTGTGGCTAGCGGGATTGGCCAAAGCCGTATTCATACATTTGGTCACGGCGAGAGAAGGCATGTTGCCTCTAACGAGACGATTGATGAGCGAGCGAGAAACCGTAGAGTTGTGATTAGAATTAGTAAACCGCTCTAGCTGACAACATAGATTTGAAGAGCCTAGCCTAATCGCTGGGCTTTTTTGTGTATGAAAATGGCCTCCGTTAGAAATCTACCGCGATTTAAAGATAAAAAAAAGCCCGCTTACATGGTAAGCGGGCCGCAAAAATAAATCATTGCAATCAACAAATTGAAGGAAGGAAGTCAAGCATAAGAACCAGGGATATAACTTCCGTGGAGACCACGAAAGTTTAAGAGTTCTTTGTTTCCGAATCTGCTAGGCAGACACTTCCTGAAAACGAGACGAATTATAGGCTTGGAGCTTATGGCTGACAAACTAGAATAATTAGCATTTGCCATTAGTTTTGCTAATGCGACTTGGTTGCTGGCTTGTTGCTAAAAGATACTAAGTCCCCAATATTGCGGGGTTTGTCACGTTTTGTATTTAGTTTCACATGATATTTAATTTATCTATGTTGCTAAATTATTAACAGTTGCTAAGTCGATTTAGCAAAAACAATTTTGAAACAAACTTTGCGATGTATTTTTTTAGTTTGTATAGTGCGCAGTGAAGAAGGTGTTAAGGTTAAAGCGATAAAAAATAAGTTATCTAATTATAAAAAACCTAACGATAAAAATAGAAGACTCATTAAATAATAAGAGTCAGTTAATCAGGGATACAAAATGCGAATTCATTCGATACTAACTAAAAAGCATTTGTTAGCCATAGGCTTAGGCTTAGCTGTAGTGGGTTGCCAGTCACAACCAACAATAGAAGAGTCTGTAACTGCCGTTAAGAGCAATTCTAGCGGTGTGGTTGAAACGATCCATGGCGTAGAGGTTGCTGACCCATATCGCTATCTAGAAGTTGAGTCAGAGCAGACCCATAAATGGGTGAGCGAACAGCAGAATGCAGGTCACGCCTACTTAGCTAATATTGACAACAAGCAGGCCATTGTAGACCGAATTACCGAACTGTGGAATTACGAGAAGATTTCAGCGCCGTTTGAAAAGGGTGACAATACTTTTTATTACCGTAATGACGGTTTACAAGCGCAATCAGTACTCTATGTTAAAAGTGGTGATGGCAAGGCTAGGGTAGTTCTCGATCCTAACAGCTTATCAGACGATGGTACGGTTGCATTGTCTGGTTTGTCGGTTAGTGATGATGGCAAAACTCTGGCTTATGGGATCTCTAAGTCTGGCTCTGATTGGCAAGCATGGCACTTTATCGATGTAGCTACAGGTAAGAAGTTAGCCGATGAGCTTGACTGGATTAAATTCTCAAGCGCGGTTTGGAATCATGATAACACGGGCGTTTACTATGCTCGTTATGATGCACCAGAAGGCGGCAATGCTCTTGCCGATGTTAACTTTAATCAAAAAGTGTATTTTCATAAGATCGGTACAGCGCAGAGTGATGATATCTTAGTCTATGAAAGACCTCAGAATAAAGATTGGGGTTTTGGTATAGAGGTATCGGAGAAGGGCGACTACTTGTTGCTTTATATCTCTCAAGGCACCGATAGTCGCAACCGTTTTTTTTATAAGTCATTGCTTGACTCTCAAGCTCAAGTAGTTGAACTGATCCCTAACCTTGAAGCCGAATACAACTTTATCGGCAACGACGACTCAGTGTTTTACTTTAAAACCGACTATAACGCACCAAATGGCAAGGTGATTGCGGTTGATATCAATAATAGTAGCAAAGACAATTGGAAGACGATTGTTCCTGAGCTTGAAGATCCTATTAGCAACATCGCTATCGTTAATGATCACATTGTAGTGAGCTATCTGCATGATGTATTAGGTAAGCTGACGATTTACAATATGAATGGCGATAAGCGCCAAGATGTCACTCTACCGGGTAAAGGCAAGATCGCTGGTCCTTACGGTAAACGCAGTAAAGACTATTTCTACTATGTTTTTAATAGTTACGTGCAACCACAAACGACCTACAAGTTTGACTTTAAAACCGGTGAGTCGACCATTTACTCCAAGCCTGAAGTCTCATTTAACCCAAGCGATTACACCTCGGAGCAGGTCTTTTATACCAGCAAAGATGGTACTAAAGTGCCTATGATGATCTCTTATAAAAAAGGCATGAAGAAAGATGGGCAAAATCCGACATTACTGTACGCCTATGGCGGTTTTGCGATTTCGATGACGCCGCGCTTTAGCCCTGCCAATATCGCTTGGATGGATATGGGGGGCGTCTATGCCGTTCCAAACCTACGCGGCGGAGCCGAGTACGGTGAAAGTTGGCACCAAGCGGGTATGTTTGATAAGAAGCAGAATGTGTTTGATGACTATTATGCTGCAGCTGAGTACCTGATTGACGAGGATTATACAAACTCTTCTAAGCTTGGAGCTTATGGCCGTAGTAATGGTGGCCTATTGATGGGGGCAACTTTGACTCAGCGTCCTGAGTTGTTTGCTGCGGTTCTGCCTGCGGTTGGCGTTTTGGATATGCTGCGCTTTCAAAAATTTACCATTGGCTGGGCATGGACCAGTGAATATGGCAGTGCCGATAATGCCGAACAGTTCCCTGCACTCTATGCTTATTCGCCATATCACAATGTTAAAGCTCAAGCTTATCCGGCGACGATGGTGATGACTGCTGATCATGATGACCGTGTTGTACCACTGCACAGCTTTAAGTTTGGCGCCATGATGCAGGAGAAGCAGCAAGGTGATGCGCCTGTCATTATGCGAATCGAATCAAAAGCGGGCCACGGTGCGGGTAAGCCAACTTCAATGAAGATCGATGAGTTTGCCGATATCTACAGTTTCCTTTGGCATAACTTCGGGCTAGCGATCCCGGCAAAAATAGCCGACTAAACAAAATATAACGATTTTAAAAGGGAAGCTTCGGCTTCCCTTTTTTATTTCCCCGGCTAATTAAAACTGATGTTTTTGTATATGAGTCATCGCCTTGGATATATATGCAACAAAGATTAAAGTTGATTAACAATATTTTATGAAGAAGCGCATTGCTTATCACATATCGCGATTCACAATTGCATACCTACTAGGTATAGTAGGCCTCTATTTTATCTCATCAATTGGCAGTTACCGTTTATGTTTCGTTGGCCTATTTCGGTTTACTATGAAGACACTGACGCAGGTGGTGTTGTTTATCACTCAAATTACCTAAAGTTCTTTGAGCGTGCACGGACCGAGTGGCTACGTGCTATGGGGATCAGTCAAACAGCCTTATTAGCCCAAGACACTGCGTTTGTTGTTAAACGTGCAGAATTAGATTTTTGTAAGGCTGCACGCTTTGAACAGAACCTTATTGTAGAAACCAAGGTCATACAACTTAAGAAAGCCTCATTGGTATTCGAGCAACGCTTAATTGATGAGCAAGGTGTGGTGTATTGTGAGGCTGACATTGTTGTTGCCTGTGTTGCACTATCACGTATGAGACCCAAAGCCATTCCCCAACATATTGCGCAGGAGTTTAAAGGTGGAAGCTGATATTTCTTTTATTGGATTATTTTTACAAGCAAGCCTATTAGTTAAATTAGTGATGCTGACATTACTAGGTTTGTCGATCGCCTCTTGGGCGGTAATTATTCAGCGCCGCAGGTTGTTGACAACAGCAAAGAAAGAAGCGCTTAAGTTTGAAGATAAGTTTTGGTCAGGTGTCGACTTGAATAAGCTTTATCAAGAACTTTCAGCAAGGCAAGATAGCAATTCGGGCCTGTCATCTCTATTTGTTACTGGCTTTAAAGAGTATGCGCGTCTAAGTAAGTTAAATGGCCGCGTGCCAGAAGCTGTAATGGACGGTAGCTATCGTGCGATGCGTGTGTCTTTGTCTCGCGAGTTAGAAAAGCTCGAAACTCACCTCCCTTTATTGGCGACAATCGGTTCAACTAGTCCTTATATTGGTCTGTTTGGTACCGTATGGGGGATCATGAACTCCTTTATCGCACTAGGCGCGGTGGAAAATGCCACCCTAGCCATGGTCGCCCCAGGTATTGCAGAAGCTTTGATCGCAACCGCGATGGGTTTATTTGCTGCTATCCCAGCTGTTATCGCTTATAACCGTTTCTCTACACAAGTTGAAAAGATTGAAATGTCTTACGCCAACTTTATGGAAGAGTTTTCAAGCATTTTGCACCGTCAAGCGTACAGCGAGAAGGAACAGGCATAATGCATCAAGGCTACCAGAGGAAGCGCCGTCGTCCGGTTGCTGAAATTAACGTGGTGCCCTATATCGATGTGATGTTGGTACTGCTGATTATTTTTATGGTAACAGCACCGATTGTCACCCAAGGGGTGAAAGTCGATCTACCTCAAGGAGCAGCAGAGACTCTGCCTGCCGATAGTAAACCTCCGGTTGTCGCATCGATTGATGCGATGGGAGAATATTATTTAGATGTGGGCAGCTCAAGTAGCGAAGAAGTCTTAGAGTTAGACGAAGTCGCTGTGCGTGTTGGTGCGATTATTCAGTTAGAGCCTGAGCGTCCTGTTGTTGTTAAAGCCGATCGCTCAATCCCCTATGAGAAAGTGATCCAACTGATGGTGACCTTGCAAGGTGCAGGCGTACCTTCGGTGGGCTTAATGACAGATGCGCCGGAGGATAAGTAAGTGGCGGCTAAATCTGATTTAACCCTTCCAGTTGTTATTTCAGCTGGAATTCATATTGGCGTGATAGTTATTCTTATCTTAGGTGTCGATTTTTCTGAAAAGCCCAAACCGTTGCCACAACCTAGTGCTCCGGCGGTGCAAGCTGTCGTGGTCGATCAGAAAAAAGTTGCCGAACATGTCGAGAAGCTAAAAGCTGAGAAGCGCGAAGCTGAACGTAAAGAGAAGGCTCGCCAAGATGAGGCAGACAGAAGGGTTCGTGAAGCTCGAAAAGAGCGCGAACGTGAACAGGCTCAAATTAAAAAGCTTGAGCAAGAACGCAAGCAAAAAGAGATTGAAACTAAACGTGCGGCGGATGACGCAAAAGCAGCTCAGCTAAAGCAGAAGCAGGAAAGAGAGAAAGCGGCGAAAGCAGAAGCGGAGCGAAAGCAGAAAGAGAAGGAGCGTAAAGCTTCTGAGGAAGCTGCTAAGAAGGCCGCCGAGAAACGTAAAGCAGAAGAGGCCGCAGCCAAGAAAGCGGAAGCTGAGCGTAAGCGCAAAGCGGAAGCTGAGCGTAAACGTAAAGCTGAGGAGCAAGCTAGGCGTGAGCAAGAGCAGATGATGCAAGAAGCTCTGGCAGCTGAACAAGCGGCACTGTCTCAAACCCGTAATAAGCAGGTGATGAGTGAAGTACAGCGGTATACTTCGATGATCCGCGCGACAATTCAACGAAATCTAGTAGTGGATGAGTCAATGCGAGGTAAGAGCTGTAGAGTCTTCATTCGCCTGGCTAATGATGGTTTTGTAACAGCGAGTCAAACCCTCGATGGTGATAGTGTTGTTTGCCGAGCAACAAAAGCTGCGATTAATAAGGCGGGCAGGTTGCCAGTATCGAATGAGCCAGATGTTTATAACAAGCTAAAAGAAATTAATTTAACAGTTCAACCTGAGTTTGATTAAAGGAGTCTCATGAATAATTTGGGGAAGTGGTTGCTGACAGGCCTGCTTATTTGCAGTATGCCAGTAAAAGCCGCATTAGATATTGTCATCACCGAAGGAGTTGATGCCGCGAGACCCATCGCTGTTATTCCATTTGTTTGGCAAGGCACAGGTCCTATGCCGTCACAGATCTCTGATGTGGTGATGTCTGACTTAGCGCGAAGCGGGACTTTCAGTCCTGCCGATGAGCTGAGTTTGCCACAGCGAGGAATTAGTACTTTGGCGCAGTTTGATGCTTCCGCTTGGATGGCGCAGCCTGCCGAAGCTGTGGTTATGGGGTCAGTTAAGCCTTATGGCGGCGATAAGTATTTAGTTAGTTTCGAACTGATCGACTTAGTTAAAGCCCAGCTTCAGTCAGACTCCGGCTTATCGGCGAAAGATTTAGTGATCGATAGCCGTGAAACCGTTATTACTGCCGCGCAGTTCCGTCAATATGGCCATCGTATCAGCGATATAGTTTATGAGAAGCTCACTGGTATTCGTGGCGCATTCTTGACGCGTATCGCTTATGTTGTCGTCAATCATGGTGAAAAGTCTCCTTATAAACTGATGATTGCTGATTATGATGGTTATAACGAGCAGATGTTGCTACGCTCGCCAGAGCCATTGATGTCACCTTCTTGGTCTCCTGATGGTCAGCGTATTGCGTACGTGAGTTTTGAAAACCGTAAAGCTGAGGTGTTTGTACAAAATATTTATACTCAGCAACGCACTAAAGTAACCAGTTTCGATGGTATTAACGGCGCGCCTGTATTTTCACCTGATGGTAAAAAGTTGGCGCTGACACTATCGAAAGATGGCCAGCCAGAAGTATATGTTGTCGACATTGAGACAAAGGCGCTTAAGCGAGTAACGAACCATTATGCAATTGATACTGAGCCATCTTGGTTCCCTGATGGTAAGTCACTGTTACTTACTTCTGAGCGCGGTGGCCGTCCTCAGTTATATCGAGTTTTTCTCGATTCAGGTAAGATTTCTCGTTTAACGTTTGAAGGTGAGTGGAACTTAGGTGGTTCGATCTCTCCGGATGGGCGTAGTATTATTTTTGTGAATCGTACCAACGGTAAGTTTAATATCGCTCGTATGGATTTAGAAACCCGTTTCATGCAAGTGTTGACTAGTACACGACTAGACGAATCTCCGAGCGTGGCGCCAAATGGCACCATGGTTATTTACGGAACGACATACCAAGGGAAGCAGGTATTAGCTGCGGTTTCTATGGATGGACGTTTTAAAGCAAGATTGCCTGTAGGGCAGGGTGAAGTTAAATCACCATCTTGGTCACCATTTCTCTAACTAAAAAGATTAAGGATTTAAAAAATGGATCTGAATAAGCTATTTAAAGCCATGTTAGTCGTTCTTCCTATTATGGCTATCAGTGCATGTAGCTCTACTTCTGAGTCAGAAACAGATGCAACAAGCTCAACAGAGTCTTCTTCATCTAGTGAATATGCTAACAATGGTGTTGAAACTGGTGGTGTCGCACCGGTGTTAACTCCTGAAGAGCAGCAGCGCCTTAAGTATCAAGAGTTGAGAAAAGAGCACATTATCTATTTTGACTTTGACCGTAGTTCAGTTTCTCAGCAGTTTGCAGAGGTATTGAATGCACATGGCGATTACCTTGTTGAGCATCCAAATGTACGAGTGATGATTGAAGGTCATGCCGATGAGCGTGGCACTCCTGAATATAATATCGCACTAGGTGAACGCCGTGCTAAAGCCGTTGCTAAATACTTACAAGGTATGGGCGTTCAGCCAAGCCAAATGAGCATTGTGAGTTATGGTGAAGAGAAGCCATTAGACTTTTCTCGCTCTGATGAAGGTTTTGCAAAGAACCGTCGCGCAGTTCTTGTTTACTAATCTTACAGGTAAAAGGTTTACCTTATGAAACATGCCGTATTATCAGCGGCAATTATCCTAGTTGCAGGTTCTGCTTATGCAGCACCTGCTCCGGTTGAGGATATTGCTGGTGGCTCTACCGATGATAGAGTTGCTCGCTTAGAGCGAGTTATTAAAGCTAAACAACAAACTGAGTTTCAAATGCAGCAGCGTTTAGAAACGCTTCAGCAGGAAGTGTTAGATTTACGCGGCCTAAGTGAGCAGCAGTCTTATCAAATTGAACAGATGTTACAAAGACAACGTCAATTATATGAAGACATCGCTAACCTTTCTTCAAAGCCTGCCGCTGCTGTTGCAGTCGATACAACGAGCTCAAGCTCTACAGTATCATCAAGCCTAGGTGAAACTGCTAGTTATGAACAAGCAGTAAATCTAGTTTTAAAAGAGAAGAAGTACGAGGCGGCGATTCCTGCTTTTGCACAATTTATTGAGCGTTACCCCAACTCAAGCTATGCTCCTAATGCTAATTATTGGTTAGGGCAGCTACTTTATAATAAGAATGAGTTTGCTGGAGCCACTAAAGCTTTTACTACTGTTGTTGAGAAATACAAGGATTCAGGCAAGCGTGGTGAAAGTTTGGTCAAGCTAGGTATGATAGCTGAAAAGACCGGAGATAAAGTAAAAGCCAAAGCATATTATCAAAAAGTAACTCAGGAATATGCTAACAGCGCTGCAGCCCGAATTGCATTGCAGCAACTTTCAGCACTTTGATGCTCATTTATTCAGAAAACAAAACCTTAGATTGTTTTTCATGCAAACGAGGAGAAATGGGAAATTTGCGCTTGCATGCGAAGATGAAAAAGGTATTATAGGCGCCCTCGGAGCGAGAGAGTCGCTTGAGGGTATCTTAACCCATAAAGTTAGTCTGACTAACTGGTGAGTTAAAGATACAGGTTATACCAGATGGGTCGTTAGCTCAGTCGGTAGAGCAGTTGGCTTTTAACCAATTGGTCGAAGGTTCGAATCCTTCACGACCCACCACTTTTCTGCCAGTGGCTAAACAAGTAGAAAGCAAAACCAGATGGGTCGTTAGCTCAGTCGGTAGAGCAGTTGGCTTTTAACCAATTGGTCGAAGGTTCGAATCCTTCACGACCCACCACTTTTCTGCCAGTGGCTAAACAAGTAGAAAGCAAAACCAGATGGGTCGTTAGCTCAGTCGGTAGAGCAGTTGGCTTTTAACCAATTGGTCGAAGGTTCGAATCCTTCACGACCCACCACTTTTCTGCCAGTGGCTAAACAAGTAGAAAGCAAAACCAGATGGGTCGTTAGCTCAGTCGGTAGAGCAGTTGGCTTTTAACCAATTGGTCGAAGGTTCGAATCCTTCACGACCCACCACTTCTTTAAATACCCCGTAATACCTTCTTCAATATCTAGCATCACCTCCGTAAGCCATTCCCGTTACAGATAATCGATAACCTAATAAATACTTGCTTAGTCGCGTTGTTTTAAAATAATAGTGCAGTTGGCTTTACTCTTAACATCCACATTAATTGGTCGAAGGTTCGAATCCTTCACGACCCACCACTTCTTGAAATACCCCGTAATACCTTCTTCAATATCTAGCATCACCTCAGTAAGACATTTCAGTACCTGCTAATTGATAACCTAATAAATACTTGCACAGTCGCGTTGTTTTAAAATAATAGTGCAGTAGGCTTTAATCTTAACATCCACATTGACCTAGGCTTGAGTTCTTCACGAACCACCGCTTCCTTTTGGTGGTAAAAGCTAATTCTAGCACTCATCGTTATCGAGCTGCTTTTTATCTGAGCGACGAGATTGTAGATAGTTGAGCGGATTTTTAGGAGTAACAATTCAATTTAAAAGGACGTTAACTTGTCTTAAATCAGTTCCAATGAATTCGTTTTAGCTAGTAAAAAGAGAGCTAGATAATTCGGTCACCATTTGGGGGATAAGGTGTATGGCTACCTCCTTTGCGACTTATAAATGGAATTTTTATCTATTTAAATCTTACTTAGAACTAATGCCAGTGCTTTTAAGTCTCTCTTTTTATAAAAATAAGCAATCCTGCTAAGTTTTTGATATTGCAAGGAGTTAGTGGCGATCCATTATTGTTTTAACTTGATTTTAAATTGACCGCCAGCCTCGGATACTCGGCGGTATAAATTATCACTTAACTAATATCTTTCAGAAAATTAACACTTTGCAAAATTGTTGACTAGTATTTGTTCCGTTAAATGAGAGTGTGATTAATTAGTATTTGGTATTCTACCTTCGTCTGATAGACCTATTGCTAATGTTGTCGGGTTGTTAACTCGGTCATATTTTGTAGGGATAATAAAAATATCTGGGAGAAAGGGAATGAAACAAAAAAAATTAACAGCGTTGGTTGCAGCAACAATCGCTGCTATGAGTTTCAGTGCTCAAGCTGATACTGAGTTTAAATTTGGTGGATATGTTAAGGCCGATGTGATGTTTAGTGACTATAGCAACGGTGCTCCTGGCTCCGGTAGCTTATCTCGCCAATTCTATGTACCTGGTACGATATATGGTGATCCGAGCAACGGTAAGCAAGTTGTCGATTTTCAGGCTAGAGAATCGCGTTTTAACTTTAAAACATCCACAGATCTTGATGGTCATAAACTTACAGGTTTTATTGAACTTGATTTTATGACTCATACTGATGGTAATGAACGCGTATCAAATAGTTATTCCCCACGTATTCGTCAAGCCTTCGTTAGCTTTGATAATTGGGCTGCGGGACAGATGTGGACCACATTCCAAAATCCAGGTGCGTTACCTGAGAACTTAGATTTTGTTGGCGCAGCTGAAGGTACGCCATTTGTTCGTCAAGCAATGGTTCGGTACACCAATGGTGGCTTTCAGTTCTCAGTTGAGAACCCTGAAACAACATTAAATGGTTATCGAGATCCAACTGGAAGTCGTATTACGAGTGGCAGTGGCGTGGTGCCAGACTTTGTTGCTCGTTACAATATGAAAACTGAGAGCGGAATGGCATTTACTTTTGCGGGTATCGCGCGCCAGTTAAATGTTGAAATGAATAAAGATACAGCAAACCCTGTTGATGCTTCCAAGCTTGGTTATGGTGTGAGCTTTACAGGTGTCATTCCTGTTGGACAGGATGATATTAAGATGTCAGCGACCTACGGTGAAGGATTAGGGCGTTACATGGCACTTAACTATGTTAATGCTGGTGTACTTGATGCTAACGGAGACATTGAAACTATCGAATCCTATGGTGGCTTTATCTCTTACCGTCATTGGTGGAATGATAAGTGGAGAACAAGCATTACCGGCTCAGGCTTTAAAGCCGAAAACAATATTAACTTAATAGGTAATAACGTCAATAAAGACTCCTACTCTGGTTATATTAACTTGCTTTATTCACCCGTTAAGCCGCTAACGGTCGGAATAGAGTATATGTATGCCAAAAACACCAAGGAAAATGGCATGGATGGAGAGTTAAATCGAGTGATATTTTCGATGAAGTACGTGCTCTAGTTGAGCTGAGGTCAATAAAAAGGAGGCATGAGCCTCCTTTTTATATATGGCTGCAAGTCATTGTTAAGCTGCAGGCATAAGTTCGTTTTCTCTTACATACTGCTCAAACTCAGTGCATCCGCCAACGTGCTCCTTGTCGACAAAGATCTGTGGAACGGTTTCAACCGGCTTGCCTACAGTTTTTTCAAGATCAGCCTTGCTGATCCCTTCTGCATGAATGTCTACGTATTTGAATTTAAAATCATCTCTCTTTTCAGTTAGTTGCTCAGCAACTTGTACTGCACGTACACAATAAGGACAACCTGGACGACCGAAAATTACTACAAACATGATAGCTTCCTCAAATTTAGCTTGAGCACTTTATATCATAGCCATTGCAATAGTTCTAATCGATATTAGAGGTCTAGTTAATCATTTAACTAAAAATGGGACTTCTCTGTTTGGTAACGACCTTTGTAATCAAATATTGTGTCCATCAGTTCCCAGCTTCTTTTTCCTTTCTTGAGTAGTAATAAATCTGGCTTTCTGAAAAGAGGGGCGTCATCGCACAGTTGCTGTGGTGTCTTGTATTTCTTGTGTTTTATTCCTGGAGTGCGGCTATGAGGGAAAACAAATAACGCAAATACTGCGCGGATCTGAGCTGGTGTTTGCATCTTAAAATACCGACAGAAGTCATTGCCATCAATATCGATATAACGCACGGTTAAGCGATCCTCTTGAGGTTCGAGAATCATACTCTGACACTTAAATAGGTGGTGGTGCTTCTGCTGGAGGACTTCTTTTAGACGTTTATCTGGATCGACTAAAATAGATTGGCAATGGTGGCAGACCTTGGCTGCGATATCATTTTCTTCACCGCAATTAGGACAAGCTTTAGAGCGAAAGCGAAAATCGCATTGCTCTTTGCGCCCATCTATTTCTACTAGCGCCTGACATCGACGCCCAAAGTGCTCGATAATGTCACCATCATTGTCGGTTAGCCCCCAAAAAATATTGGCAAAATCGCATACGGGGCAGTGAACCTGCACAGGTTTACATTTACTATTGGGCTTAGGTTGGCCAACTTCGGGGTAAAACAGGTCATAGCCATTGGCTGCATAATCAATGACAAGGCACTCATCTTTATTTTTATCGATTCTTAGCCCTCGGCCCACCATTTGCTGAAAAAGGCTCACAGAGGCGGTTGGGCGCAATATGGCGATAAGATCGACATGGGGTGCATCGAAACCTGTGGTCAATACTGCAACGTTAACTAGGTACTTAATTTGTTTTGCTTTAAAGGCATCGATTAAGGTGTCTCTATCATCGCGAGAAGTTTTGGCGGTAATAAGCGCAACGGCCTGACCTGCAAGCTTAGTGACGATCTCTTCGGCGTGTTTTACCGTTGCCGCGAAAATAATGACTCCTTGGCGATGTTCGCCAAGAGCGATTAACTGTTTAACGATAGCGGTGGTTGCGCGGCCACAATGATTGAGAATCGAGTTCACCTCTTTTTCATTGTATTCACCTGTTGCCGATGTTGTTAGCTCACTAAAATCATATTGTGCACTGAGACCATCAAACATCTTAGGTTGGCTTAGGAACCCACGTTTAATTAAGGGGCGCATCGGCAGTTCGAAAATGCACTTTTCGAATACCGGCTTTTCAGTATTACCAATCTTGCCGTGGTAATGATGACGATAGATCCAGCCTAAATCTAAGCGGTAAGGAGTAGCTGTTAAGCCTAGTAATCTGATCTTACTATTTTTTGATTTAAGGTGTGTGAGCAGCAGTTGGTATTGGCTATCTTTATCAGGGCTGACACGGTGGCATTCGTCAATAATGACTAAGCTGTATGGTTCATCAAATTGATTGGGTTGCTTTACTGCCGACTGAATACTGGCGACAACCGTTTTGCCGTCTGTGGATTTTTGATTGAGGCCTGCCGAATAGATCTCCGCTTTTGTGGTGAGCAAGCCGACCTTTTCGGCATTTTGCGCAACGAGTTCTTTGACATGGGTGAGAACAAGTACGCGGCCTTTCGCTATTCGTGCGAGCTCGGCGATGACAATACTCTTGCCTGCCCCCGTTGGTAGCACGAGAACGGCAGAGTCAGAACTTGTTCTAAAATGGCTAATGGCCGCGTCTACAGATTGCTGTTGATAATCTCTCAGTTGCACTAAACGAACCCAATTGAAAACGATGTTATTGAAGCGATGATCCCATATTTGTTTCAACGCGGTAAGTAAAATCTTAATTGATCTTAATATTGTCGTATTCACGGTAAAAGGGGAAAAAAAAAGCCCCTCAATGAGGGGCTAGGGAGTCGAACAATAGAAATTGTTAACGGGTCGAGTTTTTATTCGCTACGGTTAAGACGCGTCTCAATTAAGGTATCGATAACGGCTGGATCTGCGAGTGTCGATGAATCTCCTAAGTTAGTGACCTCATTAGCTGCAATCTTACGCAGGAAGCGGCGCATGATCTTGCCCGATCGAGTCTTAGGTAGGCCGCCTGCCCATTGGATAAGATCTGGCGTTGCTAGTGCGCCAATCTCTTTTCTAACCCATTGACGTAATTCTTGACGCAGTTCTTCGGTTTCAACCGTGCCTTTGGTTAGGGTTACATAGGCGTAGATCCCTTGTCCCTTAATGTCATGTGGATAACCTACAACCGCCGCTTCAGCTACAAGCTCGTGAGCAACCAGCGCGCTCTCGACCTCTGCTGTACCTAAACGGTGACCCGACACGTTAATCACATCATCTACACGGCCAGTGATCCAGTAGTAACCATCTTCGTCGCGTTTTGCTCCGTCACCAGTAAAGTACATACCTCTAAACGTCTTAAAGTAAGTCAGTACAAATCGGTCGTGGTCGCCAAACACGGTACGCATCTGTCCAGGCCAAGAATCTAGGATAACTAAGTTACCTTCGTTAGCACCATCGACAATATTACCCATATTATCAACAAGCGCAGGTTGTACACCAAAGAAGGGGCGAGTGGCTGAGCCGGGCTTGGTATCAGTTGCACCAGGTAATGGGCTAATCAAAATGCCGCCAGTTTCAGTTTGCCACCAAGTATCCACAATAGGGCACTTTTCATGGCCGATAACATCGTTATACCAGCGCCAAGCTTCAGGGTTAATCGGTTCACCTACCGAGCCCATAATTCGCAGAGAGCTACCGTCAAAGCCTTCAAATTGGTCTTTGCCTTCAGCCATTAAGGCGCGAATAAGCGTAGGTGCCGTATAAAGGATATTCACTTTATGGCGGTCAATCATTTCACCTAAACGGGCTGGACTTGGGTAGTTTGGTACCCCTTCATGGATAAGCACAGTCGCTCCGTTGGCTAAAGGTCCATAAACCATGTAAGAGTGACCAGTGATCCAACCCACATCCGCTGTACACCAATAGACTTCATTTTCTTTGTAATCGAATACATATTCATGGGTCATGGCGGCATAAACCATGTAACCACCTGTGGTGTGTAGTACACCCTTAGGGTTACCGGTAGAGCCTGAGGTATAGAGTAGGAACAGTGGATCTTCTGCGCCCATCTCTTCGGCAACACAGTGCTCTGATGCAGTCTCCATTAATGATTCCCACCAGACATCACGACCTTCAACCCAGTTGATATCGCCGCCAGTGCGCTTCATTACGATCACTTTTTCGATACAGTTAACATCGGGGTGCGAGAGGGCTTCATCGATATTGGCTTTTAATGGAATGATACGCCCAGCACGTACACCTTCGTCTGCTGTGATAACGACTCTTGAATTACCATCGATAACACGGGAAGCGATAGAGTCTGGTGAGAAGCCACCAAAAACAACAGAATGGATAGCACCAATACGGGCACAAGCAAGCATGGCAACCGCCGCTTCTGGCACCATTGGCATGTAAACGGTTACCACATCGCCACGGCGCACGCCTTGACTGCGCAGTGCATTAGCGAATTTACACACTTGGGTGTGTAATTCACCATAGGTCAGCGTACGTTGATCTTTTGCATCATCGCCTTCCCAGATAATAGCCAGCTTGTCGGCATTGTTTTCAAGGTGTCTGTCTAAACAGTTGGCGGAGGCGTTGAGCGTGCCGTCATAGAACCACTTGATAAAGAGATTGTGATCATCGAACGAGGTTTTCTTTACCTTAGTAAAAGGTTTAATCCAGTCGATACGGTTACCGTGTTCTCTCCAGAAACCTTCAGGGTTTACAATCGACTCCTGATACATTTTTTATATTGTTCATCGTTTACAAGTGCGTTTGCGGCGATTTCACTAGGTACTTTATAGAGAGACTGCGTGCTCATTGGGCTTCCCTTATCTAATAATGCGTAAGCTGAGTATGGATTGGGATAGGGCACTTTCTCTATTAGACCTTGGTCTAGTAATTAAATATCCTTATTTTTTAGTTGCTTGTAATTTTAATTCGGCTGGATTTCATTCGTTTTTTACCGCAAAATAGGTTAAAAAAAAGAGAACTCTATGAACTTAACCGTGTTGGTTGGAACCATTGCCATCGTTTATGTGTTGCTGCTGTTTCTTCTCGCTTGGGGCGCGGAGCGATGGTTTGGTGGGATCACAAAGCGGATCCAGACTTGGGTCTACGGTCTAAGCCTCGCCGTATACTGCTCTTCATGGAGCTTTCTCGGTACCGTCGGTCAGTCGGCGCAAGATTTATGGTCATTTTTACCTATCTTTATTGGCCCAATCCTTATTTTTACTGTTGGCTTTAGCTTATTACGCAAGATGGTGATCGTGTCTAAGGCGCAAAATATCACCTCTGTTGCCGACTTTATTGCGGCCCGTTATGGCAAGTCTCAGGTGCTGGCTGCAATTGTGACGCTAATCGCCCTGTTTGGGATCATGCCTTATATCGCACTACAGCTAAAAGCTATGGTGTTTAGTCTTAACCTTTTTCAACCCGACGGCGCCTTGTTTAGCGGGGCAACCGTCTCACTGATTATTACTGCTATCTTGGCGGTTTTTGCCATTCTATTTGGTACTCGAAAGCTTGATGCGACCGAGCATAACCCTGGGATGATGCTGGCTATCGCCTTTGAGTCACTAGTTAAACTTGGGGCGTTCTTACTGGTGGGGATAGTGATTAGCTTCGGTGTGTTTGATGGTTTTGGTGACATTTGGCAGCAGGCCAACGAGCGAGAGTTAATCAATGCACCTAATATCCGCATTGAATCGCTGATGCCTGAACTACTTGTTGGAATGGCGGCATTTTTATGTATGCCACGCCAGTTTCACGTAATGATGGTGGAGTGTGAGAATGAGAAAACCATCTTAAAAGCACGTTGGTTATTTCCACTTTACTTGCTGTTATTCGGTATGTTTGTCGCTCCTTTAGCACTGGCGGGGAAATTATTGCTGGGTGATGCCGTTGCGGCCGATACCTATGTGATTAACTTGCCGCTAGCACTTAACCAACCATGGTTAGCCGTTGTGGCGCTATTAGGTACGTTATCGGCAGCCACAGGCATGGTGATAGTCGCGGTGGTGACGATTAGTGTGATGGTGAGTAATGAATGGCTGGTGCCATTGATGTTGCGTACAGGGCAAATAAAAGAGAAGAATTTTAGTCAGTTTTCACAGCTGCTTTTGAATGCGCGCCGTCTAGCGATTGTGTTAATTTTAGCCTTAGGTTACTTCAGTTATCTCTCCTTTATGGACAACGACTCACTGTCCTCCTTGGGAATGTTGTCTTTTGGCGCATTTGCGCAGCTGGCTCCAGCATTGATTGGTGGTATGTATTGGAAACATGGTAATCGCAGTGGTGTATTTTTAGGCCTTGGTGTTGGCTTTAGCTTGTGGTGTTACATCTTGTTGCAGGGAGCTGTCGACTCTCCAGCAATTGTTACCGCAGATTTTGCATTACTTGATTCTATCACGCCCAATGTGCGCGACATTCTCATCGCGTTATTAGCCAACTGCGCTTGCTATATGTTGGGCTCAGTTTGGTTCAGGGCTGGAGTCGCTGAGCGAATGCAAGCAAGTGCTTTTGTGACGCCTGGTCAGCTTAAAAAGGATATCAATCGCAAAAGTGCACCGGTTTCTCAACAGGATTTACTTATTTTAGCCAGTCGTTTTGTTAGCCCAACGCGCGCCTATGAGAGTTTTTCTGCTTTCTCGGAAGATGCGGTAAAAAGTGACAGCTGGCATAAGGCGGCGCCACCAGAGTTAATTGCCCATACCGAGCATATGTTAGCTGGGGTATTAGGGGCTTCGAGTGCCTCCTTGGTACTCGACTCAGTGCTTCAGGGGCGTGACTTGGCCCTAGATGAAGTCTTTAGTCTAGTTGATGAGGCCTCATCGAAGATTATCTTGAGTCAAGATATGTTACGTGGTGCTATTGAACATGCCTATGAAGGCATGAGTGTGGTCGATAAAGATCTAAACTTGGTGGCGTGGAACTTTAAGTATGCCGAGTTATATGACTACCCTGAAAACTTCCTTCAGGCGGGAATGCCTATCAGCGATGTGGTGCGCTTTAATGCAACCCGAGGCTTTTGTGGTGAGGGAGAGATAGAGGAGCAAGTCGAAAAGCGGGTACAGCATATGCGCAATGGTACGCCTCATGTTTCAGAGCGACAGCGTAAAGACGGCAAGGTGATCAAAATTCAAGGTAATCCCATGCCTAGCGGTGGCTTTGTCATGACCTTTACCGACATTACTCAGTATCGTCAGCAAGCCATGGAACTGCAGCAGGCGAATGAGACATTAGAAGCCAGAGTTAAAGAGCGGACCTATGAGCTATCTATGCTGAACAGCCAGCTGTTAGAGGCGAAGGCACAAGAAGAAAATGCCAATGCTTCTAAAAGTCGATTCTTAGCCGCTGTTGGTCATGATTTGATGCAGCCTCTAAATGCCGCAAGGTTGTTTACCGCCTCTTTATCTCAGTACCCCAACCTTGATTTGGAGGGGAAAACCACCCTAAATCATGTTAATAGCTCGCTGAAAATTGCAGGTGAGTTGCTGACCGACTTACTGGATATCTCCAAGCTTGATTCCGACATGGTGGAAGTTAATCGACGTGATTTTGCTATTGCCGATCTGATCGATGGCTTAGCGGTTGAGTTTGATGCTATGTCTAAGGACAGTTTGATTAAATTCAGTTTTGTCTCTAGTTCGGTAACCATTAACTCTGATCCGAGTTTGCTGCGACGAGTGCTGCAAAACTTTCTGACCAATGCTTATCGTTACGCTAAGGGTAATCGAGTCTTATTAGGTTGTCGCCGCCGTGGTGAAGAGCTGGAGATCCAGGTGATAGACACAGGCTGTGGTATCGATGAAAGTGAAACCACGGAAATCTTTAAAGAGTTTAAAAGGTTGGATAACCCAGAGAGTAAGAGCGTCAGTGGCTTAGGGCTTGGGCTGGCGATTGCAGACCGAATTAGCCGGGTGCTATCCCATGAGATCAATGTGAGCTCGGAGCTAGGCAAAGGCTCGATGTTTTCAATACGAGTCCCTATTGGTAAGAAGAATACCGCGCCTAAGCCTAAGAAAGTTTCTTCACTATTACAGCCCCTCGCAGGAGTAAAGGTGCTGTGTATCGATAACGAGAAGGCTATTTTAGCTGGGCTTGAGAGTTTATTGAGTCGTTGGCAGTGTGAGGTAATTTGTGCGTGTGATCTTGCTGATGCGCGGATAAAGCTCGGATTAAAAGGGGTCGCACCCGATATTATCCTTGCTGATTATCATTTGGATAATGGTCAAAATGGTGTTGATGCGATGGATGGGATCCGAAGCCTTTACGGTGAGCACCTGCCAGGTATTGTAATTACCGCCAATACTCAAAAGGAGTTGATTGACGATATGCAGCGCCGAGGGTATCACTATATGGCGAAGATGGTGAAACCTGCCGCGTTAAGAGCCTTGATCTCAAGCTTAGTAAAAAATGCATAGTGACTTTTTACCCATAAATGAAGGTACGCAATAGCGTACCTTTTTTATTTTGGCCCCCAACTACACTGCTAAAATCCATTATTTATGCGGGGATTGCTCTACTTTAGAGCTTTGTACAAGTTGTCGGATGGAGCTTATTCTACTTTATGTGATACGAAGCAATAGGTTAAGTAACCTAGGCAGAGAGTGAAAGTTGTTTAAACCTTGACCTGCTTAGTTTTTGATGGATATACTGAACAAATTGTTTTTTTTGTAAAATATATAAAACAAGAAGTAACCGATTACTCAAAAGGAATGGAAGATGTCTGAACCTCGCTGCAACTCTTATTATAACGCCACGATTAATGATGAAACTAATTTTCCTGAGCTAGAGGGGGAGATAAGGGTTGATGTGGTAATTGTTGGCGGTGGTTTTACTGGCGTGGCAACGGCATTAGAGCTGAGTGAGAAAGGTTATAAAGTGGCGCTGCTTGAGGCCAATAAAATTGGTTGGGGTGCAACCGGACGTAACGGCGGCCAAGTAACCGGAAGTCTTTCAGGTGATGAGGCGATGACCAAACAGCTTCGTAAGCGGATCGGCAGTGATGCCGAGCAGTATGTGTGGAACATGCGCTGGCGTGGACATGAGATCATTAAAGAGCGAGTAACAAAGTATGGCATTGCCTGCGATTTAAAATTTGGCCATCTTCATACTGCATATAAGCCTAGCCACTTAAAAGAGCTTGAGAAAACCTATGTTGAAGGCTGTCGACGTGGCATGGCCAATGATTTAGCGATGCTTAACAAAGCCGAGTTAGCTGAATATATCGGTACGCCCTTGTATCATGGCGGACTGCTTAATAAGCGCAATATGCACCTACATTCAGTTAACCTCTGCATCGGTGAGGCGAGGGCTGCAGCGGGACTTGGAGCACAGATCTTTGAACACTCTGCCGTGCTTGATATTTGCGACGGTGCATTGGCCACGGTAACAACGGCCAAAGGTAAAGTGGTCGCCAATCGTGTGGTACTAGCTGGTAACGCATACCATAAGTTGGCCCGTAAAAAATTACGCGGGATGTTGTTCCCTGCATCCTTGGGCAACTGTGCTACGGTACAGTTACCTGAGGCGCTAGCACAAAACCTTATCCCTAAAGATGTTGCCGTTTACGATACGCGATTTGTACTCGATTATTATCGCTTAACGGCAGATAACCGCTTGATGTTTGGTGGTGGGACTAATTACTCTGGCCGAGATTCAAAAAATGTGGCGGCGGAACTGCGCCCAGCTATCGAAAAAACTTTTCCACAACTAAAAGGTGTTGATATTGAGTTTGGCTGGACTGGCATGGCGGGGATTGTGCTTAATCGTATTCCGCAGTTAGGTAAAGTGTCACCCAATGTCTATTA
Source organism: Shewanella schlegeliana (assembly GCF_016765635.1). Classification (GTDB taxonomy): domain Bacteria; phylum Pseudomonadota; class Gammaproteobacteria; order Enterobacterales; family Shewanellaceae; genus Shewanella; species Shewanella schlegeliana. The sequence goes on from NZ_JAESVD010000001.1 coordinate 337,127, forward strand.
TTGCCAAGGTTATTCCGGTCACGGCGTGGCGACATCTCATATTATGGGAGAGATTATGGCCAATGCAGTGGCTGGGGAGTTACAAGAGTTTGACCTGTTTGCACAGATGTCCCATTACCGTATTCCGTTGAATGAATGGTTCGGTAACCAAGCGTTAGCGCTTGGCATGATGTATTACAAGGTGATGGAGAATTTCCGTTGATCCCAAAGAGCTTAATTTGAATACCGCTAAACCAGCCGAATAAAAAAGCCCGCTTCGATTAATCGCAAGCGGGCTTTTATCTATAATATTCGATAGGTAAGGTTAGATATCGACCTTTTCCATCTCAAGTTGTTGTAGGGCGATTACAGCTTGAGTGCGGTTTCTAACGCCTAGTTTTCTAAATATCGCCGTCGCGTGTGCCTTAATGGTGGCTTCAGACACCTCAAGATCTTCAGCGATCTGCTTATTAAGCAGGCCTTCGGCAAACATCTGCAAGACTTTATATTGCTGCGGCGTGAGATCGGCGAGCTTACTGGCCATCTGATTGGTTTCATCTTCGTTGATCTCTTGAAGCTCAACGCCTTGGGGTAACCAAATGTCACCAAATAAAACCGCTTCCAGTGCTTCGGCCAAGGTTTCCATTGAAGAAGACTTTGGAATGAATCCGGAGCTACCATAATGAATTGCGCGACTGATAGTGAGGTTATCTTCATGAGCGGAGATAACGACCACTGGCAAGTCTTGAAAATGCGTTCTTAGGTGGATCAGCGTCGAGTAGCCATGGGACCCAGGCATCTGCAGATCTAATAACACCGCATCATATTCAATGTCGCTTCTTTCGAGTAGGGCTTGTAGCGCATCGGCGCTATCAGCTTCAAACCATTGCGTATTTTTAAACTCAGACGATAAAGCTTGTCTCAGTGCATTTCTAAATAACGGATGGTCATCAGCAATAATAATATTTAAATTTTCAGGCTTCATGGCTTTATAAGGTTGTTTTGGTTGCGCGTGAAGATAGTTCAATGTAACAGATAAATGATAAGGGATTCTATGGCTTAAAGCCTGAAAAGCGACTATTTAGTAAAATAACTGCAGAAGTTAGACTTTAGTCTAAAGCGGGGGGCTGAGCTTTTTTGGGATGATTAAGTGCTGTTACCTAGTTAGGTATATAGCAAAGGGCTAGGATTATAGCCCTCTGTTTTGCTTTCGCTTATTAAAGTGCTATGTGTTAGCTATGTGGCGGCCAAACAGCAGTTGGCTTTCTTTGCTCATCTACCGCAACGAAGGTGAATACACCACGAATAGCATGCTCTCTTAGGTCTTGATACATATCTTCTACGAAAATATTCACTTCGACTTTAATCGAAGTATTACCAACATGGATCACGCGGGCAATGAGTTCGGCTAGGCTTCCTGCTGGGATCGGCTTATTAAAGTCAATTCTATCAGAGCTCACCGTGACTAGGGTTTTACGGCAAAATCGGGTTGCGGCGATAAAAGCGGTTTCATCCATCCAAGCGAGTGCTTCACCACCAAATAGGGTGTTGTGATGGTTAGTGATAGAGGGGAAAACAGCTTTAATTACACGGGCTTCAGATTGTTCGATTCGAAGCGCAACGTCTTCAGGAAACTGCGTGGAAGTTTGAGTGAAAGGCATACGGCAACCTATGGTTATGCATTTGGAGACTAGATTATAGCCTTTTTGGTAATTTTATAACAGTTTGAGCGAGCTATAGTTTAAACAGATGGCATCGTAAGGTGATTACTTGAATGTTAACTGGTTGAAAATAAACGATATGTGTTTAGCTGTTATTGAGGCAGAATATGGTGAGTTCAAAAAAATGTAATAAAAAAACGTACCGACTCGGAGAGTGGGTACGTTCTCTTCACTGAAATAAGCTTTACTTCTGCTTTAGCTGCTCCATACGTGCACGTGACGCCTTGGCTAAATCACTTAATAGCTTTTCAGAATCTTCCCAATGAATACAGGCATCGGTGATGCTCTTACCATAGGTCAGTTTTTCACCTGGGATGACCTTTTGGTTACCTTCTTCGATAAAGCTTTCAGCCATAATGCCGGCGATAGCGGTTTCACCATTAGCCATCTGCTGCATAATAGATTCTGCTACATTTAGCTGCTCCTTATGCATCTTACGGCTATTACCATGGCTAAAGTCAACAACCATACGTTGAGTCACACCGACGCTATCGAGCTGCGCTGCAGCTTTTTGAATATCTTCGGCGTGGAAGTTTGGCTCTTTACCACCACGTAAAATGATGTGACCAAATGGATTACCGTGAGTACGGTACACAGCCATCGCACCATCTTTATCTGGTGAGTAGAAGATATGAGGAGCCTGCGCGGCGCGTACTGCATCGACAGCAATATCGATATTGCCATTGGTACCGTTTTTAAAGCCCACTGGACAAGAAAGAGCCGAAGCCATCTCGCGGTGGATCTGACTTTCTGTAGTACGTGCACCAATTGCGCCCCAAGTAATAAGGTCTGCAATATATTGGCCGTTGACCATATCTAAAAACTCAGTGGCGATAGGTAATTTAAGTTCAGTTATTTGCTGCAGTAGGTGACGCGCTTTACGTAGGCCTTTGTTCGGGCTAAAGCTACCATCTAAGTCTGGATCGGAAATGAGTCCTTTCCAGCCTACAGTGGTGCGAGGCTTTTCAAAATAGACACGCATTAAGATACATAAATCATCTTTATATTGCTGGTGAAGCTTGGCTAGGCGCTGGGCATAGTCTAAAGCTGCTTCAGTGTCGTGGATTGAGCAAGGACCAATAATCACAAGTAAGCGTTGGTCTTCACCATTAATAATGGCTTCAACCTCATGACGTTGCTGAACTAAGTAGTCAGCGGCATCTTGCGTTAAAGGATATTCAGAAGCGAGTTGTGCAGGTGAAATTACCTTACATAAAAGGGAAGTGCGGAGTTCGTCTGTTTTAATGGTCATTCAAAATACCGAGCGTTCGTATGGGCTATCGCCTGATTACCTCGGATTATAACTAATAGTTTGGCTGTGCACAGTGGCAATTGCCTTAAAATTGAGGCTAATTTTCATAATCGCGATAATTACTTGATATAAATGAAAGGCTTTATGATAAAAGCCTTTCAATCTGGAACAGATAAAATTGACCTTAAGATTAGAACATATGACGCTTTAATCCGGTTTCTTCTAGAATTTTTGTGGCGATCTCTTCTACCGAATGATTGGTGGTGTTCACAAAAGGAATGCGCTCTTTTTTATACATCATTTCAACTTCTTTAACTTCAACGCGGCATTGACGCAGTGAAGAGTATCGGCTGTTGGACATTCGGCTGTGGCGAATTTCATGGAGGCGTTCAGGATCGATAGTCAGTCCAAACAGTTTATGTTTGTTACGCTTCAATGCTTCAGGCAGTTTGAGGTTGTCCATGTCATCTTCGGTAAACGGGTAGTTTGCTGCCTTTATACCAAATTGCATAGAAAGGTAGAGGCTCGATGGTGTCTTACCACAGCGAGACACTCCCAATAAGATCAGGTCGGCCTTATCCATATGTTTCATGGTTTGGCCGTCATCATTTTCCATGGCGTAGTTAATCGCATCGATACGGGCTTCATAACTTTCATTTGTTTTACCATGAGTACGATGCATTGCTGGAGCAGCAGCAACACCTAGTTGTTTCTCTAATGGCGCGACAAAAGTATTCAAAAAGTCATAATCTAAGCCTTCACTGCTATAGATGATGTCTCTGATCTCCGGTTTTACGATTGAGTGGAAAACTAGCGGTCTTTCACCTGTTGTAATAAAACAATCATTTATTTGTGCTTTAACAGCTTCGGCTTTTGTTTCTGTTTCTACAAACGGAATTGTAAGTGCATCAAACTCAAGTGGAAATTGAGAAAGAACGGCATGCCCAAATACCTCGGCTGTGATCGCTGTCCCATCTGAGATATAAAATACTTTACGCAACATTTCGGCCTCTTGTAGTAATAAAATTACAAATAAAATTATACATTTACGGTTCTTGCCGTGGAGTGTAAGATGCTGCTGCTCTCGTGTGAAGAGCCACACTAAAATATACTTGCGGAGATAAAAACTGTGCAGCAATACGTACTCTGGTATCAAGAATTAGGCATGGGCGATGTTAACAAGGTAGGCGGTAAGAACGCTTCTCTTGGTGAGATGATTAGCAATCTTTCAAATGCAGGTGTTCAAGTGCCTGGTGGATTTGCGACAACGTCTTTTGCGTTCAATGAATTTCTTGAACAAAGTGGACTTAACCAGAAGATATACGAAATTCTAGAAGCTCTAGATGTAGATGACGTGAACGCACTCGCTACAGCAGGTGCACAGATCAGACAGTGGGTTATCGACACCCCATTCCATCCAGAATTTGAGCAAGCGGTTCGCGAAGCCTACGATAAGCTTAGCTCTGAAACAACTGATGCATCTTTTGCAGTTCGCTCTTCAGCGACAGCAGAAGATATGCCAGACGCATCGTTTGCTGGCCAACAAGAAACTTTCCTAAACGTTAAGGGTTATGATGCCGTTTTAGAAGCAACTAAGCATGTATTTGCTTCTTTGTTTAATGACCGCGCAATCTCATACCGTGTCCACCAAGGTTATGACCATAAAGGCGTCGCACTATCTGCTGGTATTCAGCGTATGGTGCGTTCAGACAAAGCAGCTTCTGGTGTTATGTTCACCATGGACACTGAGTCTGGTAACAATGATGTCGTATTTATTACTTCTTCATTTGGCCTAGGTGAAATGGTTGTTCAAGGCGCGGTTAACCCTGACGAGTTTTATGTTCATAAACCAACACTAGTTGCGGGCCATAAAGCGGTTGTACGCCGCAATATCGGTAGCAAGCTTATTCAGATGGTTTACTCAGACGATGAATCTCATGGTAAGCAAGTTAAGATTGAAGATATTGCAGCAGACAAGCGCCGCGAATTCTCAATCAATGATGCAGAAGTACAAGAGCTTGCGAAGCAGGCGATGACTATCGAGAAGCACTACGGTCGTCCAATGGACATCGAATGGGCTAAAGATGGTAACGACGGTAAGTTGTATATCGTTCAGGCTCGTCCTGAAACTGTTCGTTCTCGTGAAGATGTGCAGCTAATTGAACGTTACCACCTTAAAACACAAGGTGATGTGGTTTGTGAAGGTCGCGCAATCGGCCACAAGATTGGTAAAGGTGTCGCTAAGGTACTTAAGTCAATCGAAGATATGGATCAAATCCAACCTGGTGACGTATTAGTTACAGACATGACTGACCCAGATTGGGAGCCAATCATGAAGCGTGCAAGCGCGATTGTAACTAACCGTGGTGGTCGTACTTGTCACGCTGCGATTATTGCACGTGAACTTGGCGTTCCTGCAGTTGTTGGTTGTGGTGACGTAACCGAGCGCATCCAAAATGGTCAAGAAGTTACCGTTTCTTGTGCCGAAGGCGATACAGGTTACATTTACAGCGGTCTTCAAGATTTTGAAGTGATTTCATCACGTGTAGATTCAATGCCTGAACTACCTATGAAGATTATGATGAACGTGGGTAACCCAGACCGCGCATTTGACTTCGCCCGTCTTCCTAATGAAGGTGTAGGTCTTGCGCGTCTTGAGTTCATCATTAACCGTATGATCGGTATTCACCCTAAAGCCTTGCTTGAATTCAACGACCAGACTGCAGAGCTTCAGCAAGAGATCCACGAGATGATTGCGGGTTATGAATCTCCAGTTGAGTTCTATGTTGAGCGTTTAGTAGAAGGTATTGCGACTATCGCATCTGCTTTCCATCCAAAGAAAGTGATCGTTCGTATGTCTGACTTTAAGTCAAACGAATACGCTAACTTGGTTGGTGGTGACCGTTACGAGCCAGAAGAAGAAAACCCAATGTTGGGCTTCCGTGGTGCTAGCCGTTACATCTCTGAATCGTTCCGCGATTGTTTTGCACTAGAGTGTGAAGCGATTAAGCGTGTACGTAATGAGATGGGTCTTAAGAACGTTGAAATCATGATCCCATTCGTGCGTACATTAGGCGAAGCAGAGCAGGTGATTGAGCTTCTTAAAGAGCAAGGCCTTGAGCGTGGTAAAGACGGCTTACGCGTTATCATGATGTGTGAACTACCATCTAACGCACTACTTGCGGACCAGTTCCTTGAGCACTTCGATGGTTTCTCTATCGGTTCAAACGACTTAACTCAGCTAACTCTTGGTCTAGACCGAGATTCAGGCATCATCAGCCACCTATTCGATGAGCGTAATGAAGCGGTTAAGGCTTTACTTGCAATGGCAATTAAAGCGGCAAAAGCTAAAGGTGCTTACGTAGGTATTTGTGGCCAAGGCCCATCTGACCACGCTGATTTTGCGGCTTGGTTAGTTGAGCAAGGCATCGATACAGTATCGCTAAACCCAGATACCGTTATCGATACTTGGTTATATCTAGCTGAAGCTCACGGTTAATATTTTCCGTGTAGGTTTATAGCCTAAATGAAGTGTTGAATCTGCGCGATTTAACATTTTGTTAAAAACATGAAAAAAGCCGCTATTTAGCGGCTTTTTTTTGTTTATAATGAGCCCACAAACTTAAGAATAACAACTGACAGAAGTAATCATGTTACCCAAGTTATCGCATCAGCAGACCCTTGAACCGACTTATCTTTCTTTTTTAACGACTCTTGAAGAAGGGGCTTTTTCTGGAGATATCGATACTCGTTACAGCGCGCGTCTTGCGCAGGCGACCGATAACTCTGTGTATCAGTTTTTACCTCAGGCGGTCATCTATCCCAAGTCCGCTCTAGATGTTCAGATAGCATTAAAGCTGTCGAGCCAAGATGAGTTTGCGCAAGTGGTCTTTAGCGCGAGAGGCGGTGGTACAGGCACTAACGGTCAGTCGCTAACCCATGGCATTATTGTTGACATGTCACGCTATATGAACAAAGTGCTCGAGGTGAATGCCGCAGAAGGCTGGGTAAGAGTGCAGGCGGGTGTGATTAAAGATGCCCTTAATGATGCGCTTCGTCCCCATGGCTTTTTCTTTAGTCCTGATTTATCGACATCAAATCGTGCCACATTGGGTGGTATGATCAATACCGATGCATCCGGTGCTGGCTCATTAGTTTACGGTAAAACTTCCGATCATGTTCTTGGCTTAACTAGCACCTTATTTGATGGCAGTGAGCTTGAAACTCAGCCATTAAATCACCAACAACTCGCCGATCTTGCTGCTGTTACAGATAACCCTTTAGGACAGCAGTTAATCTCTAGTATTGCCGAGATCTGTAAAGGTAATCGTGAACAGATCGAGCAACGCTTTCCTAAATTGAATCGCTTTTTGACCGGATACGATCTGAAAAATGTCTGGGATGATGAATTAGAATACTTTGATTTATCGAGAATTTTAACCGGATCCGAAGGCACGCTGGCGGTGATCACCGAAGCAAAGCTCAATATCACCCCTCTGCCCACATGCCGCATGATGGTCAATATCAAGTATGACTCGTTTGAGTCTGCATTGCGCCACGCGCCGGATCTGGTTAAAGCGAATGCCACCGTAGTTGAAACCGTGGACTCGAAAGTGCTTAACCTTGCAAAAGAGGACATCATTTGGCATTCGGTGTCATCACTTATCCAAGATGTACCTGGTAAAGAGATTGATGGTCTAAACATGGTGGAGTTTGCAGGCGAGCAAGCAGATGTTGAAGCGCGAGTCGCTAAACTTGAAGCCATGTTAACGGCGCAAATAAACCAAAGCGAAGCGGGCTTGCTTGGTTATCAAGTTACATCCGATAAGGCTAGCATCAATACCATCTATGCTATGCGTAAAAAAGCCGTAGGCTTGTTAGGCGCAGCAAAAGGGGCGCGTAAGCCAATCGCGTTTGCCGAAGATACTGCTGTGCCGCCAGAGAAACTGGCCGACTTTATTTTAGAGTTTAGAGCGCTGCTCGATAGCCATCAGCTGCAATATGGCATGTTCGGCCATGTGGATGCCGGTGTGCTTCATGTGCGCCCCGCGCTGGATATGTGTGATGAACACGATGAGCGACTGTTAAAAACCATTTCAGACCAAGTGGCTGAGCTGACTCTTAAGTATGGCGGCTTGATGTGGGGGGAGCATGGCAAAGGAGTGCGCGGTGAATATGGCCCAGCAGTCTTTGGTGAGCATCTATATGATTTATTAGAAGAGGTGAAGGGCCTATTCGATCCATATAATAAGCTCAACCCAGGCAAGCTGGTAGCACCTAAAAACAGCGGCCCGATGCTCTATAACGTCGACAGTGTTAAGCGTGGAGCGTTTGATAGACAAATCCCTATTAAAACCCGTGAAGCGTTTCCCGATGTGATGAATTGTAACGGTAACGGTCTGTGCTTTAACTACAGTCTTTACTCGCCTATGTGTCCATCGTTTAAGGTCACGGGGGATCGGGTGCAATCACCAAAAGGTCGTGCAGGCTTGATGCGCGAATGGCTAAGATTGCTTGAGGCAGAAGGTATTGATGTTAATGAGCTAAGTCGCAGTAAGCCACTTGGATGGCTGCAGCGAGCGCAAAACTCGTTAAAAATCGATAAAGAGTACGATTACTCACATGAGGTCATGGAGTCATTAAAGGGCTGTTTAGCCTGTAAGGCATGCTCGAGCCAGTGCCCTGTTAAAGTCGACGTGCCAAAATTTAGAGCGCAATTCTTTGACCTTTATTATCGCCGTTATCTGCGCCCTGCAAAAGATTACTTAGTTGCGGGGATTGAAGACTCTTTACCTTTGATGGCTTCTGCGCCAAGGTTAGTCAATGCGGTTTCTCAAAACAGCTTAAGCAAGTGGGTCATCAAAAAATCTCTTGGTTATGTGGATGCGCCTGCGCTGTCGGTACCCACCTTAAAGCAACGACTCGAAGGCCATGCTAGCCGCGGCTATGATTTAGCTGCGCTACAGCAAATTCCTGAGACTGAGCGCAGTCAATATGTGCTAGTGGTACAGGACCCATTTAATAGCTTCTATGAGGCGGGGACTGTTTACCATTTTGTACAGTTAATCGAAAAGCTGGGCTTAAAGCCTGTGTTACTGCCATTTAAACCCAATGGTAAGCCTATTCATATTAAGGGCTTCTTAGATAAGTTCGCTCGTACGGCAAAGTCGACTGCTGATTTTCTTAATCAGGTGGCAAAGCTCGAGATGCCAATGGTTGGGATCGATCCTGCTCTGGTGCTCTGTTATCGCGATGAATATGCAGAAGTATTAGGTGGTGCGCGCGGAGACTTCCATGTCAAACTTGCTAATGAATGGTTATTAGAGGTACTTGAGGAGAAGGCACCTCAAGAACGAAAATCTGATTCAGCCAAGACAGAGTTTACTTGGTTTAGTCACTGTACAGAATCCACGGCAAAACCCAATACAGCAAACGAATGGAAAGGGATTTTTGAACACTTTGGTGCAACGCTGCACACGGTGAATCTAGGTTGCTGCGGCATGGCGGGAACTTATGGCCATGAAGCGGAAAACCTTGAACGTTCCAAAGCGCTTTTTGAAATGTCATGGGAGCAAACACTTAGCAAGTTACCTCAATCACAGGTATTGATCTCCGGCTACTCCTGTCGAAGTCAGGTTAAGCGATTTAGTGGCTTTAAGCCTAAACATCCTGTTGAAGCTTTATTCAATTTGCTTTAATCGTACCGAGTAAAAAACTAGCCAATGGCTAGTTTTTTACTATTGGTTGATAGAAAGGAGGGCTTATGACACCTAACAAAACACAGTTAGCTGAAACGGCTAAAAGAGCCGAATTCAGCAAAGCTACAGAAGCGGTATCTGCCCTAGGGGCGTTTCCCTCGCTATGTAACGAGGAGGCCCTATTTGAGATCCGCACGAATGGTGACTGGTTTTATCGTGACAGCCCGTTGCCGGTTAAATTTTGTAAGCTATTTAGCAGTATTTTAAATCGAATAGATAATCAATATTTCCTCATTACTCCAGTTGAAAAACTACGGGTAGCAGTGGTGCAGCAGGCCTTGGTTATAGTGGATTATACGTGCCATCCCGATGGCCCATTTGCACTTAAATCGAGTATTGATACCGAACACCTTATTGCAAATTTTGAACAGTTTATTATTGGTGAAGAGAGTGTCACCTTAACGCTAGATAGAGGCATTATGGCCAAGTTAAATCGTGCTTGTTTTTACCGTTTTATTAACGAGTTTGTTGTCTGACTGGAGCAAATCGATTAGCCAAATAGTTTAATGTTAACCTTGTGATTTATAGGTCATTTGGCTGAGACTTGGCAATAAACTCTCTCGAAAACTAGTTTCTTTTGGTGTAAGTGATAAGATTAGGTGAAGCCTAAAAGAGCCTTGGAGGTGCTGATTGAATCATTTTGAGAGTCTAGGCTACTTGGTGTCTCATCTGAATGTCGATCTACAAAATTTGTTAGATCAACGCCTTAAAAGATACCAGCTAGATATTAAGCTGTGGCCAGTGCTGTTTTCACTCTGGCAAGAAGAGGGCGTTACTCAAACGACACTCTCTAAGCAATGTGATGTTGCAAATTACACTATGACTCGACTGCTCGATCAGTTACAGCAACAAGGGCTAATTACTCGCCATCAAGATGCGGAGAATCGCCGCGCCTTTCAAATCTATCTCACCGATAGTGGTAAAGCACTCGAGCAGGACTTAGTTAGAGAGGCTGAGCGAGTCAATGAAGCCTTTTTAGATAACTTGGCCTTGGATGAGCGCACAACCTTTTTGAAGCTTCTTAATAAGATAAATCGATTTTAGCGTTTTCTTCGTTTTGTCGACAATTTATTGGTAACACTTGCACACTTCTTTTGCCTAGGCTCTAATAATGGTAAACCTTTCTAAGGAGCCGTTATGAGAACGCTATTTGTCACATTATGTGTTATCCCACTATTATGCGCCTGCTCGGTTAATATCAATAAGTCAAAGCCTAAGTCTCAACAGCCGTCATCTAGTCAAGAATGCGTTGGCAGTGGCAGCTTTATCCAGTCTATTAAGTTAGCTAGCGGCGCAAGTTTAGTGGTGGAAGAGGGGCGGTTAGAGCCACGCTCTATAGGCAGTGTGACCGTTAAGCTCTATCGTGACTTGAATGTCGGCGATTTTGCTGGTGCAGTGAGCTTTCCCCGTGATGGCACAATCTTAAAAGCGCTGCTCATAGAAAACGGCAGTAATAAACAGAAGTTATCAATTACCACAGTGACTGCGGGTAGTGGAAATTATCAAGCGAGCCAGTTAGTTTGCATCGAAGGTGACAATATCAAACTGTGCTAATTCATTCTTTAGTACAAGGGAGGTTTCAGCGCCAGTTACCCAAGAATTAGCAGGAATACAGCTGTAACCCCAATGGCCAACATCCCTTGCTGGATCTGCAGACGGCTACGGTACAACTCTCTCTTGCCCTGTTTTAGGCTCGCGACTAAGTTATTTTGCTTGTAAATTCGGCAGACAAGTTGCTCTGTTATAGGGTCTAGTAGTAAGTGTAACTTGGCCGCTTTACCATCGTTTAACATCAGGGTGTACTCGCTCTGTTGGCTAAAATTAAGCTTACTCGAGATGTGTTGTCCATTGATATAGATCTTCTCTAACCCACACCAGTCACTGGCTTGTAGCTCGATGTCATCCTGATTGATCGCGAACTTAAATGTCACCATGATGCGGCCTTTTTCTAATTGCTGTGGCCTTAATTCAAGCAGAGGGAAGTCATCTTTTCCAGTGTACTAGTTTCGATTGCTTAACTTGGCTTGTTATCTATTTGTTGAGCATAGCAATTGTAGGCAAAAAAATACCCAGCAATGTAAGCCGGGTATTTTTTAATGTTTTGTTTGTCTATTTTGCGGCGTCGATAATGGCTCTTGCCATTTCGTCGGCAACGTCACCGGTAGGACGATTTTGCTCATCAGATTGGGCAAAGATGGTGAGCAGGGTGTTGTAGATCTCTTCAACTTTTGCGGTTGCCGCACTAGCATCATAGTCTTTTTCAAATGAAACGTTGATGATGCCACCTGCATTGATGACGTAGTCTGGAGCATACAGAATGCCGAGATCTTTTAGCATCTCACCGTGACGCACTTCACCAAGCTGATTGTTAGCACAGCCTGCAACAATAGTCGCTTTAAGCAGTGGAATAGTAATATCATTAATTGTTGCGCCTAAGGCACAAGGAGCGTACACATCAACTTCTTGATGGTAGATATCTTGTGGAGCTACAACTGTTGCACCAAACTCGCTAGCCACTCTGTCTAGCGATGATTGATGGATATCGGTAACAATCAACTGGGCACCTTCAGCATGTAGGTGACGACAGAGGTAATAACCTACATGGCCAACTCCTTGAACAGAGATCTTAAGCCCTTTAAGGCTATCTAGACCACGCTGGTGCTTAACGGCTGCTTTAATTCCTAAATAGGTACCAAGAGCGGTATACGGTGATGGATCGCCACTCTTGCCCTCTAAACCTGCCATATAGGGGGTTTCTTGATGTGCAATCATGATGTCAGCGGTTGAAACTCCCACGTCCTCTGCTGAGTAGTACTTACCGCCTAAGGTATGAATACAACGACCAAAGGCTCTAAAGAGTGCTTCTCTATCTTCAACTTTGGGATCGGCGATAATCACGGATTTACCACCACCCATAGCGAGGCCTGCAAGGGCGTTCTTATAAGTCATACCACGTGATAAGCGTAATACATCTGTGATGGCTTCGTCATCAGACTCATAGTTCCACATTCTACAGCCACCAACAGCAGGGCCAAGGTTAGTGTTGTGGATGGCGATAATGGCTTTTAAGCCGCTTTCTTTATCATGACAAAATACGACCTGTTCATGGTCGTCGAAAGAGATGTGATTAAAAACTGCCACTTGTTGATCTCCGCTGTGAGCATCGAATTACCACGACTATATTAATACAGTGTGGTCTGCTTGTTATATTTATTGCAGAACGATAGCATTTAGCGATACTCTCAACAAAGTAAAGATTCGGAATATTTGTGACCTATCTGGCAATTTTGCTTTCCACTTTACGTTAACGTAAAGTATTGGCTTGATTTGAGCGTGATAGGTGTGCAAGGTTTTTGTCTGTCTGATAGACAGAAACAAAAATAACAATAAGAAAGGAAGTGTAAATGGCTGAACAAGCAGTAGACCAAGAACAACTTAGACAAGAATGGATTAGAACTCAGTTCCAAAAGGCGAATAAGTTTTTGGCTGAAAAAGGCATCATGCCTGATAAAGTTCACCCTGATGAAAGCCGCTATTTAGCACCTTATGTTGCAATCTGGAAAATCGACTCTAAAAAGCCAAACAAAAAAACATTTTGGGTGATGTCAGGCGATCTGCCATCTGATTATGTCGATATTAGTGTTGCCGCCACTGCTCGTGACGCAGTGCGTCACTTTTCAATGATGTGGCAGATGAAGGCTGAAAACATTCAGCGCTCAGGCTTGACTAAAGATCCTGCTCAGGCAAAATTTGCTCAGCTGTTAGTATCACGAGCTGAGAGCCTCTATAAGATGCAGGCTGATGATTCTATCTGGGGCCCAAGCGCTTAGCTCGGCATAGCTGCCAACACCTATTGAATAAAAGGCATCATTAAGATGCCTTTTTTGATCTTGAGACTTTACCCATATTACTCACCGAAATAGAAATAGCCTCGATTAAGAAGAGTGAGTATAAGCGCTTTTGTTGCTGAGCATTGAAGTAAGAGCGTTGCTTGCTCATTATCAAAACTCAACTTTTCGGCTAATTGAGTGACATTTTTCGCGATAGCCTCAGGGTACTCAAATGCCTCTCCATTGATAAATACTCGTGATACGCTGTCACTCTCTAGTTGTAATAACTTGAGTCCACCAATACGGTAGAGAAGTGCGCCTTGGTTAATATAATCATCTAGCTCTTCAGCGCGATAGACCTCTTGTGGTTCACAAATATCGAGCTCAAAGCGGTTTAGGCTCAGCATCTTGCCGAGGACTGCTTGATAGTGAGTTGGGGAAGAGGCAAATTCTGAGATCAGTGCCATCATTCCCTGTTGATGGTCTGCACTTACTTGGCTTGGTTGGGTTGGTTCACTATTGGATGTGAAACGTTTTAGCCCTATAGCGTTATCGATAAGGTTATCGGCTATTTCACTAAACAGCTCTTGTTGACTTGGAGCGCGAAAACCCATGGAGTAACTCATTGCCGTAGTAATGGTTTGACCTTGGTGTGGGTAACCCGGTGGAATATAAAGTAGATCGCCCTTTTGTAAAATCGCATCGATAATGGGCTCAAAGCCTTCAATTAATGGCGTGGTAGGGTCGTTATTCTTTGGGGCGTATTGGCCTTTATCACCGACGGTCCAATGGCGCTCACCTTCGCCCTGAATAATAAACACATCATAGTTATCGATATGGGCACCGACGCCACCACCTGGGGTTGCAAAAGAGACCATTAAGTCATCGAAGCGCCAGTCTGGCAGAAAACGAAAGGCATTAATGAAGTCTGCAGAGTCAGGATGCCAGTGGTTGAGTGCTTGTACGAGTAATTGCCAATTTTTATCGCCAAATTGAGTGTAGTCCTCGAAGGGCCCTTCAATCATTTGCCAGTCATTCTCTTTGGTCACCACGACTCGTGACGAAACAGCCTCTTCACAGGCAAGACCGGCGAGTTCATCAGGAGTAATAATATCTTCAAAATTTTCAAAGGCATTTCTAATCAATAGCGGCTTTTTTTGCCAATATTGGTCGATAAAGGTTTTTAGATCGAAATTGAGATAATACATAGGTACTAGGGGGCCAGAAGTTGATGAAATAGATAAAAGAAAGGCGTTAAGCCTAAGCTTAACGCCTTATTTGACCCATTTATAGTCGATGGGCTAACTAATCACGCGATAACGCCTTAGTTTAATTCGTCAACAAAAGCTTCAGCACGGCCAATATAGTTAGCTGGCGTCATCTTCTTAAGCTCAACTTTTACTTCTTCAGGTAGCTCTAGACCATCGATGAAGACTGCTAGCTGCTCGCCATCGATACGCTTACCGCGAGTCAGCTCTTTTAGCTTCTCGTAAGGTTTCTCGATACCGTAACGACGCATAACTGTTTGCACAGGCTCTGCTAGCACTTCCCAGTTACCATCAAGTTCTTTACGAAGTTGCTCTTCATTAACTTGTAGCTTGCTGATCCCTTTCAATGTTGATTGATAAGCGATTAGCGAGTGAGCAATACCGACACCTAGATTACGTAGTACTGTAGAGTCAGTAAGGTCACGTTGCCAGCGAGATACGGGTAGTTTAGCCGCTAGGTGCTGCATTAATGCGTTAGCAATGCCTAAGTTACCTTCAGAGTTTTCAAAATCGATTGGGTTGACTTTGTGTGGCATGGTTGAAGAACCAATCTCACCCGCAATCGTCTTTTGTTTAAAGTGGCCCAGTGCGATGTAACCCCAAATGTCACGGTCGAAATCGATCAAAATAGTATTGAAGCGCGCTAGAGCATCAAACAGTTCTGCGATGTAGTCGTGTGGCTCAATTTGAGTGGTGTATGGGTTCCAGTTGATCCCAAGGCTTGTTACGAAGCGCTGTGACAGTGCATGCCAGTCAACTTCAGGGTAAGCAGATAGGTGAGCATTGTAGTTACCAACTGCACCATTGATTTTACCCATGATTTCAACGTTTGAAACCTGAGTTAGCTGGCGCTCTAGACGCACGGCAACGTTAGCCATCTCTTTACCAAGAGTTGAAGGTGAAGCTGGCTGGCCGTGAGTACGAGACATCAGTGGTACTGACTTGTAATCTCTTGCTAATGTCTTGATAGCATCAACAATCTTCTGGCAATAAGGCACAACCACTTGGTCACGTGCTTCTGTTAACATTAATGCGTGAGAAAGGTTGTTAATATCTTCAGAGGTACAAGCAAAGTGAACAAACTCGTCAATAGCAACTAACTCTGCATTATCGGCGATGCGTTCTTTAATAAAGTATTCAACCGCTTTAACGTCGTGGTTGGTGGTCGCTTCAATTTCTTTAACGCGCAGTGCGTCTGCTTCGCTAAAGTTATCTTTGATTTGATCGAGCAAAGCCAATGCAGCTTCGCTAAAAGGTGGAACTTCTTCAATTTCTGGGCAGCTTGAAAGCAGCTTTAGCCAGTTAATTTCGACTTGAACACGGTATTTGGTCAGGCCGTACTCGCTGAAAATCCCTCTTAATGAGGCGGTTTTACTACCATAACGACCGTCTACCGGAGAGATAGCAGTTAGTGCGGAAAGTTCCATTAGAAGCTCCTTGGATGAACTTAGCTTAAAATTATAGGGTGAGGCTTTTCATAGCTGTATCTACTATTGTTTTTCTAGCGAAGACAAGGTGCCTACGCTTGCCTCCTAATTGGCGCCATAGTACTGCACTGCGCATAGCTGACAGCAATAGGGCACGAATTTTTTGTTGGGTTTGGGTACGTTTTAGAAACTCTGGGTTGCCAGAGATCTGTAACTTAGGGCCAAGCTCACTAATAATGTCGCTGTAAATACCGGCAAAATTAGCAATAACTTGCTCGTCGGTGATTTCAAAGTGATTCAATTGACGATGAATTTGGTTGATGCGCTCAGCAAGCATTCCCATGGCATTAGAAGAGCGCGTTAGTTTGCGCTCCAATGCTAAAATACCCACGAGGTAACGAGTTACCTCGACATCCTTCTGCTTTGAATCGCCAAGCTGGCTAACAATCAGTTCGTAACCTTTTCGTAAGGCAAATTTGTCAGCATAAACATCACTGGTGCTTTCAGGATTAGTTACCAAAACTGATTGTAGACTGGCTGCTAATGCCTCTTTATCTGAGTCACCATGTCTTGCAATATACTGAACTTGGGCCACTGCTTGTAAAATACCCGCAAAGGCCATCGTACGTTCAAACAGCTGATCACTCATTGATTAATCTCTTATTAGTGCGTCAATAATGCCGCCACCAAGACAAATTTCACCATCATAAAATACTGCTGATTGCCCTGGCGTTACAGCCGCAACTGGGTTATCAAACATGACGCGTAAAACATCGTCACTGTCGTAGGTTACACGACAAGGTACATCGTGCTGACGGTAGCGAGTCTTGACGGTGATTTGGGCGCCGTCAGCAGGGCCTTTTCTGTCAACCCAATGTAATTGGTTGGCAATCAAGCCATCAGACATTAGGCGAGGGTGGTTACCACCTTGGCCTACGATTAGCACATTGCGTACAAGATCTTTCTCGACCACGTACCAAGGATCTTCGTTGCTATTCTTCAAACCGCCGATACCTAGACCCTTACGCTGTCCAAGGGTGTGATACATCAAACCTTGGTGGGTACCAATCACTTCGCCTTCGCTGGTTTCGATATTACCCGGTTGGGCTGGCAAGAAAGTTTGTAGGAAATCGGTAAATTTACGCTCGCCGATAAAGCAGATCCCGGTGCTATCTTTTTTATCGTGGGTGATAAGCCCCATTTCTTTGGCGATTTCACGCACTTCACTCTTTTCTAATTCGCCGACAGGGAATAGAGAGCGTGCGACTTGCTCGTGACTCAAGGTGTAGAGGAAGTAACTTTGATCTTTATTTCCATCGATACCGCGTAGCATCTGGCTAGTGCCATCAACATCGCGGCGGCGCACATAATGGCCCATGGCGATATAGTCGGCATCTAAGATCTCATCTGCAAATTCGAGGAAAGCTTTAAACTTAATCTCTTTATTACACATGATATCGGGATTTGGAGTGCGGCCGGCTTTGTATTCGGCTAAGAAATACTCAAACACGTTATCCCAGTATTCTGAGGCAAAGTTAACTGTATGCAGTTTAATACCAAGCTTATCGCAGACAGCCTGTGCATCTTTAAGGTCTTCGGCTGCCGCGCAATATTCATCCGTGTCATCTTCTTCCCAGTTCTTCATGAACAGGCCTTCAACCTGATAGCCCTGTTTCATTAACAGGTAGGCTGAAACTGATGAATCTACACCACCGGACATGCCGACGATGACTTTTTTACCAAGATGAGTGGGTTCGATTGACGTCATAAATCCTAAAAAAACCTTTGTGTTTACTGAATAGTGCTACGAATCAGCAGATCGCTGAATGGCTTATTCATACAATGTGCTGGTATCAGACCGCGGCTTTCTGCGGGTGCATATTCTATCATGCATTATGGGACTGGGCTATCTAGCAGGTCTTTATCTTTTGCCTTTATCAATCTTAGGGAGAAATATTTGGGTTTAACAGGGACTGAAAGTGACATTGTGAGCTGTTTTCAAAGGGCTAACAGAGAGAAAGTTTACCAATAGAGGCTACCTCGTCAACTCCTAGGCGCTTTTAGTTAAGCTTATACATATTCATCATCGATAATCTCCAATGGATAGTGTTTCCCATCCAAGTAATCATCGATAGATTTAAGGACTAAAGGGCTGCGATGACAGCTGCTTAACTGGTTGATTTCATCAAGGCTTAACCACTTGAGCGCATTGATAGTCGGATCTTCAGGTTTTGAGGTTAACACTTTGTCTAATTTGACAAAAAAGGTATACCGTACAAATGAGAGTACCTCACTGGCACGATATTGATAGATCCCAACGAGTCCTTGAGGCTGGAGAGCTAAACCAGTCTCCTCTTTAACCTCACGAATACAGGCATCGACTATCGATTCATCGGCTTCAATGTGTCCCGCAGGCTGATTGTATTTAAGTTCACCAGCAATCAACTCTTCTACAATAAGGAACTTCTCCTGAGCCTCAATAACGCAGGCGACTGTGGTATAGGGTCTATAACGCTCAGCCATTAGGAGTACTTTTCATATCGATCTGTCTAAATTCACCATTTTTAAGATCATCTAGACTCCATTGGCCTATTTTATAGCGGATTAATCTTAAGGTTGGAAAGCCAATGTGCGCCGTCATACGTCTAACTTGGCGGTTGCGGCCTTCACAGATCTGGATCTCTAACCAAGTGGTCGGAATATTGGCTCTTTCACGGATCGGTGGAGTTCTTTCCCATACCTTTGGCTTATTCATAATTTGGATTTTAGCTGGGAGAGTCATGCCATCTTTTAGCTCAACGCCTTGGCGTAGTTTCTCGAGATCTTCGTCTGTTGGTGCTCCTTCGACCTGGGCCCAATAGGTTTTATAAGTTTTCTTTTTGGGTTCAGTAATTTGGGATTGTAACTTACCGTCGTTGGTGAGCAGGAGTAGTCCTTCGCTATCTCTGTCTAAGCGACCTGCGGCATATACACCGGGCACAGGAATAAAATCTTTAAGCGTTTGCCTACCTTGTTCATCGGTAAACTGACACAGAACGTCAAAAGGTTTGTTAAATAGCACTATGACAGGATTGGCAACTGTTTTAGCTTTCGGTCGGTTTCTATTGTTGACTCTGCTTTGAGGCTTTGCCGCAGTCTTGTTACTGGCACTATTGGTAAAGCTTGAAGAGCGAGTCTTGTTGCTTTTTCTTGTTGGTGTTTTTTTTGAAAATGGCTGTGTCACGCTACAATACTTTTCATCTTTGAATGATATTTACCTATTGTACTGCGCATTGGCTATTAGTGGAATTTGAATATTGCGTGGAATGTTTTATGATGTCGGCATCTTAAAAGTGTGATCCGCAACTAATATTTTTTATTTGTGAGAGTTGCGGCGAATAATCTTGTTGGCTTATTACGCGCAAAGTAGCATAAGTTATCATCAATAAAACAAAACGATAGGGTTAGCCCACGACTGATTTTTAATCTAAGAAAAACACAATAATTATTATAAAAATCATAAATTCAAATCAATGTAGGACACAAAATGAACGATAAGACATCAACGATCATCTATACCGAAACAGATGAAGCACCAGCATTAGCCACACTCTCTTTGTTACCTATTATTCAAAAGTTCACTCAAACCGCGGGCGTTGATGTAGAAACTCGCGATATTTCTCTTTCGGGTCGTGTGATTGCTAACTTCCCTGAGAAGCTAACCGCTGAGCAACGCATCGGCGATGCACTTGCAGAATTGGGCGAGCTGGCGAAAAAGCCTGAAGCAAACATTATTAAGCTGCCTAATATCAGTGCATCAATTCCACAACTTAAAGCTTGTATTCTTGAGTTACAGAACAAGGGGTACGATATCCCTAACTATCCAGATGAGCCTGCTAACGATGTTGAAAAAGAGATCCAGGCGCGTTATGACAAGATTAAAGGCAGTGCGGTAAATCCAGTATTACGTGAAGGTAACTCAGATCGCCGCGCACCAAGTTCGGTCAAAAAGTTTGCACAGAAGAACCCACATTCAATGGGGCAATGGCTACCAGATTCTAAGTCTCATGTTGCTCATATGAGTGAAGGGGATTTTTATGGTAGCGAAAAGTCAGTCACCGTTGCTGAAGCGGGCAGTGTATCTATCGTACTAAACAGGACCGATGGTTCTGAGCTTGTGCTACGAGACGGTATTGCACTGCAAGCGGGTGAGGTTATCGACTCTGCGGTGATGAGCAAAAAAGCACTGGTTGAGTTTTACGAGCGTGAAACTAATCTGGCAAAAGAGCAGGATGTATTACTGTCGCTGCACTTAAAAGCCACCATGATGAAAGTGTCAGATCCCATTTTGTTTGGTCATGCAGTTAAAGTTTACTACAAAGACGTGTTTGCTAAGCACGGCGCACTATTTGAAGAGCTAGGTGTCGATGTTAACAATGGTGTGGGTGATGTTTACGCAAAGATTGCCAACTTGCCAGCAGAGCTGAAGGCCGAGATCGAAGCCGACTTAGCCGCCGTTTATAAAGAGCGTGCAGAGCTTGCGATGGTGGATTCAGATAGAGGGATCACCAACTTACATGTACCAAGCGATGTGATTATTGATGCATCAATGCCTGCGGCAATTCGTACATCTGGGCAGATGTGGGGTCCAGATGGTCAGCTAAAAGATATGAAGGCGATGATCCCAGATCGTTGTTATGCTGGTGTCTATCAAGAAACAATTGATTTTTGTATTAATAACGGTGCGTTCGATCCTAGCACCATGGGGAGCGTGCCAAATGTTGGCCTTATGGCACAAAAAGCAGAAGAGTACGGTAGCCATGATAAGACATTTGAGATTGTAGCTGCTGGTACAGTCAACATTGTTGACCAAACCGGCAACGTCTTAATGTCTCATCAAGTTGAGCAAGGCGATATTTTCAGAATGTGTCAGGTCAAAGATGCGCCTATCCGTGACTGGGTGAAACTTGCAGTTAACCGTTCACGCCTGTCGGCAACACCTGCAGTATTTTGGTTAGATGCGTCTCGTGCTCATGATGCTGAAATAATTAAGAAAGTTGAGCTTTACCTTAAGGAGCATGATACCTCAGGCCTTGAGCTTCACATCATGTCACCAGTTGAAGCGACACGCTTCACATTGGACCGTGTCAAAGCGGGTAAAGATACTATCTCGGTAACGGGCAACGTTCTACGCGATTATCTGACCGATCTGTTCCCTATTTTAGAATTAGGTACCAGTGCGAAGATGCTATCTATCGTGCCGTTGATGAACGGCGGCGGCTTATTTGAAACTGGTGCGGGTGGTAGTGCGCCTAAGCATGTTCAGCAGGTTGAGAAAGAGGGGCATCTACGTTGGGATTCATTAGGCGAATTCCTCGCCCTCGCCGCATCGTTAGAGCACCTAAGTCAAACAACGGGCAACGCTAAAGCACAGGTTCTAGCCGATACGCTTGATGTTGCAATCGGTCAGTTCCTCGATAGCAATAAATCGCCTTCACGTCGAGTGGGTGAACTGGATAACCGTGGCAGTCATTTCTATCTGGCGATGTACTGGGCACAAGCATTGGTTGCACAAGCTGCTGATGCACAACTACAGGCGGAGTTTGCCGCATTGGCCGAGTCACTCACAAGCAATGAAGATAAGATTGTCGCTGAGTTAAATGGGGTTCAGGGACCTGCTGTTGATTTAGGGGGTTATTACCGTTTAGACGCGAATAAGGCCAAAACAGCAATGTGTCCGAGTGTCACACTCAATGCATTGATTGCTGGTTAGCATGACTAAGGCCTGTTATCAGATACAGGCCTTTTTTATTCATTTGCATAATGATTGAGACAATAAAAAAGCAGAGTAGGCTAACCACTCTGCTTTTTTTATCTCTTATCGCAACCTATACCAAGCTAAACAAGTATTTGCTCAATTTTGATCTGAACGCATACTTAGCTAGATTGGTATCAGTTTGTTGGCGATATCGCTGACGCGTGCATCCCTTTTGGACCTGCTTCTACTTCAAAATTGACTGGTTGGCCTGCTTTTAGAGTTCGATAGCCTTCCATTTCAATGGTAGAATAGTGTGCAAAAACGTCTTCACCGCCAGCATCAGGGCATATAAACCCGAATCCTTTGGCGTTGTTGAACCATTTAACAGTTCCGCTTGCCATACTTCCACTTCCTTCTGTTGTCTACTTCCCAGTAAGATAGTAAAACTTATCAACGAGGAAACTCCTCGCTTAATGAACAGAATGAAAGCTGAATAAGTGGTTGTCAAGATAAAATTAACAAAAAAGCAACAAATGGTAACAAGTCGTACCTGAATGCGATTCGTTATGATTTGTTGAATAAACAGACTGAGTTACATAATCAATTGGTACAAGCCAAAACTAGAGGCTAATATTGAAATATGAGCAGAACAGAAAATATTGAGCATGTCGAAGAGAGTGTTGAATCAGAACTTAAACGCCCTTCTATGTATAAAGTGATTTTAAACAATGATGATTACACACCGATGGACTTCGTCATTGAGATTTTACAACTGTTTTTTAAGAAAGATGAGCAGCAAGCGACGGAAATCATGCTGGCAATCCATCACAAAGGAAAAGGGATCTGCGGAATTTACCCTTTTGGTATTGCTGAAACTAAGGTTGCGCGAGTAAATCAATTTGCAAGACAAAACCAACATCCGTTACTGTGTTCATTAGAGGAAGCCTGATTTGGCTGATTCTGTAGTTAATTTTTAGGGGGTGCTTATGCTAAATAAAGATCTTGAAGTCACCTTAAACCTGGCTTTTCAGCAAGCCAGAGATGCACGTCATGAGTACATGACGGTTGAGCATCTATTGTTGGCATTAATTGATAACCCAGCCGCACAAGAGGCGTTAGTTGCTTGCGGTGCAAATCTTGAGAAATTAAGAGATGAAGTCTCAAACTTCATTGAACAGACTACGCCTATTATCTCCGATCCAGAGGATGAAAAAGAGACTCAACCGACACTCGGTTTTCAACGTGTACTGCAGCGCGCCGTATTTCATGTGCAATCATCTGGCCGCAATGAAGTCACTGGTGCTAATGTCTTAGTCGCCATTTTCAGTGAGCAAGAATCTCAAGCTGTTTACCTGCTTCGCACTGGCGATGTAACGCGTCTAGATGTGGTCAACTATATCTCCCACGGCTTTTCGAAAAATGATATCGATACCGATTCAGAACCTAACCGTATTGAAGATCAAACCGAGACCGAAGAGGAGCGCAGCATCCTGTCTCAGTTTACCGCCAATTTAAATGAGCTAGCTAAGAGCGGTAATATCGACCCGCTAATTGGCCGAACCGATGAGATTGAGCGTTCTATCCAAATTCTTTGTCGCCGTCGTAAGAATAACCCGTTACTTGTGGGGGAGGCTGGTGTCGGTAAAACGGCGATTGCCGAAGGCTTAGCTTATCGCATCGTGAAGGAGGAAGTGCCCGAAGTGATGAGCGCAGCGACGGTATACTCGCTCGATTTAGGCGCACTGCTTGCGGGCACCAAATATCGCGGTGATTTCGAGAAGCGTTTCAAAGGTCTCCTCAAAGAGCTGGCTAACGATGAGCACGCAATTTTATTTATCGATGAGATCCACACTATTATTGGTGCAGGCTCTGCTTCAGGTGGCGTCATGGATGCCTCTAATCTACTTAAGCCGCTATTATCAAGCGGTAAGCTTCGCTGCATGGGCTCAACTACGTTCCAAGAGTATCAGAGCATTTTTGAGAAGGATCGCGCGTTAGCCCGTCGTTTCCAAAAGGTGGATATTAATGAGCCATCAGTCGCAGAGACAACGAAGATCTTGCAAGGCCTGAAGTCGAAGTATGAAGAACACCACAATGTGCGCTATACCTTGGCTGCATTGAGTGTTGCGGCGAGACTATCGGATAAACACATTAATGACAGACATCTGCCTGATAAAGCTATCGATGTGATCGATGAAGCGGGAGCGCGTATGGCGATGCAGCCTGCGAGTAAACGTAAAAAGACCATTGGTCAGCCAGAGATTGAAGCGATTATCGCCAAGATGGCGCGTATTCCTGAGAAGTCGGTATCGAGCTCTGATAAGGATATGCTTAAAAATCTTGAGCGTAACCTTAAGATGGTGGTATTTGGTCAAGATCTTGCCATTGAGGGCCTTAGTTCGGCTATTCGCTTGTCTCGAAGTGGATTGGGCGGTGAAAATAAACCTGTAGGTAGCTTCTTGTTTGCAGGCCCTACCGGTGTGGGTAAGACAGAGGTTACTAGTCAGCTCGCCAAATGTTTAAGCTTGAATCTGGTTCGATTCGATATGTCTGAATATATGGAAAGCCATACTGTGTCACGCTTGATTGGTGCCCCACCGGGTTATGTTGGCTATGATCAGGGCGGTTTGTTAACCGATGCCGTGATTAAGAACCCTCATTGTGTTGTGCTGCTCGATGAGATTGAGAAGGCTCACCCTGATGTGTACAACTTGCTGCTACAGGTGATGGATCACGGTACATTGACCGATAACAATGGTCGTAAGGCTGACTTTAGACACGTCACCTTAGTGATGACCACCAACGCGGGTGTTCAAGAAACCATTCGTAAATCGATCGGTTTTAAGCAGCAAGATCATACTCAAGATGCGTTATCGGAAATCAATAAGGTGTTCTCACCTGAGTTTCGTAATCGTCTCGACTCGATTATCTGGTTTAACCATCTAGATATGACAGTTATCGCCAAAGTAGTCGATAAGTTCCTAGTAGAGCTGCAAGCTCAGCTTGATGATAAGTCTGTGACGCTTGAAGTCAGCGATGAGGCCAGAACGCTGCTCGCGGAGAAAGGCTATGACAAGTCGATGGGCGCACGTCCAATGGCGCGTGTGGTGACTGAGCTTATTAAGCGACCTTTAGCCGATGAGATCTTATTTGGTGAGCTAGAGAAGGGTGGTGTTGCTCGAGTCGATGCCAAAGGTGATGAGATAGTGATCACCACTGAGTCTCTTGAGAAAGTCGCTCATTAGGCTGATACAAGCTGTTAAGGTTCAATAAGCGATACCAATCAGTATAAAGATTGGGTCGCTCAGCGAGAGTTTAGCGGCACTGAGACAAGACAACGAGTGAAGAGCATAGTTATTCTACGGTTAAGCTCGTTAACGCAGTATCAGAGCCGCTAAAACTCGCCATTCTGGAGCGTTTTGGCTGCCTGCTTCTGCGTTGAAAAGCTTCACAAGGGAATAATCATTCTTTCAGCTATTCCCCTTGAATGAGTTTGCCAAAAAACGCTCTGAGTAGATCAACTTCTTATACAGATTGGTATGACATTAGCCTGTCATTTATTGGTTCAGCTTAAGCTCTAAAGTGAAAAACCGTAAATTACAGATAACAAAAAGCCGGCAGTGCCGGCTTTTTAATATACGTTACATTGGCTAATAACTTAGCGTGAACGGAAGACGATGCGTCCTTTGCTCAAATCGTAAGGTGTCAGCTGAACCGTTACCTTGTCACCCGTCAAAATACGGATGTAGTTTTTACGCATTTTTCCTGAAATGTGTGCCGTTACGACATGACCATTTTCAAGTTCTACACGAAACATTGTATTTGGCAAGGTTTCAAGGATTGTGCCTTGCATTTCAATGTTGTCTTCTTTCGCCATTAATCAGTTATCCTGTTAGCCTTCAAATAATAAAAACGGGCGTATCATGCCGCAAATTCATGCTGCTGTAAAGCAAAGTTATCTACAACACCCTCTGTAAAGCCCCGTTACGTCTTAATTGGTAATGTTTTTTATATCGATTTCGGTCACCCAACCTGAATGTGTCAAAATTTGATGGGGTCGGTAATCGCGTTTGTAGTTCATTTTTCTTGATTCATCAATCTGATAGCCAAGATATAAATATTGCTTCTTCATCATCTTAGCAATCTGGGTTTGCAGTAAAATGAGTAGGCTGCCTAATGAGCGGCTATGTAGCTCAGGTGCAAAATAACTATAGATAGCCGACAAGCTATGGGGAAGTACATCGGTAACAGCTACACCTACGAGCTCATCATCGAGTCTTAGCTCAATAAACAGAGGCTGTATCCAAGCGGCAGTAGCAAAGCTATCATACTGCTCAGGAGTTGCTGGGTACATAGGACCATCGTGATGACGTGTATTGACGTAACGCTCGTATAGTTCATATTGCTGTGCTGTTTTATGATCGATTATCTTCCAGCTTAAATCTTGATTGTTTTTTAATGTTCTCTTCTGCCTCTTGGAGAGTTTAAATTCGTCCATATCTAACCTAATAGGAAGACATGCGCTGCACAGAGGGCACTGGGGTTTATAGATCATGCTGCCGCTGCGACGAAAGCCGAGTGCAAGCAGCTGCTCGAACAAGTTAGGGTCGATCACCTCTTCTTGCAATACCAGTAACTGTTCTTGCTGGCTGTCTAGGTAACTACAAGGAAAAACTTTGGTTCTGCCAACGGTGACGGGTCTAGATTTAGAGTTCAATGAATACCTCGGATTTGCGCCAGCTATCGGCTTTTACAGTTCCCTCTCTGAGGTGAGCTAATAGCTTGAGAAAATCATCACGCTTAATGGATTTAGCCCCTAGGCTGTCTAAATGTGGGTTGACCACTTGTGCATCGATGAGCTTAAAGCCACTGCGTTTCAAATGTTGCTGTAATACGATCATAGCAGCTTTAGAGGCGTTCGTTGTACGATGAAACATAGATTCGCCACAAAAAACCTGTCCAATAGCGAGACCATATAGACCGCCGACTAACTCATTACCTTGCCAAACCTCTAGAGAGTGGGCATGGCCTTGCTGATGCAAAGCCAGATAGGCTTGTTGAATTTCACTAGAGATCCAGGTGCCATCTTGCCCAGCTCTAGGCTCCGCACAGCCAGTAGTGACAGCGCTAAAGTCATGATTAATTGTGTAAGTCCAATCTTGTTTTTTAAGGTATTTGACTAAACTGCGACTGATTTTCATATTACCGGGCACAAACACCGCGCGGGGATCAGGTGACCACCATAAAATCGGATCATCGAGATTAAACCAAGGAAAAATACCATTGTAATAGGCGTTTAGTAAGCGCTCAGGCTGCAAGTCTCCGCCAACGGCCAGCAAACCATTAGGCTCGCTCAAGGCTTGTTCTGGAGGGGGAAACCCTTGCTGTGTGTGATTTAAATAGGACAGTGAGTTCACAATTGAGTAAGATTAATAAATATACTTACCCTTAAAGTTAGCGGAAAAAGGCTTATGTTGAAACATCATCTTATTGTTTTCACAGTTATCTGTTTATTTTTTGCTATACCGAGCTCATTCGCTGCGCCCTATGATCGCAATCAGGCGGTGCCGGTGGAGAAAGTGGAATTCGGTCAAGTCATTTCGGTGCGCAATATCACTGAGAAGCAGCTGGTAGAAGATCGCAATACTGGCTGGAAAACCTTCGGTGGTGCGCTGATTGGTGGTGTTATCGGCCATCAGTTTGGTGGCGGCTCAGGTCAAGATGTGGCAACGGTTTTAGGCGCACTATTGGGCGCTGGAGTGGGAAATCGATATGGCGATAGTTCTTACTATCAAGAGCTAAGGTTAGTGGAGATGATGATCTCCCTAGACACAGGCGAGCAGGTGATGGTTCTTCAAGATTTAGATCCCGGCATGATATTTAATGTCAATGACGAGGTCAGAGTGGTTTACTTGCAAGGCTTCGTCAGAGTCGATCGCCAGATGTAGCTGTAGCGATAGCCTAGCAAATAGATACTTAATCACGAAAAGCCGCTAAATTAGCGGCTTTTTCTATCCCATGGTGGGGTTATCACCTTGCTAGCGTATAAATCACTACGTGATAGCCGTTAGCGCACTTTCCACTAGGAGTTTATACCACTGAGTAGGCCGATTGCTTGAGCTGACGTATGGTGGACTCAATAATGTTCAGTTGCTGGCTAAACTGTTGCTCGTCAAGGGCGGCACCAGTGCTGAGACGAATGAAGTTATCATGGTTATTAAAGTCATCACCGTTTCGAATGAGTATGCCTTTTTGGGCTAAGGCGGTAACCACATGGTGTGCCTTTAGCGGCGCTTTTAGTTGCAGCCAACCATTGAGTCCGCGCCAGGTTTGTTTTAGTTGAAGTCGCTCTCCCATAGCAATGCACAGCGCTTGTCTATTGGCTATCAGTTGTTCTCGTTGGCCCATGAAGTCATTGTTTTCGATGATCAGGCAAGCAAGTTCGGTATTGAGCGGAGATACCATCCAGCATTGACTATATATCGCTTTTTTCACTGGGCCAATAATCCTGCTTGGAATGAGTAAAAAGCCTTGTCGTAATCCGCCACAGAACATTTTTGACAGGCTCGATAGGTAAATCACGCACTGCTGATCTTCATTAGCAGTTTGATCGAGTGACCACATAGGTGTATGCCATTCATTGGGAAGGCAGTAATTCACATCGTCTTCGATGATCACGACTTGATTGCTTCTGGCTAAGGTAATAATTGCTTCACGCTGAGCAGCACTGTATTGAATACAGGTTGGGTTTTGATTATTTGGCGTCAAGTACAGTACTTTGGGTTTACACTGAACCATCTTTTGTTCCAGTTCAGCTAAGTTTAGCCCTTCATCAGTCAATGACACGGGTATCGTTTTGAGTCCTAACTGCTCTGCTGCAACATGGATCCCCGGATAGCAACTCGCTTCACAAAGTAGCGATTCTCCCGCTTGCATTAAGCCGTTAAGAATAGAAAAGAGCCCCTGTTGACCACCATGAGTAAACACTATTTGTTCGCTCATTTGTGGAATATTACGTCGATGTAGCCATTGGCTGAACTTGAGCTGATGTTCACTTAACGGCTCGGCATGGTATTGCATCAATTGAGTTAAACGCTGTGGTGTTTTCGCTAGTTGGTTGAGTGCATCGCTCAAAACGGCAGTTTGGTTAGTGAATGGCTGTTGGCAGGTGGCGAAGTTTGCTTTTTGGTCCGTTGCCCGAAAATCACTGGATTTGACGAAAGTCCCTGCGCCAACTTTTGCCTGTACATAGCCGCGTTGCTCTAGCAGTGCATAAGCGCGGGTAACTGTTCCCACTGTGATCCCCAACTTATCTGCAAGCAACCTTTGGGGGGGCAGCTTGGCGTGCGCCGTTAGCTCCCCGCTTTTTATGGCATCTTCTGCCGCTTGTGCGAGGCGCGAATACTTAGCACCTGTGTAGTTTTCTAAGTTAGGACTCCAAATTGTACCCATGACAATAAAACCATTGTATTCGACTTTGTATTGATTATTATGCGGATCTTAGTTGCTTCGTGTCAATAATTGTATGCATACAAATGTGTTCTGTTTTAGTTAATCACGAGCGTTAATGTGTGCTTAAGACAAGATTGGTGCAAGTGTTTGGTTTGAGTCAAAGAGTAGAGGTTAGTGATGGATGGTATATGGGCGTTAATGATTTCAGCAGCAATATTTTGTGCAACGATGACGATGACCCCCGGGCCAAACAACATACTGCTGGCGACATCGGGCGCTAATTTTGGTGTTAGACGCACCTTGCCACACCTTGTGGGGATCCGAGTTGGCCAGACACTGCTGCATATCGCAATACTCTTGGGGTTAGGTGGCATATTTGAGGCTTGGCCTATGATGCATCAAGTTTTGAGATTGGCGTCACTCGCTTATCTATTATTTCTTAGCTACCGGGTTATTACGATGCCAGTTGATAATGAGCTAACCGTAATTGAGCGTCAGCCGATGACAATTAAAGAGTCGGCATTATTTCAGTGGATAAACCCCAAAGCTTGGCTTGCAACTATCACATTATGCACTGCTTTTACTGCTTCGGGTGATAGCTATTGGTTCAGTGCCATCATGGGAGTATTAGTGTTTAACATTGTGGGTTTTCCCGCATCTTTTGCCTGGGCGATTTTAGGGGCGGCGATTCGAAATAAGCTCAATACACCAACCAGAAGAAAAAGCTTTAACTGGGGGATGGGGGGGGTACTGCTAGTGACGATTCCGATGATTATTCGCTAATATTTTTGGTGATGGTGGATTAAGCGCTTGGCATAGTCGAAATGGCGCTGTTAAGCCCTATACATAATTTAATATAAAGGCCTTGTCGTTTTGAGTTCGATGTTCGTCAATGGCTTTACTGGCGGATCTTGAGTGGTCGTTAGGGGTGGATTGCGCTTCGTGGTTTACATGTAGCATTAGTTTTTACTCAAAATATTAACAAGGAAGCTAAAATGATATTAATAGCCGTGTCAGGGTTCTTATCATGAGTATATTACTTGTTTTTATATGGACTTTGTTGGATGGAAGCTAACAGAGTTAATATTTCCAACGAATAGGTTTTATACTCTTTTCTATCTACGGCTATAGCGGGAATATGGTGTATTACGGAACGAGCATATTGAGGAAGCTTAATGTTATCAAAAGATAAGTTAAAGCAGATGCACGGAGAGGCATATGTTGAATCCTTTGAAAAAGAACAGTCTCAATTAAGGTTAGCTCGTCTTATCAGTTCGTTACCCGTGTCTAAAAGCCATAACGTCGCCGACTTTGGCTGTGGTAGTGGAATGCTTGTTCCTTTGCTTTCAGATAGAGTCGATAGCTATACAGGCATCGACTTTTCGGAGCAGTTTATTAAGGCTGCTAAGATCAAAAACCAGCGCTCAGGCTCTAACATTAACTTTGTATGCGCGGATATTTCTAAATTTTGTTCAGAAAACCAAGACGTTTTTGATTTGGCATTTGCCATGGATTTCTCAGAGCATGTGTATGACAAAGAGTGGCTGAATATTTTGAAGGCGATCAACTCCTCTTTAAAAGAGGGCGGCAGGCTTTACATTCACACGCCCAACGCTGAGTTCTTTCTTGAAATAATGAAAAAACATAACTTTATTGTGAAGCAGTTTCCTGAACATATAGCGGTGCGGGATCTTCAGAGCAACTGTGACTTATTGAAAAGTGCAGGCTTTGAAATAGGTAAAACGGATCTGATTGCTCATTATAATGTTTTAAGGGTGCTACACCCCATCTCTTTTATGCCCGGAATAGGGAGATACTTTAAAGCCAGAATATTTATCGAGGCCATTAAAAATCGCCGTTTAGATGACTACTAGTGTACAAGCCATCAAAGTAGGCAATTCTTGCCTACTTTGATCAGGATTATTTATGCCGCTAGCCGAACTCAAAGCTCCGGCCACTCTCAAGCCAAGTGGGATATTTATTCATTATCGCTTTAAAATTATCACTTTCGATATGTGCTTTTAGCCAGCGCTGCACATTTAAATAGCCGCTATTATCAAACCAAGTTCTATCTACAGAGGCAAATTGGCGGATAAACGGGTAGATGGCGTAATCTGCGATACAAGGTTTGTGGCCTAATAGCTGTGGATTCTTTGACAATAAGCTATCAAGTTGGTCGATAAATATCTCCCCTTGCTGACGATAATATTGCTCACTATGCTCTGGGTGTCTATCGGCATACTTATATCTGTCCAGCCAAGGTTTAAACTGGTTATCGTTGCAGTGAATAAGCGCCTGAGCAACTTCTTGCTGCTGTGGCATATCATTAAGCAACAGATTGTGTGGATCACTTTTCATCAGTGCCCAACACATGATCTCTATGCTCTGTTCAATAACAGCTCCATCTTGCAAGATAAGCACCGGAACCGTGCCCTTAGGAGAGGCGGTAAGCATCGCTTCGGGCTTGTGTTTGAGGACGATTTCTCTGAGGCTGATTTTTTGGCCCGATAATAAAATGCCGAGTCTGGCACGCATAGCGTAGGGACAACGTCTGAAGGAATAGAGTACAGGTAGAGACATGTTTTAACTGTTTATTCGTGAGGTTAGCGTTATTTTTAACCGATAAGGCTTAAATGACAATCAATAATGCTCATTTATCTCTTTCAATAGGATGCCAGTCTTGCAATAGCAAGAATTAGTGATGGCAAAATTTGTTCAAACTTCAGTTTTCGTTAACCTGTACACAAGTTAATGCTTTCCCTTAAAAGAGCGCTTTATTATTTCCAAAATGCACTTTTGCCTCGCGTCTTACTGTGCTATTTTGCACGGCTTTTTTACCGTTTGAGGGATAGGGGATGTTTGTAGGTTTTGACTACGGTAGTGCTAACTGCGCTATTGGTGTTATTGAAGACGGTGAAGTGCGCTTGGTTCCCTTATCTGGTGACTCTAAGTATTTAAGTTCGACGCTGTATGCGATGGATAGAGAATTGATTGCCGAGGCGGTACTCAATCAACTACCTCAAGAGCAAAAAGCCGAGTACGCAAGGGCGCGTGCGGCACAATTAAGTCGAGCACAAGCGGCGCGTCGTGAGCTTGATCTGTTGCCTAATGAGCAAGCGGTATTTGTTGGTGAGCAGGCAATTGAAGCCTATTTAGATCTGCCTGATGAAGGGTTTTATGTTCGTTCGCCAAAATCTTTTCTCGGCGCGACAGGGTTGAGAGACAGCCAAATAGCCTTGTTTGAAGATATTGTCA
This sequence comes from Shewanella schlegeliana, assembly GCF_016765635.1. Lineage (GTDB taxonomy): Bacteria > Pseudomonadota > Gammaproteobacteria > Enterobacterales > Shewanellaceae > Shewanella > Shewanella schlegeliana. Next base: position 369,806 of record NZ_JAESVD010000001.1, read on the forward strand.
CTCTAATGATGATGCATATTAAGCAGCAAGCTGAAAGCAACTTCTCGAAAGCTGTGCAGATCACCCATGCGGTGATTGGGCGTCCGGTAAACTTTCAGGGCATAGGCGGTGAGCAGAGTAATCAGCAAGCCGAAGCCATTCTCTCTTTAGCTGCTAAGCGCGCAGGTTTTACCGAAGTCGATTTTCTGTTTGAGCCTTTGGCGGCTGGGATGGACTATGAAGCTTCACTCGATGAAAACCTCACTGTATTGGTGGTGGACGTAGGCGGTGGTACCACCGATTGCTCTATGGTAAAAATGGGACCGAATCATATCGATAACCGCGACAGAAGCGCCGACTTCTTGGGTCACAGCGGTCAGCGCATCGGTGGTAATGACTTAGATATCGCATTGTCTATGGCTTCATTTATGCCGCATCTCGGTCTAGGTAGTTTAATGGTTAATCAACTGCCAGTGCCAAGTAAACCTTTTTGGAATGCTGTTGCGGTAAATGATATTAGTGCGCAGCGAGATTTTAGCGCTTTGGCGTCGAAGAAGTTAATCGAAGACTTGATAAAAGATGCGCAAAAGCCAGAACTTATTCTGCGCCTGCTTAAAGTTCAAAAAGAGCAGCTAGGTTATAAATTAGTACGCAGCGCCGAACAGAGTAAGATTGCACTGTCTAGTGACGCAAGCGTGGATACGCCGCTGGAATATATCCACGGTGGGTTACATGCTAGGGTGAGCGAACAAGATTTTGAAAATGCGATTACGATCCCGCTATCAAAAGTCGAAGCCTTGATGCGAGAAGCGCTTGAGCAAGCGGGTGTGATGCCTGACAGGATCTATGTGACTGGTGGTACGGCGCGAAGTCCTGCTATCTATAAGCGGATCTCTGGGCTATTCCCTGAGATCCCAATCGTCGTCGGCGATCACTTCGGTAGTGTGACCGCAGGTTTAACACGTTGGGCGCAAAGAGTGTTTGCTTAACCGTTTTTGATTTAAACATTTTAATCATATTATTGGCTCAATATCTTAAGGAAATGGATATGACAGGGTTAACAAAAAAGCTAGTTTCAGGCGTTGGGTTATCTATGCTTCTTGCTCTAGGTCTTAGTGGGTGCGGCGATGATGTGGGTAAGGTGAGTCTAGGCTTATTTACCACAAAGGATGTGATTATTGATGCGCGGCACGATCCTAAAATACCTGGTGTGACTTGTCATATTAGCCGTATTGAAGCGGACTTAAGCTTGGCAGATCCATCAGATATGAGTATCTCTTGCCGTCAAACAGGGCCAATTACCGCAGCTGAAATTGCTAATATCGATAAGAGTAAAAACGGTGAAGTGGTCTTTAAAGAGTCCTTAAGTATTCTGTTTAAGTCGCTTAAGGTTCGCCGAATATATGACGCTAAAAATCAAACCTTACTGTACCTGTCGTACTCGACTAAAGAGACCAACGGTAGCCATAAACATGCGCTTTCAACGGTACCTCTGTATGGTACACAGGCATGGATTGCTGGCGGTGCCGTTAACACTCACTGATTGGTTAACTCACTTCATGGTGAGATTGATGATGCATTAAAAAGGGCGAATAGTATTCGCCCTTTTTGTTATGTGTTTTACTGTTCTGCTAACCGCTAGTTATTAATAAGCGCTGTAGCACTACCGGCAACAGAGTCGTAAATAATTTTGATATCAGCTTGTTGGCGGCCTTTGGTATCGCCAAGAGTGCGCAGCACATAGGTGCATTGTGTCTCACCATCGGGGTTAACGTCCGCCTGATGACGGTAGGCTTGAAAGTCGCTATCGTCATTGACGCTCGACAGTGACACCGAGGCTGGCTCCTGCTGTAGGGTATTCCAAAGATCGACACAGCCCCTCTCACCTTTACCGATATTTTTAGGTTGGCTCATTGGGTTACCTTTATTTATGCCTAACGGGTAGCCATAGCTATTCATATCGAGTTCCCCCCCAGCGTAATCAGGCAGATCGTTTAATGCACCATTGCCAGCGATAAGCTGCCACTTGGTATGGGAGAAGGTGACAGCTTGCTGTAGCGCCGCAGCGGTGGCTTTTACCCGCGCAATCTCGGCATCACGTTTTAAATCGACATATTTGGCGGCTGCGATAACAGCTAAAATACCCAGCACAATAATCACGATGACAAGTTCGATTAGGGTAAAGCCCTTGGAGGCCATTGTGCGCTGCATTGAAAAAATCTCTAGAATTAGGGAGTTTACGTTACTTAATAATAAAGTATTTAATCTAATAGCTAAAATAAATAATCTTTTTCGAGTGATATATACAAACAAGCCGACATTTAAGTCGGCTTGTAGTGATACAGTTTGTCACTATTAACTAATAAGCGTTCAAAGCTCAGTAATACAATATCAGCTATTCAATACTTGATTATAACGCTCAAATGCAGCATCGAGATCGGCGATTAAGTCATCAACATTTTCAAGACCAATATGTAAACGAATAAGTGGTTTGCTACTGTCCCACTCGGTGGCTGTACGCAGTTTCTCTATACCAAATACGCCTAAGATCAGGCTCTCAAATCCGCCCCAAGAGAAGCCCATTTTAAAGTGCTGCATATTTTCAACAAAGGCGGTCACCGACTTGATATTGCCTTGTTTGAGCACAAATGAAAACAGGCCATTTGAGCCACTAAAATCACGTTTAAAGAACTCATGGCCTGGGCAAGACTCGAAAGCGGGATGGCGTAGATGATCGACTTCTGGCCGGCTATTTAGCCAATTGGCAATCTTAAGCGCATTTTGTTCATGCTGGGCTAAACGAATACCTAAGGTTCTCAAACCGCGGCTGGCAAGATATACATCATCGGGAGAGGTACACTGGCCAAGTAGGTAGCTATTTTCTCGCAGCTGTTCCCAATGCTTTTCGTTTGCAGTCGCGGTGCCCATCATCACATCTGAGTGGCCTACAATATATTTGGTCGCCGCTTGAATAGAGATATCAACGCCCATCTCAAATGGACGGCTGTTTATAGGCGATGCCCAGGTATTATCGAGCATCACAACGATATCGTGCTGGTGGGCGATGCGGCTTAACCTAGGTACATCTTGTACTTCCATGGTGATAGAGCCTGGGGATTCCAAGAACAGCACTTTAGTGTTTGGCTGGATCAAAGCTTCAATACCATCACCTATCATAGGATCATAGTAGGTGGTTTCGATACCGTATCCCGCAAGCAACTTATTACAAAGATCGCGAGTCGGCTCATAGGCGCTATCGACCATCAGTAGATGATCTCCCGCTTTTAAGAAAGAGAGTAGGCTATTACTGATAGCTGCACTGCCCGATGGGTAGAGCGCCGTACCCACACCGCCTTCAAGCTCGGCGATAGCTGCTTGAAAGGCAAAGTGAGTTGGACCGCCGCGGCGACCATAGAACATCTCGCCATTAGCCTTGTTCTTTGCTGCAAAGCGCATATCCTCTATGGTATCGAACACCATGGTGGAGGCGCGGTAAACTGGTGGGTTGATCACCCCTTGTGTCCATTTCTTATCGCGACCAAGACTGACTATTTGAGTTTCTTTTTTCATAGGGCAAATTCCATCAGTTTAATTTTTTAGCCATCTTAACATCTAAACGGCTAAAGGAAAGTGTCTTTAACAAGAAGTGCCTATCAGAATAAGTGTCTATCTTTTCATGATCTGTTTTTATTGCTTACTGGTGTTGATTGGTGGCACTGCCTTTAAGCCCATATTTGGGCTATCTTAAGTTTACGACAGGCTCTCTTTGCTCAATGGCAGTCTAATCTTTATCTCAACACCGGTGATCTCGCCGGACTTTTGCTGCACATTACTGGCGCTTATCTGACCTTGATGGAACTGACAGATCAAGCGTGCAATATACAAACCTAAACCTAGATGAGGCTTGTCTTGCGCCTTTTGCGGACGAACAGATACCATCGACTCGAAAATTTGTTCAGCCATATTTTCTGGCAGGGCAGGCCCCTGATTACTGACACTTAATACGGCAAACTTACTCTTTACCGTGAGTGAGACATCAATCGGCGTGTGCGGATTACTAAACTCCAATGCGTTGGCGATAAGCTTATCCATTAGCTGTGCAATGTATTCAGGTACCCCAAGAATTGCGATCTCTTCCTTGACGATATCCAGACTGAATGTTTGTGCAGGGTAGGTCATCTGATAGCCTTGCATGCAACCGCTGATGACTTTCTCTAAGGGAAATACGGTTTGTTCAGCATGAGATAGGCTCTCTTCTAAGCGTGTTGCTTCGCTCATATTATTCAAAATCATGTTGAGGCGATTAACCCCTTCTTGTGCCCGGTCAACATATTTTCGAGTGTCTGGGTTAAGTTCTTGTAACCCAAGATGTTCTAGTGATGAACGCACCACGGCAACAGGGGTTCGGAGCTCATGAGATAAGCGTGATGACATATTCTCTAAATAATGAGTATATTGACTTAAGCGGCTGACAATACTTGCAAAGCTACGTGATAAGTCGCCAATTTCATCACGCACCTTTGAGCCCTGAATTTCATTCTTAATTCGCCCTTGGCTGTCGATAGCTTGCTCGGCTTCATCGCGCAGTTTTCGAATACGGCTAGAGATATTGGAAGCAAAGAAAAATAGCGCTAAGGTGCCCATACTCATAATGGTGAGGATCACATTGAACAGCTTTTCTAACGCTTTGTTTCTAAGCGTTCGAATGCCGTGGGTGGTCTCCTCTGCGATAACAACGCCCATCACCTTGTCATCGATCCAGATAGGGCTTGCCGCAGCGAGCACCACTGCCTTGTTATCTGGAGTGAGTCGCCAGGTGGAGCCTTGTTCACCATTGAGTGCTTTGGAGATATGGCTACCTTGCAGTACGGTGGAGTCTTGCAAGGAGTCGATAAAGTCTTTGGCTGGGGTGGTGAGGATTTTATAATACAGCGGATGTAAATACTCTCGCTTAAACCTCTCCCAACCCGAGTTGCTCTCTTTTTCTATGGTTGATCGCGACCAAACGCTGTTGTCGGAGCGAATGTCACCGGACTTAGCTAGTACGCGGCCGTGTTTATCCACCACCCAAATTCGCGAGCTATTATGGCTCATCCCCTTGATGATGCTCTCTATCTCAGGTGATGGCACCAGTACAGTGCCTAACTTGCTGACATCATCAATAGCCGAGGTACCAACAACGGCATCTAAGGTACGGGTCTTGTTATCATTGACGTCGTAAACGGCAAAGCCTAGCTTACTGCCCACCATATCAAGTGGGATCCTCAGCTCGACATTGTAACCTTGCTTAGTCTTGGTCCATTTACCTTGAATTTTCACCTCAGGGCTTACAGGTTTAGTAAGGCTGGGATCTTCAGGCAGCTCGAAGGCACTGATCCAACCATCTTGGGTCGTGGCGATGATATAGCGGCGAAACATGCCATCGGGAGCAAGCGTGGCAATGGCAATATGATCGTTTCTATCTATGCTAAGGCTGTTTTTGCCACGGTAGATCACCTGGGGATCATTGACCTCAAAGAAGGCGTACAGATATCCCGCGTACTTGCCTACCATATGGGTAAAGCTCAGTGCGAGTGGCTGGGTTTCATCGCGTTTATAGATCTGGTAGTCACTGCCATAACTCAGCGCGCGATGACGATAACTGCTCCAATCTGCCAACTTACCATCGAGCTGAATAGGGCCAGAAAGCGGATAGGCATATAGATCGCGGCCTTTTTCGACCTGAGTCAAAAAGCTCGCTTGGCTATCAAATAGCTTTGGTCTCTCGTGAAGCGCTGTCGCTAATGCTTGAGTCGTGCCCTCTAAGGTTTTTTCTTGGCCGTGACGCAGGTATTTCTCCATCTCCCATACGTACTGATATCCAAGCCAAGGCAGGCAGAGTAGAAACAGAGATAACACTGCGACTTTAGTGCGCAGACCTATGGGCAAATTAAACATAGATGAATCTTGTACCTAATGATCTTAATGAAGTTGCTTTCGTGACGCGATAAAGCGGCACTTTAATAATAAAAGAGTATTAACTGTGTGAATCCCAGCGATAGCCCATCCCGTAGACGGTATCAATACAGTTAAAGTTAGGGTCTTGGGCAATAAATTTTTTTCGAATGCGTTTTACATGGGAGGTAATCGTCGAATCATCAACGAATATTTTTGCTTCCTGCATCAACTCTTGACGCTGACGCACATGCCCAGGGCGTTTCGCTAGTGCATGTACCATCCAGAACTCGGTTACCGTCAGTTCAATCTGTATGGCATTCCAGCACACTCGCATACGATTAACATCTATGGTGAGCAGACCGTGCTCGATAATATGGCTGTCGTCGCTGCCCACATTTTTAAGATCGGAACGCCTAAATAGTGCCGCTAGCCTTGCAATCAGGTGGGGGAAACTCACGTCTTTACTCAAGTAATCATCTGCCCCGAGGCGAAGGCCGCAAACGGTGTCAAAGTCACTATCGCGTGCAGTTAGGAAAATAATCGGCAAGGTACTCGACATGGCTCTTAATGATTGGCAGAGAGTAAAGCCGCCATCGATCTCATTTTCTAAACCGATATCGATAATCGCCAGATCCGGCAGGCGTGTGTTAAACGCCAACATGGCTTCGGGGCGATTGGCATAAGCCTGTACGCAGTAACCCTGTTGCTGCAAAACCTCTTTATAGTTTTCTCTAATCGCAGCTTCATCTTCTACTATGGCAATTCGTTTCATGACTTCTTGTATTTGGCATTAACTGTCTAATTGATTGTGACTATACAGGAAATCAGTCGCGTTTAAAGATGCGAGCAGCGATTGCCATTTTGTTGCCACAATTGATATTTAATTTGCCACTTTTACTCCCCTTAAAAGCCATTTCACTGCGGTTTAATAGCCTCATCGAATAGATACAACTTCTTAAACCAAATTATGGCGTTTAAGCCCGCCAATTACATAGCGACATAAAAGGGAACTACCTATGAAAAAGCAACTTATCTCTACTCTAGTTATCGGCGCCTTAATGCTTTCAACTCCCGCCTCTGCAGAGCAGGTTGTTGAAACGGATCGCAGTCACAACGAAGAGTTAATTGGCCTGAGCTCGGGCATTGTTGTCGGGGCTATAGTCGGCGGCCCTGTAGGGGCAATCATTGGCGCGTTTACCGGCACGTTACTGGGTAAGTCTGTTGGCGATGATGACGCATTACAAACCCAGCAAGCTATGTTAACCGAACAAGAGCAAGAGCTTGTCGCCTTAAATCAACAAAAGCAGTCGCTGGTTGAACTATCAGATCAATATGAGCAAGCGCAGCAGCAATTAACCACATTGAAGATGGCACAGGAGCAGAAGCTAACCGAGTTGGCACTGGGGCTTAATGTGCAATTTAAAACCGGCTCATCAGTTATCGAGCCTCATTTCCAACAACAGCTTAATGATATCGCCTATGCAATGTCGTTATCGCCAGAGCTAACGCTGGATCTTACCGGTTATGCAGACCGCCGAGGTGATGGTGATTACAACCAAGCCTTGTCTGAGCAACGGGTTGCTGAAGTTAAAAGTTACTTAGTTGAACAGGGCGTAGCCGAAGAGCGTCTGCATAATCAGGCTTTTGGTGACTCTTCGCCATTGATGGCCGAGCAAAGCTTTGAGAACGACTTCTTTGATCGTCGAGTGACACTGAAACTGCAGAATCAAAACAGTGCACTGGCTGCCAATGCGGCTAAGTAGCAAGTAAAAAGTAATAAGTGATTATAAAGAGGAGTAATCGATGACTGTGTATTTATCAAAGCTAAGTCATCGCCAAGGAGGCCCCCGTATTGGGGCGTTGATGGCAGCAAAAATCAACTTGCAAGTAGCGATGTTGTCAGTGGTTTGTTTGCTGTTGCCAATCAATGCAATGGCGATGCAAGCGACAGAAACCTTTTCAATCGATGATGTTAAGCAGGGGAGCCTAGTGTTTGAAAACGCTCAAGGTGAGATAGCCTTAACACTGCCAATGAAAACCAAGGTCAGTATGCAAGTTTCCGGTTGGACCAATCGAGTTTCAGTGCGGCACGAGTTTAAAAATAACAGCAGCGATTGGGTTAATGGCGAGTATCTATTTCCTTTGCCTAATGAAGCGGCCGTTGACCAGCTTAAACTGCATATTGGCGATAGGGTTATAGAGGGACAAGTTCAGCCTAAAGCTAAGGCAAAGGCGATATTTGAACAAGCCAAGTCTCAGGGAAAGAAGGCCAGTCTGTTGGAGCAGAAGCGGCCCAATATCTTTAGCGCAAAAGTGGCAAATCTCGCCCCCAATCAGATGTTGGTTGTAGAGCTGACCTACCAAGAAACCATAGACTATCGAGACGGGGAGTTTAGCTTGCGCTTTCCTATGGTTATTGCGCCAAGGTACGCGCCAAAGCGAACTCGCAGTGGCTATTTAAAAGATAGTGCTTATTTAAAAGATAATGCGAAAGCCTTAAGTGATGAGATTGATAGCAGTATTAAGCCTGCTGAATATGTGCAGTATTATACTCAGCAACGCCACTCATTTGATATTCATGAGCAAGTCGTAGCCCCAGATCTAATGCTTGAGGAGGCGACAGTTGCTGAGCAGCGTAATAACAATCGAGTGACATTGAAGGTGGCATTTGATAGCGCGATGCCCATTGAGCAGATCCGTAGTCCCTATCATCAAATTAATGTGCGGATAGCTGAGGATAGTGGTGTGTTAGTTAGCTTACAAAGAGAGGCTATCGCGAACAAAGATTTCGTATTGAGTTGGCGGCCTATTCAAGGCAGTGAGCCTATGGCTGCGGTGTTTGCTCAAGTGGGCAAAACACATGCCTCTAACATTTATTCAGACCCTGCGGGCTCAAATATTGCTCCCTTAAACCAGGCCTTATCAAACTCAACTGTTGAGCCGTCATCAGTGGGAGCGGCTCAACCGTTAACGACCAGCGATAAATATGCCCTAGTGATGTTGATGCCACCTCAAGGGGCTACTGAACATGATTCAGCGATCCCAAGGGAGTTAATCTTAGTGATCGACACGTCTGGCTCTATGTCTGGAGATGCGATTATTCAAGCCAAAACCGCACTCAAATATGCCCTTGCAGGCTTAAGGCCGCAAGACCGCTTCAATATTTTGCAGTTTAATTCGGTGGTTGATAAGTGGTCTGATGTTGCCATGCCCGCAACGGCAGTAAATCTCGGTCGAGCGCAAAACTATATTAATCACTTGCAGGCTAATGGTGGCACCGAGATGTCGATTGCACTTTATGCGGCGTTGAGTAGCGACACTGCAATAATCAGTAAGAATGGCGACATCTTAGACAGTGAGAACTTATATAGTGAAAACTTAGGCAGTGAAAGTTTATCTAAAGAAGACTGGCTGCGTCAGGTGTTATTTATTACTGACGGCGCGGTTGCGAATGAGGCGATGTTATTTGAACAGATTGAAGCGCAACTAGGTGAAAGTCGTTTGTTCACCATAGGGATTGGTTCTGCGCCCAATGCCCACTTCATGCAACGGGCTGCGCAATTAGGTCGCGGTACTTATACCTACATTGGTAAGCTAGATGAGGTCAATCAAAAAGTCGTGAACTTACTTGAGAAGATTGAGAAGCCTCAGGTGACAGATGTGGATCTAAGGTTTAGCGATGGTAGCGTTCCAGACTATTGGCCAGTGCGTATTCCGGATCTTTATGCTCACGACCCCCTCTTGGTAGCGGTTAAGTTACCGAGTTATGTGAGTCACGATCTGTTAATTCAAGGGCAGTTAGCGGGACAGTTTTGGCAACGCCGGTTATCGGTCAATGGCACCAAAGTGGCAAAAGGGTTAGACCTAGTTTGGGCGCGTAAGCAGATAGCTGCGCTGGAACTCAGCAAGCAGAGAGCTAATCGAGAGCGTATTGAAAAACAGATCACGGCTATCGCGATGAATTTCCATATTATGAGTGCCTATACCAGTTTGGTGGCGGTAGATTTAACCCCCTCAAAACCACAAGGCATTGACGCTAAATCTGCCAAGGTGATGCAGCATCTACCCGACGGTTGGCGAGGGTCGTTACAAAATCAGTTACAAACGCTACCACAAACAGGCACCAACAGTTATGTCTTCATTATTTTTGGATCTGTGTTGTTGTTTCTAGCGGTACTCTATCGTCTGTCTTTTAGTCGAGGAGCATTTAGCCGGGCGTGCCTCAAGGATTTAGAGTGATGACAAAAACTGTTGAGCAGGTCATTTACTCGAATAGTGATAAAAGACTTTCTAAAAAGCTCAGCAAGAGCTTCCATCGATATTTCCCATGGCTGCTACTGGCGATGGGAGTGGTGTTAGTCACCCAAGGCGGATATATGCAAGTTAAAGCACATTTTGCCCAGTTTCTTATTCAGCAAGCTTGGCAAAAAACACTCGAAGACAGTAAACCTCATAAACCTTGGTCATGGGCCGATACCTATCCCGTTGCAAAGTTAGAGTTTCTATCGAGTAGCACAAATAAGGGGAGCAAGCCGTTAGATGATAGTGAGCAAGGTGACAGTCTTTATGTTCTGTCGGGAGCATCAGGGAGAAACTTGGCGTTCGGTCCTGCATTGATGTTATCGAGCTCAGAATTTGATGCCCAAGGTAATACAGTTATCGCAGGCCATAGAGACACCCACTTCGCTAGGCTCAATGGCGTTAAAGTCGGGCAGTTAATCAAAGTGCAGAGCGCTTCTGGTAAACACAGTCTTTATCGTGTGTTTGTAACTCAAGTGACCCATGAGTCAGATATGAGTGTGACCCAAGAGCGGGGAGAGAAGCAGTTGACCTTAGTAACCTGTTATCCATTTGGCGCAAGCTTTGCTGGTGGTCCGCTGCGGTTTGTGGTTAAGGCAGAACCCATTTAAAAATATCGACCTGTTTTAGTCATGAAGCAGGTCGACATTCTTGGCTAACTCATGTTTAAGTATTTTTACGCCTGAGCGGACTAAAGCTTGAGCTGGCATTTAGCCCACTATTGGCATGACTCGGTTTCGGCCAAGATTTTTCGCTTGATACAACTGGCTGTCTGCCCGATCAATTAACGAGCCATGGTTATCGTTTACTTGATACTGGGCAACACCAAAAGATGCGCTGATGTTATTTATTGTTTCGCCTTTGCGTCTATCTTTTAAGGTCAGCTTTTCTAAACTACGGCGCATAGATTCTGCCAGTTGGCGTGCACGTCTTAATTGGCTCTTTGGTACGATAAGCGCAAACTCTTCCCCACCAAATCGATACAACTTAGTACCGTCTTTACAGGCCTCAGTTAAACGTTTGGTAACGGCTTTTAGCACTTGGTCACCTAGCTGGTGGCCGTAGGTATCGTTAAAGGCTTTAAAGTGATCGATATCGGCAATAATCAGGCAAAGTCCATCGGGATGTTGCGCTAAAATACCTTTAAGATCATTATCAAATGCTCGGCGGTTCAGCGATCCCGTTAATGCGTCATAGTGCATCTCATGTTCGGATTGCTTTAACTGCTGTTTTAGTACATCGATTTCTGATTGCGCTTTTGCTAGCTGAGCGGAGAAATGCTGAGCGCTGACTCGGATCTCATTGGAGTCTCGTACTAGGCCTTTAACAACTGTTAAAACCTCTTCAATGGTAAAGCCTTCATTGTCAATTTTATTTAGCTTATCGTAATTATTGTTTATCTTATGATGAAACTGACTCGCATCAAGGTTAGTGTCTTTGAGTGACTGCGACAGTTCTGTGACCATAGCATCGAGATTAAGGCGCATATCGACCACATTCAGTGCAGCCGGATCCGCTAAATACTCTCGATATAGGCGCTCACTGTGACTGGGAGGACAAGTGTTATATTGGCCAACAATCTCATCTAGGTGTTGATTGAGTTTAGGGTTTTTCTCGCCGACATAGGCATACCATAGAGCATAGTTTGTCGGTGTGGTTGGGATTTGGTGCTTAAGCATCAGGGGAATGGCTTTTTTTAACTTTAATGCCGACTCCTTTAGCAGTGGATTAGCCATTGCGGTGCCTTAATTGCGTATTAGTTTTTGATTTTATTGTTTGCATGCAATGAGCTGGTGATACCGTTGTGCATTATATATAGTCATTCTATTATGTTTTTCGCCGAGACAGAACTTTAAAAAACTCAAACAGAACAATAAATGAGCAAGTAGGTGTGCAAAACCAAAAGAGCTAACGACAAGAGAGTAAATAAGATCCTTCGATTTGAAAATCTCTTTACTTGCCTCCTGTGCTAAATATTTTGGCTTGGAAGTGCAGATTTAAAACTGATAACTGACCGAAAGCATAGGCCCTATAAAGCTGTAATAGATGTTGTAATCGGCAATTTTGATATCGGCAGCTGTAATGGTTGATGTGTATTCGACATCAACCTCATAATAATTAAAGGCTGCGGTCATATGCCAGTTCTCACTGATAGCGGCCTCTACGCCCATTCTAACATCGACTAAACCACCTTTAAGATCGTCTAATGTGATATAAAAATATTGTGCGTGACCATTAAGTTTAAAGCCGGGGTAAAACTCATAGGAGCCATAAAGACCAACATCGGGTAGCGGCGCTGTGAGCTTTTCATCTACCACTTTTGGGATCTCTACCATATCGGGGCAGCGAGTCTCCGTGGCAGCGTCACAGATCCCGATGTTTCCCTTAAATGCTGTTTTGATAAACATGGCATGTAAGCCTACTGAAACACCCACATCATAGTTATGACCTTGCCAAATATCGTAGCCATAACCCACTCGCATAATATCGATATTAAGGGTGCTATCTAACGAAATTCCAGATTTGATATCGTAGGTAGTGTCATCCCAAGTAAATTGGAATGGTTTTTCAACCGACTGAACTAAAGCACTGCGGTGAAGCTGTTTCCAATCGGCATATAAGGTGTGGCGATCGTTAAAGTGATGAGAAAACTCGAAGAAGGGTAAAAATTGAGACTCTTCTAGTTTTAGATCGGCTTCGAAATCCAGTACAAATTCATTACCTAAAATAGGATCGTTAACATCAATGGTTGAGTCAGTATTGGCATAAAAGCCACCGACCCGGATGACAGTACTGTTATCCGCAAAAGTTATAGGGCTCGCGACCAAAGCCATTGTAGCGGCACTGCGAATGATGAAACTTTTAACCATTAAAAGTCACTCCGTTTTTCTTGTTCTTATTAGCACTTAATTTATAAAGCGCTTTTATTATTCGGCCTTTAGCATAGCAGGATTATTGGTGATGTGAATAAATTGTTTCAAAAAATGTGTTGGTTGTTTGATTTAATGCAAGAATAGTGTGTCCCGGCATTGGCGGGTTAGCTTTTATCAATAAATTCGAGTTAGCAAACCGATAAATACACTAGAGAAGAAGCAAACTGTAGAGTTGGGGTAAGATTTATCACTCATTATCAAAAGGTCGATTATTACAGAGTGAATATTGAGTTAACTGTGGTTATGCTGAGAAGTTCATAGATTTAATGCCTAGAGTTCATCGACCTCTAGGCATTAAAATCGAAGTAGGGTTTAAAACGATAGAATATCAAAAAGCTTAGGCAATAAGATAATTGCCCAGGTCAAGCCACAGAATGCGAGGCTCATAAATACCGCTGCCGAGGCAATATCTTTAGCTTGGCCACTTAAAGGATGGTGCTCATCGCTAATCCTATCGACGACGGCTTCAATTGCAGAATTAAGAAGTTCGACAATTAATACTAAAAATAGTCCTAACAGAAGCAAAACTCGCTCCACTGTTGTTACATCGACTAATAACGCGATGGGTAACATAATCGCCGCTAAGATCAACTCTTGTCTAAACGCCGCCTCGTGCTGCCACGCGAGCTTTAGGCCTTGTATTGAAAACCCAGTAGCTCTGATGATGCGCTTTATTCCATGATTATTAGCAGGTTTCATAGCATTCCAAAATAGTATTCATAATAGTGTTTCATCGTTGGGGACTCATTTGATAACGATATCTTTGGTCTGATGATTAACATTTGCCGCGGAGTATAGCATGTTCCACTTTTGATTTAATTCAAAAAACGAAACCTAAAAGTCGTAACTTAAAGCCCGTCAATGCTGTTGAACTTAGCTAACTCGGTTAAATGGGTCTAGGCTTAAGCTTTAGTGAGCAAGAACTATCGCTAGTCGATAGAGTGCACAGGATGTGCGGACCCATGCAAGGAGCAAGTATGATGTTATTGAGACAGTTCAACGGATTCATATTCTGGTCACTTTTGGCTTACCTTGGCTGTATTGACAAGCTTTACGCCGAAGAGTCTCACGATAAAGCACCAGATAAACCCTCTATTCAGTTAGCCTCAACATTACAAAAACCTGTTGCCGATATTACCGAGTATCTAGTCAGTGAAAAGCTCGATGGAGTACGAGGTCATTGGGATGGTAAGTTTATGTATAGCCGTTCAGGCCGAAAAATAGCTGTGCCAGCTTGGTTTGTTAAGGGGTTTCCAAACTACTCATTAGATGGCGAGTTATGGATTAAACGTGGCGCATTCGAGCAAGTATCCGCAATAGTTAGAAAATCCCAAGCGACCAAAGAGGAGTGGCAAACCGTCAAATTTATGGTGTTTGACCTGCCTGGAGAGGCTAGCGTTTTTGAATTACGCTACCATAGAGCGGTAAAGGAGCTAAGTCATATCAGTCCATACCTAAAGGTGATAACTCAATACCAGGTTGAGAATTACCAATCATTAGATACTGATTTACAAGAGGTGATAGCCAAAGGTGGCGAAGGTCTAATGTTACATAAGAAAAGCGCCTTCTATACAGCTGGGCGCAGTAAAGATATTGTCAAAGTTAAGCCATTTGATGATGCTGAGGCAAAGGTAATTGGTTATTCCCCAGGAAAGGGGCGCTTTAGTGGCATGATGGGGGCGTTAATCGTTAAAAATAAACAGGGTAAAACATTTAATCTAGGAACCGGTTTCACCCTAGAGCAAAGACAAAGCCCGCCAAGAATTGGAAGTTTAGTGACCTATAAATACTATGGGTTGACGCAAAAAGGTACACCCAGGTTTGCGAGTTTTTTACGCGTGAGAAAGGCTCAATAGTAGTGAATAAAAAAACGACTTCAGGTTCGGGCGTTCTCTCGAACCTGAAGTAAGTGAGCTATTAAAGTAGGTCTAAAGCACCTGAAGCACATCTTCAATGGCCAGACGTGATTTAGGTAGGGCTGCATTATAATCTTTTTCAGCATTGTGGTAGCCCATGGCTAATGCAACATTACATTGATAACCACCAAGTTCCTCTTTAAAGATCTCACCGATTAATTCACTGTCAACCCCTTCCATTGTGGTGGAGTCAATTCCAAGTCGGGCAAGAGTATGCAGCGTATTGCCCAAGGCTAGGTAGGCCTGAGACTTAGTCCAAGCGGCGTTGTTACCAGTATCATCGGTATTGAGCTCAACAAAAGCAAAAGCGCCAAATGCTTGCTCTCTGTCTTCTGCTCCCATGCGACCATCGGTAATACCTTTATCAATCACTTTTGCATAATCTTCGCGACTGTAGTGTGGGTTGTGAGCAAAGAGCACAATATGCGAAGCTGATTTAATATGAGGCTGATTAAATTGAAATTTATTGGCAAATGTATCGTGCATACGTTGCTTAGCTTCATCACTTTCAATCACAATGAACTTCCAAGGCTGTGAGTTGATAGATGATGCTGATAGGTTCATTGCCTGATAGATCACATCAAGGTCAGCCTGAGGAATACGCTTTGACGCATCATAACACTTTGTTGTGTAGCGGTTTTCAAGATCGGTAATAATTTGGTGTGTCATATTTGTGTCCTAATGTGGCAAGGTAAATCAATAAATTAGTTGCTGCTATCCTACCTGTATCTAAAGCAATGAAATAGTGTTTGTTTGTTGATTTATCATCAATTTTTTTTTGATAATTATTGCTTATTAGTACGTTGAAGCTATAAAAAGGTTGGGCATGATATTGTTAATTCACTGAATGCAAATTGTAGTTAACTAGGGCACAAAATGATGGCTCAATAGCGCATAGATAGTTAACAACATTTAGTTAGGATACTGATATGAAACAAATTTCCTCTGTTCTATTTGTATGTATGGGCAATATCTGTCGCTCTCCTTCGGCTGAGGCGATGTTTAGAGCGAAAGCGAATGTAGCTGGGCTAGAAATTGAGATCGACTCGGCGGGGACTATTGCCTATCACCAAGGTAATGCACCCGATAGACGCTCGATTGCAGCAGGGGTTAAGCGCGGTTTAAACTTTGATGGCATGAGAGCGAGACAGGTAGAGCAGACTGACTTTACTTATTTTGACTTGATTCTTGCTGCGGATAAGCAAAACCTACAGGACTTAAAGCGGATCTGCCCGATGGAACATCAGCATAAATTAGCTTTGATACTGGATTTTTGTGATTTTCAAAGTCACGAGATAGTGTACACAGAAGTGCCCGATCCGTATTATGGTGCGGGTGATGGTTTTGAGTTAGTTTTAGACCTGCTTGAGAATAGTTCTAGTCATCTGCTGCAGCGTATTCAAAGAGGCTTGCTGTAAGCATTATCCTACTGAGCATATAGTAGAATATAGAACGCTGGATATTGCTGGTTTACTGCAAGTACTCGAGATGGGTTTATATTAATGAAGTACTAAAAAAGCGCTAAATAGCGCTTTTTTAGTACTCGGTAGATAAGAGGTTAGCTTAAACGTTTTCCTGAACGCTTCAAGCGCTCTTGCTCTTTACGAGCATCTTCTTTTGCTTGCTTCTCTGCAAGAATTTTCGCAACTTCTGCTTTTTCAATTTCAGCCATCGCCGGTGTTTCTAGCGATAGTTGACCGATACGACCCGCTCGGAAGTCATGCAATAACACTTCTGATGCCTTATGCAGATCGATTCGTCCACCTGGGCGTAGTGCACCACGGTTGCGGCCAATCGCTTCTAGCAGTTCAATGTCAGTATCAGGCATCTGCTTGATCTTGTAACGCTCAGCAATCGCTTCTGGGTACGCTTGAAGGAAGTATTCTGCGGCGAACATAGCCACATCTTCATACTCCATCGCGGTATCTTTAATCGCACCCGTTACAGCAAGGCGGTAACTACTCTTTTCGTTATCGACTTTTGGCCACAAAATACCAGGTGTGTCAGATAGAACAATACCGTTTCTAAGATTGATCCGCTGCTGGGTTTTAGTCACAGCAGGCTCGTTACCAGTTTTTGCAATCATGCGGCCTGCAAGCGTGTTGATAATGGTGGATTTACCTACGTTTGGGATCCCCATAATCATGGTACGAATATCTTTTTCTATCTTATCTCGGCTAGGCACAAACTTACGGCACAAGTCCGGGATCTTCTTCACTTGTGATGCTTGTAAAGTGGTAATTGCCATTGCCTTAACACCTTGCTCTTGCTCAAGGTATTCAATCCACTGCTGCGTTGTTTCTGGATCGGCTAAGTCAGATTTGTTGAGTAATTTGATACAGGGCTTATCGCCACGCAGCGTTTGCACCATAGGGTTTTCGCTACTGTAAGGGATCCTCGCATCAAGCACTTCTATCACCAAATCGACTTGAGGCATAACCTCTTCGATCTCTTTTCGTGCCTTGTGCATGTGTCCTGGATACCACTGAATTGCCATGTGTGCGCTCTACTATCAAATTACTAAATTAAGGGGATTTTACCTTGTTCTGCTTAAGTTTAACAAACAAAAAGCGCCCTAAGGCGCTTATTGGGTACTTATTGAGTGTGAATGAGCCTAAATTACCCCTAATTCTCTGAGACGTTCCATCAGGTAGCTGTCGGCGGTGTATTTGTCTGACAACTTTACTTCAGGGTTTGGATGCAAAAAGAGCGGTAGTGAAAGACGAGACTTGGTTTTGTCCATCCCCTCAGGATTGATCACGCGGTGGCTTGTTGACGGATAATAACCCGCAGAGGCCTCTTGCAGCATATCGCCAATGTTAATGATTAAGTTACCAAAATCACTAGGGACATCTATCCAACTGCCATCCTTTAGCTGCACCTGCAATCCAGGTTCATTTGCTGCTGGAAGCACGGTTAGTAGATTGATATCTTCATGAGCAGCTGCGCGTATCGCCCCTAGCTCTTCATCGCCAGACATTGGAGGGTAGTGCAGTACTCGTAATAGTGTTTTTTGGCTGTTTTCAATCATCTTTGGCAGTGCGATTGAAAATCTTTGTTTTACTTCACTTGGTGAGTGACTCTCTACCCACTGTAGTAACTCTGCAGCCAAGGCGTTGGCGTTATCGTAGTACTTTAAGATATTGTCTTTCAGTGAGTCTGGAATGCGTCCCCACGGGTAAACATGGAAGTATTCCTTGATATCTTTAACTGAGTGGCCTTTAGCTGTCTCAGATATTTCGGCTGGGAAAAAACCGTCTTGTGTTTGAGGATTAAATAGAAATGCTCGCTTTTCTGCAGTGTTAAAAAATGCGTGCCATTCTTGATAGATGCTCTCAACCAGATCTTTATCGATAGGGTGGTTAGTTAACACACCAAAACCGGTTTCTTTTAGTGAGGATACAAATCTCTCTGCTGCATCGCTTGCTTGGTAATCTATTGTTTCTAATCTCATTTTGATTCTTCTTATTATTAAACCCAAGGCAAGTGTAACGAGGACAAATTCGCGATGCAAACAGATGTGATGTAGATCACGCTGCTGATTGTTTAGCTGTAAAAAAAGTGTGGCCGAGGCTCTCGATAAATCGATATGGGTTAACTGTTTAGCTATCAACAAGGGGAGGAGAATTTAATTTTAAAAGTGGAGGTTTTTTTGCGTTACTCTTGGTTATCCCCCTTAATTTACGCCACTTAAGTTATGGTCATTAAATTAGGGGGCTAAAATTATCGTACTTAACGATAGTCAGAAGCGCAGCCTGTGAGGAGGTGATAATTTATCATGATTAGTTCGCTAACCCATTTGAAAGCTTTTGTTAATCTGTAGGGTCTACTGATTGCGGACCCAGAACATTAGAGACCAATGAGCCTAGATAGAGAAGTGATAGATGCGTAAATTAACAGAATTTGAAAAGCATGTAATTGAGCAGAAGGGCACCGAGCGACCTTTTAGTGGTGAGTATTATCAACATGATGCACCGGGGGTATATTGTTGTAAAAAGTGCGATGCGCCTTTATATCGCTCAGAAAGTAAGTTTAACGCCCATTGTGGTTGGCCAGCCTTTGATGATGAAATTGAAGGTGCGGTAAAGCGCAATATGGATGCCGATGGCATGCGAGTTGAAATTGTTTGTGCCCATTGTGATGGTCATCTTGGTCATGTGTTTGAAGGCGAACAGTTAACGCCGAACAACATCAGGCACTGCGTCAATTCTGTCTCCATGGTTTTTAAATCTGCAGATGAGCTTATAGATAACTCAAGCGCCACAGAGTTAGCTACATTGGGTGGAGGCTGCTTTTGGTGTATCGAAGCCGTATTTGCCGCGATTAAGGGCGTAAGCAAAGTCACTTCTGGTTATGCGGGAGGCGCTGCTGATGACGCTAATTATAAAGCCGTATGCAGTGGTATGACAGGACATGCTGAGGTAGTACAGATAACGTTTGATCCAAGAGAAGTCAGTTTTGAAAGTTTGCTTGAAGTGTTTTGGCAAAGTCACGATCCGACGACATTAAATCGGCAAGGCAATGATGTGGGGGCGCAATATCGCTCGGTGATCTTTATTCATAATGAGCAGCAGGCTTTAATCGCCAATAGAATGATAGTTGACTTAACTAAAGCTGCGGCGTGGCCCAATCCAATTGTGACTGAAGTGGTTGCCTATGATGGTTTCTTTGCTGCTGAAGATTATCACAACGACTATTTTGAGCTCCATGGAGAGCAGCCGTACTGTCAAATGGTGGTGAAACCTAAGGTCGATAAAATTAAAGCCCTGTTTGCAGATAGGTTAAAGTAGCTTTTCTTTTTAACTGTAATATCGAAAACAAAAAGACGGGCTATACCCGTCTTTTTTATCACTTTAGCTATTAGCCTGAATCGATTTACGAGTCTAGCTTATCATCGGCCACTTTATAGTGAGGATCTTCAATCAAGTTAACCTCAACTAAATCACCCGCTTTATCTAGCAACTTCTTACAGTCACGGCTTAAATGGCGTAAATGCAGTCGTTTGCCTGCACCTACATAACGCTCGGCTAGCGTATCGATAGCATCTAGGGCTGAGTGATCGCACACTCGTGAGTTTTGGAAATCGACAATAACATCTTGTGGATCGGTCTTAGCGTGGAATAGCTCTAAGAATTCAGCAACTGAACCGAAGAATAGCGGGCCGTTTAGCTTATACACTTTCCAGCCATTTTGATCTTCGCTGATCTCTACGTTGATATGTTTTGCATGTTCCCAAGCAAATACCAATGCAGAAACGATAACACCAACAAATACCGCGAATGCAAGGTCTGTAAATACCGTCACTATGGTCACAAGGATGATAACGAATGCATCGTGCTTAGGCACTTTGCGCATCACTTTAAAGCTTGCCCACTCGAATGTACCGAGAACCACCATAAACATCACACCAACGAGAGCCGCTAGTGGGATCATCTCGATAAATGCTGAACCGAACAGGATAAATGCAAGTAAAGCAAGCGCTGCAGTTATGCCCGATAGTCGTCCACGTCCACCTGAGTTGATGTTAATCATTGACTGACCAATCATGGCGCAGCCACCCATGGCACCGAAGAAGCCGCTAGTAATATTACCCACGCCTTGACCAATACACTCTTTGTTACCACGTCCACGAGTACCAGTCATCTCGTCAATAACCGTTAGGGTTAACAGTGACTCAATCAAGCCCACTGCCGCAAGAATAAGCGAGTAAGGAAGAATGATATAAAGCGTCTCTAGATTGAACTCAACGGCAGGAATAGAGAAGGTTGGCAGACTACCTGCAATGGTCGCATTGTCGTTACCACTCATTGACTTTAAAAAGTCTAGTACGGTGCGAGTATCTAGGTTAAAGAAGGTAACCAGTAACGT
The DNA here is from genome assembly GCF_016765635.1 of Shewanella schlegeliana. Classification (GTDB taxonomy): domain Bacteria; phylum Pseudomonadota; class Gammaproteobacteria; order Enterobacterales; family Shewanellaceae; genus Shewanella; species Shewanella schlegeliana. The sequence continues at coordinate 390,738 of NZ_JAESVD010000001.1, forward strand.
CACAGTTAATATTGCAGCCAATGACGACGGTATTGCAGTAGTAAGCTTTGGTAAGAACTGAATAATAGCCATCGTTAACGCGACTAAACCAAGCATCAACAGGAGTTGATCTTGTGGCAGCCAGCTGAGCACGCCGTTGGCATCGGGTGTTTTGAACTGACCAAGCTGAGCTAAGAAGATCACGATTGCTAAGCCGTTCACAAAACCTATCATTACAGGGTAGGGAACGATACGAATAAACTTACCGAGTTTAAAGACACCCGCGGAAACTTGAATTAATCCCGCAAGCACTACGGCAGCAAATAAGTACTGAACCCCATGCTCGGCAACAAGGGCAACCATGACCACAGCCATGGCTCCGGTGGCACCTGAGATCATACCTGGACGACCACCAATAAGCGCCGTAATAAGACCCATAATGAAAGCTGCATATAAGCCAACCATAGGCTCAACACCTGCAACGAATGCAAATGCAACCGCTTCAGGGACTAATGCAAGGGCAACGGTTAGCCCTGAAAGTAAGTCAGCTCTGTGACTGGCAGTTTTGTGACGAATAAGATCGAACATTTAGCCTCTGTTATAATTTTGTTGTAGTAGTAATGAATATCGGCCGCGAATACTAACAAATTTCGGCCTGTTTTTAAATAAAAAAGCCATGCTATAAAGCATGGCTTTTAGGTAAACCGATTAACTCAGTTTATGTGCGGACAGTTTCTGAATTAGCACTGTTTGCAGTTCTTGGCTTTGCAATTTCGGCTGATTCGCTCGCTTCATATTGACGCCCTGTAGGGGTAGCAATATTTGCTCTGGTTTCAACTGTAGGCTTAGTTGTATCTGACATAACCATAGAACCAAAACGGCTAGTTGCTTTAGCGACAGACTTAACTTCAACTGCAGTCTCGACAACCGGTGCTTTTTCAGCAATGGCTTCTACTGTTGATTGTTGAGTTGCCTGAATAGCAGCAGGTTTTGCCATTGGGGCTGAAGCTGTCTTAGAAGAGGCCTCTACCTTTTTAGCAGGTTCGCTAGGCTTAGCTTCAACTTCTGGCTTAGCTTCAACTACAGGCTTAGCTTCAACTTCAGGTTTCACTTCAACTACAGGTTTCGCTTCAACTTCAGGTTTAGCTTCAACTTCAGGTTTCGCTTCAACTACTGGTTTAGCTTCAACTACTGGTTTAGCTTCAACTACAGGTTTCGCTTCAACTTCAGGTTTCGCTTCAACTACTGGTTTAGCTTCAACTACTGGTTTAGCTTCAACTACTGGTTTAGCTTCAACTTCTGGCTTAGCTTCAACTACAGGTTTCGCTTCAACTTCTGGCTTAGCTTCAACTACAGGTTTCGCTTCAACTTCTGGCTTAGCTTCGACTACAGGTTTCGCTTCAACTTCTGGCTTAGTTTCAACTACAGGTTGAGCTTCAACAGCAGCTTTTGCTTCAGCTGGTGCAACAACTACAACATCAGAAGTGCTTTCAACGACAGTCGTTACAGGCTCAATGGCTGCAACTGCAGATTGACCTTCTTCTGTTTGCTGAGCTGCGTCTCCATCACGGCGGCGACGTTGACCTGCAGCGCGAAGATGACGCGGGCTACGACGGCTTCTGCGCTGGCCTTCACGTGGCTCACGTGCATTCTCTTCTGAAGTCACTTCTTCAGTTGAGTCAACTTTAGCCTCTACGTTTGTTTCAGCAACTTTTTCAACCTTAGCTTCAACTGGCGTTTCTACAGCAGGCTTTGGTGCTTCAACAGCTGTTTCAACCGTAGTTGTCGCTTCAACTTGTTCTGCTACTTCAGTCGCTTCAACTTTAGCCTTAGGTTTGCGTGGCTGACGCTTTGGACGTGCAGGCTTATCTTCGTTTGTCGCTAAAGTTGGTGCTGGAGCATCAACTTTAGCGGCTTCCGCTTTAACCTCTTCAGTCTCGTTGCTTACACGCACTTTACGACGCATGTTACGACGTTGGCGACGTTCACGTGCTGCTTCTTGCTTAGGCTGCTCGTTCTCGTTGCTACTCTCTTGGCGAGAGCGTGTTTTTTCGGCGCGAGGTTGACGTTTGCTTGTATCTTCTTGAGACTGAGAACGATCGTCGGTTCTATCGTTACGACTGTTCTTGCTACGCTTCTCTTTAGTCTGCTCTGTGTCGTTACGGTTTTCATTGCGGTTACGACGAGGGTCATTACGGCGATTACTATTACGACGGTTATTATTACGGCCTTGGCTGCTGCGGCTGTCTTTATCTTGCTTCTTAGGTTCAGCTTTTGGCTCTTCTTTGCTACCAAATAGAGAACTAATAGCTGCAGCAATCTTAGCAAAGAAACCAGGTTCTTCTTTCTTTGGTGCAGCAGGCTTAGTTTCAACTATTGGTGCTTTCTTTGGCGTAGAGAAACCTTTTAGTGCTGGCTGTGGAGCCGCAGCTCTTTCAAGCTTACGTGGTTCGTATAGCTTAGACTCTTCTTTTTCAAGTAACTTGTAGCTAGACTCACTGATCTCATCATCCTTACGATGACGTACAACACGGTAATCCGGTGTGGTCATATTTGGATCTGGGATCACGTACACTTCAACGTTATGGCGTTTTTCAGTGATACGGATAGCTTTACGCTTTTCGTTTAGTAGGAAAGCGGCAACATCGACAGGCACAACCGCTTCAATTTGCGATGTGTTCTCTTTAATTGCTTCCTCTTCCATTAGACGAAGAATCGAGAGCGCAAGAGATTCTGTACCACGAATTGTACCTTGGCCATGACAACGTGGGCATAAATGTGCTGCAGACTCTTCAAGTGAAGGGCGTAGACGCTGACGCGACATCTCCATCAAGCCAAAGCGAGAGATACGGCCTAGTTGTACGCGAGCTCTGTCGTGATGAACGGCATCTTGCATACGTTTTTCAACTTCACGTTGATGACGTACTGGAGTCATATCGATAAAGTCGATAACAACTAAACCACCTAAGTCACGTAGACGTAATTGACGTGCAATTTCATCAGCGGCTTCAAGGTTAGTATTTAGTGCCGTCTCTTCGATATCACCGCCTTTCGTTGCGCGGGCTGAGTTAATGTCGATAGAGGTTAGCGCTTCAGTCGGATCGATTACAATCGAGCCACCAGATGGTAGACGCACTTCGCGTTGGAATGCAGACTCGATTTGAGTTTCGATCTGGTAATGTGTAAATAGTGGTACTTCAGCGTCGTAACGCTTAATACGCTCGACAAAGTCAGGACGAACAAGTGAAACGTGCTCTTTTGCCTGCTCATAGATGCGTGGGTGGTCGATCAAGATCTCGCCAACATCGCGACGTAAATAGTCACGGATAGCACGAACGATAACGTTACTTTCTTGATGGATTAGGAAAGGTGCTGGTGCACTCTCTGCAGCTTCTTTGATTGCAGCCCAGTGATGCTGTAGTACTTTTAAGTCCCACTTTAGTTCTGCTGGATCTTTACCCACACCTGCGGTGCGAACGATTAGACCCATGCCTTGTGGCACTTCAAGTTCTGCTAGAGCAGCTTTAAGTTCAGTACGCTCATCACCTTCGATACGACGTGAAATACCGCCGGCACGAGGGTTATTTGGCATAAGAACAAGATAAGAACCCGCTAGACTGATAAAGGTAGTCAGTGCGGCGCCTTTATTGCCGCGCTCTTCTTTATCAATTTGAATGATAACTTCCTGACCTTCTTTAACCACTTCCTTAATGCTAGGACGGCCTTGGAAAGAGTAACCCTTAGGGAAGTATTCACGAGCAATTTCTTTAAGAGGTAGGAAGCCGTGACGTTCAGCACCATAATCAACGAAGGCCGCTTCAAGAGACGGTTCTACTCGTGTAATTGTGCCTTTGTAAATATTGGCTTTCTTTTGTTCATGACCTGGGCTTTCGATATCCAAATCATACAGTTGTTGCCCATCAACAAGGGCAACGCGCAACTCTTCAGATTGAGTCGCATTGATTAACATCCGTTTCATGATGACGTAATTCTTCTTTAATAGTAGGTCATCAAACGATACTTATTTCACTGCATTACGGGCCTAGGATTATTAAACAGGACCTCACGGTCGGCCTCTAGGCAAGGTGCGCATTGCTGTTAGACGCATTCTCTGCGTGTCGCATCCTATTTATGGCTTATTTTTTAATGTTTACAAAAACAAGGAATTCGTTGTTAAACGTCAACCAACCCCATAAATTCTTTAAATACTTTCCAGTAATGCCAATTCGAAACGGTAGCGTCTGACGACGAGTTAAAATTATTCTTCGAAATGGGGGCGTATGCAGCAGAGAAACCAGTTGTAAGTTGGGTTTTCATTTCGATTTAGTCGTGAAAGCATATGTTAAGCTTTTTAATTGATACAACGACCCGTAAATCAATGATTTACTATCAAAATTAAAACATTTTTAGTCTCGTGCTGTAACGCTATGCTGCGGCGAGTTATGGACACTTTATCCACTATTTATCACCGATAGCCGGGGAAATATAGCAATAATAGATAAAATCAGCAAATGGAAAGGCATAAATCTTTTGAGTTGTGTACAATGCGTGGCAACGAAATACACGATGGCGCAGCATGAATACTCCACCTTTAAAAGCACAAGTTCAAATGGTCACGATTGATGAAGACCACGTTGGACAACGTATTGACAATTTTCTTCTGACAAAACTAAAAGGCGTCCCTAAAAGTATGATCTATCGGATCGTGCGTAAGGGCGAGGTCAGAGTCAATAAAAAACGCATCAAGCCAGAATACAAGTTGGCCGATGGTGACGTTGTGCGTGTTCCCCCAGTCCGGGTTTCTGAATCGGAAGGCCGACCTGGTCCATCAGCAAAGTTAACCAAAGTGTCTCAGCTCGAAGAGCGGATTTTGTATGAAGACAAATTTCTTATTGTGCTAAACAAGCCTTCGGGGATCGCCGTACATGGTGGTAGTGGTGTGGAGTTCGGCGTTATCGAGGCGATGCGTTCTTTACGTACACAACAGAAGTTTTTGGAATTGGTTCACCGACTCGATAAAGAAACATCGGGCGTGTTGCTTATTGCCAAGAAACGTAGCGCACTAAGACACCTACATGATCAACTTCGCTTTAAGAAGATGCAAAAGGATTATGTCGCACTGGTCAGAGGCGAGTGGCAGAGCCACGATAAGGTGATAAAAGCACCTTTACTTAAATTAACGCTTAAATCTGGTGAGCGTATCGTTCGTGTTAATAAAGAGGGTAAAGAGTCTGAAACCCGCTTTAAAGTTTTGCAGCGCTATAGCGATTCAACGCTAGTACAGGCGAGTCCAGTGACGGGACGTACTCACCAAATTCGTGTGCATTGTCAATATGCGGGTCACCCAATTGCTTGTGATGAGAAGTATAGTGAGCAGAAGTTTGATGACTCGATGCGAGCACAAGGACTAAATCGACTATTTTTACACGCGGCGCAGCTTAAGTTTACTCATCCCGACACGGAAGAGGTGATGCAGGTTAAAGCGCCATTAGACACAATACTCGAATCAACCTTAAAGAAGTTAAAGAAAGTATGAAGCCTTACGAATTAGTCATCTTTGATTGGGATGGAACCTTAATGGACTCCATCAGTAAAATTGTTACCTGTATGCAGCAGATGGCGCAATCGTTATCTATTGCCACGCCTTCAGAGTTAGCAATTCGCGATGTGATCGGTTTATCGATGGAAGAGGCACTTAAAACCTTGTATCCAACGTTACCGTCAGTCGACTTCGAACCCATGATTAATTCGTACAAAGAGCATTACTTAACGCTAAATACGACACCAAGCCCCCTGTTTGACGGTAGTGAAGAGTTACTGAGCCAGCTGAGCGCGAATCGTTACCGCTTAGCTGTGGCAACAGGGAAGGGGCGTAATGGCTTAAATAGAGTATTAACTGAAACAGGTTTAGGTCATCACTTTGAATCAAGCCGCTGTGCGGATGAGTCAAAGAGTAAACCTAACCCTGATATGATCCATGAGTTATTGGATGAGCTGAAAGTTAAGCCTCATCGAGCGATAATGGTTGGTGATTCATTACATGATCTAAATATGGCTAATAATGCCGGTATCGACGCGGTTGGTGTCAGTTATGGTGCTCATAGTGAATCAAAACTACTTTTGGCCCAGCCAAAGGCTATTATTCACAGGCCGATAGAATTGTTAAGTGTATTAGCCTAGCTTCTATAGCTTTAATGCTAATTGAACTAGCTTTGGCCAATTCTGATAGCTCTTAACTTTAGCTCCTAATTTCATAGCCTGTCTGCGAGTTTAGCCCCGATAATATAAACCCGGGGCTAAAACTTTACGCCTCTATTACCTTATAACTCTATTTTCATTGTCCGATGAGAATTCCTGCTATCAATGGAAACTTGGTCTGTACTCCCCCTAAGTCAGTATCCTTGTTTCTGTTCGAACATTTCATTATCGACATAATTGATTAATGAAGAGAGGGCGTCTAAAGGAGTATTCACTAAGTGAAGTCAGATGTTTGTGCTGTTCCTCATTTTGTGGCCAAATCCTCCCTATTATGGTTTAACGCTTTCTCAGCTTGGTAACTATAAACTCGCAATTTTGCTATTAACTCAAAACGAGGAAGATCTATCACCATCGAAAAATGCAATGACTCCCCCGTATACTTTCTTGTATGAGGACTGAGCAAAGCCCGCCCAGCGACAATTACTGATAAGAGTGAGTGCTTTTAATACTCGAGTAAAACTGTTCGTCGGCATAAGGTGTCATAGGAACAAGGTGTGACTAGTAGAGCAATGCTTGTTCAGTGCCGTTCTTATCCCAATCCCTAAACCATATACGGTGAGTTTAAGCCGCTAAGCATTGCCTTATTCGACTGTAAATCTAAGTTGAAATAGTCGTAGACGGCGTATTTGTTCGTAACCAAGCTAATGATGATGTCGTTAATCTAACCGTTTTTAAGGTTCAGTAAATCATTCGCAACAGGGCTACTAGCGCTAATTTGGGGTAATAGCGCTAGAACAGCTCGTTATTCGCAAGAAGCCTGTTGCAGCTCACTTGAGCGTTTAAAGCACGTTGACGCCTTGACGGTGGAGAAGGTCGATAAGTGAGATTAATGGTAGGCCTATTAATGTGTTTGGGTCTTTACCTTCAAGTCTTTCAAATAGTGCGATTCCAAGCCCTTCGCTCTTGAAACTGCCTGCGCAGTAATAAGGTTGCTCCATGTCGACATAATTGCAGATCTGTTCGTGGGTCAGGCTTCGAAAGTGCACGATGAACGGCTCTACAATCGCTTCGACTTCACCAGTGTTGCCGTTATGCAGGGCAAGACCTGTATAAAAGGTGATTGACTGACCACTGGCAGCCGTTAACTGCTCGATGGCCGTCTCACGTTTAAGTGGCTTACCAATGATTTGATTATTTATCACGGCAACTTGATCTGAGCCAATCACAATCGAGTTTGGCTTTTGTTTCGCTCCTGCAGCCGCTTTTAGCTTCGCTAAGCGCAAAACCAATTCGGTCGGGGATTCGTTATCAAGCGGAGTTTCATCGACCTCAGGAGAGCAGCTGTCAAATTCCAATGCTAACTTTTCGAGCAGTTGTTGCCTAAAAGGGGAGGTTGAAGCTAAAACGATGGATGTAGACATAGTGGACCTTGTGATGTTTACGATTGCCTAAAGTTTAGTGAGTGAGCCAAACCTTGTTGCGGCTATCGAGAGGCTTTCGCTCAAGATAAAGATGATATTGTCACTAAACTTGCTACATCGGGGCAAGTCTTATCGAGATTTTTTAATGGAATAATTATATCAATCGTTATCTATGGTAATTGGTAGGTAGATAAAAGGTTAACACTGACTAGTTAAGTGCTATTTATATCGTAACTCGACTGAAATTGATATCAATAGGTCGTATTCAGCTGGCATACAGGAGGTAAACCGTATTGTGTATTGGAACTAAGATGATTAAGACAGTATAGATAGGAGTATGGTTATGCTTAAATTATGGATTGCAATTTTGATTATGTTGTCTGTAGTGGTTCACTTAAGTGGCGATGTTAGCCGTCCATTTTATCCAACAATCTTGTTTGCAATGGTGCTTGGAGCGCTTGCGAGGGAAGGCATTGCAAGGCTTGACCATGTGGTAGTGCACTGGGCATCAGGTGTTAAGCACGCCAACAAACCTGAAAGTTAAACTATATTAATATAGTGCCTTTGAATGCAAATGAGTGATGCTTGAAAAGTCATTTCTAAGGGCGAGGCATCCTAATTTAGATGCCGAGTCGAAGGTGTTATTAAACTATTCAACTGCTTAGATTAAAACGCTTGGCTTAAAATTGAACCATTAATCGATAGTGATGACTCTTTTGTTGTAACTGTTTATAGAGCTGCTTTATTAACAAGGTCACAAAAAAAGATGTCGCCGATGGATTTACGAACACTTAAACGCATTTATAGGTGAAATATAATGTATTGGCGGCTTTGTTTCTTGTACAATGCGGTCACCTAACAACTCACTTAGCTGAATCAAACAGTGGTTATTCATCTTGAACGTACAAGAGTATTGACTTCTGCTAAAATTCACCTAAAATGCGCGCCTTATGCAAACAGTAAAGATACCGGTTTCAATTGATCCCGTTCGCGCTGCCAGTAGCCAGATTTCGTATGAAGGCATGGTACCTGGTAAGCAGTTAAAGCGATTAAATGAATTATGTGCCGGCGACTGTTCTGACGTGGCAGTGTCGCTTGAATGCGGCGTAGATATACAGGGGATAGTCTACCTTAACGGGAAGGCTGTGACGGAGCTCACTCTGGATTGTCAACGTTGTATGACACTATTTACCACTGAGGTTACGGTCGAGTTTAGTTTTGGACTTTGTAAGACTGAAGCTGAAATCGATGAGCTCCCGGATGCGTATGAGCCTATTGAGTGCAATGAAATTGGCGAAATTCGTCTGCATCAATTGATTGAAGATGAATTGATAGTTGCTATGCCTTTGATTGCCATGCATGAGAATGAAGATTGTCATCTAGGCAAACAAGATATAGTAGTAGGCGAGATCGAACCCGCTCAAGAGGAGCGTCCAAATCCGTTTGCAGTGTTAGAAAAACTGAAGAGCAAGTAATCTAGGAGACAGGGCCAATGGCTGTACAACAGAATAAAAAATCTCGTTCTAAGCGCGGTATGCGTCGTTCACACGATTCTTTGAGCACAGCTCAATTATCTGTGGATGCAACGAGTGGTGAACTACACCGTCGTCACAACGTGACTGCGGACGGTTTCTACCGTGGTCAAAAGGTTATCAACAAGTAATTTGTTGAGACCCTTATGACAAATCTGACGCTTGCGTTAGATGCGATGGGGGGCGACTTTGGTCCCCGCATCACAGTGCCTGCAACTTTGCAGGCACTTCGCTTAAACCCCCTCCTAAAAATCGTACTCGTGGGTGATAAAACCCAGATCGACGAACATTTAGCATCTGCCGAACCAGCAATAAAAAGCCGCATTGAGATTAAACATACGACCGAAGTGGTTACTATGTCTGATCGGCCTGTTCATGCCTTAAGAAATCGTAAGCAAAGCTCGATGCGTTTAGCCATTGAGTTAGTACGTGACGGAAAGGCGCAGGCATGTCTGAGCGCAGGTAATACAGGCGCGCTAATGGCGATGTCTAAAGTATTGCTTAAAACCCTGCCGGGTATCGACCGTCCAGCATTAGTAAGCTGTTTACCCGCGGTAAATAATACACCTGTTTATTTACTCGATTTGGGCGCAAATATCTCATGTGATTCCGAAACCTTATTCCAATTTGCGGTTATGGGTTCGGTGCTCAGTGAAACTGTTGATAAAACGGTGTCACCTAAGGTCGCGTTACTCAATGTTGGTATCGAAGAGATTAAAGGTAATGATCAAGTTCAACAGGCTGGTCAGTTACTGCAACAAATTCCTCAAATAAACTATACCGGTTTTATTGAAGGTGATGAGATTTACTCGGGTAATGTAGACGTGATTGTGTGTGATGGTTTTGTGGGTAATATCACTCTGAAAACCTCAGAGGGCATTGCTCGTTTGCTGATCCATCAATTGAAGAAAGGCTTAGGTGACGGATTTTTCGTTCGGATCCTTGCTAAAATCATCGCCCCACGTATACGTTCTTTGTTAAATCAGATGAACCCCGACCACTATAATGGCGCAAGTCTGATAGGATTGCGCGGAATTGTAGTAAAAAGTCATGGGTGCGCAGATGAAGCTGCTTTTTTACAAGCAATTACTTTGGCAGTAACCGAAGCGCAACGTCGACTCCCTCAGATGATCGAAGATCGTCTAGAGTCGATTCTTTTAGACATTAATAGCTGATAAATTCCTTATGCATACAAAAATTCTTGGTACTGGTAGCTATCTACCGGTGCAGGTGCGTAGTAATCACGATCTTGAACAGATGGTCGAAACCACTGATCAATGGATTGTGGAGCGCACAGGTATTTCAGAACGTAGAATCGCAGCAGCGGACGAAACCGTTTCGACCATGGGATATCAAGCTGCGTTAAAAGCCATTGAGATGGCGGGTATCGAAGCAACTGAAATTGATATGATCATCTGCGGTACTACCAGTGCTAGTAACGCATTTCCTGCGGCAGCATGTGAAATACAGGCCATGTTAGGAGTTCATACTATTCCGGCCTTTGACATCGCTGCGGCTTGCTCAGGTTTTGTATATGCCTTATCTGTGGCGGATCAATTTGTAAAATCTGGTGCGGCTAAAAATGTGTTGGTGATCGGTGCCGATGTGCTTTCTCGTTTGTGTGAGCCAGAAGACCGCTCAACGATTATTCTATTTGGTGACGGAGCTGGCGCTGCGGTCATCGGTAGAGCTGACGAGCCAGGTATTATTTCGACGCATATCTTTGCCGATGGCCGTCAAGGCGACCTGCTAAAGTGTTCTATCCCGCCGCGTAAAGGAGAAACCTCTGAAGCCGTGGGTTATATGACAATGAAAGGCAACGATGTATTTAAGGTTGCGGTAACTCAGTTATCTCATGTCGTGACAGAAACTTTGCGCCATAATAACGTAGATAAGTCTGAGATTGATTGGCTTGTGCCACATCAGGCTAACTTTAGAATTATTAAAGCTACGGCTAAGAAACTCGATATGAGTTTAGATAAAGTCGTGCTAACGCTGGCTAAGCACGGTAATACCTCTGCGGCTTCAGTGCCAATTGCACTCGATGAAGCGGTAAGAGATGGTCGTATTCAGCGTGGTCAGCTATTGCTACTTGAAGCCTTCGGTGCAGGGTTTGCCTGGGGAAGTGCTTTAGTTCGTTTTTAATTATCGTCTTAGATAATATCTTAAGATAACGGTTGGTTGATAACCGTCAATAGGCGTCGATTTAGAAGGTAGATTAATATGGAAAATACAGCTTTTGTATTCCCAGGACAAGGTTCTCAAGCATTAGGAATGTTAGCTGAGCTAGCCGAAACCCATCCGGTAGTTGGTGAGACTTTCGCTCAGGCAAGCTCAGTTCTTGGATACGATTTATGGGAACTGGTTCAGCAAGGACCTGTTGAAACCCTAAATGAAACCGATAAGACTCAGCCTGCATTGTTAGCTGCAAGCGTAGCAATCTACCGTGCATATTTAGCATCGGGTAAAGGCTTACCAAGTGTTATGGCTGGCCATAGTTTGGGTGAGTACTCTGCACTTGTGTGTGCCGGCGTGATTGATTTTGAGGCAGCGATTAAATTAGTTGAGCTCCGTGGGCAACTGATGCAACAAGCGGTTCCTGCTGGTACTGGCGCTATGTTTGCCATTATTGGATTAGCAGACGACGCTATTGCCAAAGCGTGCGAAGAGGCGTCAGAAGGCGCAGTGGTTAGCCCTGTTAACTACAACAGCCCAGGCCAAGTGGTTATCGCTGGTGAAAAGGCTGCTGTTGAGCGCGCTGCGGCATTATGTAAAGCCAACGGTGCTAAGATGGCGGTTGCGCTACCAGTTAGCGTGCCATCTCACTGCCAACTAATGAAGCCTGCTGCAGATAAACTTGCAGTGGCACTAGAGTCAATTGAGTTCAGTGCACCTTCAGTTAACGTGATCAACAATGTTGATGTTGCTAGACCTCAGTCTGCTGCAGATATTAAAGATGCACTCGTGCGTCAATTATATTGTCCTGTACGTTGGTCTGAAACTGTCGAGTTAATGGCTCAAGAGGGGATCACTAATCTGTTTGAAATGGGACCTGGTAAAGTATTAACAGGTCTAACAAAACGTATTAATCGCTCGCTTTCAGCGCAAGCTGTAAACGATGTGGCATCATTAACGGCGTTGACCGAATAAGGAAATCTGATGAGTATAAGTTTTGATTTGACTGGTAAAGTTGCCTTAGTAACAGGTGCCAGCCGTGGTATTGGACGTGCAGTTGCAGAAACATTAGTTTCAGCTGGTGCAGTCGTTATCGGTACTGCAACCAGTGAACGTGGCGCTGAAGCGATACAAGCCTATTTAGGCGATAAGGGCTACGGTCTTGTTTTAAACGTGACTGATGCTGACTCTGTTAAAGCTTTGTTTGAAACAATAAAAGAAAAAGCTGGCGATGTAGACATTTTAGTCAACAACGCAGGTATTACTCGTGACAATTTGTTAATGCGCATGAAAGATGATGAATGGAATGATATCCTAGATACTAACCTTACATCTATCTTCCGTACCTCGAAAGCGGTGATGAGACCTATGATGAAGAAACGTCATGGGCGTATTATTAACATTGGCTCAGTTGTAGGCACCATGGGTAATGCAGGGCAGACTAACTACTCTGCAGCTAAAGCTGGCCTGATTGGATTTACAAAATCTCTTGCAAGAGAGGTTGCATCTCGTCAGATTACAGTTAATGCTATTGCCCCTGGATTTATCCAGACAGATATGACGGATGAGCTGACGGAAGAGCAGCAACAAGCTATTATGTCTCAGGTACCAATGGAAAGACTTGGTCAGGCGCAGGAAATTGCTCACGCAGTCCTCTTTTTAGCGTCAGACTCTGCTGCTTATATTACTGGGGAAACTCTCCATGTGAATGGTGGCATGTACATGGTTTAAAGGGAGCGGCAGGCTGTGATCACTCTAGGGTGATCTGCATCAACTGTAGGCTCGATTGTGGTTAGACCACGAAAGTTAAGCTTGCAATGTCTGCCAAATTCAATAAACTACTCGCAATCTTGCGCAAGTGCGTAATTTGAATAGGAAAGAAAACTAATGAGCAACATCGAAGAACGTGTAAAGAAAATCATCATCGAGCAACTAGGTGTTAAAGAAGAAGACGTTAAATCAGCAGCATCTTTCGTTGACGATTTGGGTGCAGATTCTCTAGACACTGTTGAGTTGGTTATGGCTCTAGAAGAAGAGTTTGACACCGAGATCCCTGATGAAGAAGCTGAAAAGATCACTACTGTTCAAGCAGCGATCGATTACGTTTCTAAGAATCAGTAATCTAGAATTCTTGAAAACAGGCGGCATTTTTGCCGCCTGTTTTTGTTTGTAAAAGCCACTGGTTGAGTAAACTTTTTTATCTTCGCATTATCAATACTTATTAACCTAGGTAAGTATTATTCCAACCAGAACTGGCACATACCCTTTGAAACCGTGTTTTCAAGTACAGGGTGTAGGTATTGGTAGTTCAATCTCTTTGCAGCTATCATCATTATTCATTTTTAAAGTAAAAAGGTGACCGCGTGTCTAAACGTCGAGTAGTCGTAACGGGCTTAGGCTTAGTTAGCCCAGTGGGAAATACAGTGGACTCTTCTTGGAAAGCCCTGGTTTCTGGTAAGAGTGGTATCGCGCCGATAACTAAATTTGATGCTAGTGAGTTTTCGACTCGCATTAGCGGTTCTGTTAAAGACTTCGATGTCGAGCAGTACATGCCTCGCAAAGACGCACGTAAGATGGACTTGTTTATTCAATACGGTATGGCTGCAGGCATTCAAGCCGTTGAAGACTCAGGTCTTGAGATGGATAAGTTAGACCCTGCTCGTGTCGGTACCGCTATTGGTGCTGGTATGGGTGGTATGCCACTAATTGAACAAAACCATGCAGCACTATTAAAGGGCGGTCCACGTAAAGTATCGCCTTTCTTCGTTCCAAGCACGATCATCAACATGATTGCTGGACACCTTTCGATTAAATACGGCATGACAGGCCCGAACTTTGCTGTGACTACTGCTTGTACAACAGGCGTGCATAATATTGGCTTTGCTGCGCGTACGATTGCTTATGGCGATGCTGATGTGATGGTTGCTGGCGGCGCTGAAGATGTGACGTGTCCATTAGCTGTGGCAGGATTTGGCTCAGCTAAAGCATTGTCTACCCGTAATGACGATCCTGAGGCGGCAAGTCGTCCTTGGGATAAAGATCGTGATGGTTTCGTTATCGGTGACGGCGCAGGTGTGATGGTGATGGAAGAGTACGAGCATGCAAAAGCGCGCGGTGCGACGATTTATGCTGAATTAGTGGGTTTTGGTATGAGCGGTGATGCGTTCCACATGACATCACCACCAAGTGATGGTGCTGGCGCTGCTGCGGCAATGGTTAATGCAATTAACGACGCCAAAGTTGCCCGTGAAGAGATCGGTTACATCAACGCTCATGGCACCTCAACACCCGCGGGTGATAAGGCTGAAGCCGCCGCGGTTAAGTCTGTATTTAGCGACCATGCCTACGACTTGTTAGTGAGTTCAACAAAATCTATGACAGGTCATCTGTTAGGCGCTGCAGGTTCAGTTGAAGCGATTGTGACGATTCTTGCTCTTAAAGATCAAGTCGTACCGCCAACACTGAACTTAGATAACCCTGATGAAGGCTGTGACCTTGACTTTGTAGCTCACACTGCTCGTGATTATAAGTTTGATTACGGATTGTGTAACTCATTCGGTTTTGGTGGCACTAACGGCTCACTACTGTTTAAAAAAGTGTAGTCAGCTAGATTGACCGAACATTTAAAAGCGCCCAAGGGCGCTTTTTTGTGTTTGGAGCAGCTTGAAATTTGAAGTGATTCACACAATTTCAGCCAAATATTAAATCAATATATCGGCCAGATTAACCTTGTTTAATGTGGTGATAAGTCTCTAGAATTCGGATCTCAATAGGCAGATACTGCAGCTCTCAGCTCACGCAAGATGGGCTCAATGTAGGTCATACCTAAGGGACACGAAAAGTGCTTAATCCAATTGTTATTCCTATCATGCCAATTCTAGGCATTATCACTGCCAATATTAATGAGCTTATTCGAGGTGAGTCATTAGTACGCTTTCCCAAGTTGCAATTGGGAGTTAAAACCTTCAACTTAGCTGTCGCTGCATTTACTGTGGTTTGGTTTGCGCTACTGATTGCCGCGATCGATGTGAGTAACGCCAACAGCGTCCTTGCAGGCATTGAAGTGATGGCATTGTTTCTTGCAGGTATTGGAGCCTACACTTTATTTAATGGTGGTAGATTGCTAGGTGAGAAATCACAGCTTTGGCTTTATCGTTTAGCATTACCGACCGTGTTAGCTGGTAGCTTTTTCGTCAGTCAGTTTGGTTAAAGCGTGCCGCAAGGCCGAATTTGACGTAAAATACTCAATAGATGGCAAAATTATTGAGACCAGATATGGCAGGCACAGAAAGACAATTAACACTGAGGTTCTTAGCAGAACCGGCAGATGTGAACTTTGGCGGTAAAGTACACGGCGGCGCCGTAATGAAGTGGATTGACCTCGCTGGTTATGGCTGCGCTGCGGGCTGGAGTGGTAAGTATTGTATTACTGCTTATGCTGGCGGTATTCGATTTGTTAAGCCTATTCATGTGGGCAATATCGTCGAAGTCAGCGCGAAGATCATCTATACGGGTAGAACTTCTATGCACCTTGCCATTGATGTAAGAGCTGGCGATCCTAAGGTAACTGAAAGAGCCCTAACAACGCACTGTGTCCTAGTCATGGTTGCGGTTGATGATGAAGGCCAACCGACAGAAGTGCCTGACTGGAAGCCTACGTCAGCTGCAGATATCGAATTACGAGAGTCTGCCATTAGATTGATGGAGATGCGTAAGAAGATTGGTGCAGAGATGCAGGCCCATCTGGATCTGCAGCCGCAGGTTTAGTGATTTAGCTCTGTTAAAGTTTATGTTCATTAAAGCTAGCCATCGGGCTAGCTTTTTTATTGCCTCAATAAAGTTGTTTTCTATCACTTCTAGCCTTTAGAATGGGGCAAAAAATACTCCCTACAATAGGAAATATAATGGCTAAGGTTGCGTTCATAGGTTTAGGTGTGATGGGTTATCCCATGGCTGGTCACTTAGTTAAGCATGGTCATCAGGTTACGGTTTATAACCGTACTGAAGCAAAAGCTAAGGCTTGGACGGAAGAGTTCAGCGGTGAGTATCAGCTTACCCCTAGAGAGGCCGCAATCGGCCAAGATATGGTGTTTGTATGTGTCGGCAACGATGACGACTTGCGTCAAGTGACGTTGGGCGATAACGGTGTATTGGCGGGAATGAGTGCAGGGACTATTTTGGTTGATCATACCACCGCATCCGCCGATGTGGCTCGAGAGATCGCAGATATTGCTAAGCCATTGGATATTGGCTTTATCGATGCACCGGTATCGGGCGGACAGGCGGGCGCCGAAAACGGCGTACTAACAGTGATGGCCGGCGGCGAACAAGCAACGTTTGAGCGCGCTAAGCCTGTAATTGACTCTTATGCACGCTGCGCTGAGTTATTAGGCGAGGTTGGTGCGGGGCAGCTCACTAAGATGGTCAACCAAATTTGTATTGCTGGTGTGGTTCAGGGACTCGCTGAAGGACTGCATTTTGCGCGAAGCGCGGGTTTAGACGGTGAAAAAGTCGTTGAAGTGATCAGTAAGGGCGCGGCGCAATCATGGCAGATGGAAAATCGTTATCAAACCATGTGGAAAGGCGAATATGATTTTGGCTTTGCCGTCGATTGGATGCGTAAAGACTTAGGTATTGCGCTAGATGAGGCACGTCGCAATGGCTCGCACTTACCGCTAACGGCTTTAGTCGATCAGTTTTACTCAGAAGTACAGTCCATCGGTGGTAAGCGCTGGGATACATCGAGTTTATTCGCAAAGCTTGAGAAGAATCGCAGTTAACCGACCTTAGCTTTAGCCGATAAACAGCCAGAATAAAAAAGGACCACAAATGTGGTCCTTTTCTTCGTTGAACAGATTGGAGACTATTCTGGCTCAACCACAATATGTTCAAGCTCGACTGCCGCAACACTGTGTAGAGCGTCCATAGCGGCACCAACGAGTGAGATCACCCCTTTAGAAGACTCTATCAATACGGCGCGGTTAATCTCGCTGAAATCGCGGTTATGACGCGCCATGGTAGACAGTGCCATCTGCATTGGCTGCATCGATGGATTAAATGCTGCGTTTTCAGCATAACGACCACAATAGGTCGCACCATCTTTTGTTTCTAACACGACAGCAGCGTAGGTCTTGGTGTACGGCGCATAACTTAGCCCCGCATGATCGAGTCCTTCAATGATCATCGGGTCGTTAGAATCTAATGTCAGCGTATGCTGCTGCTTAGTGAGCAAAGGCTCTGTGATATTGAGATCGCTTGGACCAAATGCATAAGGTAGGTAATGAGATAGTGGCTCAACTTTCTGCAGTGGTAGGTGGATGTTAACTTTAGCACCTTCAACGAGCTCATTGATAAATTGACGGCAATGTCCGCAAGGAGACGCATTGACAATGATGTCTTCAATAATGCTTTCACCGCTTAGCCATGCGTGGCTAATGGCGCTCTGTTCGGCGTGAACAGAATGAAATAGTGCTTCACCTGGAAGTTCAATATTCGCGCCCATGTAGATATCGCCGCTCTTACCCTTAGCGATGGCACCCACATGAAAATCACTGATAGGCGGTCTAGCTAAAGCTGCAGCAATGGGAAGTAGGGCTAAAAGTAGTTCGTTTAGCTCCATCTTGCTTGCCGTTTGAAGCTGTTCTAGTTGCTGAGCATCAATATGGCCGGCAAAATCTTTATTCAGTATTGGTACGATAGCGGTTGCTAGTGGCTCCGGTAACTTGGCTACGCTTTTTAAGAACCTGTCCTGCATATGCTATTTCCTTTTTATTAACACTAAAGAAGTATCATTCTAGTAATCTTGTTACAACTAGAATGAGACGAAGATCTCAGTTGTCGCCGATAAAGCTTATAGGCTTCTAAGATAATGACATAAAGCCTGTAATAATTTTTGCTTAGATTCATCTTGCTCGGTCTCTTCAAGCAAGTTTTCCAAACGAATAATATAGTCAGGATCGTTGAGTCTAGACTGACAGAATTCGCGCCAGCGGTATTGCTCACTATCATCGAGGGTTTCTGGATAGTTACGTGCACGGTACCTAAACAGCATCTCTGCCAGTCTTGAGTCATCGAAGTCCAGTTCAAGTGCTGCCAAGTTGCTTGGCTTAGTGTTGCGGATGATCTCGATTTTAGCTTTATCCGCCGAACTGAAGAAACCGCCGCTGTATAATGCCTGATCAGGGTCGATAGCTTTCTCTTCATGTTCTACATCAAACACTGCAACCAGTTTTTCGCGCAGTTCTGGATGTTGTTTAAGCCTTCGGTATTGCTCTCTGGCAAACGCCTTGTCAATGTCGAGTCTGGCAGCATTCTCATCAGTTAACGTATTAGCAGCTGCAATAAACGGACTCTTGTTGATATGGATCTGCTTAATACCGATAGGCAACTCATCGGGTGCTAAATCGCTGCGGCGGGTATACATGCGCTCACGGATCTCTTCAACGCTAAGTTCAATAAGCGGAGAGAGGTTCATAGCAAGGTTAACGCAAATAACCGCGTTCTTATTCGTAGAGTGATAGGCGACCGGTGCGATAATTGTGGTGCAGCCATTAAGTGCACTGATTTTCGAGCTAACATGCACAAGTGGCTTCATATCAAGCACATCGATGAACTTGGATACTTGCTGCTTCTGTCTCAGGCTAAAGTAATAATCAAACAGCTTAGGTTGCACTGTTTTTATCAGCTTTGCCATGTCGATGGTGGCATACACATCAGACATCGCATCATGAGCCTTTTCATGGCTTAAGCCATTGGCTACAGTCAGTTGCTCAAGCTTAAAGCTAGGAGAGCCATCTTCTTTTTCAGGCCAGTTAATGCCCTCGGGTCTAAAAGCATAGCAAGCACGAACGAGATCGATAATATCCCAGCGGGTGTTACCGTTTTGCCACTCACGGGCATAAGGGTCGATAAAGTTACGGTAAAAGCCGTAGCGCGACACTTCATCATCAAAGCGCAATGAGTTATAACCCACAACACAGGTCTTAGGTTGACTAAACAGACTATTAATCTTGTCCATAAACTCAGCTTCTGGCATACCCTTTAGGTTAGCGAGTTGCGGAGTAATACCCGTGATAAGAATAGCCTCTGGTGACGGTAAATAATCATTAGCGACCTTACAGTAAAAGGTTTCTGGCTCACCAATGATATTAAGGTCCATATCCGTGCGCACGCCAGCAAACTGAGAAGGCCGGTCTTTTGCTGGGTTAGCACCAAAAGTCTCGTAATCGTGCCAAAAGAGGGTGGGTTGGTTATTGGTAGACATATATTGATTGGCTATCACAAATAATAATTGTGCTTATCATAGCACTTGAGTGATTTGAATGTCTTAGTTTACTTAAGCGCAATAGCCCTATTTACTTGAGTTAGTGCTGTTTACTGACTGGATCGAAAAAGCTAAGCAAAGTAGAATAGCCGCCCCTTTTAGGGCGAAGGGGGCGTTTGAAGCGCTTTATACTCGTTGCGGTTTATTGAGTCATGCTGCAAGGGGCTGGTAAGCATTTGTCTAGCAAAATTTTATCAAACAATCTGTACCCAACAGAACCAGACAATCTGATGGTGATGGTTGTAATTGGTTATCTAGGTTACCTTGCTTTTCAGGCATACTCGCAAGTCCTATATCCTATATAATGAGTTCGGTTCTTCTGAAGCGCTCTCTATTAAATGTTCATGAGTCATCAGCCCCCACTCTTGGATAGTCGGGTACGATGTTGATAGCCCAATAAAATAGCACTGCTCTTATCGGATTTGGATGCTAATTAAAAGTGTAAGCCTGAGCTTGTCATTTCAAAGCAGGGCATTTTTTGGAGATTGAAAAATGATTTACCGCTGCCCATTATGTGAACAGGTTTTAACAAAGCAAGATAAGACTTGGTGTTGCCCGTCAAATCATCGATTCGATTGTGCCAAAGAAGGGTATGTGAACTTACTGCCTGTACAAAAGAAGAAGTCGAACGATCCTGGTGACAATAAAGAGATGATGTTCGCTAGGCGTGAGTTCCTCAATAAGGGGTATTACCAAGTACTTAGTGATAAGGTCAACCTGCTAGCCAATGAGTATCTGAATGATGCACGCTTTGGATTGGATATAGGTTGTGGGGAAGGGTACTACTCTAACCGTTTGGTTGAGAGTTTACCTGAAGCGTTTTCGCTTTATGGTGTCGATATCAGTAAGTCCGCGCTTAAGTATGCAGCGAAACGTTACCCTAAGATTGCCTTTAGTGTCGCCAGTGCGTTCGATATGCCTTTCCCTGATGATAGTTTCGACTTTATGTTGCGGATCTATGCGCCGTCATTAGATGTAGAACTTAAGCGAGTGATTAAGTCTGGTGGGATCTTGATAACCGTATGTGCAGGACCGAGACACCATTTCGCCCTAAAAGAGCTTATTTATGATAACCCGAAAGAGCACACTCAAGAGGCATCTCGAATCGAGGGCTTTGAGTTGATCCATCAGGAGCGGATTGAACAAGTGTTAACACTCAGTGATTCTGATGACATCGGGCACTTCCTAAAAATGACACCCTATAACTGGAAATTAACAGAAGAACAAAAATTAGCATTGGCTAATTCAGGTTTGAGCTGTGAGCTAGATTTTAAAGTAGAAGTCTTCCGCGCCTTATAAATCAAAGGTTGCAGCTTGGCGGTTGTTTTTTAAGCAGTTGTTGTGGCTTAAGTTTGAACGGATAGAGTTTAATTTTTTGATCTATTTAGCAAGCTGCAGAAATATAAGTAAAAAGACTCAAAATATCGATGCTAATGTGTGTTGACTTATGGTGAGAATGGTTTATAGTGTTTGCAGCTTGAAGGTTAGGCTTATTTTTATGTGTTCAATACGACAACGTTCGTCCTGTTAACATTAAGTAAACCGGCATTTTCCAGCTCTACTGCCGTTAAGGCTTTAATTTATATTTACAGGATTCAATATTATGTCTCAAGTTACTGGCGTTGTTAAGTGGTTCAACTCTGATAAAGGTTTCGGATTTATCGAGCAAGAGTCTGGTCCAGACGTATTCGTACACTTCCGCGCTATCAACTCTGACGGTTTCAAAACTCTTGACGAAGGTCAAAAAGTTCAGTTTACTGTTACTCAAGGTCAAAAAGGCCCACAAGCTGAGAACGTAACTGTTATCTAAGTTACCAGCTTGATTAGCACTAGCTAATCACACAGAATTTTGAAGAGCCGTGGTTTTTACCACGGCTCTTTTTTCGTTTAAAGCTTAGGGTGTTAGCTTTAGACATCAGCTTATTAATATTAGCTCAGCTCAAAACTCACTTGCAGAACTAAAGCTCAAAACCCATCTAAACAGCCCTGCCATAAGTTAAAGTTGCAGCACTAGCTAAACATGCTTCACTTACTCTTAAATCCACCTCAAGTATTGTTAGTCATTACCTCTCTAAAATTGTGCTCAGTCGTTTGCCGAACGAGTGAATAGGGCTATCAGTAAGCACTGAATTATACCAATCAGTATAAAGATTAGGTCGCCATTCTGGAGCGTTTTTGGCTGCCTACTTCTGCGTTGAACAACTTCACAAGGGAGCACCATTCTTTCAGTTATTCGCCTTGAATTAGTTTGCCAAAAAACGTTCTGAGTAGATCAACTGCTTATACTGATTGGTATTACAGTCAAGGCAGCAAAGCTCAGTATGCTACGCCGGGAACGATTGATATAAAATTAAATGGGTTTAGCTGGTAAGGGGGAAGCTGAGGCTAAGATCCGGAAATCGCGATGAGCTTCAAGTTTATAATTTGCCGTCAGTGCTTTGAATTCTCACCCAGTGAACTGATGCTTAATGCAATTGGTATCAATGCGAGGGGCTCAATAAAAATGGCGCCTATAGGCGCCATTTATGTCTTGGTCTCAAGGTAAAGAGGATACCTTAAGATAAATACCAAAAAGCAGGGGTTAAGGTTTTGAGAATAGTTTCTCTTCTAATGTTCTTCCCTTTAAGACCGCCTTATACTGCCAGTTGTGCTGCTTAAATAAGCTCAGTAGAGCAATCTCAATGGCATAGTTCTCTCCGCTATTGTGCTTAATTAAGAACTCATTGGGCTGACGCTCCTCAATAGAACTAATATCGCCAAGCTGCATCACTTCAGAGACTAGTTCACCTGCATCACATTGTTGCATGGTCAGTGTCAGGTAATCTTCATGCTGCGATTCCTTCACCGATACTGATTGACTTAACTGCCCCTGCTCAAGGTAGAGCACTTGATCACACAGTTTTTCCAGTTCATCTAAATTATGTGAGCTGATAATAAAGGTTGTTTTGCCTGAAAGGGTCTTTACTAGCTCTCTAATTTTTTTTGCATTGGCTGGATCTAGGCCTGCCGTTGGTTCATCGAGTAACACCAGCTCAGGTGAACCAATAAGCGCCTGCGCGATAGAGACACGTTTAGACATACCGTGGCTCAACGATTTTGGCTTTTGTTGGGCGCTATCGGCCAAATCGACCAGACCTAAGACTCGTATCCCCTCGGCTTTTGCCGCTTTCGTCGAAAACCCTTGCAGGGTGGCAAACAGGGTTAACTGAGTGATGATATCAAGGTTTGGATCTAGCGCTGCATCTTGTGGCAGAGATGAGACTCTTCCCAATAGTTCTGCGCTACCAGGTTTTGCTCCCAATAAAGATACTTCACCAGCTGATGGCTTAATGTAGCCACACAAGAGACTAAATAGCGTGGTTTTACCTGCGCCATTCGGGCCAACTAGTGCAATAGGGCTGCCGGCTTCAAGGGTTATAGTGACCTGTTTTAATGCCTGCTTACTGCCATAGCTCTTAGATAAGCCCTTGCAACTAACTAAACTCATAGTGCGCTCCTATTGATATACATTCTGCCGAGTACCAGCAACAAAATGGCTTGGAATAAAGGCACTGGGGCATAGACAAAGCTGCCTAACCCTTGGGTATTTATCATTAAGGAGATCTGGGAGCCAGGAAGGATCCACTTCAGTTCGCTAATAATAGGTAAATAGTTGTTGATAATCGCGATGCTCACTGACATCAAAGCCCAAACTAAGATGGCATAGATAGTCGCTTGACGGGCCGAAGTAGCATAAAGCGATAACAGCGCCATCAACGCGGTATAGGGCAGTAACACTATGATGAGATTAAGGGTGACAATCAATCCTGAAAACAGGGCTGGAATTAACAGAGTTGCATCTCGGCTTACTGCAAGCACTACAGTTGCAATAACCGTCAGCACGAGTAGCAGGCTCTGTAGTGCCATATGACCAAGGTAGCGACCAAAAAATAGGCTGTCTCGACTGACCCTAAGGGTCAAGAATCGAAAAGTTCCCCGTGACTTATCGGTAGCAAACTGATCGGCAGATACAAAGATACTAAATAGCGGGAAGATATAGAGCGCTGCTATCCAGTAAACAGCCATTTCGGCTACAGGCCATTTAAACAGTTCACTTACGGCCTGCTGGCCAAAGATCCCTTCGATAAGCCCTCTAAAGTCAGGATTAAGCAAGAAGCTTGATGCACCACTAATGGGATAGAGCAAAATAAGTAGCCAAACGAGTGAAAAAGCGATGAGTGCGATTAATCCTCTTGGATTAAATAGCATTTTTTTTAACTCAAACTGAGCGAGTAATAGCGTATTTTTAAGCATGCTATTTTTTGGGGAGCTGTTTTGCAAACTAATCCCTTAATCGTTAGATATTGTGTAGAAGCCAGATTAACACCTATTGTTGCTAGGCGTTAATCTTAACCTTGTAAAAGGATGTTATTGGGGCTTAATTATTAAGTAAGCTTTGCAGTTGCGCCTTTAGCTCTGCCACTTCTTGCTCAAGGCTGCTGACTCTTGCTTCCAGCTCGCTGTTTTGTTGTTGGCTAGACGTTTCAGCTTCTTGGCTTGACTGAGTCGACATAGCTTGCATTAAGTTGGCATCGACTTCGCTAAGAAGTTGACGATAGCGAGCCTCACGCTTGCCAGGCTCTTTTGCCAATTGCATAACAAGCGGTGACTCTCGTCTGTGTAGATCGTTTAATGTGGCCTCGACTTCACTAACATCGTGAAACTCATGTAGTCGATTACTGCGAGTTCTTAGTTCACCGGGAGTTTGAGGGCCTCTTAACAGTAAAAGGCAGATAACGGCTAGCTCTGAAGATTTAAGCTGTAGATCGCTAAACTCAGTATTACAGAAACGGTGTTTGTATTTAACCACTCGGCTACCAAAACCTGATTGCTCTGAGACCAGTCGTTTTTTTGTCAATGTATCTAAGGTATTTTGTACCTCTGACTCACTCAGATTGAGGACGGGTTCTCTACTGGTTTTTTGATTGCAGCCAGAGGTTAAACTGTTGAGGGATAGGGGGTATTGCTCAGGGGTGGTGATCTCTTTTTCGAGTAGAACCCCGATAACGCGCGCTTCATGTGGAGTCAGTTCCATATTAACCTCTTAATAAAAAAGCATGGCTTTGTTATAACAGAGCCATGCTTTAATGCAAAGGTGGTTTAGAAGCCTTCTTTATGCAGTTGCTGGGTTTATAAGCAATATCTGCATTTAGTTTAGTCTGCTAGACGGATTCCATCTGGAGATATGGTGATCTGCTTGCTTTTATAAAGGCCGCCGATACTCTTTTTGAAGGCTTTTTTGCTCATAGATAATTGAGAGTAGATTACCTCTGCATCGGTCTTATCATTGAGTGGCAGGAAACCGCCAGCTTGCTTAAGCTTGATCATAATCGTCACTGAATGCTTATCCAGCTCCTCTTTGGCGCCTTTTTGTAAAATCAGGTCGATTTTACCGTCGCTTCTCATGCGCTTGATAAAGCCTTTGAGCTTTTGACCGAAGCTTAAACGAGTGTAAACCTCGTTCTTGTACAGAACACCCCAATGGGTGTTATTGATAATTGCTTTATAGCCCAGATCCGTGCTGCCACCGATGATAAGGTTAACTTCCTCACCCTCTCTGAACTTTGGCTCAGTCAGATCGAGGAACTTCTCAACTTTAGATGAAGCAACAATGCGGTCATCGACATGGCTGGTGTAGATATAAACGAGGTATGACTTACCCACTTCAATCTCGCGGTGCTGCTCACCGAACGGTAACAGTAGATCTTTGTCTAATCCCCAGTCTAGGAAGGCACCGTATGGACCATTGGCCGTCGCTTCAAGATAAGCAAATTGTCCGACCTGTGCATAGGGGCGACGAGTCGTGGCAATGATCATATCCTCTGAGTCTAAATAGAGAAACACATTGACCATATCTCCAACCTGGCAATCCTTTGGGACGGCTTTGCGAGGAAGAAGTACCTGGCCCATCTCTTTAGCGTCTAAATAGACACCAAAATCAACTTGTTTGACGACTTCTAGCTTACAGGTTTTGCCTATCTGGATCATGATGTTCTCTACTTTAAAAACAGTAACGATTAAATTCAGCTGCGATTATAGTGGAAAACGTTTCAATATGCTTTAGCCCGTTGAAACTAATGGCTCAAAGTGACCGAGTCACTGTAATTAAAATGGGGGATTTATCACGATTAGGGCCATAAATGGTACGTTATGTTACCACCCTATTATAAGGTGATAATAAATTAGCACTAAATGCGCATCTGAGTCTTGCATTCTCAACAGTCTCAAGGTTTAATTGCGCCGCAAAAATTCAGTGAGAAAAGTGCGTCGTTCGTGCTCTCATCTTTTGAATAAAAAATACCGAACTGCGGTTAGGTAATATTTAAAGTCACAAATAGTTTTTTATGGATTAGGTTTTACATGTTAGCTTTAACAGCATACATTCATTAGTAACCATAAAAGAAGTGAGTCGCTTCAATTTTAGTAGGCGATTTTACTGGGTATAGTTAATACTTATTGAGGGTAGCGCTTGCGATGTTACCGAGTGTTGATCCAGACAATTTGTACTTTGTAGATGAATCGGGATGTTACTGATTTAAATAATCGCAAGTTGATTGAAATGATAAAGATTCGATCAGCTTATTTGAGTTAAATAGACAGGTTAGGACAAATATGAGCAATTGGTCTATTGATGATGCACGCGCAAGTTATAACGTAAATCACTGGAGCCAAGGACTATACGGCATTAGCGATGAAGGTGAGGTGACAGTGTCACCGGATCCAAGCCGCCCAGATTGTAAAATTGGTTTGAATGAAATGGCGAAAGATATGGTTAAGTCAGGTGTGGCTTTACCCGTTTTGGTGCGTTTCCCACAAATTTTACATCATAGAGTAAATAGTGTTTGTCAGGCATTTAATCAGGCAATTCAAAAGTATCAATATGAAAATGATTACTTACTGGTATACCCGATTAAAGTAAACCAACAGCAAACGGTTGTTGAAGAGATCCTAGCCAGTCAGGTGGCAAAAGAAGTGCCGCAGTTAGGTCTAGAGGCGGGCAGTAAGCCTGAGCTGATGGCAGTGTTAGCGATGGCACAAAAAGCCAGCTCGGTTATTATCTGTAACGGCTACAAAGATAAAGAATATATCCGACTTGCCCTAATCGGCGAGAAGCTTGGTCACAAGGTGTATATCGTCCTTGAGAAGATGTCTGAGCTTAAAGTTGTGCTTGAGCAAGCTAAAGAGCTAGGCGTGACACCACGTCTTGGTCTACGAGTTCGTTTGGCGTTCCAAGGTAAAGGTAAGTGGCAAGCAAGCGGTGGCGAAAAGTCTAAGTTCGGCTTAAGTGCTGCACAGGTGTTACAGGTAATTAACTCGCTCAAGCAAGAAGATATGCTTGATTCATTAGAGTTGCTGCACTTCCACCTAGGCTCGCAAATCGCCAACATTCGTGACATTCGACAAGGTGTTAGCGAAGCTGGTCGTTTCTATTGTGAATTGATGAAGCTTGGCGCTAACGTTAAATGTTTCGACGTTGGTGGTGGCTTAGCGGTCGATTACGATGGTACTCGTAGTCAAAGCAGCCACTCAATGAACTACGGTTTAACTGAGTATGCTAACAATATCGTCAGTGTATTGACCGATATGTGTAAAGAGTACGAGCAACCGATGCCGAGAATTATCTCAGAATCTGGCCGTTACTTGACTGCACATCATGCTGTACTGCTTACAGACGTGATTGGTACTGAAGCCTACAAACCAGAAGATATTCAGCCGCCTGCGGATGATGCGCCTCAGCTACTGCACAACATGTGGCAGTCATGGGTTGAAGTAAGCGGTAAAGCCGATCAGCGCGCCTTGATTGAGATCTTCCACGATTGTCAAAGCGATCTAACAGAAGTGCATTCTTTGTTTGCGGTAGGTCAGTTAGGTTTGGCAGAACGTGCGTGGGCTGAGCAGGTAAACTTGCGTGTTTGCTACGAACTTCAAGGCAGCATGAGTTCAAAGTATCGTTTCCATAGACCGATTATCGATGAGCTAAATGAAAAGTTAGCGGACAAGTTCTTTGTTAACTTCTCACTGTTCCAGTCACTACCAGATGCATGGGGTATCGATCAGGTGTTCCCTGTGATGCCATTATCGGGTCTTGATAAGGCGCCAGAAAGCCGAGCAGTAATGCTAGACATTACTTGTGACTCTGACGGTACTGTCGATCAGTACGTAGAAGGTCAAGGTATTGAAACAACGTTACCAGTTCCAGCTTGGACACAAGAGAGCCCATATTTAATCGGATTCTTCTTAGTGGGTGCATATCAAGAGATTTTGGGTGATATGCATAACCTGTTTGGCGATACTAACTCTGCGGTCGTTCGTTTGGACGAAGATGCGCGCACTAATGTTGAGTCAGTCTTAGCCGGTGATACGGTTGCTGACGTACTGAGATATGTGAACTTGGACGCGGTTTCATTTATGAGAACCTATGAAGAGTTAGTAAATAAGCATATTGCAGAAGATGAGCGTGCTAACATTCTTGAAGAGCTACAGTTAGGTCTAAAAGGTTACACTTATCTAGAAGACTTCTCATAAGCAGATTGTTAGCTGGGGAGTTAGCCTGATGTTTGTTGAAGCCTAAGTGTTTTAACTAAGGCTAACCGCCGAGCTTGATATGTATAACCAGCTTTAAGTTCGCTTGAAGCTGGTTTTGTTTTTCAGCCATTAAAAGTCAGCCCGAGTTATTAAGTACTACTTGCTAGATTTCGGTTTAGTAAGAAGCTAGGAACTTAATTGCAGGCTTGCAGCTCAAACAAGTTATGTTCATCTTTATAAGTTAGTAGCTTGTATTACTTAGCTGGTATTGAAGGAATCGCGATAAGATGTTTTTTGAAGGGTCGGAGAAGAAAATAGAGCTACAGGTTAATTGTAGTGCTGTTTCATTGCGATCTTTGCCACTGAATTTTTGGCAACAAACACTATCGTTAGCCGGAGCTGAGATCTTATCACAGCTTTCTAACCAAGCTTGTGATGCTTATGTGCTGAGCGAGTCGAGCCTGTTGGTTTGGGAGCGTAAGCTTTTATTAATCACCTGTGGTAACACTCGTCTAATCGATGCGGTTAACCATGTGATCGAGCAGATCGGTACCGAAGTCATATCAAGCTTAAGTTATCAGCGTAAGAGTGAGTTTCTATCTCATTTGCAAGCAAGTCGTTTTGAAGATGATGTTGCAAGGTTAAGGGCTCAACTTCCGGGTACCGCCTATCGAGTCGGCCATTTAGATAATCATCATCACTACCTTTTTTGTAGTGAGCAATTCGTACAGAGCGATGCGAGTACCTGCTTGTTGATGTATCACATAAAAGGTGAGCTAGCTGAGTATTTACGCTGTAACAATCAATCGAGTGATGAGATCCGCAAACGATTGCAACTAGAGCGATTATTGCCTGAGTTTGACTTCGATGATTACCTATTTGAGCCCTGTGGTTATTCGGTTAATGGCATATTTGAAGATAAGTTTCTGACCATACATATCACTCCTCAAGAGCACAGCTCTTATGTGAGTATTGAAACAAACTTGAATTTTTTACAGTATTCGTTCAATATTTTTGCCGAGTTGTTGAAAATATTGAACCCCAGCAGTTGGGACATCATTGGGATGAATATGCAGGTTAACAATAATGACTTTCCTTGCCATCGAAGGATTGCCAATTGTGATCTACAGTTAAATCCGCTCAATGAATTTAATTACAATCACTATACTCAAGCCGACAGTGAAACCCTGTTCGCCGAAGTTTTGTGACTCTAGACACTTTATGGAGTATTTATGACCACTATTGCAGATAAGCCTGATTATTCGCTTTATTCAAATGCATTTGGTTACTTAAGACAGCCGCTGGATTTTAAACCATTAGAAGGTGATGCGGACGTTGTTGTATTAGGCTTACCTTTCGATATGGCAACTACGGGCCGTTCAGGCGGACGCATGGGCCCTGGCGCTATCCGTAACGCTTCAGTGAACCTAGCTTGGGAAGAGACTCGCTGGCCTTATCAGTTCAAATTGAGCGAGCATGTAAAAATCGTCGATGCGGGTGACTTAGTTTATAACTGTGGTGACTCTGCAGACTTTACTCAACGTGTTGAAGACTTCGCCACTAAGATCTTAGAAGCGGACAAGGCGATGCTAAGTTTTGGTGGTGATCACTTCGTGACACTACCTCTGCTACGTGCCCACTATAAGAAGCACGGTAAGATGGCATTATTGCACTTTGATGCGCATACCGACACATATAGTCAAGGTAGCAAGTATGATCATGGCACCATGTTCTACCATGCTCCAATTGAAGGTCTTATTGCGGCTGAGAATTCAATCCAAGTGGGTATTCGTACTGAGTTCGATACAGCTAATCACCTATTTAAAGTGATCGATGCGGCTACCGCAAATGATTTGACTGCTGATGAGATTGTTGCGCAAATTCGTGAGCGTGTTGGTGATATGCCACTATACGTGACTTTCGATATCGACTGTTTAGATCCCGCTTTCGCACCAGGTACAGGTACACCTGTATGTGGTGGTTTAACAAGCGATAAGGCGATGAAGATTATTCGCGGTCTAAAAGGCATGAAGATTGTAGGTATGGATGTGGTTGAAGTCGCACCAGCTTACGATAGCGCTGAGATCACGGCTTTAGCAGGGGCAACCCTAGGCCTAGAGATGCTGCACGTTTGGGCTGAATCAAACGGCAAAATCAAATAGGTCATCTGAGCTTACATGCTAGATGAGAATATCTAGTCGAGGAAGTCGATTAAAAGGCTCCCGTCTAACGGCTAAGATTGTTATGATTAAAGAAGCACTCAGTGAGTGCTTCTTTTTTTATGCGCAATAAAAGGATGAATAGATGTCGGAGCTTAGTGATATTAGACGTGAGTACACATTAGGTGAATTGCATAGTGAAGAGGTGCCGAGTGATCCTATGGAGTTATTTACCGCGTGGCTCGAAGTCGTTCGAGATTCTAACATCAAAGATCCTACTGCCATGTCGGTGGCTACGGTTGATGAAAATGGTCAACCTTTTCAACGAATAGTACTGTTGAAACGCTTTGACAATGATGGCTTTGTATTTTTCACAAACCTTGAAAGCCGTAAGGCTCAGCATATTGCCAATAATGCACAGGTCAGCATTCTATTTCCCTGGCACAGTTTAGATAAACAGGTTGCAGTGACAGGTGTAGCCGAGCCTTTATCAAAGACCGAGGTACTTAAATATTTCGTTAGCCGTCCTAAAGAGAGCCAAATTGCAGCCTGGGTCTCTAAGCAATCGAGTCCTATTAGTGCAAGAAAAGCACTAGAGAGTAAGTTTGCTGAGATGAAAGCCAAGTTTTCCAAAGGGGATGTACCGCTGCCTAAGTTTTGGGGCGGTTATCTTGTTAGGCCAAAGAGTATTGAGTTTTGGCAGGGAGGCGAACACCGTCTGCATGACCGATTTATCTATACCAAGGTCGCAGATAGCTGGCAACACAGCCGTTTAGCTCCCTAATTATCTCTATGATAAAAGCCGCATTGTTTGCGGCTTTTGTGTTTTTGGCGATCCGTCCTAATATAAAGAATGAATATAGGTATAAAGAATCAATATAGGGCTTAAGTATAAAATTTGCCGTCTGTGGATAGCAGACTCTTGAATTAGGTTAAGCTTAACTATTAAGATGAAAAACTAGATCACGAGAGGGAATGGAGATGAAAAGTTTAATTATCGGCATATTATTGCTACCTCTGTCGCTGATGGCGTCGGCTGGCACTTGGACTGTTGAAAGTGACAGTTCTGAAGTTAACTTTATATCCATTAAGAAGGGGGATATTGCTGAGGTTCATCATTTTAACTCCATCGCCGGAACCTTGACTGATAAGGGACAATTTAATTTCTCAATCGCCTTGGCAAGTGTGGCAACAAACATCGATATTCGTGATGAGCGCATGGAATCTTTACTATTCGAAGTCGATAAGTATCCGAAATTGATATTAAAAGCATACGTTGATCCTAAGATGCTTAATAGCATTGCTGTCGGCTCGGTGAAGGTTGCAACGGTTGATGCCGAAGTCAGCTTACATGGCAAGAAGCAGAAGATGGCGTTTATTGTGAGTATCGCAAAGCTATCAGAGTCTCACATCCTTGTTGCGAGTGTTGCGCCTATCATCGTCATGGCTGACAGTTTTGGCCTGTCTGCAGGAGTAGATAAATTACGTGAAATTGCAGGCTTATCGGCAATTAGTAAAGCGGTGCCTGTTTCATTTATGCTTAATCTTAAACAGCAGCCTAAATGATAACCTAAAGGGGATAACGTTAATTCCAAATGGCTTTAAACGTTTGAGCGGGAGAGGTGCGCTTAAGTTATTTTGTAAAGTGTGGCGTGTGTTGCGGGAAATGCCGTGTCGGTTAAATTGGAACGATTTCAATTAGAAACAAACTCAGATACTATCCTTGCAACAAGATAAATAATAAATTGACTACGCACCTTGTGCTGACGGTATTAATTGCTGTGCGTATAGGTTTGCGTATTTTAGGTTGACTATGGTTACCGATAAAGACGGATATATACACCTGATCCAGTACTTAACTGAGCATTTAGGAATATTTGAAAACTCACAGCAACATAGCGCCAGTGAAGAGACGGTTATGGAGCTATTTGAAGAGCAACTAGCTGCACAAATTATCATGGTTTGTGGCCAAAATCCTTCACTGACATTTACCCAAAGAAACTTGGTGATCCGCGAAGTCGACGCTATTGTTTACGATCTTGAGGAGATCTTAGCTCGAGTGGCCGATCATAAGGCTACCGTTGAGCAAACTCGGTTTATTACTGAGTTCTCGGGTTTAATTAAGAATCTGTTCGATCAAGAAGTCGCTCGATTAACCGCTGCATAATGTCGGTTGCTTTATATTTGGTTACATTTCTCTCTTGCTATCAACTTGTTAGCTGTGGCTTAAAGGCCTAATGTTGCATTATTGAAATGAGGGATTGTAATGCTAAATGAGCTAGGAAAACCTATGGATAGACAGCATATGTTTGTATATGCCTGTCTACTGCTGTTTTGGTTTTTTATTAGGCTTTTTAGTGAGAACGCTTTCGATTTTGGCTGGGGTTTTTTTCCGTTAGTGGTGTCCTTGCCATTCGTGCCCTTTATTTTAGTCTGGTTAGCGGTGCAGTTTTATCGACACTTAAGACTATTTAATACCCACTTTAATCGAAAGTGGCATGCATGCCATTGCACCTGTACTTCAGTTCTGTTTAGCCTGTTTGTTTTGCAGTTTATTTACTAAATGCAGTGAGTTAGAATTCGTCATTATATTGATCGGTAGTAATGAATATTTGTGATGATTTTTTCTTTTACACCAGTATTCGTACAGCTATCTTATGTCATAGTACCTCAGTCTTTATTCACCTCTAATTCTTGCTATCATAAACCTAAACTAGTCTAGGTTTATGACTCTCATATTAAGGAAACACCATGCTTAAAAAAGCAGGATTGTGCTTATTGATTCTCACATCTTCTTTCTCCGTCATCGCGAGTGAAAAAGCGGTAATAGGTTCAACGGCCAAGATGTCGGTGGCCCATGCCGACCTTTCTTATGTTGCGCGCATCGACACTGGAGCGGTTAATACCTCACTGCACGCCTATGACATAGAGGTTGAGGGGGGCAGTGCTAAGAATATGAAAGATAACATTGGCAAGATGGTCTCTTTTACAACTGAGAATAACGCCGGTGACAAAAAACGCCTAAAAGCTAAGATAGTTAAGACCTCTACAGTGAGTAACTCCCAAGGCACTGAAACTCGCTATATGGTCGATCTAGATGTTGGCTTTAAAGGCAAAGAGCGAAAGGTTCGCGTTAACTTAAGAGATCGCAGCCACATGGATTACAAGCTCTTGATAGGCCGAAATTGGCTTAAGGGCCGTTATGTTGTCGATGTATCAGAGAAGAAGCTTATTGGCCCAACTGCGCCGATTAGCGTTGTTGAGTCAGGATTAATTTTTAAAACCCGTATCGATACCGGCGCAGTTGAAAACTCCTTACATGCCTATGATATGAAGATTGAAAATGAAGACCCCGACATGGAGAAAAATGTCGGCAAAGTGATTCATTTTACCACTGAAAATGAGAAGGGTGAGTCCCATGTGGTGAAGTCTCGTATTGTGGAAACGTCATTGATTAGAAATGCACAAGGAAGTGAGATCCGTTATATGGTCGAACTCAAAATTGGTGAACCAGGTCAAGAATACAAAGTTAAGGTTAATCTAAGAGACAGAAGTAAGATGTCTTATAAACTCTTGATTGGTCGCAACTGGCTACAAGGGCACTATATTGTCGATGTGTCGAAATAGGCCTTAGTATAAGAGCCAAGCTTTTACTGTCATCATAAAAGCGCCTACACGAATTGGTATCGTGCAGGTGCTTTTTTTATTCTAGCGATGTGATAATTGGTAGTTTACCAAGGTCTTAAAACCAGAGTCTTTCGGTAGCTCTTCTACGCTAAGCTCCCCCTGGAACTCACTTTTTAACCAGACCGAAAGCGCCGATAGGGTGCCCGTCACTTTGCCACAATCGAGTGTGCTCTGCAGCACGGCTAATTGCTCTTCATTAAAGCCTTTACCGTTATCATATATTTTCATTACGACTTGCTGAGTCTCTTTGTTTAAGCTGACCTTCATCTTTTGCGTAGAACCTTGTTGGTAAAACGCATCGGTAATGGTGTTGCTGATGGCACGGTAAAATATTAGCAGGTAGTGCCAATGGATCCCTTCAACAATGAGGCGGCTATCACTCTTAATTTCTAGTTCAATATTTTTAGCTGTTAACTTGGGTTGCAATAGGGCGACAACATGCTCAAGCAGCGACACTAAGTCGATAGGTTTAGCGATATAGTCTTGGGCAGATAACAGGTACTCTAGATGTCTGAGTCGCTCGGTTTGATTGGCTAATTTACTGTTGAAGTCGGCGATACTCAGCTCGCCACTGGCCAGACGATATGCGCTGGCCGCTAAATCATCTTGCTTTCTAAAAATCGGTTTTACTATTGCCGCGACTAAAGAGGGGTAAATAGTTTGATTTTCATGTTTCACTTTCTCAAAACTGTTTTGCCGATTGCTCTCTAATTTAGCTTGCAGACTCTCGTTCTGTAAGCGCTTATTCGTCTGCTCTAGCTTTTCGATAAAGCGGATATTATCAGAGGTCTCTTGTCTAAGTATTTCAAATTGCGCTCGCTTCTTAAGTTCTGCCTCTTTAGTTGCACTGATATCAAATGCAATTGTTCCTACAGAAGTCAGCTGTTGCTTATCGTTGAAAATAGGAAACTTAGTCACGAGATAGATATGTTGTTTCCCTTCAACAGGGAAGCTCTGCTCATAACTTAACTCAATTTTATCTTTAATCACCAGTCGATCTTTCTCTTGGTTAAGCGTGGCGATCTCTTTTGGCATAACAAGGTGATCTTTTAACCCTAAAATATTCTCTCGTTTGCGCGATAGCGTCTGGCAGAACTGGTCGTTTACTAGCGTGAGCTCTCCGTTTAAATTCTTGATAAAAATTAAATTATGAGCAGAGTTTAATACTGAGTTAAGTTGCTCTTTTTTCTCTTGTAACTCAGTTTTTGACTGCTGCTGAACATCCAATTGCTGTTCTAGTGCGAGGTTAGTCGCATCTAGGCTTGCGAGGGCGACCTCTAACTGGTGTGTCCGAGAGCTAAAGGCCTTGGCCAGCATGCCAATTTCATCATTACGGTTTGTTGCCATGAGCTCTATTTTGGCTGGATTGGAGTCATTCAAAGCGCGAACCATACGGCTAATCGGCGTGATAAACAGCTTATTCTGCACAATAAAAAGTAGCATTAGGGCAAATATTTGTATGCTAACTAAATAAATACCGACGGAGCTTGCCAATGACTGAGCATTATAGGTAATACTCGACATTGGCGTCACCAAGACGATTTTCCAGTAGGTTCCCGGCATTAAGAAAACTGTGACTATAACGGGTTCTTTAAGCCTAGGGTCGCTAGTCAAACGCTGGGTAGCAACAAGCTCTACTTGTTTGAGTTTATTATTGGCATTTTGGTTAATCAGGGCCATAAGCTTAGCGCGTTCATGTTCGGGGGCATTTTTTATCACATCAGCGAGTTGTGTATCTTCATAGGCCTTTTTGAGATCAGCCTGACGGATAAAGTCGGTATCGAGTTTTTTAATAGTCTGTTGCAGCGGGGCGAAAGAGGGATGTTCTTTGGTAAATGCACTAAAGGGCTGAAACAGGGTTTGACTATTGAGTGGTTCACCACTGTCTAAATCTGTGTCTGGATAGGATAGCAAACGGTTTTGTTGATCGAGTGCGAAGACATAACCGCCGTGGCCTGATACTGCGCTGTTAAAGAAGTTATCTAGACTCGATAGGGCGATGTCTACTGTGGATACGCCGATTAAGCGATGCTCCAGCCACATTGGAACCGATGCCGTCAGCATCGCATTCTGAGTATAGGGGTCGATATAGGACTTAGACCAGTATGTTGTATCTGTCGGGTAGTATTTAGCAGGCACGTACCAGGCTTCTTGGTAATAGGGGGAGATATTATCAGTGTTATAGTCGTTGACTTTTATCAGTTCTGAAGCAGAGTTTCGCGCCCAAAAATAGCTGTCTTTTCGTTTGCTTGGGTCAAATGCAAAGGGTTCAGGCCAAACGCCCCCTCCTAGTATCACCTCTTGTTGTCCAGGCTGTTCTAGAAGCGCAGGGATAGCAGCGTTTAATTGCTTAGGATCATGTTGGTAAAGCTCGCCTAACGCACCAATAGAAACAGCGAGGTTTTCAATTTTATTGGTTTTTTGCTGTAGCTTCGCAACGATGGTTTTACCGAGGTTTATACTTAAAAACTCTTGATTATCGATTAAGCGGTCAGTTTCAATGGATTTTAGAAACCCAACACTGGCGATAATGATGACCGCAGCCACGAGAAGTTGAACCAACATAAACTTCATCGGTAAGTTTGTGCGCCAGTCGGTTAATTTTGAACTCTGTCTATTAGGCTTTACCATGATAGTTATCTGCTCAGGTAATGAATATTCCCCTCATTTGGTATCCGTACTAAAAAAGGTATGTTTTTTATTCAGAGCTAATTATATATGGCCTGTTGTTTTTTTGTAAATGAATGCGGCTAATTGGAGGCATAAATTTCTTTTAAATCAAAAAAAAGCAGCCAAAAGGCTGCTTTTTGTCGTAGCACTGAATTATATTTTTAGGCCGATAAGCAGTTTATCTAATTGCTCTGCCGTTGCATGTAATTCGTCACAGCCCGATACCGACTGGTTTGCCGATTGTTCTACATCATGAGATTGATTGCGAATGTCCATCAGGTTGGTGGCAATCTCATTGGC
Organism: Shewanella schlegeliana; assembly: GCF_016765635.1. Lineage (GTDB taxonomy): Bacteria > Pseudomonadota > Gammaproteobacteria > Enterobacterales > Shewanellaceae > Shewanella > Shewanella schlegeliana. The sequence continues at coordinate 427,747 of NZ_JAESVD010000001.1, forward strand.
AACTGCAGATTGTTCCTCGGCAGAGGTGGCAATCAGTACACTCATTTCATAAACCTTGGCGCTGTGGTGAGCTATCCCTTGGAGATCTTTACCTGTGTCTAGTACGTGCTTCTTACCTTCTTCGGCTTTCTCTACGGTACGGCTCATCACCTGCTTTAAGTTACGAGCGCCAGATTGCAGTGCCTCAATCATGGTTTTAATCTCTACCGTTGCCGCTTGCGTGCGACCAGCAAGGGTTCTCACTTCATCGGCCACCACTGCAAAGCCTCGGCCTTGCTCACCTGCTCGGGCCGCTTCAATTGCAGCATTTAAAGCGAGTAGGTTTGTTTGCTCGGAAATAGCATTAATAGTGGTGACGACCTCATCGATTTTAGCTGCATTGTCATTGAGGTTATTCACAGCTTCTGAAGCATCACCAATCTCAATTGAAAGGCCACCAATCGCTTCTACCGTGATCGCGATATCACGAGAGCCCGCATCGACCTGAACATTAGCTTCTTGAGTTTCAGTTGACGATACCTCGGCATTGCGGGCGACCTCTGAAACGGCAGCTGTCATCTGCTCCATGGCGGTTGCCAATGAGTCAATATGCTGGCGTTGATTCATCGCTAAAGATTGTCCTTCCTGTGCCGTGTTTCTGAAGGCTTGAACGACATTACGGATCTGTAAGCTGGCATTGGTCATCTCACTAACCAGTTTGTGCTGACGTTCGACTAGGGTATCGATACTAATTGCTAGAATGCTGAACTCATCTTTAACTTCGAAAAAATTAAGGCGCCCAGTGAGATCGCCTTCAGCCGCTCTTTTCAGTGCCATGACGTTGGTGTAAAGCGCTCCGCCAACAAAACTTGAAATATAGTAACTGAAGATAAGGATAATGCAGATCAATAGGGCTATTGCAATATAGGCAAGGTATTCGTTATGGCTTTCACTATTTTGCCCTGTTGTTAACACTGTGATTAGCCCCTGAGAACTCAATGGGCTAACACTCTGGATTTTATTGCCTTGAATGTTAGCTTCACCGCCTTTTGCGGCTAAGGCCGAGACTTGATGGCTTGCAGTTTGTTGCTTATAGACGGTGACTTGACCGTTTAATGCACTAAGAAATGCGTCTCTATTTTCTTCTGGAATATATTGATAGGCGGTATCGAGGGTATGACTCAGCGTTTGGTTGAAATCTTGAGTTTGTGCGACTTGGTTTTCGACTAAGTTCTGCTTGTACTCGCTGTTGAGCAGCGCCGAAAGTCCGAGAAGGGTAATAATGGGAATAATCGCTAATAATGCAAACTTTGATTTAAGGGTCATATGGATAAGGTATTTATCGACCCAACGGAACTTCACTTCTTTCATCGTATTCTCTTTTTATATTTAGCGGCGACTTAGTTATTTATCGGAAGGTCAGGGCGTTCCTTAACTATTTTTTTACGATACGCTGTCTATTTGATGACTTTTTACCCCATGACCTTCTTAAGTTATTGAATGATAATGCCTCTGAGTGATATCGATTTGTTAGAAAAACAATCCACGTAGGGCTACAAATCCAGTCACTTGAAGGTTAACTAATCTCTGTGCCTGACCGCTTATAAGTTAAGCTCTAGGTTAATCTATCACTGATTTAGTGTCTGCTTGTATAAGGACTAAGCAAAATAGGCAGTTAGCGCGTAAAAAGGTGAATTAGTCCTAGTCAAATGTCGCTGTCTAACGTAAAATTTTAGTCTTTTTCTATTTTCGCTAAGAAAATACGTTAGCCCAAAAGTCGTAGGTCTAAGACTTACTTGCACTGGAAGAGATGATGTCACAGTTAACAGAGATCGTAGAACAGGCTTTAGCCGCCATCGAAGGAGCTACAGATTTAAAAGCTCTCGATGACCTCCGTGTCGATTACCTTGGTAAGAAAGGTCAAATCACCGACATGATGAAAATGATGGGGAAACTTCCTCCAGAAGAGAAACCTGCTTTTGGTCAAGCCGTAAACCAAGCTAAGCAAGCGGTTCAAAAGCAATTATCTATTCGCATCGATGGTTTGAAAGCTGCTGAGCTTGAAGCTCAGTTGAAGGCTGAAAGCATTGACGTGAGTCTTCCGGGTCGTCGTATCGAGAACGGTGGTTTACACCCAGTTACTCGTACCATTGAGCGTATCGAAGCTTTCTTTGGTGAGCTTGGCTTTACCGTTAAAGATGGCCCAGAGATCGAAGATGATTTTCATAACTTTGATGCGTTAAACATCTCTGAGCATCATCCAGCACGTGCTGACCATGATACTTTCTACTTTAATCCGAAAGTCATGTTACGTACGCAAACTTCTGGTGTGCAGATCCGTACTATGGAGCACGAGAAGCCACCTTTACGCATCATCTCTCCAGGCCGTGTATACCGTAACGACTACGACCAAACTCATACGCCGATGTTCCATCAGGTGGAAGGTCTACTGGTTGCTGAAAACGTTAACTTTGCTGAACTTAAAGGCATCTTGCACGACTTCCTACGTAACTTCTTCGAAGAAGATTTAGAAGTGCGTTTCCGTCCTTCATACTTCCCATTCACAGAGCCTTCTGCTGAAGTGGATGTGATGGGTAAGAACGGTAAGTGGTTAGAAGTGTTAGGTTGCGGCATGGTACACCCTAACGTATTGCGTAGTGTTGGCATCGATCCAGAGAAGTACTCAGGTTTCGCATTCGGCATGGGTGTTGAGCGTCTTTCAATGTTGCGCTATGGCGTTAACGATCTACGTTCATTCTTCGAAAACGATCTACGCTTCCTGAAGCAATTTAAATAAACGGAGCTGTAATAGCATGAAATTTAGTGAATCTTGGCTTCGTGAGTGGGTTAACCCAAGCGTAAATCGCGAAGAGTTAGCACACCAAATTACTATGGCCGGTCTTGAAGTAGACGGCGTTGATCCCGTTGCAGCAGATTTTAGCGGCGTTATCGTCGGTGAAGTCGTTGAGTGCGGTCAACACCCTGATGCAGATAAACTGCGTGTCACCAAAATTAATGTCGGTGGCGAAGAGCTAATCGATATCGTGTGTGGTGCAGCAAACTGCCGCCTTGGTCTAAAAGTGGCTGTGGCTATGGTTGGGGCAGTACTACCTGGCGATTTTAAAATTAAGAAAGCCAAACTACGTGGTCAGCCATCATTTGGTATGTTGTGTTCATTCGGTGAACTCGGTGTTGACATCGAAAGCGATGGCATCATCGAACTGCCACTTGATGCACCGATTGGTCAAGACGTACGTGAATACCTAGAGCTAAACGATGCGGTTATCGATGTTGATTTAACGGCTAACCGTGCAGACTGTTTAGGTATGGCTGGTCTTGCTCGTGAAGTGGGCGTATTAAACCGTCAAGCGGTTACTGAGCCTACTTGGGATGCGGTAGAAGCAAGCATCGATGATGCTGTGACTGTAGATATCCAAGCCGAGCAAGAGTGTGGTCGTTACTTGGGCCGCGTTATCAAGAACGTAAACGTAAAAGCTGAAACGCCACTGTGGATGCAAGAGAAGTTGCGTCGTAGCGGTATTCGCTCTATCGACCCAATTGTTGATATTACTAACTACGTGTTGATCGAATTTGGTCAGCCAATGCACGCGTTTGACTTAGCGAAGTTAGAGGGTGGCATTCAGGTTCGTAAGCCTAAAGGCGAAGAGAAATTGACTCTGCTTGATGGCAATGAAATTACCATTCCAGAAGGTATGTTGATCATTGCTGACCAAGTTAAGCCATTAGCCCTTGCGGGTGTATTTGGTGGCGAGCACAGCGGTGTCACTACTGAAACCACTGATATCGTGCTTGAGTGTGCTTATTTTGCACCGTTAGCGATTTTAGGTAAAGCACGTAAGATTGGGCTGCATACTGATGCATCGCACCGTTTCGAGCGTGGTGTTGACCCTGAGCTGCAACATAAGGTTATGGATCGTGCTAGCCGTCTAGTGCTTGAGATCTGTGGCGGTGAAGCTGGCCCAGTTGTTGAAGCTAAATCTGAAGAGAATCTACCTAAGCCTGTACAGATCGTATTGCGTCGTAACAAGCTAGATAAAACTTTGGGTCATCATATCGAAGATGCCGAAGTGAAAGAAATTCTAGAGCGTTTAGGTTTCATCGTTGAAGTGAGTGAAGGTCAGTGGAATGTCACTACCGCAACTTACCGTTTCGACATGGCAATTGAAGAAGACTTGATTGAAGAAGTTGCCCGTATTTACGGTTACAACAATATTCCAAATATTGCACCTGTTGCGCAGTTAAGTATGTCTGATCACAAAGAGTCGAACATCAACATTAAGCGTGTGCGCAGCATGCTAGTGGCACGTGGCTTCCAAGAAGCTGTGACCTATAGTTTTGTTGACCCTAAGCAGCAGGAGCTGGTTCACCCAGGTGCTGAAGCTATGATTCTACCGAATCCAATTTCGGTTGAGATGTCAGCGATGCGTCTGTCGATGTTTACCGGTCTATTAACTGCGGTAGGTTATAACCAAAGCCGCCAACAAAACCGCGTAAGATTATTCGAAACGGGCCTACGTTTCGTACCAAATGAGTCTGCTGAATCGGGCGTATCACAGCAACCTATGCTTGCTGCGGTCATTGCCGGTAATCAGAATGACGAGCATTGGGCAATGGAGTCAAAAACGGTTGATTTCTTCGACCTTAAAGGTGACTTAGAAGCTGTCATCGGTTTGACTGTTGCTGACGCTGAATTTAGTTTCAGAGCAGCAACTCATCCAGCACTTCATCCGGGGCAATGTGCTGAAATCTTAAGAGATGATCGCGTAATTGGTATCATAGGTACGGTTCATCCGAGCCTAGAGAAGCCATTTGGCCTAAACGGGAAGACAATTATTTTCGAGCTAGAATTAGACGCTTTATTGCACGCTAATTTGCCGCTAGCCCAGACTGTGTCTAAGTTTCCAGCTAACCGCCGTGACATCGCTATCGTAGTTGATGACGCTGTTGCAGCGAATGATGTTGTAAAATTGATAAGAAAAGTTGGCGAAAATCAGTTGGTTGGCATAAACTTGTTCGATGTATACCGAGGTAAAGGTGTAGAGGAAGGCAAAAAGAGCCTTGCAATAGCACTCTTATTACAAGACAACGCTCGTACACTGGAAGAGAAAGAGATCGCAGAGATGGTAGAAGTTGTGGTTTCTGCTCTGAAAGACGAGTTCAACGCATCGTTGAGGGACTAAAAGTATGGCACTTACCAAAGCCGAAATGGCAGAACATCTTTTTGAAACGCTAGGCATCAACAAGAGAGTAGCGAAAGAGATGGTAGAGACGTTTTTCGAAGAAATTCGTCAAGCTCTTGAAAGTGGTGAGCAGGTCAAGCTATCTGGCTTTGGCAACTTTGACCTGAGGGACAAGAATCAAAGACCGGGAAGGAACCCAAAGACGGGAGAAGATATCCCAATTTCGGCACGCCGTGTAGTGACGTTCCGTCCGGGACAGAAACTCAAAAGCCGCGTCGAAGAGGCTAACGCAAAGAAGTAATTGCTTTAGCACTGTAATGAAGAGGCCACTCAATTGAGTGGCTTTTTCTGTTTCCATTTGCTGTAGAGGTTTTATTCTTGTCTAGAAAGCCGAAGTATTTTGACCGACGTTTTAAGCTTAGTCTGTTGCATCCAAGATATTGGCTAACTTGGGGGGCCATTCTAGTGCTGGTGGTATTTGGTCTTATGCCCGCATGGCTAAGGGATCCGATTGCTCGAGTGCTAGCTAAGTTGGTCATGAAGATTGCAAAGAAGCCAATTAAGGTTGCTAGAGCAAATTTGACCACCTGTTTTCCTGACAAATCGGTTGATGACATTGAAACGTTAGTTAAAGAGAATGTCGAAAACTTTGTGATGATCTTGCTTGCTCAGTCAGAGTTGTTACTCAAGTCTCGTGCCAATATGAGACGCAGGGTGCAGCTACATGGTTTTGAACATGTTGAAAAAGCAAGAGCAGCAGGTCAGCCAGTCATTTTTATTATGCCGCATGTTTGGGGCATTGAGTATGCAGGTTTAAGGCTTAACCTCGATTTACCCATGGTTTCTATGGCGAAAGCCCATAAAAATGAGCTGTTTAACTGGTTCAATAACCGTATGAGAAGCTCCCAAGGGGGCAATATCTATATGCGTGAAGCCGGTATTCGAGCATTGCTTGCAGAGCTTAAGCAAGATAACAGCTTTTTTTATCTACCCGATGAAGATCTTGGGCGTGATAAGAGTGTGTTTGCGCCATTTCTTGGTACCACTAAGGCGACATTGCCAGTCGTGGGGCGTTTAGCACAAGCGGGTAACGCACAAGTGATGCCGGTAAAGATTGGATATGATCAAACTAAGCGTCATTTTGATTTAACCGTTATGCCTGCAATCGAACCAGATACCATGCAGGGTAAAGAGAATGAAGCCATTGCCTTAAATAAGGCGGTTGAGCAGGTTATCTTAGCTTACCCCGAGCAGTATATGTGGTTCTTAAAGGTGCTTAAGACTCGGCCTGAAGGTGAAGCATCCATTTATAACTAGTCTGAGTTAAGCATTTCGATATTGTTTATATTTTATCTTAGGATGAGACATCGACTCACCAAAAAGCCGCAATCGATATTGCGGCTTTTTTATTGTTTAGCTGTAGTTATCAATCTAAGCCGGTAACTTCAGCTACTTAAGAAAGCACTCGACTAGACAATAAGTTGGTACTCGTCACGCAAGATATCGATGATTTCCTGCTTAGGGTTGTCACTGATCTGTAGCTTCTGACCAATGATCTTCTCAGCAATGCCCACATAAGTGTTAGAGATATCCATCATCACAGATTCTGGTAGCTTGTTATCCCTTGCAAGGGCGAAGCGCTCTTCCATACGATTCTTGTTTAACAAGATATCTGGATCCGGGAAGTGGTTAAGTAGCCACTGTCTAAAGCCTTCTTTAGATTGCTCGATGATCTTACCATCACGGTGTGATGAGCCATCCCAAATACGTGAGCTATCAGGTGTACCAACTTCATCCATATAGATAAGCTTTTCGTTGCCTGCGGCATCGTTAACATAGCCAAATTCAAATTTGGTATCGACAAAGATTTGATCGTGCTCCGCTAAAGCATCGCTAATCACATCAAAGCCTTCTCTAAGTAACTTTTCATAAAGATCGATATCAGAGAGGCGACTAAAATTAAAGCCCTCTACGTGGCGCTCAATGTCGCTACGTGAGACGTTCACATCATCGGCTTCTGGTACGCCCTCAAGACCCGTTAATACACCTTTGGTTGAAGGTGTGATCAGTAGCTCTGGTAACTTCTGATCTTTCTCAAGACCTTCAGGGATTGTGATACCACAGAATTCACGCTCGCCTTTGGTGTAAGCGCGCCACATTGAGCCAGTGATATACTGGCGTGCAATCGCTTCAATCATCACTGGGCGAGCTTTTTGCACAATCCAGACTAGTGGGTGCGGGATGTCTAGGATGTGACTATCGGCAAGTCCTTTATCTTTGAAAAGTTTAAACCAGTGATTTGAGATGGCATTAAGCGCCGTACCTTTACCTGGTACACCGTTTAGACCATTTTCACCTTGCCAAACACAATCAAATGCCGAGATACGGTCACTAATAACCATAATGGCAAGCGGTGCATCGGCTGGCACATCGTAACCTTTGTCCTTGATTAACCGCGCGCTATCTTCTTCGGTTAACCAGTAAACACTGCGCACCTTACCTGAGTGAACAGGCTTATTGGTACGAATAGGGAGGTTGTCATTTACGACTAAAACTTTATCTGCAAGATTCATAGGGCACACTTTTATAATTGAGAAGCTTAATTTTAGTGGCGCAGATTGTATCAGAAGTTGTGGAGCGCAACACTAGGACAACAAGGGTTTTACCCTTTGTAAAAACAGTGTTTTCTATAGTGCAAAATAGCGGGTTAAAGTGGGGCGTAATTGAAATATTATGCTGTTACACCTTATTGCTACCGATTAATTATCGTCAAAAGAAAAGGGCGTAAACTTAGCCTACACCCCTTCGATTAGGTTACTTAGCTTTGTTGTGCCTTTGCATCAGGTTTAAGTTGATATCTTGCATGCTTAAATCTTGATCCTCTAATAAAACCAATAGGTGGTAGATAAGATCCGATGCTTCATCTATCAGCTCTGCTTTGTCATGAGTTGCCGCAGCTAATGCCGTTTCTAGCCCTTCTTCACCGACTTTTTGAGCGATACGCTTAGTGCCTCGTTCAAATAGGTGGGCGGTATAGCTCGACTTAGGATCTTGGCCTTTGCGTGATGCGATAAGCCCCGAAAGGTTATCGATAAAGCTGTGAGCGTTACCCTCTTTCCAGCAGCTCTGTGTGCCTTTATGGCAGGTCGGCCCATTAGGGATCACTTGTACTAGCAGACTGTCGTTGTCGCAGTCAGTATCGATTGCGATTAACTCGAGGGTGTTGCCTGAGGTTTCGCCCTTAGTCCAGAGCCTTTGTTTGCTTCGGCTAAAAAAGGTCACCTGCTTAGTCGATAGCGTCTTATCTAATGCGGCTTTATCCATGTAGCCGAGCATCAATACTTTACCCGTGAGGAAGTTTTGCACTACGGCAGGGATTAACCCTTGCGTTTTTTCCCAGTCCAATAGACTAATAAGATTGCTGTCTACAGGCTTTGATTGGTCGAGCTTAGTCATATTACGTTCCTAATTTGATTAATTCGTATAAATAAATCTATTTGATTAAGCCTAAACACGAACTGCAATCTGGTTATCTTTAAGATACTGTTTTAACTCTTGGATATCGATGATCCCTTTATGAAACACGCTTGCTGCGAGTGCCGCATCGACATTAGCTTGACTAAATACATCCTTAAAGTGCGCCATGGTACCTGCGCCACCCGATGCGATTAAAGGCACATCACAAATAGCACGGATCATCGACAGCTGCTTAATATCATAACCTTGGCGTACTCCATCTTGATTCATGACGTTAAGCACGATTTCGCCGCAGCCCTGTTTCTGCACCTCTTCAACCCAATCTTGAGTGAACCATTGGGTGTCCTTGGTTGCCGCCTCATCTCCGGTAAACTGTTTGACCCAATAGCTATCGCTACTAGCGTTATAGTAAGAGTCGATACCGATCACAATACATTGGCGACCAAATTCATCTTGTAATCTTCTGATGAGACTCGGGTCGGTTAGAGCGGGGGAGTTGATAGAGATCTTATCGGCGCCAAAGGCAAGCTTTTCTCGCGCTTGTTCTATGGTGCGGATCCCGCCAGCCACACAGAAAGGAATATCGATTCGCTCAGCAACTCGGCTAACCCAAGATTTATCGATGACTCTATCATGAGCACTGGCGGTAATATCGTAAAAGACCAACTCATCAGCGCCCTCATCGGCGTAGCGTTGGGCGAGGGGCACAATGTCACCGACTATTTCGTGGTTTCGAAATTGCACCCCTTTTACCACTTTACCCTCTTTAACATCGAGGCAGGGGACTATGCGTTTGGCCAACATGTAACAGCCTCCTCAACGCTAAACTGGTTAATTAATAAAGCCTTACCTATGATAATCCCCGAGGCGCCGCTTTCCCTTACGGCGTTAACATCCTCTAAGGTAGCAATACCGCCAGAGGCCTGCCATTGAATATCTGGATAGCGTGTGGCGATCTCTTTGTAAAGCTCGGTATTCGCTCCTTGGAGTGTGCCATCACGGCTAATATCTGTGACTAAAGCATGCTTTAATCCGACCGATTTAAACTCTTCTACCAGCGACTCTAAACTCTTGCCGCCACCAGACTGCCAACCGGATACGGCAACAATCTTTTCGCCTTGTTCATTAATATTTACATCTAATGCAAGGCAGATGGCATCACTGCCATATTTAACAAACCAGCTTTTTACCAGCTCTGGCTCTTTAACGGCTAAGGAGCCAATCACCACCCGAGCAACGCCTATCTCTAGAAGCTCGCTTAACTGCGCTTCGGTGCGAATTCCTCCGCCAACTTGAATCGGTGTCTCAAGGTTTTTGACCAGCTCAGAGATTAGCGCTGTCTGACGCTTAGCGGGATCTTTTGCACCGGTTAAGTCGACGATATGCAGTAGATTGGCTCCTTGCTGCTGATAGGACTTAAGCTGATCTAACGGGCTTAAGTTAAAGGTGGTTTGCTGAGCGTAGTCACCTTGATAGAGGCGAACAACTTGGCCATCGATAAGATCAATTGCTGGAATAATCATAGCTGCGCCTCTTGCTGGCTATTAGCCAGTTTACTATTGGTTTTTTTGAAGGTTGTTCTATCCATCATCAGGAAATTTTGCAGCATTCTAGCACCTACTTTTGCACTCTTTTCTGGGTGAAACTGCAGCCCGATAAAGTTATCTTTGGCGATTGCGGCGCTAAATGTTTCCCCGTGCTGCGCAGTTGCGATGCTGTCGTCGCTGATGGGGGCGCGATAGCTGTGAACAAAGTAAACATAGCTACCCGCTTCGATCCCATCAAAAATAGGGTGAGTATTGGGCTTAATTTGATTCCAGCCCATGTGCGGCAACGGCAAACCTTGAGTGTCGAGCAAGTCAATATCGACGGGAATAATATTAAGGCATGGGCAATCATCACTTTGGTTGCCGCGCTCTTTAGATACTCGGGTTAACATCTGCATGCCTAAACACACGCCCAATAGCGGTTGTGTCAGCGTGGGAATAAGCTTATCTAAGCCTTTGACTTGCAGTGATGTCATCGCTGCTGCGGCGGTACCAACACCGGGCAAGACTACTCGCTCGGCGGCTTTAATCATCTCAATGTCATCGGTAACAAACAGTCGTTCCCGATCAAGATCGGACATCAAGCGCTCAAAGGCGTAACGCACCGAGCTTAGATTGGCGCAGCCTGTGTCGATGATAACGGTGTTACCGACAATCTCATTTTCATTGCCCAAGGCTGAATTTTCGCTCAAGGCTGTTTTATCTTGTTGGCTCATAACACACCTTTACTTGAGGGCAGCGCGTCGCCTTCTATCGCAACGGCTTGTCGTAGGGTACGACCTAGTACTTTATATAAACTCTCAACCTTGTGGTGATCGTTATCACCTTGAGTGCTTATGTGTAGGGTGCAGCGCAGGCCATCGGCAAAAGAGCGGAAGAAGTGCGGTACCATTTCCGTTGCCATTTGGCCAACGAGTTCACGTTCAAATTCACCATCGAACTTGATAAACGGCCGACCAGATAAGTCCAAAAGACAGGTTGCGCTGGCTTCATCCATAGGAATCGCTTGTTCAAACGCATTGCCAAAGCGGGCGATACCGCGTTTGTCACCTAAGGCTTGACGCAGCGCATCACCGATAGCAAGAGCGGTATCTTCAACACTGTGATGATCGTCAATTTCCAAGTCACCATCGACTTGTACATCCATCTTAAAGTTGCCGTGGGTGGATATTTGCTCAAGCATGTGGTCAAAAAAACCGATGCCAGTGTTGATGACTCCTTTGTCGCTTGAGTCTAAATCCACCGTGACACGAATATCCGTTTCTTTGGTGGTACGGGTGACGGTTGCACTACGGTTTTTATTAAGTAGCTTGTCGGCGATGGCGTTCCAGTTCAAAGTTTGTGGGTTATATTGCAAGCCTAAAATACCCATGGCATCGGCTAGGCCTAGATCGGTATGACGGTCACCGATGACTGCAGATTGGGTAAAGTCTATTTTGCCTGAGATGAGGTACTCTTTGACTAACCCCAGTTTTGGTTTGCGGCAGCTGCAGTTTTCATCATCAAAGTGAGGGCAGATCAACACATCGTCAAATAACACCCCTTGGCTGTTTAAGATCTGCATCATCATATCTTGCGGAGCGTCAAAGTCGTTTTTCGGAAATGAGGGCGTGCCTAAACCGTCTTGGTTACTGACCATCACTAAACGGAAACCAGCGTTTTGTAGTCTGAGTAACGCGGGGATCACATTGGGTTCAAACACTAATTTGGCTAAACTATCGACTTGTTTGTCTGTGACTGGCTCTTCGATAATTGTGCCATCGCGGTCGATAAATAATATTTTCTGCTTCATTGTGTGACTACCTTTCAGTTTTAGCTTGGCTAACTAAAATCAGCAAAGCTTTTGTTATTCTTATATATCAGCTAATTAAATGCTTAGTGGCCTTAGCGCTTAATCATTCTGGAATAGCTCTATGAGGTAATTAGTTTGCGCCTCGTTAGTAAAGCTAAAGCGAATGGCTTGGCTAAGGCGCGGGTCGTTATAACATCGAGCAATAACGCCTGCGGCCTCAAGCTTTTGCTGTACACCTTGTTTGTCATCAAACTGGGCAAGCACATAGTTACCGTGCGCCTTTACCACCTTGGCTCCATATTGTTGCAATGAGGCTGCTAACCTAAGGCCTTGGCGCTTCATTTCACTCACTTGCTCTACCATGGTCTCGAGTCCAGCTGCGCTCAGTGCATTGATGGCGACATCGCTGACAGGAAGGGGCACCGGATAAGGGGCAATCACTCGCATACAAATGTCGATAATATTGGGGTTTGCCAGTAAGAAGCCGCAGCGAGCACCAGCTAATGCAAAAGCCTTAGACAAGGTGCGCAAAACCACGAGATTAGCTGAGCTAGCGATTAAGTCGGCGACGCTGTACTCTGGGCTAAACTCGATATACGCCTCATCGACAACCACGATAGCATCTTGGCAGCGCTCGATAACCTCGATGATTTTATCTCGTGGGATCACGCTGCCCGTCGGATTATTAGGGTTACAGATAAACACCAGCTTAGCGCCACTGACTTGAGTCAGGTAATCAGTGGGGAGCTGAAAATCAGCTGTCAACGATAGCGCTTTTACTCCGACATTAAAGGTCTTAGCGCTGATGGCGTACATACCATAGGTAGGACCAAAGCTGGCTATGCTGTCTTGTCCCGGTACACAAAAGGCGCGAATGAGTAACTCGATGGCTTCGTCTGCGCCGCGGCTCGTGATAATGCTGTCGGCATCAACCTGACTATAGCGACTATAGGCTGCAATAAGCTCTGGCGGCTGACATTCTGGATAACGGTTTAAGCCCTCAAGCGCTCCATTGTTAAAGGGCGACTCATTCGCGTTGATCCAGATATCGCCTTGCCCCCCGATTCGTCTGGCCGACTGATAAACCTGTAGTTCGAGTAGCTCAGGTCTTGCAAGGCGTTGAGCTAAATTTAACTCACTCGTTTGGTTATTGGTTGCAGTGCTCATAACCTCTCCTCATTGGTGTCATCTGTGCTTACATTCCCTTCGTTAAGGCTTGCTAGACGGACTGCCACGGCATTCTTATGGGCCTCGAGCTGTTCAGCTGCTGCCAGTATCATCACGCTATCAGCGATAGTTTCTAGCCCCTGAGCGGTGAGCTCTTGCACCGTGAATCTGCGGCTAAAATCTGCGAGAGAGAGACTCGAAACGGTTTTGCTATAGCCATAGGTAGGCAGTACGTGATTAGTCCCGCTGGCATAGTCGCCCACCGATTCGGGTGTGTATGCGCCTAAAAATACCGAACCTGCGGCGCGAATATCATTTAAAACGGCTCTGGGATTTTCGGTTTGAATGATAAGGTGCTCAGGCCCATAAAGGTTTGAGACCTTTGCTGCCATCTGCAGATCTTCAACGATTAGAGTACGGCTGCTTTCAAGCGCAATCGTTGCAATCTCAGAGCGCGGTAGCTGCTTAAGCTGTGTTGCGAGTGCGCGATTGACCGCATCACCCAGCTCACTAGAGTCAGTAACAAGCATCACCTGAGAGTCCGCACCGTGTTCGGCCTGAGATAAAAGATCCGCGGCAATAAACTCGGGGTTCGCTTGAGCATCTGCGATGATAAGCACTTCAGACGGTCCGGCTGGCATATCAATACTGACCGTGCAGCGATTATCTTGGCTCACGGCGCGCTTTGCCTCGGTGACAAAGCGGTTACCTGGCCCAAAAATCTTATCCACCTGTGGAACAGACTCGGTACCAAATGCCAATGCGGCGATGGCTTGAGCGCCGCCGACTTGGTAGATCTCATCGATGCCACAAGCATTAGCGGCGTAGATGATGGCATCATTGATTGGAGGCGGGCTCACTAATACTCTTTTAGCACAACCCGCAATTTTAGCTGGCAGCGCTAACATGAGCACGGTAGAGATCAGCGGCGCAGTGCCGCCTGGAATATAGAGGCCAACGCGCTCGATAGGCTCGCAGCGCAGCTCGCAGCGGATCCCCGCTTGAGTCTCAATATCCACCTTGGGTTGCAGCTGCGCGTGGTGAAAACGTTCGATATTGGCCTTAGCCTGAGCGATAGCCTGTTTTAGCTCATCGGGAAGCTGTTGGCAGCTTTGCTCAATTTCTGTTGCAGTCAGCTTTAGCGTCTCTAGGCTGATGCCATCGAACTCACGGTTAAAATCCCTTAGCGCATTGTCGCCATTGGCGACGACAGCTTCGATGATCCTCGCCACGCTTTGCTCAAGAGTGCTATCGCCAATTAATGGCGAGCGCTTAAGTGCCATTAACTGCGCTTGTGGGGAGAGTGATTGCCAGTTGAGGATCTGCATGGCTTTTACCCCATCATCTTTTCAATAGGCATAACGAGAATAGAGCTAGCACCCAGTTGTGTCAGTTGCTCCATGGTGTCCCAAAATAGATCTTCGGTGCTGACCGCGTGGATGGCGACGCGGTTAGTATCGTCATTTAGTGGCAACACAGTCGGGTTCTCTGCACCAGGTAGGAGAGCAACAATCTGCTCTAGGGTTTCGGTTGGTGCGTGGAGCAGGATGTACTTGCTCTCTTTTGCACGGACCACACCATTGATCCGAGATAAGATTTTATTGATGAGCGCCTGTTTATCATCAGGCTGCGACTGAGTGGATTGGATGATGCAGGCCATAGAGCGGTAGATCACATCGGTTTCGTAGAGGCCGTTTGCCTCAAGGGTTGCACCGGTTGATACTAAGTCACAGATCCCGTCTGAAAGCCCGGCTCTTGGCGCGACTTCGACTGAGCCTTTAAGCATACAATCACGATAGTTGATGCCTTTCTGCTCCATGTAGCGGCGTAGCAGGTTTGGGTAGGAGGTGGCGATCCTCAAGCCTTCTAGTGAACTCACGCCTTGGTAATCGAACTCATTTGGCACAGCTAAAGAGAGGCGGCAAGCACCAAAATCTAATTCTCGAAGCTTAATGCATTCTGCTGGTTTGCCTAAGCTTTGACGCTCAATCTGTTCCTCTTCAAGCACATTCTCACCGATGATCCCAAGGTCGACAACACCGTCCATCACTAGACCTGGAATATCGTCATCTCTAACCCGCAGAAGGTCGATTGGCATGTTGTCAGAGTGAGCGATAAGGCGCTGTTCATTGACGTTAAATTTAACCCCGCAGGTCTTTAATAGCTTTTGTGATTCTTTCGATAAACGACCCGATTTTTGGATGGCGATGCGTAATCTATTTGACTCTGACATGGATAACTTCCTATTAGTTGATTCAAAAATTCTTATAAAACAATTTGTTAAGATAAAACCAAAAAACCCTTGGAATTCCTTCCAAGGGTTTTTGATATTTTTAAATCAACCGCCGGAAGGAAATAGTCCTTCGGCAGTGAGCTTCCGAAGGCTACCGCATATGGTGGTGATGATGGATAGTGTTCAAAAGCTGTGTCATGTTCGTTTCTCTCTATCTTTATCAAAGGGACCTGATGGTCAGTAACTGAGCGGTAGTGAATTGCGGCTTGCCCAATAGCTAAGCTGTTCGTAGTGCCTGCTCGTATAACTTAGTATTTAAACTAATCAGTTTTAAAAATGATTGCAACCTCTTATTTCGGCAGATGAGTAAACTTCATCTAAATGTCATTTTTAACTGAAATTTGATGGCAAAAATGAGGGTTTTAAGAAGCTTGTTCTAAATAAAAGACAATCGGCAGTGAGGTTTGAAACTTCACTGCCTAGGAGCAAATAAAACTAAAGCTAATCTTGCCAAGCTAATTGAGATAAACTGCACCTCACTCCATAAAGTAAGCCAAGTTGGCAAAATTAAAGGTTCGTTACCTCTTGAGCGTTAGATTAACACAACAAGTTGCTGCTGCATTTTCAAGCCAAGGTGTATTGGCTCAGTCGATAAAAGGCTTTAGTCACCGAGCTGTGCAGGCCAAGATGGCCAAGGCTGTCGCTGAGTCTATACATAGCCGCAATAACTTAGTGGTTGAGGCGGGTACAGGGGTGGGTAAAACATTTGCCTATCTTATTCCTGCGCTATTAAGTGGCAAGCAAGTGATAGTCAGCACTGGCAGTAAAAACCTTCAAGAGCAGCTGTTTTACAAAGACTTACCAGCCTTATTGTCTATGTTTGGGCTCTCGCCTAAGGTGGCTCTCTTGAAAGGGCGCAATAACTATCTGTGCCAACACCTTATGGAGAGGGAACTGTCGGGCGCAAGTTCGATGGAGACTCAGGTATTAGATGATCTTTTGCGGATCAACCAGTGGGCGGGGCAGACAACGGATGGAGATATTGGTGGCTTAACTGCGGTATCTGAAAACTCTCCCGCATTGCCGTTAATTGTCAGTAGCAAAGAAAACTGTATCGGTCAGCGCTGTGATTATTACGATGAGTGCTTTACCCGTAAGGCCCGCAATCGTGCCATGGATGCACGCATTATCGTCGTCAATCATCATCTATTTATGGCCGATCGAATCATTAAAGAAACGGGCTTTGCCGAGTTATTACCAGACTCAGATGTGGTGATCTTCGATGAGGCGCACCTGTTACCCGATATCGCCGTGACCTATTTTGGTCAGCAGTGTTCGACAAGGCAACTATCAGAGCTGTTCGATAAATTAATTGATATTTACCGTCTAGAGCTTAGGGATGCCAAGCAGATCGAGGCGCTCAGTGCTCGCTGCGCAGCGCTTTTAAATGAGTGGCATCAAGTGCTATTTGAGTTAGGTGATGGCGATTGGCGACGTTTGTTAGGTAATAAAGCGTTGTCGATTCTGTCTTGGTCATTAATCAAAGAGATTAAAGTGCTTCAGAGCCTGTTGATTGGTCATGCTGGACGCAGCGATAACCTCGATGAGGTCATCGAAAAACTTGAAGTTGTGACCAATAAGTTAGAGCTATTTTTCTTATGTGAGAACAATCAGGCTGCTTACAGTATCGACTATGGCCATCGTTATTTGGTGCTGCGTATTGCGCCAATCGATGTGGCAAAGGAGTGTCGTAAACTGTTCGACTCTAACGTTTCGTGGATTTTTACCTCCGCGACACTGCAGATTAATCGCGATCTGAGCTTATTTACTAGACAACTCGGTTTAACTCAGAGCCAAGAGATGCTATTGGAGAGTCCGTTCGATTACGCCAATAACGCGCTTTTTTGTGTGCCTCGCCACCTAGCCAGTGTGAGTAACCATCATGCGGCGCTGTCACAGTTTGTCGATGTCTGCGTTAAGGCTATTAATGCCGCGAAAGGGCGCACCTTTATCTTGTTTACGAGCCATAGAATGCTCAACCTAGTGGCTCCTGCGCTGCAAAGACGAGTAGCCTATCCACTGTTGGTGCAAGGGCAAGCGGGTAAGCAGAGTCTATTGAAAAAGTATCGCCAGCTTGGCAATGCGGTGCTGCTTGGTACTGGCGCGTTTTGGGAGGGAGTCGACGTACGTGGCCGACTGCTTAGCTGCGTGATCATCGATAAACTGCCTTTTATCTCACCCGATGATAACTTGTTTCGTGCGCGCAGTGAAAGTATCGAGCGGGAGGGCAAAGATCCTTTTAGTGAAATCTCGCTACCTCAGGCGGTGATTACCTTGAATCAGGGAGTAGGGCGCTTGATTCGAGACGAGAAAGACAGAGGCGTACTTATTTTGTGTGATAACAGAATCGTTAATAAACCGTACGGGCAAGCTTTTTTAAACTCTTTACCACCCATGGCCAGAACCCGTGATCTTGATAAGGCGACCGCATTTTTAGAGCAGATCAAGTGATCAGCAAAATAGTTAAGTAGATGGCGATCAGTAAGATGAGTGCCAATAAACAGCGCCGACGATAAGTGAGTCCCTGCGGATTGAGTAAGCTTGGAAACAGCAAAAAATTTAATGGGTTAAATAATGTTTTGTGGCTAATGATTGCAACTCCTGGGTTGCGACCGCGATAGAGCATTTTAGAGAAGTAGTACAGGAATCGAAACAGTAACACGGGAAAGCTAATGTATATAAGCAGTGTTAGTGTCAGTTCGACGCTCATCTCATACTCTGAAAAGGTTAACATCAAGCCTCTTTGCCAAGCTTCCTCAAGGCTGTTTGAAAACCAGATAAGTATAAAAATGGTCATTAACATGGAAAAAATGACAAACAGCAGTGAGTAACGAAATAGACGAAACCAATCTATGGTGATCTGCCTCATTGAGCCTCCCTTCACGCATGCCCATACATTTTATCTTGGAGGAGTTAATTAAATTTAGATTAGTTCTTCGCTTTTAGCCTAGGTTTATCTGTAAATTGTGCAGCTAATTTTGAGTGAATAATGTTGATTATGAAGTTTATCAGTTGAGCTAGTGCAGAGATTAGACTCCAAGGTCAGTAATTTGGTCTTAAGGCTTAATGCTTTGGTTTAAGTTGAGGTATAATTGCCAGAATTGACATTAACCAAGTCGTGCATTGAAGCGAATTGACTTGGTTCTTTAATCATCGCCTTTTTACTACGTGAACTTTACACCTCGTTGCGATGGTAAATCAGATAAATAATAGGTTTGGTAAGTAATTCATGACAAAAGAATCTAACGATACGACACCGCTGAGTATTCTTGCGCTCGATACCTGCACTGAGTCGTGTTCTGCAGCGGTTATCCATCAAGGTGTTGTCTATAGTGAGCAAGCCGATGCTCCGCGTGAACATAGCCAGCGCTTGTTGCCAATGGTTAAGTCGGTTTTGGCTCAAGCTCAGTTAAAGCTGCAAGATGTCGATGTAATTGCTTACGGTCGAGGCCCCGGAAGTTTTACCGGGATCCGCATCTGTACCAGTATCACTCAAGGTCTAGCCCTCGGTCAGGAACTTCCCGTCATTGGCATTTCCACTCTAGCAGCCATGGCTCAATCGGCTATCGATAAAGGGGCAAAACAAGTTTTAGCCGCTATCGATGCTCGTATGGGGGAAGTGTATTGGGGCCAATATATTGCTGTCGATGGATTAGCTACCTTAGTTAATGAAGAAGTGGTTAGTGCGCCTGAGGCGATAGTGCTAAGCTTAGATGAGTCTTCAGCTATTGTTGCCTGTGGAACTGGATTTGATGCTTATCCGCAGCTACTTGAGTTAGTGCCTGTTATGGAGCTTTGTGAAGCGGCTAAATTCCCTGAGGCTAAATTTATGCTGGCGTTGGCTCAAGATGGCGTAAATCAAGGTCATAGCACTTGCGTTGATGACTTAGCCCCCGTCTATTTACGTGATACGGTCACATGGCAAAAATTGCCGGGTAGAGAGTAGTATTACTAGGTAGAAAGCAAGCCTATATCGAGTTAATTAAGGACGATTGAATGCAGATTAACACCAATCAAGTTGTCGCTAACAAGCTTGATAGCAACAAGGCTACAGCCTCGGTACAGGCGCAAACCGTTGTTCGTGACAGTGTTGAATCTGTATTGCCTGCTAAGGCTGAACAAGCGCTTGTTTTAAATGATTATCATGAAGATGCAGCAGCCCTAAAGTCCCGTCTTGGCGCCCATATTGAGTATGAAAACCAAACGGGTGGCCAACGTGGGGCCGTTGCGGAATATCTGATTAACCAACATGCCGCAAAACGTGACGAGATCCAGCAAATGGTAGGCATAGATACTTATGCCTAGATATCAGCCTAATTCGAGCCTAGATAGTAGCTTAAGCCACTCGACGACAGTACCTGCTGCCTCAGGCGCTCCCAGTCGTACCCGTTTTTTAGTCGAACTCTTTATCGCCTTCTTAGTCACTCGCTTGCCTGTTATCAGTGTGCCGTTTAAATGGTTAGAAAGTTACTTCCACGAACTTTCCCATGGCCTAGCAACCATCATAAGCGGAGGTGCCGTTAGCCATATTGAGTTGTTTCCCAACGGCGCAGGGTTATGTTTTAGTCAAGGTGGTTGGCCATTGTTGATAGGGTTTGCAGGTTACTTTGGTGCCGCGCTGTGGGGCTACCTTATCTTTATGTTTGCAACTTGGCCCCGGGGTATTCGAGTGAGTTTCGCGATACTGGGCGGTGCCGTGGTGCTGACAACTCTGCTTTGGGCGCGAGATCTGCTTACTATTTCCATCCTTGTTACGTTAGCGGTGTTGTTTTTATTACCGCTAAAACTTAAGCAAAACCGATTTCTCGCCAGTGGCCTAAGAGTCATCGCCTTGATGATAATTCTAAATGCACTTGCAAGCCCAGTTGTACTACTTGGACTCGATGGTCAAGGTGATGCCAATATGCTGGCTCAGCAGAGTTGGCTGCCAGCTTGGTTTTGGGTTGCTATATGGCTTGCTACTAGCGCTTTGATGCTCTACCTATGTTGGCGCAGAGTCGATGGGGCGGCAGAAAGGCGCAGTAACAAGATTAAAATGTAACTCTCTGTTTATAGCGGTTGGTTTTTTGTTAACCGACTGCTAGGTTGATGCCTGTCATCAAAAGGGGAATTACAATGAAAAAGACAATGTTAGCGGCAAGCGTCATGCTTGCAAGCACCTGTAGCCTAGCGTTAACGACCACGGTCAATGCTCATGAGAATAATGCCTTAGAAGCCGCAGTGAGTAGTGATTTTAGACAAGCAAAAAATAGCGCCCGTGATCAGTACCGCCATCCAGAGCAAACTCTTAACTTCTTTGATATCAAGCCTAGCGATACCCTTATTGAGCTCTGGCCAGGTGGAGGCTGGTATGCGGAAATCTTGGCGCCTTATTTAGCTAAAGAGGGCCATTATATTGCGGGCAATTTCGATACCGAACCTGCCGATGAAAAGGCACGTAGCGGTTATCGCCCCACAGTGGGTAAGAAGTTTGAAGCTTGGTTAACAGATAATAAAGCAAAGCTTGGTGCCGCAACCACGGTGACCTTCGATCCACCAAATTATTATGCTATGGGCCCTGACAACAGCGCCGATGTGGTACTGACCTTTAGAAATTTGCATAACTGGGCGATGAAAGGTTATTTAGCGCCTGTATTTGACTCGGCCTATAAGGTGCTAAAGCCTGGTGGTATCTTTGGTATTGTTGAACACAGAGGCGAGCCTGGAATGGATGCTAAAACGGGTTATATGGACCAAAATCAAGTGATTAAATTAGCCGAGAAAGCGGGTTTTACCTTTGTCGCGAGTTCAGAGGTGAACGCCAACTCTAAGGACACAAAAGATTACCCCAAAGGGGTGTGGACACTGCCGCCAAGGCTGGCCCTTGAAGAACAAGATAAAGAAAAGTACCTCGCTATCGGTGAAAGCGATAGAATGACGCTGAAATTTGTTAAAAAGTAAGAGCATAGATGAGCTTAGTGCATGAATTTGGCGATGAAGTTAGCATTCAGTTACCTCATATTAAGTTAGCTGGGCGTTTATGGGGGGCGGCCGACAAACCGCTTATATTGACACTACACGGTTGGTTAGATAACGCTAATAGCTTTCAGCCTTTGAGTGACTATTTAACCGATTATCAAATTTTGGCTATCGACTGGCCGGGTCATGGTGGCTCTGAGCATCGTCCCGGCGCTTATCCACTACATTGGATAGATTATCTCTACGATCTCGATGCCTTGCTATCGGTGCTCTCGAGGAGCCAAGCCCCTGTGGCCATTTTAGGACACTCCCTCGGCGGGATTATAGCGTCTGCATATACGGCTGCATTCCCAGATGAAGTGCAAAATTTAATCTTGATAGAGGCCTTGTCACCGTTATATGAAGATGAGACTAAAGCCAAAAATAGATTAGATAATAGCTTTCGCGGTCATCGGCGTTTTCTTGCCTCTATGGCAAAACCTGTCAGTATCTATCGTGATATGGCTGTTGCCGCGCAAGCACGGCACAAATTAACCGCACTAGAGCTGCAATGGTGCGAATTATTGACACAGCGCAATATGCAAACCCTCGATTCTGGGGTATGCTGGCGCAGTGATCCTCGTTTAAAATTAGACTCCCCTTTAAGACTGACTTTTTCGCAAGTCGATGCCTTAATGCAAGCCCATAAAGTCAATACCCTATTAATTTCTGGTAGCCGAGGTTTTGCTCAGTTGCGAGAGGCGATCCCTATGGCTAATCGCTGGTTTGAGCGGTTACAAAATATAGAGGTGGAGGGAGATCACCATCTTCATATGGGGAGTGCGGAAAAGGTGTCAAAGCTAATTCGTGCTTTCCTAAAAACGTAAGCGAAAAAGAGACTAGGTTTTTTGTTTCATTTATGTGATGATAATCAAAATTTAAACGCTTGTATGATTTATTGGCGTTTGCAATAAATATAATGAATAGACAGTGTTTTAGCTTGCTTATTGGCAAGCTGCTAACGACCATTGCGGTATTGTTTCCACCGCAGGTGGAGATATTAGGAGATTTTTGTGAACCAACTTTGGATTAATAATCTACCAGATGATGTGCCTTCTGAAATTGATGTAGAACAATATGCATCACTTGTTGATCTATTTGAAACTTCAGTGGCGAAATATGCGGACCAGCCTGCGTTTGTTAATATGGGCGCAACTTTAACTTACCGTAAACTGGAAGAACGTAGCCGAGCTTTCGCAGCCTATCTCCAAAATGAGTTAAAGCTAAATAAAGGCGACCGTGTCGCTATTATGATGCCAAACCTGCTGCAATATCCTATCGCCCTGTTTGGTATCTTACGTGCCGGTATGGTTGTCGTGAACGTCAACCCTCTGTATACTCCACGCGAACTCAAGCACCAGCTAACAGACTCTGGCGCTAAAGCAATTGTTGTCGTATCTAACTTTGCTCATACCCTAGAGAAAGTGGTTGACGATACGCCTGTTGAAAGCGTTATTTTGACAGGGCTAGGCGATCTGTTAAGTGCGCCTAAGCGTACCGTGGTTAACTTTGTCGTTAAGTACATCAAGAAGATGGTGCCTAAGTACCATCTGCCACATGCTATCTCTATGCGGAAGGCACTCTATAAAGGTCGCCGTTTACAGTACGTTAAGCCTAGTGTGAAAAGAGATGATTTAGCCTTTTTACAATACACCGGTGGTACAACTGGCGTTTCTAAAGGTGCCATGCTTAGTCATAGTAATGTTGTGAGCAACCTTTTACAGGCTGACGCCGCATACGGGCCTATGCTTGATAATGGTAAAGAGTTTGTGGTGACCGCACTGCCGCTATACCATATTTTTGCATTGACGGTTAACTGTTTGCTGTTTATCCATAAGGGGGCGAACAACCTGTTGATCACCAACCCTAGAGATCTGCCAGCATTCATTAGTGAGTTAGACAAGCATCCGTTTACTGTTCTAACGGGTGTAAATACCTTGTTTAACGCGCTGGTTAACAACGAAGATTTCACGAAGCTTAATTTCTCAGAACTCAAGTTATCGATTGGCGGCGGAATGGCGGTGCAGCGTGCCGTTGCTGACAAATGGCAGGGATTAACTAAGACCCGTCTTCTTGAAGGTTATGGTCTGACAGAGGCGGCACCATTGGTAACCTGCTGTCCTTACAACCTCGATGGCTACAATGGCTCAATTGGTTTCCCTGTTGCTAACACCGATATGCAGGTGCGTGATGATGAAGGCAATGTACTGGCTCAAGGTGAAACAGGCGAGTTATTTGCGAAAGGCCCTCAGGTTATGGCGGGTTATTGGCAGCGTCCTGAAGAAACGAGTAAGGTTATCGATAAAGATGGCTATCTAGCCACTGGTGATATCGGTTATATGGATGAGCAAGGTTACTTCTACATCGTTGACCGTAAGAAAGACATGATCTTAGTATCAGGTTTCAACGTGTTCCCTAATGAAGTGGAAGAAGTGGTTGCATTGCACTCTAAAGTGATTGAAGTCGCTGCTGTTGGTGTACCTCATGAAGTGTCTGGAGAGTTGGTTAAGGTATTTGTCGTTGCAAACGATAAATCTTTAACCAAAGAGGACGTAATCAAGCATTGTCGAGTGCATTTGACGGGCTATAAGATCCCTAAGCTGGTAGAATTTAGAGATGAACTGCCTAAAACCAACGTAGGTAAGATCCTGCGTAGGGAATTGAGAGATGAGGCCAAGTAAGAGCAGCCTCATCAGTCATTAAGTGGTGATTGCCACTTTTGATAAAACCAAAGCCGGCAATTGCCGGCTTTTGCATATTTATGGAGTAGACAACTTTGTTAGCGTTTCAATATATTGAAGATGATGCCAGTTTAGCGGCGCTTGTGGAGCAATACCAAGAAGCTGATTTATTGGTGCTAGACACTGAATTTGTTCGTACTCGTACCTACTATGCACGATTGGGCTTAATCCAAGCCTATGATGGAAAGACGCTTGCATTGATTGACCCTTTAGCAGTCAATAACCTGGACTTATTTTGGCAGCTGCTTAGTAAAGAGGGCTGTGTAAAGTTGCTGCATTCATGCAGTGAAGACTTAGAGGTCTTTGCGCGTTATGGTCAGTGTCAGCCTGCTAATCTATTCGACAGTCAAATTGCAGCGGGCCTCGCTGGAATGGGGCATGGCTTAGGCTATGCAAAGCTTGTCGAGCAGACTCTGCAAGTCAGCATTGATAAAGGTGAGTCACGTACCGATTGGTTAAAACGTCCACTAACGGAGGCGCAGCTTAATTACGCCGCTAATGACGTTTACTATCTTTATAAGCTTTATCCGCAGCTGGTTAAGCTGTTAGAAGAGCAGGGTAGACTCGATTGGGTTTATGAAGAAGGCGCGCGTATGACGCAAGGGCGTTTAGAGACTCCCGATCCAGAAACGGCTTATTTAAAGGTGAAGAATGCCTTCCAGCTTAGCTCAAATCAGCTTGCAGTATTAAGAGACTTATCTCAGTGGCGCCTAAAGCGTGCCCTACAAAAAGACTTAGCTTTGGGTTTTGTCGTTAAAGATCATGCTCTGATTGGCTTGGCCAAGAAGCAGCCGAAGTCGACGAATGAACTATTTAAGATGACTGAGCTTACCGAGCAGGAAAAGCGTATTCACGGTAAAGAGATCATCAAAATTATCAGTAATGTGAGTTACGATAATCCGCCTAAGCCACTCGATGTCATCGCCCTTAAAACGGGTTATAAAAATGCATTTAAGAGCATTAAAAACTGTATAACAGAGCAGGCTGAAGCGAATAATGTCCCCTTGGAATTATTAGGTTCTAAGAAGTACATTCATGAATACCTTCAGTGGATTTGGGATGCTAAAAAGGGGGATAAGCCGCTTATTTTAACGGGGTGGAGAGAAGCGATTGTTGCTCAGCCCTTGTCAGAGCTAAAGCTGTAACACCTTTACCCTTAATATATCGATAAAAATGCCCGCAAAAGCGGGCATTTTTTATGAATGGCGTAAATGTCAGTATCAATATCGACAGAGGATTAATTTTGCTCTGGCAAAGTCACATTCAGCTCAAGCACTGAAAAATGGTCGTCGGTTTGCTCGAGTTGAACCGAGACTTGGTCTGGTCCTACTTGAACATACTTACGGATCACCTCGATAATTTCCTGTTTCATTTGAGGAAAGTAATCAGGAGCATCACGCTCACCTCGTTGATGTGCGACGATAATCTGCAGTCGTTCCTTTGCTGTGACCGCAGTGCTTGGTTCCTTTTTCGTTTTAAAATAATCAAGAAGGGACATAAGTTAGCTACCAAAAATTCGTTTTAAGAAACCTTTCTTCTCTTCCGTAAGAAATCGGAAAGGCAGTTCTTCACCTAATAACCTTTCTACAGCATCGCTGTAGGCCATACCTGCATCGCTTTCTTGATCGATAATCACAGGTACACCAGAGTTAGAGGCTTTTAATACGGCTTGAGATTCCGGGATCACCCCCAGCAGTGGAATCGCTAAGATCTCTTCGACATCTTGTACACTTAGCATTTCGCCAGTTGTCACGCGGGCAGGTGAGTAACGTGTCAGCAGTAGATACTCCTTAACAGGTTCCAAACCTTCCTCTGCACGCTTAGACTTACTCTGTAACATGCCAAGGATTCGGTCTGAATCACGCACAGAGCTGACTTCTGGATTAGTGGTAACGATAGCGATATCGGCAAAGTAAAGCGCCATCATAGCGCCAGTTTCGATACCCGCAGGTGAGTCACAGATGATGTATTCAAAATCTTTGGCTAAATCTTCAAGAACCTTCCCCACACCTTCTTTAGTCAAGGCATCTTTATCACGAGTCTGGGAGGCGGGTAATACAAAAAGATCTGCACAGCGCTTATCTTTGATAAGGGCTTGATTAAGGTTAGCTTCACCGTTAATTACGTTGACAAAGTCGTAGACCACTCGGCGTTCACAGCCCATGATTAAGTCTAGGTTACGCAGACCAATATCAAAATCGATAACAACCGTTTTATGGCCTTTCATTGCAAGACCTGTGGCAATTGCAGCACTTGAGGTGGTTTTACCCACGCCACCTTTACCCGATGTGACAACAATAATTTGTGCCATTTATTATAATCCTTTCTATATTTGCGCTCTTTAAAGAGGCAATGATTCAACCGTAAGCGACTCGCCTTCTAGACGAATACAACCGCTTGGTGCGGCTCCGTTTTGCTGAAGGTTCTCAGTTAACCAGTATTGACCTGCAATCGACACCAGTTCTGCTTCAAGTTTTTTTGCCATGATAACGGCATGTCTGTCGCCCGACGCGCCAGCCATCGCTTTACCACGTAAAGTTCCGTATATATGGATACTGCCATCAGCGATCACTTCTGCCCCATTTCCTACTGCGCCAACAATAATTAGATCGGCATTTTTAGCATAGATCTGTTGTCCTGAGCGGACATTTTGCTTAACGATTTTGGTGGTCTTAGGCAGTTGAGGTTGTGAATTGGATTCCTTGCCCGATTTTACTGTGGCAAGACCAATAGCCTTAGCTTGTTTAGTGAGTTCAGCTGACGCACTTGTGATCCCAACGATGATCAATTGACGACTGGTTAATATCTCTTTTAAGCCAAGTATGTCAAAATTACTCGTCTGAATGGCGCTCAGGTTGACCACTAAAGGTGCACCTAAAAAAAACTGCGGTGCAATAGCGAGCTTAGCATCTAACTCCGCCGCAATAACTGCCATATCATCACTGTTGATATGCAGTACAGAAAGAGTAAAAGAAGAGCCTTTTAATTCGAGGCTAGGTGTTTGCATTCCTGTATTGCTCTCTAGAAAAAGTCAGCCGAGGGCCGATATCCATTATATTCCTAACGGACCATGGTATAGTGTGCTCCCTTAGCTGGCAAGTTGAATAGTTTGGAAATTGAGTCGTATATGATCTGTGCAGTATATAAAAGCCTAAGAAAGGCTGAAAGTTACCTTTTCGTTGAAAAACGCAACGATTTTGAGCGTGTTCCTGAAGCATTAATGGCGATGTTTGGTGAGCCACAATTAGTAATGATGTTGCCGATTGATAAAAGAGATCATTTGGGTTTTGCTGATATTAAAAAAGTGAGATCTGAACTGAAAGAAAAAGGATTCTATTTACAGTTACCACCTCCTGTTGTTAATTTATTAGAACAGCATAAGAAAGAGATCGGCTTTAACCCTGAGTAAGTCAGCGATTAAGTCTATAAAGAGGTCTCGGATAAGGGGATTTATGGTTTTAGGGAAACAGATTCTGGCTTTAGCCTGTTGTTTAAGTTTATGGCCAACCACAACGATGGCGCAAAGTGACACTCAGGTAAGCTTTTCTGACTATGTTGCGGCGTTAAAACAAGAAGCAATGGATAAAGGTTTCGGTCAGCAAACCATCGATGCGGTTTTCCCTAAAATAAAAATGTTTAAAAAGGCGCAGGCTGCAAATAATAACCCCGCCGAAGTCCCTATTACCCTTGAAACTTACCTTCCGCAGGTCGTGCCTCAATCTAAGGTTGACCTGGCTCGAGCCTTCTATAAACAGCATGACGCTGAGCTTGAGATAATTGGCAAACGTTATGGAGTGCAGCCACGCTTTATTGTGGCGTTATTAGGCATAGAGTCTAATTTTGGTCAGTCTCCTGCAAACTATCCCGTGTTATCGGTCACCGCATCCCTTGCCTATGAAGGGCATCGAGAAGCATATTTTCGTAAAGAGTTTTTTGCTGCGTTAAAGATTGTCGAGCAAGGCGAGAGCAGTTTTGCGCAGCTGAAAAGTAACTCGATGGGAGCGATGGGGAAGCCACTTTTTTTACCTAGCGCCTACCTTACCTATGCTCAAGATGGTGATGGGGATGGTAAGAAGGACATCTGGGGTAATAGCAGTGACGCCTTAGCGTCTGTGGCCTATTATCTACAGCAGTCAGGCTGGAAGGCGTCCGAAACCTGGGGCCGACAAGTCTGGGTTCCCAAGCAGTTTGAGCCAACAGTTGCTAGTCTAAGCATCAAGAAATCTTTCAATGAGTGGCAGGCTATGGGCGTGAGACGTTTTGATGGCAGTGACTTACCTAAGCGTGAAGATATGCAGATCTCTATGGTGATGCCCGATGGCATAAGTGGCCGCAAATACTTAGTTTATGATAATTATCGGGGGCTACTGCAATGGAACGCTTCGGACTATTTTGCCATTTCAGTAACTTATCTTTCAGAAAGAATTAAGTATCCTCCGATCATCTAATTTTCCGTTTTGGTGAGTGCAAGTAAAAATAAATAGCGGCCTTGGTCGCTATTTTTGTTTCGACAACTTGCTGATGATGTAATTTTGACCATCAAGGTCACAAATTTCAATACGATTCATATCGACCGCCTTGGCACTAGTGCACCAAGTGGCGTGTGCGTTGTATAATGCTCGGCTAATCGGTTTATATGAGTAGATGATTTTAAGCATGGCGTTTTGGAATGAAAAAACCTTAGCACAGATGAGCACCCAAGAGTGGGAGTCGTTATGTGATGGTTGTGGTAAGTGTTGTTTAAATAAATTAATCGATGATGAAACTGAGCAACTGTACTACACAAATGCCGCTTGTCAGTTACTCGATAATAAAGCGGGTCACTGTCAGAACTATCTACAGCGCTTTAGCTTTGTGCCATCTTGCACTAAGGTCACGGTTGAAAATATCGCGTCATTGACTTGGTTGCCAGATAGCTGCGCTTACCGCCGTTTATTTATGGGGCGAGAGCTGCCAAGTTGGCATCCGCTGAGAACGGGATCAAAAGAGGCGATGATCTTAGCTGGCATGTCGGTGGCGGGTAAGGTGACCTGCGAAACCAAGATCCGAGATATTGAAGATCATATTGTACTCTGGCCAATGAAAGATATTGAATAATCAATTACTGATCTCATGACAGACTTAAATAACTCATTAGATATTTGAGTCTGTTATATATAAAAAACGCCCTATCTAATAGGGCGTTTTTTATAGCTGTACTGATTCAATGGCAAGGGGTTAAATAGACTTCTTCAGCGCTGGAATGAAGAAGATGGCTAAAGCGAGCAGGTAACCGCTAAAGGCGACAATCATCCACTGGCCCATGGTCACGCCCATAAACTCCCAAGGGATGTCTGTGCACATACCTGTAGGCATAAAGATAGAGGGTAGCCATTCATGTAGCTGGAGCCAGCTTGGGAACTCAGGAAGGTAGGAGCAGGTTGCAAACGGAGATGGGTTCATCTGCATATCGACAAGTTCTAGTGCAAGCTTTAATCCCCAAATAGCGCTTATGCCCCATACGATAACACCTGCAGCGCGAGCGATGCGAGAGCGGTAACCCACGACACCAAGGATACCTGCAAAGAGTAAACCAAATACTGCTACGCGCTGATAGATACACATAACGCATGGATCTAGCTTCATGATGTGCTGGAAAAAAAGCGCCGCGAGTTCAAGCGCGAGTGCAGAGAGCATCAAGGTTAGCCAAGCGGCTCTAGAGTGGGAAAAACGAATTAGTGCATTCAACGACAGTGTCTCCATTGCAAATAAAAAAACGCCCTATTGAATAGGGCGTTTTATATGACTAACTATGTGTTAAATAGTTCACAAAATGCTTATCAATGTGATGATACTACACCATCTACCGCTGCTTGAGCAGAGTGATGGATTAACATTTGGCTGTCATAGAAGTATTGAGTCATCTGCTCGAGTGCGCCTAACTGGATAGCGAGAACACCAACGATAGACAATACGATTGTGTACGGTAGCGCCATCCATACCATTCTTCCGTAAGAAAGACGGATGAGTGGAGCAATCGCCGATGTTAGCAGGAATAGGAACGCAGCCTGACCGTTTGGTGTTGCGACAGAAGGTAGGTTAGTACCAGTGTTAATGGCAACGGCAAGTAGATCGAACTGATCACGAGTGATCTGGCCGTTAAGTAGCGCGGCTTTCACTTCGTTAATGTAAACGGTACCTACGAATACGTTGTCACTGACCATCGAAAGTAGGCCGTTTGCGATATAGAAGATCACTAACTGGGTGTTACCTTCATAGCTTAGTGCCCACTGAATAACCGGAGCAAATAGCTGCTGATCGATAATCACGGCTACGATGGCAAAGAATACAGCCAGTAGCGCGGTGAATGGTAAGGCTTCTTCGAAGGCTTTACCTAGTGCGTGTTCGTTAGTGATACCGTTAAATGCAGTGGCTAGAATAATCACTGATAGACCGATTAAACCAACAGAAGCTAAGTGCAGCGCAAGACCTGCGATTAACCATACGCCGATAAAAGCTTGGACTAGAAGCTTTACTTTATCGTGTTTAGTTCGGTTTGCATCTTCATGAGCATCGTAATCAGATAGGATCTTATGAACGGCTTCAGGTAGCTGTTGACCGTAGCCAAAAACTTTAAACTTTTCGACAAGGAAACAGGTTGTAATACCCGCAAAGAATACAGGAACTGTCACTGGAGACATGCGAATCGCAAATTCAGCGAATTGCCAGTTTGCCTGTGCTGCAATAATTAGGTTTTGTGGTTCACCAACCATGGTGCACACACCACCTAACGCAGTACCCACACCAGCATGCATTAGCAAGTTACGTAAGAAGCCGCGGAATGATTCAAGCTCTTCTTCACATAGCTGAGGGTGACCGTCAGAGGTGTGATCGTGAGTTTCGCCAAAGGTCTTGCCCGATGCGACTTTGTGGTAAATCGAGTAGAAACCGACTGCAACAGTAATAATAACCGCGATAACTGTCAGTGCATCTAAGAAAGCCGATAGGAATGCAGATGCCATACAGAACAGCAGAGAAACAGCAACTTTTGAGCGGACCTTAGTGATCATCTTGGTAAAGACGAACAGCAACAGTTGCTTCATAAAGTAGATACCGGCGACCATAAACACCAGCAGCAGTACTACTTCTAAGTTTGCTTCAATTTCATGTAGCACCTGGCTTGGCGACGTCATGCCGATAGCCACAGCTTCAATCGCTAATAAACCACCGGGTTGCAGTGGGTAACATTTTAGAGCCATAGCTAAGGTGAAGATAAACTCGACAACTAATAGCCAGCCTGCAATAAACGGATTAAAGTAAAATACGATTGGGTTGATCACCAAAAACGATATGATCGCGAGTTTGAACCACTTCGGTGAATTACCCAGGAAGTTGTCAAGAATCGCCCGACTCATTGTCACAGGCATGGAATCCTCTCTATTGATTTTCTATATTTACGAGTAGCAAACAAATTTGCACCGTATGCTACTAGCGATAATGAAAAGGTAAAAGCTTTTTTGATGACTTAAGCCGCCCATTATGACGAAACAGCTATCTATATCAAAAAAATATCAGTTAAAACCCATTGTTAGCGTGAAAAATGAGCACTTTTATAGATTTATTCATATAGAGGGCATTGAATCTGTCTGTTTTGGTTTTCATTTTTCGCCGCTCTGGTATGATCTGTCGAAGAACAACACTAATAATTGGATAGAGTAGGTTAATGATCATCAATGCCAAAGGTCCTGCGAGTTTCGCAGAGAAGTATATTGTACGATCCATCTGGGAAAATAAGTTTCCGCCAGGCTCTATTCTGCCCGCAGAACGCGAGCTTTCAGAACTGATCGGTGTAACCCGTACGACATTGCGAGAAGTGTTACAACGTCTCGCCCGTGATGGCTGGTTGACAATTCAACATGGTAAACCAACTAGGGTGAATAATTTCTGGGAAACTTCAGGTTTAAATATCTTAGAGACGATTGCCGAGTTGAATCCAGATGGTTTCCCTGAATTAGTGGATCAGTTATTGTCGGCAAGAAGCAGTGTTAGTGCCATCTATTTCAGAGGTGCCATCCGCAATAATCCTGAGGAAGCGATAGAAGCTTTATCTCATCTCGATGAGCTTGAAGATACCGCTCTGGCGTATGCTGAGTTTGACTATCAATTACAGCATACCTTAGCCTTCTCTTCAGGTAATCCACTTTATGTTTTGATCTTAAATGGATTTAAAGGCTTATATAGCCGAGTGGGGCGTTACTATTTCTCTAGTGCGGAAGCACGCGCGTTGGCAATGGATTTTTATAAGCAGCTACAACAACTTGCTATTGATAAAAACTATCTAGATGTTCCAGCGTTAATGCGAACTTATGGCATTAATAGCGGTGTGATGTGGCAAAGTCTGCGTGACGATATGCCAGTCGAGTTAGGTCATTCAGATACCTAAATGCGCAGTTAGTGTTAAAAAAAAGCCATCGTAAAGATGGCTTTTTTGTTTTCAGCTCTGAGCCATCGTTAGCTAGAGATCAAAGCGGTAATAGAGGTCTAGAGACTGCTCAATAGAGCCGGATACACTTTCAAGGTACAGTTGCGATAACAGGTAGTATCGGACTGTCATCTCATAACCTGGGTTAAAGACACCCACACCATACTTAATCATGAGTTTGTCACCAATAAAGCCACTGATGGCGAAACGGCCATCATCATTTGCATCGAGCTGCACATTAGAGAAACCGATCTTCTCAATCATATTGGCGGCAGTATTACCTAAGTTGCCAATAGCACCACCATCAATTTGACTACTTAATGACAATGCTGCTCCCATCATTAAACCGCTATTTTGATCTATGCTGTTATTACTCAGTCCAGTACCTCTGACAATATAGTTGAGAATTTCTGCCTGCTCTTTGGCTGGATTGGAGAAAAGGTTAACAACGGGCTTCAGTGGGGTACCTGTAATGCGTACGCCAGCAACCACATCTTCATCTTTAATTTCACGTACTGCTTCAATATTCAAGTTAGGCACGTCAACAGGGCCGACAAATTGTAATTCACCAGCTCGAATGTCTAGGGTTTGCCCCATAAACTTGTAATTACCTTGAACAACTTTTATTTCACCAAAGAGTAAAGGTGGCCTAAATGGCTCTTGCTTTAACTCTAGCTGACCTTGCAGCTTACCCGTTAATCCCATGCCATCGACGCGTAGGTTATTACCGACATTGAGGTTTACTTCTGCAGATACGGCAAGTGGTGACACTTTAACTTGTTCAGACGCTTGACTGTCGGTAAACACAACATCTTTAGAAAGTGCAACACCGCCCTCTGGTAGTTGTACTATGGTGATGTGACCTGATGGGACATTAATATCACCACCAATATGAACAGAGTTTTCGGTGAACTTGACTTGTAAATCTGTTGCTACATTTAAGATAGCAAGTGGCGGCTGGATCACGGCTAAGTCTTTACCCTTGATACTGAATGCGCCCTTTAGTTTTTTCTGAGCCCAATCGAGTTCGCCGTCCACATGGGCTTTGCCTTTGCCCATTTTGAGTTCACCATCGATTTTTGCTTGTTTGCCTGAAAAGATAAAGTCGAGATCGACATCCTCTAATAAGGTTGGATTTGCGGTTGCCATAATGGAACCGTTATTGAGGGAGATTTCACCTGATACTTGAGGCTCACTTAAGCTACCGCCAATTTGCAGTTTGCTTGAGATTTTTCCTTCGAGAACTTCAAGCTCGGGCAGCAATTCAGATAATGCTTGCAAGTTAATTTGTTGTAATATCAGTTGTCCCTGCATTTTTCTATCGGGAGTGACATTAATTGCTAGGTTCGCATCCATGCTTGCGATGTCATAGGATTCTAGAGACAGCGAGCTAACTAGTTGCTTCTCATCTAAACGGCTGCGTAGCTGTAGCGACTTATAGCCGATAGCAACATCACTACTATTTGTCGCTTTAAAGTCGATATGGCCTTGAGATAGCTTTAACTCAACATTGCCGCTGGGCTTTTTATCTTTAAACCACTCAAAATTTGAGGTTAGGGTAGCAGGCCCTTCCCAGCTAAGGCTCTCTGGTAACCATGGCTTTACCAAAACGCCAAGATCACCCACAAATTCAAGGCCTGCCTGACCACTTAAGCCAAGTTGAATTGGCGCTTTAACACATAGCTGCCCGCCAACGTGAGACAGGCAAAATGGTGCTACTTTTCCAGTTTCCTTATCTAAACTATATTCAGCAGCCACAGGGGCTTCAAGGGTTATATCTCCGAGCTTGGATCCGAGTGAAAGCCGATTTATCTGCGCTGTAATATCTTGCTTGTGCACATCGTACTGACTACTCATATCTGTAGTTAGCTTAAGATCGCCCTCAGACTTGAGACTCAATGACTGTTGGGTTAAGTCACCTTCAGTGTTAACCACAATACTAGAGAGGTTGAGATCCTGGTAGCTAAAGTCATGCAAGTTAGCTGTCGCTTTAAAACCCTGATCATCAAATGGGTTGTAGTGGCCATCGAGAGACAAACTTGCAAGCTCTAATGCTAGAAACTGTAGATCGTTAGCATTTAACGACACAGCAATATCAGGATGCTCATTTTCACCCGATACATTAATATCAGCGTTAATGGTTCCTTGGGCGTCAGCTTGCCATAAACTCAAATCGGGTACATTGAGCTTTCCTGTTAACGCCCAGTGCTTATCGACTTCTCCTTGGAGGAATAGTCGGCTCTGTAACGCGCTGACATTGAGGCCTTCAGAGCTTAGATACCATTTATTGTTAATGGCAACTGCACCATCAATATTAAGCGGGTAATGCATCACATGGCCACTAAGATTTGCTTGTTCCACATCGATAGACCAGCTCTTGTCGGTGAGATTAAACATGCCACTCGTATTTAAGGGGCCTGTAATATCACTATCAGGTAACACTTGGTTTTTAATTACTTTTAGCTGACTGATATCAAGGTTTTGCGCGACAATTTTAGCATCCCAGTTTAATTGTTCTGCATACTCAAATTGGCCTTGTAGGACAATCGAACCAAGGAGATCGTTATAAGCGTGTAATTTATCAAAATCAATGCGGCCATTCGCATGCTTTAGTACAGCATCAATATCGAGTGGCGGCTGGTAGTTAGATGAGAACAGGCTTCGTAGTGTCACATTTTGAGTGTCTAAGTCACCTTTACTGGTGAGCTTAATATTGTTGACATTAAACTCAGCCTCTTTGAGTGGCCACTGTAACTGCTTTGCATTCAAACTTAACTGGTAGGGGATATTTGACTTGGCGAATTCAATTGTCGAGTCGATGTCAAAGCTAAACTGACCACTACCAACTATCTGGCTTTTTAGCTCCTTAAAGCCTTGCTTAACCGTAATGTCTAAGTTTTGCTTGTTAAGCCCTGGTAACTCAGTGACGTGGAGAAGTTTTACTGATGACTGAATATCCATCGGGTAATCGTCAATAAGTGACATTTGGCCTACAAGTCTAATGTCACCGTAACTATGGCTAGCTTTAAAGTCATTAATATTGATTAAAAACTGTTGGTAACTGCCATTTAAATGCAGGCTGGTAAAATGGTCTTTACGAGATCCAAGAATCAAATCGCCATTATCAATATTTAAGTCCTCAACAAATACAGGAATTGGCATAAATACTTGTGGAAGATTTGCCATTGCCCAGTCGTCACTGGCCGCTTTATCTTTGTCTGTATTTGCCTGTTGCGGCTTTTGTTTTGCTTTAACTATAGCTTCGTTGTTATTGGCATCAACAGGTTTCATTGAGCTTGTATCTTGCTGTTTACCTGCCTCTTCGAAAGGAATGGAGACTAACAAGCCCTCTGAATAGATGGAACTGGCACGAATACCGGTAGCAAGCCACTCAGCACTTAAGTTAAGTTGATTGGCGTTAAAGTCCATGTCATTAACCCGAACCGTGACGTTTTGCAGCGCGCCGGCAATTAAGCTAATTCCAAAGGGCAGAGTGATCTCTTGGTTTATAGTCTCATCAGTATCTATTGAGTCGCTTGCAGCGGCGTTTTTAGACTCTTTAACGCTAACATTACTCGAGTCTGAAGCGGTTGATGAATCGGTAAACTCCACGTTGTTAAGTACTGGGGCTGCATTATCCGGTGTAGGGGGGGCTTCACCAATTAGAGCTGTGTCTATTTCAATATTGACTTTTGAGCTACTTAACTGCTCTACGCAAAGCTGTTTCTGCAATAAGCACATCGGGTTCCAAGCTAGTACAAGATCTGAAATCTCAACTTTGACTCCATTCATCTGCCAAGCGGCATAGTTCAGTTCAAGTTGGCGGTTAATTTGACCCGACTTGTAATCAACCTCTAGATCAGGCACAAAGAGATCAGCCAGCTTTACGACAATATGAGCACCAAATTGGGTACCAATTAACATTGCCGTACACACTAGAAGCAGCAGCGGTGTGTAAATAATGACGCGACTAATTCGTTTAAACCAGCGCCATATTTGAGCCTGCCAAGAGCGCTTATTAGCTGATGGGTTAACGGGTAAACTAGCTTCAGGAGCTTGAGGGGAAGGTGTCGTCATAACACTGACCCCATAGTGATGTGAATTCGCCAGGGACGACTAATCGTATCGGTTTCTTTCAAACCAATACCGACATCCAGTTTTACAGGACCGATTGGCGAGATCCAGTGAATACCTGCGCCCACTGACGTCACCAGTTCAATTTGATTAACATCAAATGCATTACCCGCATCAACGAATGTCGCTACACGCCAGTGCGGCGTTAAATAGTATTGATACTCTAAGCTACCGACCATGAGATAACGTCCACCGATGACCTCTCTGATCACTTCTCCTTCAGCATTTACACTATCAATTGATGGGCCGAGTTCATTGTAACTGTAGCCACGAATACTTTGGTCACCACCGGCAAAATAACGTAATGAGGGCGGGATCTCTGCCAATGAATTATTACTGGTTAAGTTTGCCGCCATATCTAAGCGTGAAACGATCCTATGTTTTTCAAAAAACGTATCAATCCAGATGAACTTGCTCTGTAACCGTGCCAGTCTAACCTCTGAACCCAAGTTAGGATCGGCATATTCGAGACTATAGAATTGGAAGAAGCCAGATTTGGGGTCGAGAGAATTATCGCCACGAACCGTTTTCGAGAGGCTAGTGCCAAACAGCACAAACTTGGGATCATAATCCACACCCGATTGGGTATAATTTTCGTTCATGACCTCAGCTGAATAGTTAAATAGCCATTTACTTTTAAGGCGCTGATGTCTGATCACCGCTAATACCTTTTTGGTCGCCTCAAGTTGTCCCGTATTATTAAATTGACGCTCGTCAGGATTGTAAACCTGAGTGACACCGTACTTATCCCGTAGTATCCCCACGCGGATCTTTAATTGGTCGTCAATTGGATGGCTGAGCGGGATCGTATAAGTGGTTAAAAACTTAGGTTTATCTGGTGACCACTCGGCAGTGGTTTCCTGCGAATGGCCATATTTATTAATTTGCGGGGTACGCCAGGTCACTCGTACTCTTGGTTCAAGGTTGTTATCAACCGTATTACCAATATCTGCACCTAGACCTAACTCGATAGAGTGATAAGGCCGTGAGCTTAGCTCTACACGCACCGGAACTTGCAGCCCTTTGACTTGATCAACCAGAGGTAGCACCTTGATATTGGAAAAATAACCAGTATCTAACAATTGTCTGTTTAACTGACCTAGGTTTGCGGTGCTGTAGGGAGCATCAAGTTTAAATGGGATCAATTGCTCTAAAATTTGCGGCTCTAATGTAGAGCCCGTAAAGCTGACCTTACCTATATGGTACCGCTTACCCGAGTCATAATAGAGTGAGATTTTGGCAGTATTAAAATCGCGGTTAACGGCGATCCTGGCTTGGTCAAATTTGCCATCAAAATACCCTCTAGCGAGTGCGAGAGTCAGTAATTGCGACTTGATATCCTCGTAAACACCTTGATTGAGTCTATCGCCAGGGCGGATTGTTAATTGGCTGAGCCATTTTTCAAAGACAGGGTCATTTCGCATTTCACCTTTAACTTGAATATCAATCCAACTAATTAATGTCGGTGGCCCGGCATCGATATCAATATTGAACACCCACGCTTTTTTGTCATTATTGATGACGTGCTGAGAAATTTTGCTGTGGTAATAACCCATAGAGTGCATCGCTGCCTCTATATTGTCTTCAGCATTAAAGATAAAAGCACGACGCTGCACACTCGAGTCAGGTAGTGTACCCAAGTGCGCCTTTACGTTACGTGCCAAGCTACCCTCGACACCTTTAATCTTGAGTGTTATCCAATCATTCGCCCGAACTGAAAATGTTACGCATGTAGCACTGATAAGCAGTAAGGTTATGGTTAGTACTCGAAGCAAACTTTTTAACAAAAATTAGACTCTTAGTATTAGTTTAATTTAGACAAGCTATTGTCACTAGAATCGTTAGCTCAAGCAAGTTGCTGATTGTAATTATGGTCGAAAATGGTTACAAAGAGAGCAAATAAATACAATAGGATACAGTTTGTGAATTTCAAGATGCTAAGTCGTACATCATTGCTCATAATATCAACAGTTTTCGCAGCAAGTGGCATGGCCAGTGATAGGCCTTTTTCAATTGCGATTCATGGTGGCGCAGGCACTATTTCTAAGGCAAATTTAACCGCCGAGCAGCAAGAAGCTTATCGCGCAAAATTACAGCAAGCGGTTGATGCGGGTTACGATATTTTAGCTAAAGGTGGAGACAGTTTATCGGCCGTTCGTGCATCGATAAATATCCTAGAAAACAGCCCGCTATTTAATGCGGGCATTGGTGCCGTATATACCTATGATGGTGCTCATGAACTGGACGCATCAATCATGGACGGAAAAACCATGAATGCGGGTGCCGTTGCTGGGGTAAAACATATTAAAAATCCCATCGATTTAGCCTTCACCGTGATGGAAAAGTCTCCCCATG
This sequence comes from Shewanella schlegeliana, assembly GCF_016765635.1. GTDB lineage: Bacteria > Pseudomonadota > Gammaproteobacteria > Enterobacterales > Shewanellaceae > Shewanella > Shewanella schlegeliana. The sequence goes on from NZ_JAESVD010000001.1 coordinate 466,891, forward strand.
TAATGTTATCTGGCCAAGGTGCAGAAGAGTTCGCCCTCACTCAAGGGTTTCAGTTAGTTCCTGTAAACACATTCGATACTGAGAGCCGTTATCAGCAGCTCAAAAGCGCTAAAGATAAAATTCAAAAAGCGGAGTCCAACCCCGATTATCAGGCCAATAGTGGCTTTAGTACAGGCTCTAACACACCCCATAATTACCGACAAAGCGCCCTGGATTATAGCGAGTTTGACTATAAATTTGGCACAGTGGGCGCAGTAGCTTTAGATCAGAGTGGCAATCTGGCGGCAGGCACCTCCACTGGGGGCATGACTGCTAAGCGATTTGGCCGCATTGGTGATTCGCCAGTAATTGGTGCTGGCACCTATGCCGAGAACGGTGTTTGTGCTGTGTCGGCCACAGGCCATGGTGAGTACTTTATTCGTTATCATGTGGCGGGTGATATCTGCGCTCGGGTGAAGTATCAGAAAAAATCGATTATTCAAGCGGCCGATGAAGTGATTAATCAGCGTCTCATTACCGCTGGTGGCACTGGCGGCGTGATTGCTATCGACCAACGCGGCAATATTGCAACGCCATTTAATACCGAAGGTATGTACCGCGCAACTCGGAAAAATAACGAACCTGCTCAGGTCATGATCTGGTCTGATTTATAGCCAAAGATGAAGCGCACTAAGAGTCACTAGCAGCTCTTGGTGCGTAAATGAATGGTTTCGTAACTTGTTTTTATTGTCGTCGAATTATCCCCGGCAAGACGGTTAAATATTATTCACTAATAAAATCGTCAGCAAGGTTATATAATGAGCGAAAATGAACCTTGTGAAACATCTGATGACTGCTGAAAAGAGACAACGCACAACGGATCAAAAGCCAGATCGGACAACTGCGATGCTGCAAATCATCGAGCAGGTTAAGCAGGAGTTCCCTCTGTATGAGTCGGAAACATTTGTTTGTGGGCCTGACGGTAGTTGCCTAGGTTGTCCTAAAAAACTGTTAGAGCTAGTCGATAGCGAACTGAGCTATTGGGAAGCGGCGATATCGAACGGACAGACGCCGCAATTTGATGAGATCCGCCGCTTTGGTAAGTTGTGTACCAACGTAAAACGAGGCTTGGACCGCAATGGTGTGTTAGAGAAGTATCAGCAGTTAAAAAGTGCGGATCTTAAACCAACCGGTAAACCTTGACGCTTCTTATAGCTGAAACTTGCAATTGTCAGGCTCAAACCTCTTACAACATAACCCCTAACAATTATCTTTAGAGTCTTTACCGATTGTGTAACGCTTTTGTGCAACTCGCACTATGGCTTACATCATCAACCGTAAGTTAATCGAAATCTGTGAAATACGTCACGAACATATATTTGTATGGTTCTGAATAAAAAGCCAAAATGCCGCGCAATCTCTTTCCCCTAAAATAGCGTTTTCGCATAAAAGGTTGCACATGAGCAAGAAATTTCTGATCACTTGGGATCAAATGCAAGGTTATACTCGTCAGTTGGCTGAGCGTCTGCTACCAGCAGAGCAATGGACAGGTATTATTGCGGTTAGCCGCGGTGGGTTAGTACCTGCCGCAATTCTCGCTCGAGAGCTAGGTATTCGTAATGTGGATACTATCTGTATCTCTAGCTACGATCATGATCATCAACGCGAGACTAAAATCATTAAGCAGGCACCAGGTGATGGTGAAGGCTTTATCGTTATCGATGATTTGGTTGATAGCGGCTCTACAGCAAAAATCGTACGCGAAATTTACCCTAAAGCTAAATTTGTCACTGTTTGTGCTAAACCAGCAGGCAAGCCATTAGTCGACGACTATATTGTTGATATCCCACAGGACACTTGGATTGAGCAGCCTTGGGATACAGGCGTGAGTTTTCAAGCACCGTTGCACAAGTAAGTTTACGCTTAACGAAAAGCCGAGGATAATCCTCGGCTTTTTACGTTTGTAGTCAAGAATTGCGAATTATTGGCTTATTTATGCATTCTTAGTGCTTTTATGTATGCCTAACGTACCTCAAAGTCACAATCAAGTTTTATTGAGATAGAAGTCAAAGTCTTGACGATACTTGATTGATGCCAAAACTTTGTCGCTTTAAAATATTGTTTTAGATGGTGAAAAAACTGATTTTTTGTTAGCGATTTTTTAAACCTACCCTATAGCTAACCAAGAAATTTAAATTGTTAAGCGCCTTTTCTCAAGAGAAGCGCCTTAGACGCTATCACTCTATTTTTCATAATTGACAATATATAAAGAGACGAACTCTACAATGAAACAAGCTTTTTCGATGCTCATGACTGGCGGCTTAATATTTTTAAGTGGCTGCTCTCTACAACCAAATAGCCATGTCGCTGCTAAGGAACTGGCTAAGAAACAATGGCAGGTTAATCAGCATGAAAATCATACCGTCAGTGCGGTTGGTAAGACGGTAAAAGCGAGTGGTCATGAGGTCATTGCTCAGCTTGATAACTATTTGGACGGCCGTTATACAGTAAAACTGACCGAAAATATGGGGCAGTGTAGCCAGAAATATCAAGTTGCTCATAATGTAGACTCTATTATTTTAGTTGGCAATAAATACATAAAGGCTGTAAGAACAGATACTTGTGTTGATGGCACGCTTTTCGGTGAATATGTTTTCTTTTCGGGCTTTTCTAAGCTTGAGGATAAAAAGTTAAGTCGGATTACCTATGCGCTATTTAATGGTTTGGAGATAGCGGGTGTTAGCTTCGAGCCTGCAGGGGTCAAACAGGTAATGACGGCATTTTCGGAGTCGAACCGTATCCTAAGTTATGTGAGTAAAACATAGGTGATTGAGCTTATTAGCATTGCTTGTTAAAGCTATTTGGCCTATTTCGAATAGGCCTATCGTTTTAATCCCCTTTTTAGTTATTAAGCCTTAACTAAACTAAAAGGAGCAACTAAATAAGTAGGGCAATGAAATGGGCCCAAGAACGTAGAAGAACACATGGATCGCGATCCTGTATTGTTAACGCCTGCGTCGTTAGCGAAAAATAACTAATAAATAACTCAGCCTACCTCCAAATCGTTGGATACGGCTCCTCTTCAAGGCTTTAGTTAAGACTGAAGAGAAGAGTTTGTTATGCTAACGCCAAGAAAAAATCTCGGAAGTTCCCCCTTATTATCACTGAATAAGTCACTGTGTTAGAAGGCATTCTAAACATCAGAATAGCCCAATGAACTCTGCATAAAAAGAGCTTTAAACTGGTTATCCGACAAGCAGACTGGCATATTGCTTCAATAAGTAAAAAGCTGCGAGCTGGTCCCGCCATAGGGAGCTCGCAGCTTGTCATTCAATTAGTTCAGCCGATTTAGCTTAACTACACAAAAGGGTTATCGCAGGGGCGTAGCTGTTGTTGTACATCTCCCATCAGTTCACTGGATATCGCTTCTCCTGTGGAGCTTCTTTCGAGGATGAGAAGACGCTCACAGTTGTTGCTTGGGTTATCAAAACTTACCCATACAGGTGCTATGGAATAGGTGTTTATCAGGTGATAGCGCAAAGCGGCATGTTCGCTGACACTGCACCATAGTGTATTTGAGGACTGTCCCTTTACACTTGAGTGTTTCATCGAGTTGTAGCACAGTGGCGTTGCGGTAGCCGCCATAAGCGCTCTTGTTTGAGCCAAGGCATTTTGGCGGTTACTGGCAGGCTGAGAAAACTCATAGTAATAAGCTGCACGGGCAAAGCGTTGTTGCGACACGGGGCCACCAGGCAGATCAAAGAGGGTAAAGCCTGCGAGGGTGTCTTGTAGGTGAACCTCTTGTTGCCATTTTTTCTGCCATGGTTTTAATAGTGCAAGCTGCACATCATAACCAGGGTTAACCGTTGCTACATTGTATTTGCGGTTGTGATAGATCTTAAATCCATTATCTCTTAACTCAATAATGGCCGAGTCGCCATTTCTATCTGAGAGAGTCAGGTGCAGCTTAGCCTTTGTGGTGGTGTCTAATCCGTCAGGTACATCATCACTGTAAATGTATAGCTGATCTGGATTTTGACTGAAGTAGCTGGTTGCCGCCTCAACTGTATCGAAGCAATCTAAGGTGAATTGTACCCAACGAAGAGAGCTAAGAAGCTGGGCATCTTCAGGTATATTAAGTTGATCAAGAAATGCGTTGCGATCTTTGTCTATGGCTTTTAATAGGGCGAGGGGCTTTATTTTTCCATCATCGATGATCTTGTCATTATCTTCAAAGTAAGCAAATAGATCTTCAAGACCATTAACAGCGAGGCCTTGGCTATTGATGCCATCAACGCTGCCCAATCCAAGTTGATCATTTCCTACTAGGGAAGCGATGCTGGCATATTTTGCCTGCCAAGTGAAAACATCGTGGTTTGAGAATTCGACTGGGTGTGCCTGTTGTTTTAAGCTGCCAGTGCGTAGCTCTTTGCTCTTAGGAATTCTATATAGGTAAGTAGTTAACGGACTAAACCAGTCAAAGTTTCTGCCAGTCATAGGGAACTCAGGGTTCAAACTGTTAAAAATTCTTGTGCACATTCCATATCCTTTTTGGAGTTTTTATTAGTATTTGCTTAATAATTATCGCGTGTTAATCATGAGATTAACTGTTGAGTTTATTTAATTGCTGGATGGTTAACAACTTGTTGCGCGTGTGGAAGGTTGATATCATCACCCTAAAAGTAATACTTTTAGGGAAGGGAAGGAATCATGGATGGCAGCGGGTTAGATCTAACAAATAAAATAAGGTCAAAAGTGCTCGCATCATTGAGCTTTGCGCTCTTTATTGCTGCTATTTCATTTGCTATTTTTAATATTGTCTATCATCAAGCTTATTCTTTTGCTGCTTTAGAACTTATTTTTGCTGGTTTTTCATTTGATATTTTCTGGAATAACAGCAGAAAGAATAATTACAGTATTAATAAACTCTATTTTTACTTGCTCTTCTTGGCTTTTCTGATCGTATTTGGCACCTATAGCTTTCCATTAATCGATGCATTGTTCGTTTGGGGCTTCTCTTTCCCCATTATCTCCTATCTGCTTCTTGGAAAACGATTTGCTTTTCGAGTATCACTGTTTGTTTTCATCTCCATCGGTTCGATCTTGTTCTATAAATTAACCTTCCTTGGAGAGTTTGATATTGAACCTGTGATGATTAACTTTCTCTTCTGCTATACCTGTATCTGGACCGTTTCGCACTATTATGAGCTTAGTAGAGAAAGTGCCCATGACTCATTAATCAAGCTGGCTCACTGTGACTCGCTGACCAAAACTAATAATCGTTTGGCATTTTCTGAGGGCTTTATTGATCATGAAGGAGAATTTCTATTATTACTCGATCTTGATAACTTTAAATCTATCAATGATACCTATGGACACGACATTGGAGATTTGGCTCTGGTATCAGTAGCTAAATGTTTTAAGACTTTGATAGATGAGAGTCGTGTTTTTCGTATTGGCGGTGAAGAGTTTTGTATTTGGTTAGGTACGAGTGATCTAGAAGATGCCCTCGAACGCTCTGAGAAGATAAGGAAGAGTGTTGCTCAACAGCGAATCGAGTGTGATAAACAGGATATTCCCATTACCGTAAGCGGCGGCTTAGCTCTGCATCAAGCTCAAATGTCGCAATCTGAGCTGTTAAAAATGGCTGATAATTATTTGTATTGTGCCAAAAGTCGGGGACGGAACCAGATAGTCCATAAAGATGAAGTTGAGGTGAGTAAGCTTGTTTTTGTAAACTGACAGCGCACTATATGCAATTCTTGTTATATCAACATCTTAGTATGTTCATTGGGATGAATTGATTAGATTGAATGTGGTGAGGGTAAAAGAGTACCGAGCTCGATTGATGGATATATTTTGCTACTGTCTTCAAAAGAGTTGCGGGCGCTGAACAAACTTGCCAGAAAGGCAATGCTGAAGATAAGTTTAAGAGGACTTTTAGGAAGGGAGGTTTAACTCTTAAGCATTGCTTGATGAGGCGGTATAGCTAATCTGTGTGAGTACTGAACTGTATGAGTGTAGGTCTGTATGGTCTATGTTGCCCCGAACCCTATCCGAGCCAATATTACTACATCTCTAGACACCTCACCACCAGTATCAAAATACGCATCAAATCTCAGTTCTGGCATCATCTCGACCATTAAAAAATATCCCAAATATCATAATATTCCCCATGTATTAGCTTTAATACAGGCTTTATCACTTTTCCGTTTATGCTTATTGCATTAATCCTCGTCGTAGTTGTTAATTCTTGGCTAAACTAAAAAAGAGCAACTAAATAGGGGAATGAAATGGATTCAATCAACGTAAAAGAACACATGGATCGCCAACCTGTGTTGTTAACGCCTTCTATGTCGTTAGCGACGGCGGTAGAGCAATTGCTAGAGCATAAAAAGCTCGGTGCGCCCGTAGTTGAAGATGATGGCCACTTAGTGGGCTTTTTGTCGCAGCAAGATTGCCTAGCCGTGATGCTAAAAAGTAGCTATCACTGTGACTTAATCGCGATAGTTAAAGATTGCATGCGTACAGACGTGTTGTCGGTCACGCCTAATTCGAGTGTGTTGCAACTGGCTGAACAGATGTTAGGCCCAAAACCTAAAATCTATCCAGTGGTGGAAGAGGGAAAAGTAGTAGGCACTATAAGCCGTGCTAATGTGCTCGAAGCGATTAATACCTATATGCAGCAGTGTTATCTGTCACCAGCATGATCACTCAATTAACTTTGGTTTCTGATTGGAACCCGATAAGAGTGAGCCATGGCGCTGGCTCTTATCAAGTAAACCCAATTTGAGCACGATACCGTGGTTTTTAATGGCGTGTTTGGCTTGATAACATAAAGTATTTTTAAGTCAGCTATACCAACCTGCAACGTTCCTTGCTAGGATCGTCCTCTTTAGTATTGGCTATGGAATTTGCACTTGAGTTCGCAACAGCATCCCCTCTCTAACACATTCTTAAAATCCTGTTATGAAGCGGACGCCGCAAAAATTAGGCGTCGTCTGTTTAGGCTTAGAAAAGAGCCCGACTCAGAGAAAAAAACAGCCACTCTTGAAAACCTTGAGCTGTTGGCGCTTGAGTCTCGACAAAAAGTTGAGCTGCGCTTGGCTAATCGCCCGAAAATCACCTATCCCGATAGCTTGCCGGTATCGCAGAAACGCGAAGAGATCGCCACTGCTATAGCTAACAATCAGGTTGTGATTGTGGCGGGTGAAACAGGCTCGGGTAAAACGACTCAGTTGCCTAAGATCTGTCTTGAGCTGGGCTTAGGCTCTCGCGGCTTGATTGGTCATACCCAGCCACGCCGATTAGCGGCCCGCAGCGTTGCCACCCGTATCGCCGAAGAGATAAATACTCCTTTGGGTGAAGCCGTTGGTTTTAAAGTACGCTTTGCCGATGCCATAAACAGTGACTCGTATATCAAGTTAATGACCGACGGTATTTTATTAGCCGAATTAACTAACGATAAGTATCTAAATCAATACGATACCATCATTATCGATGAGGCTCACGAGCGTAGCCTTAATATCGATTTTATCTTGGGTTATTTGAAAAACGTGTTGCAGAAGCGTCCAGATCTGAAGGTGATCATCACCTCGGCAACGATCGATGTCGATCGCTTCTCTAAACACTTTAATAATGCTCCTGTGATTGAAGTCTCTGGGCGTACCTATCCAGTAGAAACTCGATACCGTCCACTGGTGCAAGATCAAGATGAGGATCTTGATCTTATCGAAGGTATTTTTGCGGCAACCGATGAGCTGATCAATGAAGGTCTGGGTGATATCTTGATCTTTATGAATGGTGAGCGAGAAATTCGAGATGTTGCCGAGCAGCTTAATCGTCGTCAGTATCGTGATACAGAGATCTTGCCGCTATACGCACGCCTTTCTTACGGTGAGCAGTCAAAGGTCTTTAAGAGCCATGTAGGCCGCCGTATTGTATTAGCGACCAACGTTGCTGAAACCTCATTAACCGTACCCGGTATCCGTTACGTTATTGACCCAGGTACCGCGCGTATTAGTCGTTATAGTTACCGTACTAAGGTGCAGCGCCTACCCATAGAGCCAATCTCTCAAGCGAGTGCCAATCAAAGGCAAGGGCGTTGTGGTCGTGTCGCACCGGGTATTTGTATTCGATTGTATAGCGAAGATGATTTTATCTCGCGCCCTGAATTTACCGATCCTGAAATTCTGCGTACCAATTTAGCCTCTGTTATTTTGAAGATGCTGTCGATAGGTTTAGGCGATATCGAAGGCTTCCCGTTTATTCAGCCACCTGATGCGCGTTATATTCGAGACGGCTTCTTGCTGCTTGAAGAGCTGCAGGCTGTCACAAAGGGCAAAGGTAAGCTGAATCTGACTCAGCTCGGGCGTCAGTTGGCGCATATTCCTGTGGATCCACGTCTTGCGCGCATGGTGATTGAGGCTCAGCAAAATGGTTGTTTACATGAAGCCTTAGTGATCACCGCGGGTCTTTCTATTCAAGATCCTCGTGAACGCCCAATGGACAAGAAGCAAGCGGCGGATCAGGCCCATAACCGTTTTAGCGATAAAGACTCAGATTTCGTCTCATGGCTTAACCTTTGGGATTATTTAAAGCAGAGCCAGAAAGAGCTGTCGAGTAGTCAGTTTAGAAAGCAGTGTAAGAGCGAGTTCTTGGCTTATCTGCGCGTTCGTGAGTGGCAAGACTTATATACGCAGCTAAGACAGGCAACCCATGAGCTGAAGTGGAAGCTCAATGCGCCGACCGAAGAGCTTAACTACGAAGCGTTGCATCGCTCACTGCTAACCGGTTTGCTGAGCCACATCGGCTTTAAAGAAAAAGATAATGAATATCTAGGTGCCCGTAATCGCAGGTTCTTTGTGTTCCCCGGCTCGCCTTTAGCGAAAAAAGGGCCGAAATGGATTATGGCGGCGGAGCTTACTGAAACTTCACGTTTATTCGCCCGTTGCTGCGCTAAAATTCAGCCTGAATGGGTTGAGCCTCTAGCGGCGCATCTGGTGAAGAAGAACTACGTAGAGCCACACTTTGAGTCTAAGCAGGGCTCGGTGGTCGCACTTGAGAACCAAGTGCTCTACGGCTTGCAAATTGTTAACCGCCGCAAGGTACAATATGGTCCAGTTGAGCCGGTTGAGGCCCGTGAGATCTTTATTCGCTCGGCACTGGCTGACGGCGAACTACGGACTAACGAAGCTTTCTTTATTAAGAATCAGAAGCTACTGCTAGATATTGAATCCCTTGAGCATAAGTCTCGTCGCCGTGATATTTTGGTGGATGAACAGGCGCTATACGCGTTTTATGAGCCAAAAATCCCCGATGGGATCTATAACGCGCCTAAGTTCTTAAAGTGGTGGAAACAAACTAAGCAAACCACACCAGAGCTTTTAGACTTTGAGCGCGAGTCTTTGATGCAGCGCAGTAGCGATCATATTTCGCTGCTGGACTTCCCTGAAAAATGGCATAAGGGTAACTTGGTGCTCAATGTCAGTTATCACTTTGAGCCGTCTGCCGTTGATGACGGTGTGTCGGTGCATATTCCGGTGGCACTGATTAACCAAGTCGATGAACAAGATTTTGACTGGATAGTACCGGGTCTGCGTGAAGAGAAGTGTATCGCGCTGATCAAGTCGTTACCTAAGGCACTGCGCCGCAATTTTGTGCCTGCACCAGATTACGCCAAAGCCTGTTTGCAGGCGATGACGCCGTTTGAGTTGCCGCTTGTTGATGCCATGTGTAAGCAATTGCTGCGCATGAGTGGTACCCGTATTTCGCCAGAAGATTTTGATTCATCGCAGCTTGCTAAACACCTTTTAATTAACTTTAAGATTGAAGGTGATAAGGGCAAGTTACTTGCTGAAGGACGTGAGCTGGAGCCATTAAAGGCGAGTATGCAGGGGCAGGTTGTGCAGGCTATTCGTCAGGTTGCCGATTCTGGTATTGAGCAAAAAGGGCTAGAGCAATGGAGCTTTGGCGATCTGCCTAAGCAGTTTGAGCAGAAGAAGGGTAACTTTGAAGTTAAAGCTTTCCCTGCGCTGGTGGATGATAAAACCAGTGTTTCAATCAAGTTATTTGATGATGAATTTGAGGCGGAGAAACAACATAAGCTCGGTCTACAGCGATTACTGTTGCTCAATATTCCATCACCAGTAAAACACTTGCAAAAGTCACTGCCTAACAAAGCAAAACTGGCGATGTACTTTAATCCATTTGGTCAGGTGAATATCTTAATCGATGATATTTTATCGGCTGCGGTGCAGCAGCTTTTGGATGAGAAGGGCATCGATGTTCGCTCGGAAACTTCATTCGCCGAAGCGAAAGACTGGGTGAGACAAGAGCTTAATCCAACCGCTGAAAAAATTGCGCTTAAGGTGGAGGAAATTCTGACCATCTACAACCGTATTAAGAAGCGACTGAAGGGCAAGATCAGCCTAGATATCGCCTTTGCGATGAGTGATATTCAAAGCCAGCTGGATCAACTGGTGTTTAAAGGCTTTGTGGAGCAATCCGGCTGGCAGCGATTAGGGGATCTTAACCGTTACCTTAAAGGAATAGAAAACCGTTTGGAGAAGCTACCAGTGGATCCTAATCGAGACCGTTTGCATATGCACAGTATCAATAAGGTACAGGAAGTGTTGAAGGCGCAGATGGCGAAGTTGCCTAAGTCTATGCCTGTACCAGATGTGTTAATCGAAGCCCGCTGGATGATTGAGGAATATCGCGTCTCCTGTTTTGCACAGGTGTTAGGCACTGCTTATCCTATTTCAGAAAAACGTATTTTGAATCAGATAGCACAGGCCTAATCGCTTCATATTCACATTAAAAACGCACGGTAGATACCGTGCGTTTTCATATAAGCTATCTTTTCAAGTGTATCGCATTAGCGTGCCACGACTTGGACTACTAGGGGCTGCCCCATCTTCCAGATATGGAAGCTGTAGAAGGCTGGTGATCTAGTCTTGTTACGATAGCTTAAAACTAAAAAGCCAGCGCATATTGCGCTGGCTTTTTTATCTCTGGTCTAATGGCATTTCGTTTATGACTTTAACTGCGCCATAATGTTACCCGAAAGGTACTGGGCAAAATCATGACCATGATTTTGTAGCATCTTAGGGAACATCGAGATCTGCGTTTGACCTGGGAAGGTGTTGATCTCGTTCAGCAGAATTTCGTTATCTTCGGTTAAGAAGAAGTCAATTCTCGACAGGTGACGTAACTTCATCCCTTTAAAGGCTTTAATCGCATATTCTTGAATTTGCTTGGCAATCTCTGCATCGACATCGGCTTCAATCACCGTCTGTGCTTGACTGTTTTCAGCATACTTCTCATCGAAGCTATAGAAGGTATTGCTGGCACAGATAATTTCACCCGGTTTTGTCGCGATGACTTCACCGTCGACCTCATAGGTGGCGACCTCTAGCTCACGGGCGGTAATCGTCTTCTCGATCACCACATAAGGTGAGAAGGTAAAGGCCTCTTCTAATGAGCTAGCTAGCTGCTCGATGCTATCAACGCGATAACAACCTACAGATGAGCCCTGTGAAGCCGCTTTAATAAAGATTGAACCCCAATTTTCTAGAGCCGCTTCAGCTTGCTCTAGTGACTGCTGATTAAACTCGCTTAAGAAAATATAGGGGGTATTTGGGATCCCAAGTGCACTAAACCACATCTTGGCGGTCACTTTATTGAAGCAGTTGCTACTAGATTCTGAGTCACAGCCAAAGTAGGGTAGATTGATCAAGCCGAAATAGGACTGGATGTCACCGGTTTCACCTGGGTAGCCATGAATACAAGGGATCACATAGTCCACATCCCAAGGCGCTTTCGTTTCATCATCGAAGCGGATCTGCTTGCTGTTGGTTAACTCGCAAAGCTCGCCAGCTTGAGTGTGATATTGACCTTTAGCATTGAGCTCAACACGTAGCACATTGAAGTGGGGTAACGTGGCTAATTGCGCTTCAAAATAATTGGCCGATAACAGTGAAATGCTGTGCTCATCACCGCCGCCACCACACAATAGTAATAAATTCTTCTGGGTCATTTTGTCTCCACCTGTTACCCATGATAAAAGTCAGCTGAATCACTATGGCTGAATCACTTTTTAATGCAAGTATTGCCTAGCCGATTTAGCTTAAATGCTGTTTTTATATTCGAGTCTGTGGCCCTTTGCCCTAATAGAGCAAATGAGTGCATCATATTTAGCCGAGTTAGTGCACCGTCTTTAGGTTTAGGTGCACTATTCTGGCTCTACAATAAGGTAAGCTTAATCGCGCCATAAACGTTGCGCTAAGCCCGAAGCGCGCTGGGTTAGGCTACGGCTGGCTTGTTCAAACACTCTTTGACTGCCTAGGCAGGTAAAGTGGTGCTTAGCGCGAGTGATAGCGGTATAGACTAACTCTTTGGTTAGCAGTTGCTGCTGTGCCACGCTTGGCTTTATCGGTAGTACTAAAGACACATGACTAAACTCACTGCCTTGGCTCTTATGTACCGTCATGGCGTAACAAGTCTCGTGGCTCGGTAACCGCGCGGGTAACACCTTGAGTAAGCTGCCATCGGCTTGAATAAAGTGCGCCATTAAGCGGCCACTTTGGCTACTGCAATCGGGCAGAATAAGGCCAATATCACCGTTAAATAGCCCTAGGTTATAATCATTGCTCTGAATGATAATCGGACGCCCAGCATAAAACTCTTGTTCTGGCTGGATTAAACCTCTGGCAGCGAGCGCCGTAGTGACACTTTGGTTAATCCCCTCAACGCCGTATTCACCTGCGCGCATGGCGCATAAAATACGGTATTGGTTAAAACTGTCGATGATCTTATCGGCATCGATCTCACCCTGAGACATGGCTGCTAGGTAGACGCCGTACTGCTCGACACTTTGTTCGAGTAGACTGTCGAGTCCTTTATTGTCAAATGAGCTGCTGCCATGACTCGTATTGGCAGCATGTTCAATCCAAAGCAGTTCTTGATAACCTGACTGCCAAACCTCAGCGATACGCGGCAAGTTAGCATGGTTGACTGCCGTTGCGAGTTGGCCGATCCCCGCATCGCCCTGAAAGCGGTGGCTGTGCATCAACATGCATAAGCTGTCACCAATCTTAGGGTTCGGGCTAATAAATTCCGCTAATGAAGTACTGGTTAGTTGGCTCAGTAGTTCGGCTTGGGCTTGTGAATAATGCATCTGCCAGCGACTCTGCTTAGTCCTCTTATTGACCTGTTTTAATCCCGCGCAAATATCGGCAAGTACAGCGCCCGCTTCAACCGAGGCGAGCTGGTCTTGGTCACCAAGCAAAATTAACCTTGCATGCTCGGGTAATGCTGACAACACCTTGTGCATCATAGGCAAGTCCACCATTGAGGCTTCATCGACGACGAGCAGATCGAGCCTTAAGGGATTATCTTTATGGTGCCTAAACTGGTGAGAGTTTGGGATCACCCCTAGCAATCTGTGTAGAGTGGCGGCCTCTTCTGGAATTTTGGCAATGTTTTTATCGATGCCGACCACGCCCAATTGACTCATCTCATCGGCAAGCCTGAGTTTTGAAGCCTTAATCGACTCGCTTAGACGCGCCGCCGCCTTGCCTGTTGGGGCGACCAGTCTGATGGTCATCTCTTGCCTTGAGCACAACAAGTACAGCAACTTAGTGACCGTCGTGGTTTTACCTGTACCCGGGCCGCCAGTGATCACGGCGAGCTTTTTGGTCATCGCCGTAGCGGTGGCAATTTTCTGCCAATCGTATTGCTGCTCATTTGCAGGAAATAACTGGTTTAATAGCTTGCTGGCGTCATTAAGTTCAGCTTGATTGGCAAGGCTGGAATCGATAGGTGCGAACGCGAGTCGATTTAGGTGTTCGGCGACCTGTGTCTCATAGCTGAAATAGCGCTGTAGATATAAGTTACCCTTATCGATAATCAGCGGCTTAAGTTCGGCGTCATCGACACTGCCAATGGCGTCAAACTGCAATAGGGCATCTTCAAGTTCTTCGACGTTGAGATCGATTCGGCACTGACTTATCTGCTCTTTAAATGGGTTATCGGTGTCGATCTGCTTGAGCGGTAAGCAGGTATGCTGGCTCGATAGATACTGACTTACCAAGGCACAAATAAGGGTAAACAGTGGCGCAGACTCCTGATGAAGCTGGGCCAGTTGCAGCGCAAAGTGGCGGTCTAGCGAGGTGATGAGGCGCTGCTCTTGCCACTCTTTGAGTAATTCGTTAATCGGTTTAGTGGTGGTGATCATTGGGCCTCCACTTGAGCGCTATTCATTTGTTCAGAATTTGCTGCTGTCATTATGTTCCCGAATAAGGCATCGAGCTTTTCAATGAGTAACTTAGGCGGCTTATCGTAAAATACGCCGGATTGTGGACTGCTTGTAGACATGCCCCTTAAGAAGAGATAAAAGCTGCCGCCGATATGCAGCTCGTAATCATAATTGGCCATACGCAGTGTCAGATAGCGATGCAGGGCGAGGGTGTAGATGATGTATTGCAGATCGTACCTGTGACTGCGGATCGCTTGCTGCATGTTGCTATAGTGATATTGGCTTAAATCATCGCCTAAATGATTCGACTTATAATCGGCGATAAAGAACTGATTATTATGCTCAAAGGTTAAATCCACAAAGCCTTTTAACATGCCCTGTAACTCATCAAAATTTAGACCTGCACTGTAACCAAATTCAAGCAACAGCGAATTGAGCTTGTCGGCATTAAGCTGAGTGATCGGCAGATAAAATTCCATCTCAACCAACTTTTGTGTCGGTTTTAGCTGCGCAAGCATCAGCGAGTTATCATTGGCTAATGGAGCATGCAGTAAGTCTAGGTACCAGTCTTTGAGCACCTCGGTCCAGCTTTCATCTATACCATATTTTGCCATGGCGATAGGTAGCTGCACCTCAAGATCCGTTTGTGCCTGCGTGAAATCAATCAGCTCTAGCACTAAGTGCATAAAGCTACCGGCATTGGCGCCGCGCTCAAAGGTAAAGCGTGATGGTGAGCTATCGACCTCATCTTGTATTACATCCAGTTCTGGGAACTGTTCATCGTCCATACCCGGTAGCACCTTCTCATGGGCTAGATGCTTTACAAGGCCGGAATAACTGCCTACTCGCCATGGGGTGAGTTGCGGCCTATTGAGCTCTTTAGGGGCCAATTGCTGCTCGGCATTATCTTCTGTCTGTAGCACAATTAGATTTGGCTCTCGCTGCTGATCGCTCCCCGCAGCTGCTAGCTCTGTTAAGCTAATGGCTTCAGGATCGCTAGCCTCAAGTAATTTAGCTTGAGCCAGTAATCTCTCGTAGTCACAAGCCTTATCTTCAACCCCTAACAGATAGCCGATTGCGGTTTCATGCAATTGGCTTGTCATGCCCGATTTTTTGGTGAATCGGCTATGGTTGGTGATATACAGATAACACTTAAGTACGGGTCTTGTTAGCGCCACATAGAGTAAGCGTAGATCTTCGGCTAAGGTTTCACGTTTTTGACGTTCCCAACCTTCATCTGTCTGCTCAATATCCCAGATAAGCTGGTTATCATCATGATAGAGCATTGGGGCGGGTCTCTTACGGTTATCACGGCTTAAGCTGACAAATGGCACGAAACAGATAGGGTATTCAAGCCCCTTACTCTTATGAATGGTGACCACTTGGACTAGGTTCTGCTCGCTCTCTAAACGTAGCTGCGCCTCTTCATTGGGTAGATTTTCAATAAGCGCTTGTTCATACCAGTTGATCAGTGCGCTGCTACCATCGAGTTCGGTGGCTTTTTGCTGCAGCAGCTCTCCTAAGTGTCTAAAGTCGGTTAAGCGTCTATCTCCCTCTTCACCATTCAGTAAGCGCTCGATGATCTGAGTTTGACTGGCAAGGGTCAGCAGGGCAGGCATGATGCCACGCTTTAACCATACCTGATGTAGCTGTGCAAACTGCTCGAGCAGTGTCTGACGCTTGTCTTCATCTTGGTTAAAGCTATGGATCGCCTCGGCGCTATAACCGAGCAGCGAGGTGGCTAAGGCACTTCTTAATGCGCGCTCATCCTTAGGGTCTGCCATGGCATAAAGCACCAGCGCAAGCTCTCGCGCTTCCAAGGTGTTAAACACGCTATCTCGGCTTAAGAAGACTGAGCCGATTTGCCGCTGACTTAAAGCGGCACGAACCACATTGGCTTCGTGTCTGTCTCTGACCAAGATGGCGATATCTTTTGCTCTTAGTGGCTTTTTGCCAATCGCGCATAGGTTTTGCTGTGCATCGATTAACAGTTTGGCAATCTCATCGGCCACATCTTCGGCGATTAACTGTCTGGCCGTGGTCTTATTGAGGCCTTTTTCGCTCTCTTCGCTTAAGAGTCTGAGTCTCAGGGCGCTGTTGTCTGCACTCTTTTCATTGAGCACTTTTTTATCAGCAAAACTCGATGCCTTTACTGGCTCGAAGGGAATAGATTGGCTGATAAAGGGATCGTCTCTGTGACTGAAGATGCAGTTGACCGCATCCACCATCTGCCGATTCGAGCGATAGTTGGTATCTAGGTTATAGTGCTTTGCGGTTTGAGCTCGAGCCTGAATATAGGTATGAATGTCTGCACCGCGAAAGGCGTAGATCGCCTGCTTAGGATCGCCAATCATTAACAGGCTGAGTTTGTCGTTCTGTGCCGAGGCACTCGCAAGGGTGTTTGTTGCTGAAGCGCTTTGATAGATAGAGTTAAAGATCTCAAACTGCAATGGATCAGTATCTTGGAACTCATCAATTAATGCCACTGGGAAACGCTGAGCGATACTCATGGCTAAGCTGCTGTCTTTGGGCTCACTATTTTTAGAAGCACTATTTTTAGAGGCGGTAAGCGCGTTAGCCAGTGTTAGCAGCAGATCATCTGGGGTCAATAGGTTGCGTTCTAGCTTTTGCTTGGCAAAGCGCGTGGCGATGCCATCCCGTGCACAATAGAGAAAGCTTGGAATAAGGTTTGCGATAAGCTCTGCCAACCTTTCGATATGATCCAGCATTGGAGCCTGCTGCGCTGTGGGCACTTCGCCGCCTTTATTGAGCTTAAGGCCGTTAAGCGATAGCGCTTCCAGTACCTTAGCTGGTGGCAGCGCCTGACCAAAGGCAACCCAATTGTCGAGATCATCGAGCATCTTAGCCAGTTTTGGGTAGCCATCGGCTTTCTTACCAAAACGCGCACCATTGAGTGGCAGTTCATTTAGCAGGGTTTCTGTTTGCTCACGTTCCCTTGGCCAGATAAGTTTAAATCGGCTTAAACTCTGGGTCAGCTCAGCTTCGAGCTTATCAAAAGGCTGAGGTTTTGGACTGGCTACCGCACTGCTAGCACCTAGAAGCGGTCTGAGTTGACGAGAAAGGGCGTCGGGGTCGCTAAACTTGCTAACAATCGCATCCGCCAGACAGCCTGATAAGGGGTAGCATTTCTCGCGCCAGAAATCTCGCACCGCATGGTGCAGAAACTCGCTATCATCGAGGGTAAACTCAGACTCAAACAGCAAGGACGACTCAAACGCCATATCTGCCAGAATACGCTGACAAAATCCATGAATGGTGAAGATCGCCGCTTCATCTAGGGATTTAAGCGCCAAATCGAGACGCTTTCGGGCGATAGGCAGACTGGCTTCGGGCGTCGCACGATAGAGCGAGTTAATCAATTCATCATCGACTGCAAGGCCGATAAAGCAGCGATAGGCCAGCTGGATCTTCTTACGAATACGGTCTCTCAGCTCACCCGTTGCGGCATTGGTAAAGGTTACCACCAAGATCTGCTCGCAGGTTAGCGGTGCCTCTATACCATGGCCGAGTAGCAAGCGCACATAGAGTCCAGCAATGGTATAGGTCTTGCCCGTACCCGCGCTGGCCTCAATCAAACGGCTACCACCAAAGGGAAGGGTTAGGGTATCCAAGGCTTCGGTCACAATATGCGAAGCTTGCGATGTATTGGTTAAAGTTGTCATATTCTCTGCTTGGCTCTCACTGAGCTGGCCACTCATCTTATCGTTCATATTCGTTAGCCTCGCCTTGGATAGTTGGCGTCGATGCTAACGCTAGATCAACGGTGTCGAGTCCAGCCTCAACGAAGGTGGCTAACTCACTGAGCTTGTCTTTGTGATATAAGCTTAAAAGCGGTTGCAGCAAACGGGTCGCCGTTTTAGCAAAGGTTTGCTCACTGAAATCTTCTGGGAAGCGGTAAAGACGCTGAAAATGGGGCTCTAAGCCTTCACCTAGCTGGCTCTGTTCATCGAGCCATTGTGGCTGCGCCTCCATAAGCTTCTCCCAGTGGCTTCCCTCTGCTTCAACATAGGCCATGGCGGTGCGTGGCATAAACATCAGTGGCTGCACTTGCCCCTGTTTAAAGTAGCTTAGCCATTGCTTAAGTTGCGCTTTTGCCTGAGTCGGCGTCACTGGTGCAAAGGCATGGAAATGGCCGATATCGAGCAGGTAGCTTACTATGTTGCCGTTGCTTACTATGTTGCTTAGTACGGGATCAGCTTGAGTTTGAGCAAGTTTGTTAGCTTCACCTCTCATGGCGCATAGGCAAAGGTGACGCAGATAGACCCGGATTAAGTCGCGGCCATTGGCGGTGCCGGGGCGGTAGTTAACGAGCCCTTTGGCACTTAGATCATCGATGCGACCGACAAGGTTCAGGGCTAAGCTATTGCTAACGTCATCGTTATCATCGGCTTCATCGAATAACAGATCGATATCTACCGAGTGAGAGCCTTCTCCTTTTAAGTATAAGCAGCGACCAATAAGCGGCTTAATATCATGCAGATATTGATTTAAAATCAGATCGTCAAAGGGCTTTAACGGCAAGTTTCCTTGGGCTTTTAACCGCTCAAGTAGCGCCTGCTGCGGTCGCTCTTCGCCATTTTCTATGGCGTTATCCAGTAGTGTCGCCTGCAGCTTGTAGCGCTCAAGGGCGTTGAGGCTAAAGGGCTCGTCATTATCATCGGCTTGAATATCCAGCCCCAGATCGACCTTTAAAGTACGGTTGAAGAAATATTGCGCCGGGTTTCTAAAAAAACGAATAAGTGCTGACAGCTCAAGCTCCTCGGCTTCCCCCCCGATGCTATCCATGGCTTCATCGAGAGCATTTTCGCTAAAGGTCTGGAGCTGAGTATGGTGGCCGATAAAGCCGTTATAGCTCGCGGTTGTTTGCGCTTTATCTGTTGAAGTGTTTGTCCCTTCGCTTGATTGCGCAGGAACTGGGCACCACTGAGCGGAGTAGCTCTGTTGTAGCTTAGTCGCATCATCTTGGCTCTTTGCGTTATTTGGCGCACGATAGAGACGCGGGTCAAAGGGCTGCAGAGGCTGCTTACGAATAAGGTGCTCAGTTACCCCTTTTTCGATGTTATCGATAAGCTGCTGCGATGCGCTAGCATCAGCTTCAAGCGATAGTGCACTTGCTTGCGCCTCAAGAGACTGTGGCAGATAAACCAGTTGGCAATACTCGATAAGCTCAGAAACCAGCATCGATGGGATCCGCTCTGAGTCATCGCGTTCGCTATTGCCTATATAGCTGATATAGAGCTGCTCTCGAGCCGACAGGATCGCCTCAAGGAATAGGTATCTGTCGTCTAATCGACGAGAGCGATCGCCTTTTCTTGGCCCCATTTGCGCCACCAGATCAAAGCCGACAGGGTGCTGAACCCGCGGATAGACGCCATCGTTCATACCGAGTAAACACACTAGCTTAAAGGGAATTGAGCGCATTGGCATCAAGGTACAGAAGTTGACGCTACCGGCGAGGTAACGCTGGCCGACTCGAGACTCAGATAAGCGGCTGTTAAACCAATTCTGAATAACCTCAATGGTTAACGGCGTGGTGTGACCCGCTTCGTTGAGCTCTTCGTTGAGTTTAACAATCGCCTCACGGATCTCTTGAAGCTGGACTAGCTCGTCATCGTCAACCTCGTAGAAGTTTTCGAGGATCGCCTCAAGCTGCGCCATACGCTCGATTAGGCTACAAGCTTGAGCGAGTGAGTGATGCACGTTATCGAGGGCTTCGATAAAGTCGAGTAGCTTACCCAGTGCCTGCGCCGTTTGTCCCTCAACGCCATTGACCGATAGTCGCTCTTGATAAAGCGGGGCATCGTCACTAAAGCTATAACCTAAAATTAAGCGTTTAATCCCAAATGCCCAAGAGTTTTGCTCGAATGCGGGCAGTTGATATTCGCAGCGGCTGGTCTCATCCCGTCCCCAGCGAACCCCAGCTTGCTCCAACCAGCGCTTGATCACCGCTAAACTCTCATCGTCCAGCTCGAAACGGCGTAGTACTGCTGGGACTTCCAAAATGCTGAGAATATCGGTTAGGCCAAAACGACTCTGGTTAATCTTCAATAGGTGTAAGAAGCTGGCAATAAGCGGTGACTCTTGGGCTGCACCGCGATCGGCAATGGCATAGGGAATATAGTGGCCGCCCTGTTTCGCGCCAAATACGGCATCGATATAGGGCGCATAAGCCGCGACATCGGGCATCATGATCACGATATCTTTGGGTGCTAGCGGTGTGACTCCGGTAGCAATTTGTTCCTCTGTGAGAGGCCGAGATAGCATCTCTAGCAGGTGGTCATGCAGGGTTTCAACTTCGCGCAGTGGGCTATGACAGCTACGAACCGTGATTGAGTCATCAGAATCAGCAATGACGCGTCTACCCTCTAAGCTTAGGTACAGCGAGGCATCGGGCCCAAGACTCTGGCCACGGGTGGTCAGCTCTAAGATGTCATATTGCACGCCATTTAGCATGCTGTTAGGTGTTGGCTCTTGGTAGCAGTCTAAGTTGAAAGCGGTATGTTCCTCTGGGAGTTCTAATAGCAAATCGAGTAATTCACGGCCCATTTTACCGTTGTTAGCTAGCAGTGGGTTACCCACTTCGAGCTTATCTTCCCATTCCACTTCGAGCTTGTGTTTGTCGGCATATTGCAGCGCCATACGGGCGCGCAGGCGTGGGTCGACAATATCGCCCCAGTAGTGCTGACAGGGGCTTAGGTTGAGCATGATCACGTCGATGCGTTTAGCTAAGTAGTGTAAGACATCGAGTGTTTGCGGCGCCATAGAGGAGATCCCAAACACAAATAAGCGTCTAGGTAGAGCATCTAGGTTGGTGTTGGGATCATCGAGTGCATCGAATAGGGCTTGGTGCAAGTTAGCGCGGTGATAGCGACTCTTACCTAAGGTGTTGCCATTAAAGTCAATCAGCGCTCGCCACAGGATTGGCTGCCAGGCCTGCGCAGGGCTAAGCCTATCGCCTTTTGGTGGCAAGCTGGGTTCATTGGCTTCCCAGGCGCTGATCCAGTCGGGACGATACACTAAATATTGGTCGAAAATATCGGCAATTTGGCCACAAAGCTGATAGAGCTTAAGTGGGTTTTGCTCGCTCTGTTCAGTTTGAGTCGCATTGTCCACTGACGCATCTTCATCGACTAAATTAGCAGTGCTGTCAGGATTACCGTTATTTAGATAATTCGCTAGCGGGGCAAAATCTTCTCGGTCGATAAGCGTGGGGAGTAACTCCATCAGCTTCCATGTCATCGCGGCCTTGGTAAAGGCGTTCTCTTTAGGCACATCCTCTAAAAGGGTATGACACAGCTGCCAGATAAAGCTCGAGGGCAACGGAAACTCAAGGCCCGCTGCGATATTATTTTGTCTTGCTATCTCTAGTCGTAACCAGGTGGACATGCCAGGACTCTGTACCAAAATATGCTCTGGCATCAACAGTGGGCTGTTTGGCAATGGGCTACGCAGTTCGTTAGCTAAAAGCTGTGATAACGCTTCCATTTGGTTTGATTGAACTAGATATAGCATGGCGTTCCTTTAACAACAATGCAGGCGAATGGGCAGAGAAGCTGCCAGATCAAACCATTCTATGTGTTTGTTTTATTAAGTGCCAATCTCTGTTTAATGATATTGATTTTTAGCCATCTCGATTGCTTGATAAGTAATCGAGAAAAGCGTCTATGGCGGCGCTTACTGAGGTTTTGATACTTAATAGTGATGAAGTACTGAGTCAAGTTGTCAAAATCTTCAGCTATGTCAGGAAAGGCGGCCGCCACCCGCTTATTGTAATCGAGAGGGCCTTCATGGTGAGCTCGACCAAGTCCTCTTTGGCGCAAAAGCTTACACACAGAATAGTAGGCGTTAAGGTGCTTATCGCTTGAGCGGTGGAACTGAATTAGGCCAGCGCTATAGGCAATGGTTAAGCCGATGATGCAGAGGCTAATGAGAATAAAGATGGTGAGCTTAGTTCGGGTGACTTCGCCTAAGATCTCCTCTAGTACCCGTTGCTGCTTTTGATCATTGAAGCCGAGTACCCACACACTCCAGAAGTAGTCGACACTGGCAAATTGCATACGCATCTGATTAAGTAAGGCATTATCGCGATAAGCGAGGGCGCTAAAAGGATTGTCCATTAAATAGGTGGACTCAGGGTCAAAAAAAGCATCAAAGCCTTGCTCGACTCGCTCCGGGGCGATCATGGCGGTGGGATCGAAGCGAACCCAACCTTTACCGGGTAGCCAAGCTTCAACCCAAGCATGAGCCATATATTGATAGATACCGTAATAACCTGCACTGGGGTTGAATTCTGCGCCTTGATATCCGGTGACTAAGCGGGCCGGAATACCCGTTACGCGTGCCATAAAGGCAAATGCACTGGCGTAATGAACACAAAACCCTGCCTTGTTCTCTATCAGAAAGTCATCAATTTGCTGTTTGCCGACACTCGGCGGCTGCAAGGTGTAGTAATAAGGCTGTTGAGCGAAGTAGCGCATCATTGCGTTAAGTCTTTGCACATTGTTAGGGTAGTTAATGGCAAATTGCTGTGCCAAGGCGCGGGTTTTGGGATTACTCCCACTTGGAAGCGTAAGGTTAGTTGTTTTACTGCTATCACTTAACTGGCTATCCATCATCAGCTCATTAAAGCTGGTTACTTGATACAGACGCCTTTGATCTATGGGGCGATTGGCGTAGAGGCTGAAATCTGCAAGATGTTTTATACCAAGATCTTGACTGGTGGCGACATCTAGGGCAAATAGCCAATGCTGCGCACTCGGTTCGGCGATAATCTGATAATCGATTGTGGATGAGTTTGCGACTAGTCGTGAAAGCGCCGTTGTCGGTAGAGAGGTACTTAGCGCCGATTGCGCCTCAATAATGCGTGGGTTTTGCGTCCAATCTCGGCCGTTATAGTCCTCCAGTACAATGGCGCGCCAATAAAGCTTGTCGTTGCTTGGGGCGTTGCCATTAAAGGTGGCTCTAAAAGCCAAGGCGCTGGAGCGGGTTAGCTTGCCTATATCACCAAAGCTCACCCTATCGGATAGCCCGGTTTGAGCCCCATTTTGTAGCGGCACCATCCACAATGGGGGGAGGCGAGGTAAGACAAGAAACAAAATAATGGCTAAGGGGAGGCTTTGCAGGATGATCTTAGCGCCTAATCGAGCCGCATATTTAAAGTTGCCTTCATCATGATAGAGGCTAATGAGTACGCAGGTGTTGATCATGGTGGCGGCTAATAGGTGAAGGCTAGCCAATAAGCTTTGCTGATCGATGAAGGTAAAGGCGATGAGGAAATATCCTGCTAATACGACCGCACGAACATCACGACGATTACGCATTTCGATGTATTTTAGCGCATAACCTAAAATAAGCAGGTTGACCATGGCGGTCAGCACCCCGATTTTACTCGCCACCATCGCCAGCGTCATGGCCGAGGAAAACGCTAGGGTTGTCACCAACCATTTAGGCGGCTTAGCGACTCTGCCAAGATAGATCCCGATGCGCCAGAAGATACAGATAGCGCAGATCGCCAGAGACCACAGTGTGACTTGCTCATAAAGGGGAGACAAGATGACGATATTGGTGATCAGTAGCCACATCAAGGTATGACGAGAGATCCTCTGTTGCTCTTTTACTGTCATAGAGCAGCCTTGGTGGGGGTCTTAGGGTTGGGAAATAGTGCCAGTTGCGTCTGCACCTGCTTTCTGTGATGCTCGCCATGGGAGGGCTGGATTGAAACGCCACCAATCTTTACACCAAAAACTTGCCCTTTGGCACTCAGTTGCTCGGTATGCCAAGCAAGGTGGCTTAACGCCAACTCAAGGTCTTGCACTTCATCCTCAAGTGAAAGCCACATCGGTGCGCCCTGAGGCTCCTCAAACTCTTTGGTTAACAGGCCACGCCCCTGCGCCCATTGCTTCCAAGCGACCTGTTTTAATGATTCCCCGCGGGCGTATTCCTTCAAACCTTTATATTCGTCTATGCCAGTCACATATTTGCCAGTTTCTTGTTGATCCAAAGATTGTTGAGCGCTTAAACACAGCGGCTTAGGATCGAGTATCGGTTCAGCATAAACCAGCTGTGCTAGTGCTAAATCGATATGAGACCAGGCGCGAAACAGTCCCAGCGGATAGCGAGTCTCTACTTTTATCCGCCCAGGATGATTCACGCCGCGATGGGGGGTATTGTAGCCGATGAGGGCTTGAGTCAGGTGTGGGTTAACCTTGTTGATGACCTCTATCGGTTGGTTTTCAAAATTAAGCTGAACTTCATAGGCGCTGTTAGGGGAAGTGAGGTTTACCGGAAAGTAGATAGGTTGACCAGCGACAGGATTACTGGCTTGAGAGCCAGATAAGGTCAGGCCGGCTAAGTTTTTATAGCTGTAGATGATGCAGGTATTGAAAATGCTAAGTAGCAGGAAGCTTAGCCCCATAACGAGGTTATTTTGGTAATTAGTGCCAAACAAAAACAAGATAATCAGCAGAGTCAGCCAAGTCAGGCCAAAGCCTGTCGGCAAAATAAAAATACTCTTATGGCTAAGGGTAACCCGCTCTTTTGGGGGAAGGCGCCTTGAGATCCAGCTTTGCCACTGTTGGTTTAACTTGGTTTTCATTTTTATTTGACCTTGCATAAACTCCTAGTAATTAACTTACCTATTCATTAGCGGATATGTGGAGGTGAGCATGCCATCATTGTGAATGACTATAGTATTGGATTGACTTTATTAAGAATTTTAGCCGATAGTGCCTCACCTTGTTGCTGTGAAAACGGTCGTATTCTGTGCTCGGCTACGTGTGGAAATATCGATTGCACATCTTCGGGAACTAGGTATTTTCGACCGCTAATCATCGCCCAAGCCTTGGCTGCTTGAAGTATCGCCTTACTGGCTCTAGGCGACAATCCTGCACCTTGTGGCGCATCCCTTGAGGCATTAACTAAGGCAAGAATATACTGCAGCAGCGCGTCTGATGCGCTGATCTCTTGGGTGATTGCCTGCAGTTCTTGCAAGGTTAACTGGGTTAGACATTGGGGCAGTACTTGCGCCTTTGAAACACTGTCTTGGCCTTTCAACATTGCCAGCTCTGCCTCTGGGGCGGGATAACCTATGGATATTCGCATCATGAAGCGGTCGAGCTGTGATTCCGGTAAAGGGAAGGTGCCCGATTGTTCGCTTGGGTTTTGAGTCGCGATCACAAAAAAGGGTTGTGGTAATGAATGGGTCGTACCATCGACGGTAATCTGTTGTTCTGCCATGGCCTCTAACAATGCACTCTGGGTCTTAGGGCTGGCACGATTGATCTCGTCGGCGAGGATCATCTGTTTAAAAATCGGTCCGGGATGAAAGATGAATTGGGATTGCTCTTTATCGAAAATAGAAACACCGAGAATATCGGCGGGCAACATGTCGCTAGTGAACTGGATCCTTTGGTAGCTCAGGCCGAGTGTTTGCGCTAGCCCTTGAGAGAGGCTGGTCTTGCCCATACCGGGAAGATCTTCGATAAGTAGGTGCCCCTTGGCGAGAATACAGGTCAGAGCCAACTTAATCTGATGAGGCTTGCCGAGCAGTACAGTGTCGAGTTGCTGCAAGATAGCGTTAATATTGTCATTGTGCATAGGAGTCCTTGGTGCAAGCAATGGTTTGTTATTGTTAACGAGCTGACAAATCCTTTCTCTCTTCTACTATGGTGGAAAATACGTCGCCTTTCCAGAGAGCTGAGATTATTTTGCTTAGGCAGTGGGTATCAACAAGGTGTTAAGAGATTTTGGGGGGAGTTTTGATATGCTTTAAGTGATTGAAGTACCTTGTTTTATCTGTTGATGGGTGGTCTGGTATGGCACCGCCCCAGATAAAACAAAGCACAGACTGTTTAGTAGCTGTATGTTAGCTCCTGCTCTGAAAGCAACTCCGGCTCTTTACCTTGCTTAACTTGATAAATGACTCGGTAGCTCAATACCGCTTGTACATATTCCCGTGTTTCTCGGTAGGGAATCGATTCAATAAAGCTAACCACATCAAGCTGACCATCACTCCTTTTAAGCCAATTACTGATCCTATGGGGTCCTGCATTGTAGGATGCCGTGGCGAGTACTCGATTGTGATTGAACTGTTTTAGTAAGTCGCCGTAATAGGCACTGCCTAAGGCAATATTGAGTTCTTCATCATATAAGCTTTTGGTGCCCTTGTAGGCTAGCTTCGTTTTCTTGGCTGTTTGTTTGGCGGTTGCAGGCATTAACTGCATGTAACCTCTGGCACCGACTCCCGATGTCGCATTGGGAAAGTAGGCACTTTCGCGGCGAGATATCGCGCGAATGTCATCGATATCGACACCATACTTCTTACTCGCTTGAGTAAAGGATTGCTGCGCCGCATAGGGGAAACGCATCTCCATGTCGTTCCAAAGCTGAGCTTGAATACTGGCTTGTACGCCTAGGCTATGCCACTTTTGCTCAACGGCATAGACGGCATATTCCTTTTGCATCTGCTTATCGTGGCGGTTAAGTAACATCACCCATTCGGCTCTGGCATCCGATTGTTTATCGATTGCGATAAGCTCTCGAACTCGCGCTAAGCCTTTGTCAGAAGATATCTCCTGCCTTAAGGCCTCATTACTGACACTGGTTTTGTGTTGTAGTTGATGGGGCTGTTTTAGCTTAGCGGCAGCAAGGTAACCGTAGAAATTACGCTCTTGGCTTAGCTTGTTAAATAGTGCTTGAGACTGCTCTTGGCTCTGCTTACTGTTCTCTTTTGCCAGCACCGTTGCACGCCAATACTTCCAGCGTGCACTGTTTTGTTTCTGTTCACTCAGCTGTGGTAAAAATTGGCTAAAGCTCTTTTGATCATTATCTCTAAGCGCCCAACGTAGTCGCATCTCCACCAAGTCGTCACTATCGAGCAAGGGCAGAATAGTGTCGATATAACTCTGGAGTTCTGGTGTTTGATAAATCAGCGCTCGCCTGACTAAGTAACGGCTAAGCTTTCGCCCTTGATAATCACTAAAGCGATCCGCTTTTTGATAGGCTGCAAACAGCTTTACCGCTTGCTTGAGATCTTTTTTGGCTAATTTACGTAAGCCTAAATCCACTATGGTGGCATTAATCTTGGCCGAGCCGCTGAATTTCGACTTATGGCGAAGGCTGCGGGGATCTTTATAGACGGCCAGTAAGCGCTTAGCGTCATCTTTATTGGTAGTCAATTGGCGTGAAAGGTAGGACAGTAGTCCATATTGCCCCTGCTCGAAGCTGAGTAACATGCGCGACCAAATTAACTCTTGGCTACGTAGCCCAGCTTTTTGCCACTCTTTAAACAAAGGGTCGCACTCTTTTGGGCGGGAGCGGCCATATAACCACAGGGATTTGGCACCATCAAACGCCACTTGCTTGTCGCCTTGCTGTAACTGCGCCCGGAAAAAGTAGCACTGTAGTGTGACATTGTTTGGTTTGTCTGGGCTGATAATTAAAAAGTCTTTCCAGCGTTTTTGACTGCCGCTACGTTTCAGGTAGCGGTAGCGAGCCGTGTTATACAATGGGCTGTCTTCGAAAGCATTGAAGGCTTGTTTGGCCTGATTAGCGGGCAGTTTGAGAATGTCGTTAATTTTATGATGAAAATCGAGATAGATGGTGAGTGGATAATCATCGAGCTCAGCTCTAAGTGACTCATAGCGTGCTAATTGTTTCTTACTGAGCGCACTGCGCGCATCAAGATATTGTTGCTGCTCTTTAGTGAGTGAGGAAGCCGTTGCCGTGGAGGATGCAAGCACGACTACCACTGTGATTAAAATGCGACTCAACTGCTTGTGCATTTGTAACTATCCCCCTAACAGCCTCGATTAAGATATTCTTTCACTTCTCAACGTTAATTCATCGTGATGAAAATCATCACCCGATAAGCTTAGCGCTTTATCTAGAAGTTGGGCATCCACTTTTTTACTGGTTTCTACACCTAATTGCTGCATCTGGTGCGCCTGACGGATGACGTTGCCTTTACCGGTCGATAACTTATTCATGGCGTTGCTAAAGCTTTTATCGGCAGACTCGATAGCGCGCCCAAGTTTTTCCATATCGTCTAAATAGCCACATAACTTGTCATAAATTTTACCCGCTTGCTTGGCAATTAACTGCGCATTTTGGTTTTGGTATTCATAGCGCCAAATATTATTAATGGTACGCAGTGCCACCAATAAGTTAGTCGGACTCACCAACATGATGTTACTCTCAAGGGCATAGTTTACCAAGCTTGGATCATGCTCTAGTGCCAACAAAAATGCAGGTTCAAGTGGAATGAACATCAATACATAATCTAGGCTCTTTAAGCCATGTAGTTTCTGATAATCTTTTTGACTCAAGCCCTTAATATGTGCTCTAACCGAGATAATATGCTCTTTAATTGCCTGCGCACGAACTTCCTCATCGTCGCTGTTAAAGTATCGCTCGTAGGCCACAAGTGACATCTTTGCGTCGATAACCACATCTTTATTTTCTGGCAGATGAACAATCACATCGGGTTTAAAACGTTTACCAACTTCATTTTTTAGATCGGTCTGAGTATCGTACTCGTGACCCTCTCTCAGTCCACTCTCTTGTAGAACTCGCTCAAGAATGACCTCTCCCCAGTTACCTTGCTGCTTGTTATCCCCTTTGAGTGCCTTAGTGAGGTTAACAGCATCTTGGCTCATCTTTAAGTTAAGTTCGGTTAATGAGTCTAACTGATGTTTCAACGCACTACGCTGGGTCTGCTCGTGTGAATAAGATGCTTGAACCTGAGCTCTAAACCCTTCCAGCTGCTGTTTGAAAGGCGCTAAAACACTGTCCAACTGTTGGTTGTTCTGGGTTTGCAGTTTTTCACTTCGTGCTTCAAAGATTTTAGTCGCTAAATTTTCAAACTGGGCATTGAGGCGAACCTCTGAATCTTCCAGTAGCTGTATTTTATCATTGAGCGCTTGCTGCTTAGCTTCGAAGCTGGCGGTGAGGGTCTGCTGCATGGCGTTGGACTTTGACAATGCCAGTTGAGTTTCCATCTGTTTACGGCGGTTATCGGCCAGTGATTGCTCAAGCTCCTGGGTGCGCTCAGCTTGGGCTTGTGCCTTACCTAATTGCTCTAAACGAAACTCAAGTTTGTCTTGATACTGATCGATAACTAACTCTTTTTGATGAATAGTTTCTTTTAGCTCAAGAATTTCACCGTTAAGCTCAAGCTTGGTCTGTTCCATTTCTTCGAGTAGCTGACCTCGAGCTTGCTCCCATCTACTGCGGGTTTTCTTCTGATTGAAGAGTGCGCCTATTAGCATTGAAAGAAAGGCTATGGCAGCAATGATGACGATTTGTGGCGTGGTGAAGGCAAGCTCTATTGGCATGTGAGAAGGCTCTTAACATGATAAATGAAGCTTTAGGGTGGCATGGCAGTTTAGACACTGCAAGCTTAACGAAGCGATTCGTAAAGTAACTGCTGCAGACATAGGCAGCTGTTAAGTAAATGTAACCACAAAGAGGTTGAAACCTTTTTATTGTTTTGTCGGTCTGATTAGTTAAGCAGATTGCATTAGTGTAAGAGATGGGACGGAGCAGCGGATGAATATAAAAAAAACAGTTGTCTGGAATAACATAAAAGATAGTGATATTACCCCAGAAGCGGTCTATCAAGATCGCCGAAGGATTTTAAAACAGTTAGGCTTTGTTGGCGCTGGCGCACTGCTTTCTTCCCATGCCAATGCTGGAGTGTTTGAGTTATTTTCAAGCGATAAACAAAAAGTGGC
This sequence comes from Shewanella schlegeliana, assembly GCF_016765635.1. Taxonomy (GTDB): domain Bacteria; phylum Pseudomonadota; class Gammaproteobacteria; order Enterobacterales; family Shewanellaceae; genus Shewanella; species Shewanella schlegeliana. The sequence goes on from NZ_JAESVD010000001.1 coordinate 496,882, forward strand.
TTTTTTGACTCAGGCGTTAGCCTTCGAGAAACAAACTGAGTATGACCATCTGCTCTATGGTGAGTTAACGCCTGAATCGAAAATTATCTCCCATAATAACTTTTACGAGTTCGGTACCAGTAAGACTGACCCACAAGAAAATGCTCAGGAGCTGAAAGTCGATCCGTGGAAATTGGTGATTGATGGCGAGGTTGATAAGCCGATGACACTCGATTATGACGATCTGCTTAAGCTGTTTCCGTTAGAGGAGCGCGCCTATAACTTTCGCTGTGTAGAGGCTTGGTCAATGGTGATCCCTTGGGTGGGATTCTCGTTAGCCAGTTTATTGAAAAAGGTGGGAGTAAACAGTCGAGCTAAGTATGTGGCTTTTGAAACCTTGTACGACCCAGAGCAGATGCCTGGGCAGAAGAACCCCTATGTGGGTGGCGGTATTAATTACCCCTATGTTGAAGGCCTGACTTTAGCCGAGGCGATGAATGATCTAGCCTTTATGTCAGTTGGGCTTTATGGCAAAACACTGCCGCCGCAAAATGGCGCGCCCATTCGTTTGGTCGTCCCGTGGAAGTACGGTTTCAAGAGCATTAAGTCTGTGGTCCGTATCCGATTAACTGATAAGCAGCCACCAACCTCTTGGAATCGACTTGCGCCAAGTGAGTATGGCTTTTATGCCAATGTTAACCCAGACGTTGATCATCCTAGATGGTCTCAGGCGTCGGAAAGACGTATCGCTGAAGGAGGACTTTTCTCGGCAAAGCGTATCAAGACGCTGCCTTTTAATGGTTATAGTGAGTCTGTTGCCAGTCTCTATAGCGGCATCGATCTTAAACGTTTCTATTAAAGTGATGATACGACTATCTATGGGACTATCTAAAGGGGACAATCATGGGCTCGACTAGCCGTAATCTGTTTTGGCTAAAAGCCTTGTTTCACTTTATCGCACTGAGCCCAATTGTTTACTTGGCTCTAAAAGTGATGAGTAATAATGCCGGCGGGGATCCGGTGCAATATATTATCCACTTTACCGGTATTGGTGCATTAAATACCTTAGCCGCTACCTTACTCATATCACCGCTTGCCAAACGATATAAGCTTGGGATCTTGATGAAGACTCGACGCCTAGTGGGCTTGTATGTTTTCGCTTATGCCAGTTTGCATGTGTTGGCATTTTTTAGCTTAGATCTGTTGTTTGCTTGGTCACTTTTTTTTGAAGAGGTGGTTAAGCGGCCCTACATTATTGTTGGTGCAACGGCCTATATTCTATTAGCGGCATTAGCGCTCACCTCATTTTCAGCTATTAGGCGAAAAATGGGAAAGCGCTGGCAGCAGCTTCATAATGGTATTTATGTTATTGCCATATTAGTGCCTGTTCATTTTTACTGGTCGGTTAAATCTGAAGTTATTGAGCCTAGTTTGTACTTGTTATTTTTCAGTATTTTACTTGGGCTTAGAATTAACAAGATTAAAAGTGTTAAACAGACACTATTTAAGTATTTAAATGTTTCGATGTGGAATAAAAATACTAAAAGTAAACAAGGTAAGTTATGAATATACGTTGAATGATTATTTAGTTAATGAAAACTTGCAGGTAGCCAAGATTTGAGTAAGTTTTCTAAACCCGTAACGACTTATTCTATAAGGATTATTTAAAAAACAAAAAGTTTAATTTGCGCTAGCACGCTGAGCCATAACAAGGAGGGGTGAGCTATTTCAGCCATTGCAAGCAATGGCTGCTGGTGAACTCATACGAAGAGGACCATATGGAACAGAGAGTGCGGGATTGTCGAGTACCAAAGGAGAGAGCAAGCCCATCCATAGGCTGCAAAATCGAGGCTGCGATATCACCTGTCCGTGTTAATTAACAGCTATAGTTTTATATAAATGACTAATGGCTGGGAATTATATCGGTCTGAATAGCTGAATGATTAACTGCTTTCTTGTTGTTTCATTATCTGAACAACTTCATCATAAGAAAGATTAAATTGACGAGAAAGGTTAATGATCTTTGTTTTATATGTCTGAATATTTTCTTTTTGAGCGAGTTGTTTCTTTTCTTTCTCAACTAGCTCATTAACCGCTTCCTGTAATATTAATAATCGACGAAGACTAAAGTCTAGCGAGTCGACATATTTTAACATCTGGGCTTTATTACGAGCTTGCTCTAGGTCGCTAGAATGTTTCTTATCATAACCATATTGGTCCAGTGCAGCGATAGCACTTTCTAAGTCGATATTAGTGTTCATTTTTACCTACGGTTAACGTACGGAGGAATCCGAGTACAGATACTGGTTAATATTATAGTTTGTATTTTCTTCGTGGAAAAGTCTGGATGTCATAAATTATACTTAAAAGTCTGCGTTAATACTTGGGTTTATACGCTTTACCTGTCAGTCTATGGGAAGTTTTACTTAATATGTTGCATGGAGGCTGAATGCTAGATCTATTACCCGACTTATTCGATGTCTATGGCGATGAACTTATTTTGCTTCCTCCGATGTTTACCTCCTTTGGTAAGCAGGAGTGTTTTTGGGGGGAAGTGGTCACAGTAAAGTGTTATAGAGATAATTCAAAAGTTAAACAGCTCTTAGCCCAAGATGGCAGGGGAAAAGTCTTGGTGGTTGATGGCCAGGGGGCAATGGACTGTGCGTTAATGGGCGATATGATAGCCCAGAGTGCAGCAGATAATGGCTGGCATGGTGTAGTTATTTTTGGTTGCGTCCGTGATGTGGCGACACTAAAAACGATCAATCTTGGCGTTAAGGCTGTTGGTGCGAACCCGATAAAAACGGAGAAAAAAGGTTTGGGAGAAGTGGATCTTGCACTTGAAATATATGGGGTTATCATATCTCCACATTCATATATTTACGCCGATGCTAACGGTGTTGCCGTGTCCAGTCGAGCATTATCCGTGCTAAATTTATAGTCACTCGTCTCTATTAAGCGAGTCAGTTTGTATTAGTTTCTCAGTGATAACAGATGGGATCTATCATGAAATTTTTAAAATGGTTCTTTATAACAGTCTTAGGATTAGTTCTAGCCTTGGTGCTTTATGTCACCGTTATCTTTAACCCCAATGATTTTAAACCACAAATTGTTGAACTCGTGAAGGAGCAAACCGGGCGTAATTTGACTATTGGTAGTGACCTTTCTTGGACCTTTTTCCCAACCTTAGGTATTAAGCTAGGCCAGCTCACCTTGTCGAACCCACAAGGATTCACAAATAGTGCTATGGTTGCGGTTAATCAGGTTGTTGCTGAAGTGGCATTAATGCCACTACTAAAGAAAGAGGTTGAGATCTCCCAGTTAAATCTCGACGGCCTGACTTTGAATCTTGAGACGCAAAAGGATGGACGTACCAGCTTCGATGGTTTGGCGGGCAGAGCAGCCTCTAAGGCGACTGCAGAGTCAACGACGAAAAGCAGCACTACAAAGCATGCAACGCTTGCCCGCCTCGATATTGGCGGTGTCGCAATTACCAACACCAAGATTATTAATATCGACCACCTAAATAAAACTGAGCAAATATTCGATCTCAAAGAGCTGACTTTAGGTCGCTTTCAGCTGGGAGAATTTGCACCGCTAAAGTATGAGTTTTCCGCCATTTTGCCTGATATCAAGCTTGTCAGCCAAGGAGAGGGCCAGCTCAAGGTTGCTCAAGATCTACAGACGATCACCATTAACGATTTCGCCGTGAGTAATCAAGTGACTGGTGAGGGGATACCAAATGGCAGCTTAAAGGCAGACCTTAACACCTCATTAATCGTGGCGTTAGATAAGCAGACGATGAATCTAGTGCTATCAAGTTTCAGTGCCGCTAATATTGATGCTAAGGGTAAACTCGATATCGCATACGGGAGTAAAATCCCGAGTGTCGTCGCTAAGCTAGAGGTTGGTGATGTCGATCTCGATGCGTTACTGCCAAAACAAGAGGGCGAAGCGAGCAGTCAAGATAAACCCGCAGCTACAGCATCGAATGCCGTTGAGCCAGATTTGAGAGCGATGAAGTCGGTTAATCTCGATGTTGATGTGAGCGTTAAATCAGTCAAAGTTGCCAACTTAAAAACTCAAAACTGGGTGATGAAGTTACAGATGAAAAGTGGCATTGCCGATATTAAACAGTTATCGGCTGATCTATACGGTGGCACAGTTAGCGCTACCGCAAGGCTCGATGGCCGTGAAAAGGTCGCAAAATATCAGTTTGATGAGCATTTATCTGGGGTCGACATTCGTGCCTTGCTAATCGATATGGCCGAAGTGGACATGTTAGATGGTAAAGCAAACTTTAATGTCGCTGGTAAGGGACGCAGCTTACTGCCTGACAACCTGAAGAAGAATTTAGTCGCAAACGGGAAGTTTGAGATCGCCGATGGTGCGATCCATGGGGTGAATATTCCGCAGATGATCCGTGAGGCCAAAGCGAAGTTGGGCGGCGATCTGTCGGCAAGTTCCAGCTCAAGCGAAAAGAAGACCGACTTTACGAGCATGACTGGTTCATTTCATGTTGCCAACGGCGTGGTTTCTAATCCAGATCTGGATATGGCATCGCCGCTAATCCGTCTTACAGGTGCTGGAACGGCGAATATTATTAATGAGGCTTTAGATTATAAGTTAACCACTTCCGTTGTTGGCTCACTTGAAGGTCAAGGCGGTGAGACGCGCGATGCACTCTACGGAGTTGAGATCCCATTTGTCATTAGTGGCACTATGTCTGATCCCAAGTTTGCCCTAGACACAAAGGCCTTGCTCGATTCGAAGCTCAAAGATGAGACCGACAAACTTAAAGATAAGTTGTTTAAGAAATTTGGAGGCTTTTAATGACGAATAAAGCATTTTTATCTTTCATCGTGCTTGCTTTGCTGGGGTGTTCCGGCCAGCAAACAGAGGCTGCAAACGTGAAGAGTTCTGAGGCCAATGCTGCTACAGTTGCCGTTAATACACCAAGCGATCGTTCGGTTCAGCCTCAAGTGCAACCGAGCAAACTCTCTGCTGCGGCCAGCATTGTGGGGGCCAGTAATGGCGAACAGCGACAGCATAAAGAGGGCACGCCTGTGGGTGAGGAGTTATTAGACGCTAAGCTTGTGGTGACAAGTAATGCAGATATCACGTTGGAATATAGCAATAATCAACGTTATGGCATCCCATTAATGTTTCCATCTGGCATGACGGCAGATCTATGGTTGCTTGACCCACAAGGTAAGCGAGTATGGGCTTGGTCAAATGAGATGATGTTTACCCAAGCGATTCGAGAAGGAGTGATGCCTGCAGGGAAAACTCAGTATGTTAAGTTTAAAATTCCTGCAGATATCGCGGCAAAAATCGGTAAAGGCTATAGTCTGAAAGCAATTTTTGCTGGACGGGCAACAGAGTCACAGCGCCCAGCGATGAATCCGGTGATCTACCATTACTAGTTTTTTTATCTGATAGACACAAAAAAGGCGACCTTAGGTCGCCTTTTATTTTTCTAAACCTGACAGTTAGCCTGTTTAGGTTCTGACTTTTGTCATATCCACATAGAGCTTCAGCATCTGACCAGGTTGTAGGTACTTGCTCTTCTCGAGCGAGTTCCAGCGCACTAAATCGTTAACGCTAACGTTAAATTTACTGGCGATACGGGCCAATGAATCACCACTGCGAACCTTGTAGTTAACGGTGCGCATCACTTCGCTCAAACCACTCTTGTTGGTTGCGGTACCAGACCAGATCACCAACTTCTGGCCAATCTGTAGTGGGTCTTTTGGCGCCATGCTGTTCCAGCTCGCAAGCTGCGCAGTTTTAACCTTGTGCTGCTTGGCGATTTTCCATAGCGAATCACCAGATTTAACCTTGTAAGTAATTTTACTCGCGCCACGCGCTTTATTTTGCTGACGGGCTAAGCGCTGATCGGCTGATAGAAGATATTCATCAAGGTTCTTTGCCGCAACAGGGATCAGCAGGAACTTGCCAGCAACAATGGTGTTGCCATTAATATCGTTGACCGCTTTTAATGCCGAAACCGTTGTACGATAACGTTTTGCAATTAAGCCTAAGCTGTCTCCCGACTTGATCTTATAGCGTTCCCAGTTTAGACGATCTGTTGTATTCGTCTTATTTAATGCCAGCTTAAAAGCATCGGCTTTATCGATAGGCAGCACAAGTTTGTGTGGGCCTTCTGGCGCCGTTGCCCAGCGGTTAAAACCAGGATTTAACTTATGTAGCTCCGACGTCGTCATCCCTGCAATATCTGCCGCGAGTGCTAAATCAATTTGGCTACTGATATCGACAACTTCGATCTGTGGCTCATTGCTGATCGGGGTCAGTTTGATGCCATACTTATCGGCATTTTTAATCACATCAGCTAGTGCCAGTAACTGAGGAACATAACGCTCAGTTTCTCTTGGCAGATTTAGACTAAAGAAATCTGTCGATATGCCTTTCTTCTTATTGCGTTTTGCAGCGTTGATCACGCGGCCTTCACCAGTATTGTAGGCTGCAATGGCATATAACCAATTTTGCCCTGTTTTACCATGAAGGTACTCAAGCATATCTAAAGCAGCGGTTGTGGCGGCTGGTACATCTCTGCGGCCGTCATACCACCAGTTCATCTGTAGTCCGAAGTGGCGTGCCATTGGCGAAGTGAATTGCCAAAGGCCTGATGCCGCACCATGTGAGTAGGCAAAAGGGTCGAAAGCACTTTCTACGATTGGCAGTAAAGCCAGTTCGATGGGGAGATTGCGCTTTTCAATTTCATCTACGATCAAATACATAAACGGCGTAGCGCGTTCAGATACGCGCTCTAAATGCTGAGGATGCTTGATATACCAGTCGCGATATTGGCGAACAAGCTTTTCATCAGGTACTTCCATCTGCATATTAAGACGAATACGTTGCCAAATATCGGTGATCTCAGCGACCTCAACAACTTCTGGCACGATAGGTTTTGGGGCGACTTTCTCAACTGCAACTGGCTTAGCAGGGATCCCTTCCGAAGTCTGCTGGCTGTCTAAAGTTTGACAACCTGTCAACAGGGCAATGCCCCCTGCGACGAATAAAAATGGTACGCGCATCTAAAATGTGTGTCCTCTAATTAGGCTCAAAAAAGCCAGAGTAAATCTGGCTTGGTGGCGCTGGAATAGCGGGCTATTGTAGATTATTTTTTAGAAATTGTCTTTCCATTGGCGCAGAAGTGCGAAGCCTTGCAATGGATTTTCGATAGGTTGTTGGAATTGAATGGATAAAGATTGCCAAATTTCTGCACTATCGCTCCTTAAAAAGGGGTTGATCGCCTTTTCTAAGCCGATAGAGGAGGGTAAGGTAGGTAGGTTTTGGGCTCGCAGTGCATTGGCTTTCTCTGTGTAATCGATAAGTGCTCGGTTGTGAGGCTCTACTCGATTGGCAAAGGTTAAATTAGCTAAGGTGTACTCGTGAGCGCAGCAGACTCTAGTGGTATCGGCTAACTGAGTTAACTCGGTTAATGAGTTGAACATCTGCTCGGCCGAGCCTTCAAATAGACGACCGCAGCCGCCGCTAAACAGGGTATCACCGCAAAACAGCACATCTTCAATAAGGTAGCAGATATGACCTAGTGTGTGGCCTGGAACTTCAATGATGCGTGCGTTAAAGTCGCTATTCTCTAATGCAATGTTACCGCTAGTTGAAATGGGTCGGTTTATACCAGCAATATTTTCAACTTGTGGGCCATATACGGGCAGGTTGTCACCAAACTTGGCGACAAGTGATGCGATGCCCCCTGTGTGGTCATAGTGATGATGGGTAATGAGGATTCCAAGCAGTGGATGCTGGGTCTGGGTTAAATAGTCTATAACAACTTGGCCGTCACCTGGGTCGACTACATAGACACCGGGATTTTGCTGAGATTGAAACAGCCAGATATAATTATCATCAAGCGCGGGTAATGGAGTGATATGTAACATGTCAAAACTCTCTCATTTAATTAATACCAATTACATTAAGTATCTGTTCATTCGGTGGTAATTCAAAGCGCTGAAGGCAAGCTGGGAACTTAAAGTTAATCGTTATTCTCGGCTCTGGCCCCTAACTCCTAAATCCATTTAGTCGTATATCAAGAGTTTCAGGGGCAGCATGCAGTGCTTTACCACTTGCTTTAAACATCAGCCATCCTGCGGGAAGTGCTCAAGCATTCCACTTCAGCTTAGCATCGACTCACAAGGGAATAACCATTCTGTCGTCCATGGGCCTTGAATTGAAAAGCTTGAGCGATTCTGAATTGATTAAATATTTAATACAATTGGTATAAGTTACCGCTCCAGCGAATTTATTTGAGCGCTTAAACCAGTTTACTGAGCAAAGCTATTGCTTGTATACCGCTTTCGTTATTAAAGTAGGGTATCAGTGATTTTGGAGATTGATTTGTCACAGTCAGCATTACCGTTAAAGCCTTATCATTGGTCAGAACTTCCAAATGGCCCCGTTATTCGCGAAAGCGTTGAGCAGGTGCTGTCTCCTTGGTGGCCAAGACTTTTTGGTTACTACCTGCTTAGCCTTGGCCCCTTGAGCCATAAGATGGCTAAAACGGGGGTGGGTATTAATCGTAAATATTCTCTATTCGATGAGCCACAGGCGGATATTGAGGGGGATTACTGCCAGTTACCGATCCAAAATACCAGTATCGATGCAGTGGTGATGAACTTTCTACTTGAGTTTGAGACGGATCCCTATCGTTTACTTCGCGAAGTGGACAGAGTATTAATCTCTGGAGGGCACTTGGTGATCACCGGGTTCAATCCTCTTAGCCCGATGTTTATGGGTAAGTTATTGCCTAAATATCAGCAAGAGATCCCTTGGTGTGGCCGTTTCTTTATGCCCTCGAGGGTTAAAGACTGGCTTGGGTTGTTGGGTTATCAAGTCGTTGCAGACGAGCGTATACTGCATCATCATCTGCTCAGTGATATTAAGGCGGGCAATATTTGGTCCCATGCGCTCAAGTCTTGGTTGCCCAGTACCGGCAGTGTTTATGTCTTGGTGGCGAGAAAATTGGAATCTCCATTAACTCCAATACAGGCTAAACGCAGAGTTAAGCGGCCAAACTGGTCTACAGCCCCGAGTGCTAGCCGGGCAGGACATGCACCAAAATCTTCAAATAAACTTTAAGAGTCTCAATGCGTATTACATTAAAACAGCTAGCCGTATTTGAAGCAGTCGCTCGAAGTGGCCAAGTTGCAAAAGCGGCTGACATGCTCAGTCTGTCATCTCCAGCGGCATCGATGGCACTATCGGAATTAGAGAAACAATTGGATGCGCGATTATTTGAGCGTATCGGCAATCGCCTGCGGTTGAACTCTCAAGGGAGCCTCTTATTACCCTTAGCGACGCAAGCTTTACAAAAAATCGAACAGATTGAACATGCTTTTTCACCGGCAGGCACTGAGCTTGGTGGTAACCTCAATGTGAGTGCGAGTTCAACGATAGGTAATTACCTCTTGGCAAAGTCGGCGGTCGCGTTTTGCCAGCAGCACACCAACACGCTTGTGAATGTGGATATCGACAACAGTCACGCTGTGCTTAAAGCGGTCTTGGAGTTTAGAAGTGAGATGGGCTTTATCGAGGGACAATGTCTCGATAGTCGCATCGCGGTGGAGGCGTGGCACAAGGATAAGCTATTGGTATTTTGTCACCCTGCTCATCCGTTGGCTGGAAAAACAGTGGCTCCGAGTGAACTCAGTGGAATGCCTTGGGTGATGCGAGAAGAGGGCTCTGGCACCCGCGACTGCTTTGTTAATGCCGCTAATGCATTGGATATGCAGCCACAAGAGAAGTTTCGTTTCTCGACTCCCGATGCCATTAAGCAAGCGGTAAAGCAAGGGGCGGGGCTTGGGGTGTTATCTGAGTTAACGCTTGAGAAAGAGTTGATCCGTAAGGAGCTGGCGGTTATTGACGTAAAGGGGCTGGAACTAGAGCGAAAGTTTTATCGTATTCACCATAAGAGCCGCCAATTTACACCTGTGGGCTTAGCCTTTATCAATTTTTGTCAGACTTTTTTAAATACCGAAAGTTAATTTTTGTCGCCTAAAGTGCAGGCGAAAGAGTGAAGCTAAGAAACTGCTTAGACGCAGTTTCATCGCTATTTCAACAATGAGCTTAAAAAAGCTGGATTAACAAGTGCTATTCTTGTTTCTGCTGGGCAATATAACCACTATCTTCTTGTGTCGGTTTTATCTCTGCAGCTTGGCGAGCCAAGTCGTCACAGCGTTCGTTTTCGCTGTGGCCAGCGTGGCCCTTAACCCAGCGCCATTCAACTTGATGACGTTGAGACACTGCGTCTAAGCGTTTCCAGAGATCGACATTTTTGACAGGTTGGTTGGTTGAAGTGATCCAGCCCTTACGCTTCCAGCCATGGATCCACTGGGTGATCCCTTGACGCATATATTGGCTGTCGCTGGTTAATATTACTTCACACGGCACCTTTAATACCTCTAACGCTATAATAGGCGCAAGGAGCTCCATACGGTTATTGGTAGTGAGAGCAAAGCCATCGGCCAGCTCTTTGGTGTGTTTTTTGTACTTTAAAACGATGCCATAACCGCCAGGACCCGGATTTCCTAGGCAAGAACCGTCGGTATAGATAGAGATCTGTTTCAGTCCAGTCATCAAGTTGCTACCATAGCTATAATTGCGGGCGAGTATACCCAAAAAATTTAACTGAGAAATGTATAAATTCATATGAATATTGTTTCAAGCGCCAAGCGGCAGATTATTCTCGATACCGAAACCACAGGTATGAACCAATCGAGCGGTCCGATTTATTTAGGTCACCGTATTATTGAAATTGGTTGTGTCGAAGTGATTAACCGTCGTTTAACCGGTCGTCACTATCATGAATATATCAATCCGCAGCAGCCGATCGACGAAGAGGCGATTGCGGTCCACGGTATTACCAACGAGTACGTGGCTGACAAGCCGAAATTTCATGAAATTGCTCAAAGCTTTATCGAGTTTATCGATGGCGCAGAGATCGTGGCACATAATGCAAACTTCGACGTTAGCTTTATGGATCATGAATTCTCTATGTTGCAACCATTGGGACCGAAGACCACTGACATCTGTCAGGTGCTTGACTCCCTTGAAGTTGCTAAGTTTTTGCACCCAGGGCAAAAAAACAATCTAGATGCCTTGTGTAAGCGTTACGGTATCGACAACTCGGCTCGTGATCTGCACGGGGCATTACTCGATGCCGAGATTTTGGCTGACGTCTACCTGTTGATGACCGGTGGCCAAACTAAATTTAACCTTTCTAGTGAAAAAGCAGGGCAAGAGGGCGGTGGTATTAACCGTTTAAGCCCAAATAGATCAAAACTTAAAGTGATCGCCGCATCGGCCGATGAACTGATTAGACACGAAGAGCGATTAGACTTAGTCGCAAAATCAGGACAATGCCTCTGGCGTGGATAAATGTCATTTTATGAGCCCCAATATGATTAGAAGAGTCAAACTTTTTACGGCTTTTGTACTCTGCTACCTCTCTATTAGTGGTGTTGCAGTGGCGAATGTGGTGCTCTCAAATCATGCCTCCGAACTGAAAAATCGTTTTAAAATCGATCATATGGTCGATTCGATAACGTTACTTATTCACCGCGAGTACGGCAGTGCCCCTGTGGTGATTGTGCGCCCCGATGGCAGCAAATGGTACGTTAATCGTCATCCCGAAGGCACAGTATCTTGGATGGAGGGGCTAACCGGTGACATGATCACCATCAAGAAGCCAATGCCGGGTCCGTGGCAGCTGCTAGGCCAAGTGGTAGAGGGGTCGGTAATAGAGAAAGTCTCGACGCTAACCGTTGATGTCGATGCCATTCCACAGCCGCTTTTTCAAGGCGAGCGCCTTAAGTTAACCGCTAGGTTACTGGGTGATGAGCAGAAGGTACGTCTGCCTGGTCTCGATTTTATGATGAATTGGACGGCTCGATTTATCAGTAAAAATAACACCGCAGATGAAAATTACGCTGCAGGTATCATAATCGTTGGCGCTTATCGAGATAATGGTGAGGAGCTTGATGAGCGGCCCGATGATGGTGTGTTTACCAGTGATTTAAACCTAGAGCAGCCTTGGGGGGATTACACCTTACAAGTCCAGGCGAAAAACACTGTGCTAGAGCGGGAATACTCACAGGAGTTTAGGTTGTCTAAGCGGCCAATTAATGTGGCGCTGTTAGAGACTGATAATTCTGAATCTGGGATCTGGACATTAGACATTCAGATTGATGATGAGGTGTTATTGCTAGAGCAAACTCATCTCGAGGCCGAAATTATGGGGCCTACCGGCAAAGTTATTCCGGTAACCATAACTCACTTCAATGAAAAACAGACTCAGTTTGCCTTACCAAGAGTGATTGATTTTGGTAGCTACGATTTAAAACTCAATGCAGTAAGCACAACACATGATGGCAGAGAGATCTATTTAAGTTTACCAGAGCTATTCTTTAATCTGATCCAGCCGCCGGAACCCCCACCGAGCGAAGAGGAGCTCGCAGCAAGAGCCGAAGCGTTGGCAAAGGCTGAGGAGCAAAAAGCAAAAGAGGAGGCTATTGTATTGATAGTTTCCATTAATGTGGTCTTAGTGATTATCGGAATTGTGGTTTTACTGTTTCTTCGTAAACGCAGTAATCTTAAAAAAGCATTAGCCGCTACTGAGGCGCGACTGGAAAAAGAGATCCGCCGAGAAAAGGTATTGCTCGAATTGGACCAAATCGATCTGACGATGCCGGAAGATACTGATAATCAAGTCGGAAAGAGCTAGTTTTTCTCAGTAAATGCTCAAAAAAAAACGGATTGTTCGTTTTTCGACTAGTCAGTAAAGATCTTATAAAAAACTTATTGACGGACTACCTCTCTCTACGTATTATTCACCGCACTTGATGTGGAGCGGTAGTTCAGTTGGTTAGAATACCGGCCTGTCACGCCGGGGGTCGCGGGTTCGAGTCCCGTCCGCTCCGCCAATCAAGTACTAAATTTTAGTTATTTGTTAGTGACATAACGAGTAACATTAGGAGTCAATAAGATTGATTTCTAGCAAAGTTTTGGAGCGGTAGTTCAGTTGGTTAGAATACCGGCCTGTCACGCCGGGGGTCGCGGGTTCGAGTCCCGTCCGCTCCGCCAATTTAGTAAAAGCTAACTAGTTTAGTTAGTCGTAAGTCATGTTAGTGACATAACAATGACTTTAGAAATCGACTTGATGATTTCTAGAAAAGTTTAGGAGCGGTAGTTCAGTTGGTTAGAATACCGGCCTGTCACGCCGGGGGTCGCGGGTTCGAGTCCCGTCCGCTCCGCCAATTTAGTAAAAGCTAACTAGTTTAGTTAGTCGTAAGTCATGTTAGTGACATAACAATGACTTTAGAAATCGACTTGATGATTTCTAGAAAAGTTTAGGAGCGGTAGTTCAGTTGGTTAGAATACCGGCCTGTCACGCCGGGGGTCGCGGGTTCGAGTCCCGTCCGCTCCGCCAACACAAAGACGAAAGCCTCTACAGCAATGTAGAGGCTTTTTTCGTTCTGCAGATTTTAAATTATTTTGTATTGGATACCCTGTCACGTCGGGGTCGCGGGTTCGGCAGTGTTCCAAGCCTGTCCGCTGTGCCAACACAAAGACAAAAGCCCTTACAGCAATGTAAGGGCTTTTTTCGTTCTTTGTTTTTATCTATTTTACAGCTAAGTCGAAGCTACTAATCTTGTCACAACGAGGTCGCGGGTTCGGCAGTGTTCCAAGCCTGGCCGCTGTGCCAACACAAAGACGAAAGCCTTCAGTGCAATGTGAGGGCTTTTTTCGTTTATCACTTTTTCTACTTATAAATGTTTTAAACTGAAATCTTATCTGCTTCTCTATTTACCTAGCACCTAGCACCTAGCACCTAGCACCTAGCACCTAGCACCTAGCACCTAGCACCTAGCACCTAGCACCTAGCACCTAGCACCTAGCACCTAGCACCTAGCACCTAGCACCTAGCACCTAGCACCTAAAGCTCGAACCTTGCTGTATTCTTATCCATCCGGATTATTTAACGATAATATTGATTTACTTTTCTTAGCGTTATCGTATTTTACTCAGGTTTGGCTATAGTTTTTACACTTGACCGTCTCTTTTAACAAACCAAGATTTCAATAGAAATGATTAGATAAGGATTAAAGGTATGCTTGAGCAGATCACTGCGATGCTTGCTTTGCTAGGTGTTTTATCATTGTTTTGTCAGTGGATAGGCTGGAAGCTTCGACTGCCAGCTATTTTGCCTTTGCTCCTGTGTGGTCTATTGCTTGGACCAGGGCTTGGATTTCTTCAACCCGATGTCATTTTTGGTGATCTACTATTTCCGATCATTTCACTCGGAGTTGCAGTTATTCTGTTTGAAGGTGCGTTAACCCTTAATTTCAAAGAGATTAAGGAACACGGCGTAATGGTGACTCGACTGGTGACACTCGGCACTGTGATCACTTGGGCCTGTATCGCTGTCGGCACCTTCTATCTACTCGATTTTGAGTGGTCAATGGCACTGCTTTTTGGTGCGTTAGTGGTAGTGACTGGCCCAACAGTCATAGTGCCTATGCTTCGAAGCGTTAGGCCTAAGACTGAACTTGCGAGTATTTTGCGCTGGGAAGGGATTGTTATCGACCCTATTGGTGCACTGCTTGCGGTGTTGGTGTTTGAGTATATTGCCGTTGCCGCCGATCCAACGACCCATGTTCTGCACGCCCTCAGTGCCATGTTGGCCGTAGGCCTAGGTTTTGGTGTGATCAGTGGTTATTTAGTCGGCCTCGTTTTGCGTAATAACTTGCTCCCCCATTATCTTCGCAATACCGCTGTTTTAACTCTTATGTTAGCGGTGTTTGTTGGCTCAAATTTATTACAAGAAGAGGCGGGCTTGCTCTCTGTGACTGTGATGGGGATTTGGCTAGCGAATATGAAAGGCGTCGACATTGCCGATATTCTCGAGTTTAAAGAAACCCTCACAGTGCTGTTGATCTCTGCGCTGTTCATCTTGCTGGCAGCGCGCCTCAATGCCGATGCCTTGCTTAGCCTAGGTTGGGAGGGCTTAGCGCTATTAGCTGTCGTCATGTTGATCGCAAGGCCATTAAGTATCTGGTGCTGCGGTGTCGGAACCTCCTTATCTAATGGTGATAAATGGTTTTTAAGCTGGGTCGCCCCTCGCGGCATCGTTGCCGCAGCCGTGTCGTCCTTATTCGCCATAAAACTTGAGGCTATTGGTATTAAAGGTGCTGAGCTCATCGTGCCTTTGGTATTTTTGATTATTATCGGTACTGTGGTGATCCAGAGCTTAACTGCAGGCAGGTGGGCTAAAATTCTCGGTGTTACTGCCGATTCCTCCCAAGGTCTGCTTATTTTCGGCGCCTCTCAATTCCCTCGTGCATTGGCAAAAACATTACAGAGCAAAGGCGTGACTGTGCTACTGGCCGACAATAACTGGGATAATATTCGTCTCGCACGCATGGATAACATACCTGTGTATTTTGGTAACCCTGCATCTGAGCATGCAGAAAACCATATGAATATGGTCGGAATAGGCCGAGTCTTGGTGATGTCACCGTACCGTCAGCTTAATCCCTTAGTAAACTTCTATTTCCAAGATGTGTTTGGTGAAGAAAAGGTCTATGGCCTTAATAATGGCGAAACCTCCAGTGCACGCCATCAGCTTTCAGAGTCTTATCTGAAGCGCTTGTGTCTATTTGGTGATGGGGTTTCGTACTCAAAACTCGCCAGCTTAATGGCAAAAGGCGCCACGATAAAGAGTACTCGTCTAACAGAGAACTTCAATTACGCCATGTTTATGGAGCAATATTCACAAGCTGCAATCCCGCTGATTTATCTGCAAGAGGGCAAGGTGAGGCTGATTAGCGGCGAAATGGAGAGCGAGATCCCCGTTGGTGTTGAACTGATCAGCTTAATTCCTGCCGATGCGGTTAAATTTGAGGGCGGCAATGATAACGTGGCTGAACCGAGTAAAACTGCGAGTATCGCTAACAATATCTAGCTATGTCTGACCTCCATGGATGGAAGTCATGCCAAATCAGTATGTAACGGAGTTAACCATATCGAATTTCTGTTTGCTATGAGCTAAACCATATCTACACTTGATATAGACCATAACGGTATATCTTTTTAATTGATTACAATAGTTACGAAAATGTTCAGTGTGATACTGGCATCGGCCTTCGTACTTGAATTCAAGTGTAGGTACAATGAATAAAGAAAAATCCGAAACCGAAAAACTAAAAGCAGAAAATGAACGTTTAAAAAATGAAAATAAACGTCTCAATTTTATTTTGGATCATATTGGAGCATGTGTTTACACCAATGATACTGATGGGCGATATACCTATGCAAACCATCAGACATGCCAGGTTTTTGGTTACTCGGCAGAAGAGGTTATTGGAGAAACGGATGAAAAATTCTTCGATCTTAAAGCCTGCGATGAGTTGCGTCAAAATGACTTAATCGTCTTGCAGACAGGTAAGCGTATTGAAGTTGAAGAAAAATCAGTCATGGAAGGGACTGAAGAAGAACGTACCTATTGGTCTGTAAAGTTACCAATATATGATGAAAATGGTGATATTACCGCCCTATGCGGGATCTCATCTGATATTACTGAAAATGTTCAGATAAGAAAGGAGATAGAAGAAAAGGAAGAGCTTCTTAGCCTTGTTCTAGAAAATATCCCCTCCTGTGTATACATGAAAGACGCAAAAGGAAGATATCAATATATCAATTCAAATGCAGCCTCATTGCTTGGGCAAAACGCTGAAAATATAGTAGGTAAAACCGACAAAGAGATAATACTTTCATATATGTCAGATGAGACCATCCGACTTGATTCCGAAGTATTGCAAACGGGGCAAAAAATCATAAGCGAAGAAAGTGCTACCGGGAACAATGGTGAAAAAGTGCATTTTTGGGTTGCAAGGGCCCCCTTTAAAGTCAATAACAAAGCTTCTGGTTTAATTAACATCTCAACCGACATCTCTGAGGTCGTATCTCTTAAGAATAAGTTTTTCGAACAAGCTCGCACTGACCAATTAACGGGAGTGTTATCTCGTCGATTCTTACTCGATCTCGCTGGCGCACAGTTAAAACAGGCTCATCGCAGTGCGTCACAAATGGCTATTATGTTGATTGATATTGACTATTTTAAGGGAGTAAATGATACCTATGGTCATCTGTTTGGTGATCTTTTTCTCCAAACTGCCGCCAAAGCGATGAGCCTGGTTTTACGAGAGAGCGATTTGCTCGGTCGAATTGGTGGGGATGAGTTTGTTATAATCCTTAACGGTATGACAGAGCAGGGGATAGAGATTGTTGCAGAACGACTGCAAGAAGTCATGTCTAAGACTTATCTTAAAGCCTCTGATGGAAAAAGCATACGAGTCTCTGTCAGTGTTGGCATTTCTCTCTCATCACCAAAGTGCACGCTAGATTCAATGATAGAAAAAGCTGACAAGGCTCTTTATCAAGCAAAGACAGATGGTCGCGGATGCTGGTGTTTAGCTAATTAAGTATTGAATCGAAAAGTAGCCACAAGAGTCATGGGCGCCGTGCTCGGCTAGACACTTAGTACGGCTAGACACATAACAAACATGGCGATGAGCCAACCCTATAAGGCAAGCATAGCTACGCTGTAGGTGAGTAGCTTCTTTTGTTTAGGTTACTAAGCTTCGACTTCTCAATTGAAAGTCCCCATTGTTGATTCGCCTCATAGCAGAACAAGCAGGTTAGCTCCTCTCTTTCCAACTGTTAATAACTGTGTCATCGGTTTTTCCTGTGTTCTCAGAGGAAATCGCCATTTGGCTAGAATAGGGCCCTTCAGTTAATAAAGAGAGCTTGGCATACAGAAGCATATATTTTTTTAGTGTCCCTTCACAAATCATGATGCACCGACATGAGCGTGGTCGTCGTCACACACTATTGACACACATATTGAATGGTCGAAAAAACAACGAACAGTTTGGTTTATTTGCAAAACCTAAATAAGTTTGTTCGAAATCACATTTCTCCCTAGCTCTCTTCCCTATACTGCGCGGCCTTTACTAGGTTCTGCCAGTTTTTCATTCACTCTTTGTGGTTAAACTCCCTATCTTATGTTGCCTGAGTCGCTGAGGTTGATATTTTCGGCGGCTTTTAGCTGTGATTTAGATATGAAAACAGAACCCTTAAAAGGTTATATAAAAACCGTCTAAGGAGATGTCCATAATGGACTCTGTAATTAACAAAACTGAAAATACCCCGGTACAACTCGAGGTTAAATCAAGCTGGAGCAAGAGCGATACTCTGTGGGTATTGGGCCTCTATGGTACGGCTGTGGGGGCGGGCACGCTTTTCCTGCCAATTAATGCGGCTCAAGGTGGCTTAATTCCTCTCTTAATCATGGCACTCCTAGCACTGCCAATGACCTTCTTCGCTCATCGCGGATTAACACGTTTTGTGCTTTCGGGCTCAAATCCAGAGGCTGGGATCACCGAAGTGGTAGAGGAACATTTTGGTGTCGGTATGGGCAAGGTTATCACCTTACTCTATTTCTTTGCTATCTACCCCATTTTGCTCGTTTACAGTGTTGCACTAACCAATACTGTTGAAAGCTTTATGCAGCATCAGCTAAGTATTACTCCGCCTAACCGCGCAACTTTAGCCTTAATCTTGATTATTGGCTTGATTGCCGTGGTTCGCTTAGGTGAGCAGTTAATTATCAAAGCGATGAGTGTGCTGGTTTTCCCATTCGTTGCTGTACTTTTACTGCTCTCCGTTTATCTAATCCCTTACTGGAACACGTCTATATTTAGCAATGTGATGCCAGCAGAGGGAGGTATAAGCACCATCTTAATGGCATTGTGGTTGATACTGCCGGTGATGGTATTCTCATTTAACCATTCTCCGGTTATCTCCGCTTTTGCAGTAGACCGTAGGAAACTTCACGGTGATAATACCGACAAGCAGTGCTCACGGATCTTAGCTTTCAGCCATATTCTTATGGTTGTCACTGTGATGTTCTTCGTATTTAGTTGTGTGTTTAGCCTTTCGCCTGCCAACTTAGCCGAGGCGAAAGCGCAAAATGTGTCGATATTAACTTATCTGGCAAACCATTTTGATACGCCTATTATCGCCTATGTTGCGCCTATTGTTGCGATCATCGCTATCACTAAGTCATTCTTTGGCCACTATATCGGGGCGAGTGAAGGCTTTAATGGCTTAATCATTAAGGCTGCACGCGGCAAGGGAAAAGAGGTTAACCCTGTCATTCTGAACCGTGTTACCGCTGGTTTTATGCTATTGACCACGTGGGCCGTAGCCACAATCAACCCGAATATTTTGGGAATGATTGAAAGCCTAGGTGGTCCAATTATTGCGCTGCTGCTATTTATCATGCCTATGTATGCCATCATGAAAGTGCCTGCGATGAAGCAATACTCAGGTGCTATAAGCAATGTTTTTGTGGTGATTATCGGATTGGTATCAATCTCAGCAATCTTCTATTCATTGGTGCAGTAAAACGACAAAGAGGGCAAGAGCCATGGGTTTTTGCTCTCTTTTCCTGCTTTTTCGCCTTCTGCTGACTGACCTAGTCCGTTCATTCTACGCTGTACTTTTTAAGTCGATAGTGCAGAGCTTCCTGCTAAAAGAAAATAGTTGAGCTTACCAAGATTATAAAACAGTCAGTTAGATTGCTTAAAATCTATAGAACATCACTATTTCTCCGATGATTTACTCTTACTTTAACTCTCAGTTTCACTCTTGTCTCTGACAGTGAACCTGCTTAGTGAAGCTAAGAGGCAGATTGCTCAGTGAACGATTAGTTGTCACGGTAGAGCAATCTATCTTATTGATTATTAGTGATTCTGTGCAGTGGTTATTATTGGCTTTGCAATTTTAAACGGACTATCGGTTAGTATTTTTTACGCAACAGACTCCTTATTTGATTGCCGCGACAACAAGCAAACAGAGAGAGAACTTGTTGTTTTTTCAGCGCCCGAGCTGCGAACTGCGTTCAGCTTGCGTTCATCTTCGCACTGGCCTACTAGCGCCATCAGCAAATAATCACTGAAACTTACTCACTTGGTGTGAAGTGCTAAACTTCACAGCAGGTGTCATTGGGCAAAGGTTGAGGATATGGAGAAATTTATGCATCGCACCTCAAATATATTATTACTTGTCGCAATAACGGTATTGGCAACACCTGTCTTGGCTGATGAACCGCAGCAGGATGTTTTGCTAAAAGAAGAGCAAATTGATACAGGACTGAAGAATTTCGGCTATCAGACAGGTTTAGCACTGGGTTGTGTGGCCGCAGAACAACGCGCACAATTAGAAACCGAGGCAATGAATATCAATAGCGAAATCAGCCGTACCCTAGGTGGTGACCGAGCGTTTCTCTATGCCGCTAGCTTTGGATACGGCAGCAATATCGAACTCAATGTGCAGGAGTGCACAGAAGCGTTGGCAAACTTTGAAAAACGTGCCGCAGCTTTTTACCAAGACACGAGAGGCGAGAAATGAAACAAGGCCTGACACTCGCCCTGGCAGTATTAATGATTGCTGGTCTAGGGAGCTTTGATGCTAATGCTGGCCGCTATGAAGTGCGCAAAGAGATCCGTGAGGGGATCCGCGAAGTCAACCGCGAAAAGCGCGAAGCCGCCCGAGAAGTACTACGTTGCAAGACCCGCAAATGTGCCAGACGTGAAATTCGTGAGGGTTACCGAGAGGTCGCCAGAGAAAAACGCGAAGCTCGCCGTGAAATCCGTCATGCGTTGCATGATAATCGCCATCACCATAGGCCAAATAATAGGGATAATTTCCTGACTGGTGTCATAGTGGGCGGGGCGATTATTGGCGCCGCAACCGCAATCGCCAACGATAATAACTGAGTCTATGGCATAGTCTCCCAAGCTTGATAGCAAGCTCTGTTTGGCGCTGCTGCCCAATGAATGGCAACGGGCAGCAAGGAGTAACATGTTCAGAGAATGTATTTAACCGCAAGGACGCGGTTATTCTAGGTAGACATCATTACATAAGTCTCTTTACTGTGACTCCATAGTGGTTTGTCTCTCTACTAACTTTGCTTTAAACCTTCGTGAAAATTGCCCCGCAAACCGTCCTTCAAACTGTTCTTCAAACGGCTCTGTAAACAGCTCAGTAAACAGCGCTGAAATCGCCTTGCTAAACTGCTCAATTTATCTTCTAAATTGCCGCCAACCTGTTAGAGTAGTTATTCTACAAAAGAGTGGACATCTTTCGGTGAACATTGAAACCAATCGAGTTTTACTATCGCCTCACGCTTTATCAAAGAGATGAAATGGATTAACTCTTCGAGAAAGACACTAGAGACAAAAACAAAAACCGACACAAAAGATAAAAAGACAAAGGGACAGTTGCCATGGATCACAATACTAAAAGTAGGCTTTTTCCTCTTCAGGTTTCGGCATATAAGGGCTATATGAAGGCGTTGAAGTTGGCGGCCAAGATAATCCCCATGCCTAAGCCCACCCTGTTTACCGGCGCAGGTTCATCATTAGAGCTGTGTGAAGCCATTGCTTATATGGGGATGAAGAGGGTACTGATTGTCACCGACAGCGTTTTGATCAACTTGGGGCTTTTAGATGCGATTAAAAATCGCCTATCGGACACTGGTGTTGAATATGTCATCTATGATGGTGTGCTGCCCGATCCTACTTATACTCAGGTTGAGTCAGGCTTAGCCCTCTATCAGCGTCATAGTTGCGATGCCATCTTAGCCGTCGGCGGCGGATCGCCGATAGATGCGGCAAAAGTGATCGCCGCAAGAGTGAATAATCATCGAAAGATAGCCAAACTCACCGGGCTATTTCGGGTATGGAGAACGCCGGCGCCACTATTTGTCATACCGACAACGGCGGGAACGGGCTCAGAGGTGACTATCGCCGCAGTGGTATCCGATCCCTTGACTCATAAGAAGACACCGCTTATCGATCCCAAGCTTGTGCCTATGATGGCAGCACTGGATGCATCGTTAATGACAGGACTGCCACCCCATGTGACGAGCGCAACCGGGATGGATGCACTGACACATGCCGTCGAGGCGTTTATCTCCATGAATGCCTCAGCAGATACCGATGCCTACGCGATAGCAGCGACGCGCCTAATCATGGAGAATTTATCGGAAGTGGTTGAAGACGGTAGCGATATCGAGGCGCGGCACAATATGGCGATGGCCTCCTATTACGCGGGGCTAGCGTTTACCAAGGCAAGTTTGGGTTATGTGCACGCTATCTCCCACAATCTGGGGGCTAAATATGGCACCCCCCACGGTCTAGCCAATGCCATCGTATTACCCTATGTACTTAATTATTCAAAAGAGGCCGCCGCGCCCCGTCTGGCCAGACTTTCACGGGCCTGTGGTCTTGGTAAAGAAAGTGATGGTGATGAAATGTTGGCGCAGGGATTTATCGAGCATATTCAGGGGATGCTGAAAGAGTACGGTATCGCACCGCAGCTCGATGCCCTTAAAGTTGAAGATGTGCCCGAGTTAGCTAGAGCGGCGCTGAAGGAAGCGCACTTTAACTATCCTGTGCCCAAATATATGGATCAGCTTCAGTGTGAGGCGCTCATCAGGCAGATGCTAGTAGTGTAATAGCTAGCGGCTACCTGTTTTGTGCTGTGGCTATCAGCTGGAACTATCAAGCTTCGCTTGACGAAAGTCGTAGCGCTTCGCCCACACCCGAGGCAAGGGGGAAAGCGCTTGTCCCCCTTAACGAACCCTCAGCGCCCCAGACGAAGTTGTCTTCCTCGTACTTATTCGAAATAACCTAACACTTCCGATGGGGCATCTGATGTGAATGGATTCATAAATGCCGTGATGGCATGGATGCCAAAGAACGACCTGCCCCGCGAAAGCTAACCCGACATCCGTGTCGGGTTTACACAATTGATTCCAACGCACTTCGGTAACTCCGATGAGGGATTGGTGTTTTCTGTATGTGCCGTAACTCAGTTTTGCCTCAAAGTTGATTAGCCTTCGAATGAAGGCTGATTACATTTTTCTCTAAGCAATAGCTACGGGGAAGTATGTTATATGTTTTAGCTTCATAGTTATCAATCGCCTCCAGCGGGGTATGTGCAGACACTGCTGCGAGACGCTGCAAGTACAATCCCTGTAAGCTCTGCGATGACATCCATGTCATCGAAGCCCGCAGCCGTATCTACACTGGATGTTTTCCTTCTTCAAGTTAAGCTTTGGTGGTTCAATTTCTAAATTGAAAATGCCCCAATACGAGCTAGCGGGAGAAATTTCTACGCCTGAGAACTCAAATAGCGGCTTATATTTCTTAATGTCTTGGGCAATCAGAGCAGACTTTAAAGTACTAGATAGATACACAGTTATAATTTTACGCTGATGAATCGTGAGTAAAGTGAGCAAAAATCGGGTGCTTTATGCTCGATAAACTTCTACTTTTCTGATAACTTCTTGAATTTACGGTAATTGATAAAAGGTTGTAGAGACCTCTACATCAAGGCGCTCACTTTTGCGGGCTTGATATTAATAAAATTGGTCTTAAGGATTCGCTTTGTCTTTATTAAACAATTGCTTAGGTTGACGCGGCAGCTACTAAGTTGAATTTGAACCGGAACATTATCGAGCCGCTATATAATAAGCTGTTATAAGTCTAAATCTAGCATGGAGTGCTAATGTCAGAATCATGTAGTTGCGGCGAGAAGGCCGAAATTGGTGCAACAGTTAAATTTCATTGTAAAACCTGTGCAAGTGTTATTGAAAAATTCACGGTGAAAAAGCCACTGAAAGCTGCAGGTATAGCGGCGATACTTGCTTATGGTGGTAGTCAATTTATTGATTATGCAATAACCGATAACCGTTATCCTCTAGACATCGAATACGCAGTTTTAGAAGCGTGCTCTAGTTCATATAAGGAACCGCTATCATATAGCAGTTATGGTTCCAAGAAGAAGTTATGTCTTTGTGCTTTTGAGGATACGATGAACGAAATTTCATATATTCGATACAAAGTTGATGAAGAAGGTTTTTTGAAAGCTTTTGAACGGAATGCTGAGCAATGTAAGTAGCTTGGGCAGGCCCAAGCTACTTTTATTTAATCATCCAAGTAATCGTCGTTGTTTGGATTATGGGCATCAGCCCAGTCATCCATATCAGCATCATTATTCGGATTATTGATATCAGACCAAAGGTCTAGCTCCTCGTCAGACATAGTTGATGTATCTGGCATAGATCCCCCTACTTGCTTTTTGGTGGATTGTTACCGCGATCACCGCCAGAAGGATTGCCAGTTTTACTTGGACCGTTAGGTGGAGGAGTGGAGCCTGATTGGCTTGCTGCAGATTGCGCTCTTGCAGCGAATGATCCTTTAGGGACTACTCCGCCATTTGCTTTTGCAGTTGCCGACTGAATTCGAGCAGCAGCGGCTTTTGACATTGAGTTTTTAGACATAATTTACTCCTATTGAGTTAAAGAATACTGTCCCCGCTGGGACAGCCAGTTAAAAGTAACAGAGGTACCAGAGACAAATGGGGACAACGGAGCTTCAGGAAGAAATTAAAAGGTTGTTAGGTAAGTTAAAGTGGTCGCAAAAAAGGCTTGGTCGAGAACTTTATTATGCAAAATATGATGACGATGATGTTGTTGAAATATGCCGTCATGAAGAAAAAGTAAAAAAAGATCTAATAAGAAAAAGCACTAAGACTGAGGTGTTACAATCCTACATGGATATCATTGTGAATCATGATGAATTTCAGAAACTTGATATCATGGTTCCTACATACCAAAAAACTGGTGTGTTAAGTGAACGTATAGAAAGTGGTATGAATAATATTTCAAAGCTGGTTGGTGATCTAATTTCTAAGTAAACGACTTATAACAAGGCAATAAAGTCGGATTCGTAACAGCTTGCTCGGTTCCACTTTGTTTCACATTTTAGCAAGCTATTACTCACCGCTTATTGGAGCGTTACCGTATATCCACTTTCCATACGTTACCTAATAAGACTCATCACTTTAAGAGCTTTAACACTAACAAGCTTCTGTCCAAAAATGAGTTTGTAATATCTGAGGGAGTGAATTCGTGAGATGAATGGTCAGATGTCGCTGCGGCTGTGGGCTTCGGTTTCAAGGATGAAACCGTAGAGCGGCCATGGAGGGCTTTACAGCGTTCCACAGAAGTAGCGACATGAGAGCTTACTAAGAGCTCTAGTTGCCTTTCTTGTGGTGAGCCGCTTTTGTCCAAAACTGAGCCGCAGCAATTTGTGATTGCTGTTTTCAAAAAGGCCAATGTGGATATATAGCACTATCTATGCAGCGAGTTTGACTCTATACGGTTTAAGGCCACTTTCTTTTTAATAAGAAAGTGGCCTTTTTGATAGGTTAACGCTATTGGTAGTCAGCAGGCTATTTACAGCTGAGGGCTCTTAACTGCAGTTGGCCCTCAATCGTAGAAGGTTAGTCTTCACTGCTGTCGATTAGGTTGTTAATCGCTCTTGAGACAAGATCTTTTTTCATCTGCGTGGGGGTAACTTTCTGGTTAAACCAGAAGCTCATTGGCTGGTCAAAGCCGATGCCGTGCATATAGTTGTAGATTGCCTTTCGTAGCCCCTCGCCAAGCATCTCATGATCGGTACCAGTTGGGTCGGTGAACTCGACATCGTTTTCAGCGAATAAGATCTCAGGACGCTCAGTAAGCGTGATACCAAACTTTTCAGGGTTCATGCCAACAGGGCTGTGAACCGTGGCGACAAATCGATGCCAGTAAGCTGACTGGAAACAACCTTGCTGCATCATCTGACGCACCATCTCTAACGAATCGACCGTTTCCTGCTCAGTTTGGGTCGGGAAACCATACATTAAATAGGCGTGAACCAATATTCCGGCATCGCTGAAGGCCTTGGTTACCTGAGCGACTCGCTCAACACTGACGCCTTTCTTCATTAGCTTCAATAGTCGATCTGATGCTACTTCAAGGCCGCCGCTTACTGCGATACAACCTGAATCTGCCAGCAATTGGCAACGCGCTTGGCTAAAGGTTCTCTCGAAACGAATATTGCCCCACCAGCTGATCACCACATTGCGTTCAATGAGTCGTTTTGCAAGCGCAAATAAAAGCTTTGGCGGTAGCGCTTCATCGACAAAGTGGAAGCCGGTCTCGCCAGTTTCTTCGATGAGTTGCTCGATTCTATCCACGAGCGCATCGGCGCTTGCGGCGTCAAAACGGCCGATATAGTCGAGGCTAACATCGCAAAAACTGCATTTACGCCAGTAACAGCCATGGGCGATGGTCAGTTTATTCCAGCGGCCATCACTCCAAATGCGGTGCATCGGGTTGAGCATTTCACATAAAGACAGGTATTCACCTAAAGGCAGGCCGTCGTACACGGGGGCACCCACGTCAGTTTGTGGAATATCTTGCAGCTCTGCATTTTCATTGAAGTGTACGTAGATCTCGCCACTGTCATTTTGGGCGAGGAAGTAGGTGCGCACCAGCTCATCGACATCACGTTTGCCTTCAAAGTATTCCAGCAAGGTGATAAAAGGTCGCTCGCCATCATCGAGACAGATAAAATCGACAAACTCAAACACTCTTGGATCTTTGAGTGCTCGCAGCTCGGTATTGATAAAACCGCCGCCCATTACGATAGGGAGCTCTGGATTGATCGCTTTACAGGTTTGCGCAATGCGCAGGGCGCCTAACATATTGCCGGGGAAGGGCACGGTTAACGCCACGACACTCGGTTGCGTCTCTTCCAAATACTGCTCAACTAATTGTTCTAAGATCTCTGAGCTGAAACTTGGTTCATCCATCAAGGTATCGTAGAGGTTGTCAAAGCTTGGGTTAGCCGCCGCTAATTGCTCGCCATAACGGCTCACTTCAAAGTAGGGATCGACCCCCTGAGTAATGACGCTCGACAGATCATTGATAAACAGGGTCGCCAGATACTTGGCCTTATCTTGCACGCCTAAATTGCCAAAGGCTGCTTGCAGCACATCGCCAGATACCGCTTCCATCTGCGCAATTGCGTCAAATGCTGGGCCTTCTGGTAAAAAACGACGGGAGTTAATACGCAGTGCTAGGCTTGGATCTTTACCCTGTAAGAAGCGAATAGCTGGCTCAACGGCGAGGTGGTAACGGTCAAACTCCGCCAAAAAGTTAAAGATGACATCGGGCAGTTCATCGTCTTCAAAGTGTTCGAAGTTTTGTTCCACATGCTGACGAATAATCTCCAGCGCTGGCGCCGTCATCATCTCTAGGAAAAGCTCAATAGCAGGATCTCGCTGCACCGCCTCATAGCCTTGAGAGCGTAGAAACCCGGTTAAATACGCTGTCGCCGGATACGGCGTATTCAGCTGGGTCATAGGTGGAGTCATTAGAAGAACGGTCATAACCTGCCTTTAAATAGTCATACGAAATAGCCTGTATAAATAAACGGTCTAAAAAAGGTACTGTCTGAAAATACACTGTACAAAACTCGACAATGCTAAACCATCAGTGAATAACCGTTATTGATAACAGAGCGCGGCTGCAAGCCTTAGTGTCAGGGTTGTTGCCAAAAATAATGGGGGATTCTAACAAATGTACTTAGCAAAAACCCGTAAATTAGCGAATGACGGGCGGGTTTATCTGCCAATCTTTTTAGGTTTTGCCGAATAACAATAGAAAAGTAACTGTTGTTGCTCTTGATAATGACTTTTTCATTGCGTAAAGCGATTTTTGATCGGTTAGAGTTAACCTCTACTCTTGGAGCGAATTGGGTCGACATCGAGCTTAACCATTCTTTCAGTTATTCACCTTGAATTAATTTGCCAAAAATCGTTCTGAGTAGATCAACTTCTTATACTGATTGGTATTAGAGGCGGTCGCATTGGAAGAGCGGTTAATTTTCTTCGATCCGGCTTGCTATAAGCATGTGTTCTTCCATAGAACAGTGGTCGAGCAACTTGTGAAGGCCAACATAAAGGGAGTTGAGTTTATCGCGGCCGAAGGTTACTCAGATTTTGTACCTTAAGCGTCACGAGTCATTGCAAATAATCAACTCAAGCCTTCAACTCTCATGTTCTCTAAAACAACCCAAAAAGTTTACTTGCTTAGTTTAACGGTTATCAGTTAAAGGTTTACATATTCGCTTATCGAAAATTCAGAATAAACAACTACACTAGTTAAACCTTTAACCCTATACATACCAAGAATTAGCCGATTTGGTAATAACTTGCTAAATATTTAGGAGATAGCCTATGCCTAACAATAAATGTCCGGTGATACATGGCGCCACCACTGAAATCAGTATGTCAAATATGGAGTGGTGGCCTAAGGCGCTAAATCTCGATATTTTGCATCAGCATGACAGTAAAACTAACCCTATGAGTGCAGGTTTTAACTATCGTGAACAGGTCAAATTATTAGATGTAGATTCACTTAAAAAAGATCTTCATGCGCTGATGACTGATAGCCAAGCTTGGTGGCCAGCTGACTGGGGTCATTATGGTGGGCTAATGATCCGTTTATCATGGCATGCAGCAGGGACTTACCGTACGGCCGATGGACGAGGTGGAGCAGGTAGGGGAAATCAGCGTTTTGCCCCGCTAAACTCTTGGCCGGACAATGTTAATCTAGATAAGGCTCGTCGCTTGCTTTGGCCAATAAAGAAGAAATATGGCAACAAGCTGAGTTGGGCTGATTTAATTGCTTATGCAGGCACCATAGCTTATGAATCAATGGGTCTTAAAACCTTTGGTTTTGCCTTCGGCCGTGAAGATATCTGGCATCCTGAAAAGGATATTTACTGGGGAGCAGAAAAGGAGTGGCTGGCACCGAGCGGCAGTGAAGGGAGTCGTTACTCTGGGGAACGCAATCTTGAAAACCCATTAGCTTCTGTGATGATGGGGCTTATTTACGTTAACCCTGAAGGTGTCGATGGTCATCCGAACCCACTTAAAACCGCCAATGATGTTCGCGTTACCTTTAGTCGTATGGCGATGAATGATGAGGAAACCGTTGCGCTAACCGCTGGTGGTCATACCGTGGGTAAATGCCACGGCAATGGAGATGCTGCGCTGTTAGGGCCTGTCCCAGAAGGGGCTGATATAGAAGATCAAGGCTTGGGTTGGATAAACAAAAGCCAGCGTGGCATAGGCCGTGACACTGTATCTAGTGGACTTGAGGGCGCGTGGACAACGCACCCGACTCAATGGGACAACGGTTATTTCACGCTATTACTTAATCATGAGTGGCAGCTGAGTAAAAGCCCTGCAGGAGCTTGGCAGTGGGAGCCTATCAATATTAAAGAGGAGGACAAGCCAGTCGATGTTGAGGATCTGACCCATCGCTATAATCCAATTATGACTGATGCCGATATGGCGATGAAGTTGGATCCCGATTACCAGAAGATTTCTGCACGATTCTACAAGGACCCTGAATACTTTTCAGATGTGTTTGCTAGAACGTGGTTTAAGCTGACCCACCGTGATATGGGGCCGAAAACAAGGTACATAGGCCCTGATGTTCCAGCAGAAGATCTCCTTTGGCAAGATCCTGTGCCTAAAGGCTGCACTAATTATGATGTTGAGGCGGTTAAGGCACAAATAGCGGCAAGTGGTCTGAGTGTTAGCGATATGGTTACCACAGCCTGGGATAGCGCAAGAACCTTCCGCGGCTCAGATCTTCGCGGTGGGGCTAATGGGGCAAGGATCCGTTTGGCACCACAAAGAGACTGGCAAGGCAATGAACCTGAAAGACTCAATAGAGTACTCGCGGTGCTTGAACCCATTGCTGCGCAAAATGGTGTCAGTGTGGCTGATGTCATTGTGCTTGCGGGTAATCTTGGTGTTGAGCAGGCCGCTAAAGCAGCAGGCTTTGCAATAAAGGTCCCGTTTTCGTCTGGTCGCGGAGACGCTACTGCTGAAATGACCGATGTTGAGTCTTTCCATGTGTTAGAGCCGCTTCATGATGGTTATCGTAATTGGTTAAAGAGTGATTATGCCGTCAGCGCTGAAGAGTTGATGCTTGATCAAACGCAACTGTTAGGGCTTACAGCGCAAGAGATGACGGTGCTGCTTGGTGGTATGCGCGTGTTGGGTACGAATTACGCCGGTGTGAGCCATGGTGTGTTCACCGAACGTCTAGGCGCACTGACAAATGACTTCTTTGTTAATCTGACCGACATGAATAACGCGTGGCAACCTTTAGGTAGCAATCTTTATGAGATCAGTGATCGCGAAACGGCAAAGGTTAAGTGGACGGCGACTCGGGTTGATCTTGTGTTTGGCTCTAACTCAATCCTTCGGGCCTATGCAGAGGTCTACGCTCAAGATGATAATCAACAAAAGTTTGTGGAGGACTTTATTGCAGTGTGGACAAAGGTGATGAACTCAGACCGCTTCGATCTAAGCTAGTTGGTTATCTATTCGTTGACTTACTTTGCATGAGCTTGATGCTTGGTAACAGATGTTTGATAACTGATATTAGATAACTGATATTAGATAACTGATATTTGATAAGAGATGTCTGATAAAAAAAGAGTTCTAAATAATTTAGAACTCTTTTTTGTTGTGCTTATGACTTAGGTATATAAATAATACTTACGCCGCTTGCACCTCTTTTGTGTATTCAAGCGTGCGTGCTTTTAACTCTTCATGGTCAAAATCATCGACGTTGATAGACTTCATGCGGCCAATCTCGGCGCGCTCAAGTAGCGCAACTTCCTCTTCGCTCAGTACCCCTAGGGCTTTACCTTCGGCGGCAACTTTATCTAACCACATGAAGGGGAGGCGTTTACCTGCAGCCTTACAGACTTTGTCGTAGATAGGCTCAGAGGCGATAATATCTTTAAAGGTCTGCTCTTGAATACCAACGGCGTTATGCTCACTCGGTGTCCAAAATTGTCCCTTACCTAAACGCTCACGGCTTGCACAAGGTGTTTGCATGATTTTAGCCACCTTGTGGTCAAGCACATCGCTTGGACGCTTAAGAGGGCGACCAAACGGGAAGATAACCGCGCGCAGTGCAATGCCGAGTCCCATTGGGAAGTTATCTAACAGATCATCGAGTGAAGACTGTAGCTTATACAGTGAATCCTCAACGGCCCACTGTACTAACGGTAGATCTTCGGTAAGGCGGCCCTCATCTTCATAACGCTTAAGAGTTGCTGATGCCAAATAAAGCTGACTCAGTAGGTCGCCTAGGCGCGCCGAAATACGCTCTTTACGCTTAAGGTTACCACCCAAGGTTGCCATCGCTAAGTCCGATAGCAGGGCCAAGTTGGCACTAAAGCGGTTCATCTGCTGATAGTAACGCTTGGTCTTATCAGCATAAGGGACGTTAGAGAAGTAGCTAGAAGTTAAGCCCATCCACAAGCTACGAACTAGGTTGCTGGTGGTAAATCCGATATGACCAAAGATAGCGGCGTCAAAGTCGCGTAGGCCTTTGTTTGCATCCGGATCAAACGCCGACTCCATCTCGGCTAAGACATAGGGATGACAGCGGATTGCGCCTTGACCATAGATGATCATCGAGCGGGTAAGAATGTTGGCTCCCTCTACGGTAATAGCGATAGGAGCAGCCTGATAGCCACGACCTAGGTAGTTATTTGGGCCTAAACACACGCCCTTACCACCATGAATGTCCATGGCATCGATGACGCATCGCTGCATTCTGTCAGTCAGGTGATATTTAACGATTGCAGAGATCACCGATGGCTTTTCGCCAAGGTCGATACCTGTGGTGGTCAGAGTGGTTACCGCATCCATCAGGTAGGCGTTACCACCGATGCGCGCCATCGGCTCTTCAATTCCTTCTAGCTTTCCGATAGGTAGCTTAAATTGGCGACGAATGCGAGCATAGGCACCCGTTGCAACGGCCGCAGTCTTAATGCCGCCTGCCGAATTTGACGGTAGGGTGATACCACGGCCAACCGATAGACACTCAACCAGCATTCTCCAGCCTTGGCCAGCCATCTCGGCGCCACCAATGATGAAACTGAGTGGTACAAACACATCTTTGCCGCGGGTTGGACCATTTTGGAACATGCAGTTTAGTGGGAAGTGACGACGGCCTGTTTCAACACCATCGACATCAGTTGGAATAAGTGCGCAGGTGATCCCTAGCTCTTCTTGGCTACCGAGCAATTGGTCAGGATCGCGCAGCTTAAAGGCGAGGCCTAATACCGTTGCAGTGGGTGCTAGGGTAATATAACGTTTGTTCCAGGTGAGCTTCATACCCAGCACTTCTTCGCCTTCCCATTCCCCTTTACAGACAATGCCGTAATCGGGAATCGCACCCGCATCGCTGCCTGCTTCTGGGCTAGTGAGGGCGAAACAGGGGACTTCTAAACCTTTAGCAAGGCGCGGAAGGTAATACTCTTGCTGAGCCTGGGTACCGTAATGCTGCAAAAGTTCACCTGGGCCTAATGAGTTAGGCACACCAACCGTTGAAGCCAGCTCGCTGCTTAAGCCTGCAAGCTTTTGCAGTACGCGTGATTGTGCGTAGGCAGAATATTCTAAACCACCAAATTTCTTTTTGATGATCATCGCAAAGAAACCGTTATCTTTCAGGTATTGCCACACCTCTTCAGGCAGATCTGCTAACTCATGAGAAACTTGGTGTTGATTTACCATACGGCAAACTTCTTCGACTGGACCGTCGAGAAAGGCTTGCTCTTCGGCGCTTAAGCTAGCTTTTGGGTAGTTATGTAGCTTGCTCCAATCTGGCTTGCCTGCAAATAGGTCCGCTTCCCACCAGGTGGTTCCCGCTTCGATAGCTTCTTTTTCTGTCGAAGACATCTCAGGCATGATCCCACGATACATTTTCAATAATGGGCGGGTAATGACATTTTGTCTGAATGAGCTGATATTAAGAGGGAGAGCAATGGCAAGAAACACTACCCATAGTAATGGGCTTACGCTGGCGGCGCCGGTTCCGATTGCCAATACAATCGCGGTGCCTAAGGTGGCGGTGAGCAAAGCGACTCTTAGATAAGCGAAGGCGCCTATCGTAAAAATCATCGCCAAGATCCATAGTAGGGTAGTCACTGTAATTCTCCTTATATGTGTGACCGATAGTTAACCTAAAGGCACTTATTTTGAGGTTGACATCACAATTATAGTGCGTGGTCAGACCTGTGTCTCATAAAATCTAAACCTTAGTTAATTTTAATACAAGATTTTTTTAAACAAATGTTTAAATTTATTTCTCATCGACTAAGCATTCCACTGCAGCTATCAAGTGGTTAGAATATAATGATATAGAGGTAGTGATTGAACGGGATTGAATTAATGTGCGAGTTGCTGGCCATGAGTGCCAATGTTCCGACAGATATTGTATTTAGTTTTACAGGATTAGCACAAAGAGGTGGTGTCACTGGGCCTCACGTCGATGGTTGGGGGATCACTTTTTACGAAGGTAAGGGCAATCGTACCTTTAAAGATGCACGCCCTAGCAGTGAATCCCATGTTGCGCAGCTCATTAAGTCCTATCCGATAAAGAGTGAAGTGGTCGTGAGTCATATCCGCCAAGCTAACCGCGGATGTGTGTCATTAGAAAACACCCACCCTTTTACTCGAGAACTTTGGGGGCAATATTGGACCTATGCTCACAACGGCCAACTGAGTGACTATGAACAAAAGTTTGTATCGACACGTTTTACTGCTGTGGGGGACACCGACAGTGAGATGGCATTCTGCTGGATCATGGACAAAGTCGTGGAGAAGTTTGGTGATAAGGCTCCCAACGACAGGTTGGCTGTATATCACTATATTTCGACGTTAGCGGATGAAATTCGCGCCTTAGGTGTGTTTAACATGATCTTAAGTGATGGCGAGCACCTAATGAGTTACTGCAGCAATAATCTCTGTTATATCACTCGCCGCGCGCCCTTTGGTAAAGCAAAGCTTATCGACACCGATGTGGTAATCGATTTCGATAAAGAAACTACTCCGAATGATGTGGTAACTGTCATCGCCACACGTCCATTGACCAATAATGAGCAGTGGAATGTGCTGAGTCCAGGCGAATGGAAGTTATTTAAGAAGGGCGAGCTTATTAGTTCATCTGCTCCCTAATCTATCCTGAAATTAAAAAGCTCGCTAAGGCTAACTTAGCGAGCTTTTTTGTTATCTCTAGCTCAGAAATGAGAAGTGTCTTGTCGCTCGCCTTCTTAACGTTTACTCGCCTTCTTCATTACTGGCATCATCGTTCAGTTGTGCCTGCTTTGTGGCCGGTGTATTTGTTGGCGATGTTGGCTCAAAACGATAATTGAGCAGTTTAATGTCTAGCTGTTTGCTGCCTTTTTCGAAATGGGTTAGCCGTATTGGCAGGTAGCTGAGCTCTGGCGCCATCCAGAAGAAGGTTTGGCGTTTTTTGCTATCGCGTACGACCTCAAACTTGATGGTTTGATAACTGCCACTGTCGATATTGACGCGCTCTTTACCCACAATCTTAAAGGCGTAATCATCGACTTCGCCCTCTTTGACCATAGTGTAATGCAATTCATCTTTATGGGCCTGCATGTCGAGCCTAAACTGCAGCTGCACCATCAGTGGGTCGAACAGATCGTTGTCGTAGGGGAACTGAGCGCGCTCCTCTTTATAGCGGCTATGAACCACATTTTGCCCTTTAGCAAAGGCGGCTTGCTCTCTAAAACTGGGTCCTGTTCCGGTTCGCTCGACAGAGTAGCGCATAGGCACCAGTTGGTTGTCATCCTCTAAGGTAAAATCGCTACGGATATGGCGTTTATCGGACAGCATTAATAGCCCGATATCACTATCGAAACGATACTGGAAGAAGTTACCTTGGGGCGCATCGAGAATATAACGGGCACGGCCGAGTTCTATACTGCCGTAATTGACTTGATACTCTGCAGTATGAGGCGTGAGTGCCGTCGTTTCGGCAAGTGTTGAACTGCTTGCAAATAACAGGCTGATGGCGAATAGGGTCGGAAATTTTTTAGCCAAATATAACTCCTTACTCGCTTTCTAATATGGCATTGAAAGCACTAATGTTGCGATATCGGGTTGCCACTCATAGTCAGACAACTTAACTCTGCCACGGTTCACTATAATTCCTTCTGCACGCAGGCTCTGCATCTGCTCTATAAAGGGGGGCGTATGCTCTGCAAAGGATATTTTTCCCTGACTATTAATGACTCTATGCCAAGGAAGCGCCATCTCGGGTGGCGCCGCGCGTAATGCCTTTGAGACCAAGCGCGCCCGACCGGGCAGGCCTGCTAAATCAGCGACCTTACCGTAAGAATAGACCTTACCTTCAGGGATCATAGACACTATGTGCCAAATTTTAGCCATCGGTGAGGGTTTATTGCTAACTTGCATGAATAATGATTTCCTTTGTTACGGTAAATTCTAACGGCAATAAGATCAACTCACTGATCTGTTTGTAACCATTAAGCGCAGCATGCTGGTTGCACCTGTTAACCGGTTGGTTGTGGTGAATGTTTTGGTTAATCGGTTGTAATATAAAGTAAAACCCCTTGCTGAGTCTTGATGCTAAAGTAATAATAGCGCTTTTTTACCGGTATATATAATGTCAGTAAAGGCGTTCACTCCTTTTGTAGGCTCTTTGTTATTTCTTTCTGCTATTTCTGCGCCGATTTATGCCAATGATTTTAGGCATATTGCCGATCCACTTAATTTAAATGATTCGCTTTACTTAGGCTTCGACGGAGATGTGTTTAAACTCGGGGGAAGTTTTGCCACGAGTCATCAAAAGTTTTCCGCCAATACCAACTTAGGTGGCGATAAGTGGCATTTAGGCTATCTGTATTCCACTAACCAGCTGAACCTTAGAGCCTCGGTTCAACATGGCAAAACAGATACCCCACAGGGCAAAGCCAGCCATTATCAGTATCAACTAGGTTTAATGACCGAGCATCAAGGTTGGTTTGCGACTCAGCTCTTCACCGAACTCGCTGTAAATCACCTAGCAGTAAAATCCTATAAAGATAGCACTGCTGCGAATGTGAATATGACGCTACTTAAGCCGATGACTGAGCATTGGTATAGTGAGTTTTTTGCACAGGGCAACATGGGAATAGATGGCGTAGAGCGTTATGAAGCCAGAAGTTGGCTAGCGCTAGGTTATCAAATTAACCCGCAGTGGTCTTGGGTTGTACGTTATCAGTATGATTGGGAAAAGCTAGAGCGTTTTGAAAGTGAAGATACACAATGGGTGTTTGCGGTGCGCTCACAATTCTAACATTTTGACTCTAGATGCTCGCTTGGCTTCTAAATAAAATGCCCATGTAACTGAGTACACGGGCATGTTCCTTTTCACTAGACCTGTTTTATCAAGTCAGATATATCTTATTAAAGTCGCTTAGCTTGCCTGAGCAAGTGGCGTTTCGGCTTCATTATCTGCCTGTGGCGTAGTACCAAACTTGTGGAACATCACTAGACCAAACGCTGTTAATAGACCAAAGCCGCCAATGATGTACCACATCATATCTGGGCGACCGGCACCTTTGGCCACCTCTGCATATAGGTAACCCGATAGTGGACCGGCAAGCAAAAAGCCTATTGCTGAAGAAACGAAGTAATAACCCATAAACATGGCTTTTTTATCATGTGGTGCGAAGCTCGCGACATACTCTTGGCTTTTAGGTGAAGCTACCATCTCGCCAACGGAGAAGACCAAAATGGAGGTTAATACCATAGTGCCGCCCATGATAGCACCGTGAGCTATGCCGCCAATGGCGGTACCTAGCGCGAGGATAATGGTGCCACCCACTAGGACTGGCAGGGCCTGGAAGCGCTCGACAAAACGACTGATCATCAACTGCATCAATACAATGGATAGGAAGTTAAGTCCAATGAGGTACTCAGGGTTAATCTGGCGATACTCACTAGCCCAACTCTGTGCGTATTGAGCCGCAGCCGCTGGCGTTTGTGCGATAGCTGCAAAGGCTTGACTGATCTCAGCTGTCGGTACCATCACCTTAGTATGAACCAATTCAAAATAAGCTTGTTTCACATTGAGTGTTCCGGCGTTTACCTCAAGGCTTAAGCGGGTCAACTCTGCCTGCAACAGACCTAAATCTACAGGCGCAAAGAACTGCAGCAGATCAGGGTGGCCTGCAAGCATCAAGACCAGATCTGAGGTGTCGACAAAGTCACGAATATAGATAGGCAGGGTGATAAAGATCTGTTGATAGACCATCCACATGCCAGATAGGATAAGTAGGTAGATCACGAAGGGTTTATTTCCTAGGCTGATCTTTTGAGCGTACCAAGGGGCTTGTTTCTTAGAGGAGGCGAGCTTATCCCAGATGAGATGAGCGCTGAACCAAACGGCATAGGTGATTAATGTGGTTTGCCCTGAAATCCATTTCGCACCGTAAGACATTAAGATAATTAAGGTGCCGAAAAACAAGATAGCAAAGCGGGCATTGCCTAATACTTCCTGGATATCTTGGAATACCGCTTTAAGGGGTTTACCTTTTTGTTGATTCTGATCCGTAGGCTCTTTATAGAAGAAGTAAGCTGGGATGAAGTTCACCGCAATCCAAAACGCTGACATGATAAAGACCCAATCCCAGCTGATGGCTCTGACATAACCTGCGATAAATGGCCCTAAGAAACCACCAATATTGACCATCATATAGAAGATCCCGAAGCCTAAACCACGGTTGGTCTCATCGGTTGTCCGTGCCACAGTGCCTGTGACAACGGGTTTAAAGCAGGCGGCGCCCACAGCCACCCCCATAAAGGCGACAAAGAATCCCATAAAGGTATCGACTTGCCCAAGTAAATAATAACTTGGGCACATGATGGCGTAGGCGACGAGGAACATCTTCCGGTAACCATAACGGTCAGCAAGGGCACCAGTTAATACTGGGAATAGGTAGAGAAAGAAGGGGATCATACCCTGAAGTAAACCACGCTCTTGCTCGGAGAAGCCTAAGCCACCTTGATTTTGCGGTGAGGTCATATAGAGAGAAGAGAGAGCAAAAAATCCATACCAGGCAAGGCGCTCAAAGATCTCCATGGTATTGGCAACAAAGAATGTAGGGGGTAGCGCAGTGCGTCCTGCTGGGGTCATATTATTATCCGTATATTTTATACATTTTGAATTATGCTAACACATGTTATGAGAAAGTGGAGCTTATTGTTCAAAATAGAAGCGGATTATCGGAGTAAGTAACGCAAAAAGTAGTTCAGTAATAAAGTGCAGTAAAAAGTGCTGAATTATTGCCAAAGAGTGCCATAACAAGGGAAAGTCGAGGTATAAGTACAGGGAGGTGAGAGTTAAATTCCTGTTAGAGTTGCCTTTGCGCTTGATTCGGTCATAATAGCGCGAAATTTTTTAGTTTACTTTTAGTGTGATAATAATATGGCAGTGTTAGACATTTTAACGATCCCCGATGAGCGCCTAAAACGCAAAGCGGTTGCTGTTACAGATATTGAGTCTGTTCAAGGTTTTATCGATGATCTGATTGAGACTATGTATGACACCGATGACGGTATCGGCCTAGCAGCAACTCAGGTTGGTAGCCAGCACGCTATCTTGGTTATCGACCTATCTGATGAACGCGATCAGCCAATGGTACTGATTAATCCTGAGATTGTTGAGTCTCGTGGTGAATACCAAGGCGAAGAGGGTTGTCTATCAATTCCAGGTTATCGCGCTAAAGTGAATCGCCACGAAGGCGTGAAGGTGACGGCACTGGATCGTCACGGTAAAGCATTCGAAATCGATACCGATGAGTTCCTCGCGATTGTGTTACAGCATGAGATGGATCACCTTAATGGTATCGTGTTTACCGATCATCTTTCGATGCTGAAGCAGCAGGTCGCGCTGAAGAAAGTTAAAAAGTACAAGTAAACAACCCCTTTGCTCGTAAGCCATTAACGGCTTAAAATGAAATCACAGTTGTAAAATGAAGCGCGCCTCTTATGAGGGGCGCTTTTTTATGGTTCATTGGGCTTTATCGGGTCTGTCAGCTGCAGCTTAAGTCCGTTTCGGTATATACTCAGGCCGTCGTTAAATTAAGAGTCCGTCCATTGCAGGTAATATTACTAACCCATGAGCGAGAAGCCAGCCGTCCTACCAATACTGGCAATATTGCCCTTCAGTATTTTCCACAATATTGCCAAAGAATAACCTGGTCACGGGTGGCGCCTTCGCCAGAGTTGTTGGCGAAGTTAGAAGATCCTGAGACTGCACTGTTATTTCCAGAAGATGAGACTGATGATCGTTCTAAAGAGAATTTGAGCCAAACAGTGCAACAATCTTTTTGTGGTGAGCAATTGTCATCACTACCGAAAACCTTAGTGATTTTGGATGCGACCTGGCAAGAAGCGCGTAAGATGCTGCGTCAAAGCCCCTACTTGAAGACTGCGAGATGGTTTTCCCTAGCCGAAACTCCTAAGTCGCAGTTTAGCTTGCGCCGTAATCAAATCGAGGGAGGGTTATGCACACTCGAGTGTATTATCGAGTTGTTTAAACAAGCGAATATGCTTGATGAGGCTGCGCAATTAACTGAAGCGTTTCAGGAGTTTTGTCAGTGACCCTGTTTAGAGATTGCTGTTAACGGAAAATCTATAATAAAAAGGCACTTAACGTGCCTTTTTACATTTGAAGATGGATAAAATCTCAAATCACCGTTAAGTAGATACATAGGAAATGGCATATCGCACCCCCTAAGACGAATAGATGCCAGATAGCGTGATTGAAGGGAATACGTTTAGCGACGTAAAAAATCACTCCTAGGCTGTAAAATAAGCCGCCTGCAAGTAACAGGTTAAAGCCCAAATCAGACATATTAGCGATCAGCTCTTGCATAACGGTTACACATAGCCAGCCCATCACTAAGTACAGCACAAGACTAAATGCCTTAAAACGACCAATAAACAGTGTTTTAAATAAAATTCCACCGATTGCTAGCGACCAAATGGCCAACAGCACTCGATCGGCATCACCACTATTTAAGGTGATCAGCATCAACGGGGTATAGGTGCCTGCAATGAGCAGATAGATGGCGCAGTGATCGGCAATCTTGAGTTGATGTTTTAACAAAGGAGAGGTAGCACTGTGATAGAGGGTTGAGCACAGAAACAGTAAAATAATGCTACAGCAGTAAACAACCACACCTGTTAACTGAACAAAACTTAGGTGGTCATAACCTTTTATAAGGCACAAAATCAGCCCTATGATCCCTGCAATCACACCAATTCCGTGACTAATGCTGTTAGCCCGCTCTTCATTTACACAGTAATTTGCAGATGTGATCTGCTTGCCTTCTTGCTGAGTTGGCTGATTGTCTGAAACTGTCGCTTGTTCTACTGGCATCGTATAAAAGACTTCTGGTTTGACCACAATTAAGGGCAGTTTAACAGTTTTCAATGGAAAAGCCACAGTTTAAGCGAACACGTGTACGCTAAGCTTGATGTGTTTAGTGATGGCTGTTTTCACTAGCTAGTTGTATGAGCCCTTTGTATGAGTCCTTTGCACTAAGGCTAACATTAGTCCTTATGTACATATTCCATTCGTCAGTAGTCATAGTTGTTCGTCATATTAGTTAATCATAATTAGTTAATCATAGTACTCGGGGTCATTTAATAATCAGTGTAGAGATAGTCGAAGCGACTTGCCTTAAAATAATGTTGAACCAATGTAAACTGCTTTTGCTCTAAGCTGTTGTCACGATAGGAGTTCGCAACATAAAGGAATGAAGCGATTGAGGTTAGCTAGACCGCAGGCACAGGAAATTGAACAGCAGGTCGAAAATGATTTATGCCCTTATGTGCCAATGATAAACAGCTTTGTCGCTCATAGAACACTCTTGATAAAAGATGATGTGATTACAGGGCTTTATGGCGCTCAGGATTGTCATTTTAAACAGAGCTTCACTCAAGTGAATACGGCGAGCGAAACACTGCAAAGTCATAACAAAGTCACACATCAATTCAAAGCCTTACCTGTGACTATGTTAGTACTGTTATTGCATCTACTTGGCATACTGCTCATTAATCAGTTGTGGTCGGCAAGAGTGCCAAGGCTCAAAGATGCACCGACGGTGAAAATTCAATCTTATCTTTATCAGGCGCCACAAACATCCCTGACGCTAGAATCTGAGTCTGAGCAAGAGCTTCTGTCTGCATCAAAATCTCAATCAGAGTTAGCCGCAACGCTTGCCAAAGAGTTGACAACTGAGCAGAAATCCATTGCTGTCTCGCCCCAATCGAAGGGTAAACCAAAAGCCGTATCTGTCGCGTCACAATTACAGCTTCAACAACAAACAAGGCCGATGGTTAGCATACAGGCTAATAGTCGTAGGGCTGATAAAAAAGAGCAAGCGTCTCATTTCACCGATGCGAGCAAAGAGAGTGATCGACCTAACGTCAGCCGATTTACTCAATCGTACTTAGAAAAGCAAAGAGCCAATCAACTCGATACACTGATCGTCGATAGGGCTAGGCGGTATACTCAAAAGCGTTCACTCAGTGAGATGGACGCTGACATGCAGGAGCTGATTTTTCCTGAGGTGGATGAGTACAGCAAAGTGGTTTCGACAGACCACAGACTAGACCCTAACCGCATCGTGAGACACGGTGATACCTGCTATCGAATCGTCAAGGTACCCACCCAGCTAAACCCCTATGCAGAAAATATCGGTTATGCATTTAATTGTGGTGGAGATAAGGTAAAAAAAGCGATCAATGATGCGATTGCTGCACGGCTGGAAAAGCTCATGTTACCAATAAAACAGTAAAACTTAGTTGATAAATATTCATCTAAATTTTACTTTAATCAGCTATCTAGTTTTATTTGATTTAAATACAAAGTGTTGTGCTTCATTGTTTTTGATGGCTACTCTGACTGCTTTTGATAACTTGAGCCTTGTATCCAACAAGCCGATAGGTCTATACTGCCAGCTCATCTTGTCGGAGTGCCATATGGCTGAGACCGTTAATTCGGGATCCGTTGAACCTGATCAGGCTAGAACCTGCGAAGGAAACAAGCGAAATAACTGTATAAAACGACTTTTAAATAAGCTCAAAACAGCATTTCGGTAGTTACGTGTCACTGGCGTTTATTCGCTAAGGGATCCGTTCAACTTTCACATTCTCATCTCTCCTGACAAGCAACTTCATTTCTTATAAAAAGTGAGTTTGCTAATGTCAAATCGTCGCGAAACCCGAGCTCAAGCTCAACAATTTATCGATAACCTAAAGCCACTACAGCACCCTAATTCTGAGAAAATTTACCTTGAGGGAAGTCGAGCCGACCTCAAAGTAGGTATGCGTCAGATCCACCAAGCCGATACCTTAGTGGGCGGTACGGAAGATGAGCCAGTTTTTGAAGCTAATCCTCCGTTAAGAGTCTATGACTGCGCCGGAGCTTACTCAGATCCCGATGCAAATATCGATGTGCATCGAGGGCTAGATAAGCTACGTGCTAACTGGATTACAGAGCGTGATGATACGCAGCAACTTGCAGGTGCAAGCTCAGGCTTTACTCAGCAGCGTTTGGCCGATGACGGGTTAGATCATCTAAGATTTGAGTCTCTGATCCCACCGCGCCGCGCTAAAGCCGGTAAGCGAGTAACCCAGCTTCATTATGCTCGCCAAGGGATCATCACTCCTGAGATGGAGTATATCGCCATTCGTGAAAATATGGCGATGGCTGAGGTGGGTGATCCTATCTTGACCCAAAAAGATTGCGGCGAAAGTTTTGGTGCTGTGATTGGAGAGCCGATCACAGCTGAGTTCGTTAGGCAAGAGGTCGCCCGCGGCCGAGCGATTATCCCACTGAATATTAACCACCCTGAAGCCGAACCCATGATTATCGGCCGTAACTTCTTGGTTAAAGTGAATGCCAATATCGGAAATTCGGCGGTGACCTCATCCATTGAAGAGGAGGTTGAGAAGCTAGTATGGTCGACGCGCTGGGGCGCAGACACCGTAATGGACTTGTCGACGGGTCGCTATATTCACGAGACTAGAGAGTGGATTATTCGTAACTCTCCAGTGCCAATCGGGACTGTGCCAATCTATCAAGCCCTTGAAAAAGTTAACGGTGTTGCAGAAGATCTTAATTGGCAGACATTCCGTGACACCTTGGTAGAGCAAGCCGAGCAGGGGGTCGACTACTTCACTATTCATGCAGGTGTATTGCTGCGTTATGTACCTATGACGGCAAAACGGTTAACCGGAATCGTTTCGCGCGGCGGCTCTATCATGGCCAAATGGTGTCTGTCGCACCATAAAGAGAACTTTCTCTATGCCCATTTCAGAGAGATCTGTGAGATCTGCGCCGCCTATGACGTGTCGCTGTCACTAGGGGACGGGATGCGTCCGGGCTCGATTGCCGATGCTAACGATGAAGCGCAGTTTGCTGAGTTGGAAACCTTAGGTGAGTTGGTGAAAATTGCTTGGGAATATGACGTGCAGACCATCATCGAAGGACCTGGTCATATTCCAATGAATCTCATTAAAGAGAACATGGATAAACAACTTGAGCTCTGCGATGAGGCGCCATTTTACACATTAGGGCCGCAGACGACCGATATTGCGCCGGGTTACGATCATTTCACGTCGGGCATAGGTGCCGCGATGATCGCTTGGTATGGTTGTGCCATGCTCTGTTATGTGACGCCAAAAGAGCATCTAGGTCTGCCTAACAAAGAAGATGTAAAACAAGGACTCATTACTTATAAGATTGCAGCGCACGCAGGCGATGTGGCGAAAGGCCATCCGAGCGCGCAGATCCGCGATAATGCACTGTCTAAGGCGCGTTTCGAGTTTCGCTGGGAAGATCAGTATAACTTAGGCTTAGATCCTGAAACGGCGCGCGCTTTTCATGATGAGTCTCTGCCGCAGGAGTCGGCTAAAGTCGCTCATTTCTGCTCCATGTGTGGTCCAAAATTTTGCTCGATGAAGATCACCCAAGAGGTGCGGGATTACGCCGCAGCCAAAGAGCGAGATGAGCAAGCTAAAGCTATCCAAATCGAGTCGGCAGATGCCTATGACTCCTACACGAACCAAGCCTCAGAGCTAAGCTTATCCGCTCAACGAGCGCGGGGAATGGCACAGATGTCAGCCGAGTTTAAAGCCAAGGGAGCAGAGCTTTATCATGAAGCGAGTGATAAGCAACTTGATGCTGCGTTAGAGGATTAGTCATGATAAATGCTAATCAAACTCCCATAGAAAGTCGGCCTATCGTATGGACGATTGCGGGCTCAGATAGTGGCGGCGGTGCGGGTATACAGGCTGATCTGGCTAGCTTGTCTGATTTAGATTGTCATGGCTGCAGCGTGATCACCGCGGTGACGGCGCAAAGCTCTGTTGCAGTGTCGTTAGTTGAGTCGGTATCTGAGAAGATGCTGCTATCTCAACTCGATACCTTAGCGGCCGATCTCACGCCTGCAGCAATTAAAATCGGTTTGCTTGCAGAACAATCACAAATAGTATGCCTAGCCAGATGGCTTAAACAGCAGCAACAGGTTTGGCAGCAAAAGGGCATATCGGTAGCCGTTATCTTAGATCCTGTCATGGTGGCAACCTGTGGTGATGCTCTAGCTAAGGCAGCCGCTCTGGATTTTACTCC
Source organism: Shewanella schlegeliana (assembly GCF_016765635.1). Taxonomy (GTDB): domain Bacteria; phylum Pseudomonadota; class Gammaproteobacteria; order Enterobacterales; family Shewanellaceae; genus Shewanella; species Shewanella schlegeliana. The sequence continues at coordinate 541,430 of NZ_JAESVD010000001.1, forward strand.
CTTTAAAGGCTTACTGGCATTAATCACTCCTAATGTTAGTGAATTGCAAACATTGGCGGGTAAGACACTCGATAAGCTTGAGGACTGTATTAGTGCAGCCAAGCTGCTATCTAAGCAGCTTGAGACCTCTGTACTGGCAAAGGGCGGTGATTACGGCCCAAGTTGGTGCCATGAACAAGCCAATGACCTGCTCGTTTGCAGTGATGTAGCAGGTATATCGAGTCAACATCAGCAGCAAAGTTTTTGGTTATCCAGCCCGCGAATCGATAGCAAGAATAACCATGGTACAGGTTGTACCTTATCATCGGCCATTGCCGCTGTGATGGCCCACGGCTTTGTACTCAACGATGCGGTGGTGGTCGCCAAAGCCTATGTTAGTGCGGGACTTTTAGCGAGCTATCAGCCTGGCTGTGGAGCGGGCTGTTTAGCCAGAACGGCTTGGCCAAGTGACTTAAGTTTATTTCCCTATATCAAACAGACCACGGCCCAAGACTCGCTACCCAGTTCAGTGAGTCACTGTCGTCAAATCGCGGCAACTAAGCAGGCAGGTTTTATAAAGATAGACACACCTTTAGGCTTGTATCCGGTTGTGGCGGATATAGCGCTGCTCGAAGCCTTACTCAAAGCGGGGGCTAAAACCATTCAGCTGCGGATAAAAGACACGAATGAGCCAACCCTTGAAGAGCAGATCATCAAAGCGATAGCGCTTGGCCGAGATTATAGAGCGCGGGTGTTTATTAACGATCACTGGCAGCTTGCAATTAAGCATCAGGCTTATGGTGTACACCTTGGCCAAGAAGACTTGATAGACAGTAATCTAAGCTTGCTGCGTGAAGCAGGCATAGCACTTGGGTTATCGAGCCATAGCTACTTTGAGATTTTACTGGCAAAGCAACATCAGCCGTCCTATATGGCCTTTGGCCATATCTTTGCGACAACCACCAAGCAGATGCCATCTCTGCCTCAGGGGCTCAATAAGCTAAAGCGTTATGTTTCGCTGATGAAAGATGAGCTACCTATCGTCGCCATTGGCGGTATCGATGCCGAGCGTCTTCAAAGCGTTAAGACCACTGGGGTGGATGATATTGCTATGGTGCGGGCATTGAGCGAAGCCGATGATCCCGCTGCAGCATTTCAGGCGCTCAACAGCGCATGGCTAGAGGACACCAGTTATGGCACTCAGTGATAGCGATTTTATCCGCTACTCTCGTCAAGTGCTATTGCCTGAAGTTGGCGAGACAGGGCAACTCGCATTTATCGATTCTCATGTCGTGATTATCGGTGTAGGTGGCTTAGGTAACTTAGCTGCGCAACAGCTTGCCGCTGCGGGCGTAGGAAAGATTACGCTTGTCGATGGTGACTGTATAGCGCTGTCCAATTTACCGAGGCAACTGCTATTTAGTGATGCCGACCTAGGCTATAACAAGGTTGATGTTGCGAGGCGCAAACTAAGTCTGGCCTACCCGCAGACCCAAGTGGATGCGGTAGGAGAATTTCTTACGGACGATAATATGGGGGCTGTACTTGGGGAGACGAGTAAGAGTTATGATCTGTTACTCGATTGCAGCGATAATTTTGACACCCGTCAGCGAATTAATCGGTTTGCGATAAAAAGTGAGCTCCCACTTGTGTCGGCATCGGCGGCACATTTTAACGGACAGCTGCTCAATATTGACCAGCGATACAATCCAAACACAGGCTGTTATCACTGCTTGTTTCCTGCCGAAATGTCAGTGAGCCAAAGCTGTCAAACAGTGGGTATTTTAGGGCCCATGGTCGGGACGTTAGCATCGATGCAGGCACTAATGGCGCTGCAGCAGCTGTTAGGCGATAAGCAGACCGTGGGTAAGCTGTTTAGATTTGATGGTAAACGCTTTAGTTGGCGTGAGCTTAACTTGCCCCGCAATCAGGCTTGTGGTGTTTGCGGCGCTGGTGAAGGCGATAGAGCGCCAGTGCTTAGGGAGAAGTTGGCAGCGGGGTTAGATGAAGGTTCTGGCTCAGGTTCAGGTTCAGGCTTAAAGCAAGCTGCAGAACAAGAGTTAGACCTGGGCTCAGAGCTTGGGCAAGCAGGCTTACAGTCAGCGGAGAAAGACTATGTATAAAGGTAATGGCAGTGTCTCGATTACTGTAAATGATGAAGTGAAACAGATTGCGGATAAAGCAAGACTGCAAAATGTGATTGAAAGTTATTGTGAGAACCGCGCCGTCGATATTAATTCAGTCGCAGTTGCGCTCAATAGTGAAGTTGTGCCCCATAGTCGTTGGCAGAGTCAGATCTGTCAGGCAAACGATAAGCTAGAACTTTTTTCAGTTGTTGCAGGAGGCTAATATGTTAACGATTGCCGATCATCAATTTCAATCTAGGCTATTTACCGGTACCGGAAAATTTGCAACGGCTCAGACCATGTTAGAAGCAGTGGCAGCTTCTGAGTCTCAATTAGTGACCTTGGCGGTAAAAAGGCTGGATCTGGATACTGGTAGTGACAATATTCTCAAACCTTTGCTAGAGAGCGGGGTTAAACTGCTACCTAACACAGCAGGAGCGCGTAACGTTAAAGAGGCGCTGTTTGCAGCCCATCTTGCGCGTGAAATGTTAGGTACAAACTGGGTCAAACTTGAGATCCATCCAGATCCAAAATACCTGATGCCCGATCCCATCGAAACCCTGGAGGCGGCGCGTATTTTATGTGAGCAAGGTTATGTGGTCTTGCCCTATGTCCATGCTGATCCTGTGCTGTGCCGTAGACTCGAAGAGGTTGGCTGCGCAGCAGTGATGCCCCTTGGCAGTCCTATCGGCTCAAATCAAGGCTTAGTGAGTGAACCTTTCTTAAAGATCATCATCGAACAGGCCAAGGTGCCAGTGATTGTCGATGCAGGAATTGGCGCACCATCTCAAGCGACTCATGCCATGGAACTTGGTGCCGATGCTGTGTTGGTTAATACCGCGATTGCCAGCAGTTCAGATCCCGTGGCTATGGGCCGCTGCTTTGCTCAAGCGGTCAACACGGGGCGGCAGGCATATGTGGCAGGGCTTGGTGCTGTTAGCCATCAAGCGCACAATACCAGTCCGCTTACGGGGTTTTTAAATGATGCATAATTATTTAACCTCGAGGGAGTGGTTATGAGCTTTGTCCAAGTATTTCAAAAGCTGTCACGCTCTGAGCTTCAACTAAAGTTGTATTCCACTAGCGCGACCGATGTTGAGCGGGCTTTGCAGCGTCCATCGGGGGATTTAGACAGTTTGCTCGCGCTTTTGTCGCCAGCGGCTGAACCTTATCTTGAGCAGATGGCGCAGCAGGCCGTTAGCCTAACGCGTCAGCGCTTTGGCGCGAGTATCGGCATGTATATTCCGTTATATCTGTCAAATCTCTGCGCCAATGAATGTGATTACTGTGGTTTTACCATGAGTAATAAAATTAAGCGTAAGACCTTATCTTGTGATGATGTTTCCAATGAGATACGCCCAATCAAAGCGATGGGTTATGATGCTATTCTACTGGTTTCAGGCGAACATGAGTCTAAAGTTGGCGTTCCCTATTTTAAGCAGATCTTACCGCTAGTCACCGAGCAGTTTAGTCATGTGGCGATGGAGGTGCAGCCCCTTGAGGAGCGTGACTATAAAGAGTTGGTCGCGGCTGGTCTCGATGCGGTCATGTTGTATCAGGAAACCTATAATCCTCAGACCTATAGCGAGCACCATACTCGAGGTAAGAAGAGAGACTTTAACTATCGACTCGAGTCCCCCGATAGGGTCGCCAGAGCCGGTGTCGATAAGATTGGCTTGGGTGTGTTGCTTGGCTTAGATGATTGGCGCTTAGATGCACTGTTAATGGGGCATCACTTAGATTATTTAGAGAAAACCTATTGGCGCAGCCGCTACAGTATTTCTCTGCCAAGGCTTAGGCCCTGTACGGGCGGCGTATCGCCAAAAGTGGAGCTAACCGATAAAGGGCTAGTGCAGATGATCTGCGCCTTTAGATTGTTTAATCAACAACTGGAGATTAGCCTATCGACCCGAGAAAGCCCAAAGCTTCGAGATAATTTGTTTGCGCTGGGGGTGACCAATGTTAGTGCCGGTAGCTCAACTCAGCCAGGTGGTTATGTTGAGCCCAATACCGAACTGGATCAGTTTGAGATCAGCGATGAGCGAACGCCGCAAGTGGTCGCCAAAGCGATGCTTGAGCGAGGTTTAAATCCAGTTTGGAAAGACTGGGAAACGGGATGGTAGCTAGGGGGAGTATGCGTGCTAGGCACGAGTTTAATGGACATAAATTTACGCTTGCCATGTGCGAGCGTAAATCTAATGCTCGTACCATTAAAAATGGATAGTCAATAGCGCGCAAGGACGAATGTGTGCAGGACAAAGCAAGCCCAAATAATTTTGACTCGTTTGGAGCTGGTCTTTACGCTTAAGTAGCTTGAAACATCTGTTACAGGTACTTTTTCAGTATCGCAAAGACTTCTGTTGGGCTGATAGGTTTTCCTAGATAAGCATCGGCGCCCAGTCTTAGTCCAAGGCTTTCATCGGACTCCTCTGCAAGTGCACTGACGATAATCACTGGCAGCTTAGCGGTTTGTGGATCTTGTTTTAGATCTTTCAGGACTTGGTAACCATTTTTACCAGGCATCATGATATCTAAAAAAATCACGTTCGGGCGCTGGATATTTGCAATATCAATCACATCGGCACCGGAGTTTACCGTGGTAACTTGGTAATCATCGCCTAGAATGGATAGTAAGAGACTTGAACAGATTGGGTCATCATCTACGACCAATATTTTTGCATTTTCCATTCAGATTATCCTCTTCTACTCGCCTGTAAGCAGGATCTCACATTTATTCTACAAGTCTATCATTATGCAAGGGTATTAGCTAATTCTAACACTATTCGTACACGTGAGTCTTGCTCAGTATAACGACACTTTTGAGATAGGAGATACTTGGGGTTACAACTGTACTTTGTATAAATTTTAGATAATAATTAAGCAAGTAAGTTCCTCTTAATAAGGGCGATGTTATGCAGATCCCACCGAGTATTATCTCTGGCCAAAATGGTTTTCAGTCTGCTCAGTCAGACTTAACTCAAGCCACGATTGATGTTGCTGGTGCAAGCCAGACCGTGTCAGGCACCACGACTGTTGATAATGGAACGACTCAAGTTAGTGCGACCCAAGCATTAGTCGATGTCACGCAAGCGGGGATTAATGCACAAGCATCGGCAGAGGAGATACAAAGCTCATCAGATATGGTCGGCAGCATAATCAATATTAAAGTTTAAATATTATCTTTTCTTAGCAAACAAGCGCTCAATTAGAGCGCTTGTTTGCTTTTGTGCTTGTATATCGTTCGAAGTTAATGAAAGCAAGTGAATAAGAGGTCTAGGTGATAGACCTCTTAATGATCACGGCCTATTTTTTCAATGGCGTGACTTGCTTTGGTAAGTACTTTTTAGTTGCCTTTAGCTCAGACAGATAAGGGCCTTTGTGTAGCGTCTCTGGCCAATCTAATAACATCATAGCCAATACATTACGGTGCTCACCGATAACTAAGTCTGGGTTGCCTCGCGGGGAAGGGATAATCTGCTCTTTGCTATCGAAGGCATTGATAATATGTTGTTGGGTTTTTTTAACAACGGGGTGGTCTGCTTTGCCTGCAAGCAGAAAACTGATCCCTACTTCGGCAATAATATCGTCAGTGGCATCTTCTAAGATGCGGTCAATATTGTGCTCGAAATGATCTAAAATCCAAGCAAACTCCTTCGCATCGACATTGTGCTGATAGTACTCGCTGGCAGCGAAGATAAAATGAGTCATGCCGTATAACTTATTGCGATACTGTTTCTTATTGAGCTTATCATCTTTGCTGTCTGGATAGACTTCGATAAAGGCTTGCTTGTAATCGGCAAGATAATCACCCACGCCAATCTGCTTGGCCCAGTAAACATAGTTCACCAATTGAGCAGCCCAAGTTTCAATCATGGCTTTATCGGTTAAACCCGTTTTTAAGTCGGCTTTTTTCAGTGCTGCGGTTAACTTATCGTGACAGGGGCCTGTAAAGCCAAATTCATCGATGCGGCTCGAAAAACGTAGCAGAACATCGGTATAGAAGATAAATTCAGGGAAGGGCTGTAGCGCCTTCTTACGTGCTTTGGCTCGGGGGCCTTTACCAAGAACAGAGATTGCTTGTTCGGCTTGGTCACTGATAAAGCCGGGCTTATCGAGATTACAGGCGTAGAAAGCTTGCGCTTCGGTAACGACATAGAGGTCGACAAGTGCAGCATTGGCATACTTACTATCGCCCGTCATACGGTATTGACGTATACCGTAGTGTCCTTGTACACGAGGCGGCAGCTCGAACAAGTGTTCTTCTAGGTTGTTTTTGATCCCTTGATACACTTGGGCTTTTGAAGACTCTGTGACAGCAAGGTCTGCGGCAAAGCTATTTATGCAAAAGAGTGCAGCGGCGAGGGTGCTGATCTTGATGATTGAAGGCATATTGAGTCCTTTTGATAAGTGAGTCATTAGTTATCGGCTCACCTAATAACAGCTGCAATGTATTTGCAAGCTTGCTAGATGATTCATTAACCACTAAATAATCGAAGACAAGTTTTTGATTCTGACAGTCTTTTGTCGATTGGTAAATATAGTTTGCTAAGGCTTTTTGCCATAAGCTTTGGTAATAAACAGGTCCTTCAAAGGCTATAGCGCTATAGGTATAAGGTGCGTCATGTATATTGTCCCAGCTTGTACCAAATGCCTCTGAAAAGGCCGTTTCAAGGTTAAACTTCAACGGACTATCACTCGCTAGATAGGTATTGAGGGCGACTTTCGCTCTAAATACCTGTAACTGCAGTGCGTATTGCTGCAATAGCGCTTCTCTACTGTCTTGCTTTAAGTCAGGCAGGAGTTGGCCTTTAAGGTACTGCTGTAGCCAAAGGGTGTCGATTTGGGCTGTATCTTGCGTTTCACCGATGGTATTTGCTAAGTAGAACCTCTGGCCACTGGCAAGCTGGCTGATGATGCCAGCCACTGCATCAACCAGTGTTGCTTGCTGCTGATAGGTTTTAAGTTCAGGTTTTAATATCAACTCGAATTGACCGAACTGCTGCCCTACAACTTGCTTGCGGATCGGTTTAGCCTGGTTTTTAGCTCCTAGCGTTATGTAGATATCGCCAAGTAAGCGCCCATCTAGCCAGACTCGATAAAGCTTGTCGTTAACCGGCGTGATTGCAATTGCAAAGGCTTCCAGTTCAGTCGTTATCTCTTGTAGCCAGCGTTTAGATGAAACAGTATTGACCTTAACTGGCTCGGCTTGAGATAAGGCTAAACCTAGGTTCCAAGGTGCGATATTAATCGCTTGGGTCTGGCTGTTAAGAAATTGGGCTACCAGCTTTGGCGTTGATAGCCATTGCTGATGTAACTGTTGATGGCTGTAGTCAGTAAAACTCGCTTGCTTTGCCTGTTGCTGGCGTAAATCGAGGATCCTTGCTAACGGAGTTTCATTGCGACTCGACGCCCTAGCTTGGTATGCCTGCCATACCTGTTGACGGCAGGTCTCATCCGGCTGCTTAATTAAATAGCTAGCGAGTGAGTCATTAAAGTCGACTGTAGAGGTATTATCATCGTTATTGCTGCCAAGCTTACACTGCTCATTTAGAAAGTTGAGGCTCAAAGATTGACTGCTGACCCCTTGTTTAAATGCGGCTTGCGCCGTGTGTAACTGCGCCTTGTAGTTAGGGGCATCGGTATTTTTAGCAAGTCGATTAAGGCGCATTGCTAAGGATTTGACTGATGGATCATCACTGCCGGCTAAGGCAAACTGAATCGACTGAAATTTAGCTGAGTTAAAAAATAGCGCTAACTCATCGGCCAAATAAAGTTGGCACTGTAACAGTAGCTCTCGATCGCCATAGTTTAGCGGGAATTGGCGATAGTATTTGATTCTGTCGTTGATATTAAAAAAGCCGATCAGCTCGCGTTCAAGCTCGATGGCTTGGATGTCGCTAGCTTGTTTTTCTCTCTCTAGGGATGAATCGCTCAGAGCCGTGGGGAATTGGTAGCTTAAGCACTGTTCGACTAAAAGTGGGATAGGTGACACGGCAGCGTGAGCTGCCGTGTTAAACCAACAAGCGATAACTACAATTGCAGCTAATAGGCTGTTAAATTTACGAGTTGCCAGCACTGAAGTGTATTTTTGCATATGCCACACGTTCTTCTACTGACATGTTGTGGTTACCCATTTTTTCAACATGGCGTAGATTGGGCAAAATACCACGACCGTTGGCGATCTGAATCGCCAAGCCTGGACGTGCGTTAAGCTCAAGTAACAGCGGGCCCTTATTCTTATCTAATACCATGTCGGTACCGAGATAACCAAGCTCAGACATCTCATAGGCCATAGAGGCGGTATGTAGCAGCGTATCCCACTGTGGCACGGCAATAGAGATCAGCTCTTTTTGGGTATCGGGATGCAGGTCAATCGGTTGATCAAACTGCACTGCATGTAAGCCTTTACCTGTTGCGATATCGATACCAACACCGACAGCGCCTTGGTGAAGGTTCGCTTTACCGTCTGATGCCGCCGTTGATAATCGCAACATGCCCATGATGGGAAAGCCTTTAAAGATGATCAAGCGAATATCTGGCACCCCCTCATAGGAATAGCCATCAAACACCGGGTCGAATTGAATAAGGCCTTCAACAATCGCTACATCCGGCTTTCCACCAAGGGAAAATAGACCGCTGAGAATATTAGATACGTGGCGGTCGACTTCTGATGGGGTGACTTCTTGACCATTTGGCTTATAGTAACGCCCATGTTCGACCTTAGTGACCACTAAAATCCCTTTACCACCAGAGCCTTTAGAGGGCTTGATGACAAAGCCATCAATGTCGTTGACCATAGCGGGGATGCTGGCGATATCGTGCTGCTCACAGACGGTACCTATCAGATCTGGCACCGCGATATTATTTGCCAGCGCCAACTGCTTAGTGGTTAACTTATCATCGACGCGTTTGTAATACTTACGCGGATTATATCGACCGATATAGTCGATATTTCGCTTGTTCATACAAAGGACGCCGTTACGCCTTAAGTCTGAAGGGTTAGCTAGGAACATTATTTATCTCCAGCTAGCGGCTTAAAGCGCTTAAGCTCTAGTAAGCGATAGCCTGTGTATTGGCCCATAAGTAATACCAGCGCCAAAATCACTAGGTGAATACCTAGGAAGTTAAATACCCAATGCTGCACCCAAGAGGCACTCATTGCTAGGTAGGCGAGGGTTGCAACAAACAGACTACCACCACCTTGAACAAACACCTCTTTTGGACCTTCCTCTTCCCATAAGATAGACATTCTCTCAATGGTCCATGCCAAGATAATCATTGGGAAGAAGGTGATTGTTAGCCCTTCGCTGAGACCAAACTTATAAGAGAGCAGGGTAAATAGTCCGATGATGCCGATCACCACGATAATCACCGCGGAGATCCGCGAGATCAGCAGAAGGTTTAGCTCCGATAGATAAGAGCGGATCATTAAACCAAATGCAACAATTAGCAAAAAGCCAATCAAACCCGTAAGTAGTGTGGTTTGAATAAAGGCCAATGCAATCAATACCGGCATAAAGGTACCAGAAGTCTTGATGCCGATAATCACTCGCAGGAATACCACCATCAATACGCCGATAGGGATAAGTAAGATCCCTTTAAATAGGCTCTGTTCTTCTAATGGTAGCTGATAAAGGGAGAAGTCTAATGCGTTGTCATTTTTCATGACGTCGATAGCGGTGGCCAGCGCCGAACGCGTATCTTGTAGCATAGAGAAGTTAACTTGTGAGTTTACTCCGCCGATCACATCTAGCACAGAGGTACCTGAGCGATCCCATAGTAGTAAGTTATCTGGTCGGCCTTGGCTGCCGTCTTCGGCATTGAATAGGTGCCATTGGCCGTCATGGTAAACTTCAACAAAGTTGGCTAGTTGCTGTCTACGACGCTGATCTTCTAGATATAGACCACTCACTTCTTTTGCTGGGATCCCTTTGCTGTGCAGCATTCTGATGAACAATTTGCTTGGGGAGTTGCTTGCTAGCAGTAGCTCAATATTCTGGCTGCGCTCGTTGGCGTTTAACGCCTTATTGAGCTGCTGTGCAAATGATAGGCTAGTTGCACTTCGAGACCAGACTTCTTCTATCGCTTGCTGTGCTGCGGCTTCTTCAGTTGCAGGCCAAGTATAAGTACTCGGTGCTGCAGGAATTCCATCGGCCTTAAGCATATCTTGGCCTGTTGGGATCAGGGTAACCTTGTAATAAAGATCTTGCGTGCCGACGGCCCTTCTTATCGACCAGATAGCGCGACGATCGATCTCGTTATTGGTAATGGTCAAACCATAACCTGGAGATGTTGCGTTCTCAACTAGGATTTCATATGCAGGATCTTCAGGCAGTGAAAAAGAAACTTCCGCTGGCTCGCCTGTACCTTGAAAGCTGACTTTAGCGTCCACAGTCCAGCTTTGAACCTGTTTACCCGGTAGGAATGGAACATTGTGTTCAATGCCACGGTAAACGCTTGCAGCTATCCCGGCGATAAACAGTAAAGCAACTAAAATATAAAAAGGCTTTCTAGAATGCATTTGCAATTATCCTATTATTTTGTTTTAGACGGCTTTGCGTCTTGTTTTTTTCCGTGGATATAGGTTTGTCCAACATCGACAACCGCGATGTCCTGCATAAACTTGCGCCCAAGTAATAATGGGTACTCCAAATGGCTACGGTCGCTTAAGTTCAGGTCGGTCTCGGCTTTATATGGACCAATCTCTAGGTGAGCGTGGATAACTGGGCGACGGTCACTTTTATCATCGGCATCTTGTTTGATGCGAACAAAACGCTCAACTTTAGATTCGAATGTTTTAGCTGGCTGCTTATCGCCTTGGGTAAACACGTCAAATCGTACCCATTGACTGCCATCTCGCTCAAATAGGATGATATTTCGTGCATCTAATGATGAAGACTCTGCACCAGTATCGATTCGAGTATTAAAGCTTGCCTTAACTTCTTCGACATAAACGTTTTCGATAGCACCGAGTATAAACTTATCACCGATAGGTGAAGGTGGGCATTGCACTGGGGTGACAACTGGCACAACAGCGGCTTCTTTTTTCACATCTAACTGAGCCACTTTAGCGTTTAGCGCCTCAACTTGACTACTTAGCTGGGCATACCCTGCAGACTGAGCTTGGTTGCAACTATCGATTGCTTCAAGAATATTTGTTTCTTGTTTAGTTAGACTGGCTTCGAGCGCAGCCGCATCAACAGGGATCGGTGCGTTAGTGTCTTTGGTCGTTGCGCAACCTGAAATAACGGCGGTAATTGCGGCGATACAAATTATCTGCTTGAACATAGTGCTTCCCATTTACTATTTTTGGCTAGATTAAATCTTTGTTAGGCTGATTCTTGGTGGCAATGATGGTGGCTCTCTTTGGTGCCGGGTAGCCTTCAACCGTTAGGCTAACATCATTAGGGTCTAAATAATCGACTAATGACTCATTTGGCATCCATTGGGTACTTCTTTGCTCTGCCAAGGAGGTGACATCGACATCGACACAACGTATGTCTGTGAAATCGCATTTCTTTAACCAAAGCATCAGTGCGTCAACTGATGGCAAGAACCAAACATTGTTCATCTTGCCATATCTATCTTTTGGCACGAGTACCGTATTTTCATCGCCATCTATCACAAGCGTTTCAAGCACGAGTTCACCGCCAGTGCGTAGCTGATCTCGTAATTGATAGATATGATCGATAGGCGAGCGGCGGTGATATAAGACGCCCATAGAGAATACGGTGTCAAATGCATCTAACGCGGGCAATTCTTCAATCCCTAAAGGTAGGAAGTGCACCGGATGATCATTGCCTGCAATACGTTTAACTGCTTCGAACTGACACATAAATAGTGGTGATGGGTCGATACCAACAACGTGTTTGGCACCTTCACCCAACATACGCCACATATGGTAACCGCTACCACAGCCAACATCTAATACGGTACGGTTTTGCAGTGGAGAGATATGTGGAACAACACGCTCCCACTTCCAGTCTGAACGCCATTCGGTATCAATCTCTACTCCATGTAGAGAGTAAGGCCCCTTGCGCCAAGGTTTGAAAATGGCTAAAAGATTTTCAAGTTTTTCTCTCTCACCATCGCTAAGTTGTTCACCGGATCCAATTTTTACGCTGGTCTTAAAATCGATGATGTCAGCTTCAGGGTAATGCAGTTTGTTAAGCACCTTTTCCCACTTTGGCAGTGATCCATGCTTATGCTCACGTTGCCATTGGCCGAGAATAGAAGGAAGTGTCTCCAGCCAGTGTTGTAGGCTAGAGTCAGAAATTTGTTTGTAAAACGAGCTAAAGCTAATCACTTAATTGCCACCATTGATGCGAAGTTAAAACATTGGAACCAAACGCTGAACTGGCCAAACCCCTGTGCTCTGATCCGGTTTTCATGCTCGGTCAGTGTATCAGGTTTCATCACATTTTCTAACGAACTACGTTTTTGACTGATCTCTAACTCACTGTAACCATTTGCTCTTTTGAAATCGAGATGTAAATCATCCAAAGTTGATTGGATCTTTTCTTCTTTAAAGTAAAGCTTTTCAGACAGCACCAATAAACCACCAGGTAGCAGGCCTTGATAGATGTTGTTGAGCAGGCTTTCACGATCGCTTGGCGCAAGGAATTGCATTGTGAAATTCAGCACGACTAAAGATGCGTTTTCTATCTTAATATCGCGAATATCACCACAGACTAGCTCTACCGGAGTTTCACTCACATAAGCCGATAGATTCTCACTGCAGCGTTCAATCATCGACTCGCTATTATCGATGGCGATGATTTGGCAGTTACGGCCTTCTACCCGACGGCGAATACTTAATGTTGCCGATCCTAATGAGCAACCTAGATCATAAATCTTGCTGTTAGGCGTGGCGTATTTTTGGGCTAAATCGCCAATGGTATTGATTATTTGACCATAACCAGGAACGGAGCGCCTGATCATATCATTAAATACACCTGCTACTTTGTCATCGAATTGAAAGTCGCTGACGCGTTCGTATGGCTTGGCAAAGAGATTATCTTGAGAAGAGTTCATGTGATCAAATAGTGAGAGTTCAACTCTTCATTCTAGCTAAACATCTCTATAACCAGCAAGACTAGCACTGGAATTTCCTCATAAAATTTTGTCTAATAGCAATAATTAAACAAAATAAACCCAATTATTTAACCTTGTGAGAAATGTAATTGAAAACTATCACTTGTTTGTTGCGAATTTTTGCGCTGATGTTTATCGCGTTTCCGGCCTTTTCGGATTCAAAGGTAGGGGAAGTGCCGCTAACTATTGCAATGAGCAACGACAGTTACCCCTTTCAGTTTGTCGATGAAAATAATCAACCAAGCGGTCTTTTGGTCGATATCTGGCTGGAATGGTCGAAACAGACGAACACGCAAGTGGTGTTTAAGCCCTCTAACTGGGAGGCCTCTTTAACAGATTTAGAGATGGGAGTCGCCGATGTGCATATTGGTATGGCCAAGACGACCACTCGAGAAAATCAATATGAGTTTGCTGAAAAAATAGCGAGTGTAAACAGTTTCCTCTACATCAACTACCAATTACCACAGGCACAAAGCTTTGCCGATATCATCCCTTATAAAATCGGTGTCGTTAAAGGTGCGGCACAAATAGCAATCTTAAAGCGGCTGCAACCAAAGCTTACATTCAGCTACTTTGATAATCGCAGTGAATTAATAAAAGCTGTGATTAATGAGGAAGTTTTTGTATTTGTAGGTTTGGAAGGCTTTTTACGACAAAGCCAGATTAACAACATCATCTCGGTCAACTTTCCTGTTGAGAATCGTAAACTTATCTCCGCCTTGTCGATATCTCCCGCAGTACAAAAGGGCAGTAATCGGCTGGCAGCCTTGATTTCGAAAGGGTTTAATGAAATTGAGCCCGAGGTGATTGAGAGTCATCAGCGTCGCTGGCTTGGAAACTTACGCTATCAGAACGATATCGTGATAGCGATGCAAGCAGGTGTTGAGCCTTTTGCTGATATCGGATCAGACGGTTTACCCCATGGTTTATTAGTCGATATCTGGAAGTTATGGTCTGAAAAAACTGGGCTTCCGATTCGATTTGTTGCCGGTAGCATGAAACAGAGCATAGATAATATTAAGCGCGGTATAGCCGATGTTCACTTAGGCTATCCTGAATCGACTTCTATGCAGACGGGCCTTAATCGCACCCATACGATATATCGTGTGGCTAGCCGTTTATTCTCATTTGAAAAACCACTGCAAAGCCTGGAGGAGCTTAAGGGCAAAGTTGTGGCTGTTTCTCCAACGTCACCTTACTTACCTGAGTTAGTCGATGCCTTGCCTGATTCGGATATTCGTTATTATCACTCTGTCGATAGCATGATTGAAGCGGCTAAAAGTGGCGAGATTAGCGCGTTCGTTGCAGCCTCTGCTTGGACTCAGCATTACCTGCTTTTAAATCATAGCTGGGAGCAATTTCATCAGTATATTGACTTGGAGTTTAAGACTGACCTGTTTGTGCTCAATCGAGGCAGTGAGCAGGGCTTCGCCCAGAGAGTTGCGGCGGGATTCAGCCTTATATCCCAAGGGGAGTTAGCCACCATTGAACGTAAGTGGATGTTAAACCCAGAGGATAGAATCTATAAAAATACACAGGGCTTGATTAATTTAACACCTGTTCAGCAGCGACTAATCGAAGAGGTTGGCACTGTGAAGGTGGGGTATCTGCGCAACTGGCAACCGATGGAGTATCTGCAAGAGGGTCAATATGCGGGGATTAACAGTGATATCGTCAATATTATCGCCGATGAGTTGAGTCTCACTGTTGAAACGCAAGTGTTTGATGAATGGCAAAACTTGCTTGATGCGCTAATAAGCGGAGAGGTGGACATGGCGGGCTCTGTGGCTAAGACTCCGGAGCGGGAATTTCAATTGAGCTTTACCGATTCATATTGGCCTGCGCCTTGGGGGCTGGTGACGTCATTCAATAACGTTAATGTTTTTAGCCTAGATGATCTCAAAGGGCAAAGAGTCGCCGTGGTTGAAGGCTATCATATTATTGGTCAGTTAATGCGTGAACATCCAAGGTTAAAGCTGATTTTGGTGCCCGATAGTCAAGCTGGATTGAAAGCGGTAGAGCAGGGCAAGGCAGACGTCTTTATCGATAAGGTGGTGAACTTAAGTCGTAACTTGCGCAACGATAAATTTTCTAGCTTGAAGATGTCAATGTTGGTAGGTTTCGCTCAACAACGTAGCCATTTTGGTGTTCACCATAGCAAAAAAGAACTGCTGCCTCTCATCAATGCTGTATTGGCAAATATCGACTCCACTCGGCAGCAAGAGATCCATCAGAAGTGGGTGTCACAGACCGTTGAGTTTGGTCGCGATGAATATGAGAATAAGCTCAAAATTAGCATAGTGGCGTTTTCGATTCTGACCTTAGTCATCTTCATGGCACTGCTGGTCATTCGGCGTTTACGTAAAGAGGTAGCACTGCGTATTGAAGCCGAGAATAAGATGGCACATTTTGCTAAGCATGATGCGTTGACTCAGTTACCTAATCGAATGTTGATTGAAGACCGACTCGAGCAGGCTATATTGTTGCACGCTCGAGACACTGCCCAGTTTGCAGTGATCTTTATCGATTTAGATGGTTTTAAATTGATTAACGATAAGTTTGGTCATCAAGTTGGCGATAAGTTCTTGATACATGTGAGTGAGGTGCTCGCTAACAGCATTCGTCGCTCCGATACTGTAGGACGCCTTGGTGGAGATGAGTTTGTAATTATTTTAAATAACATCAAAGATCTTAAATCAGTTTATGATGTGACTGAAAATTTATTAAGCAGCCTATCAACGCCCTTTGTTATAAATGATCAGACTGTAAGTGCATCGGCTAGCATAGGTATTGCAGTCTATCCAAAAGATGGTGATTGTATCGATGCACTATTGAAAACTGCAGATAAACAGATGTATCGTGCAAAAAATGCGGGTGGCAGGGCATATCGAAGCACCTAGTTTTGCTAAGATAAGCCAAACTATTTAATTTTTAATCTAAATTGATGGATAGTTAGCCGACTAATCGAGAAGTTATTTGGAAAACGGCAATATTTCTCTATAATGCCGCTTTTGTCTTATTTTGAACCAGATCCTCAAGCATCGCTTTGCGGAATAAAGGAAAGAGTTAAATGCGCAGTCATTATTGTGGAGACGTCAATAAGTCTCACGTAGGTCAAGAAGTGACCCTAGTGGGTTGGGTTAATCGCAGCCGAGATTTAGGCGGCGTAGTTTTTCTCGATCTTCGTGATAGAGAAGGTATCGTTCAGGTTGTTTATGATCCAGACCTTCCTGAAGTTTTTGACGTTGCAAGCACACTACGCAGCGAATTTTGTGTTCAGATCAAAGGCCTTGTAAGAGCAAGACCTGACAGCCAGATTAACGCCGATATGCGTACTGGTGAGGTTGAGATTTTAGGTCTAGAGCTAACCATTTTGAACAGCTCTGCACCACTGCCAATCAACATGGACAAAAATCAGCACAATACCGAAGAGCAGCGTCTTAAGTATCGCTACCTAGATCTACGTCGCCCAGAGATGGCTGACCGTATTATCTTCCGCTCTAAAGTGACAAGTGCGGTAAGACGTTTCCTAGATGGTAACGGTTTCCTCGATATCGAAACGCCAATTCTGACTAAGGCGACACCAGAAGGTGCGCGTGACTACCTAGTACCAAGCCGTACTTATAAAGGTCAGTTCTTCGCATTGCCACAATCACCACAGCTGTTTAAGCAGTTGTTGATGATGTCTGGTTTTGACCGCTACTATCAGATCGTCAAGTGTTTCCGTGATGAAGACTTACGTGCTGACCGTCAGCCTGAATTTACTCAGATCGATATCGAAACGTCATTTATGACCTCTGAGCAAGTCATGGATAAGACGGAAGAGATGGTTCGCGGTCTATTTAAAGAGTTATTGAATGTTGATTTAGGCCAGTTCCCTAAGATGACATTCGAAGAAGCGATGCGTCGTTTTGGTTCAGATAAGCCAGACTTACGTAACCCGCTTGAGCTGATTGACGTTGCCGATATCGTTAAAGATGTTGAGTTTGCGGTATTTAATGGCCCAGCAAACGATCCTGAAGGCCGTGTTGCAGTACTGAGCATTCCTGATGGCGCTAAGCTTTCACGTAAGCAGCTAGATGAATACGCTAAGTATGTCACTATCTACGGCGCGAAAGGTCTAGCTTGGATGAAGGTCAACGACCTTGATAAGGGCATGGAAGGCATCCAGTCTCCAGTGCTTAAGTTCCTAAGTGAAGACGTGGTTAAGGCGCTACTTGAGCGTACTGGCGCACAAACTGGCGATCTAATTCTATTTGGTGCAGATAAAGCTAATATCGTTGCCGAAGCTATGGGCGCACTACGTCTGAAAGCGGGTGAAGATTTCGAACTACTTCAAGGTGAGTGGAAACCACTTTGGGTTGTTGACTTCCCAATGTTTGAGCGTACCTCTGATGGCGGACTGCATGCAATGCACCACCCATTCACAGCGCCAAGCAACATGACACCTGAAGAGCTAGAAGCTAACCCAACGGGTGCGATTTCTGATGCTTATGACATGGTATTGAACGGCTGTGAATTAGGCGGTGGTTCTGTACGTATTCACGATAGCAAGATGCAGTCTGCTGTATTTAGAATTCTAGGTATTAATGACGAAGAAGCGAACGAGAAGTTTGGCTTCCTATTAGAAGCATTACGCTACGGTACACCACCTCATGCAGGTCTTGCATTTGGTTTAGACCGTATCATCATGTTGATGACTGGCGCGAGCTCAATCCGTGACGTGATGGCGTTCCCTAAAACAACGACAGCTGCTTGTCCGTTAACCAATGCTCCAGGGTTTGCCAATCCTGAGCAGTTAGCCGAGCTTGGTGTTAGTGTTGTTGAAGCGGAAGCTAAAGATGCTGAAGTAAAAGACGCTGAATAAGTAAGATGTAATAAGAGCCGAGTTAAGACTCGGCTTTTTTTTCGACTAATTGAGACCAAACAGTAATTCCCCCTATACCCAAGTCACTTGCACATTAATTTAGTTATTTCTTTCAGTTTTTCAGGTAGTTTGGGTATAAAAGGCATTTAGGAGAAAGATATGGCAGGACACAGTAAATGGGCCAACATCAAGCATCGTAAAGCGGCTCAAGATGCAAAACGTGGCAAACTTTTTACAAAGTTTATTCGTGAGCTGACTGTAGCGGCTCGTGAAGGCGGCTCCGATCCAGACTCAAATCCACGTTTACGTGCCGCTATCGACAAATCGTTATCAAATAATATGACCCGAGATACGGTTGAGCGTGCAATTAAGCGCGGTGCCGGTGAGCTAGATGGTCAAGTGTTGGAAACCATTATTTATGAAGGTTATGGTCCAGGTGGCACCGCGGTGTTAGTTGAAACCATGACTGACAATAAAAACCGTACCGTATCGGGCGTGCGTAATGCATTTAGTAAGTCTGGTGGTAACTTAGGTACCGATGGTTCGGTTGCTTACCTGTTCGATAAGAAGGGCATCATCTCGTATGAAGGTGTTGATGAAGACACGGTAATGGACGCGGCATTGGAAGCGGGTGCTGAAGATGTGGTGACCAATGAAGACGGTTCTATCGATGTACTCACGTCTCCTGAAGATTTTGGTAGTGTGAAAGATGCCTTAGACGCAGCAGGTCTTGAGTCTGTCAATGCTGAGGTGACCATGTTCCCATCGACTAAAGCCGAGTTAGATGCCGATACTGCGCCAAAATTTTTGCGTTTAATTGATAACTTAGAAGATCATGATGATGTTCAAGAGGTTTATCATAACGCAGATATTTCTGACGAAGTGATGGAAGGTCTGGAATAAAGCTTATATGGCAATAATTTTAGGAGTCGATCCCGGCTCTAGGATCACTGGCTATGGCGTGATTAATTGCGTTGGTCGTCAGCAGATCTACGTTGGCAGTGGTTGTATTCGTACAACCTCTGACGAGCTCCCCATACGCTTGAAGCAAATTTTCGATGGTCTTTCTGAGATCATCAGACAATACCAACCCGACGAGTTTGCTATTGAGCGTGTGTTTATGGCAAAAAATGCCGACTCAGCACTTAAACTTGGTCAGGCTCGCGGTGCTGCAATCGTTGCGGCAACTGCAGCAAACCTACCGGTCGCTGAATATAGCGCGACGCAAATTAAAAGTGCGGTGGTGGGTACGGGACGTGCGCAGAAAACCCAAGTACAGCATATGATCCAGCAGCTACTCAAATTACCAAGCGCTCCGCAAGCCGATGCTGCAGATGCGCTAGGTGTGGCTGTGTGTCATTATCATACTTGCCAGAGTTTGGTCGCCCTTGGTGGCAGAGCCAATGTTAGAACATATGGACGATATAAATGATAGGTCGAATTCGCGGGTTATTAATAGAGAAGCAGGCACCTGAGGTGCTAGTGGATGTTTCTGGGGTGGGTTATGAAATTCAAATGCCCCTCACCAGTTTTTATGAGCTGCCGGAATTAGGTCAAGAAGCTGTTATTTATACGCACTTTGTTGTACGAGAAGATGCGCAGCTGCTATATGGTTTCGTCTCTAAGCAAGAGAGAAGCCTATTTAGGCTACTGATTAAGGCCAACGGTGTTGGTCCTAAGCTTGCGTTAACGATTTTATCGGGAATGACTGCAAGTGAATTTGTCGCTTGTGTCGAGCGTGACGATATCGCCACACTCGTTAAGTTACCTGGTGTTGGTAAGAAGACGGCAGAACGATTGTTGGTGGAGATGCGCGATAAACTCAAGAGCCTGATGGAAGCCTCTGTTGGCTCAGAGCGAGAATTTATGCTGCAATCCAACTATAAGGTCCCTGAAGCGGTTAATACCGCAGAAGAAGATGCAATCGCTGCGCTGCTCTCTTTAGGTTACAAACCTGCACAAGCAAGCAAAGCGGTTTCGGCGGTTTATACAGATGGCATGAGTTCAGAAGAGCTGATTAAATCAGCGCTGAAATCGATGCTTTAAGGAAAATAGATGATTGAAGCTGACCGACTCATACAGCCAAACATAATTGAGCGCGATGAAATCGAAGCCGTTGATCGCGCAATGCGACCTAAACTGCTGGATGAATATACTGGTCAAGATGATACGCGTGCGCAGTTAAAGATCTTTATCGAAGCGGCACAGAAACGCGGCGAAGCGTTAGACCATATGCTGATTTATGGCCCGCCAGGTTTAGGTAAGACCACATTAGCGATGATTGTTGCTAATGAAATGGGTGTGAATATCAAGTCTACATCGGGCCCCGTACTTGAAAAGGCGGGAGACTTAGCGGCGCTGCTGACGAACCTCGAGCCTAACGATGTACTATTTATCGATGAAATCCACCGTTTAAGCCCCGTGGTTGAGGAGATTTTATATCCGGCGATGGAAGATTATCAGCTGGATATCATGATTGGAGAAGGGCCCGCAGCCCGTTCCATCAAGCTGGATCTGCCACCATTTACACTGGTTGGTGCTACAACGCGTGCCGGAGCACTGACATCGCCATTAAGAGCGCGTTTTGGCATACCACTAAGACTCGAATTTTATAACGTTAAAGACTTATCAAGCATTGTGACGCGTTCAGCTAAAGTGATGGAGCTTGAGATTGACGATGAAGGCGCTATCGAAATTGCGCGCCGATCACGTGGTACGCCGCGTATCGCTAACCGGTTACTCAGGCGTGTGCGAGACTTTGCCGAGGTCAAACATAGCGGAGCCGTTACCAAAATCGTCGCTGAGCAAGCATTAGACATGTTAGATGTTGATGCCGAGGGGTTTGATTATATGGACAGAAAGCTACTGCTTGCCATTATTGATAAGTTTATGGGTGGACCTGTGGGGTTAGATAACCTTGCGGCAGCCATTGGTGAAGAGCGAGAAACCATTGAAGATGTGCTAGAACCATTTCTAATTCAGCAAGGTTTTATCCAAAGAACCCCAAGAGGACGGATAGCTACTCCTCGAGCCTATACTCACTTTAATATTATTCAGCCAAATATTTAGTGTATATAGAGACAACTTTGATTCTGCTCTAATGTTCAACCCTCCTATGAATTCGGGGCGCTTTGGCCCCGAATTTCACTTCGAAATGATCCAAGCTCAATAATACTCCTATTTATATAGCTCTTCTTTCCCGTCATGATGTTTTCAGGCTCTTACTCTCCAGCTTGAGTCATATTTGTCGATAGTGCTTAGTCGCTAGTTTCTACGCTTAACATCGCTATTTATCAACTTAGGCTCTGTTGCTGCAATCGTCATGAAAGCCAAAACTGAGCTTTATAACATTTGTTCACAAGTAACGACTTTTAAGGTTATTAAAGCTGAATCTAGACTGACTGCTAGCCTAAAATGGCACTAAAAAACATGAGCAATATCTAAAAAATATCATTAAAAGTAAGTCCCTTACTAAACTTAAGGAGTTGTTTTTGTGATGCGTGTCACGCTTATTGTTTTTGGCGTGGTTAAAAAAACGTTGCATTGTTTTTAGGTGATTTAGCTGTTTATGCCTTTATTTGTAGTGTATCGAACTGCTGCGTGACGAAGATCTCATTATGCTGGCGATGCGCGAATAAGTGTTGTTACGTTTTAACTTATTTATTTTAACAAAATAGTGTCAATGGTTAATAAATTGCTTGATTGACGCTTTAAACGTGAAATTGCAGTATCCATATCAACGTCAAGAATAACAAATGACGTGTATATAAAAATAAATAGGTTAGGGAGTATTACATAATGAACAGACCATCTAAATTGGCCTCTGCGATTAAGTTGGGTTTAATCGCCTCGGTTTCTACCAGCGCTTTTACCATGTCAAATACAGCGTTTGCTGAAGAAGTCGGTGCCGATGTAGAACGCATTGCTGTTACCGGCTCCCGCATTCAACGTCAAGATATGGAAACGGCTTCGCCAGTAACTGTAATTGGCGCAGATGAAATCCGTGCTGAAGGTTTTACATCTGTAGATGAAATTCTACAAGCGCAAACATCAATGGCGGGTGCCGCTGTTGGTTCTAGTACAAACAACGGTGCAGATGGTATTGCACAGGTTGATCTACGTGGTATGGGCTCACAGCGTACGCTTGTTTTGTTAAATGGCCGTCGCATGGTTAACTCTGGTTCGGGTGCCGATAGTGCAGTTGATCTTAACTCAATCCCAGTTGCTATGATTGCCCGTGTTGAAATCTTAAAAGATGGTGCATCTGCTGTTTACGGTTCTGATGCGATTGCTGGTGTAGTTAACATTATCACCAAGAAAGATTTTGAAGGTTTCCAAGTTGATCTTACTGGCGGCATGACCGATAAGAGTGACGGCGAAAACGGTGAGATCAGTGCGCTTTACGGATTCAATACCGACTCTGGCAACTATACATTTGGTGCTGCTTACTCAGATCGTCGCGGCGTAGTTCAGTCAGACCGTGACTGGACAGATCCAGGTTCAAGCTCATTCATTCCTAACGGTTCTTTAGGCGGTAAGGTTAAAGATAAAGATGGCAACTGGGTTGACCGTGAAGAAGGTTATGATTATACCCAAGATAGCTTTTATCAAACACCAAGTAAGCGTTACAGCTTGTTCGCTAACATGATTCAAGAGCTAGGTGACGATATCGTTTTAACTGGTGACGTGCTTTATACAAAGCGTAAGTCAAACCAACAGTTAGCACCGCAACCTGCAAATATCATGTTAGACGTTTGCAAGGTTGGTGATGATCCATTGAAATGTTTAGAGCTTGATCAAGACATGATCGATGCTGGTATTACACCAGACAAAAATGGTCAAGTTAACTATAGAAAACGTATGAATGATGTTGGTCCTCGTATTTATAACCAGGACACTGACACCTGGCGTGTCTCTGCAGGCCTTGAAGGCTCGCTAGATATCAATACGGGTATGAACTGGGATATGTCGTACACCTATGGTAATAACAAAGCTAAAACAGGCGTAGAGAATTCAGTTAACGCTAACCTGATGGCAGAGGCTATCTATGCTGACCAAGCTCCGTGGTTAACGGGTCAGCCGATGACAGATCAAGAATTACTAAATAGTGTTTCATACGATCAAGAGTCTAATGGTGGTAACGAGCAGCATGTATTCTCAGCAGGTCTTAACGGTGAGTTATTTGACTTAGATGCAGGTGCAGTGGCGTTCGCAATCGGTACCGAATACCGTTATGAGAGCGGTTACTATAACCCAGATCCAATTGTCGTAGCAGGTGAAAGTACTGCAGCACAACAAGACCCGACTGATGGTAGCTACAATGTTATCTCGGTATTCCAAGAAGTGAGCGTACCGTTTACCGATAAGCTAACTGGTGAATTTGCACTACGTTTTGATGATTACTCTACATTTGGTAATGCATCGACTTGGAAAATTGGTTTAACTTATGAAGCGACTGACGAACTAATGATCCGTACTGTTGCTGCAACAGGTTTCCGTGCACCAAGTGTAAGTGAGTTATATGGTGGTGATTCAGGTTCTTACGATTACCTAGACGATCCTTGGGGTAACGAAAAAGATCCTCAGATCTTAGTTAACCGTACTTCTGATGAAGATCTTAAGCCTGAAGAGTCTGAGTCATACACAGCTGGTCTTGTTTACTCGCCAAGCTATGTTGATGGTTTGTCATTAACAGTCGATTACTGGCGCTTTAAAGTAAAGAACGCAATTACGCGTCTTGATACTCAAGCTGGTCTAGATGCTTGTTATGGCGGCGATGCTTCAGCATGTGAAACATTTAAAATTGGTCCAGATGGTGATCTGTCTAACTTGACTAACTCATTGACTAACGTTGGTTTCCAAGATACGAGTGGTATCGACTTTAACTTGGCATATAGCTTCGAAGCGTTGAGTCTAGACTGGGTTATCAGCAACGACACCACTCACTTGCTGAACTTTGAGCAAGACGGTAAAGATTACACTGGTACAATCGATGGTAACTTCGGTGCTTATGCTGAGTTACGTAATAACTTCACGATTAAAGCTGGTCAAGATGATTGGAGTGTAATGTACTTCAACCGTTATATCGGTGAAATGGATGATTTAGCTAAGGGCAATAAAGTTGATTCGGTTCTATACCACAACGTCTCTGCTTCTTACTTCATCAACGATGCGTGGATGCTAAGTGCGGGTGTTAAGAACTTTACTGATGTAGAACCATCAAAAGTATCTAACGGTAGTGACGGTGGTACTGTACCAGAAGTTTACGACACAATCGGTCGTACTTACTTTGCTGGTGTAACCATGAACTTCTAAATAGCTATCGCTATTTGCCTTAAAGAAAAAGCGCCGAAAGGCGCTTTTTTTTATCTCAGATGAAAAGAACCAAAACTTAGCCTAAGCCTTTCTCGGCAGAACTCATCTGGATAAACTCAATCTTGTAGCCATCAGGATCTTCTACAAATGCAATTTCAGTTGTACCGCCAGCAACAGGACCTGCTGGGCGGATTACTTTGCCACCTGCAGCAGCGATAGCATCGCAGCGTGCATAGATATCTTCTTCGCCGATAGCAATATGGCCAAAGGCGTTACCGTGATCATAAGATTCAGTGCCCCAGTTATAGGTCAGCTCTATCACCGCACTTCCAGTTGATTCTTCATCGTAGCCAACAAAAGCTAGGGTGTATTTATATTCGCTGTTTTCGCTTTGTCTAAGTAGCTTCATGCCTAATACTTTGGTGTAAAACTCGATACTGCGTTCAAGGTTGCCAACGCGGAGCATGGTATGTAGTAGTTGTGCCATGATAAATATCCAAGTGATAGGGTAGTGAGCCGAAGTATATCGAAATTTATGATGATAGATACACTTTGTAAAAATTGAGCGAGATCAATTTCTTTAGTCTGGCATGGATCACAAAATACCTAAATTAGTCTGAGAAAGTCCCCTGTTTCTTATACTATTAGTTCAATATTTTAAGGAGAACACCATGCAAACTGAACTGAAAATGTCACTGGGTCTTACTGCAATCATTGCTGCGTTTTTAACTGTTTTCTTTATCTGTATGTACTAATACCAATCGGTATAAACCTATGGATAGCAAAAAGCCGCTAATAGCGGCTTTTTTGTTTTTATGACTCTAGGTTTGCTTATGTTGTTCTTGATTGTCCCTGCTAAACAGGATCATTCCTCTGGATAGACTTTATCTTTAAACTCACATAAATCTTCAATTATGCAGCTTCCGCAGCGAGGTTTACGTGCGATACAGGTATAACGACCGTGCAGAATAAGCCAGTGATGCACATCGACCTTAAACTCTGCTGGAACGACCTTTAACAGTTTCTTTTCCACTTCAACGACGTTTTTGCCGATAGCGAATTTAGTGCGGTTTGCGACTCTATCTATGTGAGTATCAACGGCAATCGTAGGCCAGCCAAAAGCGGTGTTTAACACCACATTAGCCGTCTTTCTACCAACGCCAGGAAGCGATTCAAGCGCCTCTCTGTCTTCCGGCACTTCGCCATTGTATTTCTCGACTAGGATTTCACAGGCTTTAACGACATTAATGGCCTTATTGTTATACAGGCCAATGGTCTTGATGTAAGGCTTTAAACCTTCAACACCTAAGTCAGCAATTGCTTGTGCCGTATTGGCTACCGGAAAGAGTTTATCGGTAGCCTTATTGACACTGACATCGGTAGCCTGTGCTGACAGCGTTACAGCGACTAACAGTTCAAAGGGACTTGAGAAATTTAGCTCAGTTTCTGGATGAGGGTTATTTTCTCTTAGTCTTTCAAGGATCTGTCGGCGTTTTTCTGTATTCATTGTCTAGTATCCGTATCGTGTGTTTTATTATTGTTGCTGTGGCCTAATTCACTTTTGTAATACGTGCACGAGTCGGCGCTTCTTGTTCCACTTTAGGTTGTTTGGAAGCCAAGTATTGGTCGATAACGTTTTTAAGTGCAATGAGTAAGCCCATGCCAATAAAGGCGCCAGGCGGCAACATGGCCAATAGGAAGCTGGTATCAACTTGCCAGATCTGAATCGTTAATGATTTAGCCCACTCACCTAACAACTGATCGGCACCATAAAATAGCGTACCTTGGCCCAATATTTCACGGGCCGCGCCCAATATAGATAGGACTAGGGTAAAACCTAGGCCCATCATCAGTCCATCAAAGGCTGATTTGGTAACATTATTGCGTGAAGCAAAAGCCTCTGCACGGCCGATAATCACACAGTTGGTGACGATAAGTGGCAGGAAGATCCCTAGTGACAGGTACAGGCCATAAGCGTAAGCGTTGATAAGCAGCTGCACTGTTGTCACTAGTGCTGCGATAATCATCACAAACACCGGAATACGGATCTCTTTTGGTACAAAATCTCGCACTAGAGAAACCAAGATATTAGAGCCAATCAAAACCAACATGGTCGCTAGGCCTAGGCCTAAGGCATTGGTTAAGGTTGCGGTAACCGCAAGAAGAGGGCATAGACCCAGAAGCTGTACTAGTCCAGGGTTATTTTTCCAGAGACCTTGTTTGGCTAGCTCTTTATAATCACTCATTTCCAACCTCGCAATTGGCAGGTGTCGACAATAGCTGTGCCTTATTAGCATTAAAATAGCTAACGGCATTTCTAACTGCTTTGACATAGGCTCGTGGTGTAATTGTTGCGCCGGTAAATTGATCTATGTCACCGCCGTCCTTTTTAACGTTCCAGCGCTTGTCTTCATCTGATAGTAAAAACAGTCCATCAAATGAGCGTACCCAGTCAGACTTTCTTAGCTCAATCTTATCACCAAGACCAGGGGTTTCCTGATGGGACAAGGTGCGAACACCTAAGACTTCACCCTTATCGCTTATCCCGACAATGATACGGATATTGCCGTTGTAGCCATCGGGAGCGATGGTTTCTATGGCAATCGCGACACCTTTATTGTCTTTTGTCGCGACATAAGCGGGCAGAGAGCTGTCTGTGCCTAAAAACTCCGCCGAGTTGAGTAAGATACAGTGACCAGTGAGTTCGTTGTCGTGGATCTCATCAGGGATGAGCTGATGAAGTACACGAGCTAGCTCAATCTGCTCTTGTTGCTTAATTTTGTCGTAAGTAAATTGGTTTACAGCAGCGACTAGTCCTGTGCACAAAAGCGCAAATAGACCTAGAAGCAAACCATTTTTTAACATTGATTTTTTCAAAATAAATTCTCTTTATGCTCAGTTGCCCGTACGGTGACCATAAGTGCGTGGCTTGACGTAATAGTCGATAAATGGTGCACAGAGGTTGGCCAGTAAGACGGCAAATGCAAAGGCGTCGGGGTAGCCTCCATAGGTACGAATAACATAAACCAATACACCGATAATAGCGCCGAACAGTAAGCGTCCTCGAACACTGGTTGCTGCGGTAACAGGATCGGTTGCGATAAAGAAAGCTGCGAGCATGGTTGCACCGGAAAACAGCTGTAGCAAAGGCCCAACATGGGTATCAGGGCTTAGCAGATAACCAAAGCTGCTACAGACAAATAGCGAAGCAATAATGGCAAAACTAATATGCCAGCGGATAACCTTGAGCTTTAACATGACCAAGCCGCCAGCGAGGTAAGCCATGTTGACCCAAAACCAACCAATACCATAGCCATCGCTAAATATCGCTTTGCTTAGGCTCTCAGTGGTCGTTAATCCTAAAGATAGATCTGTCTTAACGGTATCGAGTGGGGTTGCCATTGCGATGCCGTCAAAGCCAAGTTTATACAGGTTTAGCTGCTCCGCACTCATTGAGCCGAAAATAGCCTGTAGCGTTAAGCCAATATCCATTGGATTTTGGGCAATAGCCGTTGGAATTGACCAGCTCGTCATCTGCACAGGGAAAGAGATCAGTAGCATGACATAAGCGGCCATAGCCGGGTTGAAAATGTTTTGACCGAGTCCACCATAGAGCTGCTTAACCAGAACGATGGCAAACAGGGTGCCTATCACCACCAACCACCAAGGCGCGATGGGTGGGATGGCAACACCTAGCAAGATAGCAGTCAATACGGCGCTATTATCGCTAATCGTTGCAAGTACGGCTCGCTTTCTCAGAGCCAGTACAGCAGCTTCGGCTGCTAATGCCACAACAATGGCTAGCATCACCTGTATGAGCACGCCCCAGCCAAAGAAATAGCATTGGGCGGCGATACCGGGAAGGGTACATAAAATAACCCGGCGCATCACACTTTGGGTCTGGAGTTTCACCTTCAAATGAGGTGATGAGGCTAACTTAAACGCCATGGTTTATTCCTTTTCCTGCAATTTTTGCTGCAACTTTTTCGCTTTTGCCTTGGCCACTGCTGCAGCGATGCGGGCTTTTTTCGCATCGTCAGCTGACAGGGTTTCGGTAGACTTTGTCTCAGCTAGCTCAGGCTCAACCGACTCAGCTACTGAAGTCTCAGCTTTCGATACTTGAACATTCGAGGTTTGAGTATTCTGGGTTTCACTATCAGCAACTTTATTAGGCTGAGACTCCAAGGCTTGAGACTGCTTTTTAGCTTTGGCTTTAGCTACTGCTGCGGCGATACGGGCTTTTTTCACATCTGCAGCAGACTCGGCGACAGGGGTGTCTGTTACAGAGGTCTCAGTTACAAAAGTCTTTGCATCATTGGTTTGAGTATCAGAGCTTTGAATATCAGACCTTTGAATATCAGAGTCTGGAGCAGCTGAGATTTCACTATCAGCGGCTTTACTAGGCTGAGGCTCTATGGCTTG
Source organism: Shewanella schlegeliana (assembly GCF_016765635.1). Taxonomy (GTDB): domain Bacteria; phylum Pseudomonadota; class Gammaproteobacteria; order Enterobacterales; family Shewanellaceae; genus Shewanella; species Shewanella schlegeliana. The sequence goes on from NZ_JAESVD010000001.1 coordinate 570,233, forward strand.
CGACTGCTTTTTAGCCTTGGCTTTAGCCACTGCTGCGGCGATACGGGCTTTTTTAGCATCTTCGGCTGAATCAGTTGTAGAGGTCTCAGCTCCACATGGTTTAATGACAGAGCTCTGAACTATAGCGTTCTCAGAGTCGGTTTTATCACTAACCGCCGTGGTTGTGTCCACCTCGCTATGCTGCACTTGGGTGCCATCATTGCTAGCCGCGAGTGCTGCCTTCTTGGCTTTAGCACGGGCGATAGCTGCAGCAACTTGCGCTTTCTTATCAGTTACTGCTGTATCGACTGTAGTTGGTATTGGCTCAGCATTAACATCGGCCTCAGACGTGCCCGCTTGCGCAGCTTTCTTAGCTTTGGCACGAGCAATGGCTGCCGCAACTTGCGCTTTCTTGTCAGTTACTGCTGTATTGACAGGCGCAGTCATAGCCTCCGTTTTAGTATCGGCATCAGGCGATTCTGCTTGTGTCGCTTTCTTGGCTTTAGCGCGGGCAATCGCTGCTGCAACTTGTGCCTTCTTATCATCAGCTGGTGTAGCGCCAGTTGTTGGTTGGGCGTCAACCTGAGCGTTTGTATTGCCTTTTTTAGCCTTGGCACGGGCAACCGCTGCTGCAACTTGTGCTTTCTTATCGTCAGCAGCAGGCGTTGTCTTAACTTGCAGACTTTCGGCTGCTTTCTTCGCCTTGATACGCGCCATCGCTTCAGCAACGGCGTCTCTATCGCCGCTAGACATCGTTGTCTTGCGTCGCTCAGCCGCTTCTTTGGCTTTGGCCTCTCGAGCAAGTTTCTCCTCTTCTAGGCGCTGTACTCTTGCTTCAAAACGTTGTTTCGCAAAGTCTGCTTGCTTCTTCTCTTCGGTTTGGGTGCGTATTGCAGATTTAGCGATACGGTAATACTCAACCAGTGGAATATCACTTGGACAAACATAGCTACAGCAACCACATTCGATACAATCATGTAGGTTAAAACTTGCGGCCTTATCGTACTCTTCGGCTTTTGCATGCCAAAACAGTTGCTGAGGTAACAGTAGAGTCGGGCAGACAACTGCGCATTCACCGCAGCGAATGCAGGGCTTCTCTGCTTGCTCTGGAGCGATCTCTTCACTGCTAGGCAATAGAACGCAGTTTGTGCCCTTTAGTACGGGCGCAGAGGTATCTGGTAGAGAGTGACCCATCATAGGGCCACCAATAATCACTTTGTCTTGGGCCAGATCACCGCTAAAGCCTAACTGTTGTAGCAGATGGCTCACAGGCGTACCAATCGGAACCCAATAGTTACCCGGTGCTTGGCTGTTTAAACCTGTTACGGTTACTACTCGGCGGGTCAATGCTAGCCCATTTACCACGGCATCGTGAATAGCGTAAGCCGTACCGACGTTTTGTACTAACATGCCTAGCTGAGCTGGAATAGAGCCCGATGGCACCTCTTGGCCGGTTAAGATCTGAATTAACTGTTTCTCACCACCTGAAGGGTACTTGGTGGGAACTGCGGTGATCCTGGCGCTATCTGTCGCTAACTCGCTGCGATTAAGCGCATGTTGCATAGCCTCGATGGCTTCGGGTTTATTATCTTCGATGGCGATAATGATCCGCTTAGGCTTTAGCAGCTTCTGAATAATCGCAATGCCCGAAAGGATCTCATCGCTATGCTCACGCATCAGACGATCGTCCGAGGTGATATAGGGTTCGCACTCGACACCATTGATGATTACCAGCTCAATATCACTGGCAGGGCTGAGCTTGATGTGGGTTGGAAACGCCGCTCCGCCAAGGCCTGCAATACCAGCTTGCTGAATTTTACTGAGGATCTCTTGATTGCTTAAAGATGATACATCGGCTTCGACAACCTCAACTGATTCATCTGCACCATCTGCATCAATAACACAACTGAGTACCGCAATGCCGGATGCATGGTTGCTTGGCATAGGCTGGATCTGGGTGATAAAACCTGATGTTGGCGCGTGCACTGGACTGTAAGCGAAGCTGGTTCCCTTAGTCAGGCTCTGACCTTTTAGGACGCGATCGCCAACTTTAACTGCCAGTAGCGCACTATCGCCAACCTGTGTCAGTGGCAAAATATATTGGCTGGCAAGTGGTAGCTCACTGATGATGGTCTTGTTAGAAAGCGATTTTAATTCTGGAGGGTGAACACCACCATGTGAGCGCCAAAGCGTCCCTTTATCAATTTGCTCTAATAAAGTTAACACGGCTTTTCCTCTTGCAACTGCTTAACTGGGATAGCGTTTAGCTGCCAGTTCCAGGTCTTGGTGGTTTGTTCTACGGGTAGCATGTCGATACAGTCTACCGGGCAGGGCGCAACGCACAGATCACAGCCTGTACAGTAGTCAGTAATGACGGTATGCATCAACTTGCCTGAACCTAAAATCGCATCGACAGGGCAGGCTTGGATACACTTAGTACAACCGATACATTCCTCTTCACGAATGAAGGCGACTTTCTTTACTTGAACGGCTTCAGTAGCGCTAAGCGGCTCAGGTTCGACACCCATCAGATCGGCAAGCTTTTCCATGGTAGCTGTGCCGCCCGGCGGACACTTGTTGACTTTATCGCCGTTAGCAATGGCTTCGGCATATGGACGGCATCCTGGATAACCACACTGACCACATTGAGTTTGTGGTAAAAGCGCTTCGATTTGATCGGTTAGAGGGTTGCCTTCAACTTTAAATTTCTCTGCGGCAAATCCAAGTAAGACACCAAAGACGAGCGCGAGTATTGTAAGTACAACAATAGCGATGACAATAGCAGACATGTTTATTTAACTAACCCCGTGAATCCCATAAACGCAAGCGACATCAGTCCTGCGGTAACCATTGCAATGGCTCCACCTTTAAAAGGTGTAGGAACATCGGCAGCGGCAAGGCGCTCTCGCATAGCCGAGAAAAGAATCAATACCAATGAGAAGCCAACAGCAGCGCCAAACCCAAAAATAGCCGACTCAATAAAACCATGCTTTTCATTGATATTAAGAAGTGCGACACCTAATACGGCGCAGTTTGTGGTGATTAAGGGCAGGTAGATACCTAGGGCACGATGCAAGGACGCACTGGTTTTTTGAACTAGCATCTCGGTAAACTGCACGACTACGGCAATAACGAGGATAAAACTCATCGTGCGTAGATAGCCTAGGTCAAACGGCAGCAATAAATACTGATTAACCAGATAGCTTAAGATAGAGGCCAGCGTTAACACAAACGTTGTCGCCATCGACATGCCGATGGCTGACTCGAGTTTGCTAGACACCCCCATGAAGGGGCAAAGGCCAAGAAATTTTACTAATACGAAGTTGTTGACCAGCACTGTGCCGATCAATAACAGGAGATATTCACTCATCTCTAATCAATTTGTTAGACAGAATTAGCGCTATTATCGGCTTTTCCTAAGCTATTAACAACACATAGAAAGCAAGGATAAAAAGTTTGCTTTATAAATAGTCAGAATTAAACAGTATTTGCCGTCTTTTCATCCTGCTTCAATGGGCTGGGTTCGGCGATATAGTAACCTTGCAAGCCATCGATAAGCAGCTGTTCCATTGCAAGCTTATCCTCTTGTTTTTCAACACCGGTGGCGATCACTCTGATCCCAAGTTTACGAGCAATATCAATGATCATTTTAACGAAAAACTTATTGTGTGGATCTAGGGTGATCTCTTGGGTATAGCTATGGTCTAACTTAATATAATCGGGGCGTACCTCTTTAAAGAATTTGAATGAGGTAAAGCCGAGTCCAAAGCGCTCGATAGAGATCCGTGAACCTACGCTATGCAGTTCATTAATAAAGTGGTAAGTGGCGCTAAGGTTGGTTTGCATACCAGACTCACTCACTTCGAAAACAAGCCTCGCGGCTACCTGTCTCTGTTTGGTTAATATATTTTTTAACCAAGAGACAAAAGATTTATTGGTCGCAGAGGCAGCGCTGATATTAATACCAATCAAGCCAGTAAGGTTCGGCGTTTGCAGTAATAAACGTAGGGTATTGAGTACAACTAGTTTGTCGAGCTCTTCACTCATGCCATGACGTTCGGCCATGGAAATAACCGTCGTCGTGGGTAATAGCTTTCCTTCGCTATTATAAAATCGTGATAATAGCTCTCGGTATGATTCAACATCGTTACGGCATGGACGGATCGGTTGAATATAAAACTTGATTGCTTTACGTCTTAGCAGGTCATTGATGGCTACTTTCCAGCGGCTTTCGCCAAACAGTTCACCACCAGTAAGTTTTTCTTGGATATGGTAACAATTTGGTCCGAGAGTTTGGGCGATACTGACTGCTGTATCGGCAAGGGTCATCAATGATGCAGGATCGCTGTCTTCAAGATAAGGCACTAAACCAATATGGGCGATGGACGGTGTGCCAATTTGGTGTTGATATTCACGAAAAGCCGATTTTAGTTGGTTGGCTATGGTTGAACATTGTTTAATTGTTCTATCTGGGATCACGACTGCGAAGTCGGCCGTAGAGATCCTAAAGAACTGCGCTCGTCCAGATTCATTTATCGCAAGTCTCATCTCATGAGCAATTCTGCAAAGGTAATCATCGCCGGCATCTCGACCATGTAGTTGATTGATATTGGCAAGCTCTGTGGCTTTGACTATGACTAAGATCCCGAACTCTTTAGAGTCTGTTTTACAGATTTCGTCGAGTTTCTCGGTAAAACGTGCTTTTGTTGCAAAGCCAGTAATGGGATCTTGAAATACGGTTTTGCTCAGTTGGTTATTGAGCTCATGTAGTTCACCGACTTTTGCCTTTAGCGACTGTTTGGCTTTCTCTAAGATTAAACCTGTATTTCGAAATTCACCTTTAAATTGTGATTGGTCGATAGCGTCGAAAGAGAGCTGACCGAGTTTTTCGATATAGGTCGAGATGGAACGAATACTTTTTCTCTGCTTTAGGCTTAACAGAAGGTGGAGAAAAGCGATGACAGCAAAGCAGCCCCAGATAATCAGTAAATGATTTTGGAATTGGCTGATGGTTTGCTTCTGTACTAACTGTGTGGAAAGTTTGATCTGCAGCCGACCAGCTTGTAAAACTTGAGTATGAGGTGACTCTATGACGAATAGTCGCGCTAACATTGAGTCGCTTGTTGCGATTAGCTCGCCTTTCGTAAAGTTATTTTTGCTGTCAGATGCATCGATATATTGGAAAAATTGAAAACTAAATTGGGGCTTAAGCAATTCATAAAGCGTTTGGCCCTTGCCTTGCCATGCCTTTTCTTGCGCGATCACTGTCGAGTATTGCGTAAGTTGTTCAGCTGCCTGTTTACTTAAGGTTTTCTGTGCGAACTGATAGTTGAGACAGGAAAGTCCTATAAACAGCAGAAACAGAAGCAACTGGAAATATTTTGAGGTTGTCATAAAGAATCCGTTCAACACGATCAAAAAACTCTTAGGGAGAGTGATACAGGTTTAGTGGGATGTATTATAAACAGGTTTAATCTTGAATTGCAGTGGATTTATTACTTGATACAGCATTGGGATGGTAAGCAGGTGAGGTGTGTTATAAAAGGTTGGCTCCCCAGACTGGACTTGAACCAGTGACATACGGATTAACAGTCCGCCGTTCTACCAACTGAACTACAGGGGAATCGTAAAATACCTTTCAAACGTCTTGCTAAATTAAAGTGGCTCCCCAGACTGGACTTGAACCAGTGACATACGGATTAACAGTCCGCCGTTCTACCGACTGAACTACAGGGGAATCGTAATACTTTAACTTATTTTAATAAAGTTGGCTCCCCAGACTGGACTTGAACCAGTGACATACGGATTAACAGTCCGCCGTTCTACCGACTGAACTACAGGGGAATCGCAATTCTTTACTTTAACTCTTTGTAACTTATAAAGTTGGCTCCCCAGACTGGACTTGAACCAGTGACATACGGATTAACAGTCCGCCGTTCTACCGACTGAACTACAGGGGAATCGCAATACTTTATTTTAACGCTTTAATAAAAGTGGCTCCCCAGACTGGACTTGAACCAGTGACATACGGATTAACAGTCCGCCGTTCTACCGACTGAACTACAGGGGAATCGTTATACTTTTATTAACTCTAAAAATGGCTCCCCAGACTGGACTTGAACCAGTGACATACGGATTAACAGTCCGCCGTTCTACCGACTGAACTACAGGGGAATCGCTATTTTTAGTTCGATAACTATTTCATATTGTAAAAAGTGGCTCCCCAGACTGGACTTGAACCAGTGACATACGGATTAACAGTCCGCCGTTCTACCGACTGAACTACAGGGGAATTACTTTTTACATTATTAGATAACTATCTAATCTAACTTAAACTTGGCTCCCCAGACTGGACTTGAACCAGTGACATACGGATTAACAGTCCGCCGTTCTACCGACTGAACTACAGGGGAATCGTTTAAGTTACGTCTCGTTGAAGACGGAGCGCATATTAAATCGCTCTTACAATTGAGTCAACTCGACAAGGGAAAAAAAATGAAATTATACGCTTAAGTGCTCACCTAGTGCACATAATGCTGGTGGATGCAGCGTTTTTGTTAAAATATGAACAGTTATAAATGCAAGTATATGAGTTCATCACTATTTTCTATCCTTTACTCATTAAAGCGGCCTTAAGTTATGCTGTAATAATTACAAATGTAGGAAACTTTCAAATATTCACGACTTCATACTTTAGTTGTACTAAGTGCTACAAGCCCCAGTAGACAAGCTTTGTAAGAGTTATCCACTGTTTCTGTGGATAAGCCTGTGGGTTAAGCCGGAAAATCCACGGCAAATGCCGATGGAATGGGCGTTGAACTTAAATTGACCGAATTTATTGATTGTTTTTTTTAAGCAATAAAAACAATATGATGGAAAAAGCAACAATTTATTGAGGGGTTTTCAAAAGTGTTACTCAAGTGTAACTGTTTTGTCGGTGATTCTTGTGAATTAAAACGCCGATTCTACTGGCTTTGGCTGTGGCAATGTCGAAATATGAGCATATTTCGCGGCGTTATAAAGTTTCATATGGCAGCGATATGGTGTAATAAGTTACTGGATGAAACGTTTATGGTCATTTTCTTATATGCAAAGGCAGAGCATATAGAGCTATGCAAGAGTACAGGGCATTAGTTAGGGCGTTTAGCAACGCCTCACAGATGAGGTTGTGGTCGTAAAAGTGGACCTATAGGGAAAGCAGGCTTAACTAAATTCCAGTTTCAAATTTACACCAATCAATAGTGTCATCTGTTTCTACTGGCTATACCTAGCGATAAATTATCGATTACGCACCATTTTTGAGCAAATTAAGGTAAAATAGTGGCTCATCTTTCGAGGGAATATCTGAGTGTCAGAATCTGTATTTCAATTAGAGTCCATGTATGAGCCAGCAGGCGATCAGCCTACGGCAATTCAAAAATTAGTTGATGGGCTAGAGTCGGGCGTTGCATGCCAGACATTACTGGGTGTTACAGGGTCCGGTAAAACATTCACTGTAGCGAATGTTATCGCTAAAATGTCACGGCCAACCATTATTATGGCGCCCAATAAGACGCTTGCTGCTCAGCTCTACGGAGAGATGAAAGAGTTCTTTCCCCATAATGCGGTTGAATATTTCGTCTCTTATTACGACTACTATCAACCAGAAGCCTATGTACCTTCTACTGGCACTTTTATTGAGAAGGATGCATCGGTTAACGCACATATTGAGCAGATGCGTTTGTCGGCGACTAAGGCTCTGTTAGAGCGCAAAGATGTGGTACTGATTGCATCTGTGTCGGCGATTTATGGCTTGGGCGACCCTAAGTCCTATATGAAAATGCTATTGCACCTGCGTGAAGGCGGGATTATGCAGCAGCGTGATATTTTAAAGCGCCTCAGTGAATTGCAATATACCCGTAATGATATCGAGCTGCAGCGTGGTACCTATAGGGTTAGAGGCGAAGTGATCGACATCTATCCTGCCGACTCTGATAAGAATGCCATCCGCATCGAACTATTTGACGATGAGATTGAGCGATTAAGTTTGTTCGATCCCCTTACCGGGCATGAGGTGAAACGTATTGCAAGGATCACCGTTTATCCAAAGAGTCACTATGTGACGCCACGAGAGTCTATTTTAGCCGCGACAGAAGATATTAAAGAGGAATTACGGGAGCGTAAGCAGCAGCTGCTCGACTTAAATAAGCTGATCGAAGAGCAGCGGATTACTGAACGAGTACAATATGATGTCGAGATGATGACAGAACTTGGCTACTGCTCCGGTATCGAAAACTACTCACGTTACTTGTCGGGGCGTGCACCTGGCGATGGACCTCCGACGCTGCTCGATTATCTACCTGATGATGGCTTACTTATTATTGATGAGTCCCATGTCACTGTGCCGCAAATTGGTGCCATGTATAAAGGTGATCGCTCAAGAAAGATGAATCTTGTTGAGTATGGATTTCGTCTGCCTTCGGCACTAGACAATCGTCCGCTTAAGTTTGAGGAGTTTGAGGCCTTGATGCCGCAGAGCATTTTTGTTTCTGCAACGCCAAGCGAGTACGAAATCAATAAGTCGGATGGTGAAATAGCAGAGCAGGTCGTTAGGCCTACAGGACTGTTAGATCCTGAGATCGAAGTGCGTCCGGTATCCAGTCAAGTCGATGACCTACTATCTGAGATAGGTAAGCGCGTAGCAGTCAATGAGCGCGTGCTAGTGACGACATTGACTAAACGCATGTCTGAAGATCTTACCGAGTACCTCGATGAGCATGGTGTGAAAGTGAGGTATTTGCATTCTGATATTGATACTGTTGAGCGCGTTGAGATCATCAGAGATTTGAGACTAGGTGTGTTTGATGTGCTTATTGGTATTAACCTGCTTCGAGAAGGCTTAGATATGCCTGAGGTCTCTCTGGTATGTATTCTCGATGCAGACAAAGAGGGCTTTTTACGTTCGGAGCGTTCGCTTATTCAGACAATCGGTCGCGCTGCACGTAACGTAAATGGCAAGGTGATCCTCTATGGAGATCGCATTACCAAGTCGATGGACAAAGCGATAACCGAAACTAATCGTCGTCGAGAAAAGCAGCATCAGTATAATTTGGATAATGGGATCACGCCAAAAGGTGTGGTTAAGCGCATTACCGATGTCATGGATGTGGGCGATCACGAATATGTCGATAGTGAACGAGGCGTGGCGGAACCTGGAGCTGACTATCATGTGGCTAAACCGTCAGATATCAGTCATGACATCGATAAGCTAGAAAAGCAGATGCACGAACACGCCAAGAACCTTGAGTTTGAAGAGGCCGCTGCGATCCGTGATAAAGTCAGCCGACTCCGAGAGCAATTTATCAAGGCTTAGTTTAGTTAGGCTAGATTTGTTAAGGCTTAGCGGTAATAAATCAGTAATAAGTCATTAGACGAGAAAAGGAGAGCAGCTCAAGCTGACTCTCCTTTTTTATTCAAGCTTAATGCAACTAGCATTATTTCTGTTGGGGGCTAACTCATTTGCTTTTTAAGCTGTGGGGTTTATAAACTAGGTGGTTGAAAGCGATGAGTGCACCAGCACAGATAAGCCCACTGACAAGACCAACCAAATGAGCCTCTGTTGCCACTCTGGCGCCGATAAGCTCAGTCATTTCACTGCTCGCACCAAAGATTTGTTCATAGGCAACTTTTAAGATCACACCTAGCAGCAATAGGTAGCCGGACTTTAATCCTCCGCGAATATCCATCACCGCACCATAAGTAAAGAGGCCGTGAAGCATACCGCTTAAGCCAACATAGCCAATAAGGCTTGGGTAAAACACCAGTAAGCCTATGCCTTGCATGAGGCATAACACCAAAAACAGTACGCCAAGCCCCCAAGCACGATAGTGTTGTTCGTGCAGAGCAACGATGACCCAAAAGCCAGCGAGGTTCATATACAGATGCCAAGCATTGGTATGTAAAAGGTTACCGCTTAGTAGCCGCCACCATTGGCCATCAAGGATGAGTGGTCTCTGATAGGCCAGTTGCTGATCAAGCTTAAGGTAAAATAGGCAGATACAAACGAGCGTAATAATAAACGCAAATGTATAGGGGCTATTAACCCCTAATTTGAGTTTTAGCATTTAGCGGCAAGTCTTGCTTGTATCGCATCTTTATCGGCAAGATATTCTTCTAAACCACGCTTTCTTAGTAGACACGCTGGGCAAGTACCACAGCCATCTCCTTTAATGCCGTTATAACAGGTTAAGGTTTCATCGCGGATCAGCTCTAGGCTTTGGTATTTATCTGCCAAGGCCCAAGTTTCCGCTTTATCTAACCACATCAGTGGGGTCTGAATCGTGAGCTGCTTATCCATGCCTTGTTCTAGCGCCGCTTGCATCGCTTTGACAAAGTCATTACGACAATCGGGGTAGCCTGAAAAGTCGGTCTCACACACACCAGTAATTACCACATCAGCACCCAGTTGATAGGCATAGATCCCGGCGAGTGTCAGAAACAGGATATTTCTTCCCGGCACAAAGGTGTTCGGTAGGCCGTTGTCCATCAGTTCGTTGGACACAGGTATTGCATCACGGGTCAAGGCGGAGATGGCTAACTCATTAAGAAGCGTGACGTCCATGACCTTGTGACTGGCAAGCTTGAGCTTTTTGCCGAGATCTTTGGCTATTTCAATCTCTTCTCTATGTCTCTGTCCATAATCGAAGGTGATCCCGTGCACTTCATCGAATTGTTGAAGGGCTTGAATGAGGCAGGTTGTCGAATCTTGACCACCACTAAAAACTACAACGGCTTTTGACATAATTAAGCTTTAATCTTTCAATAAATAAGACTGAGTAGTTTAGCGCAGCTGAGAATGCTTTTAAACTACTTGCGACTATGAGCAAAATCCACTATAAATGCGGCCCAGCTAATCAAGAGGTCTGATAATGAAATATCCAGTTAATGAAGTGTTTGAAACAATACAAGGTGAGGGGACTTATACTGGAGTACCAGCGCTGTTTGTTAGACTTCAGGGCTGTCCTGTTGGTTGCTCTTGGTGTGATACCAAGCAAACCTGGGAGCTGTTAGAGGCAAATCGCGTCGCCCCAGAGTTAGTTATTCAGGTTGATGGGACTGTAGGGCGTTGGGCAGAGTTAACGCCAGAGCAGCTAGTCAGCTCATTTGAAGAGAAGGGCTTTAATGCCAAGCACGTGGTGATCACTGGTGGTGAGCCTTGCCTATATAACTTGAGTGAGTTAACAGAATATTTGCATAGCCAAGGTTATCAGACGCAGATTGAAACCAGTGGTACTTTCGAGGTTTTGTGCAGCAAAGACACTTGGGTCACGGTATCGCCAAAGGTCAATATGAAAGGCGGCTACCCAGTATTAGCCCAAGCGCTGAATCGTGCCAATGAGATCAAGCATCCTATCGCGACGCAAAAACATATCGATGAGTTAGATGCTCTACTCGCTGAAATTGACGTAAGCGGAAAAACAGTCTGTCTACAGCCTATCAGCCAAAAGCCTAGAGCGACCGAATTGGCGATGAAGACCTGTATCGAGCGTAATTGGCGCTTATCGATTCAAACCCATAAATACCTCGATATTGACTAAGCTCGTATCGGTATTACTTTTACAAAGCCCTTGGATGTTAGCATCACAAGGGCTTTTTTATGTTCACTTTTAAACTAGTGGCTGTTAATCGCTTAACGGCTGCCTAGACTAGTTCGAATTTGGACAGTTTAAGACCGATGTCGAGCTAAAGTGCTCTAAAGCCTCTTGGTATGGTGTTAGGTCACCGATATTTTGCTCGATCCATTCGCTATTATAATAAGTATCTAGGTAGCGCTCACCCGAGTCACAAATGAGAGTGACGATAGAGCCCGTCTCGCCTTTTGCTGCCATTTCGCTGGCAAGTTGTAGCGCACCGTAGAGGTTTGTTCCTGTAGAAGCCCCCGTTTTGCGACCAATAATTTTTTCTAGCCAGTTGATAGTGGCTATCGAGGCCGGATCGGGGATCTTACGCATCTCATCCACTACACCAGCAATAAATGAGGGTTCGGCGCGGGGACGACCTATGCCCTCAATCTTACTGCCGTTACAACAGCTGATGTTTTGATCACCGCTATGGAAGAAATCGTAGAATACCGAGTTTTCAGGATCGACGACGCAGAGTTTAGTGTTCAGCCTTTGATAACGAATATAGCGACCAATAGTGGCTGAGGTGCCGCCAGTACCAGGGCTCATCACTATCCAAGTTGGGATAGGAAATTGCTCTTTTTCCATCTGGTCAAAGATAGAGTTGGCGATGTTGTTGTTACCACGCCAGTCGGTTGCGCGCTCCGCGTAGGTAAATTGATCCATATAATGGCCATCTAGCTGCTGTGCTAACCGCTCTGATTCCGCATAAATCTTGCTTGAGTGGTCAACGAAATGGCATTGGCCGCCATAAAATTCGATCTGTTGAATCTTTTTCTTCGCTGTAGTGCTTGGCATAACGGCGATAAAGGGCAAGCCGAGTAGTCGAGCAAAATAAGCTTCCGATACTGCAGTACTGCCAGAAGAGGACTCGATGACAGTTGTGCCTTCTTTTATCCATCCATTACACAGGGCATAGAGAAACAGAGAACGCGCGAGGCGGTGTTTTAAACTCCCCGTCGGGTGAGTGCTTTCATCTTTCAGGTAAATATTAATACCCAGCAAATTAGGAGTATCTAGTTTGATCAAATGCGTGTCAGCGCTTCGTTGGAAGTCTGCTTCAATTTTTTCGATTGCTTGATTTACCCAAGAGTTCGTCACGATGTCACCTCTGTTAGAAACAATGATGCTAAATCATAGAGAAAAGACGTGGGCAATGATAGTGCAAATGATGGTGAAAAAGTGAGACGTTTAGTTTCGATAGTGCTGATAACAGTATGATTAACTAGGTGTTAATATTCTTCTTGTCGATGCAATATCATTAAGACTTTAAGGGAACTGAGATAAGGGCGTTTTTACGGAATATCGAGAATGAGATTGAGCTGAGGTTAAGAAGTGGTGGAGGGAGAAGGATTCGAACCTTCGAAGGCTGAGCCGTCAGATTTACAGTCTGATCCCTTTGGCCACTCGGGAACCCCTCCACATTTTCTTACTTCGTCTTGCGCACAATATTGGCCTATTGTGTTTCTGCTTTTACTTCAAAACCGTTAATACATTAAATATTAGTCTAATACATTAGCGAGTTAAGAAGTGGTGGAGGGAGAAGGATTCGAACCTTCGAAGGCTGAGCCGTCAGATTTACAGTCTGATCCCTTTGGCCACTCGGGAACCCCTCCACATTTTCTTACTTCATCTTGCACACAATATTGGCCTATTGTGTTTACCGCTTTTACCTCAAAACCACTAATAGAAAAATATTAGCGAGTTAAGAAGTGGTGGAGGGAGAAGGATTCGAACCTTCGAAGGCTGAGCCGTCAGATTTACAGTCTGATCCCTTTGGCCACTCGGGAACCCCTCCACATTTTCTTACTTCGTCTTGCACACAATATTGGCCTATTGTGTTTCCAGCTTTTACATCTTGCTCAATTTGATAGAAATGGTGGAGGGAGAAGGATTCGAACCTTCGAAGGCTGAGCCGTCAGATTTACAGTCTGATCCCTTTGGCCACTCGGGAACCCCTCCACGAATATCTTTCTACAAATTGTGCGCAAATGGTGGAGGGAGAAGGATTCGAACCTTCGAAGGCTGAGCCGTCAGATTTACAGTCTGATCCCTTTGGCCACTCGGGAACCCCTCCTCAATTGCGGCGGCAATAGTAGTCAGAATTTTTTCTGCTGTAAAGCTTAAATATGAAATAAACCCTAAAGTAATTGACTGTTTGGTCAATTAACTTACAACGGCTTGTTTTGGCGGTTTATTCTTGTTCGATATGGCGAAGTAATTAGCGTTTAACTTAATGCGTCAGCAATGGGAAGCGACTTAAGCATATTGCGAACTCACACCATATAGCTAGTGGCTGAATTTCGGCCATTGGCGTGTGGTGGGCTTAAACATGAAATTAAACCTAAAGTATTCGTTTCAACGGTCGATTAACTATCAACGAGTTGTTTTATAGGTTTATTTTTGCTCAAAATGGGTATTTCGCAGTTAGAAAGTACGTTAATCAACGAATCTCAGTTAGGTTCGAGACTCAATCATGCTGTTGGTTCTAACCGACGGGGTGAGTTTGGTCTATTGCTTTCTATGCTATCTGAAGATGCCCGAGATATGGCTCAGTTTCAGACTGCGGCTCATCTTAGCCATGATTTGCGAGCTAAATTCGAGCTACCGACTCCGCAGGCGCTAGTTGAACAACTCAATAGTGACTTGATGGTGACAGATAATAGCCAAGTTCACCAAGAAAACGGTGCCATCGCTTTTCGTTTAGCAAATGTACTCAATGAAGAGGCTTTGGTTATACGTCACAATGAATCGTTAGAGATGCAAGAGGTGTTGGCTAACTGTGCTCTGTCTGTGCGTCAGCGATATAGCCAAGTGTCAGTAGCGCCCAAAGTGGAACTCACCCATTTTGTCGATCAATTGGTCATGCAGCGTCAAATGGGTGAATTAATAGCCCAAGCTTGAAGATGAGCCTGCTTTATTTTGAATTGCTGATATATAATCAAACATTCAAATGATCCATAGTGAGACACGTTAAGATGAAAAATATTCAAAAGGCACAATCAGATTTAGTTAATGATACCTGTAATGACTGTGGTAGCTTCGTCGATGTTGGCGCAATTATCGACGAGCACGATACAGTACTAGAGCTGGAATTAAACGGCGAAAACTGTGAGCAATTGGCAAGCGAAGTAATTGAAAAAGCACAGCAGCGTTTCGATGGTGTGACTGCACAGACTCAGTTTGAAGGGCAAAACGCAAAGGTTAGTCTAACTTTTTCATTTAGCGCTGAAAAAATGATATTTCAACTGGAAAACGGTCTATAAAATAGCCTAGAAAACCTTGCTGAAAATAGATTAACTCGTGTAGTCTTGTACCCTATAAAAATATAATTTTTGCTTTAATTTATAAAGCCATTGGTAGAGGTTTTGTCTACCTTATTTAGGATAGCGCGTGAAGAAGCATAAATCTCAGCAACTGTTAGAGTATATTGTTAACTCTGATGCAAAGCAGCGAGGCGACTTTAGAGCCACGGCACAAATTGCATCTGAGTTACTCTCTAAGCTGTTTAGCGTATCTCGAATCGTCGTTTCTGCACTGTCGGCAGAAACAGACACGCTTGAGCAAGTGGTTTCTCTCTCTGTTGATTCGTCTTCATCAGGCGCTATATCCCGTCCAAACCCATCATCATGTCCCTTATTTATTCGCCAGCTCAAAGATGAGTTATACATTACGGCACAGAACTGCTGTGATGATAGCCGTTTGCTCGAACTGAAACCTTATTATCAAGAGCATGGCGTATTGTCGGTCTTAGAGGTGGCTATTCGAATTAATGGTCAGTTAGAGGGGATCCTGAGTCTAGAGCGAAGTGAGGTGCAAGCGCCTTGGAACGACAGTGAGGTTCAGCTGTGTTCCCAAGTCGCCGCTCAACTGGCATTGACCTTAGCGACTCATTACGGCTATGACAAAGATGAACGCTTAACACTATTTTTGTCCGCCGCCGAGCAATCCGACCATATCATGATGGTGGTTAACTTAGCGTCAGACTGTATCGAGTACGTCAATCGGGCACACTTTAATTTAACTCAGGTGCCAAAAGCGCGAATATTAGGCCGAAGAGTTCAAGTATTAGATCTGTTCAAGCAGCACCCTTTATTAGCTGAGGCGGTTTTAGTAAAAGCCCGAGCCGGAGAGGCGGTCTCCGAGGAGGTCAATCTCGTTCGTCATGATGGGTCTTCCTACTGGATGCGCTTTTCTGTTAAGCGTTTTATCTCGAGTCGAGGTAACCATTTCGCCTTGGTTAATGCCAAAAACTGCACCGAAGAGCATCATCACCAGAGTGAGTTAGTCCGTCTTGCCTGGCGCTGTGGCTTAACTGGACTTTATAATCGTACCCATTTTAGTCGAGTGCTGGAGCGTGCAACATCGGGTCATTTAGTCCTAGTTGATCTTAGAGGTTTTAAACGTTTTAACGATACCTATGGCCACGCAAATGGCGATGTGATGTTGGTGGAAGTCGCTAGACGTATTCGCCATTTCGCCGAGGTTAATCAACTGTCAGAAGTGGCACGAATTGGTAGTGATGAATTTGGTATCTTATTTGAAAATGAAGAAGATGAGTCGATAATTGAGCTAGCAACTGAGCGCCTATATCGTCAGCTTGAAGCGCCAATCACCATCGGCATCGAACAAATTGAGCCGAAACCTGCGATAGCGCGAGTCGATCTTGCCTCTATAGAGAAACAGTTTTCGGCACTGACTTGCGCCGATATTGGTTTGCAATATGCGAAGAGCAAACAGGGTCAAGCGATTCAGGTGTTTAATTCTGCTCTGCTTAATGCCTTTAAAGAAGATGCTCAGATAGAGAGGGATCTCGCAGTTGCAGTGAAAGGACGTCAGTTTGAACTCTATTATCAGCCCCTTAAAGATCTTAAAAAGCAGTCCTACATAGGGGCGGAAGCACTGATTCGTTGGCATCACCCTAAGAAGGGGGTTCTCTATCCCGGTGCCTTTATCGATATTGCAGAGCAAACAGGGTTGATCACTGACATCGGCAGTTGGGTGTTAGAGGCCGCATGTAAGCAGCTTAATTTATGGCAGCGACATCAAATCGATATCTCTATGCACGTCAACGTTTCAGCGAGACAGTTTTTCAGCGGAACGCTATTTGAGCAGGTTTGGGAGTTGGTGACCCGTTACCGTTTAAAGCCCCATAGTTTAATTCTTGAAATCACCGAAACAGAATTGATGGAAGATATCCGCTCAGCGACAAACTTATGTCATGAGTTGTCAGAGTTGGGAGTTGGGCTGGCGATTGATGATTTTGGAACAGGCTACAGCTCGATGCGCTATCTCAAGCAGTTCCCAATTAGTAAGCTAAAAATAGATCGTTCATTTATCTCCGATCTCTCTGTAAGCCATGAAAGCCGCGAAATTGTTAGTGCGATTATCGCGATGGCATCGGCGTTAAATATCTCTTTAACGGCTGAAGGGGTCGAGACGCGAGAACAAGAGCAATTTCTCGCACAACATCAGTGTCATCAGGCACAAGGCTTCCTATACAGCCCTGCTTTAAGGGTCTCTGAATTCGGGCAGTTTTTGCAAAAACCAACCTCAATTCACTAAAACGCCCTAAGTTCACTTTTTAGCGTAAAGTGACTAAAATCACTACTTAGCACAGCACTGTTTAAACTTCTTACCACTATGGCAAACGCACTTGTCGTTGCGTTTCGGTAATATTGGTGTCTTCTGTTCCCCTTGAGTATAAAACCAGCGACCATCTTGCTTGATAAAGTCAGATGTCTCATGGATGGCATCTAGCTCATTTTCGAGCTTATACCACGCCTGAAAGCACACTTGCCCCGTATCGCCATCTTGCTCACTCGATATGATATCTAAACTCAGCCATTGTGGCAGTGGATCTTGAGCTAAGGCTTGCTCGTTAAGCCCATCTAAATGATCACTATGATGAGTTTCAATTAAGTAGCGGTACTCTTTTAAAAAGAAAGCACAAAACCTTGAGCGCATTAGCTGCTCAGGTGTTTGCGCGATCTGTTTTTGCTGGTGAAGTGGTTGGCAACAATCTTGGTAATTTGCCCCTGAACAACAAGGGCAAAGTGAATCAGCTGAAAACTTATTGTTTGTCATGATTATTCGGTAATGTATTTTGGCTTAATGCTGGAAATTGACGCCCATAATAAAGGTTTGGGCTGGGTTTGGCATTATAATAAAAAGAGGCTTCGGCTCGATTATTGGTGTCGACCGTTAAGTACCATTTGCCGTCACTTTTCTTTTTGGAAACGCCGACAAATTTTCCGGCAAATTCGCTGCTTGGTTCTCCGTCATCGACGGGGGGATGGAAACGGATAAGGTAATAGCCGATATCGGTTGCGCTATTGCCCTCAATATTGCGCTCAATGACCCGAAAGTCGACCTCAATTCGGGCATTCT
Source organism: Shewanella schlegeliana (assembly GCF_016765635.1). Lineage (GTDB taxonomy): Bacteria > Pseudomonadota > Gammaproteobacteria > Enterobacterales > Shewanellaceae > Shewanella > Shewanella schlegeliana. The sequence goes on from NZ_JAESVD010000001.1 coordinate 588,262, forward strand.
TATGTTTGATTTTGCCGAAAAAGGTCTCGTATAGGGCAACAATATTGTCTCGACCTAAGGTGATCTCTTCATCTTGCCCCTCTGGGATATAGCAGGCATCTTCAGAGTAAATAGACTTCATAATATTAGCATCTAGCTCATTAAAGGCGGCGCTAAAATGGCTATAGACGGCATTGAGCGCGTCGTTATCATTAGCGAAAGCGACTTGAATGAGGCTGAAGTATAATGTGCTTACTAATGTAAGCGCTGTAGCAACTTTTTTGAGCATTTAATTAGGGTAAACCGAGAATATATTAAGTATCACTATAATAGATGGTTAAGGTCAACTAAAGTACTAGATCTTTACAAGATGTGTAGAAATCTTCTTTTAGAACTGTAATTGGCCAATGATTGGTTATTCTAGGTAGTTTGGCCATTAAGCCGATGGGAGTACTTATGGGCGAAGAGGAAATGACGCTTTTTCTCGAAGAGATGGCCAATGTTCGGCCACTAAAAAATAATACGACTTCCACGATAGGGGAGCAGAAAGTCTCGACTCAGGCACAAAACTTACGCAGAGCTCAGTTGCAAATGAGCGAGCAGTTGGCGAAGTTAGTGACGGACGTCAACATGATTGAATCCGTTGAGCCAGATGCAATGATTGAATTTAAGCGTGATGGGGTACAAGACGCCGTTTTTCATCGCTTCAGTCGCGGTGGTTATCCGATTAAGCATGAGATCCTACTACACCAGCTAAAAGTACAGCAGGCGCGGGAAGTACTCTATAACGAGATCCAAAAGAGTCGGCAAAAGGGCGAAAGAAGTATTCTGGTTATTCATGGCAAGGGGGCTAATAGTAAACCTATCCCAGCGCTGATGAAATCCTTTGTGGCAAGTTGGCTTGAACAGATAGATGAAGTGCTGGCATTTCATAGTGCCCAGACCCATCACGGCGGTGCGGGAGCCTTATATGTGATGCTGGCAAAATCGGAGCAGAAACGCATTGAAACCAAAGAGGCCAACCATAAAGGCGTAAATATTCGCTAATCTTTTAAGATGTAAAAATGCCATTTTACCCGAGAGTAAAATGGCATTTTTGTTCAGAATCAATTAGCAAAAAATAACCAGCCTAGTTGGCGACTTTACCAGCCACACTGTCGATTGGCCGTTTTGTTTTGCTCATCTAACCAAGTCTGTAGCGGCGCAAAGTAATCGAGTACCGCATTGGCATCCATCTCTTTGGTGCCTGTCACGACTTCTAAAGCTTCAGGCCATGGCTTACTTTGGCCCATCTCTAACATGGTGTTAAGTTTGGCACCGGCTTCTTTATTGCCGTAGATACTACATCTATGGACTGGGCCATTATCGCCAGCGATTTCACACAAAGATTTATGGAACTGGAACTGCAAGATATGAGCTAAGAAATAGCGCGTATAAGGCACATTCCCCGGCACGTGATATTTAGCTCCTGGGTCAAAGTCTGCTTCGCTACGAGGGATAGGGGCTTTAACACCTTGATATTTCTCACGCAAATCCCACCATGCTTGGTTATATTGCTCTGGGGTGATTTCACCGCTAAACACCTTCCAACGCCATTGGTCGATCATTAGGCCAAAGGGTAAGAATGCGACTTTATCAAGCGCTTGTTTCAGAAGCAGGCCGATATCTTTAGACGCATCAGGCACCTCATCAAGCAAACCAATTTGCTTTAGGTAGTTTGGGGTAATCGATAGAGCAACCGTATCGCCAATCGCTTCATGGAAACCATCGTTGGCGCTATTTTTAAAGATAAATGGCTGTTCTTTATAGGCGCGTTGATAGAAGTTGTGGCCGAGCTCATGATGGATCACGGTAAAGTCTTCGGCGGTCTTTTGAATACACATCTTGATGCGGATATCATCACGGTTATCCAGATCCCAGGCTGAGGCGTGGCAAACCACATCACGATCTTCAGGCTGAACAAATAAAGAACGCTCCCAGAAAGAGTCTGGTAGCGGCTCGAATCCCAGAGAAGTAAAGAAGCCTTCGGCTTGCTCAACCATCTTTATCTCATCAAAATTATGTTTAGCTAACAGTTCGGTGACATCATATCCTGGGTCGGCATCTTGTGGTGCAACTTGGTTGTATATATTGCCCCAACTTTGAGCCCACATGTTACCCAGCAGGTGAGCGGGGATGGGGCCCGATGCAGGGGCAACCTCATCTCCATATTGCTCATTAAGCTCACCACGAACATAGCAGTGCAGTGAGTCATATAGCGGTTTGACTTGGCTCCAGAGTCGGTCAAGTTCAGTTGAAAACTCGTCAGGCTTCATATCGTAATTGCTACGCCACAGTTCAGAGAGGTTAGCGTAGCCAAGATCTTTGGCGCCCTCGTTAGCAAGCTCGATTTCTCTTTCAAACAGTGGACGCATAGGTTTGGCTATCTCACGCCAGCCTTGCCACACTTCTAATAACTCATCGGGATTTTTAGACTCGCCCATAATGGCAGACAGCTCAGGTTGAGTTAGGCAGCGGCCATCTTCGAAGCAATATTTGCCTTTACCGTATAAACCATTTAACTCAGCACTGATCTTAGCTAACTCTGCGTTTTTAGCCGGATCAAGCGGAGCGGGGAGAACGATCGAGCTTCGCAGGATATTGAGTTTACGTCTTTCTGACTCATTTAAGGGCAGGTTGGCGTACTGAGCCGACTTTGTCGCGAGCTCGACCGAGGTCGCGGTATACTTTTCAGAGACGCTGGCAGCAAGTGCTGCGGTGTCCTGAGTAATAAAGTTACTGTAGATCCACTCTGAGCGGTTAATCTCAATGGAGAGATCGGCCATCTTAGCTTCTGCATCCTTGATAAACTGCTGTGCTTCTACGGTTTTATCCTTGGCTGATTCTGTACTCTCGACGTCGGTATTACTACAGGCTGCAACACCAAGTGTTAGCGCTATGACTGCTGAAAGTTTAGAAACCTGAACTAGGCCTTTATTCATCGTTTTCATCCATTGTTATTATTGTGTTGTTTATTTTACTTATTTTGTTGCTGATTAACAGAGGATTAAAACAGGCATGTCAACTAAGGGGCTGTTTTGGCTGATATCGGGATTTTGTTTGACAATGGGCAAGCGAATGTTTAATTTAAACGAGTGTTTAAAATAGATATAAAGGCAACGGAATGGCAAATCGCTCCGATACAAAAACAAGAATACTCGATGCTGCGGAAAAATTATTTGCAGAAAGAGGTTTCTCTGAGACCTCTCTAAGACTAATTACTAGCAAAGCAGAGGTAAACCTTGCATCTGTAAATTACCACTTTGGCTCTAAGAAAGAGCTAATTAGAGCGGTATTGGCCCGTTACCTCGATGTGTTTATGCCTGCTGCTGCAGAAGCTATTATTTCAGTTCAAAAAAATAATGCCGATGCATCGTTAAACGATATATTCTCAAGTTTAGTGGCACCACTGCTCGATCTTAATAGTTTAAGAGCAGAAGGTACCACAACCTTCCTGCAGTTACTCGGTCGTGGTTATATAGAAAGCCAAGGTCACCTTCGCTGGTTTATCACCACCCATTATGGCGAGTATTTGGGGCTATTTGTGAAGGCTGTCGCCCAAAGCGCACCGCATATTCCGCCTGCGGAGATGTTCTGGCGACTACACTTTACCTTAGGTACGATTGTTTTCACCATGGCCTCAGCCGATGCATTAACTGAAATTGCAGAAGCTGACTTTGGGGAGCACAATGATATTGAAGCTGTTATTAGAAAAGTCATTCCGTATTTGTCTGCCGGAGTGTCCGTTCCACTTACTAAGGATGTAATGTAAAACTTATGGCTACGACATTACTAGTACTATTGCTTATCGCAATAGTGGTTGTATTCAGTGTTAAAAATATCAGGATGCAGTTAATCACGCGTCCTGTTTTCAGTTTTTTCAAAAAAGTGCTGCCACCGCTCTCCAATACGGAGAAAGAGGCGATGGAAGCGGGTGATGTTTGGTGGGAGGGTGAGCTATTTAGAGGCAAGCCTAACTGGCAAGTACTGCACAGTTACGGTAAGCCGACTCTGAGCTCTGAAGAGCAGGAGTTTATCGACAACCAAGTCATGACCGCATTAACTATGATTGATGATTACAACATCGTTAATGACAGAAAAGACTTACCGCCAGAGCTTTGGGAATACTTCAAGAAAGAAGGTTTCTTCGCGTTAATCATCCCTAAAAAGTACGGCGGTAAGGCTTTTTCCGCCTACGCTAACTCTACCATCGTCAGTAAAATTGCCAGCCGCAGCGTCAGTGCAGCCGTTACGGTTATGGTGCCTAACTCATTAGGTCCTGGTGAGCTACTCACTCATTACGGCACCAGCGAGCAGAAAGATTACTGGTTACCGCAACTTGCCGATGGCCGTGCAATTCCATGTTTTGCGTTAACAGGCCCTGAAGCGGGCAGTGATGCGGGCGCCATTCCCGATGCCGGTATTGTCTGTCGCCAAGAGTTTAATGGTGTAGACACTCTAGGTTTAAAGCTTAACTGGGACAAGCGTTATATTACCCTCGCGCCAGTGGCTAATGTATTGGGTCTTGCATTTCAAATGTACGATCCAGACGGCCTTCTTGGTGACATTAAACATATCGGTATTACCTGCGCCTTGATCCCAACCGATCATGACGGCGTTGAGATTGGTAGCCGTCATAACCCGCTCAATATGGCGTTTATGAACGGGACAACTCGCGGTAGAGATGTGTTTATCCCGCTGGATTGGATTATTGGTGGCTCGCAATATGCGGGGCGTGGCTGGAGAATGTTGGTAGAGTGCTTATCAGCGGGGCGCGGGATTTCATTGCCAGCTCTATCGACGGCTTCTGGCCATATGGCAACCAAGACAACGACCGCATACAGTGCCGTTCGTCAGCAGTTTGGCTTAGACATAGGTAAATTTGAAGGCGTACAAGAAGCGTTAGCTCGCGTGATCGCCAATACCTACCAGCTTGAAGCGGCTAGGCGCCTCACCGCAACCGGAATCGACTTAAAGGTTAAACCTTCTGTGGTGACCGCGATTGCTAAGTATCATATGACAGAGCTTGGTAGAAAAGTGATCGATGATGCGATGGATATTCAGTCGGGTAAAGGGATCCAATTGGGGCCGAAGAACTATTTGGGCCACGGTTATATGGCGCTGCCAATCTCTATTACGGTAGAAGGGGCGAATATTCTGACTCGAAGCCTGATGATCTTTGGCCAAGGGGCAACGCGTTGTCACCCATATGTATTGGCAGAGATGGAAGCGGCGGGCATGGAAGATACCAGTGCAGGTCTTGAGCGTTTCGATGCCTTGTTGCTTGGCCATATTGGATACGCAAGCCGAAATGCCTTTAGTGCATTGGGTAATGCTTTGACCGGAAGTCGTTTCGCTCAATCACCTGTTAGTGGTGAAACTAAGCAGTACTATAAAGATATGACACGACTATCAGCAGGTTTAGCCCTGATAACAGATGTGTCTATGTTGATCTTAGGTGGTGACCTAAAACGTAAAGAGATGCTCAGCGCTCGCATGGGCGATGTGCTAAGTCAGCTCTACTTAGCCTCTGCGACCTTGAAGCTATTTGAAGATAACGGTCGTCAGTTTGATGACTTGCCTGCGGTGCGCCATGTTATGGCGACTCGCTTGCATTTAGCAGCCAAAGCGCTCGATGAAGCGATTCGTAACTTCCCTAATCGCGGCGTGGCATTACTGCTTCGAGCATTAATCTTTCCACTGGGTAATCGCTTTAAAGATGCCAGTGATAAGCTTTCGATTGAGCTTGCTGAAGCGATGAGTCAGCCAGGTCCTGCTCGTGACAGACTGACATTTCTTTGTCCAGATTTTGAGGGAGATACCGGTGGTATCGCCGAAGTCGAAAATGCATTTATCGCAAAGCACGCTTGTAAAAGCTTGTATAAAAAGCTTAAGAGTGCACAGAAAGAGGGCAGTTTGTCTGCTAAGTTGCAGCCTCTGGCCTTATTTGATGCTGCGTTAGAGATCTCATTGATCACCGATGAAGAGCATCAAAAGCTGGTGAAAGCCGATGAGTTAAGGTTAGCGGCCATCGCCGTTGATGAGTTCGATAAACTTTAGCAGATTTTAATGATAATAAAAAAGGTACGCATTGCGTACCTTTTTTGTTTTAGCTAAAGCCATAATCGTTTATGGCATTAGAGTCGTCGCTTAAACGACAACAACCTTACTGGTGTTAGTGCCACCAACGGTTTCCATCGCATCACCCTTAGTCATCATCGCCATATCACCTTTTTGTAGGTAACCAGCTTGTGATAGGGTATCGAGTGCCTTTTGTGCAACCGCTTCAGGAGCATGGGTTGTTGAATCAAAGTACACAGGCTGTACACCACGGTACAGCGCCATCTTAGCCAAAGTAGACTCATGGCGAGACAAGGCAAAAATTGGCAGGGCAGAGCTGATGCGTGACATCATCTGCGGGGTTGCACCAGATTCAGTCAGTGCAATGATCGCCTTAATACCTTCAAGATGGTTAGCAGCATACATTGTCGATAACGCAATGGTTTCTTCGATAGTTGTAAACTGCTGATCCAATCTGTGCTTAGATACTTGAACACTTGGGTGAGACTCTGCACCTAAACAAACCTGAGCCATTGCTTTCACAGTTTCTTCAGGGAAGTCACCGGCAGCGGTCTCAGCGCTAAGCATGACAGCATCTGTACCATCAAGTACTGCGTTAGCAACGTCCATCACCTCTGCACGTGTTGGCATTGGGCTAGAGATCATTGATTCCATCATTTGAGTCGCCGTGATAACAGGCTTGTTCAATTGACGAGAACGGCTAATGAGTCTCTTTTGAACCGCTACAAGTGCTGGGTCGCCGATTTCAACGCCTAAATCACCACGAGCAACCATCACAGCATCAGATGCCATGATCACATCATCCATCGCTTCATCAGTAGCCACGGCTTCAGCACGCTCTACCTTAGAAACAATTAATGCATTGCTGCCAGCTTTACGGGCTAAATCACGTGCGTAGTTAAGATCTGCACCGCTTCTTGGGAAAGAAACAGCAAGGTAGTCAACATTAATCGCTGCTGCGGTAATGATGTCTTGCTTATCTTTTTCAGTTAGCGCTGCAGCTGAAAGGCCACCGCCTTGCTTGTTGATGCCTTTATTGTTTGATAAAGGGCCGGCAACAGTCACAGTAGTGTGAACCTTGTTACCTTCAACACTTTCTACGCGCAATTGAACGCGGCCATCATCGAGCATTAAGATGTCACCAAGACTCACGTCCTGTGGCAACTCTTTATAATCGATACCGACTTGGTTCTCATCACCTTCACCTTTCGCAAGATCACCATCAAGGGTATAAGCTTGACCAAGCTCTAGCATGACCTTTTTGTTGTCTTTGAAAGTTGAGATACGGATTTTAGGACCCTGTAGATCGCCTAAAACAGCAACATGAACACCAAGCTCTTTTGCAATCGCTCGTGTATCGTCTGCACGTTTTTTATGATCTTCTGGTGCACCGTGAGAGAAGTTTAAGCGAACAACGTTAGCGCCGGCAGCAATAATGCGGCGTAAGTTGTCATCACGGTCGGTGGCTGGACCCAAAGTTGTTACAATTTTGGTTCTGCGGAACATGACATACTCCGTTAAGTTTAAAAAATTCTGACCCTATATTAACAGACAATACCCTTTAATGTAGTAAAATTACGAACAAAATGATCTAACTCAAGTTTTTAATTTTGTGACCTATTCCAACATAAATCTGAAAACAGGCAATTCAATCTAAGCTGAATTGCCTAAAATCATGTAGAAAGTCAGTTACAGAACTGGATCTTTGTCTATTCTTGATTCTTTTAACACTTCCTTTACTCGCTTCAAATTCTCACGGAAACGAGGACCTCGTCTGAGTGTAAATCCTGTCGCTAGCACATCAATTATAACTAATTGTGCTAAACGTGAAGCCATAGGTAAGTACATATCGGTATCTTCTGGTACTTCCATTGTTACCGGAAGTGTACAGACGGTTGATAGTGGTGAGTTACGCGCGGTAATACCAATAACCGCTGCCCCGTTTTCTCGAGCAAGTTTAGCAATGTCGATAAGCGATTTAGTACGACCTGTATGAGAGATCAATACCACGACATCGCCTTCATTACTGTTTATACAGCTCATGCGCTGCATAAGAACATCGTCGAAACTGATGACAGGTACATTAAAGCGGAAGAATTTGTTTTGTGCATCATGAGCCACTGATGCTGAAGCCCCTAAGCCGAAGAAGGAGATTTTCTTAGCCTGAGTTAACACATCGACGGCTTTATTGATTGCAGCAGTGTCAATACTTTGTCTGGCGGTATCTAAAGAGGCCATTGAAGATTCGAAAATCTTAGTGGTGTACGAATCAGGGCTATCATCTTCTTCAACATGACGGCTAACGTATGGGGTACCGTTAGCTAGGCTTTGCGCCAAGTGGAGTTTAAAGTCTGGAAAGCCTTTGGTATCAAGGCGACGGCAGAAACGGTTAACAGTCGGTTCACTCACATCTGCCATCTTAGCCAGCGTCGCAATACTCGAGTGAATCGCGGTTTGCGGCGAGGATAAAATTACTTCTGCAACTTTACGTTCAGATTTACTAAAATGGGTAAGGCTTTTCTGCACCTTTTCTAGGGTATTCATATGCGTACGTCCACTCAATAGTAATGTAGCTTTATTATATTTTACTGAAGTTTTGAATTTGTCGTTTGATTACCGTTAATTACAGAGCGCTATGGCCTACATTAATTTATAATGACAACAGGTACAAACACGATAATTTTTAGTAATTTTATCACGAAAGCATATCAGATTATGGCGTAACATACCTAATAGCCTAACTTGAAGTTTATTATAAAATTTAGATGCAATTAGTGATTTGTGTTGTTATATTACAACAAACGTGTGAATACTCATCAAAAATGATGGGGCACAGTGTCAAAAGGAGATTTTGAAGCGATGGGCATTACGACACCTAAAGCCAAAGCTTGTGATTTTGTTCTATTTGGTACCAAGGGAGATCTTGCCAAGCGTAAGTTACTTCCTTCTTTATATCAGCTTGATAAAGCTAATTTGCTGAATGTTGATACAAAAATACTAGGCGTTGCAAAAGATGAGTTTAGTCAAGAACAATACCGTGAACTGGTGGTAAACGCCTTAACGACTTTTGTTAAAGACGAGCTTTGTGAAGAGACGATGAATCGTTTCTTAGACCGTTGTCATTATGTAGGCACTAACTTTACCGAGTCTGAAGGCTATCAAGCTTTCCATGATATTCTCGAGCCAGAAAAACGTGTCATGGTGAGCTATTTCGCCACACCGCCCGCTATTTTCGGTGATATCTGTCGTTGCCTTCACGAACAAAACCTCATTTTCCCAGACTCTCGTGTCGTTTTAGAAAAACCTATCGGTTCCGATCTCGCAAGCTCTCGCATCATTAACGATCAAGTCTCAGCCTATTTCGAAGAAAGCCAAGTTTATCGTATCGACCATTACTTAGGTAAAGAGACGGTACAAAACCTCCTTGCACTGCGCTTCGCTAATTCACTCTTCGCCTCTAAATGGGATAACCGTACTATCGATCACGTACAGCTTACTGTTGCCGAAGAGGTGGGTATCGAAGGCCGTTGGGGTTATTTCGACAAAGCGGGTCAGATGCGCGATATGATCCAAAACCATCTACTACAGGTATTGACCTTAGTTGCAATGGATCCGCCAGTTAACTTAGACGCTGACAATATCCGTGATGAAAAAGTAAAAGTACTTAAGTCACTGCGTCCAATTAATGCCGACAATATCTACGAAAATACGGTTCGTGGCCAGTATAGTTCAGGCTTCCTAAAAGGTGCACCGGTTCCGGGTTACCTAGAGGAAGAGGGCGCGAATGTTCAGTCAAACGCTGAAACCTTTGTTGCACTGCGTGTAGACATCGATAATTGGCGCTGGGCTGGCGTGCCTTTCTATCTTCGTAGTGGTAAACGTATGCCGTTTAAGAGTTCTGAAATTGTGGTGTACTTTAAGAACCCACCACATAACTTGTACAGCTCGAACTACCGTAACCTGCCACCAAACAAATTGACTATTCGATTACAGCCTCATGAAGGGGTTGAAATCCAGATGTTAAACAAGGTGCCAGGTCTTGGCGAAAAACAGCGTCTACAAACGACCAAGCTCGACTTAAGTTTCTCTGAGACTTTCAAGAACGAGCGCATTGCTGATGCCTACGAACGTTTGTTGCTCGAAGCTATGCTTGGTAATCAGGCGTTATTCGTGCGCCGTGATGAAGTTGAGCAAGCGTGGAGCTGGGTAGATGGCATTATTCAGGCATGGGAAGAGACTGATGAAAAGCCAAAACCTTATCCAGCTGGTACTTGGGGCCCAGTAGCCTCTGTTGCGCTTATCACTAAAGACGGTCGTTCTTGGGACGAATAAGGGGATCCAATGATTAAAGAAACGGTTTTCAAATCATTTGATAATAAAGAAGCACTGGAGGCTCAGCTGGCTGAGCGTATCGCCAATCAACTGCAAGAAGCGGTGGATTCTCGCGGTAAGGCTAGCCTGATTGTATCCGGTGGCTCAACGCCGCTTAAGTTGTTTGAACTACTGAGCAAAAAAGCGATCGACTGGAGTGATGTGTTTATCACTCTTGCCGATGAACGTTGGGTAAGCCCTGAACATAGCGACTCAAATGAGCGCTTGGTGAGAAATCATCTGCTTAAAAACAGAGCTGCCAGTGCAAAGTTTCGCGGTTTAAAGAATATGTACTCTTCGCCAGAAGAGGGCTGTGACATGACCATTGAACAACTTGGCAGTTTTCCAAAGCCATTTGATGTCGTTGTACTAGGCATGGGAAATGATGGCCATACCTGCTCTTGGTTTCCTTGCGCAGCACAAGCTGAACTCGATAACGCATTAACGACAAGTGATCTGTGTGTTGCGGTAAAACCGGGCAACGCACCGCATTCGAGGATCTCTTTGTCAAAATCTGCGATCTTAGCTAGCCGTCAAATTTATCTACATATCGTTGGTGAGCAAAAACTTGATGTTTACCGACAAGCACTAGCAAACGATGACTGTCGTGAAATGCCGATCCGAGCCGTACTCGGACAGCATAAAACACCTGTTGATGTTTACTGGAGCGCTTAAGGAGTAATTATGCACAGCGTTGTACAATCTGTTACCGACAGAATTATTGAACGAAGCAAAGATTCCCGCGCTAAATATTTAGCGGCGCTCGATGATGCTAAAAACCAAGGGGTTCACCGTAGTGCGCTAAGTTGCGGAAACTTGGCTCACGGCTTTGCCGCTTGTAATCCAAGTGACAAGTCTTCAATCAAGCAATTGAATAAGGCCAACATCGGCATTGTCACCTCATTTAACGACATGTTGTCTGCTCACCAGCCATATGGTGAATACCCAGACATGTTGAAGCAAGCCTGTAATGAAGTGGGCAGTGTGGCTCAAGTTGCCGGTGGCGTGCCTGCAATGTGTGACGGTGTGACTCAAGGACAGCCAGGAATGGAGCTGAGTCTATTAAGCCGTGAAGTGATTGCTATGAGTACCGCAGTAGGCTTATCACACAATATGTTCGACGGTGCATTGCTACTTGGTATATGCGACAAGATTGTGCCGGGTCTATTGATTGGTGCGTTAAGTTTTGGTCACCTGCCTATGCTTTTCGTGCCTGCAGGCCCGATGAAGTCGGGCATTCCAAACAAAGAGAAGGCACGTATTCGTCAGCAATACGCTCAAGGTGAAGTTGACAGAGCTGCACTTTTGGAGGCCGAGTCTAAGTCTTATCACAGTGCGGGTACATGTACCTTCTACGGCACGGCTAACAGCAATCAGTTGATGCTTGAGGTCATGGGGCTTCAATTACCGGGTTCCTCTTTTGTAAACCCTGATGATCCTCTGCGTGATGTATTGAGTAAGACTGCGGCTAAACAGGTTTGCCGTTTAACCGAGATGGGCACCCAATATACGCCTATCGGTAAAGTCGTATCAGAGAAATCTGTTGTTAACGGCATTGTTGCACTATTGGCAACGGGCGGCTCGACAAACCTGACTATGCACATTGTCGCTGCGGCGCGCGCCGCTGGCATCATTGTCAACTGGGACGACTTCTCTGAGCTGTCTGATGCGGTACCACTGCTTGCACGTGTTTACCCTAATGGTCATGCCGATATCAACCACTTCCACGCCGCTGGTGGCATGGCGTTCTTAATAAAAGAACTGCTTGATGGTGGTTTGCTACATGAAGATGTCGATACCGTCGCAGGCTTTGGTCTTAAGCGTTATACCCAAGAGCCACAAATTCGTGATGGTGAGCTAAAATGGGTCGATGGACCACACACAAGTTTAGACACCGAAGTGCTTACTGGGCTTAATGCACCGTTCCAAAATAATGGTGGTTTAAAGTTACTTAAAGGTAATCTTGGCCGCGCCGTTATTAAGGTTTCAGCGGTACAAGAGCAGCATCGCATCGTAGAAGCACCCGCTGTTGTTATCGATGATCAGAACAAGCTTGAAGCGTTATTTAAAGCCGGCGAGCTAGATAAAGACTGTGTAGTAGTGGTTAAAGGCCAAGGCCCTAAAGCGATTGGCATGCCTGAGCTACATAAGCTCACGCCAATTCTGGGTACGCTTCAAGATAGAGGCTTCAAGGTTGCCTTGCTAACCGATGGCCGTATGTCTGGCGCATCGGGTAAAGTGCCTGCAGCGATTCATTTAACACCAGAAGCGCTAGATGGCGGTTTGATTGCTAAGATCCATAGTGGCGATTTAGTTAGAGTCAATGCGACAACGGGTGAGCTATCACTGTTAGTCGATGAAGCTGAGCTAAATGCAAGAGTCGCTGATAAAGTCGATCTGCAAAAAACAAGTTATGGAATGGGACGAGAGCTTTTTGGTGCACTACGCGCCAGTTTAAGCAGTCCTGAAACTGGTGCCCGAAGCACTAGTGCAATTGATGAACACTATTAGAGTTTAAGGAAGAGTAACGCAATGCTTGAGAATAACTGGTCGATACAGCCACAAGATATTTTTAAACGCAGCCCTATTGTTCCTGTCATGGTGATCAATAAGATTGAACATGCAGTGCCGCTTGCTAAGGCGCTGGTAGCGGGTGGGATCTCGGTATTAGAGGTTACACTGCGTACCGATTGCGCGCTTGAAGCGATCACTAAGATTGCTCAAGAAGTGCCTGAAGCATTAGTTGGTGCGGGTACCATTTTAAATAAGGCGCAACTTGAGCAGGCAATTAATGCCGGTGCCCAGTTTGTTATTACCCCTGGTGCAACCACTGAGCTGCTAGAGGCCGCAATGCAAGGCACAACACCGCTCATTCCTGGCGTAGCTAGCATCTCAGAAGTGATGAAAGGAATGGCACTGGGCTACACAAACTTTAAGTTTTTCCCAGCTGAAGCTTCAGGTGGTGTGAATGCGCTTAAAGCCTTCTCTGGCCCACTTGCTGATATTCGTTTCTGTCCAACAGGCGGCATTACCCCAAGTAGCTATAAAGATTACTTGGCACTTAAGAATGTCGATTGTATTGGTGGTAGCTGGATTGCGCCAACAGATGCGATGGAGCAGGGCGATTGGGACCGCATTACCGCTTTATGTAAAGAAGCGATTGGGGCACTGAAGTCTTAATTATCTTAATTTACTAAAGCAAATCACTCGCATAAAAAAGCTACCCTAAGGTAGCTTTTTTTATATCTAAGTCCTAATAAGCCATTAGGGCAAAATGATTATTTAGCCGCTTCACCTGAGTAGCTAAATGGCGACTCGACTTTCCATACGCGGTAACGCACCTGAGTATTTTCCGGTAGATAGAATACTTTAGGTAAGCGGCTATCGTATTTCAGCATCAGATCATCACGGATCGGCAAGAACTTTTCTGTCTTAGCTTGATCGAAGCAGGCCATCATAGTGCTAGGACCTTCGCTAATCGTGTCCACTTGATAATAGTTATAGCCCCATCCTTTCACTGAGTGCTGTTTGAGCTCACCATTTAATCCATGCTTGTTACAGTCGACCATCTTTGTTTGTCCGATCTGGATCTCTACCTTGTAGTCAGCTTCATTATCTAGTTTAGGTAGGGTCAATATGTGCTGGACTTGACCTGCTTGTGGCGCAGGAAACATCTTGGTCTCTTCTGTCGCACTGTAGTCATTAACGGTATACATTTGCGCACTGATCATATTTTGATTAACTCCAGATGGGTGAGCAGGGCTAGTGGCACTGGCATTGAATGAAAAGGCTGAAAGAATCAAAGAAGAAGCCAAAAGTGTACGAGCAAAACGCGTGTTACCAGTATTGAATAAAGTCATAAAATCTCCAAAATAAAAAGGTATTGTCTGTGTTCAATACCTCTATAAACGTGGCCGTTTTCAAAAAGGGTTAAAAAAGTAAAAAAAAAAATAATATGGCCTAAACTAGGCACAACGCTGATGATGACAACACATATAAAGTGTGTTGTTTTAGCTCTCAGGAATTGCTATCCCATTATGACTGTGAGGTTTGGCTAAAGTTCGCCTGACTTACAGCAAGTAAGCAAAACTTCATACGCCGTTCGGTATCAGTTTGTATCAACGAGAGACTGCGTAAGATCACATAATACTTTCCCTCCCTTGTGTTACCAGCTTCAAAAGCGCAAACTTAGTTTGATAATCAAATTATTCGTTACACGAGTAAGTTGATTGTCAAACTTTGATTTTACCTTGCTAGCCACCGACTCCGTGTTGACTAGGCTTAGTAATAAATAGAAAGATTGCAAAGTATCAAACAATAGCCGTGGTATTGATGGCTAAACGTTAAAATTAAAATGATTCAAGGGTGTTATTTATGATCCATGGTGAACAGGCGGCAGCGAACTGTGCCCATAAGCAGAAGTTTTCGACTCAAAATAGTGCAGGAGAGCGTAACACTGCCTATGTATTAGTGTTGACGATAGTAACCATGCTGGCAGAGATTATTGCTGGTACTGTTTATGGCTCTATGGCCTTACTCGCCGATGGTTGGCATATGGGCACACACGCCGCCGCATTTATGATTACTTTATTCGCCTACCGATATGCGCGTAAACATGCAAATTCGGCGGAATTTTCCTACGGGACAGGAAAGGTAAGTGTCCTTGGAGGCTACACGAGTGCGATAGCATTAGGCTTAGTTGCATTAGTGATGTTGGGTGAGTCAGGCGTACGTATATTTAACCCCCATGAGATCTATTTTGATCAGGCAATATTGGTTGCGATTATTGGCCTTGTTGTGAACGTCGTCAGTGTATTTTTATTGAAGGATCACCATAGCCATGACCATGGTCATTCACACGAACATTGCCATCACTCTGATGAAAACCACAGTCACGATCACTGTCATAACGGACATCACGGCGAAGACCATAATCTAAAAGCGGCATATTTCCATGTGTTAGCAGATGCGTTGACGTCGCTACTGGCAATTGGTGCGTTGTTAATGGGTAAATACTTTGGTTTGACTTGGCTTGATCCTGTTATGGGAATCGTAGGTGCATTGATTATTAGTCGTTGGGCGTGGGGGCTTTTAAAACAAACTGGCCCGGTATTGCTAGATGCGAGTATCGAGCAAACCTACATGCAACAGATTAAACAGACGATAGATCAAGAGAGTGCTCAGCTTATCGATCTACATGTTTGGAAAATCAGTGCAGACCATTATGCTGCAAGTATGGTTATTAACGTTGAAAGCCCCAAGGACGCAGGATATTTTAGAGGGAAACTAGCAGATTTTGAGCGCTTATCTCATGTCACTATTGAAGTGAATCCTGTTACTCAGGCACAATAAGTCGATACAGACTAGGAACTTATTTAATGGCAAAACAAGACGAGAATTTAAATCATGCGATGATCGAGTTTTACGAGAAATTGTCGTCTTGGGAGATGGCTGTTGTTAAAGACAAAGGCTTTAGTCTGCCCCAGGTGCATACTGTCGAAATCTTGGGGCTAAACGGCCCTATGCGTATGAAAGAGTTGGCGCAAAAGATCGGTATTACCACTGGTACCTTAACGGTTCAAGTCGATAAGATGGTTGATGCCGGTCTCGTGATCCGTATTCCCCACGCCAATGATAGGCGCTCTATTTTAGTCGAACTTACCGATAGCGGCCGCAGCATGTTTGAAGAGCATGACAAATTACATATGCAGTTGACGCAAGATCTTACCGCTAAGTTTGATGAGCAAGAGCGCGCTCAGTTATTAGATTTCTTTGAAAGAATTAACCGCGAGTTTTAATTAGTTCGATAGGCTAAAGGCGGCATGAAAATATGTCGCGTTAGCCTAATGCTGTAAACCTTCTTAAGCTAATTCGTTAATCTCGTTTATTGAGGTTAGCTTATCTAATATGACCCACTTTCTGATTGAGCTAACCAATTTACAACAGCTTATTTAAGTGTTGCTACTCGCCCTCGCTTGTGAGATACAATTGATACGTTTTTGTCAAAAATGTATCATTCATTGACCTAATTCAGTATTAGCCGTTTTATTAAGGTGCTATTATACGGCGTATCCTCCGATTACGGACTATAGGCAGGGAGAGCCATAAACAATCAGTTAAGTGAGTAAGCTAGTGTTAACACGTCTTAAAAATTTAAACAGTATTCAATTTACGTTCATTCTTTCGCTTTACTATGTTTGCGTGTTTAATATTCCGCTTTTTCAAATTGTTAAGCAGGGGGTCGATAAACAAAGTGATGTAAACATGGTCTTTATTGCAACCATGCCTTTCTTTTTGCTGTTTGCTCTGTGTTTTCTATTTAGTATTTTCAGTTTCAAGTATCTGACTAAACCGTTTTTTATCTTGCTAACCTTGGTGTCATCGAGTGTGTTTTTTGCTGCTTTACAATACGGTGTCGTGTTTGACTATGGCATGATAGAAAACACCTTTCAGACCAATCAATCTGAAGCGGCAACCTACCTAAATTGGGCATCGATGGTTAACTTTGCCATGACTGGTGCGCTACCGGCTCTGTTAATTTACAAGGTCAATATTCAATATAAGCCTCTCCCTAAAGAGCTGCTACATAAAGCGCTATTTATGCTTTCTATGCTTGCTGGTGTTGTGATTATTGGGCTGTTTTATTACCAGAATTACGTCTCTTTTGGCCGTAATAACGATATTATGAAGCGCTATATAATTCCTACTTACTTTATTGGCTCTACCGTTAAGTATGTAGACGTTAATTACCTGCAAGAGCCTCTCGCTTATAAACAGATAGGCTTAGATGCAAAAGTAACGACAGAGAAAGCTAAGCCTAATTTAGTGGTATTAGTGGTAGGTGAAACCGCCAGAGCTCAAAACTATCACTACTACGGTTATAACCGAGACACCAACGCGTACACTAGCAAGCAAGATCTTATCGTATTTAAAGACACTAGCTCATGCGGTACTGCCACTGCGGTATCTCTGCCTTGTATGTTCTCAAGAATGGGGCGTGACAACTACGACGCTCGACGTGAAAAATTCCAAGACAGTGCTATCGATGTACTAAATCACGCAGGAATTCAACTCGACTGGCTTGATAACGATAGTGGCTGCAAAGGGGTTTGCCAAAATATTGAGAGCATCACGATAGATCATGACAGTGATCCTAAGCTTTGTAATGGTGAATATTGTTATGATCAGGTTCTGTTGAATGAGCTTGATAAACGCTTAAAATCCATTAAGCAGCAAGACACCTTACTGGTGCTACATATTATCGGTTCTCACGGGCCAACCTATTACCTGCGTTACCCTGAGCAGCACCGTCACTTTAAGCCAGATTGCCAACGAAGTGATATCCAAAACTGTAGCCATGAAGAACTGATTAATACTTACGACAACACAATTTTATATACTGACTACATTTTGTCTCAAGTAGTGGAAAAACTTAAAGCCGAGCATACTGAATTCGATACCGCAATGCTCTACATATCCGATCACGGTGAGTCATTGGGTGAAAATGGTATGTACTTACATGGTGCACCTTACTCATTAGCGCCGGATGAGCAAACCAAGGTGCCTTTCTTGGGCTGGTTCTCTGCTGGCTTTGCTGAGCAAAATCATCTCAGTTTAACCTGTTTGGCTAAAGAAGCTCAAAAAGGAGGATTTTCCCATGACAACTTATTTGATAGCTTGCTTGGACTGATGAACGTTAAGACCAGTATTTATCGGCAAGATGCAGATATTTTTTCTGGTTGTAGAAAATAAATAGCCTTTATAGAGCAATTTATTAACAAAAGGGGGTGGCAACATGCCCTTTTTTGTTTAAAGTATTGATAATTAGGGATATCGAACGGAAGGGGGTTAATTTATGGATATGGCACAACATTTGTCAGATACCGAGTTGTCGGCAAAAATACTGCGCCACGCGGTACCTAAAATGTCAGAATTGAACATTCCTGTTACTCCCGAAAACTATGCGGTTTGGTATGAATATTATAAGGGTATTAACCTAGATCTAAAGCGGGCGATAGATGGCTTACTTGCCAATAACGTCAGCTTTATCCCTAGTGTCAATAAAGATCTTTATAAGACCTATATCCAGGTACACTCGCCAGAAGTGATAGAGAAAGTCCAGGTTGAAACCCAAGTACTTATTAATGGTTTATTGACTAAAATTGCCAGTATGAGTAAAGGCACATCCCGTTTTTCAGACTCCTTAACTGAGTTTGACTCAGCATTAAAAGGTGAGTCCGACCCCATCGTACTGCAGAAGCTCGTTGACGGCATCACCTCTGAACTCGATGAGATCATCAATGCGAATATTGAGATGGACAAGAGCCTTAGCAGTATGAACAAAGAGGTGGATGCCCTAAAGACCGAGATGGACGACCTTAGGTCCGTTGTGATGACAGATCAGCTCACATCATTAAACAACCGACGCGCCTTTGACAAAGAGGTGATCAGCCACATTAATAGTTTTAATCAGTCGAATTTTGAAAGTAGCCTGTTGGTGGTTGATATCGATTACTTTAAACAATTTAATGATGTCCATGGGCACCTGATAGGGGATAAGGTGCTGACTTATGTGGCGCAAGCATTAAAGAATGCCGTAAAAGGTGATGATTTCGTCGCGCGTTATGGTGGTGAGGAGTTTGTGATCTTACTGCCTAATACTTCTCAAGAGGATGCCCAAAAAGTTGCTGAGAACCTGCGAGTTAAGATCGCTGCCCGTAATTTAACCATTGGCAAAGAGAAGAAGCTGCCCCTTGGAAATATCACCGTATCGGTTGGGGTGGCATCGCTAAAGGTAAGTGATGATAAAGACAGCTACTTTATTCGCGCCGATGAAGCGCTCTATCGTGCGAAGTCATCTGGACGCAACTGTGTTGTTGGTGAAAGAGTTTTTGAAACACCGATTTAGAATGACGTGCCGTTTTAGTCTAAGAAAAAGCCATTAACGAATGATGTTAATGGCTTTTTTCTGAATGGCTTTTTAGTTAATACCTTTGGAAATGCCAAAAGGTTATTTATCCACTTTTAAGTCCATATGCATATTGATCAAACGCTCCTCCATGTCAAAGGTCACTGTAAAGCCTAAGTGCTTGGCCAGACTTGCCATATTACGGTTCTCGAACATGGTAAAGCCGGTAAGCACTAAAGTGTCATTGTCTTTGTAGTAACGTATTAACTTCTCGAGTAGCAACTTTCCAATGCCTTGGCCTTGATAGTTACTGCGCACCGCCATGGCAAATTCTGCCTCAGTATTATCGGGATCAATTGAGGCTCTAATCGCACCTAAGGTGGTTTCTTCACCGTCCTCACCTATGGCCGTGGCAATAAAGGCCATCTCTCTGGCGTAGTCAATCTGAGTTAATACAGCCATCTCCTCATGTGTCATCTTAGAACGGACACCAAAATAGCGTTTATATCGATCTTCATCCGAAAGCGAGTTATCGAAGGCTAAATGTTTGGGCTCGTCTTCAGGTAGAATTGGCCTTAGCATCACTTTACTGCCATTTTTAAGGCTTGCTAGCTGCTCTAACTCCTTTGGGTAGGGCAAGATAGCGAGTCTTGAAGCGTTGTCGACAGGCTCTTGTTGTAGTCCAATATTCACATCCAGAAGTGTGATCTCTTCACCCGCGCAGAGCACAGGGTTTAAATCGAGAGTGGCAATTTCGGGACAATCAATAATGAGGTGGGAGATCTGTGTTAATAACACACACAGGGCATGCATATTTAACCCCCGTGGTAGATGCCTATCTCGCAGCTTCTGGGTTTTAAGCGCCTGGATCACCATATAACGTGCAAGCGTCATATTCAGTGGTGGTAGGGCAACAGCTGCATCTTTAGTCGGCTGCCACTCTGAGCCACCTTCACCGAGCAATATTGCAGGGCCAAACACGGGATCGTTGGCAACGGCGACACGGATCTCTTGTGCCCCAGCCGTTAACGCCATCTTTTGTACGATTAAACCCTCAATTTTTGCATCTGGGTTAAGTGAGATCACCCGTTCAATCATGGCGTTTGCTGCTTGGCTGACCTCGATGTCTGAGGTTAGGTTGAGCATCACACCATGGACATCGGACTTATGCAAAATATTTGGAGACTGGACTTTTAATGCCACTGGATAACCCGCCTCGGTGGCAAACTCTACCGCTTGCTCAGGCGTACTTGCAAACCAAGTATCGATGGTTTTGAGTCCGTAAGCATTGAGAATGGCGCTTGACTCATGGGTTTCTAATACCGACTTACCTTGTTCTATGGCCTGTTGTAGCTTCTCTCTCGCTAAGGCTGAATTGGCTGGGATATTAACCGGAATTGACTGCGGTACTTCTTGTAGCAGTTTTTGGTTACGGCGATACTCGACCATATGCATAAATGCCCCAACTGCGCCTTCGGGGGTACGATAGGTCGGAATACGAGATTTAGAAAACAGTTTACGGGCCTCATAGGCCGAGTCCTCACCACTCCAGTTGGTTAAGATATTAATTTTGTGTCGATTGGGGTGCTGATTAATGGTGTCTGCAATCGCTTGGGCCACCTCGACGCTTTCACCGAGCGCCGATGGCGAGTGCAATATTAAAATCGCATCTAAATCATCGCTATCCATTAAGATCTCGAGAGATTTAGCATAGCGCTTAGCATCCGAGTCTCCGCCAATATCCACTGGGTTTTGGCCTGACCAACTTTTGGGCAGTAGCGCATTAAGCCGCTGATAAATCTCATTCGATAGTGTGGGCAGCTTACCGCCACCTAAGATCAGTTCATCTAATGCTAGTACGGCTGGGCCACCACCATTACTGATAATCCCGAGGCGTTCACCTTGTAATGGCCTTGAGTGCGCTAAGGTTTCAACTGCGGCGAACAGCTCGATAAGATCGTTAACTCGTAGCATACCCGCGCGCCTGAAAGCCGCCTCGTACACCGCATCACTGCCGGAGATCCCGCCTGTGTGCAGTTTGGCAGCGCTGCCACCTTCAATACTGCGACCCGACTTAATCACCAAGATAGGTTTATTACGCGATGCCGCTCGTGCTGCAGACAGGAAATGGCGCTTCTCGTTAACCGAATCGATATAGAGCAATATGGCATCGGTTTTTGAATCTCGGCCCAAATAGTCAAGCAACTCATCAAAATCAACATCGTTGGCATCGCCCAAAGAGATAAAGGAGGAGAAACCGATCCCTTTGTTATTGGCCCAGTCCAGTACCGTGGTACAGATAGCGGCTGACTGAGAAACAAAAGCGATTTTGCCGGGCAGGGCACTGGTATGGGCAAGGCTGGCATTAAGGCCAAGGTTTGGCAGGATCATCCCTAAACTATTTGGACCTAAAATTCGCATGCCATATCTGTCTGCAAACTGCTGCATTTGCGCTAACAGACTCACCCCGTCTTCATTAAACTCATCGGCGAGGCCTGACGCCATCACGATAGCGACTTTACAGCCAAACTGCGCCAAGGTTTCGATGATCCCTGGCACACTGCTAGCAGCTGTACAGATAATAGCCAGATCGGGTTTTAACGGTAACGCTTGAATACTCGGATAAGCTAACACCCCCATAACCGCTTCATATTTGGGGCTCACAGGCATGATAGGACCAGAAAACCCTCCAGAGAGCAGGTTTTTCATCAGCACATTACCAGCACGTTTTGGCTTATTAGAGGCGCCAATAATAGCAACTGATTTAGGTTTGAAGAGGGTATGAAGGGTGCGTTGGCTCATGAACTTATCCTATAAGTCAGTATGTTATGAGTGTACATGAGCGCAAGGGTTTTACCATAGGATAATGGTCGAAAAGATGTACTCAAAGAGTAGAAGCACCACATCTGTAAGTCAGTTATCTATGCTTAAGTGAGTCTTTATAGCGCAATCCTTTGATATAAATTGTAATGAATCGATATGATGGTCAAAGTTTTATAATAGTTATACATATTGCTGTAACTGTTCAATCTCGAAAGGTTTTTGAAGATAGGTTATGTCGTGATAAGTTTTGGCTTCTGGAATTTCATCCTCAGAATTTGCAGATAAAATGAAGTAAGTCACATTTGTGAAATCTTCCTCTTTTAGCTTTGAGATTAGGGCTAAGCCATTAGTATCATCTAACATGTAATCCATAAGCACAATTAGTGATGAGTTATTAGCGTTAAGCGACTGATAATAAGAATTTAAAGCTGCAAATGTTTGAGCTTCGTTTTTTGCAGTCAAAACCTGATAGCCGACCCTCTCTAGCATTGATTTACACACTTCTAGGTTGAAGCTATTATCATCGACAAGTAGTGCAAATCGTTGGTATTGGTCTAGTGAATTAACATTAGACGACAACATTGGCGAAGAAGTAATAGAAAGGTTAGTTTCAGCTATATAATCGTTAATTTCATTTTGCGTTGGTGCGTTTTCAACATGCGTGTTTGATTCTTTATAGGGAAAGCGAAAAATCACCAGCGTGCCCCGTCCTTTTTTACTACGGATTTTGATACTTCCGCCAACACTTTCAATCACACATTTACAGGTGTATAACCCAATTCCAATGCCGGACTTGAGCGCTGTAGTTGAGTTTTTATCTATGGTGAAAGGCCTTTTTATCGCGTCCATCGAGTGTTTAGACATGCCTTTACCAAAGTCTTTTATCGCGACACGGATAAAGCCTGAAATACGAGGAGCTTGTTCAATGCGAGGTAAAATTTTTATATCATAAATGACTTTATCACCAGAGCTATATTTAAACGCATTGTTGATAAAATTTGTGGATAGTTGAAAAAACTTAGTGCTGTCTAATTGAATAGATTCTGGAAATGGCCCAGATTGTTGCATTACCAATTGCTTTTTATGTGTATCGTCAAATGTTTGATAGTAGTCATTAATTTTAGCGAGGAAGCTGACAAGGTTAACCTCTTCATAATGTAATGATAGTGTACCAGAGCTAGCTTTACTGTACGTAAGGGTATTTTGAGCAACGTTACTAAGCAAATTCGCTGACCAGATCATTTTATCTAAGATTTTAAGTTCATCTTTCGAGCAACACGCATGCTGTTTGAGCATATTGGCGTAGCCTAATACGGCGTTAATTGGTGTGCGGATCTCATGATTAAGTGTTGAAAGCAAAGCGAGTTTTGAATTACTTTCAATTTTTTGTTTTTCTTTGTCGACTCGGCTCTGGATTATCATTGCGAGCAAGAAAGAGAACATAATACCGAGTAGACTAAAGGAAAATAATATTTTAACTGTAGTGAATATCTCTTTTTCTGTGGGAATATAATCAACAGTTAAGTTATAACTGGTGTTATATTCAGGTAAATTGATAAAAACCTCTGAGTGATGGCCAAAGATAGATTTGAACTGACGAGTACTCATATTCTGGCACTCTTGATTAATTAACGTACTAGACCCTAAGGTAAATCTTTCACAGATCCCCACCATTTCGTTAATCCGTTCCTGAACCCGTTGATGAGAAACTGCGTATACAAGATAGGGATGTTTAGGTTCATCGATTTGAATGACAATCGTCGCAAAATTATCCATTTGGTATGTGATACCGCTGGATGCAGAGCGACTCACTTCGCCATTTTCTATTGCTTCTTTAAAAGCAAGATCAGATAAGTATCTAGGCTTTAAATTTGGATCTAGAGTGAATGCAATAGCCGATTTTATTTTTAAAAGATCTTTAGAAAAAAGAATAAACTCAGAATTAGTGACCTCTTCCGATGCATTGAAAAAAGAACGTAATGCGTCCATCATAATGCGATGCTGTAGAAGCATTTCACTTGATGAATTAAATACTGTATTTGCCTTATCTTCATAAAACTGATTGAATTTATCTTGTGAGTTTTGCCAAAGAACAATATTGATCAATATGGTCATTAACAGGCCGAAAGTAAAAGCAATATACGTTAGATGACTAAATTTCAAATTACACATCCTCAAGTGATTGCTGTAAAGCCTGAATATTTACTAATAGTACGATTTTATTATCAGTATGCTCTGAAAGGATCTCATTTTCTATTCTTAAATAGCGACAGATCCCTTTGTACTTATGGTGTAATGCATTAATACTATTGAAGTCATTACTCGATAGCTGGCAGGTATCATGTTGTAAAGCTTTAAGCTCATCTGATAACACTTGGTGTAAATGAGACTTGGTGCTTGGATCGAACTGGTTAAAGAAAAGCGTTAGCTTATCACTAATACATTGACTAGCCGTTCGCATATTTTTGCTCCCTTTTGTGGTTATAACTATTGATCCAAGACATTAGATAGCGGCCTTCTATAGGAGGGCTGATAAAGTAGCCTTGTGCACTGTGGCAGCCCATTTTAAGGAGGTGGTTTTGAATAGATAAGGTTTCAACACCCTCTGCAACAACCTTTACATTTAGCTTTTGTGCTAAGGCTATAATTGATTCTACGATAGCTTGGTGTTGATGATTTTTATCAAGGTCTGACACGAAGTCTTTATCGATTTTTATCTCGTCAAAAGGAATGGAATCTAAGCGATCCAGAGTTGAGTAGCTTTTTCCAAAGTCGTCCAACGAAATTGGAATATCATTAATAATAAATTTAGCTATGGCCTGTAGCGACCTATCTTCATTGATAGTTTGCTGAGATTCGGTCAATTCGAGCATGAGTTTAATATCAGCATTGGCGAGGTGTTTATCAATAACGTAATTGATAAACTCATCTGATAAAAGGTCACTGGCGCTGATATTAATCGAGAGTCGATAATCTTTTAAAGATTCAAACAGGTGCCACTGAGATAAGGCTTGACTGAGAACCAATTTCGTTAATTGGCAATTGAGACCTGCATCTTCCACTAAAGGTATGAACTTATCCGGGTAAATAAAACCATCCCCTTGAATACATAGCCTAGAAAGAACCTCAAAACCAATGAGCTTACCTGTTGCGATCTCAATTTTTGGTTGATAACAAAGAAATAGATTATCTTCGTTCAGCAATGATGTGATATTACCAGAGTTGCATAGGGGCACTTCAATGTGCTTATTTGGGCTGCAATGAGTGCGTTTTTTCTTCGCAGCTACTGAAGCGTAGATCTCAGGAATATCCAGTGGTTTTTGAAACACACCCACTAAGTTTAAACTAAAACTGTTAGTAATATTTCCGATAAGCTCAAGGGTACGCTTATCAGAGGAGCTGACTATCACTAAAGGGATCTCACGACTCCGGGTTGTTGCCATGTGGTTGATAATGGCAAGTCCATCACCATTTTCCATTTTTAAATCGGCAATAACCAGATCGAATTGGTAGGATACATTGAGCGGGGCTTCACTGAGTATTTTAATTGCGGTATTACCACAATCTGCTTCTTGAAAATGAAATTCGGTATCAGGTGCAACCTGACAAAATTCACGCTTGATTATTTCTCTTATAAAAGTTTGATCATCAACAATCAGAACATTCATGAATTATCACCTTTTTCATCAGAGGCTAGGAAGTTCACAAGTTGTTGTGGCGTGATCACTGCCAGTTGTAATAGGAAGCGATTAGCCATTAATTCAGAGCGACTGAGCAAGAATGAATGGATCTTGATGGTGTCGTCGTTTACCTGCATGTTTCTTATCTTAAAGGGTTCTAGTTTGGCTGTATTAAGCTTCTTAATGAAATTTTCATCGCAGATACTGAAGCAAAGATGTCGCAGATGTTTTTGCTGTGAGAACTTGTTGATATAAGTCGACATAATGCTATTTTCGACTTGTTTAGTAGCACCAGCCGATGACAGGATCAACATTGCATCGTGACCATCTTTATCGCATCTGGTGATAATTTGGCTTAAGTTATTATTGATGTTAACTAACTCAAGTACATTTTGAGCGGTTGTCTCAATATAAAGGCTATGACCGATAATTTGACCGTTGTACGCCGTTGCAATGGAAATTCTCACATCACATAGGCCGTTAAACTCCCCTAAAGGAGGCCTAAGCTTTAAACTGGGATTCCCTTCGTAACGCAAGATCATTTTTAATACTAAATAAAAGCTATCATCGTTGATATCGATGCTTTCGATCTTGTAATCATCATTTTTGTAATATGGGTGATTCGATTTAAGTTTATCTGAATCACTTGCTGTGACGAGATGGCTACACTCTTCTAGAAATTGTTCATCGCTCCTGTAAATGTTAGTCAGTTCTTTATCATACAGTTCTACAATCTCAGCTTGTTTTGCAAGAGAGGGGATATTAACTCCACGTTCCCAACGGCTCACAGTTATTGAGTCTAAATTGTAAAACAGACTGCTATGTTGTCTTAGGTGCAAACACAGCTGTTCCTGGGATAAATAGTTATTCAAGCGCAGAGTTTTTAGGAATGTTGAAAAGACGTGGTTTTGCTTGCCTTTTGAGTAAGAGTAATTGGTAAAGGTCATAACGCGTTCCATTGGTTTTACTTAATTGTGTTAATAGTCCCATATATTGTGCTTTATCAATGTTATCAATGCGCTCGGGGTATAACTCGGTATACATGATCCACACGCTATGAATGGTTTCATTGAAATAAAGTCCTGTTACTCTTTCATTTATCATGCGAACACCAGCCAATCAGTCGGTAGAATGTACCAATGACAGAGTGTAAAACATTATATTTTTTAACAACATGGCAAGTTCGTAAAGTTACTTCGGCGAACATGCCTAGTTAGTACAAAATAAAATTTTAGCAATGAGAGAATAAGTTTATAGTTTGCCGCTCTTAATTAAGTGCTTAAAAAAGCAAATAAAATAGGGTAGAACTTAGCTGTGATTGCTTATAGTCGTTTTTAATGATCTCAAATACGTTTAAATTTGTTATCAACTTTAGAGTGTAACAGACTTAATAAGTGAAGTTGGTGTGCTGATTGTGATTAGTAATAAACTCTCTATATCGACGAAATGATTGCCTTAATTTTTATTCATCATGGGATTTAACCCTCGAATTATTGAGCCTTTACCCCATTAAAATTTTGCTAAGCCGTCTATATCGTTGGTCAAACCGATACATAAAAGCGTAAAGATTTCCATCCTTGCTAGCCAATTTAGTCCGCGAGTGTCCCTTAGACTTTACTCCTACTTTGTCGACAATTTGTTGGTTAAATGTTGACTGTTGATATTTATCTGGCTAGATTGTCGACAATCAATTGAAAACTAATATTGTGCTCAGAGATGACTTTTTTTAGCGAACAGCCAGTAACAACAGCAGATAAGACCTTTTTCCAACTACGTAAAGCGATCGTAGAGGGCGAGGTGTTGCAGGGCTCAAAGCTAAGTGAAACCGAGTTGTCGACAAAGTATGCCGTTAGCCGCGCCGTTGTTCGTGAAGCCATAAATCGCCTCGAAGCAAGTCATTTGGTTGAACGTAAAGCGAATGTGGGCGCGAGAGTCGTTAGCTTAACCGCTGAAGGTTTACTTGAACTTTATCAAGTGCGGGAGTCCCTTGAGGGCATGGCGGCGAGATTGGCTGCGATAAATATGTCCGATCAAGAAATATCGGATCTGCAAGACTTGCTCAATAGCCACTTCAACGAGGTCAGATCCGGTCAGTCCTATTACCAAGAGGCGGGTGATGTCGATTTTCACTACCGCATTATTCTAGGCAGTAAAAACAAACACCTTATCTCTATGTTGCTCGATGGCATTTATCACTTAGTGCGCATGTATCGGGTACAGCTTGGTATGAGTGGCCCTCGAGTCACAACTGCCTTTGATGAACATAAGCACATTGTACAAGCCATCTGTAACCGTGACGCCGAGCTAGCCGAAATGTTGATGCGTCGCCATATCTTGTACTCGAAGAACAGTATCGAAAACAAACTATTGGAAATAAACAGCTAAAACAATTTGAGCAGCAACTAATTTGAAGTCGGCATGCTCACAGAAAATGAATAGATAAACATAAGGAATAACACATGAGCGCAGGTAAGAAGTTTCGCGAGGCGTTAGCCGATAACAAACCCCTACAGATAGTGGGCACCATTAACGCCTACTCAGCCATGATGGCAAAGAAGATCGGTCATCAAGCTATTTACCTTTCTGGCGGCGGTGTCGCAAACGCCTCTTACGGCTTACCGGATCTGGGCATGACATCCCTAAACGATGTGCTTGTTGATGTGCAGCGCATTACTTCTGCTTGCGATCTGCCGCTAATGGTCGATATCGATACCGGTTGGGGCGGCGCGTTTAATATCGCTAAAACCATTCGTGATATGGAAAAGGCCGGTGCAGCAGCGGTGCATATGGAAGATCAAGTGGCGCAAAAGCGTTGTGGCCATCGTCCTAACAAAGAGATTGTCTCGACCGAAGAGATGGTGGATCGCATTAAAGCGGCGGTTGATGCCCGTACCGATCCTGATTTTTTCATCATGGCCCGTACCGACTCTTTCGCGCAGGAAGGCTTAGAGGCTGCAATTGCCCGGGCTAAAGCCTATGTGGCTGCAGGTGCTGACGGTATTTTTGCCGAAGCGGTAAAAACTAAAGAGCATTATTGCGCATTTGCCGATGCCCTTGATGTGCCTATTCTTGCCAATATTACAGAGTTTGGCCAAACAGAACTGTGGAATAAAGAGCAACTCGCAGAGTGGGGGATATCTATGGTGCTTTATCCACTGAGCGCCTTTAGAGCCATGAATAAAGCCGCTGAGATGGTGTACACCTCTATCTTGGAGAATGGTGACCAAAAAGCCGTGGTCGATTCGATGCAAACACGTATGGATCTTTACGATTATCTTGGTTACCACGACTACGAGCAGAAGCTAGATAAGCTGTTTTCTGAAGGCAAGAACTTGTAATTAGGCTTAAATGGCTCAGCACACAAGTTAAGTCAAATCTTAAGTAAGATGTTAGTAAACAGAGAAGTAAAAAGCTAAGTAAAAGAGTTAAAACAGTACCTTACAAAAAAGACGATAACAAAAGCGTCAGCGTGACGGAATAGCGCTGACGTATAACGATAAAAAGCCCTGCGCCCTAGTGCGACTGGGTAT
Source organism: Shewanella schlegeliana (assembly GCF_016765635.1). GTDB lineage: Bacteria > Pseudomonadota > Gammaproteobacteria > Enterobacterales > Shewanellaceae > Shewanella > Shewanella schlegeliana. The sequence goes on from NZ_JAESVD010000001.1 coordinate 617,673, forward strand.
AAAACAAGAAGGAAGAGAGCTATGGTTGACAAGAAATTAGGCGGCGCAGGCCTTCGTGGTCAAAGTGCAGGTGAGACGGCTTTATGTACAGTAGGTAAATCAGGTTCAGGCTTGACTTATTGCGGTTACGACGTATCAGACTTAGCCGATAATGCCACTTTTGAAGAGGTGGCGTATTTGCTGTTTAACGGCGAACTACCTAATCAAACCCAGCTTGATCACTATAAAACTGAACTTTTCGCCCTTCGCGATCTTCCTCAAGCGCTGAAAGAGGTGCTGCAGCGCATTCCTGCGGACGCACATCCAATGGACGTAATGCGTACCGGTTGTTCATTCTTAGGTAACCTAGAGCCTGAAAATGATTTTAGCGAGCAAAACCGTGCAGCAAACCGCTTACTCGCAGCGTTCCCAGCCATCATGTGCTACTGGTATAAGTTCTCTCACGAAGGTGTAGAGATTGACTGCGTAACCGATGAAGACTCAATTGGTGGCCACTTCTTGCACCTGCTTAATGGCAAGGTGCCATCTGAGCAGCATCGCCGCGTAATGGATGTATCGCTAATTTTGTATGCAGAGCATGAATTTAACGCTTCAACCTTTACTGCCCGTGTTTGTGCATCAACCCTATCTGATATGTTCTCCTGTATTACAGGCGCAATTGGTACCCTACGCGGCCCACTGCATGGTGGAGCAAACGAAGCGGCAATGGATATGATCCAAAAGTTCACTTCACCACAAGATGCCAAAGCACAGATGGCTGGCATGCTTGAGCGTAAAGAGAAGATCATGGGCTTTGGTCATGCGATATATCGCGAGTCAGATCCACGTAACGTCATCATTAAAGCATGGTCTAAGAAGCTCGCTAACGAGTTTGGTGATAGCTCACTTTACGATATCTCTGTTGCTTGCGAAGAGTTTATGTGGGACAGCAAGAAGCTGTTCTGTAACGCCGATTTCTTCCACGCCTCGGCTTACCATTTTATGGGAATTCCAACTAAGTTATTTACGCCTATCTTTGTCTGTTCTCGCCTTACAGGCTGGGCAGCACACGTGATGGAGCAGCGTTCTAACAACCGTATTATTCGCCCAAGTGCAGATTATACTGGCGCTGAGCCACGTACGGTCACACCTATTAGTGAGAGATAGAAGCTAGAACGCGACTAAAACATAGATAAGGTCGCGGCGAGAGCGTCGCTGCGCTCCTGCTAGATCCTATACAGTCAAAAGCTTAAATGAGTACAGCTCTTATCTTTTGACTGTATAGCAGGGCTTCTTTTAAGAGGTATTAGCCCGCTCTAGTCGCGAAGCGTCCTAGCAGTGAGGCTGCGAACGCTCTAGAACCTAGTAGCTAGTACCTAGAAGCGAAGCGCCCTCGAACCTGTACGAATTAAATTGGAATGCATTATGAGTCCTGTAAACACCCAATACCGTAAACCCTTGTCCGGCACAGAGTTAGACTTTTTCGATACCGAAGCGGCCGTCAATGCCATCAGTCCCGGCGCCTATGCCAAACTGCCATACAGCTCTCGTGTGTATGCTGAAAACCTTGTACGTCGTTGTAGCCCAGAATCACTTAACGATTGCCTAAGCCAAATTATCTATCGTAAACGTGATTTAGACTTCCCCTGGTATCCTGCGCGCGTGGTGTGTCACGATATTCTTGGTCAAACAGCACTGGTTGACTTAGCAGGCCTACGTGACGCCATTGCAGAAAAGGGCGGTGACCCATCAAAAGTAAACCCTGTGGTACCGACCCAGCTGATTGTGGATCACTCGTTAGCGGTGGAGCACGCAGGTTTTGAAAAAGATGCCTTTGAGAAAAATCGCGCCATCGAAGACAGACGCAATGAAGACAGGTTTCACTTTATCAACTGGACTAAAACGGCCTTTAAAAATATTGATGTGATCCAGCCGGGTAACGGCATCATGCATCAGATCAATTTAGAGAAGATGTCGCCCGTTATTCAAGTCCGTGACGGCATTGCCTTTCCAGACACATTAGTAGGCACCGACAGCCACACCCCTCATGTTGATGCACTGGGCGTAATTGCCATCGGTGTAGGTGGACTCGAAGCCGAAAGCGTGATGCTAGGTCGCCCCTCGTATATGCGACTCCCCGATATTGTTGGTGTTGAGCTGGTGGGCGAGCGTCAAAGCGGCATTACCGCAACCGATATCGTACTGGCTATTACAGAGTTTTTGCGCAATGAAAAAGTCGTCTCGACTTACCTAGAGTTCTTTGGCGAAGGGGCGAGTAACTTAACCCTTGGCGATCGCGCGACAATTTCAAACATGACGCCAGAGTTTGGTGCAACCGCCGCCATGTTCTATATCGATGATAAAACTATCGATTACTTAAAGCTCACTGGCCGTGACGACAAGCAAGTTAAGCTGGTCGAAACTTACGCTAAGCAAGCAGGCCTATGGGCTGATACATTAAAAGAGGCTGAGTACGAGCGCGTGCTGCGCTTCGATCTATCAAGCGTTGGCCGTAACATTGCGGGGCCATCCAATCCTCATCGCCGCGTTGCAACCAGCGATCTTGCGGCAAAAGGCATAAGTGGTGAACTTGAGGATATGAGCGGTGATAAAGCGGGATTAATGCCCGATGGTGCTTGTATCATCGCCGCAATTACCAGCTGCACCAATACCTCTAATCCACGTAACGTGATTGCAGCAGGCCTACTGGCTCGCAACGCCAATGCTAAAGGCTTGTCCCGTAAACCTTGGGTTAAAACATCCTTAGCACCAGGCTCTAAAGCGGTGCAGCTCTACTTAGAGGAGGCCAAGTTACTGCCTGAGCTTGAAGCCCTTGGCTTTGGTATTGTCGGCTTTGCCTGTACCACCTGTAATGGCATGAGCGGCGCACTGGATCCTAAAATTCAGCAAGAGGTGATCGACCGCGATCTTTATTCCACGGCGGTACTCAGCGGTAACCGTAACTTCGATGGCCGCATTCACCCCTATGCTAAGCAAGCCTTCTTGGCATCACCGCCATTAGTGGTTGCCTATGCAATTGCAGGTACCATCCGCTTCGATATTGAAAAGGATGCACTGGGCCAAGACAGCAAGGGCAACGATATCTTACTTAAAGATCTGTGGCCAAGTGATGAAGAGATCGATGCCGTGATCAGCCAGAGCGTTAAGCCTGAGCAGTTCCGTCAAGTGTATGAGCCGATGTTCGACATCAAAGTCGACTATGGCACAGATAACCAACTGCAAAATAAGCCTCAATACGATTGGCGTCCACAGAGCACCTATATTCGCCGCCCACCTTATTGGGAAGGCGCATTAGCCGGTGAGCGCACCATGAAAGGGATGCGCCCGTTAGCGGTACTGGGTGATAACATCACTACCGACCACCTTTCGCCGTCAAACGCGATTATGCTCGACAGCGCAGCAGGGGCATACCTGTACAAGATGGGCTTGCCCGAAGTCGACTTTAACTCCTATGCGACTCACCGAGGCGACCATTTAACCGCCCAGCGAGCGACCTTTGCCAACCCTAAGCTCTTTAACGAGATGGTGACTAAGCTTGACAGTAACGGCGAAGTTGAAGTGAAGCAGGGCTCGTACGCTCGTATCGAACCAGAAGGCGTTGAGTCACGCATGTGGGAAGCGATTGAGACCTACATGGAGCGTAAACAACCACTGATCATTATTGCTGGTGCCGATTATGGTCAAGGCTCTAGCCGAGACTGGGCAGCAAAAGGGGTACGCCTTGCAGGTGTTGAAGTGATTGTTGCCGAAGGATTTGAGCGTATTCACCGCACTAATCTGGTTGGCATGGGCGTATTACCGCTTGAATTTATCAAGGGTGATAACCGCCACACCTATCAGATTGATGGCACCGAGACCTATGATGTACTGGGTGAGCGAACGCCGGGCGCATTGCTTACCGTTATCATGACGCGTCGTAATGGCGAAACCGTTGAGATCCCGGTTAAGTGCCGACTCGATACCGCAGAAGAGGTATCTATCTATGAAGCAGGCGGCATTTTACAGCGCTTCGCCCAAGATTTTTTAGAGTCTTCAGCTGGCTAGGAGTCTTCAACGAGAGCCTTCAGCGAATAAGGAAGGCTTCAGCGGATAAAGAGTAGAGCTTTACTCTTTTCTCTAGCAGCTGTAAGTCGATACTTTTATATCGTTATCCTGATGAGACGCCGCAAGTACATCCTTGTAGGCTCTGCGGTGGCATCCATGCCACCAAAGCTCATCGTTATAACGATATAAAACCTCACGCACAGGTTGTTTGATTTTACATATTAATAAATGGCTCAAACAGCATTAAAACGGTGTTAATTATGACCACTACAACGGATTCAAAACCAGTATTTTCACCACAAATCAAAGTGCCTGCTACTTATATGCGTGGCGGCACCAGTAAAGGGGTGTTTTTCAATTTAACCGACTTGCCAATTGAGGCGCAGGTCACAGGGGCTGCACGGGATGCACTGCTGCTTAGGGTTATTGGCAGCCCAGATCCTTACGGTAAACAAACCGATGGCATGGGCGGCGCGACCTCAAGCACTAGCAAAACCGTGATTATTGCTAAAAGCGATAAGGCCGATCACGATGTCGACTACCTATTTGGCCAAGTCGCTATCGACAAACCCTTTGTGGATTGGAGCGGTAACTGCGGTAACCTGTCTGCAGCAGTCGGCTCGTTCGCCATCAGTAGCGGCTTAGTCGATAGTAGCCGCATTTCTGAAAACGGTATTGCGGTGGTGCGGATTTGGCAAAAAAATATTGGCAAAACCATCATCGCCCACGTGCCTATTACTAATGGCGAAGTACAAGAGACAGGTGATTTTGAACTTGACGGTGTGACCTTTCCAGCAGCAGAGGTACAAGTTGAGTTTTTAGACCCAGCCGATGGTGAAGGGGCTATGTTCCCAACAGGCAACTTAATCGATGATTTAAAAGTACCAACAGAGATTGTGCCAAGTGGCGTATTGCAGGCCACCATGATCAACGCAGGTATTCCTACCGTGTTTATCAATGCCGCAGAACTGGGCTATACCGGAGCGGAGCTGCAAGAAGCCATTAATGGTGATGCAAAGGCGCTTGCGATGTTTGAGACTATCCGCGCTTACGGCGCAGTGCAGATGGGGCTGATTAACCATATCGAAGAAGCCGCAAGCCGTCAGCACACACCAAAAGTGGCGATAGTAGCTGCGCCAATTGACTACACATCATCTAGCGGCAAAGCGATTGATAAAAACAGCATAGATCTAAATGTGCGCGCACTGTCTATGGGCAAATTACATCACGCCATGATGGGCACTGCTGCTGTCGCCATCGGCACTGCGGCAGCGATCCCCGGCACCTTAGTCAGCTTGGCGGCAGGCGAGGGAAAACGTCAGCCTGTAAACAAAGGCTTCGTTACCTTTGGTCACCCATCTGGCACCTTAAAAGTCGGCGCCGAGGCCAGTCAAGTCGATGGTCAGTGGCAGGTGAATAAAGCGGTCATGAGCCGCAGCGCCCGCATCTTAATGGAAGGCTGGGTGAGAGTGCCAGAAGAACCTGTTTAAAATTAAGCTGAAGCTAGCGGTTTGGGTATAGAACCGCTAACTTCGATATGAGAAATTCAAGCCGAATAATTGAGGATTGGGAAAGCCAAGACTCGTTACCTACTACTTATACTGACGTCGAACTATATACATTCCTATAAAACTGTAGGGAGGGGCGTCATTTTTTAATTACCTTAATCAACCGAGCGAAAGTTTTCATGTTGTCGGTAGCGACTTTATCTTCATATTCTGGGTTATTTGCTTTTAGCAAGTAGCGACCATCAGGCTGTTTTTTCACTACTCGCAATAAATATTCGCTATCTCCGGCATCATCGATTCGTTCTATAGCCAATGTGAGGCTAGAAATCGAGCCTGCGTTAACAGGGGTTATCCATTCGAGTAGTAATAAGTCTCCGTTAGCAATGGGGTTTTTTCCACCGTGCATAGAATTGCCGCATGCAGGGGCGACAAAATATCTTTTTGGATCGTATTTATCATAGTAAGCAGGCAGCGACAGTTGCTCTACATGGGTATAAGTTCCTGTTTTAAAGTTGCCGCAGGCGATCCTTAAGTCTGGATAATAAGGTAAAGATACTGAGTCGCCAGTAGATAGACTGTCAATTGGCTTAGTGACACTCTGTTCAATCGGGATCGCTGAACTTTGCAAATTAAGTTGTTTTGAATTGATATATTTAGCTAACCGATAATCAACTAACTCCTGCACCAGTTCGTGTAAGAGCTCTAATTCTTGGGCTGTAGGTTTAATATTGGCAACAAAGAAACCATCTATAACAGAGAACCATTGCTGCGAATTGGACTTGATAGTATTGGTAAAGGCCTTAATTGGATTGCCTAGCCAGTATTTATGCCATGCTTCACTTTCAGCCGTTAAACCACGCTGCTTTTCGGGCAATTCGGAATTAAATAAATCAGGTCGACGGTTAAGAACCAACCAACTTCGTTTGGATAAAGCTTGAGTCGTAGGCGAATTATTGAATCCATTAAGCTCTAAAAAAGCCGCTAATAAAATCGGTTTAAAGCATTTAGTCATTGATGTCATTTCAATGCTTTCGAGCATAAAATCGTGATACTTTTCGATGATCGGCATCATCGGTACATCGCTAGCGCTATCAAGTAAATTGTTTTTCACTAAGTTAAACCAACTTTTATGTTGCTTGCGGACTTTTGTTAAGTCGTAGCCGTGTTGGAAAAACTCCGTCGCGGTAGGTCGGTGGCCGAGCTGTTCGTACAGGGTGTTAAACTCTTCTACAGCGCTATATTTCAATTTGTCTTTTAACGTTTGCCATAAATTAATTAATTCAATTGGTAAATTAACATAGCAACCATCGGGTAATGTAGGGGCCTCTTTACCACTGAGAACTCTGCCTGCTCCCTCCTCGCCAAGAAGAGCAAACGGCTTATTTAGGAAGGAGTGATGATTGCCTATGTAATCGACCACAGTTAGCTTATTTTTGTTAGTGGTAGCAGATGTACGTAACCCACGGCCTAGCTGCTGTAAAAATAGAATCTTAGATTCACTAGGGCGGATCATTAAAATGGTATCAATCGAGGGTAAGTCAGTACCTTCATTAAACAAATCGACAGAGAAGATAATATCTAGCTCACCGTTTTTTAAACTCAGTAGAGCTTCATTACGTTTAACCTGTGAATCGTTATAAACGGCTGCTGCCTTTACTCCTTTAGCGGTAAAATGCTTCACCATAAAATTTGCATGTCGTATAGACATACAGAAGGCAAGGGTTCGTGTCTGCTTTAAACGCTGCCAATGGTCAAATACATGGTTAGCGCGTTGGAGAGTTGCAAAGGCATTATCTAGACTATGAGGATCAAATTTTCCGTTCCGCCAAGGAATAGTCTGATAATCGACACTATCATCAAAAATCCCATGATAATCAAAAGGTACTATGATCCCTGCTTCGATACCGTGGACTAAATTACGTTCAAAAACTAAGTTATTATCTACTAATGACAATATATCTGCTTGGTCCGTACGCTCAGGAGTTGCGGTTAAACCTAATAGAAACTGCGGTTGAAAATGTGCTAACAGATGCTTATATGTCGGTGCACTTGCATGATGAAACTCGTCAATAATAATGTAATCAAAATGCTCAGGCTTAAAATGCATAAGATGTGCTTTTCTACCGAGGGTTTGCACTGAAGCGAAGATAAATTTTGCTTCTTTATTTGTTTCTTTTCCGTTGTATAAACCTGTAGAGGTTTCATTCATTAGAGTGACGAAGGTATTTTGCGCTTGCAATAAAATCTCTTCACGATGAGCTACAAATAATATTCTCTTAGCTTGAAACTGCTGTGCATCAAACGCTGCTAACCAAGTTTTACCCATCCCCGTAGCTAATACTACTAGACCACGTTTAAAACCTGCATTACGACTGTCACATAAAGCCGTTAACGCAAGTTGTTGCACTTCATTCGGAGTCGCTGGCTCAAATTGTTCGATACGGTCATCGTTACTGACTAGTGCTAAAGGCGCTTTTCTCAATTTTGCATGGCGTGACTGGTAGTCATTAATCCAGTTATGAGTTAAATCATGTGATTGCTGGTGGGTGAAAATAGCATTGAACTGAGATCTTATATGGCTAAATTCGTTATCAATATTTGCTTCATCAGGGTTAAAATCATAACGAATACACCACTCATGAGCGTACTGTAACGCTGTGGCGCTAATATTGTTTGAGCCGATAAAAGCACAGCCATCATGCAAACTACCATTTTTATTTTTAATGAAAATGTAAGTCTTCATGTGAAAACTTTCGCCGTGACGGCATTGAAATATTTTAGTATTAGCGCCGCGCTCCTGCAGTAACATCAGCTGCTTTAATGCTCGAGGATCGGTTATACACAAATAATCAGAAGTCAGTATGTTGATACGACTTGTTCTTGCTAAAGCATCTTCCAAAGCTGGCAATAACAAGTACATTCCAGAAAACTGCAAAAATGATACTGAAATTTCAATTTCATCGGCATTATTAATAGCGTGTAAAAGCTTCGGTAGCAGAGGGTCTTCACTGCCTCCTGTAGTGAGCTTCAACCCTGTATACAGTTCATTTTTTGATAACATACTTACGTCATGCATATAGAATCACTTAGTCAAAATTAAGTTGAGCCATTGTTCACTTTCTCTCTCAGGCCGTAAATCACCCGTTAGCCAACTCTCAGCGATCTTTAAATCGGTATTTTTGATGAATAACTGGACTCGATTTTCATCTGCGTTGGTAAAATAACGGCCGTCGCGTTCGACATCGTTAGTACCGTATTTAAATGAGCAATAGAAATGGCCTTTGTGTGTTAACTGTTTTGACAAATTAGCAAAAACAGAAGGCAACTCTGCACTTGGCACATGCAATAAAGAGGCGCAAGCCCAGATCGCATCCAACGGCTGAGAACTATTAAACTCTTGGAATAAGCAAGTAGTTACAGGTTGGCCTATTAAGTTGCTTGCCGCTGCAGCTAACGCCTTACTCGCATCTATTGCAGTAACTTGATAGCCATTATCGATAAAATATTTACTGTCTCGGCCTGAGCCACAGCCGGCATCAAGGATATGGGCATTAAGAGGCAACAAAGGTAGAAATCGTTGATATAAACTGGTCATATCAACGTTTAATGTATTGTTTATGAAAGAGTCTGCGTTGTCATTATAGAATGAAATGGTTGTATTGTTATTCACAAACGGTGGTACCTTTTTAGTTAACACACTGTAATAGCTCTATTAGTTTGTAATGATATCATTCATTACGGCTATATCGCGATCTGTATTATTTATTGGAATATTGAGTTAACAGATTCATATTCATCGTTACAATTAGTGTAACCTGCAATCTTATTTGGGTTAGTTTTTAAGTTGTTAAAATATAATTTGCTTAAATAAGTCACATGCTTGTTTACCGTTAGCACGTTTACCTGGCGTTCGCCGTCCCGTGATTTCATTGGTATTCATCAGTTGAACAAATTGGTTCATCTCTGGCCCGTAGCTGATATGCAGTGGTCGTGATTTTCCATAATAGTAGATACGGTCGAACTTAAGGTTTTCTGCAATCCACAGTGCGACTTCATCCATTTGATTTGGCATGGCATCAACAAAAAAGTCGACTGCCGCTCCAAGGCGAGGGCAGATCAATTTGCCTTTCCTATTGAGCTCGTGGCTGGCGTGTTGGTCTAGGTTTGGCGCAATATGAGGGTTATCATTCTTCTTAATCGCTCTGGCTAACTCTGGTGAACAAAAGCCATAGGTAAGGGTGATTGGACCAAACTGCTCAACAATAGGATCGAGTAAGTTAACAGATAGTCGCTTCAAGGCTTCGATAGATGAACGTTGTCTTGGAATGTTAGCTAGCTTTTGCGTTGCGTAAGTTTGTGTTGCATAAGTTTGGCTACAATAAAGCAGATCTTCTAAAGTAAAATATTTGCTTAATTTTGAATGGCTCTGCATCGAGATAATGGCCTAGTTGAGCTACTACATTTGAGTTTGGGGAACAGCGCTTTGTTTTAAGCGCTGTAAGCATTCTATTGGCTGTTAAACCACTGACTAAACTCTTCGAAATCAATACTTCCATTTCCATCGAGATCTATTGCGTCAAAACCTATCTCGGCACTTTCATCGGGTTCAATTGTTTCTAGAGCAAGTAGTAGGAGTTTGAACTCAGAAAGTACAATTCTCCCGTCACCGTCAGTATCGAAATGGTCGAAATTTTCTTTGAGCTCTTCTTGGCATAAATCAGTCATTATTGACTCCTACGTTAGTTTTGCTTTCAATTTTCTACCATAAGCGATTGAATTAGCTTGGCTAGTTTTTCATTCAGCTTGATGAGTAAGTTCACTTCCTGTTCAAATTCATCATGAATGCCTCTTACCATTTCGTCAACCGATATAGCGTTCGTTAACGATAAACTGCTGAACCTATTTTTGGTAAAAAGGCCAAGCATAGAGATTTATCAATGCTCGGCCTGTTTCATATATAAGCTTATGCTATGACATAGTCAGCTCTGCCTGTAACGCTTCTCTAACGGTTTGTATCAGGAGCGGTTTGATATCGAGCTCCTTCACTAGCATTCGTGCAAGCCGCGTAACATGTCTGGATAACGGCTTGGTTGGATTAAATTCGTTATAGAGACTTAACCAAGCTGCAACCAGTTCGATTTCATCAAAGCCGAGTAGCTCAAGCTGTGTGAGGATATTGATAATAGCCTCATCTTCACCCATCTCTTCAAGATCGACAATATCAAATTCGCTGAGTCCCATATGATTACTTGGTGTGAACTCTTCATTTAATTTTTCTGCGATGCTGGTGCTGGCAGCGACTAATTCCTCAATCGACTCCTTGAATAATTCTTCAATCGGCTCTGCAATAGACTCTGAAGTCGCGTCACTACTGTTGTAAATAGGTCTGTCACAGCTTAAAAATGCAGGAATGTCGAGGTAGTCACGCTCACGATGCATTTGAGCGGGGAGCTCGTTAGTACACAATGAGATGTCCCCCTCACAAACAACGCTTCCTAGTCCCATATAACCTGCTGGTATTTGATGGGGAACCGATCGCATTTCAGGCAAACCGAGTTCGACTGCATTATGGTTAGTCTTGACCAAGATACAGTGAGTCTCATCGGTAATAAGCTGATACTTTAAAGCCAGTTCGATAGCCTGTTCTTTTGGGAGCGATGCGAGTCTGGCGTAGGCTGCCAGTCGCGCTAAGGTGTTAATGCTATCGGAATATGGATGTAATTCGATGTTTTGTTCGTAGGTTTGGCTTGGCTTTTTGCTCTTGCCTTGATCAGTGTTTGAAGCACGAATATACGCATAAGATAATGTCGCTTGCTTAGTTGTAAGCAGCTTTAATTGCGCAAAACTGTTTACTGTATCTCCTGCAAAAATCGTCGCTTGATGGCTTAACGTTTGCGACAGGGTAGTGTCGTCATTCGATTCGTCACCAAAGCGAATAATACTCTGGGTCAATTTGGGCTGTTTAATGCGGCAGAAATGCTGAACAATTCTATTGCTCATATTTTCGTTGGGGGTGACAAACTCGCTAGCACCACCAGTTTTATCGGCTAACTGCCTTAAGAAAGCTTCACTTACGGCGCAGCCCACACCAACAACAAAATGGCGATGATTTGACTGCTGCGCTTTAAGAAGCAGTTGCTCCTCCCCCCAAATTTCACCATCGGTTATCAACAATATGTTTGATGTAAGCTCGGCTGGTGCGGCTGAGTCATAGGCGGCATTCAGTGCCGTTAACATCTCGGTGCCACCAAGATCTGCTTTTAAGTTAGCAAGTTCTTTGGCTGCAATGTCAAGATTCGTTCTGCTGGCCTTTACAGACTCGGAGAACAAACTCCTATGATGACTACCAAACAGTATGATGTTGAACCAATCATCTTCATCTAACAATTCAAGGATCTGCTTTAGTGCTATACCTGCTTGGGCGATTGAATCACCAGACATTGAGCCTGAGCAATCGACAACCATTATTATTGATTTAGGCGTGGTTTCATCGTATGAGTCAATTTGTGGATAGAATGAGGTCAGCGCGACAATTTTATCGTCATCTTTGCTCCACAGTCCTTCGCCCACACAGTGCTCTGGCTGGGTGAACTCGACAATTAAGTCACGATCCATTGCTGTAGTTTGATTTTTGAGGCTGATTTTTAAGGCCTCATTGTCATAGTGCTTGGCTATTGCATGAGTAGGACTGTTTACTGCTGCGCTAGCCAGCTGGCCTTGAATGGTTAACTCAAAATTCAGAGTATAAGCTGTTGATAAGCTATGCTCCGGTACTTGATGGGGTTCTAAGCCGCTACTTGTCGGATTTCCGTATCGAGGGGTGAGGGTGGTTGGCAGATAAAAACGTAGTGAATCGCCTTGCCATTGATGGAGCTGCGCATATTTAAATTTGATTATGGCGGTCTCGTTCGCAAGTAAATTACCTAAATTGACACAATATAGACCCTCTTTGATTTTTGTCAGTAATAATGCGGTATCTCCATCAGTAATTGCCTGCTCATATTGCGTTTCTGCGATCATTTTGGGTTTAACTTGGCCCGAGATTTTCTCGCCGTTTATTTCTACAACTAACTCTAATAACACTGCATCCAACGGTAGCGGGAACGTATAAACCGCCTCAATGTTGCTCTGTTCTGTATTGATGTAGGTCTGCTCGATATTAACTTGTGATAACACGCCGTTTAGTACTGCTTTTACATCAACCGCTTTTAAAGCTACATCTTCACCACCGGATGTTTTTAAACCTATCTCGTCGTTCATTTTTATTCCTTACAGCTCAATTTAAGCTGCTGATATAAAGAGATAACTTCTTGTGTTAGTTGTTTTGCTTGTTCGGGCGTGAGACCCGCTTTCATTGGATTGAGTGTTAGCGTTATGCCTTCATCAATATGGATATGACTACAGACTTCTATATCCCCAGGCTGTAAGCGCTTTAGGGGAGGGAGTGTTTTGTGTTCGTCATTGTCGAATAGCAGTTCTTTAATGCGTTCAAGGGATAAGCCAGCATCTTGCCACTTGCGGATCTCGAGCAGGCGCTCGACATGTTGCTGGGTATAGTGCGAGCCTCTACCGGAACCTTCTGGGGGCTGAAGCAAGGTTTTCTGGACATAAAACCGAACGGTTCGAGGTGTCAGCTCGACCAGTTGGCAGAGTTCATTTAAAGAATATTGGGTTAATTTTTTCATGACAGCTTATCTCGACAGTTCCTGTGTCAGATACTAGTGTCGTGATAATGTTTTGTCAATTGCTTAAATATTGTCTTTTTAAACGCGGTAGAGCTTTCTACTCATGACGACAGAGAAGCGAGAGGATTATGAATTATTTTGAACAGGATCCTTTCTAGGTAATGTCACCTGGAGGGGAAATGAAAAAACTAAAGCAGCAATATCGAATACGCATTCAAATTCATGGCGTTAGTGGCTATAGCCATAGTCGGGTGGTTTATCCACTGCTTCGCAGTGGTTTACACAAGTGCTTTTCTACTAAGCAAGAAAGGAGTTGTTACTTTTTACACATAATTGAATGCAGAGGCTACCCAATTAAGCTCAGAGTCGTGAGAGGAACAGGATTAGCAGATCCTTGGGATGATTATCCTTCCTATTTGGATAAAGAGGCTAAGAGCTGGAAGCATAACTCAAAACGCAGTAAGCAATATTTTAAATGACAAAGCTAAGTTATATTTAGGAGTCTATGCGAACAGCCCTAGAGAGAACGTTCTAGGCCTTGCTGTTCAGTAATACATTAGACATCAATATTAGATATCTGCGAATCCAGAACCCCCATTCCGCTGCGTACGCCGCTTTCGATAGTGTGGGAGGATTTGCTGCGGCTAAAATATCCTGCATAACTGTGCTTCTCGTGATTTTGGTCTTCTATCGCATCATCGCCATCAATATGCACGGTGAAGATGCCAATCTCCCATTTGCGAGTGGGCGTCGGCGAAAAACCAAATACAGTGTCATTTGCTAAAAAGGCTTTATTTTTAATGCTTACCTCGGGCTTGGTTCCGTTCGGTTGCATTGATTACCGCACTAGTTGTTGAATGTTATACATAATCTAACACCTATGATTACATTTTTCCGGAAATATGGGTTAGGGTTTCTATGTTGTCAATTGTTATCTTGCTTTTATTGGAAGTATTAAGTGAGTTTATTGGAGTATATTCCAGTTAAACTGCAGTAAAATATTCTAGATAAGGGCTAGGTTAACAGGCTTTATACGGAGGAGATAAGATGTTTTGAGCGGTTATAAGGTATTGCAATCTTGCTGTTTTCTGTTGCTAAGCAGTCGTTAGCTTATTTCAATAGGCAGGAGTAAAGGAGTAAAGGAGTAAAGGAGTAAAGGAGTAAAGGAGTTTTCAGAGTTTCTAGCTATTCACTTTCAATAGGTTTATTAAAAAATTATTCGAATGGAAACTGAAATCGAAAACTGTCAAAGAATTGATTATTAAGATTAATGTATGTCCACTAAAATTTGCGCCTTCTTTAAATAAGTTGGTTTTTCTCAATAGGTTAATGTCGAATAAATGTCTAAGTTAAGTGATGGTGTTTATTTGTTGGTGTTGAGTCAAAACTTTGGCACTATTTTTATAATGTTTGTTTAAGCTTACTTTGTTTGCAGTTTAATACTTGTTGTGCTTTATTTAAATTGTAAACGGCTATTTTGAATGCGTCCTTTTCACTGGTTTAAATTAAAACGTGATTACTGAGTTGTTATTCATTTTTATAACATGGAAGTTATATGAAAGCATTATTTCGCCAAGAAGCTGTAGCGGCTCAAAAGCAGAGGCTACACGGGGATGTTTCACTAGCACAGCCATTCAGTGTTTATACCTCGGCCTTCACTTTGCTGGTAATCGTTAGCAGTATCCTCATTTTTCTTTCCTTTTCTCATTATGCCCGTAAAGAGACTGTTCGTGGTTATCTGGTTCCAGATAAAGGGTTAATAAAGACCTATGCTAATCGTACTGGTAGTGTAGAAACATTACATGTTTCAGAGGGGGACACGATTAAGAAAGGCTCACCTTTAGCAACAATAGTTTTAAACCGTAGCATGCTTTCTGGTGAGGAACTGAGTGAGTCGTTAATTAGTGAACTTAATCAGCAACTGTTACTACTCGATACTGAACAAGAGGTAAATAGTGCCTTATTAATGAAGGATATTCGGCGTTTAGAAGCATCAATCAATGATAGCCGTCATGCATTATTGATATCACGAAGCTTAGCCTCTTTACTAACAGATAAACTGGAACTTCAACTTAAACAGCAAACTCAACATCAAGCATTACTCGATGATGGATTTTTATCGACTCAAGATTATCAAAAGCAAATGGAGAAGTTGATCATAGTGAGGCAGGAAATTCAGAACGCTAAAGCAAAGCAAGTGCAGATTAAAAGTCAATTAAACGCAGCGCAGTCGGAGCTTGAAATTTTACCTAATCAATATGCTCTTAAAGATAGTGATATTAAAAGGCAACGCTCTGAGGTTAGACGCCAGATAGACGAAACGGAAAATAATTATCGCTATGTGCTTCGTGCTGCAGAAGATGGAACCGTTACTTCAATTCAAGTGGTAGAGGGGGAGTTTATTATAACAAATCGGCCCTTAATGAGCCTTATTCCTAAAGGAGCTGAATTAGTTGCGGAATTGTTGTTACCCACTCGAAGTGCTGGTTTTGTTAAGCTGGGAGATGAAGCTCGATTACGTTTTGATGCTTTTCCTTATCAGCGTTTTGGTTTTTTAAAAAGCCAAGTTTCCAGAGTTGATAACGCTTTACTCTTGGATGGAGAAGCTAAATTACCTATTGCTTTATCTGAGCCGGTGTATCGAATTAGAACTCAATTATCAAAACAAGACATGTTGGCTTATGGTGATAAGTTCCCCCTTAAAAGTGGCATGTTGCTAGAAGCTGACATTGTTCTTGATAGGCGAAGCTTATTAGATTGGTTGTTAGACCCAATTTATAGCTTACGAGGGAGGGTTGGTTAATGACAAACTCAACTGCAAACCAACTTACTAACCCTATAGAGCTATTAGAGTTTTCAGGTAGAAAGCGGGTGCCATTGATTTTGCAAGCTGAGATGGCAGAGTGCGGATTAGCTTGCATTGCAATGATCGCGAGTTTTCATGGTAACAAGCTTGATCTGGCCGTATTAAGAAGGCGTTTTACTGCCAACTTAAAAGGGATGAACTTACAGCAAGTCATTACAGTCAGCGATAACCTAGGTTTGGCTAGCCGAGCACTAAAGTGTCCAATTGAGCAAGTGGGTATGCTTTCTCTTCCTTGTGTACTTCATTGGGATATGAACCATTTTGTAGTGCTGACTGGAGTGACTAAATCAGGGGTAACCATAAATGACCCTGCTTTAGGAAAAAGAAAATTGACTCTAAAAGAGTTTGCTAAGCATTTTACAGGAATAGCTCTAGAGCTTACACCAACTAAGGGCTTTATAAAGAAAGACGAACGCCAACAAATGAGATTATCTCAACTTTGGAGCAAAATATCAGGATTAGGAAAAACCTTAAGCGCGCTATTTATTTTATCTATTTTACTTCAACTGTTTGCTTTGTCTGCGCCTTATTATATGCAATGGGTTGTTGATGAAGTGTTAGTTAGTCAAGACAAATCACTATTAGTCGTGCTTGCCATTGGGTTTGGGCTATTGGCGGTGATTAATGTGGTCACGACAGTTGTAAGAAGTTGGTTGGTCCTGAGAGTGTCGAGTTTACTTAATATACAGATGGGAGTGAACTTATTAAGGCATCTATTAAGGCTACCTATGAACTATTTTGAGAAACGCCATATTGGCGACTTAGCCTCTCGCTTTGGCTCGTTAACTCAGGTACGGGAAAGGCTGTCGACAGGCCTTGTTGAAACGCTTGTAGATGGCGTTATGTCGATAGCGGTATTGATTATGATGCTTATTTATAGCGTAAAACTGACTTTAGTAGTTGCTGCAGCGATGGCGAGCTATGCCTTGTTAAGGCTCGCTCTTTATCGCCCCCTTCATCGTGCAACAGAGGAGTCTATTCAGGCAAATGCGAAGGAACAGACTAACTTTCTTGAAAATATCAGAGGTATTCAAACAATTAAGCTATTTACTTGTGAACCCCAAAGGCAGAGCGTGTGGCAAAATAGGTATAGTGAAGTGATTAATGCTGATATTCGTTTAGGTAAATTAAATATTAGCTTTGAGGCATTAAATAAACTCTTATTTAGTTTAGAGAACATCATTGTTATTTATCTTGCTGCAATGATTGTAATGAGTGGTGGCTTAACAGTTGGTATGGTACTCGCATTTATTGCTTATAAAAATCAATTAACAGATCGCGTAACGAGTTTAATCGAGCAGCTTATTTTATTTAGAATGCTGCGTCTTCACTTAGACCGAATCTCAGATATTGCATTGCATGAGCAAGAAGCTAATTGTGATGGATTTGAGGTTCTTAATAAAGTCATGGGTGAATTAACGTTAGAGCATGTTAGCTACCAGTATGGTGATAACGAAAAAGATGTGATTAATGATGTGTCTTTAACTATTCATGCAAATGAATCCGTGGCCATTGTTGGCGAGTCTGGTTGTGGTAAAACAACATTAGTAAAATTAATGCTAGGGTTATTAACTCCCACAAAAGGCCGGGTTTTGCTTGATGGTCAGGATATTACTCAAATAGGCTTAACTAGATACCGCGAACAAATAGCCGCAGTGATGCAAGACGATACTTTGCTTTCAGGCTCTATTGTTGACAACTTAACCTTCTTTGATCCTGAGCCAAATTATTTGCGCATGCAGCAGTGCGCCCAATTAGCTGCAATTGATGCTGATATTAATAATATGACCATGGGGTATAACACGCTAGTTAGTGATATGGGAAGTCAGTTTTCAGGCGGTCAAGTGCAGCGCTTATTGTTAGCGAGGGCATTGTATCAACAGCCAAACTTACTTTTTTTGGACGAAGCAACCAGTCATTTAGATGTCGACAACGAAGCGAAAATTAGTGAGCAGATAAATCTGCTTAATATGACGCGGATCATCATTTCTCACAGACCTGAAACTATAAAGCAAGCAAAACGAGTTGTGGTGATGCATCAAGGTAAGGTCTATACGCCTGAAGAGGCGCAAAAGCTAAACGGAACTGTTGAATAGACTCACTAAAAATAATTGCAGAAGAACAGGATTTTAAGCGATAGGCTATTTGGCTCAAAGTAGTGAAATACTGTATCGATTAAAAGCAAGGGCGCGTAACTTTAGCCAGAAACCGCGCCCTTGGTTAGTCGCTTAAGGGATGGCTACTCTAATAGAGAAGCTAAGCACCTAGGCAAACATAACGTTAAAGAGTTTAAATTAAGGAAGATATTATGCAAGTAACAATAATGGAAGAGCTAACTATGGATGAGATGAAGGTAGTTAATGGCGGCGGAGCTGATTGGGGTGAGGTTGGTGCTGGTATTGGCTTTATCGGCTTATCCTTAGCAATGGTGTCAGGTCCGATTGGATGGATTGGACTTGGAGCTGCTACGGGATTTTCATACTTCGGAGGCACTTTGGTTGGAAGTGGGATATCTGGAAATAACGTTTGGTCTCTCAGGTGAAATTAATTTTTGGAGGTACGAATAAAAGTTGAGCTAATCATAAAGGGGGCTATGCCTCCTTATAAAATGGAAATAAGTAATGAAAGTATTGTTAATTTTTATCGGTGTTGCAATTGTGCTTCTGACGATTGCATTATCCTCAAAACTGAATGTAGTTAAGATGAATAAAAGAAAGCGGGGGCTTTACACTGGATTAGCCGTAGCTTTTATAGGCATGTTAATTATCATCTTTCAAAAATAATCATGATTAACTATAACACCAATAATAGTTAGTTGGATTTTCAACCTTTGACTCAGCTTTAATAATGACAATCAGGCAGAGGTTGTTATGGTCTGAGTAACAGTTACACTAATTAGTGTGGAAGCCCCCCTTTTTACGACAGTACAACTAGACGCGTGTGCAACCCAAGACTGATTGGTTTAGATAAAAGTCTTATGAGTATCATCGCTATTGGGTTGAATCAAGATTCCTTGAGTTAGCGAGTCTTTTTGCTATATTCTAGGGAAGACGGTTTTAATCTCAAGCCTTGCTCGATGATGCTACTGTTTTGGCTTGCATGCTTATGTTGACCTATACTCTGAGTGCGCACAAATGGCTGACAACCAAGAATAATTAGACTGCAAGAGTGTACCGCTTAGAATTAAATCAGCCATAAATGATAAGCGTAATTCTGTAAACGTAATCACTTCGAAAGTATTACAAAGGCTTAATACTCCACAAGCAGATTAAGCTAACAAGTGATTTTAGTCGGTAATTCAAAGGCCCTGCAGCTACATGGGAAGAGCTCGATGCTTATTGTCAATACTTAGATTGTAAGCGCAGCTAATTGTCGACGGTGATTAGATTGCGCTTAACAAATCTACTGAGTGATTGAATTTATAATTAAAAGCCTCCTAAAGCTATCGCTTGCCATCTTTGTTGCTTGCTTATCTGTCAAATAGCTTGAAGTCTTAGTGATTGGAAACAGGTTTTACGTAAAATTTAGTTACTGCGAGATAAATGTGATTTTGAGGGCGTGGACTCTTTGTGAGCAACGCAGGTTATTTTTAGACTCTAAATAATGAAATAACAATAAAAAATAGGAGTGGTGCTGTTGTTGATTAATAAGAGTTTAGGCGGAACATTGTTCTCACCAATATAGTGAGTAAGCCCGCATTTGCGTGCACTGAGGCTAGTGTGTTGTTACATCGGCCGTTAATTCAGAGGTGAACGTACGAGGTTAAAACAGATTCTGTTTCTTGCTGCAGCTTTATCAATTTTCCCTGCTGCACAGGCTGATGTAACGAAAGAAACTAAGGCTAAAGACATGACTTGTGCCCAGTTTTTAGACGTTGATTTTGAGACGATACCTGTTGTGGTTGGCTACCTATACCGTTATAACGAATGGACTGGTGACATTGACGTCGTGCAGGTTGATGTATTAGATGACGTTGATATTGATGAGTTAATTGATTATCTTCAAAAAAACCTAGTGCGAAGGCCAGCGCGGCGGTTAAAAAATTCAAGTAGGCCCAATGAGCCTGAATGAGTTTAACGCCATTTATACTGATTCAGGCTTTTTATATTTAAACCACACATTTGCATCATAGTTCTTAGCACTTAGCCCTTAGCCCTAGCTGATAGCACCACCACTTTAGCTCTGCTTGTTCTATCAATTACTCAGCCAAAATCTTAATTCATTGCTACTACTGATTAGGCAGATTGAACATTGTGCTGTAGATTCTCGCTTTTAATTGGCTTACTTCAGCTGCAACACTTCGTCATATCGCGCTCATGTGTACGATATGGCCAGTAAATCGAACTGAGTAAAAGATGCGATGACCGTTAATCATTCACAACTGCTTTTCACTAGCTTAGTGAGATGTCTGCTAAAATCTCTATCTATCACCTCTATCTATTAATAGGTTTTATTAATAGTTTTTTTCAATACATTTTCACGACCGTCTTCGGAGACAAATGTGCTCACTACACCAACCAAAGATGATTGGATCCGTGGCTGCTTATACGCTATTGCCATGGGAATACCGCTACTCTTAGATCAATGGATAACTAGAGATATATCGGCCTTTATCGCACTGGGTGCCATGTTTACTCTGCGGCTCGATCCCCGCTGCCAACCTAAGCATCAAATTATGGCGATGATGGGAGGAATGTTATTGATGGTATCTGCGGGTATACTCGGAAACTTACTCGTTGGTCATAGAGAGCTGGCGATCGCAGCGCTTCTTTTCTTTAGTTTTATTGCAGGACAACCTAAGCCAGAACTAAGTTACTTTAGCTTACTGGGAAAATTTGTGGCCGCAGCCTTTGTGCTGGTAGAAGTGGGGTTCCCTGCAACACTGACGACAGTACTCGCCTATCTGAGTGGGGCGTTATTGGCACTGCTTCTGACCTTAATGCAACCACGTTTATTTCCTACTAAAGCCACGGGTTGGTCTCCTTCTAATGAATGGCGTGAACTGTTATCGGGGCATTTCAATGGTCCGCTCTATGGTTTCACTCTACCGCTGACTATCTTAGCGGCGATGTTAACTGCCAACTGGCTAAATGCGCAACATGCGTCTTGGGTCGGGCTAACCGTGCTTTTTGTTATGCATGTGGATGCGGCAAATGCTTGGAAAAAAATTGGGATGCGGATTGCGGGTACCTTGTTGGGGGTTATCTGTGCTTATATCGCGGTGAGTTATTTACCCAGTTGGAGCTTTCCTTATCTTATTATGCTGGCGGCTGTTTTTATGCCGACATGCTTACGACAAAGTTACCTGCTGTTTAGCTGGTTAATTACCATGGTGATATTGTTGGTGGTCGATCTGGCAATGCTGCAACAAGGTGGAGATGAGTTTCTTATCCAATGGCGTTTTATTGATACTCTTATTGGTTGTGCTTGGGTTGCTGTGAGTTTGACGCTATTACGTCTAGGAAGAAAATGGTGGCCTAATCAGCCAGATCTACCGTAAGTCCGGTTGCGGAGCATTTAGACTGACTCGATGTTTTACTGAGTCAATGTTTTACAAGATAGATACGCGATGATCCCGTTTAAAACTCATTAATGGCCAATGTTGAGGCTCATTAATGAGTTTGAGATATTTCGACATATTAAGTCATGCATCTTACAACGGCTAACGCTCAACAAGTCCTGTAGATATGTTAAAGCTAGTCTGGGCTCATACTGTTTAGGATGACGACTTAATCACTTAACATATGCATTAACTTTAAACACTAGTCATAAACATCAGCCATAAGCGCTAAGCATCAAAAACCAACGAATCCAACACCCCCATGCCGCTGTGGACGCCGCCTTCGGTGGTGCGCGCTGATTTACTTCTGATTAAATATCCGGCGTAGGCTTGCTTGCCTAGGTCTTTGCTCTCAATCGCAGCTTCGCCGTCAATATGGACGGTGAACATGCCGATCTCGCTGATCAAATCATCCACTTGCTGCAGCTCGCCTTTGCGCACGGTTAGTGCGGTTGTTGGGCGAGCGATTGGCTGAAGTCTACGCATCAGTGACCAAGCTTGGTAGTCAGTTGGTTTGAGCTGCATGAGCTTTGGCAAAATATCTTCATCAAATATGCAGTGGCCGCCACCTTCGCCTTGGTTTTTAAGTACCCAATCGTCAGGAGAGCTTTGTGCAAATAATGCCACGCTGTCTTTCGACACCGGGCGCATTTCCCCAAGTAGCCCATTTACGGTATTGGCTTCAGTTAGCGGTAGACCAAATTGGGTGAGGGAGCCTGCATCCATTGAGGAAAGTAGCATCTGCACGCGCTTGCTGGTGGCCAGCTGTTGGCTGACGGTAGCATTAACCGCGACTCGGTGTTTCTCTATGAATATGCGGGTTTGCATTAATGCTTCGCAGCAAACGCGGCTGATGATGTCACAGGCGTGATAGTCGCTGAATTGATAACCCGCACGCAGATACACTGTGTCGATTGGCCCAACACCGTCTAGTAATAATCGATGATTGTTCCCGGTTGAAAGTGTGTCGTGTAACTCACGAAAGGTACGTCTTACCGTTCTAATGCCTTTTGCTTGCAGGGCATGTTCTAACAGGTGTTGATCGTAGACGTTGTCCTCGTTAGCTTGCACCACCATAAGGAACACTGGTGGATTTTCATGTGACTCTGTAGCTAGAACTGAAGTTGTAGCTGTAACCGAAAATTCGTTGTGTATCTTAAATGTGGCGTTAGCAATGCCTTGGGCTAATCGCTCTAGTGCTTGGTTTTCAACAAGTTTACCATTCTGGCTACTTGACCATTGGTTAAAAGCTTCAGGAGTTTGCTGTTGCAGGTATTTATGTAGTTCATGAACTCGTTGACCGAATGGGCCCATACCTGCGGCGATACCGTTGAACTCGATAAGCTTTGGGCCTAAAACTGCATCGTCCATAAAGTCACTACGCATAATAAGCAGCGGTAAACGCTTAGCACTATCAGCATCTTTGTGGATCGCTCGATGCATCTCTAGCAGGGCGTTAAAAAAAGGATCGCCAGAGATGATGGGGCTAATGGCTTGGTTTATAAAGCGATGGTCTTCAGACACGTGGTGTACGAGTTTTCCCAATAAACCTACAGAGGCGACCAATTGCTTATATCTCGCCTTGCTAATGGGCGTTGGCGTAAAGCTAAATGCGGTGTGAGAAGCCGAATAAGCATTTGACTTGATGACCATTCCACGGGTTATCGCCCATTCAATAGCGTCTTGTGAAGCTTGTTTTGTCGAGTTGTTAATCATGGTTACCACCGTAAAAGTAAGACTCTAGCTGTTAGAACGCGAATGTAGATGAGTGCACTAACTTTGGTACCTTAAGCTGTGTTGAGTATTTTCATTGACTGTAAACGGCCTCAAATGCGCATACACAAGTGCTAAATCCACATGGGTGAGGCATAAATACATAGGCTATGTAGGCAGCGTAAAAGCAATTTATAGAAGTTATATAGGAAGATTTTTATACCGATTTTTTATTTCTGTCAATATCGAAATATGGTGGTTGTAGCTGTATGTTGTCAATCGATACAAGATAAAATGCGGAAGTAGTGGAAAATAAATGAATTTTTAAGGATATTTTAGGTTGATACTTTTGATAAAGAGAGTAAGTTGTTTTTATTCGGCAATATCCATAAATGTTAGCAGATTCATCTGTGTAAATGTTAGCGAATTTGCTGTTATTTTTAATTCTTAGCTCAAGTTTTTCATACTGTTTAACAAGAAGTTTTCTCTTCTAAATGGACGTTTGCTAATGCAGTGTCTATATAACAGTATGAGTAATTTATTTTATTACAAACAACGTTGTCGATATCCTAATAGGGAATTTTTTATGAAAAGCAAAATGTCACGTTTATTTCTCGGTGTTACAATGGGTTGTAGTGTATTAACCTTCGGTCTAGCCTCTGCTCAAGCTGCGTCTACGGCAGATTGCTCAAAGCTTGCAGGTTGCGCAGAGAAGAGCTGTAAGATTGAAGCTTTGATTGCGGATGCAAAAGCTAAAGGTCATGACAAGATGGTCGCTCAGTTACAGTCCTCATTAAAACATGTTAAGGCTAATTGTACCGACGAAGGCATTAAGAATGATTTACAGACTGAAATTGCGGGAGTTCAACTGCAACTCGAAAGCTACCAGGCTGAATTAAAGGCGGCGAAGGCTGCTAATGAGCTAAATAGGTCGTATACCTATGCACAAAAAGTGCTCGCTGAAAGTTACAAGCTAGAGCAGTTAAAGCAAGAATTAGCGAAAATGAAGTAGCTAAAGCCTGAAAGCGTAAAACATCGCCCTTGTGGTAAGGGCAATGTTTTACGCTGAAGTCTTTTAATGGCGAGTGGCCATATTTGTTCAGATAATGATTGGGAGGTCTATTCAGTATCTTGCTGTTCTATAAAGTCCTTAAACTCAATCTCATATAAGCGTGCCAATACAAGGGTGACTGCAAAGATGATTGGGCCGTAGATCAAACCGATGAGACCAAATAGCTGTAATCCACCGAGGAGTGAGAAGAACAGCAGAAGGGTGCTCATGCCTGTATTACCTTGCATCAGCCAAGGCCTAAGAAAGTTATCAATCGAGCCGACGACGACAACTCCCCAAATAATCAAAAATATCGCCCATTGCCAGTCACCGGTTATAAATAGGTAAATCGAGGCAGGCAGCCAGATCATGGCGGTGCCCACAAACGGGATAAACGATGCAAATGCCATCATGCTGCCCCAAAATAACCCTGAAAAACCAGCTAATGACATCGCTATTCCGCCGAGTAAGCCTTGGGCCAATGCGGTGAGAAATGCCCCTAATACGGCAGACTGAGCTACAACGCCGACTTCATTGAAGATAAGCCCTTGCTGTGAGCGAGATAATGGGATGATGTGACGCGTGTTTTTGATGATTTTCTCTTGGTCTCGCAAAAAGAAAAACAACACAAATAGCATCAATCCAAAATCTAAAACCGTATCGGCTACATCGCCAGCAATGCCTGTACTGGCACTTAAAAAGCTTGTACTTAGCTGGGTTACTTTACCAGCAGCTTGTTGGACTAGCTCATCAATCTTAATCGTGTCAAATGGTAGCCATTTATTTAATAGGGCAACGCCACTCTGAATATACGGATGAGCAAGGAAGGCTTTTGCTCCGCCGCCAGTCAGCCACTCATAGGCGTTAGTCATAAAGTTAATGCCTTCATTCATAATTGCCATTGCCACAAACAGCAGTGGGATCAAAACCATGACTGTGACTAATGTACATGTAACGACAGAGGCCATATTGGGGTTACTAGGCAAATGTTGCTGAATTCGAGTGTGAAACGGCAGTACTAATAGGGCGACGATAAATGCAAGTACGATAGAACCTAAATAAGGCGAAACCAGTAAATAGCATGCGTAGAAAGCAATCGCCAACGCGAGTAGCAATATGGTGTGGCGGGGCTTGAGCTTAAAGCTGTCCATTAAACAGAACTCCAAAGTACATTGAGTGTTTACCTAGTTAGTTTGGCTTTTAAAAGTGAGCCATAAAGTTGTTGAAAGCAGGAATAATCGAGATCACATAATTAAAGGTTATGAGCAAGGTTAACTATAGTCAACGGTAACAATAACTTCTGTGACTAATCTATGAAAGTATCTTACGAGGTCAATAATTTCAGCAGTTGTGTTTTTTGATTTAGTTGGACGACATGAATGGCTTTTATTTATTGAAATGAAAAACAGCTTGCTGCGTCAAATACTGTCGCAGAGTGGTATTATGCTACCAGCTCAAGTTAACAAGAGAAGTTTTGATGCAAACCAATATCCCTCGTCAGATCGCGATGCTTGAGCAGATCCCGCGCCACCCAAGGCGAGTCACGGCTAATGCCATTACAGAGAAGCTTAAAGATCGCGATTACAACATCGGCTTACGAACGGTGCAGCGAGAGTTAAAAGCGATGTACGATATGGGTTTGTTCGGTTTAGTCATGGACGACAGGTGCAAGCCGTTTGGCTGGTCCATCGCCGCTTGTTGGCGTGGTCTGAATCTAACCTTGATGGATCAGCATATGGCGCTGGCATTTCATACGTTAAAATACAGTGCTAGTCAGCTACTGCCACCACAAAGCGTCAAGCAGCTTACCCCCTATTTTGAGCGTGCCGATCAAGTACTTGGCAGTGATCCCGATAATCCTTGGCTTTACTGGGCCTGCCGGGTTGCTCAGTTACCTGAGCCTTTGCCAATTACCTATGAAGAACACGACCCTAAAGCGCTTGAGATTGTACAAGATGCACTCCTTGGCAAGCGGCAGATCGCCTGCGAGATCCAGCGCTTTATTAAAGGTAAAAGCTATTGGGTTGACTACCGTCCTATCAACCCCGAAGGCATAAAGATCTCTGGCGGCGTCATTATGCTGGCCTTTACTGTGGGGACCTTTCATACAAAACGTTATGCTAAACCCATTAACTTAATGCGTAATATTCGGCTACTCGATACCGTCTCCGTAACCCGTGATGATTTTGATATCGAGCTTAGCGGAGAAGTGAACAAAAGCACCATGATTGATTTAGAACTCCTGCTTGCACCATCGGCAAGTTTTATTCAGCGTAATGCTAACTTGAGTAAAGACCAATCTGTTGAACGTTTGCAGAGCGGCTATTACCGTCTGAATGCCAGTGTGTATGACACGCCAAAATTACGGGAGTTTTTGTGGGGCATGGCCGACAGCGTTGAGGTGATTGCACCACTGAAGCTTCGTAATCATTTCAGTCGACTCACGAGTAAGCTTCATAACAAATATCAAACCGCTACGACCGAGTCTGTCGCAGCCCTAGGTTAACCTCCTCGGTACGTTCAATAGGAGAATACCAAGGAGATCGCTATGTTCGATCTAGTCCCGCAAAACTGCCAAACACCGAGGATCGCTGTCTTTGGTGTTGGCGGCTGTGGCTGTAACACTATCAAGCAACTCAGTCTGTCTCCACTCGGTGACAATGTCGAGTTGATCGCAGTTAATACCGATGCACAGTCTTTACTGATATCCAACTCAAGTACCCGATTGCAGATAGGCCCCGAGACGACCAAAGGCCTTGGGGCTGGGGCGAGACCACAAAAAGGGTTTGAGGCGGCAGAGGAGTCGCAAGCTGCACTTCGAGAGCATATAGAGCTGGCGGATATCATCTTTGTTACTGGAGGTATGGGCGGCGGCACTGGCACTGGCGCAATTCCCTTTATGGCTGCTATTGCGAAAGATTTAAATAAGCCCTTAGTTGCGGTAGTGACGACGCCATTTAGCTTTGAGGGTCATCAAAGAGGCCTACTTGCTCAAAATGGTGTCGATGACTTGATGCAACATGCAAGCGCTGTAATTGTGTTACCTAACGATCAGTTAGTTAAAGCGCTTGATAAGAAAGTGAGCATAGTGAATGCCTTTTATGAGAGTAACCGTATTTTACAGGATGTACTCCAAGGCTTAACGACCACCATTAGTCAGTCTGGACTCATCAATATCGATCTTAATGATTTTATTGCAGTGGTGAGTCACCAAGGCCGGGCGGCAATGGGCGTTGCTAGGCAGGTGGCGGGCGAAGATCTGCAACTGACTATCAATAAGGCCCTTAAAAACCCGCTATTAGAGGAAGTTAAACTTTCCAAGGCTAAAGGCGCAATAGTGAGTGTGATGGCAACGGAGAGTATAGAGCTGAGCCAATACAACAGTATTGGTGAAACCTTGCAGCAGCAATTGGACCCAAGTGCATTGGTGATTATTGGCCTCACTATCGTCCCTGAACTTGATTGTGAGCTTGAGCTGATGGTGATTGCGACGGGCATTCAAGAGGGGGCCGAAAGCGAATTTGAAATATTTACCGAGCTGCAACAGCCAAAAGTTACAAAGTCTCAAGATCAGATTCAAACGAAGTCGCACAATGAACGCTTTGACGCAAATGAATTAGTCAATCTGCATGATTTTTTGAAACAGAAATCGACATCTAGCGCAAATGAAGATCATGGTGATGATGAGCTTGAGATCCCAACTTATACCCGTAACCAAAGGGCGGTAAATTAGTCATTGAGATGTAGTTTGGTAACAGCCATAAACAAGATAACCCCTTGCGGGGTTATCATTTTATTCAAGCATAAAATTGAGTCTTACGACTAAAGCTTCCAGCTATAACTTCCTGCTATAACTACAGCAAGTGGTTATTCAGCCTTAACGAAATCACTTTCACGAGCGAATTTAATCGCTTCGTCACACAGTTTGATTTGCTGCTCTTTATTTGCCGCTTTGAACTGGTTCATGTAAGCATCTAGCGCTTCGCTGGTCTCTTTTGACATGATCATCTCTTCGATGCCAGCAGTCTTATGAGCCATCATAGATTGGCCTACAATGCTGCCCTCAATTTGCATATCATGCTCGGCATAGAAGGTTGTACAAATCATGAGGCTTGCCATGCCAAGGGCTGTTTCTTTATCTAGGTTTTCTGCCGCAGCGTGACCTGCGAATAAACAGCTTACAAGACCTGCAATTAGTACTTTTTTCATTATGGTGAACCCTTTTCTCATTCCATCAATGGATCTGTTATCTAGATGATATGGCATAGCATTCTATTATTTATGGGGTGCTATGAACTGATATAAAGGCTAGCATTTACTAATTATTAGGTATGTGATTCTAAGCTTAATTAGTGGGGTTCGGTTTGTTTTTGTGTGGTTAGTCACGCTAGAAACGCAGATTTTAGATGTAAAAAAAGCTAAAAAATCCTAAGTTATTTAGTCTGCTGATTTTATGGACAAATTTGCGCCGTTCTCTAGTGATAATTTTTTAAGCAGACAGCTTATGTCGACTTAGTTACATCTATTTGCAACAGAAATTAGTTGCTACTATGCCGCAGTAATTTATCAATCAGAGGTTGTAAATGGAGCTTAGGCGACACGCTGTTGAGTTCGGTTTTCTGCAAGGGATTTTTTTCTGTAATGGGGCAAGACTTTGTGAGCAGGGCTTGACCATAAATGGCAAACTTTACCCTTATCCTGAGTTTGATAAAACCGTAGAAGTGCGAGAAGGCTGGTTCACCCAAACCTTAGTTTGGGGAGACAAGCGCTTTAGCTTTTTTCGCTTTATCGACAGTAAACCTCTGTTTAAGCATGCCTTACGCAACCACTTATTACATAACAAAACTCAGTTACAGTTGAGTTATGATGATCTGCTCGCCGATATTAGCCGCTTCGATAACAGCTTCGCTCTGCACAAGCGATATTTACGAGACTCCGATAAGCAGCAACTACAGAGTCAGTTTCAAGACTCATTAGCCACTTTTAATCAGGTCGAACATTTCAAAAAGCTGGGATTTGACACCAATAGCTTTAACTGCAGACTGGCAAAGTTTATTAAGCAGCCAGAGGCTTTTACGGCCAAATATAATCAGTGGTGGCAGCAAAAGCAGCTCGATGGCTATCAAGAGTTGTTTGATTCGTTAGAGACGCACCCCTTGACGTCTCTACAGCGTGAAGCTTGTGTCGTTGATGAAAACAATACGCTAGTGATTGCTGGAGCCGGTACGGGTAAAACCAGCACCATGGCGGCAAAAGCGGCGTATTTGGTGCAACAAGGGTTAGCCACACCCGATGAGATCTTGATGCTGGCATACGGAAAAGATGCCAGAGTTGAGCTTGAGCAGCGTGTTGCAACTATTCCCGGCCTTACCTCATTGAAAGTGAGTACCTTTCATGCTCTGGGTAAGGAGATGCTTCAGTATTATTTAAATCGTTCGACACAAGTCTCTGTGCTGGCAAGTGACGATAAGCGGTTGACCCAATTTGTCGATCAACAGATCGATGAGATCGTTGCCGATCCACAGATGGCTGATCCTGTTGCCGATTATTTTGGACGATACCTGTACCCTCAAGTCAATGAGCTGGACTTTAAAACCGAGGGACAATATCGCGCTTATCTTAAAAATAATGAGATCCGTGCATTATCAGGGGATCGCGTTAAAAGCTTTCAAGAACTGACCATCTGTAATTATCTCTATAGTCACGGTATCGAATTTAAGTACGAACCTAAATATTGCACTGGTAGCGGCGTGGAGATCACTGAGCCGGGCAAGAGTGTGTATCAACCGGACTTTTATATTCCTCTCCTTGATGCCTATTTAGAACATTTTGGCATCGATAGGCAGGGCAACACGCGTCCCGACATAGATAAAGAGTCTTATAACCAAAGTCGGCAGTGGAAAATCGCGCTGCATCAAGAGTATGGAACCTGTTTGCTGCAAACCTTCAGTTGGCAGGCTGACTATCAGAATGAGGGTGGTTTAGAGAGGAGTCTCGAGACCTTATTGTGTGATCGCGCTGCAGAGTTAGGGCTTGCCCAACATGAACTGTTCAAACCTATTTCGCCAGAAGAGGTGTTCGCTCAGGTTAAGCACTTAGGTGTGTATCGTAATGTCAGCCGCTTGATGTCGAGTTTTTTGGGATTATTTAAATCATCAAGCTATACCTTAGCCAAGCTTGAGTCTTTAAAGCTGACAGCAGGTTCGAACAAGAAGGTCGCAAGTTATAACCAACTTAGGTGGAAGGCGTTCTTGCATCTGTTTAGATGGGTGCATGATCGTTATGAGGCCCATCTTAAGTCCCTTAACACATTAGATTTCTCCGACATGATAGGCGAGGCGCTAAAGGTGACTCGTGCAAAGGACTTTCATCAACGAACAGCCGATCGCTTCCGTTTCAAGTACATCATGGTCGATGAATTTCAGGATATTTCTCCCGAGCGCGCTAAGCTAATCACTCAGTTAAGGGATTCAACGCCGGGCTGCGCGCTATTTTGTGTGGGCGATGACTGGCAGGCTATCTATCGATTTACCGGTAGCGATCTGGGTTTAACCACTCAATTTAGTCAAAGCTTTGGGGCTACCAAAACGGTGATGCTGGATAAAACCTTTAGATTTAACAATCAAATAGAAAAGGTGGCATCGCGGTTTATTCAGGCAAACCCTGCGCAGTTAAAGAAGCGCCTTACTACCCATAGTGTGAGTGACGGCCCTGAAGTTTGCTTGTTGATTAATAACAAACAGACGGCACTGGCACAGGCATTTGATAGTATCGATGAAGTCACAAGGCCGCTAGAGGCTCCTAAGCTTAAAGCATCTAAGCCTGAGGTATCCAAGTTTGAGACAGCGAAGCGAACGACGGTGATGTTGATTGGCCGCTTTAATGCATCACTCCAGGATCTGAGTCATTGGCAAAAATCTTATCCGCAGTTTGCTATCTCCGGTTTTTCGGCTCATGCCTCTAAGGGTAAACAGGCAGATTTTGTTATCGTACTCGATGTTAATGATGATAAGTATGGCTTCCCCTGCAAAATTGATAGCGACCCGATCCTAGAGGCCTTGCTACCCAAGCTCGACAGCTTTGCCGACACTGAGGAGCGCCGCCTGTTTTATGTGGCGCTATCTCGGGCTAAAAAGACCGTGTTTGTTCAGGCGGAACTAGGCAAAGAGTCTGTGTTTATTAAAGAGCTACGCCGCTTTAAGGAGGATATTCGGGTTTACTTGAGCGATCTTGCTCCCTTTTATAACGAGGCTTTGTGTTGCCCCAATTGTAATGAGGGCAAGCTTATCCCCAAAGAGGGACGCTATGGCCTGTTTTACAGTTGCTCTTTGGGGCAAGAGTATTGTGATACTAAGCTTGATTCCTGCTCCGTTTGTCACAGCGCAGCTATGCTTAGAAATGAATCTTTTCACTATTGCACTAGCGAGAAATGTGGACATCGTCAGCAAGTCTGCCCCGAATGTCTGTCGGGTAAGCTGGTTCTGCGTACCAATAGCAAAACCAATAAGCAATTTTTAGCCTGTAGCCAACATCGAAGAGGCGATGCTAATAGCTGCCACTTTACAACGAATAACACAACTACTAGCACAACGAATGACTCTGCAAATATTGCGGATAAAAAATCCGGCAGAGCAGCGTGATTTACATTTTCTGGTGGGAACATTGCGAATTTCTGCCTTCAGTGCTTTTGATGCTTACGATTTATTTGGTCGTAAAGGAGGGCTTTGGGTCAGCTTTATAGCTTGTTAGGTGTGTGAACATTTTTGATGTAAGCGCAGCATGTTAGGGTTTTTACGCTGTTTTAGTATTTGTTTAGACAGACCGTTTGGCTTGAATCTCTACTAAGCTTGATGTTCTATAGTTAATACAAGCCGTTGCAACCGTTTCTGTGCGTTGAGGCGATTGTCTAACTCATCTATTAAAGCGTGTATAAAAAGCGAGCTAAGGGTCAGTTTTATGTCTAACTCTCATCAGCCTAAAAACAAGTTTATTTTACATTCAAGCTATCCACCATCTGGCGACCAACCTGAAGCCATTGCTCGTTTAATTGATGGCATTGAAAAAGGGGCAACCCACCAAACATTAAAAGGGGTTACTGGATCGGGTAAAACCTTTACCGTAGCCAATGTTATCCATAGGCTTAAACGGCCAACTATTATCTTGGCCCATAACAAGACATTGGCCGCCCAGCTATATAGTGAGATGCGGCATTTTTTTCCTGAAAATGCTGTCGAATTCTTTGTATCCTATTACGATTATTACCAGCCTGAGGTGTACCTCCCCGGTAGCGATCGCTTCATCCGTAAAGACTCTGCGATTAATGAACATTTAGAGCGTTTGCGTCTGTCTACCACTAAGGCTTTGATAGAGCGTAGAGACGTGATTGTTGTTGCCTCAGTATCATCCGTGTATGGCTTGGGTGACCCCGATGCTTATCGTTCTTTGCAGGTTAAGCTCAGTTTAGGGCAGGCCATTGAGACAGAAGCGTTAATTGAGCGTTTAGAAAGGCTGCAGTATAGCCGCTGTAACCGTACCATCAAGCGGGCGACATTCTTAGTTCGCGATGGAGCGGTCGATATTTTCCCTGC
The DNA here is from genome assembly GCF_016765635.1 of Shewanella schlegeliana. GTDB lineage: Bacteria > Pseudomonadota > Gammaproteobacteria > Enterobacterales > Shewanellaceae > Shewanella > Shewanella schlegeliana. The sequence goes on from NZ_JAESVD010000001.1 coordinate 650,688, forward strand.
AGATTCAGAACATAAGGCGCTGACCCTTGAGATAGCTGATAACCATGTAAACAAGCTCTATTGGATCGATGCCATCAGCGGTGAAAAACTTGAGGATGTCGACGAATATTATGTGTCGCCTAAAACCTTGTATTCAGTGTCTGTAGAGCAAGTCGATTTAGCCTGTGAGCAGATCATGAAAGATATGGAGCTGCAGGTTGCTTCATTGACCGTTGAAAATAGGCTGACCGAGGCGGCTAGATTGTATGAGCGAACCATATCTGATCTCGATCTACTTCGTCAGCAAGGTTATTGTCCCGGTATAGAAAATTATGCATCTTATCTAAATCAGCGCGATCCAAAACTGCCACCAACGACATTGTTCGATTACCTGCCTAAAGATGGCTTACTGTTTATCGACGAATCCCATGTGATGGTGCCACAAATATCGGCGATGTATAAGAGCGATCAGAGTCGTAAAAATACCTTAATCGATTTTGGTTTCCGTCTTCCCTCGGCGCGAAATAACCGACCATTAAGCTTTACCGAGTTTGAGAAGATAAAGCCACAGACGATTTTCGTCTCCGCAACACCGGGCAGTTATGAGTTAGAGAAATCCAAACAACATGTGTTTAAGCAGATCATCCGTCCAACTGGGCTACTGGATCCTGAAATTGAAATACGTCCCTCAGAGAATAATATTGAAGACTTAATCAAGGAGATAGAGCTAAGAGTGGCCCGTAACGAGCGGACACTCGTGACCACCTTAACCAAGAAAAGCGCCGAGACACTCAATGACGTTATCGCCGCAAAAGGGTTAAAGGTCAGTTACTTGCATTCAGATGTGAAAACCAACGACAGAGTCGAGATCATCAATGCCCTTCGCGCCGGAGACTATGATGTGCTAATTGGCATTAACCTATTGCGAGAAGGTTTAGATATTCCTGAAGCATCACTGGTAGCGGTGCTCGATGCCGATCATGCAGGCTTTTTACGCTCTGAGCAGGCGCTTATCCAAATTATCGGACGAGCAGCTCGGAATGAAAATGGTAAGGCTATCCTTTATGCCGACAAAATGACCTTTGCTATGCAAAAAGCGATAGATGAGTCTTCCGAGCGCCGAGGCCATCAGATGCTGTATAACATGGCTAATGGCATAGTGCCGAGCTCGTCTAAGCGAAAACTCGATTCTGACGATCAAGCTCATGTTGCTGTCGGCGCGATGGACAGAGCTAAATTTTGTGAAAGCCTATCTGACCTGTGCCAACAGATCACCGCAAAAGAGAAGGAGTTACTGCAGCTGGTGGATGAGGAGGGCGCTGAGCAAGCTAAGCATATTCGAGAGCAACTGATTGTACTTTATCGACAGTTTATCTATATGTAACGTTTATAGTTCACTCAGGTTGTTATACTGATGCCAATTTGGCTGGCTTTCAGAATAATTAAGGGTGGAATGCGTGATTAACACTATAAAAACAATGCTTAATCTAATATATTAGAACATTAAGGTGAGTTTGAATGAAGCGCCACAGTGTCTTTTTATGCTGAGGACGTTTATTTAATAGGGAGAGAAATAACTTGAAGCACAAGACCATGATAATGTTGTTAACTAGCTTATTGGCTGCAGGTTCAATACAGGCAAATGAGAGGGTTAACATAAGTAAAGAGGTTACCGGTATTGCAGGGTTAACTCCTAAGGAAGATCTCTACAACTTAAGCGTATTCGACAATAACTTCATCTTACCTGTCTATCAAACTCAATCAGCAAATCAGGTTTACTACGCTCCACAGAACCCCAACACTGGCGAGATCAGTGAAACAAACGTTCAATTTCAGTTCAGTCTAAAATATGGCATCGCCAATAATTTATTTACCGATAATGACGGTTTTTATATCGCTTACAGTCAAATATCAAATTGGCAGGCTTATGATAAGTCAGCATATTTTCGTGATTCACAGTATCAACCACAAGTGTTTTGGTTTTGGCAGCACTCAGATGAAAGTGAAGTTTGGCAAAGCACTAGCATAGGCTTTGAACACCAATCAAACGGAAAAGGCGGAGTTTACGAACGCAGTTGGAACCGGGCCTATATGGAGTTCTCTTTAGCTTTTGATGAGCTTGAAGTCAGCATTAAACCATGGATAAGGACTGATTTTTCAAATATAGATTATAACCCCGATATTGAAGATTATATGGGTTATGGTTCGGTTAGAGGCGACTGGTACGTGGGTGAGCATCAGATTAGTTTAACGGTCCGTAACTTGTTAGAAAGTGGTTTTTCTAAAGGCTATGAGGAGTTAAGCTGGCGATTCCCCATTTACAAGGGGATAAAAGGCTACTTGAAGCTGCAAAGCGGTTATGGACTCACTATCTCTGATTATAATCATTTTGATAATGCTGTAGGTATTGGTATCGCGCTTTAGCAAAAGAGTGAGTTAAGCAGTAAAAGTGATTCATTGGCGGGTTGTGTTCTGAGCAAAATGTTGGGCTAAGGCTAAGGCTAAGGCTAAGGCTAAGGCTAAGGCTAAGGCTAAGGCTAAGGCCAAGCCAGCGGCATGCTTAAAGCCCGCTTTCGCTTTGCCCAGTACTGATACAAGCAATGTATCTAAATACAAAGAATACGACTCCAACTACAGCCCATTCACTTGATCTATTGTTTTATGTGCAATGACCATGCTCTATAATTTCGTAACTTAAACGGCTTACACAATTTACACATAACCCTATTCTTAGTCTTGTTAACTTATCCCACTGAGACAATTTCAATGAACAATTTTACCAGCTGGTTAGAGTCTAAAAAGCTTAAACAGCAAGTGGTTAACCCTAATATCCAAGTGGGTGAATATTCCTATTACTCAGGCTTTTACCATGGCAAATCCTTTGAAGACCAAGCGGTGCGCTACTTGCTCGGCGATGGCTCAACTATCGATGTATGGGAAGCAGGAGTGTTTGGCGAAGTTGATAAACTGATTATCGGTAAGTTTTGTTCAATCGCCTCGGGCGCGTGCTTTATGCTAGCGGGTAATCAGGGTCATCGTCTCGACTGGATCTCTACGTATCCATTTTCCGCAGAAGAGTTCGGTGATGGGGTAAAAAGTGGTTTCGAGCGCGCAGGTGATACTGTGATTGGCAATGATGTATGGATCGGTAGTGAGGCGATGATCATGCCTGGGGTGACCATAGGTGACGGCGCAGTAATTGGGGCGAGGGCGGTTATTTCTAAAGATGTCGCGCCTTACAATGTGGTCGTTGGCAGTAATAAGCTAGTGAAACAACGCTTCGATGATGCATCGATAGACCAGCTATTGGCGATGAAATGGTGGGACTGGCCACTCGATAAGCTTAAAGGGGCTATGGCGATTTTATGTAGCGGTGATATTGACGCCTTACATCAATACCATCTTAAACATCCGTAAAATAAGTTAATAAAAAATGGCGCTAACCGTCATAGGGTTAGCGCCATTTTTTGTATTTATTTGTCGCTAGAAGCCAGCTAACTAGGCGATTTTCTTCGCTTCATTCTCAGCTTGGCTTGCCATGTACTCATCGAAAGTACCTTGGAAGTTTACCAGTTTCTTATCTTTTACATCGATGATGCGCGTTGCCAAAGATGATACAAACTCACGGTCATGGCTGACGAAAACGAGTGTACCTTGATACACTTTAAGTGCGTTATTAAGCGCCTCAATTGCTTCCATATCCATGTGGTTAGTTGGTTCATCCATAACGAGTACGTTGATATCCATCATCATCAACTTACCGAATAACAGGCGGTTTTTCTCACCACCCGAACAGTTACGTGCTTTTTTGTTGATATCGTCTTCGGTGAATAATAAGCGACCTAGCATGCCACGCACCATGAGGTCGTTATGCTTTGGCTGACGCCACTGTGACATCCAGTCAAATAGCGTTAAATCGTTATCAAAGTCTTTGCTGCTATCTTGCGGGCAGTAACCGATAGAGGCATTTTCAGACCATTTGATCTCGCCTTGGTTGTTTTGTAATTCATTCACTAAACAACGTAAGAAGGTTGATTTACCTACACCGTTCTCACCAATAACCGCAAGCTTGGCGCCAGCTTCTAAAATGAGCTCGCCGCCTTCAAATAGCATTTCACCGTCAAAGCCATGACCGACATTTTCAAGGATCAATGCCTGGCGGTGCATCTTTTTACCATCTTCGAAACGCAATGATGGTGTCATGCGGCTTGAAGTTTTAACTTCATCTAAGCTGATTTTTTCGAGCTTTTTAGCACGAGAACTTGCTTGTTTTGCTTTAGATGCGTTTGCACCAAAGCGGTTAACGAAGTCTTGGAGTTCGGTCATTTCAGCACTTTTCTTAGCGTTACCGGCTAATAGCTGCTCTTGGATCAGCGCAGAGGCTTCCATAAAGTATTCGTAGTTACCTGGGTAAATACGTAGCTCACCGTAATCGATGTCTGCCATATGGGTACAAACAGTGTTCAAGAAGTGTCTGTCGTGCGAAATGATGATCATTGTGCACTTGCGCTTGTTAAGCTCTTCTGCCAACCAGTTAATGGTATGAATGTCCAAGTTGTTGGTTGGTTCGTCAAGTAACAGAATGTCAGGGTTTGAGAATAAAGCCTGTGCTAAAAGTACACGCAGTTTCTTACCTGGGGCGACTTGGCTCATCAGGCCAAAATGCAACTCTTCTTCAATACCGGCTTCAAGTAGGATTTCACCGGCACGGCTTTCGGCGCTGTAGCCGTCCATTTCTGCAAACTCGCTTTCTAGCTCGCCTACGTACATGCCGTCTTCTTCACTCATCTCTGGTAGTGAATAGATGCGCTCACGCTCTTGCTTAACTTCCCACAGTCTTGCATCACCTTGAATTACCGCGTCAATTACGCTGTATTCTTCAAATGCAAACTGGTTCTGGCTCAAGGTACCCACTTTTTGACCTGGCGTAATTGAAACATTACCTGAAGTCGGTGCAAGCTCACCACTTAGGATCTTCATGAAGGTGGATTTACCACAACCATTTGCGCCGATTAAGCCGTAGCGATTGCCGTTACCGAACTTAGCGGAAATGTTTTCGAATAATGGCTCTGGGCCAAACTGCATCGTGATGTTTGCGGTAGAGATCAAAAGAGTATCCTGAGTGATTAATAAAACGTGAAAGCCAAAGACGTTAACAGGTTACGGCAAGTAATCCTGTTATGGAGGCAAAACAGCCGCGGATTATACAGAGGTCGACGCTTAGATGTCGAGCAATCAAACGTTGTAAAGCGCTTTATTCATCTATTTGATTGGTTTTTGTAGAGAGCGATAGCTCCCTACTGCTGTTTCTAATAAAAGTGATTCGCCGATAACACTTGGGCTACAGCGAGTTGAGTCATTTAAAGGGGGTTATTTTACAACCGTTCCTCTAATGATAATGTCTGATAACTTGTCACAATTGTCAGACTCAATTGCTCTAATTAATTGGGTCACAGCATGATAGCCAAAATCTTCAACATCATGTCTGATACAGGGGATCGATATACCAAAATTCTTTGCGGTTTTGATCTCATCGATGCTGTAGAAGTGAATATCAGAACCCAGTTGGTAATTATGTACAACACTTGCCTCTAAGGCTCCTAGGGTTATTTGGTTGTTTAAACCAATAATGGCATCGGGTTTGTGTTGCCCTAGGTAATCTTGGACTAACCTTTTTGCCAGTTCGGTATTAAAGTCAGCTTTAATCACATCAATAATGACCGAAGAACCTGCTTCCTCTGCCGCCATCTTAAGCCCGGCTAATCTTGCGTTAGCGACTTTAGAGTTGGGTGAACCCGATACGATTAAGATCCGTTGAAAGTTATTCGATATTACCTCTTTGCCTAGCTTGTAGCCTGAATCGATATTATCTAAGTACACCCCGCAAACATGGGGCGCATCGATATGTCTATCAAGCAAGACTACTGGGATCTCTAACTTTTTCAAGGTGGAGAAATAGGCGGGGGTATAGTGTTCATCTTCAGAAATGACTGCAATGATGACACCATCGATATTGTAGCTAATAAGGGTATTTACCGCATTTTGCTCGATGCTCTGTGATTCATCAGAGCTGAATAACAGGCAGTTGTAGCCCGTTTTATTGGCGCTACGAATAATGGACTTAACAGCGCTAGCAAAAAAAGGGTTGATAATCGTAGGAACGATAACGCCTATGGTTTTAGATTTTGATTTTAAACCTTTTGCCATAAAGTTTGGGATATAGCCCATATCCTGAGCGATTTTCTGGATCTTCTCACAGGTCTCAGGCTTAACCTTTTCAGGCGTGGATAGCGCTCTACTGACGGTAATCGAAGACACATTTGCTACCTTGGCAATGTCTGCAAGTTTTATCTTTCTCATGTATATATCCCCGGCACCATTTCTTGCTTGTTAATAAATAAACAGCAGCAGAATGAACTCGATACTTCCTTTGTCTGCAGATTTAATTAAACCAATAGTATGTGAATAATTGTCAATGTAACAGCATTAAAATGTTATCGATAACATTTTATGTATTCTGATAGCATTTAACCTCACCTCAGTGTTTTATTTTTGGAAAACAGTTATTTGTTATTGGTGTTATTGAAGTGCTGATTTTTGTGAAGATTCGCGCAAAACAAATTTCGTCAAAATATTATCTTTAAAAAAAGTGTTAATGACATCGATAACATAGTTTTGCAAAAGGGAACCATCACATGAAGGCTTTAGTACTAGAAAAAGTAAATGAACTTGTCTTAAAAGAGGTCGCCGCTCCAGAAGAGGTAGGCGCTAATGATGTGAAGATAAAAATCCAGGCCGTCGGAATTTGTGGCTCGGACGTTCATTACCTATCTCATGGTCGTATAGGACATTTCATTGTCGAAAAGCCAATGATCTTAGGTCATGAAGCAGCGGGGGTCATTACGGCTGTGGGTGCTAATGTAAAACATCTTAAAGAGGGGGATCGTGTGTGTATGGAGCCGGGTGTGCCTCAGCCGCAGTCTCCTGAAACCATGGAAGGGATCTATAACCTAGATCCTGATGTGCAGTTTTGGGCCACGCCTCCTTATGACGGCTGCTGCTCTGAGTATGTCGTTCACCCTGCTGCATTCACCTTTAAAATTCCTGAGCACATGAGCTACGCAGAAGGCGCAATGGTTGAACCTTTAGCCATCGGTATGCAGGCTGCGACTAAAGCGAACATCAAGCCAGGTGATATCGGCTTAGTTTACGGTGCAGGCACCATTGGTGTTATGTGTGCACTATCGGCTTTAGCCAGTGGCTGTGCTGAAGTTATCGTGGTTGATGTGGTTGATGAAAAGCTGGCAACGGTGAATGAATATCAGGGCATTACTGTTATTAATAGCTTAAAGCAAGATGTGGCAGAGGTGATTGCGGCTAAAACTGCCGGTCGTGGCGTGAATGTCGTCTTTGAATGTTGTGGAGTAGAGTCGGTTATAACAACGATTTGTCAACATGCGGCACCTAACGGCACAGTCGTTTTAGTGGGGATGCCTGTTGAGCCGGTTAAGTTTGATATCGTTGCCGCACAGGTAAAAGAGATCACTTTTAAGACCATCTTCCGCTACGCCAATATGTACCCAAAAACCATCAATCTTATCTCATCTGGCAAGTTAAACGTTAAGCCGTTAATCAGCAAAACTTATAAGTTTGAAGATTCACTCGAGGCTTATGCAAGAGCGCTTGAAGCTAACCCTTCAGATGTGAAGATCATGATTGAGATGGAGTAAGCGATGAGTATTGTCGCGGGTGTCGATTGTGGCACGCAGGGAACTAAGGTCATTCTGGTAGATATCAACACATCGGCTGTGTTGGCAGAGTGTTCAGCTCCCCACGAATTGATTTCTGAGTCTAATGGCCGCCGTGAGCAACAGCCTATCTGGTGGATTGAAGCCATGGTTAGCGCGTTTAGTAAGGCGCTGATACAAGCCGATGTAGACCCTAAGGGCATAAGTGCGATTGGTGTATCGGGTCAACAGCATGGCCTAGTAGCCTTAGATAGACACGGTGATGTGATCCGTCCAGCCAAGCTTTGGTGCGACACAGAAACAGCACCACAGAATGCAGAGCTTTTGGAAATGCTCGGAGGCGAGCAGGCGTGTATCGACAGGCTAGGCCTTAGGATTGAAACCGGTTATACCGCATCCAAGATCCTATGGATGAAGCGTCATGAGCCTGAAAACTTTGCCAAAATAGCCCATATTTTATTGCCTCATGATTACCTGAACTTCTGGTTAACGGGTGAGTTTAGCGCCGAATATGGCGATGCATCGGGAACCGGTCTGTTTGATGTGCGTAATCGCTGTTGGGATGAGCATGTTTGCCAACTTATCGATCCTACAGGCAATTTATTCAGGGCGTTACCGCCTTTAAATAGCGCCGAAAAAGCAGCAGGGGTAGTGACTGGTACGGCTAAGGCTCGTTTAGGCTTGAGTGATAACGTCGTGGTGTCTTGTGGTGGTGGCGACAACATGATGGGCGCTATCGGTACGGGTAATGTCAACAATGGCATCATTACTATGTCTCTTGGCACCTCGGGCACTATCTACACCTTTTCAGATAAGCCAGTCGAATTGAAGCACCCTAGTATTGCCAACTTCTGCTCAAGTTCAAATGGTTGGATGCCGCTGATCTGCACTATGAATGTGACCTCTGCAACGAGTCTAGTGCAAGAGGTGCTTAACATGAACCTGACTGAATTTAATTATTCTATCGAAGCGACAAAGATCGGTGCCGGTAACATTTCATTCCTGCAATTCTTTAATGGTGAGCGGGTTCCTGCACTTCCCGATGGTAAAGCATCGATTCATGGCTTAGATGCAGCGAATTTTACCCGCGACAATTTAGTTCGCTCGGTGGTTGAAGGTGCGACTTATGGCCTTAAATATGGCCTAGAGCTCCTGCGTGACGCCGGGATCCAGATCGATCAGATCCGTTTGATCGGCGGTGGAGCTAAGTCTTTTCAATGGCGACAAATGATTGCAGATACGATGAACTGTGAAGTGATCTGTCCAGAGGTAGAGGAGGCGGCTGCACTTGGGGCTGCAATTCAAGCTGCTTGGGCGCTTGACGGTGAGTTAAGTAATGATCTTATCGAGCAGGTAATTGTTCTCAATGAAGACAGTCGCACATTGCCTATTTCCGGCAACGTTGGCTTGTATGAAGTGGCGTATCAGCGCTATATCGATACGCTTTATTGCCAATACCCGCAATTGAATACTCGACGACTCACTGAGGCCAATAATGACTAACACTCCTTTACTCTCTGTTAAGTCGATTAAAAAGTCTTTTGGTGAAGTTAAGGCTCTTAAGCACATTAACTTCACCCTTAATGCCGGCGAAATTCATGCGCTATGTGGCGGCAATGGTGCGGGAAAGAGTACTTTCTTAAGCATTGTAATGGGCTTCTTGCAGCCGGATGAAGGTAGCATCATGGTTAATGGCGAGAGCAAAGTCTTTGCCAACGCCAAAGAAGCGTTACAAGCAGGGATCACCATCGTTCAGCAAGAGCTGAGCATGATCCCCAATTTAACCGTTGCTGAAAACATCTATTTAGGCCAAGAGCCGCGTAATCGCTTTGGGGTGGTGGACTTCAAAACACTCAATCAAAGGGCGCAAACCCTAATGGATGAGCTGGAGTTTGATATTCCTGTCAATGCCATGCTGCATACCTTGAGTGTTGCGCACCAGCAATTGGTTGAAATTGCCAAGGCACTGTCTCATTCCAATGCCAATATTATTTTCTTAGACGAGCCAACCTCGGCAATTGGTGAAGAAGACTCTAAGAAGCTATTCAATGCCATCAAGTCATTAGCGGCAAAAGGCAAAGGCATTGTTTATGTCTCTCACCGCTTGTCTGAAATATTTGAGATCTGCAGTCACTACACCGTATTTCGCGATGGCACCTACATTAGCGAAGGCTTGATCAGTGATATCAATCGGGATCAACTGATTGAACAGATTATTGGTGGGCAAATAAACGAAGAGTTTTCTAAGTTCAATCAGCCAACGGAACAGTTGCTATTAGAAGTCAAAAATTTAACTTCAAAAAAATTCAATGATATCTCATTCAAAGTCAATAAAGGCGAGATCCTCGGCATCTATGGCTTAGTCGGTTCAGGCCGTTCTGAAGTGCTAAATGCGATTTTTGGTGTTGATGAATTCGATACTGGCTCTATCTGCCTTAATGACTCAGAGTTTAAAAAAATCAAACCCAAACAGGCGATTAACGCTGGTATGGCTTATGTAACGGAAGATAGAAAGTCTTCTGGTCTAGTGCTTAGCAGCTCTGTTGGTGACAACATTTCAATCTCGTCATTAGAACAATGCTCCAATGCATTTGTTGTGAATGAAAAGCGTGAGAACGAACGTATTGAGGCCATGATTGAGCTATTTAGGGTTAAAACACCCAATAAAGATCAGATCGTTGGCAACCTTTCTGGTGGTAATCAACAGAAGGTGGTGCTTGGGCGCTGGTCGTTAACTAACCCTGAATTACTCATGCTCGACGAGCCAACCAGAGGTATCGATGTAGGTGCTAAGAAAGAGATCTACAGATATATGTCTGAACAGGCATTGCAAGGTAAGGGGATCATCATGGTTTCCTCCGAGCTTCCAGAAATTATAGGCATGAGTGACCGGATTATCGTCTTTAAAAATGGCGAGCTGATCAGCGAAGTTACCCAGTCAGATGCCAGCCAACAACTTTTATTAAGTCTTGCTTCTTAGGAAAAATATATGAATACATCTGTTGCTACAGATAAGAGTCTGAGATTACCAATTACTCGACTAAAACCAGTGCTACATAAATACGGTATTGTGTTTGCCTTTCTGTTTTTGTGCGCCAGTATTGCGGTGCTCGGTGAGATCTGTATCCAGAAAGGGATGTGGGACAGTAACTATTTCCTGACTCAAGGAAATTTACTTTCCGTTCTACGTCAGGTGTCTATTAATGGCATCTTAGCTGTGGGTATGACCTTCGTTATTATTGTCGCCGGGGTTGACCTTTCTGTGGGGTCGGTACTCGCGCTAGCAGGGATTGTCGCGGCGCGTTTTGTCACTAACTCGACAGATATGCTGATTGGTGGCTTTGACTCGCCAATTCTTCTTCCGTTAATGGTTGCTATCTGTATCGGCGCCATCTGTGGCTTTTTAAATGGCTACATTATTTCAAAGTTCCGTCTGCAAGCGTTTATCGTGACCATGGGTATGCTCTCAGTTGCTCGTGGTATGACGATGTTAACCACTGACGGTAACCCTGTTTCCTCCCTCGATCGCGGTTTTCGTGCACTAGGTAATAGCTACACGTTTGGGATCCCAACCCCAGTGGTTATCTTTGCGGTTATCTTTATTGCAGCTTGGTTTTTGCTAAATAAAACCGTTTTTGGCCGTTATGTATTTGCGGTAGGTGGAAATGAAAAATCGGCTCAAACCTCTGGTATCGACGTACATAAGGTCAAGGTCGCGGTTTATACCTTGTGTGGTGTGATGGCTGCTATTGCAGGCTTAATCCTTACTGCTCGTACAGGCTCGGCGCAAACGAGTGCAGGCTTTGGCTATGAGCTAGACGCTATTGCTGCTGTGGTGATTGGTGGTACCTCTATGGCTGGTGGGCTAGGTACGCTAACAGGAACTTTGTTTGGTGTACTCATTATCGGGGTCATGAATAACGGTTTAGATCTGCTCGGTGTGCAGTCGTATTACCAACAAATTATTAAGGGCCTACTCATCGTTGCGGCGGTGATGCTGGATCCATCTAGAAAGCAATCACGTTAAACATTCTCATCTATAGAGTCTTGTTTAAAGAGTCACTTGAAACTCTTTACTAAAAAAGAGTGCGTTAAAAATAAAAGAAAAAAGGTATGACTAAAATGAAAAAAACCATTATCTCTACATTATTAGGCACAACTTTAGCCTTATCTTCAGGCGCTGCTTTTGCTAAAGATGATATTAAAATTGCCGTATTAATGTATGGCATGAAGGCAGAGTTTGTTCAGCTTATGCAACAAGCTGCATATAACCACCCGTTGGTTAAATCGGGTGAGGTTAAGATCACCATGTATGATGGCCGTTATGATGCACTTGTGCAAAACAACCAGGCTGAGACAGCGATCCGTACCAATCATGACGCAATCATCATCAACCCAATGGATTTCGATGCCAATATTGATGTGGTAGATATGGCTAATGAAGCTGGTATTCCAGTTATCGTCACTAATGCTCGCTTAAATACTGACCAAATGACGGCTGAAGTCGTGTCAGATGACGTTGAAGGTGGTTACTTAGAAGCTAAGTACATCATGGAGCAAATTGGCTGTAAGGGTAATGTGGTTATTCTTGAAGGACCGAAAGGTGGTTCTGGTGAAATTCAACGTGGCCAAGGTAATGAAAAGGCAATCGCAGAATGTCCAGAAGGTGCAGTTAAGGTACTTGAGCGTAAAACTGCAAACTGGTCTCGCGCAGAGGGTATGACGCTGATGGAAAACTGGCTAATGAAGCATCAAGGTAAAATTAGCGGTGTGATTGGTCAAAACGATGAGATGGCACTGGGCGCTATTGAGGCCATTGAAGGTACGGGTGATACCGTTGATAACTATGTGATTGCCGGTATCGACGGTGTGACAGATGCTTTGCACGCCGTTAAGGGTGATAAAATGACATCGATTTTGCAAGATGCCAATGGCCAAATGCAAGGCTCTATCGATGTAGCTTTACGTCATATTATTGGTGAGCAGTATAAGCCAGCATCTGGGGTGTGGCAGCAATATGCGGATCAATTGAACTGGAATAATGGCTTGTCTAAGCGTTATGACATTCCTTGGACCGTTGTTAATAAGCAAAACGTTGACCAGTTGCTAGAAATGCGCAAGTAATGAGTTGAATGAGGTGAGCGTAGAAACCCTGCGCTCACTTATACACTGAGTCGACTAGCCCGATTAATTTCTTGATTAGTAAAAACGTCGGTATCATCGTTCGACATCGTTGAAAACTCCGAAACGATAGCCCCTTCAGCATGTGCCTTAAACCAATGTTTTGCATTGGGGCTTAAGGTCAACTGTTCGCCTTTATTTAGCACAACCTCGTGAAATACGGTGTAATTAGCAAGATCCTTAGGAAGCTCTACTGCAGGCTGTGTCGTTATATTACCTTCGATAAATACACTCACTTTGCCGAATCGGCAGCGAAAGGTTTCCTCTTTACCTTGGCGTGTAGCTGTTGACGGGTGGGTATGCTCCGGGCAAACCTGATGAGGTAACATAATCAGTTCTTTGGCACAGCAGCGCTCGGTGTTGATATAGGTATGAATAATCAGGCCCGTATTGCCAAAGTCATTCAGACCAAAGTCAGTTAACTCAAGTCTCTCAATTTCGTTTTTCGTTAGAAAAATCCCAGATAACGTTAATAGCTCTGTGATCTTGTCATGGATGTTAACCATAGTTAGCTCTCTTTACTTGATGAAGCCAATTCTGCGCTAAGATAATATGGTGGCAATCTAATTTAAATGAAGCGTTTATAACAATGAAGACTGGGTCACACCTAAGTGGTGAACAGCTCGCAATTGACTCAAAAATGAGAGGCATTTTCTATATGGATAGGCTTACCGAGCACAGATGAGCCCTCATTAAATATGGCGCTTTATAGGTTCCTGATTCTGTGTTTTGTAAATAAATGACGTTCTCGAACGATTTACATGGGTGAAATCGGCAATTTCTTGTTATTATTAGCTCATTGTTTTGACCTGCTCAACGAGCAGGCTAAGTATTCATTTAGAGAATATTTTCTATAGAAACATGTTTTTCACATGTTCTGCGATATTTGGACGCCCCATGATTGAACACCAACAGAATAACCCACTTCACGGCTTAAATTTAGAAACAATGCTGACAGAGCTAGTGAAGTTTTATGACTATAAAGTGCTTTACGCCGCCCTAAAACTGGAATGTTTTAACCTAAATCCAAACATGGAAGGTTGCATTAAGTTTTTGAAGAAAACCGAGTGGGCGAGGGAGCGTGTTGAAGCCTTTTACCTTTATCGCTTTAAGCGCATGCCAAAAGGCAGCGAAGCGCAGATGGAGCTAAAGCCACGTGAGCGCGCTTATGCTGATGGCATCGTACCACGTAAAGCTGAAAAGTTAACGGTTGAGCTTGTTGAAGAGATGCGCGCTAAGGCTGAAGCTAACTACAAGGCGATGAAGAAAAATGGCCCGCGTCCTCGCTATGGTAAAGACAAGCCAAGAGCCCAAGACGGCTATGCGCAAAATCGTCGTAGCGGCGGTAAGCGACCTGCAGCATCGCAAGATCCTACTAACCCTTGGGGTAAGTAAGCTTAAGTTGGTTTGATTTAGCATGAATTAGTTTAGCCCGTAAAAGGCTTAACTAAATAAAGGGGGAGCCTTAAAAGGCTCCCCCTTTACTTTTTGTCGAACCGATGAAGTTATACTGATTGGCATTTCTCTTCACTACTATGCATGCCGTGCATAGTGTTGTTTCTGATTATTCATTTGTTTCATGTTTTACCTCACTGTAGGATGCGCGTCTTCTTTTTCTAGCCTGAAATCCAATGCGTTCTCAAACTCTATTGGCGCAGCTTCTGCGCATGACATCTCTACTTATTTTAATGCTCATTTTAGTCCACTACTGTAAACCCTTACTGAATGCATTTGCCTTAAATGCAACAGATGGTGGCTGTCATCAAATGCCTAAGACGGTACAAGACCCCGTTAAAGCTGATTACGGAAAGCAACTATGAGTATTTTCCGTTTTCCGATGCTGGTCTGGTTAGGGATCGGCATTCTCATCATCAGCCTTGGGGTCCGTCAGTCATTTGGGATCTTTATGATGCCTATCTCAATGAGCTTTGATGTGGGCCGCGAATTTTTCAGCTTCGCAATAGCCTTACAAAATCTTTTGTTTGGGGTATTTCAGCCGTTTGTGGGCATGGCTGCAGACCGATTTGGCTCAAAGAAGGTCATTATGCTTGGCGCCATAGCCTATGGCTTGGGCTTGTTGCTTACCTCTTTATCTAGCACGACCGAGGCGTTCTATATATCAATAAGTATGCTGGTGGGCTTGGGCTTAAGTGCAACTAGCTATGTTGTTGTTCTCGGCGCAGTCGCTAAAGTGGTACCGGCAGAGCATACGGCCAAAGCCTTTGGTTTAACGACGGCAGCAGGATCTTTTGGCATGTTTGCTGTTATTCCTGGTGCACAAAGCTTGCTTACTCATTTTGATTGGCAAACAGCGCTGCAGGTGTTTGCACTTCTATGTTGCATCATGCTGGCATTTGCTTCATTTATGAAGACAGCCAAAGTCGAAACCAATATTGGCGATCAGGTCGATGAGCAAACCTTATCACAAGCATTAAAGCAGGCCTGTACAAATCGAAACTACTGGCTGATCCATATGGGCTTCTTTGTATGTGGCTTTCATGTGATGTTTATTGCCACTCATCTGCCGAGTTATCTAGCTGACAAGCATTTAGGCGCCTCAACTGCTGCACTGGCTTTGGCTTACGTTGGGATCTTTAATATCTTTGGCTCTTACTTTTGGGGCGTAATGGGTGACAGATTTAACAAACGTTATGTCATGAGCAGTCTTTATCTGGTGAGAACAGTGGTGATTGCAGCATTTGTGACGCTACCTGTTACCGATAATACCGCTGCTATTTTTGGTGCAGCGATTGGTTTTTGTTGGCTTGGGACTGTACCCTTGACCTCGGGCTTAGTGAGACAGATATTTGGTGCCCGTTATCTATCTACCCTTTACGGCTTGGTATTCTTTACTCACCAGATTGGCAGTTTTCTCGGAGCATGGGTTGGCGGCCGTATTTATGACTATTATGGTAGTTATGAACCTATATGGTGGAGTACCGTTGTCTTAGCCTTTATAGCGGCTTTGCTTCATCTCCCGATTGATGACAGACCTGTGATGATAAAGATTGTTCCAGTATTGAGCTGATAAGTATTTGCAACTTATCAAAAAGAGCCTCTAATTAAGTGGCTCTTTTACTTTCTGCAGAGTACTGGTGAGCTAACGATTATTAAATTACCTCTAAATACGCGTTATAAGCTGAAACTCAATAGGGTGTTATCGATGAAAGTGGCTTAAAGCGCCTTTAAAGGGAATTTAACTGGAGGAAAAACTGGCTAAAAACATCCCGCTTTGTAATTGTTTTACTTGAAAATTGCCAAAATCGCTTAAACACCATTCAAGTTGGTCGGCAAATCACCGCTTAACAACTAATTGCGTTTTTTTGCTTGCAACGAAGGCGGTATCGCCATACTATAGCGCTCGTTCCAAGGCAACAGCCAAACGAACAGCAAGAACACAGTCGCGGGATGGAGCAGTTTGGTAGCTCGTCGGGCTCATAACCCGAAGGTCGTTGGTTCAAATCCAGCTCCCGCAACCAATTCTTGAACAATACAACCGTAGCTCAGTTGGTTAGAGCACTACCTTGACATGGTAGGGGTCGGTGGTTCGAATCCACTCGGTTGTACCAATTCTTTTTTAACAGAATTAAAACAGTTATTAGCGTCAAAGCGGACGCGGGATGGAGCAGTTTGGTAGCTCGTCGGGCTCATAACCCGAAGGTCGTTGGTTCAAATCCAGCTCCCGCAACCAATACAACCGTAGCTCAGTTGGTTAGAGCACTACCTTGACATGGTAGGGGTCGGTGGTTCGAATCCACTCGGTTGTACCAATTCTTTTATAACAGAATTAAAATAGTTATTAGCGTTAAATCGGACGCGGGATGGAGCAGTTTGGTAGCTCGTCGGGCTCATAACCCGAAGGTCGTTGGTTCAAATCCAGCTCCCGCAACCAATTCTTTATAAAAGAATCAAGTTACATGTAGGCCAGCGAAAGCTGGTTTTTTTGTACCTGAAATTCAGTGTCTTTGCCATATTTAAAACTCAGCTGTAACAGTTACCTCGGTGATAATGTAAAGATAGGGATGGAGCAGTTTGGTAGCTCGTCGGCCTCAGCTCTTTATGAAAGGCTGGCGAAGGTCGTTGCCATTCATATATTTAAAGTAATCTAGCTCCCGCAACCAATTCTTTATAAAAGAATCAAGTTACATGTAGGCCAGCGAAAGCTGGTTTTTTTGTGCCTAAATTTT
Organism: Shewanella schlegeliana; assembly: GCF_016765635.1. Taxonomy (GTDB): domain Bacteria; phylum Pseudomonadota; class Gammaproteobacteria; order Enterobacterales; family Shewanellaceae; genus Shewanella; species Shewanella schlegeliana. The sequence goes on from NZ_JAESVD010000001.1 coordinate 667,783, forward strand.
GGCGTATTGGATCTTTTTAAGAATCAATTGATGATTAAAGTCGGGATAGTATGAGCAGTTTGCTAGTTCGTCGGCCTCAGCTCTTTATGAAAGGCAGGCGAAGGTCGTTGCCACTTCTTGTATAAAAAACTATCCAGCTCCCGCAACCAGTGACTGTTTTGATTAATAGATGACTCATACGAGTCATCTATTGTAGTTTCTATAGCTAACAGCAATCTTATTGCAATGTATCTAACTTATCATTTCACTTCTACTTCCCATAAATCGCTTCAGCCAGCAGTCTCGCCGCTTGAGGAATACTTGGCCCCGCTTGTTTGGTGACGGCTGAGTCGATAAATCTTACTGCATCATGATTAACTGCATTAACCTTGTTGGCATCTTCACGGCTGTTAACTTCACTTATTGTGGTGGTGCCGCTGCCAGCTTGTGGCCCCTCAAATACAGGGCCTGTGGCATCAGGCCACATTGGCAGTAAAATAACATCAGGGTTAGCGCTGACCACCTCGGTCCAGGTCACCATCGGAGCGATGCCATCACGCTCGGCGAAGATTGGCGTAGCACCAACAAGCTCCATAAGCTCAGTCATGTAAGAGTGTTTACCCGGAACGCATTTATAGAAGTAGTTGATCTCGTAATAGACCTTAGGCGATGGATGAGCTTGATACTGTTTGCCAATTTCGGTTAACTCGCTCCGTATCGATGTCACCAGTTTGTCGGCTTGCGCTTGATGGCCGATGGTTTCTCCTAATAAGTTTATTTTGCTGTATACCTCATCAAGACTCGACTCCTCCATGTGAATCACAGAGTAACCAAGAGCCTCAAGTTTAGCTTTTAATCCAAGCTGCAAGCTGGTGGCCGTCAGTACAAGATCAGGTTTTAGCTTAATGACATTGTCAACGGTGATATCGGTGAATCCGCCGACTACAGCTAAACGTTTTTGCTTAACACGGTTTGGTACCTCTGCAGGAAAACGTGCGTAGCGAGTCACGCCGACAAGATCATCAATTGCGCCAATCTCTGCAACGGTATGGCTCCAGTTCGGCGCGAGAGAAACGATTCTAAGTGATTGACCGTCTTGGCTGAAAGCAACTTGAGGACCGAGCAGCAGTGATAGTAAGAATATTATCTTGAGAACGCGCGCATACATATAATTGTTAATCTCTAAATGACTCATTTATGCGCATCATGGGCAGTTCTTTAGCAAAGACAAGCATGTCAAAAGCGGATTGCGTACCAGTACACAAATATGAATAGCAGAATGAAAGTCTGTTAAAAACCCCAGTGTTTTTTTTTATTGCACTGCAGACAATACACTCCTTTTTACCTATTTCGAGGTTGTATTGTCTGTACTACTGAGTGTGCGTGATCTGACTCATCGCTATGGTGAGTTTGTAGCGGTCAATAACATAAGCTTAGATATTCAACCTGGTGAGTGTTATGGCTTACTCGGCCCTAATGGTGCTGGTAAATCGACAACACTGGAGATCCTTGAGGGCTTGCTTAAGCCGACTCAGGGAGAAGTTTTGTATCGCGGTCGAGCAATCGATAAAACCTTCAAGCAAGAGGTGGGCATACAGTTTCAGTCGACCACCTTGCCAGATTACCTGACGGTATATGATTGTTTAAAGCTATTTGCCAGTTTTTACCAAAGTCACACGCCAATCGCACATTTGATCAAGCAGTGTCAGCTGAGTGAAATAGCAGACAAGTTGCATTACAACCTGTCAGGGGGACAAAAGCAGCGTTTATTATTGGCGCTGAGCCTGATTAATGACCCCAGTTTACTCTTTCTAGATGAGCCGACTACAGGCCTGGATCCTCAAGCAAGGCTACATTTCTGGCAGCTTGTAAGAGAGATAAAGCAGCAGGGTAAAACCATTATTCTGACGACCCATTATATGGAGGAAGCAGAGCAGCTTTGTGATCGGATTGCCATTATGGACAGAGGGCAGTTTATTGCAGAGGGCACGCCTGCTGATCTACTTAGCGATAATTTCTTACCGCAAATCGTCGAACTCGAAGGAATTTATTCTCAACAAGACTTTGGCGCTTTGCCCATTCGCTTAAGTAAGTGTGCAGGGCGTACTCGGGTGGAGTGTCACTCTTTCAATGAACTGATGACCGCCTTTAAAAAGGCTGCCCCCTCACTAAATGGCATGTCGGTGCGTAAGCCAAATCTTGAAGATCTCTTTTTAAAATTAACCGGTAATGAGCTTCGAATATGAATGCACTGTTTGCCCTGATCAGCGCGCGCAATCTGGAGTTTGTCCGAGATAAGTCTGCATTAGGCTGGTCGCTTCTATTTCCAATTATCATCATTGTCGCTCTGGTATTGGTGTTCGATGACGATAACCCAAGCCTTTATCAAGTGGGTGTTTATGGTGAAGTGCACCAACTTGAGCAAGTTAAGGCTCTAAAACACATAGAAATTATTTATTACGAAGATCTAGAGCAGGCCAAACATAAAGTGTCTCGCCATCTTATTGATGGCTTACTCAGTGGCGATAGCTACTGGGTCAATCCAGACAGTGCCCAAGGCTACATTCTTGAACAGGTGATCTCAGCTAAGTTACCCGAGCTTAAAAAGAGGGCTATTAGCGGAAAGGCTGTACGTCATGTCGAGTGGCTTCTACCTGGCATTATCGGCATGAATATGATGTTCTCCGCGCTTTATGGTGTGGGATATGTAGTGGTTAGATATCGCCGAACTGGCGTATTAAAGCGACTGCAAGTCACGCCGTTGGCACCGTGGCTGTTTTTGGCATCACAGTTGTTCTCACGCCTTGGTGCAACGGTCTTATCTGCTGCCATTGTATTTGTGGTGATTGCACTGATGTTTGATATTCGTCCTCAAGGTAATGTGCTGCTTTTAGTGCTTAACACACTGTTAGGCAGTGCAGCCATGATAAGTATCGGACTGTTGGTGGCGAGTCGTACGCGCTCTGATGAACTGTGTAATGGCCTGTTAAACGTTATTTCTTGGCCAATGATGTTTCTATCGGGGATCTGGTTTTCTCTTGAAGGTAGCAAGCCTTGGGTGCGCTTTTTTGCTGACTGTTTACCTTTAACCCATATGAATGACGCTAATCGAGCGGTGATTATCGACGGCGCTGGTTTGTTGGATATTGGCGATCACCTGTTATTTCTCGTTGCGATTATCCTGATCTGTTTGGGAGTAGCGAGTCGCAGTTTTCGCTGGGATTAATTCGAGTGTTTCAGGAGTTTTACGGCTTTCTGAATCCTGAATGTATAGGGGAAGTGATTAACCTCTGACTTATAAAGCTATACCGCACCATGTTTGCTATTTGCTGCGGTATGTCAAATCCAACGTTGTTTATAGACTAAGACCTGTGAAAAATTTTAACAGTATAGTTAACACTTTGGGGAATGCTGTCATAAATCATAGAGTATTTTTCACTTTTATCCTCTAGCCTTAGGCTGAAATAACCAAATTTCAGTTAGTTATATTTTAATAATTAAAAAACATTACGGCAGATGACGATGAAAATATTTAATGTGATGAGTATTGCGCTGGTGCTTTTATCAGGAGTATCTATGGGGGCCACCGCCGATCCCCTCGATACACTAATGAAAAAGTTTGAAGAGGGAAAATACTCAAAGAAGGGCGCTGATACATGCATTATGTGCCATAAACGCTCCGATATGGTGATGGACATTTTTGATAGTGTCCATGGCCAAGCGGGTAGCAATGGTCCTATGGCAGGTCTGCAATGTGAAGCTTGCCATGGCCCACAAGGTAAGCACAAAGGTAAGAACGAACCTATGGTGAGCTTTGGCGAGAATTCACCTTTAACGGCGCAGATGCAGGACTCAGTTTGTACCGCTTGCCATAACGATGCCTCGCAGATGGCATGGCATACTTCTTTACATGCTGAGCAGGATGTTAGCTGCGTGAGTTGTCACGAGATCCATGTTGTACAAGACCCTGTAATGAACCCGAGCCTACAAGTAGAAACTTGCGTGAGCTGCCACACCAAAGCTAAGGCTGACATGAACAAACGCAGCTCACATCCGCTTAAGTGGGGCACTATGGTGTGCTCAGATTGCCACAACCCGCACGGCAGCATGAGCGATCATGAGCTTAAAGGCTTTGATACCAACCAAACCTGCTATGAGTGTCATGCAGAAAAACGCGGCCCCTTCCTATGGGAGCACGTACCGGTAATGGAAAATTGCGCTAACTGTCACGATGCCCACGGTAGTGTTAATAGCGACTTGCTTAAATCACGTGTTCCTATGTTGTGTAAGCAGTGTCACGCTGGTGATATCCACGCATCGACGGCACCTGGAGATAATCAAAGCATCCAAACCGCTGGTCAAGGCTGTCTAAATTGTCATAGCCAAATCCATGGTTCAAATAATCCATCTGGCAAAGCGTTTCAATTCTAAGGAGATAAGTCATGAAATTTAAACTCAATATTGTCGCCTTGGCTTTAGCGACTGTCAGTACTGGTGCCGCAGCTTTCGATTTTGGTGTTACTGCGAGTCAGGCTAAGGCACAAAATACCAGTTGGAAATGCACTAAGTGCATCAGTAATCAGCAAGTGTTAGGCAGTGTAACCCTAGAAGCAGGCATGCAAGATAGTAAAGATGCTCATTCGGCTAACAGTTTACGTTATACCGATGGCTTTGCCGTAGGCCTTGATGCAGACACAGTGATTATGGATAAAGGTTATCGCACTCAGCTCTACTCTGATGGCTTAGGTAGTGAGCAGGCTTTAGCCAAGATCAAAACTGGCCGTTTAGGTCAGTGGAGTATGGAGGCTGGCTATCAGACGAGTCACCAGTACGATGCCGACAATGCCCAAAGCCGCTGGCAGGCAAAAGATGGGGTACTCATTAAACAAGACGGCTTAAAGACCCAAGAGCTAGCCTTAGAGCGTCAAAAGTTTACTCTAGGGGCTGACTTTAGTCACAATCGCTTTGGCACTTATGTCGCCATGAGCAGCGAAGACAAAAGCGGTAAGCTGCGCGGCAGCATGTCAAATGGCAATCTCGATGCTATTAATATCGCAGCGCCGGTAGACTACACCACACAAAACCTACGCGCAGGGGTTAACCTTAAGGGGGATAACTGGTTTGCTGAGCTTGGCTATAACGGTAGCTGGTTTGATAACAACATCGACAAACTATCAATCGAACAACCAGGTTATGCCGATGCTGCCCAAGCGGTAGATAATCAGGCGCACTTTATCAGTTTAATGGGGAATTACATCTTTGACCGTAGTTATATCTCCGGTCGCATTGCTAGCGGTAACATGAGCCAAGAGGGTGACTTTATCACTTTATCGGGTGTTGCTGCTGGCAACCATGGCGCAAACGCCGAGGTTGAGACATTAGATGCCAACGTTAAGTTCTCTACCCGTGTTATGAAGGGACTTAGGATCAATGCCTCTGTGGATTACTCAGACCGTGATAACACTACCGATGTGCATGATTACGAGCAAGTCAGTATAGATGGTGTGACTGGGGAGTTAGTACAAAACACACCTTACGATACCACTCGCAGTGCTTATAAAGTTAGCGCCAATTACCAGCTAATGGCAGGGCAACGTATTGAAGTGGGTTTTGATCGCATCGAAACTGAGCGTAGCCATCAAGATCGTGAGCAGACTGATGACAATATCTTCTGGGCACAGTGGCGTGCAACAGGCTTCGATATGTGGGATCTACGTGTTAAAGGTAGCTACGCCGATAAAGGAGGTTCACAGTTCTTGTATGACGATGCGGTGAATGCTGCTGAAGATCAGCTAATGCGCAAATATTACCTAGCCGATAAGAAGAGTAGCAAGGCTGAGGTGTTTGTAACGCATACCCCAACTGACAGCATTGCTATCAGTGCTCACGGATACTACTCGTTAGATGATTATAGCAATTCCAGTATCGGCTTGATTGAGTCTAACAGTTACGGCTTTGACTTAGGCCTAAGCTGGCAGGTGACCGCTGATTTACTACTCAGCAGTGATGGTGGTTACCAGTGGCTAGATAACGAGCAAACAAGCGCTAGGAGTAACTATATTGGTTATTGGGAAGCTGACACCAACGAAGAGTTTGGATTTGTTGGGGCAGGCTTTACCTACAGCGGCTTAAGCGACTCAGGGATCACTATTGGCGGCGACTATAGTTTTGCTATCTCGTTTAGCGACAGCTATGTGGATGGAAATGATGTGTTTGGTATGTATGAGTCAAGCAGTCATCACGCCAATTTATATGTAAATTACGCAGTTAGTCAGCAAGTTATAGTGGGCTTACGCTACGAGTTTGAAGGTTATGAAGACAGTGATGATACTCAACTGCCCGTTGATTATTATCCAGGCACCGGACCTACAGGCTTAACGACTCTTGGTTTGTTAGATCATGATTATAAGGCCCATTTAGTCATGGCGACCTTGCAATATCGTTTTTGATGCAGTGATCAGTATCAAGCGCCGCAGGTCTGTTGTCGACCCTGCAAGGCATAATAGGCTTGTGGTCGCTTGATGCAAAAATATGATCATAAAAAGGTAAGGTGAACATGTGAATGCTGTTTATTAACAGCGTTTTAATGAGAGCAGAGCCTTAACAAAAAGTAAGTTCTTAAAAAACTTGCTCCCATTTTTACCGAGAATAGAGGCATCTATTCTCGGTTTTTTTATGCCTCAATTTTATCGATTCATTAACCGAAAGAGGAGCTATAGCGTTAATTTTGTTGTTTGCTATGAATTTTACTGTTGAAAGTAACAGTGATTAACTAATGGTTTTTATTGTAAAATCTTAATACCAATCAGTATAAAGATTTGGTCGCTCAGCGAGAGTTTAGCGGCACTGAGACAAGGCAACGAGTGAAGAGCATAGTTATTCTACGGTTAAGCTTGTTAACGCAGTATCAGAGCCGCTAAAACTCGCCATTCTGGAGCGTTTTTGGCTGCCTACTTCAGCGTTGGAAAGCTTCACAAGGGAATAACCATCCCTTCAGCTCTTCGCCTTGAATTAGTTTGCCAAAAAACGCTCTGAGTAGATCAACTTCTTATATTGATTGGTATTAGTGTTCAAGGAGCCGTTAAGGCTTATGGGGGAATCGGATGAAAATTCTGAACTGTACCCGCAACTGTAACTGGAGCAACTCTTCTGCTGGCCATCGCCAAAGCAGGATTGCAAATCGTCTTCAGAAGTCAGAGTACCCACCTTGATCGTTAACGCTGTAAAACTGGGCGGGCGCTCTCGGTTTTGTAAATTCACTCGTGTGTTTACCTGCCTGGTTTTCAGCATCTTTTCTCCTTTGGGACTATTGAAGATGCATCACATTTCAAGCCGTTTTTATCTTTCCACTTATCTCGAGACTTTAGTGGCAATGACGATTGCGCCGCTCAAGAAAATATTGAGACGGGAGACGCTGCACTATGTGGTTTGATCCCTTTTACTGCGCAGGTGTAGTCACATTAGCACTACTGCTGGACCGACTCTTTGGTGAACTCCCTAGGTTTCACCCGCTAGTTGGATTTGGTCTGCTTGCAAGCTGGGTGAAGCAGCGCCTTTGGCGACCAACAAAGCGTCGTGGATTGTTAGCTGTATTTATACTCCTGCTACCTGTTTTACCTCTGTTATCTCTCCCTTCGATCTGGTGGATCGATGTGGTGATCCTTTACTTTGTAATCGGTGGTCGCAGCCTTTGTGAGCACGGTAATGCCGTTGGTGAGGCGCTTAAACAGGGAGATTTAGTTTTAGCTAGGCAAAGAGTCGGCATGATAGTTAGTCGTAAAACCGCGAAGCTTACCGAGCAACAAGTGGTGAATGCCACACTTGAGTCAGTACTTGAAAATGGCAACGATGCAGTATTTGGCGCGCTGTTTTGGTTTACGGTTGCGGGCCCTGTTGGCGCAGTTCTTTATCGATTAAGCAACACCTTAGACGCCATGTGGGGCTATAAAAACCAAACCTACCTGCAATTTGGTTGGTGCGCCGCCAAACTTGATGATCTACTCAATTATATTCCCGCGCGCCTATGCGCCTTAGCTTATGCACTAGGAGGCAACACTTCTATTGCACTTAAGTGCTGGCGCGTTCAAGCACCCAAATGTGCTAGCCCAAATGGTGGACCTGTGATGGCAGCGGGTGCCGGTAGTTTACATATCACCATGGGCGGCGCCGCTGAATACGATGGCTATATTTGCGATAAACCCATGCTTGGCGAAGGCAGAGCCGCGCAGGCATCTGATATTAATAGAGCCTGTAACCTTGTCAGGCTTAGCGCTATCTACTGGGTTGTGACATTACTAATGCTGTCATTATTGGTGACTATTTTTTGAGAGATTATGGTATGAGTGGTATTGAGAAGATGGCGTTATTACACCATGGTGGTCGACTACGAATTGCAATAAGTCAGTTTGGCGGTAATGAAAATGATTGGTTAGATTTATCAACGGGTGTGAGTCCATGGCATTTCCCGGTACCAGAATTACCTACATCATGTTGGAACCGGTTACCCGAAGAGGACGATGGCTTAATCCCTGCAGCCGATGGTTATTACGGCGGACACAATGCCTTACCTGTAGCGGGTTCTCAAGCCGCAATTCAATGTTTGCCAAACGTGCTGGCCAAAAGGCGTGGCAGTGCGGGAGTGGTGCTTCTGCCTAGAGTGGGTTACAAAGAGCATGAACGTGCATGGTGCATGCAGGGCTGGCAGATAGAATACTACGGTACAGACAGTATTGGAGATGAGCATAACTCAGCTGCTTCTATGGCGAATGTTTATGAGGCAGATGTTTATAAGAAAGGTGTTTATAAAAAAGATAATTTTCAGCAACCTTCTACGCAGCAGCTTGCACGTTGTGATGTGCTGTTGGTTATCAACCCCAATAATCCAGCCGCGCATCTTATCCCGCGAGCCACTCTACATGCTTGGTTAGTTGAGTTGTCTGCAAAGGGGTCTGTGTTAGTGGTTGACGAAGCCTTTATGGACATGACTCCTGATCAGAGCCTGTTGCCGATAACCGAAAATAACCTTATTGTGCTGCGCTCCATCGGCAAGTTTTTCGGCTTAGCTGGAATTCGGGCTGGGTTTGTTTATGCACCAAAGGATATACGAGAAAGCTTACAAACTCAGCTAGGCCCATGGTGCCTTAACGGTCCTGCTCGACAAATCTGTAAGCTAGCTCTTGCTGATATGGACTGGCAGCAGGCGCAGCTTACGCGACTTCATACAGCTAGCCAGCGTCTAAAGAGGTTGCTCTCTACATTACCCGGCGCGATTGTGGGTAGCGCTCTATTTCAGACCATTTACTTAGCTAACGCGCCAGTATGGTATGAGCGCCTGTGCCGCCACCACATTTTAACTCGGTTAACCGATGAGCAAGATGCCTTGCGCTTCGGTCTTCCTGCTAATGAGTTGCAGTGGGAAAAATTAACCCATGCGCTACAGACGCTAATCTTTTCAAATATGGCGGGTGAATCGCGAGATCAGGATGATAGGAGTCATGACTAATGAGAATATTATTTTGTCGTCACGGTGAGACACAGTGGAACAAGCTAGGCAAGTTACAGGGCCATCTTGATAGTGAGCTGAGCCAAGAAGGTGTAGAGCAAGCAAGACTGCTCGGGCAGCATTTATTGCGTTATCAGCCTGAACTTATTATCTCTAGCGATCTTGGTCGTGCACAGTCTACAGCAGTGTTAGTCAATGAAGGCTTGAAACTATCCACTCTGTCATCTTCGTTACTACGTGAACGCTGCTTTGGGGAGTTACAAGGTCTGTTAAGAGAGGAGGGCGATGATAGGTGGCACGCTTATGATCAGCGCTTCGATACTAATCATATCGATATTCATAATGCCGAGTCAGCCACGGCAGTATTGGGCAGAATAGAGAAGTTTTTTGCCTGCATTGAGTCTTTAAATGTGAATACCTTGGTGGTGATTGGTCATGGTGAGTGGCTACGAGTCCTGCAAAATGTGGCTAATGGCCTCGCGCCTTGGTCGAATCAACGGCCTGTACCGGGAAATTGTGAGTATTTTGAGTTCATGCTTTAGTTGTTTAAGCGGTGGCTGTTGAAGCAACAGAAGGTGTTTGTGTGTTACAGCTCTAGGTTACTCATTACCTTCATCGGATACTGGATAGGGTGTAATAATATCGTTCTTGCGAACAATATCATTAATGACTATGAGCATAGATTGCGCCTTTTTTATGCAATTGATTGGGGTGATTGACTATGGCAATTGCGATATTTACAGCTTCAATCTCATTGCGAATATGTTGTTAGTGTTGGCTATATGTTTGCCTCGTTATCTGTATTGTTTTTGATGTTTATTGGTGAGTATCTAGAACGTAAATTAAATTAGCGCTGGCTAATTTATTTGGGTTCTTTTTATAATTTCTATTAATGTATCAAATTGTATCGTGTTAAAATGATTTGGTTTTAAATCGACTTTTTACAGGTCGATTTTTTTTATCCAAATTTTACCGATACAGGACTTGTTATGACCGACCGCAATCGCATCCTACTCACATGGATAAGCTTTTTATCCTATGCATTAACAGGATCTCTGATTATTGTCACCGGAATTGTGATGGGGGATATTGCTAAGTTTTTCAATTTACCTATCTCTAGCATGAGTAACACTTTTACATTCTTGAATACAGGCGTATTAATTTCTATTTTCTTAAATGTATGGTTAATGGAGATCATTTCACTTAAAAAGCAGCTGATTTTTGGCTTTATTCTGATGGTACTGGCGGTTCTAGGATTAATGTTTGGTCATAACCTTGCAATCTTCTCTGCTAGCATGTTTGTTCTTGGTGTGGTGAGTGGTATTACCATGTCAATTGGTACTTATTTAATTACTCGCCTCTATCATGGTAAACAACGTGGATCACGATTGCTGTTTACCGATTCATTTTTCAGTATGGCAGGTATGATTTTCCCGCTAATTTCGGCTGCATTACTTGCACACAGTATTGCTTGGTATTGGGTATATGCAGCCATTGGCATGATTTACCTTGCTATCTTTATTCTGGCACTTATTTGCGAGTTCCCTGTACTGGTTAAGTCTGAGGAGCAACAACAAGCGGTAAAAGAGAAGTGGGGTTTAGGTATTCTATTTTTAGCGATTGCAGCACTTTGTTATATTTTGGGGCAAATGGCTTTTATTTCATGGATACCTGAATACGCAACTAAGTCGTTGGGCATGGATTTAAGTGGTGCAAGTCAGTTACTGAGTTACTTCTGGGGCGCATATATGCTTGGTATGTGGGGCTTTAGCATGATAATGAAACGATTTGATATTCAATATTTTGTATTAGTGCTTTCTGCTTTAGCCACAGGATTAATGTTCTGGTTCAATATGGATACCAATACAGAACATTTACTTATTATCATCACAGTATTAGGTTTCTTCAGTAGTGCTATTTATACGACCATCATTACATTGGCGTCTCAGCAGACAAAAGAAGCATCGCCTCGCATTGTCAATTTCATTTTATTCTGTGGCAGTATAGGCACCATGTTGACTTTCGTTGTTACCAGTCCAATTGTGAAGAGTTATGGTGCACATGCTGCAATGCTCACCGGTAATGGTTTATATGCGGTGGTCTTTATTATGTGTTTATTAGTTAGCTTCGTAACCAAACATCGTATTCACGGCCATTCATCAAGCCATTAAGCAATTCGACGAGTGTAGAGAAGTGTAGATAAGTGATTAAGCCTCCTCTTTTGATGGGGCTTTTTTGTTCCATAAATCCAAGTATTTTTTACCCCAAAATCTGGTTACTTTCGAATGAAGGTTTGATTACATTTATCTCTAAGCTGTGGCTACGGGGAAGTGAGTTCCATGTTTTAGCTTCATGACTATCAATCGCCTCCGGCAGGCGGATGTGCAGACACTGCTGAAGCACGGTGAGTAAAGCGGAGCTTTGTGCTACGAACGAGAAGCATGGATGCTGAACTGGCTATTAGATAGGGATATCGTTGCAAGTACATCCCTGTTTTCGACGGCTTCAGCCGTATCTACACCGAATAATTGGTGTACACATTTAGGTTGGTGTTGTTTGATGTATAACGTGGAAATGCCCTTTATGAGTTACAGGCAATAAACAGGAAAGAACTGTGAAGAGCCTGTTGGCCTACTTTTACGAATCGATAAGTAATAGTCACGAATTACTTTCGATTCAACATCAATACCAATGCTCACTTTGCTCATTTTTGTGCGCGTTTATCCAGCATGACTTTGATAGAGTGCTTATAAATCAATAGCTTTTCTTCAGTAAAAATTAAATAATAGGTTTATTAAATGTGCATGCGCGTTTTGCCAAATAAACGCGCATGCGCACTATACAAATAATGAGATGGACGCTCCTCCCTTTTACGTTGTCTAAATGATTTTACGTAAGTGGAGAAGATTATGAATAACATTTCAGTTGTTGGAGTCGATCTAGCGAAA
>NZ_JAESVD010000010.1:0-140360 GCF_016765635.1 Shewanella schlegeliana
CTTTGGGCTAAGAACCAGATGCCTAAGATGTATGACCTTAAGTGGATGATGGTTGTTGGTGGTTACATCAACTTCGGTCCATTTAAAGGTAAGCACCCTGACGCTGGTTTTGCTAACGCGGGTGAGAAGTTATGGTTCTGGGCATTCGCTGTGTTCGGTCTAGTGGTTTCAGCATCGGGTATGTTGTTGCTATTCCCGAACCTATTCGAGCCTAGCCGTACACTAAGCTTAGTGGCGCTAATTCTTCACTCTGTAGGTGCAATCATCATTACCGCTTTCTCAATCGTGCATATCTTTATGGCAACGGTTATGTCTGAAGGTGGTATGGAGTGTATGGTTTCTGGTTACTGTGATGAAACATGGGCAAGCCAGCACCACAATCTTTGGTTCGATGAGATCAAAGAAAACGGCACCCTTAAGTATAAAGATTAATACTCGCTTTATTATTGCCTAAAAAATGCCTCGACTCAGTCGGGGCATTTTTTTACTTAAAACCACGACCTTCTACCGGCTATTAGCGACGCTACGATAGTGCATATATGTTGCAACGCCTTATAGAACATCCAGCTCGCTATCCTTAGCCAACTTAACTTCTACAACCTGTGAATTGCGACTTCCTAGATGCTCATAAGGCATTCACTGAAAATGCTCTCTATCGACGCTCACTGGCTCTACTGTGATAGTGAATAGCAGTGCTGACCCAAGTGTCGGTAAATCCCCTAGAGCGAAGCATTACGCCCTAAGCTGCGCATAAAGAACAGATAGATAAAAGAGCGGCACCAAGAGCGGTAAAAACGATAACACTGCCAAGCGGTATCCACCTTGAAAATACTCAACAGCTTACGTTCGGTACTGTTGGCTGTGATGGTATTTGGTCATTAATTGTCGAGCCTCTTTACTGTTACAGCCAAGCAACAAACTAATGCTGAAAAACACCAAATATAGCTTTAGACGCTGGTTAATAGGTCTTTAGTGGTAACACGTGTTAATTAATGGTGTTATTGATGGTTTTATGTATAAGTTTATGATCACTGGTGGTTTTTAATGTTCGATCTGTTCGTTTTCTTCGGTTTTTTTTGTTGTTGGGCGTAAGTTTGGGTTTGGAAGTATGCGCTAGTTAACACTTTTGCTTTGATTTGGCCAAAATCAGAAGTTTAATCAGATTTGGATCAACTTTTCAGACATTGAAATTCTTTATATTACGCCGGCTATATTGGGGGTAGCTCTAATAAATATACACTTTTTACAATGTTAAGCGTTTGATTAACTAACGATTAACCTGCGTTGCAAGTCGTAGCGTTATTGGATCTATCTTAAGTGTTTATAAACAAAACTATTCCTTCCTACTAGGAGTGAAAATGAAGAAGCAACAGCCTGATCTGAACCGCAGATCTTTGCTGAAAGCATTGACTATTGGTGGCACCGCAAGTGTCGCTATCGCCGCTACTGGCGTAAGTGTTGCTCAAGCAAGTGAAACTAAAGTCAGCACAAAAAATGAAAATGGCTATCATGAAACTGCACATATCCGCAGTTATTACAATAGCTTACGCGGCTAGTCTAGGAGAATTTAAGCGATGAAGTTAACTCGCAAATCTAACGCGGCACCTACTGTAGAGAAAAAGACTCTAGGTATCAGCCGTCGTCAGTTTATGAAGCAAGCAGGTATCACATCTGGTGGTATCGCAGCGGCTTCTTTATTGGGCACAGGCATGATGCGTAAAGCTGAAGCCAAGGTTCAAACTGTTGCGCACGATGCACCAACTGAAATCAAGCGTACTGTATGTAGTGCTTGTGCGGTAGGTTGTGGTTTATACGCTGAAGTTCAAAATGGTGTGTGGACAGGCCAAGAGCCAGCATTTGATCACCCATTCAACTCAGGTGGCCACTGTGCTAAAGGCGCGAGCTTACGTTACCACACGCATTCATATAAGCGTGTTAAGTACCCAATGAAGCTTGAAGGCGGTAAGTGGAAGAAGCTTTCATGGGAACAAGCGGTAAGTGAAATCGGCGATAAGATGCTTGAGATCAATCAAACATCAGGTCCTGACTCAGTTTACTTCATGGGTAGTGCGAAATTCTCAAACGAAGGTGCATACATGTACCGTAAGTTTGCGGCAATGTGGGGCACAAACAACGTTGACCATTCAGCGCGTATTTGTCACTCAACTACAGTTGCCGGTGTTGCGAACACTTGGGGTTACGGTGCACAAACCAACTCTTTCAACGACATTCGTAACGCAAAAAATATCTTCCTGATTGGGGCAAACCCAGCAGAGGCGCATCCAGTTGCGATGCAGCACATCCTGATCGCTAAAGAGCGCGGCGCGACAATTACTGTTGCTGACCCACGTTTCTCTCGCACTATGGCTCACGCTGATATCCACCTACCACTACGTCCAGGTACCGATATTCCTTTGGTTTACGGTCTAATGTGGCACATTTTTGAAAATGGTTGGGAAGATAAAGAGTTCATCCGTACACGTGCTTATGGCATGGACAAGATCCGTGAAGAAGCTGCGCGTTGGACTCCTGAAGAAGTTGAAAACGTAACTGGCGTATCTCGCGATGCAGTTTATGCTGCTGCTAAGCAGATGGCGACTAACCGTCCAGGTACTGTTATTTGGTGTATGGGTGGTACTCAGCATCACGTTGGTAACGCTAACACGCGTATGTACTCTATCCTGCAGCTAGTGCTAGGTAACATGGGTGTATCTGGTGGTGGTACTAACATTTTCCGTGGCCACGACAACGTTCAGGGCGCAACGGATATGGGTCTGCTATTCGACAACTTACCAGGCTACTACGGCGTTGGTGAAGGCGCATGGCACCACTGGTCTCGCGTATGGGATCTACCATTCGAATCAGTTAAAGCACGTTTCGACCAAAAGCCTTACTTAGGTCGTAGCCCAATGACTACTCCAGGTATGCCATGTTCTCGCTGGCAAGATGGTGTGTTAGAAGCTAAAGACAAACTTGCTCAAAAAGATAACTTACGTCTAGCATTCTTCTGGGGTCAATCAGTTAACACTGAAACTCGTCAGATGGAAGTACGTGACGCATTGGACAAGCTAGAAACAGTAGTTGTTGTTGACCCGTACCCAACAATGGCTGGTGTTATGCACCGTCGTAAAGATGGCGTTTACTTACTACCTGCAGCAACTCAGTATGAGTGTGAAGGTTCAGTAAACAACTCTGGTCGTAGTGCACAGTGGCGTCAACAGGTTGTTGAGCCATTATTCGACTCTAAGAATGACCTAGAGATCATGTACCGCTTAGCTAAGCATGTAGGTATTGCTGACGCATGGACCAAGAACATCAAGGTTAATGGCAACATGCCTGACTCTGATGACATCATGCGCGAATACGCTAAAGGTATGCGTTCAGTGGGTTACACAGGTTGGAGCCCAGAGCGTATCCGTGCTCACACCATGAACTGGGGCGATTTCTCTTCTGAAACGCTAGAAGCTGCTGGCGGCGTGAACAAGGGCGAGACTTACGGTCTACCTTGGCCATGTTGGGGTACTCCAGAGCAGAAGCACCCAGGTACACAGATTCTATACCGCACTGGTATGAACGTTAACCAAGGTGGTGGTAACTTCCGTGCTCGTTTTGGTGTTGAACACGAAGGCGTGAGCATCCTAGCTGAAGATTCTGCTTCTGTTGATGCTGACATTCAAGACGGTTACCCACAATTTGATGACAAGATGCTGAAGCAACTTGGCTGGTGGGATGAACTAACTGCTGAAGAGAAAGCACTAGCTGAAAACCGTACTTGGGCTACTGACTTAGGCGGCGGTATCGTACGTGTTGCGCTAGCACACAACATGGTGCCATATGGTAACGCTAAAGCACGTTGTCGCGTTTGGACTTTCCCAGACGAAGTGCCGGTTCACCGTGAGCCAATCTACACTGCACGTCGTGATCTAATTGAGAAATACCCAACTCATAACGACATGCAAGTTCACCGTCTACCAACCTTGTACAAGACGTTACAAGACAAGGTTATTAGCGATGATCTAGACAAGAAGTACCCACTAATCTCTACTTCTGGCCGTTTGGTTGAGTACGAAGGTGGTGGTGAAGAGTCTCGTTCTTGCCCATGGTTGGCTGAACTTCAACAAGAAATGTTCATCGAAATTAACCCAGCTGATGCGGCAGATCGCGGCATTCGTGACGGTGATGACGTTTGGGTTGAAGGTGCTGAAGGCGGACGCATCAAGATCAAGGCGATGGTTACTCCACGTGTTGGCGCTGGTGTAACTTGGATGCCATATCACTTCGCGGGTGTTATGCACGGTGAAGATCTGCAATATCCAGAATCTGGTGGAATTAGCACTAAACCTTACGTAGTTGGTGAATCTTGTAACACGGTAATGACTTACGGTTATGACCCTGTGACTCAGATGCAAGAAACTAAAGCCACACTTTGTCAGATTGCTAAAGCTTAATTGCAGTATTAGCTAGGAGAATTGCCAGAATGGCTACAATGAAATTTTTATGTGATACCAAGCGCTGCATCGAGTGTAACGGTTGTGTCACTGCATGTAAGAACGAAAACGACTCTGCTCTAGAGTGGGGTATTCAACGTCGTCGCGTTGTGACTATCAATGACGGTGAGAAAGGCGAAGCCTCTATCTCTGTTGCTTGTATGCACTGTGATGATGCACCTTGTATGGCAGTTTGTCCTGCAAACTGTTTCTACAAGACAGAAGACGGCATCGTACTTCACGACAAAGATACCTGTATCGGTTGTGGTTACTGCCTATACGCTTGCCCATTTGGCGCGCCACAGTTCCCTAAATCAGGTGCTTTCGGTGCTCGCGGTAAGATGGACAAGTGTACTTTCTGTGCGGGTGGCCCAGAAGAGAACTTCTCTGAGGCAGAGCATCAGAAGTACGGTGCAAACCGTATCGCTGAAGGCAAGCTACCTATGTGTGCTGAGCTGTGTGCAACTAAAGCGCTATTAGCGGGTGATGCTGAGATTGTTTCTTCAATCTTCCGTGAGCGTGTTGCATACCGTGGTTCTAAAAACGCAGCTTGGGCTTAATCAACTTAGGTTGACTAATTTCCAGCGTACCCTGAGTGGCTCATTAACGTGAGCCGCCCAGTGGTAAAAGAGGACGTATTATGAACAAATGGTTAAAACACATAGGCGTTGCAATCGCACTGTTTTTCAGTGTGTCTGTTTTCGCTAATGCGACTGACAAAGTGGGTGACACCATTGAAGTGAACAACGGCCAAATCTGGGCTCAGCTAAAAGCGGGCGAAGAAGGTCGTACAACTTCAACAAGTGAGTTCCACGGTCAAGCAATCAACGTGTACGATTTACGTGTACTTGATTTGCGTAGTGATATTCTTGCTCCAGCAATGATGGCAGCCCTTTTCGGCATGATCATCATCTTTGTACTGTTTATCAAAGTGAACGGCATTTCTAAGCTTCACGGTGGTTACTCAGGCAAGCTGGTTTACCGTTGGTCTAAGTTTGACGTATCGATTCACTGGTTAGGTGCTATTCCTTGCTTGCTATTGATTCTGACAGGCTTAACGCTACTTGCTGGACGTTTCTTCTTCCAGCCGTACATCGGTGAAGGTTTCTGGGCTGGCCTAGTTAACGGTGCGAAGCAGATCCACGACATCATGGCGATCCCGTTCATGATCGGTTGGGCACTTATGACCGTGCTTTGGGCTAAGAACCAGATGCCTAAGATGTATGACCTTAAGTGGATGATGGTTGTTGGTGGTTACATCAACTTCGGTCCATTTAAAGGTAAGCACCCTGACGCTGGTTTTGCTAACGCGGGTGAGAAGTTATGGTTCTGGGCATTCGCTGTGTTCGGTCTAGTGGTTTCAGCATCGGGTATGTTGTTGCTATTCCCGAACCTATTCGAGCCTAGCCGTACACTAAGCTTAGTGGCGCTAATTCTTCACTCTGTAGGTGCAATCATCATTACCGCTTTCTCAATCGTGCATATCTTTATGGCAACGGTTATGTCTGAAGGTGGTATGGAGTGTATGGTTTCTGGTTACTGTGATGAAACATGGGCAAGCCAGCACCACAATCTTTGGTTCGATGAGATCAAAGAAAACGGTACCCTTAAGTACAAAGAGTAATCCTCTTTACACTTAATGCCTAAACACCTCAGCTATTCGTAGCTGGGGTGTTTTTATATGTGGATGGGCTTGTATGTTTTATGCGCAATCGCTAAAGTATGACCCGCTTAACAAAAAATCCTACATTTCATTGATAGGAAACGCTAAGTTATAACCTAATCACGTTTTATGCTTATTTAAAGTGCTAATTTTGCTCTCCGCTAGTGCATTCCAATTTTCCGATTCTTTTGTAATTAGCATTCTTCTATAGGAACTTTTATGTCTTCAATTATTTTGCCTGAAACTGCTCAACCATATAACGCGGATATCACCACACCTAACTGGATGATTAGCGGTATGGAAAAAGTCATGCAGTTTTATGTTGATCGCAATCTAAGACTGGACACAGTTTCGGCTGAGATGATGCCAAATCCAATTGAAGGCAAGAAGTACATGCTTTATGCCCATGTACCTTTCTGTCATACCCTATGCTCATTCTGCACGTTCCATCGCTTCCTGTTTAAAGAAGATAAGGCGCGTGCGTATTTCATCTCTCTGCGTAAAGAGATGGATATGGTTAAGGCGCTAGGTTATGACTTTGAGTCTATGTATATTGGTGGTGGCACTACAACCGTATTAGAAGATGAACTTGCGCGCACTATCGAGCATGCTAAAAAGTTATTCCCAAGTATTAAAGAAGTGTCTTGTGAGTCAGATCCACAGCACTTAGATAGCGATGGCTTTAAACAGCTTGAAGGCTTAGTGGATCGTATGTCTATCGGCGTACAGAGTTTTAACGATGACATTCTGACTATGACAGATCGCATCGAGAAGTTCGGCTCAGGACAGCAGACCTTCGACAAGATCATGGCGGCAAAAGAACTATTTCCGATCATCAACGTTGACCTTATTTTTGGCTTCCGTGGTCAGACAGATGAAGTGATCCAGCACGACTTGGATATGGCGTCACGATTAGACCCACGCCAAATCACCACTTATCCGTTGATGATCACTCACCAGACTCGTAAGAGCGTAAAGGGTAAGTTGGCTGCACCACATGGTGATATGGCGCGTCAGTACCGCCAAATCCTAAACAGTTTGAACGGTCAGTATAACCAGCTATCGGCATGGGCATTTGGTAAGGCGAATAACGAAGGCTTCGATGAATACGTTATCGATTACGACGAGTACTTAGGTGTAGGGTCAGGCTCATTTAGCTTCTTGAATGACACCCTATATGTAAATACCTTCTCACTACGCAAGTATCAAGAGCGTATCGCAAATGGCCAGATGGGAGTGGACCAGCAGAAGAATTATGGTCGTAAGGAAGTGATGCAGTACCGCTTCTTACTGGGTATGTTCTCTGGTCGTCTGTCGCGTAAGTATTTCCGTGAAACCTTTGGTGTTAATCTCGATACCGCCTTGTTCAAAGAGATGACTTCGATGAAAGCCATCGGCGCGATTAAGAATGATCCAACAGACCCAGATAAGCTGATCGTGACCGATAACGGTAAGATGATGGGACTACTGATGATGAAAGAGTTCTATTCGGGTATGGACAACGTTCGTGCTCAGCTACGTAAGCCACTTAAAGCTTGCGATATGTAAGGCTGTTATTAGCAATCGGGTACTCGCTAGCGAGTATTAGAGACTAAAAAGGGTGAAGCTATACAGCTTCACCCTTTTTTGCGATTAATGCTTGTAGCTTTTTGATATCTTGTTTTATCTGCAATATGTACTTATCGGAATATTGCAGCTGTTCAAATTCAATTAAACAAGCTTGGTAACGAGCCAGTTGTGCCTCTGGTGTCGCAGCAAACTCCCTTTGATCATGCATGCCAATAATTGAGTCCATTCAATTACTCCAACATCGATGTTTGACCATATATTACTTTCATAGGTTTAAATTTGGAGTATTTGCTATTGAATACCGAAACCTAATTATGCTGAGGCTTACTCTACCCTGTCAGTTGTTTATTTAACTTTCAGATAGTTAATTAATAAGGCCATACTTTAAAAGCAAGCCATGCCTGTGAGCGCTTACATTAGTTTGAGATATCGCTTACATCAATGACAATAAAGCTCCTTTATGGCACATGTTTAGCCTTGAGCTTGGAACCCGCTCATAAATCTCTTACTATCAGTTTAATTATCTTTCTTATCGAAAAGTTATGGCGAATATACTACTGGTAGCAAACCTCAATTGTGATCGTATTTTTTTGCTTAACCACCCTATTAAAACCGGTGGTCGATTTCACTATAAAGATGGTGGTCAGCGCTTAGGTGGCGGCGGTGCCAATACGGGGATTGGCCTCGTCTGGGCAGGGCATCAGGTATCACTGGTCACAGAGGTTGGTCGCGATGATGTGGGAGACTGGTTACTCGCCGAGGCCAGCACTCAAGGCATTAATTGCAGCCTGATCCAGCGCCGTGCAGGTAATACCTGTGAGATGTTGTTGATGATGACGCCGGATGGTGAGCGAACCATCATCAGACCCGAGCGACCTAAGTTCGAACTGCCATTGCCACCAAACTGGCATGATGTTGATGCTCTCTATATTAACTCCTCAACTGAAGGTGCAGCCAGCTGGTCTAAGACAGCCATGGCTCATTGCTTGGTGGTGGCACAGTTAGCCAAGGATGAGCGAGCGCGTCCCTGCCATGTGCTTATCGCGTCTTTGAGTGATATGCAGGACCGGTGTGACAGAGACCGCTGGACGTTTGCTAAAACCATTGCTGGTGACAATCTCGAGTACTTCGTGGTTACTGACGGTGAGAAGGGGGCGATGGTATATAGCGACGCAGGTTGTGAGCATGTTGCAGCTGTGCCTAGCCAAGTTGTCGACACTACGGGGGCT
Source organism: Shewanella schlegeliana (assembly GCF_016765635.1). Lineage (GTDB taxonomy): Bacteria > Pseudomonadota > Gammaproteobacteria > Enterobacterales > Shewanellaceae > Shewanella > Shewanella schlegeliana. Next base: position 8,949 of record NZ_JAESVD010000010.1, read on the forward strand.
GGCGATGCTTATGCTGCTGGGCTTATTCATGGTTTAGTTAGCAACAAAGGTATTATCGAGTCCATGGAGGAGGCGGCCATTTGGTCAGGATTTGCGGTGTCTTGTAATAGTTCAATTCCTGGCAAGGGACTCAAAGGGTATTTAATCCCAGAGTAGGCTTTGTCGTGTCATGGCTAAGCCATATTAGAGTCATCAGCATGTCATCTTAGTGACATATAAGTGTCACCTTCTGCGCTTAGGATGTCAGTCAGACAATCTTTGAGTGTAGAGCTTCCGTTCCTAAGTCTTACACTGTGCCTCGCTTCTCCGGCGAGGCTTTTTTTGCTGCATTCGATAAGTATAAATTTCTACAATTACATAAAAGTCGATGCTAGCCACTTAGTTTTTAGTTATCATTCACAAAACGTTAACAATGCTTGCGTACTAATTCGCAATAGTTAGTTGATGTGATAGAGGCTGAGTATGAGCAATGGAGTTTGGAACGATAAAAAGCGCTTTATATGGATTCTCTCTCTATTGTTGCTAGTAGCTTTTGCGGTGACGAGCGGTATCAGTTACCAAGTAGCCCATGACTCATTAAGTGATCAGATTAAAGAGAATAATTTGCCGCTGACGAGCGACAATATTTACTCTGAAATTCAGCAAGATCTGCTTAGACCGATTTTTATCTCCTCATTAATGGCGCAGGACACATTTGTCAGGGATTGGACCATTAACCATGAGCAGACTCCGGAAAAACTGATCCGTTATCTTAAGGAGATCCAAGATAAGTACGGTACTGTCACTAGTTTTTTTGTCTCTGAAGCCTCACGCAAGTATTACCACTCTAGCGGTGTATTAAAACAGATAGAAGATATCGCCCCTGAGGACGCTTGGTATTTTCGTGTACGCTCTCTTCCCAAGCATGAACACTATGAAGTGAATATCGATACAGATACGGCCGATAAGAATCGGACAGTGATTTATGTTAACTACAAGGTGTTTGACTTCGATGGCAACTTTATTGGAGTGACAGGTGTTGGTCTGGCGGTCGAAAGCGTTAAACGTCTGATTGAGCTTTATCAGGCTAGATATAATCGCAGTGTGTACTTTACCGATAGGCAAGGAAACATCACCCTACACAGCGAGCTGTTCAGTGGCGGGGTTAGTCTACAAGTCAGCCCTGGGCTTAAAACCCTCGCCACCCGAATTCTTACGAGCCCAAGTACCTCTTTCTCCTATCAGAAGGCAGGGGAGACAGTCTATCTAAATAGCCGTCTAGTGCCTGAGTTCAAGTGGCATTTGATTGTTGAGCAACAGGAGGCCCAAGGTGAGCAAAAGCTGCTGACGACCTTCTGGGCTAATATAGGTTTAAGCCTGTTTATTACCTTAGGGATCTTGGTTATCGCCAATATGACCCTAGGCAAATATCAACGCAAACTAGAGCTGATGGCCTCAACCGATAAGCTTACTGGTATGGCTAACCGCCAAGCCTTTGAAGAGTACTTTGCCAAGTCTTTAGCTCAATCAGTATTAGAAAGTACGCCTATGTCGGTATTGCTGCTCGATATAGACCATTTTAAGAGGGTTAACGACTCCCACGGTCATAATATTGGAGACTTAGTTATTCAAAGCCTAAGTCAGCAGCTTAAGGCGCAGCTAAGAAGTGACGACCTCTTGTGCCGTTGGGGTGGTGAAGAGTTTTTGATCTTGCTACCCGGCTGTAGCTTAAGTCAGGCCAGTGAGGTTGCACAGAAGCTGAGAAAGCAGGTAGAGGAGCGGTTACTGACCGTGAATGGCTGTGAAATCAATGTCACTATAAGCTGTGGCGTGGCAGAGTGCCAAACATCAGAGAAGACAGAAGAGCTGATTAATCGTGTGGATATCGCGCTCTATCAAGCAAAAGAGCAGGGACGTAATCGAGTGGTCCTCTCCTATTAGTGGCTTGATTGTGGCGCTGACGCCAAGACTTGAGCTACGGGAGTTTTCTGTTGGCGATGATGTTAGGATAGTTTAAGTTTTTCAAGTGAGTAGATATTGATGGTACCTCAAACATTAGTCGAACAGATCTCTGGTTTATACCTAGGTGAAGCGGTAGTTGAGCTTGGAGGCGTGAGCTCTGGAATTAATCATAAGGTTAGAACTCGTGAACTGAGAGTCGCTACTCATGCTGTTGCTGGAGATAGTCAGGCCGATCCTAAGCATCATGGTGGAATGGAGCGAGTATTGCACCATTTCCCACGGGAGCATTATGGCCAGTATCGTCGTTGGGATTTAATGAATAGTTTTAAAGATGCGCCGGCGATGGGGGAAAACATCAGCACAGTTGGGTTAGATGAAACTCAGGTGAATATCGGCGATATCATCAAAATCGGTGAGGTGGAGCTGCAAGTGACTCAGCCGCGCTCCCCATGCTTTAAGCTCAATCTGCAGTTTGGCCATAATGACTTTGCCTTAGCCATGCAGCAGAGTGGCCGTTGTGGCTGGTTTTACCGAGTGCTAAAGCCTGGCACTATCTATGAAACTGATTCCATCGTGCTGAGTCAGCGCATAACCGATATCAGTGTTGCCGAGGCGATGCATCTCTATTTCTTACCTGAATTTAACGCTGAGCAATATCAGCGATTAGCCGATTGTGAAGGGCTTGCGGCTACCTGGGTGAATAGCCTGCAACGTCGCATCGAAAACAGGGTGATCGAAGATTGGCAGATGCGTTTGTACGGCCCCAAAAAACCATAAACTTTTAGCTGCGAATAGTAAGTAATTTCAAGGAGTGGAATGTATGACCCGAGACGAAAAGAATATGGGGGTATTGGTACACCTAGCGAGCTTTTCTGGTTACCTGATCCCACTTGGCAGTATTTTAGGCCCGCTTATCGTTTGGCTGATGAAGCGCGATGAGTATCCATTTGTGGAAAGTTGCGGTAGAAACTGCCTTAACTTCAAAATCAGTATCATTATCTACTTTATTATCAGCGGCATACTCATGTTTGTCGGAGTGGGCTTTATCCTATTCGGCATTTTAGCCATCTTCGATATTATAGTGACCATTGTCGCCGCGATTAAGGCGAGTGACGGCGTGAGTTACAAATACCCGCTAACGATAAACTTTATTAAGCCTAGAGCTTATTAATCATCTCTTTATAGCCATCGCGCTTAAATGAAAATGCCTATTGGAAATATCCGATAGGCATTTTATTTGGCTCTATATTTGGTTCTGCAATTAAACTACATGTTGGGGTAGTTTGGCCCACCGCCGCCCTCTGGCGTGACCCAAGTGATATTCTGACTTGGGTCTTTAATATCACAGGTCTTACAGTGAATGCAGTTCTGTCCATTTATGACAAACTTCTTTTCACCCGCTTCTTCGATGATCTCATACACACCAGCAGGGCAGTAACGCTGCGCAGGTTCATCATATTTCACCAAGTTCACCTCAATCGGGATGCGTGCATCCTTGAGGCGCAGGTGGCATAGCTGATCTTCTTCGTGGAAGGTATTAGATAGATAAACCGAAGAGAGCTTATCGAAGCTCAGCTTGCCATCTGGTTTAGGGTAATCAATCTTGCTGTAGGCGCTAGCCTCAGCCATTTGAGCGTAATCAGGCTTTTCGTCTCTTAGGGTGATAGGCAGCTTACCGTTGAACCAGTTTTGGTCAATAAAGTTAAACGCACCACCTAAGTAAGTGCCAAACTTATGCATAGCCGGACCAAAGTTGCGTGAGCAATATAGCTCCTCTTTGAGCCAGCTTTCATCGAACCTGTCTTGCAGGCAGTCGAGATCTTTACCCGGTTCAACACCGGCCATCATAGCCTGTGCCAGTGTCTCTGCCGCTAGCATGCCGCTTTTCATCGCCGTATGCGTCCCCTTGATCTTGGCAAAGTTCAGCGTGCCAGCATCACAACCGATAATCATACCGCCGGGGAAGGTCAGCTTAGGCAGTGAGTTTAGGCCACCTTTAGTAATCGCCCTTGCACCGTAAGCAATGCGCTCACCGCCAGTTAGCGTCTTGGCAATAACAGGGTGTGTCTTATAGCGTTGGAACTCATCGAATGGGCTTAGGTGTGGGTTTTTATAATTGAGATCGATAATTAAACCAACAGCAACTTGGTTATCTTCCATATGGTACATGAAGCCGCCGCCTGAGGCGCCCTCTGTGAGCGGCCAGCCGCCGGTGTGCACCACCTTGCCAAGCTCATGTTGCTCGCTTGGTACCGTCCAGATCTCCTTAAAGCCTAGACCGTAGTGTTGTGCTGTCTTACCGTTATCTAGGTGATACCTCTCGATAAGCTGTTTACCTAGGTGACCACGGCAGCCCTCACCAAATACGGTATATTTGGCATGTAGCTCCATACCTGGCTCATAGCCATCTTTGGGTTGGCCATCTTCACCGACGCCCATGTCACCAATTTGAATACCTTTAACACTGCCGTCTTCGTTAAACAGTAACTCGCTTGCAGGGAAACCAGGAAAGACTTCGACACCTAACTCTTCGGCGCGCTCGGCAAGCCAGCGACAAAGGTTACCGACACTGATGATATAGTTGCCTTCGTTGTGCATGGTTTTAGGAATAAGTGCATTAGGCATGGCGCGCGCATCGGTTGCAGAGCTGAGCATATGGATTTCATCATGCGTCACAGCTGTGAGCAGCGGAGCACTTTTTTCGCGCCAATCGTCAAACAGTTCATCGAGTACCTTGGGTTCGAATACTGCGCCTGACAAGATATGGGCACCGACTTCAGAGCCTTTTTCGACGACGCAGACCGTAAGCTCTTGGCCAGTGTCTTGAGATATTTGCATTAAACGACATGCGCTTGCTAATCCTGCAGGGCCCGCACCCACGATTACTACATCGAATTCCATCGATTCGCGTTCCATCAGATCACCTTTCCTTCTTATTTCCCCCGATGACAATAGCGGCAGTTGAACCAGCCTGACTATAAACGGGTGTTTTAATGTTATTAGCTCACCTTACCTTAAAATTGGTTAAGGGCACAGCGTTTCCAAGCTTATGCTGCAGATATTTTAAGCATTTTTTGCCGTGATAACTGTCACAAAAACTTTATATGTGTCGATTTTTGACGGCAAATGTTGGTTTTGGGGTATGGTTTGTCACAAAAATACGCCTATAATCAAGGCTGACGGTTCTCCGAGCTTCTTACCCTACGTCGAGACAGATACGGGTTTTTAGCCGTGGCAATAACGCCACCGGGGTGAGAAAAGAAATGATCTCACCTCCCCTTACTTGGAAAGGTGATCATGTCCCAACTACAAGACAACTTTGGTCGACGATTTCATTATCTACGTATGTCAGTTACTGACGTATGTAATTTTAAGTGTACGTATTGTCTCCCCGATGGCTACCGCCCAGACGGTAAGCCTAAATTCCTCGATCTCAACGAAATCGAGCATTTAGTCTCCGCTTTTTCAGAGGTAGGTACACAGAAGATCCGCATTACTGGTGGAGAGCCCTCTCTACGAAAAGATTTCACCGATATCATTCGTATCGTTAAAGACAACGATAAGATTAACACCATTGCTACCACCACTAACGGCTATCGTTTAGCTAAGCACGCTCAAGAGTGGTATGACGCAGGTTTAAGGCGCATTAATATCTCGGTCGATAGTTTAGACCCGAAAATGTTTTACCAGATCACTGGTGAGAATAAGTTTGATGAGGTGATGCGCGGTGTCGATGCGGCCCTAGAGGCGGGATTCGAGCGAGTTAAAATCAATGCAGTGTTGCTTAAGGGTCTTAACGACAAAGACTTACCACGCTTTCTGCACTGGATAAAACATACCCCAATCGATCTGCGTTTTATCGAGTTGATGGAAACGGGCTTAGGCCACGATTATTTCAAGGCCCATCATCTAGCTGGCAACGATATCAAGCAGCAGCTTGAACAGGCGGGCTGGCAGTTTGATGTACCAGCGGCTGACGATGGTCCTGCGCAAAACTTCAGTCATCAAGACTACCAAGGTCGCATCGGGCTTATCATGCCTTATGCGAAGAACTTCTGTGCTAGTTGTAATCGTCTGCGGGTATCGGCAAACGGTAAGTTACACCTTTGCTTATTCACTGAAAACGGCGTTGATCTACGAGACTTATTACAAACACCTGATCAACAAGCCGAATTGATTGAACGCTTGCAAGGTCAACTAGCACAGAAAAAAGAAACACACTTCCTGCATGACGGCATCACAGGTGTGACACAGCACCTCGCTTCTATCGGCGGCTAATTAAACTCTGATCTGACGCAATTTAGTTGCGTCAGAAGCTAGGTATAATTATCGCTATGACTCGAATAAATAAGAGACCATAATGGGACACTGCACTCAAACCCAGTTTACGGCGCTAAATATCGCTGTTTTAACCTTATCTGACACCCGCGATTTCGATTCGGATACATCTGGTGCCTTTCTTGAAAGCGCATTGCTTGAGGCAGGGCATAAGCTTGCCGAACGTCAGATTATCAAAGATGATAAATACCTGATCCGTTCGGTGTTGTCTCAATGGATCGCCTCCGATGATGTGCAGGTGATAATCACTACGGGTGGCACAGGCTTTACCGATAGGGACAATACCCCAGAAGCGGTTAAGCCATTATTCGATAGAGATATCGAAGGCTTTGGTGAGCTATTCCGTCATATCACCTATACCGAACTTGGCACATCGACCGTGCAGTCTCGCGCCTTAGGTGGCATCGCTAATAAAACGGCTATCTTCTGCCTTCCAGGCTCCACTGGTGCCTGTAAGACTGGCTGGAATAAGCTGATTAAAGAACAGCTTGATGCAACACATCGTCCTTGTAACTTTGTGATGCATGTGAAAAAAATCACCGAATAGGTCTCATCGAGCCCCGTTTTACGGTACTGTTTTACGGTACCTTGACCCATATTTTTAAAAAAGGCGTAAACCCAATGACCAATGCTTTTACCCATATCAATGCGGATGGTAATGCTCACATGGTAGATGTAACAGATAAGTCTGTTACCGAGCGTGAAGCGAGAGCCGAAGCCTATATTGAGATGGCGAGTGAAACCCTAGAGATGATCATGAGTGGCAGTCACCACAAAGGTGATGTATTTGCTACAGCTCGTATTGCAGGTATTCAAGCAGCAAAGAAGACCTCTGATCTTATTCCACTGTGTCACCCTCTGATGCTGACCAAGGTTGAGGTTGAGCTAGAAGCGCAACCTGAACATAACCGCGTATGGATCCGCAGTCTTTGTAAGCTTTCGGGTAAGACTGGCGTTGAGATGGAGGCGCTCACGGCGGCTTCAACGGCTGCACTGACTATCTACGATATGTGTAAAGCAGTGCAAAAAGATATGGTGATTTCTCAGGTTCGTTTAACAGAGAAACGTGGCGGTAAGTCTGGGCACTTTAAGGTATAGAGACCAATATGATTAACGTATTATTTTTTGCACAAATTAGAGAACTGCTTGGCACCGCTAGTGTGAAAGTTGAAGCGGGTGAACACACTCAAACAGCCGAAGGCTTGCGTGCAACCTTAGCGGCGACCGATGACAAGTGGGCCAAGGTAATGGCATCAGATAAGTTGCTAGTCGCGGTTAACCAAACCATCAGTCAGTGGGATACACCGATTGTTGATGGTGATGAAGTGGCATTCTTCCCACCAGTAACTGGAGGTTAAGATGATCCGTGTTCAGACCCAGGACTTTAATGTCCCTGAGGAATATCACTTAATCAGCCAAGATAACAGCGATGGTGCGGTAGTGACATTTGTCGGTAAGGTGCGTGACTTTAATGATGGCAGCGCAGTTACTGACTTAACACTTGAGCATTACCCTGGCATGACAGAAGCTGTGTTGAATCAGATTGAAGCCGAGGCGCGTGAGCGTTGGCCGCTAAACAAGGTGACCATTATTCATCGGGTTGGTGCCATGGCACTGGGCGAGCAGATTGTATTTATCGGCGTAACCAGTGCTCATCGCAAAGCAGCTTTTGCTGCATGTGAATTTTTGATCGATTTTCTTAAGACAAAAGCACCGTTTTGGAAGTTAGAAGCGGGTGATAAAGGTGCAAACTGGGTAGAAGCCCGTGATGCCGATGAACAAGCTGCAAAGATGTGGGATCAAAAGGCGTAAATTGGCGCCTTGGGATGCCAGGAGAACTGCTCAATGAAGTTTAGAGTTATGGTGCTTGCTCTGTTGCTACCTTTTTTAGCAATGAGCAAGGGTGTGCTAGCAGCACAAGATGTGCCAGCTATCGCGGCGGCATCGAGTATTAAGTTTGCCCTCGATGATATCGCCAAGCAGTTCACTCAAGAGACTGGCCGCAAAGTGCGGATCTCCTATGGCTCCTCAGGCAACTTTGTTGCCCAGATAAAGCATGGCGCCCCGTTTGAACTCTTTCTTTCTGCCGATGAGCGCTATATCAAACAGTTGACCCAAGCTAAGCAGACACCCGACGATGGTGTTGTGTATGCCGTGGGGCAGCTTGCGATTGCCGCACCTAAATCATCGCCATTAACCTTAGATCCCGATCTAGATGGGGTTAAGCAGTTAATGGACTCGAAGCAGTTAAAGCGTTTTGCTATCGCTAACCCTGAGCATGCTCCCTACGGTGAACGCGCCGAAGAGGTACTTAAAAAACTAGGCCTGTGGCAGCCGATTCAACCATATCTGGTGTTTGGTGAAAACGTGTCTCAAGCGGCGCAATTTGCAGTGAGCGGTGCCACTCAAGGTGGTATCGTTGCCTTGTCGCTGGCAGTGGCAAAGCCTTTTAAAGCGCGTGCTAACTACGTGATTATCCCACAAGAGTACTATACGCCGCTGCATCAGCGCATGGTGCTAACCTTGAAGGCTGGTGAAACGGCCAAGTTGTTCTACAGCTATCTACAGTCAGACGCTGCCCAGACTGTGTTTGCCGATTATGGCTTTGCGAGAGCGATAAACTAATGGATTGGGAAGCCCTATGGCTATCGATTAAGCTCAGTAGTGTGACTGTGCTTATTTTGATCCCGCTAGCAATTTTAGCGGGGCGTTTTCTGGCTTATCGCCATTTTCGCGGTAAGTCTTGGGTCGAAGCCTTAGTTATGGTGCCCTTGGTGCTACCGCCTACGGTTATTGGTTACTACCTGCTGGTGGGGCTCGGCAGCGAGTCTTGGCTAGGTCGGCTGTTAGAGCAACTCTTGGGTCACCAACTGGTATTTCACTTCTCAGGCTTAGTGGTTGCCTCTATCTTAGTCAATATCCCCTTTGCCATTCAGCCAATTCAACGGGCATTCGAAGCAGTACCGGAAGATGTGCGCGATGCTGCCGCTTGTTGCGGTATGAGCCGACTTAAGGTGCTATTTAAGATTGAACTACCCATGGTGTGGCCTGGCGTATTAACCGCCATGGTGCTCTGTTTTTCCCATGTATTGGGTGAGTTTGGCGTGGTGCTGATGATGGGTGGCAATATCGCTGGTGAAACCAAGACTATTGCCATCTCGATATACGATAGCGTACAGGCATTTGATTTTGCCAGTGCGGGCAATATGTCGCTGGTATTGCTGCTGTTTGCGATTACCGTGTTGGCGTTAACGACCAGCTTGTCTCGCCGCGTTGGAGGAAAGCATGTCGCAAAGCGTCGCTGATCTATACTGCCGTATTAAGCAGACTAAGCATATCAAGCTTGATGCGGAGTTTACCTGTAAGGCGGGTGAAGTCTTAGCGGTAGTTGGCCCTTCAGGCGGCGGTAAGTCGACCCTGTTACGTATGATAGCGGGCCTAACGCTCCCTGAAAATGGAGAGATCCGCTATGGTGATAAGCCATGGTTTGAGCGCGAGCAGAGCATACAATTAACTCCGCAGCAGCGTCACTTAGGTTATGTGCCACAGCATTTTGGATTGTTTCCTAATCTCACCGCTCTTGAAAACGTGGTAGCTGCACTGGATCATATCCCCAAAGCCGAGCGTGAAGCGCGTGCAAAGGACTGGCTTGAGCGAGTGAATCTACACGGTTTGCCCGATAGACTTCCGGCGCAACTTTCTGGCGGCCAGCGGCAACGTGTGGCACTGGCTCGCGCCTTGGCTCGTGAGCCTTCAGTATTGTTGCTTGATGAACCCTTCTCTGCCGTCGATAGAGAAACACGAGAGCGTCTCTATCTCGAACTGGCTCGTCTTAAAGAGCAGTTAGCAATTCCTGTCATCATGGTGACTCACGACTTGAATGAAGCCATGCTGTTAGCCGACAGCATGATCTTGATCAGCCAAGGTAAGATGCTACAGCAAGGTCGACCACGTGAAGTGCTGACCCGCCCACGGGATGAGGCTGTGGCTAAACAGATGGGTCTGCGTAACATATTCGATGCCCATGTGATTGCTCAGGAAGAGGAGCGACAGATCACTTGGCTGAAATTTGGTGAGCACCTGATCGCCAGTACTTATTTTGAAAGTCTAGATGTGGGGACTAAGGTACGCTGGGTGATCCCCAATCAAGGGGTGCGCTTTAACTCGATTAAAAAGGGGCGTTTGTGTCGCAGCTTCAATAAACTCGATATTACAGTCGACTCTATGCTGGTTATGGGGGAGACGGTGCGAGTGCTGGCAAGTGTCGTTGGTGTTGCACATAAGATCCATGCCGAAGTACCGCTGCATTTAGCCCAGAAACTGGAGTTAACGGTCGGCACGCAAACGACTGTCGCGCTCAAATCTGAGCTTATCCATATACTGGAAAAGTCGCCTTTTTAGCTGGGGATTATCGGCATTTCCCCATGCTTTAAGCATATGATCAAAGTTTAATCTTTGCTCCATCTAGATGTTATACACAATGACATAAACTAGGCTCATATATTGAGAGGAGTACTATTTTATGTCTAAAAAATTAACGGGTTTAATCATGTTGTCGGCGGTATTAACGCTTCCAGCTTTCGCAGCTTACAATGGTCCAGGCCCTGCGACTCAGGTGAAGACGGCATCTGATGCAGCTAAAGCCAAAGATGATACTCCTGTTGAACTGACAGGCTATCTAGTGCAAAACTTAGGTGATCAGAAGTACCTTTTCCGTGATGAAAGCGGTGATGTAGAGGTTGAGATCGATAACGCACTTTGGCGTGATATTGAAGTATCGGATGACACTAAGGTGAAACTTGTCGGTGAAGTAGACGATGAGTGGCAAGGTATTGAAATAGAAATTGACAGCATACGTCTGGTTTCTGAATAATCCTTTAAAGAAAGTGGTTTAGCGTTTTATTTTCGGAGGAGCCATGGCTCGCTGGCTAGTTGGTTTGTTATTAGTATCTGGTAGCGCGTTTGCTGGACAAGGCTTGTATTCAGTACTCTCTTCGGGAAGCTATCCCTTGCCAATAGAGATGATGCAGCAGCTTGAGCAGCAGCATGAAGGCGTGATCTCCGAATTTGAAGCGGAAATCGAGAACGGTGAATTGATTTATGAATTCAAGATGATCGATCCACAGGCAAAAACCATTACAGAATATGAATATCGTGCGATAGATGGTAGTTTGAAAGAGCGCGGGGTAGGGCGTCTAAAGAGTGATGATAAAGACGAACTGGCTGGCGTTCTTGTGCTGCAACAAAACGGTCTATCGTTATCGGAAATGTTAACCCTAGTGAATGAAGAAAGTAGCGGCCATATCGTTAAGGCTGAAGTCGATAATGATCTAGGGATCAGTTATATAGAACTTAAGATTCTCGATGTTGATGGTAAACGCCAGTTAGCCTTCGATATTGAAAACAAACAATTATTACCACTGCTCAAATGGGACTAGAACATGAAAATACTCATGGTTGAAGATGACGCGACTACCATCGAATATGTCGTAAAGGGATTTGTTGAGCAAGGGCACAATATAGAAACAGCAACAGACGGACACCAAGGTTTACTGCTGGCAACCAGCATGAAGTATGACCTAATCATTTTAGATCGCATGTTACCCCAGTTAGATGGTTTGAAACTGCTAGCGGCGCTGCGCGCCACTGGTAGCCAAACACCAGTGTTGATCCTGTCTGCACTTAGTCATGTTGATGAGCGCGTTAAAGGCCTACGTGCAGGTGGCGATGACTACATGACCAAGCCTTTTGCTTTCTCTGAGCTATTGGTTCGTGCTGAAAAGCTGATGCAGCGCGGTGAATCTCAGCCTACGATTACCGATCTCAATGTCGGTCCGTTGACCATAGAGCTGTTGACACGCAAAGTGACCCTAGATGGACAAGAGATCTTGCTGCAGCCAAAAGAGTTTCAGTTACTTAAGTACCTAATGGAACATGTGAACCAAGTGATAAGCCGTACACTGCTATTTGAAGCTGTATGGGATTACCATTTTGATCCACGTACCAATGTTATCGACGTGCATATCGCCAAGCTAAGACGAAAGTTTGAAGAGTTAGGCCATGGTGAGTTAATCGAAACTGTTCGAGGTGCTGGATATCGGTTACGCCAAGGGCATTAAGCCCTATCAGAGTAGTGCCTGGCGCATTACCATCATATTCTCAGCCCTAGTAACCGTCATTATTGGCACCTTGTTACTGGGGATGTATCGTCAGCTGATCAATGAACAAGAGCATCAGCTGGATCTACATCTCGACGCTGAAAAAACCCGCTATCAACAGATGGCGCTGACCCTAGATAGGCGCAGTTTTGCGACTCAGGTTCGCGCTGCCGACCCCAAAGTTGCCTTGATTGTTTGGCGCGACTCCACCGATCTTATCGGCTCATTGAGTATGATCCCCGAAGATATGCCTATGTTACCGGAGAAGCGAGAGTTTCCAGTATTTACTGGTGGGCCGGAGAAGCTACATATCTTAACTGGTGGCATGGTGATGACCCGCTACGGTCCTATGCTGATTGCGACCCGTGTTGATCAGCTTGGTGCCCTTATCGATAAGTTTACCAATGCAGCCATTACCGCGCTGATGCTGACCTTAGTGTTGACGTTAGCCTTGGGCTATCTGTTCTCTAAAGCTATTTTGCGCCGCTTGGTGCAGTACAACCGCTTAAGTAATCGAATTGAGCGAGGTCAATATTCGACGCGTTTGCCCGTGGGCTGGCGTGAAGATGAATTTGATATGCTTGCGCGGCAGTTTAATGGTGTGCTCGATGCTCTAGAGAAAAACCTCGCCGCTGTGCGTGGTGTGACCGATAACATCGCTCATGATCTGCGTACCCCGTTATCACATCTTCGTATTGGACTCGAGCAGTTACCGAGTAAGCCTACTGAGGAGCTTGAGGAGAGCTGTGCGATTCTCACCGAAGAGCTAGATCATTGTCTAGCGACTTTCGATGCCATGCTGTCGTTGACGCGCATCGAAGAGGGACAGCAAACACTGGAGCTGCAAGAGGTAAGCTTAATCGAACTTAGCCAAGATCTATTTGAGATGGCGGAGGCGATGGCGGAGTTTAATGAGCAGTCGTTAAGGCTTACCACAGGTGAAGAGTTCCAGCTCAGTGGTGATAAGTATCTGCTATTTCAGGCGTTATTTAATTTGGTCGATAACGCGATCAAGTACTCCGGAGAAGGCGCCGAGATCTGTATTTCGCAGAACCGCAATGTTATCTCTATCCAAGATAATGGCCCAGGGATCCCCGAGGGCTCTCGCGACAAGGTGTTCGAGCGTTTGGTGCGTTTAGATCCTAGTCGCCACCACAAGGGCACGGGCTTAGGTTTATCTATGGTGAAGGCGATTCTGTCACGACATAATGCTAAAATAGCGCTAACCGATAATCAGCCTGGCCTAAAGGTGATTATCACTTTTTAGCCTAGTGATGACTAAGCCGCTTCATGGCGTCTTAGCGGAAGCTCCATTTATGTATCAAGTCATTGCCGATGAGCGCGACTTTATCGTGATCAATAAGTCTGCCGAAGTGCATTTTCATAGCCAAGATGGCAGCGCTGGCGTTGTCGCGCAGGCCGAGGCAGATCTCGGCATTAAGCTTTACGCCGTACACAGGCTGGATACTCTGACCTCGGGGCTGATTATTCTCGCTAAATCGAGCGTAGCCGCTGCCGAGTTTACCCGTATGTTTTCAGCCCATTTAGTGCAGAAATACTATCTAGCGCTAGCAAAGGGCAAACCAAAGAAGAAGCAGGGCTGGGTCATCGGCGATATGGCTAAGTCTCGTCGCAGTATGCATAAGTTACTGCGTAGCACCGACAATCCTGCAATCACTCAGTTTTTCTCTCACTCGATTGGAGAGGGAGAACGACTATATCTGCTTAAGCCTCACAGCGGTAAGACTCATCAGCTAAGAGTGGCACTGGCAAGCATAGGTGTGCCGATCTTGGGTGATACTCTCTATGGTGGTGAAAGTGCCGATAGAGGCTATCTACACGCCTACAGCTTGCACTTTAGCTATCAAGGGCAAGAGTATGACTTTACCGCGCTACCCACTTCCGGACAGCTGTTTCAAGATACTGCCGTTAACCAGCAACTTAGCGTTTGGCAGCAGCCTCACCAATTAACTTGGCCAACGCTGAAAAAGGCGAGTACGAGTTAATAAGGTTATCTCTTTGTTTTTCAGGCTCTGAGATAAGTTAACAACTTGATGCACCCTGTCGCTTATCTCGGCTTTTGCATTCACAATTCACTCAATAACGAGTAGGATAGGGGCCTTAAAAAGTCCTAATCATTGGGCTATGAATTTCAAGGTAGTTCAGACTGCTAAGTTATAACTTTAAGGGTAGACTTTAACGTGCATAAGCGAGCCATATATCCTGGAACATTTGACCCAGTTACTAATGGTCATGCCGATTTGATTGAGCGTGCGGCAAATCTATTTGAGCATGTCATCATAGGCATTGCGGCAAACCCTTCTAAGCAGCCAAGATTTACCCTTGCAGAGCGAGTCGAGTTACTCAAAACGGTTACTGCACACCTAGATAATGTCGAGGTGGTGGGTTTTAGTGGCCTGTTGGTTGACTTTGCAAAGGAACAAAATGCCAGCGTGTTGGTAAGGGGCCTACGTGCGGTATCTGACTTTGAGTATGAATTTCAGCTAGCCAACATGAATCGTCGTCTGAGCCCTGATCTTGAGAGCGTATTTTTAACACCGGCGGAAGAGAATTCATTTATCTCATCGACCCTAGTGAAAGAGGTCGCGCTTCATGGTGGTGATGTGAGTCAGTTTGTTCACGTTGAAGTGGCAAACGCATTAACAAACAAGGCAAAGTAGTTGTCCATGCTTAAGTTTATCAAGTTTTATGCGGTTAGATTCCTATCCGTCTTAGCCTTAGCCTTCTCTGGGGCCAGCATTGCCGCACCTTGGGTCGATACCTCTGACATCTATCTCAGAGCCGATATCCAAGCTCTTGCCGATGCGGGTGTCATTACCGTTCCTGTTAATACCTATCCCTTGATGTGGTCAGGAATTGGTGGCGACTTGGCCAAGGTTGAGCCTTCGACGCTGAGCCCTGCATTGGTCGAGGCCTTTTCCCGTGTTAATTATTACTATCGCAATGCGGTCGATAATCGTGGCAATGTCAGCGTAAAGCTGGCGGCAGCGAGCGATCCGGCACGTTTTCAGCACTTCGGCTCAGACTATCGTGAGAAGGGTGAAGTCGCCACTTCTTACGAGTATTTAGGTGAAAGGTTTGCCTATAAGGTCTCGGCATCGGCGAATTATGATCCAGTAGATGGTAAAGAGTTTCGTTTCGATGACTCCTATCTTGCCATGGCGATGGGCAACTGGATGTTTACCTTCGGTGCTGTCGAGCAGTGGTGGGGACCTGGGTTTGATTCATCGTTACATAAGTCGAATAACGCGAGGCCAATGCCTTCGCTAATGCTGAGCCGCAATAATGCGCAGGCATTTGAGACGCCTTGGTTATCATGGCTTGGCCCTTGGACATTTACCGCTGGAGTCAGCATGTTCGAAGAGGAGCGTTATGCTCCCCACACGCTGTTATGGAATTTCCGCGGCTCTATTCGTCCGTTTAGACAGTTAGAGATTGGCTTATCTTGGACCACGCAATTTTGTGGTGAAGGCCAGGAGTGTAGCTGGGAAAGCGCATTTAAGTCGATCACCGGTCAGCGCGATTGCCGCGCCGATAACGTAGAAGAGTTTGGTTGCAGTAACTACGGCAACCAGATGGCGGGCTACGATATCCGCTTTAGCGACACTTGGTACAATGTGCCATTCGGCGTTTACTACGAGAGAACCTGTGAAGATGCTAAAAGCTCTGCACCATGGGATATCGTAGATTGTGGCTCGATGTTTGGTGCTGATACCCGTTTTAATCTAGATGGTCAGCAATATAAGTTGTTCCTCGAGTATACCGACACCATGGTGTTCTGTGGTGAAGATGAAAATGCCTTCAACTGTTTCTATGAGCACTCGACTTACCGCAGTGGTTCTCGTTACTACGGTCGCGCCTTAGGCAGCACTTATGACAGTGATGCTAATGTGTATGTACTTGGCTTGATTGGTCAGTTTGCTAACAGTAAGGGCTTCACCTCCTTGCTACGTTATGCACAGCTCAATAAAGATGGTAAAAGCCCGACCCATGGTTGGGCGCCACAGCCTCTTAAAGAGGACTTGCTGATGCTTGAACTCAGTTATCGTATGCCCATTTGGAAGGGAATGATGAGTGTTGGTGGGACAGTATCTCAATCTGAATTTGAGGTGCAAGAGAACGAAACGAATGCCACCGTATTCAGTACTTATGAGTACAAGTTCTAAGAAAGTTTAATAAGATAGCCAATGCCTAAGAAGCGTTGGCTTTTTTTTATTTCGATAGATTTTGAGTTCGGGGCTGCGGCTTAAGCACCTCTGGAGCTCAATTTACGCCCATTGACTAAAAATTACATCATTATGGGTTAGATTAAGCTAGTGTTTTTATTTTTGATTATCTGTACGTTACAACAGAAACTAAATTCGTTTCTGTTTTAAAGAGAGTCGGTGGTGCGAAGTAGAGGAAAGCTTTAATTTCCCTGAACTCATCGGCAATAAATTGAGCTCTTTGTAATGGTTTCAGGTCTAACAACTTTTTGGAGTAAGTATTTTGATTTCAGTCGTAATTCCTGCAAAAGACGAGCAAGCTAATATTGGCCCTTTAGTGGAAGAGATCCATCGAGCCCTAAAAGACAAGACGCCCTTCGAAGTGATTGTTGTGGATGACGGCAGTAACGATGATACCTTCGGAGAGTTGCTACGTACGGGCGAGCGCCTCGGTTGCTCGACTAAGGCGATTCGCCATGAAAAAAGCACCGGACAGAGTACCGCTCTGCATACTGGTGTACAGCATGCTAGTGGTGACATTATCGCGACACTCGATGCCGATGGTCAAAATGATCCGGCAGATATTCCTGCCATGCTAGATCTTATTCCAACCATGACCCATAACGACTTTTGTATCGCAGGTTATCGTAAAAACCGCAAAGATACTGCTTGGAAACGTTTCCAGTCTCGTGTGGCCAATAAGGTGCGCGACGGCCTACTCGGTGATGGCGTACCCGATACTGGCTGTGGTTTAAAGGTGTTTCCAAAGGCGAGCTTCTTGAAACTGCCCTATTTCGATCATATGCATCGCTATATCCCTGCACTTATTCGTCGTCACGGCGGAGAAGTTAAGGTATCAATCGTTAACCATAGAGACCGTATGGAAGGTGAGTCTAAATACACCGCATGGAATCGTGTCTGGGTGGGGATTGTCGATATCCTAGGGGTTATGTGGCTAAACCGCAGAACCCGTTTGCCTAATGTGGTGAAGACTGAGACTACACAGGCTCAATAGCGATGAAGCGTTTAGCTAAAACATTATTGGTCATCACCATACTGCTATTGCTGATGTTTGCTGCTCAGCAAGGCTTATTCGAACATCTGACCGATAGCAACTGGGTAGGCAATTACGTCGAAAAGAACGGTAATAGCGCCTTGGTGGTCGTGTTTCTTATGGGGGCTGCATTCACCAGTGTGGGGGGGCCTCGTCAAGTTATCGCCGTTGTATTTGGCTTCGCTTTAGGCGGCGTTTATGGGGCATTGCTGGGCACGGCATCGGCACTGCTTGGCTGTGTGATCACCTTTTATTTTGCCAGGTTGACCTTCAGAAGCAGCCTTAAGAAGCGCTTTAAAGATAAACTATTCCGTTTTGAGCGGCTGATAATCCATCGTACTTTTTTAAAGGTACTGATGATTCGATTACTGCCTATCGGTAGTAACGCTTTAACTAACTTATTGGCAGGCTCTACTCATGTGAGTGCGTGGAAGTTCTTTTTAGGTAGTGGCGTAGGTTACATCCCGCAGATGCTTATCTTTAGTTTTGCTGGTGCAGGCATAGGCTTGTCGGATCATAACAGTTTGATCATCAGCATAGTGCTGTTTATTTTCTCATCTCTGATTGGCGCTTACCTGTATAAAACTCGGCTGCGTAAACAGGTGGGTGAGATAGTTACCGATGAATAACAATCTATAACAACAAGGTTTAATCAAAATGATATTGAAATCGATGCAACAACGATTCAATAGCGATGACTATTATCAAGTGTTGAGTATGTTGCTGCTGTTTGCGGTAGTGATTCTACTGGTTGGAATAGGTTGGCGTTCGCCGTGGCCTGCCGATGAGCCGCGTTTTGCCGAAGTCGCCAGAGAGATGGTGGACTCGGGGCAGTGGTTTTTCCCCCAGCGTGGTGGTGAGTTTTATCCCGATAAGCCGCCAGTATTCATGTGGGCTATCGCACTATTTTACGGCTTAACTGGCAGCTTAAAGGTGGCCTTTCTGCTGCCTAATGCCTTAGCGGGCTTGTTAACGCTCTTTCTGGTTTATGACTTAGGTTCAAGGCTGTGGAATGTTCGTGTTGGCCGCAATGCCGCACTGCTGTTGATGTTAGCGCCTCAGTTCTTAATCCAGAGTAAGAATGCCCAGATCGATGCCATGGTGATGTGTTGGATCACCCTTGGCTGTTACGGCTTGTTGCGGCACTTTATGACAGGGCCTAACTGGCGCTGGTATTTTGCTGGCTGGGCATTTATGGGGCTTGGGGTAATCACCAAAGGTGTGGGCTTCCTGCCTTTGTTGATGCTTATTCCGATTATTGCTTATGCTCTTATCCAAAAAGATCTGTTTAAGGGACGCCTACAGTGGTGGTGCCTCGCAGGGCCACTGGCTATGTTGGCCGTGATCGCCTGCTGGTTGGTGCCTATGGTGTTGATAGTGCAAGGCCAAGGCACACCAGAGCTACTGCAGTATCAAAATAATATCTTGTTTAAACAGACGGGAGAGCGCTACGTCAACGCTTGGCACCATATTAAGCCTTGGTACTATTTCTTGGTCAGTGTTGTGCCTGTGATGTGGTTCCCGCTGCCGCTATTGTTTATTGCCCATTGGCAACGCTTTGTCGCTAAGGTCAAAGCCGACCCCGTGATTGCCATACTGCTAATTTGGGTGGTATTAGTACTGGTATTTTTCAGTATCAGCCCGGGTAAGCGTGGGGTATATATCCTGCCTGCTCTGCCAATGTTAGCACTAGCGCTCTCGGCTATTATTACTGGTGCCGATACCAAGCGCTGGTTTGAATGGGGTCTTACGGCTCTGCTGTGGATACTCGGTTTGGTATTCACAACTGCCGGTGTTCTAGCGCTTATTCATCACCCCGCCATCGTCAAGGCGATGGCCGATTATGCGGCTGATCTAACGCATATTGGTTACCTGTTGCTGACGGTGGGCATTATCTGGTTTGTCATCTTGGTGGCGCTACGTCACTCACAAGCTATGGTGAGAATGGGCATCAGCTTAGCCATGACTTGGATGGTGATAGGCACCTGGGGTTACACTATTTTAGAGCCAATGCGAACGCCGCAGGTCTTAATGGCTAATGTTGCAGAGGCGATAGGTCCCGATGGTCAACTTGGTCTCGTTAAATTCAAAGAGCAGTTTATTCTATTCTCTCCGGTGGATATCACCCACTTTAGCTACCTTGCCCCCCTTGAGCAGCAAGAGCGAAATGCATGGCAGTGGATGCATGAAGGAGATGAGCGCTATATCTTAGTTGGCGATCATCAAAAGCTGAGCTGTTTTGACTTTAGTGGCGCAAAGAGTATGGGCGTTGCTCACCGTGACAACTGGGTACTGTTAAGCAAAGATAATATGCTGCCAACTTGTGCAGAACCTGATAGACGATACCAATATTTCACGCCAACCCCAGGGCGATGGATGGAGTGATCTTAGGTTCTAGGAACAGCAAAGACGAGGGCGGGCTTCGCCCTGCGAGAGCGTGACTGCGTCACTTCTAGAAAAAGCTAAGACGAAAAAGCTGGTCCTAGGCCCTAGGAAAAACAGGCCTAGGAAGAGCAAAGACGGTATAAGCTGAGACGGAAAAGCAGGTCCTAGGCCCTAGGAAAAACAGGCCCTAGGAAGAGCAAAGACGGTATAAGCTGAGACGGAAAAGCAGGTCTTAGGCCCTAGGAAGAACAGGCCCTAGGAAAAGCAAAGACGGTATAAGCTGAGACGGAAAAGCAGGTCCTAGGCCCTAGGAAAAACAGGCTCTAGGAAAAGCAAAGACGGTACAAGCTGAGACGGAAACGCAGGTCTTAGGCCCTAGGAAAAACAGGCCCCAGGAAAAGCAAAGACGGTATAAGCTGAGACGGAAAAGCAGGTCTTAGGCCCTAGGAAGAACAGGCCCTAGGAAAAGCAAAGACGGTATAAGCTGAGACGGAAAAGCAGGTCCTAGGCCCTAGGAAAAACAGGCCCTAGGAAGAGCAAAGACGGTACAAGCTAAGACGGATGGGCTTCGCCCTGCGAGATCGTGACCTTGTCGCTTCTAGAAAAAGCTAAGTAACGATCACTGCTTATGCTTTTTGCTTTGGCTATTTCTAGCAGGGCGAAGCCCGCCCTCGAAGCGAAGCGCCCTAGAGCCTAGGTCCTAGAAGTGAGCTTGCGAACGCTCTCCTACCTTCGCTCTCGCACCTTCTTTTAAAGCTTTTGGCACAAGCTACAGAACACCGTTGCCCGTTGACCCAGTTTTATCTCGCTAAGTAGATGGCCGCATTGGCTGCAGGTCTCGCCGCCACGACCATAGACATGTAGCTTCTGGGCAAAATAACCCGGTTTGCCGTCTGCATTGGTAAAATCTTTTAAGGTAGTGCCGCCTTGCTTAATTGCACCTGCCAGAATCTGTTTTACTTCACTGACCAAGATTTCGATACGCTCGGCATCGACCTTACCCGCTTCGGCTTGTGGGTGAATCCCCGCAGCGAACAGCGCCTCATTGGCGTATATGTTGCCCACACCTACTACGATATGATTGTCCATCAAACACAGCTTTATCGCTTTCTTCTTATTCGCTAAGGCTTCCAGTAGGTAAGGGGCATTAAAGGCGTCTGTGAGCGGTTCAGGGCCTAGTTTTGACAGTAATGGGTGGGCTTGCTCGGGCAGTTCGCACCATAGCCAAGCGCCAAAGCGTCTAGGGTCATTAAAGCGCAGCGCCTTACCGCTGGCGAGCACAAGATCGATATGGTCATGCTTCTCTGCGGGCGTAGAGGCGGGCAGAATTCGTAAGCTACCTGACATGCCTAAATGCACTATGGTGGTACCCGCGTCTGTATCGATCAACAGGTACTTAGCGCGGCGACGCACGTTTCTAATTGTCTGGCTAATAATCTGTTTGGCAATCTCAGGAACGGGCCATCTAAGTGACGGATTACGGATGATTAAATCTGTCACTTTATTATCAATTAGATAGGGGGATACGCCTTGTCTGGTGACTTCAACTTCAGGGAGTTCCGGCATTTATTCTCTCTCTTTTCTTATTATGTTATCTCTATAACAGGGCGTGAGTTCAGTAGACTGTCGCTAGTTTGCTTGTGCTCGGATAATCGGTTTTAAGCTTTCTCGTAAGCTCGGTGGGATCTGATACCAATTACCAGCGGGTGACTTAAGCAAACCTTGCTCACTAAACATAATCCACAGCTGCGCATCGATAAGATCTTCCACTTGGATAACCAGTTCTATTGGCTCACCTGAAGTTTCAGGCTTATCTGCAAGGGCTGAAATATGCACTTGCTCCCACGCATTAGCCCACTCTAAACAGTTAAGCACCCTCTCGCTACACTGCCAACCGGACTGACGTTTTTGCAACCAGAACTCGCCGTATTGTAGCTGCGACAGAGGCGCAGACTTGTCGAATAGTGCCTGAGTTTGCATCGGTGTTTGCTGGCTATTTCTCTCGATGACAGTCAGGACAGAGATCATCAAAATAGATGCGAGGATGATGATGGTATTCCACTTCTTACGGGATAAAGCCATGATTGCTACTTCAGCTTTTTGTTTGATATGGGTATCTGATAAGTGTATCTGTTAGGTGCTGATTTCACAAATTTGGCAAGGGTTGGGTATCTGCTCTCATTTGGTTGAGAGTGAAGCCTATTATTTTCAAGCACAAAGCTTCGCTGTACTCACCGTGCCTAAGAAGTGTCTGCACATGCGCTGGCCGCAGGCCATTGGAACCACAGATGTTGGAAGGTACACCAACAGCGACCGAACTGTTCAAGCAACAGTCTGCCACCTGTGGTTTTATAAAGCGTAAAATCTGAGATTAAGAGCTCAGAATCAAGGGGTAGATACTCCACTGTTTAGCAAAATAAAATGTGAAATATTGTGGATATTCACCTATACCTATTGAGTGCTTCATTTTTATACACCTAAGCTTTATATGGAGATAGATATGGTGTCCTTCAATAGAATAATTGCTCTTGTCTTTTTAAGTTTCGTATTAACAGCTTGCGGTGGGGATGATGGCGATGGCCCTGTTTGTCCTAACAATGTTCCCTGTGAATTAATCAATGATAATGCTGCGCCTACAGCGGCTGTTACCTACGAGGTCTCTCTAAGCGTTACCGATGCCGAGGGTAATGAGATCTCATCTATCTCTTCCGTCAACCCTGGAAAGCTGGTTGCTAATGTTAGTGGGATCACTGAGCCCGTTATTGTTACCTTTGGCAGCACGCTAGGTGAGTTACCCATCACAACGGCAGTGACCGATGATGAGGGCAATGCCAGTGTGGTGATTTATGCGGGCAGTGATTTAGGAGCCGGAACGGTAACCGCAAGTCTTGTCTCGGGTGAACAAGACACGGCGATTATTGTTATTGGTGCCACTAATTTAGAGATGGGTAGCGGGGAGCCACTTCAGTCCGGTGTTGCGGAAGTGAGTACAGACTCGCTATCAGCAGGCGGCACCGCCAGTGTGTCGGTGATGATAGTCGATGAACAAGGGCAGCCTTTTATGGAGGCGATAGATGTTTTCTTTAGCTCTGGTTGCTCGTTACTGTCTACACCGTTAGCTGAGATGAGCTCGCCCGTGATGCTAGTCAAAGGCGTTGCTACCAGTACATACCTAGCAAAGGGCTGTGTTGGTGACGATACCATCAATATCAGTGCCAATGCCGGAGGAATAAACCTGTTCGCAACCGGAAGCATTAATGTTTTGGCGGCTGAAAAGGGCAGTATTGTATTCGTCTCGGCGACGCCGACTAATATTGGTATTTTAGGTTCGGGTAGGGATGAATCATCAACAGTGCTGTTTAAGGTGCTGGATACCAATGGTAACCCGGTCAGTAATGCGGCGGTGAACTTTGCTTTGAATACCGAAGTCGGTGGTCTAAAGATACAGCCTACGCAGGCGAGCACTAATGGCAGCGGTATAGTCCAAACGATAGTGACCTCTGGTACCGTGGCGACTCCGGTAAGGGTAACGGCAACTATCGACAGCAGCGATCCACTTCTATCCAGTCAATCTAGTACCCTAGTGGTATCAACAGGAATCCCAGATCAAAATAGTTTTTCACTTTCTGCAGAGATCTTGAATCCTGAGGGTTGGAGCTATGATGGTGAGCAGGTGAAGATCACTGCTCGACTAGCCGATGCATTTAATAACCTTGCACCCGATGGCACCGCAGTTTCATTTGTCACCGAAGGTGGGGCAATCGGCTCTTCCTGCTTCACTGAAAATGGTGAGTGTAGTGTGACTTGGACGAGTCAGCATCCACGTCCATTAAACGGTCGCGCAACGGTGACGGCAACAGCGATTGGTGAAGAGTCTTTCCCTGACTCTAATGGTAACGGTCGTTTCGATGCCGCCGAGATGACAGCCTTTTTGGCGCAAGATGTAGCGGGGCGCTCTAATGATATGGATGAGGCCTTTAACGACTACAATGAAGATGGTGTCTTTAATGAGGATGGGTTAGAGGAGTTGATAGACTTCAATGGTGACGGAGCGTTTACCGCACGGGACCAGCTTTATAACGGCGTCTTGTGTAGCGAGCCAGCCCATAGTGGCTGTGCTGACGGCATCTCTAACTCTAAGTCCATCAATGTGCGAGGTAGTCTAGTTTTGATCATGTCGGGAAGTACCGCATATGGTAGCGATATTATTGTAATAGACAGCTCAAGCGATAACGGCGATGGCGTATTGGACTTATATGGCAAAGAGACGGGGCAGGTTTCACTGACAATAAAAGATCTCAATGATCAGCAGATGCCAGCAGGAACTAAGGTGAATATCAGCGCAACGGCGGGGACGGTCGTGAGTAAGAGCAGCTTCGTTTGGCCTTCGACCAATGCTCCTGGTGGGCTAAGTTTCGGTATTCTGGTGAAAGGTGAAGATGCAGTTAATTCTGGTGCGTTACTCATCGAGGTGGAAACACCAAATGGAGTCGATACTTTAGTGGTCACTATCCCAATCACTATTCATTAGTTATGAGTCTTTTTTTGATAACCATAAAGGGTGCTTATAGGACCCTTTTTTATTGTGTTTTCAAGCTGCGCTTGGGCTTTAAGTTAACAATTAAAGTAGTGGTGCTTCGCTCTACATTGGTAGAGCATCAGGCTACGCCTGACCAAAGTCGTGGGATTCCATCCCACATTTACAGCTAACCAAGCTACGCTTGATAAAGGTCGTGGCTTTGCCACATATCAGGCAAAGCCTGATCTTTAAGTTAGACTGCGTCTAACAATTAACGTCGTGGCGCTTCGCCCACACCCGAGCCAAGGGGGAAAGCGCTTGTCCCCGCTCTTGATTTCAAAAGAAGAAACCCTCAGCGCCCCAGACGAAGTTGTTGATCCTCATACTTATGGATAAATCACTAGCGCTTCCGATGGGGCATCCTGCCCCGCGAAAGCTAACCCGACATCCATGTCGGGTTCACGTGACTCTGGTTTATAAAGAGTTTCCAACGTATTTCGGCAACTTCGACGGGGAAATTGGTGTTTTCTGTACTCTCTTAGTCGCCGGTTTCGATGTTTTTTGCTTTTTATAAGGTTAACGCAGAGGTTGAAAGATTGTGCTTTTCTAACCCAGTGCAGATGCGGCCGTGACCATCCATGACATGGACGTCATGGCCGAGCCTTCAGGGATGGACTTGCTGCGTGTCACGGAAGTGTCTGCACATACGCCTGCCGCAGGCAATTGGAACCACGGGTGGTGGATTTGATGTTCGATAGGAACAATCAAGCTGCGCTTGATAAAGGTCGTGAGCTTCCAGCTCACACTCGGCCAAGAGGGGATCAACAGCAATCCCCTCTTGGATCACTCCTGCCGCCCCAACGAAGTTGTTGATCCTCATACTTATGGATAAATCACTAACGCTTCCGATGGGGCATCCTGCCTAGCGAAAGCTAACCCGACATCCCTGTCGGGATCACGTGATTTATTCCAACGTATTTCGGCAACTCCGATGGGGAAACTGGTGTTTTCTGTGACTATAGGAAGAACCTCTTGGGCTTTTACTTTTATATTGAGAACTCAGAACTGAAAATTTTGTGTTTTTCTAACCCAGTGTAGATGCGGCTGAGGCCGTCGAAAACATGGATGTTTTCGTTGAGCGGTCAGGGATGACGACAAGCGAGCCTCAGAAGTATCTACACATACGCCTGCCGCAGGCCATTGGTTGCAGCAGTATAGGCAGTGAATAATGACAATATTAGAGATAGAAATAGTAACAGTTAAGCTGCTGTAATCGCCTTATCCAACACATATAAAATCGCATCAACAATACTTTGAATTATTTAATATTGTCTTTCAAAACATTAGGTTGTATTTTAATTGGGAGTGTTGTCAACACGCATAGATAATATGTGCGGTGTAGATATTTATGTTATCCGTAGTGTTGTTCAATAAGCAGCTATAAGACAAGGTGCCGAAAGTATGATGGAAATAATGAAGTATGTTTTAATATCAATTTGTATGGTTATTTTAACTGGCTGTTTGAGTAATGCTGCGGATAGTGCCACGCCAGCTCCAACAAATTTGACTGGGATATACAAAGCTGGATTTTTTGGGGGCTCAATTACATGGGAGATTTTTGAAGATGGAACAGGTATCGCATGTGAGCAAAGAGTTAGTATGGATGAAGATACTAAGTTAAGAGACTTAGTCGTGAATGGTTCAAAAGCATACGACGTTTTTGAGTTTGAAATTTCCAACGTTACCCGACAGGGGTTTCATGCTGAAGGTGTAAGCGACTTAGATTTCAAGCGAATCTCTAAGTTACCTATCTCTTGTAAATACTAGGCTATAACAAAGCTGCTTTGGCGGATATCATAACTAGGTAAGCTGCTCATGCTAAGCGGAGTGATACAAAAACAAAACCCGACATTTGCGTCGGGTTTTATGTATCTAGCGTACAGCTAACTCCAAGCTAACAGTTAACGACTGTGGTAACAGAAACCACCGCAGCAAACCAAGCGAAAAATAACTGTTCAAGCAACAGTTAACCTCCGGTTGCATTCATAAACCGCAAGATCTGCGTCTCACCATTTGGGTCGAAATGGTGCTCCTTAGGCTTGTGCTTGATGCCTTCCAGAATCGCTGTCTTTAGCTTTTCGATGTCACCGGGGAATTCACGCACGATGGCTTTGAGATCCACCGAGTTTTCGTTGCCTAAACAAAGCAGCAATTTACCCTCTACGGTGACACGGACGCGGTTACACTCATGACAGAAGTTATTGCTGTGAGGCGAGATAAAGCCCACATGAATGTCGCTGCCGGGCATGGTGTAGTAACGGGCTGGGCCGCCTGTGCGTCGATCTGACACGATAAGCGGATAACGCTGTTGGATGATCTCTTGGATCTCTTTGCTACTGCAATGACGGCTGCGCTTACGTTCGTCGATAATGCCCAGTGGCATCTCTTCGATAAAGGCGATATCGAGGTCACGCTCGCGGCAAAACTCGATTAAATCTAAGACTTCATCGTCGTTTTGACCACGCAAGATCACCGCATTAACCTTGATCTTTTTAAAGCCGGCGGCGATGGCGGCGTCGATACCAGCGATGACGCGGTCGACTTTGCCGTTACGGGTCAGCTTAGTGAATAAGTCAGGCTTTAGGGTGTCGAGACTGATGTTGAGTCGGTTTAGGCCCGACTCATGCATCTCTGCCGCGAAGCGGGTCAGGCGTGAGCCGTTGGTTGTCATTGACAACTCTTCAAGTCCCGGTAGCTTGCCCAGTAGCTTCACTAACTGATCGCAGTCGGTACGTACTAAGGGTTCACCACCTGTTAGGCGGATCTTCTTAACCCCGAGCTCGGTAAAGGCTTGAGCGACCCAGGCTAACTCTTCGAGGCTGAGCACATGCTCACGGCCCAAAAAGCAGGGGTCTTCACTCATGCAGTACACGCAGCGAAAGTCACATCGGTCAGTGACGGATAGTCGCAGGTATTCTACCGTGCGACCAAAAGTGTCAACAATTAAGCTCATACTACTACCTACATGACCCTAGAGGAGGTCGGCAAAAGGTTGAATGTAAACTGTGTCACCTGGATTTAACTGATCATCTTTTTCACCAATCACGATGAGACAGTTTCCTTTCACCATAGAGCTAAGCATCCCTGAGCCCTGAGCACCGGTTGTGGTTACATGTAACTTGCCGTCAGCACCTAAGTGATAGATACCGCGGGTAAACTCTGTACGACCTGTACGGCTGCGAAGAGCCTTGTCGGTAATGGCTGGTACCATTGTGTGGCTCCAGTTCTGCTCGCCTGCAAGTTTGCGAATTGCTGGCTGTACAAACTGTAGGAAAGACACCATCACGGCAACAGGGTTGCCCGGTAAGCCAAAGAACAGTGAATCATCGATTTGACCAAAGGCTAGCGGACGTCCCGGACGCATGTTGATACGCCAGAAGTTAATCTGTCCCACTTGCTCTAGTACCGTCTTAATGTAATCGGCATCGCCAACGGATACACCGCCGGAGCTGATCACGATATCGGCCTGTGCAGCGCCATCTTTTAGCGCTTGAGCCA
The DNA here is from genome assembly GCF_016765635.1 of Shewanella schlegeliana. Classification (GTDB taxonomy): domain Bacteria; phylum Pseudomonadota; class Gammaproteobacteria; order Enterobacterales; family Shewanellaceae; genus Shewanella; species Shewanella schlegeliana. Next base: position 37,128 of record NZ_JAESVD010000010.1, read on the forward strand.
GTGCCGCTTCAGAATCTTGAATGATGCCTAAGTCGATCACTTCACAGCCTAACTTTTTCGCCATCGATTTGATTGTGTAGCGGTTAGAGTCGAAAATACAGTTGGCTTTTAGTGGCTCACCTGGCTGGCAAACTTCATCGCCGGTTGAGAATACGGCGATCTTAGGACGCTTGAATACCGGTAGCTCACCAAAACCTAATGAGGCTAACAAACCTTGCTCGGCAGCATGTAAACGGCTGTGAGCGGCAAGAGCTGTGGCACCCTGTGCAATATCTTCGCCCGCTTGGCGGATATGTTGCCCTAGGCTCATTTCGCCTTCGAAGCGCACTTCACCGTCTTGCTCGTTAGCAAGCTCACGCAGCTGCACCGTATCGGCGCCTGCAGGCATAGGGGCACCCGTCATGATGCGTACCGCTTCACCGGCTTGGATAGTACCTGCATAGGCGTGGCCAGCCATGATTTCGCCAACCATCTTATAAGAGGCATTGCTGTCATTGCTTAGCTTGAAGGCGTAACCGTCCATCGCCGAGTTAGTATGCTGGGGCACATCGACAGGAGAGATGGCATCGCTAGCGAGCACGCGATTCTCTAGCTCATCAAGCTCGACCGCTTCAGTCGCGGTGATAGGCTTTACGTAAGATAGGATCTTATCGATACCTTGGCGTACAGACAGGGTGGTGCTGGTATCTAACTCACAGCCGCAAGTCGGTGCCATCGGCAGGTCGATTGGGCAAGGCTTCCAAGCGGCAATGTATTCACTTACATAGTCAGCGATTTGGTTAACATTGTTGATATCTAGACGGCGTAGCTCACTTGGGAGTTCGGTATCGTCGCAGCAGGCGATAGCTTGGATATTATCATCATGGGTATGGATGAAAGGCTTGCCGTGAGCGGCGCGGTGCAGTTCTATCTTGGGAAGTTCGAGCTTTTTAAAACCTTCGACGAGGACGATGTCGACCTTGTCGGCTTCAATCTGTTTTAGCAAATGTGGTAATTCAGGGTCGCCATCTTTGGCGTCTTCGGTCATTAACGCCCAGCGTACATGGGAGGCAACCAACATCTGCTTCGCGCCGGCTTTACGCATTTCGTAGCTATCTTTACCGGGAATATCGACATCGAAGTTGTGATGAGCATGCTTAATGACTGCGAGTCGCACACCGCGGCGATTAAGTTCTGGGATTAATTGCTTCAATAATGTGGTCTTGCCTGTGCCACTGTAGGCACAGAATCCGAGTACAGGAATAGGTAACGGATTAGTAAAAGGTATGCTCATTTACACCTCTAGTGATTTTTTTCATTAGCTATGGCTTCGCCAAGCTGCTGTTTTTGTTCTGGTGTGTTTACGTTTACAAACGCATTTGGCTGATCTGAAAACTCAGCGACGACATAGTGATGCTTGGCATACCAAAAATCGATTTTGCGTTCACCGGCATCTAAAAATGCCTTCATGGATGCGCGTAAACTCGGCTTAAGTAACATAACCACAGGTTGCTCTCGCTTGCCATCGCTAGCAACTGCAAGCTCTGCGTCTTCAGCCGTTAATTTCGCTAGCATTCTAGCGACTAAATCTGTCGGTAACAGTGGGCAATCGCAAGGAACGACTAATAAGTAATCCGCTTGGGTGTTGCTCATCGCGGTGATCATGCCTGCTAATGGGCCTAAATAGCCGGAATCTTGGTCACTGATCACGTTAAAACCAAACTCAGAATAACGGTTTTGGTTTCGATTTGCGTTGATCAGGATCTCCTTAACTTGAGGTCGTATCCTATCGATTGCATGTTCAATCATGGGGCGATTTTCTAGTTCGACTAAACCTTTATCGTTTCCACCCATGCGTCTGGCCATGCCGCCAGCAAGAATTACTGCATCAACCTGTGCTGTCATCACTGTTATCCTATTGTTTATTGCAGTTTTTTAGTTGCTAATGAATTTACCCAATCGACACATTGAGTCTGGTTGAGACATCGATGTGAGCATTAGCCATATCTTGATTGGCACTGATATTACCGCTTGTAATTGTCTTATCGCAAATTAGCCAAGCATGATCGCATACTTTGGTTAGCATGCAAGTCTGGTGGCTACTAATTAGCATGCCTGTGCCTTGCTGCTTTAGGTCGGCAATCATCTGTAACACTAAGTGTTGAGAGTGCTTATCCATATTGGAGGTCGGCTCGTCTAGCATCAATAGCTTCGGTTGGATAACCCAGGCTCTGGCGATGGCTAAACGTTGTTTTTCGCCACCGGACAAGCTCGAGGCGGCCTGAGTAAGCAAGTGGCGTAGCTGTGCCTTGTCTATCGCCTGCTCGATACGGGCTTTGAGAAGTTGTTTATCTGTACTTAAAAACCTTAACGGATAAGTCAGGTTATACATCACACTACCTTCGAAAAGATAAGGATGTTGATGCAGATAGATAGCCTTGCCAGTAATAGAGTTGCTGCGCCACCAAGGGGCGACCGAGAAGCCTTGCGCTTGAATCGTTCCCGCCGTCGGTTGGATAAAACCTGCGAGCAGCTTCATCAAGGTGGTTTTACCGCAGCCGTTATCACCTTGTAGGTGGATCACGTGGTTTTGTTCAAAAACTAGCTCGTCAGCACTAAACAGATGCTTATTTTCGAAGCGCATCTCGAGATTTCTAGCGATGATTTTTGCTTTGGCTCTTGTATCAGTCGTGGTATTGAACGTTGCCATCTGACTTAATGACTCCTCGGCTCGGCTTTGCCTCTTAACGTACCGAGAGCAAAGTTTAAAATCAGTGCTAGGACGAGTAGCACTAGTCCCAGTGCAATCGCTTGTGCAAAGTCACCTTTACTGGTTTCTAAGGCGATAGCGGTTGGAATGTTACGTGTCACCCCCGCGATGTTGCCGCCGACCATCATCGAACAACCAATTTCAGTCAAAATACGACTAAACGCGGCAACAATGGCTAATAATAGTGGAACTTTAAGCTCTCTGCAGACTGCCCATATCGCACTTAATGCTGGCGCGCCTAAGGTGCGAGAGGTTTCCCATGCCCTGCGGTCAACACTAGTAAAGGCGGCTTGGCTCATGGCGACAAGTACCGGGGCGCAGATAAGCATCTGGCCAAGAATCATACCTTTCTGAGTAAACAGCCATTTCAGATCCCCTAAAGGTCCCATACGGGTCAGTAGCAGATACACCAGTAGGCCTATCACAACCGTAGGAATGGATTGTAGGGTTTGAATAAGATTGGTGACTAACCAGCGGCCAGGGAAGCGAGTAAAGGCCAATAGAAAGCCCAGCACCATAGAAGGCAGCAGCGTGATCGCTAAAGCCGCAAATGATACTGAAAAAGAGACGGAGATAATGGACCACACTTCGGGGTCCAATGAAAACAGCAGGCTTAATGCCTGCTGTATTAGGGCTAACCAGCCTTCATTCATTCGCTATATGTTGCCTTGAACAATTGTTCTCCCTGAACCTTATAGTTATTGATCATGCCTTGCGCTTCAGCGCCGATCAGCCAGTCGCTCAATGCTTTAGCACCTTTGTGGTTTAGCGTTGGGTACTTGCTTTCACTGATAAGTATGATTTGATAAGGGTTAGCTAGTGCTTTACCGCCATCAAAATCTACTGCTAGATCTATTTTACCTGAATAAGCAACGAAAGTGCCACGGTCAGATAGCGTATAAGCTTCTAATTCGCTAGCCATAAGTAGAGTCTTGCCCATACCTTGACCAACAGCTGTGTAGCCTTTGAAGTCTGGAGTGATGTTAGCGTTTTTCCAGATGAGTAGTTCTTTCATGTTGGTGCCAGAGTTGTCACCACGTGAAATGAAAGGTACGCCAGATTTTTCGATTTTAGCAAAAGCTTCTTCAGCTGTTTTGCTCGAACGGATTTTAGCTGGATCGTTCTTTGGGCCTAGAATAACGAAATCATTTTCCATGATACCGCGAGGTAGACGGCCGTAACCTTCTTCAACAAACTTAGCTTCAGCACCTGGAGCGTGAGTCATAACAACATCAACGTCACCTTGGCGAGCTAGCTTAAGCGCCTTACCTGTACCCGTTGCGATAACTTGTACTTGGTAGCCTGTTTCAGCTTCAAACTTTGGCAGTAGGTTCTTTAGTAGGCCTGAGTTTTCAGTACTTGTTGTTGTCGCAAGTTTGATAACTTCGTTAGCTTGGGCTGGCATACCAACAACTAGCGCAGCGGTAACCGCAAGACCAATAACGCGTTTAAGGTTTAGCATTTTTACTCCTTGGAAAAAATAAAATAGGCCACTCGATACCTGAGCACCTGTTTAAAAATAGAATTCAGTGCTCATGAAAAGCAAGTTTGATGCCAGCCTTTAATTTGGTTATTTCAGTTCACATTTGTAACGCTTGTGTGATCCTTGTCCCATGAATGATAAAAAAAGCGCAGACATTATGTCCCAAGGTCGCGATTACATGGTTCATAGTGACCTATTTAGACGGGTTCGGTGATAGACTTGTCCCATAATGAGTCAAAATGTCCCTCCATCAGACAGGGTGGGACAGAGAATGAATAATATGAAGCCACTTCCTTCTGCTGTATCTGTATTGATTGTCGATGATGAACCGGGCATGCGCAGCTTTTTAAAGAAAGCGTTAGCGAAGAAATTTGCCTTAGTTGAAACCGCTTCGAGTGTTGAAGATGCGGAGCAACTGCGTTCTCGTTGTCATTTTGATCTGCTTATTGTCGATATTCGTCTTCCCGGTCGCTCAGGAATCGAGTGGCATGAGGCGCTAAACGATCAAGAGAGGCGCTCAGATATCATCTTTATGACAGGCTATGCCGATATGGATGTGGCGATAAAAGCGCTGCGTGCTGGTGCGTCTGATTTTATTATGAAGCCGTTCCATCTCGAACAGATGATGAAGGCGGTCGACCGCTGTATTGAGCGTCGCTTGTTGAAGCGTGAGAACTTGATGCTACGCCGTGAGGTGTCATTCAATCAGTCCTCGACCATTATTGGCCAGAGTGATGCCATGACCGAAGTGAAGCATGTGATCGAGCGTGTAGCGCCGACCAATGCGGTGGTCTTGATTGAGGGGGAATCTGGCACAGGTAAAGAGCTGGTGGCCAGACAACTGCATATTCTCAGTGGTCGACAAGGTCCCTTTGTGCCAGTTAACTGTGGTGCAATTGCGCCAGAATTATTAGAGAGTGAACTATTCGGTCATTCGGCAGGATCTTTCACTGGCGCTAAGGGTAACCGAGAAGGTCTATTTAGTTTCGCCTCTGGCGGCACCATCTTCCTCGATGAAATTGGTGAGATGCCGCTGAAGATGCAGACCGCTTTGCTGCGTGTGCTCGAGCAGCGCACCATTCGTCCTGTGGGCAGCGAGAAAGAGATCAATATTGATGTGCGCGTATTGGCGGCGACGAACCGTAAACTGTCGGAAGAGGTCGAAGCGGGTAACTTTAGGCGTGATCTCTATTATCGCCTCAACGTGCTCGATATCGTGATCCCACCTCTGCGTGAACGCCCTGAAGATATTGTTGAGCTAACTCATCACTTTACCTGCCAGTTAGCGGCAGAACTTGGCGTAAAAGAGGTCGTTTGGAGTCATGAAGATCTATTAAAGCTGCAGCAACATGAATGGCCAGGTAATATCCGAGAGCTGCGAAATATGATTGAACGCTGTATCCTACTGGGCAAACCACCTGCCGAGTACTGGAAAGTGCAGCCAAAGACCGAAGCGGTCGGTGAGTCAGGTTATCCGCTACAGTGGGCGCTAAAAGATGTCGAGCGTGACCATGTGACTCGCGTCGTTGACATGCATGGTGGTAATAAATCTGCCGCGGCAAGGGATCTTGGTGTATCACGCAAGACTCTAGATCGTAAGTATAAAGAGTGGTTTGGCGGCGAAGCCGACAGAGAAGAATAATAACAGTAAGATAATTCTTGGGGAGTTTAGGTGTCTTTTTTTTCCAATATGTTTGGTGTTAGTTGGCAGCAGATGCAGGCGAAGGTTCGCTATCGTATCTTGATTCTGACCTTGTTGCCTATTTTGCTAACCCTTGTAAGTTTGGTTTTTATTACCATCTATTGGAATATAAGCTACACGGGCAAACAGCTATTTATGAAGGTCAAAGCCGATTTGACTGTGGCAAATAGCACCCTAGTGACCGTGCAAACAAACCAAGAGAATCAGCTAGAGTTAGTGATGGAGTCTTGGCAATTCCAGAATGACTTTAGGCAATTAGGCAATGACTCGAGCGAACAGCGAGAGAACTTACAGACAGTACTAGATCAGGCGAAGAAAGACCTTAATTTGGACTTTTTACGTTTAGTTAGTGTGTCTGAGGCCGCAGCCGATCCCGATCTAAGGCAGATGTTGCCACATATCGAAGGGCTTGCGCCGTTTTCTGGGCTAATGGTGCTCGAGCCAAGTCGTTTATCTCGCATCGATCCGGCGCTAGCCGAACGAGCCGAGGTGAGCGTAATAAAGACCATGCGGGCGCAAGAACCGAGTAAAACGGAAGAGAAGCGTGGCCTGTTAAGTCGTAGTCTATTTCCCGTTGCCGATATGAATGGTAACGTTGCTTGGTACTTAGATGGCGGCATCATGCTTAACCGTGATACCCGCATCGTCGACCATATTCGTGATCTCGTGTACGACAAGGGGACTCTACCTGAGCGCTCAATCGGTACCGTGACGATCTTCCTCGATAATATTCGTATTAGCACTAACGTGCCACTGCACTTCTTCCCACAAGGTGATGATCAGCAAGGCCGTGCCTTAGGTAGCTTAGTATCGGAGGAGGTGCGTGAAAAGGTGCTTATTCAAGGACTATTATGGGTCGATAGGGCTTTTGTTTTTAACGACTGGTTTATCTCTGCCTACTCACCACTTGAAGATATTAACGGTAAGCGTATCGGTATGATCTATACCGGTTTTTCTGAGTCACCCTTTATCCATAACTACTTACTCAATATTATTGAGCTCGGTACTATCTTGATGCTGGTGTTGCTGGTATCGGGTTGGTTGGTATACCGTGGTGCCTATAGCCTATTGCAGCCGATTGAACGTATTCATCATGTGGTAAAAGCGGTGCAATCGGGACGCAACTTACGCATAGGTTCACTAGGGTTAGATAGCGACAATGAGCTTTCTAATCTTGCTGAACAGTTTGATCGCATGCTGGATCTATTGCAGCGGCGTAATACTCAGATCCAAGCAGCAGCCGAGCAGTTAGAGGTCAAGGTTGAGGAGCGTACTCGTAGCCTGCAGGAGAAGACCGAAGAGCTACAAGCTAACGTTGCGCTGTTGAATGAAACAAGGCAGCAGTTGGTGATTAACGAGAAGCTAACCGCGTTAGGTGAACTTACTGCCGGTATTGCTCACGAGATCAATAACCCAACGGCGGTGATCCTGGGCAATATGGAATTGCTTAAATATGAACTAGGCGATAGAGCCGAGGATGTTGAAGAAGAGATCGAGTTGGTTATTCAGCAGGTGGGTCGGATCAGCACCATTATTCGTAGTCTTCTGCAGTACAGCCGTCCGGGCGAATTTAATGCACCGCTTGAGATGCACCAGATCACACCGATTATCGAAGAGATGTTGGTACTGGTTAGACACTCGATTCAAAAGCAGCAGGTGGTGCTCAACCAAGAGCTTAACGCCAGCTATCCTATTCAAGTCAATCGTCCTCAGCTACTACAGGTATTGATTAACCTAGTAGTTAACGCAGCTCACGCAATGAATGGTAAGGGACAGATCTGGATCCGTACTTATGACTGGGTGCAACATGGTGAGCCGATCGGGGTTAAGATTGAGGTTGAAGATGAAGGTAAGGGGATCCCAGAAGAGGAGCTTAACCGCATTTTCGATCCGTTTTTCACCACTCGTAAGGACGGTACTGGCCTAGGATTATCGCTTAGCTACGGTATTATTAAGCGTATCGGGGGCACTATTGAGGTGAACTCTACGGTAGGTAAGGGCAGCCTATTTACCATCGGCTTATACCATAAGGCTATCGAAGATCAGAGCAATACGCCTTACGAAGGTTTGCAATTTAGCGGTAAGCACAATGATATGTCAAAAGACTAGTCACTGATTGGTATTCAATAAAGCAAACTGAGTGTGGGCAGTGCTGAATAGCTTGCCCATTCGCTGCTTCTAATCTCTTCTCTATTTCTCAAGATAGTCATTGAATTTCAGGCAAAAAATAGCCGAGATAGTATCTCGGCCAAAAGAGTGTGTGAGCAATGTCGTGCTTTGCATAAAACAGACTCTAACTTGCAGGAGATGAGATGCCTTTAAGTTACTTACGAGTTCTTGAATGCGTGTGAATAGTAATCATTATCATTTGCGGTTGCAAGTATATACAGTAAAAAAAGTGCTACTTTTTGCTATAAATTAATTATTTGCATTAAAAACAGGGTATTACGTTTGCCTGTTTACATGGTAAACCCGGCTTGCAAGTTGAAATATGACTTAGTGTGAATTTAAGACAAAAAAAAGCCAGGATAAAATCCTGGCCACTTAAGAGTGTGTGAGCAATGTCGTGCTGTAATACCAATAATAATTTAAGACTATCATTGGCATAAAAAACTCATTTAACAAATCGAGATGATGAGAACTTTATTTGTTAACCCGAGTTTTGGAACGCAAGTTAACAATAATCATTCTCATTTGGGTTTGCAAGTTTTATTACACGATTTTAGTAAATTTACTCACCTTGGTTAATCTCATACAAATATCAGTGCTAGAACTGTTTCTGTAAGTGCAGCTTATTCTGACTGTGATTTTGTGCATCGTTGATCATCGCGGTGATCTGATATTTGCTACTGATAAGCATGTTCAACATTGCTGGAAAGCAGTTACGAGTCTTAACATCGATACGTTGGTAGCCTTGCTCTTTAGCCCATTTCTCTTGGTATTCAAGTAGACTCTTAGCTAAACCTAGGCCACGGAAATCCGGTGTAACACCACCTAACCAGCTGTAAAACACCTGATCGTCTGTCTGATAGCCAAGCTTAAAGCCTGCAATCTCACCCTCTACTCTTGCGATAAGCAATAATGCTGGGCCTGCGAGTAAGCGTGTAGCGATCTCTTGGCTAGCATAGCCTTGCTCGAATTCAGGAATGCTTGCATAGCTTGTTTGGATCAGTTCGAGGACTTCTGGGGTGAACTCGGTAACAGCTTCAATTTCAATGGTGTACATTTTAATTTCTCAATAACTTCGCCAGTTCACCCTGTGATACAGCCAAACCAATAGGCTTAAAGGTGAACGAATTGGCGAAATTATAACAGGTCAGTCCAGTAGTTGTTAAGCTTTAAATGGCTGTTTCACGCGCACTGTTGTGTAAGATCTTATCTTGTAAGAACTTTAATAACAGGCCATAGGCAGGTAAAAATAGGCCTAAGCTCACTATCAATTTGAAACCGTAGTCAACGGTGGCGATTTCAGGCCAGTGTGTTGCCATAAACTCGTCTGTTGAAGCGTAGAAGGCTAGACCAAAGAACACGATCGTATCTATCAGGTTACCGACTATGGTTGATGCAGAAGGAGCAACCCACCAAGATTTGGTTTCTCTGAGCTTGGCAAATACAAAGATATCCATCAGCTGGCCAACCAAGTATGCCGCGAAGCTAGCGAAAGCAATTCGGAACACAAAACTGTTGAACTCCAGCAGGGCCTCGGCGCCTTGGAAGCTTCCTTGGTGGAACACTACCCCCATCAAATAAGAGATGATCAGTGCCGGTAACATGGCGAGGAAGATAATTTTTCTTGCTGCTTGCTGGCCGAATATTCGCACCGTTAGATCTGTGGCTAGATAGACAAATGGAAAGCTAAATGCGCCCCATGTGGTATGGAAGCCAAATATCTGAAAGGGAAGTTGTACAAGGTAGTTACTCGCACAAATAATAACAATATGAAAGCCTGCTAATAGCAGTAATGCACGGCGAACCTGTGCAGGGGTCAACATCAACATCTTGTGGCCTTTTTAAGTAAATCGGGCGGGGTTAGGGAACCCGCAATAGCAAACATCGCTATAATTTTACAATTTTTGGTTAAACAAAGTGGTTCGTCCCCTACTTAATATAGGGGCGCAAATTATAGAGCAGTTTTTTATTTGAGCAAGTGCAAATCTCAGCACGCAGAGTAATTTTTGCGTGCTGAGCTTGATGGGTATAGGTTAGGGAGTGTTATAGCTCAGTCAAGATAGACAAAATCGTGGTGAGCTTGTTTTCTAACTCGGTCCACTCTTTATCGGCTTCAGAGCCCGCCACTATGCCTGCGCCAGCAAATAGATTGATACGACCGGGCTCAATTAGCGCGCTACGAATCGCGACGGCGAATTCGCTTTCATACTTATTGAAATAACCACAAGCACCAGCATACCAGCCTCTAGCATAGCCTTCCTGCTGACGAATAAAGTTCATTGCCGACTCTTTTGGCAGGCCGCCAACCGCTGGTGTTGGGTGCAGTGCCTGAATAACCTGAAAGTCACTCACACCGGGCTTGAGTTCGGCACGAATAGAACGGTGCAGATGCTGAATATGGCTCAGTTTAAATACCGTTGGTGTCTCGTCGGCACCCACATAGTTGCTAAGGGGGTTGAGCACATCAACAATATGCTGTCTAACTAGCTGATTTTCGTGGCTGTTCTTCGTATCATCCAGCAGTGCTTGCGCCAATGCTTTATCTTCTTCCTGATTTAGGCCACGAACCGTAGTGCCTGCAAGCGCCTCGGTAAACAACTCTCTCTGGCGGCGGCGATACAAGCGTTCCGGCGTGCAGGAGATAAAGGTACTTTCAGGACTAAACTGAAAACCAAATTGAAAACTGTTTGGATTACGCCCCTGCCAGCAGGCAAGTAGCATCCAAGGGTCCACCTCTTCATTGATCTCAAGCTGAGTCAGTCTAGATAGCACAACCTTAGGGGTATCTTCGATAAACTTCGGATGGGTCACCCGGTTGACTAGCTCGCTCCAGCGATATTTATCGGGTCTATCACTACGTCCCATGAGTGCCACTTTGTTAGGCGGGGTGAGCGGCTTGGGTGGATCTAATTTCTGTAGTGATAGTAGAGCATTATCAATCTCTTCAGCGAAGCAATTCTCGCTAAAGTTGAGATTAACTAGCAGTCTATATTCATTGCCACTGCGACGCAGTTCTATGCGTGGTAGCACAAAATGAGCCTTGCCAAACTCTGGCCAGCCTTCATTCTTGCGATCGAAAGCGACACCACCGTAATAGCGGATCTCTTGATTGCTGGTCAATGCGCGCTGTTTTTGATATTCAGCTGCAAGTTCGATGTCATCGACATCTTCACCGAAGTAAAAGTCTTTACTGCAGCCGATGGCGGCGACCTCTTCTTCGGTATCGCGTCCCTTCCAATAGACTCTCGGGTAGGTTGTTTGTGCCGCTAACCAGGCTATAACTGGGATCGGCGAAACGACAACAGACAGCTGTGCAATTGGGTCGCTGTTTGGTTGGAGAGTAAAGGATTTGATTTTGTCGGTTAAAGACTTAATAGCTTGAGGCAGCAGGGGGATGGTCAATAAATACTCCAAACAAATATCATAAGGGCTTGCTTAGAGGTAGCCGCCTCTAACCGGGATACACCCAACGCACTATTGGTAATAAGAATCTTTACCACAAAGTAATAGTCTGAACATACAGTGTCAAGTCGATTGCTCTGCCTGTGTGAACTGTCACTGACTATTTTATCGACATGCTTTAGATTTGCTCAGAAAGCTAATCAATATCGACCGAGTAAATAACGGTTTGTTGAAATCAAAGGTCAATGTGAGTTTTTAAATATGTGATATCTATGACCCCTTTTGTCCCTTAGGTATAAAAGGTGGGTCAATCTGTCTGTCTCTTGTAGTCGTTCCTTTCCTGAATGTTCAAATTAGTCGATCTAAGTTTGTTTTATGATCTTATTTGCTTGAGTGATAAGCGGTGCTTTTTAAAAATACCGCAAATTATATCGTTAGGATGATGAGATTCGATGAAAAAACAACAAAAAGTGCTGAAAGTATCCACATTAGCATTAGCAATGACTCTGGCCTACCAAGCTCAAGCTGATGACCTAGAAAGAGACCCTATTCTTAATGTAACCGAGGTGATTGTAGTACAGGGTGAACGTGCTTCAGTGACTGAAGCGGCAACCACTCATTGGAGCCTAGATGAGGAGATGATCAAGGCTTCTGGGGCCCAGACTCTAGATCAAATCCTCAGAAATGTGCCAGGGATCTATGTCAGAACGGGTGGTCAAGGTACTCCACGAGTCGATATCCGTGGTTTTAAGGCTCGTCATGTGATCTATCTGATCAATGGTGTACCAGCAAACGATGCCGAAGATGGTCAATTTGATCCAAGCTTAATTCCAACGGCACAAGTTGCTTCTATCGAAGTTTCTGTCGGTCCATCATCAGTTCTCTATGGGCCAGGCGGTGCGGGTGGTGTGATTAATATCATCACTAAGCAGGGCGATAACGCACCTGCTATCTCTGGTCGTTTAGAGGCGGCAAAGGATAATACCTTTAACGGTGATATTAGCGCCGCAGGCAGCGGCGATAACTGGCAAGGCCTAGTGAACTACTCGCGTCAACAGACCGATGGCTGGCCTATGTCTAGCGACTACAAAGACACCGAATATCAGCAAGGTGATGTGCGTGAAAATGCCGATAAGACTCTGAATAACTTCTACGCCCAAGGTAGCTACCTGATTAACGACAATACTCAGTTGATGGCCAACATGAGTATCCGTGATGGTGATTGGGGCAAGCCAAGCCGTGATGGACGTGGTACTGGTAGTGTTAAGTTTGAGCGTGTCGATGACTACCAAGCAAAAACCTTCCAATTAGGTGTTGCCCATAAATTCAATGAGATGTTTACCTTGCGTGGTTTTGGTTACCACAACCAAAGTGATGTATTAGAGACTCAGTATAAAGACAAAACCTATCAAGCCATTAAGGCTCAGCAAGATGGCCGCTCTACCGTTCAAGGCGCTAACTTACAGTTTATCTCTGACTTAGATGATGCAGGACTATTGACCACGGCAGTGATCGCCGAGAAGCAAAGCTGGGAATCATATGCCATAACGTCAAATGAAGCTGCTGCTTATAGTGGTGGTAACGGCAGCGGTGGCGGTACTGGCGGTGGAACTGGTGGCGGTAGCGGAGGTGGAACTGGTGGCGGTAGCGGAGGTGGTTCTGGTGGTGGCAACGGCGGTGGTACTGGTGGCGGTAACGGCGGTGGTACTGGTGGCGGTAACGGCGGTGATACTGGTGGCGAAAGCGGCGGTGGTACTGGCGGTGGCAGTGGCGGTGGTTCTGGCGGTGGCAACGGTGGTGGCAACGGCGATGGTAACTTCGACGATTCATCTTGGTTGTATACCGCAGCTTTGGAATACCAATATCAAGGGCATAACTACGGTGTAACCCTAGGTGGTGCTTTCCACGATCAAGACCGTCTCAATGAGTCTGAAAACGACTATTCGGGTCAGCTATCGGGTTACTGGCAAGCGCTAGAAGATACGCGCATTAATATGGGCGTTGCTCGTAAGGTACGTTTCCCATCGATGCGTAATCTGTATGCACAATCTTCAGGTAACGCCGAACTGCAGGCTGAGACATCGCAGCACTATGAGCTTGGACTACTGCAGCAGCTTGGTCACTCAACCGAGTTGAATGTAGCGGGTTATTACACCGATGCCGAAGACTATATTGCTAAAGATCTCGATGGCGTGTACCAGAACATGGGTCGCTACGGCTTTAAAGGTGTCGATGTTCAGCTTGAAAATAACAGCTTCGATAACCTGTCGATGACGGTATCTTACAGTTTCTTAGATACTGAAGATAAGAGCGCTGAAGAGGCTATGCAGACCTTGGAATACCGCCCTAAGCATCAGGTTCGTTTCCAGGCTGAGTATGTATTGCCATTTGAGATGCGAGTTAACTTAAATGTTGAGCGCATCATGGATCAGGTGTACTACGCACAGCAGAAAATCGGTGGCAACAAAGTCTTGGTTGAGCAGTCGCTAGAAGACTACACCTTAGTAGATCTTAACTTAGTGCAGCCGCTAATGGGCGATAAGTTAGAGCTATACCTGAGAGCAACCAACCTACTCGACGAAAACTACGACCAGAGTGAAGCCTTACCACAGGCTGGTCGTCAGGTGTTTGTCGGTATTAACTGGCAGATCTAGTTTCGTCGGGGGATATTATGAAACTCATAGCGCTAGAAGGGATTCATTTTGGCTATGGCTCGAACCAAAGCGAGATCTTGGATGATCTCAATTTGGTTGTTAATTCGGGTGAATGCCACTGCATTAACGGTCCAACGGGGTGTGGTAAATCGAGCCTGTTGCACCTACTCGCTGGTGGGCTATCTCGGCCTTATGAGGGGGACGTATACCGGAGCCCCTCATTGTTGGTCGGTTTAGTCATGCAAGACCCCAATGTACAGATTTTACGTCAAACAGTGGGGGCTGAAATTGCCTTTGCCTTAGAGAACTTAGGTGTTGATGCCGATCTCATGATTGAAAAGGTGCAGCAGTCACTAAGGCGAGTCGGACTGTATATCAGTCTTGATACCCCGGTAGAGATACTGTCACTAGGGCAAAAATATCGCTTAATGATGGCGGCACAGTTGGTGTTCAAACCCACCCTGTTACTGCTAGATGAACCTTGGGCACAGCTCGATGACAGTGGCGTACGTGAATTGCAGAGTGTCTTAGCGTCCCTGCTTGATGACGGCGTAGCAATTGTCATGGTCGAACATAATCCCAGTGCATTCGCTAGCTTAGTTAATTACCTATGGCGGTTAGAAGAGGGCGCTTTGAAGGTTGGCTCAGATGAGCTACTGAAAACTGTTGTAGATAAACAAAGCCTTATAAAGATTAAGCGTGAGACTCGTATTCATAGTGGAGAGAGCCTAGTTACCATTCAGCCTCTACATTTCCGCTTTATCGAGCAAGAACGCCTATTCGACTGTGTTGAGACCCTGTCTCTGTATAGCGGCGAGATTGTGGCTCTGGTGGGTGATAACGGTGCAGGTAAGAGTAGCTTACTGAAAACCCTTGCGGGAATTCAGGCTAATATCCCGAGTTTTCCTATCTCGGTATTGGGTAAGCGGCCGAAATTAGGTATTTATGGCGCAGAGCTAGGTCTGCTAATGCAGCGCCCAAATCGTCAGCTATTTGAGCAAAGCGTGCTGGCTGAGCTGCAGTTTAGTCTGAAGCGTTTCAAACAACCGCTATCTCGGGCTGAACAGATGCTACAAAAGTTGGAAATGACCCATTTAGCTCATTGCTCACCGCATAAGTTGTCCTATGGTCAGCAACATACGATCGCCTTAGCTTCGCTGGTATGTCTGCAACCTAGAGTCTTGCTGCTCGATGATCCCTTTGCCGGATTGGATCGACAGCACGTGCACAAGGTGGTGCAATTGCTACAACAGTTGAGTGCTCTTGGCTGTGCGATCTTACTGACCAGTCACCGAGAGCTGCCGTTTTTGGAGGTGGATCGTTACTGGCTGATTGACTCTGGGCAATTAAGGGATGGCGCCCGCGTGATAGAGCAAGCGAATGTTGGCTAAGCACGGCGCACATCGTAGGGCCGATAAACATGCTGGCTCACTGTTAAGTGCGACTCAATATTGCGCCTTAGCGCTGTTGCTGAGTCTGGTGTTATCCAGTAGTGCCTTTTTTCTACCGAGCAGCGCCTTAGGCGCACTGATCGCCATCGACCTGTTATTGGTCATTCATGGTTTATACCTAAAGAACAAAATCACCGCCCTGCTGAAAGTTGGGGCCGCGCAATTAGCCCTGACTCTGCCGCTTTACTATCTGTTACACGGTGAAGCTCAGCTGCTTGATGGAGTTATCGTCGTGTTGCGTGTGTTTCTCGCCATGCTACCGGGGTGGTGGCTGTCGAGTACCCAAAGCCCCGAGCGGCTCGGAGAAGTACTGAGTTGGGGGCTCCCAGCAAAGTGGGCCTTCGTTATCGCAGCATCTATTGGCTTACTGCCCTATATGCTGCAGGAAACCAAAGAAATATATGCCATTCAGTGCCTGCGTGGAGCCAATATCACGCCTAAGGCGCTGAGAAATCCAAAGAATTGGCCAGAACTTGTCTATTGCGTGTTGTTACCCGTGTTGATCCAGCTGCTGAAGCTGTCAAAACAGATGGCAAAGGCAGCCAAGTTACGTCACTTCGGAAAAGTTAATAAGCCAACCCACTGGCCTTCATCAAGAGAGGATAAATGAAATCACCATTCGATCTACAAGACGCTCTATTTATAGGGTTTTGCGCTACCTTGCTGGTAGTTATAAAAAGCATGATGCGTCTCAAGCTTGGCTTGAGTGGTCACTCCATGTTTCTGATGACCTTCTTTTATCTGGTGTGTTACGGCGCGGTTGGTCGAGTCGGTGCCATCACTGCCTGTGGCTTCTTGGCTGGCCTCGTCGCCATGATGCTCAGTGTCGGTAAGGGGGGGCCACTTATTCTATTGAAGTTTGGTTTGCCTGCCTTGGCAATGGATATCGCTTTACTGCTGATGGCGGGACTATTTAGCCTACGTTGGCAGTGCATTATTTTAGGCTTGGTGGGCTGTCTTGCTTGGGCTGCTAAAGGCTGGATTGGTAACTTGCTGGCGGGGATGAGCACTCAGGTGGCATTAGTGCAGTTTGGCATTAGTTTTCTTCAAGGCGGCGTGTTTGCGATAGCGGCTGCGCTGTTAGTGCCGAGTGTGCTGCAGCGATTACATGCCCATGACTTGCTGCATCGAAGCCAGCTCGATAACGATAAATAGATTTGAATGCCAAATAGAATAAATAACAGATAAAGGGTAATTGATGAAAGCATGGTTAATATGTATTGATGATACAGATGATATTGGTACTAAGGGAACGGGGGAGATCGCCGAGGAGATTGCCGAAAAACTCACCTTATCTCAAGCGGAACTGCTCGACAGCAACTGTCCACGATTCGTGACCCGTCACCAGCTTTTTGTGCATCCCGACATTCCTTACACCTCCCACAACAGCGCTATGTGCTTTAAGGTTGAAACGGCATTGAGTTTCGATGAGATCAAGGCTATCTGCGTCGCTCATCTTAAGCAGGAGTCGGCAGCGGCGTCGGATCCGGGGCTCGCCATCTTAGATCTCGACTCCGATTACGATATTAAGCGTCTAATCGCTTTTGGCCAACAGGCCAAAGTCGAGGTGAAAACTAAGTCTCAGGCCTATGTACTTGCGAAAGAGCTGGCTATCGACCTGAGTGAGCATGGGGGCACGGGGCAAGGGGTCATTGGTGCATTGGCAGGCTTAGGTTTACGTCTAAGTGGTCAAGATGGCCGGGTAAAAGGGCAATTTAAACTCGTCAAGCGGCAGAGTGAGTCAGACGAAGTGCAGCTGTCTGTGGCGCAAGTGCTAGCTCTTACAGGTTTACAGGCGGTGATCAGCCTCGATGGCGAGATACTCGCTGACGAACAGCTGCTTAACCTCAGTGGCAAAATAAAGGCAGTCTATATCCAACACCAGTTTGCGCTATTGGTGAGTCAAGAAGATGGCCGCTGGTTGAATGCGACTAAGCAGCAGTTAAAGCCGTATTAGTTTTTACAGGATAAGGGATATAGGAGGGAGTATGCAGCAGTGGTTTACTCAGGTAGATGGTCTATGGCAGTTCAAGTTTGGCGTAGAAGACCATCCCTTCGCTCGTGAGGCTGCGGCAAGTTGCCAAGTATTTTTAAGTGATGATGAAGACGAACATACGGATAATGTTCTACGCTCTTGTTATAACTGTATGTACCGTCGTTGGCAGCCGAGCAGCTTCCAGTGTTATAAAAGCCGCGCTAAACCTTAGTACTAAGTGCGTTAACCATTTGTGGTTTTTATTGGCGTTTGCAGCTAATTTGTTGTGCATTAGCGTGCATTAATTAACTTTGTCTATGGTGATTTAACAGCGCTCGGAATAGAATAGCCAACTTCTCACAAAATATAAAAATGGCTCGGTGTAAACTGAGTCACTGCATAAAAGCACTGTGAAGAGTACAGTTGAATATTGTCACTGTAATTTAGGCTAGTCATCCGGGGACCTAAGAGATAATGGGTGATTCAATTGAATCAAGCAACTTAATAAAAATACCTGTCGCCAAATTGAAGGTGGGTATGTTTGTTGAGGCCATCGACAAAAATAAGAGTCTAGTTAACATCGCTAATGCCGGCCAAATTCGTAGCGCTGAGGCGATACTTAGGCTACATAAGAGTAATGTGACTCATGTGTGGGTCAATGGCGAGCGCTCGTTGCCGGAGTTAGGTTTGGGTAGGGTCGCATCTGCGCCTAAACCTGTGATAAGAAAAGTCAGTATTGAACGTGCCACGACTCAGAAGCAGGCAAAAGAGCTAATTGTCGAGGCTAAAGATCTCATCCAAAAAGTGCTGTCTGAAACATTTGAAGGTAAGGCCGTAGAGGTTGAGCCGTTCGAGGCGTTGGCTGACAGCATGATTGAGTCAGTTATGCTCGATGCCGATGCGCTAAAATGTGTTTCCGCTTTACGCTCCAAAGACGCCTACCTACTTGAGCACTCGATCAATGTTGCCTTCTTGCTAGTGACGTTCGGACGCTATCTGAACTTCGATGCTGACATGCTGCGACAAATCGCTATTGGTGGTATTTTACACGATATCGGTAAGATCAAGGTCGACAGTAAGATTTTGAATAAACCCGGTAAGTTAACCCCTGAAGAGTTTGAGCACGTGAAACTACATCAGACTTATGCGGTTGAGATCATGGGCCAAACTAAAGGCCTATCTCAGATCAGTAAAGATATCAGCTTGATGCACCATGAGAAACTCGATGGTAATGGTTATCCGCTAGGGTTAAAAGGTGAACAGATCCCGATTCATGGCCGTATGAGTTGTATTGTCGATATCTTCGATGCCCTGACTGCAACCCGTTGTTATAAAGAGGCGATGAGTCCGGCATCGGCATTTAAGATCTTACTGGGCATGACTCCAACTCATTTAGATCAAGGACTCGTCTACGAGTTTATCCGCTGTATTGGTGTCTATCCGGTTGGTTCATTAGTGCAGCTGTCCGATGGCCGCATCGGTATTGTCTGGGAAGCTAAGGGCCGAGATGTGCTGCATCCTAAGGTGAAGTGTTTCTATTCGGTGAAGCATAAATGCTACACCCAGGTGGAGATTGTCGATCTGCTCAGATCGCCACTGAATATCGAGAAGGGCGTATCGCCAAGTAGCCTAGAGATAGACCCCACGCCTTTTTACTAAATTTGTCTATTGATATAGCAAGCGCTGAGTCTAACTTAGCGCTTTTTTGTATCGCTATATTCGAGGTAAAGCAAAGAAGTTCTGCGGGGCTGGCTTTATGCTTTTTCTAGCAGGCAACATGTTGGCGTCCTCGTAGGTACGCAGTACCGTTCTAGAAGCGAACTTGAGAGCGCTCTATATTTAGAGGAATATTTCTCCCATTTATCCTCAAAGCTTGAGCCAGTTCTATTTTTGATGAACGGAAGATGTTTTAGCTGAATTATCATTGAATTAATCTTTTTCTCCATAGACTAAGTCAGCACAAGATATTGAGATTGATGGGGAACAAATCGTGCAACGTAGACAGTTTATAAAAGGGGCTTCGCTGATGTTGGCCGCGGGTGTTATCGCACCAAGGACACAGGCAAAGTCGACAACAGACTCCTCGCCGTTCCAAGCAGGAAAATATCGAATACTGGCATTGGTATTCGATGATTACGAAACCTTAGATCTGCATGGTCCAGTAGAGATGTTAGGCCATATGCCCAATGCGGAGATCAAGCTGGTGGCAGCCAAAGAGATAGTAAAAAGCTACCAAGGGCCGCGTGTGGTCGCCGATTGCCTAACAGCCGATACCTATGAGTGCGATCTGTTGTTAATTCCAGGTGGGTTAGGGACTCGTACATTAGTGAGCGATACGGCATTGCGCCAATGGCTAATTAAGCAGGTTGCTCGCAGCCAAAACGTGTTTACCGTCTGTACAGGCACTGCGCTGCTGGCTATGACCTCAGTCCTTAATGGGCGCAAAGCCACCACCAATAAAATGGCTTTCGAGTGGGTGACATCACTGAACGATAACCCACAATGGCAGCCCAAAGCGCGTTGGGTATACGATGGTAAGTTTTTAACGTCATCTGGGGTGTCAGCAGGTACCGATGCGGCGCTGTTTTGGGTTAAACACTTGCATGGTGAGCAGGAAGCGAGGCGGATTGAAACTTTAACCGAGTACAGCTGGAATCAAGATGCCAGTAACGATCCCTATGCCGTGGTTCATAAATAGCCGTCTTTTACTCGTTTGTTGTAAAAGAGTTTTATAAGTAAATCATCTAGCCTTATCCAATTAAGCTATTAATTAGTAATAAAGGATCTTGGCGGCTTTTAGCTTGAGCACCAATAATAGTGATTCATTTAACTTGCCTAAGAGGGGAGATTACATTGAATAACTGGTTAATATTATTGTGTTGCGCAGTGTTAATTGCAGCCTCTTTACTGACTAGCGGCCTCACACGTGCCTTAATAGATTTAGGTGCGTTTAGTTGCTTACTTGGCTTATTGGTTTGGCGTCATAGCACTCGAGAGTGTAATAGATAGCGCAATAAAGAGCACAATAGAACACCGCAATAAAAAACAGCGCCTTTAAAGAGCGCTGCTTTTCATCTTCTAATTATCTTCTTAATGCGAGCAAAGCTAGTTAAGCAATAAAATATACGCTAGTGAACTACTACCAATCGCAATCCATAGCAATACTCCTGATTATAAAAAGATGGTTTAGGGCCGGTTGCTTTCATCTTCTGAATGCGAGCAAAGCTAGTTAAGCAGTAAAATATACGCTAGTGAACTACTACCAATCGCAATCCATAGCAATACTCCTAAAACAAGTGGTTTAGGACCAGTGGCTTTCATTCTTTGGATGGTGATGCCTGCGCCAATCAAGAACAGACATACAACTAATAAGCGTTTTGACACCTCAAATATCGCCCCATAGACCACTTCGCCTGCGGGTAACCAGTGGGCTATGGCGATGGCTAAACAGTAGAAGCCGATAAAGTAAGGAATCGCAATCTTATTCTTATCACCTTTAAATAGCATGGCGCTAATAAGGGCGATAGGAATGATCCACAATGCGCGTGCAAGCTTAATGGTCGTGGCAGTGGTTAAGGCTTCATTACCGTAAGCCGAGGCTGCGCCAACTACCGACGAGGTGTCGTGGATAGCTATTGCGCTCCAGACACCGAAATCATGCTGACTCATAGACAGTGCATGACCAATGGCGGGGAACAGGAACAGTGCCACAGAGTTAAGGATAAATACTGTGGCCAATGCGATAGCAGTTTGTTCGCTATTGGCTTTAATCGCAGGTGATACTGCTGCGATGGCGCTACCGCCACAAATTGCCGTGCCAGAGGCGATAAGGTGGCCAGTTTTATGGTCCATCTTTAGCAATCGAGTCAGGGCAAAGCCTAAAATCAGAGTGAAAATGATTGAGCCAAGGATCAGTGGCAGGTTCTCTAGACTGATACTTAGGGCGGCATCTAACTGAATGCCAAAACCGAGTCCCACGATTGAGTAGGCGAGTAGCTTTTTAGTCAAGGCACCAAGGTGTACCTGATTAGGTGCCCAACCTATGCTGGCAAGCGTAAAACCCAAGATCAGTGCGACAGGTGAAGACACTATCGGCATAAGGCACAGCATGCCTACTAAGATAAATACAGCTAGATGGATTTTGTTTGGGCTTTCGTTGGTCATGGGATTAATAATTAACGGCTACTGGTCAGCCGTTAATTATAGCTGTAGGCTAAATTTTAATAAATTAAATACACTTTACTGTTAGCTTCAGGAAAACTTAATCTTGGTTGTAGGAAAGGCAAAGAAAGGTTCTAGGGAAAGCTAAGGCGAGGGCGTGACTGCGTCACTTCGAGAAAAGGCAAAGAAAGGTTCTAGGTCCTAGGAAAAGAAAGGTCCTAGGAAAAGAAAGGTCCTAGGGAAAGCCGAGACGGTAAAGCACAAGCACAAGCAAAGAAGTTCCAGAGCCTGCTTTTGAGGTGCTTTAACGCTTTTCCTAGCAGGTGCGTAGCACCGACCTCGCAGTGAGCTTGCGAACGTCCTAGGACCTATCTTCTGATAACAAAAAAGCCGCTTAAAGCGGCTTTTTGTTATATAAATTCGAAGAATTTATTTAGCAGTGCTGTGCATGCCTTCCCAAACAATTTGACGGTAACGGTCTGGGTTAGTGTCGCCTTCAGTGCTGAAAAGCATGATAACCGCATCTTGGTCTAGACCTAGCTGAGCGCGGTACTCGCTGTACTCTTCGCGGCTAGCTAGCATGTATAGTAGGCCTAGGTTTAGTGCACCTGACTCACCGCTAACAATCTTAGTGTCGCCAGCTAGTGGGTTACCAAGAATACGCATACCAGTAGCCGTCACTTCGTCTTCAACTGATGCGAAGAAGCTGCTGCACTGCTTTAGGATTGGCCAAGTCACAGGGTTAGGCTCGCCACATGCAAGACCTGCCATGATTGAGTTTAACTCGCCAGTTACCGCAACCATTTCACCTTTGATGCCAGAGTTGTAGATACAATCTGCTTTAGCAGGCTCAGCAATAATGGTCTTGAAGTTGTTCGCGCCAACTTTATCGGCGAAGTAACCTAATAGGCCGCCAGCCATTGCACCAACACCCGCTTGTAGCATTAGGTGAGTTGGCTTAAGACCCATAGCTTCAACTTGCTCTTGCGCTTCAACAGCCATAGTCATATAGCCTTGCGAGATCCAAGTTGGGATCTTGTCGTAACCTTCCCAAGCTGTATCTTGTACTAGCATCCAACCGTTTTCTGTCGCAGTTTGGTTAGCGATACGTACTGTGTCATCGTAGTTACAGTCAGTAACGATACACTCTGCACCAAGATTCTTAATGCGAGTCACGCTTGCTTGCGAAGAGCCTTTTGGCATGTAAACCACAGCCTTTTGACCCATTTCACGTGCAGCCCAAGCTACACCTGTACCGTGGTTACCGGCTGTTGCTGTAGCGAAAACTAATGGTGCGCTTAGTTTAGCGGCAACCGTTTTCATATCAATTTCGCTAATATCAACATTTAAGTGCTCAGCAAGTTGCTTACCTAATGCGTAAGAACCACCAAGAACTTTAAATGCGTTTAGACCGAAACGGTAAGATTCGTCTTTAACCAGAATCGCTTTAACGCCTAAGCGCGCCGCAAGCTGCTCTAAAGAGATCAGCGGTGTTGGCTGGTAAGCTTCGATCTGCTGGTGGAATTGACGAGTTTGTTCAGCGACCTGAGCTGTAAATAGATCAGAGGTCTCGCCGTTAAAGAAATCATTTTGAGTCAGCTTTAGCATAGTAACCACTATAAATTTTGAACTGGGGGGCAGCTGTCCATTTAACCCATATTGGCAAATGGACAGTCAGACTTACTTAAATAGGCCGTTAAAAACCTAAATTTAAGTTATTTGATGAAAGCGATCGCTTCAACTTCAACTAGTGCGTCTTTTGGAAGACGAGCAGCTTGTACACATGAACGAGCTGGTGCAGCTTCAGTACCGAAAACTTCAGTGTAAACTTCGTTAAAAGCAACGAAATCTTCCATGTTTGCAAGGAAACAAGTGGTCTTAAGTACAGTGTCTGTACCCGCGCCAGCTTGCTCTAGAACAGCTTTAAGGTTCTTAAGGGATTGGTAAGCTTGCTCTTTAATTCCACCTTCTACGAAAGCCATAGTTGCTGGGTCTAGTGGTAGCTGACCAGAGGTGAATACTAATTTGTCAAAAGCAAGAGCTTGAGAGTATGGACCAATTGCAGCTGGAGCATTTTCAGTATGGATTACAGTTTTCATAGCTTAGTTATCTCTGATAATTAGGATTTAAATTCACGGATGTACTTGTACACCGCATGCTTGGTAATACTTAAATGATTAGCAACTATGTTAGTTGCTTCTTTCAATTCAAAGATGCCGTTATCAAACAACACCTTAGTAATCGCTTTGTTGCGGCCTTTCAGGTTAACGCTGTCGTCAGCATCGACCTCTATTACCGCGTGGTTTAGCGCCTGCTCAACCACATCTCCAGCTGATGCGCTGAAGTTTTCAGTCATATCGAAACTGTGATGCTGTGATGTATCTGGCATCAGAGTCTTGATGATCTCTGGGAACGGGTGCGACAAGTTCATGTTGACGCAGAACATACCGATAGGTTTGCCATTCTCACCCATAATAATGCAGGTGCTCGACTTCAACATCTCGCCACCTTTGTTATTACTGAAGTAACTCTTAGGGGTAACTTCGCCGCTTTGCTCATAAAGACGTAACATCTTTAAGCCCAAATCAGTGATGGGTGAACCCACCTTACGACCGGTATGGTGGCCATTAACAATCTTAACTACCGATTGCTCAAAGCTCTCTAATGAATGAATAACGACTTCGCAGTGAGGTCCTATTAGATCGGCCATGCTTTCGGCTAAATGGAAATAGCCTTGCAATAGCTGACGATCCCTAGGTGTAAATTCCGTTTTGTATGCCTGTTCTGCCGCTTTGATCATTTCAGATTACTTTTGTGAACTATAGATGCGTTTATTGTCAACTTTTTAGCTCGCCAATTCAACCCTAAAATTAACTTTATGTAACTATGGGACGTTTTTTTGGGCTTTTGCGCAAGTTAAATTTAACTATGGTTCATTTTATTTGACTTTGATCATGAAATTTCAGTTTGGCGACTCATCTTGAGTTAACAGATTTTGACTATGAGATATGCGTCACATTTTTAAATTCAGCAAACAGTATGATGCGCCACAAGTTAACGATAGTTGACTAAAACAGGTTTCCGGTCACTTTAGTGACCTTTTGGCAAATAGGCCAGTTGTGTGGGATGTGGAGAAAAAAATGAAAAGCATATTACAGCGTGGATTTACAACAGCTGAATTTGAAATGCGTGCAACTAAAGCTCAGCAAAAGATGCGTGAGCTAGAAGTCGACGCGATTCTGTTAACTACCGAGCCTAACGTGCGTTACTTTTCAGGTTTCCACACCCAGTTCTGGCACAGCCCGACTCGTCCATGGTTCCTAATCCTACCTGCAGAAGGCAAGCCAATCGCAGTTATTCCTGAGATCGGTGCAAGCGGCATGGCGGGTACTTGGGTTGAAGATATCCACACTTGGGCTTCACCACGTCCAGATGACGACGGTATCAGCATCGTAGCTAGCGTGCTTAACAGTCTACCTTCACGCTTTGGCCGTGTGGGTGCAACGCTAGGTATCGAGTCTCACCTACGTATGCCAGTAGCTAACTACCTACAGTTAACGACTCTAATAAACAAAGAGTTCGTTGACGTTTCTCTAGCTGTTCATGAACTTCGTCAAGTTAAGTCTGAAGCTGAGATTGAGAAAGTACGTGAAATCTGTCGTATCACTAACGTGGGCTTCGACAAGATCCCAGGTTACGCAAAAGCGGGTATGACAGAGCGTGAAATTTGTAAGCAGTTCGGTATCGACATGCTTATGGAAGGTGCTGATGAATGTCCATACATCATCGCAGGTTCAGGCCAAGACGGTTACGACAGCATCATCATGGGTCCAACTGACCGCGTGATTGAAGATGGTGACGTTTTGATCATCGACACCGGTGCGGTACGTGATGGTTACTTCTCTGACTTCGACCGTAACTGGGCATTTGGCCACGCAAGTGAGCAAACTAAAGCTGCTTACCGCGCAACTTATGATGCGACTACTGCAGGTTTTGACGCTGCGCGTCCAGGCAACACCACTTCTGACATCTACAACGCAATGTGGAAAGTATTAGAAGCTAACGGTGCACTAGGTAACGACGTGGGTCGTCTAGGTCACGGTCTAGGTATGGAGCTAACTGAGCGTCCATCTAACACCGCAACTGACAACACTCTATTAGTACCAGGCATGGTAATGACTCTAGAGCCTGGCATGGTTTACGCACCAGGTAAGTCTATGGTTCACGAAGAAAACATCGTGATCACCGAGAATGGTGCAGAGTGGTTAAGCAAGCGCGCTGAACCAGAACTACTGATTATCAAATAACTTTATATAGCCATTGATTTCCCTGGAGGGGACTGGGGAAATCATTACTGAAGAGCATCTCATTATGATGAGTTTTGAAGCCTTTACATCGTTTGAACAGCCGCTTGAGCACAAGCAGGCACCAAGAATTAATCGCGTACACATTGGTCTAGTGCAATTAAGCACAGACCACAGTCTAGAAATGGACTGGGCAAAGTTACTCGGTACCCAAGCTGGCGTATTTAGCTCACGCGTATATTACTCAAGCGAAATGACACCTGAAGCACTCGATCAAATCGCCAACGGCATCGTTGAAGCGTCTGATTTAATTGCAACAGGTCTGCCAATGGATGTGATGGCATTTGGTTGCACATCAGCTTCAATCATTATCGGTGAAGAAAAAGTTGCCTCACTACTAACTCAAAACCGTGGTGACATTCCAGCAACGAACCCATGGACAGCGGCTAAAGCATCATTCAAGCACTTAAATGCGAAGAAGATTGCAGTATTTTCTCCATACCCAACTAGCGTTAACTACCCGCTATATCAGCAATTAACTGATGCAGATTTTGACGTAGTGACTTTAGGTTCATTAGGTATCGAGCGCGATACCGATATCACTCTAGTGGCTAAAGAATCAATGTTCGCAGCACTTGAGCAGATGCTTAAAGATTCAGACGCAGAATTAGTGTTTATGTCATGCACTAACCTACGCGTACTCGATTATATCGAAGAGATCGAAGCTAAATTCGGCATTCCAGTTGTATGCAGTAACTCTGCAATGTTCTGGCATGCAATGCACCTGACTGGCAACGTGGCAATGTGCCCAGGCTACGGCAAACTACTTAATAATCAAACAGCTTAAGCTGTTGACTACCAAACATAAATTGTTGGGAAATATAATAATGTCTAATACACAGAAAGGTTGGTTGGCTGCTATTTTCGTTGGTCTATTGTGGGGTATCCCGTGGATCGTTGGTACACCAATTCTTGAGGTGATGGATCCTCAAGTACTAGTATGGTTACGCTATACCGTTGCATTTATTACACTAGGTTTGATTTTCAACATCGGTCTTGCGTCTGGCAAGATGAAAAAGAAAACAGATTTTAAGCTTAACTGGGAAAACCGTAATGATATCTTCTGGGCAGCGTGCTGCGGTATCATTGGTCAAGGCTCTTTCAGCTTCCTATCATTCCTATCTTTGGATTATATTACCGCCTCTGAAAACGGCGTGATCCAAGGTTTGATCCCAATCCTTATCCTAAGTGTTGGTTTCCTACGCCACGGTGAGCGTTTCACTGTAATGCAAATCATGTGTGCGCTAGGTGCTTTCCTAGGTGTGGCAATTCTAGTTATGGACCCACAGTCTGAAACTAACGGCTTCAACATCGGTCACCTGATCTGTTTCGGCTCTGCAGCAAGCTTTGCATGTATGGCTTACGCTCGTGCCAAACTAGCAGACAAGTACGGTTCAGTTGCAACTATGTTCCACCAGTTTGTATTCGCATCACTAGGTTTTGGTCTGTACCTGTTCGTTGTTGGCGCTGATTTCAGCTCTGCATTGAACGTATTCAGCTCACCACTACGTATCCTATGTATCGTAATCTTAGGTGTGTGTATCTCTGGTATGAGCTACCTAGTTTACATCTACGGTATGGAGCGTGTAGGTGTTGACGGTACTGGTATGGCACTAAACTTAATGCCACTGTCTTCATTCATCCTAGCGGTATTTGCACTAGGTGAGCAGGTAACACCGATGCGTCTAATTGCTATCGCAGTGGTTATTACCTCGATGATTGCCTTCATGAAACTAGGCAACAAGAACAAGGCGAAAGTAGAGCAGGTTGAGCCAGAGTTACAGGCGATTCCTAAGCCATGCCGCAGCCAGTAACTGATTAACTCAGTTAGCAAATTAAATAAATTTTTATCACCGGTGACCTAGTCACCGGTTCTTGTTAGAAGAGAAAAGCATATGAATATCGAGCAGAAAGTTATTGAATGGCGTCACCACATTCACCAGCACCCAGAGTTTGGTACCCAAGAGCACGAGACCGCAGCATTTGTGGCAAGCAAACTAGAAGAGTTTGGCATTGAAGTGCATACAGGGATCGGCGGCACTGGCGTTGTGGGTATTTTAAAGTGTGGTGACAGCGAGCGTTCAATTGGTCTACGTGCTGATATGGATGCGCTACATATTCATGAAGAAAACACTTTCGATTACGCATCAGTAAACGAAGGCGCAATGCATGCTTGTGGTCACGATGGTCACACAGCAATGCTATTGGCTGCAGCTCACGAGCTAGCACAAACTAAGAACTTCGACGGTACGGTTTACTTCATCTTCCAACCAGATGAAGAGCGTGGCACTGGCGCTAAAGCGATGATCGCTGATGGTCTATTTACCCGTTGGAATATCGACGCTGTTTACGCGATGCACAACCTACCGGGGATCCCAGCAGGTCACTTTGTGACCCGTCCACACTCAATCATGGCAAGTGAAAGTAGCTTCGAAATCGAAGTACTAGCAACGGGCGGCCACGCAGCTATGCCACACATGGGTACCGATCCTATCGTTGTTGGCGCACAGATCGTTACTGCTATTCAAACGATTGTATCGCGTAACCTAAGCGCGATTGACGAAACTGCGGTTATCTCGGTAACTGAATTTGCCACTAACGGTACAGTGAACGTTATCCCGACTAAAGTGACTATTACTGGTGATACCCGTAGCTTTACCGATGGTGCATTGCACAAGATTGAAAAAGCGCTTGAGCGTGTAGTTGCTGGTCAGTGTATGTCTGCAGGTGTTGATTACACATACAAGTTCAATAACAGCTTCCTATCGACTATCAACACTCCTGCTGAAGCGGCATATGCGGTTCGTGCTGCGCAGACAGTCGTTGGCGAAGATAAAGTTAACGGTAGCTGTCAGCCATTTACCATCAGTGAAGACTTCTCGTTCATGCTACGTGAAGCGCCTGGTTGTTACATCCTAGTGGGTAACGGCGATGGCTGTGGTTGTGGTAGCGTAGCGCTACACAAGCCAACTTATGACTTCAATGACAATATCTTGGTTCCAGGTTTGAAATACTGGCAGACGCTTGTTGAACAGTGTTTGGCTAAATAGTTCGTTTTAAACTATTTGCTATATATAGCAGTGTTTAGATTAAGGCTATGAGCTTAGGTTCATAGCCTTTTTTGTTACCGTTTGCTCGGTGGAAGCAATCAAACTTCGTTTGATAATTTTATCAGGCTGTGCCTGACCAAAGTCGTGGCGCTTCGCCCACACCCGAGCAAGGAGGACTGCTCGTCCTTATCCTCCTTGCATCCACCATGACGCCCCGACGAAGTTACATGCATTAGATACGGACCTCATACTCCGATAAAAATCGCCTAACTGCTCAGATGGGACATCTAATGTGAATGGATTCACAAATGCCGCGATAGCATGGATGCTAATGAGCGGTCATGTCCCGCTGAGCCTGAACCATCATCCATGATGGCTCTACGGCACTCTTGAAGGTAAAGAGTTATCTGCGTACTTCGGCAACTTCGATGGGGATTGGTGTTTTTTGTAATCTCTGAGTTGATGTTGGTTTCACTCTTTCTATGGCTAACGCTGAAAGCTAGGAATTGTGCATTTCGAAACCCGTGTAGATACGGCTTAGGCCTTCGAAAACAAGGATGTTTTCGCAGAGCGGTCAGGGATGACGAAAAGCGTGTCTAAGAAGTGTCTACACATACGCCGGCTGCAGGCCATTAGCTGCATCAGATGCAGACAGCCAAATCTGAGGTAATTAGATACAGCAAGCACAAGCAGTTAAGTAGCTTTGCTTAAATCGATAGTGCATGCAAATATCGTTGCTATTTCACATCAGCCCAATAGGGAACTGGGAAATGTCATTATGATGTGGGGAGCATCATTGACCATGCGAGCACGACATTCGGACATCCTGTCCAGCACTGGCTGGCTGCAGGCCGTTGGAAGCATCGATGCTTGAAGCTGGGCTTAAAGACCATCTAAGGTTCCACCATTTGACCTAGAAATGGAGTCTTACTCCATTAGCTTAAGCTGACTCTTACCGTACACGCTGGCAAACGGTATTGCCTCTTGGGGGGCTGAGGGTGAACTCATTCTCGCAGCCTCTGCCAATAAAGGTACAACCCCTTTTATGAATAACATTCCTAAGTAGCTTTTAGCTGGGGGTTAGGCTGTGTAACCCCTGTTGTGCCTTTCTTTTACGTAATTGCTTATCCAGCAAGGTGCTCGCTATAAATATACCGAACGTGGGTAAAATCCAGCTGGCATTGTAGTGATACAGAGGTAGATGGTTTGCAAAATATTCGCTCAAGGATTCGGGCATTAGCCCCACTATTTTTGCAGCATCAATTGATCCGCCTATGACGGAAACACAGAGCGTTGCTGTCCAAACTTGATAGTTTGTCTGTCGTTGATGGAAATACACCGCCAAACCGACAACACAGATGGTGATTGGATGTAAAATGACGACGAGAGGTAGGGTTATAGAGATTAATGTATCTAAGCCAACATTAGCAATAATCGTACTGACTGCCACTATGGTTATCGCGGCGGGTTGATAAGCGATAAATTTGAAGTTTTCACTAAAAAAGCTAGCGCTAGCGCAGGTTAGGCCTACGGCAGTGGTTAAACATGCCAGTGCCATAATGGCTCCTAGGCATAACATTCCTGGCGTACCATAAATCCAATGCATATAGTCAGATAATAGCTCTCCGCCATTGCTCACTTTGCCCGCATAGTTAGCGCCAATCCATGCCATAGCGATATAGACTAAACACATCACAGTGCCGTAAACCAGAGTGACGCGAACCATGGTCTTGGTTAGTGATACTTGGCCTGTGCTATTTTGATTGATTACATTGATGACTAGCCAGCCAAAGCCGATAGCACCAAGTACGTCCATGGTCATATACCCGTCAGCAAGCCCAGCTGCAAAGGCAAATTCTTGATACTTAACCGCTGTGCTACCTGAGGCTCCATGAGGGTAGGCAATGACACTGCAAACAGTAAATAGAATAAGCAGTAATATGGTTGGGGTAAGTAATTTACCTACTCGGCTCATTATCTGAGCGGGCTTTAATGCAAAGAATAGGGTTAACACTGCGAAGATAAGCGTGGCGAGCAGTAGTCCTGAATCTGCGAAGAAAGGCTTGCCAGTAAATTCGTATGCCACAGTGAAAGTTCTCGGCATATTAAACAGTGGCCCGATAGTTAAAAACAGGGTGCTCCAAAACGCCAGGTGTGCCCATCGCGGTAATTTAGCTGTGATGGCATCGCTTCCACCTAGCCAGGATATTGCAATTAAGGTTAATACAGGCATTCCTACGGAGGTGAGCAAAAATCCCGACAACGCCTGATAAAACTCCTCGCCAGCACCATGGCCTAGCATCGGAGGGAAAATAATATTTCCAGCCCCCAGGAAGAGTGCAAATGTCATAAAACCAATATAAAGGATTTGCTGTTTTGGCACATTTAGCTCCGATATAACAAGATAAGCTGAAAGATGAGTTTGAAGAGGGTAATAAACCTGACTTCACTAAGCATCATTAGGAGCTGTAGTGCACAGTTATATAGAGACGTAGATTGCTGAAATGACCGTATTATCCAAAGCTAATTGTTATTAATACCGACTATTAACCGCTTTGAGGATTATTCTTCAATCCTGAACTTAGCCGATTAGCCTTACTATCTTCCATTTTTATCAGTCTGTTACTCCATTAGCTTAAGCTGACTCTTACCGTACTCGGAGGCAAAGAGCATGGCCTCTTGTGGGCTGAGGGTGAATTCGTTTTCGCAGCCGCTGCCGTTGGGTGTTTCCCAAAGTTCTATGCCTTTTGAGCTGAGAGTCAGATAGAAATAACCTGAGCCGTCTGAGTTATCGCAATCCTCAAAAACTTCCATATCGGCAAACAACTTTTCACGCAGGGCTGGTGGCAGTTGATGGCGCATCTCATCTATATCAGCCCCTTCAATAAACCATTGCCATGGATTGAATGGTTTGCCATCGCTAAGGTTGAAGCTGGTGAATGTGCGGTTGATGCCTCCGGCGCCGTAGCCTGCAGCCCAGCGGTAAAACTTCACGCTTAACCAGTGCTGATTGATAAAGCTTGGTTCTGCTCCGGTTTCATCTGTGATGGGTAAGCCGACTTGCGCTAGCATTCTTCGGCGTGTCTCGAAGGTTTCTGCAAGCAGGGTATCACTGGTTAACTTCTGCTTAAGCCATTGGTTAATAACAGTTATGCCAGCGTGATCGCCTTTAAATTCTAAGCCGATTTCTGTGCCATAGCTCAGTTGGCGGTAGCTTATTTGGTGAGAGTTAGCTTGGTGGGAGTCAGTATCTTCAAAATGCTGCCATTTTCCGCGACTCAATTTTGGCGCAGTTTCTAGCGGCTGGTTGTAGGCATTGCTGCTGCAATCATTTATGCCGTCAGAGCTGATTTGACGTTCAAGCATGATGGCTAATGACTTATCTGAAGCCGACGGCTCTTTATTGAACCCTTCTTTATTAAACCAAAGCCCAATCAGTTGCTGCTCGTTGACGTTATCAAATTGCCAATAACCTGTACTGTTTTCCTCTTGCCAGTGACTATCGACTTGTTCGAGTCTGATCGGGGTTAAGTAACGCTGATAGTAGTAGCTGCCTGTGCCGTATTCGTTAAAGCAGACGCGGATTTTACTTTTGCCTAAGGTGCCTTGCCAGATCCCGCTTAAGTCATTGGCAGCAAATACAGGTAGAGCAATGCTTGAAAGCAGTAACAGGCTGGAAACTAAAATGCTAGGTAACATTCGAATGTACATAGAGTCTGTCTCTAAAAAATGACTGAAAAGGGCAAAGGTGACCGATAGAAAGGCCAATATTTTAGGCGGCAACACTAGCGGATTAGTGATTCAAAATCAAAGCGTTCAGTTGTAGATGAAGTCGAGATCTCCATCTTTAATCGCAAGTATATTTCTTTGGGTAGTTTTTGATTTTTATTTAAGCATTGGTTATTGTTGATAGGTTGACACGTTGTTTTAACACAATCCGCTTATATCATTGATGATTAAAGGTTTAATTATGAGCCATCAGGAAGGTAAATCATATCTCGCCCTCACTCTGGCGACACTGGCGTTTGCTGCATGTTTTTCTGTTTGGACTCTATATTCAATTCTGGGGATTGAGCTACAGCGTCAGTTGAATCTGAGTTCGACTGAGTTTGGTTTGTTACTGGCTGCGCCCATTTTTACCGGGGCGATCTTTCGTATACCGATAGGTTTTTTGGCAGAGAAAGTCTCTTGTCGGTCGCTGTTTTTCTGGCAAATGCTCTCGGTTGTCCCTCCACTTTTCTATCTTCCCTATGTCGAAACATTTTCCGGTTATATCACCTTGGGGTTCTTAATCGGTATTAGCGGTGTCTCTTTCACCATAGGTATCCGCTACGTTACCGATTGGTTCGAAACCAAGCACCAAGGTTTTGCGCTAGGGGTGTTCGGCGCCGGTAATGCCGGAGCGGCTATCACCTTGGTACTGGTACCTCTGGTGGTGGAGTTTTATGGCTGGAAAACTATCGGTACTGTGTATGGATTCGGAATGATATTTATGGCTATCCTGTTCCGCCTATTTGCTCCAGAAGTTAATGCCTTTTATAAGAATAAGCAGCAAACGAAGAGTTTTGAGTTCTATTGGGAGCCATTAAAGCAGCTGCAGGTATGGCGCTTTGGACTTTATTACTATTTTGTTTTTGGTAGCTTTCTGGCCTTGCTGCTTTGGTTGCCACAATATTATGTATCGGCATACGGCTTATCTTTGACTCAATCCTTAGCGCTGACTCTGCTGTTTGTTACTAGCTCCAGTATTGTGCGTGCAGTGGGAGGTTGGTTTGCCGACACTTTTGGTGCTCGTACGGTTAACTGGAGTGCCTTTTGGATCTGCATGGTATGCCTGTTTTTCTTGAGCTACCCTCCAACAACCATGACGGTTCACGGCGTTGAAAAAGATGTCACCGTCGCCTTTGAAGTGAATGTCTGGCTATTTACTCTGCTGATCGTGATCATCGGTTTAGCACAGGGATTTGGTCGAGCCAGTATCTACAAGACAATATATGACTATTACCCACACCATATGGGAAGTGTTGGCGGCGTAGTTGCTGCTGTGGGGGCTCTGGGAGGCTGTACGCTTCCGATTTTATTTGGTCTGGCTGTCGACGTGATTGGCGTATATAGCGCCTGCTTTATGCTGCTGTATGGCGTGTTAGCTCTGTGTATGGTGGTGATGTACTTTGCTATTAGGGCGGAGCGGGAGCAGAAACTGCTTAAGGAAGCGATTGCGAACAATTTCTTAGAAAAGGATTAGGCTTACTCTAAGAAAGCGATGGCTCCTAGCGCTGCATACCTAGGCTCATTGATGTCGTCGCTCTATAGCAGAGTGCTTCATTACTAGGCGAATAAGCGACTAGAGGAGTAAGCCATTAGAGAGCGATGACCAACTCCGATTTTTGACCTTAGTTTGGACTGCTAAACTTGATTAGCCAGTAGGTTATGAATCACTGGCTAATCTTATTCTCTACGGCCCAAAGCACCACTTCAACTCGGCTCTTCAGTGCCAGCTTTTTCAGTAGATTTTTAACATGCACTTTCACCGTGGAGTCGGTGATCCCCAGTTTATTGGCGATCTCCTTGTTACTTTTTCCTGAGGCGATAAGCTTAACTATCTGCAGTTCACGTTGGGTCAGCTCTTCAAGTTGTGAGACTTTCTTACTGCCACTTCTGAGTGATTGTGCGAGGATTTGGGTCAGTGGCGAGCTGATAACGAACTCCCCTTGGAGGGCGAGGTGAATCTTTTCAATTAGCTCTTCGGGCTCGGAGTCTTTTAATAGATAGCCATCGGTATTGAACTTTATGGCTTGCAGTACGTCGCTCTCGTTATCTGAGACGGTAAAAATAACGACTTTACTTTTTACCTGAGCATTCTTGAGTGAGATAAGGGTGTCGATGCCACTGAGCCCTCTCATGTTGAGATCCAGCAGTATGATATCTGGCTCATATTGCACGGCGAGGCTGATGGCCTCTTCACCGGAACTTGCCTGAGCGACGACATCCAAACTGTCCTCTAGAGACATAAGTTGCGCGAGCCCTTGGCGTAGGGCTGGGTGGTCATCAACCAGCAGTATTTTGGCTATAGGCATCTTATTTTTTCTTATCCTTTATCCGCTATTCTAATTCTCGAACGTAATTGAAATCATAGTGCCCGAAGGTAAGTGATCTTTTAGGTGCATTTGCCCCTTCAGAGAGCTCACTCTCTCTCTCATGATCCCCAAGCCAAAGTGGCCTTGAGTTTGAAGCGTAGCTGGTAAGCCTGTGCCATTATCCCATATATCGAGCTGAATTAATTCCCCTTTTGGCGATAATCTGACCCATGCCTCGGAGGCCTTGGCATGACGGTGAATATTCGACAACCCCTCTCTGATGATCTGCAGTAGATGAATTTCTTGGTTAGCAGATAAACAGTGTTGTGGCAGGTCGTAGCTGAAGTGTATCGGGTGTTGGCACTTCTGGGTGAATTCGGCAATCGTGCCCTGTAGAGCACTTTCTATAGAGGGGTCATCCAGTTTGAGCCTGAAGGTGGTTAATAGCTCTCGCAGTTGCAGATAAGCTTTATTGAGACCGTTCTTGATCTCGACTATAGTTTCTTCAATTTGTTCTTCGGGGAGTTTCTTCTCCATTTTACGGGTTAGCAGGCTCATTTGGACTTTTAAAAATGACAAGGATTGCGCTAATGAATCATGCAGTTCTCTGGCAATAATGGCGCGCTCTTCCGATATGAGAAGTCTATTTTCTGCATTTTTTTGATGCCCTAATTCAATCGCGGTTGCAACAATATCGGCCATTGCTTGAATTAACTGTTTCTGCCACTCCTCAACGACTTGATCCTCTGGCACCTCCCAAATGATATCGCCAAAGACCTTGTTGTGCTTCTCTAGAGAAAATTGGTAACTATATTTGTAATTGGAGGGGTGGCCGGATTCTCCTGCCTGAAACACGACTAGATTATCGATATGTTTATGGATCAATCTTATCTTTATAGAGCCAATACCGATAAGGACTTGCATATCTTGAATAATAACCGATTTAACTCGGTCATAGTCTTGATTCGATAGCAGTCTTGCAGCCTTGTAAAGCACTTCTAGAGATTCATTGCTGCGGGTTAGCTCGCGGGTTTTTTCTGCCACTATCTGTTCATAGTCTTGATAGGTATAAGCCAACTGACTCGACATCCGCTTGATGGTTTTGGCCAGCAAGCCAAGCTCATTATCTGCTTTAAACTCAATCGGTGCGCTGAAGTTCCCCTTTCCCGCCTCTTCGGCTACATGTACTAGGTTCTTTAATGGCGCGACAAGTAATTGATTTATCTTTATGAGAGCGATTGTACTGATTACCAGAATAAGCAATACGGCGATACTTTGAATTAACCTTAATAGACTTAGCTTTCTCTCTGATTCAAGTTGAATTAGGTGGACCAGCTTATCGAGCTTATTGGTGAAGCGGTCGTAATCCTGAGGCTTTACTGTCTTGTGTCTTGAATTTAACTGTTCCCACAGCGAGACAATATTTTGATATTGGCTCTCAATCTCAGGGGTGTTGAAGCTGGTTCCAAAGGTTGTGCGCTTTAGCTTGAATAGCTTGGTTTCAAAAGCCTTTTTCTCCTCTCTTATTAAGCTCTTCGAGGCTCCTGCTTCTAAAAGTTGAGCACGGGATATACGGATTACCTGCATCCTCAGTGAGCCCGTATTGTTTATTAATTCGGCTCCCCCCGCTAACTTTTCGGTTACCAAAATTGAAAAAATCATACTCATCAGAGCGAGAGCGATGATTGTAGCCATGTATAAACCAGCGGTCGCGACTAATGATGAAGATACGTTGTGGTTACCTTCCGATTGAGCCAAATGTAAGTCTTTTACGTTATCGGGATCAGCCATTTTCCGCTGCCTTTTATTATGTGATTTTTGTATTAGGGCGCTAACTACTACCAAATAGTTGCTTTGGTAAATCTGTTATAGGAAAAAAACGATTTTTCACTATAAACGTTATTAATACAGCTAGATACATACAATTTCGAACTAATACCTAGGTGGTAGTTTGAGTGTGATCGCTGTCTTTTTACTTGCGTAAATATGATCTAGGTCAAATTCCTTTTGAGCGCGAATGCTAACCTCTTCGCAAGTTCGTGTTAACGATAAGTAAGTAAACATCAGCAAGATGTTTCAAATATACATAAAAAGAAACTGATTATCCTGCCAAATATGAGCAACTGGCTAGCTTAATTAAGTGATTAAACGATTGGAGAAACCAATGTCCGATATAGATAAATGGAATGTCGAGGATCCCAAATTTTGGGACGGAGAGGGGAAAAAAATCGCCAACAGAAATCTTTGGATATCAATCCCAAGTTTACTTTGCGGTTTTGCGGTTTGGCTTTACTGGGGAATTATTACTATCCAGATGTTGAATCTGGGTTTCCCATATGCAACATCTGAACTGTTTACCTTGATGGCTATTGCTGGCTTAACTGGTGCAACATTACGAATTCCAAGTAGCTTTTTTATTCGTTTATGTGGTGGCAGAAATACCATCGTCTTTACCACCGCATTATTAATGATCCCGGCTATAGGCACGGGTATTGCCTTGCAGGATAAGAATACACCGTTATGGGTGTTCCAGTGTCTTGCTTTACTGTCAGGTTTAGGTGGCGGTAACTTCGCCTCTTCAATGTCAAATATCAGTTTCTTCTTCCCTAAGAAGCAGCAGGGATTGGCGCTTGGATTAAATGCAGGTCTAGGTAACTTTGGTGTAACCACCATGCAGATCTTAGTTCCTCTAGTTATGACATTTGGCATCTTCGGCGGAGAGCCGATGGAGTTGGTGAATACTTCAGGAACCCTAATCGGCAAGATCCCAGCGGGCTCAGATGCTTGGATTCAAAATGCGGGTTATGTTTGGCTGCTGTTTTTGATTCCGTTAGCCTTGGTTGGCTGGTTTGGTATGAATAATATCAAGGCTGCGCATGTCACACCGGGATTACCTAGTCCAGTAGGTTCTTTCGGCATTATTTCTGGCATGTTAGCTATCGGTTTCCTTACTTCTATCCTTGGCTTGTGGTTGATGCTACCGGAAAAGGTAGGTGGCTCAGGGCTAGAGTTGAGCAAGTGGATCGTACTGCCAATTGTGATCGCTCTGACCGTATTCCTGCTTAAGCTTATTCCTGGTCAGGTTAAGGAAAACTTAACCCGTCAATACAAAATATTCGGCAATACCCACACTTGGGTGATGAGTATTATCTACACCATGACCTTTGGCTCTTTTATCGGGTTTTCTGCAGGCTTTGGTCTATCAATCAAAGTTATCTTCGGATATCAACATGTGATGGTCGATGGTGTGATGAGCCACGATATCATTAACCCTAACGGCCCAAGTGCATTGATGTACGCATGGATGGGGCCTTTCATCGGTGCGCTTATTCGTCCAGTTGGTGGTTGGATTGCAGATAAGTTCGGCGGTGCAAAAGTGACGCAGATCTGTGCGGTTGTCATGGTGGCCAGTGCGGTAGGTGTAGCCTATTTCATGAAGGCTGCATACGCCTCAGAAACTCCGCAAGAGTTCTTCGTTCCATTCCTTGTGTTGTTCCTAGTGTTGTTTGCTGCAACAGGTATTGGTAACGGTTCGACTTTCAGAACTATCTCTATGGTATTCGATAAAGAGCAGGCGGGTCCGGTTCTTGGTTGGACATCAGCAGTTGCTGCTTACGGCGCATTCATTATCCCTAAGGTTCTAGGTGAGCAGATTAAGCTTACAACTCCTGAAAATGCGTTGTACGGCTTCGCTGTTTTCTATGGACTATGCATCGTAATTAACTGGTGGTTCTACCTGCGCCCAGGGGCAGAGCACAAGAATCCATAATGGCTTTGTAGTTTTCTAAGCTACGTCAATCCTAGCCAAGGAACGCAAAATATAACAATGAGAAGTGGATGATTTCGACAAGATTTCATCCACTCAAATGCGAAAATGGAGTATTGAGATGAGTAATTTTCTTGACCGCTTACAGTTTTTCAAAAAGAAAACTGGCGAGTTCAGTGATGGTCATGGCGACATAACCAATGAGAGTCGTGAGTGGGAAAACAGCTATCGTCAGCGCTGGCAGCATGACAAGGTTGTACGTTCAACTCACGGCGTAAACTGTACTGGTTCCTGTTCATGGAAGATCTATGTAAAAAATGGCCTTGTAACTTGGGAAACCCAACAAACAGACTATCCGCGTACACGCCCGGATCTGCCTAACCACGAGCCTCGTGGTTGTCCTCGTGGTGCAAGCTACTCTTGGTACCTATACAGTGCTAACCGCCTTAAGTATCCAAAGGTTCGTAAGCCACTGTTAAAGTTATGGCGCCAGGCTCGCCTAAATCAAGATCCAGTTGATGCATGGGCATCGATTGTTGAAGATAAGGCTAAAACAGATTCATACAAGTCAAAGCGTGGTATGGGCGGGTTCGTTCGTTCTAGCTGGGACGAAGTGAATGAGATTATTGCTGCTGCTAACGTCTATACCACTAAAACCTTTGGTCCCGACCGCGTTATCGGTTTCTCACCAATTCCTGCCATGTCTATGGTTTCTTATGCAGCGGGTGCTCGTTACCTGTCGCTTATCGGTGGTGTGTGTCTCAGTTTTTATGATTGGTATTGCGATCTACCACCATCGTCTCCAATGACTTGGGGTGAGCAAACCGACGTTCCAGAGTCTGCCGATTGGTATAACTCAAACTATATTATCGCTTGGGGTTCTAACGTACCTCAAACACGTACACCTGATGCTCACTTCTTAACAGAGGTTCGCTATAAGGGTGCGAAAACAGTTTCAATCACACCTGATTATGCTGAAGTTTCAAAGCTTACCGATGAGTGGTTAAACCCTAAGCAGGGTACCGATGCCGCATTAGGTATGGCATTTGGTCACGTTATCTTGCGTGAATTCCACCTCGATAAGCCGAGTGAGTACTTCACTAACTACGTACGTCAATACACCGACTTCCCTATGCTGGTTGTACTTGAGAAGCATGATGATGCCTCACTTAAGTCGACTCGTTTCCTACGTGCATCCGATCTTGCCGACAACTTAGGTCAGGATAACAACCCTGAGTGGAAGACGATTGCTATCGATGAGAATTCAGACGAGTTTGTCTCGCCCACGGGTTCTATCGGCTATCGCTGGGGTGAAAAAGGTAAGTGGAACATTCAGCCAAGAGAAGGTAAGGCAGGTAAAGAAACCAAGCTACAACTCTCTTTGATTGGTGGTGATGTCTCTCCAGTATCATTCCCTCACTTTGCTGGTGACGATGCCAACAAGCACTGGGTCTCTTGTGATCAAGAGCAGGTACAGGTTCGTAACGTACCAAGTAAGAAGATCACGACCGCCGATGGTGAAGAGCTCATCGTCGCAACGGTATATGACTTGATGATGGCCAACTACGGTCTTGACCGTGGATTAGGCGGTGAAAACGTGGCTTCTAGCTACGATCAAGATATTCCAGGTACTCCAGCATGGCAGGAGAAAATCACCGGTGTATCTCGTGACAAGGTGATCAAGGTTGCCCGTGAATTTGCTGATACAGCAGATAAGACTCACGGTAAGTCGATGATTATCGTTGGCGCGGCGATGAACCACTGGTACCACATGGATATGAACTACCGTGGTCTTATCAACATGGTAATGATGTGTGGTTGTGTTGGTCAGTCTGGTGGTGGTTGGTCACACTATGTTGGTCAGGAAAAACTTCGTCCTCAAACGGGCTGGCAGCCGCTTGCATTCGGTCTAGATTGGGCGCGTCCACCACGTCAAATGAACAGTACCTCTTTCTTCTACAACCACTCTTCTCAGTGGCGTCATGAGAAGGTGAGTGTACATGAGGTGTTATCGCCATTAGCCGATAAGTCTCAGTTCCCAGAGCATATGCTTGATTACAACATCAAGGCAGAACGCTTAGGTTGGTTGCCATCGGCACCTCAGCTAAACAGAAACCCACTGCAACTGACTAAAGATGCAGAAGCCGCTGGCATGTCTCCAAAAGATTATGCAGTTCAGCAGCTTAAATCAGGCGAGCTTAAGTTTGCTTGTGAGGCACCTGATGCGCCTGAGAACTTCCCTCGTAACATGTTTATCTGGCGTTCTAACTTATTAGGCTCTTCAGGAAAGGGTCACGAGTACATGCTTAAGTACCTACTCGGAACTAAGAATGGCGTGATGAACGATGATCTTGGTAAGCGTGGTGGATTTAAGCCTGAAGAGGTTGAGTGGGTTGATGAAGGGGCTACCGGTAAGCTAGACCTAGTGACGACGCTCGATTTCCGTATGTCTTCGACCTGTATGTACTCAGACATTCTTCTTCCAACTGCATGTTGGTATGAAAAAGACGACCTGAACACTTCAGATATGCACCCATTCATCCACCCGCTATCTACGGCGGTTGACCCAGCTTGGGAAGCAAGATCTGACTTTGAAATCTATAAGGGGATTGCAAAAGCATTCTCTGAGGTCTGTGTTGGACACTTAGATAAAGAGACTGACTTTGTCACAGTACCAATGCTTCACGACACTCCTGGTGAGCTTGCTCAACCATTTGATGTTAAAGATTGGAAGAAAGGCGAATGTGACCTTATCCCAGGCATGACTGCACCGAATATGGTCGTAGTTGAGCGTGACTACCCAAGTACTTACAAGAAGTTCACCTCATTTGGCCCAGCGCTAGATAAGTTAGGTAACGGTGGTAAGGGCATCAACTGGAATACCGATGATGAGATCATGTTGCTAGGCGATCTTAACCATCGCAACACAGATGAAGGTGTCAGCGAAGGTCGTCCAATTATCGAGACTGCTATCGATGCTGCGGAAACCATCTTAACGTTAGCGCCAGAAACGAACGGTGCGGTAGCGGTTAAAGCATGGGCTGCACTCAGCGAGTTTACCGGTATCGACCACACTCACCTTGCTAAGCCTAAGCAGGAGGAGAAGATCCGTTTCCGTGATGTGCAGGCACAGCCACGTAAGATTATCTCTTCACCGACTTGGTCAGGCCTTGAAGATGAGCATGTGAGTTACACCGCAGGCTATACCAACGTGCATGAGCAGATCCCATGGAGAACCATTACGGGTCGTCAGCAGTTCTATCAAGATCACAAGTGGATGCAGGCGTTTGGTGAGCAGTTTGTCTCTTATCGTCCGCCTATCAACACTAGAACGATCGATGTTGTTAAGGGCACTAAGCAAAACGGTAATAAAGAGATTGTGCTTAACTGGATCACGCCGCACCAGAAGTGGGGTATTCACAGTACTTACTCTGACAACTTGTTGATGCTGACTCTTTCACGTGGTGGCCCCATCATCTGGATGAGTGAAGTTGATGCTAAAGATGCGGGCATTGAGGATAACGATTGGGTTGAAGTATTCAACGCTAACGGTGCTATCGCTTGTCGTGCTGTGGTATCGCAGCGTGTCATGCAAGGTATGACCATGATGTATCACGCTCAAGAGCGTATCGTTAACGTACCTGGTAGTGAGATGACGGGGACCCGTGGTGGTCACCATAACTCAGTTACTCGTATTGTGATGAAACCAACGCATATGATTGGTGGTTATGCCCAGCAGTCTTGGGGCTTCAACTATTACGGTACCGTGGGTTGTAACCGTGATGAGATGGTTGTGATTAGAAAGATGGATAAAGTTGATTGGTTAGAGGGTTCTAATACCGATGACCTACCGCGTCCATTGCCAACCAATCCAGATGAAGCTTAAGGAGTAGAACCATGAAAATACGTTCTCAAATAGGTATGGTACTTAACCTTGATAAGTGTATCGGTTGCCATACTTGTTCAATTACTTGTAAAAACGTATGGACGTCTCGCGAAGGCGTTGAGTACGCTTGGTTCAACAACGTTGAAACTAAGCCTGGTATTGGTTACCCCAAAGAGTGGGAAAACCAAGATAAGTGGAATGGCGGCTGGGAGAGAAAGTCTAACGGTGATATTCAGCCTCGCATCGGTGGTAAGTATCGCGTACTGGCTAATATCTTTGCTAACCCTGATATGCCAGAGATCGATGACTACTACGAGCCATTCGATTATGACTATCAGCACCTGCACACAGCACCGATTGTTGAGCATCAACCTACGGCGCGTCCACGTTCAGTTATCTCCGGTAAGCGTATGGAGAAAATTGAGTGGGGTCCAAACTGGGAAGAGATCTTAGGTACTGAGTTCGAGAAGCGCAGTAAAGACAAGAACTTCGACAATATGCAGAAAGATGTGTATGGCGAGTTCGAAAATACATTCATGATGTATCTTCCACGTCTTTGCGAGCACTGCTTGAACCCAGCTTGTGTCGCTTCATGTCCATCGGGTGCTATCTATAAGCGTGAAGAGGACGGCATCGTTCTTATCGACCAAGAGAAGTGTCGCGGTTGGAGAATGTGTATCTCAGGCTGCCCATACAAGAAGATCTACTACAACTGGAAGTCTGGTAAGTCAGAGAAGTGTATCTTCTGTTACCCACGTATCGAAGCCGGTATGCCAACCGTCTGTTCAGAGACCTGTGTGGGTCGTATCCGCTACTTGGGCGTACTGCTTTATGATGCAGACAAGATCAAAGAGGTGGCATCGACCGCTTCTGAGCAGGATCTGTATGAGAAGCAGCTGGAAGTTTTCCTAGACCCATTCGATCCAGCTGTGATTGAACAGGCTCGTAAGGACGGCGTTGCAGATTCTGTCATCCAGGCGGCTCAGAAGTCGCCAGTTTATAAGATGGCGATGGATTGGAAACTGGCACTGCCACTACACCCTGAGTACCGCACGCTACCTATGGTTTG
Source organism: Shewanella schlegeliana (assembly GCF_016765635.1). Taxonomy (GTDB): domain Bacteria; phylum Pseudomonadota; class Gammaproteobacteria; order Enterobacterales; family Shewanellaceae; genus Shewanella; species Shewanella schlegeliana. Next base: position 81,086 of record NZ_JAESVD010000010.1, read on the forward strand.
GTATATCCCATCTCTGAGTCCAATTCAGAATGCAGCTGAGTCTGGCACATTAGGCAAAGCGGGTGTCATTCCAGATGTACGCTCACTGCGTATTCCTGTTAAGTACCTAGCTAACTTGCTAACCGCAGGTGATGAGGCTCCGGTTATCACCGCGCTTGAGCGTATGCTGGCAATGCGTGCTTATAAGCGTGCTGAGAATGTCGAAGGTGTCGAAGACCTAGAGGTACTGCAGCAAGTGGGCCTTACCAAGAAGCAGGCTGATGAGATGTATCGTTATCTTGCAATCGCTAACTACGAAGATCGTTACGTTATCCCAAGTGGACACCGTGAGATGAACGTACCAGAGGCCTATGGTGAGAAGAGCGGTTGTGGCTTCACCTTTGGTAATGGCTGTAGCGATGGCCATAACGGCGTCAATATGTTCGGCGGAAAGAAGGTTACTCGCCGTAATATCATTAAAACTGTGAGTGTGGAGGACTAATACTGTGCTAATCCTTAAAGTTGTTTCACGTCTACTCGATTATCCAACAGAGGCACTATTTGGTGCTGCCGACGAGATGATCGCTATTGTGGAGCAGTCGGGTGAACTCAGTGTTGAAAGCCGTGCAGCGTTGGTGGATTTTATCCGCCAACTCTCTGCAAGGGATCTATATGACGCTCAAGAAAGTTACGACCTACTGTTTGATCGTGGTCGCGCACTTTCACTACTCTTGTTTGAACACGTGCACGGTGAGTCCCGTGACCGTGGTCAGGCGATGGTAGATCTTATGAACGTCTATAAGACCAATGGCTTTGAAGTTGATTCATCACAACTGCCAGATTATATCCCGCTATATCTTGAATATTTGAGCGAACAGTCTCCTGAATATGTTCAGGAGTGGCTCGGGGATATCTGCCATATTTTGACCATGCTGTCTGAACGATTGATCGATCGTGAATGCTATTACAGTGTGCTTCTTGATTCTCTTATCGAGGTGTCCGGCGTAGAAGTCGACCGCGTTGAGATTGCTGAAAATGTCAGTAAAGAGGAGCGTGATGACACTGTAGAGGCAATTGATAAGGAGTGGGAGGATAAAGAGATCCGCTTTGATGACCCTATGGTTGGGCAATGCCCAAGCGCGGGAGTCCATCAATCGAAGAACTCGCTCGATCCCAATACTGTAAATCAAGTGCCTATTAAGTGGCATGACGCAGATGCTGCACAAGTTGCAGGATTGTAAGGAGAAAATAATGTCAAATTTAAATTTTTTATTGTTTGGGATCTATCCCTTTGTCGCCATCGCAGTCTTCTTTATCGGCTGTTGGATCCGCTACGACCGTGAGCCCTATTCATGGAAGGCTGACTCGAGTCAGATATTCGATCAGAAGGGCTTCCGTTTGGCCAGCTACCTGTTCCATATCGGTGTCATCTTTATCTTAGGTGGTCACTTCGTCGGTTTGTTAACGCCAGAGTCTATCTATCACCACTTTATCTCTACGCCTGATAAGCAGTTACTGGCTATGGTGAGTGGTGGCTTCTTCGGCATACTTTGCTTTATTGGTACAGTGATGTTGATTCGTCGTCGTTTAAACAATGACAGAGTGAAGGCGAATACCAAGCGTTCAGATCTCGTGGTGTTGTTCTTGCTGCTACTACAGGTCACTTTAGGCTTGTTGACGATTGTCGCATCGGCTCAGCACTTAGATGGCTCAGTTATGGTATTACTTGCAGATTGGGCGCAAAGCATCGTGACTCTGCAAGGAGTTCAAGCTACAGAGTCAATTGAGTCGGTCAATATTATCTATAAGTTGCATATCCTTGTAGGATTGACCTTGATAATGATATTCCCATTCACCCGTTTGGTGCATGTGATTAGTGTTCCGGTGAAGTATTTCACCAGAGGTTATCAGATCGTTCGTCAGCGTTAGTTTTGCGCAAAGGGCTCAGTTAAGTAGGCAATACCTGCTTAAATTGAGCCCTGATGATTGTAATTAAGTGTGCAATCATCAAGTTTTATTTAGTGGGGATGGGTGATGCATAGCGAGCCCAGCCCCTATAACAAAAAAGACAAGGTGATTTTCTTATGGGTTCTTGTGGACAACATGCATCAGCAACGCCTTCTGAGCAGGCGTTACCAGTCATTAGCGTGAATGGCGTTACCATTAAAGAAGAGGCGCTTGCGAACGAACTGCAGTATCACTCAAATAGTAATTTTGACGTAGTGGTTCAACAGGCAGGACAAACGTTGGTTATTCGTCAGTTGCTGATCGAGCAAGCGAAACAAAATGGTGTGGATGTTACTGCAGAAAATGAGGAACAGGCCATCCAGCAACTACTGGCAGATAAAGTCGTTTATCAAGAGCCTAGCGAAGAGGATTGCCTGCGTTATTTTCAAAATAATCGAGAAAAATTTGTTACCGCTCCGCTATTGGAGGTTGACCATATTTTACTTCCTGCTCCAGCAGATGATGAAGATGCCAGAGAAGTTGCCAGACAAAACGCTGAAAATATATTGGTCCAGTTATCACAAGACATTAGCGATTTCGCTGAGTTAGCGAAAAAGTACTCGGCCTGTCCTTCAAAGGAAACTGGCGGCTCACTTGGGCAGATCAGTAGCGGCCAGACGGTGCCGGAATTTGAACAGCAACTAATGCAACATGGTGAAGGACTGGTTGAGCAACCACTGACTTCACGCTACGGTTTTCATGTCGTAAATATTGCCAGGAAAGTGGATGGCAAGCAGCTCGACTACAATATGGTTGCCGACAAGGTTAAAGGTTATCTGGTTCATAGAGCCTCTAGATTGGCTATTCAAGCCTATATTCATGGTTTGGTAGAGGTTGCCGAAATCGAAGGGATAGATGTTGGTTTTGCACCTGAGTTAAATATTCATCTATAGGTTTTGCTCCTATTACTCAACTGTCGTTTGGATATGACAGTATGTCTCAGCCCCTACCGTTAATAACGTAGGGGTTTTTTTCTCTAAATGACCCCACCGCCATCGCGATAGACAGCAAGATGATGGCATTGAAGAACACCGGCACGATGATGAAGTAGTACCCCAGCTCGTGAACTGTGTTACCACCAATAACCGCAGTGACCGCTGTCGCGCCTCCTGGCGGGTGCATTGAGTCGGTAAGGTGCATCGCTAACATAGCGAGTCCAATAGCCACTGACGAGGCTACAACAGCATTCGGGATTAAATAATAGGCAGAGATCCCGATAAAGGCAGCAATGAGGTGACCACCAATCAGTGGCCATGGTTGAGAGACCGGACTGTGGGGAATGGCAAATATCAGCATGGCCGATGCTCCCGTAGAAGCGAGCACCATTGGCATATCGTTAGCTTCTAAAATGCTGTTACTGAAAAAAGAAGCGCAAAGGGTGGCAAAAAAAGCCCCAATGATTGATGCAATGACTTCTGTGTTGGACATTTTTTTCATAAGTGTCGACTGCTTTTTCTTGTCCGTTAATTAGTCATAAGCATAGTTTAGTAATAGGAAATTACTAATTAATTCAATATGAATGCTGACAATTTTGGTCGGTTGCTGCAGTTATTTGGCTATGAGGTATATGAAGATTGATTGCCGCTGGTGGGCTTGCGAAGTGATAGATGATAGCTGAAGAAGAATGTCTCAGGAATGTGTTAAAGCAAAGGGCATCTATTAGCATAAAGATGCCCTGTCACTTACTGGTCTCTCGTCTTGGGCTCAGACTAAGTATTTGACTCTATCTCAATTGGGTTTTCTTCACGGTCAAATACCACGTATCTTCCAACACCATTGCCTGTTTCCACATCATTGGCCATCTTATTCAAAAACTGTTCTGCATCGTCTGAGCTAGGAGCCTGCTCCTCTTCACCACTTAGGCTAGCGATGAAAAGAAAGTTCCAGCTCTTATTGATGTTGTCTGCTTCCTCGACCAGAGCGGCAAATGAGGCGATCTCCTCGGGTAACTTATCGACACACATTACTGGGCTAATCGTGCCTTTTTGGTGCTTTTTACTTTTCTTAGGATTGACGGATTCTGCGTTGGCAAATAGTAACAAGAGTCGTTGTGGATTGGATTGATTCTTTGTCATTTTTAGTAATTCGTCGAAATTCGCAATCATCGTATTTTTACTCATCTAGGTAGTTGTTTTAGTTATGTTTGAACATTGCTATTACAAGTAGCAGCATTAAGATCCAGAATCCGGATAACAGTTGCCAAAATAGGATTTGGCTCTTGTTCTTTCGGATTTTCGGATCGTCTCTTAAGTAATTTGAATTAGGATTTTTTAGATCCTTCAGAAAGTCTTCTATACGCTGATATCTATGTTCTAAATCAAACATGACACCGCGCTGCAGCGTTCTATCAAACCAGACGGGGATCATTGGGTTTAGGGTGTTAGCTGGGATATAACGTAATCTGTCATATTCAAATGCGGTTTGGCACTCTTCAATTTTTCCCCCATAGGGAAGTGCGCCACAAAATAGCTCGTAAGTAATGGTCGCCAAGGCATACAGATCGCCTTGGATGCCGGTATTTTTTCCAAGGAGGTACTTGGGGTCGGAGTAACTAGCGGTGCCGAGCACACCGTCGTGTTCCAGTGGAATAAATATTTCAGCGACTCCAGCAACAAATACCGAGCCAAAATCAACAATTTTGATATTCAGATCCTTGTCGATGATGATATTAGCCGGCTTTAAGTCTTGGTGTATGGTTTCCATCTTATGGAATTCATTTAAGCCTTTGGCAATCTCTTCGACAATGGATATTGCAGTCTTAGGTTTTGGAAAGCGGTTTTGTTGCATCCATTTATCGAGTGATATGCCGTCGACATATTCCATTAGATAGTACAGACAGGTTCTTTTTCTTTTCTGCTCAATGACCTTAACCACGTAAGGACTGTTGATTCTTTTTCCGATCCACTCTTCCTGTATAAACCTGTCTATGTAGCCAGCATCGTCTTCGAAATTCACGGAGGGGGTTTTCATTACCATCAGCTCACCCGTCTCTGTGTCTTTCACTAGGTAGATCTGGCTTCTGCTGCTGGCAAACAGCTCTTTAATCACCTTGTACCCATCTAACTTTACCCCCGTGTCTAATGGGGGAGGGAAAGGGAGCATGGTGAGCTTGGAGTTGTAGTCATTGAGACTCTCATTGGGGAGAGATATCACTTCTCCAATGATGCCGCTGACGTTGTCATCACTGCCGTTTTCTAGCGCTAAATAGGCTAATTGATCAATCTTTTGCTGTGGAGAGGTTGAGTCAGACAGGGTTTTTACTAGAATTTCTTCATCCACAAAGTCATGGATACCGTCTGAGGTTAGCAGGAGTTGGTCACCCTTGATTAAATTGAGGCTGCTGTAATCAATCTGTAAGCAGTTATCCATCCCTAGCGCTCTAGATAGAAAGCTCTTTCCAGAAGCGATACTTGCAATATGATCACGGGTCAGTTGACTCAGTTCACCGTTACGAAATAGGTAAGCTCGGCTGTCACCAACATGGAAGTAATGGCAGGTTTGTGACTTAATCACCATTCCTGTAAACGTGGTTAGATAGCCTTTCTCTTCATTTGCAAACTCATGGCTACGCTTGAAAAGCGTAATGTTAATACTGGAGAGAAGCTTTTGTCCGGCATGTTTAACAGACCAGGTATCTGGTGTTGGATAGTAATCTTCGATAAAACGTTTAACGGCTGTTTCGCTGGCATCCTTTCCAGCTTCGGCGCTACTTACACCATCAGCAACAGCCAAAATAATCCCTTTCCCCTCAAGTTGTCTCTCCTCTTGTGGGGAAAAAAAGCCAACAGCATCTTCATTTATCTCTTTTAAGCCACGGGTGGTGTGGCTAGCAAGAGCGATAGTAAGCTTTTTTTTATGGGTCATTTCCTATCCTGAGATGCTGTTGTTTAGGTTAAGCTGCTAGTGTTAACAGCTTAACTGTAACTAATCAACATCAATTAACTCAACAGTGCCATCTTCATTAACCTCTGCCATATGGCCTTTTGGCTCACTAAGGAAGAGTACGGCTAAGAACATCACGGCTGACGAGGCAGAGATGACCATAAAGAAGGTACTGTAATCAACAAATGACAACACGGTTAAATAGATCACCGCACCGACATTACCGTATGCTCCCGTCATACCGGCTATTTGGCCTGTCATTCGACGTTTAACCAGTGGCACGATGGCAAATACAGCACCTTCACCCGCTTGCACGAAGAAAGAGCAGATCATCGTCGCCATCACCGCGAAGGGGATGAACCAGGTTCCGTCTATCTGACTCAGCATGGCATAGCCTAATGTGAGACCCCCAATGAAAATCATCAAAGAATGACGGCGACCAAATTTATCACTGAACCAGCCACCAGTTGGGCGAGCAACTAGGTTCATAAAGGCGAATCCTGACGCCAACAAGCCCGCTTTAACAGGATCCAGACCTTCGAATGTATCTAGGAAGAACAGCGGTAGCATAGAGACTACGGCAAGCTCTGAACCAAAGGTAACAAAGTAAGCGACGTTCAAGATTGCAACTTGCTTGAATTCATACTTATCAATATCAGGCACACCCTTGGTGAGGTTCTCTTTATTTACGCGCCAGATTGAATTGAGCTGTATAAAGAATAAAACAATAAGACCAGCCCACATTAGGTACATGGTTTCTGTTGCGTAAAGGTTTACGCCAGCTGGAGATAGCTTCCATGCTAAAACGGCCAATGCGATATACATTGGCACATTCATGCCTAGATAGAAGAAGAAGTCTTTCCAACTAGTGACTTCCAGTCCGCCAGATTTCTTTGGCTTAAAGTAGGTTGAGCCTTTAGGCGTGTTGCGGGCCATTACATAGAAGAAGATACCGTAGAGTCCAGCGGCAACACCGGTTAAGCCCAGTGCATATCGCCATCCGTCATCACCACCGAAAGCATAGGCGATGGTGGGAAGTGTCATGGCGGCGGCTGCCGAACCAAAGTTACCCCATCCACCGTAGATACCCTCAGCAATACCTACCTGTTTGGCTGGAAACCACTCACCCACTAGGCGGATGCCGATCACGAAGCCCGCGCCGACAAAACCGAGCAGGAATCGGAAGAAGGCGAGTTGTTCAAAGCTGGTCGCTGTGGCAAAGGTAAGACAGATCCCTGAAGAAAGGATTAACAGGCCGCTGTAAATGATCCGCGGACCAAACTTGTCAACGAGGATCCCGATAATGATTCGCGCCGGAATCGTTAATGCCACGTTCAGAATGAGCAGAGCTTTGACTTGATCACTTGTTAGGTCAAAAGCCTCTTTGATAAAGACCATCAAGGGGGCATGACTGAACCACACCACAAAGGTTAGGAAAAACGCAAACCAAGTAATATGGAGCATTTTAATTTTAGGATCCGCCAGATTTAGCAGATTCATTCTTCCGTTATTTTGCATACGTCGACTCCAGAAGGTTTTATGCGCGTAATTATGTAGTTGTGATGCTCGGTATTGTTGATCATATGTTTAAAAGGTGTGTTGATCTGTGTCAAGTGCGGAGTTCTTGTGTGATGAAGATCTCAAATTATTTTCATGTGTGATTTTGATAGGGGTGAGCTTTGGATGTTGGCTTAAGGTGCGGAAAATATAAGGGTTTTTATTTTTATCTGAATTGATGGCTAAAATTGAAGCCATAAAAACAGAAGTTCTTGGCCCCTCAGCTATTACTGGTGGCTTGTAATTTATAACTGCAATGGTGTAGGAGACATTTGAGAGCGGAATTTCAAAAGCTGAATCTAGGTTAAGGACTTTCTTATATTTTGCGAGTAATATCTCGCGCCTGCTGCGCTCTCCATCTTGATTGGGAGAGACTAACCACAGTCATGCCATAATTTTGTGACTGTAGTTTTTTTAGCCTTTGTTAATGTTGGCTGGCGCTAAATATGATTTTAAGAGGATTGCACTTGAGCACTTTGTTTTCACCCGCCCGTATTGGCAACATGACACTGAAAAACCGCTTTGTAAGGAGCGCGACCTGGGAAAATATGGCGACAGAAGATGGCCATATGACCGACAAGTTGTACGCGGTATATGAAGAGCTTGCTAAGGGAGAGGTGGGCCTGATTGTTACGGGCTACGCTAACATCGTTGCTGAAGAGAAACCTAACGCTGGTATGATGGGCATGTATAACGACTCGTTTATCGCCGAATACCAGAAGCTAACAAAACTGGTGCATGGTTTTGATTCGAAGATCGTCATGCAGCTGGCATATGGCGGCACTAAGACTACCTACAATGTGGGTGAGCGAGTGATCTTTGCCCCGAGTGCAGTGGCTGAGCGCGGAACCCAAACCTTGGGTAAGGCGATGACCAAGGATGAGATCGGTTACATCGTTAAGGCATTTGCCGAGGCGAGCCGCAGAGCCCAAGAGTCAGGCTTTGATGGCGTTGAGATCCACGCGGCGCACACCTATCTTATTAACCAGTTCCTGAGCCCCTACTATAACCAGCGTGAAGATGAATATGGTGGTAGCCTTGAGAACCGTATGCGCTTCTTACTCGAGATCTACGTTGAGATCAGAAAGCTAGTCGGTGGGGAATATCCAATCCTGGTCAAGTTAACCGCCTCGGAGTTTTTTGATGGTGGCTTAACCTTTGCTGACACCCGTGTTATCTGTAAAAAGTTAGAGTCGGTTGGTGTCGATGCGATTATTATTTCGGGCAACATTCACGGTAACGCCAGTGCGGTTGTTGGTGAGTCGTTTGACGGTCACGTTATTCAACAGGAAGGTTACTTTCGTGAATATGGCGCTGTGATCAGCCAAGAGGTGAACTTACCGATTATTACTGTTGGTGGCCTTGCAGATATCTGCGCCATCGAAGAGATTGCTGCAACCACCAATATTCAATATTTTGCCCTATCTAGACCTTTGCTGGCCGAGCCACAGCTCATTAAGCGTTGGTCTGAGGGGCGCAGAGCAGAAGTCGATTGTGAGCGCTGTTCTAAGTGCCGAACTAAACGTGGCAACTTCTGTGTGGTATATAAAAAGCGTAATGCTGCGTAAGCTTGTTATCGTTAGTGTTGGCACGATTGCAATCGTGCCAACACTTTCACCTCCGCCCTCATTTTTACCTTAATGATTTCTCTTTGCCTCAGTATTTCTTTCGCTAAAAAAGCATCATTTCCCCAGTGGGCAAAATGACCCACAAACGCCGCCAACAGGGCGTTTAGCCTACTTATGAAGCATTAATTCCCCTTGGAATATCTTCATCTATTTTAACGCGAGATTTACATCACACTTTTGATAGATTCGCGACTCAAGTTTGTCGACAGATAGCCCAATTAACATTATTTTATCCTTAGTCCATATTAATCGTAATTTGGGCAACTTTTGGGTGTTATTCGCTCTACAAAAAAAACCGTTCACACACAATATTCATACTCTTCGACTCAGTATAAAACTTACTAGGCTTTCTGCCTTGGTAGGGCGTTGTGGTGTGCACTTAATCAAATCTGTATTTAGTTGTTGCGGACAAAAAAAATGAAAAAGCACTTCGAGCTTATTGATAAGCCGACATTTATCGGCGCACTAGTATTGCTCCTTTCAGTGGTGATCCCACTGTTGATGTTTCCAACAGAAGGAGCTGAATGGATTGCAGTAGCTAAGACCTTTATGACAGATAAGTTAGGTTTTGCTTATTTAGGCCTAGGTTTGGCTGCGTTTTTCTTCATGATCTATATCGTTTTCTCCGATATTGGTCAGATTAAACTAGGTGATCCTGATGAAAAGCCTGAGTTCGCGCTAGCGTCTTGGGCTGCAATGTTATTTTGTGGTGGTATTGGTGCCAGTATTTTGTACTGGGGCACCATTGAGTGGGCATATTACTATCAAAACCCACCATTCCAGTTAGAGGCGGGAAGTGAAGAAGCTGTCCGTTGGGCTGCGACCTACGGTCTGTTCCATTGGGGGCCTATCGCATGGTGTATCTATATGATCCCTGCAATCCCAATCGCTTACTTCTTTTATGTGCGTAAACAGCCTGTCCTTAAGGTTTCTGCAGCACTGATGCCTGTGATTGGTGAAGCTAACAGCTTTGGCAAACTGGGTAAAGTTATCGACATTCTGTTTATCTTCGGTCTATTGGGCGGCGCGGCAACGACCTTAGGTTTAGCGGCACCGTTGATTAACGAAGGTATTAGTTACCTGTTTGATATTCCTGCAACGACTGGCAGTCAAATTGGCGTGTTGATGCTGTGTACTGCAATCTTTGCTTATTCTTCATATATGGGCATGGATAAAGGGATTAAGATCTTAAGTAACATTAACTTCTGGGGTGCCATAGGTTTACTGCTGTTTGTACTGGTTTGTGGTCCAACGATCTTCATGTTGGAAACGGGCCTAGATTCTATCGGTCGCATGCTATCTAATTTCTTTGTGATGGCGACTTGGGCTGAGCCTTTTGGTGGAATGGGTACCTTTGAAGATACGCACTTCCCACAAGATTGGACGATTTTCTACTGGGCTTGGTGGTTAGTCTTTGCACCTAGTATGGGTCTATTCGTAGCGCGTATTTCTCGTGGCAGAACAATTAAGCAGATGGTGTCTGGTGCGGTATTCTTCGGCTCGCTTGGCTGCTCAATGTATTTCATTATCCTAGGTAACTATGGGTTGTCATTACAGCTTTCGGGGCAGCTTGATGTTGTGGGTATTCTAAATACTGAGGGGGCGACTCGCGCTATTTTTGCGACTTTAGAGCAATTACCTTTTAGTACATTGATCATCGCGCTGTTTACTCTGTTATGTGTGATTTTCACTGCAACGACCTTCGACTCAATCTCTTATATTTTGGCATCTGTTGTACAGACCAATGTGACCGAAGATCCAATGCGTTGGAACCGTCTATTTTGGGCATTTGCGCTATCGTTTATGCCATCGGCATTGATGTTTATGGGCGGTTTAGCCACATTACAAACGGCGGCTATCGTTGGTGGTTTACCACTATTGATTATTGCTGTGATGCTGATGATATCGGGTGTTAAAGCTGCGACGTTAGACTTAAGTCATCAAGATAGCTATGTGGATCCTGTTATTAATATTTCAGATCTGCCAGATGTTGATCCTTGGAGTAAAGAAGGACAAGCGCTTGCACGCTTTGAACTATTGCGTGATAACGCTATTGAAGCTGCGGACTTAGAGCGTGAAGCTAACGACGCTATCTGGGAGCTGAAAAAGCAATTACGTAGAGAAGCATTGGCTCGCGGTGAGTCGAGCGTTGAGCTAGGTAATGCACCCGATGAGATTATCGAGCAACTACGTCAGTTAACCGACGATTCGATGAAAGCTAAAGAGGCTAAGTTAGAGGCGTCACAGCTAGCACAGGAAGCACGAGTGGCTTTTGATACGCTGATGCGTGAGAAGCTTGAAGAAGAAGCCTTGCAGGCGCAAGAAGAAGTTAAGCTAGCAATTCAAGCAAGACTGAACACGCCGAGCTAACAGGCATATTGTTAGCGCCGTTTGGCGTAGTTAGTTCAATGTCAGTAAAAGGATTTACCTGCATTGATCCTCAAGTTTTAGATACAAAAAAGCCGCTAACTTAGCGGCTTTCTTATTGCACTTTCTATTGCACTGAATTGTGCTTAGCGCATAGTATTAAAGTACTGCCACATGTGGAATCTGGAAGATTTCTGTAAAGCCTTTAACAGCAAGGCGTGTGTGTGTTTTCCAGAAAAATAAGCGTCGGCAGTCATTTTTCCTAAAAATGTAGATATCCATGTATCATTTTCCAGATTTTTGATCAAAATTGCAGGTAAAGTGCGAACGTTTACGATGCCTCATGGAAAATTTGACCTTAACTTATGAGGTTATTACTGCCAGTGTGTTCAAATTCACTTTTATATTCGTCTTCGCAAATTCTCTCTACTTCATTCCAAACTTTTACTTTAGACATTTTTAGTTGATGTAAGCAGCTATTTATTATCTCAATATATTCATTTGTGACATTTTGAGCGATTTGAAGAAGTAACTTTTGTAATTTTATACTCTTGATGTCTAAGTAGCACTCTTCAGCCAGAGATATAGGCAGAAGTTCTAGTATTACTTTTGCTTGAGCTTTATGGCACTGAGCTGCTTCTAAAGTCTTGATTAGAAGTTTCTCTAGAATGTTATTAAAATCAGTAAAATTCAGGTTATTTGTTTTGGCTTCTATAATGCGCATAATTATGGCGCTGGATGATTGGCATAGTGCAAGTACTTCTTCACTCTTTACTGATATCCCACTCAAAAAATGCTCTAAGCTGTTGATTTGAACTGGTGTTGCATGTGAGCACATTTGAAAAATAGTTGCCCAAGGTACAAAGAGATTAAAATTATGCTCCTGTAATTGAATCAGTTTGCTAACTTGCTCTGTGGGTGTATCTTTAAACAGAAAGTCAGCGAAACTTGGATGGCTAAATAAAATACACTTAAATTCAGGCTTTCTTAGCATTGCTCTCAGTTGGAAGTCAGGTGTAAAAAAAGCCCAATTGTTTGTGTTTGCCAGTCCTAAAGAGCTCACAGTACTAGATGACAATAAGAAACCTGTATACATTACGAGTTTAAATGGAGTGTTATAATTCTTTTTATTGTGTGTTTGGCATATGGTAAGGAGTAGTTCGGCTTCTCTACGTAAGTCAAAATTAGGTTGCACATTTTTATTATCAATAGATATAAATTCATCCCTATCTTTACTAAAGGATATGCCTAAATCTCCATAAGTAGTTAGCCAAGCAGTAATCGAACTTCGTGTTTCACTTGTTATATGAAGTTTGCTGTCCTTTAATTTATCCCCAAGTCCTGTTATAGCGAGAAAAGCAAAGCCTATTTCATCAAGTACAATATCATTTAAATTGTATTTGATGTCTTCAAGTTCATTATTACCTATGAGATCAAAGTAAACATTTTTGGATAAGATAGCTTTCAGGGCTTTAGCAAAACTATTGTGACCAGTGATTTGAGAATATTTTAGATGGACAGGAAAATTGCCCTTTAAAAGTTGTTGGATTTTTTGATCTTGAGGCTCATTTTTTCCAGTGACACTATCGAGGATTTCTTTAAACGACTCATAGTTGAACTTTTCGGGCATTTGGAAAGATGTAAAAACCTGGTTTTCATCATGATCCATAATCTTTATAGCTATTCTGTAAGCAGAGATTATGGGAGGTAGAGAGTCTTCAAAAATACATAGCTTTGCCTTATGAAGGAAACTGTCCCCAGTCTTTTTTGCAGCAAGTTTTTTTGCTAGTTCACTATCGGAAAAGAGTAAATATTGAGGATAATCGTTGGCCAATGATAGGTCATTTACTAATATCCGTATCTTTGATATTTTGTCTTCTGTATATTGATAACCTCTGCTAAATCGACCTTTTGTGGTGCTAAAACTTTCTCGGCCAGATTGAGCAGTGTTCATTACAACCTTAAATAAACGGTTTGCATACTTATTTGGGTTGTAAAAAAACCAACTTAACAGTAATTCCTCAACTAAGTGAAACTGGTTAGTAAAGAAGGTTAACAAATCCCAAGCATTTTCGTCTTCATGGTCGTAGAAAATTGAAATTGGGATTCGTTCTACAATACTATTTATTTTTTCAGGATTAATGTTTTGAATATTAACAATTAAGTGCAACCATAAGTATGTACACTGCCTTTTGTCATGTTTTGATAGTATTTTTCCTTCAAATTTTCTTAGTTCAATTTCTAGTAAATTAACAGCATTTTGATAGTTCCCCTCATCATTTGCAATACAGATTTCAAGGTTAATAATTTCAGAATGCTTTTTTTCTGAACTGGTCAAAAAATTTAAACGAGTGTTAAAATCATGATACTGAGCATTTTCATATAACAGCCCAAGATAACTAATGTACATATCAGACAGCCAGGGCGTTCTGCCTTCAAATGTATGATTAAAGGCAATTAATGCTAACTCTTTATAACCTCCTTTAGCTAACTCCATTGAGATAGGTGCGATAAAGGTTGAATGAATTCTGAGTTTTGAAAAGTCCTCATTAAAGATCTCTGTGATACTTTCAAGAGGAAATTCTTCTTTTGAAATAATGCTGCTTGCATGTGCTGCAAGCATACAGAAGTAGCCTAAGTTATCTGGTGTTTTTCCTAAAGAAATCAGTTCTGAAAGGGTTTGATTGATAAGTTTAGTGTTTCTTCTGGAACAAAATTCACTAATTAATATTCCATTACATTCTTCTTGGTTTGGTTGTGTAATCAGCTTGGATAAATCCATATCGCTCATACTATGTAAGGAGTTTCGATATTCTGAGGCGGCTTTCCTATCTAGGCACCGAAGTAGTTCCTCTATACCTCTAAATGTCATTTTTTCGACTGATTTTTTATTTTCAACAAGATAACTCATGAGATCTTGATCATTAAATTGCGTGTAAATAGCAAGCTGAGCGGCAATGCTGATCATTCTGCTTTCTGGAGTTGTAGATTGTTGACAGAATTCTAATAGCTTAAATTTAGTATCATCAAAAACTTGTTTTTGTTCGCTTGTAAGTAAGAAAAAGTCATTTACAGCAATTTCATTTAGGTTTATACATTCAACCAATAGTTCATACTGGCCTAGTTCAGCGAAAGGCTCTTTTTCTCTCAAAAGGTTTATTAGTTTTTGGCATTCTTTGATCGCGCTAGATTCTAATGTTTTATCCAGTATTACACGGAGTAAAGGTGCATTCGCTGTGTGTATTTCTATCGGTAGTTCTTCAACAGAATCGATCCTATCAAGTGAACGTATATAAGAAAAAGTAGTGAAACTACCAGTAGGTAAGCTCTTGAAAACTGCAGCTACCTCTGTAGGTTTTTTTAGATCCTTGAAAAGAATAATGGCTGCAGCATTGACGATATCCCTGTAGGCATCGTAATCATTAATAGATGTTGGCAAGTTGCTATAGGCTTGCTGGATTGCACTTTTCTCCGAATCAGAGACCTTAAAGCCAAATGAAATTTTTAATGCAATAATGGCATTTTGAGCTTCTAGGCTTAATGATCCAAGCTTGCTTAACATATCTAACGTTTGTTCAGCTTGCTCCCTTTTTCCAGAGGTTAACTGAGTTAGAATGTCATTAAGTACGGATCGCATTGATTCTAAGGGAACCAGTTGTTGAATCATTGTTTGATAATGATTCTCGATGCAATACTTATCACCGTTAACTTTATCTCCTGCGAAGGCGTCCCCTTGCATAGTGACAAAGGTGTTCTTTTCTTCAGCCTTGAATTCTACCGACATATACACTCCAGAACTTTTTACCGCTATTTAGTGATGATTTTGTCGCCCATAACTTTGTCTCCATTAAAGGCATCCCCAGACCCGAAGTTTTGGATAGTGACACCATTTTGCGGTGCCTGATTGATTTGAGTAAGAAGTGACTGTATCGGTAAAGATGAATCTAATAGAGCTGTTAACTCCTCTATTGATGAGCTTTCGTTGGCTTTCAGCTTTAATAGCTCTTTGCTTAAAGCACTTTCGATAGCTTCATCAATGTTGACTAGCTTACCAACAGTTGAGCGGATATTGTCTATTGTTGGTTCGGCTTTGAATTTTATGAAATCCCAAATAGCTCCACCTAGTATTGCGCTTGTAATAAATTCCATCGTATCTCCTAGTGTTTATCTGATTTAGTGTTATTTCAATGAATAACTATGATGTTTCAGGTTTAGTTTAATTATGTATTCTGCTGTAAAAACTGATTTGTATATTTAAAGTACTCACTGACAGGTGTTCTTTGCTCATCCCATCGACGCGTGAACCCTGCTGGCCGTGATCGTTCTTTTGCATATGTAAGCAGTAACTTACGCTTAGCTCTCGAAACTCCGACGAAAAAGGTACACAGGCTTTCTTCTGGGGCCCCAAAGTAACTTTGATTTTCGATACCTAAAAGCACAACGGTATCAAACTCTAGTCCTTTACTCTTGTGGGAGGTCAATATTCTTACTGATTGATCATCTGTAAACTGGCAAAGGGCCTCAAGTAGTGTCAGACCTGAGGCTAAGGCTTCATCTAACTGCTTAAATGTTTCCCTGAGAATTTCATTTAGGCGTGAAGTTGTTTCGTAGTCATGTGAAAGCGCTGTCATTGTTTTGATTCCTACTAAATCAATAAAACGCTTTGCACATTGCCAACGGTTAGGATTATCAGTAGTTATCGGGTTTTGTTGCAATTCTTTACGTTCACTTTGAATGAAGCTAAGCCACACTTGCTGGTATGAAGTTTGCCCTTCTTCGTCCTCTGTAAACGGTATTAATTGATTCATGAGCCTTGACCAAGATGCTGGCTCACGTTTACCAAAAGTGCACAGCAGGAAATCGACTATGAGGCGCGCTGCGGGTTCAACTGTTATATCTTGTAGTAATTGTTCGTTTCTATAAGGGATATGCCTATTTTTCAAGGCGGGCATCAAATGTTGGGCATAAAGGTCGGGTTGGTTTCGTATTAGAACGGCAATCTCGTTTGGAGGAATATTCTCTACATTTATCCAGTTTTGAATCTGGTCAGCTAGATATTCTGCTTCATGTTGGCTTGTTTCAAATTGAAATGCTTGTATTTCTCCTTCATTGCCAACAATGAGTTCATTCGGCATCACCGAGGAGGGATCTAATGTCCGGATAATTTCGTTTTGTAAGCGAAGAAGCTGTGGCTTTGAACGGAAATTACGGTACATGTTCAATGGTAATGCTTGAAAATCTTGAGCATAAGTGACAAAAATGCCATCAAGTGCACCTGCCCACCCCATAATTTTTTGTTTCGTATCTCCAACAGCAGTCAATCGAATGGTTGTGCCTTGGAAAGCAATTTTAAGAAACTCATACTGAATATCAGTACAATCCTGAAATTCATCCAAAAACACATCAGTATATGTTTGCCTTATGGCATTTCTAGCAGTTGCAGAATTTTGGAGTATACGAGTCGCTAATGGAACCAAATCCGTGAACGTTATTTGCTTGTGAGGAGTTCTAGAGTTTCCAATGGTATACCCTAAATCTAATGCGTTGGCTCCCGTGAGTATAGGGCGAAAACGGTCAATAATTCGCTTAGCAAATGCGTGAAATGTATAACTATCAAATCGAGATGATAATTCACCACCGCACCGGCGAGTTACTCGATCTTTTAAGTTCGAACTGGCATCAACTTTAAATGAAATTGCCAAAATTCGTTTCGGATAACGGCAAGTGCCAGTTCGGAGTAAGAAGTCAGCCCGCTGAGCAAGCATTTCTGTCTTACCAGCACCAGGACCTGCCGTTAGGGCTAGATTTCTTAAGCGCTCTTTTACCGCTATTTCTGCATTGGGCTCTAGAATCAGCCCATCGGCAGGTTTCCAGTTGTCGATTTTAATCACTCTGGTAACTCCGCTAGTTTAGCGATAACGGCGTCTGCTAATCGGTCTAATGATGGCGGCATTGAGGCTATTACTTGCTTATTGGAAAGTCTTGATAATGCTTCAATATGGGCCGCTGGCTTGCTACCAAGCTTAAATAATTTATGGTAAACGTCGAAGAGCTTTCGTTCTTTTACTGTATATTGGCATATATCAAAGTGTGAATTACCTAATACCGCTCTAACTCTACCTATCTTGGGTTTGACTCTATCTTCTTTTACTATATTAAAAGCTTCTGGATAACTTAATATCATTGAAAAATCTAAGTCTAATGGGCTTGAGAAAAAGACACCTTGATGTTCTAGTATAGTCAGGTAGTGCGTATAGTCTTTTATTTTCTGCTCTGGATCATTCCAATTTGGAATACCGTATCCTTCAGGGAATACATTATGCTGAGAGTATAATTTAAGTTGGTCATGAACATATTTTACTCGTCCCCAGCCTCCTTGATATCTTGCTATATCAAGGTCTAACAACGTAATGAATGGTATTTCTAATTTTGTTAGAAGTCGCCAGAAGTGATTGACGTGCCTTCCACCTAAAGGTGCGATAGTGATTGCAGACTCATCAATCGGGGCTCCCTTAGCTTCCAAGATCCGTGGGAGAACGATTTCTTCACTATCACCTTCACCAAGAACAACCAGTCTAGAGAAGTATATTTCAGGAAATGCTTTTACGGCTTGTATTACAAATTTGTGTGCTTCATCAGTTTTTGCTGGAAGAACAATTTCTGTAATTCTTGACTGACGTTTCGTATTTAATCGTAGATGGCGAATTTGTTTTGGGTTAATACGCCTCAACATTGAGGGGGCGTGCGTGGCAATAAGAGCTTGAGCATCGCCATGTTTAACCATTTCTTTGAGTGCGCTAACAATGCGACCAAGATAATGTGGTGATAAGCTATTTTCTGGCTCTTCTACGGCCACTAAAGTAAAAACAGGAGGGCGAAGTTTGTCTGGATCGAAAGAATCTTCCCCCTGCAGTACTGCTCGCCCTATAGTCTGAGAGGATAACACCAGAGATAAATAGAGCATTGATTTTTGTCCATCGCTTAAGCGAGAGAAATCAACTAATGCCTCATCATGTCCAGGAGCGAACGAAATAGAAAGGTGACGCAATAGGGATTCGATTTCGCTGGCTACAAAAGTTATTTGAGGCTTTGTAAAAAAATGTCCTTTATGTAGATTCGACCATGTATTTTGAATGTTAGTGCTTAGAGCATTTACAGCTGTGTTTGTTGCTAAGCACTCACTGATTTCGTCAGTATGCTCTTTAACTATTTCTCGTTCATCTTCCCAATTAATAGCTCTTAGCATTCGGCCTAAGATCGCGTTTGTGCCAAAAGTAATATGTTCAGCGGGATCACGACGTGCTGGTAAGTAATGAACTTGAATTAAGCTACGTTCACCTCGTCTAACTTTTGCTGTAGAGAGGGGGTGTCCATATTCATCTAGATCGTGTACATAAACAAAAGATTCTTCTATGTCACCATCGACCCCAATTGTTGCTTCTAACCTAAAGCGAACTCGTGGAATTCCATCACCATTATCATCAAGTCTCATGTGACCAAAGTGAGGCGCTACAGTTGTATTGTCTGCTTCATCGGTAAGTTCGGGAAATTGAAAGTCTGCTTCTATCCAAAGGTTTCGCTCGTCCGGTATTTCGATTTCGTCGTATGGCACATGGAAATCAGATTTTTTTATTCGACGTACAGAAGGATCTAGAGCAAACATACGGCAAAGCGCCTGTAAAACTGCTGTTTTCCCTGAGCCGTTAGGGCCGATAAGAAAGGTTAAATCTTCTAGGTTTAGCTCAGTTGAAGTTGGGCCAAAACTTTGGAAGTTGTATAAGCGTACGCAGCTAAGTTTCATTTTAGATCCTATTTATAGTTATTACTATAAGCAACAAAACGGTTCACGTTCCTTGAGCGTTAAGTTAATAAATTATAAGTAAAAAAGATAGTTTAATGTTTGATGTGTGAAGTAGTTTCTCAAGAGAAATGCATGTAGAGTATGGCGTAGTGGTTATGTTGCTTTTTACTCATGATTTTTTATTGCATGTTAGTTTTACTGGCTAGTGGCTTTAAGCTAATTTGGCTTTTACGGAGATATTATGGAAAATGTTTATCGAAGTCAGCTTGCTGTTATTGGCAATTTGGCAAGCGCGGAAGCTAAGCTAAATTGTTTAACTTCAACTCTCAGATCCATCCTTCAGTTAGTTGTTGTAACGTCAATAGAGCTCGCTTCTAAAAAAACTAGTACTGAAGAGCTAGATATTGATTCATCTATTGAACGATTCTGTATCCCGTCAGATGGATTACCTAGAGAAATGCTAGATAAGATAATTCCTCATTTGCGAAGCTACCAAGACAGTCGTATAGCATATGGTTGGTTTGAAGAAATTCAGAATGTAAAACCTTGTCTGTCTAAAGATATCGTTGAGTGGGTCGAGTTTAGGAACCGTGCAGCTCACGGAGTATTAGATGCTCAAACAACTAAGGAATGGGTTGATAAGATACAACTGATAATAGAAAAGTGTTTTAAGGTTTTTTCTTCTTTAATTCCGACTATAGACAGTGCTGGAAAAGTTTTAATTCGGAGTAAGTCAGAGAGTATTTATATTTCGACGCCAGTACTTAGAAATGGTCTGCCCATCGTATTGGCTAAAGTTAAACAAAGAAAAGGTTTGTGGTCTTTAGAAGGGCAAGCTCTTATTTTTGATAGACAGGCAGGTAAGTTTACTGTTGAGTTGAATGAAGATACTGTATTTTCTGGTTTAAACAGCGGGACTAAAGAAGAGTATGAAATAAAAATAATAGATTGTGATAATCAAGAGCTAATTGTTTCTCACAATGTTCCTATTAGACAAACTGCAACATTTGAAGGGCGTAAAAAAGAATTACAAGCTCTACAAGAGTGGTATGAAGATGAAGATTCTAGAAGGTGCCTTATTTATGGTGATGGAGGGTATGGGAAAACAACCCTTGTACTTGAGTTTATAAATAAATATTTAGATGGGGATATTCAACCAACTTGGTTCACCCCGTCTGTGATTAGTTTTTATACTGCAAAAATGACACGTTGGACTGCAGACGGGCTAACTCACTTCACTTCTACTAAGCCTGTGATGGACGAGTGCCTGAGAGGAGTTATGCAATGCTTTTATCCAGTTTTAGACAAGAAGTGGTATAGTATTTCTGGAAGGACGTTGATAGATCGAGTTGTGCAAGAGTTGCGAGCCAGAAAGATCGAACGTAATGATGTTTTGCTAATCATTGATAATTCAGAATCGTTAGCTGCTAATAGCCAAGATACAGCTGATTTAGCGAGTTTCTTTAGAGATGTCGGAAAGAGTGTTGGTCGAATAATTATTACATCACGAAGAAATGAAAGTATTGAAGCTGCTCAGATTTTAATTGATGGTTTAGATGAGGTTGATTGTGTTTCTTTGTTGAAATGTCTTGCCGAAACTCATGGTGCAGATGCCATTATTAAAGCGGGAAGTTCAACACTGAGAAAAGTTTCGAATAAGCTAATGCGTAAGCCGATATTGCTCGAAGCATTAGTGGTTTATGTTGCTCGCTCAGGTGTGTCAATTGATCGAGCAATGGATAACTTATATAAAAAATCTGATACAGATTTATTAGAGTTTCTATATGAAGATGCATGGGAGCGCCTAGATGAGCTTCAAAGAAAGGTGTTTTACGTTATTGTATCTATAGCTAGTCCTTTAAATGACATTTCAATTGGAAGAGCTTGCCAAATATTAGAAATTCAGCACAGTGAATTTCAAAGCAGTCTCCAAGAAACGCATTTTGCTTCGGTCTCAGATTATGGCAAGGGCTATGAAATTGAGCTTGTAGATTTAGCAAAACGCTTCTTTGAAAAGAAATTATCCGAAGTGGAGAATGATTCTCGTAATAGTGTTTTAGAGTCTGCCTCGCTGGTTGATGAATACGCAAAAGAAAGAGATCGCGTTGAGAGGGAGTATCAAGAAGATCGAGTCTCAGATGCATTTAGAAATGAATATGCTAAAGCAGCAAAAGTTGAAGGTGATAAAGAAAACTATCCCGAAGCCGATGAATTGTTTAGCTTGGCGGTTGAAGATGATCCTTGTAATTCTGCCTTAAATGACAGGTACGCTTGGTTGCTGTTAAACAAGATAAAGAACCCTGAAAGAGCTCTAACTTATGCGGAAAAAGCAATAGCGTTAGACCCTAATAATTGTGATGCAGCTGTTACTTTAGCTTTAGTATATTATCGTCTTAATAATATACAAAAAGGAGATGAGTTTATTGATGTTGCGCATAAACTCGGACGTCCTAAGTCTTTTTGTCTGTTAAGAAAGGCTATTGCAAGATTTCATATGTCTTATTCTTGTAATGGCGAAGTTTTTATAGCCGTTTTACAAAGTGCTGACACTCTTTTAAAGCAAGCGTTAAGTGAACATGTATCCCTTACGGGTTATGACGCTAAAAATTTAAGGGATATTCATAAATACCAAGAATTAGTTTTAAAGCGTTTGAGTAGTAAGCGTCTGACTGAAAAACGTTTTGGCTAAAATTTTTGTTTAAAAACAGTGTGTAGTATTGGCGCTACATACTGTTCTTAAAATGGTGAATCAAAAGTTGAAATAACCTTCTCTCTAAACCTGCCTAAGATCTCTATTGATAGGTTGATTGAGCTGGTGAATTGAACATCTTCAGTTGTTCGATTCAGTATTGCATTAGTCTGTTTCTTATCGAAAATATCACCAACGCTAAGTGTAAAAGAACGAGATTGATTGGGAAGATGACTAGGTTTTTTCTCATAGTTAGATATTGTTAATTCCATACCGCCACTAGGTTTTGACTCTCTCATCACAACATGGTTATCAGGGAGTTCAAGCTCAATTCTATGCGCAAATACGACTAGTTTGGGTTCCGCAAACATGAAGAGCCAAGCTTGTTGATCTAAAGCTCTAGTGGTTCGCAAAATGCGCCCTAATATTTGCCTAAAGTACAATTCAGTTTTTACTCGACTTAGGTGGCAGCACACCTGTAGCCTCGGAATATCAGTGCCTTCGCTTACCATTCCAACACTGACGATCCACTGTGTATTATCATGCCTAAATTCGTTGATTATGTCCGATGGGTTAGCTTCTTGGTAAGTGACTATTGTCGCTGTTTGGTGGAATGTATCTTTGAGTATTTTTAAGATATGGGACGCATGTTCAATTGAGGATGCTACGACTAATCCTGCTGCATTAGGGTTTAGCTGTCTGATACTTCCTAGCTTATCTATTGCTAGTCCTAAAATGTGATGAATCGCTAAATTATTTTTGACGACCGATTGATATGAAATTGATGAGCCTTTAAATAAGTCATCAAAACTGCTGAAAGTTTGGATCTCATTATCTTGGTTTGTAACTAATAGTTCTTCGTTATCAATTAATACAATTTTCGGGTTCCGGCAAACACCATCTCTCACGGCTTCTCTTAGGCCATAAACATAGTCACATTGAATTTTGCTATCAGGGTCTAGATATCGAGATAAAACAATCGGTGCTTGATCTGAGCGCCAAGGCGTACCAGTCAACGCCAAGGTGTACTTCGCGTGATCTTGTATGTTGAGTAAGATCTCTTCTCCCCAAGCATTGGCATCTTCAAGAGTACTACCAGAGCAATGATGGATCTCATCAAAAATGACTAATACCCGATTTCTTTTTAGTAACTGCCAGAAGTCATCTTTAAATGACAGCATCCCCTGATAGGTATAAGAGCAACCAACTGCACCTATTACGCCATCAAAGCGACATTCCAGCCTGTGTGAAAATGTGTTTTGAATACCTTGCGAGATGTTTACTGAAGGCGAAAAGCACAATACAAAATCGATAAGATCTTGCTCAAACAATTCAGCTGCTATCTCTGCCGCCATAATCGTCTTACCTGCTCCAGGAGTTGCTAAGCAGAGGAAGTGTCTTTTATTGGCATGAAAGTGCTCTAGAGCGCGGTTTACGCACTCTAATTGCCATTGTCTTAATTGCATTGGGGTTACTTCTGTTGGTGCGAGAGTACTGATTTAATAGCTTTGATTTGCCCAAGTAGCTTCGAGCTATTTTCTCTAGCCACTATGTACTGCGACTCAAGGTGTTCCTTCATCTCTGGGAAGGACTTGTATAGCCGCATATATTCTTCAGACTCTCCAATGCTAGTCAGCAGATCGACTTCTGATTGCTTAAGGCGTTCTTTTAGCTGCTGAATAGCATCTTGTTCAGTCCTATCTAGTAGTTTTTGTAAGGGCTTACTAGCTTCAATGGGTCCGTTTATAACGAAGTTGATTTGATCAAATAGCTCTGTCTTTTGGTAAGTGACTGTTTTCGTGCTCTCCTTATTAACTTTCCGTAAGGCTCTCTTTTTAACGAGTCTACTGACCTGCCTATAAATAAATTTATATGCATCGCCAACGCTTTGGTTGCTAGTGGAGGCTGCTAAAAATCTATCGCGTAACTGCACGACTTGGAAATTATTAAAGCTCTCGTCCTGGAGAATAGTATGCAACTTAGTGCATATTTTGATTGAAACTTTCGGCATGACTTTCTCACAAGGTGTTAATCACTAGCTCTAGGGAGTAGAAAAACATTACAAACTAAATGCGGATTATAATCCGTGGCTTTATAAGCCGCAACTTTGGATAGTCTTTATCTTTAACGAGATGAAAAATGAAAGACTTAGCAATCCAATTTGGCTTGAAATTACGGAGCAAACGCAAAGAGTTGGGGATATCTCAAGATAAATTGGCGCTTTTAGCTGAGATTGATCGCAGCTATGCGGGGAGAATCGAGCGCGGTGAAGTCAATATTACGCTTGAAAAGGCATATCAATTGGCCGAAGTTTTAGATTGTGATGTGAAGGAGTTGCTCCCTTAAATTTTTAGATATCGAAATGCGTCTAGCTGGTTGAATTTCGCAAATTCCCGAGCCTCATTTTTTGTCTTGAAAGGATGTATATCAAGCTCTCGTAATTGTTCAATGAATAAGTAGAAAGAGTGGGAACTTTGGTCAAATCTGTATAGCGAAGTGTTACCGTAGATAATGTTGTTATGTTTAAAATCAAAATTTCATGGGCGAGAAGCTCATTTCCGCCCAAAATTGATGTTGAAAGTAATCAAACTTTAATGTGTTGGTGCATCAATGCTATGGAAAGAATATGTCCCCCAACAAATTTTAGTAGGAAGTTATTCTTATAATTATTAGTTGCTGGGCTTTTTAGTTAATGTGTTTGTTTCTATAGTTTACCGAAAAGAGCCTTAAAACAGGTTTGGTATGGAATAAACGAGTAGATATTGGCGGGACCTGAATTCCATTTTTCTTTTACTGATGGACTTTCTAGCGAATTAAGGACCTGATAGGCTTCGGTGCGAGAGAATACTTTGGACCTTCCAAAGTTCTTTTTTTCTTTAATAAGTAGAAAATGCAGGTCGTCTTCTGACGTAGTATGTTGCAGTTTAAATTGTAACGAAGGATAGCTTTCTGCTATAGCGTTGAATCGCCCTTTCAAGGAGTTGTACTCGGTATCAATGAAATACTCGGTTACTTGTGCAAACTCAAACGGAGAACGGCCATTAAATACTTCAGGATTAAAGTAGGATAGAAATCTAGCGATAATAGTGCGGTGTTTACCTTCACTGATGAAATATTTATCTCCAACCTTAATAAAGGACAGTTTTTTCATCTCGCATTCTGATAAATAGTACTGTGGGTTATCTTCTAATTGTATCAGTCTGGACTTTAGACGTTTAAGCCATCGCCCTTCTAAGCATTGCCCCCAGGTTGAATCATCACCATACATCTGATCAATACCTATTACTTGATCAAGCGGTATAGGTCCTAAGTAGTCCTCTCCTTTTTCTTTAAGCCAGATGTCATTACGCCTTAAATAGGTGTTGTAGTTTTGAATAATATCATTTGAGAACGGCGCAGGAGCTTGCTTATTTAAAGTTTGGATATTGGTTCTAATATTTTTCATGCCAGAGAGCCTAATCATTGAGAATTAATCTATAGCTCTCCATTATTCAACAGAGAGTTCGTGGGCATATCTTATTTTGAAATACGTAGAATGAAAAGTCAGCTTATTTAATTAACACAACCTTACTTCTCTGCAGCTCAGTAATTTTTTCTTTTAGATTTGCATTTTCAAACTCTAAATCATCTATCTTCGCTACTGCTTGCACTAACTTATCATTGAGGTGATGCTGTGCAGCTGCAAAGCTAGCTAGTTGTTCTCTTGCCGCTTCGTACTTCTCTTTGTAGTTTTGCTTAATACGCTTCTGCTCATTGAGTTTTGCTCGAACAGATTGAATTTCAGGTTGAACATATTCGCCTTTCGCTTCAGCAATATCTACTTTGACGTGTTTAACCTTATCAACAAAATCAGGATAGTAATAACAACTGCCATTGCCTAGATTCGCTTCTTCTTCAACAGCTCTAACACTTAGCTTTCGTGTAGCCAAAATGCGCTTGGGTTTACCCTGTGAAATACGCTCTAGTGCTGCCTCCAATAGCAGTAATGTGTTTTCGCTCTTATTCATAATTCCATCACCTTTAACTCAGCCTCAAAAGGTGTAAACTCCATATCAAAATCAGACATCACGATCTCAGCGGCTCGAATTTGGGTGATATAGTGGCTTCTATCTGTCACCGAAATATCATCACTTAATCCTATATAGGCCACTAAGCTTTTGTGTTTTTTCTGCCACCATCTAGCTTGTTTGTCATCAATAATGCTGCTACCTGATGAACAATCAACGCAGAATTGGGGAGTGATAATGCCATCCATATCGCAGTCATATCCAGCCTTACAATAACTGTGAGCAGTACTATGTAAGGTTAATCTTCCATCTTTTACCGCTTGATAGATAACTTCCCAAGAACTGTAAATTTGTGGCACATTATCGCGCATTTTCATAATAGTTTTGCCGTGAGAACCAGATAAGTGAGCATCTGAGTGCCATTGATTAAAAATCTTATTGGTAGTTGTTTCAGCATTAATAATATCCAAGGCTTTTTGAATTTTATCATCGACCATTAAATCTCGAATACTCGCCAATTTACCACCATTGGTGTACCACTCAGTCATGGCTAGATATAAATGTTTAAATTGTTGCTTTAGGGCAACGGCTGTACCGAACCTGTTCTTAATACAGTAGAACGCTAGAGATCGCCTAAACTGGTGTGTTGTCATAGGCCAAGGCTCTCCGACCTTAACAGTCTCTTTTACCTTGTTGAATGATGCTGGGTTGGAATCTAAGCACTCCTGATAGTCCTCTTGCGTGACAACAAAATCAAACTGCTTGCAGAAGAGCTGAAGGCGTTTGTTCCAATAATTGATGAGACGAGGAGCTTTAGATCGGTAAGGTTGATTTACCCAAACCGTATTGTTGTACTTTGTATGAGGGTAACTAACCTCTTTACGCCAATATTTTGTGAGAGTTGTTACTAACTCGATAGCCTGTTGTGCTGCCGGTGCTACTACCCAGGTTTCTCGCTTTTCACCTAGCTTAAATGTGTGTGATTGCAACATGTGATAGTCGCGACCTTCAAAGGTATCCTTGTAGTAGCTATCCGGTGTTAACTTATCAAGTTCGGAATCTCGCATCCCACTAAACCCACCACAAATGATGTAGCATGATGTGATTAGTTGCCCAAGGTAACGATGAAAGTCATTGCCATTATTAAGCTCTGTATTTTCTATTTTTCTAGCCAGTGGTGCGATGATATCACTTAGCGTTTGTGGTTGGTTATCTGCAATCGCGATGACATATTTGCGGTGATCTACAATATTTTTACTTCCGCTCAAAAACGTAAATGTGAAGCCGTTTTTAAGTTTCTCATCGAGGGTTCGTTTACCCTCAAGGTAGTTGTCTTGTAGTGCTTTTTCTGTTTCCGCGATTAACTCTTTATGGGGAAGTGCCGCATTAACTAAATTAATCGCTTGACCGTAAATTGCATCAGAAAGGCGTTCAGGAATAACCAGTGTTTGTTGGAGTATTTTGTCACTTAATTTTGAGGATAATTCTTTTTTTATCGGATTGAACCCTAGTTTTAAATGGTGCCAGCCTGATAGCTTTAGTATGTTATTTATCGCTACAAACATTCCCTCTAAAGTGCGTTGAGCATACGATTTACTGATTAAGTACTCTTCAAACTTCTCCCAAGTCTTAGGGTTTGATAATTGTGATAAAGATGTGTAATTGTTTTCTAGTAAAAAACGATAGGCTATTTTATTTTTTGACAATTCGCTCTCTATTGCAGAGAAGGAAGAGGCCTTGCGCCCTTGTGGATTTTTATTAAATAACCGTCCGTAGGTGACTAATTTTAGTTCATTCATTAATCTAGGAGAATGTGTGAATTCACTAAAGTCAAAACTGTTCTTAATCTTTCGTCGAGCAAATGGCATTAAACCCCATGTATCTTCCTCAAATGTTGCGGTAATATCGCCATTGCTGTCTCTGCAAATAATAATAGCATCAAGTTCCTCATATCGGTTGTGATGATAAAGCGACACAATATCAATGTCTTTTATTTTTAGCTCTTCAGGAAAGTCGACAAGATAAAGTTGCGAAGTATCCATTATAAATACTCCTTATTGGTTTGTGATGGGATTAAATCAATAATTGAGTCAGAATCAGACCACAGAGGATGCTGGCCCTCATTAACTATGCGTAGCTCAGCTTGTTTAATAAGAGTTTTTGTCAGCTTTGGAAGGATCCGATTTTCAATAAAGTGAACGACATTTTCAAAATTCTTACGATAATGATGAGCATCTAGGTGTAGATACATTGCTTCTTCAATACAGAGTTTAAATGATAGTAAAGACCAAATATTGTGATCAGATTGAACAATTACTTGTTCTGGGCAGCCAAAACACGCAAGTAAATCCGCACAAGCAAGCCTTTCACCTTCTTTAGCTAGTCCATGCCGTAAAGCTTTTCTGGTATATTTCTCGGATTTTTTACTAAAGGGGTTGGCGCAACTTCCGCCATTTGGAGTATTACTGAGATTAGGTATATGGTTTTTGTACTCTTCCTCAATGACTAACACTTCAATAGCTATGTTTTGCTGTGCCTCTTTTGTACTGACTTTTGCTTGCGCTTGTTCTTGCCTTATCAAAAGCGTATCTTGCATCATGCCATTGTTGGTGTATTTATTACCGGTCGAGTAGCTTTTTTTGCGGGTATTAGGCGTATTATTCAGCATAATATCATTAGCTAACTTTCCCTGATGATAAGCTGTAAGTTGAGAACCAGTTTCACGAAAGCGACTGATTACGGGCCTTAGTCGCCTTCCTGTTTGGTCTGTAAAGACAAAATGCTTTTCTACCCATAGTCTTAGAAAGTCTTGAAGTGTCGTTGCGTTCATAGGCTTTAATTGCTTGTGAGCGATAGTTTTAAGTAGTAATTTGTCACCACCTTTATTTAAAATTTTTGAAGCTTTTAGTAACTTGTCAAAAAAGGTTATTGAATGCTTTGGCATTTCCAAGACACCATGCTCACCCATTTCGATCTGAATCATTTTGAATGCTCTACGTTTAAAAGTTGGCATGGTGTACCAGGCTTCATCTAATGAGAATGAGGTGTTCTTAGGTTGTTTTAAGTTGAATAAGTCACATGTATTAGCATATGTGTAATAAGCTAATAAAAAGGTTGCAGAACACATCATTTTAGATATGCCACTACACAGCTTGTATGTATCTCCTTTCCATACAAACTCCATTGTTGGTCTGCTCTTATTTGCCGCGATATGTTTGTCTGGGTTTGCAATAAATTGCTGATATGTTTGATTAAACAGCTTTATTAAAAAGGGAAGTAATTGATTTAGGTCACTACGAGAGTATGCTTCAAAGGGCTCTGTATCACTTGAATTCAGGACTGTTATGTTATCGAACCAGCTCGTAGGTAAATCAAGAGTTTGTGTAAAGGTGACAAACAATCGTGAGCGCATCTTTTTATAAGTGCTTTTCTTTAGCGAACCTAAAAGCACCTTTTGATACAAGGCATCCATATATTTTTCAATGGATATTCTTGTAAATGCTCTACTGTTTTCTTTGTCACACCATTTTACGTATGGATAGATGTTATTAAAGGTGAAATACAGTGAACTATGGCTCCCTCCTTCATCAATGGATTCTTGAAATTGGTCTTTCATTTTAAGAATAATTCTTTCTCGATTGGCATTGATAAAATCATTTTCTTGTTGCATGGTTTCGGTACTAGGAAAGTGCTTTACTAAGAGGCGATTAAAATCAGCTTTACGATGATGACCGTCATTGAGCTGAATACACAACTCTGGTTTCCATCCACTCAAGTAGGTTAGATCAGTCATCATAACTCTCTAGTGCTTCGTGTATGATGCTATCTAAGAGGCCAAACTTAACTTTGAAGGCTTCTTTGCGCTTTAAAAACTTTAGATACTTCCAGGTTGTACTCTCATTATTATGTCCCATCCACCCCATTAAGAGCTCCATGCTATCTGCTACAGGTAGTTTCGCCTCTAGCAAATCATTCAGGCGGTATGTTCCGTATGTAGAGCGTAAGTCATGGAATCTATGCGAAAATGTGGCTCCAGCATTTATAATTTTAGCTCTGAACTCGCCCCACCTAGATTCTATGGATTTGGAGGACGCAGGGTTACCCTGTTGGCTAATAAAGAGTGATTCGTGACTTTTACATCGCTCTAATACTTCAATTTGAGCTTGTTTAAACCAGTGGTTTTCAAGGGGAAGCTGTTTAATTTTTTCATTTAGCTTATTCACTCGACTAAGCCTGCGCTCTGAAGTTTTGTAATCTTCCAATAAGTGCAATAATTGAGCAGAGATCTCAACATGCCGAGTTTTTCCGAATTTTGTTTGGACTCCTGTTGTTCGTGGGCACAACAATATTTCAAAGCGATGCTCACTTTCTGCAATGGCTGTTGCCGTATCCAATGCTTCAAGAGTCAAAGTTGCTATTTCTTCAATTCGCATGCCGGTATCAATCGAAATCAATACTTGTAGGCGTAACTCTTCTGATTCTTGCGGCAGAAATCGAGTTAAGAGAAATAAGGAGTCGCGGCTAAGAGGAGATAGCGGTCGTATATTCTTACTATTGGCATCTTTTGGCACTTTTATGCGCAAGTCGCTTGCTTGTACTGTGAAGGTTGGATGGATATGCGCTAACATTCCTTGGCTTTTAACTTGTACAAACTCTATTTTAAAAGGGGCTTCTTGCTCTCGATTAATCGTCAGATACCTTTCGTGCATCGTCCACAAGTAAAAATTCTTAACGTGATTCATGTAAGCGTTAGCAGTGCTATATGCCAGTTGATCTTGTTTGACTAATTTAAGCAGGTACGATCGAAACAAATAGGTCGGTTTTAGTCTTTTGATCGGAGGGGTATGATCCCATTCTAGCCGTTCATCTTCCAGGAACTGATAGTATTTGAGGAGAGCACGACTGGATGGGCTAAGGTCTTTGGCTCGTTTTATGGCTTTTAGATAAAAAAAGTAGCTGTTTGGTTCACAAAGGAATATTCCATCCTGGCTAAATAAAGTTGGAAGTGAACCGATGTTATGTTCAGATGGAAGGCAATGATATGAACCATTATTATGGATTTGTAAATTTGTTTTTTTAAATACAGAACTTGAATGTATTAACTTAACCATGTGAGGCAAATCTCCAAAAAGAGTTAAAATACTGCTCTTTAAAAAGAACAGGATGTCACCTCGTTTTAGAAAGCTGTCGCATAGCTTTATATGCAACAGCCTATAAGATTTTCCTAAATAGTCAAGTAGTTGGGGTAGCCTTTCTACACTAACCCTTCATGGTAACAAACTCTTCTGCGCCCGTTGGGTGGATAGCGACAACCGCATCGAAATCTGCCTTGGTTGCGCCCATCTTCATCGCTACACCGAAGCCTTGCAGGATCTCATCCATGCCGTAACCTATGCCATGAATACCGACAACCTTTTGCTCATCACCCGCACAAACCAGCTTCATCTTACAAGCCTGACGGTGAGAGGTGACTGCTGTGTACATAGAGGTGAAGCCAGAGGTGTATACCGTCACGTTATCTTCGCCATATTGTGCATTCGCTTCTGGCTCAGTTAAACCCATGGTGCCGATAGCTGGGTGGCTAAATACCACGGTTGGAATGCAGCTGTAATCCATCTTAGCATCTGTCATGCCGTTGAATAATCGCTCCGACAACAGTCGACCCGCTTTAACCGCGACAGGCGTTAGTTCTACGCCGCCTGCCATGATATCACCGACACAGTATATGCCCGTGTCTGTGGTGTTTTGCTGCTCATCTGTGATCACATAGCCCTTAGCATCTAGCTCAACCTTGGTATTTTCAAGGCCAATGTTGCCCGTCGATGGGTGACGACCAATAGCCCAGATCAGGCAGTCGATATCGTAGCTTTCGCCATTTTCAATTTTAAGAGTGAGGCTGCCATCGCTATTTTTGGTGACCGACTCTGGGGTGCTATGGGTGTGTAACGTTGGGCCGTCAGTGGCCATAGACTCCATCAGCGCTTCGCTTAGCATAGGGTCGAAGTTACGTAGTGGGGCGTGCTTACGCACAAACAGGTGAGTATCACTGCCGAGAGCTTGCAGTACACCAGCGACTTCGACGGCAATATAACCCGCACCGATCACGGCAACGCGTTTAGGCTGCTCGGCGAGTGCGAAGAAGCCATCAGAGTCGATACCATACTCGGCACCAGGAATGTTTGGAATGGTTGCCGCGCCGCCAGTGGCGATTAAGATATTGTCAGCCGTGTAGTGCTCGCCATTCACTTCGATGGTGTGGCTATCGACGAAGCGGCCGTAACCGCGCACTAAAGTGACGCCATTGCTTTCTAGGCCACGATCGTAAGAGCCATGGATACGGCCGATATAGGCTTCACGACTGGCAATCAGGGTGCTCCAATCAAACTTGTTTACGGTAACGTCGAAACCATAATCTTTAGCATACAGGTGCATGGCTTCAGCCACTTGTGCGCCATACCACATCACTTTTTTCGGTACGCAACCTACGTTAACACACGTGCCGCCCAGCTCTTTCGCTTCGATAAGTAGTACCTTGGCACCGCGCATGGCTGCTCTGTTAGCCGATGCAATACCGCCGCTACCCGCGCCAAGACAGATATAATCAAAATGTTGAGCCATGTGTATCTCCAATAAAGTTGCGAACTGTTGGCCAAAAGCAGATGAATAGGGGCTTTTGGACCCGTAATTATGATTAACCCGTTTGTTGCTTAAATAAAATTACAACGAGTGACGAGTTAAATTATTGGCTTTGCGCCAGTTCAAGAACAAGCCATTGTAGAGGGAAAAATTTGATCCAGCTAGCCCCATAAATTATGAGTTAGAAGACTTTAATTTTTAGCTTAAAACCACCGATGGCAATCATTAATGGCTTTGGCTGAAATGGTTCTCTGCGACCCGCTGGTGATTGAGAGTTTGAGTCAACGCATAGGGAAGTGGGCTATTACAGTCTGTCTCTATGATTATTAAATGGGAACTTCCACTATGATGTTCAAGCCGCGTGTTTTAACGCCTGTACTGGCAGGTGGCGTGGTCACTCTGCTCGGGGCCCTCTGCGCCACATTTCATGCATTCCCATTCGCCTTGTCTAATCTTGAGTTCCGTTTGGTAGTGGCGATTGCGTGAGTTGACTCCCGAACTAAGGTGGCGATCTAGACTATTCATGCGGCTGTTAAGCCAGCGACAACCTGGGTCGTTGGCCACGCTGCTGCGGCTGGCGAGCCGTTGCTTGCGACTCTTAGCCTTAGCTTTCTTAGACGAACTCTTCTTTGTCACGCGGCTTTGTGTTGAGGAGCGCTTGGAGTCTTCAATGGGGGGCGGTGAGTAATTAAAGTCGCTCTTAGGCTTGTCGGGTAGCTCGATCGGTTGACCCTTATCGTTTAGCACGCTACCTAAAGCGAGTGTTGCGCTATCGGGGTCGTTGCCAAAGCTGAGCGGGCTATAAACAATGATGAGTGTGACTAAAGTTAAGCGCGATAGAAGTAACATTCCTTGTTCCTCTTACTCAAGATTACTGTCCGTGTAATCTGTTTTGTGTATTCAGGTTTTATATTCGCTCCTGCTTACAGCTTGCTTAGCCAGCAAGAGCGAAACAGCTAACTATGAGTTGTTAGTATAGCTAATTGTGGTGGATAAGAAGCTGTTAACTAAAGACGGTGATGAATTGGCAAAGGTCAGCTAAAAATAGCTGACCTTATGTCGTTGACTAAAAGTTCCAGCTTAGGTGCAGGCCGGCAAAGGTTTCATCCAGGCTACCGGTGATGCCATCATTACGTGCCTCTAGCTTGATATCTTCTTGAGCGATAGTGTGACTAATGTGGCCAGATACGACAAAGTTATTAGGTAATAGGTACTCGGCTTCTACACCAAACTGAAAGTGGTTAGGGCCATCATGATCTTCGGTGACATACTGAAAATCAAAACCTTGGGTAACATACGGGCTAACGCTTAAGCCTTCGGTCAGCTCCCAGTTACTGTGTAGGCTGACTTCTACGAAGTAACCAGCCGCTTCGGTGGAGTAAGTATAGCTAACAGATGGTACTAACCAGTCTACCGCTGTGTATTCGAGTGAGCTGAATAGCTCATTGTCATGAGCACGCTCATCGCCATAAAATTCTAGGCGCTGATAGCCTAGGCTACCACTTAAGTTTTCACTAAGCTCGAAGCCATACTCAATACCAAAATTCCACTCGGTATAGTGCTGGCTATCACCGCGCCCCACGGTGGCATAAACCGTCAGATTGTCTTTTTGTACTGCGGCGGTAGCCCAATAGATGCCGCCTTTGTCTAAGTTGTTGCGGCCTTCTGAGATGTATTTCGAGTCCCAGCCAAGATCGATAAGCCCTTGAACTTGTCCGCTATCGTCTAAAGGTAGCTGCTCAATGATCTTAGTATTGTGAGAGTCATCGATATTGGCCGCACCGTCGGCAAAGACTGCTGGGCTGATTGATAGTGTTATTAATGCAGTATATAAACTGGTTTTTTTCATTGTTAGACTCGAAATATTGGCGAAAGAAAGTGACCCTTGGCATAGTAGTTTTTAGTTGTAGAATGTAAATGATAATGGGTCGTATTTGCGATGTGGTTTACAGTATCAATATTGTGTAAAGTCTGCATGGGCAAAATTTGATCTAGATCCTAGAAGATGTGGTTTTTTGTTGTTAGGACGCATTTAGTTTACAAACAATTGTGCTCCATAGATTGAATCTTGCCGTATCCGCCCTTATCTCTATAGCTATCAACATAGAATGTTAAGGAATCATCGATGAGCAATCCTTTGTTAAACAGCAACAAGCTTCCCCCTTTTTCAAGTATTCAACCTGAACATATTCAGCCTGCTGTTGAGCAAGGTATCGCCAATTGTCGCCAAAAAATCGAAGAGGTGCTTAAGCACCAAGGTGAGTTCACATGGGATAACCTTGTGGCACCGCTAGAGGAGATGGACGATCAGTTAGGTAAGATCTGGTCACCTATTTCACATATGAATTCGGTTGTTAGCAGCGAAGAGTGGCGCAAGGCTCATGATGCTTGCTTACCTCTATTATCTGAATACGGCACCTTTGTCGGTCAGCATCAGGGCTTGTATGAAGCTTATAAGTCGCTGGCGGAGTCGCCTGAGTTTGCTCACTATTCACAAGCACAGAAGAAGTTGATTGAGAACAGCCTACGTGACTTCGAGCTATCGGGCATTGGCCTAAGCGATAGCGACAAGCTGCGTTATGGTGAATTGGTTAAGCGTATGTCGGAGTTAACCAGTAGCTTCTCGAACCAGTTACTCGATGCCACACAAGCTTGGACTAAGCTGATCACCGATGAAGCCGAGCTAAAAGGTCTGCCTGAGTCTGCCATTGCAGCCGCGAAAGCGATGGCCGAGGCTAAAGAGCTTGATGGCTGGTTGTTTACCCTAGACTTTCCATCATACCTGCCAGTAATGATGTACAGCGAAAATCGTCAGCTACGTGAAGAGTGCTACCGCGCCTTTGTGACGCGAGCATCGGACCAAGGCCCGAATGCCGGAGAGTTCGATAATGGTCCTTTGATGGATGAAATCATCGCATTGCGCCATGAGGTTGCCAACCTGTTAGGCTTTGATAGCTTTGCACATAAATCACTCGCGACTAAGATGGCAGAGTCTCCGGCACAAGTGCTGGATTTCTTAACTGAACTGGCTGCTCGCTCTAAGTCTCAAGGTGAAACAGAGCTGGCTGAGTTAACTGAAT
The DNA here is from genome assembly GCF_016765635.1 of Shewanella schlegeliana. Classification (GTDB taxonomy): domain Bacteria; phylum Pseudomonadota; class Gammaproteobacteria; order Enterobacterales; family Shewanellaceae; genus Shewanella; species Shewanella schlegeliana. Next base: position 116,719 of record NZ_JAESVD010000010.1, read on the forward strand.
TTGCTGAAAAAGAGTGTGGTGTGACAGAGCTTGAGCCTTGGGATCTAAGCTTCTACGCTGAAAAACTCAAGCATCATAGATACGAGATCTCCCAAGAGTTACTGCGTCCATACTTCCCTGAAAATAAAGTGCTATCGGGTCTGTTCTATACTGTATCGCGCCTATTTGGCCTAAAGGTAGAAGAGCAAAAAGAGTTCGACAGTTATCATAAAGATGTGCGCTTCTTCCATATTACCGACAGTAACAATGAGCATCGCGGCAGTTTTTATCTCGATCTCTATGCCCGTGAAGGTAAGCGTGGCGGTGCATGGATGGACGATTGTCGTGCGCGTCGCATGACAGAAAATGGCTTACAAGATCCTGTGGCCTATCTAACTTGTAACTTCAATGCACCAGTGGCGGGTAAACCTGCACTGTTTACCCATGAAGAGGTGACAACCCTGTTCCACGAGTTTGGCCATGGTATTCACCATATGCTAACTAAAATCGATGTGGGTGGAGTATCGGGTATTAGCGGTGTGCCTTGGGATGCGGTGGAGCTACCGAGTCAGTTTATGGAGAACTGGTGCTATGAGGAGGAGGCGTTAGCCGAGATCTCAGGCCATTACGAAACGGGTGAACCATTACCTAAAGCAATGTTAGACAAGATGTTAGCGGCGAAAAACTTCCAGTCAGGCATGATGATGTTGCGTCAGCTTGAATTCTCGTTGTTTGATTTCAAGTTACATCTAGAGTTTGATCCAGCTAAAGGTGCCGAGATCCAGCAAAAGCTCGATGAAGTACGTGAGCAAGTTGCAGTGATTAAGGCGGCAGAGTTCAACCGTTTCCAACATAGCTTTGCTCATATCTTTGCGGGTGGCTATGCGGCGGGTTATTACAGCTATAAGTGGGCCGAAGTGCTCTCTGCCGATGCATTTTCACTGTTTGAAGAGCAGGGGATCTTTAATGCGGAAACGGGCCAACGCTTCCTTGAAAACATCCTAGAGATGGGCGGTAGTGAAGAGCCGATGGAGCTGTTTAAGCGTTTTCGTGGTCGTGAGCCGCAGACCGATGCGTTATTAAGACACAGTGGAATTAATGGCTAAAATTAGCTTTTAAAATCTATCAAAAGGCGCTTCAGGCGCCTTTTTTAATTGCTCTCGCACACGCTTGTTATCAGGTATGACCTCTGCTAGCCTTGCGCTTCATATTTATTAGGATGCAAGCAGAGTCATCAATGAATCTCTATTTTAGGCTTATTTGGTTATTTCTTTGGCGTAATCGTCATTGCAACAAGATCGACTTCTTAGATACCAGCCGCTTGGCGTATCGCGCACTGCCGACAGATTGTGATATTAACTTTCATCTGACCAATTCTCGTTACCCCGCGTTTATGGATCTCGCTCGTACTTATATGATGGCTGAGATGGGCTTCTTGAAGCGATTCCTAAAGTTAGGCTGGATGCCTATCGTCAATGCGGCAGAGTTTACCTATATCCGCGACATCAAGCCGTTTGCCAAGTTTGAAATTGAAACCAAATTGGTGGGCTGGGATGAAAAGTATTTCTATATTGAACAGCGCTTTGTCAGCGCCCGCGGCTTGCACTGTATCGCGCATGTGCGTGGGGTGTTTGTCTGCAAAGGCAAGCAGGTGGCTATTGCGACTATGCTCGCTGAAGTTGGTTTTAATGAACCTGCCCCGCAATTGCCGCCAGAGGTGATAAAATGGAAGAGCTTCCTGCTGCTTAAGAAAGAGTGCAATCTGCCTAGCCCTACGGGTGAGCCGATGGAGTTTAGAGCGGCGAGCTAAGTATGCGCGCGCTGCTCAGTTTGGCCAATACTGGCTAGAGTGAGCTCTATCTCCTCTAGCATTTGGCTCACCGACCCGCGTAATTTGGCCTGGATCCAGTAGCGGCCTATGTGTTCGTAATCTAATAGCTGCAATCGACTTTCCAGTGCTTTAAGGCAGGGAATGAATGCACAATCGGCGAGCGAAAAGCTTTCGCCACAAACCCAGTGATTATTGGCTAGGCGGCGATCAAAATGGTCTAAGCTGGCTAGCATTGTCCTTTCTAACCGTTTGGTGTGGATCTGATTGCTGCTGGTATTGATCGCTTCCAGCCAAGCGTCTATCTCTCTATCTAGTTGATGGTCGCTTAACCTATCATAGAGCCTGACATATAAGGCTTGAGTCTTGTCTATCGGGATAAGTTGAGTACCAGAGCTGATATAGTTATCTATATATTCAATAATAATGCTCGCGTCGTTAAAGAACTCTTTTGAACGTACGTGTAACAGTGGAAGCTTGGCTTCAGCATTAAGCTGTTGAAAACTGCGCCTGCTAAAAGCATCGCCAAGGTCGATGATATGCGGGCTGAAGCTTGCCTGTTTTTCGTAAAGAGCAATCAGTGTTTTTTGTGACTGGCGTGCCAGCGGATGGTAATACAGATCCATAGCCGAAGTGGGTTCGTTATTTATAAGGGTTACTATTAACTCTAGTCGCTAACTGTTGGACTCTCAATGTTGCTGACAAGAGGTTTAACTGACTGGATACCGACATTGATAATTAAAGAGATGCCACTTCAAATGGTTAGTCATATAAGGTAAAGCTTGATTACTCGGGTTTAATTTTTAGTAACGAGGGAGAGTATGAGTCAAATTGAAAAGTTTTCGGCTATCTACGCCAGAGCATCGCAGCGAAAAGGTGGTGATGCCAGTCTCGAAAGTTTGTTACCGACAGGCCTTAGCAATAAAGAGCTAATGCAATTTAGCGATGCACAGCTTTTGTCTGAGATCAGCAAAAAGGTGTTTCAAAGTGGCTTCGTATGGCGGATTGTCGAGGCTAAATGGCTGGAATATGAGAAAGCCTTCTTTGGCTTTGAGCCGTTTAAAGTACTGATGTTGTCACCGGAGCAATTACAAGACCGCGCAAGCGATCCTAAGCTTATTCGTCACCTCAAAAAAACCATGGCGATCTATGACAATGCCCATATGGTTAACGATCTAGCGAGAGAACACGGTAGTTTCGCCAAGTTTATTGCTGAGTGGCCGAGTGAAGATATTACTGGGCTCTGGGCCGAACTTAAACGTAAAGGTACACGACTCGGTGGTAACACTGGCCCTTACTTTCTACGTTCTATGGGCAAGGATACCTTTCTATTAACGACTGATGTTCAAGGATATTTTAAGAGTCACGGCCTTGTGGATTATGGCTTTAGCTCTAAGGCAGGTTTGCAACAAGTACAGAGTGTGTTTAATCACTGGCAACAGGAGTCTGGGCGTAGCCTTGCCGATATCAGCAGGGTGTTGGCCTGTAGTGTGGGCGACAATCGTGTTTAAACTAAAAGCTGTATTTTTGAGGTAAGTTAATCGACATAAAAACCTTTTAAATTAACGAGTAATACTAGAATAATGTTAATGCTTCACTTGTTAGTTATACGTGTTTGAACGCTGAGTTAACAAGCCACGTTAATGCGCCCATCTATTAACAACTATTAAACATATGCGGCTGATTTCATGCAAAAATTTTCATTACCTTACAATTTAAACTAGGAGTTTTCCTTGTTGACTCATGGACATTGTGAGATAAAGGTGCGTTAAATATTCGACAAAAAATTATGCTTCCAAAGGTGGGTTTGACGGCACTTTCTGCTTTCAAAAAGATTACCGAGTAGATGGCTTTTATTAGGAGTTCTCATGCGGCAAATAGTGAAAATTGCCTCTGTTTTAAGTGTGGCGTTATGGATAACTGGCTGTGAGCAAAAAACTGAAGGGACTGGCAAGGCCGCAGGTCCACAAAGTGTGCCAGTAAGCGTCATTAAAGTGACCACTCAACCTCAGGAGATCACCTTAGAGTTGCCAGGTCGCAGCCGTGCGTATTTAGAGGCTGAAGTTCGTCCGCAGGTTGGTGGAATTATACTCGCTCGTAGCTTTAACGAGGGTGGAGTCGTCCAAAAAGGTCAGTCACTGTATCAAATTGATGCGTCACAGTATGAAGCTGCATTAGTGAGTGCGAAGGCTGAGTTACAGCGCGCGCAAGCCGCCTTAACATCGACTAAGGCTACGGCAGAGCGTTTCAGCTCATTGATTAAAAGCAAATCAATTAGTCAGCAAGACTTCGATACTGCTGAAGCTAACTATCTGGAAGCTAAAGCCAGTGTTGCTGTCGCAAAAGCGGCAATTAACACTGCTGAAATCAACTTAGCATACACTAAAGTTGAAGCGCCGATTGCTGGACGTATTGGTAAATCTAATGTGACAGCGGGTGCCCTAGTCGGTGCTGGTCAAGCACAGGCATTAGCCAATATCTCACAGCTGGATCCAATTAATGTCGATATCGTGCAATCGAGCACTCAAATGCTGCGTCTGAAACAGCGTATCGCCAGTGGTCAGTTGTTGCACGATGATACTGCTCCTGTAGCCCTATTCTTGGAAGATGGCACTCCTTATAGTCATAAAGGTAAGCTGCAGTTTGCTGAAGTCACTGTAGATGAAAACACGGGTGCCGTGGTACTACGTGCTGAGTTCCCTAATCCAGATGGTCTGTTACTGCCGGGTATGTTTGTTCGCACAGTACTGACTGTCGGAACCGACCCTAAGGCGATTTTGGTACCGCAAAAAGCCGTAACCCGTAACCCTAAAGGGCAGGGTATTGCTATGGTGGTCAATGCTGAGAACAAGGTTGAGTCGCGTATTGTAACGACTGCCGAAGTGATTGATAACCAATGGCTGGTCACCAAAGGCTTAGAAGCTGGCGACCAACTGATTGTTGAGGGGTTACAGAAAATACGTCCAGGTGCGCCAGTTGCACCTCAGTTAATTTCTGAAGCGAAAGCTCAAGCGGAATAATAGGGCAGGTTTATGGCACGTTATTTTATCGATCGCCCCATTTTTGCTTGGGTGATCGCCATTATTATTATGCTGGCGGGACTGATGGCCATTAAGGGCCTTCCCGTATCTCAGTATCCCAGTATTGCGCCGCCAACGGTGGCCATTACCGCTAACTATCCAGGTGCTTCTGCCAAAACGGTAGAAGATACAGTGACTCAGGTGATTGAGCAGCGTATGACAGGTCTTGACCATCTGCGCTATATCAAATCAACGAGTGACAGCTTTGGTAATGCGGAAATCACCTTAACCTTTAACGCTGAAGCCGATGGTGACATCGCTCAGGTACAGGTGCAGAACAAGCTGCAGCTAGCGATGCCTTTGTTGCCACAAGAAGTACAGGCGCAAGGTGTGAGCGTAGCGAAAACCAGTGCCGGTTTCTTAATGGTATTGGGCTTTGTTTCTGAAGATGGCAGCATGGATAAGTCGGATATCTCCGACTACGTGGCAGCCAATATTCAAGACCCGATGAGCCGTGTTGCTGGTGTGGGTGATATTCAGCTGTTTGGTGCCCAGTATGCGATGCGTATCTGGTTAGATCCAATGAAGCTGAAACAATACTCGCTGACGAGTGCCGATGTGGTGATGGCGATTCGTGAGCAAAATGCGCAAGTTTCAGCTGGTCAGTTAGGTGGTTCACCTTCTGTGAAAGGCCAAGAGCTTAACGCCACTATTTCTGCTCAGAGCCGTCTACAAACACCTGAAGAGTTTGAGCAGATCGTACTGAAATCTGACGTGAGTGGCGCCAAGGTATTCCTTAGTGATGTTGCGCAGGTGGAAGTCGGCGCAGAAAACTACATGGTGAACTCTTTCTACAATGGTAAGCCTGCATCTGGTATGGCGATTCAGTTAGCAGCTGGTGCTAACGCACTGGATACCGCTGCCGCTGTTATGGCTCAAATTGACGAGATGAAGCCATTCTTCCCACAAGGATTGGATGTCGTTCTACCATTCGATACGACACCATTCGTGAGCAAGTCTATCGAAGGCGTGGTGATGACGCTGCTAGAAGCTGTAGTCTTGGTATTTTTTATCATGTACCTGTTTCTACAAAACTTCCGCGCAACACTAATCCCTATGATTGCGGTACCTGTTGTATTGCTAGGTACGTTCGGTATCTTGGCGGTAACTGGCTTCTCGATCAATACTTTGACCATGTTCGCCATGGTACTGGCCATCGGTCTACTGGTGGATGACGCCATCGTTGTTGTAGAGAACGTTGAGCGGGTTATGTCTGAGGAGGGTTGTAGCCCACTGGAAGCGACTCGTAAGTCGATGGATCAAATCACTGGTGCCTTGGTGGGTATTGGTTTGACCCTGTCAGCGGTATTTGTGCCTATGGCATTTATGTCAGGCTCTACTGGTGTTATTTATCGCCAGTTCTCTATCACTATCGTGTCAGCTATGGCGCTGTCGGTATTGGTAGCGGTGGTTCTGACGCCTGCACTATGTGCGACTATGCTCAAACCTGTGAAAAAAGGTCATGCGCATACCGACAAAGGTTTCTTTGGTTGGTTTAACCGTACATTTGATAGCTTGACCGCACGCTATGAGTCGAGCGTAGCCACAATTATCAAGCGTACTGGCCGTGTGTTTGTTATTTATTTGGCACTCGTGGTTGCAACCGCTTGGGTATTCTTACGCTTACCGACGGCATTTTTACCAGATGAAGATCAGGGTGTTATTTTTACTCAGGTAATGCTACCAGCTAACTCGACCCAAGAAAGCACTATGAAAGTCATGGATAAAGTGACTGACTATCTGCTGGAATCTGAAAAGGAAAACGTCCAATCTGTATTTGCGGTTTCTGGCTTCAGTTTCGCTGGTATGGGTCAGAACATGGGTATCGCCTTCATTGGCTTAAAGCCATGGGATGAGCGTACTAAACCAGGTCAGGATGTGCAGTCGATTGCTAACCGCGCTATGGGTTACTTTATGTCGATTAAAGAAGCCTTCGTATTTGCCTTCGTACCGCCAGCGGTATTGGAGTTGGGTACTGCGGGTGGTTTCGACCTGTTCTTACAAGATAAGAACGGTCAAGGCCATGATGCGCTGATCGCTGCTCGTAACCAGCTGCTGGGGATGGCAGGACAAGACCCTAACTTAGTGGGTGTGCGTCCTAATGGTCAGGAAGATGCGCCGCAGTACAAGCTAAATGTCGATCATGCCAAGCTACGTGCTTTAGGCCTTAGCATCAATGATGTGAACAGCGTATTGGCAACGGCTTGGGGTGGTAGTTATGTGAATGACTATATCGACCGTGGTCGCGTTAAAAAGGTATTTGTCCAAGGTGAAGCTGAGTCGCGTATGCAGCCAGAAGATCTAGACAAGTGGTTTGTGCGCAATAATGAAGGTGAGATGGTGCCTTTCTCCGCTTTCGCAACGGGTTCGTGGGAGTTTGGTGCTCCGCGTCTAGAGCGTTTTGGTGGTGTGCCAGCGGTAAACATTCAAGGTGCGACAGTGCCTGGATATAGTACCGGTGAAGCCATGGATAGCCTTGAAACTATGGCGGGTAAGTTACCAGCAGGTTTTGGTATTGCTTGGAATGGTTTGTCTTATGAAGAACGTCTGTCGGGTAACCAGGCACCTATGCTATATGCCTTGTCTATCCTTGTGGTGTTCCTTGTTCTAGCGGCACTTTACGAGAGCTGGTCAGTACCGTTCTCAGTTATTCTGGTGGTTCCATTAGGGATTATCGGCGCGTTGCTGGCAACCTATGGTCGTGGCCTCAATAACGACGTGTTCTTCCAGGTGGGTCTATTGACCACAGTGGGTCTAGCGACTAAGAATGCTATCTTGATTGTAGAGTTCGCTAAGGAATACTATGAGAAAGGTGCCACTTTGACTGAGGCAACCTTGCATGCGGTACGTGTACGTTTACGTCCAATTCTGATGACCTCACTGGCCTTCGGTTTAGGTGTTGTGCCGTTAGCCATTAGTACGGGTGTAGGCTCAGGAGCACAGAACGCAATCGGTACTGGTGTTGTGGGTGGTATGTTAAGTTCTACCTTCCTAGGTATCTTCTTCGTGCCGCTATTCTTCGTGATTGTTGAGCGTATGTTCAGTAAGCGCGAACGAGATGCAGCGAAAGCCGCTAAGGCAGAAGCTAAAGCAGCAAAAGCGAATAAGTAATCTTGTATCGCTAACGCGCTAAACACTAAAAAGCCCAGCAGATGCTGGGCTTTTTGTTATTAAAAGATAGGACGGACTTCGTCCTGATAGGATCTAGGACGTTCGCAGGCTCACTGCTAGGACGCCAACAAGTTGGCTGCTAGGAAAAGCTAACAGCTTAAAAGCAAAGACTAAAGCCGATTAATGAAGCCTGAATGCGTTGCTTGTCTCTTTTAAATCTTGGCTTTTCCTAGGGCCTAGCACCTAGAACCTATCTTTTAAGCTTTTCCTAGAACCTAGCACCTCGAACCTCGAAACTAGGTCCTATCCTTTAATCCTTTCCGTCTTGGCCTTTTCTCGAAGTGACGCAGTCACATCTCGCAGGGCGAAGCCCGTCCTCGTCTCTATTTTCCCTACAACCTGTGATGAATTGGGCAGCTTAACAATAGTTCGTCGTTATCGATTGCACGTACCTGACACTCAGTTGGTGTGATCAAGCCGTATGAGGCTCGGCCGTCATTGCGTGGAATCGTGGTTGAGCCAGGATTGAACAGCAATATATCATCGCGATATTCAGCTACAGCAATATGAGTGTGACCATAGAGTAACGCATCCCCCGCTTGCAGTGGTGGTCGCTTATCAGGGCCGTAAACATGCCCATGGGTCAGGAATAAGCGCATTTGCGGCATCAATACTTGAGCGCATGTCTCGGTAATTGGAAATTGCAGCAGCATCTGATCGACTTCGCTGTCGCAGTTACCACGAACAGCAATAATCTTATCGGCATAGGTGTTTAGTGTATCGGCCAAGGCGGCAGGAGCATATCCTTCTGGAATAGCGTTGCGTGGACCGTGATTAAGCAAATCTCCAAGCAAGATCAGATAGCTAGCACCGGATTGCTCAAAGCGGGTCAGCATGGCTTGAGTGGCTGAAAGAGAGCCGTGTAGATCTGAGGCGATAAAAAGTTTCATGGGCTATGACTAGAGTAATAAAACAGATCGTCAATATAGTCTTGTTTGTAGTAATAATAAAACTTAACAGCCAAAAATCGATGGAACAGCTAGAGTCTACTAGAATAATCACAGACATTGTTGTGGAGAACTTAGCATCTCTTGCTAGCGGTAATGAGTCGTTTTAATCAGCAATACTCTCGCATGACAGCCAACTAACTGAATAGATAGAGGCGAATATGATACAGAATTTATTCGAGCTAATCTGGCATGTACTTAGTACGCTTAGTGGTATGGTGTGGCAAATTTACTGGCCGTTAGCTTTTGGATTAATGCTCTCATCAGTGCTACGTAACATCCTGCCTCTCGATGTCGTGGTGAAGCACTTAGGCAAAACGAATGGTAGAAGCCTTATGCTGACCACCCTTTTGGGTATGGTTTCTTCCTCTTGTTCCTATGCTGCGGCATCCATGTCTAAAACGCTATTGATTAAGCATGCCACCTTAGCCAATTCTATGGCTTTTCTCGTCGCGAGTACCAATCTGATTTTAGAAATGTTTATCGTGCTGGTTTCGCTGCTAGGTTGGCAGTTCTTGTGGGGTGAAATAAGTGGTGGCCTGTTGCTCGTCGTTATCGTGGGCTTTATATTTCGTTTCTATCCCAAGGCGCAGTCTCGAGCATTGCGTGACAAATTACAGGCGGAAGAGAGGGGCGCTTCGACAGAGATGAAGTGTGGTGCGGCAATGCCGGGTATGACTAAAGCAACGACAAACCCTATGCCTAGCTCAAGCCCTACTGCTAGTTCAAACTCACAAAAGAATGATGCAGAAATGAAATGTGGGGCAGATATGCCGGGTATGACTAAAGCGCCTTCAGACCCAGAACCGTCTTCAATTACAGATTCAAGCCCCAGCTCAAATAACAGCGTTAAAGAGATGAAATGCGGTGCAGGTAAATGTGGTGCCGATATGTCTGGAGGTGATTCTGCACAAAGCAAAGCAACTGAGCCTAGCTATATGGACAAGGTGCGCCGCAGTGCGGGTTATTTCTATATGGATTTAGGCATGATAGGTAAAGATATCATCATCGGTGTCGTTATATCATCGGTATTGATTGCTTTGGTTCCTGCAGATTGGTGGCGAGAGTTACTTATCAGTAGTCAGGTTAACTTACCTGCATGGCTGCACTCTTTACTGGATGTGCTGGTGGGGATTTTTGTCGCGATTATTGCTTATGTGTGTTCTGTGGGAAATTTATTATTAGCGGCAGCGCTATGGCATGGCGGCATTTCGTTTGGTGGTGTTATCGGCTTTATCTTGGCTGATGTACTAACCATTCCGATGTTGGGAGTTTATGCTAAATACTACGGGGTTAAACCGGCACGTTGGATAGGAGCACTGTTATTTTTGAGTATACTTGCGACGGGTATCATCATTGATTTGATCTATATGAATGTAGATTGGTCGGCCTCGAAAGAGACTATACGAACTTTGCATCAAAGTGGCTTGGGCTGGAATTTCACCACCATGATGAATGTTATCTTTATCCCCCTATCTATTTGGTATTATCGTTTAGGTAAGAGCTGAGAAGGTTCTAGATACTAGGACGTTCGCAGGTGCACTTCTAGGTCGATGCTACGCACCTGCGAGGAAAAGCTTAAAGATAACAGCGCTACATCTTGTGCTTTACTATCTCTGCTTTTCCTAGAACCTCGAACCTAGGTCCTATCTTTTACTCCTTTCCGTCTTAGCCTTATCTAGAAGTGACGAAGTCGCGCGAGCCCGACCTCGTCTTAGCCTTTCCTATAACCTATCTTCTAAGGCGTGTAATAAATTGCAGCCCCAGGCCCGACTGGTAATCCAAATCCAAATACCCAGATAAAGAAGAAGCTCGTCCAACCGATAAAGAACACGATAGTGTAAGGTAGCATGGTAGCGATTAAGGTACCGATTCCGAGATTTTTATTATACTGAGAGGCGACGGCCAAAATAAGACCAAAGTAGCTCATCATTGGCGTGATTAGGTTCGTTACTGAGTCACCGATTCGGTAAGCAGCCTGGATGGTTTCAGGTGCATAGCCAACTAGCATTAACATAGGTACGAATACAGGCGCAGTTACTGCCCACTGTGCTGATGCGCTGCCTAACATTAAGTTAATGAAACCGCACATTGCAATGAAAATAACGAAAACTAAGGGGCCAGTTAGACCGATTGCTTGTAATGCGTCAGCTCCAGCAACCGCTAATACTGAGCCTAAGTTTGTCCAGGTAAAGAAAGCGACAAACTGTGAGGCAAAGAATACTAAAACAATGTACATGCCCATGCTACTCATGCTGTGAGACATGGCGTTGATCACATCCACATCACGCTTCATGGTGCCAACAATACGGCCATAAACTAACCCTGGAATGGCAAAGCAGATAAAGATAAAGGCAACGATCCCCTTTAAGAAGGGAGAGCCTGACACTAATCCCGTTTCAGGGTTTCTAAGGGGAGCCCCCTCTGGAATAACTGTCAGAGCCAATAGTGCTGACATGATTAAAATGGCAATACCTGCCGCTTTTAGGCCGCGTTTTTCAATCGCGCTGATCCCCTCCATTTTTTGTTCGCCAAGATTGTTAGCGGCCTCGCTAGGATCATACTTTCCAAGCTTGGGCTCAACAATTCTCTCGGTAACGAACGCCCCTAAAATAGTGATGAGGAAGGTGGAAGCAAACATGAAGTACCAGTTCGCTTCTGGGCCGACGGTGTAATCTGGATCAATCATTTGCGCAGCGGCTTCAGTAATCCCTGATAACAATGGGTCGACAGTACCAAGTAATAAGTTTGCGCTGTAACCACCCGACACACCGGCAAATGCAGCTGCGAGTCCCGCAAGTGGGTGACGACCTAAAGAGTGGAAAATCATTGCTGCCATCGGGATAAGTACTACATATCCCAGCTCTGCTGCGGTATTTGAGACGATGCCGGCAAATACAATGGTGAGTGTCACCAAACGTTTAGAGGTGCCCATAACCAATGAGCGCATAGCAGCCGATAGCAAGCCTGAGCGATCGGCAATACCGACACCCAGCAAGGCGACTAATACGGTGCCTAATGGTGTGAAGCCTGTGAAATTCGTCACCAAATTGGAGACGATCATTCTCAGGCCTTCGGCATTCATCAGGCTGACAACATGAATAAGACCATCGGCGCTGCGCCCTGAGGCACCTTCAGGTCTGGGGTCTACAACGCTTAAATCAAAATAGCCCGCTATGCCACTGATGACGATAACTGCGGCACAAAAAATTACGAAAAGGGTAATAGGGTGAGGTAATAGGTTTCCGAGTCTTTCAACCACGTTAAGAAAGCGGACAAACCAACCACTGGGTTGATTATTAGGATCTGATGAGGCGTCGCTTGACATAGGTAAGCTATCGCCGTTATTGCTGCTCATGGTTTCTTCCTTACAAGATGTTCTTATTATTTGTTTTGTTATATATGTTGTATTTGTTATTGGCTTATCTGTGGCAGGAATCGCGACTAATTAGCGCTATGGTGCTGACTTCTATTAAATTGAAGGTGCAGGCATCATGGATAAGAAAAATTAATTGAACCTTAAATGAATTGCTTATTAATAAGGCAGGAGGCGCAATAGTGACCAGCAGCACGGCTTTGTAGAGAAAAGGCTATTAGTGATGGGCAGGCTTTGATACACAGAGCTATAAAATGGCTGTCATAACAGCGAGTACACTGCTAGGGGATAGGAACTAGGGCATTCGTAGGCTCACTGCGAGGACGCCAACACGTTGGCTGCTAGGAAAAGCTAATGCTTAACAGCAAAGACTAAAACCGCTTGTTCTTTTAGCTCTTGGCTTTCCTAGGTCCTAGCACCTAGGACCTATCTTTTAATCCTTTCCTAGAAGCGACAAGGTCGCGTCTTCGTAGGGCGAAGCCCGACCTCGTCTTAGTCTATCTTTTAAGGCGTGTAATAAGTTGCAGAGCCTGGCCCTACAGGCAATCCAAATCCAAAGACCCAGATAAAGAAGAAACAGGTCCAACCGATAAAGAACACAATAGAGTAAGGCAGCATAGTTGCGACTAAGGTGCCTATGCCGAGGTTCTTCTTATATTGCGAAGCTACCGCCAAGATCAGACCAAAGTAACTCATCATAGGAGTGATAAGGTTAGTGACCGAGTCACCAATTCGATAAGCCGCCTGAATGGTTTCAGGTGCATAGCCCACCAACATCAACATAGGAACGAAGATAGGCGCGGTAACTGCCCACTGAGCCGAAGCACTACCTAGCATCAAGTTGATAAAGCCACACATCATAATAAACAGGACAAATACTAATGGTCCGGTGAGGCCGACAGCATTTAGCGCATCGGCGCCCGATACTGCGAGTACTGCACCTAGGTTAGTCCACTTAAAGAAGGCAACAAACTGAGAGGCGAAGAATACCAACACGATATACATACCCATGCTGCTCATGCTGTGTGACATGGCGTTGATCACATCGATATCGCGTTTCATGGTGCCTACAACACGGCCATAAACCAGTCCAGGAATGGCAAAGCAGATGAAGATAAAGGCCACTATTCCCTTTAAGAATGGAGAACCAGCAACTAGACCTGTTTCTGGGTTTCTAAGAGGGGCACCCTCTGGAATGATGGTGAGTGCTAACACTGCTAACATAGCTAAAATGGCTAAGCCTGCAGCTTTTAATCCTTTCTTTTCAACGGCTGTTACGCTATCCATTTTCTGTTCGCTAAGGTCGATTGCCGCCTCGCTAACATCATATTTACCGAGTTTAGGCTCGACGATTTTTTCGGTAACGAATGCGCCAAGAAAGGTGATTAAGAAGGTGGAGACAAACATGAAGTACCAGTTTACCTCGGGGCCAACGATGTAGTCGGGGTCGATCATTTGCGCGGCAGCTTCGGTGATCCCTGACAGTAGTGGGTCGACGGTACCGAGCAGTAAGTTTGCGCTGTAACCACCTGATACACCAGCAAATGCAGCAGCTAGACCCGCAAGTGGGTGACGACCTAATGAGTGGAAGATCATTGCAGCCATCGGGATTAGTACCACATATCCGAGCTCTGATGCAGTATTGGAAACGATACCTGCAAACACTAAGGTTAATGTGACTAAGCGCTTAGATGCGCCCATCACTAAGGTACGCATTGCGGCTGATAATAAACCAGAGCGATCGGCAATACCGACACCGAGTAGGGCGACAAGTACAGTGCCAAGAGGGGTAAAGCCTGTGAAGTTAGTCACCAAATTGGAGACGATCATTCTCAGGCCTTCAGCGTTCATCAGACTGACAACATGAATGAGACCATCGCTGCTGCGGCCAGATGCGCCTTCGGGCCTTGGGTCCACTACGGTTAATTCGAAATAGCCAGCAATGCCGCTGATCACCACAACTGCCGCGCAGAATAGTGCAAATAGCGTAATGGGGTGAGGAAGCAAATTACCGAGACGTTCAACCACGTTTAGGAAGCGAACAAATAAACCATTAGGTTTGTTACTGGGCTCTAAGGGGGCTTGGCTAGATAAAGGCAAGCTATCGCCGTCATTACTGCTCATAGTGTCTTCCTTCAATATGCTTTTCGTTTTGTTATTTTTGTAGTTCTGTGTACTGGAGTGACAGCTATTGTGGGGCTATGTTTGTGCCAATTGCATTAAATAATTGCTAATCCAATGTAGCATGATGGATAAGAAAAATTAATTAAACCTTAAATTGGCAGTTTTGTTAATAACCTAATAGCGGGGGAACATGAGTGCCAATGGGGCTTTGCTATATGTTGAGCGTGATTGAAATGGGAATGTCTTAGGTTATTTTTAGGTAAAAAAAAGGACTCATATAGGATGAGTCCAAAAGGGATTGATTAGCTGTATCCGTTGGGATTGAGATTACTATAACTAGGGTTAGCTGTATCAATGCTGAACGGTGAAAACGACTTTGATTAACTCTTGTTAACCTTCTTTGGTTAAAACCATCGTAGTGGTAATTCTCTAATCTGAAAGACTATTTTGTAAATCGCAGGCAAAAAAAGGACTCATGTTGAATGAGTCCAAAGGGGATGATTAGGTTGAACGTTTTCCTAAAGGATGTGATTACTATAGCTAGGGGATACTGAACTTAAGCTGAATGATTAATGAGCATTAAAAAAGCTGCGATAGTAATGGGAAGGATTAAAGATTGTGTGAAATAAAATGCTGCAAACGACAGAGTAAGCCTAGAGTTAAGCAAAAGTATTAATAATTTTAATTAGTTGAGTGTTTTTTAGGGACATAAGGCCTTAGATAATTTTTAAGCTGTTTAAAAAAACACTCGCTACATTTTGTTATTATCTACTGATTTTTAAGGTAATAATTATTTTCGTTGAGCAGATAGTGTACGCTGTCTGTATTTAGGCGCTGCTAAGATAATTTAATTCGTTAAGGTTAGATAAGTTAGTGCATCTTTGGGATTTTCAGAGCATATTTTTCAAGTTTCTTGCAGCTTAGGTTAAAAAGTAACACTGTGAATTGACGGGGTTATCTGGTGTTGAGGCTAGATTTCGTTGCTTAAATAAGTAACAGTATGGGTTAACAGAGGAGAGCGTAATCATTTTTTCGTTTAAATCTGTTGCTATGGACGAGAGCGAAGCTATTTAAATAAAAAGAAAAATAGGAAGCACAGATGGAAGGGTTATTATTGGGGTCAGGCTTAGTCGTGATTATTGCCTATCTTTGGTATGTGAGCTTAATTAAAAAACGTAATACGGGACGGGAAGCACTGTCAGGCATAGACGTTCAGTTAAAGAAACGCTCTAATTTAGTCCCTAATATTCTCAAAATCGCGCAAAAGTATATGGATCATGAGAAGTCACTGTTGACTGAGATCACTGAGTTAAGGGCCTTAGTTACCAAAGGCTATGACAGTGTTGATCCAAACGCCGTAAAAGCTCACCTTGAAGTCTCTGAGAAGCTCAATCAAAAGATGTCTCAGCTGATGGTCAGTGTTGAAAACTATCCAGAGCTGAAGTCAGACAATACCATGTTACAAGCGATGCAGACCTATAATGAAGTTGAGGCTCAACTGTCTGCCGCCCGCCGTTTTTACAACTCTGCAGTATCAGAGCTTAATACCGCCGTTGAGATTTTTCCCGGATCTATCATCGCTTCAATGGCGAGTGTGAAGGTGATGCCTTTCTATGAAGCTGATGAGAGCTCCAAAGCTCCGGTTGATGCAGCCGATTACTTAAAGTAACTCTGATTTTACTGAGTGATTGCCGTAATGCCCCTGCACTGCGGCAGCAATTCGTTATTAAATTGCTTGGAGTAGATTGGCAACAAAATGAATATCTTTAGCTTTCTATTTGGCGCACCGATAAAGCCTATCCGTAATCGTAATAACTTAACCGCAGCCCCAAACGAGCTTGCAGACTTTAAACAGTATTATCAACAGCACCTTGAACCACTGACCAGCAAGTTCGAAAATGCACGAGTGGCGAGTCTTAAGTCCTGTCGCCAGCGTCTATATCTCTGCAGCGCTATTTATGTTGTTATCGTGGCCTTAGCATTTATGTTTATGCCTTACTTAAATGTTTCAGATCCTATGTTTTTCTACCTTATCGGCTTAGTGGTACTGGTATTGCCATTTGCTTGGTGGGTATTCAATCCGATTAAGCATTATAAAACTGATGTGAAGCAGAGAATTTACCCACTAATTTTTAAGTACTTTGGGCATGACTTTATCTTTTGCCGAGAGCATAAGATGAGCCTTGCTACGCTTAAGGCATCAAAGTTATTGCCTTATTATGATGCGGCTAATTTTGATGACTATGTGCAGGGCACCTATACGAATATTGAGATCGCCATAAATGAGTTACACCTAACCAAACAGGTTAAGCGTGATAAAAATACCGATACCGTTACCGTCTTTAAGGGGGTGATGATTGAACTGAGTAGCCACAAGGATTTTCGCGGCCATACCGTGGTGGTGAAGAGTCGTGGTGGTTTGGTCAATTTCTTGTCTGACTCTTTTAAGGGCTTGGAGCGAGTAAAGCTTGAAGACCCTATCTTCGAGAAGCAGTTTGATGTGTTCTCTACCGATCAAATTGAGGCGCGTTATCTGTTAACCGTAAGCTTTATGGAGCGACTGCAGGAGCTATCGGCCAGTTTTGGCAATAAGATCCAATGCGCCTTCTATCGTAATAAGCTGTTGATCATGCTAGGTAGTAAGGAGAATCGTTTCGAGATGGCATCCATCTTCAAGCCGGCAACATTCGAGTACGAATTCAGTCAGATCAATAAAGAGATGAAGCAGTTATTTGCTATAGTTGATGTACTGCAATTGGAGCAAAAGACTGGATTATGATGAAGCAGGGAGTGCTGATAGGTTTGCTATGCATTTCAGCGGCTGCAGTCGCTGAGACGAGTAAGCCTCATTTTGTCGCTAAGCCGTCGAATAAGGGCGTGCTGGGCAAAGCCGTCTCTAATAATGCTGTGCACAACGCCTCTCAAGCTACTGGAGTGACCTTGGACCAAGGCGAGAAGGTTTATCACTATATCAGTGCGAGTGGTGGGCTGGTGTTTTCCGATCATGCGCCGCAGCAGGGGCATTATCAGGTGCTGCTGTTCGATTGCTATGCCTGCAAGCCTCTATCCAATATCAACTGGAATGCAATTCCGCTGTTTACCTCCAAATACCAGCAGCAGATCGCTATGGCTGCTAGAGAGAGTCAACTAGAACCTGCACTTATTAGGGCGGTGATCCATGCCGAGTCGGCTTTCAAGGCGGCAGCTGTGTCTAAAACGGGAGCGCAGGGGTTAATGCAGCTGATGCCTGCAACGGCTAATGAGCTGGGAGTGAGTGATGCTTTTCACCCCGAACAAAATATCCTAGCGGGTAGCCGTTACCTAGCTCAGTTATTGAAACGCTTTAATGGCGACATCGTCTTGGCCTGCGCAGCCTATAACGCCGGCGCTTCTCGGGTCGAGCAATATAATGGCGTGCCGCCTTTTCCCGAAACGCAGGCCTATGTTGAGCGAGTGCAGATCTTGCTCAAGCGCTACCGCAATACTTAGCTCGCGAGTGCTTCTGTATTAGCCGTATCCATAGTAGGTTGACGTATTCGCTTACCTCTCGACTTAACGTCTAACCAGACCATTGGCACTACAATAAGACACAGGGCAATGTTAGAAAGCGGCATCGCCATCCACACTCCGTCGACGCCCAAAAACTTAGGTAGAATCATCAAGAATGGCAGTTGAATAAGCATATTGCCGCAAGCGATAACCAGCGCTTTGACGCCTTGATTAGTCGCCATAAAGTACACAGATGAAAGCGCAATAAAACCGTCTAGCGGCATAGCAAACAGATGCATTTTGATACCATCAATGGCGGTTGCAATTAGTTCACTATCACTGTTATTGAATAACCCCACCATAGTTTCAGGTATCGCATTGAGTAGTAACACCCAGCTGGTACCAGCGATTAAGGTCACCTTTACCGATAACTTAAGCATCTTGCTAATATTCTCGTGTTGCTCTGCACCGTAGTAATAGCTGACGGGAGGCTGCATACCCTCGGCCACGCCTTCGGCAACGAGGTAATAAAGCACCATAAGGTAGCCAACAATGGCGAAAGCCCCCACTGTGAGTGGTGTGCCATATTCGGTAAAGAGTCGGTTGTGCAATGCAAACACAAAGCTGGTATACAGATACATAAATAGGCTTGAGGAGCCTAATAATACGATTTGCTTAGCAAAAGAAGCGTTAAACCAGTTGAACTTAGCCGACCAATTAATACTGCTTAGTCGCGAGCAAAAATAGCCAAGACCTAAAGTACACACAACTGCTTGAGCACTGATCGTAGCAATAGATGCACCCAGTAGGCCAAGCTCAAACACGCCAATCAGCAAGTAGTCGAGTGCAATATTGATAAAAGCACCTAATACCATCAAACCCGTGGCGATATTAGGGCTTTCATCGTTACGAATGAGTAATGGCAAAGCTGAAGCAATAATAGTAATTGCAGCGCCCCAAGTGAACACGCCAATATATTCTTGTGCCATGGCTAAGGTTGTACCTGCGCCGCCTTGAGCCTCAAGAAAAAAGCTGCTCAATACACTGAGAATAGTGGTTGAAATAGCCGCTAACGCTAACATTAGCACTAAGCAGCTGGTCAAAATGGTTGCCGCTGCGCGAGTATCGCCTTTTCCCCGCTGAATAGACAGTAAGCTGCCACTGCCCATGCCCACCATGATGCCAAAACCGACCATAAAGTAGATCACAGGCCAGGCCATATTGATGGCCGCGAGTCCTTCAAAGCCTATGTAATGGCCGATAAAAATGCCGTCAACGATTTGGTATAAACCGTTAACTAACATGGCGGCAATGGCTGGTAAGGTATAGCGCCAAAATGTGCGACTAATAGACTGAACCTGTGTGTTTTCGATGCTTGGATCTAACATGGGGATATCAATATTGAACAATAAAGCCCGGCAAGTTACTCTGTTATTCAGATTGAATAAAGTTAGTTTCTATCTGTTTTAGATATAGATGAGCAGGTTAAAGATATGAATTGGACGCTCGATGAGCTTAACGCGTTTGTAAACTCGGTAAAGCTTGGTTCATTTTCGGCAGCAGCGAGAAAGATGGGCAAGGCGCAGTCTAGGGTCAGCACGGCAATCAGTAACTTGGAGGCGGGACTTGGCTTCGAGCTTTTTGATCGTAGTGCAAAACTGCCAGTGCTCACCCCGCTTGGTGAGGAGATGTATATTGAGGCGCAATCAGTACTCGCTCAGTGTCAGCGCCTTAATGCTCGGGCGATGACGGTAACCTCGGGCGAAGAGGTGTTGCTAACGGTAGCAATGGATGAGGCGGTGCCAGTCAACGCATTTGAAGCCCTGTTTCAACGGATCTCGACTCAATTTCCATTGCTTAAACTGACCATCATTAATGGCTCGCAAGAAGATATTGCTATCTGGGTCGATGAAGGGTTAGCCGATATTGGCATTATGTTTCATGCCACGTTATTACTGCCTGACTCGCTAGAGTTTATGTCTATTGGCCAGTTTAAACAGAGTCTAGTGGTGGCGCCATCACATCCCCTCGCGGCAGTTCCTGCGCCGACGCTTGAACAGTTGATGCAGTATCGTCAGTTAGCGATTTGCGATAGAGCTGGGCATTCACAAACTAAGCCGCTATCTGCTAACTATTGGTATATTGATAGTTACTACTATATCGTCGCCTTAGTATTGCAAGGGGTTGGCTGGGCATTGGTGCCTGAGCATGTGGCTAAGTCTGAGTGGTATATAGACGATCTAGCGTCTCTGTCGACCGAATATATCACCGAGCCGTTACTGGTTGAGATGGGCGTAGTGAATCGTCGTGATAAGCAGATAGGCCCAGTGATGCACTGGCTGTTTGACGAGTTACATTCGGTGCTTAGTTAGGGGGAAGATAGGCGCTAGGTTCTAGGAGATAGGACCTAGGTTCTAGGACGTTCGCAAGCTCACTGCTTGAAAGATAGGGCGCTCGCAGGCTCGCTGATAGGACGGACTTCGTCCTGATAGGTTCTAGGGCGGTGCTTGGCACCTGCTAGGCAAACTTGAAGATAGGCTGTTCTAAATCTTTTGCTTTTCCTAGGGCTTAGAACCTAGGATCTGGAAAGTGCTAAGGTTTAATAATGGGCTAATTAGGAAGGGAAAAATATGAAACGGATTTTGGTTGTGTTGTTGGTTTTACAGAGCTTAACGGCAGCGGGGTGTTCATCAAACTCTGTGGCCAATGCCGGATGTGACTTTGTCAGCGGTGCTCACCGTAATGCGGAGCAAAGAGAACAGCGAGAAGTGATTGGCGGAAACTCAGCATCAGCGAATAATAGAGATACAGAGGTCGGTATCATCAATGCTATTTTGGGCGTGTTTACTCGTCAGGTTAATGACGATGAAGAGTGTTTATAAGCGAAAGACAGGACGTTCGCAAGCTCACTGCTAGGACGGTGCTACGCACCTACGAGGACGCCAACAAGTTGGCTGCTAGGAAAGGCTAACAGCTTAACAGCAAAGACTAAAGCCGCTTGTTCTTTTAGCTCTTGGCTTTCCTAGGGCCTAGAACCTCGCACCTTGGACCTATCTTTTACGCTTTTCCGTCTTGGCTTTCCCTAGAAGCGACAAGGTCGCGTTCTCGAAGTGACGAAGTCACGCTCTCGCAGGGCGAAGCCCGACCTCGTCTCAGCTTTTTCTTTATTCCGGCACTTCCTGCTTAACGATAGTCTTGCCACCGTTATGGCCAAGACGGCGCTCTAAGTAATCCAGCATCTCTTTGGCGGTGGTATCTAACTGCCAAGGTGGGTTGATGATCCACAGTCCTGCCGCCGTCATACCAAATTCATTGCTATCAGGCTTGATGGCTTGCTCGATGCGTAGCTGATTCTTGATACCGCTATCGGCAAGCAGTTTAAGCATGCCTTCTGTTTGCTCACGGTCTACGACCGGATACCACAGCATGTATACGCCCGTAGCAAAGCGCTTATGTGCCTTAATAATAGCTTTGGCCACATCTTGGTAGTCGGTTTTAATCTCGTAACTTGGGTCGACCAGAATCACGCCGCGACGTTCAAGTGGTGGCACCGCTGCGATCAAGCCTTTCAGGCCATCACCTTTGATTACGCGTACTGCGCGATCGCCAGCGTATTGTTCTTCAAGGGTTAAGTAGTCAGTGCCATGTAGCTCGTGCAATACCATGCGATCTTTTTCACGCATGTTCATATCAACAAAGGCAGGAGAGCCTGGATAAAACTCCAACTCCTCTTTACCTTGGTTGAAGTGTTTCACATCTTCGATGTACTGCACCAAAGACTCAGGTAGATCGGTTCTTTCCCAAAGTCGGGCAACACCGTCTAGGTATTCACCGGTTTTCTTTGAAAACTCATCGGTTAACGCATAGCCGCCCGCACCAGCGTGGGTGTCAATATAAGCCATTGGCTTATCTTTTTTGTGCATGAGTTTGAGCACTTGCAGCAAAATAGCGTGCTTGAGAACATCGGCATAATTGCCTGCGTGATAGCCGTGACGATAACTTAACATTGAGTTTTTAGCCTAAAGGAACAGAGGCTAGATTATATAACAACTCAGGCAAGGGATCATAATTTGAGTGTCTGTCGCTGCATCCACATGATGTTGTCGTTCACTAAGGGGAGTTGCCAAATCGCGGTACCATCGTCCTGATAGACGCGATAGAAACTTAGCGCTGTTTGAGTTAGGTGCTGCTTTCTTAGGGCGAGATAGATAATCTGTGCGGTATCAGATAGTGCATTAGGGGAGGAGAGAGTGGTCTTGCTGACCTCAATATCGAAGCGTTCTATCTTACGTTGTTGCCACTTCTCGGTGGTGCGTTTGAACTGACCACGGATCTCGTAGCGGATAGGTGTGGTATAGCAGTCCTCATCGGTAATACAGGCGGCAAAATAGAAAATGCCACTGTCTGGTGCGAGCTCCACCAGTGAAATACGAATGTCACTGCGAACGAGGCGGTGATCATCAATAGAGAAGTACAGATCACCATGATAGATCTGTTCTTTTAAATCACCCTGATGTTTTCTAAGTTCAGGCAGATCTAGCTTGTTATAGGTTTTCTGCTCCATTCTGATCTTAGTCGTTAGAAAATCAGAAAGAGCTAGTTTGCTACCATGGCCTTTTTCGCTACTGATGTTTATCAGTTGTTTACCGCTACAGGCTTGATTCTGGTAGTCGGGGCAGATGGCAAAGTTATCCATCTCCTCAGTGAGTAGAGCAAAGCTGCTAAACGTCTTGAAGGGCGCCTGCCAATCTAACTCGTTACCTATCTGATTACTGAGTCTTTGATTGGCTTTAGAAGTCGAAATTGTCTCGCTTTGCCTAGGAGAGAGTAGTGTCATCTCGCCCTTAACCTGACTTAACTGGCTATCGATCTGTGTTTCACTGTAGGGCGGTTGATTATGGCTAGCGTAACCATAAGCCATCAGTAATAAGCTGGCGAAAATCGCAATGGAAAACAGCCCTATAGCCTTATTTTTGGCTGTGATTTTGTTGGGCTTTTCTGTGGTTGATAAATGCAGAATATAGCCATGACGAGGAATAGTTTTTAACTCAATCTCTGGGAAGTTCGCTAGCTTTTTTCTCAGTACGCTGATGCATTGTTGTAGTGATGATGGCGAGACGACTCTGTCGTGCCAACCCGCTTCTAGTAAGGCCTCACGAGTGATAAGGGTACCCTGGTGTTTGAGCATCAGTTGCAACACTGCGGT
Organism: Shewanella schlegeliana; assembly: GCF_016765635.1. GTDB lineage: Bacteria > Pseudomonadota > Gammaproteobacteria > Enterobacterales > Shewanellaceae > Shewanella > Shewanella schlegeliana. The sequence continues at coordinate 139,919 of NZ_JAESVD010000010.1, forward strand.
CTCGGCATAGCTGAGTTCAATACGTGACGAGTCTTCAGCATCAAATAGATGTTGCTGAGCCACATTTAAGCTTAACTTAGGAGTGAGTTGCACAAAAATTCTCTAACAAAATGGATATCTAATTGAGTATATTCTTAGGTTAAAAACGATGGAAATTTTAGCCCGTAAACTTTGAGCCAGTTCCAGCTTTGCCTAAAGCTTGTGTCCCGTAGCACGGCTAACACACGTATATTTACAGGTTCTTTAGCGTCACTTTCTCACCAGATAGACATAACTAATTCAGTGTTATCTACTCGCATAGGTTGAAAACGATGGAAATTTTAGCCCGTAAACTTTGAGCCAGTTCCAGCTTTGCCTAAAGCTTGTGTCCCGTAGCACGGCTAACACACGTATATTTACAGGTTCTTTAGCGTCACTTTCTCACCAGATAGACATAACTAAT
>NZ_JAESVD010000010.1:140370-181633 GCF_016765635.1 Shewanella schlegeliana
AAAACGATGGAAATTTTAGCCCGTAAACTTTGAGCCAGTTCCAGCTTTGCCTAAAGCTTGTGTCCCGTAGCACGGCTAACACACGTATATTTACAGGTTCTTTAGCGTCACTTTCTCACCAGATAGACATAACTAATTCAGTGTTATCTACTCGCATAGGTTAAAAACGATGGAAATTTTAGCCCGTTAACTTTGAGCCAGTTCCAGCTTTGCCTAAAGCTTGTGTCCCGTAGCACGGCTAACACACGTATATTTACAGGTTCTTTAGCGTCACTTTCTCACCAGATAGACATAACTAATTCAGTGTTATCTACTCGCATAGGTTAAAAACGATGGAAATTTTAGCCCGTTAACTTTGAGCCAGTTCCAGCTTTGCCTAAAGCTTGTGTCCCGTAGCACGGCTAACACACGTATATTTACAGGTTCTTTAGCGTCACTTTCTCACCAGATAGACATAACTAATTCAGTGTTATCTACTCGCATAGGTTGAAAACGATGGAAATTTTAGCCCGTAAACTTTGAGCCAGTTCTAGCTTTGCCTAAAGCTTGTGTCCCGTAGCATGGCTAGCACACACATATTTGCAGGTTTTATCGAACGCTAAAAAGTTGCAGCTCAACGCAGAGCGTTGAGCTGCTTGATGTGCTTGCAGGGACATCAATTACTATTTGTAGCGTTAACCTTAAAGGTTATGCACCTTTTTAAGGTTGTCTACCGAGTGACAAACGGCACAAGATTCGACTTGTAGCTCGTTAGCTGTCACACCAAAGCGACCGCCGTTTTGCTCCATATGTGCACGTACAGCCTTGTTAATTACCATCTTGCCATCGGCATCTTCATGTTTAGCATGACAAGCGTAACAAGTCGCTGAGACTGGTGAGGTATAAGCATCAACCGTGATATCTGTTGCTGGGTGAGCTCTTGAGTCTGGGTTGTAGTCCAGATCCAGTGCCAATGGACGACCCACAGCGGTTAGGCGCTCAACGCCGAAAGTGTCACCTTCGTGGCAACGGTAACAGTTAGCTTTGTCCGCTGGGAACTCGATGTTACGCACACCGTTTTCGCGGTCTTGAGTCGCACGTTGGTTGGTGTGTAGTGAGTGCATCCATACCTTGTGATCAGGGTGGCTTACGGTTAGCTGCTCAACAAAGTCCCAATCACCCGCTTTAGTATGCATCTCTCGAATTGCCTGAGTCGGTGGTGTATTCGGGTTATGACAAGCTAAGCATGGATCAACAATATCGGCGGTTGAACTTAGGAAGCCTGGCTTACCTTTAGCCACCATCGCACGCTCTTCAAATGGACGAATGTGCTCACCAAGTTCATCGTGGTCATGACCAGAGAAGCAGGTGGTGTCCGCAAGCTCTTTGTTGATCTCGGTTTTGCGGCTGTGGCAGTTACGACAGGCTAGCTCAGAGTTGTCGTTAAACTCATCGTAACCATGGCACGAGCCACAAGTTTTGTTGCTGACAATCAAAGGACGCTTAGCTTCTGGTGCTTCAGTGAGGCCATCTTTGTCGAAGAACCAACGCTTGTTAACTTCAGCATTTTTAGTGTGGCCTGCCTGATCACAGCTCACTAGATTTTGCGCACCGTCGAAACAGTAAATCATACGGTTAGTGATAAATCCGGCATCACCGAGTAGATCGCCAGAGAACTGATCTTGGGTCACAACTGGGCCCATAAGGTAAGTAAACACATTGTCTTCAGACTTGTGTAGCGGTGTACGCGCGCGCTCTCCCGCTGGAGTGATGCCATCGCTACCATCTTGAGTAATGTCTTTCTTATTACTCTTAACGAAGATGCTGTAACCGCGGCTGGTGGTAAAGTCTACCGAGGTGCCCCAATTTACATAAAGCTGCAGGTTTTTAATCCAGTCGGCATCGGCAGGGTTGTTATTGGCAACGGCGATGCGCTGGCCTTGTCTATCGAGTAGAGCAAAGCTGATCTCAGCGAAATGCTCGCCGTTTTGTTCAACCAGCTTGGCGTCCTCTAGGCTGATGTTGACGATATTACGTTGATCTTCCTCAACTGCTTTTTCTGACTTACTCATATGAACATCATAGGTGTTCTCTGGTGAGTGACAGGTCAAGCAGCTACCGTTATCAGGTTGAGTGCTGTGGTCGTAAACCGGGTTAGTGGTCATATCGTGACAGCTAGAGCAGGTCTCACGCGTTGGCACTAGGTTCCAGTTAGTTGCCTGCAGCTCTGTTTCACTAACTTCTTTAGCATGACAAGTTGTACAGTTGCCCAAGGCTTGTGGAGTGATACCTATGTGCACAGTATGAGCCAGTACAGGCCATACCTTGCTAGCGTCTGACATGTAGTTGCTGGTATGGCAGCTGGCACAGTTTTCAATGTTGTCGCCGCCATGCTTAATCGAGGCGATATCATCGTGACAGCTTAAGCATGAACTGCCATCTATGATGCTGCGATTGTCGGTGATCTCGCTGCCATCTAGATTGAAGTCAGTAATCACTTCGGTGGCTGGCAGGTTATCAGTTTCCAGTACTTTAAACAGTACGCGCTGAGTAAAATCGCCGTTGTGGGCGATATCGCCAGCAACTAATGGCGCATGCAGGGTGTAGCTATAGCTACCATCCATGTTGTCGACTAAGTTACCGTCACAACCCTTTTCTGGTGAGCAGGTTTCGCTGGCAAGTTTCTGCCATTGTGAGCGCTCACCTTCAATCTGTGGCAACAGTTGAGCCGCATTGATCTTGATTGCAGCAATTTTAATGACTGGAATAGCGAGTTCGTTCTCGGCACTAAAATCGATGCTAAGGGTGTTATCTGTAATCGTGGTCTTGTCGATGGTTACTGTTAACACCTCAGCCGACGTAGTAACGTTACCACCAGGCTGACCATCTTCACCGTCTTTACCATCATCGCCGGAACACGCCACCATGCTCATTGAGCAGGCCGCGACAAGCGTGGCATAGCACAGTCTTGTTTTGAATTTGTTTGCGTTCATCATCACTTATCTCTCTTTTATATCTTCTTTAAGTCGTTTGATTTATCAACGACGCAAAAAAGTGTGCCTTAAGCGTGAAAGAGGCAACGTGAACGGATACCTATTTATAGTTATATTGAAGTTTTTTAGGCCGATTTCAGCAGCTTTGAGCTGTTTTGAGGAATTTTTAGGGGCTAAATTGCGCAAAATAAGCCTGATTTCGGTAAAACAGGCGCTCGCTGTCAATATGGTTTCTTAGTGAGGAGTGGTATTATCTGCAGGTTAACACTCAAACATAGAGCCTAATTGTGACCAGTATTTTCTTTAATCGCCATTATCCAACCCTTGAATCCGCTTGCGAGCGCTGGGGACTGGAGTTTAATGCAAACGCAGAGTTTGAATTGGTGTTTGAGAATGACATCCTGACCCTGAACAAGCGTGATGAACCTAAGTTAAAAGGGATCTCCGTCGATTTCGTTTCAGGTGCCGTGGCCCATCGTCGTAAGTTCGGTGGCGGCCGAGGTCAGTCGATTGCTAAAGCCGTAGGACTAAAGCAAGGCGTAACTCCGATAGTCGTTGATGGTACTGCAGGCCTTGGGCGCGATGCTTTTGTATTAGCAAGTTTGGGCTGTAAGGTCATCATGGTTGAGCGTCATCCCGTTGTTGCTGCACTTTTAGAAGATGGTTTGCGCCGCGCCTATGAAGATGCCGAAATTGGTGGCTGGATGCGTGAGCGTATGAGCTTATTTCATGGCTCGAGTATTGATTCTCTGGCCGATGCCGCTCAAGCATCAAATACTGAAGTTGATGTGGTTTATCTCGACCCTATGTATCCACACCGTGAAAAATCGGCACTGGTTAAGAAAGAGATGCGCGTATTCCAATCTTTAGTTGGCGCCGATCTCGATGCCGATGGCTTACTAGCTCCGGCAATGAAACTTGCCACCAAGCGCGTGGTGGTTAAACGCCCTGACTATGCCGACGATCTTGACGGCGTCAAACCAAGCATGGTGATTGCCACCAAGAAGAATCGCTTCGATGTTTACGTTAAGGCGGCAATGACAGCTTAATACTGTAAGATAAGGCCCTCATAAACTGATATTATCTTGCTTTTAATACAGTTTTTAAGGGTCTAATGTTTGCTTTTTATTTACCCTCATATCTCGCTCTTATAATCTGCTATTCCCCGTCCTTAGTCTTATTATTTTAGTCACTCACGGTGACGCTTTATTTGCCATCTACCTATAAAGAGGTGCGATAGGTCTCATTTCTTGTCATGAAATGGAACTAGCGTACAACTAATCACTCGAATTGTTTTAACAGGTGATTCAATGGGGTTACATATCGGTTGGTTTTAATCCATTAGCTTCGTACAAGTGTCTGCTACTTGATAATTAGTATTCATCGCTAATTAAGAGAAACTTCAAATAAATAAAATTTGTAAAACTCTTCTTCACGAAGAGGGCTTTTATGCACCTTAAATTTAGGGTGTTAGGTACTTTTAATAAAAAATGATAATCAATAAGAAGGAACGAAAATGAAATTATCCAGCCTTTCTTTAGCTGTAGTGTTATCGATAACGGGTGTGCATTCTGTGATGGCGGCAGATACTCAAAATCAGCAAAATTTGCAACAGATGCTAGCTGATAAGATTGAATCTAAAGGTTTATTTAATTTTTACCAGGATCGCAAGACGGGGGAGACTTATTTATTGCTAAAAGAGTCTCAATTGAATAAACCCATTTTATATACGGCTCATACAATCGATGGCTTGGCTGATATTTGGCAATTTAGAGGTCTTAAGCGAGATGAGAAGTTACTTGAATTCAGACGTTATTTCGACCGTATCGACATCATAGCTAAGTCATCTCGATTCGTGTTCGATGAGAGCAGTCCATTACGACACGCTAGAGAAGCGAACCTTAGTGAACCAGTGCTGGCCAGTTTAAAAATTGAAAGTGAGCAAGAAGGGCAACTTTTGGTGAATGCTGATGAGTTGTTTTTAAGTGAATCGTTACACAGGGTTTCACAATGGCCTGATGCCAATGCCCAAGAAGATAAAAAACAGTTTAAGCTTGGGCCATTAGATATTGCCAAATCCCGTATCGTCAAAAATCGTGGCTATGACAATAACGTCGATGTGGTTGTTGAGTATGTCTTTAATAATGACAACCCTTGGGGGGTAGGCTCAAAAGCCCTAACAGATCCTCGAGTGGCCTCGCTCAAAATCCAACATTCATTTTTTGAACTCCCAGAAACTAAGTTTGAGCCCCGTCTTGATGATGCTCGAGTGGGCTATTTTCCACATCAGTTAGACAATAAAACTTCTGCTGATTGGGCGCCCTATGAGGATGTAATCGTACGCTGGAACTTAGAGAAAAAAGATCCATCGGCGACGCTATCTGAGCCAGTCGTGCCGATAACTTGGTGGATTGAGAATACGACGCCCTATGAATGGCGCGATACCATTAAGCAAGGGGTGTTAACTTGGAATAAGGCTTTTGAACGAATCGGTTTTAAAAATGCCATCCAAGTCAAGGTGCAACCCGATGATGCTAACTGGGATGCCGGAGATATCAATTACAATGTACTACGCTGGATGTCATCGCCTAAACCAATGACTAACGGTTATGGGGATGCTGTATCTAACCCCTTTACTGGCGAAATTTTGGGGGCAGATCTGATTCTGGAATATCGATTTATGCGAAACACTTGGGCTGAACAGCAGATGTATAGCCAAGGGGGCGGGAACAGTTCACAGGAGGAAGCAAACGCTCTAAGTATGCAGCAGTCTTATTTTAACTGTAGTTCTGGCCACCAATTGCAGCTAGGACAACTATTAGCTCAGTCTATTGCTACAGAAGATATGACCCAAGAGACTGTACTCGAAGAGGGATTGCGAATGTTGGTTATGCATGAAATCGGACATACATTGGGATTAAGTCATAATATGAAGGCTTCAACCCTATGGGATGAAAGGGAAATCCATAATAAATCGGTCACTCAAGGTGTACTTACAGGTTCAATTATGGAGTATGCGCCTATCAACTTGGCTCCAATTGGTGTCGAGCAGGGGGATTATTTTCAGACTGAGTTAGGACCCTATGATTATTGGGCTATTGAATATGGCTATTCTATAGGTTTGAAAGATAAATCAGCAGAACTAGACAGATTAGAACATATACTCAGCCGCTCCGGGGAGAAGGAATTAGCTTTTGGTAATGACGCAGATGATATGAGGTACTCAGGAACTCATATTGATCCTATGAGTATGACTGGAGATATGTCCTCTAATCCAGTTGCTTACGCCGTTGAACGAATGGCACTGATTAATCAGAAATTGGGAGAGCTTAAGAAAACAGCGTTAGTGAAAGGTGAGTCGTATCAACAGCTATTAACCTCTGTTAATGCCCTCTATGGTGACTACAAGAAGCAGGCTGTGGTTATCTCCCGCCAAATTGGCGGAGTGAATGTTGAGCGTAGCTTTGTTGGCGACAATACTGCTGCGCCATATACACCAGTGACGGTTGAAAAACAGCTGCAAGCAATGAATGCGTTGACTCAGTATGTATTTTCAGAGCAGGTGTTAACTTCTCTTGATCCGCTTTATGCCTATATGCAGCACCAACGTCGTGGCTGGGATGGTCAGGGTAAAAATGAAGATCCCAAGGCTCATCAAATGGTACTTAAGCTGCAAACGTCAGTACTAAATCATCTTTTACATAACAATGTGTTGCAGCGTATCTCAGATACAGAGCTTTACGGTAATGACTATGACCTTCATCGTTATATGAATGATCTGACATCTGCAATTTTTACTGATTCAGAGGTGCTTAAGTCGACTAGCAGAAACTTGCAGATTGAATATGTTCAGAGGCTGATAAAGATCGCGGGAATTGGCGCGGATTCAAACTATCCTCATCTTGCAAAATCTACCGCCTTACACCAGCTGCGCTCAATTGCCGATCGTAGTTCTCCCTGGGGAGCCAATGAGGTAACTAAGGCACACAAGGCTTATGTGGATCTCTTGATTGAGAAAGCGATAGAGGCGTAGCCGTTTATCTCTAGTGTTACCTGATTAAGCTATTTTAAACAAAAGCCTAGCTGTGTTAGCTAGGCTTTATTGTATAAGCTTAGTATGGATACAGATTAGTATAGATACAGAACTGAGGCGAGGCCGAGGAAGCAGAAGAAGCCTACAACATCGGTGACAGTGGTTAAGATTACTGAGCCCGACAGCGCGGCGTCTTGATTCATTTTTTGCAGGACCATCGGTACCATCACCCCTGCCACGGCAGCGACAGCCATATTGATTAAGATAGCAGAACCAATCACAGTGCCAATGATGGGATCGCTAAACCACCATCCGGCGATTAGGCCAATCACAATCGCCCACAACACCCCGTTTAAGATACCGATACCAAGTTCGTTCTTTAGCAGCGACATAACGTTACCTGATGAGATCTGTCCCATGGCCATACCGCGGATCATCAAGGTGAGTGACTGACTGCCAGCAATTCCACCCATTGATGCGACGATCGGCATCAGTACCGCTAGGGCAACCACTTTTTCTAATACATTTTCAAATAGGCCAATAGTGGCTGAGGCTAAAAATGCGGTCAGTAAGTTAATGCCGAGCCATACTGCACGGCGACGGGCACCGACTGTGATAGGGGCAAATAAGTCATCGTCCTCGTCCATACCGGCCGTTGCCATTAACTGCGATTCATAATGCTCACGCACCAGAGCGGTGGCGGTGCGCAGTGTCATGCGACCAATCATGATACCACTCGCATCGACAACGGCTATCTCCAGCTCATTACTGTGTTCAATCGCTTCGGCTGCTTCAATTAGGCTGGCATCGGCAAGAATAGAGCGGCTGTCTTCCCAAAGCAGGCTGGCTAAGGTGCTCTCGGGGGCTGCGCGAAACACGTCGTGACGACGCACGCTACCAATATATTTGTCATCATCATCGAGCAGGAAAACATGATCATTACAGTCGAGTTTGATGCGGCGAAAGAAACGCTGCGCCTGTGAAACCGTCGATGTGAGATTTAGCGCTAAAAATTGATGCTCTGCATAACGACCAATCTCGTTTTCAGAGTATTGGTCATAGCGGTCATAGTGCTCTCTTTGGCGCTCGCCCATTTGTGACAGTGCACGATCGGTCATTGCCTCGGGGAGTGTGTCACTCCACTCAATCAAGTCTTCTGGTGAGATCTGCGAAAACAGAGAGTCTAACTCGGCCTCTGGCATCTCTTTTAAGATGCCATTACGCGGGTCGGCGCGCATCAAGTCTAATACGGCAATGCGCTCATTAGCATCGACTTGAGACCAGCGCTCGTAACGCTCGTCTAGCGGTAATGATTCCAGCAGTAAAGCCACAGTGCCAGGTTCGGCCTCTTCTAGCATGTCATTGAACAGTTCGGCCTGTTGCTCACCTTCTGCATTGGTCAGTTGCTCAACAGATTGACTCACTTCTACCATGGCTAACTCTGGCGTCTCATACTCTGTTTCGCTTTGATGTTGGCTGTTATCGATAGGGGATTCATCTTTTGGCAATGACATGGTTAACCGACCTTAAGTGAGGCTTTGAAAATGTGAAAACTAATTTGAGAAAGCTAATTCAAGAAAAGTTGTATAAATTTCCAACTCACAATGGGGTTGTGAGTCGTAGCTGTATGTTACTTACGCTAATAATAGCATTTTGCAGTATTGATGTGGTAGGGCTTGGAGGGGGGATTATGCAGTGGAAATTACAATGGAATTGATATTTGAATATCGAGAAATTTACTGAAAAAAAGCCTTCATTAAAATGAAGGCTGCGGGCGGCGTGGTTAAATCAACATTTCTAAGAGTGATGAGCTAAAATTGAGTGAAATGTGAGCCCCACCAAATTAGTATATTTTACTCTTAGAAGTAATAGGCCACGCTAACGTTGAAGCGTTTATCCCAATCATCGCCCACTTCAGGAAGACCTATATGGTCATTATTGGCGGTTGAAAAGGTCATATTTTTACCCATGATAAAGTCGATTTGGGTGTAAGTCGGGCCAGCCGAAATCGCTGCACCTAATACGTTCTGCATACTGTTATCATAGCTATCGTCATCGACGTCAGGGGTCATGAAACCAAAGTCGTTGTAGAACTTGATGTTACCCCAATCGGTTTGCAGCGTTTTGGCGATGTTAGCACTGTAGACCTGACCCCTTGATGCGACTTCATACTGCCAACCAACCACAGAGACGGCAATCTTATTATCGTCAGCGCTATCGGCGGCATTAAACTCATACTGAATAGCTTGTAGCTGTAGGTTCCAGCCGTTGAACGTACTATCTAGGTGGGCAGCAAAAGCGTATCGATCACCATTGTGACCGGTCTCAGAATTAAAGATCTGCCCGACTTCCGCTGAGGCGCCTAAAGTGGTTGATCCACCTTGGTACTCCATGGTGTAAGTTTGGCGAAGGTTAACTTGGTTCGTTTCTTCGTTATGGTACTCGGTGCCATTAATGGTGCCGCTATAAAGATCGGCTGCATAGCGTTTATTTTCTGTTGGGCCATATTCGGCACCTTTATAAAACGCCATGTCGGTTTGCCAACCATTATGCTCGTATACTGCTTTTAAACCGATATCGTGATCATCTTCAAAGCCAAGATAGTAAGGCAAACCAAACCAATAACTATTTGAAATATATCCTAGGTTACCGAAAGGCACCTTGTTTATACCAAATTGTAACTGCCAATCAGGGTTGAAGTCATAGTAACCATAACCAAACTTAATGTAGTTAGTGTTAGCGGTAAAGCGATAGTCTGACTTTAAGCCCCAGTTACCTTGTTTCGCATCGAATCGTAACGAAACCATATCAAAGGAAACATCACCGCCTTTATCCTTTGAGTTATCGCTGTAATCTTTGTAGGCATAGTTAACACGTACACCGCCATGAATGTTAATTCCATCCTCTTCTTGTTCTGCTGCGATAGTATTAAAACTGCTGAGAGCAATTGCGCTTGCTAAAATTGATAAGTAGAACCTTTTATTTGATTTCATGATCATATTATCCCCATGTACTTTTAGTTTTTTTAAACTTTTTATTTGCTTTACTTATTAGCTATAGAAATGTAATTGGTCTGTTTTTAAGTGGCATAAACTCCTTGGTTGTAAATTTAATATGGGTGGTCTTTGCTTCTTATATTTATGAGCTTGAGTAATAAATATTGCAGCGTGCAAGTGAATAACGTTTATAACGCCATCCACTTGCACCTCGATATTTATTAGTTGTTTGCAGCTATACCTTTAATTTTAAATTCGGCAGAACTTGTGGTTTCTAATGTTAACCCTTTAGTTTCTGGTGCCATAAAGACTGAAATAATAAGTCCAAATAAAGAGATGGCGGCGCCAATTAATAGGGTGGGAGAGATACCGTAGTTCGCCATAAATATCGGCAGGGCATAAGTTGAAATAATCGTACCAATGCGACTAAAAGACATTACCGCCCCAACTGCAGAGGCGCGGATCTCTGTGGGAAACAGTTCATTGGGATAGAGCCACTGTAAAATACCTGGGCCACCAGAGAAGAATGCGTAAGTTGCGAATGCTCCAATAATCAACCAGATGCTTGGGTTTGGTACTACGCCTAATAGTGCCAAAGACGCAGTCATTATGCCGAAACTGCCAATTAATAGTGGGCGTCTGCCAATAGAGTTAAGCCAGTACATTGCTGGAATACAGCCAGCCATAAAGAACAGGCTGATAACAATATTGCCTAAAGCTGCGTCTTTACCATCGGTAAAACCAAGTAGCTCAATGATTTGTGGGCCAAAGGTGTAGATGGCAAACATAGGGATCACCTGACAAGTCCAGATAATACCGATAAAGAGTATTCTTTTTAGATATACGGGTTCGAATAGTTTGCTGTATTTAGTCTGTTCTGCTGATTCATGGCTAATTTCTACATCGGGTCCAAAGAATTTTTCCATGGTCTCTTTGCATTCTTGTACGCGCCCTTTCTTGAGTAACCATCGTGGTGATTCAGGTAAGTGAAATCGGCCTAGTAAGATGATAAGACATGGAATTAGTGCACTACCAAACATCCAGCGCCAGCCATCTTCTACGTCATATAATAGGTAACCGACCATGTTAGCCGCCGTCGCACCTACGTACCACATTGCCGCTATAAAGCCCATGGTATAGGCACGTTTCTTAGTTGGAGAGAACTCTGCCACCATGGAGGTTGCGATGGGGTAATCTGCGCCGATAACGATACCGATTAAGAAACGTAAGATTACTAACTCAATAGGGGAGGAGATGAACATCGTTGCGAAAGAGAGCACTGCGATTGCAATGATATCGATCATAAACATCAATTTACGACCAAATATATCAGCAACATAGCCGAAAAGTGCTGTGCCGATAAATAGACCCGCTAAGGTCGCCGCACCGACTAAACCAATCCATTGGGCGTCAAGTTCCAGTGCTGGAGTGAGCTGCTGTAGTGCTAGACCAATGATTACCAAAACATAGCCATCTAAGAAAGGGCCGCCACTTCCCCACAACATTATTTTTCTGTGCAATGGAGTAAACTCCATATCATCGAAGTTTGTTCTTGGTTTCATGCTACTTACCACCAAATATAAATTTAAATATAAAGCTATATGATTGTTGTAATTATTTTTGTGGAGTTAATTCTCCATTTGGCTATTTCATAACCTAATGTAAAATACTACCCTGTAAAAATATTAAAACGGTGATGTGACCAATGTTTTACTATGTTTTTCATTAAAGCTTCTATATTTGTGAAGCTGCAACGTTTTACTTTTTATTAGATGCGACAAAGAGTTGGAATAATGATTCCAACTCTATTTTAAATTGTGTTTTATTAGTCGTTTTATTTAGCCGTAACGGTATTCAATGCCAAATGTTCCGCGAGGATATTCCCATTTTTCTAAAATTGTTTCACCGCATAGGAATTTACATGTCCCACATTCTAAACAGCCTGCTGAATCAAATCGAATACTGCCATCATCTTCCAATTTATAAAGACCAGCTGGACAGGCATTAACCAATTTTCGATACTCATTCATATCGGGATTATCTTTTAAGATAATGTGAGCGTGGCCTTCATCAACATGGAACTTATTGGCGCCGAGTTTGACATCGACATTAACTACTTCACTCATATTGAGGTCACTCCTTTAATTCCATCTTTGATCAGGTTCATATAGCCGACTTCTTTGCAATGCTTCATCAAGGTCTTTCTGATGGGTTGTGATGGATTGCCGTCAACGGTGAACATATTTTGCATTATATCTGCCACCATCTTTGGATACTGATTAAAGATGCGTGGGTTTTCCATAAAGGCTGGAAGATCTTTGTATAGCTTGAGATCTTTCATGATAAAGCTGTCTTCTAATAAACTTTGATAAGTAGACAGACCTTCGGCACTAAAATCGTTACGCTCACGGGCTGTTAAAACCGCTTTGGCTGCAGCTTCGCCAGATGCGATAGCTAAATCCATACCGCGCACGGTGTAGCCGATATTGAGACAAAAACCTGCAGCATCTCCGACGATCAAAACGCCATCGTCAACTAGCTTAGGCACCATGTTAATGCCTGCTTCTGGAACAACATGACCTGAATATTCAATGAGTTTTCCGCCTTCAATGAGAGGTTTGATCATTGAGTGGTTTTTAAAATCTTCAAGCATTTGCGGCACAGTTTTACTTGAGCTGCCAATATCGTGCAGCCCACAAACGATGCCCAGTGAAACGGAGTTTTTGTTGGTATAAATAAAGCCGCCACCCATAAGGCCGTTAGCGGGAGAACCAGCAAACAACCAGGCGCAACCTTCATCATTACTCAGGTTAAAGCGATCTTGGATAACATCCTGCGGCAGCTCGATGAGTTCTTTAGCGCCAACCGCCATGACATCACCTTTTACGCGTTTAACCATACCAAGTTGTTCACCCAGAATAGGGTTAACACCTTCCGCTAAAATAACTGACTTAGCCGTCAGTTCGTCACCATCTGCTTTAACACCTATAACTTTACCGTTTTGAGTTAAGATCTCATCAACTCGGATCCCGGTAATAAATTGAGCGCCAACTTCTTCGGCTTTGCCCATTAACCACTGGTCAAAATCGCCTCTTAATAGGGTATATGATTCTTCAGTAGCCGTTTGTGCTCGACCGTTGTGATAGTCGAGAGTGACGCCGGTATCATCGGTAAGAAAAGTGACTTTTTCTTTAGTGACTTTTCTTTCTATTGGCGCTTCTTTAGCGAAACCAGGAATAATTTTTTCTAGACTGTGGGCGTACAGACGACCACCTGTCATATTCTTGCTACCAGCATAGTTACCGCGCTCAATTACGAGAACGTCTGCTCCCTCTTTTGCAAGAACATACGCCGCAACACAACCTGCAAGCCCAGCTCCTACGATAATGGCGTCAAATGATTCTTCTGACATACTCGTCACTCTCTAGGTATATTTGTCTACTCGCCTCTAATCTTTTTTGTGATTAGAGGCGATTGAAAGAACAATAAAAATGGTGTTTCAGTTAGGCTTTTAAAGCGCTGATTAATGCAGGCATAACCTTGTTGATATCACCAACAATGCCGTAATCCACATATTGGAAAATAGGTGCATTCTTATCTTTGTTTACGGCAAAAATAGTTTGTGAACCTAAAGCACCCACCATGTGTTGGATTTGGCCTGAAATACCCAGAGCAAAATAGATCTCTGGTTTTAGCATCACGCCTGAAACACCAATATAGCGTTCGCGCTCCATCCACTTCTCTGTTTCAGCAATAGGACGTGAACAACCTAACTCTGCGCCCATTAATGCGCTTAGTTCACCTGCAATCTGTAGGTTCTCTTGGCTTCCGATACCGCTGCCGACACCAACAACACGCTTGGCTTTGCCTAGGTTTACGCTCTCGCCTTGTTTAGCACGGCGCTCTACGCATTTAATTGCTGATGTGGGTTCTACAAATGCCACATTCACGGCTTCACCTGTGCGCGCTGTATCGGCTGCTTGCACTTCATAAGCACCGCTGCTTAGGGTGATAATGGCGACTGGGCTATTGATTTTTTCTTCTGCGATAGCTAAACCACCGTAGGCCATGTGCTTAGCACGGACGCCATCTTCGATGCTAACTTCTGTCACATCGTTAACAACACCGGCTTGTAACTTAACGCCTAACTTACTTGCTAATGCTTTGCCGCGTTTTGTTGGGGCCAGTATCACTAACGTATTGTCGCTAGCTTCTGAAATAACCTGTGCCATCGTGTGGCTGTAGTCTTCAGTAATTTTCTGACTGTCTTTGTCGCCTAGGTAGTACACATGGGTTGCACCATATGAAAAAGCTGTAGAGATATCGGCTTCAGTACCAATTACAAATGCTGATACTTTTTCGCCTAACGCTACGCCAGCAGCGATCATTTCAGGTAAACGGGAAGCGATATCGCTAAATACCCAAATATTAGATAGTTTGCTCATCATTTATCCTTAATTAGTTAAGTGCTTTACGTAAGTGTTCTGCGAACTGGGCGATCTGCTGCTCGTCATCACCTTCGATAACAATCTTCTGACGGGCTTTCTGCTCAGGTGCGATAACTGAAACCAGTTCAACTAACGCTGGAAATTCGGTTAGCTCAATATCTGTGGCGCTTAAGCTGGTGACTGGCTTTTTCGCTGCAGCGAGAATAGTCTTCATTGAAGGGATAGTCGGTTCGTTAATATCAGCAGAAACAGAGATGACTGCTGGTAGCGTCACTTCTAACACTTCTACTTCATCATCTAACGATCTTTCAACGGTGAGTTTGCCTGGTTCTGCAGAGATGATTTTGCTTACTGCATTGATATTGGCTACACCGAGTAACTCGCCTAACTGTAAGCCAACTTGTTGAGCATAAAGGTCGCCAGAACCGTCACCACAAAGAATGAGGTCAAAGCCATTTTTTTGCGCCGCAGCCATCAATACACGAGCTGTTTGGTGAGGCAGAAGTTGTTCAAATTTTTCATCAACAATAACGGTTAAGTCATCTGGCCCACGAGAAAGAATGTCTTTGCGTGCTTTAGGATTTTCTAGTGCCTTACCACCCACACTCATTGCAGTGATACTAGCGCCATCGACGAGCCCTTTGATTGCGACACCCGCTTCAACTGCACATAGATCGAATGGATTAATTTTTGGGGCAGCCTTGTTAGTATCCAAGCTACCATCAGCAGTAACAGCGATATCTTGCTCTTCTGGCACTAATTTGTAACACGTAATAATTTTCATTATTTCTCCCGTTAAAATATTAAGTATTGATAAACCTAATATAAAAATGGACTGTAGAATCACCACTCTTTATCAGTTGTTTTTAAAATTTAGTTTTTAAAACTTAACTTCTATCTAGTGGTGTCAATTAGTCAAATAGGTTTAAAATTACTGATTTATATAAACGCTTAGTTAGTTGAAAAAGTTTTTATATGTTCTTAAACGTTTTTGCTACCTAACGTTGTAAGTTGAATCAATTATAGGACCATAAATTAGCAAGCTAATGTTATATTGGTCACACTTATTAATCGATGCTTGGTTAGTCTTTCTAACAGAGATATTAGTTGCTCTAATAGGCTTTAATATTCGTTTTTTTAGTTAATTTAATATCCTTATTAGCTCTGCTAATAGCGGTTTTAAGTATGACTAATGTGGCTATTAGTTATTCTTAAAATAGGCAGTTAAGTAATTCTAATACGCTCATTAGAATTATAGTTTTTGTGGTGGATTATCGACTGTTTTAGCTAACTTGCATGAAGTTTATTTGGTGAGAGCTTTAAAGGTTGTTGCGCGTATCCGATTGTTTTTGCTGGTATTGTTTGAGCTGTCTTTAGTGGGTTTACTGGTGTTGTATCATTCATATATTGGTTGTTCTTATCGTTTTTTTTATCTGTTTTTTTAGTGTGTATCGCAACTTTTACCCCCTTGTTTTTCTATTTCAATTGAACGTGATAACGATCACTGTATACCAAAATATTGGCTGGCATGATTCTTACGCAAATCAGCTGGCTTGAAATAACTAATTAATTATCTATAAGCGCATTAGTTTTATAAATAATTAACTTTATTGTTTGGTGATTGATTTTGTTTGCTAGTTATATTTGTTGAATGGTGATTTATAACTAGAAAGTAAATAATTTAATTCGAAAGTACTTATTTTAAAACTTTAACAATTATCCTCTTAAAACAGAGAGGGAGAAGTATTGATATGAACGATAAAACGATGGATGTAAATGCCACTGTTGGGAAGAAGAAGGTCACGATTGACCCGATTATCTTTTTTCCTTCATTAATTGCCGTCATATTGCTTTCTTACTTTACCGTAAGAGATTTAGATGCGGCTAATGTTGCAATTCAAGAAGTGTTCCACTATTTAACCCACACTTGGGGGTGGGCATTTGAATGGTACATGATCTTCATGGGAGCAGGTTGGGCCTGGTTAACTTGGGGACCATACTCTAAAAATCGCTTAGGTCAGGAAAAGCCTGAGTTTAGTACCGGAAGCTGGATCTTCCTGATGTTTGCTTCTTGTACTTCGGCAGCGGTGCTGTTCTGGGGATCATTAGAAGTTTATTACTATGTGACTTACCCACCTTTCGATCTTGAGCCGCTATCCGTTCAAGCTCAAGAGTTAGGGCTTGCATATAGTCTATTCCACTGGGGACCGCTTCCTTGGATGGGTTATGGTTTCTTTACTGTGGCACTAGGTTACTTCCTATTCGTGAAGAAGATGGATGTAGTTCGCCCAAGTGGTACCTTAGAGCCTGTTTTAGGTAAGCACCATAAAGGTTTCATCGGTATCTTTATCGACAACGTCTATGTTGTTGCATTGATCCTCGCTATGGGTACCAGCCTAGGCTTAGCGACTCCACTTGTTACTGAATGTATTCAATGGTTATTTGGTATTCCACGTACCCCTGAAGTTGACACGATCATTATCTCTGCATGGATTGTATTCAATGCTATCTGTGTGGCGTTTGGACTAACTAAGGGCGTTAAGATTGCTAGTGACTTAAGAAGTTACTTAAGCATCATCATGTTGGTGTGGGTATTCCTAATTGGTGCGACTAGTTTCACCATCAACTATTTCACCGACTCTATCGGTGTGATGCTCGAGCTTCTACCTCGTATGCTGTTCTATACCGCATCAGTGAGTGAAGGCAGCTTCCCGCAAGATTGGACCGTATTCTACTGGGCTTGGTGGGTCGTGTATGGCATCCAGATGTGTATTTTCTTAGCTAAGATCTCTCGTGGCCGTACCGTTCGTGAACTTTGTTTGACTATGGTTGCCGGTCTAACAGCTTCTACCTGGTTCCTATGGACCATCCTAGGTAGTAACACCATGAACTTGATGAATGAAAACCTCATCAACATGCCTCAACTGATTGAGCAATATGGTGCAGCTAGAGCGATCATCGAAACCTGGGCCGCATTACCGTTCAGCACAATCACAATGTGGGGCTTCTTCATTCTATGTTTCCTTGCCACTGTGACTTTAGTTAATGCCTGTTCATACACCCTAGCTATGTCGACCTGTAAAGGTGCCGACGCTGATAACGAGCCACCAATTTGGGTTCGTGTGGGTTGGTCTGTGCTTGTGGGTGTTATCGGTATTGTTCTGTTATCACTGGGTGGTTTGAAGCCGCTACAAACGGCAATTATTGCCGGTGGTGCGCCGCTGATTATCGTCAACATCATGATCATCATCTCTTTCTTAAAAGATGCTCGTAAAAATAATTGGAAACCTGTCGGTGAAGAGGCTTAGCCACACCTGGGATCCACAGTTGAAATTGAGAGGAATAAATAATGGATTTTAAATTAACCGACGAACAAGAGCTTTTTGTAGCAGGTATCCGCGACTTAATGGCTAAAGAAAACTGGGAAAGCTATTTCGCAGAGTGTGATGAAAATAGCCAGTACCCAGAGCGCTTTGTGAAAGAGCTAGCCGAAATGGGTATCGATAGCTTGTTGTTGCCAGAAGAATACGGCGGATTCAATGAAGGCATGGTTACGCTAGCAGTGATCTGGGAGGAGTTAGGTCGCTTAGGCGCACCAACTTACGTGTTATATCAACTACCTGGTATCACAACGATGCTAAGACACGGTAGCCCAGAGCAGATCGATAAGATCATGGCGCTACGTGGAACTGGTAAGCAGATGTGGAACTCAGCGATCACTGAGCCAAGTGCAGGTTCTGATGTGGGCAGCTTGTTAACCACTTATAAGCGCCGTGATGGCAAGGTGTATTTGACGGGTAGTAAGTGCTTCATTACCAGTGCTGCAGGTGCACCTTACATCGTGGTTATGGCTAAAGACGCTGACTCAGAAAAGCCAATCTTCACTGAATGGTTTGTAGATATGTCTAAGCCTGGCATCAAGATGAGCAAGCTACCAAAGCTAGGCTTAAAGATGGACAGCTGCTGTGAGCTTCAATTTGACGAGTTTGAGCTAGAAGAGTCAGACATGTTTGGTATTGAAGGTAACGGTTTCATGCGCGTTAAAGAGGAGTTTGACTCTGAGCGTTTCCTTGTTGCCCTAACGAACTACGGTGCAGCGTATTGCGCATTTGAAGATGCGGCTAAGTACGCTAACCAACGTGTTCAGTTTGGTGAAACTATCGGTCGCTTTCAGTTAATCCAAGATAAGTTTGCCCACATGGCTATCAAGCTTAACAGCATGAAGAATATGGTTTATGAGGCGGCTTGGAAGTGTGATAACGGCACTATGACTTCAGGTGATTCGGCAATGTGTAAGTTCTACTGCGCGAATGCTGGTTTTGAAGTGATTGACTCAGCGATGCAAGTGCTAGGTGGTTATGCGATTGCTGGTGAGCATCGTATCAGCCGTATGTGGCGCGATATCCGAGTAGACCGTGTTTCTGGTGGTTCTGACGAAATGCAGATCCTGACCTTAGGTCGCGAAGTGTTAAAGCGTTACCGCTAAACATTGCATGGGTAAACAGGCTAGGTACTGAGTAAGTGAGTACTTAGTCTGAGCGGCAGCTAGATTGGGATTTTAGAGCCTCTTTTTAATATTAAGCAGATCGACACTGCTTCTTTAATCCCTGTAGGTTGCCGTTCACCACTGTAGTGCTTGGTAAATCCCAATTATGACTATCTTCTCGGCGCTGTTGTCGTGATGAATTTTTGTTCGAATATTTAGAGAGATGGGTATCATGTCAAATAAATTGTCCACACCTACGTTTGGTCCTCTTTCTGGTTTGAGAGTGGTGTTTTCTGGTATTGAAATTGCGGGTCCATTCGCAGCACAAATGCTTGCGGAGTGGGGCGCTGAGGTGATTTGGATCGAAAACGTAGCTTATGCGGATACTATCCGTGTACAGCCGAACTACCCAGAGCTATCACGTCGTAACCTTCATGCATTATCACTTAATATTTTTAAAGATGAAGGCCGTGATGCATTCCTTAAGTTAATGGAAACCACAGATATCTTCATTGAAGCGAGTAAAGGCCCTGCATTCGCTCGTCGTGGCATCACAGATGAAGTGTTATGGGAACATAACAAAAAGTTAGTCATCGCTCACTTATCTGGTTTTGGTCAGTACGGCACAGATGAATACACTAACTTGCCTGCTTACAACACGATTGCTCAAGCATTCAGTGGCTACCTTATCCAGAACGGCGATATTGATCAGCCAATGCCAGCTTTCCCATACACTGCAGATTATTTCTCAGGTATGACGGCAACCACTTCTGCGTTAGCCGCTTTATACCGTGTACGTGAAACGGGAGTCGGTGAAAGTATCGACGTGGCTATGTATGAAGTGATGTTGCGTATGGGCCAATACTTCATGATGGATCACTTCAATGGCGGCGAAGTCTGCCCACGTATGACTAAGGGTAAAGATCCTTACTACGCTGGTTGTGGCCTATATAAGTGTGAAGATGGTTATATCGTGATGGAGCTTGTCGGTGGTATGCAGATCGAAGAGATGTTCAAGGATATGAATATCATGCATCTGTATGGTGGCGAAGAGATCCCAGCTGGTACACAGCTAATTCACCGTGTTGAGTGCCCATTTGGCCAACAAGTGGAAGACAGCTTAGATGAATACTTAGCACATAAGAGCATCGAAGAGGTGTTAGCAAGATTTGCAGAGCTAAACGTAGCTTGCGCGAAAGTGTTAACCATTCCAGAGCTTGATAGCAATCCACAATACATCGCTCGTGAATCGATTACTGAGTGGCAGAACATCGACGGTAAGACCTACAGAGGTCCTAACGTGATGCCTAAGTTTAAGAATAACCCAGGCCAGATCTGGCGTGGTATGCCAAAGCACGGTATGGATACTGCTGCAATCTTGGAAGATATCGGTTACACCGCAGAACAAATACAGAGCTTAAGCGAGAAAGGCTTAGCGAAAGTATCTGAGTGTAAGTGAGGCTAGAAGAATGGATATCGTTGGTAGCAAAACATTAAGATGCATGTGGGAAGAGCGTGCTCGTAAATTTAGTAATAACACAGCGTTGGTTTATGAGGATGCTGCCGGCGATGTCCAAGAGTTTACCTATAGTCAACTGAATGACGAAATTAATAGAACAGCCAACTTATTTTTGAGTTTAGGTATTAATAAAGGCGATAAAGTTGCGGTGCAGTTATATAACAGTCCGCAGTTTATCTTCTGTTGGTTTGGCTTAGCAAAAATAGGCGCAGTTATAGTTCCTATTAATAACCAATACTTATTTGCCGAGAGTCAATTCATTATAAATAAGTGTGATGTTAAAGCCGTTGTCATTGAAGAAGAGTTTCTCGCTATTTATAGCAAGATGAAACAGCAAGTAGGAAACTCTATAAATAATATTTTGGTTACAAGAACCACTAATCCAGAGATATCGGAGTCAATGAACTTCGATATTCTAGTGAGCCAGCAAGCGACAGAGTTAGTCAAACGGGTCACGATTAGTAGTGACGATGTGGCCGAAATATTATTTACCTCAGGCACTACATCGCAGCCAAAAGGTGTCGAGATCACCCACTGTAACTTGCAGTTCGCAGGTTATTACACTGCGTGGCAAACCTGCCTGAGAAGCGATGATACTTACCTGACAATGATGCCGAGTTTTCACATCGATTTCCAATGTAATGCCGCCATGGCTGCATTTACCGTCGGTGCTAAGCTGGTGATGCTAGAGAAGTACAGCGCACGCAAGTTTTGGCAACAGATCTGTGACTACAGAGCCACGATTACTCATAGTATGCCGATGATCGTTCGCACCTTGATGTTACAGCCAAAAGTCGCAACGGAGCAGGATCACTGTTTGCGTGACATGTTGTTTTTCCTGCATATTTCAGATCAAGAGAAGTTTGATTTTGAAACTCGCTTTAATGTGCAGCTATTTAATTCCTATGGCATGACAGAAACCTTAGTTGGCCTGATTGGTGATAGTCCAGCAGAGGAGCGTCATTGGCCGTCAATTGGCCGTCCTGGGCTTGGATATGAAGCCAAAATTGCCGATGAGAATGGTCAAGAGCTCGCGCCTAATGTGATTGGTGATCTCTGGGTTAAAGGTGTGCCCGGTAGAACGATCATGAAGGGCTACTACCAAGACCAAAAATCGACCGAGGAAGTATTAAGCGCCGATGGTTGGCTCTATACCGGTGATAAAGCTTATGTCGATGAGAATGGCTTGTTTTATTTTGTCGATAGAAAGACAAATATGATAAAGCGTTCCGGTGAAAACATTTCCAGCTCTGAAATTGAAAAAGTTTTAATGTCCCATCCCGGTATTCTTGATGCGGCTGTTATTGGTGTGCCTGATTTAATTCGAGATGAAGCTGTTAAAGCATTTGTAATATTTAATGAGGGTGTGTCTTTAAGTGTCGAGCAAATTTTACAGTTCTGTGCTGAAAATCTGGCGAAATTTAAAGTTCCATCTTTTGTCGAAATAAAAAAATCTTTTCCAAGAACTTGTACCTGCAAAGTACAAAAAAAACTTCTGATGTGAAGTTAACTTAATTAGCTTTTTAATAAATGAGTCTGAAGTGGCTCTATATTGGAGTATTAGCATGAGTGAATCATTACACGTTACCCGCAATGGCGCTATTTTAGAAATTACTCTTGATAGACCAAAAGCCAATGCGATTGACGCTAAAACAAGTTTTGAGATGGGTGAGGTCTTCTTAGCTTTCCGTGAAGATCCTGAGTTACGTGTGGCGATTATTACTGGTGCTGGTGAGCGCTTCTTCTCTGCAGGTTGGGACTTAAAAGCTGCTGCTGAAGGCGAAGCGCCTGATGCTGATTTTGGTCCAGGCGGATTTGCGGGCTTAACAGAAATCTTTGATCTTGATAAGCCAGTGATTGCAGCGGTAAATGGTTATGCATTTGGTGGTGGATTTGAGCTAGCGTTAGCGGCCGATATGATGATCTGTTCTGAAAATGCCAGCTTTGCGCTACCCGAAGCCAAGCTAGGTATCGTACCTGATAGCGGCGGAATGTTGCGTCTACCTAAATTGTTACCTCCTGCAATCGTTAATGAATTGATGATGACAGGCCGTGGCATGGGGGCAGAAGAAGCCCTACGCTGGGGCGTGGTAAACCGTGTTGTTGAAAGTGAGCAACTAATGGAAAGTGCTCGTGAATTGGCACAACAAATTGCTCAAGGTGCACCATTAGCGATTGCTGCGATCAAAGAGATCTACCGTGAAACGAGTGAGCTCTCAGTGGAAGAGGGTTATCGCCACATTCGCGCTGGCGGCCTGAAAAACTACCCATCGGTTCTACATTCTGAAGATGCTTTAGAGGGGCCATTAGCCTTCTCTGAAAAGCGTGACCCAGTGTGGAAAGGTAGATAGTTCTAGGATGTCTATTCTCGATAAAGCCTGATATTTCTCTGAGATATCGGGTTTTATTTTGACTGTTTGTCGGTAATGAAAGGATTTACAGATGGCGTTGAAATTAGAGATGCAAGGGCAAACCTACGGCCCATTCGTTAATGAGTATACGGCTAGAGATGTGATGTTATTTGCACTGGGTTGTGGTGCAGGTAGTGATGGTAAAACCGATCTCGATTATGTGTATGAAAAGCAATTAAAAGTATTGCCAATCTTTGCTGCAACCCAAATCGTCGATGCAGAGGTTACTAAGACGATAGATTATGGCTTTAATTGGGGCGGCTCTTTGCATTGGGGATTTGATCTGCATATCCATCAGCCACTGCCCACCAATCCCGGAAAGTTAACCACTAAGGTACTGTTGAAAGGATTATTTGACCGAGGTGAGGGGCGAGGTTGCTTGGCTCAACACATAGGCGAAACCTTTGATGAAGCAGGCACTAAGCTTTTTACCAATGAAAGTTGGGATTGCGCCTTGTATGACGGCGGTTTTGGCGGCCCTAAGGCGCCTAAAGACATTGTTGAGATCCCCGACCGTGATCCTGATTTTGAAATCGAACAAGACATTCCATTAAACCAAGCACTTATTTATCGCTTATCTGGCGATGATCATCCGCAGCATGTGGATTGGGAGTATGCCCAGGAGTTTGGTCATCCTAAACCGAACTTACACGGTGTGAGCACCGCGGGTGTGGCTTGTCGTCATGTAATTCAAGCGATGTTTGCTGGCGAGCCTGAACGTCTTACCCGTTTTAAAACTCGGCTGACTAAATCCTTGTATCCAGGCTGCAGAGTAAAGACCCAGATCTGGAAGTGGGATGACAATTGTGTCCATTTCAGAGTCACAGATGCTAACGATCCAGATACTTTCTATCTTAACTTCGGTTTAGTTGAGTGGAAGTAAGCCCCGCATAGGAGGCTGCGCCTCCTATCGATATAAGTGGAAAGCTTAACAAGATCAGTATTTAGCTGTTACGTCTTAATGTTGGAGACGCCATTGCTAAGTGGTGAATCATGTGAATTTATGAAGAGTAAAACAATTTATGCCTTGCTATGAATTTGAAGGATTAATTCCCGTTGTCGACCCTAGTGCTTATGTGCATCCAACGGCAGTACTCATTGGTGATGTCATTATTGAGGCTGGGGTATATGTGGGCCCTAATGCTTCATTGCGTGGTGACTATGGTCGTTTGATCTTACAGCATGGCAGTAATCTTCAAGATGGTTGCATCATGCACGGTTACTGCGACATGGATACGGTAGTTGAGCCTGATGGTCATATTGGCCATGGGGCGATTTTACATGGCTGCGTAATCAAACGTAACGCTTTAGTTGGAATGAATGCCGTAGTGATGGATGGCGCTGTCATTGGCGAAGAGAGTATTGTCGCCGCCATGAGTTTTGTGAAAGCAGGTTTTCAAGGTAAGGCTAAACAGCTGTTAATGGGCCAGCCTGCCAAAGTAGTGCGAGAGGTGACCGAGCAGGATCTGCACTGGAAAGGACTTAATACGCTGGAGTATCAAGTCTTAGCACAGCGATCTGCACAAACAATGCAATTGGTCACGCCGTTAACAAGGCCAGAAACGAATAGGCCAAGATTAAAAGGGGTGACCGAAGTGCAACCCAAAGCACAGCAAGCAAAAGTCGATTAATCAATGCCGCCTGAGTGAGCCATGGGGCTCAAGGTTTAAGGGGGGATGCGACCCCAATAAGGCTTAAACCGATTAGCGCCTCAGGCGGCACACTTAATTATTGCAATACTAAGCAGTTGTCCCTGAGTTGGGGCGGTGATTGAGAAGGAATGTGGTATGCCGTTAGATCCAAAAGTAGCGCTGTATTTACAACAAGTACGAGAGTCCGGTGCCAAGGCCTATGAAGATATGACACCAGCGGAATCTAGACGTCTCGATATGAATGAACTGACCAAAGCGCGGGCAGAGCGAGTGCTTGAGAGCGTAGCTGCGATTGAGCATAGCTTTATTCCTGGCCCCACAGCCGATCTTCCTGTGCGAATTTATCGTCCAACAGTTTGTACCAATGATGAACCGCAGCCTGCAATCATTTTCATTCATGGTAGCGGCTGGGTCGTATCGAATATCGAAACTAACGATCATTTTAGTCGAGCACTTGCCAATCGCACAGGCTCAGTTGTCGTAGCAATTAACTATCAAAAAGCACCAGAACATAAGTTTCCTATTCCGATGGATGATTGTTACGCATCGACATTATGGATATTCGAGCATGCAAGTTTGCTGGGACTGGATCCAAACCGTATTGGTATCTTAGGTGACAGTGCTGGTGGTAATTTAGCGGCGGCGGTGACGTTAAGGCTACGTGACGAACAGGGGCCTAAATTGGCGTTCCAAGTTCTAGTTTATCCCGCAGTGCAGTATGGTTGGCAGACCCCATCGGCCATTGCTCATGCTGAAGGTTACTTATTGCAACAGGCCAGTATGAAGTATTACTGGGGGCATTATTTACGCAGCGAAGCCGATGCACAAAACCCATACTGCTCACCGCTAAATGCTCAGAGTCATAAAGGGTTGCCACCAACCCTGATCTATACCGCCGAATTTGATCCTTTGTGCGACGATGGTTATCTTTACGCACGGGAATTGCAAGGCTGCGGTGTCAAAGTCAAATACCGTTGTTTTGATGGCGTGATCCACGGGTTTATTAAAATGCTTGGAGTATTTGACCAAGCAGATGAATTTCTCGATGAGCTTAAGCAGGATATTTTAGAGATCTTGGAATGATCGACTGATACTTGGTTTTGTATGTGTTCGCAAAATAAACAGTTTCGTGAGTTTGCTCGAAGATCTGTTAACTTTTCCACTTGGGACGTTAATTCATATTTTATTGTGGTCACAGTTACATTTTTACTTTAAAACCTTGTGCTAATCTCATGCATCAAGCACTTAAACTATGTATATAAAAAATGAATCATAATATCCCATTAAGGGCGTTACAGGTTTTCGAATCGTGCGCAAGGTTAGAAAGCTGCTCACTTGCTGCGAATGAGTTATGCATCACTCAGAGCGCGGTTTCGCAACAGATAAAGCTGCTTGAAGACTATTTCCTAGAAAAGCTGTTTCACCGCAATGCGGGCAAAATTACTCTGACTGAATCTGGGCTTGAACTTAGGCAAAGACTAGCGCCAGTTTTTTATGATTTAAACAGTGTATGCGCTAGTTTAGTGCCTGATATGTCTAACGAGGTTCGAGTTCATTCTTATAACTCTTTAGCCGCCCGTTGGTTAGTTCCTAAGATGGCTAAGCTGAGAAAAGAGCACCCTGAATTCAACATCAATGTTGGCATGTTTCAAGATGATGTAGAGATGAGCGATATGATCGCCGATATCTTTATTATCACCCGCGAATGCCAAGACGGTTATACCATTACTCCGTTAGTCGAAGAGAAGCTAGTGGCTTTTTGTAGCCCTGAATATTTGCGCCAACACCCAGAGATCTCCTTGAGTACCTTCCATGAGCAGACACTACTTTACTCAAAACACAAAGACTATGGTGTCGACTGGGAAGGCTGGTTCAGATATAACAAAGTCGCAGTCGGCCCATTACAGCGAAAAATTATTTTCAACCATAATATGCTGGCAGTTCAGGCAGCAATTTTTGGACAGGGGATTGTGCTAGGCCTAGAGCAAACGCTACAAGTAGAGTTAGATTCAGGAAATCTTGTGAAGCTAAATCTTCCCCATTGCTATACAGGCTGGACCTACTCTATTGCTTATAAGTCTTCAAGAAAGCGGGACGCCCGTATAACCAAGATTGTCGATTGGATAATTAAAGAGTATGCGAGTAGCGTATCTTAGTTTATTTCTGGGGGCTTTTTTCGCTTTAAAAGCTCCCTTAAGTACCTGCAGTCGAGAGGTCAGTAGTTCGAAACTCTGTGCTAGCCTATGACATTTGAGTTATAGGAAATAATAGACAAGTAGTCTGTTATTCAATCGGCAGCCAGACCTGAGCATGCAATCCGCCTTCACTGCGGTTGGTGAGGATCACCTTGCCTTGATGCCTATCCACAATGCGTTTGATAATCGCTAGGCCTAATCCCGAACCAACACTGCCGCGGGCAGTATCACCCTGAGTAAAAGGCTGGAACAGTTTTGGGATCTGCTCTTCCTCAATCCCAGGGCCATTGTCCTCGACACTAAAGCCGACATACTGACCATTAAACTGCGAGTTGATCCGTACCCAGCCGTTGCCATAGCGATAGGCATTTTCGACAAGATTGCTGATCACACGTTTAATGGCAATGCCTTGCATAGGGATGCTAGGGCATTGTGCTAACTCAGAATCTATTTCGCCCTCACGGTTAGATTCAGCCTGGATTACATCCTGAATTAAATCATTGATCTGCTCGGGCTCCCGAGTACCTTCCTGATCTTGACGAATATAGGAGATAAACTGATTGATGATGGCATCCATATCTTCGATATCGCTGACAATACCATCTTTAAGGTACTGATCTTCTTCTACCATCATCTCAGATGCTAAGCGAATACGGGTAAGCGGTGTGCGTAGATCGTGGGAGATCCCCGCCATTAGCAGCGCTCTGTCTTGCTCCAGCTGTTTCATGCTATGAGACATCTGGTTAAAGGTATTGGTCACTTCAACAATTTCGGTCGAACCGCTTAACGGTAGGGGAGCAGGATAGTCACCTCGCGACACGGCTGTCGCCGCTTGCTGTAGTCGCCTTAGCGGGCGGTTTTGTTGGCGAGCAAACCACCATCCGCCTGCAACACTCAAAGCGCCGATCACCATTAAATATAACGTCAATGGAGAGAGGTTTTTCTCATTGAGCCCTGTGAGTGGCACCTTAATCCACACTGAGGGAGCTTGAGGCGGACGGATCCAGATTTCAAATTCCTCGCCTTGTGCGATACGTACTTCGGCTTTGCCGCCAAGGTACTCCGACATCTGTGAAGAGAGAAAACTATAGTAGGTGGCGCGGTCTACCCCTGCTTCGCGAGCTTGCTTTTGATTATAAAAGTGCATGGTGTCATCACGCACCTTGGCATTAAGGGCATCGACTATAGTGAGATGTTCACGGCCGATATCAACACCACCAACAAACAGCAATTTGACCTGTCTGGCTATCAGTTGGTTGATCTGCTGGTAACTGGGCTTAATGAAGTAGACGGCAACAGAGATGTATGACACTAGTTGATTGGTTAGCAGCAAGCAGCCAATCAACATCACTGTTTGGCTGAAGGAGCTGCGTGGCAAAAAGCGCTGCCACCACCGTCTGTTTAACGACATCTAGTTAAAAGCTTATCTATTTACGCGATTGGCCGTCAGGCACAAACACATAGCCTAGACCCCATACAGTTTGAATATAGCGTGGGTTCGCGGCATCTTTTTCAATCAAGCGGCGCAAACGTGAAACTTGGACGTCAATTGAGCGTTCGAGTGCCGAGTAGTCACGACCACGGGCTAGGTTCATCAGCTTGTCACGTGAAAGCGGTTCCCGTGGGTGGCTGACGAGCACTTTTAGCACCGCAAATTCGCCACTGGTTAGGGCGATACTCTCTTCTCCGTGGTACATCTCGCGAGTCGCAAGATTCAAGGAGAACTCACCAAAGGTGATCTCTTCCTCTTGTTGAGTCGGAGCACCGGGTACATCTTGAGTCTGACGACGCATAACGGCTTTAATCCGCGCAAGCAGCTCTCTTGGATTAAATGGCTTAGGTAGGTAATCGTCGGCGCCTAATTCGAGACCTATGATTCGATCGACTTCATCTCCCTTCGCGGTAAGCATTACGATAGGGATTGGGTTACCTGTTTGGCGTAGTCGACGACAGATAGAGAGCCCATCTTCACCGGGTAGCATAAGATCGAGCACCAGCAAGTGGAAGTTTTCGCGCTCGAGTAGGCGATCCATCTGCTCGGCATTCGCGGCGCTACGTACCTGGTAGCCTTGCTCCATTAAATAACGCTCTAACAATGCCCTTAGTCTCATATCATCGTCGACGACGAGAATTTTTGAGGTTTCTTGTCCCATGCTTAAGGTCCTTTTAACTCGGCGGCCACCTCTTATCGGTAGGCAAATATCTGATATTGAATGTGATTCATTCTAATATAGCTGTTTTAATATGTTAATGACTAGCAGGCATTTTCACCAATGGTGAGAAGGTTGATATTAGCTTGAGTCATATGTTGGCTAAGTTAATGAATATATAGTGAAAATGTCATGTTTTTAGCTGTGCTTTAAATTGTAAGCAAATTGAAAAAGGTGATTATTATCTTTAAAGCTGAATGTGTCCTAGCTAAGCTTCGCTAGATATATGTTATTATTTTTGTCAGTGAATTTTGACCATCCCCTTTAAAAGTAGAACCTATGAGAACCGCAATCGTCACCCGTGAAGGTTTCGAAAAACTGCAGAAAGAGCTGAATTACCTTTGGCGCGAGCACCGTCCTGAGATCACTAAAATTGTCAGCTGGGCTGCTAGCTTGGGCGATCGCAGTGAAAATGCCGATTACACTTTCAACAAGCGAAAACTGCGCGAGATCGACCGTCGAGTACGTTATCTGCGTAAGACACTCGAAAATGTACAGGTCGTCGACTACTCGCCAGCACAAGAGGGCAAGGTATTTTTTGGTGCTTGGGTCGAAATTGAGAATGATGATGGTGACAAACTGCAGTTTAAGATTGTGGGCTATGATGAGATCTTTGGCCGTAAGGACTATATCTCTATCGATTCGCCGATGGCTCGTGGTTTATTGAAAAAAGAGGTGGATGATGAAGCTGTGATCAAGACCCCGGCAGGCGAACAGATCTGGTATATCAATCGCATCTCTTATCAGGGCTTTGAATAGGGCCATTCTCCCTCATACCGCGTTTTTACTTGCAGTCGATTATCAAGGCTGCAAGGTTTCGTCCCTCAAATAGCATATTTGTCTAAGCATTAGCATTAACCAAAGCCATGGGCTGTGGTATCTTTGGCGAAATACCGATTACCAACTAGGCTCGACCTCTATTTATGCAAAATATTGCACAGCTCATCGCTGAAGAACTTAATGTTCGCCAGCAACAAGTTATCGACACCATTTCATTACTCGATGATGGCGCTACCGTGCCGTTTATTGCCCGTTACCGTAAAGAAGCAACCGGCGGTTTAGATGATATTCAGCTACGTACGCTGAGTAGTCGCTTAGGCTACCTGCGCGATCTTAATGACCGTCGTAACGTTATCTTGTCGAGTATTGAAGCACAGAGTAAGTTAACGCCAGAGCTGAAAGCCGCAATCAATGCAGCTGATAGTAAGACTCGTCTAGAAGATCTTTACCTGCCTTATAAGCCAAAACGCCGTACTAAAGGCCTGATTGCCATCGAAGCGGGCATCGAACCATTGGCCGACTTCCTATTGGCTAATCGTCAAGCCGATTGCGAAGCCGTCGCGCAAGACTATATCAATGCCGAAGCAGGTTTTGCCGACGCTAAAGCCGTGCTTGATGGCGCGCGTTTTATCCTGATGGAGCGTTTTGCAGAAGATGCTGAGCTACTACAAAAAATTCGTGTTCAGCTAGAGCAAAATGCCCAGCTTGAAAGCCGTATGGTCAAAGGCAAAGAGAAAGAGGGCGCTAAGTTTAGAGATTACTTTGAGCATTCAGAAAGACTTGCCAAGGTGCCATCTCACCGTGCGTTGGCGATGTTGCGTGGTCGTAATGAAGGCATGCTAAGCCTAAGCATTAACGCTGACCCAGCTCTGGAACCTAAGCAAGCGAGTTACTGTGAAGTGATCATTATCGACCACTTTAAGCTAGGTTTAGGCGATAGTGATGTCGACGCATGGCTCAAAACCGTGGTGGCAGCAACTTGGAAAGTCAAGATTGCACTGCAGATGGAAACCGAGTTTCTTGGCCGTATGCGCGATAACGCCGAGCAAGAAGCGATTAAGGTATTTGCCCGTAACTTAGGTGATCTATTGATGGCGGCTCCTGCTGGTGCCAAGGCGACTCTAGGTTTAGACCCTGGTCTGCGTACTGGTGTAAAAGTGGCTATCGTTAACGATACGGGTAAGTTAGTTGCGCATACCACTATCTTCCCCCATGCGCCGCAAAATCAGTGGGATAAGTCGGTAAGAACCTTAGCTAACTTAGCCAAAATGCATAAGGTTGAGCTGATTGCTATCGGTAACGGTACAGCTTCTCGTGAAACAGATAAGCTGGCGGCGGATCTGATCAGCCAAGTGAAGGCCGAGTTACCTAAGTTAACAAAGATTATGGTTAGCGAAGCGGGCGCTTCTGTCTATTCGGCATCTGAGCTAGCGTCAGAAGAATTTCCGGATATCGATGTGTCTATTCGAGGTGCTGTATCGATTGCACGCCGTCTACAAGATCCATTGGCGGAGCTGGTGAAGATTGAGCCTAAGGCTATCGGTGTGGGTCAGTATCAGCACGATGTGAGCCAAAGCCAGCTTTCAAGTTCCCTAGAAGCCGTAGTTGAAGACTGTGTGAATGGTGTTGGTGTCGATGTGAACATGGCGTCGGCAGCCCTACTCGCGCAGGTGGCGGGCTTAAATAAAACCTTAGCGCGTAACATAGTGATGCACCGTGACGAGCAGGGACGTTTTAACAACCGTAAAGCACTGCTAAAAGTTGCACGTCTCGGACCTAAAGCTTATGAGCAGGCGGCAGGTTTCCTTCGTATTAACGATGGTGACAATCCGCTAGATGGCTCTTCTGTGCACCCAGAGGCTTACTCTTTAGTTGAGTCGATTGCGAGCGCTAAAGGTATTTCAGTTGCCGAGTTAGTGGGTAACGCTGAGCTGCTTAAGGCACTAGAAGCGAAAGATTTTATTACTAGTGAGTTTGGCCTACCGACAGTCACCGATATTCTGGCTGAACTAGATAAGCCTGGACGCGATCCTCGTGGTGAGTTTAAGACGGCGACCTTTAAAGAGGGCGTTGAAGAGATAAAAGATCTGCAGCTGGATATGATCTTAGAAGGTGTCGTTACTAACGTGACTAATTTTGGTGCCTTCGTCGATGTGGGCGTTCATCAAGATGGTTTGGTACATATCTCATCGATGACCGATAAGTTTATCGATGATCCACATAAAGTGGTGAAGGCTGGTGACATCGTTAAAGTTAAGGTGATGGAAGTTGATGCCGAACGTCGCCGTATCGGTTTGAGCATGCGTCTAGATGACAAGGCTGGCGATGCGCCTAAGAGCGCACCACGTCCAGCTCATAACAAAGCAAGTTCAAATAAGGGCGGTAATGCTAAAGGCGCTAATCAGCCGCGCGGTCAGCAAAAGAGCCATAAGCCAAAACAGCCTGCCAATGCTGCTATGGGCAATGCTTTCGCCGATGCGTTTGCCAAGTTAAAGAAGTAATGCGCTAAGCCTTACTGACACAAAAAAACCGACAACTGAGTTTGTCGGTTTTTTTATGCGGTTCCTAAAAAGGCTGGGGGATTATTGGGCTCAGTGCGCTGGTGGTAAAAGGCTTCGATGCGAACACCAAAAGCTTGATAAAACTGTAAGGGTTCATTGGGCATCGTTTGTTTGTTTTCACTCTTAACATCGCTACTGACAACAGCTTGTTGTGGGATTTTGATATCGCTGCGTTTGAGTGGACCACGTTGACTAAGCAGTTGTTTTAAGTTGAGTGCAGCAGCCTGTTTCTGCTTTTCTTGACCCGATTGCTCTTGCTGCTGGGAGTGTCCCTGTTGCTTCTGTTGCACAGACTCGCGCAGCTTAGCTTGGCTTTGGGCGTGCTCGGCGGTGCGTTCATGTTGTGGATTAAAGGCGCGCTCTTCGTGCCCTTTAGTTGCTTGCTGCGGGGGGATAATGGGGGGGCGCTGTTGACCATCCGTGCGCGCAGAATCGGTTGCAGCATTAGATGTTGCAATCGGCACGTTGGGATAGTTGGTCACCACTAACATAATGTTCCCCTATAAAGTCTCGATTAAATATTAACCAATCCGGGGTGAAAAATAAAGCTAACAATATTGACTCGTGAGCTTTATCTTGAGCAAATCTAGAATAACAAAATAATTTTTTATCAGACTAGTTTATCTAGCCATTGATTAAAGCCTTCGACAAACTCCTGCTGATGGCTAATAAACGGTGCGTGGGAGGCTTTGTTGAGTAGTAGGTCTTGGCTTCGGCTAAGCTGTGGCATTGTCTTGATGACTCTACGAGGTACAAGTCCATCTAGTCGACCCCAGATTCTGAGCCAAGGTTGGCTGATTTGTGGCAGCTGGCTGCGTAGATCGACACGCTCCAGCATAGTTAAACCTTGAGCGAGTGCTGATTGCTGCGCCTTAGGTTTAGCTAGGACTAATTCGCGAAGCTGTTTGATATCGCCCTTGGCCGTCGCGCTTCCCATCGCCTGAATCGCAAGAAATCGCTCGATGGTCTTATCGAGATCGTGAGTCAGCTGTTGCGCAAATTGGCTTAACACATTTTCCGGGATCCCCGGCCACTCCTCAGTCGCCATAAAGCAGGGTGATGACGCTATGGTACACAAGGCTGAGACGCGCTGCGGATGATGTATGGCCGCAAGGGTTGCCACTAATCCACCCAAAGACCAACCTGTCCAGATTGCCTGTTGTGGCACGACCTCCAAGATAGCATTCAGCCAGTCGTGGATATCTCCCTCAACGGCTTGGCTATCACCAAATCCCGGCAGGTCTACGAAGTGAACCCTATACTTAGTTAATGCGCCTTGCAGTGGAGTAAATACGGCGCTGTTAACCCCCCAGCCGTGAAGCATCACCAGATCAGGCCCTTGACCGATAGATTCGATATGTAGCTTGGTTAGACTCATTTTATGCCTCGTGGGTTAACGTTGGAACTCAACAATGAAAAGGACTTCATTATCAAGAAAACACCTTGGACTCGGTGGCTGGCAGCAATTTTACCCAATCGCTGTTTAATGTGCCATCAACAGATTGAGTCTAGCAATCGAGGGGTCTGCAGTGTGTGCCTGCATGCCTGTCGCTATCAAACGCCAATCTGTTTAGGGTGTGGCGTTGAGATCCCTGTGCTAATGGCTTTTTGTGGCCACTGCATGGCATCGCCCCCCTTAATCGTTATTTCCCCCTGTAGTTATCATCAAGGTCTAGGTCACTGGATTGGACAGATAAAGTATCAGGCACAGTTTGCGGTGATCGATGTGTTGGTCGATGCGCTAGTGCAGCGCATTCTATATCTAGAGTCTTTAGGGTTCATTCAACTGCCGCAGGTGTTGATTGCGGTGCCGCTACATAAAAAAAGATTGCAACAACGCGGCTTTAATCAAGCTTGGCTTATCGCTCAGGCACTGGCTAAGCGTTTGGATATTCCCCTTATTGATAATGTGTTGCTTAGAGTGATAGAGACTCAGCCGCAAGCTGGGTTGTCGGGGAAGTTACGGCGGAAAAACCTTAAAGGAGCCTTCACTCTCTCTACTGATTTTAACTGGCAACGAGTGGCATTAATTGATGATGTGGTAACCACGGGCACCACGGTAGATGAGATCGCGAAACTGTTGCAGCAAAAGCATACTCAAGT
This sequence comes from Shewanella schlegeliana, assembly GCF_016765635.1. GTDB lineage: Bacteria > Pseudomonadota > Gammaproteobacteria > Enterobacterales > Shewanellaceae > Shewanella > Shewanella schlegeliana. The sequence continues at coordinate 174,737 of NZ_JAESVD010000010.1, forward strand.
GCAAGTCTGGTGCCTTGCGAGAGCCGAGGCACCGGGAAAATAGCTAATTGATATCAGTGCAGCGCCGGAATGAAGTAGAGCGCATTGGCGTAGGCTTTCTCTGCCCCAAGCCAAATATTTCTAAACAGCAAGTTGTCGGCTAGCGCTACCACGGCGCCCTTGTTACGTGACTCGATAATAATCGCAGGCGAATCACTGAAGCTGCTCTGGTACTCTTTAGCCAGATAGCCACTCAATAGCGGTTGAGAGGCATAGTTCCCCGCGACCGAAAAGGCTTTAGTACTCTGTGAGAAGCCTAATACTTTGTTTTTCATCACTGGCAGACGATCACCATTAAGCCCAAAGCTGATAGGGTGGCTAGTATCTAACTTTAGCTCGACAATCGCGCCGCCAATCTGCTGTTTGGCTTTGAAGTCTGATTGCTGCTCGAAGGACAGTCCATCGGCATTAAACAGCTGCTTATAAAAACGATCACTGCGAAGGTCGGTATTGAGTAAGTTGGAGTCACTTAACCAGTTCAGTGCACCTTTTTGTGCAATCACCACCCCACCTTCAGAGGCAAACTGTCCAAGTTTACGAGCAAAGCGATCGCTTAAGTTTTGGTAGTTACCATCAGCCAGTAATACATGGCTGTAATCTGATAGTGTTATTGAGGATAGGCTGTTGAGATCAACAAGTGTGGTGGCGATACCTAGGGTATTGTCTAAGTAGTACCACAGCTGACCGACTTCGGCGATAGAGGTGCCTTTTCCACTTACAATCAGAGGTCTAATAGGCTTGATAAGCTTAAAGTCAGGGCTACCAAGATCTATCCCTTTAGTTGCGCCGCTGGTATTGGTCGCGATGACATCGACCTTAAACTCTTGGGCTAACTGTTTTACGCGCAGGCTTATTTCACTCGCCGAAAAGTTATCCTGCTTGAGCGGTATTTGTAGGGTACCAGAAGCAAAATCCAGCTCGCCATCGTTGCCCTTGATGCTGAATGCCGTGGCGGCAAACTTAACCTTTACTCCTTGGTTGAGTAGCTGTTGCAGTAATACAGCCGCTTGGCTATCGCGCCAGTCGATGAGTAGAGCGACCGCATCATCACTCCATGTTGGCGCAGAAAACGGAGCTGGAGTTTGGCTTAAAACGCTAAGCTCTAGTTTGACATTACGGCGCAGCGATAGGTTGAATGCGTGTTGTAGATTCCAGGTAGATATATCATAAAAGGTCGGGTCGATAAATTCGGTTCTGTCGTCAAACATGGCACTAAGTAGTGCGCTTTGCGCCTGCTTGTTAGGGATAAAAATACTGCTATCGACATCAAAATCTATGCCACCTTGAGTGAGTTTGTTGGTGAGGTAGTAGTATTCGATTTGGTGTTGGCTGAGTAGGTTGGTGAGCGCTCGAATTCTGCTGGGGTCATTGTTAGTACTGAGCAGTAGTCCTGCTTGACGAGGCTTTTTCCGCATCGCTTTTTGATGTTTTCCCTTAAAAAACTCAGCTTGGTACTGCTCCAATTCAGACTTTAATGCTAAAGCGCCCTTAAGGCTGGAGATGGAAGTCGCATATTGGTTGTCTATCGCTTCTTGAAAATGAACTACACCATTGATTGAGTCTTGTTGCTGTCCTCGAGCACTAGCTTGTTCAAACAGCACGCCAATTGCGCCATTGATATCGGGGTAGGTGGAGCCTTTACCATAGAAGAAGTCATCGAATAGTTGCCGACTAAAGTAGCTCTGCTTTTTATCATCGAGTGCCGCTTGGTGATAGGCAGCGAGTTTTGCGGTTAACTTCTGATTACCTGCTGGAGTAAGTGGATGGGTTCGCTCAGGAACACCAGGCTGAAAAAAGTAGCTGTAGTTATGGCCCATCTCATGAAAGTCGCCTACATAGTGGGGTTGCCAGCGATGAAATAGGGCAACGCGACCTCGAGATTCAGGGTGACGTAGGAACAGCCAATCGCGATTGAGATCGGCAAAATAATGGTTGCTTCGACCTGTCGGCCAGCCCTGCTTATGTTCTTTATGGTTAGGGTCGCTAACAACGACTTTGCCAGCATAGCCATTGGCCCAAGTTGAAAAGCGGTCTAGTCCATCGGGGTTTTGGCTCGGAGTGATAAGAATCACCGCTTGTTCGAGTAGCTCATTGACCCACTTATCTTCGCTAGTGGCTAGCATATGGCTAAGTTTTAGTGCGCTATGGGCACCGCTGATCTCATCACCATGGATAGAATAAGCTAACCAGATAATCAGCGGCCCACCTTGTTTACCCAAGTATTTGATCTGCTGACGCTGGGCTAAGATCTCATCTAATTTTTTTTGGTTTTCTACAGAGGTGATAACGGCAGTTAATTGCTGTCTAGCCTCATGACTTTTCCCAGTGTTTTCAAGCGATACCCTGGGGTTTTGTTTGGCGATCTCTTTGAGATAGTAATTGATTTGATCGTGGCGCAGTAAGCGCTCTCCAAGGGGGTAGCCTAAGAACTCCTCTGGACTAACTGTGCTCACGCCATATAAGGGGCTGTCTGTTAAACGCGTCTTCTTCGCTTCTGCAAAAAAAGAGCATGACAATAAAAAAGCGCATAAAGAAACAAGGCAGATTCTGAGCATGGGGTTTTCATTATATTTATAATATTGTTATTAAATTAGCAGCTCGGCGTTGACAAAACCACAGCCTGATAAGATAAAAAACTGTGATCTGAATGGTATTTATTCTTAAACTGTGAGTGATAGGGGCTACAAAGGAGTGCTGAGTAAGAGTATTATAGGGCTAATTCTTACTAAAACACTCAGGTTTACTCCTGACGGAGCATGTTTTCATGATTACCATTTCCGAAGCAGCTCAGGCGCATTTTGTTAAATTGTTATCAGATCAGCCTGAAGGAACCCACATTCGAGTATTCGTTATCAGCCCTGGCACAGCTCAGGCTGAGTGTGGTGTTTCATATTGCCCACCCGATGCCGTTGAAGCAGATGATACAGAGTTTGAGTTTAATGGTTTTAGCGCCATGGTTGACGAGAAAAGCGCTCCTTTCCTAGAAGAAGCTAGCATCGACTATGTGACAGACCAACTTGGTTCTCAGCTAACGCTTAAGGCGCCAAACGCTAAGATGCGTAAAGTCTCTGACGATGCGCCACTAACTGAGCGTATCGAATACATGATCCAGGCTGAGATCAACCCGCAACTTGCAAGCCATGGTGGTAACATCATGCTAGTAGAGATCACCGAAGACGGTATTGCAGTTCTTCAATTTGGTGGCGGCTGTAATGGTTGTTCAATGGTTGATGTGACGCTAAAAGATGGTATCGAGAAGCAACTTTTAGAGCAGTTCCCAGGTGAACTAACTGGCGTTAAAGATGTGACTGAGCACCAGCACGGTGCTCACTCTTACCAGTAATCTTGGTACATGATTGATATAAAAACGCGACCAATTGGTCGCGTTTTTTATGCTTGAAGCATAGGCTATGATTAATCTAATACGAGTCTGAGCTTAAAGTAGTAATGCAATGTTAGTGAGGCACTTCGTGCCAGCATAAAGCAGCTCATGGCCGCCCATAAAGCAAAGTTTCCCTGTGGCTCTAGTAGATACCAGACTGGGAAAAACACGCCAAAGGTCGATAAGATCATACTATTACGCATCACCTTTCCCTGCGCTGCACCAATATAGACGCCATCAAAAAGGTAGGAGCCAAAGGCAAGTAGAGGCAGGAATATCACCCAGATCAGGTATTGTTCGGCAACGGCTTGTACCTCACTGATACTGGTGAGCATAGTAATGATCTGCGAGCCCGCTAGCGCGAAGAACAGCGTAAAGCCCAGTGCGGCGATGGCCGACCAAGCCCAAGCTAGTGTCACCGATTCCTGCATTAAGCGGCTATTTTTCTGACCATGAGCGCGACCTACCTCGGCCTCCGCGTAATAAGCGATACCATCGAGGGCATAAGAGATAAGAAGCAGTAAGTTGAGTAGTACCGCATTGGCGGCAACAGTGTTATCGCCTAAGCCTGCGCCGTAGAAGGTCATAAAGGCAAATGACAGCTGCAGACAAAGACTACGAATAAAGATATCTGTGTTTAGGCTCATCAGCTTGGCATAACTTTGTAGCGACAGCTGCTTGGCTATCTGAATCAACTTAAAGTCGCCTAGTTTGCATAGCTGAGCACGCACCATAGTCAACGCCACTAAAAAGCCTGCGATATCGGCAAATACCGATGCAATCGCCGCACCTTTTACGCCCCAGCCAAGACCGAGTACGAAGACAACGTCTAATACGATATTGACTAGGTTTGCGACAATAAGCTGCCACATAGCGGCTTTAGGTTGCTGTCTACCGAGTAGCCAGCCGAGGAGGACTAAGTTCATCAACGCAAATGGGGTCGACCAGATCCTGATCTGGAAATACTCTCTACAATAGCGCTCGACTTCGACACTGGCATCAGACATCGCCATCGCTAAATTAACAATAGGGAGCTGCAGCGCGATGGCGGCAATACCAAACAGTAGTGCTAGACTTGCAGCTTGTACCAAGAGTTTAAATTGTTGCTGGGTGTCGTTTGCGCCATAAGCTTGGGCGACTAATCCAGTCGTCGCCATGCGTAAAAATCCTAGTAACCACAAAATTAGGGTTATAATCGTTGACCCAACTGCCACACCGCCTAAATAATAGGCGTTACTAAGGTGTCCAACAACGGCGGTATCGACCAGTCCCAGCAATGGCACAGTGATATTTGATAAGATCATCGGCAGTGCTAGGGCAAGTAGTTGTCGATTTTTTTGTGGGTTTAACAATAAGGCAATCATTCTAGAGGTCTAATATTTATGGTTAAAAACGTGTTGCTAGCGCTACTCGCGCTGACAGGTTTTTCGGCTCACGCGACGGTGATATTACAGTATCATCATGTTTCGGATAGTACGCCAGCGATCACCAGTGTTACCCCTGCTCAATTTAAAGAGCAGATGCAGTACCTGGCGGAAAACAACTTCAATGTAGTGCCACTTTCAACTGTGGTGGAGTCAATTAAGGCTAAGAAAGCGCTGCCTGCAAAAACGATAGCGATTACCTTCGATGATGGTTATCGCAGTATTGCTAATACAGCGCACCCCATTTTAAAGCAATATAAATTCCCCTACACCCTTTTTGTCTCGGTGGAGCCTATTCTAAAAGAGTATGGTGAAATGATGAGTTGGCAGCAGCTGATTACTTTATCTGAAGAGGGGGCAGAAATTGCCAATCACAGTTGGGGGCATGAGCATCTTATTCGTAAGTTGACGGGAGAAACCGATGCGCAATGGTTAGCGCGTATCGAGAGTAATATCCTACGAACAGAAAATGAGATAGCAAAGGCCACTGGTCAGAATCTGAAAATGCTGGCTTACCCTTATGGTGAGTACAACCAGCAAATTGAAGATATGCTTGAAAAGCACGGTTTTGTGGCTTTCGGTCAACAGTCCGGTGCTGCAGGTCCATACTCGCCGCTAACTGCATTACCTCGTTTTCCTGTTGCAGGCGTCTATGCTGATCTTAATAGTCTTAAGGTAAAGCTGCATAGTTTGAACATGCCAGTATTGGCTCAAACTAATAGCAATCCTGAGTTGGCTCAAGGTCAATGGCGCCCAGAGATTAAGGTAACGCTGGATATGAGTGATATAAATGCCTCGCAGCTGATGTGCTTTATTCAGGGACAAGGGGCTAAGAAGCCAAACTGGATCTCTGACAATGAGTTCAGCATTCAGGCGGAGCTGGATCTGCCCGCAGGGCGTTCACGTTATAACTGTACGGCTCCGAGCAAGAGTAAGGGGAGTTATTACTGGTTCTCGCAACCTTGGGTTCGACCGAAATCTAACGGTCAGTGGATTGCTGAATAGTTATTCCTCTTATCTTATATAAAGGTGTTTCGTTTCTTCCAAAAGCCAGTAGCCAGTTTTATTTTCGCTACTGGCTTTTTATTAATACTTGCTTGGCGTGTTTACCTTAAAACTTAAGTATGGCTGTTTCATATATAAGGTTAGTGACTCTTATACTTATATATAGCAAACCTACTGTTTTAGTATTTCATTTATCTTCGATGAGAGTTTTTACTCGTCATCCCTGCCATCGGACATTGAGATCTGTATGTATCTGGTTTGATCTTTAGGTTTTTAAGCGTCTAGTAATGGTTTAGTTTGCTCACTAAGGGGCTTTGATACGCTTTTAGCGCTGTAGGTTATGTACTGTTACGTAAGTTTTATCATGTTTTGTGGGTAACTCTGTGGGTAAGTTGTTTGCGGGTTGTGCTTAGTAAAGGTATAAAAATTAAATGTATTTTTCTTTCAAAAAGCACTTGCGCTCGCCTCGAATCTCCCTATAATGCGCATCCACTGACACGGCACAGCAGGCCAACTACCCAGCGTAAACGCTAGATAGAACGGGACTTGCAGCGGTGTTAGGGATTCAAAAATCGAAAGAGATTTGAATCTGGTGACAATCGCTTTAAGAGCTTCATTAGATGTGCCTTGTATAAAGAATCATCACTTGAAAAACTTCTTAAAATAAGCGCTTGACGCCGACAACGGGAAGTGTAGAATACGCCTCCTCAGCCAAACGACCTAAGCGTCTAAGGCGAAGTCTGAAAGACGACTTCACGCTCTTTAACAATATGACAAGCAAATCTGTGTGGACACTCACAGAGATTAAGTTATTCGAAACTGTCTTCTAACGAAGCAGTCAAAAATTTACTTAATGAATGAGTGTTCATAGCAATATGTAATACAGAATTCGTTGAGCCGCTGACCCTTTCGAGGTGAAGCAAAAAAACTTTAATTGAAGAGTTTGATCATGGCTCAGATTGAACGCTGGCGGCAGGCCTAACACATGCAAGTCGAGCGGTAACACAAGGGAGCTTGCTCCTGAGGTGACGAGCGGCGGACGGGTGA
>NZ_JAESVD010000011.1 GCF_016765635.1 Shewanella schlegeliana
TCGAGACTAGGACGTTGATAGGCAAGGTGTGTAAGCGTTGTGAGGCGTTGAGCTAACTTGTACTAATGACTCGTGAGGCTTAACCATACAACCCTGATGGGTTTTGTATGAGAGACTAATGTTTCTACTTAAAATGCTCCCTGCATTTTTAAGTATTTCCTCCATCCATGGAGGTCATAACCAGAATTAGAATGAAGCACTTAATGTAGTGTGAACCCAATTTTTAAGACTTGCATAGCGAGTCCAGCTTTCTAAATTTACCAAATTTGTCTGGAAACCATAGAGCTGTGGTCCCACCTGAATCCATTCCGAACTCAGAAGTGAAACACAGTATCGCCGATGGTAGTGTGGGGTCTCCCCATGTGAGAGTAGGTCATTTCCAGGCGCCAAATACACGATAAATCCCCAGCACTCTGTGTTGGGGATTTTTTCGTTTAATGGCTTTTGAATTGAACACTCGAACATGGGGAAATAAAAAGCCCGAACGCAGTGAGGCACAATACCATGTGGAGGTAGATAAATGCTCCTCGGTAACTGCTCCTGCGTTACTCTACCTCCTATATCCATATAGTCGTGCATAATCGACACTTCCGTCATCCATGGCGGTCGTGCATAATCGAGACTCACAACATCTGCAGGAATGGTGTTCTAGCAAGCTAGTTTGAATTGTCGTAGATTAGGGGGGGAGTGAAAAGACAGCTTTAAGTCGCAGGAAAAGCTAGGTGAGCCACTTTTGTAGCTCATGAATATTGTGGGGTTGGCTGCTAGCTGAGGATTTTTTCTAAGATCACTTTATTGGCTTCGGGAAATTCGTATTGGCTAAGCTGGCTTATCTTCACCCATTCAACCCTTTGCCCCTCAACTCCTATCGCGATACCACTAAAATTAGTTACCCTGTGGACATCTAGAAATACCTTTTTATCACCGTAATCATGGTGAATCTCCATTAGCGGAGTAGTAGAGGCAACATCTAGATTCACTTCCTCTTTTAGCTCTCGTATAAGCGCTTCTGATGTGGTTTCTTGTTTTTCGACCTTACCACCCGGAAACTCCCATTTACCGCCTTGGTGAAGGTGATGTGGGCGCTTAGCAATGAGTATTCGGTCATTTGAATCTTGAATAACACCGACAGCAACATGGATCTGTTTGCTCATCAGTTTTTGTCATCGTTATAAGGGTTTTCACCTAGAAAAAAATCTGCCTCATCATAACCGAGTTGATCTAGCATCTCAGGATCGAATTCAGGCTTGACGGGAATTGCATTTTTCTCAGAGGCCCAGTCACCTAAGTCTATAAGTTTGCAGCGATCGCTACAAAAAGGCTTAAATTCTGATTCTGCATTCCATGTTACAGGTGCTTGGCAGGTGGGGCATTTTACAGTTAGAGACATAATGGACCTTGTCAGCTGTTTTGCTGACGCTTACAAAGTGTATTAGCAGATTTTAAAGCGTTAGGGGCAGGTTGCCAACTCGAATTCAACTGTTTGGTCTGAGTGTTTTTGTTGATCAAACTGTACAAAGTGTATGGCGTAGCGATTTCTATGGCCGCTAATCGTTGGATAGCAGCCCTGTTCGGCAGATAGCTTAACTCGTATTAAAGACAGCGCTTGCTCACTATTTCCTTGGTAGAAGCCACCAGAAGCTTGCTTGACTTGATACTCTGTTGTCTGTCTTGTTAAGTCTAGAAGTAGGTTTACTGGCGATAATAGGCTTGCGAAATGACTCATCCACTCTTGATATTCAGCTTGACGCTCTTCCCATGGCTTAGCTAGCCAATAGTGTAATTGTGGCAGATCAAAATTACAGCTCGCACCTGGCATATTAAACCTTTGCCTTAGGGCTGTTAAGAATCGGTCTTGTTTAAGTTGATGTCCCGCTCGTTGGGCTAGCTGCAATATGTCTCTGGCTGCAGTCAATTTTGAGATATAGAGTTCGACTTGGTCGTCATTGATAGAGGGGAGTGATTGCCATTTTGATAACGCGAATAGTTGTCTATCTAAGTCTTTGAGTACTTCCCCTCTATAGTCGCAACGCTCGGAGAGTTCACATAAGGAAAATAGCGGATAAAAGCATCGATGCTGATGATCGTCATCTAGGTTAGCCTGCAGCTGTTGAGCCAAATACTCGAGGCGCAAGTAGCTGCGGATTTTTTCATTCAGAGGCTGTTCGTAGATCAATTCAGTCATGGCGTTATTCAAGAATTACTGGATAATTTTAAATAAAAGTTATGTAGTGCTTCTACCTTGCACTTTAACGCCGATATCTCTCCTTGATTGTCTATGACATCATCAGCTTTTGACAGTTTCTCAGCTCTAGTAGCCTGACTGCTTATTATATTTTTAACTTGCTGAGCGGTAACGCTATCTCTGCTCATTGTTCGTTGTTGTTGGAGTTCAGGTGAAATATCCACCAAAAGCGTCCGATCTACTAAGCTATCTAACCCGTTCTCAAATAGCAAGGGCACAACCATAATTACATAATTTGATTGTGCTTGTTTACACTGTTTGAGCATGGTTTCGCGGATCAATGGATGCAGTAGGCTGTTTAGCCATACTCGCTCCGCATCGTTATGGAAAATCTTCTCTCTCAGCTTTGCTCTATCTAGATTGCCATCATCTAGTAAGATATCATCACCAAAATGTTGGGTGATTTGAGCTAGGCCATAGGAGCCTTTCATAACAACGTCTCTGGCAATCACATCGGCATCGACAAGCGTTATGCCTAGCTCTGCAAACAGATTGGCTACAGTCGTTTTGCCACTACCAATACCACCCGTTAATCCAACAATATAATCAGCCATCGCTTTTCCTTTTATTGTCTGAATGGCCTTTATAAGGTCGATAGGTACCAGTTTGTTATGCTTTCACCCCAGATCATGGCAATCCAGCCCGCTGCTGCGATGTAAGGCCCAAACGGAATAGGGTTACCATGATTTAATTTCTTGAACAGGATAAGTGCGATACCCACTACAGCGCCAACAAGTGATGAGAGTAAGATAATGAGCGGTAATACTTGCCAGCCAAACCAGGCACCAAATACGGCTAGTAGTTTAAAGTCGCCGTAGCCCATACCTTCTTTGCCTGTCAGGAGTTTGAACAGCCAAAATACGCTCCATAAGCTCAGATAACCTGCAGCCGCACCAATTAATGCATCTGATGTGGTTGTAAAGGTGCCACCTAAGTTAATGATAAGACCAAGCCATAATAAGGGCAGGGTAATTTGATCAGGCAGCAGCATTTCATCTAAATCGATACCAGTTAACGCGATCAGGCAAAACGTCAGTAAAGTAGCGAGTGCAAACTCAAATGTTGGACCAAAATGCCATGCTAAAAATGCGACTAAAGCACCCGCTATAAATTCCACAATCGGGTAGCGGGCTGAGATGTTAGCGCTACAGGAGGCACACTTACCTCTAAGCATTAACCAACCGAGGATAGGCAGGTTATGGATAGCCTTAATATTGGTTTTACATTTAGGGCATGCTGAGCCGGGTACGACGATATTGTACTTTTCAGGGAAAGCATCGATAGGCGCTTCGAGTTGCTTTTTGTTGCTATCGAATACCTGTTTCTTGTACTCACTTAAGTAGTGATTACACTCTTGCTGCCACTCACGTTTCATCATTACTGGCATGCGGTGAATTACAACGTTTAAAAAGCTACCAATCACGGCGGCGAATACAAAGCTCAATGCAATAAACAGCCAAGGGTTCTGGCTAAAAACAGATATTAGTTCAGTCATTATTTTTCTTTATGTAATGTTAGTTATTAGCTCACGACTTTACCCATCTGGAAGATAGGTAAGTACATAGCAACAATTAAACCACCAACTACGGTGCCAATAACGACCATCATAATAGGTTCGATAAGACTTGATAAGCCATCAACCGCATCATCGACCTGCATTTCGTAGATATTAGCCACTTTATTGAGCATATTATCAAGTGATCCCGACTCTTCACCGATCATCACCATCTGAATAAGCATATCGGGGAATAAGCCTGTGGTGCGCATGGCGACATTCATCTGCATGCCTGACATCACTTCGGTGCGAATTTTTAATATGGCTTTACGATAGACTGCATTGCCAGAGGCTCCGGCAGCAGACTCTAGACCATCAATTAAGGGGACACCTGCTGCAAAGGTGGTCGCTAAAGTGCGAGCGAATCGAGCCATAGCGCCTTTATGTAGAATAGGGCCAATGGCGGGAATTTTTAAAACAAAGGCATCCACCTGATCTCTAAAGTGTTGAGAGTTCTGATGGGCTTTTTTAAATGCATAAACGGCAATGCCAATTGCAAGAGCAAAAATATACCAAGAGCTTTCAAGCCCTCGGGATATTTTTAAGACAAATTGAGTAAATGCGGGAAGCTCTGCACCGAAACCTTTGAAGATCTCTTCGAACTGAGGAACGACAAAAAGTAGTAATAATGAGGTTACCAATATAGCAACGATAACAACGGCTGCAGGGTAGAACATCGCTTTCTTAATTTTTGACTTAAGGGCTTCTGATTTCTCTCTGTAAGTGGCTATTCGATCGAACACCGTATCGAGGGAACCTGAATGTTCACCAGCAGCTACTAGATCGACATAGAGGTCATCGAAGTATTGCCTATGGGGCCTAAGAGCATCAGAAAGAGGCACACCAGATTGAATTTCAGCAAGAATTGTTGCCAACAGTTCACGCATCTTAGCTTTTTCATGGCCACGGCCAAGTAGCTCTATGGTGGTGACTAGAGGAACCCCCGCCGCAAGCATGGTGGCAATTTGACGAGTGACCATGGCGATATCCATGGGTTTTATTTTTGGAGCTCCAAGTTTAAACAGTGGGGCAGCTTGTTTTTTTACAAGCTTTGGCGTTACTCCTTGGCTTTTAAGCTGTGCACGTATTTCGGCGCTCGATACACCTCTTAACTCCCCCGATGTTTTAGACCCATCACGGTTAGTCCCTTTCCATTCGTAGGTGACGACTTTAGGCTCGTCTTTGGTTTTTTTGGCACGAGGCTTTTTACTTTTTATTGTTGCCGTAGCCATAATGGTTCCTTTTAATAGAGGTGTTTATTGTTCAAGCCTAAAATAGGTGGAGGCGGCTAGAAGCTGGTTACGCGATTAATCTCAGTGATACTGGTGACGCCTTGTATGACCTTTAACAGGCCTGATTCTCGCAGATCGCGCATCCCTTGCAGTTTAGCTTGTTTAAGAATTTGTAACGAATTACCGCCTTCCATGATGGTACGGGCGATTTCATCGGACATCTTCATCACCTCATAAATACCCACTCGGCCTTTATAACCGCCAGAACAGAGGTCGCAGCCGACTGGTTTAAATGGAGTAATACCAGCATCAACATGCTGCTGATTAAATCCAAGCTTTAGTAGCTCCTCGGCAGGAATATCTTCAGCTTCCTTACAAGTTGGACAGAGGCGGCGCGATAAGCGCTGGGCAATAATCAGGTTGACTGAACTGGCGATATTATAGCCTGGCACGCCCATGTTAATTAAACGCGTCAGGGTTTCGGCTGCGGAGTTGGTATGCAGAGTCGATAGCACCAAGTGGCCCGTTTGCGCCGCTTTGATGGCAATCTCCGCGGTCTCTAAGTCTCGAATCTCCCCCACCATCACCACATCGGGATCTTGACGAAGGAATGAACGTAGCGCCGAGGCGAAAGTTAAACCTGCCTTAAGGTTAATATGGACTTGGTTAACCCCTTCGAGGTTGATCTCCACCGGATCCTCGGCGGTGGAGATATTACGCTCTTCGGTATTGAGAATATTCAGACCAGTATAGAGTGATACCGTCTTACCTGAGCCTGTAGGACCGGTAACCAGTATCATGCCTTGTGGCTTAGCGAGCATCTCTTCATACATGATGCGTTGATCATCCTCATAGCCAAGCTTTTCGATACCGAGCTGGGCGGAAGAGGAGTCCAAAATACGCATTACAATTTTCTCACCCCAGATGGTGGGTAGAGTGCTGACACGAAAATCGATAGACTTACTGCGAGATAGCTTCATCTTAATGCGGCCATCTTGTGGTACGCGGCGCTCAGCAATATCCAGCTTAGACATCACCTTTAAGCGAGCAGAGATCCGGCCCGATAAATTAACCGGTGGCTCGGAGACCTCATGTAGGATGCCATCGATACGAAAGCGGATGCGATAGCGTTTCTCATAGGGCTCGAAATGCAGATCCGATGCGCCTTTACGTATCGCATCCGTAAGAATTTTGTTGATATAGATGACAATCGGCGCATCATCTTTGCCATTACCTTCCTGTTCTTCATCGCGTTTATCGGTATCGGTAACTTCAATACCCGCTAAAGCTTCCTCATCAATTGAGCTTAAATCAAGGCTACTTATGTCATCTTCTAGTATGGTTTCAAGCGCTTTGCAGAGTTTATCATCTTCCACCAGAATCGCTTCGGCGTGCAGACCTGCACTAAACTGGAAATCTTCTAAGGCTGCGATATTAGTGGGATCGGATGTAGCAATATAGAGACGGTTGCCTCGCTTAAATAGCGGCAAGCATTTATGCTTCTCAATCAGCTTCTTATTGAGAAACTCTTCAGGGATTGAATTAATATCGAATTCGTTGAGATCGAGTAGTGGCGTCCCATACTCTTCGTAACAGAGTTCGGCTATTTTACGGGCATCGATGAGGTTTTCAGAAATAACGGTGGAGACAAGAGAGGCTTTATTCTTACGAGATTTAGTTATAGCGAGTGCTATCTGCTCTTCTGTGAGCAAATTTTTGCGGATAAAAAGGGTTGATAATCCTAGATGTAACCCCGTTGTTGGCATTTACAGTCCTAGCGTTGAAAATTTATTTTAAAATTAAGGTTGAAACGGTCATATACGTTTCAACCTTAATGTTCTTACTGAAAGTAGAGCATTTTAAATACCTGCACCATCAGCACATTGATCAGCAGTTGTCGAACCGCCTGATGCTGCGGCATCAACTGTTGCTGCATATGTTACAAGGCCTGCATCTGTTACTGTAGCTGTGATAACACATGTGCCATCTGAATAGGCAATAGTGCCGCCATTTTGCTCATCCCAGCCGCCAGCACCAGCAGTTGTCGGTGTAATAGTCAATTCATCTCTTGCACTATCAGTTACAATTGACGCGCAACCAACACCAGATTGTACACATGCAACAGCTTTAGATGTATAGGCACTAACTCCTTTCATTGCCGCACCGCCGTGAGCTGAAGCAACATAATCTCGATAGGCTGGCAGCGCTACCGCTGCCAAGATACCGATAATCGCAACCACGATCATCAATTCAATTAGGGTGAAGCCCTTAGCTGTGTTCATTTTTGATCTGTTCATCATGCTTTTCATGTCTATCTCCATTAGAAAGCTTTGAATCACGTTTGAACGCAGACTTTGCTATTCAAATCGCTATTCATACTGTGTATATCAGTAAGTAGTGCTTCAACCCTGCTCGATGCTCCTGCGCTAGCACGCCGCGGCTCCTTATGCTAATGCTCACTACTAGGGCCAATACCGATTATCGCTAAAAGAGTATCTAACCAGAGTTACTTAGTGGCGCTTAGCGCGACTTTAGGTATCCGTGTCTATCTTAAATATAAAAGTTAAATTTAAAGGTCACCCGCCGTTATTGTTAACTTGTTTCATCTTCAGAAAAATTCAGTATTAACAAATTTGTTTCGCTACTTTGGCTAAATAATTTGTTTAACAACTTCTTTCAACTGAAGCCTACTCAGTTTTGGTTAATAAATATTCTATTTCATATTTAGTTAAGCCAAAGCTGTTGTTATATCAATAACGAGTTAACCAAGCCGGCAATCTCGCCTAAGTGCAAGTTAGTACAAAGTTAATAAAAATGGAATAGTAGATTGCCACAAAGTGGTCTTTTAATTACTAATCTTTCTAAAAAATAAGTAATTGTGGGTAGGTTGGTTATAGCGGTTATCTGTCTGTGTTGTAAATATTGACGTATATTGGTTAAGTGTCATTTTTTTGATGGTTAATTTGTGAGCGTTGATGCCTATATTTTTTGTAGGGATATAGTTATGTGCGAACTGTGATTCGCCGATTGTTTTGCTTTTTTGGGATTACGGGAAGAGGAAAGGAGCTAAAGGTTAATGCTGAAACTAATGTCGTTGTGCAACTTAAAGCTGAATGGCTTTGGCTGCTAAGGCAACACTTGTGTAGCTCCCTTTGTATTGACTCGAAAGTAAAATCTTAGCTAGTAGTTTGTGATGCTAAATAATCTTTAGCTATAGTTTTTTATTCTATTAGTTGGGTTGGTTTGGCTGGCTTAATATATCTGTTTTAGTTATTACTTGGTTTAACATTTCTTTTTTACTCGAATAAATATAGAGGGGTAAGGCGTTTAAAACGCATTTCTATTCATTACGATAATAACGTTATCAGACAAGTTAAGTTGAGAAGCTAAGAGGAAAGTTAATTTGGCTAGCGGGTTATTTATTCACAAATTTTTCGACTAGTTTTAAATGTCGTTTGTGATAACAAAAAGCCCAAGCGTTTAGCTTAGGCCTTTTATTGGTAGTATCGCCGCAGTTGCTATCGGACAGGCTGAACGTTTATTTAAGCCTTAATGATAGATCCAGAGCGCGCACATGCTTGGTCAATGCGCCTACTGAGATATAGTCAACGCCAGTTTTAGCAAAATTAGTAATCGTATCTAGGGTAACATCGCCTGAGACTTCTAACTTCACACCTAGGCCTCGAGCTTTATAGCTATTGTTCAGTTCAACTGCTTCAAGCATCATGGTGATGTCGAAGTTATCTAGCATGACGATATCAGACTGGGCATCGAGTGCCTGTTTTAATTCGTCAATACTCTCGACTTCCACTTCGACGAGTTTGTCGGCGTGTAGCTCTCTTGCTGTTTGCACCGCTTTGGCGATACCGCCACAGGCCATGATGTGGTTTTCTTTAATTAGAAATGCATCAAACAGCCCAATACGATGATTTTGTCCGCCGCCACAAGTCACTGCATATTTTTGCGCCGTACGCAGACCCGGGATTGTTTTACGGGTATCGAGCAGACGAGTGTGAGTGCCTGATAGACGGTCTACATAGTGCTTAGTTAGCGTGGCTACACCTGAAAGGGTTTGGATGAAGTTCATCGCTGTACGCTCTCCCGTTAGGATGGCCCTTGCTGGACCTTCAAGCTCGCAAAGGAGTTGGTTAGGCAGCACTAAGTCACCATCATCAACATGCCAATGTAGTGCGACTTCGCCACCTAACTGATTGAAAACCTGCTCTGCCCAGGCCTTTCCGCAAAAAACACCCTCTTCACGGGTGATGAGTGTGGCTTGAGCTAGTTTTTCTGCAGGGATCAGTTGGGCGGTAATGTCGGCGTCGGATCGTGGTCTAGAGGAAAAGTCCGAATTGGCATCTTGATGACCTAAATCTTCGTCAAGAGCTGATTTGACTGAGAGTCGAATGTCATTTTCAAGCATGTGAGCTGTCCTTTCTTACTGGCTTATTACAGGAATATATGAGGCACGCTTTAATAATGGTTTTCATCTTAGCATAAAGGGTTATACCAATCAGTATAAGAGTTTGATCTACTCAGAGCGTTTTTTGGCAAACTCATTCAAGGTGAATAGCTGCAATAATGGTTATTCACTTATAAAGCTATTCAACGCAGAAGTAGGCAGTCAAAAACGCTCCAGAATGGCGAGTTTTAGCGGTTCTGATGCTGTGACTCTTTTTAAACAAGAGTGAGCTTAACTGTAGCATAGCTATGCTCTTCACTCATTGCCTTGCCTTAGAGCCGCTAAATTCTCGCTGAGCGACCAAATGTTTATACTGATTGGTGTTAGGGGAGAGGCTAGCATTATTGCGCTTATACTCTTGAATTGGTCGCTTTTTTAGGGTGATAAAACTCAAAAGAGTAGCTATATTCATAGGGTTAAAACTGCTAAAGTGCGCTTAATATATTAGCTTTTGGATCTCGGTTTTGTCGCTTATTTTACAGGATGGCTGGGTGATTCAGGCTCGATTTTGCCCATCACCCCATTTTAATCTAAGACCGCTCAATGAAGTGAGCCTGTTGGTGATCCACAATATCAGTTTGCCAGCGGGTTGTTTTGGTGAGCCCTATATCGACCAGTTATTTCAAGGCTGTTTAGATATCGAGGCCGATGAAAGCTTTAAAGCGTTACAGGGATTAGAGGTCTCGGCCCACTTTCTGATACGGCGAG
The DNA here is from genome assembly GCF_016765635.1 of Shewanella schlegeliana. GTDB lineage: Bacteria > Pseudomonadota > Gammaproteobacteria > Enterobacterales > Shewanellaceae > Shewanella > Shewanella schlegeliana. Next base: position 10,203 of record NZ_JAESVD010000011.1, read on the forward strand.
ATGGCGAGCTAGTGCAGTATGTCTCTTGTGACTCGCGCGCGTGGCATGCGGGAGTGTCTGAGTTTGATGGGCGACAAAACTGTAATGACTTCGCCATAGGCATTGAGCTTGAGGGAACAGACGATGTTGCCTATTCTGATGAGCAGTATCAACGCTTGATTGAGCTGACTCATAGCTTATTTACACATTACCCCGCACTCAATAAGGATAGGGTTACAGGCCACAGTGATATTGCACCAGGGAGAAAAACGGATCCCGGTAGTCGCTTTGATTGGCTGCGATATAAGGCGGCACTGTAGGTAGGACGCTAATGGACATGCAGCTTTTGGTTTTGCTGCAGTTAAATAGGAAAGGTGGAAATTATGGCTTTGTTTGCGTTGTTAGTCGCCATTTTGGTCGAGCGATTAAGGCTCTTACCTGATGGATGGCAGTTTGATGCGTTATTAGCTAAGTACCATAAAACATTAATAACCGATGAGCACGAGCCCTCGTTGGGTTCGATGATCTTGGCGATCATCCTGCCTAGTCTGGTGGTTTATGTTTTATCTTGGTTGGTTTCAGGTTTACTTTGGGGGGCAGTAAGCGTTGCACTTTGGGTGGCAATTGCTGTCTTGTGCTTTAGTCATAATACCCAGAGACAGGCTTTTAAGCGCTATATTCAAGCCGCTTGTCGCGGCGATTCACAAGCTTGCTTTCACTATGCAAAAGCACTGGATCCGAGTCAGAGTCTAGAGTCGGTGGATGAGAAGGATTTAGGTGAGAAAGTTGGTCAAAGCGTTGCTTGGATCAACTATCGTTACTATGGTGCCATTGCCTTATATCTTATCGTGCTAGGCCCGGTTGGAGCAGTGCTTTATTGCAGTGTGCGTTTTTATAGTGAGCAGAGCCAGCTTCGTGAGAGGTCATTGCCTTTGGTGGATAACCTACTATTTGTATTAGATTGGCTACCAAGTCGAATCTTCTCATTTGGTTATGTACTAAGTGGTCACTTTAGACAAGCCATTGCGGTCTGGCTGCAAAATGCGACTAAGCCCAATCGTTCGGCTAGAGATATTATCACCCATGTTGCGGTCGCAGCAGAAACTCTGCCTGAAGCATCATCTGCACCTATCTGTTTACAGTCGACAATAGCATTGCTGCAACTGAGTAAACGCAACTTTATCTTGCTGATCACTGTGCTGTCGTTAATGACTATACTCGGTGTCGTTAATTAAAGGGTGGTGAGTTAATAGGCAAACAGTCAGGTTGTTAATAAAAAATAAGCCTTAATATAACTAGGCAAACTTGTGTGCGAAGCACTGAGTTTAAGTGATTCGCACAAACCTTTTTATCTTTAATCATTCATTAAAAATCTCTCCATGTTTAATTGCTTATGATAATAATTATCAATGCGCTAATTATCTAACTTGGCACATTGGTCTGACCCCATAGTGAAAAAAATCAGCTATGCTCACACATTGCGCATAGATATGATGTGGATCACTAACTGGACATCCAAAGTGTGATTTGATAAAGTGCGCTCAGTCAATTAAATTGGTAAGACCAATTTACAATAGGAGCTGAGGCCCATATGGCTTATAGCAAAATAAACCAGCCGAAAATATCCGACGTCATTATGGGACAGTTGGAACAGATGATCTTGGAAGGCAGTATCCAGCCAGGTCAGAAGCTTCCCCCTGAACGTGAACTGGCGTTGCAATTTGAAGTCTCCCGACCTTCTTTGCGTGAAGCGATCCAGAAACTTGAAGCAAAAGGCTTGTTGATGCGTCGCCAAGGCGGCGGTACCTATGTAAAAGAGCAGCTTTGGCAAAGTCTTGCCGATCCAATCGTTGAACTAATGCATTCAGATTCAGAGAGTCAGTATGACTTGCTGGAGTTTCGTCATGCCACCGAAGGCATGATGGCGTACTTTGCTGCGCTTCGTGGTAATGATGCCGATATGCAAAATATCAAGCGCACCATTCTTGAAGTGGAAGCCGCTAAAGACATCGAAGAGCAAGCCAATGCCATTGTGCGTTTTTACCGTGCAGTCGCTGAAGCATCTCACAACGTGGCAATGTTACACCTGGTATTAAGTTTATCCCCTGTGCTGCACAAAAACGTGGCACAGAACTTAGAGCTTTTAAGCCGACGCGAAGAAGCCTCTACGATGGCCAATGAACACCGGCGAGCACTGCTTGCTGCCATTGTTCGTCGAGACCCTGAAGCGGCACGCGAAGCTTCGAATGAACACTTAAGTTACATCGAAGAAGTGATGTTGTCTGTAAGGGAAGAAGATAGCCGGTTGCAGCGTAGTCTGCGCCGCTTAAAGAGTGGTGTATAAGCTTACTCGATTCGAAGAATAGGCTTGTAACCGAAGTAGATTAAATCCAAATACACTAATAACTGGCAGTAGTTACTTAGGTATTACGTATAGGAAAGGACTGCAAATGTCTGAACATATGCTACAAGATGTCGATCCACTAGAAACCAACGAGTGGTTGTCTGCTTTAGAATCTGTTGTACGAGAAGAGGGGGTTGAGCGTGCTCAATACCTATTAGAACAAGTTCTAGATAAGGCCCGTCTTGACGGTGTCGATATGGCGACGGGGATTACTACAAATTACATTAATACTATTCCTACGAGTCAAGAGCCTGCTTATCCTGGCAATACTACAATTGAGCGTCGTATTCGCTCGATTATTCGCTGGAATGCAACCATGATTGTGCTGCGTGCATCTAAGAAAGACTTAGATCTTGGCGGTCATATGGCGTCTTATCAATCTGCAGCTTCATTTTATGAAATGTGTTTTAACCACTTTTTCCGTGCACCAAATGAAGTGGACGGTGGTGATTTAGTTTATTACCAAGGTCATATCTCTCCGGGTATCTACTCGCGTGCATTCGTTGAAGGTCGCTTGACTGCAGAGCAGCTTGATAACTTCCGTCAAGAAGTGGACGGTAAAGGTATTCCTTCATACCCGCATCCAAAGCTAATGCCTGAGTTCTGGCAGTTCCCTACTGTATCTATGGGTCTAGGCCCTATGTCTGCTATTTATCAGGCGCGTTTCCTTAAGTACTTAGATGGTCGCGGCCTTAAAGATACTTCTGCTCAGCGTGTATATGCATTCTTGGGTGATGGCGAGATGGATGAGCCGGAATCTCGTGGTGCAATCTCTTTCGCTGCCCGTGAAAAGCTAGACAACCTATGCTTCTTAATTAACTGTAACTTGCAGCGCCTAGATGGTCCTGTAATGGGTAACGGTAAGATCATTCAAGAACTTGAAGGTCTGTTTAGAGGCGCAGGCTGGAACGTAGTTAAGGTGATCTGGGGTAATAACTGGGACTCACTTATTGCAAAAGACACCACAGGTAAATTACTGCAGTTGATGAATGAAACCATCGATGGTGATTATCAGACATTTAAGTCTAAAGATGGTGCTTATGTTCGTGAGCACTTCTTCGGTAAGTATCCAGAGACCGCTGCGCTTGTGTCTGATATGACAGATGCAGAGATCTTCGCACTTAAGCGTGGCGGACATGAGCCTTCTAAACTGTTTGCGGCATTTAAAAATGCGCAAGAAACCAAAGGCAAACCAACTGTCATCTTAGCTAAAACTGTAAAAGGTTATGGCATGGGTGATGCTGCTGAAGGTAAGAACATTGCTCACGGCGTGAAGAAGATGGATATGACCCATGTACTTCAGCTACGCAACCGTTTAGGTCTTGGCGACTTGCTAACCGATGACAAAGTATCAGAGCTACCTTACTTAAAGTTAGAGGAAGGCTCACCTGAGTATGATTATCTGCATGCTCGTCGTGATGCCCTGCACGGTTATACACCACAGCGTCTGCCTAACTTCACGCAGCCGTTAGAACTGCCTGCTGTTGAAGAGTTCAGCTCTTTGCTTGTTGAGCAAAAACGCGAAATTTCAACCACTATGGCGTTTGTACGTACCTTAAACATCCTGCTGAAAAATAAGGGAATTGGTAAGAATATCGTTCCTATTATTGCCGATGAGGCGCGTACCTTTGGTATGGAAGGTCTGTTCCGTCAGATTGGTATCTACAACCCGTATGGTCAGGAGTATACCCCTGAAGATCGTAGCGTGGTGTCTTACTATAAAGAAGCCACTTCAGGTCAAGTTTTGCAGGAAGGTATCAACGAGCTAGGTGCTATGTCATCTTGGGTTGCAGCAGCAACTTCATACAGCACTAACGATCTACCAATGATCCCATTCTACATCTACTACTCTATGTTTGGTTTCCAACGTGTTGGCGACATGGCATGGATGGCGGGTGATCAGCAAGCACGTGGTTTCCTATTAGGTGCAACGGCGGGTCGTACAACACTAAACGGTGAAGGTCTTCAGCATGAAGATGGCCACAGCCATGTTCAGGCAAACACGATTCCGAACTGTATCTCTTACGATCCAACATTTGCTTATGAGTTGGCAATTATCATGCAAGACGGGATCCGTCGCATGTATGGCGATCAAGAGAACGTGTTCTACTACTTGACGCTGATGAATGAAAACTACGCGATGCCAGCTATGCCAGAGGGTTGTGAAGAAGGTATTCGTAAAGGTATCTATAAGCTTGAGTCTTATAAAGGTAGTCATAAGGTTCAGCTAATGAGCTCCGGCACTATCATGAATGAAGTGCGTAAAGCAGCACAGATCTTAAGTGATGAGTACGATGTCGCTTCAGATGTTTACTCTGTGACTTCATTTAACGAGTTAACTCGTGAAGGCCAAGATGTAGAGCGTTTTAACATGTTGCATCCTGAAGCCGAGCCTAAGCAAGCGTATATCACCCAAGTGATGGGCAAAGAGCCGGCCATTGCAGCAACAGATTACATGAAGAATTATGCGGAACAAGTTCGTGCATTTATGCCTTCAGAAGCATTCAAAGTACTAGGTACAGATGGTTTTGGTCGCTCAGACAGCCGTGAAAACCTACGTCGTCACTTTGAAGTCAATGCTGGCTATGTTGTTGTTGCAGCACTGAATGAACTAGCAAAACGTGGTGATATTGAAAAGTCTGTGGTCGCGAAAGCCATCGCTAAGTTCAACATCGACACTGACAAGACAAACCCGCTATACGCGTAAGAGGCAAGACAAAATGGCAATCGAAATTAATGTCCCTGATATTGGTGCGGATGAGGTTGAAGTAACAGAGATCCTTGTTAGCGTTGGTGACAAGGTTGAGTTGGAGCAATCGCTTATCTCTGTTGAAGGCGATAAAGCGGCGATGGAAGTTCCGGCATCGAAAGCGGGTGTTGTGAAAGAGATCAAAGTGGCTGTTGGCGATAAAGTGTCTACAGACTCATTAATTATGATTTTTGAATCTGACGCTGCAGCGAGTACAACAGAGGTAGCACCTGTTGCTGAGTCTGCTCCGGCGGCCGCAGTAGCACCATCGGCAGCGCCAACAGCTCAAGACGTCAACGTACCTGACATTGGTGGCGATGAAGTTGAAGTGACTGAGATCATGGTCAATGTGGGTGACACAGTAACCGAAGAGCAATCACTTATTAGTGTTGAGGGTGATAAGGCTGCGATGGAAGTGCCTGCACCTTTTGCTGGTAAAGTATTAGAGATTAAAGTTGCTCAAGGCGACAAGGTCTCTACTGGCTCATTAATCATGACCTTCGAAGTGGCGGGGAGTGCACCTGTTGCTGCTCCAGTATCAGTGCCTGCGCCAGCAGCACCCGTTGCAGCTTCTACACCTAGCCAAGCAGTAGCTTCTAGTCAGGCACCGACAACGGCAGCGAAAGAAGATTTTGTTGAGAACAGCGCTTACGCTCATGCATCGCCAGTGATCCGCCGTATGGCACGTGAGCTAGGTGTTAACCTTGGGAATGTTAAAGGTACGGGTCGTAAGAGCCGTATCATTAAAGAAGACGTTCAAAACTACATTAAAGCGGCGATCAAGCAAGTTGAATCGGGCAGTGTTAATACCGCAGGTGGCGGTAACGATTTGAATCTATTAGCATGGCCAAAAGTTGATTTCAGCAAGTTTGGTGAGACAGAAGTTAAACCATTATCACGTATTCAAAAGATCTCAGGTGCTAACCTACACCGTAACTGGGTGAAGATCCCGCATGTTACCCAGTGGGATGATGCAGATATTACTGAGCTAGAAGCTTTCCGCAAGGCGCAAAATGCCGCTGAAGCGAAGAAAGACTCCGGCATGAAGATCACGCCGTTAGTGTTTATCATGAAGGCTGTCGCTAAAGCGTTGGAAACATTCCCAACCTTTAACTCTTCACTGTCTGAAGATGGTGAAAGCTTAATTTTGAAGAAGTACGTCAACATAGGTATTGCCGTTGATACACCGAACGGCCTTGTTGTTCCAGTCTTTAAGGATGTGAACAAGAAAGGGATTCATGAACTTTCTGATGAATTGAAAGAAGTGTCTAAGAAAGCCCGTGGCGGTAAGTTAACTGCAGCAGATATGCAGGGTGGTTGCTTCACCATTTCAAGCTTAGGTGGCATTGGTGGTACGGCATTTACACCGATTGTGAATGCACCTGAAGTGGCCATCTTGGGCGTATCTAAGTCAGACATGAAGCCTGTTTGGAATGGTAAAGAGTTTGAGCCTCGCTTGATGTTGCCGCTATCACTCTCTTATGACCATAGAGTGATCGATGGTGCCGATGGTGCGCGCTTCATCACTTATTTGAATAGCTGTTTATCAGATATTCGTACCTTAGTGCTTTAAACAAAATAGGCTGCTTGATTTAAGCAGCCTATTTTCTAGATAGCTTAATTTTCAACTATTAAGAATCATCAACAAGATTAAGCACTACTAGGATTGTGATCCGCATCAAACAAAGGTTAAAATGCGGCCACCTTACAAAGGATTTGGCCACAGTTTATCGTTGAGTCGGTACTTATCGTTAAATCGATGCCACCAACGACATAAAAAGAATAGAGGAAAACATGAGTAACGAAATCAAAACTCAGGTAGTTGTACTAGGCGCTGGCCCTGCTGGTTATTCTGCTGCATTCCGTGCTGCGGATTTAGGCCTAGATACTGTAATCGTTGAGCGCTTCAGCACATTAGGTGGCGTTTGTCTAAACGTAGGTTGTATCCCTTCTAAAGCTTTACTTCATGTTTCTAAAGTTATTGAAGAAGTCAAAGCGGTTGCCGATCATGGTGTTGTTTTTGGTGAGCCTCAGATCGACCTTGATAAGCTACGTGAATATAAGAAGTCGGTAATCGGTCAACTAACCAACGGCTTAGGCGGAATGTCTAAGATGCGTAAGGTTAACGTGGTTAATGGTCTAGGTAAGTTCACAGGCCCGAACACGCTAGAAGTTCAAGGTGAAGATGGCGTTAAAGTCGTTCATTTTGAACAAGCGATTATTGCTGCAGGCTCTCGTCCAATCCAGTTGCCATTTATTCCTCATGAAGACCCACGTGTATGGGATTCAACTGATGCGCTAGAGCTTAAAGAAGTGCCTGGTAAGTTACTGGTTATGGGCGGTGGCATCATAGGTCTAGAGATGGGTACCGTGTACTCTTCTCTAGGCAGTGAAATTGACGTGGTTGAGATGTTCGACCAAGTTATTCCAGCTGCAGATAAAGACGTAGTTCGCGTCTATACCAAGAAGATCAAGAAGAAGTTCAACTTGATGCTTGAAACTAAAGTGACGGCAGTTGAAGCCAAAGAAGACGGTATCTACGTCACAATGGAAGGCAAGAAGGCTCCTGCCGAGCCAGTACGTTACGATGCTGTATTAGTTGCGATTGGCCGTGTACCAAATGGTAAAGGTCTAGACGCTGAAAAAGCTGGCGTGAATGTTGATGAGCGTGGTTTCATCAATGTCGATAAGCAGATGCGTACTAACGTACCAAACATCTTTGCAATCGGTGACATCGTTGGTCAGCCAATGCTTGCACACAAAGGTGTGCATGAAGGTCATGTTGCTGCAGAAGTGATTTCTGGTCTTAAGCACTACTTTGACCCTAAGGTTATTCCATCAATTGCGTACACAGATCCTGAAGTTGCGTGGGTTGGCCTAACTGAGAAAGAAGCGAAAGAGCAAGGTGTTGCATACGAAACTGCGACTTTCCCATGGGCAGCAAGTGGACGTGCAATCGCATCAGACTGCGCAGACGGCATGACTAAGCTGATTTTCGACAAAGAGACTCATCGTGTTATCGGTGGTGCTATTGTCGGTGTTAATGGCGGCGAGCTACTAGGTGAGATCGGCCTAGCAATCGAAATGGGTTGCGATGCTGAAGATCTAGCGCTAACTATCCATGCACACCCTACACTGCATGAGTCAGTTGGCCTAGCGGCTGAGATTTATGAAGGCTCAATCACTGACTTGCCAAATCCAAAGGCAAAGAAGAAAAAGTAAGCGAGTAAGAACAACCGCTCGAACCCAAAAAAGCGCTCTTTTGAGCGCTTTTTTATTATCTGCTACTCGGACGAGCGCTATTTAGGTAATCAAATGGTGAATCTCTGTTATCTAAATGATACATTCAGGTTAATCTGAAAGAGCCGCGAAGCAGATGAGAACAATAATCAAAAAATTTTGGCTTAGCTTCATTCTATTAATACTTACCTGCGCTGCCCCTGCTTTGGCTAGCGGCGTGGTGCAACGCGTATTGACTGCCAGTGATGGACTCACCAATGGCAACGTGTGGGATATCGCTTTTGATGAGCACGGTTTTACCTGGTTGGCGACAGCAGAGGGACTGTATCGAGTCAGTAGTAATAAAGTCCGCCGTATCGATAAGGTCGGTTTAAACTCAAAACTCTCCGACAGTCAGCTCTACCTCTCGCTCCCTCTTAGTAAGCAGCATATCCTTGTCAGTGGCGCTAACCGAATCTATCTGTATGATATTTACGCTAATAAATTTACTGAATTTGGTAACCCTGAGTTGTTTCCTGAGTATCGCGGTAGCGGTATCGTATCTCACATAGAGGAAGCGAGTGGCGACAGGATTTTTTTGACCTTTGATGGTGAGCTACTTCGCTTCAACTATCAAAACATGTCACTTGAACGGATAAATTTCCTTCCCAGTAATCCCGATCATCCATGGCGTATTATGCTACCTCTGTCTGAGCAGCGATTGCTTATTGGTAAGGAGAAGCATCTAGAGGTTCGAGATATTCATGGGGTTAGATTGGAAGTTCTGCCCTGGCATGATGCTTGGGGAGAGATTAAAAATGTTTTCCGTCATTCTAGTGGCCGAGCTTGGATCACCTCGAGTAAAGGCCTATTTGAGATCGACCAAACAAGCTTAGCAATACACAAAGTCGAACAACTCGAACATTACATTACGAGTATCGCCGAAGATAAACAGGGGTTTCTCTGGCTCTCCACTCGGACTGGATTGCTGCGATGGTTTCCCGATGCCAAAAAGGGCATGCTATACGGCAATGAATTAAAGCTTAAATCTAATATCGATTATACCTACGATATTGCCGTTGATGAGACTGGCCTGATTTGGGTTGGTGGCAGTGGTGATGGAGTGGCTATCTTAGCCAACGATCCAGACTTTCTTATTGATAAGTACAGCAAAGCCTCCCCCTACCAGATTAAAGACGAGGTGATTTGGACCATCTATGCCGATGATAAACACCTTTGGTTCGGCACCGATGCTGGCTTGATGCTGGTGGATAAGCGCACCCAGAAGTCCTATGTTATTAATCCTTATGGCATAAATCTAAATGACAGTATTTATAAAATCGACTCGTTAGATGAAGATTATCTATTGGTGTCGAGTACCAATGGTTTATCTGTCGTTAATAAGCATACCTTCCATAGTCAAAGTTTTGCTAGCTGGTCTGGTGGGCAAAGTTCGCTTGAATATAAAATTGTTTACAGCACTTATTTCGATCCCCTCATCAAGGGGCGCATCTGGTTTGCGACTAGCAGTGGGCTATATTATTGGGAGGAAGGTTTCCTAGAGCCAAAGCTTGTGCGTTTAGGCAGTGCCCTCAATAGTCATATAGCCGTTGAGATCGTGGCGATTACCCGGGATAGCAGTCAGCGTTTATGGCTAGGTGGTAAGCATATTTTTGGTTACTTAGACTCACAGGAGACCTTTCACCCTGTATTGGAGCCATTAAGTTTTCGCCCTGGTGAACCTGATGTTCGATTTATTAAAGAAGTTAACCCTGGAGAGCTATGGCTTGGCTTGGATATGCAGGGGTTGCTCTCTTATGATGTGCAAACCGGTTCCCTTAGAAGCGTGACCGATGATTGGAAGGTTAACTGTAACGGTATCTTTTTTATTGAGAGGATAGGGCATTATCGTGTGGTTGGTTGTCCCCGATCCATGATCCGTCAAAACCTCATCGACGGTGAAATTATCACGGTCTTGCCACATGATGGCTGGATTAGTGATGAGCTCAATGAGGGGGCTTATTTTGCGGCTGATGAAGGGTTATACCTAGGTACGCCTGATGGTGCCATGTTGCTCAATGTTGGCGCGCTAGAAAATCGAACTGCTCATGACACAGTGATATTGGAGTCTGTAGAGATCTATTTTGAGGACCGCAGTGAACTCAACTTGATGCCACAGAGTGACTATCATATTTTGCCCGGTGCACAATTAATTAGCTTTCAGTTATCTCGTAACAACTTCCTTGATGAGAAGCCGATGCAACTTCAGTATCGTTTGCGTCGTAGCGGCCTTGATGAACAAACTAGCTACATCTACCTCGATGGCAACTCGCAGCTGAATATTTCGGGTTTAGAGTCTGGAGCCTATGCACTTGATATCCTCAGTATGGATAATGAAATTTGGTCAGACAAGCCATTTTCCTATCACTTTTATGTGGAAAAATTCTGGTGGCAGACTTCATGGTTTAAAGCAATGCTGCTGTTATGTCTATTACTTACAGCGCTAGGGTTTATCTTTATTCGTCAGCGCCAAGTGAAAGCATTTAAAGTGATTAATTTGGCACTTTTAGATAGTGAAAATCGTTTAAAACAGGCACTGAAAGGCAGTAACTCTGAACTGTGGGAGTGGCAGCGAGAAGGGGGGCTGTTTCGCCTAGAAAATATTGCAGGGTTATTGAGTGCCCATGAGCCACAAATATACCTAAGCCTACAAGAGTTCCCCATTCATCAAGAAGATGCTGGCGAAGTGATGGCGGCTTGGGAGGATATGCTGCAGGAGCGTACCGATAGGTTTGAGATTGAGTATCGATACTGGCGAACTGATGGCAGTATGGGGTGGGTGCGCGTCATGGGACGCCCTGTGGAGCGCAATCTATCAACCGGAGTAATAGAGCGTGTATCGGGGATCTACAGTGATATTACCGAACAACGTAAACTCAAAGATGACGTTTACCTATTAGCGCAAGCATTTGAAAATACTTCAGAAGCCGTGCTTATTTTTGATAGTTGCGAAAAGGTTCAAGTTACCAATAAATCGGCCCAAGATATGATTGGCTTAACGCCAGAACATTTGATTGGGTTAGCATTTCTCGAACTGTTACAGGTGGAGGGGGTGAGTTCCAGTATCACCAACTTATTGCAGCAGGGGCTCAGTTGGACTGGTGAGTGTTTTGTGGATGCTGGACAGGGGCTTAAGCGGCCTGTCTGGCTAAATGTCTCCTCTATCTTAAATACTAATGGTGACACTAGCCATTACGTAGCTGTTTTTTCAGATATTACCGAGCGTAAACGCACTGAAGCGGATCTACGTCGTTTAGCCAATTACGATGTATTGACTGGCTTGCCTAACCGTTCGTTATTTTCGAGTAAACTTTCTCAATCCGTGTATCAGGCAGAGAAGGAGGGGAGTAGCTTAGCACTGCTTTTCTTAGACTTAGATAGGTTTAAACATGTAAACGACTCCTATGGTCACAGTATGGGAGACGCCTTGTTAGTTGAGGCATCCAACCGCTTACAAGCGCTTATCTCTGATGAAAATGTGCTGTGCCGCTTTGGCGGCGATGAGTTTGTTATTCTACTTAGAGATAACCCTAATATTGATGCGATAAACTACCAGTGTGAACAGTTACTTGCGACTATAGAACGGCCCTTTATGCTCTATGGTAGAGAGTTTTATATCTCAACCAGTATAGGTGTGAGTTTATGGCCTGAAGATGCTAAGCAGCCTGAGGCGTTAATTAAAAATGCAGATTTGGCCATGTATCATGCTAAGGAAGAGGGACGGGGCCACTTTAAGTACTACTCGGTAGAGCGTAATGCTGAAGCACTTTATCACTTGAAGCTAGAAGCGGATCTACGCAAGGCGATAGAGAGAAATCAGCTTGAGCTGCACTTTCAACCGCAAATAGATATTTTACAAAATGATAAACTCGTTGGTGTGGAAGCCCTTCTACGCTGGCGTCACCCTAAAGAGGGCTTTATTCGCACAGATATTTTTATCAAGGTTGCAGAGGCGTGCGGGCTTATTGTTGAGATAGACCGTTGGGTGATGCGGGAGGCATGTCTTTATGGTGCACGTTGGGCTAAACAGTTAGCAGAGCCTATTAAGATCTCGGTTAACATCTCAGCGTTACACTTTCGTCTTCCAGACTTTATTAGCGGTGTACAGCAGATCATGGCTGAAACACATATGCCAAGCTCCGCACTTTCATTAGAGATCACCGAAGGGGTGTTGATGAAGGAGCTCAAGGTCGCCAAGCAACACCTTAAAGCACTTAAAGAGATAGGTATCGATGTGGCGATTGATGATTTTGGTACGGGATATTCGTCGCTAGCTTATTTACGGCATTTTGAAGTTAATACCCTTAAGATTGACCGTTCTTTTTTGATTGATATAGCAACCAATAAGGCCGATCAGGCGATAGCCAGCAGTATTATAGAACTCGCAAGAAACTTAAAGTTGGATGTCGTTGCTGAAGGCGTTGAAACTCATGAGCAACTCGAACATGTATTCAGTCGAGGTTGTTATGTTATTCAGGGCTATTACTTTGCTAAGCCTATGCCTGTAGCTGCAATTGAAGATTACATGGGGCTAAAGCAAGAGCAAGAATTAAGCTTAGAAGGTTAGTTGAAGTGCACAACTTCTTGCGCATTGCCATTAAATAAAATACGTTAAGACATCAGTAGAAGAGTCGAATAAGTCATTATGATTAAAAGAATTATTGTTCTTTGCCTAGCGCTAGCTAGTTCGCAATTTTCGTTTGCAGAAGAGCGCCCTAAAATTGGCTTAGTCCTAAGCGGTGGCGGCGCTAAAGGCGCGGCGCATATTGGTGTACTTAAGGTACTCGAAGAGAAAAAAATCCCCATTGATTATATTGTCGGAACCAGTATCGGCGCTTATGTCGGGGGCATGTATGCCTTAGGCTATAGTGCGGCAGAAATTGAAGCCATCATGATGAATACCGACTGGAGTAAAGGCTATTCAGATACCATTCCCCGTGAGTCATTAAGTTATCGAGATAAACAGACTCGCGACCAGTTCAATATCCCTATAAACGTGGGTTACAGTGATGATGAAGTGAAAACTCCTGCAGGCTTGCTGCGGGGGCAAACTATGTCACTGTTGCTACGTAGCTCTACAAATTTAGTTCATCAATTCGGTGATTTCGATGATCTTGCTATTCCATACCGTGCCGTTGCGACCAATCTCGTTACCAGTGAACCTGTAGTACTCAGCTCAGGCAGTGTTGTCGCTGCTATGCAGGCATCAGCTTCGGTTCCGGGAGCCTTGCAGCCAGCAGTGATTGACGGCAAGTTGTTGGTCGATGGGGGCATCGCTAATAATATGCCTGTCGATGTGGTGAAAGCGATGGGGGCGGATATTGTTATTGCTGTCGATATTGGCTCTCCTTTGGTAGGTAAGGATGAGCTCAATAGTACGGTTGCAGTACTTAATCAGCTCTCAACCATACTAACCAACGCTAGCTCAGAGAGACAAAAAGCCTTGCTGAGCGATCATGATATTTTGATCCGCCCAAACATCGGTGAGTTAAGCACTACAGACTTTACTATCATGCAGATTGCACTACCGCTAGGTGAGATCGCTGCCCGAGAGCAAACTGATAAGCTTGAGCAGTACAGCGATGATGGTAACGACTATAAGCAATATTTGGCCCATAAAAAAGATAAGAGCAGGCAATGGTTGGCCGACATCGACAGGCCGCTGCTTAAGATTATTTATGATAATGACTCAAAAGTGAGTAACAAGTTACTGGCAGAAAATCTAGATTTAGATGTTGGTGAGGCTGTTACAGTTGAAGAGCTAGAGGCTGGCTTAAAGAAAATTTATGCCTTAGATAAGTTTGAGCGAGTCGACGCTGAATTTACCGATACTGAAGAGGGGCGAGTACTTACCGTAACCACTAAAGCAAAATCCTGGGGGCCGAACTATTTTCAGCTCGGGTTTAGCTGGGAAGATGATTTTAGCTTAGATTCTGCTGTTTCACTCGATGTCGCTTACACCATGACGGAGTTAACTGAGACTGGTGGGGAGTGGCGTAATGAGCTATCACTTGGTTACGACAAGCTATTAGCGTCGGAGTTTTATCAGCCGTTAGCAAGAGATCAGCATTACTTTAGCCGCGCACGGGTTGAGTATGAGCTTAAAGACTGGAGTTTTTTTGAAAATAATAGTCGGGTGTTTGAGTTAAGACAAACGGCTTATCGCACTGAGCTGGGAATTGGTGCCAATTACACCCAAAACGGCATGGTTGAAATCGGCATACTAGGGGAGATGGGCGATCTTGAAAATGATGTTTGGGGTTTGGGTAAGGTGGATTACACCGGATATGGTGGCTACTTTAAATTTGCCTATGACGACTTAAATAGTATCAACTTTCCGACTTCGGGTAATCGTTTTACCTTCAATGTTTATCTCAGAAAAGAGGGTTATGAACTCGATGGTGTAGGCGACTCCAATGACTTTTCGATGCAGTATGAGGCCGATTGGCGTGGCGCCGTTGGGGTCGGGAATCATGCCTTTGTGGGGATAGCGTCATTGGCGACAGTCGATAAGGACGGCGCTTTTACCGTTAACGTTTCTGAGTTAGGTGGTTTCTTAAACCTATCGGGTTACCACAAGAACGCCCTGTACGGTTCCCATAAGATTTTTGGTGCCTTTGTGTATCAGTATGACTTAGGTCGAGATGTACTGGGCATGACTGAGTATCCGTTGTACTTAGGTACCAGTATAGAGGCGGGTAATGTGTGGAACCAAAAAGATAGCGTGTCGTTAGACGATCTTATTTATGCCGGAAGCTTGTACTTAGGAATTGATACCAGTGTTGGCCCTGCCGCATTTGGTTTTGGCGCATCCGATGATGGAGAAAAAACCATATTCCTGTTTCTCGGAAAGAACTGGTAAGCTCAAGTCACAGAGGTTAAAAGCCCATCGAAAGATGGGCTTTTTCTTTTCAGCTTAAAACCACCCTCTTCAGAAGGTGGACACTTTATTTCAGCCCTCGGCTAGCAATGCGTATCCAAAAACTCAGCTAGATCAGCCAAGCTGTTTAGGCGGTGATGCGCTATGGCCCACTTGCTGAGTGCGGCATGTTTTGCTTCAGGGATCGCGATAGTTTGCATATTGGCGGCGCGCGCAGAGACTAATCCATTAAATGAATCCTCAATCGCCAAACAATAGATGGGATCAATATTAAGTGCCTGTGCGCAGGTTAAATACACTTCTGGATGGGGTTTGCCGTATGCTAAATATTCGGCTGATTTGATCGCATCAAAATATGCTTCAATCCCTAGCCTGTTTAAAACAGCATTGATGATATCGCTAGAAGAGGAGGTCGCGAGGCCGACTTTTAGACCACGCTCTTGGCAGGCTTGGAGCGCTTCAATAACGCCTTTCATCGGCTTGCCATTGGCTGTAATCTGGCTGACAACTTGATCTACAATGGCCGTAGCCGTTTGTTGGTTATCATAGTTATTCCAAGGAGAACGGTGATACCAGAAGGCCACAACCTGATCAATTCTCAGGCCTGTGGTAAGCGCCATATCCTCAATGGAAACGTTTAAACCTAGATCGGTTAGTACCTTATGCTCGGCAATTTGCCACATTGGTTCAGAGTCGATCAAAACTCCATCCATATCGAAAATAACGGCTTTTAGCGCTGATGTACTCATAAGTGTCCAATTATGTTCATTATAACTTTGGTGAATATTAGCTATAAAAGTGGGCTGTTTTTTAAATAATACCTAGATAATAACACTATCCTTAGGCCTATTTTAATGACTATTTTGAGCAGTTAACCTAGGTGTTAATACATTTAAATCTATGATTTATATAATTTAGATCAAACTTTCCCACTATGGTCTAGTTTTCTTTTTGAGCGAATAGTTTTAGTGTATAGCTCGAGATGTCGATTGGGTGTTGTTTTAGTTTTGCTGAAGTGTGATCGGATTCATACTTTTGTAAAGCTGTAGTATAATAGCGCTCGAATGAAGGGTCGAGCCTGCCGAGCTGTCAGTTTCAATTTGAAGACGAGCAGTTTCGCTGTTATATCAATCTTAGATTGGTATTGAACGCCAAACAAAGAGGAATGTTGCCGTGCTAGAAGCATATCGTAAACACGTCGCAGAACGTGCTTCAGAGGGCGTAGTCCCTAAGCCATTAGATGTCCAACAAGTGGCACAACTAGTCGAATTGGTAAAAAATCCACCTGCAGGTGAAGAGGAATTTATTCTCGATCTGCTTGAAAACCGCATCCCCCCCGGTGTTGATGAAGCCGCCTACGTTAAAGCAGGCTTCTTAGATGCTGTTGCAAAAGGCGAGGCATCATCTCCAATCCTATCATCTGGGCGCGCCGTTGAGCTGCTAGGTACCATGCAAGGTGGCTACAACATTGAGCCGTTAATCGCCCAGTTAGATAATGATGCACAAGCTCCGCTTGCTGTAAAAGCACTATCTCACACCCTACTTATGTTCGATGCGTATCATGACGTTGTCGAAAAAATGCAGGCGGGTAACGACTTTGCTAAACAAGTTGTTCACTCTTGGGCAGAAGCCGAGTGGTTCCTTTCTCGCCCTAAGCTTGCAGAAAAGATCTCATTAACTGTATTTAAAGTCTCGGGTGAAACTAATACCGATGACTTATCTCCTGCACCAGATGCATGGTCCCGTCCTGATATCCCGCTGCACGCACTTGCTATGCTCAAGAATGCCCGTGACGGCATCGTTCCTGATGAAGCTGGCGTTGTAGGTCCAATCAAAGAGATCGAATCTCTGAAGACTAAAGGTTTTCCACTGGTTTATGTGGGTGACGTTGTCGGTACCGGTTCTTCACGTAAGTCAGCGACTAATTCAGTGCTGTGGTTCATGGGCGATGATATCCCGAATGTACCAAACAAGCGTGCTGGTGGTTTCTGTCTTGGTGGCAAGATTGCACCAATCTTCTTCAATACTATGGAAGATGCGGGCGCACTGCCAATCGAGCTAGATGTCAGCAAGATGGAGATGGGCGATGTTATCGACATCTATCCATATGAAGGCATTGTTAAGCGTCATGGTACTGATGAAGTGATTTCACAGTTCTCGCTTAAGACTGATGTGTTGATGGATGAGGTGCGTGCTGGTGGCCGTATTCCATTGATTATTGGTCGTGGCCTAACTGACCGCGCGCGTGAAACGCTAAACCTTGAAGCATCAACTGTGTTTGTTCGTCCACAAGATGTGGCTGACACAGGTAAGGGTTATACCCTTGCACAGAAGATGGTCGGCAAGGCATGTGGTGTAACAGGTATTCGCCCTGGTCAGTACTGTGAGCCAAAGATGACCTCTGTGGGTTCACAAGACACTACCGGCCCTATGACGCGTGATGAGCTTAAAGATTTAGCTTGTCTTGGTTTTAGTGCCGATTTGACCATGCAGTCTTTCTGTCACACTGCGGCATATCCAAAGCCTGTCGATGTGAACACGCACCACACATTGCCTGATTTCATCATGAACCGTGGTGGTGTTGCGCTGCGTCCAGGTGATGGTGTTATTCACTCTTGGTTAAACCGTATGTTACTGCCTGATACTGTAGGTACCGGTGGTGACTCGCATACGCGTTTCCCAATTGGCCTCTCTTTCCCTGCAGGTTCTGGTTTAGTAGCCTTTGCTGCTGCAACGGGTGTGATGCCTCTGGATATGCCTGAATCAATCTTGGTTCGCTTTAAAGGGGAGATGCAGCCAGGGATCACCCTGCGTGACTTGGTACATGCGATTCCACATAAAGCCATTGAGATGGGTCTGCTGACGGTTGAGAAGAAAGGTAAGATCAACGCCTTCTCTGGCCGTGTTCTAGAGATTGAAGGTCTTGAGCAGCTTAAAGTTGAGCAGGCATTTGAGCTTTCAGACGCATCGGCTGAGCGTAGCGCCGCTGGCTGTACGATTAAGCTAGATAAAGAGCCGATTATCGAATACCTAAACTCAAATATTGTCATGCTTAAATGGATGATTAGTGAGGGTTACGGTGATCGTCGTACTATCGAGCGTCGTATTACAGCGATGCAAGAGTGGTTAGCAAACCCTGAGCTAATGGAAGCTGACAGCGATGCTGAATACGCTGAAGTTATCGAGATCGATTTGAACGAAATCAAAGAACCTATTCTTTGTGCGCCAAACGATCCAGATGATGCGATTCTACTGTCTTCAGTGGTTAACACTAAGATTGACGAAGTGTTCGTTGGCTCTTGTATGACTAACATTGGTCACTTCCGTGCTACGGGTAAGATGCTAGACAAGTTTGCATCGACTCTACCTACACGCTTGTGGATTGCGCCACCGACTAAGATGGACCGCGATCAGCTTACAGAGGAAGGCTATTATGCAATCTTTGGCCGTGTGGGTGCACGTATCGAGATCCCAGGTTGTTCACTGTGTATGGGTAATCAGGCACGTGTAGCTGAAGGTGCCACAGTAGTTTCGACCTCTACTCGTAACTTCCCGAACCGTCTAGGTACTGGTGCAAACGTTTACTTAGCATCTGCAGAGCTTGCGGCCGTTGCTGCGCTACTGGGTCGTCTACCATCACCCGATGAGTATCAGACATACGCGAAAGAGTTAGATGCGACAGCAGCTGACACTTACCGTTATCTGAACTTCGATCAGATTGCATCATACACGGCAAAAGCCGATGAAGTGATTTTCCAATCAGCGGTTTAACCCATTAAAACTGGAATACTAAAAAGGCCAGCTAATTAGCTGGCCTTTTTGTTGGTTCATTTAATTTTTGCTAGGACCTTTTATAGCCTCTAGAAGCTTTAAGAGTGCTTGGTATGCAGTACTTCTAGCAGTTTATCCTCAAGCTCAAAGCGCGTTTCCATCGCGTGTCCAAGAGAAGATAGATCTTTATCTAAATGAAATAGTACTTTCTCGTCTTCAGCTTCGGTGTATTTATCATTGAAGTCTAAGGCGGTATCTGTGGTAGCACTGATCTGAGGCACGAGTTGTTGGGCTAGCGCTTGGCTTGCTGAGCCATGCTTTTCACAGGCGGTGACGACTTGGTTGTAGATCTCAAAGTGACCTTCAGACACGTAATCCATTAATTGATCACAAAACTGTTTTACTGAGTCAAAGGCGGGCAGTGACTTATCGGTTTCCTCGTACGGCGGGATCCCAGCTATCTGGCAATAGTTAATTAGTAGGTTGCGCCGATTATTTAACCATTGATCTATAAGAGTATTTGAGCCGCCCCATTTTTGTTCGGCTTTCTCTAGCTTTCTTAGCATGATCTTCCCCGTTAAAAATCCATCTCTGTATCTCTAATGTAGGGGAAGAATATGCTTTTGATCAACCATTATCGACGGATTTATGAGGATTTACTGAATGGACATACCAGCGACAGATTTGTGAATGGAGTGCTAAAAAATAAAATGCCCAGCGATAGAAATCTATCGCTGGGCGAGTAAAGTTTTTTGCGGGCTCGATGCGACGAGCTTCTTGATTGTTCTTGCTAGCGCAGACTTTTTATACCAAAGCTAGCACCTTGGTGCAACTTTTTTCTGTCACATTGCGAGTCATACAGCTTAGGTTAAGCTAGGTTGTGAACCTAATTCACGTTTTAGCTTAAAGCTGTGAACTGTAGTCAGGAGAAAGAAAATACAGCCTTGAATCTGTTCAATAATGTTAACTATCTCCGAGTTGGTGGAATTTGTCGCGTTACCTGTCACATTATTTTACGGATTCAGGTTACTTTATTAACGTAAATGCTAAACTATCGCCCCAAGCGGATATCACTATAAGTTTAGGAATCAAGCCAAATGGCAGAATTAAAGAATGATCGTTATTTACGTGCGTTATTAAAACAGCCTGTCGACAGAACTCCTGTCTGGATGATGCGTCAAGCAGGTCGTTATCTTCCAGAATATAAAGCAACCCGCGCAGAAGCAGGCGACTTCATGTCTCTTTGCAAGAACCAAGACTTAGCTTGCGAAGTGACTCTTCAGCCCCTACGTCGCTATGATTTAGATGCAGCTATCCTGTTCTCAGATATTCTAACGGTTCCAGATGCAATGGGCTTAGGCCTATATTTCGAAACAGGCGAAGGCCCACGTTTCGAACGTCCTACTGATACTATCGATTCAATTAAGAAGCTTTGCATCCCAGATCCTGAAGATGAGTTAGGTTACGTAATGCGTGCGGTAAGCACTATTCGTCGTGAGCTTAAAGGTGAAGTGCCACTAATCGGTTTCTCTGGTTCACCTTGGACCCTAGCGACTTACATGGTTGAGGGTGGTTCTAGCAAGGCGTTTGAAAAGATCAAGAAGATGGCTTACGAAGAGCCAGCTACTCTGCATATGCTTCTAGACAAGCTAGCTGACTCTGTGACGCTATACCTGAATGCTCAGGTTGCTAACGGTGCACAGTCACTAATGATTTTCGATTCATGGGGTGGTGCGCTTTCTCATCACGCATACCGTGAATTCTCTCTACGTTACATGCAGAAAATCGTTGATGGTCTAACTCGCCATGCTGACGGTCGTCAGGTTCCAGTTACACTGTTCACCAAAGGTGGCGGACTATGGCTTGAGTCTATGGCTGAAACTGGCTGTGATGCACTAGGTTTAGACTGGACCGTTGATATCGGTGATGCACGTCGCCGTGTTGGTCATAAAGTTGCGCTACAAGGCAACATGGATCCATCTGTACTTTATGCTTCTCCAGAGCGTATTCATCAAGAAGTGGATCAAATCCTTGCTTCTTACGGTGAAGGCACTGGTCATGTATTTAACTTGGGTCACGGTATTCACCAGCACGTTAATCCTGAGCATGCTGGCTCGTTTATCAACTCAGTACATGAGCTATCGGCTAAGTACCACAAGTAATCAATTAGCATAAATGCTGATTTACTATTGATTGGTATAAA
This sequence comes from Shewanella schlegeliana, assembly GCF_016765635.1. Classification (GTDB taxonomy): domain Bacteria; phylum Pseudomonadota; class Gammaproteobacteria; order Enterobacterales; family Shewanellaceae; genus Shewanella; species Shewanella schlegeliana. The sequence goes on from NZ_JAESVD010000011.1 coordinate 31,468, forward strand.
TAAAGGCTCAGTTTACTGAGCCTTTATTGTTTCTGCTATTTGACACTTAACAAGCCTCTCTTTAATCCCGACGTTATTGCCTTTTCTCTCAGAGTTATCACACAGCCTAGGTCGTAAGCATCACTTTTTATTCGTTAATGCCGCCGAATATCACATTAGGTAAATATTGTTATCTTGTTGATGTTTTTATCAACGACCGTTGCTCATACAGGTGTTATCTGTGGCTGAAATGGGGTACTTTGCTAGCGCAAACCGAGTAGTAGCCAGAGTTGCTGGCTGGTTTTGAATTAGAGAAGTTATTTTTAGATGAAAATTGGCAATAAAATTGTCTTAGTGATCTTTGGGATTTTCATCCCCCTCATTGTTACAGCTTGTTTAGCCGCAATGACTTGGCTGCACAGTGATGTCGATGCTATTCGTAGCTATATCATAGAAAAAGAGCTTGAGAGCATTCAGTCGCAGTTGAATAAAGATTTTGACTCGTTTCAACAGGTTTTTCGTAACAATCCACTTTATTCATCACAAGACCTGCTGAGCTTATCAGGGAACAATGGCGGTTTGTTGAGAGGCACTCAATTACTGGGTCTTGCAGGGAAGCAGTTAACCTACTTGAGAGCGCAAGGTAATGATAAATTTGTTCCACCGCCAGAGTTGTTAGCGAGTCAGCGGGAGAGAACCGGGGTATACCTTGATAGTCAGCGGCAGAGTTACTTAATTAGTCTGCAGGGGCCATCCTACGCCGAGCGTCTGCTGTTAGTTCGTCGATTGACGGATGAATACCTTTTGAACCTTAGCGCGGACGGGATGATCACCAAGGCTGAAATCCAAATCGGCACAGCGACTCCAGAACCGGTTCTTGTGGACGATATCGTGACGGCTCAGCTTAAGCTCCCCTCTATGATTGAGCATGCTCCAATTCATCTCTCTATCAGTTTTTCTAATCACTTTTTCTCGCAGATAGCGTTGCAATATACCTTGCTAACACTAGGACTGTTGGCGCTTATCGTTGCGCTGCAATTAGTGCTGTATTTCTGGTTGCGACATACGCTTATCAAGCCATTTAAAAAGCTTGTTACTCAATGCTCAAAACTCGATGTCAGCTCCAAAACTGGCCAATTAATTGATAGTGCGGAAGGCGCTGAATTAGAGCCGTTAACAACAAATATTAATGCGCTTTTGTCAAATCTCTATCGCCAGCAAAGTCACTCTCAAGTTGTCTTGGGCAAGATTTCTGAAGTCGTTATCTTTACCGATATTAACGCCAAGGTGAGTTACATCAACCCTTATGCTGAGCGTATGCTGGCACTTAATAGTGAGCAGGCGCAGGGGCTAAGTCTTGAGCAAGTGTTGAGCGGTAACCCTGGACTCAGTGTAAAGGCGCTAGCTTTTATACAAGATACTGATAAAGAGGATGCTACGCTCTTACTGCGCCTAAATCGTGACACGCCGATGTTTGTCAATGGCAGCTTAACTCATCTACGTTGTCATTCGGGACGGGTGATTGGTGCGGCATTGGTGTTGCGAGACATTACTCAACAAGTTTTGCTGAAACAGCAGTTGCAGCGCGGTGCTGATTTTGACCCGATTACCGGTTTAGTCACTAGAAGCGTTTTTGGGCATCGATTAGTTAGCTATGCGCAGCAAGCAAAGTCTCTTGCTGTTATCTATTTGGACTTGGAGCAGTTTAAGCTAATCAACGATTCCTGTGGTCATAATGCGGGTGATGAGATGCTTAGCAAGGTGGCAAAAGCGATAGAGTCTTGCCTATTGAATAATGAGTTACTTGGGCGCTTAGGCGGTGATGAGTTTGCCTTGGCGGTAAAGGATCGCACTGCGCTTGAGATTGCTAAGCTATCGAAAAGCATTATCGCCAGCGTTAACGCACAGATGTTACTTCATGGTGATACCGCTTATCGGGTTGGTTTGAGTATTGGTATTGCCTTGGCTGGTAATAAGACGCAAGAGGGAGTGCTGGGGTTACTTAAGGATGCAGAAATTGCCTGTCACTCGGCTAAGCAGAAAGGCAGTAACCAAATACAGTTTTTTGATGGTCGTGATAAAGACCTTAGCTTACTCCGTAATTCGCCTAAGTGGGCGGTTAGAATTGTACAGGCGATAGAGCATAATGAACTGATCCTCTATTACCAAAAAATCAAACGCCTCTCCTCCCATAGCCATCGTCAGCGCTTGGAAATCTTGCTACGGATCCAAGAGTCTGATGGACGCTTGCTACCGCCAGCGCAATTAATTGCCGCCGCCGAACGCTTTAAGTTGATTGTCGAGGTGGATAAAGAGGTCATCAGAAAAGCCTTCTTGTGGTTATCGCTAAATGAACAGCTATGGCATGATCACTGCCTCTCGATAAACTTGTCTGGCAATAGTCTTGGTGCCGAAGGGATCGCAGATTTCATCTTGCGTCAGCAAGCTCGATTTGGTGTGCCAAGCGCTTGCATTTGCTTTGAGATCACCGAGACCAGTGCGATTCAAAATCGCAGTCGTGCGATGAAGATGCTATTAGGTCTGCGCAGGCGTGGATTTGCCTTCGCTCTAGACGATTTTGGTAGTGGATTTGCGTCTTATGGTTACCTAAAAGAGATGCCTGTCGACTATGTGAAAATTGATGGTTGCTTCGTGAAAAATCTAGTCAGTAATGCTAAAGATTATGCCATCGTTAAGTCGGTTAACGATGTATGTCGAGTGATGGGGATCGAGACGGTAGCCGAGTTTGTAGAAAACCAAGAGATCATGGATAAGCTTGAGATCATCGGGGTTAACTATGCTCAAGGCTATGCCATTGGCCGACCTCAGCCACTCTCGTCTTATCAACCTGAAACCGTTTCAGAAATACTAACAGCCTAGCACTTGTTGAACTCAATTTGCGCGTAGGGTTTATATGTGTGGGATTAAAGGGGGGCATGTCGGTAGGTAGAGTCGGGTCGCTGACTGCGACCCCTCGATAAGCGAGTTTTTGGCTTAATTAATCTGAGTAAAGATTATTTATTTAGATGTTTAACAATCGCTTCAGCCGCTTCGGCTTTGGTCGCTTTATCAGCTGATGCTTCAATATGTGTGGTGGCGTTATGGCCTGTCATATTTTCTGCAATATGCAGCCAGTCTGGATGCCAGTAGAAAGAGGAGCCTGAAAGGGTATCCCAATTATGGACACCTGATGTTTCGCCTTGATAGATAAGATCGCCAATTGAATATTTCATAGTTAACCCCTGATATTTAAGTTTAATTATTTAAAATCTTTTAGCGTATATCACTCATTTCTAACTGAATGAGCCTAATTGCTGATTTGTTTAGAATGCGCTTTCAAATAATGAGAGTGTGTTATCTAGATCACAAAACAGTTGATTGCTTGGTGGTAGTAAGTCAAACAGGCAAGGTGATATCTGCTAGAAGGTTAAGCCCAGCTCTCACTGGGCTTACTCGAAGCCTAAGGATTGGTTAATTCTAGGTTGATCAACCACCAAGCTCTAGATTGAATATCCCCAGCTTCAATGACTCCGCCGCTGCGATAAGGTTTGGCAAAGTGCACCAGCACTATTGGTGAGCTTGTCTGGTAGCGACCAGGCTCGGTAAACCAAGTATTAAAAGCATCTTCTTTGTTGAGGCTAACCGTCACCTCTGAGCTAATAGGCTGGCTCAATCCTGGGCAGGTATAGATAGTTTTGGAGCTGATAGGGAAGGCGACTTGACTACCATCACTGCAACGACTGGTTTTTTGCAGCCTTAACGTGACTAAGGTGCAGTCCTTCATGTTGATAGGATCCTTACAGACTTGAGCGACCATGGTTGAGTAGCCACCACTATGCTCATCGCTGGGCTGATTGGTTAATTCGCCTCTAGCGCCAAAGGCTGTGAAGTATGAAACTTCATTGGCAGCGTTCTCAACAGGAGAGACTATTTGCAGATCTGTTCCATTAAAATCAACACTGGCTTCTTCACCTAACCCCGCCTCGATCTCTGAGATAAACAATTTATAGGTCGCCGATGAAGACTGATAATTTTGTCCACCATCGTCAGTTACAACGATACCGAAGTAGTTATTCTCTCGAGACTTAGGGTAGGTGTGTACCGTGACCTCACCATTGGACGCTAACTCGGCAAGCTCTGGAGAGACGACAGTTTCTAGTTCATAGCTCAGCTTCCCGAACTGATTTATTGCAGCCGGAGCCTTAACAACACGATCAGGGTAAAACGCGACATTTAGAATATTAGCCTCTAAAGCTAGACCGGGGTGCTTGGCCTTTTCAATATTCACATTGAACTCACGGACGGTACGTTCGAAGTTTCTACTTTGCTCTATCACGCTAATTTTCGTAAGCCCAGCTCCATTAATACTTAGCATACCGCTTACTGGATCAATGCTGGCAATGTGGCTGGTTTGCAGGTCGCTGTAATAGCTAATTTCACTGCCTACCCCTCGTCCCGTTATTGTTGGAGAGGGAAGTGTCGCTCCATCGGCAAATTGTGTATTGAGTAGTGTTGTTGAAAGTTCGAGTTCGGTATTCTCTGCTGCTTTATCAATCACAACATTAAATTCAGCTTTTTGGGAAACATGCCCAGCATCGCCTTTGTCTGTCACTATGTAGGTGGCAGAGCCCGCGTTGTTAATCGTGAAGGTTTGTGCGGCCTCATTAATGGTAATGACATCACTTTGTCCATGTTTAAATTGCCACTCAAGCTCGCCGATACTACCAGAGATAGGGATGTCGAGGGTTCTTGCTGCAAAGTAAGCCACCCGTACTGAGGCAATAGAGAGCGTGCCGTACAGAGGAGATACATCGACATAAAACCGCTCTGTTGCAGGAGCGAAATAGTCATCTCCTGAATCAAGCGCAGTTAGCCAGCCTCGACCTGCGCCGATGATCGTTATAATGCCTGTATCGGGATCTTGCTTGAGTACAGCGTCCCCATTATTGTCGACGGTAAAGCGCACATCGCCTTTATTATTTAACACTATGGGATTAAATACTGCATTCTCTGCATAGTCTACGCGAGTGTTGCTTAAGATAAGTTGGTTGTTGACCTGCTTGTCGATAGTGACGCTAAAGTTTTGCTGTTGGCTGGCCCAAAAATCTCCACCATCATCTTTGACGACCACTTGAGCTGTTCCCGGTTTCAATACCGTTATCTCGCCTGTAGCGGCATTCACCGCGATAACATTAGTTGGGCTGCTATCAGCTAATGCATAAGTTAACTGACCATGATTACCTATGACTTGAGCTTGAATTGTTTGATTTGCTTGAAAACGAGCTTGAATGTCTAAACCGTCTAAAGAGTCAGAATTAATCCTAGTTACTTCTACCTCTATTGACAGTGTTTTAGCTAGGAAGTTTTTATCACCAGTATCATCAACGGTGACTTGTGTTTTACCAATTCCAATAGAGTTAAAGAGACCTTTTTCTGCATCAATGATATCAATAACACCGGAATTTGCTCCCTCTGCGAGGGTAAAAGACAGTAGCCCTTTTGCGCCAGTGACAGCCAGAGTTTGCAGAGCATCTTCATTGTATGTCGTCGTGACATCAGTAGCTTGTAGTGCAAGGTTTTCTGCTTGATTGATTTGTACTTTAAATTGTTGAGGTGCAACAGTCTTATGATATTGCGGGGCATCTTGTAACACCTCTACGAGTGTGTCTCCTGCACCAACGACAAGCATTTCACCACTGACTTCATCAATCTGTATCACATCTGTATTTGCTCCATCGACTAAAGCGTAGTGAATACTTTGTGTTGGTGTTCCGCTGTATATTGGGAGCAGCTTTGCTCCTAATAGGAAAGGTTTATTTATCACATCACTAAACTGAGCAAATTCGGTTTGCGCAGTTTCAACTGTGATTTTAAATTGCTGTGTATCAGCTTGATAGTTGCGACCACCATCATCGGTGACGTCAATAATTACACTGCCGCTCCCCCAAATCAGGAACTCACCACCAGGTTCAATCAGTACGACTTGATCGCTTTGAGCTGATGCAAGTTCATATTCGATATCACCAAGTGCACCATCTACATTAGCTTGATGACGTTCGCCTGCTTGGTAGGCAAAGCTTAGATCATTTGTTACTAGAGGCTGGCGAGGGGACTTGCTGATGGTGATATTGAAGTGGGTGTTTATTGGAAGGTAATGCTCACTCCCTGAATCGGTTGCGATGAGTTCGGTGTTACCAGCATTGAGAATCGTCAGGTTACGTTTGTCGGCTGAGATCTGCAATACATCATCGGGAGCGCCTGCTGCAAGTTGATAACTGATCTTTCCTAACTGGCCTTGAATTGTCGGTATGATTACGCCATTAGGCGAGAATGTTTGTTTGATATCAGCCACTTTCATTGGTGGGTGGGGTTCTTTTTGTGGTTGTGGTTCCGTTGGGTCTGAATCCCCACCTCCACATGCAGTCAGTAAAAGAAGTAATAACAGGCTTAAGTACTTCATGGCGCCTCCAGCTTAAAATTGAAGCGGGAGTATACGTTTGTGATAAATATGCTGCAATGAGGTGGCAGGGCGTTATTTATCACTGGTTGAGCTGTTTTTTGTTGGTGGTAAGTTTCGTATGCAGCATTAAAGTTGCATATAAAAACAATGTTTTAGGTTAACCTTTGAACAATATGGTAAAGCTGTTGATACAGATGTAATTAATTGGTGTGTTTATGCAGATAATCTGCATTTAAAAAAAATGAGAACTGGATCCCATTTTGGAGGCGTTAGATTTTGGAATAGTCGGATTTGAGAGTGTTAGGAATAATATAAATTTTTTAAATACACAGTGTTTGCGCCATTTTAGAACTAAGTCACTTAGGGTTATCGATATAGATAAACAACGCTTGTAGAGGGAGCATCACTCTAATATCTTGGTACGAATGAAGGGGAGAGCACAGACATAAAAAAGCCCAGCGTTAACTGGGCTTAAACTGGTAATGGCTTATAAGGGATTAGCCTTCGCCGTTTTCACGGGCTATTGCGCGGTATGCAATGTCTGTACGGAAGTAGACGTCATCCCAATGGATGGCATCAACTAAGCCGTATGCTGCTCGTTGCGCTTCAGTGACTGTATTTCCAAGGGCTGTTGCACATAACACGCGGCCGCCATTGGTAACAACGTTGCCATCTTGCATGCTAGTACCCGCGTGGAACACTTTAGCGTCGTTGTTACCCAAAGACAGACCCTCAATCACGTCGTGCTTGCGGTAAGCGTCAGGATAACCACCTGCAGCCATTACTACACCGACTGCTGCGCGAGTATCAAACTCTGCAGTGACCTGATCAAGCTCGCCACGAGTCGAGGCTAAGCAAAGTTCAACCAGATCAGACTTAAGACGCATCATAATCGGCTGGGTTTCTGGGTCGCCAAAGCGGCAGTTGTACTCAAGCACTTTAGCACTGCCATCAGGTGAAATCATCAAGCCTGCGTATAAGAAGCCTGTGTAAACATTGCCTTCATCTGCCATGCCATCAACGGTTGGACGAATAACATGCTCGATAGTCCAGTCGTGAACTGCTTGAGTCACAACGGGGGCTGGTGAGTATGCGCCCATGCCGCCAGTGTTTGGACCATGGTCGCCATTATCACGGGCTTTATGATCTTGGCTGGTGGCCATAGCTAAAATGTTCTTACCATCCACCATTACAATAAAGCTGGCTTCTTCGCCTTTTAGGAACTCTTCGATAACCACGCGAGAACCCGCTTCACCGAACTTGTTACCGGCTAGCATATCTTCGATTGCAGCATCGGCTTCAACTTGGTCTGCTGCGATGATCACGCCTTTACCCGCCGCCAAGCCATCGGCCTTAATCACGATAGGGAAACCCGTTAAGCCAGTAACTTGCTTAACATAAGCCTTAGCTGGCTCAATTTCGGTAAAGTTTGAATAAGCTGCTGTAGGTATGCCGTGGCGAGCCAAGAAGTCTTTTGTGAAGGCTTTAGACGATTCTAGCTGCGCAGCCCCTTTAGTTGGGCCAAAGATTGGCAGGCCTGCTTCGTTAAAAGCATCAACCACACCCAGTGCCAACGGCACTTCTGGGCCAACTATGGTGATCGCGACTTTTTGTTCTGTAGCAAACGCCACCAATGCCGAGATCTCTTCAACATTAATTGGCACGTTTTCAAGCTTCGGCTCCAATGCGGTGCCAGCGTTACCCGGTGCAACAAAGACAGTTTTAACTTGCTCAGATTGCGCCGCCTTCCATGCCAATGCATGTTCGCGACCGCCGCCACCAATAATCAATACTTTCATTTTTTAATCCTTAATCGCTTCTTCATCGGTCCTTGAGCGGCATCAAACATACTCATGTATTGGCATACACTCCATGTGTTTTCTTTGCTCAATAACCGATGACTTTGCGCTAAACCTTAAAAATCAATTTTTAGAAACTTTAGGCAAAGGTCCTAAAATGTAGGACCTAAAGCTCCATATAAATTAATGACGGAAATGACGCATGCCAGTAAATACCATTGCCATGCCGTGCTCGTCTGCTGCTGCGATGATCTCTTCATCGCGGATAGAACCGCCTGGCTGGATGATACAGCTGATGCCTGCTTCTGCTGCAGCATCGATACCATCACGGAATGGGAAGAACGCGTCTGACGCCATTACTGAGTCTTGTACTTCTAGCCCTTCGTCAGCCGCTTTAATACCAGCAACTTTAGCGCTATAAACTCGGCTCATTTGGCCTGCGCCAACACCGATAGTCATGCTGTTTTTGGCGTAGACAATCGCATTTGATTTAACAAACTTAGCCACCTTCCAGCAGAACATCAGATCTTTCATTTCGCTTGCAGTTGGCTGACGCTTAGAAACCACCTTAACGTCATCGATTCCAACCATGCCTTGGTCACGGTCTTGCAGTAGCAGACCACCGTTTACACGCTTGTAATCTAGACTGGTGGTCTTGCTTGTCCACTGTCCGCACTCGAGTAAACGTACGTTGGCCTTAGCGGCAACGACATCGCGAGCTGCTTGGCTAACTTTAGGAGCAATGATCACTTCAACAAATTGACGTTCAACAATCGCGCTTGCGGTTGCTGCATCTAGCTCGCCGTTAAAGGCGATGATGCCGCCAAAGGCTGACGTTGGGTCAGTTTGGAATGCACGGTTGTAGGCTTCAAGTAGGTTTTCACCAATTGCCACACCACATGGGTTGGCGTGCTTAACGATTACACATGCTGGCTCATCGAACTCTTTAACGCACTCAAGTGCAGAATCGGTATCGGCGATATTGTTGTAAGAAAGCGCCTTACCTTGTAGCTGAACTGCGGTGGCAACAGAAGCTTCATCAAGATTAGTGTCAACGTAGAAAGCGGCTGTTTGATGGCTGTTTTCGCCATAGCGCAAGTCTTGCTTCTTCACTAACTGCGTGTTGTAAGTGCGTGGGAACTTAGAGTCTTCATGGCACTCATCTTTGCTGTGTGCAGGCACTTTAGTACCGAAGTAGTTAGCAATCATGCCATCGTATGCAGCTGTGTGCTCAAACGCTGCAATCGCAAGATCAAAGCGAGTTTCAAGCGTAGTGCTACCTTCGTTCGCTTGCATCTCGGCAATCACGCGGCCGTAGTCGTTAGCGTTAACAATAATGGTAGTGTCTTTGTGGTTTTTAGCGGTAGAGCGCACCATAGTTGGGCCACCGATATCGATGTTCTCGATAGCGTCGGCAAGAGTACAACCCTCAGCCGCTACAGTTGCTGCGAATGGATATAAGTTAACAGCAACCAAGTCGATCGGCTTGATGTTGTTTTGCTCCATTACGATTTCGTCGATACCACGACGCGCTAAAATACCGCCATGCACTTTAGGGTGCAGGGTTTTAACGCGGCCATCCATGATTTCTGGGTGACCAGTATAGTCTGATACTTCAATGACAGGCACGCCATTATCAGCCAGCAGGCGTGCGGTGCCACCAGTAGAAAGTAGCTCAACACCTTGAGCATGCAGCGCTTGTGCAAACTCTAGGATTCCGGTTTTATCTGAAACGCTTAACAGCGCGCGACGAATAGGTCTGGCATTATTCATTGTAGGTACAGGGTCCAGTAGTTATTTTTAAGGATCTTTCGGAAAACAGAACAGTCTCACCCTCTTTAACGGCTAATACTGCTTTCCAAAAGTCCCTCAAGTTTTTACTCTCCCGTCACGGCGCGCGTATTTTAACGTAAATTTTCACGTGACGGTGTTTTTTTCTGCGCGATTTCACAATACGTTCAGCAGAACAAGCTTTCTTGTTTATTTAAGCGCAGAATAACTCTTGACCTTGGATACAACTCCAAGGTTTATACTTTAGAAACTCAAGCGAGTAAATCAGGCAAATTTGAAACTTTATCACCCTGATTTTGAGCTTAAATTCAAGATTGATTTGGAGCTGGCATGTATCGAATAGGTGAGCTTGCACAACTGTGTGAAGTGAAGACCGATACCTTAAGGTTTTATGAAAAGCATGGCTTGTTGTCGCCATCGTCTCGTACCGATTCGGGTTATCGGATCTATACCGAGGCCGATGCTCAACGGTTGCGTTTTATTCTGCGCGCTAAGGCTGTGGGTTTTACTTTGGCGGAGATCACCGAACTGCTTTCTATTGAGCTAGATAGGTCTAACTGGGCCTGCGCCGATGTGAAGGGCTTAGTGGATGACAAACTTGCTAATGTTGAAGCGAAAATAGCTGAGCTAAACCATTTTCAATTGTCACTGCAACGCTTATCTCAAGCCTGTTGTGGTGGCCCAGAAAGCGCAGAGCATTGTTCGATACTAGAAGCGTTAGAATCGAATACCGACAGCATCCGCTGTGAAAATGACAAGCATAGTCACGGCAAGCATGAATTCACTAAGACCTGCAGTGATAAATTGACAACTAAATCGATAGCTAGATCGATAACGAAGAAAACACACGAGAAGTAGTTATGTTATTAGAAAACTTTATTGAGCTGTTTCTAGAGTCCGCGCCTTGGTTGTTACTGGGCTTAGTATTAGCTGGCATGTTGAAGATGTTCGTGCCTATGGCGTGGATGCAAAAGCAACTAGGTGGCCACGGTTTTAAAACTACGGTAAAGGCTGCAGTACTCGGCGCGCCTCTACCTCTGTGCTCCTGTGGTGTTATTCCTGCTGCGGTTGGATTACGCCGGAGCGGTGCATCAAAAGCAGCGACTACTTCATTTTTAGTGTCGACGCCTGAAACGGGCGTGGATTCCGTGACGGTATCATATGTACTGCTCGGCCCATTTATGGCCGTTGTCAGACCCATTGCGGCGGTGGTCAGTGCCATCGTAGCAGGCTTACTGGTTGGTCGTGATGACGATGATGGCAAGCCAGCAGTTAGCGAGCAAGCTAACTCTAAAGCTGAGCCAGTCGCTTCTTGTTGCAGTAGCAAAAAAGAAGAAAAGGTCGAGCGTAAAGCTGAAAAAGCGTCATGTTGCTCAAGCAAAAAGGCTGAAGTTAGCATGAAGCCGATGACTGACGCGAGTGTGATGGCGATGAAAGCACCTGAGGCGACAGCAAAGCCAGCACCTTCTTGTTGCTCAAGTAAAAAGACGCCTGCTGTTGAGGCCGTGGTTGCTGAAAAACCATCATGTTGCAGCAGTAAGAAGCCGGAGCAATCAGTGGCGAGTGAAAGCTGCTGTGAGTCCACTAGAGATGTGGCGACTGAATTAAAAGGCACGTCGATTATTGGCCGCATCGGTAAAGGACTGCATTACGCCGCGACCGATCTTGTGCGTGATACTACCGTTTGGTTATTGATTGGTTTGTTCTTTGCCGCACTGGTACAGACTTACGTACCGGCTGATTTTATGGCGAAGTGGGGCGACGGCATTCTGGCTATGCTAGTGATGGTGTTGATTTCAGTGCCTATGTATATCTGTGCGACAGCTTCAACGCCTATCGCGGCCGGTCTGCTATTAGCTGGGGTATCTCCAGGTGCGGTATTAGTATTTATGTTGGCAGGTCCTGCAACCAATATTGCTACTTTAGGAGTGGTTACCAAAGAGCTAGGTAAACGTGCGTTATACGGTTATCTAGGCGGTGTATTAGGTGTCGCCTTAGTCTCTGGCGTATTAGTTAACTACTTAGTCGATACCTTTGGTTTTGTGGTGATGCCACAAATTGGTGAGCAGCATGAGCTATTACCTGCCAGTATCGTCTACACCTCAGGCGTGGTGCTAGCTGTACTGATGGCTAAAGTCTTTTTGGATAAGCTTCCTAAAAACTGGTGGCGCCGAGATTGCTGTTCATAAGTAGAATTATACTGATTGGTATTAAACAACCTTTGCAGGGAATTGTTTGGTAAGTAAAAAGGCACTCATTTGAGTGCCTTTTTGTTTTTGGGCTAATATGTGATGAGTGCTCGTGATGAGCCTAACTGACTGCAGCCAGCTATATAGTCAATCAAGCCAACAAAAGGACATGTTATGAAAAAACGCTTAGTTAGCCTGTTTCTCGCCTTCGTGATGGTAGCTTGCTCAGAACCATCCAACCTAGATGCTGACGGTAACCTTGTTGAAGGTTTTGTTGAAGGCGTGCACTACCGCACATTAGCGGCACCAATTCCAGCTAATAGCGATAATATTTCAGTAACTGAGTTTTTCTGGTACGGCTGTCCCCACTGTGAACTGTTTGAAAAGCCGCTTCATGGCGGGATAAGCACCATGGGGGATGATGTCAGCCTAGTGCAATCGCCGGCGGTGTGGAATGAGGCCATGAAGTTACATGCCAAGGTGTTCTTTATTGTGCAGCAGATGCCGGGTAAACAACAAATCCATAGCGCTTTATTTCGAGAGATAATGGACTTACGCGAGGTTACCGAACTCAAACAGCAACAAGCTTTACTCGCTGACTTCTTAAGCGGTTATGGATTAACCCAGCAGGAGTTTAACGAGAAGCTCAATTCTGCTGATATCAACTCTAAGCTTGAACAGGCGATGCAGCTTATGTCATCGGCAGAGATCCAAGGCACGCCAACTATCTTAGTTAATGGCCGTTATGTCGTATTGAATGAATCGGCAAGTTCAGCTGAGCAGGTGATGGAAATCGCCAGTTACTTAGTTGAATTGGAAAGAGCTAAGTTTGCTAACCCTTAATGCTGGCTGACCGTTAATTCAGGCCAGGATCTAGAGTCATAAATGAATCCGCTGTGGTTGAAAACTCACCGTCATTCAAGTTGAAAAATGCAGAAATAGCATGATTAGCTGATGAGTGGTTCAAATTTATCCAACGGCAAATCATTCTATTTTTAGGCCTGATAGAACATTGTGTTCATCATGCTGTGATTTTAGGTGTGCCATATTGTCTAAGCTTGACCTGTTAGCTATTAGCATCAGGGTGGGTTGGGTCTGTTATTAAAGAGCTGTTATCGCGCAACCAGCCTAATTATCTTTTGCTATACCTGCTCTCATGCCCCTTTCTGTAGGTCTATATCAGTTTCTCCTTAAATCTATTTAACATCTAATTTGCATTACTGTTTGGATATATTGTCCTGATTGCGTGCGTCAATATGTCTCTATTGATCTTTTTGTGATTATTTGGCGTTTAATTCTGTATGTGGTGGCTTCTTTTGCTTCTTGCGGTTTAACTCGCTTTAAACTCGGTATTTATTGGTGTTTTATTTTGTTGTGATTTTAGTGTGATCTCTGTCTTGTGTTATAAATTGTTCGTATAGCCGACTTTGAGGATAATCACTTCGCGTTAATTAGCCTTTGTTTAGCTTGTGGGTAGTCGCATAAGTTGGACTAAAAGTGGATTAACCAAAAAACAAAACTACATGCCGAGATGAGTTAATCGGTCAGAGTAGAAAATACTAATTGTGTGAGGGTTATATGGACAGACGACAGTTTTTTAAACTGTGTGCCTGCGGAGCGACCACATCGGCAATATCAGCGCTGGGACTAATGCCCGGCACTGCGATGGCCGCGCCTCGTGAGTACAAGTTGTTGAGAGCAAAAGAGACCCGCAATAACTGCTGTTATTGCTCAGTGGGTTGTGGCTTGTTGATGTACAGCAATGGCAGTAACGGCAAAAATGCCGAACAAGCAATTTTCCACATTGAAGGCGACGCTGACCATCCGGTTAACCGCGGCGCATTATGCCCTAAAGGTGCAGGATTGGTGGACTATGTTAATAGCCCTAATCGTAACCATTTCCCAGAAGTGCGTGAACCTGGCTCTAACGAGTGGAAACGCATCAGTTGGAATGAGGCATTTAGCCGTATCGCCCGTCTAATGAAAGACGACCGCGATGAAAACCTAATTGAAAAGAACAGTGACGGTACCACAGTAAACCGTTGGTTGAGCACAGGCATGATGACCTCGTCTGCACAGCCAAACGAAGGTGGTTTTATCACTCATAAGTTTGCTCGTTCTCTTGGCCTAGTGGCCATCGACACTATTGCGCGTAACTGACACTCCCCAACGGTAGCAAGTCTTGCTCCAACATTTGGGCGCGGTGCCATGACCAACCACTGGATCGATATTAAGAACGCAAATGTCGTGGTGATCATGGGCGGTAATGCCGCCGAAGCACATCCTGTCGGTTTCGGCTGGGTTACAGAAGCAATGGAACACAATAACGCTAAATTAGTCGTTGTTGATCCACGTTTTAACCGCAGTGCAGCATTAGCTGACTGTTATGCTCCACTTCGTAGTGGTACTGATATCGCATTCCTTTTAGGTCTATGTCGATACCTCATTGAGACTAAACAAGTTAACTACGACTATGTCAAAGCGTATACCAACGCGAGTTACATAGTGCGCGATGATTTCGAATTCAATGAAGGTCTATTTAGTGGTTTTGATGATAAGAGCCGCACCTACGACAAAGAAACTTGGTACTACGAGTTAGATGAAGATGGCTACGCTAAAGTCGATGACACTTATGAGCATCCGCGTTGTGTATGGAACTTATTAAAGAATCATGTCGATCGCTATGATTTCAAGACGGTCAGTGACATTACTGGTACGCCCGTTGAAGATTATGAGAAAGTTTGTGCGCTTATTGGTAGCACTCACGTTCATAATAAAGCGGCGACATTCTTGTACGCACTAGGATGGACTCACCATACCAAAGGCGCGCAGAACATCCGTTCTATGGCATTAGTGCAGTTACTGCTAGGTAATATCGGTGTCTTAGGCGGTGGTGTAAACGCACTTCGTGGTCATTCAAACGTACAGGGCGCAACCGACATGGGACTGCTATGTCAGAACCTGCCGGGCTATTTGAAACTGCCAAATGATAACGATACAGACTTAGCCACATACCTTGGTAACTATACGCCTAAAGCGTTACGTCCAGGCCAAACTAACTATTGGTCTAACTATCCTAAGTTCTTTATCTCACAGATGAAGAGTTTCTGGGGCGAGAATGCAACTGCGGCTAATAACTTCGGTTATGACTGGTTACCTAAGTGGGACTTGCAGTACGACTATACAAAACATATCGACATGATGTACCACGGTCAGGTTAACGGCTACTTTGTGCAAGGGGTTAACGCGATTAACTCTATGCCGAACCGTAATAAGACTTTGGCTGCATTGTGCAAGCTTAAGTACTTAGTGGTGATGGATCCGTTAGCGACTGAAACTTCGGTATTCTGGAAAAAAGCTGGCGAGTATAACAATGTTGACCCAAGCGATATTCAGACTCAAGTGTTCCGTTTACCCACTACGCTATTTGCCGAAGAAGAAGGCTGTATCGTTAACTCGGGTCGCTGGATGCAGTGGCATTGGAAGGGCGCGAACCCACCGGGTGAATCTAAGCCAGATGCTGAGATCCTATCGGGGATCATGATGCAGCTGCGTGAGCTTTATAAAGCCGAAGGTGGGGTATTACCTGAGCCGATTGATGCAGTGAAATGGGATTACCATAATCCACACACTCCACATGGCGAAGAAGTGGCAAAAGAGCTTAACGGTATCGATCTTAAAACAGGTAAGCAGCTAGATAGCTTTAGCCAGTTAAAAGATGATGGTAGTACTTCATGTGGTTGCTGGATCTACTCGGGTAGTTGGACGGAGCAGGGCAATATGATGGCCCGCCGTGATAACTCTGATACCTCAGGTAAGGGTATTACACCGGGTTGGGCATTCTCTTGGCCAGCAAACCGTCGCGTACTTTATAACCGTGCATCTTGTGATGTTAACGGTAAGCCATGGGATCCAAGTCGCGTCATCGTTGAATGGACAAACGGTAAGTGGCATGGCATCGATGTGGGTGACTTCAATATGAAGTTATCGCCAAAAGAGTCGGCGCATCCGTTCATCATGCAGCCTGAGGGTGTGGGCCGTTTCTTCGCGCTAAAAATGTTAGCTGAAGGACCATTCCCTGAGCATTACGAGCCAATGGAGACGCCTATCGGCACCAACCCATTGCACCCGAATGTGATCAGTAACCCTGCGGTTCGCATGCTACCTGGCGTGGCCGAAACGCTTGGTTCACATAAGGAGTTCCCTTATGTGTGTACCACTTACTCATTAACAGAGCATTTTAACTTCTGGACGATTCACTGTCGTTTAGCGGCCATCTCTATGCCTGAAACCTTTGTTGAGCTGGATGAGATTCTGGCAGCAGAGAAGGGTATTAATAATGGTGATTGGGTCAAGGTTAGCTCTAAGCGCGGTAGCTTATTAACTAAGGCTTTAGTGACTAAGCGTCTACAACCACTCAAGGTGAACGGACAGATGGTGCATACGGTTGGCTTGCCACGTCATGGTGGCTATAACGGTCTAACTCGTAGAAGTTCTAGCTGTAACGTACTGACCACTGAAGTGGGTGATGCTAATACTCAAGCACCTGAATATAAAGCGTTCCTAGTGGATATTACTAAGGCTGAGGGAGTGTAATCATGTCTGCTCAAGATATTATTTTAAGCTCTGGTACATCAGAGCTCACCCCTGCCGCGCAGGTACGTCGTAAGTTAAGCAAGGTGGCCAAGTTATTTGATGCCACTAAGTGTAGCGGTTGTAAAGCTTGTCAGGTTTCCTGTTCTGAATGGAATGACCTCAGAGCGCCAGTTGGCAGCTTCCAAGGTAGTTACCAAAACCCAATGGATTTGTCTTCTGAGTGCTGGACGCTAATGAAGTACAACGAAATTGAGCAGGACAACAAGTTACGCTGGAACTTTACTCATAGTGCCTGCATGCATTGTGCTGATCCAGCCTGCTTAACAGCTTGCTCGACTAAAGGAGCCATTGTTCAGCGTGCTAACGGCGTTGTCGATTTTGAATCTGATAAATGTACGGGTTGTGGTTACTGTGTATCGGCTTGTCCGTTCAATGTACCAAGACTCGATCCAATCGATCAAAAAGCCTACAAGTGCAGCATGTGCTCAGACCGCCTACAAGTTGGTCAAGAGCCTGCATGTGTGAAGTCTTGTGTTACTGGGGCGCTTAAATACGGTACTCGTGAAGATATGTTGTTTATTGCAGACCTTCGAATTAAAGAACTGCATAAACAAGGCTTCACTAAAGCGGGTCTGTACAGTCCTGAGGGCGTGGGTGGCACTGGCATGATGATGATCCTGCATGATGTTAGCCAGCCTGAAAACTATGGCTTACCAGCCGATCCGAAAACGAGTGTGCCAGTGAAACTGTGGCAAGACGTGGTTAAGCCATTGGGTACAGCGGGTATTCTCGCAACCGTGGCGGTGGCCTGTCTACACCGCATCACAGTGGGCCGTAACATCGTTGAAGAAGATGAGCCTGCAGCGTTTGATCACACTCACTCAGATAAGTCAGATAAGGAGTAACACTCATGCATAAGCAGAATATGATTTTGCGTCATAAGTTGTTCGACCGCATCTGTCACTGGTTTGTGGTTGCAGCAGGTTTGGTGACATTCCTAACAGGCTTTGCATTCTTCTTCCCATCATTTCAATGGTTGGGGTCGATTGCAGGTACGCCACAGATGGCGCGCTTTGTTCATCCGATTGCCGGTTTGCTGATGTGCTTACCGTTAATGTTGATGCTGGTGCGTTATTACCACCATAACAAGTGGGAAAAGAATGATCTGACATGGATGTTAGCGATTAAGGATGTGATGTTCGAAAACGAGGACAAAATCCCCGCAATCGGCCATTACAACCCAGGTCAAAAAGTGCTGTTCCGCACCTTCGTGGTGACCTCAATCGGCTTGACGATTACTGGTTTCATGATGTGGCAGCCCTATTTTGCCCCACACTTCGCGGCAATCACTATCCAGTGGGCCATTTTGATACACGCAATCTGTGCAGTGATCATGTTGATCTTTGTGATTGTGCACTTCTGGATGGCAACGTGGGTGGAAGGATCGGTTGCTGGCATGTTGTACGGCTATGTGTCGCGGGCTTGGTGCAAGAAGCATCACCCTAACATGCTAAACGATCCTGAATTAAAGACTAATAAGCAGGAAAAACACTAATTATGAGCACAGCAATACTCGACGCTGAAAAGATCCCTAGCCAGTCATTGGATATTAAGACCGTGATCCCAGCGGATCCAAAAGCCGTTTATCAATTTAGAGCGCAGCGACTCGCTGCTCTAGCCGAGGAGTCTGGATTAGCAGAGTACTTCGGCTTACTCGAGCAGTTAGTGATTGCTCAACAAAAGGTAGCGGCACTGTATGGTGAGGCGGCAAGGAGCTGCTTTGGCCCTCAGCCAAAGTTAGATCTAAGCCAAAGTCAGCCGATGGCACAGCAGCACTTTGAGTGGGGCAACTATTGGCAGTCGGTATTGCTTGAGCTAATTAGTGAGTTAATGCCAAAAGTCAGTACTGACTTGCATGTGGTGCTAAAGGAGTTAGCTAAAGCTGAAGCCGATGTGTTGCAAGGTTACGCCAAGTCCATGCTTAGCGGACGTATTGCCGAAGTCCCTGCGCAGTACAGTCTATTTGTCTGGGCGGCGTTGTCGGTGTACTGGTCACATTGGGCTGTTGATGTTGCTCAGGGTTTAGCTGACGCGGCACAGGCCCACAAACGATTATGTCCCGTTTGTGGTAGCCACCCTGTGGGTAGCGTGATCAAGGAAGAGCCACGTACAGGGTTGCGCTATCTGCATTGCAGCTTGTGTGAAACCGAGTGGCATGAAGTGCGCGCCGAGTGCACCTCATGTGGCGAAAGCAAGGGCGTGTTCCTGTGGGCTGAAACCGAAACCAATGCCGCTATTCGTGTTGAAAGCTGCAATACCTGTATGGGGTACACCAAGATGTTCTTTACCGACATCAACCCTAGGCTTGAGGTTGCAGCAGATGACTTAGCGACTCTGGTAATGGATAGCTATTTGGTTGAGCAGGGATACAGTGCAACCACGGTTAACCCTCTGCTACTAGCTCATGAGCAGGAGCCTCAGCTAGAGAGTGATGTGGTTCAGCCTAAAGTTGGTGATATTCACTAACCAGCTTATATGAACAGGCAGTAAGCAGCCTGTAAGTGAAGCTGTAAGCAAGTCAATCAAGAGCCGCATTACGGTGCGGCTCTTTTATTGAACTAACTTAATTAACTCGCGCAGTTAACTCATTTTTATAAACAAACAATCAGACGAAGACCTATGACTCAAGCTATCAACTCAACCCAAGCCCTATACCGTTGTTTACCTGCAATGGACAGCTTGCTACTGATACCTCAAGTGATAAGTTTTATCGAGCAACAGGGCAAGCCCTGGATTAAGTCCCTGCTGGCACAAATGCTTAAAGATGCACGCCAGCAAATAGCAAAGAGCCAAAGCTTGCCAAGTTGGTGCTTGGACTCAAGCCAGATTGCCGAAGAACTCGCTTGCCGTATTGTTAGCGCGCAGCGCCAAAGTATGACGCCGGTTATTAACTTAACAGGCACCATATTACACACCAACCTAGGCCGCTCGCAGATGTGTGAAGCGGCGATTAATGCGGTTACGCAAGTGATGCGCAGCCCGGTGCCGCTGGAGTTTGATATGGGCCAAGGTAAGCGTGGCCATCGTGATAGTGCGATATCGGCGCTTATTCATGAGCTAACGGGGGCGGACAGTTGCTGCATCGTTAATAACAACGCAGCTGCTGTGTTACTCATGCTTGCTGCCATCTCTGCAGGTAAAGAGGTGATTGTCTCTCGCGGTGAGTTGGTGGAGATTGGCGGCGCATTTCGTATTCCCGACATTATGGCGCAGGCGGGTTGCAAGCTGGTGGAGGTGGGCTGCACTAATCGCACCCACCTTAAAGATTACGCTGCAGCCATTAACGACAACACAGCTGCAATTATGAAGGTGCACACCAGTAACTATCATATCAGTGGTTTTACTAAGGTGACCGAAGAGCTTGAATTAGCTGCACTGTGCAAAGAGCAGGGCATCGCGTTAATCTCAGACCTTGGTAGCGGTGCACTCACTGATTTATCACGCTTTGGTTTATCAAAAGAGCCGATGCCGCAGCAGATGCTTAGCGATGGCGTCAACCTCGTGAGCTTCTCAGGTGACAAGCTGCTCGGCGGCCCCCAAGCAGGGTTAGTGGTCGGTGACGCTGAACTGATTGCTAAGCTGCAAGCGCACCCACTCAAGCGTGCGCTGCGCTGCGATAAGATGACCCTTGCCGCCCTCGAAGCCACCTTGATGCAATATCGTAATCCTCAAGCGTTGCATAGTCTGCTGCCCATCTTTAGAAAACTGTCACGTCCTCTAGCTGAGCTTAAGGCCTTATCGCTGCAATTAAGGGCGAGTTGCAGTATCCAGCAAACCCAGTTTGATATCACGATAAAACCATGTCAAACCCAAGTGGGTAGCGGATCACAGCCGGATGTATTGCTGGACTCTGTTGCGCTGTGCTTCTCTTCTAAGGTAAACAGCCAGCTAAGCGTGTTACAACTCGACAAGTTCTTTAAGGCGGTAAATTTGCCAATCATCGGCCGTATAACTGCCAATCAGTTGTGGCTGGATCTGCGTGGCACTGACAACGATGCCCAGCTTATCGAAGCCCTGACAACAAGTTTAATCGACTTTGAGCAAGCTCATATTAATACGCTAGCCACATCAGCAAGTGTGGAGGTGACGTTATGATTATTGTTACCGCTGGTCATGTCGATCACGGCAAAACCAGTTTAATTCAGGCGCTAACAGGAACCGATGCCGACCGCCTTCCGGAAGAGAAGCAGCGCGGCATGACCATCGAGTTAGGTTATGCCTTTATGGATTTAGCGGATGGCGAGCGTCTAGCCTTTGTCGATGTGCCGGGCCACAGTAAGTTTATCAATACCATGCTGGCAGGAGTGAGCTGCGCCAAACATGCGCTGCTAATCATCGCCTGTGATGATGGTGTCATGCCGCAAACTCATGAGCATCTGGCCATCTTACAGCTACTCAACCTCGAGCACTTAATCGTGGTGCTGACCAAGCAAGATAAGGTTGACTGCGAACGCGTTGAGATGGTCAAACTTGAGGTGAGTGAACTACTCGCGCAGCATCACAGGCAGAGTGCTATTTATGTGGTGTCAGCTCAGACAGGCTTTGGCGTCAGTGAGCTTAGCCTTGCCATTAAACAGTTGGCTGAAACCCAAACAAAAACACTGAGCCACTCAAGCCTAGAGTCGAGCTTTCGTATGGCGATCGATAGAGCCTTTAGCGTTAAAGGGGCGGGCCTTGTGGTTACAGGCACTGTGATTAGTGGCCAAGTGGCACAGGGGCAAAGTTTGTATCTATCGGGACAGCGTAAAGCGGTAAAAGTCAGGACCCTACATAGCCAAGGTCGAGCGAGTGATAACGCAAGGCATTGTCAGCGAGTGGCGCTAAATTTAACTGGGGTTGACCAGCATCGTGGTGCCCTGCGCGGAGATTGGTTAACCGCACTTGAGCCGATAGCCCCGCCTAAGGTGATTTGCGGCGTATTTGAATCGTGTTTGCCGTTTAAGCATTGGCAAAGCGTACAAGTGCATCTAGGTAATAGTCATACCACGGCGCGCCTTGGTCTATTACACACGCTAGCAGATGGTCAATCTTTGGTGGAGTTGCAGTGTGAGTTGCCACTTCATTGTGTGGAACAAGACCGAATCATAGTGCGAGACGCGGCGGCAAGAACCACGCTAGGTGCGCTGCGAGTATTAGATATTAATCCGCCAAAACGTGGTAAGCGTAGCTCCGAACGTTTGGCTTATTTAGCAGCATTAAAAGAGTGCAGCTCGGTTAAATGCAGTTTACTCGTTCAAACACAAGATCACTGCGTTGAGAAGTCAGCTTTCATGCGGGCAAATCAGCTAACGGAGCAAACTCCGTTAATAGCCGATGAACAGCTGCTAGAGCTTGATGGTTACCTGTTATCTCATACATTAAAGCAGCAGATTGAGGCTCAGTTATTAACCCTAGTGGAAGATTATCACCAGGCATCGCCTGAGCTGCTTGGTCTAAGCATTAACCGTCTACAGCGTATGACCCACGGTCAATACCCTTTGCCTGTACTGCTTAAGTTAACGGATTGTCTGCGTGAGCAGCAACTGCTGCAGAGCACCCGGGGCCTGCTGCATCTGCCGAGACATAGCTTGAGCTTGTCGGAGCAAGAGCTGCAGCTGTGGCTGAGCATTAAACAATTGATGTTGGCTGCGAATGGCCCGCTATGGTCATCAGATCTGGCTAAGCAGCTTAATTTAGAGATCACAACCATACGGGCGCTGTGCCGCAAGTTGATTCAATTGGGTTATTTATCCGCCATTATTAAAGATCGCTTCATGTTAACTGAGCGTCTTTATTTTTACGCCGATGTTATTAGGCAGCAAATTAATGTTTGTGGCGAAATAAAAACTGCTGATTTTAATTCGATTATTAAGCTCGGCCGCAAAGCCAGCATTCAACTTTTAGAGTTTTATGACCGCAGTGGATTAACGTGGAGAAAGAAAAAGGATAATTCGAGAGTCATTCGAGATGGCAGCATTTTTATAATGAGTGATTTGGCGGAAGAACATAGGAGTTGAACCTACCCGGGACTGCTGGCAGCCCCACCTGGATTTGAAATCCAGACGTTTCACCGGAAACGACGTTCTTCCGTATCACTTGCGGAGATAATAGATAATTGTGTTTAGCTAAACAATATCGGTCGATTTCAAACTTTATTAAATGTGAATCCAAGTTACATTTATCGATATTTAGATCGCTAAGTGAGACATTATTTACCAGAACAAATGGAATAACGCTATGACGGAACTTGTATGTGGCTTAAATAATATTACCGAGCAGACTTCAGTCACTTGTTTTCGTAATGATAGAGAGCAAGCATTAATCGAAACTGTGGCGAAAGAAGTAAGAGTTGCGCTGATTTATAATGGCATTTCCCATGTGGTAATGATGGCTTGCCCAACGGCATTAAAAGAATTTGCTATCGGTTTTAGTTTGTCTGAATCGATTATTGAGAATGTGAAAGAGATCCGCTCCATCGAAATCGAGACCATAGCCACGGGTGTTTTAGTGCACATTGAGATCGCTCCGCGTTGCTTTATGCAGCTAAAAGAACATCGCCGTAGTCTCGCAGGGCGTACCGGGTGTGGTCTTTGCGGTATCGAGCAGATAGAGCAAACGGTTAAACCGATTGTAAAAGTCACCGGGGCTGAAAAGTTTAACTTAAATAGTTTAAAAAAGGCCTTAATGAATCTCCATAAGCATCAAACAGCATTTAATTTGACCGGAGCGACACATGCTGCTGCCATGTTGTCGACAGAAGGTGATATTATGTGCTGCTTCGAAGATGTTGGTCGCCATGTGGCCCTCGATAAGTTAATTGGTCATATCAGCTGCGATAACCAGATTCGTCAGTCTGCGTTGTTATTAACCAGTCGAGCCAGCTTTGAAATGGTGCAAAAAGCAGCTATTTCAAATATTAGTATTATATTTGCAATTTCCTCTGCAACTTCGTTAGCGATTGATATCGCAAACAGATCGAATATTACTTTGGTTGGGTTTTGTCGTGAAAATAGAGTGACAATCTATACCCATCCTGAAAGGTTGTATTTATGTAATGAAACACTAAGTAATGTTGAAAATAATAACTTGGCTGTAATCTAGCTAAATTTGTTACTTTAACTGCTAATTTGTGTTGTAAATTTTAGCATTTAATTTAAGCCCTTAATCAAAGTGCTTAATTTAAGTGCTTAATTTAAGTGTCTAATCTTAGTTCTCATATTAGTTGGTAAGTTTTAAATATGTGGTTAACGTTTAAAAATCAATTTTTTATTAAATTTTGGTCGCCTTTTGCTGCCGTTATTGCGGCAGGTATTTTGTCGACCTACTTTTTTGGTCTTACCGGTTCACTTTGGGCGGTAACTGGAGAGTTTACTCGCTGGGGCGGTCATGTATTGCAGTGGTTTGGCGCTGAGCCTGAATCTTGGCAATACTTTAAGATCATCGGCCTTAATGGCACACCGCTGGATCGTGTCGGTGGTGTGATGATTATCGGTATGTTTGGTGGTTGTATGGCGGCGGTACTGTGGGCCAACAACTTGAAATTGCGTATGCCGAGTTCCAAGAAGCGCATCGCACAGGCGCTGGTAGGTGGCATGATTGCAGGCTTTGGCGCGCGCTTAGCTATGGGCTGTAATTTAGCGGCCTTCTTTACTGGCATTCCACAATTTACTCTACATGCATGGATCTTTGCTTTTGCGGCAGCGGCGGGAACCTATATTGGCGCTAAGATCACCTTGCTGCCGTTTTTCCGTTCTACGGCCACGGTAAAGTTAGGTGGGCTTAAGAAAATTGCCAAGCCTAATCCAAATCAGGTTCAAAACCGTTTTCGCTTAGGTTGGCTTGTGTTTGCAGCCATGATAGCGGGTTCATTCTATATCATGCAGAGCTCGACAAAGCTGGGTATCGCCATGTTAATGGGCATTATGTTTGGCTTGTTGATTGAACGTGCGCAGATCTGTTTTACCTCTGCTTTTAGGGATATGTGGATCACTGGCCGTACCCATATGGCTAAGGCGATTATCTTAGGTATGGCAGTCAGTGTTATCGGTATTTACAGTTATGTGCAGCTAGGCATGACACCTAAAACCCTGTGGGCAGGCCCGAATGCGGTGATTGGTGGCTTACTATTTGGTATCGGTATTGTTATCGCGGGTGGCTGTGAAACTGGCTGGATGTACCGCGCATTAGAGGGGCAAGTGCACTTCTGGTGGGTAGGGCTTGGTAACATTATCGGTGCGACCATCTTGGCTTATTACTGGGACGGGATTGCCGCTCCATTAGCGACAAGCTGGGACAAGGTCAATCTACTTGAGCTGTTTGGTCCGCTAGGTGGCCTAGGTGTCACCTATTTATTGCTGGGGCTATCGTTTGTGCTGATTTTAATCTGGGAGCAACGCTTCTTTAAAAAGCAAAGCAGCTTGAAAGAAGCTGCATTGGTTAATGTTGCTCAAGCTTTAGAGCCTGCTAGTGTCAAAGGTTAAAGCTTCAGCCTGTATTGATAACAGTATTTACTCTATATTCGGCTCAAGTTTATTTGAGCCATTTTTGCTTAGGAGCATAGTATGACAGCGTCTGTCGTGCCTGATTACAATCTAGAAATTTACGGTGAACCTTGTCCTTACCCTGCGGTTGCGACGCTTGAAGCGATGCAATCACTTAAGCCGGGTGAAGTATTGGAAGTGATTACCGACTGCTCGCAGTCGATCAATAATATTCCAAATGATGCAAAGAACCACGGTTACGAGGTTCTCGATATCAGCCAGCAGGGTGTCATGTTGCGTTACTTACTGAAGAAGTAAGTGCAAATCGCAGACAATAAAAAAGGCACTCATTGAGTGCCTTTTTGCTGACTAACGTTTTGCGAGTCAGCAGAAGTAAGCGTTACATAGTAGTAACTCTTACTGTGGAAGCTCTGCGTTGTGGTAAACGTTCTGAACGTCATCACAATCTTCAAGCGCAGCAAGGAACTTCTCGAATTGCTCAATCTCTTCTGCGTCAGTAATCGCTGTCATTGTTTGTGGTAAGAAAGTAATTTCTTCCATAACGTAGTCAGTGTCTTCTGGTAGTTCAGCTGCTAATGCCGTTTTTACCTTGAAGAACTCGGTATGTGGTGCATAAACACTGATCATGCCATCTTCTAGCTCAACGTCAGATACGTCGACGTCAGCCATCATTAGCATTTCAAGAATTGCATCTTCGTCATCGCCTGCGAATACAAATACCGCTTGATGATCGAACATGTGGCCAACAGTACCTGGGCCGCCTAACTTGGCATCGTTTTTAACGAATGCTTGGCGAACTTCGGTGAAAGTACGTTTTACGTTATCAGTTAAGCAGTCGGCAATAACCATACAGCCGCCAGGACCAAAGCCTTCGTAACGTGCTGTTTCGTAGTCTTCACCACCACCGCCACGGGCTTTTTCAATTGCACGCTCAATAACGTGTGCTGGTACTTGGTCTTTCTTTGCCTTGGCGATCATTGTGCGAAGTGCAAGGTTGCCGTCAGGATCGAAACCACCGTTTTTGGCGCAAACGTACAACTCCTTCCCGTAACGAGAATAAAGTCTAGTTTTTTGCCCAGCAGTTTTCGCCATGGATTCTTTCTTGTTTTGGTATGCTCTACCCATCTTGATCTTTCTCACTAAGCTTAAAAAATTGCCAGCAATGTTAGCAGTTTTATCGAAACAAATCAGGTATAGCCCTTTAAAAATGCTAAACGCTGCTAATAATTTTGTTTTATAGCAGTAACTATGTAGCTAAAAGCGGCTAGTTTAGTGTTTTATCTCGTCTTAGCCATTGTTGTGCACTATTGGGGAAAAGATTCTATAAGCGTTTCTATGGTCTTCTTGATAAGTCGCGGCACAGTGTGACCAAAGTCATGGAGGGCATAAACAGCATTTAGTGGATATTCGGAGTTAGGTATCAGTTTCGTTATAACTTCTTGCTCTAACCTAACAGTCTTGCCCGTCCTTTTGGGGAGTTTGTAGGAACTGAAGCCACTCAAGGTTTTTGGTTAGACCTTATTGACCAAGGCTATTGCGACGTAGAATATCTTAACCCTAAGTTTGATGTTATCGATGATAAATCGGTGTAACTGACAACGGCTTAGAAGGTGATTAAGGCTCACGGTGTTGTCCATAAAGAGTTGTGGGTATTGCAAGATGATGGCTGCGATAAGTTGGTTGATGATAAATTTTAAGTGTTAGGAGAGCTGTTACATTTATTATAAATTTGCGGTTGAATATTTATTTATGTGGGCCTGGTTCGATTTTTATAGTGGGCTCACACTTAATTTATTGTCGTTTAACTCATTTATGTTTGGCAGCCCTATTTTTACCGTATGCCGCTCGATTAATTAACCCTTAATTGGTAGTTGTTACTTGTTGCGGCTTTCAGTTAATTGTGTTTTTAACTCTAGCCTTTGTTTTTAATGGTTTTTATTTTTGTGGCTTCTATTTTTGTTGATTAATTAAATATTAATTTCTTTATGTATTATTTATGTGTGTTTATTTATTTAAGGACTGAATTTAAATAAATTAATTGTTGGGGATTTAATCACAAAAATAAACACCTACTACTTATAAGGTATTTACGGGGGAGTAAAAGGTCACGACTTAATTATAGTTATGGAGTGATGATGAGAAAATTTTATAAATGCAAAACGGCGCTTATCGTCGCCGCAGCTTTTGGCCTAGCCGCCTGTAGTGACGGTAAAGATGGTAGTGATGGCGAAGATGGTACTAGCCCATTACCACCAGTAGTCGAGGCGACAGAGATCACCAATGTCGAAATGCTAAGCCACACCCTAGAAGAGGGCGCGGTGCGTTTTGAGTTTGAAGTCACTAACGAGGAGGGGCTTCTTGTCAGTGGCCTTGAAAAAGTGAGTGCAGAAGTCGCAGAGCTGACAGATAAAGGCATTGCTCGTAGCCGTCCAGATTATGAGGGTACGATTGCTGGTGGTAGTGCTAATGAGGCGACCGATGGCGCAAGCCTCACAATGACTGAAAATGGTCGTTATGAATTTTTAGCACCAATGCCAGCAGTAAATGCTGGGACTGAAGGGATCATTCGAATCGCAGTAGGTGGCGGTGAGAATATTGCTAAATCAAACTACATTGTCGTCGATAAGTCTGAAGGGCTACACACCACTTCAACTGCAACTTGTCACGGTTGTCATGTCGACTATGCAGCGTCTAAATTAAAGCATCCTAGCTACACTGCAATTAATACCGATGGCGAAACCGATCTCGTCGCGGGTTGTATGGTTTGTCACGGCAACGTGGTACGTGATGATGGCGGCTATGCTCGTAACTCAATGCAGAAAATTGGCCATATCAACCATCAGAAGTTTGAGAAAGATTTCGAACCCGCTAACTGTTACACCTGTCATGCTGAGCCAATCACTAAGGTTAGCACTATTGATACTTGTACCGACTGCCACGAGGCCGCTGGCGTAGGAACTGCAGCTGTTGCAATGACATACAGCGGCTTTAGTGAGTCTGATGACGTACGTATATTCCATAAAAAAGTAGGTGAAAGAGCTGACATTAGAGAGCAGCACTACACTACTACCTCTGCGCCATACATTGATAGCAGCTTGGTATGGGATGACCATGAAACCACTGGTGGCTGGTGTACTGATATCGCACTGTTTAATACCGAGGGTGAAACAGATATTCAGCTTAATATTACACAGTTATATGCCGCTGGTACGTTAACCTATGCTGGGGCATATATTCATGCCTATGACAATGATTCGATTGTTGGGCGCCCAAGTCCACGAGACTCTGGTGGCGTGGTAAATAGTCAGTACGTAGAAAAAGATGATGGCTCAAGAGGTGTATGTTATGTGCGTCTAGATGGTATTGATGCGGGCTTTGCTAATGCGGGCTTTACCGCGAGCTCGAGAGTGACTTTCAAGCAGCAAGATGCTGATGGTGGCTATGACGGCGTTTCACTGACGAGTTACTCGGACGTTGTTAACTCAAATGAAGAGGTACTTCAAGAGTATAACCGTCGTCATAGTGTCACTCTGGATAGCTGTACGACTTGTCACAACAATGAGACCAACTACCATAAAAATGGTAGTTATAATGATGGTGGCTTAGGTTGTGTGGCCTGTCATAACAATGGCCAAGATCGTAGCTCGAAGAACTCTGCACCAGGCTTTGGTCCTATGGTTCACAGTATGCACTGGGGTGTGGGTAGCTCAGCCGTGACCGGTGAGCCAAACTCTGCTACTAAGCTTAATGCTGAGAACTGTGTGGCTTGTCATGCAGACGGTATCGATCTTAACGCCGTGCCAAACCAGTATATGCTGTCAAAAGCTTACAATGGTGGTAAGGATGGCGTTGCTACTAGCCCAATCACTGCTAACTGTTATGCCTGTCATAACAATGTTCAAGCGCTGAACCACATGATTTCTAATGGTGGTGAGTTGAATCTTGAAGTAAACAAAGCGGGTGATTGGTTTACCCAAGGTACTTCGGAGTCTTGTGCAACTTGTCATGCCGAAGGTAAGTCATACGGAATTGACAAGTACCACGTGTTTGACCGTAAAGAATAAAAAGTAAGGGCTAGCTTCTCCCTGCAAATAGTTAGCCCATGACTTTTTGGGGCGCGATTTAACCTCTATTCGAGATAGTTTTCCGCAGACTTCGAATAGAGTTTATCTAGCGCCTTTTTTCTGTTGTTAATTATTGAATTCTGGGCGTTCGATAAAATCAGGTACCTCTAGCACTTTATCTTGCCAGTTATTAAATAATGCTTGATAGAGGAACTCAATAAACACTCGGTAACGCCTTGGCAAGTACACTCGCTGCGGCATACTCATGGTGACCAGACTTTGCTTCATTGGAAAGTCATTAAGTAGCGTGACTAACTCGCCCTTTTCTAGGGCGTCGTTCGCGATTACCAAAGGAATGGCTGCAATGCCTAGCCCTTCTAATGCTGCTTCGCGCATCAGGGTAATATTGTTAGTCTCAAGTCTCGATTCTGGCTCTATCGTCACCCATTCTTTGCCATTAAACAGCGTCCAGTTGCCGTCAATATGGGGCGAGCTAATACGGATACATTGATGCTGCCGTAACTGCTCAGGTGTTTTAGGCTCACCGAACTTATCGAGATACTCAGGGCTTGCCATCAGAATTTTTGGGGTATTTATCAGGGCGTAGGTTTTCAATCTATCGTCGGTTTCGGCGGTGATCTGAAACAGTAGGTCAACCCCTTCAGCTATCACATCTACCTGTCGATTCGTCAGCTCGGCTTCGATGGTGATATCGGGGTAGAGCGCCAGAAAACGGGCGAAGATCCGTCCAAAATAGAGTTGCCCCATCTCGATAGGACAAACAATCTTAAGGTGCCCTTTAATCGTCTGCTGTCTCGCACTGAGTTGATCTTCGGCATTCTTAAGATCCGTTAAGATCCGGTTCACGCGATGAAAGTAGTCAGCCCCGGCCTCAGTGAGCTTAAGTGCGCGAGTGGTTCTATGCAGCAGTTGTACTCCCGCATCGGCTTCTAGCTCGGCCACTTTGCGGCTCACGGTAGCCTTAGTCAGGCCTAAGGCGTTGGCGGCCCGAGTAAAACTGCCTTGTTCGACGACTTGGGCAAACATTTGGATACGATTGAGATCTATCATTGTTACACCTGTGAAACAGTGGGTAATTTTCAGCTATCTAATAAATATACTGAGACAGTAGTAAACTATGACTCACTAATCAAGGAGTCATTCATGTCTAAAACCAAGTTATTTTTCGGGATTCCTGTTCTTATTATTGCGTTATTAACCGGCGGTTATTATTGGTGGACCCAAGTACGTAATTTTGAGTCGACAGATAATGCCTATGTAGAATCCGATATCTCTCATATCAGCGTTAAAGTCCCTGGCTATGTCACAGCCACCTTTGTGACCGATAATCAGCATGTCAAAAAAGGTCAATTACTGGCCCAATTGGAAGATAGTCAATTCAGGGCGAAGGTCGCGCAAAACCAAGCCGTATTAGCCAGTGCCAAAGCCAAGCTACAGACGCTCAATGCTCAGGTTAACCTACAGCAAGCGCTTATTGCTCAGGCACAAGCCAGTGTCGTCGCGGCGGAGGCTGAGCGAGTACGTAGTCTGCAACAACTGACTCGAGCCTCAAAGCTGAAGGCAAAAAATTACAGCTCTCAAGATGCTGTGGATGAAGCCCAAGCCGTTTTCGAATCGGCGACAGCCCATGTCGATGAAATGCATGCCGTATTAGTGGCGAAGCAAAGAGAGCTTAAAGTCTATAACGCACAGTTAGTTGAAGCCGACTCGAGTGTTGAGCAAGCTAAGGCAGGCCTACAGTTAGCGCAAATCCAACTGGCAGATACCCAAATTACAGCCCCGTTTACAGGAATAATCGGAAAGCGTGGGGTGCAGCAGGGGCAATATGTACAGCCTGGACAAGCGATTTACAGTCTAGTACCTGATGAAGCCGTGTGGATCACTGCTAATTTTAAAGAGACCCAAATTGCTAAGATGCATGCAGGGCAGAAGGTGGCGATTGAGTTAGATGCGTTTTCTGGAAAGGAGTTTTCAGGGGTAATTGATAGCTTATCTCCTGCCTCGGGAGCTAAATTCAGCTTACTGCCTGCGGAAAATGCCACGGGTAATTTTACCAAGATTGTACAGCGCATCCCGGTGAGAATTCGCTTAGATAGCAATGCTGCAGAAAAGCTTGAGCAGGGCAGAATTGTGCCGGGCCTGAGTGCACTAGTGAAAGTCGATACCGCAAGCGATAGCTTAGATTCGGTTATTGTTGCCAATAGAGTGCAACAGTAATGCCTGCTAGCCAAGTTGGGGTTGCGACACTTGACGGTGCGATGATTCAACAGGTTGAGCCAGGCAGCCGCAGAGCTTGGATCGCGGTATTTGGCGGCTTGATAGGCGCCTTTATGGCGATCTTGGATATTCAGATCACTAATGCGTCGATGAAAGAGATCCAAGGCGGCTTAGGTGCCACGCTGGAGGAGGGCTCTTGGATCGCTACGGCTTACTTAGTGGCAGAGATGATCGCCATTCCGCTATCGGGTTGGCTCAGTAAAGGCTTAGATATACGCCGCTATATGCTGTGGAACAGCGCTATCTTTATCTTAGCATCGCTACTTTGTTCGATTGCTTGGAATTTAGAATCGATGATCGCGTTCAGGGCGATGCAGGGTTTCTTTGGTGGCGCCTTGATCCCGATGGCCTTCAGGTTGATTCTAGAATATCTTCCCGACAGCAAACGGGCGGTAGGTATGGCGCTTTTTGGCCTTACCGCCACGTTTGCCCCTTCAATTGGCCCAACTTTAGGTGGCTGGCTCACAGAGCAATTTAGTTGGCACTATCTGTTTTATATCAATGTGCCACCGGGGCTTGTGGTGATGTCGATGCTTGCCTATGGTCTGGTGAAAAAACCAATTAACTGGCCTGAACTCAAGAATGTCGATGTCAGTAGTATTATCACCATGGCATTGGGGATGGGCTGTTTAGAGGTGGTACTAGAGGAGGGAAATCGTAAGGATTGGTTTGGTTCAGAGTTTATACGTAACCTTGCTATCGTTGCGGCGGTGAATATTGCGCTCTTTGTCTATCTGCAGTTAAAGAGTAAGGCGCCACTGGTTAACTTAAGACTGCTTGCTAATCGCGATTTTAGCATCTCAACTATCGCCTATTTCTTGTTAGGCTTAGCGCTGTTTTCATCCATCTATATGGTGCCGCTATACCTGTCACAGATCCAAGATTACAACTCGTTAGAGATAGGTGAGGTCCTGATGTGGCTGGGCTTTCCACAGTTGCTGATTTTGCCATTTATGCCGATGCTGATGCAGCGTTTCGATAATCGCTATCTAGCGGCATTTGGTTTTTTCATGTTCGGTGTGAGTTATTATATGAACAGCCATATGACCGCAGATTTTGCAGGGCCTCAGCTTATCGCCTCAATGGTGGTACGTGCTATCGGCCAACCGTTTATCATGGTACCTATTGGCATGTTGGCAACGGCAAGGTTGCAAAAGCACGAGAATGCCTCGGCATCAACGGTGTTAAATGTCGTACGAAACTTAGGTGGTGCAGTCGGGATCGCGATGGTATCAACCCTGATCGATAACTTGGGTCGAGTTCACCTAGCGCAGATGAAAGAAACATTGCCTGCGGTGAGCCCTCTGGCAAATGATTACTTAAGCTCTACTGCGGCGATGTTGCAAACGGCGGGGTCGAACTCGGTTACCGCGACTCAGCAAGCTTCGGCACTGCTTGCGCAGACCATGCAGCAACAGGCGATGGTGCAAGCCTATAATGACGTGTTCTCAATCATGGCAGGTTTACTCGTGGTGGCCGTTATTGCCGTATTGTCGATACGTAAACCAATACCACAGCAGGTATAGAAAGCTAGTTTCTATCCTCGCTTTAATCTATGCAACCGCTGCTTTATACGGCAGTGGTTTATTTAACGCGACTTTGACGTAGTAATTACTTAAGGTTAAGTGCTAGACTGCGGCTCTATTGTGTTGTTTTGGAGAGCTTCCTATGCTTTGGAAATCTTTATCTTTTTCTGAATTATCACTAAATGAACTGTACGATCTGCTTAAACTTAGGGTAGACGTATTTGTGGTTGAGCAAAACTGTGCTTATCCAGAGCTAGACGATAAAGACCGCCATAGCCAAACTCTGCATCTTCTTGGTCTCAACGAACAAGGTGTGATCCAAGCTTATGCGAGGGTTTTAGCCCCAGGGGTGAGCTATCCTGATGCGAGTGTCGGCCGCGTAATCGTTGCCGAGTCTGCCCGAGGCGGCGGGGTTGCTCACGTGTTAATGCAAAAAGCGATAGCGATTTCAACCAAGAAATGGCCTGAGCATAATATTCAGCTAGGCGGTCAAGAACACCTAAAAGGCTTTTATCAGCAGTTAGGTTTTGAACCTGTTTCAGAGATGTATCTTGAGGATGGGATCCCCCATGTCGATATGTTGCTAACCTTGAACCACTAGCATCGAAAACCGATATGGAAAAGCGCACTTAAGTGCGCTTTTTTTGTATCTAAATGATTTAGTGACTGATTGCTTCAGTGAATCGTCTAGTGAATTACGCCCTTAGCTTCACATCGGGCGAGTAGTTTACGTCACCATTTTTACTGATTATTGCAAGGGTCTTATTCTGCATAATAAATGCTTGCGGTCCAGTCGAAAGCTGGCGGACAAACAGTAATCGGAAGCCAAATTTATGTAGATCATATAGAGCAATTTTCTGCTCAGCGCTCATGGCATCCCAATGAGCGTCATGATGGCGTGGAGCCTTTCGCTTCTCTTTAGATTGCAATGCAACTAGCATGTTCTTCTCTCTATAGGTAGCGTGTTAATCTAGTAAAGATTAAGTATACAACCACTAGCTAATATGACTAGTTTTTATCCAGCAAATAATGAAGCAGCTCAATAAACAATTATTTTTGTGAGAAAAAGTGTTCAACTTTTTTTCGTGTGGTTAACGTATTAAGGAGAACGCGGTGCTCAACTATATCGAACCAGTATTTCGTCCGCCATCGGAATGGAAATCACTTATTTTGCAGGTGACCAACGGCTGTAGTTGGAATCAGTGCAGCTTTTGTGACATGTATACCCAGCCGCAGAAACGTTTTCGAGCACAAAAAGCGGACAAGATTGAGAAAGACCTTATCGCGGTTGCTAACTCGCAGGCACATATCTCACGGGTGTTTTTAGCCGATGGCGATGCCATGACGCTCCCCTTTGCACGTCTTGAGGCTATCTGCTTATTGATAAATAAATATCTGCCAAACGTGACCCGAATAAGCAGTTATTGTTTGCCCCGTAACATCAATAATAAGACACCAGAGCAGTTACAGCGTTTAAGAGAGCTAGGGCTAACCTTGCTCTATATCGGCTGTGAGAGTGGTGATGATGAGGTGTTAAAGCGGATCAAAAAAGGCGAGACCTTTGAGTCTTCATTATCGGCATTACAGAAGATCAAAGCCGCAGGAATGAAAGCCTCGGTGATGATTTTAAATGGTTTAGGCGGGATAGAACTGTCCAAGCAACACGCTGAAAACTCTGCTAAGTTGATGAATGCCGCGCAGCCCGAGTATCTGTCGACCTTAGTGGTGACTTTGCCGCTGGGCACTGAGCGAATGGATGAGGCTTTTGGCGGCAAGTTTCAGCTGCCGGATCAGTCGCAGTTGTTCGAAGAGATGCATATTCTGCTAAGTAACCTTGAGCTTAATAAAACGGTATTTCGTTCGGATCACGCCTCTAATTACTTAGTGTTAAAGGGCGTGCTGGGTAAAGATAAGCAAGTTCTCGTTGCGCAGGTAGAAGCTGCAATGAATACGCCGAGTAAAATTCAATTACGACAGGAGTGGCAAAGAGGGCTATAAGTCTAGCCTGTTGATTTAGCCTCCCCTCTTTGCAGTTGTTGCTGGCTGACAATATCCAGGCACTGGTCCTTAAACCATTGGATTAATGGGTCTTTGTGTACTCTTGCGTGCCAGTAGAGGGTGCTGTCTAGCTGAGGTAGCTCGGTGAGTACGACCCCTTTTAATTGTGAGCGCCATTTTTCAGAATTGAGAACACGCTGAGGCAGAAAGCCAACATGTTTTCCGGCAAGTAGCCCTTGTAACAAGACTAGAAACGAGCCCGTCGAAAAGGTCATTTTACGCTGTAGCTGGTGTTGTAATGCAAGTTGAGTGATCTCTAGCTCGACCAGATTAGAGGCAGAGTATTCTGCGGTATCATGTGCAAAAATCTGCGCTAGTGTTGGTTGTGCTATTTTTGCTAAGGGATGTTTTAGGCTGTAGGCGGCGCAATAATTGTCGGTACTAATATGGCGACCGTGAATATTGGCTGGTGGAGTATCAGTCCCCGCTGCTGCGATGTCGATTTCGCCAGATTCGAGCAGTGAAAAGACATCTCTAGGCTTATGCACGAATTCGAGTTCTACATTGGGCGCAAAAGTGAGGATCCTATCTAGCATCATGGGGATCATGGTCTGGGTGAGATCATCCATAAATGCAATGCGGATAACTCCATGACTTTCCATAGGATCGAAAGCGGTTTGCGAGATCAGTCGATCGCTCATCTGCAGCCATTCGGTGAGTGAACCATATAATCTCAGCGCCTTTTTAGTCGCACGAATGCCTTGACCCTGTTTTACAAACAGGGGGTCATCGAACATATTGCGCAGCTTTTTTAAGTTTTGGCTCATGGCCGGCTGGGATATGTCGAGCCTATCTGCACTTTTAGATACGCTTTGCTCTTCAATCAGAATCGCTAGGCTTAGTAATAAGTTGAGATCGCACTGTTGAATAATTTTTAAGTCAGTTGGATTCATAAGGCTTGTGCTAAAGGAAAGTGTTTATGAAAAAGCGTCACTAACTGACGTCTAAACCACTGCTGTAGTTCAGGCGCTCTTTGGTGACGATCCCAGCAAATTTTAAGCTCTAGATTAATTGGCGAACCGAGCCAGTCAAAACCTTGAGTCTCATCTTCAGCTAGGATTTCCATGGCGAAATGGGGCAGTAAGGTGACGGTATTATTGGTTTGCAATGCATAAAGCAGCGTGCTTAAAGAGTTCGTCGTCAAAGCGTATGCCGCATCGAGTGCATCTAAGTGCTCTAATGCTTCAATCGAATGCAGTTGGTTATGCTCTTGAAATTGATAGCGTAAAAGCTTGATAGCATCTTTTTCGGCGTGAAGATTTTGCTTATTGGTCACTTTATGGGTGACCATTTGCCATGGGGCGAGGCCTATGGGCTCACTGACAATTGGACTCGGCACATTGTCGTAGAAGCCAATAACAGCATCAACTTGTCCTCGTCTGAGTAGCTGAAAACCATTGGCGTTCTGCGAGATATATTCCAGCTCAATCCCAGGGGCTTTTTCACTCATCAGCTCGATTAACGGCGCGATAATTAGCTGGGCCGTCACATCATTCATAATAAAGCGTATTCTACCCTGAGCCGTTTTGGGACTGAAATGTTCGGCTTCTAAGATACGGGCCGTTTTATCCAGAAGAGGAGTTAACTCTAATGCGATTGCTTGAGCCTTGTTGGTTAAGGTCATGCCGTTATTGCTTTTGAGCAGCAGGGGATCGTTAAACATTAGACGCAAGCGTTTTAGCATTTGGCTCATCGCCGATTGTGATAGACCGAGTTGCTTAGCGGCATTGGAAACATGAGCCTCGTTGAGCAATACCGCAAGTGCTAGCAATAGGTTTAAATCGCAATTTTTCAGTCGTTCAAGATTGAGCTGAGTTAGCATTATGTTACCTAGCCTCCATTAACAACTTGACTATAAACGATAAAGTTCAGCTTGAATAGATCATGTTGGTGTGAGTTGATGTGGAGTAAATGAAGCCGTCCTTGGCTTATGTCTATCCCTGTTTTTGCTCTTATACCAATCAGTATAAGAAGTTGATCTACTCAGAGCGCTTTTTGGCAAACTAATTCAAGGCGAATAGTTGAAAGAATGGTTATTCCTTTGTGAAGCTTTTCAACGCAGAAGTAGGCAGCCAAAAACGCTCCAGAATGGCGAGTTTTAGTGGCTCTGATACTGCGTTAACGAGCTTAACCGTAGAATAACTATGCTCTTCACTCGTTGCCTTGCCTCATAACCGCTAAACTCTCGCTGAGCGACCAAATCTTTATACTGATTGGTATTAGGTTAAGAGCAAATTGTCCCTACATATTTCCTTAGTAAGTATTCACGTCAACCGTCCTCGTTAACGTGAACCCTACACCCTTAAACCTTATGCCAAGGGGCATGACAAGGTTTATGGGATCCTAGCGTATCGTTTCGCCATCCTAGCGGTGTCGGGTCCCTATTGGTGATACAAGATTTAATCTGAATCAGTGCTTTTAAGAAACTTGCACTTTTTCTTGGCTAGTTAGAGTCACAATAACACGACGTTCTAGTGCACGATCTTTACGGGTATCGGCATGAGCATCTTGTTCGCCAACAGCTTGAGTATCGATCTTCTTCACTTCTACACCATGAGAAACGAGATAGGCTTCTACATGCTGTACACGCGTTTCAGATAGCTTAAGGTTGTACTGGCTGTCACCTTGGTTATCAGATTGACCATTTAGTAAGATAACGTCTTGATCTTTGCTCTTTGAAAGCTGAATAACTTGGTCTAGCTTGGCCTTTGCTGTCGTCGTTAGCTCAGATGAGTCGAAGCCAAACAGTACCGCTACACTGCTCTTTTCTGTATGAATTTCATACTTAGGCTCAGGGCGAGGCATAGGCTTAGTCTGCTTCTCAATTACTGCAGGTAGCACAACTGCTGTCGCTGTCGAAGGTTTAACACCAAAGCGGTAAGTTAGCTGTAGACCCACTGTCTGTGCGTCCATGTGTGCAGTGTTCCATGCAGTTTCATCGATATCGGCAAAACGGCGGTACTTAGCTGAGATAGCTAAAGAGTCAGTGATGTTGTAACCCACACCAGCACCAAAGTAAGCTGCTGTATCGGTAGCGCTCACATATTTATTAGCACTCATCTGGTGTGCTAGATGATATTGATAAGCACCCGCTTCACCGGTTAAGAACCATTTTTCATTTAGAGGTAGTGTACCGACAACGCCAAGTGTAAAGCCGTCGACATCGATAGACTGGCTACCGTCTAAGCCTCCCCACATGTGAGTGTCATCGTTGGTACCAAGATCTTGCCAACCCGCTTCGAAGGCCAAGTATTTGTTTAGTTGATAACCCACTAGGGCATTCCAAGCTAAATCGCTGTCATCGCCTAGGTGGCTAGCGGCGTCAACTGACTCATAGTTGCTTTGACCAGCACCGGCACCTATGTACCAAGTGTTATCGATATCGGCAGCGTTGGCGTAACCGACTGTGCTCATTAATGCTAATGCAATTAGTGTCTTGTTCATCATGTTATCTCCAGTGAGTTTTAATTTGTTTATCATTTCAATGGAGCGCATTTTGCGGGATCAGCTAAATTAGAGCGATAGAGTAAATGCAATAATGATTATTTGCTTTGCTTATGGTTTTGTTGTGAATAAGGGTCAGAACTCACAAAAATACGGGGGTGTGGGCTTTTTCCATAAGTAGATTGGATGATGAAAAGCAGCAATACATAGCGGCGAAGATTACGCCGCTATGGGGTTAATTTACTTAAGGCTGCTGAATATGGATCTGCTGAACGGGGCAAGGGATCTCGATACCAGCTTCTTTTAGGGTGTTAAATAGTGCAGCATTGGTTTGGTATTTGTCCTGGTAATAGCTTTGGGTCGCAACCCAATAGCGAATACCGATCTCAATACCAATACTGTTAAAGTCATTGACGCCAACTTGGGCCTTATCGCCTTCAAAGACTCTAGGGCTGTCGGCTAACACCTTAGCAAGCAGCGTCACAACTTGTTCAGGGTTGGATTGGTAGCTAATATTAAATTTAGTTTCGACCAGCTTATTAGCAAAGGAGTTGTGTAAGATCTCACCGACAATATGCTTATTGGGGATATTGATCTCTTCCCCCTCCTCATTGGTTAACACCGTCATACCAAGATGAATATCTTTAACTAAGCCACTGACACCTTTGACTTCGATGGTATTACCCACAATGAAAGGGCGAGTCACAATAATGGTAATGCCGGCTGCATAGTTAGATAGCATGCCTTGAAGTGCTAAGCCTGCACCGAGAGAGGCGGCACCAATAGCGGCAACCATAGGGGTAACACTAATACCTAGCTTGCCTAGGGCTATCACACCCACCATCAGTATGACTAAGATACGGACGAAGTTACTGGTAAAATTACTTAGGGTGATATCGATTTCGTGTTTTTCGAAAATTCGAGTGACAAGGTTTGCGGCTTTAGAGGCTAGCCACAGGCCAATTAAGAAGATGATGATGGCACCAAGAATACTAAAGCTATACTGCACCAAAAACTCGGTTATCGCGGTATAGGCATTTTGCAGTTGCGCGATCTCTTGGTCTAATCCTTGCTCATTCATTTTTGTATCCTTCTGACAACTTTTCCCGATTAGCTTACTGAAAATACACTAATTTGTAACTTATATTTTATATGTGTATTGCTAGCGTAAGGGGTTTGTTTTGTGTTGTGGACGCTTTGCGTGAAGAGGATCATGCTTTGTCGCTAAGTTTACTGTTGGTCTCTAAAGAATAGGTTACTCTTTTTGCTAATACTAATTAGCCGAGTCCAATTATGAGAGCACTTATTTTTGTTTTATCTAGCCTATTTGCCACGTCGGTTTGGGCAAGCACCTATCAAGTTGGCGATCAAATTACAGATATTAAGTTGCAAGACCAACATGAAGCGCAATATCAGGTCGACAGCAGCACAACTCGGGTTTTATTTAGCAGCAGCATGGATGGCGGAACCGTTATTCAAGAGACTCTAGAAGCGGATCCTGAGTTGGTGAAAGATACCAGCTTAATTTATGTGGCTGATATCAGTGGCATGCCATCTTTGATTGCACGCTTTGTTGCTCTACCTCAGTTTAAAAAGTTTCCCTATAGAGTGGCACTCGACAACGAAGGTGAACAGACTAAGCCGTTACCTGCTCAAAAAGATCAGGCGACGCTGATTGAGCTAGACAATAATCAGATAACTAAGATTGCTTTCTATGAGACGAAAGAAGCTTTGTTAGCAGACTTGAAATAGCACTATTTTCGTTCTAAATGTGTGAACACATTGGGACTTGATGCAAAAAGGGCGCTTAGCGCCCTTTTTATTTTGTAAATGCTTTAAGCCGAATGCCCCTTTAAAATATCGTAGATCTCTTCTTTTAAATGCAGCTTTTGTACTTTTAGTTCATGCACCTCTGAGGTGTAGTCGCTAGCGATGTTTTTCTCCAGGTTCTTTATCTCCTCATCGAGTTCGTTATGCTTATGAAACTTCTTCTGAAAATGGCTATCAGATGTCTTTAGTTGGCTGATAAGTTCTCTGTATTCTGGAAACATGCAGGCGTCCTTTTTAGCGGTTTTTTTGCGGATAGTTCATTTACTACAGTTTTAAACTACCGCGATTAATCTCTGCCAAATGTGATGTCGATCAAATTGTGAACGATTAGAAATATAAGCTAGAACAGGGGAGTTATTTTGTTGTTGTGATCCTTAAATAAGATGCAGGACAGAGGGAGAAACACTGGTCGTCTAGCCTGATATTCTAGCTTGAGGAAAACGAGCTAAGCTATTGCTAATCTGTAACTTATTTCTTGTCATCGAGCGCCTAGGAACTTAGTGCTATTACTCACTCATTCCCGTTTATAATGGCTGGCAGTATGGCGAGTAGCTGCTATATTCTAGCTCAGAGTTTAAGTTGATTTAGTAACTAGATTACGACATATCATTTACTCTTGGCGGGTAAAGTGTGATCCATTTAACCTTTTTAGCGCCAAGACTAGGTTAAAGTCGCTTCAATTAGATTTATAAATTCAAAAATGAAAGGGGTTTTCACGATGTCTGATGTATTTCATTTAGGCTTAACTAAAGAGATGTTAGATGGTGCTAGTTTAGCGATCGTGCCTGGCGATCCTGAGCGTGTTAAGCGTATTGCCGAGTTGATGGAGAATGCGACATTTTTAGCGAGTCACCGTGAATATACCAGCTACTTGGCATATATCGAGGGTAAGCCAGTTGTTGTGTGTTCAACGGGTATTGGTGGCCCATCGACGTCGATCGCCGTTGAGGAGCTAGCGCAGCTTGGTGTACGTACTTTCCTACGAGTAGGTACAACTGGCGCGATTCAACCACATGTAAATGTGGGCGATGTGATTGTGACTCAAGCGTCGGTGCGTTTAGATGGCGCAAGCCTACACTTTGCGCCGATGGAGTACCCTGCGGTAGCAAACTTTGAATGTACAACTGCTATGGTCGAGGCGAGCCGTGAAGCGGGTCTTGAGCCACATATTGGCATTACAGCCTCGTCAGATACCTTCTATCCAGGCCAAGAGCGCTACGATACTGTTTCGGGTCGTGTAACACGTCAATTTAAGGGCTCTATGCAAGAGTGGCAAGATTTAGGCGTATTAAACTACGAGATGGAGTCCTCTACGCTATTTACCATGTGTGCTTCACAAGGTTGGCGCGCGGCATGTGTTGCGGGTGTGATTGTTAACCGTACTCAGCAAGAGATCCCAGATGAAGCAACGATGAAGAAGACTGAGGTCAGTGCAGTTTCTATCGTCGTGGCTGCAGCTAAAAAATTACTTGCATAAACGAGATTTAATCCAATAAAAAAGGCGCTTATAGCGCCTTTTTTGTTTTTAAAATACTCGCTTTTAAAAGCAGATGTTAGAAGTGGTACTTAGCGATTACCGAGTAAGTGTTCTGAACGATACCATCGACGCCATATTTGTTCTTCCAGTAATCGTACTCGATACCGACAAATAGCTTGTTTTTCTGATGCTCGCCTAGCACTACTGCACCTAAGTCATACTTAAGTTGTGGATTGAAGTGGAAGTTAGTTTCATAAACCGCTTCATCAGCTACGAATACCCAGTCAATGAAACCGTCGAAGACAATATTTGAATTGCCAACAGGGAAGTCCATTCTAAATGCGGGAGTTATCTGCCAACCATCACTGATATTATCGCTACTGATTGCATGTCGACGGTAAGTATTAAGCTGGAAATAGCTAAAATATGGGATCTTAATATCCATACCTACACCGTACAGGAAGGCTTTAACAGGGCCTTCACCCTCTTCTAATGTGAGTGCGAGCGATAGGTCGGTCACTGGACCAAAACCCACTGTTTTACCTAAAATTTTGCCAGCACTAAAGCGAGTTGAAATTTCACCATAGGTGGTATTGTCTTTGCTGACATTTGAGCCGTTAAAGTAAGTCACGTCTTGGAAGGCAAACCAGTCGCCATATTTCCAATCACCTGCGGTTTCAAAGGTTAGAGTGGTCTGTTTTTCTGATGGAGCTAGGTCGTAGTTTTCACCGTATAGGGCGGTGACACTTACATCCCACCAGTTAACCATATTGTCAGCCATTGCTGTTGGGCTCATTAGCAAAGCCAAACAAAGTAATTTCTTGTTCATCGTATAACCTTTTATTTTTATTAGAGCTCAGGGTGCAGTCAGTTTTTAATTACCCATGTAAACATGGGGTTTGTTGGCGGGGAATATAGGCGGAAAGTGAACAATGTTCAAAGGTTTTGTTGTACTTTTTAAATATCACAGTGTCTGTATGACGTAAGTTGTTGATAATATGCCTGTTGATATTGTGGGTAGTGGTTATTTATTGTCTTTTTATACGAACTGAGCTGCTGATTAGTGTCATTTTATCCGTCGATAAAATTGATAGCTACTTTGCCTCGCTAGCAGTTTGATTATATGTGATTGGGCGTTACTTTAGATTTTACCTGACATAATATGTCGCGCAAAAGGTGTGCAACTGATATAGTCATCTGAGGCTCTTTCATTTCAGGGGGAAATATGGAGTTTTCAAATCCGATAATAATTTGGGCATGTATTGGGATTATCCTCATACTGGCAGAGATCATTTTACCGGGCGGTATTGTGATCCTTTTAGGTGCCGCTTGCCTTGTCGTTGCTGGTGCCTTGGCTATAGGTTTAGTCGAAGGGGTAGTACAAAGCCTTACACTCTGGTTTATCTCC
The DNA here is from genome assembly GCF_016765635.1 of Shewanella schlegeliana. Lineage (GTDB taxonomy): Bacteria > Pseudomonadota > Gammaproteobacteria > Enterobacterales > Shewanellaceae > Shewanella > Shewanella schlegeliana. The sequence continues at coordinate 74,927 of NZ_JAESVD010000011.1, forward strand.
TCAATGGTGTTACTGTTACTCTTTCGTCAAGTCACCCAAAAGTTGGTCGGCGGTGATGCCCATGTTGGTAATACCGATGAAGAGTTGGAGATTTACGGTCAGCTCGCTGTGGTAAAACAGGCCATAGGTCCAGCGCAAAAGGTGGGGCGGATCGAATTTCAAGGCTGTGAATGGTCAGCATTGGGAGATGGTAGCGAGATTGCTGCTGGCTCTCAGGTTAGGATTATTTGCAGAGATAATATTGCGTTAGTGGTTGAGCCTGTAAAGGCTGAAGACGAGCACTTCGCACAAGAGTAATTGGTTTAAGTAAGGAAGGGATCTCTATGTTCGCATTTACACTCTTTGTTCTATTTGTCTTTTTTATCCTCTATAAGTTGCTGTTAATTGTGCCTATGCGTGAGGTCAATGTGATCGAACGTTTAGGTAAGTTTCGTACCGTGCTACAGCCTGGATTTCACTTTTTAATCCCGTTTTTTGACCGAGTGGCTTATAAGCATGAAATCCGTGAGCAGGTGCTCGACGTGCCGCCACAAAGTTGTATCTCAAAAGATAACACCCAGCTAGAAGTCGACGGCTTAGTCTACCTCAAGGTGATGGATGGCAAGCTTGCCAGCTACGGTATTGAAGACTATCGCCGCGCGGCGGTAAACCTAGCGCAGACCACCATGCGCTCAGAGATAGGTAAGTTAAGCCTGAGCCAGACATTCTCTGAGCGAGATAGCCTCAATGAATCGATAGTACGGGAGATCGATAAGGCCTCAGATCCTTGGGGGATCAAGGTGCTGCGTTATGAGATTAAAAATATCACTCCCTCACGTAAAGTCATCCATACCTTAGAGAAGCAGATGGAAGCGGAGCGTAGTAAGCGTGCCGAAATCACTCTGGCAAATGCAGAGAAAGCCGCGATGATTAATCTGTCAGAAGGTGAACGTCAAGAAGCGATTAATCTCTCTGAGGGGGAAAAACAGCGCCGCATTAATGAGGCAAAAGGTACCGCGCAAGAGATTGCTATTATCGCCCGTGCTAAGGCAGAAGGTATGGAGCTTGTTTCTGCCGCTCTGGCTAAAGAGGGCGGTCATGAAGCGATGAATATGCAGCTTAAAGAGCAGTTTATTGCTCAGGTTGGCAAGATCTTGGGTGAGGCAGATGTGTCAGTCGTACCCGCTGAACTGGCCAAAATTGAAGGTTTCTTTGAAGGCATGGAGCAGGTTACTCACGCCGTGTCCGCCAATTCAGTGAAGGGAGCACGCTAATGATAATCTCAGGAATAGATACCGATATACTTGTAATGGCTATCTGGGGCCTAATCTTTGCCATTTTTGTGGTTAAGCTGTTTCAGTCGATTCGATTGGTGCCGACTAAATCAGCCTATATCGTTGAACGCTTAGGTAAATATCATTCAACCTTAGACGCGGGCTTTCATGCCTTAGTGCCTTTTGTCGATAAAGTGGCTTATATTCACGATCTAAAAGAGGAAACAATCGATGTCCCTCCACAAGAGTGTTTCTCTTGCGATGAAGTGAATGTTGAAGTCGATGGGGTTATCTATATTTCCGTGGTTGACCCTGTAAAAGCCAGTTACGGCGTTACCGATTACCGCTATGCCGCGATCCAGTTGGCACAAACGACAACACGTAGCGTGATAGGTACACTCGATCTGGACCGCACCTTTGAAGAGCGCGATGTCATTAGTGCTAAAGTGGTTGAAGTACTAGATCAAGCTGGTGCCTTGTGGGGCATTCGTGTCCATCGCTATGAGATTAAAAATATTACCCCACCCGAAACCGTTAAAAACGCCATGGAGATGCAGGTGAATGCTGAGCGTGAGCGTCGCGCGTTATTGGCAAAGAGTGAGGGTGATAAGCAGAGTAAGATTAATCGCTCTGAAGGTATTAAAGCGGAGACCATCAATCACTCGGAAGGTGAGATGCAACGTCGAATCAATGAAGCGGAAGGTAAGGGGGAGGAGATCTTAACCATTGCACGAGCCACTGCAGAGTCGATCGAGCGTATGGCTACCGTGATTGCGGCGCCGGGTGGTAAAAACGTGGTGCGTATGCAACTCGGGGCGCAGTACCTTAAGCAGCTTGATGGGGTCAGTACTGGACAGAGCAGGGTGATTCTACCTGGCAATATGATGGACTTCGATCATTGGATGAATAGTATTGGCTTGGAAGAAGATAAAGACTAGTCGACTCACTCAGTCACTAGACAAGAATATCTATGCTAGATCTTATAACGGGGTCTAGCATTTTTATTTGGCGGCTATCGGTTCCATATTTGATTTATTGGGTTTAGATAAGGCGAGGCAGGTATGGCATTCGATGATAAGTTTAGGCTCAGTAGTCACGCGGTTATCTTAAAACCTGATTCATCAGAGCCAAGTGTATTGTTACTTAAGGCTAGCTATGGTGACTGCTGCTGGGGGTTACCCGGTGGAGCATTAGAGCCTAGAGAGACAATTCATGAGGCGCTTATGCGAGAATGCCAAGAGGAGCTTGGTGTTGCTGTTGAGGTGAAATACCTGAGCGGAGTGTATTACCACCAAGTGTACGACTCTCAAGCCTTTATTTTTCGGTGTGAACTTAGCGACTTAGGCAATATTAGCCTCAGTGATGAGCATAGTGAATATCGTTTCACCCCTTTATCTGAGTTGTCCAATGTTCAAAAGCAGAGGGTTATAGATTGTTTAGATTATAACGGCGCAGTGGTCAGCCGTAAGTTCTAAACGCCTTTGATAGCTTTAAGCACTGACTTAGTTAGCTGTATCGCTATAGTGGTAACTGTAACTCTTGAGGGAGCATAGGCCCACCTCACATGGCTGTCAGGGGGATGGGGTTTTCTTGAGTTGCAAGATTTTCATGGATCTCCTTGTAGTGAATACCAATTTCTAGCAGCTCATCGAAGGGCACTGGCTTACTGATTAGAAAGCCTTGAGCATAATCACACATCATAAAGCTAAGCTCATCTAACTGTTCTTGAGTCTCGACTCCTTCGGCAATGACCCTGATCCCCAAAGCATGAGCCATCTCAATTGTGGCGATGATCAACTCGTTACTCTTACCGTCTTTGTTCATATCACTAATAAAACTGCGATCAATTTTGAGGATCTCAAATGGATAGGTTCTTAGATAGCTTAGTGAAGAGTAACCCGTACCAAAGTCATCCATGGAGATACAAAAACCCGCATCACTCAGCTGTTTCAGGGCATCCAAGGTATAGGCGTGTCCACTTAGTAGGACGCCCTCGGTTATTTCAAGCTCCAGATCCTCTGGGCGCATACCGAACGTATTCACTTGGTCGGTGATGCTCTGTACCAAGTTTGGATTTCTAAATTGTCTTGGTGAAAGGTTAATAGCGACTCGAAAGTTGTCATTAAATTTGTTTTGCCAAATGCGCGCCGCCTCTAGCGCACGTGTGAGAATAAACTCGCCCATGGGCTCTATCACTCCAGTTTGCTCGGCAATAGGAATGAACTCGGCGGGTGATACGTTACCTAGAGCCGGATTATTCCAGCGCAGCAGCGCTTCGGCCCCCATGATGCTGCCATCTCTGATGTCGAGTTGAATTTGAAAGTGAGCCTGCAGCTCTCCCCGTTCGAGAGCACCGTGGATCTGCTCCTCAATTGCTAGACGGCGAGATACCTCTTTATTCATCGCATGAGTGAAGTAGGAGTAGGTATTTCTGCCTATGCTTTTGGTGTGATACATAGCCGAGTCGGCATTTCGCAAAAGCTCGGATGGGGTTAAGCCATCATTTGGGTAGATGGCGATACCTATACTGGCGGTCAGAACTAACTGTCGGTTATCGATATAGAAAGGCTTTCTAAATCCACCAATAAGATTCTCTGCCAGAGGTTGTGCATCACTGGCGCTCGATAGACCATCTAGCAGTATGATGAACTCATCTCCTCCTAAGCGGCCAACGGTATCTTCGGCTCTCGTGGCATTAAGTAAGCGTTTCGATGCGCTGATAAGGAGTTGATCACCCGCTTCATGGCCTAAGGAGTCGTTAATCTTCTTAAAGTCATCTAGATCGAGGAAGATAACTGCTAGCATCTGGCCGTTTCTTTCACTGGCTTCGACTAGTTGCTCGAGCCGCTTCAGTGCTAAAAATCGATTAGGTAGCTCAGTTAAGGTATCGTAATGGGCTTGATGACGAATAAGCGCTTCCGCATCTCGGCGTTCACTATTGTCATAAAAAGAGATTACCGCACCATTTTTGTTGCCCTTTAGTGCTAGAGGTTGTGATTTGTAATCCACAGGAAAACTACTGCCGTCGGCTCGCCAAAAAATATCTTCTTTAACTTCTCCATTACCGAGTGGAACTGCCATTTCCGTAGAAGCGCTACTTTGATAGATCAACTCATGTATGTTGAAGTTTAGTAGTTGTTCTGGGCTGGAATATCCGAGTAATTGAGCGCACAGTGGGTTGGCAAAAATACACTTTCCTTTATCGTCGATGGCATAAATAGCAACTGCGGCCGACTCAAGCACAGCTTCTAGAAGTGGCTCACTTGTTTGTACTTCCTTTTGAACTAGCTCTTGAGCATTTTTGTTTTTGAAGAGTTGCTTTGCTTTTAATTCGTTTAGAGAGTGGCGCTTAGTTACATTGGACTGAGCCTTAGGGGGCTTTTCTATATCTACCGAGCCCTGGTCTCTCGAACTTTCGTCATTCGATTGAGAAGACAGGTGGTGGAAATGTAGCCAAAGACCGCCAAGAAGAGCGATGTTTGCCGATAAGAGTAAGGGGATAATAATCTGTATTACAGGACTTGTAGATGCAGAGCTAAATATCCAAAGCATGCCAAGGGTAACGCTAAAAATCGTCATAAGAAGGCAGATGAGCCATGGATTTATTGTTAATTTTTCACTGATTTGCATGCATCACATCCAGAGTTTGATAATGAAACTTTATCTCTTTCGACTGAATCAAGTAGGATTAAGGCTGCTGATAAGAGCAAGCTGATTGTGAAGTTAACAGGCAAAGTCTAGGGCTATGTGCGTAAGCGGTGCTTAAGAAGGTTTGCAGGGCTATTTGTTGGGTTATTTGCTGGGCTATTGGATAAGTCATATTTAGTCCTTTAAAAGTTCAGAAATCACATCCGTTGATTAACTGCTGCTAATAAGTATAGGGCCTAAATTCAAAAATGGTAAATACGGCAAATGTAACAAAACATCAGTTTGAATTATCAGTACTTTTCACGAGTAAGTTTGGGCAGAGATTGAAGACCTTAATTGAAAATGACTGTAATAATGAATGATTAATCGAGTGAAAGAGCTAAATATGACTATTGAAAGAATTGAAACAGCTACCCGTATGAGCCGCATTGTTAAGCATAACGGTACCATCTATTTATGCGGTCAGGTGGCTAAGGATGCAGAGCAAGGTATTGCGGATCAGACTCGTACCATGTTGGAAAAGGTTGATAGCCTACTCGAACAAGCTGGCAGTGATAGAGAGCATATTCTGTCGGCAACCATTTACATCAAAGATATGCAGTATTTTGCCGAAATGAATGAAGTTTGGGACGCCTGGGTACCTACTGGACATGCACCCGCTCGCGCTTGTGTAGAAGCCAAGATGGCCCGCGATGCACTATTGGTTGAGATCTCTGTGGTTGCAGCTGAAAAAGCTTAATCTTAACCTTAACTAAGCTCTATTACCGAAGTGAAAGCTCACTTCGGTAATGCTTCCCCTTACTCCTCTTCCTATCCTATCGCGCGAATTCTATCCCCGAGTTATTAGGTTCTGTTATACTGCTCGCCTGATTTTTTGGAGGCAATAATGGACGTATCTTCTTTACTAGACGGCCTAAACGACAAGCAGCGTGAAGCTGTTGGAGCACCGCAATCCAGTATGTTGGTTTTAGCGGGTGCAGGTAGCGGCAAAACGCGGGTGTTAACCCACAGAATTGCCTGGTTGATGCAGGTTGAACAGCAAAGCCCTTATGCCATTTTGGCGGTAACCTTTACCAACAAAGCGGCGAAAGAGATGCGCGAGCGTGTAGAAAAAGTCGCTGGTGGCAACATGAGTCGCATGTGGATCGGTACTTTCCACGGTTTAGCGCACCGTTTGCTACGCACCCATTATAAAGATGCTAATCTGCCTGAGAGCTTCCAGATCTTAGACTCAGACGATCAACTGCGTCTGATCAAACGTATTCTAAAAAGCCTTAACTTGGACGAGAAACAGTATCCGCCAAGACAAGCGCAAGGCTATATCAACGGTAAGAAAGACTTAGGTTTACGCCCATCGCATATCGATGCGGGTGGTTTTCCGATTGAGCAAAACTTACTAAAAATTTATCAGATCTATCAAGACTCATGTGACCGCGCAGGTTTGGTTGATTTTGCTGAGATCTTACTCAGAGCTCATGAGCTATGGCTCAATAAGCCGTATATTTTGGATCACTATCAAGATAGGTTTAAACATATCCTGGTGGACGAGTTCCAAGATACCAACGCCATCCAATATGCGTGGATCCGCGTGCTTGCTGGCTCAACGGCGAATGTGATGATCGTTGGTGATGACGATCAGTCTATCTACGGCTGGCGTGGTGCTCAGGTGGAGAACTTGCATAAGTTCTTAGCCGATTTTCCCGCAGCGCAGACGATTCGTTTAGAGCAGAACTATCGTTCGAGCGGTAATATTCTTAACGCATCGAACGAGCTGATCGCCAATAACCCAGATCGTATGGGCAAAAAGCTATGGACCGATGATAAAGATGGTGAGCCTATCGGCCTTTACTGTGCTTTCAATGAGATGGATGAGGCGCGCTTTATCGTTGGTCGAATCACCGACTGGCAAGATGAAGGCGGTAAGCTTGAAGATTGCGCTATTCTTTATCGCTCTAACGCCCAGTCTCGTGTACTGGAAGAAGCCTTATTGCATAAAGGGATTGCCTACCGTATTTATGGTGGTCTTCGCTTCTTCGAACGCCAAGAGATTAAAGACGCTATGGGCTACCTGCGGCTTATCAACAACAAGAATGATGATGCCGCCTTCGAGCGTGTGGTAAATACCCCTACTCGAGGTATTGGCGACCGCACCTTAGATATTATCCGTACCACGGCGCGCCAACAGGAGATAACGCTCTGGGAAGCGAGTCTTCGCTTACTGGAGGAGAAAGTTCTCAACGGCCGTGCCGCCAATGCAGTTCGTGGCTTTATGGACTTGATTGTCGCCATGAGAATGGACACCGATGAGCTATCACTGCAGCGCACGACTGACCATGTGATTCAAACATCGGGTCTTAAGGCTATGTATGAGGCTGAAAAGAGTGAGAAGGCGCGTGCACGTGTCGAGAACTTGGAGGAATTGGTAACGGCAGCCCGTAGCTTTGTAATGCCTGAAGAGCTTGAGGATATGGGGGAGCTTAATGCTTTCCTATCTCATGCGGCGTTAGAAGCGGGTGAGGGGCAAGCCGATGAGTTTACCGATGCCGTTCAACTAATGACATTGCACTCGGCTAAGGGTCTTGAGTTCCCTATGGTGTTTATGGCTGGCGTCGAGGAAGGCTTATTCCCAAGCCAGATGGCGATAGATGAGGGCGATCGTCTCGATGAGGAGCGCCGTCTCTGCTATGTGGGTATGACCCGTGCCATGCAGAAGCTGTATATTACCTATGCCGAGTCGAGACGCATCTATGGCCGTGAAAGCTTTGCTAGACCTTCGCGCTTCATAAAAGAGATCCCTGAGCAATATGTGCAGGAGATCCGCATGCGCACTCAGGCTTCTGCGCCAGCAGTAAGCAGCCGTTTTAGTAAGCAAGATGATAGCTTTAATGATTCAGGCTTTAAGATTGGTCAACGCGTTATGCACCCTAAATTTGGTGAGGGCACAGTGACCAACTACGAAGGTAGCGGTGCACAGGCGCGTATTCAGGTTAACTTTTTTGATGTGGGCAGTAAGTGGTTAGTGATCGCTTACGCACGCTTGGAATCGCTTTAACCTTAGAGCGTCAATTAAGGCTGAGTGCAATACTCAGCCTTAGCTCTGCCATCGCTTAGTTTTGTTGGTGTCGATAAAATCACCATAGCTTAAATTAATCTCAATACAGGTTGAATACTGTTACAGCTCAGTCATAATGCGGGTAGAAAGTTAAAGGCCGAAGACGTTGTAGGAGAGCCTAATAAATGAGTTTTAGGGATAAACTTGACGTCTATATGCGACTCGCGCGTATGGACCGTCCCATTGGTACCTTGTTGCTATTATGGCCCTGTTTGATGGCCTTAACCTTTGCCGCTGGTGGCTTACCAGATCTAAAGGTGTTTATCATTTTTGTTATTGGTGTCGTGGTCATGCGAGCCTGTGGCTGTATCATCAACGACTATGCCGATAGGGATCTCGACTCCCATGTGGAGCGCACTAAAGCTAGACCGTTAGCCAGTGGCGAGATCTCCAGTAAAGAAGCCCTGCTGCTATTTGTCGTTATGGCGCTATTTGCCTTCGGCTTAGTACTGCTGCTCAACCCTCTGGTCGTTAAACTCTCCGTTGTGGGTATCATTCTTACCATCATCTATCCTTTTACCAAGCGCTATACCAATATGCCGCAGATGTTCTTAGGGACGGTGTGGAGCTGGTCTATCCCTATGGCTTATGCTGCACAAACGGGCACGGTTCCTGTTGAGGCTTGGTGGTTATTTGCTGCTAACTGGTGCTGGACTGTGGCGTACGACACCATGTATGCCATGGTAGATAGAGATGATGATCTGAAAGTAGGCATCAAATCTACCGCCATTTTATTCGGCCGCTATGACAGACAGATTATCGCGGTCTTTCAGCTTGCGGCACTTAGCTGCTTTATTATCGCAGGACTGATGGCTGGACGAGGCGAGATCTACGCCTTAGGTATTGCGGCCTTTATTGGTTTTGGTCTGTATCAGCAAAAGCTGATTTATGGCCGTGAACGTGCGGCATGTTTTACCGCTTTTCTCAATAATAACTGGGCAGGCATGGTGTTATTTGCGGCGCTGACGCTGGATTACTTAGTTTTGGGTTAAGCTTTCTCTCGCTAAACCAGTATTAAAACGCCTCTTCATGAGGCGTTTTTTTATGGCTGTACATAGTGACACGCTTAGGACGATTCTCCACTTTGATTTCGCAACGAGTTGAAGATCCCTGACTATACTTACTGTTGTCGTTAACCATAGCTTCTTAAGGATCATAGAAGTGACATATTGGTTAGCTATGCTGAGATAGTGACGTTATCGAGCTGAGTGTCTTAGGGGCTTTCTAAACTAAAAGTAACAAATGGATTTGATCACGGTGGAGGGAATAATGTCGGCTTGGGTTACCGCTTATGAAGCCGGGCAGTGGGCGCGCTATGAATTAGCTTTATTGCTTATCGCGGCTGCTATCTTGCTTATTTGGTTGTTGGTTTGTCGCTTTAAGGCGCAAGGCTTTGTACGCTGGAGTTTGGCGGTTTTTAGCTGTGTTACCCTAATGGGATTATGCTTCACCAGTCGAGTCGATGCCTTACAAATTAGCTCCTTACTGACGATGGGTAAGAATATTGAGGTGCTCAATGGTCAATATCGATATGGCGAGTATCGCTTTCCTCACCATTCGGCCCATGGCGTCGATTTTCGAGAAATTCATATCGGCCAGCGTATGCTAAAGCTCTATCACGGCGGCTATCTAGAGCACCGACGCTGCTATCGAGACTTCTATAATAGCAATCAATTTAGTGGCAATATCGAGCTGCGATTATACATTCATTGGTATGAGCATGAGCTGGTCCATAAGAGTGATACTGTGCGCCTCAAGACACCCTGTATCCTAAAGATTGAGCAGCGTAATATCGGCTAAATATGGCCTACTGGCTCACTCCCTCCTCGTGATTAAAAAACCAGTCCATGCCATGAATTGCCGAAGTTGCGAAGGCGGTAGCATGGTGGGCTTCATCGATAATCAATAGCTTGCTGTTTAAATCCGGGTTGTTCACTTCAAGATTGTTCAGTAATGCCTTAAAGTGCTGAGCATCGGCTACCATATTGTGTTCAGAGTCTCCGCCTTCACCGTTATGTTCTAGTGCACCGACTCCAATAAAGACATTGGCCTCTATCTCTTTGAGTGAAGCGATATTCTTCGCAAATTGAGTCAGGAAGTGTCGTTCTTGCCACCAAAGAGAGGGACTACCCAATAGATAGTTACTAAACAGATCTGGTTGCTTTAGCAGAACATAAGCGCCAAACAGTCCACCTAAAGAATTACCGACGTAGGTGCGTTGACGAGGATCCACACGGAAGTTTTGCTCCATATAGGGGATGATTCCATCTCGTAAGAAGCGCATGTGTCGCTCGGCACCGCCAGTGACTTTTTTCCAGCTGCTATCGACGCTAGGGGTGTAGTCGCGAACGCGGCTGTGATCACTTCTAAGACCAAGCTCCCAAGAGATCCCGACGATGATCGCCGGCTGCATCTGCTTTGAGTTCATCGGGAAACGAGTGACGCCCGACATGATCTGAAAGGTATACATGGCATCAGTGAGATAGATGACCGGATACAGCCTGTCTCTATTTGCTGAGGATTTATAGCCTTTAGGTAGCTTGATATAGAGTTTATAGCTGCGCTCTTTATCATTAATTTGCACCGTATGGCTGCGGGGAATGCTAAAGGGGGTGGTTATGTGAGCCGTGGCTTCAATGCTGCGGTTATTCGCGAACGCGGAGGGAGAGAGCATGCTGAATAATGGCAAACCCAATAGCAATAAGCTAAGAAGGATGATTTTAATTCGCAAGGTTTGCCTCTTTGTCTGCTAAATCTAGGTACCGTCCCAGCTTAGCTTTTTATTTGTACAAAATCAGCTGAAATCGATAGTGTTTATATCGATTTTTTATCTATATATGTAACAGCTTAAATACCATAGCGAAGAGTAAGTAGAGCATATTGTCTCTACTTACTCGGGTTTAAACTGCTTAAAGGCTGAGTTTAAGATTACGCTTTAACCAGCTTCTCTAGATCCGCAGGGCGGTAGTAAACCGACTTGAGTACCTTGCCTTGGCGAACCACTTTACCAGCCATCTCAACGTCTTTCGCGCACTTAGCTATGATAAAGTCGCCCTTGGTGCTTCCGACAATTTCCACTCCTTGTTGAGCATAAAAAGCGATAGTCTCTTCAAGCTCTTGCTCGTTGCGGCACACTTTACTCATATTGCTTGAGTGCACTTCATCCCAACAGGTGACAAAGTCGATTTCACGGTTCTTGGCAACATGCAGCAGTAGATCGATAACATAGCTGATCTCGAGTCTATCGTTGACTTGGGTTGCGCCCAGATGCACCAGACGTCCCATCAATACATAGACAGAGTCGACGATAGCATCGGCTTGCTCTACACGGCTGTCGGCTTCGGCCAGCTCGGTGAGTTCTTCAATCGCCAGCGATGTATGCAGCGTATCGGCTTTATCATCTAGCGTGCTGCTATCCTCAATCGGTAGATCGAAAGTCATGCGGAACTCTCGTATATCGCGATATAGGTGATCGTATAGTGGCTGATCCAGAGCGGATAGTTTCATCGTTAATGTGCCTTTGCTGCAAATGTGAGTAATCAGGCGACATTTTAAAGAAGTGATTGCTTAAATGAAAGAGCACTGGGAGCCAATTACAAGGTGGCTGCTGCGAGGGAAATCGAGCTAGGTTACAAGTTTTCGATTTATCTTATGCTCGCTTCTGTGGTGCTGTCTAGGTGCCTACTAATCTCAGTTTGGAGCTGTTGAAGCAGCATTTGTGTGTTTTGATGGGTGATATCTAGCTCAATCCAGCCATCAGTACCCATGATAGATTCCCATTTATAGATAATAGGTTCACAGTGATAGTTTGCCCTTGGTGGATCTCGCCTTCGAGCTTAATTATACCAAGGTGGGTGTTTAACCGACTGATGTTAAGTCTTGTCATAAAGGCTTGCCGTTCGATTGTTTCTCAAATTGAAACTCTTCCTATCTATTTTTAATTGTTTTTGCAAAATTGTTGCTTTTTTAACTTGTCAGCTATTTTGCAATGAATTTTTATCAGTCCTTACTGCTGGCCTTAAAAATGCCATTTGCATGCATGCTTAATCAGTATGTGGTGCTTATGTTGAATGGCTAAGCTTTTTTGGCACGTATCCATTTCCTGTGGATAATGAGTTCTAGGCTGCGTGCTAGACGTTGTTGTTAATTTTATGTAAGGATGTGGTTCCAGCCTATGCACTTTAGTTTATTTTTTAGTGATAAAAACGACTTAGTTTAGAGACTTCATTTTAGTAAGAGTGCTTAGGTCATAAGAATAAGAAAAAGGATGTTTTATGAGCCCAAATAATGATCTGCAACAGTCAGAATCCGTGACAATGGATCCTCTGCAAGATAGCAAACATTCCGTTCCGACATTACTCGATGCACTCTTACCTATTATCGCCTTGGTGATAATGTTAACTGCCGCGGTTTATCTGTTCTCTTCTGACAGCTCTTATGGGGCAAATCAGATAGCCTTGATTATGGCTGGCTGTATAGGGCTATTAATCGGTTGGAAAAATGGTTATAGCTGGGCGGAGATGGAGCAGGGCATAGTGCGCAGTATTGGTGTCGCCACTGGGGCGCTACTCATTCTATTTACTGTTGGCTCGCTCATTGGCACTTGGATCCTTGCCGGTACGGTGCCCACCATGATCTATTACGGTATGTTAGTGTTAAACCCCGAGTACTTTTACGCAGCGTGTTGTCTCTTATGCGCCGTGGTAGCCATCAGTATCGGTAGTTCCTGGACTGTAGCTGGCACCTTAGGTATCGCCTTAGTCGGTGTGGCATCGGCGATGGGGCTCAATGTCGAGATCACTGCTGGCGCGATTATTAGTGGTGCCTATTTCGGTGACAAGATGTCACCCATGTCAGATACCACGAACTTAGCGCCTGCCGTTGCTGGAACCGATATCTTCAGTCACATACGCCACATGGTGTGGACAACGACGCCAAGTATTATCATCGCGATGATCTGTTTCTTGCTGTTAGGTTTTAATGCTCAGGCAGGCATAGAGAGTAATGATTTCGAGACAACACTGTCGTTGCTCCAGACTCAATTTAACCCCGGCATACATCTGTTATTGCCGCTGCTGGTGGTATTTATCTTAGCTTGGAAGAAGGTCCCCGCTTTTCCTACTGTGATTATCGGTACGATTGCGGGGGCGATCTGTGCGGCGCTATTTCAGTTCGACAATGTGGTTAAGTTCGCCAGTGATGAAACCTTGACGCCAGTTGTTGCATTGGTCAAAGGGATCTGGGTGGCGATGTTTAATGGTTATAGTGCTGAAACGGGTGATGAGGTGTTAGACAGCCTGCTGAGTCGTGGCGGCATGAGCAGTATGATCAACACAGTTTGGCTGATCCTTTGTGCTATGACATTTGGTGGCATCATGGAGGTTACTGGATTATTAAAGCGTATTTTGCAGAGTGTTCTTGGATTAGTGAAGTCAAGCGGTAGTCTGATGATCACCACGATAGCCAGCTGTATTGGCGCTAACCTGATCACCGCCGATCAGTTTATCGCAATTGTGTTGCCAGGTCGTATGCTCAAGGTGGAGTACGCTAAGCGTGGGCTGGCTCCAGTTAACTTAAGCCGTACCCTAGAGGATTCCGCTACGATCACCAGCCCGTTAATCCCTTGGAATACCTGTGGTGCGTATATGGCCAGCACCTTAGGCGTGGCTACGGTCGCCTACCTGCCTTACGCCTTCTTTAATTTAGTGTGTCCGTTGATTAGTGCGGCTTACGCCCATTACGACTTTAAGATAGAACGATTGGCCCCAGAGGCAGAGCAAGCTCTGGCTTAAATATTTGCTATCGGGCAAAAGAAAAATCGCCTTGTCGTGTGGGAGACGACAAGGCGTTGGCACTGTGATTGACAGAACCTAAATTCACCATGGAGAGGTGAAAGTAACCCATCGAGATGGGCGTTTAGCGAGGAAAACAATGTTCAAATCACTTTAGGACCTAGATTTAGCGATGCGCATATTTCGCGGTTAGCTTCTCTAGGTAAGGCTGAACCTCTTTATCACCCCAATCTAGATAACCACGCAGGAAGCCAACAAGATTGCCTGAGCCGTCAAATACATAAGTTGCAGGCACCACATCGGCAGGCATCACTTGGTCGATGGTTTTCTTTGGATCTAACCAAGTTTGGTAGTGACCAAGCTCGTGGCGATCTAAGAAGGCCTGTACCTTGTCACTCTCTTCATCAATCGAAATCGGCACTACAACCAAGTCGTTGTTTTTATTTACTTGGCGAATATTCTCCATCTGTGGGATCTCTTTAATACAAGGTGCACACCAAGTCGCCCACAGGTTCACCAAGACCAGTTTTCCCTTAAACTGCTTGAGGTTTATCTCTCCGCCCTGAGTGTCGGTAAAGGTCACATCGGGAACGGCGCGAGCCGATTGCATCTCAATAAAGCGTGACATGATCAGTGGCTTTTCAATCGCTTTGCCGGTGTCATAGACCTTCTTCGTGACCACTTGGGCGTGCGCTGGCATAAGTAAAGATGAGAAAACCAGTAAGCAGCTGAGTAAATGTGTTTTATTCATAGGTATTACCATTTGTGTCTTGATGTTTACGTTGTTCACGGATCAAGGCGGCAGCTACGCCAACTATACCGAGAAGCAGAAGAATAGGCCCAAACCAAAGCAGGGCGGTTGCAGCTGAGAAGCTAGGTTGATATCGGATTTTTTCGCCATAGCGCTGCACAAGAAAGTCGATGATCTCAGCCTTAGATTCGCCTTGCTCTAGCATTAAAAAGATCTGCCCCTTGAGCTCACTGGCGATAGGCGCACCAGAGTCGAATAGGTTCTGATTGACCGACATCGGGCAGCGTAGCTCATGGGCAATCTCAAAACCTAAATCACGAATTTGATCTGGGGTGTAATGGATTTTATCTGAAGCCGCTTGAGCTGACATACTGATACAAAGCAAAATGGCCAAGCCTGCCAGTAAGCGCACTAGCGTAGAAGTGTATGTTTTGCTCATGCTAGCTCCTTAGCTTGGAGTGCTTTATCTGTATTAACCCTGTGTTGCACTGTTTGTGAGGCCGCTTGTGTGCGGCGTAGGCTATAAAGGCCTGAGAAAGCAGCGATACTGCCACCAAACATCATCATTAAACCACCAATCCAGATCCAGCAGGCTAAAGGTTTGTGGCTAATACGTACCAAGTATTCAGTCTCACTCAACTGTTGACCGCTCGATACATACAGGTCGCGCACTAAGTTACGCATAATGCCCGCTTGAGTCGTCTCCATGGCGTTAGTCTTAAAGGTTTGGCGCTGCGGTGTGATATAGCCAATGTCATTTTCATCGCTATCCATAACACGAATATTGGCTTGAATCGCTGTGTAGCTGTTCGTCTCAACATCGACGGTATCTTCATAGACGAAGGTGTATCCGGCAACCTCCTTACCTTGACCCGGTCCCATTCTTAGCAGTTCTTGAGACTCGAAGTTAGACACGGCTGTCGCACCGATAATGGTTACCGCGACACCTAAGTGAGCAATCATCATCGCTACTTTTTTAGCAATAATTGCAGTGCCTTGCTGGCGTAGGCTAAACACTAAGTAGCCAAGGGTCAGTATCACCCAGGCTGCGGCCGTAGCGCCAATAAACACCCAAGGATTAAAGCCATCGCGGGTTTGCAAAGCAACGATAATGCCGATAGCGACAGCAGTGGCAAGTAGATACAGTAAGGGCTTTAGCGGCTTAAGTGATTGTTTCTGCCACTTAATCAAAGGAGCTGCGCCCATTAATAGTACGGCGACAAAGGTGAGCGGCACGAACATACTATTAAAGTAAGGTGCACCAACGGAAAGCGTCCCAAGGTTTAATAGCTCAAATAACAAGGGGTAGAAGGTGCCCAGTAGCACAGAAATCGCGGCGACCACTAACACGATATTACCCAGCAAAATGAAGCTATCGCGTGAAATGAGGCTAAAGTCGGACTTTGATTTGATTAAGTTCCCCTTTAAGGCAAACAGGGTCAGAGCACCACAAACAAACACGCCGAGTAGCGACAGAATTGACATACCACGAGTAGGGTCTGATGCAAAAGCATGTACCGACTGCACTATGCCGGAGCGTACTAAGAAGGTACCCAACAAGCTTAAGGAGAAAGCGAGCAGACAGAGTAATAATGTGGTGACCTTAAAACTACTACGATGCTGACTCAATACCACGCTGTGCAGCAGTGCAGTGGCAACCAACCATGGGATGAATGACGCGTTTTCAACCGGATCCCAGAACCACCATCCGCCCCAACCTAGCTCGTTATAGGCCCACCATGAACCGAAAGCATTACCACCAGTTAGAAATACCCATGCCATAAGCACCCATGGTCGCAGGTAGCTGGCATGTTGTTGGGTAAATTTACCACCGAGCAGCGCAGCAATAGCGGCTGCAAAGGTGATGGTGAGCCCCACATAGCCTAAGAACAACATAGGTGGGTGAAAGATTAAACCTATGTCCTGCAAAATGGGGTTGAGGTCGCGCCCCTCTATCGGGAAATTGGGTAGCAAGCGGGCAAACGGGTTAGAGGTGAACAACATAAACAGGTTAAAGCCGGCAATCACAAATGCCAAGATGGCAATCATGCGCCCAACAAATAACGGATCTTGGTAGCGTGATGAGAACACAATTAAGCAGCCCCAAATCGCGATGGACACCACCCAAAATAGCATCGAGCCTTCATGGCTGCCCCAGACTGCTGCCACCTTATATAAAGTGGCTAACTGAGTATTAGAGTGGTTGGCAACATATGCCACCGAGAAGTCATCGACCAGAAATGATATCAATAGACATAAAATAGAAGTGCTAATGGAGACGGTCATTAATGCGGTGAGCGGTTTTACATAGCTAAACAGATAACTATTTTTAGAATAAGAAGCATAGAGCGGAATAAATGACAGTATTAATGCTGACACCGTACTAATTATTAGGAAAATAAGTCCGAGTTCTGGAATCATCT
Source organism: Shewanella schlegeliana (assembly GCF_016765635.1). Classification (GTDB taxonomy): domain Bacteria; phylum Pseudomonadota; class Gammaproteobacteria; order Enterobacterales; family Shewanellaceae; genus Shewanella; species Shewanella schlegeliana. The sequence goes on from NZ_JAESVD010000011.1 coordinate 91,906, forward strand.
TATTAAATTCTCTATGTTTTAAAAAAGTGTGATATAAATCTTATTCGACTTTAATCGATGGCAATTATTTAACTGTATAAATAGTTGCTGGTTAAATGATCTGTTTAAAGTTGCTGTCAATTAACAGATTTTTAAATTATCTTTATTTCTAGCTATCCTGGCTAAACTGCATTCCACTCGTTCTGGCTTAGGGTAGGTTATATTAGTGAAGTGTTTTGTGACCTCTCTAGCCTTTATCGAACCCAATCAGTCATCTGATATTTTTTCATATGTAAATGGCCTTTTTTTAGATGCTTTTAGATATCAAAAAAACATATTACAAGTGAAAAACCCATGCCGCATTGCCCTGTAACTTGTTGTATTGATTCTGTTTTCACTGATTTTTTACTATCTGTATTTTCCTAGATCTCATTTTTTGCAGTGACTCATATTTTTCGTGAAAAAGATGTGGAAAATAGCGTCAACTCAATTGTTCAGTGATTCAGCTAAACAAGAGAGTGCCTTAGTTGAATGATGATGAAAATACTATAACTAGGTTATAACTAGGAGTGATGATGAAAAGTTGGAAACTTAAAGCAGTCGCAAGTGTGCTGTTTTGTTTCGGCGCTGTTGGTGCTGTAAATGCCGCTGGTGGCAAGTACAATAGCGTTCCTGAAATGGGTGAGTCTGCTAAGAATGCAATCGCAAACTATGCTGGTACAGAAGAAAGAACAGGTGTTAAATCACTGCACGATTATATTGTTCAAGAAGATGAGTTATTTGATTTCTTATTTCAAAACCATCCAATGTTCAAGTATCAAGAAGAAGGCAACTTAATTGGTGATTACCATATTAGTGACCGTGGTGAGGAATATTTAGATACTGGCGGAAGCCAGGCATACAGCAAGCGTGTGGGTCGCCCAAGCGCGGTTCAGTACCGTCTAGGTGCTAAATCAACGCTAGACTTTCCAAACAACTTCGTAGGTCCAGAGAAGTGTGGTGAGTGTCACGCAACTCAGTTCGAGAAATGGCAACGTTCGCGTCACGCAAACGTAGTTCGTTTCCCAAGCGAAATTACCGATAAAGAAGTACCAAACGGTGACCTAAACGCCAAGCTATACGGTAGTGACGCATCAATGCTACCAGATGGTATTCGCGCTAACGACGTATACGCAATCATCGGTACTCCACGTACTAAGTATGGTTTCCTAGACTCATGGCTAGTTCGTGGTACTTACCACGTGCGTGACGGTTTGTTATCTGAAGGTACTGGTAAGATGGTTGCCGGTGCTAACCAGTTCTCTCGTGGTTGGGCTGAATGGCTAACTCCAGAGATGGCGAAGAAGATTAACAAGGCAATCCCTGAGTTCCCAGTGACGCTAGAAGAGTTTGGCGGTACAGGTTCTCACCAGTGGGGTATGACTTCATACGGTGCTAAGTACGAGAAAGAGATGCTATTCCAACCTGGTAGCTCTTACTGTGAAATGTGTCATACCTACAAGTTTGACTTCCAAAACAAGCAAGAGTTCTTCGATGCGCTTGGCGATGCTAAGAAGCTTCAAGAGCACACTATCTCTAAGGGTATCTCTTGTGAAGAGTGTCATGGCGCGGGCGGTCACTTAGATGGCGGTACTGGCGGCATGCAGTCTAACTGTGAACGTTGTCACCAGCGCTTCTTCTTCGTTGATGAGCTAGCTGACACAGAACAGGCACAAGAGAAGATGGAATACGCGTTCGGCGTATACATGAAGTCTGCTTGTCCATCTTGTGGTACTGAAGGTTCGCAAATGTTTGCTTCTTCTCATTACGAGAAAGGTATGCGTTGTACGACTTGTCACGATCCACACGAAGTGACTGATGGCGACTTCCTATCTGGTTTCTCAAAGCCAATGCTGAAGAAAGACTGTGTTGACTGTCACGAAGCGCAAGCAATGATCGCTGAAAACACAGACACACATAGCAACCAAACATGTCAAAGCTGTCACATGCCTAACATGGGTAGCTGTGAAAACTTCGCTGCGATTCAGTTCCCAGACAGCGCTGGTTTCGATGCCGTACGTCGTTCACACATGTGGAAGATCGATATCGACCCAGAGCGTAAGACTCTGAACCCACCTGCAGGTCAGCCACGTGATTCAGGCGTTAAAGGCTGGACTGTTGCTAAGAACGAAGAAGGTCACAACTACTTAGACTTAATGTGGTCATGTGCTCGTACAGCAATTTCTGACAAAGACGTAGTGGATAACAAGGGTTGTCACAGCCCATTCCAGTCTGAGCTAGAAACTGGCCTACATTACGACGACCAGCTAGAGATCTACGGCGAAGTGATGAAGATGCAAACTCCTGTTAAGGATGTTTACGCAAAAGTTGAACAAGCTCTTGAGCGCATCGATACGCTACTAGAAGTGACTAAGCTGTCTACTGCAGACAAGACTGAAGTCCTAATGCTAGCTGAGAAAGCGCAAGAAACTATCGACCTAATCAAGAAAGATGGTTCATGGGGTGTTCATGGCTTCCGTTACAGCCAGAAGCGTCTAGACGCAGCCCTAACTTATGTTACCCAAGCTCAGAACATTCTAGATGGTGTTGGTTACAGCGCTAAAAAGATGTAATTGAGTTAATACCTGCCTCAACCTAGGCACGCTTAGGTTGAGGTAACTAAGAGAGAAACTATGAATAGAGTACTGGGAAGTGTCATTTTCACCGTCTTTTTATCAATGCTATCAACCAGCAGTTATGCCGGCGGTGGCCAAGAGATGGGCCCTGCTAAATATTATGATGAGCCGCTAAATACGATCACCATGATGGAAGCAGAAACCTTAGTGGGCAAAGAGGGAGTCTACTTCTTCGATGTCAACACATTGGAATTATGGGCAGAAGGATTCATTCCAGGCGCTGTTTATTTCAACGTAAAAAATTGGAAAGACTTGCTGCCTAAAAACAAAGATGCACTCATGGTTTTCTACTGTGCAAACCGTCTTTGTAATGCCAGTGAAATTGCTGCTCGACACGTGATGAAGCTAGGGTATACCCAAGTTCGTCAGATGCCTGATGGGATCTATGGATGGCGTTTAGCTAATCGAGTAACAGAAAAGCCATAACGGATTATGTAAATTTATTTTTTAGTGAGATTGATTGTATGAAAAAGCTTAAAAAGAGTGTATTGGCCGTTGTGTCTTGTCTAACCATGTCAGTATCGGTGTCGTGTTTTGCTAATAGTGACCTGACAACTGACGTTGAAAAGGAGTCGTACAGTATTGGTGCTTCATTTGGTCATCATATTTCTAGTCAGATTTATGGCCAAACTCAGCTAGGCGCTGAAGTGAATATGGATGTGCTGGTTGGTGGTTTACTCGATGCTTTAAAGGACGAAACTAAAATGTCTAAAGAAGATATCGTCACTTACCTAAACCAACGTGCTGAAACGCTTAATGCGGCTAAGCAAGTCAAGTTAGATGCACTGACAGCTAAAAACTTAGCTGCAGGTGAAGCTTTCATGGCTGAAAACCGCAAAAACAGTGATGTTAAGCAAACCGAATCGGGTCTGCAATATGAAGTGTTAACTATGGGTGAAGGCAAAATGCCACAAGGCAATGATGTTGTCACCGTGCACTACAAAGGCAGCTTGATTGATGGCACTGAGTTTGACAGCACTTATGAGCGTAACGAACCTAACCGTTTCTCATTAGTTACCGTTATTGAAGGCTGGCAAGAAGGTCTTGCTTTAATGCCTGAAGGGTCAAAGTTTAAGTTAACTATTCCGTCTGCACTTGCCTACGGTGACCGTGTTGTTGGCATGATTCAACCGCATTCGACTTTGGTATTCGAAGTGGAATTGGTCAAGGTTGAAGAGCCTGGTGAGAACTCTCACGGCATGGGCCTAAGTGGCATGGGTATGGGCGGTATGATGGGCGGCATGATGGGCGCCAATCCACACAAATAAATTTGATATTAATTATTGATATAGAGTCAAAATGAATACCTTGCTTATAAGTATCTCTGTTGTTTTGTTATGTTCGTCAGTGTTTCTTTTTTGCCATCATTTTAAATATGGCACCAAGATCCAAGACTTACAGAATGAGGTTGGAGACTGTTTTGGCTCTAATAATTGCATCGCGCCATACGATGTGAATACAAACAATAATTACCCTTTTGGATTCATTAATTTATTTCTAATTAGTATTTCTGTTCTCCTTTATTTGACACTTGGTCGATATCAAGATTTGGACTCAGCCATGGCTGACTACAATGTCGATTATCTGCTGGTTGCCGATATCAATAAGGGACAGAAACTTGCCGAAAAGAATCCTGATGATCCACTAGTGTTATTAGGTTTAGCCCAGTCGTATATAGACGGTGGCTTATATAAAGATGCGATCGAAACCTTAGATCAATTGTTGGTGATTAACAGCGAGAACACTGAAGCCTTAGGGTTAAAAGCATCATCCATGTACTACCGAGATGGTCGGGTAATCAGCATGGACACTTCTTTAGTGATAGCGAGGGCGCTAACTCTGCATCACGAAGAGCTCAATACCCGCTTACTCATTGCCAATGATGCTTATCTCAATGGTAACTATCAGAAGGCGATAGATAACTGGAATATTGTCTTAACCAATAAGGTTCAAGTGTTTAATCCCGATGCGATTAACTTTGCAATTGAAAAGTCTAAGCAAAAATTAGCACAAGTTGATTTCGACTAGCTCATTAATGCCTAAACAAACGCTAGCAAAATATTAAATTAAAAAAATAACGTGTCGGTTTAATACCGATATTCGGAGGATGCTGTGAGTGAAAATCTAGAGAGACGGAGGTTCCTTAAAGGTCTAGGAGCCAGCTCTTTGATATTGGCACCGCTAGGGTGTAGCTCGGTCAAAGACAAGGAAGATACCAACAAGCCGCACTATGTAATGGTTTTCGACCAAAACAAATGTGTTGGCTGTGGTGAGTGTAAGGAAGCCTGTAATAAGGCTAACCACTTACCAGAAGGTAAATCTCGTCTGTTAATGGAAGAGCAATCAAGCGCCGTTGAAGGTCAACCTTGTCCACACTGCGGTAAAACAACTGACTGTGGTTGTCAGCGTAAGTTTGTGCGTGTTTCATGTCAGCAATGTAAGAATGCTCCTTGCGTAACAGTTTGCCCAACCGGCGCTGCACATCGCGATGAGAAGACGGGCATTGTGACCATGGATGCGGCGAAATGTGCGGGTTGTAAGTACTGTATCGGTGCTTGCCCTTACGATGCACGTTTCATCAACAAAGAAACTGACGTAGCTGATAACTGCGACTTCTGCCTAAACAGCAAGCTTGTCATTGGTGAGTTGCCAGCTTGTGTGCAGCAGTGCCGTTACGATGCGCTGATCTTTGGTGATGCAAACGATCCAACTTCATATGTGAGTAAGCTATTAGCAGTTAAGGACTCGGTACGTATTAAGCCGGGCTTCGGTACTGAGCCTAGCCTGCGTTACATCCCTATTGTGAAGCTAGGAGTATAGTCATGGACGGTAATATTGAATTTACAATGGGCCTTTCACAAGGCATCGCATGGCCTTGGCCGATTGCGGTTTACCTGTTCTTTGCTGGTATCTCTGGTGGTGCATTAGCGGTTGCGCTGTTTATTCGTTTCTATAAAAATCAAACTGAAAACACGCCTTTCCTAAAGGCGGCGTCTTTAGTTTCATTAGTGACGATTTCGCTAGGTATGTTGTGTCTGGTTATAGACTTGACTAACCCGCTGTTCTTCTGGCGAATCTTGGTGTTCTACAACCTAAACTCTGTAATGTCTGTGGGTGTTCTTGTCCTAAATGCATACATTCCTTTGGTAGCGTTGGTGACACTGTTCGCGTTTGAGGAAGAGATTAAAGCATGTAAGCCACTGCATTTCTTGTTGCCAATTATCGACAAGTTACGCGGTATTCGTGCGCCATCTGAAAAGCTAGTACTAGTACTTGCTATGTCAGTGTGTGCCTATACTGGCTTCTTGATCTCAGCCTTGATCCGCTTCCCAATTATCAATACCTCGGTATTGCCTGCGTTATTTGTTGCGTCAGGTCTTTCTGCTGGTGCCGCTGCTGCAAAAATGGTTGCAGTATCAGTATTTAAAGAAGATCTACACGGCCAAGACATGCACACATTACATGCCATTGAGTGGCCAGTAATGGCAGCCGAAGCCCTGTTCCTATTCATGATCGTCATGTCTTTAGCAACGGGTAATGCTGGTGCACAGAGTGCGTTCGCTGCCTTCCATAGCGGCGTATGGGCTAATGTGTTCTGGGTTGGTGTTGTGGGTATCGGTTTTGTTGGTCCACTACTGCTTAACTTCGCCACAGGTAAAGCGTTTAGCCACTCGGCTAAAGCATTTTTCATGTCTGGTATGTGTGCGGTAGTCGGCATGATGTGTCTGCGTTTATTCATCATTTACGCGGGTCAGTTAAATGCCATCTAGTCGGAGTTATCGATAACGCGTTAACGCCCCTAGGTTAACGCCGTTGTCGGTTAATCTGATATGTAAAAAGTAGTGAGTCTGGGCTGACTCCTCCCCAAGTCGTTTAGGTATCGCCTTAACGATGGAGTGATCAAAGACTCAATACTGATTAATGCTAGTAAGTTTAAATTGTGGTGGTGTTGAAGCATGCGGTCTTTAAGGGCTTTTCCCTATGGGCGCTTAGTGAACAATTGGCTTTAGCACCACCCTGCTGAATTTCGCTAGCTGTGAGTAAGCTGGCCCTTCAATGTCGCCCCTGCAAGGCTATTGAAGGGCTAGCCTGAAAGCACAGTGGTCCTTGGAGAGAAAATGAAAAAGCTAATCTGTTTGTTATTCCTTTTACCCTTATTTAGTGCATGTAGCGACAGCAATGCCGATGCAAAGCAATACACGGCCGAGGCCATTCACGAGCATGACCGTTGCCACCTGTGCGGCATGATGATCACCAAGTATCCAGGGCCTAAGGGACAAGTTCACCTTAAAGGGCAGACTGTCGTACCTAAGTTCTGCTCTACTCGCGACATGTTTAACTTCGCACTGCAGCCTGAAAATAAACGTCAAATTGAAGCGCTATTTGTCCATGACGTCGGTGCGACTGATTGGGAACATCCTAAAGACGAGGCCTTCACCGAGGCAACCCAAGCTTGGTATGTCTACGGCACCATTAAAAAAGCCGTGATGGGACCCGCTGTAGCAAGCTTTAAGAGTCAAGATGATGCGGTTAAGTTTGCCGAGGAGTTTGGCGGCGCCGTTCTACCTTATGAAAAGATTGATATTGCCCTGTTAGCCGGCGAATAGCAGTAAGTGAATGGTTACTTGCCATGGTTAGTTACTAAAGTATGAAGAAACTCATGATTAATCTTGGCTCAGAGCGAGTGCGTAACAGTTTGAGTAAGGCAGCGAAGCAGGTCTGCCTTAGCACTTGTCTATGCCTGTTTGTTAGCCCGCTTGCTATCGCGGCGACCTACTCGGTGTCGAACGCCGAAGACCTTAAGCTGCAACTTAAAAACGTTAAAGCAGGCGACACCGTTATTTTAAAGACCGGTGAATATTCAGGCCATTTTGCGATCCATCAGGCCATCACCTTAACGGGTGACGTAGGCGCGATTATCGATGCTGGCGGTAAAGGGAGTGCCATTAGTGTGTTTGCTTCCGATGTCACCCTCTCCAACTTACAAGTTCAAAACTGGGGCGGCGATCTCTATGAACTCGACTCTGGTATCTGGGTACAAGAGAACGCTGACCGGGTACGTATCGAGTCGAGCCGCCTTAGTGGTGATGGCTTTGGGATCTATTCGGAAAACAGCAAGCATATTACCGTGGCGAATAATGTCATCACCGGCAACCCAGCATTGTATAAGCTAGACAGGGGCGATGGCGTATATCTCAAAGGGGTCGACGCCCCTGTGGTGCACGACAACAAAATTTCCCATGTTAGGGATGGCGTCTATCTGGAAACTAGCACCAACAGTCTAGTGTTCGACAACCGCTTCCACTCTGCACAGTATGGAATTCACTACATGTACACCAAGCACGATGAAGGCTATGGCAACCAAGTGGATAACGTCGATGGTGGCTATGCCATCATGAGCTCAGAGTTTGTCAATCTGTATCAAAATCAAGCCTCCAATACCTTAGATTTTGGCGTCCTGCTTAATATCAGTAACCACTGCATCGTAAGCAACAACCGTCTGTCGCTGGGCCATAATCCCGAAGGCACCGCAGAGCTAGGTAACGAGGGCAAAGGGATTTTTATCTACGGCGCTCGTGATAACGAAGTGAGTCATAACCTGTTCTCAACCAGTGATATCGGTATCTACATGGCGATGGGCGGAGAGAAGAATAAGGTATACGGCAATCAGTTTATTAATAACAAGACCCAGGTCAAATACGTGGGCGACTCACTCTTAGAGTGGAGCCATCAAGGTCGTGGCAACTACTGGAGCGGCCATATGGGGTGGGATGCAAACCATGATGGCATCGCCGATAAACCTTATCGACCTAACGATAACCTCGATAAACTTTTTTGGCTCTATCCTGAGGCGCGCTTCTTGATGAACAGCCCGGTTGTTGCGCTGCTGCGTTGGGTGCAAGGCCAGTTTGAATTCGGCCCCGCTACTGGGATTGTCGATAGTTTCCCTCTGCTCAGTATAGACAGTAAAAGTAGTACAAGCAGTATAGCTAGCACCGATAGGGGGCCGTTCTGATGAGTGTAGCCATTCCACAATTCGGGGTTAATCATAACAGCAGGACTGAGAACACTATGTCAGAACTCGCAATTCAGCTAACCGATGTTAGCCTTAGCTATCAAGGCTTTACCGCGCTCGACTGTGTCAGTTTCGATGTCGCGGCAGGTCAAACTATGGCTCTGCTGGGTCACAATGGTGCCGGTAAGTCTAGCCTGATTAAAATCATCTTAGGTTTGATCCCGCCAACATCCGGCTCGGTACAAATATTGGGGCAAAATGCCCAGTTAAGCCAAGCCCGCAATAGCGTGTGTCTAGGTTATCTGCCTGAAGATGCCAGCTTCTATGACAAGCTGACGGGATATGAAGTCTTACGCTATTTTGCGGCGCTAAAAGGGGTAACCCAGCGCCGTGTTGAGTCACTTATCGAAGAGTTTGGCCTCGAATATGCCCAGCATCGACAGCTAAAAACTTATTCTAAAGGGATGAAACAGCGACTAGGGGTGGCGCAGGCTATTTTGTCTGAACCTAAGGTGCTGCTGCTCGATGAACCTACCGTGGGACTCGATCCTCAGGCATCACAGTTCCTCTACGGCAAGATCAATCAGCTTAAGCTGGCGGGCTGCGCCGTGGTGATCTCAACCCATGAGCTATCTCTGGTTGAGTCACATCTAGACAGAGCCTTGATCATGGCTAAAGGCAAGCGCGTGGCCTTAGGCTCCTGCGCCGAGCTAAGAAGTGCCAGCACGCTAAAGACCTGCATCGATTTCAGTGAACTTAGCGAGCGAGTGAAGACCAATGCCTATCTGCAACAGTTCTACCAAGATGGCTTGTTGCAGATCGCAGCCTCGCAAAAGAGCGAAATAGTTCAGCATCTCGTTTCTCAATGCCAAATATTTGATTTTGATATTAAGGAACCAAGGCTCGAAGATATTTACCACGATTTAATGGGGCAGGCGTTATGCTCCTCGGTTGAGCAGTTATAGAATGCAGATGAATAGACTTAAATCCCCGATTTTGATTATCGCCCATAAAGAGATCTGCGATAGCTCTCGTAATCGCTGGCTTAGCTTTATGGGGAGTATATTTTTACTGCTCTCTTTGAGCGTTAGCTTCGCTGGTAGTGCAGTGACAGGTAGCCTGTATCTTCCAGAGCTTGATAGTCTAATGAGCAGCCTCTCCACCATCTCGGTCTTTATTATTCCGTTGGCGGCGATTTTGCTGTGCTACGACAGTTTTGTCGGCGAGGAGGAAGCGGGAACCCTATTGTTACTGCTCTCATATCCGCTGACGCGATCACAGATTATCTTTGGTAAGCTACTTGGCCACATCACTGTGATGTTGACTGCGACAGGCTTAGCCTTTGGACTGACAGCAGCGCTGCTGTTACTCGTGGGAGAGCAGTACAATGGCGCCGAATTAGTGGCGGCGTTTGCGCAGTTCCTGCTTAGCAGTAATTTGCTAGCACTGACCTTTATTTTGTTGAGCTACATCGTCAGCTTAAAATGCACCGAGAAAGCCAAGGCGATCGGTTGTTTATTGCTGCTGTGGTTTCTGTTTGTGCTGATCTATGATCTGCTACTGTTGACCCTATTGGTCTCAGATTTCTCTTTCGCCAACCAATTCCTGATTAATGTTCTGATCGCCATGAGTCCAACGGATCTCTATCGTGCGATAAACTTAGTGGCGATAGAGGGTGAGGGCGCGACAGGCAGCTTAGCGATGATAGCGACGACAGATTGGGGCTTACCGGCCATGTATGGCTTGTTTTTGTTGTGGATCGTCTCTTTGACGCTTATCTCACATCGAATTTTTAAGCGTAAACCCCTTTAATTTAAACGAGATGAACTCGTTAAAAGACCAAAAATTATCTACAACTAAATGAGTAATATCACTAAATTCTAAATCTGTGAACACTGGCGGTGATTGGCCGCACAGTGGCGACTGTTTTGAGTCAATAATCACATTCTACTTAAGCACTTAGTTGTAGAATTCACGGATTCAGAAACCAGTTGCGCATAATAAGTAGTCGAGGTTAGTTGTGTTAAAAATCACTCCTTATTTGGAGTTAGATACTGAAGCTCACCAGTTAGTTGATCATGTGAGTGGCAAGAAGGTTATTTTAACCTTCTCCGAGTCAGCCGTGCTGCATCGCCTTCTGCTTTCTTCTAAGCCTGTTTGCTCCAAAGAGGAGCTGCTTAGTGCTGGGTGGCCCGATCGCGTCGTTGCTGTGACTTCACTAACTCAATGCATTAGCACCTTGCGTAAGAAGCTGGATCCTTACCGTGAGGTACAGCTTAAAACCATCGCCCGCCGTGGCTATCAGTTACACATCTCGACTCAATCTCATGTGAAAATGTTAGCGGTCAACGATGCTGAATCGATGCGCGCCGCTATTTTCGATGTTTCACTGTTAGTTAAAATTTCCGGTATCGTTATCGCCTTAATGTTGTTAGTACTTGCTTGGTATTTCAGTGATTACCATAAAGCAACACAGAATCTAGCGCGTTGGAGTAGCGATGAGCAATTTGAGTTGCAGGTCGGTGGTCTAAAGGGCAGCGCGCAGCTGCTTTTTAAGGACGATGCACAGCATCTACACCCCTTTATGTGGGAGAAACACCTGCTTCCTGATACCAGTTTCTTGAGTTGTCATGAAGATTTCAATGCCTTTGTCGCGACAGATGGCGAAAATTATTCGATGGCAATCTGCCCGGGTAATGATAAAGAACAGTGTGCGGGTAAGGGGTTAATTAACCTAACCTCGGTAGATTCAGAGCCCGCAGAGCTTAATCTACAAGAGTTTGTCGACCTCTCTAGTGCCATGGAGCAACGCATTCGCTACAACCGAGTGATGTTGCCCGAAAGCACCGACACCAGTGGTGCACTGCTTGAGCATAACTACCAAGCCGATGTTTATTTCCCGGTGAAAGATGAGCTGCTGATCCGCGCCGATATTAATATGTCGTTGATTTATGACTCGTCAGATACCGGCGAGTTTCACTCATCGAGCTGTATCACCGACCAAGACTGCTTAACTACGCCGATTAAGTACAAGATCCGCGGTAAGTTTAAGCAATATTCTGGCATGATCGATGGTCTCAAGGCGGATATTTTCCAGGTGAAAGTTGAGCAGAAGGATTTGATTAAGCCTGATAAGCTCAATGACTCGGCGGTTCGTTTTTATCGCGATTTGAGAAAGCGCGATATTAAGGATGAAGAGGTGTATTACATCCGAATTCATCAGGATCACAAAACGGCGGTTTGGATCATTCCGCTGTTTGGCCAAGTGACGGCTTGGTACCATTATGAGAGATTCGATATCTAGGCTCATATCGAGCTGAGCTTATTGGGTTTGGCTTGTCGATTTAGTTCTGAGTATCACTTTTAAAGCCCACGGTTATGTGGGCTTTTTTGTGCCCGTAACGTGGGCACGTTGCTTTGTGGTTTGAGTTATTAAGGCTGTGCCTGACTTGTGCTTTACAGCGAAAGGCAATCAAACTGAGTTTGATTGCTTAAATACAAGTTGTTAGACAAAGTCTAATAGGAAGAAACAATTAATGATTAACGAAGAGTATTACGTTTGGACTGAAGACTGTCAGTTTGGCTTACTCGATGCAGCCAATGAATTTACTGAAACGGTTGGAAATAAAAGAGAGCTAGTGTCAGTAGATGAGACTTTAGCGTACAAGCTGACAACTAAAGGTGACAGTGAACTCGTACCTGATGTTTACTACTCGCCTAAGTATTTGCTGAGTGAAAAACTGTGCGCTTTACTGCGTTCGTTTGATTTACAGTATGTGCAATTTATTGCTGCCAATATTGAAAACATACCTGAAAAATTTTACCTGTTAAAAGTCATCAACTTTGTTTCCTTGATCGATGAAAAGTCAAAAGTGACTATTAGAAGAGGCAGCATAAAAAACGTTGATAGGTTTTTATTATCAAGCGAGCTGGCCAATATCGAGCTAAGCCAAAGGTTGATATTTAAAGTCGGTCACAGCCCTGTAACTGTGGTACACAAATCAATTGTAGATACCCTAGCGACACAGAATATACAGGGGGTGCATTTTGTTCCTGTGACTGCTTGGAGCACTTGGTCGGGCACCAGATAAACGCAAAATCCTAGTCTTTCTCGTGCATTTCAAGCATTCAGGGTTCCTGCTTATCAGATGGCGAATATTAGCTGATGAATGTTTTATAAATGGCTGAGGCAAGTACCAAAACATGTCCACTTTGTCTTGGGCAGAGAGAAACAAGGAGGATGAGGTCTAGCGGTCCTCCTTGCCAAGATCAGCGATTAAAGTGCAAGATAACTAGAATCTATTGGTAAATGTCAGGACTAAATTTTGGCTATCGTAGCTGGCAAGAAACTCAGTATTATCAAGCTCTGTCTCTGAGTAGCTATATTTAAAGCCCATTTCCCAAGCTTCATTGAAGTCATACTTAACGCCAGCCTCAGCTAATAGGTAGGTATCACCCTCCCAGCCTTGATACTGCACATTGGTAATTGCCGAGAACCCGTCAGTGAGTCGCCATGACAATTTTGCAGTAGCTGCTGGCATCGCGCGCCAATGATCTTCGCTAGCATATTGACCACCGTTTTCATCCAGATCAACATCCAGTTCAACCATGTGTAAATATAAACCTAGGCCCACATCTAGCTTAACCGCATCACTCATCTGCAAGCCTTTGTAGATATTACCGCCTAACATCCAATGTCTAAATGCAGTTAGCACCTCACTGCCTGCTCGAAAGGTCTGATCATCGAGCGTAAAGTCCTGGGCAACTGTGCCGCGACGACGTGTTTCTGACGGCAAAAACTCTAGCTCCATAAGGTTGCCGCCACTGAGTTGGTATTGATAGTTAACATAAGAGAAAGGTTGATATTCATCGATAAGTTCGTCTCGGGTTAGGTACTCTGTCGCACCTGCTTGAGCAGAACTGTCAGCAATGTTGGTTCCAATACCAAGTTCCAACTTATGCTTAAGATCGACTATTTTTTTTGCTTTAGACTTTTGCTGAGTTTTGAGCACTTCATCAGTTACCGTTACGCCAACCGCAAAACCGTCTGCGGTTGGCTGGGCACTAAAATAAACCCCGTCTACCCGATACGGTGATACAAACATCTGGTTCATCAAAAAAGCTGTCGATGCGCCAGCAACCACATCGCCCGCGTAATGGCGATTACCATGAATACGACTCGCGCCAACAAAGGTTGCTGCAGCGTAAGCGGGGACGCCCCACTTGGCGCCATAGCGAGTTTGTAAAAATGCGGCGCCAGAAAAAGCCGCAGCAGTGTGGCCTGAGGGAAATGAGTTCCAGCTACTTTCATTAGGGCGGCTGCGTCCAACTACTTGCTTTACGCCGTGTACAATAACTTGAGTACTTAATGTTGAGTAAGTTAACTGTTTAGCGCCTTCGAGGTCATCATGCATCCAAGCGGCAAAGAACCCCGTGGCAGGGATGAGAATTTGCAACATGTCGCCGGCTTCAACAACTGAATCATTAACAGACTCGTTAATATTATTACTCGCCCATGCTGGCGTGGTCATGGCCATCATTATTGCGGCTATTATTTTATTCTTATTCATAATTCATCCTTTTAATCGCCTTGCACTTAGTTCGGGTACTGTTACGCATTGTTACATATACCACTATTTGGGTATATGTTTGCGCAACAAAAGTGTGCTGACGGTAACGGATGTTGCTTCATTTGTTATGAGATAGGTAATCATTACAGTCCATTAGAAAACTGGGGGGCAAAGTAAGGTGGTTGAATGCAACGCTTTTAGATTGATATAGACAGAGCTAGAGCACCCCGTAAAGATTACTGAATACATCAAGTTCTCCATCGGCATTAATTCTTAGCCGCAGTCTAACTTCAAGACTTTGCTCGGGCGCTGCTGGATGCATTAGCAATAGGCGTCGCTTAATTGTAAGTTTGCTGTATAAAATGTAAGCGAATAACCTCATTTCCCTAAATTAGCCCTCCCAATTTGCGTTCCATTTTGTTGATAAATAATGGTGTGACATACATCACGTAATCATGTCTGTGGTCAACTTTAGTTAACTGGGGTGAGCTGTTTTTTATTAATTCAGTAACCCTAAGCCTTTCCAATAGTCACTTTTTAAGTATTAAATAGCTCGCTAAATTGATGTTAAAGGTGATGCTTATCATATAAGTTGCTGGTTTATAGATGTTTGTAGCATATCCGGCTTAATCTTTTCGAGTTTAGGTCAATAAACTCGACCTCATGGTCTGGGTCACATTTTTTAACTTAGTAAAAGGTAAAATGCACAGTGAAGTAAACAAAACTTAACTGAAATCCGTACTTCCATCCGTTCACCAATAGAAAAATAACTTAAGTGAACTAGGTTTGGATGGTGGGTAACGGATTCAACGTTCCTGAGCGCCCAGAGTGATAGCAATCGACTTAGGCAAGGACACTAAAGGAAAAATAAAATGAATATCACCAACAAAGACGTTGTTTTAGGATGGACTGCTGCTATTGCAGTTGCCGTGATCTGGGGCGTAACAGGGGTCGTCTCTAAGCCACTATCTATGGCGGTCGATCCTATGACATTAGTATTTTTCCGCTATGTTACCGCTGTGATCGGCCTATCGATTATTTTCTTCTTTACCTCTCGCAGTAAAACCCTAAGTAAAGACCTTGGTGGTTCACTGAGCATCGACAAAAAAGATATCGTTAAAATCGCCCTTTGCGGCATCATTGGTCAAGGTGCCTTCTCACTGTTTAACTTCTTGTCATTGTCACATATTGGTGCAACCGAAAACGGCGTAATTCAAGGCATGCAGCCGTTCGCTACCGTATTCTTTGGTATGCTGTTTATGAACTTCCGCATGAACAAAATCCAGTGGGGTGCCTTTATTGCTTCGGCTCTATGTATCTACGCCATGAGTGTCGGCCCAACTAACAGCATTGAAGGTGGCACGCCGCTACTAGGCTATGTGTTTGTAACTTGCTCTATGTTGTCACTTGCATGGACTGCCCACCTACGTGCTAGCTTGGCAGACAAATACGGCTCAGTCGTGTCTATGTTGTACCAGTATATCTCTGTTGCGGTAACGGGATTCTTCGTGGTGATGGCAATGGGTCTAGACTTAAGCCAAATCTTTATCATCCTAGATAGCCCACTATTACTTGGTCTGCTAATTTTCTTAGGTACAGGTATCTCTGGTGGTAGCTACTTAATTCAGCTGTACTCTTTCAAGCGTATCGGTGTTGAAAAAGCGACTATGGCGCTAAACCTAATGCCACTTGTTGGTTATGTTGTGGCGGTACTAACATTAGGCGAGCAGATGGAGCTAAGCAAAACCATTATCGTATCCTTGATTGTGGTAGCTCTGTACGTATTCACTAAGTGTGAAACCAAAGCCGAAAACAAGGCTGATACTAGCAACGAAACAGATAATGACGCCCAGGTGTTGAAGACACAAAAAGCCTAACGTTAACTCCCCTTATTATCACCCTAATCCCCCGCAGGCTAACCACCGCGGGGGATTTTTTTGTGTTCATGAAAATAGAGCCGCAATAGACAAGAGACAAGAACAATAGACACCCGCGTTAATGGCATGTTTTGATGCCTCTTACCTAGCTTTTGTTATTGCAGAATCTAACAGAGGTATTTGTGGTTGATGTCGCAGCCTGTTTGGTGACGAGTGAACATCAGCATGTGGAACTTACTATTGCCCTTGAAATCGCTAATATCTGGCCAGGCAGGGAGTCAATTCACGCGAAGGTAGCTAAAACACCGGGGAGGTCAGACTGCATCAGCACACAGCAACGAGTGAATGCAGCTCTTAAGGAGGTGCAGCCCACCAAGCAGTTGCTTTAAGTGGCAATGAAAAACAGTATCAACCAAAAGGGGTTTATCTTTCAGTTTAATTTATTCTAGTTAGCCATTAAATTTCTAGGCTGCGATGGAGCTTAACCTTTTGCAAAGTGGAAAATATTGGTTGGCTAAAATGGTGTAGCGATAGCCAACGGTTATTTTCCTACTAAGCATTTATTATACGTTTGATTTAGTAAACGCGGCCTTCACGATTGTAAAGCCGACTAAGCCTAAAATAGCACCTGTTGCTTTATCAATATAATAAGCTAGCTTAGAAAACTTGCTCCTGACTTTATCGCCAGACAAAAAAATCACAATTGCTGAATCCCATATAAACACGATGGAAGCCATCCAAATTCCCAGCATGATTTTAAATGTAAGGCTTACATCTTTAGTTAACACAACCGTAAATAAGCTTAAATAAAATAGAATGTTTTTTGGGTTTAAAATTGCAGACATAAAACCAACAATAAACTCCTTGAAAAAAGTGGTCTCATTATGAGCGCCACGATTAACTTGAGAAGACAAACCAGCGTAATCGCTTTTTTTTGCACGTAAGGCTTGAATTGCTAAATATATTAAAAACAATCCTCCTGCAATTTTTAGCCCTATCATAATATATACAGAACTTGCTAATAATGAACCTACGCCAATTAAGCACAATGCTATATATAATGCATTAGCAATTGATATGCCCAGCGCGACTCCTATGGCTTTTTTGCTTTCATTTTTAACGGCACTCTTTACAAGGATAACAAAATCAGGGCCAGGGCTAATTAATGCTAAAAAATGAGCAAAGGCAACAGTAGCAAAAATCCCTATCAAGCTTATGTCCATCTAAAGTGACTCCATAAAAAAAACACAAAAATTACAATATAAAGATTACAGTGTATTAGCGCTAACTTCGATAATAGTCTGTGGGGATTAGCGGTATCTCGCCTGGGTGAGTAGTCATTTATTTTTAATGATATTAGTAAGTTATCACTAAGGTTGTTTTTGAGCAATGCCTTTTGGATGGGGGCTATGAAAATTTAGATAATCGAGATTTTCGTCCCTCCTTAAGCGGTATGAATTGCTGTTAAATGCCATAATTTCAAACAGTTAGTGGTGGTTGGTACTGGTTGGTGGTGTGGCGCAACTTCATATCCCCACGATTTTTATTCGCATTTTATTGTGCACAGAGATAATCTTCGGTCGCTTTATCTATTTGTTTTGTAATTCTATTCAATTGCCAAGGACGTTGTATGGCCCAGTTTGATAAGTCTGTTTCCATCGTTGTCGATCCACATTCCCCCGAGAATATTGCCAATGCATTAGCCGAGTATCGTCAGCGAATAAGCGATGGTTCAGCGTTTCGCTTAAGCATGAATCTATTACTCAATGTGCTGTTTGTGAAGCCTGATGGCAGTGCTTTGACCTTGGATGATGCTGGGAGTAACCGCCCTTTAGTTGAGCAGGCTATTAATGCTTGCCGCTTTGACGAGAAACAGAGCTATATCACTGAGCCTGTGCTATTTGGCGCGGCATTGAACTTCCCTGAACTCATGCCAGCGGTGGTTGAAACGATTGAAGCTTTGGTGGCGTTTTCTCGTAGCCGTAACGATTCTAACGATCTCTGGCTAGATGACTACAACGCTTTCGCTGTCGAAGCCTTGTATATGCTGATAGCAATCGATAGCCGCTATAGTTGGATGTTAGCTCATTTTCTGGTGCCGTATTGGGATACCCAAACCATGACTGCGCCGTTGTGCTTACTCAGTGGTTTAGTAGGTAAACATGGCTGGACGCAAGAGCTGATCAAGGCTTATGTCTGGTGTGATGGCGCCGAGGTGCGCCGTTATTTTTATGAAGATATCAACTATGATGCAGTGCAAGCAGACTTGCTATCGCACCTGCAGTCTCAGCCTGAGGATTACGCTTATTTTAAAAGTGAGCTGGTCGAGCGGCTGCAATCTACGCCTATTTTGCAAACGGCAGATGAGCCTTACTCACTTGCGCAGATGTTGTTTGAATATTACGACAGCATGGGCGCTTGGCCTGTAGGATCCGAGCGCTGGCAGCTAGAAGAGCAGCCTGAACTCTCGCAAGAAGAGTGGCAAGACAAGGTCAAACAGCAGCTAATCTGTGGTGCTAAGGTTGAAGATGAAATCATAGCGCTTGCGGCCACGCTCACTGAAACTCGCAACGAGTCAGAATATTTCTCTGTAGCAGAGGCTCAGCGAAATGGGCTTGATAACGCTTATCAAGCCTGGATGGAACCTGCTGCAGCTGAGGAAGAGAGTGATGCCGAGCCACAGTCTGAATTAGAGCCTGAATTAGATCAAGAACCAGAAGTCGAACCAATCCAGTGGGATGAGGCAACGGGGCGTAAGATCTTTACCTGTTTGAACCCCAGAACCGATTTAATTACGCAAAGTCGACTTGAGCGGCTTAACGATGAACTTGGCTATCGTGACGGCCAAGAGATTATTGAGGCGCTGCCCTATATGCCGCTGCATTTAGGTAGCAGTACGTATTTAGCCTTGCGGCTGAACCAAGAACCAAGTAGTGATGAGTGTGCTGCTATTAGCCAGTGGCTTGAGCAGCACTTAAGTCAATTGCTCAGTGATTTTGTGCTTAAATTTTGCAAGGTTACCGACGACGATAGTGAGGCACTGCGGCAGTGGCTTTGTGGTTTAGAGCCTGATATTGAGCAAGTAGCTGCTGCCGATATTGATGCAAAAATGATTGAGCTGGTGCGCGCTGGTATGGCAAAAGATGGTGGCAAGTCTGGGCCTGAAATCAGTGCTAAACAGGCGGCTTATTGGACCTTGTTTACTCATGATGCTGGTCAGCGTTGTATGCTAACCATTTTACTGCTTCAAAGTGCAAGCCGATTAACTCAATGCCGCAGCTCGGAGCGACTCACTTCATCTAGCCCTGTTATTCAACTTGCCAAGCGTCACTGGCAACTGTGGCTAGCTATCGCGCCTCAGCGAGCAATTAATCGCATTGTAAAATTTAAGGCCGATTACCCGCTTTATGCCGCGATTGATGCTCAAGATACCGAGGCAGCGCTATTTGATTTGGTGCAGCAACATGGCGTATCAGAAGCCATGCTTGAGGCTTTTACTCTGATGACGGATCAGCAAGTCGCCGATTACCGGCCTGCCGACCCACGATTTGCTCGCCGCTACGCTGACAAAGTTGCGCAATATGCGGCATTAGATAGTGCAGATACAAGTATGATAGGGCGTCAGCAGCTACTGCAATTTGAGGCGCTATTACAGCAGTTGGAGTATTGCCGTGAAGACCAAGTATTGGCATTTTTCCAACATCTCAAGGCCGTGAATCCAAGTGTTGTACTGCCGATTATGCCAATGTTTGAAGCGGCTTTACTTAACACCTTAAAAGAAGATTTTGACGATGCCAGCGCGCAAACGGTGTCTGACAAACTGATGGCCTATCTTGGCAGTGGTGAAGGTTTACAGGAGTTGAGTCCACAGGCGCTAAAATTACCGAAACTTCAGGGCTGGAACCCCTATCCTATGTATCGTGGCAAGGTGGGGCCTGCTGATTTTGTCTGGCTGCTGCCAAGTGACATGGCAGGGCGTTTGACACTGTTTTTAGCACAGTTAGGTAAGCGTGGCCTGCACTGGCTGGGTCGATGCTCTGTTGAGGAAGCTTATGTGGCCTCTAGAATCCAAAGCGGCAAAATCACAATGGCAGAGCGCTGGAGTCACGGCGAGGTCGGTAATGAGCGTCACAGAGACAGTGATATTGGCGATGCACTGGATGTGGCTAAACAAGGTTGGGCACTAAATTGGCTCGATAAAGCGGGTGTACCTGAGGCCGCGTTAGTGTATTTCGCCGTGCATGAGGGTTATGAGCAGCAGGAGTTTGTACGTAGGCTTGCTGCTGAAAATCGCTTGCCGGATATGCAAGATTGGCTGACGGCAAATGAACGAGTGCAACTACTGGAGATGCTGCAAGGCGCTGAGTCACTGACCGACGCCACAGCCCAGAGTTTTTTACAGGATTGCTCTAGCGCAGTGAAACAACTGGCGAATAAGTTATTTGGTAACCGCTCTTAGTTGCTGACAGTTCTGGGTGGCTTTATTACAGCTGTGATTAAGTGGTAATAAAGCCATCCATCTGCAATCATCTTTAAAAAGGCCACTCTAATTTAAATCTCAGTCTCATTTAAATCGCCTAATTGAAATCCCTCTCTGATTTAAATCCCAGTCTAATTTTTATCTTAAACATTACGAGATAACGTAAACCTCCTCACCCCCTTTAATGCATCATCTCGATGCCAATCTACTCTGAAGACGATTAGTCTTTTAGTCCCTTAAACTCGCTCCTTAATACACCTTTAAAAGGCCTTTAGTGCCCTATTGGGAGTTTGGGCGGCTAGCTATTCGATATTTCGCTCTAATGTACCGAGTTGCCACTACCTCTTAATGGCTACAGGGGCGCGACCCCTTATGCCATCTCACTTTGCGTGAAATAAAGCAAAGCAGACTAGCGCTACGAGTGGTCGCTTTTGCAACTTTTTTGCGACTCAATAAACGTAAACTTGTGATTTTTACATCTAAAAAGATCTCTTGATAATTATTTAACCTGCTGTTTCTTATCGTAAATATCATTTTTATATCTAATCGGTTCTGATGGTTTTTTTAGTGTGCTGTAGCTCAGATTTTTACTGTTTTTTATATGGAAAATAGGCGTTGCTCAGTTGTTTAGCTCAATCGGTGAACGGTTAGTATTTAAAAAAAGCGTGTTTAAAAAAACGCGTAAAACAGTGAAAAAACAAAATAATGATAAGTAGGAGTGAATGATGAGACGGTGGAAACACAAGGTAGCATTAAGCGTGCTGTTTTGTTTTGGTGCCATTGCCAATGCGAACGCTGCTGGAAAGTATGACAGCATCCCTCAAATGGGAAAAACAGCAAAAGAATCGATTGCTAACTATCAAGGAACAGAACAGATCAACGGCGTGAAAACGCTGCAAGACTATATTGTTCAAGAAGAAGAGTTATTTGATTTCTTATTCGAAAACCATCCAATGTTTAAATACCAGCAATCAGGTAACTTAGTGGGTGATTACCACATCAGTGACCGTGGTGAAGAGTATTTAGATACGGGTCACAGCCCTGCATATAGTAAAGGTGTTGGTAAGCCTCGTGCGGTGCAGTACCGCCTTGGTGCTAAGTCTATTTTAGATTATCCAAACAACTTCGTTGGTCCTGAGAAGTGTGCTGAATGTCATGCGACTCAATATGAGAAGTGGCAGCGTTCACGTCATGCTAAAACAATTCGTTTCCCAGGTGATCATCCTGAAGTGAATAACGATATTGAACAAGCTATGTACGGCACGCCTGATACCTCAATCTTACCAGACGGTATTACGCCAGACGTTATCTATGCAACTGTTGGTACACCACGTACCAAGTACGGTTTCATCGATGCGTGGCTAGTACGTGGTACTTACCATATCGAAGGTGGTCTATTACGTGACGGTACCGGTAAGATGGTTGCTGGTGCTAACCAGTTCTCTCGTGGTTGGGCTGAATGGTTAACCCCTGAGATGGCGAAGAAGATTAACGATGTTATTCCTGCCTTCCCTACTACATTAGAAGCGTTTGGTGCATCGGGTTCTCACCAGAAGGGCATGAGCTCTTACGGTGCTAAGTACCGTGAAGCAATGTTGTTCCAACCAGCGAGTTCTTACTGTGAAATCTGTCATACGTTCAAGTTTGACTTCCAAAGCAAGCAAGAGTACTTCGACGCCTTAGGTGATCCTAAGAAACTTCAAGAGCACACTATCTCTAAAGGTATTGCTTGTGAAGAGTGTCACGGCGCGGGCGGTCACTTAGATGGCGGTACTGGCGGAATGCAGTCTAACTGTGAACGTTGTCACCAGCGCTTCCAGTATGACCCAACTCTTCAAGACACACCTGAAGCTCAAGAGAAAGGTGAGTACGCATTTGGCGTGAAGATGAAGTCTCTATGTCCATCTTGTGGTACTGAAGGTTCACAGATGTATAACTCTGTGCACTACGAGAAGGGCATGCGTTGTACTACATGTCACGATCCGCACGAAGTGACAGACGGTTCTTGGATGTCTGGCATCACTAAGCCAAAGCTTAAGAAAGACTGTAAAGATTGTCATGAAGCGCAAACACTGATTGCTGAAAACTCAGATACACACAACCAGCAAACATGTCAAAGTTGTCACATGCCTAACATGGGTAGCTGTGAAAACTTCAAGGCAATGCAGTTCCCTGACCAAGCTGGTTTCGACGCTGTACGTAAGTCACACATGTGGAAGATTGAAGTTGACCCAACTCTGAAGACACTTAACCCACCAGAAGGTGAGCCACGTACTGGTGGACCAGATGGCGTTAAAGGTTGGACAGTTGCTAAGAACGAAGAAGGTCGCTCATACCTAGACTTAATGTGGTCTTGTGCACGTACCGCTATCTCTGACCACGACGTGGTTGAGAACAAGGGTTGTCACAGCCAGTTCCAGTCAGAGCTTGAGAAAGGCCTACATTACGAAGACCAGTTAGAGATTTATGGCGAAGTAATGAAGATGCAAACACCAGTTAAGGAAACTTTCGCGAAAGTTGAGCAAGCTCTTGTACGCATCGACCAGCTACTAGAAGTGACTAAGTTGTCTACTGAAGACAAGACTCAAGTCCTAATGCTAGCTGAGAAGGCACAGGAAACTGTTGATCTAATCAAGAAAGATGGTTCTTGGGGTGTTCATGGCTTCCGTTATAGCCAGAAGCGTCTAGATGCTGCACTTACTTATGTTACACAAGCGCAAAACATCTTAGATGGAACAGGTTACGCAGCTAAGTAAGCCGCATAACTTAACCGCCTCGGCACTGACTGCTTAGCAAGATGTGTCGAGGCAATAGAGAGAAAGATTATGAAAAAAGCACTTGGTCAAATTCTTGTAACCTTCACTTTACTTGCTAGTTCTGCACACTGCTTAGCAGGTGGTGGCTCTGATATGGCACCTGCACCTCGCTATGAGCACCAGCTTCACACCATCAGCATGAGGGAAGCTGAAAGTCTAATAGGCAAAGAGGGCGTGTACTTTTATGACGTGAATACGCTTGAACTTTGGGCTGAGGGTTTTATTCCAGGTGCTATTTATTTCAACGTTAAAGATTGGAAAAAGTTACTGCCTGCTAATAAAGATGCACTGATGGTCTTCTATTGCGCAAACCGTCTTTGTAACGCGAGTGAAGTTGCAGCACATCATACGATGAAGATGGGCTACACCAATGTTAGACAGATGCCAGATGGAATTTATGGATGGCGCCTCTCTAACCGAGTAACAGAAAGACCGTAACAGCCGGATGTTGGGTAACAAAAGTTAAACGCAAATTGTTTATTTAAAGAGATGATAATGATGAAAAAATTTACAAAAACTACCCTAGCTGTTGTGACTGGTTTTACCCTGTTTATGTCTGCCAACTCTATAGCAAAAACAGAGCTTTCTACGGACGTACAAAAAGAGTCTTACAGTATCGGTGCCTCGCTAGGTAAGTACATCTCGGGTCAAATTTATAGCCAAACTGAACTTGGCGCAGAAGTGAATGTAGACCTGGTGATTGAAGGTGTTGTCGATGCGCTTAAGAACCAGTCGCAGTATTCAGATGAAGAGATCTTAACCTACCTCAATCAGCGTGCCGAACAGCTCAATACTGCAAGAGAAGCTGCAGAAGCTCAACTCGCGCTAGAAAGCTTAGTAGCTGGTAACGAATACCTTGCTGAAAACAAGAAAAAAGCAGGAGTTAAAGAAACGGCTTCTGGCTTGCAGTATGAAGTAATCAGTGAAGGTGAAGGTCGTAAACCCGATCCTCAAGATGTGGTTACTGTGCACTACAAAGGTTACTTAGTTGACGGTACAGAGTTTGATAGCACTTATGAGCGCAATGAACCAAACCGTTTTGCCTTAATGAGTGTGATTGAAGGCTGGCAAGAAGGGATCCCATTGATGAATGAGGGGTCTACTTACAAATTATCTATTCCAGCAGCACTTGCCTATGGCGACAAGCAAGTTGGCATTATCCCTCCTGGTTCGGCTTTAGTATTTGAAGTCGAGTTAGTCAAAGTTGAAGCGCCAGGCGAAAACTCTCATGGCATGGGCCTAAGTGGTATGGGCATGGGCGGCATGATGGGCGGCGGTCACTAGTTAGTAAAGCATGATAAAGCGTTAATTCGATTGTAGAGAGTCACTATGAATAGTTTAGCTATCGGCATCGCTGTCACCCTAGGTGCAGTCATCACCCTAATTTGGCGTCATCATCACTCTAGTCAAAAGCATGGTGTAACCCTGATAGCTGAGCCTAATGCTGAGGTATTCGATATGGATACCACAGGCATTAAGGTCCCTATGGCGCTATCTGTAGTGCTCTTTACATCGACCCTATTAATTTACTCACAACTCGGTCATTTCGATGGCTGGAACAAAGGAGTAGTAGACGAAAATATTGATTATCTGATCACCGCAGAGATCAATAAAAACGCAAAGAAAGTAAATGAGCAACCTAGCAATGAAATTGCATTATTAAATTTGGCTCAATCCTATGTGGATGGCGGCCTGTATAGCGAGTCGGTACAAACCCTCGATGAGCTACTCACACTCTCTGGCGACAGTGCCACAGTGCTCGGCATGAAAGCTAATGCCATGTACTACCGCGATAAAAGAGAGATGAGCTTAGACATTGATTTGGTTATCGCCAGAGCCTTAGCGCTTGACGAATATGAGCCTCAATCTCGCCTATTACTGGCCACCCACGCTTATCTAAATAGTGAGTATGAAAAAGCTATCGAGCAATGGCTAACCCTACTCAAAAGCGATAAGCAGAACTTTAACCGAGCCTCAATTAATAATGCAATTTATAGAGCCGAGCAAAAAATAGCTAATCGTTCAGTGGCTGCATCTGAGTAAAAGTCACGTAAAACCTAATAAGTATAAATATATCAGCCAAATAGCTGGTAGCTGGAGGATGCTGTGAGTGAAAATATAGAGAGACGGAGGTTCCTTAAGTGCTTAGGAGCCAGCTCTTTGATAATAGCGCCCTTAGGGTGTAGTTCGGTCAAAGAGGGGGAGTCAGATCCAAACAAGCCCCATTATGCGATGGTGTTTGATCAAAACAAATGTACTGGCTGCGGCGAGTGTAAAGAAGCCTGTAATCTAGCGAATAACTTACCTGAAGGTAAGTCTAGGCTGCTAATGGAACAGCACTCTGGTGGCATAGAAGGCCAGCCTTGTCCGCACTGCGGCAAGACCACTGAATGTGGTTGTGAGCGTAAGTTTGTGCGTGTTTCTTGTCAGCAATGTAAGAACGCTCCTTGTGTCACCGTATGCCCAACGGGTGCGGCGCACCGAGATGAGAAGACGGGCATTGTGACCATGGACGCGGCTAAGTGTGCTGGTTGTAAGTACTGTATTGCGGCTTGCCCATACGATGCGCGTTTTATCAATAAAGAAACCGATGTCGCCGACAACTGTGATTTCTGTTTGAACAGCAAACTTGCTATTGGCGAGTTACCAGCCTGTGTGCAGAAGTGCCGTTATGACGCACTGATCTTTGGTGATATTAACGATCCGACATCCTATATCAGTAAGCTATTACGGGTAAAAGATTCTGTGCGCGTTAAGCCAGGGTTTGGTACCGAGCCAAGCTTACGTTACATACCTATTGTTAAGCTAGGAGTATAGATATGGACGGCAATATTGAGTTTACAATGGGCTTGTCCCAAGGGCTTGCTTGGCCTTGGCCAATTGCTGTGTACTTGTTCTTTGCGGGGATCTCCGGTGGTGCGCTAGCCACGGCACTGTTCCTGCGATTCTACAAGCAGCAGACCACTAATACGCCATTTTATAAAGCAGCTGCATTGATCTCGTTTGTGACAATCAGCTTAGGTATGTTGTGTCTGGTTTTAGACTTGACCAATCCGTTGTTCTTCTGGCGAATTCTGGTTTACTACAACCTAAATTCAGTGATGTCTATCGGTGTTATCGCACTATCTGTGTATATCCCGTTAGTGGCACTAATTTGTCTATTTGCCTTCGAAGAAGAGATCCGCTCGGTTCCAGCACTGAAAGTGTTAGTGCCAGTGGTTGAAAAGCTACAAGGTGTGCGTCGTCCATGTGAAATGGCGGTTCTAGTGTTGGCACTGGCTGTATGTGCTTATACGGGCTTCCTTATCTCGGCGTTGATTCGTTTTCCTATCATCAATACCTCTGTGTTGCCGGCGCTATTTATCGCCTCGGGTATTTCAGCGGGTGCTGCAGCGGCGAAGATGCTTGCTGTGTCGATGTTCAAAGAAGACCTACATAGCCAAGATATGAAACTGCTGCACGGTGCAGAGTGGCCAATCATGTTTGCTGAAATACTATTCATCTTCATGATCGTGACCTCTCTAATGACGGGTAACGCGGGGGCACAGAGTGCGTTCGAAGCTTTCCATACCGGAGAGTGGGCTGCAGTATTCTGGTTTGGTGTTGTGGGTCTAGGTTTTGGTGGTCCACTGCTACTTAACTTTGCTACGGGTAAGACATTTAGCCACAGCGCTAAAGCCTTTTACCTCTCAGGCGTTTGCGCCGTGACCGGCATGATGTGTCTGCGTATGTTTATTCTGTATGCAGGCCAAAACTTCGCTATCTAGCCTTTGGCTGTTTAGTTAAGTTCGATAGGTTCGCTCCTAATACGTTGTCCCTGCAAGACGCTATTGGGAGTCGAGTCTGTTGCGTTAGTTGTCTCTCACCTTGTTGATTTACCTCCATGGATTAGCAAGGTGCAGAGTACCTCTTCTAATCACTTCGAGTTGGAATTTGTATGAAAAAGCTGATGCTCATTTTTTTGTTTGTCCCCTTTATGTTTGCTTGTAGCCAAGGCGAGGCAACCTCTCAGCCGACTCATGCGCAGGCGATTCATGATCATGACCGTTGCCACCTTTGCGGCATGATGATTACCAAGTACCCAGGGCCTAAAGGGCAGTTGAGCTTGAAGAACGAAACTATTGTGCCAAAGTTCTGCTCCACAAGGGATATGTTCAATTTTGCCCTACAGCCTGAGAACAAGCGCCAGATCACCGATCTAAAAGTCCATGATATGTCGGTGACGGACTGGGAGCATCCTGAGGATAGTGCCTTTATCGATGCCGAGTCTGCGTGGTACGTGTATGGCACCAGCAAAAAAGCCGTTATGGGACCTGCGGTTGCCTCTTTTGCTACCAAAGAGGGGGCTACAAAGTTTGCTACCGAGTTTGGTGGCGCAGTGCTCACCTATGAGCAGATCACCATCGGGCTGTTAGCGGGTGAGTAAATAGTAGAGATTACATGGAGCGTTTTATCCCATTAGCGATCAAATGAGGTGGTATTAAGCTATGAATATATCACTGCTAAACTCCCCAAAGCTGGGCCAACATTTGGCCATCCTGCGTCGGCTTATATTCGCGCTCATTCTTGGCTGTGGCTTCAATAGCTACGCCGAGGATCTCTTGGTATCGAATACCCAAGAGCTTAAGTTGGCACTGACCAATGCCCAAGATGGTGACAGAGTTATCTTGGGCTCGGGGCGTTATCAAGGCCCTGTGCAAATCCATCAATCTATTACCCTAACCAGCCTCGGTGACAGCATCATAGATGCCAATGGTATCGGCAGTGCCATTAGCGTGTTTGCGGCTAATGTGGAGATCTCTGGCCTAAGAATTGAGAATTGGGGGAATGATCATTATGAGCGCGATGCCGGGATCTTAATCGAGCCAGCCAGTCATAACATTAAGATCCATAACAATAACTTGCGTGGAGATGGCTTTGGCATTCGTGCCGATGAGCTTAATAATATTCAGATAAACGATAACGTGATTGTCGGTAATAACAGTCTATATATCCTAGACAGAGGTGACGGTATTCATCTGTTGCATGTCATTGGTTCGGTCATTGCCGGCAATACCATTTCTCAGGTACGAGATGGGGTCTATTTAGAGTCGAGCAGTAAAAGCAAGGTATACGATAACCAGCTATTCGATCAGCAATACGGTATTCACTATATGTATACCACCGATGATGAAGCCTTCAATAACCAAAGTTATCAGGTCGATGGCGGTTATGCCTTGATGAATTCAAAGCACATTCACCTGCACCGTAATCAGGTTTGGGATGCGATTGATTTTGGTATTTTGCTCAATATGACCGAACAGGCTCTTGTGGAACACAATCGGGTCGAAGGTATTGTTAATCGAAAAGAAGATCAAGTTCAGGGCCAAGAAGGTAAGGGGATTTTTGTCTATGGCGCCCGTGACAATACCATTATCAACAACCACTTCGGCCACTGCGATATCGGCTTTTATATGGCGATGGGGGGAGAGGGCAACCAAGTTTATGAAAACCAGTTTATCGATAATTTTTCTCAAGTGAAATATGTCGGTGATAGCCTACTGGAATGGAGCCATGCCGGGCGTGGTAACTACTGGAGTGGATACTTGGGTTGGGATCACAATTTAGATGGTGTGGGCAATACGGCTTATCGGCCTAATGATAATATCGATAAGTTATTTTGGCTCTATCCCGAGGCTAACTTCTTGATGGATAGCCCTATTGTGGTGGTGCTTCGCTGGGTGCAACGCCAATTTGAAGTCGGTGAGCCTAGCGGCATTATCGATAGTTTTCCCCTGTTAACGCCTAATCCTGCTTTCAACTATTAATCGTTAATGATTAACAGGCTGAACTAACAGGCAGTAAATATCAGCCATTAGGCGGTTTGAGTAATAGACGTGTTCGGAGAATCAATGAATCCTTGTTTAGCAGTATCGGCGCGTCATATCTCGCACCAGTTTGCTGGTTTTAGTGCACTCAATGATGTCAGCTTTGAGGTTAAGCGTGGGCAAACTATGGCGCTGTTAGGCCATAACGGCGCGGGTAAATCGACTCTGATTAAAATTTTGCTGGGCCTACTTAAACCCAGTGAGGGGGAGGTGATAGTTCTCGGCAAAAATCATAGTGAACTTAAGCAACGTAACGAGCTGAGAATTGGTTATTTGCCGGAGAATGTCAGCTTCTATGACAAGCTGACAGGCAAGGAGATTTTAAGTTACTTTGCCGCGCTTAAAAGGGTCACTAAACCACGAGTTAGCCAGCTTATTGAAGAGTTTGGACTCGAGTACGCCCAAGACAGGGCGCTAAAGACCTATTCGAAAGGCATGAAGCAGCGCCTTGGCTTTGCTCAGGCGATTTTGTGCGAACCAGAGTTGTTACTACTTGATGAGCCAACAGTGGGGCTAGACCCTGTGGCTTCCCAGTTTCTTTACGGCAAAATCGATGAGCTTAAGCAGCAAGGCTGTGGCGTTATCGTCTGTACCCATGAGCTGTCGCTGATTGAGAACAATATCGATATTGCGCTGATTTTAGCTAAGGGTGAGAGCCTAGCCAAGGGGAGTCTGGCTGAGCTTAGGCAAAACAGTGGCCTTAAAACTCGGCTCACGGCACCGAACTTGGCGAGCTGGGTTGCTCAGGAGCCAAGGCTCGCCGCCTATTATGCCGATGATGCGTTGCAATTGGATGCAGAGTCTAAGTCCCAGGTTTTACAGTTAGTCATGTCTGAGTGCCAAGTTTTTGATTTTAGCCTTACGCAGCCGGCTTTAGCTGAGATCTATCATTTTTATATGAGTCAAAATAAACAAACCCAAGCGGTGAGTTAAGAAGTGGTGAGTTAATATGTTGCGTTATTCTCCGGTGATGGTTATCGCCAAAAAAGAGATTAAAGATAGCCTACGCAATCGTTGGGTTATTTTTATCTCAATGATATTTCTAATCTTGTCTCTTAGCGTTACCTTTGCGGGAAGCGCCGTAGCAGGGCATCTGTCTCTGCCTGAGATCGATGCCTTGATGTCGAGCCTGTCGACGGTTTCGGTATTTATAATCCCCTTGGCTGCCATGCTCGTGAGTTACGATGCCTTTGTCGGTGAAGATGAATCTGGCACCCTGCTGCTGTTAATGTCATACCCTATCAGTCGGCTACAGATCTTAATGGGCAAGCTATTGGGTCATAGCCTGATCATGAGTGCCACTAGCTGTTTTGCATTCGGGTTAACCGCAGTGTTACTGCTAATCTTCGGTGAGGCTTATGAGTCTCAAGTGATACTAAGTCAGTTTTCTCAGTTCATCTTTAGCAGTATTTTACTCGCCGTTACCTTTATTTTGCTGGGTTATATCGTCAGCCTTAAATCGACAGAGAAGGCCAAGGCGGTGGGCAGCGTTTTATTCGTGTGGTTTGTATTTGTGTTGATTTACGATTTGATCTTGCTGGCGATATTGGTGGCGGATCTGTCCTTTATGAATCAGTACCTGATTAATGGCTTAATTGCACTGAACCCAACGGATCTGTATCGAGCGATAAACTTAATCGGTTCAGATGTGGCTAGCGGCAGTTTGGCGCTGCTCTCCTCATCGACCATGGGAAAGCTTGGCTTTTATTGCGCCATGTTATTGTGGATCTTGGCACTGTTGGCTATCGCCAATCGAGTCTTTCAGCGTCGAACTCTGTGAGCATAACGACTTAGCTGAGTAGATATAGTGCTTCTTTACAGTGAGTGGTTAGTCTACTTTTTAATCTGTAAATAGATGGAAAGTGGATATTTATATTCAATGTTGGATGCAGAGTTCAATTAAAATGTGAGATATGTGAACGTAAACAAGCAGATCTGGATTAGTTGATTTAATTTTCGGCGGAAGTCACATTTTTAATAATCTATTTTAGTAAACTAACATTAAGATTCGTTAATAACTTAGTTGCAGTTAATTGATTTAATGGGGGTTAAGGTGCATAAAGTTACTCCTTATCTGGAGTTGGATGAAGAGGCCAAACAGTTAATTGATCATGCGAACAATCAAACCATTACCTTAACGGTATCGGAGTCCGCAGTTTTACATCAATTGATCCTCTCCATGAGTTCTGTATGTACTAAAGAAGAGTTATTAGCTGCGGGCTGGCCCGATCGCGTTGTTGCTGCTACCTCATTAACCCAGTGTGTTAGTACTCTTAGAAAGAAATTAGAACCCTATCCAGAGGTGGTGCTTAGAACCATCGCCGGTCGTGGTTATCAACTCAATGTCTCTACTCGCTCTCATATTAAGATGCTCGCGGTCAACGATCCTGAGTCTATGCGTGCGGCTATTGTCGATGTCTCTCTACTGGTGAAAATCAGCGGTATCGTTATCGCGATACTCATCTGCTTATCTGTTTGGTATTTCAGTGATTATCATGGCGTTATCAAGGCTAAGAACAGCTGGGATTCAACTAAGAATATTGAGTTGAATATTGGCGGTACTAAGCAAGACGTCCAGCTTATTCATAAAGAAGATGTTAGTCACCTGCATGCCTCTATGTGGCAAAAACATCTTGCGCCTGAGTCGAATCATTTAACCGATATTAGTCAATTTAAGGGCTTTGCAGTAACCGATGGCCATTATTACTCGATGGCTGTGTGTCCCGAGGCAAGCGACTATGGCTGCTCCGGAAAAGGTTTAATCAATATTACTGCGATTGATTTGACACCTGCCGGTTTAAATATGAAAACCTTTACCGAGCTGACCCATGAGATGGAGCAGCGGATCCGTTATAACCGAGTCATTATTCCCCATGACGAGCCGGGTACCAGTGGTTTTATTGAGCACCATTATCATGCCGATGTTTACTACCCTGTGAAGGCTAATATGTTGGTACGCTCTGATATCAGCTTATCCTTGATTTATGAGGGAGAGAATACCGGCAAGTTCTACTCCGCAGCCTGTGTCACCGATGAAGAGTGTAAGACAACCCCAATCAAGTACAAGATTAAGGGCGACTTTACTCAGTATCGCGAGAAGATAGATGAGCTCGAGGTGGATGTTTTCCATGTCAAAGTCAGCCAAAAGGAGCTGATAAAGCCGGATCAGGTCAGTTCATCAGCGATGCATTTTTATCGTGAGATCCGCAAGCATGAAATCATCGATAGCGACCTGTATTTCTATCGCATATATAAAGATGCCGACACCGCAGTTTGGATTGTGCCCATTCTAGGCAATCTCGTGGCTTGGTATGAGTATGACAAGGTGAAGCTTTAAAAGAAGGTTCTAGGTTTAAAAGCAGGTACTAGGTACTAGGAAAAGCAGGATAAAGCTAAGACGGAATAGCCGGAAAAACTGAGACGGGAAAAGCCGGGTAAAGCAAAAGCTAAGAAGTGGCAAAGGTGGTGCTTTTGGTTTTTGTTGTTCCTAGTAGGGCGTAGCCCGTCCTCACAGCGAAGCGTCCTAGGATCTAGCTCCTTCTTTTAACGCTGTCTTGCCCATCATCACTCCCCATTTTTACTCAAGTCTCCCTATCGATCGCAGACATTTCTGTTAGATCCTTCACAGATCTCATTGTTGCCTCATGCAATATCGAAACGTTTCGATTATTCTCGCTCTGCCTTATCGAAACGTTTCGATCGAATGGCTTGGCGGTGGGAAATATCTACCGTGGTGCATACAAAAATACTTTAGGTTGATAGATGAATAAACACGCTCTACTCAATGCCGATATGAACTACCTTACGGCAACATTGGGTCATACCGATGAAGTCACCATTTGTGATGCTGGACTACCTATCCCTGCACAGGTGCAACGTATTGACCTGGCGCTGACCCATGGGGTGCCTAGTTTTATTGCAACCGTCAAAGTTTGGCTAGCTAGTTCGCAAATTGAGGGCGTAGTGATGGCAGAGGAGTTTGCCGATGTCAGCCCGGAGTGCCATCAACAATTGCTGGCTGAAATTGAGCAAGAGCAGCAAGCGACAGGGCGAACATTGACTATCGAGTACATTAGCCATGAGGCATTTAAACAGCGCAGTGGTCATAGCCGCGCGGTGATCCGCACTGGCGAGTGTACGCCTTATGCCAATGTGATTTTTAAAACCGGTGTTGTATTTTAAGCTTAGCGGAGTCACGTATGACCCAAGCCATATTGCAGTTACAAGCCATTGAAAAGTCTTTCCCTGGGGTTAAAGCCTTAGACAAAGCCTGCTTAAACGTTTACCCAGGCCAAGTGATGGCATTGATGGGCGAAAACGGAGCGGGTAAGTCCACCTTAATGAAAGTGCTCACCGGGATCTACTCGTTAGATGAAGGCCAGATTATCTATCAAGGTGAAACGCGTACTTTTAACGGCCCCCGTGATTCACAAGCCGCTGGTATTAGCATTATCCATCAGGAGCTCAATCTATTACCTGAGCTCACCATCGCTGAAAATATCTTTCTTGGTCGTGAGATCACATCCGCCTTTGGCCGCATTCTTTGGGATGAGATGAATGCCCAAGCTGCGGCGCTGTTGGCCCGCTTAGCCATAAGTCATGCGCCGCAAACCCGAGTGGGTGATTTGAGTTTAGGCGAGCAGCAGATGGTTGAAATAGCCAAGGCTATCTCCTTTGACTCTAAAGTTATCATCATGGATGAACCGACCGACGCGCTAACCGATGTTGAAACTCAGTCGCTATTTAAGGTGATTAATGAGCTGCGTGCACAGGGCTGTGGCATCGTCTATATCTCCCATCGCATGCAAGAGATCTTTACTATTTGTGACGCGGTAACAGTATTGCGTGATGGCGGCTTCATCCACGAATGCGCTATTGCTGATATTGATGAAGACCGCCTCATTGAGCGCATGGTTGGCCGCAAACTGGCCGATCAATATCCGCGTATCGTCAATACACATCAGGGCTGTAGACTCGCGGTTAGCGAGCTATCTGGACTTGGGGTTAATAATGTCAGCTTTAATCTTAACAAGGGCGAGATCTTAGGTTTCTCAGGCTTGATGGGCGCAGGCCGTACCGAGTTGATGAAAATCATCTTTGGCGCAAGCGCTAAAACTCATGGAGAGATTAACCTTAACGGTAATCTCATCAGGCTTAACAGCCCTCAGCAAGCGTTAGATGCAGGCATCGCTTATATTTCTGAAGACCGTAAGGGTGACGGCTTACTGCTGGAACTGTCGGTTAAAGAAAACATGTCTATTTGTGCACTCTCAAAACTTAGCAGCGGGCTACAACTGCGTCATCAAGATGAGATTGCTGAAGTCGATCAGTTTATTGGTGCGTTTAATATCAAGACCCCGAGTCGTGATGCACGCATCGGTAACTTGTCGGGCGGTAATCAACAGAAAGTAGCCATTGCCAAAGGCTTAATGACACAACCTCAGGTGCTGATCTTAGATGAGCCAACTCGTGGCGTGGATGTCGGGGCGAAAAAAGAGATCTACGATCTTATCAACCGTTTTAAAGCTCAGGGTATGAGCATCATTTTAGTGTCATCGGATATGCCGGAGTTAATGGGCATGTCGGATCGTATTTTAGTTATGCATCAAGGCCAGATCACTGGGGAATTCGATGCCGCCCAGGCAGAACAAGAAACCATTCTTGCTTGTGCAGTCGGTAAAACATTAAACAAGGATATTGCATGAGCCAGTCAATTACAGCGCAGCCATTTTACAAGCGTATTAACAAAGCTTGGTTGATTGAGCAGAAGTCGCTCATCGCCCTAATGTGTCTGATTTTCGTCGTGTCACTGTTGAGCCCTAACTTCTTAACCGTCGATAACTTACTGAATATTTTACGCCAAACCTCAATTAACGCGATTATTGCCGTCGGTATGACCATCGTTATCCTAACTGCAGGTATCGACTTAAGCGTGGGTTCGGTTTTGGCCTTAAGCGGTGCGATTGTGGCGACCTTAATCGGTATGGATGTGCCAGTTATCGTAGCCTTGCCGGTAGCGCTGATTGCTGGCGCGGCATTAGGTGCGATTAGCGGCATTATTGTCGCTAAGGGCAAGGTACAGGCCTTTATCGCCACGCTTGTGACCATGACACTGCTGCGCGGTGTGACCATGGTGTACACCGATGGCCGCCCTGTGCCTACAGGCTTTAGCGAAACTGCCGATAGCTTTACTTGGTTAGGCACTGGCTACCTGCTGGGTATTCCTGTGCCAGTGTGGTTGATGGCGATAGTGTTTATTGGCGCTTGGTATCTGCTGAATCATACTCGCTTTGGCCGTTACATTTACGCTGTTGGGGGGAATGAGTCTGCGGCTCGTCTATCGGGAATTGCGGTAGATAAAGTCAAGATCGCGGCTTACGCCATCTGTGGTTCAATGGCAGCTTTGGCGGGGATTATCGTCACCGCACGTCTGTCTTCGGCGCAGCCAACGGCAGGTATGGGCTACGAGCTCGATGCGATTGCTGCCGTGGTCCTAGGCGGCACCAGCTTAATGGGCGGTAAGGGGCGCATCATGGGTACCTTAATTGGCGCACTAATTATCGGCTTCTTAAATAACGCGTTAAACCTGCTGGATGTGTCGTCTTATTACCAGATGATTGCCAAAGCCAGCGTTATCTTGCTAGCGGTACTTATCGACACTAAGCAAAAAGCGTAATTTCTGATCATCAGGGGCGTTTATCGCCTCTGCTTTTGTTCTGAAAGTTCTTATCATTTAGAGCCTACTATCATAAAGGCTGGATATTGAAAGGCGATTATGAAGCAACCTATTAACAAGAAAGCGTCAGTGATGTTAGCGGCAGCGCTACTGCCGAGTCTGGTATCCTTTAGCGCTAGTGCCCAAGACGCCATCGCTATCGTGCTGTCGACGATGAATAACCCCTTCTTCGTTACTATGAAAGATGGCGCAGAAGCCAAGGCCAAAGAGCTTGGCTATAAGCTGATTGCTCTGGACTCGCAAAACGACCCTAGCAAGGAGCTGGCTAACGTTGAAGATTTGACGATGCGCGGCGTTAAGGCGATTTTGATTAACCCGACCGATGCATTAGCGGTGACCAATGCTATCCGCACCGCTAACCGGGCTAATATCCCAGTGCTGACACTAGACAGAACTGCAGAACGTGGCGACATCGTTAGTCATATTGCCTCCGATAATATCGCGGGTGGTGAGCTAGCTGGGCAGTTTATTGCACAGCAGTTGGGCGCGAATGCCAAGGTTATCCAGCTTGAGGGTATCGCTGGTACCTCTGCCGCCCGTGAGCGTGGTGAAGGCTTTAGTAATGCGGTTAATGCTCATGGCTTAAACATGCTATCGAGTCAGCCTGCAGATTTTGATCGCTCAAAGGGCCTAAACGTGATGGAAAATATGTTGGCCGCCAACGGCGATGTGCAAGCGGTATTTGCCCAGAATGATGAGATGGCCCTAGGCGCCCTACGTGCCATTGAAGCGGCGGGCAAAGACGTCATGGTGATTGGATTTGATGGTACCGATGAAGGGATTGCCGCCGTTAGACGCCAGCAGTTATCGGCGACAATTGCCCAGCAACCTGAGCTGCTCGGTGCAACGGCGATTGCTACAGCGGATAGAATATTAAAAGGCCAAGTCGTTGAAAAATCAATTCCTGTTGCGTTAAAAATCATTACTCAAACACAGTAATCTTACTGATAATTTGTCACACTAGCATGCTACGCCCATTGAGCTAGCATCATTGGCGTATTTTCCCTCTGAGCCCAACATCATTGCGAGCTGGGTATTTGCTACAGAGGTCATCGAGGAAAATGTAAATGTCTCAGTTAATCGTTTTAGGCAGTGTGAATGCCGACCATGTACTTCAAGTGCCATCTTTTCCACGTCCAGGGGAAACCTTGCATGGGAATAACTATCAGGTCATTCCAGGTGGTAAAGGGGCTAATCAGGCTGTAGCCGCTGCCCGTCTTGGTGCCGATATTGGTTTTATCGCTTGTGTGGGTGATGACAGTTTTGGTCAAAATATTCGCCAGACTTTTGCTCAGGACGGTATGGATATTTCAGCCGTGCATATGGTGACAAATACGCCAACGGGTATTGCGATGATCCAAGTGAGCGATAGCGGCGAAAACAGTATCTGTATTGCTGCCGCCGCCAATAATGGGTTAACCACTGAGATTGTTGAGCAGCACGGTGAGAAAATCGAGCAAGCCAAATACTTGTTGATGCAGTTAGAGACTCCGCTTGCGGGTATTGAGCTTGCTGCCAGCATTGCTAAAGCCCAAGGAACTCAGGTGGTATTAAATCCAGCACCTGCACGTAGCCTACCGGATACGCTTCTTGCTATGGTTGATATCATTACCCCTAATGAGACCGAAGCCGAAGTGTTATCGGGCGTTGCAGTGACTGATGCAGCCAGCGCCGCAAAAGCCGCTCAAGCGCTACATGACAAAGGCATCGCAACTGTGATGATCACCCTAGGCTCGAAAGGCGTTTATTTGAGTGAGCAAGGGACTGGCAAAATCATTCCAGGCTTTAAGGTGCAAGCGACCGATACCACGGCTGCTGGTGATACCTTTAACGGCGCATTTGTGACGGCGCTACTGGAAGGCCAAACAATGGATGACGCGATCGTCTTTGCCCATGGCGCAGCGGCGATTTCGGTGACCCGTTTTGGCGCGCAGACTTCAATTCCATCACGGGATGAAGTTGAGCACTTTATCGCAACTAACTAATTTGCGATTGAATTTTAATAGTAATTAAGACTGTTATTCAGATAGGAAGTTAACCCCCATGGCCACCATGAAAGATGTTGCCAAACTTGCCAGTGTATCCACATCTACGGTGAGTCATGTGATGAATGGTACCCGTTTTGTGAGTGAGGATATTGCAAAGCGGGTGCAAGCGGCTGCGCAGCAACTCAATTATCACGGTCCTTCTGCGGTGGCCCGCAGCCTTAAACAGAACCGCACCAAAACCATCGGCATGTTGGTGACCACCTCGACTAACCCATTCTATGCTGAGGTAGTTCGCAGTGTAGAGCAGGCGTGTTATCAGCAGGGATATAACCTGATCCTGTGTAATACCGAGGGTGATGCTCGGCGTCTTAAGCGTTCGTTAACCACCTTAATTGAGCGTCGAGTCGACGGTTTAATCATGATGTGCGCCATGTTAGAAGGCGAGGATGCGTTGATCTATCGCCGTTTAGACTCACTCCCGGTAGTGGTGATGGACTGGGGACCGGTGGCATTTCCTTGTGACAAAATTCAAGGCCATTCACGCCAAGGCGGTGTGCTCGCGACTCAATATTTAATCGATAATGGTCATACCAAAATCGGTTGTATCACCGGGCCGCGTAATCGCCAGCAGGCCGATCTACGCTATCAAGGTTTTGTCGATGCGATGCAAGCGGCTAACTTGCCGATTAACCCCGATTGGGTGGTGGAAGGCAACTTTGAAACTGAAGGCGGCAAGGCGGCGTTTGCTAAGCTGCAAGCGGCTGGCGAGTTACCGAGCGCGTTATTTGTGTGTAATGACATGATGGCCATTGGCGTATTACATGAGGCGCAGCGCACTGGGGTGCAGATCCCCGAGCAGTTATCGGTTATCGGTTACGACAATATTCAGCTAGCAAAATATATGACGCCAGCATTAACCAGTATCCATCAGTCAAAGGCGCGTTTAGGCGCGGCTGCGGTCAATGCCTTGATTGCGCGTTTGCAAGATCCAAACCTGCCACAACAATTTATGGATATTGAACCCAGAGTGACAGAGCGAGCCAGCGTCAGTAAAAAATAAAGCCAATAAAAAAAGCGAATGAATTAGGTTTCATTCGCTTTTTCTCAATGGGCTGATTAAATCTGATTTTTACTTAATAAACGCGAATGCATCACCATAGAGGTGATCTTCCTCTACGCCCATGGTTCGGAATAACTCACGTGCTGCGCCAACCATATCGAAACGTCCCGCAATATAGATGTCATAGCCAACTAGACTGTCGAAATCATGCTGGATCTGCTCCAGTAGGTTAGCCTGCTTGCCTTTCCAGTCATCGGTCGCTTCCTCTATCACTGGGACAAAGTTCAGCCACGGGTGAGCATCATGCCACTCGCGGGCGATAGTCTCATAGTACATGGCATCTTGGTTACGACAGCCCCAGTACAGGGTAGTTTCAATCTCTTGGCCTAAAGCAATTTTCTGCTCGACAATACTCTTGATATAGGAGAAACCTGTGCCGCCAGCAATCAATAGGCGAGGGCGCACGCTGTCTGCTCGTAGGTGAGCATCTCCACCTGGGACGTCGATCTCGATAGTGCTGCCAACAGCAAGACACTCTTTTAAGCGCTCAACAACTTGCATCGGATAGCTCTCGCTTACCGCTGCACCGATATGCAGTTCGATATGTTCGGCGTCAGGCGCCGAAGCGATAGAGAATGGGCGTTTGTCTTTCTCTCCCATTACGATGCAAAGGTACTGGCCCGCCTTAAAATCAAAAGCGGTGTTAGGCTTTAAAATTACCTGATATACAGCGTCATTAAACGGCGCAACTTTTTCGATAGTACAGCTTATTGTGTTCATCTTTAGTCCTTGATGTGCTTCTCTTTGGAAGCTTATTCACTATTAATCTTTTAGCCTGCTAAGCAGGCTATACCGAGCTTAGCTAATTTTTAGCCCTTTATTCTCTATAGGGTCGGCGCGTCATCTATGCCTAGATCATCCCAGATGGCATCGACTTTTTGCTTAACGGCTTCATCCATCACGATAGGGGTGCCCCATTCGCGATCGGTCTCGCCTTCCCACTTGTTGGTGGCGTCCATTCCCATCTTAGAGCCAAGACCGGCGATAGGTGAGGCAAAGTCGAGATAATCGATAGGGGTGTTTTCTATCATCACAGTATCGCGTTTGGGATCCATGCGGGTGGTAATCGCCCAGATCACATCGTTCCAGTCGCGGCAATTCACATCTTCATCCACTATCACAATGAACTTAGTGTACATAAACTGACGCAGGAACGACCACGCGCCCATCATCACCCGTTTGGCATGACCTGGGTATTGCTTACGAATTGAGATCACCGCCATACGGTAGGAGCAGCCCTCTGGCGGCAGGTAGAAGTCGACGATCTCTGGATACTGCTTGCGTAAAATAGGCACGAACACTTCGTTCAGTGCCACACCTAGCATGGCTGGCTCATCTGGTGGACGGCCGGTGTAGGTGCTGTGGTAGATGGCATCTTTTCTGTGGGTGATGTGAGTCACCGTAAATACAGGGAAAGAATCGGTTTCGTTGTAGTAACCTGTGTGGTCACCGTAGGGACCCTCTTCGGCCATCTCTTCGGGATCGATATAACCTTCTAAGATGATCTCGCTGGTGGCAGGGACTTCTAAGTCACAGCTGATGGCTTTGCAGACTTCGGTGCGCTCGCCTCTGAGTAGTCCGGCAAAGGCGTATTCGCTCATGGCGTCGGGAACCGGTGTTACTGCACCTAAGATGGTGACCGGATCCGCGCCCAGTGCAACCACTACAGGGTAGCGCTCACCAGGATGCTTCTCTTTAAAGTCTTTAAAGTCCAATGCGCCGCCGCGATGGTCGAGCCAGCGCATGATCAGCTTATCTCTGCCGAGTAGCTGCTGACGGTAAATTCCGAGGTTTTGGCGTTTCTGGCGTGGACCCTTGGTGATGGTCAGTCCCCAAGTTACTAGTGGCGCGACATCGCCCGGCCAACAGTGCTGAATTGGCAGCTTGGTCAAGTCGACCTCTTCGCCAGTTTTGACAACCTGTTGGCAAGGTGGATTACGCACCGTTTTGGGAGGCATGTTTAAGGC
This sequence comes from Shewanella schlegeliana, assembly GCF_016765635.1. Taxonomy (GTDB): domain Bacteria; phylum Pseudomonadota; class Gammaproteobacteria; order Enterobacterales; family Shewanellaceae; genus Shewanella; species Shewanella schlegeliana. Next base: position 132,997 of record NZ_JAESVD010000011.1, read on the forward strand.
TTGCTTAAACATAGGGATCTTAGCGATCGCATCTTTAAAGCCGCTAGGCGGCTCGGGCTCTTTTAGAAAAGCGAGCAGTTCACCCACATCGCGCAGTGCGATAGGATCTTCTTTACCTAATGCCATTGCCACCCGCTTTGGGGTACCAAAAAGGTTTGCCAGCACAGGCATGTCGTTGCCGACAGGATTTTCGAATAACAGAGCTGGACCTTTAGCGCGCAATACACGATCGGCAATCTCTGTCATTTCCAAATGAGGATCGACGGGATGACTAATACGCTTAAGCTCACCATTGGTTTCTAAGTGGTCTATAAAGCTGCGTAAATCCTTAAAACTCATAGGGGAATTCTCATCGCTATAAACTGTGATATGGCGCGCACTATAGCATTATTCCAACGTGCGTTAAACGCTTGTTCATCAAAGCGTGGCATAGCAATTATTCAGTGAATACTGAACTGCTGTCTGTTGCCGAGGGAAGCGGGAGCCGACATTGGCGAATTGGGTTATTAAGCGTAAGATTAACTAACTGGTTATGACGAATTTATCGAGGATGATCATGGATACTGTTAAATGGAGTCTGAGCTTCCTTCTAGTTTTTGCTGCATCGAGCGCTGCTGTCGAGCAACCGACTCAGTTTGCCCAGCAACAACACAGATACCTCTTTGCCAATTTATCGGTGATCAGTAATGTGAGTGTCGGTGTTGGCTGGAGTAATCATGATTACCGTGACCCTTGGCGCTGGAATGTGGGGGTGTCTAATGGCTGGTACGGTTACCCTTATGGAAGCCGCTATTATCGACCGGGCTATAACTGGCGTTGGGGCAATCCTTACCGTTATAACAGCCGTTATGTGTATCCTTATCGCTATAATAGAACCGAATATAAACCGTCAAAACCTAAGGTTGTTGCGCCACCTGAACGGGCGACCACCAGTGTCAGCTACTCAACAGGACTGACGCGATTACCCGATAATGCGCGGGTGATTCAAAGAGAGGGGCGCACCGTTTATGAGTGGCAGGGCGTGGAATATGTCTATGACTGGGATGCTAAGACCTATCGGAAAATAAACTGAATCTAGGCGTACCGCGCCATGTTATCGGTCAAATAATCTTGCTACTCTGGGGGAGAGCAAGTGATAAAACAGGGAAGAGTGTTTAATGGAAAGTTGCTTAATGGAACCTAGCTTAAGGGAAATAGCATAATGAGTTGGATGGAGTTCACCATAGAACTGCTGGATAAGCTTGTCTGGCCTGCGGTGCTAGTGTTTGCCGTTATTACCTTAAAACGGCCTATTTCTAAGTTGATCCCCTTGGCTAAAAAGCTAAAGTTTAGAGAACTGGAAGTGGAGTTTGGCGAAGGACTAAAAGCGGTAACAGAGCAGGCTCAAGGGGTGTTCCCTGAGTTAAAAACCGACAAAAAGACCATGCTTATCGCCTCGGCCAGTCATCTGCCTAACTCTGCCATTATTGAGGCTTGGCAGCAGGTGGATTTGGCCGCCGAACGTTTGATCCAGTCCCACTGCGATAACATTGTCTTAGATAAAAATACCCGTTATAAGCATATTGAGAATATCTTGATCAACGAAGCCTTGATCGATACTAAGCAGGGCAAGCTATTTAGTGAACTGCGCCAATTGCGTAATCGTGTCGCTCATGCGGTGGGGTATGAGGTGGGCAAGGCCGAAGCGATTCAATATATTGAGCTGTGTTTTAAGTTGATAGAGCACCTAAATGGGATAAACCCTTCAAGGGCTCGCCTCTGTGAAGTGGCAATTAAAGACGTTGCCAGTTAGTCGGCAACGTCTTCAATATGGTTTCAATAAACAGCTAAGTATTAGCTTTTGGCTTTTAGGTACATATCGTAGCGAATAATTTTAAAACCTAAGTCATCAAATCGTTTATTGAACTTCATACCGAGCTTTAAAAGTACATTGACTGAAGCTTGGTTTTGTTCGACAACATCGCCGACGATATAGTCGAGATCCATCTTGGCTTTGGCGTACTCAATACAGGCTTTGTTGGCCTCGGTTGCATAGCCTTTGCCCCAATGTTCGGGGGACAAGCGATAACCAATATCGGTTTCATTGATGCGATAATCATTTTTAAAGCCGCAAAAACCAATTACCTGATTACTCTCTTTTAAGACTACCGCCCATCGTGCATAACCAAACTGTAAATATTCTGTCAGCCAAATATCACGAATGATACGCTCGGCGTCGGCCAGTGACTGAACGACGCCAGCATCACCTGTGTAGCGGTTAACTCGCTCGTCGGCGTTAAAATCATAGACAGCTTGGACATCATCGAGATTAAACTCCCTAATAATTAATCTCTGTGTCTCGGTTATGAGTTTGCTCATCGGTTTTCCTTTACCATACTGCGTCTGTTATTGCGTTTTCAGTCTCACCGATAATGGTTTTGACTACCTTGTTATCGGCATCTAGTAAGATCAGCCTTGGAATGCCAGCGTTGGCAAACTGAGCATAGATCTTTCTATCGACATCGGCGACTAAAGGAAAGTTAAGCTCATATTCGGCGGCAAATTTATCTAAGACGGCATTTGTTTCTTCGCGGCCGATACCTATGATATCCACGTTAGGACTTAGGTGTAGATCTGAGTTAACTAAGTGGGTCAAAGTACGCTGTGAGTCGGGGCACCAAGTGGCAAATAAGATCAGTAGCTTATTATTTTTTGACTCACGGATATCCAGCATATTACCTTGAGTATCAACGAATTGAGTGACTGGAACGCTGTCGCCGGGTTTGATATAGGTGAGGTATTCAACTGGAGTCGGTGCTGTGGCACAGCCCGAGATGGTTAACAGCAATAGGCTTGCTAGCATCAGTTTTAGTACTTTTTCCCAGCTAAGGGCTTTGTTAGTGCTAAGGGCTTTTTTCCAGCTAAGGGCTTTCATCGCGCATCCATTCTCATTAAATTACCATTAAAATAACAGAGCTCTAACGGAATGTATAAGCCTAGCTTGCAACTGAATGTAACTTAAATTGTGATGCTTGGTAGTGAAAGGAGATCATCGGGAGCGCGCGTGGTATCGGCTTTTAACAATAAATAGAACTGGGTTGTTGACAGTTGAACGAGGACAACATATCGTGGTGGTTCATATATCATTCTGTTCGTTAAGTTGTTGATTAACAGGATTTACCAAGGATAATTACGTGTTATTAACACCCATAGAAGCGTATTACTATCTATAGCCACAATGGCGTAGATAGAGGTTACTTCATCCCCCTCATGCTTTAAATCACTCCATTGTGGCAATTCCATTTTCTTTCGGAAGTTGGCCACCATCAAAGCCTGTTCCGAACTCTTTATTTTTAATTTGGAACACCATAAATGAACAAAAGTAAAATCTTCGGCAGTATGCTAATTATCGCTGGTACGACAATCGGTGCAGGTATGTTGGCATTACCTCTCGCTGCATCGGGCCTAGGCTTTGGCATAGCCAGCGTAATCATGTTGTTAATTTGGTCTTTGATGACCTATACCGCACTGCTTATGATTGAAGTTCATCAACATGCACCTATCGATGCTACGCTGCACACCTTGGCTCATAAGCTGCTGGGTCGTAAAGGGCAGGTTATCGCTAGCTTTTCGATGATGTTTCTGTTTTACGCTCTCTGCGCGGCTTATATCGCCGGTGGGGGAGAGCAGATGCACAGCAAGTTAACGAGCTGGTTTGGGCTTGATCTTCCTATGCAAGCTGGGGCAATTATCTTTACCCTGTTGATTGGGGCCGTGGTTGCCATAGGTACACGCTCGGTGGATTTGATCAATCGTAGTCTATTTTCACTTAAGTTGATTGCGCTGGTGGTAATGTTGTTCCTGCTACTGCCCCATGTATCGGTGGAAAACTTGGTCGAGTTGCCTGTACATCAAGGTTTAGTGCTCGCGTCACTGCCTGTTATCTTCACCTCTTTTGGTTTTCATGGCTCTATTCCGTCGGTGGTTCGCTACTTAGGTAAAGATACCAAGGCGCTGCGCTGGATCATCGTTGTCGGCTCGTCACTACCTTTAATGGTTTATGTGTTGTGGATGCTTGCGAGTCAAGGCGTATTGACACAGCAAGAGTTAATGGCTAGCCAAAGCCTTAATGGTTTTATTGGCTCTTTGAGCCGCATGCTGGAAAATCCTATGATTGCCAGCGCGGTATCTATCTTTGCTGATTTGGCCCTAGCGACATCATTTCTTGGTGTGAGTTTAGGTCTGTTCGACTTTATCGCCGATCTGCTTAAGCGTAGTGCTAAACCTAGCCACAGACTACAAGTGGGTCTTGTGACTTTCTTGCCACCACTGGGCTTTGCCCTGTTCTATCCTCAAGGTTTTATTACTGCGCTAGGTTATGCAGCCTTTGCTTTAGTGATTTTGGCGGTATTCTTGCCTGTCGCCATGGTCGCTGTGCAGCGTAAGCAACTTGGTCTAGAAGGTTATCAGGTTAAAGGTGGTAACTTAGGTTTAGCGGCGGCGACATTAGCAGGCGTGTTGATTATCAGCGTGCAGTTAATGCAGATGTTTAATCTACTGCCGTCGGTTGGCTGATCGCCTGAGTAATTGCCTGGGTAATTGACAGAAAACAGCTGATTAAGTATTTATTTACCTTATTGGCTTGTTTTTTAGTCATTCGATCGATTTGAATAAAATTAGGCTTTACATTGATGCCGAGGATCCCTATTATCAGCGGCGTTCGGAGGGATGGCAGAGTGGTCGAATGCACCGGTCTTGAAAACCGGCATGGGTTTATAGCCCATCTAGGGTTCAAATCCCTATCCCTCCGCCACATTCAAGATGAGGCCCCAGCAGAAATGCTGGGGCCTTTTCGCATTTTGGAAGTACACTTTGAACCTAGGGTTCCTGTTGTTTAAAATCAGCTATCCGTCCGCCACATTTAGAGAAAGGGCTTCCAGTAATGGAAGCCCTTTTTCGTTTCGAATATAAAGCAGATTAGAACCCAAGGGTTCCTATTGATTAAAGTCAGCTATCCGTCCGCCACATTTAGAAAAGCCCGCTATTTTATAGCGGGCTTTTTGCTATATGCGATTTGTAAAGAAGAACCCTAGGGTTCCTGCTATTTACAGAGAGCCAGAGCGAACTATCCCCGCGCCACATTCAGATAAAGCCAGAAAGTAAGCCATAATCCAAAGCTTCCTATTGTTTAAAGTCAGCAATCTCTCTGTTATGTATAAACTCTTTGCTCATGAGTTAAGGATCGAGCAGGTAATATAAAGCCGAGTCTAAACTCGGCTTTGATTGGCTTAATGACATTAATTTTTCGCTTTAGGGTATAAAATAATTAAACTCATGATACCCACCAATACTGCACCAAACACAGAAGCAAAACGGACTAAATCATCTGAGATTGCGCTTATACTGGTTGATGTAATGCCGTAAAACACCAAGACGACATAACTGGAATACATTAACTGAATCGTGTTATAGCTGGCTTTCTTCGAGACGGCATTCATCCCCATAAATAAGGAGCTAACTACCGCAACACCTAATGTTCCCACAAGGTTGGCTTGCAACAGACTCATGACTAAAGGCGGAACCGCGTACAACAAGCTGGCGTATGTCGTCAGTAACCGTCTTAAACCATAATCTTTACCAATACTAGGATCAGGATCCTTAATAATTAGCGCGACAACGATGGTAATGATCGTACTTTGCTCCAAGTCCAGCTGGATTGTACATACCATCATTATCATGACAATTATCGCCTTAAGCATTGTTTGCCAATCTAGTAGATACTTGGTTGTCGATATTGGTGGAGTTACATTTGTGGCAAGTGGCTCACCTCCCGGAAACAGGAAGTAAGCCAAGTACGTCGTAAAACCAGCAATAAAGATATTTTTTAGTAAAGCTATCGGTATTTGCTCAACACTAATGCCTTTTTGCTGGGTAAAGACTGCAATCATAGCGGTGGTAACTATGAGTAAAATCGCAAATACGTCTTGGGAGTTTTTCTTGGTACGCTCCATACACCAGTAAAAAATCCCAAATAAGAAGAGGTAGTAGACGTGTAAGTAATCGCTCAATAGCCCACTCATTAACGCCTGAAACCAAGCGGTAATGAACAAAATCCCCCCCATGATAAATACCATAATCAGCGGAGGAGGCTCATGAGTTGTGGTCAGAAATACAGCGCACATAGCTGGCGCTAATAAGGGTAAATCAGTTCCGAATACGTATTGCCAAAAAAGTAATACGACAGGGAATACCGCAACTCTGATTAACGGGTTGGCGGCACTATGATACATAACTGATATAACTCCACGCCCAGACCCACAAATCTTGCAGCCTTTCACCGATATAGCTTTCATTTGGATAGAAACCGACAACGGCACGACCACCATATCTTGGGTCAAGAGCATCAGGTAACTGTGTGAACTCTATATTAACGGGAAAGCGCTGGGCTTTCGCACTGCTCGTCGGTGAATTCATGAGACCATTGCTAGCATCTTCTGTAAGGCTACCATTGCCGCTACTTCCCCAACCGATAGAGGAAATTTTGCCGTTAAATACTTCACCTGGATGTGCGTCGAAAACGATTTTGACCTTGTCACCAGGCTTCAAGTGAGCAAGAGAGTTTTCTCTTACCATGGCGGTAAGCCACAAATGGTTGTTATTGATAAGTGTTAGGAGAGGTTGTCCCGTGCTTGCATAGTCGCCCACAGCAACATTCATGTTAGTGATCACACCATCAGTTGGTGCTATGAGTTTAGTATGGTTTAGGTTAAGTAACGCTTGCTCTTGTTGGTTTAGTACCGATTGAATTTCTGGGTTCTCGATATCTCGAGGACCAAACTCTTGTTTGGCTTTTTCCAGTTCAGAAGTCGCTTGAGCAAGGCCTGCTTGTGCAGTTTCTAGCTCAGCTACAATGTTGTCCATGCTAGCTTGGCTAATTGTTCCTCTCTTTGCTAAGACTCGGTTACGCTCTACATTTTTCTTTGCGTTATCCACCTTAACTCGAGCAGCTACCTCACTTGCTTTCGCGACATTGATTGCAGCAGAGTCCGCCTCATAAGACTGCGCAGCTTGTTGCAAGTCAAACCTTGCGGCTTTGACTGCCAGTTCAAAAGGGCGAGGGTCGATGACTACTAGAGCGTCTCCCGCTTTCACTGAACTGTTGTTCACTACTGCGACTTGTGAAATTGGGCCTGACACTTCAGGACTAATGCGAATCAATTGACCATTGATTCGAGCTTCGTTGGTCATTGGGGTCATTCTGTCTGCCCATAAAGTATATAGCCATATGGCAGTGACCAAAGCAAAAATGTAGTAGGTGAATGAGCGAGCTTGGTTAATTTTCTTATTGTCGTGATCAGGATTGGTTGCGGTAGTGTTTTCTGACATATTGTTTTCCTATGCTCGCTTAATATTGCTGCTCTAGTAGATTTATCTTTTTATAGATGATGCTTTTCTTCGTCCTCACTTCTACCGCGATGGTAATAACAAAGGCGAAAAGACCCACAAGAATGACTGCGCAAGAAGTGGAGACCGTCACTTCTCCTGCAAACTTAGTCCAGATCACAGCAAGAGTCACAAACCAACCGAACAGTGCCGCTGCCTGAGTTAATGCGATAGGGAGAAGATGGGACCAAAATCCGCTTTGTAGTTGTGCGGCATGGTCGGGATGGTTTTTCTTTAATTGATGAACGAACAGCTTGGAGGTAATAAGCGATAAAATGATACCTAAGCCAAATGTCAGAGACACAGCTTGCCCCCACACTGTCACTTTGGAGTTCATGATCATATTGACTGACATCGGAACGCTATCCATGCCTTTAAAATGGAAGCTAGCGATGTAGGCGTTAATGACACCGTTAATTACGCCACCAATCAACGAGTCTTTCAGTTTAATCTTCACTTTTGACACCGAGATGTTTCAACGGTAAGTGTTGATTATAACTACAACTAGAGCATAAATGCATGCTTAATATGGTTAATTCTTGATATTGTGTTGAGGTTCTGTTGTTTTGCAGGGGAAGTGGGAGGTTTGCTGTTTGGTGAACCACTAGGTAATTTTAGCGAAAGGAACAACGTCATCGACTAAACTTAGGCATTGCTCATCTCGTTGTTCTCGGCTTCCATTCTTACTAACAGAGAACGGAAGTCTTTTTCGCTTCAGCTAGAGCGTTAGACCCTAGGGTTATTGTTTTTAAAGTCCGTTCAAAGTCGATTATCTCTGCAACATATATAGAGCCTTTCTTTTTGTTAGTGGCTAGCGCTTGACGCTGTTTATTTGTACGAGTGCAGCAAGATTTGAGAAAAAATACAGATTAAATCCCTAAAAATGAGCTAATTTTTTCATTTTTTGACCATTCAGTTAAAATTGGGCTTTACATTGAAGCCGAGGAACCCTATTATCTGCGGCGTTCGGAGGGATGGCAGAGTGGTCGAATGCACCGGTCTTGAAAACCGGCATGGGTTTATAGCCCATCTAGGGTTCAAATCCCTATCCCTCCGCCACATTTAGAAAAGCCCGCTATTTTATAGCGGGCTTTTTGCTATATGCGATTTGTAATGAAGAACCCTAGGGTTGCTCTCTTTTTAAGTCTGTTCAACGTCAGTTATCTCTGCGTTCTATTTAGGGGTAGGGCTTTTATAAAGATCGAACTTTTGTGTATTTGATCCTCATTACCTTAGGTTTTGCAGCTTAAATAGGCGAACTCTATCTTAATAGGCGGCAAGCTTACTGTTTAAGAGCTGATATGCCTTAAATAATTGATGATTTCTTGTTTTTATGGCTGCTTTATTAAGAAATTCTTAGCGTTAAGGGATAATGTTCGAATTTCTTGAGGCAACACACAGGTTGAGTAAAGTCTTGTATTCATTAACCATCAATTCCTGATATAAACCATCCCACACAATAAACTGCGGGCGTGCATTCGCATTCCAAGCAGTAGCAATCTCAATTCTTTGTATACCCTGGAGCACCAAAATGAGCTGCGATCTGACTCTCGATAGTTTTCTTTCCACTGTTGCCGTTCGTAACCCTGATCAACCTGAGTTCTTGCAGGCTGTAAAAGAAGTATTAACCTCTATCTGGCCTTTTGTCGCAGCGCATCCTGAATATTTAGATGCGGGTATTTTAGAGCGTCTTGTTGAGCCTGAGCGCTTGATCCAGTTCCGTGTTTCTTGGGTTGATGACCAAGGTAAAGTGCAGGTAAACCGTGCATTTAGAATCCAGCACAACTCTGCTATTGGTCCTTTCAAGGGCGGTATGCGTTTCCATCCTTCAGTTAACCAGTCGGTGCTTAAGTTCTTAGCATTCGAGCAGACCTTTAAAAATGCCCTAACCACATTGCCAATGGGCGGTGGTAAAGGTGGTAGCGACTTCGATCCTAAGGGTAAGAGCGACGGTGAAGTGATGCGCTTCTGTCAGGCATTAATGTTCGAACTACACCGTCATCTAGGTGCAAATACCGATGTGCCAGCTGGCGATATCGGTGTCGGCGCCCGTGAAGTGGGCTACATGACAGGCATGATGAAGAAGCTGACTAACAGCGCTGAGTGTGTGTTTACCGGTAAAGGCTTATCTTTTGGTGGTAGCTTAATCCGCCCGGAGGCGACAGGTTACGGTCTGCTTTACTTTGTTGAAGCCATGCTAAAAGCCAAGGGTGAAACCTTAGAAGGTAAAATCGTTTCTGTGTCGGGTTCTGGTAACGTGGCGCAATATGCGATTGAAAAAGCGATGGAGATGGGCGGTAAGGTCATTACAGCCTCTGATTCAAGCGGCGTGGTATTTGACCCAGAAGGTTTTACTCCTGAGAAACTTGCTAAGTTGATGGAAGTTAAAAACGAACGTCGTGGACGTGTTGCTGATTATGCCTATGAGAATGGGCTTGAGTACGTGACCGGCGGAACGCCATGGCAGTTTGCTGCAGAAGTGGCGCTACCTTGTGCGACTCAAAACGAGCTAGATAGCGAGCATGCCAAAATGCTAATCGCCAATGGCGTGCAGATGGTTGCCGAGGGCGCGAATATGCCAAGCACGGCTGAAGCTATCGCGTTAATGCATGAAGCTAAAGTACTGTTTGCACCGGGCAAGGCGGCTAACGCTGGCGGTGTTGCGACATCAGGTCTAGAGATGAGTCAAAATGCGCTGCGTTTAAGCTGGAGTCGTGACGAAGTGGATATGCGTTTACGCGATATCATGTACTCTATTCACGCGACCTGTGAGCAGTATGGACGTGAAGATAACCATATCAACTATGAGCTGGGCGCTAACGTTGCTGGCTTTGTCAAAGTCGCCGATGCGATGAAGGCGCAAGGCGTCTACTAAGTAATTTAATTGATGAAAAGGGCCGTTTGGCCCTTTTTTGTTTTCTGCTGCCGCTTATTTAAATCTTTAGTCTGTCTAGGTTTAAATGGCGTTATTGCAGCTATTCATGCTCTACTTTCTATAGTTATCTGCATAATATGCTGTGAAAACTTTTGTTATTTCAACTTATCGGGTGTACTTTTAGCTTATCGGATAGCAATCGAACGGTACGAAATAGCATCGGTTCTCGCTATCTTCCTTCGCTTAAATTGATACTAACTGTATAAGATTGAAATCATGAAAAAATCACTACTAGCTTTAGTTTTTGCCTCGGTTTTCAGTTACAACGCGAGTGCCTGTACTGGCATCACCCTATCGACTAGCGCTAACGATCAGATCCAGGCTCGCACCATAGAGTGGGGTCATAGTGATCTCAACAGCAAGCTTGTTATCTCGCCTCGTAATCACCAATACACTTCGACTATGCCGGATCAGCAGCAAGGCCTCACCTGGACAAGCCAATATGGCTTTGCAGGGATCTCGGTGAGTGACGATCGCTTTATTGCTGAGGGGATTAATGAGAAAGGGCTGACTGCCGGCTTATTCTATTTCCGTAACTATGGCTCGCTGGCCAAGTACGATCCTAAACAGACTGCAAATAACATCACCGATATGGACTTTGTGCGTTGGATGTTGACCCAGTTTGAAACCGTTGCCGAGGTCGAGGCGGCATTAGATAAAATTAAGATTGTCACCGTTTATTTCGACCAGCATGGTAACCCTTCGCCAACGGCGCACTGGCGTGTGTCAGATAAACAGGGCAATAGCATAGTGATTGAAATCATGGATCACGGCAAAATCCATATCCATAAAAATACGGCTAAGGTGCTAACTAACTCGCCGGATTACAACTGGCAGGTGACCAACCTAAATAACTATATCAATCTGCATCCGGGTATAAGCCCACCACAGAAGATTAACGGTGTTGAAGCGCAATCTTTCGGTGTCGGCTCTAATTTTGTCGGTTTACCCGGAGATATCTCGCCACCATCGCGATTCGTGCGCGCAGCGTTTTATGTTAACACGGCGCCTACCTTAAATAGTGCCGAACAAGCCGTTTCACAGGCGTTTCATATCTTAAATAACTTTGATATTCCCATCGGCAGTGAGTTTAATGATAAGTCTCATATACCTGAGTTGCCCAGTGCTACACAGTGGACTTCGGTTATCGATCAGAGTCATGGGTTGTTGTTTTATAAGACCATGCATGACAGCACGATTAAGCGAGTCGATCTGAAGCAGTTGGATTTCAACGCTAAGCAGGAGCATAAACAGAAGTTAGACAGTGGTAAGTTTAGCTATCAAGAGGTGACGGTTAATACTAAGTAAAGCGGATAAATGATAGCTCAAGGCTCACTTGAGCTATCAAGGATGCGCACTTAGAAAGTGAGCGAGGTTTGTAGTGCAGCGCTTAAAACTCGTTGCCATTATGAGCTTTGCCGCAGAAGACTCATTAAAATCCTCTGTGCTTCCAAAAAGCTGCTATCTTGTCTTCTTCCTCATTCAAGTGCACTTTAAAGGTCTTCTCAGCAATGACTTTGCCTTTAATCTCTAGGGTCATGCGCCAGTTGCCGACTTTATTATGCTCGGGAGCCCAGATGGTGTCGCCTAGGTAAAATTTCCAGTCGTTGGACTTTACAAACACTTCGCCTTCGAATGGTAGACGAACCTGACCACTATCATCGGGGATATCTGGATGATAGATGCAGTATTTCAGTTTTTGATTCTTAGCTTTCTTGATTTGGGCGATAAAACCAAACTCGATATCTATCTCGGCTGGTACATGCATGGTTGATTTTAATAGGCGGGGTAGGTTATTGCTCTCCTCATCCCACTGGGTGAAGATACCGCTACGAACAATAGTGACATCGGGCTTGAGTTTAGACACTTATTGGGCTGTAACTGATGAGTGGTGTGTATATGATACTGAAAAGGTAGGGAGTTTTCACGTTTTGCGATGCTTTTCTAAGCTGGTTCTCTAAGATGCTTTTGTAAGATAGTTTTTTTCTCAATAATCATGGCTAGGCCAAATCACCGTGAAAACACAGTTTTTCCCCATAATATATCAATATATGTGAGTGCAGAGGTTTGAATTACTAGACATTTTTATCTAGCTAGGTAGTCTAGGAGTCCTCAAATGGACTGGGAAACTCTCATTTAATGAATTTAGCGATTCTGTATTACGTTTATGATCCTATGTGTAGCTGGTGCTGGGGCTATAGACCAACTTGGTCTGCACTGCAATCTGAGTTGCAAAGGAGCTATCCTGAACTCAGTATCGAATATAAGTTAGGTGGCTTGGCCCCCGATAGTGACGAGCCCATGCCTGATGAGATGCAGCAACTTTTGCAGCAAACATGGAATAAGATCTCCGAGCAATTAGGTACTCAGTTCAACTTTGACTTTTGGCATCATTGCCAGCCCCGTCGTTCTACCTATCCAGCCTGCCGCGCAGCACTGTTAGCAAGAGATGTGGGCCTTGAGCAAGAGATGACTCTCGCGATCCAACAAGCTTACTATTTAGAGGCCAAAAACCCTTCCGATAACGTCACCCTAATCGAGCTTGCAGTTGGCCTGGGTCTTGATGAGGCGCTATTTTCCAAGGCGCTATTGAGTGAATCGACTAAGGCGAAACTTGAGGAGGAGGTCTGCCGCACGCGGCATCTGCCTATCCAAGGGTTCCCCTCGTTAGTCCTGTTGGTGAATGGCGAGTTTTATCTTATTGAGCTTGATTATCAAAACTGGCAAACCAGCTTCCAGCAGATCGCCTCTTTGCTAAGCGAATAGCTTCTAACTATTCAATACAACTCACTTGATCATCGTTATTGATGGTGAGTTTCAGCACTTTCATATATTGGTCGTGGGTGACATAGCCACAACGGCCATTAATGTAAGCCCCCGACGATAAGCGGATGCGATAAGCATAATCGCCATCGGCTTGCTCGGTGCTATGGTGAATACGCATGGTCTGCTTCGGACCGATATTATCAAATACCAGATTATTGCTAGGTAGGCTGACTTCGACTCGAGTGAGTAGCTGCCCAGACTGATTAATGACTTTTACGCTGGGCATAATAAACAGATAGGCGTGATAGCCAATAAATAGGCATAAAACTGAAAAAGCCAGCATGAGTAGGCAAGTTCGCATTCATTCTCCTTGATTAGGAACACAGCCGATCTCTATACGGCATCAGAAACGCTAAGCTGGTATAAGTATAGAAAACACGACAGCTATTTCACTTTATTTAGCGTCTTTATCCTGCTCGATATGACTCTCGTAATATTGCCTCTTAGCCGCGGGCGATAGTGAGGTCGCTAATGTAGCCGTGCTCGGTACTCTGTAGTGCTTGTTTGAGCATACCAGCGGCTTCATCGGCGCTCATAAAGCTATTCGTATTTGCCTCTTTGCCGCTGGTGGGCCAAAAGTCGGTGACCATGCCGCCAGGGTAGACGGCAATCAGCTTCATCGGACTACTTTTTAGCTCTAAGCGTACCGATTCAATTAGGGCCTTTACCGCCCATTTAGCGGCGCAGTATGTGGACTCCTCGGCTTTAGGTACCAGTGCTGCGGTCGACATCACCATCACCATTGTTACGCTTTGATCTTTATAACGTCTGACGGCCTCGCGCAGCAAAAAAATTGCCGAGGTGACATTGTTATTGAGGAGATCTTTTATCGCCTCAGGAGACTGAGTTTCGATAGGACCAAAATAACCACTGCCGGCGCAATGGATTATCAGCGATGGCGTCGTGGTTAGGCTATTGAATAGGGCTGCTACCGCATCGGCATCGCTAAGATCAGTAACTTGAGTCTGGCAAGGTTGGCCAACGTCTGTAGCGACTAATTGTAAACGATCGCTATTGCGACCACTGATGCAAATTGGACTTTCTTTGCCATACAGCTTGGCGAGCGCAGCACCTAATCCGCTGCTGGCACCGGTAATGAGTATCATGGTGGTCCTTATCCTTTGCTAAACGGTTTGCTGATGCTGTCTTTATTAAGTGAGATTATTCAATCTCGAGAATCGCCTGCCCAAAGTCTATCTGCTGACCATCTTCGATTAAAATCGCGCTGATCACGCCAGTTTTATCGGCTGTAATACGATTACTCATGGTCATGGCTTCGATAATACAGACTACATCACCGGCAGTGACTCTCTGTCCCAAGGTACACAGTGGCCGCTGACTCTCTTTTTCGGTCAGGTAAATGCAGCCCACCATAGGCGAAATGAGCTGGTGCGTCTCATCATCGGCAGTTTCATCATAGTCATCACTGCTCCCCGTGTGTGGGCGAGGCGTTGCTGGGGCCACAGAGCTGGCAGGTGCTAAGAAAGTTTGCGAGTTGGTCTGCATAGGTACCGGGCTATGGCGACAGATCCGTACCGACTCTTCACCCTCTTTTATCTCTAGCTCGGCGATATCAGATTCTTGCACTAGCTCAATAAGCTTCTTGATCTTACGAATATCCATGGATTGTAGTTAACCTTGTTTGTCTGCCGCATGAATGCGGGCAATCGCTGCTTGTAGTGCGAACTGATAACCTTGGGCACCTAAGCCGCAGATCACGCCAATTGCTTTGTCTGAAAAGTAGGAGTGATGACGAAACGGCTCGCGGCTGTGCACGTTAGAAAGGTGCACCTCAATGAATGGAATAGCGACACCAAGCAGGGCATCTCTGAGTGCGACACTGGTATGGGTAAAGGCGGCAGGGTTGATAATCACCATATCGGCGTCACAGTTGTGAATGGCCTCAATAAGCAGATGCTCGGCGTTAGATTGAATGTGTTCTAACTCGACTCCAGCTGCTGCAGCGCTTTGCTTAAGATCGTCGACGATCTGCTCCAGGGTATGGTGGCCATAATGGCCAGGCTCACGGCGTCCGAGTAGGTTTAAATTGGGCCCATTGACTAATAAGATCTTGGCTTGGCTGCTCATGAGTATTCCCTTGCTATACACGTTGAATGTGCGCTGAGTGATTATGCGCTTATAGTGTTGATTTCAACAAAAAATCTGCTGCTTGTCGAACATTGTAGAGTGAATGACACAATAAGTGAGTATTTCTCAGCTGCTGCGTGAATATAAGCACTAAAAGCTGGGCTTATTTTGCCTTAGGGCCTTAGTGGCTCCCTTTTGCTTCTTGGCATCGACGCGGCGGCGTTGACTGCCCTTAGTCGGCTTAGTGGCGATGCGCTTTTTCTGCACCGCGTTTACACTCGCTATCAGGGCGATAAACTGCTCCAGTGCGGTCTGGCGGTTAAAATCTTGGCTGCGGCTCTGTTGGCACTTGATGATGATTTTGCCACTTTTTGTAATACGGTGATCGGCTTTGGCGAGTAAGCGCTGCTGGTAGTACTCAGGCAGAGAGGAGTTCTTGATATCAAAAATCAGCTGCGCCGCCGTCGACACCTTATTGAGGTGTTGCCCACCCGCGCCGCTGGAGCGGATAAATTGCCACTCTAGTTCACTGTCTTGAATCGATACTGAGTTAGATATTTTGATTGTTGCCAAAAATTCACATCCACTATTGCGAGTGTGCTTTGGAATTCTGTTCACACTCGGTCTTAGATTGCCTTAGGTCAATATTAACAGACTTTTAGCGTAAATAAGGGCCGAGTCCACTTTTCCTTCACTCTGGGTTTGCTATTATCAAGCAATATTGAAGTAGCTATTGCTTCAGCGATTTTGTGTTATGGAGCCAATCTATGCTGTGTAAGATCCCTGATATTGCCAAGGGCGTGATCAGTTTGTTTGCCAGTGGGCGCTTGTCGACCAAAGATTATGGTCAGATCATGCAGCCGCTAATCGAGAGTTATCGCGATACCACAGGCAAGACCTGTATCTATGTCGAAGCCGATGTGTTGCTCGAGGGCTGGCAGCATGAATCGTTAGCGGGCAGCGGCGAAGTGCAGCTACCTAACTTTGACGCCCTAGTGCTTGTTGGGGGGCCTGATTGGTTTGGTAATGCAGTCAGATTGATGGGGCCGTTCATGCAAGGTGAGGTAGCTTGGTATCCCCTAGAGCAAAAAGCGCTAGCCGTAGAATGGATTGCAGCGCGTACCGAGCTGTGTGATTAATTTTGATTAAATTTTGGTATCATTAGTCAAGATTGCTTTTTAATGTCGCGTATAAATATAGAAGGATTTACAAATGTCTTTATCTAAACTGTCAGGACTGTCGTTGGTTTGCGCACTTGTTTTCGGCCTTAGTGCGTGCGCACCTGAGGTTGGTAGCGAAGCTTGGTGTAAGCAGATGAAAGAAAAACCATCAGGCGATTGGTCGGCTAATGAAGCCGCTGATTATGCAAAGCATTGTGTATTTAAGTAAATATCAATAGCTTAGTCAACTTGCATTAAAATGAGAGCGAGTTCACTAAGAGCTAGATAATAGCTTGTTCTTAGTGAACTTTACGTTATGATGCGGGTCATATTGGTTAGAATCTGTTAACAGCAAGATTTTAAAACTAAATTTATAGGTGCGACTTGCGTTTATTTACCCCTCAATCTCTCTATCGAATGGCAGCTCTGCTGATTGCCGTTGTTATCCTGCAATTTGCAGGTGGCAGCATCGGCGCGCATCAGTTGCATCTAGGAGATCATGAGGAGGAAAGTGCGCCGCATCCTCATGTGCAGTTTACCGCCGAGGTTATCACCTTGAGTGAGTGTGTCGACTGTACCTGCTCACTGGATCCACAAACGAGTGTGAGTGTCGATGAGCAAGCTCATGGTCATACCGTGAGTAAAACCGAGTCTAAAAATTTCGATCTCTGCTTAGACTGTCCTTGTCATGGCGGTCATGCGACGACTATGTCATTTGTTGCCATGGTGCCATCAGTGCCCGTGAGTGACGCACTCAACAGCATAGATGCCCTGTATCTACCACCAGAACAACTTCCTGATTATCGCCCTCCAATCGTTTAATCCTATCGGGGTTGAAGTTCGGTTTGGTGGTTGACCACCTATGGCCTTTATGGGCCAACGCCTGATTTCCTCTTCGCTAAATCTTTATCAAAATACTGTGTGATTTTTGCTGTTCCTGGCTGACTGAATATTATTCATGTTTGCTTGCGAAGCAGTGAACTTCATACCGACCTAATATCGATTTACACCCGAGCAATAGTCATTCAGCCCCCCATAGAGTCGATAGTCATATCTGGATTCAGGGATCGCTGTATCAATTAATATTGCCGGGTTGATAGGATCCGCGATGAAAAAAACAATAATCGCTAGTTTGTTGTTAGGGCTTTTTGCTGGCTCAGCAACAGCTGCTCAAGCCATTGTTGGTGAAGCTAATCTTAGTCAGACTAATGTTAGCCAGACTAATGTTAGCCAAGCTATGGCTCAGGCTCAGATTGGGGCTCAGGCTCAGATTGGCGCTAGCGCAAGTCAAACCGCTCAGTTTAGTGACTGGCTTCCTCAAGTGATGCAACGTTTTAACAGTTTGCCAGAGGTGCAAGCTCAAGAGGCGCGCCGTCAGCAGGCATTAATGAGCATTGAGGCGGCAGACAAAGCTGTCTATAACCCAGAGTTAGGACTGGGTTACCAAAATGCCAGTGAAGACACCTATAGCTTAGATATCAGCCAGACAATCGACTGGGGTGATAAGCGTGGCGTGGCAACGCGTATCGCTCAGTTAGAGAGCGAAATCCTACTATCTAATATCGTGCTTGAGCGTAACCAGATGTTGGCCGATAGACTGCTAGCATTAACCAGCCAGAGTCAGGCGCGTAAGGCGCTTGAGTTTCAACGTCAACAGTTTGAAATTGCTAAGGCTCAGTTAGATATCGCTCGCCAGCGTACCGAGGTGGGGGATATGTCTCAGGTTGAGCTACAGCTGATGCAGCTCGATGTCGCGAGCAATGCTGCCGATTACGCGCTAGCAGAGCAAGTCTCTATTGCCGCTGATGGTGCGGTGTTAGCCCTATTTGGGGAGTATGACCTACCGTTTGAAGATTTCGTAAACGCACTGTCTGTGCAGGCGAGTCATATTCAAGTTTCACCAGAGCTACCGGCACTAAAGAGTGCTTATCAGCAAGTGTTGGTGGCCAAGGTGAGCACTGAGCAAGCCAAAGCTGACAGCAGCGCCGACCCCAGTATCAGCCTTAGCGCCGAGCGTGAAGGTGAAGAGAATAAGTTTGGCGTCGGTGTGTCTATTCCGCTGCAGATCAGAAACAACTATAGCGAGGCGATTGCCGTCGCCAATCAAGGCGTGGTGATCGCAGAGCAGACTTACCTAGCGGCAGAGCGTACCTTGCTGCAGCAGCAGAAACAATTCTCGTTGAGCATTCCAAGATTAACCCAGCGCTACCAAGACTGGAGTGAGTTAGTGCTGAGTTCCGGTTCAAAGGCCGCAAGCTCACTGTCTCAACAGTGGCAGGCCGGTGACATCAATACTAGCGACTACCTACAGAGCCAAAGACAGATGAGCAGCAGCTATTTGGCAGGTTTAACGCTCGAGTCAGCCCTTTATGAAAATTGGTTGAACTGGATGGGAGCAAGTGGGCAATTGGAAGGCTATCTCAATAGCCAACTATCGACTCAGGGCGCTGCATCAGCCTCTGTTCAAGTGAATTAAGGCTTTGATTATGAAAACGAACAATAAAGAAGTGGTACAAACAATGATGCTAACTAACGGCACTGCTAAATCTCGCTCATTCGATCTTAATGCGGTCACACGCGCCATGAGCTTTGGCTTCTTAATGAGCCTAACAACGGCATTTGTGCTACCAACGCTTGCCACTGCGGGGGATGGCCATGATCATGGCGCTGAAGAGGTGGTATTGGTTCAAACGCAAGACGATGGTCATGACCATGCTGCAGAAGAGACGGCCCATGATGATAGCCACGACCATAATGCTGAAGAAGCGAGTGCCCATGAAGTTAGCCATGATCATGATGCCGAAGAGGTAAAAGCTAAAGATGATGGGCACGGTCATGATGAAGCAGAGAAGAAAGATGATGGTCATGGACACGGCGCAGAAGAGGCGGAGGAAGATGTTCATGGTATTGAGCTAACAGCGGCGCAATTAGCACTGGCAAAGATTGAAGTGGCTCAGCTTAGTGAGCAGACATTCAGCCTAGAAGATGTAGCGACAGCAACCATAGTGGTAGATAGAGATAGAACCGTCACCATTGCCCCTCAGGTCGATGTGCGTGTATTGAAAAGAAACGTGGTACCGGGTCAAGAGGTGAATAAGGGCGATGTACTACTCACCTTAGGTGGCGTAGCGGTTGCTCAGGCACAAGCCGATTATATTAATGCTGCGGCTGAGTGGAGTCGTGTGAAGCGCATGAGCAGCAGCGCCGTTAGCGCTAGCCGTCGTTTAATGGCGCAAGTGGATGCAGAGCTTAAGCGTGCAACCCTTGAGGCGATGAAGATGACGCCTACACAGATCAAGGCGCTGGCTAATGCCCCAGAAACTATCGGTAGCTATCAGTTGATTGCCCCTATTAGCGGTCGTGTTCAGCAAGATATCGCACTATTAGGCCAAATCGTACCTGCTGGTACGGCGTTGATGCAGCTAACCGATGAGTCACACCTATGGGTTGAAGCCGAGTTAACCCCAACGCAAGCCGAGAAGGTGAGCATTGGTAGCAAAACCGTGGTTAAGGTTGGCGACAAGAGCATGGAAGGCACCATTATCGGTCGATCACATGAGCTTGATAGCGTGACCCGTACCGAACAGATCTTGGTGGCGTTTGAAAACGCAGGCCATGTATTACACGCGGGCCAATTTGCTGAACTGTACCTACCGGATGCATCGAAAGGCGGCGTGATCTTACCGGATTCGGCACTGACTCGTAGCAGCGATGGTCATTGGCAGGTCTTTATTGAGGGTGCTGAGGGTTTCGAAGCATTAGAGGTTGAAGTGGTTGAGCGTCAGCGCGGCATGAACCTAGTTCGTGGCTTGGCGAAAGATACCAAGGTCGTTATTTCAGGGGCATTCTTCCTCGCCTCTGAACAGGCTAAATCTGGTTTCGATATCCACAATCACTAAGAGGCTGCTGCAATGTTACAGAAACTCATAGACGTTGCCGTTCGCAACCGTCTTCTGGTGGTGCTTGCGCTGGTCGGCTTGATTGTTGCCAGCGTAGCCATGCTACCAAAACTAAATTTAGATGCCTTTCCTGATGTGACTAACGTTCAGGTCACGGTAAACACCGCCGCCGAAGGCTTAGCGGCAGAAGAAGTTGAGAAATTGATCAGTTACCCAGTCGAGTCGGCGATGTACGCTCTACCTGCGGTGACTGAGGTGCGTTCACTTTCCCGTACCGGTTTGTCAATTGTGACCGTGGTATTTGCGGAAGGCACGGATATTTATTTCGCGCGTCAGCAGGTGTTTGAGCAGTTACAGGCTGCACGTGAGATGATCCCTGATGGGGTCGGTGTGCCTGAAATTGGTCCTAATACCTCGGGTTTGGGGCAGATCTATCAATATATCTTGCGTGCTACACCTGAGTCTGGTGTCAATGCGGCCGAGCTGCGTAGCATCAACGACTACATGGTCAAACTTATCATGATGCCTGTGGGCGGCGTGACTGAGGTGTTATCTTTCGGTGGTGAAGTGCGTCAGTATCAGGTGCAAATTGAGCCTAATAAGCTACTGAGTTACGGTCTATCTATGGCGCAGGTGACCGCCGCCTTAGAGAGCAATAACCGCAACGCGGGTGGCTGGTTTATGGACCAAGGCCAAGAGCAATTAGTGGTACGTGGTTATGGCTTATTACCAGCAGGAGATGCGGGACTTAAAGCGATTGCGCAAATTCCACTGACCGAAGTTGCTGGTACGCCTGTACGTGTGGGTGATATTGCCAAAGTAGACTACGGCAGTGAAATTCGCGTCGGTGCGGTGACCATGACTCGCCGTGATGAAGCGGGGAACGCGCAAGACTTAGGTGAAGTCGTCGCCGGTGTGGTGCTTAAGCGTATGGGGGCTAACACTAAAGAAACCATCGACGATATCAGTGCTCGTACGACGATGATTGAACAGGCGTTGCCTGATGGCGTGTCGTTCGAAGTCTTCTACGACCAATCAGACCTCGTTAATCAGGCTGTTACTACGGTGCGTGATGCCCTGTTGATGGCATTCGTGTTTATCGTGGTGATCTTAGCACTGTTCCTCGTCAACATCCGCGCGACAATGTTGGTGTTGCTATCCATTCCGGTCTCTATCGGCTTGGCGCTATTAGTGATGTCTTACTTTGGCATGTCGGCTAACTTGATGTCATTAGGTGGCTTAGCCGTGGCTATCGGTATGCTAGTTGATGGCTCGGTGGTGATGGTGGAAAACATTTTCAAACACCTAACTCAACCTGATAGACGTCATTTGGCTAATGCTCGAAAGCGTGCATCGGGTGAAGGTGACCCTTACCACGCCGATGAAGATGGTACTCAGACGGTGGCTCACGATGAGTCTAGCAATGGCATTGCCATGCGCGTCATGCTGGCGGCGAAAGAGGTGTGTAGTCCAATCTTCTTCGCTACGGCGATCATCATTGTGGTATTTGCGCCACTGTTCGCTCTAGAGGGCGTTGAAGGTAAGTTATTCCAGCCGATGGCTGTGAGTATTATTCTGGCGATGATCTCCGCTCTGTTAGTGGCCTTGATTGCGGTGCCAGCGCTTGCGGTCTACCTGTTTAAGCGTGGTGTGGTGCTGCGCGAAAGTGCGGTACTTAAGCCGATTGAGTCGGTTTACCGTAAGCTGCTAAGCTCAACGATGGCGCACCCCAAAGTGGTGATAATCACGGCGGTTGTGATGTTTGCCATGAGCATGATGCTACTACCAAGACTCGGTACTGAGTTTGTGCCTGAGCTAGAAGAGGGCACCATCAACCTACGTGTGACCCTGGCGCCTACGGCGAGCCTTGCAACCTCTTTGGATGTTGCACCTAAGCTTGAGGCACTACTGCTTGAATTCCCTGAAGTGGATTATGCCCTTAGCCGGATCGGCGCCGCCGAATTAGGTGGCGATCCTGAGCCAGTGAACAACATCGAGATCTATATCGGTCTTAAGCCTGTTGATGAGTGGGTCAGTGCGACCAATCGTTTTGAACTGCAGCGTAAGATGGAAGAGAAGCTCAACGTCTATCCAGGCCTACTGTTTACCTTTTCTCAGCCAATTGCGACTCGAGTCGATGAGTTGCTGTCTGGGGTTAAGGCGCAGTTAGCGATAAAGATCTTTGGCCCGGACTTAGATGTATTGTCTGAGCGCGGCCAAGTGCTCACCGAGTTAGTGTCACAGATCCCGGGTGCGGTGGACGTATCGCTTGAGCAGGTGAGTGGTGAAGCCCAGTTAGTGGTTCGTCCTAAGCGTGATCAGCTAGCGCGTTATGGCATTAGTGTCGATGAGATCATGGCGCTGGTTAGCCAAGGTGTTGGCGGAGCGAGTGCTGGGCAGGTGATCGACGGTAACGCTCGTTATGACATCTATGTTCGCCTAGGTGAGCAATATCGTAGTTCGCCAGATATCTTAGAGGATCTACTACTTACCGGTGTGAGCGGTGCAACTGTGCGCCTTGGTGAAGTGGCTGACGTGGTGATTGAGATGGCACCGCCAAACATTCGCCGCGACGACGTTCAGCGCCGTGTGGTGGTGCAGGCTAACGTGTCAGATCGTGATATGGGCTCGGTAGTTAATGATATCTACGCGATTGTGCCGCAGGCTGAGTTACCGCCAGGTTATACCGTTGTGGTGGGTGGTCAGTATGAGAACCAGCAGCGCGCCCAGCAAAAGCTAATGCTAGTGGTACCTGTCTCTATCGCCTTGATAGCCTTGCTATTGTTCTTCTCATTTGGTTCGGTAAAACAGGTTGGCTTGATTATGGCTAACGTACCTCTGGCACTGATTGGTGGTGTTGTGGCTCTGTTTGCCAGTGGCACCTATCTGTCGGTACCAAGCTCTATCGGCTTTATTACTCTATTTGGTGTGGCGGTACTTAACGGCGTGGTGTTGGTGGACTCGATTAACCAGCGCCGGGCTAGCGTTAAAGAGGAGACCGATGAGTCACTCTATGATGCGGTTTACGAAGGTACCGTTGGGCGTCTGCGTCCGGTACTGATGACGGCGCTGACATCGGCCCTTGGCTTGATCCCAATTCTACTCTCTTCGGGAGTGGGTAGTGAGATCCAGCAGCCACTAGCCGTGGTGATCATCGGCGGTCTATTTAGTTCAACAGCGCTTACCTTGCTTGTGTTGCCAACACTTTACCGTTGGATCTACCAAGGTCGTAAGTAATGCTTGTCTGTTCACGGCTCCATTGGGCCGTGACTTATTCATTATTTCTTTACCAAGGAGGGTAAAGAGAGCTTGATAATGGCGGTGACGCATTAGTCTGCCATCACCGCTGCATCTTGTTTTTTAGATACGGTTCGCGAGTCGTTAAGCTGTACTGTGTTTATTAAGGCGCGAGCTGAAGTTTAGCTTGCGGTTATGCCTAACCACCTTAATGGATAATGTGCCTAGCATGGCTGGCTTATTTAGTACGCGGAGCAGGAGTGCTCCGCATTTTTCGTGCACTGATTTTACTTCAACTTCTACACATCTCTCTTCCCAACTTCTCGGCTAAACCCTGTGCCTTGTCTTGGGGAAATTCATCAGCGTAAATCTCAGCTATCTTTTATAGATGATCTTAAACGATGATTCTGAGGTGATTATGTTGGCGAGTAAGTTGAGGGGGATTTTACGGCGGACGCTGGCATTTGTCGGTTTAAACCTATTCGTTTCCTCGGCTGCGATAGCTAATCTATGGGAGGCTGCTGATACTCCCTATGCTAGCCAAGCTAGCGCTATCGGCAGTTATGCCAATGGCTGCCTAAAAGGGGCTGAGGCCTTACCGTTAAACGGTAACGGCTATCAGGTTATCCGTCCTCAACGGCAGCGATACTATGGCCACCCAGAGCTTATCGAGTTCATCGAGCAGTATTCCGCGAGTCTAAATCGCCTAGGCAGTGACGACATTTTGATTGCTGATATGTCGATGCCAAGAGGAGGCAATTTTACCCAAGGCCACACGAGTCATCAGATAGGACTTGATGTGGATATCTGGCTGAAACTTGCGGCAGAGCCATTATTAGACGGTGAGCGAGAGCAGCCGACACCGCTTAAGCTGGTTAATCAAAAGCAGTTTAAACTCGATACTCAGTTGTGGTCGAATGCCCAGACTCAGATGCTAAAGCTAGCAGCAATAGATGCGCGCGTTGCACGAATTTTTGTTAGCCCAGTGATAAAGCAGCACTTGTGTGATTTAGGCTTAGATGATGACGCTTGGCTTGAGAAGGTGCGTCCATGGTGGGGGCACACTTACCATATGCATGTGAGGCTACGTTGCCCAAAGGGGGATGAGTTTTGCCGTGAACAGGTGAAAATTCCCAAGGGTAGTGGTTGTAGTGAACTTGGCTGGTGGAGGCAGCAGCTGACGCAGGCCAAGGTGGCAAAAGTCGAAAAACCAAAAGTGAAGCCGAAGCAGGTAAAAGCCAAGCGAAAGCCTAAGCTGTGCGAAGCCGTTGTCACAGCTAAGTAGTGCTAAGAAGTTGTTAGTGTTAGTGAAGGTGCGGACGTGAGGGTTTTGAGTTAGCTCTATTAAGAGTACAAAGCGCCCCGTGTAGGGGCGCTTTATTGTTTGCCTTAACGCCTATTGCTCTGGAGTGAATCCGGGCTTAAACGCTAGGCTGACTTAAGTGCTACTTAGACTGGCTTTAATGCTAGTAGCTCTATGCGCGAACTTTAATCACTATCTTTCTGACTTGGCTTGCGTTAGCCCCTGTGCCTGGCATATGTATATCACCTGGGAAGAACAGTGCAAACATGCCTGCCTTTAGTGGGATAAATGCGGCATCATCTTTATTCGATTCATAATCAAAGTTAGCGTAGTCATGCTCACTGTTGTAAGCCTTCGATGGTGTCTGGTTAGCCAAAGGTAGGTAGCCGAACTCCTCTTCACCACTCACTACATATTGCACATCAATATATTGCTGGTGAACTTCAAACGGCTCTAACTCCTTAGGCTTAGTCTGATAATCGTTAACGATGACAAACAGATCTTTGCCTTCTAACTCATATTTTCCGACTTCCAGCTGGCTAAAGTCGGTCGTTGCTAGATGTTCGAGGGCTTTAGCAATTCGTGGATTGATCGCAGTGTAGAGTTGGCGGTTCGCTAAAGTATCAACAATCATGATGTTTGCTCACAGTAGGTCTAAGTTGACCATTAAAATTAGTTAAACAAAGCCAGGCTGAAACGCCTGTCATTTAAAAAGCGAAGTGTAGCCTTAACTCGCCTTAGGCGATACAAGAGTTCACTTCAAATTCGCTCTCTTTTGCGTCGAACGTACCTTTATGGTTTTCGGTTACTGTCGAGCATATTTCCGAGTTGCGTCCATCGAGTATCGCGTTTAGGGTATGGCCTAGACAGATTGAGAGCGAAAGTAATTTAACTTTAAGGATGAATGTGGCTTCGTTACGATTGATTGCAGGGCCCAAGGCCTATCAAACACTGAGTGAAAATGGCTTCAAGCCTGAGCTGTTTTCACAGCTGCTTGCCGCTTCTGGAGGCCCTAAGTGGATTGGCATAGCAGGGCTTGACCGTTACCTGTTTACCGAGTTTTTTAAAGGGCTAAATCAGCCGCTGCATACCCTTGGCGCATCATCTGGGGCATGGCGATTAGCGTGCCTAGCTCAGGCTAAACCGGGAGCCGCTTACGATCGTTTAGAGGAGCTTTATATCGGTCAGCGATACGATACTAAGCCTACCGCGATAGAAGTCTCACAGCAGGTGAGCGGGATTATAGAAGGTTTGCTGGGCAGTCGGGGGGCAGCCGAGATAGTCAGTCATTCCCAGATCAATAGTCACTACATTGCCTGTCAAGCTCGGCATATTAATCGCATCGGAGGACAGGCGCCGCTGGCGCTTGGTTTAGCAACGGCGGCAATGACAAACTTAGTCAGTCGTAAGAGCCTAGCTTGGCATTTTAAGCGCTGCATCTTTGGTGTTAAGCAGCAGTCTTCTCCTTTTGCAGGACTTAAAGACTTACCGAGTCAGTTTTACTCCCTCTCTCAGAGTAATATTCATCAAGTGTTATTGGCGACGGGTTCCATTCCTTGGGTGTTGGCACCTGTTAAGAGGATTGATGGTGCACCTAAGGGGCATTATTACGATGGTGGGATCACCGATTACCACTTCGATCTGCCACTCAGCCATAGCCAAGGCTTGACCTTGTATCCGCATTTTTACCCTAAGATGTCACCGGGCTGGTTTGATAAATCTTTGTCTTGGCGTCTAGCTAAGGCTAATTATGACAATGCGCTAATTTTAGCACCAACCGATGACTACTTACAGAATCTGCCCTATGGCAAGCTTCCAGATCGAGATGACTTTAAGCGCTTAGATAGCGACTCGAGAATCAAGTATTGGCGTAAAGCGGCTTTGATGAGCCAAGTGTTAGCCGATGATTTAAATGACATTATGGCTAAAAACTTGTTCCATGAACGACTGGAGAGGCTATAGCTCCTTGGTATGAAGGCGTAATAAAATCGATTATTTTCCTGTCTATTTAGTAGGTGTCGCTGGATGAGGCTTGCTGGCTGAAATTTGCTCAGCTGCTACACTTTAAGCATTATTCGCGACTTTAAAAATGATGTGACCTACCTATTCAAGGGGGAGGTTATTATGCAAACTAAAGAGATGGCATTACTGGCGCACGACGCTTTATTGTTGCCTGGAGGGCGGGTAGAGATCCGCGTGATAGCTCCTCGCTGTATGAATATGATTGCCGAAGCCCTCAAGGGGCACTATCCCTTGGTATTTGGTATGAGCAAGCCCAATAGTAACCCGCCCTGCTATGAAACGGCTACCCAATGTGAGGTGATTGATTTTAACCAGCTCGATGATAATTGCTTAGGGATCATACTCGAAGGTAAGCAGAGGGTTAAGATCCTTTCTGCGGCGGAGCGTAAAGATGGCAGCTGGATCTGCCGAGTGCTGCCTAGCAACAACTGGCAGCAGGAGCCTATTTACGGTGAATTTGAGCTTATCAGTGCCGCACTACAACAGTTTTATGAGGTTAACCCGGAGCTGTTAGGCCTCTACGAGAACGATGTACATCTGGAGGATGCCTCATGGGTGAGCCAGCGCTGGTTAGAGGTGTTGCCCCTGTATAATCAAGATAAGTTACGTTTGCTCAACCAGCCTAATTGCCACAAAACCATGAACTTCGTACTAGAGTTGATTAAGTCCCACGCTAGAGATAATCAACACTCTTAGGCTGAGTTTTGTTAAAGTAGCGCCACTTTGTTTTGTACACTTTGACAGTTTGAGTCTTATGAGTTCCTCTGTTCGCGCTAGCCAAGCCTCCTATGTGGTATTACCGGATACGGTAACCGATAAACCTACCGTGTTTAGCTTTCTTGTGAGTAAGTTTCCTGCGATAGCGAAAAGCGTGTGGCAAACACGTATTCTTGATGGCAAAGTGCATTGGCGCGATGGCACGCCTATAACCCTTGATAGTCTCTTTATCCCTCGCGAGCGGGTTTACTATTACCGTGAAGTTGAGCAGGAGTCGATGATCCCCTTTGAGGAGCAGATCTTGCTGCAGACTAGTGAGTTTATGCTGGTATTTAAGCCTCACTTTCTTGCGGTGAATCCAAGCGGTAACTTCGTCAATGAGTGCTTGGTCAACAGGTTGCGAATTAAGACGGACAATCAAGAGATTGTTGCCGCACACAGGTTAGACAGAGCCACCGCAGGTGTGATGTTGCTTAGCCTAAATAGCGCTACTCGCCATGATTATCATGAGCTGTTTAAGAGTGGCCAGATCTGCAAGACCTACCAAGCGATAGCGCCATTAAATAGCGAAGTTAAGGCGATGATCGCCCAAGGAGCATTGACGCTGCCTATGGCGTGGACGGTTAAGAATCGTCTGCAGAAAACGGTTCCCAGTTTCTTGATGTGTATTGGCGATGGTGAGGCTAATAGCCACTCTGAAATCCGCTTAATAGAGGTGCATAATGGTTATGGTCTGTTTGAGTTAACGCCCGTGACCGGAAGAACTCATCAATTAAGGGTGCATATGATGAGCCTAGGCATGCCACTTTTAAATGACAGACTCTATCCTGAGTTGCTCGATAAAGCTGCCGATAATTTTGCTGCACCGTTAAAGCTAATGGCGCAGCGTTTATGCTTCACCGATCCTATGACTCAAGAGCGCATAGATGTGAGTTGCGACGGATTTAACTTACAGGATGAAGTGCTTAGGACCTAGGACCTAGAACCTAGAACCTAGAACCTAGAACCTAGAACCTAGAACCTAGAACCTAGAACCTAGAACCTAGAACCTAGAACCTAGAACCTAGAACCTAGAACAGCCTAGAGCACTCGCATGCTCGTTTCTAGGACGCTTCGCGGTGAGAGCGGACTGCGTCCTGCTATAAAACCCAAAGACGGCATTTAGCTTTTATCTTTTAGCCTTGGCTTTTCCGTCTTAGCCTTTATCGGCTGTTACATCTTAG
Source organism: Shewanella schlegeliana (assembly GCF_016765635.1). Lineage (GTDB taxonomy): Bacteria > Pseudomonadota > Gammaproteobacteria > Enterobacterales > Shewanellaceae > Shewanella > Shewanella schlegeliana. Next base: position 161,829 of record NZ_JAESVD010000011.1, read on the forward strand.
CTTTTACCTAGCACCTCGAACCTGTTTTTCCTAGGATCTATGTTCTATGACCTAATGTCTCGGTGGTAAAAACTCGGTTTCACTCATATCGGCATGAAGTACGCCTATCTTGGTGGGCGCACCATCGGCAGCTATCTCCACTATGCCGATACCACTTTGATTGACTAGACGTTTGCTACGCTCACCATTGGGGCGGCGGCCACGGATAGACATATGCTTACGCTTAGTGAAAAAGTTAAGTGGTGAGAAGTGACCATAGAGCCAGCCATTAAACTTATCGAAAATCGGCAGCAGTTTCTCTGGGAATTGGTTCTTAAAACCACTACAGGTGATCTGATAGATCTGTGGTCCACCATGACGAAAACGAATACCCACATCATAGCTAAAGGAATAGTGCACATCCCCAGATAGGATGATGAACTGCTCCGGCGTCTTTCTGTGTTGGAAGATACTCAATAGGGTGTTAGCCGTACCGGGGTGTGCCATCCAGTTTTCGGCATCGACCAACAAAGAGCCACCACACAGTGTCGCCATACGCTGCACCGTTTCTATCAGCTTCACCCCATAGATAGGCGCGGGAGACACGATGATCACATTGGGTTGGTTAACCAGTTCGGCCTGAAATTCCATCAGGGCCTCCCAGTCCATCAATCCCGAAGGTTTAGCGAGATTTGACTCACTGCGCCAGCGCCGTGTACGGGTATCGAGCACCAAGAGTTTAGGTGAGGTTTGCAGGCTGTAATGCCAATGCTCGAAGCTAAGCAGTTTGTCGATGAGTGCATCTTGGGCGACGGAAGTCGGGCTTTTAAGAAAAGCATCGAGATCCGGAGTGATTTCGGCGTCGAAACGGCTTGGCGCGTTACCTAATCCTTGAAAGATGGTGTAGACAATGAGGGCATTACCTATGATGCGCTTGGAAAAGGCGTGACCGTAGGCGGCTTGTTCCCATCTTGCCGTGAGATTCCAGTCGTCGGTAATGTCGTGATCATCGAAGATCATGTAGGTGGGAACATGTGCCATCAATCGACGCACCTGTTTTAGACCGCTCTTAAACGCCAGTAGCTCTGTCCACTCCTTTTGCCATCTCTGACTGAGCGCCTTGTTAAGTCCCGCGACCTCTTTGGGGATCTCAATCAAATCCCATAGCTCGGGTGACCAGTAGAGTAGATAAAGTGCCATTACCTCATTGAGACTGACCAGATGATTTTCAGCGAGCGATGAAGTAAAAATAGGGTGGTTGATATACCAGGCCTTGATGGCCGTTTTCGCCTTATATTGGGTCTTAGGCAGCAGGTGTAGGTGACGTCGATACATGGCCGCAGGCTGATAGCTTATCTGACTGCTATCGGCGAGTGGGGCGTCGACGAATTGCTCTTGATGTAACCCTAGCAGCTGAATAACTTGGCCAATCGCGTACAGCATAGGCCCTGCAATATCATCGACATAGACCTGATCTCCACTCATCATCAAGAGTGCGGGGCGCTCTGTAATATCGCTGCTCTGCATCAACTGAGTATCGGCGGCAACTAAGGCATCACTGCTGTGATGATGGGCATTGCGACAAGAGCCGTGCATCAGCTTATCGATTTTGGGCTTGATGATAAATCTGCAGGCCTGTTCATTTGGGTAATGTAACTCATCGATTTGATGAAAGAGTTCACCCTTCTCTTTATCAAATAACCGATACGATAATGCGACATCTTTGGGTAATAACTGATCTTGGTTGACACGGATCAGGTACTGAAATGCATGCTCACCGAGGGGGATACAGTGAACCTCATCACAGCTTAACTCTCGGTCAAACTCGGTGCCAACTAATGCTAAGCGTAAAGTCGACAGAGGTTGCTTACAGACAAACCATAGGGTGAAGTGCTGCTGATCACAGTGACGTAGGCTGGGGCCAGCAATAATAAGCGGAATAGAGCTTGCTGATGACATCGATATGTTCTTTCAATGAAAAGTTATCTGTAGCAAGAGTAAACCAGTGCTAACAGGATGAAAACCCCTTAAGATGGATGACCTGTTCGAGCAATTCAGTGGATGAAAAAGATGGCGAAGATTATGGTCACAGGTGCAACAGGCCTGTTAGGGCGTGCGTTGATAAAGCTGCTAGAACAAAATGCCGAACATCAGATAATCGCCTGTGGATATAGTCGCTGTGGTCCCAATATCGAGAGGCTCGACTTAACTCAAGCACCGCAGGTGAGCGCTTTTGTCGCCAAGCATAAGCCCGATATCATCGTGCACTGTGCGGCCGAGCGCAGGCCGGATATATCCGAGCAAGATCCCCAAGCTGCATTGGCGCTTAACACCGATGCCACACAGTTTTTAGCTCAGGTTGCCAGTCAACAGGGCGCTTGGCTGTTATATATCTCAACCGATTATGTTTTCGATGGCAGCCTGTCTCCTTATCGAGAAGATGCCGCGCCCAATCCAGCTAATTTTTATGGTCAATCTAAGCTGCAGGGCGAGCTGGTCGTTTGCGATGCGCAGCAAGGTTTTGCTATTTTGCGCTTGCCGATACTTTACGGTGAAGTGGAGTCGTTAAAAGAGTCCGCTGTCATGGTGCTTCTTAATCACTTGATCGATACGACTGAGCAGTCCATCGATAATTGGGCCATTAGAAGTCCTACTTCGACTGCAGATGTGGCAGCGGCTATCGTGAAAATGATTGTTGTTAAACAGGCTGGCGAGTCTTTAGCTGGCCATTATCACTTCAGTGCCAAAGAGACGATGACCAAATATCAGATGTTGCTGGCGATGGGGGAGCTGCTCGGACTCGCTACTGGGCACCTCATTCCTGTGACCTCTCCCACAGATAGCGCAAAACGCCCAAAAGACAGTAGTTTAAGCTGTGAGCGGCTTGTCAGTTTAGGGATTGAAAGCAAGGTACCTTTTAGGATTGGATTTAAAAGAGCGCTGCAGGACTCTCCCTGTGCGGCTGCTTACTTAAAAGTTGCTACCGTAAGAAGCTAATTCCACAAGCGGCAAATATCGCAAGTAACGAATACCATAAGAATAATAAACGATGATAAACCTTGGTTTTAAAAATTTACCCATACGCAATCTAGGGGCGACCGATCAGCTGGCCTTACTCAGGTTTGGCGCCCTGTTACTCAAGATCGGGCTCACCTTTTTCGCCGCCGATACCTTTGGCTTATCGCTTACCAGTCCTGTGCTCTATTGGGGCATGAGCTTAGAGGCACTCTATTTAGGCTTTACTTTCTGGCACCGTAGTTCGATTGCTCGCTTGGAGAACGGCTTTTTCATTGTCTTACTTATCGATACCCTATTTTGGATCTCCTGGCTCTACTTTACTGGTGGGGCGACCAATGCCTTTATCTCACTGCTGTTATTACCGATTGCTATTGCCGCAGTTGTTCTGCCTCAGTGGGCGCCTTGGGCTCTAGCGCTACTGTCGACCCTTGCCTATAGCTTGATGATCTTTTCGGTTCCTGAGAGTCAGGTGAAGCACCATGGTATGGATATGAGCTCCCACTATTTGGGGATGTGGTTTAACTTTTTGATCTCGGCGTTAGTGCTGACTACCAGTGTGGCCTATATTGCCCAGCGAATGCGTAAACAAGAGGTTGAACTCAGTTATATGCGTGAGGCGCAGTTGCGCCAAGAAAGGTTACTGGCGCTGGGTACGGCGTCGGCGCAGATGGCGCATCAGATGGCCACGCCTTTAGCTAGCTTGCGCTTGCTGGTGGATGAGGCGGTCGAAGATAGCGTCAGTGATAGTGAGATCTTGTTGGAGATGAATACGGCGCTGGTGCGTTGCGAACAGACGCTAAACGCTTTGCGCATGGCCACCGAGTCGATTCGCGAGCAGAAGCAAAGCCTACTAACCGCCGATGAACTGCTGGAAACCCTTAAGCAACAGGTCTTACTCTTGATGCCTGAGATTAACTTAGAACTCATTCATGTTGAAAATAATCAGCAAGAAGCTGCACAGCCGCGTGCTATCAAGACTGATGCCAGCCTGCTTCCGGCTCTGTTGGCTTTAGTTGAAAATGCGGGGAGCGCGAGCCTAGCTCATATCGGCGAGGCTAAGGTGGTGGTATCGGTTATGGCTGCAACAGAGAAGGATCGTCTGTGTATCTCTGTGAGAGACTTTGGCGTTGGGATCCCTAAAAAGATGTTACTACAGCTAGGACATAAACTTGTCGAGAGTGAGCGTGGTATGGGGATGGCGCTGCTGCTCAGTAATGCTAGCGTCGAACGTCTAGGTGGACGCTTACTTCTGGGGGCTGCGAAAGAGGGCGGCACGGTTGCCGAAGTGTGTTTCCCTGTTTGGCATAACGACGCCAATGGAGAGTGTCATGACTAAAAAACTACTCATTATTGAGGATGATACCGCTTTAGCGAGTGTACTTGTCAGGCGCATGACTAAACAAGGATTTGAGTGTCAGCAGTGTCACGATGCGACTCAGGGACTGTTGTTAGCACGGCAGTTTCGCCCAACTCACGTGCTATTAGATATGAAGTTAGCCCAAGAAAATGGCCTAAAACTCATCTCGCCGCTCAGGCAGTTACTTCCAGATGTCGTGATGGTATTACTTACGGGCTATGCCAGCATTGCCACCGCCGTAGAGGCCATTCGCCTCGGTGCCGATAACTATTTGGCCAAGCCTGTCGATACGCAAACTTTGCTCAATGCGTTATCAACAACTGCGGTCGATAATGAGATGGAGCCATTGACAGAGGAGCCATTGTCACCGAAACGTTTGGAGTGGGAACATATCCAGCAGGTGCTTAATGCCAACAGCGGCAATGTATCTGCGACCGCCCGTCAGCTAGGGATGCATCGGCGTACTCTACAGCGTAAGTTGTTAAAGAAGCCAACGGCGGATCATCGAGAGGTATAACGGGTTAGTATTTTATATGGTGAATTAACAGTTTTTAGTGTGATAGTCGGTCGCTTTATGCTTTTGAGATGTAATATATTACTGTAGAGTTGTATTGTACTGAGAATAGTACCACTACAGGGAGCCACATCTGTCTATGAAAAATTCCCCCGTTTATACGACCGATATATTTCTACTCGATAATCCAAATGATTTGATCTCTTTAGACAAGTGGCAGAAAACAGTTAACTTGCTTGCAAAGCTATTCGATGCTCCTGCTGGATTTTTAGTGCAATACACTAAAGAGGGTTTTCAAGTCACGATTGCGAGTGAGCAGGGAGCTAACCCCTACGCTTCGGGGGGGGGGGGGTATTGAACCGGAAGTGAATATTTTTTGTCGTAAAATTGTCGAGACAGGTCAGTCGCTATACGTTAACAATGCTCTGTTAGATCCTTGTTGGGATACTAACCCAGAAGTCCATAATGATGGGTTTCGCTCTTACCTCGGAGTGCCGGTTTTTTGGCCTTGTGGTACAGCATTTGGGACTTTCTGTGTGATGGATTATAAAGCCACTGACTATCAAAGAACCTATATCGAGTTGATCACTCAGCTTAAAGAGCTACTAGAGTCCGATCTTGCTTTAATTGGCTGCTATGCGCAAATGCAGCAGTTGGCCATTACCGATCCCTTATGCGATGTTAATAATCGACGTGGTTTTAACGTATTGGCGGAGCAACGTATTAAGCTTGCTAAGCGTAATGACGGTTTGCAGGGCTTGTTATATCTCGACATCGATCGATTTAAGGAGATTAATGATCTGCACGGCCACGGAGTCGGGGATTTAGTTCTAAAAGCTGTAGCCCGAATTTTAAGTCAAAGTGTGGCTGAATCCGATGTGGTTGGCCGCCTAGGAGGTGATGAATTTATAGCCCTAGTTGCGGTAAAAGAAATGGTCGAGATAGACGGGCTTAAACAACGGATTATGCATGCTATTGAGCTTTGTCATTGCTCTGAAGAGTTACCGAGATTCACCGTTTCTATTGGCTATAGCTTGGTAAGTGAGACAATAGATATTTGTCAGCTTTTAGATTCGGCAGATCAAGATATGCTTCAAAATAAACAGCGCATTGCTGGATAAAATAAACCCTGAGCGTAGGAGTTAACTCAGGGGCGGGGAGTGCAGTGGCATTTGCATTTTAAGTTCCCAAAAAAGTCACCGATACCTAAGCGTATACGGGATAAGCAGTAAGTTCAGTGCCAAGCTATGGTGTCAGTATTAGCTGAAGTAGGCAAAGCTTGATGGCAAAACTGCGACAGCATGTCGCAGTTTCTGTAAAGCGGACTTAGCTTGACGGTCTTTTTAATCGCTCTAGCGTTCAATTATCAGTGCTTAAGATCTGAATAGATATGCCACTGACGTCGCCCCAACTCGAGTATAAATCCTGTGGCTAATCCCGCCGCCGTGTTAATTAGCAGACAGATCGCTGCGGTGGACAGGATTACAAAAATACAGAAGGGTTTACCGTCGATGAATCGTTGTGACCAAGCTAACTGGGTCCCTGCTATCGCCAGTAGACTGCCTAATACTGCCAATGGAATAAGCGATAAAATAGTGGCAATACCTTGACCCCAGAAGGCTGCGATTAACAGACAACTGCTACCAAAAATCGTTGGGGCTAACCAGGTTCTCGCACCAAAATGATGCTGCACCGCAAGGCCGCCAGCACCGTGACACATAGCCGTAGCGCCAAACGGAGCCAAGAGTAAGTTCGCCCAGCCTGAGCTGGTGGCAAATCGCTGAGGGGCAAAGTTCTCTTTGTTGTCTTCAGGAAACTTCTCTTTAGCCATCGCAGAGGTGGCGATAACCGCATTGGTCAGAGTCAACGCCAGTTGAGGTAATACTAATAAACCAACGGCCGAACTCCATTCATCTAAGCTTGGCCAACTTAACTGCCATGGCGTATAGACTGAAAGATCAAAACTTGGGGCTGTTCCGCTATTGAGTTGCCATAAAATACCTAGGGCTAAGACTAGCGGCATCGCCAGGTAGCGCAGGGGGAAGAACTTGCTGGCGAACAGAGCGATAAAAGCAACGAGGCCGATAAGCCAAGTCTGGCTCATCATCTGGCCGCCCATCCAAATAAGCTGTATACCAATGGCCAATTGAATACCTATGCTAATGGCGGGGGAGAGCTGCTTGGCCATCCACTTGATTGCACCGCTATAGGCGAGCACTAATAGAATTACCCCCATCAATATGCCGCTGGCTTGCAACATGCCGGGTGTGAGTCCTTGGGCGATCACCAGCGCGGCAATCACTTTCATCGGCTGTACCGGAATAGGGCGACGATAATAAAAAGCGGTGAACAGGGCAAAGAGGCCAAATCCCATGAAGATCCCCTGAGGGGAAAAGTGGTTCAGGGCAATAAGGCCGAGCACTAAGGGCAGAAAGGTACCTAAATCGGCGAAGGCGCCGCTAAACTCTCCTGAATATTGGTTAACACTATCGAATCGGTTGGTCTTACATCTCATATAACTTGCCGTAGGAAAAGAACCTTAAAGCTATCGCAAGAATGGTGCCAAAATTATCGGGGGAAATTGGGATCAAAACGCCCCTAAGGAGGCGATAATCCATTTAGTTTGAGACAAGTTGGCCTGATTAAAAATTGAAAGTGGTCAATTTGTCTAACATTCGCAATAGCTTAACTTGAGGGAGTGTTTTGAGTGTACTCACTGTAAAGCATAAAGTGAGCAAACTTTATACTTTACAATGAGCTAGCTAATGTTTAATGCATTTCTACACTTGATTGTGCATATCGTTTAACGCTTGATGTAATAAATCATCATCGTTGACTGGATCATGGGCTGCTGGCTCTGTTGAGTCATCAAGTGAAGCTAAATCTAATTGCTGCTGATGTTTTTCATCATCGAGCAGGGGATTTTCAAAGCTATCGCTTTGTTCTACATCTAACATATCGGTGTTAATATCATCATTGCTTAGCACCTGTATTTGGGGAAGCTCTGCTACTGTACTGTCACTCGGCGGGGCGATATCTTGATGTGTCATTCCCACCATATTGAGATAGTGATCAATTGGAGCTGCCACTTGATTCTCTGGTGTATCTTGTAAGTCACCGTGACTCAGTCTATCTACGTCGCTATTTGCAGTCGAGTCCGCAGTAGTTGCGATATTGTCTTCTTCAGGGGCTTTATCTAAAACACTGTCATCAGCAATAACCTGCTCATCGACATTGGCAGTGACTTCTGTGCCTAGCGGTTCATCATGCATTACGGGAGCTGGTGGAGGCGGGGGAGGTGCTGGATGCCCTATGACTGGAGTGACAGTCATATCTAGCACTTCAGAACCTAAAGTGAGCTTGCCGCTATTGCCGGGACCATGGCTTAAAATGCTAACTTGAACATGCATGACCACATCGTCGTGATGTGAGCCTTGAAGGGCGACTTCAAATCTATCTTCGTGTACGCCAACATTCTGAGCACTCCCATGGGGACCAGTATGGGTATTTCCATGTTCTTGATAACTTAACTGACCGGTTTTAGGGTCAATCGTTAGGGTGCCCCATTGACTGGTATAGGATGTTTGGTAATGACCATTGACTAAAATTTTCCAGCCTTGCTCTGCGACAGGTACCGGAGTTTGCCCCGGAATGAGTGTTGGTACGCCTAATGAGGTACCAATGTGATGACTGCCTGGCAGGGCTGTAACAACTATGGGTTCAGGTTTCGCACTTGCAGCCATGCTTAAGGCAGAGTTCACATTGCCGTGTTCATCAGTCATTATGGCTTTGACTATGCTACTTGGTGCTACTTCGATCTCAATTCCATGGGCTAGAGTGTTCGCATCAAGCAGGTGATCAACACCGTTAATGTTTAAGTGTTCTCCCACCTTGGCATCTGCAGCAGCATGCACCGTTGCGGTAATGGTTCCCGCATGTCCTTGAGCGATTTCAGTTTTGCTATAAAGATTGTCGCTACCAGGAGATTCGAAGCTGATACTCGGTCTTCCTACTTGAGTGTCGGTATCATAGTGCAAGGTTTGAGTTGCATGAGCTGTATTTCTTACGTTATCTGTGGTGGTGACAGAGGCTGAAATAGATGAGTTTGAGGCTAATTCGCTGCCGGCAACGGCGATACTGTAGTGTCCTTGTTGATTTACTTGGCCACTGTATTGATTGCCATTAAGAGTGAGTGTCACAGTATCACCAGTATGGTAATCGCCTGTGACGCTACCAGTGATATCAATTTTGGTTTGGCTTTCGTGAGCGTTAATCACATTATCGGCCGTAATTGGGTCAATGGTGATTGCAGCACTTGCTTGGGTGTCGATAGAAAACGCTTGGGTGCCTGTGGTGGCTGAACCTAGATTGCCAGCATTGTCTGTAGTGATAACGGTGGCTTCAATGGAATGAATTGGTTGCTGTCCACTAGCATAGATACTGTGGATATTGGCTTTAATCAAGGTTTGAGCCGGAACAGAAATGCTGTAATGACCACTGGCATCAACAGCAGCAGTTAAACTACTTATTGTTGCGCCATTGATACTTAAGCTCACTATATCCCCAGCATTGAAATCGCCACTTACCGTACCCGTTATATCAATATTTTGTGCCGACTCTGCCAAGTTAATAACATTGTCGGCAGTGACACTATCTACGCTGATATGTGGAATGGGCCTTTGGGTATCAACAATTAAGTTGGTTGAGATCTCAGGGGTTGCATTGCCGGCAAGATCCACTGAACCGATTTTGATCGGATAGTTGCCATCAGCACTAAAGTATCTTTGATGATCGCCTGCGCTGACCGTTAAGCTCCAAGTGCCGTCACTGTGTATACTCGCTTCGCGGAAGTGATTGTTGCCAAAATTAATATAGACTCTGTCTCCAGCAGTGATATTAGAAGTGGTGCCTGTGATCACTAAGGGCTGGTTATTTTCTACTGCACTCAGGGCGTTGTCAGTTGAGATAGGGTTGACCGATACTGTCCCCGGAGTGGTGTCTAAGGTAAAACTAAAGTGCGTCGCAGCAGACTGATTGCCTGCAATGTCTGTTTGTCTAACGAGTAAATTGTTTACCCCTTCAGTTGGGTTAAACACTGTGCTCCAGCTGTGGCCACTGTCACTAGAGTATTCAACTTTAGCCCCCGCCTCAGAGTGAATTGATAACCTAGAGTCTTTGGTGATCAGATCGGCAGTCGGGTGGATTTCACCACTGGTATCGTGGCGTAAACTAACCGTTGGGGCACTAACTTGGTTATCTAAGGTAAAGCTCATCGATGTACTTGCAGACACGTTGCCAGCGTTATCGGTCTGCCGCACTGTGACTGTGTTGGTGCCTGCAACGGGAGTAAAGCTTTGACTCCAATGCACGCCATTGTCGGTTGAATATTCCACTGTAGCGCCAACCTCTTGTCCGCTAATTGTTAATGCGCCGTCATTGGTGATTAAATCAGTGGATAGGCCACTATCGTTAGTCAAACTTAAACCCAGTGTTGCTACAGTGATATCGGCACTTGGAGCTACAGAGCTAGTTAGACTTGAGTGATTACCAACAGAGTCAATAATGCTGGCCGTCAAGGTTGAACTAGGAGCTATTTCAACATTTACCTGACCTGCTAAGAACTCAGCGTGAGTGAGCGTGTGCGGCACACCATTAATCACTAAGGTATCTGAAGAATAAGAATCATTTGGAAGGTGAATTGTTGCTGTAATGGTATTGGCTGCGCCTGCTGCAACTTCTGCGGCATTGTAAACGTTATCGCTACCCGTGCTTTCGAAGCTGATGCTAGGTGGGTTGGCGTGAGTATCAACAGAGAAGTGATCATAATTGCCTGAGTATCCTGCAGGCGTTTGGTTGCCAGCGTTATCGGTGGCTTGAATAAAGGCGGTATAAGCGCCATCGGGTAGGTTAGTTGCATCAACACTGTAGCCACCTTTGCCGTCTAAGTTTGCATGTAATGTCTCTAAAATATGGCTGCCTTGCTTGATGATGATATCGACCTTGGCAGTATCTAAGCTAACCGTGCCACTGAACGTGGGCTGATGGGTGGATTCTGTTTTTAAGTTCACTTTAGCAATAGTGGGAGCAGTATAGTCGACCTCAATAGCGAGCTGTTCTCGGCTTTGATTACCTGCGTTATCTGTTGCCTCAACTGTCAGAGTATGCATGCCTTCGCTAAGTTGATTGGCGGTAAATTGATACTGACCATTGGCATTGCTGCTGCCGGAAGCAAGGATGTTACCGTGCTCGTCGGTAATGCTAATTGTGCTATTGGCTTCGGCAACGCCTGTAACAATGGGACTATGTATGTTAGTGAGGTTATCTGTATTGGAAGTGCCAGAGTCTGAATGAGCGGCTAAATCAATTGAAGGCGTTGCTGTAACACTATCAATTTTGATATCAAGTACTGGTGACACCGCCGGTAATACAGATGATGGGGCGAGGGCTTTAGCTGACAAGCTATGGTGGCCATCTGTTAATGTTGACAGTGTCGCGGTGTAATTACCATTGGCATCAGATAAGGCATGGCTAACAGGATGATTAGCATCGTAAATGGTTACACGAGAGAAAGGAATATCGGTGTGGCCAGTGATGTTAGGTGTGGTGTCTGAGGTTAAGTCATCGATATGACTTTTGCCTGTGTCACTGGTTGCACTGAGATCGATACTGACATGATTTATTGGCGGCGTAGCGACAATATGTCCAGTTGGCAAGCTGCTAGTCACTACGGGTTGCTGAGGGACTTGGCTGGTGATAACAATAGTACCCGTTGATGTGCTACTTACCGTGGCTTGTGGATTAAAGGTAATAAATTGGCTTGTTATGCCGCCATGATTGTCGCTCACTTGCACTTCGAAAACATCGACTCCAGAGTAGGTTGCTGTTGCGCTGTTATAGCTCATATGAGCGACTGAACTATTTTGGGTGTACTGGTAAGCACCTGTTTGTGGATCGATGCTTAAACTACCAAAGTCCCCTATCGCTAACGGCGTGGAATAAGTGAGGGTATCTCCAGTGTCGACGTCGGTGGCTACGAGTTTGCCTTGGGTATGGCTGGTTTGGTTTATTGTCAGGGTTGGCAGATCATTCACCGCCGTAACGTTTAATATTGCAGTATGGGCTGTTGAATTTTGATGTCCATCGTTTACCGTATAACTAAAATGCACATCGCCATTAAAGTTTGCCGAAGGTTTAAAGACCAACTGATCGATATTTTTCGCGCTAATGGCTTGTCCTTGGGTAACGGCTTGACCATTTAACTCTAAGCTACCAGATGTTGGGTCGGGTAACTGAGTAATACTGAGATGGTCCAAGGCGTCATTGTCACTATCTTGATAACCAAAACTTGCGCGATTAAATTGGAAATCAGTATCTTCCGCAGTACTGACATTTAAGGTTTGCACAGTGGGTTGATGGTTGGCGTTGAGATGAATATTCAGCGTATTTTGGCTGTTATCTTGGTAGTCACCATGGGTATCAACCACTCGGTAAATAAACCCAGGAACATCGCCAGTAAAGCTACTCTCTGGAGTAAAGCGATAGTCGCCGTTTGCTGCAATATGGATTTGGCCAACACCGGTAATCGACACATCCTGCCCCGTATGAACTGTGATGTAGTGATGCGTCGTTGGATCTTTAAATTGCACATCTTGTAAAGTGAGCTGTGCACCATCGTCTATATCGCTTGCACCTTGAAGCAAGTTGCCCGTGACTGGACCACTATACTGATCCGAGTTTGCGCTGAAACTATGAATAATAGGTTTATCACTGGTGCCGCTGATAATGACTTGTGCTTGTTGGCTCGATTGGTGAGTGTTACTGCCACTGCTTTCTTGTAGCTGGTAGTTGACCCAGATTTTATGTTGAACGCCATTAGCTAAGTGATCAAAGCTTGAGTGAGCAGGGTCGACTTCTAAGGTGTGTCCATCTGCTGCTAGGCTAAACCCTGCCGGGATTTGGCTAGTAAAATTGATACCATCAGTAGAGTATTGTAATTGGCTAATTTGATTACCTTGAATGCCAGCAAAAAGATCTAACCCTTGAGTCGTTCCCGCCTCTTGTAGTTGTAGGCTGGGAGTGTCGGTATGCCCATGAATGGTAATCGCAAGGGTCTGACTGGCGCTGCCATCGGGAGAGGTGACTGTCAGGGTATCGGTGAGTTGCTGTCCGGCATTTAAGCTATTGACTGCAGAAGAGGCGTTGTTGAGTGCGTAATGCCAGCTACCGTTTTCATCTAATGTGAGTTGACCATATTGACCCACTATTTGCGTATTGGCAGCGAACCTGTCTTCGCCAGTATCGGGATCGATTAAGGTTAATTGACCAGAAATCACATTGGTTGAAGAGTCTTCGGTAACAGAAGCTGAAACACTGGATTGGCTTTGTCCATCAATCGTTGCTGCATCTCCAGCAGCTGCGATATGCAATATGCTGCTGGCGATAGCCGAGTCAGTATGGCCATCGTTAACGGTATAGCTAAAGTGTACGTCGCCATTAAAGTCTTTTGCAGGTACAAATTGCAGCTTGCTTATCTCGCTAACATCAATGCGTTGATTGGTTGCTACATCATGGCCATCGAGCACAAATTTACCTTCTGCTAAGCTTGGCAAGTTAGTTAAGGTAATAGAGTGAAGTGTGTCTTTGCTATCAACATCTGTAAATCCAAACTGACTGGCTTGCATTTGATAGCTAACATCTTCTGTACCACTTTGAAGAGTATGTACGTTAATGGTTGGTGCATCGTTAGTACCAACTACATCGATGGTTATATTGTGGGTATCGCCACCTCTTGAATGCACTTGATAGGTGACTTGTACCGTTTCCCCCTCTGCTAGGTGATTTAAATTCGCATTAGGTACAGAGTATGTCCAACCTCCTGCTCGGCCAATGCTTAAATGTCCACCGAACGGGTCGCTCACAGTATGAACGTTTCGACTCGCAATAAATTCGCTCTCATTAGCATCTGGATCAATGACATGTAAATTTCCATAAATCATCTGCTCACTTTTATACTGAGCAAGGTTATCCTCAGTTATATCGCCGATGTGTTGCCCAGTTATTTGAGCTGTATCATTGGTACCATGAATTGTTACGGCAACCTCGTGACTTGTGCCATCAACACTATGTACCAAAAAGGTTTCTACCTTCTGATCTCCTGACTTCATGGATTGAATAGCTTTGTTATCAACGGTATAGGTCCAAGTTCCAGATTGATCCATATGAAGCGTACCCAATGCATGAGATCCATCTTTGAGTGTAGTCAGAGACTCATCAGTAAATGCGTTGTCTACATTATCCACATCGTGGCTCGTAAGAGTCCCCTGCGTTTGCAATTCATGATTTTGAACATTGACGTCTTCTGTAACAGCACCGCTATCACTACCTGCGATGACCGCACCATCATTGGTACCTGTAATCAGAATAGAGAGATTTTCGGTCGTATGAGCCCCATGTTCATCGGTAACAGTAATAGGAACTAGAATCGTACGAGTCACATTGGCACTAATGTGTTGATACGCAGCATGAGATGGAACAAAGGTATAACTACCATCTTTTTGAAGCGTGATCCCTTGAACAGGGTGGTCAAGAGTGAATTCCAGTTTTGCATGATCATCGACATCACGTGCCTGCATGGTACCTGAAAGAAGCTTACCATCTTCTGTTACTGTTTGAGTTTGTGCTTTAATCTGAGGAACATCATTGGTCCCCTCAATGATAAAGTGCATCACATGGGGGGTACCATCTTTACTGTAGATGGTCATCGTGTCTTTGACAGTTTGCCCAGCATCAAGATGGTCTATGACATAGTTATTGGCATCATAATACCAGTGGCCATTGCTATAGAGCTGGAGCGTTGCCCCTTGCGGTGTTTTCATTGGATCGAATTGTTGAAATTCATCTTGGGACGGACCGTCAGGGTCATGAATACTCAGCCAGCCATTAATAGATATATCATGGTTATAGCTCACATTAACATCTTCTTTTATACCGCCACTATCCTGCCCACCAATAATTGCAGCATCACTGGTTGGAGCCAAATTAAGAGACGCTGACGTTGTCACCGAGCCATTGTGCGCATCTTTAATATCATAGGTCAGTGCCACTGGACCGTTATAGTCCTTGTCAGGTATGAAACGAAAAGTACCATCGTGGTTGTCTACAATTTGTCCGTGATCGGCAGACAAATTATGTATGCTCAGTTGTGCTTTATGGTCAATATCACTGGCATGGGCTAGCAAATCAGAAGCTTGCAAGGTCACAGTCGTGTCTTCTTTTCCTGTAGCCAATATGACTGACGATGACACAGTCGGAGCATCATTAGTGCCCGTAACGGTAATAGTAATACGGTGGGGCGTGCCATCCGCAGAATGAACCTCATAGATGACATCTTTAGTTTCACCTTGCTTTAGGGCTTGTACCGCAGGATTACCATTTGCCAAAACGTAATCCCAATTTCCATAGCGGTCGATGTGCATTTCTCCTTGGAAGGGGTCACTGATGGCTTTTTCGTGTCCAAATGCCCCCGACGCCCTAAAGTGATCTTCGCCATCATCAGGATCGGACACAGAAAGGCTACCTGTCACTTGAATATGATGCATTGAATCGGGGAAAACGTGCCGATCTTCGGTAATTGAACCAGTATCGACACCTGCGATGATCGCAGAGTCGTTGCTACCTTGTACATTAATTTGAATATGTTGTGTTGCTTTAGAGCCATCACTTGAAATAGCAACAATATCAAATTCTTCTGTTCGATTTTGTCCCGTCGTTAAGTGCTGTGCTTTGGCAGCATCTAATTGGTAATGCCAAGTACCATCTTTAGCGACACTGAAACTGCCAAAATTACCGGTTATATTCTGCGTTTGAAAATGCACGCTATCATCTTTATCAACATCGTGTGCTTGTAATGTGCCAGATAGGGCGGTTTTTTGATCTTCAATGGCAGTGCCTATCGATGCTGTTAACGAATCAGGAGTATCGATAATGACGTGATCCTCTGTGCCTTTAATCGTCGCTGTAATAGGAATACGCGTACCATCTGCGGTGATCAATGTCATGTGATCGGTGAGACTTTGACCATCTTTTAATTGTTGAATTTCAGTGTGATTATTATCTGCAACATAACGCCATTTATTATGTCCATCAACGCCATGAGTGGTGACAAATGAACCGTGAGCACCCTGTAAGGTCATTGCAAAATTGGCGGGGACGTTATGCTCAACACCATTAACTTCAATTTTGACAATTTGTGCATCGGCTTGACCATCGGTATCAGTAATATCAAGGTTTTTCCAATAAGAAGTTAACGTATGAGAAGAGGAACCGCTAAGATGATCTTCAATCACTTCGTTGCTAGATAACGCACTCGCAAGTATTGAAGCATCATTGACAGCAACTAAATTGATCGTTGCGTCTGTGTGTGTAGTCCCCCCGTGGCGATCAATGACATCATAATTAAAGTGTACAACTCCGTTGTAGTCTTTTTCTGGCGTGAAGGTGAAACTGCCATCGGCATTGGTGCTGACTGAACCATGGTCGGCTGTTAAGTGGGTGGCTTTTAGCCAGCCTTGATCGTTGCGGTCACTATCACTGGCGTGAGCTAATAAATCCTGTTGGGTTAATATCACCTGTTTATCTTCACTGCTTTGGGTCAACACAAGTCCACTTGTCACAGTTGGTGCATCGTTACTACCGTGCACGACGACAGTGACCGTTTTACTCACTTTGCTTCCATCAGTGGATAACGCTTCGATGGTGAAATGCTCGTTCCATTCATCACCTTGCCCTAATGCTCCTGCTTTTGACTCATCGACAATGTAGTGCCACTGACCATTGGCATCAATTGAGAACGCACCATATTTCCCAGTTGTTTGAGTAATGGCCCAGCTCACTGAATCATGAGTATCACTATCATGAGCCTGTAGTTGACCGCTGACTTGTGCGCCTGTTGATTGATGCTCAATCACATCACCAATATGATTGGGTGAATCGATGATAACGTGATCTTCGGTCCCTTTAATTTCAACCGATAGAGACTGGCGGGTGCCATCTGGTGCAACTAAGGTGATACTTTCATGTAAAGACTCGCCCTCTTTTAAACCTTGAATTGATGGGTTGCGATTATCACCGTTATACAACCAAACTAGCTCCCCCTTGTGCGGACCATGAGAATATGTTGTTAGTTCGAATTTGCCATATTTGGTTTGAATATCAAGAGGCGAACCGACTTGCCAAGTAACCGTTTTACCGCCAAATTCAATGTCAACCTGATCGACCTTACTGTCAATGTCGGTAATCGTCAGTTGATGCCATTGTGAGTCGGCGAAGCGACTGCCGCCAAAGTTGCCATAAGAGCTGACTCCAGGATCGATGTCTTCTTTAACTGAGTCAGTTGAGACACCGCCAAACACAGTCTTGTCGTCAACGGCCGCTAGGTTGGTGGAAGCACCTGTATGTGTAATACCACCATGGGCATCTTTCACATCGTAAGTAAAATGCACCTCGCCGTTGTAGTCTTTTTCTGGCGAGAAGGTAAAGGTGCCATCTTGGTTGTCTCGAATGGAGCCATGGTTGGCAATCAAGTTAGCGACGGTAAGCTGACCTTGGTCGTTACCATCAATATCGGTTGCATGCGCCAGCAAATCAGCCGCAGTAATGGTTTGAACAGAGTCTTCCTTGCCTGAGTTTAACTGCACTTCACTTGATACTGTCGGGGCGTCATTAGTGCCGTGGATGGTAATGACGATATCGTGGGTGGTGCCATCTTTAGAGTGTACCGTCACCGTATCCGTTAAGGTTTCACCTTTCCCTAAGTGCTGGATTTCAGGTTTGCGGTTATCTATGTAGTAATTCCAGTTTCCTTTTGGGTCAATTGCCAATTGGCCACCCAGCGATGATGAATATGGCCGCCACTCTGGGTGCGTTGCTGCTGAGATAAGGGTTTTAAAATCAAAGCCTGATTCATCCTTGTCGGGGTCGATAGCAGATAATGAGCCTTGAGTCTCCAATTTATAGGCGTAGTTTCCTTGCACGCTGGCATGAGGGTTTAGGTCTTCAGTAACACTACCTGTATCAATGCCTGCAATAACCGCATTATCTTGTACCGCCGCTAAAGTGGTACTGGCGCCAGTATGAGTCATACCGCCGTGTGCATCTTTGACGTCATAGCTAAAGTGCACCGCGCCGTTATAGTCTTTTTCTGGGGTAAAAGTGAAGGTACCATCGCCATTAATTAATATCGAACCATGGTCGGCGTGTAGGTTTTCAATAGTTAGTTTACCCGCGTCATTGGCATCCACATCGACAGTGTTTGCCAACAGTTGAGCGGTCGTCAGCGTTTGGCGTGTATCTTCAGTGCCACTTTGTAGTACGACCTCGGATGAACAATAGGGGCGGTCATTACTGCCATGGATGGTGATAACAATGTCATGAGATGTCCCATCTTTTGAATAAACGGTAATGGTATCGGTCAGGCTTTGCCCTTCACCGAGCTGGTCAATTGTCGATCCTCTGTTGGACGCGTAGCCACCTTTAATACGCACACCGCCAGCATCAGCATAATAGGTCCATTGACCATTTTCTTGCAGCAGTAGATCGCCAAATTTACCCGAGTAGGTGAAGCCGACCCCGTGAGTGTTGAAGGCTGCTTCGCCGGAATCCAAGTCCGAAATGGTTAAGGTGCCACTGGCATACAGAGGGTTACGGCCAAGGTGAGCCATACCTGGTTGCGCATAGTCAGGTGACATATCTTTACCGGCGGAATTTTCGGTAACACTGCCGGTATCGACACCGCCAATCACGGCTTTATCGTCTGTTCCGTTAATGGTGACACTAATCTTTTGCTCGGTGCCATCGACAGAGTGCACTAGTAAAGTCTCGGTGAGTGACTCACCTGTTTTCAGCCCTTGAATCGCAGCTTGCGAGTTATCAGCCGTGTAAGTCCAGTGGCCTAAATTATTAATTGAAAGCGTACCGAACTGGCCTTGCAGGCTTTCTGCATTGAACTGGGCTTGGCCGTTGTCAGCATCAGTGACAGTTAACGCACCATCAACTCTAAGCTGCCCGCTGTGGACATCTTTATCTTCGGTGAGGCTTGCTGTCGAGGTACCCGCGATCACTGCTTTATCATCAGTGCCGTTGATGGTGACAGTGATCTTCTGTTCGGTGCCATCAACAGAATGGACTAGCAGAGTTTCGGTGAGAGACTCACCTGTTTTCAGCCCTTGAATCGCTGCTTGCGAGTTATCGGCTGTGTAAGCCCAGTGGCCGAGGTTATTGATGGATAGCGCACCAAATTGTCCTTGCAAGCTTTCAGCATTGAACTGCGCTTGGCCGTTGTCAGCATCAGTGACGCTAAGTGCACCATCAACTCTAAGCTGCCCGCTGTGGACATCTTTATCTTCGGTAAGGCTTGCTGTCGAGGTACCCGTGATCACTGCTTTATCATCAGTGCCGTTGATGGTGACACTAATCTTTTGCTCGGTGCCATCGACAGAGTGCACTAGTAAAGTCTCGGTGAGTGACTCACCTGTTTTCAGCCCTTGAATCGCAGCTTGCGAGTTATCAGCCGTGTAAGTCCAGTGGCCTAAATTATTAATTGAAAGCGTACCGAACTGGCCTTGCAGGCTTTCTGCATTGAACTGGGCTTGGCCGTTGTCAGCATCAGTGAC
>NZ_JAESVD010000012.1 GCF_016765635.1 Shewanella schlegeliana
CAGGCCAAGACAGTGATACGCCTGCCATCACCCCAACCAATGACGCGCCGACCATCGATGTCGTCGCCAACGATTTTGTGGAGAACAGTGCCAGCGACGGCGACGTTGCTGCGACCTACACCACCCACGATGAAGATGGCGATGCGCTCACGGTCGACTTCACGCCGGGGACTAACACATCGATGTCGTCGCCAATGACTTTGTTGAGAACAGTGCCAGCGACGGCGACGTTGCTGCGACCTACACCACCCACGATGAAGATGGCGATGCGCTCACGGTCGACTTCACGCCGGGGACTAACAACGACGGCTACTACGCCATCGTCAATGGCCAAGTGGTCTTGACCCAAGCCGGTGCAGACTTCGTCAATAATGGCGGCACCTTACCCGCAGTCGATCTCACCGTCTCTGACGGTAATCTCAGTGGCCAAGACAGTGATACGCCAGCCGTTACAGCGACCAACGACGCACCGACCATCGATGTCGTCGCCAATGACTTTGTTGAGAACAGTGCCAGCGACGGTGACATTGCAGCGACCTACACCACCCACGATGAAGATGGTGATGCGCTCACGGTCGACTTCACGCCGGGCACCAATGACAACGGCTACTACGCCATCGTCAATGGCCAAGTGGTCTTGACTCAAGCCGGTGCAGACTTCGTCAATAATGGCGGCACCTTACCCGCAGTCGATCTCACCGTCTCTGACGGTAGCCTTACAGGCCAAGACAGTGATACGCCTGCCATCACCCCAACCAATGACGCGCCGACCATCGATGTCGTCGCCAATGACTTTGTTGAGAACAGTGCCAGCGACGGCGACGTTGCTGCGACCTACACCACCCACGATGAAGATGGCGATGCGCTCACGGTCGACTTCACGCCGGGGACTAACAACAACGGCTACTACGCCATCGTCAATGGCCAAGTGGTCTTGACCCAAGCCGGTGCAGACTTTGTCAATAATGGCGGCACCTTACCCGCAGTGGATCTCACCGTCTCTGACGGTAGCCTTACAGGCCAAGACAGTGATACGCCTGCCATCACCCCAACCAATGACGCGCCGACCATCGATGTCGTCGCCAATGACTTTGTTGAGAACAGTGCCAGCGACGGTGACATTGCAGCGACCTACACCACCCACGATGAAGATGGTGATGCGCTCACGGTCGACTTCACGCCGGGCACCAATGACAACGGCTACTACGCCATCGTCAATGGCCAAGTGGTCTTGACCCAAGCTGGTGCGGACTTCGTCAATAATGGCGGCACATTACCCGCAGTGGATCTCACCGTCTCTGACGGTAGCCTCACTGGACAAGACAGTGATACGCCAGAAATTACACCGACCAACGATGCTCCTGTTGCCCAAGATGATCGCTTCAATGTCAATGAAGGCGCTGTAGTCAGTGGTAACCTCATCGCCGATAACAGCAATGGCGTCGACAGTGATCCTGAAAATGATCCGCTGAGTATCACCCATGTCAATAACACCCAGTTGGTCTTTGACCAAGACGGTTGGAGTCAGACACTCACCGTTGAAGGTGGCACCGTGCGTGTGAAAGCTGACGGCACCTTTGAATACGCCCACGATGGCAGCGAGCCAACTCCAACCGACCCAAGCTTCACCTATACCTTAAGCGATGGCAGTTTGTCTGACGTTGGTGAAGTGACCTTTGAGGTAGGCGCGGTGAACGATAAGCCAACCATCAAGTCTGTCACCAACACTCGAGTCTCAGAAGAGGGTCTTGTCGATGGCGTCACGGACACTACAGGTAATACAGATACCACAGACTCTGTAACGGCAAGTGGCTCAATCAATATCGAAGATCTCGATGGCGATACCCTGTCCGTTTCACTCTCCGGGCCAGTAACGGCTATGACCTCTGGGGGAGAGAGCATTAACTGGGCTTGGGATGCAGACACTGGTACCTTAACTGGTTCTATTGGTGTTGCAGGTACAGATTCATATCAAGAGGTAATGACAGTAAAACTCACAGCTCCAGACGGGAATAGTTCTGGTGAATGGAGCTATGATGTCACACTGCTTGCTCCTGTCGATCATGTTGATCCGACATCGGAAGACAACCTGTCTTTAGATTTCGGCATCTCTGTCGATGATGGCGATGGTGGGACAACTGATGGTAGCTTCAACGTTATCATCGAAGATGATGCGCCAGAAGCACATATTAATGATCTTGTTGCAGATAATGTTGCCCATATAGATGGTTACACAGGCACTCTGACAGTTAAAGGTGCTGACAATAATTATTCAGCGGATCTGACAGGTAATGTCACTGGCTGGAGTGATGAGGTTGGTAGCGAACTCTATTTCGCCGACTCGGGGCTAACCACTGGCGGCGAGACCATTTATTACTTTATCGACCCAGCAACCCCCGATGTCATGATTGCCTATACCAGCACCACCTCAGCCGTGTATGGCGATGCGGGGGCCGATCAATCAGTGGTGTTTACCCTGTCAGTTGACCCGAACTCCGGAGAGTATGTACTCAATCTTGAGCAGCCTATCACCGAAGTTATTTCTACGAGTGCTGATTTAACAGGAACAATTCCAGGTGGTAACGATGAAGATCTGTTCATCCTACTACAAGGCAGCGTTGTTGGTGAAGTTAATGTAAATGATCAAATACAGTGCTCTATTACCGCTACCGATATAAATGGTGCAATTGATACAGTTAACACCAGTCCAAATGGTATAGGTGTCGGTACAGGTAAGGATATTGGCGACGGTGAGACATTAATTCTAACCTTTAGTGGGCCAGTTACCGACAACTTAAGTCTCACTCTTAGCCATAATAACGGCAACGAATATACAGGCAATGCCACATTCTATGTGTCTGGTGTCGATGCTAATGGCGTTGCAATCACCGATACCTTTGTAGGCACCAGTGCCGAGTTTACAACTTATCTATCTAACTCACCGATAGCAGAGATAAACCTTATTCAACTTTCAACGGCGAGTGATGGTTCTGACTTTAACCTTCAATCGCTAAATACTGAAACCATTACCGTCGATACCTCAGGTACAACACTGGATTTCACTGTCGATATCATTGATGGTGATGGCGATGTTGATAGCGATAATGATTTTAGTGTCACTCTAAATGCACCATCAGCACTGACTGCTTTAACACCGTATGGCTTTGCAAGTTTAGACGAGGCGACCCTACTCTCTGATGCCGCTGACAACGACACAGAAACATTACTGTTTAAAGCGGGCGACTCAGAAATCAACAGCTTTAGTTTTGGTGATACGAGTAATATTGAAGTACAAGGTATTCGCCAACCTATGAGCTGGCGTATCGAAGACGGTAAGCTAATAGGCTCAATGAACGGCCGTGGCGACCTACTTAAGTTGACTCTGGATTGGGACGCTATCGCAGCAGGACAGCAAGGAACAGTTGTTCTTGATGCAGAGTTGCTTGGTAAAATGCCTCATAATATCGATGTCGATAATCTGTTGATCACGGGTATTGAGGTCATTGCAGCAGATGCATCTGGAAGCAATGCGACTTCGAGCGTGACAGTATCTGTTGCAGACAATAATCTAGCTCCATTAGCGACCGACGACTATTTTGGTGTTGGCTTAAACAGCCATTACTACAGCTACAATGACAGCACTGATGGCGGAAACCTATCTTCAGTTTCACAAGTGAGAGACTTCATTAATAGCAATGAAGCTGATGCGACTTTCTTTGCAACAACTCTCAATTACGCATGGGGTAATGGCAATCTAGGTACAGGTAATAGCCTGCAACAATTCTTAGGTGATGATGCTGCAAGCTTAAGTAATGACCCTGGAAATAGCTCTGATGCCATCTTGCATATGCAAGGATCAGTACAATTAGATGCTGGAACCTATGGCTTAAAAGTCACTGCTGATGATGGTTATTCGGTACTTATCAATGGTGTCGTTGTCGCGCAAGTATCTCGAAACCAATCATCAAGTACTCGTTTACCTGGTGATGATGGACATATCTATTTTGATATTACCGACTCTGGTGCCCATTCAATCGAAGTTATTTACTGGGATCAAGGCGGGGCGTATCAGCTTAATATTGAACTAGGTGAGTTTGATCAAAACAATCAACAAATTGGTGATTACACACCGCTAGGCGATCAGATCATTGCTAACGGTGTTGTCGTTCTTGAAGATACCCCATTCACCTTCAGTGCTGATTCTATTCTTGCAAATGATACCGATCCTGATGGTGACCTACTGTCAATCATCAGCGTTGGCAATGCTGAGAATGGTACCGTTGAACTAGATGCTGACGGTAACGTGGTATTCACTCCTGATACTGGCTATAGCGGTTCTGCGAGCTACGAATATACGGTACAAGATGAAGACGGTTTAACCGATACGGCGACTGTCTATTTCGATGTTATACCGACCCGAGACTATGGTTTTGTGGGCGGAACAGATGGTGATAATACTCTGCAAGGCAGTGACGACCATGATGTCATTGTCAGCGATACCACCGGCTTACAGATTGTTGCGGGTGAAGATTATAATATCGCCTTTATTCTAGACTCTTCTGGCAGTATGGGGACCTCTGCTGTAAACACCGCTAAATCTCAGTTAATTGAGGTATTTAGAACACTACAAGCATCTACCTCTGGAGAATACTCTGGCACTGTAAATATTGCAGTTATTGATTTCTCTGGCTCTGCAACAACTAGCATCTCCCTCAATATTCAAGATTTAGACATTGATGCATTAGTCAACGGAAGTAACAGTGCTTGGAACAATATTACTAACGGTGGAAGTACAGATTATATCGATGCCTTTAATGCAACAACAGATTGGTTTAGCAGCAGCCTAGTCACAAATAACCCTGGAAATAATATCACCTACTTCATAACGGATGGGGAACATAACCAAGGTGGTGATCCTCTAGGGGCGTTTAACTTATTAAATGCGATATCTGAAGTTGAAGCTGTAGGTATAAAACAGAGCATAGATGCTGAAGATATAGTCGCATACGATAGTGATGGAAACGTTCAAGCCAAAGTTAGTGTAGATAATTTAGCCAGTGTGATACTTGGCTCTGAAACTACATTGCTTCAAGGTGATGACCAAACGACGGGGGGGCAAGGTAACGATATTATATTTGGTGATCTAACTCAGTTTACAGGTATAGAAGGACAGGGATTCACGGCACTTCAAGCATTCGTAGCACAAGAGACTAATGCTGATACCAATAGTGTGACGGTACAAGAAATCCATGCATTTATCACCGCGAATCCCGAAATGTTCAATATCACCAATACTAATGATGGAGCCGATACTCTAGAAGGTGGTGAAGGTAACGACATCCTGTTTGGTCAAGGCGGCAATGATACCCTAATTGGCGGCTTGGATAACGATACCATGATTGGTGGCCTAGGTGACGATAAGCTTACTGGTAACGAGGGATCTGATACGTTCGTATGGACCACAAACTCCGTTGATGGCACTGATACCACAGACCATATTACCGACTTTAACTTAGCAGAAGATAAGTTAGATTTAAGCGATATTTTGCAAGGTGATACTGTCAATGAGCTAGCTCAGCATCTGAGTTTTACAAATGAAAATGGTTCAACCAGTATCAATATTGATACTGACGGCAATGGCAGTTTTGATCAGCATATTGTCTTGGATGGCGTTGATCTAATTGGTCAATTTGGTAATGATGAGGCTGACATTATTTCCGGTCTGTTGGGCAATAACGGAGAAGGTCCACTTATCGTTAGTACGTCAACCGGAGATCCAGTGACTCAGTCAGTGAATACTCCTGATCCACTGGATGATCAATTTAGTCCAAATGGCTTTAATTTGGTTCCATAAATAAAGAAGCAACATAGTGATCCGTGGCAAAACTGGTCACTATGATCGATACTGATAAATAATAATAAAATCTTAAGGATAAGCCAAAAAGGTGTCAGCTTCAGATTCTAAGAAGACTGAGCAATGGACGATTTCAGCCTCTCAACGGGTGATGGTCGATCCTTTGCTAGACAGTTTAGTGTTACTCACCGAGCATTTCGGTAGCCCGTGCTCCAGCGACTCGCTGGCGGCAGGCTTGCCTATGCAAGGGCATGTATTAACGCCTGAGCTGTTGCCTCAAGCCGCTAGTCGAGCGGGGCTGGCGGCTAAGTTATCCCGTAAAGGGTTAAACGAAATATCGCCTATTTTGCTACCGTGTATTTTACTGCTTAAAGACAAGAAAGCCTGCTTACTTCGCGAACTCGATATTGAAAAAGATCGTGCGGTTATCCAACTACCTGAAACTGGTGGTGAGGAAACGCTATCGATTGAAGAGCTCGAAGCGCTCTACGTCGGCTATCTATTTTTAGTCAAACAGGAATACCGTGGAGACATGGGCTTAGATGTTCACCTTCACGAGAATAAGGCGCACTGGTTACTGCAAACCATTAAGGACTCCGCGCCCATTTACCGAGATGCACTTATCGCCTCGGTACTAGTGAACTTGTTCGCATTAGTGTCACCGCTGTTTATTATGAATGTGTACGACAAAGTCGTACCGAATCTGGCATTCGATTCACTATGGGTTTTAGCCATAGGTGCAGGTATCGCCTATATATTTGACCTAATTATGCGCCAGCTTCGAAGCTACCTTATCGATGTCGCAGGCAAGAAGGTCGATATCATAGTCTCTTCACGGCTATTTGCTAAGGCCATAGGTATTCCATTAGAGAAGCGCTCACCCAGTGTCGGCGGCATGGCCAAGCAGCTCGGTGAGTTTGACAGTATTCGCGACATACTCACCTCAGCAACCATAACCACGTTAGTGGATCTGCCATTTGCCCTCTTCTTCTTAATGATTATCTATATCGTTGCAGGAGATCTCGCTGTCATTCCGCTTTTAGGTAGCATCATTATTATCAGCTACACCTTAATCATGCAGCCGAAGCTCAAAGCCGCAATCGATGAGAGCAACAAGTTTTCAGGCCTAAAACATGGTCACCTTATTGAGTCATTAGCCTCCATCGAATCAATCAAGTCCAGTGGCGCAGAGGGGGTGGTTCAGAAGAGTTGGCAACAGATGATTGGCCACACAGCTAACTGGCAGCTAAAGTCCAAGAAGATCACCACCTCAGTAACCAATATGGCCACGTTTGTGGTGCAGCTATCAGTCATTTTCGTGGTGATTTTAGGGGTATACCGCGTCTCTGAAAATGAAATTTCAATGGGTGGTATTATCGCTGCAGTCATCCTTTCGAGCCGGGCGATTTCGCCCATGGCACAGCTTGCAGGCTTAATGACTCGCGGTAATCAAACCGCCAGTGCACTGCGTCAACTCGATGAACTAATGACTCAGGAAGATGAGTTTGAAAACAAAGGGCATCTCGTTAGTCGCCAGCGATTGCTAGGCCAGATCACGGCACACCATATCGGTTTTAGCTACCCAGGCTCTGAGCGTCCAGTACTACATCCTTTGTCGCTTAATATCGCTCCCGGTGAGCGTGTGGCGATTATCGGCCGCAACGGCTCAGGTAAAAGTACCCTAGCGAAATTATTGGTTGGCCTATTTCAGCCCACCAAAGGGAGTTTAACCTACGATGGTATCGACTCAGCTCAGATCCACCCAAGTGATTTAAGACGAAACTTCGGTTACCTGCCACAAGATATCACTCTGTTTCATGGCACCATTCGTGACAATATCTTATTTGGTACCCGCCAAGTTACCGAGCATCAATTGATCCGTGCGGTACAACTATCCGGCGTGAATTTATTTACCAATTTAGAAGCCGAAGGGTTAGACCAGCAAGTCGGTGAAGGCGGACGTGAGCTTTCGCGCGGACAGCGACAAACCATCGCTCTCGCCCGAGCCACATTGAATGACCCGCCAGTACTATTAATGGATGAACCCACTGCCAGTCTCGATGCTCGCGCAGAAAAGCAGTTTATTCACTCCATGCATAATGTGAGCAAAGACAGAACCTTACTACTTATCACCCATAAGATGCACCTACTCAACCTTGTCGATCGCATCATTGTCCTCGACCGCGGTCATATCGTAGCCGATGGCCCGAAGGCTGAAGTTCTCAAGAAGCTAAATGAGGGTTTATTAGCGGGGGCAGCTAAGAAATGAGTAAGCACTTAACCACACATGATTTAGAGATGGTAGATGATGTCTATGGGGCGATGATGACTGATGCGCCCGCAAGCCATCGATTAATTATTTGGGCGCTCGCAGCCTTAGCAATTACCTTCCTTTTTTGGGCCTATTTTGCCGAGCTTGACCAGGTTACTACAGGTATGGGCAAGGTTATCCCCTCTTCCCAAGTGCAGGTTATTCAAAGCCTAGACGGTGGTATTTTACAAGAGATGTACGTTCAAGAGGGCTTAATTGTCGCTAAAGGGCAACCTCTTGTGCGTATCGATGCCACACGTTTCCAGTCGGATTTCGCGCAGCAGGAGCAGGAAGTCAATAGCTTAGTCGCTAACGTGATTCGTTTGCAAGCCGAGCTCAATAGCATCACGATATCTGCCATTACCAACGATTGGCGCGAGCAGGTAAAGATATCTCCTCAGCCTATGGTGTTTCCGTCTGAGCTAGAAAAAAATGAACCTGAACTCACTAAGCGACAACGGGAAGAGTATGCTGGTCGATTAGATAACTTAAGTAACCAACTCGAGATCCAAGCGAGACAAATTCAGCAGCGTAATCAGGAAATCCAAGAGTTAGCCTCCAAGATTAAAACGCTAACGACCAGTTTTCAGCTGGTATCAAGAGAGCTTGAGCTGACTCGGCCGTTGGCTGAAAAAGGCATCGTCCCCGAGGTAGAGCTACTCAAGTTGCAGCGAGTCGTAAATGATATTCAAGGCGAACTAGCATCCCTTAGGTTACTTAGGCCCAAGGTTAAGTCCACCATGGATGAAGCTATTCTTAAGCGTCGTGAATCCGTACTCATTTATGCCGCCGATAGCCGTGCTCAACTTAATGAAATGCAAACTAAACTTTCACGCATGAACGAAGCGCAAGTCGGTGCACAAGATAAAGTTAGCAAGGCGGAAATTGTCTCGCCAGTCAATGGCACAGTCAAGACGGTTCATATCAATACACTCGGTGGCGTGGTGCAGCCCGGTGTCGACATCATTGAAATCGTACCATCAGAAGACAAGCTTTTAATTGAAACTAAGATTATCCCTAAAGATATCGCCTTCTTACATCCTGGCTTACCAGCTGTAGTCAAAGTCACCGCCTACGACTTTACTCGCTATGGTGGCCTAAATGGCGTGGTAGAGCACATTAGCGCCGATACCACCCAAGATGAAGAGGGCAACAGTTTCTATATAGTAAAAGTGAGAACTGAGTTTTCCAGCTTAACAAAAGACGATGGAACGAAAATGCCTATCATCCCCGGGATGTTGACCTCGGTTGATGTGATTACTGGGCAAAGATCTGTTTTAGAGTACATACTTAATCCGATATTACGGGCTAAAGATACCGCGCTTAGGGAGCGCTAAGTCCGGCATAGAAAACAACCAGGAGGGGTTATACATGGATAGCAGCACAGTACGGCAGCTAAAACGCAGTGCATTAGCACTTGCCGTTGGCGCGCTGATGATACCAGTAACAGCATCTAGCCAGACGCTAGAGCAAGCTGTAGCACACACACTGGATACAAATCCCGAAATACGGATTGCATTTAACCGCTTTAAAGCGCGTGAAGAGCAAGTCAATCAGGCGGTTGCTGGTTACATGCCAACGGTTGACATTAGCGCTGGCTATGGTTGGGAGCAAACCGATAGTCCATCTACTCGCCGACGCACAGGCCAAGGTGATGTCAACGATGATGGCGTGATTGAACTAGAGCGCGGTGAAGCTGGCTTTAGTATCAAACAGATGCTATTTGATGGTTTCTATACTAGCAGTGAAGTCGATAGATATAGCTTCGAGGCCAGCGCCGAACAGTGGGCACTGTTTGCCGCAGCCGAAGATATGGCACTAGATGTCGCCAAAGTTTATATCAACTATATTCGCAGTGAGCAGGTACTCACCTTGGCAGAGAAAAACCTGCAAAGCCATAAAGATATCTATGAGCAAATTAAGCAGCGTACCGATTCAGGTCTAGGCTCTACAGCGGACCTATCGCAAATCACGGGACGCTTGGCACGCGCTAACGCCAATGTTATCTCTGCACGTAACAATTTTTACGATGCTAAATCTCAGTTTGTTCGCATCGTTGAACAACAGCCTGAAGACATGATAGTGCCGGTACCAGACGCCGATATGCTACCAGCAGATCTGAGCACCAGTATTATGATGGCTCAAGACAACCACCCAATTCTAAAGTCTGCAGCAAGTGATATCTACGCAGCAGAAAATGAGAAAGATTCAGCTCAATCAAACTACTATCCTAAGGTCACTTTAGAGCTTGATGGTAATTGGAATAACAATATGGATGGTGAAGATGGTTATTCATCCATTATTACCAATGATGTTGGTGGTTATAACAATGATCTTGTCGCTATGGTGCGTTTAAAGTACAACCTATTCGCCGGTGGTCGTGACCTTGCCCGAGAAAAAGAAGCTGCATATAAAGTTGGTGAAGCTAAAGAGATCCGCCAACGCGCTCACAGACAAGTCGTTGAAGGTGTCAACTTAGCTTGGAATGCCTACGAGCTTCTGACTCCACAAAAAATGTATATTCGTGACCATGTCATTGCAGCAAAAGATACTCAAGTAGCCTATAGCCAGCAGTTCAACTTAGGCCAGCGTACCCTACTGGATCTGCTAGATACTGAAAACGAGCTGTTTGAAGCTAGAAAAGATTACTTAGAATCTGAGTATGATGAAATTATCGCTCAATACCGTGTATTGAATGCCACAGGGCAACTACTCAATTCATTGCGTGTTACTAGACCGGATGTCTGGAACGGAGAGAGAGATTACGAGGGAGGAGTTCCACAATGAAGATCATTATAGCTATATTAAGTCTTGCGATTTTAAGTGGCTGCTCTATGCGTGATATTGCCACCATGGACGAGCCAACGGTACAGGTTAATGACCTGAATGATATCGATCATGACGGCGTCATTGTTGCCAGAGAGCGCTGCACCGAAACCGCATTAGGTGCAACGATTGACAATTACGGCTGCGGTAAGATCAAACCTATCAATGAGCGTCAGGAATTAAAAATCCTGTTCGCAAATGACTCTTACTATATCGACCCTATGTATTACCCTCAGGTCGAAGTAATCGCAACCTTTATGCGCGACTTCCCTAACACCCAAGCGGTTATTGAGGGGCACTGTAGTAAAACAGGAACTCATGAGCATAATCAAGTTTTATCGCAAAATCGCGCTAATGCTGTCAGTTCTTTACTTGCCGAGCGCTTTGGTATTGATTCTGATAGGCTCAGTGCAGTAGGTTATAGTTTTGATCGTCCTATCGATCCAACTCATACTGCGGCGGCACATAAAGTTAACCGCCGAGTAATTGCTGAGTTAACTGGCGATGACACTACAGCGGATATGAAGTGGCACATCTACACGGTAGACGAAGAAGTTAAGTAATAGAAGTACCGGAGCAGTATGGTTGGCAGGCTTTATCAATTAAAGAAAATAACAAAAGTCTGCCAATTAAAATTGACGGTATTAGCTCTGTCCGTCTCTTGCCTCTATGCTGCGCCAGTACAAAAGTTAGACTCAGTCCATATAACCCAAACTATCGAATCGCAATATGGCGAACGCGCGGGTAAAAGGATTAGAGCTTGGTTTAAGATGCTAGATGAAGCCAAGGGTTTGCAAGACAACGATAAGATATTGATGGTAAATAACTTTTTCAACCTCTTTCATTTTGTCGATGATATAAAACTTTGGGGAAATAAGAATTATTGGGCAACGCCCATGGAGTTTATCGGGGTTAGTGGTGGCGACTGTGAGGATTTCTCAATCGCCAAGTATTTTACCCTGCTTCAGCTCGGTGTTTCTGAAGATAAATTACGCATTACCATGGTTAAAGCAACCAGCGTAAATCAATATCATATGGTACTCGCCTACTATGAGACACCCTCTTCAATCCCTCTTGTTTTAGATAATCTTGATAAACAAATTAAGCCAGCAACACAGAGAAAAGATCTGTTACCTGTCTACAGCTTTAATGGTAGACAACTGTGGCTAAATAAAGAGAAGGGACGAGGTGTTCTAGCGGGTTCGTCATCAAAGCTTGCTAAATGGAATGACTTGAAACATCGCTTGGGTGTAGAGCGCCTTAATCAGCCCAAGATAAAACTGGAGTAGTTAAAAGATGACACTGTTTCGACAGATATACACATTACTGTTTGTGTTGTTTTTGTTGGTTGTTGCGAGTTTAAGCTATGTGCAGTTTAGCGAAACTCAAAGCTTTCTAACCAAGCAAATGGAATCCGATCTCAATAATACCAGCCACTCGCTCGGTATTATGTTGGTGCCAGATCTAGAAGCTGGCGACATTGTTGGTGCTGAAACCCTAATCAATGTGATTTTCGAGGGTGGCTACTATCAGCAGGTAAAACTGACCTGGTTGGTCGATGGCAAACAGCAGGTGTGGGAAAACCCGATGACAATCGAAGGGGTTCCCCAGTGGTTTATCGATTTAGGCCTATTCAAAACGATTAAACGTGAAAGCACCATCACCTCAGGTTGGATCCAGCTTGCTCGCCTAGAGATCACTGCCCATCCAGGTTTTGGTTATCATGAGCTATGGCGCACCATGACCAACGCTATCATTGTTTTTTCAATCCTATTTCTAATTGCGATTATCTCTGCCCGTGTAGGGTTAACCTGGATATTAAAACCGCTACATGAAATTGCAGAACACGCCAAAGAGATCGCTAACCGTAAATTTGGCCCCGACATGAAGGTCCCTAAAACTGCCGAACTTAAATCTGTGGTGCAAGCCTTTAACAGCATGTCAGATCAACTCAAGCAGATCTTTAATTCACTCGATGAAGAAGTCGGAGAGCTAAGAAAGAAAAACCTTGTCGATCAAGTATCAGGCCTGCCAAACCGCCAATATATGATGGGACGTTTAAATAGCTGGTTAAGCGAACCAAAGAGTGGCGCACTGATGATGGCAAAGTTTGACTGGTTAGAAGAGGTGCACAGTAAATACGGCTATCAAGTTCGCGATGAAACCATCAAGTTACTATCAGACAAAATGAAGCAGCATTTAGACGGTGTCACTACGTCAGTGATTACACGAATTGCAGCCTATGAATTTGCCTTTCTAATTACCAGTTCTGAGCATGAGCTGACCAGTAAGTATCTGCAAACCCTCATCCGCACCATTAACCAAGAGATCTCTAAGGCAGGCTGTAAGCCAAATGAAAACTTTGCAATAGGTATTGCCGAACGAACTGGCCAAATGACAGTAACAGATATCCTAGCGCAGGCTGATAATGCATTACAAAAGTCACTACAGGAAAATAAAGTTTTCCACTGGTTTGAGACAAATGAAAAGCAGCTGTTTACCCGAGAGCAATGGCGAGAGCACTTAAGTAATGCGATTACTGACGGTAGATTTAAGTTTAAGTGGCAACCCATTTTGCTTAACCAAACTGAATCTATTTTGCAGCGAGAGCTATATTGCCAGTTAGAGATAAACGGCAAGATGGTGCACGCAGGACAATTTATGCCCTATGTTGAGCTACTTTCCTTAGGCAGCCTATTAGATAGATGCTTAATTAAGACGATTCACACTAAGAAGCTATTAGATAGAAACTTCGAGCCAATAGCGATTAACTTAACTTTCCAAAGCATTAGCGATCTAGAGTTTCACCAATGGCTCGGCAAGTTCCTGCGTGCTTCAACCCTACGGGAGAGGATCTGTTTCGATATCCCCGAAGCCGCCGTTTATAGTGATCCAGAAGCCTGTCAGGCACTCTGCGCCATTATTAGAGATAATGGTGCCCACTTCGGTATCGATCATTTCGGCCGTCAGTTTGGCTCGATGACCTACCTACAAAACTTACGTCCTAGCTATGTGAAGCTAGATCAATCCTTTGCTTATTACGACGATAATGCTCACAGCAGCGAGCTATGCCGAGCACTGATAAACGTTGCTAAGGGCTTAGATATCGAAGTAATCGCCACAGGTGTTGAGGAAAAGACACAACTTCAACGTTTCGTGCAATTGAAGACCAATGCCTATATGGGCTTTATCTCCCCGCCCGTCGCAGTCGAATAGTACTAATCGATAATAATGAAATAGATAAAGGTCTCTCAAGAGACCTTTTTTAATTTTAGACTCTAGGAAAGGCTAAGACGGAAAAGCAAAGAAGGTCCTAGGTGCTAGAAAAAGCAGGTTCTAGAAAGAGCAAAGACGAGAAAAGCGGGAAAAGCGAAGAAACGACAAAGGTAGTGTTATTTTCCTTCTGCTCTTCCTAGCAAGGCTTTAGCCCGCCCTCGCAGCGAAGCGTCCTAGGAGCTAGCACCTTTCTTGGCCTTTTAAAAACGAAAAAAGCCTCTTGATTTCTCAAGAGGCTTTTCGAAAAGTGGTCGGCCATGGTTTCATAAAAAGAGAGGATTCGAATCCGTGACTATAAATTTCAGATACAAAAAAGCCCTTCGATTTCTCGAAGGGCTTAATGTAAAAGTGGTCGGTGATAGAGGATTCGAACCTCTGACCCTCTGGTCCCAAACCAGATGCGCTACCGGGCTGCGCTAATCACCGAAAATCTTTTATCTTACTTAACTTGCTAAATATCGAGTAAACTCGCTATTTATAAATATGGTCGGTGATAGAGGATTCGAACCTCTGACCCTCTGGTCCCAAACCAGATGCGCTACCGGGCTGCGCTAATCACCGAACTTTGATGTTTAAAGAGACTCAATCTCTGTAAGGAAAATGGGGTGACTGATGGGGTTCGAACCCACGACAACCGGAATCACAATCCGGGACTCTACCAACTGAGCTACAATCACCACTGATATTTCCTACTAACAAAACCGCCGATTCCATTCTGGTGCACCCAGAAGGATTCGAACCCTCGGCCTCACCCTCCGGAGGGGTGCGCTCTATCCAGCTGAGCTATGGGTGCCTTGCCTTGTTAGCGGGGCATATAGTAGGTTCAAAATGCCCTGCCGTCTACACCTGTTTTGCTTTTTTTATGGATTTTACGTTCGTTCGGTCAAGTTTTGAGTCATTTGTACGGTTTTATACCACAGAGCGTCAAAATAATGACTTGGACACAGGGCTTTTTCATGTTATCTATACATATTAGCTCAAATCCTAATCAGATTAAAAATTGCGATTGGCGGAACGACATGTTTAGGGAAGAATCATCTCAGTCAAAAAAGACATTGAGATTAAATAAACGGATTACTCGTCTAAAAGCCCTAGCGCTAAAATACAAGCGCGCCGAGATCACTCAAAATGCTCTACTAGAGATCTCTAACTTAGCATCGAGTGTAACAACACCGGAAGAGTTCTATGCATCACTGCATAGTTCACTCAATAAACTGATCCCCGCCGATAACTTTTTCATCGCCACACTCAATGCCGAGACAGGCAAAATTGAAGCCCCCTTCTTTCAAGATGAAAAAGATGCGCATCCGCAAGACTTCTACCCAGATGAAGATCTTTCCGATACCTTATACAGCGGTTTAACGGGTTATGTACTCAAAACCGAACAAACCCTAATCTGTAATGATGAGACTTACCATCAACTCCTGAAATCAAATGCCATTACCCCTAGAGGCAGCCATTGCCATCAATGGGTAGGCACCCCAATCAAAAGTGTCGATAGCACCATAGGCGTATTAGTTTTTCAAAGCTACAACAGTGACACTGTTTATGACGAGATAGAAATTGAGCTAATGAACTTCATTAGTCACCATATTTCAGGGGTGATTCAACGACTACAGAATCAAGAGCAGTTAGAGCAAGCGATCAACACCCGCACTAAAGAGTTAAGCATTGCTTATAACAAGCTTAAGCAAGAGGTTTACGAGAGGCGTCGTGCAGAACGTCTACAGAAGTCACTGTTTGAGATTGCAGACTTAGCAAACTCAAATATCGACAGCCAAGAGTTCTACAGTGAAATCCATCGTGTAATTAGCCATCTACTGCCGGTCAATAACTGCTTTATCTCATTACTTAATGAAACGCGAGATGCACTTACCTTTCCCTATTTCGTTTCTCAGTATGATCTCCCCTCGCCCAAACCTCGGGCTTTAAGCGATGGTTTAACCGAATATATTTTACTGAACAATAAACCTAAGCTGCTTAACCGCAGTGATATTAAAGGGCTTATTGAGTCTGGCGATCTCTATTGCGAAGCCCCTGAACTCAATGACACCCAAGAGATCAACCAATGGATAGGGGTGCCGCTATTTATTCACGGTCAAATCTGTGGTGCGCTGACAATTTACAGTTATAGCCATATCCAAAACTATCAAGAGAGAGACTTAGAGCTACTCACCTTTGTCTCTCAACACATCGCCACGGCAATTGAAAAAAAACAATCTGAAGAATCATTAAGACAGAGTAACGAGCTTTTAGAAGAGAAAGTCAACGAGCGAACTAAAGCACTAGAAAATGTTAATCAAGATCTTGAAAAAGAGATTAACCAGCGTAAACGTATTGAGCGCCAACTCGTCCATGATGCTAAACACGACAATCTAACCGGACTCCCAAATCGTTCCATGTTTATGGAGCGCTTAACCCAAGCGATAAAACATGTACGTCGCCACAGTCTTGAAAGATTTGCCGTACTGTTTATCGATATGGATAGATTTAAACTACTAAATGACACCCTGGGGCATTTAGAGGGCGACCGCTTTTTAATTGAAACCGCTAAGCGTCTCAAACAGTGCGTCCGAAACAACGATATGCTTGCCCGCTTAGGTGGTGACGAATTTGTCATCCTACTCGACAGCATCAGTGGTCAGCAAGATGCCGAAGATATAGCAGAAAGAGTGCTTGCCGAGCTATCTAAGCCCTACTTGCTTGCTAACCAGCAGTTTAAGTCCAGTGCCAGCATCGGACTTGCTATGAGTGGCCAAAGTCGCTCAGACACCAGTGAGTCGATACTGCGTGATGCCGATACCGCCATGTATCAAGCTAAGTCACAGGGGAAGGGCTGCTATACCATATTTAATCACGGCGTAAATCAACAGCAAATTAAAGATATCAAACTTGAGAATGAGCTAAAAAATGCGCTACTCAACAACGATCTGCAACTAAGTTATTTGCCAATCATGGCACTGAACTCAGAACAGATCATTGCCTTTGAGCCTAGATTATTCTGGCATCACCCAAGTTTAGGCAAGCTTAAACAGGCACAACTAAATAATATTGCCGAACACTGCCATATGGTGATTGAGCTGGACAACTATTTGTTAGAACAGGTCAACCTGAGCTTTCACGACATGCAAAAGCAATACGGCAATCAATTTCAGCTACAAATACCTATCTCGAGTCAACACTTAAACCATAAGCATGCGTTAAGAGCTCTCAAGAATAGAATTAAGCAGTGCCGTTTCAATATCAGTAAGCTGACCCTATTTTTTAATGAAAAGGAATTCGTACAAAACACCGATAACCATATTAGTGCTTTCGATAGCCTCAATAAGCTCGATGCCAAATTGGGAATAGAAGCCTACGGCAGCGCCCATAGCGCCATCAGCAGCCTAACCTTCCTACCCATTCAAGCTCTAAAACTCGATCCAAGTTATGTCGCGCACCTAGAGAGCACACAACATGTTAAGCTGGTGAAAGCCTACTTTAATGCGGCTCAAGCCCTTGGCTTAGAAGTCTTTGCAGCTGGGATCAATAACAGTAAACAATGTGAAGCGCTACAGGATATAGGCTTTACTAGTGGCCAGGGTAGCGCACTAGGAAATGTGATCGAGCTAGAGCAGGAAAAAGACAGAGTGTGTGCCTAGCATCAAGAGGCACACACTTAAGTTTAATCTAGCTCAGTCGCAGTCGTTCTAGGACTACTTATTCTTAAACATATCTCTTAAATTAGCGATATTCGCTCTGCCTGACTGCTGACGCTGCTCTACAGTTTGCACCGGTTTACGGTTCTCCCATATCAGGTCATCTTGGGGCAGCTCCATTAAGAAGCGGCTCGGCTCACAACGTATAGTCTCACCAAATTGGCGTCGCTCGCGGCAGATAATAAACCACAGCTCTTTTTGCGCCCGAGTGATCCC
This sequence comes from Shewanella schlegeliana, assembly GCF_016765635.1. Lineage (GTDB taxonomy): Bacteria > Pseudomonadota > Gammaproteobacteria > Enterobacterales > Shewanellaceae > Shewanella > Shewanella schlegeliana. Next base: position 18,182 of record NZ_JAESVD010000012.1, read on the forward strand.
CACATATGCTAATCGGCGTTCCTCATCGACATTATCTTCATCGATACTGCTTTGGTGCGGTAAAATTCGCTCCTCAGCGCCCACCATAAACACATAGGGAAACTCCAGTCCCTTCGAGGCATGTAAGGTCATAAGCTGCACCTGATCGCCGCCCTCATCTTCACTATTACGCTCCATCATGTCACGCAGTGTAAGACGGTTTACCACCTCTGGCAGGGTCATCCCCTCGTCTAACTCATCACCTTCTAACATCTCGGTGACCCAGCGATACAGTTCAGAAATGTTCTTCATCCGCATCTCAGCCGCTTTTGCTGAGGTACTGGTTTCATATAAGTAGTCTTCGTAGTTAATCTTTCTAATTAACTGCTTAACGGCTTCGACTGGATCGCCACGCTCGGCACAGTCACCAGTTTCCACCACAAACCGACCGAATTGATACAGAGTCGACATGGCTGCTGGCGGCAATTCATGATTTAGGTCGGCCTCAAAGATAGCGGCAAACATCGAGATCTGCTTCTTATTGGCAAAATTCCCCAAACGCTCAAGGGTTGCAGGACCAATTCCCCGCTTTGGCAAGTTCACGATGCGCAAGAAAGCATTGTCATCATCGGGATTAACCACTAAGCGCAGATAAGCCATGATATCTTTGATCTCAGCGCGGCCGAAGAACGAAGTACCGCCACTGAGTTTATAAGGGATACGGTTAGTCATCAGCGCCCGTTCGAGTAAACGAGACTGATGGTTACCTCGATACAGAATCGCATAATCGCCATATGAGGTTCTACCCACGAACTTGTGACGGATCATCTCGGCGACGACCCGCTCAGCTTCCTGCTCCTCGTTAGCAGCAATCAGCACTCGAATAGGTTCACCATAGGCAAGCTCACTAAACAAGGTCTTATCGTAAACGTGTGGGTTGTTAGCGATTAGTATGTTAGCCGCACGCAAGATGCGCTGACTCGAGCGATAATTTTGCTCCAGTTTAATCAGTTTTAACTTGGGGAAGTCCTTACCCAAGAGCACCAAGTTTTGTGGCTTCGCCCCACGCCAAGAATAGATAGACTGATCGTCGTCGCCTACCACGGTAAAGCGGGCTCGCTCGCCCACCAACAGTTTCACCATCTCATATTGGCTGGTGTTAGTATCTTGATACTCGTCCACCAGCATATATTGAATCCGCGTCTGCCAACGAGTTCTCACCTCTTCATTCTGCCTAAGCAGCAGGGTGGGCAATAAAATCAGGTCATCGAAGTCCAGCGCATTGTATGCCTTCATATGTTGGGCATAGCGCTGATACAGGAGGGCAAATAACTGCTGCTGCTCATCTTTCGCAATTTTGCGCGCTTGTTCTGGAATAACTAAGTCGCCCTTCCAGTTTGAGATAGTTGTCGCAAGTAATCTCAGCAGATCTTTATCTTCATCTAACTCATCTTGAGTCAGCTCTTTTAATAGCGCTAACGTATCTTGATCATCAAATAACGAGAAGCCAGCTTTTAAGCCAACCACTTTATGCTCACGTTTAATGATCTCCAACCCCAAGGTGTGGAATGTTGAGATCCACAAGCCTCGCGCCTCTTTACGTCCCATAGACTGCGACACACGCTCTTTCATCTCGCGCGCCGCTTTGTTGGTGAAAGTTACCGCAGCAATATTGCGCGCCTTATAGCCGCACTTTTCCACCAGATAAGCGATCTTATTAATAATCACTCTGGTCTTGCCACTGCCTGCGCCTGCGAGTACTAAACAGGGACCACTAACATAGTGGACGGCATCATTTTGTCCGGGATTGAGCTTCATGGATACGTTATAACCAAGGTATTAAGGAAGGCATTAAAACAGGAATGATAGCAGAAAGGCCTTAGCAAGCGGAAAAGTTATCGACAATATCTCCGCCTAAGTAATTAGCGACTTTATTTATCAATAACTAATTCCACTAGCTTATCGATAAAGTACTGAAATTTTTAGCACGCCCTATTGCCAATATCTTAGCCGAACATTAAACTAATGAATGAACGTTCATTCATTTTAGGCTTTATTATGCACAATAAGCACGATCTTATTCTTCGCGCCGCAGAAAAAATTATCGCCGCTGGCGGCATACAAGGCTTGTCTATGCAGCAAGTTGCTAACGAGGCTGGCGTGGCCGCGGGCACCATTTATCGCTACTTCAAAGATAAAAATGAGCTTATCTTAGAGCTCAGAAGAGATGTCTTATCCCAAGTCGCCAACTCCATATTTGCCGATCACGACCAAGGTTCACTCGAGCAGAGATTTAAGCGGATCTGGATGAAAATGCATGACTACGGCAAGCAGCGCTCTCCAACCAATTTAAGCTACGAGCAGTATGCACACCTACCGGAGAGTAATACCGAAGAGATCCGCACTATCGAGATGCAACTCTTTGAGCCGTTACAGCGACTCTTCCAAGAGGGAGTTGAGCAAGGAGTATTTCAACCTCTACATCCTCGCGCCCTGTACTCCATCTCCATGGAACCGTCTATGGCTATGGCACGAGCAATCAGGCGCGGCCTCATAGAATATAATGCAAAAGATATCACACTAGCCTGCGACATATGCTGGCGAGCCATTCTAATCCCAACCCCCCCGACAAACTAAAGGAGTTATCAGGACATGAAAAAGTGGACCCTGGTGATGATCATCATTGCAGTACTGGCCTTCGGCTCAGTCATTGGCTTCAATCTTTTTATTAAAGGAAAAATTGCCGATGCGATTGCCAATATGCCCGAGCCCGTAGCTCCAGTCACAGCTATCGATGTCAAAGAAAGCAAGTGGCAGCCAACCATTAACGCCATTGGTTTTGTCGAGCCTAACCAAGGTGTGACCATTGCAAACGAACTAGCTGGGGTGGTTTCTTCCATTCGTTTTGAGAATGGTATCCCTGTTGAGGCAGGACAAATGTTGGTGGAGCTTGACTCAAAAGTAGAGAAAGCGAACCTTAAGAGTAAACAGGTACAGCTTCCAGCCGCCGAAGCAGACTTTAAACGCCTGAGCAAACTCTACAAGCAAAACTCTATCTCTAAGCAAGATCTTGATAATAGCCAATCTAAGTATTTAGCTTTAATGGCTGACATTGAAAGCTTGAGTGCCACCATAGGTCGCCGTGAGATCAAAGCTCCATTTGCAGGCCTTGTGGGTATTCGTAATGTCAATTTGGGTGAGTATCTACAAACTGGTACCGATATCGTCCGCCTTGAAGATATCAGCACTATGAAGATCCGCTTTACCATTCCCCAGACTCAGCTATCTCGTATCACAACAGGACAAAAGGTTCACGTCTATGTCGACGCCTATCCAACCGAACCTTTTGAAGGCGTTATATCAGCAATCGAACCCGCCGTTTTCCATCAGAGTGGTCTGATCCAGGTGCAAGCTCGGATCCCTAATACCCATGCCAAGCTACGTAGCGGTATGTTTGCTAAGGTCGACATTATGCTGCCTGAGCTAACTCAGCAAGTCGTGCTACCACAAACAGCGATCAGCTTTACCCTTTACGGCGACTCGGTCTATGTGATTGAAGAACAAACCGAAAATGGCGAGCAAGTAAAACGTGTTAAGCAAGTGAACGTGAAAGTACTTGAACGCGACGATATCAATGCATTGGTTAGCGGCGGCATTAAAGCTGGCGACACTATCGTCACCTCGGGCCAAGTTCGCTTAAGTAACAACAGTAAAGTCAAAGTGACTGAGGATGATGCATTAACCCCTCCAGCCACGTTGCCACAGTTGTAAGCGGAGGGTTAGGCAATGCGCTTTACTGATATATTTATACGTAGGCCGGTACTCGCGGCCTCCATTAGTTTTCTGATATTACTGCTCGGCTTCTATGCCCTAAAAAGCATGCAGGTGCGTGAATATCCAGAGATGACCAATACCGTGGTGACGGTGAGCACTAGCTACTACGGTGCCGACTCCAACCTGATCCAGGGCTTTATTACTCAGCCGTTGGAGCAAGCCCTAGCACAAGCCGATAACGTTGACTTTATGACATCGGAAAGCTTTCTAGGCAGCTCTAAAATCAGTGTCTACATGAAGTTAAATACCGACCCTAACGGGGCCTTAGCGGACATTTTGGCTAAGGTTAACTCGGTGCGCTCTCAGCTGCCAAAGGAGGCTGAAGACCCTACCGTTGAGATGTCGACAGGCTCACAAACATCTGCCCTATATATCTCTTTTTATAGTGATCAGATTAACTCAAGCCAGATCACCGACTACTTAGAGCGAGTGGTTAAGCCAGAGCTATTCACTATCGATGGCGTTGCTAAAGTTAACCTCTATGGTGGTATCAAGTACGCCATGCGCATATGGTTAGATCCGGCGCGTATGGGGGCATTTAACCTATCATCAACCGATGTAATGAGCGTACTGCAAGCCAACAACTATCAATCTGCTGTTGGTCAAACTAACAACACCTTTACCCTGCTTAATGGTACTGCCGACACCCAAGTTGCAACCGTTGCAGAGCTAGAGAAATTAGTTATCGGCAGCAAAGATGGCTTAGTGGTGCGTCTAGGGGATATCGCAACGGTCAACCTAGAAAAGAGCCATGATGTATACCGTGCCTTAGCTGATGGACAGGAGGCAGTTGTTGTTGGCCTTGACGTGACACCAACCGCTAACCCACTGATTGTTGCTGCCGATGCACGTGCAATGATGCCTCAGATTGAGCGTAACCTTCCCATCTCAATGAAGGCACGCATTCTGTATGACTCATCGCTAGCTATTGATGAATCGATTAACGAGGTCATTAAGACAATCGCCGAAGCGGCAATAATTGTTATCGTGGTTATCACTCTATTCCTTGGGTCGTTCCGCGCCGTTATTATCCCTATTGTCACCATTCCGCTGTCGTTAGTCGGTGTTGCTATCATCATGCAGATGTTCGGTTTCACCCTTAACCTGATGACACTGCTGGCAATGGTTCTCGCCATCGGTCTAGTGGTGGATGATGCCATCGTGGTGGTGGAAAACGTCGATAGACATATCAAGCTTGGTGAAACGCCATTTAGGGCTGCGATTATCGGTACCCGAGAAATTGCGGTTCCGGTTATCTCAATGACCATTACCTTAGCTGCCGTATATGCCCCTATTGCCTTGATGGGCGGGATCACTGGCTCCTTGTTTAAAGAGTTTGCCCTCACCTTAGCTGGAGCGGTATTTATCTCTGGGATCGTGGCGCTAACGCTGTCACCTATGATGTGCTCTAAAATTCTTAAAGCACACTCTGAGCCTAACCGCTTTGAGCGCGGCGTAGAAAACTTCTTAAACGGTCTAACCAATCGCTACAACCGCATGCTTACTGCCGTACTGGATAAGCGCCCTGTGGTAATCGCCTTTGCCGTTATCGTGTTTGCCTCGCTCCCCGTGATGTTTAGCTTTATTCCATCAGAGCTTGCTCCCAATGAAGACAAGAGCGTGGTAATGATGATGGGTACCGCTCCATCTAGCGCGAACCTAGACTATATCCAAGCTAACATGACGATAGTGACAGATATGATCAGCGCTCAGCCAGAAGCTGCAGCATCGCTGGCCTTCGTTGGTGTTCCAAACGCTAACCAAGCCTTCGGTATCGCACCTCTAGTTCCTTGGAGTGAGCGTGACAAGAGCCAGAAACAGATGCAGGAGTTCTTCGGTAAAGAGGTAAAGAATGTGCCAGGTATGGCGGTTACCACCTTCCAGATGCCTGAACTACCAGGTGCATCCAGCGGACTTCCGATCCAGTTCGTCATCACCAGTTCAAGCTCTTTCGAAAGCCTATTCCAGATAGGTTCCGGCGTACTCGAGAAAGTACAGCAGAGCCCACTCTTTGTTTACTCAGAGGTCAACTTAAAGTTTGACTCAGGTTCGATGAAGATCCATATCAAGCGTGATTTGGCAGGCTCTTACGGCATCACCATGCAAGATATCGGTCTAACACTGACAACAATGATGAGTGATGGCTACGTTAACCGTATCAATTTAGATGGCCGCTCCTATGAGGTGATCCCGCAGGTTGAGCGTAAACTACGCGCTAACCCTGAATCGCTTGCAGGTTACTACCTCACTGCTGCCGATGGCCGCTCTATTCCACTGTCTAGCCTAGTCGATGTTGAGATAGTGTCAGAGCCTCGCTCACTGCCACACTTTAACCAGATGAATGCTATTACCGTCGGTGGTGTTGCAGCGCCAGGTGTTGCTATTGGTGATGCGATTGCCTTCTTAAAGAATATCGGTGATAACGATTTACCTAAAGGTTATAGCTACGATTTCTTAGGTGAAGCTCGTCAGTACGTCACTGAAGGTTCGGCGCTTTATGCCACCTTTGGTTTAGCACTGGCAATCATCTTCCTCGTGTTAGCAAGTCAATTTGAGAGCATTAAGGATCCTCTAGTTATCTTAGTGTCGGTACCGCTTGCCATCAGTGGTGCTTTGGTCGCCTTAGGCTGGACCCATGTTTTCGGCCTCTCATCGATGAATATCTACACACAGGTTGGTCTCATCACCTTAGTGGGTCTTATCACTAAACACGGGATCTTGATGTGTGAGGTAGCCAAAGAGGAGCAGCTGCATAATGGTCTCAGTAAGGCCGATGCCATTAAGCACGCGGCAACCATTCGTCTACGCCCTATTCTAATGACGACCGCGGCGATGATCGCAGGTTTGATCCCGCTACTGTTTGCCGTTGGCGCAGGTGCGGTCGCTCGCTTCAATATTGGCTTAGTCATTGTATCGGGCTTGGCCATAGGTACGGTATTCACACTGTTCGTACTGCCTGTTATCTACACCTACTTGGCAGAAAAGCACGAGCCACTGCCTGTGTTTGATGAAACATTAAATACTCAAGAGCAACCAACTTCCCACGCTTAAACTTTAACCCAACCAAAAAGCCTGCAGTTATGCAGGCTTTTTTATTGCATTATCTCGTTTAAAAATAGGTTATCGCCAACCGCACTTAACGGTGATTATTTTGGCAATATCGATTGCCTCAGGTACAATCAGGCCATAAGTAACGGAACGGATACTGACCATGATTAACCCGAAGAAAATTGAAGAAGTAGCTAAGCAGTTAAGCGAGAATCTTCCTGGTGGACTAAAGCAATTTGCCGGTGAATTTGAAGAACGCAGCAAGCAAATTTTGCAAAATCAGCTACAAAAGCTCGACGTCATATCTCGTGAAGAATTTGAGGTTCAGCAGCATGTACTACTCAAGACTCGAGAGAAGCTTGAAAAATTACAAGCACAAGTCGATGCGCTTGAAGCCAAACTAAACGCAGCAGACTAAGCTAAAATAAACTTGAAATAAAAGCTGAAGCTGCGGGCGATGTGCTCATTCAGCCCAAAGACAGAAAAGAGCATCTTTAAGATGCTCTTTTTTATTGACGACTTTTCATTAATGAGTGAATTAAGTTTAATTTACACTTCATGCAAGTACTCTAGTATAGCCCCGCGCTGACAGGTAACCTTGCCAAAGCCATTAGCTTGTAAATAGTCCTTAGTTTGCAAAGAGCTAGATATTAATGACCTTCGCCATTCACCCACTGTTTTGAGGCCGACTTTGAACACATACACTTTCCCACCTCATCACACAAAAAGAGCTCTGCTCGCGGCGTGGTGCCTATTGCTTACAATTCCCGCCATCATCTACCTTGGCTCGATAACCCTATTTCCAACTATCGCCTTAGACTCAAACTTGGCTCAGGCGCTATATTGGCTTACCAGTACAGGAACCGCACCCTATGGTATCGCTACTGGGATATTAATTCTCATCGTCTGCTATCGCAGATTAACCAAGCAGCAATTTATGCAGTTAGTGCTCGCCGTCTCCATCAGCATGGCTGCCACCCTAAGCCTTAATCACTTTCTTAAACCCTATTTTGCAGAGCCACGCCCTAACGCCACGCTATTAGAGCAAGAGTACCTACTCAATACCCAAGACTTCTACCAGCAGAGCAAGGCTGATAAGCGTGAACAGCTCGGCAGGGCCATTAATCAGTTAGAGGTTGCCAGACCCGACTTAAGCCTAAGCCCACAGATCAAACGTCACTGGCAACACGAAGTTGGCTACGCTTTTCCATCTGGCCATACCCTTTTTGCCGTCACCTTGGCATTAGCCGTTAGCTTCTACTTACTATTAGCAGGTCAAGTCATCTTGCCAATCCTGTTAATGGGCTGGGCCATCACCATGGGCTTTAGCCGAATGTTGCTGGGTATGCATTGGCCACAAGATGTATTAGCGTCAACAGCAATTGGTGGCAGCATCGCCTTTAGCAGTATCTACCTGACGCAAGCGCTATGGCCAACTATCGATAACCTGTTTATCTCTCGACTTAAAACAGCCTGAGAAGTCGATAAAATAGACCCTACTTCTGAGTAGGGTTTATTAAGCACCTCACTTGCGCTTGATATCAATTACGGTATTCTGCCTGCAAAGAAACCGATATCTTGAAGAGAAGCATGGCTGAACTGCAATTAGACAAAATCGATCTGCATATCCTCAAACTGATGCAGCAACATGGCAAACTGTCCAACCAAGAGCTTGCCGAAAAAGTAGGACTATCTCCCTCTCCCTGCTCCAGACGAGTAAAGTCACTGGAAGAGGCGGGCTATATTGCAGGCTATGCCACCCTGCTCAGCGCCGAGCATTTCGATCTTGCACTTACAGCCTATATCCAGGTCAGGTTAGAGAAACACTCGACCGATATTCTGGATGCATTTGAAACTAAAGTAAGTAGCTACGATGAGGTGCAGGAGTGCTGCCTACTCACGGGTAGTGACGCCGATTACCAACTCAAGGTGCTTGTCAGAGACATGAAACACTTCAAGGTCTTTCTACTCGATAAGCTGACTACCAACGATCATATTGCAGGTGTGCGTTCCAGCTTCGTACTGAAACAAGTTAAAAGCCAAACCAGTATTCCACTACCAATTTAACACTCTTTTTTATTTAGCATTCACTTAACTAGGGTTTCTTTCAATCAAGCCTGCATCGAGCGGCATAACATGCCGCTCACTTCTCCCTATTTGACCATAGCGTCTATAATCTGTGCATTCAGTCGCATTTTTGGTTTTTATCAGTAAATGATTTTATTGCGCATAGCCATTGATAAAAACAACCTTACGCGAAAAAGTATCGCCATTAATATCAAAAACAACAAAACAACTCAAAATACCCTCAGCTTTAAAAATAAAATATCAACAAAACAGAATTAAGCGCGAGATTAAGGCGTTGACGCAGTATTTTAAAGCACTAATATGCGCGCTCTTAATTAGCAAAGCAGTACAGAAAGAGAGCTCAAATGAGTACAGTAAAAAACGGGCACTTCAGCTCTAGAATTGGCTTTATTATGGCGGCAGCGGGCTCAGCTGTCGGCGTCGGTAATATCTGGGGATTCCCCACTCAAGCAGCCACTCACGGCGGCGGTGCTTTTCTACTTGTGTACCTATTTTTAATCTTAGTACTTGGCTACCCTATGCTACTCGCAGAGCTAATGATTGGTCGCCATGGGCAAACAAACCCTGCCGATGCCATGGCCAAAGTTGCGACTAAGCCACTTGCCAAGAAGATAGGTAAGGCGATCGGCTTCATCTCCATCATTACCGCCACTTTAATCTGCACTTTCTACAGTATTTTATCGGGGTGGTTTGTCAGCTTTGCCATCGCCCCCGTTGCCGAGTTAACAGGTCAAACAGAGACCGCCTCTTGGTTGATGGAGTTCTCGCTATCTCGTAATCTTGTGTTCACCCTTATCTTTATCGCCATGGTGATACTTGTGATCCGTCAAGGCGTACAGAAAGGTATTGAACGTTGGTCAAAGCGTTTAATGCCAATGTTGCTGCTGATCTTAGTGGCTGGTGTAGCGTACATCTTGACTCAACCGGGAGCGATGCAAGGGCTAGAAGTATTGTTAGTGCCCGACTTTTCACGGGTGTTCGAAGCGGATGTATTGATTGGTGCCCTAGGGCAAACCTTCTTCTCTTTAACCATTGGCACCGCAGCCATGATGGTTTACGGCGCCTATTTGAGCCAGAAAGAGGACTTGAGTAAACTGACAGCCTACGTCACTTTGACCGATACCAGTGTGGCGTTTTTAGCTGCACTTATGGTGCTACCAGCCATGTATGTGGCACAGCACAACGGCGTACAGATTTTTGCTGAAGATGGCAGCTTATTAAACTCAGACACCTTAGTGTTCACCGTACTGCCAGCGCTATTCGATACCATCGGCGGCATAAGCCAATACCTATTAGCCATCACTTTCTTCATCTTGATGACCATTGCAGGCTTAACCTCAGCCATCTCGATTGTTGAAGTGCCCACCAGCTACTTAGTGGAGAAGACCAGTCTGAACCGTGACAAAGCGACTCTACTTGTTGGTAGCGTCATTGCGACTCTGTCGATGGTGGTTGTGTTTAACTTCGATATGCTATTTGGCTTTATGATCACCATGACCACTGAGCGAGCTCAACCGCTTATCGCACTGGGGATCGCCATCTATTTAGGTTGGATCTGGAATCGAAATCAGCTTATTAGTGCTATTGCCGCACAAGATAATGTTAATACAGACAGCCTATTTTGGAAGCTATGGCCTTGGTATGTGAAATATGTCTGCCCAGTGCTGATTATCATGATCATTATGCAGCTAATTAGCTAACCATACTGACCTTATCAGAGGCGATAATTTAGCCCCTTTTCCACTCTCCAGCATACACCTTACCCTCCCCTTCATCACAGTCAGTTCGACAGCTATCGCTATCATTCCCATGACAAATAGTGAGGCGAATCACATCGACCTGTGACCCTTTGTCGCACCTTGGTACAAATTGGTTTATCGGTCGCTGAAAGCTCTGTAAAACAGCCATAAAAATAAATAACGATAAGCGATACCATGATGAACAAGAAAAGCATATTGACTATTCCGGTGGTCACTTTAGGGCTGATTTCCGCCCCAACTTTCGCCGAAACCGATCAAAAAAAGAGTGATTCAGAGCCAGTGGAGCGCATTATTGTCACTGGCGAGCTGATGAAAGATCCAACTAAGACCTATACCGATCCCAAAAAACCACGCCTGCCACTGCCTGCCTATGATGGCGCTGGATTTCTTAAAACCATTCCCGGTTTTAGTATCGGCAGAAAAGGCGGCGCTGGTGGCGACCCAAGCCTGCGTGGCCTAGGTGGCTCACGTTTAAGTATTGTCGATGATGGCCAACATGTTTACGGTACATGCGGTGGCCGCATGGACCCACCAACAGCCTATATCTATCCAGAAGCCTATGACAATATCACCGTCATCAAAGGCCCACAAACCGTTAAATATGGCCCAGTGGGTAGCGCTGGAACCGTATTATTCGAGAAAGATCGTCACAATTTTGATGAGCCTGGCTTAGATGGACGTGCCAGCATGACGGCAGGGAGCTTTGGCCGCAAAGATTACCTAGTCGAGCTAAAAGCCGGTGACGAAAAGCATTACTTCGATATGGACGTCAATCAATCACAAAGCGATCATTATAAAGACGGTAGCGGTAATAAGGTGCAGTCGAGCTACGACCGCTCAAACTATAACTTTGCACTAGGTTGGACCCCCTCAGAGCAGACCGTACTTGAGCTAGCCTATGGTAGCTCATCAGGTGAAGCCGAGTACGCCGACCGCGCCAATAAAGCCCGTGAGATCAGCAATGAAAATCTCACCTTCCTGCTGCAACATGAGTTTGATAGTGAGTGGTTAAATAGCATCGAACTGCAGGCCTACACCAATGAAAACGACCATATAATGGATCAATTCGACCAAGGCATTAATTCAGGAACCAACGTCAGACGTGGCACTCAGGGTGGCCACCTATGGGCCGACTTTACCTTAGCCACAGACTGGACCTTAACAGCGGGGGCTGACTATATGGACAGCCTGCACAAAGGTCGCAGTATCAACCCAGCCGTCGATAATGGTTTAGACGACCTACTCAACAAGCCATTTAAAGACAACATGCGCTATCAGGCTACAGGGCTTTTCCTCGAATCTGCATACAAGATAGGCGCAGGTGAGCTTCTTGCCGGCGTACGTTACGACCACTGGAAAACAGAGCTGATGGTCGGTCAGAAAGGAGAGCGCAGCGACGATCTATTCAGCGGTTACGGTCGCTACGAATTATCGACAGGTAATAGCCAATACTACGCTGGTGTCGGTCATGCCCAGCGTATGCCTGACTACTGGGAGATCATGAAGTCAGATATTAATAATCCAAGCCAAAAAGCATTTGATCTTGCACCAGAAAAAACTACCCAGCTGGATATAGGTTGGATCTATGAAGCCGATGTTGCCATCTCGACCTCGCTATTTTACGGAGAGATCCGCGACTACATCTTAATCGATGCCAACACTAAGTCTACTTCAGCTTACAACATCGACGCGACCGTCTACGGCGGCGAAATTGCGGCAACGATTCCTTTAACCGAACACTTCTCAAGCCAGACCAGCGTCAGCTATAGCCATGGTGACAATGACACAGCTGGAACACCATTAGGCCAAATTCCGCCACTAGAGGGACGCATTACCTTAGATTACCAATACAACCAGTGGGCAGCTGGCCTACTTTGGCGTTTGGTTGCCGCTCAAGATAGAGTCGCCATTGGCGAAGGTAATATCTCTGGCCAAGACTTAGCACCAAGCAGTGGTTTCGGTACCTTGGCATTTAACGCAAGCTGGCAACACAATGAAGCGCTATTGGTCAGCTTCGGTGTAGAGAACCTATTTGATATCACCTATGCCGAGCACATCAGCCGCTCAGGTGCAGGCAACGATATTCCAGGTAGCTCACCTATGTTCCAAGTTAATGAGCCAGGTCGCACCGCATGGGTTAAAGTGGATTACACCTTTTAACTTCCCCCCATAAACAAAAAAGCCGCTCAATGAGCGGCTTTTTTATGGGCATCGATGGCTAAACCAATACCTCTTCTAATGCTTTAAGACACAGGGCGACATTTTCACGCCTTGCCCCATACCCCATCAAACCGATACGCCAAGCTTTACCCGCGAGTGCGCCAAGACCTGCACCTATCTCTAGATTATAGTTTTCCAGCAACTGCTTTCTAATCTTAGCGTCATCGATCCCCTCTGGGATATAAACGGCATTCAACTGAGGTAAACGACACGCTTCAGCCACCACAAATTTAAGCCCTAAACGCTGCAAGCCATGACGCAGCACTTGGTGCATATCGGCATGACGCTGCCAAGCAAGCTCTAGGCCTTCGGCGGCTAATAAACGCAGTGACTCATGCAGTGCGTAAAGTGCATTTACCGGCGCGGTATGATGATAGCTACGCTTACCATCACTAGCTGCATCCCAATAACCCATAACTAAGGTTTGATCGAGGAACCAGCTTTGTACTGGTGTCTTACGCGCCTTTAGTTTGGCAACCGCAGCAGGTGAAAATGACACAGGAGATAAGCCCGGTACACAAGATAAGCACTTCTGGCTACCCGAATAAATAGCATCGATGCCCCACTCGTCAACCAGTAACTCGACGCCGCCTAAAGAGGTGACCGCATCGACTATTGATAAACAATCATATTGCTTAGCCAGAGCACACAAAGCCTTAGCATCTGACAAGGCGCCTGTAGAGGTCTCGGCATGAACAAAGGCTAAGAACTTAGCATCGGGATTTGCCGCTAACGCACTGGCAACCGCATCGGTATCGACCGCTTCGCCCCACAGATTATCAACGACCACAGCAACGCCGCCAACACGCTCAACGTTCTGGCGCATACGCTCACCAAACACGCCGTTGCGGCACACAATCACTTTTTCACCCGGCTCAACGAGGTTCACAAAGCAAGTTTCCATACCGGCACTGCCTGGGGCAGAAACCGCCATGGTCATCTCATTCTTAGTCTGAAATGCATATTGGATTAAGGCCTTAAGCTCATCCATCATCTCAACAAATAGCGGGTCTAGGTGGCCTATGGTTGGCTTAGATTGTGCAGCAAGCACTTCTGGATAAACATCGGAAGGACCGGGGCCCATCAAGGTTCGACGTGGCGGGCTAAAAGGCTCAATAAAGGGTGCGGGTAACATGATATTTCCTCTAAAACTGGTCGCTTGGTATTAGGTTTTAATTCGACTGCCGCCATACTGCTATAACGAAAAATATCATCAAGCCCCTACGTGTTAGTCAGTCTATCGCAAAATATTATTTTTATTGTTCTATCTATGGTTTAAGTTAGCCTAAGAGTATAAAAAACCAACTTCAGGCCATACTACAAAAAAAGCTCCGAGACTATCAACTAGGTAGCTGATAAATCTTGTATCAGCTTTTAATAGCAATCGGCATAATCCCCATAAAAAAGGCAGCATCGAAAACCTCTGCTGCCCCCTTTAATTCTGCTAACTCTATCTCATCTACTCACTACGGTTATCTAAAAACAGCTGATAAGCGGGACTATCCGTCTCCTCTTGATAGACAAATCCCAACTCAGTTAAAAACTGTTTAAAGGCCAAGTTATCACTTTCTGGCACCTCAAATCCCGCTAACACTCGACCATAAGCCGCGCCATGATTACGGTAATGGAACAAGCTGATATTCCATTTACTCTGCAAGGTGGTTAAAAACTTAAACAGTGCACCAGGATGCTCCGGGAATTCAAAGCTAAACAAACGCTCCTCTATCGGCTCTGGTGGCTGCCCACCGACCATATAGCGCACATGTAGCTTAGCGGTTTCATCATTAGACAAGTCTTGCACCCCAAAGCCTTCAGACTCAAGCCTTGCAATAATCTCATCAAGCTCACTTTGTCCCTGTGTGAGTCGAATTCCCGCAAACACCACCGCTTTATCGCGGCTACTAAAACGGTAGTTAAATTCGGTCATCGCACGCTTATCTAACAGCTCACAAAAACGCAGAAATACACCGGGGCGCTCTGGTACTTTCACCGCTAAAATCGCTTCTTTCTGCTCACCGAGTTCACAACGCTCAGACACATAACGTAGGCTATGAAAGTTCACGTTAGCCCCACTCAAGATAGCGGCGACCTTCTCACCTTTACCGCTACTGCCGATATACTTTTTCAGGCCAGCTAGCGACAGTGCCCCCGATGGCTCGGCAATGGCACGCGTATCTTCGAAGATATCTTTCACCGCCGCGCAGATCTCATCAGAGCTCACTGTGATGACATCATCGACATATTCACGGGCTAACCTAAACGGCTCAGCGCCAATCTGCTTAACGGCGACACCATCGGCAAACAGCCCAACCTGTGGCAAAACCACCCGCTCATCGGCCTCTAGCGCAGCCTTTAAACAGGCGGAATCCTCCGGCTCAACACCGATAATCTTCACCTGCGGCATCACCGCCTTATAGTAAGCGGCAACCCCAGCAATCAAACCGCCGCCACCCACAGGTACAAAGACCACTTCAAGATCGCGCTGTTGCTGCAACATCTCTTGCGCCACCGTGCCTTGACCGGCAATCACCGCCTCATCATCGAAAGGGGCTACATAGACTCGGCCTTCGTCGCGCGCTAGGCTTTGCGCATGAGCATTGGCCTGATCGAAGGCTTGCCCATACAGCACCACCTCACCACCTAAGCGCCGAACTGCATCGACCTTAATATCTGGCGTTGTTTCAGGCATCACGATAACCGCGCTGATCCCACGAGCCGAGGCCGACATAGCCACCCCTTGGGCGTGATTTCCCGCCGAGGCGCATACCACGCCACACTCGCACTCCTCCTTACTTAGCTCGGCAATTTTATTGTAAGCACCGCGCAGCTTGAAAGAGTGCACTGGCTGCATATCCTCCCGCTTTAAAAATACCTGACAGCCCAAGCGTGCCGACAGCTTATTAAGGCTCGACAACGGCGTGACTTTAGCCACATCATAAACCGATGACAGCAAGGTTTTTTGCAGATAATAATGGGCCAAATCCAGTTGTGATTGTGATGCTAGAGCCAACATAAACTACCTCTTAATCCCGTTAAATCGCTTAAACTAGCTTGCTAGTATCACGTACCGCGCCTTTATCGGCGCTCGTTGCCAATAGTGCATAGGCTTTAAGTGCCATCGATACTTGTCTTACGCGGCCTAGCGGCTTCCACGCATCCTTGCCAAGGGCTTCCATCGCAGTACGACGAGCCGCCAATTCAACATCACTAATTGCCAACTTGATTGAGCGCGCAGGGATATCGATTTCGATACGATCGCCCGTTTGCACTAAGCCGATAGTGCCACCTGCAGCCGCTTCTGGCGAAACATGGCCAATCGATAAACCTGAAGTACCACCTGAGAATCGACCATCGGTGATCAGTGCACATTGAGTGCCTAGACCACGTGATTTTAAGTAACTGGTTGGATAGAGCATCTCTTGCATGCCGGGGCCACCTTTAGGGCCTTCGTAGCGAATAACCACCACATCGCCAGCGACCACTTCGCCTCCTAAGATCCCTGCCACCGCATCATCTTGGCTCTCATACACACGTGCGCTACCAATAAAGGTGTGGTTTTCAACTTCAACACCTGCCGTTTTAACGATACAACCATCAACAGCGACATTGCCCGATAGCACAGCAAGCCCACCCTCTTGGCTAAAGGCAAACTCACGACTGCGAATGCAGCCCTCTTTACGGTCATCATCGACGCTATCCCAGCGGCAATCCTGGCTAAAGGCTTTGGTCGTTGGAATGCCTGCAGGCCCCGCCGAGAAGAACTTGTGCACCGCGACATCATCACTCTGCACGATATCGAATCTGGCGAGCACATCGGCAAGATTGCTCCCCGCGACATGGTACACATCGTTATGCAGCAAGTTGGCGCGGTCTAACTCACCCAAGATCCCCATCACGCCACCAGCGCGATGGACATCTTCCATATGGTATTTAGGGGTGGATGGCGCCACCTTACAAAGATGTGGCACAAGGCGTGATAATCGGTCGATATCATCCATGGTGAAGTCAACTTCAGCCTCTTGAGCTGCGGCAAGCAGATGCAGCACGGTATTACTCGAACCGCCCATGGCGATATCCAGCGTCATGGCGTTCTCAAATGCCTTAAAGTTCGCGATGTTACGCGGCAGTGCTGACTCGTCATCATGTTGGTAATAGCGGGTGGCTAGGTCCATGATGCGGCGGCCTGCTTCGAGGAAGAGTTCGCGGCGATCGGCGTGGGTGGCAAGCATTGAGCCATTACCCGGCAGTGATAGACCTAGCGCTTCGGTTAGGCAGTTCATCGAGTTAGCGGTAAACATGCCAGAGCATGAACCACAAGTCGGACAGGCGCTACGCTCAATCTGCTCACTATCGGCGTCAGATACGCGTTCATCGGCCCCAGCCACCATGGCATCGACTAAGTCCAACTTAATCAACTTGTCTGAAAGCTTAGTCTTACCCGCTTCCATCGGGCCGCCAGAGACAAATATCACTGGGATATTCAGTCGCAAGGATGCCATCAGCATGCCGGGGGTGATCTTGTCACAGTTAGAGATACACACTAATGCATCAGCGCAGTGGGCATTAACCATATACTCCACGCTATCGGCAATCAGCTCGCGAGATGGCAGACTGTAAAGCATCCCGCCGTGCCCCATGGCGATCCCGTCATCCACTGCGATGGTATTAAATTCTTTGGCAATGCCGCCCGCCTCTTCAATCGCCCCAGCAACCAAAGATCCCATATCTTTCAGGTGCACGTGACCTGGCACAAACTGCGTAAATGAGTTGGCGATAGCAATGATCGGCTTACCGAAGTCGTTATCCTTCACACCCGTAGCACGCCAGAGTGCACGCGCTCCCGCCATGTTACGGCCTTCGGTACTGGTTGCTGAACGTAGTTTTGGCATTGCTTTATCCTTTGTTTAAAAGAAGGTTCTAGGCTTGAGTACTAGAGGTTCTAGGCTTGAGTACTAGAGGTTCTAGGTTCTAGGTTCTAGGTTCTAGGTTCTAGGTTCTAGGTTCTAGGTTCTAGGTTCTAGGTTCTAGGTTCTAGGTTCTAGGTTCTAGGTTCTAGGTTCTAGGTTCTAGGTTCTAGGTTCTAGCATCAAACTAGCCAGCCTATCCTTCAATTTTCTAATTTTTAATCTGAGATATCGTGCTCAGTATTTATGTTTCGTCTTAATCTTTTCCGGCAGCGCAGCGTTCATCTTTGCTTGTGCTTTCCTAGGACCTTTCTTAGCTTTTCCTAGCACCTAGGACCTGCTTTTCCGTGAGCGCAGCGTTCGTCTCTGCTTGTGCTTTCCTAGGCCCTGCTCTTAGCTTTCCAAAGTCTCCAACCATCCCCACTTGTCTTCGGTTTCACCATTAAATAGACCGAAGAAGCTCTGCTGAATTTCTTTGGTGATCTCGCCACGCTTGCCACTACCGATCTCGATGCGATCAACGCTGCGTACTGGCACGATCTCGGCTGCGGTGCCCGTCATAAAGATCTCGTCGGCAAGATAGAGAAACTCACGTGACATCGGTTCTTCAACCACCTGATAACCTTTGTCTCGTGCAAGGGTAATAATCGTGTCTCGAGTCAGCCCCATCAGAATAGCGGCTGTTGCCGGAGGTGTGTAGATCTTGTTCTTTTTAATCACAAAAATATTAGCGCCAGCGGCTTCACTGACTAAACCATTAGTATCTAGCGCAATACCTTCATCGAAACCGTTACGCTTGGCTTCGGTTGAGATCTGCAGTGAAGAGAGGTAATTGCCCCCCGCTTTGGCTCCTGTTGGAATGGTATTCGGCGCGAGGCGATTCCAAGAGGTCACAGCAACATCCACCCCAGCATCCATGCTGTCTTCACCTAAGTAGGCTCCCCATGGAAATGCTGCGACTAACAAATCGCACTGAGCATCTTTCGGTGGGGTGATCCCCATGCCTACATCACCATAAAACGCCAAGGGGCGGATATAGGCACTCTTTAGGCTATTAGCCAGTGTGGCGTCTCGACATGCCTGCATCACATCATCGAAGCTATACGGGATAGGCATACGGTAAATTTTGGCAGAATCAAACAGGCGTTGAACGTGCTCTGTTAAACGAAATCCCGCCGGGCCGCGGTGGGTGTCATAAACACGAATGCCTTCAAAAACGGACGTGCCATAATGCAGCGCGTGAGACATGACATGAACCTTAGCATCACCCCAAGGCATCATTGCACCATTGAACCAAATTAACTCTGCTGTTTTAGCGGCCATATTCTCACCCTTTGTGTTGAACTAATTCTGCTGTGGGACTGCTGAGTAATAGCTGGCAGTCGATCACATCGATAAGCTTATTGATTTGATTGGTTAGCAAGCCGATTTCGCGCTCACTCTGTACCAGCATGTCGATGCTAGTGCTGTTATTACTGTTGAGCTGCATGCTCAAGTTAGCGATCTTAAATCCACGATGGCGAACAACGCGTAGCACGCGTTCTAGCACTTCAGGTCTTTGCTGCACGTTTAACGCTAATGAGTAATTATTCATATCCTTGCTCTCCATCTCGTTTTATCGCTCTTTCTAATCTTCTTATTCAGACTTGCAGAGTTTTGCGGTTAAGTTTGCTTGTCCATCTCTTCCATCATCTCTTGGTTAGACGCCCCTGGTGGTACTAGCGGCCAAACGTTGTGGGCATCGTCTATCGACACATGCAGTAAAAACGGCCCTTCGCTATTAAGCAGCTCATCTAGCCCTGCCTCGACATCACAAGCCTTATAGATATTGCGTCCAGGGATATCGAACGCCGATGCCATCTTGACGAAATCGGGGTTATCAGAAAGGTCGGTTTCGCTATAACGCTCTTCAAAAAACAGCTGCTGCCACTGCTTCACCATGCCGAGCTTTTGATTATCGATAAGCAGAATTTTGACCGGCAGGCGCCTACGCTTAATAGTGGTCAACTCCTGCACATTCATCATAAAAGAGCCATCGCCAGACACAGCCACAACCGTTGCATCAGGGCGGGCAACCTTAGCGCCAATAGCCGCCGGCAGACCAAAGCCCATGGTGCCAAGTCCGGCACTTGATAAGTGATCTTCAGGACGGTTAAAGAACATATGCTGGGCGACCCACATCTGATGCTGACCCACATCACAGGCAACCACACTGTCTTGAGGTAGCTTATGGGCAAGACGATTAAGCATAGCGGGGGCATAGATAAGCTCCCCCGGACGGTCATAACACCATTGGTGCTGCAGTTTCATCTGTGCAACCTTGGCTTGCCAAGGGGCAAATTGCTCGCCTAAATTTTGAGTTAACGCAGGTAAGATCTGACGTAGATCACCAGCAATGGCCACTTCAGGCAGGCGTAACTTACCTAACTCGGCAGCGTCAATATCCAGATGAATCACCTTGGCATTCTCAGCAAAGCTGGCCAAGCGCCCAGTGACTCGATCGTCAAAGCGCGCCCCAACCACAATCAATAAGTCGCACTCTTGCACCGCTAAATTGGCTGCTTTTGAGCCGTGCATGCCTAACATGCCCAAGTAGCCAGGCGTATCGGGTGCGATAGAGCCTAACCCCTTTAGAGTGGCTACCGATGGAATGCCTGTGACCTTGATAAAATCACGTAACGGGTCAACCGCGCTTGCCATACCCACACCGCCACCAACGTAGAGCATAGGCCGCTGAGATTGACTGATAAGCTCGCGAGCAGCGTTTATCTGCTCGGGTGTATGTTCAGGCTCTGCCGTTACCGCTTGTAGCGGCGTCTTGTATTCGAGCATAGCAATCTGAACATCTTTGGGGATATCGACCAAGACAGGGCCGGGGCGACCAGAGGCGGCGATCTCAAAGGCTTTATAAAGTGTAGGAACAAGCTCATCGACATGGGCCACCATAAAACTGTGCTTAGTGCATGAGAGTGACATACCTAAAACATCGATCTCCTGAAAGGCATCGGTGCCGATAACAGCGGTAGAGACTTGACCAGTAATGGCAACCACGGGAACAGAATCGAGCAGCGCATCGGCCAATGAGGTCACTAGGTTAGTCGCCCCTGGGCCTGAAGTCGCAAAACAAACGCCAGTTTGACCGCTGGCTCTGGCGTAACCGACTGCAGCGAAGGCGGCGCCCTGCTCGTGACGGCTGAGAAGGTGCTCAACAGGGCTGCCATAGATCGCATCATAGATAGGCATTATCGCGCCGCCTGGATAGCCAAATACGGTTGTTACACCATGTGCAGCAATCGCTTTGATGACGGCGTCGGCGCCTCGTATCATCTGCCCTGGTTCCATTTGCCCCTGCTCCATCTGCCCTTGTTCCATAAATCCATGCTCCACTACAATTAACTTATTTCATAAGGACTTAGATTAGACTTTTCTGTCTCTAAGCCCTTAAACGAAAAAACCCCCGTTCCTTTCGGAGCGGGGGTTTTTGCAATCTTAAACCTAGGTTAGGTGTGTCGATTCAATATGCGCAGCCCCCGCTGTGATTTAATAATCACGACGGTAATAATCACAATAATGAGCTGGGCAGCTTGGTTGAACATATTCGACTGGGTTCCTAATCAGATTCTTTGCTTAAATTCGGTATCGTCTAAAACGCGACCATTAAGAAGTACCACAAAGCCTATAAAAAACACAATAAAAACTTTCTAACATCAAAATTTATCATCTAGTCTATGCGGTTTAGGCCGTGACCAGTGCAAAAATAGCTGATGCTCTGCCTGACTTTATTACTGCTATTAAGGTGTTAATCCTTAATGGTTTATCGAAAGTGGTTTATCGAAAGTGCTTTTTCTAAAAACGTGACTGTCTCAAATTCCAATTTATTTAGCCAAAGGCTTAAACAAAACTCCGTCTAAGCCCGGCTAAAATAGATATAAAAACTACATTACTTCTCTTCGACGATGCGCTTCATTTCTGTCATATAGCCACGTAGTTCGGCGCCAATCTCTTCAACCCCTGTGCCACGAATCGCAGCATTAACCTCGATTAAACGGACGTTATCAACGCCATTGGTCGCATCTTGTAAGCCACCACCTAGGTACTCGGCAGACATGCTTGCCACATAGTCTTTCAGTAGTGGCAGCGCTGCATGGTTGAACAGGTAGCAGCCGTACTCCGCCGTATCTGAAATCACCACATTCATCTCGTATAAACGTTTACGGGCGATGGTGTTAGCGATAAGTGGCGTCTCGTGCAGTGACTCGTAGTAAGCCGACTCTTCGATGATGCCTGCAGCAACCATGGTATCGAAAGCAAGCTCTACACCCGCCTTAATCATCGCCACTAGGAAGATGCCTTTATCGAAGTAAGTTTGCTCATCGATATGCTCCTCACAACCAGGGGCATTTTCAAAACCAGTATCATTGGTTTCGCTGCGCCACTTAAGGAGGTTGGCATCGTCGTTAGCCCAGTCTTGCATCATTGTCTTAGAGAACTCGCCACCTATGATGTCATCCATATGCTTTTCAAATAGTGGCTTAAGGATAACTTTCAACTCTTCAGCCATATCAAATGCCTTGATCTTGGCTGGGTTTGATAGGCGATCCATCATATGGGTGATACCACCATGCTTAAGCGCTTCGGTCGTTGTCTCCCAACCCTGCTGAATAAGTTTAGCCGCATAACCTGGCTCGATGCCATCGGCAACCATCTTCTCATAACCTAGGATGGCACCCGTTTGCAGCATGCCACAAAGGATGGTTTGCTCACCCATTAGATCTGACTTCACTTCGGCAATGAAAGAGGAGTGCAGTACGCCGGCGCGATCGCCACCAGTAGCGCTTGCATAAGCCTTAGCGATATCGAAACCTTCCCCCTTAGGATCATTTTCTGGGTGAACTGCAATCAGTGTTGGTACACCAAAGCCACGCTTATACTCTTCACGGACTTCAGTACCCGGACACTTAGGTGCGACCATAATTACCGTGATATCAGGACGAACCTGCATGCCCTCTTCAACGATATTGAAACCGTGAGAGTAAGACAGAGTTGCACCTTGCTTCATTAACGGCATAACCGTATTAACGGCATTGGTGTGCTGTTTATCAGGCGTTAGGTTTAGTACCAGATCCGCATCAGGGATCAGCTCTTCGATAGTGCCAACGCGAAAACCGTTGCCCGTGGCTTTCTGGTAAGAATCACGCTTCTCAGTAATCGCCTGCTCACGCAATGCGAAAGAGATATTTAGACCCGAGTCACGCATATTCAAGCCTTGGTTAAGACCTTGAGCGCCACAGCCAAGAATGACGATGTTCCAGCCCTTGATGAAGTTACAGCCTTCGCTAAACTCACTACGATCCATAAAGCGGCACTGAGCCAGCTGTTGCAATTGTTGACGCAAATTCAGAGAGTTAAAATAGTTAGCCATCTGATATACCACCTTGATTCTGGATTGTTATACGGGCTGACTCTTGGCCGAGTCACGCTGTGATTAAAATCACTATAGCGCAAGCTTTTCATTGCTTAAAATGATATATTCGAAACGTCACGTTGCATTTTTTGCAATATAAATTCGATTCATAATTTCTGACAAACCGATGGAGAGCAGTGCTTGGATATTCGAACCATAAAACTCTATCTGCATTTAGCAGACAGTTTGCACTTTGCCAGAACTGCGCAGGCGATGCATGTCAGCCCCTCAACCCTGAGCCGTGCCATGCAGAGGCTAGAAGAGGAAGTCGGTGCGCAGCTGTTTCAACGTGACAACCGCAGCGTGACCCTAACCAGCGCCGGAGTCGAGTACCGCCATTTTGCCGAATCGACATTAGAACAGTGGGGAAAGCTTAAAACCAAGATCGACCCTAAGCAGGACTTTCTCAGGGGGAGGCTAAATCTATATTGCTCGGTAACCGCCGCCTATAGCCATCTACCCGGATTACTGGATCGCTTTAGACGAGAACACCCACTCGTTGAGATTGCCCTCACCACAGGTGACGCCGCCAATGCGGTCAATGAGGTGCGCAACAACCGCGCCGATATCGCCATCGCCGCCCTACCAGATCCGTTTCCCGACAACCTGCATTTCGCCAAAATCGATGACGTACCGCTGTCGATCATCGCCCCGACTTTCAGGTGTCAGGTACAAGAGCTGCTAACCGAATCTTATATCCCTTGGGATAGATTGCCCTTTATCGTGCCAGAGCACGGACCTGGGCGAAAACGTACCGACAACTGGTTTAAGTCTTTGGGGTTAATCCCCAATATTTATGCCCAAGTGTCGGGACAAGAAGCGATCGCTTCTATGGTAGCGCTGGGCTGTGGCGTGAGTATTACTCCAGAGGTTGTGATCAACAACAGCCCGGTACGAGACCGAATTCAACTGCTGGCCTCACCGATCGATATCCCGCCCTTTGAATTAGGTTGTTGCTGTAAAAGCAAACGAAGACAAGAACCCGTTATCGAAGCTTTTCTGCAGGCGATTTAGCTTCCCCGATAAGTTAATGAACAGAGTACTGCCATGCACACAATCGATATCCTGTCATGTCGAACTAGGTTGCAGCTGTAAGAGTAAGCGCTTACAAGAGCCTGTCATCGAAGCTTTTCTGCAGGCGATTTAGCTTCCCCGATAAGTTAATGAACAGAGTACTGCCATGTACACAATCGATATCCTGTCATGTCGAACTAGGTTGTTGCTGTAAAAGCAAACGAAGACAAGAACCTGTCATCGAAGCTTTTCTACAGGCGATTTAGCTTCGCTAAATAAGCGTATGGCTTAGTCTTTTCGATTACCACGCACACCATCGATAATCAGGTTGCGCAGCCAGCTATGACTTGGGTCCAGATTAAAGTGCTTATGCCAGACTAGGACATAGGCACCAGGCTCCACATGGACAGGGACATCGAGGCAGACCAGATCATAGTTGACCATCATCTGCTGAATATATTTTCGCGGCGCACACAAGATAAGGTCGCTATTCTCACACAAGTCCATCGCACAATTAAAGTCGGTCATGTTGACCGCGACATCGCGCTGTAGATGTTCTAAACGCAGTACATCATCGAGCAGCCAGTGCTCCAAACCACCAAAGGCTACCTGCAGGTGACGATACTTAAGAAAAGTGTCTAAGTTCCATGACTCCTTCAGTGCGGGGTGGTCACGCCTTAGCAGGCAAACGGGATAGTCACGAATAAGCTCTGTCGCGCCAAGCTCTTCTGGTAAGTTATTCATATGCAGCAAGGAGCGCTTATCCCACTCACGGCAGATAATCCCCATATCAATTTCACAGCGTAGCAGCATGTCCATACTGGTATGCGACCAAGTATGACCATTAATACTCACCTGAGGCGCAGCCTTTAGTAGCTTTGGCATAAAATGTGGGTAGGTTAGCGAATAGGCCGTTTCGACAATGTGCATACGAAAACGACGCTGACTCTCAGCCGGGTCAAAGGTACTAGGACGGGTAAATTGATCGAGCTTTTGCAGCACCTCTCTCAGTTCTGGCGCTAACTGCAAAGCACGGGGCGTGGCTTTTAAGCCATAAGCCGTACGTTCGAACAGTTGGTCATCGAAGGTTTCTCTCAATTTACTCAGCTGCTTACTCACCGCCGACTGACTCAAGTGCAATCTCGATGCAGCCGCAGTTACGCTCTGCTCCTCGAGCAGCACTTCTAACACTCTGAGTAAATTGAAATCCAACTGTTTCACAATCAACCTTCTATTGATGGCATAGTAATGCCTCTTATCATAAAGGCTTTGTGAACTAACGCTATGGAAATTCTATTTATCGGGATGGTTTCTGAACAGGGATTGGCTTTCATCACTATTGCTAACCCGCAGCCAGCTTAATAACTGCAGAGCATTATTTAGCAATAAGGTTAAAAAACGTAAGATAAGCAGTCTAATAAATATCACGATGGCTAAATATACGGCTAGAACTCATCTTCAGCTTCACACACTAAAGTGGAGGCTTGATATTTGTGTTCAACAAAGCATCAGTGGATAACACGCCGTTTAGCATCACGCTTATGGTTCAATAAAAATAGATTTAATAGAGTACAGCTTAACAGAATAAGTAGAGTGACATTCAAACCAATGACTAAAATAAAAAAACACCATCTCAGTTAATAACTTCACAAATAACTCGACACAAGCCTTTAAATAACATCACCATAGCAGCCATTATATTCATGATCACAATCATGCTTTCACGGCAACCGTGACTACAAACACGTTATGTTTAAAAAATGAGTTCTATATCAAAGGCCTGAATAATAAAATCTCATTACTCACTGCTACTAGAGATAATTCTGTCAATTAGGCCTATCTGCTGTAATTCCAACTTGCGCTCTTGATTGACATAGATAGCAATAGGGCCATCGATATCCCCCTCTGTCGGGCCAAGACATTTTTCAAGCATGTCGTTATTTAGAATAATTTGCTCAGGTAGTAAACCTATCCCCATGCCCCGTTCGATTAATTTACAAGAAAAGTCTGGCGTGTCGATCACCATGACCTTTCTGAAGTTAGGGTTGTTATACATACACTCGCTTAAGTCATGCCAATGGTTCCACACATCAGAATGCACAAAGGTAGGGATAGGAGTAGCGAACTCAATGCCTCTCTTCTTTGCCCAGAAAAACTTAAGGTTATCCAACTCATCAACATGTTCAAATATGGGGTGGTTATGGAATATCCCCTCAGTAATAACCAGGTCGACATCACCTGAGTCCATCCAGCCTTTAATCGTTGCCAGTTCGCCAGTATTAATTTGAATAAAAAACTCTTCGATAAACTCTGGCGTTAACTTAGCCGACAAATACTTTTCATACAATCTAGGTTGAGTTGCAATTTTAACAACCGACTTTCTATTAATCTGAGACAACGCCGAGTTCATCTCATTAAGCGAAATAATAACGGCTTCAGCCTTTAGGTAAATGTCACTTCCAGCCGGAGTCAATCGAACTCCATGGCTTTGTCTTTCAAATAGTTTAGTGCCCATCTTTTTCTCTAAAGCAATAATACTAGCGCTTACACTTGGCTGTGTTGTTTTTAAAAAACTGGCCGCTTTTGAGAAAGAGGAAAACTTTGCTGAATAATAAAAATGATGAATTACCGTATTGTTAATCATAGTGCTATGTGCTCTAAGTCTATATTTTTATGGTTATGAGATTACAATCAAACACACGTTAATTCGCTAAAAATAACCCTAGTAAAAAATAGCTATTGATAATCATACTTCACGGTATTTATAGCGGTGGTGTCGCTTACAATAGCAGGTATTGCCTTTTCTTATACCACGATATATCAGATAAACATCACAAACTAAGAACTGAGTGATAAATATTATTTACCACGAAAACTAACTAGAGCTAATTAGTGGGATAATAATGAAAAGAAGAGAATTTCTAACTAAAAGCATGGGTGTCACCGCAGCCATGGCTTTACCTTTTTCAACGACAGCCGTTGCATCGGAAAATAGTTGGGATCGTGAGTATGACTTAATCATTGTCGGCAGTGGCTTTGCTGGATTGGCCGCAGCCTACTCAGCAAACAAGGCTGGAATAAAAAACATACTCGTTCTCGAAAAGATGGAAACCTGGGGCGGCAACTCGGCTATTTGCGGCGGTATTGCCTGTATGCCAAACACATCACTTCAAAAAAAGCACGGCATTGAAGACTCACCAGAACTCATGATTAAAGACATGATAAAAGCGGGTCGTGGGTTCAATCACCCAGAGCTATGTAAAACCCTAGCAACACAAGCCCATACCGTTTACGACATGCTAATTGGTTGCGGCGTTGAATTTATGGATAAGATTATCCGCCTTGGTGGACACAGCGCACCGAGAGCCCATATCCCTGCCAATGCATCTGGTGGCGGAATTGTGGTACCGATGCACAAATACCTGCTAGATAAAGGTGTCCAGTTCCAAAACCGCACTCAAGTCACCACATTGCTGCGTGATAAGGACAACGCGATTACAGGTGTTGCTGTTCAAGAGAAATTCGACTTCGATACTGAAAAGTTCAAGAGTGAGCAGACCTACAAGTCTCGCCACGGTGTTATCGTTGCAACTGGTGGTTGGGGTCAAGATAAGCAGTTTGTTAAAACCACCATGCCTATCTATGCGCACCTAGAAGCCACGGCCCAACCAGGCGCAACGGCAGGCATGATCAAATCACTGCTCGCAGTAGGCTCATTACCTATCATGATCGACATGTATCAGCTTGGCCCTTGGGCATCTCCTGATGAGCGTGGAGCGGGACCTGCATCTTTCTTTGCCGACTACTCATTTAGCGAAGGCATTGCCATCGACCCGATGACGGGTAAGCGCTTTATGAACGAACTGGCCGATCGCCGTACCCGTGCAGAAGCCCAGTTAGTGGTATTGGAGAAAGGCACAGAAGAAAAGCCTAACTACCCATTTACCTTCTGCAGCGAAGCCACCACCAAGCGCGCCGAAGGGTTTAAGGGAGCTTACCGTGATGGTGCGGTTAACAAGTCGAACTCTGTTGCCGAACTTGCCAAGCGTCACGGCGTCGATGAAAAGCTGCTGGCTCAATCTATCGCAGATTGGAACGAGATTGTTGAGGGCAAGCCCGATCCATTTAACAAGCCGTTAGATAGAAGAACCGAGTTAAAGCCACCATTTTACTCACTTAGATTGTCACCTAAGTTGCATTACTGCATGGGCGGCGTAGCAATTACTCCAAACGCTGAAGTTATTGATGCAACGACATGTGAACCGATTAAAGGCCTCTTTGCTGCTGGTGAAGTTGCCGGTGGTACTCACGGTATGGATCGCTTAGGTGGGTGTTCATCGGTTGACGGTTTAGTTTTTGGGCAGATTGCAGGCAGAACTGCAGCAAATTATAAGGCGAACGCATAATGAAAACCTCTTTTGCCGTTGCAGTCATCGCAACCTTACTGTCTTGCAGTGCTTTAGCCGCAAAGCCGAGCATTAAACAACACCATATCGACGCTCTTGGCGATGATATGAACTGCCGTACCTGCCATACAACCAAGGGCGCATTTGAACGCCCAAGCGATCAGGCTTGTATCGATTGTCATGGCGGTATGCATGATATTCCGACTGAGCCTAACCGCTTCGATAAGAATCCACATAATTCGCATCACTATGAAGACTTGCTCGAGTGCATGGTCTGCCACTCAGAGCACAAGCCTTCAAAAGATATTTGCTCCGACTGTCATAAAGTCGAATTTAACAATCTCAAATAAATTAATTTGCTAATAAGAGAATAAAAGAATGAAGAAAAGTGTATTTGCAATGCTAATCGCTGCCAGCTTACCTCTATCAGTCAATGCAGCAACACACACCTTAGATGGTCGTTCGCTGACAGTTGATCAATTATGGGAAATCGCCCAGCCGGGTGAAGATGTCACTATTTCTAAAACTGGCTGGCAGCGTATTAACGCAGGTTATAAGGCACCGATCCACGCCGCAGCCGATGGTCGCTCTATCTATGGCTTAACCGTAAACTATGGCGCGCTTAAAGATCAGCGTGTTGCAGGTACTTCAGTAGAAGATGAGCCAAACTTTACTGCATCAATCAAATTCAACGAACGCCAAATGCGTATTCAAGCCGCAGGTGTCGAGCCGTTCATCTCTGAGCGCGAATCCAAAATGGCGATGATCATTCGCCTAAACCAAATGGCAGCAGGTTATACAGCGATGAGCACCGAAGGTGCACAAGCCTTTATGGACTACATCAACGCCGATGTGACACCACTGATCCCAAGCCGCGGCTCATCTGGCGCTAACGATCTTAGCTTAGCGACGCACATTGGCTTGTCGCTAATGGGTGAGTGGGATGTAATGTATAAAGGCGAGCGCCGTAACTCGAAAGAGGTTCGCGAAGAGCTTGGCCTTAAGCCATATAGACCTTTCGGTTTAGATGGCATCTCTATTTTATCTAACGGTAACGTGGCCGAAGCGCAAAATATCGCGGCGGTAAAAAAAGTAGAGCACCTACTCGACATATCACCAATTATTATCGCCTCTTCACTCGAAGCGCTTAACGGTAACGTGTCACCTTTCCTTTGGCATACCGTGGATACCAAAGGTTGGCCGCAAGGTCATGAAGCGGCAGAAGCCATTCTTGGTGCATTAAAGGGCTCATACTTATGGGACTTAGACAGCAAGCGTAACTTGCAAGATCCACTGTCATTCCGCTCTTCAGGCTACATTCTAGCGACGGCAAAAGAGGAGCTGCGCCAAGCCAAAGCGCTACTAAACACCGCTATCAACCACACCACAGACAACCCGATTGTGAACACCGAAGCCCGTGACGATCTATGGTATAGCGATACACCTGCGGTTAATGCACTGCGCGTGGGCGATGACAATGTTTTTGTTAACTCAGGTGCGAACTTCGACAACACACAACTAGCCGTACAGATGGAATCACTAGGCCGCGCCTTGGCACAGGTTATTCATATTTCGGCTTGGCGTACAACTCAGCTAGACGATGGCTACCGCACTAACTTACCAACATACTTAGTGGCAAAAGAGAATGTTGGCGGTGACGGTTTTGCTAATATCGCACAGTCGATGTCTGGTCTATATGCTGAAGCAATGACACTAACAAATAGCGCTACATTATACGGCGTCCCCACTTCAGTGGGCATTGAAGAGACATTTAGCAATGTTAACTTGATTGCCTCTCGCGTTGAGAAAATGGCTGACATTGGCTACGAAATCTACGCTTACGAAGTACTGCATACCACTCAAGGTATGGAAATTCGCATGAGAGACCAAGATAAGCAAATGGGCCAAGGCACTAGCCATCTAATTGAGCAGTACCGCAAAGTGGTGCCATTTGTCGATTTAGACCGAACTTACACGCCAGATATTAATAACGGCATTAAGTTCCTTAAGACCTACTCTGCGACCAAGTAAGGACGCATGGCTTAATTAACTAAGCCCTCCCCCTGCAATAAAAAGGTGTTTAGCCTACCGCTAAACACCTTTTCATCGAGTTTCTAAAGCTGTTCAAACTACATATTGAAGTTTCTAATAGTCGTCGACAGTTCGTCGGTACTGCTTTCAACCTCTTGGTTTAGGGTATTGGTCACGGTGATCAAGTCATAGGACTCTGACACCTTACAGTTGACCATCTGCACATTGGTGTTGACCTCGTTACAGACATACACCTGCTCTTCGATGGCAACCGCAATCTGCTGATTACGCTCAACGATGCCCTCAATCAGTTCCTCTAGTTCATTTATCTTACTTAATGAAGTATTGATGATGCCAACGGTTTTGCTCGATTTGTCATTACCCACCTCAAGAGACTTAACCGCCACCTGACTATTGCTCTGGATCTGTTCGATCGCCGTCTGGATCTCTGTGGTCGCTACCTGAGTACGCTGAGCTAAGGTACGCACCTCATCAGACACCACCGCAAAACCACGCCCTGAATCCCCGGCTCTGGCAGCCTCAATCGCCGCGTTAAGCGCAAGCAGGTTAGTTTGCTCTGCAATACCGTTAATCACATCGATCACCGAGCTAATCTGCTGCGTCTGCTTATCGAGCGATACTACGGTGCTGGATATTGAAGCCAGTTCTTCGACCAGTTCCAACATCGATTTGTTAACTTGATTGATGCATTCCAAATTATCTGACATCGTCGTTTGGGTCTGCATCGTCGCTTCTGCTGTGCCCTGAGCATTTTGTGAAATCTCAGTCGATGCCGCCTGCATCTCATTGACGGCTGTGGCCACCATTTCAATCTCGGTTTTCTGGGTATTGAGATGCTCAGTCACTTTATGATTATTCTCTGTAGCCAGTTTTGCATTATCTAGCGTCTTGTCACAGGCCTCCATCACCGAAATATTAACACGGCCAATCAACGCCTTAACGTGCTGCCGGCGCATTTTCATCGCCAGTTCTATCTCGGAAAAATCATTGATTTTTCCGGTGTAGATCAACTCCATCAACGGGTTATTAAAGTCTTTTCGAGCCTCTTTAGCCAATCGTTCCAAAGGACGCGTTAACAGGTAACTAGTCAGAGTCGCCATAACGAAAAAGGATGCCAGTGCTATTGCGATATTTTGGCTAAACATAGCGACGGCGTATGAGAGTAGACCTGCGATACCATAACAAATAGCGCTACGCTGCCAGAGGCGAGTTCTCAACCCTATGCTCAGCTGAAAGGGTTTTTTATCGTTTGATAGTTGTTTATAGATGGCCTCTGCTCGGGTGACATGAATACGCTCAGGCTTAAAGCGAACCGACTGCAGCTCGATAATCTCACCATTGCTTTTTATCGGAGAGGCAAACGCATCGACCCAATAATATCCACCACCTTTACGGCGATTCTTTACCATGCCCATCCAATGGTTACCCGACTGAAGATGAGTCCATAAGTCTTTAAAGGCAGCCTTCGGCATGTCGGGATGCCTAACAACATTATGGGGCTGGCCGATGAGTTCGCCATCATCATATCCCGCCACTTCTGAGAAGTGAGGACTGGCATATTTGATGTGGCTCGATGGTGTCGTGATAGAGATTAGATTGTAATTGGCGGGATACTGGTACTCTTCGTCCATAATATAATCCTTTACGTAATGGCGTACAAAAACTTACCGTTCAGTGTAGTATCAATATTCACACTCCATCGAAATAATGACTGAATTTTTTTCAGTTGCTCTAAAGAGCAACTAGCTCACAAAGCCTTAAGGCACTAATTTAATAGCTATAAACAATCCTAAATGGGGATATAAGTTCTCCTAACTTATCAGACTATAACAAGCGCCAGGCCTCAACTCTGAGTAAAAAGCAGATACAAAAATGCCTTTCATAAGAAAGGCATTTAGGGTCAATCTATTTGAAATATCGATTTACAATTAATCGTTATCTGCTTCGATTTCACGAGCGATGTTTTGACCGTTAATCACCACACCTTCAACTTCGATGCGCTGCTGATTTAAGGTGTCGAAACGAATACCATCTTCATATTCGGTGTTCGCATCAACAATAACTGTCATGTTGCTAGCAATGCCTTTAATCACAAAGCTCTTTGCCGTTGCATCAGATGAAGTAACGTTACCTTCAACTTCAAACTCTTTCCAGTTACCAACATTATCGTTGCCTGTTGAGTTATCGTCATCGAATTCAACTTCGGTAGCCACTTGCTGTGTACCTTGCTTAACAGAGGTCACTTCAACTAATGCACCTTGTTTTAGATCAGCCTTAAAGCCGTCTTCAAACTTAGTTTGAGCATTAACAACAAAGCGGCCTTGGTAGTTAAGCTCGAAGGCTGTTTGCTGTGCATCAACCCAAGTAACGACGCCTTCAACTTCGGTGTCGTTGGCCAGATCGTTATAATCTTCAACTTCAACACTGGTCGCGTTAAACTCGCCATTACCTAGAGTGCCTTCAACTTCGACCCACTGACCATTTGCAAGTATTGCGTTGTCTTCAACTCTTGCAGCTGAATAATCAACGGTTAACGCAGCACCAAGCTTAAAGCTCATCGCATTATCATCTAAGCTAGATAGACGACCTTCCACTTCGTAATGGTTAACTAAATCATCATTTTCAAATTTAACTACAGACAATACTTTGTAGCCTGCATCAGCCGTAGGCAATGAAGACACCATCACCCAGTCACCCACTTCGATTTCGTTAGATAACTTGTAAGCTAAGGTCACACCATTTACATCGAAGGTGCCCGCTGCTAGATCAATAGCAGTGATTTTACCTGTGATTGTTGGCTCAAGATTAACCTGAACCGCAGCAGCTCTTTGCTGGCCACCGATCAGCACCATCATGTTAGGCTTCAAATCGTTAATATTTAGTTTAACGTCACCGTAAGAAACGCCAGCGACATCATAGTTATAGCCATTTACAACAACTTTATTTTGCGCAGTATTAACTGACTCAATAGTGCCTTTAACCGCCGTTGGAGCTGTAACTATGCCACCACCGTTACCGTTATCGCCGCCATTACCATTATCAGAACTGTCGCTTCCACCGCCACAAGCAGTTAAAATCAGAGCAAGTGTTGAAACTAAAGCTACTTTTTTCATCTAAATACCCTTATTTAAAGAGATGATTATCAAATTTAGCTGTATGTTAAAACTTGAACCGTGAAGCGATCGTGAAGAAAGATAAAATAATCTATGAAAGTTCTAATTGTTGATGACAGCCATAACCTTGCCGAAACAATCGCCGACTATTTAGAACTTGAGGGAATGGTGATCGATTGCGCCTATCATGGCGAAGCCGCGATAAACTTGGTATCTGAAAATAGTTACGACGTGATTATTATGGATATCATGATGCCTAAGATTGACGGCATCACCGCAGTGCGCAAGCTGCGTGAAGAGCTGTATTGCAACACGCCTATTTTGTTTTTAACCGCTAAAGATAGCCTCGATGATAAAGTAGCCGCCTTTAAGGCTGGTGGCGATGATTATCTACTCAAGCCCTTTGCCATGGAGGAGCTGAGCCTACGTCTGCATGCACTCAGTAATCGCGGCCCACGGCAAGATATCGGTACCTTGTCATTTGCCGACATAAACATTAACACCCAAACTAATATCGTCACCCGTGCAGGACAGTCTATTAAACTCAGTCGCACTCAACTAAAAATACTGAAGGTGTTAATAAAGCGTGCCCCCGGTGTTGTCAGCCGCCAAGATGTCTGCGATGCCGTCTGGGGTGATGAGTCGCCGCCGAGCGATGCCCTTCGTAGCCATATCTATGGCCTACGAACAGCCCTCGATAAGGGCTTCGAACAATCACGATTAGAGACAATACATGGACAAGGTTACCGCCTCAAAGCATAAGCATTTCCCAAGTATCTACCGCAAGATCCGTTGGAGCTTCGGTTTGATGACCTTTGCTATGTTCAGTCTATTTTGGTCGGTGATCTACATCGCCGAGAACCAAATTGAGATCATCAGCCTGCACCACTGGTTAGACACCGAGGCCTCACGCTACACTCGTGACTATCAAACCCATGGCGAGCACGCCAGGCTACCCAATGACAGCGAGTTCACCACCTATTGGAGTGAAAAGCCCATTCCTGATTGGCTAAAATCCTATCAGACTCCGGGTTTCTATGAGCACGAGCTAGGCACAGAAGATAAGCACATTATTGTTAAACCCCATCCTTCAGGTACAGGTTTAATGTATATCCTGTTTCAAGATGATGCCGATGACTATCTCGATATTTATGAGGCGCATCTGCATGATTACATATTAACCTTAGGCCTGCTTATCGGCCTATTTATGACGGTATATAGCCTCTATTTTATCCGAGCGCTGTCGAGACCGCTGACCATCATCGAGCGCAAGATAAGCCATATGTCACCCGACGACCCTCCCTTTGGTGTCGACACACAATTTGTCGAAACCCGCAATATAGAACAGACACTGTTAGATAGTCGAAACGATATCAACGGCTTCTTTCAACGTGAAAAGGAGTTCAGTCACTTTGCCTCCCATGAGCTGAGAACGCCTATCACAGTGATCAAAGGCTCTGCCGAGTTATTGGCAAAAATTCCCGACCAGCCCCCGCTAGCAGTCAACGCCGTGAAACGTCTGCAGCGAGCCAGCGACGAGATGCAGGTGCTCACCGAAACCTTTCTATTATTGGGTAAGGAGTCGATTAGCCAACGTTACTTCGCCGATGTCGATCTAGAGATCGCACTGCGCAAGCAGCTCAGCGAGATGAAGGAACTATTCGCTCGGCAAGATACCTGTTATCGCTTAGCGGTGGACGATGCCAAGCTGATACATGCGCCACAAAGCTTTATCGCCATCGTGCTCAACAATGTCATCAAGAACGCCTTCAGTTACAGTATCGGTGATATCGACATCGTGCTCACAGGGCATACGCTGACGATCACCAATCGTCATGAGGGTAATGAGACTTACAATGCTGGTTATGGTGTAGGCTTGGTTATCGTCGAGCGGATCTGCGAACGCATGGGGTGGGGTTATCATCCTCAAGATAACGGGGTTGAGTTTTGTACCACTTTGGTGTTTTCTGCCAAAGGGGAGTCCCTTTAAGTGTGATTTCATTTGCGTGAAACTAACGCAGGCTTTAAATCTACAGCGATGAACCTTTGGCTTCACCGCCATTTGACGCTATGTAACAACTTCCCGCATAAGTGGTTCCAATGGCCTGCGGCCAGTGTTCCGGTATGCGAATGTCGCTATCGCATCAATGCGAAGAAATATAGAACCTTGCAGATCGGCTTCTTTGGAAGCATCAAACCAACTTCCAGCTTCACGGGTTCCAATGGCCTGCGGCCAGCGTATGTGTAGACACTGCTGAAACACGCTGCCAGTACATCCCTGTAAGCTCTACGATGGCATCCATGCCATCAAAGGCTTCAGCCGTATCTACACCGAGTTAGAAAAGCGGAATAGTTTGGATCTGGAGTCACGCCTAAAGAACGAAGATTATTAATCTTGCTCTGACCCGATTATTTCCAACAAACCAACATTCTACTGTAAACAAAGTGAAATCCAGCATAAACCTTTAAAACATCACTTCACCGTCAACCATTTGAAATAAATGTATTTTTATGGTTTGATCTCATTAAATACCCCATATATCTATTTAAGTAAAAGATCATAATGAATATCTGTAAACGTTTTCAATGTGAAGCATGTACTATTCTAATTGATTGCCGAATTGGTATGTCTAACAGGGATATTCAACCATTTCAATTTGCTTGCCCGAAATGCGAAGAAATCATTTCGTTTACAATAGGAACCCTAGAAGATGACCTTACGGGGGCCGTTGATATACTGGACTTTAAAGGACCTTTTAATGGTGAGAACCCCTTCGTTGAACTTCATTTAGATTTTCCAGTTTCTTTTGGAGAGTATGCACAAGTTACAACGTTTATGAGGATTACCCATGAAATAGGGCAAGAAGCTTTTCATGACTTGAACTATAGGTTAACTCTTCTCAACAACCTTTATTCAAAGAAACGCGATCTGCAACGACTAATAACTCAATACAAAAGAGGAGATGTTGACGCTTTCGAACGCGCCTGCAAGAAACTTGATGGAGTAACTCTTGAGAGCCATAAGAAGCAAGATGTTTTAGCTGCTCTGTACTCTGCAACTTCGAATATGTCATCTCCGTTCACCATCTACGAACAAAATAAAGAGATGAGTACGGAAATGCCTGAAATTCTTCGATGGCTATATGTTCACCACCAAATAAAAACAAAAGAGTTCTTTAACAAAGTTATCGGCAACGACTTTAT
Source organism: Shewanella schlegeliana (assembly GCF_016765635.1). Taxonomy (GTDB): domain Bacteria; phylum Pseudomonadota; class Gammaproteobacteria; order Enterobacterales; family Shewanellaceae; genus Shewanella; species Shewanella schlegeliana. The sequence continues at coordinate 55,268 of NZ_JAESVD010000012.1, forward strand.
TAGAACGCTTCATCATGACTGTCTCAGCCTATATCCAAAAATTCTTGGTTTAGAGCTCCCGTTTAGACCAACGTTTTATCAAGACTACGCAAAAGTTGATGACACAAGTAAGACCCCAGCAAGAATATCAACCGCCGACTTCGACACTTGCTGTAATTTCTATAAAGACTTAGCAGAAGTCTACGCTCGCCAACTGACATTGGTCGCTGGCTTGAATAACTTAATTAAAAGAGGCGCCTACGACCTGTTTGATGACTCGATTAGGTTCAACAAAAAGCAAGAAAAAATCAAAGCGTTTGACTCAATTGATAATTACGCCAATATCGACTTGGGAAGAAAAGCTAGTGCAATCGATGACTCTTTCTTTCGATTTGATGAGTCCGCAATTGATAACAAAATTAGAAATGGAATTGCGCATTACAAGTATACGTACAAAGAGTCATCTCAATTAATCACTTTTTACCCTGCGCGTGAAGGTATGGAACGAAACACTTTTCATGAACTTTACTTTTCAGATTTCATGCGAAAATCCCTTTTACTATTCCGAGATGTGCACAACTTAAACCACATGATTAAGTCGGTTTTATTTTTCAATATCCTCATTTTGAAAAACGATGGATAACAACATAGTGTAAATCTGAAATCAGAGTAAATAAACTCTTCACAGCTTTTTGCTCTACTAAGCATAATCCCACTGCTATCAGTTTCCCCCAGCCCCTACAGAGAACACTAATTCCCCATCGGAGTTGCCGAAGTGCGTTGGAATAAATTGCGTGAACCCGACAGGGATGTCGGGTTAGCTTTCGCGGGGCAGGATGCCCCATCGGAAGCGTTAGCAATTTATCCATAAGCATGAGGATCAACAACTTCGTCGGGGGCGGCAGGGGAGATCCAAGAGGGGGTTGCTGTAGACCCCTTCTTGGCCGGGTGTGGGATGGAATCCCACGACTTTGGTCGGGCGCAGCCTGATGCATTACCAATGTGGAGCGAAGCACCACGACCCTTTATCAAACGAAGTTTGATTGCTAATAACAAGTCACCGTTTGTTACGTTAAGCAAACCAGCAAACTTTAGCTAAACTAAAACAAAGTAAGCAAAACAAAGGGAAAACTGGATTTCCCTATCCAAAGAACCCATTCATAAAACAAAAGGATTTGTTTATGCCCATCGCCTGTGTTGCCACCCGTGCCAGTCATGGTGTCCAAGCCCCAGCAGTCCAAGTCGAAGTCCACCTCAGCAACGGACTTCCAGCCTTCAACCTAGTCGGACTGCCTGAAGCCTCAGTCAAAGAGGCGAAAGAGCGGGTGAGAAGCGCGCTTATCAACGCAGGCTTCGAATTCCCCATGCGCCGTATCACAGTCAACCTCGCGCCTGCAGACTTACCCAAACAGGGAGGACGTTACGATCTGCCTATCGCAGTGGGGATCCTTGCGGCATCAAAGCAGATCCCGCTCAAGTCTATCGAACAACATGAGTTTGTCGGTGAACTGGCACTGTCGGGCCACATTCGCTACTGCCAAGGGCTTCTTCCTGTGATTGTCGAAGCCAGCAAGCAAAATAGCACCTTAGTCTTGCCGATAGAAAATCGTGAAGATGCCGAACTGGTCGGTTTCGAGAAAGTCTGCTTCGCCACCCATCTGCAATCGCTGGCGGCCTATCTGCATGGTCAGTCACAACTGCCAAGTATCGACCTAAACCTTGAATGGTTATCTCAGGAGCAAAGCCCGCAAGAGTCCTGCTTAAGCGAAGTCATAGGCCAATATCAGGCCAAACAAGCATTAGAGATCGCCGCGGCGGGCAATCACAACTTACTACTGCTTGGCCCGCCTGGCACCGGCAAAACCATGCTTGCCAGCCGAATGATGCAGCTGCTGCCTAAGTTAAATTATGACGAAGCGTTAGAGGTCGCCGCCATTCACTCTGTCTCGGGAAATAACATCAAACCCGAAAGTTTCTACCAACGCCCCTTCAGAAGCCCTCACCATACCTGCTCGGCGGTGTCACTGGTGGGTGGTGGCGCGCAACCTAAGCCCGGTGAGATCTCACTTGCACACCGAGGCGTGCTGTTTCTCGATGAGGTGGCCGAGTTTCCCAGAAAGGTACTCGACTGTTTACGCGAGCCAATGGAAACTGGCGAGGTCAGCATCTCGCGCGCGGCGGCAAAGCTTACCTTTGCCAGTCGTTTCCAGCTCATAGCGGCGATGAACCCTAGCCCTTGCGGCGATGCCGATAATGCCAGAGCCAGTAACGAACAGATCCAGCGCTACCTCAGTAAATTATCAGGCCCCTTTCTAGATCGCTTCGATCTCACCATAGATGTACCAAAACTACCAGTCGGTGCGCTCAATAACCAAAACACTCAAGCTGAAACCAGCGCGACTATCGCTAAACGCGTACAACAAGCACGCGAGACGCAAGTCGCTCGCTCCGGCGTGCTCAACAGTGAACTAACAGGAAAACAGCTCAAACAGGATGCCAAGTTTAGCGCCGATGATTTAGTTTTTTTGGAGCAGAGCGTACATCGACTCGGCTTGTCGGTGCGTAGCTACCATCGCCTACAGCGCGTTGCCCGCACCATTGCCGATCTGCATCAGCAGGAGTGCGTAAGCCGTGCCCATATCGCCCAAGCGCTAGGCTATCGCGCCATGGATCGACTGCTCACTTCGCTATCAAGGCAGTAATGTCAGATTGACTTAATTGCACAATGGAGGTCCCCGAACCTGCTCATACACTTAATATAGGCGCTTAAAGCATGGCTGACTTTGTCATATTTCTTAGAGGGTTGCGCATAAATAAGTAAATGAGATAGAGGTTAAAGCGACTCTCACGGTGGATTTAACTAAGATATAGTTAAAGTAAATATCTGTTACTCTTTAAACAAATAAGTTGAATCAAGCCTAAGATTCCAGTAAATTCCTCCCGCTTCGTTAACTCGATGATATTGAAGTAGCAAACATTTATTTACTTTGTTCATACCTAACCACCGCTTTATAGCATTCGCGACAACAAGAACAACCGTCACTACGCGATCTCCAACATGGTAATGATCTGTTTGCCCATCAACCCACTCAGCCAATCACAGGCTATTGGCTATCATCTCTTATTTAATTATTTCAAGTTGTTAATAAATCATAGCCATGCCTAGTAAATTCAAATATAACAGTCAATATGCGATAAAATCCCTTATTTTAGGCCTTTTTTTTATTGTATTACTGGCAATATCACTCGGCTTGAGCCATTACCTCGTCACTCAGCAGCTGACTGCAGTGGCAGTACAACTAGATGGTGAATATCAGCAGAGATTACTAGCTGCAAAAGCACAAATGAAAGAAGTGCAGGCGATGCTACAAGAAGAGCAAGAAACTCACTGCTCAGAAGAGACCATCAAGCTGCTCAAACAAAAATTATTTATGCAAAACACCCAACCTGTACCTTGGGTAAAGTTTAATGACGAAAATATTATCTGCTCGGCTATCGGTCGTTGGCCTGTCCCCCCTGGAGGCATACAATTAAACCGAGATATTGATGGTAACGGACTCGTTAAAGCAACTGATGCTCGTACCTTTAACAAACAAAAAACCATTTATGCGAGTACGACAGACAGCAGTGCAAAAATATTTGTGCCGGTACAATCTGCCGATGCTATCAACAAAATTCTAGCCGTTTGCCAAATGTGTGGTGGGCTTAGTATCAAGGTGAGTGGTCATGACTGGGTGAGTCGAAATGCACATATTCCACCGCTTTCCAGTATCAAATATCAAGCTAAAAACTCTAATTTTGAATACACCTTAATTGCTAATGAAAATGCAAAAACCCAACTTTGGCTTACCGTATTCTTACTGCTGCTCGTACCGAGCGCACTTTTGGGCTGTATACTGTACCTATTTCGTGAGCGATTGCAGAAGTTTTATTGGCATCGCCGTTTTGTGTCAGGATTAAAGAGAGAAGCTTTCTATCTCGCTTATCAACCCATTATCGATTCTGAAAATGAACAGATATTTGCCGTTGAAACCCTACTAAGATGGCGTAAAAAAAATGGAGAGTGCAGAGAAACCAGCAGCTATATCAAGATTCTGGAGCAAGACTCTGTAATGCCACAGCTGACAAAGTGGATGATTAAAACTGCGCTCAGTGAACTAAAGTCCTTGCTGAGAAGTAATCAGATAGCCAGATGCAGCATCAATGTCAGCGCGAAACAGATAGAGCAGCAAGATCTGCTGCCATATCTACAGCTATTAGCTAACAATGGTTATCCCGTGGACCAATTATGCTTCGAACTCACCGAACGTCAGCCTATCGAGTCTTTACAAGTTATCCGTGAATTTATCGCTGGCTGTAAGCAGTTAGGCTGTCGCATCAAGCTCGACGACATGGGCGTGGGTTACGGTGGCGGTTTGCTTATCCAGCAGTTAGAGTTCGACTGCCTAAAGATAAATAAAGCCTTTATCAAAATGATACTGAGCGAACAAAACCAACCATTTCTCATCCGCTCCTACATTGCGATTGCGAGGGAGATGAATATTAATCTCATCGCAGAGGGTGTTGAAACCCGTGAGCAGGCTCTATACCTACAAGAGTTAGGTATTCATCTGCATCAAGGCTGGCTCTATTCAAAAGCATTGCCAGCAACAGAACTCAGAACATACTTACTCAACAGTTAACACCTAAATCGACAACAAGCCCTAGCTTAATACTAATCTGTATAATGCTGGGGCTTGGCATTCATGAGTGAGAATAATTTAAAACAAGCTGTCACAGCTCGCGCTCATTCCCACTAACAACCTTTCTCAAAGCACCGACATCTCGAACCGTTAACCAGCAAAATTTAACATCTAAATCGACAACAAGCCCTAGCTTAATACTAATCTGTATAGTGCTGGCTTGGCATTCATGAGTGAGAATAATTTAAAACAAGATGTCACAGCCCTCACTTATGCTAACTAACAAACTTGCTCAAAGCCGCGATAACCCGATCCGTTAACCAGCAAAATTTAACATCTAAATCGACAACAAGCCCTAGCTTAATACTAATTTGTATAGTGCTGGGGCTTGGCATTCATGAGTGAGAATAATTTAAAACAAGCTGTCACAGCTCGCGCTCATTCCCACTAACAACCTTTCTCAAAGCACCGACATCCCGAACCGTTAACCAGCAAAATTTAACATCTAGATTGAGACAAGACCTGACAACGAGTACTATAGGTCTCCAATTTTTTTCTCGAGATTCTGGATGGGCGCGATGGTGTCACGTTTTAGAGGAAGCTTCGCCTTTTTCTGCTATTTTATTAACACGCTCTTTTGGGTCACTCCCATTTTAATTGTGAGTATTTTTAAGCTCATTCCTTTAGCAGTGACGCGTAAAGCCTGCACCTACTTTCTCGACTTTTGCGCCAGCGCTTGGATCAGTGTCAATGGCGCTGTCGAGAATACGCTACATCCAATAAAATTAACCGTTGAAGGGGACGCACAGCTGTCTACCAAAGAGTGGTATATGGTTATCGCTAACCACCAGTCTTGGGTAGATATTCTCATCTTGCAACGAGTTTTGAATCGCAAGATCCCCTTCTTAAAGTTTTTCTTGAAGCAGGAGCTGATCTTCGTTCCCGTTCTTGGACTAGCTTGGTGGGCACTGGACTTTCCCTTTATGCGCCGCTATAGCACGGCTCAGTTAAAAAGAAATCCTAAACTACGGGGCAAGGATATAGAGATCACTCGTAGAGCCTGCGCCAAATTTAAAAGCAAGCCTGTTAGCGTGATGAACTTTGTTGAGGGCACTCGTTTTCATCCGAGTAAACACAGTAAACAGAACTCACCTTTTAACCATCTACTTAAACCTAAGGCTGGCGGCATGGCCTTTGCGCTTTCGGCGATGGGTGAGCATATCAACAAATTAGTTAATATCTCTATCTACTACCCAGGTAAAGTCCCTAGCTATTGGGAATATATTAGCGGTCAAGTCGATGAGGTGCGAGTGCATATCGAGGTGAGTAATATTGGTGAGGAATTGCGCGGGGATTACATCAAAGACCGCCAATTCAAAATCCAATTCCAGCAAGAGCTAAACCTTATCTGGCAAGAGAAAGATCGCGTACTAGCCCAATTAGCACAAGCAGAAAACATCCAAGAAGAGGCATAAGAGCAAGATGTTGAATTTTTTACCTGGACCCGTCTTATATTTCTTAAGCACCCTGTTTTTGATCATTAATACTGTGGTATGGGCCTCGCTAATCAGCGTTGGCGGCATCATAAAACTGCTGCTGCCATTTACCGCCGCGCGTAACAGCTTAACCCATGTTATGAATCGCTTTATGTGGGCATGGGCAACCTGTAATGGTGGGATCTTATATCTACTCGCCGATATCGAATGGGACATTGAAGGGCTAGAAAACCTAGATAAGCGTAGCTGGTATCTACTGATCAGTAACCACCTCAGCGGATTTGATATTGCCGCGCAGACATACGTACTGCGCAACCATATTCCTATGCTTAAGTTCTTCCTCAAGAAAGAGCTACTCTATGTGCCCTTTTTAGGCTTAGGCTGCTGGTCACTGGATATGCCCTTTATGACCCGCACCAGCCCTGCAAAGCTAAAGAAGAACCCGAAGCTCAAGGGTAAAGACTTAGAAACTACTCGTCGTGCCTGTGAGAAGTTTCTTGATATGCCGACCTCGATCATTAACTACGTCGAAGGCAGTCGCTTCACAGAAGAGAAACGTATTCGCCAAGACTCGCCATATCGCTACCTATTGCGTCCTAAAGCCGGGGGTATCGCCTTTGCACTTTCCGCCATGGGAGAACAATTTACCAACCTACTCGACATCACCTTGGTTTATCCTGAAGCGATAAAAAAAGATGCTTTAGATGAGGTGATGCATGGCCGAATGAAGAAGATTGTGGTGCGTGTAAAGGTACTTCCCGTACCTAAAGTGGACAATAAGCGCTACTTTGCTGAAGCGGCCTACCGCGTCGAGTTCCAACGCTGGCTAAATGAGATCTGGGAACAGAAAGATGAAGAGATCCACCAGCTGATGCTTAAGCATAATGTGCCAAGTGAGCACCTCATCGAGAAGCCAAGCGCCTCAAAGCAGCAATAAAATAGCAAACCTCTTCTGAATAGGCATATCCACTTGCCTATTCAGCTCTTCTTTAAGCTTCAATATCTGACCCTCGTCAAATAAATCATACCCAACACAGATAGTTTAACTGCCTAACCAACACCAAAACTGCAGCCAATTTATCTAGACCAAAAACAATTGGCAAATCATCCTCTACAAGAGATGAGTTTTTCAATATAAAAAACCAAACCCTTTCCACAGAGCGTCAATATCTTGACTAGACATTTCCAACTCTAATCGATAGTTTTACCGCTTAAAATTTAACATAACAACAATAAGCGTATCAGAATGCATCCAAAATTTAAGCTAACTTGCAGCCTTTTCACAGCCCTCTTTATGCTGAGTATTACAGGCTGTGCAAACAAAGGTTTCACCTCAAGTAATCAACAACTCATTGAAATTAACAGCAGTGATATGGCCTATTACTGGGTAACCAAAGATACCCTCATCAGCTGGCAACAGATACTCCCCCAGTCAACTGTCGAGCAAGCGCAAGATAAAGCAAACTATAAGGTCTCCTTTGTGATTAACAACTCCGGAGAGATGCAGCTGGTCAGCATGGTAAACACCAGCGATGGTATTAAGATCCACGAAGATGAGCTGACAGGGTTAAGCGAGTATCAGTTTTATCCAACCACGCGAAACATTGGCCGCCAAGCGGTAATGATCAACACTATCATCACACTTTAACAATTGTCATAAAAAAGGCTCCATAAGGAGCCTTTAACATTCAACTAAGTGGGTTAAAGCGCCTAAAACTGTACACGCTTAACGTGTTGCACCCAACCTTCAGGCCCTTGAATATGGCCTTTCTGGATCTCAGTTAATACCTTATAGATCCGCTTAGTGTGCTCACCCACTTCGCCATCTCCGACCGTGACGACACGGTTATCTTCAAAGATATAAGAGCCAACTGGCGACACTACCGCCGCAGTGCCAAAACCGCCCGCTTCGATGATCTCACCGGACTCGATATCGCTAATAAACTGATCCAGCATCACTGTCTCTTGACGTACTTCGCAACCCAGCAACTCGCCCAAATCAAGAATAGACTGTGAGGTGATCGACTTTAAGATGGTGTCGGTAAACTTTGGAATAATAATCGTGCCGTCTTTAAGCACGTGGAAGTGGTTCATCGCACCCACTTCTTCGATCTGCTTATTATTAGCATCCAAGTACAGCACTTGTGCAGCACCATACTCAGCAGCAGCCTTACCCGCCTTTAACGATGCAGCATAGTTACCTGCGGCCTTAGAGGCACCCGTTCCGCCAGAAACCGCACGGTGGAAACGCTCACTGATTAACAGACGAATCGCCTTATCGAAGCCGTCACTATAATAAGGGCCGCTTGGACTCAACATCACGCAGAAAGTGTATTGTTCGCTCGGACTAACCGATAGACGGTCTTCGGTGGCGAAGATAAATGGGCGAATATAGAGACAAGCTCCCTCTTGCATCGGGAACCATAAACGATCGACATCGATCAAAGCGTTGATGGCATCGATCTGCATCTGCTCAGGGATAGCTGGAATACAAAGAATATCTGCAGAACGGTTTAAACGCTCGGCATTCTTATCGATACGGAAGGTATAGATCTCGCCATCTTCATGTTGAAAGGCTTTGGCGCCTTCAAACACTGACTGACCATAATGCAAGGCGATAGCACCAGGGGCAACCTGAAATGGACCATAAGGAACGACTCTTGGATCACACCACTGCCCATCGTGATAATCCATCAAAAACATGTGGTCGGTTCTGAGGTTACCAAAACCCACATTACTTGTAGGGTTAAACTGTTCGCTACGGCGCTCTAACGCAGGTTTTAAATTATAAGTTATTTGCATTGTATACCACCTTAATTACTGACTGAGCAGCCTATCAGTGGTCATAAAAAAGTCAAGCAAAACGCGGGCTAGCCTCAAGATCTTCAGCATTTTTGGCCGATTCAATTGGTAGAGCTATTGGTTAAACTGTTGTCTGCATTCAGACTGTTTTCCAATCTTTAAACAGGTTTCGCAACTGCGGATATCACCGTGGCCCTTATCTAGAAAAACCTGTATCCGGGCAGATAACCCTTGCATCATTTCTCGCGTGATAGGCTGACGCCATTGATAATGATTCATCAAACGGCTGATATGACGGTAACCAATATCATCATCGGCAATAAAATATTGCTCATCCATTAAACGACTTTGGTACGAAGAGGTTGCCCCAGCTAAAAAGAAATACAGCGCCTGACTGAGATCATCAACTTCGACCTGGGTCGCTTGTAACTCCCCCCTTTCAACGGCTATCTCTAGCGGTCGCTTAATTCGACTCCAAAACAGATTAACTCTATTTCTGAGTATTTCAACTTTATCTGAACTAGCTAGCTGCCAGAACATACTATTAATAGATACAACCCGCAAAATATTAAATATTGGACTTCGTTTCACAACTTCAAAAGTAAATAAAATAGAAAGAACTGCATGTTCATAGATATTTAAATCAGGGTTCTCTTTTATAAATATTGGTATTTGACTCGATGTCGTATTTCTTAAAAATAGACAAACTAATACATCTTCCTTAGATTCAAAATATTTATATAAGGTATTAGTTGAACAACCCGCTCCTTTAGCTATCTGCGCGAACCTGAACGAAACTACACCTTGCTTATCAATAAGTTGCTCAGCAACATCTAATAATTGATTACAGCGAAGCGCATCGATTTTATTACTAGGACAGCGCATATAAACTCTTCATTTAAACTTATAATTAATTGATATTACGAACATCAAGACTTTTAGATACTTAAAAGAAACATTTTCTTGAAGGCCTGCACAAAAAACTTTCTCCCCCAGTATAAAGTGTGATTTCGCGCATATTTGATCCTCCTACAGCAGCATATTGTTCTCTCAGGTTTAATGGAGACTAAAAAAATGCAAACAAGACGTTCGTTTTTAAAATTTGGGGTGGGAGCTGCCGCTGTTGGCGCATTAGCACCACTATCTGTAAACGCTAAGTCATCTGATATTAAATGGGATGAAACCCATGAAGTCGTTATCGTTGGCTCGGGTTTCGCAGGCCTTGCGGCAGCAGTAGAGGCTGGAAAACTCGGTGCCAAAGATATTGTGGTATTTGAAAAACTAGGCGTATACGGCGGTAACTCAACCCTTAATGCGGGCCAAGCCTGCTTTGCTGATACCGACCTACAGAGGAAACTCGGTATCAAAGACAGCGCCGAGCTCATGGTAAAAGACCAACTCGCATCTGGTCGCGGCTATGCCAGCGAAGCCTTGTTACGCCATAGTGCTGAACTCGGGCCTTACATTTACCAATTAACTAAAGATTGTGGCTGTGTCTATCGTGATCATATCATCAATACCGGTGGTACTAGCGCGACACGTAGTCACCAAGTCGTTGAGCGCTCTGGTGCTGGTTTTATTCGCCCTATGCTTAAAACAGCCCGTAGCTATGGGGTAAAAACCAAAACTCGCCATAAGTTTGAAGGCTTGATCACAGCAGCCGATGGCAGCGTATTAGGCATAAAAGTACGTAAAGGCTACCACACCGACCATGAAGACTCGGGCAAGCTCATTAACGTAAAAGCTGAGAAAGGTGTATTAATCGCAACGGGAGGCTTTGCAGCCAACGTGGCATTCCGCCAAGCGCTTGACCCTACATTAGGTGACGAAGTCGGTCATACCAATGCTCGAGGTGCGACAGGCGATGGCCTAATAGCCATGCTAGCCGAAGGAGCTATGCCTATTCACCTTAGCTTTATTCAATCGGGCCCATGGGCATCACCAGATGAAGGCGGCTTTGGCTATGGTGCTGGCTTCTCGCTATATAACTTCCCTCACTCTATCGCAATTGATCGTAATACCGGTATGCGCTTCATGAATGAAACCGCTGACCGTAAACACCGCGCAGACTTAGAGATCCAGCGTCGTGATAAGAATGGTAATCCACACCCTGCACTACTCATAGCCCCTAAACACGAAGCACAGAAAGATCCATCACTTGAAAACGTACTCAAGTATAACGTTGCCTGGGAGTTCGACAGTGCTGAAGCTATCGCTAAACACTTCGATTTACCGCTAAACCCATTGAAAAAACAGATTGATGACTGGAATGAGTATGTAAAAGCGGGTGAAGACCCACAGTTTGGCAAGCGTATGGATATGGGAGCAGGGATCTATCTAACAGCCCCATTTATTGTGCAGCGTTTGTGGCCAAAAGTGCATTACTGCCAAGGCGGTATCCAGATCAATACCAAAGCCGAAGTTATAGCAGCAAAAAACGGCAAGCCGATCCCAAATCTTTATGCAGCCGGTGAAGTCTCTGGTGGCGTTCACGGTGTGAGTCGCCTTGGTGGCTGCTCAACCCCTGACTGCATGGCCTTTGGTGTAACAGCCGCTCGTTCGATGATGAAAGCGTAAGGAATCCAACATGAAACCAATGACTACATTACTTGTGCTTGTTTTTAGCAGTGTTATCACTCTTTCGGTACAAGCAACAGATCAGCGTGATTATCACCAAGCATTATACGAAGAAGGCTGTAAAACCTGTCATGACCAGGGGTTAAAAGCATTTCCTTCTGACGAGTCCTGCTTGCAATGTCACGACATGGGGGAACTTGCAGAGCAAACCAAGCGCGAAGGTCATGAGGCCAAACAGAACCCACACGATAGCATGCACTACGGTCAAGAGGCTCCGTGCATGGAGTGCCATGGCGAGCACACCAAGAAGCAAGCTATCTGTATGGATTGCCACAACTTCGAATACCCGAAATTTAAATAGCACCACTTTCAAGTTAATAACTTAAGTAATAAAAAAATCAAATCATGGGGAATGATAATGAAAAAGCTAATTTGTATTTCAACAATGTTTATCGCTGGTATAGCTACTGCGGCAGATAAACCTGCCGATAAACCTTGGCACAATGAGAAGCCAACGCTATCGACAATTAACGCACCAACTAAAGTTATGCCTATGGTATGCAAGCAAGAACAAGCCATGGCTTACCTTAAAGAGCTACAAAGTGGTGAAAAAGATATCTATAGCATTAAGTCGAACGATCACGGCGGCAAAGGCGCCAATGATTCAGGCTGGCTAACATGGCGAGTAGACGACCCAAGCAATCTTATTCCTTGTCCTAAAGGCGGCGCATCTGAATCTGAAGTTGGCATGTGTTGGAAAGAACTTAATGATGAACCAACGGTTATCGGTCTAGTTCGTGTTGCACCGGGGACAGCGGCGCCGCACTATCACCGTGAGATGGAATGTTATTACGGACTAAGCGGTGAAGGTCTAACGTGGGCACAAGAGCGTATGCAACCATTCGGTCCTGGTGATTACATCGAGATCCCAAGCAAAGCAATCCACTACACACCAAATACTTTTGATGACCAAGACTTAATCTATATGTATTGGTTCCCATTAGACGGTAAGTTCTCAACCTTCAAATACCAATGGCCACAAGATGTAGGGCCTGGTGAGCAATTAATGTTCGACTTCGTGCCATACACGAACTCTAAGCTAGTACGTTCTGGTAACGGCGGATACGGATGGGATGTGATTCAAAAGTCTAAATAATCCCTTTCAGAACCCAAAAGAGAGCGAGGCCAAGTCAACTTGGCCTCATTATTAAATATGAAGAAAATCATACTTGTACTCAGTTTGCTAATCAGCTCACCTCTGTTTGCAGAGGAAGCCATGTCAATCTTATGGAGTAACCTTGCTCCAGGTTCAGTCGATCTACCCGCAGCCACCAACGTCAATCTCGAACTCGACGGCAAGACAGTCATCATTCCAGGCTTTATTGTTCCTTTAGATGGCCAAGGTAAAGCACAAACGAAAAATTTTTTACTCACACCACAGCAAGGTGCTTGCTTTCACAAACCACCATCGCCGCCAAACCAATTGATCCACGTGGTGTTCAACGAGCCTATTGCCGTGCCAACAGCTGAACAGCCCGTTTATATCGCAGGCAAGCTAAGTATCAAGAGCGCGCAATCAGGCTTTGCTAAGACAGGGTATTTCATGCACGGCATTGAGGCGATAGCCTACCCAGCTCAAGTCGTCTCTGCACAGCCAGAGCACCAGCACTAAAACAGTGGACTTCATTCACTTGGGTCACAAACAATTAAATATCACGTAAATTTATGGAGCCGCCCTCATAAACAAGAGGGCTTTTTACGTTCAAAAATTGTGAATTAAGCGGCGCATTCTTTTTTACGTAAACAAGCCGTTTCACTATCTAACGGAGAACAAGACAAGGCGCTACAGGCACTACAGCTCATATGGTCGCGATAATGTTTATCGAAGAAGCTTGAGCTTCTTCGCTCCAGTGAATCAAACAGCTCTGGGGTGAGTGGCTTAGTCCACTTGTACTGTCCCATTAAGCGTGCCAGATGACGGTAACAGGTCTCACGACGGTTTGATAAGTACTCAGGGGCAATCAACTGGCTCTCGAACTGGGTAAGCGAGCCAGTGAGGTAGAAGGTGATCCCCTGCACTAACTCTTTAACTTGCAGCGGCGTGGCCTCAAGCTCGCCTTTTGCTACCGCTTCATTGAGTGAGTCAGTAAACCAGCCCCAAAACGCATTGATACGCTTCTTAAAGCGATCCACTTTCTCATCGCTGGCGAGCTGCCACACCATGGTGTTGACCGAAACGGAGCGCAGAGTAAAGAAGCTTTTACTGCGCTTGATAGTTTCAAATGTAAACAGAATGGGTAACAGCACTTTTTCTTGGGCAGTTAAATCGGGATATTTGTTAATAAATATTGGCAAGTGGTTAGAGGTCGCACTGCGTAAAAATAGGCAGACTAATACATCCTCTTTACGCTCAAAAAATTTATACAAGGTGCCAGTGGAACATCCCACCTCTTTTGCGAGTTGCGAGAACTTAAATGACACTATGCCTTGAGACTCAATAAGCTGCTCGGCGGCATCGAGTATCTGATTGCAGCGCATCATGGGCAACGCTTCTGTGGGACATTTCATCTATTACAAGCCTAGTTTTACAGTTGAACCGATTATGCGCTTCTAACAATTGCAGATTATAGATATCTCTTTCCTAATCGGGATTCACTTCACGCTAATACCACTTTATTAGTAGGCTTTGTGAATTACGTCATATAAACATTAGCGCAATAACTTGTAACCCAATATCGATTCCATTCACATTTTCTTGCTTCTCATTTCGGCCAATATTTTGAGAGAAAATTTATTCGAGAGCTGCCTCACGAATAAATTTGTCACTGAAAAAATGGCGTGACTTAGTTCACCTTTAGCAACTGAACTTGCGTTTATCGTTACCGCATTCCCTATTAGAGGATTACAAGAAAATGCAAGGTAGAAGAAACTTTTTAAAACTCAGTGCCGGTGCTGCCGTTGGTAGTTTAGCGGCAACCTTACCCGGTACAGTACAAGCTAAAAGCTGTGGCGAGATTAATTGGGACGAAAGCGTCGATGTGATTGTCGTTGGCTCTGGTTTTGCTGGCCTGTCAGCAGCGCTCAATGCTAAGCGCCAAAGACTGGGTTCTGTACTTGTTTTAGAAAAGATGCAGGTGATTGGTGGTAACTCGGCAATCAACGGCGGCTGGCTGGCGATCCCTAAGAACCCAATCCAGCTAGCACAAGGCGTGAACGACGACTCACCAGAAGAGTTAGTCAAAGATCAGATTATCTCTGGTCGCGGCATGCAAAACGAACCTGCGCTACGCCAAATCGCTAACCGCTCTCTAGATGCCTACGATCTTTGTATCGATACCGGCGTTAAATTCCGTGACGGTTTTAACATTCAGGTAGGCGGTCACAACAAGGCTCGCGCGATTCGTACCCAACACGGTACTGGCGGCGACATCACCACCAAACTATATGAAGCCGGCGTAAAAGAGGGCGTTGATTACCGCCTACAACACTATATCGAAGACTTCATCATGGACGGTCAGAAGATCATCGGCGTTAAGGTTCGTAAGAACTACCGCTTCCCAGATCTAAAAACGGGCACCACTATTTTTGTTAAAGCAAACAAAGCGGTAGTACTGGCTAACGGCGGTTTTGCTCGCAACATGAAGCTACGTGAAGCAGTTGATCCATCGCTCGATCCAACGCTCGATTGCACCAACGCTATGGGCGCGACAGGCGAAGTGACCCTAACCGCAATGGCTCACGGCGCACTACCTGTACATATGAACCTAATCCAAACGGGCCACTGGGGCTCACCAGATGAAGGTGGATTCGGTTGGTCAAACGCCTTGCTATCTATTGGCTGGCACCAAGGTGTGGCGATCAGCGTCCTAAACGGTAAGCGCTTTATGGACGAACGTGCTGACCGCAAGACCTGCTCTGAAGCGATTATGAAGAACCGTAACGCCGACGGTAGCCCAGCTTACCCAGTGGTGTTCTTCAACTACAACAACTACGCCAATGACGACCGTGTTGTGCGCGCCCTTCGCGACAAGATGGCTTGGAAAGTTGACTCTCTCGATGAGATCGCAGCTAAGTTCGATATCCCAGCTGCTGAGCTTAAGCGCAGCATCAAAGAGTACAACAAGCACGTTAATGACCGTAAAGACCCGCTATTCAACCGCAAGATGGATACGGCAGAAGAGCTAACCGGCCCATTCGTTGTATCACGCATTTGGCCGAAAGTGCACTACTGCATGGGTGGTCTAAAAACCGATCTAGGCGCTCGTGTAATCGATGGTCGTTCTATGGAACCTATCAAGAATCTATACGCCATTGGTGAAGTGACAGGTGGCATCCACGGTGAAGCCCGTTTGAGCTCTACATCCTGCCTAGAGTGTCTAGTCATGGGTATTGTAGTGTCTGAAACCATCAAAGCCGATCTTTAAGGAGCCGTCAAATGAACAAGTTATTACTAAGCGCACTACTTGGACTAGCGCTATCTAGCAATGTGATGGCTGGCGAACTAGTCAAGATGAAAGGCAAGACTGAAGGCCGCATCAACCACGAGTTTATCTACCAAGATGGCTGCCAAACCTGCCACCAAGGCTCTGGTAAGAAGAATGCGACCGATGCGGCATGCGTTGAGTGTCATGGCGACATCAACAGCATCCCTGTCGATGAAAGCAAATTGGCGATCCCTGAGGCACATCCTCACAAGTCGCTGCATTACAACCAAGGCGCTAGTTGCCTAGCGTGTCATGCCGAGCACGAGAAGAAAGCACCGGTCTGTACAGAGTGCCACCGTACTTGGTTTGAAGAGATGTAATGTGACTGATTAATTTACAAATCTAAAAATAGAAATAGGGAATGATGATGAAAAATACCACTAAGTTTATGTTGTCGATGGTGGCTACAGCAATCGCACTTTCAGGCTCAGCGGCTTTTGCTGCAGAGCAAACTGAAGACGGCATCAAGCTAGGCGGCGCGGTACGTGTTAACTACGCTTACCGAGACTATGACCAAGCCAATAAAGATAAAGGCGGTGACTTTTATTTTGATATGGCGGCAATCAAGTTTGATGGCAAGCATGGTGACTGGGGGTTATCGGCTGAATACCGCTTTACTTCGGGTACTAACTACATCAAATACGGTTACGCTTACTACGATGTAAACCCTGACTGGCAGCTACAAGTGGGTATCAACAAGGTGCCATTTGGTAACCGAGACTTCATCTCAAACAGCTACTGGTTTGGCATTCCCTATTACTTAGGTTTTGAAGATGATCATGACACAGGTATCAAGGCCGTTTACGAAAAGAACGGCTGGCATACTGACTTAGCCTTCTACAAAAGTGCTGAATACGGTCCATCTGAGAATAAGCGTTACTCTACCGACCTATACAGCGGAACCATAGCCGCAAGCGGTATCGAGTACTTCAACGAAGAGACTAACCAGTTCAACCTGCGCCAGACTTACACCGCGGAACACGAAGGCGGTCAAACGACTCTTGGCGGTTCGGTGCAGTATGGTCAGATCTATAACAGCAATACAGGTAACAACGGTGACCGTTACGCCGTCGCGCTGCACTTAGACAGCAGCTATAAAGGCTGGAACCTACAGTTGCAAGCGATGCAGTACGAATACGATGCCGCTGATGCTGTTGATGCTAACAAGATCGCTGTATCTGTTGTGAGCTGGCAGTATGAAATCGCCTCTAAAGGCCAATCTTATAGCGCTAACATCGCAAAGACATTCGCTACCGATTGGGGCAGCGTGAAGTGCTACAACGACTTCGGTTTGATGACACCTGATGTTGACGATGCTAGCTATGACAACAGCATGCAAAACGTGACGGGCTGTGCGATTTCGGCAGGCCCAACTTACACCATGGTCGATTTCGTGATGGGTAAGAACATGACCTTCTCTACCGCTAACAACGACCACGTGGGTCTACCAGAAATGGGCGACAGCTGGGATAAGCGCGTTAACATTAACTTCGGTTACTACTTCTAATAGTTGCTTACCTTTCAGCTATTAGGTTAACGCTTGCCAATGACTCTAGCACAGGATCACGCATAGGATCATTAGCAGGCCTAACAGGTTAACTCGCGTTACCGACAGAAGCGAAGCTGCTCTCACTTCGCTTCTGTCACCCTCTGTTAATTTTTTAGATTCTCCTAACAATTGGACTAGGCCCAGTATCCCTGCTTACTGCCGCCTCGATGGATCACGCCCTTTCTATACAAAATAGTATGAGGGCTTTTTTACTCTTCCCTACAAGAAATAACTATGAAATCGATGACTAGAGTCTCTATTTGTATCTGTTTATTTGGCGCTGTTTCGCAGTCATCCATGGCCAGTGAATACCATTTCGGTGGGTTTCTAAAAGCCAATGCCCGCTATGTAGATGGCAACATCGCCTTTCAAGATAGCTGGACCGGCGGTGGTCGCGTCACCGATTCAGCAAAAAGAACCCAATTTAGCGCCGCCGAAAGCCGCTTCAATGTCGGGATCACTCACGGCGATGTAATTGGCTTCGCAGAGATCGATTTCTCTGGCTCGGCTCAAGGAAATGCGGCTTTTTCTAACTCCTATAGCCCACGCTTAAGGCATGCCTATATCAATTATAACGATTTCACTGCAGGACAAACCTGGTCGACTATGGTCAATACCAGCGCCTTTGCGGAAACCGCAGACTTAGGTGGGCCGTTAGTTGGTCAGGCGATGGTGCGTCAGGCTTTAGTGCGTTACAGCACCGAGAATTGGCAGTTTGCGCTTGAAAACCCTTATACCTATGGCACCCAAGCGAGTAGTACGAATGACGATAAAAAGTGGGTCGATACCAGTAATGATTATGTCCCCGACGCAGTCATCCGTTTCAATCAACAAGGCGACTGGGGCAATGTATCTGTAGCCAGCCTGCTGCGATATTTAGACCCACAAGATACAGCACAGTTTGGAGCTGGTATCTCACTCGCTGCCAAGCTAAAAACCTTTGGTAAAGACGATATTCGCCTGCAACTTCACTACGGCAACCTAGGCCGCTATGTGGGCACAGATGCGGCTAGGGATATGATCGATGGCGAGATAGAAACCACCACTTCGGCCATGTTTGCCTATCGCCACTTCTGGAGCGAACGCACTCGCTCGAGTCTGTTCTACGGCCACACCATCACCGAAGAGGAACAGAGCAATCGCTTTCATGCAGGAGTGAATCTATTCACCAATCTCACCCCAGCATTGGCGTTAGGTTTTGAACTCGGTCGTTACCAGATTGATGATGGAGTTAGCCCTTATGAAGATGGCACGGCACCGCAAGGCGCCTCAAATTACGCTCAGTTGAGCCTGCAATTTCACATCTAGATAAAACAGCAAAAGAAAGATTATTCGCGACCGAGTTCACGAATAAGTTTGCTGCTTAAAATGCTGCGTGATCCATTTCAACTTTACGCAGCCCCTATCACTTTATTGTTAGCTCAAGCCCGTTAAAACGAGCACAATATCGCAGCTTTAGCTGCATAAGCTAAAAAAACAGGAAGAGAATGATGAAACTAAAAATGATGTTCGGTATCGCCGCACTAACTTCAACAGCAGCATTTGCTCAGGGCCCACAGTGCGAGCACGCTCAACTGCCATACCAGCAGATGACGCCAGTCCCATACGACAGCACGCCATATTCACCACAAGACACTATGCCAGAGCAGTGTAGCAACCCAGAAGTTGAAGCCTATATCGCAGCATGGGAAGCGGGTGAGATTGACTTCACAACCATCCAAGCAAACGACAGCATCGCTAAAGATCAACGCTTCTGTAAGACCCTTGATGATGACGGTAACGTACTAGAAGTTAAAGACTGTGACCGTAACAAGTCTCCTGTTGGTTACATTTGGAAAGAGCTTTCAGATAGCCCAGTGGTTATCGGGATCACCGACGGTGGTAAATCTGACCACGCACCACACTTCCATGGTCAGCCAGAGTGTTACTACGTAGTAAACGGTGAAGGCCAAACCCTTGCCGATAACCAGTTCAAGAAGCTAGGCACAGGCCAGTACTTCTACATTCCTGGCGCGACTATCCACAACACACCTATCATGTCTGACAAAGGCTTAGGTGTGATGTACTGGTACCCGAACAACGCGCATTTCAACGGCTTCAAGTACTACTGGCGCAAAGACGTTAAGAACCTACGCGTAGCAGAAGAAGCATTTGACCGTGTTGATGAGATCCGTAAGCGTGACCTAAACTTAGGCCCATACGGCACTAACGAAGCTATCTTCAAGAAATAAGTCCTAAGCTTAATAAACAAGTAAATTCGTTAACTAAAAAAGGGCTCATATGAGCCCTTTTTGTTTTTCTTTCACTTTTATTTTAAAACGCTTCGTTGACGTTAAAGTAGAAGCCGCTGTCACCATCGCCCCACGCCATATCGAGCCTTAGATTCACTCGGGGTTTAACCTCGAATCGATAGCCTATGCCGCCATTAGGCAGAATTTTATTGCCATCAAACTCACTAATATCATCGGCAATCACGCCTGCGCCGCCCCAGAACACCATGCCGTGACGCCCTGGCAGATTTAAGCGATACTCAATCTGACTCATCAACATCTGCTTATCGCGATAACGCCCTGATGTATAGCCTCGAAGTAGATCGCCCCCTCCGGCTTTAGAAAGCTGATCCCATGGCACCTCACCACTAGTGAAACGCCCTCGCACCTGCCAGGCTAAGATATCTTCGCCACGCCCAGTCTGCATATACTCGCTGTATAGCGCGTTATAAACATCGAAGTCGGTTTTACTGCCCAAGCATTGGCGATAGAAGGTCGCATCTATCTCTAAGATCCGCCCTGACTGCGGGTTTAATACATTGTCTCGACTGTCGTGATTGAGCAGCAGATTCACACCGACGCTACGAGAGCTTTCATCGAGTATGCCGGTATCGACATCCGAGTCTAACAAGTTAATTTTGCTGGCATCGGCGTAGCTAAAATCGAAACCGCCCCCCACGAAGCTAGTCGGGCTCATCCGCTGCAGCAGCATAGGGTTAACCGAGATGATACGCTGGTTAAACTCGACTCGGTTACCCTCTTGATGATTAGTATCGTAACCCACCCCATAGAAGACATCGGGAGCATCATAGACTTCGGCGTTCAGGTAAAAACGCTGCCGATCTTGATTGATAAAGGTCTTATTGGCCACCGCCACGCCCAAGGCACCATTGGTCGAGGCGAGGCCATTAATGACTAAGGATGATAACTGACTGACCTTGTCATCGGGGTCGTATTGGTACAAGCCCACCGCCGAGATCCCAACGCCAAGATCCATCTCTGGGTTGTAGAAGGGCCCCGGCAAATAGCTAAAATCGATCAGCTTATCGGGATCAAATTCACCATCAGCGCCTAAGGTTTGCAAGAAATCCTCAAGCCAGCCTTGAGATTCCTTTTCATCTTGCACTTCATCCGCCACCTGCGCGACTTCAGCCGCCTTATCGACATCAATGTCTTGCTCTACAGCCTCTTTCGCCAATGCAGGCGTAGAGATACAAGTCAGTACAAGCGCACATCGAGTAAACCAAGAACTCAGAACCGTTTTGCTCGATCTAGCTGTCATTACTTCTCCTGTGCTGTCACGGGGTCGTTTACATCATCTCGCTGCTGGTGCTGTCGCAGCTCAACCTCATCTTGCGCCTGGTTGTATTGGCTAATTTGATAGAAATCGGCCTGAGTGAAACCGTCCTGCCACAAATCTGCGGGAATATGTTTGAAGCTATCTCTGAATTTGTCGCTAACAATCAGCCTCTGCTTCGCAATAGCATCGATATCGATCCCATGAGTAACGTTACTCAAAGAGAGATGATGCGCCTGCTGTGGCGACTCAAATATCTCCTCCACCTCACTCCACTTACTATGGGACTGAGCCATAGCTTTAGGCACTAAATAAGGCGACTGCTGATCGCCTAACTTATAGTGGCGTTTGAGTAACATAAACTTGCTCGGCAAGGGCTGCTGCGAGTCCCACCAGTGACCATCAATCACATCAAAAAGTGCGTTAGTCTGCTTAATTGAAACCGGCTGTAACCAGTTAAGCGTGGCCGATAACCATTGGGTCATATGCTGGTTATACAGCTCTTTATTCATCGCCAAGTTATTGTTAATTAGCGCCAAGGCGATTTTAGCCCCCAGCATGTTGGAGTAGAGATCTTCGGGCGAATAGGCTGACACGGTTTCTGACCATGGCGCCCAGCTGCGATAGCCATGCCACTGGGCAATTTCATGGGCTTCGGCCATAAAGTAGGCCAGCCTTACCGAAATCGCAGCGGCGACCTCCCAGCGCTGCCTTGCGGTTAAGCTTGATATATCAAACTCACCGAGCTCTATGGTTCTCGGACCAATCTCATCTGGGAGCTTAATGGTTTGTAGCTCACCAAGCTTTGGGTAGATACGGTAAAACAGTGCAATGGCATTGTCGGCCGTGTCGCGCACATGGGCCAGATCGATAAAGCCCCCTTGTAGGGTATACATCTGGCCGTTATTTTCGGTACCGCGACTGCCATTTGGCGCATCTTTTTGATAGCTAAAGGTGCCCGCCTCATAGGCATGAGGCCCCACGCTATCGACGGCTAAGGTGTTGGCATAGCGGAAAAAAGGCACTGGAACGGGTCCTATCGTCACCTTTTGAGCGTTACCAAAGGCGCAGCAAGGGCGCACCGCCTTAGGGATTTGCACTAATGGCAGCTCTTGCAGCTCTATCGCGTGCAAAAGGTTGATATCGGGTTCGTTGTCGAGGGCCGCGCCAATAGCAACATCACTGGGCAAGGCTCGCACCTGCCAATCGCTGCTACCACAGCCGCTCAGTACAAAAATGGCCATAGCCCCCACGGCGCCATGGCTAAATATTCGGCTCATCATTGTACAAATGCCTTAATGGTTTGGCTGACGATCTCGGGATAATCGTTACTGATCCCGTGGGCCCCCTGTGGAATAACCACGATAGGAGCCGTCAGGTAATCGGCGAGCTGCACACCCGATGCTAGCGGAAAGACCTTGTCATTCTCACCCCAGATCAACACGCTAGGAGGCAGGGAATCAACTGCGATATTGGCGGCGATTCGATCTCTGTCTGCGGGAAGCCCCTCAATAAGCTTGCGCTTTTCATCGAGATAACCCGCAAAGTACTTGTCATAGATGCTCGAGTCGATAAAACCTGGGTACCACGGAAAATCGACGAAGGTGGCATCGAGCAAGCGACGCATCTGCTTTGGTGTTTCGGGCACGAAGACAGCGCTTGGCTCATCGACCTCAAAACGTTGATTCATCTGCTGCAGATCACCGTCAGAAAACAGCACTCCAGGGCTTGCCAGCAATACCGCTTTCTCGACCTTAGGCTCATTAAGCATCAGATCAAAAGTAACGAAACCACCATAGGAGATCCCAACCACATTGACCTTATCAAGCTGCAACGCTTGGATCAGTTGTCTCACCGCCTGCGACTGAGTCGCTAAACTTGGGGTAGCCTGACTCACAGACTCTCCAAACCAAGCGAGATCGGGTGCTATGACTCGGTAGTCTTGACTGAGCTCCAGCATCACCTGCTGCCAACTGGTTACTGCAGTACCACCAAAGCCGTGGATAAGCAGCACAGCCTTACCTTGCCCTGCTTGCCAATAATTAAGCTCGCCGCCCTCTTGCAGAGCCAGCTTATGCTGCTCGAACCCTGCTGTTTGCAGCTGCTGTTTTTCTCGAGAATCGATAATATCGACGGCGGAGCAGCCGCTCAGAAATAACGTCAAAAGTAATAGGTAAATATGGCGCATATTTCCCCCCTAAGATTCTGTATAAGTTGTCAGTTAAAATCGGTAACCTAGCCCCATCATGAAGCTGTTACGGGTACCGACACCAAACTCCATTAACAGATCAATATTCTTGGTGATCCCAACCTGACTACCAATTAGGCCGTTCCACTTATCTTCAAGGTGCTGATTGACCTCAAACTTGGCATTACCAATAGGAATACCGATATCCCGTAGATAGCCGCTGAAGGTCTGCTCCACGTTTTGGTACATGGCACCAACCCAGAGTTGCACGTCATGATTGTTGTACTTGGTGCGATAGCCCACACGCGGCGACACCACAATAGAGCTGATCTCACCATCGAGAATATTCAGACGCGTGTTGGTGTAGTTCACATCCAGTAAGGCAAACCAATTGTCGATACCACCAACTAAAGTGCCACCCACACCATAGGTGGTGCCCTTAAAGTCCAATGCAAAGTCGAATGCCGGACTGGTAGCGGTGCAAGGGTTGAACTTGCAATAAAGTGGCGGCAATACCTCGGTTAAGTCAGCCTCTAATTTTACGTTTGCAACGCTGCTGCCCTTGGTATGACCGATGACACCGTAGAGGTTTAAGAAGGGCAGCACCCACATATCGCCTCTTAGGGTCAGGGTTTCAGAGGTCTGTTTAGCCTTGCTGCCTTTGATGCTTAAAATGTCATCTAAACCACCCAGCCCCGAGAAACCGACCGAGTCGACCACGAGAGGCTGATCCATACTCATGTAGTTCAACGTAAAGCCATATGGCTTTGGCAACTCATGACCTAAATCGATCGCTTCCTGTGCCCAAATTGGGAAGGTTCTATCGTAACGTGCTTGTTGTGGCTCTCGCTCGATCGACTCAGATTCAAATTCCGATTCAGCCTGAACAGGAGACAAGAAAAACAGCAGCGAAAGTGCTGTCAAAATAGATGTAATTTTAAGCATGTATAGATTGAACCTTAAAAATAAAAGATTTGATGTCGACTATCTAAAGAGAGTTTATCGCTGAACACACTGGCAGGAGATAAATAACTTAGGTCAATTATTACCCACTAAGCTGAATTCAATCTGAAACAGACTCTGGCAACAGCACGAATTAGAGTAAATACTCCAAACAAAAAAGATCATAACCTGTTCGCCAGCTAAAGACTAATCGAGAGGTTAACCTGAGAAAACTATTAGTAAAAACTGCGCGAAAGGGCCAGTTAATCGTCGGCTAAATGGGAAAAATCCCCCCCATGTTCCGAATCGACTAAGGTAAATGTTTTCGGGCTGATCTGCCGCTGCAACACGATATCCACCATGGTGGTTTGGTCAGCTTGCAGTAACACTTGCACTTGTTCCCCGTCGGAATGAAACTCGCCACTGCGGTAATAACAGACGCCATTATTGGGCCTAGGATCGACACGAAGACCTATCTTGCCATCGCTAACTTTGGCTAACTTATTCGCATCGAAGTAGAAAGTAACCACGTGATTATTGCTATGGTTTCGCTGCTTATCCAGCATAAAACCTTTAGCAAACTGTCCGGGAACGAACTCGGCGCCCGAGAGCAGAATGATATCGAAATCCTCTACTGCCAGCCCAGTATCATCGATGACTCGCACCACCAGCATACAGGTACGCTGCTTACGCTTAACTGAATGAGTCTCTGCCATCTGCTCGCACAGCCGTTGATATTGCTGTGGCTCAGAGACCTTTAAGCATTGAAGGATGCGCTGCACGACTGGTTTCTTCGCGGCGTTTTTGCTTGTCACCGAGCCCATAATGCCCTTCCTGCTTCCACTATGGCTGGCATTATTGATCACTTCAAAGGCGGTTTGCTGTCTAGGGGTGGAGTGGTTAGTTAACTGCAGTGTTGAGATCCTGCGGCCATCGAAGCTGGTAAGGGGGTGCGCCGTTTGCTCTAACAGCAGATGGCTAAAGTTCAGGTTCGCCGAGGCTACCCTTACCACACCGTCAGAGCCAACTTCAGCCGTATAACTATTGAGATAATCGTAGAACTGACTGTCAATGGTCTCTCCTGTAAGGACAAACGGTAAGGGGCCTTCGAGGGTAAACTCTTTAAGCCAGTGCAGGTTCAGCTGATGCTGCCCATCGCTACCGAGCTCTAACCAATCCAAGATCCGCTGACCCGGCTCAACACCCGAGAAAAAGCTGTTAATGCGCCCCACTCTCGACTTACCTAGTTGAGCCAGCGCTGAGCCATGGTTTGCCGGGGCAAGCATAATCAAGTGCGTTAGTGGACAGTCGCTAATCTTGTCTGCGCCGAAAAACATCTGCAGCCACTGACGCATCACAGGTGCGCCAGTGGAGTGGGTGATCACTGCAAATGGCTTATCCCCAAGCAGATCGACTCGCGCATCATTAAAGGCTTTGGCGATATCATTCAAGCGAACTTCATCATCGAAGCTAATATAGCGCCCTAGATGAATATGCCGAATAGAGAGGGCTATCTCGGGATCCATCAGCTTAACGATCGCTTGGGGCAGCTGAGCATAAGTGTCTGTATTGGTAACACTCCATCCATGAACAAAGACCAATTCCATCATCACCTCAACAGCGAGCAACTTACCATTTGATGACAAATCGCTTCGACTTATTTATATAGTACAAATCACCTAATCAATAACTTTCAACAGCTTAGCAAATAGTGCTTAGTATCTATATAGCAAAATACTCAACATCAGCGATCGTTAATATCATTCAGTTATTATTCAGCTAGTTCCCCCTATGATGTCTCCAACGAAACGCAAGACCTAAATAATTTTACTAGTGTGGGAGCACAGCATGAAAACTAAATCACTTATCTTAGCATCTGTAATGGCAACGGCAATCTCGGCACCAACTATGGCTGCAGACTGGTTCATTGGTGGCGGTGTTGGCGCACAGCAAAACACTTATAAAGGTTCTTACGAGCCTGAACTACAAAACCCAATTGAGGGCGGCTCTCAGACTCAGCATCTAAAAGAGACCGAAAATAACGTTATCTATGAAGTGAGAGCCGGTGTTTATCTAAATGATGCTAACCGTGTTTACGGTACGTACTCTTACAACTCAGATGACTTTAGCCGTCAGCAAAGCTTCTTAATGTCTTATGACTACCTAGTGGGTCTAGGCGACAGCAACAAACTTAACTGGTTTATTGGTGCAACTGCGGGTATGAACCACATCAGCCCAGAAGCCAGTACACTAGACTCAAAAAATCGCTTCGTCTGGGGTGGTCAAACGGGTCTAATGTATAAGATTAACGACAAGGTGAGCACCGAAATTGGCTACCGCTACCTTAAGCAAGATTATGATGTAAGTGCACCAGGCCCAACACCATACAGCGGCGCTGTTGTTGGCTCAGAAAGCGCATCACTAAACGATAGCCAGCAGCTTTACCTATCTGTTGACTACCGCTTCTAAGCGAATCGCTTTTAAGAGAAACGGTTAAAACAATAAAGCCGCCAACTCATTGAGTTGGCGGCTTTATTGTATCTGTCTCTGCAGCAATTGCTCGGCTAACCGTGTGTGCGAGTATAATGCTTATGGTAAACAGCCAACATGGTGACTGCTGCAGCAATAACCACTAACCATGCCAAGAGTGGAGCGACACCTAAGTTAATCAGCTGGAAACCGATGAGTGAACTCAAGGCGGCAATAATAGCAAAGGGCAACTGCGTAATCACGTGATCATGGGGCGCACAACCAGAGCTTGTAGCACTGATCACGCTGGTATCGGATATGGGTGAGCAATGATCGCCAAAGACAGAGCCCGCCATTACCGCGCTTAACGCAGGCAGTAACAGTTGCGGCTCAACCGTTAATGCGACTTCAGCACCAATCGGGATCATAATGGCAAACGTTCCCCAACTCGACCCCGTAGTGAATGCCATAATGGCACAGAGTAAAAATGTGCCAGAGACCAGCATATCTTTTGATAAAAACTGCTCCGCCCACCCCGCCAGTAGCTTAGCGATCCCGAGATCGACTATCACCGCGCCTATCATCCAAGTAAATAGCAAAATAGCGATGGCAAAACCGATACTGCGTACCCCAGAAGCGAGATCACCCAACAGCAAGTTCAAACTACGTCCACCTAACTTGAGCATAAAAATGGCCAACACAGTTGCCAGCAAGCAGGCATTACGCATAGCTGTACCGATATCTGCCGCGGCAATCCAATCACCCAAGCTATCACTTCGTGCATTACTGGCTCCAGAATACAAGGTTAAACCGATAGAGGCTAAAAGTAGTGTTGCCATAGGTAAGCCTAATAGCCACGGATTGCCTGCATCGACATCCTCACTATTTTGCTCGATAGCGAAATCAGAATGAAAGCCAATACCAAACCAAGCGATTAACAAAGAAAGCAGCACCACAGTTACCGCATAAAAGTTCATCTTGGCCATTTCAACAAACGACTCTAGCGGTGTAAGCGGTAATAAGCTTATCCCCGCCAAAATTGCCATCACATAAGGTCCCCAGCTAGAAAATGGCAACAAAGCACAGAGTGGAGAAGCATTTGAATCGACTAGGTAGGCAATCTGTTCTCGCGACACCTTATATCTTTGGCTAAGAGGCTGACAGACATGCCCTACGGCTAAACAGCTAAAGATGCCATCGATAAATACCACCCAACCCAGTAGCACAATACCGATCCGTGCCTGACGACCACTTTTTATTCTGTGATATAACCAATCGGCAAACTGTTTTACCGCTCCTCCCCGCGCTAATAACTGAGTCATCATCCCAAGTAGCACCATCGCGGCAAGTACATTTAAGTGCCAAGCTTGCCAATGACCATCACGATAAAATTGCAGCCAGGTTCGATCGGTTATATAAGTGACAGATTGAGTCAAACTAAAGTCAGATAAGATCAGTGCCCCAGAAGCGATACCAACGCCTAAGGCGACCAAAGTTCTACGCAGTACAAGGGCCAAAGTCAATGTCAGCAGCAGCGGAACAAGTAGGAGTAAATTGCTGGTCATAGCCACGATTCAATAGGAAATAATTAGAAGAATACTAACGACTTAGCAACAAGTACAAAAAAAAACCAATATTAACTATTTTATCGACCATTTTTTCTTCATTTAGCATAATTAACTATTCACGAATGCCACGTCGCTGCTAGAATCGGAGCTATCATCTCGCTATCAAAGGGACTCGCCATGAGCCTAGAACTATTATCGAAATTGGAAACAAAAATCCAAGCCGCGCTGGAAACTATCGAGCTACTAAAAATGGAGCTTGAGGAAGAGAAACAGACTAGCAGCAGTCTGTCAGAGCAGAACCAACAGCTACAGCAGGAACTTAACTCTTGGAACGAGAAAGTAACTGGTTTAGTTGGTCTACTCAACGAAGAAGTAAACTAATAAATACCAATCAGTATAAGTAGTTGCTCTACTCAGAGCGCTTTTGGCAAACTAATTCAAGGCGAATAACTAAAATAATGGTTGTTCCCTTGTGAAGTTGTTCAACGCAGAAGTAGGCAGCCAAAAACGCTCCAGAATGGCGAGTTTTAGCACTCCTGATGCTGTGACTCTTAAGGAACAAGAGGGAGCTTAACCGTAGAATAGCTATGCTCTTCACTCATTGCCTTGCCTCAGAATCGCTAAATTCTCTCTGAGCGGGCAAATCTTTATAGCGATTGGTATCAAACGCTATGCTGTTTGCATCTCGTTACTCTGAGACTCAATTAACTCATTGAGCTCTAAAATGGCCTGCTTAACTTTAGGCAGGCTTTTTCTTGGCAGTAAAAACCTCCCCTTATCAAACTCTAGTCGACCTAGATCTTTAACCCAGATCACCCCAGACAAAAAAATTCGCGCGTGCTTAACAATCAGTTTGGGTGCATAGACAGGAAAAACTCTCATAAGACCTCCCGATAGCGTCTTCGCTTGTTGTTATTTATTTTTGTTGGACATGATTTGTACCACGAGAGTTGCATTTTTTTTAGCAAATAAATGTAAAAGTTTTAATCAAATTGCACAAAAAAGAAGAATCCCTATGACAATCAGATGCATAACTAAAATGGATAATTCCTATTTATTTCCAAGCCTGAACTTTCAAGAAAATAGCGCGTAACTTTCTATTACAAGATGCCAGACACAAACCAGATTTATTACCATCCATGCTGCTCTTCAATAAAGAGCGCATAACTCTCTATGACAAGATGCCCGACACAACGTAGATTTATTACCATCCATGGCAATCTGCATAAGTGTTCCAGACACAACTCCCTTCCTGCGCAGTCCATGTGCTCAGGGATAAGTACATCCATATACAAAAAAAGGAGCCTATTGGCTCCTTTTTTTAGTTATCGCTGCAAATTACTTTTGCGTTGCTAGGTAATAAGCAATATCGAGTAGTTCTTGATAAGACTTGATAGCACCAGTCTCAACACGGTATTTACCGTTAACCACTAATGCAGGTACACCTG
Source organism: Shewanella schlegeliana (assembly GCF_016765635.1). Classification (GTDB taxonomy): domain Bacteria; phylum Pseudomonadota; class Gammaproteobacteria; order Enterobacterales; family Shewanellaceae; genus Shewanella; species Shewanella schlegeliana. The sequence continues at coordinate 85,019 of NZ_JAESVD010000012.1, forward strand.
CAATCTTGGCATTTTCAGTATCACGCTTCATCTTAGACATCTGCGCATTAACCATAAATGACTTAGCTGCCGCGTCGAATGCTTTAGGGTCAACACCGTTAACCACGAAAAGCGCCTTGATATCGTCTAGATTAGTGAAGTGCTGCTTCTTATCTTGAATTGCAGAAAACAGAGCGTGCTCCATCTTCTCTTCAATCTTTAGCTGATGTGCGATAGCGAAAGCACGAGACATCTCTACGCCCATTTCACGACCGATAAAGTCAACGTGGTTTTGCTTGAATGTCACCCCATCAGGAAGAGTTGCCTTGATCTTAGGCACCTGCTCTTTAGCAAAGGTATAGCAGTGTGGGCAGTAGAAAGAGAAGAACTCTGCAATCTCAGGTTTAGCCGTACCCGGGCCTTCGTTAATAACCGTGTAATGTACGCCTTCTTCATATTGTGCCGCCATCGCAGCCATAGGCGCCATCAATAGTGCAAATGCAACTAATAAAGCTTTTTTCATCTAACTTCCCCTCGATGCAAATCGTGCATCACGCTAATAATTTGGATATAACATAATGTGCTTTGGAGTTGACCTCAAGCGCAAAAGTTCATTTTTCTGTTACAAAATAAGTGCCTTCAGCTGTTTTAATACTGAGGAATTAAGCTTAATGGCGGCTCATCCAATGCTGCTAATTGCTCCTTAAATGCTAAAATCTGCTGTTCCCAATACTTGTCCTCAGCAAACCAAGGGAAGTTCATCGGAAACGCGGGATCGCCCCAGCGGCGACTGAGCCAAGCGTTGTAGTGCAGCATGCGCATCGCCCTCAGTGGTTCTATCAGCTTAAGCTCACGACTATCGAATTCGCAGAACTCTTCATATCCTTCAAGGATAACTTCAAGCTGCAACAACTGCTGCGGCCTGTCTCCTGCCAGCATCATCCAGATATCTTGCACCGCCGGTCCCATCTTGGCATCATCGAGATCGACAAAGCCTGGGCCATCTGGCGTCCACAAGATATTGCTTGGGTGCAGATCACCATGAAGCCTGATTGAGCGGTAACTCTCGGGTAACCATAGCGCCGATGCTTTTTCTAAGATCTGCTCCACCACAGTAAAGTAAGGTAGCTCAAGACTCGCGGGAATATGTCCCGATGATTTAAGCCAGCTTAATGACTCCTCACCCAGTAATTTAGGTGACATCACATCGCGGTATTTAAAATCGGCCTGCTGAGAGTACTGATGGATACGACCGATAAAGCGCCCGACCTGCTCTAGCTGATCGAGGTTATCAACTTCAAAGGCACGGCCACCTATGGAGTGAAACAGTGCAAACCTAAAGCCTTGATATTCATGGAGCGACTTACCATCGATAATTACTGGCGTAGCGATAGGCACCTCTTGCTCTGCCAGTGCAGCGGCAAAGTCATGCTCCTCTTGAATTTGTGCATCCGTCCAGCGCTCAGGGCGATAGAACTTCACCACATAACGTTGCCCCCTATCGCAGCGGAACTGATAAACACGGTTCTCGTAGCTATTGAGTGCTAACAGGCCAGTTTCAGGATAGACCCCTAGTGTTTCGATGGCAGTTAAAATCAGATCGGGCGTTAGGGCTTGATAGTGAAAAGCCGAGCCAGAGTCCTGCTCCATTGCCGCTTTAGGTGGATCGATATTCATTTGATTATGCTCAATTGTGAAGGCCACTGACGAAAGGGCCAACATTCAAACTCTAGAATTTAATTATGCTTATCCCGCGCAGTTTATTGCAGATAAGGCTTCATCAGTTCGGCAAGATAAACGAGAACGTCATATTCATCTTCTCTGTCAGTAGATAACCAACAGATGTCGCCATAAAACTCATAGTGTAGCTGTAAGTGTGTACCTTCAAACTCCAACAACCACTGATGGCGATCGGCTCCCCATTGCTTTTCCACCACCCGGCAATCAAGCGCTCTAGCAAAGGGCTCGGCAAACAGTTCAAACTGCTCAAAATCGATATCGCTCTGTACCGACAGGCTCAGAGTATCTTTATCTAACTTAACCGCCTTTAACTTCATCGCAACTCTCTTTTCGTTCTCTTTTGACTCTATTCGTAGCTCGGAGCAGCTTTAGGCTAATTCCCCGAAGAGATCACATTTTGACAGCTGAGTGACTGGCCATCGGCCTCACACTGATAACCGCAAACATAGTGACCACCGATATCGCCACCGAGGCGAACCAGTCCCTTTCCTTTTGCATGGCACTGTTCGATAGTTTCATAGTAGCCACTAATATAGCTGGATGACTGCTCAACACTGGGCTGGGTTTGACTGTCAGGATAATACAATAGCGTCCACTCGGGAGATTGAGTGCAAGCAACTAAGCCGATTGAAGCTATCCCGAACAAACATAGCGAACGAAAACTCATATAACACTTCCTCTAAATAAAAAGGCGAAGCCCAAAATTCAACTCTGGGTTTCGCCTCTTCGGTAACCACTCTGCTTATTCTACACAGCTTAGTGATCGATTGCCTTTAACTATTAATGCTATTTACTGGCTTTTGCCTTTGCCTTGTCGATACGGGTAATTCGCCCTTCAAAGCCAGTCACTGTGCCATCGGTCAGACCATACTCAATTGCTGTCTTACAAATTGATATCGCTGCGTCGAACTCGCCATTATCATTAAGCAGGGTCGACAGGTGCATCATTGCCGTTCCCTTCACTTCTGCGTCAGGATTTTCAGCCTTAAGTCCCTTAACATAGGCGGCAAATACCTCAAGATAGCTTTGAGAAAGCGTTGCACCATATTGCACATATTCGCTTTGCTTACGCTGCTTGTAGCACTCGGCGATAGCAGTAGAGATCGCTAGGTGTTGTGCTGGAGCGTCACTGGCTTGCTCAAGTTCGCTAACGGCTTTAGTTAGCTTCGAGCTTGCCCATGATAGATTGACAGTCTCGGCCTTTGGCTCTTGCTTAGACTCTTGCTTAGGCTCAAGTTCAGCCTCAGCTTCTGGCTCAGCTACAAGTTTAGGCTGAACCTCCGGCTGAGACTCTATTACAGGCTGAGGTTCTACAACAGGAGCAGCTTTAGCGACAACCTCAGGTTTCACTTCTGGCTCTGGCTCTGGCTCTGGCTGTACGGCAGTTTTAACCATCTCTTTTTCATGGTCAAGCTTAGGCTCAAAACTCACACCATCAACCGTAGGGGTGGACACATCTTCGGTTGTCTCTGGCGTGATATCTTTAATCTGCGTCTCAGGCACATCTTGCGCCTCTTCTGACTGCTTAGCTGCTTGTTCTTTCTCTGCTTGCGCCGCTTTTTGAGTGCGTCTATAGAGATAAACACCTATTACAATCAGCAGTATAATGGCTATTTCTTTCATTGTTTCCACCGTAGGTTGGCCACGAACACATCCGTCATATGCTTATAGGGCGACACGAATGAGTAAAAATTAAGCATTATTAGTAATGCATTCTCTCTCTTAAAATCAAGTATTTATATCTCTTTTTTAATCGGGTATCAAAAATATTCGTTTTTTGGGGTATTACAAAGCATAAATAAGCTTAGCGATTAAGATGTTAGCTGCATTAGGGTCGGAGAACTCTTCAAAGGATAAGCCTTTGCTAGATAATAGCCTTGAACCAAATCGACAGCACAACTTTCTATAAATTCATCTTCTTGCAGTATTCCTCTGCAGCAACAACTTTGCCGTTTGCGACTTACCCAATCGAGTCATGTGTCTCTCAATCTCTTTCCCTTTATTCTAGGCCGCATCTAACAATAGAGCGCTATCTATTTTTACTTTATTGAACTGATACTTGAGCAAAATGAAGAAGTGATGCATAAGACTCGTTGCCAGTCAGTTAATAAGCACTATTTTGTGCACACCTTCAAACTTTCGCCCTTATATTTTGTCACTAAAAGATAACCCACTTATTATGAAAATAACCCAGTAAGTTACTAAGGTATCTCATGGCATTTGAACAACTGCTCAGTGGCAAACTTCTCAGAGAGTTTAAGACAATTTCCGCAATGGTGAAGATCTACTGTAAGGCACACCATAAAGAGTCTGACAGTCACCCTTGCGAAGAGTGTGAAAGCTTTATCGAATACGCTCATACTCGCTTAGACAGATGCCCCTATGGCCAGGAAAAGCCAACCTGCAACAAATGCCCAGTGCATTGCTACAAACCTCACATGAAGGCCAAGGCACGTGAGATCATGATTTTTGCCGGCCCAAGAATGCTATTGCCTCATCCCATAATGGCTGTTCGTCATCTACTATCTGAACGTCACCCAGCCCCAGGTAAGCCGCCAGAGGCAAGCTCTAATCGCCACCAGCGCATAAAAGTTTCCATAAAGGACTAACAAGCCTCGTCCAAGCTCAAAGCGGCTCTTGGACGAGATAGATAATCCGCTAGATAAAATCACCTTTATTTCAACTCCAGATTTGTAACTTGCTTGTGTATTTGAAATTCACTACTAGACTTTTGAAAAGTAAAAGGACTTATTCAAAGCTGGATGTCTAATTTCACTCAGTAACAGATACGGCATGGAGGCTGAAAATTTGAGCAAAGAAATCCTACTCGTTGAAGACAATAAGGTCATGCAGTTGCTGATGACTAAAATGCTCTCTTCAAGGGGTTATCGAGTCATTAGTGCCTTTAATGGAATCGATGCTCTTGCTCAACTCGATAAGCACCCCTCTATCCAGCTAGTTCTCAGTGACTGGATGATGCCCGGCTTAAACGGCATCGAACTTTGTTATCGCTTAAAATCTCCCGAATATGGCCGCTACATCTTCTTCGTTTTACTGTCAGGGCGTGATGATAAAGAATCTATTGTCGAAGGAATTAATGCCGGAGCCGATGACTTTGTCGCCAAAGATACCAATATTAACGAACTCGATGCTCGACTAAAGGCGGGGCTAAGAAACCTAGAATTACACAACCAGCTTATAACCAAAAATATTGAACTAGACCGGGCCTATGCCACCATGAAGGAAGATCTAGAGTCAGCCAACTTATTAATCCGCCGCATGCTTCCTAGTCAAACCTCTTTCCAAGGCGTTGAACTTCACTACACACATATTCCTAGCGCCCAAATAGGGGGCGATATGCTTGGTTGTATGCAGCTAGATGAAGACCATATTGCTATCTACCTGTTTGATGTGTCGGGGCACGGAGTCACTTCGGCATTGATGTCTTTTGCCATCCAGCAAAGTATTAGCTCCAACTCCGCCAGCAACTCTAATGTAAAACGCAAGAAGGAAACCGATCCCTTTTATAGCCTCAGGGATCCCAGTGAAGTATTAGCTAGGCTCAACCGGAGCTACATCAACCAGGATGATAATAATCTCTATTTCACTATGGTTTATGCCGTGCTTAACACTAAAAGCGGACTATTAAACTATGCCTTCGCGGGTCACCCGCCGATGATCTGGTTGCAAAAACAGCAACAACAGTGTCTCTTCATACAACAAGAAAGCTTTGTCGTTGGCATGTTCGATTTCGCCGATTTCCAAACCGAGCAGGTACAACTCAATTGCGGTGACCGAATATTTCTCTATTCAGACGGTATCACCGAGGCCGAATCCAGTGACAATCAACAATTTTCTGAACAAGGTTTAAAGCAGCTAGTTCAGGACTTAGCCGATCAGCCTGCAGCCAAGCAGACCGACACCATAGTAGAGACACTCAAAAGTTGGTCAGGTACAGCGCAATTCAATGATGACATCAGCTTATTAGTATTTGAATGGAAAGGAAATTAATCGAGGACACAGTATGCAATTCGACATAATCGAGAAAGGTCAATACACAGTGATCCAAGTTAGAGAGGCGAGATTTGACGCTAAGCTAGCCCCCTCATTTCGTGAAGAACTCGAAAAAATACAAGGCAACATCCGCGACCACTTGGTTCTGGATCTCGGTGATGTTCGCTTTATGGATAGCAGTGGACTAGGAGCCGTGATGGGCGCCTACAAGATGCTACGCAACACCAAGATTAGTATCGTTAATCCACAAAAGCCCATCTTAGACCTACTCAAGCTGACTCGAATAGATAAGCTGATATTAAGTCACCCAACGATAGAAGACGCTCTCGCGCCTACCACTTAAAAGGACTGTGTGATGAAAGGAATGATACTTGCCGCAGGGAAAGGCACACGCATTAAACCTATCTCCTATGCAATACCAAAACCTATGGTTCCAATTCTAGGCAAGCCCGTGATGGAGTCGATGATCCAGCTGTTTGCTAAGCATGGCATCGACAAGATAGTGGTAAATACTAGTCATTTGGCTGAGATAATCGAAAATTATTTTGGTGACGGCCACCATTTCAACGTTCAGCTCTCATACTCCTATGAGGCGAAAGAGGTCGATGGCGAATATGTTAGTCAGGCACTCGGCAGTGCTGGTGGCATGCGAAAAATACAGGACTTTTCTGGTTTCTTTGATGAAACCTTCGTCGTGGTATGTGGGGATGCTTGGATAGATCTGGACTTAAAAGAAGCCGTAGAGCATCACAAGAAGCATGGCGGAATCGCAACTATCATCACCAAAGAGGTCGACAGCTCCGAAGTGAGTAAATATGGTGTCGTGGTCACCGACAAGTACAATCAGGTCACCAGCTTCCAAGAAAAACCCGCAGAATCCGAGGCTCTTTCTAACAACATTAATACCGGCATCTATATCTTTGAGCCCGCTATTTTTGACTTTATTCCTAGAGATATAGAGTTTGATATCGGTAGCGATCTCTTCCCGCTACTTGTCGAGCGCCAAGCCAACTTCTATGCCATAAATATGGACTTCCAATGGCTAGATGTCGGCAAAGTCAAAGATGTATGGGAAGTTACCAGCGATATTATTAGCGGTAAGGTCAAAGGCTACCCAATCCCTGGCACCCAAGTATCTCCAGGTGTATGGCTAGGCATCAATACCCGTGTCGACACCAGTAAATGTAACATTACCCCTCCCGTTATCATTAGCAGTGGCAGCGAAGTTCAAGATGGCGCAACCATCATAGGCCCGGTCGTTATTGGTGCCAATTGTAAGGTCGAAGCTAAGAGCCTAGTGAGCAACACCCTCATTTGTGACTATATTCACCTCGCTGACGACGCTTACATCGTTAATAAAACCATGTTTGGAGATTACTTATTGGGCCACGATGGCTATACCCAGCTATTAACGGAATGCCAGTACGTCCATATTCTAAAAAATCGTAATGTATCACGCCCCATAGGTGGCGTTGCCACTATCGATAATCTCTACAAGTCGACGCCCATTCCCCACGATATTTTGGCACCATTACAGCAAGTGAAATAGGGAGAGATGATGTGAGTACAGGGAAGTTTCATAAACAATACTCAAGCTGTTTGGAGGCATCTCGTACAGTGGCCTCTGATATTCTTCCTTTTTGGCAATCACTCGGATTAGATGTCGCAGTTACCGGGCAGATGGAGCTGTGCCTAGTCGAAATCGTCAATAACGTCTTTGAGCATGCCTACTCAAATCTTGAAGGTGCCAAGTTTGAGATCACCTCCTACCTAAGTGATACAAGTAAATTAGTTATTGAGGTCTCTGACTACGGCGATTCGATGCCGACACATATCCTTAAAGATCTCCCCAAGATGGACTTTATAGAGCCATTGGCGGCCGATCCCAATACTTGGTTGCAAAGCCGCAGAGGACTGAAGATCATCCAGCAGCTTTCAGACAAAATAGAATACCATTCACATAAGAGTCGAAACACTTTCAGGCTACTGAGAAAGACAAGCTAAAGGATTAGGCTTACCCTAATTACAACAAATATAGTCACAAATTAACTGGCATCGCTTGATAGCGATTAATTGCCCATACAATTAAGGGAGAGTTTATGATTAAGGTTGATGAATTAAAAGCACTCTGTGATGGCGATGATTCTATGCTGAACATGCTACTTACCCTCTATATCGAAGAGTATGGCCAAAGTGCCAAGCATATTCAGCAAAGCTATCGAACAGAAGATATAGATGGATTATTCCGTATCAGCCATGAGCTCAAAGGCATGTTCAGTAACCTGTGTGCACAAGATGCAGTAAGCTTGGCCCAAGTCGTTGAGTCGAGCTCAAAAGGCGGCTTACTCCCAGAGCAAATAGCAATAAACAACTTGTGTAGCGAAATCCAAACCATTAATCAGCAAATAGCAGCAATCCTACAATAACCGACGCTATTCACCCTGAAAGCTAAGCAGGATCGGCTAGCCTGCTACCTATGCCCCACGCTCTTAGCCTTAATCAAAAATCAAAATACAAAGTTTACGGTAAGGCTAACTAAATCCACATCAGCACTTTCACCATACTCCAGTGGAGACGTCACAAACTGAGCCCGATTTCCCTCTTCTTGAGAGAAGATCATCTGGTACTCGAGATTGAAGGAAATGCTCGAAGTCGCATCATATCTAACCCCTGCTGTCACTCCTTTAGACTTGCGTAATTGATGACTTTCACCGTAGGTCAGATAGGGAGATAGATAGTCAAAGGCATAGATCGCCGAGGCATACCAGTTAGTCTGCAAACGATCAACCTCTACCTCTGCCATCCAAAGCCAAGACTCATAGCTGTACTCGGCGCCCAGAGTATAAATATCCAGCTTTTGCTGCTCTACCGAAGGTTGCTGCCGATATTTTGCCTGCGTAAATCCACTATGGATTCGATAGTTAAACCCAACTAAGTCAACATAGATCCCGGCCATATATTCGGTATCAAATGTCAGTAAATTATCCCCCAACTCCACCTTGTTTATCCTATCAAAGCCGTAATAGGGCGACACGGTTAACAGGAGCTCATCGGAAATCTCATAATCCCAAGCAACAGACAGGCCATCATAAAATGTAAATCCTAAAATGCTGTCATACACCTCCTGAGGAGGTCTAGCCCAAGGGTAGGCCTGTCCAACATAATAGTACTCAGAAACCAGAAATAGCGGTAAACGCAAACGCCCTGCTCTCACCTCAAAATCATCAAACTCATATGAAAGATAGGCCCACTCAAGCACAGGATCGCTCCACTTGTCCTGCGTACGTTTAACCACCTGCCCAGATGCACTTAAGCTATCGAGTAGCTCAACATCTAGCTGCAAACCCAATATGGTGTCACAGTCATAACAGGTGCTTTCGGTGATCTCCCTACTAATAAACAGCGGGGTGCGATTATCAGTCTTACTGATAGCAGTAGAGCCAAACCCACTAAGAGAAATATTGTCGGTAAGTTCAACGCTCGCCTGCGCGACAGGTAGAAATATGATTGAAGATAATACAATAAAGAATGTTCGGCGAAATAACATGACTACTCTCCCTGAGGCACGGTTATCAAGATATTGACTTCTGCTGGCACTGATTCGATAGGCGCATAGGCTATGCCGTTAGGGTTATCATTAAGCCATTTTAAAATCTGTTTAATATCATCACTGTCAAGCTCATCAGGCGGAGAGCCTCTGCCCGAAAATGCAAGCCCCGCCCAGTAGCCATTCATCTGCGAAACAGACTTGCCGAGTAGCATCTTATAAAACTCTTCTCTATGAATGGAGGTTTCAGGAAGGTCTACCAAGACAATTTTCAAGCTGCCCGATATTTTCTTACTCTTACCGCGATAGAGCATTCTCGCCTTGCTCTTACTCAAGGGGGGCAAGTCATCATTAAGGCTAAAAATAGCAAATTCAATATCGTCGTTTTCATCGATGCTGGCTTCGACAGCGAGAAGGGGAGAAGAGATACAACAAAGCACCAGCACGACAAAGAGCTGAAAATAGACAGGCCTAACTCGCACGCTTAATCCCTTAAACATTAAAACCCTCAATCCTAGATAGTTTTTGTACTATGCTGAATATAGTCAAGGCTAAGTTAAACTACAAGAATCGCGCTAACTTGTTCAATTCATGGAGTAGAAATGAGCATATTCAATCATGCTTCGATAAAAATACGCATGCTAGCCTTAGTGCTATTACCACTCATTTTTGCCTCTTTTTTATCGGCATTAGAGGTCAAAAAACAGAGAGAAAATGTTCGAGCTTTAAATACTCTTAACAGTAAAGTGAGCTTTTTGGAGTCACTATCTCAACTAAACAAGCTTACCAACCAAGCAAGAGAGCAGTTATTCAAACACAACACCAAGGTGACACTAGCCCCCTTAACCCCTTCGCTCAGCAAAATAGCACAGCAACTACCCCAAACATTTACTGCCAAGAACAACTTAGAGATGGAGTCTTGGTTAGCTAGCACCAATGATGCCCTAAAAGAATTAACAGAAGTGAGTACTGAAGATCTCGCAGACTGGTCGGCTTGGTTTAACGAACTACAGGTTCAAGCACTCAACACACTGGAGAAGGATAACTCAGGATTTAACGATGAAATAAATCAGCAGCTTGCAATATTGTACCAACTGCAATGGCTGTCTTTGTGGTCTACAGAAGAGAAATGGTTAATCAATCTATTGCTACAAAATCGCGATGATAGTGAACTACTGAGCCAGTTAAATTCCATCACAGAGCGTCAGCAGCTTTTTGTGGAGCGCTTTATTGATATTAACGCCAAACCTGAGCAGGTTTCACTCTTACTCAGTACTTTTTCTGATAAGGCTTTTGAGCAAAGTTATCAATTAAGGAGCCATATTTTAGATAAGCAAGCATTAACCAATACTCCCAATATCAGTTTAGAAGCATTCAGCCAGCGTCTTGATTTAATCCAATATGTCGTGAGCAGCTTTTCCGTAAAGCTCAGCAGCAATATTCAAAGCGAGATAGCCCAATCAAAAAATCTTATTTGGTTATTTTGCACTGCGCTATTTATCTCACTAATCATTATTGCCATCATCGGAGCCAACCTCTACCGACGGATAATCAATTACCTAAGCCATGTGATTAACACCATGTCACACATCGAGGAGACTCACGACTATTCTCAGAAAATTAGCGAGGAGGGTAACGATGAATTGAGCCTATTTTCCAAAACACTCAATAAGCTCATCAATGAGCGCCACCAAAATGAACTAAAAATATTACAAGCAAAACGAGAAGCAGAAAAAGCCAATCAGGCCAAGAGTTCATTTTTAGCTAATATGTCTCATGAGATTAGAACGCCGCTCAACGGTATTATAGGCATGTCAGATATTATGGCTGGCACAAAACTGACGGCAACTCAGAGTGAGTACCTGCAAACCATCGAGACCTCATCTCAAACATTACTCATTCTAATCAATGACATACTCGACCTATCTAAGATTGAGTCTGGTAACCTCTCAATCACTAATACCGACGCTGACATTACCGAGGTAGTGTATGACACCTTAACCATAGTACTGCCAAAGATCGCCGAGAAAAACCTGACCTTAGAAGTCAAGATAGATAACGACACGCCCTATCTTGTCTCCCTCGACGAACACCGTATGAAACAGGTACTCGTCAACTTACTCTCTAACGCAGTGAAGTTTACCCACGAAGGTGGGATTAAGGTGGTCATATCCTGTTGTAATGCTGCAGGATATTGCGACCTACTCATAAGTGTTCATGATAGCGGTATCGGTATCGCAAAAGAGAAACAACAACATATATTCTCTCCCTTCACTCAAGAAGATGACACGACAACAAGAGAGTTTGGTGGCACAGGGCTAGGGCTCGCTATTTGTAAGCAACTCATAACATTAATGGGTGGAGAGATCGGCCTTATCTCTGAGAAAGGAAAAGGTTGCTGCTTCTCAATTAAACTACGCTCTCAAATTATTACTCAAGAAAAACCAGTATCAAACCAGTTCGAAGGCTTAACGACTGCGCTTATCTCTAATAACTCGGAGCTTAGTGAACGACTTAATAGAGAATGTCAGCAATACGGTTTTAATCTCAACTTCCACTATCAATCTTGCTTCGATCTATTACAAGAGAAACAAATATTTGATCTGTTATTTATTGACAGTTTTTCATCAACCAGAGACACCCTTGCGGCTTTGCCTGAGCTGCTAAGACAGAAGGATATTTTTACGATAGCAATCAATACACCAACAGAGAAACGAGAATTAGATAATATGGACGCGACAGTAACGCTACCGTTACTAGGTAATCGCTTTAAAAATGCAGTAAGCAATGGGCTAGAGAACCGTAACTTGCGGCTGAAGCAAGACTCAAACAGCGCTATCAATAATCAGCTCGCAGAAGAGCCAGAAAAAGTGAAGATTGTGATATTGATAGTAGAAGACAACTTAGTAAACCAAAAAGTGGCATCCTTACTCGTTAAGCAGGCGGGGTTCGATTGTATTATCGCTAATAACGGCCAAGAGGCTTTAGATTTCATCAGTTCGGGAGAGGCTTTTAACGCCATTTTAATGGACTGTATGATGCCAGTGATGGACGGCTTTACGGCAACGGAAAAAATTAGAGAATGGGAAGGGCTGAACTCTCAATCTAGGCACCCTATCATAGCTTTAACCGCCAGCGTGCTCGATCAGGATATTGAAAGGTGTTACCAATCCGGCATGGATGATTACCTTGCTAAACCGTTTAAAAAAGAAGCCTTGCTGCATAAACTTAAATCCGTCTCCAAGCTTGCCAGTTAAGCTTACCCCATTGATGTCCCCGGCTCCGCTAGCAAGCCCTTCACAATAGCTAGCAAAAATAGTTATTCTTATTCGCTTACAGCCTGAGTATCAGAATATATTGCTATTAATTGGTTGCTTTTAAAGGTTTAACACTTGCATCTAGAGCAACATTAGGTTGAAATGATTTTGGCATGAATGAATTTAGTGAGTTTTTCTCTCAAGGTTATTGGTGGCTCTCATTGCTTGGCGGTATTCACTGTCTAGGCCTAGGTTTGTACATCCGCTATATCTACCATGAAAAAAATGGCACTAATAGGATCCTTGGAGACATCTTCAGCCTAATGGCGCTGTATTTCTTTACTGGCCTACTGACCAGTGACAATGCTCCAGCCCCCATACACCTGTTATTTATCTTAATCATCCCAGTCTACTTTCTGGTAATGCCTCTGCTCTATCTTTATTGCGATCGTAGTCTCAATGATATCGAACAACCTATTGGTTTTTCCCGCCACTTTTACCCTGCACTGATCATCGCTATTCTTGTGATTCTGACCATAGGCTTTCGAGTACTATTCGCCAACCAGTGGTCTGATATTGGCTTGCCACAGCCTCTGGATCTCAGCCATTTAAGCTTATTTGCCATGCTGCTACCCGCCCTACTCTTTATCCAAACGGGGATCTATTTTTACTACATCATAAAAATGCTGAGTCGCTATCCAGGCCGAGTATCACGCTTACATCAAGACAGTCTGAAAGACATCAAATTTCGCTGGCTACTGGTATTAACCCTAGCGCTTATGAGTAATTGGCTTATCAGAGCCGCACTTATTCTACTTCCGTTTTACTTTGGTGATCAGGCCATTATTATCAATCAAGCAGCAACGAAACTGACCTTACTGTTGACTGTGTACATATTGGCAATCTACGGTCTCAAGCAGATCACTCGAGCCGCCTTTCTGCGCGGAAAACTTACCCGGCAGCCACAACAAAAGAAACCGATGCAAGCCAGTCAGCAGTTACTTAGCTCTGAAGAGCTTGCCTACCTACAGCAGTTGATGCGAGAAGATGAGCAACTTAAAGAATCTAAGCATCAATAATTTCCGCTTTTGACTTATCACAAACAAACATAATTGATTGAATATTTTTCATAGCCAACTGCGTAAAAGTTACGCTAGTGTATTAGCCCTTATTTCAAGAAAACATCAAAACAATAACAACATATTGAAGGGTAGGAATTAATACATGATACCAACACACAAGCAGTCAGTGCTTGCTGCCGCGCTGCTCGGCTGCAGTTTCTCCGCTATGGCGGCGGAGAGAACCCACGATATCACCATAGATGACTTCTTTGATATCGGTAACATGGGCTCGGTAACTCTTAGCCCGAATGGTAAACAAGCAGTCTGGCTAGAGTCCCGCTGGGACAAGGAGCTAGATAAGAGTCAACGCGACCTGTGGCTAGTCGACATCAAGTCTCGTCAATCAAAGCGCATGACCTTTACTAATGAGAGTGAATCTAGCCCCCAGTGGAGCCCTGATGGTGAGTACGTTTACTACCTTGGAAAAGTAAAACAGGAAGGGGCAAAAGCTCCCTTCAACGGCAAGACTCAGGTATTCCGTATATCGGTTAATAGCGGCGATAGCCAGCCGATGACCAAGGAAGCCGAAGGAGTGGCAGGGTTTGAACTCAGCCACGATGGCAAGAGCTTATACTTTTTAGCCACAAAAACCACAACCGATAAAGATCAATGGGCTTCGATGCGTACCAGTCACAGCGCCCCAAAATACGGCCACGGTGAACAAACGACTAACCCCTTATATCAACTCGATCTCGAACATTTTAAGCAAAAGCTACTCCTCGATGATGACAAAGTGGTTTGGGAATTTAAGGTCAGCGAAGATGGCAGCAAAATTGCCCGCATCACCACCACTGACAACGAACTGGTATTCCTAGAGGGTTGGTCAGACGTTGAGATCTTCGATACCAAAACCCAACAAAATAGTATACTCGCGGATACCCAGTGGCGTGATAATGCTCCCTCTCCATATGGCTGGCTATTGGGTTTAGCTTGGCAAGACAACACGGAACTCGCCTTTAGAATTGACTATGATGGCCACCCTGGCCAGCTATTTATCGCCGATGCAAAAGCCACAGATAAACCATCGTTAGAGGTGAGTCGCCCCGGTGATGTCACACTGACATCAAGCGATCTGACTTGGCGACCAAACAGTGATGAGATCTGTTATCGCGGCGCAGATCATGGTCGAATAAAACTGTTCTGTACTGAAATCGATGATGGCGAGCAGGGCGGCACCCGCACAGTTATCCCGGGTGACATGGTTATTGGCAGCTATAGCTTTAGCCAAAACGGTAAATCCGTTGCCTTCAGCCATAACGGCTTAGATCACTTCTCCGATATGTTTATCGCCGATGCCAACAGCAGTCGTGCCAAGGCTAAACGACTGACCAATATCAACCCACAAGTCGATAACTGGAAGCTGCCACAAGTCTCCATCGTCAAGTGGACAGCTCCCGATGGCGCAGTGGTCGAAGGCATATTGGATCTGCCAGCAGGTTATAAGAAGGAAGATGGACCACTACCATTAATCGTGCAGATCCATGGTGGTCCGACTGCGGCAACACCTTATGCACTACAACATAGATCCTACGGTCGTTCGACCTTTACCGCCAACGGTTGGGCGCTACTGTCACCAAACTATCGTGGCTCTACAGGCTATGGCGATAAGTTCCTTACCGATCTGGTAGGCCGTGAGCATGACATTGAAGTCAAAGATATCATGGCTGGTGTCGATCAACTGATAGCAGACGGCATTGTCGATGGTGACAAGATGGCCGTCATGGGTTGGAGTAACGGTGGCTACCTTACTAATGCCCTTATTAGTACCAATAACCGCTTTAAAGCGGCAAGTTCTGGTGCAGGCGTGTTCGATCAACGCCTACAGTGGATCCTCGAAGATACCCCTGGCCATGTGGTCAACTTTATGGAAGGTCTACCTTGGGAAAAGCCTGAAGCCTATAACCATGGTTCGTCACTGACATATGCTGATCAGATCAAGACCCCGACGTTAATCCATATTGGCGAAGGCGATCAGCGTGTACCACTGGGTCATGCACAAGGTCTATATCGCGCGCTGCACCACTACCTCAACGTGCCTGTCGAGCTAGTTGTCTATCCGGGTGAAGGCCACGGCCTGAGTAAGTACCAGCATCGTAAGGCTAAGATGGAGTGGGATCAGAAATGGTTTAATCACTATGTATTAGGCCAGCCTGTCGAATAAGTCATCTGTTATAGAGTCGATTAACTACTCCTATAAAAGCGCCTATCGGCGCTTTTATTTATCTTTAAATAGATAACCCCAGTTACAATTCCGGCATTCACTTTCTGTTCAGTAAGGGTATGCTAAGGTTTAGCTCAGTTTGCTAGATAAGGATAATGCAATGACAAGCTTCATCAAACGAATCACCGCCAGCTTATGTCTGCTTGCAAGTGTAATGATAGCCCCACAGGCTCTCGCAGAAGATAGCTATGCTCAAGCGAAGAGCACCTTTCAACAAGCTAGCGAAACGCAAAAATTCTTCAATAACGCCTACGGTTATGCACTTTTTCCAACAGTAGGAAAAGGCGGTATTGGTATTGGTGCAGCTTACGGTAAAGGCAAAGTTTACCGTGGTGGTAGCTATACCGGTGACACCAGCTTAACTCAGCTATCTTTTGGATTTCAGTTAGGTGGTCAAGCCTATAGCGAAGTTATCTTCTTCAAAGATGAAGCCGCTTACAGAGACTTTACCAGTGGCAGCTTCGAATTCGGCGCTCAAGCCTCCGCAGTCGCCATCAATATTGGCGCGAATGCCCAAGCTGGTACAACGGGGAACTCTGCAGGTGCGGGGAAAGGCGCAGCTAAAGCAGCTTATATCAATGGTATGGCGGTATTTACCGTAGCTAAAGGCGGGTTAATGTTTGAAGCAGCCCTAGCAGGCCAATCGTTTACCTTTGAAGAGAAGTAGTACAAGAAGATTCTAGGTTCTAGCAATTAAAGACTAGAACCTAGACATATTACAGCAGACAGTTTTATTTATGACCCCAAGGTACTGGTGGTAAATCGACTGGCTTAGTCAGATCAAAATCCACTCTAAAGTCGCGGTTTTCTCGGGTTAAACGGTAGGTAAATTCTTGTGGTTTGACGTACATATGCCACACGTTGGTCACTGAGACATCTAGACCATTTTCTCTAAAGTTATTAATCGAGTAAGCATCGACAGGGAAAGACTGCTCCGTTGCGTTGCCCATATCGGCAGTCATGCCTCCATACATGGTGACCTTATCTTCACTACCGTCTTTATGACGATGATCGTGGGCAAGGTGCAAACCATAAGGGGTCTTAGTGATCACCCAAGTACGGGAATGGTCATCCCCCACATGAAACGGCACTTTAAGCACAGTGTCGCTACATTCACGTACATGCATAACAAGCTTCTTACCGCTAAAAGCAGAATCCGCGCTATTGCCTGCAGTGACTGTTCCTTCAAAAGCCTTACCACAATGTGCAGCTAAGTTATCGAAAAAAGCTGCCTGCTCTGAGGTCACAGCCATGGCCGGAAGCGAAAAGCTTGTAGCCATTAACAAGGCGATTTGTGAGTATTTTATTGTTTTCATTATTATCTCCAATGATGGGGGTTCAACCCTACCATAAACAGATAAATTTTAGCTGAAGTGATTTGAGCTTTCGCCAAGCAGAAAAGTCCCCCCAGCGAAAACAATGCTGAGGGGAAAGTTGCAGGATGATACGAATTGAGTGTTATCAAGGCGATAACCCTGCAAACGCCACACAGGATCTACCGCCACCCCCTGATAAACACAGATAAATCAGCTGAGTTTGTCAGTTACACGTAACGGTAATATATCGACAGCCCCCACTATCGCCTCTAGGTGAGGACTGCTGTTATTCAGCCTACTCGCCGTTTGCTTACGCCTTCTCCACTCGGATAGGGATCCCGTGGCGGCAGTTAGCCCCCGTCCAGTAATCATTTAGCATGCTCGCCGTTTGCTTACGTGTTGGATCAGAGGGGATCATTTGATTAATAGCCACCCCACCCGCTCGCGCTTTGAGACCCGCTAATTTCTCACCATTGATAATCCTGTCGTCACCACCAAAGCCTTGTGAATGCCCAAAGCCATGGGAAACACATACAGCCCCCGGAGCAACGCCAAAGTCTGTTTGCAGTAGACCTGTAGCAGGCTTACCATTAGCCGTGATAAGTTTGACCTTATCGCCGTCAGTTAACCCCTGCTGTTTAGCCGTTTCTTCATGCATATAAACAAAGTTAGTCGGACTTATCTCCGCAATGCGTTTATAGGCCACCGCATAGTTTGAACGCACCGTTGCCTTATAGCTAGAAAATAGCAATGGGTACTCGGAGGCTGGCCAATGACTTTCCCAGCTATCGCCATTCCAGAATCTATGCTCATGATAAGTAATGGTGCCTGGATAGTGTTCACCAGAATAAGCATGACGCAGTTGTGCTACCGCCTCATGGTAAAGCTGCAAACATTTTGGCTCAGCCCCCTTTACAAAGTCACCGTCATAGCGCTCACTGGCAACATAGTAACCACCACGGGATAATAGTGCTTCGACCTCGTTAGCTTCAGTTGCAGTTAATCTTGGCGTGAGTGGTTTCATGGCATAATCCAAGCCTGCCCACTGCCTATCTTCGTCTGTAACTGTTGGCAGTTTTTCACACTGAGATGCCACGTTGGCGAGGTATTTTGCATGCCAATCTTCGAAGCAAAGCAGATCCGCTTTACTACCATCTTCATGGGCAATTACGCCTTTACCAAAACCGGGGAGCTGCATATCCAGAGCGATATCAACTAATAGTTGCTCCATACAAACATGCTGACCCGCTGCATTCTTAACGGTTCTTGGTGTCACCAACGGCGCAGCAGCAGCCACGCCTAACATGTACGATCCCCACATACGGTCGGCAGCATACTCTTCAAGCATAGAGCGGTCAGGAATAAAGTAATCTGCGTAGCGATTGGTCTCATTCATATGGCAATCGATACCGATAACCAAAGGCAGGCGCTTAGGATCGGCAATACTTGCCACAACCTCTTGGCTTATCGATGCCGCACTGTAAAGGAAGTTATTGCGCCAATTAAATAGCACCTTCGCTTGGTAGGGATCGTTATTAGCATGACTAGTCCATTGCTCTGCCGCATTCATTGCAGGCAGCACTTCATGCCAAGGGGTGCTAGCTGGATATGGGTTTTGCCCCTTAGCTACTTTTTGTTTGTACTCTGTAGACGACTCATAAGCGCCATCTCGACAGGCATTCACCACACCATCGAGGCTGACACCATTATCGATATTAGCTAGGTCGTATCGCCCCTCCATGCCGCCGATTGGGCCATTACCATAGATAGCGCCACCTTTCGCATCGTGACTCCCCACCAAAGTATTCAAGGTTGCCCAGATCCAGCCCATCACAAAACCATCCGATGAGTTGGTACCGCCATTGCCCGCCACACAAGCTTTACGGCCATACTGACCTAAATCTTTAGCCACTTGGCGCATATCTTCGATGCTGATCCCCGACTTAGCGGCGTACTCTTGCATGCTGGTGCGCTTAGCTTCCTCTCGCAATAGATAAAGCGATGACGCCAACTTCACCTTACGCCCAGATTTATCTTTCACGGTCTGACTTACGAATAACTCAGCCTTATCACCAGATTCTGCCGCCACCAAGGTATTACCACCCGCCTTAACGATAATGGCTTCATCACCGCCTAAACCAAAGTCCTTCGCCTTAGCGAAACGGCGATAATCCGGGTGTTTAGGATCGACAATGACCAAGTGACCCGCATTGGTATAGTTAAGTTCACCCGCCGCTTTAGCGGCTTTCTCACTCGCACCTTCAAGGTGAGCTTTGTTAAACCAGCCCTCCTCGAGCATGGTACGAATAACCCCAAAAGAGAACGCGGCATCTTGACCCGGCTTTACCGCTAACCAAGTGGCATTGGTATCGGCAGCCACCGTGGTACGAAGTAGCGGATCAACGCAGACATAGTTAAACGTTCGATCAACACGACTGTCGGCAAGACCACGGCCAACACGATTAAGGCTCACGCCTGAAGAGCCGGGACTTGTGCCCATAAATAAACCGTACTCAACATTTTCCCAGTCGACATCATTGAGCCACTCTTCAAAGCCTGCTGCCATGCCTAAACTATAGCCTGTCGCTTGCGCTGCGCCGCAATAGGCGTGTTTGGTGCCTAAGTTACTGGTGCCCCAAGACTGCTGCATAAATCGAGCATAAAAACTGCCACGCAAAGTATCTTCTGCACAGTAAGTCGCAAACAGGTGGTTAGCAGCGCTGCCAAACTCAGGGAAGCCAGGCTTTACAGGCTTATCGAGCTGACGCAGACTACGCAGACCTTCAACATGACCTTCACCAAACAGATCACCACCTTGCAGGATCTCTTGCAGTGCTTGTTCATAGCTAATCGTTACCCAGCGACCTTCACCACGCTTACCATCACGTTTAAGCACCTGAGTGACTCGACGCTCATCGTCAACCGAATCAGCACAACTAGCGCCTTTAGCACAGGTTGTTGCACGATTTGTTAAACCATTTTCCCCCGCTAGTGCGATATAACTCTGTTTAACGCTAGTCTCAATAGGCAAAGGAGAACCTGAGTTGTTCTCACAGTATGGATTGCCGCCAACTTTGAGCACTTTGTCATTCTTTTCATCAATTCTGACTCGTAAACCGCAAATGTTATAACAGCTAAAACAGCGCGAGTACGCAGTGCGCACACCCGGTGTGAGCTGCCAATCACCATTGGCATCCTGCTGGCATTCCGCAGGGATTGGGTGACCAAAACAGCCTACATCTTGGCTACGTGTCGGGTGTATTGGTTGAGATTTCTCACCACAACCCACAGTGGCAGCTGCGACAGAGGCAACGCCCGCTCGGGTTAAAAATTTACGTCTATCCATTATCTGCTCCTAGCGTTGCCATTCGAGGAAGTTAAGTGACAAGATCTGTTTATCTTTAGGGTGTTCCGGTAAACCGATATAGAAGATATTTGGCTTAGTGCCCGCGTCAGCCAACATGGCGTACGCCTTGTTGTCTCGCACTAACTGCGACACCTTGCTGTTAGGATCATTAAGGTCGCCAAAATTGCGCGCCTCACCAATGCAAGTTTCCACACAAGCGGGCAATAACCCTGCTGATACGCGATGAATACAAAAGTTACATTTCTCTGGAGGTGAGTTGAGGGTCTCATCTTTACGTCTAGCTCCGTACGGACAGGCATCGACACAAAGTTGACAATGAATACACTCATCATGATTAATCACCACAATGCCATCTTCTTTGCGTTTATAGGTCGCTTCAACAGGGCAAACATACACGCAAGCTGGGTTATCACACTGATTACACTGGTTTGGTACGGCCAATGTAGATAAACCTGTTTGCGTTTCAATCGCAGCCTGATTGACTCGGGTACGACAACGGCCCGCATCAGTTTGGTTCTCCATAGCACAGGAGACGGTGCAAGATAGACACCCAGTGCAACGGCGAACATCAAACACCATAGCCAATCGTTTACCAGGAGTTTTTGCTTGAAGTTGAGCGCTAGGGATCAATGTTAACATTGCACCACCAGCAGCCATTTTTAATATGGAGCGTCTATCTAACATAATCATTCCTTATTATGACTCCAGTTAATAATCAACCGAGCCACTTATAAAACCTTTACATTTAAAATACACTCAAAAATATAAAACGATAAAGAAAGGTTTAATTAAAAAAACGAATATCAATTAAAGGTCACAATAAAAAAATAATTTATTTTTTTATGAAATAAAATCAGAAGATAACTTTTCACCAATAAAAAACACTGCACAACATCTAAGTACCCCGAATTAAAAACAATGCGCAAATCACACAACAATACAGAAAACAACGCAAATACAAGAAGATACTCAAAGTCATGCATTCACAAAAGTCGTACTACCGTACCACTTAATAACGAGAATCAGATTCACAACACTGTTTACAGATATATCTACAGCAAATATCACAAACTGCAATTTGCTAAAATTAAAATGTAAAACACGAGAGCCATATCAAATATATAAAAATAAGCTTATTAAAAGTGTGACTTACAACGTTGCATATTAAAACTCACATATAGATTATATTAATAAATATATTCAGCCCGCATTTACCATGAACAAAATAGACCAATTAAATTACAATCAATTAAAAGTCTTTATTGCCATATATGAACATGGTCAAAGTCATCAGGCAGCAAATGAATTAGGTATGACAGCTTCTGGTGTCAGCCGTACATTAAAAATATTAAGAGACACATTTAAAGATTCACTCTTTATAAGGCGTTGTTCCGGTTTTATTGCCACAGAAAAAACTCACCAACTTATTCCCATGGCTAAGAGTTTGGTGGAACAGTATCAGAAAATAGAGATGCAACACTCGGTGTTCACGCCAGCCGAATCGGGAGGACAGTTTGTTATCCATGCCTACGATGAATTTGTCTATGCGGTGCAAAAAGTGGTGCGTAACGATATCTTAACGGAAGCGCCCAATCTAAGGTTCGATGTCAGAGTGCTCACCCATGACTGCAGCACTGAACTGGCCAATGGCGATATGGACTTTATTGTCGTCTATGAGGGATTTAACGGTAAGAACCTCAACTACGAAATGTTTAGTGAAACCGACAGCCTCTATATTTTAGCTCGACGTGATCACCCAATCCTAAGCCAAGTACCCACACTCAAAAACCTTTCCCGCTACTCCTGTTTAGAGATCGATAACTATGACGACCTTAGTTGTCCGTTACTGGTTAATCTCTGTCGCGAGCAAAATCTATGCATGGAAGTGGAAGGGTACACCGACAGTTTAGCATCAGCCATGCGGTTATTGAGTGAAACCGATGCCATTACTCTGAGCTGTAATCAATTCACCCGCCAGTTCGTCAACATGTTACCCGGTATCGATTACGTCAAATTACCGGAAGAGCTAGCACAGAAATGCCGAGTTCGTCGCCGCGAAAACCGCGAGATTGGCAACTATGTCCTATTTGGCAATACCAACCATTCGGCCGCGTTCAACTGGGTCAAATCAAAATTAATTTGTGGGCTAGAAAGAGAATGGCGTCTAGCCAGTGAAGACTAGCTTCTTAATCCATAGGGAAAGTCGAACTCTGCGCAGATGAGAGGCCAGAGTTTGCAGTTAGAGGAGTTCTACCTGAGTTAAACCGTGTGTAACCGAGTGAGTGCTTGCTACGCCTGAAGCAAGCCTCTCACTTAGCAATATTAATGTCGTCTTTGCTACAAAAATAAATAGTGAATCAACACTATCAAGATGGGGAAAACATATGAAAATTAACAGACGCACCTTCCTGCAGGGAGTTGGAGCCAGTTCTGTTGTCGGCTCTTTGTCTGGCTTAATGCCAGGAATTGCCAATGCAACAGAGCGCGGTGGTGCACCCGACAAGATGCTTAAACGTGAAGGTAAAATCGTTTATCACACTTGTCAGCGAAATTGTGCCGACCGTTGTCTGCTGAAATTTACCGTACAAAATGGCCGTATGACCTATGTCGAAGGCGCATCCGAGATGAAAAAAATGGGGACATCTCCTTGCGTTAAAGGCCATGCGTACGTGCAGTACACCTATGCCGCCGATCGTATTTTGCACCCGATGGAACGCGCAGGTGAAAAAGGCGAAGGTAAATGGCGTCGTATCAGTTGGGATGAAGCCTATGCAAAAATCTCTAGTCGTTTACAACAGATCATCAAGGAGCATGGCGCTGACTCCATTTTGCCATACAGCTATTCTGGTCATGAAGGCGTTATCGGTAAATACGGTGGACCTAGCCGTTTCTTTAACGCAGTCGGTGCCCGTAAGCTCGATCGTAAAGTGTGTGTTTTCGCCGCTTATGAAGGTCTTAAATCTGTTACAGGTACCTATCAGGGGCCGGATCCATACGACAATATTTACACCAACTGTTATATCTCTTGGGGTCAGAACGAAACTGCCACTAACGTGCACGGTATTAAGTTCATCAACCAGGCGCGCGATAACGGCGCTAAATTGCTCGTAGTTAACCCAATGCGTACACCTATTGCGTCACAAGCTGACATCTGGTTGCAGCCTAAACCAAGTACCGATACGCACCTCGCAACGGGCATCATGAAGTATCTAGTTGAAAATGACTTGGCCGACATGAAGTTTATCGAAGCTAATACATTAGGCTATGAAGATCTGCTCAAGCGTCTCGATGAGATGAGCTATGACGAGATCGAGCAAGTTACAGGTGTACCAAGAGAGAAAATGTTCGAGTTTGCCAAAGTTTATGGTGAATCAGAACTTTCGGTCATTCGTTTAGGTTACGGCATGCAGCGTAACTACAACGGCGCCCGTATGTCTCGTGCCATCGCCATGATGCACGCTGTCGCGGGCCAATACGGTAAGATTGGCAACGGTTTTATCTATGATAATACCCAAGCCGATGACAGCTTAAACTACTCTAAAGGTCGTGCAGACCATATTCACCCTAACGGCGACACCGTTGGTCACGTGAACATGACTGAAATTGCCAAGGCGATTCATCCCACCAACCCAACGGCTTACGGTAAACCCATCAAGCCAATTAAGGCGGTGATTAACTACAACGGCAACTTCGTCTCGGTTGCACCTGACTCAAATGCCTGCCGCCTAGGCGCAATGCGTGATGATCTATTCCTTGTGGTCCATGACTTCTTGATGACAGATACCGCAGAACTTGCCGATATCATCGTGCCATCAACCACCCAGTTTGAGTTCCCTGATATGGGTACCGACTATAACTGCTATCACATGCAAACCTCTGAGAAAGTGATTGAACCTCTAGGAGAATCTAAAGATAACTGGATTTTCTTTAAAGAGTTAGCAGCCCATATGGGACTGGATTACCACCCAGAGATGCGAGTCGATTACGAGCAAATTTTGCGAGACTTCCTCGATACCGATGAGCCCGCATTTAGACACAATAACATCACCTACGAGAAGATCATCGAAGACAAATTTGTCACCGTCTACGATCAACGTCCCTTCTTTGGCGATGGCAAATACAAGACCGACAGCGGCAAAATCGAGTTCTACTCACAGATGATGAAAGATGCAGGCTACCACCCTGTTATCGACTTTGGCTTGCCTGAAGACGAGATGATTCCAGAAGAGAAGAAACTGCCGTTCCGCATGCTATCTCCAGCTATTCCTCAGCGTGCCAATAGCTCTTTTTACAACGTTAAGTACATCCGTAACTTCCCAGCATATTTGGCCAAGATCAACACCGAAGATGCTAAAGAGTTAGGTATTAAAAATAACGACAGAGTCAGGCTCAGTAACCATAGAGGTGAGGCCTTCTTTACCGCACAGGTTTCTGGACAAGTTGGCCGCGGCACCGTTATGGCACCGAAGAACAACTGGCGCCGTATGGATCCCTACGGTAAAGCGAGCTGTACCAACAACCTGACCACCGACAAGTTAACCGATATGGGTGGCTGCTCGGCCTACCACTCGACCAATGTCGCGCTAGAAAAAGCCTAAGGGGTAAATGATGACTATGAACAAAAGAGTAGGCTTTGTCTTCAGACAAGAAAACTGTGTCGGCTGTGGTGCCTGTACTGTGGCTTGCCAAATTCACAATGAACTACCAGAAAACCACAGATTCCGTAAGGTTGACCGCTACGAAGTTAAGCGTGATGACGGCGCCATTGATGTGTGGCTATCGCATTCTTGCATGCATTGTGAAAACCCAGCCTGCCTGATGGTTTGCCCTGCAAAGGCTTACCACGTAAGAGATGACGGCATTGTAGTGTTAGATCGCGAGAAGTGCACTGGCTGCGGCTTATGTGCCAGCGCTTGTCCTTACTCTGCAGTCAGTATTCGTGAGGACGATGGCAAGGCTGATAAGTGCAACATGTGCGTCGAGTTACTCGATCGCGGTATGCAGCCTGCGTGTGTCCACGGTTGCCCTGTGGAGTGTATCCAAGTTGGCAACATTGACGAAGTGCTGAAGAAGCCATCTGCTAGCAAAGAAGGCATTGGTTACGGCGACTGCATCACGAAACCTAATCTGGTGATTATTAAGGAACGCGCATAATGACAAGCCAATATGGTCCGATGGCAACGGCTTACTTTGCCTTTAAATCGATGATCTTCTTTCCATCACAAGCTGAGGCACTTAATGGATTAATCGCTTACCTAGAATCGAGCAATCCACAAAGTCCACTACTCACTGAGGCGAAGTTGTTTGTCGAAGATCCATCCGAGTTGGAGTTTGACTTCAATCGCATGTGTATCGGTCCATATAAGCTGTTGGTTGCCCCCTATGAGGGCATATACCGCAGCGGAACCCATGTCATAAACACAGATGAAACTGTCGAGGTTGCCGACTTCTATCAACAGATAGGTTTAGTCATCGACGACAAATTCAATGAACCCGCCGATTTTATCGGTAACGAGTTGGAGTTTCTTTACTGTGTGCACGCCCTTGCAAGTGAGCAGAGACAAGCAAATAACCTAGAAGCTGCTAATGAACTCGACGCCATGGCGGATGAGTTTGTTAATAAGCACCTTGGAGTGTGGATTAATCCTTTCTGTGAAGGCATTAAGCTGCACGCTAAGCAGGCTTTCTGGCGAGAATTTGCTAATGAACTGCAACTTTTTATCACCAAGCAACTGCATGAATAGGCTGCCTGTTAAAACAGTCTATTACACATCAGGATCAGGCTTTATTTATGACGTACCTAAACGCCAGATAAAGCCAAAAGAGGCGGCCTTAAGCCGCCAAAGGAGTTACCTATGAACAGAGCAATAAAATGGCTTAGTTTTATTGTGATCAGCCTGCTTGTCTCTACTGCAGCTATGGCAGCAGATGAGGCAAACTTACAGCCACAGCAGTGGCAACCGATTAAAATCGAAGCCATTGCTGGCGATATCCCAGAATTACGCGGTATGCCAACGGATCCCCAGCTACTGTTACCTGAGTCCGTTCCAGAAGATGCCAACGAAGTGATATTAGGTTATTTAGTCGCAACCGATACTATCGCGTTGTTGGTCTACGCCAGCCTATTTGCGGTTATTAGCTTATTTATCATTTTCATCGTAATCAATGGTATTTCACGTCTAGATGACGGTTATTCAGGCAAGCTAATTAAGCGCTGGTCCGGTTTGAGCATCAGTGTGCACTGGCTAGGAGCCATCGCCTGTATCTTTTTAATTCTAACCGGTTTAGTACTATCGGGTGGGCGTTTATATCTCGAACCAAGCATGAATCAATCTGGCTGGGCATCACTTATAGGGCTCTCTAGCGGATTGCATGAGCTGATGGCGTTCCCATTCATCTTAGGCTACGTGTTGATGATCTTGATGTGGGCACCGAAGCAAATTCCAGCAAGCTACGATCTTAAGTGGTTTGCCGTACTCGGCGGTTACCTCAACACAGGTAAGAAACATCATCCAGATGCGGGCTTTGCCAACGCAGGTGAAAAGCTGTGGTTCTGGGTATTTGCCCTGTTTGGCGGCTTAATGGTGATATCAGGCCTCACCATGATGTTCCCTGAGACCTTCGTTGTTACCAAAAACACCGCCAATACCATGCTGCTGGTGCATATCGTCTCGACCATCATCATCACGGCGTTCTCGGTTGTGCATATCTTTATGGCGACTGTGATGTCTGAAGGCGGCATGTCTAACATGACCTCTGGCTACTGCGATGAAAACTGGGCTAAACAGCACCACAACCTATGGTTCAAAGAGCTGAAGTAACTCAGCCCAACTAAATGCACCATCACCCACCAGCACTGCTGCTGGTGGGTTCTTATACCAATAATATTTATTCGCTTTGCACCAACTCTAGCCTTTTAGAGAGGGCGACTTGTTGCAGCCGAAATATAGGGAAATATATAGATGAAAACATTGAAAGCACTTCTGGCCGTTGCCGTTAGCCTATGCTGTATAAACGCTTATGCCGACGATTCTGCCACAACAGCCGAACTTGAAGCCCGTATCGCCAAACTCGAAAACAACGCTGCAGCATCACAATTTAAAAATAGCCAAGTCAGTCTCTACGGCTCACTTCGCCCAAGCTTAAGCTACCTCGACGACAATCAAGATAAAACTTGGGATGTGCGTGATGCGCTCTCTCGTGTCGGTATTAAAGCCAGCACCGAATTTGCCGATGGCTGGAGCGCTATCGCCCAAGGCGAATGGAGCGTCGATATCGCTAACTCTGGCAACTTCGGTAAGGCACGCCAAGCTTATGCCGCTATCGCCTCGCCCTACGGCCAAGTGGGTATCGGTAAACAGCGCCCAGCGCAGTACACCTTGGTGGCTGAATATGTAGATATCTTTGATCATGGCAATAGCCCTTTTGCTTACGATCATGAAAGCCCATTTTTCGTCGATAACTTTGTGACTTACCAACTGGTCACTGGCGATTTTACCTGGATGGCAGGAGCACAATTTAATGGTGACAGTGGTGAAGATGCTACCGATATGGTTAACGTCGGTGTGGGATACGATCTAAACCAGCTACATATTGGTCTAGGTTATGTCAGCCAAAATACTGTCGATAACCAGCATATAGAAGGCGATGACAATACCCTTGGTGGTGTAGTGGCTTATACCTTTAGCAATGATCTATATCTAGCCGTGAGTTATCAAGATAAGCAATACAACTATGATGCTGGCAGCATGAATAAAGACCGTAGCGGCAGCACCTTAGATACCGCACTGGCCTACCCTATCTTTGACGACTACAAGGTCAAACTCGGTTACTTTCAGTTTAAAGATGGTATCGACAATAACACTTCTGCCGACTATGACGGTTTTAACACTACGTTTGAGTGGAACCCTGTCGATAATGTGCGCGTACATTTAGAGTATCTCGATAAGAACTTCGATAATCGTGATGACGACCGCTCGGTCACTATCGGCTTTAGATACGACTTTAACCTCACTTGGCAAAGCTAAGCTAACGTACAAGTAAGCGTTACAGCTTTGTCATAAGAGTTTTGTCGTAAAAGCTTAGTCATAAAAGTTTAGCCACAAACCATAACACTCCCTTCTAAGGGGCCGACCCCGGCCTCTTTTATTCGCGTTACAGCGTGGAGAGAAACAATTGCTAGGATTTAGAAAATCGCTAATCGCGTCAATGGTGACTCTAGTCGCCCTTTGCCTTTTGATCTCAAACTACTTGTCCTATATCGAGATCAAGCAAAGCACCATTGCCTACACTAATGAGAAACTCAGCGCCTTGGTCAATAATGAATCCAGCAAGATTGAAAGCTGGTTTACAGAAAAAGCTTCTGCTATCGACGCACTCGCTAATCATTACCGGATCGGTAGTTACCGTAATAACTATGTTAATGCTGCACGGATCTCTACCGATGTCGGTGGCGTTGCTCGTATCTATTTCGGCTTTGATGACGGCAGTGCCTACTCAACAGAGAGCAGTAACAAGTGGATAAACGGCAAGGCAATAGCGGAGAAATACGATCCACGTACTCGTCCCTGGTATCAACAAGGAAAATCCACTAACAACCTCGATATCACCGATATCTATGTCGATGATGGTACCGGCCACGATGTGATCTCGATTCTAAAGAACCTGGGTGACGGCGTGGTACTGGGAGATATTGAGCTGACCTATCTCAGCGACATCGTAAAGTCGGTCGACTATCCTGGTGCAGTCGCATTGATCACAGATCAAACCGGAAAAGTGTTAGCCTCGGAGTCTAAAACCTTAGTCGCTGGCAGCCATTTTTCAGATTTCGGACTCGGGGCTGTCGAGCGCAAGCTGCTAGCTAATGATGAAACGAGGCAGGAGTACAGCTTAGATGGCCTAGATAAACTGGCTTTCTCAAAAGCCATCCACTTGGTTAACGGCAAGAAATGGTACTTGTTTGTCGGCCTAGATAAATCTATTGCTTATGCCGCGGTCAATAGTGCCCTCTACAACGCCATTATCTCCTCTAGCATCATACTGGCAATCACCATCTGTATTTTACTTGGGGTGCTCTTCGTACTCTATCAACCTATTCTGTCACTCAAAGAGATGGTCACCGAACTATCCAAGGGCAATGGCGATCTAACTCGACGTCTTGAAGCCAAGAATGATGACGATCTAGGTCAGATCTCAAAAGGCATCAACCGCTTTATCGAGAACCTGCAGAAGATGATGCTAGAGGTGTTGCAATCATCGACCCATATCGCCAGCAGCGTTGAGCGTCTACGGTCTGAAACTGAGGCTAATACCACCATTTTAGCGGCGCATACCACAGAAACAGAGCAGATCGTCACGGCCGTCGAAGAGATGAGCGCCACCGCCAACGACGTTGCCAGAAATGGCGCAGAAACCGCTTCTTTTACCCAGATGACCAATCAACAGACCGTCGAGTCTAAAACGGTTGTAGCCCGAGCAACCAGTACCGTGGCTCAGCTGGTCCAAGAGGTCGAAAATACGTCCACCAATATTGCCCAAATTGATAAAGACACAATCAATATTACTCAAGTACTTAAAGTAATTGGTGAAATTGCCGATCAAACCAATCTATTAGCGCTTAACGCGGCTATTGAAGCCGCCCGAGCCGGTGAGCAGGGGCGTGGGTTTGCAGTGGTGGCCGACGAAGTTCGCGCCTTAGCCGCCCGAACTCAGTCCAGCACCGCAGAGATAGAAGTTACCCTTAATAAACTCAGGGCAGCCTCTAATGCAGCAATGCTCTCTATGGATGAGACGAAAAACACCTGCATTAAAACCGCCGACACCACAGAGAGGGTGGCCAGCGATCTCGACGCGATCGGTGCCTCCGTCAATCAAATCAATGATCTCAATACTCAAATAGCGACTGCAGCCGAAGAGCAAAGCTCAGTATCCAGCGAGATCACCCGCAATATGTCGGCCATCAGCGAAATGGCTAACGAATTGGCGATAAACGGTGAAAGCACCTGCCGAGAAACCGTCAATCTCGCCACGGCGAACCACCAGCTTGAATTGATCGTGAATCAATTTAAGCTTAATTAATCTCCCTAAGCCACAGTCTATCTCCCTTTTCGCTATCGAGCAGAAAAGGCAGATAGACAGCGCCGAATCAGTACCAATCGAGTATAATCAGCAAATCATCACCTTATCTTTAATATAAGCACCACCGCGTTATGAGTAAGTACACAGCTCCCACCTTTTCAATTGCATTGCTTCACCCTAAATACTGGGGCGTGCTAGTGATAGTAAGCATCAGTTACCTATGTAGTTTATTGCCCTACTCTATCCAAATCCGCATGGGTAAGACTCTAGGACGTATTGCGATCGGCTTCATGAAGAAGCGTCGCAGCACCATCGAGCGTAACTTAGAGCTTTGTTTCCCAGAGATGGATGATGCCGAGCGCGAACTGCTAGTTAAGCAGAACATTGAAAATACTGGACTTGCACTGTTCGAAACCGGGATGGCCTGGTTTTGGTCTGAGGCTCGCGTAGCAAGACATATGAAAGTTGAAGGCTTGGAGCATATCGAGAGGTTAAAAGCAGAGGGGCGCGGCGCTCTGTTAGTGGCGGTGCATTCGCTTAACCTTGAACTTGGCGGTCGAGCCTTTGGACTCTATAACTCCGGGATGGGCGTCTATCGCCCTAACAACAACCCTTGTTTCGACTACTTTCAATTAAAGGGGCGCTCCCGTGGTGGACACACAT
Source organism: Shewanella schlegeliana (assembly GCF_016765635.1). Taxonomy (GTDB): domain Bacteria; phylum Pseudomonadota; class Gammaproteobacteria; order Enterobacterales; family Shewanellaceae; genus Shewanella; species Shewanella schlegeliana. The sequence goes on from NZ_JAESVD010000012.1 coordinate 116,321, forward strand.
TGATCCATCGTAAGAACGTCAAGTTTATGCTGGAAGCACTCAATGATGGCGCGTTTATGTGGTACGCCCCCGATCATGACTATGGTCGCCGTCGCTCAACTTTTGCGCCGCTATTTGCGGTAGAAAATGCCTGCACTACGACAGGTACCAGTATCTTAGTCGAAGGATCTGACTGCGCGATTGTGCCTATTGTGATGGTGCGTAACGATGATAACGGCCACTACACCTTAACCATCAAAGAGCCATTAATTGACCAGTTTCCTAAGGGCGATGAAAACGCGGGTGCTCGCTTTATTAATAAGATTGTTGAAGCCTCGATTATGGACGCTCCAAGCCAATATATGTGGCTACATAGACGCTTTAAGAATCGCCCCGATGGTGAAAGCTCTTTATATTAACCAGTGAAGCCTCTTTACATTAACCGATGAGGTCTCTCTGTATTAACTTGTGAGGCTAATCAAACCAAGCGGCTGACTTTTCGGCGGCTTGGTTTTTTACGTTATCATCGACATACATAGTCACCATGGCCAGCGCGGCGGCTAATGCTCCAAGATCGTCAGTATAGCCGAGTATAGGTGTTAGATCTGGAACGGCATCAATCGGCGCAATAAAGTAAGCCAAAGCCCCAAAGATCACTGTCTTGGCCCATTTAGGCGTGTCTGGACGCTGAGCCGCATAATAGAGGCACAAGGCGTTATCTATCACTTCACGACCGGCTTTCTTGGCAAACAGTTTTACCTTCTGCCAAAAGCTCTCATCGCTATATTCGGTAGTGCCATTCGTTTCTTGAGTCATGATTCCTGCCCAATAAAAAGGGAATATTTAATACCAATCAGTATAAAGATTTGGTCGCTCAGCGAGAGTTTAGCGGTTCTGAGGCAAGGCAACGAGTGAAGAGCATAGTTGTTCTACGGTTAAGCTCGTTAACAAAGCGTCAGAGTCGCTAAAACTCGCCATTCTGGAGCGTTTTTGGCTGCCTACTTCAGCGTTGAACAGCTTTACAAGGGAATAGCCATTCTTACAGCTATTCGCCTTGAATTAGTTTGCCAAAAACCGCTCTGAGTAGATCAACTTCTTATACTGAGTGGTATTAATACCAATCAGTATAAAGATATTCCCTTATTTTAGTTTATTTAGCTACAGCAACCTCATCGCTAGTGCTTTGCAGCTCTACCTTTGATGTTTAGGCGTAGTGCCCCAAGCATTTTTCTTTGGGGGACGCTTACCTGTTGGCTTAGCACCCGTTTTCGTACCATGGGTAGCTCTGTTTTGACCTGACTTGCCTTGACCCGCTTTATTCTGGCCAGCTCCACCCGCTTTATTGCCACCAGTCTTATTTTGACCTGATTTGTTCTGACCCGACTTACTCTGGCCTGATTTGCGCTCGTCAAACTGATCCCCAGAGAAGCGAGTAAACGCCTTCTTGCCTTTGCTATCATCTTTGCCGCTCGTCTTCTTAGCTCTGTTCGCCTCACGCTCTTGACGTGTCTCTACAGGGACTAAGCAATTTGGGCCATTACCAATCAGCTTCTCCTTACCCATCGCAATCAAGGCTTCGCGGATCAATGGCCAGCCAGCTGGGTCATGATAACGCAGTAACGCCTTATGTAGCTTACGCTGGCGGCCCTTCTTCGGTACTGAGACCTGTTCACTATTATGCTTCACGTTTTTAAGCGAGTTCAGCTCAGTGTGATAAATCGTTGTTGCGTTTGCCATAGGTGACGGATAGAAGTTTTGCACCTGATCTAGCTTAAACTTCTCACTCTTGAGCCATAAGGCCAGATTCACCATATCTTCATTAGTGGTACCTGGATGCGCCGAGATAAAGTAAGGGATCAGATACTGCTTCTTACCCGCCTCTAATGAGTACTTATCGAAAAGCGCTTTAAACTTATCGTAAGTGCCCATTCCCGGCTTCATCATCTTGCTCAGCGGCCCCTCTTCGGTATGCTCTGGAGCAATCTTCAGGTAACCACCCACATGATGAGTCGCCAGTTCTTTTACGTAGCGTGGATCTTCGGTGGCTAAGTCATAACGAACACCGGAGGCGATTAATACCTTCTTAATGCCTGGAATATCACGGGCGGCGCGATACAGGTCGATTGTCGCCTGATGGTCGGTATCTAAGTGACCACAGATCGATGGGTAGATACAAGATAGACGACGGCAGGTACTCTCGGCCTTAACGCTAGTACAACCCAAGTGATACATGTTTGCCGTTGGGCCGCCAAGATCCGAGATAACCCCGGTAAAGCCCGGTACCTTATCTTGAATATCTTTGATCTCTTTAACGATAGAGTCTTGTGAACGGCTCTGGATTATCCGCCCCTCATGTTCGGTGATCGAACAAAATGAGCAACCACCAAAACAACCACGCATGATATTGATCGAGGTCTTAATCATATCGTAGGCCGGGATCTTCTCCTTGCCATAGGAGGGATGCGGCACACGCTGGTATGCCAGATCGAATACGCCGTCCATCTCATCGGTATTCAGTGGCCAAGCAGGTGGATTGACCCAAACCGCGCGTTCGGCGTGCTTTTGAAATAGCGCTCGCGCACAACCCGGGTTTTGCTCTTGATGCAAAATACGCGAGGCGTGGGCATACAGGTATTTGTCCTCTAAAACCTTTTCATAGCTTGGCAACATGACATAGGTCTTCTCCCAAGGCTTAGGTCTTGGAGGCTGGACGCTGATCGCCTTAGGCGCATCATTGTCGAAGATCTTCTTATCCGTCGGCCCTGATAGGTTTTTACAACCCACATCATCGGCTCCATACGGATTAGGAATAGGGTCAATCTTATGTAACTGATCCAGCTTGCGTGAATCCACGCCCTTCCATTCAGGTAGAGGCTCGTTACGAATAACCGCTGTGCCGCGAATATCGTGCAGCTGTGATATCGGCTCGCCAGCCGCTAAACGGTGAGAAAACTCCACCAAAGGACGCTCGGCGTTACCGTAGATTAAGATATCGGCTTTAGCGTCTAAAACTACACTGCGGCGGACTTTATCGGACCAATAATCGTAGTGGGCGATACGGCGCAGGCTTGCTTCGATACCACCAATGACTACAGGCACTTGCTTAAACGCTTCTTTACAGCGTTGAGTGTAGACTGTTACTGCACGATCGGGACGCTTACCGCCAATATTCCCCGCAGTATAGGCATCATCATGACGCATACGACGCTCGGCCGTATAGCGGTTGATCATCGAGTCCATGTTACCCGCAGTCACACCAAAATAGAGGTTAGGCTTACCTAACTTCATAAAGTCTTCTTTGTTAGACCAATCTGGCTGGGAAATAATCCCCACTCTAAAGCCTTGAGCTTCGAGCATACGGCCAATTACAGCCATACCAAAACTTGGATGATCCACGTAGGCATCGCCCGTTACGATGATGATATCGCAACTATCCCAACCTAACTTTGCCATCTCTTTGCGAGACATTGGCAAAAATGGCGCAGGCTTTTTCAGCTCTGAGCGATACTTTGGAAAGGTAAATAAGGTGGATTCTACTTGCATGGATTAGGCAGCCTAACTGAAATACAAAAAATTACGCAGGTTTCGCGCCCCAAGTTACTCTCACAATGGGGACACGGAGTATAACAGGCAACGCCTGCTAGGTGTGACTAAAAAAGCATCAAATTAAGGCTTTTTTTAGTATAGCGACCTATCCCCTAACTTGGCTGTGGGTATTATGCCACTGGGATTTAGCGGTTAAAGGTGAGCCACAAAAGCGAATAAGTTAATTGCCACCAGCCCAATAATCACCGCCCACGTCATTAACACGCCCCAAAATCGAGCAAAGTGGTAACCACCTCTCCCTAGAGTCAAACCAATGGCATGCATTAATCTCGACACAAGCCACACAGTACCAAATAGGTGCAAGACTGATGCCTTGGTACCATTAGCCTCGGCGAGCACCAGCAGCAATAAGGTGATAGGGGCATTTTCTAAGAAATTAGCATGTACTCTCTGTGCCAGCAGCAAGGCATCATTACCCGCACTGCCTATACCGATTTTATGTAAACGTCTTAGCTTTATCACCCTATAAGCCAATACCACCATGATTAATGCACTAAGGCTGACATACAGCCCAGATATTAAAAGCGACATTTGCCTCCCTATTCTATAGACACAAAACCACAGCATTACAATTACAGAACATTATGTAAATAAATGGCAACTTTTTTAGCTCAAATAGGTTAAGATGCGCTCGTCAAAATATGGCAACTGAACTTCTGCGCCGAACAACCGATAAAAATAATAATAAGCAGTTGTTTAATCTAGTAAATCATCCTGAAGTCACCTATAGCGAAGTAAGATAGTGGATAATCAAGAGTTTTTAGAAAAGCGCCGTTTCATCATCAGGCTTGGTAAGGCACTGCATAAATTTGGCACGCCAGCCTACCGCCTAGAAGCCCACCTGCAAGGTGTCTCCAATGTACTTGGCATTGAAGGGTACTTCTTGATCTCGCCTACGGCGATGACCTTTGTGCTGCAACACGATGAAGACCAAGAGTATAATCATGTCGCCCGCGTAAAACCCGGCGAGCTAGATCTTGGCTCACTGGCCCGTACCGATGAGCTGGTCGAAGAACTGATGTCGGGTCAGCGAACCTTAAGCGAGGCACTTGAGCGTCTTGAAGAGATCTCTAATAAACCGAACCCTTACGGCACCAAACTGACGCTACTGGCCTTTGGGATCTCGGCTGGCGCCTTCGCTATGTTGATGGGCACCAGCTGGAATGATGTATTTTGGTCCGCCATGTTAGGTTTGATGGTTTACGGATTAGTTTTTAGTGCCGAGCGCTCAAAATCGATGGCAGAGATGTTAGAGCCCCTTGCCGCAATCCTCTGTGCGATTGCGGCCTTTGCTATTGCATGCATCGATCCCTCGGTGAATATTCCCGTCGTGATCCTGTCAGGTATTATTATCTTTATTCCGGGCCTCGCCCTCACTTTAGGACTCGCAGAGCTTGCAGCCCGCGATCTTATCTCTGGCACCGCGAGGGTCATGGATGCCTTCATGCTACTATTTAAGCTCTATTTTGGGGTGATCTTAGGCATGGCCATCGGTAAAGCACTATTTGGTGAAACCACTTATATTCCCCCTGAAGCACTACCTCAATGGGCAGTGTTTATCTCCGTACCTATTCTATCCACAGCCTTAGTCATCATCTTCAAGGCTCGTATGAAAGACTCCCCCTGGGGCATATTGGCGGGAACCGTGGCCTTCTTCTCTGCGATGTTAGGCGGACTCTATTTTGGCGAGTCTCTCGGGATCTTCTTCGGTGCCTTAGCGGTAGGGATTTACTCAAACCTCTTTGCTCGCTGGATGAAAGCCCCCGCCTCTATCGCGCTACTACAAGGTATCGTCATCTTGGTGCCGGGCAGTAAAACCTATATCGGCCTGAACACCTTAATTCTCGGCGAAACCATTTTTAATCAGTCACACCTTGGTATACAGATTTTCTTAATCTTTATGTCAATTATTGCAGGCTTAATTTTTGCTAACGTTGCCGTTCCACCAAGGCGTACCTTGTAGGAATTAGCGGGTCTTAACGATAAAAAAGAGCGCTGAATTGCGCTCTTTTTTTTGCAACTGCATCAATCTCTATCAAACTAAATCAGCCCCTTATTACTTGACTAATCTACACTTAGCATCTGTTATTAGTTATGCCAGCTTTCGATTCTAGCCAAGGAGGACTTCAATCTATGGGAAGGGTGTGCAGCCTAGCATTAGCGATCTTTTTTAGCATCCAATCGGGTGTCGCTTCGGCTGAAAACAAAAGCAAAATAACGGATAACAAACGCCCTGAAGATTATGAACAGAAAAAGCAAACCAAGAATATTGTTATCAAGAGTAACGATATCTTCGATCTATCCGACCCTGAAACCTTCTTTATTCACCGCTGGGCCAATTACCTGCATATCAATACACGCGACTTAGTGATCCGCGATAAACTCAGCTTCTCAGAGGGTGATAAGATCAGTCAGAAAGACCTTGATGAAGCGCAGCGTATTTTACGTTCCCAAGCCTACATCCGCGATGCAAGAGTCACATTCTCTCAGCCCGCAGCCGATGCAGATCTTGCCGATGAAGGTGAAAATATACTGGTCGAAACCTGGGACAACTGGTCACTACTTCCCACTTTTAGTGCTAGTCATAGCGGCGGAGAAAGTAAGTTTTCTGTCGGCCTCAAAGAGGATAACTTACTCGGCTACGGTATCCGTACCCGTGTAAAGTACCAATCAAATGAAGAAAGAACTGGCTACCTTTTTGCGGTAGAGACACCAATCAACTTCATCAAACACGCTACCATCGCCGCTAGCTTTTACGACAACAGTGATGGTCAGGCTAAGTATGTTTATTTCGAGAAACCTTTCTACAACCTAGACGGCAAGTATATGTATTCCGCCGAGTACTTAGACGATTTCCGTATCGATACCCTCAAACAAAACGGTCAAGATATTAATGAGTTTGAGCATGCTGTGACCTATAATAATGCCCGTTTCGGTTGGCTAATAGAGCGTGACAGTAAACAGCTCTCTCGAGTTATCACCGGGCTCACCCAAGACCGTCACGAATTTGCTCATATCGATAGCTACCCGAGTTCAGAGCTCCCACAGGATAGAGATTTTCTTTACCCTTGGATTGCCTATCAATATCTGCAGGATGACTTTGAGGTGCTAAACAATGTGCACCTGATTAATAATAACGAGGACTTTAACTTAGGTTGGCAGCACTACTTTAAGTTAGGTATCGAAACTCGGGATCTCAATAACAGCTCGCCTATAGGCTATCACTTAGACTGGCAATCGAGTCGCGGCTATCAAGGGGATGACCAACTGATTCTATTAGCAATGGATGCTAAAGGCGTGTTTGCCACCAGCCAAAATGATTTCTATCAAGTTAATCTTGCTGCAGAGTATTTCTACCATATCACTCCCAAATGGACCGCCTATTCAAAGCTCAGACTCAGCACCTCTCAAAATAACTACTTGGACAAGCCCTTCGCCTTAGGTGATGAAACGGGAATTCGAGGCTACCCAAATGACTATCAGTATGGCGATCACCAATGGGCTTTTACCGCCGAACTTCGTAACTACCCTAATATCAATCTGTATCAGCTAGCAGAACTCGGCTGGGCGATCTTTACCGACGTGGGTCATGCATTTGGCGGCTCCGATGAAAACAATGCCGTGTCTTCACCTATTGGTAGCCTCGGCATTGGTGCTCGAATTTATTCATCGAAATCGAGCTATGGTAATGTCGCCCATATCGATTTAAGTGTGCCTTATACCAGTGGGCCGGAAGTTAACAGCTGGGAGTGGCGTTTTCAGGTGAAAAGTCACTTCTAAATTAAACTCTTACACAGATAAGCTGCGCTTGTATATAACGGATCCTAAACTGTGGGAAATAGAGAAAAAAGAGCCCCAAACAAATTCGAGGCTATCTCTCTAACACCACAAGCCCTTAATGCTATTTGTCATCATCAAAAGCTTCGATTTTGGCCTTAATTTCATTTTTCTGCTGTTGATCTTTTAGCTTATAGATCCGCTTGATTTGTGCCTTCATCATAGGGTCATCAAGTGTCGAGACCGAATCGAACCCAGCCTCTACTTTGCCTAGAGTCGATGTCACCAATAAACCTTGGGCAAAGTTAAGCCCGCTTAAGCCGCCACTTAAGATCAGCAGATAGCTCTGTCTAGGTCGAGAGTCCACGATAATCGAATACCTATCTACACTCTCCCAGCCATCCATACGAAAGTTATCTATCGAATTGACCTGCTCTAAATCAGGAAAGGTATACATTGCCGCGTGCTCTTTGCTCGCTTCACTCGAAGCGCAACCCGCTAAAAGCACAATAAAAAATAAAGCTACTAATTTTAGTAAACGCATAAATTCATCTCCTTACAATTCTTCTTCACTGTAGCACCAATTAATGAATGCGCAAAAAATACCCAAACGAATTCAGAGTAAAACCATTAATCAAATCATAGGAGGGAAATGCTGTTCGTGAGCTAATGAGCGTGGCCTTGGGAGAAGTTAATCATCATCACGCCGACTGCCACTAGTGCCATCCCCATCCAAGCCGTCATATCTAAATGCTGACGGTAAAACAGCGCCGACAACAGGGTTACTGTTACAATAGCCAATCCAGCCCAAAGCGCATGCACCACACCAACTGGCATGCCTTTCATCGCTTGGCCTAAAAAGATAAATGCCGTCAGGTGCCCTAATAGAACCATTGCAGCAGGCAGGGGTTTACTAAAGCCATCGGTCGCCTTTAGTGCCACATGCGATAAGGCTTCAGCCACCACACCCAATAAAAGAAAAATCCAGCTCATGCTAACGTCCTACGTCTATTTATAAGGCTGATGCCAATTGTTATTCAATGCCTTTATTATATTCCGTTGAAATTGAATGATAATTAGCAAAAATTACAAATATCTTTTACCCGGTGGTAATAATATTCTGAGGGCTAACAAAAAGCCGCCAAATTGGCGGCTTTTTAATAAAACTTTTGTGAGTCATCGGACTAAGCAATCTAACAAATGCCTTCACTCACTTGAAAAACTGCTTATCAGTTACTTGCCCAAGTACTCAGCGTGAAAACGTAGATGGTTTTCGATAAAGCTCGAGATAAAGTAATAGCTATGATCGAAGCCTTCTTGCATATTTAGCGTGAGTGGATAGCCACTTAACTTAGCTGCAGCCTCTAACACTTCTGGCTTTAACTGCTCAATAAGGAAGTCATCGGCTTCGCCCTGATCCACGAGTGCTGGTACAAACTCAGTCGCTTTACGCATCAACAGGCTGGCATCGTATTCAGCCCAGGTTGTAGTATCACGGCCTAGATAAGCGGTGAACGCCTTTTTACCCCAAGGACAATTAACTGGGTTAGTAATAGGGCTAAACGCCGACACCGACTGATATGCCTGTGGGTTACGCATCGCAATTACCAGTGCACCATGCCCTCCCATAGAATGGCCTGCAATGGAGCGCTTATCACTGACAGGGAACATAGATTCAATCAGCTGTGGCAATTCATTAACCACATAGTCATACATTCTATAATGACGATTCCAAGGGGCTTGGGTGGCATTAACATAAAAACCTGCGCCCTTACCAAGATCGTAGCCAGCATCATCGGCAACATCGTCGCCTCGAGGGCTAGTATCTGGCGCCACAATCGCGATACCAAGCTCTGCAGCCATGCGCTGTGCACCAGCTTTTTGCATGAAGTTTTCGTCGGTGCAGGTTAAACCTGATAGCCAATAAAGCACCGGAACCTTTTCACCATTTGACGCTTGAGGCGGTAAGTAAATGGCAAACCGCATGGCGCAGTTAAGTGTCTTAGATTGATGGCTATATTGTTTATGCCAGCCACCAAAGCTCTTATTTACACTGATATTTTCAACGGTCATTTAATACCGACTCCTATAATTTTTTCTCAATCTTGAAAGATTAATCTTTAAAGCCAAATTTTTAAAAGTAAGTCTTTAAACTAATTAGTCAAAACTAGTACTTCAAAATTAGGCCTTTAAAAACAACAAGCGCCCGAGAGCGCTTGTTGTCTTGAATAGCTATTTACTTGTCGAAGTGAATAACAGTACGGATACTCTTACCTTCGTGCATTAAATCGAATGCTTCGTTCACTTGCTCAAGGCTCATAGTGTGAGTAATAAAATCGCTCAACTTGAACTCACCAGCAAGGTAACGCTCAACATATTCAGGTAGCTCAGAGCGGCCTTTAACACCACCAAACGCACTACCTTTCCATACACGACCAGTTACTAGTTGGAATGGACGAGTTGAGATCTCTTGGCCTGCACCAGCAACACCAATAACGACTGACTCACCCCAACCTTTATGGCAGCACTCAAGTGCGCTACGCATTACATGTACGTTACCGATACACTCGAATGAGTAATCAACACCGCCATCAGTTAGCTCAACAATCACATCTTGGATTGGCTTGTCGTAATCTTTAGGGTTGATGCAATCAGTTGCGCCCAGTTTACGCGCTAGGTCAAACTTGCTCTCATTGATGTCGATAGCGATGATGCGTGATGCTTTCGCCATTGCCGCGCCAATAACCGCTGACAGACCAATACCGCCCATACCGAAGATAGCAACTGTTGCGCCTTCTTCAACTTTAGCTGTGTTCATTACCGCGCCCATACCCGTTGTAACACCACAACCTAGTAGACAGACTTCTTCAAGCGGCGCTTCAGGGTTAACCTTAGCGAGCGAGATCTCAGGTAATACTGTGTACTCAGAGAAAGTCGATGTCCCCATGTAATGGAAGATAGGCTGACCATCTTTAGAGAAACGTGTGGTGCCATCTGGCATCAAACCTTTACCTTGAGTTTCACGGATCTTCTGACAAAGGTTAGTCTTGCCAGACTTACAGAATTTACATTCGCCACACTCAGGAGTGTAAAGTGGGATCACGTGGTCACCAACTTGAACGCTAGTTACGCCTTCACCGATAGACTCAACGATACCGCCACCTTCATGGCCAAGAATACAAGGGAAGATACCTTCTGGATCGTCACCTGAAAGCGTAAAAGCGTCGGTGTGGCATACGCCTGTCGCAATCATCTTAACGCGCACTTCGCCTTTTTGTGGTGGCATGACATCTACGATTTCCATAGATAGTGGTTCACCAACTGCCCAAGCAACTGCGGCTTTTGATTTGATTGTTTGTGCTGTCATCTTGTATTCCTACTTTTAATAAACTTTAAAATACGGTGCTTCACCGCAGTGGGTATGGCAAAGATTATAACTACCTGTTCAACATTGATAATCCCATCAATTGGTAATTTACCTTTACCATACGGTAATAATCTTTTAGAAAACGATCCCATTTACTACAGAAGCCTTCTTAGTGTTCAAACTAGGCTCTAGCCAAACTCCAATAGCGACTTAACTTCCGTTTTTTAGCTAAAAATTTAGCGTAATTGGCTATCTTTACTGCCTCGACGATTAAACAGGTGCTGCTTCGCCTGGCTGCTATCAATTTCATTTTGGCAATGAATACAGAGTCGAACACCTGGAACGGCAATACGTCTCGCCTCGGGGATCTCCTCATCACACTCTTCACAATACTGTAAGCTAACGCCAGCAACCAGTCGGCTTCTCGCCGCGGCAACTGCGTCCTCGACACTGCTGTCGATTTGATCTTGTACAGCACCATCTCTTGACCATCCACCTGCCATGTTAGTACCTCTCTATGACAATTAGCGGTTGCCGAGCATGTAACGATTTAGCAGCTCTCTCATCTATAGTTGAAGATCAAGATTACGTCTAACAATCTGTATTTCGTCCCTTCAACTCTCAATGAATACTTAGATATAAGCAGCCCTAGATGTAAGCACCCTTATCACTCGGCGTTAAGTTAAATAACTCAGACTTTAAACCTCATTACTCTGCGTCATTTCGATAACAAACATTATAGTTGTTTCACTAAGTTTGATAATCCATCAAACACTCAAAACACCTTTGCACAACAGTAATAATAACTAGACTTCCACCCAGTGCCGCAATCGTTATTCCCCTATGTTATCGACGTAAAAAAAGCGCCGAAGCGCTTTTTAGTATTGCCAGTAATAAGTGCAATATGAGCCTATATAGACTCAAAAATCAGCATTACTTGTTTGCAGCAACGTGCGTTGCAATCGCATCCATTAATGCTGGTGATAAACAGTCATAAGGTGGTAAGCCTAAATCCTTAAGCGTGTTACGCACATCTGCCATTGCCTCTGGTGCAGTACCCGATTCAATAATTGATGAAACAAAGGCGGCGAACTCTGGCGCAGACCATCCTTGCTGCTTAGAAAGTTCGGTATGAACAAAGTCTAAACCATAGAAAGGATGACCCGTGTTTTCGATACGGCCATACATATGTGTGCCGCACTCTTTACATGCATGACGTTGGATCGCAGCACTCTCATCAATAATGTGTAGCTTGTCGGCGTTAGCGGTTACGCTCACTTTATCTTTTGCGACTACGGCGATCTGAGCAAATAGCGCACCTTCAGGCTTCCAACATTTGCTACAACCACATACGTGATTGTGCGCTGTTTGCGCTGCAATGGTGACTTCAACCGGGTTATTAACACATTGGCACTGTAATGAGCCGCCAGCAAAATTCTCTGCCGTCGCAGGAAAACCATTATCTACTTGTGGATGAATTAAAATTTTAATAGTAAATACTCCTAAAAGGGGTCAAGGCTCAAATATCAAACACAGAAGTATTTAAGCCTTAGCCAGATGTTTTGTACCGATTGGTATTACATCGCTTGATTGAAAATATTGATGATCTCTTCGGTGCTAGCTTTTCTTGGGTTCGTTAAAGAACAGGCATCGTTTAGGGCATTGATTGCCATAAACTCAAGTTTGTCCTGCTTAACACCAAGGTCGCTAAGCTTCTGCGCCGTACCAACAGAATGAGATAATGCTTCGATGGCGACAATGCCAGCTTCTGCAGCTTCGATAGCATCCATACCCGTAGTATCAACGCCCATCGCTTTGGCGATGTCGGCGAATCTCTCGGTCGTTAATGTTGCATTGAAGCGAGATACATGTGGTAGCAAGATGGCGTTACATAGACCATGAACTAAGTCATAAACCCCACCGAGCTGATGGGCCATTGAGTGCACATAACCTAATGACGCATTCGAGAACGCCATACCCGCCAGATATTCACCGTATTGCATTGCATCACGGGCCTCTCTATTTTCACCGTTATCGACAGCGGCTTTTAAGTTGCTTGAAATTAGCTCAATTGCCTTGATCGCAGAAGCATCGGTGATTGGGGTTGCCGCAGTCGAAACATAAGCTTCGATGGCATGGGTCAGTGCATCCATACCCGTCGCAGCCGTTAAGAACTTAGGCATAGCGACCATCAACTCTGAATCATTCACCGCAATAATTGGTGTTAGGTTCTTATCAACCACAGGATATTTAGTCTCATCTTTTTCATTGGTCACAATGGCAAAGATGGTCATTTCAGAAGCGGTACCTGCAGTCGTATTTACCGTCACGAGAGGCAACTGTGGCTTAGTCGATAGATGAACGCCCTTTGAGTAGTCACGAATATGACCACCGTTAGCAGCAACTAACGCAATTCCTTTGGCGCAATCGTGAGAAGAACCACCGCCGAATGAAATAACTAAATCACAATCTTCGGCATTGAGGAGTTCAAGACCCTGCTCGATATTGTTTTCAGTTGGGTTAGGCTTAACACCATCGAAAATGGCGAAGTCGATGTTATGTGCCGTTAACTCTTCGGTAAGACGGTCAACCAACTTAATATCGATTAGCGCCTTATCGGTAACGATCAATGCCTTGTTAAAGTTTCTAGCATTCAACTCAGAACCAAGTTGCTTAATTGCATCTGGGCCCATCATTGACATTGGAGGCATATAAAATGTTGTGCTCATTTGTGTTTCCTTTACTAAATATAAATTGATTAAAAACAGAAACTGATCAGCCTCGGATTAAGATAAATACTTGCTGAAGAGAGGCTGGGTGACCCTGATGTCACTCGATGGATGCAATTATATTCCCCACATTGATTTTGATAATCCAAGCTTTTTACAAATGACTTTTTCTGTTTAGTAATAATTGAAATAGAGTAAGTAACCGCTATAGGTGTCAATATTGGCAAATACTGAATTTTTAGATAATGAAATTAAAAATTGCTTTTACCTCGGTTATGTTAATAATTAATGGATATTTTCCAGTGATAATTTCTAGAGAGTAACAATGTTTAATTGGGAAGGAGTGAGTGAGTTCGTCGCCGTAGCCGAGGCCGAAAGCTTTACTAAGGCATCACAGCGGTTAGGGATCTCCACCGCACAGGTCAGCAGACAGATCAGCGCCTTAGAGACTCGACTCGCATCTAAGCTGTTTCATCGCACCACTCGAAAAGTGTCTGTGACCGAAGTGGGTCGCATCTACTATCAGCACTGCCGACAGGTGCTCGATGGTTTAGAAGAAGCCGAACGTGCCATCACTAACTTACAAACAACTCCCAGAGGGCTGTTAAAAATCACTGCACCTGTGACCTATGGTGAAAAAACCATTGCACCACTGATTAACGATTTTGCGGCGCTCTATCCAGAGCTTGAAGTTAAACTCAACCTGAGTAATCAAAAGCTGGACTTAATCGATGAAGGTTATGACTTAGCAATTCGATTGGGGCACTTAGAAGACTCGAGTATGATGGCCAAAAAACTCAGCAGCCGAACCCAGTATGTTTGCGCCTCCCCCAGCTACATCTCAACCTTTGGTATTCCACATTCGTTGTCTGAGCTTGATCAACACAACTGCCTAATCGGCACCATGGATTATTGGCGTTTTCAAGAAAATGGCAAAACTAGAAATGTACGCGTGAGGGGCACATTAAGCTGTAACAGTGGTCATGCCCTAGTCGACGCTGCAATAAAAGGCATAGGTATCGTACAACTGCCCGATTACTATGTAGAGCCCTTTATCGAAGATGGTCAGCTGGTTACATTGCTGGAGCAAAACCGCCAACCTGAAGAGGGAATTTGGGCACTCTACCCACAAAATCGTCACCTATCGCCTAAGGTGCGCATGCTGCTCGAACACTTAACCACATCCCTAAAGCAGGCCTAACATAGCGATTCTGTTGACCCATAGCTTAAGCTATGGGTCAAAAGCAAATATCAAACAAACTGAAAACTTATTTAAATTCAATAAAATAACACCTTAAACCCCATTAATTATTACCTATAGGTAAAAGTAATTTACCTTTTAAGTCAATTGTTCCAAATACGATGATAACTATAATGAGCGCCATCTAAAGCCCAGCACTCGGTCATACCTTGCGTATCCCCATTGTGTCCTAAGGCGATTGTCAAATTATGTCTGCATCTGTCGATGCGCTGAGGAATTATTATGTCTCGTATTGTTATTGTTGGTGGCGGCGCAGCCGGACTTGAAATTGCAAGTCTTCTAGGTCGCAGTGTGAATAGCCAAGATGAAGTGATTTTAGTTGAGGGGGAAACTCACCACTATTGGAAACCTCGCTTCCATGAGATCGCTGCCGGTACCTTCGACAGTGATCTCGACAGCCTTTGCTACTTTAGCCACGGCGCTAAAAACGGCTATATGCACTATCAGGCGTGGATGACGGATATTAATCGTGCCACCAAGACGCTTGCGGTGCGTAAACCAAACGGTGAAATGGATACACTGGCTTACGACTACCTAATTATCGCCATTGGCGCCATTAGCAACGACTTTGCAACCCATGGTGCAAAGGAGCACTGCTTGTTCTTAGACACGCCTGAACAAGCCCGCGATAGCTGGCATCAAATCAGTAGCTTGCTACGCTCAGGTCAGAGCCGTACGATCAATATTGTCGGTGCTGGCGCTACTGGTTTAGAACTCGCGGCAGAGCTTGCCAAAGTCAGCGAAGAGTTAAGCCACAACCCTTATGCGGCAAGACTTAATATCAACCTGATTGAAGCGGCTGACAGAGTACTACCAAACGGCCCTGCGAAGATGTCTGAGCAAGCTTTATTAAGACTTGAGAAGTATCAGGTCAATGTGCTGCTCAACACCCGCATCGCCAGTGTTGAAGCGGATCGCATGACCACCAGTGACGGCCAAGTACTCAATGCCGACGTACAGTTTTGGGCCGCGGGCATCAAGGCACCTGACTGGCTGAGAGAGATTGGCGGCCTGCAGAGTAACTCTCTCAACCAACTGGTTGTTGAGCAAACGCTGGTCACGACCTTTGATTCATCTATTTTTGCACTGGGTGATTGCGCCGCGATTCCACAAGCCGATGGTAGTCAGGTGCCACCGAAAGCCCAGGCCGCTAACCGAGCTGCAGTGCACTTAGCTAAGAGTCTAGTAGCCCATTTAAAGGGGAAAGAGCTGAAGCCTTTTGTCTACAACGATGGCGGCATGGTGGTCGCTATTGGCCATAACTTTGCCATCAGCACCATGATGAACGACAGGTTGATCTTGAAGGGCCGCCTAGTACGCCGCCTCTACGATACAATTTTCCGTTTACATCAAAAAACCGTTAGTGGTTATCTAGCCATGTCGCGTTTAATTATCTTCAAGCGACTAAAGTGCCTATTTAAACCAGCTTAATTGCTAAGTAACCCACAACCAAAAACCCGCTTATCTTTCGATAAGCGGGTTTTTCATATTGAGCTCATGACCAACTCATAATCGAGGCATTGATAAGAATGAGTAGTTAGCCCCTTTACTAACTGAGCTAAACGAGACTCAAGTGGCTGCCTAAGGTTCGCTCTAGCTCCGCCTTCACAGTCACCAATTTTACATTTTATTTACATTTACAGTTTACAGAGTTTCAATAATGTTTATATTGTATACAGAATATCTTATCTGTTGAAGCTCAAGCTGATAAAGCTGTTATTCGATTTACCTTTGCATCCCCATGGGAGTAAAAGCAAAAGAATCCATTTAAAATCAAATAATAAGAGTAATTAAAATGAAAAAACACTTTAAAGTTTCACTCTGTGCTGCACTTTTAGCCACTTCATCATTCTCAATGGCAAAGCAACCTGAATTTAGCCAGCATCACTGTAAGGCTGCAGAAACCAATGCCCAGCATTATCGTAACTTCCCTAGTGCGCTACTCGAAGCACAGGAACGTCACGCGAATATCGGCAAGGTTCAACAATCCAGAGCCAAGGCTGGCAGTGATAGCTCTGATACAACTCAGTCCCCCTACGCGCTAGCTAACGAAGTCGCACCTAATTACATCATTCCGGTTGTATTCCATGTGTACGGTACTGTTCATAATGGTGATACCGTCAATGATGCGGTCATTATCGATGCCTTAAATAAAACCAATGCTGATTTCCAAGGAAGAACCGCTGACTTTGCCGACATCGATCCCGAATTCCAATCGATAAAGGACTCCCTAAATATTGAGTTTCGCTTAGCCACTATCGCCCCTAATGGAAACCCGACCTCAGGTATTATCTACTACCCAGAATCTTCTGGTGCAGGAAACTATTCCAGCTCTGATGTTAAGCGCGATCACTGGGACAACTATCGTTATATGAACGTTTACATTCAGAACGATCTCTACGCCGATGGTGTAACAAACAACTCTGGAGTTGCTTGGTATCCAGATACTGGCATGTCTGACGATGGCTTGGCTCGAGTTGCATACAACGGTGCCTACCTTGGCACAAACACCGATGAAAATTTCCGTTCTGTGCTGACCCATGAATTTGGTCACTTCCTCGACTTAATTCACACCTTTGAAGGTGGCTGTAAGCGCGGTGCTGAGCGACGCTGCTCAAGAACCGGAGACAACACATGCGATACTCCACAGCAGAACAGCTGGCAGATGAACCCTGGAGACGGCGGCATTCTAAACTGTATGGGACAGACCATTAATTGGCAGAACTTTATGGCCTACTCAGATCAATATGCCAACTATACTCAACAACAGGTCGATCGTATGATCAATGGCTTAAGCAGCCCATCAAGAGAAAGCCTATGGTCAGCATCTAACTTAGCCGCTACAGGCGTGGCAAACTAATGATACCGTCCGCGAAATAGTGCTTTGCCTAAACAACAACTAAAAAGCCCGCTTATCTTTCGATAAGCGGGCTTTTTTATTCGATACCCTTCCTGATCTCGTCCATTTGACTAACCCCAACAGTGGTGGCAGAGCACGAGAAAACCAATAGTGTAAAACCTCCAAGTGAACTGACCCTAGCTATAGAAGATTAATTAGAACTCTAACCATAGTTTAATGTGCATATTCAGGGAATGAACCATACCGCAAGATTGCCGAGCTGTTAACCACAATGCAACTGTGTTAATTTTGTTCAAAAGCAGTCTTTAATCCGCCCACATCAAGCTCACACGACGGTAACAAGACTGCGGAAAGAAAAAGTCAAAGCACAGCCCTAGTTTGAACTCTAACTACCTGTTGAGAAGGGCACGTGTGCAAAGGAAGCTAACCTCGAGCACGGAGTTCTTATGAAACGTATACTTTTAATTGGTGGCCTACTCCTTAGTGGCGTAACACATCAAGCCCTTGCCGATGCACAATGCGGCAAAGTCACTATCGCCGATATGAATTGGAGTTCAGCTTCATTAATCGCTAACGTTGATCGCTTTATTTTAGAGCATGGCTATGGCTGTGAAGCCGAGTTAACTCCTGGCGATACCATGCCCACCAGCACCTCTATGGTTGAAAAAGGCGAGCCTGATATCGCACCTGAAATCTGGAGTAACAGTGTCAAAGAGCTTATCGAACAAGCGGTCACTGATAAGCGTTTGGTTATTGCGGGCAAATCGTTGTCGGATGGTGGAGAGGAAGGCTTCTGGGTTCCACAATATATGGTCGACAAGGATCCTAGCCTGAAAACCATTCAGGGAGTGATCGCCAATGTAAAAACCTTTGAGCATCCTGAGGATCCTGAGCGCGGTGCCTTCTATGGCTGCCCCGCGGGCTGGGGCTGTCAACTCTCTGCAGAAAACTTGTTTCGAGCACTCAAACTTAGTGATGCTGGGTTTGAGCTTATCGATCCGGGCTCAGGAGCGGGTCTAGCAGGTTCTATTGCCCGAGCTTACGAGCGTCAACAACCTTGGTTTGGCTACTACTGGGCCCCCACGGCAGTATTGGGTAAGTACAAGATGGTCAAAGTAGACTTTGGCAGCGGCGTCGATGCAAAGGAGTTTAGTGACTGTATATCTCAAGCAGAGTGCGCCGACCCTAAAGTCACTATGTACCCAGCCGCCTTGGTACAAACGGTTACTACTGCGGCATTCGCTGAAAAATCAACGTCTGCATTTGAGTATCTTGGCAAACGCGCTTTAACCAATGCGCAGATGAACAGCTTACTTGCTTGGATGGAAGATAATCAGGCTGATGGCACTATCGCTGCCGAGCACTTCCTCATCAACCATCAAGATATTTGGCTTAAATGGGTCCCCGCTGATGTTGCTACAAAAGTGAAATCGGCCATAGCCGATCTATAACAGTAACTATTCAATGCGAGGCCTGCTAAGCCTCGCTTTTTCATCCTTATCTAGATATCCCTTATAAAAACATTAGAGGTTGTAATGGCTGACTTTTCTTGGCTCAGCAAATTTCCCAAAATGGATCGCTCCACTTTGCTGGAGATCCGTAAATATTTAGACGGTGCTTTTCGGGACTTTTCACGCGAGTACGGCGATGCTATCGAGTCTTTCTTCGATCCGCTGCTCGACTTTCTTATCTGGTTTGAAAAGCTGCTAGTGCAGTCGCCATGGTGGGCTGTACTTCTGTGTATCACTGCTTTGGTTTACTTTGCTAGCCGCTCATGGAAATTATCTTTAGGGGTGGTCATTTCATTTTTGCTGATTGGCTATTTTGGCATGTGGCAAGACACCATGCGCACCCTAAGCATCATTACTGTCTGCACGCTATTGGCTATCACATTGGGCGTGCCCATCGGCATCTTAATGTCTCGCAGTAATCGAACTCAGGCGCTAGTAACGCCGATTTTGGATGTGATGCAAACCATGCCAGCCTTTGTGTACCTTATCCCGGTCGTCATGTTACTGGGTATCGGCAAAGTGCCTGGCGTTATTGCGGTGGTCATTTACGCTATTCCACCGGTGATTCGTCTGACCAATTTAGGGATCCGCTTAGTAGACAAAGAAGTACTAGAAGCGGCCACCGCCTACGGTGCCAATCGGATGCAACGCCTGATGGGGGTTCAATTACCACTGGCCTCTCCAACCATAATGGCCGGTATTAACCAGACGATTATGATGGCCTTAGGCATGGTGGTTATCGCATCGATGATCGGGGTTAAGGGCTTAGGTCAACCAGTCCTCAAGTCGATTACTAACCAATATTTCACCCTCGGACTCTTTAACGGTCTAGCCATCGTTGCTCTGGCAATTATTTTTGACCGCACCTCTCAGGCCTACGCCAAGCGTTCACAGAAACATATTCAGGGTGGACAACATGACTAACGACTCACAGATACAACCACTGATTCAAATTAGGGATCTGTTTAAGCTCTTTGGCAGCAAACCAAACACTGTGATGCCTCTGGTTAGAGAAGGCTTATCTAAAGATGAGATTTTAGCGAAAACTGGCCACACAGTAGGCCTTAAAGCCATTAATCTCGATATTAAAAAAGGCGAGATTTTTGTGATTATGGGACTATCTGGATCCGGTAAGTCAACCTTAATTCGCCACTTCAATCGCCTCATCGACCCAACAGAGGGACAAATATTGGTCGAAGGCTTGGATGTCATGAAGCTCAATACCAAGCAACTAGAGCAGTTTAGGCGCAGTAAAATGGCCATGGTGTTCCAACGCTTTGGCTTAATGCCTCACCGAACGGTTCTAGAGAATGTCGGCTATGGCCTGAGTGTGCAGGGGGTCGACAAAGCCACTAGAAATGCCAAAGCGAAGCAATGGCTTGAAACCGTTGGCTTGAGCGGGTACGAAGCCCAGTACCCGTCTCAACTTTCAGGTGGTCAACAGCAGCGCGTCGGCCTTGCAAGGGCCCTGTGCACCGATGCAGAGATCCTGTTGATGGACGAGGCCTTTTCCGCACTCGATCCGCTGATACGCAGTGAAATGCAGGATCAACTGATTGAACTGCAAAAACAGCTGCATAAAACCATTATCTTCATTACTCATGATCTCGATGAAGCACTGCGAATTGGCGATCGTATCGCCATTCTCAAAGACGGCGAACTGGTTCAAGTGGGTGAACCGGTCGATATCTTACTCAACCCTGCGGACGATTATGTTGAAGCTTTTGTCAAAGACGTAAACCGTCCACGGGCTCTCACCGTAGAAACGGTCATGAAGCCCCCCGCATTTCGCCTGACCGCCGACACGATAGGCGAAGCACTCAAACAGATGAAACGCATTCCGGCTAACTATGCCTATTACGTTACCGACGAAGGCTTTCAGGGTGTGGTATGCCAAGAAGCACTCGAAAATGCCGTGAAAGCTGATGAACAAGCGCTAATGGAAGACTTCGAGGTAGAGCCGCTGACACCGATATCACAAGATGCGCCGCTTGAAAGCATTATTCCCGCGACGATGGGAGCTGATTACCCCTTACCCGTTATCGATGCAGATGGCGATCTACAAGGCGAACTATCCAGAGCTCACTTGGCAGATGTGCTATCGGACTTTTACAGCGACGACGCCGACAGCACAGACAATACAGACAATACAGACTTACAAAAATCAAACTTAACCAATAAGGATAAATGATGATTCGCTATACACTTGCAGCTTCATGTATCACCCTTGCATTATCCGCTAATGCGAATGCCAGCCCAATAGATGAAGAGCTAGAGGCGTTAAAAGCCCGTATCGAGCAACTTGAGGCTCAGCAGCTTGAATCTCAACAGCAGCAACCAGATCTGCTCGTTGTTGAAGAACAAACACAGGAGCCAGAGAGTGCCGTCAACTTTGGCGGGGCCGTGCGTGTCAATTACGCCTATGAGGACTACGATGAGGATAACTCTGACCGTGGTGGCGACTTTGACTTTGACCTATTCCGCATAGACGTTTCTGGCAATTACCAAGACCTTATTTTTTCAGCCCAGTACCGCTGGTTCGAGTATATGAATGTGATTCAGCACGCTTGGATTGGTTATAACTTTGATGAGAAGCAGCTGGGTAAAATTGGTGTGACTCAAGTACCTTTTGGTATTTTAACTTACGCCTCAAACAACTACTTCTTTAGCTCTAATTTCTACCTAGGGCTTGAAGATGACCACGATATGGGCCTGAACTACACCTATAAAGGCGATAACAATCAAATTGATCTCGCCTTCTATAAAAATGACGAACAGGGCGGCCTTGATGGCTTTGTCTCAGACCGAACCGACCGTTATGCATACGATGTTGTTGGTATCCGTTTACCCGGAGAAGATGCCTATGATGCCCCGAGTGACGGCAATGCCGCTGCTGAAGTGAATACCTTTAATGGTCGTTATGCTCACAATATGACATTCGATGAGGTTAAAGTTGAACTGGGCGCATCAATCCAAGCGGGACAACTTGATATTGCCAACGGCACCGATGGCGATAACGTGGCTGCCGCGCTACACAGTGTTATCAATTACGACCGCTGGAACGTTAAGTTACAGCTGACAGATTACAAGTACGATGTAGATGGCATGGATGTAGAGCGTATTGTGGTAGCCGCTTATCATTTTCATGACTCTATTCCAGCTGAAGCGACGACCTATATCGCCAATGTGGCATACAGCTTACCCGTAGAGATAGGGCCAATATCCAACCTAACTTTCTATAATGATTATTCGCTTGTTACCGATAAATCTGCGGCACTAGCTGATACCTTTATGAACGTCACAGGCATGGCTATTGCTGCCGGTGGACTCTATACCTATGTCGACTTCGTTGTTGCAGAGAACCAGCCATTTATCGGCGGCACTATGGTGGGAGATGGCGGTACTAACACCCGCTTTAATATTAACTTCGGGTATTATTTCTAATATGTTGGTTGGACGATAAGCTGCTATTCATTGAGCTAAGCAGAAGTAGGCAGCTCTTCATCAGACAGATAACAGAAAGCAAAAAGCCGCATCTCTTTCGAGATGCGGCTTTTTTTATAGGTTGAGTTGGCCGATAAGCCGGGTCCTGTCGTGGACAGTTATTCATCTAGGCCTGCAATCGCTCACAGGCTCAAGCGACCTACCCGGTCCCAACGCGAGCAGCGCCATACGGGACCCTATTTGGTCTTGCTTCGGGTAGAGTTTACCTTGCTACGAACTATTACTAGTCGCACGGTGCGCTCTTACCGCACCCTTTCACCCTTACCAACCGAAGTTGGCGGTCTCCTCTCTGCTGCACTTGTCGTCGGTTCACACCGCCCAGGCGTTACCTGGTACCCTGCTCTTTGAAGCCCGGACTTTCCTCCCCGTTCTTACGAACGCGGCAACTGTCTAGCCAACTCGGCGCGGATTATAGCTAAGCTCAAGCAACAAACCAAGGACTTTCACAAATCAGCTTAACCTAATGCTCAACTATTAGAACACTATCTATAAAATAGAATGGCGTTAAATACCGAGCCTTAAACCGTAAAACGAAAAAATTACAGACCGATAGAAAGACCATGCTTATAAAGTGCGTTCTTTTTAATGTCGTAAATCTGTCCTGCGACGGCTGCGGCTTTCTTCAGTGGCAACTCTTCGCACAGCAATTTAAGCGTATTGATCACTGTGGGTGAAAACTCTGACTCTTCTTCGCTACGATGACCATGACACATCAGCACGATTTCACCGCGCTGCTGGTTAGGGTCATCTTTAACCGTCTGTAAAACTTCACCAGCCGTACCGGTTAAGAAAGTCTCGAAGGTCTTGGTCACTTCACGAGCCATAACGATTTCACGTTCTTCACCCAGCGCAGCCACGATCGACTCGAGGCTATGCACGATACGGTGCGGTGACTCATAAAAAATTAACGTGCGAGGATCGTCTTTTAAGCCACTGAGTTTATCCAGTCTCGCCTTCTCTTTTGATGGCAAGAAGCCTTCAAACGAGAAACGATCAGAAGGTAAACCAGAGGCACACAAGGCGGTGATCGCTGCGCAAGGACCCGGCAATGGGATAACATTAAAGCCCGCTTCGCGAACTTGCTTAACTAAGTGATAGCCAGGATCGGAGATCAACGGCGTACCCGCATCAGAAATTAACGCAACCGCCTCGCCATTACCCAGCTTTTGAATGATCCATTGAGCTCGGTCTCGTTCATTATGATCATGTAAAGCGGTCTTGCGGGTCTCGATACCGAAGTGACTTAACAACTTACCGCTATGACGAGTATCTTCGCAGGCGATAAGTGATACCTGATTCAACACCTCTAGCGCACGGCTACTGATGTCTCCTAGGTTCCCTATTGGTGTGGGAACAATATAAAGCGCGACCGACAGGTCCATATCTACCTCTGTATTGAGTATTGGCAAGAGTTTCTAACAAGACTTTCGCCAAGGGGAAGAGCAGGTTAAACTATTAGCAGCATCTTACCAGAGTGAAGACCCGTGTTAAAAAGACTGAATACAACAAAATTTATCTCTATCGCAATTTTATCTGCGGTTTTGTTCGGTTGCGGCACGACGACTGCACCGGTAAAGACTGAAAAGACTGAAGTTTCTTTGACTAGCGTGACCAAGTCGTCATCGCAGTATCTGGCGCTAGCCGCCAATGAAAAAAATAAAGAAACTCGAGACAAGTATGTGTTACTGGCAGCCCACGCCTTCATCAACGAAGGAAATGGCAACGCCGCCGACAAAACGTTGAAGTCGATTGCACAAGATATCACCCAAACACCAGAGCTATTAGCAGAGCATATCTATCTATCGGCGCGTGCGCTTGAGATGATCTCTACCTATGATCACGCCCTGAAAGTACTTGATTACCCAAGCAACTGGAAACTGCCAAACTGGCAATGGGTTAGCTACTACCAGTTAAAGGCACACTTATATCAGTTGCTAAACCAACCTATAGAGCAAGTAAGACAGTTAAGCCTACTCAGTCAGTACCTGCCTGCCGCAGAAGCCTATGAGGTCAATGACACCATCTGGCGCTCACTGCAGCCGATTAATGAACAGACACTACTCAGTTTTAGCAACGATGCCTCCAATCCAATTTTTGCAGGCTGGGTGCAACTGGCTTATATCGCCAAACACTATGCTATCGATCCTAACGACTTAGTGCGTCACTTAGGCAGTTGGCAGCAGCTAAACCCGAACCATCCCGCTGCGGCAAAATTACCAACGGATTTGGAAAAAGCGCTTAATACTCAGCCTTATCAGCCAAAGAACATCGCTGTATTACTGCCACTAACAGGTCCTCGCGCCGTTGTCGCGAACACAGTTAAGCAAGGTATTCTTGCTAACTATATGGCAACAGGTGACGACAGCGTAACACTCAATTTCTTCGACACCACTGTTGGCGCACAATTCGCTTACCAACAGGCTGTTGCAGCAGGTGCTGAGTTCATCATCGGTCCCCTATTACAGTCAGAGGTCGAGCAGTTACAAAATATGGCTGCAACGAGCGATGCCGCCACAACTGCCGATACTGCAGTTAGCAGCAAGGGCGTGGCTAACACCGACGCAGTGGTCAATTCCAGCGCAGTGGCACCTACAACACCTGTTGTCAGCAAAACCATTCCTCAGCTTTATTTAAATCATATTGATAGCTTTACCGCCGACCCAGATAAGTTCTTCTTTGCACTATCACCAACCGATGAAGCAATCGATGCAGCTCAACGCCTCTACAATGATGGTATCGAACAACCTCTATTGCTTGTAAGTAACGACGCAGTAGGCCATCGCATGGCTGACAGTTTTGATAAAGCTTGGAAAAAGCTAACGAATAACCCGGTCGAAATTCATTACTATGATCGCGGTGACAAGATGAAAGTCACGGTACAAAAAGCCCTAGGAGTGATCGACAGTAAAGAGCGTATCGCTCGCATTAAAGCGATTCTAACGCCTAAGATTGAAGCCGATTTTCGCTCTCGTCGTGATATCGATGCAATTTACATGATCTCTGCTAGTCATGATTTAGAGCTACTTAAGCCATTTATCGACGTGAACTTCAGTGTGTTCGCCGATCCGGTTCCACTCTATACCACTAGTCGTAGCCGAGTTGAAGGTAACAGTCGCGAAACGGCTGAAGAGCTAAATAATCTCACTATCAGCGATATCCCTTGGCTACTATCACCCAATACCGAAACTCAGATGGTCAATGAGCTATGGCCGAACTGGAGCAATAGCCGTAAGAGACTATTTATCATGGGCTATGATGCACTGGATTTAGTCGGTAAACTCGCTCAGATGCGCGCCTTACCCGGTTACCAGTTTTCAGGTCGCAGCGGCATGCTGTCGGTATTACCTGACGGCACCATTAATAGACAGTTAAGTTGGGGTCGCTACCAAAGAGGTAACTTACGTCCGCTCTAAAGCCGATGCCCCTTACGTTAGGAAGATTTACAGTTAAATACGCCGAGGCAAATAGTCTCGGCTGATACTTTAAGATATAGTCAAATTGACGCTACAAGGATGAGCGAGTTTGATGCAAAATACCCAAAATCAAGGTCAGATTGCCGAACACACAGCTAGGCAATATTTGGAACAACACGGACTCACCTTTGTCGAACAAAACGTACGCTACCGTTTTGGTGAAATCGACATTGTGATGAAAGACCGCAGCGATTGGGTTTTTGTTGAGGTAAAATACCGCTCTGCGTCTCAATACGGTGGGGCTGTTAATGCGTTGAGCCATGCGCAAACTCAGCGAATAAGAAAGGCTGCAAGCCATTACATACAGTTAAAGCGAATCGATGCCATATGTCGCTTCGATGTTATCGCGGTCAATCCCCAAGGGATACAATGGATCCGCGATGCATTTTAAATAGTTTAATTTTCATATGTACCACTCAACCAAGGTGGGCATAACTAAACATAGGGTTTATCCATGTTAGAACGCATTAAAGACAGCTTTACAGAGTCAATTCAAACTAAGATTGATGCTTCTGAAGCACTGCCAGAATCAATTGCTAAAGCCGCTGAGATGATGGTGCACTGCCTGCTTAGTGGTAACAAAATCTTAGCCTGTGGTAATGGCGGTAGCGCTGGCGATGCACAGCACTTCTCAGCCGAACTGTTAAACCGCTATGAAATTGAGCGTCCACCACTACCCGCAATTGCGCTGAGCTGCGATACCTCGACGATCACAGCGATTGCTAATGATTACAGCTATGATGAGATCTTCTCTAAGCAGATCATGGCGCTGGGTCAACCAGGTGATATCCTGCTAGCAATTTCAACCAGTGGTAACTCAGGTAACGTCATCAAGGCGATGGAAGCCGCATTGAGTCGTGATATGACGATTGTTTCATTAACGGGTAAAGATGGCGGTGCGATGGCAGGCTTACTCAGTGTCAATGACGTTGAAATTCGTGTGCCTTCTAATGTAACAGCGCGCATTCAAGAAGTTCACCTGCTAGCAATTCACTGCCTATGTGACAACATCGACCGCACACTATTCCCGCAGGACGAACAGGCATGAGAGCACTGCTCCCATTAATCGCTATTATGTTAATGCTGCAAGGCTGTGCAGGGGCCATTATGGTCGGTGCAGTCGGCGGCGCAATGATGGTTAATGACGAGCGCAGCTTTAAGGCCCAAATTGATGACACTAATGCCGACTTTAACGTCTCTAGTGCCTTGGCCTCTCATGACGATCTGAAGAATCAGGCTAATATTAGCGGTATTGTCATGAATTCCAACGTATTGATGATTGGCCAAGCGCCAAACTCAATGCTGAGAGATAAAGCCATTCGTGTGGTTAAAGAGCTGCAGATTGGCGGTAAGATCCATAATCAGATCCGTATCGGCAATCCAACCTCATTTACCACTCGCAGCAACGATACCTGGATCACCACTAAGGTGAAGGGTCGAATGCTCAACGAAAAAGGGCTGGATGTCACCAATATCAAAGTCGTGACGGAGAACGGCGAGGTATTTTTAATTGGCTATGTTGAGCGAGCACAGGCCGATCTAGCCGTTGAGGTCGCTCGAAATACTGCCGGCGTGCGTAAAGTCATTAAGGTGTTTGAATACACTGACTCTTAATCTGTAAAACAGAGATGCCCACCAGCAGTAAGAAGAATCATCCAGCCTTTTGCTCGATGATTTTTTTTGGTCTTAAATAAGCAATTCGAGCCGTAACCCATGGGATAATTAAAGATGGCAACACGATAAAGCCTGCGCCCACCCAACTTAACCCATCTAGCCACTCATCAAACAGTAACCAACCAAACAACACACAAAATAGTAGCCCGGTATATTCGGCAATCGCGATTTTGCTCGCCTCGGCTTTACGGTAAGCCAGCACACATAACCAGTGATAGGCCAATAAGAAGCTGTTGCTCAGCGCCGCTATGCCGATTAATGCCCAACTGACCCCCTCGAAACCCTGCACTAACACCATAACTAATGTGAGTGGGATACTGAGCGTGTTATACAACATTAAGGTTACACTCGGATTTTCAGTGTCAGGTAGTTTGCGTAGTGCTAGCTGATTTAAGGCAAAGGTGAATGCAGAGATAAGCACTGCAACACCAAACCAGTTAATCTCGCTAGGGCGTAGCAAAATCAAAATACCGATAAAGCCCAAAATAGTAGCCAACCATTGGGTTGGCGTGACTTTCTCTTTCAAAAAGATAGAGCCCATCAGGACTATCATCAAAGGGGCCGAGAAAAATAACGAACTAACTGTGGCGATCGGCAGTGACATCAGACCCATAATCAAACACACCGCCCCCAATGCACCAGTATTAGAGCGAAAGAAGTGCACCTTTAGATACTTAGTAGTAGGTCTCTTTGCGTAAAACCATAAGGGCATTAGCATCAACACCGATAATACCTGCCTGATTAACAGGAAGGTCGCGGCGTTACTATCGTCTGGCATCCACTTAATGGAAACATCGTAGAGTGCGCTAAAAAGGTTGCCAAAAACTAAGATTGCCATGGCGATCATGACATTGGATTTCATCTGCTATTCCACAGTACAACTGAATTTGAGCGCATGATATAGCCCGCAAATGCTAAACTAAAATGATGTTTTTTTGCCAATCATGAATTAAATTAATACCATGACTAAGATCACCTATTAAATTCATACTTAAGGCTGTCACCATGCGCAAACTACCACCGCTTAGGGCTTTACAGGTTTTCGAAGCAGCGGCCAGACAGTCGCACTTTTCCCGTGCCGCCACCGAACTTTGCATCACTCAAAGCGCGGTATCTCATCAGGTAAAACAACTTGAAGAGCACTATGGTGAGCGCCTGTTCAAACGAGAAGGACGACAGTTGCGGCTTACCGCTAAAGGGGAGTTACTGTATCGAGAGTTGGAACGGATCTTCAATGAACTGAGCGACTTAAGTATGCAGATCAGTGGCGACAGTAATGACCAATTGCGGCTAGCGGTTTATAGCTCATTTGCTATCAAGTGGCTGATCCCAAGACTCAGCGACTTTCGGCGTCAGCACCCACAGATAAAAATTCGTCTCGAAATGATTGCCGAGGATCCCGAGTTAAGCGATAGCGTAGCGGATATGTTTATCACAGGCCAGAGTGGCCAGCCGGGCTATTACCATCAATCTCTGCATAAAGAGCGCCTAATTCCGGTCATCAGTCCAAGTCTGCTAACAGCTGAAAGTCAGCCCCTGAAGGAGTTAATGGCTCATCCGTTGCTCACCGTTGACGAAGGACCATTAGGCTTAGACTGGGATAGGTGGTTTGAGGCCAATAATATGCTACTACCACAGTCGCAACAGCAACATATCTTTAGCCATGTATTAATGGCTATTGAAGCGGCGATTGCGGGTCAAGGGATTGCACTGGCATCGGACTTTATGGTGCAAGCTGATATTGAAAGAGGGCTGTTAGTGGAGCTAGATCTGCCCGATATCTTAACAGGCTTCGAGTTCTATTTTAGCTGTAAGCAACGACGCCTAAAAGAGCCTGCCATCGCAGCATTTGTGGATTGGTTAAGCCAGCAAAATTGAGCCAATAAAAAAGCCAGCGAATATCGCTGGCTTTCATTAACTCGAATCGTGTTAAACGATAAGACCGATCTTTTCGTAAACGTCTTTAATGGTAACTTCTGCACGAGCCTGTGCTTTCTCTGCGCCATCTTTCATCACTTGATTCAAGAAAGCTTGGTCTGCACGGTACTCTTTAAAACGCTGCTGTAGTGGCTCAAGCATACCAACAACCGCCTCACCTGTAGCGACTTTCAAGTGGCCATACATCTTGCCTTCGAACTCAGCCTCTAAGCTGGCAATCGACTGGCCAGTACAACCTGACATCAAGCTTAGCAGGTTTGACACGCCTGGTTTTTCGGCAACATCGAAGCGAACGACTGGTGGCTCTTGGCCGTCTGTCATCGCCTTTTTAATCTTCTTCATGATCGCTTTTGGATCTTCTAGTAGGCCAATAACGTTATTACGGTTATCGTCAGACTTAGACATCTTCTTCAGCGGATCTTGTAGCGACATCACCTTAGCACCATGCTCAGGAATGAATGGCTCAGGGATCACGAAAGTCTCGCCGTAAGCATTGTTAAAGCGAGTCGCGATATCGCGAGTCAACTCTAGGTGCTGCTTCTGATCTTGACCCACAGGGATCTCGTTCGCTTGATAAAGCAAAATGTCTGCTGCCATCAGTACCGGGTAACCAAATAGCCCCACGTTAATGTTGTTAGCGTGCTTTTGCGACTTATCTTTAAACTGCGTCATGCGGTTTAGCTCACCCATCTGGGTGTAACAGTTTAATGCCCAACCAAGTTGTGTGTGCTGTGGCACCTGTGACTGGATAAATACCGTGCTCTTCTTTGGATCGACACCACAAGCCAAATACAGCGCTAGAGTATCAAGACACGCTTCGCGCAATTTAACAGGATCTTGTCTGACAGTGATCGCATGCAGGTCAACGACGCAATAAAGGCAATCATGACTATCTTGCATCGCAACCCACTGACGTAACGCGCCCATATAGTTGCCGATGGTTAGCTCGCCTGATGGCTGAGCACCGCTTAGAACTACTGGTTTCGTTAGGGGTGTCGTCATTTTGTTTATTGCTCCGTTGCTTTATCGCACTGATTGAGTAGCGCGGTTATTTCACTAAATTGTTCACATACGGCATCAGGGCCGCTTAGCCCAATATCTTCACCGTAGTTATAGCCGTAGGTCAAGCCCACAGAGGCTACCTTAGCCGCTTTTGCCGCTAAAATATCGTTCTTTGAGTCACCAACCATCAGCAACTGCACAGTTTCTAGCTGCCACTCATGCAAAATATGCTGTAGTGGTAGCGGATCAGGCTTCATCTTAGACAGTGAATCTCCACCAAGCACGAGGCTAAAGTAACCATCGATATTGAATGCTTTCAACAACGGAATGGTAAATTCAAAAGGCTTGTTGGTTACAATTGCCATACGGTAACCCGCTTGCTGAAGCCGAGATAATACCGATTCAACGCCAGCATAGAGTACGCTATGTTGCTGCAGATTGAGCTTATAGAAATGCATAAAGCGTGGCATGCAAGCTTGTAGCTGCTCTTCAGCTACCTGTTCATCGAGTGCAAAAGACAAGGCTCTTCGCATCAGCATCTGCGCACCATTACCAACCCAACTGCGCACTTGCTCATCGCTACATAGGGGCAATTCAAGCTCTGCTAGAGTTGCACGTGTGGCCGCAGCAAGATCGGGCACGCTGTCGATAAGCGTGCCGTCTAAGTCAAATGCTACCGCTTTAATTTGACTAAACTTGCTCATTGATTACGCCTCGATGCTTGCAAGCTCTGCACGCATCTCATCGATTACCGCTTTATAGTCAGGGGTGTTGAAAATGGCAGAACCGGCAACAAACATATCAGCACCAGCCGCTGCTATCTCAGCAATGTTGTCGACTTTAACACCACCATCAACTTGTAGGCGAATGTCATAACCACTGTCATCGATAAGCTTACGCACCTGACGCAACTTATCTAAAGTAGTAGGGATAAATGACTGACCACCAAAACCTGGGTTGACCGACATCAATAAGATAACGTCAAGTTTATCCATTACGTGATCTAGGTAATGTAGCGGCGTTGCAGGGTTGAGCACTAAGCCAGCTTTACAACCCGATTCTTTAATCAGCTGCAGAGTGCGATCCACATGCTCGGAGGCTTCTGGGTGGAAAGTAATGATCGATGCACCCGCTTTGGCAAAGTCAGGGATGATACGGTCGACAGGCTTCACCATTAGATGCACGTCAATATCGGCGGTAATACCATAGTTACGCAGTGCCTGACATACCATAGGGCCAATCGTTAGATTTGGTACATAATGATTATCCATCACATCAAAATGAACCACATCAGCCCCTGCGTTTAATACCGCATCGACATCTTCACCTAAACGAGCAAAATCGGCAGATAAAATAGAAGGAGCAATCAAAAATGGACGCATATCGAACTCACCTGAATGTTTAAGAAGTACGCTATTCTACCTTTTGCAGCCATAGCCCTCTACACCCTTGAGCGCATTTCAGCTAATTAGCTGGGGGAAAATATTTCATTCGATTAGCAAAATGGGATTTAAATGTAAAAAATGTTTAAAATATAGGCTACTTTGCTATACTACTTCGACTAGGAGAAAATGGAGGCGTAATGAAAGGACTAACCCAGAACAGAGCAGTAATAAAATCTGCTGCTATTCTTGCGCTTGCGACTTCTGCAATTGCAGCACTTGCCTTATCATCTGCTCCTGTAGAAACAACGTCAACCCTAGCTTGTGCTTGTGATAGCACAAACAGCCAATATAACCCTAGTCTACCCGCAAGCCACCCCAGCAACCGCTGTGCAAATCAATCTCACGATCTAAGCTGGAAGAGTTGGTTAACAGGTAAGAGCCAAACCAATCAATTGCATTTTATCGATCTGTTTGAGCTGCTATACGGTCACGAAAGCGCACCTATCAGTAAAAATACTCCGCTAAACGGCAAGTAATAGGTTAAATGCTGCGCCGCTTCTGGCAAATACTCTCGAGCACTTTAGCCGCTTTCTTTGGTGTGCAAACAGAACAAAATCGCATTAGAGATTTTCAAACCACCTCCCCCATTGCCTTTATCATTATGGGCATAGTACTGGCGATACTGTTTGTGGTTGCACTTCTGCTTATCGTCAATCAAGTACTAACTTGATCAACGAGAATAAACATGGGCTAAGTTAGTCATTTTCGCTGTGATAGGAATCATCGTACAAAGCCATCAACTCGTCGACCTTCTTACGGCCGCTTCCCTTCTGACTAATGTTACGTTGCACCTGTATCGTACCAAAACGCGCGCCATGATATAGCTCTCGCGTTAGAGGAATATCATGGTTACTGATCAACACAGGAATACCCCGCTCAATCGCGGTATGGCGTGCATGTCTGGCAAGCAAAGCCTGATCGTCTAACGAGAAACCACTGCCGACATATGTAGTGAAGCTAGCTGTAGTTGATAATGGTGCATATGGAGGATCGCAATACACTACATCCCCGGCTTGAGTCATATCTATCGCTTGCTCGTAGCCGATACAATGAAACTCGGCATTTTGTGCTTTAAGCGAGAATGCACGGATCTCTTTCTCTGGGAAGTAAGGTTTTTTATATGAACCAAATGGCACATTAAAACCACCTTTGCGGTTATAACGGCACAGGCCATTAAAGCCATGACGATTCATATAGAGAAAATAGACTGAGCGCGTAAAGGGATCTGTGGTCGCATTAAATGCGGTACGGATCTTATAGTAAGCTTCCTTGTCGTTCATCTCAGGAACGAAAAGCGCCTTTGCGGCTTCGATATATCTATCGGGCTCTTTTTGCACTATCTTGTACAAGTTAATCAGATCATGATTAATATCGCATAGTAGATAGTTACTGTAGTTAGTATTGAGGAAGACCGAGCCTGCGCCCACAAAGGGTTCAACCAGACGATCGCCTTCAGGCAAATACTCAGCTAAGGCTTCAATCAGTTTAAATTTTCCGCCAGCCCACTTCAAAAAGGCCCTTTGTTTTTTAATCATTTAAATTGATTGAACACTGTGAAAAAAAGAGAGCTGATGATTGTACTCTGTTTATTATTGAATTTCACGACTTGGTAGTACATCTTGTAGCTCATATTCATTAAGATCTTGCCAAGTGCGGATCCAAGGGGCTGAAATCCCGGTTTTTGTCGTTAACTGCACCGCTTGTTGTCTAGCGACTTGAGCGCTGTTAAATTCACCAAATAGCACTACCCAACGCTGTTTATAGCGCGCAACCCTCACCTCAGGTATATCCTTAAGTGCCGCTAACATTTTATAAAGTGAATCTATCTGCTTAACACTCGCAAGTTGCAGTGTGTAACCTTGGGTTGGTCTGCTCAACGAACTTGTTTGCGACGCCTTTGGCTCGATAGCCTCTGCGGCTACAACCTCTTTCTTATCACCTTGGCTTTGTGGAGCCTGAGCAGCTTGTTTCTCTGTTTCAGCACTAAACGTTGTAATGGGCTTAGCTTTATATGTCGCAACAGCCTCAATATCGTTAACGACAACTTCTTCCTCTTTTACCTGCTCTGCTTGCGGTTTAGTACTCTGTATTACTTGTGCGTCAAGGGGTCTTAAGTAATTTGCTAATAACTGCTCGCCATACTCAGCAAGAAAGCGACTCTCAGAATCGGGGGTAGCTTTAGCATCGATAGCGAATTTAACATCACTCGATGCAGGGTCTTTCTTATCGGCATCACCATCTAGTAGTAACCAGCTAAGTAGCAATACTGCAATACACAGAAATGAGACTGACACTATAGTTCTGATTCGAGAGTTTGCAGGCTCTTGCTGCTCATCACCATTGAGGGCTAGCTCAAGTAAACTGACCACTTCTTTCGGCGTTCCCCGCTGTAACTCCAAACGATTTTTAACTATGTCTCTAGGAGTAAAAGGCTGCTGCTCACTGCGGCTTAACAGTGTGTAATATAAACCTTCTCGCTCCGCTTGCTCTAAGGGCTCGATATGGATTGGAAGTACTTGCTCTAACAACGACTCAGGAAGCTGTGCGGCCACATCATCAAAGAACTCTATGGGTGAGGTCATGACAATCTTGACTGACTTATTCCCCAAATTCATCTGACTAAGCACGATGCATTCCGCCCAGATTTCAAGAGGTAAAAGGTGGGCGTCATCGAGTACGATACAACTAGCCGTCGGTAGGGATTCCGCCACGCTAAGCAGACTCTCAGGTAACGGGATCTCGTCGTCAAAAACAGGATCACTTAGTAGTTGAACCAGAACCTTACGCCGGATCTCAGCGCTATCACAATGTTTTGGGCAGATAACAAATGCAGAGCTATGCCGCTCAAGCTCATTGAGCAAAGCGGTGACGAGCGTTGTTTTACCCGCGCCCTCTTCTCCGGTGAGCACCATTAGCTGCTCACCGTACAGACTAATATGCAGCAAGCGATGCAACAGTGAGTGTTGACTGGGTAATAGGGTTGAATCTGAAAACGGCATCTAAAAATTGCCCCAATCAGATAATAGAAGCTTTAGCACCTTAATTTTAAGCGGCAAAAGTTCTTGGCCATGCAACACATTGATAGCCAGAAAAGGAGGAGTAAAATTTTGATTCTCTATAATGAGTTTAGCGTTCACCAATCACCTGCAACATAACTTATGCGCAGTTGATAACCTCTTCCAGTAACTCATCGGATACATCGCTGTAGATCCCTGCTTGGCCAATGCCTTCGGGTAACACCAATCGTAATTGTCCTTTGAGCACCTTCTTGTCTCGGCGCATATGCTTAATGAATTGTTCAAAATTCATTGTTTCTGGAGCTATTGTGGGTAGGTCGAATGCCGCTAATAGTGCTGTAATGCGACAAACTATTGACTCATCCACTAATCCAAGCTTATTTGAGGTTATTGCAGCAAGGACTGTGCCAGCGGAAACAGCTTCACCGTGCAGCCAAACTCCGTAGCCCATTTCGGCTTCAATAGCGTGACCAAAGGTATGACCAAGATTTAACAGTGCCCGTACGGCCTGTTCGGTTTCATCTTTTTCGACGACTTCCGCCTTGATTTCACAGCAACGGCTAATCGCATACTCGAGCGCATCTTTATCCAGAGACTTTAATGCTTCAACATTGTTCTCAAGCCATTGGAAGAAATCTGCATCCCAAATAATGCCGTATTTAATCACCTCTGCCATACCCGCTGCGAATTCACGCTTAGGTAATGTACTTAGGCAATTTGTATCAATTAACACACACTTAGGCTGATAGAAGGCACCTATCATATTTTTACCTAGCGGGTGATTAACTGCGGTTTTGCCGCCAACAGATGAATCGACCTGAGATAAAAGCGTTGTAGGGATCTGAATAAAATCGATGCCTCGCTGATAACTGGCCGCCGCAAAGCCTGTCATATCACCAATCACACCTCCGCCAAGAGCGACTAACACCGTATCTCGACCGAGATTTTGCTCTAACAATGAGGTGAAAATCGCGTTCATCTGCTCAAGGGTTTTATACTGCTCACCATCAGGCAGAATGACAGGTTTGACGCACGCGAAATCCGACAGCATAGCTTCTACCTGTTCGAGATAGAGAGGCGCAATCGTTTCGTTGGTGACAATAAGGATGTTTTTAGCTTGAAGATAGCGAGCTAAAAGCTCGCTACTTCTAAACAAATTCTGGCCTATTTCGATGGGATAACTACGTTCTCCGAGTTCAACCAGAACTTGCTTCGTCATATTAAAAACCTAATTGTTCAATAATTTGGTTTGCAACAACTTTGGCGCTTTGCTCATCAGTCTTAACGATGACATCTGCAATCTCTTCATAAAGAGGATTGCGCACCTCGGCTAGACTCTCTAGCACTTCTCTTGGGTCATCGACCTGTAGCAATGGACGACGCTTATCTCTTTGCGTACGTGCAACTTGCTTATCGATAGTCGTTTCAAGGTAAACAACGATGCCGCGTGCAGAAAGATTGTTACGGATCTCTTTGCTCTGAATCGAACCGCCGCCAGTTGCTAATACAATACCTTGCTTTTCGGTTAAGTCTGCAACAACCTGCGTTTCGCGGTTGCGGAAGCCCTCTTCACCCTCAACATCAAAAACCCATGCGATATCAGCACCTGTGCGGTTTTCAATTTCTTGATCTGAATCGTGGAACTCTAAGTGCAGCATCTGCGCCAGATGACGGCCTATAGTGCTTTTACCAGCCCCCATAGGGCCTACTAGGAAAATATTACGTTTTTCGGCCATTGATTTATACGTCTGAATCTTATTGAAGTTTGCCTACGCCAACCCAAATAACGAGAGTTGACCTTTAATGTTACCTTGCTCTATTGAGACTTGACCGCTGATTATCTCAGCTAAATGCCATCTATGGCAAGCGAGTAATGCATTTCTATCAAAAATGTATCGACCAAAATGACAAAGCCAGCGCCAATTACGCTGGCTTTTAAAATATCTATTCGCTTACAGTGCTTCTGATACGATCTTTGGCGTAACGAAAATTAATAACTCTTGGCGCTCATTCTTATCGGAGGTATTTCTAAACATGAACCCAAGATAAGGGATGTCACCCAAGAGTGGAACCTTACTGACTCTGCTAATGAGCTGCTGCTGGTAAATCCCGCCCAACACAATCGTTTCACCATGGTCCACCAGCACTTGAGTACCAATCCGTTGCGTATCAATCGATACCGCCTGCCCTGTTGGGGTATCGACCGTTTTTCCCTGAGAATCTTGAGTGATCTCAAGATCCAGAATCACTCGATTATCAGGGGTGATTTGCGGAGTCACACGCAATGATAATACCGCCTTCTTAAAGGTTACGGTCGTAGCACCACTCGAGCTTGCCTCAACATAGGGGATCTCAACACCCTGTTCGATAAATGCTGCTTTCTGATTTGAGGTGGTAATACGGGGGCTGGCGATAATCTCACCCTTATTTTCCTGCTCTAATGCACTTAACTCAAGATCGAGCACGGTACCATCGGCAAGTTTAGCCACATGAAATGCGATGCTCGTAGGGTTCGCCACTGCTGCAGGCAAATTCACGTTTAAACGGTCATCTAAGCCAGGAATGATACCATTGGCAATATCCCCCGCTCCTTCAAGGCTACCTGAAGTTCCTTTGTTACCTTGTTGGTCGGTTACCCCCCAACGCACACCAAGATCTTCTGAGACATCATCTTTTACCGTCACCATGCGGGCCTCAATCAGTACCTGCTTGATCGGTACATCCAACACTTCAATCAAGCGGTGAACGCTCTCTAGTGTATCTTCGGTATCTTTAACTAATAGGGTATTGGTACGCTCATCGACAGCGACACTACCACGCTTAGTTAGCAGGCTTGAATCTTCCCCTTTAAGCAGAGCGGCAATATCTTTTGCCTTAGCATAGTTAATCTGCAAGTACTCAGAATAAAGCGGTGCAAGCTGTTTCACTTCCTGCCTATTCTTAAGCTCTTGGGTCTCTCGGATAGCAATCTCCTCGCTTGGTGCAACCATCAAGATATTACCTTCGATACGCTTATCTAACCCCTTTGCCTGCAGGATAAGGTCAAGCGCTTGGTCCCAAGGCACATCATCGAGCCTTAGCGTGATATCACCTTCAACAGTGTCACTGGTAACTAAATTAAAGTTATTGTAATCAGCGATGATCTGTAGAACTGTTCTAACTGAAATATTCTGGAAGTTTAGTGATAGCGAGCGGCCATCATATTTCTTTTCTTCCTTAACGATACTCATGCGCTCGGCTTTCTTCATGGTTAATTTGAATACGTCGCCATCTTGCTGATAGTTATATTCATAGTTACCGCCGATATCGATAAGGAAGCGCGCCGTTAAGTCCTCTTTAAAAGTTTCAAAACTCTTTACTGGCGTGGCAAAGTCATAAACA
This sequence comes from Shewanella schlegeliana, assembly GCF_016765635.1. GTDB lineage: Bacteria > Pseudomonadota > Gammaproteobacteria > Enterobacterales > Shewanellaceae > Shewanella > Shewanella schlegeliana. Next base: position 154,845 of record NZ_JAESVD010000012.1, read on the forward strand.
TCCATCACATATAAAAAGTCGCTGTTAATATCAGTGTTATATAACTTAAGCTCGAGCTTAGCTCCGATCTGCTCTACGTTAGCAGCAACAGAGCTATTATTTAACTTAACCAGTAACTCACCACCACCGTCTTGAGTACGACGAAAATCGATACTTTCAATGCTGTTAACGAAAGCATTATTGCCTCCAGAGTTTTGACCCGCAATTTCATCATTAATCGTTAACCGGTAAGTATTTCCGACAACCCTTCCCTGATAAGGTTTAATCTCATCAAGACCGACAAAAACTTGTAAATTGCTGCCATTAGGTACGGTACTCACCGTTTCCACGCCCACAGTCTTAATCGGCAGGGTCTGCTTCTCTAATGCTGAAATCGTGTCATTAAAACCTAGAATAATCTGTGCTGGCGAAGCCTTAAGATCAATATCGGGCTCTTGGATGTCATCCTCAAATACCAACTGCAATTCGAGCTGGTGATCGACTACCGCATGGTACTTAACATCGACTAATCGGTTCGCGGCTAGTGAATGCTGAGTCATACCGAGGATTAATGCAAAACCAATAACTGTCTTGTATAGAGACATTATCTTAAAGCTGGCCTTTGGCGTAATTGAAGATCTCATTGTTCCCTCAGTCATCTCTTATTATTCTCCAGTCAATTCCATACTGCTATTACGTTCCGTCCAGCAGCCAGATCCATCTGGGATTAATTCTATAATTTCGACAGTTTGCGGCGTTACTTTGGCAATTTTGCCATGGTAGAGGCCCAAAAATTGACCTACTCCTAAACGATAAACACTGCCATCGGTTGTCTCTAATAAAGCCCAAATCTCTTGTTGCTCGCTCAGGGTCCCTCGCATCTTCAAATTATCTAACGCATAGGTTTCTAATCGCCCTTTACGACGTTTAAGATCCGGTTGTAAACAGTCCTTAGTTGTATCGATAACCTCTTCAGTTAATTCTCTTGAAGGTGGCACATAAGGACTTCTCATTAAATCTGCTTGATAAGCAAAATGCTCAAACTTCGGTGTTTCTTTTAACGGAGGAATATGCGCAACATGCTGGGCTTTTGTTGTGGTAACAAATAACTCAAGATCGCTTTTATCACCAATACAACCAGCCAATAAGACACTTATCATTAAAAGCGGTAGCAATTTCATCATTTCGCTGCCCCTTGCTTGCCTTTTGCTGGCAATTCCGCGCCCTCTTTAAAACGATAGGTCTTGGCGAGAATATCCATTCCCAGATCGCCGGTATCATTTCGTTTAATAACAAAGTCATGCAGACTTACAATTCGCGGTAATTTCGCAACACCGCCAACGAGATGGCCTAGCTCGTGGTAATCACCACTAACAACGATTTTGATAGGGAACTCAATATAAAAATCACGAGGGATCTCAGACTCCCAATCTAAGCTATTAATGTTCAACCCTGAGTCTGTCGCGACAAAAGTAATATCATCGAGTAAACCTGGCATCTCATTTTTTGAAGGTAGCATCTTTAACAACTCTGCAAATTGCACCTCCATCACCGCAAGCTGTTCACGATACAATTTTAGATTAGCCGCTAGTTGATACTTGGCCTTGAAGTCATCCTTTAACTGTTGCTCTTTTTGCTGCTCGGCATTAAACGTGTCTAAGGCATCTGAGATAAATAGAAAGTAACTGCCTACAAATACACAGACTGCCAATAACACTGCAAAAACGACTTTAACTAACTGTGGCCAGGCGCCGATGTTCTCAAAATCGATATCGTTAAATTGACTTAGATCGAGGTTCATATGCTTGCCTCCTCAGTCTTTATTTCATCGCCGTTAACGATGGTCACCCGTAGAGTAAAACGTTGTAACAGCCTTAACTCTTCATTTTGTGCCTTAATGGATTGCATGTTAGGGTCTTGCAACCAAGATGAGGCTGCCACCTTTCTCATCATATTTGCGACGTTATTGTTAGACTCACTGCGACCCTCAATCCACAACATACTGCCTTTCTTTTCTATGCTCGACAGGTAGATCCCTGGCGGCACAACACGAACTAATTCATCTAGAACATGGGTTGGTAAGTTTCTAGATTGCTGTAAGTCCAAGATAATTTCGGTACGTCTTTCGATATCTTTCTTGCGAGTACGAATTTTGGTGATCTCAGCAATTTGTGAATCGAGTAGTTGGATTTCCGACTGCAGATAAGCGTTACGACTTTTCTGTTCATCGACAAACATATCGATAGTCATTAGTGACAAGTAAACCACTAAACCAGAAACCAAAAAAACTAACGCCAATATGCCTGTATAATCTCGTTTCTGCTTTTCTCTTGCCTCTTCACGCCAAGGTAATAAATTTATGTTCGCCATTCTGAATAGCTCCTTAGCGCCAATCCACAGGCCAACATATATTTACTAATTTGAGGCTGTAAATGCGCCTTAATGGCATCATCTGCATGCAAGCAGCCTTGGAAAGGGTCGGCAATTATCGTATGAACCCCTAGCTCATTGGTCATTAGGTTAGCCATACCTTCAAGCTTCGATGTACCGCCACAGAGCACGATATGATCGATTTTATCTCGACCGCTAGAGGTACAGTAAATCTGCAGTGTTCTTTTAATTTGTTGTAGCAGCTGGGTTTGAAAGGGCGATAAGACTTCAAAAACGTAGTTACGCGGCAGTTCACCGTCTAGCTTTGCTTTCTCAGCCTGCTCATAGGTCATGCCATAAAAGGATAGAATTGATTGGGTAAACTGTTCTCCACCAAAGGCTTGTTCGCGAACAAATGTCGTTTCACCATTTTCAACAACTGAAAATGTGGTGATGTTGGCGCCAATATCCACCAGCGCGACCACTTTATCGCTAATATCTTTGGGTAATTGCCCCGCGATCATGTCAAAGGAGCGCCCCAATGCATAGCCCTCAACGTCGACCACTTTAGCCTCTAGATTAACCGCATCTAAGGAGTCACTTAAGCTATCAATATTTTCAGTTCGACATGCACTCAACAGCACATCAACTTTTGTTGGATCGGTGCGATTTGTACTTAAAGTTTCAAAATCGATATTTACTTCATCGAGGGAGTAAGGAATAAGGTTATCGGCTTCAACTTCAATCTGCGCCTCCATCTCTTCTTCACTTAAGGCCGAATCCATGTAAATAACTTTGGTCATTACAGCAGAACCGGAAACAGCAACAGCCGCATATTTAGTAGACTTAGGTAATACTCGCTTTATTTGTTTTAACGCATCAACAACAGCTTCACTATCACGAATTTCATGATCATTAATGGCTCCCTTTTTCAAAGGAACCGCTGCATGGCTTATTATTTTATATCCATCAGCTGTCTTGCTCAGCAGTATTGCTTTTACCTCATGGGAGCCAACATCTATCCCAACCATCTGCGGAGCCTGACGCTTCCAAAAATTAGAAAGCATAGTCCAAAGTCACTTTTATAGTTATTGTATCCAAAGTAGATTAGCACAAAATCAACTCGTTATAACTATTTGTACAAAATGTTTCCGCATTTTACAATCGCCATTTTTTTGACTTTAAACACACACTTGTTCATAACGATGGCGCGACCCAAGTTTAAATTGGGTTACATTTACAATACAACTACTATATCTGCTATTACCTTCTCGGTTGTGACGTAAAAACAGCATTAACTGCTCATTGAAGAGCCATTAAAATTATCTAAAAAATTGAAAATTAATTTAATTACCCAACAGAATGGCGCTCAAAATATAGACAGCGCTCACTTTAAAGAAAATTGCTAAAAGTTTATCTGGTAACAAGACTTCACCATTTCCTGCTTGGCTTATATACTATTGATCTTATTTTTTAGTTCTTGGAATATTTTGGTGAAGTGGTTTAAACGACTATTGATAGCTTTCTTTAGCCTAGGTTTGCTTGGCATCGGAGCGATCATTGCAGCTTACTTTTATGTGCTGCCAGATCTACCCGATGTCACAACGTTAAAGACTGTGAAATTACAAACACCACTTCGTATTTATAGTAGTGATGGCAAACTGATCTCTCAATTTGGTGAGAAGCGCCGTATTCCACTAACACTAGATGAGGTTCCTAAGCCTCTACTACAAGCGTTTATCGCGACTGAAGACGCACGTTTCTATGAACATAGAGGTATCGACCCAATCGGTATTTTACGTGCCGCATCAGTCATGCTAACCACAGGCCAAAAGAAGCAGGGTGCGAGTACTATCACCATGCAAGTTGCGCGTAACTTCTTTCTAACCCGCGACAAGACCATCATACGCAAAGTAAAAGAGATCTTTATCTCGATCCATATTGAGCAGCTGCTCACTAAGGATGAAATCCTAGAACTGTATGTTAACCGTATCTACCTAGGTCAACGCGCCTACGGTGTTGGTGCTGCCGCACAGGTTTATTATGGTAAAGAGGTCAGTGAACTGACTTTACCAGAGATGGCCGTCATCGCCGGCTTACCTAAGGCTCCATCGACACTGAACCCAATTACTTCAAAATCACGTGCTATGGCTCGTCGTAATGTTGTTCTGATGCGGATGAATGAAGTCGGCTATATCAGTAATGCAGAATATCAAGCCGCAGTTGCCAGCCCTATTACCGCTAAATACCACGGCGCCGTAATCGACCTGTATGCTCCCTATATTTCTGAGATGGCGCGTGATTACTTAGTTGCTAAACTTGGAGAAGAGGAAGCCTATACAGGTGGCTATGATATCTATACCACCGTTGACTCTAAGCTACAGCTCGATGCTCAAAAAGCACTACGCAATAACGTGTACTCATATGATGAGCGCCACGGCTATCGCGGCAGAGTAAAAGAGCTTTGGACCACGACAGCGCTTGAGCCTGAAGAGATCACCGCCAAACTAAAACAAACTGGAGCATTCCAAGGCATGTTCCCTGCGGCCGTGCTCTCTGTTGATGAACAAACTGCAAAAGTGATGAACGCCAAAGGTGAAACCATCGAACTTCCTTGGGATGGCATCAAGTGGGCACGTAAATTTATCACCAACAAACGTCAGGGTAAGGCACCTAAACTCGCATCTGACGTATTAAAGCCCGGTGAGCAGATTTGGATCCGTAACAATGGTAATTTCTGGCAGTTAAGCCAAGTACCATTGGTTGCGAGTGCCCTAGTCTCTCTCGATCCACATGATGGCGCGATTCGTAACTTAGTTGGCGGTTTCAGCTTCTATACAAGCCAATATAACCGTGTGACTCAGGCTAAGCGTCAGTTAGGCTCAAACATTAAACCTTTCATCTATAGTGCAGCACTGGAGAAAGGCTATACCCTTGCCACACTAATTAACAACGCACCAATTAATAAGCCAGATACAAGGCAAGGCACTGCTTGGCGCCCTAAAAACTCACCCGATGTTTATGGCGGCCCAACTCGTCTACGCGTAGGCTTAGCACAATCGATCAACGTGATGTCAGTTAGAGCCATGCGTTATGCAGGCCTAGATGCCACCATTGCAGAGTTAGTAAAATTCGGCTTCGATCCTGCCGATTTACCACGCAATGAATCGATTGCTTTAGGCTCACCATCGGTAACCCCACTACAAGTAGTCACCGCGTTTTCAGTGTTTGCTAACGGCGGCTACCTAGTCGAACCGTACTTTATTGAACGCGTAGAAACCGCTAACGGTGACATTGTAGAGCAGGCTAATCCAACTCTAGCCTGTAAACCTCCTATTGCAGAGCAAGCAATCACAGAAGACCCATTCGCCGCCATGGCAAATGAACTTCAGGCAAGTACTGCAACGCAAGAAATGCAGCCTGCCGAAAATAAAGCACTGCAATGTGGCGGTCCTGGAGCACGATATGCACCACAGATTATTTCTGAGCAAACGGCCTTCTTAGTCACCGAGGCGCTTAAGAGTGTAATTTGGGGTGGCGGTGATTGGAGTAAAGGTACCGGTTGGAACGGTACAGCATGGCGCGCAGCACGAGTGGTTAAGCGTCGTGACATAGCTGGTAAAACAGGTACGACGAACGAATCACGCGATACTTGGTTTAGTGGTTTCAACCCGAAACTAGCCACTACCGTATGGGTTGGTTTCGACGACCATAGCCAAGAGCTTGGCCGTACAAGCTGGAATGCAAACGGCGCTAAGGATCAGATCTCTTTAGCGGAAGCGGGCGCTAAAACTGCAGGCCCAGGTTGGAATGAGTTTATGAAGGATGCGTTAGCGGGTACGCCAGAGGTGCCAACGTCAGTACCCGAGGGTATCGTATCCGCACGAATCGATCTCGCAACCGGTAAACTGGCACGTAAAACCGATTACACCAGTAAGTTTGAGTACTTTATTGCCGGCACAGAGCCAACTGAATACGTAACTGAGCAAGAAGATAACAGCGATATTTTTATCGACGAGCCAGATGACGATCTATTCCAGTAATCCTTATCAATAAACATAAAAACGCGGTCGCTCAATAGAGTGACCGCGTTTTTTTATACTGACAAACCAAGCTCAATTACCCTATCGCTATTAACTCTGCTTCTTCACGACTAATGCACTACGCACCTGAACTAAAGAGGTGCCACCTAGAGCTTCACGTTTGGCTAAGCAAGACTCAATGGTCAAGCAGTCATATACATCAGCCTGAATCACTGCACTAAAGGCTTGCAGCTCTGTTAAGGGCAAATCTTCTAGTGGCGTTTGTTTAGCAATAGCACTCACAACAGCTTCACCTACAACGTGATGCGCTTCTCTAAACGGCATTCCTTTAGCAACAAGGTAATCTGCAAGCTCGGTCGAATTGGCATAACCTTGCTTTGCAGCACTCAGTGTTTTCTCTCGATTCACCTGTAGCCCACTTAATACCAGTGCAGCCATCTCTAGACAGATAGACCAGCTATCCATCACATCAAACAGTCCCTCTTTGTCCTCCTGCATATCCTTGTTGTATGCAAGTGGCAATGCCTTCATGGTGGTTAAGATCCCCATCAAAGCGCCGTAAACACGACCCGTCTTGCCTCTAATCAGCTCCAATGCGTCAGGGTTTTTCTTCTGCGGCATCAATGAAGAACCCGATGTCACTTCATCGTCAAGCTCAATAAAACCTGCTTCACCACTATTAAAGAAGATCAGATCTTCAGCCATCCGACTCAGATGCATCATGCTAATAGAGGCATCACTACAGATCTCAATCACATGATCCCTGTCTGAGACCGTATCTAAGCTATTGAGTGTCGGCGAGGCAAACCCTAAAGATTGAGCCAGTTTTACTCTATCCATCGGATAGGCCGTTCCAGCTAATGCTCCCGTACCTAGAGGGCAGGTATCGGCACGTTTTAGCGCATCTTGCAGACGACTAATGTCGCGCTCAAACATCTCAACATAGGCTAAACACCAGTGACCAAACAATACCGGCTGAGCTCTTTGCAGGTGTGTATATCCAGGCATGACAGCATCAATCTCACGCTCAGCAAGCTCAATCAGAGCAGCTCTTAAGTTGGTGAGTAAAGTCAGTAATTGCTCACCCTCTTGCTTACACCAAAGCTTGAGATCGGTTGCCACCTGATCGTTACGTGAGCGTCCGGTGTGTAACTTCTTACCTAAGTCGCCAACCTTATCAATCAGCGACTGCTCAACAAAACTATGGATATCTTCAGCACCCGAGGCGATGATCAGTTCGGGACTATCTTTGGTTTCAGCCAGTAATTCATTTAGTGCTTGATGCAGCTCAGTACACTCTTGCTCGGTCAGAATACCTACTTGTTTAATGGCACTTGCCCAAGCGATTGAGCCGACAATATCTTGCTCAATGAGGCGAAAATCCACAGGTAATGAGTCGTTAAAAAGTTTAAACAGTGCACTGCTCTCTTGGCTAAATCTGCCGCCCCATAATGCCATTTTGACTTCCTCTTTAATCTGAGGCGAAACCAGACTTCGCCTTTTAACTCTATCTTTATAAAGCGCTAACCCAATAATGTTAGCGCTTACTTACTCTCAGGAACCAAAAGCTTACTTCTGGCTATGCAGCGCTCTAATGCGGCTCGAAAGCGAATATAAACGAATGAAGCCTTCCGCATCTTTTTGGTTATAAACATCATCGGCACCAAAGGTCGCAAACTCCTCTGAATACAAGCTATTTGGAGAACGCTTCTTCACTACGCTGGCTTGGCCCTTATACAGCTTGACCACAACCTCACCATTAACCAGATCGGCTAGAGGCTTAGATGCTCCCAGTAGCGATTCACACAATGGAGTAAACCAACGACCGTCATAAACTAAGTGTGCCATCTGCGCACCAACTTGCTCACGCCACTCACGACTAGTTTTATCCAGCACTAATTCTTCAATCGCACGCAGTGCAGCAAACATCACTGTGCCACCCGGCGTTTCATAACAGCCACGAGACTTCATGCCCACCAGCCTGTTTTCGGTAATGTCGATTCTGCCGACACCATGGGCCCCCGCAACTTCATTCAAGACCATCAGTGCCTTGTAAGGCGACAGAGCTTCACCGTTCACCTTAGTGATCTTGCCCTGCTCAAGCTCTAGAGAAACATATTCAGGCTGGTTTGGCGCATCTTCAGGTGCCACAGTCATGGTCCAAACCCCTTTAGAAGGCTCGTTCCATGGATCTTCAAGCTCGCCACCTTCATGAGAAATATGCCAAGCATTTGCATCACGGCTGTAGATCTTGGTCGCCGAAGCGCTGGTCGCGATATTACGCACGGCAAGATAGTCCAGTAGATCTTCACGGCTTACCATCTCCCACTCACGCCACGGGGCAATCACTTTAAGATCAGGCGCTAATGCGGCAAAGCATCCCTCAAAACGCACCTGATCGTTACCTTTACCAGTACAACCATGGCAAACAGCATCTGCACCGACCTTACGCGCAACTTCAACCTGCGCCTTAGCGATAATCGGCCTCGCCATTGATGTACCTAGCAGGTACGTTCCTTCGTAGATGGCGCCAGTGGCAATCGTTGGATAGATATAATCAGCCACCAGCTCCTCTTTTAAATCGACGATATAGCATTCCGAAGCACCTGAGGCGATGGCTTTCTCATACAAACCTTCTAGCTCGGCATCGCCCTGGCCCACATCGGCACAAAAGGCTACGATCTCGCAGTTATCATAGGTCTCTTTTAACCATGGGATGATCGCCGAGGTATCTAAGCCACCTGAATAAGCCAGAACAACCTTTTTAACGCCTGAGTGATTACTTACTGCTGAATTTTCAATAGACATCTTAATTTCCTACTAACTGTTTTTTATGTCGATCCGCTAGTGCAGATTGATAGTTGTTTTTCTTGAAATAATTAGCTTAAAAGCGTTACCAGCACTGCATTTTGAGCGTGCATTCTGTTTTCGGCTTGATGCAAGATAAGCGAGCCTTCGCCATCGACGATCTCGGCAGTCACTTCAACTTCTCGATAAGCGGGTAAGCAGTGCATGAAATGTTTCGCCCCTGCTTTTTGCATCAACTGAGCATTAACCTGATAGGGTTTAAACTTGGCCTCGATCTCTGCCATCGGCGTTGAATCTCCCATCGAGATCCAAGTATCTGTGTAGATAGCATGGTGATCGCTAATTGCCTCAATATCTGAGCTTAAGATTAACTTGCCACCGTGTTTTGCCGCGAGTTCCTGCGCTTCACAAACCACTTTGCCATCAGGGAAGTGGCCCGGAGGGCAGATCACAGTTAACTGCGCCCCTAGAATTGCCGCTCCAAACATCAAGGAGTGAGTCACGTTATTGCCATCTCCCACATAGGCCAGTTTCACCTTGCTCACATCACCATATTGCTCGGTTAAGGTCAGAAAATCCGCTAAGCCTTGGCAGGGGTGGTAGAGATCGGATAGAGCATTAATCACAGGCACAGTGCCATGCTCTGCTAACTCTTCGATAGTTGAGTGTAAAAATGTACGCGCAACAATCGCATCCGCCCAGCAGGAGATATTGGCCGCAAAGTCTGAAACAGGTTCTCGCTTACCCAGTGCGCCATTTTGTTGATCCAGATACAAGCTGTGGCCGCCAAGCTTATTGATGCCGATATCAAAACTCACTCGCGTTCTCAGCGATGGCTTTTCAAATAACATCACGACACTCTTGCCCTCTAAGGCATGCTTATATTCGTCAGGATTAGTCTTAATATTTTGCGCCAATGCCAGTAGGTCGAGTAGTTGCTGCTGGCTTAGATCTTTAATCGATAGTAGGTGTTGCATAAAACTTGTCTCCTAAGGTTGGATCTGTGTGCCAACGGTTTCACCCTGGCATAATGCAATTAACTGTTGTGCATGACGCCAAGAGGCTATCTGTACGGCTTGTCCCATGGATTCTGCAACATCTAATGCAGCCTCCACTTTGACCTTCATTCCTTTCTCAATAACTCCAATCTTGGTTAACTCATTAACCTGCTCTCTGTTTAAACTATTAATGAGTTGCCCTTTACCATCGAGAACCCCAGAAACGTCAGACAACAAGACTAAAGAGCCAGAAACCAACTTAGCTAACGCTGTTGCCGCTTGGTCAGCATTGACGTTAAGCATCTGTCCCTCATCACTAATGGCAATAGAACTCACAATCGGCATCCAGCCCTTGGCTAGAACGAACTCCAAATAGCTAGCATCATTTGGTTCAACTTCCCCTACCAACCCCAATAGCGGATCTTTAATCTTGGCGTTCATCATGCCAGCATCGGCTAGGCTCATGCCCAAGCAAGTTACGCCTGCCTTCATCGCTGCTGCTTGAAGAATTTTATTGGAGGTACCGGCTAAGGCTCCGACAACAACAGGGATCTGCGCTTCAGGTGTCACCCTTAAGCCATCCAGTTTTTCAGTTGTCATACCGTTCGCTTTTAACTGCTCATCAACCAGACAGCCACCGCCATGGACCATAACAAGTGGCTGACCATTTGCGATAATCTTGGCCGCCGCTTCCATTAACCGTGCCATACCCATTTCGCACTGCAGTAAAGCGCCGCCGACCTTGAGCACCATCACTGGCTTGGTTGCCACACTGTTTAGCTCTGCTTGCTTCATCATAAATCCCCTTCAGACTGTGTTACCGAACAACCAAAATGAATCTTTATGCACTGCAAAGCTTGGCTCGCAGCCCCCTTCATTAAATTATCAATGGCGCTGGCTACCACTAAATATCCTGTCTGTTCATCGTACTTCCACCCTAGATGGCAATAGGGAGTTAGCACCACATCATCTACCTTAGGAAATTGATTTTGTTTTACCGTGATAAGCTCAGCATTGTCGTAACACTGATAGGCTTTCTCAATATCATTTTCAGTGGTTCCAGGCTTTAATTTGACCGTAATCGTAGCCAAGATCCCGCGCTTAAAGTTGCCTAAGTGAGGAGTGAAGATAACCTCTTTTTCTAACTGAGTAGCTATCTCCGGTTGGTGCCGATGACCGAGTACGCCATAGGGGGTTAAACTCACTTCACAGAAGCTGGTGTGAAGCTGCGCTTTTCTACCCGCCCCTGTTACACCGCTTACCGCATTAATCACAGGCAACAGATCAGTTAATAGATGAGAGAGTGGTTTTAACGCAGTCAGCGACGCCGTTGGATAGCAACCCGGCACCGCTATCATCTTACTCGCCACAATTTGCTCGGCATTCCATTCGGCCAATCCATATACTGCTTCGGCTAGTACCTGTGGATATTCATGAGTAAAACCATACCACTTAGGATATTGCGTCACATCGGCAAACCGATACGCGCCACTCAAATCAAATACGGCTATACCTTGCTGATAGAACCAAGCGGCCAGATGCAGGCTCACACTATGGTCGGTCGCCAGCACCACCGCGTCGGCAGTTTTAACAATGGCTGCTTTTGCCTCTTCAGTTAGAGGGTTTAGGCTCAATGCTATCTGGCTATATGCAGGATAAAGTTCGGCAAGAGCTTTACCCTTGTCGAGGCTATTTTCAGACACATATAGACCTTGAATCGACAGGCTAAGGTCTGCATGAATAAGAGAGGTGAGCTGCGCGCCTGTGTATCCACTGGCACCAATAATGGCTATATTTTTCATAGTCTATGACTTTAAAACCTTAATCTTGAATTGAGATGACGAAACGAAAAAAGAATGGGCACAACTTAAGCCCTGGCAGAACACCATTTATTGACAAGATTATCGTCGCAGGAAGTGGGTACAAATAACCTTAATGATTATAGTTTGAATAAGACTGAACATATTAACTCTCATTAATCAGACCAACGAAGTGTGGTAGTTACCTTAGCTGTTTGATAGACTAACACGCAAAATTAATTATGCAATATATTTGAATATATATTTAGGTATTTTTTAATGAAAACACTTCCAGATATAAAAAGCAGTTTTAGTCAACTTATCGCCACGCCTTCAATTAGCGCCCTTGAAGCCGAACAAGATATGAGCAACATAGCTGTGATCGAACTATTGCATACTTGGTTTACTGACTTAGGTATGCAGTGTCGCTCCATAGCCGTTCCAGCAACCCGTAACAAACACAACCTAGTGGCATCGTTTGGTCAGGGACAGGGAGGCTTACTACTAGCAGGGCATACAGATACCGTGCCTTTTGATGAAGGGCGTTGGAGCCAAGACCCTTTTTCGCTAGTAGAGAAAAATAATCGCTGGTACGGCCTAGGTAGCTGTGACATGAAAGGCTTCTTTGCGCTCACTCTGGAAGCATTAAAAGAACTGCCAATGGATAAATTTAAGCGCCCACTGCACATACTCGCCAGCGCAGATGAAGAGACCACCATGAATGGAGCGAAAGCCTTTGCAGCTGCAAAGTCCATTGCACCAGACTATGCCATCATAGGTGAGCCCACTGGTCTCAAGCCTGTTTATATGCATAAAGGGCATTTCACCCAAGGGATTAGAGTCACGGGTCGAAGCGGCCACTCATCGGATCCAGCAAAAGGCCTCAATGCCATCGAGGTCATGCACTTAGTGACAGGCCAGCTACTCAAGCTAAAACAACATTTAGCCGAAAATTATCGAGAAGATGCCTTCAGCGTACCCTACCCAACCATGAATTTCGGTCATATCCATGGTGGCGATGCAGCAAATAGGATCTGTGGCTGCTGCGATCTGCATATCGATCTTCGTCCAATCCCCGGTCTTGGCCTGGAAGATTTGGAGCTAATGGTTGCCAACTACCTTGAACCAATATGCAGTCAATACCCAGGGTGCATTCAAGTCGCCCCCTTATATCCAGGCTCTGAGCCTTTTGCCGATAACAAAGAGGGCAGCTGGACACAGCTTGTTGCAGAGCTTAGTGATAGTCAGCCTGAAGTGGTTAACTACGCCACCGAAGCCCCCTATATCAGTCAATTGGGTTGTCAAACTCTAGTGCTCGGTCCCGGCAGTATCGAGCAGGCTCATCAACCTGATGAATTTTTAGATATTGGTTATATTGAGCAAACAAAAGATCTATTAAAAAAGCTGATTTATCATGCATGTATAAAGTAAATTATTAGTTTTTATCCTGCTTATAGAGCAAAGCTAAGTCGGGCCTTATCAGGCTGAAAATAAAAAGTGATGTAGAGCACAATCATGGTCGATATTTCAAACTCGAACATTGCCTAGCACAGCACTGCTAGGTATTGTGAACTATTAGCTTACCAATATGGAGCACGTATGGTAGACATGTATGCCTCGCTAAGGTCCAACGTTGGAACCTTAGGGCAGATTTTAGGTGACACAATCCGCACCGATCTGGATGGCAATTTCCTAGATAAAATTGAACAAATCCGTCATCTTGCAAAAAGCTCACGCCAAGGCGATGATGCAGCTCGCGAAGAGATGCTTACTCTCCTATCTTCTTTAAGCGATGATGAGCTCGTTCCTTTTGCTAAAGCTTTTAACCAATTCTTGAATCTGGCGAATATCGCCGAGCAGTTCCATACGATTAGTCGCAACTGCGATGAATTAGTCTGCGTTCCCGATCCTGTAGAGCAGCTATTGGGCCGTATGCTAGGTGGCAATATTGATAAAACCAAGGTGTTAGAATGTTTGAAAACACTCGACATCGACTTGGTTCTCACCGCTCACCCAACAGAGATCTCTCGACGCACACTGATTCAAAAGTATTCGGCAGTTATTGATGCACTAGGGGCACTTGAAAATCCGCAGCTGACCGAGTTAGAGAGAAAGCAGCATCATTTACGTCTACGTCAGCTTATTGCACAGATCTGGCATACCAATGAGATCCGCCATGAGCGACCCACTCCTGTAGATGAAGCACGCTGGGGATTAAGTACCATCGAGGCTTCTCTATGGCATGCAATCCCAGATTTCCTTAGACAGCTTAACCAGCAGGTCGAAGAACGCACTAATACCCAGCTACCTATCGATATCGCACCAGTAAAATTCTCAAGCTGGATGGGCGGTGATCGCGATGGCAATCCATTTGTTACCTCAACGGTGACCCAAGAGGTTCTCGACCGTAACCGCCATACCGCCGCACGCCTGTACCTAAAAGATGTCGTTCTACTCGTAAACGAGCTATCAATGGAGGGGGCGAACGAAACACTGCTTGCCTATACCAACGATAGTAAAGAACCATACCGAGTAGTATTGAGGGTTCTACGCCAAAAGCTTCGAAACACCATCGACTACCTCAATGCAAGACTCGAAGGCCATCAGCCTGAAGTCAATCCAAGTGAGATCATTTGGAATGAGAACGACCTAAAAGAGCCTTTGATGATGTTATATCAAAGCTTATGTGATTCAGGCATGAGCCTTATCGCTAACGGTTTATTGCTCGATATGCTACGCCGCATCGCTTGCTTTGGTATTCATATGCTAAGACTCGATGTTCGCCAAGATGCCGAGCGTCATGCCGACGTGATTGCCGAACTGACTCGCTACCTTGGCATGGGTGACTATGCTCATTGGGATGAAAAAGAAAAACAGGCATTCCTACTACGAGAACTCACAGGTAAACGCCCTCTTATCCCAGCTAACTGGCAAGCATCTGCAGAAGTTGAAGAGGTATTAAAAACTTGTCGACTCATCGCAACTCAGCCAGCTCAAGCCATGGGCTCTTATGTTATCTCTATGGCAAGTCAACCATCAGATGTCTTGGCAGTACTGTTACTACTAAAAGAAACTGGCTGCCCACATCCTATGCGTGTAGTGCCGCTATTTGAGACCTTAGATGACTTAAATAATGCCTCAGACTGTATGTCGGCTTTGTTTGCCATCGATTGGTATCGCGGCTACACCAAAGGCATTCAGGAAGTGATGATTGGCTATTCTGACTCAGCCAAAGATGCCGGTGTTATGGCAGCAGCATGGGCACAGTACACAGCCCAGGAAAAGCTAGTTGCCATCAGCCAAGAAGCCAATATAAAGCTCACCCTGTTCCATGGCCGTGGTGGTACTATCGGCCGCGGCGGCGGACCCGCTCACCAAGCGATCTTGTCTCAGCCTCCAGGTTCCGTAGATGGTCGCATCAGAGTCACAGAGCAGGGCGAGATGATCCGCTTTAAGTTTGGCCTGCCTAAACTCGCAGTGCAGAGCCTGGCGCTTTATACCTCTGCGATCATGGAGGCGACACTACTGCCTCCACCAGAGCCTAAGCCTGAGTGGCGCCAATGTATGCAGCGGCTTGCCGACGAATCGGTTTTAGCCTATCGCGCTATCGTTCGTGAAGAGCCAGACTTCGTGTCTTACTTCCGCGCCGCAACACCAGAAATTGAACTAGGAAAACTTCCGCTTGGTAGTCGCCCTGCGAAACGTCGGGTTGATGGTGGTATCGAGAGCTTACGTGCAATCCCTTGGATCTTCGCTTGGTCTCAAAACCGCTTGATGCTTCCAGCATGGTTAGGTGCAGGTGAAGCACTAAAGGCCGCATCGGAGAGAGGGGATTTACCACTACTGCAGGAGATGGAAAAACACTGGCCATTCTTCAAGACTCGAATTTCAATGCTAGAGATGGTTTACGCAAAAGCTGAGCCTAACCTGTCTAAGTTCTACGAGACTAGCCTAGTTCCCTCAGAGCTACACCACCTTGGTGTACAACTCAGAGAGCGCTTAGCAACGGGTGTCGAAGCTGTACTTGAGTTAACCCAAGCAGAAAGCTTAATGGCCCACACGCCGTGGAATCGTGAATCGGTAGAGCTTAGAAACCCCTACATTGATCCACTAAACTTCCTCCAAGCAGAATTGTTAGCGAGAACCCGTAGAGAGGAAGAGTCCTCTCAAAATGTTGAACTAGCATTGATGTTAACCATAGCTGGCGTCGCAGCCGGAATGAGAAATACAGGTTAATGAAATTACTAAAAGTGGCGCTTGCTAGCGCCTTGCTGCTATTGACTGGCTGTGTCAGTCAATACAGCATCACAGACAAAGAACTAGAAGCTTATCTTAACGATGAGATGCACTTTCAGGTAAAACAGGGCAATCAGATCTTCGGAATTGATCTGCACGTTAATGACATTAAAGTTACCCTAGGTGAAAAACCAGATACTATGGCGGTATCAGCGGTGACTATCGTTAATGTGCGCAATCCTATGATGCCAATAAGCGCAAACCTTGTTGCAGAGTTTGAAGCTGAGCCGTGGTACGACGCAACTGACCACAGTGTTCACCTGCGTAACTTACAGCTCGTTAAGGTGGAATCCAAACCTAAGGATATTGAGAAAGCAATAGGCTCAATAGCTCCGCAGCTAATGAACTTTTTGACTCAGTTTTTAGAAACTAAACCAGTGTATGTATTAGATACTAAAGAGTCTAACCAAGCACTTATTGCCGGTATAACCAAGCGAATCGAGGTTAAACCCGGTAAGCTGGTATTGGTTTTTGAAGACTAACGATAAGTAATTAGTTCACGATTAAAACTAAAAAGCAGGCTCCTATTAGCCTGCTTTTTTTATTATTTTCCAAGAGTTATTTTTCAAAGCGGCCTATCGAACCATAATCGACAATAACAGCTTGGCCTAATAACTCTCTTCTTAGCATATCGAACGCTACGGCTGTACTTAAGCTACGCACCAGATCACGAGAGCGCCTTGGAAGCTTAATCATCTGGCTGTAAACGCCTTCTTTGGTTGCAAGAGCAATGGCAACCGAGCCTACAGGCTTATCTTCCGTACCACCAGTTGGGCCAGCAATACCGCTTGTCGCCAACGCAAAATCGCTATCTAAAATTCCTCTTGCTCCCATTGCCATCTCTTCTACCGTAGCGATAGAAACAGCGCCATGGACATCCAAGGTCTCAGGTTTAACGCCCAACACTCGAACCTTAGACTCGTTGCTATAGGTAACTAAACCTTGATCAAAATAGGATGAACTTCCAGAAAAACTGATCAGCTGACTAGCTAGCATGCCGCCAGTACAAGACTCAGCAACACTTAGACTTCGTCCTGAATCGACCATTAGAGAGTGGATCTCTTCGGCCAGACTTTTCTTGTCATCAGCAACGATAGCATCCCCCAATATGGAGCGGATCTGCGTTTCAATTCTATCAAGTTGGCCAATTGCGACTTCACCACGAGCAAAAAGTTTAATCTCAATATGCGGCATAAAAGAACGATAGCCGATGGTCATCCCACTAGGAAGCGCAATACACTCAAGCGTATCGGCAAGCGACGACTCCCCTTGACCTAGGGTGAGATATTTCCTTAATGCAACATCTCCTGCAATTTCAAATCGCTGTTTAACAAAAGGAATAAACTGCTCTTTAACCATCTGTTTAAATTCAAAGGGTACGCCGGGAGTGAAGAACAACCAAGCACGGTTAAGCTTTACAGCGAAGCCACAGGCAGTACCAACAGGGTTATCTATCATAATGGCAGTCTCAGGTAGCAAAGCTTGCTTGAGATTACTCTGAGGCATTACTCGACCATTACGGGTAAACCAATCCTCCAACCTTTCACGCCAAACAGTGTTCTCTACTAAGCTTTCTCCTTTAGCCAAAGCCATCGCTTCACTTGATAGATCATCGCTGGTAGGCCCTAAGCCGCCGTTAACTAAGATGATATCAGCCTCAAAGCTACGTTCTTTAAATACTGAAACGAGATCTTTTAAACGATCACCAACGGTCACTCGTCTTTGGCATTCAATACCATGCTCCATCATGGTATTGGCAAACCATGCAGCATTGGTATCAACTATCTGCCCCGCCAACACCTCTTCACCCGTACAAATCATTTCCAGCTTCATTCGACAATCCTTAGCGCCCTCATTGCAGCTAAACTATGAAAGCTGAGCAGTAATAGCAAGAATCAATTGTGATTATTTCTGCTCTCAATGTGAATAATGAAGAGAAAAGGTTTATACCATCCCATTGATTGCAAACTGCAATTTAGGTGAGCGCATATACGAAAAAAGCCCGTTGCGTTAGCAACGGGCTTTTTTCGCTTCTCTTTCGAGAATCCTGTTTTGTCTTCACTTTTACAAAAGTGAAATAAAAGTGGCGCCTGGAAATGGCCAGCTTCGAGACCATTTATATGCATCCTGCATAAATGCCATTCCCTACATCCTGTAGGTCACTAGCTCTCCGCGTTCACCTCATGTATCAAACTTCGTTTGATAAGCACAAGGGCTTCCCCCTACTATCACATGGGGGCGTAGAGGTTGCGCTTTATGTACGTAGTACATTGCAATCTCGTAGCGCGCAGCAGCTTTGCTGCTAGCTGGGGAACCCGCTCAGCGTCGGGGGTAGGCATTTATGCCTACTTAAGTGAATAAGTTACCTTAACGGATAACTGCATTTTAGATGAGTTAACGTTCAGTATTTTACAAACACCCAAACGCAAAAAAGCCACCTTATTCAGGTGGCTTCTCTACTTAAATAGGCGCCTGGAAATGACCTACTCTCACATGGGGAGACCCCACACTACCATCGGCGATACTGTGTTTCACTTCTGAGTTCGGAATGGATTCAGGTGGGACCACAGCTCTATGGTTTCCAGACAAATTTG
>NZ_JAESVD010000013.1 GCF_016765635.1 Shewanella schlegeliana
TGAGCTAGCGGAACTCATCAGGGATCAAGGCTTAAGCCTTAACTAGAATCCGAATAGATGGCTGCAATACCAACTTTGAATTCAATGACAATTTAGCTTGCACAAAACGGAGCGTCCATAGATGTTAGGTTCTATCAGAATTGCTATCAAGCATAGGTTCAGGGAATGAAAAAATTTGTAATTTTATTATTAAGTATCAGCTTGCTAGCGAGTTGCACCGTAGGCAATGCTCCTTTTGCTGAAAGGCGAGATACCTATGTTGGGACAAAAGTTTCTTTTTTAGATCCTACAAGGTTTGGTAATGCAGGGGATTTAATTAGGTCTGATTACATGGTCGCAGGAGATGGCTTTACCCATATAACAAAAAATGAGAATGGCGATATTGTACAGCACTGGTTCATAAGTGAAGTATTGCCAAATTTTGTTGGTGAAAAAGAATGGGTTGGAAAATGTAAAATTTTTTACGTTGTAGATCCTAAAACAAATATCATTAAAAGTTGGGGGTACGATGAAGGCGGAAACCCTCAAAGTTGCAGGGATTGGCCCTAAAGAACCTAACAAATATGGATAGGCCGCGCGTAGCCGCGTCCTTATCCCGAGTGTTGAACAAGCCCGGGGTAGTTGCAGTGATACCTTTAATTGTAAATAGCAGATCGAGAGTTCGGTCTGTTTCAATGTTTGGTCAGTGATTTGTTTTCACAGAACATATCTAGCCCTTAGCAAAGCAGCTAATTAGACAAGTCCTGCTATATCAGTGCGTTGTATTTATTTCTCCTCTTTTTACTCAGTGTTACCGTTATCCTTATTCTTCCAACACTAGGCTGTGATCGTTGAACTCATCGGTCGCCTGTTGAGATAGATACCCATAAATGTCATCGGCTGCTGACAGCAAGGGCAAGGCCGTATTGCCGCAAGGCGTTTTGCCTCTTCGACTAGGGGAAATACCGTCCCAGCGACAGCGAACATCAGCTGTATTTGTTGCCTCAGCTTGCGGAAGTTCCCGCTAAGTAATCCATAATCTCGTACTCGGCGTAACCCTTTGGGTAAAACATGCTGCAGCACTAACCATAGGAAATCAGTCACTGGTAAGGTGCGTATTCTTGTCGTTTGACTCTGGCTGTCTTGATACTTAAAACTGACTTTGCCATCAGTCATGCCGATGATGCTTTTATCTGGCAATACACCGCGATAGAGATATCGGGACAGGTACTTCAGTGCAGGTAAGCCTTTGCCCACATGCTGGCAATCTACCACCCATTTCTTGGGGATGGCTGATGGCAGTGTGGTATCTAGCTTATTTATCAGGTATTCCATCAACCTTGCTCGCCACACTTTGGCGAGATTAAAAGCGTTGAACAGATATTTACCTCTGCTTTTCTGCCACTGTTTTTTGTCTTTGTTGAAGCTACCTGCGGGAATGATGAAGTGAAGATGCGGATGGTAGTCTCGGCGTCTATTGTGGGTGTGCAACACGCCAGTAAAGCCAATTTTTCCGCCGAGCGATTTTGAGTTGTGTGCAAAGTCTTTAAGTACACTGGCCGCCACCGTGAACATCGCTTGATAGACTTGCTCTGGGTGAGACTTCGCGACAGCACGAAGTTCGAAAGGTAAAGTGAACGTAACCATAAAATACTCAACGGGCAATAACTTAGTCTGCTGCTTATTGAGCCAGTCTTGTGTGGTGTTGTGCTGGCATTGAGAGCAACTGCGATGACCACAAGACAGCGGAAAGTCAGCGGTATGAGAACAGCCCTGACATGCCCAATGACTATTGCGCTCAGTATTGGTGCGGCAACTGAGCATTGCATAAATGGCTTGTCGCATCGATGATGTTATCTGTTGCTCGTATGCCTGATTAAACGTATCAAGATGGTCACGTAAAATGTCGATGAACTTCATACGCCACACTCCCACTTCAGCGCTAACCCCTCTGTCAGCAGGTTAATCGCCTCAACCGTATTTTTGCGAGTGATCTGGGTAAGTCGTGTATATCGTGCAGTGGTATTAAGGCTGTTATGGCCGAGCAGGCTTTGAACAGAGCGCAGATCTAGCCCTTGTTCTAGCAGGTGTGTAGCATAACTATGGCGTAGATTATGAGGGCTGATGAATTTATGAATGTTGCACTCAGCAATGACACGTTTTAGTGCTTTTTGAATGCCACCTTTATCCATCAATGAGTCAGGCTTGCCATTTTTACCTGGGAAAAGGTAACGCGGATGGCGGTGGGTTCGCCAGTAATAACGCAATGCTAGCAAAGTACGTTTAGGCAACGGAACCAGCCTGTCTTTGCCGCCTTTAGCGTTACGAACATGCACCTGCATTAACTGTGAATCGATATCCCCAACTTGCAAAGATATGCCCTCACCAAGGCGGAGTCCCATACTGTACAAGGTTAGAAAAAAGACCTGATATCGAAACTGACGGGTGAGGCTAATCACGATAGCCACTTCTGTAGGCGTCAGTATATCGGGCAAGCGTTTTACCTGTGGCGGCTTGACAATATTGAGCCACTCCCAGCTTTGGTTTAGCACATGACGGTAGAAAAACTGTAAACCATTACGGTCAAGCTTAACCGTGCTCCATGAGTGTGACGCTATCAGTTGAGCGAAGTAGCGCTTCAAATCATCGGTTGTGAGGTTGTCGGGGCAACAGTCAAAATAGGCCGCAATACGTCTAACAGCTCGGCTATATGCATCGATGGTGGCAGGTCGCTTGCCTTGCAGTGTTAAGTTGGTAAGATGTTGTTCATAAAGAGAATCAAAGCGTTGTTGTTCGGATGTGTTCATGACAATACTCCTAGGGTTACGACCAAGGCCGGTCGTCTCTAGAAAGTATTTAGGATGAGCAAGGAAAGAGGCTTGTTATCTTCTTCTGCCACGCAGCGGCTTCGTTCAACAAGCAACTAAAGCGGGACTGCTAACGCTTGGCTCGGTTTCGCTTCGCTACACAAGTTTAGCCAAGCATTATCAGCCCCTTAGTGTGGGCGTAAGATATGTGGGGTCAGTGTAAACTTTATTTAAACACCATAAATTTACTAATTCCATGGCCTACCTATAGACCTTTAGCACTAAATGACTTTTGTCCAAAAGCGCTCTCCTCCTTGCTAATGAGACCATTGATTACGAATGCTTAAGCGATAAATAAAGGTAATAAACTAAATCCTTATCTACAGCTGCCCCCTTACCTACATCGAAATCAATTACGCAAGGTGATTTAAGTCACACTTTTTGTGCCTTGCTAATGAGAAAATAGCGGCCTTTATCGCCTAACCCATTCCAGCTAAATTCATATGCAATCCACGACGTCTGTTAACGCAGCCTCTTCATTTAAGGGCAACGCACTCGCTGCTTTCTCGTTTCTATTATGGGGCTTGATGCCGCTCTATTATCATTTTCTTCCTAATGCGAATATTAATGAGTTATTGGCATTTAGGATCCTGTTCTCCGTCCCCTTTATGGTACTCGTATTTGTACTCATGGGGCGTAAATTGCCGTCTCTGTCACAGCTTAGGGCCGATAAAAGATCGGTACTGCTCTGTGGTTTGGCATCGCTCATAATGTGTGTCTCTTGGTATAGCTTTACTTGGGCGATAACCCATGGACAAGTGCTTGCGGCCAGCTTAGGTTTTTTCATTAACCCACTGTTTGCCATTGCTTTAGGTGTACTGTTTCTCGGGGACAAATTGACTGCTGCGCAAAAAATGGCGGTGGTATTGGGCACATGTGGCATCAGTTACATGGTCTATAGCTATGGTGAACTGCCATGGCTTGCACTTAGCATGGGCAGTTTTTTCGCGTTATATGGCCTATGTAAAAAGTTTATTCGCTTCGACTCACTGACCTCTGTAACCGTGGAGGCGCTCCTGCTCATGCCATTTGCCGCGATCTATTTATTGTGGTTATGGAGCTCAGATCAAAGCGTCGCGATATCTGCCGCGCTATCGGGTGAGACATCGGTATTACTACTGTATATCGGCTCAGCTCCTGTTACCTTAATGCCATTGGTTTTCTTTGCGTTGGCTATCAGGGCCACCAGCTTATCTATGATAGGGCTGATGCAATATATTGAACCTAGCTTACAATTCCTGCTGGCTGTCCTGTTATTTAATGAGCATTTTGATCAAGTTAAGGCGGTGAGCTTTGCCTTAATCTGGACTGGACTGCTACTTTGTTCGCTAGAGGCGCTTCCAGCACTAAAGCATATGAGACATATGAGGCATAAGTTTCGAGCGACTCGACACCCGCATTAATAAACCATGTTAAGCAGAACCGTAGCTACTGCTACGGTTCATCTCATCTTGCGGTCTAAGAAGGGGCTAGATTCGAGGGCGCTTCGCTTCGAGGACGGACTTCGTCCAGCCAGGAAAATCAAAAGCATGACGGGCTAAAGCCCGACCTACAACAAACACCGCTTTTCCGCCTTTACTTGTACCGTCTTTGCTTTAAAAGAAGGTCCTAGATTCTAGGACGCTTCGCTGCGAGGACGGACTTCGTCCTGCTAGGAAAATCAAAACATGACGGCTAAAGCCCGACCTACAACAAACACCGCTTTTCCGTCTTTGCTTGTACCGCCTTAGCTCTTCCTAGAGCCTAGAACCTTTCTTTGCCTTTCCTAGGCTCTAGCTCATACCGTGAGTGACGCAGTCACGTTCCCTAGGCCCCTAGTCGTTCGGCTCTTACCATCTCAGCTCATACCGTCTTAGCTTATCCCGTCTTCGCTCATACCGTCCTAGCTCATATCGTCTTAGCTTATCCCATCTTCGCTCTTCCTAGAACCTAGAACCTGCTTTTCCTAGCACCTTCTTTAAAGCCTGCCTTTCTTTGGCCGTTAATTTCAAAATACCAAAAAAAACGCAGCTTAGATAAACTGCGTTTTCATTTCGATACCGCTAAAAGCGAGTGCAAAAACTATATTTTACGCTGAACACTCTGCTCCCAGAACTGTCTCGACAAGTTATGGGTCTTAGTCGACAAGCGTGAAACCTGGCCGCCTCGCTCGGCAGCATCCTGTGTCTGCTGCAGGCTCTCGAGTGCCAACTCATTGATCACTTGAATAGAGTGGCTGATGTCATTGGCAACGGCCGTTTGCTGAGTCATGGCACTCGCGTTTTCATCACTCATAACATTCATCTTAATGATAGAGTCTCGCAAGGCCTCGAAGGAATCATCAACCTTCTTCGCCAGTGCCACCGATTGCTCAGCCCGGTATTGACCTGCTTCCATGGTCTTAGCCGCTTTTTCGGTGCTTTGACGAAACTTTGTAACGATAGCTTCGATATGAGAGGTCGATTCACTGGTACGGCTGGAAAGCTGACGTACCTCATCGGCCACAACGGCAAAACCACGACCGGACTCACCCGCCCTTGCCGCCTCAATCGCGGCGTTTAGTGCCAACAGATTGGTTTGTTCAGCAATACTACGGATCACATCCAGTACATTATTAATGTCGTGACTATCTTGCTCGATAGATGCGACTACAGAGGAGAAGTTGCCCACCTCATCCTTAAGTTGATTAATTGAGCCTATCACCTGCTCTAACAGCTCATGACCCTTTTCAGCAGAAACGTTACTTGCCGCCATCTCTGTTGCGGCGCCGTGAATATTATTACTCACCTCCGCAAAGCTGGCACTCATCTCCTCCATCGCCGTTGCCGCTTGGCTAGTCTGCATGCTCTGGCTATCGGCGCGCTGACGAGTACTATTAATGGTATCGTTTAAGCTAGCGCTAAGAGATTCGATTGAAGCTGCAGAGTCGGCCATCCGTCCAACGACACCGCCGGTTTCGGTGAGCAAAAATTGCAATGCAAAGCTAACCGTGCCCAACTCATCCTGACGACCAGTAAACACGCCCGTTGCAAGCGGATCATCTATGGTATTTCTTGCCTGGGTGACCAAGTTATTAAACGGCTTTAAAATAGAATTGAGACCTAGCGCCCCCACGATGCTAAACACAACAACGGCAGCAATCGGTGAGTAACTCGCAAGCATAACGGTCATAAGCACAGTTGTGATTAGCCACGCATATAACTTAGCGGTAAATCCCAAGATAGGCTTACGTAATGCCTTAGGCTGCTTTCCTGCTTTTACCTTTTGATAAATAGATTGGGCCCGTTCAATTTGTTCTGGTGTTGCTTTACGGCGCACCGATTGATATTCATGGACTTTACCGTTTTCATAGACAGGTGCGACATAGGCATTAACCCAGTAATGGTCGCCATTTTTACTGCGGTTTTTAACGATCCCCACCCAAGGCTTACCTGTTTTAATGCGCGACCAAAGGGACTCAAAAGCGGCCTCAGGCATATCGGGATGACGAACCAGGTTATGGGGCTGGCTATGTAACTCATCAAAACTATAGCCACTCACATTTATGAAGCCTTCATTTGCATACTTAATATTACCGTCAAGGTCCGTTGTAGACAGTAATATACAGTTATCGGTCAACATTTTTTCTTTTTGAGTGACCGGTTGGTTGTTTCGCATGACTAACAGCCCTTTAACTTGAAATAAACACTGGGCATTCTGACAAATTCACATAAAGAAAGGATTGATTACTATCACGAAATGGCGCTAATAGTTTAAAAATCTAACGCCTTAGAAAGATAATGACTAATGCCCTTGAATGTACTTAAATCATGGTCATGTTAGCTAATTGTTCACATTTTGAGTTAACTGGAGTCGCTTTAAGCGTTTTAATAGGAAAGAGTATTTTTATAAGAGTCAGTCCCTATAGGAAAGTTTCTTTATAGCTGCGCAGCTTTTAAAAGAGAATCACAAAAAAGCGCCAACCAAGGCTAGCGCTTTTTCTCCTACAGAGGGTTAGTTTGTTGCAGCCAGTTCAATAAATGCCGCAGTGTACAATTTAAGATTCAACATAAACTGCTCATAGGTAATAAATTCATTTTCAGTGTGGCCAGTATATTCTTTACCGGGCATCGCTGGGCCAAAACTTAGCGCATTAGGAAATAACTTACTGTTTGTTGAGCCGCCAATAGAGACAGGTTTAGGATCTTTTATCCCAGTGAAGTGACCAAATACCCGCAATAAGGTATCTAAATGCGGCGCTCCTTCCATCACCATAGGTTTACCCCAATAGGTTTCCAGCGCTAACACTTGAATATTGTGTTGCTGTTGCCATGCATCCATCGCAGCCAAGGTTTCTCTATCCAGTTGCTCAGGCTCTTTACCCTTAGGGCGTCTTAAGTTGATGGTGATCTCTGCACCTTTACTCCCCATCTTTACGACCGTAGATGCTAGGCTCATTGATCCCATAAAATCATCTTGATAAGCAATATCACCAAACTGCTCAGCATAGATCCCGAGCCCTACCATCTGCGCAATAAAAGACTGAGTTAATGATGCCGTCGACTTAGGCCATGATTGGACAGATAACAGATCAGCTAAATGAGTAACAGCGTTCACACCATCTTCAGGTGTTGAAGAGTGCGCAGACTTTCCATCGGCATAAATGACCAGCTTTTGCCCCTTGGGTTCGAACCGATACTGCATCTGCTTATGAGAATTAGCTTTCTTTTTTAGCCTTAAAAGGAGTTGGGGATCCACATTAACCAATGTTGCACTGGCCTGTTGAGGAACTTGGCTGGCAAAGTATCCCCCTTCAAAATCCAGTAGTTGCGGCAACTTGCTTTGCTCCTCCACTGGCACACTGGGGATAGTAAAACTAATTTGGCTCCAACCTTTCTCGGCGGTCACTACAGGATACTCGGCATCGATAGTGATATTGAGATCCGCTGGAGTAAATTCTTTAAGAAAATCTCGTAACGGCTGCCAATCTGACTCCTCTGCCATATAAACCATTAATTCAATGCGCTTATCTAACTGAATGTGATTATCTTTAATTGACTTCATTGCATACATGGCGGTCACGATCGGGCCTTTATCGTCTTCAGTACCACGGCCAATAAGCTTTCCAGGCTCTGATTGCCGATCCAATATATAGGGGCTTTGCGCCCACAAGCTTGCATTTGCAGGCTGCACATCACCATGGGTTATCACCCCAAGTTTCTCAGGCCCTTGCCCTAAACCTATCAGCACCACATAGCCGTGATCGCTATAGTCTAGCCCAAGCTGTTGACTCAAGACTCTAAGCTCTGACTTAAAACCGATAAACTCAGGGTTGGTGTCAGGGGTTTGCCCCTCAATTGCCTGTGTATTAAAACTGACTAATTTAGCGAGTTTGGTCACCATCTCTTCTGAATAGGTATTAACAGCATAGTTAGCAACGTTTTCAGCTTGAGGGGTTACCGCAAGTACAGCTGAACAATATAGGCTCAAAGCCATTACTGGGGCCAATATAAGTGTGTAAGGTTTCATGGTCTTCCATTTGTTATTATCAAGTTAAATCTGCTTGCATGGCATAAAATAAACCAATAAATGGGTAAAAAATAGCTAATCGCACGCTTTGTTACAAATGATAAGGGTTTTTAATGGATTTAACATCATGAACCATGATATCTAAACAGGTTAACGTTATTGCAATTAAATTGACGAGAATTAAAACAAGCATAATCGGGGATATAAATATGAAGGGATTAACCCTCAAACCAATCGTGTCAGCCGTCACTCTAGCATTGGCACTGAGTGCATGTAGCACTACCAAGATTAACACCGCCGCAGAAACACAAGTCGCACCAAACGTCGTTGCCCAGCAAATCATTGAAAACAACGCTAGCAACCCGTTCTTCAAATCATACGATACCTACTTTGGTATTCCTGATTTTGCCAAAATCAAACCAGAGCACTACTTGCCCGCGTTCAAGGCTGGCATCGCACAACATAAAGCTGAAATTCAAGCGATCATCGATAACCCAGCAGCGCCGACTTTCGCTAACACTATCGAAGCGATGGAGTTTTCCGGTGACTTAACCACTAAAGTGGCGAGTGTGTTTTATAACCTAACTGGTGCAGACACTAACGAGCAGCTTCAAGCGATCTCAAAAGAAGTGGCACCTATGCTCTCGTCTGCTAGTGATGACATCCTGCTAAACGATGCCCTATTCCAGAAAGTTAAAGCGGTTTATGACCAACGCGATTCACTGTCACTGAATGTCGCTCAGGCAAAACTGCTTGAAGATACCTATAAGTCATTTACCCGTGGCGGCGCCAATCTCAGCGATGCCGACAAAACTAAACTGCGCGCATTGAACGAGCAGATCGGCAAGTTGAGCTTAGAGTTTGGTGACAACCTTCTGGCCGAAACCAATGCATTTGAATTGGTTATCGACAGTAAAGCTGACTTAGCGGGTCTACCTGAAGGCGTTATCGCCACTGCTGCACAAACAGCAGCTAAACGTGGTCATGAGGGGAAATGGGTATTTACCACTTCACGCCCATCGATTACGCCATTTTTAACCTATGCCGATAATCGCGAGCTGCGTGAAAAGCTCTATAAAGGGTATGTGGAGCGTGGCAATAACGATAACGCCAATGATAACAAGAAGATCTTGGCTAAGATGGCAGCGCTTCGTGCAGAACGTGCACAGCTAATGGGTTATATGACTCACGCGCATTTCGTACTCGAAGAGCGCACGGCTAAGACCCCTGAAAACGTCTATGAGCTACTCAATAAAGTATGGCCTGCAGCACTTGCTCAAGCAGAATCTGAAGTGGCAGACATGCAAGAGCTTATCGACTCAGAAGGCGGAGATTTTAAAGTTGCTGGATGGGACTGGTGGTACTACTCAGATAAGATCCGCGTAGCTAAATACAGTTTTAACGAACAGCAAACTCGTCCTTACTTCTCTTTAGAAAACACCCTAAAAGGTGTGTTTTATACGGCGAACCGCCTATTTGGCATCACAGTTAAAGAACGTACCGATCTGCCTAAGTACAATGATGAAGTGCGTACATGGGAAGTGTACGACAAAGATGGTGAGCTAATGGCTATCTTTATGGGTGACTACTTTGTTCGCGACAGCAAGCGTGGCGGTGCATGGATGAACTCTTATCGTCAACAGTACAACATGGATGGCGTAGACTCTAAGCCAATCATTGTGAATGTGCTTAACTACCCTCGCCCTGCAGGAGACGAGCCAGCACTGTTGACCTTCGATGAAGCCAGCACCCTATTCCACGAGTTCGGTCATGCTCTACACGGCATGCTATCAGACGTCGAATATCGTTCTCAAGCAGGTACCTCTGTACCACGTGATTATGTCGAGTTCCCATCACAGGTGATGGAAAACTGGATGACACAGCCAGAAGTGTTAGCGCAATTTGCTAAACACTACAAAACGGGTGAAGTGATCCCACAGGAGCTAGTGAAAAAAATTCAAGCGGCAAGCAAGTTCAATCAAGGCTTTGCTACCGTTGAATATATGGCGGCGACTAAGCTGGACTTAGATTGGCACACTGTCACTGACTTCACACCAAAAGATGCGGCTAAGTTTGAAGCGGATTCGTTAAACAAGATGGGACTTATCTCTGAGATCGCCCCTCGCTATCGCAGTACCTACTTCTCGCACATCTTCTCTGGTGGTTACTCTGCAGGTTACTACAGCTATATTTGGTCTGATATCCTAGGCGCAGATGCTTTTGAAGCCTTTAAGGAAAATGGCATTTTCGATAAAGCCACAGCTGATGCATTTAGAGATAACATTCTTTCTCAAGGCGGCAGTGAAGATCCAATGCAACTTTACAAGCAGTTCCGTGGTAAAGAAGCGGGGATTAATCCACTACTACGCAGCCGTGGTTTATTAGCTAAGTAAACTCAAACCTTAAAACTAAAAAAGGCTCCCATTCGGAGCCTTTTTTCTACACTAGTGCCTAACTAACAGCAAATAGCCATTGATACAGCCAGCGTGCGCCATAGAAGCCAACAGCGAGGCCCGCGACAACGGCAATAACCACGGCAAAGGACTTTAACCTCTTGCGATTAAGCTCAGAGAGCATAGCTTGAAGATCTGGTTCGCCAAGCGGTTCCTGCGAGGTTAACTTATCGGGTTCCATCTTTTATTGACTCCATGTCGATTCATTAGCGTAAGTTTAAACCATCTCAAACAAAGTCTAGCTATTAGAATGTTTCACATAACGGCTGACAACTAACCTTGATTGATAGCAATCAACTTTTCGATGAACGCCTTAAGTCCTTCACTCGTATCGAAACTAAAAGCCAGACCATAATGAATACCATTAACACTCTTTTGTACACGCTTAGGAAATCGGGTCATCTCAGAGTAATGGCAATACTGAGCTTTAGCATTCACACCATCAATCGCCTCTAGGTCGGCTTTAAACACCTCATAGGCGGGACGGATCACCAATTGTGCCTGTTTCCCATCTAGATACAGATAAAATGGCTCCTTTAGCTTAGGTAGCATATATTCGGTAACTTTCTTTATCGAAAAGTTGGTTCTGCACTCAAGTTCATTGAGTAGCGATACAATCTGATTATGCTCAATAGCCAAAATTATGCCTGTTAACTTCAAAATTGAACTTAGATACTAACCGTTTTTAGCTGCGGTGCCTAAGACTAATTCTTTATTGTTCAACATGATATACAGAGGCTCGCATTCGTTCTATCACTCATTGACTGTTGAATTTGTCCCCTAGACAAGGTAAAACCAATAGTATCAATTCAGACAAAAGACGTTATCGTGGATCCACTTCCCTACTCGCAATCTTGTGAAAATAATAAAACTGCCATTGCTGCCGTATTAGCGCATAGCTTTAGCGAGGCGAAACATGTACTAGAGATAGGTAGCGGCACAGGTCAACATGCAATCTATTTTGCCGAGCAGCTACCTCAAGCGGTTTGGCAGACCAGTGATCAAGCCTGTTACCACCAAGGGATCAATGCCAGATTAATTCAATACCCTAGTGATAATTTACGCAGCCCGATTGAACTGGATGTGTTGCAGCCTTGGCCGATAACCCAGCTTGAGCCTATCGACGCTATCTTTAGCGCCAACACGTTACACATCATGTCCAAAACGATGGTCGAAGCTTTTTTTGAAGGAATTGGAAGGCACTTAATGCCTAATGGTCAGTTTTGCGTTTACGGTCCGTTTAACTATCACGGCGACTATACCAGTGACAGTAATCGTCAGTTCGATAAGTGGCTACTGCAGCAAAATCCGCAAAGTGCGATTCGAGATATTGAGTGGATAATGCAGCTCGCAGCGGCGCAAGGCCTGGAGCTCGTTGCCGATCACACCATGCCTGCCAATAACCGTTTGCTGCATTTTAAAAGGATTTAAGCCTTGCCTGAGACCTTAGCTTGAACCTTAGCTTAGGCCGACATCTTTGTAGTGAGCAGCGCTCGAAGTTCACAAAGTGAACTCACCTGATAGTGAGGGTCGATATCTTGCGGCTTTTCTGCACCATGGCTGTTAAGCCAACAGGTATGGATACCAGCGTTTAGTCCACCCAAAATATCTGAATGTGGGTTATCACCCACCATAAGCACTGACTCTTTGTCAGGGTGACCCATCATATCAAAGGCATGATTAAAGATCCCGATATCTGGCTTTGCGACACCGACCTCTTCTGAGATCACTAACGGCGAAAAACGGTTAGCTAAACCTACCTTTTCTAACCGAACCGTTTGTAACTGAGTAAAGCCGTTGGTGATGATCCCCATGTTCACTCGCCCAGTAAGGCTATCTATCAACTCCTGTGCGCCAGGAAGTAGCTGGCAGATCTCAGCCATCGCGTTCAGAAAGTCGCTATTTAGTTTCTGAGTTGAAACCGCTAGTTTCTCGGCCCAGGATTCGAAACGAATATTTTGCAGCTCACTGGCTGTCAGCTTTCCATCTTGATAATCAACCCAAAGTGGCTGATTGACCTTTTGGTAGTGGAGGAAGTCTTGACGGGTAAAGTCCACATCAAAACGGGAAAACATCAGCTGTAAGCCTTGATAAGCATCGAAGTGAAACAAGGTCTCATCAGCGTCAAAAAGTACCCATTTATACTGCATATCAATCCTAATTAAATGAATACAGCCTTTGCTGCTAGATAAAAGTTCGGCAAGGTTATCTCAGTTAGGATCTTTTTGTCCAAGTGCTAAGAGCAATTTCCAAGAAATAATAACGATTAATTCAATCTACATCCGATTTAGCCCTAAAAGTAAACCCCTCTATGAAGCAAAATAACTCATAGAGGGGTTTGATTGAGCAGCGGCTTAATCTATCAAAGCCTAAAATCCTGAACTTCTCAGGTCTTAGAAAGCCTTGTCGTCAAATGCAGCGATATCTTCACTCGCAGCCTGAACCTGTTTACGCAGGCTGCGGGTCTGCACCGCCCAATAGCGCATATAGAACTGCGCGGTGCTGAGCTTATTTTGATAAAACTCCGCGTCATCTGTGCCATCACTCAATGTTGCTAAGGACTTTTCGGCGATACGAGCCCAGATCCACGCCAACGCCGTAATGCCGAATATTTGCATATATGCCATAGACGCAGCGCCAATAATGTCAGGGTTCTTAGCGGCATTTTCCGCTATATAACCCGTGGCCTTCTCAAGATCCCCTGCCGCATCCATCAGTCCAACGAGATAGGGTTTCATCGCCTCATTGGTCATATTGCGCTCAATAAGCTGTTTAACTTGTCCGGACCATGCCTGCAGGGTCTGGGCTTTATCGGACAGTATTTTTCGGCCAACCAAGTCGAGTGCCTGCACACCATTGGTACCTTCGTAGATCATCGCGATACGACTATCACGCACAAACTGCTCCATGCCCCACTCATGAATATAGCCATGACCACCAAATACTTGCTGAGCATCGACACAGGCCTTAAAGCCTTGGTCAGTGACAAAACCTTTCACTATCGGCGTAAATAACGCTGCCATTTTAGATGCCGCTTTCGCTTGCTCTGGATCGCAGTGCCTTTCGGCTTCATCTAACCACAGAGCCTGCTGCCCCATGAGTGCGCGTGTGCCCTCGTTAAAGGCTTTTTGCGACAGTAACATGCGACGCACATCGCCATGCACTAAAATAGGATCGGCAGCCAGCTCTACCTGTTTAGCGCCGCTTAACGCGCGGCCTTGGATACGATCTTTAGCGTAGGCTAAGGCATTTTGATAAGCAATTTCAGAGACACCGAGTCCTTGAACGCCAACACCGAGCCTTGCCTGATTCATCATGGTGAACATGGCGCGTACCCCCTGATGAGGCTCCCCCACCAACTCGCCAAGCGCGCCATCAAAGTTCATCACACAAGTCGAGTTACCGTGGATCCCCATCTTGTGCTCTAGGCTCGCTGCATACAACGCGTTTGCCTCACCAAGCGTACCGTCATCATTAACTAACACTTTAGGCACTGCAAACAGTGAGATCCCCTTCACCCCATCTGGTGCATCGGGAAGCCTCGCTAATACCAAGTGAACAATATTGTCGGTTAAGTCATGATCGCCAGAGGAGATAAAGATCTTTTCGCCAGTAATGGCGAACGAGCCCTCGCCAGCAGGCACGGCTTTGGTGCGCAGCAGTGCTAAGTCTGTTCCAGCGTGGGATTCAGTTAAATTCATGGTGCCGGTCCATTCACCACTAACTAACTTTTCAAGATACTTGGCCTTTAACTTATCGCTGCCATGGGCATGAATAGCGGCGTAGGCACCGTGGGTTAACCCTGGGTACATGGCAAAAGCCATATTGGTTGCAGTTTTCATCTCGGTGGCAAACACACCAACCACTTCAGGTAAGCCCTGTCCACCAAATTCGGGATCACAGGTTAGGGTTGCCCAGCCGTTATCCACATACTGCTGATAGGCATCGATAAAGCCTTTAGGCGTGATCACTTTCCCCTCTTGTAAACGACAGCCTTCTACATCACCACTGCCATTAAGCGGCAGCATAATATCAGTAGTGAAATCTGCAACGCCTTGCAGTACTGCATCAATCAACTCAGGATCAAATTCATCGAAACCAGTTAGGTTATCTTGCTGATAAATATTCAGTAGTTCACCTAAAACAAACTGATAATCACGGATAGGCGCTTGATAGATTGGCATAATGTCGTCCCTTTCAATTTCTTATTAATCGTTATAAGTATGGTCAGTGCTCTGACCACCATAACCAAGTTTGAGTAAAAACTCAGCAACATTCTCACTTTGTTTGCACAAGAGAACAGCATTACCATAAATAGAGGCAAAAGAAGGCTTATCTCCTTGTTGAAAACGGGTTAAGCTAATTCAATTATTCGTGCTAACGCTATGAAAGGACAACTCCAATGGGTTCCGTCACCACTAACAAACATGCTAACGGTCTAGAGTATGTCGAAGTGAACACCGATTTGTGTAAAGCGAGGATCTTTATGCAGGGTGCCCAAATCGACTACTTCGAACCAGTGGGTAAAAAGCCACTATTATGGGTCTCCAGTGCCGATGATTATCAGCCTGGAAATGGTATCCGTGGCGGCATACCAGTGTGCTGGCCTTGGTTTGGCATGAATGACAATCCCGATTTCCCACAACATGGTTTTGCCCGTACCCGAATTTGGTCACTCGAATCGGTCAAGATATGCGATCAGCAGGTGGATCTTAAGTTCACCCTTAAACTGACCGAAGAAGATAGGCTCTATTGGCCCCACGATACTGCAGTAGAATTGCTATTTAGCTTGAGCGATGCCTTATCTGTCAGCCTTGTAAATACCAATAATGGCGATTATGACGTCAGCCTGACTCAGGCGCTACATAGCTATTTCCCCATCAGTGATATTCACCAACTAAAGGCAACGGGCTTTAGCGGCGCCAAGTATATCGAGTTTGCTAAAGGTCCTTTCTCTCAAGAGGGAGATAGCGTCGACTTTACCCGTGAGACTGACCGGGTCTATACCGATTTGGGCGAATGCCAAGAGCTGCATACTCCCGATGGTGTGATTGAAGTGCGCCGGGAGAACAGCCAAAGCGCGGTGCTTTGGAATCCTTGGATTGATAAGTCGGAGCGATTATCGCGTTTCAATAGTGATGACTACCTCACCATGGTCTGCCTAGAGGCGGCAAACGTACTAGAGGATAAGCTTACCTTAGCACCTAACGAAAGCCATACACTCACGACCCATATTCGCTGGAAAGAGTGACTTTGCAGCAGGTGAGACTAAGTTTAAGGCTCACCTTTTATTGTTTAAATTCAGCTGCAGTGAGAATCTAATAAGATCGTCGCTGCAGTCGAATTCAACAATTCTAATCTCAGCTCTTCGGCTAATCGCAAATATCACACCTAGCATCGACACCAATATCAAGTTTGTCACCTTGTTGATGTACACCGTATTGAAACACCTCTTCCTGCTCGTGATGGTTACAATTGTGATTTTTCACAGCAGTAATAGAGAAGACAAAAATAATAAAAAACAATAAATTACCAAATAGTAGATAGGGAAGATTCCCTGACGTACGTAGCGCTATAGCGATGCAGCCAAAAAGGTTTATACCTAGTAAGACAAACATACTGTTTAACACTATGGTGCTACTTTCGAAGATATGAAAGTAATGAAAAATAACCATTAGTACTAATGAGCATGTGCATAGTGCGGGAATAAAAATCAACAGCCAACCCAAGTTTTTCAATGTAAACCTCTTATTGTTAAACCTATATAATCCTATCTGCAATGCTCCTCCCTGAAGTTACAGAACCAAGCCAAAATCATGACCTAGCAACAGTGTTGAGCAGTGGCATAACAATTGGTTCAATTTGTATCAAAAGAAAAAGACATTGGCCGAAAGATATTTGAGGTCAGTCACAACTCTTTGGTTTTTATTCATTAAGGTAAATATAGAGAGGATAGCCAAATGGGAACGCACATAAGGCAAACCAAGTTTAAACTCGACTGCAATCTCATTATTGTTCATCTATTCAGCCCGTTAATTAAGATGTTAGAATCCCCCGACTATACTAAAAGCGACAAGCCAAGCCGCTCCTTTTAGCCAACGACAGATGGGAACTTGCAAGTGCAACAGCCGGTACCGATAAACAGAAGTCGCAGAATCATACGCTTTACTTTTCTTTCACTGCTGCTCTTAATATCACTTGTACTCCTCGCAGGTGGGCTCGCCCTGTGGAATTACCAAAAAATCGCCATCGAATTGGCAAACTCGTTTCTTGCTCCTTACAACACTCAGCTACACAGGCTTAATTTTAGGCCTTTAAGCCTTAGTCAATGGCATATTTCGAGTGCAGAACTCTCTGTGGATGACAGCGATATCACGCTATCTGATGTTAATATCCTACTCGATGAAAACACCAAACTGTGGGCATTTAAGGTTAGTGACTTACAAGGGATCGCTGCGGCGAAGATTGATGTCAACCTAGCACCAAGCGCCTTAATAGCATCGAGTCAAAACAGCGCTGAAACAGGCCCCACCATAGCGCTTAACGTCGGTGATTTTCCAGATATTGCGCTTAAGCAGACAAATATAACCTTAAAAGGCGCAGAAGCGCTTGGCCCTAGTGTAGAACTGAACAACTTAAGCTTAAATAAGCTTGGTCAGCTGACGAGTCAGCTAAATGTAAACCATAAGCCTCTACTCTCGCTGTCAGCAACGCTGACCCCTAAGCTGTGGAAAGCCACCACCCATATCGATCTCACGCTGCTGCAATCTTTCAGTCGACAGTTAGCGGCGACAGAAAAAGCACTGCACAGCAAGCAGACTCAACGTGAAAACAAGATAGTAAGTGATGCGGAAAATCCAAGTCTGTTCTCGCCGCTATATCGGTTCACTCAGGCGATAGACGATGAACACATAAGTGTCGAGGCCAAGCTAGATTCACAATTAACCCTGAACTTAGAAACCGCGCAGCTTAACTCCAAGAACCATTTGATTGAGACCCGAATCACCTTTAACGATTTCGCTAAGCAAACGCTGCAGCCAACGAGTCTTATCTCAGCCTCAGACTCAGATTTTGACCAAAGGCAAGGCTCAAGCCATAGCTTTAAACAGGTACAACAAAAGCAGCAAAAGCAACAACAAGCAAACGGTAGGCTAGACTTTGAAATTAACGGCCACATAACCAGTCCCAAGTTAACAGTTATGCCGTTTGAGCTTGTACTCGCCTTAGAAAATAACTTAGCCAGTTCTGACACCATAGGCCGTGGCCAAAATAGTGATGAGCAGCTTCTGCGGCTGCTCAAATCACTCAATGATAAGCCATTCGAACAAGCGCTATTTAATCTTTACCAGCAGCTGAGCCCAAGAGTCGAAGAAAGCGCCAAAGTGACAGAGAAGCGCCCTAGCCTATTAGTCAAGCTAGATAAGGGGCTGAGCTATCAATTTGCGCAACAGATCCTAGCGCTGCCGAAGCTGGCTCTCGTCATACAAGACAGTAAGCTGGACGCAAAGGTATTGGTTTCAGACATAAACTATCAAACACTCGAGAGTGAAGAGGTGTCAGTTACTCCTATCGCTTTTCAACTCAATGCTAACTGGATAATTGAAGCGAGTCATAACCAAGCTCTGACTCTCAACAGATTGTGGCCTAAACTGGCCGAACTTCCCTATCTAATTGAGTTCGGCAGTGCCGCACTCGCGCTTAACGGTACACTCAGTGCGAGCCAAACAGAGCGGCAAACAAGCTTTAGCATTTCAGTGGCAAGTGGTGCCAAGCAAGTGGCCAATGGCATTAAGGTAATTAGCACAAAGAGTAATCCAGAAACGAACGCCAAAAGTCCCTCTAAGCAATTTGCAAGTACAAGCTCGCAGGCTGCATTTGTGCCTGCGTCCCAGCTCAACACCCTGATAGACAAAACCCAGCTCACCCTAACGTCGGCAGCCAAGTACCGTTACCAGCAAAACCATCCACTTAAAAGCAGTGGCTTGCATAAAGAAGCCGAGAGCCAAACTAGCCTCACCATTCCATCGCTGAATTATGAGATCAGCGCTTTAGCGGGTCATTTAGCCTTGAACAATGCCCTTGAAGAAGATTACAAGCTTAAGCTTGAACGTATGAGTTTGGCACTTCAACAGGCAATGTCGCTACAGTTTACCTCTGGCGAGAATATTCAGACTGCTAATTCTGAGAGTACTAACGCTGAGACTGCTGACACTAAAAGTACTGACACTGAAAACGAGATAGCTCAGAGCGCTAAGGGCGCACTCAGCACAGAC
Source organism: Shewanella schlegeliana (assembly GCF_016765635.1). Lineage (GTDB taxonomy): Bacteria > Pseudomonadota > Gammaproteobacteria > Enterobacterales > Shewanellaceae > Shewanella > Shewanella schlegeliana. The sequence goes on from NZ_JAESVD010000013.1 coordinate 19,060, forward strand.
TCATCATTGGCAGCTAAGCTACTGTCACACACACTCAATAATCAGATCGATATATCAGTGACACAGCTTAGTCTAGACAAGTCTGGTTATAACCGAGCCGCTCACTCAAACACTAGCCAAGACAACGTAAGAGCCGGTAAATACAAAAGGCGTCACATTAAGCAAAAGCTGGCTTACTTCGACACGATAGATCTTAGTCAAAAGCTGGCGCTCAATCACCAACGTATTCACAGTGATGAAAGCTGGCAAGTTAACGACCTATACCTCACCAGCCAACACCTATTCACGCCAAACCCAAGGGACTTGAGCCGCTTTGACTTAATTGGAGACTGGCAATTTAAGAGCGAGTTTGCGCCTATTTTGGCATTTCTCAGTCAAACAGACAGTCTACCAGACTCACTCGATATCCAAGGCAATACTGAGCTTGCCATGCATTACCAGCTCAAGAAAAGTCAGCAATTGGCTTTTGACCTAACCCTTGACCCACAGGTTAGTGACATCCAAGGTAGCCTAAACAACCTGCCCTTCGATGGCGGTAATATGGATACCCAATGCCAATTTAGTTGGCAGCAAGATAGTAGCGACAAGCGCGAGAGTGCTTTTAACTGCGATAATATAAAGCTATCCCTGCAAGCCTTTAATCCCGGCGTACTGATTACCGATATCGATGCTGAAGCCGCAGTATCCTTCACGACAGAGTCACAAGCTACTGGCTCTCAACTAACGGCCCAAGAAGGTAATGAGACAGCTTTAGACAATGCTGACGATAGTGCAGCAGGCAAAGAAAATCTCGCCTTAGCCAAGCAATTGCTTGGCGTAAAGCAAGCGTCAGTTGGACTGACAGCCAAGGGCAACCTGCTCGGTGGCCAGCTCTTGATCCCGCAGTTTCAACTCAACCTTAAAAAGCCGTCATCTGCCTATTTTGTACTGCAGCATATTGATTTAAAGCAGCTATTAGCCATACAACCTCAAGTAGGTATTTATGCCGATGGTATTTTCGATGGCGTACTGCCTGTAAAGATCGAAAAAGGTAAAGCCAGCGTAAGCGGAGGTAAGCTCGCCGCCCGAGCACCCGGCGGCTTAATCGCCATCGGCAATAATCCAGCGGTTGAGCAGATGCGGCAAAGCCAGCCCTACCTTGAATTCGCTTTCTCTGCACTTGAGCACCTAAGCTATTCTGAGCTTTCTAGCAGCTTTGATATGGATGCCCAAGGCGATGCCAAACTCAAGGTAAATGTAAAAGGTCGCAGCAGAGGTATTGAACGCCCTATTCACTTCAACTACTCTCAAGAGGAGAACATGTTACAGTTACTCAGAAGTTTACAGATTGGTGATGATTTACAAAATCAGATTGAACGTGCCGTAAAGTGAGCATCAGTTTTATCAAAGGGTTATTAAGCGTTGCCATATTGCATCAACAGTCAAGACAACAAATAACCCACTTCAACCGAACCCGATAAGTCAAAGGATAAATCAATGAAAACATTGCACAATCCAAAAGTTCTACTCAGTGTAATGCTTGCGTGTTATGCACTGGTTGGTTGTAGCCCAACCGTTAAGATTGAGCCACCGGATAAGCCTATTGTGATAAACCTCAATGTGAAGATTGAGCACGAAATTAAAATTAAAGTTGATAAAGAATTAGATCAGCTTTTAGCCAATGACGAACTGTTTTAAGTAAAGGAATTAAAGGAGATCATGATGAAATCAAAATTACTTGTCCTGCTTGCTGGTCTAGTACTTAGCTTTAATGCCTTTGCTATTTCCCTTCAAGATGCTAAAGCTCAAGGGCTCGTTGGCGAGCAGCTAAACGGCTACTTAGGAGTGGTTAAAAGCTCTGCCGAAGCCAAATCGGTTGTCAGCTCAGTAAATGCTAAGCGTAAGGCACACTATGAAAAAATTGCCAAAAAGAACAACATCTCAGTGAGTGATGTCGCTAAGCTCGCCGCTGAGAAAGCGATTGAGGCAACCAAGAAAGGTCACTATATTCAAAATAGGTCGGGAAAGTGGGTTAAGAAGTAGCTTTTTACCATCCGACGGCCGTTATTCATTTGTAATAACGGCTATCAAATTTTCGTTCTGACCGCTCAGAAGGAGTTAACAGATGAGCAGTCCACTCGGCGGTTTGTATATTTCCTCCTTTAACCGATGCCAACAAACTAAGTTTGACCTATCGCGTCGAGTACGGATCCAGCTTGATGTCACCTTAGCTTTTATAGACAAAGTTTGTGACAATGAAGTGATTGTCGCTAAGAGCCGGAGTTTTTATGTCGGGGAAGCGCAAACATTCGTCGCTAACAGCTACAGCATAGAGGTTGAAAGTGGTTTTTTCAGCTCCGATGAGGTAGCAACTTGTGGCTCGAGTCTGCTAAACCTTAAGTGCCGAGTTAACGGTGAGTTCAACGGTAACAAATTCAATGGCCAGCAAGAAGTTAACCTCTCCCCCAACGAGCCCGTCTCCAGCTTAGTCAACGGCAGTGAGCAACTAAAAATCACTCTAGTTGCTAAGCCTGTTTAGCTAATACGCCTATTTGACCAGTACGATTAATTAGACAAGTACGACTAATTTAATGTGTACCACTCAGAGCTACTATCTACTGTTCACAGCGGCTTAAAGTCTTTATCTAGCAGTGACTCTAATAGCAAGGCCCCCAGCTCATTAACTCTAAACTGACCGTATTTCGCAGCTTCGTATCGCTTAGCTTGTCCCTCTTCAAAAAAGTAAGCATTGCTGGCAAATTTAACCTGATTGTGGCGCACACGGTATTGAATATTAATAATTTCATCCGTTGCTTTTGTGTCACCTTGATTCAGCGCTATTTGCTTTAATGCATCTGTGCCCGCCTCTTCATCGACCGAAACCAATGAGGCAACCAGATTGTGATCGAGTCCTACCTGCAATAGCCCCTGTCCTGTCTCCATCTCAACTAAAGAACTCAACGGAGCGGCAATGGCATAGTTCAGCGACATATAATCGCCCTGCATCAACGATCGAGGATCAACTGGAGCAAGAGCTAAGCGTACTATCTTTCCATGGGCTAATTGCTGCTCTTTTTGATAAATATCCCAATTCACCATCGCCAAGACAGTAACAAGAGTTACCAGCAGTATAGTGATAGAGAGCGGTAACTTAAGCCTCATTATGATTGGCTCCATGCTTGTCCACTTTGGGTAATAATTTAACCAGCAGTAGCCTAGCCAGAATCAATAATGAGCCTAACGCGACTAACCAGATAGATTTTTCCAGAAGCGGCAGCTGTAAACTGTAATAGTACCAAGTAATAAAACTCAATATTCCGACTAGCCCGAGTAAGAAGACAGCCCTCTCTTTGACATAGAAGCCCATAATCATAATCACTACCGCTGCCGACAATCCCGTCATCGTAATAGAGAGTCCCGCCAACAATAGCATCACAAATGCGCTTAGCAACGCCTGTTTACTACTCAAGCTTAATGACTGCGACCGGAAAATCCTTACAAGCAATACAGACAAGATGAGTAACGTTGTTACAACCGATAACCCATTACTCCATTGCGCTAATACTGGAAATTCATCATGGTCTAACAGTAGTGATTGACTGGCTAAAAGAGGTAACTGAATCAGCACGACCCACAAGGCGAGCATATGACCAAGGGCGCTCATACGTGCAAAGTGCTTAGCCGTTTTAGCATGATTCAACCAAACCCCAGCAAATAGCAATAAGATAAGCGTAGACAGCAGCTCAAACAGCTGCAATTCATATCCTATCCCGACTAGGCAAGCAATAAGGCCAAAACTCATGACACATTGATGACTATAGTGTTCAATCAACAGCCAGTGCAGCAGCAAAATACAGCCTAAAGTAAAATACCAAGCTAGCCCTATTTCTCCACCTAAGTTTGGGCTAAACCAATCGGTCATACCATAGGCCAATGACAGTAAGCCACATAGGCTTAAGGCAAATGCCATCTGGTTGACAAATAACGATTTGGCCGCATTCACCCGATAAAGATAAACTGCAATGCCAGCATAAAAAAGCCCTACGACTGTGGCGAATCCCGTGTCTAAATCATCAAGAAATAGTCCAAAAAAAGTGATACTAAAGGCAAGGATAAACACTGAAGCCACCCAGGCTGCGAATGTTTGCATCACTTGAACATACCAGGGAGTCGTTTGAAGCATCGCAGGCATTTCATCTTGGCTGGTCAGCCCCTCGGCAACGAATCTAGACCAGAGCTTTGCTTGAGCACCCTTAGTATTATCAGCCAATACTCTAGTCATTATGCGCCCCCTCATCTTGAAAAATTTGATGACGGGATCTAAGCCAAATTGTAAGCCAAGTCGTCGAGCCGATAATGGTTAACCCCAAGACTAAAAAGAGCCCCACTGGCTCACTGGTCTCAAACATCAACCGAGTCAATAGACTATTGAAAACCGCTACCAGACTAAAGCCACCTATAGCCAACACAAATATCTGCTTTAGTGCAAAATTGTAAAGCCAGTATCCAGTAGCAAACAGCCCAAAGTAAACCACTAACCAATATCGGCTCTGCTCATCAAAAATAGCTTCAACCGCAAGCAGAGTTATACACAACACAGAGATAGCTATGGTGAGCTGTTGCAATATTGGGGCGTCAAAGCGCTTATTAAGCGATCTGTTTCCCGCTAAACAACCGAGTTTGCCACTGAGTAACAAAGAGCCAAGATGCAGTAAAAGGTTAAGTATAAACAGTGGCCCCAAGGCGAGCTCGAATAAGAATAGGCTACCAAACAAACTTGGAAAGGTTTGGTAATAAAGCACGACCGTAAGATTAAGCAGTAAGGCCTGTAACAGCCAGAGTAGTTCTGAGCCTGCCAGCCACGCGATAGGAAGAGCGAACAGCGCCCATAGTGCAAACAATTGCCAGGGGTCGGCGCCAGTTTGATAGGTCTGGCCCACCAGTGCCAACAAGCTACCGATGATTATCGAAACCGCCAATAGCGCCGCATTAGCCGAGGTATAACCAAATCCAAGTCTATCGCCATTTTTCCAAGCGCGATAACGCAAGAGGATATAAATAGCCACGACAATAACAAGGCTAGACTCTAGCAAAGCAAAGCGCTCAAACCTTCCCATATTTTGCCAGTTAGCAGCAATAAAAAACACTAAACCTGCGCCGATAAGAAGCGCCGCTCCCCAAGTAAGCAACAGCTCGGTTAAAGTCCGCCACTGTAATTGACTTGGCTGATTTTCACTGCCGTCACAGGCAAGCGACAAGGCGTGTGCTAGTGACTCTTCAGGTATCGCTTTCTGCTTAAACCAGCCCCAAACCGCTGACTTTATACTATTCAATCGGGTAATCCCTCTATCTCAATATCCTAAATTGGCTAGCCTAATATTAAGCAACATGGCTAATGCTAATCCTCTCGTCTTGCTTGCTCAATCATTTATGCCCTAGCAAACAGGAAGAGCATAACAAAAAGGTGCCAAACGGCACCTTTATTATCTATTAATTATCGTGTTAGCTTATTTTTCTGGACTATCGACAGGTTCATCATTCGATGCCTGAGGTAGCGGTGTAGAACTCTCTTCTGTATTGAGCCAAGTCATGAATAACTCATACCAAATCGCCAAAATAACCGCCCCTAAAAATAGACCGATGATCCCAGCGGTAATCATGCCACCTATGGCACCGATAAGAATAACAGGCATTGGAACATCGACGCCTCGTCCCATTAACATGGGTTTTAAGAAACTATCGGAAAGCCCTGCAACTATCACCCACACAGTAAATATTGTTGCAGGGGTTGAATCATGGGTAGAGAAAACATAGAAAATAAGTGGCAATACCACAATAAGTGGCGGTAGCTGCGCTATGCCAAGAATAAACACTATGATAGTAAATAAACCCGCAGCAGGAATACTAAAGGTAAACAACGCTGAGCCAATCAATAGTGACTGAATAAATGCCACCCCGACCACCCCTAGTAATACGCTGCGAATCGTGGCAGCCGTTAAGCTGGTCCACTCTTCACCATGGGAACCGACAACACGCACAGCAACGGTACTCACTGCAGCCGAACACTTTTCTGCATGGGCCATAAAGCCTCCAGCAATGGCCAGTGAAACAATAAACATCACTAAACTGCCTAAACTACTCCCCAGCATGCCTGCTGCTGCGGATACGCCAGCTTTAATTTGCGGTAAAAAGTGCAGCATGGCTTTTTCTAAGTTATTGGCAAACAGAGCCCACACTTCAAATAACTTATCGCCAATCAAAGGAATATCAGCCACTTTTTGCGTAGGCCCTGGAATATCAACATCGCCAGACTGTAATACCTCTACCGCATGAGACACGCCATCAAACAGCGAGCTTGAGACCATCCAGAACGGTGCGATGAGCAAAATAATCCCAGCTAAGGCCAAAATTGTGGCAGCAAGTCCTCTGCGCCCCTTCAAGGCTCGTTCAAGTTTTTGTGTCATCGGCATCAAAGCAACCGCTATAATTGCTCCCCATAGCACTGGGATCACAAATGGCTTGATGATATCAAAGGTCCATACAACCAGAATAAACAGTAAGCCTATTCGAATCGCCGACTCCATCATGTTATTAATGAACAATTTACTTTGATGATGTTGCATAGGGGTTTCCATATTAACGTTCCTGTTGTGGATCTTTTTGAGCCAGTCCTGCGCTCACTAAACTTGCAACGACAATCGCCATATAAAATACACCAGCAATTGCCTCCATATATACTGCAACCTGAGCAAACGGCGTATTTGGGCTAATATCCCCATAGCCTAATGTCGTCAGGGTCACAAAACTAAAATAGGCCATCTGAGAAAAATTTTGCCCCCAGGCACTATGCTCTATCCCAGAAAACGCGTTAGGCGAGAACGCCAATATAAGAAGGTAAACCAAGGCCCACATCAGCCCCAAGAGTAGAAAAAGTGCGATGGACCCCACCACTTGATTGGCACCAACCGCGCCAGAGAACAAAACCTGTCTTGCAATAGAGCTAAAAGTGCCCCAGAAAAAGGCGAACATTAACCCCAGCATAAATAGATCAAGGTGGGGAATGGTGACAAAACGTTTACTGATAGCAGTCAGCAGCCAAATAACGATTAGCACTTGCATAAAACGCTTCCAACTCTTATCGATACCTAAGCTCACCACGCAAACCAAGAAGGTAATAGCAATAACACCTTCGAGTAAGGATTCCAGCATGCCCCCCATTAAGGACTGAGCCAAAGACGCGCTCAACAGCAACACTACAAGCGCCGCCGTCATGTAATAAAAGTTATTCTGTTTATTGATTCTTCTGTGGCTCAAGCTGGCGTTTCCTCGTCAGTTATCGTCTATTGCCATATTAAGTGGGAATTCATTTGGCTAATTCTTCTAATACAATAGCTTACTTTATCGCCAAGCACAGAATCTTTTTAACATTTACGCCCCAATTCATTCAAGCATCACCGCCATCACGCTTATTGCTCATCTGCAGTGCTAAGAAATGTGAACAATAAAAAAACCCGTGATAAGCATCACGGGTCAGTTTAACAAGGTCGGGCACTTAATCGCGCTGCAGTGCGATAATCGGATCCAGTTTGGCAGCTTTATTCGCGGGATAGAGTCCAAAGCCGACACCAATTGTCATACATACCCCAAGCGCTAACAAAATGGAAAAGGGAGACCATGCCACAGGCCAACCTGCGGCCGAAGAGATAATCAGTGCGAGCAATAGCCCAACCCCGATGCCAATAATGCCGCCTGTCCCCGAGATGGCAATGCTCTCGATAAGAAACTGACGAGCAATATCTTTACGCTTTGCACCTAGCGCACGCAGCAGACCAATCTCCCCGGTACGCTCTAGAATGGTTGCTAGCATAATATTCATAATACCAATACCGCCTACCAGCAGCGATATGCCGGCGACACAGGCCATCACGATATTAAAAATCTGCTGCGTTTTTTGATGTTGAGCGAGTAAGTCTGCAGGCACTACCACGTCGAAGTCTTTTTCGCCACCATGACGCCTATTGAGCAAGTGCTGTAAGCTTTTGGCTGCCAGCGAAGGCTCAATACCATCGGCGAGCGCCAGCTTAAATGAGTCGAGTTGATTTTCTAGGCTGTTAAAGTGCATCTTTTTAAGAGCGGTCGTCAGCGGGATAAACACTTGGTTGCGCTCCCCCCCTAACTTCACCCCCTGAATGCTTGCCTTACTACTCTCTTTCTCCGACAAGACGCCCACGACGGTGAACCATTGATGGTTAACCTTTATTAAGCTGCCAATCGCACCTCCTTGGGGGAACAGACTTCGCGCCGCCTCCGGCCCAAGTACCGCAACCTGCTGGTAATAAGCTTCATCCTTTTCGGTAAGGGTGCGCCCCTCTCCTAATGGCAAAGCGCTAAGCTCAAAATAACTTGGAGTAACCCCGACAACTTGCGCGTCACTGCGCCCCTTAAGACTAAATAGGCTGAATACTTTAACCTTCTTCTCGGCGCTCCAGTTCTGTACGAATGGCAAGGTATCGCGAGCACTTTCAATGTCTCTAAGACTAAGGCCAATACTGTGTTCACGCACCGACTTAAGCGCTTCTCCCTCGGCGCTACGGGCATTAACAACCAAGTTTTTAACGCCCATCGATTCGATCATCTTTAAGGCTTCACGCTCGGCGCCTTCACCCACGCTGAGCATGGCGATAACGGCGCCAACACCAAAGATCATCCCCAACAACGTTAAGGAGGTTCGTAGCTTATGATGACGCATCTCATCAAAAGCCTGTTTTATCCCTTCCCAATATACTGCTATGGGTAAACGCGTCTTTTTCATCGACTTGTTGTTAAACCTTTGCTCTAGCTTCACCGGCGCACTATTGACTGTCATACTCGATTCCTTTTCGGCGGCGTGGTCAGCGCGATGACATCACCTTGCTCTAATCCTTCGGTGACAACCGTCCTATTTAAACTGCGATTGCCTAATTTTACGGTTCGCTTAGCAAACCCTGCCGATGTCTTTATGTAGACCCAATATTCGCCAGATTTTTGAAACAGTGCTTGATTGGGTACGGTAATCACATCGTTAAGATCCAACGCGTGCACCATGGCATTAACTTGTCGTCCTGGCTGCATGATCTCCGTTAGGGTCTTATCCAAGCTCACTGTTATCTGAAAATAGTTAACCGGGCTATCTTGCTCTTTGGCTTTTGCCAATGCATCGAGTTGAGTTACGGTGCCTGTTATTGGTAATTCAGGGTAAGCATCAAGGTGCAAGGTGACAGGCTTGCCAACAGCTAAGCCTAAAGCCTCTGCCTCCAAAACGTATAATTTGGCCTGCATTTTTGAAGTATCAGGCAAAAGACCGATAGTCATCCCAGACCACATCATGTCTCCAGCGACTGGCAAAGCACCGTTCCAGCCAGCTTGCGCCACAAATAAACCATCATGGGGCGCCACAATCTCCATCTGTTTTAAGTTACTGGAGTAACGGCTCATCTTAGCTTGATGGCCCTTCTGCTTTAACTTAATGAGCTCCTGCTCCGCCTGTGCTTGTGAGCCATGCTGCCCTAATCCCCAGTCGTAAAACTGCATCTTGGCTTCAAGGTAATCTTGGTTACGCATCTGGTCGATGATATCGATTTTGGTGTAAACACGTTCATCGTCACTGAAAAAACGTTCGGCTAAATCCTGCTCCTGAGCGGTTACTTTAGTGTCGGTGTTTAAACTCTTATCTATGGTCTTGTCTTTTTGAGTCTGGATTTGACTGTCTAGGCCTAAGCGATCGTAATCAAGCTGCTCCATCTCCAACTTAAAGCTCTCTCGAGTCGAGTCCATTTTAGCCACGACATCACCCGTTTTTACTTCGCTAAAATTATCGATGATCCAGGCGAGAGACTGCGGCCCACGAAGCCCAGTAGGGACATTAACCGTAGTTGAATTACTGGCCTCTAACTCGCCAGATGCCGGAATATCGACTTTAAAATCTGAGCGATTCACTTCAGCGGTTAATACCCCCGTGTTATCAGCTCCACCACAGCCACTAAGTCCAATCGCAGACACGACAAGTACACCTGCTAAAAATAGTGTGCCTTCCCTGACAGGCTTTAGCCCCAAGGTTTTGCTCTGTAGTCCTATCATGGCAGTAATACCTCTTCACCCTCTGTTAACCCAGAGGTAATCGCAACCCGCTCCTTTCCCATAGTTCCTAGCGCAACATACTGTTTTGAATCTTTAAATAAACCGGGCTTCAATACATATGCCTTACCTCTGTCATAATGAACCGCATCTAGGGACAGTAATAATTCAGGACTATTATTGGCAATATCGATACTGATCTTTGCCGTCATCCCTGGGCGCATAAGCTCGGTATCAGGCTGCTCTATACTGGCTACGGCATCGAAGATCACCAGTGGTACATCTTGATTTTTCACTCGGAACACGGCACCAAGTTCAGTGATCTCACCGTTAAAGCTCTTCTCTGGGTTGGCATCGAGGCGAATCTTTAGTTTTTGTCCAAGTTTTACCCGCCCCGCTTCCACTTCTGGAATGGTCATATTCACCTGCATATGTTGCAGATCAGGGATACTGAGTACAGAATCACCGACGAAGATATTTTGCCCTTCTGCGACCTTATTGCCCTGTTGATCGTTGCCATAGACCACCATGCCATCGCGCGGCGCAATAAGTGTCATTGACTTGATGCCCTTCTCTAGCGTCGATACTTCGGCTGCAAACTTTTGTTGATCGCCCGCCAGCATTTTCATTCGCTGCTCGGCGCCTTTGATCTCAAGCTCAATCTTTTGTTTGATCAATATGACACGATCTTTGGCGATAATCGCATCTCTTAAGTATTTCTGCTTGTCGATGACGGACACAGTTTCATCAGAGATATCCACCTTCATCTGGCTCTTTTCTTGATTCATCTTAGCTTCGGCAAGTTCAAGCTTTAGCTCCTCAAGCTTCTTGGCATTTCTCAGCTTTGAGGTCTCGATATCCTGAATTGTTGTCTCTAATTCTGCCGCCTTAACAGACAGCCTTTGACTCAAGTTGGAGGTATCGAGCTGAGCGACTCTATCGCCCTTTTTGACCTCACTGCCTTCCGGCGCCAACATTTTCACCTGGTATTGCCATACTCTGCGTAGAGCCGGTGGTTTAAGGCTCACGGTATTTGCCGAGACCAACTCCCCGGTCACCTCTATCTGTTGCTCTAACACTCCAGTTTCCGCCTTAGTAACCGCAGAGTCTGAGCAAGCCGTTAATAATGTGGCACACAATAATGTACTGACGAGAGACGACTTCATGATGATGTCACTCCTGTTTCGACTAACACGCTCATTCCGGGAATAATCTCCACTCGCTCATCAGGGCTAAACTTAATCGACACTCTAAACCAATTACTGCTTCCCCATGCAGGCTGAGTTTTGGCCTGTCGGCTGACTCCAGCAACATTTCCGCTAAGCACCACTTGAGACTGAGAATCAAGCCTTAAACGAACGGGCTCGCCTACCTTAATACGATCGACATCGACCTCATTCACCCACGCGATAATTTCAAGTTCGTTTAACGCTGGGATAGTCACGACTTGCCTACCAATTCTGGCGTTGTCACCGACGGCATATTTCTTATCCGTCCATGGATCTCTTGAGTAAAGCACGGGTCCTGCTATTTCGGCGCGGATCTCAAGTTGCTCAAGTCCTAATAACGCCTGTGAAAGTTCAAGCTCTGCACGTTTTTTATCGATAGAGAGCTGTGACAGCGACGCCTTACGCTTATCTTGAATTTCGCTTAAAGCTTGGCGCTTCTTAGCAAGCTCAGACTCCGCCTTGAGTTGATTGAATTGGTTATCGGCATAGTCTTTTGCCGCAAGAAAATCGGCTAGGATAGCGGCATCAAGCTTGGCTTTTTCAAGCTCGAGTTTAGCCTGTTTCAACTCAAACTGAGCCTGTAATAACTGTGCATTGAGCTCAATAGATTGACTTTGCTCTTGGGCTTTTACCCTTAATAAGCTACCCTCCAATTGCTCTATACGATTATCTATTTCGCTTTTATCGAAGATAACCACCACTTGTCCCGGCTTCGCCAAGCTGCCTTCCGGCATCATCCACTGAATTTGATAAAGCCAAGTATCGCCAGCTTTCGGTACAATAAACGCCTGAGAAACAACCGAGGCAACCTGGCCTGTAAGCAGTAACGGCATCAATTCACGGTTATTGATTGACGCAGTCTTACCTTCCAAAGTGGCTGTGATGGGCCGCTCAGTGCTGGCAACAGCCTTGCTACTGAGAGCTGAACCCAGAAAAAATATGATTGATAAGCCCAGTGCTAAATTAACCAGTGATAAGTTAACTCGCTTCCATCGGTTGTAGGCTGCGACCTTTTCCCTACTTTTGAAATTAAGCAGCATTTTCACCTCGCTCCTCTATCTCAACAATATCGCCATCTCGCATACGGATAATTCGCTGTGCGTATGCGGCGACCTCCTCTTCGTGGGTCACTAAAATGATGGTCTGTCCGGCTTTATGTAACTCAGTAAATAGCGCCATGATCTCCACTGAAGTTTTGCTATCGAGCGCACCCGTTGGCTCGTCGGCTAACAATATGGCTGGCTTATTAACCAAAGAGCGGGCAATAGCAACACGCTGTCTCTGACCACCCGATAACTGATTAGGTCGATGATAGTGACGGGCACCGAGCCCAACGCGTTTAAGCAGCTCAAGGGCATAGCCGTTATCTTGTTCGGCTTCGGCTGAAAACCTTAAAGGAAGTAACACATTTTGCAGCGCTGATAATCGCGGTAACAGGTGAAAGCTTTGAAAAACGAAACCTATCTCCTTATTGCGCACAGCAGATAAGGCATCATCATCTAAATCAGCCACCTCTTGATCATTTAAGCTATAACCACCCGATGTCGGCTTATCGAGACAGCCAATGATGTTCATTAAGGTCGACTTGCCCGAGCCTGATGGTCCCATGATGGCGACGAACTCGTTTCTTGCAATGGAGAAGCTCACCCCATTGAGCGCTTTAACGCAGCTATCGCCCATAGGGTATTGTTTGGTTAATTCATGAACTTTAATCATAAAATGCTCATATGGCTGGATTAGCAATCATCATAGACAAGCCCTTATCATACAGATAAGCACTGGATAGCTACTTGGTTAATCTGCAAAAATTTGTAAATTATCGTCATTCTAACTATCGGACAACGAATGTTACTAAATGTTCGAAAGGAAGGGATAAAATTGCATAGAGAAGAGCGCTAAGGCACATTAAAGTCACTACAGAGCATTACATCGTCCTTGTTCTAGGATCTCAATCCGTATGAAATCGTCTGCTCAATCTACATATCCATATTTCAAAACACAAGTGATGTCATACTGATAGGTGTTAACTTGAAGGATATTCACATAGACGGGGTCGAAGCAGGACAGTTAATTAGATTAAAAAGCCTGACTTCTAACCATAAAAAAGTAAGTCAGGCTTTTATTGTTACTTTGTTTAGTTTTACGTGTAAGTTTAACGTTAAACTGACGAACCTCGCTCTTTAGCTTAAAAGGGCTCCAGCTAGGGTAAAACCTGCCACCAGCACAAAAAACACCCACTGAAATAATCGCTTAAATGGCGCCTCAAGCTCACTCATAAAACCGATATAGATTTGCCAAATTGCAAATAGGGAAAAATTAAGCGCAATAAACAGCAATACGCCGAAACTTTGCATCTTTGAAATGGCTTCAAAACCACAGCTTAATAGCAGCAAGCTCGAGAGAATCAAAAATACCGACACATAGTGAAATATGCAATGCATTACCGCCTTTGCACCCGCATCAACATCTGCTACCAGCACAGGTTTTAAAAAATGCCTACGGCCATAGGCAAAGTGACCAACCGTAGTCATTGCGGCAATAATGCCTGCGGTCAGTAAGTATAGATTCATCAGCGACTCCAAAACAGATTAACGTACGACAACGTGTAAAGGCTTGAGAAATGATGTACTCAAGCCATTAGTTATGGGTAGTAGACAGGAAGTTCGTAAAAATTCTTACAATAAAACTGACATTAAAGCCAAAAAGAGCAAGCCAAACGCTATGATTACTTTATTGTGATTGCTCTTGTGGTAATGGCCATAAGCTATCAAGGCTTAAGCGTTACATAGTCACCATGGTCCAATATTCGAGTCGCTTCTCTGGCTCAGCCAGTATACTTTTACAGGTCTCTTTATATTTGCCCATCAGAGGTCCTAAGCTTTTTGCATTTGGCATAGCTGCTCTATGCTTCTCGGCAGCGGTAGTGATAGCCGCTGAGACCTGTTCTTCTGTTTGGAACTGTTTAGCAAGCTCGGCCGCTTGTTTACCCGATAGCTTTAGCCGCTCCACGACAGCCGCCATTTGAGGTGCATCCATAGCAGAAATTGCATCTGAGGCGATATGATAATAGGCGGCACAATCGGCAAGCTCGCCCACGAAGGCATCTTCCGCCTCCCCTGCTTGGCTATTAAAAGAGAGTGCGCTAGCACCGAGTGCTATAATGGCGAAATTAATCTTTGCAAACATCGAAGGTTATCCTTTTCTTTTTAGTTGCGAATAGTTAACGCTTAGTCTAGCTGTTATTTCTACTTTAGCTTTCAGTGAATATCAAGTCCATGACGAAATAACGGATTATCTTTTTAAATAACAACCACTCAGAATACACATGAATTAAGTGATATTTTGATGATGGGTTGTAGCTACACCAACTAAAGCACGGTTAGATAAGCTAAATTTGATTTTTGCGCTTTAGATGAAAGAGCCCCGTCACTGTATCTGCAACCGAGGCTCTTAGTAGATGAAGCAATGGGTCACACTCACTTCTCACTGAAGTGTTAACTCAATAAGGAGTTTGCTATGACTCCTCATAACTCACTAGCTTATCCTTCAAGCCTTGCTTTACTTCCGGCCATTCTGTGTCGATGATGGAGTAAACAACCGTGTCTCTGACGGTGTCATTATTTAAAATTTGATGGTTGCGCAAAATGCCATCTTGGTTAGCACCGAGACGACAAATCGCCTGACGAGCAATCTGATTTTGAACATGGGTTCTAAACTCGACGGCCATCACATCTAACGTTTCGAAGGCGTAACTAAGGAGCAGCAGTTTTGCTTCTGTGTTAACCGCCGAGCGTTGGGCACTTTTTGCATACCAAGTATAGCCAATTTCGAGACGGCGATGTTGCTGCTGCCAGTTACAGATCCGAGTGCTGCCAACAATCTCGCCAGAATAGCGATCACGCACCGCAAAAGCGAGCGCCTCTCCTCTAGACTCAGCCTCTAATGCCGCTTCGATATAGGCTTTCATATCGTCTGGATGAGGGACAGATGTGTACCAGAGTTCCCATAGGTTACCGTCTGCAACGGCAATACTTAATGCAGCTTGATGTTCCAGTGTCAGAGGTTCTAGAACGATATGCTCACCCTCTAGACTGGTTTCTTTCTGTTCAACGTTCACATAACCTCCTGTATTCTTATTATTCTAAGCTAACATGCTCGATGACTAACTTTAAACGAACTTTAAACGAACTTTCGATGAAATAGATTCAACAGCCTTTATTTAACGGCCTATGTTCAATTGACTAAGCTCTAATAAAAAGGTGCTGATGACTTAACTTTTTCAATAATACGCAGCTTTAAAGATAAACGCTCTGCTATAAATATCGAGCAAAACGCTTACCTTCTTTCAACGCTTTGGTCGGTGCTTTTATCGCAGGTGTCCCTAAGTAGAGAAAACCGACTATTTGATCGCTAGCTTCCAAACCGAGTAGCCGATGAACATTGGCATCAAAGGCCAGTTCACCTGTACGCCATATTCCCCCTAAGCCTTGCGCAAAAGCAGCTTGCTGCATAGCGAATAGTGCACAGCCTGCAGCAAGTGATTGCTCAATTTCAGGAACCTTCGGGTGTGGCCTCAGTTTGGCAACCACAGTGATCACCATAGGCGCTCTAAGAGGCATATTCTTTGCCTTGGCGATAAACTCCTCATCCACTCCCTTGGCTTGTAAGGCTTCAACAAAAATATTGCCGAGACGCGTTAATCCATCTTCTTGAGCAATAATAAACTCCCAAGGAGTGAGGCCTGCATGATCAGGCGCGCGGGTTGCAGCATCAAGAATATGCTGTAACTGTAGCTCATCAGGTGCTGGAGCGACTAACCTTGGAGTTGATTGACGAGTTAACAATAATTCTAATGCGTCCAACGGATTATCCTTAAAAACGTTTGAGAAGAGAAGAATGACTTAAGTAGCAAGTCGTAATCGAGAATATCAAGTGGGTAAAAATAGTCCACTCATATTAATGAAATTTAACCCGTTTTTACAAGTTTAACGCGAGCTTTAACGAGAGAGTTGACCTGAGAGTTCGGCATACAAAAATCCCACTTGCTAAGTGGGATCTGAATTTATCATCTTAGATAATGAGTATAGCTTTAGGCTATGCGCTTTAGTCGATACCATTACGTTTAGCGATATAGTAGTCGAGGCTCGTATAGCGTCCACCGCCCATAAATATCAGAGCCAATAACATAAATAGATAAGTAATCGCAAACTCTATCCCGTTATTCAAAATCACGAAATTACCCGAGCTGGTCAGCCATTCGTAGTTACCATGTTCTTGTAAGATCTCCTTTGCGCGCTGTAACTTCTCAGCCGAGGCAAGTACATTCTCATTCGCTAGCCAAGAACCCGAGTCGGCAATAGCCAGCCAACCATTTTCAATATGCACACTAAAAGCTGCAACTAGCATGGTAAAAGCCAGTGGAATAGAAACAAGCCGAGTGGCCAAGCCGACCACCAGTAACGCGCCGCCAAAAAATTCGGTGCCAGCGGCCAATGCCACCATCACCTCAGGAAAAGGTAAACCTAGCCCCCAATCGGGGTTACCAAACCAAGCTGCGGTGTCACTAAAATTTGAAAGCTTATTATAGCCCGCCTGCATCAATACTGGTGCTAAATACAAACGTAACGCCAGAGGAGCTATCCCTTCACCATGCTTCAATAGGCTAAGAAACTTTTGATATAGATTCACAATTTGCATTTGATTTCCTCTTCAACATAATCACTTAAAGCTCAAGCAGTATGGCAATGATTAAAGCGCCCTGCCTATACAGACCCTGTTAGTTACGACTATCTTTCATAGCTTTATCTTTCACCGTAAAATTTTAATCGCAAACAGAGCAGATGCCCCAATCGGATGCTCCGCGGTCAGCATGGGACTTCCACTCAGCTCTCTGAGATCGGTAATTAGGCTGGTTAACTTCTTTTGAAAACGCCTTTTTTGTTGACCACTCGCCAATTGATTAAGCCTGATAAGTAACTCACCAAATTTCTGGGTATTGGCATCGAGTGAATTTTTATAGATTGCAGATTTTAGCCTATCAGGCTGACTCATTAAAATCGTAAGGCTATGGGATAGCGCCAGTTGGTTTTGTCGATTCTTCAGTGCCTGCTCAAAAAGCCGGATCCACTCATGGCGATATTCAAGCCACATATCTAATGTTGTGGCTCGGCTTAAGTTATATTGATGAATCGCCTGTTTTTGCTCTTGAGATAGCTTGCCTATCCAGCGCTTAATGCGGTTTTCGATGCGCTCGTCAGCCATCGCGACTAAGGCTTGCTGATCTTTACCTAGGTATTTTTGATTAAGCCGCTTTTCGTCTACCTTTAGCCGAGCAATAACCTGTTGAACCTGCTGGTCTGAAAATGAACTGATAAGCGGTACAAGGGAGGGGTTAACAAACTCAAAAGTCCTAGACCAGTGGGACTTAGCTTGTTCAACTTGTTGCGCCCAGAGACGTGACGTTAATGTTTGATTTTCCAATGCGAGCGCCAGTTGCGATAACTGCTTTGCATAACGAGGAAGCTCTTCTGTACGGTGCCAAGCTAAGAACTGATTCAAACCACTCTGAAACTGTTTCTGCTGCAGACTGTTTAATGTGACATACTCTTCAAGCTTCCACTCAATAACCCAGTCCAGAAAATAATAACCCACCTTTGTTGAGCAGCCCAAAAACGTCACGAAGAGAAGCACATATATGGCTATTTTTCTCAACTCTCCCCCCTTTGACTCAGACAATGCTATTTATCTAGCATAGAACATCATCACGGTTCCGAGGCGATCAGAGTTGCAATAAAGGCTGAAAGAACAGCAAGTATAGATAGGTTTCAACCGTTCAGAGTCGATAAGCAACGTGGAAGTAAGATTTTGTAAGCGGTTAGAAACGGCAGACGATTAGATCTCTATATTGCAGGGCATAGCTTAAGTACTCTCGGCTTTGAGATAGGCCTTTCTCATTAAGCTTGCCATTCGCTATCATACTGTCAAACGCCATCTGCAGTGCCCAGCACAAGGCAAACACCCAATACAGATCCACTGCTGCTGGTACAGCCTTATCGGCCTGTTGATTAAGGTTTGGGTGATCTTTCAAATAATTTGCAATCAACCAACGCCTTTGCTGTGATGACAAGGAGTGACTTGCGATGACTGATGCCAGATCGCATAGTGGATGAGAACTGCAGGCATATTCAAAATCGATACACTTAAGCTTATCATCGACGACCAAGACATTGTACGGGTTCAGATCTCTATGGCTAAACTGCAGATTAACGAGGCAATTGGATAGCACTGCTAGCATTTCATCAATCAGATGAGATTCGGCCAATAATTGCCCATATAAGTCTAACCATCGCTCAACCGTCTGGCTCTTTTCATCTAAAGCGTTTAATTGCTGTTGCATCTTTGCTAAACGAAGCTGATACACCTGCCACTGCTCATCAACCCCCATCACATTTTGCGGCGCCGGCAACTGCTTTAACCCATTGAGTAAGTTGAGTAACAACTCCTCAGCTCCAGGCCATTTCACTTGCAGCCTTGTGATGGGATGAGAACCATTGGCAGAGATGAGTTCACTCCAGCCATTCTCTTGGTTTTGCGCAAAAAACTCACTTAAGTAGAACTGCTTATCAGGGCTAATATAGACCAGTTCAGGCGCTAAATTGACACGGCTTGCCAGTTGCCAATTTAACACTTCATGGTCTCGATTACAGATCTGTGAGCTCGCCCAACTGTTAATTCTGAGTACCCATTCTGAATCGCTCAGCCTACTCGGGTGAACACCACGAACATAGTAGTTCTGATTACTTAACCCTTGAGTCAAAGCCGCGATCATGCTGACTTGCGAAAGCTCGGCCTGCTCAAGGTAAGGTAACAATGTTGTCGCTAATGGCAATGTCATCTACATAGTGCCAGACGATAACGCGATATCATTGGAGACTTGCTGTTCTTTCATCTGATTGCGCCACATAACATAGCCAAACACTACCATACCAATATACAGCACAAAAAGAATCGCAGTTAACATCAAGCCTTTACTGACATAGAGGTAAATTGAAACCGCATCAATCACAAACCAATAGATCCAGTTTTCTAACACCTTCTTTGCGACCAAATAAGTGGTCATCACAGCAAAACAGGTTGTCGCGGCATCTAGATAGGGAAAGGCAGCCTGCGTTTGGGTCGCCATAAAGTGACCAACCGCGATGGCGATCAAGGTCGTCATCCCAATTAGTTTAAGGTGGGTAGACAAACGCCAGGAAACAATGTTGACACCATCATGTTCCCTGCCGCCTCGTGTCCACATCCAGTAGCCATAAATCGCCATTGCCATATAGTAGACATTCAGAACAGACTCCATCAACAATGACACTTTCCAGAATAAAACGGTATAGATAGCTGTACTAATAAAGGCTGCCGCCCAGCACCAGATGTTACCTTTCATCGCTAAGATCAAATAAGCCACAGCCAATAATACCGCTACGGCCTCCCAAGCCGTTAACGCTTGGGCTTCACCAAAAGCAGCAGTAAAACTATTGACTAAGGTTAGCCAAAATTCTGACATAATCAGTGTCCTCGACTCAGCGCAATGAAGGCTTTATCAAAAAAAGTGTACTCTATTGTTAAGATCAAAAAGGCCAAAGAACGAAGTAAATTCTATGGCCATCAATCAAAACCTTTTTATTCGCTGTGACTTAAATTTAGCTCACCACCAATAAACTTACAGACGAAAACAGCCTTGCCCCACTTCTCGTGAGCCGCTTGCATCTCGATCGCGAGCATCGACATCACATCGCCATATTCGCCGACCACCTGAGTCGCCATGGCATTGGTGACTCGCTGGATATTGTCATAGGAATCAACTCGGGCAATAAACCACTTAATCGGATCTAAGTAGTTATCTTGCAGTGGGTAGCAACTGATCTCTGCTGTTAATTTCATAGTATTGACCTCAGCCGCACTGAGTACGGCTCAATAGTGTTGTTTAAAAAAATAGAATTTTATAAAAACTTAACGTTAACCGTCACACCTATCTGGCGCGGATCACCGTAACGAATATACTGCTTATCTGCCCAGTCTAAATCAGGCTCGTTACCGAAGTAGAATCCACGAACACCGTATTTTTCATCAAACAAGTTACGGCCCCACAGATAGACTGACCAGATATCAGCCTCATAACCTACTTTGGCATTAAAGATTTGATAGGCATCGGATTTAGATTCGTTGCTATCTGAGTAATAAAAATCACTCTTACCGCTGGCGTTCACGTTAGCGAACCAGCCACTATCGCTGCGATAGGTCGCACCAAGGCTGAAGGTAAAGTTAGGAGAGTGAGCAAGCTCTCGGCCAGAAAGATCCACCAAAGTACCGTACTTATCCTCATACTGATAATCGCCATAGGCGGTTTCAAGCCAACCGACGCTGCCGTAGACGTTGAAATTATTGGTGGCGTACCAGTTACCGTCTAATTCGGCGCCATAGTTATGGGAGCTGCCCGCATTTTCTGTAAATAGAATGAAGTTGCCCTCTTCACCCGGCACTGTGGATTGCTGGGAAGCGGCCACCTGCTGATCTTGTCTATCCATATAGAATACGGCTAAGTTTGTGTTAGCCTGACCATTAAACCAGCTCGACTTTAAGCCGATCTCATAGTTATAAAGAATTTCAGTGTCATACTCTTTCTTGTCGGCTAACTCATCGGGTAGTGACATATTAAAACCACCCGCTTTATAGCCCCGCGCCACACGAATATATGACTCATGGTTTTCAGCCAACGCCTTGCTCAGTGCGATATGACCGCCCCACATGGTTTCACTTGGAGCAAAACTATCACCAGCCGAGTCACTATAATCACTGTCACGACGCTCGACGCGCAAACCGACAGAAAGTCCATAGCTTGTACCTAAGTCTGAGTCCAACTGACCAAACAGTGCATAATTCTGCGCCTCATATTCGGCTGTTAATTGGTTATAGGTATCAACTGTGTCGTTATCTTCTTGCAAATCCATGGCGTACACGCCAATTAACCAGTCGGTACTATCGGCAAAAATACGCCCAGATTCCGTTGACGATAATCGAAACTCTTGGGTTGCGGTCTTTCTGTCGCCTTTTTTATCCCAGTTATATTCATATTCACAGGGGCTACCGTCACAATCTCGACTCGCCCAGTAATCAGGGTTAGCCCAATCACCATCATAGTTATGACGCGTATCTGAATGCGCAAACGAGGTTAATGAGATCAACTCAAAGTTTTCGGCACCAGTATAGGTAAACTTAAGTGAAGAGCCTGTCGTACGCTGTTTATCGACACCTGGGGCATCGGTTAAGGTATCAAAACCATTATTGTCCAGTGTCCAAGCGTCATAACCATTATCGTAGTTGGCATGAAGAAAGGTTAAATCAATCTCTAAATCTTGGGTTGCATACCAGCGCAATTTCCCACGGCCAGTAAACTCATCACGATTATTGGTATCACTTAGGCCCAGATACAGGTTATCGCGATAGCCATCCTGCTGGTGTTTTTGCAATGAGACGCGATAAAGCAGATCGCCTGAGTCGGTTAACGGCCCAGAGCTGTATCCACTGAAGGTTTGCAGGTTATCATCACCAAAGGAAACTTCGGCGCCGTGTTCAAATACATCGGTTGGATCATTACTCTTAAGGTAGATAAGTCCTGCTAAAGCGTTAGCGCCATATCGTGTTCCTTGTGGTCCCCTTAGCACTTCAACTTGTTGCAAGTCGTACATACTCGAGACCATACCTAAGCCCGATAGGTCGATATCATCCACCACAAATCCCACCGAAGAGTTTGGCGCACCTTGATACTCTTCCTGTTCGCCAACACCGCGGATCTGAAAATACTTAGGTCTTGAACTACCGCCAGACCAGTTAAAGTTGGCGATACTATTAAGAATATCTTCAAAGTGCTGAGCCCCTTCATCCTCGATCTGT
Organism: Shewanella schlegeliana; assembly: GCF_016765635.1. Lineage (GTDB taxonomy): Bacteria > Pseudomonadota > Gammaproteobacteria > Enterobacterales > Shewanellaceae > Shewanella > Shewanella schlegeliana. Next base: position 41,325 of record NZ_JAESVD010000013.1, read on the forward strand.
TGTTGATCAAGAATCGTGACGCTCGATGGCATTTTTTCTAAGGGACTACCGCGAAAATCAGAAGTGACTACCATGACTTCAATATCATCATTAGTAGCTACATCGGCATTAGCAAAAGTATTGGTAGAGGTGATAGCAGCAATAACCCCAAGGGCTACTGGTGAGTAAGATTTAAAATTTAACATAGGACCTCAAAATTAAAAATTTGAGATCCGGCAACATAAAGAAGCGCTTGGAAAATGAATTGTGGCCCATTCCTACGCCGGTATTAGCCGGATCAGGTTCAAAGGGTTCGTTTTTCAACATCTCAGTCAAAGCCAATCAATCCAACTTTTGTTTAATTGACTCTAACACCCCTTGGCGAGCGCGATTATACATGAAATTTACAACTCCATGACAGACTTCTTTAAAAACAGCGATTTTATGCATAAAAAAACGCCAGCTTGCTGACGTTTTTTTAACAGATTTTGCTAAAGTAAATGATTCAATCGCATTAACCGCGACTAATTAGAAAAAGCTTTTCTAACATAAAGCTCAAATCGAGTCGCTGTCGCATTTGGTGCAACGGCACTAACCTGCATCTGCTGCTTGCCATGTAACTTTAACGACTTCCAACTCACCCCTTCGTCATCAATGGTCATGCCACTGGTGTCAAACCAAGTAAATTTATACTGCAGTCTTAAATCCGTCGGAACTTGGCTAACTATGGTACCCGTTCCGCGCAAAAAACCACCTTCTGGACGTGCCATGACATTGGTCACTTGTACCTCTTTACCAAAGCTGCTGTTATCGACACGCACCGCCCCATTTGATCCCGCCATCACCCCTGCGGTATGTGGAGCGCACGCCGTAATCGCCGCCGCAGTAAATAGTCCTAATAAAACCTTGTTCATTTGTGTCCCCTGTTTTTTGCTAGAACCCTATCTAGTTATACAATTGATCACTTAATCGATCAAAAAATGTGCCCTAGCCGTCGCAATAAGATGTTTGCGGTTGGTTTGCCAGCAATTAATACTAACGTTTGCAACTCGACGGCCCTGACGGGTAATCTTGCACTCGGCAAAGCTGTCTTTATGGTAGCCGGCTCTTAAGTAATCGATTGAGAAATCAACCACCTTAGGTACCTTAGTGGCTTGCATAAACACCATCAACTGCACAATCGCTGACATCTCCATAAAACCCGCTATCACTCCGCCATGTAGTGCAGGCAAAATAGGGTTGCCGATGTTGTCCTCTTTTGCCGGAAGCTTAAATACCAACTCATCACCAAAACGCTCGACAGCCATGCCAATGAACTTAGCATAGGGAACATGCTCAAGCAGATGACCGAAGTCATTAAGCTCTTTTGCTTTTTTGACAATGCTTTTTACGTCTAACTTGTCACAGCCATCTTTAGTGGAGCCATCTTGGATGGATTCAGCAAGTTCTTGTTTTTTATCAAGCATACTCATCACCTCCTCCCATTAGTGCCTGCCTAAATTCATCCCCCACCATTTCTGGACTAATTCGCATAAATGAGCCAACCGCATGAGCGATGGGATCATCGATGGAGTCTTGGTAAGCAATCGCACGGGTAAAAGCCACACTCGAGGAGAGTTTATAGCACTCGGCAAACCCATAGACAGGTTTATGGGGCTCTGCGGGTTTCATGTAATCAACCCGTAGATCCAGCGTAGGCGAGATCTCAAGCAAGCGAAACTTATCGAAGATAGAGCATACGACAGCGCAACCACTGGCAGTATCCATCAAGGTCGTGATCACCCCACCATGGATCACGCCAGTATCAGGATAACCCACGAGCTGCTCGTCATAAGGTAGCTCGATTAACACCTGCTTACCACTCGCTTCTAGCACCTTCAATTTAAGCTTACGACATTGGGTCAACTGGTCGACAAAGCGACTCGCCATAGCAGTTAATGAATAGTGCTCGCTGCTGGCACTCATTCACTCGAGCTCAGCATTGGGCCTAGTGGCTTTCCACCCAATAAATGCATATGGATATGGAAAACCTCTTGGCCGCCATGTTCATTACAGTTCATGATTAGGCGGTAGCCATCCTCTGCAATCCCGGCTTCCTGCGCGAGCTTAGCCGCCACAGACATCATACGCCCCAACGCTTTCTCATCGGATGCCTTAATGTCGTTAGCCGTAGGGATCAGATGATTGGGGATAATTAAAATATGTGTTGGCGCTTTAGGCGTGATGTCTCTAAATGCGGTAACAAGATCATCTTGGTACAAGATATCTGCAGGAATTTCACGTCGGATAATTTTACTAAATATGGTTTCTTCGGCCATTTGTCTGCCCTCAAAAAGGTAATTACTAGCCATAGTATACTCGAAAATGTTGCCAAGGCGACGGAGATTACCGATGTAAATCATCCAATTGAAGCTTTGCTTACAGCATACTAAATAAACAGATGTATATACAATATGGTTGACTTTATCCTGATTACGACTTCTAATGAAAAAAATATTTGCAGGAATCTGACAATGCTAACGGATAAAGAAACCGCACTACTCGATGCGGCCACCGAATTGGTACAAGAAAAAGGCATGATAGCACTGAATATGTCTGATGTTCATAAGCGAGCAGGCTATTCCCGCGCCGCTCAGTACCAATCATTTAGTGATAAGAATGCCCTTCTCGCTGCGCTATGTATGCGAGAATTGGTAAACAATACTAAGGCCATCGAAGAGCAACGCTTTGATGAATTCACCGGGCAGTTCACTGTGGTATTAAGACCCGTTGTGTACCGTTACTTAAAGTTATCGGATCGACTAATGATCGACTCTGCATTCGGTCTAATGCTAGCCCAAGTTCGCTCGTTACCCGATGAAGAACGATTTAACTTCCTAAAGAGTGGTTTCGAGTTCTTAAATAAAGAACGTGAGATGAACAACTAACTTCAACAAGAAGAATTAAGCTGTTAGAGAATAGTCGGCTTAGGCCGACTATTTTTTTAACTTGATTAATCTCAACCAGCCCGCTGTATTCTCGACGTATCACTGATATTAGAGGTTAATACATGCCCCTTCACTTGCAAAAAGATCTTATAACAATCAGAACAAACATAGCGACCAGACAAGGTATTTTTGTTTCGAACTGATTGCAAAAAGTACATAGACCAAAATGAGATACTTTCTTTTGAACTGCCTTTATCTGTGATGCAGGTACTGCAGGGTTTATCAGAGTCTCTTTAGACTGGGTCAGCAAGCTTCGACTTAGCCCTACCGCCAGTAATTTAAATAGGTAAATAGTGATCGCAATAATCAAACTTGAGATCATAGTTATGATACTCAATTCTGAAACATCGCTCTTAATAATGAACACAATATCAGGCAAACATATAAATGCAGCTAAGAGGGTTAACCCCCTCTCAATTAAGGGAAGTTGTCGCTCGAATGTTAACTCGCTAGCCATTTTTAACTAAGCTCTTTGATCAGATAGACTACACCATCTTTCTCGTAAACATTTGTAACTTCATCTCCCTCACCTAACACAACAACCTTATTGCCAGTGTTGGTGACGGCATTACCTGCAGCGTCTAAGACTATTGCCATCCCCATAGTCATTAAGAGAGGAGAGTGGTATGCATGATAATGACGATGGTTTTTGGGGACGACGATCACTTTAGAGCGTCCATAGTGTTTAGTTACCTTCTGACATTTGATCCCACCAGCTCGCTCACATCCCACAGTCGCAGCCTAAGTCGAAAATACACTCCATGCGAATAATGCTGTTGCACAAGATATCAATTTTATAGACCACTCTTATAAATTAACTAGAACCTAATAGGATCATAATCCAGCATCTACACACATGTATATCGCAGAGCATACCCACAATGATACGGCTCACAAAAAAGGCACCGAAGTGGTGCCTTAGAACATATAAACTCTGCTGTCTAAACGATGAATCACCCCTGTTTGAGTCTAGTTTGAACGCGCTCAAGTGAGTGAGCCTCAAGCCAATATTTCTTCAAAATAGGATTATTGAGTCCGGTTTTGGCATCGGCTAAATTCCAAGCACGCTTCCAAATACCATCGGCAATCATATGTACAACAGCACTTTCAATTGCTTGCGCAACACACAAACTGACAGGTTCATTCGAGGTATAACCGACTTCCGATTCTAAAAGCTCCTGGGCGTCGATAAATTTAAACACACCTGCCGTCAACTCTTTAGATAATACAGACTTAGTCGTGGTCACACTGCTAAGCAGTCTGCCTGTTCTAATATCAACAGCTCGTAAGTTTACAGTGACACTATCTACACGAAATTGACTGGATGCGCCAATTCCTAAATAACGTGCCCCCGCCCCTCCAGTGCGGATATTAGTGTCATAGGCCACAATGCCACCTTCCATCAAAATTTGTGCCGAATTAAGCTGACTCAAACTTGAAGCATCACCTTTAAGGCCTGCACGAACAATTTTACGCTCGGTCAGCAAATTTTGTAGCCCTTCTCGTTCAACAGGTATAAACCAGCTTGAGTCATTTAACGCTTGAGCCAAAAATGCCGTACCACTTTGTGGTACAGCAGTGGAGAAATTGCTCGAGGGGATTGGCTTATATTGACCGGTCTGATCCCTGAAGTCATAAACCGCGGCGACCATGCTGCCTTGAGGTGCAGGCAAACCAATTAGATCATAATATGTTTCACTTTTTGGCATTAAACTTGATGATGGCTCTATCTGTTCTAACTCATTGGAGGTCGAACATGCACTCACAAAACCAAAAAAAAGAAATGGAATTAGCTTTTTCATAATTAGCCTTCCCCAATACTGTTATCGATAATGCCACCCACTTCGATGATAGTCGTTTCACCTGTCACCACATCTGTAATATGTACCAATAACGCGCCGTCCTCATTAACGACTTGGATCTCAAAGTCATCGGTCTTTAAATAACCCTCACCGCCATTTGCCGCATCATTAAACAGCTGGCTCATCAGTCGAGACTCTAAAGAACTCGCCAGACGCTCAAGTGCAGTAGGCGGAACATAGCCCGATCCACCAGTATGCTTATTCTGCGCCGACGCATTAGAGAGGAGGTATGAACCATTTAGATAACTACCGCCGAAGTTAGGGTTAACTGGGGTATAGATAAGCTGTGTTGCGTAAGTCGATCCCGCAGCAGTAAACAGCCCCATAGCCACAACAGATCTTATTATTGTTTTCATTAATCTTCCTTGTTAAAACTCATCTGGGGCTAAATCCGGATCTAAGAATTGTGCCCAGCTTGCTTTCCTTTGATTTTGTTCTATTTTTTTATTTACTCTAGCTGCTGCAGCTAAAGCTTGTTCGTCAATATTACGGCTTGCGGGCGAAACGACCGTGATATAAATAGGTCTACGATTATGCAAAATACTTATTTTACTGCCACTTCTTGCAGTTGCTTGCTCAACGATTGTTAAACCTGAATGTTGAACCACGCCACCAATATTGCGATAAGCCGCCACAAACTCTCGATAGAAACGATGCCCAAATCGGGTCATCGCTCTATTAAGAATGAGTCCATCGATCAAATCGGCTTCCACTTTCGGTGGCTCGTCACTGGTACTCTTAGCAACAGTAGAGGGTTGCTTATCTAGTTCAAACTCTTCTGCAACGATAGGTTGCGACAGCAGAGCCAGGCATAAATACCAAGTTTTCACTGAGTCACTTCATGTAGGTTAGTTTGGGCCCAAGCGATAGCCTGCCCGCGACTGGAAACCCCTATTTTTCTAAACGCACGATATAGGTGGGTCTTAATAGTACTTTCACTGACAAATAATTTATTGGCTATATCAATATTAGTGCTACCACTACGCAGTACCTGTAACACTTCTCGCTCCCTAATTGTCAGCGTTTCTACATTATCTAATACGGGATCTTTATTACAGCTTGAGTCGATAAAGCTATGGGGAATGACGACCTTACCCTTTACGATTTCAGCCATGCCCTCTCCTATACTTTCAAGCGATGCGTCGGAGTAAAAAACACCGGCAGTAACTGAAGCGTTGATTAGAAACTTGGCGTCTATTTTTTTAGGAAAATGAATGAAAACGACACGGGCAGTATTACTCGCCTTATCTATACGTTTTTGGATTTGATAGGCTGTTTGAACATCAACGGTGGCAAGATCAATCAAAATAATCGTAATACGACTCTCTAATAACTCGCCGTTAAAATGTTCAGGAGAGATCCTATGTAATTTGACTAAAAACTCTTGTGGCCATCTAGTATTAAGAAGATCTGCAAATAGATGCGAACGGGTTACTAGAACCCAATGTGTCACTTTAAACATAAACTCACTCCGTGTTTATTCTGTATCACCATCCATGTGGGTATTATTGTAATACACTTATCCCGCAAATAAACATCAAATATTTCACACAAACGCAACGTTTTCGCAGAAAATTAGTTTGGGCTCAGCCCCTGTGTCACTCGCGCAGATTGCCCTTGCCCATATTGAATAACCGAGACTCGATGACCTGCACCATTTTGATTAATCGTTATGGCGCTTTCACTACCCATTTGTAATATAGTTGCCAAATTATCACTTCCCTGCTGTTCGATATCTAAATTGAGGAAGGAGCCTTGTTGAGAAGAAACCACAAAATTATTAAAGCCGTGCTGGAGAATGCTTGCTTCTATCTCTGCACCACTTTGAAAAGCTGTGATTCGGTTACTATCACCTATTTGATTAACGTCGATTTGAGTCGAAAAGCCTACTTGGCTAATTGCCGCGCGGTTAAATATCCCTTGCTGAGTAATGATTGCATTTAAATTATCACCTGCTTGAGAGGTTACAGCATGATTATCATAACTATTAAGTTCATCGAACTGACTTAAGTCTTGTGCATGCACGAAGATAGCAGGAAGAAGAAGGGTCGATAGTATTGCAGTTTGAACCGATATGACTTCTGCTTGAGAACAAATCTTCTTCTCTAAGCGCTTTAATCTATCCATGACTTACAACCGCCTCTTATTGAGCTTGTACAATTAACGCGGTCATTATGAAGTCAAACTCATTTAGCATCATCAACCCTGAGTATTAAAGCTTACCATACCAAATGATTAGTTCCTGGACACAACCTAGACCTTACTACTATATAGCTTTCGTTTAAGCGTATCGCTACTAGTGGTAAAAACGCCTTTAACCAGTTGTATAATCAATGAAATCTACCGATAACTAAAATAACAGCCTTTTAGGCTTCTCATACTAAAAGGGTAAAACGACTACTGGGATGCTAACCATTGTAACTTTGCTTGATATAACAATTTATCGTTATCTCGCTCAGAGTAATGCAGTGCCAAATCGAGAGATTTCTTGGCTTCGCTTTGCTCTCCCAACTGTATGTAGATCTTGGCTAAGTCGTAATAGGCTTTGTGATAATAGCGGGTGTTTTCCAAAAACTTGTTTAAATACGCCTTAGCACTAACAAAGTCATCCTGTGCCATCGCATCCATTGCCTGCAAATACCATTTATATGGGCTAGGGTCATCAAGTGCCAGTAGACGCTGCTTAACTTTAAAGGCTTGCTGCTGTCGCCCTTGCGTACTTAACAGGAAGTGATAATTACTTAATAGTGTGATCTTGTTATCCGATACCTCAAGCCCATAACGGTACAGCTGCTCTGCAGCCCTCTCATCTCCTAACAGCCTTAATACAACAGCCTGCATATTTATTGCCGGTCCATATTCAGGTGCAAAACTACGGCCTTTTTTTAGCAACAAAAAAGCCCGTTCGAGTTCACCTAATAACATTGCGTCGGCGGCAAGATTTCGATAGAACATAGCAAAAAATTCATTGTGATCAATTAGCTTGCCTCCCCGATCATATCGACTGGGGAAGTAATCGATAAGAATACGGTTTCTTCCTGACAAGTAGCCCGCCCCGTCCCTTCCCGATTCATATAAAAATGCCCTAACATGATCAGAAGTAACAGCAAACTTGTCCGACACCTCTAAAAGTAGTGGCATGGTATGCATAACTTGAAAACTCAATTCTACCTGCATCTGCTCGGCTACAGCGTAAGTAAGCATCGCAAGCGCCATACAATTACCACGGCGACTCGCTAATGACTCACTAGCAAATAGGTTTTCACCTTGAAAATTAAAGTTAACAAGCCTGCTTTGTAAAAATACTGAAGCTTGTTGGTGGCGCGGCATCTTAGCGATATCTTCAGCCTGCAAAAAGCGCTCAAGTTCAATAACCTGCTCGTCCGTAAGCGTGTAGAAAGACTCTAGATCTGGAATATTATACTTTGACTCATCGACAAAATAGTGAATAGTCGGTGATTTAATGGGCGGGGCAGGATTAACAACGCGACTCTGGCAGCCTTGAAGCAAGGTGAATAACAATAAAACAAGTATAATCGGCATCACGCAGTCCTTCGCAGTCAATAAGTTAGCTTAATGAAGCTAATTTAATTCAGCCACAAAATCAACTTAGACAAAGTGATAGCCATTGTAGTGTCTCCGCAAAAGAACATAACTATCCAACTGATTACTAAATAAAAATAAGCTCCCTCTGCGGTATCGTATTCAAGCATATCTCCCTTCGAGTCAAGGTATTAAATATGGACAGTCTCCCTCTAACAAAGTCTGGTCCAGCATGCTCATCCTTGATTTTACCCACAAAAAAGCCAGCTCGAAGCTGGCTCTTTTTAGCAAATTGAGTTAATTCAAATTACTTAAGTACTGACTCAGCAGTACGGCCATCATCGTGACAGCTATCACAAGTTGGCTTATCACCCACGTTCATTTCGTGAGGTGCATGACAATCAGCACACATAAGCATGCCATCATGTGGTTGGTGAACAGCGTCCATTTCAGCTAATGTACCGTGACAAGACTGACACTGTTCAAATTCATATTCGCCATCTGCAGATGGTGAACCGTCAGCGTGACACGCTTCACAACCATCCATTTCAGCATGCATTTCGGCTAGCTCTTGACCATCTGCGAAAGCTGATGGCGATAAAGCCAGTGCAGCGAATGCCGCACCAAAGACCAGACTTAGTAGTTTATTGCTCACAATTGTATCCTCATTTGATGTCCGCATAGTGAAAACTTAATAGTCAGGTTGTTTTCATCTTGCGAACAATATTTTTTTAGCACGACTTAGGTTAATTTAGCTAAGCATTATCTAATTCGCAACTAATTTAGCTGAAAGATCATATCATTGTGATAATCCCCAAAATGTGCGCTTAGTCAAATTACGCCAGTGAATATGACAATTGTACTTGTTTAGCACCTTGATTTTGGGCAAAAAAAAAGCGGTTCGGAGAATTTACTCTCGAACCGCTTTTTTGGAAATGCGTAATCTTAGTGCGCTCGTAGCGCCGCAATACGTTTTTCTAGTGGCGGGTGACTCATTAGCAATTCCGCCATTGATTTCTTGCCATTGATGCCAAATGCTGACATTGAGGCTGGCATAGCGCCAGTTTCAGGGCCTTGACGCAATCTATCAAGTGCCGCAATCATCTTCTCTTTACCTGCTAGACGTGCAGCGCCTTCATCGGCTCTGTATTCACGAATACGTGAGAAGTAAGCAACAATCATTGACGCAAGGATACCAAACAGCATGTCTAAGACAAACACGACCGCCATATAAGCGAACATGCCAAGACCTTCGCCCTCTTCATCGTTACTTGATACAAAGTTATCAATGATGCCAGCAACCACACGAGCCGCGAAGATAACAAATGTGTTCACAACACCTTGAATAAGGGTCAATGTCACCATGTCACCGTTAGCTACGTGGCTAACTTCGTGAGCAAGAACCGCTTCAATCTCATCTTGGCTCATGCCATACAGTAAGCCACTACTTACAGCGACCAGAGAGTTGTCTTTGCTTGGTCCAGTAGCAAAAGCGTTTAGCTCAGGCGACTGGTAGATCGCAACTTCTGGCATCTTAATACCGACTTTCTCTGCTTGACGAGCAACAGTCTCAACTAACCAGCGCTCTGTGTTATCACGTGGTGTAGTAATAACCTCACAGCCCATGGTCTTTTTAGCCATCCACTTTGAGATTGCCAAACTGATAAATGCACCACCAAAACCAAATATCGCAGCGAATACTAATAATCCGCCCATGGTAGAGGTATTAACACCTAGAATAGACATCACAATCGATGCCACCAATAAGATCGCCATGTTAGTGGCAATCAGTAAAAATATACGCTTCATTTAAGCTCCTGTAGGATACAAAGTACCTGATATACACTCTTGAAGACATAATATGTCCTAAAAACAAGAATTCAAGGGGAGAGATAGAAAATTATCTACTATTGCTTTAATAATAGTCGCTTCAGCCCTACTTAATACCAAGTGAGATGAGTCTAGGTTTATTTCATTAAAACAAAATTAATTTAATCGGCAAAGGATGAGATTAATATTGAAGTGGGATTAATCTTTGTTAACAAAAAGATAAGCCTAACTTTTTGAGGTAGTTCCCCAGCAAATTAGGCTGAAACTTTGGCCAAAAGACAGATGGTTATACTGACTCTAACGCTGCTAAATCGAGATATCTAGCAGCCGATTTGGCCGTAGCATCGGCAAGATAAGGCACATAGCCTAGGAACGGTGCTGTTAACTGCGACTTTAAGGTCTCAAGATTTTGCTCTGAATAAGCCATATCGGGGTCAACTTGGTTTGCTACCCAGCCCACAATATTTAAGCCATCAGCTTTAATCGCTTCTGCTGTTAATAACGCGTGATTTAGGCAACCTAGCTTCATGCCCACCACCAAAATTACGGGTAACTGCATTGATTGTACGACTTCTGAAAGGAAATGCCCTTCCCCTAACGGTAGGCGCCAGCCCCCTGCGCCTTCAATCAAACAAAAGTCAGCTCCAACAAACTCAGACATTTTTAGTAAAGCTTCGATACGCTTAGGCTCCAACTTTAGCCCTTTCTCCGCAGCGGCAATGTGTGGTGCAATCGCGGGCTCAAAAGCAAATGGGTTGATGTCTTCGTAAGGTAGCTTAATACTCGATGCCGCCATAAGTGCTAACGCATCGCTGTTTCTAAGCCCTACCTCTGTTTGCTCGCAGCCTGAAGCTATCGGCTTAAAGCCTACTGTCTCACCCTTAGCGGCCGTTAGCAATGCAGAAGAGATCAACGTCTTACCACAATCGGTATCGGTACCCGTTACAAAAAAAGTCATATCTACTCCAAGTTGTCTCAGCGGCTTTAGCGCTTTTTCCGCGCTTTAATAAAGCTAATATTATATGTTAAAGGTAGGCCCTCAGGGGCTCTGTTCAACTCTGCCTTAAGCTGTAATGCTTGCCAATCTTTACGTCCTCTCAATGTGACTTGAGGCTGATTAACTCCCTGTTGTTGCTTAACTATTGATGCACCCACTCCCTTTATCGACTGTAGTAATGCTCTTAAATCAGTAAAGTAAACGGTAATAGCTTTGGTTTCGAACGACTCGAGTTGCCAATGAACCTTATAAAAATAAGAGCGTAACTCCTGCTCATCGATAAACGAATTCACCTTAAAACCAAGCTCAGATAACTGCATAAGGCTACCTTTAGCCACTATGCTCATATTTAACTCACCATCTTGAGTAAGCACTCTATTCGCTTCAGACACGGCCTTAGGGAGATCTAGGCACCATTGCAGGGCAACATTTGAGTAAATACTGTCTACTGATCCACTAGCTATTGGTAGGTTTTGCGCATCACCACAGATAGGAGTGTAATGAGGAAAGCTGTTATTAAGCGTTTTGAGCATGCCGTTGGCGATGTCTAAACAGTAAACTCGCTCAACTGCTGAAAAATTAGAGAAATCAGTGCCCGGTCCAGCACCGATATCGAGCAAGCGGGTGCCGGGGGTCATTAGAGCCAGTAAGTGCTTTGCCGTTTGCTGCTGAAGCACATCGTAACTGTGATAATGAGCAGCCGCAGCAGAGAAGCGTTCAGCAACCTCTAGGTTAAGCTTATTTGATCCTGTATTCACAGCGTTGGATCCTAAAAATCAATTAAATTTGATGGTTTCAGTTCAAAGAGAGTTAGAGACTCAGTCTCATTCATATCAATCGTCACTCAATATACTCGCTAACACACCCACTAACGCCAAGATATCTTTCTGACAGTGGTTCGCATTGAGTGTCAGCCTAAGCCTTGAAGCATCTTTGGGAACGGTTGGTGGTCTAATAGCTCCCAGCCAAAAACCATGCTCTTTCAATCTTTTGGCAACGGCCATAGTCTTAGCTGAATTGCCAAGTATAATCGGCTGAATCGCAGTTTGAGAGTCGGTGAGTTTAATATCATGCTCTGCGCAGGCTTGCCTAAAACAGCTAATATTATTGCTCAGCTTTTCTCGCAACTCGGGCTGCTCTTTTATCACTTTTATCGCGGCGTAGGCAGCCACAGCGCTAGCAGGAGACAACGCCGTAGAGTAGATATATTGACGGGCGTTAGCGACTAAGAAATCGATTAGCTCTTGACTGCCTAGAATTGCTGCGCCCTGACCGCCCATAGCTTTACCAAAAGTCACCAGCTGTGCATCGATTTTAATCTCATCCGACATCCGTGACGCGCCTAGACCATTTTCACCTAATACACCAAAGCCATGTGCGTCATCGACGATAAGCCAGCACTGATGTTGCTGACAAAGTGCTGACAACTCAACTAATGGTGCGAGATCACCATCCATACTAAACACACTTTCAGTAATTAATGCGCTAGGCTTGAAGCGTTCTAAATGGCTCTTTGCACTTTCTAACTCATTGTGAGTAAAGCGCTTAAGCTTAGCGCCACTGTCCTGAACCCCATCTATGATAGAGGCATGAATGAGCTTATCTGCCAACACTAGATCGGTTTCATTAAACAGGGTTTTCATCAGTGCGGTATTGGCACTAAAACCCGAGCAAAACAGCAGTGCCGCTTCATGTCCTGTCGCATCACACAGAGTCTGCTCAAGTTGCAGATGTGCTTGACTGTAACCAACCACTAGAGGTGACGCAGTACTGCCAACACCATAATCTTTTGCCCCTTGATAGAGGGCATCTATGATAATGGGGGACGTTGACAGGCCAAGGTAATCATTACTACTGAAATTAACATATGGCAAAGCATCAACTTCGAAGTAATTGGACTGGTTAGAGTCTAAAACAAGATTGATTCGTCGCCTTAGCAGCCCCTGCTCATCTAATGATTGGTTTTTTGTGACCACCCGAGTACTCAACGATTCTTTAACAGGGTGAGTAATGGAACTTTCTGACATTAAGCTTGCTCAATTTAAAGACGTAAATATCCAATAAACCCACTTAAATATCAGTAAGTGGGTTTATATAACTCTATGTCTTAGTACTAAGTAGCCGCTATCGACATAAAGCAATGAGAAGGCACTCTATAACGATAATGCCCTTATAGATAGACAAGAGCACACGTGACTAGAGTGCTCCGGCGTCATAAAATGCAGCCGATTTTTTATCTTGCTGTGCTGCTGCTTTGGCAAGCATAGCTTCATCTTGCTCTTTTGTCGCAGCTACGCCCTGCTCAGGATGTAAGCCTAGTTTCTTAAACAGGCTCATGTCATCATTCTCTTCAGGGTTTGGTGTCGTAAGCAGCTTACAACCGTAGAAGATGGAGTTCGCCCCGGCAAAGAAACACATCGCCTGCAGCTCCTCGCTCATATTTTCACGACCCGCCGACAGACGAATTCGAGATTTAGGCATGGTAATGCGAGCTACAGCAATCGTACGCACAAACTCTAATGGATCGAGATCATCGAGCTTTTCAAATGGTGTCCCTTCAACTTTGACCAACATATTGATAGGCACAGAATCTGGGTGTTTATCTAAATTCGCCAATTGTTGAATAAGTCCAGCGCGATCCGTTGCCGTTTCACCCATACCAACAATTCCGCCCGAACACACTTTCATGCCTGAAGCGCGTACATTAGACAAGGTATCGAGGCGATTTTGATAGGTACGCGTGGTAATCACGTCACCATAGTATTCTGGCGAGGTGTCTAAATTGTGATTGTAATAATCTAGCCCCGCTTTAGCCAGTTCATTAGCTTGCTCTGCAGACAGCATGCCCAATGTCATGCAAGTCTCCATCCCCAGCGCTTTAACCTCTTCAACCATCGTCTTAAGGTACGGCATATCGCGCTCTTTCGGGTTACGCCAAGCGGCTCCCATACAAAAACGCGATGCGCCAGCCGCTTTAGCGCTACGCGCTTCGGTCAAGACGGTTTCCATTGCGAGCAGGCGCTCTTTCTCAAGACCCGTGTCATAACGAGCGCTTTGAGGACAATATTTACAATCTTCTGGACAAGCACCTGTTTTTATCGACAACAAACGACTGATCTGAACTTCATTTGGATCAAACTCTTGGCGATGAATACTCTGCGCCTGAAAAAGAAGATCGTTCATAGGTAAAGCGAATAAGGCTTCAATCTCTTCACGCTTCCAGTTATTTCTTGGCTGTACTTCAGACATGCTGTTCCCTTTTACTCTCACATTCAGCGATAAATGCAGCGATTTATGGTGCGATGACAATCCACATTCGCACTTTGGCGAGTTTGCACTCTATCTGCTCTATTATACTTATTAACAAATTAATATTAAAAACATATAATTAACTGCATTTAATTCGTGTTTTTGGTAAATTTTTATCTTGCCTAGGATACCTTCAAGCCGTAACCTGTCAATGTCATACCATTCAAAAGGTTTACTAACGGTTAAATTATGAACAAAGATATCCTATCTACTACTACGCATATCGACCTTCAATTTGACAAGGAACACTTGTGGCACCCTTATACTTCTATGGCTAATGCGCTACCAGCCTTCGGTGTTGTCGCTGCTAAAGGTGTTGAACTGCAGCTACAAGATGGTAAAACACTGATTGATGGTACGAGTTCTTGGTGGGCTTGTGTACACGGTTACAGCCACCCCAAAATTGTTGCGGCCATGCAGCAACAAGCGGCAACACTTAGCCATGTCATGTTTGGGGGCATCACACATCGTCCTGCAGTGGAGCTTGCTCGTTTACTCGTAAATATGACCAGCCCTAACTTAACCAAAGTGTTTCTAGCCGACTCCGGCTCCATCGCTGTAGAAGTCGCGATGAAAATGGCACTTCAGTATTGGCAAGGTAGAGCCAAACCTAACAAGCAGAAGATTCTCACCATAAAAAATGGCTACCACGGTGATACTTTTGCCGCCATGAGCGTGTGCGATCCTGAAGGCGGTATGCACACCATGTTTGGTGATTTAGTCACGAAACAACTGTTCGCTCCTGCACCTCAATCTCGTTTCGATGGTGAGTTTGATCCCGAAGAGCTCAATGAAATAGCCGCTATTTTTGAAGACAATCACCAACAAATTGCCGCGTTACTCGTTGAGCCAATAATGCAAGGTGCTGGCGGTATGCGTTTCTATCACCCTGAATATTTATCAGCCCTTCGTAAACTGTGTGATAAATATGATGTACTACTCATTCTCGATGAGATAGCCACTGGATTTGGCAGAACCGGTAAGCTGTTTGCTTATGAGCATAGTGATATTGAAGCCGATATTTTATGTTTAGGAAAGGCATTAACGGGCGGCTATATTTCATTAGCAGCGACATTGTGTAGTGATGAGGTTGCTCAAGGTGTCAGTGACTCACCTGCAGGTGTGTTTATGCATGGACCTACCTTTATGGGCAATCCTCTAGCCTGCTCTGCAGCCATAGCCAGCCTTGAGCTACTCCAGGAAAATATCTGGCAAAAGCAGATCAAGTCGATTGAGACTCAACTCAAGGCAGAGTTAGCCGAAGCTACAGCTTTTGACAATGTAAAAGATGTACGAGTTTTAGGGGGGGTAGGCGTACTAGAGATGAATACCACACTCAACACTGCTGAGTTGCAACAACAGTTTGTCGATTTAGGTGTATGGATAAGGCCTTTCTCTAATCTTATCTACATTATGCCGCCCTACTGCATAACCTCAGCTCAGCTGAGTCAATTAACTCATGCAATGAAAACGGTAGCCAAGCAGATATCCTTACCCTGCAACGAAAGCGTCTTTATTAGTCACGGTTAAGGCCAAGCGTTACAGACGACTAGAAAGAATAATTCCGGCCGATGAGGGCTCAACCTCAAGCGGTCGAGCTATTTACCCAAGATTTTCAAACTGGCTGTCCTCTACCATTCTAAATGACCTGAGGCTAGCCAAGCCTCGGACTCTCCTGTTTGTTTGCTCTATATCCTTAAAAATAAATCTAGAAGAGCAATCATCACGGCAAATTGAGACTAAAATAGCGACAACCCGTGAAGTACCTTGCCCGCGCGCTTAATTACCAACCTTAGATTTGGCTATAAAATGTGATTTTTTTATGATATTTCGTTTAATTTAGCCCTGAATGATAAAAATCGATAAAATAAATTGAAAAGTATTGCTATACTTGCGCGGAATTTTAGAACGTAACTCCAATAGAGTAGAAAAATGACTGATTTATCAAAGTACAGAAACATTGGTATCTTTGCTCACGTTGACGCGGGTAAGACTACTACAACTGAGCGTATCCTAAAGCTTACCGGTAAGATCCATAAGCTAGGTGAAGTGCATGACGGCGAATCAACAACTGACTTCATGGAACAGGAAGCTGAGCGTGGTATTACCATTCAGTCTGCTGCTGTTAGTTGTTTCTGGAAAGATCACCGTTTCAACGTTATCGACACCCCTGGTCACGTTGACTTTACAGTAGAAGTTTACCGTTCTCTTAAAGTTCTTGATGGCGGTATCGGTGTATTCTGTGGTTCTGGTGGTGTTGAGCCACAATCAGAAACTAACTGGCGTTATGCTAACGAATCTGAAGTTGCTCGTATCATCTTCGTAAACAAGTTAGACCGTATGGGTGCTGACTTCTTACGTGTTGTTAAGCAAACTAAAGACGTACTAGCTGCTAACCCGCTAGTAATGGTACTTCCAATTGGTATCGAAGATGAGTTCAGTGGTGTTGTTGACCTACTAACTCGTAAAGCATACGTTTGGGATGATACTGGTGAAGCTGAAAACTACACAGTAACTGACGTTCCAGCTGACATGGTTGACCAAGTTGAAGAATACCGTGAAATGCTAATCGAGACTGCGGTTGAGATGGACGACGACCTAATGGAATCTTACATGGAAGGCGAAGAGCCATCTATGGAAGACATTAAGCGTTGTATCCGTGCTGGTACTCGTGACATGACTTTCTTCCCAACATACTGTGGTTCTGCATTCAAGAACAAAGGTATGCAGCTTCTTCTTGACGCAGTTGTTGATTACCTACCAGATCCAGTAGAAGTTGATCCACAGCCTCTAACTGACGAAGAAGGTAATGAAACTGGTGAGTTTGCTTTAGTTTCTATCGACGAGCCACTAAAAGCACTAGCATTCAAGATCATGGATGACCGTTTCGGTGCACTAACATTCGTACGTATCTACTCAGGTCAGCTACGTAAAGGCGACACGATTCTTAACAGTGCAACTGGTAAGACTGAGCGTATCGGCCGTATGTGTGAGATGCAAGCAGACGAGCGTAACGAGCTAGACTACGCACAAGCTGGTGACATCATCGCGATCGTTGGTATGAAGAACGTACAAACTGGTCACACTCTATGTGATGTTAAGCACCCTTGTACTCTTGAAGCAATGGTATTCCCAGAGCCAGTAATCTCTATCGCTGTAGCACCAAAAGACAAAGGTGGTTCAGAGAAGATGGGTATCGCTATCGGTAAGATGATCGCTGAAGATCCATCATTCCGCGTAGAGACTGACGAAGACTCAGGCGAAACTATCCTTAAAGGTATGGGTGAGCTTCACCTAGACATTAAGGTAGATATCCTTAAGCGTACATACGGCGTTGAGCTAATTGTAGGTGAGCCTCAAGTTGCATACCGTGAAACTATCACTCGTGAAATCGAAGATAGCTACACGCACAAGAAGCAATCTGGTGGTTCTGGTCAGTTCGGTAAGATCGACTACGTTATCCGTCCAGGCGAAGCTAACACTGGTTTGACGTTCAAATCTTCTGTTGTTGGTGGTAACGTTCCTAAGGAATTCTGGCCAGCAGTTGAGAAAGGTTTCGCTAGCATGATGAACACCGGTACTGTTGCTGGTTTCCCTGTGTTAGACGTTGAATTCGAACTTAAAGATGGTGCTTTCCACGCAGTTGACTCGTCAGCTATCGCGTTCGAAATCGCTGCTAAAGGCGCATTCCGTCAATCTATGCCAAAAGCTGGCGCACAACTTCTTGAGCCTATCATGAACGTTGACGTATTCAGCCCAGATGACAACGTTGGTGACGTAATTGGTGACCTTAACCGTCGTCGTGGTATGATCAAAGACCAAAACGCTGGTGTAACAGGTGTTCGTATTAAGGCTGACGTACCACTTTCAGAAATGTTCGGTTACATCGGTTCACTACGTACTATGACTTCTGGTCGTGGCCAATTCTCTATGGAATTCGCTCACTACGCACAGTGTCCAAACAGTGTTTCTGAGAAAGTTATCGCTGAAGTTAAAGAAAGAAACGCTAAGAAGTAATTATTACTCTTAGAAGTTAACTCTTTAATAAAAGCCTATAGGTGCAAACCTATAGGCTTTTTTATTGGCTTAAATTCGGCTAATCTGCTTTGCAACAGCTCAACACTCTTCTAACTAAATAGAGTAAAAAGTGAGAAAGGTAGCAATGTAAGCTCGTTTCTTGGCTGGTTAAGAGCTCTACTCGCAGATGATGATCTTGCTATAAGGCTTCAAATGCCCTTGCCATACGAGTAATACTACTTAGAGAAACCCTGTGTTTATTTCTATCGGCACATAATAACAGGTGCTCCTTATTCTTAGGTTCACCAATTTGTTGGATCTGAATTTGATAACCCTCAGCCTTAGCTGCGGCGCAATAGCCCTCAAATTCCCACTGTGCCATATTAGTATTATCACAGATCACCACTGGCACTTTATTGGCTATGGCGTGAATAAACCGAGTCAGATTGAGCTGATGATATTTTGATAAATGCTTCGGTTCGAAGCGATACTCCCCCTCTTGATAGAAAAACTCATCGGTTGAGCAAACTTTATATTGAGCGGTATCCTTCTTAGGTAAGCTATTAATATATTCCTCTACCCAGTAGCTTTTTCCACTTCCAGGCAAACCGCGCATTATGATCGCGAGCCCATTAAAATCGGTATCATTCACTAAACTATTCACCTAAAGCGTTCTCCTAAAGTAGGTCACTGATTACCTTACCACTAAGAATATTGTCAACTAACCTAGGGACAAGTTCGCTCGCCTTCCCTTCCAAGTGGTACTGAAACTGGCTATGACGATCCACTGGCATAATATTAACTTCTACAGTCTGCGCTCCATGATGATTAGCAGTATCAACAAACCCCGCAGCGGGATAGACAGTGCCCGATGTACCTATAGCGATAAAAAGGTCACAACTATCGAGCGCATGCTGAATTCTATCTAAACCTATTGGCATCTCGCCAAACCACACGATATGCGGCCTTAACCTTTGTGCAGGAATACAGCAGGTACAGGTATGCTCAGGTCCAAAAGGCTCTCTCAGTACAAAGGTCTGCTTAGAGCGTGGACATCGGCCCTTTGATAATTCACCATGCATATGTAAAAGCCGCTTAGAACCGCCTCTCTCATGCAGATCATCGATGTTTTGAGTCACAACTAACAAATCACCTTCAAACTCCTGCTCAAGTTTTGCTAACGCAATATGACTCGCATTAGGCTCTATCGAACCATCATGAAACTGGCGCCAACGCTCATTATAAAAACGTTCGACCAACAGCGGATTGTTGGCATAGCCTTCAGGTGTCGCGACCTCTTCAATATTGTGTTGCTCCCATAGTCCATCTTGATCTCGAAAGGTACGTAACCCTGATTCCGCTGAGATCCCTGCTCCGGTCAATATTACAATCTGCTGGTACATCTAGGGTCCTTTTCGTTTACTTTGTAATTATTCTGCCTGTTTGTAGGCATAGATGACATTAGGCGTTAGTATAAATGGGCAATAACAATACAAAATCCATGGTTAAATTGCTTGTTTTATATCTAGTTACTGGCTTTTATTTGTTAAAGGCGCTTTATTGCAAGATCAAAGGTTTAAGTTTTCAACTTGTACACATATAATGGCTTTAATACCCACAAATGAACGGATTAACTTATAGCTAATCGTTCTGCAATCAAGAGATCAATAATGACAGATGGAAATCAAGCGCTAAAAAAAGCGGGTTTGAAAGTGACCTTACCACGAGTCAAAATTTTAGAATTGATGCAAGAGCCCGAGAATCAACACATCAGTGCTGAGGACCTCTATAAGAAATTACTCGACATTGGGGAAGAGATAGGGCTTGCAACTGTCTACCGAGTACTGAACCAATTCGATGATGCGGGCATTGTGACTCGTCACCACTTCGAGAGTGGTAAAGCAGTTTTTGAACTTTCAACACAGCAGCACCATGATCATTTAGTATGCCTATCGTGTGGTAAAGTTATCGAGTTCTCAGATGAAGTGATTGAACGCCGTCAAGATGAAATTGCGATGAAGCATAACATCAAACTGACCAACCACAGTTTATATCTCTATGGAATATGCACTAACGATCAGTGCGACCACGCCGATAGCTAATGCTAATCAAGACAAAAAAACCAGCTTATGCTGGTTTTTTTACGTCTGTAAAAAACCTATAGCACTTTATGAAACACATTCACCTTATGTCCCATAAATTTATCCCGGTTGCGCTCTGTCATCCCAAGTTTTCGTGCCACGCCCTCTGAGCCCTTGTTACCCAATAAAATAAGTGCAATAGCTTCGTGAATATCATAATCCTTAAACCGCGCCAAAGCTGCAGTTCCAGCCTCAAAGCCGATCCCTTTCCCCCAATACTGAGGCAGATAGCGGTAACCAAGTTCGACTTCATTAAATTCTGTGATAAGTTTTGGGCCACAGAATCCGATCACTTTAGCATCCGCTTTATGCTCTACCGCCCATCGGCCATAACCAAGCTCACGATAATTAGCTAAAATAACGTTTTCCAAAATATCACTGGCCTGCGATATAGAGGTCATGGGAGCGCCAGGAATGTAAGTCAGGACTTTAGGTAGACTGTTTAGTAAAAAGAGTGCCTCGGTATCTCTCACTTCAAAATGACGTAAGATAAGCCTGTCAGTCTCAGCAATAATCACAATTAACTCCTTTTCAATCTACTTCCATACTAAACAACTAATATACCCATATTCTGTTTAGTTTAGAAAGTATTAAAACATATTTGCTTAAGCTACCTTTATAGCGTTCAATAAACTCATGCCGTAATGAAGTCTGTAACAAAGGAATGCTTTATGACTATTATGCAGAAGGTCTACTGGATCATAGCGAGCTTAGGTAACCTCCTCGCCATCAGTTTTATGTTTAACAATACCGGGATGCTCCCTAGCTTAGTACTAATGTTTACCCTTTTCTACACTGCTATAGGGTATTTCGATATTTTCCATAGTCCCCACACGCTTAATCGCCTTTACCCCGTTGTGGCTTATCTTCGCTACTTTCTTGAATCTTATCGTGTTGAAATCCAGCAGTACTTTATTGCTAATGACACAGAGGAAACCCCCTTCAACCGCGAACAGCGCTCCTTAGTCTACCAGCGAGCTAAGAATGTAAGAGATACCATTGCCTTTGGTACTCAAAGAGACTTGTTAGAAGATAACTATTTAAGCCTTTGGCAGTCACTTCACCCTAAAGAGATCTTAGAAACAGCCAAGCGAGTGCAAATTGGTGGACCGAACTGCTTAAAGCCCTATCAAGCTTCCTACTTTAATATCTCGGCTATGAGCTTTGGCTCGCTCAGTGCAAATGCGATTGAGTCACTCAACCTAGGCGCCCTAAAAGCAGGTTGCTATCATAATACTGGCGAAGGTGGCGTTAGCCCCTATCATTTAAAGCATCGTGGTGACATAGTGTGGCAGTTAGGCTCTGGTCTATTTGGCTGTCGCGACGTAGAGGGCAATTTTAATCCCGATGCCTTTAAAAAGATGGCCACAAAACCTCAAGTAAAAATGATTGAGATAAAGTTATCTCAAGGCGCAAAACCCGGTCATGGCGGCGTACTGCCAAAAGCAAAAATAACCGATGAAATCGCTGCTATTCGACATATTCCCAAAGATAGAGATTGTGTCTCCCCCGCTATCAACCCTGAATGCACCACCCCCAAAAAACTACTCAACTTCGTTGAGACCCTGAGAGAGCTTAGCGAAGGGAAGCCTATCGGCTTTAAACTCTGTATCGGTAACCCCGTCGAGTTTTTAGGCTTATGTAAAGCGATGATAGAAACTGGGATCACCCCCGACTTTATCACGGTAGACGGCGCAGAAGGTGGAACCGGAGCTGCACCAGTGGAGTTTAGTAATCGTTTAGGCATGATGTGTCTCGAAGCAGTTTATTTTGTTCATAACGCCTTAATCGGTGCAGGGCTAAGAGGTAAGATTAAAATCATCGCCTCGGGAAAAACCGCATCCAGTTTCGACCTACTCGCTAAAATTGCCGTGGGGGCAGATACGGTAAATGCGGCGCGGACTATGATGATGTCTCTAGGCTGCGTTCAATCTCGGCACTGTAATACCAATATGTGCCCCACTGGCATTGCCACTCAAGATCCTGCCCGAAGTAAAGCAATAGATGTCAACGCCAAGAGTGAACGAGTAAAGAACTATCACAAGAATACCCTCAACAGCTTCTTTGAATTAGTTGGGAGTATGGGGTTAGACAGTCCTGAAAAACTGCAACCTCATATGCTAAAGCGCCGTACTCCCTATGGCCTACTGATGTCGGTCGGCAGTTTAATCGAACCACTACAAACTAACGATCTGATCAATGAGAATAAAATTGAAGGGCCTTGGAATGAGTGGTGGCGCATGGCGCAGACGGAGGACTTCTACTCAGAAGATCTCTATATCCTTAGTCCCGCCGAGCTTTCTCGTACCCATAGAAAAGATTAAAGCTCATCAGAGTAATATTGTGAGCCACAGACTCATTGTAAACACCGACAGTACCGTAGACATCACTACGGTACTTGCAATTAGCGCTTGCTGAGCCTGCACCTGCATCGCAACTAGATAGGCATTGACGCCCAAGGGTGAAGCACTGAGCAGCACCAGTAGCGCCAATGAATCCCCCTCGACAGAAAATGCAAAGCGACCAATAGCATAAACACACAGAGGCAAGAGCAATAACTTAATCACCGACGCTATTAGTGCCAAATGCCAACCTTTTGCCACCTTATAAAAAACCAAATTCGCTCCAAGCACGAATAGCGCACAGGCCAGTGCAGGCTCACTAAGTAAACGCAGACCATTCGTTAAGTTGTGCTCTAAGGGCACCTGTAGAAGATTCAAAATGAGTCCTGTCGAGATACTCAATACAATCGGATTGAAAATTATTCCCTTGCTAAAATTCCAGGCTCCCATTACACCTATTTTCTGTTTCGAACTCAAAATAAAAGTTAATGAAAACAGTAATGCGCTATGAAAGGTAATGATGGCAAACACCTTACCCATCATCACTTCTCCTAAGGCTCCCACTATAATCGGCAAACCAACCAAGATAGTATTGGAGTAACTGCAGCCCAATGCATATACAGCACTATTACTGCGGTTCTCCGTCTCCCTTGGACTTAAGTAATAATAGAGCCCGGCGCTTAATCCATATACTGCGATCACAGGTAAATAAAAGGTACATAAACTGCTGGTATCAAAACTACTCCCCAGATCCGCTTGGTACATATTGATGAATAAAAAGGCGGGAATACAGATATAGAAAGTGAATAAACTAATCCCAGCGATATGCTCTTTAGTGAAAGGTCCCTTTGCTGTTAACAAGTAACCTAAACTCGCCATAAACAGTAGCGGGAAAATAATTGAAAGCGTCGACATGAAGACTAAACCTTGAGCTACAGCATTCAGAATAACGACAACCCGCTATTCAAGCCTTACTTATAAGATGATTACTTGAGCATTGACGGACAAGTAAACTTGACCATCAAACATAGGATTTGAGTGGCAAAATAATAGCAGAAGATGAAAACGATTTGTTAACTTTGGCTATCATTTAGACGAGTAAAACACTTTAAGGGGATAACGATGACCGAAGCTAACAAAATATTAAATAGGCTAATAGCAAGAGGCAGATGTCATTAACCTTAATTAAAAATATATAAGAGACCGCTAGCCCCTACTTACTGGAAATATTGAGCGGGATAATGTTGCAGAAAATTTCTTTTTCAAACTGCTGTTCTAGCTGATCTCGCCAAGATTGCTTGTTAATCGGCACTAAGTAAAACTCTTCTCGAGAAGTATCAGTAACAAACGCTAGTCCGTGGCGCATTAACTCAAAATGAATGTCATTAACAAAGTCGGAAGAGAAATTCTGCCGCCCTGTAAGCTGATTAATATCACTGCGCGTAAGCGAGACGCCCTCTTTAAGGCCGCCAAACCTTAGCCTTAACCAATCAGAAAACTCTTTCGCGCTGACCATTGACATAAAAGTTACCTACAAGTTCCCTATAGATAAATTAGGTATAACAGATTGGATTAACTCCGCCATTTTTTTGACCAAATATCCCGTTTTTATCGCCAAACGTTCTAGAGAATGGGATATAACTAAAATTAAACTCTAAAAATAACCAGACAAAAATCAAAAAGTAGACTCGAGTTTTCATATCTTTAGTCAGATTAGGCAATAAAAAAGGCGCTAAAAGCGCCTTTTTTAAAACAAGCTAGAGATTACCAACCTGTTTTAGTGCGTAGTGCCTTACCGATATCAGCAAGTGAACGTACAGTCGTTACGCCTGCAGCTTCTAACGCTGCAAACTTATCTTCTGCCGTACCCTTACCGCCAGCGATAATCGCGCCAGCATGACCCATACGCTTGCCTTCAGGTGCAGTTACACCGGCAATGTATGAAACAACAGGTTTAGTCACGTTAGCCTTAATGTATTCAGCGGCTTCTTCTTCAGCGGTACCACCAATTTCGCCAATCATAACGATAGCTTCTGTTAGTGGATCGTTTTGGAACATTTCCAATACATCGATGAAGTTAGTACCAGGAATGGGGTCACCACCAATACCAACACAAGTTGATTGGCCGAAACCTTCATCAGTTGTTTGTTTAACCGCTTCATACGTTAATGTACCAGAGCGAGAAACAATACCGACTTTACCCGGCTTGTGGATATGGCCAGGCATAATACCAATCTTACATTCACCCGGAGTGATAACACCTGGACAGTTAGGACCGATCATACGAACGCCAGTTTCTTCAAGCTTAACTTTAACTTGAAGCATATCTAGCGTTGGGATCCCTTCAGTAATACAAACGATTAGCTCGATGCCACCGTCGATTGCTTCTAGAATTGCATCTTTACAGAAAGGTGCAGGAACGTAGATTACTGACGCAGTTGCACCAGTGACTTCTACCGCGTCTTTAACAGTATTAAATACTGGAAGACCTAGGTGAATTTGACCACCCTTTCCAGGAGAAACACCACCCACCATCTGAGTACCGTAAGCGATAGCTTGCTCAGAGTGGAATGTGCCTTGGCCGCCAGTGAAGCCTTGACAGATAACTTTTGTATCTTTGTTAATTAAGACAGACATTATTTGCCCTCCGCAGCAGCAACAACTTTGACAGCAGCATCTGTTAGTGATTCGGCTGCAATAATGTCAAGACCTGAGCTTGCCAATACATCGCGACCTAGATCGGCATTTGTACCTTCAAGACGTACAACAACAGGCACTTCAACACCCACTTCTTTCACTGCCCCAATGATGCCTTCAGCAATCATGTCACAGCGAACGATACCACCAAAGATGTTCACTAAAACGGCTTTAACGTTATCGTCAGAAAGAATGATCTTAAATGCTTCAGCAACACGCTCTTTAGTCGCGCCACCGCCCACATCTAGGAAGTTAGCTGGCTTACCGCCGTGAAGGTTGACGATATCCATCGTCCCCATTGCTAGACCTGCACCGTTAACCATACAGCCAACGTTTCCATCTAGTGCAACATAGTTAAGCTCAAACTTAGCTGCATGTGCTTCACGGGCATCATCTTGTGATGGATCGTGCATGTCACGGATCTTTGGTTGACGGAACAATGCGTTGCCATCGATACCAATCTTGCCATCAAGACAGTGAATGTTGCCTTCGTCTGTGATTACAAGCGGGTTGATTTCAAGTAGTGCGAAATCATGATCTTCAAACATTTTCGCTAAGCCCATAAAGACTTTAGTGAATTGCTTCATCTGAGTTGGGTTAAGACCTAACTTGAAGCCAAGATCACGTGCTTGGTATGGCTGAGGACCCGTTAACGGATCGATGATAGCCTTGTGGATCAACTCTGGCGTTTCTTCAGCCACAGTTTCAATCTCAACACCACCTTCAGTCGATGCCATAAACACAACGCGACGAGTTGCACGGTCAACAACCGCACCTAAATAAAGCTCGTTTGCGATATCAGTACAGCTTTCAACTAGAATTTTAGCAACAGGCTGACCTTTTTCATCAGTTTGATAAGTCACAAGGTTCTTACCTAACCAATGCTCAGCAAATGCTCTGATCTCTTCTTTATCGCCAGTGACTTTAACGCCACCCGCTTTACCACGGCCGCCAGCGTGTACTTGACACTTAACAACCCACATATCACCGCCAATATGGCCAGCTGCTTCTACTGCTTCTTGGGCAGTATCACATGCAAAACCTTCTGACACTGGTAAACCATATTCGGCAAATAAGGCTTTTGCCTGATATTCATGCAAATTCATGATGATCTATCCATTATACTTCTTATGTATTTCAGCAGGCCCAAACAGGCCTGCAGCGAGGGTATTGTCTGTCTTAACTTATAGGTCAAGAAGCAGACGAGTTGGATCTTCAAGGAAGTCTTTAATAGCCACCAAGTAACCAACTGATTCACGTCCATCTACAATACGGTGATCGTAAGAAAGTGCGAGGTACATCATAGGCAGGATTTCAACCTGACCATTTACTGCCATAGGGCGCTCTTTGATGGCATGCATGCCTAAGATAGCGCTTTGTGGCAAATTCAAGATTGGCGTTGACATCAATGAGCCAAATACACCACCGTTAGTTACGGTGAAGTTGCCGCCCGTCATATCTTCAACGGTTAACTTACCGTCACGGCCTTTAATGGCTAATTCACGAACATTTCGTTCGATATCAGCAAGGCTCATCTTGTCAGTGTCACGTAGTACTGGTGTCACAAGACCACGAGGAGTCGATACTGCGATGCTTACATCAAAGTAGTTGTGATAAACAATATCATCACCATCGATTGATGCGTTTACTTCTGGAAAGCGCTTAAGTGCTTCAGTCACAGCCTTAACATAGAAAGACATGAAACCTAGGCGAATACCATGACGCTTCTCGAAAATCTCTTGATATTGCTTACGAATATCCATGATTGGTTTCATGTTAACTTCGTTAAACGTCGTTAACATAGCTGTCGAGTTTTTCGCTTCTAGCAGACGGTTAGCAATCGTCTTACGAAGACGTGTCATAGGTACACGCTTTTCGCTACGCTCAGCTAATGGTGCTACTGCCGCTGGAGCTGTTGTGCTGGCAGGTGCGCTCGCAGGCTTATTCTTAACGAAAGTTTCAACGTCTTCTTTGGTGATGCGTCCACCAACACCAGTGCCTTTAACGGCGCTAGGGTCAACGTTGTGCTCAGCGATAAGACGACGAACCGATGGGCTTAGTGCATCGTTTGACTCATCAGATGCTTCGCTTGCAGGCGCTGCAGCTTCTGCCTCAGCCTTAGTCACCTCTTGGCCTGCAACCGCGCCAGCAACAAAGCTAGCGATTACCGCTTCACCAAGAACCGTGTCACCTTCTTCGGCTAAAAACTCAGAAATTTGTCCATCTTCTGGCGCAACAACTTCAAGTACAACTTTATCAGTTTCAATATCAACAAGGATTTGATCACGAGAAACTTGCTCGCCAGCTTGAACATGCCAAGTAGCAATGGTTGCATCTGCAACTGATTCTGGCAGTACGGGTACCTTAATTTCGATACTCATGGATTACGATCCTTTTTATAAATGTTCTATTACTACAGCTTTAACGCACTGTTGATTAATGATTCTTGTTGCTGTGCATGCAATGCAGGGTAACCACATGCAGGTGCAGCTGAGGCTTCACGACCGGCATAGCTCAATTGAGCTCCTGACGGAATGACGCTCCAGAAATGGTGTTGACTACAATACCAAGCACCTTGGTTTTGTGGCTCTTCTTGACACCAAACGAAATCTTTTACGTGGGTATAATCGGCAAGAGCCGCTACAGCTTCATCATGTGGGAACGGGTACAGCTGCTCAACACGAATTAGCGCAACATTCTCTAAGCCCTCTTTTCGACGACGTTCTAATAGCTCAAAATAAACCTTTCCGCTACAGAATACGACTCTATCGACTTTACTTGCATTTAATTCATCAATCTCGCCGATGATATTCTGGAATGAACCTTCAGCCAGCTCCTCCATACTCGATACAGCGAGTGGATGACGCAGTAATGACTTAGGTGACATAACCACAAGCGGGCGGCGCATAGGACGTACCACCTGACGACGCAGCATGTGATACACCTGCGCAGGAGTCGACGGCACACACACTTGCATGTTGTGATTAGCACAAAGCTGTAGGAAACGTTCTAAGCGGGCGCTTGAATGCTCAGGGCCCTGACCTTCATAGCCATGAGGCAATAACATAGTCAGACCACATAGACGGCCCCACTTCTGCTCACCCGATGATAGGAACTGATCGATCACTACCTGAGCACAGTTAGCGAAATCACCAAACTGCGCTTCCCAAAGCGTTAATCCGCCAGGCTCTGCTGTCGCATAGCCATATTCGAACGCTAATACTGAGGCTTCAGAAAGCACCGAGTCGGTAATATCGATTGGGCCCTGCTCATCGGCAATGTTGCGAAGTGGCATATAAGCTGTTGCATCATTTTGATTATGCAGTACCGCATGACGGTGGAAGAAAGTGCCACGACCTGAATCTTGACCTGTAATGCGGATACGCTTCTTATCTTCAAGAATCGATGCATAAGCTAGGGTTTCAGCAAAGCCCCAATCGAGCAGCTTCTCGCCAGCAGCCATCGCAAGACGGTCTTTGTAGATCTTAGCAACGCGAGATTGAAGCTTATGGCTTTCTGGCACGTAGCTGATCTTCTCTGCTAACTGCTTGATTCGATCGATTGGCAATTCGGCTTGATAAGCATCATTCCACTCTGCACCAATATACGGGCTCCAATCGACTGAGTGCAGTGTCATTGGACGCCACTCTTTAACCACACAGTCGCCACCATCTAGCGCGTCACGGTAATCGTTCACCATAGCGGTGACTTCATCGCTACCTAGCGCATTTTCGGCAATCAGTCTGTCGGCGTAGATCTTTCTTGGCGTTGGATGCTTCTTGATTTTGGCATACATAAGAGGCTGAGTCGCACTTGGCTCATCGGCTTCATTATGACCATGACGACGATAGCAAACTAGGTCGATAACCACATCACGCATGAACTCGTTGCGATAATCAACCGCCAGCTGTGAAACAAAGGCAACTGCTTCTGGGTCGTCAGCATTCACGTGGAAAATTGGTGCCTGTACCATCTTAGCGATATCGGTACAGTACTCAGTCGAACGTACGTCTTCAGTTAAGTTAGTGGTGAAACCAACTTGGTTGTTGACCACGATACGTATGCTACCGCCCACTCTAAACGCGCGAGTTTGAGACATGTTAAACGTCTCTTGCACAATACCTTGACCGGTAATGGCCGAGTCACCATGAATAGTGATAGGCATGACTTGACGGCCACTGTCGCAACCACGACGGTCTAGACGAGCACGGACTGACCCCATAACCACAGGGTTAACAATCTCAAGGTGAGATGGGTTAAACGCAAGCGCTAAGTGAACATTGCCACCTGGCGTTTCAAAGTCTGACGAGAAACCTTGGTGATATTTAACATCACCAGAGCCGTTAAGCGCATCGCTATGCTTACCAGCAAACTCGTCAAACAGTTCTGATGGCTTCTTACCAAGAATATTCACCAGTACGTTTAAACGCCCGCGGTGCGCCATACCAATAACCACTTCTTTGGTACCCGCATCACCGGCGCGATAGATGATTTCACGCATCATTGGAACGAGGGCGTCACCGCCTTCTAATGAGAATCGCTTAGCACCTGGGAACTTAGCACCTAGGTATTTTTCCATACCTTCGGCGGCGTTAAGCCCTTCTAGAATTCGAGTCTTATCTTCTTTCGAGTAATTTGCAGCACCGAGAGAAGGTTCAAGACGTTGCTGGATCCAGCGTTTCTCATCGGTGTCAGTAATGTGCATATACTCGGCACCGATAGAACCACAATAGGTTGCTTTCAGTGCTTTTACTAAGTCCACCAGCTTCATGGTTTCGCCACCATGAGCAAATGAACCCGTATTAAATTGACGCTGCATATCATCGCTATCTAGGCCATGAAATGCTGGGTCTAACTCAGAAACCTTATCACGCTTCCAAATATCAAGCGGATCTAAGTTGGCGTTCTGATGACCGCGGAAACGGTGAGCGTTAATTAACTGTAGGACTTTAACTTGTTTTGCATCGACTTCAGGATCGGTCACCTTAGGTGAGCCCTTCTGACGTCCTTCTAATGCAAGACTACGAAAATAGTCACGTACTTTAGAGTGGGCAGCTTCTGGTACATCAGCCGATGTGCCATTAACTAGAGGGAGGTTATCAAACACGACACGCCAGTCTTCAGTTACCGACTGCGGATCTTCTTGATAGGCTTCATACATCTCTTCTACATAGGTCGAATTCGCACCATTGAGATGAGACGATTCGAGCCAGGCTTTCATGATGCCTTGGTGCATTTCTATTCCTTTCAAACTGTATACGCGTGCTTAGCCAAAGTCATAAATACAGATCGTTTGAGCTGACTCAAATTATCTGTAATCTCTGTAGCCCCTAGAGTTCCAGATTATCGTTATACTTGTCTTCCATGACACAAAAAAGAGCCACTCTCCACGGGGAAAGTGACTCATATAGAGCTATATCAATATCGGCTCTTGGTACTGCATTTAAACGGCTCTCTTCAGAAGCATAGACTTGATATGTCCGATTGCTTTTGTCGGGTTGAGCCCTTTAGGACAAACGTCAACACAGTTCATGATGCCGTGGCAGCGGAAGACGCTATAAGCATCATCTAACCCAGATAAACGCTCCTCAGTTGCTGTATCACGGCTATCGATTAGAAAACGATAGGCGTGAAGCAAGCCACTTGGACCGATGAATTTATCAGGATTCCACCAGAACGAAGGACAAGCCGTAGAACAACATGCACACATGATGCACTCATAGAGTCCATCTAAGTGTTCACGATCTTCAGGTGATTGCAGATGCTCACGCGCAGGCGTTTTCTCATCGTTAATCAAGAAAGGCTTAATCTTTTCATACTGGGTATAAAACTGAGTCAGGTCGACAATCAAATCACGTACCACAGGCATCCCTGGTAGTGGACGAATTTCAATCTTCTTACCTTTGAAGGTAGAAACGGGCGTGATACACGCAAGACCGTTTTTACCATTCATGTTGATACCATCACTGCCACATACACCTTCACGGCATGAACGTCTAAACGCCAGTGTTGGATCTAGCTCTTTAAGCTTTAAAAGCGCATCAAGGACCATCATGTCGGTACCTTCATCTACTTCTAAGCTGTAATCCTTCATATACGGCTTCGTATCTACATCAGGATTGTAGCGATAAACTGCAAATTCCAATTTCATCGGGGCTTCTCCTTAGTAAGTACGCTTGATTGGCGGGAATGCGTCACGAAGCTTAGGCTCCATGTTCACATCACGCTTAGTCATTAGCTCGGTTACTGGGTCATAGATGCTATGACATAGCCAGTTTTCATCGTCTCGGTCTAGATAGTCTTCGCGAGAGTGAGCACCGCGGCTTTCAGTACGGAAGTTTGCCGCCGTTGCCGTTGCAATCGCTGTCGCCATCAAGTTATCTAGCTCTAAGCATTCGATACGCTGAGTATTAAACTCTGTTGAGTTATCAGAAAGCTTGGCATTAGCGAGACGCTCGCGAATTGCTTTAAGCTCTTTAAGGCCTTCAGCCATCGCATCACCACTTCTAAATACAGAGAAGTTAAGCTGCATACAAAGCTGTAGGTCCTTACGGATCACCGCAGGGTCTTCACCATCCTTGTTGCTTTCCCAGCGGTTCAAACGCGCAAGAGAAGCATCGATATCGGCTTGGCTAGCCTCTTTTGGTGTAGGCGTTTCATCTAACGCTTTACCTAGGTGTTGACCCGCTGCTCGACCAAATACTACAAGATCTAACAATGAGTTACCACCCAATCGGTTCGCTCCATGTACCGAAACGCACGCAATTTCACCAACGGCAAATAGGCCGATAACCTCTTCTTCACTGCCATCGGCGTTTTGGCGCACAACCTGACCACTGACTTTTGCAGGTAGACCACCCATCATGTAGTGACAAGTTGGTAGAACTGGGATTGGACCATCGGCAGGATCGATATGAGCGAAGGTACGAGACAATTCACAAACACCAGGAAGACGCGCTTCAAGGGTTTCTTTACCTAAATGGTCAAGCTTAAGTAGACAATGCGGACCTAGTGGGCCGTCAAGACCACGACCTTCACGAATTTCTGTCATCATCGAACGTGCTACTACGTCTCGAGATGCCAAATCTTTCGCATTCGGAGCATAGCGCTCCATGAAGCGCTCACCGTCTTTGTTTAGCAGGTATCCGCCTTCACCACGACAACCTTCAGTCACCAAGACACCTGCGCCAGCAATACCCGTTGGGTGGAACTGCCACATTTCCATGTCTTGCATCTGAACACCTGCACGCATCGCCATACCCACACCGTCACCGGTATTAATATGAGCATTGGTAGTTGATGCGTAAATACGCCCTGCACCACCGGTTGCAAGAATCGTTGCTTTCGCCTTGAAATAGACGATTTCACCGGTTTCAATTTCGATAGCAGTACAACCAACAATCACGCCGTCTTCATTTTTAACTAAGTCGAGCGCATACCACTCAGAAAAGACTTCAGTCTTATGCTTAACGTTTTGCTGATAAAGGCAATGAAGCAGTGCGTGACCAGTACGGTCTGCCGCCGCAGCAGTACGTGCCGCTTGCTCACCACCAAAGTTTTTAGACTGACCACCAAATGGACGCTGGTAAATCTTACCATTGTCGAAGCGTGAGAAGGGTAAACCCATGTGTTCAAGTTCAATCACGGCCTCTGGGCCAGTTTTACACATAAACTCAATCGCTTCTTGGTCACCGATAAAATCGGAACCTTTCACGGTATCGTACATATGCTGTTCCCAATGATCTTCATGGGCATTACCTAAAGCAACGGTAATACCACCCTGTGCAGATACTGTATGAGAACGGGTTGGGAATACTTTAGATAAAAGCGCACAGCTCTTACCTTCTTTAGAGATCTGTAGAGCGGCACGCATACCGGCGCCACCAGCACCGATTACAACCGCGTCAAATTCGCGAACAGGAATACTCACTTAAACACCCCACACAATCAAAATGCCAGCAGCCAAATAACAGAAGGCAGCAATGACAAAAACAAACTGAAGTACACCACGTAGAGAAATACACTTAACGTAATCGGTAAGCACCTGCCAAATTCCAATCCAGGCGTGAACTAAAACCGCTATCAGCGCGAGTACAGTGAAAACTTTCATCGACAATGTGCTAAATAAGCCATGCCATGCGTCATAAGTTAGTGGAGAGCTACATGCGATAAACCCAACCAAAAAAATGGTGTAAAAGGCTAGGACTACCGCACTTGCACGTATAAGAATAAAGTCATGGACGCCGCTGCGACCAAGAGTTGCTGCGTTAGTTACCATACCCAAATCCCCGCAATGATTGAAAGCACTACTGACAATGCAATAGCGACTTTAGCAGAAGTTAATCCTGAAGAGAGTTCTTCCCAGTAGCCAGCATCCATCACTAAGTGGCGAATACCCACTATCAAGTGATAACCCAGCGCGGTAAGAATTCCCCAGACGATAAACTTAACGATAAAGTTATCAAAAAGAGATTGGACGCCAGCAAAGCTCTCAGCTGATGCTAATGATTCATTAAGCAACCAGATAAGGATACCGACGGCAAACAGCATGATGACACCCGAAACACGGTGAAGAATGGACGCGATCGCTGTTGCAGGGAAGCGTATGGTCTGCAGATCTAAATGGACAGGTCTTTGCTTTTTCACGTTCTGCTCACTCTGCTCAATTGAGCTAATTTTTGTTATATGAACCGCTTTTACTCAAATTCCAATCAGTGATTTAGATCACGGTTTGAAACTTTTGCAAAAGAAAACTTGAAACAAACATTTAACAAATCAACCATCACTAATTAAGCATGTAAAAAAGTGATAACTATTTGACAATGCATGCAGCTCTTCTGAGCTGCGGCAAGTATACGTGGGTGAAATGTCAAATACAAACATCACATTATGCAAATTTAGTTTTTTTGGTAAAAAATTCTACCAAGCCTATGATGCTACAGGTGGTTAAGGTCATTTAAGACCATGGTCTAACAAATTTAAACGCTTATTTAAATTGAAATGTGATCTAGATTCACTGTAAAGTAATTGTGTTTGATAAGCCGCACTCAATAAGAATGAAGTAAGGAGAATGGGGTATGGCTGATAATATAGCCACATTAGAACTACCAGGGAATGATTCAATCGAACTGCCTATTAAAGAAGGTACGGCAGGATTTGATGTAATCGACATCAGTAAGCTAGGTAGCAAAGGTTACTTTACTTTCGATCCAGGATTTCTTGCGACCGGATCCTGTGAATCTGCAATTACCTATATCGACGGTGAAAAAGGCGTATTGCTACACCGCGGTTACCCAATTGATCAGCTGGCTGTAGAATCTGATTATTTGGATCTGTGCTACTTGCTACTATATGGCGAACTACCAAATAAAGCAGAATACGAAAAATTCGTATACACAGTTAAGACTCACACCATGGTAAATGAGCAGCTAGCCTTCTTTTTTAGAGGTTTCAGACGCGATGCTCATCCAATGGCGATGTTATGTGGTGTAACTGGTGCCCTATCTGCATTCTACCAAGACTCTTTGGATGTCAATGACGAACGTCACCGTGAAATTGCCGCATATCGTTTGGTGTCAAAAATGCCAACAATCGCAGCTATGTGTTACAAGTATTCAATCGGTCAACCGTTTGTCTACCCACGCAACGAGCTAAGTTATGCAGGTAACTTCCTAAGTATGATGTTTGGCGTGCCATGCGAAGAATACAAGGTTAATCCAATCGTAGAACGCGCGATGGATCGTATCTTTATCCTTCACGCTGACCACGAGCAAAATGCCTCGACTTCTACCGTACGTTTGGCCGGTTCTTCTGGCGCTAACCCGTTTGCATGTATTGCTGCGGGTATCGCGTCACTATGGGGACCTGCTCACGGCGGCGCTAACGAAGCATGCCTAAATATGTTGGAAGAGATTGGCACTGTTGATCGCATTCCTGAATTTATTGCTCGCGCTAAAGACAAAGAAGATCCATTCCGTCTAATGGGCTTTGGTCACCGCGTTTACAAGAACTTCGACCCTCGCGCTAAAGTGATGCGTGAAACTTGTCATGAAGTCCTAGCTGAACTTAAGGTGAACGATCCGCTACTCGATGTGGCGATGGAGCTTGAGCGTATCGCACTAGAAGATGAGTATTTCGTCTCTAAGAAGCTTTACCCGAATGTCGATTTCTACTCAGGGATCATCATGAAGGCGATTGGTATTCCAACAAGCATGTTCACCGTTCTGTTTGCGCTTGCGCGTACTGTCGGTTGGATTGCTCACTGGAAAGAGATGCTGGATCAGCCAGGTCACAAGATCAGTCGTCCTCGCCAGCTTTATACCGGTGATCCTAAGCGTGACTTTGTCGATAAAGATAAACGCGATTAGTTAAACGACTAAAACGCCGCTTAACCTGAACTCGTCACTTAAGTCTAAGCTCGCGTTAATTAATAAAAAGCACTCATCGAGTGCTTTTTTTATGCCTATATACCCAGTTTATAACGCGAATAAAATTCATCTTGAAATTCACTCATAGTAAACAAAAAATGCGATTTCCAGCTAGATCTAACATTTAATGGGTCAAATAAGCACTCAAAAACAGCAACAGCCTGATAACAGCTTTAGTCTAAGTAAGCTTAAACAGACTCTATCTAGATGGCTTTCAATATACAAAGTTAAAGCCCACCCGCTTTGTTAAAAAAACTAACATATGTAACTTTTCGCTACATTATTCGTAAGAATTACCACCGCCCAGTCACCACCACACGTAAACAACTGAATTTATTACATTAAAATATTGGCACACATAATGCTTTATAAGGCCTATCGGAAAATCGAATATAAGGTCGGCTTACATGGAAGCGTTAAATAACAAAACAATCATTCTCCCGCTACTACTTGCAACACTATTAACTGCGTGTGGCGAACAAGAACAAGCTAAAGAAGAGGAGAAGTACGCTGTACCAGTGGAAACGGCCACTGTAGTCCAAGGTGATGTTTCCTCTTTCTATAGCACCACTGCTACGTTGGAAGCGCCTCAAGAAGCGAAAGTTGTCACCCGAGTCGCCGGTCTGATTGAAGAACTTAGGGTCGAAGAAGGTGACAGAGTCACAAAAGGTCAGCTACTTGCGGTTATCGACTCTAAGAGGCAGAAGTTTGATTTAGACCGCTCTCAAGCCGAAGTTGAGATCATCGAGCAAGAGCTAAATCGCCTCAAGAAAATAAGCAATAAAGAATTTTTCAGCGCAGATTCAATGGCAAAACTGGAATATAACCTACAGGCTGCCATGGCAAAGCGCGATTTAGCAGCCCTTTATGTCCAAGAGAGTATGATCCGCTCGCCAATCGATGGTGTTATCGCGACCCGTTTCGTCAAATCTGGCAACATGGCAAAAGAGTTTGATGAGCTATTCTACGTAGTTAATCAAGATGAGCTCTACGGCATCGTGCATCTACCAGAGCAACAACTGCAACATCTGCGCCTTGGCCAAGACGCAGAAATTTTTGCAAACAAGCACACACAACAAACCACCCATGCGACCGTGCTGCGCATAAGTCCGATTGTCGATGC
The DNA here is from genome assembly GCF_016765635.1 of Shewanella schlegeliana. Taxonomy (GTDB): domain Bacteria; phylum Pseudomonadota; class Gammaproteobacteria; order Enterobacterales; family Shewanellaceae; genus Shewanella; species Shewanella schlegeliana. Next base: position 78,579 of record NZ_JAESVD010000013.1, read on the forward strand.
ACAAAGCGGTACCTTTAAAGTCACCCTCTCAGTACCAAATCAAGCAGCAACACTCAAAGCAGGTATGTTTACCCGAGTCGAGCTTAAGTACGACACCCACAACAATGTGATCACCGTGCCTTACAACGCAGTGATAAACCAAGATAACGAGTTTGCACTCTATGTTATCGATGGCGACAACGCCGCTCGCCGTGCAGTCTCTCTAGGCTATCGCGAAGCCAATACCGTTGAAGTTATAGAGGGGATTATGCCGGGCGAGCAGATAGTGATCCGCGGTCAACAAAATCTCAAAGACCAATCCTTAGTCGAAGTTATCAATTCACTAGACCTAGCGTCAGCCAAATAGAAGAGTAACAACGGAGCACGTTATGTCTATTATAAAAACAGCGGTAAATCGACCGATAACTGTATGGATGTTTATGTTCGCGGTCATTCTTTTTGGCATGGTGGGCTTCTCCCGCCTTGCGGTAAAGCTTTTGCCCGATTTGAGCTACCCTACCATCACCATCCGTACTCAATATGTGGGGGCAGCGCCGGTAGAAGTCGAACAACTGGTTTCAAAACCTATCGAGGAAGCGGCGGGTATTGTAAAGGGACTTAGAAAAATCAGCTCTATTTCTCGCTCAGGCATGTCAGATGTGGTGCTTGAGTTTGAATGGGGCACCGACATGGACATGGCTAGCCTCGATGTGCGAGAGAAGCTCGATACTATCGAGTTGCCTTTAGATGTTAAAAAGCCATTATTACTGCGCTTTAATCCCAACTTAGATCCCATCGTTCGTCTTGCCCTCTCGGTGCCCGAAACCAGCGATAACGCAGTAGAAGGCATGAGCGAAACTGAGCTCAAACAGATGCGAACCTATGCCGAAGAGGAGCTTAAACGTCAGCTGGAATCCCTAACTGGCGTGGCTGCAGTCAGGCTTTCTGGTGGTTTACAACAAGAGGTACACATTCAGCTAAACCAGCAAAAGCTAACTCAGCTTAATTTAAGTGCCGACCTTATTCGTAACCGTATTGCCGAAGAAAATATTAACCTCTCGGCAGGTAAAGTGATCCAAGGCGATAAAGAGTATTTAGTCCGCACCCTGAATCAGTTCAATTCTTTAGATGAGCTCGGCCAGATAGTGATCTACCGTGACGATCAGACTTTAGTACGCCTATTTGAAGTGGCAGAAATTGTCGATGCCTATAAAGAGCGCAATGACATTACTCGTATCGGCGATAAGGAGTCGATTGAGCTAGCCATCTACAAAGAAGGTGATGCCAATACCGTTGCCGTGGCACAAAAAGTCACGGATGAGCTTAATAAGCTCAATGAACATAACGCCAAAGCCGAGCTCAACGTCATCTATGACCAGTCAGAGTTTATCGAAAGCGCGGTCAACGAGGTGACCACAGCCGCCTTGATTGGTAGCTTGCTATCAATGCTCGTCATCTATCTGTTCCTAAGGGATATTGTGCCAACGCTCATCATCTCTATCTCTATTCCCTTCTCGGTTATCGCTACCTTTAACATGATGTACTTTGCCGATATCAGCCTTAATATCATGTCTCTAGGAGGAATTGCCTTAGCCGTCGGTCTCTTGGTCGATAACGCCATCGTGGTGCTCGAAAATATCGACCGCTGTAAATCACTTGGTATGAATCGATTCGACGCCGCCGTAACAGGAACAAAAGAAGTCGCTGGCGCTATTTTTGCCTCGACCTTAACCACACTTGCGGTATTTGTACCTCTTGTATTTGTCGATGGCGTTGCGGGAGCATTGTTTTCAGACCAAGCATTAACCGTAACCTTCGCCCTACTCGCATCATTGCTTGTGGCATTAACCACTATCCCAATGCTTGCCTCTCGTGAAGGCTTTAAGGCACTGCCTCCTTTGCTTGAAAAGACGGTAAAACCAAAACCTGAAACCAAAATGGCGAAACTCAAGCATTACAGCGCCACCGTATTCTCGTTTCCTTTTGTATTGTTATTTAACTACCTGCCAGGCGCACTGTTAACTTTAGTGCTAATTATTGGTCGCAGCCTATCTTGGTTAATGGGTCTTGTCATGCGCCCGATTAGCGGCGCCTTTAACTGGGGCTATCACAAGTTAGAGCGCTTCTATCATAAACTGTTAGCGGCGGCGCTTAAGTTTAAGGTACTGACACTGTCGGTTGCGGTCGCAGTGACTGCGGCTGCGGCGCTGTTAATACCGCGTCTTGGTATGGAGCTTATTCCGCCAATGAACCAAGGAGAGTTCTACGTCGAGGTACTATTGCCGCCTGGAACCGAAGTCGCACAAACCGATAGAGTGCTACGAACCCTAGCACTGTCGATTAAAGATAGAGACGATGTCAAACACGCCTATAGCCAAGCCGGTAGCGGCGGCTTGATGACATCTGACACCTCTAGAGGTGGTGAAAACTGGGGGCGCTTACAAGTGGTGCTTCGCGATCACAACGCCTTCGATGCTGTGGCCGATAAACTCCGTACCACGGCGATGCGCATTCCAGAACTGGAAGCTAAGGTACAGCATCCTGAACTGTTTAGCTTTAAAACGCCGCTTGAGATTGAGCTAGTCGGTTATGATTTAGGCCAGCTTAAACAGACCGCCGACAACTTAGTCGATGCTTTGTCTGACTCAGATCGCTTTGCCGATATCAATACCAGCCTACGTGATGGCCAACCAGAACTTAGCATTCGCTTCGATCATGAACGCCTAGCAGCACTGGGTATGGATGCGCCGACTGTCGCTAACCGGATTGCACAGCGCATTGGCGGCACCATTGCGAGTCAGTACACGGTGAGAGATCGGAAAATTGATATCTTAGTACGCAGTGAGCTCGATGAGCGCAATCAGATCAGTGATATCGACTCGATGATCATTAACCCTAACAGCTCTCACCCGATCTCACTCAGTGCGGTTGCAGACGTGAGTTTAAAGCTTGGTCCATCGGCGATTAACCGTATTAGCCAGCAGCGTGTGGCTATTGTCTCAGCAAACTTAGCTTACGGAGATTTAAATGACGCCGTACTCACTGCCCGCGATATTCTAGCGGCGCAAACTTTGCCGACCTCAATTCAAGCTCGATTCGGTGGACAAAATGAGGAGATGGAGCACTCATTCAAGTCTCTACAAATTGCCCTAGTGTTAGCAGTGTTTCTGGTTTACTTGGTGATGGCGAGTCAGTTTGAGTCCTTGCTGCATCCGCTACTGATCTTAATCGCAGTCCCTATGGCGGTTGGTGGCAGTATCTTAGGTCTGTTTATCACCCAGACCCACTTAAGTGTGGTGGTGTTTATCGGCCTTATTATGTTGGCGGGTATTGTGGTCAATAACGCCATTGTACTGGTCGATAGAATTAACCAACTGCGCCAAAATGGCGAAGAGAAGCTGACAGCCATCTCTAACGCGGCAAAATCGCGACTACGCCCGATTATCATGACAACCATGACGACAGCGCTGGGTCTCTCTCCTATGGCGTTTGGTCTAGGTGATGGCAGCGAAGTCAGAGCGCCAATGGCGATTACGGTAATTTTCGGCTTATCATTATCAACACTGCTTACTTTAGTGGTTCTGCCAGTACTTTATGCCCTCTTTGATAGAAAAGAGTTTGATAGGAAGGAATTTGATAGCAAAGAGTCTGCTCCAAAAGAGAGAGCTCAAGCCAAGTCAGACATAAGTCTTGAAGGAGGCCAAGCATGAATATCACCCGCTTAGCCATTGCCAGACCTGTAACGACCACGATGTTTTTTGTGGCAATACTGCTGTTTGGTCTCGCCTCAAGTCGCTTATTGCCACTGGAGATGTTTCCAGGCATCGACATTCCCCAGGTGATTGTAGAGGTGCCCTATAAAGGTTCTACACCTTCAGAGGTGGAGCGTGACATCACCAACGTACTTGAGGAGTCACTAGCTACCATGGGCGGCATTGAGGAGTTACGCTCAAGTTCTTCTCAAAACGGCGCCGAAATTGAACTGAGAATGAAATGGGGAGAAAACGTCGCCACTAAGAGCCTAGAAGCTCGAGAGAAAGTCGATGCGGTGCGCCACTTACTGCCAAAAGATGTTGAGCGAGTGTTTATCAGGCAGTTCAGCACCGCCGATATGCCTGTGCTTAATTTGCGAATTTCCAGCGACCGCGAGCTATCGAGCGCATTTGACTTGCTCGACAAGCAGCTAAAGAAACCACTGGAGCGCGTAGAGGGCGTATCGCAAGTCACCCTATATGGTGTCGAGCAGAAACAGATTGAAATTCGCATCAATGCCGACAAGTTAGCCTCGAGCAATATTTCGGTGCAGGCCCTTAATCGCCGTTTACAACAAGAGAACTTTGTTATTAACGCAGGCGTGTTAAAAACTGACTCTCGTGTCTATCAAGTATCACCCAAGGGGGAGTTTAGAAACTTAGATGACATTGCCGCATTAGTATTAGCGCCAGGGATCACCCTAGGCGACATCGCTAACATCAGCTTCTCCTTACCAGAGCGATTAGATGGTCGTCACTTAGATCAAAACTACGCCGTTGGCTTAGATGTGTTTAAAGAGTCTGGCGCAAATCTAGTCGATGTATCAGAGCGGGTGATGAAAGTCATTGATGAGGCTAAGCGGAACTCACAGTTTCAGGGGATTAAGCTGTTTGTCATGGAAGATCAGGCCTATGGCGTGACCTCTTCCTTGCGCGATCTGCTCACTGCAGGACTGATTGGTGCCCTGCTCTCTTTTATCGTTTTGTATCTGTTCCTTCGCGACCTTAAGATGACTTTAGTCGTGGTGTCATCGGTACCGATTGCTATCTGTATGACCCTTGCCGCCATGTACTTCTTAGGCTATAGCCTCAATATTTTATCCATGATGGGGCTGTTACTCGCCGTTGGTATGCTGATTGACAATGCCGTCGTCGTTACCGAAAGCGTGCTGCAAGAAAAGCAAAATCTAGACAGCGATGTTAATACTGATACGAGAGTTAAAGAGCTCGCCGCTGACAGCGTGCCAATGACAAGTAGTGCTATTCTTCGCGGTGTCGACAAAGTCTCACTTGCCGTACTTGCGGGCACGCTAACAACGGCAATTGTCTTTTTACCCAATATTTTTGGTGTAAAAGTGGAGCTCACTATCTTTTTAGAGCATGTGGCTATCGCAATCTGTATTTCACTGGCAGCGTCCTTATTAGTCGCGAAAACCTTGCTGCCCTTAATGCTCTGTAAAATGCGCTTTAAGGTAAAGCAAAAAACTAAGCAGAGCCGTTTGCAAACTGATTATCGTCGCAGCCTTAACAGGTTCTTGGCTCATCCGCGCATATCGGGTGTATTAGCTATTGTCATCCTAGTCTCGACCGCACTGCCGCTGAGTATGGTCAAACAAGATCAGTCCGATGGTGAAGGGAATAATCGTTTATACATCAATTATCAAGTTGAAGGTCGTCACAGCTTAGAGGTCACTGAAGCCATGATCACTAAGATGGAAACCTATCTCTATGCTAATAAAGATAAGTTCCAGATAGACTCTGTTTACAGTTACTTTTCTGCCGACCGCGGCCAATCGACACTGATTTTAAAAGAAGACACCGAAGTCGATATGAAAGCGTTGAAGAAAACCATACGTGAAGGTTTTCCAAAGTTTGCCATCGCGAAGCCGCAATTTGGTTGGGGCGGCGAGAACAACGGTGTTCGTGTCTCACTCACTGGTCGCTCGACGACAGAGTTAATCCATCTCAGCGAGCAAGTCATCCCACTGCTAAGTAATATTGATGGACTCACCGATGTACGCTCTGAGTTAAATGGCGCCCAGCAGGAAGTGGTGATCCGTATCGATCGTCAGATGGCGGCAAGACTGGATTTAAAGCTCAATGAAGTAGCCTCTAGTATTTCGATGGCGTTACGTGGCTCTCCTCTGCGTTCATTTCGTCATGATCCCAGTGGTGAGCTGCGTATCGAGATGGCATTTGAGCAGCAATGGCGCTTATCACTGGAGAAGCTAAAGCAGCTGCCAGTGATCCGAATCGACAATAGAGTCTACACCTTAGATAGTCTAGCCAAGGTGGAAATTTTGCCACGATTTGACACCATCAGACACTACGACAGACAAACAGCGTTATCGATTGGCGCCAACTTAGATGAGCTGACGACAGAGGAAGCGCAGGAGAAGATCACCCAAGTGATGGACAACGTTAACTTCCCTGCAGGTTACGGTTACTCGTTACGAGGCGGTTTTCAAAAACAGGATGAAGATGAAGCGGTCATGGCGACAAATATGATTTTAGCTATTGCGATGATCTACATCGTCATGGCTGCACTGTTTGAGTCGCTCTTACTGCCAACGGCGATTATCACCTCCATTTTATTTTCGATTACTGGTGTATTTTGGGCACTGCTATTTACTGGTACCCCCATGTCAATTATGGCAATGATAGGTATTTTGATCTTAATGGGAATTGTGGTCAATAACGGTATCGTATTGGTGGATCAAATCAATCAGTTATCACCCGATCTCGATAAGCTGTCAGAGACCATAAGCGCCGTGTGTTTCACCCGATTACGTCCGGTACTTATGACGGTAGGTACGACAGTACTGGGCTTAGTGCCTCTCGCCATGGGCGATACGCAGCTTGGCGGTGGCGGCCCATCCTACTCGCCGATGGCGATTGCGATTATTGGCGGCTTGACCTTCTCAACGGTCACCAGTCTGTACTTGGTGCCCTTGTGTTATCAAGCACTTTATAGAATGCGCCACAACAGCGCGATACGCCTTGGCCAAGCCGATAGGTTTTCAAGGAGGCTGTTACCTTGGATGAGTTAGCTCATGGCTGTTGCGAACATACTTTAATCTATGGCTTCCAGCTCAAGACTCTGCAAGCATAGCCTGACACGACATAGTGTGTAGCCAAGGCAATACTCACGCCTTGGCTCCTTCTTTCCTTTTCTAGGAAACAGTACAGCGACATCTGCTAGTACAGCCCTTCCCTGCAAGTATTTCGCCTTAAAAGTGTATCACTTTTGAAACAAGGTAAGCCTCTGAAAAAACTAAAAATAAATTTAGCCACCAGGAACCGTTACACTTTCAGCCCCAAGATAAAACATAAGCAATTGAATAATAAGAATTAAATTGTTGGCACTATATATGTATTAAATCAGAGTGAATATTACGATGAATGAGGTATCAATTATGAGCATTTACAGTAAGCCTCGATTCTCACTCTTACCTATGGTTGCAGCACTTGTGCTTGCAGGGCTGCCATTGGCAGCAAATGCCCTATCGGGTGCAATTTTCACAACCACTGAAGATGGTGGCATAGTAAATGAGAATGTAAGGTATGAAAGCAAACTAGACGTATATCTAGATGGTGGACCTAGGATGAATGCGCCAGCATTCGCTGCGGCGCTTCCTGACGGTAATTACTATTTCCAAGTCACCGATCCTAGTGGTAAAGATCTTCTCTCTAGAGACCATATCAGTTGTCGTGAGATCAAAGTTGAAAATGGTGTAATTACTGAATATCCAGGTGCAGGCGGAACTAACTATGTGAAAGAGAAAGGTGCATGGCAGGCAGTTTCCTGTACCGAGTACCCTACAAACGGTAACAAAACCATGGCCGTTCACGAGTTTAACTCCGACATAGATCACGGTAGCGACTTAGGTGCTATGGTTATCCAGCTCTATCCCTATGATGACACGCCTAATAAAGGTGGCGTTTATAAGGCATGGGTAACCCCTGTCGAAGACTACGACCCAGTTAATCAGTTTGACAACGCAGGAGGAATGGGTGCGACAAATCAGCCTAACCAAGAGGGCTATCAAGCTGGTAATTTCCATGGTTTTATTCCGCGCTATACCAAAACCGACAACTTTAAAGTAAAAGAGAGAAAACCTCAGTACGGTATTATCGCGTTACGTAACTATCACGATGCCAACTTAAACTGTCGTTTAGACCTAGGTGAAAAATTTATCTGGCAATGGCAATACGGTATCGAAGATGGTTTAAATGTCCGTAATGACGATAACACCAACGATGAGTCTAGTGGCGATCCAACGACCATTTTACTTAAAGAGGCTTTAGGACAGCTCAATGATACTTGGTCTTTAGACCACTTCAGGTGGACCGAACATCAAGATAAAAATCTTAATAGTCAATATTTCACCACTTCCGGTTATGTCCATAACTACCAAGCGTTTAGCTCATTAAATACCGGTCCTGAGGACCCTAGCCTTTGGGATGGCGATGATGCGAATGATTTTATTCAGCGCTTCGTGATGGAGATGCCTTGTCCAGACCTGTTTGATGATGGCTTAGCGCCACATACCAGTAATGAGTTTTCAGACTTTATCCCAACAGCCTTAGGTGTAGAGCCACTAGTGGATAGCGATCCCCAAATCACTATTACCTTAAGTCAGGTGGGGTTTGCCAATATTAAAGTGAAGAAAATTTTTGATATTAACAATAACGGTATCCAAGATGGTAATGAGTCAGGGCTAGCTAACTGGCCAGTTCGATTAAAATACGCCCCAAGTTTGCTGGAATCTAATGGTGGGCCAGTCCCCGATACGATTAGCAGCACGGTTAATGCCGATGTGTATGCCGAAGTAGTGGCACGTTTTGGGCTCACAGCAGATCCGATCCTAGAAAACGGTTATGCAAACCGCATGACAGATGCCCACGGTGAGATGACCTTTAGCGTACTGTTACCTAATGGATATGGTGATGCACCGCTAACTCCTTATCCATCAGACTTCTATCAGGTAGAAGAGGCATCAGCTCAAGGCTGGATAGCAACATCAAGTATCACAATCGACTTTGATGTGAGATCCGAGGCCAGCGGCCCAGATGGTCGACACCCTCCTATCATGGGTAACGCATATCTGGACAATAGCAGCACCCCTCTAGGTGATGTGGTATTTACCAATATCTGTTTCAATGAGGCAAGCTTTGGAACTAAAGGTTATTGGCATAACAAGAATGGCTTAGGCGAAATGGAAACAGCCTTTGTCACAAGTTATATCAATAGCTTAGATCCTTATGACAGTGAAACCAGCTACTTTGGTAAAGGCGATGAGCCATTTGATGGCATGTTCACCGATGGTACTTTGGTCGATGCCGCCTACCAAAATGATTCTATCACTGATGGGATCTCAGCAGGTGCTGGTACCGTCAAGGCAGAGGTTTCTCATTTCCTAATTGATGGCAATGGCGGCGGCGATCCACGAGAGCAGCTCGCACAGCAATTACTGGCATTTTTGTTCAATATTGAGTATCGCCTAGGCGGTGATGCCGTGTTAATGATGCCTGGCGGAGGCACTATGTCTACCGCAGATATCGTTGCTGCAGCTATCAGTGCATGGCAAGGTACGGATGCCGCAGCGCAAAATCACTACAAGACCTTGTTAGATACCTTTAACAACATGAAAGTTGCCGATGATAACGGAGTTAAATACGTACCAAGCGATCCTAGTCAGTGCCCTGCACTTCCTAGCGCATACTAGTTCCACCTACAGCTCAGGGATGAGCTTTACTTTTTAGCACAGTCTAATCTGTTAACTGATAGAAAGTCCGCATCAAAGAACCTCCCCCAGTGACATAATTTTGCCACACGTCAATAATACAGCACCTTTAGCTCTCTATCGGCTTGCGTTCCGCCAAATCCTACCTAAAATTTATACATCAATAGTTCGCCATTGAGGGCACTGACACAGAGTTTCTCTAAGGGAGAACCGTGAACAAATTCCAGCATAAAAAGCCTGTTGCTTACAGAGAAATCCTAGTGCTTGACCTCACTGGTGAGTTTTTTTGTTGTGAACAGGAACTTAAACCGTTGCATTGGCACTGTATTCACGCCGCAACCCTTCCTTGCGCAAAAAAAGCATTGCGAGATTATAATTTCTTCGTTGCCATTGCGGTGTTATCTAAAAATACTCAGCAACGGGTGCTCAACAACATCAATGAGATAAACCTGCGTCAACAGAATATTATCTGGGTAGCCGTATTGATCGATATCGATGCGGAAGATGCAAAGTTCACTTCACATCTTCCCTACTATTTTACCGACTATCATCATCTTCCCATTGACTGGAACCACCTAAACCAAACATTAGGCCATGCCTATGGTATGGCACTGTTGAAGCAGAAAGATCAAAATAGTTGCTGTCATCTAGGCCAAAAAACGCCGCTGTTGGGCGACTCTCATTTGATCAATAAACTCAGAGATAATATTACCAAGGTTGCCGCATCAGACGAGTCAGTACTGATCAGTGGTGAAACCGGTACGGGGAAAGGCCTTTGCGCCCATCTTATCCATAGCCAGTCAGCCAGAAAAAGAGGCCCTTTCATCACTATCAACTGTGGCGCTTTACCGCAAAGCTTGATCCATTCTGAACTATTTGGTCATGAGAAAGGTGCCTTTACTGGAGCTGATAAACAGTACATAGGCCATATAGAGAGAGCCAATAAAGGCACGCTATTTCTAGATGAGATTGGTGACCTTACATTAGAGTCTCAAGTGAACCTGTTACAATTTCTCGAAGAACATATCATCGAGCGCCTAGGTGGTAACAGAAACATAGCCATAGATTGCCGAATCATCTTCGCCTCCCACGTTAATCTTGAAATCGCGGTCGAAGAGGGGCGATTTAGAGAAGATCTCTATTATCGCATCAATATATTGCACCTTAATGCGCCAAGTCTTAGAGAGCATAAAGAGGATATCCCACAGCTCGTAAGTGAGTACTTAGATCTGTTCTGTCCCGAACATCAAAAGTATACCATAGCCCCAAAAGCACTGGATACCATGCTAGCTTATGAATGGCCAGGCAATGTCAGAGAGCTCAAGAACCGCGTACATCGCGGTATTATCATGGCAAACAGTGAGCAATTGAGCGCAGCGGATCTAGGGATAAAAGTCACCAACATTAAACCAGATGAAGACGATGTGGTTGATCTCGCTCAGCATAGAGTCGTAATCGATACCGAACTGCTACTCGATGCCATCAAGCGTAATAACCACAATATCTCTGCTGCAGCACGCGAGCTTAAGATTTCAAGAACCACCTTTTATCGCCTTATTAAAAAATGCAAGATTAAACTCTAATGTTGGCTATTTGACTCCATCTAAATAGCCGAGGACCCCCACAATGTTAAGATACAAACGACTACCGATTGCATTAATGCTGACACCATTATTGCTCACAGGCTGCCAACCTCAGGATAATGCCGAAGTGAAACAGGAAATAGCATCACTCAAGCAGGAAATCTCACAGCTGAAAAAAGAGATGAGTACGATTGGAGGCCAAGTTAAAGATATTCATACCATTGCGATGCGCTCACAAAAGCCGCAATATAAAATCTTACCGACACAGCCTAACTTTAATGAAGATGGTAAGCTGCCTTCACTGGGTGATGTCACTGCTCAGCTAGCTATTATCGAGTTTTCTGACTATCAATGTCCTTACTGTAAACGTTTTATCGATCAAACATTTACTAAACTAAAATCCAATTATATCGATACGGGTAAAATCCAATATCTAACCCGCGACTTTCCGCTGAACTTTCACCCTAAGGCTAAAGGTGCAGCCATAGCAGCAAACTGCAGTTTGCAACAGAATGCATACTGGCCGATGCGAGACACTCTATTTAAAAATATGCAGCAACTAGATGATGAGCTTTACCAACAAACCGCCAGCAATCTCTCGTTAGATATCACCAAATTTAACGCTTGTCTTGCAGATGAACAGATGCTCAATAAGGTGCAGCAAGATGTTGCCTATGGCTCCTCTCTAGGAATTAGAGGAACACCAAGCTTTGTAATTGGCCGAGTCGAGAACGGTCAATTAATCTCACCTAAACTGGTTGTTGGAGCCCAGAATTATCAAACTTTCGCGCTATTACTCGATGAACTACTCGCCCCCCCCCAGTAAAGTGGCTAACAAAAAGTATCTAGTAAGCGGTAGCTTCCGTAAATATATCGCGAGGCGACACCACTTCCGCTTCTAATTAATGATACCAGTATCGAGCTAGCGCTCCTTACTGGTAATGGCTTCTTACTAATAATAGTTCCTTACAATCCCCCTCCACTTAAACAGAGGCTGATATACTCCTTTTTAAATACCTATCTTACGGCAACCAACCCCGCCCTTACTTACTCTAAATAACAAGTAAATTAAGTGTATTAACGACTTACACTGATAAAATCCTAGGCACTAATTCATCGTGATTTTTCGTTAGTAAAAACGCATTCTCAACCCTGTTCTATGAATTCAGAAGATAACTGCACCAGGTGTAACAGGCGTTACAACCACATGTTGAACACTGCTTTAAAAATAAACTTTTAATAAACAACAGATTATAAATACAGTTAATTACTTCTGTTTCACCCCTGAAACATCACCTTCCATTATCAGCACCAGCAAAAACACATTACTTAATATATTCAAACACTTAAATCAATGGCTTAGGGTTTGCTTACTCTCTAAGCATAAGTTTGAATTTGACCTCTCTGAACCCAATTGCTAGCGATCTTCTCAGTCAGGTAATCAGTCTTATCGGCAAACCGCCGACAGTGACGTGACCATGATGTCACGCCAAATTTTGACACTCTCCAAGTAAGTATCATATTGGAGAAATTGACAAAAACTAAGCACGTTTTATCCATATTCACTTATTAAGATGGTAAATATTATGAAACGAATCAAATGCAAAAAGCTTATTCGCGCGCTAGGTATTGCGCTTATAAGCTCGACCACCCTCTATGGTGTGACGAGCCTGTCAACCGCAGATGCTGGAGCCTATGACTGGCTAGGCATGAGCGAAGACCCAACTAAATTCTGTATGGCTGATGCCTACCTGATGAAAGCAGGTAACAAGCTTGCTCAGGGCTCACTCAACTGTACTGCGAATGACGTTGAAATCACTAAAGTCACTCCTACCGACCCTAACGCCGAGTGTAACTTAGGTGACGTGTTCACCTTCAATGCCGATGTGACAGTACGAACTAATGCGAATGAGCGTTGGGATACCACTTTCTATCTACCTTTGACCGAGCAAAGTCCTCAAGTTGTACAAGGTGCCGGGCTTCGTAACTGTAGTATGATTTTACCGATCCCAGGTGATAGCGGTGAGACGGCAGATGTCCAACTAGATGGCGACCAATGTGGTGATATCACCAAAGCCTTAGGCCCTGATGAATATGTGCTCACCAACGAGCCCATCACCATGTTATGTGCCGATGCTGATGGTAATAATCAGGCAGACTTTACCTACTGTGCGGCTTGGGATAACATCGACAGAGATAATTGTACCTATGGAGAAGACCCTTATGCAGGTCAAATCCCCAACAACAAATCAAAATGTAACTGTGACACCTTTAATATCGATGTCTTTATTAAGCCGACCCCACCTGTAATCACCAAAACACTCACGAGTGTCTCAACCCGTAGTGAGCCTGGTGGCACCTTTAGCTATACCGTTAGCTTTACTAACCCTAATGCCCAAACCTCACTGTTTATCACATCATTAACTGATGAGATTGATATCGGTGGCGAAGGTACTTTCGATACTTCAATTAATCTTTGGGGTCCAACTGTCACACCCGATCCAGACGTTGATGGGCTGTATCTAAAAGCTACTAACTGTTCAATGCCAGCTAACGGTGGTGAAATTTTACCGAGTGCCACATACAGTTGTGCCTTCACGGTACATATAGTCGACAGAGACTTGCCGAATGACCAAAGTCCACAGTTCTACGATGACCTCGTTAAACTTGCACTGATCGATAAGAACGGTGATGCCGTTGTTAATGGCGATAGCTGCTCAGCGATTAATAGCGTTGCTGGCGATCATTGTAGTAATGAAGTCAGAGTGCAGATCACCAACCTACCACCAGCAATAACCGTGACTAAGACGGCTAACCCAACCGAGGTTTTAGAACCTGGCGCAAATGTCGAGTTTACCGTTAAAGTACAAAATGATGCTGCATTCTGGGATTCTCCACTCATATTAACAGTATTAAATGACACTGACTTTGGTGATCTACTGGCCGATGAGTGTACTGGGATCTCTACTAGTATTGCGCTCGGTGGCACTTATACCTGTAAGTTCACCAAATTTATCGGTGGTAATGCAGGCGATCAGCACTCCAATACCGTATCAGCAACCGCTATCGATGATGAGGCAGATAAGGCAACGGGTAATGACTCTGCCATGGTCGATATCCGTGATGTACCATCGTCAATCACTCTGATTAAGACTGCAAACCCAACTGAGGTGTTAGAAACTGGTGACGATCCAAATAACTATAGTAACGTTAGCTATAACTTTAAGTTTAAAGTCAACGCTGCAGGTGTGGATGATGTAACCTTCAAGACTCTCACCGATAATAAGTTCGGCACTCTAACCGGACAATGTATGGTTAACAGCAAAAATGGTAACCCTATCACTCCTACAGCACTTAACGGCTTTGTATTACAGCCAGGAGATTACGCAAGCTGTGATATCACCAAAGGGCTACAGGGTAATGCGGGTGATACTCATGTCAATATTGCCACTATTACAGGTGTCGATGAAGACGGTCAGGATGTCGATGCATCCAACGATGCAACAGTGACCTTTACACCGCAGGCTCCTGATACCGATATGGCATTCGCAACCAGTATGCTAGTAGTGTTAGAGCTAACTAATGCCGGTGTCGAGAATGTGACCTTAACAGATCTCACAGTGAAGGGTGTTACAGTTGCCCATAATAATACACATCCTCTGTCTGAATTTGTCATTCTCAATGCTGCCAACGGTGAACATGCAGGTGTATCTTACTCACCTTGTGCCATTGATACGGTACTTGGTTATAACGGTTCAGGTAGTGAACACTATACCTGTGCCTTTACCATAGAGCTTAAGCCGGGTGTGGAAAACACTGACAATATAAAATTCCTAGCAACGGGTGTTGATGGTATCGTCGCTGTGGTAGAAGATGATGAAGGTACGCAGATTGTCAATGGCGTAACTGTTGAAGTTAATACTGTTGAGTAAATAACAGGGCTCAACCATTAACTGTACTATTTTGCACAGTACTATGATTAACAGTACATAAGCTTTAAATGACAAGAGGGCGACGGTAAAAACCGCCGCCCTCTTTATAAATCACTATCTAGGATAGTAAACTTGATAGTAAACCTTGTGACAGGTTATTTCTTACCGTTACCATGGCCGTTACCACCACCGCCAGAACTCGCTAGGCTCAAGCTAACAGAAGCCGTTGCCGTCTTATCACCGTCACTGATGGTGTAACTGAAGCTATCGCTGCTCTTAAAACTTTTGGCAGGTGAATATATCACTTGCCCATTGCTATTTATCTGTACGCTTCCCTTTGCTCCCTGACTCACTGAAACAATCGTCAGTTCATCATTCTCAGCATCCCAGTCATTGGCTAGCACATCGATGACCACAGATGTTTTGGATGACATAGTCACACTATCACTAACCGCCACCGGCGCGGTATTAACAGCAGCCTTAACCGTATAGCTCAGACTGGTTTTTCCTAAATACTCTGCTTCACTCGCATTCTGAGCATTAAGGCCAATATTAAATGTTCCAGCTTCTGCCTTGGTATCCGATGTCACGCTAATATTGACAACAGTGCTGGCGCCAGGCGCTAACGTTACTCGTGTAGAACTAGCACTCCAGCCAGTTGGCACATCGGCAAACAGAGCAAATGCGGCCTCTGAGCACGCCTCACTATCATGACTCGTTACTGTAACGCTATAACTCACCTGAGTCCCTGCTGCAACCTCCCCCCCTTGAGGGTTTGATGCCACAATCGATGGTGCAGCCAATGTACAAGTTGGCAGCGGCTTTGCCACCGTATAACTTGCGATATCATTGCCACTGTAACGATTATCGAGACGGTTTGTCGCGCTCATATCGAAATCATAAGTGCCATCTTGCGCAACTGCCGATGATTCTACATTCAAACTAATATTGCGGCTCTCACCAGGCGAGAGACTCACCCCAAGGTTATCTGCACGCCAACCGGCAGGCACATTGGCTGTCACATCAAAGTCGCTACTTGCACAACTGCTGCTATCTTGACTGGTGATAGTTCCTCGGTAGGTTGCAGCCTCCCCAGGAGCCAGCTCACCACTATTATCGACTGACAAGATAAATCTTGGGCTTGCCATGACGCAGGCCTCGATAGGTGAGTCAACAACATAGCTGACTATGCCTGTCTGAGCGTACTCGCTATCGCTACTGTCAACCGCCGTGATGGTGATATCGTAGAAACCATCAGTCGCAGTATCAGCCGAGGTCACATTTAAGCTCACTGTACTGCTCGCCCCAGGCGCTAAACTAAGACTATTTTGTGTCGCTGCCCAGCCACTCGGCACAACAGCTGACAGGTTATAATCAGATATCGCACAACCTGTACTGTCATTGTTAGTTACTGTTGCTTTGTAGGTAACTGAAGTCCCCGCCTCAACCCAAGCACTTTCATTAGGCTGCAATGACAAACTCGGACTCGCCTTTACGCAGCTTAAACCAGAATAGCTAACACTGACGCTGGCGCCCGAAGCATCGGCCCACTCAGTGGTAATCGTTACGCCAGCATCGGGATCGGTATAACTTGTTCCCGCCAACAAGGCTGCATCATCAAAATCATAAATACCACTGTTTGGTGTCATATCGATGAGCAGGTTACTCTGCATATCATTTTCAGTCGCTAGATGAAATACCACGCCATCGGTAATCCCATTTTTACCCGCAAGAAAATCATCGAAACCTATCGCCTGGCGATACTCAATGTAATACCACAGAGGTAAGCCTGTATCGGCATCGGTACCGCGTCGTACCTTAAGTCCCTTAGCATTACCAGCTGGCAAAGTTTCATAGGGCTCAAGCAAGTAGCTACCATCATTTTCAGCAGTAACAACTCCTCCAGCAGCAGGCGTTATCCAACCAAGCTGCTGTTTGCTAAACGCATTAAAATGCCCTGTTACTCCAGATTTACCCATGATATCCATGGTATCGCCATATTCAAATGACATACAACGGCCTGTTAATACCCCTTCTGAGCAGTCATAATCTTTCGCATGGTGTAAGCCAAAATTATGCCCTAGTTCATGACCAACGGTACGCAATGTCATTGAACCGTTGATAAAGGCACGAGAAGGACTTCCGCCGATAGTCCCCTGACCAGTCCAGCCACAATCTGAATTTTCAGGATAGATGTATACCCAGCGGTCATATTCTGATACATCCACTCCACTAGCGATAACGGCTTGACGACCATAATTATCGATATCGTTGGTTCTACATGTCGCATCGATTGGCAGGGTAAAGTAACCTTGTACAACACCGCTTAACCAAGTTTGACCATAAGATGCTTCCTGGTAGTAGTCGTTGACAGTCCCAAAGACCATCTCTTGTACTTCTGCTGTTGTCCAAGGCTGACTCGTGTTGTTCTGAAAGTTAACTAAAATAACCAGCGTTCGCTGCTCACCTATTGTATTAGGCAAGCTAGATGCCGAAGCGCTCATTACATCCGTGGCGGCAAGAAGCTGCAAACTATCGCTGTCATCGTTTAGCACTAACGCGCTAGATTCTGTTTGCTCAATATCGCTCCCTTTAAACATCCAACCTTTAACTTTAATGTGAGCGCCTGTTTTCAGCTGCTCAAACTTAGATCCTTTAGCAAGGTGCAAGTCTACCGAGCCATTCTCTGTTATTAACGAGTGACGTAGCTGGCTATGGCTACCATCCTCATAATCGACATATGACTGTTCAAGCTCACCTTTAAGCTCACGCTTTTGAGTCAGCATAGCCAATACATCTTTTGGCATACCAGCTCTAGCAGACTCAGGTAAAACGGCACGAACAGCAGCTTGAGGATCGGTTTTAACCAAATCCTTGAGTAATTCCTGACGGGCTTTAGCCTGCGCGATTAATTCTTGTTTAAGCTGTTGCTTATTTGACTTACTCGCTTGACGAAACTCTGTCATACGACTCGCAAGCTGTAAGGTCTGCTCTTCAACCAGTTGCTTATGAGGGTTGCCTTTCCAGCCCAGTGCGTGACCTTTAGCATGAGCTTGAGTGTACTCATGGCTAGCCGAGCCATTATTGCTTAGGGGGTGAGAATGTCTGGTATCCGTTACAGGTGCGGCAGTAGAAGTTACTGAAAGAGTGAAGGCTGAAAAAGTCAACAATGTCGTTGCCGATAGCTTCAGAATTGTGGCAGCCGAACGCGATGCCAATTTGACATTTTTGTTATTCAAATATCATTACCCCTAAGAGTCGAACATACTTATTTAAACCTGCCTAACGACAGATTTCTCATTTTGGTATTATCAGTATGAAAATTAATAAATAATCATAAAGCAGAGGGGTGAAACCCTTGCTGGCTCTAGGTTTGACTAGAGAAACCAGACGGCATACTAGCAAAAATGGAGATTAAATTACAAACAGCAATTGATCATTTTTTGATCAATCGTACGTTTTTTAACCACTCAGCACTCTAAGTAATTGATAAGCGACATTCAGTCAAAAAGGAGTTTTATAGCGACAATATATAAAAGGCTCTACTTAGGCTTTTATAAGACTTGATTTTGACAATAGCGATTCAAGTGCCACTACTGTCCAAACCTGTAATATGAGAATTGACTACGGCTCTACCGCTAAAATGAAAAAAGCGCCACTTAGGCGCTTTTTAATGGTAGTAAAACTTACTCTACTAATGGTTCTGCTTTGTTTTCTAATAGTACTGGAATACCATCATTAATCGGGTAAACCAGCTTATCTGCTTTACAGATCAGCTGCTGGGCTTCTTTGTTGTATTCAAGCTTGCCTTTACATACAGGGCACGCAACGATTTCGAGTAGTTTTTTATCAAATGCCATTTCGAATACCTTTACTTATCTGCTACTAACCGATCTATTTTAGCGAGTAGTTGTTGATCAAATGAGGCGGATAGCTTCGCATCTACAGCGAGATACCACCAGTTATCTTTTGCAAAATCGCGACATTTCACAGCATCTTTTTCTGTCATGGCCAAGATACGACCATTTGCGAGTTCATTTAGCACAGACTCACAGTAAACACTGTGGTCGTCAAATGTTTGGGTTTGCTCCAATTGGTAGCCCTGAGCAGATAACGTATCGAAAAAACGCTGTGGATTGCCAATCCCAGCCATCGCAACCAGCGGCGCGTCCTTACTCGGAGTTTTACTTGCATCATGATGAGTCGATACAGGTAACCATGCGGAGGGATGCAAAGTCATCGGCACCTCTCCTTGCAAAGCACTGCCACCATTAACGATGACGTGATCCACGCTTTGCAAGCGCCATGGGCCTTCGCGCAGAGGACCTGCTGGTAACAGCATGCCATTACCGAAACGACGCTCTCCATCGAGAATAACCAGCTCGATATCTCGGGCTAATTGATAGTGTTGTAGACCATCGTCACTAATGATGATATCAACATCAAAATCTGCTAATAGCTTATTTGCCGCATCGACCCGCTTAGCACCTACCACCATAGGGACTTGCGTTCGTGACACTATCATTGCAGGCTCATCACCTACAGTATCTGCAGTGTCAGCAGGCAAAACCGCTCGGACGCCATCAATCTCGACACCATAACCACGGCTAATCACACCAGGCTTTAAACCGTGCTTTCTGAGTAACTCGATAAGATAAATAACGGTTGGGGTTTTACCGCTGCCGCCAACGGTAATATTACCGACGATAATTACTGGCACAGGGAGCTTAACCGCTTTTTTAATCCCTAAGCGAAACAGTTGACGCCTGAAGCTAGTGATTGCCGAAAATAGTAAGGCAAGAGGCCATAACGCAAACCTAAGCGGATGGCTCTGATACCATAATTTATTAACCCAAGACTGCATCTAGCTACCAAACTGCATCTGATACAGGTTGGCGTAAACACCGCCCTTAGCAAGCAGGGACACATGGGTTCCTCGCTCAACAATCTTGCCTTGATCGACCACCAAAATTTGGTCAGCGCTTTCAATGGTCGATAAACGATGGGCAATCACAATTGAGGTCCGGTTTTGACGCAGATTATCTAAGCCCTGCTGAATCGCCTTTTCTGACTCGGTATCAAGCGCTGAGGTCGCTTCATCAAGAATTAATACTGGCGCATTACGCAAAATAGCACGGGCAATGGCGATACGTTGTCTTTGACCTCCTGAGAGCATCACGCCATTTTCACCAATTTGGGTATCGAGTCCCTCAGGCATTGGCTCAATAAACTCCATCGCATGGGCTAAGGTCGCCGCTTCAATGATCTGCTCTCTTGTGGCCACACCAGGATAAGCATAGGCAATATTGTTAGCGATAGTGTCGTTAAACAGCGTTACTTGCTGTGATACGAGTGCAACCTGGCTACGTAAAGTCTTAAGCTTATAATCATCGATATTTTGACCATCGAGAGTAATATCCCCCGCCTTAAGACCAGTGTAAAAGCGAGTCACTAGACTGGCAATGGTTGACTTACCTGAGCCTGAGCGACCTACCAAGGCTAAGGTTTGCCCCTGCTCAACTTTAAAGTCGATATTGTTAAGCGCCAACTTCTCGTGTCCAGGATAACTAAAGTCAACATGGTTAAAAGCTAGCTCGCCTTTAACGCGGTCGACTTCTAGCGTACCCGTATCGCTTTCTGGCTCAGTATCGAGTAGCTCAAACACTGTAGTACAAGCCGCAATACCGCGCTGAAATTCTGCGTTAACACGGGTAAGGTTTTTAATTGGCTGTAGCATGGCAAGCATAGCACCTAAAATGGTGGCAAAAGTACCTGCTGTAAGCTCGGATTTCATACTGTCGATGCTCGCGGCATAAAGCACAAATGCCAATGCAAATGAACCGATAACCATCACTAAAGGTTGACTAATAGCCTGCGCCGTTGCCAGTTTCATGGTTTGATATCGGTTTTGATCGTTTACTTTAGCAAACCGCTTGGCTTCAGTTTCTTGACCACCAAAAGAAAGCACATTCTTATGGCCTTTGATCATCTGCTCGGTTGCAGCTGTCACTCCGCCCATAGCAGCTTGAATTTGCTTAGACACCTTTCTAAAGCGGCGACTCACAACGGTGATCACCACACCGATAATAGGTCCAACAATCAAGATAACTAAAGACAATTTCCAAGAGAAATAGAACATGATTGAAATCATGCCGACAACGGTGATGCTGTCACGAACGATAGTGATAAGCGCACTGCCCGATGCACGAGCTATCTGCTCTGTATCATAGGTGACTCGAGAGATAAGATTGCCAGTGTTTTCAGAGTCGATATAACTCACAGGTAGTGTCAGGTAGTGCTCAAACACCTCTTGACGCATATCCATGATCACCCGTGCACTCATGTAAGAGATGCAATAAGTCGAGAGGAAGTTGGCTAGACCACGAAGTGAGAATAATCCGATAACCACAAACGGCGCCATCATTAAAACATCATTCGATGAGTTAAAACCACCACTCGTGCCTAAGTCTAAACTACTTAGGCCACCAGCAGCTTGAGCCGCCTGCCCAGCTTGGCCGCCAAAGCCTTCATCGATGAAAGGTTTAATCACCGCGATAAAAGTGGCATCAACAAGGGCGTACATTGCAAGGCCAATGATGGCAAAAGCTAATACTGTTTTAAGAGGCTTTAAATACCCTAACAGGCGCTTAAAAACAGTCCAGACTTCATTTTTAGGAGATGTTGTCATTGAGGAATTAACATATTGGCAAAAGAAGCATTCTACTCTGGATTTTTAATCTGGCCAAACCTAAACACTTGGTTATACCAAAATGGTGCAAAATCTGACCGGTATGTACGAATTTCCACATCTTTTCGATTAAATAAAATACTTATTTGCCCCAATTCTCCACTGGTTAAAGTCGAAATATTGCGTTTTTGGTAACGCTCAACGATCTCTTCTTTAGGAAATCCCCACCGATTTCGAAACCCAGCAGGAAAAAGAACCAACTCAGGTGATACTGCATCGATAAAAGCTTCGGTTGATGAGGTCTTACTACCATGATGTGGCGCAATTAACACTCGGCTCTGCAATTTAGCGCCGCTGTTATGAGTATTAGCAAGTAGCTGCAACTCTGCACTTCTCTCTATATCGCCACTAAGTAACACACTATTGGTAATGTCACTCACTCTAACCACACATGAGCCATTGTTACCAGAGGTTACCTCACTCGGAGCCAACAGCTCTAGAGTCAGCCTTTGCCAATGAAGGGTCTTTGGTCTACAGCTAACTTGCTGAACGCCAGCCAGTTCAGGCCTAAGCTCAGTTGCCAGATCAGAGATCAGCTTAACGTTAGGATAATGCTTAATAATCGCCTCAGCCCCACCAGCATGATCATTATCTCCATGGCTTACCACCAAGTAATCAACCTCATTGATGCCTTTACTGGTAAGAAACGGTAACGCGACTCGCTCTGCGTAGCTAAAGCTGTTGCCATAACGAGCGCCTGTATCATAGATAATGGCTCGCTTATTCTGCTCTATCACGAGAGAAAGCCCCTGGCCCACATCGAGTAGATGAACCTGCCAGCGCTTATCATCAATGGGCAGCAATCTAAACATAATCGTGAGCAACAAGGGAATGAACATCACCGACAATAAGGCTCGCCATCGCGCTTGTTTAAAATTGACCATAAGGTAAAGGCCTATTAATGCAATCGTCAAAGTAGCGATAACGTCATTAGCGAGATCGATCCACACAAAATCAACAGAGCTGCTGTAGTCCAATATACTGACCACTGGCGACATAGCATAAGCCGCAAGAGTAAAAACGCCTGTGGTCGATAAACCTAAGTTGGTGAGCAGAATAAAAACCAATAACGACAACAGGCTTATAGGAATAAGCAACAAGGTAAACCAAGGCACAAGCAACAGATTGACGACTAAACTAGCCAGCGATGCTCCAGAAAAAAAGATCGCCTGAACCACGCACAGCCCAAGAGTTAAGCGCCACTGAACCGCCCAAAATGAGAGCGCTGCCGTGCGAAGCTTATTCCACAAAAGCAAATTCCAAGCAGGGGCGACACTTGCACTTGACGTAACCTTGATATTGGCGCTGTACGCCTCATCGGTAAACCGATACTGACTCACAGTGAGTAAGATAATAGCCAAGGCACTAAAAGAGAGCCAAAAGCCAGCACTTAACATACTCAAGGGATCGAGAACTAGGACGACAAAGAGTGCATAGAGTAGCCTTTCCCAACTTGAGGAGTGAGTTTTCAATGCGCTAAAACAGACAAATGCCAGCAGCATGATTAGCGCTCTCTGTGTAGAAACAGAAAAGCCTGCAAGATATGCGTAACCGATTGCTCCCAGAGCAGAGATAGCCAAACACAACAGCCAATTTCGGCGACTATTAACTGGCGAGTAACGATACAAGAATAAACGAGCCAGGATCAACAACCAAAGTGATACCACAGAAAGGTGTAGACCTGAGATAGCAAACAGATGACCCGTTCCAGTATTTCGAAGCTGCTGCCAACGTGCTGATGAAATAGCGCTCCTATCTCCGGCCAACAGCGCAAGTAACAGGTCGCCACTTCCATCATCGGCCAACACTGATTTCAACGCTATAATTAATCTTGTACGGTAATCAGGCTCATTTGTTAACATTTGGCCACTAACAACCCAGCCTTTTCCTATAATATGTTTAGCCAATAAATTCTTTTGTTGATTAAAACTGCCCTGATTTAATGTGCTGGTAATGGACTTAGGCTTTATGGTTAATAACCAGCGCTGGCCTGGTGTGACCGGCGGCGCATCACGCCAAGTTAATCTAAGCTTGCGATTAAGAATATGGGGGGAAACCGAATCAATAAGCGTAATATCCATACTGATCCGGTCGCCGTTTGTATGAACAAATGATATGATCTGCGATTCGACATTCAATGTATCGACTCGTTCACCTGTATTCCAGTCCATTAATAATGAATAAAACAGGCTAATCCAACTAATCGCAATTAAGCTTCCAGCGATAAATGGCATGCGTTTACAGGCGATAATAGCCGCCACGATAAGTACAGGTAGAATAGAGAGACTTGGTAGAGCAGGCCAAAGCAGCGCTGAAACTATAGTGATGCAATAGCCACACATAAATCGATTCATAGTGAGTAAGTTAAGACAGCAAATTGAAGTTATGCCAAAAAAAATAATTGAAAAGTTTATGCCTAAGCCTGAAACACTGCGCGAACACAAACACCTGCGCATGTTTGGCGATCTACTCCTAAAACCCAATTTATGGACCTTAAACCGCCGCTCAGCCCCCGGCGCCTTTGCCGTAGGCCTGTTTGCAGCATGGATCCCGATGCCATTTCAAATGGTGTTGGCCGCCGCATTGGCAATTTTATTTAACGTCAACCTTCCACTAGCCGTTGCGCTCGTGTGGGTAACGAACCCGATCACCATGCCTTTTATGTTTTATATCGCCTACCTTTTAGGCGCGACGCTACTAGGACATGAGCCTCAGGCGTTTAATTTCGAAGCAAGCTGGCAATGGGTCCAAGCCTCTGTTTCGACGATCGGCCCACCTTTCCTATTAGGTTGCTTGGTTTTAGCGGGTATTTTTTCAGCTGGGGGTTACTTCGTAATTAAAAACCTCTGGAAATACTCAGTATTATTTAAATGGAAGAAGCGCTACAAATAAGCCGAACCAGTTTAAGTTTCCCAATAAAAAAGCAGCCATTAGGCTGCTTTTTTATTTACTTGGCGCTTTCTTTTGCCAGTACGCTCTTCATCGAAGGCACGATAGTCGTTGGATCCAGTCGCATCTGGTACCAGTTCACGCGCCAATCAAGGTGCGGGCCTGTAGAGCGGCCTGTAGAGCCAACTTCTGCAACTTTGTCTCCCTGTTTCACCACATCGCCCTCTTTAACATACAACTTACTCAAGTGCAGAAAACTCGAGTTAACACCATAGCCATGATCAATAATCATGGTGCCACCAGAATAGAACATATCTGGCACAGAAAGAGATATCACCCCATCGGCCGGAGCCACTACAACGGTCCCCGTTTTCGCCGCGACATCTACACCGTAGTGTGGCGTACCGGGTTTACCATTATAAACACGCTGGCTACCATAAACTCCGGAGATCCTACCCGTTAAGGGCCAGATAAATTGCTGATTAAAAGCATCACTTGGCGTAAATTGCGCCCTTGCTGCTTTCACCTGCTTCGAATCCTTTGCTGCACGCGCTTGTGCCTTAGGATCCGGTTTCATGATTTTTTTGCTGATCCCATTTACTTGCTGAATTCGATACTCGCGCTTTGTCAGTGTTAACGGCTTCAGTTCGGTCAAACCATCGGGGTAAACCAATTTGAGCATCTGCTCTAGCTCTGCCTCTCTGGCAAAACCAAAGGCGAACTGACCTTGAGCGTTCACTTTTACTGGCTCATCATTCAAAAACACCTGCGTGCCGGGTTGCACCTTAGCTCGAACAAGTGCCCCTTGGGATAACTCACCGTTTATCTCAACCGCAGCATTGGCCTGAAAAGCCATGCTGGTCAATACACAGGTAAAAATCGTACGAGTAAAAGCTCTCAAAGCCACTCCTTATATGCTTATTAACTTGCAGCTTGAGTCGCTGCTTTACTAACAATCGCGCCCTTACCAACCCCTTCATAAGCAATCACTTTAAAGTCACTGCTTGGCGTTTTTTCAACTAAAGTTTGCGCCATATAATCAGCCAGTAACTCAACGGTTGTATCATGTGGAAGGATGTCACAACGCCCTTTAGGCATTGCTAGTTGAAAGTCGCCCTGTGGTGCCTGATAGTGAAATCCATAATGAGTATCATCGTTGACTACCGCTTGGGGCGACAAGGTTAGCGAACTGACTAATACCTGATCCTCTACCGTGGCTAAGTAGATATCCTGCCAACGCTTAGCCCAATACTCATCCCACTTGGGTGCCGCAACGCCATTTTCAAACACGGTGACCGGGCTACGATGACCGTGAGCTATTCGCTGGCAGTTACCATCATGTTTTTTCAAGCCGTGGCTGTAATGATAATAAGGCGCCTCGTGAATTTCATTTCTGAGTGTCAGCGAGATCCCCTCAACATTTGCCGGTAATGCCTCTTTTAGTGCCTGCTGCAAAAATTTATTCACACTCTCAAAATCGATTATCTCGCTTGGAATGAGTGCAAAAGCCTCTGACGGACAGGCAAGGTGTATCTCACCTTGTTGACTGGTAAAATCCATCCATACCCTGTCGCCCTGCTGTTGCCAACGAACTTCACTGCAGGCTGTCGGGATCAGAAGACGATGGTCAGCCACATCATCAATGGTACTCTTAATGGTTCGTTTCACTTTCGCAAAATCGAGCACCATGTTTTGCTCATCTAAACCACCATCGAGTAACACATCAACAATCCAGCTTTCTCCCACCATGCCTCTAATAGGACAAAGATAAGAAAAATCGATAACCGTTAAATCTTTAACAAACAATTGCATTTGCGCTCCTAGGTAGAAAAACAGTCTACCGGCCTTAGTCCACGCAGCAATGGCCGCAGGATAAATGTACTTAATTAGAGTCAAGCAGGTATGACTCTTCTAATAATAGCCGTAGCTTACATTGAACAGAGATAACATTCGACTTTTTTAGTCTGAGTGTCTATTTACTCCGCACAGCCCTCAATCTCAGGTATAAAATGACACTCCAAGGTGATATGCAATAACAAAAAACCGAGCTACTAAGGCTCGGCTTTCAAATTCATTACACCCATTGTCATGCTGACACTTTAAGGGTTACTCGCCCTTTAGGCGACGGTCGAGCTGATCTTTTAGGTTTGCTGGTACACCTTTAATGATAATGGTGTCTGAAACTGGATCGTAAATAACCCGCTCACCAAGGTGTTGACCGTCGAAACTTAGTGTTACGCCACCACCAGTACCTGAGAACTTCTTCAACTGCCTTAGGGTTGGTTTATCACCAGGAAATTCCTCTTCCAGTTCATAATTGCCCCCCTGAGCGAAGTCATAGAAAGAGTCCATACCTTGGTCTGCAAGCTCGTCTGCTAAGTCTTTAATCTGAATCGACGCGCCTTCATCACAACGCTCGGTGCAGTAATCAAATACTCGCTCACGGGCTTGCTGACGTTCATCTTTGGTGAGCTCGCTATTACCCACAAAATCTTCAACCGCGTTCATTAACGACTTATTCTGTGCTTTGGTGTTTACGCCTTCAACGCAGCCCATGAAATCGAGGAAGAAATCAGCGACTTTACGACCCGCGCGGCCGCGAATAAAGGAGATATATTTTTTCGATTCAGGATCGGCTTGCCACTCTGTTAAATCGATTCTCGCCGCAAGTTGCACGTTATTAAGATCTAAGTGGGTATTTTGCGACAGCTCCATATCATCGAGTACTGTCATCGAAGATTTTGCGTTAAGTAACGAAACAAACAGATAGTCGCTCGTCATATAGGTATAACAAGACAACAATAGGAAGCCACCGGTACTAAAGTCATATTTGGCCAGCTCCTCTTGCAAAAGCTTGCCAGCGATGCCAGAAAACTCTACAAAACCCAGCTCGCCCTGACGATAAGTCGTTAACGCTTCTTCAAACTTAGTGTTGGCTTCGCCATCTTCTCCATTAATACCAAAGTGACCAAATCCTTTACCCGCTTTAGTGGTATAGGTTTGATGCAACTCTTCTAGCATCGCCTCAACCGCTTGGCTGTTTAGCAGAGGTTGTGGACGTAATCGACAACTAAGTTGACCTTCACCATCTTGAGAAATGGAGTGGATAATTGCTTGTTCGACGTTAATACTCATTGAGCCTCGATAAATTTGGCAAGGAGCGCATGCTTTGGCTCACGCTCTAAGTGTAAATAATTGATATTCTGCCGTTGTATAGAGGAAGAGATATCCCCCCTAAACCAACAACATTCTAATGCTCGCTATCATACCAGAGAGGTGTTAAAAATCTATATCTCTTCAATCACGACTCGAAGCTAAAAAATTCATTTAAAACCACTATGCCCACAATCTGGCCTCGCCAAAAGCAGCAAGTAGAAGAGCCCAATGCAGGCTGTAATCTTCATAAAAACGCCAGCAAATATGCCGCACAAACTCGGCATTATCAGCAATAGAGTGGCTCAATCAAACTGTCATCCCAAAAAGGAGAACAAAAAGTGCGGAGCTTCTGCAAAAAATCCGTTATTATATGCCGTTAATTAAGATTTTAAGTGAACCTTTATCATTATGGCTATTCAATCCAAATATTCTAACGCTCAAGTAGAGTCAATTATTGCAGAGTTACTTGCAGTTTTAGAGAAGCACCAATCTCCAACAGACCTAAGCTTAATGGCGTTAGGTAACTGCGTAACTCACCTTTTGCAAAACAAAGTTCCCGCTGAAGCTCGTGAAGTGGTTGCAGAGCAATTTGCTAAAGCATTATCGCAGTCAGTCAAAGCTAACTAAGATAGATATAATTAAGCTGAACAAGTTAAGGCTAACCGACTTAGGTTAACCTTCATAAAGCCTAAACAATAAATGGAACAACATGGTCGAGCGACAAAAACAGATTGGACGTGATCGCGTTTCACGATTAGTAAGCTGGGGACATTGGTTTGCCTTTATTAATGGCCTACTCGCCATTATCGTCGGCTATCGCTACCTCGACAGCATTGGACTTCCTGAAACTTTTATTGGCTGGGGCTACTTAGTGATCAGCACCATAGGCCATTTTAGCTTTTTAGCTTTTATGGTCTATTTGGTTTTTATTTTCCCGATAACGTTATTGCTTCCCTATTCAAGGATCCTCAGGGGATATGCCGCAGTCGTGGCGACTTTGAGTTTATGCTTATTGCTCTATGATACGGTTATCTATGATGATTATGGTCTTCATTTAAGCCCCTTTGTTTTTGATCTCGCATGGGCAGACTTAAATGCTCTGCTTCGCGGCACCTCATACATTATTACCCCTATTGCCATCTTGGTGATAGAACTCACCCTTGCCAACTTCCTGTGGAAGCGGATCGAGAGAATCCGTAAGCGTAACGTCGGCAACAAGGTTGTTGCGATTGTTGGGATCTGCTTTGTGTCCAGCCACCTCATTCATATCTGGGGCGACGCTGCCGATGTCACCGAAATTACCCATTTTGATGACGCCTATCCGCTATCCTACCCAGCAACAGCAAAGAGCTTAATGGAAAGCTATGGAATAGAAGGCATTCAAGATCACCAGAGCCAAACACCACCTAAGTCTCGCCTGCAGTATCCACTGGAGCCGATGCAGTGTCATGCCGATAGCCAACCTAATATATTAGTCATTGCCGTAGACAGCTTACGTGCCGATCTTGTCAATGAATCAACGATGCCGTTCCTATCGTCTTACGCTAAGCATAATGTGAACTTTACTCAGCACCTCAGTGGCGGCAACCAGTTCAATAGTGGCATGTTTAGCTTGCTCTACGGCCTACAAGGCAGTTACTCCAACGACGTAGATCTACATTATCAAAGTCCAGTATTAACCCAAGAATTAGCTTCTAAGGGCTATGAATTAGGGCTATTTACCACACAAGATACGCTGGCCTCCCCGCTGGCAATATACAAAGATTTTGAACGAATCGATGCCGAGCATCTAAATAGCTATGCCAAGTCGGATCTACAATCCATAGCCAACTGGCAGCAGTGGACCGATTCAGCCCGCCAACCTTGGTTTAGTCTGCTCAACTTAAAGTCCCCCGATAGCTACGATACACCTATCGGCTTCCTTGGCATTAAAACTGTACAATCTGAGGCTAAATTAAAACCTGCACAAAAAGTGCTATTTAACCAATATCGTCAATCGCTTAATTTTATCGATAAGCAGATTGAGCAGGTCGTGAATAGCCTACCCGAAGGGACGATGGTGGTCATTACTGGCGTTAACGGTAAGATGTTTACCAGTAACCCCGATGAAGCACGGGTTAACCTGTCTCCAGACAGTGTTCGTGTACCTATGATCATTCATTGGCCGAACGAAGTGTCGCCAAAACAGGTTAATTATCGCACCACCCATAACGGTTTAGTCCCAGCGATTATGACCCAAATCTTAGGCTGTACTAATCCGGCATCAGATTACAGCTCAGACCAAAGCTTGATGCAACCAAGCGACAAGAGCTGGGTATACGTTGGCGACCATAGAATATTTGCTATTTATCAACCGTCAGAAATTACCGTAATTGACCGTCACGGCAAGTATCGGATCTATGACAGTGAGTACCGTAAACGCTTAAAGAAGAAAATGAGCGCACCAGAGTTGATTGAGGTCATGCGCGAAGGACGCCGACTACATACCCACTAAAGATTATAAACTAAGCAAATGAACCGTTTAAACGAATGAAGAGCTTGCGCTAATAAAAATGACTTGATAAAGTGCTGGCTCTTCAGAACGCTCCCCCTTAGTTATAAATTGCTATAACGGTTCTGTAGAATATCTCGGGATATGGCCTAGTCCGGTAAGGCGCTTGTCTGGGGGACAAGAGATCACAGGTTCAAATCCTGTTATCCCGACCAAATCAAATAAAAAAGCCAGCTTATTAGCTGGTTTTTTTATATCTGCACTATTTATAAATCACAAAGCTCAGATAATTGCAGATTAGACATAAAAAAAGCGCTGATATTACAGCGCTTTTAATCTTGCCTGAGTATTTACTCGTGACAGTCAGCACACTCTTTCATTGTTAGATCTGGAGTGTGAACTTCTTTATCTAATTCGTGAGCACTTCCCATATCGTGACAATCGTTACAAGTCGCAATGGTTGCTTCCATTTCAGTATGCTCTTCGACATTAATTGTCTCATGGCAATCTGTACAGTTTACAGCCATAGCTGAAGCAGAAAACGCTAACGCAGCAACCAAAGTTAAATATTTCATATGCATTCCTTAATATCGGAGTTATCGCACTTAATGTTTGTGTTGTCACAAAACTGTTAAGGCTTATTTTTGTTAATGCTGCCTAATAAATGAAAGACTTAGTCCCTCTGCAGACTTGCCTACCATGATATGACTTAACCTTAATTGAAACTTAAATTTGGCGGTGGAGTTGAACAAAAGCTGAATGGCGGACCGATGACTTTTAAAGGATGTGAGCAAGGTCAGACATATCACCAAAATAGTACTTTTTCCTTTTAATCCGCATAGATTTAAACGTCCTGTTACTCTGTAAAACCACCTCAATCATTGACTATTTTTTATTCAAGCAGGGTTCAGCTTCTCGTTATAAGTTGCTATCACAGAACAAAGTTAATAAATTGTAAATATCGGTACCATTAATCAAAGCCATTCTAATCAAAACAAAGGCGAATTGTATTGGGGAAAATAGAAAATAATAAACTGCTGCTAGCCTCGGTGTTAGGATTCATTGGATTAGTTATAAACCTCTATCCCATCCATCTGTTTGCTAACATACAGCTGATCCTCGGCAACGTATCTTATGTTATTGCCGCCATATTACTTGGCCCTTGGTATGCACTTTACACTGCAATAATTACCGTTACTGGGTTAATGATGGTCTGGGATAGTCCCCATGTATACTTTCTATTTGGCGTTGAGGCTCTCTGTCTTGGCTTTGCTAGGCGAAGCCATCTCTACGCACTATATGCCAGCTTCGGTTTTTGGTTATTCATAGGAATGCCACTGTTTTACCTGTATATTTTTCTATTCACCGACCTGCCCAGTAGCCATATCGCTTTCGTTATTTTAAAGCAAGGGATCAATGGGCTCGTCTACGCCTGTATTGGCTCACTGTTGATTATCTTAATCCCTTCTTTTTGGCATTTTAAAAACAAGCTCAAAGACGCACCTAGGCGTACCTTCAATGCCCAGCTCACCTATACTTTCACGCTGGTTATTACCGTTGCCCTGCTGTTAGCCGCATTACTGTTTAACAATCAGTTTATCGAACGCCAACAAGCCTTGCTTTATCAAAATATCGAAAACTCTGCCGACCATTTAGGGCTATCGACTCAGGCTTACTTAAACTCTCATACCCAAGCGATTAAGAATGCGGCTGCATGGCTCAGCCTAAATCAATATGCTGAAGTTGAGGAACAAATTTTATTATCTCAGCTGCACACTCATTACCCGGGCTTTATCACCATGCTACTGGCAGATAAACAAGGGACTGTCATTAGTGCCAGTCCAGCGTCACTTCTTTCTAGCCTAGAGAGCCAGCCTGAATTCGATATTCGAGATAGGAGCTACTTTGTTGAAGCCTTTATTAATCAACGTCACTTCACTTCTCCCGTTTTCTTAGGTAAAGGTTTTGGGCAAGATCCGATTGTCGCCATCAGCGCACCAATCTATCGCCCTGATACTCCTCATCAGCCCATAGGGATCATCGAAGGTTCACTTGACCTACAGGAGTTCAAAGCAATCGACCACGTCAATACTGGCAGCCATAGCCAGTCCATAGTGCTCATAGATAAAAACCGTCGAGTAATTTATGCCTCTGATAATCTGGATATTACTCCGCTGTCAGAATTTAGTTACTCGGTACCCAGTAAGAACTACATCACCCCATTTCCTATGCTTAATATCGCCCATAGTGACAATATGGCCCCTGAGTACGTCTATGCTAGTGTGAAGCTCGAAAATGACTGGCAGCTATTCGTGCTTAATCCTTTTCGCCCCTTAGTGGAACTGGTTGAAGGCATGTATTTAGCAACATTTGCAATATTATTTGTTGCGCTATCGATCACCATCTATATCTCGCACGTCATCAGCGGGCGCCTTACCTTGCCACTAGAAAATATCGCCAACAAATTCAGCACAACACCACAGGGGCCTCACAGCGAATATGCGGTAGATGAAGAGTCACCGCAGGAGATCTACACACTGTTTCAGCGCTTACAACAGAGTAAAAGCCAACTTATTGGTTATCAGCTCGAACTTGAAGAAAAGGTGGCGCTGCGAACCCTAGAGTTAGAGCGCGCTAACAACAAATTACAGGCATTAGCCGAGAAAGACCCACTCACAGGCTTGTATAATCGCCGCTACGCCGAGAATAAGTTCCCTGCTATTCAGGAGCTTTGTCAGCGTAGTGATGAAGTGATTGCCATCGCCCTACTGGACCTTGATAAGTTTAAATTCATTAATGACACTTACGGCCATGATGGTGGCGATCTCACCCTTAAACGCGTTGCCGAGCTCCTCAGTCAGGAGTTTAAACGCGACTCAGACATTATAGTGCGATATGGCGGCGAAGAGTTCTTACTGATTATGCCCCTTTGTAATGCTCTGAAAATTGAGGGGCATTTAGAAAGCTTTAGACAGAAATTACAAGAGACGGGAATTGAACTAGAAACAGATAAAGTACAATTCCAAGTGACTGCCAGCATAGGTGCCGTCATAGGTAACGGAAGCTTCAACGCCTCACTGGATGAGTGGGTCAAGCAGGCCGATATCAACCTTTATCAAGCCAAGAACTCTGGCAGAAACCAGCTCGTTTTCACCACCTTAGAAGACTCATAGACTCGACAAAACCGTGAGAGTAATACAGTTAGGGCGAACTTTTTAGCAGGATCGTTAGTTAATATTAGGGAACGATTACCTCATCCATTTTTTCAAGCAGATAGCTATGAAAAGGGTTCCACTTTTGCCTCAACATCTCACTGGCTGACACACTGATCACGCCTCTCTCACCACGGGATGCACCAGTACCAATCTGAATATGCGGCTTTTTATCATCCCAAATCGGACCATAAAGGGCATCACTTTTTGGAAAAGGCAGTGCAACATGCGACAAAGAGTAAACCTGTTTTGGCCAACTTAACCCAAGTGATGTGACGTCGTTGTCATTTAAGCGTCTTGCTTGAAGCTCTCTGCTCTCGGGGCTCTGGTTTTCTATTAAGGTAAAGTCATAGTTAAACTCTCCCTTAGCCATCATCTGCCGGTAAGGCTCGAGTGGATCATTTAAAATAAGGCTCAAATTCACTTTGGTTCGGTTAA
The DNA here is from genome assembly GCF_016765635.1 of Shewanella schlegeliana. GTDB lineage: Bacteria > Pseudomonadota > Gammaproteobacteria > Enterobacterales > Shewanellaceae > Shewanella > Shewanella schlegeliana. The sequence goes on from NZ_JAESVD010000013.1 coordinate 112,506, forward strand.
TATCGAACAATACCAACTCATGGTCAGCATCGGGCAGCAGGCTGTATAGCGAACTGATCACCGCACTGGTATCAACGGTATCATCGGTCAGGGATTGAAACGTCAGTATGGGAGGCAACTCTTCTAGCGCTTTAAAGCCTAACTGCTGAACAAGTTGATGATTACGCAATGAAAGCTGATACACCACATCTCCGGCATTCACGGCAAAGGAGCCATATTTAAACGGATCGTATTCGGCTTGAATGCTGTTCCAGCTTAACTTATCTAAACCGAGTACCGTCCCGAGCCTAGCCTGCCATTTTGCGCCAGCGGCAACCGGGGGTAAACCTATTGCCGGAGAGATCAACACCATGGTTGCATAATCAGTCCCTTTGTCGGTTGCTATCTGCTCTAGCTCATGATTAAGCGCTAATGCAGCTCCGGTAGAGAAGCCAACTAAATACAGTGGTTTTTCACCTAACACCTGCTTCATATGCGCTGTTGCCAGTGCCACAGCCCCAGCCATGTCTTGCCAATAGATATGCGTCAATGCCGACGGCAAGGTACCATGACCAGGCAATCTTAAACCTAGCACATGGGCTTGGTCTTTATAGTGCTTAGCAAAGTGTGACATGGCATAAGGAGAGTCTGACATGCCGTGAATGAGTAGTACCCCAAACTCGGCATCGGCGTTGGCCCATTCATAGCTTCGATTCCAGTCTTGTGACCAGAGTGCAGGATCTGAGTAACTGCCACGAACATAACGATTGATAACATCAAACGGCTGAGGCGCTTTGGGATCAAGATAAATCTTTTTTTCCAGCTCATCGAACAGCTTGTCTTCAAGCTGCATATACTCTGAAAAACTACTCACATCGCTGTGGGCACGATATTCTGAGGTTAATTCAGTTGTATGCCAGAGTGATAAGTCGGGACGAGAATTCAAATACCAAACGGCCATCGCGATTAATGCTAGGCTGGTTCCTAAGGATGCATAAAACAGCGCAAAGGCCAAATGTTTTGTCGACCCTATAATAATGGCTTTCATAATCGTCGCGATTTTCCCTAAACAAGCGTATTAGTTTAACTTACACGCTTTTACACTGAAATGGTGAGATTAAGGAGAAACATTGAATAAAAATAAGCAGATAATCGGTTTAGAAAACGCAAAAATATGTTTCTACCTGCCGACACCGCCTACGCTTGAGGCTAATTGGAGCCATACTGCGCCATTAGCAGTACAAAACCTTATCAAGATTAACGGGAATCATTGGCGCAAAATTTTAACTATTATGGCCAAAATCGCTGTAGCCAATACGAACTGGAAACGCTATCGTGACGAGCTGTTACTCAAGCAAGATGAATCTATTTTGATTGATAGCGTTCAGCTTAATCCAAACGCCAGCGTGCATATTATTTGCGGCCAGCTAAGTGCTCAAAAGTTAAATCTTAACTCCGCCCTCTTTAAGCCGATAACCTCAGACTCAAGCTCAAGCCATGTTAGCAAGCATACAAGCCAAGCTATCTACCTCTGCCCCTACCTTGACTATCGCCAATTCCCAAACCAACAGATCGACATATTAAGAGCAGCATTAACTCTACCGCCACTGAGTTAAACCATAATCGCGAGCCAATGAAAAAGGCGCCGTAGCGCCTTTAAATTCAGAGTGGATAATTAGTCGTAAATCGTCGGAATTGACTCACGCTTATGTTGAGTAGCACGATAGATCCCAACCAGCTTATCATTAACAAAATCGCTGACCTCTTTACCCTCTAGGAAATCATCAATCTGATCATAAGTAAGACCTAGGGCAACTTCATCTTCTAACTGAGGCTTACTCTCTTCTAAATCCGCCGTCGGCGCTTTGACGACTAATGTCTCTGGCGCACCTAGGAAGGCTGCGAGTTGACGAACCTGACGCTTATTAAGGCCAAACAGAGGTGCTAAATCGCAGGCACCATCGCCCCACTTGGTATAAAATCCGGTAATATTTTCGGCGCTATGATCGGTGCCAACTACAAGCCCACCAACTAAGCCCGCGATCTCATACTGGGCGACCATGCGCATTCTTGCTTTCACATTACCCTTAACAAAATCGACTTTATCGGCGTCAGGCAACTCAATACCCGCCGCTTCTGCTGCCGCTAAGGTTTCGGCATGTACACCATCGACTCCGAATTTTACATTCACCGTGACCAGCTTCGAAGGCTGAATAAACTGACAGGCCAGCTGAGCTTCATCTTCATCTTTTTGTACATCGTAAGGCAGGCGAACCGCGATAAACTGATAACTTTTACCGTTAGACTCACTATTGAGTTCTTCAATGGCAAGCTGACACAAGCGCCCTGCGAGTGAAGAGTCTACGCCACCACTGATCCCCAAGACTAAAGAAGAGGTACTCGATTGCTTAAGCTTTGACTTAATGAATGCGATACGTCTTTGTACTTCAAAGCCAGGATCAATAGCATTAAGCACCTTCATTTCTCTTAAGATCTGTCCTTTCACGTTCTACACTCCGATGGTAGTTGGCAGAAAAATCGATTTATATTATGGGTGAATTCGCTCGACAATTCACGACCTGTTTAATCACAATCGTGTTAATTTAAGCGCTAACGGGCAATATGTATCATTCAGGCCCTAAAGTTGTCATTAACTCACGCAATAAGAGACTCGATGGAATATCAATTACTCCTATCACTTAGCATCATTCATCTGTTGGCGCTTGCCAGCCCCGGCCCTGACTTTGCGTTAGTGGTTCGCCTTGCAACCCAAGAATCTCGCACTGCGGCAGTCGCATCGGCGCTTGGTATCGCAGTGGCCATTTTAGGCCATACCCTGTTGAGCCTAACTGGTGTCAGCATCATTATTCAAAGTTCAAATCTATTATTTACCTTGGTTCAGCTAGCGGGAGCCAGCTACTTAGCTTGGATGGGGATTGGCGCAATAAAAGCGGCTTGGCTACACTGGCGAGATCCAGTCGCGCTGGAGAAAGCCTCAAACAGCACTGGGCTAACGGGCTTTCGCGGATTCTTGCAAGGGCTCTATACCAATTTGCTAAACCCGAAAGCCTTGGTCTTCTTCATCACACTGTTTTCGACACTGATCACCCCAACCGTTAGCCTTTCGACCAAAAGCATGGCCGCGCTGCTGCTATTTTTATTATCTTTTATCTGGTTTAGCTTTATCGCCGTGGTGCTCTCTAAGCCCAGAGTCCAGCTGAAGATGAAAAAAGCTAGCCCATTCATCAACCTTGTGACTGGCACTATTTTTGTTGGCGTTGCGCTGACCATTCTCTCAGGGGTCGTGGTGTCACACTAACAGCGTACACCTAGCCAGGAATAACTCTAAGATAAAGAACTCAAACGGCTTGAGCAGTTGCCTTTCTTCGTGAGCTCGTAGTCCTTGGTATGAGCCGCTTTTATCCCCATGCAAGTGATTGAATTCGAATTTGCAAACATGAAACGCCCTGCTCTCAAAAAACGACACAGTGCTGCAGCCTCCTATCCTGACGTTCTTGAACTGAGTAATTCTCATTATTGTGAAGCCGCCTATAGAATACGTCTTATGCTTTCACGTAAGCTCTGTCTCATTATAATCATTTCCTAAGGTAACCTGTCATGTGGTGGCGAATCCTGCTTATCTGTTTAGCCTATCTTCTTATCGGTGCACATTTTTTACGTTTTGGTCAAAACACTGCCTGTATTGCTTTTGCCTTAAGCCCCTTGCTGCTGTTTATTAAAGCCAGCTGGGCCACCCGAGTATTACAGCTGGGTCTGGTTGCCTGCGCATTTCTTGTTTGGGGTGTGAGCAGTTTTGAGTATATTCAAATGCGGATCGTCGCCGAAGCACCTTGGTATCGTTTAAGCGCGATTATGGCAGGTGTCATCGCCTTTACACTCTTCGCAGCATGGTGTGGTAACGGCATCATTCAAAAGCGTAATCAACGCAAGATTTTTAGCTAAGAAGCATTAACTGACAACTTTGATATAACTACCTATCGCTAGATGGGTAGTTATATCGATATAGATTAGGGCAGCTAAGAGTGAAACACTTGATTGGTGACACTAATGAGCGCAGGCGAGTTGCCCTTTGTTTTTTGAGTAGAGTACGCGCCGGCTCAAAATGTCGACGGCAATGTTGAGTAGCGCCGTGACAAACATCAATACCAATGCGCCGTTGAAGCGAATTTCGGCAAAGTTACTGTCAATATAAAAGCCCAGTGTCGCTATTCCTAACATCCCCAAGATAGCCGTCTCTCTTAAGATCACCTCAAACCGATAAAACAGCAGTGCCATCATATTCGGATAGATGGCAGGCAAGACTTCATATCCATAACCATCAATTTTATGATTAAAGTGCGCCGAAACGGCCACATTATCGGCGTGCCTAACGGTTAAATAGGCGATCAATGCGCCATTATGGATAGCTAAAGCCAGTATTGCCGGTAACATTGACGGCCCAAGCAGCAGCATAAATACGAAGGCGAAGATATACTCCGGCACCGACCGTAAGATAAGTAAAAGAAAACGATTCGTCTGTGCGATAACGCCACCACTTAGGCGCTTATCGCTAATGGCACTAGCAACAAGCGCAAAGATATGGCTCATCCCCAATGCCGCTACTGCGAGCAAAAGAGTAGCAATAATCCCTGGTAGTGCCTGCTCAGACAGTAAGCTTATCAACCAATCGCCAAACTGACTGAGTATCTCTGCCCCGCTCATTCCGCTGCTTTGTAGCCCATGGCTTTGAAACGTCTGGTTTTGAAACATGGGCGGCAAAATATCTTGACTTAAAAAACGCCAGATCAATGCGCCATCAATATTGGGGATCTCCGGCAGTGCCCAGATAGCGAGAATAAAATAGAACGGCAATAGCTTTAATCGACACCAGTATGGAATAGTGCCAATGAGGGCGATAAATAGCATCAGTAGTGCAGCTCCCTGATGATAGTGTCCTTGACGAAAAGCGGTCTCTAAGTAAAAGCCTAAGGTGGGCATTCCTACAAACCCCAGCACTGCGCTGCTTCTTAGGGCACACTCGAATCGATAGCGTACATAAGCACGTACAGAGACAAGCACGTGAGCTAGCCGCCCATAGAGGTAACGACTGACTCGGTCGGTACCGTGTGGCAGTGTCTGCAAGGTTGTTATGGGGGATTGCTGCAAGATATCACTAAAAACCCGGGCAAATGTGGCGGCAAACGGCAGTGCGATAGCCAAAATACCGGTCAGCGGTGACAGGCCAAAAATTTGTAGGAAAAGTAATGCCCAGAAGATCTCATGGATTGAACGAATAAAAGCGCAGAACGCCGCCACATAGGGCTTGTGGTAAACCAAGGCAAGTGGCGCCCCAAGAATCAGCGCTATCAATATGCCCAAGAGGGCAAAACTCACGGTTTGCCATAAGGCTTGCAGTAGGTATTCTGTGGCAAAAAAATCAGGTGCGATAAAACCTTGGCCAATTAGTAACAACTCACTCCAAGGATCTAGCGCAATAATTTCGGTATCAGCAAAATAAAAGCAGACCAGCGTTACGGCCCACAGCATTAGTGTCACTTTTTTCCAGTAACCCACAAATGAAAATTGCTTACTGGGTTTAAGTACTTGCCCTAGCATGCTAACAAGGCTTATTCATACTTAGCTACTCATGCTTAGCTAGGCATTGTTGCGGCTCGACCTGAGATAAATCGAGTCGTGCTGCTGCGTTATCTACACCATCTGCAGCTTTGCTATCACAGCTCTCTTGATAAAAAGCTTCGAGAGTATGTAGATCTAAGGCGGCAGCATCGATGTCAAGAACGGTACGCCCATCGCGAAGGCCTATCACCCGATCAAAATAACTTAGCGCCATATCCATATCGTGCAACACCATAATTACCGAGTCATGACTGGCTAAAACCTCAGTTAACAGTCGCTGTCCCATCACAGGATCCAGTGCTGAGAAAGGTTCGTCACCAATCAACAGAGCCTGACGCTGATACAGCGCCCGCCCAAGGGCAACGCGCTGCCTTTGGCCACCGGAAAGCGCTGACACGGGCTGAGATAATGGACAATCGAGTTCGAGTGCATCTGCGATTTGCTGTATGGCTTGTCGCGGCTCTTTAAATGGGTAAACAAGATTAGCAAGATTGTAATACCAAGAGTGCTGATTCAGCGCACCCATAAAAATATTATGGAACACGCTTAAGTTCTCAACCAGACCTTGCCTCTGGGAACACAAAGCTGAAGTTGGTCTAAGCTGCTCAAAAATATGGTTAACGAGGGTCGACTTACCACAACCTGAGCGCCCAATGATGGCAACTTTTTCGCCATGGTAAAAAGACAGCGCATCGATATCAAGGGCTGTCTTTCCTTCAAACTGAACGATGAGGTTATTGAGCGTCAACATAGACTTACTCAATATGGATTTACTCAACATCTGCTTAGTCAGCTTAGATTCAATCAACGAAGGTTTAGTCAATTAGGCCTATCGCTTTAGCAACGTCTTCTACCGCTTCATAATCTAGGTTTTCTGCAGGCACGAATGACTGCCGAGGAAAGCTGGCCAACAGCTCCGGATCTTTCATACCAATGAGTGTGGCGGTCACTTTTTCGCTAAAGCCTGCGCCAAACTGTGCGTCCACATCACCACGTATAGTCCACTGATAATCAGGATAAGCGGGGCTCTCCCAAATCACACTGACTTTATTAAGGTCCACTTTGCCATTGGCCAATGCAGTTTCCCACACTTTATAGTTCACCGCGCCGACTTGATAGACGCCCGCCTGCACCTGAGCAATGGTGCGACTATGATCGCCCGAGTAGCCAATGCGCTTGAAAATATCCTTACTATTCTTACCAAGATTACGCTCGATAAAGAACTGCGGCATCAAGCGACCTGAAGTCGAGTTCTTAGAGCCATAGGTAAAGGTGTAGCCGTTTAAATTAGGAAAGCTATCGCTTGGGATGATCTCGGTTGAAGCATGAGCAATAAAGTAGCTCTTAAAAAACTGATCTTCATAGCCTTGAGCAATGGCCAACGACCCGGGAACTAAACGTCTTGCCTGTACACCTGATAGGCCGCCAAACCAGGCCAATTGCACCTGATTATTACGAAAAGCCGTTACCGCAGCAGAGTAAGATTTTACCGGAACATACTTCACCTCAACACCGAGCTTCTCTTCAAGATAGAGTGCAACCTTATCGAAGCGGGTTCGTAACTGACTCTCATCTTCATCAGGAATTGCGGTAAAGGTAAACGTTGTGGCTATTACACTCGGTGCTAATAAAAGCAGTGCTAACCCTGTAAATAGCCTAACAAACGACATGTATTAATCCTTTCGTATTTAATTTTTCACGGAATCTTAACGAAAAAACAGCAACAAACACAGGGCTAACGACATTAAACCCAGCTAAATTCAATAAATCGTGAACTAAAGGGCTAAATGTCATGATTTAGTACCGTCAAGCTGAAAAAGTGACCAATAGCGGAAAAAGTTCAGCCAAGGTTAAGTTTCTTAGGCGTAAACTCCCTCTACTTAGAAACACTTAGTTGGCAGCTGCGTTAATTCTGCGTAAACTAATCTCTATTGAATTCAAGGATATTTTGACTATGCGAATTTTAGTTGTTGAAGATGACCCGATTCTATCTCACCACCTCAAAGTACAACTGAGTGAATTAGGCAATCAAGTTCAAGTCGCATTAACTGCGAAAGATGGATTTTACCAAGCAACCAATTACCCTATCGATGTGGCCATCGTTGATCTGGGCCTTCCAGACCAAGATGGGATCAGCCTGATTCAAAGCCTGCGAGACAATGACTTAAAAGCCCCCATACTCATTCTCACCGCCCGTGTAAACTGGCAGGATAAGGTGGAAGGCTTAAACGCAGGCGCCGATGATTACCTAGTCAAGCCTTTCCAGAAAGAGGAGTTAGTTGCCCGCCTAGACGCTCTTGTGCGCCGAAGTGCTGGCTTTGTAAAACCTCTAATCACCAGCGGTGCACTCGAGCTCGATCTTGCGGCCAAGCAGGTCACGCTAAACGAGCAGCCCATGGAAGTGACCGCCTTTGAATACCTGATCTTGGAATACCTGATGCGCCACTGCCATGAAGTGGTCGCGAAACAACGTCTACTCGATGTGATCTATGGTGACAAAGAAGGTGACCCTAATACCATCGAGGTAATGGTCAGTCGTCTGCGTAAAAAACTCACCAAAGGTGGCATCGAAAACCCTATCGTGACGATTCGTGGTCAGGGCTATAAATTTAATCTGCCATGCAATTAAGATTTAAGCCAAAGAAGCGTCTGCTAACGCGGATGTTTCTCACCTCATTATCGATCATAGCCCTAGTAGGGTTCGGTTTGGCGTGGATGGTGAATATCCTCCATGCCCAAAACAGTTATAACGAAGAAACTGCCGAGCTAATTGCGGAGATCCCAAAAGTTGCTGCAGAACTTAGGGAGCACGATCTAATTCCCGATAATAGCGATGAGTGGTTAGAAGAGAACAATGCCACTCAACGCTATATCATTGCCAGCTGTGACAACAACTTTAATCAGGTCTGGACCTCATCGTTAGCGGTAGACAGAGGCTTATTCGATACCTGTGAACGCTTTAACGAAATCAGAAACACCTCTCCACCTTACTATCTGCCACTTGCCGACAATAAAGGCTACTTTATCTATCTGTTATCTCTCGATATCGCCGGTAATAAGTACAACCTGCTGGTACTAAAGGATGCAGAAAAGCTTAAAGAAGAGTACAGCAAGTTCAGTCGCCTAACTTATATACGTCTAGCCTTTGTGTTGGCGCTGGCGTTAGTGCTATTGATTAGCGCCGCCTATTGGGGAATGCGCCCCCTCGTGCGCCTAAAGAACGAACTACAGTCAGTCAACAGCGGTAAGGCTAAATCTCTATCTGATGGCTATCCTGTTGAGCTTGAAGGTGTGACTCAGGCGCTCAACCAACTGCTAAACCAGTCGAGTGCTCAGCAACAGCGTTATCAAAACGCGATGAACGACTTGGCCCACAGCCTTAAAACACGCCTTGCGGCGGTTCATGCGATTACCGATGACAAGACGCTTGATAAAGACGCCTGCAGTGAAAAGATCATGGAGCAAGTCAGTCAGATGGACCAATTGGTAAAATATCAATTGAAGCGCGCCATGTTAGGCCGTAAAGGTTTGAAGCAAGAACAAACTCAAATCGCACCTCTTGTCGATCAGCTGGCACAGATGCTATTTAAGGTCTATCGTGACAAACAAGTTCAGTTTGAAGCAGTGATCCCAACAGAGCATGTGTTCCCTGGTGATAAAGGCGACTTGATGGAGCTTTGTGGCAATTTGATGGAAAATGCCTTCAAGCTATGTATTTCAACCGTCAAAGTGTCGTCATATTACAACGATGCCGGAGAGTTTGAGCTACTGGTTGAAGATGACGGCCCAGGCGTCGAAGAGAGTATTCGCCAAAATATTATCCAGCGCGGCGTTCGCGCCGATACCCAAAAAGCTGGGCAAGGCATTGGTCTTGCAGTGTGTAATGAGATTGTCATCAGTTACGGTGGCCGACTCAGTATCGAAACTTCCAAGCTTGAAGGTGCCTGTTTTAGGATCTCGATTCCGATTTAGGCTGAAGCACAAGCTAAAATATAGGGATAACATCAGCAGTAATGCTTGTTATCCCAGCTTCAATTCTCATGACGATTATTTAGCAGACCCATATAACTGCTCGGCACGATTAAACATGATCCATGAAGTGGCAATATACTTGTCATCGCTAACGGGCACATTGCCACGATGAGAATGAGTAAAACTAGCTGGGGCTATCACCATGGTGCCCTTCTTCGGCTTGACCAGTTTGTTTTGATAGTAAAACTCTGTCTCACCGCCCTCTTGCACATCATTTAGATAGAACATATATAGCACCACTCTATGCAGCGCCTCATTATGCCCTAGCTGAGGAAATTGCTCAGAGTGCCAATGGGGGTAGCCCCCTTTACCTTGTAAGTACTTTTGAATATTGATGCTACCGCTACGGTAGAGGTATTTTACGATAGCCTCGGCTCTCCCCTTACCCAGCTTTTCATAGTTTTCCGGCGTTAACGTGATTGGCTTACCGCTTTGATCGCTAACACTCACCGAGACCGCCCCCATTAACGCCATCGCGTACTTTTCCAAATACTGCGTTGCATGGATAAGCGTATAACCCAGCAGTCTATTCTTCAGTGGCGTTAAATCGTCATACGAATCTAGCATTAAATCGAGACTGCGCTTTTTCGATTCATCAACCCCGCCACCGGTACTCCCTGCGCTTACGCCTGTGTGGCACTCAAAGTGACGAATCAACTCATCGCAAAATTCATCAGGAATAGCATTCGGGTAGATTTCAATGAAGTCCATGTTAAGGCTCTCTGGTTAGCTGCATCTGCAAAGGCATTAGTTAATGGATTGTAAATTATATAACTTGAGGGAAAATAGCAATCTCACAGTGATTGCTGGCAGTAGTATTCGATTCACACACCAATGTTAAAATGGGCATAAGCGTCTTAAACAGCTATACATGGCTAATAAACGAAGAGATGTGAGTCAGATAAGATTAACGCTATATGAGCAATATTTGGCATCTCTGCCACAAACCGTTATCGCGTCCAACAGTCAACGCCAGCTCAAGAGAACGGCTCGGAGTAGAGAGCAAAGGTTAAGAATATATGTTCAGTACACCGCCGGGAAGCTTTTACCATATTTAACCATTTTAACCTTTTACCTCGTTACCTTGAGCTGATGACCTCCATATTTGAATTGAACAAAAAAATTTGCGGGTAAAAACACCGCTCTTTAACAGCCACTTTGTGACTCATCGAAGGCGGTGTTATCGAACAAAATTTAAGTAACAGACGCCTTTAAGTAACAGACGTCTGAGCATCAATGTCCCTAGTGATTTATTGAGGGATCACAGCTCAACCGCTTTAAGTACTTTACCCGTGCTTCCTGTTGGAAAGCTGATCTTAAGTAGAGTTGATAGTGTAGGAGCGATTGCGTAAGGTGTAATCTTATCTGCCACCTTTTTGCCTTCGAGCCCCATGCCTGCGAATATTACCGGAACATGAGTGTCATAACGCCAGGGTGAGCCGTGCACTGACGCAACTTTTAAACCATCAAAATCATTAATATAGACACTCGGGTTATAGATCAAATAGAGATCCCCTGAGCGCTGATGGTGATGATTTTGGGCTACAAGCTTAGCAACTCTGCTACTGTCTACGTTACCTGATGTGATGTCACTTGCGGTATAAACCTGCTCGATTCCAGCAATAGTCACTAACTCATCGGCCAAAAATTTTTGCACTAGGGCAAGTTCAACACCCTTAGCTTCAATAAGCTCATGATCTAAGTAGAGGTATGGATCGGCGTACTGCAAAATAACCTGCTCATCTAAGCCAAAACGCTGCTTTAACCTATCAAATATGCCTGATGCTTTGAGTGATTCCACCCCAAAATAATCCGCTTTGTGACCCCCATGATGGTGAATATAACTTGGTATATCTGGCGCGCCATGATCCGCAGACAAAACAATTAAGGTATTATCTAACCCCACCTTTTTATCAATATAGCTAAATAGATCGGCTAAAGTTCTGTCTAATCGAAGTAGGTTGTCTTCAGCTTCTTTACTCGAAGGACCAAACATATGAATAACATAATCGGTCGCAGATAAACTCACTGACAGGTAGTCGGTTACATCACTGGCACCAAGCTGCTCTTTATCGATAACCGTTTTGGCAAAGTCTGCGACTAGCTCATCTGCAACTGGGCTGATGCTTAGCTTAGTTGTAAAATATCGAGAATCCGCCGCGCCATACTGATGGGGAAACTGCTGGCCAAAGCCAGCTAAATCTGTTTTATCACTCTCTTTCGGTTCATGATGAAACAGGTACTTATCATCATCGAGCATTAACTGCCAAGCTTGGTTGTCATATTTAAGGTGCAGATTTTCATCATTCCACTGCTCAACCCAACTAGGATACTGCTGATAATAGTAGTCACTTGTCACAAAGCCCGCAGAGGCTTTTGAGTACCAAAATGCCTTACCTAGCTCACCACCCATCGAGACAGCACCACGATCTTTAAAGGAGACTGAAAATGCGCGAGATTGGCCATTATTACTCTTTACCAACTCATCAGAAAATGTCGAACCATTAATATTCAGCGGTGAACGGCCATCGGAGGCCGCGGCTTTCTGAGTCGTATCCACTTCAGTACTCGCATCCACCCCACCACCTTGGGTCAACAAGTTGTAATTAGGATCTTCAATATTGTATACCAAGCGATTAACGCTTCGGTCATACCAGACATTTCCTACCATGCCATTCACTGATGGTGGCGCACCGGTTGCTAATGCTACATGGCCAACTATCGTTTCGGTATTCGCATGTTCAAAGTGCGCATTCGTGTAGTGAACACCTTCATTTAATAAATAGCGAAAACCACCTGCTTGCATATTATCAAGGTAGCGCATTGGCAGATCGCCCCTTAACGCATCAACGGTGATCTGCACGACTAATTTAGGCTGCTCGGCGGCATATAGTGGCAATGACAGCACACTTGCTAAAGTGAGCGTAACGGGCAGCATTAGCCGCTTTGCCCCAGGCGTTTTCAATTGAACATTGTGTGATTTTAATTGCAAAAGATTAACCCTCGGTAAGATCGTGCTTAATATAATCGTTGTTAAGATCTTGCTCTCGCGTACTGGTGATCCAACATTGAGCCGAATCAATAGGCTGATCATCCTCGTTAATGATCATATTAGCGACACCATAAGGAGGGATCACCACAACCGAATCAATGGCTACCGGCTCTTTTCCAGCAAAGCCAACACAGCGAGCCTTAATTGCTTCTGAGTAACTGACTTTTACTCGGAAGTGATTCTCGCTAATCGCCTGAATCGCTGCCCCACTAAATGCTAGCGGTTGAGCCTGTGCTTGGTTTACTTTATTCGACTCTTGCGCCGCACTAGCCGAAAAAGAGCTAAAAACAGCTATAGTCGCTATCACACTAGTCAAATATAGCCACTTTACCGTCTTCCTATTTGTTGTCATAAAAGCCCTCTCAGTATCAACCTATGACTAATAAAACAAACTTTACCTCAATAACGACTGAGACTAGAACTGGGAGAATTACTAATCTCAAAGCTTGGCAATAGATTAGTTGGGGTTAAGCGGTTGCAGTGAAAATTGCTGACTATATTGATGCCATACAATGCTGCACATGTTTGTTAAAAGGGCTGCTCTATCGAGCTTAATCGTCCCATCAGCTTGATACTCTATGCTATTTGATACTTTTTTTGCCGCGCTCTGCAAAGGCTTATCAATCAATGGTAACCACCGATTGAGTAAGTTAGGCATCGCTTTCTTCGAGGTAAATGCTGCCCTTACTGTTAATAGAAATGCCACCAACAACGGAGAACTCAACTTTGTTAATGCGGTTAGATAGCAGTAGCCTAGCTTTTTAAAAATCAACTGGCGTTGCCACCATACGATTAGCAAAGTGATAAAGAGTAAGGTGAGCGCGAACTGGTGCTGTACAAGAAAATCACTAAACTGCGCCTGCCATATTGCGACTCGCTGCTTAAAAGGTAAAGGAGGCGCAGGACTGACCACAATATCGATTGCAGGGATAACGCTATACTTGACCACTTGTTGTGTTGGGTGCCACCAGCTCACTTTCATCTCCGGCAGAGTGAACTCTCCTGCACGTGAGAATCGATACTGTAACTCAGTCAGCCTTTTTCCTGTGGTGGCACCGCGGAAGGTATTGGTTTGAGTCCCATTAGCAGCGACTCTTACATCGCCGTCATCACTATTAAGTGAGAGAGGCAGCTCAGCAATTAAGTAGCCAGGCAGGTTATCCACTTCCATGGAGATCTCTCTACTCACCGCCCCCCCAGCCACGAGCTCTGTGGCCGATAGTTTCTGCGAAAGCGTGAGTTTTGGGGTGATAATCAGCCCTCGAGAGGCATCGGGTTGCGGCGTAATTTCAATTTGTTGGCTCGAAGAGGTGATAACTTGAGCCGTCTTGCCTCGGCCAAGGGTGATCTGAGTTTTTGGCAAGATAAATTCCCCCGGTTTGGCAGGATAGATATCATATTTAAATTGCGCGACATGCTTTCTTTTGCCCTCAATCAGCCGAGTGGTATAGATTGGAGCTTGCGCCGCTTCAATAAATAACGGCTTAACTTTGATCTCTTCAGTAGAGACATTAGCCGCAATTGCTTCATCACTGATTAACGCAAGCCAAACCGTGTTTTTGACGCGCTCTGAAAGCGCAACATCTTCCACTAACCACTGAGCCGAGTATTGCTTGGTTTCGGCTGCTGATACCTGTAAAGATAAAACGAGCACTAAACTCAGCCCCACAAACAGACTCGCATTTAACAAGCGGGTAAAACTTGCCATTAGTGTTCTCCTCGCTCTGTTATTCCAACGCCATCAGCTGATTCAGGCACTAACTTCGACTTATCTGTTCCCTCTGTTGCCTGCTCAAACTGCTGCAGCTGAATGGTAAATTTGTTACGTAAAAACACCGCGGGATTATGCTTCACCTGTTCCAACCAGATTTTGGTCAGGTGCTCTTCAGCCATTAAGTCGGCGCTGTTTATCTCATCTATTTTATCTGCAGGCTCATCTATCTGCATATCCTCCTGCAACGAGTCGATGACATCGGCCGTCATATCCTCACCGGCGGTTCCCTGCCCCTGTGCACGTAGTGCCATCAACTCAAATATCTCCTCAAGCAGTGCAAGATTGTCTTTTGCTTGTTGATTATCTGGCTCAAGCGCTAACACCTGCATAAACCAGCGCTGTGACGAGCGAAATCTTGCCAAGTGCAGATAACTAAGTGCGATATTAAAACTTCGCTCTATAGAGTCTGGCTGCGTATTTAACATTGTCAGCGCCCACTCCCACTGCTGACTGCGCATCAAGGCTTCAACCTTCCAACGGGGATCGACAAAACTGTTGGCGGCGCAGCGGTAGTTTTGCTGCTTGTAGAACCATTGTCCTTGCTGATCTGGTGTTAAAAAAAGCCGCATGACTAAATTGTCGCACTGCTCACTATTGACGCTGTTTGTTGTTAGCTCACTGGCATAGACTTCAGTGACCGGTGATAGCGTTAACCAAGGGACAAATAGCAGACTCGCTAGCCAACGAATACTCCAGCCTCGCCTAAACCAGAGCAAGCTTAACAATAACGTTGGGAATACCAACCAGTAGCCCACCTCCTGCCAGACAATATCCTTGTCTGTTGGATCAAAGAAGTTAACGCTATTGCTCCAGTTAATAATGGCACTGATATCGCTATCGTCACTGCTCATCTGCAGTTGTGAGACGCCGCTGGGCGCTGACATAGAGGAAGCGAAGCCAAACTTCCAAAAAAGCAGCTGATCTTGGGAGTTATCTTGATGTGCGATTAGCGCCTCACGTGCTTGGTTATCGATAGCATCACCGATCACCACTATGCTCGCTGGCAGTGGCGGCTCACTCTGCTGTAGCCTACTTTGCTCCAGCGCTCTTTGTTGTTCCAAAGCCCTGAGCTGTTCTAATACACTGGCAAGGTTCTTACCTTGGCGAGGTACCAGCTGGGTATGTAAACTCGAGAGGTAGAGGGTCAAAACTTCACGGTCTTCAGTAGGAGGCAGCAGTTGGTGGCCACTTCCTGCGTATACCCATGCACCAAGCAGACCATCGCGCTTTTCCTCTAAAAGAGTGGCCAGTTTATATTTGGCACTCTCTATCCGGCTAGGAGCAATATCTGACTCAGCCATAGAGCTTGATAGATCGATAACCAAAATAAGTGGTGAGCGGTTTTTACTTAAACTCCCCTCTTGGGGCTGCCATGTTGGACCACTGACGATGATAATCAATAGCCCTATCAATAGCGGTAGCATTGTTTTTGGTGATAACCACAATGAAGATGTGATATCGGTTCTCAGATGAGCAGCCAAGTGCTTAGCGAGAGGAAACTTAGCATCGAGTGTTTGCTGACGACGGTAGTTTACCCAGAGCCAATAGAGGTAAGGGATAAGTGCAAATAGCGCCCATGGCCTGATAAAATGAAACTCACTCATCACTGGCTCTCCTGCAGTTTTCTACGGCCACTCACGAACATCAATGTGGCTAAGTTAATACATAACACGAATAAAATTGGCCAGAAGTAGAGCTCCTTTTCAGGACGGATTGTATAGCTTTCAAATAGTTGCGGCTGAAGCTGCTCTAACACCTTATACACCTCGATAAGAGATTGACCATCATCGGCCTCAAACACCTGCCCCTGAGTCAGCTCAGCAATGCGCTCGAGTGTTGCAATATCTAGGCTATCTTCACCGACATTTTTAGGGTCGCCAATAGCGATGGGGTAGATAACCACGCCCTGCTCCCCAGCATAATGGGCTGCATCCAATGGCGGAAACTCACTACTGGTATCATTGCCATCGGTGAGCAGTAGTAATACCTTGTTTTCAACCTCAGACTGCTCAAAATGATTAACCGCGACGCCTATCGCATCACCAATTGCCGTCCCTGCTCCAGCCATTCGTACATCCATCTCTTGCAGTAATTGGCTTAATATCTGTTTGTCTTGTGTAAAAGGAGCCTGCAGATAAGCATTCTCGCCAAACGCGATCAAACCGATACGATCTGACTCTCGCTTAAGTAGAAACGATTGCAGCAAGGCTTTGACACCCTCTACGCGGCGCAAGGTCTCGCCTTGGGTGTCAACAAAATCCATCGCCTCCATCGAGCCTGACAAGTCAACGGCAACCATAATCTCACGACCCACCTGCTCTACCTGAATAGGCTCACCCAGCCAAACAGGGCGCACAGCGGCGCAGACTAACGCAAGATAGGTCAGCGTCGCCAACAGTCGCTGCCAAAACAGGCGGCTTAACACGACAGCCCCTTCGCTAGGCTTACGTTGGCTTAAGCTCACCAACTGCTTAAATTTAGAGAAACGGATCGCAGGCAGTGCCGTACGGTGCTTAGGCAGTAAAACGGCCAATAGCGGCAGTAATAGCAAAATGGCTAGCCAAGGATGGGTTAGGGTTAACATACATGCTCCTTAAACCAGCATTGAATCGCTAAGCGATGCTCATCAGTTAGGCAGGCGTTAGCTTGGTAGCTACAAACTAACAGTGCCGCTATCGCTTTAGCTGTGCCTTGGCTGCTTTTAGAAAGCTCCACCACTCGGGTTGAGAAGGCTGCAACGGATAATGTGGCGAGGTTTTCACTGGGCCAATGCTGATGACAAAACTGGCGCATCAGTCTTGCCATGCCAGCCAAATCATTGTTGGCCTCCAATTCGGCAAACAGTGATTTTGCTTCACGTACATATTGATGCTGTAACCAGCGGTAGCCGTGGCTAAGAACCCATATACACAGGGATAGGCTGAGCAAGATAAAGATAACATTCCAAGCTGGCGTATTAGGCCACCAAGACACCGCCTCGGGAGGCGCTTGCCACTGCGCTTTTTTGATTAAGTGCGAGCCAAACTCAGCGAGCTGCCCACTCGATTGCATCATGTCGCTCATTTTTAACGCCTCCTAGCCGAGGAGATCGCAACCAGCTGCTGCCAGCTATCTTGATGGGTCGTCAATGCTAAGTAAGGTTGGCCTATTGATAAGAAACAGCGCTCTAGCTGCTTATTATGATCAGCCGTATGTTGATTATATCGCTGGCGAAGCTGGCCTTTATCACCACTCACCTCCAGTTGTAATTGACCGTCTCCCATCAACACTGCCGAGTTAGGCAACTCCTCCTCTAACGGATCACTCACTCTCAAGCCGATGATATTATTATGCTTCGCCAGTTGAGTGATTAAAGCAAGACTTGTACTGTTATCGAAATCGATGAAGTCACTGATAATAAAGATCTGACTCTCTTTAATTTTTTGCTGACAAAGCAAGTACAGCGCATCATCTAGAGTGGGAGGCTCTGTTGCTGCCTTGGCGGGCAAGCGGCCGCCCAACTGGGTGATTTTCTCCAATAAGCTCAAAAGCGATTTTTCACCGCGCATCGCGCTATGGGATTCGATATTGATGTCGGTGAGGAGAAGCGCACCGATCCTGTCACCCTCGACCTGAATACGACCGGCAATGATCGCGGCTAGCTCAGATGCTAAAACTGACTTCATCATCCCGTCACTAGCAAAAAACATGCTGCTACGAAGATCAATCAATAGTGCAGTACTCTTGTCTTTCTCCTCCGCATAGAGGCGGATAAAAGCCTGTCCAGTACGCTGAGTCACACGCCAGTCGATACAACGAACATCATCGCCATCAAAGTAGTGGCGCAACTCGACAAAATCTAAACCTCGCCCACGCTGACTGCTCTTCTGCAGACCACTCAGTGGAGAGATTTTGCTATAGGGGGGACGCCAGCTAAGACCTCTGCCTTTTTTGGCCAGTAAGCTTAGCCGAGAGAAGTTGCTATAGATACGCTCGTCACTGTTCATAACCATCCCGTTGTCATCTATACGTGTACAACGCAATCGAGCAGCTTATCGATCACGATATCACTACTCATATTTAGATTGATGCAATTGAAAGAGAGCACCATTCGATGACGCAGTACCCCATGACAGACAGCCTTTACATCCTCTGGTGAAACAAAGTCACGCCCAGATAACCACGCGTGGGCGCGGGCACATCTATCGAGTGCAATTGTCGCTCTTGGACTTGCACCTAATTCAATAAATGTCGCTAATTCATCGCTATACTTTTTAGGTTGGCGAGTCGCATCAACGAGATCGACAATATACTGGTCAATATTGTCGTTCACAGAAACCTGCTCCACCAACTTACGTGCGGCTAACACCTCTTCGACTGTAAGTGTTGCTTGCTCCTCGGTTGCCGATACTTGCTGAGCTCTTAAAAGTTTTAACATGCTCTTTTCAGCGTCTTTATCGGGGTAATCGATGAGGATCTGCATCAAAAAGCGATCCATCTGAGCTTCAGGTAGCGGATAGGTTCCCTCCTGCTCGATAGGGTTTTGGGTAGCCAGCACCATAAATAGCTCAGGTAGTGGGTGGGATACACCAGCGACTGAAACCTGTGCCTCCGCCATCGACTCCAGCAGAGCTGATTGCACCTTAGCAGGGGCACGGTTGATTTCATCGGCAAGCAAGAAGTTGCTAAATACCGGGCCAGGTTTAAAGCTAATGCTTTGTGTTTGATTACTGTAAACTTCGCTGCCGGTGATATCAGCGGGTAACATATCAGGGGTAAATTGAATGCGATTTAGTTTAGCCTTGACCTCATTTGCCATCTCATTAACAGCACGAGTTTTAGCCAGGCCGGGTAGCCCTTGAATTAATACATGTCCATTAGCTAGTAGAGCAATAACCAGCTGCTTGACCACCAGCTCTTGGCCTAATATCTGTTGATTAATTCGAGCTTGCAGTGCCTCAAATTGGTTTGTTGATGGATGCATGGACTCACCTTTAGACTCGATTATTTACGGAAAGATAGTGAATGAACAGAGTTAAAGGGTGCACTGGGCACCCTTATCAATTGCGATAACTAGCGTTGATCGCGATATGGAAGTTGCTCGATAACTCTCTCTAAGTTAAACGAAGCGGGCTCCTGTCTTAATGGGAAGTCATTAAAGGTGCTCAGTAACTTGGCAACCTCAACTTGTACAGGTACAAAGTTGTACATACGCTCAGCAAACCATTTTAAGTACATGCCTGAGTGCTCTGGTGCTTCTTCATATGGGTCTGCACGCAGATCTACAAGCTGTGGCCACTGGGTCGCTAAACGTGGCGCAAACCAGCTCTCCTCAAGCGGTTGAATAAAGGTCGCTTTTATCTTACCGACTCGAACTGCCTCAAGATTACCCGTCTCAGCAAAGTAGAAGATTTCGTTACGGGTCGTATCGTCGTTAGTCAACCAAGCCTGTGTATGGTCATAACCATCGATATAAACATCGTGTTTCTTCTTGAAGTTTTCTTGAACGTCTTTTTCACCCGCAATCGTTGCTAGGGTGGTAAACAGGTCCTCATGAGACTGAATACCGTTATTGACGCTACCTGCAGGGATCTTTCCTGGCCAGCTCACCATAAACGGCACACGTACTCCACCTTCAGTGGTTAAGCCCTTCTCACCTTTAAATGGTGTGTTGCCACCATCTGGCCAGCTCATCTTCTCTGCACCGTTGTCGGTGGTGAAGATAATAATGGTGTTATCACGCTGCCCAGTTTTGTCTAGGGTATCTAGAATCTCACCGACATAACTATCAAGCTCGGCCATACCATCAGCATATAAACCATAGCCAGTTTTGCCTTTCCATTTTTCACTTAAGTGAGTCCATACATGCATACGCGATGGGTTATACCACATGAAGAAGGGAGCATCTTTGTTGGCATTCTCTTCGATATAATCTACCGCCATATCTGTTAACTCGCGGTCGATGGTTTCCATACGCTTCTTAGTTAACGGTCCACCAGAGCCAGTGTCGCCATCGGCGTGCCCCTCAACAATCCCGCGAGGACCGAAACGCTCAAGGAATGCAGGATCTTTAGGATAATCTTCATTCTCTGGCTCCTCCTCAGCATTTAGGTGATAGAGGTTACCGTAGAAGTAATCAAAGCCGCGGCGATGTGGCAGCATATGCTCTTGGTCCCCTAAGTGATTTTTACCCAGCTGAACCGTCATATAACCTTGATCTTTCATCACTTCGGCAAGAGTAGGATCCTCTTTTGAAATACCAATTGGTGAGCCAGGCATGCCAACGGTAAGCAGACCCGTGCGGATAGGTAACTGCCCCGTTAAGAAGGCGGCACGGCCAGCGGTTGAACTTGGCTGACCATAGTGGTCGGTGAATAACATCCCCTCCTTGGCGATGCGATCGATATTGGGGGTTTTATATCCCATCATCCCCATGTTGTATGCGGAAGTATTTGACCAGCCAATATCGTCTGCCATGATGACGATAATATTGGGTTTTTCAGATTCATTTTTTGCCATCGCTGGGGCCGCGACAGCTGTAGAGACCGCAGCCATACCTAATACGGCTTTTGATAACATCGTTTTGGTGAATGTTTTCATTGTTCACTCCTCATTTTAGATGGAGCTAGTATCAGGCCTCTTAAACCAAAATCGAACTAGGACTATTCCTAAAGCCGTCATTACGGTTAGTATTGATTGTGTTTTTAAAGGTATAAAGAAACTCGAAGCCGTTAATGATGATGAGAAAATATGTATGAATAAACAAGAAGATTGCGATTTCACACAATTTAACGAAACCCTGCTCTCTATTTCAACTCAGCTTCTTGACACTCCCACAAGTTCATTAGCCCAGGTGATGAACTCAGTACTGGATGAGTGTCGTGAGCTGCTGGGTGTCGACAGAATATCTTGTTTACCTAACACCAAATATATTGCTCAAGAATGGTCATTTTATGCCGTCTCAGGTGAAAACATCCCCAACCTAAGGCCGAACCTGAGCTACGAAATTAAAGCGAAATATCAAGCGATGATCCATTCTGGTGAGGTTTTTAATAGCGATGAAGATCCGCAGCTACTAGAACTGGCCTGTCAACTGCAACAGCAAAAACCACTCAATCATATTTTGATCCCGATTCAGGCGATGGGAAAACCATGGGGGGCATTGGCAGCGGCAAACTTTGTCACCCATAAAGTGTTTGATGAACACTTTATTCGCTGCTCGACTATTTTGGGGAATATTATGGCATCGAGTATCGAGCGACTAAGGCACTATCAAGAGTTATCTCATCAGCAGGAAAAAGTCATCGCCTTGAATAAACGTCTAATAGAAGACAGAGAAGAACAGCTAAAAATCATTGCAAGGGATCTGCACGATGACTTTGGCCAGCGCCTCGCGTCACTCAACCTAGAGTTAGGTTTTATTAATAACCAATTAGATGAGAGCGCTCAACTGGCGCTATTTGAAGCAGCGGCAAAGCTGTCAAATATTACCCGGGACCTGCAACACCTATCCCGCCATCTTCACCCAGCAATAATTGATAAAGTCGGTTTGTATGCAGCCATTGAGTCCGAATCTAAAAAAATGACTCTGCATAAGAATATTCTTCTGTCACTCAATCTCAGCAAAGAGGTTTTATACAGTGAAGAGCAGAAACTGCATATCTATCGCATCAGCCAAGAAGCGCTTTCTAATGTGATGCGACACTCCAATGCAAGCGCATTATCCATCTCACTCAACCGTGAGGGGAAACTTGCAAAACTCACTATCGAAGATAACGGTAGAGGCATTCCTAAAAATGCGATTTCAAACTCCTCATCATTAGGCATTGAGTCTATGCACGAGCGTGCGGCGCTCATTGGTGGCAGCATGGATTTTACCTTAGGCAAAAATCAATCTGGCTTTTCAGTAAAACTCGTCTGGCCCATTCCTGATGATATTATTGACTAAGTAACAGTGATAGGATTAATCATGTACAGCAGGAAAAGGATGATCTATTAATTATGCCAACCATTATCATTGCCGATGATCACCAGATAGTCAGTGAAGGCATCGCAAGGCTTGTTGAAAAAAACTACCAAGTACAATCAATTACTAACAATGCAGAAGAGTTAGTTCAAGCTGCGAAACAATTTCAACCCGATATCATCATCACCGATATCTCAATGCCAGGTATGCAGCTAAACCAAACGCTTGGGCTGCTAAAGCGTTCATGTAAAGAGGCCAAGATCATCTGCCTAACCATGCACGATGAAGCTGAAATTCTACAGGCTGCATTCGAGTATGGTGCCGATGGCTACATAGTGAAACATCAAGCGGGTTTTGAGTTACTCCAGGCTCTCGAAACGGTACTCGCAGGAGAGCAATATGTCTCTGCGGAGTTACACGATAAATTCAATCAAAAAACAGTGCTAACAGCAAGGCAGTTGGATATTTTGAAACTTTTGGCAAAAGGGATGTCTGCAAAGAAAATTGCACTGTCACTCAACATCTCCGCCAAAACAGTTGAGTATCATAAATATAAGATGATCGAGCAGTTAGATTTAGACAATGCCTCATCACTCGTAGCCTACGCCCATAGCCGAAATCTAATTTAGCCCCATAGATAATTAGGAGACTTCCTAGTCGATTCCTTGCTTACTCGAAGCGATAATGGGATCCAATAGAGGAGTTTCCATATGTCATCACAAGCTGCGTACCCTTTTCATCTTTTGGTTAAACCGGTTGGTTCAAAGTGTAATCTCGATTGCCACTACTGCTATTACCTTCGTAAAGAGGAGCGATACCAGCCTAATGCGACAATGCAGATGTCTGAAGAGATGCTGGAAAGCTATATCTCCCAATACATTGCTGCTCAGCCTCTGCATATCAACAGTGTTGATTTTAGCTGGCAAGGCGGTGAACCTGCGCTACGTGGGCTCGCTTTTTTTGAAAAAGCAGTCGCACTCCAAAAACATTATGCGCGCCCAGGCATGCAGATCACCAATACTTTTCAAAGTAATGGTACGCTGATTAATGAACGCTGGGCAAAATTCTTCAAGCAAAATAACTTTTTAATTGGTTTGAGCATAGATGGCGATGAGCTCAACCATGGTAACGGCAGGCCCGATCTCAAAGGTAATAACAGTTACCCTAATGTAATGAGAGGACTTGAGCTGCTAAAGAAGCACAATGTCACCTTTAACACCCTGACGGTAGTACATTGTGATAATGCCCACCTAGGTAAACAAACCTATCAAAAATTAAAATCGTTAGGCTCTACCGTCATTCAATTTCAACCCTGTGTTGAGCATGAATTGGATAGAAGAAGCAGTAAAGACTGGTCTTTAACTCCACAGCAATGGGGCCAATTTTTGTGTGATGTCTTTGACGAATGGAAAAAAGAAGATGTTGGTAAAGTCTTTGTGCAGTTCTTTGAAAATACTCTTGGGATCTTAGCAGGTCAACCGAGCCAAATGTGCTTTCATTCTGAAGCATGCGGTCAACAGATGATGCTTGAGCATGATGGCAGTGTCTACTCGTGCGATCACTATAGCTATGATGACTATAAAGTCGGTGACATCGACATTGTCGATCTAGGTCAACTCGCCAGCAGCGAAAATCAGTCACAGTTTGGGTTAAGTAAATGGAACTCGCTAACAAAACAGTGCCGAGAATGTGACTTTAGACCTTTTTGTAACGGCGGCTGTCCCAAAGAGCGAACCGCAATAACTGCTGACTTAGAGCCTGGATTACATCATCTATGTCGTGGCTATAAGCAATTTTTCATTCACGCTATGCCATACATAGGCGCAATGCTTGAAGCGATCAAACAGGGACATCCAGCCAGTGTTTATCCTATCTATTTAAAGCATGGATAATGTTTGCTCACTAAAAATCATCAAAGCCCCGCTCTAAAGGAAAGTTTAAAGGAGAGAGTATAAAAGAGTGGCTTTGAAGAGTTCCCCAAGAACTCATTATCTTTACAGCTATATACCATCCCGCTGGTATATAGCATTGAGCATAGCTTGACGCAGTATCGCGATACATAGGCGCATCTTCAGTGTGTAATGCTTTCCGCTTACTTTAAACATCTATCATCCACCGCACAGGGTAACTTACAGGCTTCCAAACTAAATCAATATCGCCTGTAAACTGAAATGCATATTCATTTGCGCCTCAGAGTCAAAGCAAACTGTGACACGACCTAAGCTAAAACGATGAAGTCACATATTGTCTACGGTTAGGAATTTTCCCAGTAGTTAGCCTCTCACGGTAAATCTTAAAATATTTAAAAATTAAATTTAAATATTGGTGATCCATGAAGAACAGAACATTAACTGTAGCTGTAGCCGTTGCCACACCCCTCTCAATATCTAGCATCGCATTTGCTGAAGAAAATGAAATACAAGATATGTCCGATCCCTTAGCTGTTTATACGCAGCTTGGCGCCTCCTATGGCACTAACGGCATCAACTTTAAGCTAGGTAAGACCTTAGACACCGGCTCTGCAACGGATATGTCAATGTTCCTTTTTGAGGTCAAGGGGCTCTATGGCGAGCATATGAAGCATCAGGGGGCGAGCGCTCTGGCACCAGAAAATGCTAATAACGGAGTATCTGAGCTCCGCTTTAGAAAGTTCGATGTCGATATGACAACGGGGCGTGGCATATCTATGGATGTTATCCATAACTTTAATGCTAACTCTGGCACTGCATCAGTAGGAATGATACAGGCGCTGCCCAAAGTTGGAGTTTGGCAAGCATTTCCTATTATTGCGGCGGGCGTTGAATACAATGATGGTTCGAAGCGTTCTGACACCAATGAAGCATCAGGACTCCATTCCGACTTTGTCTTCGCAAGCTTCACTCTATATAACAAATTCCTGCTAACAGACACCATCTGGGCAAACTACAACCCCATCTACACCCAAGCCATTTTTGGTAATGAACACTACACCGAAAACCTAAAGGGAAGCAACGGTCTCACTCACGAGTTTATTCTGAGTTGGCAGATGACCCCAACTCAAAACTTCCGCCTCTGGTACAACGCTAGCCAGAATCAATTTGCCGATGGCGACTTCCGTCTAGAGTACAACCAGCAGTTTTAGCCAATTAGGCGACGATTCTGTCCGCAAGCGCTTAGTTTGTGGCATAGCACTTGAGTAGAAATTTACGTTTAAACCTGTTGCGGCGATGACAAGAATATAACCAGAGCTGTTACACAACTCATCATAGGGGAAAAGCCAATGCGACTACGCCTAACTTATGCCCTCCCCCAAAAAAGCTTGTGGAGTATCTATGAAACACCTTTCTAAACCTTGGTTATTAACAACGACACTAGTATTAACGACCCCCGTTCTCTTTGGTTGTAGCGACGACTCACAAGAGCAAGCACAAAGCGATGTGGTCAGGCCCGCAAAAATTGCAACGGTAGTAAGCGCTGCAGGCAGTGTGCAGCGAAGCTTTCCCGCCCAAGTATCTGCCAATGCCAGTACCTCCTTGGCATTTAGAGTGCCTGGACAGATCACTAAGCGTTATGTTACCGAAGGGAAACGTGTTGAAGCAGGCACGCTTATTGCTGAGCTAGACCCTACCGATTTTAATATTCATCTCGATGATGCCCGTGCTAAGCACGAACTCGCTGTTGCACAGCATGAACGTAACGCAACATTGGTACCTAAGGGACTGGCAACAAAAGCCGAGTTCGATACCTCTCGCGCCGAGATGTTGATGGCCAAAGCTAACCTTGATAGAGCCAGCCAAAACCTTAAGTACACTAAGATCTACGCTCCCTATGATGGTGTCGTTGCACAAATACACAGTGAAGATCATGATCATGTAGCCGCAACCCAGCCCATTGTCGAGTTTCAAAATGACAGCGTCAGCGATATCCAATTCGACCTGCCTGAAAAGCTGTTAAAGCGGTTTGACTCAGAGAAATTTAGTGAACTCACCACCCAAGTTATCTTAGATAGTTACCCTGAAAAACCGCTCACAGCCACGTTTAAAGAGATGCGCAAATCCACCAGCTCTGGTGCATTGAGTTTTAGAGTCACTCTCTCTGTTATGGTCCCAGATGGTATGCGAGTGCTACCAGGCATGAGCGCGAATGTGCAAACTGTGCTTGCAGGCGATCAACTGGGCAACAGCGAACTTGTTATTGCACCAGTCGGGGCAATCTTTAGCCAAGAAACCAGCAGCCTTAATGAAGGAAAAGAGTTTGTCTGGGTACTCGATGGTGAAAATAGAACTCACCTTAGAGAAGTGAATGTCACACGACTGCTGACATCTGGTGCAGTTATCGATACAGGTTTAAAGGTCGGCGACAGAGTCATCGCCGCTGGAACCAACCATATAACTGCAATGCAGCAGGTCAAAGAACTTCAACGTGAGCGAGGCTTATAATGGCTAATCCCCCCCAACCAACTGAAAAGCCAGAAGATATCAACGCCGAGTGTGAAGGTGGCGGTATAGCGGGTTACTCCATGCGTAACTCTGTCGTTAGCTGGCTTATCATCATGGTGCTTGCCATTGGTGGCATAATGGCCTTTAAGGACTTAGGCAGACTGGAAGATCCCGAGTTTACCCCACGCTCAGCGTTAATTGTCACCGCTTACCCGGGGGCCTCGCCTGAACAAGTTGAGGAGGAAGTGACACTACTTATCGAAAGTGCCCTGCAGCAACTTCCTTCGGTCAAATGGATCAAGTCGGTGAGTACCGCGGGTCTGTCTCAGGTCGATGTGATGATGGAGTCTGAATATACCAGCTTACATCTGCCGCAAATCTGGGATGAGGTCAGACGCAAGATAGGCGATCTGCGCACACTTCCTCCCGGCGCCTCTAAACCGATAGTTAACGATGACTTTGGTGATGTCTACGGCATGATCTGGGGCATAACCGGTGACGGCTATGAGATGGCAGAGCTAGAGCAGTTTGCCGACCAACTTAGGCGTGATGTGGTCACCTTAGAGGGCGTCAGCAAGGTGATGGTTGGCGGTATTCAACAGCAGCAAGTTTTTGTCGAGATCTCTAACAGTAAAATTGCCGCGCTCAATATCCCTATCGATCACATCACGGCGCTACTGCAGCAGCAAAATACCGTCTCCAATGCCGGACGAATTCGTATTCAAGACGATACCGTCAGACTCTTCCCTACGGGTGAGTTTCAAGATATCACCGAGCTAAGAGATCTAGTCATCAGCCCTGTGGGCGCCTCTGCGCGAATATTACTGGGTGATGTCGCCCAAATCCGACGCGGCTATGTGGAAGTTCCCACTAAGCTGATGTCGATGAATGGCCTGCCAGCACTTGAATTTGGCGTCTCATTTATGCCCGGCGAAAATGTCATTGAAGTGGGCGAGCGAGTCCAAGCCCATATCGACAGTATGCTCAATAAGCAGCCTGTGGGTATCGAGATGGAAAACATCTACAACCAGCCCACTCAGGTTGAAAAGGCCGTTGATGGATTTGTCTGGAGCTTGATTGAAGCGGTCGCCATTGTGATCGGCGTGCTGTTACTCACCATGGGGCTTAAGAGCGGTATTATTATCGGTATTGTGCTTATTCTCTCGGTAACAGGCACCTTTATCTTCATGGAGCAGATGGGGATCGACCTACAGCGGATCTCACTAGGTGCGCTGATCATCGCGTTGGGGATGCTGGTAGATAACGCCATCGTCGTGGTCGAGGGAATATTGATTGGTATGCAGCGAGGCAAATCACGCTTTCGCGCAGCTATCAATATTGTCGAACAAACCAAATGGCCACTGCTAGGTGCAACCGTTATTGCCGTTACCGCCTTTGCGCCTATCGGTCTGTCTGAAGATATATCTGGTGAACTGGTCGGCAGCCTATTCTGGGTGGTATTGATTTCACTCACCCTTAGCTGGATCACTGCTATTACCACCACACCGTTTCTTGCATCCATCTTCTTCAAGAACACTCAACCCACCGCTGAGGGCGAAGAGGTTGACCCCTACAAGGGCGTGGTATTTACCAGCTACCGTCAGTTTTTAAAGATCTGTATCCGCCGCAGAAAAACCACCATGCTTATACTGCTTGTTTTGCTGCTTGGCTCACTCAAAGGCTTTGGCATGCTTAAGAATGAGTTCTTTCCACCGATGAATCTACCTAAGTTTATGGTGGATACTTGGCTGCCCTACAGCACTGATATTCGTGCGACAGCACAACAGATCCAGGCGATGGAGCAGCTAGTGCTTACTCATCCTGAAGTGACCCAAGTTGCCTCAAGTGTCGGCGGCGGGCATGTTCGCTTTATGCTCGCCTACAAGCCGGAGAAGATGTACAACAACTACGGTAATCTGATGGTCACCGTCAAGGATATGGACAAGCTTACCGATGTCATGACCGAAGTGAGGGCCATGCTTGAGGAGAACTTTGCCGGCGGTAACTACAACTTTAAACGCTTCGAGATGGGCCCAGCACCTGATGGTCGTATTGAGGCGAGATTCCAAGGCCCTGATCCCGATGTTCTGCGCGATCTTTCCAATCAAGCCAAAACGATTATGGCTCGTCACGAAGGTGCAACGGCGGTACGTGATGACTGGCGTGAGCGCACTAAGGTGATCCGCCCCGACTTTAATGTTGAAGCGGCCCGTAACTTAGGGATCAGCAAATCTCAAGTCGACAGCGCCCTACTCGCTAACTTCTCCGGTCGTAGCGTTGGCCTCTACCGAGAAGGCTCAGATCTTATGCCTATCATAGTGCAGCCCCCAGAAGCTGAACGCACCGATATTAACGGCATTATGGAGATCCAAGTTTGGAGTAACCAGCTACAAAGTTATGTCAGCCTCTCTCAAGTTGTGCATAGTTTCGATGTGGAGTTTGAAGATCCCGTCATCATGCGCCGCGACAGAAAACGCACCGTGATGGCGATGACAGATGAAGATCAGATGGGCGAGCTTACCACAGCTGCGGTACTGCAATCTTTTAAAGCTGAAGTGGAAGCAATTGAACTGCCAGAAGGTTACAGCATGCACTGGGGAGGCAAGCATGAAACTTCAATAGATGCACTCGTGGCACTGGGCGAAAAGCTAGGTGGCGGTTATCTAGTGATGATCTTAATCACCATTTTACTGTTTAGCTCATTTAAAGATGCTGCCGTGATCTGGACCGTGGTGCCCTTTGCCATTATCGGTGTGGTTGTCGGCCTCTACAGCGCCAATATGCCATTCACCTTCCTTGCACTGCTAGGCACCATGAGCTTGACCGGTATGTTGATTAAAAATGCCATTGTACTGGTTGAGGAGATAAAACTGCAGATCAAAGAGGGCAAAGAGGACTACGCCGCAGTTATCGATGCCTCAGTCTCTAGGGTACGCCCTGTGAGTATGGCGGCGGTCACCACAGTGCTAGGCATGATCCCACTTATTACTGATGGCTTCTTCCAAGCGATGGCTGTGGCCATGATGGCGGGCTTAACCTTTGCCACCATCTTAACCCTTATTGTTATTCCAGTGATGTACACCATGATCCATCGCGTAGCTAATCCTGCTGAAACTAACCAGTAACTACCACTAACACAGTGCACCTTTCGGTGCACTGTAACTGACTCTTTTGGAATAAAATGATGAAATTAAACAGACTTACAATGGCAATAACTCTCACCCTAGGAAGTGGCCTTATTGCAAGCACTGCCAGCGCAGCAGGATTGAGCCTTTCACAGATAGGTACCGCAGAAAGTGTTGCCACTGCAGGGGCTGCCAATGTCACCAATAATCGCGACTCATCGGCGGTGATCACTAACCCTGCCGCACTCTCTGGCATAGCAGAAAGTAGCGCAGTAGTAGGCGCTCAATATTTAGATGTAAAGTCTGAGTTTGAACGTTATGACCTACGAGATGGCAGCATTGGAACTGCGGGGCAGCTTATGCCTCATCTATCCTACGCCAAAAGACTCAATGATGATTGGGTTGCAGGTATTGCGATGCACTCCCCTGGCGGATTGGGGATGAGCTACGATAACGGTGTTGCCGGCGGCCCTGCGAATATCATCAATGAGAACAATATCGCCATTGTAAATATCACCGCATCGGCGTCATACCAGCTCAATGACAAGCTCTCTGTAGGCGCCTCTGTGATTGCTCAATACGCCGATCTTCAGGTTGATCTATTTCAGGGAACCGAGCAGGCAAACACCATAGAAGGAAATAACTGGTCCCCGTCATTTGCCCTCGGCGCCATGTACCAGCTATCGGATAGCACTAACTTAGGCCTGACCTATAACTACGGCGGTAAGCATGAACTAAACCTCGCAACCCGCCTACCCGAGCCTCAGACCATGGATGTTAATTGGCCGCAAAGTATTGAGCTTGGCCTCGAACAGCAGCTGACTAGCGAGCTTACGCTAATGGTGAGTGCCAACTGGCAACAGTGGAGCCGTTATAACGATAAATATTCAGACACTTGGGGCGGCGGCATAGCCCTTAGCTATCAGCTGAATGCGTGGACACTTCAGTCAGGCTTCAGCTTAGATTCCAGCCCACTAGCTCCAGCTGATAGAGATGTCATTCTTCCATTAGATCAACAGTGGCGCTTCGGTTTAGGGGCATTAAAGACCCTCGACAGCGGCTCAGTACTCGGGGTCGCCTATCAATACCAATCGCTGGGAGATGGCAAGATTGATGGAAGCTTAAACCCAATCCAACCAAGAGGGTTCTACAGCGACAACCGCATTCACTTCATCACAGTTTCATTAAGTTTTTAAACCCAGTTTCTAAAGCAAGTTTTCCACCAGCTTAAACATAGATCCTCACCCTAAAAATAAGCTCTTCAGAGCTATTTTGATTACAGCAGTCAAAATAGCTCTGAATCAACTTTAACTATCAGCGAATAGAAAACGTAATAACGCTCCTAACCAGATGCAGAGCAATAAAGTGAGCCGTTAATTGTTCAGTCATTCCACAACCGCATTCCTTCCATAATCTCTAGCATTACCACCAGCATTCATTTAAAACACCGGCTGCGAGTTGAACAACGGCATCAACAGTTGTGCAACATCTGTAAATTTATCAGTTAAGTAATTGTAAATTATATAACTTGAGTTAGAATAGCGGCTAATGAAAAGCCTAAACTAATGCCCATGACGAATAGTTGTAAAGTCGCTGTTGGACAGCTGCAGATAGGTAACTTTGTTAGGTTACCGATTGCGTGGAAAGATCACCCCTTCATCTTTAATAGCTTCAAAATCAAGCAGCAGACTCAAATTGAGCTGATTAAAAACCTTGGCCTTGAGTTTGTCTACGTCCGCCCTGAGCGTAGTGATAGTCAGCCGCTTTCGAGACTAGAAGCGAAGCAACAACAATCGCAAATTATCGACAACAATCTAGAGTTATTGTCTGGTGAGTTAAAACAGCAAAAAAACAAAAGCATCGAAGCACAGCAGTCTTTAAGGCGTCACCTACAAAAGACGGAGAAGCATTTTACTCGTAATCTTGCCATGATGCGTAACCTCACCAGTAAACTGCGCAATAGGCCACTCGATGCGGTCAACGAAGCCAAAGACCTTATTCATGGTGTCTGCAATCAGCTACTCACCGATGATAAACTGGTACTGCACCTGATGGCCGATGCCAAAAGCAATGAAGGGATCTATTATCACTCCCTAAACGTTGCCGTACTCTCTATGCTTATCGCCAAAGAACTAGGTTGGAGCCGCAAAGAGATTGAGCTCGTGGGGATGGGCGCACTATTCCACGATATAGGCAAAATCAAGATCCCAACTCAGCTACTACGAAAGACCACTGCTTTTACTCATGCAGAACAAATCTATTTTAATCAACACCCAGCGATGGCGGCTGAATTGCTGACTCTTGCTGATAACTTTCCTGCAGAAGCGCTACCTATCATCTTAAATCATCATGAATTTTTGGATGGCTCCGGTACGCCTAAAGGATTGCAAGAACCCGATCTCGACAAGCTCAGTCAGCTGGTCTGTGCAATTAACACTTACGATAACCTTTGCCACTCTGATAGAAACAAGAAAGCCAGAACCCCCTACTCGGCATTAGGCTACCTCTATAAAAACTATCAAACGCAGTTAAATCAGCAAATGGTTAACCGCTTGGTCAAAATGCTCGGAGTTTATCCACCAGGCAGTGTGGTTGAATTATCATCAGGACAATTTGCCATGGTGATGTCAGTTAACTTGAGCCAGTTATTACTGCCAAGAGTATTAGTTTACGATCCGACCGTCCCCAAGGAGCAAGCTCCGATTGTGGACTTAGCTAATGAAGGCTTGAGTATTGTTAGATGTTTACCCGTAGCCGCACTACCTGACAAAGTGCTTAAATATCTCAACCCAAGAGAGAAAATCAGTTACTTCTTTGGAGCAGAAACATAACCCGTCATAAATAACGCAACAATAGTGTAGAACTCACTATTTCTTGCTGAAACCACCTCGACTGACTAAGGTTAAATCTACTGGTTTTCATGTCGAGGTTAGTTTTTATGACTAAACTACCAAGTTTTGACAGACTGTTATGGATGGCAGAAAACACCCCAGAGAAATTGGATGCTCTACAAAAAAGACTGAGTAAAGAGGCGATTGCGCAGAGCCGCCAGAGTAATCAAGCAAGTCTAACATCACTACTTGACGACTTAGATAAGCGTTTAGCCTTGTGTAAGACCCCCTATCAACGTTGTCACCTCGTTAGTAGCCTTATGTTCAAGAAACTAGCAAAACTTAATCAGGTTTATTGTCAACCTGAAGAGTTTCTAAAGCATAGGGCTGAAGTCGTCCCACTGCGGAAAACGGCTAAGTAGCACTTAATACCGATTGGTATTACCATCGCCGTAGGGCAAAAAAGCTCGCAGTTGCGAGCTTTTTTATGCAATAGCCCTCTTGAATTAGTGTTATAACCAACCTTTACGCTTGAAGAAAAAATAGGTTCCCGCCGCACTACCAAACATCATTGCAATGGCCATTGGATAGCCTAACTGCCAGTCTAGTTCAGGCATATTAACGAAGTTCATGCCGTAAGCACTGGCGATCACTGTGGGGGGTAAGAAGACCACTGCCGCAACCGAGAAGATCTTAATGATCTTATTTTGCTGTAATCCACTAAAGCCCATCGCCGCATCGAGCAAGAAGTTAAGTTTATCGAAAATAAACTGACTGTGTGGCATCAGGGACTCGATATCTGATAGCATCTCACGTAGATCTTTGAACTCATCATCAGACAGCTGTCCACGATAATGCTTCTGCAAAAACCTGAGTGAGCGCTGAGTATCGAGCAAACTTAAACGTATTTTACCGTTTGAGTCTTCCTGACGAGTGATAAGCTTAAATACATTATCAAGCTCTTCATTCTTAAATACCTCTTCACTTACGTTTTCAAGAACCGTATATACGTCCTCAATAAGATCCGAAAGATAATCAACTTTGAGGTTAAAAAGCTCTAGTAGAAGCGCCTCGGGTGTACTGGCTTCGATCTTACCGAGTCTTAAGTAATTACGCAGTAAGCGGATAAGACCTACATCTTCCTCACGGATTGTTAGCAAGAAGTTTTGACGCAGATTAAAGGAGACGTTAACCCCTTTTACGTCCTGTCCCGCACGTTGGGGGAATAACGAATTGATGTGCAGTCCATCTTTATTTTGATAAAAACGTGCAGAAGCCTCAATCTCGTTGATATCTTCCTCATCAGGCACATCTTCAACAGAGAAACCGCTTAACCACTCTCTTTCTTGCTCATCAGGTTTATACAGGTCCAGCCAGATAATACCGGGAGGGATGTTGTCCTTCATGCTCAATTCGATAATCGTAAGTTTACGATCCTCATAGGCATAGGCTGTTATCATAGCTCCTCCTTAAAACACATATAGCAAATAGATTGGTCAAAAAACGTGGGCTATTCTACCTTATAACGCCTTATTGCAAAGGGCTAACACAAATAAAATCCATGAAGATTACTTATTTACCGTGTTAGCTACGATAATTCGCTCCTGATTGGACAATCTAATGCGGATCCCGTTAATAGTTGTTATCTCATTGCTAGTGATATCCTTCTTCTTCACTTGATAAACAACGGACTCTTCACTCATTGGCGACACTATCGTCACACTGACAACTTTATTGCCATCACTCCAATCCCAATACCAATATGCAGCAGTAGCGGTGAGTGACAAACTGATCAAAACATAGGCACCAATTCGAAGCTTTATGTTCTTACCTAACTCTTTAGTACTGGCGCGGACTCCATTTTCTCTAGGTTTACGCAGATAAACCATTGCGCCGACGATAATTAACAATGTGATCAATATTTTAGTTAGCACAGATATTCCCTCTACGGCATTTATAAGAATTATACCCATAAATAAATCGATAAACTGTTATTCATATCCAAGCATTGGTATACAAGTGAGGCAAATTCGGCCTCCTTCTGCTATAAAGAGGGCATAAATTCATATTAGGATCTCAAATGAAGCGTCATGCTCTTATCTTAAGTAGTGCCCTGCTACTGTTTACCACATCAGCTTTTGCTGACGTTACCCTCTCTATGCCTTCCAACTCTGAATTGGTGCTGGTTAATGGTGTTGATGCTAGTGGCAGAGATACGCTAAATCTTAAAAACGGTATTAACCAAATTGCCTTTCGATACCTTGGACGTTACAAGCAGCAGGGGTCACAAACTCAGTTCCAGTCAGATGTGATTATCATCAAGTTCGACCAAAGCAATGCCGACTTAGCATTATCTATGCCGCGTATTCGATCTGGCAGTGCGGCCAATAAATTTAATCAGTCCCCCCAAGTAACCTTAGAGGATCAAGACGGTAACCTTGTTTCCTTCGATCTAGGAATGCTCATCAAGAAAGGCCTGCAGCTAGGTCGAGATTACGAGGCTGAAATGGCCGCCTACAACCTCACAGCGCAAGAAGCGTCACTCAATATCCAGCCTGCAGTAATTAGCGTAACACCGACAACAGCTTCAGTTGCCGTAGCGACTGCTAGCACAACAGCCACTACACCCGCTAGTACAACGACTAAGCCTAAAGCAAGCAGCCAAGTGAATGTAGGACAGATGCTCGACTTTTGGTACCAACAGGCCGATGAGGAAACGCGCAAAGCCTTTAAAAAGCGAATTGAAAACCAATAGATATTCGCTATCAAAAAGCCCGCGATTGTGAAAGCGGGCTTTTTTGTTCTACATTGTTATACCTATCAGTATTAGGGCTAAATAGGCGCTAACGGTTCAGCATTCATAAACTGATGTAATGATTGGATCAGAGCTTGTTTCTCTTGGGTGATCTTTTGTGGGTTATACACGGCACAAATATTTGCATGGATCTCCTGCTTTAGCGATATAAAGCGAATATGCCTCCAACTCTGACGGCTAAAGCTTTGAGGTACCACAGAGATCCCAGCCTGACTCTCTATTACGTTCATTAAAGTCATCGGTTCCACAACCTCTTGGGTTATTTGTGGGATAAAGCCCTCCTTGATGCAGTGATTGACGACCAACTGTGCCGAGGCAGAGTTTTTATGACTCATGATGACAAATTTTTCATTGGCCAGTTCCGACAAACATAACTGAGAACATCCACTGAGTTCATGCCTATCACAAAGCGCGACCACCATAGGCTCACAGTAAAGGTTACAGGACTCTAACGGAGAAATATCTAAAGTGTCGGCGTAACGCACGAAGCCAATATCGATCTCATTATTGAACAGTGCCACCTTCTGCTGCTGAGGCGATAGCTCCAAGAACTCGAATTGAATACGTGGGTATTGAGTTTTCAACTGCTGACAGGCATAACCAAACCCCGCCCAAAATACCGAACTAACAATACCTAAACGAAGCTGTCCCTGAGTTTCTCTGGCATGCTGGGTTACTTTACTCACAGCACTTTCCATTACACTAAAAATTGACTGGCACTCATGGCGTAACGTTAAACCAGTCGAAGTCAGTTGAATGCTTCTTTTATCCCGGTTAAATAACTTAACACCAAGAATCGCTTCAAGCTCTCGCATCTGTGCACTCAAGGGTGACTTTGAAATATGTAGCCGCTCCGCAGCCTGAGTTAATGTTTGACTATGGCTTGCTACATAAAAATACCGCAGCATTTTCATGCTAATACGCTCAGCCCAATAAAGACTATTTAAATCTAACGGCACAACGCTATGGTCATTGTTCACAAATTTGCTATCCATTTATTTACCATAAACTCAGTCATTCAAGCCTAAAAACCATCCATTGAAGCCATTTTCAATACCTTGAATAACCATTTTTATGCTCAAGGCTATCGTTCTGCTTAATGTACCGAAAAACAGCACATTAGGGTCGATTTTAGTGATTTTAATCAAAATCGCTTCGGAATATCGTGAGGGCAATAACAAATCCACTTAGGAAAATAATATGTCTCTGTACGACCCAGTCCCAAATGCTATTGCTACCATCGAGAAATACAAGCCTGGCTTTAAGCCACAGATTGCAATGATCTTAGGTTCAGGCTTAGGCGTGCTTGCCGATAAGCTCGAAGATAAGGTTAGCATCAGTTACCAAGAACTTGATGGCTTCCCAGTTAGCACTGTAGAAGGTCACAGTGGCGAGCTAGTACTTGGTTATTTAAATGGCGTTGCAGTTGCCTGTATGAAGGGACGTGGTCACTTCTATGAGCATGAATCGATGAAGGTCATGACCACTCCTGTGCGTACATTCAAAACCCTAGGTTGTGAAATGTTGCTAGTGACCAATGCAGCAGGCTCACTACGCCCAGACCGTATTGATGTCGGTTCATTGGTTGTATTCTCAGATCATATCAACACTATGCCTAGCACACCGATGACAGGCCCAAATGACGACAAGTATGGTCCTCGATTCTTCAGTCTTGCAAACGCTTACGATAAAGCATTACGTGAACAAGCACTTGAGATAGCCAAAGCTCAAAACATCGTGCTAAACGAAGGCGTATTTGTTTCTTACCCTGGCCCATGCTTCGAAACTGCAGCGGAGATCCGCATGATGCAGATCATCGGCGGTGATGTTGTTGGCATGTCAGTGGTACCCGAAGTGATCTCTGCTGCACATTGCGGTTTACCTGTACTTGCAGTCTGCGCGATTACCAACATGGCTGAAGGCCTAGGTGATGTGAAGCTATCACATGAACAAACTCTTAAGTGCGCAAAACTAGCTGAAAGTGACTTCCTGCAGCTAATTATTGCATTCGTCGATAGCGTTAAATCGTAGAGGATAGATCAATGATGTTCATGGGTTTTATCGGCATGCTAGTGCTGCTAGGCATTGGATTTGCGTGCTCGGTTAGTCGACGTTCAATTAAATTACGTACAGTAGGTGCTGCGCTTGGTTTACAGGTCTTAATTGGTGCACTCGTGTTATATGTGCCACTGGGACGTCAAGCGTTAGAGTCAATGTCTCACGGCGTACATGTGGTACTTGATAGCGGTAAAGCAGGTATTCGCTTCCTATTTGGTAACCTAGTCAACTTCTCTGTTGAAGGCATTGGCTTTGTATTCGCACTTAACGTACTGCCTTTAGTGGTATTCTTCTCGGCCTTGATTGCGGTACTTTATTACTTAGGCATCATGCAGTTTATCATCCGTATTATCGGTGGTGGCATGGCTAAATTACTGGGCACCTCGCAGCCTGAGTCTATGTCTGCAGTATCGAATATTTTCGTTGGTCAAAGTGAAGCACCGCTAGTCATTAAGCCTTATATGGCTAAGATGAGCGACTCAGAGTTCTTCGCCGTAATGTGTGGTGGTATGGCTTCAGTATCGGGAACTGTACTAGCAGGTTACGCCATGATGGGCGTCAACATGGAGTACTTACTAGCAGCATCATTTATGGCTGCTCCTGGTGGTGTGTTATTTGCGAAGTTAATCCTTCCCGAAACAAGTACGCCAGCTTACACCATGGATAGCAAAATTCAGTTTGACGAGAAGCCTCCTGTCAATGTTTTAGCTGCAGCCGGTGAAGGCGCTGCGAGTGGCCTTAAACTTGCTGCAGCAATCGGTGCAATGTTGATCGCCATGATAGGTCTGGTGACCCTAGCCAATAACCTGCTCGGTGGCTTTGGTGATATGGTCGGCATGCAGCTTTCTCTTGAAGGGATCTTAGGCTGGATCTTTGCGCCGTTAGCCTTCTTGCTTGGTGTTCCTGTGGCCGATATGGCGATTGCAGGCTCTATGATAGGTAAGAAGCTTATCGTCAACGAGTTCGTTGCCTATAGCGATCTTGCTCCGTACCTAAAAGACACCCAAGAAGTCACCGCAGCCGGACTGCAAGTTCTTCAAGAAAAGAGTAAAGTGATCATCAGCTTCGCACTGTGTGGTTTTGCAAACTTAGCCTCTATGGGTATTTTGATTGGCGGACTCGGTACACTGTGTCCATCAAGAACGGACTTCATCGCTAAATATGGCTTACGCACCGTAGTTGCAGCGACATGCTCCAACTTAATGAGTGCTGCTATTGCCGGTATATTCTTCTCTCTAGCTAACTAAGCCCTAGGCTATTGTGAACAAAGGGCGGAACTCCGCCCTTTTTTATTGAAGGTTTGAAATGTTTAAATCCGCTTTGCCACACCTACAGATGTTTATCTTCACCTTCGTAATCGCTATGACCTTTCCTATCGGCAAGCAGCTAATGCTAGAAGTCCCACCTATGATAGCAACTTGGCTGAGGTATATTATTGCTGCAACGCTGTTTACCTTGTTACTGACAGCGACTCGACGACTCACATTACCAACGAGAAGTGATCTCCTACGTTACACTTTAGTCTGCCTGCCTTCACTATTGTATTTTACCGCCATGTTCAGTGCCCTTACGCAAACAACCGCGTTTGCAACGAGCGCCTTATACACATCGGTACCACTTATTACAGGCCTTCTGGTGGTGCTGACAAATAGACATCTAGGCAAATTAAGTACATGGGCCGCATTAGGCTTAGGTTTTATCGGTGCACTCACCTTGGTAGTACAACAAGCGAGCGAATCGAGCGCTGATATAACTTGGAATTCGGGCTACAGCCTGTTCATGCTCGGCTGCGTTGCAATGGCAGCGAACCCGTTAGTTATCAAGGCCTGTTATCGCCAAGAGGACTTTATGGTATTTACAGGCTGGAGTTTAATCGCTGCAAGCCTGATTTTATCGGTTTCATTAATACCCGATATTGCAGCCTATAACTGGAAGAATGTATCGACTAATGCATGGTTGGCAACCCTATATCTTGCGATCTTCGCCACAGCAATCAGTTTCTTCCTATTTCAAAAAGCCAGTGTCAGATTAGCCCCAGAGCAAGTTTCCGCCTATATCTTTTTAATTCCGGTATTTGTATTACTTACTGGTGAATCGATAACAATAAACTGGGCCTATGCAATTCCAGCCTTATTTGCCGTAAGCTTAGCGATGCTGTTACTGATGCGAAAAAAATAACAAAAGTAGAGCAGATATATTAGTGCTTATAGAATTAATCTATTTAAGTGATTTGTTTTACCCATTACACAAATTACAGCACAAAGGTTAAATTAGTCAGTAATAGTACAACTGATTTAACTTCTGAGCAGCGTTATGGCGTTATCCTCCACAAAAAATATTGAACTCCCCAATCTTGAGCAAAACTTGCATGGTAGTAACAGCAATTTTCCTCAATCTAAAATCGCACTCGTGGCTGAAGGTGGTGGGCAACGAGGAATATTTACCGCGGGGATTTTAGACAGTTGGCTAGATCAACAATTTAATCCCTTTAGATTACTAATAGGTACATCTGCTGGTGCACAAAATTTATCTAGTTACTTAACGCGACAAAAGGGATTCGCGCATACATCCATTACAGAACTTTCAAGCTCACCAAAATTTTTTAGCTTAAGCCGCCCTTTAAAAGGCCAGAGCAGTGTTGATTTAGATTGGTATTTTGATCAAGTGGGTATCAATAAGCAGGGAGAGCTGCGACCACATCAGCTTGATATCCATAAAGGAGTTGAGCAACTACAAAAGCGCCAACTACTGATTTCAACTACCAACAGTTCAAATTTCCAAGCCAGTTTTTTTTCGCCCAATAAAGACAATTGGATAACATTACTCAAAGCATCGAGCGCCCTCCCCTTTTTATACAAGCAAGGGGTAAAGATTAATGACGAGTTTCAAGTTGACGGCGGTCTCTCAGCACCATTACCTGTGGAGGAAGCTTATAAACGAGGAGCGAAAAAAATCGTTGTACTGCGTACACTCCCAAAAGAATACTCCGCCAATACACCATGGGTTAATCGTCTCAAGTCATGGGTATGTACATCGAATCAATGCCCTAAAGCGTTAGATTTTTTCATACACCACGAGTATGCCTACCGTGATGCACTACGCTTTATTGAGTCTCCGCCCGATGATTTAGAAATAATCCAAATATTTCCTGAGCAAAACCTAAAAAGCAAACTCATTGGCAGCAAAAAGTTAGCGTTACAATCAGATTATTTACAGGGAAAACAAGCCGGGGTAGCCTTTATCAAGCAGCACGCAGAGACATTACTGCAACCAGTCAAAGCCATAGCGCGAGCAGCCCCTAAAAGAAGTTTACGCTACTGCTAAGCATTTTTATATGCGAGTCAACACACTTACATCGTGCTGAACTAACCAGCATTTAGCTCACGTTCGCGATTTCCCCGCCTTATCCGAGTGTTCAATTCAAAAGCCATTAAACGAAAAAATCCCCAACACAGAGTGCTGGGGATTTATCGTGTATTAGGCGCCTGGAAATGACCTACTCTCACATGGGGAGACCCCACACTACCATCGGCGATACTGTGTTTCACTTCTGAGTTCGGAATGGATTCAGGTGGGACCACAGCTCTATGGTTTCCAGACAAATTCTGCTTTTACTTTCAGTTTTTTAAAAACTAAAGGTAAAAAAGTTTGGAAAGCTGTTACTCGCCAGAGCAAGTAAACTGAAATTAAGTTTGAGTCCACACTACATTAAGTGCTTCATTCTAATTTTGTCTTAGAAACATTAGTCTCTCATACAAAACCCATCAGGGTTGTATGGTTAAGCCTCACGAGTCATTAGTACAAGTTAGCTCAACGCCTCACAACGCTTACACACCTTGCCTATCAACGTCCTAGTCTCGA
>NZ_JAESVD010000014.1 GCF_016765635.1 Shewanella schlegeliana
AAATTTACCAAATTTGTCTGGAAACCATAGAGCTGTGGTCCCACCTGAATCCATTCCGAACTCAGAAGTGAAACACAGTATCGCCGATGGTAGTGTGGGGTCTCCCCATGTGAGAGTAGGTCATTTCCAGGCGCTAAATACACGAAAAAGCCCTAGCAGAAAACGCTAGGGCTTTTTTCGTATATGCGCTCCGCGAAAAGAACTACTCCCGACGTCGCCCCGCCGCTGAGCGGGGTCCCCAGCTTCGTAACGAGTTACTCGCGCTACAAAGCCCTTGAATGCGTTGCATCCAGAGCAGGGCTTCTTCGCCCCCATGTGTTCGCTGCGCGAACCGAGGGCGATTATAGCTCCAGCATAATCGACACATCCGCCATCTGATGTTTAGTATTAACAAATGCCTTTGTGACATGGTCAATGATGTTCCTGACATCATTATGACATTTACCATATCCCTATGGGGCAGATGCCGAGGAAAGGCCTCGGCGGTCGCCAGCCGCTGAGCATGGCCAGAAATTGCGTCTATGCATTTTTGGCATTCGCACTTTGATACCTCCTTGCACAAAAGCCAGCTCGACATCCTTGTCTCTCGTTTGAGAGCATATGGCTTTCGCCATTCTCAGCATCTATCTGCCTTGCTCTCCTGTCTCGTAACAAATTACTCGCGCTACAAAGCTCTTGAATGCATTGCATCCAAAGCAGGGCTTATTAGTCTTCATGTGTTCGTTGCGCGACACAAGGGCGACTCTCTAGAGCTAATCTTACTTTTGCAATCTGTCGCGTATAAGCAAGCTTGCGCATTCAATTAGAGCGTGGTTAATGTTGTTGGTTTTAACTCTGCATCGAAAGAGGGGGGATATTTAGGATAGTCGTTGCTTGAAATCAGTTGCTGAGATAAATGTAAGCTTTACATGGTGATCTATCGGTTGCTATAGCCCGTTATACAGGCAACGGGCTAGGCAATGACGGCGGGGCGCTAAAAGAAAAAGAAGTAGGCGATAAGAACAAATGACAATAAGGCCCCGATGATGACTGGATAGATCTGATATCCATCTTCTGCTCTTCGTGCGCGTCTAAAGCATAGGTTAACTAGGATTAGGTTAAATACAGCTACCA
Source organism: Shewanella schlegeliana (assembly GCF_016765635.1). GTDB lineage: Bacteria > Pseudomonadota > Gammaproteobacteria > Enterobacterales > Shewanellaceae > Shewanella > Shewanella schlegeliana. The sequence goes on from NZ_JAESVD010000014.1 coordinate 1,114, forward strand.
TTACAGAAGTAATTGCTCCGTGCTGAAATGACATATTTTTGATCTCGACAATAAGGTAGATCAAAGCAATCCAGTCAAATATTATTAGGTATAGAAAGAGCTTTTGTAAGGCATCGGGCCCTTTTCGCTCGTATGAAGCAGGCATTGTGATCTCCTTGTTTGTCACTGAATACCTAGATTGTATAAACCACTAAACCTGTGGTGACCGACTCAAGTTGTAGATTTTATTGGTGATGTAACCTATCTGTCTTTCGTCTCGTTCTGTCCATCTTGCGCCGATAAAGTTAAGTTTGTGATTAATTTTCGCAACGCGCATAACCTGAATCTGAAAGTATTCTTCTCCTAAGCATATAAAGATGGTCTGCTTGGGTTGTAAGTTACAGCGGCTAATTAATCCTACCCCTCCCAAACCAATATCTTTAATGTTGGCTATGCCGATGTTTTTACTCATTAAACAGTATTTTTTTACTAGTGAAACGGTTACACCATCGCAGGCAAAACGAATATCTTGATGGTTGCTTTCCCTCAGGCTAAACCTTGTATGTTGCCGGCCTTCTTCCTGCTCTTTCTGAGTTTTAGGCTGTTTATCAGCAGGGATAAATTCAGCCTGGATTATTATTGGGTCGTCCATTGCTGTGGATATCTTGTTCGCGGTTGGTTTGCCTCGGCAACTCGCTTTGCCTGTTGTAGCTCATCACTTGGGGCGGGTTGCTCTGACGGCAGTCCCATCATTTGACGCAACTGTTCTTCAGCCTCTGACGTCATGACCAATACTTCTATGCGTCGGTTTGCCGCAGCAGCAGGGTCGTTAATGATATAAGGTGCTTGGTCAGCCATCCCTGTTACCTGAATAACTTGGCTGCGTCTAAGTCCGCCATACTCGAGTACTCTTCTGGCGAGCAGGGCGCGTTTGCTTGACAGTTCCCAGTTGGTGAATACCTTGCCTGCGTACTGGCTAGAGTCAGTATGTCCTGAGATAGTGATCTTATTCTCCACTTTACTTAGAAGTGGCCCTAGAGCCATTAACAGATCTTCGAAGTAAGGCTTCATCTCTGAGCTTCCACGAGTAAACATAAATTGATGTATATTATCGTGCATTAAGATCCGCACACCTTGAGGGACAACTTGTAGCTCCACGTTGGCCCCCATGCTGACATCTTTAATGACCTGATCGATTTCTCTGGCGAGGAATTCAAGTTGAGCCTGAGTTTCAAACTTGCCTGGCACTAAAGAATTTAACTCAGGACCTTTGCCTGCCTTGGCATTTTCATCACCATTTGGAATACGGTTATGCATAGCCGGGCCACTGCGATCGGCTCCAGTGGATGTTGCTGGTAACACCGCCTGCTGAACCCCGATACTGGCCTCAAAGTCTACCATTGAGGGCGCACTGCTGAGATCAAATGGATTGATAGAACCTGTGGCATACAGATCACCTCTGAGGTATTGCACTATCATGGCTCGCTCTTGCTGATCGGCTATCTGCATGATCCAGAGCACCATAAATAGTGCCATCATGGCCAAGGTAAAGTCGGCGAATGCTACTTTCCAGGCGCCACCATGGGCGGCTTTGGCTTTAGAACGCTTCTTACGACGAACGATGATGGCTTGATCGGGTCTGGCTGCCATTAGCTTTTCTGCTCCACCATCCAACGCTCAAGTTCGATAAATGTTGGACGGTTTTCACTCTGGATCTGTTTGCGACCGGCATCGATGGCAAGCATTGGCGGCTTACCTTTTGCAAAAGCTGCTAGCATAGCTGCGACACAACGCATCTGGGCTGATTTACGCTCAACTAAGTGCTCTAGGGCCTTCGATAAAGGGTCAAATATGCAGTAACAAGCGAAGATACCGATAAAGGTACCGACTAAGGCGGCGGCAACTTTGACGCCAATCATAGTGATTGGGCCATCGATGTTCGACATGGTAATAATGATCCCCATTACTGCCGCAAGAATACCGAAGCCCGGCATAGCTTCGGCGACTTTATTCAGTGCGTGTGAGGGGCGCATTCTATCTTCGTCGATACGATGGATCTCCTCCTCTAGCATATGCTCTAAGTCATGAGCCGACATCTTGCCGATAGATTGCAGTCTTAGGTTATCTATCAGGAAGTTAAGCACATTTGGGTGCTCTAGTACCGCAGGGTACATGAGGAAGAGTGAGCTTTCTCTAGGCTTCTCTATATGGTCGTCTAGTACTCGCAGTCCCTGAGACTGAATCTGCGCCATTAACATGCCCATTAAACCAAAGAGCTGTGGATAGAGTTCAGGGTCTTCCTGTTCAACTTTGACCAACTCTCTGAGTTGTTCATACATCTCAAGTAAAACAGGTTTAGGGTTCGCGATAATAAGTGCCCCTACACCTGCACCAAAAATGATTAGGATTTCGGCTGGCTGCCAGAGGGAGATCAATGCTCCTCCTGCCCACACGTATCCACCAAATACCGACAAGAGAATTATCACTAGCCCTAACAGTTTGCTCATACTACCTCACCTGCTTACCGTTCCCATTGTTGATAGATATTCTGAAGCTGTTTAACTGCTTGTTTATGCAGCTGACAAATACGAGTTTCAGTTAACCCCAAGGTTGCGGCAATTTCTTTTAAATTGAGTTCATGTTGATAGTAAAGCGACAGGATCAGCTGTTCTCTTTTGTTTAATTTTGAAATAGCCTGAAATAAACATTCTTTTGCTGAAAATTGCTCCAACACATCATTCTTATCGACAAAATGACCGCCTTCGCTTATGAGTTCATCTAAGCTGCGCATCGACTCAGATTGGGAGGCAAATAGCCGCTCTCGGTACTCGGTCTCACTCAAGCCCATTGCCTCAGCAACCTCTTTATCTGTTGGTTCTCTCTCTAATAGCCGAGTTAGCTGCCTAACGGTATCGTTAAGTTCGTGGGCCTGCTGCCTTACTGGGCGAGGCCGCCAATCTTGACGCCGCAGCTCATCAAGAATAGCGCCACGAATACGCTGGCCTGCGAATGAGATAAAGCCATTATCGTATTCCCCGGGGTAACGTCTCGCTGCTTCGAGTAGCGCCATCATGCCTATCTGTTCCATATCTTCAATAGCGAGAACGGAGCCACAGTGACTTCTAAGCTGTGATACTGAACGCTTAACTAAAGGCAGATACTGCACCATCACCTGACTCTCGGATTGACGGTTCATCACGCTATCTTCAGAAACTTCTTGGTAGGCAGATTGTGCTGCATTCATAGCATAGGCCTTTATTGAATAACCATACGAGTAAACAGCACATCATCTAATTCGATAGCAAAATCATTCTCGGCTAATACTGTGGATAGTAAGCCGTGAGCTTCTTTTTGCAGGGATTCGAATTGCTGCGCGTTATTGAGCTCATTGAAGTGCTTATGGGAAAACATCTTCATTAGAGAGTTTTTAATAACAGGGTCGGCCTGTTTAATTGTGCTTTCTACATTCTGAGAGCGGCTTTTTAGTGCTAGCTCTAGCAGAAGGTAATGGGGGTATTCATCACCGGGTATGGAGATGACAAATTTGTCGAGAGGGTAAAACTGGGCAGATTTTACTTCGGCTTCTTTAGCTTCAAAGGGGCCACCGATAAGCTTTGGCGACTGCCAACCGACCCAGAAAATACCTGCTGTCCAAGAGACAACCAGAAGGGCGGTGATAATCCGTTTGCTGTTACTTTTAGTTGATGACATGAATAACTCCTAAATTACGCGAGTAGATCGACCTGATCTTGTTGGGGGATATCAGCAGAGGCGAGTGATTCATGGAGACTTGCTGATGCTATAGCCGATTGAGAACTGCCCTGATGCTTTTGTTGCTGCGGCTCGCCTTGGTTGATGTCGACATCAATTTGGCCACCATGATCCATTGCTAATTCGGCTCGCAATCTATCTAGCCCCATCAATAGTGCGTCTCTTACCGATGAGTTAGCTGCGTGCATCTGGATATGTAGGCGATCGCCATCTAGGCGCACATTAAGCTCAATTTTTCCAAGTTCTGGAGGGTCGAGTCTTAGCTCTGCCTGTTTTATCTGTTGGTCTATTTGGAATCTAAGCTGCTCCCTCAGCGGCGAAAGCATCTCATGGCTCTGCTGTGGCAATGGAGCTGACTGTGAAACAGAAACGGGTCCCCACTGAGCAACACTGCTTTGAGTACGAGAGCTAGTTGCTAAAATCTGGTTTACCGAATCGATGGCGCTGCTGGTTCCGTTTTCAACCATGTTTGCTGAGAGCGTGGTTGAAAAAGGGTTGGTTGTGCCTTGAAAGGGGTTAAAACCTGCAAAGCTATCAGGCTTCATTGCACCTGATATTAATGGAAAGCTGCCGTTGGTCGCAGCCGTGTTGCCTATCTCTGTTCCCTGCGACGTGATCATGTTCAAGGGCAAGCTCTGTGCTCGAGTATCGAGAGTTTGTACTTGAGTGCTCGTAGCTTGTGTGGCCAATTGAGATTGATTTAAAGCTTGCTGGCTAAGCGATAAAAATGCTGGGGTTTGGCTACGCCCTTCTGTTGTTTGGTAAGTGGTGGCAGCAACTTGTGGCTCGATCGCCAATTGTGAGTTGCTATGGCGTGTCAGCTGAAGCGTTGCGGTCAGTGACTGATTAAGTGGCTGAGTCTCCCCTCTCGTTGAAAGATCCGCCATCGTGTGTGGTAGTCGTTCAGTGGAGGCTTGATGTGGTTGTATCAGTGAAAAAGGAGCCAGCGCCTGAGCGTACTGCTCAAACGAGTCATGTTCAGCTAGGTCGCAGTTAACGCAGTTCACAGTCCCTTGGTTACTTGCTTCTTTTATTGGAGTCGATGTGGCTGAGTTTGTCGCCGCTGAGGTGACTGATGTACTTGGCAATACTGGGCTAGTCATTATCTACTCCGCCACTGACACAGGTTAGTTGATAGGCGGCTAGGCCATCTTGTTGCTGTTTAAACTGTGTCATCTCTTGCTTAAGCTGGTCTTTAGATTGATGTAACTGCTGCAACACTTGCTGATGAGTACGGGCTAAAGATTGGCGCGCAAGCAACTGCGAGCGGGAATTTGGTTTTCCCGCTCTTTTAAGGGCATTGGTCATTTTTTGGTTTACTAAAACCAACTTTTCCCAATTTTGAGCTTGGGCGTGAAATCGCAGCGCTTTTTCAAACTGCTGCCACTGCTCAATTGAGATTTGCCCAACCGGCTCTGACATCGGTAATTACCTTAGTGATGGGTTCTAGGGCGGCAACGCTATTTTCAACGCTTGCGGTTACCAGTTGTCGACTGCAATAGTCATAAAGGCGGTTTAGGCCTGCCGCGACTTCGCCGCCATTTTCAATATCGAGCATGGAGTCGAGTCCATGGACGATATTGAGGCACTTATTGATACTCTGGCCTTTATCTTCATAGCTGCGGCGCTGCATAAAACCTGCAGCGCGTTGGATCTCCTCTAATAGGCCGTCAAGCAACATGCGCACCATCTCATGAGGGTTTGCTGCTGCGGCTCTCGCGTCTAGAGAGGTTTGCTTATAAGCATTAAAGGGATCGTGCTCGTTCAACATTTTTTTGTTGTTTCCTTAATAAAACAGTGCGCTAGCTGAGTTTAATTGGCTGATGGTTGCTTCCATTGCGGTAAATTGAGCTAGGTAAATTTGATACCTCTGTTCCATCTGTCTGTCGTGATTGTCCATGCTGGTTTCGACTCGCTCGATCTGTTTCTCCAAGTTCTCTTGCTTAAGATCCATAGAGCCTTGGAACTTGGTGAAAGGGTCGATGAGAGTATCGAGCCTGTCGATATAACTGCCAGAGTCGGTAAACATGGCTTGTATCGCATCAGGGTCATCTTTGAGGGCTTTGGTTAGCTTATCCTGGTCGATATCGAGTTTGCCGTCTCGGCCCATCTCAACGCCGATATCCGATAGGCGCATACCGTTTGGCGCTGTATCGAAGATGGCATCACGCATATTTTGTTGCAGCATTCGAATGCTCGAATCACCCTTGAGTACGCCTAGCTGATCTTCTGTGATGGAAGAGTTGAAGTCGTCATCTTTATCATCTTTATCTTCATCGCTGTCATCTTTATCGTCATTTTCGTTATTGATATCGTCTAACTCTTCGCTGCCCATAGAGCGAGTGAGCTTATTTATCTCGTCCATCAAGTTATTGAAGATATCGACGAAGTCTTCAACGGCCTGTTCGCTGGCATCGGTATCTGATGCGATCTTAATACTGCTGCTTTCACCCACCGCATGGACTTTGTTGAGTTCGATAGAGACGCCATCGATGACATTGGCTAAGTTATTGCTGCTACTGGTGATATCGATGCCGTTGAGATTAACCTTGGCATCTTGTGCTGCGCGTCGCTCAGTCATGCCCCAATCGGCACCATTCATACTGACACTAATATTATTTTCTGCACCCGTAGCCGTAGATGAGAGCATTAGCTCAACCTGACCGCCAGTTCGTACAAGAGAAGCTTGTACGCCTGGATTGTCGGAATGCTCGTTGATCATGCCTGTGAGCTCTTTGACTGTGGCAGTCCCACTAGGGTTTAGTACCGACATATCAAGGCTAATGCTGTCAGCAGGATCTGAGCCAAGTTGGATCTCAATAACGCCGCTGGTGGGCAGCAGACTGTCTTCACTGCCGAAGCTCTTAGTTAATTGGTGCGCCTGAGCTAGTTGCTCGATATACAGGTCGTAGTTGCCCGTTGGTGCACCGCTCTCGACCATGATCGAGGCATTATCATCGCTGATTGAAGAGGTTTTGCCTTCGAAGGCGTCGCCATTAATCTTTTCAAGATTGCTGGTCATCTTATCTAGACTACGTTCAAGGATCTTATAGGCATCAAGTTGTGCCTCATATTTGGTCATATTGCTTTCAAATATCTGATCTTTGCCCATACGTTCTGCGACGATAAGTTGTTCGGCGAATGAGGCGCCACCCATACCTGAAATCATTTGATCCTCCAATCTTGCTGTTATGCAAATGGCAATCTTCATGCCAAAAGTTAAGTGTATGTTTTATGGTGTTTTTGCTTGTTTTAGGATGTGCGATGAGTTAATTGATTTTCCGTTAGTCGCAGGGGAAGGGAAGTATTGCTTCCGCTTGAGACTTGGGGGTTATGTTCGCTACAACCACGTAATTAGTAAGGCGACCTCAAGCTAGGGCCACTGAAGTATTGAGGGGAATTTGTTGTCAAAAAAAGGGCCCGAAGGCCCTTGATAGAAAGTTGGGAGAATGGGGGGAAGATTAACCCAATAGACCCATAACCAAACCAGTGTTTTGGTTTGAAGAAGACAGGATGTTAGTACCTGCTTGAACTAGTAGCTGGTTCTTAGTCATCGCAGCTGTTTCTACTGCGAAATCTGTATCCATGATGCGGCCAGCAGCGGCTTTAGTATTTTCGGTAACGTTAGTTAGGTTAGACGCTGTGTGGCCTAAGCGGTTGATACTCGCACCTAGGTTAGAACGCTCTGCACCAACGGTATCAATAATCTTATCAACGTTGTCGATTTCAGCTACAGCAGCTGCTTGGTCTGCTAGACCACCGACGAATAGCGCTTTAACATCAGCAACTTTTGTCGTTACGGTTAGTTTTTCAGCTGAAGATGCGCCGATCTGGAAGTCTACCGCACCATCTAATTCAGTAAATAGCTTGTTACCACTGTATTCTGTGCTATCGATGATACGGATCGCTTCTTTGTTAAGCTCTTTATATTCAGCATCTAGCGCTTTCATGTCTTCTGCCGAGTTCACGCCGTTAGCTGCTTGTGTCGCTAATTCTTTTTGACGAGTTGCGATGTTGTTTAGTTCATCTAATGCGCCATCGGCAGTTTGTAGCATAGAAGTCGCGTCAGATACGTTACGGCCAGCTGTTTCCATACCAGTTACGTTAGCGTTTAGGCGAGTCGCAATCTGTAGACCTGCAGCATCGTCAGATGCACTGTTGATACGAAGACCTGTAGATAGACGCTCCATAGCGTTGCTAAGTAGGTCATTATTTTTAGTGACAGCATTTTGAGCGATGTTAGACGCGTTGTTAGTCATTACAGATAACATAGGATATTCCTTTAGGTTTTACTGATTGTTTGGTTTCTATAATCTTAAAACGACACGCGAATTGAAAACTGAAAACAATGGATGAATTAATTTATTGCGCCAGCCTTAAAGTATTGATTTTAATGTGTTAAATATTTTATTTTTTATTGTCGAATTACAAAAAAAGCTTTAGTTAATAGGTGATGGGGTCGCTTTAATAGCTATATCTAGGCTTAACCAAAACTTGATTACAAAGAGAGCGAGAATGAAGTATTCACTCATTAGACCCAGTTTCGTCACCAACTTCAGCTGCATTGGCGGGGAGTGTGAAGATAGTTGCTGTTACGGTTGGAATATCCATATTGATAAGCAAAGCTATAAAAAAACCTTGGCACATAGCGAGCTTAAGGTCTTGGCTAAAACGGCATTGAAGAAGGTCAAAAAGAGTGAGCAGGTTTGGGCTCAAGCGGTTTTGAATGAAGAGGGGGCTTGTGGCTTTTTAGATGAGAATAAACTTTGTCAAATTCATGCCAAGGCTGGGGAAGCGTTACTGAGTAATACTTGCAAGACATATCCCAGAATGGCGCATATGAGAGGAGGGGATCGTTATGACAGTTTGTCGCTATCTTGCCCTGAAGCGGCGAGAAATATTCTGCTTAGGCCCGATGCATTTCGTGTTGAACGCACGACACTCACCCACCATCGCACCTTTAAGGCAACACCAGTTTGGGCACAGAAGGCATATGACTACTCTATTCAGCTACTCCTAAAGCCAGAGCAACCTTTGGAGCATGGTCTTACCGCAATTGGTATTTTGATGAAAACAACCGAGCGTGTTGCTAATGGTGAACTTGAAAGTAGTGCCATCGACAATATGTTTCAGCAGCTGATTATTTTAAGTGATAACGGCCAGCTCAAGCAGCATTTTGAGGGCTTTAATCAAGATACAGATGCACACCAAATGCATGCGTTTACCTCAATTCAATTATGGCTAAATACCAATAAAGTAAGACGAGGGCGGAGTCGGTTTGAACTAATCAATCAAGCTATCTGTGCCATGGCTGATGAAGAGAAAAGCATTAGTATGAGCAAGATTAATCGGGCTTGGAAAGAGGTGGCAGTGCCAGCACTGCAGGACCAGCAAGAGTTATTTAGCCGTTATTTGCTTTATTACTTTTACCAGATGAACTTCCCTCTAGTCGATAAACTCACTCCATCGCAGGCCTTTAGAGTGATGCTGTTGGATTTCTTTATGCTACGTTGCTATTTAGCCGTGATAGCCGCTAAAAATGAGGGTTTATCTGAGCATGACATCATCATGTGTTTTCAGGTGTATCACACCAATCGGCAGCATAAGGCAAACTATAGCCAGTATGCTATCAACCTTTTGGATGAAGCTAAATTTGATGACTTAGCCTCAATACTCACCCTGCTGTCGTAACGGTATAGATGTCACTATTGGGTTTGTGGGGCCATATATTTCTAGCCCCCAAACCACTCAATTCTTAAGAGAGTAGGGCCGATACTTGTGGACGGCTCAGATTTGCCTGCGCCATTAGCGAGGTCACTTGCAGACTAAAAGGTGAGGACTGCATTAAGCTGGCCACTTGAGTCAAAGTCGACTCCAACTCTAATGTTGTGTCTTTGCGCTGGTTTACTCTGTGTAATTGCTGTTGAAGCTGCTGCTTGCTGTTACTTAACTCTTGTAACTGCGACTCGACCTTGTGACGTGTCTTGGCTATTTTAGCCATAGTCTGTTTGAGATCCGCAGGACTATTGAAGCGCCATTCTCTGGGATCTTGCCAGTTGAGCTCTTCGCTGACCTTGATGGTTCTGACATCCCCCGCAGGCAATCTTTGACCTTGTCCGATCATCAATAGCCCTGCTTGCACTTGCTGCCATTGCTGTTTACTGCTCTTGAAGATGACTCGGCCTTCATTGCTGCGAAGTACCTGCATATCCAGCGGCTTAAGCGCACTGTTGAGTCTACTTACTAGCTCTGCAGGTTGTGCATTTGCGGGTAATAATACTCTTACTGACTCACTGCCTAGCTGCATATTGATCAGTTCATCGCGTGGTTTTGCTGCGGCTAAATCTACAGATTTCAAGCTGAAACTGTACTTGGCTGCGGGTCTTTGGCTAGATATTAGGTTGAGCTGATGATCGATCAGAGGCTTACCATGATAGCTGACCTCCAGTTGCGCCAGTTTTTGCTGGATCTGCAGACTGCGATTCATCTGCTCACTATCGAGGCTAGAAGAGTCTAGCTTAGATGAAAGTGATTGTTGGCTTTGGCCTTGCAACTGCTTAAGCAGGTTCTGTACTTGCTGCAGACCTTGCTCTGCCACTTGAGACGCACTGATCTTGTGCTGTCCCTGTGTGACCTTAGCCCAGCGGTTATAGCTCTCTAATCTATGGCTTGGAATGCTAGCAACATTGGCCTTAGTTTGTTCTCTTAGCGGTTGTTTTATGCCAATGCTCGGCGCAACCGTCTGGCTGCGCTGTTGAACATTGAGTGAGTCTGAAATCCCGTTGAGCATTAACTTCTCTTAAGCTGATTAGATCAAGGTTGAACTTATATGTGGTTGAACAGGGATAGTTGTGACACCTGCACAAATGTCTGTTGAGTCACTTTAAGCGTGGTTAGCTTTAAGTTGTACTCTGCAGTGGCCTGAGCATAGTCTAAACCCTCAGTTTCACCTATCACTTCTTTATTAAAAAGAACGCGTTCTTCATGGGAAGCCTGCACCAAGCTTAAGGTGTTTTGCTTGCCACCTATATCGGTGATCGCCGAGCTAATACTGGTAAGGGTGTCATCTAAACTGGTTTGCATCTCTTCGGCGGCTTGGCTAAATGCAGGATCGCCTGGAGCCAGTGTTGGGTCTTCGAGCGTTGCAATAAAGTCTTTAGTTTGATTGAGGATATCAGCACTGCCGTTAGAGAAAATAAAGTCTGCTGCGGTACTGTTAGCCGTCATCCAAGATGAGCCGGAGGTTTGCACTTCACGAGTGTTAGTATCGCCTTGGTAGACATAGTTACCATCGGCATCTTTTCCGATAGGAGCAGTATCGGTTTTGTTACCAGAGAAAAGGTAGTTACCGGATTCATCTTTAGCGTTGAGGGTATCTGCAAACGCCTCTAATAGCTCATTCATCTCGGCAGCATAAGCCGCTCTGTCTTCAGGTGATAAGCTGCCATTATTGGCCGATACGGTAATTTCACGCATACGACCTTGCAGCTCGACCATGCTCGACATATAGGTTTCTGAGCGGCTAAAGCTAGTGCTTAACGATTCGGTATTTTTTATATACTGGTTGGTAGCGGCCATGTCCCGCTCATTGCCAATGACCCTTACCGAGCCGATAGGATCGTCAGATGGGCGCAGTATTGATGTGCCTGTAGACATCATCTCATTGAGCCTGGCTATATCGGCAGTGGAGTTCTGCAGACTCTGTAAATTATTGCTGTAGAGATTAAGCATACTTACACGCATGAAGAGCTCCTTAAATCGTGTTTAAAATAGTTTGAAATAGCTGATCTGCAGTTGAGATAACCTTGGCATTTGCCTGATAAGACTGCTGGTAGATGATGAGGTTAACCCCCTCTTCATCCATGTTGACGCCACTGGTGCTTGCCCACTGTTTTTGGGCCTCCAGTTGTAGGTTTTCAGCTGTATCTTTAGTCATCTGTGCTTGGCGAGAGGCCGAGCCGAGTTCACCAATCTTACTGGCGAATGCATCACCCATGGTGGCATCGACTCCCATAGAGCTAAAGGTGAAGCTCTTGTTGGCGATATCCACGAGTTCTACCAAGTTACTGTTATCACCTGGGGTACCATCCTTACCAAACGCGAGCATGTCAGCGTTAAATCCTGAGGTCAGTTTTAGGCTGCCTGCTGGGTTAGTTGGGTCATAGGTAAACAGATCTTGTGTTGGCGTATTGCCATTTAAGTCGGTGCCGCCAGCTAGCACAGCATTGAACTCATCGGCCATGGTCATGGCGAGTTCGTCGATAAACGCCATTGAGTCGACTAAGCTGTTGTCGCGATAGTCGATCAGCGCACCTAAACTGCCGCCAGCACTTTCATCTAGCGGAAAGCTCGATTGACCAAACTGAATGCTGGTCTGGCTAAACTTAGGGTTGGCTGGATCTGGTGTCACTTGAATCTTAGATGCAATAGTGCCCGACAGCAGGGGTTGCCCTTGAGCTAAAGAGATGTTGATCATCCCCGTCGAGTCTTCAACGACATTGACGTCGACAATTTGTGACAAGTCATCGATCGCGGCGTCTCGTGCATCGAGTAGCGCTAAAGGTACGTTACCATTGGCGTTAGCTTTTTGAATATCGGCATTAAAGCTGGCGATAGTTTCTAATTGGCTGTTGATCTCTTTAGCCGAGGCATTGATTTGGCCTTCGACTTGAGTCACCTGAGAGTTTAAGCCTTCGCTGATTGAGTTAAAGCGTTGGGTTAAGGCCTTAGCTTCGTTGAGCACTCCTTGGCGATGGGCAATCTCGTTAGGTTGCTCCATGGCCGAGTTCAGTGACGCAAACAGGAGATCGAGTCCAGCCGAGATGCTGTTACCTTCAGAGCCAAAAATCTGCTCCACTTGGCCAAAATAGCTAGATTGAGTCTTAGCAAACCCTAGATTGCTGGTGGTATTCCATAGCTGAGCAACTTCGTATTGATCCGATATACGGCGTACGCCGTCGACCATCACGCCAGAGCCACTGCCGTAGATACCATTACCCACAGAGCTAAGCATCACTTGTTGACGAGAATATCCCGGCACCATGGCGTTGGTGACGTTATTGGAAGTGGCGGTCAGGGCTGCCATGCTGGCGTTAAGCCCGGACATACCTATGTTGAGCATGCTCATCTTGAATCCTTATCTCTAGCGTTTTAAATGACGGCGAAGATTAATCAGCACCGCAGCCTATTTAGGTTTGCGGCTTGGTAATAAAGGGCAATATCAAGGCAGGTTGCATCGCAACGGTATTGGCATTGCCATTAGTTTGATTATTAGAGGCGACCGTCTCCGGCTCAGACTTAAGTCCTGCCGATAATTGTTTGGTCATCACCTCGGCAAGCCCGGTGCTCTGCATCTGGCTTAGACGCCCCGCAAGTTCAGCATCGTGCCAGTCACGGTACATGCCATCGTTTTGCGATGACAGCGGGCTGTCTTTATCTGCCATCACATCAGAGGCGCTACGCATCTGCTTTAAAACGGTTTGCAGAAACTGAGCTTCAAACTGTTGGCTAACAAGTTTCAGTGCGCCTTGCTCGCCGTTAGATTTAATCAGCTCTCCTGCATCGAGTTGGTTGAGATAACTGTGGTTATTGTCGAGTTTCATTAGATCACCACCAATTCAGCTTCAAGGGCACCGGCTTCATTTAGTGCTTGTAAAATCGCCATCAGATCCATCGGCGATGCGCCTAGGCTATTAACTGCACGGACGATGTCATTAAGGGCGATACCTTCGGGCCAGACAAACATATGACCGTTGCCTTCATCGATATTGACTTGACTGTCGGTGGTGACAACCGTTTCGCCCTGCGCTTGGCCCAAGTAAGCCCCATTAGGTTGGCTAACAAACTCCTGCTCTACGATAGTCACCGTGAGGTTGCCATGGCTGACAGCTGCCTTACGGACCACGACATCGCCGCCCATCACTACGGTACCGGTGCGACTGTTAAACACCACTCGTGGGGATTTGCGCCCTTGTTCAATTTGCAGCTCTTCGAGCATAGACATGAAGGTCACGCGTTCGCGATTAGAGCTTGGCGCACGAACGATGACTTTAGCGCTGCTGTCCGCTTGTGCGACATCTGGGCCGAATAGTTCATTGACCGCGCGTTCGATATTGCGAGCCGTCTTAAAGCTCGGGTCGATAAGGTTCAGTACGATATTTTTATTTTCATTAAAGTTACTGTGCATCTGCGCTTCTAACAGCGCACCATTAGGAATATTACCCACGGTCGGCACGTTAATGGTGACCGAAGTGCCGTTACGACCTTGAGCCGACACTCCACCAACCACCAAATTACCTTGGGCAACGGCATAGATCTCACCATCGACGGCACGCATTGGGGTCATTAAAAGGGTACCGCCACGTAGGCTCTTAGCATCACCGAGTGATGACACGGTAATATCCAAGGTTTGTCCTGGGCTAGCCAGAGGTGGCACGGTAGCGTGGACCGCAACCGCGGCGACGTTCTTCAGTTTCGGATCTGTCTTGTCATCAATCTGCACGCCAAACTGTTTTAGCATGTTGACGATAGACTGGCTGGTAAAGCGCACCTGAGTACGGTCACCCGTGCCATCTAGGCCGACAACTAAGCCGTAACCCACCAGTTGGTTATCACGGATCCCTTGTACATCGACAATATCCATCAGATAGCGATGCTGAGGCTGCGCCTGAACGGGAAGTAGAGGCGATAGGCCTAGCAACATACTGACCATAAAGATGGCTATTTTTTTCATTCACACAATCCTGACTTTTGAATACTCAAATTGATGATCACAACGGGAACCAAGGGCTATTGAAGTAGCGAGCGGCCCAGCCCATACGGTTACTATCAGAGATGGCTCCTTGGCCTCCATAGATTATTCGTGCATCGGCGATACGCTGTGACGAGATGGTGTTGTCATTACCAATATCGTCGGCACGGATAAGACCTAGTAGGCGAAGGTACTCATCACCTTGGTTTAGGCGTAACCATTTTTCACCGCGGATCAGCAGGGCGCCATTTGGCAAAACCTTAGCCACAGTTACAGTGATAGACCCCGATAGTTGGTTCTGTTGGGTACTTGAACCTGTGCCGTTAAAGGAGCGTCCCATATTTGCTTCGCCGCTGCCGCTGATACTGCTAGAACCGTTGGTACCTTGGCCATCAATCGACATGCCGCTGACCTTGTTGGTCTTAGTATCGGCACGTTTACTCGAATAGGTTTTTTCGTCTAGCGCTACCGTGAGAATGTCGCCTTCGCGAAATGCGCGCTTATCCTTAAACAGGGTGAGCATAAAGCCTGGACGATAGACACTGCCGTTCTCGGCCGTCGGTAGGCTGTAGTCAATTTCTGGTGGCGCCCACTCAGGCTTACCTGGTGCAGTGTCTGGTTCAGGTATATGTGCGACACAGCCAGACAGTAGTAAGGTTAAACCTATGCCAAAGCCAATCCATAGTGATTGCATGTCGGAGCCCTTTTCGCGTTTTGTTGGTTGATAAGCCATGGTGGAGCCAGTCGATAAAGCGCTGCTTACAGCGCTTGGTTTAGGAACTTAAGCATGTCGTCAGAAGCCGATACGACCTTGGCGTTCATCTCGTAAGCGCGCTGAGTCGAGATCATCTCGACCATCTCCTCAACCACGTTGACGTTGGCACCTTCAAGCGCGCCTTGACGAATTTGCCCCAGCGCTTGATCGCCTGCGATACCTTCTACTGCTGCGCCCGATGCGCCCGTTTCACGATAGAGGTTGTTACCGCGCGCCTCGAGTCCGGCTGGATTGGTAAAGTTAACTAGGGTGATCTGTCCTAGCTCTTGAGCATCTGCCTGGCCAGCCATCTGCGCCGATACGATACCGTCGGTAGCGATGGTGACATTGAGCGCCTCTTCAGGGATCTCTATGTTTGGCACCAACGGTAAGCCTTGAGAGGTCACCATTAGGCCCTCACTATTGCGATAGAACTGTCCATCACGGGAGTAGCTTAACTCGCCGTTGGCTTCTTCAATTTGGAAAAACCCCTGTCCTTCGATAGCCATGTCCAACTGTTGGTTGGTGGTGAGCATATCGCCAGGGGTGAATACCTTTTGTGTACCGACAACACGGGTACCCGTACCGAGTTGCAGGCCTGATGGTAGCTCATTTTGTTCGTCGACTTGACCGCCAGGTTGGCGCTGTACTTGATAGAACAGGTCGTTAAAGGCGACACGGTCGCGCTTAAAGCCCGTGGTGTTAACGTTTGCCAAGTTGTTGGCAATGGTGGTCATCTTAGTATCTTGGGCGGTTAAGCCGGTCTTACTGACCCATAAAGCTGATTGCATCTGTGTTTCCTTTAAAGTCTAGGCTTTAAAAAATTAGTCTAAGCGTCACGTAACAGGCGGTTGCCTGCTTCGGCGAGTTTTTCGGCGCTCTTCATCAGTTTGACCTGCACCTCAAACTGACGACTTAAATCCATGGCGGCGATTAGCTCGCCTACGGCCTGCACGTTGCTGGCCTCAAGAAAGCCGCTGCTCACGCTGACTTGCTCGCTGGCAGGCAATGGCTGGCGGTCTGCGGGATAAAGCAAACCGTCTAAGCCTTTGGTTAAGGTATTGATCTCTGGGTTAACCAGCTTGAGCTGGCCAACCTCTTCGATAATGCCGCCTTCATCGGCAATGATGCTGAGTCTGCCGTCATCACCAACGAACAGTTCGCGATATTCGGGTAATACGATAGGGCCATCAATACCGGCAACGGGGCGACCATCTAAGGTCAACTGGCCATCGGCATCAGGCTGTATTGCGCCAGAGCGGGTATAGCCTTCGCCTTCGGCAGTCATCACCGCGAACAAGCCTGTATCATTGATAGCTAGATCTAAGGTTCTACCCGTTGGATTCATCGCACCGGTTTGCTGGCTAAAGCCACTGCTTTGGGTCTGAGCCAGTACACGTGTCTGCAAGCTATTGCCCATCGGATTAACCACCATGGCATTAACTCGCTCTAGATCCGCCTTAAAGCCTGTGGTGTCGGCGTTGGCTAGGTTGTTGGCGCGGATTGCTTGCGCCTCCATCACCCTTGCAGCCCCTTTGGCGGCGGTATATATCATTCTATCCATGAGTCAGCCTTAGATAGCGTTGAGCAAGGCTTGCTGCATGGTAGAGTTGGTATCTAACACCTTAGCATTAGACTGATAATTACGCTGAGCCGTCATCAGGTTAACCATCTCGGCGGTCTGATCGACGTTTGAGCCCTCAAGATAGCCGCCTGCAATCGAGCCTAGGGTGCCTGTCGTTGGCGTGCCGATAATGGGTTGGCCCGCAGCATTGGTTGCCGCCCAAGCGTTGTTGCTCACTGGCTCTAAACCGTTAGGGTTATTGAAGTCTGCCAGTACCACTTGACCTTGTAGCTGCTCTTGGCCATTGGTGTAGGTGCCATAAAGCATGCCACTATCATCTAAACGTATACCGTTAAGCTCACCTGAGGTGTAACCGTTTTGGCTCAGGCTTGAGTTGTTATAGTCAGAGGCGTACTGGGTGCTCTTGTCGTAGCTTAGCGCTAGGCTCATGTTTGATGCGCCGCCAACAATATTGGGATCGGTAATATCTAAGGTGAGGTCTTGTCCGGCTGTTAGCATGCCATCAGAGTCGAAGTTGAGCTGGTGGCCGCCAGCAGGAGTCACGTCGGTGTCGCCCATCATGTAGTGTACCGACCAAGTATTGTCTGAGGTCTTAACGTAATACTGAGTGAGAGCATGCTCCTTACCTAAAGAGTCGTAAGCGGTCACAGTGCTTGATGAGTGATAGGTTGACGCATCATCAGGGTCAAACGGATTAGCAGCTGGATCGATAACTTCTACTCGAGCATCTAAGTTAGAGACGAGGCCGATTGTTGTTGTTGCTTTAGCGGGTAGGGCGCCGGCTTGTACCTGCAGGTCGGTCACATTGCCCGTTTGTAAGTTGCCCGCCGCGCTAACCGAGTAACCCTGTAATCGGTTACCTACAGAGTCTGTGATAAAACCATCGGCATTTTGGTTGAACATACCGGCTCTGGCGTACGTAGTATTGCCATCTTGGCCGCTCAACATAAAGAAGCCTTCACCTTGAATGCCCATATCTAACTGACGACCGGTATAAGTTAAACTACCGCCAGCAGAGAAGTTTTGACTGGTGTTCATCACGTTCACACCGCCAGCTTGGCCGCCGTTGTAGATGGCAGAAAACTCACTGCGGCCACTGCGAAATCCTACTGTTGAAGAGTTAGCAATGTTATTACTGATAGTGTTTAGATCTTGTGTGGTTGCTTGTAGGCCACTTAACGCAATATTGAAAGACATGAATTAATCCTTTGCTAACCTGTTATGAAACTTCAGAAATTTCAAGCACTGAAATAGTGCCTAGACCATTACCTAGCTCAGCCATCATCATTCCTGATGCGCTGATAAAATGTATTTTTTCGATTTCAGCTTTGACGAAGGTATCGGCTGTTTTGGTGACTTCACCTGCGGTGGTGTTTGCCACTATGCTGTAGTCGCCCGCAGGCAGTCCCAACGCTTCAGGGTCGATAGTGAAGCCAGTATCCCCCGCTTCTTGTGGACCCATCTCTAAGCTGTGGACGACATCGCCATTATCATCGACGATGTCGATACTTAAATTCTCAACTGAGCTGCCTAGGTAAACCTTGCCATCGATAGGTGTATCTTCGATGCTAAATTCAGAAGCTGGCACCATGGCATCTTTACCTACTAACTGTGCTGACTGAACGATGCCGAGGTTCTCCATGATCACCATCTGTGTCGACTGGTTGGCACGCATCTGCTCTAAGCTTTCGACCTGAGAGAACTGGGCTAACTGGCTGACATACTCTGTACCATCAATCGGATTGGTTGGATCTTGGTTCTGAATTTGCGCAATCATCAAGGTCATAAATTCGTTCTTGATAGAAGCCGCATCGTTACCCGGAGAGTTAACTACGCTGTTGCCACTGGTATTATTGGTGTTGCTAGTACTGGTTACGTTCATTACTTAGTTCCTAACTGCAGTAAACCCTGCTGCATCGAACGTGCACGGTTCATGATTTCAACATTGGTCTCGAATGAGCGACTGGCCGCCATCATGTCAGCCATCTCCTCAACGGTATTGACGTTGGAGTAGGCCACATAGCCTTGCTCATCGGCATAAGGATGATCGGGCTCATAGCGCAGATCCAGCGGTGCATCAGATTGCACTATCGCAGATACTTCAACGTGGGCACCTGCGACTTGCCCCTCTTGTGTCTGCTTGTAAATAGTTGAGAATACTGGCTTTAACGCTCGAAACGCTTCGTCTGGGTTTTCTGCTGCCGCACCCGCGTTGGCTAAGTTACTGGCAACCGTATTGAGTCTAATGGTTTGGGCGTTCATGCCCGCTCCAGCAATTTGGTAAATTTCTGCAAATGACATAGGGGTTATTTACCTTCGATAGCAGTGCGTAAACCTGAGATCTTCATGTTGAGGAAGGTCAGGCTGGTTTGATAATCCATGGCGTTTTGTGAGTATCTGGCTTGCTCTTTGCCTAGCTCAACCGTGTTTTGATCTGCCGATGTTTGATAAGGCACACGATAGCTAGCCTGATAGTTACGGTCGGGAGACATGCCTGCATTGATCTGCAACATCACAGATTTGAAGTCGAGATCTCTCGCCTTATAGCCGGGGGTTTCTGCATTGGCTAAGTTACCAGCCAGCATCTTGCTGCGCTCGACCCTAAAATCTAATGTGTGCGGATGAATACCTAATGCGGCATCAAGGTTGATAGCCATTACGACTCCTAGTATGGTATGTCCAATTTAATTGCCGCTTGACTATTCAATTAGTGTGCCAATAATCTTAATTGAGGTTTTTCAATGGTTTACTTGTTTTTGTGGCGCAAGATCGGAACCTGTGTTTCCTGCTTCCTCATCGCCACTTCCTGTTTACTTCCGCAGCTGAGTCTGGCGCAGGATTCGATGACAACGGTTGAGCAGATTGATAGCGAATTCACTCAATTACTGACTAAGGAGTTGGAGCAGTGGCGTCAGCAAGCCGCTTTGTCTCAGCTGGATGTTAAGGCAGAGATTAAGGTGCCATCGGGGGCGAAAAGGCTAGCGCTTTGCCCTGTGGCAGTGAGCATAGATGCAGGCTCTGGGATCCCATTAGGCAATGTGCAACGCAAGGTGAGCTGTGGGGCATTAGGCTGGAGCCTCTTCGTTCGAGCCAAGGTTAGTGTGAGCGTTAAAATTCCTGTGGCTAATCGAGTCCTCAAGCGCGGCGAGCATATCTTGGCAGCGGATATCGACTGGAAAGTGATAAAACTGGGGGCATCGGATCGAGACTTAGTCACTGCTCTCGATGAGATAGTAGGTCGTCAAGTGGTGCGTAAGGTACGCCGCTATCAACCAATTAGAGCTGTACAGTTGAGTTCGCCTCAATGGGTGAATATTGGTGACCGAGTCATTATCGAGGCTCGCAGCAATGGCTTCTATGCCAATATGTCGGGAGAAGCCCTCGAAGGCGGCGGCGAGGGCAAAGGGATCCGAGTGAGGAACCTTAGCTCTGGCAAAGTGATCATTGCCTATCCAATCGCGAAGGGGCGGGTGGCGACGCAGTTTTAACGGTAGATCATGGCGAACCTGCCAATATAGCTGCTGAATCTGAGCACTTCTTTTGCCAAATAAATGGCGTTAATTTCAGTTGTGTAGTCTTTCTGTCGCTCTAGTTATATATAGGCATATTTGAGGCAGCCATTATGGAAATAAACAAAATAAACAGTACGATAAATGCTGAAATGGGCACCAGCAAGAGTAAGACGCATAGTGCCGTTCAGCCTTTAGATACTCCCGTTGCTACGGCGGTAAAACCTCAGCAAGAGGTCAGTGAAGACTGTCGATTGATTGAGTATAGCCAGCAGCGATTAGAGCAGTTGCCGGACTTTGAACTGGCGAAAGTCGCGGAAATTCGCCAGTCGCTGATCGATGGGAGTTTTGATCTCGATCTAGAGAAGTTAACCGATGCCATGGTGCAGCAACATGGCTGAGGCAGTTAGCAAGCGTGAGTTAGTGCAGAGCTTAGTGCGCGGGATCCGTCAGGATATTGAGGGCTATAAGCAACTTAAAAGCTTGTTGAAGCGTCAGCGAGAGTTGATGCAACGTCGTGATAACGGCGGCCTTAAACACCATAACGAACACCAATCGAGTCTGTGTGACAGCTTAATGCACAAGGCTGGCGAGCGCCGCAGAATGTTGCAAGCGCTCGGTTTTGCTGGTGATGCCAGTGGCATGGATGCGTTAATTGCTAGGCTTCCGCAATCATCGGCGAGCCAAGTCTCTATTTTATGGCAAAACTTGTTGCTGTTGGTGAAAGAGAGCCAACAGGTTAATGAAGCCAATGGTAAGCTGCTGGTGGCACAGCAAGAGGTGATAAGTCAGCTGCTTAATCGAGGTGGTGATAGCCATGTCGATTATGGTGAAATGCGTTAGCCTCGACCTGCTGTCGCGTAGCGCGCGGCTAGATCATCTAACTGTTTTTGCTCCTGCTTCTGCTGTAACTGATGTTGCTGCTCTAGTCTTTCTCGATATAACCACTGTATACCTTGCTGGCGACCCAACTGCTTATGCCACAGTTGATGCATTCTCTGCTGCTCCTGTTGTAGCAGCAGTTGTTTGCGAGTCAGTTGCTTTATCATCGGCTCGATAACTTGGATCATCTGCGCGCTATTTTGCAACATCATTGCCGTGGCGTTGGTGAGGTTTATCTGGGTGTAATCGGTCACCATCTGCCCAAGCTGGTGCTTTTGCTGCTCTATGGTATCTATCTTACTCTGGGCGGCATTACGCTGCTGCCCAAGCTGGCTAAGCTTCTTCTCTTCTTGCTGACATAACCTGAGTAATTGCTTCATCTTATATTTCCCGTAGGGACAAGCTAAATAGTGACTTTGTCTGGCTTTTTATTGCTATCGTGCAGATAGGTTAAATCCCATCTGGCTGACCAGCTGCTCTAGGGCGCTGAGGCTTTGCTTGAGGTCGGCTTGTGTGTGAGTCGCCTGACGTAAGAAAGCCGCCATCTGTGGATAGCTGCTCACCGCCATATCCATTTCTGCATCATGACCAGCTTGATAGCCGCCTAGCGGTAATAGTTCTTTGACCTCGTTATAACGGCTATTGAGGTGACGGAACCATTGCCCCTGTTTTAGGCTGCTTTCGCTGGCTACTTGTGTTGCGAGACGACTGACAGAGGCACCAATATCGATGGCTGGAAAGTGCCCCTGCTCGGCTAGCTTACGGTTAAGCACAATATGACCATCGAGAATCGCCCTTGCCGAGTCGGCAATCGGATCTTGCTGGTCATCACCCTCGGTTAATACGGTATAAAAGGCGGTGAGGGTACCAGTTGGGTGTTGGCTGTTACCAGCCATCTCCACCAGGCTAGGCAGTTGGGCGAACGCCGAAGGCGGGTAGCCTTTAGTGGCTGGAGGCTCACCTAAACTCAAGGCGATTTCCCGTTGAGCCTGAGCATAGCGAGTCAACGAGTCCACCAGGAGCAATACTTGCTTACCTTGGTCACGATAGGCCGCAGCAATATGATGGCATAGGCGCATGGCGCGCATACGCATTAAAGGCGTGGTGTCGGCTGGCGCGGCGACAACCACGGCGCGTTTACGTCCCTCTTCACCTAAGGACTCTTCGATAAACTCTCTGACCTCTCGGCCACGTTCACCAATGAGTCCAACGACTACCACGTCGGCTTCGGTAAAGCGGGTCATCATGCCAAGTAACACACTCTTACCCACGCCTGAGCCCGCGAATAGGCCGAGACGTTGACCACGGCCGACGGGGAGCAGGGCATTGATGGCGCGAATTCCCACATCTAATGGCTCACGGATCGGCTTACGTAATAGTGGGTTAGTACTTTTAAACTGCAGCGGCACATGGGGAATATGTTTGATACTGCCGAGATCGTCTAATGGTTGGCCTAAGCCGTCGAGTACGCGCCCGAGTAGGCCGAGTCCCGTCGGTATTTGACAGCGCCCTTCGATGGGCATCACTCGCGCACCGGGCATTAAACCGTTGGTCGGCTCGATTGGCATCAGGCAAAGGGTGTCTTTGTAGAAGCCGACGACTTCGGCTTCGACTAAATGGTTATCACGGCACTCAACATAACAACGATCGCCGGTGCCCAATTGACAGCCCACGGCCTCAAGCAGTAGGCCGTTAACGCGAGTTAAGCGACCATAGACTTGGGCAACAGGGATTTTCGGCCAATCCAAGATATCGGCATTAAGCTTCAACGTCTACCTCATTTGTCACGCTGCCTGCCTGTGATGAGTCCTGCAGATGAGCTTCAACTTGAGCCATACAGCGGTTGAGGCGAGTCTCGACCGATGCATCGGCGTCGGAGGTTTCACTAACAATTCTGCAGCCGCCAGCACTGATGCTAGCATCAGCCACTAAGGTCCATGAGTGGATCTTATCGGCCGCTAACTCTTTAAGCTTGTCTACTGCACTCGGTTCTAGGTGGATCTTAACTTGAGTCGGGTCGTCTGGCAGAGCGGCCAAGGTCTCTTCGATTAAGTTTAAGATCTGCTGTGGTTGTAGAGTCAGCTCGCAGCGAATAACTTGTAACGACACCCGTCGAACTAGATCGAGGATCAGCGACTGCTGCTGCAAAATCTGCTGATTGTGCCCCTCTTCGAGCAGTGACTTCAGTGCACCCAAGGGGGCAATAATGCTATTGAGCTGCTCGTCGATATTGTCTTTGCCTTTCAGTTGGCCCTCGATACGACCCTGATTAAAGCCGGCGGCATAGCCCGATTGACGACCTTCCTCTTCGCCGGAGCTAAATCCAGCTTGGTGGCCTTTCTGCACACCTTCATCGTACCCCTTGTCGAAGGCTTGCTGGAAATCTTGCCAGTTAGAGCCCTCGGAGTTGTCATCGGTTTTTGGCGCGACGAGTGGTGAGAAGCGGTGGCGGCGAGGGTGTTGACCGACAAGGCGCCAGCGCGGATCGGTATTATTGAGTCGTTGGCTCATTATTCTACTACCTGCTCTTCAAATAACTGCAGTTCAATTTCACCGTCATCCATCATCTGCTTAGCCAGCTCCATTATCTCTTTACGGGCGGCAATCGCTTGGCTCAATGGTACAGTGCCTATCGCTTCAACCTGAGTTTCAATTGCCGAAGACATACGTTTGGGTAGTGCACCGAGCAGTGTCATCTTAAGTTCGTTATCGATACCTTTTAATGCCAGTGCTAATACATCGGCTGGTACGGCTGCCATGATATCTCGTAGCGTCTCAGGCTTTTGTCGGCCTAGGATGATGAAGTCGAACATATTGTCCGCTATGTTATTGGCTAGCTGCTTATCATGCAGTTTTAGCATCTCCATCAGCTGCTCTCTGTCGCCTTCGAAGCGATTGAGGATGTCGGCCACTTGGCGGACACCACTGATCTGAGTGTGACTTTTCTCCATCGCAATCAGCATGCAACGCTCGACGAGCTGCTTGAGTTCATCGACCACTTCACGGTCTAAATCCCCTAACTGAGCGATGCGCACTAACACTTCATCTTGCCCGCTAGCGGGTAGGCTATGTAGTACCTGAGCGGCACTCTCCGGTGGCAGTAAGCCTAATAGTACGGCTTGCAGCTGGCTGTGTTCGTTGGCGATCTCGCGAGCGAGTAGTTGAGGGTCGACCCACTCGAGTCGCTTAACGAGGATTTTGATCTCATCACCATAGATGCTGTCGATTAGGCTCTTGGCTACTCTGTCACCCAATGCAAGATCTAAGGTTTTTTGTAAATAGGTGCGTGAAGCGCGGGCGATCCCCGATTGCTCTTGGTAGCGCTTGAAGAATCGTCCAAGTACAGCCTCAGCCTCATGTTGGGTGATGCTAGATAGACGCGCCATCTTGTGGCTGAGGTGCTGCACATCGTTGCGATCTAAATGAGCCATCACCTGAGCAGCGCCTTTTTCTCCCATGCTAAGCAGTAGCATGGCAGCTTGCTCTAGGTTGTCCATCTTGATTGTGAGTTCATTGTTATTCACGGTTTGGGTTACCTATCTATATAACGCTAAATGCATTTGGGTTCATTAGGCTTGATGAGCGTTCTGTTCACTCTCACGGTCACTTATCCAGTGGGAGATTACCTCGGCGACTCGTGCCGGTTCTTGGTTAGCAAGCAAACTTAAGTGCTCCATCTGAACCGTTAGCGGCGAACCCGGAGCCGGTAGGCTTAGGTTGCTGCTCCAGCTGTTATCTGTGGTGGCATTTTCCACTGCTAGGATGTTATCCACCTGCTGCTGGGCTGAGTCATTAAGTGCTGCGGCTGCTTCTGGCGGCGGCATTAATGGCGTGTTATTGGTCGAGTCGCTGTCCTTAATGTTGTACTCAACGGTGCGAGTTAGGTGCTGCACTAGAGGGCGCAGTACAAAGAAGATCATGCCCAGACCTAAAATGGCACCGATAAAGTAGCGCAGATAGGCTTGATAGCTTTCACCCTGCCACCAAGGTAGTGGCTCGAACTCGACCACTTTTACTGGGGCGAAGTTAAAGCTGCTGATACTGAATTGGTCGCCACGTGCCGCGCTATAACCTATAGCGTCCTGCACCATGTTACTCATCTGGTCGAGTTGCGGCTGAGTCCAGCCGCTTTCGCCTGCCGCTTGGCTATTGAGTAGCACTGAAATAGACAGGTTTTCTAGCTGCATCTGCTGATAGCGGGTGTGGGTGACTGAACGACCCACCTCAAATTTGCGGCTCTCTTGCTGATTAAGGTTGGTGCTGCTGTTATTTGCGGCTGGCTCTGCCGTCGGTGGCTGGTTGCTTAATGCTCCTGGGATCCCAAGTGCCATATCACCACTGGTTTGATTGGTGCTCTGCTTCTCTTGACTGATGACGGTTTGTGGATCCACTGATTCGCGAGTCTCTTCCACCTGATTAAAGTTAACCATAGCGGCGACTTGCACCTGGAAGTTGTCTCTACCTAGGATGGGAAGCAACATGGTTGATGCGCGGCTAATAAGGCTTTGCTCTAACTCTTGGGTGTACTTAATCTGCTTATCACGTGACTGACTCATATCTTGGCTGGCATTGATCTCAGAGCTTAGGTGATTCCCCTCTTGGTCGACAATCTGCACTCGCTCTGGTGTCATTCCTGTCACGCTACCCGCGACTAAGTTGGCGATAGAGGTGATCTGCTGCGGTTGCAGATGCTGGCCAGCGTAAAGATCCAGCATTACAGAGGCGGAAGGCAACTCTGGTTGTTGACGGATAAATAGGGTTTTCTTCGGGATGGCCAAATGTACTCGCGCGGTTCTTACCGCTTTCAGCGCCATGATGGTGCGTGACAGTTCACCCTCTAAGCTATAGCGGTACTTAGCTTGCTCCATAAATTGGCTGGTACCAATGGTGGATGCATCTAGAGACTCCATACCTGAAGGTACTTTGGCTTTAACGCCGCGAGCGGCAAGCAACATGCGTGCATTGCCTAGCTTATCTTCTGGAACAAGCACTAAACCAGAGGTTGGGTCGAGGCGATAGCTGATACCTTCTGCTTCAAGCACCTCAATGATGTGCGATGTATCGACGTTTTCTTGGTTACCATATAAAGGGCTATAACCTTGGCCTGTACTCCATAGCATCAACACGATTACACAAGCTGCGACAATCGCGAGAATGGCGAGCGTCGCCGCATGTCGGTCTCCTCGACTGAACTGCTGCCATTTCTGCTTCAACGAGTTTAGACGTTCATTGTTGCCATTTACATCTGTCATGGCAGGGCTGGTTTGAGTCAATGTGGTTGACATGCTTTTAGTTATCCTTGCTCAAAAAGGCTGGTTAAGTTTTTGGGCGTTATTGCAATAGTTATAGACAGTTGTAGGGGTTAGATCGGCATCTTCATGACATCGTCGAATGCTTGTACAAGTCGGTTACGGATCTGCAGCATGGCTGAAAATGCGAGGCTGGCTTTTTGCGAAGCAACCATGGCGCCAACGAGATCATCACTCTGGCCACTGTCGACGGCACTCACCAAGGCCGATGACGCATTTTGGTCGGCGTTGATAGAGGCGACTTTATGCTTCATTAACTCGGTGAATGAAGCTGGTTGTACGCCAAAATCCTTAGGATTTGGGCCGACTTTAATTCCGCCTTTGGCCATCTCAGAATGAATACTGAGTTGCTGCATCATAGCGCTGGCATTGATGTTGGCATTTGACATATCTGTTCCTTATTTATTGTGAAAGCCGACTATGCAGCGTGACCCGATTGCGACAGGATCTGCTCAATATCTATGCCTTCTTCACGCATCTGTACCAGCTTGTATCTGAGGGCTCTGGTCGTCATGCCGAGAGCTTGGGCGGTATTGTTACGATGACCGTTATGACGTTTAAGAGTGTCGATGATGTACTGGAATTCAGCTTGACGTTTCGATGCTTTAAGCCCCAATTCACTCTGCTCGACCAGCGCGCTACCATCTTGATTCACTAGACCCAATTATTCGGCCTGTAGTGCTTGGCCGCGGCGCATCACTAAGGCTCGTTGAATGGTATTTTCTAGCTCACGCACGTTACCTGGCCAGTCATGGCTCAAGAGTAGGTTGCGAGCCTGTTCGCTGAAGTAGCACTGCTGATTGGCGGCTAGGATCTTATAGCGTTGCAAGAAATGCTCGGCGATAGGCAAGATGTCCTCTTTTCGCTGACGTAGAGGTAAGATCTTGATCGGCAACACATCTAAGCGATAGAAAAGGTCTTCTCTAAACTCACCGTCTTGTACCGCTTGGCGCAGATCTTTGTTGGTGGCTGCAATCACGCGGATATCCAGCGCGATAGACTTGTGTCCGCCTAAGCGTTCAACTTCTCGCTCCTGCAGTACACGTAGCAGTTTTGCCTGCAGTAGTTGTGGCATCTCTCCGATCTCATCGAGCAGCAGGGTTCCACCGTTGGCGAGTTCAAACTTACCGGGTTGATCGGTTGTGGCTCCAGTAAAAGCGCCTTTAACATGACCGAATAGAATCGACTCTAAAATACTTTCGGGAATGGCGGCGCAGTTAATCGCGATAAAAGGCTGCTCTGCACGATTCGAGTGACGGTGAATATAGCGTGCCAGAGGCTCTTTCCCTGTGCCGCTTTCACCCGTAAGGAGCACGGTTGCTTCTGTGTTGGCGGCGCGGTGTGCCAGCATTAGCAGCTGGCGACTAACGGGGGCTGCACAAATCAATTCGTTATTGGGAAGCTCTAAGCGACGCAGTCTCTGTAGCAGCGAGCATAGCTGCTCTTCATCGATCGGCAGTAATAGATAATCTTGAACACCGCACTGCATTGCGACACTGGCGAGTTCTGTCTGCTCGGGATCGAGTAGGGCGACTTGATGCTTACCTGGATATTGGCGAAGTTGTGCGGCAACGTCTTGGCTAGCGCTGCGAGACAGGTTGATTAGGCTAAGCCAAGGCGCGTTATCCTCGTTCTGCCAGATAGTAAAGCCTTGTTGAGACAGCTTATCTAGACTCGATTGCGGTAGTTCAGCATCGACGAACCTTAAACTTGCGTGATTCATTTGCTTGCTCCTAAAGCCGAAGCCGTAGAGGAGTGAGTTGCTGATTTTACTAAGCGCAAAGTGACTCGACGATTTAGCTCTCTCCCCTCAGTGTTATTATTGCTGGCTACCGGAGTGCGAGTGCCGTGATGTCGCGTCTGGATCATCTTTGGAGATACCCCAAGCTCTATTAGCCTTGAAAGCACCTCGTCGGCACGTTCTTTACTGAGTACCAAGTTTGCTAAATGATCCCCCGATGCATCGGCATGACCATCGATCAGTACTTCTACAATGCTGGGGTCGGCTTGAATATAGCGATACACAGCTTGTAAATCTTGTTCGTGAGTGGCACTTATCAGGCTTGAATTAGGCTTGAACATCAGCTCTAGGCGACGAACGTAGGTGAAAGGTTTAGGTAACAGTTTTTGACGGCAGATCCTAAATTGATTGGCTACTGCGCGGGTGGAAACCGGGCTGGCGTTAATTAGGTATTGACTGTTATCTGTGGTGGTCACTGCGACTTGCCAAGTGTGCCCCTGTTCAAGTGCTTCTAAAAATGAGGCGGTATTTTGTAGGCTTATCGCCTGTGAGCCAAACCAGTTTAGTGATGTGGTTGCGATAGGTTGGCGAGTCGCATCTTGCCAAGCTGCAGAGATTACGGAGGCTTGGCTTTGAGTATTATTTAAATTAAGCCAATCAGCTTTAAGGCTCAGCACCAGAGGTTCTCCTGGATTCGCGCTGAGTTGTAATGTGCCGAAACTCTGTACTCTATGGGTAATTTCACAGCCAAACTCATCTCCTGAAAAGTGCCATTGGGCTTTTTCAAAGGGAGTTTGATACTTAACTGGAGTCGCCAGTGCGCTATTTGTGATGTTTGTACAAATAAAAAATAAACAGATTAATATATAAACTGACAGTTTCAATTGTTCATAACCCTTAAATGTAGAGACTGGAACTTTATTACTTTAGTTTTGATTTTTAAGGTTGCCAATTAAACACGTAATATTAAAACATGTAAAACTTTTTATTTTTATTTTATGTATTCATCAAGTTTTTAAAACTTATTCTAAAGTTAAGTGTATTTATCTTTTATGTGATGTAAGCTTGCGGCTATTAATTTTAGGGCTTCACTTGTTCACTTTTAATACTGACGGATACGATTCGGGTTAAAGTTTAAATTGCATTCACCCCCTAAGTTGTTGTTTTGTATGTTTTTTAAATTATTTTCAATAAAACCAAAAAATAAATTAAAGTTTTTTTAAATATTGTCGCTTTATAACTGGTTTCTTTTTTCTATCAGTAGCGTTTATTTGTTTTATGGTTTTATCTTAGTTTGAATAATGTTTTTGGTAATTTGTGTTACACGGCTTGTTTATTTAGTCATTATTTTGTCGCCTGTCATTTAAATAGCTTTTTTAAAATTAACGTCGATTATTTGACGAACTTTTGTTGTGAGATTTAGGATGAAAACTACTGCTAAAGCCAATCTAATTAAATCTAGCCAAGGGATAGAAGTTCGGCCTGTTGTCTTGATAAAAGAGAAGTTGGCTCGAAGCCGACTATTGATGCAATTAGAATCATGCCAGCGGCCAATGATAGATGCTGTTAATGAGTTATTGACGCCAATTACTCGTCAAGGACACTTTGCTCTGTCAAAAGTATCGCTGACGGCGAAGACTCAGCCTGTAATCCCTCAACTACATCATGCCTGGTTTTTACTGAGTTATAACCGTGTTGAGTTAGGCTGGTGGCGAATCGATAAATGTACTTTAGACCAACTCGCCAGCGGTTATTACGGTAGTTGTTCCAGTGCGTTGCAATCCCCCTTAAGAGCACCGAGCCTGTCGGAGTTTCGTCTGGTTAAACGCTTGATGATGGCGGTGATTAAAACATTCCCAATCACCTATATCGATGAAGACAAATTGGAGCTGGAACTGGTGATGAACAGCGCACCTATCAAGGCTCCAGTTTGTTGTGAGCTGAGTTTTCCTACGGCTCACAGCGGTCCAGCTCTCTGCTTTTATATGGCGGAACATCTATTAGAACTGATGGCTGAGCAGCCTAGCCAATATCAAGCCGATCCCGCGCTAGCAGAGAAGTTAGCTAGTCGACTGAAACAGATCCCACTTAGAACGTTATTGGAGCTTGGGCATCAGAGCATGCCAGTTACCTCGCTTCAGAGCTTGGTAGTCGGTGATATTTTACCGATGAACCTACATTCTCGCTGTCCCGTTACCGTAGGAAAGCGTCCACTTTTTTACGCCACAGTTCATACCCATGAGGGACAGATGGTGGCCAAATTGACTCAAGAAGCCTTTCAAATGGAGGAAAAATCCAATGGCTGAACATAACATTTTGCAAGATGAAGATTTTCTATTAGATGACGAATTTTTTGCTGAAGAGCCAATCAGTGCACCTAAGCTTCAGTCTAAGCCTGTAAAGGATATGTCGTTTTTCCATCAGCTTCCGGTACATGTGACCCTAGAGTTAGCCAGCGTTGAGATGTCATTGGGTGAGTTGGCGCAGATGGGTGAGGGCGATGTGGTCGCACTGGACCGTATGGTCGGTGAGCCTCTTGATATCCGCGTTAATGGCGCACTGCTTGGTCGCGGAGAAGTGGTTGAGGTTAATGGTCGCTATGGTGTGCGCTTACTCGAAGTGGAAGCTACCAGCTTAACTGGAGCCGTTGATTAATTATGTGGCGAGTGTTGCTGGTGCTACTGCTGAGCGTTTCATCGACGGCTTATGCGGGTGATGGTTTAACGCTATTTTCTCTGGCCGATGGTGATAAAACTCAGGCGGTGAACGTTAAGCTGGAAATCTTGGCATTGATGACGGTGCTCAGTTTTCTACCTGCTTTACTCATGATGTTGACCAGCTTCACTCGGGTGATAGTGGTATTGGCTATTTTGCGTCAAGCCTTAGGTTTGCAGCAGAGCCCACCTAATAAAGTATTGATAGGCATCGCCTTGGTGATGACTATTTTCATTATGCGCCCTGTCGGACAGGCAATCTATGATGATGCCTTTTTACCCTACGACATGGGGCAGATAGAGTTAACGGAAGCCGTTGCTAGAGCTGAGGTGCCGCTACGCAAATTTATGCTGGCGCAGACGCGAGAGACGGATCTGGAACAGATGCTCAAGATTGCCGATGAGCCGATCACCTTAACCGCCGATGAGATCCCATTCTTTGTGCTGATGCCAGCCTTCGTGCTGAGCGAGTTAAAGACTGCATTTCAGATCGGCTTCCTGCTTTTCCTGCCTTTTTTGGTGATCGATCTAGTGGTCGCAAGTGTATTGATGTCAATGGGTATGATGATGCTGTCGCCGCTGATTATCTCTTTGCCGTTTAAGTTGATGGTGTTTGTATTGGTTGATGGTTGGTCAATGACGGTGAGTACCTTGGTGGCCAGTTATGGTTAGTCGAACAAAAGATCAATCGTTTGTAAGGCAGGAGAGTGCTTTGATGGTGAAAAGCCAAAGCGATGAGTTATCCGTTTCTGATCTGATTTACTTTTTTCTTGGACTGTTAATGACGGCGCTAGTGATCCCCAATGACTGGCCTGCTGTTATCTCATTGCTTACGGGTGGAAGAGCTTAGCCTATGGACGTCAATGAACTTACCTCTATGTTTTCCGAGGCTATTTTCCTAGTGGTCGCCATGGTTGGAGTCTTGGTGGTTCCCGGACTATTGGTCGGTCTACTGATCGCGGTATTTCAGGCGGCAACTCAGGTGAACGAACAGACCTTGAGTTTTTTACCCCGACTCATCTTAACCTTGTTGATGGTGGTTTTTGCTGGTGAATGGTTACTGCAGCAGATCGGCGACTTTTTTAATCGCTTGTTTATGAATATCCCCCATATTATTGGTTGAGGATCACTAGCTTGTTATCGCTTACCTCAGTCCAAATCAGCACCTTTATCGGCACCTTCTGGTGGCCCTTTTGTCGTATCATGGGGGCATTTATGGTGATGCCTTTCTTGGGTAACAACTATATTCCTGCCACCGTACGTATTCTGTTGGCCATCAGCATATCGGCTCTGATTGCGCCGATACTGCCTCCATTTCCCGAAGTCGATGCTATCTCATTTCA
Organism: Shewanella schlegeliana; assembly: GCF_016765635.1. Classification (GTDB taxonomy): domain Bacteria; phylum Pseudomonadota; class Gammaproteobacteria; order Enterobacterales; family Shewanellaceae; genus Shewanella; species Shewanella schlegeliana. Next base: position 33,451 of record NZ_JAESVD010000014.1, read on the forward strand.
TGCGCTGATCTTGGCTGTAGAGCAATTACTGATTGGTTTCATGTTGGCACTCTTCCTGTCGATAATGATCCATGTGATGACCATGTTCGGTGCCATGATGTCGATGCAGATGGGCTTGTCGATGGCTGTGATGAATGACCCCTCTAGTGGTGGCGCTAACCCATTGTTAGGTTTATGGTTTATGCTCTATGGCACCTTGCTGTTTCTGGCTTTAGATGGTCACTTGGTTGCGATTGGGATCTTGGTGGACAGCTTTAGGTTATGGCCCATAGGAATGGGAATATTTGATCTACCCTTGATGGGACTTATCGGCCGACTATCGTGGATTTTTGCGGCCTCTTTTATGCTGGCCTTGCCTGCTATTCTCGCCATGCTCGTGGTTAACATCACCTTCGGTGTATTGAGTCGCTCGGCACCATCGTTAAACGTGTTCGCCTTGGGTTTTCCGATGTCGATGTTGATGGGTCTACTGTGTGTGTTCTTCTCTTTTAGTGGTTTGCCGGCTCGATATAGCGACCTCTGTTTAGATGCCTTAAATGCTATGTATCAGTTTATCGGTGGTACGACGTGAGTAATAAGGATTCGGGGCAGAGTAAAACCGAAAAAGCGACACCGCAGAAATTAAAGAAGGCTAGGGAGCAGGGGCAGGTTCCGCGCTCGAAAGATCTCGTCTCCTCGGCACTGATTATCGGCAGCTCCCTGTTGCTGACGACGATGGCGGATTGGATCTCCGCTAAAGTGGCGGCGCTGACCCGAGCCAATATGCTATTTACCAAGGCTCAGCTCGACGAACCGGGAATGATGACTCGCCATCTGGCGCAGTCTCTACTAGAAGTGCTGAATATTCTGGGGCCTCTCATTATAACGGTCGCCTTGATTGCCATGATCGCTGGTGCGATGCCAGGCGGTCCGGTATTTAACTTTAAAAATGCTGGCTTCAAATACAGCCGAATCGACCCGATCGCGGGACTCGGCAGAATGGTGTCTGTTAAGTCGCTAGTTGAGTTGATTAAATCGATTCTTAAGATTGTGTTGTTAGTTGGCATCATGCTGGTTTTTTTACAGAAAAATTTCCAAGCATTGATGGCGATTAGTCAGCTACCAATCGATGAAGCCGTTATGCGGGGCATCGATATGCTGAGCCTAGCAATGCTTTATCTGGGTTTGGGCTTGCTGCTGATCACTTTTATCGATGTACCTTACCAGTATTGGCATCATCACAAAGAGCTGAGAATGTCGCTGCAAGAGGTGAAGGACGAGCATAAGCAGCAGGATGGTAAGCCTGAAGTGAAGGCAAGAATTCGCCAAATGCAGCAACGTATTAGCCGATCACGTGCCGATATATCTGTACCTAAGGCCGATGTGCTACTGGTTAACCCTAGCCATTATGCGGTGGCACTTAAATATGACATGAACAAGGCCGACGCCCCCTACGTGATAGCTAAGGGCACCGATGAGTTGGCGCTCTATATGCGTGATATAGCAAAGCGAAATGATGTGGAGGTGCTAGAGCTGCCACCACTGACGCGCGCTATCTACTATTCGACTCAGGTGGAGCAGCAGATCCCCTCAGGGCTGTTTGTCGCTATCGCCCATGTGCTCACCTATGTGATGCAGCTGAGAGCGGCTCGACAAGGGCAGCAGGCTAAGCCTGATCCCTTGCCCCATTTTTATATTCCTAAAAGTTTACAACATGATTAAAGGTTATTTGCATTAATGAACTGGTTTAAGCGTACTTTTGCCGGTAGCCCTGGCTATATCGGCATTCCAATCATGCTACTCGCCGTTTTGGCTATGGTTATCTTGCCACTGCCGCCATGGTTATTAGATATCTTGTTCACCTTTAACATCGTGCTAGCCGTGATGGTGTTATTGGTCGGGGTATCGATCCGTAGACCACTGGAGTTTTCGGTATTCCCAACCGTACTGCTACTGGCTACCCTGCTGCGTTTAACTCTGAACGTGGCCTCGACCCGTGTGGTACTTATCGAAGGCCACGAAGGGGGAGACGCCGCAGGTAAGGTGATCCAAGCCTTTGGTGAGGTGGTGATCGGCGGTAACTATGTTGTCGGTGCGGTGATCTTCCTTATTTTGATGATCATTAACTTTGTGGTGATCACTAAAGGTGGCGAGCGAATTTCCGAGGTATCGGCACGTTTTACCCTAGATGCACTGCCCGGTAAGCAGATGGCTATCGACGCCGACTTAAATGCCGGAGTGTTGACCCAAGATCAGGCCAGAGACAGGCGGCAAGAGGTTGCGCGTGAAGCTGATTTCTATGGTTCTATGGATGGTGCCTCTAAGTTTGTCCGTGGTGATGCAATTGCCAGTATCCTGATCTTAGCCATCAACATGTTGGGTGGTTTGGCAATCGGTATCTTCATGCATGACTTGAGTGCTGGCGAAGCATTTAAGACTTATGCCTTGCTGACTATTGGTGACGGTCTAGTTGCACAGATCCCCTCGTTATTGCTTGCGACTGCGGCGGCGATTATCGTCACACGAGTCTCCGATGCTGAAGAGATGCCTGAGCAGTTGCGTCAGCAGCTACTGGCTAATCCAAAAACCTTAATTACCTCGGCAGCGGTGATGCTGATCTTAGGCATAGTGCCGGGAATGCCGACATTTGTATTCTTGTCATTCGCGGCTCTATTGGCTTTTGTGGCATGGAAGCAGAGCCAGACTCAGCCTAAGGTGACCGAGTCTAAGGTTGAGGAGCTAAGGGAGAGTAGCTTTAGCGAACCTTCGGCGCCAAGCTGGGATGCATTGCCTTACACGGATCTTATCGAGGTGCGTTTGGGTTACCGTTTAGTGCATCTGGTTGAGCGCAGTAAAGGTGCTGAGCTGCAAAAGCGATTAACGGGTATTCGTCGAACCTTGTCTGAGCAGGCGGGATTCTTGCTGTCTGAAGTTAGGGTGCGCGATAACCTATCCTTGGCACCGAATGCCTACCAGATTAACTTAATGGGCAATCCTGTGGTGACTGCCGAGCTGGAGCCGGATCGTCTGATGGCGATTAAGAGTGGCCCAGTCTTTGGTGATATCGATGGGGTGATCACTAAAGAGCCTGCCTATCAGATGGATGCTATCTGGATTGAGCAAGACCACAAAGCCAAAGCGCTGAACTTGGGCTATTCGGTGGTGGATAACGCTACGGTTATCGCAACTCATGTGAGTAAGCTTATCCGTGAGTCACTGCCGGATATGCTGCAACATGATGATGTGTTGGCTTTGAGTGATCGCCTCGCCAAGCAGAGTCCTAAGCTGGCCGAGTCACTCAATAGCGCATTAACCCCAATCCTACAGCTAAAGGTATATCGTTTACTGCTGAAGGAGCAGGTGTCGCTTAAGGATATTCGTACCATTGCCACCACCTTGCTCGATTGCAGTGAAAACAGTAAAGATCCTGTGCTACTCGCTGCCGATGTGCGTTGTGCGCTGCGTAACTCTATCTTGCACTCTATCGTTGGAGCCGATCCTAAGCTTAATGTGATGACCTTGGCGCCTGAACTGGAGCAAACTTTGATGTCGGCATTGAACCAGTCTCAACAGCAGGGCAAAGGCTCGCTCGATAGCTTCCCTGTCGATCCGCAACTGTTGGCGCAATTACAGCAACGTATGCCACAGCTGCTGGCACAAGCAAAGGAGCATGGTCATAGTCCGCTGTTGTTGGTTTCGCCGCAGCTACGACCGATATTGGCGCGCTATGCCTTGGCGTTTGCCCGCGGTCTGCATGTACTGTCTTACAATGAGATCCCCGAGACGCGGGAGCTGATGGTGGCGGGGCAGTTAGGTTAATCGAAAATATAAAGGGATAGCTAAGCTATCCCTTTTTATTGCTCGCTAGCCGATTAGTTTGCTTTTAAGAAGTCGCATAATGCGTTGAGTGCAAGATTGCGAGGCTTATCGCGCTCCATAAATATCTCATGACGAGCGTAAGGGATTTTTATCAACTTACACAGGCCGTTTACGGCGCGATTTTGTGCGGAATTATCGACGATAGTATCCTCTTCGGCCTGCAAGATAAGTAGTGGGAGCTTACTATTTCTAGCGGCATCAATCGCTTGTTCGGCGGCATTAATGGACTCGACTAACCAATGGTTGGTCGGCGAACCTAGCTGTAGCTCTGGATGCTGGCGGTAGAGTTCGCGATAATCATCGTAGCGTAATTTACAGTGGGTGAGGTCATTCTTATCGAACGGTTCGGCATGGTAATCTTTGCCGCCTAAAATATAGTTAGGCCGTTTAGCGTTATCGAGCAATGAAGCTAGTCCTCGGATAAACGCCTTGGGTAGTGGTAGCTTGATACCATACATAGGCGCAGAGAAAGCTGCGGCCTTAAAGGTTGCTGGGTACTGGCTGAGATAAAGCGTCCCGATTGCTCCCCCCATAGAATGCCCAACCAAGTAGTAATTCTCGTGGGACTGTGGTTTCACAACCTTAGTGACAAATTCGGCGAAATCGTCGACATATCGCTGGAACTTGTCGATATATCCCTGGTGAGGATTGGCGGTTGTGCGCGCCGATAAACCTTGACCACGATGGTCGATAGCAAACAGGCTGTAGCCTTGCTGGTAAAGATCGAACATCAGCTCCTTATATTTCAGATAGGACTCTACTCGACCACTGCTGATAACTATGGTGCCGATACTCTCTGGATGAGTGATACGGGCGTAGGCTAAGGTGATGTCGTCACGAGTCTTAAAGCTCGATTGCGTCACTTGCTGCCAGAAGACTTTTTGCTCAGGACTATTAAGGTGATGTTCTGATGAAAAGCTGGTTGTGGTTTGATTTGGCATATAGGTTTCGCTAGCTATCGACATAAACAGTATCTATTCGATTATCGGTTTGGTTAGCTGCAGTGTAGCAAACTTGTTCAGCCTGACTCTAGCCTTAAAAAGAGCCCATTAAAAAGGCCGCTAATGCGGCCTTTTTTTTATCCGGTATGAGGATGCTGTGGCATTGATTAGATAGCGGCTTTTTGCTCGATAATAAAATCGTTTATCTGCTGCTCTAGCACTGACATAGGTACAGAGCCGTTGGCCAATATGGCGTCATGGAAGGCGCGAATATCGAAGTGCTCTCCGAGCTCGGCTTCTGCTTGAGCACGTAAACGCTTAATCGTTAGTTCACCAATCTTGTATGACAAGGCTTGTCCTGGCCAGTTAATGTAACGATCTATCTCTGTGTTGACGTTATGCATCGACAGTGCGGTATTGCTGGCCATAAAGTCGATTGCCTGTTGACGTGACCAACCTTTAGCGTGCATCCCCGTATCGACCACTAGACGTGCTGCGCGCCACATCTCATAGGTCAAACGACCAAAGTTACTATAAGGGTCTTGATAGAAGCCAGCTTCTAGGCCGAGATACTCAGAGTAGAGCCCCCAACCTTCGCCAAATGCCGAGATATAGCTGTAGCGACGGAAGTTAGGCAGGTTCGTTAGTTCCTGATTTAAGGAGATCTGCAGGTGATGACCGGGTACGGCTTCATGTAGGGTCAGTGCTTCCATCTCGTACAGTGGACGCTTATCCAGCGCGTAAGTGTTAACCCAGTAATAACCTGCTTCATCATCGCGACTCGAGCCTGAGTAACGACCCGTTGTGTATTTAGGCGCGATTTCGGCAGGTACAGGCTCAATACCGTAGGGCTGGCGCGGTAGCTTGCCAAAATACTTAGGCAGCATGGCATCGGCCTTCTTGGCGATATAGGCCGCTTCCTTAAGTAGCTCCTCTGCAGTCTTTGGGTAGAACTGAGGATCGGTTCTTAAAAAATGTAGAAACTCGGCGAAGCTACCTTCGAACTCCACCTCTTCGATGATCTGCTGCATTTCGGCGCGAATACGCTTAACTTCCTGTAAGCCCAGTTGATGAACTTCGTCAGAGGTCATATCTAAAGTGGTGTAGTAACGTACGCGGTTCTCGTAGAAGGCTTCGCCATCAGGAAGGTCGTAGGTTGCGATGCTTATCCGAGTGTTTGGAATATATTCAGTGGTGATGAAATCGAAAAAAGCTTGATACTGGGGCAGCACAGTATCTTGTACTAAGGCGAGGCCTTGCTCTGTCAATTGCGCCTTCTCTGCGTCACTGAAGTGGGCTGGATACTGAGTGAATGGCTTGAAATAACCACTCTCTTCTACAGGAACGATAAAGGCGGTGATGCTGGTCTCAAACCCATTGAGTGTGGCCTTGGCGGGAGTGATGCCTGCCGCTAGACCTTGCTTTAACCAGTAGGTTTGTTGATTGAAGTATTCCGGTAGCGCTTGTAACTGCTTGAGGTAGTTTTGGTAGTCCTCAACTCTGGCAAAGCGCCCCTTGGAAATTGAGGCGATATAGGCGTGAAAGCCCCCTTCTGCAGAGATAGGCATGTAGTGATCTTTATAGTGGTACTGATCGACATCATTTTGCAGCTGGTCGCGCAAGATCTGGGCGTTAATCGCATCCTCTTTATTTAAGCTGGTGGTGTCGATCTGTTGTAACTGTTCGAGTAGCTGTAGTTTGCGTTGATTTAGTGCTTCTAGTGCCGTTGGCGACAGGTCTTGCAGCTTGCCCGCGGCCGTCTTATCACCGAGTGAATAGGCAAATCCTGGGCTGGAATCGAGGGATACTTGCCATGCGGCATCGATAAGTGATTGCAGTTGAGTATTCCCTGCAACTTGCTCGGTGGTGACACCTGGTTGTGGCATCGTTGTAGGCGCAGTTTGGCAGGCACTTAGGCCTAAAACTAGCACAGAGGGAAGTAGGTACTTATACATGAATTGTCCATTATTGTTTTAATTATGCTGGTGATTATGCCGTTACAAACAGCAAAGGTCACGGATGAAAATTAAACGAAATGTGACAAAAGGTTAAACGCTAAAAAGGAGCTTGCTGGTGGATGCTAATTAACGAGCAACAAAAAACCGGCCTTAGCCGGTTTTTGTAGCGTCTAATCAAGTTCGATTAGATAACGCGAGAGAACTGCTGTTGTCTTGCTTTCTCACGGTAGTAAACATCGAAACAGATACAGATGTTGCGGATCAACAGGCGGCCTGTCGGGCTGATAGTGATCTTACGGTCTGTAATGTCGACTAGCTTATCATCGATGAAGGTTTGCAGTAGTTTCAAATCTTCTGCGAAGTACTCTTCGAAGTTGATGTTTAGCTTCTCTTCGATCTTCGCCATATCTAGGTCGAAATGGCAGATAAGCTGCTTGATTACCACACGGCGAATTTCGTCGTCACGGTTTAAGCTACAACCTTTCCAAAGTGCGTGGCCATTGGCATCGATTGATTCGTAGTATGGGCGAATGTCTTTCTGGTTCTGGGCGTAGCAATCGCCAATCTGGCTGATTGATGACACACCTAGACCTAGTAGATCACACTCTTCTTGAGTGGTGTAACCTTGGAAGTTACGGTGCAGACGACCTTCGTTCTGTAGGATAGAAAGCTCATCATCTGGCTTAGCAAAGTGGTCCATACCAATATACTGGTAACCCGCACCCGTAAGGGTCTCGATAGTTTGGTGCAACATATCAAGCTTTTGCTGTGGTGACGCTAGGTCTTCATCTTTAATCTTACGCTGGGCTGCAAAACGAGATGGCAGGTGAGCGTAGTTAAATACCGATAGACGGTCTGGATTCAGATCCAGAACGCGCTGCATGGTTTCTGCAAAAGTCTCTGGTGTCTGGTGTGGCAAGCCGTAGATAAGATCGATGTTAGTCGAAACAAAGCCTAGTTCTTTAGCACGCGCCATTAGGTCGAAGATAAACTGCTCGTCTTGCTCGCGGTTTACTGCAACTTGAACCTTCTTATTGAAGTCTTGAACACCGATTGAGATACGGTTAAAGCCCGCTTCTTTTAGGGTGTCTAGCATTGAAAGCTCGATTTCACGAGGATCGACTTCAATTGAGTATTCGCCTACTTCAGCAACGTTAAAGTTAGCTTTAACCAGTGCTGATAGAGTAAGAATTTGCTCAGGAGTTAGGAATGTCGGCGTACCGCCACCCCAGTGAATTTGGGTTACTAGGTAGTCTTTAAACAGCGGTGCACGCTTTACGATTTCAGCTGCTAAGTACTCGATGTACTGATCGGCTTTATGGTGGTGACGAGTGATAACTTTATTGCAGCCACAGTAGTAACAAAGCTTGGCGCAGAAAGGAATATGGATATAAAGAGAAAGTTTGTCACTCTTGCTGTTCTTGATAGAGGTCAGCAATTTTTCCTCGGTAAACGAGTCATCGAACTCCAAGGCCGTCGGATAAGAAGTATAACGTGGACCGCTATAATTGTACTTTTCGATCATTGACTGATCCCAACTAATTGGGGTGGGCTGCTTCAAGGCGTGTCCTCCGGCGTATAGTTTAGCAACATGTGAAGTATGCATGGTTATTTGTTGAATAACCTTGATCCATGTTGTAAAAATTTAATGTGGGTAGCAAAGTGTGACTGAATATCGCTGAAAATGAGGTGTATGTCTGTGGTCTTGGGAAAATTTTGTGCACAGACTCACCCTATATGAGCAAAATATGTCATATCTGCGATTGTTATAACGTTCTATTAAAACTCAATTATTTAGCTCGCATCAGTTTATTAGTGTAGTGAGCCCTGTTTTAGTTCACTCAGGCGCTTGGCTTCTTCTAATATTTTGGCTTCAAGCTCACTTTCTGAGCGCATACGAGCGAAGTCGAGTTTCATGCGCGCTTGTTTCTCAAGTGATTTACGCTCGTCTTTAATCGGGTGATCTTTAATGACTTCAAAATGCTCAAAAGTGGCTGGGTAGTGATTAGCGACTAGCTCTGAAATCCCCACTAACTGTGATAGTTTCACTATGCGCATCACGCCTTCTGATAGCTCACAGCGTTCTTCTACCATTGCATTGGCTATATAACGAATATTGTCGAGCAGTTCATTCGCCTTAGCCTTGGCCGCATCGGCTTGTTCTTGTTTAAGCTTGGCTTTGAGTTGTGCTTGTTTACGCACTTGGATAAGCAGATAGCCTGCATAGGCTGCAAGTGCAACGATGATAATGATGGCGAGAACAATAAAGGTTGTAGTCATGCATAACCCTTGCGGTAAGTGAGGATAGGGCGATTATGGATAAAAATATGGCATCAATAAAGATGCCATAGGGTTTTACACATAAGAGTTAATCTTTGTGTTGATAGTCTTTTAGCAGATCGGCGCCAGACTCAAACTTATCAAATAGGTCGTCATCGCTAATGGCTTTTCTGCTCTGTGGCTCATCGTCTTCTTCATCGGTGATGCCCAGTTTTTCCATCAGTGCTTCAATCTGGTTGAGCTGTTTGTCTAACCACTTCTGATCTTCGCTGTTGAGGTTTTTACCCTCTTCTAGCATATCTAATAGGCCGTTAAGTCTTGGGTCTTCCTCAAGCTTTAACAACTTCTGCTCATCGGTCAGTTTTGGACCTTTAGGCTTCTTCTCTACCTTAGTTTCGGTATTGATATGCAGTTGAACAGGCTTTTTACTGCCGTGACGTGGGTCAGCGCTCTTAGCCTTACCACCGTTAGCCTGGCTTTCAATCATCGAAGCGTTATGACGGCTTCCCGCTTTGTTGCCAGCAACTTGTTTTTTGCCTGAAAGAACTCGCTCTTTCTTCTTGGTTCTTGGGGCTAATTTTGGAGCATTTTCGTTGCTCTTACGCGTTTTCTTACTACGGGACATGATCGCTTATCTCGATAACTTAAATGACTCTACTTGTTGAAAAGCGCTTAGGCTCCTGCAACAACTGAAGTTTGGTCGCGTGTTATATCAGATTCTGATGGTTTTTGCACCAGAATGAGATCGTTTGCTGCAAATAATAGCTTAAAACCGACTTTGTTTGCTAGAAACTCAAAAGTCTGCCGCTGGTAAAAGCTGACATGGGTGAGATTATTTTTATGATGCCATTTATTAAATGCACTGAGCTCGCTGAGTAGCGGGGTACAGATTGCAATCCAGCCACCGGGTTTAATTAATTCGCAGAGTAGTGCCCATTCTTTGTAGGGGAATCGAAAGTGCTCGAATACTCGATAGCAGCAGATAAAGTCATATTCTTGCTTAAGCTGACTGCTCCATGGCGCAATGCTTGGGTCGTACTGATTAAGCTGATGCCCTCTGGCAGTAACTTTTTGCAGAGTGTCGGCGTCGAGTGTACGGCCAAAGTTAAGCCCGAGCAGTGGTGTTTTCCCGTCTTCACACTGTGTTATGAGGTCCAACATAAATCGCGATAAGGCTTTGTGTTTATTTCCTGCGAGGCGATATTTTTGAAGCTCTGCACTAGGGGGGAGGTGGGCGTTGGCATCTGCAAAAACCAATTGGCATAGCTGGCAGTGATATAAGCAGCGTTTCTTATCTGCATAAAATCGAGCTGTTTTATCGCTATGACAAAGGGGGCATCTGCGCATATATCTAATTTAAACCAACAGGTTAGTAAGACTTCTTTGAGTATAAATGAACTTTGCACGGTGAGAAATAAAAAAAGGCGACAGATTAATCTGTCGCCTATATAAAGTGTCAATCGACACCAATTCTGATTTCAAGTATCCATACTTGCTATGTGACTATCCCGGTCAATATCCGTCTTGTTTTTTTGTCAGCTTTCCATGCATGTCTTTTAGTTTATGGTCTTCCAGACACTTTATTTTTAGACCAGTCGTCTTCCCGACAACAGTTTCCGTAGATGGTCTCTAAAGACACATCACAATTTTTATTCGTCCATCCAATGACGCCTAAGTAACCATCCATGTATATTTTTTTAAGTATCTTCCAGTGATAACAAGCTTCCCGCAAGTGCATCCTAAGCATCAGCTTCCTATGCTGTGTCTGTATCCTACAAACACTTTCCTATTGGTAGATGTTTCTCTGAATGTAAGGGTCAATGCTAAATAGCGTTTTGGCCTTCCTAACCAAATCCTTACTAATATTCTTGCGACCTGGACTTCAAATTGAAATCTCAACTCTTATTATTTTTAGTGAGTGGTCTCAATATTATTATTATTTTTTGTTACTTTATTCTTATATCTTAAATGCATAGATACCGAAATCTGAAAGTTATTATTAAATAATTTTTATACTAATACTAACAGTTGGGTTCATCTCGGTACGTGGCTTATTTAAACCTAGAACTGTGATCTCTGTCAAGAGGGTTTTGCCTGAAGTTTACGTAAACGTAAATGAGATGATATAGAAAAGGACGGTGAATCCGTCCTTTTAAGTTATTGCTAATGTTTACTTAAGGCTTGATATATATTTAGATAATGCATCAATGTCGGTAGCATTTAATTTTTTCGCGACGTCTTGCATCATGCCATTTAAGTCGTTGTTACGATTTGTATCGTGAAACTTATTTAGCTGGATCTTGATATAATTTGCATGTTGACCGTTGATTGCCGGGAAGCCTGCAAGCTCGGTTCCTTTACCTTCTGGACCATGACAAGCGATACAGGCTGTGATGCCACGTGCTGAGTCACCAGTAGTATAAAGTTGTGCACCAAGAGCCGGTACATCTTTAACTTCGATATCTTTATTTGTTTGGCTAGCATAAAATGCAGCGAGGTCAGCGATGTCTTGATCGCTAAGGGCTATAGCCATACCACCCATGATCGGGTCCATACGACCTTCTTTTCCGCCTGTTTGTGCTGCACTGCGGAAATCATGTAACTGTTTTTCTAGATATGTAGAGTGTTGACCTGCAAGTTTTGGATACATGTCTATCATGCTGTTGCCGTCAACACCGTGACATGCAGAACATACAATGGCTTTAGTTTTTCCGGCTTCGGCATTTCCTTCGGCCATAGCAGGTGAAGAGATTGTGGCTAAAACAGACAGCGCAAGAGCTAACTTTTTCATGGCGTTCCAACTTCTTATTAAAATATTTGTCTTGAGCTTACTAGGAAGACCCGCAAGCGTGATAAAATGTATTTTATGTGATCGGGGTAATATTTTACACGAAATTGTGAAAATGTAAGCAACTCTTCGATATTTATAAAGGTTTGTTAGTAAAGTTTTGGAGTTAATTGTGAGTGAATCTCGTATCGATTTCCGTAAAGCGGAGTTTTTAATTAGTGCACCTGATATTGCACACTTGAATGAATATCTCCCTGGCGATGTTGGGGTTGAAATCGCATTTGCGGGCCGTTCTAATGCGGGTAAGTCGAGTGCTTTGAACTTACTAACGGAGCAGAAGATTGCTCGAACCAGTAAAACGCCTGGGCGTACTCAGTTAATTAACGTTTTCAGGTTGGACAAACATCGTCGTCTGGTGGATCTACCTGGCTATGGTTTTGCTCAGGTTCCTTTAGCGCTAAAGCTTAAGTGGCAAGAGTCACTGGGTGAGTACCTGCTTAAGCGCGATTGTTTGAGCGGTGTTGTTGTACTAATGGATATCCGTCATCCACTTAAAGATCTCGATATGCAGATGATCGAGTGGGCTGTTGAGAGCCATATTCCTGTTTTAGCACTATTAACCAAAGCAGATAAGCTTGGTCAAAGTGCCAGAATGAAGATGGTGAATGAGGTTCGTAAGAAATTAAGCCATTTTGAAGACGGAGTTAAAGTTGAGCCGTTCTCTTCATTAAAAGGTATAGGAAAAGGCAAAGTGCTGGGTATTTTAGATAGTTGGTGTAAGCCTGAATGGCTTATGGCTCAACTTGAAGCCGAAGCGATAGCCGCTCAGTCAGAGTCTGGTGAAGAGTAACTCTTTACGTCAGTTCTTATTGATAGATAACGCTCCTTTAAAGGGGCGTTTTTTTTGGCATTTTTTAGGAAAGATAAGGGATTAGGCAAAAAAAAACCGACGGAATAAACCATCGGCATAAATTAGCTCTTTTGGGGAGAAGCTAAATTCAACAAGACTCAAGTTCAATCAAACTATGTTGATATCGCTCAATGAACACAGCATAACTCGAATTTTGCTCGATTTAAAGTAATTACTCTAAATTTTATTTCAGACGAAAAAAAGCCCCAGCAAATTAGATTTGCTGGGGCGCCATAATTTGGCCATTCACTATAAAATAGCGAACGTAAAAAAAAGGTCTGAAAGATAGAACATCTTAACCTCTGTACCCTACGCAGAGAATATTACTCCATTAAACGCTATATGAAAAACTGTTTTTGTAAAAAACGTACAATAATGTGATGCATATCTCAATGTTTGTGCAATAAAAATACAGAGAATGATCGCAAAATTTCATTTAAATAAATAAGTATCAATTATTTATCTAAATTTTCTTGTGCTATTAACTTTTTAGCCAATTGAACGGTGGTTGCGAAAATGAGAAGGATATAGGAACGATGAGGCGAGTAGGGAAGAAAACAACTGGCAGAGTGTTCCGCCAGTCATTGTTCAATACAAATTAGAATATACGAGTTAGTGCGCTTGTTCCCAGTTATCACCAATGCCGGCTTCGGCTAATAGTTCAACATCGAGTTTGGCTGCTGCAGCCATTAGCTCACACACTTTAGCTTGCAGGCTATCGGCTCTGGTCTCATCGACTTCAAATACCAATTCATCGTGTACCTGCATGATCATGGTGATTTCGCCCTGAGTTTCAGTGTCGATCCACTCAGCAATATTGATCATCGCCTTCTTAATGATATCGGCGGCGGTGCCTTGCATCGGCGCGTTGATCGCTGCGCGTTCGGCGGCTTGTCTACGCATGGCGTTTCTATCTTTAATCGCAGGCAGATAGAGGCGACGACCAAATAGTGTCGATACGTAGCCAAGATCGGCAGCGATAGCACGTGTCTCTTCCATATACGTTAATACGCCAGGATAGCGCTTAAAGTAGGTATCGATATAGCTTTGTGCTTCGGCTCTTGGGATATCAAGCTGCTTGGCTAAACCAAATGCCGACATGCCATAAATCAGACCAAAGTTTACGGCTTTAGCACGGCGACGTTGATCTGAGGTGACTTCACTGAAGTCGACATCGAACACTTCCGCGGCCGTTGCCTTATGGATATCTTTACCTTCGGCAAACGCTTTGAGTAAGCCCGCATCTTGTGACAGGTGAGCCATGATCCTAAGTTCAATCTGCGAGTAATCGGCAGCGAGAATTTTCTTACCCGCTGGGGCAATAAACGCGTGACGAATCCGACGTCCCTCTTCGGTGCGGATAGGAATATTCTGCAGGTTTGGTTCACTTGATGACAAACGACCCGTTGCTGCATTAGCCTGATGATAGCTGGTGTGTACTCGGCCTGTTTGAGCGTTAACCATCAGGGGGAGTTTATCTGTGTAGGTGCTCTTTAGCTTAGCTAGGCTACGGTGCTCTAAGATAATTTTAGGCAGTGGGTAATCTAGTGCTAGTTCAACCAGTACCTCTTCGGCAGTTGATGGCGCGCCTTTAGGAGTCTTCTTGATGACAGGGTAACCCAGCTTTTCGAAGAATAGTGCCTGCAACTGTTTTGGTGAGCTTAAGTTAAACGCTTCACCTGCAATTTCATGTGCCTTTTGTTCTAGTTCATCAATCTTGCGAGCGAGCTCTTCACTTTGCTGTCCTAGCAACATGCTATCGATCAATACACCTTGGCGTTCGATATCTGACAAAATTTTAACCAGTGGTAGCTCGATATCAGTGAAAACACTAGCGAGTTCTGACTGTTTTTCTAGTCTTGACCAAAGGTGTTGATGCAGACGCAGAGTAATATCGGCATCTTCTGCAGCATAGGGGGCCGCTGTATCGAGTGGGATTTGATTAAAGGTCAGTTGTTTTACGCCCTTACCTGCAATCTCCTCGAAACCGATGTTCTTATGGCCAAGATATTTTAGTGCTAAGTCGTCCATGTTGTGCTTAGAGGCGACCGAGTTGAATACGTAAGACTCAAGCATGGTATCGAACTGTACGCCGCGCAGCGCAATGCCTGCGTTAGCAAAGATACTGATGTCGTACTTTAGGTTTTGGCCAACTTTTTTAACGCTTTCATCTTCAAGTAGCGGTTGTAACTTTTCAAATACAACATCTCTATCTAACTGCTCAGGTGCATCGACGCAATCATGCCCGAGCGGTAGATAAGCAGCCTTACCCGCTTCAACGGCGAAAGAGATGCCAACTAACTTGGCTTCCATATAGTTGAGGCTAGTGGTTTCGGTATCGATGGCAATAAGCTCGGCAGCTTTTAATTTTTCAATCCAGCTGTCCAGTTGATCCAGAGTCAGAATAGTATCGTACTCGACTTCTATATCAAGCTTGGCTGCTGGCGCATCATCTTCTGACTCTGCGGCAGTGGCTTTGTCGCCCTTATTATCGAGAACCTCTGCTAGCCAGCGCTTAAATTCCATCTCGCCATAACACTTAATGAGCTCGTCTTTGTCTGCTGGTGTAATCGACAGTTGGTGCCAATCTTGATCAAGCTCTACATCAAGCTTGATGGTCGCTAACTCATAACTGAGCTTAAGCATATCGGCATGTTCAACAATCTTGGCTGGCATGGTTTTAGATCCACGGAAACCAAGCTCAGGCATCTTTTCTGGTGCGGCAAGGATCTGCTCGACACCGCCCACGCCTGTTAGCATGGCTAGCGCCGTTTTTTCACCTACGCCAGGTAAGCCTGGAATATTATCGGCTTTATCGCCTTGTAGCGCTAATAGGTCGATAATCAACTCGGGGCCAACACCAAACTTTTCGGTAACCTCTGTAGGCCCCATGATGGTGTTGGTCATGGTATTGATTAAGGTGATATTGTCATCGACCAATTGCGCCATATCTTTATCACCGGTGCTGATCAATACCGAGCGCCCCTCTTTGCTGGCTTGGGTAGCAATGGTACCGATGACATCGTCGGCCTCTACACCTGGAATACAAACTAGGGGGAGACCAAGTGCTTTAATGATTCTGTGTAGAGGCTCAATTTGCGTGCGCAGATCATCAGGCATAGGTGGTCGCTGTGCCTTATATTCCGAATACATCTCGTTACGGAAGGTTTTACCTTTTGCGTCAAAAACCACAGCCATCTGCGATGGCTTATATTGGTTTAACAGGCTACGAAGCATGTTGATAACGCCATAAACGGCACCAGTGGCCTCTCCCTTAGAGTTTGTTAGGTGAGGTGGAGCATAGTAGGCGCGGTAAAGGTATGAAGAACCATCCACAAGAATTAAAGGGTTGTCGGTAATTTTAGGCATAGTTAAGTATTTATGTATCGGAGTTCGATGATGGCGCTAGCATGCCATATTAGGGCAATTTCAGCCACGTAAAAATAAAACCCAGCCTGTGGATAACTCTGTGAATGAAATAGAGTAACTCGATCTTGACTAAAAAATGCAATAAAACAGGGGTAGCCTAAGTTATTGATAATTGGCTAGTTAAATTAAATGTGTGAAGTGGGTTTTATTTCAGCTATTTAAACTAAATATGTGGACTTTTTATTTTTATGCGTATTTAAAGTCCATTTTCTGATTAAATATTGCTCGCCTGATAAAGTGTTGACCTAACTTAGCACGATAAATAATCTGATCAAGCTGTTTATTACAATTTTGTTAAAACAATATGATATATAAAGGGGCTTTTTAATGAAAAAAATAGCGGTACTTTTAAGTGGTAGTGGTGTTTATGATGGCTCGGAGATCCATGAGTCTGTTTTAGCTCTATTAGAGATTACTCGAGCTGGTGCAAGTTACCAATGTTTTGCCCCGAATATTCCACAGTTCCATGTGGTTAATCACTTAACTGGTGAAGTACAGGAGAGCGAAACGCGCAATGTCTTGGTTGAATCTGCAAGGATAGCCCGTGGCGACATTAAGGCGGTAGATGAACTTGAAATTGCGGAGTTTGATGCGCTAGTGATCCCGGGAGGTTTCGGTGCGGCTAAGAATCTATGTGATTTTGCTATCGCCGGTGCCGAGCATGTCGTCGAGCCGAGTGTTAAGCAGTTTATTTTGCAGTTTAGTACGGCTCGCAAACCTGTTGGCTTTATCTGTATTTCACCTGTGATGATCCCTCAGCTTTATCCTCTAGGCATTAGCGGTACCATAGGTAGCGATGCGGGCACCGCCGCAGCGTTTGAGCTGCAAGGCGGGCAACATAAGGCTGCGCTCGTGGATGAGATCGTGGTCGATGAAGAGCATAAGGTGGTCAGTACACCCGCTTATATGTTGGCAGGAGATATCCTAGAGGCTCACTCTGGGATCAGCAAGTTGGTTGCGAAAGTACTAGAGATGGCTTAATGCTTTAGCATTAAAGAGTCTATAGGCGTTAGCCCGCTATTTGCGGGCTAATGATTGTGGAGCTAGCAAACCTTTGCTATTACAAAGGCTGAATAGCGCTATCGAATCGAGAAATTTAAATCTTACGAGTCTTACTGTCGACAAAGCCTTGGATCACACCGACCAGTAGGCCACCTAAGTGGGCACCGTTAGCGATAGAGAGACCAAACATATCGGTGAAACCAAAGACCAACCATAACAGCATAAAACCGATATATGCTGGCGGCAGGCCAATACCTGATTCGGGTCGTCTAACCCCCATCACCCATGTATAGCCAACAACGGCATAAACTACTCCAGATAGGCCACCAAAGCCTGGTCCTGCCATATAGTACTGCAAGATATTTGGCAGTGTGCCGCCCACGATTAATAGAATAAATAGTGGGGTGAAACCAAGCTTATTTTCAATCTTTCCGCCTAGGTACCACCACCAAAGCAGGTTAAAGATGATATGCATGGCAGAGAAGTGCAGCAGGCTGGGGGTAAATATACGCCAAAACTCACTAAGTGTGGCGGAGGGGGTAGCGCCAAAAAATGATAGCTGATCGAAAATAGGATTAGCATAACCTAGATTCATTGCGCCATAGATGATTACGCAGGTAAAAAAGACCAGCAAGGTTAATGGGCCTGCACCGGTAATAAATTGGCTGACGAGTTGCAGACTCGGGTTACCGTAATCAAGCTTGGTGTGTGTGTCGCCGTTCTCCCATGACGCTGCGAGATACTTTTCATCGTAGGGATTGTGAATAAAGGCTTGGAATTCGCGCTGGGCGCGGTCGAAATGCTTCTGATCATGGATCATCAGTGCCACACCTTGTTCGGTCGGCATCAGCTCACAATCGATATGCAGCCCCTTAAGGTAGTCAATGAGAGCCTGTGCTGCTCGGCTATTTGGAAGCCTGCCAATCTCAATCATTCAATTACCCTCGTGCTAGTGTGAGGTAGTTAATGAGAGCCTGTGCTGCTTGGCTGTTTGGAAGCCTGCCAATCTCAATCATTCAGTTACCCTCGTGCTAGTTTATAGATGTGCTAGATGCCAAGCACTGTAACCGCCATCTAAACTGAAGACTTCATCGAAGCCCTGCTCATTAAGATAGGTCGCTGCGCTTTGACTACTTATCCCATGATAGCAAACGACAACAATCGGTAGATCCATATCCGCATCGGCAATATAGTGCGCTAGATTTTCATTGTTGAGATTAAAGGCGCCATCGATATGACCCGTTTCATAGCTAGCTGCATCTCTTATATCGACAATCTGCAATTCTGGTGATGTTTGCTGCATCTGCATGAGTTGGCTTACGCTTAGGTGTTGAAACGTTGACATAATAATCCTGATTTCATGATGTAGTGACTAATAGTGTAGTGACAAATCGTGCCGTGATAAAAGGGCTGTAATACGATAAGTGTATTACAGCCACTATTAGAGATTAAGCTTTAGAAAGTTAAAGTCTAATCCCAGTTCAGGATAACTTTACCAGATTGGCCTGAGCGCATCGCGTCGAAACCTTGCTGGAACTCATCGATACTGTAGTGATGAGTGATGATTGGAGAGATATCTAGGCCTGATTGAATAAGGCTGGCCATCTTGTACCAAGTCTCGAACATCTCGCGACCATAGATCCCTTTGATGATCAGTCCTTTAAATATCACCTTGCTCCAGTCGATAGCCATATCACCACCAGGAATACCTAGCATGGCGATCTTACCACCGTGATTCATGGTCTCAAGCATAGAGTGGAATGCCGAAGGCACACCAGACATCTCTAAGCCCACATCGAAGCCCTCTGTCATGCCAAGTTCCTGCATTACATCTTCTAACTTCTCTTTGGCAACGTTAACAGCACGGGTTGCGCCCATCTTCTGTGCTAACTCTAGACGGTATTCGTTCACGTCGGTGATCACCACGTGGCGTGCGCCAACGTGACGGCATACTGCTGCGGCCATGATCCCGATAGGACCCGCGCCTGTGATCAATACGTCTTCACCGACGAGATCGAACGATAGTGCGGTGTGAACGGCATTACCGAATGGATCGAAGATAGAGGCCAAGTCATCGGAAATATCATCAGGAATTTTAAAGGCGTTAAATGCAGGAATTACCAAGTATTCGGCAAAAGCACCTTCACGGTTTACACCCACTCCTGAGGTGTTTCGGCATAGGTGGGTACGGCCGCCACGACAGTTACGGCAGTGGCCGCAAGTGATATGACCTTCGCCAGAGACGCGGTCGCCAATAGTGAAACCACGCACTTCTTGGCCCATACCGACGACTTCACCTACATATTCATGACCAACAACCATAGGTACAGGAATGGTGTTTTGTGACCATTCATCCCAGTTGTAGATATGAACATCGGTGCCACAGATGGCAGTCTTACGGATTTTAATCAGTAGATCGTTATGGCCCACTTCTGGCTTAGGTGCGTCAACCATCCAGATGCCTTCTTCAGGCTTTAATTTGCTGAGTGCTTTCATTTTATAACCTATTACAGGCCGACTTTTGCGGCTTGCTGAATATCATTCGATAAGGGCTACATACGTAGCCCTTGTTGGTTTAGCTTTAGCCGATGATACCCATCTCTTTCGCGATACGGGTAAAGGCTTCAATCGCTTTATCGATCTGCTCTTTGCTGTGCGCTGCAGACATTTGAGTACGAATACGTGCCTGACCTTTTGGTACCACAGGGAAAGAGAAACCGATAACGTAGATGTTTTCAGTTAATAGTCGATTAGCAAAATCGCCAGCCAGCTTTGCATCGCCAATCATCACAGGAATGATTGCATGGTCCGCGCCGCCAAGGGTGAAGCCCGCTGCAGACATCTTTTCACGGAAGTAACGGCTATTTTCCCAAACTGCTTCACGTAGTGCCTGGCCAGACTTAAGCATCTCAAGCACATGGATAGATGCCGTCACAATTGATGGCGCCAATGAATTTGAGAATAGGTAAGGGCGAGAGCGCTGACGCAACCAGTCAATCACCTCTTTCTTGCCTGAAGTGAAGCCTCCCGATGCACCACCAAGCGCCTTACCCAGGGTACCAGTGATGATGTCGACGCGATCCATCACTTCACAGTATTCGTGAGTACCGCGACCTTCTTGACCAACAAAGCCAACGGCGTGAGAGTCATCGACCATCACTAGCGCGTCGTACTTGTCGGCAAGATCACATACACCCTTTAGGTTAGCGATAACACCATCCATCGAGAACACACCATCGGTGGCGATCATGATATTACGTGCGCCCGCTTCTTTAGCGGCGATAAGCTGTGCTTCAAGGTCTGCCATGTCGTTGTTAGCGTAACGGAAGCGTTTTGCTTTACATAGACGTACGCCATCGATGATCGATGCATGGTTTAATGCGTCAGAGATGATCGCATCTTCGGCGCTTAATAAAGTTTCAAATAGACCTGCGTTAGCATCGAAGCATGAAGAGTAAAGAATAGTGTCTTCCATGCCTAAGAATTCGCTAAGACTCGCTTCTAGTTGCTTATGGATATCTTGGGTACCACAGATAAAGCGCACCGATGCCATGCCAAAACCATGTGCATCAAGACCCGCCTGAGCGGCTTTAATCAGCTCTGGGTGGTTGGCTAAACCTAGGTAGTTGTTGGCACAAAAATTAATAACTTGGTCGCCATTCACTTCAATAGCGGTTTGCTGAGGAGAAACGATTACCCGTTCACTTTTATACAGGCCTTCGGCTTTTACATCGTCAAGCTGTTGATTTATTTGGTCGTAGAATGAGGTCTTAGACACCTTTATTCTCCTTAATTAGCATTATTTTGAGTATTGGAGTGCTGGCATTTTAACCCTAATCTGCGCGGCTCTACAGCCTTTTTTTAGGACTAAAGTTGGGATTATTTAGATTAGGGAATGGCAAAAGTTTACATTAGCTAAACTAATGATTAACTTTCGGAGACTTTTACTGGAAATTAAAGAATAGCTGTAGCAAAGAGGATTGAGGTTAGCGCATGAAAACATGTTCATGCGCTAGATAAACCTTTAGATCATTTTTGAACGGTAGTGCTCTTCAAGTCGCAAAAAGGTGGCTTGTGAACTTGGCGTGGCATAAGACTTAAATAGCATGATTACTCGCAACAAGCCTTCATATAGCGACTCTTTAGTGATTGAGCCAATATTTGACTGAGTTTGCGTGAGCTTATAACTGATCCAAAAGCTAACTAACATTTTTATGGTATCGGCTAGAGGCTTGAGATCTTCGGGGTTAATTGCAAGGAAGCCATCTTGATTTAGTTTTTCTAGTACACCCGTTGAGCGTGCCAGTACGTCTTGCTGGGCCTTCAGATAACGATTTTTTAAGGTTTCGTCACGGCTGAGAATATCGGCAAGGTTGGCATACATAAAGCGGAACTGCCAAAGGGTATAAAACATCGCATCGAAATAGCCAACCAATAAGTCTACATCAACCTCTTTATCGACATAAGGCTGGAAGCCTGACTCTAAGTGCTGCTCATAGAGGCTAAAGATCGAGCGGATAATGTCTTCTTTATTACGGAAGTGATAGTAGAGGTTGCCGGGGCTGATATTTAGGTGGGCGGCGATATGATTGGTTGTGATTGCTCTTTCGCCATGTTCATTGAATAACTCTAAACTGGCTTGTACGATTTTGTCACGGGTCTTCATATTCATCCTAAATGATAATATCCGGTATAATTAACTCGGCATGCAATTGACCGCTAATAGCCTCTATTTAAGCCAATCCAGTTTGAATCACACATGTGTAATTACGTTAAGGTTTAACTATCATGTTAGCATTAACGCAATTGTTCAAGTAAAACGCAAGAAAGTAGCAAATTTCATGAATCGTAGCCTCTATTCAATAGCTTTATATTTAATTAGTCCTCTATTGCTGGTGTATCTTGCGATGCGCGCCTTTAAAAGCAAGGATTACCGTGGCCGCTGGAACGAGCGGTTCGCTCTTAAGTCATTAAGGCAAACTGATCTCTTGGTGCATTCGGTTTCGATGGGCGAGACTTTAGCGGCTATTCCCTTGATTAAACAGCTCCAGCAACAGCACCCTGAGCTGAGCATTACTATCACCACGACTAGCCCAACGGGGTCAGCTGAGGTGGTTCGCGCATTTGGCGTGAGTGTGCAACACTGTTACTTACCCTTCGATCTCGCTTTGTGTGCTAAGCGATTCGTTAATCAAGTCTCACCTAAGTGCTGCATCATTATGGAAACCGAGCTGTGGCCGAATCTAATCCATTACCTTAAACAAGCGGGGACGCAGGTCTTATTAGCCAATGCGCGTTTATCGCAAAAGTCGGCAGATTCATACCGTAAGTATCACAAACTAACCGTGCCTATGCTTAATCAGCTCGACGGTATTGCAGTGCAGTCACAGCAGGCTGCAGAGCGCTTTATTGCCTTAGGTGTTGCGCCAGAACGAATCACGGTTTGTGGTAGCTTAAAGTTTGATATCAGTATTGATGAGCAGCTAATTGATACTGCTAAAAACCTGAAAGAGCTGTGGCACGCAACGGATAAACCGGTTTGGGTGGCTGGCTCGGTGCATCCGGGAGAGTTTGATGCGTTAATTGAAGCACATCAACAACTGCTAGCGAAATACCCTAATGCCTTGATGGTGATGGTACCGCGTCACCCAGAGCAATTTGATGCAGCGGCGCAAGCAATTAGGTCCGCAGGGTTAACGCTTGCAAGGCGAAGCAAAGAGGAACCTGTATTGCCTGAAACTCAGGTTTTGTTGGGCGACACCATGGGAGAGCTGTTGACCTTTTATGGCGCTGCCGACCAAGCTTTTGTTGGGGGATCAATAATCGTGCATGGTGGCCATAACCCTCTAGAGCCTGCAGCTATGGGGCTACCTGTGATGGTGGGGCCGCATTATCGTGATTTTAATGAGATCACCGAGCTACTGGCATCGGCGGGTGGGTTGCAGGTTGTGGATTCTGGCCAGGCGCTAGCCAACAATTTGATCCGGTTGTTTGATGATAAAGAGGCTTATCGCCAAGCGAGCATCGCGGCAAAAAGTGTCGTTGAGCAAAACCGTGGTTCACTCACTAAACAGTTAGCTGTGGTGGAATCGTTTATTAACGGTTAGCGTCAATTTCGCTCAGGTAAAACATAAAAAGGTCTGCAGAATGTGCAGACCTTTTTTGTTAGAGGAGTTCTGAAAACTACCGATTGAGCTTGGCTTGATAGGCCTGATGCAGTTGCTGCCAATTATCTTCATTAAATGCCAAGGTCGGTAGCTTAGCTAGCTCCTTTCTGAAAGAGCGTAGTAGGCGGCTCATATTAGCCTGCTGCCATTGCGGGTTGGTTTGTCTCAGCTCGCCACGGTCAAAATCAATCAGGTAAAACTTATCTGCGCAGATAAGGATGTTTTTCGCATTGAGATCTGCGTGATAAACGCCGTGGTTGTGGAACTGGGCAATGGTTTCGCCCAGTGTTTGCCACAGGGCTTCGGACATAGCCGATTTGCTTAATCTGGCGACTAAATCTTCCGCCCCTTCTACCCGCTCTATGATTAAGTCTGCCCGATAGAACAGACCAGAGCGCTCAACATTGGCGGCGATCGGTTTAGGTACGGCAAAACCTTGATTAAATAAGGTTTCCAACAACGCTAATTCCGCCACTGCACGGGTTTTTTCTAAACCTGTAAATAGGTATTGGTCACGGCTAATCTTTTCTATCAAACCACCACGATAGTAGTGGCGAAGCACCCATTGGTTTTGTTCACTAGCAACACAGCTGGCATCGACGAACCAGGTGGTATAGCGCCCTTTAGATGAGCCTGTAATGGCAGATTGCTGACGCCAAAAATCGGCACCAAACCAGTTAGGTTCGATATCAGACGGCGTATGTTGGCAATAAGCGATGCTGCCTTTGGCTGTTTTTTTAAACTTCATAGGTAGAATTGTAAGCTAAAGCGTGGAACCTGCAGGCATTCTACATTAAGATCGGTAGATTGCGCTAAATAACCTTCGAGCACTAATGAGCTTATCTACTTCAAGTGACAACCAGAATCCTAAATCGAGCAGCATAGACTTAAGCAATGCAGAGTCTCTATGCCTATTAAGGCTGTCTGCAATTGGTGATGTTTGCCATGCTGTTGCCATGGTTCAGGCAATTCAACGTCGCTATCCACAGCTTAAGATCACTTGGATTTTAGGTAAGGTGGAGTATCAATTATTAAAGCACCTTGAGGGTGTTGAGTTTGTTATTTTCGATAAGTCGCAAGGTTGGCGTAGTTACTTTAACCTTAAGCGTGCGCTAAAAGGGCGCAAGTTTGATGTGTTGCTGCATATGCAGATTGCCTTACGGGCGACCATAGCTTCATTAGCTATCTCGGCCAAGGTGCGGATAGGCTTCGATCGCTTTAGAGCGAAGGAGGGGCAATGGTTGGTGACAAATTACCATATTGAACCTCAGGCAACGCCACATGTGTTGGAAGGTTTTATGGGCTTTGCCAAGGCTGTGGGAGTGATAGATTTGACTCCAAGCTGGAATATTCCAGTGCCAGCTGCAGATACCGAGTTTGCTAAGGCGCTCATCCCCGATGGTAGTCGAGTATTGGTGATCTGCGCCGCCGCTAGTAAAGCAGAGCGTAATTGGTTACCTGACCGCTACGCCGCCGTCGCTGACTATGCGGTAGCAAAGGGGTACCGTGTTATCTTATGTGGTGGCCCAACACCACTTGAGCGTGAACTTGCTGAGAATATACAGGCAGCGGCTAAATCAGAGTTAGAAAACCAAGTGGGCAAAACCTCATTGCTGCAACTGTTGGCAGTGCTTAAACAGGCGAGTGTAGTATTGGCACCAGATACTGGTCCCGCGCATATGGCGGTAACTCAAGGTACGCCAGTGATCGGTTTATATGCTCACTCAAATCCTGGACGCACAGGACCTTATACTTGCTTAGATTCTGTGGTTAGCGTTTACGGTGAAGTGATTGCGCAGCAGAAGCAAGGTGAGATCCCTTGGGGCACACGCGCTAAGGGCGAGGATTTGATGGCATTGATTGAAGTTGATGCAGTAATAAATGAGTTTGAGCAAGCTCATACAGCCATACAGAATAGGGCTAAGTAGTTTTCCGATACACTGAACTGACAGTGTTTGGATGGATCTAGTTATTTAAGCTATTTACGGCTGATTTGATAAGAGAGTTGATGATATGGCACCTGCGCCAGTTTTTCTTTTTATTCCTGTGTCCTCTAAAGAAGGGATTGGGGAGTATATGCGGTCACTGATTATTGCAAATGGCGTAAAAAACCATTGGCCAGATGCAGTGATACATTTTGCCTTAAGTAAGCATGCCCCATATGCCCAGTCATGCCCGTTTAATACCTTTATTTTAGAAGACTCTGCAACCAAGCAGGTGAAGGCTGTCAATAATATAATCTCGGAGCTTAAGCCTGATATTGTTGTCTTTGATGCTTCAGGCAGAAAGGCACAGCTTAAACATGCACATAAGGTTGGTGCCAAGGTTATATTTATCAGTCAGCATAAGAAAAAGCGAAGTCGTGGCTTAAAGATAGGTCGCAGCTTAGTGACCGATAGTCACTGGGTTGTGCAGCCTGAGTTTGCTATTGCTCCATTATCGCTATTTGAACGATTTAAACTTTGGTTAATAGGAAAACCTTTACCTCTTGTTACTGGCCCTATTTTTACCAATCCAAGTGCAATGGAAAAAAATAAGCTATTAACAGAATATAACTTGGTTGACGAACCCTTTATTTTATTTAGCGCTGGCTCTGGCGGGCATAAGTGTAGTTACGGGTATGCTGCTGATTTATTTCTTGATGTCGCTGTCGATACAAAGCGTCGCCACGGGATCAAGCCTGTAGTTGTTCTTGGTGATAATTATCCAAAAGAGTTACCAAATATCGAAGGCGTTATCTGTATTCGTTCACTAGATAATGCGGATTTCATTAATCTAGTGAGTAGCGCAAAAGCTGCAGTATTAAGTGGTGGCGGAACTCTATTGCAAGCTGTCGCTATGCATATTCCAACACTCGCAATTGCAGTTGCTAAGGACCAGCCCCCGAGAGTTAAGGCTTGTCTTGAACGTGAGGTTATTCTGTCGACGAGCTTAAATTATGACGAAATGTGTAAAGGTGTGAGTGCATTATTAGCCCCAGAAACATTAGCTAGACTGATGAATAAAACTAAGCAAATGAAGAGTGTTAATGGCTTAGAGGTCTGCATTACTGATATAACTCGTTTGCTGGAGGATAAATAAATGTCTAAGAAACGGATTGCAATTATTATTGACAGCTTAGCTGGTGGCGGGGCTGAGAAAGTCATGTTGACGCTAGCTAACGAATTAATTAAGCAAGGTCATGAACCACACCTTTTAGTGCTATTTGAAAATTGTCAGCATCATATTGAAAAGAATATTCCTGTCCATTTCTGCTTTGATAAAAAGAAAGATAAACATCTTGGCAGTTTCTGGAATACGAAGCGTTATGCTCGACGCTTAGATTGTTGGATAAAAGGCCTAGAGGGAGAGGTTGGCGATTTTGATCTGTTTATCTCAAACCTTGATAAAGCTAACTTACTCATGTCGCACTCAAAGGTGAGTCCTCTATATTTTGTAGTTCACTCGTCAATTGAAGAGCCGTTAAAGCGAACGAAAAAACTTGGTCCTATCGCCTATTTTAAGATGCTACGGGCAAAAAAAGCGCTCAATGGTAAACATTTAATTACCGTTTCTGAGGGGATTAAGCAGGAAATTGAGCGTGTTGGACGTATCGTACCAGCATCTATTACGACAATTTATAATCCTTGCGATCTAGAGGAAGTTAGAGACCTATCTCAAGAATCGACCGCAACACTACCAAAAGGTGACTACTTAATTCACGTTGGTAGATTTGCAAAACCGAAACGGCATGATGTTTTATTTCAAGCGCTTAAGCTTATGGATAATAATTTGCCGCTAGTTTTATTGTGCAACAATGTAAAAAAAGCCACAAAAATAGCTAAAAAATATGGGGTGCTTGATCGGGTTATCATGCCGGGGTTTCAACAGAACCCATATCCTTGGATCAAAGGCGCAAAAGTACTTGTTCTGAGCTCTGATTATGAGGGGTTAGGAATGGTTCTAATCGAATCTTTGGTTTGCCAAACACCAGTTGTCAGTACCGATTGTGAGCATGGTCCAAATGAGATACTGACGGGAGATTTGGCCCGTTTTCTAGTGCCTCGTCGTGACCCTGAATCTTTAGCGCTAAAAGTTGACGAAGCGCTAGACAGTTATCCGCAAATTACTGATATTGATCTACTGAAACAAGTTGATGCTCATCAAGTCTGTTTGGCTTACTTAGATTTAATTAACCAAAAGTGATTATAGATGACTGGTATAGCTATATTAAAAAGGTGTTTTAATGGATTTGTCTGCGCCTAAGTTTTTGTTTCTTCCAGTCTCTTCTGCTGAAGGATGTGGGGAGTACATGCGCTCTCTTATTATTGCTGATGCCATTATGGATAAGTGGCCTGATGCAGTTATTCATTTTGCTATTAGTCAGCATGCTTCTTACTCGAAAGACTGTCCTTACTACACACACGTTTTAGAGGATACTCCAACAAAGCTTGTCGATGTGGTAAATGAGTTGATAAGTAACTTTAAGCCCAGCGTTGTCATCTTTGATGCTTCTGGGCGGAAAGTGCAAATGCAACATGCAAAGTCTGTTGGCGCCAAAGTCATCTTCATTAGTCAGCATAGACGTAAAAGAGCTAGAGGTATGAAGATCGGTCGAGCCAAGGTGACAGATAGTCATTGGGTCGCTCAACCTGAATTTGTGATTGGGCCAATTAGTTGGTTAGATAGGAAGAAGTTGCAGTGGATTCGAAGTGCCGAACCGATAGTGATTGGTAGTGTCTTTAGCGCTCCTGATCCTATAAGGAAAAATACTCTTTTAGAAAAGTATGGACTACTAGACCAAAGCTATATTCTGTTTAATGCTGGTTCTGGAGGACATCAAACGGTAAAAGGGTTTACAGCAGATACCTTTTGGTCCGAAGCTGAGCGAGTTGCCTCAAAAACAGGATTGAAGTGTGTGATGGTTTTTGGTCCAAATTATCCGAGCCCCATACCTACGTCTGACTCAGTGATTTCGATTAAGAGCCTGGAAAATAAGGACTTCATTTGCTTGCTTGAAGGTGCAAAAGGAAGCGTATTGGGCGGCGGAGATACTCTTCTTCAGGCTATTAGTTTGAGGAAGCCTGTTGTTGCGATTGCAGTCTCAAAGGATCAGCCTAAACGTATTAAGGCGTGTCAAAAGCTGGATTTTGTTTTCTCATGCTCGATTGATGACGAAATATCTACAACAACAATTAAGATGCTAGAGTCAGTTGAAAACTCAGATTCAACTTCTTTTTGTGAGTCTGATGGATTATCGCTGGTGATTAAAGATCTCTCTCGTTTGCTTGCTTAGCGATCTTTAGCATATCTAACAATAGAGAGCACATTAATGTGCTCTCTATAAGCCTTTACTTTTTAATCTGAGTTAGCTGATGTTTTATATAGCTAAAAGGTAGCTTACACATTCGTTTCCACCCGATAGTCTTAAATATATCAAATTTCGAGATAGCAATGCTTGGATCGCAATATTGCTTATAGAGTAATAGCCAATCTTGGTGGCATATCTCATTTGGGCGCTTACTTTTAGGAATAAAACGTTGTATAAGCCCCAAGCCTATTTGTTCCGGTTCTAACACCACTAAATTAGAGGCAATAAATCGCTCCCAATAGGCAAGTAATTCAGGGGAGTTTTGGTGGCGGTGCTGTAGATAGGGAACGGTGCTATCAAGTTTTCTTAGCCAAGCATTACAATAGATCTGTTCTGCATGAGGGCCGACTTTCGGGGCTCCACGATATTGTGGGGAGCCTGCTTTTGTCGGGTCGAACTCTCTATCTGGGAAAAGCGGGATATCCCATATTTTTAGTAGGTCTTCGGTTAAACCAAAGTGAAAGAAATCGCTGGGCAGCATAACGATTTTCTGCCCATCGGCATAACGACGAAAATAACTCGTATTAGTGACAACCTTTTGTGTAAATAATTTACTTGCATCATTTCGAGCAGGAAAAGCTTGCTGGGCTGCAACAAAGTCATTACTGGTAAGAAAGTTATCAGAACGTATTTTTACTGCATAAGGTGTCGTTACCTGCTTAAGCCCTTCAGCGCTTGAAACTATTTGACGATTAAAGTTTAGTTTTCCAGGCTCACCTTTTGCGTTATAAGACACAATTGTTGCGCCAGGATCTTTATTTAACAGTAAAATATCAGGGTTTAGGCCGTGGCAGTCTTGCCCTTCCCAAGTTGATAGGATTATCGTCGCACCTGGTAGATGTGTTCTTATGCTCGCTATACATTTATGTGTGATTCCGGGCTCCTGTGAACGCCCTTGATAGGCTTGAACAGGTCCCTGTATAACTACGCTAATGTCTTTGAAATCTATACTCATATTTGCTTGGCTTAATGACAATGGATTGTGCTATCCCAAACGACTTAGAGCTCTAAGTCGTTTTACTATACGTTAATGAAGTCCAAGTACTCTTGAGGTACTCCGCAGAAGATCACTTCATCATGCTTAATTAAGTGATAACGAATATCTTTCCCTTCATTGATTAGGTAGTTATATAGAGGAGCGATGTAAAGCTCTTGTTTTTGCCATTCAGATACTGGTCTAGCAGCTTCTAATTTAAATATCCGTTTGAAATCTCCGGCATGGTTAAAGTGATAAAGTCCAGTGCTACAAAGATCAGATATAGGGTTTTTCTCCGCAGTTTCTACAACGCGGTCACTGGTAGCTGTTTCAGGTTTAGCATATGACCAATTACTCCCTTCTCCTTTAAAGACTTCAAGATAGCCATCGCATTCGTTAACGACTTTGGGAAAAATAAAGTCAGGTCTGAATGTGTCAATATTAAATATAGTAATAGGCAGGTGGTCTTCACAATCTTGAATGCCAAGGTACACAGTTTCAGCTTGGCCGCGAGTTTCAGCCTCTAACACTACGATGCGGTAGCTTTTTATCCCAAGAGCTTGGCAGCGAGACTCTACAAATTTAGGCGTGTCGTAATCACTACGCACAATGAAGAGGAATTCTGTCGTTTCAAAGTAAGCTTTGAAGCTTAAAACTGCATGGTCAAATAGGGGAATGCCATGAGCCGGAAGCATATATTTCGGCTCGTTATAACCCGCCTTAAAAAAGCGTGAACTTAAACCTGCCATTGGAATTACAATCATTGGATACTTCCTGTGTTTAATTGAATCTTGTCAAATAAGCGGTAAGCATTTCCGATAAAACCTAGCTGACGTTCTGGCTTATCACTGTGAAGCGGTAACATAGATAAAAACAGTTGGATTTGCATGGCATACAGCTCGTTTTCGGTGATCGCAAACTCTTCATTTATTAACTTAATAAAATCAGCAATGATTTGCTCTTGCCTTGGGGTTGAAGCGATACTAAAGGTTAAATCTTGATTCGTTAACTCGCTCTTAAAGTACCCCGCAATGATAGAATCGTAGAGGCCAATAACTGAATGTGCTAATTTGGCGATGTCATAGACAGTGTTACCATAGATCTCGACTTTTTCTGCTGCATTAATTCCTCTAGGATCGATGACTTTAATATTGCAGGTTCTAAAGTCATACAAAATATTGCTAAAACAAAAGTCTCCGTGCAACACATTCATTCTGCCAGTATCTGTCGGTAGGAAGTTAAGGCTTAACTGGGCTAATTGAGTCAAGCTAGGCTTTAATTTTCCATTAACTCTTAATGGACTATTTATATCTAGTTGCGCATCGGCAGCATAGGTTAGTAAACGCTGCTTAGTTTTGCTGGCAAAGAGTGCGTCTAGAGTTTGTTTATCTTTATCTTGATACTCGCTTGCGTGTTGCAGGAATTTGCAGCAGTTTTTTAAAATTTTTCGCCAGGCAAAAGCAGGTAACTGGCTGAAAACGTATAGCTCATTTAGCGCTGTCAGATGTAAATATTCAATGCTGTAACTAAAGCTATTTTCAGTCTCTTTAGTGGATAGAAGCTGTGGTACATAGCAACGCAATGGACCTGGAATCGTTTGATACCAGTTAGCCTCTGCTGAGAGCTTATTCTTCTTGTAACTGGTCTTTGTGACAACTTGTCCTGCAATGCACATTTCATTAAATGCTCGCTGGGTCGTCATCCGAGATTTCGATTGGTAGTAGGTGTGACTATGCCCAAAATCGTACCAATTTTGATAGATATGCGGAGCCATCCCTTTATCTTGGATGTAAGCATTGAGCCCCTGAATAAAATCCCACTTTTGGTTGATTATATGGCGAACGAGTGCTTTGGGAGCTGAGAAGCTAAAGAAACCATTTGAGATCAACTCACTACTTGGAGGCTGCTCTGATGAAAATGGACTTAACTTAGCAGTGTTAGGGTTATACTCAGCCCAATCATAATTGTCTTCCACTTGGCTTAAGCCAAGTTGATCCATTTCAGAGGATAGCTGATCGAAAAGAGTGTCACCATGTAGGATAAAAAGTGGCTCACTATGTTCAAACTCTAGTAAATTTAAGGTGTAGACGATCGATTCACCAAGACTAAGGTGAGTCGGTAAATATAAGAGTTCAACACTTCTACTTGCTAAAGCATCTAGATCATATTGGCTTGGCGTGAAACCTTCAGGTAAAGTTAAAATAATTCTTTCACCGTGAGGAATAAGTGCGAGCTGGTGATGAAATAAACGTTTATTACCCACAGGCAAAAAGCTAGGGGGAAGTGGCCCAAATTCTGATTGCAATTCAGTCGCGATCAAAGCCGCAGAGGTAATTAAATACATGCTTTGTCTTCAGTTATGAGTTGTTCAATTTCATCCTGAGAGAGTCGAACAAATTCTGACGGCCTTATAGCTCTATCATCAATATAAAACCCTTCATGGCCACACCAGGGTTTGCCAACTAAAATTTCATCATAGGGGACACAGTGTTTATCTAACCATGCAGTAATGACAGGCAAAGTGTGGATATTTATTTTGCCGACATTACCCTCAAAGGTACGCATATTCCGAGCCGTTGATATCACGATTTCAAAGCCTTTCTCTTGATACTCTTTGAGTTTATCTATTACCTCTTGGCGAGGAGATACTTCAGCATAATCACGGGTGTCAGCCATAGTGAGTGTACCGTCAAGGTCTACGATTAGTCTTTTCATAAAAGTGAATAATTGATGAGTCTATAAACGGGATACCTTACACTTTTTACCGCGAGAAGTCATATTGTTACTAGATGGTGAGCAAGTATGTTGGAGTCTGATTGCTCTTTTTTATACACTCAATATTAGTCAAATTGGGTTATAATTTCGCAAATATAGTTTAGTTTAAATAGATATCTATGAATCGCACCAAGAAGATTACCAAGAAACACATGAACAAGCTTAAGAAAGCCAATGCTAAGCTCAATACGAGTAACAAGCCTAAGTACATTTCTAAGGCGGAGCGGGAGAGGTTGGCTGCACTCGAGGCGGCTGAGGCTGTGCAAATTAAGAGCGAATAGGTTCTTTATTGCGCAATGAGTCGCTTTTCATGATCCAGATGCCATAATTCCGACACGGCTAATATTATTTACCCTAATGAATATGACAGAATAGCCGGCTAATTTTGGTTTTGTAGGTTTTTTACTACAAAACCTAACGGATAGGAGTTTCATGAATACTGTATATTCAATCGGAGAACTAGAATCATTTTTGATCGCCATTTTGGTGTTGTTTATCGGCCACTCAGTTAATCGCCACGTTCGTTTTTTCAAAAAATACAATATCCCAGAGCCCATTATTGGTGGCTTGGTTGTTGCGGCAGTCATTACTGTTCTTCATTTTCAAAATATTACGCTAGCGTTTTCTTTGCCAATGCAAAATACGCTTATGCTGATGTTTTTCAGCACCGTGGGTCTTGCTGCCAGCTATAAGCTGCTGGCTCGTGGCGGTAGAAAAGTCTTTATTTTTCTTGGTATCGCCTCTATTTACATCATATTGCAGAATGCTGTGGGAGTGAGTTTGGCTGCAGCCCTTGGCCTAGAGCCGTTGATGGGGTTGGTTGCAGGCTCAATAACCCTTTCTGGTGGACATGGTACTGGTGCCGCTTGGTCACAAACATTTGCCGAGCAGTACAACATGAACACGCTAGAGTTCGCTATGGCCGCCGCAACATTTGGCTTAGTGATGGGGGGGATCATTGGCGGTCCCGTAGCACAGAGGCTTATTGATAAGAATAAGCTGGAATCTTCTTACGGTATTGGTGGTAATCATCATAAAGACCACCCAGATCTCGTTACCTATGATCAGTTAGAGATTGATAATGTCACCGCTAAGAGTGTGTTAGAAACGCTGTTTATCATCATGCTATGTGTGGCAGGGGCTAAGTGGGTTGGCCAATTGGTTGCTAGTTTTGATATCAGCTGGTTGAAGATGCCTGATTTTGTTTATGCGCTGTTTCTTGGAGTGATGATCACCAATTTCACCGAGATGACCCGTGGTTACAAGATGAATAATGAGTGTGTCGACATCTTAGGTACGGTTGCGTTATCTCTGTTCCTTGCTATGGCGTTAATGAGCTTAAAGTTATGGGAAATTTTTGATCTCGCAATTCCACTGTTGATTATCTTAATGGTACAGACCGTAGTTTTAGCCTGCTTTGCTTACTTTGTTACCTTCAAAGTCATGGGCTCAAACTATGACGCCGCTGTGATGGCTGGCGGACACTGTGGTTTTGGCATGGGAGCAACGCCAACCGCTGTGATGAATATGGGCGCATTGGTTTCTCGTAATGGGCCCTCACCGCAAGCCTTTATGGTAGTTCCGATTGTCGGTGCTTTCTTTATCGATATCGTTAACCTAGTGGTATTGCAGGGCTATATAAAGTTTATCTTGTAGTGGGCAGTATTTATTAGAACAAGGCACGCATCTGCGTGCCTTTTTTGTTAGCTGTAATCTTGCTTATACTGCCCTCTATCTACTTTGATTGTTGCCAATAAAAGGTGGTGTATGAAGTGAGCCGTAAGCACTGGTGTTAAAGTTTAACCCTGTTTTAGTCGATAGCTTTATGATCTCGATGATACAGAGCCCATTGGTCGACTTTTTCACCACTAGGCAAGGTACAGATCCCTGTCGCTAAATCTACTTTCCCCTCGAGTGATAAGCAGTATTCTGCAGCAGGATTAGGGGCGTCTAAGATCCCAGCTTCACTTTTAGAATCTTTCTGATGCTGGCTGAACAATGACCATTGCTCAATTTTTTCACCGTTAGGTAGAGTACAGATCCCTGACATTGGGTCTACCTCTCCATTTAGTGATAAACAGTATTCTGTCGCAGGGTTAGGAATGTACGTAGTTTCAACTGCTTGCTGATGATTTTGACGATACAGTTTCCACTGTTCAATTTGTTCCCCACTGGGTAAAGTACACATGCCTGTAGCGACATTGAGCTGACCTTGTTGCGCTAAACAAAATTCTGAGGCGGGATTTGGGGCGCCAACTGAGTCTGCTGCTATTTTGTTGTCACGACGAAATAAGATCCATTGTTCTACTTTTTCGCCATTAGCCAAAGTACAGATGCTGGTAGCTAAATCGACTTTACCACCTTGCGCTATGCAATTTTCACTAGCAGGGTTGGTTAACTGCTGTTTAGTTTTTGCTAGGCTTTGCTTGGTCGAACTCCTATACAGGGTCCACTCTTCAACGCGTTTACCATTAGGCAGGTTACAGTAGCCGACCAGTCCGCTTTCATCATTCTCTATGACGATATCGCCACCGAGTGAAATACAAAACATTGATGCTGGGTTAGCGAGTGTTGCAGCATCTTTTTGGTTGAGATGTGGCTCTGGTTCTTTAGGATTACAAGCGCTTAATAATAAGGCTGTAGTAATCACTAAACTCATTATTAGGGGACTTTTCATATCTAATCATTCTCCACAGAGTTAATTTAGCTAAGGTTGACACTAATCGATATAAGAAGATGGTTAACTCAGAGCTATTTTTTGATGCTTAATTCATGGCGAATGAGTAAAGGCATACAGATCCCTTATGAACTCATGGAGCACAGAAGTTAGCAGTAAAAATACTTCTTTAGCATCTCAGCTATCGCGTTAGCGAGTTGATACATATTGTAACTATTAGTAACTATACTCTTCATTGGCTAAGCGTAAAGAAACATTTTTGCTGGGTAATTCATCTAATTTAGGGTTAATTAGCAGTATTTAACACTTGTGTAATAGGTTTTTACGATTTATTCAATCGATAAAGACCATTTCTTTTAATTGTGATTATCGCTCACACTGTTTTTAGGCAGAAAGAGCGTGCGTTGTTAATTAAGAGAATACTCATGGAAATAGTAAAAAAGGCAGGTTTAGCCCTATCGTTGAGCTTGGTCGTTGTTAATGCACAGGCTGACACGTTAACTCGTGACAATGGTGCTCCGGTAGGAGATAACCAAAATTCAATCACGGCTGGTAGTAATGGCAGTGTACTTCTACAAGATGTCCAGTTGATCCAAAAGCTACAAAGATTTGCGCGCGAGCGGATCCCTGAGCGTGTAGTTCACGCCAGAGGTACTGGTGTACATGGGGAGTTTATTGCTAGTAGTGATTTGAGTGAGTTAACACAGGCCGCACCGTTTGCTGACAAAGGCAAAATTACTCCCGTCTTCGTACGCTTTTCAACAGTTATTCATTCAAAAGGTTCGCCAGAAACTCTACGGGACCCTAGAGGTTTTGCGACTCGTTTTTACTCAGATCAAGGTAATTGGGATCTCGTAGGGAACAACTTGCCGGTGTTCTTTATTCGTGATGCGATAAAGTTTCCAGATATGGTGCACTCACTTAAGCCATCACCTATTACTAACCTACAGGACCCAAACCGCTTTTTTGATTTCTTTAGCCATGAAGCCACGGCGACAAATATGCTGACTTGGGTTTATACCAACTTAGGTACTCCTGCTAGTTACCGAAAAATGGACGGTTGGGGAGTGCATGCATATAAATTTATTAATGATGAGCATCAGGTTAAATACGTAAAGTTTCACTGGAAAAGCCAGCAAGGTGTTGAAGGGCTAAGGCCTGATGAAGTTATTAAAACTCAAGGTCAGAATTTTAACCATCTAACAGACGACCTTTATAGCGAGATTAACAAGGGTAACTTTCCAAAATGGGATCTTATGGTCAAGGTATTGAACCCAGAGGATTTGAACAAGTTTGATTACAACCCACTTGATGCAACAAAAATGTGGCTTGATGTGCCAGAGACTAAAGTGGGAACCATGACGCTTAATCGCGTCCCGGCAAACTTCTTTCAGGAAACAGAACAGGCGGCATTTGCACCTTCAAACTTAATACCCGGCATTGAACCTTCGGAAGATAAGTTGCTTCAGGGACGTATTTTTTCCTATGCCGATACTCAGCTTTATCGTTTAGGTGCCAACTTGTCTCAATTGCCAATTAACCAGCCTAACGTGGCAGTGGCAAATCATAATCAAGAAGGGGCAGCTAATTATGGTCATACAAGCTCTGATGTGAATTATCAACCTAGCACAAAGCTCCCATTAGCTGAGGATCATCGTTATCGAGCCGTGCAAACACCCCTATCGGGCACAGTTCAGCAAGCGGTTATTGCTAAACAAGATAATTTCACTCAGGCGGGCGTGCTTTACCGTAGTTTGACTAAACAAGATAAGCGCGATCTTATTACCAATTTATCTGCTGACTTAGGCAAGGTGACAGACAGTCATGTTAAGCATCAAATGTTGAGTTATTTCTATCAAGCAGATAAGGACTTTGGTAAAGGTTTAACGCAAGCTGTGGCGGGTGATTTAAATGAAGTGAAAAAACGCGCCAATATGTAGCTAGTAACTAACTCTATAGGTTAACGCTTAATGGGCTGGCGTTAACTGTTCCCGAGTCAGTCTCTTGATTAGGTTCCTCGAGTAAGTCCCGTAAGGCGTGTTTTTGCTCTTTTCTGCCCAGGTTAGAGTGCGCCTTACGGGCAACCTAAACTTCAACTGAAAGTCCTAAACAGAAAACGTTAATTCGTTATCGAGGTCGAGCTCATGCAGCGTACTTTTTCATTGAAACAAACCATTCCCCTATTGTGGCTGGCTCTAGTAGTGAGCATTTTAACAGCTATATTCTGCACCAATAACGCTCAGGCTAACTCGCCTGAAATCGAAAATTCAGATAAGCGCCTTGGGTTACAAGTTAACAGCCAAACCGAACAAATGCGGCTATTGGTCGACTATTTCTTTGCTGCAGCAAGAACGGGTGATATTGAGGTGTTAAATCACTTTATCGAAGCGGGCTTTCCCATCGATCAGCGTAATAATCAAAGTTACAGTGCGCTGATGGTTGCTGCATACAATGGCCAAGCACAGGCAACCTCTGTTTTACTTGAGCATGGGGCGAATGCCTGCCTTCAAGATAAGCGTGGTAATACCGCGATGATGGGGGCTGTAATTAAGGCTGAGTTCGGGATTGTAAAACAGCTATACAGTCAGGAGTGTGATGCAGAGTTGACCAATAAATCGGGGATTACTTTGCAGGAATTTGCTCAATATTGGGGGCAAAGCAGTAAGTTAAGGGAAGCGAGCTTAGCGGCAAAGTAATACTGATTGGTACTCTTAAAAAACAAACGCAACCATAGGGTTGCGTTTGTTAGTTTATCGGCAAGCACATATGATTGCGACAAGAGTACGATAACAGGAATTGACTAGCTACAGACAGAACAACTCGGTAGCTTTGGTAGTTTCATTTCTCGAAACTCCATGGTCATCGCATCGATCATCAGGATGCGTCCTGCTAGAGTCTGTCCCATATTAGCAATCACCTTGGTGGCTTCGACTGCTTGCAAACAACCGATCATGCCAACTACAGGCGCTAAGATCCCTGACTCGACACAGCTAAGCTGTTGCTCGCCAAAAAGCTTACTGAAGCAGTGGTAGCAGGGCGTATCGCCTTGGTAATCAAATACCGTGACCATGCCTTCCATACGAATTGCCGCAGCCGAAATTAGTGGTTTTTTATGCTTAAAGCAGCTTTGGTTTAGCTGTTCTCGCACGGCAACATTGTCGGTGCAATCCATCACGATAGAGTGTTGCTCAACGAGGGCATCGATTTCATGATCATCGAGTACCGCATTGATTGTCTCTATCTGAATGTGCGGGTTGAGTGTGGTTAAGCTCTGCTTAGCCGAGTCTACCTTAGCTTGGCCGACGTTAGCGTCTTGATGTAAGACCTGTCTCTGTAGATTTGAAATCTCAACGGTATCAAAATCCACTAAGGTCATCGAGCCTGCACCTGCAACCGCCAGATATTGGCTCGCAGCGCAGCCTAAACCGCCAGCACCGATAATGAGCACTTTAGCTTGTTTGAGTTTTTCCTGGCCTTCAAAGTCCATCGACTTGATCGATATTTGGCGGCTATAACGCAATATTTCTGCATCAGATAAAATTTCATCTGTTGCTGCTTGTTCGGTCGACATCAATTTGGTCTCATATATTTAGGCTGTGCAGAGCTTAGCAAAGCACGCTATTAAAAGGCTCAACGCTAACTTGGCTGCCATCGCTTAAGCCATCGCAATCTTGAGCTAAAATAATGAAGCAGTTAGCTAGGGTCATCGATGTCAGCATGCCAGAACCTTGGCCGCCTGTGACCGCAACTTCGGCTTCACCTTGTGCGTTATAACTTAAGATTGCACGTTGGTATTCGACTCGACCTGGGAACTTACGAATCTCACCCTTGAGTGTGGCTTTCAGTGTCACAGGCTTAACCTGAGGCAGACCTTGCATCTTATTGAGTAGCGGCCATACAAGTTTGTAGAAAGTCACCATCGATGAGACTGGGTTACCTGGCAGTCCACAGAAGACGGCATCACCTAGGTGGCCAAAGGCAAACGGTTTACCTGGCTTGATGGCTAGTTTCCAGAAGGTGATTTGACCTTCTTCATCTAAAATTTGTTTGGTGTAGTCAGCATCACCAACAGACACACCACCAGAAGTTAGTACCATATCGGCACATTCTGATGCCGTTTTAAAGGCTTGACGAATGGCTTCTTTATCGTCTTCGATAACACCAAGATCGATCCATTCAATATTACCGCGGCTCAGTAAACCTTGGATGCTATAGCGGTTAGAGTCGTAGATCTGCCCCGGACCTAATTCGCTGCCTACTGGGCGCAGTTCGTCACCCGTAGAGAAGAAAGCAACTTTAACGATACGCTTAACACGTAACTGGCTTACACCGATTGTTGCCAGTACGCCCATTTCTGCAGCGCCAATTAATGTGCCTGCTGTTAATACCTTAGTTCCACTGGTGAGCTCTTCACCACAATAGCGCACATTAGCCCCAAGTGCTTTAGGGGCTTCAATGGTGATCAGCTCACCATCAACAGTGACTTTTTCCTGCATCTGTACAGTGTCATAGCCGCTCGGTACGGGGGCACCTGTCATGATGCGAATACAGCCACCCTTGACACATTTACCTGTAAAAGGGTGACCCGCGAAAGATTGACCAATTAACTTTAGTGGTGCGCCTGCCTCTAAGTCTGCATAGTTGAAGGCATAACCATCCATTGCTGAGTTATCGAAAGGAGGAAGATCGATATGAGAGGCAAGATCTTCAGCGAGTACTCGGCCTAAAGCGTGCGGTAGTGTCACGACTTCTGAGTCTGTGATGGGGTTTACTTGTTCTAATAATTTAACGATAGCCTGATCGGGATGCATTAGGCTAGGTTGCGAACATGGATCTGCATGAGTCTGCATCTATCTATCCTTGAGACGTGAATCGGAACGTTAAGTAAAAACGAATATAGCGCATTATGCCATGGTGAACGTAGATGGCTATGATCTGCGCGGCAGTTTTTAAACACAGTTAAAATAGAGTCGCAATTAATAATAAACATCTAACGACTACTAATAGGAGGAACTCTATCCTTTAAGGTTGATCTAGCTGGTTTTTTTGTTAAAAACAATCGTAGCCACGGTAACTTAAAATCCTGTAAATGAAAACCATTATTATTTATTTAACAATCACTTAAGTAAATTTTATTGCAATTGTTAGCTAGCTTGATAACAATAACCGCCACAAACTGAAAGTCCTAAGGAATTGATATGTTAGCCCAGAAGATGATTGACCAGTTAAATGACCAGATCAATATGGAGTTCTTCTCCTCTAATCTGTATCTACAGATGAGCGCATGGTGCGAAGACAAAGGCTTTGAAGGTGCAGCTAAGTTTATGCGTGCTCACGCCGAAGAGGAAATGGGCCACATGCATCGTTTGTTTACCTATGTGAGTGAAACGGGTGGTATGCCACTTCTAGGCACTATCGAGGCTCCACAAGCTGAGTTTCCGTCACTATTGGCACTATTTGAATATACCTATGAACATGAACAGCTGATCACCAAAAAGATCAATGAGCTGGCGCATGCGGCTTTCACTAATCAAGATTACTCAACCTTTAACTTCCTGCAGTGGTATGTGTCAGAGCAACATGAGGAAGAGAAGCTATTTAAATCTATCGTCGATAAAATCCGCCTAGTGGGTGAAGATGGCAAGGCGTTGTTCTTCGTCGATAAGGATCTGGCGCAGATGGCGATTGAAGAGTCGGCGAGTGTGATGACCAGCGAAGCGGTTTAACGAGATTAGCCGATAAAGAAGAGCAGCTAACGCTGCTCTTTTTGTTTCTAACAATCTCCAGCCTAAACAGCGTTAAGCTCAGTTCCAATATTGAGAAAGTGAAATGGTTTTGCGTGTGTGCGTGCCTTAAAAGCGCGACTAGCTGTTCCTTCGATAGCGGTTTGGGCATTAAAGAACTTTGGGTATTCACAGCCTAAGTTATGTCTAACTGCCTCTAGCCTAAACAGCGTTAAGCTCAGTTCCAATATTGAGAAAGTGAAATGGTTTTGCGTGTGTGCGTGCCTTAAAAACGCGACTAGCTGTGCCTTCGGTAGCGGTTTGGACATTAAAGAACTTTGGGTATTCACAGCCTAAGTTATGTATAACAGCCTCTAGCCTAAACAGCGTTAAGCTCAGTTCCAACATTGAGAAAGTGAAATGGCTTTGCGTGCCTTAAAAACGCGACTAGCTGTGTCTTCGATAGCGGTTTAGACATTAAATAACCTTGGGCGTAATCACAGCCTAAGCTGTGTAAGAATTGCCACTGCTCTACGGTTTCAATTCCTTCTGCCACAAGTGGCATCTCTAGGCTTTGCGCCATCATCACGATCGCTTTGATCAACTTTGCATCAGATGGATTGCTTAGCACGTTATCGATAAAGCTCTTGTCGATCTTAATGACTGAAATGGGGCATTGAGTTAGGTAGCTGAGTGCTGAATAACCGGTACCAAAGTCATCGAGATAGATATCGATACCGAGCTGTTTGATATCCTCCAAGGTCTGTAGGCAGCGAGGTTTATCTTCGATCAACATGCTCTCGGTGATTTCGATATGTAGATCTTTTGCGGCGATACCATGTTTAGACAGAGCATCTTTAAGTACGTTATAAAAGCTGATATCTCGTGAGTTTAAACATTGGCGCCCCGACACATTAATAGCCATCTTGAGCATCAATCCCTGAGAATGCCATTCGGCAAGATCTGAAAGGGCTTGGTGTAGGATCCATTCGCCTAATGGCTCGATCAATCCGGCCTCTTCGGCGATAGGAATGAAGGCATGTGGCGAGATGGTGCCGAACTCTGGATCCTTCCATCGTACTAAGGCTTCGACACTGATGACGGCTCCGCTGCGCATATCAACGACAGGTTGATACTCAAGGTAAAACTCTGATTGCTTGACCGCTCTACGTAATCTCTGCTCGAGGTGCATTCGTTCCAGCATCTCAACGTTCATCTCGGGAGAAAAGTATTGATAATGGGCTCTGCCGTCACGTTTTGCTTGGTACATGGCTGTTTCAGAGTTATGCAGCAGCATCTCAATATCTTGGCCATCTTCAGGGTAAAACGCGATGCCAAGGCTAGAGGAGATATTGGTCTCTTTATTATCGATGATAAAAGGCTTAGATAGCGCATCACTCAGCTTCTGTGCTAATTGCTCGGTACTAATGCTGCCAGTTTGTGGGGCAATAATAACAAACTCATCACCGCCAATACGGGCGATAGAGTCCTCGGCTCCTAGTGCGGCTTCGAGTCGTGTGGCCGACTGTTTTAACACCTTGTTACCCGCGGCGTGACCGTGAAGCTCATTAATAAACTTAAATCTGTCTAAATCGATGAAGAAGATAGCGACTTGGCCATCGGTATTCTTCGCAGTATCGATAGCTTGCTGCAGCCTTGAGGAAAACAGGTGGCGGTTAGGCAGTTTGGTTAAAGAGTCAAAGTTGGTCTTATACCAGAGATCTTGTTCATACTGTTTATTATTACTGATATCGAGAAATAGCCCTATGTATTGGGTCACCTCATTCTTACTATTTTTAACCGCAGTAATTTTTAGGTACTCTGGATAGATTTTGCCATCCTTACGTTTATTCCAAATCTCTCCTTCCCAGCTGCTCTTACTGATTAGTGTTTGCCATAGCTTTTGGTAAAAACTCTGCGGGTGATGGTCTGAGTTTAAGATGCTAGGTGTCTTGCCTTTGACATCCTCTAAGCTATAACCAGTAATCTTGGTAAAGGCGGGGTTGACTAGTTCGATGCGGTTGTTAGCATCGGTGACGATAATCCCTTCTGCCGAGTGTCTAAAAACGGCAGAAGCTTGGTGTAGAGCGCGCCTAGACTTCATGCGCTCCGATACCATTTGGTTGACCGCTACTGCTATCTGCGCAAGTTCATCTTTGCCCTTAACTTCAAGATCTAATACTAGGCTTGGGTCTTTTGCTAGTTTTTCCACGTCATCAACTATGCCTCTCACTGAGTCGATGAGGTCATTGGCGATGTTTCTACCGACGAAATAGACAATACAGAAGAAGAGTAATCCGGCAAAAATGCTGATATAGAGATAAGAGAGGATCTGTTGCTTCTCAATCTCATTTTGACGAGCTATGTTTGCTGTCAGCTGAGTATTGAGCTGATGTAGGTTATCAATGCCTACGGTTGCCGCGTGCCACCAAGCTTCGCTATCGACCATGGGAGTTTGATGTTGTAACTGATACAAGCTGTCATGTAGGGCGATATCTTGGCCAAGTAGCGCTAATGTTGCCCCGGAAGCGGGTAGCTGGGTCAATTCGGCTTTTGCGACATACTCTTGGTAGTTTGTGGCGGTTTGCGCAATGCTTTTAACCAACACTTGCTGTGCAGGTGTTAGAGCATGGTGATTAATTAAATTATCTAACGCATTTTTTAAGGTGAAGTAATTTTCTCGAAAACTCGATAAATACGCAGGGTTGAGTGTCGTGAGGTAACCGTTAAAGTTATAGCTAAGACCACCATAGCCGATAAGGTCGTCGATAATTTCTGTTTGCTCTACCAGATTAACCTGTTGCTGCAGTTGCGTGCGGTAACTTGAGATTAGCTGCTGCGCAGGGCTATCCATCAATTTACCAAAGCTACTAAGGTTATCAGGGGTCATCACCGACATCGCATTGGCAATGACACCATCGAGTTGTGCTCTAACCTGTGCGATCTGTTTGAAGGCGTTAGGGTCTAATGTCTGCGCTGACAATAATTGGTTGACTAGCCCCCGTTCTTGACCTGCGAGCTCTTGAATTTTGAGCATGTTAATCAGATCGGACTGCACTAGTACTTGATATGAATTCTCGCTCTTAAAGCGTAACTGTGAGATAAAATTAATGAGTTTTTGGGTCAGTTGTGAGTAGAAACTGAAGTATTCAGGAGTATTTAATTCGATGACTTTCTGTCGAGCAATCTCTA
This sequence comes from Shewanella schlegeliana, assembly GCF_016765635.1. Taxonomy (GTDB): domain Bacteria; phylum Pseudomonadota; class Gammaproteobacteria; order Enterobacterales; family Shewanellaceae; genus Shewanella; species Shewanella schlegeliana. Next base: position 77,477 of record NZ_JAESVD010000014.1, read on the forward strand.
GCTGCTGTCTTGCTAAACTGGCTTTCTGAATTTGATCTTGTAAGGCATGAAATAGTTCCGTGTCACTCTTTACTGTATTGATCGTTTCAACGAGAGCTGAGTTGAAAACTAACTCTTGGAACATTTTGTCAGTGGTTAGCCATTGCTGTTGCAGTTCAGCTTTAAAAAGGCGGCCATTACTACTGAGGTATCCTGCGGAGAGGCCACGTTCTTTTTGTAACTCGTAGATGACATTTTCTATCCCTAAGGTGATCTTGGTGGTGAGCACGTTTGCTGAAGCGTGTTGGTATTGCTTGATGAGAGTTGATGCGCTTAGTACTGCAAGTAATACCAATATAAACATAGGTAAAGATGCAGATAGGAATAATTTCTGTTTTAAGCTCAATCGACTTAACACGGGTAGCATTCGGCGATGATCCTCAGCAGGAGATAATGTGGACTCAGTAATGCAATGAAGCGAGATGAAGTAAAAAAGTGCTAAATAATAACCATAGAAATATGGGTACGTCTCAGTATGTTCACCAAAGTAACGCCTATGTCACGAATTTATCAAAATACAGCAAACATTTTCTAAATCAAAGGTTTTTATACTGTGTTCGTTATTCCAGATGGCTATAAGTAAGTGATTGGTAGTGACTGTTAACGAGTATGGGGAGCAGCCGCATATCACCGCGGCTGCTAGTTCAGGGGGATTTATTGTGTGTTGCGGTAGCTAACAATGTCTTCGATAGTCAGTACTGGCATATCATGTTGTTGAGCAAATTCGACAATTTCCGGTAACCGGGCCATGGTGCCATCGGCAAGGGTGACTTCACAAAGTACACCGTAGGGCTTAAGGCCTGCGAGCTTCATCAGATCGACGGTGCCTTCGGTATGGCCACGACGCTCCAATACGCCACCGGGGCGAGCACGCAATGGGTAAACATGGCCTGGGCGTGCTAAGTCATCGGGTTTAGCATTATCGGCGATTGCGGTTTTAATGGTAGTGACACGGTCGGCAGCAGAAACGCCAGTGGTTACACCTTGTTTGGCTTCGATGCTCACGGTAAAGGCGGTACCATATTGGCTATTGTTGTCGCTTACCATTGGGGGAAGCTGAAGCTGCTCGATGCGTTCATCGGTCAGACACAGGCAAACAATACCACTGCATTCGCGAATAAGCAGTGCCATCTGTTCGTTGGTGAGGGTTTCAGCTGCATAGATTAGATCGCCTTCATTTTCGCGATCTTCATCATCAACAACTAACACACCTTTGCCTTGGCAAAGTGCCGTTAATGCCGCATTAACACGTTCGATTGCATTGCCATAAGGGGCAAGTAAAGACTGATTCATGGATAACATCCTTAAAATACTACATTGGGTTGGCCAGAATCAGGGCGTACAGAAAATGGCACATATCTTCAGCCGAACCGGTCGACATAAGATAATGTGCATAATAAGAGCTGAGCAAAATCCACCACGAAGACTAGTCTGCTTCATGGATTGTTTGCTTAAATCTTATATTCTCTTTCATCCGGACTTAGCGTACTAACAATGTCGTTGAGTACCCATTACCGTCGGCTCTGGAGTAGGTGCAACCTTATGGCTGACAGGTGTCATTGATAAGGTCTGTTTACCAGATCTGCTGACCCTAGTTAATATTCGCAGCTATTTATATTGATATTTAATAGCGTAAACTAGGCGCTCGCGGGCTTTTATGAGGTGATGCTTTATCACTGCATAACTTACCGCCGGTGGGGAGTTACACCCCGCCCTGAGAATTATACTTGGCTGAATATGAATGAGTTGATTAACAAACCAGCCAAGTGGCGCAATATTGCGCCTATTTAAATTAAATGACAAGCTGAGACATCAAAATGGCGAGATAGGCCAAAACTGTCGGCTAAGTTATTAATGGATCGCCCCTAATCAAAGTACGGATAGCTTCGATTAAGATTGCACAAGGAATGTTAGATGAAAATGGCTCCCCTCATACTGAGCGCTGTACTGCTATTTGGATGTAATAATATGACCACCACCCAAGCTGTTAAACCTCCTCAAGCCGATAAAGTCCCACATAGCATGACACTCCACGGAGTAACACGTGTCGACGATTATTACTGGATGCGCGATGACGAGCGCAAAGCGCCAAAAGTGATCAGTCATTTAAACGCAGAAAATGCTTATACCAAACAAGAGTTCAAACCATTTAATGACCTTAAGCAGCATCTGTTTGATGAGCTGGTGGGGCGTCTAGATAAAGACGAATCGAGTGTGCCTTACTTCTGGCATCAGCATTGGTATTACCGCTATTACAAACAGGGATTCGAATACCCAGTCATCGCCCGTAAAACCGCGTTAGAGAGCGATAGTGAGCACATTCTGCTGGATGTAAATGAGCGTGCAGAGGGAAAGGACTTCTATGGTTTGGGCGGGGTGTCGGTGAGTCCCGATGAAACTAAGCTGGTGTTCGGTGAAGATCTACTTAGCCGGCGGATCTACACCCTGTACTTTAAAGACTTAACCTCAGGTGAGCTCATGGGCGATAAGCTTGAGGGGACCGATGGTAGCATCGTTTGGGCCAGTGACAATCAACACCTGTTCTATATTGCTAAAGATCCGCAGACACTGCTGGGCTATCGAGTGTTTCGCCACAAGTTAGGTACGGCGCAATCGGAAGATGTACTGGTATATGAAGAGCAAGACGATACCTTCTATATCAGCTTAGGCAAATCGCTAGATGAGTCGGTGATTGTCTTGCATGCCGAAAGCACTGTGACCAGCGAAGTTAGAATGCTAGATGCCAAGCTGCCCCTAGGCCAGTTTGAACCTGTGCTACCAAGAGAGGAGGGGCATGAGTACTCGGTGTCTAAGTTAGGCGACAGCTATTACATCCTCACAAATTGGCAGGCGAGTAATTTCCGTTTGATGAAGGTGGCAATTAGTCAGGCTGCCGATAAGAGCGCTTGGCAAGATGTTATCGCCCACGACCTGAACTCACGCATCGAAGATGTGCTGCTGCTTAGCGATTATATGGTAGTGCAAACCCGCGAGAGAGGCATTAGCCGCATTCGAGTCTATCCGCTTATTGGCCAAGCAGAGTTTGAGCTGGCTTTTAATGATCCCGCCTATGTGGTTGGCTTCGATATTAATGCTAACCAGCAGAGCGACAAGCTTAGAATTTATTACTCTAGCCCTACGACGCCAGAGTCTGTGTATGAATATGCACTGGCTAAGCCAAACGAGCGTAAACTGCTTAAGCAAGAAAAAGTGCTAGGTGAGTTTAATGCCGATGATTATCAAGCAGAGCGTCTGTTTATTGAGGCGCGCGATGGTAAAGAGGTCCCTGTGACCTTGGTCTATCGTAAAGATAAGTTTAACAAGGATGGCACCAATCCACTGTATCAATATGGCTATGGCTCATACGGCTATACCGTAGAGCCCGACTTTAGTTCATCGGTCTTGAGCCTACTGGATCGCGGTGTGGTATATGCTATCGCTCATGTGCGAGGCTCTGAGATGCTTGGCCGAGCCTGGTATGACGATGGCAGGATGCTTAATAAGCAAAATAGCTTCAATGACTTTATCGATGTCACCAAGGCGCTAACTGAGCAAGGCTATGGCGCTAAAGACAAGGTGGTGGCCGCTGGTGGCAGTGCGGGTGGTCTACTTATGGGGGGGGTTATCAATCAGGCGCCTGAGCGTTACTTTGCCGTGGCCGCCCATGTGCCGTTTGTCGATGTGGTTACCACCATGCTCGATGAGTCTATCCCCTTGACCACTAACGAGTATGACGAGTGGGGCAACCCAAATGAGAAAGTCTACTTCGACTACATGCTTAGCTATGCCCCTTACGATAATGTCAGGTCTCAGAACTATCCCCACTTGTTGGTGACAACAGGCTTGCATGATTCACAAGTGCAGTATTTCGAACCTGCTAAGTGGGTGGCTAAGCTGCGTGAGGTTAAGACTGACGACAATATGCTGCTGTTCGATACTGACATGGAAGCCGGGCATGGCGGTAAGAGTGGTCGCTATCGTCAGTATGATGATACGGCGAAAGAGTATGCTTTCTTCCTTGGCTTGTTAGGCTTAGATGATAAGGCAATTCAACCAAGCGATATAACAGAGAGTGCTAGTCGTTAATGGCCGATATTGTTCAAATACCGGAGACTAACAGCCCAGAGCCGACTTGGTTTCTGTATATGGTTCGTTGCGCTAACGGTCACCTCTATACCGGGGTGACCACAGATGTGGCTCGGCGTTTTGCCGAGCATCAGAGTGGTAGTGCTAAGTCGGCTAAATACCTACGAGGCAAAGGGCCGCTGACATTGGCCTACTCGGAAACCGTAGGCAGTCGCTCCGATGCGCTTAAGCGTGAGATAGCATTGAAGAGATGGCCTAGATCTAAGAAGCTCGCCTTGATAGAGGGGGTAGTCGAATAGTCACTAGCGCCACGCTATCTTGTACCTGTACTATTACAGCCACAGCGGCGCTCACTATCAGTTATTTAATCCGAGTATAGATTAGTGAAAAACCGCTCTTCTCGAGGAAGGTAGTGGTTTTCATAGTCCAGAGAGAATGCGACTCTGGTTGCTTTACCTCTGAGTTCACCCCTAGGGACAAAACCATACACCCGTGAATCGGCGCTGTTGCGGCGGTTATCGCCCATGACCAGATAGTGCCCCTCGGGGACGGTCACCGTTTCGAAGCTACTCAACTGAACGCTAGCATCCTTCTCAATACGGATGCTATGGGATAAGCCATTCAGGTTTTCTGTGGCGATTAACTCCCGCTGATCACTCGTTACCAGTGAGTAATCTAACGCTTTGCCATTAATAACTAGGATTTCATTGTTTAAGCCGACAGTATCGCCAGGTAGCCCGACAACACGTTTGATTAAGCGACTGTCTGCGGCTTTTGATTCAAAAATGACAATCTCTCCCCGTTCTGGCTCGCCGGTAGTTAGCAGTGATATCTGAGTAAAGGGTACCCGTAAGTCATAGGCCATCTTATCCACTACAATGCGGTCACCCTCTTTAATCGTGGGTTGCATTGAGCCAGTCGGTACTGTGTACCAGTCCGCGATAGCACTTCTGCAAACAGACATTAAAATAATGAATAGCACTAGCTGGCGATTATCTTTCCAAAGTAGTTTCACTTTATTCATAAAGCACTCTTATTCAATTAGTTGGGCAGGGCACTGTTGCCGTTAGTACTCTTGCTGTCACTATATCTGACCGCTAGGCACACTAGTCGACAACAAGCCCTGCGCCGGGAAGGTGTTTACTCTGTCGAGGTATCTTTATAGCGGTAGAACTAGTGCATGCTGACTGAGCCGTTGATGTTATCTATGCTTAAATCACCTGAACCGGATTCGATAATGCTTAAACCCAGAGTGTTATCGACATCGATATCACCAGAACCATCATCAATCACCACATGGCCATTGACGTTGTTAACGCTTAAGTCGCCCGACCCGTCATCGATGTGGGTATCGCCGCCAATACCGGATAGGGTGATAGAACCCGAGCCATCTTCTAGGGTGAGTTTGCCTGTGGTGTTGCTGACCTCGACAGAGCCAGAGCCATCTTGGATATTGATGTCGTGACCGCCCTTGATCCACAAATCGCCAGAGCCATCGTCTAAGGTAATATTCGCCTGAACATTGTTGATCTCTATGTCGCCAGAGCCATCATCGATATCTAGCATCATGCTGCTGGGAACTTGAATGGTGAGATCGATATAGGGTGAGCGTTGAAAATTAATGCTGCTATCGAACTCGGCAGTCAGTGTGGCTTTAGAGCCGTTTTGCTTGAGACTGAGATTACTTTCGATATCGCCATAGGTGTAGATATCGGCGGTAACCATGATTTGTGAAAGCCCTTCGACGCCTTGAATGTTGAGATCGCCAGCGCCAGTCTCGGCAACTAAGCTTTCAATGTGAGTAGCATCAATTTGTAATTGTTTCTTCTGGTGGTTTAGTGGTCCCGCGCTGGTGCCGTTAACATTGATGATGCAGCCGGAAAGCGAAATGGCAATGACGGTGGCAAGTAGAGTCGAGGTCGATTTCATTGGGTTAACTTCCTTTTATTATTTTGATCTTAAGGTCTAAGAGTCTCAAGATCTAAGTGCAGACTTAACAAAGCTGCTTTTAATGTTTATCTGTCTCTGAATAAGCAGTAACCATGCCAACAAGGTATCTAATTGTTTTAAATGTGTTATCTTTGTGTTGCGTCCTGTTTTGGGTGGTAAATTAACTCAATTACTATGATGAAAGCACAACTATTAGTTAATTTACTCAATGGCTTGGCTGAAAGTGCAGAACCTAGAACCTTCTAATTACACGAGCCTAGAATCTAGAATATAAAATCAAGTAGGGAAACAGAGATGGATTATTTATCGGTTAACCAGCAAGGTTGGGATCGACGTGTACAGACTCATGTGACATCTAAGTTTTATGATGTAGCTGGTTTTCTTAAGGGAGCGAGTTCACTGCAAGAGATAGAGCTAGCTCACTTAGAGGTGAATGGTAAAAGCCTATTGCATCTGCAGTGTCATTTTGGCTTGGATACCTTGTCATGGGCACGCATGGGCGCCGAAGTAACGGGTGTTGATCTATCACCTGCGGCCATCACACAAGCTGGCTCGCTGGCCGAGCAAGCAGAGCTGAACGCAGAGTTTATCTGCGGCGATGTTTATAGTGTGACAGACAGTGTAGCGCAGCAGTTTGATCTGGTTTTTACCTCCTACGGTGCGATTGTTTGGCTACCGGATCTGGATAAGTGGGCACAAGTTATCGCGAGTAAGCTGGTGGCTGGTGGCCAGTTTTATATGGTGGAATTCCATCCCGCTCAGGCGGTATTTGAGGGCTATAGCTACTTTCATCAAGATGCGCCAGACGTAGAAGACGAAGTGACCTATACGGAAAACGCTAATGACGATACCAACACCTTCATGAGTTGGTCACACTCGTTATCCGATGTGATTAATGCCCTCATCAAGGCAGGCCTAGAGATAAATAGCTTCGATGAATATCCCTTTAGCCCCTACAACTGTTTCGAAGGCTTAACTGAAGAGACTGTAGAGGTGGAATTGCCGCAAGGCGTAGAGCAACGTCAACGTTATTTTGTTGAGCAGAAAGGGCAGCGTCTGCCATTGACCTACGCAATATCTGCCACTAAGAAGCCATAGAGGTATGTGAGTTAACGGGTTATCCATAATGTAAAAACAGCGCCTAAAGGCGCTGTTTTGCTATGGTTGAATCTAGTGGTGCTAGTTCCCCCTAAGCACTGGGTACTTTAGGTATTGATTGTCAAAGTAGGGGCTACGCTCATAGAACCAGCGCAATCGTGCTCTTGGGTTTGCAGCAAACTCAGGATCTGTAAGTGCCTTATCAAACTCGGCTTGCAGTGCCGGATCATCCTTTAGCATCTTTGCTGCCAACGGCTCTACCGCATAGTTTTCAATATATTCGGTACGGGTGAATATTGGATTAAAGAAGCCCCACTGGAACAGTGAGTCTGGCGATTGCGGCTCAAGCAGTAAGATGGCGAGATCGCCTAAGGGCTGCTTGGTATCAATACGTACCGTACCCGCAGGCAATTTTACATCGACTGCTTGGCTAGTGACCTCGGCCTTGACCTGTTGACGCCCTTCATAATCACTGTTGTTAAAGCTTGGATTGCTAAATTGATATTGCTGCAGCTTAAGCTGAGTCGGCTTATCTAGCGTGGTCATACGTATGCCATGAACACTCAGGCGTTCAATCACCTCTTGCCACTGCGATGGAATATAATAAGCATCTGGGCGGCTCACTTTGATATCGGCCTTAGTCCCACCAATAACAGGCAAGTTTGGGTACAGTTGTGGTAGGCCATTCCAGCGCACAATCTCGTTACCACTAATAGCGCTTTGTTCTAACGTGTAACCGATCCCCTTAAAATCCCAACCTTGTGCTTGCTGCTCCTGTTGCCAAGTGAGGGTCACTCTTGGGGAGTAGCGATACTTATCTTGCTGAATAGCTGATTTTAACTTGGTGCTATCGTCTGCTATCGCTTTAAGGCTGGATTCGAGCATCACATAGGTGCCTAGCACTCGTTGTTTAAAGGGTTTTAGGCTGTGATTTTCAATCAAAATTGTGGGTAGATGGCGGGCGTCACCGTAACCGTTAGAGAAGCGCGGGCTAGCGTTCCATAAAGACATCCCCTTAGTGATATCGGTATTGTCGATGGCAAATACTAATGGGCCAGGAATATGCCCTTGTTCAGAGAGGGCCGATTCAATCTTTGGTCGATAGCTGCTCTCTAGCCAATGGTAAATTGATGGGCTTTTGCCTTGTGGTAAGTTATAGCCAAAAGTCACGTCATATTGATAGTCGATGCCGTCGGTGACATGCACGTCGATATAAAGATCGGGTTGCCAAACATTGATAGCCCGTAGCATATGCTGCATCTCTGGCGTGTCGGCTTTGGCATAATCTCGATTTAGATTGAGGTTTTGCGCTGTGGTGCGCCAGCCCATGTTAACCGGACCTCGCTGATTTACGCGGTTATATTCGGTTGAGCGTTCATGGCCATCAACACTGAAAATCGGCACAAATAATAGGTTGGCGTTATCAAGTAGCTCAGCCTTGCCGTTAAATACCATATCGCGTAGTAACATCATGCCAGCATCTTTGCCGTCAATTTCCCCTGAGTGGATCCCTGCCTGTACCAGCAGGGTTGGTTTACCATTATCCGCTAAAGTAGTTGCGTCTTCCGCTCCCTCTTTGGAGGCGACAATCATCCAGATCTCACGACCTTGTGGGCTCTTGCCTATGCTCACCTTCTTAAGCATCTCACTCTCGGCTACTAGGTTGTCTAACCAGGCAAAGGTTTCATCATAGCTAGGGCTCGTCTTTAGGCCGTTTTGCTCAAATGGCGTAGCCCATTTTGAGTCTGCTGCGAGGATGAGTGATTCACTGCCACCGTGCCATGCGATGATAGGCGGCAAAATATCATCGTTGATATAGGTGTTTGCTAGTTGAGGTGTCGTACTTGTTTGATCTGCTTCGAGACAGTAGCCACTGGTGCTGGCCGCCAATAAGGCGATGGCTGATAGAGAGGTTAAGCGCATGGTCGGGTACCCATTTTTTAGCTATTTGAATTATTATTAGACAGTTATCTTTCAATAAATTATCGATAAGTGCAACTGGGTAACTGTTTCAAAATATGCGCTTTGGTGATCTTATGTAGCGAGTCGGTAGGCCTTAGACTTCACGGTGAAATCTAAGGCCTATCTATCTCTACAATTCGAAAGACTATGCATCAAGTCGTACTTAAATGTCATTCGTCTAACTCATGGTGAGTTCAGTTTCGTCCTCAAAAATGGCTTCAATTGGCATCTCAAATAACCGAGCGACTTTAAAAGCTAAAGGCAAACTTGGGTCATACTTTCCTTTTTCAATTGCATTGATGGTTTGCCTTGAAACTTCGAGCTTTTCTGCCAAGTCGGCTTGAGTCCAGTCGCGCTCTGCTCTGAGCACTTTTAGACGGTTTTTCATCGGTAACTGATCCTTCCTTTAATAATGCCAACGATATAGGTCAAAGCGATTAATACGATAAGGTATGCGGCATTGAGCGGCGGCACAATAGCGTTATTTTCCAGTATTGAATAGCTAGAAAAGCTAATAATAGCGACCCCCACAGACAAAGCGAGTGCATCTAGTTGAACCTTGCGCTCCATCTCATCGAGCTGTACCAAAAAATGGCGATAGGATACCAACATGGCGATACCGATAAGCGTGTGTATGCAGAATGCTAAGGTGATTAATAGTCCGCTGTTTAGCAATTCATTCTCACTTAAAAAGGTGCTTATCATTAGTGTGAGTGCCCAAAAGAGCGCCAGTAGGTTAACTCGATTGGCGTTTTTCAGGTCGCGCTTTGGCAGGCCTTTGGCACAGATAGCTTCGATGATCTTCATGGTTACAGTTCCTTATGTATTGCGTGTTTTCTACTCTATCGATGTAAAGTAAGCTTGACTTAAACTTAGAGGGTTATTAATTGCAAGTCAAGCATGCTTTACTTTAAGTTTGTGAGGCTTTACATGTTGGAGTTGGAGAGGAATATGGTTTTTTTGATATTTTTATCTATTTATAAGTAGGTTACGCCGCTCGGTATTAAGCAATAAAAATCCCAGCCTGGGCTGGGATTTTTTATTCTCGAACGCAATCTAGAATGTCATCTCTAATATGAGTTACGCTCAATATTGAGCACTAGACATAAGACCTTTAAGCGTTAGGACCTGCATTCTTGATGGAGTCTGGCACCTGATACTTCTCGAAGTTAGCCTTAAAGCTGTCAGCAAGACGCTGAGCAAACTCGGCATACTGAGCCTTATCTTCCCAAGTATTGATTGGGTTTAGCAGCTTGCTGTCTACGCCAGAAATTGCAACCGGCACATGAAGGTTTAGCTTCTCTAGGTACTCGGTCTCTACGTCTTTTAGCTCACCCGACACGATGGCATCAACAATGGCACGGGTCGTTGGGATATCAAAACGCTTACCAATACCATGTGGTCCGCCGGTCCAGCCTGTGTTGACTAGGTAAACTTGACTGCCGAAAGTCTCGATACGCTTCATCAGTAGCTCGGCGTAAACCCCCGCCGGGCGTGGGAAGAACGGCGCACCAAAACAGGTAGAGAAGGTCGATTGAATCGCGGCAGTAGAGCCCATCTCAGTAGAGCCCACCTTAGCGGTATAACCCGACAAGAAATGGTAAGCCGCTTGCTCTTTAGTGAGCTTAGATACAGGCGGTAATACGCCTGAAACATCACAAGTTAGAAACACGACTGCGTGCGGCTCTGCGCCGCAGTTATCGAGTTTACGCTGTGCGATATGCTCAAGTGGATAAGCAGCACGGGTGTTTTCGGTTAGGCTCGAGTTGCTGTAATCAGGGACTCGATTTTCATCGGTCACGACGTTTTCAAGCACAGTTCCAAAGCGGATAGCATCCCAGATCACAGGCTCATTTTTCTGGCTTAGGTCGATACATTTGGCGTAGCAACCACCTTCGATGTTGAATACGCCGCCAGGTGCCCAGCCGTGCTCATCATCGCCGATTAAGAAGCGCTTAGGATCCGCTGATAGTGTCGTTTTCCCCGTACCAGATAGGCCGAAGAACAGAGTGGTATCGCCATCTTCGCCAACATTAGCCGAGCAGTGCATAGGTAGCACGCCTTTAGCGGGTAGCAGGAAGTTTTGTACCGAGAACATCGATTTCTTCATTTCACCAGCGTACTTAAGGCCCGCTAAAAGTACTTTGCGCTCAGCGAAGTTGATAATGACGGTTGCATCAGAGTGGGTGCCGTCTCGCTCAGGAACACACTCAAACCCTGGTGCATTCATTATCTGCCATACAGGCTTGTCGGCGACGTTAAACTCTTCTGGCACGATGAATAGGTTGCGAGCAAATAGTTGATGCCAAGCATACTGAGTGGTGACTTTAACTGGCTGGTAGTGTTCTAGGCTTGCACCGACTTCGAGGTTCGATACAAAGGTGTCTTTATCAGCGAGGAAATCTTCAACTCGGCTCCAAAGCGCGGTAAAAGCATCGGCTTCGAAAGGCTTGTTGACTGGGCCCCATTCGATATCGGCTTCAGAGCTTGGCTCTTTGACGATAAAGCGATCGTTAGGAGAACGGCCTGAACGTTCACCAGTCTTTGCAACTAAAGCACCATTCGCAGTCAATTGGCCTTCACCGCGTGCTAACGCAAGTTCGACTAACTGGCCTGTTGAAAGGTTAAGGTACTCGCGGTTTGATCCATCCGCCATAGGTAAGGTCTCCATCTGTGAGGTCATGATTAGGTGCTGATCTATCGTGCCAGCTTTTAATTAGGGCGATTGTAACGTATGCGGTTATGAATATGTGTACTGGATCAAAAAAAACATTAAAAAGAGATCTAAAAACACTTTTCTTGAAACATTTGTATGTTTATAAGTGGAATTTAAGCATAAAAAAGGCGCTCGATGAGCGCCTTTGATTTAGCTTGTCACTCTCAACAATTATTGAGTCACATCGCTACTTGCTGCATTGGCAAAGATAGCTTCAACATCAATTGCATCGAAGACATATTTGCTGTTGCAGTACTCACAGCCCATTTCTACTTTACCTTGCTCGGCGATGATCGCATCGACTTCATCTTTCGATACGGTGCGGATTGCTTGAGCGCTACGCTCTTTAGAGCAAGTACACTTAAAGGTAATTTCCACAGGCTCGAATAGACGCACCTCTTCTTCGTGATATAGACGGTGAAGTACTTCTTCGGCTGGCAGTGTAAACAGTTCTTCTTGCTTAACGGTTTCAGTTAGCACAGATAGATGCTCGAACTCTCCGTTGTGATTGCCGTCAGTTGGCAACACCTGTAAGAACATGCCAGCGGCTTGCTTAGTGTCAGCAAACAGCTTGATCTTTGTCGGTAGCTGCTCTGATTGCTTGAAGTAATCTTCTAAGCACTCGGCAAGCGTCTCTTTATCTAATGCGACAACACCTTGGTAACGTTCACCGATATCAGGTGTTAGAGTAATCACCATGTAGCCTTTGCCAAACATCTGCTTAAGACTTGCATCGTTGCTAATCTCGCCTTCCCAGCGCGATACGCCACGAAGCTGTTGTAGATTATTACCGTTGATTACCGCTAATGATACCGGGCCGTCACCTTGCAGTTGGATGCTGATATCACCGCTGAACTTCAAGGTTGCAGTCAATAATGAGGTTGATGCCATTAGCTCGCCCAATACTTTCTGGATAGCTAACGGGTATTCGTGTGCGGAAATTACTTCCTGGTAGCTATTTTGTAGCTGCACCAATTCGCCGCGAACGCTCGCGTTTTCGAATAAGTAACGATATAGATTATCTGTGGTCATCTCTGTGTTCATTCTGTGTTTCCAATTTTTAGCTTTCTTTAAAGCGCATAATTTGTCGACGTTGCTTCTTATCCGGCTTCTGATCAGGAGCGGGATTATTAAGAATATTCAGACGTCGTTGCTCAGCATAAGTCTCTCGTTTGGCTATACTTTGCGGTGTCTCTTCATAAAGGGTTTGTGCTATCGACCCTTTTTGTCGGTATTCTGACAGTTTAGCGATGACAATCTCTTTTTCGTCATAGCCCTGTCTTAATCTGATGGTGGCACCTACCTCGGCATATTTGCTCGATTTCGTGCGCTGGCCGTTATAGTGTACTTTACCACCATTAATCATCTCTTTTGCGATGGCTCGCGTCTTATAAAAACGCGCGGCCCAGAGCCATTTATCAAGCCTTACTTGAATGGCTTGTTGCTCGTTGTTATTCATGAGCGACTCCAGTGATTAGATTAATTTAAATTAAAATGCTGGGTGAAGCTCACAAGCTCGGCAGTAATATACAAATCTTTACTTTCTCGCTGGTAAAATAGTGGCAGGCTTCACACCCTTTTTAGGCGCGTAAAGTTAGCATATTCGGTCAATTATCGCCAACATTGCTGCTGTTATGGGCTTGTTGCCAAAAGCAGTGTAGGTTAGCATGAGTCAGGATTCGCTAAATTATCATAATCAGAACAGAGACCTGTACAGAGGGTCCACTTAAATATGGATTTATTAGATAAGTTTTTAACTAAGGCCGCTGGCGTGCCTCAAAAGCCTATTAGCACTGCGATATTTAGCTTTGGGCTATTGATCGCTCTGTACCTATTAGCGCAAATAACTTGGAAGTTAATTCCCGATGACTCGGCGACCGCTCGCTGGGTACCGACTCCTGTCACAAGTAGCTCCACTGGCGCTGTCAACGTTGCCAGCCTGCAACAGCTGTCTCTTTTTGGTAAGCCAGATGCGACTGGCGCCAAGCCAAAGGTTGCACCAGTTGAAGAGATCATTACCGATGCACCCAAAACCTCACTGTCTATCCAGCTAACTGGTGTAGTGGCTTCAACAACCGAAAAGAAAGGTTTAGCGGTTATCGCTTCGAGTGGCAGCCAAGATACTTATGGTTTAGGTGATAAGATCAGAGGCACTTCAGCTTCACTTAAAGAGGTTTACGCCGATCGTATTATTATCACCAACAGTGGTCGTTACGAGACTTTGATGTTGGATGGTCTAGAATACAATACTAATGGTGCGGCTAATCAGCAGCTACAGAAAGCTAAGAGTGTTTCTAAAGGCAAGACGATCGATAACCGTAAGAATCGAGCCGTGGCTACTGAACTTAGTCAGTCTCGTGAAGAGATTTTAGCCGATCCGAGTAAGATTACCGATTATCTGTCGATTTCCCCGGTCAAAAGTGGCGGAGAACTGGCGGGTTATCGCCTCAATCCGGGAAAAGATCGGGAACTGTTTAAGCAAGCAGGCTTCAAAGCCAATGATTTAGCAAAATCGATTAATGGTTATGACTTGACCGATATGGGTCAGGCACTAGAGGTTATGGCGCAGCTGCCAGAGATGACTGAAGTTGCTTTAATGGTTGAGCGTGATGGCCAACTGATAGAGATAATGTTTAGTCTGCCTGAATAATCGCAGCAGGAATAACAATAAAATTTGCAGTAATACGATTTGAATTTGCCGCAACGAAAGGGTTTAGGGGAAGTATAACAATGAATAATAAGCAGATTAGACGCAGACTAATCGCCGGTATGGTTATGGGGGCTTCATTGCTAGCACCTCAGCTTGCTTGGTCTGAACAATATGCGGCTAACTTTAAAGGCACCGATATCCAAGAGTTTATCAACATTGTTGGTAAAAACTTGAATCGAACAATTATTGTCGACCCAACCGTTCGCGGTAAAATTAATGTTCGTAGCTATGATCTTCTGAGCGATGAACAATATTACCAATTCTTCCTTAACGTATTGCAAGTTTACGGTTATGCCGTTGTTGAGATGGAGAATAATATCATCAAGGTGATTAAAGATAAGGACGCTAAAACTGCGTCTATTCGTGTCGCTGATGATAATACTCCAGGCCTTGGTGACGAGATGGTTACTCGCATCGTCGCCCTCTATAACACCGAAGCCAAGCAACTTGCCCCATTGTTGCGCCAACTCAATGATAACGCTGGCGGTGGTAACGTCGTAAACTATGACCCTTCCAACGTATTGATGATCTCTGGCCGCGCGGCCGTGGTAAATAAGCTAGTTGAAATTGTACGCCGTGTTGATAAGCAAGGCGATACCGCAGTTGAAGTGGTTAAGCTTGAGTACGCTTCAGCAGGTGAAATCGTACGTATTATCGATACCCTTTATCGCTCAACTGCTAACCAGGCACAGATGCCGGGGCAGGCGCCAAAAGTCGTTGCCGACGAGCGTATCAATGCGGTAGTGGTCAGTGGTGATGAGAAGAGCCGCGAGCGTGTGGTTAAACTCATTAAGAAACTCGATGCAGAGCAAGCCAATACCGGTAATACCAAGGTTCGTTACCTGCGTTATGCCAAGGCTGAAGATCTAGTTGAAGTATTAACGGGTTTTGCTGAGCAACTTGTCGATGATAAAGGCACGCCACAAGGCGGGGCTAGTAAGCGTCGCAACGAAATTAATATTATGGCTCACACCGACACTAATGCTTTGGTGATTAGCGCCGAGCCTGATCAGATGCGCACTATTGAGAGTGTCATTAATCAGCTCGATATTCGTCGTGCACAGGTACTGGTTGAAGCGATTATCGTAGAAGTTTCTGAAGGTGATGATGTTGGCTTTGGTGTGCAGTGGGCAACCGAAGCTGGCGGTGGTACTCAGTTTAATAACCTAGGCCCAACTATCGGTGAGATTGGTGCTGGTATTTGGCAGGCCCAAGGTGAAAAAGGTTCTACAGTTTGTAACGACGGTACATGTAC
This sequence comes from Shewanella schlegeliana, assembly GCF_016765635.1. GTDB lineage: Bacteria > Pseudomonadota > Gammaproteobacteria > Enterobacterales > Shewanellaceae > Shewanella > Shewanella schlegeliana. The sequence goes on from NZ_JAESVD010000014.1 coordinate 93,293, forward strand.
CGAGAACCCAGATACCCGTGGTGACATTACCCTGCTTGCGCAAGCATTGGGTAAAGTTAATGGTATGGCATGGGGCGTGGCCATGGGCGACTTTGGTGCACTGATTCAAGCGGTTTCAAGCGATACCAAGTCAAATGTATTAGCAACACCATCAATTACTACCCTAGATAACCAAGAAGCGTCATTTATTGTGGGTGATGAAGTGCCGATTCTGACCGGTAGCCAAAACTCCAGTAACGGAAACAGCAACCCATTCCAGACTGTTGAACGTAAAGAGGTCGGTGTGAAGCTTAAAGTAGTACCACAGGTTAACGAAGGTAATGCGGTTAAGTTGACTATTGAGCAAGAAGTATCGGGTATTAACGGTAAGACTGGTGTCGACGTCACCTTTGCTACTCGTCGTTTAACGACAACGGTAATGGCTGATTCTGGCCAGATCGTGGTGCTGGGTGGTCTGATTAACGAAGAAGTGCAAGAGTCGGTGCAGAAAGTGCCTTTCTTAGGTGATATCCCGATTATCGGCCACCTGTTTAAGTCTTCTTCAAGCGGTAAGAAAAAGAAAAACCTGATGGTGTTTATCAAGCCGACGATTATTCGTGATGGTATCACCATGGAAGGCATTGCAGGCCGTAAGTATAACTACTTCCGTGCATTGCAGCTTGAACAGCAGGAGCGGGGAGTGAACCTGATGCCAAATGCTGAAGTGCCTGTGCTAGAAGAGTGGGATCAAGAGGCATACCTGCCAGCAGATGTGAACGAAGTGCTTAACCGTTATAAAGAGGGGAAAGGCTTAGACACTAAGATGCGCGAAACCGATCCAACGCTAAAGAGTATCTCTAATAGCAAGAATAACGACGCTGCTGAAGCGGATAAGCAAAGCACTGGCACGGATAAAGATTCAAGCGATGAGTGATAATCAAATTCCGGTCGATGAAGAGCTAGCGCAAGTCTCGAGTGAGCTTGGGCCAGTGTCTGAGGAAGAGGCCGATCAAGTCTTCCATTCGAGTAGCAAAGAGCGATTACCATTTGCTTTCGCCCATCGCTTTAAGGTTGCGCTTGCTGCCGATGATGAGGGCGAGTTGTCGCTATATTATACCCAAGGTACGCCACTAAGTGCCTTGCTCGAGGTGCGTCGCTACTGTGGTAAAGAACTGCCACTGTTCAAGCTTGAAGATGCTGCCTTTGAGGCGCGATTGACACAGGCTTATCAGGCTAACTCCTCTGAAGCGCAGCAGATGATGGAAGATATTGGTAACGAGATGGATCTATTCACGCTTGCCGAAGAGCTGCCGCAAACAGAAGATCTGCTTGAAGGTGACGATGATGCCCCGATCATTAAGTTAATCAACGCCCTCTTGTCTGAAGCCATTAAAGAGGAAGCCTCAGATATCCATATCGAAACTTACGAGAAGCAGTTGATTGTACGCTTCCGTGTCGATGGCATATTAAAAGAGGTCCTTAAGCCTAACCGTAAGCTGTCATCTCTGCTGGTGTCACGCATCAAGGTTATGGCACGTCTCGATATAGCAGAAAAACGTGTACCACAAGATGGTCGTATTTCATTGCGTATAGCTGGTCGTGCCGTTGATGTGCGTGTATCTACCATGCCATCGAGTCATGGCGAGCGAGTCGTATTACGTCTATTAGACAAAAATGCCGGTAACCTAGATTTAGAACAACTAGGAATGACGGAGTCTGTGCGCCATCAATTTGATGAGCTTATCCGTAGGCCCCACGGTATTATTTTGGTGACTGGTCCCACAGGTTCGGGTAAGAGTACCACGCTCTATGCGGGTCTTACCGAGATCAACTCAAAAGACACCAATATTCTTACCGTTGAAGATCCTATTGAATATGAGCTTGAAGGTATCGGTCAGACCCAGGTTAACACTAAGGTCGACATGACTTTCGCTCGTGGCTTGCGTGCTATTTTGCGTCAAGATCCTGATGTGGTGATGATCGGTGAAATTCGAGATCTTGAAACGGCGCAGATTGCGGTTCAAGCTTCACTTACTGGTCACATGGTGATCTCTACACTGCATACCAATACGGCATCGGGTGCGATTACCCGTCTGCAAGATATGGGGGTTGAGCCTTTCCTCGTGTCATCAAGTCTACTGGGTGTGCTTGCTCAGCGCCTTATCCGTACTTTGTGCCCAAGCTGTAAAGAGGAGCACACGCCGGATGATCGTGAAAGAGAGCTATTAGGCATTACCGCTGACGATCCGCGTGTCATTTTCCGCGCTAAGGGTTGTCAGTCATGTGGTCATAACGGTTATCGTGGTCGTACTGGTATTCATGAGTTATTGGTCGTCGACGATACAGTGCGTGAGCTTATCCACACTGGTCGAGGTGAACTCGCTATCGAGAAACACATTCGCCAATCTGTGCCTAGCATACGCCATGACGGTATGAGTAAGGTGCTTGCGGGTAAAACCACCCTAGAAGAAGTGCTGCGTGTCACTCGAGAGGAGTAAGCCGTGCCAGCATTTGAATACAAAGCGTTAGATAAAACCGGTAAGCAGAAAAAGGGCGTTGTTGAAGCTGATACTGCGCGGCACGCTCGTACTCAGTTAAGAGAGCAGCGTTTGATGCCGCTGGAGATCACTCCAGTCGTTGAGAAAGAGAGTAAGAGCAAGTCCTCTGGTCTGAGCTTTCTAAAGCGCGGTATCTCTACTGCTGAGCTTGCGCTGATCACCCGCCAAATAGCAACTTTAGTCGCTGCTGGTCTACCCGTAGAAGAAGCATTAAAGGCCGTAGGTCAACAGTGTGAGAAAGACCGTTTAGCCAGCATGGTGATGGCGGTGCGTTCACGCGTGGTTGAGGGTTATAGTCTTGCCGATTCGATGGCAGAGTTCCCGCATATTTTTGATGAGCTATATCGCGCTATGGTGGCGTCTGGCGAAAAGTCAGGTCACTTAGAGGTGGTGCTGAATCGCCTTGCCGATTACACCGAGCGCCGCCAGCAGCTCAAGAGTAAAATGACTCAAGCGATGATCTACCCTATCGTACTGACTGTGGTAGCGATAGGCGTTATTGCCATTTTGCTCGCTGCGGTAGTGCCGCAAGTCGTTGGTCAGTTCGAGCATATGGGGCAGGAACTACCTTGGACAACGGAGCTGTTGATAGCATCATCTGACTTTATTCGCGATTACGGTCTAATTGTGCTCGCGGTTATTGTTGGTCTGTTCTTTATCGCTAAACGTTTGTTGGTTTCTCCTAAAAACCGCATGAAATACGACAGTATGCTGTTGCGTTTACCCGTCATTAGCAAGGTGAGTAAGAGTCTTAACACGGCACGTTTTGCTCGTACCTTAAGTATTCTGACCGCCAGCTCAGTACCTCTACTCGATGCGATGCGTATTGCAAGTGATGTACTGGTGAATGTCAAAGTGAAAGCAGCGGTTGAAGAGGCAACACTACGGGTACGAGAAGGTACCAGTTTAGGCACTGCACTAGCCAACACTAAACTTTTCCCGCCAATGATGCTCTATATGATTACCTCAGGCGAAAAAAGTGGTCAGCTTGAGCAGATGCTTGAGCGAGCCGCCGATAACCAAGACCGAGAGTTTGAGTCTAACGTGACGATAGCTTTGGGGGTGTTTGAACCTATGTTAGTTGTCAGCATGGCTGCGGTGGTTCTATTTATTGTTCTTGCTATTTTGCAGCCGATTTTGGCGCTAAATAATATGATTAGTGGTTAATACTCACTTTCAGCTACCACTTATCTGGCGGCTGTGTGGTTTTTTTAGTTTAAGGAAGTAGTTAATGCAAACTCGTAATAAACAAAAAGGTTTTACCCTTTTAGAAGTGATGGTAGTTATCGTTATTTTAGGTATTTTAGCCTCTATGGTTGTACCTAACCTGATGGGTAACAAAGATAAAGCCGATCAACAAAAAGCGGTTTCAGATATCGTTGCATTAGAAAATGCCTTAGACATGTACAAGTTGGATAACAGTGTTTACCCAACAACAGAGCAAGGACTGGAAGCGTTAGTACAAAAGCCAACTATCTCTCCTGAGCCACGTAACTATCGTGCCGATGGTTATGTTAAGCGTCTACCACAAGACCCATGGCGTAACGATTACCTGCTATTGAGCCCAGGTGAAAACGGTAAGCTAGATATCTTTAGTTCAGGCCCAGATGGTCAGCCAGGTACTGAAGATGATATTGGCAACTGGAATCTACAGAATTTCCAATAAGATGATCTTGCCGCGAGTTAAGTTAGCGCGCCAAACGGGCTTCACCTTAATGGAGGTGTTGCTCGTTGTTTTGCTTATGGGGCTTGCTGCCACGGCAGTCACATTAGGCATGGGGGGCGCCAGCAAAGAGAAGGCGCTCGAGCGAACTGCACAGCAATTTATGATGGCTACCGAAATGGTGCTGGATGAAACTGTGCTGAGCGGCCATTTTGTTGGCATAGTGATAGAAGACTCCAGTTACAAATTTGTTTATTACGATGAAGGAAAGTGGAAGCCTTTAGAGCAAGACAGATTGCTGGCCGAGCGTCAGATGGAACCCGGCGTCGAGATGGTGTTGGTGCTAGATGGGCTGCCATTAGTGCAAGAGGATGAAGAGCAAGACTCTTGGTTCGATGAGCCGCTTATTGAAAAGTCTGCCGACGAAAAAAAGAAATTCCCCGAGCCGCAAATCATGTTATTTCCTAGCGGTGAGATGAGTGCATTTGAACTCGCTTTTGTCAGCAAAGATGAGATGCAACAAGATATCGAAGTCGTTGTCTTTGGCGATGCTTTGGGGCGCTTAAGAATGGGCTTTGAAGATGAAGACGTTCTATGACTAGGCCTCGTAAACAAGCAGGCATGACACTACTCGAAGTGATTGTAGCCCTAGCGGTATTTTCTATCGCCGCAGTATCAATCACTAAGAGCCTAGGTGATCAGATCGCCAACATGCCGATTTTAGAAGAGCGTACCATGGCACAATGGGTGGCTCATAACCAGATGGTCGATGCTCGTTTAGAACCTAAATTTCCAGAACTTGGCCGTAAAGACGGGCAAGTTGAGCTAGCCAATAAAGATTGGTATTGGCGTAAAGAGGTCATTAAGACCACTGATGATAATTTTAGAATGATCCGTATTAGTATCAGTGATGACGAACGGTTTTCTCGCGTTATCGCTGAAGTGAGCAGTTATGTACTCAAAGCAGATTAAAGCGCCGCAGGGCTTTACCCTGTTAGAGATGCTGATAGCCATCGCCATTTTTGCGATGCTAGGTTTGGCCGCCAATACCGTGCTGAGTACCGTGATGAAAAACGATACCGCCACTCGGGACTTTGCCACCAAGCTCAAGGCGATGCAGCAAGGTTTTGGTGTCATTGAGCGAGACTTGAATCAGATGGTGGCGCGTACGCCAAGATTATTAGAGGGCGGAAGGGGAACCACAGTCTTCCAGACTGGCAGTAATATGCTCGACTCGGAATCTGAGTCGTTAGTATTTTTTCGTCTAGGCTGGCTCAATCCCGATGGTTTACTACCAAGAGGCAGCTTGCAGTCGGTAGCTTATGTCGTGATGGAAGGGCAGTTGCAGCGTTGGTATTACCCCTATCCAGAGCCAGAAATTGGAGCTGAGCCGATTAAGACGGTGATCATGGATAAGGTACTCTCTGTTGAGTACGCGTTTTTCACCGATGACAAGTGGGAGCGTAAAACTGACGCCACCAAATTGCCTAAGGCGATCGCCATAGAAATTGAATTTGAAGATATTGGTAAAGTGCAGCGTAAGTTCTTAGTACCGACAGGTGCCCTTGCTGGTAGTGATGACAGCAACAATGGCGGCAATAATAACGGCGGTAACAACAACGGCGGCAATAACAATAACGGAAATAATAGCGGTAACAGCAATAATGGCGGTAGTAACAATGGTGACGGGAAGGGTGAATAGAGATGCCTTCTAAGCAGCGCGGTGTCGCCCTTATCGTCGTGTTATTGATTGTGGCTATGGTAGCGATTATTGCCACCAATATTACTTCACGTAACCAGCTGTCGGTTAGACGCACTTTGAACATGGCGCAGTACGATCAAGCCTATTGGTATGCGATTTCTGCCGAAGAGATTGCTAAAAAAGTACTGAAGCAAGACTTAGAAGACTCAGATACTGTGCACCTGCAGCAGTATTGGGCACAGGCTGATGTGGTATTTCCCGCTGAAAAGGGCGAGATCGCCGGTAAAATTAGTGATATGCGGGCGTGTTTTAACGTGAACTCGTTATCGGCGCCCAGTGAAAAAGTTGAGAATGGTCAACCGAAAATGCCTTTGCCTGCGGTGCAATTTAAAGGGTTATTGGTTGCATTAGGGATGGATGAGTTTGCTGCTGAACGATTGGCACAAACAGCAAAAGATTATATCGATGAAGATCAGACTGCAGGGCCTTATGGCGCAGAAGATGCGGAATATGAATCACGTAATGTGCCGTATCGTGCAGCGAATACCTTGATGAGCCATAAGAGTGAACTGCGTGCTGTGATGGGCTTTACCCAAGATATTTACTTAAAGCTTGCGCCATACGTGTGTGCAATACCAGGCAATACCACGCAGGTGTTAAACGTCAATACGATACCAGTGGAGCAGGCCGCGTTAATTGCTGGTATGTTTGATAATAAGATTTCGGTGGGTGAAGCTGAAAGTATCATCAATCAACGCCCACTAGACGGTTATGACAAGATAGATGAGTTTTGGGAAAACTCCTCCATCGCTTCATTAGCCAGTGATGCCAAGCTTAAGTCGAGCTTTGGCGTCACGAGTAAATATTTTTTACTCGAGGCTGGGGCAAAAGTCGATACCGCAGTATTTAGATTAGAAAGCGTGCTTTATGGCGATAGTAATAAATTAGAAGTGTTATCCCGCCAGTCTGGTGGGCAAAAATAACAACGGTCCTTTAAACGAGCTTAAAGAGACTTGTGGAGACAGATCAGTGAGTGAAAGACTATTCATCCGCTTAGGGCAAACTGCCGAGCAACCTTGCTCTTGGCTGGTTTGGTCTGAGCAGGAACAAGAAATTATAGGCTCTGGCGAGCTTAGCGACGCCAGTGCACTATCGACTCTTACTGAAAGGGCGGGTAATCGTGCGGTTGACATATTAGTACCCGCTTCAAGCATTACGTTAACCCAAGTAGAGCTACCAGAGAAGAGTCAGCGTCAAGCGGTTAAGGCACTGCCTTTTATGCTGGAAGAGAACCTTGCGCAAAATGTGGATGAATTGCATTTTGTCACCGGACCTCGCAGTGGCGACTTGCTCAGTATTGCCGTGGTTGCTCATGAACAGATGCAGGCGTGGATCGAATGGCTTGCTGATGCAGGACTAAAGGCAAAATCTATCATACCAGATTGTTTAGCGCTGCCATTGGCTGAATGTGACTGGGCTGCGATGAGTTTTGGCAAAGAGATCTTGCTGCGTACCGGTGAAGGTAGCGGCGTAAGTTTAAGCGAGAGCTGGCTGGATATGGCTTTGCCGCAGTTGATTGGCAATGAAGATACGGCAACGACAGTAGCGGGTTATACCGAGCTGCAACTTGCTGGTACTGAAGTCAAAGTGCAGCCGCTTGACCTGCCAATGCTAGTGTTAGCTAAAGGCGTGTTGAATGCACCGATGAACCTGCTTTCTGGTATTTACAAACCAAAGAAAGAGTATGGTAAGCATCTCACTTTATGGCGTAACGCCGCTATCGCATTTGCTGTGGTTATTGTTTTAGCACTGGTAAATAAAGGGCTAAACATTCATCAGATGAATAGTGAGGCCGATAAGTTAAAGGCTCAGAGTGAGCAGATCTACAAGCAAGTGGTACCAGGCAGTTCAAGAGTGGTTAACCTACGCTCTCAGATGGAAAGTTATGTTCGTACACTTCAAGGTGGCGGCAGTGGCAGCGAGTTCTTTGTCATGCTTAGCGGTATGCAAGACGCCTTTGCTCAAGTGCCAGTTCTTAAGCCGACCACGTTACGTTTTGACAGTAACCGCAACGAAATTCGTATGCAGGTCACAGCCAAAAACTATGAGCAAATTGAGAAGTTCAAAGAGATCATTTCGCGCTCTTACAAGCTCGATGGTGGTGCAATGAACAGTGGTGAATCGCAAGTCACCAGCACCTTAACCATAAGGAGCAAATAAGATGGAAAACTTTAAAGCTTGGTGGAATGGACTGGTTCTTCGCGAACAACAGATGGTTGCCGCCTGTGGTGTGGTGTTAGTCATCGGTATTTTGTATTGGGGCGTCTGGACGCCAATCGCCAATGCCGAAGACGAGGCGGAGCGTAATCTCGAAGGCCAACAAAGCACCTTAAATTATGTTAAGCAGACTGCTAACCGCATTGCAGGGCTTAAACAGAGCGGTGGTAGCAATGCTTTTAGAGGCAGTTTAAGTGCGGCGGTTAATCAGACCGCTGGCGCGTTCGGGTTGACGATTACCCGCATGCAGCCTCAAGGTAATAAGATCCAGGTTTGGATGGATGAAGTACCGTTTGATACCCTGTTGAACTACTTGAATGAATTGGTGCAAAACAAGGGATTGTCATTAGAGAGCCTAGACTTAGCCGAGTCTGATACTCCAGGTTACGTTAACGTTCGTCGTATTCAGCTATCTAAATAAGGTGTTGTAGTGAAATTAGCAAAAAAGATAGCCCTTGGCTTTTTGGTTTATTTGGTCTTTTTAGTGGTGCTATTTCCGGCCAGTGTTGCAGTTAAATTGGCGCCCATTCCGAAAAACATCAGTATCAGTGGTGTCAGCGGCACTATCTGGGCTGGCAGCATCGATACGCTGAGCGTACAGAAGCGCCAAGTGGAGATGATAAGCTGGGATCTTAATGTTTGGTCATTACTGACAGGCACTGTTAAGGCCGATGTCGTTATTGGTAACAGAGCCAGCGCGGTAAACGGTAAGGGAACGCTAGCCTATTCGCTAAGTGGATTAGATGTTAGCGGTTTAAGATTTGAGGCACCAAGCAGCTTCCTGTTAGGACGTACTAACTTACCCTTTAGAACGAAAGTAAATGGCGAGTTAAGTGTATTAGTTGATAACTTTGAACAGGGCTTGCCTTGGTGTGAACAGCTGTCGGGCAAGTTATTCTTGAATCAAGTGAATGTGACTAACCAGTTTGGTAAATACCCGTTAGGCGATATTGCCCTTGGTCTAGCGTGCCTTGATGGAAAAGTTGAATTAACCACAGATGAAAAGCTTAACGCTTTAGGTCTCGATGGTAATATTGTATTAGCCGATAACAAGATGGTGCAGGTGAACGCGAAAATTCGTGAAGTGAACACTCAGCCTGATGATCTTAAGAAAGCACTTTCTTTCTTAGGTAAGAAAGACAGTCAAGGTTATTACCCGATAACCTATCAAGGGCGTTTGCCTATCTAGAGGTTAATCTATTTCGTTAATAGCAAAAGGCGCCATATTGGCGCCTTTTTTGTGTTTTACGATGACTTTATGAGTTCATCTAATAGGTGGTGATAGTCTTCAATGGCAGGGAAGTCATCGAAGATCTTGTTGGGTTTCTGGCTATCTGGGTTAGCTATGCCTAACTGATAACCGACGCCTGCGAGTCTTGCCGCCTGAAGTATGGCTTCGTTATCATCGATAAACAGGCAGCGGCTTGGGTCGAGTTTGTATTGCAGAAACAGATGCTGCCAAAATAACGGATGCTCCTTTGGGTAGCCTGTTTCATGGCTCGAGATCATATGATCTAGGCCTAAGCTTAAATCTGTATGTTCTAACTTCAGCGCGAGATTCTTAGGGTGGGCATTAGTGACTAGGATCCGTGATTTATTCGCGCGTTTTAGGGCGTCTAGAAAGGGCATGCTGTCTTGGCGTAGCTGGATCCGTTCAACCAACTTGCGATGCAACGCCATAATATCTAGTCCCATCTGTTGCTGCCAGTAATCGAGACAGTACCAGTTTAAGGTACCCTCGACATTGGCATAACACTGCTCAACCCATTCACTCGCTTCTTTTACCGATATGTCACGCTCTTGGCTCAACTCATGGGGGATAATCTGTAACCAGAAGTGGTTGTCAAAGTGCAGATCGAGCAAGGTGCCGTCCATATCGAGTAGAACGGTATCAATTTCATTCCATGGAAACATAGATTAGTGATCCTAGAAAATTCATGTTGTAGATTGGGAGAACAATAGTAAGATTATACTTGAATTGGCAGCCGCCCCGAGACCCGTATGACTAAAAAGAATGATAAGCCTGAGATTTTGCATGCCGAAGTGGTTGCATCGAGCCGACTATTTCAAATAGAGCAGGTGCACTTGAGGTTTTCCAATCAAGTCGAGCGTCAATATGAGCGCATGAAGGGCAATAATCGGGGCGCGGTAATGGTTGTGCCAGTGTTAAGCCGAGAGCAGCTACTATTGGGCCGAGAATACGCTGCTGGTACTCATAGCTATGAGCTTGGCTTTCCTAAGGGGTTGATCGATCCTGGTGAGGAGGCTCATGAAGCTGCGAATCGTGAGCTGCAAGAAGAGATTGGTTATGGGGCGAGAAAGCTAACCCATTTAATGGAATTAAGCTTAGCGCCGGGTTATTTCGCCAGTAAAATGCAGATATTTTTAGCCGAAGATCTCTATGAGAGTCGCCTCGAAGGTGATGAGCCTGAGCCTATCGATTTGGTAACTTGGCCGATAGCAAACTGGCAGGAACTGCTCGAAGAGGAAGATTTTTCCGAATCTCGCAGCGTAAGTGCTTTATTTTTAGCATTAAAACATCTACAACTAAGTTAGTAAAAGTCGACGTAGGTCATGGGTATTAGGCTGTTGGAGTAGTTATGAAGCCAGAGAATTATGTAGATCAAGTCATTGAGATCGCCACGTTAGCCGGTAAGAAGATCCGCGATATCTATCAGAAAGGTGATTTTCAGCGCGAGATAAAATCTGATAATACCCCTGTGACTTCTGCCGATCTTGCTGCCCATGAGATTATTACTACAGCTTTACAGGCATTAACGCCTGACATTCCTGTTCTGTCTGAAGAAGATGCCGATATCCCCTTTTCTGAACGCTGTGATTGGCAGCGCTACTGGTTGGTCGATCCGCTGGATGGCACTGGTGAATTTATTGCTGGCAGCGGTGACTTCTCGGTCATTATTGCCTTAGTTGAGCATAACCGTCCCATTCTTGGCGTGGTGTATGCACCTATGACCGAAGTTTGTTATTACGCCATCGCCGGTTTGGGCTCCTATAAGCGTAAAGGCGGCAACGAAGTGCGTATTTGCAGTAAGCAGCTAACTCGTGATACCTCCGACTCACTGCGTTTAGCGGTAAGCCGTCGTCAAGACCCTCAGTCTGTGATTAAACTCTTTAATCAGAATAAACACTGTGAATTAGTGGTGCTCGGTGGTGCTGCACTCAAGAGTTGCCTAATTGCCGAAGGGCGAGCCGATTGCTACGTACGTATTGGGCCTACAGGTGAGTGGGATACAGGTGCGGCGCAGATCATTGTTGAAGAAGCGGGGGGGCAGATCATGGATCTTAACCTGCAACCGCTGACCTACAATGAACGCGAAAGCCTCGAAAACCCGAATTTTATCGTGGTTGGCGCACCAGCACTTGAGTGGGACCAAATTCTAATCAATGAGTGATTCAATTCAACTCAGTATTGCCACAAAGCAAGACTTAAAGGCGATCGATGCGCTCGAGCAACAATGTTTTGCCGGGCATTGCTACCCTGACTTTTTCTTTAGACAGGCATTAGACTGTTGGCCTGATGGTTTTCTGGTAGCTAAAAATGCCGACGCTAGAGTGATCGGTTATCTACTGGCATCCAATAGTGCTAAAGCTGATGTCGCTTGGATTCTATCGATCGCGGTATCGGACAGTGCGCGCGGTAAGGGCATTGGCAGCAAGCTTATCTCACAACTATTAGCCACTCTTCCTTCTGAGGTTAATCAGATCAACTTGACCGTCGCGCCAGATAACCCGGCAAGGGCATTATATCTGCGCTGTGGTTTTACAGAGATGGGCTTCGAGGCTGATTACTTTGGAGAGGGCGAGCCAAGGCTGTTGATGAGTTACTTCAAACAGGAACATTGCTAAGGCCGATGTTATTTAGCCGACGTTTCTTACCTTACTTTGTGACTCAATGCCTAGGTGCATTGAATGACAATGTATTTAAGAACGTTCTATTGCTGTTAGTGAGCTACTCTCAGGTCGACGAATTACCCATAGATGTTCACCTATTTGTAAACTTAGCCGCAGGCTTGTTTATTCTGCCTTTCCTGCTGTTTTCTGCCCATGCTGGGCAGGTGGCTGACAGTGTCGATAAAGCCTTGTTGATCCGCCGGCTTAAGGTTCTTGAGCTAGTGATTATGACGGTGGCGATATTTGCCATTATCAGCCACAGTTATCTAGTGATGTTGCTATTGTTGTTTTTGACTGGAGTACAATCTGCCTATTTTGGACCAGTAAAGTACTCCCTGTTACCTAGAGTGCTGCGCGACAGTGAGCTGGTCTCTGGTAATGCGTGGGTCGAGATGGGCACCTTCTTGGCTATTTTAGCCGGTACCATTTCAGCTGGAATGATAGTTGCCAGTGACTATGCAACTTATTGGGCTGCAGCCACGGTATTTATTCTAGCATTGATAGGTATGACGGCCAGTTGGTTTATTCCTAGCATTCCCGCTCATTCAGATGTGAAGCCACGCTTTGCTATTATCTCCGCTACGATGGCCAATATAAAAAAGGTGCGCCAATCTCCCGAGATCTGGACTGCCATCTTAGCTATTAGTTGGTTTTGGTTTGTTGGCGCGACTTATCTCACTCAGTTTCCAAACTTTGCTCGTATTACGTTAAACGCCGATCCCACCGTTGTTTCGCTACTCTTGCTGCTGTTTTCGGTGGGGATCGGTACAGGCTCCTTTATCTGTGAGCGCTTGTCTTGTCGGCAGGTCGAATTGGGGGTAATGCCATTAGGCTTGATGCTATTAGCCATTTTTGGCATCGACCTCTACTTTGCGCTACCCGCTATGACCAGTGTTGAAACGCTCTATAGCCTACAAAGCTTCATTGTAGAGGCGGAGCATTACCGCCTGATGCTTGATCTATTTATGATCGGCGTAGGTGGTGGTTTGTTTATTGTGCCGCTTTACACCTACATTCAAGCACGAGCCAAAGAGGGCGAGTGCGCGCAGGCGATAGCCAGCAATAATATTATTAATGCCCTGTTTATGGTGAGCTCGGCTATCTTTGCCATGCTGGCACTCAATGTATTGCAATGGTCGATAGCGCAGCTGTTTTTGCTCTTAGCGAGCGCCAATCTTGTGGTGCTTGCTTACCTGCTCTGGCGTTGGCCCGAATTGCTCTTGAGTGTTATTAGCTACTTAATTCGTAGAGTTAGGTATACCACTAAGCTGCTTGATACTGGAGAGCTGCATAAGTCTCCTAGGTTGTTAGTGGTGGTTGAGCAAGCGACTTGGCGTGACTTGGCGGTTATCTTCGGTAGTTTTAGCCATCCACTCTTATTTGCGCCGGAGGTTTACCAAAAAACTGCTAATCACGGCTTGGCTAGCTGGATACTATCTAGACTGACTTGGTATGCGGAGCGTCATATCGATATTGATAGCGTGATCTGCGGGGATAAGTCCTCTGTGGACAAGCTTAAAACCCGTGCAGAGTTTGTTGACTTTAAAGTCGTGCTCGTTAAGTTTGATGCCGTTGCAGGAAGAGTGCAGAAGGTAGAAATAACCCCGTTAGCAGCCGAAGGTGACAGGCTAACGGGATTCGCTTAAAGCTTGTACTGATTGGTATTAGTGGTTATCTAGCCACTGATGCATCGCTTGGTGATCACCTTTAAAGATGATGCGTTGAGCCTTCTTATCAATTTGATATTGATACATAGGGTCGTAGTATTTTACCAATAGCAATTCAATCCACTCTAAATGGGCACTGGTGTCGTTTTGGCTCGCCTGAATATTTAGGGCGTTAGTGATTATTGCCTGAAACTCATCGTGCTGTTTGTTACCTAAGCGTTTTTTGATGCCTGTGATGCTCTGGGCTAAGTACTGGGCAAACGCCTCAAAGCCAGCCTCTTCACCGAGTCTTTCGAGGTAACCACTATGCATCTTATGTACGTACTCATTGAGTAGACGTGCCAATCTTGCATCTAAGCTTTCTTCGAGTACCAATACGTTAGCACTTTGCATTCCGGCATAAAAAGCTTGTGGTAGTGCTGAACGACCAATCAGATAGCTCTCATCTTCAAGCAGTAGATGTTTTGCATCGCTATCTTGATGCTTCAATAGTGCCACCGCCAGAGAGTTTTCGAAGTTGATCTGGCTAGGCTGTCCCTCGTGGTAGCGGCCAAAGCTTGAGCCCCTATGGTGGGCCAGCCCCTCTAAATCTACTGCTTCTTTTCGCTGTAGCAGGAAATCGGTTTTACCACTACCAGTGATCCCGCTCAGAATAAGCATGGGTTTGACGTTTGGCGCATCATCGATGGTTTCAATCAGATACTGGCGCATTGCTTTATAGCCGCCTTCAATAAAGGGGATATCTAGGCCAGCTTCCTTTAGCCATTGCTGGGTTAGCTGTGAGCGAAGGCCGCCACGAAAACAGTAGAGGTAGCCATCGGGGTTTTTCTCAAAAAAGCGTAGCCAAGTGTCAATTCTCTGTTGCTTCACTTCACCATGAACCAAGGAGTGCCCCAGTTCTATGGCAGCAGCTTGGCCTCGCTCCTTGTAGCAAGTACCTACAAGTCTGCGCTCTTCATCTTCCATTAGGGGATGATTGACGCTGGCAGGGAAGGCCCCTTTCTCAAACTCTACTGGTGCGCGCGCATCCATTATAGGATGATCGTTAACGAGTATTCGGCGATATTCGCTTGCGTGCACTTTGTTGAGTGACATTAAATTAGCTCCACGGTGTTAAGCATATTCTTTTCGACTAATTGGCCGATACAAACTGGCTCAATACCATTTTCAGCCAGCAGACTTTGTAGTGCTGCTTCGCCTTCTGTAGAGATCGCTATTAACAAACCGCCACTGGTCTGTGGATCACAGATAATCGCTTTTTGCTCATCAGTTAATCTAGGTAAGTGCTCACCATAACTGTCGAAGTTTCTGTGAGTGCCTCCAGGAATGCAGCCTAGCTCTAGATAGTGACGAGCATTTGGCAGTAGTGGCAATAGGCTGACATCAAGCTTGGCACTCAAGTCTGCACCATGACACATCTCTAGTAGATGGCCAGCTAGACCAAATCCTGTGACATCGGTAAGTGCATTTACTTGTGGGATCTTAGCGATTTTAGGGCCAAGAATATTGAGCTGACACATGGCCTCAGCAGCGGTGTTTAGATCGGCGTCGGCAAGCTTCTTCTGTTTCTGGGCGGTTGTTAAAATACCAATACCGAGAGGCTTAGTGATATATAGCTTGTCTCCTGCCTTCGCAGTATCGTTTTGCTTGAGTTCATCTAATGGGATCTGCCCCGTTACCGCGAGACCAAAAATAGGCTCTGGCGAGTCGATACTGTGGCCACCGGCTAGCATGATGCCTGCGTCGGCACAGGCTTTACGGCCTCCGTCGACGACTTGCTGAGCAACCTCGGCTGGTAGCTTGTTTACAGGCCAACCTAAAATTGCGATAGCCATCATAGGTGTGCCACCCATAGCATAGATATCGCTGATAGCGTTTGTCGCAGCGATGCGGCCAAAGGTAAATGGGTCGTCAACGATTGGCATAAAGAAATCAGTGGTACTAATAATGCCAGTGGTCTCGTTTAGCTTATAGACAGCGGCATCATCACGAGTCTGGTTACCCACCAGTAGATTCGGATCGTCAAATACAGGTAGCTGGCTGGCGAGTATGGTGCCGAGCACTTTTGGTGAAATTTTGCAGCCGCAACCTGCGCCGTGGCTATACTCGGTAAGTTTGATTTCTGAATCTGACATGAGCTTAAAACGCCCTGAAAATAGTAAGTAGCCGATCATAATAGACCCATAACCTAGGGACTTCAATCGGCCTCCGCCACAAGTTGAGACTTGAACCTTATCATCGATAGCAATATTTGTTAGGAATGGGAAAACATGACCCGTAAAAACAGCAAAGCCGCTGACGTAGCGGCTTTGTCTCTATAATGGGTCTAGCTAAAGCTTGCGGTTAAACTGTGCCAGCTTTTTTGTTGCTGCTTGAAACGTAGTTTTAGCTCTTTCACTTGGCTAAGCAGATGCTTGTCTGCCAGTTGTTTGCGCTTGGCTTCAAGTAACGCCTTCTTGGCATCGTAATACTCGCCTAGATGAGCCTTCAACGTTTCATATTCTGTTTGTAACTTTTCGATTAGCTCTTCGCTATTCGGGAGGTGAGCCACTTTACTTTGGGTGCGTTTTAGCTGCATCTGCAATCGAGCATATTCGATTCGCTCTTGTGGTACCACTCGGCGACTATCGGCTAATCCCATCCAGGCTAAGGTGTTAATCAGCCATTTGGTTGGATCGTACTGCCACCAATGGATCCCATTTCGGTAATCATTCTCAAAAATATGGTGGTAGTTATGGTATCCCTCACCATAGGTTAACAGTGCAATGAAGCCGTTATCACGAGCGGTATTTTTGTCTGTGTAGGGCTGTGAGCCCCAGACATGCGCTAGAGAATTAATGAAAAAAGTACAGTGGTGAACGACAACCAAGCGCAGCAATCCGGCTAACAACAGCATGCCCAAGATATCACCGTTTAGCCAACCTAATAGTATGGGTAAGCCAAAGTTCATAACGATTAGAAGCGGTAAGTAGTGCTTGTGCTGCCACATGACGATTTTATCATTTTGAAGATCGCGAACGTTTTTGTAGTCATGATAACGCTGGGCCTGATACTCACGTAGCATCCAGCCAATATGGCTGTACCAGAATCCCATTTTGGCAGAGTAGGGGTCCTTATCGTTATTATCGACATGCTTGTGGTGTACTCGATGGTCTGAAGACCAGTGTAGTGCGCTGTTTTGCAGGGCTAACGCTCCACCTAAAGCATAGAGGAATCGCACTGAAGCATGGGCTTTATAGGTACGATGAGACCAGAGCCTATGGTATCCACCAGTAATCGATAGGCCGCTCGCAAAGGCGAGCACGACAAAAGCAACCCATTCGATGGCGTCAAAGCCATGGGTAATGCCATACCAGGGAACGAAAATTACTGCGCAGATGAAGGTGATGCTAAACAGGCCCACATTCATCCAGATGATTGGAGGTTTTTTCATTATATTTATAATCTCAAGTTGAGCGTACATCTGTACGCCAATTTAACTTGGATAGTGATCTGGGTCAAGTTTGTTGATGCTGCGTTTTGTGTTAAAAAGCGGTATTATTCAAGGAATAATTTTTGTAAGTAGGTTCAACATGGGCATTAGAGCACAACAAAAAGAGAAAACGCGGCGGGCACTTGTCGATGCGGCATTTAGTCAGCTAAGTGCTGAGCGTAGCTTTTCTAGCCTGAGTTTGCGTGAAGTTGCGCGTGAAGCGAATATTGCCCCGACATCTTTCTATCGTCACTTTAAAGATATGAATGAGCTCGGTTTGACCATGGTAGATGAAGGTGGTCTTACGCTAAGACAGATGATGCGTAAAGGACGTCAACGTGCTGAAGCCGGTGGTAGCGTAATTCGTATTTCTGTAGAAACCTTTATGGAAGTGCTTGAGTCTAATCCTAACGTATTCCGTATTTTACTGCACGAACGTTCTGGTACATCAGCCCCCTTTAGAGGTGCAGTAGCCCGTGAAATAGAGCACTTTATTTCTGAGTTAGCTCATTATACCGAGGCTACGGCAAACCGTTCACCAGAGCTCGCCCATGCACAAGCCGAGGCGCTAGTGACACTTGTGTTTAATGCCGGAGCTGCAGCACTTGATATGAAGCGCGCGGATCGTAAAATCTTAGCTGACCGTTTAGTTATCCAGTTGCACATGATTGCAAAAGGGGCCGAAGCGCTACAGCATAAGAAAGAGCAGAAGTAATTTACTATAAACAAAAACGGCATCCTGAAGGATGCCGTTTTTTGGTTAGGTTTTCGCTTAGAGCTATCTCTTCTCGAGGAAGACACCCGATTCCATATGATCGGTATAAGGGAACTGATCGAACAAGGCGAACCGAGTGATCTTATGGGTCTTGCTCAGCTCAGACAGGTTATCGATTAGGGTGTGGGGGTTACATGAGATATAAACGATACGCTCATAACCTTGTACTAGCTTAACTGTGTCGGCATCCAAGCCTGCGCGTGGTGGGTCGACAAAAATGGTATTACAGTTATAGCTATCTAAATCGATACCTTCCAAACGTCTGAAGCTGCGCTTCTTTGCCATAGCTTCGGTAAAGTCTTCTGCTGACATTCTGATGATCTGCAGGTTTTCGACTTGGTTAACCTCAATATTATATTGTGCTGACTCAACAGACGGTTTGGCGAGTTCCGTTGCTAATACACGATCAAAGTTTTGTGCCAAAGCGATAGAGAAGTTACCGTTACCACAATAAAGCTCCAGTAGATCGCCAGTGCTATTTTTGGTGACATCGATAGCCCACTCCAGCATTTTTACTGACACATTACCGTTAGGTTGCGTGAAGCTGTTCTCTATTTGATGATACTGTAGCTGTTTGCCTGCAACATTGAGCGACTCCACTACGAAGTCTTTATCTAATACGATCTTCTGCTTACGGGCACGACCAATCAAGTTCATATTGAATTGAGTGCTAAGCGTTTGCTTAAGGATTTTCGCTTGCTGCTCCCATTCGCTGTCGAGCTGCTTGTGGTACAAGAGCGACACTAAAATTTCACCACTCATTGTGGATAGGAAGTCAATTTGAAATAAGCGATGACGCAAGATCGTGTTCGGCTTTAATAGTTCAACCAGAGCTGGCATCATCTTGTTGATCAATTCGCTCGCGGGTAGAAACTGATCACAACGAACTTTACTATTAAGTTCTTTATCGAACATATAGTAGTAGAGATCTTCGCCCTCATGCCAAACTCTAAACTCCGCACGCATACGGTAGTGGGCAGGTTGAGAGCTGAATGTCTCAAGTTCCGGGGTATCAAAATCAGCAAATAACTGCTTTAACTTGACGCGCTTTGCTTCGAGTTGCACATCATAGGTTGTAGGATCCATTGCTGCTAAATTCATATCTTGATCACCGTTGGCATTAATTAGGGGCGGAATATTATACTAGATAGCTGGGATGTCCAGTTTCTCACTTCCGATTTTACCTAGCTTGTGGGAAAATTCTAAAGCAATATTGCAGCTCCTGCTGTCTACCTCGGACAAACAGTAGCTCTTTTAAGCTTATCACTGTCATTTAACTCTATCGCGGAGAATACTTTTGTTTGGACCTATTCTTATTTTTGATTCTGGGATCGGTGGCTTATCGATCTTCGATGAGATCAGAAAAGTATTACCCGACCAAGATTGTTGCTACTTATTTGACAATGCACGCTTGCCTTATGGAGAGTTAGAAGAGTCTGTTCTTATTGAGGGCTGTGTTGAACTTATTTGTGAGCAGGCACAGAGAATAGCTGCCGAACTTGTGATTGTTGCTTGTAACTCGGCTAGTACATTAGTGCTTCCCAGCTTAAGGTCACAACTTTCGATTCCTGTCGTAGGTGTTGTACCTGCAATTAAGCCAGCAGCAAAAGTATCGCAAGCAAGACATATAGGCTTACTCGCAACGCCAGGAACGATAAAACGCTCTTATACCCTAGAATTGATTGAACAGTTTGCCGATGGCTGCAAGGTAGAACTATTTGGATCATCAGAACTTGTAATGCTAGCCGAAGCAAAGCTGGCTGGAGATAAGCTTGACCTTAAACTGCTTGAGTCTCAGCTTAGGCCGATAAAGGAATCGCAACTAGATACCTTGGTTTTAGGCTGTACGCACTTCCCTATATTAGCGCAAGAGATGCAGCAAGTTCTCGGGCATGGAGTGAAGTTACTTGACTCTGGAGTGGCTATTGCGCAAAGGGTGGCATATCTGCTGAATGAGATATCACTAGAAAGAGGGCAAAATAGGGGGGACGTAAGAGCTGATAAGAATAAAGAAAAGAGTTTAACGGCTATTTATACTACGGAAGATATTTCGGCGGGTTTAACAACCAGACTAGCTGAAAAAGGGTTCACAACAATAGTGTCACGCTCTTCAGCCAATCTAGGTTAGTTATATATCTTTATGCGTTGTTATCACTTTTATCTGAGTCTTGTGATTTAGCTTCACGCACTTTCAATGTTCTTTCCTGAAAGTCGAACTCGTTTAGCTTAGCCATGGCTTTTTTTGCGCCGGCTTCAGACATTTCAATAAATCCAAATCCTTTACGGCGTCCTGTTTTGCGGTCACGAACCAAACGTACCGAATTTACAGGACCGAATTCACCGAATAATGATTTTACTTCACCTTCATGAACACGATATGGAAGGTTACCTACATATAGTGTCATTGTTGGACCGCTATATGGTTCGTTGCTGTTAGTTGTAGAGGCAGGCGTTTTAGATTGAAGAGAAAAAATAACGCTTGCGATGATAGCACCAGTAAAGAACGCTATGGCACCGTTTAGATCCGGTGCAATCTGAAAAATGGCTAATGCACCTATAATGGCTACCGCCAATACGATCAAGAATGACTTCTGCATAAATATAATCTCTAAAGAGTTAATAAATGAATTGATAACTAACTGTTAATAACCTGCATATGGTAATGAATTATTAGCCAATACTCTAGTGTGTTGCTGAAAAAATGAACTTTATCTAAGGTTTGGCATTAAAATGGTGAACTTATAGGCAATAAAAGTGGAATAAATAGCCTTGAAGGCGGGCTTTGATGAAAAGTTCAGCATGCGAACAATTTCCTTATAAAAAGCGCTTGCGCTCTTTTTGAATCTCCCTATAATGCGACCCCACTGACACGGCGCAGCAGGCAACACGCCTAGCAAGCAGAGTTAGTGAGTTAACCTTCTTCGGAAAGATAACTCTGGTGACAAGCGGTTTAAGGACCTTCGGTGAAGACTTCTGATTAAGAATTCAACGCTTGAAAAACTTCTTAAAATAAACGCTTGACGCCAACAACGGGAAGTGTAGAATACGCCTCCTCAGCCAAACGACCTAAGCGTCTAAGGCGAAGTCTGAAAGACGACTTCACGCTCTTTAACAATATGACAAGCAAATCTGTGTGGGCACTCACAGAGATTAAGTTATTCGAAACTGTCTTCTAACGAAGCAGTCAAAAATTTACTTAATGAATGAGTGTTCATAGCAATATGTAATACAGAATTCGTTGAGCCGCTGACCCTTTCGAGGTGAAGCAAAAAAACTTTAATTGAAGAGTTTGATCATGGCTCAGATTGAACGCTGGCGGCAGGCCTAACACATGCAAGTCGAGCGGTAACACAAGGGAGCTTGCTCCTGAGGTGACGAGCGGCGGACGGGTGA
>NZ_JAESVD010000015.1 GCF_016765635.1 Shewanella schlegeliana
TCACCCGTCCGCCGCTCGTCACCTCAGGAGCAAGCTCCCTTGTGTTACCGCTCGACTTGCATGTGTTAGGCCTGCCGCCAGCGTTCAATCTGAGCCATGATCAAACTCTTCAATTAAAGTTTTTTTGCTTCACCTCGAAAGGGTCAGCGGCTCAACGAATTCTGTATTACATATTGCTATGAACACTCATTCATTAAGTAAATTTTTGACTGCTTCGTTAGAAGACAGTTTCGAATAACTTAATCTCTGTGAGTGTCCACACAGATTTGCTTGTCATATTGTTAAAGAGCGTGAAGTCGTCTTTCAGACTTCGCCTTAGACGCTTAGGTCGTTTGGCTGAGGAGGCGTATTCTACACTTCCCGTTGTTGGCGTCAAGCGCTTATTTTAAGAAGTTTTTCAAGCGTTGATTTCTTAATCAGAAGTCGTCACCGAAGGTCCTTAAACCGCTTGTCACCAGATTCAAATCTCTTTCGATTTTCGAATCTCTAACACCGCTGCAAGTCCCTTTCTACCTAGGTAGTTGGCCTGCTGTGCCGTGTCAGTGGATGCGCATTATAGGGATGTGAGATTAAAGCACAAGGGCAAAAATGAATAAAACTCTAGTTTTATTACTGTTTGCTTATAAAACCCCCTGACTAGCCACTTTTTAGGCTTTATAATGCAAAAAACTGCCATTTAAGGACTTTTAGATGACTAACTCGAGAAACAATAAGTCACTGCGCTCATATAAAGGGATAGTTCCTGAGCTTAAGAATGATGTTTATGTTGATCAGGACTGCGTTCTTGTCGGCGATATTACTTTAGATGATGATTCGAGTATTTGGCCGTTAGTTGCCGCTCGAGGTGATGTAAACCGTATCTATATAGGTAAGCGCTCAAATATCCAAGACGGTACGGTTCTACATGTAACTCGTAAATCTCCATCATTACCCGAAGGTCACCCTTTGATCATTGGTGATGATGTGACAGTTGGTCACAAAGCTATGCTACATGGCTGCAAAGTCGGCAACCGTATTTTAGTCGGTATGGGTGCCATCATTTTAGATGGTGCCATTCTAGAAGACGATGTGATTTTAGGCGCAGGTTCCTTAGTTCCCCCAGGTAAGGTGCTAAAGAGTGGTTATCTGTATGTGGGTAGCCCCGCGAAACAGGCTCGGCCATTAACCGAAGCGGAGCTTGCCTTCCTACCCCAGTCTGCTGACAACTATGTCAGACTAAAGAACGAGTACTTACTAGAGAGCCAATAGTGAAAACTTATCTTTAATATCGTTTCTATTGTCTTATGCGATATCTCGTAGATAGAGCCTTATAAAAGAACAACCCTTCCCAACTCATCGAACGTCTCTTGTTCGATGAGTTCTTCCACCTCTTCCTCGATATCAAAACGATACTCTTCAAATAGCGCTAGCGCTTTTGCTGCTTTATCGCCATCATCTCCAGCCATCGGGGCAGCAGCAAGTGAAACGAGCTTATTTAGGCTAATACGACATTCAATATTAGCGCCTTGTACCTGAACAGGAAAAACAACGCTCTGTGTTTGCGTGTCCCAATCTTGTAGATCAGGAAATAAAATACTTTGGTTCATTTCTATCTCAAACTTATCTCAATTTAAAGCTCGGCTCGAAGCTGAACTAAAACAGGCTGCACACTTGGCTTTATCTTACGCCAGATTTGGAAGCTTTCGGCTGCTTGCCCCACCAGCATGCCTAAACCATCTATTGTCTGACTCGCCCCTTGCGTCTTCGCCCATTCATTAAAAGCCGTTGCTTCTTTGCCATACATCATATCGTAGCAGACTGTCTCAGACGTAATGGCATCACCACTTATATTTGGCACCTCACCACTTAAACTGGAAGAAGTTGAATTAATAATGAGGTCGTAGCTTTGGCCTGCATGCGCTATTGGTAAAGCGATAACCGTGCCATAACTGGCAAATAGCTCGGCCAGAGCCTCAGCCTTCGATTGAGTTCTGTTTACTATCGTCAGTTTTTTAACTCCCGCATTTAGTAGCGGCAGAATACAACCTCTTGCCGCACCACCCGCTCCCACCAATAGAACATTTAACCCTGTAAGACTCCCTAGGTTCCTTTCTAGATCGGCAACTAACCCTAGACCATCGGTATTATCACCGCGGATCCTACCGTCGGCCAATACAGACAGCGTATTCACAGCTCCAGCGAGTTGTGCTTGCTCGCTAAGCTCATCACAGAGTGCAAACGCTTGCTCTTTAAAAGGCACTGTTACATTGGCTCCTAAACCATTAGCCGCGACGAATGCGCTAAAGCTGGGCTCAAAACCACCGACAGGTGCAAGAATGGCTTCATAGGTTAATGACTGAGACGTTTCCTTGGCAAACATCGTATGAATTTTTGGGGACTTACTGTGGCCAATAGGATTGCCAAATACTGCATATCGTTCAGTCATGTTTACTTCTCTAGCCGTGCAAAAATACTAGTGTAACCTGCTTCCGCTAACTCGCAATCACTTCCAGACGAGTTATTTTCAACTCTCATTTCTAATGTGACTCATTTAATTAGCTTGATAAATATGGCCAGTCGCCTGCTAGACTGCTCCACATATTAGAGCAATGGAACTAGAGCTGTATGAACTGGTTAAAACAAATTTTAGGTAATAAACAATCGAGTCAAGATAGAGACTCACGCCAATCTAACGCTTATGATCGCATCGGTGGAGAGGAAGTGATCCGTGCGATAGCCCATCAGTTTTATCTGCAGATGCAAACTAATCAGGCGACCCAAGAGTTATTGTCAATTCATAGAGCCCCAATCAAGGAGTCGGAACAAAAGCTATTTGAATTTCTAAGCGGTTGGCTTGGTGGGCCACAACTATATCTGCAGAAACATGGTCACCCAGCATTACGAGCTAGGCATATGCCATTTAAGGTCGATGAAGATATGCGTGACCAATGGTTGCTCTGTATGAAAACGGCGATAGAGATAGAAGTGAAAGATCCGCAGCATCAACAGGCTATATATAGTGCTATTGCGACGCTTGCGGACCATATGCGAAACCAATAACGTTTAAGAACATGATTGGTTTCGCTGCTATAGCGATGCTGGTGATAAAGCCCGTTAAAGGTTTAACCAATCTCTTGGCCTTAGGTAATCACTATAAAGCTGTGCCTCTGGGCTACCCTCTTCTGGTGTGTAGGCATATTGCCAACGTACCAGTGGTGGCATCGACATGAGAATAGACTCTGTACGACCACCAGTCTGTAGACCAAACAGGGTGCCACGGTCATAAACCAAGTTAAATTCAACATATCTCCCGCGGCGGTATAACTGGAACTGGCGTTCATGCTCACCATACTCAGTATCTTTACGACGCTCAACGATTGGGGCGTACGCCGTTAAGAACCCATTACCCACAGCTTGCATAAAGGCGAAACTGTCATCAAAACCTTGCTGGTTCAGATCATCAAAGAAGAGTCCGCCTACACCACGGGTTTCACTACGATGGGGAAGGAAGAAGTATTCGTCACACCACTTTTTATATTTAGGATAAATCTCATCGCCAAAGGGTTCACATAAAGACTTAGCACTCTGATGCCACTCAACCACATCTTCTAAATAGGGATAGTAAGGAGTTAAGTCAAAACCACCACCAAACCACCAAACGGGATCAACCCCCTCTTTATGGGCAATAAAAAAACGTACGTTGGCATGTGTGGTTGGAATATGTGGGTTATTGGGATGAATAACTAAAGAAACGCCCATCGCCTCAAAACTGCGACCAGCAAGCTCTGGGCGATGTGCCGTTGCAGAGGCAGGCATAGAGGCGCCCATAACATGTGAGAAGTTAACGCCAGCTTGTTCAAATACAGCACCACCAGTCAGTACGCGGCTCTGTCCACCACCGCCCTCTTCACGCTTCCAGGAGTCTTCTGCAAATTGTGCAGTGCCATCCAATGCTTCGAGTCCATTACAAATTCGATTTTGAAGATCGAGCAAGAAAGCTTTTACTACTGTTGAATCTGGTGTGCTCATAATATTCCTTTTATAGAGGCGGATTAACCTTGTCTAATAATATTGCCACTCTTGGCATCGATAATCGTGGATGGCGCAGTTTGGCTTCCTAACTCTCCAACAACTAGTGCGGCAATCATTCCTTCAAACTGCTCTTTAATGGTTGCTGGCGTAAGTGCTGGCTCCTGACCCGATAGGTTTGCACTGGTAGAAACAACCGGCTTATTAATTGCGTCACATAATGCCTTTACCCCGCCATGATCAGTAACGCGTACCGCTATAGAGTCAAAGGTGCCACAGAGTAACTTAGATAGCCCAGGTTTAATTGGCATAATAAAAGTAAACGGACCCGGCCATTTACTCTGAGCAAAAGCTAATTGCTCTGCAGTTAATTGAGACTCATCGATATAAGGTTGCAACTGTCGATAGTCGCCCGCAACTAAGATCAGCCCTTTCTGCCAAGGTCGCTGTTTTATCAGCAGTAACTGATTGATGGCGTCATCGTTATCAGGATCGCAACCTAAGCCATAAACCGCTTCAGTTGGGTAGGCTATCACTCCACCTTTCTCGACCAGTGCGGCTACGTCCGCCGGCAATACTTCTAACATTTTTTATCTCTTAACCTTATTTAATCCGCGCAGTGTAATGTCACTATGATTACTCAAAAGTAATATTAGCGAAAGACAATATGAATACTTAAACAGGCCGTTTATATTTGCATGCCTTTTCAGGGCACTCTAAACGCATTCCTGCTGCGCCCTTACGTTCGACTAAGATCCCAAAGCCGCAATCAGGACAAGTTTCAGCTCTAGGTGGATAGTTAACTAAGAACTTACATTTTGGGTAAGCACTGCAAGCATAAAACGACTTACCAAATCGACTGGTTCTATGCTCAATATGTCCCTTTTTGCATTTAGGGCAAGGGATCTCATCTTTGCTATCAGCCTGATCGTGCTTTTCGATGTGACTACACTCAGGATAATTAGTGCAGCCAATAAAAATACCAAAACGCCCAGACTTAACCGCTAGCTCATTGCCGCAATCAGGGCAAACAGAACCCTCAATGACTTGCGTCTCAATCGACTCGTGCTGCACCAACGGTCTTGTGTAATCACAACTTGGATAGTTATTACACCCAATAAAACCACCGTGCTTACTGTGCTTTACCGACAACTCGCAGCCACATTTTGGGCAAAGCTCAAACTCTTTCTCAAGAGCGTGCTCATGCGTAGTAAACAGTTGCTGATCTATTTTGGTCATGATCGTCTCAATTCATCTCTATGCCGCTATTCTACCAAGGAATCGATTAAGTTTTATATTCCAGTGTTAGAATTTCGTAAAAAGCAATGATATATTGTATTCAATAAATAAAAGGGATAAAAATAAAGGAATAAAAATGAATACATCCTCAAAGTTCGCTATGACTATTATAGCGGGTCTGCTCACTTCTCTCTCAGGTTGTGCCAGTGTCGAGCAGCAAGCTGCCAACCCACAAGCCATTAGCCAAATCGCTGCAGCCTCAGAAACTGCTCTGTTTAACGCCCAAAGCTCACTCTTAACACGAGATACCTTTTTACAAGCCAGCTCAGCTCTGAGTACAACTCAAAATGTCGATACGGCTAATCAGCTACTCTACTTCTTCCGCGCCTTTAGCTATTACGGCCCCGTAGATGATCTTAAGGCTGCAGATATCTCTGCTTTAGCGTTAGCACTTGAGGAGTTAAGTGACTCTGGCATACTCAACAATCACGCCCGCCTGCAAGAACAATATGCGGTAACGATATATCGCTACTTCGCTAATAATGATGCCGCATCGGCCCTGGAACCACTACTTCCTCAGCTAGAAACCCAGCTACAGCAACTAGCAACATCGACACCAAATAAAACTAACGACTACGGCTTACTAGAAACACTCAAAGCCTATGGTTTCTTACTTAATAAAAGCCGTAAAGATGTTGATGGCGAGCTAAACAAGATATTACTAGCAGCCGATCTAAATACACCGCTATTGGAGTTTGCAGCCAGCCCAGCAAGTATTCGCGCCGAAAGTGACTGGCCGCGCACCAATGCATACTGGGCACTTGCTCTCTACCGCCTAGCCCTCCCATCATCAGAAGATGGTGAAGAGACCGAGCAAGAACTTGCCGTAGATGCCGCAGTTGCTGCAATCGCAAAAGCCGATGTCGCGCAACGTGGTGATATAGCAAAAGATGCTTATACCGCTGGTTTTCACGTAAACGTATTTGGTGGCCAGGAGCTGTGTGAAGAGAATAGCGAAATATGTCGTATTCCAGAGCTTAAAACGGCTCTCCCCATTGAGCATCACTGCTCCGATAGTTTGTTCATTCTTACTCAAGATCTGAATGAGCAAGAGTTAGCCGAGAGCTGTACTAAGCTGACATCTCAAGAATCTGACTTCCATAGCGTACTAGAGACCGAGCTAAAACCCACACCTAATGACTTTAATACCGCGCTTAGGGTTGTCGCCTTTAAGAACTGGAGCCAATACCACCTCAATGGCCAGCTGATCTTTGATATCAACACAGATAACGGTGGCATGTACATCGAAGGCACCCCTTCTAAACCCGGTAATCAGGCAACCTTCTTTGCCTACCGCCAATGGTGGATTGAACCCGAGTTTAGAGTCTGGAATCTCAACCATGAATATGTGCACTACCTCGATGGTCACTTTGTAAAATATGCTGGTTTTGGACACTTCCCATCTAAAATGGTGTGGTGGTCAGAAGGCTTAGCCGAGTATGTTTCTAAAGGCAATGATAACCCTTCAGCCCTTAGAGTTATCAAGCGTGATATTGAAGAGGCGCCAACACTGGAGGAGATCTTTGCCACTGAATATAAAGATGGCCAAGACAGAACCTATAAGTGGAGCTATATGGCTATTCGTTTCCTAGTCGAAAATCATCATGCTGATTTTGTACAACTAAGCAAATACCTAAAAACCGACTACTTTGAGGGTTATGAGCAACTGATGGCGTCGTTAACCACACATCAACCGCAATTCGCCGACTGGTTAAACACTCAGGTTAACGCCTTTAATGATAGCGAAGAGGAAGCGAAGCCAAGACTGCGCAAGCAAGGTCGTTACGACTACCGAGATTACCTGCAGCCACAGCACTTAGCCCATGGTGAAAACCATCTGAAATTCTAGGCATAAAGCCAATTTGTATCCATCCATGGCAAATTGGCATAAGTGTTCTGACCTCTAGAGATAGAGGAAGTGCGAATAAATGTACGACTGAATGGATTCAGGAGGTCAGAGTAACGCAGGACGCAGTTACCGATGGAACATTTATCGCCTGACACAAATCCCTTCTTACGCAATCCTTGCGTTCAGGGATAAGTACATCCATGTACAACGCCTATTTGTGTCCATCCATGGCAAATAGGCATAAATGTTCCAGACACAAAAAAGGAGGCTTAGGCCTCCTTTGTTTTAGGTTCTTTATAGACTACGAGTGCAGGCGCCCGTCGGGCTGTTCAAAGATAAGATCTTCCATCTGCTCGTAGGCAGACTCATGACCCGGTGCATTAAATAGCACCATTAAGATAACCCACTTCAGATCATCAAGATTCAGGGTAGGCTCATCGATTTCCATAACTCGGTCGATCACCATTTCACGGGTCTCAACGCTAAGCACTTTAATCTGCTCTAAAAATAGTAAGAAACCACGACTCTCGACGTCAATCTTTTCCATTTCGGCATCGGTATAAATACGGAATGAGTGCTGATCATGGTTACAAAGATAAGGCGTGCCTGCTTCTTGAAGTTCAGCTAAACGCTCCAACCAAGAAAGTGCTTTAATGATTTCGCTCTGGTGAAATCCGGCGCGAGTAAGTTCTTTTGTGAGTTCGTCTTCATCTACCAATAGTTCAACTTCACTATGAACATAGTTTTCAAATAAATACATGAGGATATCAAACATGGCTAGCTCCTCTTTAGTCTTATGTAACCACCAGGGACTGCAGAAATCCAACCCTGCAGCTCGAGTTCAAGCAATTGCTCTAATACTAGCTCTATGGTTTTTCCACTATGCTCGACTACATCATCTATTGTTGTAGCCTCATAGCCTACACTAGCTAACAGCGAGGAAAATGGCAAATCAGAAGCGTTCTCCCCCCCTATATGGTGACGAGCCTTAAGTTCTTCAAGGTGAAAATGCGATAAAGCGGTAACTTCTTCCAAAATATCACTAACAGACTCGACTAACTTAGCGCCATCACGCAACAATTGATGACAACCCTCACTCTGCTCACTAAGCACACTTCCCGGAACTGCAAATACCTCTCTCCCTTGTTCATTAGCCAACCTAGCCGTGATCAATGAGCCACTTTTCAGGGTTGCTTCAACCACCAAGGTTCCTATAGTTAGACCGCTAATGATGCGATTTCGTTTCGGAAAATTACCAGAATATGGTTTAACGTTGGGCCAAAACTCACTAACAATACAGCCATCTTTTTGAATATCATTATAAATGTGACGATGCCTCTTGGGGTAGATAACATCGACTCCAGTCCCCAGAACGGCAACACTAGGCTTATCAATATCGATAGCTGCTTGATGGGCTGAACCATCGATACCTAAGGCCATCCCACTGGTTATGCCAATACTATTTATCGCCAGCTCTGTCGCTAATTGATAAGTCACTCTTAAGCCGCCAGGCGTTGCCCGCCGACTACCGACAATGGCAAGACTGGGAAACAGCAAGGCATCTCGGTTACCTTTTAAAAAAAGCAATGGTGGCGGATCGTTAATCTGTTTCAACAGTGGTGGATAATGGAGGTCATCAAAACAGATAAGGTGATGATTGTCTTCGGCTTGCTGCCACCCCAAAGCCGCATCAACTAAAGCATGATCTGGAGATAAGTGAGATTGTAGTAACGACTCTGGTAAAGGCAGTGCTTGTGGCTCATGCGTCAATCTTTGCCTTAATTCGGCTACATCCATGTAATTTATCAGTTGTTTAACCCGAGCCGGTCCTAGCCCAGATACTGCAGAAACAACTAGCCAATCGACCAGTGTATCGTTAATAGTTCGTCCCTTTAAAAGTGCGATGCAACCATTAAGGTTGCATCGAAAGAAACACTATAACTAACTCTAGCCTACTCACTGCGGATCAGCGAATCGGGAATCGCCAGCTTGTCGGCGACTCGTACTGGCCGCTCATTGACTAAGATAATCCCCATACTGGTTTTATCGAACACTTTAAATACCATCAATTTGCCACGATAAAGATCGGGCATCTTAACAGCGCTGTCGGAAGAGATATTAGCTAGCATCTTCTCATAACGATTTCGTTCGTGAGGCTGTACAGGTATACCATCACCGTCTATAACAACGACCTTGCCATCTTTAAAGATAGAAAACACATGCCCAGGCTCAAGCCCATCGGTCGCTCCCCTGTCTAAATAGACCACATCACGTTTACCCATCTCACGAATATCTTTACCCGAGGCGAGTACTGTCGTTGGTACGTCGATTTCTGCAGCCTTAGGCATAAAATAGGCTGACATTAGTGAGTCATCTTCGATGGGTAATACCCGATAGCCTGCCGATGTCTCCTGCAAGCTACTGAGCAGCTCTACTTTAGAGATAGATCCTGACTCCACCACTCGACCACTGGCAGACAAGATCACCTCTAAACCTAAATTTTCACCATCGCTATTCTGAAAAGTGCGGCCATCGGTATAAACACCTAATTTATCACCGACAGTAAGCTCACCTTGGACATAGATAATGTCAGAAATCACATGGAACTGAGAGGGACTTTCTCCTCCCATCACTTTCGGCTGAGACTCATACCACTGTTCATCGACCACACGATTTTGTAATAGATAAGGACGAATTAAGGAGAGATCGATTGCAGGGATAGCACCATCTTTCGGTGAAATACGTCCCTCAGGACTCTTTCGAATATGGGGCTTAACCACCAGACGAGGCTCACCATCAATAAAGACCAAAGTGAGCCTGTCACCAGGATAAATAAGGTGCGGATTAGCCACTTGTGGGTTTGCCCCCCAAAGCTTAGGCCAGCGCCAAGGATCATTCAGGAAAGACGCCGAAATATCCCAAAGGGTATCGCCTTTCTTAACCACATAAGAATCGGGATGCCCCGACTTCAAGGTTAGCGTATCGGCAAATACGGAGGTGCAACCAATTATGAGTGAAGCAAGTAATATTAACCGTTTCATCTGGGTATCCATGCTATTTGCTCTTTTATTAGAGTAATAAGTAGAGCTTTTGCTGTTATTGAATGCCGCTAACGACTAAAATTGAGCCATTAGCCAAAGTCAGTATAACCAACTGACTCAGATTTGACAGACTTGTTAAGAGTTTAGGTATGAGTTTATTAAAAGTTTTACAGTTTCCAGATGAGAGATTACGCACTGTTGCCAAGCCGATAACAGAGTTTAACCCTGCACTTCAAACACAGATCGACAATATGTTCGAAACTATGTACGAAGAAAAGGGAATTGGTCTTGCGGCAACACAGGTCGATTATCACCATCAACTTATTGTGATGGACCTTCAAGATGAAGTTGAACGCCCAAAAGTGTTCATCAATCTAGAGATCACAGCCAAAAGTGGTGAATTTTCGAACGAAGAGGGTTGCCTGTCTGTGCCAGGTATTTACGCCAAAGTCGACCGTGCCGAATTTGTTACCATTAAGGCACTCGATCGTGACGGCAAAGAGTTTACCTTGGAAGCCGATGGGTTGTTTGCTATCTGCTTACAGCATGAATTAGATCATCTAGCAGGCAAGCTGTTTGTTGACTACTTGTCACCACTCAAGCGCCAGCGTATCAAACAGAAGCTGGAAAAAGCGGCTCGCCTCGAAGCTAAACAAGGATAAATCTTTGAAACCATTAAATGTCATTTTTGCAGGAACACCTGACTTTGCTGCACGCCATCTTCAAGCGCTAATCGACTCAGAGCACAACGTAATTGCAGTATATACCCAACCAGATAGACCCGCTGGCCGTGGTAAGAAATTACAAGCAAGCCCAGTCAAAGCGTTAGCCCTTGAAAATGACATCGCAGTTTTTCAGCCAAAGTCGCTACGTGACGAAGACGCGCAAGCCGAGCTTGCTTCGCTAAACGCCGACATTATGGTTGTTGTGGCTTACGGGCTTATCTTGCCAAAAGTGGTGCTCGACACTCCACGCCTAGGTTGCATCAATGTGCACGGTTCAATCTTGCCACGCTGGCGTGGTGCGGCGCCGATTCAACGCGCGCTATGGGCTGGCGACAGCGAAACAGGCGTCACCATCATGCAGATGGATATCGGCCTAGATACTGGCGATATGCTGTTAAAAACACAGCTTAAAATTGAAGACAGTGACACATCCGCAACCCTTTATGAAAAGCTTGCAGAGCAAGGCCCAACCGCTTTAGTTGAAGCACTTGCTGGCATAGCAGAAGATCGTTTACCTGCAGAGAAGCAAGATGAAAGCCTAGCCAACTATGCAGAGAAGCTATCAAAAGAGGAAGCACGCTTAGATTGGTCTAAATCGGCAACAGCCCTATGGCGTGAAATCCGTGCCTTTAATCCGTGGCCAGTGAGCCACTACGATCACGAAGGCAACACCATCAAGGTATGGCAAAGTCATGTCAGTGATGAAACCAGTTCAAAGCAGCCTGGAACGATTCTATCTGCTGACAAAAATGGCATTAGCATCGCAACTGGCGAAGGTGTGTTAACCATCACCCAGATGCAACTTCCAGGTAAGAAGCCTTTAAGCGTTGCCGACATCCTAAATGCAAGAGGCGACTGGTTTACTCCGGGAACCCTACTTGCTGGTACAGATAACCTAGAGGCTTAATCGCTAATGAATTTAAGAGCTTTGGCCGCTAAGGTCATTTTCCAAGTGCTAGAAAAAGGTGTGTCACTTTCAGTGGCTCTGCCTGAACAGCAGAAGCATTTAGACAGTGGAAAAGATAAGGCGCTACTTGCCGAGCTTTGCTACGGTGTGATGCGCCATTTGCCACAACTCGACAAGCAAGTCAGTGATTGCATGAGTAAGCAGATGAAGGGGAAGCAACGCATCGTCCACCAGCTATTGCTTGTAGGCTGCTACCAGCTTTACTTCACCCGCATTCCTAGCCATGCGGCAATATCTGAAACCGCCGAAGCCTGTCGCCAGCTAAAATTCGAAGGCCTAGTGAAGGTTGTCAACGGTGTCTTACGTAACATTCAGCGCCAAGAGAAGCCTTTATCGACCGAAAACGACACCTTGGCCTATAACACCCCAGCTTGGATCATTAAGCGCTTAAAAGAGGCTTACCCAGAAAACTGGCAAGCAGTTATTGAGCAAAGCCATGAACGCCCGCCTATGTGGCTGCGTAACAACCAGCAATCTCAAACAAGAGAGACCTACCTACAAGCACTTGCAGGTATGGAGATCGAGGCTCAAGCAGGTAATAGCCCCGACTCAATCCTATTAAGCAGTCCACGAGATGTGATGCAGCTACCGGGTTTTGAAACGGGCGCAGCATCTGTGCAAGATGGCGCAGCCCAGTGGGCAGCCACATTGCTGGCACCACAAGGTGATGAGCTAGTACTCGATGCTTGTGCCGCTCCCGGCGGTAAAAGCTGTCATCTATTGGAACTGGCACCAAACATCAAGCTAGTAGCGGTAGATTTTGATGCCAAGCGTCTAGAGCGTGTACAACAAAACCTAGATAGATTGTCACTCAAAGCTGAGTTAGTACATGGTGATGCCGCCAATATTGATTCATGGTGGCATGGTGAGAAATTTGACCGTATTCTGCTAGATGCGCCCTGCTCAGCAACGGGGGTTATCCGCCGCCATCCAGATATTAAGTGGCTGAGAAAGAACAACGACATCGAAGAGTTAGCGCAGTTACAGTCGCAAATTTTCGATCATTGCTGGAAGTGGCTAAAGCCTGGTGGCACACTCTTATATGCCACATGTTCGATTTTGCCACAGGAAAATAAAGATCAAGTCAGTGCCTTCTTAGCCAGAACACCCGATGCGACCTTAGTGCCTATCGAAGAGCAAGCTAACCCAGACGATATCGGTTGGCAGATTGTTCCCGGCCAAGACAACATGGACGGCTTTTATTACGCTCGCCTAGTGAAGGATTAGTACGGCAATGAAAATTATCATTTTGGGTGCAGGACAAGTTGGCGGCACATTAGCCGAAAACTTAGTTGGCGAAAACAATGACATCACTATTGTCGATAACGACAAAAACCGCCTGCGTACCTTGCAAGATAAGTACGACTTAAGGGTAGTGGTGGGTCACGGTGCTCACCCAAGTGTGTTAAAGGAGGCGGGGGCCGAAGACGCAGATATGCTGATCGCGGTCACCAATAGCGACGAATGTAATATGGCCGCCTGCCAGATTGCCTATTCACTCTATGGCACGCCGACTAAAATTGCCCGTATTCGTTCTGAGCAGTATTTAGGTCTTCGTGACAAACTGTTTATCGATAGCGAAACTAAACACGCAGACAATCGCCCTCGTGGTGGTTTCATTATCGATGAGCTAATTGCGCCAGAGCAGCTAGTTACGGCCTATATTGGCCGCTTAGTTGAATACCCAGGGGCACTACAAGTACTTGAGTTTGCCGAAGGCAGACTCAGTCTCGTTGCTGTGCGAGCCTACTATGGCGGCCCACTCGTGGGTAACGCATTAGCCGCACTGCGCGAGCATATGCCTAATATTGATACCCGGGTTGCGGCTATCTTTAGACAAGGTCGCCCAATCATGCCCCGCGGCACCACCATTATCGAAGCCGACGACGAAGTATTCTTCGTCGCCGACAGTCGCCATGTGCGTGCGGTAATGAGTGAGATGCAAAAACTGGATAACTCTTACCGCAACATCATGATTGCAGGTGGCGGTAATATCGGTTTAGGTTTGGCTAAGCAGTTACAACGTAACCATTCGGTCAAGCTGATTGAGCGTAAACAAGAGCGCGCCGAAGAGTTATCAGAAAAGCTTGAAAACACCACGGTATTTTGTGGTGATGCATCGGATCAAGAGCTACTACTCGAAGAACATATCGATCAAACCGATGTGTTTATTGCGGTTACCAACGATGATGAAGCCAACATCATGGCAGCTTTACTCGCTAAGCGCATGGGAGCCAAAAAAGTCATGGTGCTGATTCAGCGTGAAGCCTATGTTGATATCGTACAAGAAGCTAATATCGATATTGCCATCTCACCACAACAAGCCACCATTTCAGCCCTACTGACGCATATTCGTCAAGGTGACATTTGTAACGTTTACTCACTGCGCCGTGGCGCAGCTGAAGCTATCGAAGCGATTGCTCACGGAGACTCCAACACCTCAAAGGTTGTGGGTAAGCAGATCAGCGAAATCAAATTACCACCCGGCACAACCATTGGCGCTATCGTGCGCGATGAAGAAGTATTAATGGCCCACGATAAAACCGTTATTGAACAGGGCGACCATGTCATTCTCTTCTTAGTAAACAAGAAATTCATTGGTGAAGTTGAGAAGCTGTTCCAACCGAGTGCTTTTTTCTTTTAAAAACGTTCAGGAGCGTAATATTGCTGAACTATCGTCCTTTATTGTTTATTCTGGGAGTTTTCCTGTCGACGCTCACCGCGTTTATGTTAATTCCCGGAGCCTTCGCTCTCTATTATGGCGAAGAAACAGTCGGTGCATTTATGATCTCCTCACTGGTTGCGGGCAGCGCAGCCAGCTTTTGTATGCACCAAGGCCAGAGCCGTAAACTCCATCTCAACATTCGAGATATGTTCCTTTTGACCTGTCTCACATGGCTTATCGTAAGCCTGTTTGCAGCAATGCCCTTTACTCTGTATCACGGTATCAACTATACCGATGCCTTTTTCGAAACCATGTCCGGCATAACCACAACTGGCTCTACCGTGTTATCAGGGCTCGATACCATGGATCACAGTATTCTGATCTGGCGCTCACTGCTACAGTGGCTAGGGGGAATAGGCTTTATCGTAATGGCCGTAGCCGTGCTGCCCTTCTTAAACGTCGGTGGTATGCGACTGTTTAGAACCGAGTCTTCTGACTGGAGTGATAAAACCACCCCACGCACCCAGCATATGGCAAAGAACCTGTTTATCGTTTATTGCCTACTCACCTTCCTATGCGTATTGGCTTATCACAGCAGTGGAATGAACTGGTTTCAAGCCATCAACCATGCCATGACAACGCTATCGACAGGCGGCTACTCCACCTCAGACAAATCTATGGCTGCGTTTTCTAATCAGGCTCATTGGGTTGGCACCATCTTTATGCTTGCCGGTGGATTGCCCTTGCTGATGTTCGTCCACATGGTGCAACACAGATCTGTCGGCGTGTGGGACGATGCCCAAGTCAAAGGTTTCTTAAAGTTTGTGGTTTTTGTTTCTTGCTCACTGGCCTTATGGCTATGGAGCACCAGAGAAATAAACCCACTCGACGCCCTACGCTTGGCCAGCTTTAATGTGGTCTCTGTGGTCACAACTACCGGGTACGGACTGACTGATTACTCAGCATGGGGTGCATTAGCCAATATTGCCTTTCTGTTTTTAATGTTTGTCGGTAGCTGCTCAGGCTCTACTTCTGGCGGCATTAAAATCTTCCGTTTTCAAATCGCTGGCGTAATTATGCGTGAGCAACTTAAGCAGCAGTTTCACCCAAACGGTGTTTTCAAAGAGCGTTATAACAACCACATTATTAGAGGCGATATTGTCCGTTCGCTGGTCACTTTTATTCTGCTGTTTGTATTGGTGATAGTGCTGCTATCAATCGTGTTGGTACTCACAGGGCTCGATCCTGTCACTAGCTTCACTGGGGCAATCACCGCCGTTACCAATGTCGGCCCCGGATTAGGTAACACCATAGGCCCAGCAGGTAACTTTTCATCGCTACCCGATGTCGCTAAATGGGCACTAGCAATAGGCATGCTACTGGGACGCTTAGAGATCTTAACCGTCGCGGTGTTGTTTCACCCTAGTTTCTGGAAGTACTAAATCACCAACTTTAAAATACAAAAAAGCCGCATCAAATGCGGCTTTTTAATTCGTATACTTATTTAGCTAAGCTTACCAAGTGGTCTGCATAGACCTTCACATCATCCCAGTCGGTGTAATCGATAACAGATTTTGGATCGGTTGGCCCATTGGTGATTTTCATGATCAATTGGATCATCATTCTGTCGTACCAGCGCCAAGCGGGGTAATCGACCTTACCAGCAATCACCTTCACATCGTTTGGCTTCCACGCTGATAGCTCAATGAACTTCTGTAGATATTTATTGTTTTCAGGCACGCGCTTTTCTGGGTTACGTGCAACTACATTGACACTAAAGAAGCTTGAGGCTTTCGCGCTTAATTCGACTTGATGTGCAGCAACGAACTCAAACACCGACTTATGATAACTGCCGTAAAGCACGCATGCGCCAAGCGCAACAACATCATACTTAGCCCAATCGACACCTTCAGCTTTCGCCTCACTAATATGCATCATGTCACACTGGTGACCTTGACTAGCTAAGTGGTCGGCGATAGCACGGCTGATTCTGGCAGTATGGCCGCCACGTGAATAATAAAGTACCAGAACTGATTTCATCTGTATTCCAATTGAGGATTTGCTATTAAATCCATTGTTACAGCAAATCGCAGTTTTTAAAGGATAATGGATCACAAATTAGGTGTAGCTCATATTATCGGCATCAAAAATTGTGATAATGAGAAACCATGAGTATATTGTTTTATCAGGACATCTCAATTAGAATAAACTAATTAAAGGCGATGGAGTAAGTAACCGTATGCAAAAAGAAATCGATGCCAGTGCAATGGTCACCAATGCCGAGAGCGCAGCAAAATGGCTTAAGGCTATCGCGAATCCATATCGGTTAATGATTCTGTGCTTGTTACTGGATAAAGAGTTAAGCGTAACCGAATTAAATAAAACAGTTCCCCTTAGCCAATCAGCACTATCACAACATTTAGCAGTGCTGCGCTCAGAAGACCTAGTTGCAACCCGCAAGAGCTCACAAGTGGTCTACTACACATTAAAGAATGAGCAGGTCACCGAAGTTATTTCTATTCTGCATCGCAAGTATTGCGCCGCCTAAGAGATCACCTTTAGAGCCAAGTTAAAATAGAGAAAAGCCTGCTAATTAGCAGGCTTTTTTGTTCGCTGAAGTCTAGCGTTCGGAAAAGGCACGGGCAAAATCATCGACTTTATTCCAATCGGTAAACTCAAAGGTGCCACAGGTGTCGGTTGGGCCTTTGGTCATCCACATAATAAAGCGGATCATCACCTTATCGAACAGACGATATTTAGGGTAATCAATCTTACCGGCAAATACGGCTAACTGCTGTGGCTGCCACAATGACAGTGCCAAAAACTTCTTCATATAAGGATTGGTTTCTGGCGTGTTTTTCTCAGGTTTGCGAGCCACTACATTGACAGTAAAAAATGCATTTTTCTTGGCATCCAGCACCGCGTGATGACGATTAATGAACTGATAAAGTGCCGGTCTATGCTTACCATAACGGATACTTGCAGCAACGAGGATCTTATCGAACTGAGCTAAACCTAGGGCTTCAGCCTCATCGAGAGAAGCCAGTGTTACCTTGGCTCCTTGCTCTTGATTAATCTTCTTTATCTGCTCACAAATCGCTTTGGTTTGGCCATCGACTGTTGAATAAATGATTAGTGTGTTGCTCATTGACCCCTCACTATTTTTCGGTTCAAACTGATTTCAAACTATGGCCAAAGGCCGATCTTATGTTCAGTATACGGAGCAATCATTAACACTAACCGCGTCTTTCATGCCCTGATATTGTTGCGCTGATTTAGTTCTTCCAGAAAGTAGGGGTAAACAAGATCAGCAAGGTGAATACCTCTAAACGACCGAATAACATCGCAAACAGCAGCACCCATTTCTCACCATCACCAATACTGGCATAGTTACTCGCCACCTCACCTAATCCCGGGCCAAGGTTATTCAAACAGGCCGCTGTAGCACTAAAGGCGGTAATAGCATCCATTCCTAGCGCCATCAGAATAAGCATACAGATAACGAAGACCAGGGCATAAGCAGAGAAGAAGCCCCACACGGCATCGATGACTCTATCCGGCAGCGCGTTACCACTGATCCGAATTGAGAACATGCCACGAGGATGGACTAAGCGCTTCAGTTCACGCGATCCTTGCAGTAACAGCAAGATCACTCGGATCACTTTAATGCCGCCTGCAGTAGAGCCTCCACTACCGCCAATAAAACTGGAGAAGATTAATAGGATTGGTAAGAACAGTGGCCAAGCATGGAAGCTTTCTGTGCCAAAGCCCGCCGTAGTAGAGATAGATACCGCCTGAAACAACGCGTAATCAAAAGTTTCTTCTGCTGAATCATAGATCCCTGAGCCATAAAGGGTAACAAAACAGATAGCTGTTAGTACCAACTGAATGGCTATCAACACCTTAAATTCTGCATCACGGAAATAGACTCGCAAGTTAATGCCACGACGAGAGAATGCTGCAAAGTGAAGGCTAAAGTTCAGTGCGGCAATGAGCAGAAACACCACACAGATCATGTTGATAGTAGGGCTGTTGAAGTATCCCATACTGGCATCGTGGGTAGAGAATCCACCAATAGCAATAGTGGAGAATGAGTGACAGATAGCGTCGAAAACATCCATCCCTGCAAGCCAATATGCAACGGCGCAGGCGACCGTTAGCGCCAAATAGATATACCACAGCGCCTTGGCGGTTTCGGCAATCCTCGGCGTCATCTTACTGTCTTTTACCGGCCCAGGCATCTCAGCTCGATACAGCTGCATCCCCCCAACACCGAGCACTGGAAGAATGGCTACCGCGAGAACGATGATCCCCATACCACCGAGCCATTGCAGTAGATGTCGATAGAATAGAATCGCCTTAGGCAGACTATCGAGGCCAACGATAACCGTTGCCCCTGTCGTTGTTAGCGCAGAGAAGGATTCAAAAAAACTGTCGGTTAAACTCAAAGAAGGTTGGCCAGAGAAGATAAATGGCACAGCACCGATGGAACCGAGTACCACCCAGAAGAGCACCACCAACAGGAAGCCTTCTCGGGTACGTAAGTCCTTATGGTGTGCGCGATTAGGATACCAGAGTCCAAAACCTAAGATCAGGCACAATACAAACGCCTGAATAAAGGCCATGCCACCGCCATCTTTATAGATAACAGCGACTAGGGCTGGTGGAAGTAAAGATAAAGAAAACAATCCCATCAACAGGCCTGTAATTCTTATTATTGTTCGATATTGCATTGGTTCCCATCACTAGCGCTTATGCTATAGCGCATTCTCGCACACTTATTAATTAATGTTCACAACCGAATAGCAAGGCTGAAGATTCTTGCTACTCATCAATAAAAACGCCCAGCGGGTATCAATCGCTTTTAACAAACCTAACCTAGAGCTAAGTTAACTTTTATTCTTCAAACTCTGCTTTAAGCAAACCTTTACTCATGGTCGCCAAATCAAGGTTCAACTGCTTTTTAAAAGCCTTAGGAATGGCAAAGTGGATTTCGATATGATCTGTAAACTGCTTATCTTCAATCAACACATCTAATTGAGCTAATAGATGCTCAACATCTTTTAACTGGTGATATTCACACACTAGCTTACCCGGATAACGGATCTGCTTTAATTGGGTTTCGAGTTGAGGAATCGCCTGCTTAATACCTGAGCTATATGCCCTAACCAAACCACCTACACCCAGCTTTGTGCCACCAAAGTAGCGGACAACTATCACACCAATTTCACCGATATTCGCCCCCTGTAAAGCAGCTAACATGGGTCGTCCCGCACTTCCCGAGGGTTCACCATCATCGCTTGAGCCAATATTGATACTATCGGTAGGTGAGCCCCCAACGAAGGCATAACAGTAATGGTTGGCTCCTGGATATTCAACCTTAAGGTTGGTAAGTACACACTTCAACTCTTCTACCGACTGGCAGTGAAACAGAAAAGAGATAAAGCGGCTATGCTTTATCTCCTCTTCAAACAGCAAGTCTGTTGCTGGGATGAGATAACTCTCACTCAAAACATTTCTCTCACTAGGTTAACGGCTCAGACCTAAATTACGGGTCATATTTTCAATACGATCGCCATGAACAATCACATTATCCTCAATACGGATCCCACCAAATGGCCGTAAGCTATCAACCATATTCCAGTTGACCTGTGATTGACACCGCTCTTGTTTTAACTCGGCCAACAGAGAATCGATAATATAAACGCCCGGCTCTATCGTCAGCACTTGGTTAATATCGAGCTCTCGGGTACAACGTAAGAATGGATGTGCCTCTGGCGCTGCAACATGGGTCCCATTTTCATCACTAAGGAAACCTCCCATATCATGCACCTGAATCCCCAGCATATGCCCTAATCCATGGGGAAAGAAGGCGCGGGTTATTCCCTGCTCGACAAGCCCCTGCACATCGCCGCGGACAATATCAAAATCCAACAAGATCTGCGCTAGCTTATAATGAGTTTGTATGTGTAATTCAGCATAGCTCACACCAGGCTTCATCATACTTATGATCTGTAGCTGCATATTATCCATTGCGGTTATCAGATCATCGAAAATATTCTTCTCAAAGGCATAACTACGGGTAATGTCCGAGGCATAACCATTATAGTTAGCCCCCGCATCGATTAGGAATGAGCGACGTTGTGCGGGACTCGCATGTTCAAGAGCGGTGTAATGTAAGATGGCCGAGTTTTCATTAAGCGCAACGATACTACTATAGGGCACCTGATTTTCGCCTTGAGAAATGGCCGATAAATAGACCTGCAGGATCTCAAATTCGCTAGCACCATTATAGAATGCGGCTTTTGCAGCCTGATGCCCGGTCACCGCAATTTCGTTAGCTTTACGCATGCAAGCCAACTCATACTCGGTCTTTGTTGCTCGGTGATAATTAAGATAACTCAAAACAGAATCGGGATTTCGCCGCGAAAAACCTAACACATCGGCTACATCTAAGTGCTCACCGATATAGGCCCATTCATCGATGTTGTCAGGAAGATATTCGGCGACCTTGTCAGCCTTAGTTAGAAATTTAATATCAACATGCTCAGCCCAAAAATCACTTGGTTCATCGGCAACCTTATGCCAAAAGTCCACTGGGCGATAAAAAATCAACTGCGGTTTGTCTCTACCGTTAATTACTAACCAAGAGTTAGGGTTATCGGTAACGGGTAACCACGCCTTAAAGTGAGGGTTCACCTTAAAAGGGTAATCCATATCGTCTAAAAACTGTCTATGAGGCTGACCAGAATGGATGATGAGCCCCGATAGGTTTTCACGAGAGATGATTTCGCTGACACGCTGATTTAGCACTCGAAGATGGTCATGATAGAGGCGCGCTAACTGTTCCATGAGAGTTACCCTATTGTTATTATTTAGCCAAATTTTCGACATCGCCTCAGTCTATCACATCACCAAATAAATTTTTTCTTCAAACATATCATTGCCGTTTTTGCCTATATTCTCGACGACAAACTCAAAATAAACCACAAGCAACATTAAAGATAACCTGCTGATTTCTAGGTATTAGAATTTCACAAACGACAAAAACCAAACGACCGTTTAAATTGGGTGTTGTATTTTTTTGTGATTAGTCGCACACTGAACAGTAACTGGTCAAATGATGGCCTAGGCTGCCGTGACAAAGAAAGTCATATTCAGATAATAAAATCACTAATGATCTGAAGCGTGAACTTAAGCTATAAGGAAGCAAGCAATGATCTACCAAAGCCCTACAATTGAGGTTGAGTTACTCGAAGATAACATCGCTCACCTGTGCTTTAAGGCGCAAGGTTCGGTTAACAAATTAGACAGAGAAACCATCGACTCGTTAAATGCTGCACTCGACAGCATCAAACAAGATTCAAGTATCAAAGCATTGATGCTTAGCTCAGCAAAAGATGCTTTTATCGTTGGCGCTGATATCACAGAGTTTTTAGGACTCTTCGCTGAAGACGATGCGGTATTACATTCTTGGATTGAACAAGCCAACGATGTTTTCAATAAACTTGAAGATCTTCCTTTCCCAACGCTTTCAGCCATTAACGGCTTTGCACTCGGTGGCGGTTGCGAAACGATTCTTGCTACAGACTTCCGTATAGCAGACACAACAGCCCGTATAGGCCTACCAGAAACTAAGCTAGGTATTATTCCTGGCTTTGGTGGCACAGTACGTTTACCCCGATTGATAGGTGCCGACAACGCACTAGAGTGGATCACTACAGGTAAAGATCAACGCCCGGACGCCGCGCTGAAGGTCGGTGTAATCGATGCGGTTGTCGCTCCTGAACAGTTAAAATCTGTTGCGCTCAAAATGCTAAAAGATGCCCTAGCAGAAAAGTTAGATTGGCAGTCTCGACGCGCCAAGAAGCAAGCACCACTGACACTACCAAAGCTTGAAGCCATGATGTCTTTTGCAACAGCTAAAGGCATGGTATTTAAGGTTGCAGGTAAACATTACCCTGCTCCTATGGCTGTCATTAGTGTTATTGAGCAAGCTGCGCAATGTGATCGCACAGGTGCATTACAGGTTGAATACCAAGCTTTTGTAAAACTAGCTAAAACCGAAGTCGCACAAGCACTGATTGGCATCTTCCTTAATGATCAGCTTGTGAAAGGTAAAGCAAAGAAAGCCTCAAAGCAGGCTAAGAAAGTAGACTCGGCAGCCGTACTAGGCGCAGGTATTATGGGTGGCGGTATCGCTTACCAAAGTGCTAGCAAAGGTACACCGATAGTGATGAAGGACATAGCTCAACCAGCACTGGATTTAGGTCTAGGTGAAGCCGCTAAGCTACT
Source organism: Shewanella schlegeliana (assembly GCF_016765635.1). GTDB lineage: Bacteria > Pseudomonadota > Gammaproteobacteria > Enterobacterales > Shewanellaceae > Shewanella > Shewanella schlegeliana. The sequence goes on from NZ_JAESVD010000015.1 coordinate 22,850, forward strand.
AACAGCCCAAGTTAAGCGCGGCCGTTCGACACCTGCCAAGATGGCTGCGGTACTCAACAACATCACTCCCGCACTCGACTACGCGCCAGTAAAAGATGCAGATGTAGTAGTAGAGGCTGTTGTTGAGCATCCAAAAGTTAAATCTATGGTACTTGCTGAGGTTGAAGAGCACGTTAGCGAAGATGCCATCATCACCTCAAACACTTCGACTATCTCAATTAACCAGCTAGCCAAGAGCCTTAAAAAGCCTGAGCGTTTCTGCGGTATGCACTTCTTCAATCCGGTACACAAGATGCCATTGGTAGAAGTCATTCGCGGTGAGCACAGCTCAGATGAAACCATTGCTTCTGTTGTGGCTTACGCCAGCAAGATGGGCAAGACGCCTATCGTAGTTAATGACTGCCCAGGTTTCTTTGTTAACCGTGTACTCTTCCCCTACTTTGCTGGCTTTAGCGGTCTGCTTGCCGATGGTGCTGATTTCGCCGCTATCGACAAAGTGATGGAAAAGCTGTTTGGCTGGCCAATGGGCCCAGCTTACCTACTTGATGTGGTCGGTCTAGACACGGGTCATCATGCTCAGGCAGTTATGGCTGAAGGCTTCCCTGACCGCATGGGTAAGTCAGGTAAAGATGCTATTGATATCATGTTTGAAGCCGAGCGTTTCGGTCAGAAAAATAGTAAAGGCTTCTATCAATACTCGGTAGACCGCCGCGGTAAACCAAAGAAAGATTTAGATCCAGCTAGCTATGAGTTACTACAGGCAGAGTTTGGTGAGCAAAAGACATTTGAGGCTGATGAGATCATCGCTCGCACTATGATCCCAATGATTATCGAGACGGTTCGTTGTCTTGAAGAAGGTATTATCGCTTCGCCTGCTGAAGCGGATATGGGCTTAGTTTATGGCCTTGGTTTCCCACCGTTTAGAGGCGGTGTGTTCCGCTACCTAGATACTATGGGGGTCGCTAACTTTGTCGCACTCGCCGACAAATACGCACACCTAGGTGGTCTATACCAAGTAACCGATACTATGCGTGAACTTGCCGCCAACAATGGCAGCTACTACCAGCAGGCTTAAGCAGGAAGGATTAGAACAATGAAAAATGCCGTTATCGTAGATTGCATTCGTACTCCAATGGGCCGCTCAAAGGCTGGTGTATTTAGAAATGTACGTGCAGAAACCCTTTCTGCAGAACTAATGAAGTCACTGCTTGAGCGTAACCCTAAGCTTGACCCAAACACCATCGAAGATGTGATGTGGGGTTGTGTGCAGCAAACATTAGAGCAAGGATTTAATATTGCTCGTAATGCCGCCCTACTTGCAGGTATTCCAAAGCAAGTTGGTGCAGTTACTGTTAACCGTTTGTGTGGCTCATCCATGGATGCGCTACATCAAGCCGCACGTGCCATTATGACAGGTCAAGGCGATACCTTTATCGTTGGTGGCGTTGAGCATATGGGCCATGTGCCAATGAACCATGGCGTCGACTTTCACCCAGGCCTTGCCAACAACGTCGCTAAAGCCTCAGGCATGATGGGACTAACGGCTGAGATGCTAGGCAAGATGCATGGCATTACCCGTGAGCAACAAGATGCCTTTGCCGTACGCTCACATCAGCGCGCTCATGCAGCAACCGTTGAAGGTCGCTTCGCTAACGAAATCGTAGCGATTGAAGGTCATGATGCCGATGGCGCATTAATTAAAGTCGAGCACGATGAAGTGATTCGCCCAGAAACCTCTATGGAGTCACTATCGGGTCTACGCCCAGCTTTTGACCCAGCAAACGGTACCGTTACCGCAGGCACCTCCTCTGCATTATCGGATGGTGCATCTGCCATGCTAGTGATGGAAGAGGAAAAGGCCAAAGAGTTAGGTCTTCCGATTCGTGCTCGTATTCGCTCTATGGCGATAGCCGGCTGCGATGCCGCCATTATGGGGTACGGTCCAGTTCCCGCGACTCAAAAAGCCCTGAAGCGTGCAGGCCTAACCGTTGATGACTTAGATGTAATCGAGCTTAACGAAGCCTTTGCCGCCCAGTCTTTACCCTGTGTAAAAGACCTAGGTTTAATGGATGTAGTCGATGAGAAGGTTAACCTTAATGGTGGTGCGATTGCACTGGGTCACCCACTCGGTTGCTCAGGCACTCGTATTTCAACAACGCTGATCAACCTGATGGAAGCTAAAGATGCTAAGTATGGTCTTGCGACCATGTGTATCGGCCTAGGCCAAGGAATCGCGACCATCTTCGAACGCCCATAAGTCTCGATTTACGAGTAATGAAAGCCAGCGTAAGCTGGCTTTTTTCTTTTTATCATCGACCTACAATATCCTAAACAAGAAGTCATACGTAACTCAAAACCAAACCGTCTAGCCTAACGCCGGCCAGTACATTACTCTGAAGCTATCAGTTAACTCATTAGGACTCTCGATGAAACTGCAATTTCTTGCCGACAACGAATCAGCTTTGCCACAGATAGCCAAGTGGTATAGCGATGAGTGGGGATATATTGGTGAGGGGCGCAGTACTAAAGACCTAGAACTCAAACTCAGAGATTACCTTAATCACGACAAACTCCCCTTGATCATCTTGGCTCAAGATGACAATGAACTGCTCGGTGCCGCTCAACTTCGTTTCCATGAGATGGATATCTACCCCGAACGAGAACATTGGCTCGGTGGTGTTTACGTAGCCTTAGAGCATAGAGGCGAAGGTATAGCCAAAGCATTGGTAAGCGCCATTATCGATAAGGCTAAAGAGCTTGGGATTAACAGCATTAACTTACAGACCGAAGATCTTTCTGGCGGCCTGTATAGTACGCTAGGCTGGCAACCTGTAGAACAAGTGACTTATCACGGTATTAAAGTGCTGGTTATGGAAAAATCACTATAATTGAAAACAGCGTAATCTCATATAAGCTAGGTAACCTAATGACCCCCGCTATCGACCTACTCGTTAAACACAAAATAGCCCATCAAGTTCATGAATATCACCACGACCCAGCTTGCCAAGCTTATGGTTTAGAAGCTGCCGAAAAGATTGGCGTTGCACCTGAGTTGGTTTTTAAAACCTTAGTGGTTAAGTTGGATGGTAAACAACTTGCGGTAGCGATTATTCCTGTTGCAGAAAAGCTTAGTATGAAGGCTATCGCCAAAGCGGCGAAAGCCAAAAAAGCGGTGATGGCTGAAGCTGCCGAGGTGCAACGCAGTAGTGGCTATGTACTTGGAGGTGTTAGTCCCTTAGGTCAAAAGCGATTACTAACTACTGTTATTGATGACTCTGCATCTCAACTAGAGCAGATGTATGTTAGTGGCGGACGCCGCGGATTGGATATAGCCTTAGCTCCAGAAGATATCAAGCAACTGCTAAAGGCTGATTTTGCTCCGCTGACGGCATAAAACCATGTCAGACTCTATAGTGTTCCACGTGGAACACTATAGATAGTAAATGATCTTAGGCTCACAAATTATGGCTCGCGGCTTGGATAAACTAAGACGCTGGAGTAATATTAGCCACTTCTGTTTAATCGTTCTGCCGAGGTAATATGAACGACCCATTTAGTGCTGCACAACATCAACTCGACGCCTTAGGCCTACGCTGTCCAGAGCCTGTGATGATGGTACGCAAGTCAGTAAGACGCATGAACGAAGGCGAAACCCTATTGATTATTGCTGACGATCCAGCAACAACTCGTGACATCCCAAGCTTTTGTGAGTTTATGGATCACACCTTGATCGCCAGCCAAACAGAGTCAACGCCATACCAGTACCTTATAAAAAAGGGTCTGTAGTCGTTAGCGGGCGAAGATAGATAAAGGGAATTATCATGGCAACATTAATCGGTATTGCATTTAAAACCGAGAAAGATGGAGCAATGATCTCGGCAGCACAAGCCGAGGTCACTCAAGCTAAAGGCGTCGAAGAGGATATCTATGGTCGCCCAGGCAATCGTCAAGTTACCCTACTATCCAGTCAACAGTGGCAACAAGCCTGTGAGGAGCTCGATAAACACCTTTCTTGGCTAACTCGCCGTGCCAACCTACTCATCGATGGTTTAAGCTTCTCTCAACAAGATCTTGGCAAACGGCTAGCCATTGGTGAACTAGTGTTGGAAATAACTGGCGAAACCGATCCCTGCAATAAGATGGATCTCGCTTACCCCGGACTCGAAAAAGCACTACAGTCCGATTGGCGAGGCGGTGTCACTTGCCGCGTTATCCAAGGTGCCCATATCCAGCTCAATAATAGTGTTAGCTTAACTTATTAACTCTCTTTAAACGCTAAACTATAAACCTTCCCAAAAAGCCGACTAACACAAACAAAGTATTCCCTGCTACAACTCGTCTATTTCCCCACTCTTCAATATTTTTTCAACTTAAATCCGCTTAACTAATTGAAACAGATTTTTTGTTTTACTGTTAAGTAAATTGTGCGATAACTGTTGCACAATTTAAGTTCCAATTAAACGCTAGCACTAACAATCAATTGTTGAACTAAAAATTACTCCTTTATAACGATAACAATAATCATAGGATTATCATGCTAAAGAACAAATTAACTCCCCTATATGCCGCTATTGCTCTGAGTATCTGCGCGCCATCATTAGCTGAAGAAACACCATCATGGCAAGTTAACGCGCCAGCCAATGCCCCACTTAAACAGATAAAAATTGAAGTAGATGAAGGCACCTGGATGAATGTCAGTGTGAGTCCAGATGGCAAACATGTGGTGTTTGACCTCTTAGGTGACATTTACCAAATGCCTATCACTGGTGGTGATGCAAAACCATTAGCTAAGGGAATTGCATGGCAGATGCAGCCCGTTTACAGCCCAGATGGTAAACACATTGCCTTCACCTCAGATGAAGATGGCGGCGATAATATCTGGATAATGGACGCCGATGGTAATAACCCTCGCCCAGTCACCAAAGAAACTTTCCGCCTGTTGAATAGCCCAGCTTGGAGTCCTGACGGCCAATACCTAGTTGCGCGCAAACACTTTACCGGTAGTCGCAGTTTAGGAGCGGGTGAAGTATGGATGTATCACGTTGCTGGTGGTGATGGCGTCAAGCTCACCGAACGCCCTAACGAACAGAAAGATTTAGGCGAGCCCGCATACTCACCTGATGGCCGCTACATCTACTTCAGCCAAGATGCCACTCCAGGAAAAACCTTCCATTACTCAAAGGACTCAGTAAAAGGCATCTATAAGATTAAGCGTTACGACACCCAGACTGGTGACATAGAAGTACTTATCCAAGGTACAGGTGGCGCTATCAGGCCAACACCGAGTCCTGATGGTAAAAAGCTTGCCTACATCAAGCGCGATGGTTTTCAATCTTCACTTTATCTACTCGATCTGAAGTCAGGTGAAACAACAAAGCTATATGGTGACCTCGACCGAGACATGCAAGAAACGTGGGCTATTCACGGTGTATATCCCACCATGAGCTGGACAGCCGACAACGAAGAGATCGTGTTTTGGGCTAACGGTAAAATCAATAAGCTTGAGGTTGAGTCTAAGTCAGTAGAACAAATTCCATTTACGGTTAAGACCGAGCGTGCGGTTCAACCTGCGGTTCGTTTCCAGCAAGATCTCGATAAAGATGTTTTCGATGTGAAAATGCTACGCATGGCACAAGTGTCACCTGACGGTAAGAAAGTAGCTTTTGAAGCATTAGGTAAAATCTGGATTAAGAGTTTACCCGATGGCAAGATGACCCGACTCACTAAACTCGATAGTGACCTACGAGAGCTATTCCCGCAGTGGTCTCGTGACGGTAAACATATTGTTTTCACGACTTGGGATGACCAAAAGCAAGGCACAGTTAGCTTAGCAACCGTGCGCAATAAGCGAGTAAAGGTACTCACTAACGAGCCGGGAAAGTATGTAGAACCCACCTTCTCACCAGATGGTGAAACCGTGGTTTACCGTAAGGCTAAAGGCGGTTACATCACTCCTCGTACTTGGTCACAAGAAACAGGTCTCTATCAAGTCGATATCGATGGCGATAAAAATATCAAGATCACAGCCACTGGTTATCAGCCGCAATTTGGCGCCGATAACGACCGCGTCTACTTTATGGAAAGTGGTGAAACGCCACAACTCGCTTCTATAGGTCTTAACGGTTTTGAGAAACGCGTACATTACACCAGTAAGCATGCAACCGAGTTTAGGGTTTCTCCAGATGGTAAGCAGTTAGCCTTTGCCGAGCGCTTTAAGGTGTTTGTCACACCGTTTGCTAAGCATGGCGAAACGATTCAGATTGGCCCTAAGGCAAGCAACCTACCCGTTGAACAGCTAAGTGTAAGAGCTGGTGAAAGTATTAGCTGGAACACTGATAGTAACCAACTTTATTGGACCCTTGGCCCAGAGCTTTATCAAGTCAAAGTCGATACTCAATATCAACAACAAGCTGACGACAACAAAGTAAAACCAACAATTACCGATCTTGGTTTCACTCAAAAAGCAGATGTTCCACGTGGAACAATCGCCTTTGTTGGTGGCAACATCATTACCATGGAAAACGATGAAGTTATCGAAAACGGTACGGTAATCGTTAAAGACAACCATATTGTCAGCGTTGGCCCTGCTTCTTTTATCGATATTCCTAGTGACGCTAAGGTCATCGATATCAAAGGTAAAACTTTGATGCCTGGCTTATTTGATGCCCATGCACATGGCGCCCAAGGTGAGAACGAAATCATCCCCCAGCAGAACTGGGAGCTATACTCTAACCTATCTTTAGGCGTAACAGCCATTCATGATCCATCGAACGACACAACCGAGATTTTCGCCGCTTCGGAGCAGCAGAAAGCAGGTAATATAGCAGGCCCACGTATCTTCTCAACCGGTACCATTTTGTATGGTGCCAACGCACCGGGTTACACTTCACATATCGACTCTCTAGACGATGCTAAATTCCATCTTGAGCGTCTAAAGAAAGTCGGTGCTTTCAGTGTTAAGAGTTATAACCAACCACGTCGTAACCAACGCCAACAAGTTATCGCCGCCGCTCGTGAATTAGAGATGATGGTAGTACCGGAAGGTGGCAGCTTACTACAGCATAACCTAACCATGATTGCCGATGGTCACACAGGCATAGAGCACTCACTGCCTGCCGCTAATGTTTATAACGACATAAAACAGTTCTGGGGACAAACTGATGTTGGCTATACCCCAACACTGGTTGTCGCCTATGGTGGTATCTCAGGTGAAAACTATTGGTATGACAAAACCGACGTTTGGGCTCACCCTCGTCTGTCTATGTATGTACCATCGGACATTTTGGATGCCCGCTCAATGCGTCGACCTACTGCGCCCGATGAACATTACAATCACTTCAATGTGGCACGTGTCGCCAACGAATTAAATGAAGTGGGTATAAAAGCCAACATCGGTGCTCACGGTCAGCGTGAAGGTTTAGCGGCTCACTGGGAGATGTGGATGTTTGCTCAAGGTGGCATGACTAACCTTGAAGTATTGAAAACGGCAACCATCAATCCGGCCAAGCACTTTGCCATGGATCATCAAATCGGTTCGATCAAGCAAGGTAAGTTAGCAGACCTAATTGTTATCGATGGTAATCCACTTGAAGATATTCGCGTCACCGATCGCGTAACCTACACTATGGTTAACGGCAAGCTGTTCAATGCAGAAACCATGGACCAGCTCAATGGGGGTTCAAAAAACAAGGGCAAGCAGAGAGAAGCTTTCTTTTTTGAAAAATAAAGTCTATTTTTAAATTTAAAATCTGAGTAACTCAGCTCAGGTTTTAATATTTCAGGAAAATTATTTTTTGATTCAAAAAATCAGAAAAGGACTACATTGCTAATATTGTCCTCTACATATAAAAAGGATGTTCCACGTGGAACATCCTTTTTTATTTCTAGGTTCTAATATCAACCTAACACCCCTAGCCTTTATTTCTAATTTTTATTGTTATGTTTTGGATTTTTATATGCTCTAATCTTTTCGCCTTTCCCGTGAGTGAGCTTGCGAGTGTTCCGTTACTCGTCAGCGAAGCGTTCGCCTCTGCTTTTGCCTTTCCTAGTCCCTAGGATCTTTCTTAGCTTTTCCTAGTACCTTCTTCACCATAACAAAAACAGTCTGTAGTATGGTCATTAACCATGCCCACAGCTTGCATAAATGCGTAGCAAATTGTGGGACCAACAAAGTTAAAGCCTAACTTCTTTAACGCCTTAGACATGGCTTCTGACTCTGGAGTCTGTGCGGGTAATTCATCCATAGATGTGAAGTGATTGACCTTTGGCGAACCACCGACAAAACTCCATAAAAACTCAGAAAAATCATTACCCTGCTCAATATAAGCGATATAGCCTTTGGCGTTTCTGATGATCGAGTTTACCTTTAAACGATTGCGCACTATGCCTGGATTTTGTAGCAACTGTTCAATTTTTTCATCATCAAATGTGGCAATAATTTTAGGGTCAAAGTGAGCAAATGCCGCCTCATAATTTGGCTGTTTTTTAAGAATTGTAATCCAAGATAAGCCAGCCTGCTGGCCATCGAGGCAGAGCTTAGCAAATAGCTCCTGGCTATCAAAAACCGGCCTTCCCCATACCTTGTCATGATACTCCTGGTAGAGGGGATCATTACCAACCCAGCCGCAACGCGTTACTTTCATAGCTTGATTCCTAAATTTTTAACCAACCAGATAAAAAATAACCTACATAAGCGTTATTCTACAAGGTATAATCGATACCATTTTCTATTAAGGCTTCCAGGCAGTAGACAAGCGGATATGACGACGAAACACGATGTGAAAACATTCCAGGGCTTCATTATGACCCTGCAGGAATACTGGGCGCAGCAAGGTTGCGCAATCGTTCAACCATTGGACATGGAAGTAGGTGCTGGTACATTCCACCCTATGACATTCTTACGTTCATTAGGCCCAGAGCCGATGAGCAGTGCCTATGTCCAACCATGTCGCCGTCCGACTGATGGCCGTTACGGTGAAAACCCTAACCGTCTTCAGCACTACTACCAATTCCAAGTAGTACTTAAGCCATCACCAAGCAACATTCAGGAGCTTTACCTAGGCTCACTCGAAGCCCTAGGCGTTGATATGAATGTGCATGACGTTCGCTTCGTAGAAGACAACTGGGAATCACCAACACTGGGTGCTTGGGGTCTAGGTTGGGAAGTTTGGCTTAACGGTATGGAAGTATCTCAGTTTACTTACTTCCAGCAAGTGGGTGGCCTTGAGTGTAAGCCCGTGACTGGTGAAATAACTTACGGTCTTGAGCGCCTTGCAATGTACATTCAAGAAGTAGATAGCGTCTACGATCTTGTTTGGACCGATGGCCCTATGGGCAAAGTCATGTACGGCGACATCTTCCATCAAAATGAGGTTGAGCAATCAACTTACAACTTTGAATATGCTGATGTTGATGTGCTATTCAAGATGTTCGACGACTGTGAGCAAGCTTGCCAGCGTTTATTAGCGCTTGAAAAGCCACTTCCATTACCTGCTTACGAGCAAGTAATGAAAGCCTCTCATGCATTTAACCTGCTTGATGCTCGCCACGCCATCTCTGTTACTGAGCGCCAGCGTTATATCTTACGCGTTCGTACCATGGCTAAAGGTGTTGCAGAATCTTACTATCAGGCCCGTGAAGCTCTTGGCTTCCCAATGTGTAAGTAGAGGAATAACAGATGAATTTTGAAAACTTACTGATTGAAGTAGGCACTGAAGAGTTACCACCAAAATCACTGCGTAAATTAGCAGAATCTTTTCTAGCTAACTTTACCGAAGAGCTAACCAAAGCAGAATTGAGCTTTGAATCGGCAGTATGGCACGCAGCGCCACGTCGCTTGGCTATCAGTATCAACCAACTAGCACTAGCTCAAGCTGACAAAGTGGTTGAGAAACGTGGTCCAGCAGTAGCACAAGCTTTCGATGCCGATGGCAACCCAACAAAAGCGGCTATGGGCTGGGCTCGTGGTAATGGTATTACTGTTGAGCAAGCTGAACGTTTAAAGACAGATAAAGGTGAGTGGTTACTACACCAAGCACGTGTTGTCGGTGTTGAAACTAAGAGCCTTATCGCCGATATGGCGCAGCGCTCACTAGACAAGTTACCTATCCCTAAGCCTATGCGTTGGGGTAGCAACACCACTCAATTTATCCGTCCTGTTCACACAGTAACTATGCTACTGGGTAGCGAAGTTGTTGAAGGCGAGCTACTAGGCATTAAATCTGATCGCGTTATTCGTGGCCACCGCTTTATGGGTGAGTCTAGCTTCGAGCTAGATCACGCAGACAACTACCTTGTAGCACTAAAAGAAAAAGGTAAAGTATTAGCGGATTACGAAGCACGTAAAGCCATCATTAAAACAGATGCTGAAGCTGCTGCAGCCAAAATTGGCGGCGTAGCGGATCTTGAAGATGACCTGCTTGAAGAAGTGACTTCTCTAGTTGAATGGCCAGTAGTACTAACGGCAAGCTTCGAAGAGAAATTCTTAGACGTACCAGCAGAAGCTTTGGTTTACACCATGAAAGGTGACCAAAAGTACTTCCCAGTATTTGATAATGCCGGTCAGCTATTACCTAACTTTATCTTCGTGACTAACATTGAGTCGAAAGATCCACAGCAGATTATTTCTGGTAACGAGAAAGTGGTTCGCCCACGCCTTGCCGATGCTGAGTTCTTCTTCGAAACAGATAAGAAAAACAGCCTTGAATCTCGTCTTGCTAGCCTAGAAACAGTTGTATTCCAAAAGCAACTTGGCACCATTAAGCAGCGCGTAGAACGCATCTCTGCTATGGCAGGTTATATCGCCACCAGCATCGAAGCTAATAGCGAAGAAGCTGCGCGCGCAGGCCTACTATCTAAGTCAGACTTGATGACTAACATGGTGATGGAGTTTACCGATCTTCAAGGCACCATGGGTATGCATTACGCACGCCTAAACGGTGAAACAGAAGCGGTTGCCGTAGCCTTAGCTGAACAGTACAAGCCTAAGTTCTCTGGCGATACAGTGCCTACAGCACCAATCTCTATCTGTGTTGCATTAGCTGAAAAGTTAGACACGCTAGTCGGTATTTTTGGTATTGGCCAAGCTCCAAAAGGCGCAGCAGATCCATTTGCACTACGTCGTGCAGCTATTGGTGTACTCCGCATCTGTTTAGAGAACAACTTGCCGCTTGATCTTGTTGATTTGATTGCCAAAGCACAAGAGCTTCACGGTGAAAACCTCACTAACGAAAACGTTGCAGAGCAAGTACTTGAGTTCTTCATGGGCCGTTTCCGTGCTTGGTATCAAGATCAAGGTGTCAGTGTAGACGTGATTCTAGCCGTATTGGCTCGTCGCCCTACTGCACCAGCTGATTTTGAAAGCCGCATTAAAGCCGTTGCTCACTTTAGAACCCTTGAACAAGCCTCTGCACTAGCGGCAGCTAACAAGCGTGTTTCAAACATCTTGGCTAAAGTTGAAGGTGAGCTACCAGCGGCTATCGACAACAAGCTACTTGTTGAAGAGGCAGAAAAGGCGCTTGCAGCTAAACTTGCAGAACTTCAACCACAGCTGGCACCACTATTTGCAGCAGCTAACTACCAAGAAGCCCTAGCACTACTTGCTAGCCTACGTGAAAGCGTAGATACCTTCTTTGAAGATGTGATGGTTATGGCTGATGATGAAGCGCTTAAGAACAACCGCTTAGCGCTACTTTCTAGCCTACGTGAGCAGTTCCTGCACGCTGCAGATATTTCACTACTCCAGTAATCACTGAGTTGATGAAACAAAAAAACGCGCCAAAAGGCGCGTTTTTTTTATGTCTCTTACAGTCTAAAACAGCACCAGTTTCTGATGCAATTGTTCAAACGTTTCACGGTCTATAGCAGCATCAAATAGCAATCTATCTAACTGTCCTGGCTGTAGTTTTCCCGCTTCAAATAACATAGAACACTCACTGATAAGATTTGCTCGCCAAACCACTTCAGCAAGGCCACCAGCAGGCTTAGAGTCCACGACCGCAAGACGACTAAGCTCAGCTTCAAATAGTGATGGTAACTCCCAATAACGAGCCAATAACGCACTTAAACTTAAAGACTTTGCCGTCATGACCTGCCTAAATAGACTCGAACAGGGTTGCTCACCGGGTTCGGCTTGCTTAAAGGCCTCTAACAAGAGTTTGAAAATCGCAATTTTACCTACATCGTGTAGTAATCCAAGCAGGAAGGCCGTATCAGGATCCTCTTGAGTAAGCTCACTCGATAGGTAAGCCACCTGCATAGAGTGGCGCCAAACTTGGCTACCGAAACGACGAAAATAGATGGGTTGGATATCGATAACTTTACGCATCATAGCCGTCGTGACAAAGCGTCGCATCTGCTCACGACCGAGCTGCACTAATGCCTGCTGTAAACTAGTAACTTCTTTATCGCTACGTCTAAAAAGAGGCGAGTTACATAGCTTTAATACTTCAACACTCAATACGGGATCTCTCTCGATTAAGAGTAACAGTGCCTTAGTGTCTGTGTTCTCATCAGCGAGTTGCTGATCTAATGCTGCGATTTGCGTCGGTAATTTTAATACTCTTTCGGCAATGGCCTTGGGGGATGCTAGTGCTGCCTCTACTCGCCTAAACACATTCTTCTCTAACTCGTTTGCCGTACCACTAAGCTGTGTGCTAGGAAACAGTAGGCTATAAAATAGAGCCGATAGATCGATTGCCACTATTGGTGTACAACTTTGTTGCTGCGTGGCGCTCTTAGCTGATGTAGGTTGGCTTTGCCTAGGTTGAAACTGTTCCATCGAACCATTGAAGCTCTTTGGCTTTTCGATGACAACTTGTTCTCTGATATTAAACAGTTTTTTTAATGCTTTACTAAACAATTTATTATGACCGGACACCGAGTTATTAACAAAAAAATCGGTGCATATAGCACCGATTCTAATCAACTTATAAGTTTATAGGAGTAAGAATAAACTTAAACGTCTAGGTTCGCTACATTCAGAGCGTTAGCTTCGATAAAATCACGACGCGGCTCAACCTGATCACCCATCAAACAGGTAAATAGTTGGTCGGCGGCAATCGCATCTTCAATCGTTACTTGCAACATACGGCGAGATTCTGGATCCATTGTAGTTTCCCACAATTGCTCAGGGTTCATCTCACCCAGTCCCTTATAACGCTGAATGTATAGGCCGCGCTTAGATTCATTCATCAACCAATCTAATGCTTCAACAAAACTAACGACATCTTTAGTTCGCTCGCCACGTTGAACATAGCCACCCTCTTCGATTAGACCATTGATTTCGCTACCCATCTTAACGATGCGCTGGTAATCAGTAGACTGGAAGAAGTCATATGAGAACAAATAGTGCGTATCGATACCATGCTTACGAATAGTGATCTTAGGCAGGTAAGATTGACGCTCTGGATCCAGAACTGGTTCAGCACTATATAAGATACCGCCAGTCTCTTTCTCAATTAAGTCAGCAACAAACACATCGGCCCATGCTTTAACTTGTGCTTCATCACTCAACATCTCATTTGTAAGCGCTGGGTGATATAGCATTAAGTCAGTAATATTACTCGGGTAACGCTGCTCTAGACGAGCAATGACAGATTCAACTTCACGATATTGATTAACTAAACGCTCTAGTGGCTGACCAGACATGCCTGGTGCCCCTTGAGACGGATAGATGTTGGCATTATCTAGTGCTTGAGTTGTTAGGTATTCTGTCAATGCAGGATCATCTTTCAGATACTGCTCTTGCTTACCTTTCTTCACTTTGTACAAAGGTGGCTGTGCAATATAAACATAACCACGCTCAATAAGCTCTGGCATTTGACGGAAGAAGAAGGTCAACAGCAGTGTACGAATGTGCGAGCCGTCGACGTCAGCATCGGTCATGATAACGATGTTATGGTAACGTGTCTTGTCTGGGTTGTATTCATCACGACCAATACCACAACCTAGTGCGGTGATCAGTGTTGCCACTTCTTGCGAAGATAGCATCTTGTCAAAACGCGCTTTTTCTACGTTTAGGATCTTACCTTTAAGTGGAAGAATCGCTTGATTCTTACGGTTACGACCCTGCTTAGCACTACCGCCCGCAGAATCACCCTCCACTATGTAAATTTCAGAAAGACCAGGGTCCTTCTCTTGGCAGTCAGCAAGTTTACCAGGCAAACCACCTAAATCTAATGCGCCTTTACGACGAGTCATTTCACGGGCTTTACGCGCCGCTTCACGAGCACGAGCAGCATCGATAATCTTACCAACAATCAGCTTAGCTTCGTTTGGATGCTCCATTAGGTAATCACCTAATTGCTCACCCATAGTTTGCTCTACAGCAGACTTAACTTCGCTAGAAACTAACTTGTCTTTAGTCTGTGAACTGAACTTAGGATCTGGCACTTTAACAGAGATAACAGCAGTTAAACCTTCGCGAGCATCATCGCCCGTAGCAGCCGTCTTGCCCTTCTTGTTAAAGCCTTCACGCTCCATGTAGTTGTTCAGGTTACGAGTCAACGCACCACGGAAGCCCGCTAAGTGAGTACCACCATCACGCTGTGGAATGTTGTTAGTGAAGCAGAAGATATTTTCTTGGAAGCCATCGTTCCACTGCATCGCAACTTCAACGGTAATACCGTCTTCTCGTTCTTGGATAAAGTGGAATACTTCTTTGTTTACTGGCGTCTTGTTAACGTTTAAGTAGTCAACAAATGCACTGATACCGCCTTCATACTTAAAGAACTCATCACGGTTATCACGTTCGTCCACAAGACGAATACCCACACCAGAGTTTAGGAATGACAGCTCACGAACACGCTTAGCTAGGATATCGAAGTGGAACAAGACATCAGAGAAGGTCTCTGCGCTTGGCCAAAAACGGATTTCAGTACCCGTCTTAGTCGCTTCACCAATTGCGGTAATTGGCGCATCAGGTACACCGTGGGTATAAAACTGCTCATATACCTTGCCGTCACGACGAATAGTCATCTGCAGCTTAGAAGATAGTGCGTTTACAACCGACACACCTACACCGTGCAAACCGCCCGATACTTTATAAGAGTTATCATCGAATTTACCGCCGGCGTGAAGTACGGTCATAATAACTTCAGCAGCAGAGATACCTTCCTCTTCGTGGATAGATACAGGAATACCACGGCCATCATCTCGAACCGACACAGAACCATCGGCATGAATGGTAATAATGACGTCATTACAGTGGCCCGCTAACGCTTCATCGATAGAGTTATCGACTACTTCGAATACCATGTGATGTAGACCTGTGCCATCATCGGTGTCACCGATGTACATACCTGGTCTCTTACGTACCGCATCAAGGCCTTTTAAAACCTTAATACTCGAAGAATCATAACTATTCTCTGACATATTATTCTCTCGTCGGTTATTCAATTACCGTTACACGACCCTGTTCCACATGGAACATCTTACTTGGTGGCGTGATTAACGAATCCACTATCGCTGCAGGCTCAATAGCCGTGACAAAAACTTGTGCCCCGGTATCCGCTAATTGCTGTAGCAATAGTTTTCTATGCTGTGCATCCAATTCCGATGGAAGGTCATCCACCAGATAAATACTTTTTTTATCTATTTGTTGTTTAAGCAACTTTCCCTGTGCAATACGCAACGCACAAACTAATAACTTCAACTGGCCACGAGATAGAGCATCTTGTGCAGGTAGGGTTCCTACCCGCAAACGTAAGTCTGCTTTATGTGGTCCACTGACGGTATAGCCTGTGGCTAAATCTCTGGGATACTGCGTCTCAAGTAGCTGCGTATACTCGGTTTTACTATCCCATCCTCGAGTAAAAGAAACCTTAACATCAACCTGAGGTAAAAACTCTCCGATTATACCCTTAAGTAACCCATTTAACGAGTCTACATATTGCTTTCGTATCTCGGTAACCAGTTCAGCATAACGAATAAATTCTTTATCCCAAAACTGAATCGAACTATAGGGAGATCCATCTCTGAGCAATTGATTTCGCTGCTTTAAAATTCGACGAACATTCACCCATGCAGCATAAAAACGTGGGTCGGAATGAAATGCTCCCCAATCGATAAACTGGCGTCTCGATTTGGGACCTTCGAACAGCAATGAAAAACTCTCAGGGGTGATCACTTGGATCGGTAATGTTTCCGCTAGCGTCGATAAACGCTTTACTTTATCACCATTGATTTTAACTTCAATATCACCGCTTCTAAAACGCCTTAAACCTATCTTACTTTGCTCATCACCGCTTTCCATATTGGCAAACAGAGTCAAAGCATCATCGTCATTCTTAATGACACGCTGGGAAAGATGGCTGCGAAAGGAGCGCCCCATGCCGAGGAAGTAAATCGCCTCGAGGATACTGGTTTTGCCACTGCCATTGTGGCCATAAATTAAGTTCAGGCCGTCACCCGGCTGCAATTGTGCAGAAGATATATTACGAAAAGATTCGATATGGAGACGGCTAAGACTCATTGATGACCTTTTATGACAACGGGGGAGTGTTCTATTACTGAGTCACTTAGGTTAACCAGATAAAGTGTGTTTGACGCTTTTACTTGGTTAACCTTAAGTTGAGATAGGAAAGGTCCGATCTACAAACGCATTGGCATAACAACATACATAGAGTCTTGTTCTATGTGGTTGTCAATCAGCGCACTTGAGTTACCGTCTATCAAAGTAATGCGTACATCGTCTGAAGGTAGGTTATTAAGTACATCGAGTAAGTAACTGACGTTAAAACCTATCTCTAATGGCGCATTTTCATATTCAACATCTAAGATCTCTTCCGCTTCTTCCTGTTCAGGGTTGTTAGCAGTGATCTTAATTAAATTGTTTTCCAGCTGTACACGTACGCCACGGAACTTCTCATTCGACAGAATAGAAGCACGCAGTAACGCTTGCTTTAACTGCTGACGACTAGCAATAACGATTTTATCGCCGCCTTTTGGCAATACGCGACGGTAATCTGGGAAACGACCATCTACAAGCTTACTGGTAAATACAGCTGTAGCCGTGGTCGCTCTAATCGCATTATCGCCAATCGCAATGGTCACATCTAAATCATCAGCTTCAAACGAGCGCATTAGTTCTAACACGCCCTTGCGCGGCACGATCACCTGCTTTTCAGGCAGTGAAGCTTCGATCATTCGATGACTCAATGCCAAACGGTGTCCGTCTGTCGCAATCGCACGCAGCACATTACCTTCGGTTTCCAATAACAGACCGTTAAGATAATAACGCACGTCTTGGTTAGCCATGGAGAACTGTGTCGCATCGATCAACGACTTCATGGTGCCTTGCTTCAGAGTAAACTCAATCTCAGCCTCAAAGGCATCAACATTGGGATACTCTTCAGCCGGCAAAGTAGCCAAAGTAAAACGACTACGGCCAGAACGTAACAACAGACGATTTTCTTGCTGTTCTATCTTAAGCTCTACCTGATCCGGTAGTGACTTAACAATATCTAAAAACTTCTTTGCTGGGACAGTTGTACGCCCCTCAAGGATCTCACCTTCTAGCTGAACTTCGCCAACTAATTCGACCTCTAAATCGGTTCCGGTCAACTTTAGTGAGTGATTACTCACTTCAACTAAAAGGTTTGCCAGTATAGGCAAGTTGTGTCGCCTTTCTACCGCACCACTAACGAGTTGAAGCGGTTTTAATAAGGCATCCCTATCAATTGAGAATTTCATTGATTCAATATCCCTGATCTTAAGAAGATAAAGTTCTTATCAAGTTAGCATAATCTTCTTTAATGTCATGACTTTCTTCACGCAACTGCGCAATTTTACGACATGCATGTAAAACAGTTGTGTGATCACGCCCACCAAAGGCATCGCCAATTTCTGGCAAGCTCTGGTTAGTTAACTCTTTCGATAATGCCATAGCCATCTGTCTTGGACGCGCCACGCTACGTGAACGACGCTTAGACAGCATATCGGCCATCTTAATCTTGTAGTATTCCGCCACCGTCTTTTGGATATTATCGATAGTGACTAGCTTCTCTTGTAGAGCCAATAGATCACGCAGTGCTTCACGTACAAAATCGATAGTGATCGGACGGCCGGTAAAGTTAGCGTTAGCAATAACACGGTTTAATGCGCCTTCAAGTTCACGAACGTTTGAACGTAAACGCTTAGCAATAAAGAATGCCACTTCATCCGGTAAGTTGATGCCACTCTCTTGTGCTTTACGCATCAAGATCGCCACACGGGTTTCTAATTCTGGTGGCTCAATCGCAACCGTTAGACCCCAACCAAAACGAGACTTTAGACGATCTTCCACACCATCGATCTCTTTCGGGTATTTATCCGAAGTCAAAATGATCTGATGATTACCTTCTAGTAGCGCATTGAAGGTATGGAAGAACTCTTCTTGAGATCTGTCTTTATTAGCAAAGAACTGAATATCATCAATAAACAGTGCATCGACGCTACGGTAGTAACGTTTAAATTCTTCGATAGCATTATTTTGTAATGCTTTAACCATATCTTGCACAAAGCGCTCAGAATGCATGTAAACCACTTTTGCATCAGGCTTATTCTTAATAATGCCATTACCAACAGCGTGCAATAGGTGAGTCTTACCTAGACCGGTGCCACCATAAAGGAACAACGGGTTATACGCACCACCAGGATTTTCAGCCACCTGCAAAGCAGCCGCTTTACCTAATTGGTTTGATTTACCTTCTACGAAGTTATCAAACTGGTAAGTCGGATTAATGTTACTACGGTGATTAGCATTCGCCATTGGCTCGGCATGCGGAGTATTAAAAGAAGGTTTGGCAACTTCTCTACTCGCAGGTCTGCTAGTTCTTACTGCTGCTGTGGCCTGAACAACAGGTTTAGCCGATGGACGGCTACCGATATCGAAACGCAAACTTGGCGCATCGTTACCCATTTGTTCAGTAAAAAATTGGTTGATGATATTAAGGTATTTATCCCTAACCCAATCCAACACAAAACGATTAGGTGCATAGATGACGAGTGTATCGCCTTCCATTTCTGCCTGTAACGGTCTTATCCACATACTGAATTGCTGAGCAGAAAGCTCATCTTGCAGCCTTGCGATACATTGTTGCCAAAGTGAAACCGCCACTGTAGTTATCCCCAGAAGATCATACAAAAGAGGTCTATTCTATAGTGAGATCACGCTGATCGCTATCCTTTAAATATATTTATCCCCAGATAGATCAACTAATCATTAAGATCTCGATCTTAAAAGATCCCTTGAGATCAAAAATATTCAGCTAAGCTTCAAATCCAGCTTTATAAAGCGATCCAGATCGATCTATAATAGATTGCCTTCGATCTGCTTTTTGATCTGCTAAACCACAAGATGTAGTGGTAACTCACAGAGTTATCCACACATTATAGTAGCGTTAAACCGTCGAAGAATATTCAGAGATGCCAATATTTCATCACTTGAGTGCTTTCCTTGTTGACGAGGATAACTAAAGTGATTACAATTCGGCCTCTTTTTTGCCCTTAGCTCTATTTTATAGAGTGTAAGGATTATTAACCTAACAAAGACGGATTGCCATAATGAGTAAACGTACTTTTCAACCTAGCAACCTGAAGCGCAAGCGTTCTCACGGCTTCCGCGCTCGTATGGCTACAGTAGGTGGCCGTAAGGTCATCGCACGTCGCCGTGCTAAAGGTCGCGCTCGTCTTTCTGCGTAATCGTAGAAATGCAAGTGACTAGCTACACCTTTACGCGGGAGTTACGTTTGTTAACTCCCGCGCAATTTAAATCTGTATTTACCAAACCTATCAAAGCGTCCTCCGCTGAAATAACCTTACTTGCAATTCCTAATTCTGAACAACATCCTCGTTTAGGACTAACTGTTGCCAAGCGTTATGTCAAAAAAGCAAACCAACGTAACCGTATTAAACGCATAATTAGAGATAATTTCCGTTTACACCAGCATGATCTACCCGCTGTGGATATCGTTGTGCTTGTAAGAAATGGCGTGCTTGATATGGAAAACGCAGAACTTAAAAAATTAGTAGAAAAGCTATGGCGAAAACTCAGTCGCCGTTACAATGGCTAGCAACCACGATTATTCGTGGTTACCAACTACTCATAAGCCCCATGCTGGGGCCTCGTTGTAGGTTCAATCCAACGTGTTCACATTACGCAATCGAAGCAATTCGTTTGCATGGAGTGGTGAAAGGGTGTTGGTTTGCAGGTAAACGCATATTAAGATGTCACCCTTTACATCCGGGCGGAGAAGACCCCGTCCCTAACAAAAAACATAGGTGCGATAAATAGGTTATGGAATCTCAACGCAATATATTGCTGATCGGTTTGCTGTTTGTCAGCTTTCTACTGTGGCAACAGTGGCAAGCAGATAAAGCTCCTCAACCGGTAGCAGCAGCTCAAACTCAATCTTCAATCCCTGCTTCAACGGTTGCTGACGCTCATAGCTCAGACGTACCTGATGCCGATTCAGCTATACCGGAAGCGGTTACCGCATCAAAAGAGCTAATCACTGTTATTACTGACCAACTAGAGATCAAAATTGATCCAGTTGGCGGCGATATTGTTTACTCAGCCCTATTAGCTCATAAGCTTGAGGAAAATGGAGACGACCCATTCGTTCTTCTAGAGCAGACAAACGATATCTATTACATCGCACAGAGTGGCCTTATTGGTCGTGATGGTATCGATAGCAGCGTAAAAGGTCGAGCTCACTTTGACAGTGCTTCACGTGAGTACAAATTGACTGATGGTCAAGACACACTAAACGTGCCTTTGACTTACGTTAGTGACAAAGGTGTTACTTACACAAAAGTATTTGTCTTCACTCGTGGCAAATACAACATCGCTGTTGATTACAAAATTAACAACACTTCAGATGCGCAGCTTCAAGTTCAAATGTATGGACAGATTAAGCACAGCATCAAGAAGAGCGAAAGCAGCATGATGATGCCTACATACCGTGGCGCAGCATTCTCGACTGCAGACATTCGCTATGAGAAGTACAGCTTCGACGATATGATTGATAAAAACCTAGATGACACAACTCTAGGTGGCTGGGTTGCAATGCTACAGCACTACTTCGTATCGGCTTGGGTACCACCAGCAACAGAAAAGAATATTATTTTCTCTAGCGTAAAAAATGGACTCGCGAATATTGGTTTCCGTGGTGAGCTACAAGATATCGCACCGGGTACTGAACAAACTATTTCAGCTGAGTTCTATGTTGGCCCTAAAGATCAAAAAGCGCTATCAGCACTATCTCCATCGCTAAACCTAGTAGTTGATTATGGTTTCCTATGGTGGTTAGCAGTACCTATCTACAAACTATTGATGTTCTTCCAGTCAATCGTTGGTAACTGGGGTGTTGCTATTATCCTAATCACGCTAACTGTTCGTGGCTTGCTATATCCGCTAACGAAAGCGCAATACACCTCTATGGCGAAAATGCGTAATCTACAGCCTAAGCTTGCCGACCTGAAAGAGCGTTTTGGTGATGACCGTCAGAAGATGGGTCAGGCTATGATGGAACTGTACAAGAAAGAGAAAGTAAACCCTATGGGTGGCTGTCTTCCTATCTTGCTACAGATGCCTATCTTCATCGCACTATACTGGGTACTACTAGAAAGTGTTGAATTGCGTCATGCGCCATTCATGTTATGGATTACTGACTTGTCAGTACAAGATCCATACTACGTACTACCTATTCTAATGGGTATCTCGATGTTCATTATGCAGAAGATGCAGCCAATGGCACCGACAATGGACCCAATGCAAGTTAAGATGATGCAGTGGATGCCAGTGATCTTTACCGTATTCTTCCTATGGTTCCCAGCAGGTCTGGTTCTATACTGGTTGGTAGGTAACTTAGTGGCGATTACGCAGCAGAAAATTATCTATGCTGGTCTGGAGAAAAAAGGGTTAAAATAACCTTTAGCTCTGACTAACAAAAAGCGGTCTAATACTGAGTATTGACCGCTTTTTTGCTTTCTATGTAGAAGCAGTATTTTTATCAACACCTGAAATCAGATTAGGAAACACAGTAATGACTACAGATACTATCGTGGCACAAGCGACCGCTCCTGGGCGTGGTGGCGTAGGTATTATTCGCGTATCTGGCGACTTAGCGAGTAATGTTGCTATGGCCGTTTTAGGACATATCCCTAAAACCCGCTACGCCGATTACTGTGATTTTAAAGACAACTCAGGTGAAGTGATTGACCAAGGCATTGCGCTATTCTTTAAGGGTCCAAACTCCTTTACCGGTGAAGATGTACTCGAGCTACAAGGCCACGGCGGCCAAATCGTTCTGGACATGCTGATTAAACGCGTGATGGAAGTCGATGGACTGCGTATCGCAAAGCCGGGTGAGTTCAGCGAACAGGCCTTCATGAATGACAAGCTTGACCTGACTCAGGCTGAAGCAATTGCCGACCTGATTGATGCTACCAGCGAGCAGGCCGCTAAAAGCGCTCTAAACTCACTTCAGGGTGAATTCTCAACTCAGGTACATGATCTGGTAGAAAAGGTCACAAACCTACGCCTATACGTCGAGGCTGCGATTGATTTTCCAGATGAAGAGGTCGACTTCCTATCTGATGGTAAAATTGCCGCCTCTTTGAATGGCATTATAGGCAAACTCGATGGAGTTCAAGCCAGTGCCAAGCAGGGCTCTATCATACGCGAAGGCATGAAAGTGGTTATCGCTGGTCGCCCTAATGCAGGTAAATCGAGTTTATTGAATGCTCTCGCAGGCAAAGAATCGGCTATTGTCACCGAAATTGCTGGTACCACTCGTGATGTACTACGTGAACATATCCATTTAGACGGTATGCCACTGCATATTATCGATACTGCAGGTCTGCGCGATACCGCCGATACGGTGGAGAAAATTGGTATTGAGCGTGCTTGGGATGAGATAAAAACAGCCGATCGCGTGCTGTTTATGGTCGATGGCACTACCACAAATGCAGTTGATCCCCACGAAATCTGGCCAGACTTTATCGATCGCCTACCAAATAACTTAGGTGTTACCGTAGTGCGCAACAAAGCCGATCTAACGGGTGAAGATCTTGCGATGACTCATGAAGCTGGACACAGCGTCTACCGGATCTCTGCCAAAACGGGCTTAGGCGTTGAAGAGCTAAAACAGCATCTGAAATCATTAATGGGCTACCAGAGTAACCTTGAAGGCGGTTTTATTGCCCGTCGTCGCCACTTAGAAGCGTTAGACTTGGCTAGCAGCCACCTATTACTGGGTAAAGAGCAGCTAGAAGTGTATCAAGCGGGCGAGCTTCTCGCCGAAGAGTTGCGCATGTGTCAGATGGCACTCTCTGAGATCACAGGTAAGTTCACCTCAGATGATCTACTTGGTAAGATCTTTAGCTCATTTTGCATCGGTAAGTAAAAGTTTAATTCCCATTATATTAATAGCAATAACATGCAATGAGCAGGTTACTAATGCTATAAACAACGTAAATAATACAATTGGAAGCCACTAGAGAAACTAGTGGCTTTTTTACTTTTGGTAGCGTCTTTATTAGAACGAGCTAACACCAAAACGTAAAATCCCCAATTAACCAATATTATCAAACAAGTGACCAGAACGGCTATCATGGTCACTCAGTAGGCCTTCAGTTATCTCGATAAGCTCACGCTTCATAGGAGCAATATAAAGACTCCCGGTCATAACAAATTTACGTAAAGCCCCAAGCCTATCTGTACTGATTGTTAAATACCGGCTCCTAGCGCAATAACTGACAAGTCTCACCACCAAAATCACTTCATCCCTTAACCACTAGATATGCCCCAAAAATATGCTGAGATCCATAACATGATCAACCTATAAATAAGATCCTTTTTGTGTGTATATTGAAATAAATTATGGTGAGTAATGTGGAGAAAAGAACATTCCTCCTGAGAGACACACAAAATAAACCACTTCGACTGAAAGCTATGATCAAGATCATTAAAGCTCATATAAGTATCAACAGAGATATCAACAAGCAACTAGGATCTGTGGACAAATATGAACCGATTGACAGCAATATCTATAAATGATTGATAATAAATAAATTTAAGTAAAAACAATTAAGATCTAAATCTGAATTTACTCCAAACTAATCGATCTTTCTCAATAAGTTATACTCAGAAAAAAATATCAATGATCCCTATTTAATAAAAGGCCTTTTTTAAGGGCTAAAATCAGTTCGTTTTACCAAATAAAGTCGACTCCTACGCAGCTCGACTTTAGCCGTTGCCATCAACCCGCTTACCTTTCGATACAAGGTTAATCAGAACCACCAACGTGATACTTTTGATGGTTTGGACAGAGAAGAACTTGAGCTCTTGAAAGATAGTAACCGCCTATGTACGCCTAGGCAGATATTCAACACTAAATTAAAGAGCAGCTAAGCTCAATTCAGCAATACAGAGCTCCCCACCATAACGACTAGCATCAGATATAACTTCAACCAACATCAGCTGATACGCCCCCCAGAAGGGATAAATTGCGACTCTATTGCAAATAAAGGGAATTAAACTGGAACGATCAGAAAACTAGGATATTAGTGCTCGTATTAGCGAGTAGATTTGAAATAACTGTTTTGACCTTTTGCTCTAAACCTGCCGTTTAGGTTGATAGTGATTAATCTTCTACAAACTAGTACCTTAGTTCCACGTGAAACATTTTCTATTTGCAAGCAATGAGTCCACATAAAACTTTTTAAATCAGACGCATAACAAAAAACACGACTTAGCCGTGATTCGTAGAATTATCTAAATAAAGCGGTTTTTAAGAGCCAAAAATGCTAGCAACCAGAATCGACTATCTCAAATACGGGGGGAGTGGTGGGACTCGTTGCCTGTGTGTATTTGAGGTAGCAGTTATCCCCGCTAAACTTCTTAGTCTGAGTCATAAAACGAATGAAATTATCACCGCCGTTATTATGAAAGTACCAATCAGCTGGTTCATCAGCATTGAAAACTGAATCTGTAAAAGTAGCCATAATCAACATACTCCAGGCTTTCTTTGAGTCTGCAGCTGGGTAACCGTAGGCTAAATGAATTTTTTGGCCATCAATAATAATGACATTTTCATCATCGGTTACATCATCATTATCCTGTGGTGGCTTGTTCTGTAACCCTTGCAACACTGATTTAGGGTAAAGCACACTCATCACACTGTGCATCTCAGCCTGCAGGCCTTTCAAAGAAGATATTCTAGCGTCAGACTGAAGTTCAATAAAACGAGGGACAGCAATAACACTGAGGATGGCGAGAACAATAATAACAACCACTAACTCAATTAGAGTAAAACCATTTTTCAGCATTAAATTCATCGTTATATTTTACAAGACAGGAACACTATTATATTGAATTATCGAACAATTTAAAATCATTACCCTTGACTATTATAAGCTTGAATTTCACACAACTTCTTATCGAAATCCCCGCTATAAAGCGAAGTAGAACCAAACAGATAAACGAATAGTCGCTAACAACCTCAAACCTATATAGTGATTCAATAGCCCAAGCGTAAACAAAGCCTGCCAATTTAGTGATGACTTTTACAAGCTGTATCACTTTCATTCCATTTAGATCACGGTAAAATCCGCGCCTTGTTTGAATCCATACCTTTTGTATAGCTTATTTATGATGATCGATCTGTCCCTGTTGCCACTTTATTTAACCACAGTTGTGGCCCTTCTGCTGATCCCCGGACCAGACATGCTATTAATAGCCAGTTCAAGCTTAAGTTATGGCCGAAAAGTAGGTGTTTACGCCAGTTTTGGTAATGCGACTTCAGGACTTATATTGACCCTGTTGGCAGCCATGGGCGTATCGGCAATTATCGCTATGAACCCGATGGCATTAGAAGTACTACGTATCCTAGGCGGTGCCTACCTATTAAAGATGGGATGGGACTGTATGCGTAGCTCAGCAGCTGAAGCACCTGAAATAGAGCAGCAGAATAACCTAGCAAAACTATTATATCGTCGAGCGGTGGTCAGTAACCTACTAAACCCTAAAGCATTGATATTTTTTGTCTTATTTTTACCACAGTTTGTATCTACTCAACTAACCGCCAGCTCTGGAGAGCAGATGTTAGCCCTAGGCTTGTTACTTAATGTGATGGGGTTGGCTTTTAATCTATTGCTGGTGGCCTTGGTGGGCACAGTTGGTAAGCCACTATTGAAAAATGAGAAATTCAGAACTTATCAAAATAAGTTTATGGGGGTGATCTTCTTTGTTTTAGCTATCTGGCTACTGGCTTCCCAAGTACAAAATATCAGTTAAAAAGTCCCGCCAGTTAGGACGATAATCCCTACCACCATACCAACATACATAATGAAACCAAGGCAGTTGCCGACCCATATTGTTGGATTTTTATGGTATAGCCCATATGTCGTCCACAATAGTGCGATAAAGGCATAAAGCACCCAAGTAATTAGAGATAAACCTGCGGCGTGTTCACTGTGTGAGAAAAAAAGTTTGTATAGCTGCGGCAAAGTGGCAAGTGGGCTAACTAGGCCCATGACGAGCATAAGAGGCTCTAACGCTTTACCTACACGCTCAATGATTGACACCATTATTAGCTCCTTATAACGATTACCTTATTCTTTTATCGCTCAAGTATTTAATTTAAACAATATTATTTATATTTTTCCACCGATAAAAGGACAAGGAGAATTACGTCTAGCAAAATGTCTGCAATTGAGCGGAATAAGCTTGGTGTTAACTATCTAAAAATTTAGGAAAAAGTAGATAATAAAAAAGCGGGAAGTATCCCGCTTTTTAGGTCGTTAGCGCATTAAAAAATCTAGCGTGAGCTAGCTTCTATGACCATATTCAATAATTGTTTCACGATAAAGCTTTAATAATGCTTCATCTCTAACCCCTACCCCTACCTTTTGAGCCGGATTAGTTCCCCACTCATCATGCTGATGCTTTCGATCATCAAACTTCTGGATTGTCAGGCCCTCAGCAGGTCCATCTGTCACCACACGAACAGGCCCTTCGCGCAGGGTAAATAGAGTCGGATCGATAACATAGGCTATCGCTGATGGATCGTGGACATGGCAGCCCTCTAAGCCTACTTTTTCAGAATAAAACTTAAGATAATAACGGCTAATATCCCAGATAAACTGTCCAACTTCACCGGCATCATCTCGTAACTGATCGAGGTAATCTTTACTAAAGAAGCTCTCCTCTGTAACGTCTAAACCGATAATCACCACCGGCCAAGGTGCAGTAAACACCTTATCTGCAGCATGGGGATCATCATGAATATTCGCCTCAGCATAAGGAGTCACGTTACCACGGTGATCGTTCATACCAAACGCGCCACCCATTACAACAACTTCTTTTACTAAGCCAGCGATCTCTGGTGCCGCTTCTAATGCCAAAGCTAAGTTAGTTAAAGGCCCAACGGCAACCAAGGTGATCTCACCTGGCTCAGCTTTAACCGAGTCGATAATATATTGATAGGCAGGACGAGGATCGGCAGTTATCGTTAAATCAGTAGACGCATGAACATCACCAAATCCAGTTTCACCATGAACGACTACAGTTGGCCCAACAGGATCACGTACAATAGGTCTGTCAGCTCCCTTAGCCACATCAGCACTAAATCCATACTTCTGCTTTAAAAACAGC
This sequence comes from Shewanella schlegeliana, assembly GCF_016765635.1. Taxonomy (GTDB): domain Bacteria; phylum Pseudomonadota; class Gammaproteobacteria; order Enterobacterales; family Shewanellaceae; genus Shewanella; species Shewanella schlegeliana. Next base: position 50,487 of record NZ_JAESVD010000015.1, read on the forward strand.
GCATTATTAGTACCATTCTCGATAGTAGCATTACCATAAACTGTGGTAATTCCTTTCAATTCAATTGCTGGATGGCCCTCAGCAAACAGGATGGCCATCGCATCATCAATCCCCGGATCGGTATCGAGAATTATTTTATTTGTCATTTTATTCAGATCCTAATCATTACAATCTATTTGGTGTAGGTGGCCGTAAGATACCTTTATCAGCTATTGATTAACGTGATATAGATTTTAAGCCAATTAAACTATTTCGAACTAAGTGGCTAATTCAGGCAAAAATAGACCAAACTAAAGCTTATAGCTCGATCTTTAGGCTAATAAACTAAGTTCACGTCAACCAAACATCGACCATGGAAAGATAATCTTACTGAAAACATGATGCAGAATTCATGACAAAACAGACCCAGCTTAGAGATCATAAATGCAATTTCCCTTATGATGCGTACAGATTCTTGGCTGTAAATAATGCCTATATATAAGCTTTAGCAGTCAACATATCCCCTATTTGACAGAAATTATTAGGATCGATCATGGCAAAAGTAGACATTTTAGTAGGCACCACGCTGGGTAGTGCAGAATATGTAGCGGATGAAATATCCGATCAATTAGGCGATTTAGGTCATGAAACTATTGTCCATCTTGCTGCAAATCTAGACGAATTAAATCAAGATTCTCTATGGTTAATCGTATCTTCAACTCATGGAGCCGGTGATCTTCCCGATAATATCGTGCCATTTTTCGACGAGATCCAAAGTAAAAAACCAGATCTAAGCGGTGTAAAATTCGCGTTGTGTGCAATTGGCGATTCAAGTTATGACACTTTTTGTCAGGGCCCTGAAAAACTGGTGGATCAGCTTATTCAATGCGGTGCACAAGTCTATGTGGATAAGATCCAGATCGATGTGCAATACGATCCTATTCCTGAAGAACCAGCACTGGCTTGGCTTAGCGTCTGGCAAGATCAACTTTAAGATCTAATTCCCCACCTCATTTCCGATCTATTGTTCCAACAACTCACAGATTAGATCTAACTTATCCACATAAAACTTATTAATTTAATAAATATGTGGATAAGCTATTATTTTGATCTGATCAACTGTTGCATTAATTCACATCGGATCTGCTCAATGATCCACCTTGTGGATAAGTACCCGATCTATCCCCAAGCTTAAGTCAGTTAGATCGCGATCAGATCACAAGATCGTTTTAACGTTAACCTTTGAATGTAAAGAGAAAATAGAGTTATCCACCGAAAAGTGCGATCCTAATAGTAAACATAATAAGAGATCTATATAAAGATCTTAAGATCTATTAAGGCGATCCCCCTTGATCAAAACAAGCTAAATAGATCGTTCACCTTAAGCAAAGCAAATGCTAAAATGCTCTGCTCAGAAACAATTTATCCTTTTACTAATCGAAGGCTGTCGAATGCAATTTCATGAACGGTTTGATGTAATCGTTGTTGGTGGTGGTCATGCTGGTACTGAAGCGGCTTTAGCTTCTGCCAGAATGGGATCAAAAACACTTTTGCTGACCCATAACATAGATACTTTGGGACAAATGTCCTGTAACCCTGCTATCGGCGGCATAGGTAAAGGACACTTAGTCAAAGAAATTGATGCGCTAGGCGGAGCAATGGCTGTAGCTACTGACTTTGCTGGTATTCAATTTCGCACATTGAACTCAAGCAAAGGGCCTGCAGTTCGTGCTACTCGTGCACAAGCCGACAGAGCGCTTTATCGTCATAAGATCCAAGAGATCCTGCAGCACCAAACTAATCTACGTATTTTTCAACAAGCGGTTGACGATCTTGTTGTTGAAAACGATAGAGTTATTGGTGTTGTTACACAGATGGGGTTAGCCTTTGAGGCTCCAGCTGTAGTCTTAACAGCTGGTACATTCCTTGGTGGAAAGATCCATATTGGATTAGAAAACTACAGTGGTGGTCGAGCGGGTGATCCACCCTCTATCGCCCTAGCTCATAGACTTAGAGAGTTACCAATTCGTGTTGGTCGCTTAAAAACCGGTACACCACCACGAATCGATGCAAATACTATCGATTTTTCACAGATGACAGAACAAAAAGGTGATGATCCATTACCTGTGATGTCATTTATCGGTGACGTTAACGATCATCCAGAGCAAGTTTCTTGTCACATTACGCATACTAACGAGCGTACTCACGATATTATTCGTGGAGGTTTAGACAGAAGCCCAATGTACTCAGGGATTATCGAAGGAATAGGTCCACGCTACTGCCCTTCTATCGAAGATAAGATTAATCGTTTTGCCGATAAAACATCGCATCAGATCTTTATCGAACCAGAGGGATTAAATACGACTGAGATCTATCCAAATGGTATCTCAACCAGTTTACCGTTCGATGTGCAATTGAACTTAGTTCGTTCAATCAAAGGCATGGAAAACGCACAGATCATGCGTCCAGGTTATGCTATCGAGTATGATTATTTTGATCCTCGCGATCTTAAAAATTCACTAGAGACTAAAACGATCGGTGGTTTGTTCTTTGCTGGACAAATTAACGGTACAACTGGCTACGAAGAAGCCGGTGCACAGGGTCTATTAGCGGGTATGAACGCATCATTACAAGTTCAGGGCAAAGAAGCTTGGTGTCCACGCCGCGATCAAGCCTATCTAGGTGTATTAGTTGACGATCTGTCTACATTGGGTACCAAAGAACCCTACCGTATGTTCACTAGCCGAGCGGAATATCGTTTATTGCTCCGCGAAGATAATGCCGATCTACGTTTAACCGAAAAGGGTCGTGAACTCGGTTTGGTTGATGATCATCGTTGGGCACTGTTTAGTGAGAAGATGGAGTCGATCGAAACTGAATTACAGCGCTTACGTGGACAGTGGATCCACCCTAACTCACCTTTGGTTGATGTGTTGAATCCGCATTTGAATACACCGATTACCCGTGAAGCAACGTTTGAAGATCTGCTACGTCGTCCAGAAATGGATTATCCAAAGCTGATGTCTATCGATGGATTCGGTCCTGGACTTGAAGATCAACGTGCAGCTGAGCAAGTGCAGATCCAGGTTAAGTACTCTGGCTATATTCAGCGTCAGCAAGGTGAAATAGATAAAGCGATTCGTCATGAAACAACCCTGCTACCACTTGAACTTGATTATCAGGAAGTTCCAGGCTTGTCTAATGAGGTGATTGCTAAGTTGAATGAGCATAAGCCTGAAACCATAGGTCAAGCTTCACGAATTTCAGGAATGACACCAGCGGCTATTTCTATTTTGCTGGTTCACCTAAAAAAACGTGGTTTATTGAGAAAGAGCGCTTAGTTCGCTCTTAATTCGGTAGTTTTACATGATAAAGGGAAGTCTTGAGGCTTCCTTTCATCTTTTCAGCGATTCATAATACCGATTGATATTTAATTCGCTCTATTTGAGGACACAAACTGTGTTATCTGCCCAATTAAATGATTATTTGGCCGAAGTCGGCCTGACTGCTACCGAGCAGCAAAAACAGCAGCTTGTAGACTTTGTTGGCATGCTCAATAAGTGGAACAAGGCATTTAACCTGACTTCTGTTCGCGATCCTGAGCAGATGTTAATTCGCCATATCATGGACAGCTTAGTGGTTTCACCGCATCTTGAGGGAAAACGTTTTATCGATGTTGGTACTGGCCCTGGTTTACCAGGGATCCCGCTTGCGATCTTAAATCCAGATAAAGAGTTTGTACTGCTCGATAGCTTAGGTAAGCGTATTCGCTTTCAAAAGCAGGTGCAGTTTGAGTTAGGTATCAATAATATCTCTTCAATTGAAAGCCGTGTTGAGGCTTACCAGCCTGAAGAACTATTCGATGGCGTACTAAGTCGTGCATTCGCATCGATTCAAGATATGCTGCATTGGTGTCAGCATTTACCTAAAGCTGATGGCTGCTTTTACGCGCTTAAGGGACAGTTGAGTGAAGAAGAGATGTCACAGATGCCTAAGGGCTTTGTGGTGACCGATACTATCGAACTTAACGTACCTAAACTCGAAGAACAGCGTCATCTGTTAAGAGTTATCAAGCAAGATTAATTTTGTGCGGGCGCTCTTTTGAGTGCCCGCAAGCTAATTTTATTTGGGTCGCGATAGATAAAGACCTAATGAAGTGAGCTACAGCTTATAAAGCGCACTGAAAAGTTGCATTCTTTCAGCGCTTCAAGCAATTTGTTACTAATAACCATTAGATTTAGTGCGCTAATTTCTTAAGTGAACGCGAGCTTAGGAATATAATACAGGCGACTTACAGGGTGATATTGTGGGTAAAGTGATTGCCGTGGCCAACCAGAAAGGTGGCGTCGGAAAAACAACAACTTGTGTAAATTTAGCAGCCTCTTTAGCGGCGACTAAACGTCGTGTTTTGTTGATCGATCTTGATCCACAGGGAAATGCGACCATGGGCAGCGGTATCGACAAGTATGAAGTCGAGAATACAGCCTATGAATTACTGGTTGAAGAGAAACCATTCGAAGAGGTTGTTTGCCGAGATACCAATGGTAAGTATGATCTTATCGCTGGCAATGGTGACGTGACGGCTGCTGAGATTAAACTCATGGAGTTTTTTGCTCGTGAAGTTCGTTTGCGCAATGCCCTCGCCCCAATCAAAGATGATTACGATTATATTTTCATCGACTGTCCACCTTCACTAAACATGCTAACAGTTAATGCTATGTCCGCAGCAGACTCTGTGCTGGTTCCTATGCAGTGTGAGTACTACGCGCTGGAAGGATTAACAGCCTTGATGGATACCATTAGTAAACTTGCAGCCATGGTTAATTCAGGTCTACATATCGAAGGGATCTTGCGTACCATGTACGATCCACGTAATCGACTCTCCAACGATGTTTCTGATCAGTTAAAGCAACACTTCGGTGATAAAGTTTACCGTACTGTAATCCCACGGAATGTTCGCTTAGCCGAGGCGCCAAGTTTTGGAGCGCCCGCTATGTATTACGACAAATCGAGCGCAGGGGCTAAAGCCTATCTAGCATTGGCTGGCGAAATAATTCGTCGTGCAGAGCAGCTAACCCAGGCTGAGCAAGTTTAAGGATAAAAGATGACACTGAAAAAAAGAGGCTTGGGTAAAGGCCTAGATGCACTATTGAGTACCAGTCAAGCGGCTAGTCAGCGTGTTGCACCTACAGCAGAAGTTGAGCAAAAGGTTAAAAACGATGATTTAATCACGTTAGATATCGATAGGTTACAACCTGGTAAGTACCAGCCGCGTAAAGATATGGCTCCAGAGGCACTTGAAGAGCTTGCTGAATCTATTCGTGCTCAAGGTATTATTCAACCGATTGTTGTACGTAAAGTTTCCCCTGAAAATTATGAGATCATCGCTGGTGAACGTCGTTGGCGCGCATCACAATTAGCTGGCTTAGCTGCTATCCCTTGTATTGTTAAGCAGGTTCCTGATGAAGCTGCTGTCGCTATCGCGCTAATCGAAAATATCCAACGTGAAGACTTAAATGCGATGGAAGAAGCGATTGCACTAAACCGTTTAATTGAAGAATTTGAGCTAACTCACCAGCAGATAGCCGACGCAGTTGGTAAATCTCGTGCAACGGTCTCAAATTTGTTACGACTTAATGGCTTAAATGAACCTGTTAAGCGTATGCTTGAGTATGGCGATATCGATATGGGTCATGGTCGTGCGTTGTTGGCGATCAGTGGAGACGAGCAAACGAATCTCGCTCGATTGGTTGTTGCTAAAGAATTAACAGTTCGTGAAACTGAACGATTGGTCAATAAAACCTTAAATCAAACTGAAATCCTCGAAAAGCCAGCTAAAGATCATGATGTAGTCCGTTTAGAGAGCCAATTAATTGAAAGACTAGGTGCTAAGGTTACGTTAACGCATAACAAAAAGGGGAAAGGTAAAATGGTAATAAACTATCAAGATTTGGCTGAATTAGAGGGAATTATCAGCAAAATTCACTAAAATCTCAAAGTTAACACTATATTATGTAACTTTGTGACATTCGTTAATCTTACACTTTTAGACTTTTGGCGTAGATCACACTAAAAGTCCCCTTTTTATCCCTCTTAAACTTGCTTTGAAAGCCTGAAACGGTATACTTTCGCAAGCTTTTTGTACCTCGGGTTTATACGGATATTTGTAATCCTGTCATCGAAACAAGAAGTTATAATGCGGAGAAGGTAAATTGAGCAAGGTTTTAGCACGTCGTGGCCGGCGGTCAGCCTATAGATTAGTTTTACTGCAGGCGGCGGTTGCTGGATGTGTTTCCCTTTTCTTTTTCGCTATGTGGGGAGTTCAGTATGGTATATCTGCCTTGGCAGGTGGTGCTATCGCTGTATTCCCTAATTTTGTGTTCGCAACCCTAGCTTTCTCCCATTCGGGGGCACAAGCATCAGGAAAGGTCGTAAGATCGTTTTTCCTGGGGGAAGCGGTAAAGTTGCTGTTAACCATTGTATTATTTTCGCTTGCATTTGGTTTGATGAAATCGTCATTTATGCCGTTATTCATCTGTTACTTACTTGTGTTAATTGTACCTTGGACAGTCCCTTTATACTTCAAACAAAATTAAGTGAGATTAATCATGGCGACAACTGGGGATGATACGTTAACTATAACGGCTTCCGACTATATCCAGCATCACCTGACTAATGCGAAAATGTGTTCCACGGATAGTGGGATTGCTTTTAACTATGCATGTCAAGATGCGGGATTTTGGACTTGGCACATTGACTCACTTTTGTTTTCAGTTGGTCTAGGGGTTCTATTTTTGTGGTTATTCTACAAAGTAGGACAAAAGGCAACAATTGGCGTTCCAGGCAAGCTTCAATGTTTCGTTGAAATGTGCGTGGAAGGTGTTGATAAAATCGTTAAAGACTCATTTCATGGGAAAAACGCGGTTATTGCACCATTAGGTCTAACTATTTTCGTCTGGGTTTTCCTGATGAACTTAATGGACTTGATCCCTGTTGACTTTGTACCTGAGGCCGCAAACAGATTATTAGGCGTACCTTACCTAAAGATTGTACCTACAACTGACTTGAACGTAACTTTGGGCTTAGCTTTGAGTGTGTTCGCGTTAATTGTTTTCTACAGTATCAAGGTAAAGGGGATTGGTGGGTTCACTAAAGAACTTACTATGCAGCCTTTCAATCATTGGGCACTAATTCCAATCAACTTTGTTTTGGAAACTGTCACCTTGGTTGCGAAGCCGATTTCATTATCGCTTCGTCTGTTTGGTAACCTGTATGCAGGTGAGTTGATCTTTATTCTGATAGCACTGATGCCTTGGTGGGCTCAGTTTGCATTATCAGTGCCTTGGGCCATTTTCCATATTTTGGTAATTGTGCTGCAGGCGTTTATCTTCATGATGCTTACGATTGTATATCTAAGCATGGCACATGAAGACCATTAATTTATTAAAAATTAGATACTTATCGGAGATAAAATGGAAACTGTAATTAGCTTTACAGCAATAGCTGTTGCAATTATGATCGGCTTAGCAGCGCTAGGTACTGGTATTGGCTTTGCTATTCTAGGTGGTAAATTCCTAGAAGCTTCTGCTCGTCAACCAGAGCTTGCTCCTGCACTTCAAACTAAAATGTTCATTGTAGCTGGTCTACTTGATGCGATCTCAATGATTGCAGTTGGTGTTGCATTATTCTTCGTATTCGCTAACCCGTTCTTAGGTCAATTAGCAGGCTAATCGTCCCCCTTAGAAGGAGTTGTCGTTATGAGTATTAACGCTACCCTGCTAGGCCAAGCGATTTCTTTTCTTCTCTTTGTGTGGTTTTGCATGAAGTTTGTATGGCCGCCATTGATGAACGCTATCGAAGAACGCCAGAAGAAAATTGCTGATGGGCTAGCTGATGCAGGACGTGCTGCAAAAGATTTAGAGCTAGCTCAGGTGAAAGCCACAGAGCAGCTAAAAGACGCTAAAGCAACAGCAAACGAGATTATTGAGCAAGCTAATAAACGCAAAGCTCAAATCGTTGATGAAGCAAAAGTTGAAGCTGATACCGAGCGTGCGAAAATTATCGCTCAGGGCCACGCTGAAATTGAAAACGAACGTAATCGCGTGAAAGAAGATCTACGTAAGCAAGTAGCTGCTTTAGCTATTGCTGGCGCAGAGAAAATTCTTGAACGTTCGATTGATGAAGCCGCACACAGTGACATAGTTAATAAACTTGTTGCTGAACTTTAAATAAGGAGCTTGAGTTATGGCTGAAATAACCACCATCGCTCGTCCTTACGCAAAGGCAGCTTTTGACTTCGCTCTTGAACAGAACGCAGTAGAGAGTTGGGCTGAAATGCTTAACTTCGCCGCATTAGTTAGTGAAAACGAAGCTATGCAGCCATTACTGTCTGGCGCAATGGCCAGCAATAAGCTTGCAGAACTCTTTATTGGAGTTTGTGGTGAGCAAATCAACGAGCAAGTTCAGAACCTGTTAAAGGTAATGGCTGAAAACGGTCGTTTAGTTGCGCTACCTGCTGTTGCTCAACAATTTGTTGAGATGCAACGTGAGTACGCGAAAGAAGTTGAAGCGCAAATTGTTTCAGCGACTGAGCTAACCTCAGAGCAACTACAAGAGCTGAGCGCTTCTTTAGAGAAACGTCTAGCACGCAAAGTTAAGCTGAATTGCAGCATAGATGCCAGCCTTATTGCTGGTGTAATTATCACGGCAGGCGACTTGGTCATTGATGGCTCGGTCCGCGGAAAAATTTCGCGTCTGTCTGATACGCTGCAGTCGTAATTGGGAGTTTGAGCATGCAACTGAATTCCACTGAAATCAGCGATCTGATTAAACAGCGGATCGAGCAGTTCGAAGTCGTTAGTGAAGCTCGCAACGAAGGTACTATCGTTGCAGTAAGTGACGGCATCATCCGCATCCACGGCCTAGCCGACGTGATGCAGGGTGAAATGATCGAGCTGCCTGGCAACCGTTTTGCAATCGCGTTGAACTTAGAACGTGATTCTGTCGGTGCCGTAGTAATGGGCCCTTATGCCAACTTGGCAGAAGGCGATAAAGTTAAAACAACAGGCCGTATTTTGGAAGTACCTGTTGGCCGTGGTCTATTAGGCCGCGTAGTCAACACGCTAGGTGAGCCAATTGACGGTAAAGGACCTATCGAAAGCGATGGTTTCTCTCCTGTTGAAGTAATTGCACCTGGTGTAATTGAGCGTAAGTCAGTTGATCAGCCAGTACAAACTGGTTATAAAGCCGTTGACTCTATGATCCCAATCGGTCGTGGACAGCGTGAATTGATCATTGGTGACCGCCAGATCGGTAAAACCGCTCTAGCGATCGACGCGATTATCAACCAAAAAGATTCTGGCATTAAGTGTGTATACGTAGCTGTAGGCCAAAAGGCTTCTACAATCGCTAACGTTGTACGCAAGCTAGAAGAGCACGGCGCTTTGGCGAACACCATTGTTGTTGTTGCTACAGCTTCTGAAGCTGCTGCACTACAGTACTTGGCTCCATACTCTGGTTGTACAATGGGTGAATACTTCCGCGACCGCGGTGAAGACTCACTAATCGTATATGACGATTTGTCTAAGCAAGCTGTTGCTTACCGTCAAATCTCATTGCTTCTAAAGCGTCCACCAGGACGTGAAGCATACCCAGGTGATGTATTCTATCTTCACTCTCGTCTGTTGGAACGTGCTTCACGTGTTAACGCCGAGTATGTTGAGAAGTTCACTAAAGGTGAAGTTAAAGGCCAAACTGGTTCTTTGACTGCTCTACCAATTATTGAAACTCAAGCTGGTGACGTTTCTGCATTCGTACCGACTAACGTAATTTCGATTACTGATGGTCAGATCTTCCTTGAAACAGACCTATTTAACTCTGGCTTACGTCCAGCTGTTAACCCAGGTATCTCTGTTTCTCGTGTTGGTGGTGCGGCTCAGACTAAGATCATCAAGAAACTGTCTGGTGGTATCCGTACCGCACTTGCACAGTATCGAGAGCTTGCAGCGTTCTCACAGTTTGCATCTGACTTAGATGATGCAACTCGTGCTCAGCTTGAGCATGGTGAGCGTGTTACCGAACTAATGAAGCAAAAGCAATACGCTCCAATGAGTATCGCTGATCAGTCTGTGTCTATTTTCGCAGCTGAAAAAGGTTACTTGAAGAGTGTTGAGCTGAACAAAATCGGTGATTTCGAAGCGTCTCTGCTCTCTTTCATGAACAGTGAACATGCTGACCTAATGAAGACCATCAATGATACTGGCGATTATAACGCTGATATCGAAGGTGAGCTGAAGGCTAGCTTGGACAAGTTCGTAGAAACCCAAACCTGGTAAATATTAGAGGTGCCTCTGGCACCTCAGGTCCAGAATTGGAGAGTAAAGATGGCCAACGCTAAAGAGATTAAAACCAAGATCGCGAGTGTTCAAAACACTCAGAAGATCACGTCTGCAATGGAAATGGTTGCTGCGAGCAAAATGCGTAAAGCACAAGATCGCATGTCTTCTAGTCGTCCATATGCAGAACATATGCGTAAGGTGATCGGTCACGTGGCGCAAGGTTCTCTCGAATATAAGCATCCATATTTGGAAGTGCGAGAAGCTAAGCGTGTTGGTTACATTGTTGTGTCAACCGACCGTGGTCTTTGTGGTGGTCTGAACGTCAACCTTTTCAAAAAGGTTGTCGCAGACGTGAAGAAGCAGCGTGAAGCTGGTGCAGAAGTTGAATTCTGTACAATTGGTGCACGTAGTGCGCAATTCTTCAATAGCTTTGGCGGACAAGTATCTGCTTCTGCTTCGGGTTTAGGCGATGCTCCAAAGCTAGCCGACTTGATCGGAACAGTACGTGTGATGCTAGAAGCATACAACGAAGGCAAGCTGGACCGTTTGTACGTAGTATTCAACAAGTTTGTGAATACTATGACTCAAGCCCCAGTGATCGAGCAGCTGCTACCTTTGCCTAAGTCAGAAGATGATGAGTTTACTCATCAGTGGGATTACATCTATGAACCAGATCCAAAGTTATTATTAGATACTTTGTTGGTTCGTTTTGTGGAATCTCAGGTTTATCAAGGTGTTGTTGAAAATATCGCATCAGAGCAGGCGGCCCGTATGGTTGCTATGAAGGCTGCGACAGACAACGCTGGTGAACTTATCGGTGACTTGCAGTTGGTCTATAACAAAGCCCGTCAGGCTGCGATTACGCAAGAACTTTCGGAAATTGTTTCAGGTGCTGCCGCCGTTTAGGCTAGGTAACGAATACAAGTTTTAGAGGATTAATCATGAGCACAGGTACTGTTGTCCAAGTAATTGGCGCGGTTGTGGACGTAGAGTTTCCACATGATGCCGTACCTCAGGTATATGACGCTCTAGAGATCAAAAGTGAAGGCTTGGTGCTGGAAGTTCAGCAGCAACTTGGTGGTGGTGTAGTTCGTACCATCGCTATGGGTTCTTCAGATGGTCTGCGTCGTGGCCTAGAGGTTGTAAACTCTGGTTCACCAATTACTGTTCCGGTTGGGTCTGCGACCCTAGGCCGTATTATGAACGTATTGGGTGAGCCTGTTGATGAAGCGGGCCCTATCGGTGAAGAAGATCGCTATGTGATCCACCGTGAAGCTCCTTCATACGAAGATCAGTCAAACACAACTGAACTTTTAGAGACTGGTATCAAGGTTATCGACCTTGTATGTCCATTCGCTAAGGGTGGTAAAGTTGGTCTGTTTGGTGGTGCTGGTGTTGGTAAGACCGTTAACATGATGGAACTTATTAACAACATCGCTAAAGCACACTCTGGTTTATCAGTATTTGCCGGTGTAGGTGAGCGTACTCGTGAGGGTAACGACTTCTACTACGAGATGGAAGATTCTGGCGTTCTAGATAAAGTGGCCATGGTATATGGTCAGATGAACGAGCCTCCAGGAAACCGTCTACGTGTGGCACTAACTGGTCTAACTATGGCCGAGAAGTTCCGTGACGAAGGTAAAGACGTTCTTTTCTTCGTAGATAACATCTATCGTTACACCTTGGCGGGTACTGAAGTATCTGCACTGCTAGGCCGTATGCCATCAGCAGTAGGTTACCAGCCAACATTGGCTGAGGAGATGGGTGTACTTCAGGAGCGTATTACATCGACTAAGACAGGGTCTATTACCTCTGTTCAAGCCGTATACGTACCTGCGGATGACTTAACGGATCCATCGCCAGCTACAACCTTCGCTCACTTAGATGCGACAGTTGTATTGTCTCGTAACATTGCTTCGCTAGGTATTTACCCAGCGGTTGACCCATTGGATTCGACTTCACGTCAGCTAGATCCACAGGTTGTTGGTCAAGAGCATTACGATGTTGCTAACGGTGTTCAAACCGTACTTCAGCGCTACAAAGAGCTGAAAGATATCATTGCGATCCTAGGTATGGATGAATTATCTGATGAAGATAAGACAACTGTATTCCGTGCTCGTAAGATTGAAAAATATCTTTCTCAGCCTTTCTTCGTAGCAGAAGTATTCACCGGTTCTCCAGGTAAGTACGTTTCTCTTAAAGACACTATCCGTGGCTTCAAGGGCATTCTAGAGGGTGAGTTCGATCACCTTCCAGAGCAAGCGTTCTACATGGTTGGTTCTATCGACGAAGCTGTTGAGAAAGCTAACAAAAAATAACTAAGTTTTTGACTTAGTTTTAAGGAGAACGGATGGCAGCCATGACAGTACAACTTGATATGGTAAGTGCAGAGAGTCATATTTTTTCTGGTCGCGTAGCTCAGCTACAAGTTTCAGGAACGGAAGGTGAACTAGGTATTATGCCTGGTCACGCGGCTCTGTTGACAAGTATCAAACCTGGCATGGCGCGCATCGTCAAGCAAGATGGAAGTGAAGAGGTGTTTTACCTTTCAGGTGGTATCCTGGAAGTACAACCTTCTTCAATTTCAGTATTGGCTGACGTGGTATTGCGTGCCGATGAGATTGACGAGCAAGCAGCAGTAGAAGCTAAGCAACGTGCAGAAGCCCATATGGCTGAAGCTGGTGCTGACTTCAACTACGCAGCCGCAGCGGTTGAGTTAGCTCAGGCTATGGCTCAATTACGCGTAGTCGAGACCATCAAGAAGAACATTGCCAGATAAGGTTATTGTTTGATAAAAAAGCGCCCTAGGGCGCTTTTTTTGTGTCTGGAACACTTATGCCAAAACCCATGGATGGCTAGTTTTGGTATTTGTATCTAAAAGAAGGTCCGAGGAAAAGCTAAGAAAGGTTCTAGGTTCTAGGAAAGCAAAGACGAATGGCCTGCGGCCTAGGGTACGTGACGCTACGCTAACGGAAAAGGTGGGAAGTGCAAAGACGGAAGCGGAACATGGTACTGATTTTTGCTTTTGCTCTTTCTAGTAGGGCTTTAGCCCGTCCTCGCAGCGCAGCGCAGCGTCCTAGGACCTAGAACCTTTTTGCTAATATCTAGATTTATCTTTGAACGTGATCTAAGTAAGAACCCTTATCTCATTTGAGTGTTACCCTCCGACATTCATTTTATGTCAGAGAGTTTACCCATGCAGCATGTGCTAATAATCGTAAATGATGCCCCTTATGGTTCAGAGAAGCTGTTCAATGCCCTTCGCTTGGCGATACAGCTCAATGAACAAGACTATTCACCTGTTCGAGTGAGCCTATTTTTACTGTCTGATGCTGTGACTGCCGTTCTACCTAATCAGAAGTCTACTGAAGGTTATAACATCCAACAGATGCTAGAGATCGTTATCGCACAAAAAACGCAGGTTAAGTTTTGTGGCTCCTGTATGCATGCTCGCGGATTAACTGAACTTAAAGTTATTGAAGGCTGTGAGATGGCTACTATGGACGATCTTGCTCAGTGGGTGCTAGTGGCAGATAAAACCATCACCTTTTAGTACTGATGTCGTTACCGAGTCGCTTTTAATACCTGTATCGCTTAAAATCGGCTGTATTATAAAGACCTCATTTTTCTAACATTAGTTAAAGCATTAGCTCAAGGATAAACCGATGGCACTGAATGTAGTGATTTTGGCCGCAGGCAAGGGAACCCGCATGCGCTCAGATCTTCCGAAAGTTCTTCACCCTATTGCACATAAGAGCATGGTTCAGCATGTTATCGATACCGCGCATCAAGTCGGTAGCGATGCCATTCAGCTGGTTTATGGTTATGGCGCCGACAAGCTACAAGCCAAATTGGGTGAACAACAACTTAATTGGGTACTACAAGCAGAGCAGTTGGGTACTGGTCACGCAGTAGCACAGGCGAATGACAATATCGCCGATGATGATACGGTACTGATCCTTTATGGCGATGTACCACTGATCCAAGCATCTACACTTGAGGCGCTACTAGCTGCTCGTGAAGCTAATGGTTTAGCTATTTTGACGGTTAACTTACCTAACCCAACGGGTTACGGTCGTATCGTTCGCGAGCAAGGTAGTGTAGTTGGTATTATTGAGCAAAAAGATGCTAATGCCGAGCAGCTTGCAATCAATGAGATTAATACAGGCATTATGGCGGCGCCGGGTAAGCAACTAAAAGCTTGGTTAGGTCAATTGTCATCAGACAATGCTCAAGGTGAATACTACCTTACTGATATCGTTGCGATGGCACACAAAGATGGCGTCGCCATTACTACAGCACAGCCTGAATCCGCTGTGGAAGTTGAAGGTGCAAATAATCGCGTACAACTGGCGCAATTAGAGCGTGCTTATCAAGCTCGCGCAGCCGAAAAACTGATGCTTGAAGGTGCTAATCTACGCGATCCAGCACGCATCGATATTCGTGGTAATGTCACTGTGGGCATGGATGTGATGATCGATGTTAACGTGGTTATCGAAGGCAAGGTAACTATCGGTAATAACGTGACCATTGGCGCTGGCGCAATCCTTATCGATTGTGAGATTAGCGATAACGCTGTGATCAAACCTTACTCTATTATCGAGAGCGCAAAGGTTGGTGTTGACGCTAGCGCAGGGCCTTTTGCACGCTTGCGCCCAGGCGCAGAGCTTAAACAAGATGCTCACATCGGCAACTTCGTTGAAATGAAAAAAGCGGTACTAGGTAAAGGCTCTAAAGCGGGTCATTTGGCTTATATTGGCGATGCGACCATAGGTGCTGGAGTCAATATCGGTGCGGGTACCATTACCTGCAACTATGATGGCGCTAATAAGTTCCAAACGATTATTGAAGACAATGTTTTTGTCGGTAGTGACACTCAACTTGTTGCACCTGTGACTATTGGTGAAGGTGCTACTTTAGGAGCGGGTTCTACCATCACTAGAGATGTCGCGGCTGGTGAGTTAGTTATCACCCGCGTTAAGCAGCGTCATTTGACTGGCTGGGCACGACCCGTTAAGCAGAAAAAGTAAAGATTAGTATTTTCATTAAAGCGGCTCTAGAGTCGCTTTTTTGTTTTTATTTAGCCTATTATTTAGGCATTTAGTTTATAGGGTTAAAGTCTTTAAGTCTGATACTTATTGATGCATTTGTGTGTGTTAATGTTGCCTTATCTTGGTAACTTTGAAGTGCATCATCCACCACTGTAAAGAAGTGTAAAGAAACTTAAATAAAAATAGTTCTCATTTATATTGCGACTCAATTAATACATTCATGTGTCATTTTGAGGTTGGATATGTCTGTTGGGACGTCATTTAAGTTTTCACGTTTAGGGCTGGCAATCGTTACTGCATTGGCTTCATCTTCTGCATTTGCTGACGATGCAAGTGTTGAATCCACTATTGTGGCTGAGCCGAATATCGAGCGCATTAGCGTTACCGGCCGTAGCTTTAACGATTATAATGTTGGCTCATCTTCAGGCGCTATGCGCGGTGATATCGATATTCTAGATACACCTCAATCTGTCACAGTTATCCCAGATTTCGTTACCGATGAGCAGCTAGCGACTAACCTTTCTGAAGTACTCGTTAACGACTCTAGTGTGACTGGTGGTTCTGAGAAATGGAATCGCCAAGTATTCAATATTCGTGGTTTCGAACTCTCTTCAGGTTCTGGTTTCTTGATTAATGGTCAGCAGCAGTGGTCTCACTATGTACAGCCAATCGAAACACTACAGCAAGTCGAAGTATTAAAAGGTCCTTCGAGCATGCTTTATGGTCAGTCAGGTCCTGGTGGCTTGATCAACATGGTCACCAAGAAGCCTACCTATGAAACCATGCTTGATATCGGTTTCGATACCGATGAGCACGGTTCGACACGTTTCCAGCTAGATGCGGGCGGCAGCTTAAACGAAGCCGAAACTATCCGTTACCGCACAGTGTTAGTTAAGCAAGACACTACCTACTGGAGAGAGTATCAAGACGGCAGTCATCAGGAGCGCGACCGTTGGTTAGGTTACTTAAACCTAGAATTTGATATTACCGACGATTTACTACTATCACTTAAATATGATCATACTCAAGACAAGACTGGCATCGATCGCGGTGGTTGGTTAAACAGTAGCGGCGACTTGATTGGCGGTCGTGACATTATTTGGGATCAGCCATGGGCATTTACCGATAATACTATCTCTAACTTAGGTGCCGAACTGACTTATCACTTAACAGATGATTGGAAAGTGAAAGCTGGCTATAACGACCAGCAGTTTAACCGTCAGCGTCTAGATTCTTCTCCATCACTAATTAGTGGTTCTGAAGATCCATTTACAGATGGCTACTATATTAGCCCGTTTGACCGTTATGATGATTGGCAGCACAAGACGGGTTTTGTTGATTTCACCGGTAACTTCTACACTGGCGATTTAGAGCATCAATTGCTTATCGGCGCTAACATGCTTGATTATTACTATGGTCAGCTAAAAGAGTCAGGTGAAAAGAAACAAGTTGTGATGCCAGGACAGCCAGTACCTAAGCCAGACCTTGATTACAACCGTGATGTAACTAAGTACGAGAGTGAATACAAGCACTACGGTTTCTACGTTCAAGACTTAGTAACTATTACCGATGAATGGCAAGTATTAGCTGGCGTGCGTTACGATGAGCAGAAAAAAGAGGGCCCGGGTAATAACAGCTATGCTGTATCGCCTAAGCTTGGTGTTATCTACTCACCTGCCGATAACGGCAGTATCTACGTTAACTATTCTAAGAGTTTCACACCTCAAGGGATAGTGAACAATATTGACGACGTTAACGATGGTAAAAACCTAGACCCAGAGTACGGCGAACAATATGAAGTCGGCACTAAGTGGGAGCTGTTTGACGGTAGCCTACTATTAACTGGCGCGGTATTTGATATCACAGTATCGAACGTGACAGTAACCGAAGAGATTGAAGGTAGCAGCCAAACCATTACTACTCAATCTGGTGAGCAGCGCCATAAGGGTTTCGAGATGGGCGCACAGGGTCAAGTTAGCGAGAGCTGGTTTATGACAGGCTCTATGATGTACCTAAATGCTGAATATCACCGTCCAGAAACTGATAGCTTAAACGGCAAGACACCTGTTGATGCACCAGAGTGGTCTGCAAACGTATGGACTCGTTATGAGATGACCGATGATTTAGCATTAAACTTAGGTGCTATCTATGTTGGTGAGCGTTTTGCAAATACTAGCAACACGATCAGTAAAGATGGTTATGTTCGTTTCGATATGGGCGCCGCATATACTATGGACGTAATGGGTAGCGATGTCAGTGTACGTGTCAATGTGAAGAACCTATTCGATACTGATTATCTAGCGGGTGGTACCAACACTGATGTGACAGTGGGTGAAGGTCGTCACTTTAGCTTAGCGTTAGAAGCGAAGTTCTAAATCTAAGTTGTAAATATAGGTTTCAAGTCTAATGAGTGTTAAAAGCCTCAGCCCTAGGGTTGGGGCTTTTTTATATCTTATCGCCAACTATTAGCTCCTGAATATGATCAAAACTGGCAATTAAGTTTCGTTTCACTATAATACTTCTTTCGAATCGAAACTTAGCAAAAGGTTTTATGAACAAACGAAACACTCAACAGCGTCGCCATAGCATTATTAGCCTACTTAACCAGCAAGGTGAGGTGAGTGTTGAAGAGTTATCCTTACGTTTCGAAACCTCTGAAGTTACTATTCGCAAGGACTTGGCTACTTTAGAAAAAACCGGCCTATTATTGCGCCGTTATGGTGGCGCTGTCGCTGTGCCTGATGAGGTGACTCAGCAGTTCTCCGCCAAGATAGCACCTAACAAGTTGTCTATCGCTAAGGTGGCCGCCGAGCTGATTAAAGATCATAACCGTATCATTATCGACAGTGGCAGTACCACGTCAGGCTTGATTGGTGAGCTTAACAATAAACGTGGCTTATTGGTGATGACTAATTCACTTGCGCTTGCCAATTCAATTCACGAGCTTGAAAACGAGCCAACCTTATTGATGACCGGTGGTACATGGGACCCACACTCGGAGTCTTTCCAGGGGCAGATAGCCGAGCAAGTGCTTCGTTCATACAACTTCGATCAGCTATTTATTGGTGCAGACGGTATCGATCTTGAGCGTGGTACCACAACCTTTAATGAGCTAACAGGCCTTAGTAAGGTGATGGCCGAGGTATCGCGAGAAGTGGTAGTGATGCTTGAGTCAGAAAAACTGGGCAGACGCATTCCAAATTTAGAGCTGCCTTGGAGCAAGATCAGTGTGTTGGTAACGGACGATAAGTTACCGAGCGAAGCACTAGAGACGATTTCTAACCATGGTGTGCGGGTCATTCTTGCACCTCATGCGGGATAACTTATTCGGGCTAAGTGGCTTAGCTAAGTATCCAGTTTCAAATTCAACTTTTAACTTTTAATTTAACTCTCATATAGAGAGGCTAGGTAACTAAATATGTGTGGAATTGTAGGCGCTGTAGCGCAAAGAGATGTGGCTGAAATTCTTGTTGAAGGACTTAGACGCCTCGAATACCGTGGCTATGACTCTGCCGGCGTTGCAGTACTAAATAATGGTGAGCTAAACAGAACTCGCCGTGTGGGTAAGGTACAAGAGTTATCTGCTGCGCTAGAGGCTGCGCCACTTATTGGTGGCACTGGTATCGCACACACTCGTTGGGCAACTCATGGTGAGCCAAGCGAGCGTAATGCGCATCCACATCAGTCAGAAGGCGATATCGCCGTTGTTCACAACGGGATTATTGAAAACCATAACAAGCTACGTGAGATGCTAAAAGGCTTGGGTTATACCTTTGCATCGGATACCGATACTGAGGTTATCTGCCATTTAGTGCATCATGAGCTAAAGACTCACGACACACTACTTGCTGCCGTTCAAGCAACAGTAAAGCAGCTTGAAGGCGCCTATGGCACAGTGGTTATCGACCGTCGTGATAGCGAGCGCATGATTGTAGCTCGCTCAGGCAGCCCACTGGTTATCGGTTATGGCTTAGGTGAAAACTTTGTGGCCTCTGATCAGTTAGCACTACTTCCTGTAACTCGCTCTTTCTCTTTCCTAGAAGAGGGTGATGTTGCCGAAGTGACTCGCCGTGAAGTGAACATCTATGATGTCGATGGCAACGCGGTTACGCGTGATATTAAAGAGTCTGAAGTGACTCATGATGCGGGTGACAAAGGTGAATACCGTCACTACATGCTAAAAGAGATCTATGAGCAGCCAACGGCTATCGCTCATACTCTTGAAGGCCGTATCGCTGGTGGTAAAGTATTAGACTCTGCCTTTGGTGAAAATGCGGCTGAGTTCTTAAAAGACATTAAGCACGTACAGATCATCGCCTGTGGTACTAGCTACCATGCAGGTATGGCTGCGCGTTACTGGTTAGAAGACTGGGCTGGTGTATCTTGTAACGTCGAGATAGCTTCTGAGTTCCGCTACCGTAAATCACACCTATTCCCTAACAGCCTACTTGTGACTATTTCACAGTCTGGCGAGACTGCAGATACCTTAGCGGCAATGCGTTTAGCGAAAGAGATGGGTTACAAGGCAACGCTAACAATCTGTAATGCACCAGGTTCATCACTAGTACGTGAGTCTGATATGGCTTATATGATGAAAGCGGGGGCTGAGATTGGTGTTGCGTCAACTAAGGCCTTTACTGTGCAGCTAGCGGGTCTATTGATGCTGACTACGGCGATTGGCCGTTACAACGGTATGTCTGATGAGATGCAAGCGGCTATCACTCAGAGCCTGCAATCTATGCCAGCTAAAGTAGAGCAAGCACTAGGACTTGATGATGCGATTGCTGAACTTGCAGAAGACTTTGCCGACAAGCATCATGCACTGTTTTTAGGTCGTGGCGATCAATATCCAATCGCGATGGAAGGCGCCCTTAAGCTTAAAGAGATCTCTTATATTCACGCCGAGGCTTATGCATCTGGTGAGCTTAAGCATGGTCCACTAGCACTTATCGATGCCGATATGCCTGTTATTGTGGTTGCACCAAACAATGAGCTGTTAGAGAAGCTAAAATCTAACGTCGAAGAAGTGCGTGCCCGTGGCGGTCTGATGTATGTGTTCGCCGATAAAGATGCCGAGTTTGAGTCGGATGAAACCATGAAGGTCATCCCTGTTCCGCACTGTGATGAGTTTATGGCACCACTTATCTACACTATTCCATTACAGCTGCTCTCATATCACGTTGCCTTGATTAAGGGCACCGATGTGGATCAGCCGCGTAACTTGGCGAAATCAGTTACTGTTGAATAATGCACTAAACTGACTTAAGCCTTAGTGATTTGTTGTAAAGAAACCTCCCATGTGGAGGTTTCTTTGTTTTCAGCCCTAAAGAATATACTTTAGCTTTTGATTTAAAAGAGAATCTTGTTTTGGTGATGATATTTAAAACTATAAAAACAAGATCATAGTTTTATTAATGTCTCTTCTTCTTTGATCAGATGCTCTTTTTCTTTTTCACATTTTTCAGAACGATGAGCATATGGTTTTTCTTTATGCTTAATAAGTTGGCGCTCTAAACGATCGAATGCTTCATTAAATGCATCCATAAGTTCATTTGCTTCCCCTTTTGAATCTATCTTCCCAAGATCAGACTTAGTCGCAATTTCTACAATAAACAGATGGCCAGGTTCAAGCTTCATGAATACATCTTTGCTAAAGAAGGATATTTTAAACTTATCGAATTTTACAAATGCTTCTTTAATGGTTTGCTCTAAGTAGTCAGGAAGTTCAAATCCACGTGCGGTAATTTTAATGCTCATAGTTAGCCACTCTTAATTCATTACATTTTGTGTTAATTACAATAGTCCTATCACACTAATGTAGTGTGACTAAGGTCACGTTTTTGCATGTGTTATTCATAAATTAAATTTCATTATCAAAAAGAATGGATGGGTGACTCTGTAGTCCTTGTAACTTTAAGTGGACTGTTTTTTCATCGGCTTGCAGCTGAAAAGATACAATCTCAGGTCATTCATTTTCTGTGATATATGGGGTATCAGCTTGTTTAAGTACCTCTAGTTTTAACTTCAGTGCCAATATTTCACTTTTCTTACTGCGTTAGTTTTTACGGATTATGTCGCAGAGGTATAGAGGTGTTCTTTGCGTACTTTACGAATGTACGGTAGTTAAATGCAGTCTGCTTTTTAACTGATATACATGGTCACTTTCTTCAGAAGTAAACTCGTTATTTATCCTAACCTATCCCCCTTAGGGGGGATGCCGCTGTCATGGGGTTATCGCATGCTAACCATAGGCCAATATCAAGGAGAGAAATAATGAACAATTTATTAAGGCTTAGCGTATCGGCCTTGGCAGTGAGCAGCATGTTAGCGCTTGCTGGCTGTGGTAGCGATAGTGATGACTCCCCTACACCGACTCCCGAACCTCAACCAACGGTATTAACAGGTATCTTTTCTGATAGTCCTGTGGCGGGCATTGGTTATGAGACTACAGATCACAGCGGAGTGACCGACGCTAAAGGACAGTTTAGTTATAACGAAGGCGAGTCGGTAGAGTTCTACATAGGTGCGACACGTTTTCCGAGTGTTACAGGTCAGGATGAAGTGACTCCGATGGATCTGTATCAAACGGATACGGCTGATCATATGGGGGTGATTAATACCCTACGTTTATTACAGTCACTCGATACCGATAATGATCCGGATACGGGAATTCAATTAGCTGAAGATATTCATGAAACCTTAGCGGGTCATGAAGTAGATCCGACTGCGGATAACTTTGATGAGCAGGCACAAGAAGCATTGGTTGCATCGGGATTCGCTGCCGAAGATCTTGTTGATGCCGATGAGGCGCTGGCTCATTTTGGTCAGAGTCGAGGTTATCAATTGACTGACTTAACTGGCCAATGGCATACGGTGTTCTTTACCACACCAGTTGCTGGAACGTACTCAAGCGATGCTTTTAGTTATGTGGTCGAGGAGTGGACCATAGATGCCGAGGGTAATGTCACCATGGAGGCTAAGGTTAAAAGTTATGGTGAGTTAGATACCGATACATTTAAAGTTAATTTAAGTGAAAGCGGTATGTTAAGTTTCGCAGAGATTGAAAACCTCGATATGGGCTTAAGCAGCAATAAAGATAAGATTGCGAACTACTTTACTGAAGATGGTGAGCAAGAGCTTGGCTTGTCTATAAAGCTAGCTGGTGGGCAGCAGTTAAGTGATCTCGAGGGGCAATGGTGGGGAACTGGAATTGAAACTCCTGTGAGTGCCAACTTTAATCAGAATGAATTTGGCGTCTGGATCGATAAGTTGATAATTGACGACCAAGGTAAGGCTGATATTACAGAGCTTGCTTTAGGTGAGCAGCAAGCTAGTGGTGAGGTCGAAACCATTCAGTTTGCTATGGATGATATGGGCAAAATCACCATAGAGGACGATGATGAAGTTGCCGTAACTTACCTGTCTCGTGGTAAAGATCTTATCCTACGTCATAGCCATAAAGAGACACGGCAGAATATGTCGGTGTTGCTGAAGGCAAACACCTCTCCCGCACTTGCTGACTTAGAGGGAAGCTGGCGCCTTTATAATTTACAGATGCCTGATGATGGCAGCATGAATTCAGATGGTTTTGGTTACTGGATAGTAGAACTGGACTTTAATGCCGATGGTCTTGCTGTTTGGAGTCATGTGGCAACCTCTGAAGATGAGGTGTTGACCGAACAATCTATGCAGATGAGCTTAGTCGATGGTCTGTTTGTTGCTGAGGGGGATAAGTGGGCGATGAACCAAGACAAGGACATCATGGTCGTGGTTTCACAGTGGGCTGAGGGGGATAGTGAGTTTTCAGCCTATGCCATTGCCATTAAGCAAGTGACGCCATAAGATTTAAAGTAAAAGAAAAGCCTGCAAAGTCTGCAGGCTTTTTTCTATTCGCTTTTAGCTATTAAAGCCGATGGTTACGAGTAGTTTATCGTGGTTGTAGCGCCACAAAAGCTGGTTTTGGTGCTTAGAGCCAGTTTTGTGCAGTACGCTTTTTATCTGACTCTTAATGGTTTCTTTGCTGACTTGACGTATATCGGCGATATCGGATCCGGAATGGCCGCCCATTAATAGATTTAATACCTGATATTCGGCGGGAGTAAGCTTTACAGGTTGCTGCTGGGTCGTGATGGGGAAGTGTTTCTGACAACGGCATAGGGCTTTATCTTGCTCCATTTCAGCTAACTGTTTGGCGTGAAAGGCGTTGACCCATGGCTGCATCGAATGCCCTAGTTTCTCATGTAACCGTCGTGTGCCACGGTTAAACTCTTTATTGAGGTGGTGAGCGGTAAAAAATAGGTACAGGTGCTGATTTATTCCTAAAAGCAGGCCTATGGTTGAGTGGTAATGCACATAGGGCAGAAGGCTTTCACACCAGTTATCATCTTGAACTCGAACGGGATCGACCAAATTTTCCATTATTTGTGAGCTATTGATAAGACCTTTGCGGAGATAGGCGTTGAGGAAGATATCGTGTCGCCAATGTTGCTGATAAAACTGAATATCGTTTTCAGATATTTCTGGTGACCAGGTATGCAGTCGTTTTAAACAGGTATCAATCACTGTGATGGTTGTGGCATCAACCCGTAGAGCATCGGATAGGTAACTAAAATCTTCTCCTATAACCCCTCTTCGGCTCATGTTCTCTATTAATTGATACTGCCACTTGGAAAACCTTTCCCAGTTCACAAGCCCTCCTGCTCTAGTTCCGCTCAGACATGCTATTCCTTGTTAACCTTAACTTAACAAACTGAGCTTGTTAAAAATTGATAGAGATCATAAATACCATTAAGTCATCGAAAGGGACTATATTAAATAAATTGATTTATGTGATTAGCAGGTTGTTTTTATCTAATTATATTTGTTAGGTGAGGCGAGGAGATAATTTAGCAATAAAATTAGAGCAATATTTATATTTAATTGTTAAATCATAATATAAAAATTAAATAAATAGGGGCGTTTTACAAGGCCCCTATAATTTAAACTATATTCGACATAATAATATGTCTAAAGTGAGTGACTTAATGGCTTACTCTTTACCGTAAATGTTATTTTCTTGCTCTTGAACTCGGATAAAGGTTGTACGCTTGGTCAACTCTTTTAGAGACGCTGCACCAACATAGGTACAAGTTGAGCGCACACCGCCCATGATGTCAGAAATAGTGCTGTCTACGCTGCCTCTAAATGGCAATAATACAGTTTTGCCTTCTGCTGCACGGTATTTTGCAACGCCGCCAGAGTGCTTATCCATGGCTGACTGTGATGACATGCCGTAGAACTTAACCATTTTCTTACCATCTTGCTCAACGACTTCTCCGCCGCTCTCTTCGTGGCCAGCTAACATTCCGCCAAGCATAACGAAGTCAGCGCCGCCGCCAAAGGCTTTAGCAACATCACCAGCACAACTACAGCCGCCGTCACCGATGATCTGTCCACCTAAACCGTGTGCGGCATCGGCACATTCGATAATGGCTGAAAGCTGTGGGTAGCCAACACCAGTTTTAACGCGTGTCGTACATACAGAACCAGGGCCAATGCCGACTTTAACGATATCTGCACCTGCAATAATTAGCTCTTCAACCATATCACCCGTAACCACGTTACCGGCACTGATGACCTTTATTGGGTGTGCTTGCCTTACTTTTCTAACATAATCAACTAGATGCTCAGAGTAGCCGTTAGCGATATCGATACAGATAAAGGTAAGATCTTCTGATAGTGATAGGATTTCGCTA
This sequence comes from Shewanella schlegeliana, assembly GCF_016765635.1. Taxonomy (GTDB): domain Bacteria; phylum Pseudomonadota; class Gammaproteobacteria; order Enterobacterales; family Shewanellaceae; genus Shewanella; species Shewanella schlegeliana. Next base: position 75,588 of record NZ_JAESVD010000015.1, read on the forward strand.
AGTTTGATAAAGTCTGCATCTGAGGTGCCGCTAGAAACCATAACGTGCTGCAGTACGTCTGCTGTTTGATTTGCTACAAATTCGCCCCATTGCTCTACACTATAGTGTTTATGAACGGCAGTCATAACATTGTGTTCGGCTAGGCTAGCAGCCATTTCAAAGCTAGCGACAGAATCCATGTTGGCAGCAATAATAGGTACACCAGACCAGGTCTTGCCACTATGCTTAAAAGTAAATTGACGGTTTAAGTCTACTTGAGAACGGCTCTTCAACGTTGAACGCTTAGGTCGGATAAGAACATCTTTAAAACCTAACTTTAGATCTTGTTCAATACGCATAGTTTATTCCTCACATGGATTTTGCGCGCAGCAAAACCGCCGATAAAAAGTAGTTTTATCGGATATTAAATTAATTCCTGAGTTTATTTCAGGCACAAAAAAACCGGAACGTTTGTGGACGCTCCGGTTTTAGGCATTATAGGAACAGATTTTTTATTAGCAAGTTCTCAAATTAAAACTATCATTTCTTAAAAACGGAAGGTTATTATTTTGTTGATGCATGCTGCACCTTTGTTTTAATTTGGCTGTGCCTTATTAACCCATGCCGTATTGAGTAAAGCATTAGTCTTACTCGGTTAAAAGTCACGTAGCTAAAGATCACTTATCTTTTGTATTTTTATCTTTAAACTTTTTCATATCGAAGTTATCTAGTAATAACAAGGTGTCCGCTATGGCCGATTTGAGTTTAGCCGCGGGTGGATAGGTTGGTTTTTTCGTTTGCTTTAGCGATTCTCTGCGGGTGACAAACTCCAACATTGTCTCAAGGTTATCTGGACAATTTATGTCGAGTGCGGGGAGCTTTTTGCTGGATGCGTTGTTATAGATTTCAAACTCTTTTTGCAGGCATTCTTGAGCTTCTCTTATTCTTTCCATGTATAAGGGCCTCTTTAAATCAATTCAGCTTTATCTTCGAACCTATCTTAATAATGTCGCTTAAACAAGCTTGTAGGCTAAAGTCAGTATTTTAGCTAGGGGACTATCGGCAATCTTGCTCTTATGTACTATATAAAAACGCTCACTGTGTATAGTGAGCGTTATTTGATTTAACCAAACTGACCACTGACATATCCTTGAGTACGCTGATCTCGCGGTTGATTAAATACTTGGGTGGTTTCTCCATGCTCTACCAGCTCTCCCATCCAGAAGAAGGCTGTTTTGTCGGAGATCCGTTTGGCTTGGTTCATTGAATGAGTGACGATAACAATGGTGAACTGCTTACGTAGTTCATCCATCAACTCCTCGATTTTGTGGGTCGCAATCGGATCGAGTGCGCTGGTGGGCTCATCCATCAAAATGACCTCAGGTTTCATCGCAATGGTACGTGCAATACATAAGCGTTGTTGCTGTCCACCTGATAAGCCAAATGCAGGCGTATTAAGCCTGTCTTTCACTTCATCCCATAGAGCTGCACTTCGCAATGATTGCTCAACGGTATCGTCGAGTATTTTCTTGTCTTTAACTCCCTGCGCTCGGAGTCCAAAGGCAACGTTTTCATAGATACTCATAGGGAAAGGGTTAGGCTTTTGGAACACCATACCTACACGCATTCTGAGGTGCTTTACATCAACATCTTGATAGATATTGCTACCATCAAACATCACGTCACCGTCTATCTTCACACCAGCCACTAAGTCATTCATACGGTTGAGTGTGCGTAGCAGAGTCGATTTACCACAGCCAGATGGGCCAATCAACGCGGTGACTTGGCGAGCAGGTATGGCTAATGAGATATTCTTTAGCGCATGGTTGTCGCCGTAAAATAGGTTTAAGTTGTTCACTTCTAGCTTATTCATGGAGATAACCTTACTTAGCTGATCGGTTTAAACGTGAGGCAATCACTTTGGTTGCCAGATTTAAAATAAGTACCAAGACAATTAACACGGTGGCGGTAGCGTAGGCTTGATCCCACTCGTGTTGAGTAAAGAGTTCTTGAGTTAATTTATAAAGGTGAACAGTCAGGGTGCGGCCAGATTCTAAGACAGATTCAGGAATTTGAGTCACCATACCCGCAGTTAAAAATACTGGGGCTGACTCACCTATGACTCTGCCTGTACTTAGGATGATAGAGGTGACGATACCCGGTAGTGCGCTTGGCAGCACTAAGCGACAGATGGTGTAAATTTTCGAGCTACCCAGAGCATAACCACCTTCGCGATAACTCATCGGAACCGATATTAATGCTTCTTCTGTGGTGCGGATAATCACAGGTAAAATCAACATTGCCAGTGTTAGCGCACCTGAAAGGATGGAGAACCCGAGTCCAAGGGTGGTGACGAAGAACGTCATGCCAAATAGACCGTAAACAATAGACGGAATACCCGCTAATGATTCGGTGCAGAAGCGAATGACTTGAACCACCTTACTCCCCGGTGCGGCATATTCGGTCAAGTAAATAGCCGTCATGATGCCAATCGGTGCGGCGAAGGCCAGGGATAGACCGACCATGTAGATGGTCGATACGATCATCGCCCAAATACCAGAGGCTTCACCAATACGGGTGTAAGCGCCAGTGATAAATTCCCAGCTCACATGGTCTAGGCCATTACTTAAGATGTGCCACACGACCCAGAGTAAAAATAGTAGTGTTGTTGCCGCTGCAGCCCAAATCGCAGCTAGCATCAGCTTATCTTGATTGTCTCGTGAAAGTTGTAACATTAGTGAGCTCGCTTTCGGTTGAGATAAAGCAGTGATCCGTTCAGTAATATGATAAAGGCTAGTAGTACTATGCCTGTCGAGTACAGAGCGTTGGCATGGATCCCCGTAGCGTATGACATCTCCATGGCTATATTGGCGGTCAAGGTTCTCGCTGGTTCGAGTATTGAACCAGGCATTGCAGGTGCGTTACCCATGACCATAATAATTGCCATGGTTTCGCCGATTGCACGTGCCACACCTAGGGCTATACCTGTGTAAATACCACTGCGTGCAGCAGGAATTAGCACTTTAAAGATACTGAAGATATGTGATGCCCCTAACGCGAGCGCTCCTTCTTTGTAGGTTGGGGGCAGAGCGCGTAACGAGGTTTCTGAAATTGTAATTACCGTTGGCAATATCATGATGGCCAACACGATGACACCTGCAAGTATGGTGTTGCCTGCAGGAATATTAAAAATACTCTCGATGGCTGGTACGATAATGACCAAACCAAAGAAGCCATAGACCACAGATGGTATGCCTGCGAGTAACTCAACGGCTGGACGAATGATGTTGGCTAACCAATTTGGGGCTAACTCGGCTAAGAACACCGCAGTAAGCAGCGCGATGGGGACACCAATAATTACGGCGCCAGCGGTAGAAATAAGTGAAGCAACGATCATTGGCAGTAAGCCAAATAGTGCGGGAGGTAACCACTCCTTGCCCAATATCATCTGTGAAACGCCAGCTTCTTTAAAGGCGGGTAAGCCTTCGCTAAAGACAAACCATCCTATGGTTGCGACCGAAAGTACGCCAACCATGGCGCTACATAGGAAGAGAATATGAAAACTCATCTCCTTCCAGTCATAGGACTTTGCTGGAGCGAGTTTAAGTCCTTGTGTCTGGACTTTACTGGCTGTTGTCATCACTTAACCTCGACATCTACCTAAAATGAACAGTCGATACAGAGGAAAAACGTTTCCTCTGTATCTCGTCATTGAATTATTGAACTGGGATATAACCTTCAGCTGCCACTATGCTTTGACCATCTTTCGATAAGATGTAGTTGATAAAGTCATTGGCATTTTTTGGGGCTTGCTTGTCCATTAATACGATAAATGGACGGGCTATTTGATAGTCGCCAGCGACGATATTTTTCTCTGTCGCTGCGATACCGTTTACATCGATAGCGCGTAAGCTGTCATCGACACTGCCTAGAGATATATAGCCGATAGCGTATGGGTTGTTGGCTACAATGGTCTTGATCATGCCATTACCGTTACCTACCTGAGCCGTTGGTGAGATAGCAGTGACTTTGTGACCGTTAATTGTGCGTTGTAGCTTCATGATCTCTTCAAATGCGCCGCGGGTTCCCGAGCCATTTTCACGGGTGACCACTACGATAGGGCGAGCTTCACCGCCAACCTCTTTCCAATTCTTAATTTCACCACGATAGATTTTTGATATCTGCTCTTGGGTGAGATTCTTTACTGGGTTAGCTTTGTTGACCGCAGCCGCAATACCATCACGAGCGATGACAATCTCTTTAGTACTGCTGTTGAGTTCGCTTTCTTTTACGTTACGTGAAGACATACCAATCATGCTGGTACCATCTTTCGCTGCACGAATGCCAGCCGATGAGCCAGTACTTTGTACTTCAACGTTAGTGTTAGTGGTGTTTTGATAATTTTCTGCAAGCACTTCCATTACGTGAGCTACAGATGTCGAACCTGATACTGTTACTGTGCTTGCGTGGGCAAGTGGTGCTGTCATTAGACCTACTGCGGTTAACAAGCCAAATACTTTTTTCATTACGATTTCCACTCTATTGTTTGGTCGCTTAGATACGAGTTATTTACAAAACCAAGTTAGTGCCTCACTGAAGGCAAGCGCATTAAGACAGAGAAATATGACAATTAGGTGACAAGCTGATTGAGTCGAGCGTATGGCATATGAGCTGATAGAAATATGACTTGGCTTTGATGGAAAGCGGACTGCGCCAAAATTGTTAAATAAACAAAAATTAAGGCAACATTTCTTAATTGGCCATTTTGTTTAATTATTCAGGTATTTTAATGCTTTAGTTAGGGGGTTGCGGCTTGGTTAATTACCAAAAACAAGCCGGTGTTAACTTGCCATTAAGTTTGTTTTAACAGTTTCTGGGTGGTTTTATGTTATGTTTCGCTTGTTCGAGTAAGGGATAAATTTATTATTAAACTTTTGTGACACTGACTATGACAGGGACATCTTCGACTTTCTGTGGAGAGTTTATGACCTAAATATCAGTCACTCTTCATCGTAATACCTCCTGTATCGACACTCGCTAACTAATATCCATCACACAACCCACGCAAAGGTGCTCTCTATGACGACTGAAATGATCATGATTGGTATGTCTGTTTTGATCTTAGTAGGAATATTGCTGCATCACCCCTCGAGAACTTTAGGTATACCGTCACTGCTGATCTTCATGGGTGTAGGGCTTATGTTGGGTAATGGGGAGTTTAACTTTGTCTATGATGATTTAGACAAGACCGCGTGGATAGGTGGCTTGGCGCTAAACATGATCGTGTTTGTTGGTGGCATAAACACCTCAACCGATAAAATTAAAGTGGCTTATAAAGAGGGGGGAGTACTAGCCTCCTTTGGCGTACTGTTTACCACGTTAATTTTTGGCGTGATTCTATATGCTTTATTGGATTTCGACTTTATAACCTGCCTGCTGTTTGCTGCAATAGTGTCATCTACCGATGCCGCTGCCGTCTTCTCTATTCTCGAGTCTAAAAAGTTAAAACTTAAAGAGCAGACCGATACGGTATTGGAGTTTGAGTCGGCCACCAACGACCCCGTCGCCATGCTACTGGTTATCTTTTTAACGGATATGGTGCTCTCTACGGGTAAGAGTATTGCTGCGTCAGAGATAGCTTTGGAACTGGTGACCCAAATTGGTGTTGCTATGATAGTTGGTTGGCTGGTGGCTAAAGTCGCAGTATCTCTACTGAATCGCATTCACCTATCTGAGTTTGGTCTTATTCCGGTGTTTGTTTTAGCTAGCTTTGTCATTGCGACCTATGGCGCCGAATTACTAGGGGGCAATATCTTGCTGGCCTCTTATATTGCTGGTGTGGTGATAGGCAATGGTATTAAGCGTGGGCAGTTGGTTAATCTGCATTTCTTTAATAGCTTATCTTGGTTGGCTCAGGCACTGATGTTTATCGTGTTAGGTTTACAGATCTTCCCACAATCACTCGCAACTGTGTTTGTAAGCTCATTATTGCCGGCGCTACTATTGATGCTGGTGGCTAGACCTTTAGCTGTGCAGCTCTGTTACCTGCCATTTGTTAAGGCGAGCTGGAAGAAGCGCTTGTTTATCTCTGCAATCGGCTTAAAAGGCGCAACACCCATTGTATTTGCATTAATTCCTGCTGCGGCTGGCGTGCCGGGATCCTTAGATATCGTGCATATGGTGTTCTTTATCGTATTGTTCTCTGTCTTTATTCAGGGGGGAGCGATAGCCCCCTTGGCGAATAAGCTAGGTTTGAACCGTTCCGATAAAGAGTAACGAATCGTTTATGCCGCTGCTGTGGCTAAAGCATTTTTAGACTCAATTCCTTTCCATACCTTTTCATGGAAGTAGAACACAACCGTATTGATAGCGGGCTCGATTAATGCAACTGCGCCACCAATGACCACACTTCCGGTCAATAGGTAAGTAATAGTGAAAGCTACGCTAAAGTGAAGTATTGCAAAAGTCATGGTCTTAATCATGGTGAGTCCCCCTATTTGAATTAATTAAATGATAATGATTCTCATTTATAATTTAAAGAGGAATACTTAGATTTATTTAATAGGATAAATAGATTAGAGCAGTGATTTGATTATATTGAGCCCATCAGTGAATTCACAGATGGGCTAGGGCTTGCTAAGAGATTAGTAGTGCCATGGGAAAGAGGAGAAGTCTTGGTCGCGCTTCTCAAGGAAGGCGTCACGGCCTTCTCTGGCCTCCTCTGTTCCGTAAGCTAGACGAGTCGCTTCACCAGCAAATAGTTGCTGACCCACTAAACCATCATCGGGTAAGTTAAAGCCGTATTTCAACATGCGCATCGCTGTTGGTGACTTAGAGTTGATCTCCTTAGCCCACTTTAATGCTTCAGTCTCCAGTTCCTGATGAGGAATGGCGCGGTTAACCATACCCATATCGAAGGCTTCTTCGGCAGAATAGTTAAAGCCTAAGAAGAAGATTTCACGAGCACGTTTTTGGCCGATCATCTTAGCTAGATAGGCACTACCGTAGCCAGAGTCGAAGCTACCCACATCTGGATCGGTTTGTTTAAATACGGCGTGCTCTTTTGAGGCAAGCGTTAAGTCGCACACGACATGTAAGCTGTGACCGCCACCAACTGCCCACCCCGGAACGACAGCGATAACGACTTTAGGCATAAAGCGGATTAAGCGCTGTACTTCGAGGATATGCAGACGGCCCATACGAGCAACATCAGGAGTGCCCTCTTCTGCACCTTCATACTTATAACCGTCTTTACCGCGAATACGCTGATCGCCGCCAGCACTGAAAGACCATTGTCCTTTGGCTGAAGGGCCGTTGCCTGTTAACAATACACAACCAACGTCTGACCATTGGCGAGCATGATCCAGTGCTATATATAGTTCATCGACAGTCTTTGGGCGGAATGAGTTGAGGCAATCTGGGCGGTTAATAGCGATACGCACGGTGCCCTGATCTTTGGCTCTGTGGTAGGTAACATCTTCGAAATCAAATCCAGGAACGAGATCCCATAATTCGGGATCAAAAATGTCTGATACTTGTTGTGTCATGAGCTGATAGCCTTTTCACTTCATTTAATTACAGTAATGGCTAAAGGCTAGGCCGAATCAGATCTCAGGTCAATCAAGTTTATAGAGTAACTGAGATCTGTTGCATTATCGGCTTAAGGTTAAGCATATTAGTTGAGCTTATCGCAGATGTAGGTTTGGTTTTCCTTACTAAACGCTGAGTGGCTACTCGCTCCACTGCCACAGAACTCATCCTTGAAACCATCGAGTTTAGCCTGAGACTGAGTGATGAGTTTTAATGCTTGCTGTTCGGTAGCTGAGAGGCGGTCAGCAATGTCTGTCTTTAATAAATCCACTTTATCGTCGATACGTTGGATTTGCGTCCCTGTCATGCTATCTAGCTTGTCTTCAGCTTGTTGGTAGATCCCCTGAACTTCTGCAATAGGCTCGTCTAAGGTGTCTGTTTCTGTATAAAGGTAGTAAAGAGTTCCTGCAATTATTGCCAATATGATCCAGCCCTTCATCTTTTAGTCCTATGTAGGTGAATAACTTGTATTATAAGCGTTATAATAAGCTAGTTTTCTTGCAATATTAAAGCTGTAAGGCTGCAAAATGAACGCCCAACAAAATAAAAAAGACTTCTCAAAAGCTGAAAGAATCAAGATCCACCAACCCGATGCGACTAAGGCAGACCGCTTTAATCCGCGTAATCGTATTTATGTTAGAGCGGTTGAAGGACTATGGACGACTCTGCGTCGTCGTTTAGGTTGGATTGCAATGCTATTCTTCTTGCTTCTGCCATGGCTCCCGTGGGGAGACCGCCAGGCTGTCTGGTTTAATCTTGCAGAGCAAAAATTCCATGTATTTGGCTTAACAATATGGCCTCAGGATTTTACCTTGTTAGCCGCATTATTAATGATTGCTGCATTCGGGCTCTTTTTTATTACTACATATTTAGGCCGAGTGTGGTGTGGCTATACCTGTCCACAGACGGTTTGGACCTTTATCTTTATCTGGTTTGAAGAGAAACTCGAAGGTTCACGCAATAAGCGTATTAAGTTGGATCAGATGCCATGGAGCTTTGATAAGCTATGGCGAAAAACAGCAAAACATTGCGCTTGGTTATTGCTTTCCTTACTCACTGCGATGACATTTGTTTCCTACTTTGTGCCTACGAGTGAAGTCTATATAGAGGTATTTACCTTAAATGCCAGTGGGGCAGTCTATTTCTGGGTTATCTTCTTCACCTTTGCCACATACGGTAATGCTGGTTGGATGCGTGAGATCATGTGCCTGCATATGTGTCCCTATGCACGTTTCCAATCTGCGATGTTTGATAAGAACACTTATATAGTCGGCTACGATGTTCATCGTGGTGAGGCGCGTGGACCAAGATCGAGAAAAGCCGATCCTAAAGCCATGGGCTTAGGGGATTGTATCGATTGCGACTTATGTGTCCAAGTATGCCCAACGGGTATAGATATTCGAAATGGCTTGCAGTACGAATGTATTAACTGTGGTGGATGTATCGATGCCTGTGATACGACAATGGAGCGTATGGGTTATAAGAAGGGCCTTATTAGTTACACCACGGAAAACAAGCTGGAAGGAATTAAAGAGAAAGTACTTAGACCAAAGCTTGTTGGTTATGGCGTCGTACTTTCGGTGATGATTTTGGTCTTTGTCTATGCAACAGCGACGATAGCACCGATTCGTATCGACGTTATCCGCGATCGAAACCAGTTATTTAGAGAAACTGACGACGGCTTAATTGAGAACACCTTCACCCTGAAGATCCTAAATAAAACTGAAAGTGAACACACCTATAATATGAGTGTTGAGGGATTGGCTAACTATAATTGGATTGGACCTCAACAAGTCACTATTGAAGGTGGCGAGGTGCTGACTCTGCCAATCAGCGTTGCTGTGGATCCTGTAGACCTATCTAGAGCAATGACTCATATCAACTTTAAGGTGGTTACAGATGAGGGGGAGATAGAAGCAAAGCAGGAATCCCGCTTCTTCGGTAACTGACTTTAATAGACAAAACATATAAAAATGGGGCGTTTAGCCCCTTTTTTGTACGTATCGTTTGATAACTATGCATTTGATTCGAATATTCTCATTTAATTAAGATAGCCCCTTGCGCTTTCATCTCACATCCCTATAATGCGCATCCACTGACACGGCACAGCAGGCCAACTACCTAGGTAGAAAGGGACTTGCAGCGGTGTTAGAGATTCGAAAATCGAAAGAGATTTGAATCTGGTGACAATCGCTTTAAGAGCTTTATTAGATGTGCCTTGTATAAAGAATCATCGCTTGAAAAACTTCTTAAAATAAGCGCTTGACGCCGACACTGGGAAGTGTAGAATACGCCTCCTCAGCCAAACGACCTAAGCGTCTAAGGCGAAGTCTGAAAGACGACTTCACGCTCTTTAACAATATGACAAGCAAATCTGTGTGGACACTCACAGAGATTAAGTTATTCGAAACTGTCTTCTAACGAAGCAGTCAAAAATTTACTTAATGAATGAGTGTTCATAGCAATATGTAATACAGAATTCGTTGAGCCGCTGACCCTTTCGAGGTGAAGCAAAAAAACTTTAATTGAAGAGTTTGATCATGGCTCAGATTGAACGCTGGCGGCAGGCCTAACACATGCAAGTCGAGCGGTAACACAAGGGAGCTTGCTCCTGAGGTGACGAGCGGCGGACGGGTGA
>NZ_JAESVD010000016.1 GCF_016765635.1 Shewanella schlegeliana
TGTCTGGAAACCATAGAGCTGTGGTCCCACCTGAATCCATTCCGAACTCAGAAGTGAAACACAGTATCGCCGATGGTAGTGTGGGGTCTCCCCATGTGAGAGTAGGTCATTTCCAGGCGCCTATTTAGATTTTCATTGAAAATCGAGTCTCCTAGCCCTGACAAGCTAGCGACTTAAAAAGAATTTAGCATCATGCGTAAGCACTTTGCTAAAGGAGCGGTAGTTCAGTTGGTTAGAATACCGGCCTGTCACGCCGGGGGTCGCGGGTTCGAGTCCCGTCCGCTCCGCCAACATTACGATAAGCCCTGCTAGAAATAGCAGGGCTTTTTCGTATGTGTTTTTCAAAGAATAATTAAAGCGAAATGCGCATGTAGGTTGCTAAAGGAGCGGTCACTCTCAACCATCCATGGTCATCGTGACATTTGTGCATCCATGCACTTCGTAGTTCAGTTGGACTCACATTGCTCCAGACAATGTTGAGCATACACTCCATCCAAGGAGATATTAGGGCTTTTCATTAGAGAAAGTCGGCCTGTCACGCCGGGGGGCGCGGGTTCGTCTCTTGATAAGAGCAAGTCCGCTCCGCCAACATAGAGACGAAAGCCTCATCGAAAGATGAGGCTTTTTTCGTTGTGATAAGCCCTAGCAGCTCTTATAAACAAAGAGTGAAGAGGCTTTTGGGTTTTGATGGACATTAGGTCTAGTTTTTGTAAAAAGTTCAATAAAAGTGTATACACTGATCACGGATCAACAAACTAACTATCAGCTTGCTGTATAGTATGTGATGTTGCACAGCACTCTATGAGCTGATAGGGCTATAATGTGCGTTGTACAGATTAAGGTAAGAACATGAATTGTCGTTTAGGCTGTGGTGCTTGTTGTATTGCGCCATCTATCACCACTGCTATCCCTGGAATGCCAGATGGAAAGCCTGCAGGGATTAGATGTGTACAGCTAGATGATAGCAACTTATGTAAACTGTTCGGACAGGTTGAGCGCCCAGCTGTATGTGGCTTATTTGCGGCTACAGAGGATGTTTGTGGTAAGACAGATACTGAGGCTTTGTGGTTAATTAGTTCTTTAGAAGCGGCTACCAACGCCTGACAGTCCCTTTAGAGAGCCTTTTAAATACTTATTTTATGGATTGTTAATCAATGCAGTTAACTCGTTACACAGATTATGGTTTAAGAACGCTAATGTATTTGGCATTGCATTCTGAGCGTGAGTCACTTTTCCGTATTTCAGAGATCACGGAAGTGTTTGACCTGTCGGCGAACCATATCTCAAAGGTTGTTCATCACCTAGGTAAACTTGGTTACTTGCAAACGGTTCGTGGTAAGAGCGGCGGTTTTAGACTTGCTAAGCCTGCAGCTGAAATTAATATCGGCCAAGTCGTACGCGCTCTAGAAAACTCTTTAGCACCAATCGACTGTAGTAAGCCTTACTGCTTATTTACACCTGCTTGTAAGCTTAAAGGTGTGTTAGGTGATGCTGTGAATGCCTATTTAGCAGTATTAGATGGCTACAGCTTAGATATGATAGTGACTAATAAGCAGGAGCTTAAGTCTCTACTACCTGATCTGTCGATCTCAATCCTGCAGTAAAGCCTCATTAGCCGATACTCTTGTGTTCACACGTTGCGGTAGTAATTGCGATGTGTGTACCAGTTCAATCTCCTCATTCGCCAACCTGTGTAAGTTTTCTGTCAGGAAGTTAATCGTTTCAGGATAGGGGTGGGCGATCACCACTATGCTCTGTTTTTCATGTGCTAATGATATTGCATGTCGGAACTGTTTCTCTAAGCCTGCTTGTGATCGGTCGTTATCTAGAAATATCTCCCTTCTTAGTAATGGTATCCCGATAGTTTCGGCCATTGTGCCCGCGCGAGTATATTTAGTGGTCATACTATCGATAAAGTAGATATTGTGCTGCTGCAGCGATTCCATTACCCAGCGCATTTGTGCATCTAACTGTGTTAGTAAACTGCCCATATGATTATTAGCGCCACTGGCATAGGGCACACTGGCAATCGAATCTCTTAGCTGAGCCTTGAGTTCAGCTTCTTCCATCACATTAGTTAAGGCTCCTGGGCCAATAGCCTTACCATTTAACGCTTGCATAGGCAGGTGGACTAAGATTTCATTACCTTGACGATAGCCTTCAGAGGCTAGGCTCTTACCCAATGGCGTATGCGGCAATATTGAGAGAGTGATATTGGCGGGTAGGCTCAGCACTGCCTTATCAGATTGACGATATCCAATATCGTCAATGATGATGGCTATTTTGCTAGCGAATACACTAGCGCTCGGTAACAGTAGAAAGAGTAATAATAGGAAATAGCGCACAGGTTATTATTTTTCGGCCTTAATCCATGCAATTGCTGAGTTGACTAGTTTGTCTTTAGCAACAGATTCACGGAGTGAATTTTTTTCGATTATAGGCATACTTTCACCTTCCGATACAGCTTCCAGTTCAATTTTTATATCTGGCTCAATACCTTTCGAATGTATGTCGTTGCCATTTGGGGTGGTGTATTTGGCGATAGTGAGTTTTATCGCGTTGCCCTCCATCAGAGTAGGGATAAGGCTTTGTATGGTGCCCTTACCAAAGCTAGTTTGGCCGATCAGTTTTGCACGGCCGTTATCTTGCAGTGCGGCAGCAAGCACTTCAGAGGCCGAGGCTGAGCCTTTGTTGATCAATACCGACATAGGGATGTTTGTTGCCATGGTATGTGGTGACGCGTAATAGTCTGAATTTGCATCAAAAAATCGTCCCTCAGTCGCCACGATACGGCCTTTATCTAGAAATAGGTCGGCGATAGTTATAGCTTGATCGAGCAAGCCTCCCGGATTATTTCTCAGGTCGAGTATGATCCCGTTCAGTTTTTCTGGTTGCCATAGTGATAGCTGTTTTACCAGTTTCTGGGTGGTGTTCTCTTGAAAGCTAGATAGGCGGATGTAGCCGATTTTATTATCTAAAATTTCCGCTTCTACGGGATTGATTGCGATAAGGCTTGGCTTAAGTATCACTGAGTAATGAATGTCTGAATTAGCTCGTACCATTTCAAGCTCAATAGGAAGGTTATTTAAACTATGCTGCTTAATCTCATCGAGAATACTCTCTAGTTTCTCTGCCGTAACTTGTTGCTTGTTGAGTTTGATGACTCGGTCGCCAGGTTTGATTCCTGCTGCTTCTGCTGGTGACTCGGCAAAAGGCGTTACTATGGTGATTTGGTCGTTATCGGTTGCGATTTCAACACCAAAACCAAAATATTCGCCGCTGTTGATCTCCTGCATGCTGGCAAAGGTTTGTTTATCCAGGAAGCTTGAGTAGGGATCGAGTTTATTGAAGATGCCTTCGATGGCAGCCTCTATAAGCTCCTCTTCCGTGAATTTTTGCACGTAATAGGTCTCAACGGTGTCGATGATATCGAGAAGCACCGGGTAACTTAAATGAGACTTATATTCTTGGGTATGTTCTTGTCCGGATAGGGTAACCGATAACCCTAATGCTAACCCCGCAGCAAGACAGCAAAAATAACGTATGCACTGTGACATATTAACCCCTTATATCTTAAGGGGTTATATGGTCTAACGTTTGCAATACCTTGCAGGATCGACTGCTTGCCCCTTGTGCCTTACCTCAAAGTATAGGCCAGGCTCTGTCTGTCCACCCGAACGTCCGACCAATGCGATAGGCTCGCCTTTACTTACAGAGTCGCCAGCACTCTTAAGTAATGCTTGTGCATGGCCGTATAGGCTCATATATCCTTTTCCATGATCGACCACTAAGACCATACCAAAGCCGCGTAGCCAGTCGGCATAAATAACCTTGCCGCCTGCAATTGCATTAACATTTTGGCCTTCTGCTGCTGAAATGATGACGCCTTTCCATTTTACCTGCCCTGACCGTTTGCTGCCAAAGGCTGATCTTATGCGTCCGTTAGCTGGCCATTTGAGTTTTTTACGACTCGATAACCCTTCATATGATGGGTTATTTTTCATTGCCATCAGCGCTTGTTCCACCACTCGCTTTAGGCTGGCCTCTTCAATTTGTAGCTGTTCTAACTTAGCACCACTACTGTTTAGTGTTCTCTGTAACTGGGTAAGCGTGCTCTGCCTCTGGGACTGTTCTTGGCTTAGTTTTTTTGCTTGCTGTTGTTGTTCAAGCACCAGTTTGTTGAGTCGGCTCTGTTGTTCTTGCTGCTTAGCTTGAACTTCATCTAACTCTTTAAGGGTGGTTTGTAGTTGATTAATAGACTCTATACGGGCGTTATTAAGGTACTGGTAGTAGGCCAGTAACCGTTCAATACTCGCTGGAGACTGTTGGTTTAGCAGCATCTTGGTGTAATCGTGATTACCTGCTAAGTAGGCGCTCGCGAGTTGATTCGATAGTGACTTCTGTTGTGCTGTTTTTAACTTATTTAATTGAACTTGTTTAGCGTCTAGCTCGGCAATCTGCTTGTCGGTTTGTGCCAAGTCCAGCTTAGTGTTATTAACTTTTCTAGCGGCTTGAGCAATCGCTTTTTCATCATCTTTCAATAAAGAGATCAATCGCTCCCTTTGTTTGTTGGTATTTTTTACAGCCGACTGTTGCTTATTTATCTGGGCTTGAATCGATTTTAGCTCAGACTGGCGACGCTCAAGATCAGTCGCATTAACCATTAAAGGAAGTGATAGAAAGCCAGCAATAATGCTGGCTTTAATAAAAAATCGAATGTTCACGTGTTATACCAATTCCATTAAATAGTTGCTCATTCAGCGGGAATTAAAATGACTTTAGACAAGCAAGTGGCTTGTAGCTAATAGTTATTCTATATCGAAAGCCAGATGTGCCGTATTAAGTGATTTTAAACCCGCACTGCGTGAGCTTCTCAGGACTTTCACTGCTGCGTTGCATTGTCTCAAAAGGAATAAACCATTTCTTCCACAATGCGCCTAGAATTGAAAGCCCTGAGAAAGCTCTGAATTGAGCACATCTTTAGTGGAGTTGGTATATTACTCTTTGAGTTTTATAATCGAGCGGCCTGTCATCTCTGCAGGCACTTCTTGTCCCATCAAGGTTAACATAGTCGGCGCTAAATCACTTAAACGTCCGCCTTTTTCTATCTCTGCATCACGTCCAACATAGATTAGTGGCACCAGCTCGCTGGTATGGGCCGTATGGGCTTGACCGGTTTTCTCATCGGTCATCTGCTCAGCATTACCATGATCGGCAGTAATCAAGCATTCACCACCGACTTTCTCTAGCGCTTCGACGACTCGACCAATACAGCTATCGACTGCTTCACAGGCTTTTACTGCAGCATCGAAGTTACCGGTATGGCCAACCATGTCACCGTTTGGATAGTTACAGATGATGACGTCGTATTTTGTCGACTCAATAGCAGCAACAAGCTTATCGGTTAGCTCGGCAGAGCTCATCTCAGGTTGAAGGTCGTAAGTTGCCACTTTCGGAGATTGAACCAGAATGCGATCTTCTCCCTTAAACGGTTCCTCTTTGCCGCCATTGAAGAAGAAAGTCACATGAGCATACTTTTCTGTTTCTGAGATGCGTAGTTGAGTCAGGTCGTGATTCTGTAAAGTCTCGCCTAAGGTATTAACGAGATCACTCGATGGATAAGCGATTGCAGCGTCAATGTCGGCGGCATACTCGGTCAACATGACGAAGTTGATCTTAGGCGTGACAGCCCGTTCGAAGCCCTCGAAGTCTGCATCGACAAAACTGCGAGTGATTTGACGGGCACGGTCGGCACGGAAGTTCATAAAAATTAGCGCGTCATTATCTTCAAGTTTAGCAATCTTGCCCTGCGCATCAGGAATCACTGTGCTGCCAACAAACTCATCGTTTTCATCTCGGGCGTAAGCGGCTTCGATCCCCTCTACTGCATTTGCTGCTTGGTGTAGGCTCTTACCTTCGGTGATCAGTTCGTAAGCTTGAGAAACTCGATCCCAGCGGTTGTCTCTATCCATGGCGTAGTAACGGCCTATGATAGAGGCTACTTGACCTGTGCCTAGTGTCTCGAATAGTGCTTCAAAATGAGCTAGCTCAGGCTTTGCGCTGCGAGGAGGGGTGTCGCGGCCATCTAAAAAGGCATGTAGATACACTTTCTTAGCACCACGTTTTACGGCAAGGCGGCACATGGCTTCGATATGATCTTGGTGACTATGAACACCACCTGGAGATAAGAGGCCCATGATGTGAACTGCGCCATCGGCTTTGATTGCAGCGTCTACCGCAGCGGTCAGTGCTGGATTGCTATCAAATTCTCCATCATCGATAGATTTGCTGATGCGAGTGAGTTCTTGATAGACGATACGGCCAGAGCCAATATTGATATGTCCGACCTCAGAGTTACCCATCTGACCATCTGGTAGACCAACATCGATGCCTGAACCTGAAATTAAACTGTTTGGATATGTTGCATTTAACTGATCTAGAACGGGTGTATTAGCATGAAAAACTGCATTTTTCTGAGTATTTTCACGGTAACCCCAGCCATCGAGGATCAGCAATGCCAACGGGCGTTTGCGTGTCGTCATGGTAGTACCTTTAAGTTTAAAAAAATAAGATTTAAATCGGAATTGGTTAAATATTACTACCAATTATGGTCGGGTATAAAGTTATTTACCCAGATTGCCGTTATCGAATTGCGCGATCGAAGGGCTTTCAAGGCTGCTCTATCTCTCCAAGCGTGACTAACACTCTGTATTCTGCCTGAAGCAATGGTATACTCTGTGCCCTCATTATATTTGGCCCTGAAAATAGTAGGCAGTAACGATGCAAGAATATATGGAATTTTTTAAAGCTAACCCTATGTTAAGCGTGGCTTGGGTTGGTTTGTTTATCGGCGTTATCGTCATAACGATTAAGACAAGTGTTTCCAAAGTTAAAAATGTGGATCATCAAGAAGCGACTATGATGATCAACAAACAAGACGCCAAAGTGGTTGATGTGCGTGGTAAAGAAGAGTTTAAGAAGGGGCATATCGTTGGCGCTATCAACCTACCGCTAGCCGATATAAAAAATAATCAGCTTAAAACCCTTGAAAACTCAAAAGCTAGTCCCAT
The DNA here is from genome assembly GCF_016765635.1 of Shewanella schlegeliana. GTDB lineage: Bacteria > Pseudomonadota > Gammaproteobacteria > Enterobacterales > Shewanellaceae > Shewanella > Shewanella schlegeliana. The sequence goes on from NZ_JAESVD010000016.1 coordinate 7,071, forward strand.
TATAATGGTATGCAACGCTGGCATGACTTCGTCTCAAGCTGCTCAGTTGATGGTTAAGCTCGGTTTTGAAAACGTGAGCAACCTGAAAGGTGGTATGGGTGAGTGGCAGTCAAATAATTTGCCTGTTTCAAAAAGCAAAAGATAGAAGTGGAAGATTGAAGTGTTAGTGTAGCCATTGCTTTTTTGTTGAGTAATTGATTAGAGTGTTAGCTCTCAACTTATTGTGGTTACCAGCATTGAACTGAGGGCGTGTTCCCTCCTAAAAAGCGTCTGTTGACTAAATAAATTAAAAACCGGGATAGCAAACTTGGTTTCAATATCAAGCTTGTAAAGCCCTGAGACTGGCTCTTTTGAAGTAGCCTCATTAACATTTTTTAAAGGTAGGATAGTATGTCTGAAGTAGCAAACAACGAACAACAAGGTCCACAATTCAACATTCAACGTGTTTACACAAAAGATATCTCTTTTGAAACACCAAACAGCCCAGCTGTTTTCCAAAAAGAGTGGAACCCAGAAGTTAAGCTTGATCTAGATACTCGCAGCAACAAACTATCTGATGACGTATATGAAGTTGTACTGTCTTTGACTGTTACAGCTAAAAACGGCGAAGAAACTGCGTTCCTATGTGAAGTTCAGCAAGCGGGTATCTTCGCTATCGCTGGTCTAACTGAACAGCAGCTTGCTCACTCTCTAGGTGCATACTGCCCTAACGTTCTTTTCCCATATGCTCGCGAAGCAATTGGTAGCCTAGTAAGCCGTGGTACTTTCCCACAACTAAACTTAGCGCCAGTTAACTTTGACGCACTATTTGCTCAGTATGTTCAACAGCGTCAAGCTGCAGCAGCTGAAGCTCCAGCAGAAGAAGCTAACGCTTAATAGCATGAAAAACACTGCCGACATTACGGTACTGGGGGCGGGCTCTTACGGGACCGCCCTTGCCATTTCTTTAGCAAGCAATGGCCACAGAACCATGCTTTGGGGCCACGAACCCGAGCACATTGAAAACCTGATAAACGACAAATCTAACGAAGCGTTTTTACCGGGTATTCCATTACCAGACCTATTGATTCCAGAGGCTGACTTAGCGACTGCACTGGCTGCATCTAACAATGTACTAGTGGTTGTTCCTAGCCATGTTTTTGGTTTAGTGCTGAATCAAGCCAAACCGCTGCTGCGTAAAGACTCTCGTATTGTTTGGGCGACGAAAGGCCTAGAGCCTGAGACCGGCCGCTTATTACAAGATGTTGCTCGCGAAGTGTTAGGCGATGAGTACCCATTAGCCGTACTATCAGGACCGACTTTCGCTAAAGAGCTTGCTGCTGGTATGCCTACAGCGATTTCGATTGCGGGTACTGACCCACAGTTCACTAAAGACTTAGTCGAATTACTGCATAGCCCAAAGCGTTTGCGTGTTTATGCTAATAACGACTTTATTGGTCTGCAACTTGGTGGTGCTGTTAAAAACGTTATCGCGATTGGCGCAGGCCTATCAGACGGTATCGGTTTTGGTGCCAATGCAAGAACAGCGTTAATTACTCGTGGCTTAGTTGAGTTGACTCGACTCGGTGAAGCTATGGGAGCACAAGCCTCTACCTTTATGGGCATGGCGGGTCTTGGTGATTTGGTACTAACTTGTACCGATAACCAGTCTCGTAACCGTCGTTTCGGTTTAGCATTGGGCAAAGGCTCAGATGTTGAAGCGGCTCAGGAAGAGATTGGCCAAGTGGTAGAAGGTTATCGCAACACTAAAGAGGTCTACACGCTGGCTAAGCGTTTAGGCGTTGAGATGCCGATCACCGAACAGGTTTATCAAGTCTTGTATAAAGGCAAGTCACCGGTTGATGCCGCTAAAGAGCTACTTAGCCGTGAGCAAAAGTCTGAGACATCGTCGGCAGAATAGTTTTTAGCTATTAGACAGAACAACTTAATTGAGTTGATTAAAACCGAAGCCTAGCTTCGGTTTTTTGTTTTTCAGCGTCACCTCTTATTTTAGGATAAGTACTTTCTTGTACCAATATCACTTATTGCCGTCTATGGCGTAGATGTTGGCTGTGGCATAAGTATTTCCTTGTACAAATCCCACTTCTTGCCATCCATGGCGTAGATGTTGGCTGTAGCATAAGTACTTCCCTGTACAAATCCGACTTATTGCCGTCTATGGCGAAGATGGGATAAGTACTTCCCTGTACAAAAAACAGTGCTAAAATGGCGCCCTTTTTATGCCTAGCGTTTACTAACGATAGGTGCCATTTATTTAGGAGTTATCGAGTGAAACATCATGACGTCATCATTATTGGTGCTGGAGCCGCTGGGCTAATGTGCGCAGCGACTGCGGGTTACCGTGGCCGTGATGTATTGGTGCTGGATAACGCTAAGCAAGCGGGTCGAAAGATCCTTATTAGCGGCGGCGGCCGCTGTAACTTCACCAATCAAAAGGTGGAGCCTGCAAACTTTATTTGCAGTAACCACCACTTTGTAAAGTCTGCCCTTGCGCGTTATCGCTCCAGTGACTTTATCGAGCTGGTTGAGCGCCACGGTATTGAGTATCACGAACGCGATCACGGTCAGCTGTTTTGTAATGACTCGGCCAAAGAGATTGTCACCATGCTGCTTACCGAGTGTGAGTGGGCTGGCGCACAGATTAAATTGCGCACTGAAATCAGTGAGATAAATAAAAATAGCGACGGTCTGTTTGAGCTAAAGACAGATAAAGAGCACTACACTTGTGAGTCGCTCGTTATCGCAACGGGTGGCTTGTCTATGCCAAAGCTAGGTGCATCGCCTTACGGTTACCATATTGCACAACAGTTTGGTCTTAAGGTGCTGTCTACCCATGCTGGTCTAGTGCCTTTTACTTGGCATAGTGAGCAAAAGCAGCGCTTCGAACCGTTATCGGGTATCGCGGTGCCAAGTACGATTACTGCTAAAGACGGCACTCAGTTTAGTGAGGCATTGTTATTTACGCACCGTGGTTTATCGGGCCCTGCGATTTTGCAGATCTCAAATTATTGGAATCCTGGCGAAGCGATTAGTATCAACTTGCTGCCGGGAGAGGATGTACGCGCTAAGATCCAGCAAGCGCTTGAGGCAAGTCCGAAACAGAGCCTACGTAATGCCCTGTCGCAATGGTTACCTAAGCGACTCGTTGAGGTCTTGTTTGAAGAGGTGCTACTCAATAAAGCGTTGAACCAACTTGTACATGCAGAGCGCGAGCAGTTGGCGGTCGACCTTGAGTCATGGGCATTAGTGATGAATGGTACCGAAGGTTATCGCACCGCAGAAGTGACCTTAGGTGGTGTCGATACTGATGAGTTATCCTCTAAAACCATGGAGGCCAAATCTGTTTCTGGCTTATTTTTTGCTGGTGAAGTAATGGATGTAAGTGGTTGGTTAGGAGGGTTTAATTTTCAATGGGCCTGGAGTTCAGGTGTCGCTGCGGGACAGGCGGTGTAAGTATATCCATAGTCACAAGAAAAGAGCACTCAGGTGCTCTTTTTGTTATCTGCAATCGCCTAGGAACGGAATTAATGATAGTGAGTATCAGACTTGATTCGTCACGAATTAGGCGTATCTTGGAGAGATAAACAGCGAGTCTGCTACACGTGATTAAGGATGGTTATTGTGCGCATACTGATGATTTCTCTGCTATTGATACTAACGGCATGTGATAGCGGCTCAAAGCATGTGGCGCTAGGAAGTCTTGAGCGGCAACGCATTGCACTCACGGCAACCACCAATGAGGTTGTTGTCGCTTTGCCAGTGGCGCAAGGGAGCATGGTCACCAAAGGCACAGTGCTGGTGCAACTCGATGATACGCAGCAAAGAGCTCACGTCGCCAAAGCGTTAGCCGATGTTGCGCAAGCAACTGCTAACTATCAAAAGTTACTTAAAGGTGCCCGTGAAGAGGAGATCGCTTCTGCTAGAGCTATGGTGACTGGAGCACAAGCCCGGCTGCAAGAAAGTGAAGCAAATTACCGCCGTATCGCCAGCATGGCGAAAGATAACCTTGCCAGTAAAGCCGATCTAGACCGAGCCTTAGCTGGCCGTGATGCCGATGCCGCAAGTCTTGATAGCGCTCAGGAAAACCTGCTGGAACTCGTGAGTGGTCCCCGTGAAGAGGACATTCGTTTTGCCTTGGCAAACTTGCAGGCCAGCGAGGCTGTGTTGTTAGGTGAGCAGAAGAAACTCGACGACCTAACCATTCGAGCCACCCGCGACGGTATTCTCGATAATTTGCCTTGGAATTTGGGTGAGCGCGTCACTCAAGGTAGTCCCTTGGCTGTGGTATTGGCGGGCAAAGCCCCCTTTGCACGAGTCTACGTGCCAGAGCCTTATCGAGTGAAGATAAGCATTGGCGATCAGCTATTAGTCCATGTCGATGGTATAGACGATCCCATCGAAGGCAAGGTGCGCTGGATCGCCAATGAACCCGCTTTTACCCCCTACTATGCACTTAACCAAGAGGAGCGTTCGCGCTTGATGTACCTTGCCGAGGTGCAACTTCCTGAGAGTTCGGCCTCATTACCTAGTGGTGTGCCTGCTCAGGTAGAGATGCCATGAATCAACCGGTCATCAAAACAACACAACTATGCCGAGACTTTGGTAGCTTAAAGGCGATACAAGATCTCGATTTTGAGGTTGAGAAGGGGCAGATCTACGGTTTTCTCGGGCCAAATGGTAGTGGCAAGACCACGGCTATTCGCATGCTCACCGGCCTATTGCTACCGACTTCTGGTGAGGTTGAAGTGCTTGGGTTGCAGCTACCAAGGGATGCGGAAAAGCTACGCTTGAAAATTGGCTATATGACGCAGAAGTTTTCTCTGTATGACGATCTGACCGTAAAAGAGAACCTTAAGTTTATCGCCAAAATCTACGGCCTACCCCGTAAAGAGCAAACTGCACGGATAGAGGAGTTGCTGCATACCTATGGCTTAGATCAAAAAGCCAACCAACTAGCTGGTAGCATGAGCGGAGGTCAGAAACAACGTCTAGGCTTGGCGGCGGCAACCATGCATAAGCCAGAGTTGCTGTTTTTAGACGAACCCACTTCGGCGGTTGATCCTGAAAATCGGCGCGATTTCTGGGAGAAACTATTCGATCTGTGTGAGCTGGGCACCACCATCTTAGTCTCGACCCACTATATGGATGAAGCCGAGCGTTGTCATAAGCTCGCCATATTAGAGGCGGGTATTAAGCGCGCAGATGGCTCACCTGACGAGTTGATGCAAAATATGGGGGCACAGGTGGTTGAGGTCGAATCCACAAGCTTAAGGCTGCTTAAGCAAGAGTTGCTGGCGCTTCCCGAGGTGATCAGTGCTGCTCAGCTAGGCTCTAGATTAAGGGTTTTAGTCAAAAGTAGTTGCCATGATCCAGTCCGATTTTTAAGTGAAAAGCAATCCTTGCCACTGGATAGGCTAACACTGGTGAGGCCGAGTCTTGAGGATGTATTTGTCACCTGCACGGGTAAGGGGCGCCAATGAAGACGCTTTATCGGCTGCAGGCGATAGTGGTTAAGGAGCTGACCCAGCTTAAGCGTGACCGAATGACCTTTGGTATGGTGATTATGATCCCGCTTATTCAGTTGATGCTATTTGGTTTTGCCATTAATACTAATATTCGTGATATCCCAGTTGGCGTAGTCGATCAGAGCCAGACCGCCTTGAGTCGGGTGCTGATCCAAACCGTTAGAGCCACTCAGGTAGTGGAGTTTACCGAGCAGTTCTATGACGTTGAGGCGGCTCATGCAGCCATCGCCCGTGGTGCAGTGAGAGCGGTGCTGGTGATCCCCAAAGATGTCAGTCAGCGTTTAGTGCGCCACAAAACAGTGGGCCTCGGTACGCCGCCCTCCAGTGATGAGGAAACCAGTCGCCCAGTCGCCCAGTGGATTGTTGATGGCTCCGATACTATGGTGGCTGCGGCCATTAAAGGCTTGCGCGCCATGCCGTTAACAGAACTGCTCGGGATGCCAGCGAATCGAACCACACCCACCTTCGAGGTGGCGCTGTTTTATAACCCAGAGCAGCGCACCGCAGTGAATATTGTACCCGGGCTGGTGGGGGTGATTTTGACCATGACCATGATTATGTTCACCTCGGCGGCCATTGTGCGCGAACGTGAGCGTGGCAATTTAGAGATGTTGATCACCACGCCAATCCGCTCCATTGAGCTGATGCTAGGCAAGATTATCCCCTATATGTTTATTGGCATAGTGCAGGTCATCATTATTCTCGGTCTGGGGTATAGCGTGTTTAATGTGCCGATAAACGGCAGTTTACTGCAGCTGGCAGGGGCAACCTTACTGTTTATTATGGCGAGTTTAACCTTAGGTTTAGTGATCTCGACCATCGCCAAAAGCCAGCTCCAGTCGATGCAGATGACCATTTTTGTGCTATTGCCTTCCATATTATTATCGGGTTTTATGTTCCCTTACGAGGGGATGCCGTTAGAGGCGCAATATATCGCGGAGGCGCTGCCCGCCACGCACTTTATGCGATTAATCCGTGGTGTGGTGCTGCGAGATGTTGAAATTATCGATATGACCTATGACGTGACTTGGTTGGCGGTATTTACGGTGGTTGGGCTTGTTGTAGCATCGATGCGCTTTAAAAAGAATTTAGGCTAGTGGATTGTGTGTGAATTAATAGTCTTGGATTTTGCTTAATAATTATATCTGATACCAAATAGATGAATAAATATTTGTCAGCTGATTTGTTCAAAGGTTTTTTAAAGCGGCTATTTAAATGCTGGTTATTCGAGTGCTGTTACTTAAAGGCGGGACCAGATTGCTGAAAGCTATTTATGAGGTATTTATATACTCACTCCAAGTTGATAAATAGAATAATATTGCGGATAAAAAATAAGCCGCGCCAATGGGGAGAGCATTAGCTGCGGCCGAATATTGAGATCGTTAGGCATCTAGTTGTAGCCCAGAATGTAACTGGGAGTCTCCTCTTCACGCTCCTCCTGTTGAGTATGCTCTTCTTTGATATCGGACTGGTTCTCGGTAACCTTACATAGAGCGAAATCGCTCTGGTTATAGATATTAAAAAAGTAGTTTTCCATATAAGCATTCCATTAATTAGCTTGTCTGTTTAATTATGTATAGTTTAAAAAACAGCTTTGATCGCCTTGTGGGTAAATTTATTTACTATTAATCTTATTTTTAGCTCTGTGGGTTAAAATTTAAATGATCGTTTTAATATTTGGGTGAAAATGAGAGTCCTAGCCATTTTAATTTTTGTCACGCTATTAAGCGCCTGTTCTAGTGCGCCATCTCAAAGCCTTTCCGCGGGTAAAAAAAACGTATCATCGAATGCTTCCGAGACAAAAAATCAATTAATACAGATGCATCGAGAATGGAAAGGTGTGCCTTATCGCCTAGGTGGTATGAGCAAAAAGGGCATAGATTGCTCAGGATTTGTGGTGCAGACGTATCAGAGTCGCTTTGGCGTGCAACTGCCTAGAACCACGGCGCAGCAAAAAGATATCGGTAAGAGCGTTAACAAGAGTCAGTTACGCGCTGGCGATCTGGTGTTTTTCAAAACTGGCTGGAGCACACGTCATGTGGGGATCTATCTGGGAGATTCGCAATTCTTGCATGCCTCAACTAGCCAAGGGGTGATGATCTCTAGTTTGAATAATAGTTATTGGAAGCAAAAATACTGGTTATCGAGAAGACCGTAATGTAATGGGTATAACGGCCTCAAGATGCGAGCCTAAGCTAGCATCTTGAGTCGGTATCACTCGTCGTCGTTAGAAGCGACGCCCTACAGAGAGTAGCAGCTGATCCCAGTTTAAGAAGCCGTATTCAATAAACACGTTCCACTCATCTTTAGGACCGAAGTCGTACACCATGCTCACCGACATATTGTGGCTCTCTGAGCTAACTAGGTGAACATCATAATCGATGGCGATCCCGCCAGGTCTTCCGAGTAACGGGATATTGAAGTCATAACTACCGCCAATTTTCTGATTGATCATCTGATAGTTGTAACCGACTAAGAAGGCTAGTTTGTCACCGCCAACATCATATCTTTGCCCCATACGGATTGAGCCAATATAGGTTTGAATCGTGCTATCTGTGGTGGTTGTCCAAGAGTTAGTAAACGCAGCGACACCGGTAAAGATGAATGGGTGCATACCTGGGATGACCTCGGCTTGCCCTGCCAGTACCGCACCTAAGCCTAAGTTATACGCCGTGTACTCGATAGGAATAGGCAACACCATATCGATGCCGCTATTGCCTAAGCCTTCAGCGTTACTCAAGTCCGCTAGAATATCTTTGTGACCCTTAGTGTAACCTGCAAGGCCATAAATATTGAGGAATGGCAGCACCCAAGCATCGGCTCTTAGCTGAATACTTTCATCTTCTCCGGTGATGATCACGTCATCAGCAGGGATCACCACATTGGCATTAAGGTTATTTAGCCAGCCACTGCCTCTTAGGCCTAGATTGAAATTGTCTTTGGCGTCGTAAGCAACCGATTGCTTGTTGTAGTAAATATTAAGGCCTACTGGAATAGGTAACTGATAACCTAGCTCGCGCGCTTTATCGCCCCAAATTGGCAGATGGCTCCAGTGAGCGGGTTGCTTGCGTTCAATGTCAGTCGTGTCGCTATTGTCATTGGCCCACGCATTAAGGGTGATGGCACTCAGTAGCATCACAATCACAAGGTGTTTGTTCATTTATTTCGATCTCTGGATTAAATTTAAAAAGCTTCGGTAAAGGTGAGGTAGAAACCGCTGTCGCCGTCGCTAAAGCCAAGATCTACGCGTACGTTCATCCTAGGCTGTAACTCGTAGCGGTAACCAAAGCCGTAGCTGTATAGCAGTGTTTCGTAAAGCTCTGTGTCTGTACCGGCAATAGAGCCGACGCCAGCCCAAATTGTTGCCCCATGAGCCGATAGCTCACCGTTATCACGTAAGAAGGTGTGACGATATTCTAAGGTGTGCTCGATAGCTGACTTATCGCGGTAGCGACCTTGATACAAGCCGCGCAGTGACGATTGACCGCCAAGGGTTGGCAGATCGTAATAAGGGACTTCGCCTTCGCTCCACTGATAAGCGTTATAGAACGCCAACACCTTTCCTAGCGCTAAAGTCAGGTAGTAGCGATGGTCGATAAGAGCTTTTTGATAGTGGTTATCGCTGCCAAAGCTTGGGTTATAGTTGATGTACTCGAAGTTTAAGTACTGGCCTTGCCAAGCATTAACTGTGACGTCACGACTGTCGTAATTAAGCGAGAAGCCTAAACCGATCGACAGTGGCTTATCTTTGAACTCCTGAAAATTCTCATCATCAATTGCCGTCGGCGGCAGATTGGTTTCATCTGGTTTGAAATAATTTAGGCGTAGTGCAGGGCCAAAGTAGAAGCCGTAATCACTTTTAAAGTCCAAGTTGGCGTGATAAGTCAGCGAGGTTTTATTTAATAAGGTGTGGTCGGATGCCGATTGTTTTTTCCCTGCGTCATAACCCACGCCCCAGAAGTTTTCACTCTGATCCGCTAACACAAACAAGCCGCTATAGCGGATATCGTCATTATCGAAAAATAGGTTTTGTCTCGAACGTAGACTGTAACCCACATCACCTTCGCCTTTATTGACTATGCCAAACAGAGACACACTTGAACGTTGCAGCTCAGTTTGTTCGCGCTCGGTTTTAAAGGAGTACAGGCCGCCAAGAGCCATCATCAGGCCATTTTCAGGTGTGAATGCCGGTCCGCCTAAAATATCGAACATGGCTAGGCCATTTTTGTCGATATGGTTGCGCTTGGCGTATTCAAGATCTGTGATAGCAGTACTTAGCTCGTCACAAACCTGTTCAGTGCTACAGTCATCTTCTTGGTTATCGAGAGCATCGATCGCATCATCATAGGCTTGGCTACGCTCTTCGGCCAGTTGTTGACTGCTGAAGAATGGCTGTTCGCTGCTCTTGGTTGGCAACGTTTGCTGGATTTGCTCTGCATAGATAAGGTGAGAAAAAAGCATAGTTGCAAACGCTAAACTAACGCGCAATAGGCCCTGAGTACTGTTCAAATATTGTCCCTCGACATGGTATGAATTCGACTGAATTCGAGTAGGCGCAAGAGTACGGTAGAATTTGTCGAAAACAAGTGCTGGCGCAGGCTGGGATATCAAAAATATTGCGAGCTATATCTCGTTTGCGGTAAATGTATTTGCTTGTGTCTATATTTTGAGCAGAAACAGGGCGTTGGCTAATGAATAACCAAAAAATCATCGGTTCGCAGTTTTTGTATTTAGGGCTAAATTTATCGAGTTTAATTAGTTAACTTTGTGCTACTTTAACGCCACACTATTAGAGACGCTAACGTTCACGATAAACTTTCAAACAAGCAGTTTATCTATAATCAGATTGAAGGAACAGAGAATGAGCAAAGCTAGAATCGGTATTGTGACAGTAAGTGATAGAGCCAGTGCGGGTGTCTATGAAGATCTCTCAGGCAAGGCGATTATCGATGTGCTGAACGAATACCTGACGTCTGAGTGGGAGCCTGTTTATGAGGTGATCCCTGATGAGCAGGATGTGATTTCTGCAACCTTGATTAAGATGGCCGATGAGCAAAACTGTAGCCTTATCGTGACCACTGGCGGCACAGGCCCAGCTAAGCGTGACGTGACTCCAGAGGCTACTGAAGCCGTGTGTGATCGTATGATGCCGGGTTTTGGCGAGTTGATGCGCGCGGAATCATTGAAGTTTGTACCGACAGCAATTTTATCGCGTCAAACAGCGGGCCTACGCGGTGACTCACTCATCGTTAACCTACCAGGCAAGCCAAAGTCGATCCGTGAATGTCTTGATGCTGTGTTCCCTGCAATTCCATACTGTATAGACCTAATGGATGGCCCATTTTTAGAATGCGACGAGTCGGTTATTAAGCCGTTCAGACCTAAGGCTAAGTAAGTCTTAGTTGAAAGTGGGTTAATTGAATAAACAAGAGCGTGTCTCGATGCGCTCTCTATATTCCCCCTGCAATTCCATACTGTATAGACCTAATGGATGGCCCATTCTTAGAATGCGACGAGTCGGTTATTAAGCCGTTCAGACCTAAGGCTAAGTAAGTCTTAGTTGAGAGTGGGTTAATTGGATAAACAAGAGCGTGTCTCGATGCGCTCTCTATATTCCCCCAGCAATTCCATACTGTATAGACCTAATGGATGGCCCATTTTTAGAATGCGACGAGTCGGTTATTAAGCCGTTCAGACCTAAGGCCAAGTAAGTCTTAGTTGAAAGTGGGTTAATTGAATAAACAAGAGCGTGTCTCGATGCGCTCTCTATATTCCCCCAGCAATTCCATACTGTATAGACCTAATGGATGGCCCATTTTTAGAATGCGACGAGTCGGTTATTAAGCCGTTCAGACCTAAGGCTAAGTAAGTCTTAGTTGAAAGTGGGTTAATTGAATAAACAAGAGCGTGTCTCGATGCGCTCTATTCTCCTAGCCTTTGAGGCAAAAAATACCCATGACCGCTGTTAATACTTTAAGTGTTTACCGCTTAAGTTATTAAACTATGGGTTGTAATCATCGAGTTTATAGTGCGTTGATCTTAGATTTGAGATCGTAGCTGCTGTCAGTCACAATTTTTTCGAGTACTGACACGCGCTGTTCTAAGTGCTTGTTTTGCTTTCGCAATAATTCAAGCTCATTGTTCATGATCTCAGAACTGGTGATTTTACGGGACTTCAAGTAATGCTTAAATGCTTCTCCTGCGGTCGCAATTGCTACGATAGATATAATCAAAATAATAAGTGGTAAATCCATAATCTTACTCCTTACTTTTCAGTGTGACTCAGTAATAGAAAAAGCGAATTAACCTTCAACATCAGCTCGGTTCGCATACTTATCAACGGCCTTTCCTGTGATAGCCCAAACCATCACGCCACCCCATGCAATCAGTGAAAAACCAGCAGGAATACAGGCGAGTAAAATAAGTTTGAAGTGCTTGCGATTAAACACCAGTGCCAACATGGCTGGTAGAAACCAGATAACCACTACAGCTAAAGCAAGCATTGCCATAAACCCATAGTTATCACTTGCTAAGATTTTATCGAAAAATTCCATTTCCATATTCCTTATCCTTAAAGGGTTATTAAATGAAGGGGGTGTCGGGGGGAGAGTTTCCCCCGATAGCCCATTATCTCTCTACAGACCGAAGACAATCTTCTCGCTCTTGAGGGATTTTTGCATGCCGATAGCAAGGCTGAGTGCGATAGCGAGGGTAAATGCCGATGACACGGCTAGCTGCGTCAGCGGTAGCTCGCGGCCCTTAATAAACTCTATCAAGGCTTGTAGTTGTCCAGATACGGGTAACCACTGAATTGTCTCTGGCGCGATGTTGTAGCTAGCTGCCATGGCTAACATCATCGGCACCATCAACACGATAGTGATGTATGACTGGGCCTCCTTAAAGCTCTTGGCCATAAAAGAGACAAACAGCTGCAAACAGGCCGCCATAATTGCCACTGGGGCGCCGATAATCAGCATCATCACCATAAAACTAGTGTTAACGCTGACGGCAAACCCAAGCTCCTGCCAAGGGACGAAGGCATAAGCGAATTTGGACACAATGAGTGTCAGCACGAGTCCCACCATGGCAAAAATAGTCACTGCAGTGATTTTGGCTATAACGATTTCCCAAGTAGAAACCGGATGACTCAGTAGTAGCGCCAGTGAATTACGCTCACGCTCTCCAGCGCTGGTATCGATGGCCAAGTTCATGCCTGAGATAAATACCGCGTAGATCATGGTCATGGTTGCTAAGCCTAAGATCATCCCCGCCTTAGAGTCAGGAGTGGCCTTATCTTCGACATTAAGCGTAATTGGCTGCATCACTCTAGGGTCGATACCACGAGCGATAAGACGTAGGCTGCCCATCTCACCACTGTACTCCTGCAGGCTCTTTTCGAGACGGCGAATCGAGATCTGTAGCTTCTCATCTGAGGCATCGGCAATCACAGTCACTTCGGCGCTAAGTCCTTTAGCCATATTGGCTGCGTAGTTATCGCTGATCACCAGCTGAATGTCCTTAGTGTCTTCACTATCACCTTGGGAAATGCCACGACTAGAGAGAAACTTAACCAGATCCGGTGCACCTTGGGCGTTACCGATCTTAATATTGAGATCTTCTGGGCTGGTTAGCTGGCCTATCAGCAGAAAGAACATACCGCACATCAGCAGTGGTGCACCGACCGCATAGTAGAGGCCAGCCATTACCGAGCGTTTATCACGGGCGGCGTCGATCAGCTCTTTGCGGATCATGGAAATTATTTTATTACTCATTTTGAAATCCTTTTAACGCCACGTATTAGGCTGCGATGCCTTCGTCAGTACCAATCAGTTGAATAAAGGCATCCTCAAGTGACGCTTTTCCAGTTTGTTGGCATAGCGCATCTGGGCTACCCACCGCAACGACTCGTCCCTCTGCCATCACGATGACCTGATCACATAGGGCGGCAACCTCCTGCATCACATGGCTCGAAAATAACACGCAGTGCCCCTGATTCTTTAGATCTCGCAAGATATCTCGTAGTACGCGGGTGCTCATCACATCCAGTCCGCGAGTGGGCTCATCGAGAATAATATTGGTTGGCTGGTGGACTATTGCCTGTGCTAATGCGGTTTTCATTCTTTGGCCCTGTGAGAAGCCTTTGCACTGTCTATCGGCGATATCGGCGAGATGCAGCTTATCGATCACCTTGCTGGTCGCCAGTTTGGCTTCCCTGCGGGATAGACCATTTAGCTCGGCGAAGTAACTAATGTACTCCCGCGGGGTTAGGCGTTCATATAGACCAAAGGGATCGGGAAACAGACCTAGCTGCTGCTTGGCGGAAACGGGGGATTTAGCGATATCGATGCCGTCGATTTCGGCTACGCCATTATCGGGTTTAAGCAGGCCAAACACGGTACGCAAACAGGTGGTCTTGCCTGCGCCATTTGGGCCCAGCAGACCGGTGATCTGGCCATCGTGTGCCGAAAAACTTAAATCGTTCAGCGCCTGCACATCTCCGATGCGTTTTGATAAATTTGATACTTGTATCATGGTGGTTTCCTTACTTAATCAGGGCTGTTTGTTCTTTTGGCTCAGTAGTGTCGCTCGGAATCGCTTCAACCGTGCTGGCGTTAAGATAGAAGTTACGGCGAATGTCCTCATTGAGGCACTCGGCATCCAGTTCGGCTACCGACCCTTGCTCTACCAGCTGTGCGATTAAATCATTCCCGCAGGACTGGTATGCCACCCCATGAGTCGCATAGGGGGCAATAAAGTGTTTAGCATTACTGAGCTTCTCCATTGCCAGTTCCCCCCAGCTCGGTGGGGTAGCAGGATCGAGCTCGCCTGATAGTAAAAGTGTCGGGATAGCACTGTCGATCGGTTCGCTAAAGCTGGCATCGACCGCTGGCATGTTCCACACCGCACAGGACTCGGAAAAGGTTTTGAGCATCTCTTTACCAAAGTAGCTTTCGCTGGTTTTTGCACGTAACTCAGGTGTTAGGCGTTGCCAGTCTTCACCACACACTACAGAGGCATGCATCCCCATGGCGATACCTGTGTTGTCGATCCCCATGGCATAGAGGCCAGTGATCGGTTGATAGTTGCCCTTGGCGGCTTGGTGAATCGCATGGGGCATAAGCGAGCGCGTACTTGGAGAATACAGCGCCATGCGTAGTGCACCCTTAAACTTGCTACGGGTCAGAGTCAGTTGGGTCATTTCACCGGTAAGCGGGTCGGGCACTTGGCTAATCTTTGGCCCTTGAGTCAGCTCGGCATCGACCTTTTCCAGATCGGATCTAAGCTGTGGAAACTGACCATGGCAAAGGCGGTTATTGGCGCAATCTTCAATGAGTAGGTCGAAGGCTCGGGCGATAGCGTTACCTATGGCGAGCACGCTCTGCTGCATAGGTACCACGCCATCTAAGGTGACGGTTGCTAGGCTTTGCGGGTAGTGACGCATATACAGCTGAGCCATGCGTGTGCCATAGGATACGCCGTAGAGGTGTAACTTCTGATAGCCCAGATGCTGTCTTATTGCTTCGAAGTCTTTCAGTGCATTGAGGCTGCCATATTGGGTGACGTCTGCATCGAGTGTGTCGAGGCATTTCTGAGTCTCGACCCGGGTATCAAAATCACTTTCGTTCACAGCCAGAGCACTGTCGAAACCATCACCGACACACTGTAATTGATTTGATTGGCCTGTACCGCGCTGATCAATAAGGATCACGTCTTGGGTTTGGCGTACTTTTGAGAGCATGCGATCGAAGCCTTGGGCATTTTCGATGGCAGATTGCCCTGGGCCGCCCGCAATCGCGAGAAGGGCTTCGACTTTGTCGCTGGGCTTAATGGCAGGCATCACGACATAGTGGATCTCAATCTGTTTGCCGTCTGGCTTGGCATAATTTTCAGGGACTAAGATAAAGCCGCACTGCATCTGCTCCGATAGACCATCGACATAGCAAGCTTGCTGATTGTTTGAGTTAGATTGAAGTGTTTTGGCTGAAGTGTCCGCCTGAGCAGAAGGAATGAGCAGTCCCGCACCGAGTAAGAACGCCGTGGCTAGCGGTTTTTTACGCCATAGCGCAGGGGCCACTCGAGCGCGTAATTGAGAGTACATTCCATGAAGCATGATACAGATTCCTTTTTTTGCAATTTAGCGTGCCTATATGAGCCTTGTTACTGTATCAATGTCTTTATGCAGTGGCTAACTACTTTTCTTCAGGTCAATGCACTAACTGAGCAGGCTCGGCAGCTGATGGGCTACTAATCATGTAGGCACTTTGGCGTGCGAAGCGGCGTTTATGGCGAGGAGATCTGCTGCGTTTATAGGATAAAAATTGAAATTTTCAGGGTGGAAAACGCGAGATGTTTAAAATTTAATCTTTGTTTTGTCTCTGAAATCGCAGTAAATACATACAAATGTTAATAAAGTATTTCTGTTTTAATTAAGATACTTAGCTTCAGAGAGTTCTTGTTAAATAAAGGCTGTTCCCTAATCTGGGCAGTCTTTTTTTGTGTCTGAGTTAACAGAAATAGAGCAAAAACTCTTAGTGTTTAGAGTTTCTTCGAGTAAACTTGCGTCAAAGCGGAACACTTGTAAGCTAAAAGGTAGCTATTTTATGTCGCTCGAGCAATATCACGTAGTACGATTAATACAGCAACAGAGCCAAGCACTTGGCGATGCGACTGCACTCGAAGGCTTCGAAACTGCAGCACCTTGGCATCAAGTGAGTTGGGCTCAATTTGACACTATCACCTCAAAAATTGCACGAGTGTTGATTCAGTTTGGTATTGAATCACAAGACCGCGCAATCATTTTGTCACAGAACTGTCCACAGTGGACCTGTGCCGATCTAGGCCTGTTAAAGGCTAAAGCAGTTGTTGTGCCTATCTATCCGACTAGCACAATTGAACAAGCTGCTTACATAGTTAACGATGCCGAAGCGAAACTTGTTTTCGTCGGTGATAAAGAGCAATACGCCATGGCGTGTGATCTTGTCGCTCAATGTGACAGCCTGACTCGTATCGTAATGTTCGACAAGTCGGTCGAACTACAAGATAAGCAAAACCACTTCTACCTAGATGATCTGTTGGAGCGTGAAATAGACAGCGCAGCAGATTCTGAGCTAGAGGAGCGTTTAAACGATTTGAGTCTTGACGATCTACTAACGCTTATCTACACCTCGGGCACTACAGGTGATCCCAAAGGTGTGATGTTAGATTATCGCAATGTCGCTTCTATGGTGCGTCAGCATGACAATTTCTTACCGTTCACACCGGGTGATGTGTCATTGGCATTCTTGCCATTAAGCCACGTATTTGAGCGCGGTTGGAGCTTCTACGTGTTAAGTCGTGGTGGCCATAACGTTTATCTGTCTAACCCAATGGCGGTGAAAGAGGCGATTGTACAAGTTCGTCCTCATACCCTATGTGTAGTGCCACGCTTCTTAGAGAAAGTGTATAGCGCAGTACAAGACAAGGTGATCAAGGCTCCAGAGATGAGACAGAAGATGTTCACCTGGGCGATGTCTGTAGGTCACAAGCAGTCTGAAGTGAAACAAGGTCGTCATAAAGCCTCACTCGGTCTAAGTTTGCAGTGGAAGTTAGCCGATAAGCTAGTTTTCAGTAAATTAAAGCAGGTCTTAGGTGGACGCCTTAAGTTTATGCCTTGTGGCGGTGCGGCTTTAGATCCAAACGTCAGTGCGTTCTTCCAAAGCATCGATGTACCTGTACTGTGTGGTTACGGCATGACTGAAACCACGGCTACAGCAACCTGTAACACCTTAGCTAACCGTGTTCCGGGCTCTAATGGTCAGGCGATCCCTGAAGTTGAGATCAAGCTAGGTAAAGACAACGAAATTTTGGTTCGTGGTGATACCGTGATGCGTGGTTATTTCAACCGCCCTGAAGAAACGGCAGCAACCTTTGAAGATGGTTGGTTGAAAACGGGTGATGCGGGTCGTATTGATGAAAACGGTAACCTGTTTATTACTGACCGTATTAAAGAGCTGATGAAAACCTCAAACGGTAAGTATATCGCGCCACAACGTGTCGAAGGTAAAGTGGGCTGCTGCCCGTTCATCGAACAGGTAGCGATTGTTGCCGATGCGCGTAACTATGTGACCGCCTTGATTGTTCCCGCTTTTGAGTCATTAGAAGCTTGGGCAAAAGAGAAGGGCGTACACTATGAAACACAGCTGGATCTACTGCGCCATACCCACGTAGTAGAACACTTTGAGCAACGTCTTAAGACACTGCAAAGCGAGCTAGCAGGCTTTGAGAAGATTAAGAAGTTTACCTTGTTGCCAGATGCTTTTTCGATGGAAGCGGGTCTAATTACCCCTACCATGAAGCTGCGTCGTAAGGTGATCTACAACAAGTACGCACGTGAAATCGATAAGATGTATAGCCGTTAATACAGGTTTAAAAGATTGAATATAAAGGCACGCATTAGCGTGCCTTTTTTATGTCTGGCCATAAATATTCCCTTCATGGCAGTCAGAACATTTATGCCAGTCTTTGTTTAAAAGCCCATGGACGGAAAGTGTTGGTATTTATGTCTGGCCATAAATGTTCCATTCATTTATTGACATTTCCACCCTCCATGGCGGTCAGAACATTTATGCCAACACCCATGGACGGAAAGTGTTGGTATTTATATCCGGAATGTGAGGATTCCACTGCTAAACCTAGCATTTAACCTTTTGCTCTTCTAAGCCTGAGATTTATCGGTAGAATGAGTTCTGCAAATGAGCACCCACTCTAAGAACAATAATAGGAATCCTACTGTGCAAGAGACTGCATTTAGCTTAACCCTACAGCCAAGGTTTTGTGAGACCGATGCCTTAGGGCATATCAATAACACTGTGATACCAGTGTGGTTCGAGGCTGCCCGTGAGCCGATTTTCAAGATTTTTAATCCGACACAGGATCTCTCTAAGTGGAACCTAATTGTGGCGGGCTTCACCATAGCCTTTAATGCGCCAACCTACTTTGCCAGCGATATCACGGTAAAGACTTGGGTGAGTCGTATAGGTAACAGTAGTTTTGAGCTGACTCAAAGCTGCTGGCAGAACGGCAAGAAGACTGCCGAAGCACAAACTACTATGGTGCATTACGATTACACTACTGAAAAGAGCCAGCCGTTGAGCGATAGCATTCGAGAGCGGTTAGCGCTGCTGACGGGTGAATAGCAACAAAACCTCTACTCCATCTCTATGATGATAAAACTGCAGTTGAGAGGGGAAAACTTCGCCTTTTCGATTGGTGTAAATAATTGTGCGGGGCTAACGCCTCGCCAAGTTCTTCTCGTTATATTGCTGCTGATATAGCTTTGCTCTCCTTGAGATAAATTAATCTTGAGGCGTGATCCATCAAGTACCCAAACACCAACATAGCTATCTAGCCGATCTGACTCTGTGTGGGTTGGTTCATGCTCTAATGTAACTTGGCCATTAGGATTAAAAGCGAGCAGCGCATCACCATAAATACAGTCATCACTTCTAAGCCAACTCGGAGGCTGTAGATTTGTTTGGCCAGTGCGTAAGTAGATGCCGATGTTGTCTATGCTATAGAAGTGCTTTCCTTCAGCAAACTTGTAAGTTTGTGGATCCGAAAAGCCAAGCAGTTCTAATGTGCTAACAACTTGCTCTATATCCGCTTGATTTTCTTGGGCTGGATTGGCCGCAACAGTGGCATTGGTAAACTCGTTAGGGATAGGTAAATTGGTTTGAGTTACCCGCCAACCTTGCTCATTGAGTTGTTTCGTTAACGCTTCAATTTTGACTTGGCTAACCCCTTGAGTCGTTAAAAAGGCTTGCTGTTGAGCGCAGGCACTTAATAAACAGAAGCATAAAAATATTGTTATGCGATACATGACGGCATTCCAAACAGCTTTTGGCGGGAAAATTAGGCTTTGCTTAAAAACTTCTGCACATACCAACAGCTAGCTTCAATCTCAAACCCCTCAGCCTTGGCCCATTTAAGCCCATGGCGAACCAGTTTTTCAGCTAACCCTTTTCCACGAAGCTGAGGCGGCACATAGGTGTTATTGAAGTTACAGTGGTGAGAATTAGGACTGTCACCATCATATATTTCGTAAGCGAGTACCGCTTGAGCACCTTCAATGTTAATAACGAAGCGGCTCTCGTCGCTTAAATGAATCACTTCAGTCATTGTGATGCTCCTTCATTTTCGTTCTATTATTGCTGTTTATTGCACTCTGTTTATGCTTGTTGGTATGTTTTTAATGCATCGATCAGTGTTGGTGTGAGCTTAGCTTTTTTCCCGGTTTTAAAGTTAAACATCACCACCAGTGATGAGCCTAAGGTGGTGACTGCCTGCTGACTCTGACTATAAACGCTGTAGTGCATCATAAACCGGTCATCTTTAATATCATTGATGCTAACGCCAACAGTTAAGGTGTCGGGAAAGGTAACCGGGCGCTTATAGCGCGCTTGGTTTTCACTGATCACAGGGCCAACGGCTGTAGTTTGTAGTTCGTCGAGCAAGTTTATTTGGTTAAAAAAATCGATTCGAGCGGTTTCAAAATAGCGGAAGTAAACCACATTGTTGACATGTTGCAGGGCATCCATCTCGCCCCAAGCCACGACTATTTGGGTGTTAATTGGATATTGCTCGAGAAACTTGTCCATAATGATCTCTAGTTGAGTAATGTGATTATTTAAATGTTCGTTTAACTTTTAGCCAGCATAACAGCATGTTTATCAGGCAACAAGGTGAGAGAGGAAGTCGAGAAATATGCAAAGAATAGTCAAATTGCTAATAGCAGGCTTGATGTTATGTATTGGGCAAGCAGCCCAAGCCACAACGGTAAATCAGTTTGTTGAAGCCCAAACCCGCCAAGAGTTGCTCGCTTATCGGTTAATTAAAAATATTGAGCCGCAGTTGCAGCAACTGTATCAGGCTTTGCCTATGCAACATAAATTAACCGTGGTTTATGGCGCACAAGACGGTCCCTTGTTTGATCCTGAGTTAATGCAAATTCAAATCCCTTATAACTTTGTGACAGAAGTACTTAATCGCTTTACCACAGATGAATATCAACAAACTGGAGTCAGTCCAAAAGTCGCCACTCAAGATGCGCTTTTGCATACCTTAGGCCATGAATATGGCCACGCTTATATTTATGCCAATGAGGTGATAGTGCTGGGACGAGAAGAGGATGCGGTAGATACCTTAGCGACATTGTTACTTATTAATGCTTTTGAGCAAGGTGCAGAGATTGCGTTAAGTGCAGCCGATCTGTTTGCTCTTGAAGACGAAGAGATTGATGAACTGGTTGAAGATGACTTTAGTGACGAACATAGCTTAGACGCCCAGCGCTATTACGCTACCGTGTGCTTAATTTATGGTAGTGATCCTAAGAAATATGCCGAGTTGCTATCTCGTTCTGTAGTGGAGTCTGATAGAGGTCAATTTTGTGAGGAGGAGTATCAGCGTCAAAGTGAGAATTGGCAGAGGTTAGAGCGTCGATATGGTAAATAACAAAAAAGGCATTCAAAAGAATGCCTTTAGTTAAGTCCGCAGCAGCTTAAATGCTTAACTCTGCAAAGCTACTGATGGTTTTAAAGTCGCCTGTACGCTGGCTATCATCACGAACCATCTGCACTACATTTAAGCCTGCTTCATTGGCAGCCTTTAGCTCTTCTAGCACATCAGAGACAAACAGAATCTGCTTAGGGCTTAGGCTGATGGTGTTGACGATATTGCAGTAAGCTTGCTTGAAACGCTTGTTACCAGTGCGAGTGTCAAAGTGGCCATTAAACTTATCGTTGAGATCGCCCGCATCACTGTGGCTAAACAATAGCTTTTGCGCTTCAACAGAGCCTGAAGAGAAGCTATAAACACGTAAACCTTGCTGCTTGTAGCCATCTAGCGCTTCAATAAAGTCAGGGAAGATATGGCCCTTAAATTCGCCATTGGCATAGCCCTGTTTCCAGATCAAACCTTGGATGGTTTTCAGAGGCGTGGCTTTGCGGTCTTCTTTAATCCACTGCAGCAAAATTTCAGTGACACGAGCAAGATCAGCATCAGGTTCAAGTGCAATATCTTGCACATCGCAAATGCAGTTTTCTACAAGTACATTATTTTGATTTTCTTCAAGAAAAGCGGGTAAGGCCTTAGCTGAATAAGGAAAAAGTACATCTTCAATAAAGTTAAGGTCAGTAGTCGTACCGGCTGTATCTACAACAATGGCTCTGATACCCATAATATTTGGTCACTCCGCAATGTACATTGTACCAATCACACTGATTAAACTTGATTGGTTACTCTAATTAGTCGAGATCTGTTATTGCTCAGATCCTAAGCTGAATTACCTGCTTTGGCTAGTGTAATTATTATTTGGTTTCGAATAGGCAGTGTTATTTATCTACTTGCGAAGATGTGCTGTGATATTTGACTTAAAATTGGTTGGATATAATACTTATTTTCATCTGAAAAATTCAAAGGAAGGAGTTTTATGATGCGACACGGAAATATGTTTTACCTTTGTTTATTCATGACTGCATTTGCTTTTAATATCAATTATGCCGTCGCTAAAACGAAGGTTAGCGCAGTCCCTGTCTTTGTTGAACCATGCCAAGCGGTTGAATGTGAAAGAAATTTTAAAGAGTACAAAACATTGAGTCGCTACGGGCATTCAGATGCTATGTATACACTCGCTGAAATGTACCGTATTGGTTATGGTATTGATGTGGACAGGCGTTTAGCCACTAAATGGTATCGACGAGCTGCGAAATATGACAATCCTTTTGCAGAATACAAAGCTGCGATTATCTATTTACAAGAGGGGAAGTATCAGCATGTTGATAAGGCTATGCGTTATCTACGTGATGCTAATCGCTCCAACCTAAATGAGGCTACGCATCTTCTCGGTTTGCTGCATTGGGAGGGAGAGCTTATACCTAGGGATCTCGAAAAAGCTAAAGCCTACCTAATGAAGTCATACGAAGCTGGGCACCCAGATACTGTACAGCTATTGTCAGATCTGAGCACTGTTAAATTAGATATAGAATTAAATAGTGAGGTAAATGATAGCTCTGCTGGTCTTGTTTCACCCAAAGGTGAGATGGAAGTTATCGAGGTGCATGCTCCAGATCTACAAGAGGTATTTAGCTATCATATTGCTTTAATGAGAAAGACGCCCCCTGATGCAAGTCGTGCTACAGGCACTCTGCTGCGCGGCAGAACATGCGGTGAAATGGTTTCGTGTTATACAGAAACTGACAAAGAGCGAATCAGAGATTTCTTAATGTCAACTTGGTAAGTGATTTTATAAATGACAATATGGATATATAAAAAATGGTTAAAGGGATGCTTTTCCGTTGTTTAATTTTTCTAGTAGGCTGGAGTATTGCGTCGCTTTCAGCTGCAAATGAACAAGGTTTCGAGATTGAAACACTAACGGTTAACTCCGACATGACAGTTCCCGCTGAGTTTAAGGTGACACTGCCTGCCAGCTATGGAAAAAAGCCGAATAAACAATATGTGGTGTTATTCGATTTTCATCCAAGAAGTCATGCTCTGTTGGCTGGAATGCAGGATTGGATGAGCCATAACGGCGATTGGCCCTGGTTAGAGACTATTATTGTGACTGCGCCAGATGGCCATCAAGGTTTAGGAGAGCTAAAAACCTTAGCCATTGAAGAGCAAGGTAACCAACAGCTCCTCGACTATTTTGAGCAAGATCTGCTGCCAGCTATCGACAAGCAATACCGCACCAATGGCTTTCGCATCTTAAATGGCTTTACTGGTAATGCAGGGCTTGGGCTTTATACCCTAATCAATCGCCCCAGTCTGTTTAATGCCTACTTTGTGGCAAGCCCTGTGCTGAGTAAAGACTTTGCCTATGTCATTAAGGATGCGCCGAAAAAGCTCGCCGCCATGCGGGGAAAACCACGATTCTTGTTTATGAGTACCAGTGATAGCGGTTTTGAGCAGCGCCAACTTGACGCATTTTCACAGATGGAAGCCATCATAAAAAATAGCGCTAATGAGGCACTGGATTACCGGGTCAAACGCTTTGACGGCAGTTACTATATGACTCAACCCGTACTCGCCACGGCTCATGCCATTGAGGCCTTGTTCGATGATTACCACCGAGTGTTAGCCGCAGATTCAGAGATTTCTAAGCAAGGCCCACAGGCAATTGTGGCGCACTATCAGTTTTTATCTGAGCAGAAATATGGCTTTAAAGTGCCTGCTACCAGTTCGTTGATTAAGTTAGGTGATGCGCATCTTGAGGCTGACCCAAGCAAGGCGATTGCAGTATATAAAGTGGCTATTAGCGACGATCCACAAGCGTATATCGCCTATGACGCGGTTGCAGATGCTTACGCTAAAATGGGGGAAATTGAGCTAGCGATAAAATACCAAGCCTTAGCATTGGATATTACCGATCATCCTTTTTATCAAAATAAGTACACAAACAAGTTGGCCAAATATAAGGAGCAGAGCAAGCTTTAAATGATTCGCTCTGGGACAGATAAAAACGATAGCCTATTGGCTATCGTTTTTTATGGTTAAAGGTGGACCGAGTATCATCAGTAGGGAGTTATTTTCATTACTGAATTAAAGATACTTTTTCTGTCTACTACTGACTTTCTTTAAGTAGTTACGTGTTTCTTGGCGGTTATGGCGATTAGTCAAAAACCAATAAAATTCGCTGACGGTCATCTTGTTTATCCGTGCCAGCGCCTTAGTGCGATTGCCACGAGGATCTAGGCTCTTCCACAGGTTACCCGCGCCGCCGTTGTAACTGGAGATAACCGCGTACTCACGTTTCTTTGGGTGCTTAATCCCTGCAAGGTAGCGGCTTGAGAGGATCTTTAGATAGCCGGTACCCACTTCGATATTCTTAGCGGGATCATAGAGGTAAGCCGATGATGGCGTATGTTTATAGCCTTGAAGTAAGCTGAAATAGTCACGGCCTGCGGTATTGGCTTTAATTTGCATTAAACCAAGTGCATTGGAGCGCGAACGTGCCAGTGGGTTAAATGAGCTTTCAGTCTCGATTATCGCCATAATTAAATCTGTGCTAACTCCGTGTTTGCGGCTAGCACTGCGGGCATAGTTAATATACTTATTACCGGCAATTTGGGTATGCTCTTTCACCATATGAATCGCGACTTGAAAGCGAGAGTTAACTCGCTTGCTGCGGTTAACTAAGTAATCGGCATAGCGCGATGCACGCCACTCAAACTCAATCGCCTTGCCCTCTCTATCGAGCACTTGCCCCCAGAAAAATGGCTTCTTCTTTTTGCTGATCAAACCAAAGTCTTCAGCAGTTTGCGCGTCGATAACGGTTGGATCAATTTGGGTTAATAATACTTGCACCACAGCCTCTTTAAGCTGCGCTTTAGTACGGGTTTCCACCAAGATCAAACCCCGTTTAAAGTCGACGTAGGTCGAGGCTTGCTCGGTATCTTTATACACCAACACCGATGGCACAATTGGCCTTGAGTAAGAGTCTTGCCCTTGATATTCCAGTAGCAATGCCGCGACATCGGCATCGTAGCTGCTCAAGTCTAATTTGCTACTGTTAGCGGCTGCGTGATTCGCTATGGCGATAGCGGTTACGCCGCAGAATAGTATGAGTAGCTGGGATAAGTATTTAGACATTTATCAGAGGGTTAGTTTCTTTGTGGTGATTATACAATGGTAATTGTTATCTGCCTCATAGTGAGGTTTGATTTTTCAAACTTTGGCTGTTTTTTGTGTCATGTGGATTTCAATTTTTTAAATCGATCAAACTTCGTTTGATAAAAATTTATGGGCTATACGCCACCCCTGGCTTTATAAGCGATCAAGCTGCGCTTGATAAAGGTCGTGAGCTTCCAGCTCACACTCGGCCAAAAGGGGATCAACAGCAATCCCCTCTTGGATCACCCTTGCCGCCCCGACGAAGTTACATGCATTAGATACGGGCCTCATGCTCCAATAAAAATCGCCTAACGGCCCAGATGGGACATCTGATGTGAATGGATTCACAAATGCCGCGATAGCATGGATGCTAATGAGCGGTCATGCCTCCGCTGAGCCTGAACCATCATCCATGATGGTTCTACGGCATTTTTATCTACGCACTTCGGCAACTCCGATGGGGAACTGGTGTTTCCTGTGACTTCTGAGTGAGTGTTAGTTTTATTCTCGTTCTTCTTTCGGTAAACGCATAACTTCAAGGGTGGTGTTTTTCAAACCAAGTGTAGATGCGGCTTAGGCCTTTGATGGCATGGATGCCATCGTAGAGCTTACATGGATGTACTTGCAGCGCGCCTAAGAAGCGTCTGCACATACGCCGACCGCAGGTAATTAGCTGCATCAGATCCAGAAAGCCATAATAGAGGTGATTAGATACACAAAGTAGAAACAGTTAAGCTGCCTTGCTTTCTGGGACGTACTTGCAACGATATCCATATCTAATGGCCAGTTCAGCATCCATGCTTCTCGTTCGTAGCTCAAAGCTTCGCTTTACTCACCGTGCCTAAGAAGCGTCTGCACATGCGCCGACCGTAGGTCATTAGCTGCACCCGATGCAGAAAGTCACACCTGAGGTAATTCGCAACGCAGCAGGTCAAGGCTACACACCATAAAGGCTGAAGCCACCATAGCCAAATGATGACACCTTAAACACCCTAAAAACGATGAACATGCCTCATCGCTCAGGCATCACACTCTACTGGTGTACGAGGTTGCCATTCTTAACCACATCCACACACGCCCCCACGCCATAGGTGTAAGCTAATTCCGCTGGGGTGCTGATATTCCACAGACAGAAATCGGCGGTCATGCCGACCTCTAACACACCCACATGATCATCAATGCCTAACGCCTTGGCAGCATTACGCGTCATGCCCGCTAATGCTTCTTCTGGGGTTAGGCGCAGCAGAGTACAAGCCATGTTGAGCATCAATAGGCTTGAGCAAAGCGGTGATGAGCCGGGGTTATAGTCGCTGGCGACCACCATAGGCACCTTGTATTTACGTAATAGGTCGATTGGTGGGTGCTGGGTTTCACGTAAAAAGTAAAATGCACCAGGGAGCAAGGTTGCGCAGGTGCCGCTTTCGCTCAGGGCTTTGACGCCGTCTTCATCTAGGTATTCGATGTGATCCACCGACTTTGCCCCAAGCTTCGCTGCCATGGCGGAGCCGCCCATGTTAGATAATTGCTCGGCGTGCAGCTTGATGTCGAGTCCAGCATCGATAGCGGCGGTTAGTACTCGCTCTGTTTGCTCTAGGTTGAAGGCGATGTTCTCGCAAAACACATCCACGGCATCGGCAAGGTTTTCTGCAATAACGCGGGGTAGCATCTCGTTGATCACTAGGTCCACATAGGCATCGCTATCATTTTTATATTCAGGCGGTATCGCATGGGCGCCTAAGAAGGTGGTTTTAACGTCCACATGGTGATGCTTACCTAGCTCGCGGGCAACCCGCAAAATTTTCAGCTCGGTTTCGATATCGAGACCGTAACCCGATTTTATCTCTACCGTGGTCACGCCCTCTTTGGCTAGCGCGTTTAGGCGCTGGCGGCCAAGCTCAAACAGCTCGGCTTCATCGGCTTCGCGGCAGGCGTTAACGGTGGAGATAATGCCGCCACCACTGCGGGCGATCTCTTCATAACTGGCCCCCTTTAGACGCAGTTCAAACTCATTGGCACGGTTGCCTGCAAATACTAAATGAGTGTGGGCATCAATTAAGCCTGGTGTGATCCAGCCACCTTTGCCTTTGTAGATTGGTGTGGCGAAGACATCAAACTCTGGCAGTTCGCTACGTTTGCCTATCCAGGCAATTTTGCCATCTTGCACGGCCAGTGCTGCATCGGTGATTGCGCCGTAAGGCTCTGAAATATTCGGCGACATTGTAGCGATATTGATATCTATCCAGACTTGATCCCACGACATGATGCAGTTCTCTTTTTTGGTTGTTTTTGCAGTGGTTGAATACTAGCACTAAAAATAATTTGTGAGCCAGCTTGTATTTACTTGTATATACAAGCTAGGATTGTAGCCGAGTTTTTAAGCATGTAAATAGTTGTTCGCAAGTTTAGCTGCAGTGGGAAGGTTAATGGCAACGCCAAAGTTTGAAGAGATTAAGCAATATATTTTAGCGCAAATTGAGTCTGGTGAATGGGCTGAAGACAGTCGTGTGCCATCTGAAAATCAATTAGCCGAGTTGTTTAATTGTAGCCGCATGACGGCACGTCGCGCCGTAACTGAGTTAACCGAATCGGGTGTGCTGGAGCGTTCACAAGGCTTAGGAACCTTCGTTGCAGGTCTTAAGAGTCAGTCTTCGATGATGGCGATCCGCAATATTGCCGATGAGATAAAAGACCGTGGCCATGGCTACAGTGTGCAACAAGTATTGCTCACAACAACTAAGGCAACGGGTGCCATTGCCATTGCTCTGGGTCTTGAAGAGGGGAGCCAAGTGTATCAGTCAATATTGGTACATTGTGAGCAGGGCACACCGCTGCAGTTAGAGGAACGTTTCGTAAATCCTAAGCTAGTGCCTGACTATTTAGCCCAAGATTTTACCCAGCAGACGCCTCACGAGTACCTGTCGATGGTGGCGCCGCTGACAGAAGCGAAACACACCATCGAGGCCAAAATGGCCGATGTTGCTCAGTTGGCGTTATTAGATATTGCCGCCACAGAGCCCTGTTTACAGATCACCCGCCGTACTTGGTCACGCCAAGGTGTGGTGAGTTTTGCACGCTTAGTGCACCCGGGAAGTCGATTTAGATTAGGGGGTCATCTGACTTTTAGTTAACGCCTGTGGCGAGCTAGGCCATTTGTTAACTAAATCAGTTGCTCGCTGTCAGTTGCTCACAGCTCCACAAGTAACAAGGCTCTACGAAAATAAAAAAGACAGTAAAAATAAGCTGATAAGAAAAACACAAAAACAAATTGAACGAGGTAGTACCGATGGATAAGAGACACGATCCAAGCCGTCGCATTATAGCGCCGACAGGAACAAAGCTAAGTTGTAAGAGCTGGCTGACCGAAGCACCGATGCGTATGTTGATGAATAACCTGCATCCTGATGTTGCCGAGCGTCCTGAAGACCTAGTGGTTTACGGTGGTATCGGCCGTGCAGCCCGTGACTGGGAATGCTACGACAAAATCGTTGAAGTATTGCAACGCCTTGAAGATGACGAAACGCTATTAGTGCAGTCGGGTAAGCCGGTTGGCGTATTTAAAACTCACAACAATGCTCCACGCGTCATCATCGCTAACTCAAACCTAGTGCCACATTGGGCTAACTGGGAACACTTTAACGAGTTAGATAAGAAAGGCTTGGCCATGTACGGCCAGATGACGGCTGGTTCTTGGATCTACATCGGCTCGCAAGGTATCGTTCAAGGTACTTACGAGACTTTCGTTGCTATGGCTAAAAAGCACTTCAATGGTTCATCTGCAGGTAAGTGGATCTTGACTGGCGGCTTAGGTGGCATGGGCGGCGCGCAGCCTCTTGCTGGCACCATGGCGGGTTATTCTGTGCTGACGTGTGAAGTGGACGAGACCCGTATCGATTTCCGTCTCCGTACTCGTTATGTCGACAAGAAAGCCACAAGCTTAGATGAAGCCTTAGCGATGATCGATGAAGCCAACAACAGCGGTAAGCCTGTATCGGTTGGTCTACTTGCTAACGCTGCCGATGTATTTGCCGAGCTAGTCGAGCGTGGTATTACCCCTGATGTGGTGACCGACCAAACCTCTGCTCATGATCCGTTAAACGGCTACCTGCCACAGGGCTGGACACTAGAATATGCTGCCGAGATGCGTAAAAAAGACGAGGCGGCAGTCGTTAAGGCGGCTAAGCAGTCGATGGCTGTACAAGTTAAGGCGATGCTAGCACTGCAAGCTGCAGGCGCGGCAACGACCGATTACGGTAATAATATCCGTCAGATGGCATTCGAAGAGGGGGTTGAAAACGCATTCGACTTCCCAGGTTTCGTGCCAGCCTATGTACGCCCGCTATTCTGTGAGGGTATTGGTCCATTCCGCTGGGCTGCGCTTTCAGGCGACCCAGAAGACATCTACAAGACAGATGCCAAAGTAAAAGAGCTTATTCCTGATAACCCACATCTGCACAACTGGCTGGATATGGCGCGTGAGCGTATCGCCTTCCAAGGTCTGCCATCACGCATCTGTTGGGTAGGGTTAAAAGACCGTGCCCGTCTAGCATTAGCCTTTAACGAGATGGTTAAAAATGGCGAGCTATCAGCACCAGTAGTAATTGGTCGCGACCACTTAGACTCAGGCTCTGTTGCCAGCCCTAACCGCGAAACTGAATCTATGCTCGACGGCTCTGACGCGGTATCGGATTGGCCGCTGATGAATGCACTATTGAATACCGCAAGTGGCGCAACTTGGGTGTCGCTACACCACGGTGGTGGTGTGGGTATGGGCTTTAGCCAACACTCAGGTGTGGTGATTGTGGCCGATGGCACCGATGACGCTGCAGCGCGCTTAGGCCGCGTACTGTGGAATGACCCTGCAACAGGCGTGATGCGTCACGCTGACGCGGGCTACGATATCGCTAAAAATTGTGCAAAAGAGCAGGGTCTAGACCTGCCAATGCTATAAGCCGCTCGTGTAGAGCAGTATAAGAATAAGAGGCATTAACATGAGTCATTTAGTATTAACTCCGGGTACCTTAACCCTAGCGCAAATCCGCGAGATCAGCCGTGGCAAGGTGACATTAGAGCTGGCCGAAAGCGCCATCGCCGATATCAACACCAGCGCAGGTTTAGTGCAGCAGGTATTGGATGAAGGCCGCACGGTTTACGGCATCAACACGGGTTTTGGCCTACTGGCAAACACTAAGATTGCCGCCGATGATCTGCAGCTACTACAGCGCTCGATTGTACTGTCCCACGCTGCGGGTACCGGCCAATATATGCAAGACGCCACAGTGCGCTTGATGATGGTATTGAAGATCAACTCCCTAAGCCGTGGTTTCTCGGGCATTCGTTTAGAGGTGATAAACTTCCTTATTGCACTGGTTAACGCGGGTGTTTACCCATGTGTACCAGAGAAAGGTTCGGTAGGCGCATCGGGCGACTTAGCGCCGCTATCGCACATGTGTTTGCCACTGCTTGGCGAAGGTGAGATGAGCTACCAAGGCCAGTTGATCACCGCAGCAGAAGGCCTTGAAATTGCCGGTCTTAAGCCAATTGAGTTAGCTGCGAAAGAGGGCTTAGCCCTGCTTAACGGTACTCAGGCATCGACGGCATTGGCGTTGGAAGGTCTGTTTAACGCTGAAGATCTATTTGCGGCAAGCTCGGTAATCGGCGCCATGAGTGTTGAGGCGGCAATGGGCAGTCGTAGCCCGTTTGATCCACGCATTCACGCGGCTCGCGGCCAGAAAGGGCAAATTGATTCGGCGGCGGTGTTCCGTCATCTGCTCGGTGATGAGTCTGAGATCAGCCTAGATCACGTTAACTGTGAAAAGGTGCAGGACCCATACTCGCTACGTTGTCAGCCTCAGGTGCTAGGCGCATGTTTAACCCAAATTCGTCATGCCGCAGAAGTGCTAGGCACAGAAGCTAACGGCGTAACTGACAATCCACTGGTGTTCCAAGATACTGGCGATATCATCTCGGGCGGTAACTTCCACGCCGAGCCTGTAGCTATGGCGGCTGATAACTTAGCGATTGCCATCGCCGAACTAGGTTCTATTGCTGAGCGTCGTATTGCTCTGCTTATCGACTCGAACTTGTCTAAGTTACCTCCATTCTTAGTGGAAAACGGCGGCGTGAACTCAGGCTTTATGATTGCTCAGGTAACTGCGGCGGCTCTGGCGTCTGAGAACAAGACCTACGCGCACCCAGCATCGGTAGACAGCTTACCGACATCGGCAAACCAAGAAGACCATGTATCAATGGCGACCTTTGCGGCACGCCGTCTGCGTGACATGTCTGAAAACACTCGTGGTGTGTTGGCGGTTGAGCTATTAGCTGCGGCACAGGGCCTAGATTTCCGTGCGCCACTGCAGCCTAGTAAGGCTGTGGCACAGGCGAAGGGCGAGCTACGTGAGCTGGTGGCCTACTATGATAAGGACCGTTTCTTCGGCCCAGATATCGAAGCGGCAACAGACTTACTGCTAACGGCGAGTTATAACGTTTACCTACCTACAGGTATTTTGCCAAGCCTATAAGTTATATGAAATTAGCTTGTTGCATAAAAGGGCCTAAGGGCCCTTTTTTAACGCAATCTTTTGCGGGATTGGTGCGAGATTAGATTACATTCTTGAGTCCATCTCACCCATTTTTAAGCTCATTAACTGTTTAGTCCACTGAGCCTTGTCGATACCTTCTATCCAGAATATGCGGCTATCGCGAGTCTGGCCCTTACGCAGATAGGTGTCAGGCATTCTAAATATCGCCTGCCAGACTTTCACTGTCTCTTTGTTTATTAGCGCTCCAGAGTCGGCAAAAAGGCTGATCTCTAGCTCAATCATCACATAGTGCTCGGGACTGTTGCTGTTAAGCTCGAAAGTGAGTCCTAGGCGGCCATCCTCGTCCCACTGACTGTTAAGCAAGCTGACTTTCACGCCACCTTTAGCCGTCGATTTTAGTAGTGCCGATTGGGCGATAGCATTGGAGGTCAGCGTTTCTGTGGTTGCAGCCGCAGGAGTCGGGGTTACCTCTACTGTGGTTGGAGCGTTACTTTCAGCTACAACCACTGCGCCGACCGTTGCCGGTAGCGTGACAGGTACAGCAGTATCTGGTTTTGTTTGGCTCTCAAGGATCACATATTCCCAGGTGAAGTCATCGTTGAGTTTAACGGTGGCACCATTTTCTAGAGTGACCCGTGCCACTTCTTCGGCAAGGGCTGGAACAGAAAATATCAATAACGCGATTGAGGCGTAGGTTCGCAGGGCTTTATACATGGCAATTAACCTATTTAAGTTGATTGCCCTAGCATAGACAAAGTATGGCTGGATTCATACTGGCAGGAGTAAATATGTGATCTTTCGAGTCTGGAATTTACTGACTTTACAATGGCTTTACTACCTAGGTGGCTGCTGTTCTAGTTTGACGAAATTGTAGCTCGAGCATGCTGCATCTAGCATTAGGAATACATGATGCAGCTTATAACATTTTCAACATCTAGAGCTACATAGAGTAACCAATGCTAAATACTGCGGATTCTGTCGCCGAGTTATAGCCAGCGCCTAGCATGAGGTGTTTACCGATAACGTAACGTAGGCCAATCTCCGCTCCCCAAGTGGTATCTTTTTCAGTTTCCCAAACGGGCTCTGCACCGACAACATAAGGCACGATATTGGTGGTCGATGAATATTCAGTGCTGTAAGCGGTTGCACCGCCGTAGAGGCTTAGATCCGCGGTTAGGGTGTAGCTTAGACCAAAGCGCCATAGGGTGTCGCGAGTATAAGCTTCGCCTGGTGGCTCAACATAAACGTCCTCTTTCTTGCTCTGGGCATAGCCTATGTAATAGCCCCAGTCGGCGTAGTCGCGATCATAATGCCGGGGAGCTAATGTAATGCCGTACATATCTTCTGCGGCAGGAATATAGTCTACAGTTATAGCCATCACAGGGGCGGGCTTAGTGTCGGGTTCTAGACTGAAGTCATTTGCCATGGCGCTGTGACAACTAAGTGCAATTAGGCTGGCTATCAAGTATCGAATCATCGTTCCCTCAATTAAATGGCTTGCAGATGGTGATAGATTGTTCTAAATCTTTGGTTTACAGTCAACCCGCAGTGCTAAAATGGCTGATACAAAAGAGGTTTGTGGTATTTATGTATAAACCTGTGGTTTGTTATGTTGTAACTGTTTTAATTCGTTGAGTGCTCCCTTGAGCGCGAAAATATTGGAGAATAGCTTTGGATCAGGAATTACGCGCTGCGATTGCTCAGTGGTTAACGAATATTGGTATCGACACTCAGCCATCTGATGGTGTTTCGATTACGATTATGCTGTTTGCATGTTTTGTGGTGGCATTTATCGGATACTTCTTCGTAAAACGTGGTGTCGTGACCACGATGAATCTGGTGATCCTGCGCTCTAAAGCTCATTGGGATGACATTTTCATGCGTCATCAAGTATTGGAGAAGATGGCCGTACTTGTCCCCGTTATTATCTTGAATATTCTGTTACCGTTAGCCTTGTATGATCACACTGTTCTTAGCAGCCTGACGGATCGACTCCTAGATGTCACTATCGTTGTTTTATTTATCCGTACTATTTACAGCGCCTTAGACGCAGCGAATGAGATTGCTGATTATAACTTAGTCAGTCGAAGGTTGCCGATCAAGAGCTTTGTACAGCTGGCTAAACTCTTCATGTTCTTTGTGGCCATCATCATCTCTATTTCAGTTTTGGCAGATCAATCACCGGTCTATTTTCTAAGTGGTTTAGGTGTTGCGACCGGTTTAGTCATGTTGGTATTTAGAGATACTATCTTAGGCTTCGTTGCGGGTATTCAGCTGGCGGCTAATCGCATGGTGAGTCCTGGAGACTGGATCGAGATGGACAACTTCGGCGCAAATGGTACCGTCGAAGAGGTATCGTTAACCACAGTTAAGGTGCGTAATTTCGACCAAACCCTGACCATGCTTCCTGCCTATTCTTTAACTTCTGGCTCCTTTAGAAACTGGCGAGGCATGTCAGAATCTGGTGGTCGTAGAATTAAGCGTGCGCTGCAGATCGATATTCAATCGGTCCGCTTTTTAACTGAAGATGATATGCGCAGTTTGAGTAAAATTAATCATCTTAAGGGCTATTTCTCTGCAAAATCGGCGGAGATCATTACATATAACGCCCAAGTTGAAGATGCCGATATGTATGTGAATAGCCGCCATCTCACCAACCTAGGTACCTTCAGAGCCTATGTTCAGGAGTACCTGCAGCAGCACGATAAGCTCCGTAAAGATATGACCTTAATGGTACGCCAGCTTGCGCCTACAGAGTTGGGCGTGCCGCTTGAGCTTTATATCTTCACTAACGATACTCGCTGGGAGTTCTACGAAGGGATCCAAGCCGATATCTTCGACCATCTGTTTGCCATATTGCCGGAGTTTGACCTAAGGGTATTCCAGGGCCCAACAGGAGCGGATGTGCGCAGCTTGAAGCATTAGCACAGAGTCGGTTAGACAGCAAAAAGCCAGCTTAAAAGCTGGCTTTTTTTCAGGCTTGAATCACCTATTTCAGTAGCGGGTTATCATCAATTAGGCTTTGCCTGCTCAGAAAGTCGTTATTTGAAATTTTTACTTATTGAAAACTAGTTTTCACGGCTGACTAATATAGCCGCCAGCGCCACAAATACTCCACCACTGGTTCTATCGAACCAATGTAGTTTATTGCTTGATTTCAATGTTGGTGCGAGCACATTGGCCATGCTGGCGTAGATCATCACGAAGCTGAAATCTACCACTGCCCAAGTTGCAGCCAAGATAGCCAACTGCGGAGCTTGTGGTGCACTGATGTCGATAAACTGAGGGAACAGGGCGGCAAAAAAGAGCAGATCTTTGGGGTTGCTGATCCCGACGAGAAAGGCTTGTTTGAATAGCTGCTTTGGTGTGCCTTTACCTTCTGTGGTTTTTAGCTCTAGCCCTTTACCATCGCCTTTGGTGAGCAGTAACTTAATACCTAGAAACAACAGATAAGCCGCGCCACACCACTTTAATACCGTAAAGCCATACTCTGTGGCACTTAGCAGTGCGCCTAAGCCCGCGGCAGAGGCCATCATCAGCAGTAGTGCCGACGTTACACTGCCAAATGCCGTTGCTACACTACGGCTCTTACCATAGTGAATGCCGTGCCCCATAGACAGTACAGCCATGGTGCCGGGAGAGACGGCAATCAACAAGATGGCGAGTAGATAGAGTAACCAGGTATCGAAGCTCATAGATTTTATACAATTTTGAATGTCTGGCAGCACTATAGCCGCCAGACATTATTTAGGCAATTAACTCTGAAATAAAGTCAGCAATCACCTGACATGGAAAGCTTAACCATAGCTACGGGATAAAGTCAGGAATCACTTTAGGGTGACGACCCTCAATTGAACGATAAAAGTCGATGATCTCATTCATCTCCAGTCGGATGTCACCTGTGGGGAGTTTCCCTTCGGCAATCACAATAGTTTTTTTACCGAAATCGAGGCCTACGGTGATGATCGGCACCTGAGCTTTATTGGCGATATGATAAAAGCCAGTTTTCCAGCGGGATACCGGGCTACGGGTCCCCTCTGGTGCTAGGGCTAGGCAGAAAGTCGGGTCGGCTTTAAATAGCTCGGCCACGGCATCGACAAGGTTATTACTCTTACGTCTATCGACTGGGGTTCCGCCAATGGCTTTGAAAAACCAGCCCCAAGGTGGAATGAACAGCTGATGTTTGCCTAAAAAGTTTACTTTCGCACCAAGAGCACCACGGGCGATAACGCCAATGATGAAGTCCCAGTTACTGGTATGGGGAGCAACAATAGCAATGAATTGTTTATCTTTTGGCAGCTCGCCGGATATTTTCCAGCCGATGAGTTTTAGCAGCCCTTTCCAAAATAGTTGAAACATATAACGAAAACCTTCCGGCCTTTCCAATTAGTATTGATGTTTTCTGCGGCTTTAGCCAACCGTTAGCTAGGATTGGTGACAAGACGTCAGTGAGATAATTGAGTTATAGTACACCTAATAAAGCCCGATCGGAGAGTGGCAATGTTTAAAAAAGGAATTAGTGTCTTATTGTTGTGCATGGCATTTAACGTTAATGCTGTACCAACCGATGATATTGCTAATATTTTGGCCGAGCAGCAAGCGGCATGGAATCGCGGTGACTTAGATGCTTATATGCAGGGCTATTGGAATGATGAAAAGATGCGTTTCGTTTCCAATGGTAAATTTAGCTACGGTTGGGAAAAGACTTTAGCAGCCTATAAGAAACATTACCCCGATAAAGCGACCCTAGGCACGCTTACTTTCACAATTAAAGATATCAAGATGCTCAGTAACTATGCTGCGGTTGTTGTCGGTCGTTGGTCACTGGAGCGGTCTAAAGATAACCCTAATGGTGTGTTCACATTATTGGTCGAGAAAATCGATGATCGTTGGGTGATCACTCACGACCATACCTCGGATTAGCGAGAGTATTTATCTATATGGGGCGTTAAGCTCTGCTGTCTTTGCAATATAAACGCCCTTGATAAAGACAGAGATAAACTGACATTAGTTAATCTATGGCTAATGTTGATTGGCACAAAGGAGAAAAGTATGGTTTTTCTAATTCCTGTAGCACTGCTGGTTGTCGGCTCACTTTATCTTATCAAGCACGCTCACAAGTAACAGCTAAAGTAACCATTACGTGGCTTTATCTATTCATTGGTCACGATGGTAAACTCATCGCGGCCTAGGTTTCGTCCTTTGCCGTCATACCTCACTTCGGTGAAGTGTACCTTGCCCTGTTTATCCTTCAAGATGATGCTTGTTGAGCGAGTGCCATACTCTTGATGTTGAATGTAGATCGAAGACAGGTGCCGCTCCCACTCTAAACTGACCCCCGTCTGGGGTAGCCCCTCATCCGGTGCCTGGGTGTTATCAGTCATGATGCTGAGTAGAGCGTCAACATCGGGACGCGTATTACCAGCAATGTGTTGCTCTATCGCTAATGTTCCGCGGGCCATCTTGGGCCAGATATCATCGAGTGCGCCATTGCTGATGGAGTGAAATCCAGGGTTGAGTTGGGTGAGTGTCTGACTACGGCTATTAAAACACTGCAGCTGCTTTTCGTCGCCAAAGAGCAGATTAAAGGGGTTGTAGAAACGGCTATGGAGCTGTAACCAATCATAATTGATAGCATCGTCTTCTAAGGCTTTTAATACCAGCTCCCCACGACTTCTCATATCATTTTGATTGAGCTCTGGTGCGCGGATATTGGTTAGCCCGGCTATCTTGCCCTGTTGATTCACTCCTAGCCAGGTGCCACCGGCTTCTAGGTCTTTTCCGGCTAACAGTTTGTTTGAGTTACTTGAGGTTGGCCAGAAATGGGCGGCCTCTGTAGGGCGATGATGAAACTCATCGCGATTGGCACAGATGATTAACGGGAATAGTGGGTGAGTCTGCAACGCGACAAATAGGATGCACATAAACATAGCTCAAATCTAAGTCATGGATACAGGTTAATGCCCATGACTTAGAAAAGCTAGTGAGAGTCGACTAGATGAAGCGGCCGTTAATGGTGGTGCTTGTGATCATGCCCATGCTGGTGTTTATGACTCTGTTTAGCCTCATGGCTATGTTCAGGAGTATGTTTAGTCTCATGGCTGTGCTCATCATTATGGGAGTGTTGGTGATGATGAGCTTTCGGCTTAAGCAGCATGAGTCGACTTAAGAACTTTCGTGGTCCAAGGCGAAGTAAGCTGCTAGCGAATAAGATAGCCACAATCACTAGGCAGAAACTGTTTAGTGTTGCAGGCAGATGAACCATGGCTTGCCACTTTGGATGCAGCAACTCAATTGCACCAAGTAATGCAATGAGTAGTGCAAATAGACTGGTTCTTTGGCTCCAATTCATCATTTTTAGCTGGGCAAAGTTAAATATCGGGGCGGCGATTAATGGCAAGATCACCGCCGTGGTTGTCCAGCCACTGTAAGCTAGGGATAACGACAACACTGCAGCGCCGAGATTACAAAAACGCATCGGTAGGAATACTAGCAACAACACGATGACCTGTACTAGCGAGCTTGAAAGCGGCACAGCAGGGTGACCAATCAGATTAGCTAACACTAGACTCAGCAAGATCCACGGTGCACTGCGGTCAACTAGATGAGCAAAGCCAAAGCGCCAAGGTGAATCGGGTAGCTGGTCGTGGGGATCGGTAGGCTCAACATTGCAGCGGGTCAGCTGCCAACCAATAATTGCGACAGAGACCGCTTGGATCAGGGCGAACATAGGACCAAGCAGCAAGCCGGTAATGATGATTGCCTCTGGCCCAAGCAATCGCTGTAACCAAAGTTTACTCAACTGGTTATTGTGGGGTGTGAGTCCATAGTAGAAACGCAGGCTCGCTACGGCATAACTTAGTAGTAAAACGGGCGCAATAGTCAGCATCCAGTCCAGCAGGTGCTCGGTTGAGTGGCTATGGCTGTGGTGATGGTTGTGGCCGCCAGAGTCCATCATCAGCAATAAAAATAGCAGGGCAATACCGAGTAAACTACCGATCCCAGCTTGGTATTCGTACTTGCCCTGTTTGTCGGCCACCGGCGTACCATGGGGTTGATGTAACACTACATGTAGAATAGAGCCTGTGACAAATGCTTGTAAGTAAACGGTATTCTCAAGGGTTAGATGAGATATTAGCTGCTCTCCGGCAAAGTAACCCACAGAGGTTAATAGCATCATGGCTACTAGAACCGCCATCGCCCAGCGTCCGCCAACTTGTGGCTTAAGCAGCCACCAGATAGCCACGCCGACAGGTAATCGATGCAGGATGATCCCCAGTGCAAGCAAAGGGGAGTTGCCGTCTTGCTGGGCTAAGATCATCGCTCCACCATCTGTGATGGTGTGCAGTAGCAATCCGCCAATACCTAAGATTAAGGTGAGGTTGTGGGTGACTTCGGAGTAGCGGTGGAATAGCCGCTCACTCAGGGTCGGCCCCCATATGCCGATAATCACAAATATAATCGCGAGAAACCCGCCATGCTCCAATAGCTCTGGAAGAATATGAACCAACACTAAGCCACCCAGAGACACGAATATAAATCCGTCTAGGCCTTTTTGTAACCCAGTGCCTGTCGAAAAAAACCGATAAAACAGTGGGCCTAATAATAGTGCGATGCAGCTAGCTAATAGATACAGCATGGAGTTCCAATTTAAACCGCGAGAGCGAAAAAAGCGCCATAGTATACCAGCCTTGTAAGTAATTAGCAGAGTGCTGTGTTGAATTTACATTGATACTCAGTTACCGCTATATGCACACTTGTTGTGAACTAATCTGGTATTTATTGACGTCAATTTGTTAATTTATCGGTTAAGCTAATAGAATAGTATTTTTTACGGCAAATAGAAGCATTTATCTATGGATACTTTTTCTGCGGCAGTCATGTTGTTCCTCATTATGGACCCTCTAGGTAACTTGCCTATATTTGCGTCGATATTGCGGCATATTGAGCCGAAGAAGCGCCGTCGTGTGCTGATCCGTGAGCTGCTGTTTGCTCTAGTGATCATGATGCTATTCTTGTTTGCGGGTGAGGCAATTCTTAACTTCCTTAATTTGCGTACCGAGTCGGTGAGTATTGCTGGCGGTATTATCCTGTTCTTGATTGCGATTCGGATGATCTTCCCTCAGCCAGGTGGCGTGGTTGGTCTCGCAGCGGGTGAAGAGCCATTTATCGTGCCGATGGCAATTCCCCTTATGGCTGGTCCTTCGGTGTTAGCCGCGCTAATTTTGCTGGCTCATACCGATAATGATCGCATGTTTGATTGGACCATAGCGCTTGTGTCAGCTTGGGGAGTGAGTGCGGTGATCCTGCTCTTCTATAAGGTTTTCACTAAGGTATTGGGTGAGAAGGGGTTAACCGCAGTTGAACGTTTGATGGGGATGGTGCTGGTGATGATTTCGGTGCAGATGTTCCTCGATGGGGTCGCCAATTACATCAGCCACACAGGACTGTAGATTCGTTTATCAAGGCTTATCTCTTGGTGGGCTTATTGTTAATTCAAGCGTTTCGTTATCCATAGTCGATAATTGTCGTTGCCGTTTCTGGATAGTGAACTAAAGTTAAACTCGCTTGCAGATTAAATTTTAGCCTGCAATACTTAGGATATAATATTCAAAAATAACAATAACTCATGCTAACTTGTCTCCTACTGTGCGCCGCTAGCCTCTCTTCGCTCGATTCTGCCGATTATCAAAACCTACTGCCTTACCAAGGCACGCCAACCACAATGGAAAAACGTGATAGTAAGGGCAATCTCGCTATTGGATCAGTATATGTTGACCAAGGTGCTTGGCATGGATTTCACCTACCCGATAATGCCGATTACTATGGCGGTTTTACCGGCCCTCTGTTTATCGCTCAAGAATACAGTTTGCATCTGAGCGATAGCTTGCAACGCTTGCAGCTGATCGACACCGATAAAGACGAATTTGTCGCGTTAGATAGTGCCAGTCGAATCGAGATCTATAGTCGTCCCGATGCCCTAGTGCAGACGTTCCGCTGGTCCGATTTTCAGCTGAACTTGACCCTGAGCTATAGTGATAACCGTACGGCGGTGATTCATACTGAGCTGATTAACCTCTCCCCGAAAGCACAAACCTGGCAGCTGGTATGGCATGGCGCTCCTTTTGACTCACTCCCTTCACAGCCCGATTATCGCCTTATAAAACAGGCTGAAGTAAGTGCTAACCATGTTAGTTGGCAGCTCAACCCAGTAATGGAAACTTGGCGAATTCAGCTGGCCGATGCTGAGTATGAACTGTGGTTCGATACCGATATGAAGATCACCCTCAATGAGCAATCAAGTTATCACGCCTTTGCCGAACCACTGACTCTGGAGGCGGGACAACAGCATACCTTTGTATCGGCGCAGCGATATTTCCATACTCAGGCCGAACGTAGCGCGCATCAGGCACCTGACTGGAACAAGATAGCGCGTCAGCT
Organism: Shewanella schlegeliana; assembly: GCF_016765635.1. Classification (GTDB taxonomy): domain Bacteria; phylum Pseudomonadota; class Gammaproteobacteria; order Enterobacterales; family Shewanellaceae; genus Shewanella; species Shewanella schlegeliana. The sequence goes on from NZ_JAESVD010000016.1 coordinate 48,226, forward strand.
CAATGATAATCGCGCTAAGTGGCAATCGAGATTAGATAGAGTGATAACGGGAGGTGATAAAAGTGCTCGCCAACTCGCCGTTAAGAGCATGATGACTCTCTTGCACAATTGGCGTAGTCCGGCGGGGGCGTTGCAGCATGATGCAATTACCCCTTCGATTACCTATAAGTGGTTTAACGGTGTGTGGGCCTGGGATAGTTGGAAGCAAGCGGTCGCCTTAGCTCGATTCGATCCTGAATTAGCTAAATCCAATGTACTGGCTATGTTCGATTACCAATTTACGGCACAAGATCCACTGCGACCACAAGATGCGGGTAATCTTCCTGATGCGATTTTCTACAATAAAAATACCGATCGAGGTGGTGAAGGAGGGAACTGGAATGAGCGCAACGGTAAACCCCCTTTGGCTGCCTGGGCCGTATGGCAGATCTATCTGCAGGATAAAGATACCGAATTTCTTAAGACTATGTATCCCAAGTTGGTCGATTACCATCAGTGGTGGTATCGCAACCGTGACAACAACGATAATGGTTTAGCCGAGTATGGTGCCAACCTGCACCCGATGCACCTTAATGAAGATGGTTCGGTTAACCTTGAGGCGGTGATCGAAGCGGCTGCGTGGGAATCGGGTATGGATAATGCACCTAGGTTCGATGTGGATGCTGGCATAGATGTGTGGCAAAACCACCAAGGAGGGCAACTTGTGGGTTACTCAGTATCACAAGAGTCGGTCGATCTAAACGCCTACCTCTATGCAGAGAAACGTTTCCTACAGCAGATGGCCGAAGCACTAGCTGATGCGAGTGCTGTGCAAAAGTGGGATGTGGAGGCCTCTCGGCTTGCTAAGCAGATCCAGATGCAGATGTATGATCCTGAGTCGGGCTTTTTCTATGATATTCGCTATACCTCTACGGGGAGTGAGTTGATGCTTGAACAGGGTAAAGGTGTAGAAGGCTGGATCCCACTTTGGGCTGGAGCGGCGAGTGAGGCTCAAGCAAAAATCATGGTAGGTCGTCACCTAAACGCTGAGCAATTTGGTACTCTAATTCCCTTTCCAACGGTGAGCGCCGATAGTCCGAATTTTGCTGCTGCAAAATATTGGCGTGGCCCAGTGTGGTTAGATCAGGCGTTATTCGGACTGCAGGGGCTCGATCATTACGGTTATCATGATAAGGCCCAGAGTTTAGCTCAGCAGTTGGTGGTTCAGGGGGAGGGAATATTGGGACAAAGTCCGATCCGCGAGAATTATAACCCTTTAACTGGGGAGGGATTGCACTGTACCAACTTTAGCTGGTCTGCTTCTGTGCTATTACTTATATATCAGTCATGGCTAGCCGAGTTGAACGATAATTAATCATAGTTATTTGACTGTTAATGCTATGAAAATTAGTTGATATGTCGGTAGATTTAAAAAGGGCCACCTAAATATATTAATTTTGCTGTTAATGTATTGCTGTTGTTGTTACTGTTTTGTGATTCAACAGTGTTGGGTGGCCTATGAAAGTTTCTCTCCTAGTATCGATTTTCCTTAGTTTTGTGTTTGTGTCGGCTTGCAATAGTCGCTCTCAAGAAATTGAGCAGCAGTCTATTATCAGCGATAACCACAATGATGTTCCTCGTAAGCACCTTATATGCAGTTCAACGCCCCCGATCCAAGATTTGACTAAGCTTAAGGCTAGCCTTAAAGAGCGAGGACTCATCACCGAGCAGATGACTGAAGCGGAAGCTGAGCAGATTGTTGTTGATTATATCCGTCAGCGTCAGAAGGCATTCCAAGACTGTAAGAAAGGAGGTCAGTAGTATGAGTAATCGATTAGCAGCGACTCTTTGTACTGCACTTGTCGCTGCGGTAATTTTTCTCCCTTCACTCGTCTTTGCTGTTCCGCTAACAGGCGGTACGACCGCCGATGCCAATATTATCAACAAGGAGCAGGTTTTATATTGGTTGATTAAGCGTGGTGAACTCTCTGTTAATGCAACTGATGCTGCAAAAGAGCAGGCAATAACAGAATTTACCAAGAGAGCTTACGGAGCAAAAAAGCTGCCGTTAATTCAGGCTAAGCAGCAAAGAAAACAGTTGCAGCAAGTGAGACAACGCAGCCAATCGATGAGCTATCCACAGGCGAAGAGTTTTACTAATAAAACGGTCAAGGTGCTCACCGTTCTTATCGATTTTCCGGATCTGCCCTATAACGATAACGGCTTAAGCAGCAGTGATACTCAGATGTTCTATAGTGATTATTCGGCCGAACACTATCGTTCACTGCTTTTTTCAAAGGCCGGTTATGACGGGCCGCAGGGACAAACCCTGATGACAGGGTATCAATACTATCAAGCTGAATCGGGTGGCAGCTTCTTTTTTACTGGTGACGTAAAAGGTTGGTATCGCGCAGCGAGCGGCGCAGCCGTTTATGGTGGCAATGATCCCGATGACGATGATAGAGGGGTTTCTGAACTGGTTAAGGAGGCGGTCACAGCGGCTGTTGCCGACATGACTGAAGCCGAGTTAGCCAGTTATGATATTGAAGATCCTTTCGATCTAAATGGTAATGGCATCACAAATGAAGCCGATGGCATTATCGATCACGTGATGATTTTTCATTCGAGTATCGGTGAGGAAGCGGGGGGCGGCATGTTAGGTGCCGATGCCATCTGGTCCCATCGCTCCTTCGTCGATAATGGCAGTTATACGCTACCGGGCACCGATGTTAAGCTTTCTGGCTATACCATACAGCCAATTGATGCCGCACTGGGTGTGTGTGTACATGAATTTGGCCATGATCTGGGGTTACCCGATGAGTACGACACCACACAGTTGGGTAAAGGGGCACCCGTTGGCTTTTGGTCTGTGATGGCTGGAGGTAGCTGGGCAGGCTCACTTGCAGGCTCTTTACCAACAGGTTTTAGCCCTTATGCCCGCTCCTATTTGCAGACTATCTATGGTGGTAACTGGGTCACTGAGCAGAGTTTGCCGCTCGATTCACTCGGCTCATCTGGTTTCGATATAAATCTGGTTGAGGCGGTAAATCACGATCAGGTAAACCAGTTGTCTATTCCTGTCCCCGCTGTCGATATTGACTTTAAGCTGCCCTATAGCGGCTCATATCAGTACTATTCCGGTCAAGGCAATATGCTCAATCATGCCATGTCCTTCGATATCGAACTCCCTGTAGCGGCGCCGTTAACCTTAACCATGAAGGCTCACTGGAGTATTGAGCTTGATTATGATTTTGCGCAGGTGATGGTCAATGGGATTGCGATAGCAGGCAAACATACCAAGCCGAGTAATCTATTGAATAATGAGCGCAATATCATCACTGGCAAGTCTAGTGACTTAGCCGAAGCCGAAGGGGCCGATGCTTGGGTTGAGTTGGAGTTTGATTTAAGTCCCTATGCGGGGCGCAATGTTCAGATCTCGATCCGCTATGTAACGGATCAGGCTGTAGGTAACTATGGCATCGTCATAGATGACATCGTAATTAAACAGTCGACCGAAACCGTATTAACTGATGGGGCAGAGCAAGAGACTAACGTTGTATATGCGGGCTTTGCACGGGTAGGAGATAAGCGTCCAGGCAAGGATCGCCGTTATGTTGTGCAGCTAAGAAGCCTGCAAGGGGTCGATAAAGGGCTTCAGTCTAAGTCTTATGACCCCGGGGTTGTGCTGTGGTTTGAAAATCAGGAGTACAACAATAACGAAGTAAATAACCATCCCGGATATAGCTTAATCAGTGTAATCGATGCCGATCAGAATCTCATTGGTAGTAATGACTCCAGTGTACAGGTGAGAGACGCGGCCTTTAGTCTGTTCAATCAGTCGAGCTATTTTAATGATAATCACCTTGGTGCGGTTAAATTATTCGATGATGCCAATGATTACAGTGCGCCACTGCAGCCTGAATCGGGGACAGTTTTGCCTGAAATAGGTTTAACCATGGAGGTCATGACCCAGTCTAGCGATAGCAGTAATGCAAGGGTGCAGTTTAGGTACCGTGGCCCGATGTCACCAGATAGCAACGAGTTGAGTGTGGAAATTCAGTATAGCCTCGAAGGCAAACAAGCTAGTTTCTCTGCTGATGTGAGCGGTGGTGATGGTAATTATACTTATGCTTGGGATTTTGGTACTCAAGATGGGGTGAGTACTGAAGCCGCTCCAAGCTACACTTATGTCAGTGGGGGTAATTACTTAGTTTCACTTACCGTTACCGATGCTAGTGGCATGAGTTTTACCAACAATATCACTGTGGTCGTGGTGTCAGTTGCAGAACCGGAAAAGCCTGTAGAGAGATCATCAAGTGGTGGTAGCCTAGGTTGGTTACCACTGCTGTTCCTTGGCCTCTTTGGCCTGCGCAAGCGCAACGCTTGAGCCATAAAAAAACGCCCTAAGATGGGCGTTTTTTTATGGTTTGTTCTCTATAGCATCAGAGAGTTAACTCTGTTGTGGTCGATCATAATTTAGTTATAGCTCGTTGGGCGGCTGGCAGAAAGACTTCGCTTACGATCAACTGCTCGCTCTCATACTGGAAGTAGCGACGGCGTCCCCACAATTCTTGGCTTACATCTTGTTGCAGCGACTCCGCGAGTTTAGCTATCTTGCTACAGGCTTCGAAATGAGCCACTTCGATTCGTCCAGGAATGAACTCATCTTGTGAGTAAAGCAATTCGCCTAAGGGTCTAACCCCTAAGCCTAAAAAGTCTTGTTGTTTCTTTTGTAATAGTCGCCCAGGAATTAGGGTTCTAGCGAAGATCCATGGAATGCCATCTAGGATGAGTAACACCTCACGAACCCACATATTTTCATTGCCTAGAGCCTCCTCTTCCGGAGGAACTAAACTATCCTCACCGAGTACTCTAACCTCAAAATGGGTGCACTGCTTTTTGAGTTTTTTCGTTAAACTGCAGGTGCTTAGCAACCAGTCTTTAAAAGGTGCTGTAGGTAAGTTGGTGGTTTGTTCTGGTGAAAGCCATTGGATTGATTCACCATAAGGGAAGCTTAACCTAGTCATAGTCATCTAATTCTCGGTACAATACAGCAAACCGAAGCAGTCTAGCACGCCAGTGTCGCCGCAGGTAGAGATTGTCTACTCTGAATCGTTAGCTTGGTGTGAGAATATAGGGAATGAGAGTGCATCTCATGGAATCTCGACTAGGGAGTAAGTTAAAAGATGAATAAACTAATAGCCGTACTGCTTATAACACTGTGCAGTAGTTTTAGTGCCTTTGCTGCCGATAGTAAGCCACTCGAAGAATACGCTTATTATGGCTTTGAACCTGAGATAGTCACCAATTACATCTCAAATAGAAAGAAACTTGGTTACGTTAGGCTCAGTGTCGAGTTGATGGTTAAAAAGCCGGAACAATTAGTTAGCCTCGAGAGGCACGATCCTTTACTTAGGGCGGCAATTGTCGAGATCTTAGGTAATCAGACTGAAGATAAGGTGAAATCTTTGACTGGCAAAGAGGAGATCCGTCGTCAGTGCTATGAAAAGGTTAATCAGCTTCTAGAGCAAGAGACGGGTAAGCCGCTAGTGGTGAATCTGCTTTTCACTAAATATTTATATGACTAATTGCAGGCCAAATACCGCTGGAGCTTGCACTTTCCTCAGCGACCAACGGTATGAAAAATGACTAAAAGTTATAAGAGCAAAGCTTCAAACCTCCAAAAATCACAGCCTAGTAAGGCTAAGAGTGATAGTAAGCTTTCGATTGGTAGCAAGGCTAAGCCTCAACATTCTGTGACAGCTAAGTCTCAGCCTAGTAAGTCGTTGCACCCACGTAATCTTCATAACTCTGGCTATGACTTTCCAGCCTTAGTGGCTGTATATCCTAGACTTAAGGCTTTTGTTAAGCCGAATCCCTATGGCAACTTATCGATAGACTTTGCTGATCCACTCGCTGTAAAAATGCTGAATGCGGCGCTGCTTAAGCTTCACTATAGCGTTGATAGCTGGGATATCCCCGAGGGCTTTCTATGCCCGCCCATTCCGGGAAGAGCGGATTATATCCACTATGTCGCCGATCTACTCGCGGTTAAGAAAACCAGTAAGAAGCGGGTGCCGAAAGGCCCTCGGGTTCGAGTATTGGATATCGGTACCGGAGCGAATGTTATCTATCCGCTGCTAGGTATTCAGTCCTATGGTTGGGATTTTGTTGGTAGTGATGTCGACCCGCTCTCAATCGCCAATGCTCAGCAGGTATTTGCCAGTAATCCAGCGATCGCAGCGAGGTTCAATTCTCGACTACAAACTAACGCTAAACATGTATTCCATGGGGTGATAGAGCCAAATGAACGCTTCGATCTAACCTTGTGCAACCCGCCATTTCACGCTTCATTAGCTGAAGCGAGCGAGGGCACTGCGCGTAAGCTTAAGAACCTTGCGGCAAATAGAGCTAAATCATCAAAGGCTAAGCCGTTAGCGAGTACAAAGCCTGTTGGGACTAAAACTGAAACGCCCCTTAACTTTGGCGGTCAGAAAGCCGAGTTATGGTGTGAGGGAGGCGAATTGCAGTTTTTGCAAACAATGATTAGTGAGAGTCATGACTTCGCCAGTCAGTGCTTATGGTTCACCACCCTAGTGTCTAAAAAGGAAAACCTTAAGCCTGCAAAAGCCTTGTTAGCTAAGCTAAAGGCGGAAGAGGTGAAAGAGATAGAGATGCACCAAGGCAATAAGATCACCCGAGTGCTGGCCTGGACTTTCCTTAACCCAGAGCAAAGAGAGCTTTGGCAGCAATATAGAGACATGCAAAGTTAAAAAAACCGATGACAATGTCATCGGCTTTCTATTTTTAGTTCTATCTTGCTAAGACTCTGAGATAGATGCTAAATCAGTGTCAGCTATACTCGTTTATAGCTAATAGGGCTACTGACCGTTCCAGAGTAACTTTCCGCAATCTGTTAAATCGTAACCGCCTAGGGTTGCTGCAAGCTGCTGGGTTTGTGGCTCTGCAAGCAGATTAAACAATCTTTGTAGCTGACGTCTAAAGTAGATCCCTTGCGGCATAACGAAGTCAAAGGACTCTGTTACCAACGGCACGAAACTTAAGCCACTCTCAAGTGCAACAGACTGACAGCCAAAGCCAATATCGGCATTGTTACGGGCAATATAACCTGCGAGTTCACGCTCGCTTTGGGCAACAATGCTCGAATTTAACTCTTCAAAAGCGGCGCCTTGTTTCATTAGCCACTGCTCTAGATGTTGCTGACTACCCGCTCCAGCTTGACGTGCTACCCAGCGCCAAGATTGTTGCGACACTTTGTCCAACTCCTGACAACGGTGATGCATCTCTGGGCGCATCATTAAGCCTTGCTTACGGGTGTAGCCGTGTACCATGACCCACTGCTGATGGTTGGCATAACCTTGTAGTAATGCGGGGTGGCGTACACTCCGCTCCTCTACGCTGCCCCAATGCAGAGTACATACATCGGCGTAGCCACGAGATAGTAGATCTAGACCCAATCGTGAGCCAGTCGAGCTATAACTGATAAGCTCGCTTTTGCCCACCTGTGACATCATTCTTGCCACAAGCATAGATAATAACGGGTCGTCACTACCTGTGATATGCATTCGATCAGAGAGCATGCCGCTGTGACAGGAGTCCATTACCCACCTATCGATCAAGATCTTTGGGAACAGCCACTTGCCTGTGATTTTAGTCGCGGGAAGAATGCGATCATTAGCCATTGAGTAGACTTTCTTCTCATTGAGATCTAGGTACTCAGATACCTGTTTGGCACTCATATAGATCAGTTCAGTCGGCTCAGTCATTATTAATCCTTGTGGAGCATGCAATACTTGTTATTAAGTGGTTTTTAGGTAAGTGCATCAAATTCAACGTTTTCTGCACCATTATAGATTAAGAAGTGACGGCCCTTTGCACGGGCGATCATGGTTATCCCGAGCTTTTGTGCAAGCTCAAGCCCCATCTGAGTCGCACCGCTGCGAGATAGTACGACAGGGATCCCCATCTTAGCGACTTTAATTACCATCTCGGAGGTTAGGCGCCCTGTGGTGTAGAATAATTTGTTGTTGCCATTGTCTTGGTTGAGCCACATCTCACCGGCTAAGGTATCAACTGCGTTATGGCGGCCCACGTCTTCAACAAAGCCCACTATTTGATCGTCTTGGCACAGTCCGCAACCGTGAACCGCTCCGGCATTCTTGTAAGTTTCGTTATAGGCACTGATGTTCTTTAGCAAGCTGTAGATCATGCTCTGCTTTAATTGCGGCGTCGGTAGAGCAATATCATCTAATCCGGTCATAAAGTCGCCATAAACCGTGCCTTGACCACAGCCAGTGGTGACCGTTTTCTCAGACAGTTTCTTTTCTAAGTTTTCAACTTTTTCGCTGGTGAGAATGGCGGCTGAATTCACATCCCAGTCGACGATAACGGACTCTAGCTTGTTGATATCAGATATAAATCCTTGGTTCTTAAGGTATCCCAATGATAATGCTTCAGCACGTGCACCTAGTGTCATTAAGGTCACGATAGGCTGCCAGTTTAGATAGACAGTGAGGGGGCGCTCGCAAGCAATAAACTTATCCACTTTCTCGCCATTCTCATTTACTGCGGTAACAGCAATCGTAAGAGGGACGTCGGTGTTGGTTTTGATTAACGTTGGATTGCTTTTGTATGCAGTCATATGGCTCATCATCAATTAAAGGGGAGTAAATGCGTTTACTATTAAGCAATATCCGTACCTAATTTTAGGTGGGATAAAATTAGTGGTAGATCACATTTATTGTGGGTGAGTCGCCCTTTTATGTCCTATTGATAATTGCTATTTGGACAAAATGTCCTAGTCTTTGCGAGGAATAGTTGATCTAGTTCAAACTATTTTATTAATACTGTATGGCATATAAATTGCTTTGTTCAAGGGAGTATTTATTTCGTGGGCTTGCCATATTGGCAGCCACCTCAGGCAAGACGGAGACTGAATGCAACATACCGAAAGCCAATGGCCAATGTACGTTTCCCTTAAGAAGATAGAGAAACAAGTCGGAAGATGGACCTCAGTACAGTGGGAAGTCGACCAGATGCTTCCTGCCACGCACGCCGCACCTGAGGGTGCCTACTTAATCCTGTTAGAACTTCATAAAGATGAACGCGGCAGCTACCGTATCAATATCGATATGGATAATGCCATGCTTTATATCGTCTGTGACGAAACGGAAGAGGGGGAGTGGAAACCGGTAGCGATTTCTGCTGATCAGAATGTCGCAGCAGGTTGTCTAGAAGCCGACACTCCGGTGCTAAATATTCCAATGCCTAAGGCGATCGCTTGTTGGATTGAAGCCTTTATCACCCGCCATGGTGAAGTTGAGATTTGTGCCCACCGCCGTAAGCACGTTAATCGCCGTAAGAATGAAGGTCCTAGTACCGATCATGTGGCAGATAGATTATGAGTGGTTTCTTATCCCGCTGGAATTTGCGAAAGCAACAAGTAGAAGCTGAAGGCGAAGCAGAAGTCGCCGCGGCCGAAGCTGCACAGAAACAAGCCGAAGAACAGGCGCTTGCTGCGCAGCAGCAAGCAGAAGCTGAGCTAGCATCTCAGGCAGAATCAACATCAGTTGCTGATGAAACTGAAGTGAAAGAATCGGCTGATAAGATTTTAACCGCCGAGGATCTTCCTGACCCAGAAAAGATTGAAGTCGGTGGTAGTTTTGCTAGCTTTATGGGGGCTAACGTTGATCCCGCTGCTAAGTCTGCCGCGTTAAAAGCGCTCTGGAAACAGCCTCACTATAGTGAGATAGACGGTTTGCTTGAATACGCGCTTGATTATAGTAATCAACCTAAGCTGGCTCCAGATGTATCGGCTGAGCTAGCTAAAAAAGTCTTCCGTCACATAGTGAAAGATGAAGACGAAGAACAGGGCGATAAAGAGGAGATTGAAGCGGCATCAGATGAGATGATTGCTGCTGAAAATTCCGGTCAAAATGAACGCCTTAATGATGCAGATTCTGTATCGGACATTTTGGACGCTCATCAAGATGAGCTGCCCCAAAATGAACCAGAAAGCAGCGACGTTTCCAATGGCAAAGTTGTTTAACGTCACTATAGAGTGTTTTTAATTCCACAAATTTGGTATGTGAATTGCTGTATTAGATAGTAATAAAAAGCTGACGCTAATAAAAAGAGCGATAAAAAACAGCGACACTAATATACAGAAGCAGCCAAAGAACTGTTCAGGAACGCAATGTGAGCAATAGTGAAACACAAGTTGGACTCAAAGAGGTTCGACAGAAGGTCCTTGCTGGGACTCAGGTGATTCAAAACCTGATCCCGCCGACCGTTAGCTACACCACCGAGGGTAATGTTCTCGTTATCGGGCCAGAAGATTTGGCACGCTTAGCTGCAGATAAGTTATCTAGTATGGGACAGTGTGCCATTTTGGCCAATGAGCCTATCACTAGCCAAGATGAGGCCCACTTGGAAAAAGTAATGACAGCCGCAGAAAATGTGGAAAGTTATTACAACAAGCTTATTGAAATCAAAGGTTTCTTAGGCCAGTTCCAAGTTAAGGTTGAGCATGATAATGGCAGTGCCGAATTAAGTACTGTTGCGATTCGTAAAGCCCACTTCGACCTTATTCTTGACCTTAGTATGAGCCCTTGTATCAACCTTGAAATGTTGCCTCCAGGCTATTTCTACGTGGGTCAAGATCAAGCTAAGTTGGATGAGGCGCTTGAGCAGCTTCCAAGTCTCGTTGGTCAGTTCGATAAGCCGCGCTATGTAAAAGTAAACAGCGAGCTGTGTGCTCATTACCGTAATGGTAATGAGGGCTGTAACCGCTGTTTGAACTTCTGTCCTGCCGATGCAATCGCTAGCGTAGACAAGATGATCGAAATAGACCCTTATCTATGTCATGGTGCGGGTAGCTGTACTAATGCGTGTCCAACAGGCGCGATTAGCTATGATCTGCCGACGCCATTGGCGATGCATACTTATCTACAAAAGCTAGTGACCAGCTTCCGCTCTCAGGCGCAAACTGCACCAGTGATCCTTTTCCATGATATGGGTAAAGGTGCGGAGCTGATAACTAACGCGTTAGCCGGTGAGATCATTCCGATTGGGATGGAAGAGATCACTGTAGCGAGCATGGACCACTGGATGTCGGCATTAGCATGGGGCGCTCGTCAGGTGTTGATCCTGCAAACCGATGCCACCGCGCCAACATTAACTCAGATGCTACATGGTGAGCTTGCGTTAGCGAACGATATTCTCGATGAGATGGGTCAGCCGCAGCGTATTAGTCTTATCAACGAAGCACACCTAACGGAAACGGGTGCAAAAGAACTATCTGAGCTGCTTATGACTAGCGCGAGTTGGCCAGTCATTGTTCCTGCTGAGTTTGCTGCAACGACTAAGCGTGAAACGATTTACAACGCGATCGATCATCTAAATGAGCAGGCAGCATCAGTCGATACTTGCCTTTCCCAAAGCAATATTCCATATGGCCAAGTTAGCGTTAACACTGAGAACTGCACCCTGTGTATGTCTTGTGTGGCAACTTGTCCTACGATGGCATTGACCGATGGCGGCGATCTACCAGCACTGCATTTTGTTGAACAAGACTGTGTGCAGTGTGGCCTATGTGAGACTGCTTGCCCTGAGAAGGTCATCAGCTTAACGCCTCAGGTCAACCTTGATAAAGCTGCGCGTCAAGCACGTCAAACTTTGCATGAAGAAGCCCCGTTTGAATGTATTACTTGCGGCACGCCGTTCGCAACGCAATCCATGGTTAAACGGATGTTAGATGTGGTGGGAACCCACAGTGCCTTCAGTGCTAACACAGACCGCTTAAAAATGTGTAGTGACTGTCGAGTAAAAGACATGTTTGAAGACATTCTTCAAGATCCTGAAAAGCAACTGCGATAAGAGTTTAACCATGACCGAATTTGTAAGAGAAGTTTCAGAAAACGATCAGTTAAGAGCCGATATTTATCAGTTGCTAGCTGCATTATTGCGTCGTCAGCCAAGCCATGAATTGCTTGAGTTCTTGTCAGGCTTAGAGATTGATGCAGATGATGACAGCGACATGACTAAAGCATGGGTAGGCCTAAAATTGGCTGCTCAGCAGTTTAGTGATGAACAGCTTGAAGATGAATATTTCAACGTATTCTTGGGTGTGGGCTGTGGTGAAATTCTGCCATACGGCAGTTGGTTTATGACAGGTTCATTGATGGACAAGCCATTAGCCTTACTACGTAACGACCTTATGCAGCTTGGTTTTGAGCGTGAAGAAGACGTTAAAGAACCAGAAGATCACGTGGCAGCGCTTTGTGAAGTGATGGGCACCTTGATCTTAGAAGCTCCTGGCTATCGTCAGCTTGCTTTCTACCAGCGCCACATGGGCAGTTGGATTGAGCGTTTCTGCGATAACTTAGCCAAGGCGCCGAGTGCAGCATTTTATGCAACGGTAGCACAGTTGGCTAAGGCATTTTTCGTTATCGAAGCCAAAGAGTTTGAACAGTTGAGCTTAAACATTCCTGTTAACTGTCCTGGCAGTGAAGCAGAAAAGCCGGAAAAGATTGAACCTTCTACCAATGAGTTAGCGTCTTAAGCGCTATCGGTAGAAGTTTGAATTTATGTCAGTTCAGCGCTTGCTGTTAATCGATTGGCTGAGCTGACATAGACAAAAAATGGGATTCTTCTGAATAAGAACCCAACAAGAACTGGATAGAGAATTTAACAGTAACTTCCTATCTTAATTTTAGTAAATCTAAGGAGACACTATGAAGAAGCAAGCTTCCGACATGAGCCGTCGTCAACTGCTTAAGGCATTGGCTATCGGTGGTGCGGCTGGCGCAGTTGCAACTGCAAGTGGACAAGCTCTTGCCGCACAACCTGACGCCGCACCTATCGCGAAAAAAGGTAGCGGTTATCAAGAGTCTGACCATGTTCGTAGTTACTACGACACATTGCGCAGTTAATAATTAAAGGAGAGTGTGATGCGATTAAACCGCAAAACAGACCAAGCTGTCACAAGTGATAAGGCAGTATTAGGTCTAAACCGTCGCCAATTCCTCAAGTCCGCGAGTCTCGCGACAGGTGGTATTGCAGCGGCATCTATGCTTGGCGCAGGTATGATGCGTAAAGCAGAAGCTAAAGATATTCCCCACGACGCCCCCACCGAAACTAAACGTACTATCTGTTCTCACTGTTCTGTAGGTTGTGGTGTTTATGCCGGAGTTCAAAACGGCGTATGGACAACTCAGGAACCAGCATTTGATCACCCATTTAACGCGGGTGGACACTGTGCAAAAGGTGCGGCCTTACGTGAACATGGTCACGGTGAAAAGCGTCTTAAGTATCCAATGAAGTTAGAAGGCGGCAAGTGGAAGCGTCTTTCATGGGATCAAGCGATTGAAGAAGTGGGTCAACAAGCACTAGATATTCGTAAAGAATCGGGTCCAGACTCTGTATTCTTCATGGGTAGTGCAAAGTTCTCTAACGAACAAGCATATATGTACCGCAAATTTGCGGCAATGTGGGGCACGAACAATGTCGACCACTCAGCACGTATTTGTCACTCTACCACTGTAGCCGGTGTTGCAAACACTTGGGGCTATGGTGCGCAAACCAACTCTTTCAACGACATTCGCAATGCAAAGGCGATGATGTTCATCGGCTCAAACCCTTGTGAAGCTCACCCTGTTGCTATGCAACATATTTTGATTGGTAAAGAGCGCGGCGCAAAAATTATTGTTGTCGACCCTCGTTTCACCCGAACTGCAGCTAAGTCTGATGAGTTCGTGCATATTCGTCCTGGTACGGATATTCCTTTCATTTATGGTTTGTTATGGCACATCTTCGAAAACGGTTGGGAAGATCAAACCTTTATCGATCAACGTGTATACGGCATGGAACGTATTCGCGAAGAAGTGAAGAAGTATCATCCTGCTGAAGTTGCCAATATTGTTGGCGCAACCGAAGAGCAAATGCGTCGCGTTGCTAAGTTACTTGCTGAAACTAAGCCAGGCACTATCGTTTGGTGTATGGGTGGTACTCAACACCACGTAGGTAATGCTAACACACGTGCATACTGTATCCTGCAGCTAGCCTTAGGTAACATGGGTGTATCTGGTGGTGGTACTAACATCTTCCGTGGTCACGATAACGTACAGGGTGCAACAGACTTTGGTCTATTGTTCGATACCCTACCTGGTTACTATGGTCTTAAGACAGGATCTTGGAAGCACTGGTGTAACGTTTGGGACTTGGATTACGAGTGGGTTAAAGGCCGCTTCGACCAAGAGCCGCGTCTAGGCCAAGATCCAATGACTTCAACGGGTATTCCGTGTTCTCGTTGGCACGATGGTGTACTTGAAGACAAGTCTAAGATTGCTCAGAAAGATAATATCCATATGGCTTTCTTCTGGGGTCAATCAGTTAACACCGAAACTCGTGGTCGTGAAGTGCGTGAAGCATTGAACAAGATGAAAACTGTTGTTGTTGTGGATCCATTCCCAACCATGGCGGGTGTCATGCACGAGCGTACTGATGGTGTTTACCTGTTACCTGCATGTACGCAGTTTGAAACCTACGGTTCAGTATCAGCGTCTAACCGTTCACTACAATGGCGTACCAAGGTTATCGAACCGCTATTTGAGTCTAAGCCTGACCATGTGATCATGTACAAGCTAGCCAAGAAGTGGGGCATCGATAAAGAGTTCTTCAAGCATATTAAGGTTAATGGCGAAGAGCCGTTGATTGAAGATATTACTCGCGAATTTAACCGCGGCATGTGGACTATTGGTTATACAGGCCAGAGCCCTGAGCGTTTGAAGATGCACCAAGAAAACTGGGGCACTTTCGATATCCAATCACTTGAAGCGCCAGGTGGTCCTGCTAAAGGCGAGACTTATGGTCTACCTTGGCCATGTTGGGGTACGCCTGAGTTTAAGCACCCAGGTACCCAGATCCTGTATCGTACCGGCCGTGAAGTGATGAATGGTGGCGGTAACTTCCGTGCTCGTTATGGTGTTGAACATGACGGCGTTAATATCTTGGCTGAAGGTTCTTACTCTAAGGGCAGTGAAATCAAAGATGGTTACCCAGAGTTTACCGACAAGATGCTGAAGCAGCTTGGCTGGTGGGATGACCTTACTGCTGAAGAGAAAGTTGCTGCTGAAGGTAAGAACTGGAAGACAGATATCTCTGGTGGTATTCAGCGAGTAGCGATTAAGCATGGTTGTATACCATACGGTAATGCGAAAGCACGTTGTATCGTTTGGAACTTCCCTGATGATATTCCATTGCACCGTGAGCCGTTATATACGCCTCGCCGTGATTTGGTTGCTAAGTACCCAACATACGAAGACCGCATGGTTGCACGTCTACCTACCCTGTATAAGACTATTCAGGAGAAGGACTTCGCTAAAGATTTCCCACTCATTATTACGACTGGACGTTTGGTTGAGTATGAAGGTGGTGGTGAAGAAACGCGTTCTAACCCATGGCTTGCTGAGCTGCAGCAAGAGATGTTTATCGAGATCAATCCAGCAGATGCTGCCGATCGCGGTATTCGTGATGGTGATAACGTGTTCGTTCATAGCCCTGAAGGTGCAAAAATCACCGTTAAGGCTATGGTCATTCCACGAGTTATACCAGGTGAATGTTTCATGCCATATCACTTCGCAGGTGTATTTGAAGGCAAGAGCCTAGCAAAGAACTACCCAGAAGGCACAGTTCCTTATGTTATTGGCGAAGCTGCTAATACAGTAATGACCTATGGTTATGATGTTGTGACACAGATGCAAGAGACGAAAGCGAGCTTGTGTCAGGTCAGCAAAGCCTAATTAACTTGATGAGGAGATAAGCCATTATGGCAAACATGAAATTTTTATGTGACACCAAACGCTGCATCGAGTGTAACGGTTGCGTCACAGCATGTAAAAACGCTAATGCTTCAGCTATTGGCTGGGGTATTCAACGTCGTCGCGTAGTTACGCTAAATGACGGTGAGCCGGGTGAAGCGTCAATCTCAGTGGCATGTATGCACTGTACCGATGCACCTTGTATGGCAGTTTGTCCAGCAGATTGCTTCTATCGTACTGATGAAGGCATCGTCTTACATAACAAAGAGACCTGTATTGGTTGTGGTTACTGTTTATATGCATGTCCTTTCGGAGCGCCACAGTTCCCTAAGAAGAATGCATTTGGTAGTCGCGGTAAGATGGATAAATGTACTTTCTGTGCCGGTGGTCCTGCGCCTGATTTCTCGGAAGAGGAACGTAAGCTGTACGGTGCGAACCGTATTGCAGAGGGTAAGCTTCCTTTGTGTGCAGAACTGTGTGCGACTAAGTCGCTATTAGCGGGGGATGCGTTAGTTATTTCTAATATCTTCCGTGAACGTTCTGCCGCACGCGGTGCACCAGAAGCGCTTTGGGGTTATAAACCAACAACTGGCTAGTCTGGCTGAATAGGACTGTAGGCCTTGGCTTACAGTCCGATAAAGGAGTGAATATGTTTATGAAATCACTGCGCAGCCTATTTGCACTGCTAGTAATTCCATTGGTACTTTCAATGGGGTTGGGGCTTAGCGCTTCAGCAATGGCAGCGGATGGCCAAACGAATCAGCAACAAGTTGCAACCAATGACGTCGATCTTTGGCGTGCAGTTAAGGCTGGTGATTCGGGTTATACCACTGCAAAAGGTGTTGAGACTGGTGTGCTAATCAATGTCGTGGGTAACGAAGGTAAAGATGTCCGCAATGAGTATTTAGTTCCTGTGATGGGGATTACTGTTGTCGGTGTTTTTGCTGCATTCCTATTTTTCTATTTAGTGAACGGTCCCTCTAAGTTAAGTAAGGGCTTTTCAGGAAAAATGGTCTTGCGTTGGTCTAAAGCAGATCTATGGATCCACTGGGTATTGGCGACCTCTTGTTTGGCGCTGATCTTCACGGGTCTTAATATCATGCTAGGCAAGTACATATTGCAACCTTACATCGGTGAAGGTCTATGGGCTGGGCTGATTTATGGTAGCAAGACAATACATGATTGGATTGGGCCGGTATTTATCGTGTCTTGGATCTTATGTGTTGTTAAGTGGATGCCGCTGCAAACCTTCAAGATGTATGACTTAAAGTGGTTCTTAGTGGTTGGCGGTTACGTCAACTTCGGCCCATTCAAAGGCAAGCATCCTGATAGTGGATTTGCTAACGCTGGTGAGAAAATGTGGTTCTGGACATTAACTATTTTCGGTTTATTTATTGCCGCATCTGGGTTAATGCTTGTATTGCCAGGTTTAGATCTGCCACGTGAAGCCTCTATGGCAGCACTGTTAATCCACGGTATTAGCGCAATTATCATCATCGCATTTACTATCGTCCATGTTTGGATGGCAACGGTATTAAGTGAAGGTGGTATGGAGTGTATGGTATCGGGTTATTGTGATGAAAACTGGGCAGTCCAGCATCACAACCTTTGGTACGATGAATTGAAAGATAGTAATGGTATCGTCTATAAAGATTAGCATTAACTAGACTATCAAATAGAAAGTGCCTCGATTATCCCATCGGGGCATTTTTATTTCTGAAAGTAACGATAAGTTGATAGCTAAAACCTCGCTTTAATCAAGTCCTTATCAGTATTACCATCCCCGCAATCAGGTTCGTTTGTATAAAAACCATCTTTTAATAGTACAAATGTTAATAATTGGCATTAATAAAATAAGCAGTACTAATGAGTTGTAATTGTTAAATTTTTATTAACTCGCTCTGCGGTTTACTTTGGTGTTTTTTAGCAAAATATACCCTCTCGGCTCCAGTAAATCTGCGCTGCTTAACAGTTTTGCCAAAATTCTGGTTAAAGTGGAAATTTAACCGTATTCAGATCAATTTTTTACATACTAAAGTTCTTTATATTACTCGGGCTATTTTGTTGGATATCCCTAATAAGTAAACGCTTTTTACATTTGAAACATTTGGTTAACGGTCATTTGGGGTTCATTGTAAATGCTAGCATTATGTAGGTTTATCTTAAGTTTTTATAACCAGAGTATTCCTTTCTACCAGGAGTAAAAATGAAGAAGCAACAGCCTGATCTGAACCGCAGATCTTTGCTGAAAGCACTGACTATCGGTGGCACTGCAAGTGTCGCTATCGCCGCCACTGGCGTAAGTGTTGCTCAAGCAAGTGAAAGTAAAGTCAGTTCAACCAATGACAATGGCTATCATGAAACTGCCCATATCCGCAGTTATTACAATAGCTTACGCGGCTAGTTTAGGAGAATTTAAGCGATGAAGTTAACTCGCAAATCCAACGCGGCACCAACCGTAGAGAAAAAAACTCTAGGTCTGAGCCGTCGTCAATTTATGAAGCATGCAGGTATCACATCTGGTGGTATCGCAGCCGCTTCTTTGTTGGGTGCTGGCATGATGCGTCGTGCAGAAGCCAAAGATATCCCACATGATGTACCAACTGAAATTAAACGTACTGTATGTAGTGCGTGTGCAGTAGGTTGTGGTCTTTACGCTGAAGTGCAAAATGGCGTTTGGACTGGTCAAGAGCCTGCTTTCGATCACCCATTCAATGCGGGCGGTCACTGTGCTAAAGGTGCTGCACTGCGTGAACACGGTCACGGTGAGAAGCGTCTTAAGTACCCAATGAAGCTTGTTGATGGCAAGTGGAAGAAATTATCTTGGGAGCAGGCTTTCAACGAAGTTGGCGACCAAATGCAGACCATTCGTAAAGAGTCGGGTCCAGACTCAGTTTACTTCATGGGTAGTGCTAAGTTCTCGAACGAAGGCTGCTACATGTACCGTAAATTTGCGGCAATGTGGGGCACGAACAACGTCGACCACTCTGCACGTATTTGTCACTCTACCACTGTAGCCGGTGTTGCTAACACTTGGGGTTACGGTGCGCAAACTAACTCTTTCAATGATATCCAGAATGCAAACGCAATCTTCTTCATCGGCTCAAACCCGGCTGAAGCGCATCCTGTTGCCATGCAGCATATCTTGACTGCGAAAGAGAAGAACAACGCTAAGATTATCGTGGTTGATCCACGTTTCTCTCGCACTGCAGCTCACGCAGACCTTCACTGTGGTCTACGTCCAGGAACTGATATTCCATTCATCTACGGCATGCTATGGCATATCTTCGAAAACGGTTGGGAAGATAAGACATTTATCGAACAACGTGTATTCGAAATGGACACTATCCGTGAGGAAGTGAAGAAGTTCCCACCAAAAGAAGTCGCTAACATCACTGGTTGTAGCGAAGAAGAAGTTTATCAAGCGGCTAAGCTAATGGCGGAAAACCGTCCAGGTACAGTTGTTTGGTGTATGGGTGGTACTCAGCATCACGTTGGTAATGCCAACACTCGTGCTTACTGTATCCTTCAGCTAGCCCTAGGTAACATGGGTGTGTCTGGTGGCGGTACTAACATTTTCCGTGGTCACGATAACGTACAGGGTGCGACTGACTTAGGTCTACTGTTCGATACGCTACCGGGTTACTACGGTCTTAAGACGGGTTCTTGGAAGCACTGGTGTAACGTTTGGGACTTGGACTACGATTGGGTTAAGGCACGTTTCGACCAAAACTCATACCTAGGACGTATTCCTATGAACACGCCAGGTATTCCTTGTTCACGTTGGCACGATGGTGTTCTAGAAACACCTGAGAAGCTAGCTCAGAAAGACCGTGTTCGCATGGCATTCTTCTGGGGCCAATCTGTTAACACTGAAACTCGTCAGCGTGACGTACGTGATGCACTAGATCAGATGGACACTGTAGTTGTTGTGGATCCATTCCCAACAATGGCGGGTGTTATGCACCGCCGTAAGAATGGTGTTTACCTTCTACCCGCTGCAACTCAGTTCGAAACTCAAGGTTCTGTGTCTAACTCAGGTCGTAGCCAGCAGTGGCGCGAGCAGGTTATCGAGCCTCTATTCGAATCTAAGACTGACCTTGAGATCATGTACCGTCTATCTCAAAAGCTTGGTTTTGCTGATGAGTACACTAAGCGTATCGCTAAAGACGCGAACGACGTTCTAGTTATCGAAGACGTGACTCGTGAAATTAACCGCGGTATGTGGACGATTGGTATGTCAGGTCAAAGCCCTGAGCGTATCAAAGAGCACACAATGAACTGGGGCACATTCAGCAACAAGACGCTTGAAGCTGCTGGCGGTCCTGCTAAGGGTGAAACTTACGGTCTACCTTGGCCATGTTGGGGTACTCCAGAGCAGAAACACCCTGGTACACAGATCCTTTATAACACAAACAAACACGTACTTGAGGGTGGCGGTAACTTCCGTGCTCGTTACGGTGTTGAGTATAAAGGTAAGAACCTACTTGCTGAAGGCAGCTACTCTAAAGGCGCTGAAATCCAAGATGGTTACCCAGAGTTCACTGCTGACATGCTTAAGCAACTAGGCTGGTGGGACGACCTTACTGCAGCTGAAAAAGCGGTAGCAGAAGGTAAGAACTGGAAGACCGATATCTCTGGTGGTATTCAACGTGTTGCTATGAAGCACGGTTGTATTCCATTCGGTAACGCTAAGGCTCGTTGTATTGTTTGGACTTTCCCAGACGAAGTACCTGTTCACCGTGAGCCGTTATATACGCCACGTCGTGATCTTGTGTCTAAGTACCCAACTTATGCAGACATGCAAGTACACCGTCTACCAACTCTGTACAAGACTATTCAAGATAAAGATACGGCGGCTAAGTACCCGCTAGGTCTTACTTCTGGTCGTCTAGTTGAGTACGAGGGTGGTGGTGAAGAATCTCGTTCAAACCCATGGTTGGCTGAACTTCAACAAGAGATGTTTGTTGAAATCAACCCTGCCGACGCGGCTGATCGTGGTATTCGCGATGGTGACACAGTATGGCTAGAAGGTGCTGAAGGTGGTCGTATTAAGATCAAGGCAATGGTCACTCCACGCGTTAAGCCTGGTGTAACTTGGATGCCTTACCACTTTGCGGGTGAAATGCACGGCGAAAGCTTAGCACCTAACTACCCAGAAGGTACGGTTCCTTACGTTATCGGTGAATCGGCTAACACTGCATTGACTTATGGTTATGACCCTGTGACTCAGATGCAGGAAACCAAAGCATCGCTATGTCAGATCACTAAAGCCTAAGTGCAGAATTAGCTAGGAGAATTGCCAGAATGGCTACAATGAAATTTTTATGTGATACCAAGCGTTGCATCGAGTGTAACGGTTGTGTCACAGCATGTAAGAACGAAAACGACTCTGCTCTAGAGTGGGGTATCCAACGTCGTCGCGTTGTGACTATCAATGATGGTGTTAAAGGCGAAGCGTCTATCTCAGTAGCATGTATGCACTGTAGTGATGCACCTTGTATGGCTGTTTGCCCTGCAAACTGTTTCTACAAGACTGAAGATGGCATCGTACTTCACGACAAAGATACCTGTATCGGTTGTGGTTACTGCCTATACGCCTGCCCATTTGGTGCGCCACAGTTCCCTAAATCAGGTGCGTTTGGTGCTCGCGGCAAAATGGACAAGTGTACTTTCTGTGCCGGCGGCCCAGAAGAGAACTTCTCTGATGCAGAGCGTCAGAAGTACGGTGCAAACCGTATTGCTGAAGGTAAGCTACCTATGTGTGCTGAGTTGTGTGCAACTAAGTCACTACTAGCGGGTGATGCAGAGGTTATCTCTAATATCTTCCGTGAGCGTGTTGCATACCGTGGTTCTAACAAAAATGTTTGGGGCTAAGCCTTAAACATTGAGTTAGTCCATAACGCTGCAAGCTGTCTATGTTAGATAGCTTGCAGCAATCAGGAGATGATATGAACAAATGGTTCAAACACATAGGTGTGGCAATCGCACTGTTCTTCAGTGTGTCAGTATTTGCTCACGCAAGTGACAAAGTAGGTGACACCATTGAAGTGAATAATGGCCAGATCTGGGCTCAGCTTAAATCTGGCGAAGATGGCTATACGACTTCAACAAGTGAGTTCCACGGTCAAGCAATCAACGTGTATGACCTACGTGTACTCGAGTTGCGTAGTGATATTCTTGCTCCAGCTATGATGGCTGCCCTTTTCGGCATGATCATCATCTTTGTACTGTTTATCAAAGTGAACGGCATTTCTAAGCTGCACGGTGGTTTCTCAGGCAAGTTGGTATACCGTTGGTCTAAGTTTGACGTATCGATTCACTGGCTAGGTGCTATTCCTTGCTTGCTATTGATTCTGACAGGCTTAACGCTACTTGCTGGGCGCTTCTTCTTCCAGCCGTACATCGGTGAAGGTCTTTGGGCTGGTCTAGTTAACGGCGCGAAGCAGGTCCACGACATCATGGCGATCCCGTTCATGATCGGTTGGGCACTTATGACTGTACTTTGGGCTAAGAACCAGATGCCTAAGATGTATGACCTTAAGTGGATGATGGTTGTTGGTGGTTACATCAACTTCGGTCCATTTAAAGGTAAGCACCCTGACGCTGGTTTTGCTAACGCGGGTGAGA
>NZ_JAESVD010000017.1 GCF_016765635.1 Shewanella schlegeliana
TACACTTCCCAGTGTCGGCGTCAAGCGCTTATTTTAAGAAGTTTTTCAAGCGATGATTCTTTATACAAGGCACATCTAATAAAGCTCTTAAAGCGATTGTCACCAGATTCAAATCTCTTTCGATTTTTGAATCCCCAACACCGCTGCAAGTCCCGTTCTATCTAGCGTTTACGCTGGGTAGTTGACCTGCTGTGCCGTGTCAGTGGATGCGCATTATAGGGAGATTCGAGGCGAGCGCAAGCGCTTTTTGAAAGAAAAATGAAGTTTTTTCAAAAGCCTATATTAAGCACACCATACCCACTAAATACCCCCAGAGTTATCCACAAAACAGACATTTTAGTTCATATTTTGTGCGCCGGGACATTCAGTCTAGTACAGTATTTTCGAGTTGCACGTAGAATTTTTAATTAAGTTGAATTATTGCAAGCTTTACCTTCATTACTGGAATTATACAGAGTTCCGTTATCTAGGCCTCAGCTCGCTGTATTCCTTATATATGCTCTAAAATAAGCAGGTAACAAATGGTATAACGCTGACTCAGCTAATTATCCTACTCTTTAAACTAAACCATCCGATAACTCCCTGAAGATCTCCACTCAGTAAGATGCCTCTTCTCTATTAGGCTTAGATACTCTTAAAGATTCTGCATACATAATTAAGCTCCCCTTCAGGCTTCGCCTGTTAACCTACTTCCTATAATGAATTTATTCACTTTAGAGTGATCCCTATAACAATGCGGTAATTGTTCCCTTCACGCACTTGTTAAGACATGCTTGAATAAAACAAACCATTTCTTCTTGCCCGAGGTACTTTCATGCACAATAACGTAAAAGCATTGCTTGCAACCACTGTCTTATTTTTTAGTAGTCAAACATTGGCTAGCAGCGGATGCGCATTCGAAGATAAGCAAGACGGCTTTTTAGCGACTTGCAGTGAGGAGAAACAAGAAGTGATTTTAACTGGTGCTGTAACACATCAAGAGCTTAACCAATTTGACTGGTTTACCGATGAGTATTCAAATTATACCGCTGATGCATCTGCGATTAGTCAGCTACAAAAAGTAGATACTCCAACAGAAGTCATAGTCATCATCGGTACATGGTGCCCTGACTGTCATCGCGAAACCCCTCGCTTCATTCGCATCATTGAAGAGATCAACAATCCAAACATAAAAGTGACATATATTGGTGTAGACAGAGCCAAACAAGATCCGCAAGGATTAGCTGCTAACTATGAGTTTACCCGTATTCCGACTTTTATTGTTGAACAAGACAATAAAGAGATAGGCCGCATCGTCGAAAGACCAGAAGTGACACTAGAGGCTGATTTGGTAAATATCTTAAAGTAACCTTGTAGCTAATAAAATTAAAAGGCCGCAAATGCGGCCTTTTATACTCTTATATTAGCTAGTAACTTCTACATTAGAAATCGTAACGAACCGACGCTCTAACATAACGCGGAGTCTGGAAACTATCAGCGTAACCATAGCGAATGTTCTTAGCACCACTGTCAAACTCATATTGCTCATCCACTCCTGTAACACCATCGAAGTTAAACAAGTTGAATACGTTTAACTTGAAGTTAAGACGGCCTGCTTCATTAAAGTCCATTGTGTAAGACATATTTAGGTCAATGTTATAAATCCAATCCGTTCGTCCCATGGTGCCACGAGGTGCGGCTTCACCGCCGGCATAGAAAGATGAAGCACCGTACCAATCACGACCATAACAAGTCCCATCAATCGCCACAGCCTGAACACAGTAACCTTGGTCTTCAGGGTGAACGCCAAAGGCATTAATTGGACGACCAGATTGTAGGTACGAGTTAAAACCAACGCTGAAATCATCAGTTACGTTATAAACACCATATAACTTGAAGTTATGACGACGATCGTTTGGTAGGTAACCATCACCATTATCCATAAGTTCAGGGTAGTCAAAAGATGTTGTCCAACCTGGATCTGCCTGCTCATTATCAGAACGAACTAGGCCTTCTGTATTACCTTCACTCTTAGACCAAGTATAAGAACCATTCAGTGTAAAGTCGTCTGTAACATTACCGCTAAAGCTTAGCTCGATAGCCTTATATGTACGCTCAGCTTCTGGAAAGCCCATTTGATCGGCATTTACATTTACAGTCTCTTTAACACCATCACCATCTACATCATAATAGATCTCTGTACCAATCCCTGGGTTTGTTAGTGTCGGGAACCAACCACCAACAAAGTAATCTTCAGCGCTTGTTTCACCATTACCAGCATGCCATGTATTTGCATCATAGTTTTCTAAAATCCATTGGTTCATACCGTAGTTAAATGATACATCTTCAATAGATTGCTTAAGATCGCGATACACACCACGCACACCTACAGCCCAATCATCATTAACCTGCTGCTGATAACCAATTGCAAACTCATCTGAATACATTGAGCCAGCTTTGTTATTAAACAGCTGATCAGCATCTGGTACTGAACCGTCAGCAACAACGCGGCGACTAATTTCATCTCCTAGTATTGGAGAACCATCTGCATTAACACCATCAAGATGACTTACGATATGTGAATCATACGCAGCAGATGCCATGCGTAAGTTTGTGTTTGGAGATACAGGCTGGAAATAACGTCCATATGAAGCGTATAACTTACTCGCACCATCTCCCAGTACATCCCATGTAGCACCTAAGCGTGGCGCAAATTGGCCATCTAGGTCGACATACTTGTCACCAGAACCAGTAGTGTTACTAAATTCGCTATAACGAACACCAGCATTAATCGTTACAGTATCAGTCACTTCCCAAGTATCAGAAACATATAGTGCAGTATGAACGTTTTCTGTTTCGCTATTTTTCCCCCAAATACGCAAATCAGCATACTCAGTACCTTCAGCAAGCCCGTATGAATTATCAGGACCTGCAGCAAAATACTCATACCAACCATCACCGTGCGGTGTATAGATATCAGCAATTTCTAGACGCTCATAATCATAACCAGCACGTAATGTATGATCACCAATAACCCAGTCTAAATCGATACGGTAAGTGATTCGTTTGTCTTCAGTTTCTGAAGAGCCATAACCAACCCAGTCACCTAAGCGCTCCCATGAACCGGAACGAAGATCCCAATAGGTAGATTGATCTAACGTGCCAGAGTTATCCTTGGTAGATTGGGTGATCTCACCATACATAGCTGTTAAAGTAATATCGTCTGTTAGATAACCAGTATATAAAGCATTCCAACCAATTCCGCCGTATGTGGACTCTGTTACACCAATCTCATCACCACGACCGCCGTTTTCATCACGCTGGTATTCATTTCCTGTGTAGTCGCCTTCATTACTGAAAGCCATTACACCCAAAGAGTGATCTTCATGGATAAACCAATCAACTTTGGTAAACCAACGGTTAGTCTTCCACTCATTATCGTTAATCTGACTCTCACCGTATCCAGTGGTTTCCTCTTCAAACGGGTTCCATAAACCGTAGAAAAATAACTTGTCTTCAATTAATGCACCTGAAGCCCAAATATTATATTCAGTTTCTTGCCAATAACCGTCTTTCGCCTCTTCAATAGTGCCATCATCTTTCATTCTTAGCGCCGGTTCAGCTAACGAATCTGGTGCGATTTCAGCTTTTGCACCAAACTGCCACTCATTATCACCCGACTTTGACACTAGACTTACAACACCACCGATAAAACGACCATATTCAGCCGATACACCACCAGTTTGTACTTCAGTTTGCGCAATAGCTTCCCATGGAAGATCGATATCGCCCATACCTTTACGTAAATCAGTGATATTTAGTCCGTTTAGATAGTATCCGTTTTCTGCAACTGATGAGCCGCCAATCGAAACGCCGCCGAAACCATCATCACCTGCGACAGAGCCTGGAGTAAGTAAGGCAATAGCAGTGGCATCTAATTCAACGGGTAACTGGTTAAGTTCACCCATAGAGATAACTTGTGACGCTGTAGTACTAGAAGTATCTACTCGGCTAATTCTTGCGCCACTAACAGCAATACGCTCGACACCAGAATCCTCAAGATCAAGAGCAACATCGAAAGTCAGTGCATTACCCATAGTAACTGCTATGTGTTGCTCTCTTACTTGGTAATAACCGTCTTTAGAGATGGTTACTGTATATTTACCAATCGGCAGACCTTTAAGAGAGAAGCTACCGTTTGCACCTGTAGTCGTTTCTCTCACAATACCTTTTGATTCATGCTTAATAATAACTTTTGCATTACTAAGATTTGAGCCAGCTTCAGTGGTAATTCGACCTTGCATAACACCTAAGCCATCGGCTGCCATCGCAGCAGGCGCAGATATAAACAACACCGACCCCACGGCTAATGCAGCTAACGTTTTTTTCGGCGAAAATCGCTTCGAAGCGTTACTTCCAGACATAATTTATCTCCCTTAAACTTTCTTTGAGTAAGCGCTTAGTCAGAATATTTTTTAATAAGATTGGGTACAGAACAGCCAAGCGCAACAAAACGTTAACACAACATACATATTTTATACAATCTACATTATCCAGAAGGCTATAGAATTGAGAGTATTTAAGGTTTTTATGAAGTAGAAGATCTAGAGAACAACACACACTACAGTTTTAACGTTTACAAAAATCAACAAAAGCAGTCGGTGGAACCGTAAATTAGTTACATGCCAGATAAAAAGACTGAAATAAGCAGGGGAAATATAATTTTAATTGTTAAGAGCAGCTAAAGCAGAGTCATTACAGCGGCAAGTATTGAGTTAATTGATACTCAAACGCGACAAAATAGAATTGAATACAAATAATAGAAAGAGGGATTAAGAGTTGAATATAAAGTAAAAGTAAAAATAAAATTAATAAGCTAAAGGTTACTCGCTAGAGTCTGCAGCACACCTTCACGCAGGGCACCACCAGAAAGGTGGAGTTTTTCAATTTCAAGTAACTCAAATAGAGCAAGTAAAATTGACACGCCAGCAGCAAATGTTGGCGCTCTTTCATGATTCAACCCCGGAATTTCTAGCATTGACGAATCCTCTTGGGCCAATACTTCCTGTTTTAGCTGCAGTAAAACAGCTAGTGTGATTGTACTAGAAAGATTACGATGGTTTAGTAGTTCAACAACTGACTGAACACTGCCCGACGCCCCGACTACGCAATGCCAACCTAATGTTCTAAGCTCGCCAAGCTGTTTTCCCAATATCCCCTTGACCTTGGCCTTAGCGTCATCAAAATCCAGTTGCTGGAATGGGAAGCTGCCAAAAAAGGCCTCGTTAAAAGTAACACACCCAATAGGCAAGCTGGTTTTGAGTAGTACCCGACTACCATCACCGATAATAAACTCGGTGCTTGCCCCACCAATATCGATAACAAGACGGCGCCCTTCACCTTCGGTCGTAGCAACCATACCTTGATAGATAAGCTCAGCCTCACGCATACCGGAGATAATTTCGATAGGGTGGCCGAGAATAGTGAGTGCTCGCCGACAAAAGTCATCCGAATTTGAGATGTTTCTCAGTGTGGCTGTAGCAATTACTGCCACGTTATCACCGCTAACGCCCTCTTTTTCGAGCATTTTGGCAAACATTTTTAAGCAGTCGAGCCCACGTAATAACACCTCTTCACTCAGCGAACCATCGGCTAAAATACCTTCAGCCAAACGAACTTTTCGTTTGTACTTAGCAATAATTTTAGGCTGATGGCCATCAGTTTTAGCCACCAGCATATTAAAACTATTTGAGCCTAATGTGATGGCTGCATAAAGAGGTGCTGTCATTGAGCGCTATCGCCTAAGAATGCCTACGCGTTCTATCATGACGACGTGGACCACTACTACGATGGTTGCCCTGTGGGCGACCTTGACCACTGCGATCACGCTGATTGCGAGTATGACTAGTAGGCTTACGATGAATTTTTACTGGTGGTGGAATATCATCAAGTAGCGCATCGCTATCGTAAGATGTCACCGGAATTGAGTGTTGAATATAAGACTCAATAGCAGGCAAGTTAAGAGCATACTCTTCACATGCAAAACTCACTGACACACCTTTTTGACCTGCGCGGCCTGTACGACCAATACGGTGTACGTAATCTTCGCAGTCATCGGGTAGATCGTAGTTATAAACGTGAGATACATCAGAGATATGCAAACCACGCGCCGCAACGTCTGTGGCCACTAAGATGTCAATTTCACCTTTGGTGAACTGCTCAAGAATACGTAAACGTTTCTTCTGCGGTACATCACCTGTTAACAAGCCTGCGCGATGTCCGTCACCTTCAAGCCATGACCATACTTTTTCGCAGCTGTGTTTAGTATTAGAAAAGACGATGGCTTTTTCTGGCCAGTCTTCTTCAAGCAAAGACAATAGCAAAGGCATCTTCTCCTCCATCGATGGATAGAAGATCTCCTCTTTAATGTTCTTTGATGTTTTCTCGTTTGGCGCAATCTCAACCTTCTCTGGCTCATTCATGTGGTCATAAGCAAGCTCCTGCACTTTCATAGAAAGCGTTGCAGAGAACAACATATTCAAACGTGACTTAGCATCTGGCATACGTCTAAACAGGAAGCGAATGTCTTTAATAAAGCCTAGATCGAACATGCGATCGGCTTCATCAAGCACAACAGCCTGAATCGCACTCACGTTAATGACACCTTGGCGTACGTAATCAATAATTCGACCCGTAGTACCAATAAGTACGTCAACGCCTTTATCCAGTACTTTACGCTGTGCTTCATAACCCTCGCCACCGTAAACAATACCAACCTTAAGACCGGTATGTTTAACCAATAAATTGGCATCTTTAGCAATTTGAATCGCTAACTCTCGAGTCGGCGCCATGATAATAGCGCGTGGTTGATTGAGTTGACGATCTGCTGGGGCTGGTACTGATAAGAGGTGGTTAAAGGTCGCAACCAAAAAGGCCAAGGTTTTCCCTGTACCCGTTTGCGCCTGACCAGCTATATCTTTTTTTTCTAATAAAATCGGTAATGATAACGCTTGAATCGGAGTACAGAACTCAAACCCAGCTTCATTAAGTGCTTGATGAACCTCTTTATGTAAGGGGAATTCAGCAAACTTCTTTGTAGATAAATGTGTTTCGCTCATAGCGCAGGCTTACCTGTAAAGGTTGCAATAAAAAACTCGATCGTTTGAAATAGCGATAGAATTTTATCACGGAAAATTGGTGCACACTCTGAGAAACGTAGTTCACGGTACTTTTTGCATCGGTGACGGAATCACTATTCCCTCTGTTTTATATGATGCTATGAAATTTTAGCGTGTATTTACGGTTCTCTTAGGACAATTTTAAACGCTTATTCGCGTTAGACGTCATTGACGTAGGCTAACTATGCCTGTAAATCAGCGTCTTGTCTAAAGCGTTTTTTGCTCCTAAAGAGTACTGCAGTAATATTTGCATAACTTTTGGCTTGAAAAGCTATTTTACCAACCCAATATACAGGTTAAGCCATTAACAAACCAGCGATGGCAACCAAACTGGAGAACAACATGAGCGACAAGATTGTATACCTAAGCGACGATAGCTTTGAAAATGACGTAATTAACTCTGAACTACCAGTTCTGGTTGATTTTTGGGCTGAGTGGTGTGGTCCATGTAAAATGATTGCCCCAATCCTAGATGATGTAGCTGAAGAATATGAAGGTAAAATCACAATCGCTAAGCTGAACGTTGATCAAAACAATGTATCACCAGCTAAGTACGGCGTTCGTGGTATCCCAACTCTACTGCTATTTAAAGCCGGTGAGCTTGCTGCTACTAAAGTTGGCGCATTGTCTAAGACTCAGCTTAAAGAGTTCATCGACGCTCAACTTTAAGCTTAAAAATACCGCTCCCCCCCCTGATATAGCGGTATGAAAGTGATTCCCGGCACAGCTTCAACAAGAAAATGTGTCGGGTTAAGCTAAACTTCTAGACGCCTCGTCTTGTTAGTGCTACTTTAATAACCAGACACATTCAAATTAACCCACTTCTCGCTATCCAATCGATATTCAATAAGCTACAAAACCATTGATCGAAGATAGTATTGTCACGTAAAAACAAGACCCACCAAGATGAATTTATCAGAATTAAAAAACACCTCGATTTCAGATTTAGTCCAGCTTGCGCAAGACATGAAGCTAGACAATATGGCCCGTGCTCGTAAGCAAGATATTATTTTCTCTATTCTTAAGGCCCACGCTAAAAGCGGTGAAGATATTTTTGGTGGTGGCGTTTTAGAGATCTTACAAGATGGCTTCGGCTTCCTTCGTAGCTCTGATGGTTCATACTTAGCGGGCCCAGACGATATCTACGTATCACCGAGCCAAATTAGACGCTTTAACATGCGTACTGGTGACACGATATTTGGTAAGATTCGTCCACCAAAAGAAGGTGAGCGTTATTTTGCCCTTCTAAAAGTTACTGAAGTTAACTTCGACAAACCTGAAAACTCTCGCAACAAAATCCTTTTTGAAAACCTTACACCTTTGCATGCAGAAGAACGTATGCGCATGGAGCGTGGTAACGGTTCAACTGAAGATATCACTTCACGTATTCTGGATTTATGTTCTCCAATTGGTAAAGGTCAACGTGGTCTTATCGTTGCACCACCAAAAGCGGGTAAAACCCTATTACTACAGAACATGGCGCAAAGTATCACCAACAACAACCCTGAAGTGGTGTTGATGGTTCTACTAATCGACGAACGTCCTGAAGAAGTTACCGAGATGCAACGCATGGTTAAAGGTGAAGTTATTGCTTCTACCTTCGATGAACCAGCAAGCCGTCACGTACAAGTTGCCGAAATGGTAATTGAAAAGGCAAAACGCCTCGTTGAGCATAAGAAAGACGTAGTTATCTTACTTGACTCTATTACTCGTCTTGCTCGTGCATACAACACTGTTATCCCTTCATCTGGTAAGGTGCTTACTGGTGGTGTTGACGCTAACGCTCTACACCGTCCTAAGCGTTTCTTTGGTGCAGCTCGTAACATCGAACATGGTGGCAGCTTAACCATTATCGCAACAGCGCTTGTTGATACAGGCTCTAAGATGGATGAAGTCATTTACGAAGAATTTAAGGGTACAGGTAACCAAGAGTTACACCTTTCTCGTAAGGCTGCTGAGAAGCGTGTCTTCCCTGCAATCGATTTCAACCGTTCTGGTACGCGTCGCGAAGAGAAACTAACTACGCCGGATGAGCTACAGAAGATGTGGATCCTACGTAAGATCCTTAATCCAATGGATGAAGTGACAGGCATGGAGTTCCTTATCGATAAATTGGCCATGACCAAGACTAACGATGAGTTCTTCACAGCGATGAAACGCGCTAAGAGCTAAGTCTCTTTTAATCAACTGACGTTAAGTTGATTAAAATAAAAAAACCGCATTCGTGCGGTTTTTTTGTTTCTGTATTACAGTAAAAGCTAGCGTTCCATGTAATGACTTACACGCTCTAAACGCTGTTTACAACGCTCTCTAAGCATATCTCTCAGTAACAGCACCACAGGCGTCACATGCTCGCGTCCGGGGCACACTAGGTACAGATCAGCCTCTTCCCCTCGATAGTCTTTCAACAAAGGCACTAAACGACCCGACTCGATATCATCTGTTAGATCTAACCAAGACTTAAATACCAGACCTTGGCCTGCAACCGCCCAACGCCGCGCTATATCTGCATCATTACAGGTACGGTTGGCGGTGACTCTAATCTTATGCTGCTGGCCATTTTTGCTAAATAGCCACTGATCATGAGTCCGTTCATCCAGCATAAAGAACAAGCAATTATGTTCTGCTAATTGCTCTAACGAGGTCACCTCACCGAAGCGTTTGATATAGTCTGGTGAGGCACACAGCACTCGATGTGACTGGCAAATTTTAAAGGCCACCAGCGAAGAGTCTTTAGGCTTGCCTGAACGCAACGCCACATCAATCTTGTCATGATAAAAGTCCGATAGGTTATCACCGATATGTAGACGCAGTTTCATCTGAGGATATGCTTGCAAGAAATCATCTAACCAAGGCAATAACACATTACGCCCAATGTCTGAGGGTACCGCTAAGCTAACCAAGCCCGAAATACTGGCCTGACTGCTCTCTATCGCCCTTTGACCTAATTCAAGATCCGCTAACGCTCTGCGGCAATGAATAAGATAGCGCTCCCCGGCATCAGTAAGCCTTAAGCTACGTGTACTGCGAATAAATAGGCTGGTTCCTAACGCTTTCTCTAACCGCTTTAGCCCGGCGCTTGCTACCGCAGAGGAGATATCTAGCTCCACTGCTGCAGCCGTCAAACTGCCACAATCAGCTATCCGTACAAATAGCCTGAGATCATCGAGCTGCATCTTTATCAATATTCCGAAAACTAGGTATAAAACTTCATTGTAGATAAAGCACCAGTAAACATCACCCATAAAAAAACCTGCAAATGCAGGTTTTTTCTTTATCTCAACCTAGACTAGCGTCACCGCCATCTTACGGCGCAGATAGGCTATCTGCTGCATATGCGGCAAGTCTTTAGGACAGTTGTCTTGGCAACCCAGTAGCGTCATACAGCCAAATACACCATCTTGGTTACCAATCACATGATAGAAGTCTTCTAGCTCGCGACCATCGCGGCTATCTAGCTCGAAACGTGCCAACTTCATCATGCCTACAGCGCCAACAAATGTGTCACGCATCTGCTTAGTCGCACAAGCTGAAACACAGACACCACACTCGACACAGCGCTCTAGCTCATAAAGCTTAGCCGCTTCAGCCGGATCCATTGGCGCTTCTAAGCGGTGCACATCGATGTCATCACTGATTGGGTGTAACCATAGTTTTAAGCGTTCAGCGAGTTCACGCATAAACTTACCCGTGTTAACCGATAGATCGCCAATCAGCTCAAAACCAGGCAGCGGCATCAAGTTAATCTCACCCTTAGGGTACTTAGTGGTCAGTGTGCGGCAAGCCAATGTAGGGAAACCGTTGATCACCATGGCGCAACTACCACAGATCCCGGCACGGCAAACAAAATCAAACTGCAAAGAGGTATCTTGCTCCTCACGCAAACGATTCAGTGCAATAAACACCGTCATGCCCGGTGTTTCTTCCAGCTGGTACTTCACCATCTTAGGCTTATCACCCGGCACCTGCGGATCATATCTAAAAATGTTAAAAGTTAAGGTACGGCCCTTAGCCATTTCTTGGCTCATTTAGCGTTCTCTCCTACGCTCGACTGATCAAGCGTGTCACTTAAGCGTTCGTTCTTTGGTTTTAATGATTCTGGTACGTCAAACGGCATCAAAGCGTGCTGCTGCTGATGCCTATCGGCATCTGGCCCTAGCTGAGCTAAGATCTCGCTGATCTCCTGCTCACGCTTGGCGGTATCTGGATGAGCAATCGCATTATCGATACCATAACCACGATAACCCGGTGGTAACTCCATCTGCATCACATCTAACTGCTCATACTCAAGCTCTGGTGCAAGTGCATTCTCATCAGGCCAGCTAGATAAGGTTCTGTTTAACCAATCTTTGTCATTACGTTGTGGGAAATCTTCACGAGCGTGAGCACCGCGGCTCTCGGTACGCGCAGCGGCACCTGCAGCAACTGTTAGCGCGACTTTAAGCATACGTTTAACGCGCAGTGCTTCTACCAGCTCAGGGTTTGCATGACGCTTGTTACACTTAAGGCCAATGGCGCGTGAGCGCTTTAATAACGCTTGTAGTTCAGCAACCGCTTTTTCTAACTCAGGACCATTTCGGAAAATACCGACGTAATCCATCATGATCCGCTCCATCTCTTTACGGATCGCAAATGGACTCTCTGTGCCGTCACCTTCTACTAGGCCATCAATTTCACTGCGTACCTTGTCGACGAATGTCTCAACTAGACCTGTATCGATCTCTAAGGTGTTTTCCTGACAGAAATCGGCCACATACTTACCGATGATCATGCCGCCAACAACCGTTTCTGCTAGTGAGTTGCCCCCTAAGCGGTTAAAGCCGTGCATATCCCAACACGCAGCTTCCCCGACGCTGAATAGACCCTTAAGCTGTGGGCTTTGTCCCGTCTTATCGGTACGAATGCCGCCCATCGAATAATGCTGGGTCGGTCTTACCGGGATCCAGTCTTTAGCAGGATCGATTCCTAGGAAGTTTTCACAGATCTCTTTAACTTCACGCAGGTTAGTCTCTACGTGTTTACGACCAAGCAAGGTGATATCCAGCCACAAGTGCGGACCATAAGGGCTATCGACCCCTTTGCCTTTGCGCATATGCTCTGTCATGCGGCGCGATACTACGTCACGTGAAGCCAACTCTTTCTTCTCTGGCTCGTAATCAGGCATAAAGCGATGACCATCTTTATCACGCAGTAAGCCACCGTCACCTCGACAGCCTTCGGTAGTCAAGATCCCCACTGGCACAATCGCCGTTGGGTGGAACTGCACCGCTTCCATGTTACCAAGCTTTGCTACACCGGTTTCTAATGCCAACGCTTGACCAACACCTTCACAGATAATGGCATTGGTAGACACTTCATAGATCCGGCCATAACCGCCAGTAGCGATAGTGGTCGACTTAGCTACATAGGCATGTAGCTCACCAGTAATCAGACAACGCGCCACTACGCCGTGACAGCGCTTACCATCGTGGATCAGTGATAATGCTTCCATGCGCTCATGCACAGGAATATCCATCGAAATGGCTTTATTATCTACCGCATAAAGTAACGAGTGGCCGGTACCATCTGCCGTGTAGCAAGTACGCCACTTCTTAGTACCACCAAAGTCACGAGCATTGATTAGGCCATGAGCGCTCTGTGCTTCCTCAATGGTTACCTTCTCTGCATTCACAACCACTTGACGTGGGCCAGCGGTTACACGCGTCCAAGGTACGCCCCAATTCGCTAATTCACGCACGGCTTTCGGCGCACAATGAGCAAACATACGCGCCACATCTTGATCGCAGCCCCAGTCAGAACCTTTTACCGTATCTTGGAAATGGACATCCTCATCATCTCCCATGCCTTTTACGGTATTGCCCAAACTCGCTTGCATACCACCTTGCGCCGCCGCCGAATGGGAACGCTTTGCAGGAATTAATGACAATACAACAGTATCTAGGCCACGCTCTTTAGATGCGATAGCTACTCGTAATCCAGCAAGTCCGGCGCCGATCACTAATGAATCGGTATATATCAGTTTCACACGTGCTCCTTAAAGTAGGGTGCAGAGTCAGTTTATGTTCTATTTATCATCGACTATTTACCCATTGGCATAAGGCAGGAACGCCAGTAATGACGCCAAGCCCACAACAATGAAAATCACACTGATGATAGTCTTTATTTTTTTCAGTCTTTTGCGGGTATTTAAGTCTCTCGCTGCGCCCCATTTCACCGCTAGGCGGTAAACACCAATCGCGGCGTGAAGCTCAACACAGAGTAACAGCGGCAGATACAACAACCACGCCCCCTGTTGCCAAATTCTATCGGCACTCCCGTGGGGGCCTATCGTCTCGGGGGCAGATCCTATCAGCCATAAATGCACGGGAAGCAATAGTAAAATCACCACTCCCGTTGCGGCTTGCCATACCCATAAACGTGTATCGCCATGATTAACCAAGTTAAGCTGCTGCCTTAACGCTTTTTGCTGACGCAGGCTAAGCGGTAGCTTATGGATAGCTACTAGGACATGCACCAACACAATAGCCGCAATCAGTAAGGCTATAATCGATACTACCCAAGGGTATCCATGACCATCAGCGCTTAAAAAGCTCAGCTCCATGGTCTTGGCAACCCAGGTCATCGCATCTCCCCCTAGCAAGATAGAGGAAACCAGTATCAGGTGTGTCCATAAAAATATTGCCAACACGCCACCAGAGATACTCTGGCTCAAATCTAACCAACCACTCCAATTACCGCGATCTGTTATTTTATTCATTCGCTGCCCTATCCTTGATAAATACCTAGCCCATTAACCTTTTGGTTACAATGTCGCGCAATAATAGGTATTTAACTGTGAGATAGATCAACAAAAATACGATTAGTTAAGTGAAGATTAATCAACTACTTCAGCTTAATCCCCACATAAATAAGCACCGCTTAACTTGGCCGATAAGCCTCTACTGGAAGTGTCAACTCACTGCCGATCAAAATGTAGGAACCTAGGCTAAGTAAACCGATAACGATAAGGTAAACAATTAACACCTTAACCAATTTACGCAGACCAGTGCGCTTATGGGTGAAGCCCCACTTAACCGCAACACGGTATAGGCCGATCATAGCGTGGATAACTACAGCGGGTAGCAGTAGTGCGTATAACAACCATGCATTATGGTGATAAACACGCTCCGCTGATAAGTTAGGGCCAATTTCAGGATTGGCAATCATGGTAAATAGGTGAACAGGTACTAGGAAGAACAACACAAAACCAGTAGCTAATTGCCAAAACCAAGCATGGCTATCTTTGTGATTAATCACTGTCATATGGCGTCGTAACGCACGCCACTGGCCAAGCTGAGCAGGAAAACGACGTAAGGCAACGGCTGCATGCAGCATCACTACGGCTAGCATAAACACCGAGAAGACTTTAGTTACAATCGGAAAGCCGTGACCAGTAGGGCTAAACATACCGCCTTCTAAGAATTGCACGACCGTATAGAAAGCATCTTTTCCAAGTAGGATACTCGACTCGAAGTGTAGGTGAGCCAGTAGGAAGCAGCCCATCATCACTCCTGTAATGCTTTGTATTTTGTCTGCTTTTGCCGATGCAGGATGTCCGGTACCGCTTACGTAGGATGCTAACATTATTCTTGTCTTGTTTGTCTTATGCCTAATAGTGGGATTTACACTCTAACAAGAACTTTGTCAGCAAAATGATACAGGGATTTTTTTCGTGAACAAGCTCACCCTTTTTGGCCCAACTATTAGATCAAGATCACAAATAGTGACGTACAAAAGAACACTGGTAATACCATTTACCCAATACAATTCAATACCTTGAATGGATAATTCAAACAAAACAATCATCAAGAAACCACTTCGATATTGAAGGTAAAAGCGACAAAAAGTAGCTATAACTAAAGATTAATTCGTTGATTTAGCATCTAACGTTCACGCTCAAACCTGCCATGGTTTACAATAGCCCCATATATTTAGATAACGAGAATGCTCATGCCTTGGATCCAACTAAAAGTCGATACCGACAATCAACACGCTGATGCCCTAAGCGATATGCTTATGGAATTTGGTTCACTTTCTATTACCTACGAAGACGGCAAAGATACTCCGATCTATGAGCCAACCTTAGGTGAAACACCATTGTGGAATCATACTGTTATCACCGCGTTGTTTGAGGCTGACTACGATCTAGCACCGATAGTCACTATGCTAAAAGGCCTACCTTACTTAGGTGAAAACTTCAGCCATAAGATCGAACAAGTTGAAGATAAAGACTGGGAACGCGAATGGATGGATAACTTCCACCCAATTAAGTTCGGTGATCGTTTATGGATCTGTCCAAGTTGGCGTGAAATCCCAGACCCTACAGCCGTCAACGTCATCTTAGATCCTGGTTTAGCCTTCGGTACGGGGACTCACCCAACTACCGCACTCTGCCTAGAGTGGTTAGACGGACTCGATTACAGCAATAAAGATGTGATCGACTTCGGTTGTGGATCAGGCATCCTAGCGGTAGCAGCGCTTAAGCTTGGTGCAGAGCGTGTAACAGGCATCGATATCGATTACCAAGCCATTGAAGCGTCAAAAGCCAATGCCGAGCGTAATGGTGTTGAAGACAAGCTTGACCTTTACCTACCTGAAGATCAGCCAGACGATTTACAAGCCGATATTCTAGTGGCCAACATTCTTGCAGGCCCACTGCGTGAACTTGCACCGCTTATTGCAGAAAAAGTTAAGCCGGGTGGACTATTGGCACTTTCTGGCCTGCTACAAGAGCAAGCTGAAGAAGTTTCTGCCTTTTACAGTCAATGGTTCGATATGGACGAGCCCGCTCACAAAGACGATTGGAGCCGCTTGACAGGTATACGCAAATAGCAGTAACCCGCGGCGCTTTCTGCGCCGCGACTGACTTCTCACCAAGCAAAAGTCAAGAAAAAAAGTTGCCCTCAGGTCATTTATTGACCTTTTCACAGGCTTGAAAAAGGCGTACTATAGCGCCCCTTTGACGAGCAAGGTGTTTTGATAAATGCAGATTGGACCCTATCGCCTGAAAAATCAGTTGATCGTGGCGCCAATGGCAGGTGTCACAGACCAACCCTTTAGAAATCTCTGCTTACGTTATGGCGCAGCCTTAGCCGTGTCGGAGATGCTTTCATCGAATCCTGATGTTTGGGATACAGATAAAAGCCGCTTGCGTATGACACACGCAGGTGAAGACGGAATACGTTCGGTTCAGATTGCTGGTGCAGATCCTGAGTTAATGGCCAATGCCGCTGTTGTTAACGTACAACAAGGGGCGCAGATCATTGATATCAATATGGGTTGTCCAGCAAAGAAAGTGAATAAGAAGCTCGCAGGATCAGCTTTGTTGCAAGATCCAGTTCAAGTAGAAGCAATTCTACGTGCAGTGGTGGCAGCGGTTGATGTGCCTGTGACGCTAAAAATTCGAACGGGATGGGCTCCAGAGCACAGGAATGGTGTTCATATCGCCCAGATAGCTGAAGATTGCGGTATTGCCTCGTTGGCCGTTCACGGTCGCACTAGGCAATGCATGTACAAAGGCGATGCCGAGTACGACACAATCAAAGCGATTAAAAAACAGATCTCGATACCAGTTGTCGCAAACGGAGACATTTTAACCCCAGAGAAGGCACGTTTTGTGCTGGATTATACTGGTGTGGATGCCCTGATGATTGGACGAGGAGCTCAAGGACGACCTTGGATATTTAGGGAAATCCAACATTACCTGGATACAGGTAATAAGCTAGCGCCCGTTGAGATGGATGAAAAGCGTCAAGTGATACTTGAACACCTAAAGCTACTGTACGACTTGTATGGTGACTATAAGGGCATCCGCTTCGCAAGAAAGCATGTTGGCTGGTACCTAGACCAAGAAAATCAACGGCCTTTTAGAGCCGAGTTTAATCGACTCGAAACCGTTGAAGAACAATGTTCCATGGTGGAACGCTATTTTGATGAATTTGTTGCATATTAATAAAGAGCAGAATACGAATGTTTGATCAGACTACTCACACTGAAGTTCACCCACTTACTGTTGGCAAAATCGAAACCGCAAGTGGCGCTATCAAGCCACAACTACTACGTGATGCGGTAAAGCGTGCTGTCACTAACTTTTTCGCTCAAATGGACGGGCAAGAAGCTGAAGAAGTATATGAAATGGTGTTAAGCGAAGTTGAAGCACCTCTGCTAGATATCATCATGCAACACACTCGTGGCAACCAAACTCGTGCTGCCAACATGCTAGGTATCAACCGTGGTACACTACGCAAGAAATTAAAGAAGTACGGCATGAACTAAGACTAACGTCTTAACGTGTTGTATAGAAACGGGTTTTTTGGCGACAAAAAGCCCGTTTTTGCTAATATGTACCCCCATATGTACCCCCGTTGTTTTGTTGCCCTAGCCCTTATCCCCTCTCAGTTTTCTCAATTTCACCCATAAAAAATATCATGTGAAAAGATCTGCCACTTTTCATGCTAAAACCCTTCATCTGCTAAAAACCCCTAAAATTTCGTTTTTACTTGCACTCTCCTCAAAATCCATATCCGCGCAATCAAGCGCTATGAATACGAGGAAATACCAATGAAAGACGTCAATTTAGCTTTAACGGATATCGGTGCAGCAAATGAATTAGTGTTTGACCGAATGGTTAAAGAAAAAGAGCGAAAGCTCATCACCTCAGTAAGTAGATCTGAAGCCTTCCAACTAGAACGCAAAGGCCTATTCCCTAGTCGCAGAAAAATCTCTAACCGTTCCGTAGGTTGGTTGCTCTCAGAATTGCTAGAGTGGGTAAAATCTAGAGATGCTGTAGTGTCACCAGATAATCATAAGCAAGAGGCAGCATTATGATTATCGCTAAAGGCGCAGTACACTCGCCACAGATTGAAATTATGCCGCTAATTGGTATTGCTGAAATGTGCACAAAATTGCATAAGAGTCGCGCAACTATCCACCGATGGGTAAAAGCGCATAAGCTTATAGCGCCTATATATCGAAACAATCGAACCATTGGCTGGTGCCCGCTTAAGTTTGAGCAATGGCAATTAACTCAAAAGTAAAAAATAGCTGATTTGCTGGTGGTGATACATAGCCCCTTAACCACCAGCACCTCCCCTAAAAACAACCTAAATAGTTATACAATGTATAACTCAAACTCAGCTATCTTCCCTCTGACTCCTCGCCAAAACAGCCCAAAACACTAAAACTCCCTAAAATTTAGTTTTTACTTGCAAGTTAAGCAGAATCCTTCAACCAAGAGCAATAAAGCCCTTTGGAGCCGAGGAGAAACAAATGCAAACATCGATATTCACGCCATCAATCGAAGACAGTATTAATGAACCTATTATCAATGAGCAGCAACGTAGGTTCATCACATCGGTTAGTCGAGCCCACGCCTTCCAACTAGAGCGCCAAGGCCTATTCCCCAAACACCTAAAGCTCGATAACAACGCCAATGGCTGGAAGTTAACAGAGATCCTAGCTTGGGTGCGTTCCCGCCCAATTGCAGAGCTTAAACAAGTGGGAGCCAACAATGACTAAATCACCTAACGCAAATACTAGAAACAATAGAAAAGTCAGGCTATGCCAATTAGTCGCCTCAACACACACCGTTGAACAAGTGCTCACTGTGGCTCAAATCGCAACTCGACTAGGCAAAAGTACTAAGACCATCAGAAATTGGCTAAGACAAGCCACAGATGCGCCTAAAGCCTTTAAAGACCAGAATGAATGGTTTGTCAGTATATCGGAATATGAAAAGTGGGAAGTTCGCTCACAGCTGTAGCGTTCGACCAATTAGAAGAGGGCAATATGTTGCCCTTTTTCAAGGGTAAGAATGAGACAAAATGGGCTGTTATAGTGCTTTATCAAACCTAAAAAATCGAAAAAAACGACTCAAATACAGCCAGCTTTGCGCCCTTGAGGGCAAGGCTTCCACCAAAATGTACTAGGTTTTAAATATTATTATGTCTTTGATCTTTAGAAGTACACCGGAAATAGAAGATACACAGAATAGTGTTAAACAATTAGAGCAAGCTATAGATGTTGTTCTAGGTGGGATCAGATGGAAAGTAATGCAATTCCCTGAAGGGTTAAACCGCAAACTTCTCAACGCCCTGTACAGTACTTTAATGGCCTATATCTCATGGCACTCTAAAGTATTGGTGATCCGCTTAGATGTCTCATTATATGATTCATTACCCAACAATCAAACCATCAGTAAGCTAAGAAGTTACATTCTCAGGCATCTTAACTCAAATTACAACTCTAGAGCTGAGTTTGGCTGGGTAAGGGAAGAGAACCAATATGCTGATAAATGTCACTATCACTGTTTCATTTTACTGGACGGGCAAAAAGTCAGGAGCAGTAAAAGGACATTCGATCTAGCGAAAAAGGCACAAGAGCTAATCATCGATATCAATATTCACTTCCCTGAAAATTGCACCTACATGATATTACCTAACACCCTGAGTAGCATCCAAGCCGCATTATACAGGCTCAGTTATTTAGCCAAAAATTGGACTAAAGAAAACAATCCCGCTTTAGCCAAAAGTTATTACTTTGGCCGTACTAAACATAAAACCTAAACAAAGCAACTTACAGCCTCACCACCAGCACTAAATATAGGCCGTATTTTTACAACAGAAACAGTTAATTAATTGTTAACCGTTTTACTGTTTTTTTGATCACAAGCTTATTTATGAACTCGTTTAACTTAGCCCCCCTGTGCAACTATTTACTTTTCAGCATGTTAGGTTTTAAGCGGGTGATCAAAAATAGAAGATAGCTAAGAGAGGCAAGAGTGATCACTTTTTTGTGATCACTCCGAATATGTTGAGTTTGAAGTAGCGGCAATTATCGCCATGAAAGTCGCTTACGAACGGTTACAAGATTGATGGTAAAACAACCGTTATTACATTAGGATTAACCCACCCAGAATATTAAATTGTGGGAGAAACTGATGCTAATTGGATTTTTAAAAGGCGCTCTTTTCTAGGTAATCCCTAGGAGAGAGACATGAAGAAAGAAGTTCGACTAACCCGTTTTTACGGAGTCAATGAAGTAGGATTAGCGGCATTGCCGCACAAAGTGTCAGGTAGGCAAGTTTCACGTATCTGCATTGGTGAAGAGATGGGATGCTCTCACTGCTTTCCT
Source organism: Shewanella schlegeliana (assembly GCF_016765635.1). Taxonomy (GTDB): domain Bacteria; phylum Pseudomonadota; class Gammaproteobacteria; order Enterobacterales; family Shewanellaceae; genus Shewanella; species Shewanella schlegeliana. The sequence goes on from NZ_JAESVD010000017.1 coordinate 20,328, forward strand.
CACGGCATCGATACGATAAACGGCTACCATACTAAAGAGCAGCGTAACTGGAAGAAATACCGCAGAACCCAGTACCGCTAGCCAAGCCTCAGAAACTAAAACAGCACTCATTTGAGTGCTGTTTTGTTATTCAGATAAACCTAAAAAATGCTGGCTATAGTGTGGTACCAACACCATTAATTTTAGCTATCAGAAAATCGCCGAACTCTTTAGTGATTTGTACCTTATCACTTCCCATATTCAGCGTTCCTAATCCAAAACCACCAGCACTTGTAACTGGCGTATCAGGAAATGCCTCTCTAAACTCCATTAAAGCCTTATTTCGTTTAATATCGAACTTCCACCAATCTCGACCAAACTCAGTACTATAGCTTCTTGCCTCCATATACCAAGGCCAACGCTCCTTCCACGACTCTGCTTGTGCTTCGGCCTCTGTCACAAGGTTCAAACTTCCTGTCACTTTAAAATAGGAGATCAATGAGCCACAGCCAACGCCAGTTGTGATAACAATATCACCTTTACTAACACCCTTAGGTTTTCGTTTTGAAAAATGGAGATTCTGATGCAAGTCAGAATAATCATTTTTATCTTCTAGTCTTACGGGGTGCTCACTAGAGCCAGTAGGCTTTAAGAAATAAAGAGGCTCTTTATCTTTTGCTGCTTCAGTTGAATAAATAGTAGATATTATGTCTACGGGTATATCGGGCTTCTTCGTCCAATCAGGGTTACTTCTCAAGTACTGCTCAGCAAACAGCTTAGCTTTGTTGATTTGAGTAGCCGTTAACTCAGGGTAATCTAGATCCCCCAATACCTGCTCTAACAGTTCTCCAATTGTTTGCTCATCTGCAATCCTCAATCCCCACTCATGATTCGAATACATACCACTTTGAGTAAAATTTGCAGAAGTGACAATGGCTGATAGCATTTCACCGAATGCCATATAGACTTTGCCATGAAGCTGATTGTCGATGTTGATCTTCAACTTTATCGATGGGTATTTATCTTGAAAATAAACGAGTATGTCATGCAACTGAAACGGCTTAGTCAGCTGTTCAGGGTCTTTAGCCTTGAATGTTGTCACTATATCCAAACGATTTAGACTAGAGAAATCAAACTGCTCCAGCAGTGAAACCATATCGGAAGCCAAATATGGAGAAGCAAGGACAAATCGATTAGGAGCTGAGCTTAATTGCTTCTGAATTGCAGTTACATGGTTACTACCGATATTTGATGTTAATTCCATACTCACACCTAAAATCCTGACATAAACGTATCGACAAAGCGCTTAAACTTGTCGGTGATAACGGGTAATACTCGCTTGCGCTATAAAATCGTCGACTCGGTTTCTAACGATTCAGCAAGGTCTTCATGTAGCGGCATTTCATCACTTCGCTCATAACGCGCCACCAGCTTCAGCATCTAGTGAAAGCCACTAATAAACGTCTCAGTAAATGCCTTCAGCCTTTCAGTAATTCTCGGCAGAATGGTTCGGCGCGATCTAAAGGTCATCTTCTCGGTGGTCAGCTGAGCGATATCATCAGATTTAAGGCCGTCCACATCTAGACCATTCTCAATACTAGTAATCATCTGGCTAAACTTATCTGAATCTAGCTTCTCTTCAGCAGCGATTTGGTTAATCTCTTTTTGCTTCTGCTCTTCGATGTACTCATCAAATTCACTCCCCTGCACTAAACCTTGAAAGTTTTTCTCAATGAAGTCTTCGATAAGCTGGCGCTTACTATATAGCGTTGGCTCAGTGGCCAGCAGATTAGCAATGACCTGTCGCTTCTTCTCTTTCGCATCTTCACAAGATTCTTCAAGCATGGTTTGCAGCAAGTGACGTATATAGCCCACATTGACGTTATCACGCTGAAGCAGTTCTAGTTCAAAATCGATATCAGCGAGAATAGATGCCTTATCGCTAGGGTTGCCTTTAAGCTCTCTTGCTAAGTCACCATACTTAGAGGCGTAATCCACGAACTCTTGCTCTGAGATCCCAAGCACCTCAATATCAAAGTCACTGAAAGTTTCTAGCTGATTCTTCAATCGCATCAAAATACGGAACTGTTTTACAAAGCCAGCGCGGGCATCTTCATCAGGGAGGTCATCAACACTTTGCACATCGGGTGCTATGGCTTTAAGTGCTTCAAGCGCCTTGGCAAAGTCCTCTGCTAATCCATCAAGGTCGGGCACCTCAATGTGTTCGATAGGCTGCTTATTTGAGAACATCATGAATGCTTCATCAGCCTGTGGCTTCAGGTTGCGATAGCACATCACGTTACCGTGCGACTTCACCGTACCGTTTAATCGGTTAGTACGAGAAAAGGCTTGCACCAAACCATGATGTTTGAGGTTCTTATCCACATAGATGGTATTGAGGTTAGGCGCATCAAAGCCTGTAAGGAACATATTAACCACCAGCAAAATATCGACTTCACCATCTTTAGTACGTTTGGCAATGTCTTTGTAGTAGTTGTAAAAGCTGTCGGTATCTCTGGTGGAATAGCTAGTGCCAAACTGCTGGTTGTAATCACCAATAAACTCATCCAGCTTGTCTCGGCTATGCAGCTTCTTATAGCCTTGCGACACCTCTTGTATCTCAATGTCACTCAAATTGCCGTCAAACTCTTCAGATTCATTAACGCCATAACTGAAGATGGTAGCGATATTAAGCTTATGCTGCCCCTCTGCTTTTAAGGTTTTGAGCGTGTCATAATAAGTAATCAAATCAGGCACACTCGCCACACATAACATGGCATTAAACTGATGCTTGGTTTTAAACTTATGTATACCAATAATGTGCTCACAAACCTGCCTGATCCGCTTAGGCGAGCTAAAAAATTCACTGACATCAATACTGCTTACATCAACGTCTAAGCCCGTCTCTCTGCGCTTAAGCTTGCCATAGTATTCAATAGCAAATGGCAGTACGTTATCGTCGCGAATGGCATCAACAATCACATAGCTATGTAGGCGCTCACCAAATAGGTCTTTGGTGGTTTTCTTTTGTACGCCCTTATTGGCAATTTTCTTAGCGGTAGCGTTGTCCGCAAAAATAGGCGTCCCCGTAAAGCCAAATAGCTGCGCACGGGTAAAGAACTCGATAATGTTCTGGTGGGTCTCACCAAACTGGCTGCGGTGGCATTCATCAAAGATAAACACCATTCGCTGATCAGCTATCCCCTCAACCTGCTTTTTATAATGCGCCTTAGTGACGAGGTTATTAAGCTTCTGCAAGGTGGTGACAATCAGTTTCGAGTTTCTATTCTCGTTGATGACTTTGCCCTTCTCCGCTTGACCAAGGAATTGGTTCAATAGGCTCTTGGTATTGTCAGTACTATCGACACAGCCTTTGAGGAAGGAATTAAACTCTTTAGCTGTCTGGTAATCGAGGTCTTTTCTGTCGACCACAAACAGCACTCTGTCGATATCATCCAGCTGCGTCATAAGTTGCGCAGCCTTAAAGCTAGTAAGGGTTTTACCGCTACCAGTGGTATGCCAGATATAACCATGCTTATTGCTGGTCATTACTTGGTTTACAATCGCCTCTACTGCATAAAATTGATAAGGGCGCAGCACCATCAAGAACTTGCCAGTTTCGTTCTGTACGATGTAACGACTGAGCATCTTAGTCAGGTGCTCTAGGTTTAAGAAAGCATCAGCAAACTGCGGCAGTGCATTAATCTTGTTGTTGTCTACGTCCGTCCAATGGAAAGTCTGCTTAAAAGACAACTCTCGGTTATTGGAGAAGTATTTAGTATTGACCCCATTGGAGATCACAAATAGCTGTATATAGTTAAACAAGCCGCCTTCTGCGCCAAAGGTATGCTTGTCGTAGCGTTTGATTTGATTAAACGCCTCCGCCATCTCAATACCGCGACGCTTAAGCTCTATCTGCACTAAAGGCAAGCCATTCACTAGCAAGGTAACATCGTAACGATTCTGGTACTTGCCGTGCATGGTGACTTGATTGGTCACTTGGTAGATGTTGTTGCTAGGGTCACTATCCAGCAGCGTTAAATAGCTAATGGTGCCATCTTCATGCACCACATCCACCTTACCCTTCAAGCGTTTAGATTTATCGAAAATACTGCCTTTCTCAAGGCTAGTGAGCACACTCTCGAACTCACGCTCGGTTAGCGTGAGGTTATTTGCTCGTTCAAGCTGCACCTTTAGGTTGGCTTTGAGCGCGGCAGCATTACCAATCACTACAGATTCAAAGCCACCAGCATTCAGCTGAGCGATTAAGTTATTCTCTAATTGTTGCTCTGTTTGAGAAGCCATTCAGTTATATCTTCCGTTGATTTCTAGCTATTGATAAGCAAACAAAGCTAAGGCTTTATTCCTTAGCTTTTTTAAACCGTTAATACCAGTTATCTTGCTTATACTGTCCACTACAATAATAATCTTGAACAAACTGACCGTTATCAGTATCACGACAGCGATATTCACCATTACTTGGGAAGTAGTCCCAAGCAACACTTTCATCACAATAGCTACCTCGGCAATATACATAATTTGATGAACTACTTTGCTGGTTACTATCAATGATTGCCATTACACCTAAAATAGCGATAGGCAGTGCAATCGTATTGAGGAGACTAAACTCATCATATTCCTCACCCGTATACATATTATAATTGGTGGTACATCCTGAAAGCAGTGCCAAGCTCAGGATGGAGGAAGTCAATTTTTTCAACATTTCTTTCTATTCTTATTACAAACACACAATACGACAAACAGCTAAATACAGGCTGCAATGTGCAATCTAAGAATTGTTTAGCTGTTAACCTATAAACCTAAATTAAACAAACATCTGCTGCAGTAAGCCTTTCTTCCACTCTTTAGCTTTATCAAGCTCAGAGTTGACTAGCTCTATCTTCTGGTCGATGGCTGATAGGAAGTTAGCTATTTTGGTTTGCTCTGCTTCACAAGGCATATTCAATTCAATTTTCTTGCAGCTTGCAGCATTGAGCTTTGGCTGAGCTGTACCACTGTTGTACTTTTCATAGTTGAGTAGTTCAAGGCTTTGGGCTAAGAAGTACGTGCAGCCTAAAGCTTTAAGTACGTGAGCATGATTGTTAACCCAAAACTTGCCCTTTACTACAAATGCCAGAGGTGTACTGCGAGTAATAATATTGGCTCCATCCTCTCCTAACAAAACAAATTCACCATCAAAAAGGAAATCATCTACATAATCAATTACGCCAGATGCACCGTAATATCTATACTGCCCTTGACGTTGTTGACGCTCTTCAGAGCTGAGAGGTAGTCGTTGGCTATCTCTAAATTCACAGACGTCACCCAGCTTCTTCTCTTCCCAGTCAGGGAACTCGCTACCATCGTCGGCTTTGAATCTTAGTGTGGGTGGGATGAAGGTTAACTTTCCACTATCAACTTTCACTTCTCCACTATTAGCACCTTTCAACTCACCACTATTAACCCACTTGCCACTAAACAACTGCTGCATCACCCCTTTTTTATACTCGGTGAGCTTGGATTTCTTATCTGACAACAACCCAATCTTCTCATCGACCTTTGATAAGAAAGAAGCAATTTTTTGTTGCTCTGTAGCGTTTGGCGGTATCGGAATAGGAAGTCTCTTGATATCCCCTAGTTGTAAATCCATTATTGTCGATTGGTTAACTTTCGAAATCGCAGACCGATAGAACTTCTTAGTTTTAAAATAATGAAGGGCGTAGTCAGGGGATAAGGTACTTACATCATCCATTCTAATAACGGCAATATTCTGAGTGATAGCAATTGGCTCTGATGTTGTATTTTTAGCTGAAAAACCAATTGTTCCTGTCTTTGACAAAAATAAGTCACCAACTATCGGCTTAGCTTTGTCTGATAAGTTATTAAACTCACTTAAAGATATCTGTGGCGCTTCTGAGTACTTGACAGTGCCAGAGGTAATCTCACGAGCTGATATTAAGGGGATTCCGTCTTCAACAAACTTTGGACGGATAGTTAACCCATAAGTAATATGTTTACTATACGAACCAAGTTGCTCAGTACTCCACTTACCCTCAAACTCACCAAACCTCAGCTTAGGCACATTTCCCTCAATGGATAGTGGAGAGTTGATAGTGGAAACATCATTTTCAATTTTCAATTTTCCACTCTCCACTACTCTTTGCCTGCAAGAAAGGGCGCTTTAATATTTAGCTGCTTACAGAACTCAGCAATATCCGCATCCACAGTGCTCATTTTGGTTTCAATATCGCTTAAATCAGTTGCTACCGCATCGAGATCTACCGCGTCTTCCTCTTCAAAGGTATCCACGTAACGAGGGATGTTGAGGTTGTAGTCGTTGTCGCTAATCTCAGATAGCTCAGCGACATGGGCAAACTTCTCTACTGATTCACGCTTGCTGTATGCCTTAATAATATGGTCAACATCACTATCACGCAGATGGTTTTGCGCTTTGCCTTTCTCGAAGTGATTAGACGCATCAATAAACAGAACATTGTCATCGTTTATACGGTTCTTTTTAAATACCAAGATACAAGTCGGGATACTTGTACCGAAGAAGATCCCCGCTGGTAAGCCAATCACAGCATCGAGGTAGTTTTTGTTCTTGATAAGGTGTGTACGAATATGGCCTTCTGCTGCGCCACGGAACAGGATACCGTGGGGTACAACCACCGCAAGTGTGCCTGTTTCATTGAGCTGGTGGATCATATGCAGAACAAATGCAAAGTCAGCTTTGGTTTTTGGTGCAAGCTTGCCGTAATCACTAAAACGGTCATCGTTGAGGTGCAAGTCGTTTGCACTCCAATTAGCAGAGAACGGTGGGTTAGCAACTACCGCATCAAAACGCTTATCCATGTGCATTGGGTGTTCAAGGGTATCGTCGTTCTTAATATCAAACTTATCGTAACGCACACCGTGCATCAGCATGTTCATACGAGCAAGGTTATAAGTGCTTGGGTTTTGCTCTTGTCCACAAAACTCAAGCTGGTGGCTGCCTTGTTTACCAGAACTCTCTAGCTCGCGAGCAACACGCAGCAGCAATGAGCCTGAACCACAGGTAGGGTCATACACAGACTTTACGTCGCCAGCTAAACTAACAAGCTTAGCAAGAATCTTACTGACCTGTTGTGGGGTATAGAACTCACCCGCCTTTTTACCTGCTCCAGAGGCAAACTGACCAATTAGGTATTCATATGCGTCACCAAGAATATCAATTTCGGTGTTTTCTAAGTGGAAGTCGATGTTTTCAAGATGAGTCAGCACTTGAGCAATTTTTGCGTTGCGAGCATCAGGGTTTTTACCCAGCTTACTAGAGTTAAGGTCTAGATCTTCAAACAAGCCGTTAAAATCATCAGCTGAATCAGCAGAGGTCGCAGAATGTTCGATATCAACCAACACACGCTCTAAATCTTGAATAATAAATTCTTTCTTGTCGCCACGCTTAGCAAGACTTGAGAATAACTGCTTAGGCGCAATAAAGTAGCCAAGGTTTTCGACACACTCATCACGTAGCTCATTGATAAGCTCATCGTCTGATTCAACGAATGTAATACCGTCTTCCACCAGCAAGTTATCACAATAGCGATTGAGCTTGTCAGACAGATACTTATAGAAAATCAGTCCTAGAATATAATCACGAAAATCGTCGGCAGACATGTTGCCACGTAAAGTATTAGCGATATTCCAAAGCTGCTTTTTCAGCTCTTGTTGATGTTGTTGAACCATGGTTACTTTTACCTGCACTTTAATCAGTACTTTAATCTGAGCATGGGGTGTTAGCCCCACAAATATTGAGCCGATTATACACAATACTGATTGGTTAAATCATTGCGAGATCATAAAGATACAACAATTATGTATTCATTGGTTTTAAGATGGATTATATCTATTGCTAACCCTTTGGTTTGCAACATACAAAACAGCTCAGCGCAGTGTTTTTGATTATCAGGAAGCAGATAAATGAAGATGGAATTGATCCCCACGGTACAGTCGCTACTTAAGCAAGATGCAATACGGGTTGAGGGTGATATAGCACTTATTGAGGCATTTACTAAGCTAATAGATTTACTGAGCTTTCAGTACGAGCACCCGCCTGTGTTTGACTTTAATAGCTACCCATTCCTTGACCATAGCGCTCGAAAAATCCCCTTATTGAGCGACAGCATTAATCGGCCTCTTAGTCAGCAAGTGCTTTATAGCATTAGCCTGCAGCCAGAGAGGTTTGAAGTGCTGGTACATATTCACTCTGACTCAACCGCTAAACCTGAATACACAACTAAGCCTGTTTACACGGTAAGAAAGCCTAACTTATCAAATCTAAATCATGCCTTGCATGCTTTGTACGACTACATTGATGACTCGACTCATTTTTTGATTTGCCAAAATTGTAAGCAACTGGTGGCCGCAGAACTGTGCAGTGATAACTCTTGTGGTGATTTTGCTAAAACTAAGCACAGTGCCCAGCACTGTGAATCCACCTATAAGCAAGTGTTTGACACTTCTTTTGTGGATCGTGTTTCTATTACAGGCGAAGTGGTTAATGTGTTTAAAGGTGAAGATGAGATCAAGTTTTATGCCTCCTCCACGGCATGGCCACATCCTCACGAACCACAGTGCTACAGTCGCGTTATTGAGACGCTACCTTTAACGGCAACACTTGATGAAGTGCACGCGCTAAGAGACAAGCTAGAAGCTGAGCAGAAATACCCTGCACCGTGCTTTCATTGCAAAGAAGAGTTTGATGAAGGCGAGGCTATGGATTTAGCCTCATTTGTTGATTTCGATACTGATGAGATTGTGTGCTATGGCTGCGCCTCTTTACACTATGGCGTAGTCTATTAGTTGAGACTCTCATTGATGACCACCAGCGAACTTGCGTCTTTTCAATTCAAACAAACACAATGAAAGACACTTTTATGCGCATAAAAGTGCAAGATTTCACATTTTTATGCGCGTTAAACTGTAATAACAAAGCAGCAATTAAAAGTCGTTATTAATAATGGTACTCTACCCAACTTTTGCCAAACCGATATCCACCACGTTATCAATGGGGTTTGCCAGTCTATCTAACCACTCACACCACATATCCAGTGCTGCTGCCGATTGCTTAAGGTATTTGCTGTGATTGTAATGTTTCTCAGAACCCTTAATCACATGGCCTATCAATTTATCAACTATCCGTGAGTCGACCTCAAGGTCATTTAGGATGGTTGAAAAAGTACTTCTTAAGTCATGTAGCGTCCATCGTTCCTTATGCTTTAACTTATTACAAATCCTACCGCCTGAACCACTTACGCTGACATCTTCTCTCAACTCACCTAATAGATAGCCTTGTTTGGCATTGCGCTTAATCAGTAGCGCAATAACAGGCTTTATTTGCTGCGGTATCGGCCTAACAATCACTAAGCCCGTTTTACTGTGCTGTTTTGGTACAGTCCATAAGTCATTATCTAAATCCCATTCATGGATAGTTGAGAGCCTAACCTCCTGCGTACGCGCACCAAATACGATTAACAACAAGCACAGGTAGCGCATATAGAAGGAGCCTTTTCGCCCATGACTCCACTGCAATACATCCTTTAGTTCGCTATATGAAAGCACTCTGTCTTTTACTGCTGCTTTTTTACCAACATCACCCGCTACAAGATCATCCAATTCATGAGTGATTGCATATCCCCGAACACGACAGAACTTTAATGCTTGCTTGCAGGCTTGCAGTATTTGCCCCGCAGCAACAGCAGCGGGCTTTTGCACACCTTCAATACCAGTGTTAATACGATCAAAACACTCAAGCCAATGGGAAATTTTGGTTTGCTCTAAAGGGTAGTGACCGATGTAAGGGTAAATATGCTTATTAAATTGAGATTGTGTTTTTTCAAAGCTCGATCTCTTCACTCGCGCATACTTTTCAATCCAATACTCCAAGGCGTCTTTAACCGTCACAGGCTCTAAAGTTCTGTCCCTTGCTATTTCACGTGCAATTTTGGGGTCATGACCACCAGCTAACCATGCTCTGCATTTATCTCTTTCATCCCTAGCTTGTTTGAGGGACAAATCAGGGTAATAACCTAAATCTATACGCTTATTCTTACCTTTAATTTTATAGCGAAACTGGAATCGAATACGGCCTTGTTTAGAGACTCGAACACCTAGCCCTTGTCCGTCACTTTTCTCTTTAACCACCGCTTGAGACTTTCCATTCATGGAGCGCAAATGTGTTTCGTGTAGCATGATTATCCAGCTGATATTACAAGAGTAAATTGATTACCCGTACAACCTAAATGTGAGTAAATATAAGCATAAACAATACCCCTATCCTATAGCTCAAGGTCGGGTAAAATCCTCATCAGTGTGGATAAGTATCAAATAACGAATATAAACAGAGTCGTATGAAAACCAATGAAAACAGCATTTTGTTATCTGGTTCACACAATGCAGAGAAGAGGTGACGCTACAGGAAGGAGTTAGCTTGGAAAGTGAAGTGTTACCCGTATCTTGCTGAGCCAATAAGTACGACGTTATCAGCAGGATTGACCAACAGTTCTAACCATTCACACCACATATTAAGCGCTGCTAACTTCTCTGGTAGATATTGACTGCGATTATAGATAGACATTACCCCACCGAGGGAGTGGCCGAGCAACTGTTCGACCACATAGGGCGCTACACTCAAATCGTTTAGTTTGGTAGTGAAGGTTCTTCGCAAGTCATGCAATGACCAAGACTCTTTATGCTTAAGCCGTTTGTAGATTAGGCTACCCGCACCACTAACGGATTCACCGCTTTTGAGCTCGCCAAGCAGATAACCCGTGTCGCCATGGCGTTTATATAAAAACTCAATAATCGGCTTAACTTTCGCGGGAATAGGCCTAACAATTACCGTATTGGTCTTGCTATGCGCTTTAGGCACTGTCCATAGGTTAAGCTCTAAGTCCCATTCATCAAAGGTCGATAACCTTAGCTCTTGTGTGCGAGCGCCAAAAATAATGAGTAAACGACATAGGTAGCGCATATAAAAAGTGCCTTTGCGGTTTGCAATTGAGCTCATCAAGTCGTACAACTCAACATCGGTCAGCACTCGGTCTTTCTTCCGTTGCTTTTTACCCACATCGCTAGCTATCAAATCATCCAGTTCGCGACTAATGGCATAGCGCCTAACTCGGCAAAAGCGCAGTGCTTGTTTGGCATTTTGCAGTATTTGCCCTGCAGCGACGGGCGCAGGCTTTTGTCTGCCAGCAATGCCACGTCGAATACGGTCAAAACAATCAATCCAGTGGCGAGTCTCTGTTTGCTCTAATGGGAAGTGACCAATATAGGGATAAATGTGCTTTTCAAATTGGGCGATATTTCTGTCGACATTAGCGCGATTATCTCTGGCGTAATTCTCAATCCAATACTCTAGAGCTTGCTTAACAGTCACTGGCGTTAGCGTTTTCTCTCTGCCCATGCAACGCTTTATTTTGGGGTCATGGCCTTCTGCCAACCAAGAACGGCATTCATCAGCAATGTCTCTGGCTTGCCTGAGCGATAAATCTGGATAAGCGCCAATATCCATGCGCTTATTTTTGCCATTGATTTTGTAACGGTACTGGAAACGAATCTTCCCCAGCTTAGACACACGCACACCTAAACCTTTGCCATCAGCAAGCTCGATGGTTTGAGGTTGATGCTTGCCATTTAGTCCTCGCAAACTAGATTCGTACAGCATGATATTTTGACTCATTTAGGTGGGAATACGGCCAATTCCATGTACCCCCATATGTACCCCCATGTAACCATAGGAACCAAAACCCACCAATACCAATGAAGACGCGAAACGAGCTTTAGCTATTGATAAATAAGAAAAAATACTTGGATGAAAAACAATTCAAAACCGCTAAAAACAGCCCGTCGTACTCTACGGCATGAACTAAGACTAACTTCTTAACTTGTTGTATTAAAACGGGCTTTCCAGCAATGGGGAGCCCGTTTTGCTTTTATATGTACCCTCATATGTACCCCGCTTTATCTGTTTCAGCCCTGTACTTTATTCAAGCGCCCCAGCAATAAAAATCCCCGAAATAAATCTCGTTCCTCCTCCCGCTTTCAGCTTCGGCTAATTTTCACGCTGTAGACTCGCAAACCATGTGACGATTCCTAACAAGATTTAACTTAGTTGTTAATTCAAAAAATGATAAATTTCACAGCCAACTGCCAATACAACAATAAAAGCTACGGCTTGCTTGGCAAAGCCAGACCGTAGAAGGAAATCCCGATAGAGGACACTATGCTACTGAAGAAAACCCTATTAACTAGCGCATTAAGCCTAAGCTTGCTAACAACTTATTCTGCTCAAGCCGAAACATTCGATTTTGTTGAACAGCGCAATAACAGCATCGACACCTTAGTCATCTTTCAAGCTGGTGATAAAGCTTCACCCGCACTGACAAAATTGGACAAGCAGTCAAAGCAACAGATCAGCAGCGCATTAGCACTGCAAGAGTTCACTGGCGAAAAGAAGCAACTCGTTGAGATTTTAATGCCTACTGGTATCGATGCTAAACGTCTTGTGGTTGTCGGTATTGGCGATGAGTCAGCCCTAACCCCAGGAGAGGTCAACAAGCTTGGTGCCAATATCACAGCCCACTTCAATGGTGTTAAGGTCGAAGAGATCCAGCTACTAACAGATGGTATTAGCGATGCAAGTTGCAATGCCAGTTTCGCAGCTCAATTGGCTCATGGCATCAACCTGCGCGCTTACAAATTTGATAAATACTTATCAGAGAAAAAGCCCGCCGAGAAAAACTACACCATTACCGTCAGCAAGCCCAAAGATGCAAACAAGCAATACAGCCAGTTGGCAGCGATTGAGCAAGGGGTATTCTTAGCCCGAGACTTAACCTCTGAAACACCTACTGAGATGACACCGGTGGATTTCGCTAACGCCACTAAAGAACTTAAAAAACTGGGCGTCAAAGTTACCGTACTAGAGCCAAAAGAGATCGAAAAACTCGGCATGGGTGCACTTCATGCCGTGGGGCGTGGCTCTAAAGAGGGCGCACGCTTAGTGATAGCCCACTGGCAAGGAAATGATGACGCGCCTATTGCACTGGTAGGCAAAGGCATCACCTTCGACTCTGGTGGCTATAACATTAAGGCCTCGGGTGATTCTATCTCGCGGATGAAATCCGATATGGCAGGTGCGGCCGCCGTGGTTGGCGCAGTAAAAGCGATGGCACTGCAAAAAGCCGATATAAATCTAGTCGCCGTGATGCCGATGGCAGCGAACATGGTATCTGAAACCGCGCTAGCGCCGGGCGATGTACTGATGACAGCTGAGGGCTTAAGTGTTGAAGTGCTCAATACCGATGCCGAGGGGCGCTTAATTTTAGCTGATGGCATGTGGTACGCCAGAGAGCATTATCAGCCGCAGGTCATGGTGGATGTCGCCACGCTGACAGGCTCCAAGGTGCGCGCTTTAGGTAAGCGCTATACGGCTGTTATCAGTGATGATGACGCCTTAGTCAATGAGCTGACCTTTTCAGGCCAAGCTGTAGATGAAAAACTGTGGCGCTTACCGCTTGCCTACGAGGACTTACTCAAAAGCCCTATCGCCGATCTGAAAAATGCTGGTTTTGGCGGCCCTGGAGCAACAACTGCCGCTGCATTCCTAAAACAATTTAGCGGCGACACCAAATGGGCTCACCTCGATATTGCAGGTAGCGCACTCGCCTCAAAAGATGTTGGCGTGACGCCGATTGGCGGTACAGGCCACGGCGTTAGACTATTGAGCCACTGGATCATGACCCAAAGCAAATAAGCTTCTGGCGTTAAACCTTAGTCTTAAATTTAGACTTAGCCTTTAGAAAGTCAATAAAAAAGCCCTGCAATTGCAGGGCTCTTTTTATATTACGCTCAAGATATTAAGCTGGGCTAATTTCAGCTTGTTTATTACCAGCTTGGCACTTGTCTCTGCGTTTATTGTCACCGCGTTGGTGCGCCATACGATAGAGGATAGGCAACACAAACAAGGTCAATATCGTCGATGAAATAATGCCGCCAATCACCACGGTTGCGATAGGACGCTGCACCTCGGCTCCGGTACCTATATTAAGCGCCATCGGCACAAAGCCTAAACCAGCCACTAACGCCGTCATCAACACTGGACGCAATCTAATTAGCGCACCATCGATAATCGCAGACATCAGCTCGCCTTTCTCTTGGTAGAGCTGACGAATAAAGCTCAGTAGCACTAAACCGTTCAACACCGCCACCCCCGAGAGTGCAATAAAGCCCACGCCCGCAGAGATAGAGAGTGGCATATCTCTAAGCCAAAGCGAGAACACTCCACCGGTTAATGCCAATGGAATACCTGTAAAGATAATTAGCGCATCTTTTACCGAGCTAAAGGCCATGACCAGCAAGCCTAAAATCAATGCTAAGGTTAATGGCACCACAATTGATAAACGTTGGCTCGCCGACTCGAGTTGCTCGAAAGTACCGCCATACTCCAACCAATAACCAGCTGGAATATCAACTTGCTCACCGATCTGTCGTTTGGCTTCACTCACAAATGAACCTAAGTCACGACCACGCACGTTGGCCGTTACTACGATACGACGCTTACCGTTTTCACGGCTGATCTGATTCGGTGACGGTGCAATCTCTAGACTCGCGACCTCGGATAAAGGCACATACTCACCAGAGGGCAGTACAATAGGCAGCTCATGTAAGTGCTCAACATCTTTACGAATAGTTTCTGGTAGACGGATCACCATCTTAAAACGGCGATCGCCTTCAAAAATCAGCCCTGCCTCTTCACCGCCAATCGCGGTAGCTACAAAGTCCTGTAACTCACTAACGCTTAAGCCATAGCGGGCTAATGCCATACGATCAGGTTGAAGAGACAACATAGGCAGTCCTGTCACCTGCTCAACTTGTAGATCGGCAACGCCATCAATTTGCTCTAACACTTCGTGAATAGCATTGGCCGAAGTCAGTAACTGCTGCAGATCGTCACCAACAACCTTGATGCCAAGATCCGCACGCACGCCTGAGATCAACTCATTAAAACGCATCTCAATGGGCTGAGTGAGCTCAAAGTTATTACCAGGCTGACCAGAGACTGCCGCAACAATATCGGCCGCTAACGCATCGTGGCTCATCTTAGGATTAGGCCATTCACTGCGAGGCTTAAGCATGATAAAGGTATCGGCAATATTGGGCGGCATAGGATCGTTTGCCACCTCAGGAGTACCAATTTTAGAGAATACGTTTAGCACTTGTGGGAAGTGTTTAATGCGATCCTCTAATTGCATCTGCATATCCACGGACTGCTCCAACCCCGTGCCCGGAATGCGGATAGCTTGCAGCAAGATATCTTCTTCATTGAGCTGCGGGATAAATTCAGAACCTAAGGTCGTTGCTAACCAAATAGAGAAACCAACCAGTGCCACTGCGGCACTCAATACCAACCAACGCAGCTTCATAGCGCCGATTAACAACGGCTTATACAGTGACTTAGTCGCAGTAATGACACGGCTCTCTTTCTCGCTGATTTTACCTGTCATAAACAGCGCAACAGCAGCTGGAACCAATGTTAATGACAATACCAACGCTGCTAACAGTGCCATTACAACGGTTGCCGCCATGGGGTGGAACATCTTACCTTCCACGCCTGTGAGGCTAAACAGCGGGATATACACCACGGTAATGATCAGCACACCAAACAAGCTTGGGCGGATCACCTCATTGGTGGCTTCAAACACCAGCTGCAGACGTTGCTTACGAGGCAACACGTGACCGCCATTTTGCACCTGTGCTTGACCAAGTCGTCGAATTGCATTTTCAACAATAATTACCGCACCGTCGACAATAAGACCAAAATCTAATGCGCCAAGGCTCATCAGGTTAGCCGAAACGCCCGCTTGTACCATGCCCGTCATCGTTGCCAGCATCGCCAACGGAATAACCGCCGCAGTGATCAAAGCCGCTCTGGCATTACCCAGTAGAATAAACAGCACCACGATAACTAGTAGCGCACCTTCAACTAGGTTCTTCTGCACCGTATATACGGCTTTATCCACCAAAGTCGTTCGGTCGTACACCGCTTCCACTTTAATGCCATCAGGCAAGGAGGCTTTCACATCTTCAAGCTTAGCGGCTACGGCGAGTGACACCTGACGAGAGTTTTCGCCCACCAGCATCATAGCACTGCCAAGTACGGTCTCTTTACCATCACGAGTCGCAGCACCTGTTCGCAGCGCTTTACCAATCCCTACCTCGGCAACATCGGTAATCATGACTGGTGTGCTATCAATATGTTTAACCACGACCTGAGCGATGTCGCCCATGGTCTTGAGCTGAGCCGCCGAGCGTACCGTCAGTTGCTGACCATCGCGTTCGATATAGCCCGCACCGCGATTACTATTGCTGTTAATAAGTGCAAGCTTGATGTCTGCGAATGACACCCCATATTCAAGCATTTTCGCAGGCAACGGCGTAATGTGGTACTCCTTGTCATAACCGCCGATGGTGTTGATTTCAGTGACCCCAACCACCTGAGCTAGCTGAGGCTTAATGATCCAATCTTGGATCTCCCGCAGCGCGGTGGCATCAAACTCACTACCATCAGCCTGTTTAGCTCCAGGAAGTGCTTCGATGGTATACATGAAGATCTCACCAAGGCCAGTCGATATAGGCCCCATCTCGGGCTCTATCTGTGCAGGTAACTTACCCTTGATGCCATTAAGGCGCTCACTGATAAGGTTACGGGCAAAATAGAGATCGGTGCCTTCATCAAACACCACCGTCACTTGCGACAATCCATAGCGCGACAATGAACGGGTATAAGACAGGTGCGGGATCCCCATCAACGCATTTTCAATGGGATAGGTAATTCTCTGCTCGGTTTCTTGTGGAGAATAACCCGCAGCCCGAGTGCTAATTTGTACCTGTACGTTAGTGATATCAGGCACAGCATCGATAGGGAGTTTTTGATAGCTCCATAGCCCCACTGCAACCAGCAGCATGGCGAGGAACATCATCATCCAGCGTCTATTTATCGCGAGACGCAAAACTGATTCAATCATCTGTGTCTCCTTTAGTGCACATGGCCTGCGCTAGATTTTTCAAGATCGGCTTTTAACAAAAAGCTGTTATCTACTGCGTAAATCTCACCCGCCTCAATACCCGACAACACCTCACTGACTAAGCTGTCGCTTTGGCCAAGTGTTACCGCACGCTTCTCGAAGCCCTCTTCATTACGGATAAACACTACCTGCTCGCCTTCCATCTGCTGCACTGCACGCTTATCGATCACTAAAGCAACGGCATGCTTACTCAAGGTTAATTCCCCAGACACTAATGCGCCTACAGCCCACTGACCACTGCGATTGTTTAACGCTGCACGAGCAAGCTTATAAACTTGGCCATTGGGGGCATTGAGTAGGTGGGAAATTGTTGAGGTGACAGCTTGCTGCTCTGAAGCAATGCTTAGCTCTTGGCCTACGGCAACCTTGCTCAATTGACCTGGGAAGACCTGATACTCAGCCCAAAGTTGGCTATCATCAATGATGCTCAATAGCACATTATCAGATGCCATCTCCCCAGCATTCGCACTGCGACTCACCACCATTCCTGAGATTGGTGCTTTAATTGAGTAACGTTTTAAGCTGGAGTTTGACTCCACTTCAGCAAGTACCTGCCCCGCCTTGACTCGATCGCCAACATTGATATTGATGCTCGTAATAAGGCCTGCAAATCGTGCGCGAACCTGGCTGCTCGCCGCCTCTGGTACCACTGCACGGCCATACACGGTGAGGGTTTGCTTAATATCACCGGCTCTAGCCGTTTGGGTGACGATCCCCGAGGCCACAATTTGCTCAGCGCCGATGTGGATCTGTCCCTCTTCATGCTCATCGTGACCATGCTCATCGCCGTGTTCGTCATTATGATCATCGTTATGACCATGACTATCACCGTGATCGTCGTGATGCTTATCTGTGTGCTCAAGCTCATGGCTATGTTCAGGCTCATGGATGTGCTCTGATGAAGCATAAATCGGATTACTCATCATCAATGCAACCGCCGCTACAATAGCAAGGTGAACTAAAGAGAATTTATTTAATAAGGTAGAGTTCATTTGGTTTGTCCTGTAGCAGCGTTAGAAAAATCAGCTGACTTTGAGAAATCAGCAGCCGCAGAAAAATCATTAAAGAAGGTATGTTGAGAAGCAGGTAAAGGCTCAGCGATTAGCTGCTCAATATCCACGCCATAACGCAGTGCTGAGGCCGCAGCGTCAATTAGCGCTCGACGTGCAAATAGCAGCTCTTCTCTAGCAGTCAGGTAATCGAGGTAACTGTATAACCCCTGCTCATAGGCTTTCTTGGTATCTTCGAGGGCTAAACTTAAGGTAGGGATAACACTAGCCTGTAAACGATTAACAGTCACAATGGCTTGTTTACGGCTGGCATAAGCGCGGTACAGCTGGCCGTAAAGCTCAAGCAGGGCAACCTCACGATTTGCAATGACCTCCTCTTTAGCCGCTTGGGCGAGTGCCACTGCACCACTATTACGTTCACCGTTAAACAGCGGCACACTAAACCCGGCGGTCAATGCCATATCATTCGTCTGTTGTAACTGCTTAACGCCTACCGACCAATTGATATCGCTACTAGACTGGGTCTTAGCAAAGCGTAGCTCCGCCTCTTTAAGTTGCGCTCGACTCAAATAAGCCGTAATAGATGGGCTGTATTTCACTTTCTCAAATAACGGCGCTAAGGCCACATCATCAGTAAACGCAAATAGGCTCCCCTCTAACGAATCAAAACTAACTCGGGACTCGCCCCACATCATGCTTAACGCAAGCTTGGCATAATCAAGTTGGTGCAACTGGGTTTCTGCCACTAATCTGGCATTAAATACTGCAGCTTTAGCACGCTTCACTTCCGCGTCTGGCGTGACTCCCGCTTGAGCACGCTTCGCTACAGCCTCTTGCGTCTCTTCGGCCAACTTTAGTGCGTCAGCGGCTAATTGCAGCTGTGATTGCGCTGCTAATACATCGATATAGCGACGAGTCGCCTCAGCGAGTAAGTTCAATGCGGCAATTTTTTGCTCAGCATCGAGTACTGCACGCTGCTCATTGACAACACCGCTGCGGGCATCAAGTTTGTCACCTAGCTCAATGACTGACGAAAGTGATACGCTAAACTCACCACTCTCTATCCCTTGAAACTCTCCAGTTCCAGCGACATTATCGACTTCAAAGCCGATCTCATATCCCGGTGTCAGCCCTTGAGTTTGCGCCGTCCCATCCAGTGCTCGCTGCCTAAACTCAAACACTTTAAGGGTCGGGTGTTGCAGCTGCACTCGCTGAATAACGGTAGTTAAAGACAGGGACTCGTTTTGTGTTGCCGCCTTTGCAGCAAACGAACCCGCCAATAGCAGAGCGATGATGACGAACGTGCTATAAAGCCCTCGCCACAGGCAAGCCATGCCTATTTTGGCGACATTAGTTTGATAAAACATCTGAGTGTAAACCTCAATTTAATACAAAATACTCGGCCTAAAAGTGTGAGATCTAAAAAAGATCGATAGGCCTAAAACAAGCTGTTAAAAGCTCGCTAATTAAATAAAATTTTGATTAAACGATTTCGGCTTTTGGGGGGCGCAAAAACGCGTAGTAAGGCGTTTCTACAGAGGTGGAATTGAATGAGAAAACAAAACTATCAGGATGAGGAAGTGCAGCTTGCACCTCTGCAATCGGGTGCATCAAGGTCAAACAGCAGGAGCAGCAATTATTACTGCATTCAGTGCAGTCATCTTCCACATGGCTCGCCATCGTTGTCTCATCACATTGAGACGCACCATTAGCTGACTCGGCTTCATGTTCAACAAAATAGCTTAACTCGCTGCCACAGTCGTCATGAGACAAAGTGCAATCATCGGCCATAGCAACCATAGATTGCATCGTTAAAATCACGATCAACAACACCCGCCCCAATACTGCTGGAGAGGTGATAACTGCGCGAATAAAACGACCTAGGCTAGACATTATGCCTTGGTACTACCTTTGACACTGTAAACGGTCATAGCTGACTTTGTTAGACTCTAAAATAACTGTTGATGCCGACTAGTCTAAATTAATCAGTATTAAAACACTATGATAATGCTCAACTTAGAAACTAGGCTGTTTAAAAAAGATCCAAAAACCTCGATAAGTCCACATTAATGGCACTCATTATCCCTTATCTCAATTGAGTTATTTTGTAGAAAAACGGCATTACCTGAGCATTTTAGTCAAGTAATCATTGTATCACGGCAAGCATACATATAAGATGCATTTAAAATATGCATTTTAAATCCTCATTGTCGTATTTGGAGCCAAACCATGTCTCAATCAAAAGCCCCTCACTCGAAAGAAAGTTTACTTGCTTCTCGTGTTGGTGAATTAGTTGCTAATGATTTCCGTACAGCCCACTTGTTTAGCCAGCACGGCATTGATTTCTGTTGTGGCGGTGGGATTTCATTGGAGCGAGCTATTAAACGCTTCGATGCCGATGAAACTAGCGTCATCGATGCCCTGATGGCACTTGAGACCCAAGGCGAAAAGTTGCAAGGTTTAGAGCAACTCCCTCTCCCCGACTTGCTTAACTATATCGAATCGACTCATCATACTTTTGTCAGAGAAAAAGCGCCTCTGCTTGTGGAGTACAGCCAAAAGATGGTGCGTGCCCACGGTGAGAACCATGCTGAAATCAAACCATTGGCAGGCTGGATCCATGCACTAGTCGAAGACTTAATGCCGCACCTGATGAAAGAGGAGCGGATATTGTTCCCGGCGATTCTAGGCCTGCACAACCAAGTTGAAATGCAAAACTGCTTTGGCCATATAGGCAATCCTATCAATGCCATGCAATATGAACATGACGATGCGTTACAGATCTTCGAGAAAATCAGTGAACTTACGAATGGTTTTGTGCCACCCGCTCACGCTTGCACCACATGGCGCGTTTGCTACGCGACCTTGGCTGAGTTTGAGGCCGATCTTAAACAGCACATCTATCTCGAGAACAATATCTTGTTCCCAAAGGCACTTGCGCTAACAGCTTAAGGCCCGCTTTTAAGCAAGAACTTTAAAGCTAGGCTTAAAACAGAAAGGCTCACAATTGTGAGCCTTTTTTATTAAATAGCGGTCTGCTGAAGTGGTGACCAGCGCACAGAGGCTTGCTTCTGTTGAATGAGCTGATCGATCAACTCTCGGATCTTAGGCTCTGCATCAATAAATTTATTCATATTAGCACCACCACTTCGAGCGTCATAAATTGCCTCACCATCTAAACGCCCCTGATGGAAGACTTTGATCTCGGCATAAACCATATATAACGCAAGATCCCAACGCCAGTTCGCCATATAAGTTGCAGTCCATTCACATTGCTGGCTGGCATCTAACTCTTCAATAATGCGGTATTTAATCTGTTTCTCTACAAGAATCTTCTCCATCTCCTGCAAAAAACCATCCCTCACGTCTGGGTTCTTTTGAATACATACTTCAGCATTATTATTCACATGAACCGGATCAACACGCTGCTTAATCGAGCAGGCACTGGTGAGTAGTAGAGCAGATAACACAACAAATAGTTTTTTCATGATAATCCCTATCTTATAAAACTTTGTTCTCATTAAATTTTCAGAGAACAGAGCATATCAAGACAGCGATAAATAACAAGCAATTAACAACCGTTGATTCAACAAAGTTAGAATAGCTGCCTTAACTGCTGCACAGAGGAGATTTCGATATGAGGTAACAGCACGTTGGCTATCGATTTCTCAGTTCCCCCAAAGCTCGGGTTAAGCCACACAGCCTGACAACCAGCTCGTCTTGCCCCATCGACATCACTCTTTGCACTGTCACCAATATGAAGAATACTTGCCAAGGGTAGACCCAGTTTTTCAGCCGCTAATATAAACATCTCTGTCGACGGCTTTTGCTTATAGCCGTGCCCAGGGTGCAGTACGAACTCGAATACCCCCTCTAAACCGATCCTTTGATGGTCGACATTACCATTGGTGATCCCAACTAAGCGATACTTCTGCTTAAGCTGAGTCAGCAGCTCAATAACCTCAGTCGATACTTTGAAGTGACTACGATGCTTCACGAAGTGATCAAGACCTGCCTGTGCGCCTGTTTGCGCGGTTTGGGCGTCATAACCCAATTGCAGTAGACCACGTTCAAGCATTGCCAGTCGCGCGGCGGTCGTATCATGACGCAATTCTGGTGACTCTCTAAACAAAGCAAATTTAAGCCTGCGCCAGTCAGCAAACTGCCACTTTGCAGACTTAGGATAGGCTTGATGTAAAAAACTCTGCAGCTCGGCTTCAGCCTGAACTATGATCGGCCGATTGTCATAGAGGGTGTCATCTAAGTCGAAGCTGATAGCTTGAAAGGCTTGTGGACGAATATAGACCTTCATGACCTGTTGCCTCGTTTTTTCGCTCTTGGATGCGCGCCGTCATACACCTTGGCTAGATGCTGAAAATCTAAGCTGGTATAAACCTGCGTAGTCGACAGGTTAGCGTGGCCTAATAGCTCCTGCACTGCACGTAGATCGGCACTGGACTCCAGCATATGGGTCGCAAATGAGTGACGCAATTTATGGGGGTGTACCTTAATGCCGAGGGCCTGCTCTTGGCCCCACTTGGCAAGACGCGCCTGAATACTTCTGTGGGCTAAACGTTTGCCCTTGACGGTCACAAATAGGGCGTCATCTTCACAAGCAATTTCGCGCTTAACCGCTAACCATTGATTAATGGCCTGGAGTGCCAACTTACCAATAGGCACAATCCGCTCTTTACTGCCCTTACCTAAGACTTTGACCTGAGCTTGGGAGAATTGGATATCAGCGACATTCAGTGCCGCAAGCTCCGCCAGACGCAAGCCCGAGGAGTAAAACAGCTCCATGATGGCTTTATCACGTAGACTAAGGGGATCATCGCCATCGATGTCGAGCAGATGGCTCACCGAATCGACATCCATATTCTTAGGCAGGGGTTTACCCTGTTTGGGCGCAGTAAGACTGATGGCCGGATTCACCTTAATCTTCTGCTCTCTGAGTAAAAACTCGTAGAACTGCTTTAAGGCTGAAAGTGTCAATGACAGTGAGCGTGGACTTAGGCCTTTACGATGCAGCTTAGCCAACATAGCTTGTAAAGACTCGTGTTGCAGCGACAGCCAAGTGTCCATTTCACTAAATAGCTTCTCGACTCGCTGCAGTTCAAACAGATAGTTACGAACCGTATAAGCCGAGACTTGACGCTCTGTGCGCAGGTAACGTTCAAAGTCACTCAACCAACGCACATTATTCGATAACGCTTCGTCAGCCATAGAGCCTCGCTATTAAATTTTAGTCAGTTGGTGATCGAGTAACTGCTTAAGCTGTGACAAGAGAAGGTAATCCATCTCAGGATGAAAATGCATGGGATCTTGACTCGCGATGGCAAAGATCACCTGACCGCACTCTTTCGATAATCGAGATAGTGCTACCGAGCCCACTTCCGTGCCAAACAGGCGCTTCGACTCCTCTTTAGTCAGGCGACCAAAGTAGTAACCCGAGTCGAGACGCTTACTCCAGATCTGCGACAATTCACTGTCGATATCATGTACCGTGATAAGCCTTACATGACTAAACTGAAACTGCTCTTTTAAACCACTAGACAGCACCTGACGTAGTTCACCCATATCCTCACATTTTAGCAGCTTCATAGATAATGCACTGTTAAACATGAAGATCTGTTCATTACGTGATGCCATGGCTAAAAGAGCGGTGATCTCTTCTTCGAGCTGACTGACTCGTTGACGCAGCATCTCCTGCTGACGCTCGACCAGTGACACAGCTCCACGCTCAGCATGAGGGATACGCATGGCCAGTAACAGCTCTGGATAACGACTGAAGAAGTCAGGGTTTTCCAGCAGATACTCGCGGATCAGAATTTCATCAAATGGAGGAGTCGATTTAGAGGTATCTATCATTGCGAGATCTGCCCATCGTAAACATGCTCTGCAGGCCCAGTCATCCACAACGGCTTACCTTCACCGTCCCAGTTGATCATTAGGCTGCCACCAGGTAAGTCTACCTGCACATTTCTATCGAGCTTACCTTGTAAAATCCCCACGACGACAGCAGCACAAGCACCTGAACCACAAGCTAAGGTTTCGGCTGCGCCGCGCTCGTAGACTCTAAGTTTGATATGGCCAGGACTTAACACCTGCATAAAGCCCACATTGACGCCCTTTGGAAAACGTTCGTGATTAGTCAGTTCGGCGCCTATGGTATCGACATCAGTCGCGGCAGCATCATCCACCTCAATCACGCAGTGAGGATTACCCATAGAGACAGCGCCACAAAGATAGGTACCACTTGGCGCCATCAGTAGGTAAGTCTTCTCAGCTTTCTTAGCGGTAAATGGGATCTTACCCGGCTCAAGAATGGGGATCCCCATATTAACGGTAACCTTGCCATCACGCTCTAGGCGCAGGGTTATCTTGCCCGACGAGGTGCTTACTCGAATTTTATGTTTATGGGTCAGGCCTTTGTTACGTACAAATCGTGCGAAACAACGTGCGCCATTGCCGCACTGCTCAACCTCACTGCCATCAGCATTAAAGATGCGATAATGAAAATCTAAATCGGGATCGTAGGGAGGTTCCACCAGTAATAACTGATCGAAACCCACGCCAAAATTCCGATCCGCTAGACGCTTAATTTGATCGGGAGAGAAAAACACATTCTGTGTCACCCCATCGACGACCATAAAGTCATTGCCTAACCCATGCATCTTAGTGAATTGGATCAAGATGGACATCCTTAAAAAGTAGCTGCCGCGAACGTCGTACGCTAGCGGCTTAGTATTATTCTAGTTTACGGCAGGATCTGCTCACCTTGCCATAATTGAGCGATTTTTTCTCGTTCACGGATGACATAGGCTTTATCACCATCCACCATCAGCTCTACGGCGCGTGGACGTGAATTATAATTAGACGCCATGGTAAAGCCATAGGCGCCCGATGAACGCACAGCAAGGTAATCGCCAGCCAAGACATTGAGCTGACGGTCTTTACCTAAGAAATCACCCGTCTCGCACACAGGGCCGACAACGTCATAACTATGGCTGTCGCCAGCGCGCTCAATAACCGGAATGATCTTCTGCCATGCGCTATAGAGTGATGGGCGGATCAAGTCATTCATTGCACCATCGACTAAGGCGAAACGCTTATCGCTGTTTTCCTTCAGATAGAGAACCTGAGTGACAAAGATGCCAGCATTGGCGGCAATGGCACGGCCTGGCTCAAAAATCAGCTTAAGATCACGGCCACCTAAACGCTCAAGCAGGGCTGCGGCGTAAACATCAGGCTGTGGCGGTAGCTCGTCATCATAGGTAACACCGAGTCCCCCCCCCACATCGAAGTGCTTAATCTCGATCCCTTGCTCGGCTAAACGATCGATCAGCGCTAGCATGCGATCCATCGCATCTAGGAAGGGTTTAATCTCAGTGAGCTGGGAGCCAATATGGCAATCGACGCCTTTTACCGCAAGGCCCGGTAATTCGTTAGCGCGAGCAAAGATAGCTTCCGCCTCTTCCATCGCGATACCAAATTTATTCTCTTTAAGGCCGGTCGAGATATAAGGATGAGTCCCGGCATCGACATCTGGGTTTATTCGTAGTGATACCGGCGCGACTTTACCTAGACGTACAGCCACTAGGTTAAGCTGCTCAAGCTCTGCTGCCGACTCAACATTAAAGCAGTAGATGCCAAGGTTTAGCGCCATCTCCATCTCGGCAACAGTTTTGCCGACACCCGAGAAAACCACTTTAGCGGGATCACCACCGGCCTCAATCACCCGTGATAGCTCACCACCAGAAACAATATCGAAACCACTGCCTAAACGTGCCAGTACATTAAGCACCGCAATGTTAGAGTTTGCCTTCACCGCATAACAGATAAGGTGTGGATGCTCGCTTACGGCATTATCAAAAGCGTGCCAATGGCGTTCAAGCGTCGCACGAGAATAGATATAGAGCGGCGTTCCATGCAGCTTTGCAAGTTCAGCGACTTGACACTGCTCGGCGTAGAGTTCATCTGCTTGATATAAAAAATGATCCAAGATCTTTAGTCCTTTTTGCTCTGTTCGCTTTGCGTTGGCTCTGCGTCAGACACCTGCTTGTCAGCTGCCTGCTGATTAACCTCTTGCGGAGGCGCTCTAAATAACGCACTTTTTTGCCCACAACCTAAAAGTACTAGGCTACCAAGCCCTACTAGCAAAAACAGTCTCATTTTTTTCAACATCAGATGACCCTTGGAGCAATAACACTACGGCTTGCTATCGGCTAAAATTCTTAGTCCTGATGTTTGCAGACTAGCCCGCTGTGCGTCAACCCTATAACGCATTTATATCAAGCCTTTCTTACATTAACTGCAGCTAACTAGACCCTAAATACTCCAAGTTAACTGTCATAAATCACAACTTAGCCGCGTATAACTGTGCTAAGGCAAAATAATTCAATTAATCATGATGTTTCCCTTGCGGCTCCACCTCCCTTTCATAATATGTAATCTATTGAAATAAAATGCTTTTGCAAAGATTAAAATTAGACTGACTTATTTAGCAGATGATTAACCACAAAATTAATGTGATTGGTAATCAGGCTATCGATTGGTAATATGACTGCATTAACAAAAATCTGAGGAACAATTAGCATGGCGATGACAGATTTCGAATTTCATCAGTTGGTTGATGAAATATTTCAAACAATTGATAACGCGTTAGAAGTGCTTATTGATGAGCAAGATGCGGATGTCGATGTTGATGGCTCAGGCAATGTGCTGCAGTTAGAGTTTGACGGTGCCTCTAAGATCGTCATCAATAAACAGGAGCCTCTGCATGAAATTTGGCTGGCAACACAGTTTGGTGGATACCATTTCGGCTATGTAGACGGTAAGTGGATAGATGAGCGTAACGGTAATGAATTTATGCCGTTTCTAATCGAGTCGATCTACAAGCAAAGTGGCTTAAAATTAGATCTTTAATCTTATGCAGCCAATGGAATGGGGAGGAAACTCCTCATTCAGTAATCTTCAATGTCTCAGTCTTTAAAATTCACCGCTCTTCGCCTTAAAAATCGACCTCCTGAGCTTCCAGAGTCACACCAAATGGCACTGCGGTTAGCACCCCCTTAACTCGATCGAGTTTAAAGAACTGTGGCAAGTTAAAATTCTCCCGGGTCAGCTGCGGATCTTCAAATGTATGATAGTGACTCAGTTGATTAACTAATGCATTTACATCTATGCCCTCCTGCACATAATGGTTCAGCTCATTCATCTCATCCAAGATAAACACATCTAGGCCTTGCTTTCTTTGGCGCAAGAAATACTGAATCGCCCCCTTAGCCGCATAGTCTTGGATCACCGCTGGAAGCTTAGAAAAAGGTTCATCACCTAAGGTTGGCCTAGGCAGCTCCAACAGTTTGCGCTGAGATAGCTGTTGATAGAAGGATTTAGCATCACTTAAATTTTCGTAATGCATACCACGGTTATTGAAAAACAGTCCGTAACGTAGCCTTCCAACCTGTAGTGCATAACCTAAGGTCGTTGAACTTTGGGCTTGGCGACTCAGGCGTACCGCCCGATATAATAGATCCTTCACCGTACGCTCAGTCTGTGAACGGAGTTTACTCGAGCAGCTAATCACCTCGACCGAGACCTTGGCACTTGCACGCTTCATTCCAGGAGTGACAAACGACAGCGCATCCAAGATGCTCTTCTCCCCCTCGAAATGATGGCAATGCCACTCCCCCCAACTATTGAGACTAATCACATCGATAGAGTCCACCATATTCTGACGACGTCGCCCAATGGAGAATACATTACTGTTCATATAGTCGACCATGATATCTTGTCCGGCCCACCTCTCTGTTGGATCATTATTAAAATTAAGCAGAAACACTAGCTTGCGAAAATGCCAAGGCTGATACAAAGCCATCTTAGGCACCTTGACCGACTCATTCACAATCAGCCCATCGAGCCGATTCGCCGCGTGAGTCAAATAGATGGATTTACGCTTACTCTGACGCAATTCAAACCAACGGGTTTTATCATCGGCCACTCCATTAAGGCAGGCCCAAACTAGGAGCTTAGCCTTACTCTTAGAGTGAAATACCGAACTGTGTTCGAGAAAATTCCTCGGCTCAGGTGAGCAACGATACAGATAGTAATGCCCATCCTGCTCGCTATAGAGCACCGATAGATACGGCTCTAAAATAGAGCGGCTCCACAGGGAGTTAAGTCGCATAATTTGCTGCGCATCTTCACTAAAGTAGGTATGCAGCTTCCGAGTTAACAGGCCTAACTCTGAAATTCTAAGGCTCTGACTTAGGCGGTGGGTCGAGGCAAACTGTAGCAGGGTCCGATAGCAACCTAACATCAACTCATTGAGCTGTTCGTTAAACCACTGCAATTGTCCACAGTGCCAATTCTCACAGTTATCTAAGGTTTTGAGTAAGCTTTCAGACCAGTTCCAGCTACTAACCAGCTTTTTCATTTTGTAATAACGCCAGTCGACAGCTTGGTCGCTCTGACTTAGCTTTACACCACATTTTAGATAAAAACAGCGGCGAGCAATTTCAAGCCTGCGCCGCTCTCCACGCCCTAACAGATAAGATTCTATCGACTCATAAAGTAGATAATAGGCATCATTATTGGAGGAGAAATCCCCTTCCAAGGTGCGTTGCCAAATTCGCTCACTCACTAGGCGGGTATGGGGGTATTCACTGGCGTAAGCTTCAAGAAGGAGCACCTTCAACAGTGCCTTATGGGGTTTTTCAACTCCCTTATATAGCTGCCAAAGCGAAGCGCCAAAATACTCACTGGCAGGTAGAGCACTTGCATCACCTAAAGATAATAACCTTGAAGAGTTGTCAGCATTGGGCCACCACGCAATAGGCTTGCCCGCTAAACGAAACTGACTACGATAAAACTCCTCTAGTAATAACCAATGCTGAGCACTGCCACTGTGTTCGTGCCCTATGCAGTTATAGGGATCGACTTGATCTGTTTGATCTTTAATAAACTGATCCGGATGCACAAGATAGATATTGACCTCAAAATCAAACTTGGCAAACCACTGGCTCAGTAACACCGCCTTACTTGCTAGTAATTCACATTGATTCTTGCTTAACAAGTCACTGTGAACTAGCCAAACATCGACATCACTCTGGGGATTTTGGCCAAAACTGGCGGTACTACCCATGCTATAAACCCCCTCGATTAAGGGAGTATCGGCAGTGTATGCGGTAGAAAGGTCTATCTCAAGAGTTTCACAGGCGTCTGTTGTATCAGCATCAATATGATAATCCACAACCCCACTAGGTGTGAGCGGGCCGTTATAACCAGGTAGCTTAGGGGCGTGGTAATGCAAGAATACGGGAATAAGCCTAAGAAGATGGCGCTTCAATGGCGATAATAATGCTATCGCTCTGGCATACCTGATAATGTCTAATCGCTCGGCAGCATGCTGAAGCTTATCAAACTCTTCTGACAAATTATTCCACCTTAGAAAGATTAATCACTCCCCCCTAATGTATACGGCAAAGCGAACAGCGGCAAGCTATTGTGATCAAGATCACATTTATTATCTATCTAGAATAGGGTAGACTTCAAAGAATCGGCAGTAGAGCGTTACATCTGTAATCGGGCAGTGTTAGCATTGACGCAAATAAGTTCTAAGATGGAATATAGTGCATGTCTCAAAATCTGATCCGTATCGCAACACGTAAGAGCCCTCTTGCCATGTGGCAAGCCGAATTTGTGAAAGCTGAACTGGAAAAAATCCACGAAGGCCTCACCGTTGAATTGCTACCAATGAGCACTAAAGGTGACATCATCTTAGATACGCCGCTAGCTAAAGTTGGCGGTAAAGGATTGTTTGTTAAAGAACTAGAAGTCGCAATGCTAGAAGGCCAAGCGGATATCGCGGTTCACTCAATGAAAGATGTACCTGTTGAATTCCCTGAAGGTCTAGGTCTTGAAGTAATCTGTGAGCGTGAAGATCCACGTGATGCATTCGTTTCAAATACCTATAAGACAATCGAAGACTTGCCACAAGGTGCAATCGTCGGTACTTCTAGCCTACGTCGTCAGTGCCAAATTCGCGCTGCACGTCCGGATCTTGTTATCAAAGATCTACGTGGTAACGTGGGTACCCGTCTAGCAAAACTAGATGCTGGTAACTATGATGCCATCATTCTTGCTGCTGCGGGTCTTAAGCGTCTAAAGCTTGAAGAAAGAATCGCAAGCTTTATCTCTGCAGAACAATCACTACCAGCAAACGGCCAAGGCGCTGTCGGTATCGAATGTCGTACCGATGATGCTCGCGTTAAAGCACTACTTGCACCACTTGAGCATGCAGAAACCCGTATGCGTGTACTTGCAGAACGTGCTATGAACACCCGTCTTGAAGGTGGTTGTCAGGTACCTATCGGTGCTTATGCTGAAATCGACGGCGACACATTAAACCTTCGCGGTCTAGTGGGTAACCCTGATGGTAGCCAAATCATCACTGGCACAACCTCTGGTAGCACTGCCGATGCCGAGAAGCTAGGCGTTGCACTAGCAGAAGAGCTACTAAGCAAGGGTGCTAAAACCATTCTTGACGCTGTTTACGCGAACGCGTAACACCTAGATGAAAGTCTTACTGACGCGCCCAGAAGGGCGCAATCAGTTGATGGCAGAGGCGTTGACTCAACGCAACGTCTCTTACTTCATCACGCCCCTACTTAACGTTCAGCCCACTTCTAATCTCGATGCTAACCAAATAGATCTCCTGCTCAATAGAGCCGATATTATCATTTTTATTAGCACCAATGCCGTAGCCTTTGCTACCCAAGCAATTGATAACCAATGGCCTACTTCAGCGCAATATTTTGCCGTTGGCGATGCCACATATGCAGCACTAAAACAACTGGGCATCGATGCCCAAAAAGCACCAGAAGATTGCCAACAAACTGAAGGCTTACTGACCCTCCCCTCATTAGCCGATGTAACTGACAAGCAGATTATTATCGTCAGAGGTCAAGGCGGCAGGGAAGATTTAGCCACAGAGCTCATCAATAGAGGTGCCCAGCTCAGCTATTGGGAAGTCTATAAACGGGGTTGCCCAACGCTTGATAGCACAACTCTTTGCCAACAATGGCAAAGCTTTGGTATTAACACTATTATCATTACCAGTGGCGAAATACTCGATAACCTAGTTAAAACAGTACCAAAAGAGCTATTTGCTTGGCTGCAAACTTGTCATATT
The DNA here is from genome assembly GCF_016765635.1 of Shewanella schlegeliana. GTDB lineage: Bacteria > Pseudomonadota > Gammaproteobacteria > Enterobacterales > Shewanellaceae > Shewanella > Shewanella schlegeliana. The sequence goes on from NZ_JAESVD010000017.1 coordinate 51,638, forward strand.
ATAGTCCCTAGCCCCCGAGTATTTGAAAAGGCAAAGGCTTATGGTCTTGTGCATGTCAGCAATGCGACAGCCGCTAACACTAATGCCATGTTAGCTGCGTTATCGTTAAACTAGTTCGCCGCTGACGTAAGTTCATACTCGCTATTACTGCAGCATCATAGCTTTCAAGGACTGTTTAATGGAAACCAAGAACACTGACGCCAGCGCTTCAGAGCCAACAAGTGAGCAAACTGTGGCGGCGCAGCCAGTTACCGACGCTATGCCTGAGTCTCCTACTGATGCTAACAACAGTATTGGCTCTAACGAAAGCGCTAACTCTAAAGAAAGCCCTGAGCAAGCACAGGTAGTTCATAAGCCCGCGCCTTGGGGACTTATCTTTACCCTATTCCTATTACTGCTACTGACTTTTGCTGCTACAGGTGGCGGCTATTACCTCTATCAACAGCTACAAACTCAGCAAGCTGAAACGGCGGCGCTACAGCAAGAGCTCAATCAAAAATTACAAAGCGAATTGGTTGGTCCCAATCAGCGCATCGCTTCGCTTGAGCAGCAACAAAATAAATTTCAATCGAGTGTTGACTCAGCCATGGCGCGAACACTCGATCAGCAAACTCAGCTTGAAGAGCGCGTATCAATTATTGCCCAGCGTAATCCAAACCATTGGCGCGCAGAAGAAGCTAAGTACTTAGTGAGACTTGCTGGACAGAAACTCTGGCTAGAGAAAGATCCAAGCACCGCGACTAGCCTATTGAAAGCGGCAGACGATCGTATTAACTCGATGCGCGATCCCTCTTTAATGCCTTTAAGGAAGGCACTATCGAAAGATATTGCTGCAGTGGCGGCGATTAAGAACACCGATATTTCGGGTACCGTACTCACTTTAGATACAGTCATAGATAATTTAGATAAACTACCTTTGAATCGTGCGGAAACACATTTTTCAGCCGATGAACTCGCCGATACAGAAGTCAGTGACTCACTCGGTGACTGGCAGTCTAACTTAGCTAAGTCTTGGCAGGCATTGATTGATGATTTTGTCATCGTCAGAAAACGCACCACAGATGCTGCACCTCTACTTGAACCCGATCAACAGTGGTACTTAGTCGAGAATACGCGCAATAAACTACTACAGGCTCAACTTGCGCTTTATCGTCAAGACCAGGTGAATTATCGTAACTCCATCAAGCTGGCGAGAAAGTGGATCTATCAATACTTTGATCTTAAAGATCAGCTAACCATAGATACGCTAGCAACGCTAGATGCGTTAGAGACTCTGAAAATCCAAACAACCAGCATTGAGCGCTTTGAAGCGTCTAACCTACTCAATCAATTAGTCACCTACGGCAACTTGATGACAGAGGAGACGCAGTAATGGTTAGAGCTCTGGTCTATCTGATTATTATCTTGCTTGGGCTATGTATTAGTCCATTTCTTGTCGGCAGTAAGGGCTATCTATACCTCGCAATTGGTGACTATCAAGTCGAAACGAGTATCGTATTCGCCATCATTGCACTCATCATCTTCTATAGCTTATTGCAGCTCGTTGAGTTCGTTGTCGTCTGGCTTTTAAATATGCTACTCAGTAGCCGCTACCTTCCAGAAAGATGGCGTAAAAAAGCGGCGCGAAAACACACCCTACTTGGCGCGCTCGCACTGGCAGAGGAAGATTGGCCGGCAGCCGAGAAAGCCATGGCTAAAGGTGCAGAAAAAGGTGAAATCCCGGCTCTAAATCTATTCGCCGCCGCTCGTGCCGCACACCATCAGAACAACACTCAAGCCCGAGACGAGTACCTAGCCAAGGCGCAACTCGAACCGCTGGCCGAAAAAGCGGTACGCACTACACGTACACGTTATCTATTGCAACAGGGTGACTTAGCAGCTGCAAGAGAAGAGTTAGATAAGCTTAACCCAACCAGCAAGAGTAAATTGCCAGTACTCAAATTAGCTATTGAGCTGTACCAAGCTCAGCAAGATTGGCAAGCACTTAAGTTATTGCTACCAATCGTGAGTAAAAAGCATGTTTTAGCCGATGAAGCATTTCAAGCCTTATCGCTTAAAACCAATATGGCACTGTTAACTGAAGCGACTAATGCCAATGAGCAAGAGCTAGAAAAGTGCTGGCATTGGCTAAGCCGAGCAGAGAGAAAACAAGCTGAGTATATTGCGCAATACGCCATTGGCCTAAGCCGCTTTGAGCGTAAAAATGATGCTATAAAAATGCTTCTCAAGCAGGTAAAAACATCACCAACGGCATCGATTTTTGCAGCCTTATCTGAAGTATTAACACCAGCAGATGTCGAAGCGAAAAAGCAACTCTTGGCATTAGAAGCTCAGTATGAGAATAATCTCGACTACCAAATTTGCTTAGCCAAGCTTTATCAAAAAAACCATGATTATCACCAAGCAAAAATCTGGTGGCAAAAAGCTTGCTACCTGAAAGATGATGTATCCAGTTTGCATGCGCTCGCCGATGCCCAAGAGCACTTAGGCGAGCTTAATAGAGCACTACAAACCAGACGCAATGCGGCTAAACTCATTTAGCGCTTATACCTTTTTTAACTAAAAGCCGCCTTTTTGGCGGCCTTTTTTTATTTAACTATGACTACTAAATACACATTCCCCCCTAAGTAACTGATTACAAAAACCATTCAAAGCATCACAGTTAAACTAGCTAAATTCCTTCCTAGATACTTGACTTCTCCCAATTTGACAACAGCTCACAGCCGTTCAAAATTCATACTGCATGTACCTAAAAATAATGACTAACGAAGTACAGCGAATCCTTTATTTAACTCATGGATGAGCAAGTTAGAGCACTTTATGATGGATACCTATATGCTTAAGCAGGATGCCACAATTGTTGAGCTGTCCGGCAATATCAATACCAAAAACAATCAGGGCGAGGAAGTAACGCTCCGCCTTGGAGATACCTTAAAGCAGAATATAACTTTTACTATTTCTGCTGGCACAACATTCACATTGCAATACAGCGATGGCACCACAGCGACTCAAGATGACTTAGTCATCAGCCCTATCGCTACTGACGGAGATCTGCAGCCCAGCGAACCGACAGTGACGGAGATCGATCCTGAAATTGCTGCTTTACAGGAACAGATCCTCAGGGGCGAAGACCCAACTGAGAACCTACCCGATACTGCGGCAGGAGATACGCCCCAGACTGCAAATGAAGGCGGTGGGTACGTTGCCGTTAGCCGAACTGGTGACGAGACCCTTGCCAATGCAGGGCATGACACCGCAGGCTTTGAACAAGTAGCACTCCCTCGGATAGATGAATTACCTGCTTTCTTAACAGAGTTTGCTCTTCCTCGACTTTCTGCACGTGCCGTCACCCTATACGAGAGGCACTTAGAGCAAGGTTCAGAGCCTCAAGCCACACAGCTGTCTCAAGCAGAAAGCGTATCCGTTAATGTGCAAGCAGGGATCCAATCTCTAAGCATTAACGGCATAGCTGTTTTTACTGATGGTGAATTTGTTGGACCCGTATCTATCACGACCCAATATGGTGTCTTAACGATTAGTAGTTATGATTCTATTAATTCAGTATTAACCTACAGCTATACCTTAGTCGCTACGCTCGACCATTCTGATTCAGATACCTTGTCAGAGCTATTCTTGCTGCAACTCACTGACAATCAGGGGGTGCAAACTACAACCTTAGTCACTGCAAACGTCGTTGATGACGCACCAAGTGGCTTAGATGACAGTAATCAAATCAGCCAAAATGACTTAGATGGCGTAGCGGGTAATGTTCTGCTAAACGATACTCTTGGCGCCGATTTGGCTGTAGTAACCCAAATAAGTAATAGCGAAAATAATAGCAGTAATATTGCAGGTAATACGGTCATATCGGGTGTTTATGGCTCACTTACGATTGCTGCCGATGGCAGCTATAGCTACCAATTAAACAACCAACTACCAGAGATACAATCTCTTGCTTTAGGTGAACAATTACTCGAGACATTTAACTATCAGCTGACCGATAGTGATGGCGATTTTGTGTCTCAAACCCTCACTATCACGATTACTGGGGAAAATGATGCCCCAGAAATCACCTCCTCTCTCGAGGATGCTCAAGGTAACGTAATTGAAGCGGGTGTCTTAGTCGGCGGCAACGAAGAAACTGCAGGAGCGGCACAAGCTAGCGGTACACTAACGGCCGATGATGTAGATAATGGCGCCGTACTTACCTGGCAACTTGATAACGACCCTGTGACTCCATACGGTATCTTTACTCTTGATGAGTCTACTGGTGAATGGTCATTCATCTTAGATAATGAGCTTGCCAATAGCTTGGCATATGGCGACCAATTAACTCAGAGCTTTACCGTCACAGTCACCGATGAGTATGGTTTATCGGATACCCAAGTGGTCACCATCACAATTAATGGTACTAACGATATTCCTGAGATCACCTCCTCAGTAGAAGCCGCTATGGGCGATGTGGTTGAGGCTGGCGTACAGCCCAGCGGTAATACGCCTGAGCCGGGCACCTTAGTGGCCTCGGATACCTTAACCGCCGATGATGTGGATAACGGCGCGATCTTAAGCTGGAGTGGTAACGCCGCTGGCAGCTACGGTAACTTTGTTATCGACCCTGATACGGGTACTTGGACTTACACCCTCAATGACAACTTGTTAGTGGATCAACTGGCGCTCGGCGACAGTGAGCAGGAGCAGTTCTTGGTGACCGTCACCGATGAACACGGTGCCTTCAGTACTCAACTTGTCACCATTACCATCACAGGCACCAACGATATTCCTGAGATCACCTCCGCAGCGGAAGCCGCTATGGGCGATGTGGTTGAGGCTGGCGTGCAACCCGGCGGAAATACGCCTGAGCCGGGCACCTTAGTGGCCTCGGATACCTTAACCGCCGATGATGTGGATAACGGCGCAGCCTTAAGCTGGAGTGGTAACGCCGCTGGCAGCTACGGTAACTTTGTTATCGACCCTGATACGGGCACCTGGACCTATACCCTCAATGACAACTTGTTAGTGGATCAACTGGCGCTCGGCGACAGTGAGCAGGAGCAGTTCTTGGTGACCGTCACCGATGAACATGGTGCCTACAGCACTCAACTCGTCACCATTACCATCACAGGTACCAACGATATACCTGAGATCACCTCCGCAGCGGAAGCCGCCATGGGCGATGTGGTTGAGGCTGGTGTGCAGCCCGGCGGAAATACGCCAGAGCCGGGCACCTTAGTGGCCTCAGATACCTTAACCGCCGATGATGTTGATAACGGCGCAGCCTTAAGCTGGAGTGGTAACGCCTTTGGCAGCTACGGTAACTTTGTTATCGCCCCTGATACGGGGACCTGGACCTATACCCTTAATGACAATGAATTAGTGGATCAACTGGCGCTGGGTGATGTGAAGCAGGAGCAGTTCTTGGTGACCGTTACCGATGAACACGGTGCCTTCAGTACTCAACTTGTCACCATTACCATCACAGGTACCAACGATATACCTGAGATCACTTCCTCTGCAGAAGCCGCAACAGGCGATGTGGTTGAGGCTGGCGTGCAACCCGGCGGAAATACGCCTGAGCCGGGCACCTTAGTGGCCTCAGATACCTTAACCGCCGATGATGTGGATAACGGCGCAGCCTTAAGCTGGAGTGGTAACGCCGCTGGCAGCTACGGTAACTTTGTTATCGACCCTGATACGGGCACCTGGACCTATACCCTTAATGACAATGTATTAGTGGATCAACTGGCGCTGGGTGATGTGAAGCAGGAGCAGTTCTTGGTGACCGTCACCGATGAACACGGTGCCTACAGCACTCAACTCGTCACCATTACCATCACTGGTACCAACGATATACCTGAGATCACCTCTGCAGCCGAAGCCGCGACAGGCGATGTGGTTGAGGCTGGTGTGCAACCCGGCGGTAATACGCCTGAGCCGGGCACCTTAGTGGCCTCTGATACCTTAACCGCCGATGATGTCGATAACGGCGCAGCCTTAAGCTGGAGTGGTAACGCCTTTGGCAGCTACGGTAACTTTGTTATCGACCCTGATACAGGTACCTGGACTTACACCCTCAATGACAACTTGTTAGTGGATCAACTAGCACTCGGCGACAGTGAGCAGGAGCAGTTCTTGGTGACCGTCACCGATGAACACGGTGCCTACAGCACTCAACTCGTCACCATTACCATCACTGGTACCAACGATATTCCTGAGATCACCTCCTCTGCAGAAGCCGCAACAGGCGATGTGGTTGAGGCTGGCGTACAGCCCAGCGGTAATACGCCTGAGCCGGGCACCTTAGTGGCCTCAGATACCTTAACCGCCGATGATGTGGATAACGGCGCGATCTTAAGCTGGAGTGGTAACGCCGCTGGCAGCTACGGTAACTTTGTTATCGACCCTGATACGGGTACTTGGACTTACACCCTCAATGACAACTTGTTAGTGGATCAACTGGCGCTCGGCGACAGTGAGCAGGAGCAGTTCTTGGTGACCGTCACCGATGAACACGGTGCCTTCAGTACTCAACTTGTCACCATTACCATCACAGGTACCAACGATATACCTGAGATCACTTCCTCTGCAGAAGCCGCAACAGGCGATGTGGTTGAGGCTGGCGTGCAACCCGGCGGTAATACGCCTGAGCCGGGCACCTTAGTGGCCTCAGATACCTTAACCGCCGATGATGTGGATAATGGTGCACTCTTAAGCTGGAGTGGTAACGCCGCTGGCAGCTACGGTAACTTTGTTATCGACCCTGATACGGGCAGCTGGACCTATACCCTTAATGACAATGTATTAGTGGATCAACTGGCGCAGGGTGATGTGAAGCAGGAGCAGTTCTTGGTGACCGTCACCGATGAACACGGTGCCTTCAGTACTCAACTTGTGACCATTACCATCACAGGTACCAACGATATACCTGAGATCACCTCCGCAGCCGAAGCGGCGATGGGCGATGTGGTTGAGGCTGGTGTGCAGCCCGGCGGAAATACGCCAGAGCCGGGCACCTTAGTGGCCTCAGATACCTTAACCGCCGATGATGTTGATAACGGCGCAGCCTTAAGCTGGAGTGGTAACGCCTTTGGCAGCTACGGTAACTTTGTTATCGACCCTGATACGGGTACTTGGACTTACACCCTCAATGACAACCTGCTGGTTGATCAACTGGCACTCGGCGATGTGAAGCAGGAGCAGTTCTTGGTGACCGTCACCGATGAACACGGTGCCTTCAGTACTCAACTTGTGACCATTACCATCACAGGTACCAACGATATACCTGAGATCACCTCTGCAGCCGAAGCCGCAACAGGCGATGTGGTTGAGGCTGGTGTGCAGCCCGGCGGAAATACGCCAGAGCCGGGCACCTTAGTGGCCTCGGATACCTTAACCGCCGATGATGTTGATAACGGCGCAGCCTTAAGCTGGAGTGGTAACGCCTTTGGCAGCTACGGTAACTTTGTTATCGACCCTGATACAGGTACCTGGACCTATACCCTCAATGACAACCTGCTGGTTGATCAACTAGCACTCGGCGATGTGAAGCAGGAGCAGTTCTTGGTGACCGTCACCGATGAACACGGTGCCTACAGCACTCAAATTGTCACCATTACCATCACAGGCACTAACGATATGCCTGAGATCACCTCCGCAGCGGAAGCCGCCATGGGCGATGTGGTTGAGGCTGGCGTGCAACCCGGCGGAAATACGCCTGAGCCGGGCACCTTAGTGGCCTCAGATACCTTAACCGCCGATGATGTGGATAACGGCGCAGCCTTAAGCTGGAGTGGTAACGCCTTTGGCACCTACGGTAACTTTGTTATCGACCCTGATACAGGTACCTGGACTTACACCCTCAATGACAACCTGCTGGTTGATCAACTGGCGCTGGGTGATGTGAAGCAGGAGCAGTTCTTGGTGACCGTCACCGATGAACACGGTGCCTACAGCACTCAACTTGTGACCATTACCATCACAGGCACTAACGATATGCCTGAGATCACCTCCGCAGCCGAAGCCGCGACAGGCGATGTGGTTGAGGCTGGCGTACAGCCCGGCGGTAATACGCCAGAGCCGGGCACCTTAGTGGCCTCAGATACCTTAACCGCCGATGATGTTGATAACGGCGCAGCCTTAAGCTGGAGTGGTAACGCCTTTGGCACCTACGGTAACTTTGTTATCGACCCTGATACAGGTACCTGGACTTACACCCTCAATGACAACCTGCTGGTTGATCAACTAGCACTCGGCGATGTGAAGCAGGAGCAGTTCTTGGTGACCGTCACCGATGAACACGGTGCCTACAGCACTCAACTCGTCACCATTACCATCACTGGTACCAACGATATTCCGGTACTCACGGTCGATACATCAGGAGAAGTAACCGAAGACCTAGATGTCGTTAACCAACTAATCAGCGATACTGGCGTTCTCAGCTTTAGTGATGTCGATACAGACGACACTGCTTCGGTAAGCTCTAATTACAATGGAGACATAAGTTGGAGTGGTGGCGATTTAAGCTTGATACTAACTCAAGAGCAAATAGATCAAATTATAAATGGCTTTTCAGCAGATCAAGATAGTTGGGATTTCAGTGTCACAAATGATCTAATCCAGTTCCTTGGAATATCCGAGTCAATCAGCCTTAGCTTTGATGTTACAGTTACGGATGCCAATGGAGCTTTTGATACTGAGAAAGTCACTATTACAATTAATGGTGTCAACGATGCTATCGAAGGAGAGTTTGCCAAAGAAATATGGGTTCCAGCCTCACTCAATGAGATCACAGATCCATATTTAAGCGGTTATCCGTTATTAATTGCGATGCCAACAGATATTGATGCAAATGACACCGTCACTGTATCTAACTTAGAAATGACTCTGTTAACACAAGGGCTAGACCCAGATGTTGAACTGGGAAGTGTTTACTATATGGCTGATGGAGATAACACTCTTACCTTAATCGACTTTAATGCCCCTCCAATACTCAGCGCAACCGAAATAGAAACCTTAGTATATGTTCCAGGGGATAATGGCGAAGTTGATTATCAAATGGACTTAGCCTTCACCTTCCAAGTTAACTCTGGTACTGATTCTATTGATGGTGAATTTATTATCCACTCGGTACCAGCTAATGGTCTAGCAGCTCAAACGGTACAAATTGGCGATGGCTCAAGTCCACTAAACTCAGGTAATGATCAGGATGCTGATTTAGTGATAACAGAGTTGTTCGCCAACGCTCTCAACTCAGACCCTGCTAGCGGTTCATTACTACTGTTTACAGACTTCCAGCAGACTCCAGTAAATATTCCCGTCCCCATTAACGAACGAGATAGTAATACCAACGCTGGTGCAGCCCGAGAGATGGAAGTCTCTGCAAGGCTAACGATTGGCAGTGCCATCTTTGAGGTTATTCCTGAAAACGATGGTGACGGAATTATCACTTGGTCCTATGACGCTGACTCAGGACTAATGAAAGCTGAAATAGACTATTCAGCGATCTTTCTTCTCGACGGCAATGGCGATCCAACCACGACCTCTTTAGCTGATTACATTATTGCTAACCCTGTCGCCGCCAATGACCTATGGCGAATAACCTATCTAGATAACAATGGAGGTAATTTCCAAGCTAGATTTGTCGAAGCCATCTTTACACATGAGCAAATAGCCGATGACTCCATTACTATCGTCGGCACTGACAACATCAATAATCTAATCTTTGGTAGTACCAATAACGACTTATTAACTGGCGCAAACCTAGATGACCGTATTTTCGGGCGCGAAGATAACGACATATTAAGAGGTTTAGCGGGTAATGATGAGCTCGTTGGCGGTTCGGGTAATGACAGCCTCTTTGGTGGTGAAGGCAATGACTTTGTCATCGGAGGAAGCGGAGACGACACTCTTGATGGTGGAGTTGGTAGAGATTACTTGTCTGGTGGACAAGGCAATGACACTTTAAATGGTGGTGAATTAAATGGAATAGACGACGGCGAAAGAGACTTCTTTGTTTGGGAAGCAGACACTGCTGATAACAGTACAGATACCGTATATAACTTCAATCATAATATTGATGTTTTAGACCTATCAGATCTTCTTGTAAATGAAGAAAATGGAGATCTAGAAGACTTCCTCTCTTTCAGCTTCAGTGGAGGTAGTACCACAATTACTATCGATGCTGATGGCCTTGGAGTTGGTTCTGATGGCGTAATGATAATCCTCGATGGTGTTGATCTCTCGGCCATTTATGGCTCTGCCGATGCTAGCATTATTATCGCAGAGCTCATCACCGATGAAGCATTGATTGTCGATCCAAACACGACCCCATTTATTCCACCTTACGAACAAACTGATGACGGCTTTAATCTACCGTAATAATCAGTCAAAAGTGCTAATACATCAACTCATTAGCACACACTTAAGAAAAGGCTACTATATCTAGTGGCCTTTTCCATATTTACCCCTACGTGCCAACTAGCCCCTCTCAAACATTTAACATAAAGTCAAAAAATAAAGCGTCAATTATTTGACCAGGCACCCTCACTTATATAACATTAATCGATTCCGGGTTACTTTAATTTCGCATTTGCAACACTTTTGTTTTTGCAGGGAGCAGGGCAATGAAATCGATAATCACATCACAAGCAGGTCACATCCAAAATTTAAATGGCGCCGTTACTGCTAATATTAACGGTAGTGTGAAACAGCTTAGCGAAGGTGAGTCAGTTCCTGCTGGAACAAATATATCTGTTGCAGAAGATAGCTATGTTGAGATTTTATTAGATGATGGTAGCTCCCTATCATCAGAACAATTAAGTGATACGCCTTCCTCAAATTCGAGTAGTACTGTCCTCTCCCCAGAAGAGGAGGCTCTAAGTGAAATAGAAGAAATTCAAGCATTAATCGCTTCAGGTGAAGATCCAACACAAGGCCCCGATACTGCTGCAGGTAATCAAGCAGGTAATCAAGGTGGCTCAAGTCATGTATCTATTGATCGTGGTGGCGCTGAAACCATTGCTAATGCTGGTTTTGATACCTCAGGACAAACATTCAGCCAAGTAGAAGGCTCAAGTGACACTCTAAATTCTGAAGAAATTGATACTTTTGATAGCCCAACAAATACCATCAATGACACCAACACTATCAATGAAGATGGTATCGCTACGGGGAATGTTTTAAGTAATGACTCAGACTCTGATAACGTGCTCTCAGTTGTTAGCTTTGAAGTCGGCGGCGAGATCTATACGGCGGGCACTACAGTCGAACTCGAAGGTGGCTCCCTAGTCATCAATGAAGATGGCTCTTACACCTTCACCCCCAATGACAACTGGAACGGCACGGTTCCTGTTATCACTTACACCACCAACACGGGCTCAACGGCCACGCTGACACTTGAAGTCTCGCCAGTTGATGATCCAAGCATCTTAGCTAACGACAGCAATACTATTGCTGAAGACACTGTGGCCACGGGTAACGTGCTGGATAACGACTCAGATATCGACAATGATCTGTCTGTTGTTAGCTTTGAGGTCAATGGTGAGACCTATACGGCGGGCACAACAGTCGAACTCGAAGGTGGCTCCCTAGTCATCAATGAAGATGGCTCTTACACCTTCACCCCAAATGACAACTGGAACGGCACGGTGCCGGTGATCACTTACACCACCAACACAGGCTCAACTGCCACGCTGACACTTGAAGTCTCGCCAGTTGATGATCCAAGCATCTTAGCTAACGACAGCAATACTATTGCTGAAGACACTGTGGCCACGGGTAACGTGCTGGATAACGACTCAGATATCGACAATGATCTGTCTGTTGTTAGTTTTGAAGTCAATGGCGAGACCTATACGGCGGGCACAACAGTCGAACTCGAAGGTGGCTCCCTAGTCATCAATGAAGATGGCTCTTACACCTTCACCCCAAATGACAACTGGAACGGCACGGTTCCTGTTATCACCTACACCACCAACACTGGCGAAAGTGCAACACTCACTATTGAGGTGACTCCTGTCGATGACGCGCCGACCATCGATGTCGTCGCCAATGACTTTGTAGAGAACAGTGCCAGCGACGGTGACGTTGCAGCCACCTACACCACCCACGATGAAGATGGCGATACGCTCACGGTCGACTTCACGTCGGGCACCAATGACAACGGCTACTACGCCATCGTCAATGGCCAAGTGGTCTTGACTCAAGCCGGTGCAGACTTCGTCAATAATGGCGGCACCTTACCCGCAGTCGATCTCACCGTCTCTGACGGTAGCCTTACAGGCCAAGACAGTGATACGCCTGCCATCACCCCAACCAATGACGCGCCGACCATCGATGTCGTCGCCAATGACTTTGT
>NZ_JAESVD010000018.1 GCF_016765635.1 Shewanella schlegeliana
TCACCCGTCCGCCGCTCGTCACCTCAGGAGCAAGCTCCCTTGTGTTACCGCTCGACTTGCATGTGTTAGGCCTGCCGCCAGCGTTCAATCTGAGCCATGATCAAACTCTTCAATTAAAGTTTTTTTGCTTCACCTCGAAAGGGTCAGCGGCTCAACGAATTCTGTATTACATATTGCTATGAACACTCATTCATTAAGTAAATTTTTGATTGCCTCGTGAGAGACAATTTCGAATAACTTAATCTCTGTGAGTGTCCACACAGATTTGCTTGTCATATTGTTAAAGAGCGTTGCCTGCTTGGCGTTCTTAGCGAACCGTTCCAAGTGGCTAGGGCTGCGTATTCTACACTTCCCGTTGTTGGCGTCAAGCGTTTATTTTAAGAAGTTTTTCAAGCGTTGATTTCTTAATCAGAAGTCGTCACCGAAGGCCCTTAAACCGCTTGTCACCAGATTCAAATCTCTTTCGATTTTCGAATCTCTAACACCGCTGCAAGTCCCTTTCTACCTAGGTAGTTGGCCTGCTGTGCCGTGTCAGTGGATGCGCATTATAGGGAGTTTCGAGATGAGCGCAAGGGGCTTTTGCAATAAAATTAGCTTTTACGAATCAAGCGCGTAGTTATCAGACGATACGTACAAAAAAGGGGCTAAAAGCCCCTTTTCATCATTATTAATGCTATTAAATCTAGTCAGCGCTCTTTGTGACTTGATTTAATGACTGAGGTTCAGCAAGAAACCCCTTAATAAGTGTCACCGCTTTATCATCGTCCCAATCAACAAAGGTACGAACGAAAGCGATTAGCTCACCTTCCCTATTAAGGATAAAGGTCGCTGGGATTGTATCTAAAGGAAACACATGACCCAGTTTCTGCTCTTTATCATAATAGGTATTGAAGTCTTCCATACCTAATGACTTTAAGAATGGCTCTACTTGCTTATTACCTTCTAGATCGATAGAAACAGGTAGCACTTCAAAGTCATCCGATCCGATCTTAGCAGAGAAGCGACTAATAGCCGGTAATTCTCTTACACATGGAGGACACCAAGTTGCCCACATGTTAACCATGATGACTTTACCTTTATACTGGCTAAAGTCGACAGCCTCACCTTTACTATCTTTAAAGGGTACAGCTTCAATCGGAAAAGGCTTTGGCAAAACACTAATAAGATCGACACTTGACTGAACCTGTTGTTCAGCTTGCTTTTCCATTCCCGGATAAGCCTGCGCCCCAGCAGCAACCAACATAGTTGCTGCAACTAGACCCACTATGGTCGATCTCATTTAGCGTCTCGCTTTAATAGACGATCTAACTCTTGCTGTTCTTCACTCGATAGCTCTTGATTGTTCGCATCAGCTATACGCTGCTTGCGTATAAAGAAGAAACCGATCACGCCACCAAATAATAGAAGGGCAATAGGACCTAGCCAAAGAACGTAAGTTTTAGCTTCCATTCTCGGCTTATATAATACGAACTCACCGTAACGACTCGTCATAAACTCAACGATTTCGTCATCGCCCTTACCTTCATCAACCATCTGGTAGACTTCTAAACGTAAATCTTGAGCTACCGGAGAGTTAGAGTCGATTAGGTTCTGGTTTTGACACTGAGGACAACGTAATGAGTGAGCAAGGCTTAGTGCGCGCTTTTGGTTGTCAACAGACTTAAATTCATAAGTGTCTACAGGTGTAGCATTAACGATAGATGCCATGCTTAGTAGAAGCACTAGAGCCGAAAAGCCCTTCATTAATGATTTAATCACGATGCACCATCCTTCGCCGCTTCAGCTTGTAGCTGTTGAACCATAGGGTAAAGTGTTTCTTTCCATACGCGAGAATCAATTGGTCCTGCATAACGGTAACGAATAATACCTTTATGATCGATCAAGAAACTTTCCGGCGCACCGTATACACCAAGGTCTAAACCTAGGCGACCGTCATGGTCATAGATATTGATCGCATACGGGTTACCCTCACGGCTCAACTCACGAATAGCAAGAGGGCGATCATCTCGGTAGTTGATACCGTAGATAGGTAAAATATTTTTACGCGCTAAGGTCATCAAGAAAGGATGTTCATACTTACATGATGGGCACCAAGTGGCCCATACGTTAAGTAAACCTACCTTGCCTTTTAGCGTTTCATTCGTCACGGTTTCCCCTGACTTTTCCAAAACCTCTAACTGGAAAGCCGGGATCGGCTTTCCTTCTAGAGCAGAGTCGAGTTGCTGTGGGTTAAGGAAGAGTCCCTTATAAAGGAACACTCCCATACCTAAAACTACGACGAGTGGAATAAATAATACTAACTTTTTCATATTTACTCTGTTCCAATTAAGCCGTTGCTAACTTGTCCGCTTCTTTCGCTGCAGTCTTTTCAGCACTTTTAGCTTTTACGCGATAGCGCTTATCTGATGCGGCGAAGAAACCACCGACCATCATAAAGATAGAGCCAAACCAGATCCAGCGAACATAAGGCTTGTAGTTGATACGCACTGCGTATTCTGTACGACTAATTGGGTCACCCATTGTCACGTAAAGATCTCGGAATAGACCCCAATCAATACCAGCCTCTGTCATGTCCATAGTACGAACATTATATTGACGACGATCAGGTCTTAGTAGAGTAACGTAATCATCACCCTCATAGACTTCGATTTGACCTTGTTGAGCCGTGTAGTTAGGACCAACAACGTTCTTGGTTTCCACATAGTTAAAGGTGTAACCCGCTAGCTCATGAGAGATACCTGGGCCCATACGAACACTCTTCTCTAACGAGTAGTTAGATACCATAGTGGCACCAACAACTGATACGGCAATACCAAGGTGAGCGATAATCATACCCAACTGGCTGCGTCCAAGACGGGTTAAATCAATAGAGCCATCTTTAGTCTTAACGATGTTGTATGCAGCACGGAATGTCATCAAAGCGACCCATACTGCCATACCAATACCGAATACAACCCAAATGTTAAATTGACCATCGGCTAGGAAAGGCGCAGCTAAACCAGCTACCGCAGCAATCACTGCAGGAACGATTAGCTGACGCTTCATTTCACCTGCTTTAGACTTTTTCCAGCGAATAACCGGGCCTACGCCCATAAAGCCAAATAGAACTAGAACGATTGGAACAAATACTGCGTTGAAGTATGGAGGTCCTACAGAGATCTTACCCATGCCTAATGCGTCGATTAGTAGTGGATATAGTGTACCTAGTAATACCGTACCGCATGCAACCGTTAGAAGTAGGTTACATATCAGCATCATGGTTTCTTTAGATTTCAATTCGAAACGTGCAGGGCTGCGCATCTCACTTGCTCTGAAAGCAAATAGTGTGAGTGAACCACCAACGGCTAAACCAAGTAGCAATAGGATGAACATACCTCGACTTGGATCCGCTGCGAACGAGTGAACTGAAGTTAACACGCCAGAACGAACAATAAAGGTACCAAGTAAGCTTAATGAGAAGGCAAAGATTGAAAGTAGAACGGTCCAGTTACGGAATGCGCCACGCTTCTCCGTTACGATCACAGAGTGGAGTAAAGCTGTACCAATCAACCAAGGCATGAAAGAAGCGTTCTCTACTGGATCCCAGAACCACCAACCACCCCAACCGAGTTCGTAGTATGCCCACCAAGAACCAAGTGAGATACCACCAGTAAGGAATACCCAAGCCGCTAGTGTCCAAGGACGGCTCCAACGAGCCCAAGCAGAGTCAAGACGACCGCTCATTAGTGCTGCAATAGCAAAAGCGAAGCTTACCGCAAAACCTACATAACCAAGGTAAAGCATTGGTGGGTGGAAAATCAAACCAACGTCTTGCAACATTGGGTTAAGATCGCGCCCTTCCATCGGAATTGGAAATAAACGTGCAAATGGGCTTGATGTTAGCAACATAAACAGCGTAAAGCCGATAAGGATCATCGCCAGTATTGACAGTACTCGAGCAGTAAAGACTTCTTCTAAACCTTTACTAAACAGTGCTACAGCAGCAGCCCAAGCCGCTAATGAGAATACCCAGAATAATAATGAACCTTCATGACCCCCCCACACGGCAGCAATCTTGAAGAAGATTGGCAGTTCTGAGTTGGAGTGATGTGCTACATAAGCAACAGAGAAGTCATCGACAGCAAAGCTATAGCCAAGAGCGACAACAGAGAAGAGAATAAAGAAGAACATTCCGTAACTTAGTGGCCACGCATAGCGCACTAGGTATTGGTCTTTACGTGCTACACCTACTAAAGGAACGATGGCTAACAGCATGGCGAATGCCAAGCCGATAATCAGCGAAAAGTGTCCTAATTCTGGGATCATGGGTTTTCCTCAGTCCTAAACCATGCTTGATTAAGCTTTCGCTGAATCATCGCATACGTGTTTACAATTAACACTATTAAAAGGTACAAATTTTAGCTCAGTTTAGTATTTGCTATTGTTAATGTCTGCCTATTTCGTACAAATATGGGTGACCTGTCTCATTCTTCCCCTATCTTATTAACAAACACACATAAACAGTTGCATGTCACACTCCACCGTATACTGAGCGGATTCGGTCGAATGTTAAGGTCTGACAAACAAAGTTCCCCTAAGTTTCGAGAAATTTTACAAATAGAATCAATCTGTGAACAAGGACTCAACTTAGAGTATTTCAGGTTATATTACTGTTCAATGAATAATCTTTCCGTATAATCTTATCCCTAGTTCAGCGGTGAATCCGCTTTTTCGCAAACTAAAGTGAAATAGACATAATGACCACATTCTGGATTTTAATAGCCTCATTTTTGCTGGTTAGCCTAGTGCTGATTTGGTTCCCACACTTCCGTCAGCAGCGCATGCTGAGAACTGAAGACGCCAAAGTACGTGAGGGCACCAACCTTGAATTATTCAACGAGCGACTCGCGACTTTAGAAAAAGAACTTCAAGAAGATCTTCTTGATCAGCAAGAGTTCGATGCTCTAAAGAAAGAGCTTGAAATCAGCTTACTTCAGGATATGAAGCAAGGTGATGACGAGTCTTTAGTTAACAAACTAAAGCCAAAAAGCATCTTGTGGCCGTCAGTTATGTCTGTCGTTGTTATCGGTGTCTGTGGCTACATGTACTCAACTTTGGGTGCTTACAAGAACCTAGATCAACCAATGACGGCAAACGATCCACACCAAGGCATGACTAATGAGCAGATCATGTCTCAGCGTGTCGAGATGATGGAAGCACAAGCCAATGCCGAGCCTGAAAACAGCCAGCTATGGTTCAGCCTAGGCCACGCGTACATCTCAGCAAACCGTTATGACGATGCTATCAAAGCATTCGATAAGACAATGGATCTTGTTGGTGTGCATGCGGAGTTACTAGGTCCTAAAGCAACTGCACTTTACTACCGTTCTAACCAGAAGATGACACCAACGGTTCAAGCACTTGTTGACCAAGCATTAAGCTTAGATCCAGAAGATCCTTCTACACTATTGTTAGTGGGTATGGATTCGTTCTTCACAGCGGATTACAAAAAAGCAATTGATGCATGGCAGTTAATTCTAGATAGCGACCGCACTGACGTTGACCGCGGTGCAATCATGAATGCTATCGACAGCGCAAAAATGAGAATGCAATCTGAAGGTATGATGCCTAATGATGAAGCTCATAAGAGTGTAAAGTCTGATGCAACGGCTAAAACAGTGACAGTTGAAGTTTCTATCTCTCCAGAGTTACAAGCAAAAGTGGCGAGCACAGATATGCTATTTATCTTCGCTCGCTCAACAGAAGGTCCAAAAGTACCTCTTGCTGCAACTAAGATCTCTGCGGAGTCTTTACCTGCGACAATTACCTTAGATGACAGTACAGGTATGGGTGGCAATACCAAGCTAAGCGATGCTAAAGCCGTTGAAATCATCGCGGTACTATCTAAGCATGGTAGCGTAAGAGCGCAAGCTGGTGACATTCAAGGTAAACTTGCGATGGTTAAAGTTGGCGACACAGGCCAGCTAGTGCTAGATACTCAAGTTCAGTAAGACTGAGCTATTGATGAAAAAGCCGGCTTTAGCCGGTTTTTTTATCTCTATTCACGAGCAATGAAGACTGTATTGCCGATAACCTTCAATATTTAACCCCACCAAGGGCTTGGCAATTAGAAACTTATTACTACCCTGCTCGCTGTAACCACTAACAGCATCCATTCAATAGCCTGCAAATATTGCTGAATAACCGTGGCTAGAAAATTTGACACAAAAAAACCGGCAGCAGCCGGTTTTTTGATGCCAAGTTAATATTACTTAGACATATATTCAATTGCTTTGGTGTAATCTTCATCAGAGCAATCTGTACACATACCACCTGGTGGCATTGCGTTTAGGCCAGACTTAACAGAAGACACTAGAGCAGGCATACCTTTAGCTAGGCGTGGTTCCCATGCAGCTGCGTCATGTGACTTTGGCGCACCAGCAACACCCATGCTGTGACAAACTTGACATGCCTTGTCATATACAGCTTTACCATCTTGAGCAAGTGCGCTTGTAGACAGAGTCATAGCTGCCACTGCAGTCAGTGCTAATAATTTTTTCATCTTATACGTTCCTAATGCAAATTCTAACAAAGCTCACGCTGCCCTCAAATAATTGGCAGACTTATTCTAGCTCGGCTAGGTTACTACAAAGTTCAACAAATGGCATCTTTTTGTGATATTAATCGCGTCAATGCGGTTTTCACAAGACATAGTTCGCAAAAAGGTTAATATATTAGCAAATGTTTAAAAAGTTCATAGAAAATACACAATATTCGAACTACATCAAATTGCTGACACTTTGCGATAAGCAAGACTAAACGCTTGAAAGCGTATGTGTTAGTATCTCTTGTGTTTTCATACAGCTTGATATAGAGGGCTCAGTGGTAGAACAATCAAAAGCAACAACACTGGTATCAGCTAATAACTTAACCTGCATCAGGGAAGAACGCATTTTATTTGACGAACTTAGCTTCGAAATTACCGAAGGTGAAATCGTCCAAATTGAAGGCCCGAACGGCGCAGGCAAAACAAGTCTTTTGCGGATTATCGCGGGTTTATCTCGTCCCTATGCAGGACACATCAGCTTCAAGGGTGAAGACATTAATCGTTGTCGTGACGAATACAATGACGCGTTATTGTATCTTGGCCACCTTGCAGGTGTTAAAAGTGAGTTAACGGCAGAGGAAAATCTTAACTTCAATTTAAGGATCAGTGGGTATGATGACTTCGATGCCCGTCAGATCCTATCGAAAGTAAATCTCTCAGGTTTCGAAGAAGCGCTAGCAGGACACTTGTCTGCAGGTCAGCATAGGCGTACTGCGCTTGCCCGGCTTTGGCATACAAATTGTAAAATCTGGCTTCTCGATGAGCCTTTTACTGCGATCGACAAAAAAGGCGTAGAAGAGCTTGAGCACCTATTTTTAGCCCATGCAAAGCGAGGTGGATGCGTAATATTAACCACACATCAGGATATGGGTGTGATTGGTGATGATATCTTACGTAAAATTCGTCTCGATTATCGCTTCGTATAAGGTTTGGCAATGAAAAAAGGTATCAGTTATACCAAGGCTTTTAGCACGCTATTAAAGCGAGATCTGCAAATTGCTGTACGTCATCGCGGTGATATTTTTAATCCGCTGTTATTTTTTGTCCTGGTGGTGACTCTATTTCCACTTGGTATTGGCCCCGAGCCACAAGTGTTAACCCGTGTCGCACCTGGCATTATCTGGGTGGCGGCACTATTGGCATCCATGTTGTCTCTTGAACGCTTGTTTAAGGCCGACTATGCCGACGGTAGCCTTGAACAAATGTTGCTAAGCCCACAACCATTGCCTCTAATGGTTCTGGCTAAAGTGTTGGCACATTGGATTTTGACTGGCGTACCTTTAATTTTAGTGGCACCTTTATTAGCAGTGTTATTACATTTAGATGGTAATAGTTACGGCGCATTAATGGCAACACTAGCGCTAGGTACTCCGGTACTGAGCCTATTAGGCGCGATTGGTGTAGCTTTGACAGTGGGATTACGTAAAGGAGGAGTATTGTTAAGCCTACTTATTCTGCCTTTATATATTCCAGTATTGATTTTCGCTACCAGTGCCATCGATGCTGCTGGTATGAATTTACCCTATGATGGTCAACTCGCTATTATTGGCGCTATGTTGGTCGGTTCATTAACATTAGCACCTTTTGCAATTGGTGCATCCTTACGAGTGAGTACTAACTAAAATGTGGAAATGGTTACATCCATACGCGGATCCTGAACGCGCCTACAAACTCTCAGGCACCCTACTTCCTTGGTTTGCCATGCTTGCCATCTCGCTTATTGGTATTGGAACTGTTTGGGGCTTGGTTTTCGCTCCAACAGACTATCAACAGGGTGACAGCTACCGCATCATCTTTATCCATGTACCTGCAGCATCGATGTCTATGGCTGCCTACATGGCAATGGCAACATCATCTTTTATTGGCCTTGTGTGGCAGATTAAGTCTGCAGACTGGGCAGCTGCTGCTATTGCACCGATTGGTGCAGTAATTACCTTTATCGCACTAATTACTGGTGCGACTTGGGGTAAGCCGATGTGGGGAACTTGGTGGGTTTGGGATGCACGTTTAACCTCTGAACTAGTGCTTCTATTCTTATACCTAGGCGTTATTTCTCTTTATGCTTCTTTTGAAGACAAAGTGCTTGCGGCTCGCGCAGCAGGTATTTTGGCGATTGTTGGTGTCATCAACATTCCAATTATCAAGTACTCAGTTGATTGGTGGAGTTCGCTACATCAGCCATCGACAATTAAGATCACTGAGAAGTCATCAATGCCTACTGAGATGCTATACCCATTACTTATTAACATTCTAGGCTTCGGTGTGATGATTGGTGCAATTACATTAGTGAGATTTAGATCAGAAATTTTAGCACGAAATGGCATGCGTCCATGGGTTCGTGAACTTGCTAAGAAACAGGGGGTCAAATAATGCAGTTCGACTCAATAAGTGAATTTATCAACATGGGCGGCTACGGATTTTATGTATGGCTAGCTTATGGTGTAACCTTTTTTTCGCTAGGAACTTTAGTTGTCCTTAGCGCTAGACAGAAACGTAAGGTGTTAGTCGAAATCGCGAAGAAGATTCAGCGAGAAGAACGCCTTAAAGAAACTCGGAGTAAATAAATAGTGAATCCAAGACGAAAGAAACGCCTTACCCTTGCTGTAGCCTTGATTGGTGGCGTAGCAGCAATCGCTTCTTTGCTATTGTATGCGTTAAATTCAAACTTAAACCTGTTCTTTACTCCTACTGAAATTGTACAGGGTAAGAAAGATACTGGTGTTATGCCAGAGATTGGCCAACGTATCCGTGTTGGCGGGATGGTAACTGTTGGTTCAATGGTACGCGATCCTAACAGCTTACATGTGGAGTTTGCTGTTCATGATGCTGCTGGCGGCGAGATCATCGTAACTTATGACGATCTACTACCAGATCTTTTCCGTGAAGGACAAGGTATCGTTGCTCAAGGGGTTCTAGCTAAGCCTGGAGTACTAGAAGCCACTGAAGTTCTTGCTAAGCACGACGAGAACTACATGCCACCAGAAGTCGCTGAAGCTATGGGCCAAACCCATGAGAAGTTAGACTATAACCAAGAGCAGAAATCTGGCGGTTACTAAGCCAAAATAGCTCTAATCTAAAAAGCCTTCTTAACGAAGGCTTTTTTGTTTTCACTTCTTTGTTATGCAATATGCTTAGTATCATCAAACATTCATATCGTAATCGTCTAACTATTCTGCCAACCTCGCCTTTGCACTTAAGCTTGCTCTCTAAGTCGCTGTGCACCTCGACGAGACATTTTGTGTTTATATTGACTGTAAGGCAAACAAACCACCTCAAAATAGCTTCAAGCGCTCAGAATGAAGCTCTGAGCCGATTGTGGTGAAGCGTAGCACTTATACTAATTTTCAAAGTTATGCGAAACTAAGCTTATCCAGCGCTTTTAAACACACGTACAAGCAGTCTTTACTGCAGTAGCATTGCAATATGAGCCACTTAAACAGACGGCCCCCCAAAAAAACCAGCTCACCTATATTGCCCTCCTCGTCATTAGACAAGTTTTTGCGATATAACAGCCTCAAGTCTCATATTGATCCGATTAGAAATATAAGGCCACTAGAGACACTTCTAAAGCTCTTAGCTATACCTATACATCAGCCCTCTCGCGTATCAGCTACCGTTAGTATTACTGGACCAATATCCTAGCCTAATAGCTGTAAGCGAAGCCTTAACGACTGTATGAATATAGAACTGTTTAGGCCATTCTCGAGATATATGTGCCCAAGATCTTTACCCGCGCTAAAACTTATTCATTGACTCTAGGGATCACCAGCACTGCTCAAAGCTGCACTAATACCAATCAATATAAAAAGTTGAATTTACTCAGAGCGGCCAGTTTTAGCTGCTCTGAAACTGCGTTAACGAGCTTAACCGGAGAATAACTATGCTCTTCACTCGTTTCGAGCAGCATGGATGCTGCGAATATCATTAATGAAGGAGCAATTATTGACCTTGTCTCAGTGCCACTAAACTCTCGCTGAGCGACCAAATCTTTATACTGATTAGTATAAAGATTTGCCTGTTTGAAGCGCGCTAAGTCGATTCAGTAATGGGGCTAAATTCTGATAGCTTAGAATCGCTTATTAAGTAGATAGTTTTTTGCAAGCATAAAAGGCAAGGACGATGATCGCCTAGGGGGCAAGTTTTAAAGCAAGGCACACTTTGGGTATGTAGGAGTAACTAACTCAATGAGGGGATGAAAGATCAAATAAATATAGCCGATAAGAACGGAGCTTAAAGTTAAACTATGACCTAAATTTGAGCCATAAAAAAGGCCGAACTAATGTTCGGCCTTTTAAAACTAAGACTTATTTACTCTGCAGTGTCTTCAACAGCTACTGCTGCTTCTGGACGACCTACTAGTTCAATATACGCCATAGGCGCTTTGTCACCAGTACGTAGACCGCACTTAAGAATACGGGTATATCCACCAGGACGTTCCTGGAAACGTGGACCCAATTCAGTAAATAACTTACCAACGACTTCAGCGTCGCGAGTACGAGCAAATGCCAAACGGCGATTTGCAACGCTATCACTCTTAGCAAGTGTTATTAGAGGTTCAACTACGCGACGCAGTTCTTTCGCTTTAGCTACAGTAGTTTTGATCACTTCGTGACGAACTATTGAGCAAGCCATGTTACGGAACATAGCTTGGCGATGACTGCTGTTACGGTTCAGTTGACGACCACTCTTACGATGGCGCATGACCTAATCCTTATTACCTATATCTGTACTAATCTGGACTTAAAGGTCGTCTGCTAAACTAGCTGGAGGCCAGTTTTCAAGACGCATACCTAACGACAGTCCGCGAGACGCTAACACATCCTTAATTTCAGTAAGAGATTTCTTACCTAAGTTAGGAGTCTTAAGCAGCTCAACTTCAGTGCGTTGTACCAGATCGCCGATGTAATGAATCGCTTCAGCCTTCAAACAGTTGGCTGAACGTACAGTTAGCTCTAAATCGTCGACAGGACGCAACAGAATCGGATCGAACTCCGGCTTCTCTTCTACTGGTGCAGTCTCAGTCACATCACGTAACTCAACAAACGCATCTAGCTGTTCGGCTAGGATGGTCGCTGAACGACGGATAGCTTCCTCAGGATCGATAGTACCATTAGTGGTCATATCGATAACGAGTTTGTCTAAGTCTGTACGCTGTTCAACACGAGCAGCTTCAACATTGTATGCAATGCGAGCAACAGGTGAGAACGAAGAATCAACCAACAAACGACCGATAGGGCGATCATCGTCTTCGGTTTGTGCACGGGCAGAAGCCGGTACATAACCACGACCACGCTCTACGCGGATACGCATGCTGACGTCATTATTACCTGTCAAATGACAGATAACATGGTCAGGATTCATGATAGTAACATCACCATCATGCGTGATATCTGCTGCAGTAACAGGGCCTGCGCCTGACTTACTTAGCGTAAGCATAGCTTCGTCTTTCCCTTCGATAACTACAGCCAAACCTTTAAGGTTTAGTAGTATCTCAAGGATATCTTCTTGCACGCCTTCCTTGCTACTGTATTCATGCAGTACACCATCAATCTCTACTTCGGTAACCGCGCAGCCTGGCATAGACGACAATAGGATACGACGCAACGCGTTACCTAGAGTGTGACCAAAACCACGCTCAAGCGGCTCCAGTGTAACCTTGGCACGTGTTGGATTAACCTGCTCGATATCAACGAGACGCGGTTTAAGAAATTCTGTAACAGAACCCTGCATTGTGTCCTCTCTTTTGTTTTAACCTTACTTAGAGTAAAGTTCGACGATCAGCTGTTCGTTAATTTCCGCAGACAAATCACTACGCTCAGGAATACGCTTGAAAGCACCTTCCATCTTAGTGTTGTCAACTTCAACCCATGTTGGCTTTTCGCGTTGAGCCGACACTTCTAAAGCCGCTTTAATACGAGCTTGAGTGCGTGACTTTTCACGAACGCTCACTACATCATTCGCAGACACTTTGAATGATGGAATGTTAACGACGCTACCATTAACCATAATTGACTTATGGCTAACTAGCTGACGTGATTCAGCGCGTGTTGCACCAAAGCCCATGCGATAAACTACGTTATCAAGACGGGTTTCTAAAAGAGTAAGTAGGTTTTCACCAGTGTTACCTTTAGTACGTGCAGCATCTTTGTAGTAGTTACGGAATTGCTTTTCTAGCACACCATAAATACGACGAACTTTTTGTTTCTCGCGTAGCTGAACACCATACTCAGACAAACGGGTCTTACGAGCGCCGTGTTGTCCAGGTGCAGTTTCAAGCTTACACTTCGAATCGATTGCTCTCACTCCGCTCTTTAGGAAAAGGTCAGTACCTTCTCTGCGGGTAAGCTTGAGCTTTGGACCCAAGTATCTTGCCATGTTCTTTCTCCAACTATCCTATTAAAAACGACGAATTAAACGCGACGTTTCTTAGGAGGACGACAACCATTATGAGGGATAGGCGTCACATCGGTAATGTTAGTTATCTTGTAACCAACCGAGTTTAGTGCACGAATCGCTGATTCGCGTCCTGGACCTGGACCCTTCACAAAAACTTCTAGGTTTTTAACACCGTAGTCCTGAGCAGCAACACCTGCACGCTCAGCAGCAACCTGTGCAGCAAATGGGGTAGATTTACGTGAACCACGGAAACCTGAACCACCAGAAGTTGCCCAAGATAGTGCGTTACCTTGACGATCTGTAATGGTAATAATTGTGTTGTTGAAAGACGCATGGATATGCGCCATACCATCAGCAACCTGTTTACGTACACGCTTACGCGGAGAACGTGACGGAACTTTAGCCATTTTGGTTTACCCCGTTACTTTCTAATTGGTTTACGTGGACCTTTACGCGTACGCGCATTGGTCTTAGTACGTTGCCCACGAAGGGGAAGGCTACGACGATGGCGAAGGCCACGGTAACAACCAAGGTCCATAAGACGCTTGATGTTCATGGAAACTTCACGACGTAAATCACCTTCTACAATGTAGTTGGCGACTTCTTCGCGTAGACTATCGATTTGAGCTTCGCTCAATTCCTTGATCTTAGCGTCTTCAGCAATTGAAGTAGCCGCGCAAATAGCTTGTGCGCGAGTACGACCGATGCCGTAGATAGCAGTCAATGCAATGACTGTATGCTTTTGATCAGGAATGTTAATGCCAGCGATACGGGCCACTATGCACTCCTTAAGTTAAAGGTCATCTGTGAAAAGCCCGGTAGGATACTCGACAGACGACAATTTAGCAAATAATATTTTTGACCAGCCCGGACTGGGCTGGCCAATTTTTTTAGCCTTGACGCTGTTTGTGTTTAGGTTCAACACAAATCACACGTACAACGCCACTACGCTTTACGATCTTGCAGTTACGGCAGATCTTCTTCACGGAAGCTCGAACTTTCATTTCAACACTCCGAGATTACTATCTTAGCGACCAAAGCGATCTAAGTTCGCTTTGTTTACTAAGTTAGCTTTCTTCATTACAGACTCATACTGATGAGACATCATATGGGTCTGAACCTGAGCCATGAAGTCCATGATTACGACTACCATAATTAGTAGTGAAGTACCGCCAAAATAGAACTGTACTTTCCACGCAATTAACATGAACTCCGGAATTAAGCAGATAAAGGTAATATACAACGCACCAGCTAATGTCAGGCGAGTCATAACTTTATCAATGTAACGCGAAGTCTGTTCTCCAGGACGAATCCCGGGAATGAACGCACCACTCTTCTTCAGGTTGTCTGCTGTTTCGCGAGGGTTAAACACCAACGCAGTATAGAAGAAACAGAAGAAAATAATAGCTGTTGCATATAGCAATGAGTACAGCGGTTGTCCTGGTGACACAGCAAGTGAAAAATCACTTAACCATGACATGGACTCATTTTGACCAAACCACTGAGCCAGTGTGCCTGGGAACAAAATGATGCTGGACGCAAAAATAGGCGGGATAACACCAGCCATATTTAGCTTAAGTGGTAAGTGAGTGCTCTGCGCTGCAAACACCTTACGGCCTTGCTGACGCTTTGCATAGTTTACAACGATACGACGTTGTCCACGCTCAACGAATACCACAAAATAAGTGACAGCGAAAACAATCACTGCCAGCAACAACAATACTAGTACATTCAAGTCGCCTTGACGCGCCTGCTCGGCCGTTTGACCGATAGCAGATGGCAGACCAGCAACAATACCTGCGAAAATAAGAATCGAGATACCGTTACCTATGCCTCTTTCGGTAATTTGCTCACCTAGCCACATAAGGAACATTGTTCCTGTCACTAAGCTCACTACAGCAACGAAGTAGAAACTAAATCCTAGGTTAACAACTAACCCTGGAACTAAGTTTGGTAAACCTGTTGCGATACCGATTGCCTGGAACGTACCCAGGACCAATGTGCCGTATCGAGTATATTGACTGATCTTCTTTCGTCCTGACTCGCCTTCTTTTTTCAATTCAGCAAGTGCGGGATGAACCACAGTCAACAACTGCATAATGATCGATGCCGAAATATACGGCATGATACCTAATGCAAAGATAGAGGCACGTTCAAGAGCACCACCAGAGAACATGTTAAACATGCCTAAGATGGTACCCTTTTGCTGATTAAACAGCTCTGCTAGTACAGCAGCGTCAATACCAGGAATTGGTACAAACGAACCGGCTCTAAAGACGATAATTGCACCAATCACGAACAGGAGGCGGGTTTTCAATTCTGATAAACCGCCCTTCGCGCTTTTTAAATCAAGTCCTGGTTTTGCCATCGACGTATTATTCCTCGATCTTGCCACCGGCAGCTTCAATAGCTGCACGTGCACCTTTGGTTACCTTAAGACCTTTTACGGTCACTGGGCGCTCAATGGTACCTGAAAGAACGATTTTAGCAAACTGTATGTTGCGAGTAACTAGATTCGCATCTTTCAGCGCATTTAGGTCGATAACATCACCGTTAACTTTAGCTAATTCGCCAACGCGAATTTCAGCTGATACCAACGCAGTGCGTGAGGTAAAACCGAACTTAGGTAGACGGATCTTAAGTGGCATCTGACCACCCTCGAAACCTACGCGAACACCGCCGCCAGAACGAGACTTCTGACCTTTGTGACCACGACCTGCAGTTTTACCTAGGCCTGAACCGATACCGCGACCTACACGCTTAGCTGCTGATTTAGCACCTGCAGCAGGTGATAGAGTATTTAGACGCATCTTATACTTCCTCCACCGAAACCATGTAGTAAACCTTGTTAATCATACCGCGAACAGAAGGAGTATCTTCTAGTTCAACAGTGTGATTAATGCGGCGTAGACCTAGACCAGTCAAAGTTGCACGGTGCTTTGGTAAGCGGCCGATTGAACTTTTGGTCTGAGTTACTTTAAGTGTTTTAGTAGCCATGGTGCATTAACCTCGAATTTCATCAACATTCAGGCCACGCTTAGCTGCGATTTGTGATGGTGACTTCATGTTCACCAACGCATCTACAGTTGCACGTACGATGTTGATCGGGTTAGTAGAACCGTATGCTTTTGACAGAACGTTATGAACGCCTGCTACTTCCAATACGGCACGCATTGCGCCACCGGCAATAATACCGGTACCGTCAGAGGCTGGCTGCATGTAAACACGAGAACCAGTGTGACGACCCTTTACAGGGTGGTGCAAAGTACCATTGTTCAATTCAACGTTTACAATGTTACGGCGAGCCTTTTCCATTGCTTTCTGAATTGCTGCTGGTACTTCACGCGCTTTACCATAGCCATAGCCAACTTTACCGTTACCATCACCCACTACAGTTAGTGCAGTGAAGCTAAAGATACGTCCGCCTTTAACTACTTTAGAAACACGATTTACTGCAACTAATTTCTCTTGCAGATCGTCTTTTTGCTGTTGAGCTTCAAATTTAGCCATTTTTCATCATTCCTTAGAACTTGAGGCCAGCTTCACGAGCAGCGTCTGCTAATGCAGCAACGCGTCCGTGATACTTGAAGCCGGAACGATCGAATGCAACTACAGCTACGCCTTTTTCGATAGCGCGCTCAGCAACGGTTTTACCCACTACTTTAGCTGCATCTACGTTACCTGTGTACTTTAGCTGCTCTGATACCGCTTTTTCAGCAGTAGAAGCTGCCGCCAACACTACGTTTTCAGGGCTAATGACCTGAGCGTAAGTGTGACGTGGTGTACGATGTACAACCAGACGATTAACGCCCAGCTCTTGGATCTTCTTACGGGCGCGTAGTGCGCGGCGTAAGCGAGATGTTTTCTTATCCATATCGTATTACCTTACTTCTTCTTAGCCTCTTTACGGCGTACTTGTTCGTCAGCATAGCGAACACCTTTACCTTTGTAAGGCTCTGGTGGACGGTAACCGCGAATCTCAGCAGCAACCTGACCAATTAACTGCTTATCAGTACCCTTAAGTACGATTTCAGTTTGGCTAGGACATTCTGCTGTTACGCCTGCGGGTAGTTCGTGTACTAAAGGATGTGAGAAACCTAAAGTCAAATCAACGCCGTTACCAGCGATCTTCGCACGGTAACCAACACCAATTAACTGAAGCTTCTTTTCAAAACCTTCTGATACACCGATAACCATGTTGTTTACTAGAGCGCGTGCTGTACCCGCTTGAGCCCAAGCGTTAGTAACGCCTTCAACTGGACCAAACTTGATTTCAGCGCCTTCAACAACAAGACTAACCGCTTGGTTAATAACTCGAGTCAAACTACCTTTAGTACCTTTTACGGTGATAGTTTGTTCGTTTAAAGTCACTTCTACGCCTGCAGGGATAGCGACTGGTGCTTTTGCGACACGAGACATTGCTAGCTCCTTATGCTACGTAGCAGATAACTTCCCCACCCATGCCATTTTGGCGGGCAGTACGATCAGTCATCAAACCTTTAGAAGTGGACACGATAGCGACACCCAGTCCGCCCATAACCTTTGGTAGATCGTTTTTACCTTTGTAAATACGAAGACCAGGACGGCTAACGCGCTGGATAGTCTCAACGACTGGCTGACCTTGGAAATACTTTAAAGTGATTTCCAATTCAGGCTTGGCTTCATCTGCTACGGCGTAGTCAGTGATATAACCTTCTTCTTTAAGCATTTTCGCGATAGCGATTTTAAGCTTAGCAGAAGGCATCTTCACAGATACGTGTTTAGCAGCTTGGCCGTTACGAATACGTGTTAACATATCCGCAATAGGATCTTGCATGCTCATATTAGCTTACTCCGTGACAAGTGCTTACCAGCTGGCCTTGCGAAGACCAGGAACTTCACCGCGCATAGTTGCTTCACGTAACTTGATACGGCTAAGGCCGAACTTACGTAGGAAACCATGTGGGCGACCAGTTTGACTACAACGATTGCGCTGACGCGCTGCGCTAGAGTCACGTGGTAGAGCTTGTAACTTAAGTACTGCATCCCAACGATCTTCATCAGAAGAAGCTGGACTGCTAATGATAGCTTTAAGTGCAGCGCGCTTTTCAGCGAACTTAGCTACGAGCTGTGCACGCTTTGCTTCACGTGCTTTCATTGAACTTTTTGCCATTACGCTACCCTTATTTCTTGAATGGGAAGTTAAAGCCTTCGAGCAGAGCTCGGCCTTCTTCGTCATTCTTCGCAGTAGTAGTGATTACGATATCCATACCGCGGATCTTATCGATTTTATCGTATTGGATCTCTGGGAAGATAATCTGCTCACGTACACCCATCGCATAGTTACCACGGCCGTCGAACGACTTAGCGCTCAAACCACGGAAGTCACGAATACGCGGGATCGCGATATCAACTAAACGCTCTAAGAATTCCCACATACGCTCACCGCGCAGTGTAACCTTACAGCCGATTGGGTAGCCTTCACGGATTTTGAAACCAGCAACTGACTTACGAGCTACAGTCACTACTGGCTTTTGACCAGCGATAGCAGTCATGTCACGAAGCGCATGCTCCATAACTTTCTTATCTGCTACTGCTTCGCCAACACCCATATTAAGGGTGATCTTTTCAATCCGAGGGACTTGCATGACACTGGTAAAACCGAACTTTTTAGCAAGTTCAGGACTAACAGTCTCTTTGTATTTATCATGCAGTTTCGCCATCGTTTACTCCAAATTACTTAACGAGTTCACTGTTCGACTTAAAGAAACGGACTTTTTTGCCGTCTTCAAATCGGAAACCAACGCGATCAGCTTTGCCAGTGGCAGAGTTGAAAATCGCTACGTTTGATGCTTGTATCGGTGCTTCTTGCTCAACAATACCGCCAGCTACGCCCAATTGTGGGTTTGGCTTTTGGTGTTTCTTGACAAGGTTAATACCTTCTACAATTAATTTACCAGTTGGAAGAACCTGAGAAACCTTACCGCGTTTACCCTGGTCTTTACCTGCTAGTACAATTACTTCGTCTTGACGACGTATTTTAGCTGCCATTTTGAAGCTCCTTACAGTACTTCTGGTGCCAATGACACAATCTTCATAAACTGCTCAGTACGCAGTTCACGTGTCACAGGTCCAAAGATACGAGTACCAATCGGTGCAAGGTTTGCGTTAAGCAATACCGCTGCGTTCCGATCGAAGCGAATGACAGAACCGTCTGGACGACGTACGCCTTTCTTAGTACGGACTACCACCGCGTTATATACATCACCTTTCTTCGCTTTACCGCGAGGAATTGCTTCTTTTACAGAAACCTTGATGACGTCGCCGATACCGGCATAACGACGATGAGAGCCACCCAAGACCTTAATACACTGAACTCTACGAGCGCCACTGTTACAGGCGACTTCTAGAGTCGATTGCATTTGGATCATTTTAAGTGCTCCGCTATCGTTACTTACAATCCCACAAAGGGGCTACATTTCACCCTAATCCTGACTTTAATTTAGTCAAAATTGGCGCGCAAGTGTAACACCTATAAATAGGAATAGATAGTACTAAAAATAAAAACGGCCCCAACTTTAGGAGCCGTTTGCTTAAATACCTAATAAGCTTAGGCTTTTGATACTACTTCAACCAGAGTCCAAGACTTAGTCTTAGACAGCGGACGGCATTCGCGAATAGTCACGATATCGCCAGCATTACACTGATTTTGTTCGTCATGAGCATGGATCTTAGTAGTGCGCTTGATAAACTTACCGTATAAAGGGTGTTTTACCTTACGCTCAATAGCTACAGTGATAGACTTGTCCATCTTGTCGCTAAGTACTCGACCTTGCAAAGTACGGATATTATCAGACATTATGCACCCGCCTTAGAAGTAATAATGGTCTTAACGCGCGCAATGTTGCGACGCACGATTTTAAGCTGATGAGTCTGAGTCAACTGACCAGTGGCGTGTTGCATACGCAGATTAAACTGCTCACGCAGCAGACCAAGCAGTTCAGCGTTCAATTCTTCAACGCTCTTTTCTGTTAGTTCGCTCGCTTTCATTACATCACCGTCTTAGTTACGAAGGTAGTCTTTAGAGGTAGTTTAGCTGCAGCTAGAGTGAAAGCTTCACGAGCTAACTCCTCAGATACACCATTCATCTCATAAAGAACCTTACCTGGTTGAATCTGGCAAACCCAGTATTCAACGTTACCCTTACCTTTACCCATACGCACTTCAAGAGGCTTAGAGGTAATTGGCTTGTCAGGGAATACGCGGATCCAGATCTGACCTTGACGTTTAATGTGACGTGTCATAGCACGACGCGCAGCTTCAATTTGACGAGCAGTAAGACGACCACGTCCAACAGCTTTCAAACCGAATTCACCGAAGCTAACTTCAGTGCCGTTCGCTAGACCGCGGTTGCGGCCCTTGAACATTTTGCGAAACTTCATTCTTTTTGGTTGCAGCATTGCCAGCTCTCCTATTTACCGCGAGGCTTACGCTTCGGCTGCTGTTTCGGCTCTTCGTGCTGAGGTAGAACGCCGTCTAGAACTTCGCCTTTGAAGACCCAAACTTTAACGCCAATCACACCGTATTGAGTGTGACTCTCAGAAGTAGAATAGTCGATATCAGCACGCAGTGTATGCAAAGGTACACGACCTTCACGATACCACTCTGAACGCGCAATCTCAGCGCCGCCTAGACGGCCACTCACTTCAACTTTGATACCCTTAGCACCAAGACGCATTGCGTTTTGAACTGCGCGCTTCATAGCACGACGGAACATAACACGACGCTCTAGTTGCGAAGCGATGCCATCGGCAACAAGCTTAGCATCTAGCTCAGGCTTACGGATCTCAGCGATGTTGATTTGAGCTGGAATACCAGTCAGCTTTGCAACAGCGTTGCGTAGCTTTTCAACGTCTTCACCTTTCTTACCAATCACAACACCTGGACGGGCAGTGTGAATAGTAACGCGAACACTCTTAGCTGGACGCTCGATAACAATCTTAGAGACTGATGCTTGCTTAAGTTTCTGTTCTAGAAACTTACGCACTTCCCAGTCACTGCTCAAGTTATTGGCATAGTCTGACTTGTCAGCGTACCAGGTCGAGATCCAAGGCTTAGTGATACCCAGACGGATACCATTAGGATGTACTTTCTGTCCCATTGCTAACTCCTAGCGATCTGATACAACCACAGTAATGTGGCTGGTACGCTTGATTATGCGATCAGCACGGCCTTTAGCACGTGGCATGATACGCTTCATAGTTGGACCTTCATCGATCATAATCGCTCCAACTCTTAGTTCGTCAATGTCAGCACCTTCATTGTGCTCAGCATTAGCGATTGCAGAGTCCAGTACTTTTTTAACAAGTACTGCAGCTTTCTTAGGGCTGAAAGTTAGAATTTCGAGAGCCTTAGCAACAGGCAGTCCACGGATTTGATCTGCAACCAAACGACACTTTTGAGGCGACGTACGGGCAAAACGATGTTTAGCTAAAACTTCCATCTTATGTCTCCCGTATTAACGCTTCTTCGCTTTCTTATCTGCAGCATGGCCGCGATAAGTGCGAGTTGGTGAAAATTCACCAAGCTTGTGGCCGATCATTTCGTCAGTTACGAACACAGGTACGTGCTGACGACCATTATGGACAGCGATGGTCATTCCAATCATGTTAGGAATGATCATAGAGCGGCGAGACCAAGTCTTAATAGGCTTCTTGTCTCCAGCTTCCATCGCTTTCTCTACCTTCTTCAGCAAGTGTAGGTCAATGAATGGACCTTTCTTGAGAGAACGTGGCATGGCGAATCCTCTTACTTTTTATTGCGACGACGTACAATGTACTTGTCGGTGCGTTTGTTACTACGAGTCTTATAACCCTTAGTTGGCATACCCCAAGGTGATACAGGATGACGGCCACCAGAAGTACGGCCTTCACCACCACCATGTGGGTGATCTACTGGGTTCATTGCAACACCACGAACTGTTGGGCGTACGCCTCTCCAGCGCTTAGCACCTGCTTTACCTAACTGGCGTAGCATATGCTCGGCATTACCAACTTCACCCAATGTCGCGCGGCAATCAACCGGCACTTTACGCATTTCGCCAGAGCGAAGACGTAGAGTGGCGTATTCGCCGTCACGAGCAATAACTTGTACATAAGCACCAGCTGAACGCGCGATCTGAGCACCTTTACCAGGCTTCATTTCGACTGCGTGCACTACGCTACCCACAGGGATGTTGCGTAGAGGCAATGCGTTACCGCTCTTGATCTCTGCATCGATACCAGACTGGATCTTATCACCAGCTTGCATGCCTTTAGCAGCAAGGATATAACGACGCTCACCGTCAGCGTATAGTACCAATGCGATGTTAGCTGTACGGTTTGGATCATATTCCAAACGCTCAACCTTCGCAGGGATACCGTCTTTGTTACGCTTAAAGTCGATCAGACGATAATGTTGCTTATGACCACCACCAACGTGGCGGACAGTGATGCGACCCGTATTGTTACGGCCACCACTTTTCGATTTTTTCGCCAACAGGCCTGCAAAAGGTTTACCTTTATGCAGATCGCTGTTCACCACTTTAACTAAGTGGCGACGACCTGGAGAGGTTGGCTTACACTTAATAACTGCCATGATAATTCTCCTAATGCTTACTCAGCGCCGCCGACGAAATCGATGTCAGCACCAGCAGCTAAGGTAACGTAAGCTTTTTTCCAATCGCTACGACGGCCAGTACGGGCACCGTGACGCTTAGTTTTGCCTTTGTTAACCAAAGTACGAACTGTATCAACTTCAACTTCAAATAGCTGTGCTACTGCAGCTTTAACTTCAGCTTTAGTTGCATCGATAGCTACACGGAAAACTACCGTGTTGTTATTCTCTGCATTAACAGTGCTCTTTTCAGAGATGTGTGGTGCAAGAATAACTTTTAGCAAACGTTCTTGGCTTATCATCCCAGCATCTCCTCGATTTGCTTAATAGCTTCAGCAGTAACAAGTACTTTGTTGAAAGCGATTAGACTTACTGGGTCGATACCAGCAACGTCACGTACGTCAACTTTGTACAGGTTGCGAGCAGCTAAGAACAAGTTCTCGTCAACTTCTGGAGTAACAATCAACACGTCTTCTAGTTGCATTTCGTTAAGTTTAGCTTTCAGCTCTTTAGTTTTAGGAGCTTCAACACCAAATGACTCAACAACAACAAGACGGTCTTGACGTACCAATTCAGAGAAAATGCTTTTCAGCGCTCCGCGGTACATCTTCTTGTTAACTTTTTGGCTGTGATCTTGTGTTTTAGCAGCGAAAGTTACGCCACCGCCACGCCAGATTGGGCCTTTAACAGTACCAGCACGTGCACGGCCAGTACCTTTTTGACGCCATGGCTTTTTGCCAGAGCCAGTTACTTCTGCGCGAGTCTTTTGAGCACGAGTGCCCTGACGCGCGTTTGCAGCGTAAGCTACAACTACCTGATGAACCAGTGCTTCATTAAAGTCACGGCCAAAGGTAGCTTCGGAAACTTCAAGAGCACTCTGTGCGTCTTTCAATACCAATTCCATTACTATCTCCTCAGACCTTAAGCTTTAACAGCTGGTTTGATGATCAGGTCGCCATTAGTAGCGCCTGGAACTGCACCCTTAACCAATAGCAGGTTACGTTCAGCATCTACACGAATTACTTCTAGATTCTGTGTCGTAACACGCTCTGCACCCATGTGGCCAGACATTTTCTTACCTTTGAAAACGCGACCAGGTGTTTGGTTTTGACCGATAGAACCGTTAGCTCTATGTGCCAGTGAGTTACCATGTGTTGCATCTTGAGTACGGAAGTTCCAGCGCTTAATACCGCCTTGGAAGCCCTTACCCTTTGATTGACCAGTAACATCAACTTTCGCTACGTCAGCGAAGATATCTACATTAAGCTCAGCACCAACTTCGATGCCCTCGCCTTCACCATCAGCCAAACGCATTTCCCATAAACCACGACCGGCTTCAACGCCTGCCTTAGCAAAGTGACCTGCTTCTGGTTTAGTGATGCGATTAGCTTTTTTGGTACCAGTAGTAACTTGAAGTGCACGGTAACCATCTGTATCCAAAGTTCTCACTTGGGTTACGCGGTTAGCAGCAATTTCAATTACTGTTACAGGTACCGACGCGCCATCTTCATTGAAGATGCGAGTCATACCTACTTTACGACCGATAAGACCGATAGCCATCTCTCAAACCTCTTCTAAGGATCTCAATTAACCCAAGCTAATCTGAACGTCAACACCAGCCGCAAGATCTAAACGCATAAGTGCGTCTACAGTCTTCTCAGTCGGCTCTACGATGTCAACAAGACGCTTGTGGGTACGTAGTTCGTACTGGTCACGTGCATCTTTATTAACGTGTGGAGAAGTCAAAATGGTATAACGTTCTTTACGCGTTGGTAGTGGGATTGGACCACGAACCTGCGCGCCGGTACGCTTAGCAGTTTCAACGATTTCCGCAGTAGACTGATCAATCAAACGATGATCAAATCCTTTCAAGCGGATACGGATTCTTTGGTTCTGCATTGACCAGAGCTCCTAAAATGTACACAAAAAAATCACCCTCTAGCTGTCTTCCTATAGAAAATAGCAGAGTGAAATGATTTAGCCGTTCGACTCACAATCGGAGTCGCTGTTTTTTTACGTCAAACCCGAAGGTAGACCAATTAAATCGCCTAATGGTTAAGGCGAGGGGCTATTATACTGATTTCAACGCTGAGATCAACCCCGTTGTGTGAAATACCGCCAAATAGACAGGTTTCAACAAAGTGGCGCCATTATACACAGTCGGATCCGGATTACTAGCCCTTGCCTCACTTTTCTTAAGGCAATAAAAAAGGCAGCCTAAGCTGCCCTTTTCAGTATCGAGTTAAGACCCGTTGCTAATTAAGCAACGATCTCAGCTACAACACCAGCACCAACTGTACGGCCACCTTCACGGATAGCGAAGCGTAAACCTTCGTCCATCGCGATTGGGCAGATTAGAGTAACAGTCATAGCTACGTTGTCACCAGGCATTACCATTTCAACGCCTTCTGGCAATTCGATAGTACCGGTTACGTCAGTTGTACGGAAGTAGAACTGTGGACGGTAGCCTTTGAAGAATGGAGTGTGACGTCCACCTTCTTCTTTAGACAGAACGTAGATTTCTGACTTGAAAGTAGTGTGTGGAGTGATTGAACCTGGAGCAGCTAGTACTTGACCACGTTCAACTTCTTCACGCTTGATACCACGTAGAAGAACACCACAGTTCTCGCCAGCACGACCTTCGTCAAGAAGCTTACGGAACATTTCAACACCAGTACAAGTAGACTTAGTAGTCTCTTTGATACCAACGATTTCCACTTCTTCACCTACTTTGATGATACCGCGCTCTACACGACCAGTAACAACAGTACCACGACCAGCGATAGAGAATACGTCTTCGATTGGTAGAATGAATGCACCATCGATTGCACGCTCTGGCTCTGGAATGTAAGTGTCTAGAGCTTCAGCTAGTTCTAGGATCTTAGCTTCCCACTCTGGCTCGCCTTCAAGAGCTTTAAGTGCAGAACCCTGGATAACTGGTAAGTCATCACCTGGGAAGTCGTATTCAGATAGAAGTTCACGAACTTCCATTTCTACTAGTTCTAGAAGTTCTTCGTCATCAACCATGTCACACTTGTTCATGAATACGATGATGAATGGTACGCCAACCTGACGTGAAAGCAGGATGTGCTCACGAGTTTGTGGCATTGGACCATCTGTAGAAGCAACTACTAGGATCGCGCCGTCCATCTGTGCAGCACCAGTGATCATGTTTTTAACATAATCCGCGTGACCTGGACAGTCTACGTGTGCGTAGTGACGTGATGGAGTGTCATATTCGATGTGAGAAGTATTAATTGTAATACCGCGCTCACGCTCTTCTGGAGCGTTATCGATCTGTGCGAAATCACGTGCAGTACCACCAAAGCTCTTAGTTAAAACAGCAGAGATAGCAGCAGTTAGAGTAGTTTTACCATGGTCAACGTGTCCGATAGTACCAACGTTAACATGCGGTTTTACGCGTTCAAATTTTTCTTTAGCCACGATATATTCCTTTCTTTTCAGAAAATGCTCGGCTTAAAACCGAGCAATAGCAATTAAGTATATCAACAATAGAGTGAGACAGTTTAGCCTCTGGCCTCTATTATTGCTTTAGTAACATTTTGCGGTGCATCAGAGTACTTCAAAAACTCCATAGAGTATGAAGCACGGCCCTGAGTTGCACTACGCAAATCGGTTGCATAACCGAACATTTCAGACAAAGGTACTGTTGCATGCACAAGCTTAATGCCTGCGATACCATCATCCATGCCTTCAATAAGGCCACGACGACGGTTCAAGTCACCCACAACATCTCCCATATAATCTTCAGGAGTTGTTACTTCGACTTTCATACATGGTTCAAGCAAAGAAGGATCCGCTTCTAGTGCGCCCTTCTTAAAGCCGATAGAACCAGCCACTTTAAATGCCATTTCGTTCGAGTCCACATCATGATATGAACCATCGTACAAAGTGACTTTTACGTCAAGAACTGGGAAGCCAGCTAATACGCCGTTCTTCATCTGCTCTTGAATACCCTTGTCCACTGCTGGGATGTATTCCTTTGGAACCACACCACCAACAATTTCGTTGACGAATTCGTAACCAAAACCTTCTTCTTGAGGCTCTAGCTTTAACCAAACGTGACCGAATTGACCTCGACCACCAGATTGGCGTACAAACTTACCTTCGACTTCCACGGTTTTGCGGATAGTCTCACGATATGCAACTTGTGGTTTACCTACATTACACTCAACACCAAATTCGCGACGCATACGGTCTACGATGATGTCTAAGTGTAGCTCACCCATACCAGAAATCAGTGTTTGCCCCGACTCTTCATCAGTTTCAACACGGAATGATGGATCTTCCGCTGCAAGCTTTTGCAACGCCATCCCCATCTTATCTTGGTCAGCCTTTGTTCTTGGCTCAACGGCAATAGTAATTACTGGCTCAGGAAATTCCATACGCTCTAGAATTACTTTATGGTCTGAATCACACAGAGTATCGCCTGTAGTTACGTCTTTAAGACCAATAAGAGCAGCGATGTCGCCAGCGCGTACTTCTTTAATCTCTTGACGGTCATTAGCGTGCATCTGCACCATACGACCAATACGTTCACGCTTTTGCTTAACAGAGTTATATACGCCGGCACCTGTTTCCAATACACCTGAATAAACACGTATAAAGGTCAGAGTACCTACGAAAGGATCTGTAGCAATCTTAAATGCCAATGCAGCGAATGGAGCGTTGTCGTCAGCTTGACGTTCAGTCTCTTCTTCGTTGTCATCGATGCCCTTGATAGCAGGAACTTCGACTGGCGATGGTAGAAAATCTACCACTGCATCGAGAACCGCTTGTACACCCTTGTTCTTAAATGCAGAACCACAGGTTGCCAATACGATTTCGTTATTTAAGGTGCGTTGACGTAGTGCTTTCTTGATCTCGTCTTCCGAAAGTTCCCCATCATCTAGGTACTTTTCCATCAGCTCTTCTGAAGCTTCAGCAGCACTTTCAACCAAGTACTCGCGCATTTCTGCAGCTTTGTCGGCTAAGTGCTCTGGAATGGCTTCATAAGTGAAAGTCATGCCCTGATCATCTTCAGACCAGTTAATTGCTTTCATCTTGATCAAATCGACAACACCGTTGAAGTCTTCTTCTGAACCAATATTCAATTGAATTGGTACACAAGTCGCGCCAAGGCGGTTGCGGATCTGCTCAACGACACGATCAAAGTTTGCACCTGCGCGGTCCATCTTATTGACGAACACTAAGCGCGGCACATGATACTTATCAGCTTGTCGCCAAACAGTCTCAGATTGGGGTTCAACCCCTGATGAGCCACAGAAAACAACAACTGCACCATCCAGCACTCGCAAAGAACGTTCTACTTCAATAGTGAAGTCAACGTGACCTGGAG
Source organism: Shewanella schlegeliana (assembly GCF_016765635.1). GTDB lineage: Bacteria > Pseudomonadota > Gammaproteobacteria > Enterobacterales > Shewanellaceae > Shewanella > Shewanella schlegeliana. The sequence continues at coordinate 27,975 of NZ_JAESVD010000018.1, forward strand.
TATCGATGATATTAATGCGGTGTTCAGTGAACTGCGCATCCATTCCGCGCCAGAAAGTAGTCGTTGCGGCTGAGGTGATGGTAATACCACGTTCCTGCTCTTGCTCCATCCAATCCATGGTGGCAGCGCCATCATGAACTTCACCGATCTTATGTGATAAGCCAGTGTAGAATAGAACACGTTCAGTGGTAGTGGTTTTACCAGCGTCAACATGAGCACAGATACCGATATTACGGTAGCGCTCAATTGGAGTTGTACGAGCCACGATTTGTACCCTCTTAGCTAAAACCTGAGTGTTAGCAATGCAAGTAAGGCGTGGGACAAAGCCCACGCCAAGATATTACCAGCGGTAATGAGCAAACGCTTTGTTTGCTTCTGCCATACGATGCACGTCTTCGCGCTTCTTAACAGCAGTACCTTTGTTTTCAGATGCGTCTAACATTTCACCTGCTAGACGTAGAGCCATAGATTTTTCACCACGCTTACGTGCAGCTTCAACCAACCAGCGCATCGCTAGTGCGTTACGACGCACTGGACGAACTTCACATGGTACCTGGTAAGTAGAACCACCAACACGACGAGATTTAACCTCGACTGATGGACGTACGTTGTCCAGGGCTGCTTCAAGGATTACTAGTTGATCTTCGCCTTTCTTTTCAGCTGCAGTATCTAGTGCCTTGTAAATAATTTTTTCTGCAGTCGACTTTTTGCCGTCCTGCATAATGACGTTGATGAACTTAGCCAGCAACTCACTGTTGAACTTTGGATCTGGTAGGATTTTACGTTGTCCTACAACGCGACGTCTTGGCATAACAATTTCTCCGTATGCTTCAGGGACCCCAAAACTGGAATCTCAATTATATCTAGCTTGGCCTTACTTAACGGAAAACGTTAAGACTTAGGACGCTTAGCACCGTACTTTGAACGACCTTGACGACGTTCGCTAACGCCAGCACAGTCTAATGCGCCGCGTACAGTGTGGTAACGCACACCCGGTAAGTCTTTTACACGACCGCCACGGATTAGAATTACGCTGTGTTCCTGCAGGTTGTGGCCTTCACCGCCGATGTACGAAGTTACTTCGAAACCGTTAGTTAGACGCACACGAGCTACTTTACGTAGTGCAGAGTTAGGTTTTTTTGGTGTAGTAGTATATACGCGAGTACAAACACCACGTTTTTGTGGACACGCAGCTAGCGCAGGAACGTTAGTCTTATCGACTTTCGGTGCGCGAGGCTTACGTACCAACTGGTTTACAGTTGCCATGTATAGCTCCGAATCAGTTGACTAAATCAACAGTAAGGTGTGAAAAATCTATATCCCACAGGTGTGGGACGCGAAATTTTAGAAGTGTATGGACTATCTGTCAAGAAATAGACAACTTTTAACCGATTTAAAGTAAAAAAAAGGCGCTAAAAGCGCCTTTTTTACAATCTATTTACTTTTGGGCATCGATTAATCGTTGCTACCAGCTAGATTTAGTAGATCCGCTAGGTTCTGCTCAGCTTCGCTTGCGCTAATCGCTGGTGCTTCTTCAGCTGCCGCACTCGGCGCTGCAGTTGCACGCTTCTGATGGTAAGAGTAACCCGTACCAGCAGGGATTAGGCGACCAACAATTACGTTTTCTTTCAGACCACGTAACTTATCGCTCTTACCACCAACAGCTGCTTCAGTAAGAACACGAGTGGTCTCCTGGAACGATGCTGCAGAGATGAACGATTCAGTCGCAAGTGACGCCTTAGTAATACCAAGAAGTTCACGTTCGAATGTCGCAGGCTGCTTACCTTGTGCTTCTAGTTCGCGGTTAGCGATCTTAACACGAGACACTTCAGCTTGTTCACCCGGTAGGAATTCACTGTCACCAGCGTCAACGATCTCACACTTACGCAGCATCTGGCGAATGATCACCTCAATGTGCTTATCGTTAATCTTAACGCCCTGTAGACGGTAAACGTCCTGTACTTCATTCACGATGTAGTTAGCCACATTGTGGATACCACGTAGACGTAGAATGTCGTGTGCTGCTTCTGGACCATCGGCAATAACTTCACCACGTTCGACTTTTTCACCTTCGAACACGTTTAGGTTACGCCACTTAGGAATCATCTCTTCATACTGCTCACCGCCATCAGCTGGGGTGATCACTAGACGACGCTTACCTTTGGTTTCTTTACCGAACGAGATAGTTCCCGATACTTCAGCAAGAATTGCAGGCTCTTTTGGCTTACGCGCTTCGAACAAGTCAGCAACGCGTGGTAGACCACCGGTAATATCGCGAGTCTTAGAAGATTCTTGAGGAATACGTGCTAATGCATCACCAACGTTAATTGGTGCGTTATCGTCAAGGTTAACAATCGCGTGACCTGGTAAGAAGTATTGCGCAGGTACTTCAGTACCTGGGATCATCAAGTCGCTACCATCAGCAGCAACAAGACGGATCATAGGACGCATCTCTTTACCCGCTGTTGGACGTTGACCAACTTCTAACACAACGATTGAAGATAGACCCGTTAGTTCGTCTGTTTGACGTGTCATAGTGACACCTTCAATCATATCTACGAACTTAATACTACCCGCCACTTCAGTGATAATTGGGTGAGTATGCGGATCCCACTTAGCGATAATTTCGCCAGCAGCAACGCCGTCGTCTTCCAACTTCTCAAGTACAGTACCGTAAGGAACCTTATAACGCTCTTTCTCACGACCTAGCTCATCGATAATGGCTAGTTCAGAAGAACGAGAAACAATTACCAGCTTACCGTTACTGTTAGTTACATACTTAGCGTTGTGTAACTTAAGCGTACCAGAGTTCTTAACTTGAACGTTGTTCTCAGCTGAAGCTCGAGATGCCGCACCACCGATGTGGAAAGTACGCATCGTAAGCTGTGTTCCTGGCTCACCAATTGACTGAGCAGCAACAACACCAATAGCTTCACCTTGGTTGATGATATGGCCACGAGCCAAATCACGACCGTAACAAGCCTTACACACACCGAAGTCTGTATCACAGCTAATTACTGAGCGAACAATCATTTCATCGATAGAGTTATCTTCAACGATGTCACACCATGCTTCGTCAAGAAGCGTGTTGCGTGGCACAAGTACTTCTTCAGTACCCGGCTTAAGTACATCTTGAGCAACAACACGACCAAGTACGCGCTCACGTAACGGCTCAACTACATCACCACCTTCAATCAGTGGCTTCATAGTTAGACCTTCGTACGTTCCGCAGTCATCTTCGATAACAACGAGATCTTGTGCTACGTCAACTAGACGACGAGTCAGGTAACCAGAGTTAGCTGTCTTCAATGCCGTATCCGCAAGACCCTTACGCGCACCGTGAGTAGAAATAAAGTACTGAGATACGTTTAGACCTTCACGGAAGTTAGCCACAATTGGGGTTTCGATGATTGAGCCATCTGGCTTAGCCATCAGACCACGCATACCGGCCAACTGACGAATCTGTGCAGCACTACCACGAGCGCCTGAGTCGGCCATCATGTAGATGCTGTTGAACGATTCTTGCTGTTCTTCTTCGCCATCACGGTTAATCACTGTCTCTTTAGACAGGTTTTCCATCATCGCTTTAGAAACTTTTTCGTTCGCGCTTGCCCAGATATCGATTACTTTGTTGTAACGCTCACCAGCTGTTACTAGACCAGATTGGAACTGCTCTTGAATTTCAAGAACTTCCGCTTCAGCATCCGCTACTAGCGTGTACTTAAGATCTGGAATAACCATATCGTCGATACCTACAGAGGCACCAGATATAGTCGCAAAGTGGAAACCGGTATACATCAATTGGTCAGCAAAGATAACAGTATCTTTAAGACCTAGTTGACGGTAACAAGTGTTCAATAGCTTAGAGATCTGCTTCTTACCCATGTTTTGGTTAACCAAATCATAAGAAAGACCTTTTGGCAGAATCTGTGAAAGCAATGCACGACCAACCGTAGTATCAACGATACGACGTGTCTTCACTTTTTCGCCAGCTTCGTTCTCTGTCGTTTCGGTAATACGAACCTTAACGCGAGCGTGTAGCTCAGCAACACCTGTGCGGTAAGCTTTTTCAGCTTCAGCCACATCAGAGAATGCCATGCCTTCACCCTTGCCGTTGATACGCTCACGGCTAGTGTAGTAAAGACCCAATACAACGTCCTGTGATGGTGTGATCACCGGCTCACCGTTTGCAGGTGAAAGGATGTTGTTGGTAGACATCATTAGTGAACGTGCTTCTAACTGCGCTTCTAGCGTTAGTGGCACGTGAACAGCCATTTGGTCACCGTCGAAGTCGGCGTTGTATGCCGCACAAACCAATGGGTGAAGCTGAATCGCTTTACCTTCGATTAGTACTGGCTCAAATGCCTGGATACCTAGTCTGTGCAGTGTTGGTGCACGGTTAAGCATCACTGGATGTTCGCGGATCACGTCATCTAGCACGTCCCATACTTCTGGAACTTCGCGCTCTACCATCTTCTTAGCAGCTTTAATGGTTGTAGCTAAGCCACGACCTTCTAGCTTGCCATAGATGAATGGCTTAAATAGCTCTAGTGCCATCTTCTTAGGAAGACCACACTGGTGTAGACGTAAAGTAGGACCTACGGTAATTACCGAACGACCAGAATAGTCAACACGCTTACCTAGCAAGTTCTGACGGAAACGACCTTGCTTACCTTTGATCATATCGGCCAAAGATTTAAGCGGACGCTTGTTAGAACCTGTAATAGCACGACCACGACGGCCGTTATCTAATAGCGCATCAACAGATTCTTGCAACATACGCTTTTCGTTACGTACGATGATATCTGGAGCAGCTAGGTCTAACAGACGCTTTAGACGGTTGTTACGGTTGATTACACGACGGTAAAGGTCGTTCAAATCAGAGGTAGCAAAACGTCCGCCATCTAGTGGAACTAGAGGACGTAGATCTGGCGGCAGAACCGGTAGTACTTTAAGGATCATCCACTCAGGCTTGTTACCTGAAGTGAAGAATGCCTCAATTAGCTTAAGACGCTTAGTGATCTTCTTACGACGAGTCTCAGAATTGATTGATGGCAATTCTTCGCGCATCATTTCAATTTCTTTCTCTAGATCGATAGCACGTAGCAATTCTAGAACTGCTTCTGCACCCATCTTGGCATCGAATTCATCACCGTACTCTTCTAATGCATCCAGATAGTTTTCTTCTGTCAGCATTTGGCCGCGTTCAAGACTGGTCATGCCAGGCTCGATTACTACGAAAGATTCGAAGTAAAGTACACGTTCGATATCACGAAGAGTCATGTCTAGCATCAAACCGATACGAGACGGAAGTGACTTCAAGAACCAAATGTGTGCAACTGGGCTAGCAAGATCGATGTGACCCATACGCTCACGACGTACTTTAGTCTGTGTAACTTCAACGCCACACTTTTCACAGATCACACCACGGTGTTTTAGACGCTTATACTTACCGCATAAACATTCATAATCTTTTACTGGACCAAAAATACGCGCACAGAACAAACCTTCACGCTCAGGCTTGAATGTACGGTAGTTAATGGTTTCTGGCTTCTTAACTTCACCAAAAGACCAAGAGCGGATTAGATCAGGCGACGCTAGGCCGATCTTAATACCTTCAAATTCTTCAGTCTTGCTTTGCTGTTTCAGAAACTTTAATAAGTCTTTCACGTTTCTCTCCTGAAGGAGTTAAACCGGGTGCCCTGCCAATGCAGAGCACCAATTTCTTTTGCCATAGAGGCAGTAACCAAGTGTTACTTTTGATCCAACTCGATGTTAATACCGAGCGAACGGATCTCTTTCAACAATACGTTGAAAGATTCAGGCATACCTGGTTGCATCTGATGGTTACCGTCGACGATGTTCTTATACATCTGAGTACGACCGTTCACATCGTCCGACTTAACGGTTAGCATTTCCTGAAGGGTATACGCAGCACCATAAGCTTCAAGTGCCCATACTTCCATCTCACCGAAACGCTGACCACCGAACTGTGCTTTACCACCCAATGGTTGTTGAGTAACAAGACTGTACGAACCGGTAGAACGGGCGTGCATCTTATCGTCAACCAAGTGGTTAAGTTTTAGCATATACATGTAACCAACGGTTACTTTACGCTCAAACTCATTACCAGTACGACCATCACACAGAGTCAACTGACCTGATTGTGGTAAACCTGCAAGCTCAAGCATCTGCTTGATCTCTTTCTCTTTGGCACCATCAAACGCAGGTGTAGCAATCGGTACACCGCCTTTAAGGTTTTTAGCAAGACGCAAGATTTCATCATCAGTAAATGTATCGATGTCAACGCGCTGCTGCACTTCGTCACCTAAGTCATAAACTTGCTTGATGTATCCGCGAAGTTCTGCCAATTCGCGCTGCTCTTCTAGCATCTCAGTAATACGATTACCGATGCCTTTCGCTGCAGCACCCATATGAACTTCAAGTACCTGACCGATGTTCATACGTGAAGGTACACCTAGTGGGTTCAATACGATATCCACTGGGTCGCCTTTTTCGTCGTATGGCATATCTTCAATAGGACAAATCTTAGAGATTACACCCTTGTTACCATGACGACCCGCCATCTTATCACCAGGCTGGATAGTACGCTTAACCGCTAGGTAAACCTTAACGATCTTAAGTACACCAGGTGCTAAGTCATCACCTTGAGTGATCTTACGGCGCTTGATTTCGAACTTCTTATCGAAATCGGCTTTTAGCTCTTCCGCTTGCTCAGCTAGCTGTTCTAGCTCAGTTTGCTTCGTTTCATCATCGATGGTTTGAACCAACAGTTGTGAACGAGGAATTGCATCAAGTTGGGCCTCATCGAAACCAGCACCTAGTAATAGGTTGCGAGCACGACCAAGAACACCATCTTCAAGAATTTGGAACTCTTCAGTCAAATCCTTACGAGCCTGTGCGATATGCATCTCTTCGATTTCAACAGCACGCTTGTCTTTCTCAACGCCGTCACGAGTAAATACTTGTACGTCGATGATAGTACCTTTAACAGAGTTAGGTACGCGTAGAGAGCTGTCTTTAACGTCAGACGCTTTTTCGCCGAAGATTGCACGTAGAAGTTTCTCTTCTGGAGTCAGCTGAGTTTCACCCTTAGGTGTTACTTTACCAACTAGGATGTCGCCACCCTTAACTTCTGCACCGATATAAACGATACCTGATTCGTCAAGCTTAGAAAGCGCAGACTCACCAACGTTTGGAATATCAGCTGTGATCTCTTCACTACCCAACTTAGTATCACGAGCGATACATGAAAGCTCCTGAATGTGGATAGTTGTAAAACGGTCTTCTTGAGCTACACGCTCAGAGATCAAGATCGAGTCTTCGAAGTTGTAACCGTTCCAAGGCATGAACGCGATACGCATGTTCTGACCAAGAGCCAAATCACCTAAGTCGGTAGATGGGCCATCGGCTAGTACGTCGCCGCGAACAACTGGGTCACCGACAGAACAACAAGGACGTTGGTTAATACAAGTGTTCTGGTTAGAACGCGTGTACTTAGTCAAGTTGTAAATATCGATACCAGCTTCACCTGGAGTCAATTCTGATTCGTTAACCTTAACAACGATACGGCTAGCATCAACGTAGTCAACATAACCACCACGCTTAGCAGCAACAACCACGCCTGAGTCAACAGCAAGTGTACGTTCAATACCTGTACCAACTAATGGCTTATCAGCCTTCAGTGTTGGAACAGCCTGACGTTGCATGTTGGCACCCATCAATGCACGGTTCGCGTCATCGTGTTCTAGGAACGGAATTAGTGATGCCGCAACAGAAATAATCTGCTGTGGTGATACGTCCATATACTGGATGTCAGATGCACCCATAAATGTTGAATCACCTTTGTGACGACAAGCAATTAGCTCGTCCATCATGCGGTTGTTTTCATCTAATTCTACGTTTGCCTGAGCAATAACGTAACGGCCTTCTTCGATTGCTGACAAGTAATCAACTTCTTCAGTAACCACACCATCAATTACCTTACGGTAAGGTGTTTCTAGGAAGCCATAGTTGTTAGTACGAGCAAAGGTTGACAACGAGTTGATCAAACCAATGTTTGGACCTTCAGGCGTTTCGATTGGACATAGACGACCGTAGTGAGTCGGGTGTACGTCTCGAACTTCGAAACCTGCACGTTCACGTGTTAGACCGCCTGGACCTAGAGCAGAAATACGACGCTTATGCGTTACTTCTGACAATGGGTTGTTTTGGTCCATGAACTGTGAAAGCTGTGAAGAGCCAAAGAATTCTTTAACAGCTGCAGAAATAGGCTTAGCATTGATCAGGTCTTGAGGCATTAGCTCATTTAGATCGCCAAGGCTTAGACGCTCACGTACGGCACGTTCTACACGAACTAGACCAACACGGAACTGGTTTTCAGCCATTTCACCTACACTACGGATACGACGGTTACCTAGGTGATCGATATCATCAACTTCGTCCAAACCATTACGGATGGCGATGATATTTTTCATCACGGCAACGATATCTTCTTTAGTTAAGATACCCGTACCTTCGTCGTCATCGATACCAAGACGACGGTTGAACTTCATACGACCTACTTTAGATAGATCATAACGCTCTTCACTGAAGAACAAGTTCTGGAATAGTGCTTCAGCAGCATCTTTGGTTGGTGGCTCACCAGGACGCATCATACGGTAGATTTCAACCAACGCTTCTAGGCGGTTAGTTGTTGAATCGATACGAATGGTGTCAGAGATATAAGCACCGTTATCAAGCTCGTTGATATACAGAGTGCTGATCTCTTTGATGCCAGCCATAGATAGCTTAGCTAGATCTTCTAGGCTGATCTCTGCGTTAGCAGAAACCAATACTTCGCCTGTATCTGGATCAATATAGTCTTGACCAGAGATCTTACCAGCGATGTATTCAACTGGTACTTCAAGCTCAGTAGTATTTGACTTTTCAAGCTGACGAATATGACGTGCAGTGATGCGACGTCCTTTCTCAACAAGAACAGTGCCTTCAGCGTCTTTAATGTCATAGCTTGCAGTTTCGCCACGTAGACGGTCAGCAACAAGATCCATTACTAGTGAATCTTTCTTGATCTTAAAGTTTACGCGATCGAAGAACAGGTCAAGAATATCTTGAGTCGAGTAATCTAAAGCACGCAGAATGATCGAAGCCGCAAGTTTACGACGACGGTCAATACGTACAAATAGTGCGTCTTTAGGATCGAATTCAAAGTCTAACCAAGAACCACGGTAAGGAATAATACGTGCGTTATATAACACCTTACCTGAAGAGTGGGTTTTACCACGGTCATGATCAAAGAATACGCCTGGGCTACGGTGTAGCTGAGACACGATTACACGCTCAGTACCATTGATAACAAAGGTACCGTTGTCAGTCATAAGAGGGATATCCCCCATATAGACTTCTTGTTCTTTAATGTCTTTTACTGTGCCAGGTGCCGCTTCACGGTCATACAGAACCATACGCAGTTTAACGCGTAGAGGTGCAGAATATGTAACACCGCGGATTTGACACTCTTTCACATCAAAAACTGGCTCGCCTAGTTTGTAGCTGACATATTGCAGCTCAGAATTACCAGAAAAGCTCTTGATGGGAAAAACGCTACGGAAAGCAGCTTCAAAACCACGCTCACCTGTAGGATCTTGATCGGTGAACTTCTTAAAAGAGTCCAACTGGATTGACAAAAGGTAAGGAATGTCTAAAACACGTTGACGTTTACCAAAGTCTTTGCGAATACGCTTCTTTTCAGAATAGGAGTAAACCATGGGTTTCCTCTGATTGCGAGATGTGACCAAGACTGAATCAACCTAAATGTTGAAACAGCGCGTTTGCCCATCACCGTTGAAAGCAAGAACCCAACCAGTAATCTCTGCTAGGAACTGCGAAATCTGGCGATAAACGGTGAAAAAAAAATCGCCTGCGCTTACAGCGCAAAAAAGGCCGACGGTTAAAAAACCGCCAGCCTCCGCCCGATTACTCGGGAGGTTGTAAGTTATAGTATAACTTACTTGATCTCTACTGCAGCACCAGCTGCTTCAAGTTCAGTCTTAAGAGCTTCAGCTTCTTCTTTAGAGATAGCTTCTTTAACTGCTACTGGAGCAGATTCAGCCATGCCTTTAGCTTCTTTCAGGCCTAGACCTGTAGCGCCACGAAGAGCTTTAATTACTGCAACTTTGTTGTCGCCGTGAGAAGTAAGAATTACGTCGAATTCTGTTTTCTCTTCAGCAGCAGCAGCTTCGCCACCACCTGAAACAACAGCAGCAGCTGCAGATACGCCGAACTTCTCTTCCATTGCTTCGATTAGTTCAACAACTTCCATTACAGACATTGCTGCAAGGGCTTCTAAGATTTGGTCTTTAGTGATAGACATAACAAAAAATTCCTAATTGTACTGAATTCAATTTAATTAAGCGGCTTGTAAAATTAAGCAGCTTCTTTCTGATCGCGTAGAGCGGCCAATGTACGAACGAACTTGCCAGCAGATGCTTCTTTTAGAGTCATCATGAACTGAGCTAGTGCTTCTTCGTAAGTTGGTAGTTTTGCTAAACGATCAATGTTATCTGCAGGGATTAATTCCCCTTCAAAGGCTGCTGCTTTGATTTCAAACTTCTCTTGTGATTTAGCGAAGTCTTTAAGAAGACGCGCTGCTGCACCTGGGTGCTCATTAGAGAATGCAATCAAAGTAGGACCAGTGAACGTATCGCTTAGGCACTCAAAATCAGTACCAGCAACAGCGCGTTTAACTAGAGTGTTACGTACAACTTTAACGTACACACCAGCTTCACGAGCTGCTTTACGAAGACCGGTCATATTAGCTACAGTTACACCGCGTGAATCGGCAACAACTGCAGATAAAGCACCTTTGGCAGCTTCGTTGACTTCAGCAACAATCGCTTTTTTGTCTTCGAGTCTTAATGCCATTGGCTTTACTCCTGGATTCGATCTAGGGAAAACTCCCTAGCAATTACCATGCTAAGCATCTATTGATACCTAGCGACTTACGGCGCGAATATATCCAGCAGAATAAAATCTATCTGGGGTCCGACACCGTCTACGCAGGAAATTAAGTTAACTACTTGAGCCAACACCTACGGTCTTGGACGGAGGCTATTCATTAACCATAATGATTAAATCAGAGCCCCAACCCTACAAAGTGCGCGCATTATAGACTAATGCGCGAAACTTGTAAATTACTTAACGTCTTCCAGAGTACTCTGGTCAACAGCAACACCTGCACCCATAGTGGTAGAGATGCTTACTTTCTTAACGAAAACGCCTTTAGCAGCTGCTGGCTTGGCTTTCTTAAGTGCGCCAAGTAGAGCTTCTAAGTTTTCTTTAAGTTGAGCAGTTTCAAAGTCCACTTTACCGATAGTAGTGTGGATGATACCGTTCTTATCGTTACGGTAACGGATTTGACCTGCTTTAGCGTTCTTAACTGCTTCTGCAACGTTTGGTGTTACAGTACCAGTCTTAGGGTTAGGCATTAGACCACGTGGGCCTAAGATTTGACCTAACATACCAACAACGCGCATTGCATCTGGAGATGCGATAACTACGTCGAAGTTCATTTCGCCAGCTTTAATTTGCGCGGCAAGGTCATCCATACCAACAAGTTCAGCACCAGCTGCAGTAGCAGCTTCAGCGTTAGCACCTTGAGTGAACACAGCAACACGTACTTCACGACCAGTACCGTGTGGTAGCACAGTAGCGCCACGAACGTTTTGGTCAGATTTACGTGGGTCAACACCAAGGTTAACGGCAACGTCAACACTTTCTACGAACTTAGCAGTAGCTAGTTCTTTTAGAAGTGCAACAGCTTCATTGATGTCGTAGCTCTTAGTAGCTTCAACTTTCTCGCGGATTAGACGAGCGCGTTTAGTTAGCTTTGCCATTATATTAGTCCTCTACTACCAAACCCATTGAACGCGCAGTACCTTCAATTGAGCGAGTCATCGCTTCAATATCAGCACCAGTCATATCAGCGGCTTTAGTCTCAGCGATTTCCTGGACAGCGCTACGCTTGATAGTTCCCACTTTTTCAGTGTTAGGACGGCCAGAACCTGACTTCAGACCAGCTGCTTTAAGCAGTAGGAAAGACGCAGGTGGAGTCTTAGTTTCGAAAGTGAAAGAGCGATCAGTGTAAACAGTGATAACTACAGGAATTGGCATACCTTTCTCGAACTTTTCAGTACGAGCGTTGAATGCTTTACAGAATTCCATGATGTTAACACCTTTCTGACCCAATGCTGGGCCTACTGGTGGCGACGGGTTTGCAGCACCGGCTGCGACTTGCAGTTTGATGTAACCATCAACTTTCTTTGCCATGAGACATTTCCTCAAGTTTGGGTTCAAACGCCATCAGCACTATGCTGAAAAGCTCCCCGAAAAATATGGGTGCGAATTATATATAATTTCGCACCCATTTCAAATAGTATTTGCGCTTTATTTAATCAGCTTTTTTCAATCTGACTAAAATCAAGTTCTACTGGCGTTGAGCGGCCGAAGATCATCACAGAAACCTTAACGCGGTTCTTCTCATAATCCACTTCTTCAACTGTACCGTTGAAGTCAGCAAAAGGTCCGTCAGTAACACGAACAACTTCACCTGGCTCAAACATAACGCGATGCGTTGGAGACTCAGTAGTTTCTTGAAGACGCTGAAGGATTGCATCAGCCTCTTTATCAGAAATGGGTGCAGGACGATCAGATGTACCACCAATGAAGCCCATTACACGTGGAATGCTCTTCACTAAGTGCCAGCTTTCATCGTTCATTTCCATCTGGACTAACACGTAGCCAGGGAAAAACTTACGCTCACTCTTACGACGTTGGCCTGCACGCATTTCAACGACTTCTTCAGTAGGTACCAAAACCTCACCAAAGTAATCTTCCATGCCGTGCATTTTGATATGTTCAAGCAGAGTCTTGCAAACACGGCCTTCATAGCCGGAGAACGCTTGAATTACATACCATCTTTTTTTAGCTTCAGTAGCTTCAGTCATACTTAATGCCTATACGCCTGTAATAAAATTAACAATTCTAAGCAATACTGCATCTAAGCCCCAAAGGACTAAACCTAAAACGGCTGTTGCAGCTAATACAATGAAAGTTGTATTGAGTGCTTCTTGACGCGTAGGCCAAACCACTTTACGAACTTCAATCTGTGATTCACGAGCAAAAGTTAAAGCTTGCTTGCCTTTTTCTGTTTGCAACGCAATGAAACCAGCGATAGCAAAAGTCACCACTACACTTAGAGCGCGTACAACGACACTTGCTTCATTAAAATATTGATTGCCAATAATTGCAGCAGCCAACAAGATTACGACTAGGCCCCACTTTACGATATCCAGAGAGTTACCCTGGCTTTCAGTATTTGTTGTCATCGGTTAATTCCGTTACTCACTACGTTCTGAGGCAAGGAACACTATAAAATAGCATTTTGCTCAGTGAAAATTTCAGTCAGACTCGCTATCCGAACTGGCGACTGCCGAACATACTCTTATCAAAGTATAAGCGACGAGTCAAAAATCGGTCATAGATTGTATTCTTATTCCACTTATTTGGCAAGAATACAAAGCCCAGCTTCACTAACAAATTAAACCTAAATGCAATAAAACAAAAAAGGCAGCCTAAGCTGCCCTTTTCAGTATCGAGTTAAGACCCGTTGCTAATTAAGCAACGATCTCAGCTACAACACCAGCACCAACTGTACGACCACCTTCACGGATAGCGAAGCGTAAACCTTCGTCCATCGCGATTGGGCAGATTAGAGTAACAGTCATAGCTACGTTGTCACCAGGCATTACCATTTCAACGCCTTCTGGCAATTCGATAGTACCGGTTACGTCAGTTGTACGGAAGTAGAACTGTGGACGGTAGCCTTTGAAGAATGGAGTGTGACGTCCACCTTCTTCTTTAGACAGAACGTAGATTTCTGACTTGAAAGTAGTGTGTGGAGTGATTGAACCTGGAGCAGCTAGTACTTGACCACGTTCAACTTCTTCACGCTTGATACCACGTAGAAGAACACCACAGTTCTCGCCAGCACGACCTTCGTCAAGAAGCTTACGGAACATTTCAACACCAGTACAAGTAGACTTAGTAGTCTCTTTGATACCAACGATTTCCACTTCTTCACCTACTTTGATGATACCGCGCTCTACACGACCAGTAACAACAGTACCACGACCAGCGATAGAGAATACGTCTTCGATTGGTAGAATGAATGCACCATCGATTGCACGCTCTGGCTCTGGAATGTAAGTGTCTAGAGCTTCAGCTAGTTCTAGGATCTTAGCTTCCCACTCTGGCTCGCCTTCAAGAGCTTTAAGTGCAGAACCCTGGATAACTGGTAAGTCATCACCTGGGAAGTCGTATTCAGATAGAAGTTCACGAACTTCCATTTCTACTAGTTCTAGAAGTTCTTCGTCATCAACCATGTCACACTTGTTCATGAATACGATGATGAATGGTACGCCAACCTGACGTGAAAGCAGGATGTGCTCACGAGTTTGTGGCATTGGACCATCTGTAGAAGCAACTACTAGGATCGCGCCGTCCATCTGTGCAGCACCAGTGATCATGTTTTTAACATAATCCGCGTGACCTGGACAGTCTACGTGTGCGTAGTGACGTGATGGAGTGTCATATTCGATGTGAGAAGTATTAATTGTAATACCGCGCTCACGCTCTTCTGGAGCGTTATCGATCTG
>NZ_JAESVD010000019.1 GCF_016765635.1 Shewanella schlegeliana
GAATCGCAGCTTGCGAGTTATCAGCCGTGTAAGTCCAGTGGCCTAAATTATTAATTGAAAGCGTACCGAACTGGCCTTGCAGGCTTTCTGCATTGAACTGGGCTTGGCCGTTGTCAGCATCAGTGACGCTAAGTGCGCCATCAACGCGAAGTTGCCCGCTGTGGACATCTTTATCTTCGGTGAGGCTTGCTGTCGAGGTACCCGCGATCACTGCTTTATCGTCAGTGCCATTAATGGTCACAGTGATTTTTTGCTCGGTGCCATCAACAGAGTGCACTAGTAAAGTCTCGGTGAGTGACTCACCTGTTTTTAATCCTTGAATCGCTGCTTGCGAGTTATCGGCTGTGTAAGTCCAGTGGCCTAAATCATTAATTGAAAGCGTACCGAACTGGCCTTGCAGGCTTTCTGCATTGAACTGGGCTTGGCCGTTGTCAGGATCTGTTATGGTTAATTGGCCTTCTACATGTAAATTACCTTGGTAATCTAGCGCTTTATCTTCAGTGACTGCGGCACTATTAATACCTTGGATCTGTGCTGCTTGATTACTGCCCGTAATATCGATAGTGACAACCTGACTAACACTTTGGCCTGAGCTGTCGGTAACACTAACAACAAACTGTTCTGAGGCTTTATCCCCTTGATTGAGCGCTTGAGTATTAGGTGATTGATTATCAAGTTGATATTGCCATTGGCCTGTCTGTGAATCGATAACGAGTTGACCGAATTGGCCTTGGCTTTGGGTTACACTCCACACTGCGGTGTCATTGTGATCTGGGTCTGTTGCAAGTAACTGGCCTGAAGCCGTATCGATACTCCCCATTTCATTTAATGACGCATGATGGATCCCTGAAATAGTGGGTAGATCATTGCTTCCTTTAACGCCTACTGCGATAACTGTGTTGACTTGATGACCTTGGCTATCAGTCGCTGTTACCACAAATTGTTCAGTGTGTTTTTCGCCTTCTCTCAACGCATCTGTTGAGCTTAATGCGTTGTTAAGCTGGTATTGCCATTGCCCAGTTTGAGCATTTAATTTTAGTTCGCCAAATTGACCTTGCGTCTGGCTGGTGAACCAAGTCACGCTTTGAATATTTTTACCATGGGCCGATAAGATTCCTTGAACTGTATCTGTAGCACTATCTTCTTTAAGATGTTGATTTTGTTGTTGACTATCAACAGCTAATGGCTTTTCATTTTTGCCAGTGCCAGTGCCAGTGCCAGTGCCAGTGCCAGTGCCAGTGCCAGTGCCAGTGCCAGTGCCAGTGCCAGTGCCAGTGCCAGTGCCAGTGCCAGTGCCAGTGCCAGTGCCAGTGCCAGTGCCAGTTCCTGTTCCTGCCGTTAAGGGCACGGTTGTTGCCGTGGTGCCCGGTAAAATATCGGGAGTGTGCGGTGGTGTGGTAGGTGCAAGTTGAGAATGATGTAGCTGTAAAGCTACAGTAAAATGCGGCTGCTGATGTTCATTGGCACTA
Source organism: Shewanella schlegeliana (assembly GCF_016765635.1). Taxonomy (GTDB): domain Bacteria; phylum Pseudomonadota; class Gammaproteobacteria; order Enterobacterales; family Shewanellaceae; genus Shewanella; species Shewanella schlegeliana. The sequence continues at coordinate 1,470 of NZ_JAESVD010000019.1, forward strand.
AAGGTCAGAGCTTGGTCTAAGTTAGTTAGCCCCGGCGCTTGTGCGTTTTCATTGCGGAAATTAGTCCCTGAAGCTAAGCCTGTTGTTTCGGTCGAGCCCGTTGGCCGAGCGGCTTTATTGGCAGTTGTTTGTTCAGTTTGCGAGATTTGATTTTCTGAACCACTTTCGGGGTCAGTAACATTGTTTGTTTTGGTTGGAGTGCTATTGCTGTTGAGGTTAGCTAACGTCTGATTATCTTGTTCAAGGTTGGTAGCAGTATCTATGTTATCAGCAGTATTTGTACTAGAACTATCAAGCGTATCTGTTGAGGCGTTGGCTTGAGTTGACCATGATTTATCGGCAACCAGATCTTTATTGCCTATTTGAGCTGTTTTATCACTGTCTCTAAACTCTTTTGTTTTTAGACGCTTGGCATCTTTATCCAGTCGCTTTGCTTTTTGAGCTGATTGTTGCAGCCGTTTTTTCTGTTCAATCTTATCATTGTTTTTAGGGTTCGATGGAGAGGATGAATTGTGTTTGTTATCGTCATGACTCATGATTGCCTCTCTTTATCGTTCGCCAAAAGCTTCGGTTACGTTGGTGAATACGGGTTTCCAAAGGTATTGAAAGACGGTCTTATCGCCAGTGACAATATCGGCCTCGCCAGTCATGCCTGGGATTAAGTCAAATTGCCCCGGTTTATCTGAAAAGTAAGGCTTATCGATAGAAATTTGCACCTTATAGAACACACCACCTTTTTCATCTGCATCGGTACTCGGGGAGATGCGCTTGACGACACCATCTAAAGCCCCATAACGACTGTAGTCGAAGGCATCGATCTTAATTCGAACTGGCTGACCAACACGGACAAAACCAATATCTTTTGGTGATAGCTTAGCTTCCATCAGCCCTGTCTTGGTCATTGGCACGATAACCGCAACAGTGCCTCCAGGTTGGATAACACTGCCTGAAGAGGTTGAAGGAATTGATTGGATAATGCCGTCAACGGGCGCTGTGATGGTGTTTTCTGACACCAATGAACCGGAAGACTTAAGTCTAGCGATAATCCCTAATAGCTCAGCTTGGGCTTCGGTGCGTTTTTCTCCCACTTCTTTAAGTAAAGTTGCCTGTTTATGTTTTAGCTGTTGCTCTAGATTCAAGAGATCCTTAGACAATACCTCTTGTTTGCTTTCCATCACTTTTAGTTCGCGAATATAAGCGTCCAGTTTTTGTTGCGACTCTAAAATACGCAGCTTTGATACAGCTTGTTGTTCGGTAACAGATAGCATCATTTTCAGCGTTTTTTGTGCCGTGTTTATTTGATCATTTAACGGTGGGATTTCAGCTTGTAAGCCGCTAATTTCCGCCTGTGATTTGGCGATTTCAGTTTCTGAAAGTAACTCTACTGCCACTCGTTCTTGGTTCATGCGCTTTAAAGATGCGGTGTGAAGTTTAACGAGTTGCGGGTAGTCGGTGATAAATTCGTCAAAGTCAGCATCACGCCTATTAATAAATGCATCATAGCGTTCGATTCTTAACAGCAGATTTGCTCGCTTACTGGCTAGCTCCTCTTCTGCTGATTGGCTATCGATAGCAACAAAGCTTGCTAGGACATCGCCTGCTTTAACTACGTCTCCCTCTTCTACCTCTACTGAGGCAATGGTGCCTCCAGTACGGCTTTGAATAATTTGTCTATGTCCTAAAGGAACGACTTGGCCCTTAGATTTTGAGACCTCTTCTACGTGAGTAAAGATAGACCACAGCAGCATGATGAGCACTGAACCAGTGATCAAGTATATGATGCGCTTAATAAACTTTCGTTCGGCTGGTGCCTCAATTGCATCGGTAAATTCATGTTCTGGGTAGACTCTATTTGCTAATTGACGATTATCCATTTTGGGTATTCTCCTCAGAGTCTGTGGCGGCCTTATTTTGTGATTGGTCAGGAATAGGACCTGCGTAAACTACCGCACCCTTATCAAGAATAATGACCTTATCAGCTTGCTGGATAAGCTCTTGATCATGGCTGGTAAATAGCACAGTTGCTTTGCCTTTTAATGTGTTAAACGTGTTGAGCAGTGCCGCTTTAGCTGCAGGGTTGCGATTGGCGATGGGCTCATCTAGGATCACTAAGGTTGACTGCTTAAGTAGAGCGCGAGCTAAGCTGATATAACTGCCTTCAACGGCAGATAGAAGCGTATGTCCACGATTAAACAGGTTTATGTTTAAGTCATTATTGAGGGCATTAAAGAGTGAGTCTCCTCCTGCAGCGTGCAGGGCCTGAATGAGCTCATCATCGCTGGCGTCGGGCTTTGCTATCCTTAAGTTTTCAGCCAAGCTGCCGGGGAAGAGATCCGGCTCTGCTGGGCAAAATGCAGCCCACTGTCTAAAAGCTTCTGGATCGTATTGTTTTAGGTTTTTATTGTTAACGGTGACATAGCCAGCCTGCGCTTCTACTACCCCCGTTGCCGCTAATAGCAGGGAGGTTTTACCGCAGGCGTTAGGACCAATAATCGCGACATTCTCACCGGGCTCGATTTCTGCAGAGACGCCTGACAAGGCAGGCTCAGTATCGGCACTATATCTTAAGGTGACATGTTGAAAACTTATTGCGGGTGGGCATTCAGTTATGGGGGTATCGAGCCTAAGCTCACTGTTTTCAGTTCCTGCCTGCATAAAGCGGTCAAACTGTTTAATGGCAGAGTCCATCATGGAGAACTTTTGACTGGATGAAAACGCAAGTTGGGCAGGCCCAGTAATACGCCAAATTAGCATGACACAGGCTATGAGCGCGCCTGGGCTAATACTCTGATTTAAGACTAGGAATATGCCGGTAAATACAGTGACAAGCGCCGTTAATAAGCTCATGGCATGGGCGATGGCGGCATTGAGGCCATTGCGTTTGGCATATAAAAAGTTCTGACGACAGTTTTCTTTACACTGACGAGCAAATTTGGTGTTCCAGCCATCGGTTTCACCGCTGCTTTTCAGCTGTAGCAGATTCTTAGCCAGTTCATTAATGGAGTTTTGATAATCACTGCTGATAGTGGGAGAGGCGGATTGCGCATATTTATTAACAGCCTTCATGACCAAATAAAACAGTAATAGCATCACAATCGGCACGATAACTAACCAGCCACTTAATAGAGCAATGGTGACAAACGCAATAAGAGTGAAGGGGAGATCAACTAGTCCTGCTCCCCCAGGGCCAGAAAGCAAAGTTCGGACTTTTTCTGCGTTACGCATTCTGGCCATATGGTTAGAGATCCCAACCCGTGATAACACCATTAAAGGCATGCTTAGTAGACGCCGGAAAGTTAAGTTAGACAAATCGCGGGCGAAACGATTACTGGTGCTCGCCAGAACATTAGCACGGGTTAATCGGCTCGCAATTAAAACGGCTAATGCTAATGCTGCGCCAAGTGCGATACTGGGGAGTACATTAGGCGCTTGGCCACCAATGACTTTGTCATACACCGCCATGGTAAATAAAGGCACGGCAAGTCCAGTGATGCTCGACAGTAAACTGAGCCAAAATACCGGACGATACCATTTAGTGCGTTTAGCTAAGTGTGCGCTAAATGCGCGAATATTTTGTTTACTACTAGGCAAGCTTTCAATGACAAACAGATGGCTAGATTCCGGGATATCTTCAAACTTAATCGCTCGCCATTGACCACAGGCTCTATCGAATGACTCGAGTGCTTCGTTACGCCGTTGAACAATAAATGCTTCAGCCTCTTTAGGTACAACGATAAACGGATGTATTGATTGCAATATAGCCTGTTTATGGTGTTTAACAACCGAAAACCCTATGTGGTGCTTTGTTAATAAACTCGCTAATTGAGCGGTATCAATGTCGCTATCATTGGCATCATTTTGTAAGTTGGTGGCTTGGGCAAATAACCCCAATTGCTGAAGGAGTGCAATTAGCAACGGCTTTAATTCTGCTCCCACAGTCGCCTGATTGTGTGGATGAGTTTCTGAGTCAGATAGAGGATGAATATTGGCTGTATTTGTCATGGTACTCATCCTTGCTCTGATTGATTAACTAGCACTTCTGCTTCGCCATTAGCTGTGATATTGACCCGTAAGTCGCTGATTTGCGCTAGCGCACTGAAATGTGATGCACAAAGTATGGTGCTGCGACCTCGATATTGTTTAATGAGGCTGATAACTCGGGCTTGAGAGTCAGCGTCTAGGGATATCATGGGTTCATCAAGGAGTAATATTGACGGCGACTGCACCAGTGCACGCACAATAGCGATGAGTTTTATTGCGCCCTTGTTGAGCATTTGACTGTCACTCACTCCCACTTCCGTTTGGTAGCCTGAGGGCAGTTTAGCGATACTCATTGTTAGACCGATACGTTCGGCTATCTCCATTGCCAGCGCCTCTTTTTCGGGCCTGAACATGGTCATGTTCTCTAATAAGCTTCCTGCAAACAGTGTTGGCCAAGGTGGAACATAAGTGACTGACTGGCGATATTCATTGGCGTTGTGTTCGAGTTGGGCTATGCCATCGATATAAATGGTTCCCTGTTCTAAATGATGAAATGCACCAACGACACTCAATAGTAGGCTAGCGTGTGTTAGTGGATCAGAGGTCACTGTCACTAAACTGCCAGCAGGGATTTCAAGATTAAAGTGATTAATTCTTGCTCCTACCTGCTGACTGGCGGCTGCCTCAAACTTAATTGGGCCAAGGGGCAGTTTTTGCTGGTATTGCTTACTGCCTTTAAATGATTCTCGAGGAAGTTGAGCTAGGGTTTCAACGTGAGACATGGCCGTTTTTGCCTGAGCAAGGCGGGACCGTAGGCTGATAATGGCGCTTAGCGGTGCAATAGCACGGCCTGCTAAAATGGAGCAGGCAGCCAACCCACCCGTTGTTAATGTACCGTTTAGCACTTCTAGGCAGCCAATTAGCACAATCAGTAATGTTGTTCCTTGGGAGGCACCTTGGATTAACTCTTGTAATTTTGACGACAGCCAGTCGACTTGTTGTTGCTGAGCGAGACGGCGGTAATTGATTTCGCTGTAGCTCGATGCCAAACGGCTTTCCATGGCTAATGCTTTTGCTGTGGTGAGTCCAGATAAGACTAAAATCAGCATTCGCGAACGTTCGCTATCCGTGATTGCAAGATCTTGAGTGGCTTGGGTTAATTTTTTACCGATAAAATAAACCAGCCCGCCGATTAACCCCCAAACTGCAATCGGTATAAAGACCAGTGGGCCACCGATGTAGGCAACTAAGCTTAGGAATATCAATACAAAAGGGAAGTCCATGAGTGCGACTAAGGCTTGACCCGAATATATCTCGCGCATTGCGGCAATGCTGGCTAAACCACTAGAAACTTTACCTGTGCCAAGTGCTTCTACATGATGGTAGTCCGATTGCATCAGCGCACTGACTACCCGAGTGGTCGTTTTTAGTTCGAAGTTGGCGGCCGATGATGCTAAGACCCAGCTGCGGGCGAAACGTAATAGCAGTTCTAATAAAATGGCTACTGCTACGGCGGAGGCGAGCACGCTTGCGGTGCCATATCCTTGGTTAGGTAGGATTCGATCGTATATCTGCAGTAGAGTAAAGGGGAGGGCAAGGGAGAGTAGGTTGATAAATGTTGAGGAAAGAAACAATTCAGCCCAAGCGCGATTGTTATTTATTAAACTGAAGTTATCTCTCATCATTTGTATCATCCTTAAATACTTTTGAAAGCATGTCTAAAGAATAGAGTATGTACAAAAAATAGTCACGCAATAACAGCGTGTTAACTTATTTGTTGAATTAGGGCAGGAATTTGCTCTTGAGACAAGCGAAGCGTGTGATGTCATGCTCGCAAGGGAACATAAAAAGCGTCAGCCTGCTAAGAGCATGGCTGACGAATTGCCTTGCTAAGGAGAGGTAGCAAGGCTAGTTGGTGGGATGACTGTTTCTAATCTTTATTTGAATTTTTATTTCAGTGATATTTAAATTATGTCACTTTGTGTGTCTTTGTCCCCCTTTAACCTTCATGGGATCGCCCTCATAACCAAGGGCTTGCCAGTCGAGTCGGCCTTGTTGGCTGTGACAATCTTTACACTTTAGGGCGTCCTCTTTCGGGGAAACCATATGGTTGATTGGCCACCACATCTCGGTTGCGGCAAAACCATATTCACCACTGTATTTGATCCCTTTATCGACCATATTTTGATTTTGTTCCATACCGAGTCGAGCGGCTTTATCCCAGTCAAAGGTCTTCCAATAGCCACCTTTACCAAACACTTTTGGAGTGATGAAGATATTTAACTTCTTGTCATAGATTTGTTTGCCCGTATGTACCTTGAAAGGAGTGATTTTGGCATGGGGATCATTAATATCACCTAAAGGGTGGGTTAGCTTAGTGACTGAATTTGCCTGCATCTTATCGCCAGCCATATAGGCATCGGCTTTGCCGTTATACCAAGCGTATTGAGGTTTTACATTCTTAGCCCAGACGAAGTCGCCCTTCTTCTTCATGTAGCTGTGCTTGCCATACTCATCGGTAGTCTGTTCGCGGTTTGACCCCGCTGTAGACCAGTCCCAGCTCATCTTGGTTGGCTCATTTTTCGCAAACTCTGGAATATGACAGGTTTGGCAAGCTACCGCTTGACCATGGTCATTGAGTTTCTGCTTCTTATGGGGCGCACTATCATGACAGTTGATGCAGCCAATAGGGTTGTCACCGCCAGGAGAGACGCCCATGGCATTCCCCGTGATCTGATGATCTTTAGTGGTGTGGCATTCCTGACACTGGAAGTCATTACCGTCGACATCCATATGCACATCGGTGCGTTTGTCGGGGTAGGACATCGAAGAATCGAGATCGCCATGTTTGACGCCATCACCGCCGCCACCGTAGAAGTGACAGGTACCGCAGTTGTCTCGCACTGGGGTGCCGACATTTTTGGCGACCCGTTCAAGGTTTACTTTCGCTAAGACTTCGCCGGCGCCAGCGGGATCTTTGACATAAGTGCCTGTGGTATCGTGACAGATGAGGCAGTCCACCTTGGTCATGTCGCTAAAGTCGAAGTTATTATCTTTCCAGCCATAGCCTGCATGACAACTTGTGCAGCGAGGCTCATTGCTAGAGATAGCGACACAGAAGTTATTGATGGTGTTCTTCTTGCCACGTTTAACAGTGCGCCCTGGAAGAGTTTGTTCCAGCTCCCAAGTCCAGTGTGACGATTTCATAAAGTCAGCGGCATGATCTTCATGGCACTCGATACATTGAGTGGTAACTTGTGACCCTGTTGTGAAAGGCCCCTCGATAAACTCACTGTGATCTTGCGCCGCTAAACTGCTATTGCAATACAGCAGCATAGCAACAAGGCTGAGTGTGATTGTTAAGGTTCTCATGGTTAATCCCTCCCTCCTCGGCACCCACCGAGGAGGCTGTTAATTGCGTTAGAAGTTGACGGTGAGAGAGGCGTTGATGTCGAAGGCCGTATCGACCACAGGAAGCATCGAATACGCTGTCCCCGCGATGACCTCATCGATATCCTGCGGAGCACCAACGGGAGTACCACTACCGGTATACTCATAGTCGTAGTAAAGGCCCGCTAGTTTGATGAACATACGTGGATTGATATCAAACATGTAATAGGCTTCGCCAACATGACCACGGGTGGCAAGCTTGCTGCCGATAGGGTCATCTTGGGCTTGAGTGAATGGCGTCCAATATTCAGAACCATAGTTATATTCGAAACCAACCTTGCCGTAAGGTGCTGGGATCTGAATACCGACATAGACACCGTAGCCATCTTTAGCATCGCTATCTTCGGCATTAGCGGCCATCATAATAATCTCACTGCCATCGGCATTGAGCTGCGCCTCAAATACCGCATCGCTGAGCATGCCGCCAAACATACCTGCATTGCCGTTGCCTTCGGCTCGAGTCCAGCCACCGGAAATAAACCATTTCAAATCGTTATCTTCCTCACGGGCGAAACCAATACCGCCGAGGAACATGTCGCCGATAACGCCACTGGGTTGTACCCGGGTCTCGAAGTTAAAGTTGCTGAACTTCTGCATGTCTTGATACATGGTCGGGGCAAAAATTCCGGCTAGCTGAGTAGGAAAGGCCATGGTTCCCTTAAAGCCATCGTTGACATCTTTGGCACCAAACAGGGTGAATTGGAGGAAGTTTTTACCGTCATTTATCGCATCGATATTGAAGCCACCAAGGTGGGTGTCTTTAGTTACTATGTCGCCAAACATCTCGCCGTTGCCCCACTGAGATTCGAAGCCTTGGCCGTAGCAGATGCGAACCACTTGGCCATCGACACCCGTTAGCTCACCGAGCTTGTAGCCTAAGGTTGCACCATCGAAGTTAAAGTTAACTAGGTGACCCGATGGGGTGCCGCCGCGCTTCTCGTTCTCACGGTACTGAGTCGGTGGGCCGTAGGTGGAAGGGCGTCGTCCAATAGAGAGATAGAGTGGTGAACCATTAATGTTCTTCCAGTCGAAGTAGGCGCGTTCGACTCTTAGCCAGTCGCCAGAGGTGTTACCGCTGTTGGTGCCATCCATTGTAAATGAGCGCCAAGAGTCGAACACCTGAACGCCAGTTGAGTCGCCCCAGTTTTTATACATAGAGAGTCGGCCTGCAAAGCTAACGTTATCCCACACCTTGGCTTTTAGGTTGAGGCGTAATCTTGTGGTGTAAAAAATATCATTATCAATGTCTTGAACCGTTTTAGGCGCAAGGACATAGGGCATGATCCCTTGCAGTTGTCCGTTTTGAAATGCGGCTGCGAGGTTAGGATCGGCGGCCATCATTTTACCCAGTGGGGAGCTGGGATCATTTGGCATGCCAAAATCTCCCGCCATCGCCTTGGCACCGAAGTCATTGAAATTAACCTTAATAGCAGGGTTCCAAGTGACATTTCGATAATGTAGTGAGTGGGCCTTAGTACGAAAATCACCTGTTAGCTCGATTCGATCGAGCGCGGTATGGCGTTCGTTTTGATCGACGCGATCATTGAGATCGTCGAGTTCGTTAGTGATATCTTCGAGCTGTTGTTTGAGATCGGCAATTTTTTGAACATCATTTTCGTTTGCATAGATGCTGCCAGAGAAAGCGATAGCATTGGCAACAAGCAATGATATAAGGGTACGCATAATATCTCTCCATTTTGAGTTTTTGGCTTATTTTCATGCGTTTAAACTCGATGTTATCGTCAGGGGACTAGGTAGGGCGGCTGTTTTTAGGCAGCATGAAGCCCTGAGGTAACTCCCCATTTTTATTTATTTGTTGGTTAAAATATTTTTAAGCAGTAGTGCCGCTTAACCGGTGTTAGCCACAAGTTTGAGGCTGATCAGAGTCTGCGGCATGGTCATAGAGAAACTGCTGAATATCTTTTAGATCTTTTTCGGATAAAGCATTAAAGGCTTCTTGATCGCCTTTATGCTTCATACGCTTAAAAAAGCGATCCCATTGGCTCATGGTTTTGCTCATTGGGGTGATCTCGCCTCCTATCGCGTCTTGACTATGGCAAGCCTTACACTCTTTTTTATAAAGATGTTTGCCTTTCTTGGGGTTACCGCCATCGGCGGCTTGAGCTTGTAGCCCTACAGCCAATGCTAGCGCAAGGCCTATACCGATTTTTGTGATAGTTTTCATCATCAATTCCTTACTCTTTTTGTATGGTATTACGCCGTCCTTTGCGGGTTGGCAGAGTGTTCCAAAAATGCTTCTGCCTTGTTATTAAAGTTAGCAAGGTGGACTGGTTTAATTGTTGAGCTTGATCATATTCATGATAAAAATCTAATTGATATAAATATCATTGAATAAAATCTAATTGAGTATTTTTCGATGATTTATTTCATTGATTAGAATGGATTTTGTTTGTTGTTAGTGGTTTTTGAATTGCAAATTTGGCTATTTTTGTTGCAGATCTAGATCACACTTCTGATTTTTAACTATTACTAAAGTGATATGAGATGGTTGATTTTTGGTAAACAAAAAGCCCAGTCAGCATAGCTGAAAGGGCCTTAGTGAACAGGTGAAGCTGTGGCTATTAACAGAGCTTATGGCTCTTGACGGGTTGCCGCTAATACGATTTCACGTACACATACACTTTGTGGTTGCTCGAAGGCAAACAGTGCTGCTTCGGCAATGGTTTCTGGTGCAATAACACCGCCCATATGCTGTTTCCAATCTTCATAACCCGCCTTGATATCATCGTTAGTGGTGTGGCTCAGTAGTTCAGTTTCTACGGCACCTGGCGCGATAGTGATCATGCGTACATCATCCATCGCCACCTCTTCACGAATGTTCTCAGTCAATGCATGTACTGCAAACTTGGTTGCGCAGTACGCAGAGTGGTTCGGGAAAGTCTTGCGGCCTGCGATTGAGCTGACGTTGATGATGGTACCTGTCTTGCGCGCTTTCATATCGGCAAGGACGGCGTGAATACCGTTTAGTACGCCCATCACATTGATGTTTAGCATACGGCTCCACTCTGCAGGATCTTGAACATCTGCGGCGCCGAGTAACATTACACCAGCGTTATTGATTAAGCAGCCAACTGAACCAAACTGTGCTTCAGCGGTAGCAATAGCTGCTTTCATGGCGTCTGCATCGGTCACATCTACACTAACGGCTAGGCAGTTATCTAAGCCTAGTGCTTGCATAGGCTCAATGCGACGTGCCAATAGCAGTAGTGGGTGGCCTTTTGCGCTGAAAGCTTTCGCCATCGCCGCGCCAATACCAGAAGATGCACCTGTAATAACGATTAGTTGTTTCATATCAGCCTCAAATAAGGGGGTCTTTGTTGGTAAGTATTCTAACCAAGCTAATATTGTTGATATATAATCTACAGAGAATATGATTGTTTACATATAACTCCTAATCTACCTCTGTTTATTAAGCCAAAACGAGTTTCTATTTATGTACCAAGACCTAAATTTAGCAGATGTACGGGCTTTTACCGTGATTGCGGAAAAGGGCAGTTTTACCCTTGCTGCCGAAAAGCTCGGTTGTTCTCGCTCGCACCTTTCTAAACAGTTGACTCAGTTAGAACGCTACTTAGGGGTCACCCTGATCACTCGCACGACTAGGGCGCAACGATTAACTGAGCAAGGCGTGTTTTTTTATGAGCGTTGTCAGCACGCGTTAGATATCATGGAGCAAGCGGTGGCCAAGACGGTAGATGATGCCCATAATCTACAGGGCAAGATTAATATCAACTGTGTGGGGGGCTATATCGGTGAGGAGATCGTTAACCAACTGGTTAATGACTTTATGACTATGCACCCCAATATTCAGGTGCACTTAGATTTCAGTAGCCAGAGAGTCGACTTGGTGCTCGATGAGTTTGACTTGGTCTTTAGAATGGGCGAGCTTGAGGATTCAGGCTTAGTGGCCAGAAAGCTGATGGATATTGCAAATTGTACTTTGGCATCGCCAAGCTATATCGCTAAACATGGTAGGCCAGAACATCCTAAAGAGCTTAAGCATCACGCCTGTGTTACCGGCTCGGTTTATCACTGGCACTATCATCGCAGATCCGACAAAACTCAGAAGACAGAGGTGACTATTACCGGAGCTTTGCTGTGTAAGAATGGCAGAGTGATGAAAAGCAGTGCGTTAGCGGGTAATGGTATTGTGCGCCTGCCGGAGATCTACTGTAGCGCAGAGCTTAACGCTGGCACCTTGGTCCATCTATTTGAAGACTGGACCATTTCAGACACGCCGCTTTATTTGCTCTATAACAGAGACCAATTTCAGCCAGCTAGGTTAAAACGGTTCATCGACTTTACCACTCAAAACTTTATGAAGTATGTTCAGCTGCCAGATGTTTAAATAAGTTTTGGTCGATGACCTCGTGAGGGGGAGTGCGTCGGCTCATCCATCTTTCGACCTAATTGCTAAATAAATGTAATTTTAAAGTTAACTTTATCTCCGTTTTATTCAATTTTGTCTTAGAATACTTTAAGAACAAAATAACCTTTTTTCGATTTGAGCCATATTGCTGCTTAGAACGTTAAGGACATAAAAAGGGTGGAATGGATGAAACTACAGAAAATTGCACTGACTTGTGCCTTATTACCCTGCTTTTTGGCTAATGCAGGGCAGGAGTACTATGAGGCGCGTAGTGATGCGATGGGCGGCGCAGGTGTTGCGGCTTCCAACAAAGAGGGAGCAGCCTTCGTTAACCCCGCCCTGCTAGCGATTAATGCCCATAAAGACAACTCTGCAGTACTGTTGATCCCGGTACTGGGTGTCGATATGGCTGACAGCGACGATATGATAGATAAGTTTGACTCGCTAATTGATTCTTATGATGCTCTAACTGCAGCAATTGATGCTGAGAACAGTGCCAATATTACGAAGTTTCGTGATGATCTGGTTGGCGACCTTGAGTCCCTTAAAGGGACATCTGCCTATGCCAGTGCTGGGCTTGGTTTTAGTGTTGCGATTCCGCATCAAAGAATGCCGATGGCAATTTTCTATAAGAGCTATGTGAACGCAGTTGGTGTGGCCGACATTGCTCAGTCTGATATTGATACGCTTAATAACTTAGATCCTGAAAACCCGCCGAAAATCTCTGATCTTGACTCACAAGGCCAAGTGGTTGGTGGGGCTGTATCGGATCTTGGTGTAGCCTTAAGTTTCCCCCTCTCTATTGTGAATATGCCTATCTCTGTTGGAATATCACCTAAGTTACAGCGAATAGATACCTATAATTATATCGCCAACGCGAACAACTTCGATGCTAGTGACTTTGATGATGTTAAGTATCGTAATGATGAAACCAATTTTAATTTAGATATCGGTGTCGCCATGCAACCATTCGACGGCTTAACTCTTGGCCTATCAGGACGAAACCTGATCAATCATGATGTGGATACGATTGAGGTTGAGGGGCAGAAGTTTACTTATCGTGTAGAGCCTCTAGTGACCGCAGGCGTGGCTTTTGATTGGAATATTGTATCGGTTACGACCGATATCGATTTGATTGAGAACAAGAAGTTTAAAGAGCTAGATGGTACTCAATACTGGCGCTTAGGTGGTGAAGTGAGAGCCTTCGATTGGATGGCGTTACGACTCGGTTATCGTCATGATATGAAAGACTCTACCGCCAACCTCTACTCTTTGGGGACAGGTTTTGCCTTTGGGGATTCATTTTTCTTAGATTTTACCGGTATGTTCGGTGATGACAATGCAGTAGGAGGCGTATTGCAAACCTCCTACCATTTTTAATCGTTACAGTTAGCCGATTAACTCGATAGTCGATTTAATCGTAAGGATGAGTGCACTGACCCCACATAAAGCCAGAGTTAACGCTCTGGTTTTTTGTTTGTCGACGTGGCCAACCAAGCGTCCAGCTACGAGATAGCCTAAAACGACAGAGGGCAGTAACATCAAAGAGATATAAAAATGCTCTAGGGTGAGTAGGCCTGCAAGTGCCAAAATGATCAAAGCGATCATTGAACTAAAGATAAAGAAGGCTGACAGGGCAGCGCGAAATTGACCAGCATCTTTACCTGAAAGTAAAATGGCCAGCGGTGGGCCACCAATCGCGGCGATATTACCGAAGACGCCAGATAATACGCCTGCGATAAATAGGCTGAAACGGTTTACCGGAATGCTTAACTTCATTAGGCTCAGGCCGACGGCTAATGCGACAATTCCGGCAATCGCAAGACCTAAGATCGGCTGCGGTGCGACTAAAATGAGAGTTGCACCTAATATCCCACCGGGAATACGACCCAATAACGCGTACTGTAGACCGTTGAACTCGAGCTGACCTCGCTCCCGAAACAGTGTCAGTAGTGCAATCGAGAAGCCCATCATAATGACTGGCGCTGGCACTAAACTAGGATCGACAATATAGAGCAGGGGGCTAGCAACAACAGCTAGGCCAAACCCAATAAGGCTTTGAGTCAATGCGCCGCAAAAGATAATGAGTGAGGCGAGTAAGAGTGTAACGGGGTCGATCATCAGTTTATCCAGCCATAGGGCTAATGAAGAGTGAGGAGGAGAGCTCTACACTCTTATTTGAAGGTTTAGGTGTCTTAAGTTATTACTAGCTAGTGAAGCTCATATTTAGGGCAAAAACAGATAAGGACTGCTTAGCAGTCCTTATCTGGAGATCTTGTTTACTGATAATCGATGAAGATTATTCAAGTTCTTCCCACTCAATACCCATCTCATCCATCAAACGCTTCACCTCAGCAGGCATGCGGTCGGGTTTATCTTTAGTAAGATCTTCGTCGTTTGGTAGTGGTTGGCCTGTGTATGCATGCAAGAATGCTTCGCATAACAGTTCACTATTGGTGGCGTGGCGCAAGTTATTTACTTGGCGGCGTGTACGCTCATCGGTAAGCACCTTAAGTACTTTCAAAGGAATGGAGACAGTAATTTTTTTCACTTGCTCATTCTTTTTGCCGTGTTCAGCATAGGGGCTGATATAATCGCCATTCCACTCAGTCATTGACTCACCTGTTATTTCAAAATTCGGGGCAGATTTTAACCCTTTAAATTGTGCAGTCAAATTATTGCCTCTTATTTATGACAATTGCAAATAGATTTCTATATGCATGGACGTCTAAACGGCTAAAATGGTTGACGAGGGGCGAGTGCTTAGGTACATTTAGACGTCCAGACATCTCTTGGCCAAAAAATAATAGCAAAGGAGTAGTACATGACTGAGCGTAAACTCGCCACTGCGGCAGTACGTCAAGGAATTGAGTCCGATAGCCAGCATGGCGCGGTTGTGCCACCGATTTATCTTTCTACTAACTACTCTTTTGATGGCCATAAGAATCCAAGAGACTTCGACTATAGCCGCTCTGGTAATCCAACACGTTCGATATTAGGTGATGCCATTGCCGAGTTGGAAAAAGGTGCGACGGGTGTAGTCACCTGTACCGGGATGGCGGCAATCACTTTGGCGACAAGTTTGCTAGGACCCGATGACTTACTCATTGTTCCCCATGACTGTTATGGCGGCAGTTACCGTCTATTCACCAATTTAGCTAAAAAGGGCCAGTTTAAGCTATTAGTGGTGGATCAAACCGACTCACAAGCACTCAATCAGGCGATAGCTCAGAAACCTAAGATGGTTTGGTTAGAGACGCCATCTAATCCGCTGCTGCGTGTGGTAGACATTGAGGCTATCAGCTCAGCCTGTCATGAAGTAGGCGCATTGGTGGTTGTTGACAATACTTTCCTATCGCCAGTACTGCAGCAGCCGTTATTACTGGGCGCCGATATTGTGATTCATTCCACTACCAAATACATCAATGGTCACAGTGATGTGGTGGGCGGAGCAGTTGTGGCGAAAGACCCGGAGCTGGGTGAACTGCTGCATTGGTGGTCAAATACGTTAGGGTTAACAGGCTCAGCATTTGACAGCTATCTCACTTTGCGCGGAATTCGTACACTTGCAGTACGAATTCGCGAACATCAGGCGAATGCGCAGCGAATTCTTGATACCCTTATTAACCATCAGGCTGTGTCCAAGATATACTACCCGGGACTTAAAGATCATCCGGGTCATGAAATTGCGGCTAAACAGCAAAAGGGCTTTGGTGCCATGCTGAGCTTTGAACTTAATGGTGGCGAAGCACAGTTGGTCGCATTCTTAAAAAGTCTTAACTATTTTTCAGTTGCAGAAAGCCTTGGTGGCGTAGAGAGTCTAGTGGCTGTGCCAGCGACTATGACACACAGAGCGATGGAGCCTGAGGCTCGCGCCGAAGCTGGGGTTAAGGATACGCTTATCCGTCTTTCTGTGGGTATCGAAGATGCCGATGATCTTGTTGCCGATATTGAAGCTGCGCTTAATGCCGCAGTCGCTTGTTAATTAAAGGGGTATACGATGGCACGCTGTCACTTACATAAATTTGGTGGCTCAAGTCTTGCTGATGCAGACTGTTACCGTCGCGTTGCTCATATTCTGCTGACTCACGGCCACAGCGATGATTTGGTTGTGGTATCTGCGGCAGGTAAAAGCACCAACTTCTTGTATAAGTTACTCGAGTTGAGTACGACTAAACAGCTGTGGCAAGAAGAGCTACAAACACTGATCAGTTTCCAGCAGAATTTGATTGAGCAGTTGCTCTCAAATGAGCAGGCGCGCGCTCTAAGAGAGCGACTGTCTAACGATAAGGCGCAACTGATCAGCTTGTTATCGCTAGAGTCGATTAATGATTATCAGAGCAACCAGGTGGTCAGCTTTGGTGAGCGCTGGTCTGCACGCCTGCTAGCAGCACTACTGCGAGAGTCCGGTGTAGCTGCATCCGATGTCGATGCGCGCACACTCTTGATTGCCGATGAAGCCGCAGTGCCGCAGATCCGCCTGCAGGAATCTCGCCAGCGCGTTCACACCATGACCGAAACACACCCCAATGAACGCCTCATCATAACGGGTTTTATCTGTGCCAATGAGCGCGGTGATACCTTGTTACTAGGGCGTAATGGCTCCGACTTTAGTGCCACCTTGATTGCCAGTTTGGCGGATATCGAGCGCGTGACAATCTGGACCGATGTCGAGGGGGTGTTTAACGCCGACCCGAATAAGATCAATGATGCAAAGCTTCTTAGCAGTCTTTCATTAGCCGAAGCAAACCGCTTGGCACACTTAGGCTCTCCGGTGTTGCATAATAGAACCCTGCAACCTTTGTTTGATACTCAGGTAAGCCTTGCGGTTCGTTCTAGTTACGCCTCCCATACCGACTTTACCTTGATTGCACCTAAGAGTTCGTCGGCGAGCGCGCCAGTGGTTACCAATTTAAGTAGCGTTGCGTTATTTAATCTGGAGCTTAAGACCGAGCTTAAACAGCTTGTCGAGCTGCTTGAGGAAACCGGGCTAAGTCCTTTAGCTTATTGGGAGCTGGGGCAAGACCGTGTAGAACTTACGGTAACCCTCGAGAATCAAAAGCAGGTTTTAGCGTTATTAGATGTTAATCGTGATGCATTGGGCGTGCTCGATATTAAGATCACCGAAGATCTGGGTTTAGTCGCGCTAGTGAGCGCCGATGCCAACTTGTATCGCCGTGGCTTTGCTAGACTGCTTAGTCGTAATGCTAGACCTCTGTTTAACGATGGCATGAGTCTAGTGACACTGGTGCCTCAAGGGCAGGTGAACTTACTTACGCAAAAAGTGCATCGTCGCTGTGCCGGTCCGCGTAAACGCATCGGTGTATTGCTACTGGGTGTCGGTAATATTGGCGAAGCTTGGGTAGAGCTATTTAGTGGTGCTAAATCGGCACTAAATAAAGAGCTTGAGGCAAGTGTCGAGTTGGTTGGCTTAGTGAGTTCACGCAAGGCGCTTATCAGCGATGAAGGCATTGAGCTGGACACTTGGAAACAGGCCTTCGAAGAGCATGCGACGCCTTGGCAATACAGCCATCTATTTGAAGAGTTACATGATTTAGAATGTGATGAAGTGATAGCGCTCGATATCAGTGCCAGTGCCGATCTGACGCTTCAGTACCCAGAGTTTTTTGCTCGTGGAATTCATGTTGTTAGCGCTAACAAGCTTGCGGGTTCTGGACCACTGACTTTCTATCGTGAGTTGAAGCAGCAGCTAGATAACCGCCGTTTATTCTGGCGTTATAATGCAAGCTGTGGTGCCGGCCTACCAGTACAGCATGCGTTGAACGATCTGCACAATAGTGGCGACAGTATCGAAGCGGTTGGTGGGATCTTCTCCGGTACTCTGTGTTGGTTATTTGAAAACTTCGATGCCAAAAAACCTTTCTCGGAGCTAGTCATAGAGGCGAGGGGCTTAGGGATCACGGAACCCGACCCAAGAGACGATCTCTCTGGTCGAGATATGCAGCGTAAGCTACTAATCCTTGCTCGTGAAATCGGCTTTGAGATCGAGCTTGAAGACATTGAGCTTAAATCGTTAGTGCCAGCTCAGCTTGCTGAATTACCACTAGAGCAATTTTTAGCACGGATTGGTGAGCTGGATGCCGATATGCTGCAACAGTTTGTCGCGGCGGCAGAGCAAGATAAAGTACTGAGGTATGTGGCCTCTTTAGATAAGGTCGAGGGGAAGTTGAAGGCCGAAGTGGGCATACAGTGGGTGGATATTTCTCACCCCTATGCGAACCTAACACCAGGTGATAACGTATTTGTGATCCGTAGTGAGTTCTATCAAGACAACCCGTTGATTATACGAGGGCCTGGAGCTGGGCGTTTAGTGACCGCAGCAGCAGTGCAGTCAGACTTGGCCCATATTTGTCGCGATCTACTACAAGAATAAATTTCATGTTATACCAATCAGTATAAGAAGTTGATCTACTCAGAGCGTTTTTTGGCAAACTAATTCAAGGCAAATAGCTGAAAGAATGGTTATTCCCTTGTGAAGCTATTTAACGCAGAAGTAGGCAGCCAAAAACGCTCCAGAATGGCGAGTTTTAGCGGCTCTGATACTGTGTTAACGAGCTTAACCGTAGAACAACTATGCTCTTCACTCGTTGCCTTGTCTCAGTGCCGCTAAACTCTCGCTGAGCGATTAAATCTTTATACTGATTGGTATTAATCAATTGAAAAGGGGCTCATTTGAGCCCTTTTTTATTGTCCCAAGAAAAAAATTCAATTGCCTGCTTTTTACTCTTGACTTCAATCTCAGTTTCTCTAGTATATGGACATATAGACGTCCAAACGTCTATTTGGGATTGCAAACTAATGCTGAAGTTGAGGAAGTAGAAATGGGTTTTCATCACGCACAACATGCAACATCATTAAATCAGAGTCTGTCTGAGTTAAATGGTGACATTAACGTTTCTTTTGAGTTTTTCCCTCCTTCAACTCCAGAGATGGAAAAGTTACTTTGGAACTCTATCCGTCGTTTAGAGCCGTTAAATCCTAAGTTCGTCTCAGTTACCTACGGAGCTAACTCAGGCGTTCGTGATAGAACCCACGGTGTGATTGAGAGGATCCAGAAAGAGACCGACTTAGTGGCTGCGCCTCACCTTACCTTGGTGGACGCCAGTGATGAAGAGCTTAAAGAGTTGGCAAAGCATTACTGGAACAGCGGTATTCGCGATATCGTTGCCCTGCGTGGTGACTTGCCAGACGGCAGTCCAAAGCCTACTCGCTTCGCTAATGATCTTGTACGTTTACTGCGTTCGGTAGCCGATTTTGATATTTCGGTTGCAGCTTATCCAGAGGTGCATCCCGATGCGAGTAATGCACAAGCTGACCTTATTCACCTGAAAAAGAAGATCGATGCTGGCGCTAACCGTGCCATTACTCAGTTCTTCTTCGATGTTGAATCTTATCTACGTTTTCGCGACCGTTGCGCTGCAGCCGGGATTGATGCTGAGATCGTGCCAGGGATTTTACCTGTCACTAACTTTAATCAGACTAAGCGCTTTGCGGCGATGACCAATGTGTCTATTCCTGGTTGGTTACATCGTCAGTTTGAAGGCTTAGAGGAAGACCCTACGACACGTCAGATGGTTGGGGCGAACGTGGCCATCGATATGGTTAAAGTCTTGTCTCGTGAAGGGGTGAAAGATTTCCATTTCTATACCCTGAACCGTGCCGAGCTGACCTATGCTATTTGCCACACTTTAGGAGTTAGGCCGGGCAGGTAACTTGTCGCATACCCTTGATTCATACATTGAGCCAATAACTGTTTCAGTTGTTGGCTTTTTTGTGCAGTATTCTTATTTTAAAGGGGTTACCTATAGGAATATGAGCGACTTGAGTATCAGGCGCTAAGTAGGTAGGCTTAATTGCGATGGAGTCATTTTGTACAGAATTTGATTATGGACAATCAACTAAAATTTATCTTCTTAACTCTAGCCTTGATAGGAATGACTGCTTGTCAGGGGGTGAGGTTTAATACCAATTTAACGCCAGAGTTTGCTGTTGATAAATATCAAACTAGTCAGGTTGTAGAGTACACTGCAGAAGAGGTGTATAACCATGACTCTCAGATGATCGGTGAGGTGAGCGCAGTCTATTGCCAAAGGATTAACACTCCAGCCCCTATCTACTCGAGTATTATTGAGACGTTAAAATATAAGGTACAGAAAATTGGCGGTAACGGCATAGTGGTGATGGAGTGCTCAAAGGATAACCCTTATGCCGCCTGTATCGCACATCTAGAGTGCCGAGCACTCGCTTATGAAGTTAATTTCTCCTAGTTTCTCAGTTTATGCGCCTGCCAGTAGACAGCCTGGTGGCTATTAGTGCTATATATCAATTAGGCTTTTTTGAATGAGACTGTGTCTATGAGTGAGCAGGATAGCTCCCTTTTACCTAATAAGGATTTTTTATTCGCTAAGGGCTTTGCTGATGCTAACCATTGTCCTCTGTGCAAAGGGCTTAATCGTTGTGCAGCAGAAACTGGGGCGGGTATTGAGCAGTGTTGGTGCAGTAAACAAGAGTTTCCAGACAAAGCGCTGCTCGCTCAAGTTTTAGAAGCTGAAGAGCTTACTCGCTTGAACGGAACTGCTTGTATTTGTGAGGCTTGTTTACAACGCCTACAGCAGTTGCACCCTCAAGGTCGCATGCTTTATAAGAGAATCGATTAGCCTACTAGACCTAGGGCTATCAATAGGGCAATATCGCCGATCTTGTTATTTCTTCAATGGCCATATTCATGGATCCGCGTGCTCAATGCTCCGAGTTTAAACTTGGATTTATCTTTATTTCTGTCGCAGTTGTTTTTTGGGGGATATTGCCGATAGCACTCAAGCTATCGGGGCAATTTATCGATGCCGTTACCTTAACTTGGTTCCGCTTCTTAGTCGCTCTGGTGGTAGGTTTTGCCATTCAGTATCTAAGTGGCAGCATCAAGCAGTTTAGAGGACTCGATAAAGTGTCTTGGCTAAAAATCACTTTAGCTGGCGTGTTCTTAATATTTAATTATGTTTCTTTTGTCTATTCGCTTAAGTATCTTGCGCCGGGCTCGGCTCAGCTTAACTTCCAAACCGCGCCATTTTTTCTGGCCTTTGGTGGAATGTTGTTTTTTAAAGAGCGACTCAATGCAATACAACTGAGTTGTTTTGCGACACTGGGCTTAGGCATGTTGATGTTTTTTCATCCCTATTTAGACTTTACTTCGGGGCCGTCAGATGTATGGAAGGGAGTGATGATAGTACAGTTCTCTGTGCTGTCATGGGCAAGTTATGCATTGATCCAAAAGTCGATGATTAAACGTCTATCACCCAATAACATTTTATTATTTATCTACTTATTTGGCATCTTGGCTATGGCGCCTTTTAGCGACTTTAGTCAGTTCACTGTAATGGATTCGAGTCAGTGGGCTATCGCGATTTTTTGTGCGATTAATACCGTTATCGCCTACGGTTGCTTTGGGCAGTCCATGAAGTATTGGCCCACAGGGCAGGTGAGTGCCATGCTGGCTCTGACACCAGTGCTGAGCTTTAGCCTTACAGCCATCGTGGTAGGCTTAGGTTGGTGGAGCGATATCATCAAAGGCGCCGTTATCGATGAGCTGTCATTTACCGGTATTGTAATGATTGTGGTTTCAGTAATTTTGGTACAGCTGTCACCTATGTGGCAAAAGCGCAGGGCGCAGCGAGAGATTAAGGCCGCAGTTTAGGCTTTAAACTAGCGTTATAAACTTAAGCGATACCGCTTATGTTATTAAAAAATACAGCCACCGTTAACGGTGGCTTTTTTATGTACTTTTTCTACAGCGCACTAGCTATTCACTAGCTCAACACACTGTGATTGAGTAACGTTGAGAGCGACTTTGAACCGCTATTGTAAATCTGTTATCGCAGTAAAAGCTGAGCATGATGGCTGCTTTTTATCGCTAACAGTCATGACGACTTCGATGCAATGAAGTGATTGTTTTGGGCGACTGATGACTATCTATTGTAGCTGCCTTTATGATAGGCAACAAAAAAGGAGCCATTAGGCTCCTTTTTTAGATCTTATCAAGAAACATCAGTTCCAAAGATTAAGACTTATTCTGCGTCTCTTGGACCTTTACGGTGCGGCTTTCTGTCACCAGAAGGACGACGGTCACTACGCTCGCCACGATCACCAGCAGGCTTGCGTGGACGACGTGGTGGACGGCTATCGCCACCAGAAGTATTAGCAAAAGTTTCACCAGCCGCTTCACGGATGTTTAGTGGACGGCCACATACGCGCACTTTCTTAAGGTGCTGTAGTACTTCTTTTGGCATGCCATCTGGCAAATCAATTGCGGTTACTTGGTCGAACAGTTGGATCTGACCGATGTAACGGCTATCGATGTTTGCTTCGTTAGCTACGGCACCAACGATGTTACCTACACCAACGCCATTGTCACGACCCACATCAATGATGTAGCGGCACATCTTAACATCTGGATTGTCCTTCAATGAATCCGCAGCACCTAGGTTTGCAGGTGTTGGGCGAGACTCACGACGTGGACGGTCGCTACGATCACGTGGACCACGGTCATTGCGGTCGTTACGGTCACGAGAGTTACGGTCATCACGGCTATCGCGTTGACGCTCGTTCATAGCTGGTAGCTGTAGTGGACGATCTTTCTGAACTTGTTGCAGTAATGCCGCAGCAAGAACGTCAGTGTCAACTTCTAACTCTTGACAAAGTGTGGCAACAGCACCCTTCATGAAATCTAAGTCTTGCGCGATGATTTCAGAAATTTGCTCACCTAGACGAGATAGACGACGTTCAGTCACTGTCTCTGGGCTAGGGATATCCATTGGCGAAATACGGCTCTTAGTTGCACGCTCGATAGTGCGTAGCATACGCATTTCACGGTGTGTAACGAAAAGAATCGCCATACCTGTACGACCAGCACGGCCTGTACGACCAATACGGTGAACATAAGCTTCAGTATCGTAAGGGATATCGAAGTTAACTACGTGTCCAATACGCTCAACGTCAAGACCACGAGCCGCAACGTCAGTCGCGATGATTATATCTAGTTTGCCGCGCTTCAATTGGTCAACTGCACGCTCACGCGCTTGTTGGTTCATGTCACCGTGTAGTGGAGACGATGCATAGCCACGTGCTTCTAGCTTTTCGGCTAGCTCAACACAGCTGTTACGTGTACGAACGAAGATAATGATACCTTCGGTCTTTTCAACTTCTAGAACACGGACAAGTGCTTCTAGCTTGTTGTGCTGTGATACTTGAACAAAACGTTGCTCGATAGTTTCAACAGTAGTATGAGTCGCAGCGATGCTTACATGCTGAGGTTCATTTAGGTATTTGTTAGCAACACGCTTAATCTGCTCTGGCATAGTTGCAGAGAATAGCGCTAATTGGCGCGACTTAGGCGTGTGCTCAAGGATCCATTCGATGTCATCGATGAAGCCCATTTTTAGCATCTCATCGGCTTCGTCAAGAACCATTGATTTCAATGTTTCAAGCTTCAGTGTGCCACGACGCATATGGTCCATAACACGGCCTGGAGTACCTACGATGATCTGAGGACCACGACGCAAGGCATTTAACTGCTGATGCATGCTTTGTCCGCCATAAATTGGCAGAACGTGTAGACCCTTCATAAATTTGGCGTAGCTAGCAAACGCTTCAGCAACCTGAACTGCAAGTTCACGTGTTGGCGCTAGTACTAAAATTTGTGGAGCATTAGTATTTGGGTCGATGCTGTTTAGTAGAGGCAGTGCGAAAGCACCTGTTTTACCTGTACCGGTTTGCGCCTGACCTAAAATATCTTTACCAGCCATAAGAGGCTCGATACTTGCTGCCTGGATTGGAGTTGGTTTTTCGTAACCTAACTCGTCAAGAGCACGCAACAAAGGCTCGGAAAGACCGAGTTCGCGGAAAGTTTTTTCACTGGATGACATGGGTTGTAGCCTTGTGGAATAGCAGAGCACAAAAAGTATGTGCTGATGTTTAATAGACAGAAAATCAACCCCGTGTCGACTTCCCGCACCGAAACATATCAGTAAGCCGACTAGTATAGCAGCTTACAATTGGTATTACCAATCAATCCTGAAGTTTTATCAGGTTTTAAAGCAAATTATAGGCCAAATAATGACTTGCGCTGGTTAAAAAACGACTAAACAGTATGTTTATTGCGGAGTTTTGAGTACTAAGCTGTCTATTTTTAGCAGTTGATAGGCAGATTCGCTAACCGCAGCGAGAAAGTTAACATCTACTTTATCCGCGGTGTCAGTCGGTTGGTGGTAATCCCTATGGATTGGTACGCCAAAATAGAGCCAAGGTATGCCTGCTTGATGAAAAGGATAGTGATCGGAGGCGCGTAAAAAGTCGATAGAGATGACTGAACCATCGAAGGCTTTAGGCTGCTGAGTTCGAATGCAGATCTGGTTATCTTGCCTGATGGACTTTCGCATCTCAGAGAAAGAATCGAAACGCCTTGCTCCCTCAATATAGATGGCGCCAGTTCGATCGGGTCTGCCAATCATATCAAGGTTTATTACTAGCTCTACCTGCTCAATATTGGGCGTTGTGCTTGCAAGCTTAAGTGTATCAACGAGAGCGTATCCTCCGTAAAGCCCTGGTTCCTCTGCATCAGTAGCAACAAATAGCAGATTAACTTTGCTACCTTGGTCTTTCGCAAATTGGGCTAGTTGCAATAATCCAGCAATGCCCGAAGCATTATCATCGGCACCAGGGTAATAACGCCTGTCGCTACCTCCAAGATGATCATAGTGGGCGATGATGACGCGCCAACTTTGGGTTTCCTGTTCTGCAGGGAGCATTCCGACCATATTGATCCCCACTCTGTCACGGAATGAGCGTCGGTAGCTAAAAGGGTGTCGATATTGGTCTTGCCAGGGGAGGAGTCCGACTTGTTCGAAGCGTTGCTGAAGAAATTCTCGGGTTAAGGCGGCACCCTCTGTTCCTGTTTTGCGTCCCTGTAAACGGGCCGAACTTAGGGCATGTAGATCGGCTGTAATGGTGGTAACGTCGGCCCAATAGATTGGCGGCTTCTTATCGCAGTTAGGGTGGCTTGCGCAAGAAGTCAGTAGCGAAGAGCCTAGTAAAGCCGTTGTTATTATCAGTAAACGCAGCATCCATTTTGCCTTTTGCTATACCTTACGAATGATATTGAGCCTTTTAATGAGATTAGTGCCTAACTTCCTGTTTGGCGATTATCTTTTGCTTACCTTATACTCGCTTTCTGTTGAGTTGTAGGTTTGCTCTCTCTGAGTTTATAAACCGAAAGGCGCGAAAACAGTCGCTGTTTAGCCGTGACTTTGACCCGTGAGTCTTTTTTTAGATTACCAACAGCCACGCGAGCGATACTGCCATCGGGCAGAGCTATGGTACTTGACTCATCATCACTGCTAATCACTCTAGCCTTGACTGACTTACCGCTACCCATGAGGGGGTCGAATACGGCAATAAGCAGCAAGCCTAGCATCATGACTAGGCTTGTGCTTAAGAAGAGATTTCTGAAGTGCATCAACTCTCTAACTGGCTCTATGTATTACTTAACAGTGGCTTTAAGAAGCGTGCTGTATGAGATTCGGTATGCTCAGCTACCTCTTCAGGCGTGCCTGCAACCAAAATCGTACCACCACCAGAACCGCCCTCAGGGCCGAGATCGATAATCCAGTCTGCAGTCTTTATCACATCCAGATTATGCTCAATCACTACAATAGTGTTGCCGTGCGACTTGAGGCGATGCAATACATCCAATAATAGTTGGATATCAGCAAAATGCAGACCCGTTGTTGGCTCATCGAGAATGTACAGCGTCTTGCCGGTATCACGTTTCGATAGCTCTTTAGCGAGCTTCACGCGCTGGGCTTCACCGCCCGACAGGGTTGTGGCACTTTGACCCAAGCGGATATAGGACAAACCCACATCCATAAGGGTTTGCAACTTACGGGCAATAGCTGGGATAGCATCAAAGAAAGGTCTCGCTTCTTCAACGGTCATCTGCAGTACTTCGTGAATGTTCTTGCCCTTAAAGCGAACATCTAAGGTTTCGCGGTTATAGCGCTGACCTTTACAGCTGTCACAAGGTACGTATACATCGGGTAGAAAATGCATCTCTACCTTGATTAAACCATCGCCCTGACAAGCCTCACAGCGACCGCCTTTGACGTTAAATGAGAAACGCCCTGGCTGATAACCGCGAGTACGCGACTCTTGAGTCGCGGCAAACAGTTCACGAATTGGCGTGAAAATACCGGTATAGGTGGCTGGGTTTGAGCGCGGTGTACGACCAATTGGGCTCTGATCGATATCGACCACCTTATCGCAATGGTCCATGCCGACCACTTTCTTATAAGGAGAAGGTTCATCAACTGTTGCACCGTTCAGTTGTATATGAGCAATCTTGTAGAAGGTGTCGTTGATAAGTGTGGACTTGCCAGAACCAGATACGCCAGTAATACAGGTGAACAAGCCCACAGGAATTTGCAGATCGACATCTTTAAGGTTGTTACCCGATGCGCCAAATAGCTCAATGAGCTTGTTTGGATCATATTGGCTACGCTCGGTCTTGATGTGAATTTGTTTCTCACCTGACAGGTATTGACCAGTGATCGATTCTTTACAATCAAGCAGATCTTGCAAGGTCCCTTCACCGATAACTTGACCACCATGTACGCCGGCGCCAGGGCCGATATCGATAACGTGATCAGCCATGCGAATCGCGTCTTCATCGTGCTCAACCACGATAACTGTGTTACCTAAGTCGCGCAGATGAATAAGGGTTTGTAGTAAGCGCTCGTTATCTCGCTGATGTAGACCAATAGAAGGTTCATCTAGGACGTACATGACGCCAACAAGGCCTGCGCCTATCTGGCTGGCGAGGCGAATACGCTGAGCTTCCCCACCCGATAAAGTATCGGCAGAGCGTGAAAGGCTTAAGTAATTCAAGCCGACATTAACCAGGAAGCCAAGACGATCGCGCACCTCTTTTAAGATCTTGTCAGCAATTTGGGCACGCTGTCCCGTTAGCTCAAGGTGTTCAAAGTATTGTGCGGCCTCACCGATTGACCACTGGGTCAATACTGGTAGGTTAAGGTCTTCGATAAAGACGTTACGGGCTTCTTCACGCAGACGAGAGCCACCACAGCTTTGGCAGGGCTGAGTGTTGATAAACTTAGTCAGCTCTTCACGGACGGCGTTTGACTCTGTTTCGCGGTAGCGTCTGTCCATGTTGTTTAAGATCCCTTCGAAGGGATGGTTTCTCACCACAACATCGCCGCGATCGTTAATGTACTTAAACGCGATGCTTTGATTGCCTGAGCCGTAAAGCACGATTTTACGTACTTCATCGCTAAGCTGCTCGAAGGGCTTTTCGATATCAAACTTGTAGTGATCCGCAAGCGAGGTCAGCATCTGGAAGTAATAGAAGTTACGTCTATCCCAGCCACGAATCGCGCCGCCAGCTAATGACAACTCGGTATTGGTGATCACCCGCTCAGGGTCGAAGAACTGCTGCACGCCAAGCCCATCACAGGTTTGGCAGGCACCCGCCGGGTTGTTAAAGGAGAAGATCCTCGGCTCAAGCTCGGCCATGGAGTAGCCACACACTGGACAGGCGAAATTGGCTGAGAATACATGCTCCTCAGGCTTAGCCTTGCCTTCGACAGGCTCCATACTGGCAATTTTTGCTATACCACCCGATAGCTCGAGGGCAGTTTCAAATGACTCGGCTAAACGCTGCTTCATGTCTTCACGTACTTTAAAGCGATCAACCACTACTTCGATGGTGTGCTTAACGTGAAGGTCTAGCTCTGGCGGATCGCTTAAGTCACACACTTCACCATCGATACGGGCGCGAATATAACCCTGTGCAGACAGGCTTTCTAATAGTTTTACATGCTCGCCTTTACGGTTGTTAATGACCGGAGCCAATAGCATTTGACGGCTGCCATCAGGCAGTTCTAGCACCTTATCAACCATCTGGCTAATCGTCTGTGCCGCAAGAGGCTTACCGTGAGTCGGACAGCGAGGCTCGCCTACACGGGCAAACAGTAGTCTTAAATAATCGTAGATTTCGGTAATGGTACCCACGGTTGAGCGTGGGTTATGAGAAGTCGATTTTTGCTCGATAGAGATAGCCGGGCTTAATCCCTCAATATGATCAACATCAGGCTTTTCCATCAAACTTAAGAATTGACGCGCATAGGCTGACAATGACTCGACATAACGTCGCTGCCCTTCTGCATAGAGAGTGTCAAATGCAAGAGAGGATTTGCCAGAACCCGATAGCCCTGTGATCACGATAAGTTTGTCACGAGGAATAGTCAGGTTGATGTTTTTAAGATTGTGGGTACGAGCACCACGTACTTCAATATTTTCCATCTAGCGTTCAGATCTCAAAGCCGAAAAAAGTGGTTAAGTATCTCACAAATTTGCCTGTGGAAATAGACAGAACTGGCTATCAATTGTAGGACGAAATTAAGATTTTGCATTGCGCTAGTGCTTGAGGCCCTTGATATTGGGGCTTTGAGAGTCAGTAAATTAAAACGTGACTCAAATATACACCTTTTACTTTTACCTTTGGGTTATTGAAAAACTTCATGATAAACTGCGCGACCTAATTTTAAGTTCATAGAGCAGGGCGGGCATGGCCAACCAGGGACTATCCAAGACTGAAAAAAAAGTCGCGTTTTCATTAGCCAGTGTGTTTGGGCTACGCATGATGGGCTTGTTTATGATCATGCCAGTGTTTGCGCTTTACGGACAGCATCTAGAAGGTTTTTCGCCTTTATGGGTGGGTATCGCCATTGGTGCATATGGCTTAACCCAAGCGATTCTGCAGATCCCTATGGGGATCTTATCTGATAAATTTGGCCGTAAGCCAATCATTCTCACAGGATTACTGATTTTTGCCTTAGGCAGTTTAGTGGCGGCCAATGCAGAGACTATTTATGGCGTAGTGGCAGGACGAGCATTGCAAGGCATGGGCGCAATTGCCGCCGCGGTGTTAGCACTTGCAGCCGATCTTACTCGTGATGAACAGCGTACCAAAGTGATGGCGATTATCGGTATGTGTATCGGTTTCTCGTTCGCACTGTCGCTATTGGTCGGTCCGATTGTGGCCCAGCAGTTGGGCTTATCGGGTCTATTTATGATGACAGCAGGACTCGCCATTTTAGGCATGCTGATCGTACAGCTGTTAGTGCCGACTCCAGTCGGTCAGGCCCCAAAGGGGGATACGGTTGCCGCGCCAGAAAAGCTAAAGCGCATGTTATTCGATCCTCAGCTGTTTAGACTCGATGCAGGCATTTTCATCTTGCACTTAGTGCTAACAGCAGTATTTGTGGCACTACCACTGGATTTAGTGGATGCAGGTCTAGCCAAAGAGAAGCATTGGATGCTCTACTTCCCTGCCTTTATGGGAGCGTTTTTCTTAATGGTGCCACTGATTATTATTGGAGTTAAACGCAATAATACTAAAGGTATGTTTCAGGTTGCACTTATCATCATGATGGCCGCACTGGGGTCGATGGCGATGTTTGCCGATAATTTAGTGGTGTTGAGCATTGCTGTTGTCTTGTTCTTTACAGGCTTTAACTACCTAGAGGCATCACTTCCTAGCCTAATTGCTAAGTTTTGCCCGGTGGGCGATAAAGGTTCGGCGATGGGCGTTTATTCGACCAGTCAATTTTTAGGTGCGTTTTGTGGTGGTTTATTGGGTGGTGGCGCTTATCAATTGGTCGGTGCATCAGGGGTATTTGCGGTCGCATTAGGTTTAATGTGTCTGTGGTTTTTATTGACCTTCGGCATGAAAAATCCTGTGCTACTCAAGAGTTACACTTTAGAAGCGAATGTGACCGATAAACAGAGCGCAGTGACCATGGCGACTGAGTTGTCAGCGTTAGCGGGCGTGTCAGAAGCTATCGTTGTCCTCGAAGAGAAAGTGGCTTATTTAAAAGTAGATGACCATTTCGATTTGAGAGAAGCCAGAGCTGTGTTACGCTCTGTCGATTAGTAAAAATTTAATATACGTTCCAGGAGATTTCAATGGCTAGTCGTGGTGTCAATAAAGTAATTTTGGTCGGTAATTTAGGGCAAGATCCTGAAGTACGTTACATGCCTAACGGCAATGCCGTAGCCAATATTACCGTGGCGACAAGTGAGTCTTGGAAAGACCAACAAGGTCAGCAGCAAGAGCGTACTGAATGGCACCGTGTTGTGATGTTCGGCAAACTAGCTGAAATCACTGGTGAGTATTTACGTAAAGGCTCTCAAGTTTACCTTGAAGGCAAGCTACAGACTCGTAAGTGGAAAGACCAAAGTGGTCAAGATCGTTACAGCACTGAAGTGGTTGTCGATCAAGGCGGCAGCATGCAGATGCTAGGTAGCCGTAACCAAAATGCTGGCGCGCCTGCACAGGGTGGCAACCAGAACTATGGTCAGCAGCAACAGCAAGGTGGCTACGGTCAGCAACAGCAGCCTCAACAGCAGAGCAGCTATCAGCCTAAGCCACAAGCTCCGGCTCAACAAGGTGGTTACCAACAGCAACCACAGCAACAGCAGCAAGCACCTCAACAAGGTGGTTATGCACCAAAGCCACAATCTGCACCAGCTCCGCAGCAAGCGCCACAACAGCGCCCAGCGCCACAGCCTCAGCAGAACTTCACTCCAGATTTGGATGATGGTTGGGACGACGATATCCCGTTTTAGGACATGTATAAATTAAAAGTGTCAAAATAGGCACCTAATAATGATGAAACCCAGCAGAAATGCTGGGTTTTTTATAGATTTTTATTCGCTATTTAATCTAATCCTTTGCAAAGTTAGCCTAAAGATGCCTTTTGAAAAATATAGATGAAAGAACTACGTCTTTATTCTATTTTTGATGCTTTGGTGGTAATAACTCTAGTTTTGAGCATAAAACTGATTGAATAGCTGCTAGTGTAGAAAATCAATAAATAAGCAAGTGTGAGATAGGATTGCTAGCGGTTGCTATCCGATTTTAAAATGGCGGCATATTAAGGTCAAAGGTGAACTGTATAATCAGTTAAAATATATTTGAATATAGAATGAGCTTCAAGATAGAGCGAGCAAGTTAGGCTATTGTTGCTAATAACGGAACATTAGGCACGTATAAGCACTGCTTGTTTGTGAGAGCTGTAAGTAGGCCATTTTGATAAATATTAGGTGACTATAATGAGAAAAAGATCTACCTATCAATAGATCATTTACGATCACCCCTTAGCTTGCCATTGGACTAAATATTGGTGGAGCCAATTCAATTCCATCTGCGATAGCATATAGACGCTAATGGTTAACCCCTAGGTCAGACTAAAGTCGTTTTCGACTTATTTCTCTACTCATCATGTGGTTAATTATTCGTTGCTGCAAAATATGAGCTTGTTTTGACACTTGATACTCAGGGCATCATTTCAATGCTAGTGCAGCATCGAGTATTGCAGCTTAGGTGTACAAGAAATCCATGGAGAAACTCTAATCACTATTTTTGTTTGCGCGCATTTTCTATGTCGCGAATTTAAAGAAAGAGGAGCGTCAGAGCAAACGGTAAATATCAAAATGCACCAGAAGATAGTCAAATAACAAGCTTACAAATTTTCAATAAATTGCTGAAGAGAAAGCTCTTTGCCTGTTAATCCTGTTTGTTTTTTGTGGTTTTATATTTTGTTATATTGTGTTTTTATGGGGGTTTACTTTGTTGTCTCCGTTTGTGCTGGTTGTGTTATCTGTTTTGCGTGGCTGTAGGTGTCGGTTGCCAAACTAGCGCTTAATTTGGTTAGGAATGAATTTAGTGCGAAGAGTCGTTTATTTCAAGGAGTGATTTTAATGAGTAAAATCGATGAGCTAGTGTTTATTCATCAGGCTGTATCGCCATGTCATTTGGCTATTTTGGCCGAATCTATTGGTTTAAAGACTAGTGTAATAAAAAGTCCATCAGATCTTGTAATGGAAAATGGGGGGAATCGCTTCATGCTCGTTGCTCAAAAGGGGGCAGCCCTTGATAGTAAAGGGATCCCTTTAGTTGTAACTAGACTTGTACCTCAGTTTCCAATCGCTTTATATCAAGTTGAACGTGATACGTTAGATCCTAAAGCTGCAATACTGCAGGGAATTAAGGGGATATTATATACCGATCAGGGAATGGATTTGCTATTAATTGGCTTACGTAAAATGATTGCTAACGAGCTTTGGTACGAGCGAAAGTTACTGAGTGACATACTTAATTATTTAGTTAAGCATTTAAATAGTGGCTCTGAGCCTTCGCAAGAAGGTGCGATGATGATTCAAATGCTAACCGAGCGTGAAAGAACCATTATTAAGCTAGTCTCAAGTGGAGCGCGTAATAAAGAGATTGGCCACCAACTCTGTATAAGTGAGCATACGGTAAAAGCACATATCTCATCGATTTTTAGAAAGACCCAGTCTCGTAATAGAGTTGAATTGTTACGTTGGATGCAAACTTACCAGAGCCTATTCGAACTATGCTCTTAATTGCTGCCACTTAGATAGTGGAGTTCTACTTTGAGCTTAAATCAATACCGAAATCATATAGAAAAGAAAGGAAGTTTTAGCTCCCTTTTTTGGTCTTACGGTTTGCTCCATTCTAACTTTAT
Source organism: Shewanella schlegeliana (assembly GCF_016765635.1). Lineage (GTDB taxonomy): Bacteria > Pseudomonadota > Gammaproteobacteria > Enterobacterales > Shewanellaceae > Shewanella > Shewanella schlegeliana. The sequence continues at coordinate 33,930 of NZ_JAESVD010000019.1, forward strand.
ACTAGGTTAGCACGACTTAAATTGCTTGAAAAACTGTGGCATTGTTGGCTAAGTCAGCGAATAGATTACAGCATAGCCTAGCTTGCTGTAATTGCTGTGGAAAACATAGCCTTCATTGTTTGAAATATTATTAGACGTTCCTGCTTCATGTTAAATAAGTGCGAACACCTTTATAAATTATGGCTGCGATATTTCCTTAACTATACTGGCTCCGTTATGAAGAGGCTCATTTTGAGCTGAGGGGAGTGATTCGAATTGTTTTGAAACTGAATCGAATGCTAATGCTCCTCCATTAAAGAATACAAGATGAAGTTCATTTCACTCTGAACTTACAGGCGAGATGCTCTACAAGGAGCGGATCACTAGTGAAGTATCTTAATTCACCTTGCTGCATATTTGTCGTGATAAGAAAAAGGCGACTTAATTTTTAATGGTGGTAAATACCCGATGTTTTTATCATTGTTTGCTTATGATTTTTTGGGATTAATTATCGTCGATATTTAAATATTTTAGACTTTACTCTAGTTCGATGGGATTAGTAGTTAAGTGTTAAATGCTTAGTGTGGTGTTTCAAAGGGTGAGGATCTATGGCAAAAGCTAAATGTTTTAAACATATCGGACATTCACTCTGTTTATCAGCCATCCAAACAAACAGCGGCCATAGTGGTAAGCCCCTAGAACAGTAGACACTTCATAGAGTTATACTTAACCAAAAATATGAGGTGTTACATGCGCGGAAAACGATATCCAGATGAGTTCAAAATAGAAGCTGTTAAACAAGTCACTGAGCG
>NZ_JAESVD010000002.1 GCF_016765635.1 Shewanella schlegeliana
TAAAGTAATAGTTCAACAAGAAAGCATTCCCCATAAGTGAGTGGATTTTTGTATCTTAGGCTTAGCCCCCCCCTGAGATAAACGCCCCTTTAAGTTAAGAGCTTTAGGTTATAACCTCTCATTTTAGTCAGGCCATTAAAGAAACTCATAGGCAGACACCAAACAACCGAACAGAACAATAGTTACAAATAACGCAGTCTCTAAGGCTAACCGACCAATTACTAGCACTTTTTTAACCAGTCAGCAGAAGATAAACAAGGATTTAGGTTACTAATAGACCACACAATGAAAAAAGCACTTGCACCTTCTAAAACATCACTATATTATACGCGCACTCCAAACGAGACGGGCTTTAAAGGCTTGGTTTGAAGTAGCAAATCTAACGCATACATTAGTAGCGCTTAGTTGCCCGAATAGCTCAGTCGGTAGAGCAGAGGATTGAAAATCCTCGTGTCCCTGGTTCGATTCCGGGTTCGGGCACCAACATTTATTAATGAGTTAACTATCTACTTAGTAACTTGTTAAGCAAATAAGCCGGCATAGCTCAGTTGGTAGAGCAACTGACTTGTAATCAGTAGGTCCCGAGTTCGACTCTTGGTGCCGGCACCATAAAAACAAAAAAGCCACTCCTTCGAGTGGCTTTTTTGTATCTACAATTTACTAATATCTAGTCTCTTTTTTTAAACCGATGACGGCATAAATGCCGACCTACAGAGCTCTTATTATTTCGCCTTTGCTTTTCTGGCTTTTCCGCCTTAGCTTTTGTCGGCTTGTGTCCGGCTCTTATTCAGCCTTTATCGTCTCAGCACTTTGCTACTTTTTTAAACCAATGACGGCAAACATCGACCCACAGAGCTCCTATTATCTCGCCTTTACATTTCTGGCTACTACCGTTTTTGCATTTCTTGGCTTCTCCCCTGTTCCCTGCCCTGCCTTTACCGTCTCAGCCTTTCCAGCTTCTATCCGGCCTCTAAATACTAAAAACAAAAAAGGAGCCCTTAGGCTCCTTTATAACGGCTCCAGTCTAGAGGAGCTAATCTATAAGCTGTTTACCAGCTACGCATCTTATGGCCTTTGAGAGCATAAAATAGGATGAACAGATAACAAGGCAGACCTACCCAGTAAGCGACCTGAGTATTGTCAGCAAAATACGCTACCTTACCGAATACTAGCGGTAGAATTGCGCCTCCCGAGATCCCCATGATCAACAGCGCAGAACCTTGTGCCGTATACTTACCTAGACCTTCAAGTGCCAGTGGCCAAATTGAAGGCCAAACTAGTGCATGTGCCAATCCCATTAACGCAACAAAGGTGACGGTATCAGGGATCACCGGGATACCACTCCAGCCCCAGATAATATCGGCCATAAGAGTGCTTTCACGAGAGCCTAACGCCGCACCAATAATGCAGACGATGCCAGCAAGCGCTGAGCCAAGTAAAGCTTTCTCTTGGCTTATAAACTTAGGAATACAGGTCACACCAATGATGTAACCAAATACCATAAACACCATAGTGTAAGAAGTCAGCGAGGCAAAGTTATTAACCCCTAAGCTTTCGCCGTATAAGCCAATAGTGTCACCGGCGATAACTTCAACGCCAACATAAGCGAATAGAGCAACGGCGCCAAGCACGACCTGTGGGAAGTGAGTAATACTGCCCTTCTCTTGATGATCATCTGCCGCTTCAAACTCAAGCTCTGGAAGCGAGGAGAACTTGACTAAACCAATTAGGAAAGTCAGTGCCACTGCCATATAGATATATGGCATAACCAGTCTTGAAGATAACTCATTGATCTGTGCTAGACGCTCAGCCTCACTCAATGCAGCTAAGTGATCTGCTGTGAAGTTTTCAAAGCCTGACAACACTAACGCAGTAAACAAGATTGGTACGATAACACCCGCACCTTTATTGATAAGCCCCATGATACTAATTCGCATCGCGGCACTTTCTTTAGGGCCGATATGCACCACATAAGGGTTGGAGGCGGTTTGCAAAATCGTTAAACCCGTGCCGAGTACAAACAAGGCACCAAGGAATAGAATAAAGTTTGCACTCTGCGCTGCTGGAATAAACAGTAAAGAGCCGACAACCATAATCGCCAGACCGATTGCCATACCGTTTTTGTAACCCGTTCGCCTAAGTATCGATGACATAGGCAGAGCCATCACGGTATAGGCAATATAGAAGGCAAACGTCACAAACAAGGCTTGAAATTCGTTTAACTCACAGATGATTTTAAGGAAAGGGATCAGCGAGCCGTTAAGCCAAGTCACAAATCCGAAGATGAAAAATAGCACACCGATAATGGTCATAGGCAGTAAACTGCTCTTGGGGCTAGCCTGAGCCTGAGTCGTTGCTGTCATGTATTAAACCTGCTTCTTATAGTAATTAATTTTATGATACCAGATTAAACTGCTACCCCATCCTTCATTGTTATCTCTTAACTTATACAGACAAGCGTCTGCTTATATTCTCTACTTTCTTTTTTGGCTTGGGCATGCTTCTAGCCTAAGACCCTATGCATACCAAGGCTAATGTTTCATCAATGTTAAAACATTACGCCCAAAAAGACAACGCTGTCATTTTTATTTAAACAGCGAATTTGAACCTATTCTCTTATCTTGCAGCCACCTTTGGCTAAAAGCGCTAAATCAAGGCTTAGTGTAACCTTAATAGCTTAAACCTTAATGAAGATGTTTCGCTTATACATCCAGTAAAGCACCAGCCACTGCACTAACACTAGTGTGATGACGCCAGCTAGCACTTGGGTATGATTAGGTAGAGCTGAGATCAATCCACCAAATATGCTGTTTGCGGTGTACTTCCAATTGACTATGCTGCTCGCGATATAGATAACAATGGAATTGCAACCAATAACCGTGAAGAAAAATGCCCATTTCTGCACCTTGACCACATCGATGATGGCGTAAAACAGAGCTAAGAAAAGTATACTCCAGCCAGAAGTCACTATGGTAAAACTACTGGTCCACAGGGTTTTATTGACTGGGAGCCATAGTGATACCGCCCAGCCTAGAGCCAATAACCCAAAGCCTGAAACGGTTAATACAGCAACCTTAAACCACTCTCCCTTAATATGCGGTTTAACAATAAAGTGACCAACAAAGACACCGAATAAACCATTCACAACGGCAGGAATAGTCGAGAGTATTCCCTCGGGGTCGACCGCTGCGTTCTGATAAGTTATGCCTGGTAATAGCAGGCTATCGACTGCGGCGTTAATTGAGCCTGTTTGACTAAAGGGGCCGCTGCTATCTAACGTCATTAAAGGGAAGGCTTGCAACAAGGCGTAACCAACCAAAACCGTAATTGCTGTCACTATCTGAGTTCTTAAACTGGTGTGCCACACCAAAAGTGCGCAGAAGAACCAAGCAAAGGCAATTCTACCCAACACACTGGCATAGCGAATATCACCGACTGCAAAGGGTGATCCTGTGCCCCAGCCATGGTTGTAGATAACGCCAAAGAGTAGTAACAGTAACAACCGTTTTATTGCATGTTTATATAGCGGCATACGTTGAGGCAGGGGTAACTTGTCTAGCCGTTTGGGTGACAGGCCTAGCGCGACACCAGAAAGGAAAATAAACAGAGGGAAAATAAGGTCGTAGAAAGTAAAGCCGTGCCAAGCGCTATGGTGCATCTGGCCATCAAACCACTTAAAGCCGGCCCAGCCCGTTAATAGCAGCAGCGCTGCAAATATTGCTTCACCACCCAAGATCCAAAACATATCGAAGCCACGAAGCGCATCCAATGACTTAAGCCTAAGCTTAGCTTTCGGCTTGGAAGCCGTTTCAATCACACTCTTTACGATATTCGATTGGGGTTTATCTATTATTGTTGTCATCTAAACAGCCCTTTTCTACCGCTTTTAACGCCGCCGATATAAAGCAAAGCCTCTGTGGTTGCTAGTTAATAGCTAGCCACTGAGGCTCAGTTTAAGTTAGAACAAGCATCGATAATTAGCTCTTAAAAGCTAACTCGCCGCCTATATAGGTTTGCTCGACACTGTATTTGTCATCGAGCAGCACCATATCGGCACGTCCACCAACCTGTAGCTGGCCCATCTTATCACTTAAGCCAAGAAACTGGGCAGGATACAAAGATGCCATTCTCAGTGCTTCCTCAGGCTCTAGTCCAAGCATATTGACAGTATTTGCCACCGCTCCAGCCATATCTAACACGCAACCTGCCAATTCCCCCGTCGCGGCATTAAGCCTATCACCCGCTCTTAATACTTGGGTGCCAAATAACTCAAAGCTGACCTCATCCTCAAGACCAACAGGCGGCATGGCATCGGTAACTAACATCATCTTACCTTTCGGCTTAGCCTTGATAGCAACTCGCGCTGAAGCAGGATGAACGTGATGACCATCGACAATCAAGCCACACCAAGCGTCCGAGCTTTCCAGAGCCGCGCCGACCATTCCAGGGTTTCTAGAGTCCAGTGCCGACATGGCATTGTATAAATGAGTAAAGCCGGTTGCTCCAGCGGCAAGCGCTTTTTTAACGGTATCGTAATCGGCATTAGAGTGCCCAAGACATACTCTGACGCCAGCTTTGACTAGGGCTTCTATCACCTCTAGAGAGACATTCTCTGGCGCAAGCGTCACCACTTTAATACCAAGATCTTGGCGACTAAATATTGCCAACTCGGCATCGGAGATGCGCCTGATATACGACTGTGGATGCACGCCTTTTTTAGGTACACTGAGATGCGGCCCCTCAAAGTGGACTCCCACTACACCAGCACTGTTTGACTCAATGGCAGATGCAACCGCGTCTGCAGCCTGACACATCACATCGACATCATCGGTAATGAGCGTTGGTAAATAAGCCGTTGTGCCATATTTAGCGTGGGCTTTACCTATGGCCTCTATGCCTTCAATCGTTGGAGAGGTGTTAAACAGTACTCCCCCACCACCATTGACTTGCACGTCAATGAAACCCGGAGCTAATAAGCCAGGATAGCGAGACTCTTTTGCCCCTTCTACACTATCAAATGCGAGCAAATGGCCATCTTCAAAGGTAACCGCTAAATCTGTATGAAATGTCTGTCCATCAAACACGCGATCGGCAATTATCGTCTGCTTCATCTTAATTCCCACTGACTAAAATAGTGAACCCGTTATACAGTTGCTTTAGCATACTGCTGCTGAGCAAAGAAGGCTGCGCCCCACTCTGGTGGCTGTAAGCTAGGCGCGAGTTTTGCTAACACATCTTCAGCCAGCCAAGGCGCTAAAGGTTCAGCAAGACCACCTATCATTGAGAATCGAGGCGGATCAATTTCAAATAACTTTCTGGCCAACTCACTGATATAGGTCGCCCCTTCTCGAACAATATCTAAGGCCACGCCGTCTTTGATCTGGGCGCACTCAAACACGATTCGGGCAAGCTTGGCATAGGTACTGGAGGATTGACCCGCTAAGTTTTCAACGATGCCAAGGGCATTATTAACCTCAAAGTGCTGCATCAGTCGTTCGGTTAGTATTGTTTTCTCACCAAAGCCATCTAAGTCTAACAGCGCAGCTTCACTGGCCTTTAAACCAAGCCAGGCACCACTGCCCTTATCACCTAATGCAAACCCATGACCACCAAGAAGTAGCTCTTTGTCACCGACTCGAGCATAGCCACAAGAACCAGTGCCAGTTATGATCACAGCCCCCTCTTGACCTTGATGGGCACCAATACAAGCCGTATGAAGATCGGTAGTGAGATACATGCTAGAGAATGGATGCTGCCACTTAGCAATATCTTGATAAAGACGAGGCACATTCACTCCTGCTAGGCCAAGACCTGCAATCAAACGCTTACTGTCATCAGGTTTTAGACCTGCATCGCTAAGAGCGAGTTGGGTAGAATCTTCAATTGATTGAAATGTTTGAGCTAGACCGTGAAGCGGATTGGCACGGCCTGCAACCCCAGTACCTAGGATGCAATAATCGTGAGTGTAGATTGTTGCACGGCATTTACTGCCGCCACCATCAATTCCTATATATAGGAACTCTTCTTTCGTCTGGCTCATGCCCATGACAGACCTCTTTGTTGTTCTCATTCTTTTAATCAGAATGGGTCTGGACTTTATGCATATTATCGCCACTAAAGCCCACCAAGTTAATTCTATGTTACAACAACAATGACAGCGTTGTCATTTGTTTTTTAAACTTGCCTGATAATACGATAAAAGCGTGGCAACACGTTAATGCTGCCACATTCAGGCTTAGTTATTGCTTACAAGCGAAGCATAACACCTGTTAATTAACTGTTACTCAACAACTAAGGTACGACCCTTACGCTTACCATCGGCGGCAATAACACGCACCTCTACAGGTGCTGTTACAGCAACCCCTTCGGCATAGGCCTGCCACTGCCCACCAGCATCACGGTATTCAATTTCAAGACCAGGAAAAATAACGTTCGCAAACAGCTTACCGTCTTTGATGACTGCGCCCGGCGTTGGTACTCGATAGGCGATATTGGCTTTATCTAGCTTTAATAGCTCTTTAGCGCCTATAGTATTGGCCACCGTATGCCAGTCACGGGCCTGTGCTTGACGCATCTCTTTAGTGAAGAAACCGCTGTTTTGATTATAAACTGCACCTTGATACTGATATGGCACTTCCCAGCTTGGCTTATGCCATGCTCGCTCAGCCAGCATCATCAGACGAGGAAACATCATGTATTCTGCCACATCATCACTACGTACAGTTTCACTCCACAATTGACCTTGAATACCTGCGAAGCTAAATGTTGCCTTTAGTGGTTCACTGACGATCTTGCCCGTCTCGTCAGTTTTAACCGTGTCGTCGGCTTCAAACGGCAGCGCTTCAATATCGGTCCACTGCTCGGCGTTGGCAGGTAAATTGCCGCTCATAAAGCTATGGATCTTTTGGGAATTGGTGTTCCTGCTAGCCCAGTAGTAACCGTGTTCCTTAGGATCGGCTTCGTAGGGGAAATCAAAATAGAGAACTTCGGGTTGCCCTAACACTGCCTGCCAGCCAAGATTTGCCTGTTGATGTGCACGCTTATGCCCACCATGTGCGATAACATCCCAGATATTAGATTGCGCCTGCTTAGGCATATTTTGCGCTCGAGTATGGCTCATGCCATCACTCCAGCCCGCAGCTTCAATGCCTTTATCTGCCAGCATTCTTGCGGTTCGTTCAATAAAGTAGGCACCTAATTCATCCATGCTGGTCACCCCTTTATCATTATTGGCGATAAATGCCTTACATACAGGGGATTCCAGCCAAGCTCCGGCAGTTTCATCGGCGCCAATATGATAGAGGTTCAGTGGTACGCCAGCATCTTGATGCATCTTAGCGATCTCATCGATAACCTTATCGATAAAGGTAAAGGTTGACTCCATGCACACATTCAAGGTGTTATCGTTATAGTACTGAATCGATGAATAAACCGTTTTATCTTGGCTATCTGATAACTGATATTGCTTAGCGGCTTCTACTTTGCCTTGGGAGATCAGCTTGCGCGCTCTCGCTTCCATCGATTTAATCGCCGCTCTCGAATGACCCGGCATATCCATCGATGGGATCACCTGTATTTGCCTCGCTGCCGCGTACTGTAAGATCTCGATATAATCGGCTCTACTATAGTAGCCATTGACCTTGGTATCGCTAAAGGGGCCACTTCCTAACTGAGGCAATAGACAGGTATCTTCATTAAGATCATGACAACGTTTGCTACCGACTTGGGTTAGCTCGGGCAGGCCTGCTATCTCTAAACGCCAGCCTTCATCATCAGCCATATGCAGATGTAGTTTATTGAGCTTATAGGCCGCCATTTGATCTAAGAGGTCTAAAATTAGCTGCTTACTGTGGAAGTTGCGTGATACATCGATATGCATTCCACGAAAATCATAGCGCGGCGCATCTTCCACCAGCATTGGATTTACCGTTAGTGTATTGGCATCAACTAGTGCCGCCAGAGAGGCTAAACCATAGGAAAAGCCTGCATCATCTGCTGCAAAAACCTTTATGCCATTGTTTGAGATCTCAAGACGATACTCACCCTTTGCGCTAGGAGCGATTAAGGGTAATAGTGCAGTGCTGACTCCACTATCAAGCTCACTATCAGTACCTGCATCACTTTGGCTAACACCAATGCGTGCTAAACGCTGCAACGCTGCATCAACGGCCTCTAGACTGACGCCATTAAGCTCAAGCTTTATCCCATCTTTTAGTGAGACAGGTTTAGCATCTGTTTTCAGTGAAACCTTTGATGGAGTGGGTAAAATCGTATTCTCTGCTAAGCTGGCATCAACAGGCGTGTTGAGGTTGTTACGATATAGTACTTCTGTGGTTGCCCATTCAAGTTTATCTGTTTCGCGGCGTTTATATTGGCTATCGCTGTCGGTGAAAGCACTCACATAGGGGCGTACTTCCATGCCTGTTTCAGGATCAATCGATACCTGAGTACTAGCAATGATGACAGGCTCTAAGCCATCGACAACGATATAGTAGTTAGGCATGGCATCTGTTTCAGATAACTGCCACAACTCACCGCGAAATTGAATTGTTTTAGTTTGTCCCTTTTTAAAACCACTAAAGCCCGCTGCCGGAGTGATTTTATGTAGGTCACCTTGAATACGAGTAATAGAGAACTCATCGCCCACGACGCTTTGAATTGGGCGCATTTGCGAGTAGTAGATAGCCCAATCTTTACTGTCTATATCGACTTGAGAAGTCAGATCTATTTCAGCCAAGAAACAGCGACCATCTGCAGCTTCTTGGTCACAACTATCATCGGGAACATTAGTCACTACGCGATATTCAATATCGAGCGTCTCGCCAATTTGCTTCAATGTCGCTTGAGTCAAGCTGGAAGGACTTACTACTTGACCAAACTGTGAGCCTTGCTCTGTGGGGGAGATAACACTAGTAACCTCTTCAGTTTCGTTCTGCTTAGAACATGCACCAACAGATAACGCTAGTGCTACCGCTGAAACTATCACTTTAATCTTCATTACATTCCCTATGATTTCTATTGTTATTTAAAGGTGAAATGCTCAAGCTCTGCCTCGTTATTTCTCCCCCTTATGGAAATCAACGAGAACTCGTTATGACTTAGGTCATTACTTAGGTTCTTACACGATTATCTCTTAAAACCTTATGTAGGACTCCCCTATTGTGCCAGATAAAAAATGGCCGAGTACTCATAAAGTACTCGGCCCACGCTAGTTTCTGGGGAGAGACTATATAGGAGTAACAAACATAATTGTTCGTCAAAAAACATGAGACGAGAGACCTCTTCCCGTCCATGAAGACCTTACAAACAACCTGTCACACAAGCAGATGACAACGCTGTCATTTAGAATATACACAAAAGTGTACAAAACAACTACATTTATCTGACATTTGACTGTATTTTTATTATCCCAACCCTGAGAGAGCAAAATAAAATAACTACAAAACAATCACTTAGCCGCCTCGGCATATCTTTAATAGATCAGATTAATTTGGGCTTTTTTATTTACTCCCCCCCCCTTTGACGCTCTTAGTCGAGTAACCGAAAACGAAGAAAGCCAATATCAGCTAAATAAAACAAAGAGTTAAGCACAGCGCTTTGATTAATCTAGTTGGCAACGATGCTAAGGCGTCGCACTCTAAATCTGCAAAGTTTCACACCTAGAGCTTAATTGACAACGTTGTCACTTATAAGTATACCTAGACGCAACAAAAACAATACAACACGATGCACAACGAGACGTACTACAAAACAGCAATGCGTAACACTCAAGTGCAGGCCTTTAATCGCTTTAAATAAGATTTCGCTCAAGGACCCATAACAATGAATAATAATATCGTCCCACTTAACTCTGATACCCATCTTGAAATGTGCGTTAGCGAGTCTCAAGACTACCGCCGCTTCGCCGATCAGCAGCTTATTCCTGTTGTGTTCCATGAGTTCCATCAATTAGCGACTGAGTTTCCATTGGTTTTTGTTAAGAACAGCGAAACTGGACAGTTTATTCCTGTCGCCATGATGGGAGTTAAAAACGGGTTAAACCTCTACTGCCAAAGTAGTGATTGGCCTGCAATGATAAAACCTCGAGGCTTTAATAATGCACCGCTATCTTTGGTTAAAACTAGCCAAGAAAGTGACAATGTTCTGATCTGCGTCGATACCGCAAGCCCGTTAGTGACTGAAGCAGGTGAAAATGCACAGCGCTTGTTTAACGATAATAAAGAGCAGAGCGAATACCTTAAAAAGCGAACTCAAGCGCTACTTGAAATAGCCGCTTTTAATGAACAGACAGGCAATATTTGTCAGCTATTAGCCTCCAAGAGTTTGTTCACCGCAAAACAACTGACAGTTAAGCTAGTCGAAAGTCAGCAACCAATTAACATCGACGGCATTTATGTCGTTGATGAGAAAACGCTAAATCAGCTTAGTAATGAAGAGTTTTTATCGCTAAAGGAAAATGGATTGCTACCGCTAATCTACGCTCACCTTCTATCACTACAGCAGATCACTCGCCTTATTGAAAAGCAAAATCAGTATGACTTAACTCATTAATTAATTGATAAATACAGCCGTAAATCATATCTCTGAATTTACGGCTGAAATTTTGCTATTCATAAAGGTGCCGAACCATGTCTATGACTCCCCCAAAAAATATCGTTATTATCGGCGGAGGCACCGCGGGCTGGATGAGTGCCAGCCTTTTGCAACACGCCTGGGCGAATGCAGGTTGCAAAATTACCGTTATAGACTCTGCCGATATACCCAAGATTGGGGTTGGCGAAGGCTCCACTCCGGCATTAAAACGTTTCTTTGAAACACTAGAGATAACAGAATCTGAATGGATGCCCAGATGTAATGCCACCTATAAGTGTGGAATTAGTTTTCCTAACTGGGTCACGCACACTTCCCATAATAGCTACTTCCATCCCTTCTATTCAGATATTGACCTCAAAACAGGTAAGGCCTTCATTCATAATGCCGACCTAAAACGTCAAGGGGTTGTGGTCGATGCACATCCAGATAGTTATTGGTTACAAAGTTATTTAGCCAAAGAAAGCCGCTGTCCAAAGACTGATATCGCCCTCAATGGCACCATGGAGTACGGCTATCACTTTGACTCAGCATTATTAGGTGAGTATCTAAAAGAGCGCGCCATAGGACTAGGAGCGAGACATGTTTGCGATACAGTCGAACACATTGAGACTAATGAAAACAATATAATAAAGCTGCTGGTCACTCAGTCCGGTGAAATCATTAGCAGCGAACTTTTTATTGATTGCACTGGCTTTAGCGCCTTATTAATAGGTAAAACACTCAATACACCATTCAAAGACTATTCTGATAGCTTACTCAATGACAGTGCTATCGCGATCCCATCGACGATTAAAAACTTAGAACCCATTGCGCCGTTCACTGAATCAGCGGCATTAAGCGCAGGCTGGGCATGGAAAATCCCTTTAAGCAGTCGCTATGGTAATGGTTATGTATATTCCTCAAAGTATATCGATAGCGAAACCGCAGAAGCAGAGTTAAGAGCACATATTGGTAAAAGCTGTGATGGTATGCCTGCTAAACACTTATCTATGCGGCTAGGCAGAGTAGAAAAACATTGGCATAAAAATGTATTGGCAGTGGGTCTTTCTCAAGGCTTTATCGAGCCCCTTGAGGCTACAGCCTTAATGGCCGTGCAATATACGCTAGAAGAGTTTATTCGAAGCTATGATCAAGATGGTTTAACTAAACAAAGTCAGTTTAATAGCAAGATCAATGCAATGTTTGATGCCATTAAAGATTACATTCAAGCACACTATTTTTTAAATACTCGCACCGATAGTCAATACTGGTTAGATGCACGCAAACAGCAAAGTTGTTCTGATAAATTAAAACAAATCATAGCAGTTTGGGATACAGCTAATGGCAATCTTGAGAAGATACTAGAAGAGACACAAAGCCAAACTGCCTACCTGACTCCGAGTTGGTACTGCTTATTAGCCGGAAAAGGCCGCTTTCAGCAACATACGACTCACAGCGTAACAAGCGATAACGCGGTCAACCTTGATGATATTAGTCACTACTTTAACAAGGTCACCCAGCACTTTCCACCTCATCAGCAACAGCTGCAGTCCCTGTATGGCAAAGATTGGATAGAGTCTAACGAGTAACCCTATCCTAAATGCCTTACCCCTAGGCTCTATCAATAGCTGCTACAATTGGCCACGCCGATTAGCTTCAGCGCCTATACTAGACCATTTGTAATCCATAGCGTTTGATTTTTTCAAGTAGCTCCCTGTGCTCAGGCAGGTCGGCAACTAACTGAGCAGAGATCTCATCGAGCTTTTGCTGATAGGATTTGTTATTTCGGCAATTGTTATTCTGGAAGTTTATTTCGTCATTAACTCGTGTTCTATAGTGCATACCATAAAGCACATAGAGGTAGTTTTCTAAATCGAAAACCTCAAATTTACTGAAAAAGTCTTCTCTAGAGGGGACGAAATCTTGCCACATTGCCAAACGCTTTTTTAATTCATCAGACATAGTTGCTGGGTCGCGGTTATCTATCCAAAACTGAGAGTCAGTCCTATCAGATAAGCAATAATGCAGTTTGATAAAATCGACAACTCTTGCCCACGCATAATCCATTACATGGTTAAAACGCTGTCTCAGTCCCGGTAATTGCGCCGTAGAGTGAGGAAAACGGCTGGCTAACAGTCCCGCCGCAAAGTCCGTTAATAAGATTGATGTTGCTTCGAGTGGCTCCAAAAACCCCTGCGCTAACCCTAAAGCCACACAGTTTTTCTCCCAAGAGCGCGCACGGTAACCAACTGTCATAGGGATCACTCGATGCTGACTCTCTGAAAGGTTTCCACCTAGATAGTTATCAAGCTTGCTAAGCGCAAGCTCATCATCCATATATTTTGAGCAGTACACAAAGCCTACCCCGCGTCGATTACTTAACGCAATATCCCAGATCCAACCAGCTTGATGCGCTGTCGAAATCGTAAATGGAGGAATAACTTCGTCACCGCTAGTAGGCACCTGCACAACAATGGCTTTATCGACAAACAGCTCATCCGCTTTACTGACAAACGGAACCTTAAGCGATTTATCAATTAACAAGGAAGCGAAGCCAGTGCAGTCGATATAAAAGTCAAAATCGAGCGTGCCACAGATATCGGTCACTAAAGATTTAATCTCGCCCCCTTCACCTAGCACAACCTCTTGGACGTTAGCGCGAATATGCTCGACTCGAAAGCGCTCTTTAGCATTGTCACCGAGTAGCTCTGCAAACTTTGCAGCGTTTAGGTGATAGGCATACCCCAAATGTGCACAATATTCAGCATCTGTGATTGATTTAGGGGCTTTATACGCCTCACAAACTGCGTGTTGAGGCGATATTGTGCCTGCGTATGCACGATCCTTTTGGGATAGCCATTGAGCGGTTAACTCTTCCCCCATTGCCGCAGGCATATCGAAGAGGTGATGATAGAAGTTGGCCTCACCATGGCTGAGTTTATCCAGCCAATTAACAAACTTGATTGATTGTTTGAAAGTCACATCACAGCGACGAATAAACTCGGTCTCACTTATACCAAAGCTTTTAAGTGATTGACGGATAGCGGGGACAGTCCCCTCTCCTACGCCTATAGTTGGAATATCCGGAGACTCGATTAAGGTTACCGATAACTGCTGATTGTCTAGTGCTGCCTTACCTAAATGATTTGCAGCCAACCAACCTGCAGTGCCGCCACCGACAATTGCAACTCTTTTAATTTCCATCGTTATCTCCAGTAATAACCGTTAGTCATCTCGATTTAACTCGCCTTAATCGTATCAACCAACTTAATTAGCTTTAACTGATTTTATCTACTCAATAAAAAGCCCAGCAAATGCTGGGCTTTAGATTACAACTATTTTTTATTTAAAAGCGGAACGCTACGCCAACCTTATAGCGAGCTTCACCTTCAAAGCTCCACACTGGGTAGTCAGCTTTAAACTCTGGGATAACCTCTGCATCAAGTGGGGCTACACCCGTTTGAATGCTATCTTCTTCCAAAATATTAACCGCTTCGAAAGTCACGTCCATCCACTCTGTTACGCTGTATGATGCACTTAGATCAAGTGTTCCATAATCTTCGTGCTGACGGTTACCGTAGAAACCAGGCAGCTCACGCATCATGTACTCACTACGCCAGTTATAGGCAAGACGTGCAGAGAATGCATCCATCTCATAGAAACCAACTAAGTTAACTGTGTGCTTAGATGAATCAGAGAAAACACCCACTTGATCTGGATAGTTTTCAGAAGGGGAGCTGGCATCTGCGTAAGTATAGTTAGCCGAGTAACCTAGACCATTATCAAAAGAGTCCTGAAGCTGTAGCTCAACACCTTCAATTCGACCACCTTCAGCATTGTACTTCTCACTCACTGTCCAGCAATCATAAACGCCTTCACCACAAGCGCTGCCACCTTGAGCTTTCAAATCATTATCTTCGATTCCAATCTGCTGGTTAAGCTTCTGGCGAGTTGAAATAAATGAATTAACATCTTTAATGAAGTAGGTAATTGCAGCAAGACCTTCACCACCAAAGTACCACTCAAGGCTCACATCAGCCTGAGTCGCTTTAAATGGGTCAAGTGAAACTGAACCACGATTTAACTTTTCGTTACCTGGTGTTCCGTCATTTAGCCCTGGTAGGGTCGATGTCGCAAACAACTCAGAGTAGTTAGGACGTGACATCACCTGAGCGGCGGTTGTACGTAAAATTAAATCTGATGTTAAATCAAACGCAATGTTGATGCTTGGTAATACATCGCTATAACTTGCTTTATCAGTACTGAGGTTATCGGCAAACTGACCAGTATTACTTAATGCATAATAATCAGATCTAACGTCACTAGAGACATAACGTAGACCGACATTACCGCGAACGCCTTCCGACTGGAACGTTGCCATGGCGTACATAGAGAAGTTTTTCTCATTCAGTGTTCCGTAACCCGACTTATCACGCTCAAAACCAGTAATAGCTGCATTAGCATCGTTGATCATAGCGTCAAAGTTTGGTTTTGGCAGAGTAAAGCCTGCACCTGACGAGATTGTGCCATCGTAATAATATGATGCATCACGCACTGCAATGTCGCCAACGGTTGCGATATCTGTTTGTTGAGTTACATCATGATCAGCATAACGAACACCTGTCTTGAATGAGGTAATCGCACCTAATTCAACAGGAATAGTGAAGTTTAAATCGGCATAGGTTTCTTCATCGCTGTTTGGCTGCTTCTTCAATGCCCACGCGGCAGTAGAAAGATCACCATTGAAATCACCCGCATCAAAGTTTTGCTTAGCAATGTCGATATCAATAACCTTACCAGTGGCATCGTAATGACCAGCAAAATCACCTGGTTGGCCAATTGAGCCACCATAGTTAGAGGTTAAGCTAGTACCACCATCTGATTTAGTGTTACCCACTCGGCCATCAACAGTAAAGTTATCTGCTTCATAGTTAAAATCAAAATCAACCGTATCAGAGGTCATTTTTGCTTTACGTGCCCAGGTTTGAGCCCAAGCAAATCCACCTTCACCAGTATGAGTTATATCAGTACAAACACCTGCAGCATTTGTTTGATTACAGGTATTCACACCCTGTTGAGTAGGGAATAGGAAGATAGAGGTATTAGCATTATTGGCTTTCATCTCTAAGCCAGTATAAGTCACACCAAATTCTAACGCATCGGTTGGACGATACTGCGCAGCCACATTGATTGCCGTACGCTTACGATCTTGCTGGAACGTTGTCGGAACTATTTCACCCCAACCTAGTAGCGTTTCGATACCGTTGCGTTGGTAGTCTGTTTCAGAGCCTGCCGCAGAGACTAAAACACCAAAATTTTCATCATCATTTTTCCAGCTATAAAGGCCAGAAAGCTCAGGGTCAATACTCTCAGAAATCGTACCGTAATCGCCTTTTGCACTAACAAATACAGTATTTGCATCAAGATCGAGTGGTTTACGAGTCTTAACGATTACCGTACCACCAATACCACCTTCTGGAAGGTCTGCTTGAGATGACTTGTAAACCTCAATACCACTTACCATCTCAGGCGGTAGTAATGAGTAGTTAAAGCTACGGTCAATAGCTTGCTGATCAAACCAACCTGTTGACGCAACAGCGTGGCCATTTAATAAGGTGCGGGTTAGCTGGCTTGATGCGCCACGAATAGAAACCTGTTGACCTTGGCCAAACTGACGGTTAACTGTAACGCCAGGGATTCGAGCGAGTGACTCACCCACATCACCATCGGGAAACTTACCAATATCTTCAGCGGTTATTGCATCAACAACTGAATCTGAAAATCTTTTTTCATTAATTGAGGCTTTCATTGAAGCGCGCATACCGCGAACTTCAATCTTTTCAATATTTTCGTCTGCAGCTGCGGCTTTCGCATCAGCCTCTGCTGCCATAGCAGAAACTGACATTGCTCCACTCATCAGCAACGCGATATTTGTAGCTAGTACACTTTTCTTAAAGGTAGATGGTCGCATCTCGTTTCCCTTCCATAACTTATTATCTTTTTTTATTTCCATAACCATTCCAGAAGCGGAATGACAACGCTGTCATGTCTAAGGCAAAGATTACACAACAATTAACAGTTGCGCCACAACAAAATAACCACAGCAACAATTATATTCGTACAGAATAACAAAAGTGTAGAAGAGATCACTTAAGAACCATTTAAATACAAATAGTTAAATACATGTCGACACTCTGGTCAATTAATGCACTTTTTTTTATTTTGACGAAAAAACACAAAAAGTTCGTGCCTTTTCATTGCTAATTTGGATAAAACTTCGCACTATACCGCTAAATTTAAGGACAAATTGCACCATCTCAGCGCGGTTTGTTAATCTTGTGTTACCATTCTTTGGCAACACAGAATGTTTAACTAATGAGAATCCCGCTTAATGAAAGTCACCATAAATGATGTTGCTAAACATGCTGGCGTATCGATAAAAACAGTGTCACGGGTTACTAATAGTGAGCCTTCGGTAAAGCAAGCTACGATTGATAAAGTTAATGCAGCGATTAAAGAGCTTAACTACCAGCCCAACTTAGCAGCAAGAAATTTAGCTGGAACTAAATCGTATGTGATTGGTTTTATTTATGATAACCCCAATGCCTATTATATTATCGATATGCAAAATGGCATCCTATCGGCCTGTAAAGACCTAGGTTACGAGTTATTAATTCACCCTTGTAACTCTCGGGCAGATAATATCTGTGAAGAACTAACCCGACTCGTTAAGCACAATCGTTTATCTGGTTTAGTACTTACACCACCACTTTCTGAGGACCCGGTGATCTTGGCTGCACTCGATAAAATCGATGCCAGCTATGTACGTATTATTGCGGGAGAAAAAGTTGAAACAGGTTCTGGTTTAGCGGTGCTGGTAAACGACCGCTCCGGCGCGATTTCAATTACACAGCACCTTATCGACTTAGGTCATCGAGACATCGCATTCCTAAGTGGTGACCATGAACACGAATCAACTAAAGAGCGTTTAGCTGGGTTTAAGCAGGCGCTTGAGAATAATAACATCGCAGTTAATGATCGTTATATTATCGATGGAAAATATTCATTTGAGTCAGGGGTTAAAGGCGCTAATACATTACTAAGCTTGAAGATTAGACCGACCGCGATTGTCGCTTGTAACGATGAAATAGCTGCAGGCGCGTTATTTGCGGCAAGATTAGAAGGGGTAGATATTCCGTCAGACATCTCTATTGTTGGCTTCGAAGATAGTCCATTTTCACGTCAGACTTGGCCAAAACTCACCACAGTGCATCAGCCCAATGAAGAGATCGCCCATATAGCAACTGAATTACTGATAGCTAGGCGCCGAGAAGAAAAGTCAGATCAAACCAAAGTATTCCAGCCAGAGCCTGTTATTAGAGACTCTTCAGCTAAACCAAGAGCTTAACTAAAACTGAACTCTACTTCTTCGCATTATTTGCAAAAGCAGATAATGCGAAAAAGTCGCTCAATGCTATACCGCTTCTTCGTTCTCTTCACCTGTACGAATACGTATAATACGTTCAATATCAGTAACAAAGATTTTTCCATCACCAATCTTACCTGTACGTGCAGTATCAACGATGACTTCTAATGCCTGCTCTAAAAGTTCGTCTTGAATCACTAGTTCAATTTTAACCTTTGGCAGGAAATCGACCATATACTCAGCGCCACGATAAAGCTCAGTATGTCCTTTTTGACGACCGAAGCCTTTTACTTCAGAAACAGTCATACCAGTAATACCAATATCAGCAAGTGATTCACGCACATCATCTAACTTAAATGGTTTAATAATGGCTTCGACTTTTTTCATTGTAAAACTCCCTAAAAACTTGCTGTAAGACGCTATTTAATAACGCAGTAGCTTATCATGCAGTGACCAAACTCAGAAGTCTAATGTGATTTATGAAGGCTCACAAAAATGAATGCAATCTTCATATAACCGAACAATATACTCACCCCTACTTAATTTATTCAGCCGTAGGCTATACTTTTTAAACGCCCACAACGCGATATTTACCGGATGTAAATATTAAAACTAACTCAAGGAAGAGTTGATATGCCCCACAGAACTGCCGGTTTTACCTTAATTGAGCTGATGGTTACTCTCATCGTAGCGACCATTCTAATAGTGATCGCCGCTCCCTCGTTTAATAGTTTCTACGCTCAAGCCCGCTCCGACTCTAACATCAAAACAATCCAACAATTAATTCAGATGGCAAGAAACCATGCCATCTCTTATGGTTCTAGAGTCACTGTCTGCCCAATATCAGAGCAAATTTGTAGTAGTAACTGGCTGGATAATATCAGTATTTTCACCGACTCAGGGCAATCAAATATTATTGATGGTAACGACCAGCTTATCTATAGCATCGGCCCATTCAACCCAAAGGATTACGTCAGCTATAACCGTTCGGCTATAAGGTTTCAACCTGAAGGGCTGGCATCAGGAACTAATGGAACATTAAAATACTGTCCCGACTCAATAAACAATGCCAATTCACGTGCCGTCATTATTAGTCAATCAGGAAGAGTTCGTTTCTCCCAAAAAACCAATATAAGTTGTGATTAATATTTTACAAAACTATAGCTAATACCCAATAAGTTATAATGAGTATTGAGTCAAAAAATGCTTATAAGCCAATAGATTGGCACTGTATCGCCCCCCATTTAACAGCTGAAAACCTCTACGGATTGTATTATACTTCAACTGTTATTAGGCAAAGGATATCGCCATGAAGGGCTTAAAAAAAAGAATACGTGCATTCACTCTTGTGGAACTAATAGTGACAATTGCTGTTGCCGCAATTCTTATTATAATAGCGGCGCCCTCCTTCACAGCCTTTTATGAAAATGCCAGAAGCGATGCAGCTATTAGAAATATTCAGCAATCACTGCAACTTGCGAGGAACCAAGCCATCAGCTATGGCGTTGTCGTAACCGTTTGCCCTTTAAACGGAAATACATGTGGCACTGATTGGCGCAATGGCTTCAGTGTTTTTATTGATAATGGCACCCTTGCCACAATAGATAGTACCAATGGCGTAGATGATAAAGTCATAAAAGTTATAGATGCTTTTAACTCTAACGACTTTGTTTCTTATGATGAAAACTCCATTAGCTTTTCACCTGATGGCTTAACAACAGGCGCTCTCACCTCAGGCAGAATCTCTTACTGCCCAGGCAGTAAAAGTAACGAAAATACCAAAACAATTGAAATAATCCGCAGTGGAAAGATTAGGTTCGCAGGTACGGCAACCAGCTGTAGCTAAAGTATAAAGACTGCTACTTTAGCGATTATCTAACCGTTAAAGTGTCCAGTTTTTTTCCTTCTGCAGTTTTAAAGCTGTCATGTAAGCCTACGCACTCAACCACTTCTCTAATATATGGTCTCTTACCATCATTTCTATCTGGTACTTTCTTTGCTGGCAATTTAGCCATTTTAACTTGCAGCTTATTAACTGGCCAACGATAGAAAGCGATTTGCTCTACCGTAGTTGTCTTTAAAAAACACTTATAATCTTTCATTTCTTTTGATTTAGCTTCCACTTGCGGTAAAGCAAATAAACTTAAAAAAAAGCAAAATATGATTTTTTTCATTACCAACACTCCGCTGGAGATTTAACTCCTGAGTCTGTTATTGTCAGCACTCGACAATCTTTATCTCGCGAGTATTGAGTGCCTTGTGCAGTGGCCGTTAGTGTATAGGAGCCGCTATTAGGTACCGTACTCGATACCTTATAAAAACCGTTTTCAGATACGGCTGGTGTCTCGTCAAATCCTAGAAGTGTCATGTTGGTCGTATAATTACGGTTATCTAAATAAAACTGCTCCTGTTGATTCGCCGCATCAAGAAGCATCACTTTTGCGTCAGAGCGCCCTGACTGAGCAACATACTCGACATAGGATGGATATGCTACAGAAGCCAATATACCGATAATAGCCACTGCAATCATAAGCTCTATAAGAGTAAAACCTTTAATTCTAAGCATTAAACATCCTATTCATTAACATGATAATAAATTCGATTTACGCCAAGAGCGCCCCCGACACACTTGTCATTACCATTTTCACACGGTGGCGGTGGGCAGTTTACATCCCCCTCCTCACAAGGCTTCATTTCAGCTTCAGGGATCGGGAAGTAGATATTTCCATCTCCCCCAGGAGGTATCAAAGGTGGGGGCGTATCTGGTACTCGTTCGCCAAGTTCAATATATTCTTGGGTGTATGTTCTGGTTCCTTTATGCAAAGCGAAAGAATATAAACGTCCCATGCCAGCTATGAGGCACTGGTTGCTAGATGACGTATCACCAGGGACATATGAAGTAAAGTAAACACGCCCCTGAATGATCGATGCCCCAGCTAAACTCTTTTCCCCCGTTGCTCCAAGACTATAAAACCAACCTAACTTTTTACCAAAAGTGATATTCTCAGATTCCGTAGTAGCCGCTTTACTGGTTATGTCATAGAGATCAGCTAGCATTATCGGACTTGGTATTGTATTGCCGTTTAGTCCGTTATATGAACGCGTGACAACGTTTCTATCTTGTAAGGTAAACAGCTTATCTTGTCTTAATTTATCAGACGGGTGTGGCCTGTGCCCAGTGCCTAAAGCGACGGCATCATAGGGGATATTCTGATAAGTCTTAGTTGTGGTGGTCGTTCCATCAACTGTTACACTCACTTCAGATAAGTTTGTAAAAATAGTTTGCGCAACGGTTGGCTCAGCAAAAAAACGTCGATCGCTTGCCTGTGTCCCACCACCTAAATCTGCAAATTTAAACGCTGTCCAAGGATTCTTTGCGTCTTTAGGGTAAGCGCTTGGTAAGTCGATACGCCACACATTCCCCCCTGTATCAGATGCATAAATTCTATCGGATAATTTATCATTGTTACTGTCCAAAACTGCTACTGAGTTTGGAATACTATCCGTTATCCCTGGCAATTGAGTCACATTGGATGATGCACTAGGTCCAAATGAGTGCACTAAAGTACCAGTTTCAGCATCAACAATAAAAACACCACGGCCTTCAGTATCATTAATGCCCACTGCAGCACCGTCTTTCGTTGATGGGGAGTAGCCTGCACCAAAGATTAATACAGGTTTTGCCTTAGTAGGATCACTGTTACCCGTTGGCCACCCCGGAATGTGAGTCACTACGGGCTCAGACCAACTCTGTGCCAGCTCAGCCATTCCAGAACTATTAGAGTCTATTTTCCACATAAAGCGAGGTGAGTCGGGGGTAGTAACATCAAATCCGTAATAAGACTTCCCCCCCCTTCTCATGCCAATAAACACCCAAGCCTTCTCTAAACCAGATGCGCCTGTCTTCACATAGCTAACTGGCGAACTATCAAGACCGTAGACAGAGTGAACCCCCGTAGGTACGTTTGCCTTCAACTCCCTCAGATTAGGTAAAAGCTCATATGGCATAAACGCCCAAGACTCAGAAACTGTATCATTGGAGTCCTTAAACATATGTAAGAATCCATGGTTGGTTCCCATCAAAATGCGAATATCAGGAGACAGCTCACTACCAAAGTTAATCGCTAACGGGCGAGAGTGAAGTGGATCACCTAAAATATCTGCTCTGGTATCTGTAATAAGCAAATTACCATTGTCGTCATCAACATCTTGGCCTTTAGTCCAATTAAACACCCCATCCAGCTGGGTTTCATCAACTCCCATGTATGCAGCTAGGCTTGCATCCCCCCCAGCATAATTTGATGCGTTTGACTTAGTAAAGCTTGCCATTGCACCATTAGAGCCTATATTACTTAATAGTTTCCTATTCGTCGTTTTACGCAACACCTCAGCAACACCACCGACTTTAACATCGTTACCATCACCGCCATCACTTGCGGCAGCGCAAACACTATTCTCAGTCCAATAAGAGCAGGCTGATGAGATAAGATTGCCGTCGCTCCCAAGTGCATTAACGCCATTCTTATCAACGATATCACCATCTCCTGTAACCCTAAACTTCTTTAAGTTACCGGACCAACGTGGTCCTTTATTAGGTAAAAACATCGAGTAATAGACAGAATCAAAAGTACGAGTTCTATCGAAGTTATTACTAGCGATAGAGGGAGAGGTAAAGCTCGCATTAACTTCTAAAATCTGTGAGAAAACTTGTTGTAGGGCTGATTGCAATGCCGATGCATTTGCCGCGGGGAAATACTTACCACCTCCCTTCTCAGCAGTCTTTAACAGCAAATCAGCAGCATCATCCGCCCCTTCACTAAAGCCGATTGTGAAAGTCGTGACATTTTGCTCGTCAGGTGCATTTTCAGATGTATTTACATCATTAGTATTCATCCACCCAGCTAACGCTGGCAGGTAACTGGTAAAAGAAGGGCTAGAGTTAACAAACTGATCTGCAGACGTTATCCCTGATAACTCCAAAACTTTATGATCAGCATTATGATCAAGGGTCGGTACACCATCGGTGATATATACAACATAGGCTCGGTTCTGACACTCTTTAAATGGTGAGATGTATTTTCCACCCGACTCAATACTGATATCTCGTGGGGGAATATTTTTTTTGTAACCTAGGCTACCAACGCTAATATCATCGCGTCCAAAATAAACTACTCTACCCGAAAAATACCGATAAGCTTCATAAAGTGTTTCACAAAGAGGCGTATTAGTCGAAGCGGGAAGGCTATCGATAGTAGAAAGCAAAGACAGCTTATTGGCCTCTGACATCTCTTTAATACCTGAAACGATTCGCCCGCCGTCTCCGTAACCTTCATAGGGATAATTAATATTAAAGATTGCTAAACCAAAATCCACACTAGGCGTCGTCACAATGGTATTTTTTATCACCTCTTTTGCGATTGCCAAGCGTGACTTAGGAACACTCTCCTGATCTCCGTGATACCAACGAAGGTAATTATCAGTGTAGAGAGTAATGGGTTGCCCTGTTCCAAATGCAGTCTGCTTAGCTTTCTCATAAGCCGCATCAATTTCTGCATCACTAGAGCTACCATTAACTTCTGCATATCGAATGGGGTTTTTCTTATTACCTGTACTATCGATTGGAAAGCCTGAGGGCTGACCGGGAGCGTTACGCCACTTCTTGCCTTCAATATCATCAAAACAGTCAATATGAGTTATATTTGCACCATTATTGTCCGGCACCTCTTGCCAAGTACCGTTTTGACCGGAGAAGCTATATTCTCTAAAGAAACCAGTAAAAACACCGTACTTTTGTAAATAATCCCATGAAGTCTCACAACCGTTAATCTCTGATAGAAATCTACGACTCTCTGAGGGGCTATCAGGGACTGGCATTGCGGTATTATCGATTCCACCTTTAGTAAAGTAGACCATTCTTTCCTGCAAAGAGTTGTCGCTGCCTACTGCTGGGTAAGTGATACTGGGGTCATAAAAAGCTTCAGCATCATCAACCATGTTGCCCATACTACCTGAGTTGTCAAAGATAATAAGAACCTGAGGTCTAGCACCAGAACGAGCCGATGACTCATAAACATATAACTCGGTATCATCTGTATGACCCGCGCCTGAAAATACCATGACTGCAAATGCAATAGAGGTTAATATTCGCTTAGTCAACATAACTAACTCCCAGTTAATACTTCTTGTTCTATGCCTGTAACAATGGTGACCTGCCCCATATCATCCCGACCATAAATAGCTTGAGTCGCAACCTCGACTCGCCTACAACTAACTAAATTTGCCCCACTCGCAGCGGCACTCCTTTGACAAGCAACGTCACCATCTGCCATTGGAGATAGTAGGCTCGATACATTAAAGGTGTCGTCCGCTATCGGCATTGGCTGATTAATATTGGCTAAGGTCGCCCCAGCATTATTCGATAGCACCTTATCGAGAGCTCCATGGGCTTCAACCATAGCTTCGATTCTTTCTGAACCAGCTCCAGCCATCTTTATCGACTGATTGGAATTAACAGCTAAAGCAACACCGATAACTGTCATGATTAGCAAAATAATAAGAGAGAAAAAAAGCACCACTCCTTTTTGTTTACTCATATTCATACTTTTCATTCCTAAATCAAAACAGGATTTTCCAAGACGACTGTCGTCATGACGACTTTCCGCCTAAAGCCATCACCACCAGCGACAATTTGCTTATCCCCAAGAGTGTAAGTCACATTGTTGGTGTAACTTGGATCTTCCTCTATTGAACGAACAAGAAGATAGATCCTTATGGCAACTAAACGCTGAAAGACTTCGTTATCCCACATTAAACTGGTGACATTTTGAGCAGGCATAAAGCTATCAGCGGTATTATTCCCATCACTATCAAAACCGTACATTATGCGCATATTCTCAACGCCTTCGACTAACTGCTCATAGCTCGTCGAAGATTTCATTCCACCTCTACCTAGAGTTCTTCGCATTAAAACCGGAACGCCATTATCATTTTCAATAAAGTAAACGTGATGTTGATACTCCCAAATTCTGGCGTTAGGAAGTGCTGGAGCAGGCTGATCACCAGCAAATATCACCGCCTGATTCGCAGTAGTTGCCATATAGTAACGACTTGAATTTAGTGCAGCGGCTACGACCGATGGCCCAATCAAGCGTTTGATTTGAAGCACATCTGTATTAGGTAACACACCAGATAAACAAGCTAGGGACTGGCCACCGACACCGCTTTCATAACCCCATAAACGTCTAAAGTGAGCAGCTTGATTATTGGGGAAGGTGGCATTATTGGCCCCCCCTCCGATACAATCATTTCCTGCTGCAATAGCAAGCGCATTAACTTGCGTATTAACTCCTAAAACAAAGTCCGTGCCAGTCATGTCAGCCATAAAACCTAATTGGCTAACATCCCTTTGCATTAAGGCTAAGCCTATACGGCCTGATTCTTGTAATTGATTAAACTGACTCGTCGTAGTTACGTTAGTTGATGACATAGTAAACATTGAAAAAATACCAGCGGTCAAAAATAAGCTAACTAGCATGGCGACCATCAATTCAACTAATGAGAATCCACTTTGTAATTTGGTTAATACAATATTTTTCTTCATGAGATTAAATAATTACCGTATCGATGAAGTACACTCTACGCCGCTCGCTATTTTTGCTACTTCCACAACTGCGTACAAAAGATGGGTGAGTTACACCTTCAGAAATTTTATTCATGCCTCGCCAACTGAGCACGACTGTCACCTCACCGGAAGCCTTAGCGTCAATACAGGCAGTAGCAGTATCTAATCCACCAACATTGGCTCCATTGATAGTTTCAGATGAACCTAAAATTAACTGCTCCCACTGATACAGATCCCATATTCGAGTCTCGGTTGTCGTGCAGATGACTGCCCCACCTGGAGCGACATCACATGCTTTACTAGGCAAGGATAATGCGCCCGTATAGGTTCCTGAGTAAGACATTAACTGTGAACGATTGAGCTTAATGCGACTAACGATATCATTAGCAAGGTAAGCAGCCTGAGTTTGCTGAAAAGACTCGAAGCTACCACGTTTAGAGATGATGTGAAGGTTAAAGACGCCAACTAGACCAACGGTTAAAATAACCAAAGCGACGAGCACTTCAATTAATGAAAGTCCTTTCTCTTTGGTGTTCATTCCGTCAATTCCTCAGCTTTCGTCATATTCTTGACGTTAAAATTGCTCTTTTAACGTTTAAAATCGGTGACTTATAGTAATACGAAAGCATACAGGTTAATAATAGATTAGTCGAATGTTGAGTTATGGTGGTTGATACGCATTACTGATTAACATGTACGATGTGACTGAATTTCAAGCAAAAAAAAAGAGGCCTAAGCCTCTTTTTTATTTACATCAATTTGTATCTCGATTTACATAGTATCAACGAAGCTCTGCAGGTACCGCAAACACCGTATCTTCCAAGCGACCTTCTACCTCAGTCACCACGCTTGGAGCCATCTTTGCGATGGCATCGACGACCTGCTTAACCAGAACCTCTGGCGCTGACGCTCCTGCAGTAACAGCAACGCGTTGTACTCCATTAAACCATGTGGCATCCACGTCATCGGCGTTATCGACTAAGAAAGACGTAGTGCCTTTCTTCTGTGCTAACTCACGCAGACGATTCGAATTTGAACTGTTCTTGGAGCCAACCACAATAAACAACTCGACTTCTTCCGCTACATTGCGCACCGCATCTTGGCGGTTCTGCGTTGCATAACAGATATCATCCTTACGTGGTCCCTCAATTGAAGGATACTTACTTTGCAAGGATGCGATCACATCTGTGGTATCGTCCATAGACAAGGTAGTTTGAGTAACAAAACACAGATTATCAGGGTTTTTAACCACGAGGTTTTCGACATCTTGTGGAGACTCAACTAAATGTACGCCGCCAGCAGGGTTGTCGTACTGCCCCATGGTGCCCTCGACTTCAGGGTGCCCAGCATGGCCAATTAAGATGCATTCAATGCCTTTACGGCTGGCCCTTGCAACCTGTAGGTGAACCTTGGTGACTAGAGGGCAAGTTGCATCAAACACTTTAAGGCCACGTCTCTTCGCTTCGCTACGAACCGCTTGCGATACGCCATGGGCACTAAAGATGACAATGCTATCATCAGGCACCTGATCCAACTCTTCTACGAATACCGCACCTCTGTCTTTCAGATTCTGTACTACATAGCGGTTATGTACCACTTCATGTCTGACATAGATAGGCGGTGAAAACAGCTCTAATGCTCGCTCCACAATGCTAATTGCACGATCGACGCCAGCACAAAAGCCTCGTGGGTTTGCCAGAAGAATATTCATAATTACAGTACCTGTACCACTTCAAGTTCAAAGGTGAGCACTTGTCCCGCGAGTGGATGGTTGAGATCGATAGTTACCGAGTCGCCAACAACGTCTCTCACCATTCCAGGGATTTCGCTGCCACCGGGACCTGCGAAACTCACTATTACGCCAGATTCTAGTTTCATATCGGCAGGGAAACGACTCCTATCCATATGATGTACAGCATCAGGATTCGACTCACCAAAGGTGTCAGAAGGTTGCAAAGTAAAGCTGTGCTTATCGCCCTGTTTAAGGTTAATAATCTCAGCTTCAAATGCAGGACTTAAGCTTTCATCCCCCACATTAAATCGTGCTGGCTTTCCGCTAGAGCGAGTGCTCTCAGCAGTTGAGCCGTCTTCTAGCACGATATTCATGTGACATAAAATTGAATGCATTTCTGACACTTAACTACTCCTTCAGTTCACCTGTTTGCTTATCATCTTTACCAGTGACAAACGAATCTAAGATGATGAGTCCAGCTCCGATACAAATCGCAGAATCGGCGATATTGAATGCAGGAAAATGGCTGGTATTCCAATAAAAATCTAAAAAGTCGACCACAAAGCCATGCTGTAGGCGGTCAATCAAGTTACCTAACGCGCCACCAATAACTAAGGTATAAGCTAAGTTTAGTCGCCACATTTTGCTTGGCTGCTGACGCAGCCAAACCGATAACACTACGCTAAAGCCAACCGCAACGAAGGTGAATAACCAACGTTGCCAGCCACCTGCATCGCTTAAAAAGCTAAATGCGGCGCCATAATTACGCACATAGGTAAAGTTAAAAATGGGCAATAACTGTATCGACTCGTAAAGCTCAAAATTCGACAACACCCATTGCTTAGATAGTTGGTCAGCAAGAAACACCAACACAACTACCCAATACCAACGCAGGCCACTGTCTTTCCAAGTAGTGGGCATGACAGTTCCTTTAAGCGAATTGGCGGACTTCGCCATCGCCTTCGATGTTGGTTACACAACGAGTACATAGTGTTGGATGCTCGGCAACAGTGCCGACATCTTCTCTATGGTGCCAGCAACGCTCACACTTCTGTGCTTCTGACTTTTTCAAGCCTAGCTTTAGTGAAGCAAGCTCAGTCTCGATTGCATCAGATGGTGCAGCCGCTAGTGCAACAACTTCTGTCTTAGAAGTTAATAGAACGAAGCGTAACTCATCACCTAGATTCTCAAGTGCAGCTAACAGTGCTTCATCGGCATACAAGGTCACTTCAGCTTCTAAAGAACCACCGATCTGCTTTTCACGACGTGCGTTCTCGATGACCTTGTTCACTTCTGCTCGAACGGCTAGCAACTGATCCCAATACTCATCACTTAGGTCAGATTCTAGTGTCACTGACTTAAGACCTTCGTACCAAGTCTCGGTAAACACGTACTCGGTGCGCTCACCTGGAAGCAGTTTCCAGATTTCATCAGCTGTGAAGCTTAGAATTGGCGCAATCCAGCGAACCATAGCTTCAGAGATTAGGTACAGTGCAGACTGACAGCTACGACGAGCATTGCTATCTTCTTTTGCTGTGTACTGTCTGTCTTTAATGATATCTAAGTAGAAACTACCTAGCTCAACAGAGCAGAACTGCATCAACTTCTGAGTGACTAAGTGGAAGTTATACTGCTCGTATGCCTCTAGTAACTCTTGCTGTAGTGCAGCTGCGCGGCGAACTACCCAGCGATCCAATGCAACCATGTCTTCAACCGCAACCATATCGGTCTCTGGGTTAAAGCCATTGATGTTAGCCAATAGGAAACGAGCCGTGTTACGGATTCGGCGATAAGCATCGGCGCTACGATTTAAGATCTGATCAGAAACCGTCATCTCACCGCTATAGTCTGTCGCAGCAACCCATAGACGTAGAATGTCAGCACCCAGCTTGTTAGTCACATGTTGCGGTGCAATCACGTTACCAACTGATTTAGACATCTTACGGCCTTGTCCATCAACGGTGAATCCGTGAGTCAAAACTTGCTTATAAGGAGCCTTGCCGTTCATCGCAGTCGAGATCATTAGTGATGACATAAACCAACCACGGTGTTGATCGCTACCCTCTAGGTAAAGATCAATATCATTGCCTTTAAACTCTGGACGCGCAGCAACAACCGATGAGAAAGTTGAACCTGAGTCATACCAAACGTCTAAAGTATCAGTCACTTTGCGGTACTGGTCAGCTTCATCGCCCAATAGCTCTGATGCATCAAGATCCCACCAAGCTTGAATGCCTTCTTGCTCAATACGTGCTGCAACGCGCTCCATCAAAGACACACTATCAGGGTGAAGCTCTTCTGTTTCACGATGTACAAACAAGGTAATTGGCACGCCCCAAGTACGCTGACGTGAAATACACCAGTCTGGACGGTTCTCAACCATCTTCTCGATACGGCTTTGGCCCCAATCAGGGATCCACTGAGTTTGCTCGATTTCACTTAGCGCCTGCGTACGCAGACCCTTTTGATCCATAGAGATAAACCACTGCGGTGTTGCGCGGAAGATAATCGGCGTCTTGTGGCGCCAGCAGTGTGGGTAGCTGTGCTTAATCTGTACATGACTAAGTAGTGCACCCTTCTCTTCTAGCAGTTCAACAACGTTCTTGTTTGCCTTAAATACATGTAAACCTGCGAAGAGCTCTGTATCTGGCTTATAAACGCCGTTATCACCAACAGGGTTAGCCACTTCTAGGCCATACTTTTGGCCAACCACGAAGTCGTCTTGACCATGGCCAGGAGCGGTATGAACCACACCAGTACCAGAATCAACAGTCACGTGATCGCCTAAAATAACAGGCACGTCGAAACCGTAGAATGGGTGGTTAAAACGCAGTAGTTCTAAATCGCTACCCGCAACAGTACCCAATACAGTGTGCGATTCAGCACCATAACGCTCAATACATGATTCATACAAATCAGTCGCTAATACTAATGCTTGAGTCTGGCCCTCTTTGACCATCTCAACTAAGGTGTACTCAACATTAGCACCTACAGATAGTGCGCGGTTAGCCGGCAGCGTCCAAGGTGTCGTTGTCCAGATAACCATAGAGATATTATGTGGGTAATCATTGACGCCGAACTTAGCAAGTAAAGCAGGCTTATCAACAACAGAGAAAGCCACATCGATCGCTGGCGACATCTTGTCTTCATATTCCACTTCCGCTTCAGCCAAAGCAGAACCACAGTCAGTACACCAGTGTACAGGCTTAACACCTTTGTGAAGGTGACCGTTATCGATCACTTTAGAAAGTGAACGTACGATGTTAGCTTCTGTGCTGTAATCCATCGTTAGGTAAGGGTTTTGCCAATCGGCAAAAACACCTAAACGGATAAAGTCTTCACGCTGACCGTCAACCTGCTTAGCCGCGTATTCACGACACTTTTGA
Organism: Shewanella schlegeliana; assembly: GCF_016765635.1. Classification (GTDB taxonomy): domain Bacteria; phylum Pseudomonadota; class Gammaproteobacteria; order Enterobacterales; family Shewanellaceae; genus Shewanella; species Shewanella schlegeliana. The sequence goes on from NZ_JAESVD010000002.1 coordinate 30,738, forward strand.
CGGAATTCAGCAGCTGTAATCTTATGCCCAGGCTTGCCAACTTTCTGCTCTACTTTTAGCTCAATCGGCAGACCATGACAGTCCCAACCTGGAACGTATGGCGCGTCAAAACCAGACATGGTTTTTGACTTAATAATAATATCTTTAAGAATTTTGTTTACTGAGTGGCCAATATGAATATCACCGTTCGCATATGGAGGACCATCATGCAAAATAAACGGTTTAGCATCTTTACGGCTTTCACGGATCTGCTGGTACAGTCCATTCTCGTTCCAAGATTTCAACATCTCTGGCTCACGATTAGCCAAATTACCACGCATCGGAAACTCTGTTTCCGGCAAATTCAAAGTAGATTTATAGTCGCTCATTGATCCTTTACCGTTTTGTTCGCTAAGCTTTTCAGCCTGCATCGCTACCAAGTAGGGCTTTCGCTCTATCGGCATCATCTTTAATTTGTTTTTTCAGCGCATCTAACGATCCGAATGGCTGCTCGTCTCTAATCTTCGCCACTAATTCAACTTCAACGGATTTACCATAAAGATCACCATCAAAATCAAACAAGTGGACTTCTAACTGACACACTTGACCATTTACCGTAGGCCTAAAACCTACGTTAGCCACGCCTTCATATATATCGCTGTTATCCCAATATAGCTTCACAGCAAAGACACCACGAACTGGCGAAACCTTGCGTTTTAAAGCGATATTGGCTGTGGGAAAACCTATTGTACGACCGATTTTCTCACCATGAGCAACCTTGCCACTTAATGTGAAAGGGTGCCCTAATAAGCGCCGAGCTTGCTCTAGGTTACCCTTTGCAAGCTGCAGCCTGACTTCTGTCGAGCTAACCCGCTTATCACCTAAAACAAAACTTTGGGTGCTCACCACGGCAAAGCCATACTTCTCACCCGCTTTGCGTAGCATCTCAAAATTGCCTTGACGCATTTTACCAAAGCAAAAGTCATCACCTACCACTAAATATTTCACACCGAGTGCTTTTACGAGTAGCTGCTCAATAAAATCCTCGGCGGTAAAACTCGAAAATTTCTTATTAAAGTTCACGCATAATAAACGCTCGATCTTCAGCTCATCAAGCAAGACTAGCTTGTCTCGTAATAAGCTCAAGCGAGCCGGCGCGTTTTCACCTTGAAACAACTCTCGCGGCTGCGGCTCAAAGGTCATTACAACTGCGGGCAAGCCTAGATGCTGTGCCTTTTCTACCAGTCGATTTATCACTTCCGCATGACCACGATGGACGCCATCAAAGTTGCCTATCGTCAATACGCAACCATGATGTCTCGGCAAAATATTATGAATACCGCGGATTAATTCCATTATCTTACACGACGCATGAGAGTAAATGGGCGGATTATATACCAGCTAGCCTTGATAATCAGCCTCAAACAGCAGCTTTCATCCTCCAAGGACGAATTCCAAGGCAAACCAAGCAAATAAAGTAAGAGATTGCTGCAAATGCAATCAACTTCGCCAATGTATAGCTACGTTCTATAAAGGACAAGTCAATCCATTGTGCCGTAGTCGGATCCAGTTTAAACAATACTGCAAGCATAACCCCTGCAGCGAGCAGTACTTTAACACTAAAGATTATCGTCGACTTTTTGATTCGGTAAACATTAGCGATATGTAGGCCTCGATACAATAAAAATGCGTTCAGTAATGCCGATAACGATGTGGCAATAGCCAACCCAACATAACCGAAGGGAATCGCAAAAATAAGGTTAAACACCATATTGCTCACCATGGCAATAATGCCATAACGCACTGGTGTTCGAGTATCTTGCCGTGAGTAATAACCCGGTGCCAAGATTTTAATTAACATAAAGCTCAATAAACCACTGCCGTACGCCATCAAGCTATAAGAGGCCATCTCAACATCTTCGTAGCTGAAAGCACCGCGCATAAATAGCACCATCAACATCGGCTTAGCTAGCATAATTAGGCCACACATTGCAGGTAACCCCAGTAGAATAATCGCTTTTACTCCCCAGTCCATGGTTTTGGCAAACTCATTACTTTCGGCATTCACATGACGTTTAGATAATGCGGGTAAGATAACCGTTGCGATAGCGATGCCAAATAAGCCTAAAGGAAACTCCAGTAATCGGTCAGAGTAATAGAGCCAACTGATAGATCCCGTCATCAAGAAGCTTGCAATAAAGGTATCGAGCAACAGGTTAATTTGTGACACCGACACACCAAAAAGTGCCGGGATCATCAAAGTTCTTATCTTGGTCACTCCAGGATGATTCCAGCCCCAAGTTGGCTTAACCATCGCATTCTCTTTAATAAGAAAAGGAATTTGGAACAAGAACTGGATTAAACCACCTAAAAACACCCCGCAAGCTAAGCCAATTTCAGGCTGACTCAGGTTAGGCGCAAGATAGATTGCCGCCGCAATGATAGCGACATTTAAAAATACCGGTGTAAATGCTGAGACAGCAAATCGACCGCGGGTATTTAATATCGAACCAGCCAATGCAGTAAAGGTGATAAACCAAAGATATGGAAAGGTTATCTTCAGCATCAAAGAGGCCAACTCAAACTTAGCACCATTAGGCTCGTCATTTAACCAAGCTAAAAACCAGCCACCACCGAATAGAGCGGCGAGTACAGGAGATGCTATAACCCCGACTAGAGTAACAATAGTGACGAGTATGCCCAAGGTACCAGCAACTTTAGAAATTAACTCCCGAACCTCCTCTTTAGTATTTTTTTCTTGATACTCCGTTAAAACGGGAACAAACGCTTGCGCAAATGCCCCCTCAGCAAACAGTCGCCTTAAAAAATTTGGGATTTTATTTGCGAAGAAAAAAACATCCGCACTACTACCCGCTCCCATCAAGTTAGCGATAACCACATCCCTAACTAAACCTAAAACACGGGAAATCAGCGTCATAGCACTTACAATCATGCCAGACTTAATTAACTTCTTGCTCAAAACGCCCCCGACCTCTGGATAGAGCTAAATAACTTAGGCAATATCGCATAAAAATTAGCATTAGCCTCTATTGTCTCATAGCAATACCTGCTAGAATTGCGCCACATATTACACGAGTTAGGTTGAAGATAGCCAAGCTGGTTGGATTATTTTGAGTTAATCAGATTGATTCAATCATTGTCATTGACAAAGTGACAAAAATAGGGCATATTCCTCGACCTTAAAAATACCAAACCCAGTTTTAGGAGTTGCACCTTGGCTAATAGCAAGTCTGCAAAGAAGCGCGCGCTTCAATCTGAAAAGCGTCGCCAACATAACGCTAGCCGTAGCTCAATGTTACGTACTTACGTTAAAAAAGTAATTGCTGCAATCAATGCAGGTGATCACGCGGCAGCTACTGCTGCTTTCGCTGTAGCACAACCAATTGTTGACCGTATGGCGACTAAAGGTCTTATTCACAAGAATAAGGCTGCTCGTTATAAGTCACGCTTAAACACTAAAATCAAAGCACTTGTTGCTTAATTTTTAGTTTTAAAGCAAATTAAAAACCGGCCTTGGCCGGTTTTTTTATATCTGCAACTTTTATATCAACAGCTAATACTGATTGCTATAAGTCATTGTCACAATGAAGCTGTTTCTACGCGCCCGCCGTAAACAACAGGCAAAAAAATAGAGAGGCAGGCCTCTCCATTATTCATCTACACTACAACTTTTAACTTGCCAATAAAAACCAGCTCTCAGCAAATGCTCTAGTCACGCTAACAACTGGTCTTCACTTCATTAGGCTACAGTCTTTAAACTATCGCAATAGATGTTATTCAGTAATTTAATGATCTCAGCAACTTCATCACTCTTTAACGAGTAGTAAACTGTTTGAGCTTCTTTGCGTGTTTCTACTAAATTATCTTTACGTAACCAAGCTAAATGTTGGGACAGAGCTGATTGGCTTAAACCCAATTTCTTGTTCATTTCACCAACGCACATCTCGCCTTCATTAAGAAGGTAACACAAGATAAACAGACGACGTTCATTGGCTAACGCTTTCAACAATACAACGGCATGGTCTGCTCGTTGCTGCATTAGTTCTATATTCATTACGAGCCATTTCTCCTAAAACAAACCGACGCCCTAATATAGCGTTGCCTTACAGATATAGTCGGGACATAAAGCACACTTTTTGCTAGATTGTTTTTAAAAGTGGGACATACATAGTAAAAAATGAAAAAACTTATGAAAAACAACTATCTCAATCTGCTTTGCTGATTCACGTTCCTTAGCTTAATTGGCTGCCAACACACAAAAACAAATAATAAAGACGAGGCTATAGCCGCTCAATTACAGCAAAAAGCTCTTAACTCAACTCTTGCTTACTAGTTAGTTGAATCTCTTATCGTTGAGGTAGGCCCCACACTTGCTGGCAGTGAGAAAGATTTAATCACCGTGCAATGGGCTGAGACTCTACTCACGACCTTAAGCCCATACTGGAATAATGCGCCACCAAGATGGTGTCAATAAAATCTCAGCCACTGCGATGTCCGACCCCGATGCTGATCTTATCAATGCCAAGCTGTAACGTGATAGCGAGATGACGGTAAAGTTAGCCCTCTCTTCTGAAAACCAAGGATTTGCTACCCCTTATAATGTGATTGCCGAAGTAACAGGTGCGACTAAGACAGAAGAGATTGTACTGATTGGCGCTCACCTAGATTCATGAGACGAAAGCACGGGAGCCATTAATGACGGCACAAGTGTCGCAATCGTCATTGCGGCGATAAAGCTTATGCAAGTAACCACAAGGAGAAGCTGAAAAGGATTATAATGCAGTAGAATCCGACTTTGGTACGGGCCGCATCTATCAAATTGACTTCAGCGTTAATGAGCAGGGCTTTAAGCAACAATTAGAGCAAAGCCCCCCCATGACAGTTAATCGCATCGTGATGGGCAACTACAGCGCCTCAGGCGGGCCTGATGTACCTATGCGACCAGCCATGGGCGTGCCCGTTGCATCACTTAGGCAAGACGACCGCGGTTATTTCGGTTATCACCATACTCCCAACGGTACTTTAGCTGCAGCACTCAAGCAAAATGTTGCCGCTTATGCTCAGCTTGCCTACCTAATGCCCCAACCCCAAATAGAGCTTGGTTCAATAGCGCCAAAGCACTAAACTTTATCGCTATTAAAAATAGAAAAAGCAGCCAAATAGCTGCTTTTAAATTTACGCATCTTTCACGAATAAGATCGCTACTGCTCTTCCCTCAGGAATACTGGCTCATTAACTTTCGAGTCTTTCTCACTGTAGTAGTAACCCGCCGAATCAAACTTGATCAATGCCTCTAGCGAGTCGATATTATTATCTAAAATATAACGTACCATCATGCCTCTAGCCTTCTTAGCAAAGAAGCTAATCACCTTGTATTGGCCGTTCTTACAGTCTTTAAAGACTGGGGTGATCACCTGCGCATTGAGCTGCTTAGGTTTCACTGCTTTAAAATACTCATTAGAAGCCAGATTGATTATAAACTCATCACCCTGTTCCTCTGTGGTCTTATTGATCTCATCGGTGATGATATCGCCCCAGAATTGATAGAGGTTAGAACCGCGCTCATTAGCTAAACGAGTGCCCATTTCCAAACGGTATGGCTGCATCAAGTCTAGTGGCTTAAGTAAACCATATAGACCCGATAAGATCCGTAATTGCTGCTGTGCCTTATCAAGAGCCAGGGGCGAGAGTGTATCGGCATCAAGTCCAGTGTAGACATCACCACGAAAAGCAAACAGCGCTTGTTTGGCATTAGTTGGAGTGAAATCCTTTTGCCAAGAGCTAAACCTTGCCACGTTTAAGCCTGCAATTTTATCACTAACCTTCATTAGAGTAGCAATATCGGTCGGCGTTAGTTTGCGACAAACCTCAATAAGCTGTTCACTTTGATCGAGTAACGTCGGCATTGAATAGCTTTCGCAGCCCGGAGGGTTCTCAAAATCTAATGTTTTTGCAGGAGAGACTAAGATCAACATGCATAAATCCTTTATAGATAAACTCTTAAACCAATGATACTGAACAAAAACAAAAAAACCACGCTTAAACAGCGTGGTTTTTTAGATTGTACTGATAAAGCTTATAGATTAAGCGTTAGCAGCTTCTGCTTTCGCTTCGGCCTTAGCTTGAGCCTTGGCTTCCTCTTCAACAGTTTTGCTCGTCCAGATCCCGCCTTCTAAATTAGATAGCTCAGGGAACTTGCTGGCATCAAACGTTGGCGTCTCGCCGCTTTTCAGCTGTTGACGATAATCGTTAATGACTCGAATCGCTAAACCAGACAGTAGCAGTAAGGCGATAATGTTCACGGTCGCCATTAGGCCCATAGATACATCGGCTAAGTTCCACACTAGACCGATCTTAGCTACAGCGCCAAACATCACCATACCTAAAACACAGATTCTAAATATTGGTAGTGCTTTCTTACTGTTACCTGACAAATACATTACGTTAGTTTCAGCATAAGAGTAGTTAGCAATAATTGAAGTGAAGCAGAATAACAAAATTGCTAATGCTACGAATCCGCCACCCCATGGGCCAACATGTTGAGTCAGTGCCTCAATGGTCAGCTTGATGCCATCACCGTCTGAGCCTAAGTCACCCGCTAACAAAATAATTGCCGCTGTCGCAGTACAGATAACGATAGTATCAACAAACACGCCCATCATCTGCACAAAGCCTTGCGATGCAGGATGATTTGGGTTTGGTGACGCACTCGCTGCAACGTTAGCAGCACTACCCATACCCGCTTCGTTAGAGAACAAACCTCGGGCAATACCCGCTTGCATAGCCTGAGCAATCGTATAAGCCACACCACCAGCCACAGCTTCCTGTAGGCCGAAGGCACTCTTAATCACCAGCATAAATACATCTGGTAGCTTCTCGAAGTTCATTGCCACAACAACAAAAGCGATCAAGATATAGGCTACAGCCATAATCGGAACAACGATTTCAGAGACCTTGGCAACCTTATTTAGGCCACCCATAATCACAAAGGCACTGACAATTACAATTCCGATGCCAACATAAGTTGGATCTAAATTGAACACCTGAGTCATTGCGCCAGTAATCGTATTAGCTTGAACAGCGTTAAACACTAGGCCGAAAGCGATGATCAGGAAGATTGAGAATAGGATCCCCATCCAGCGTTGACCAAGTCCCTTCTCCATATAATAAGAAGGACCACCACGGTATTGGCCGTCTTCATCGCGCACTTTATAAACCTGTGCCAATGTTGACTCAACCATAGCGGTAGCCATACCTAAGATGGCAATAAGCCACATCCAGAATACGGCGCCTGGACCTGCGGCTGTAATTGCCACTGCCACGCCAGCCATGTTACCCGCACCAACGCGTGCAGCCATGCTAGTACAAAAAACTTGAAAAGATGAAAGACCGCTGCGGCCGCCACCTTGTCGACTCTTAAGCATAATTTCGCCAGAATGCTTAAAATGAGTAAGCTGAATAAATGTCAGTCGAACTGTAAAATACAGTCCGGCTCCCACCAGACCATATACTAAAAGCTTTCCCCAAAGCAGCGCATTGAGAAAATTAACCGTTGTTTCTATCATTTTATTTCAATCCCCATGACAAACCCAATCAAGCAAATAACAACTCGACTGCGTCTATCCTGTATTAACCTTCCTAAGTATTTAAATAACAGCAGATTTTATTTTCAAATTATCTTAAACGTGAAAAAATTACATCACGCCCGCTGTAATCCGCGCAGCAAAATAGCATAGCATTGCTTTAACCCCGAGCGATATAGATCACAATTCATCACTTACCCGACATCATCGTCACACCAACACACAAAGACCACCAGTCAAAATAACCAAATTAACACTATATTCACACCTGGGCATTGGTATTTTTTTATACAATCTGCTTTCAATAAATCAGAGGTTGCCCACGTTTTTGTAATAAAATTACAAATATAGTGATTAATATGAAATTTGTTTAACTTTATGATTACGTAAATGGGGTTATTTATGGCACATCAGCAAGAAATTGTCGCACTCAAGAAATTTGTTCGAGCAACTAACTTTCTAGCGACATCGCAAATTTACTTAAAGAAAAACGTGCTGCATAAACGCGCACTTGAGCATAGCGATATCAAACCAAGGCTACTTGGCCATTGGGGAACCTGTCCGGGTATCAATTTCGTTTATGCAAACGTTAACAGACTTATCACTAAGCACAATCGCTCGTTTGTCTACTTAGTCGGCCCAGGTCACGGCTTCCCAGCTGTTCAGGCAAACCTATTTATGGAAGGCTCTTTGAGCCATTTCTACCCAGAAACCATTCCTTATAACGAAGACGGTATCACAGATATTTGCCAGAAGTTCTCTGCAGCCTATGGCTACCCTTCTCACGCAAACCCAGAGGCTCCAGGCCAAATCCTAGAAGGTGGTGAACTGGGCTATTCACTATCAGTTGCTTGGGGGGCTGTATTAGATAACCCCGATCTGATTGCTGCATGTCTAATTGGTGATGGGGAGTCAGAAACGGGGCCACTAGCTGCGTCTTGGTATGCAAACCGCCTTGTTTCCCCTAAAAACAATGGCGCAGTTCTGCCTATTGTTCATATCAACGGCTACAAGATCTCGGGTCCGACTCGTATGGGCCGTATGAGTCATGAAGAACTTGACCTAGAATTTAGAGGCTTAGGTTACCACCCAATCATCGTTGACGATGAGCTAGAGGAGGACGTTTACGTTCAAATGGCTGCGGCAATGGATAAGTCATATGAAATGATTAATGATATCCAAACCCGAGCTCGTGCTGGCGAAGACATTGTTAAACCACGCTGGCCAGTCATCTTGATGCGTACCGCCAAAGGCTGGACGGGTACCGCCGAATTTAACGGTAAGAAATTAGAAGGTAACTGTGAGTCACACCAAGTTATCGTCAATAAGTGTGCTACTGACAAAGGTCATCTAGATGCACTGAATACCTGGTTAGCCAGTTACAAATTCAGTGAACTCTACAGCATCAACAATCAAGGTGAGCTGATCTTCGATGAAGATATTCAATCGCTACTACCACCAAAAGAACTTACATGCGGCCGCCAACATTTAAGCTACGGCGGTGAAGTGGTTCGTGCATTAGCACAGCCCGATCTTAAGAAGCTAGCCTACGGCCCTGAAACCCCACGCGGACATCGTGGCCTGTCTATGTATAAGATGGGGGAATGGATGCGTGATGCATTTAAACTCAACCGTGACCAGCGCAATCTACGCATTTTCTGCCCAGACGAAACTTACTCAAATCAGCTGCAAGCTGTATTTGAAGAAACGAGTCGTGCTTGGCAGTGGCCTATCGAAAGCTGGGACGAAGATATGTCTCGTGATGGTCGTGTCATCGAGTTACTATCAGAAAACCTATTGTTCGGTATGTTACACGGCTACACAGTAACTGGCCGTCATGCGATGTTCCCAACCTATGAAGCATTCTCACAAGTTGTTTCATCAATGGCTGACCAATACTGTAAATACGTATACGCCAGCCAAGGGGTACATTTCCGTAAACCAGTGCCAGCCTGTAACGTCGTCTTGTCATCACTGCTTGAGCGTCAAGACCACAATGGTTACTCTCATCAAAACCCTTCATTCTTAGGTGCGATGCTTGAGAAACACCCTAAGATCATCTCTGCTTACTTGCCAGCTGATGGTAACAGCACGCTGGTTTACACCGAGCGCGCTTACGCCGATCGTGACAAGCTCAATATCTTAGTTGCAGGTAAGAAAGATCTTCCACAGTGGCTAACTCTCGATGAAGCGCGTCAGCAAGCTAAAGATGGCGTTATGGTTTGGGACTTCGCATCAGATGAAAACCCTGATGTGGTTCTCGTCGGCTGTGGTGACTACGTCACTCAAGAGGCAATGGCTTCACTGGTACTGATTCGTGAACTACTGCCACGTGTACGTATCCGCTTTGTCAGTGTTACAGAGCTTACCAGCAGTGGTCTAGGTAGCTTAGAGTTCCAAAGCAAGCCTTGGTTGATGGATGAAGTGTTTACAGCCGATAAGGGAGTTGTATTCAACTACCACGGTTATCCAAACACCATTAAGAAACTTGTGTTTGACTATAAAGGTAGCGATCGTTTCAGAATCAAGGGCTATGAAGAGGAAGGCTCTACAACAACTCCATTCGATATGGGCGTGCGTAATGGCACATCACGCTACCACCTCGTTATCGATATGGCATATAAGCTATTCCAGCAAGGTGTAATCGATGAGACACAACACGTCGCAATCACTACTGACATGCTGCAGCGCCTAGTCGATCATAGAAATTATATCAAGGCTAATGGTGTTGACCCTGAAAGCATCGAAAACTGGGTATGGACACGTTAACTCTCAGATTTACCGCGGTAAATTAAACTAAATTAAAGGGCGCTATTTTAAATAGCGCCCTTTTTACTACTTTAGTTCGCTATGAAATTTCATAAACTAAGTGGAAAATATCGTATTTACAACTGATAATAGTTGCAGCCAGCTAAAACATAATGGATCTCCGTGATAAGTGCTGGCACTGCTTAACATTAATATTGAGCAGACGGAGGAGTTTTATTATAAAACATAAGGATTTTGAATGATGAACAACACACTAAAAGCAGTTCTGCTTACTTCGATGTTACCTTTTGCTGCAAACGCGGCTGACGGCATGAGCCCCTGGTATGTAGGTGGCGGTGTCGGCATCAACAATTACGAACCTAACTGTGACCAAAAAACCATGAAAAGTTGTGGCGAAGATGATCCCTATGCATGGGACGTATTCGCGGGTTACCTGCTGAATGACCACTTCGGTATAGAACTTGGTTATCGCGACCTAGGCCGTGCGGAATGGGTCGACTATTCAAATAAACTTAATGATGTTGGTGCCAAAGGTATGAACCTTGGCGTAGTAGCATTCTGGCCATTTGCAGGAGATTGGAGCTTATCTGCTGAAGCGGGTGCATTCAACTACCTCATCTCTAATAATAAGCAATGGGGAACTGAATACTACAGTGACAGTGGTGTAGCCCCCTATGTTGGTGCGGGTATTGGTTACAACATTACTGATAACCTGAAACTTCAAGCGAAGTATCGCCGTTATGAAAATCTTGATGAAGACAAGTGGAAGACGCTAGAGATGGAAAGTAACTACTGGGGACTAGAGTTGAGCTATCGTTTTGGTAGTAAAGCTAAGCCAGTAGCTCCTGTCATCGCTGACTCTGACAATGACGGTGTAACTGACGACTTAGACCAGTGTCCAAATACACCTGTGACCTATAAGGTTGATGCAAACGGCTGTCCTATTTACTTAGAAGTAGAGACCCAACTCGATATTGAAGCTAAATTTGCTAACAACTCAGCTGAAGTAGAAAAGTCTTCATATGGTGCTATGACAGAGCTAGCTACATATTTGAAACAGCATCCGAATTCAACTGTTACCATTTCAGGTTATGCCTCTAATACAGGTAAAGCAGACTACAATATGAAACTTTCAGAACGCCGCGCAGCTGGCGTTGCTGAGGTGCTAATTAATGAATATGGCATTGCACCTAACAGAGTTTCATCAAAAGGTTACGGTATAACAAGGCCACTAATGGAAGGCAATTCAGCAGAAGCAAACGCTGCCAATCGCCGTATCGAAGCGCATGTCACAGATATAGCAGTGACTCCAGTACTGAAATAAACACTCGCAAATAAAGGCTCACGGCTATCACAACCGTGGGCTTTTTTATTTTTAAGGCCTGGTAAAAACGCTATACTTCTTGATCAATCTTTTATCAAACACTAGCTCTTAGCATAATCTCGTACTTAGATTACCAAAAAAGGCTGTTTAAATGATTTTTAGCAACTTTTGTGTAATTTTTTTTCATATATAGTTGGAATGTTCATTAAAATGGCTTTTAATAGCAACTAACTTAACTGTCACACAGATGCTGTACATAGAGTAAGGATGTAATACGCATGGCAAATACATTAGAACAACTTAAACCTTTCACTACCATTGTTGCCGATACTGGCGATATTGAAGCCATAAAACGTTACCAGCCAGAAGATGCAACAACCAACCCCTCTCTCATTTTAAAAGCATCAGAAATCCCTGAATACAGTGCATTAATCGAAGAAGCCATCACTTGGGCTAAAAGCCAGAGCAGTGATCTAGCACAGCAGGTTGAAGATGCCGGCGATAAACTCGCCGTCAATATCGGTTTAGAGATCCTAAAAATCGTTCCTGGTCGCATCTCGACTGAAGTTGATGCCCGCCTTTCATTCGATAAAGAAGGCTCAATCGCTAAAGCGCACAAGCTGATCAACCTTTATCAAGCTGCAGGTATCGACAAGTCTCGTATCCTTATTAAGCTAGCGTCTACATGGGAAGGGATTTGCGCCGCTAAACAACTTGAGCAAGAAGGTATTAACTGTAACCTAACCTTACTATTTAGCTTTGCTCAAGCACGTGCATGTGCTGAAGCCGGTGTTTACCTAATCTCGCCTTTCGTTGGCCGTATTTTAGACTGGTACAAGAAAGATACAGGTCTTGAATACAGCGCAGCAGAAGATCCAGGTGTTGTATCTGTTACTAGCATTTATAACTACTACAAGCGTCATGGATTTAACACTGTAGTTATGGGTGCCAGCTTCAGAAATACAGGCGAAATCATAGAGCTTGCAGGCTGTGACCGACTCACTATTGGTCCTGCATTACTAGAAGAGCTATCTAACAGCAACACGCCTATCGTACAGAAGCTACTTCCAGCGACCGAAGTTGTTGCACCTGAAGCCGATATGACTGAAGCCCAATTCCGCTGGGAGTTTAACGAAGATGCGATGGCAGTCGAAAAACTAGCCGAAGGTATTCGCAACTTCGCTATCGACCAAGGCAAGCTCGAAGTTATGCTAAAAGATAAGCTTTCGTCTTAACGGAATTAGGACAATACAATGACAGAACTCACTCAACAAGCTAGCTGGCAAGCACTGAAGAAGCACTGTAAGACGCTTCCTCATCTGCGCGAACTATTCTCGACTGAATCCGATCGTTTCAGTGATATGTCGACTCAGGCATGCGGTTTATTTTTAGATTACTCTAAAAATCGCGCGTCAAAAGAGACGATGTCATTACTGTTTCAATTAGCGAAAGAGAGTCAGCTTGAGTCAAAAATTAAGGCGATGTTTGCAGGCCAAGTGATTAACAACACTGAGCAAAGAGCTGTATTGCACACAGCTCTGCGTGCTCCTGCAGACAAAGTGATTACTGTCGACGGCAATAATATTGTCGCCGAAGTTCAGCAAACCCTAGCGAAAATGGGTGAGTTCGTCGAATCTCTGACATCAGGTCAGTGGAAAGGCTATACAGGTAAAACGATTACCGATGTTGTAAGTATTGGTATTGGCGGTTCTTTCTTAGGTCCAAAAATCGTTTCTCAAGCTCTGCGCCCATATTGGACGGGAGAACTAAACTGTCACTTTGTTGCCAATGTTGATGGTACTTCTATTACTGAAAAATTAAAGGGGCTCAATCCACAAACCACTTTGTTTGTGATGTCTTCTAAATCTTTCGGTACTCAAGAAACCTTAACCAATACCCTTACTGCCAAAGCGTGGTTTTTAGACCAAGGTGCATCGCAAGCCGATGTGGCGAAGCATTTTGTTGCTGTCAGCTCGAATGTGGCTAAAGCGACCGAATTTGGTATCGATGCCAACAATATCTTCCCAATGTGGGACTGGGTCGGTGGCCGTTACTCATTATGGTCAGCAATTGGTTTGCCTATCGCTCTACTTATCGGTATGGATAACTTTCGCGAGTTATTAGCCGGTGCTCATGCAATGGATGAACACTTTGCTAATACGCCTTTAGAAAATAATATGCCTGTTATTATGGGTCTATTCTCTCTATGGTACGGAAACTTCTTCAACGCTCAGTCGCATGTAGTGCTAACTTATGATCATTACCTAAGAGGCTTACCGGCATACTTCCAACAACTTGATATGGAAAGTAACGGTAAATCTGTCACCCTAAACGGTACAGATGTTGATTACAGTACAGGTCCAGTTATCTGGGGAGGTGAAGGCACCAATGGCCAACATGCATATCACCAACTACTGCACCAAGGTACAGCACTAATCCCAGCAGACTTCATTATGCCACTAAACAGCCACAATCCTGTTGGTGAGCACCATGTACAACTTGCTTCTAACTGCTTCGGTCAAACCCAAGCCTTAATGCAAGGCCGTACTTATGAAGAAGCCTTAGCAGAGCTTAGCAACAGCAAACTTGATGATGCACAAAAGCAGCTTATTGCTAAACATAAAGTGATGCCTGGTAACAAACCAAGCAATACCATTTTAATGGATAAGCTGACACCAACAACACTTGGTGCCCTGATTGCCCTTTATGAGCATAGAACCTTTGTACAAGGTGCAATTTGGCAAATAAACTCTTTCGATCAGTGGGGTGTTGAGTTGGGTAAACAGTTGGGTAATGATGTACTCGACCGCCTGACAGCAGACGATGAGGCCAAGGAACTTGACTCATCCAGTAATGGTTTAATCAATCTGTTTAGGCAGGGAAATATTTAAGCTGAATTCTCTCCTCAAAAAGCCAGTTTCGACTGGCTTTTTTGTTTTTAACTAGCAGAGCCTTCCACTATGGCGACAAAACCACTCATATATCACCTGCTCTAGCTCAAACTAAAACATTAAAACTTCATGTTGATTTAACATTTTCGAAACATTTTAGTTGCACCATGAATAAAAATCATGCTATTAAATTGAAGACAAAATAAACAATAGGAGGTTGCCATGAATCGACTCGATTATGGTAGTGCGCTAGATAACATTGTTGAGAAGCCAAGCCGCTCAAGAAGCTCCAATAAAAAGCGAAAATGGCGTGAAATTGAAGCTCTAAAAGAGAAGCACCGCTTACTCAAAGAACTTCAAGAGATGGATAACAGCTTCAATGGCGAGCTAGATACCCTCCTGATGTAACAAAAAGATAAAAAGAGCGCTCAGCGCTCTTTTTAGTTTTATCATTAAGTATCATCTATTCAGCCGTTTCTAAGTATTCTCTTAACTCTTCAAATAATGCTTTGTCATTTTCATTAAACAAAGGGTCATCAATCAAGCGTTCGTTGCATATCACCGCAACGGCTTTCCAGTCATCATCGGTTATCACCTCTTTCCACTTGGGAAATACCGTTGACTCTTCATATTCCATATGTGATTGCTGCATTCTCACATAACTTTCAAGATCGGCTACTAACTGCTCTTTCGATACTACAATATCATTTAAAATCAGATTTAACGTGGCCATAAGGGAAGCTGACGCCTCCCCTAACTTTAAGTGTTCCGAAGTCAGTTTTTCATTAATATGTGCACGGCCAAGCTTGTTCCAGTAAAACTCTGAAATAACCTCTTCCAGTGGGTGGTGGCTATGCTCAGCATAACTCTGCATATACTCCACTATGTCTCGTACCACATTATAATTTATCGCTTCACCTGCAGCTAAC
This sequence comes from Shewanella schlegeliana, assembly GCF_016765635.1. Lineage (GTDB taxonomy): Bacteria > Pseudomonadota > Gammaproteobacteria > Enterobacterales > Shewanellaceae > Shewanella > Shewanella schlegeliana. The sequence goes on from NZ_JAESVD010000002.1 coordinate 46,234, forward strand.
TTAGTATATTTAGCCTTTAAAACCTTAAGCAAAATGGCAATATGCTTATGGTCATGCATGAGTCTCGCTAGCATAGTCATCTCCATCCTAATTCGCACCCACTATCTTTTATATTAGTAAACCGTATAAATAACGCCCAATATAACAAACCAATCACAATGGCTTTAGTGATGAAGATCAACTTAATTTAGATTAACTAACAAACACTTGCAGCTGACAAATTCACTGACAATAAATATAAAAACTCCAGTGTAGATCTCCCATGGCATAATAGCGATTAAACAAACTTAAGCTCAACAAGGACAAGTATAGATGCAAGCCTCACACCTTATTGGAGCACATGTTAGCGCAGCTGGTGGCATAGCTAACGCTCCCCTCAACGCTGCTGCTATTGGCGCCAATGCGTTTGCCCTTTTCACCAAAAACCAGCGCCGCTGGCAGGCAGCCCCGTTAGATCCTAAACAGATAGAGCTATTTCAGCACAACTGTAATGATGCTGGTATTTCACCTGAGGCGATTTTACCCCATGACAGCTATCTAATTAATCTTGGGCATCCAGATCCTGAACTTCTCAATAAGTCACGTGAAGCCTTTTATGACGAGATGCAGCGCTGTGAACAGATAGGCTTATCGTTACTTAACTTTCATCCCGGTAGCCATCTACGTAAGCTAGCAATCGATGACTGTTTAACGAAGATCAGTGAATCGATAAATCTCGCCCTCGAACGTACACAGAGCGTAACTGCTGTCATTGAAAACACCGCAGGGCAAGGTTCAAATCTTGGCCACAGTTTTGAGCAACTGGCGCAGATAATTGATGGGGTAGAAGATAAGTCTAGAGTCGGGGTCTGTATCGATACCTGTCACCTATTTGCTGCAGGCTACGATATTCGAACCCAAGACACCTGCACACAAACGTTTGAATTATTCGATAAGGTTATAGGCAACCAATACCTAAAGGCGATGCACTTAAATGACAGCAAGACGCCGCTCAATAGTCGAGTAGACCGTCATGAATCTTTAGGGCAAGGAGAGATAGGGCAAGAGGCATTTGCTAGCCTGATGAAGTTAGAGCCAGTAAAAGGGATCCCACTGATCTTGGAGACAGTGCGCCCGGAGCTATGGCAGCAAGAGATAAATTGGTTACGCTACCTTGCTAAGCAGTGATAGCTATCGCTATAAGGCAGCGCTTTAAATTACATTAAACACTTATAGATCACAGCAACCACTTTGGTTGGCTCGCCTAGATCCGATTGTAGCCATACTATATGAGTGCCTTTAAGCTCTTCACCTTGTTTAATGGCACTAAGCCTTGCATCGGCGAGTGCATTATCACCACGACCAAAACCGGTCACCATTGCAAAGCTATCACAATGTGTCACTTCAAAGTCATAGGCTTCATTAATTCGGTGGTACAGCTCAATATCTTCAGTTGCACAGCCAGTTAACAGACTTGCTAATAGAACACCTATGACAACACGTAACACAATCATTCCCTGCTTTTTAAAAACTGCGGCGCAAGATATAAAAATTCCCCACATTAATTTGTGACAAAAATCACAGCCATTCAGCTTTACCCATCACATTTAGTTACTGATGTTAATAGATTTCATTAAGCATCAAATACATGAAACTGCGTCTGCAATACAACTGTATATTTAAATGGATGCCCACAATTTACCAACAAAAAAAAGGAAGCTGTAACAGCTTCCTTTTTTTAGTAACCTTCACTTTTATGCTGATAAAACCTTGAACAAATGTGTTTTCAACCGCTCAAAATCCGCGGGTAAAGTGGCCGATAGGATCTGCTTCGGCACAACTCTGGCTAACGGCTCAGGTAGTGGCAGTTCAATTTGTAAAATCTGCTCAACCACTTCATTAAACTTCGCAGGATGCGCCGTTGCTAAGAAAATCCCCTTTTCATCAGCAGACATCGTTTGCTTTAAGGCTAACGCAGCAATTGCGGCATGAGGCTCTGACAGGTACCCTGCACTGTTTAATGCTTTTACAGAATCAGTTGTATCCGTTTCAGAAACCCCTAAGCCAAGAATATCCCCCAATGACCACCCCATGGCTTCAACAATGGCTTCAACACGAGGCCAGTTGCTCGGCTCTGCCACATCCATTGCATTAGACATAGTCGCGACGGTTGCTTCTGGCTGCCATTCGCCACAGTCTAAATAGCGAGGCACGGTATCATTACTGTTAGTCGCGGCCACGAAACGCTTTACAGGTAGCCCCATCGCCTTAGCAAACAGACCCGCAGTTAAATTGCCAAAGTTGCCACTTGGAACAGCAATCACAGGCTCGCCCTCATTTTGCTGTTTAAACTGCGCAACAGCCTCAAAATAGTAACAGATCTGTGCTAGTAACCGACTGATATTGATTGAGTTTGCTGAGTTAAGATGCAAGCCATCTCTAATATCTAGATCTTCAAATGACTGCTTAACCAGGCTCTGACACGCATCAAAATCAGACTCTACCGCGACCGTGTGGATATTGTTTCCTAAGGTGGTAAACATCTTTTCCTGTAGCACACTGATCTTACCCTTAGGGTATAAGACCACCACATTGATATTGTCTAAGCCATAGAAGGCGTCGGCTACGGCGGCACCGGTATCACCGGAAGTGGCTGTAAGGATGTTAATCTTATCCGACTTTGCCAACTCATTTAGACACTGGGCCATAAAGCGTGCGCCAAAATCTTTAAAGGCGAGGGTTGGCCCATGAAATAGCTCAAGACTATAGAGATTAGTGTCGGCCTTCACTAAAGGAAGATCAAAGTTAAAGGCGCGCTCCACCAATCTATCAACGGTGTCTTGTCCAAGCTCGGAGGCTAACCATGCACCGATCACTTTCTTGCTTCTTTCTACAAAAGGCAATGCCAGTAAACTATCGATATCTTGTAACTGCGGAATGACTTTAGGAAAAAACAGGCCTCTGTCTTTGCCAAGACCTAACTTAACCGCTTCAGTAAAACTCACCACCTGTGATGGGTGTTTTAGGTTATACAACTCCATGACGACTTCCTTAAAATTCTGTTTATTGGGTCTAGTTAAGACACTTAATCGACTCGGCGTGCCCCTAGACTATCGATTTGGCATATATGAGAGAAGCCTTTACCAGACTCGACATAATTGTTATCCAGCCACTGCTGAGCTCGTTTGGCGACATCAAGGTTATCGGTGATGCTAAACAGTGTCGGTCCACTGCCGGAGATCCCAGTTGTCAACATGCCTAACTCGGCTAAAGCCATTTTAGCATTTTGATAATTAGGGATTTCAGCCGCACGATAAGGCTCGGCTAACACATCCTTTAATACCGCAATAGCTAGCTCTGCATCTTGTTTATATGAGGCATGAACGAAGGCACTTAAGTAACGACCAAAATCAATCGTGGTCTGCTTATCAAATTGGTTTGGCATTAATTGACGCATTCTTGAGGTCGATAACGAAATGCCTGGGTAGGCCACCACCCAATACCACTGCTGAAAATCAGGGATCGACTCACACACTCGCTGTGACGTATCAAGCATTAACTGCATACCACCTAAGTAACAAGGTGCGACATTATCATAGTGAATTGAGCCACTGATCTTACCTTCAAACTCGCCCATTAAACGTAGCAATTCTTGCTCTGAAAACGGCTTATCGAAAAAGTCATTTAAGGCCGCTAAGGCGGCAACTACTGAGCTCGCACTCGATCCGAGTCCACTGCCCACAGGTAAGTTCTTCTCTAAAGTTAATTTAAGGCCAACATCTTTATCGAGATGGCCTAAGAAAAACTCTGCACACTGATAAACAATATTCTCTCGCTCATTTTGCGGAAGCTTGCTAGCCCAGTGGCCAGCAAGAACGAGTGACAGTCCCTGCTCGGCAGACTCAACTTTGACTGTATCGCCAAGCAAACTGCCATCGATAGGAGCCAAGGCGGCACCAAGCAGGTCAAAACCTACGCCGACGTTGCCCATCGATGCTGGGGCATAAATCGTTACGCTCATACACCCACCTCTCGAGTCCAATTTAGAGTACGTAATATATCGGCAAATGCACCTGCAGCGGTGACATCGGTACCCGCGCCATATCCCCGAAGTACAAATGGGATCGGTTGGTAGTAGCGGCTATAGAAGGCCAGTGCGTTCTCGCCGCCTTTTACGCTATATAGCGGATCGCTTGCATCGACTTCGGCAATCTTAACCTTGCAGCCCTCATCATCTATCTGGCCGACATAGCGCAAAACCTTGCCTTGGGCCTTGGCCGCTTCAATACGTTGAGCAACAGCAGAGTCTAAAGCCGGAAGGTTGGCCATAAACTGCTCAACATTACCTGAGGCGTCGAATGACTCGGGTAGCACAGACTCCACATGGATATCGCTAAGCTCAAGCTCCATCCCTACCTCTCGTGCAAGAATAAGCACCTTACGCGCAACATCCATACCACTTAAGTCATCACGAGGGTCCGGCTCGGTAAAGCACTTCTCTCTTGCGATAGATGTCGCTTGTGACAGCGTCATCCCCTCATCTAGCATTCCGAAGATATAAGAGAGGCTACCAGACAAGATACCGTTAAAACGCAGCAACTTATCACCAGCAAATAGTAGTTTCTTTAAGTTATCGATAACTGGCAACCCTGCACCAACGGTTGTTTCGTAGAGGAACTGGCGACGCTGCTTAAGTGCAGTTTTCCTTAAATCTTGGTAATAGGCCATATCACGAGTGTTAGCCTTCTTATTGGGAGTCACCACGTGTAAACCCGCATTCATCACATCAAGATACTTATTCGATACCAGTTCACTCGAGGTACAGTCCACCAGCACAGGGTTGAGCAGCTGCTGCTCTTTCGCCCAAACCAACATCCCATCGAGATCCGCCTCTTGCTCACAATCGGCCAATACGCCCTGCCAGTTGGCTAAATCAATACCCTGAGGATCTAACAGCATCTTTTTAGAGTTAACGATGCCACAAACACGGATAGCAATATGTTGCTCTTTTAACATGCTACGTTGCTGCTTTATCTGCTCAAGCAAACCCGCTCCGACGTTGCCGCAGCCAACGAGGAAGACATCTAAATAGTGCTGCACATCGAAAAAAGACTGATGACAGGCAGAGATTGCATGTTTCGTTTTACGCTGCTCAACCACAGCTGAGATTGAACGCTCAGAAGAGCCCTGGGCGATCGCAACGATATTAACCGTTGCCTGAGCAAGTGCTTGGAAGAATTTAGCCGCCACACCTTTGTGGGTGCGCATACCATCGCCGATTAGCGATACAATCGCTAAATCGTGACGCATCTCAATCGGCTCTAAAATGTCACTTTTAAGTTCAAGCTCAAACTCCTGCTCTAAAGCAAACTTAGCTTTAATCGCATCTTCAGTGGCAACACAGAAACTGATGCTGTATTCAGAGGAGCTTTGGGTGATTAAGGATACAGATACGCCTGAGCGGGAGATTGCGCCAAGTGTGCGGCTGGCCATGCCGACCATCCCTTTCATACCCGGACCTGACACGTCAAACATTGTTTGATCGTCTAGGTTAGAAATCGCTTTTACATTGAGCCCTGTCTCATCGGGTTTGTCCGACACCAGTGTACCCACAGCTTGTGGATTGAAGGTATTACGGATATAGCAAGGAATATGATACTGCGCGATAGGTGCTACCGTTTTAGGATGTAGAACCTTGGCCCCAAAGTAGGAGACCTCCATCGCTTCTTGATAGCTTAACTGTGATAAGAGTTTCGCATCAGCTACGACTCTTGGATCTGTATTATAGACACCATCAACATCGGTCCAGATCTCACAGCAACTTGCGCCGATACAAGCCGACAATACCGCAGCCGAATAATCAGAACCATTGCGCCCAAGTGTCACAACATTGCCTTGAGCATCCCCAGCGGTAAATCCAGGCATCACCCAAACATCTGCAACAGTTAAATCTAAGGCATTAAAACGAAGTTTACTCGCTTCAATATCGACTGCTGATTCAAGACGCGGACCATAGCCAACTAGCAAAGACTCTGGAAGTAGCAGGTTAGCGCTATGGCTAAAGGATTTAATCACCTCAACCATTAGCGCAGATGACAACTTTTCACCGCCGACTAAGATCTGCGCTTCAACGCTTTCAGGGCATTCACCAAGTAAGCTCATCCCTTCTAATTTACTCTGCCAAAAACTGAGTTGTAGCTTAAGCTTCTCAGCCAAAGTCGCATTTTGCTCGGCGTTTAAACTTGCTCCTGCTGCGCCGTACAGATCATTAAATACTTTTTCTACCTTAGCTAGCACAGCGCGATAATCACCACCATTAATGGCAACTTCAACCATCTCAATAAGACCATTGGTTACCGTAGCTGGCGCGGATAGAACTACTGCTGTTGGCTCAGAATTAGCAGAGTCATTAACAATCTCTGCAGCCCCTTTAAAACGCTGCCAATTAGCTAGCGAGGTACCGCCAAACTTCATAACTTTCATCAAAACTCCTTTTGCCGCGCCACCCAAGAAACAAAAAAGCCCGCTCCTTTAGGGGGAGCGGGCTTGATATTTTACTTATATCAGGTTGTGCTTAGCCCGCCCCCACGTTGGTAATCGTGGTGGTTGTAATAATGGTGGTGTTCATTAAAACGTGGCTAAACATAAAAATTCGTTATTATCCAATTGGATTAATTTGTGTTCTAACAGAATTGCCTTTTTCAGCAGTAAGTGTCAACCCCTAATTACAAGTTTCTTGCGATTAGTAACCCTAGAAGCTAAATATAGAAGAAAACCCTCATAAATATTCGTTTACAATCTCCCATGGTAGACGCTGCGTTTAATAAACTATTACGCTTACGTAAAAGCAAACAGCAAGCAAAGCTGTAACTAATTAATATAAATACAATAAATAAACCTACCATCAACGCAAGACCAATAAAGTTAGTATCAACTCAGCTAGAGCAATAATACCTATCAAAAGGAGGCTATTAACAAATTAATCTGAGTCTACTACCGAAATAAACTTAAAGTTCAGCGTTAGATAAATTGCGACTAATCGATAAAAAAATCATACATCTCAGATCAAGACCGCTCAGGCAGACTCTATTTCCTGACAATAAAAGATGTGGTTTAGGTAGCAGAAGTGCATTCACCCTATCGCAAATCCCTTTAAAGCAGGCTAGAATGCGCGCAAATTTCCGATTGGAGCCAATATGAAAATCACCGAAAAATGTGCTGTTAGCATCCATTACCGATTATCAGATGCGAAAGGTCAGCTTGTAGAAAGTTCTTTTGAAGGCGAGCCAATGATCTATCTGCATGGTGCAGAAAATATGATCCCTGGCTTAGAGGCTGCACTTGAAGGCAAGGCACAGGGTGACATCCTTGATGTAACTGTTGATGCAGAGCAAGGGTACGGCCCATATCATGACGGTCTTCGCCAAGAAGTTCCATTGTCAGCATTTGGCGACATCGAAGACATCGTTCCAGGTATGCGCTTTATTGCAGAAACTGAAATGGGTCAGCGCCCAGTACAAGTTACTGAAGTGAAGGACGACGTAGTCGTTGTTGACGGCAACCACCCACTTGCAGGTCAGTCATTAGTCTTCAACGTTGAAGTACTTGAAGTCCGTGCAGCAACTGAAGAAGAGATCGCTCACGGTCATATTCACGCACATGGCGGTGGATGTGGTGGCCATGGACACTCTCATGAAGGTGGCTGCTGTGGCGGCGACCATGATCACGGACACGAAGGCGGATGCTGCAGTGACGATGAAACAAAAGAAGCTAAAGAAGGTTGTGACGGTAACGGCGGCTGTGGTTGCAGACACTAAATCCTTCTAGTTCTTTAGAATGAATTTAAGCCCGTTTCACTGATTTAAGTGAAGCGGGCTTTTTTATGGTCTACACTGCCTAAATTGGACAATGGAATTGCTCAGAAAAATCTTTTTGCAAAGGAACTGCAAATGTTATCAAGACCCGTTTATGAAGCCCTCCCCTACACTTATATAGCTCTAGGTAGCGTTAGCTTGATGATGCTGGAGCAAACTTATGCCCAACTCTTCGCAGCACTGCTATTTCTATTGGGGAGTCGTGTCGATGTACTGCGCTCTAGTAATCGCCGTACTGACTCTAAGAAACGTAGAAGAAAGGGCAAACTGCCCACCTTCATCTACGAGCACACCCCATACCTGTACCTACTAACCGCATTAGTACTACTGAAACTAGACTCGAAACTAGCGCCTGTGTTTAGTATTGCGTTAATAAGTTATGCACTCTATATCTTTGCGAGGCGCACAATGAACCGCAAACATAAAACCGTCACTTTGCAACGACTAGAAGATATCGGTAACACCCATCGTCGATAGCTGATAGCGACTAAAGGCAGCAACAATCCTAGTAGAGCCAAGCTGTTGAGCGTCTATAAAATTAACCGCTGAATATTGTCTCTTTGCTGCAAACTCATATGCTTAAGATAATTAGAGCAGCGAGTTATGGTGGCAATACTTATTTGGTATTCTTGAGCGATTTGGCGCTGACTCATTTCGCCTTGTAATAATGTTTGAAAAACCTTTAATCGCCCCGCCACGGCACTACGCTCTTCCTCTGTAAGTAACAACTCGAACAATACGATTAAATTCTGTAGATCTTGCTGCAATAAGATTTTTTCTAAAACCGAATCCCACTCTGCTCGCATTTAAACTCCCATTTACAAACATAATTTATAACTATGTTTCATACCAATAATCACGTACTAGTACATCACTACAGGGAGTGTAGCAAGAATCTGCCCCGTATACACTGTGCCACATCCATTAGCGTTAGCTGAATTTAGTAGATAAAAGAGTCATTTGTAACTAAGCGTAACTAAAGTAAAAAACGATTGGATTCAGCTGAATAATTCTGGCTACAATGAGCCGGTTAAGTTCACAAAACATAATAAAAACGTGAGATTCGATATGAAAAAAACACTAATAATGAGCATTAGCGCACTACTTGCAACAGCAACACTGGCAACCAGCGTGCAGGCTAATAACTTTAAAGAAGCTGAAGATGCCATCCACTACCGTCAATCAGCTTTTAGCTTGATTGCTTACAACTTTGGCGATATGGGGGCGATGCTAAAAGGCAAAAAAGAATACAATGCTGACGTTTTTGCTAAACGCGCTGAAAATGTTGCCGCACTATCAAAGCTGCCTCTAGAAGGTTTTGTAGCAGGCTCTGAAAAGGGGGATACCGAAGCACTAGCAAAAATCTGGAGCGATAAAGCCGACTTTGACGCCAAGATGAAAACCTTCCAAGAAAATGCAGCCATCCTGGCAGTCGCAGCAAGTAAAGGCGATAAGAAAGAAATCAAGAAAGCCTTTGGTAACACAGGGAAAAGCTGTAAAGGCTGCCATGACATTTACAAGAAAGATTAAGTCTAACTTATCTTGAAATAAAAAAGCCTGTTCATTAACAGGCTTTTTTATTGGCTCATTTATTGGCTCACCAATTATGCTAAAACGCACTAGAGCATATTAATCACCGGCCACATAAAATAATTGATCACTAACGCGCCAATAATCATAACTAAGACCACAGCTCTTAGTAGTGATACAAAAGTAAGTTCTGAGGTATTACTCTCTTCAAGCTTCGATGCGGGCAACGACTTATAGCCACTAAACATCGCAGCTAGAATCCTATCGCCTTTAATCGTATGCACCCCAACAGCAAGCACATGCACAGCAGCTAGCAGTAAGATAAGATCAAAGTTCTTTTTATGCAGCCAAGTCAACCAACTCGCTGTATCAGAGCTGACTAAGGGATAAAGTGGTCCTTCTGTGAAAATCTCATCGGTTGCAAATAACCCCGTTATAAGCTGAACACAAATCAGAGTAATAAGCGTGATCACCATATAACCTCCAACCGGATTATGACCAATTGAAGCAGAGATCCCTTCACGCCGAGTTTTTTCTAGATAAGCGATCACTGTTTTAGGGGAGTGAACAAAATGACTGAAGCGCGATGTGTCGCTACCTATAATCCCCCAGATAAGCCTCACCCCGATCAACACCATCAAGCCATAGGCTAAAATTTGATGCCACTCCATCTCCCCCGCATCAGCAGTCCACCATAGTCCACCGAGTAAGCACAGCATCCCCCAATGAAAAATCCTTGTCGGTATATCCCAGACTCTAATCTTGACTAAACTTTGTTCCATTATCAGCCACTCTCTAAAAATAATTAGTTTCAAGTGCCATTATAAAGTGGGAATTATGTGAGTGCTATGGGGTTATTTAGACTAATAATTTTGCCATTAACGCTAAATAAGGGAGGACTTATCCAATCCAATATGACTTGGTTTTTTGTTGTTTACAAGGAAATTAGGTCAATTATTGGCTATATTTGTCTAAGTGATCAAATAAAAGACGAACAGTATTAAATAGCCCTTTAAACGTGATTTAGATCACGACTTTCGTGTCATAGGTTGGTAATCTGAACTCAAGGAAACAACAAAAGGTTCGACATATGATAAAGATTACTAGCAAGCATTTCGAAGTTACTGAATCTATTCGCGAACGTATTGAGGCCAGATTAGACAAATTAGCAAGACACGATGTGCAGCTAATTAATCCACATATTATTATTCTACAGGAGAAGCAAGGTTTTAAGATTGAAGCTTCTGTGGGCATACCAAGTGCCAAATTATTTGCCCAGGCGAAACACGACGACCTTTACGCAGCAATTAATGCAATGGGACAAAAGCTGGAGAAACAGCTCAATCGCCTGACTCATAAACCAGAAAGTCAACGTCACGCAACACTTAAAATAGAAGATGATGCCATTGATGACGACTTTGATGACGACTTAGAGGAGGAATTTGCAGCTTGATATCATTGTTATGTTTTAATGCAAAGCGCACCTTAGGGTGCGCTTTTTTATGTAAAAAACTCAATTAAACCAAGTTTTGATTGACACACCTCCTCCACCCCTTTAGTTTTAAATCCATGAACAAAATCCATACTGCTTTTTTTACTTTCTTTTTTATGCCCCCCACCCACGGAGGCGGAATTTTGGTGTAAAAACGAAAGTGAAAATTCCAAAGCCTCCCACACGGGAGGCTTTTTTATATCAGCAAAGATAAGCATATATAGGTTTATCATTATGGGTATTAGAGAGCATAATTAGATTCAGAGGCTAAGATGAGTAAACCACAACCCTTAAATCACACTAGAGAGCAGATCACGAATCTCGATAATGAACTACTCGCTCTACTTGCTAAGCGCCGAGAGTTAAGTTTGGATGTCGCCCGTAGTAAAGAGGTTGATGTTAGGCCTATACGTGACACAACCAGAGAGAAAGAGTTGTTATCTCGCTTAGTGAAGCAAGGTCGAGAGCAAGGTTTAGATGCCCACTATGTAATTTCTCTCTACCAAAGCATTATCGAAGACTCTGTTCTCAACCAACAAGCCTACCTGCATGGCCGTGCAAACCCTGAGACTCAGCAGCAACAGTACTGTATCGCTTACCTAGGTGCTAGAGGCTCTTATTCCTATCTAGCAGCAAGCAGATACTGTGATAGACGCCAAGTGAAGATGCAAGATCTTGGCTGTCAGAGCTTCGATGAGATAGTACAAGCTGTCGAGTCTGGTCATGCTGATTATGGCTTCCTGCCGATTGAAAACACCTCTTCAGGCTCAATCAACGAAGTCTATGACGTATTGCAGCATACAAGCCTTGCCATTGTTGGTGAAACCACCATAGAGGTCGGACACTGCCTACTGGCTAATAGCGATAGCAATATTAGTGATATCAAAACGATTTACGCCCACCCTCAGCCTATCAGCCAGTGCAGCCGTTATCTGAGTCAGCATGGTGAGTTTAAACTTGAATATTGCTCTAGCAGCGCCGAGGCGATGGAAAAGGTCTGCAATGCAAACGATAACAGTGTCGCCGCTATCGGTAGTGCTGAAGGTGGAGCACTATATCAACTTGAAGCTATTGAAACTGGCCTCGCCAATCAAAAAGTTAATCAAAGCCGGTTTATCGTTGTAGCGAGAAAAGCGGTCGAAGTTCCGGAGCAACTCCCAGCCAAATGTACCTTAATCATGGCCACTGGACAGAAGCCCGGTGCACTTGTAGAAGCACTATTGGTTTTAAAGGCCCGTAATCTCAATATGAGTAAACTGGAGTCTAGACCCATCCCAGGTACCCCTTGGGAGGAGATGTTCTACTTAGATATAGACGCTAATCTTTCCAGTGAGCCTATGCAGGCAGCACTAAAAGAGTTAGAAAAGACCACTCGCTTTATTAAAGTACTTGGCTGCTACCCCTGTGAAACGGTTAAACCAACTCAACTAAGCAATAGCCAATTGATGATAGAGCCAGATACTTCTAAGGCAATCACAGTCACTCCAACGGAGCCTGTCAAACAGCTACGTGTTAGCAAACAATACAAGAGTGAGCCAACGCAAGTCCTCTGCGGCCAACTAAATTTAGGAGCTGGGAATATCGGCGCCATAGCTCAAGTGCAACTACCATTAGATCTTCAACAATTTGAGCAACAGGCTAAGCGACTAAAAGAGTCTGGTTTCCAAGCTGTGGCTATCCAAGGCTTGAGTCAACAAAGCGATTTGATTAACTCAATTGCTAAATTTAAGCACACGCTAACACAGTTCGGTTTAGTTAATGTATTGGTTATTGATCATGAAACAGACTTAGCCATTGCGACTCAATTTGCCGATATAGTGATGTTATCGGGCAACTTGATGTACAACCAAGCAATATTAACTCAGCTAGGCTCCTTGCTTATTCCTGTGGTATTAGAGCGAAATGCGATGGCGAGTGTCGATGATCTGCTCGATGCGGCCGAAACGCTGCTGAGCCAAGGCAACCAGCAGCTAATTCTATGCGAGTCAGGTGTGAGCACTCTCAATAATTCGGGTAGACCGTCTCTAGACTTAGCCGCCCTAGTTGAGCTAAAGGCTCTCAGTCACTTACCCATTGTAGTGAATCCAAGTTATGCTATCGAAACTGAGCAGATGGCTACATTTGTTAGAGCGATTAAGCAGCTAAAAGGCGATGGTATTATGCTTAACTTAAGTGCGCTTGAAGCATCGACACTCGAAGCAAAGCCCGAGTTACTCAACGAACTATTGAGAAACCTATATCACTGACCTAAGTTAAAGTTTACGCCGAGCAGCATGCTCGGCGTTACTCTTATCAATCAGGCTTGGAATGGTGGTACCTTGCACTAAAATAGAAAACACCACTACCGCGTACGTCATCACCATCAACAACTCTCTAAGATCGATATTACTGCCACTGACCACGATCACACCAGTAGGTAAACTCATCGCCATTGCTAATGCTAAACCACCGCGTAGCCCACCCCAAACTAAGATCTTTTCTGCGTAAGAGTTATAGTCTCTAAAGCGCCTAAAACCATAATAAGGCAGATAAATACTGATGATCCGCCCAATAAGTACGATAGGTACTGAAAGTAACATAAACCACCATAGCTCGACATCAAAGTGAATGAGCAACAATAGTAAGCCTAAGAGCAGGAACAACAATGAGTTAAAGAAGGACTCTATCAATAACCAAAAACTTTCAAGGTGACCCTGTTCCTCGTTATTAAGTAGCTTAGGCACACACACATTGCCAGTGATAATCCCCGCACTTACCATGGCTAAAGGCCCAGAGACACCAAGCATATCTGCGCCTATGTATCCAGCACTGGGCACCAATAAGGTCATCAATAAGTATTGAGTCCGCTCCTCAGAGAAGTGCAACATACCATGTAAGGCTGCGGCTAATACCGCACCATAAAGTAAACCTCCAAGCGCTTCTCTAATGAAGAGTCCGCTCACATCAGTGAAGCTTAACGGTTCTGTTGAAAATGCAACTTGCGAAACAGTAATAAAAATCACTAAACCGATGCCATCATTGAAGAGCGACTCTCCCTCTACCTGAGTTGCAATATCCTCTGGGGCACCAAGCTGTTTAATTATTGCTAACACCGCAATAGGATCTGTTGGCGAAATCAGGGCTCCAAACAGTAGGCAATAACTGAAATTTAAAGGTAACCCTATAACGGAAGCAACGAGGTATAGGAGGCCTGCGATTACAAAGGTTGATACAAGTGTACCAACAAAAGCCAGAACAAAAATTTCCCACCTTTGCCTCCTTAATACGTGAAGCTTGATCTGCAACGTACCTGCAAACAGTAAGAAGCCCAGCATGCCATTAAGCAATAGCGCATTAAAATCAAGTTGCTCTAGATCGGTCACTAAAGTTGAATAAATCGACACTCCAAAAATCTTACCTGCAGCTAAGATCACCAAACTTAAACTCAGAGCTAATGCAGTGATAGTGATTGTCTGCTGCCAACGATGTAAACGTGAAGATATGAGAGAAATAGCTAAAGAGAGCGCAGATAACAGACAAAGGATTTCGTAACTGGTCACGATCAGATCTCGGTTTGAAAGAAAGGGGATAAAGGTTAAATAATGCGACCTTCAATCAGGCTAAGCCAGCCTTTAATGATTCTACCACTGAACCATATCGCAGCGACCACATAAAGCGCCGCACTTAACCATACTTGGGTCGCTAAGTATCCCGTCGCCATCATCAGAAACATGCCCATAATAGACCAGCGCTGCCAGCGAAAATGAATAGCAAGTAGACTATTAGGATTTTGCTGAGGTTGATAAAGGTTGATGAGTAAGCTTAGGGCGGCAGGCAACAGCATGATAGGAAAACATGCCATAAGTGCATAAAGCAGATGCGCAAGACTCTTATCTTCTAGCGCCAGTGACTGAGAATGTAATGTAGATGCCATACGCCACTCCATCGAGAGATGAGATCAATTAGTAGACAAAGACAGGCGCAAATCCATCATGGCCTGTCTTTAACCTTACTTTCTCATAGTGAGTTACGCAACTTTCGCATCTGATTTATTACGGATTTTTATATAATAGACTAAAATAAATCCATTTGATGCGACTAAAGTTCGAATCTAAAGTTCTAGCCTTGCATCTGACTTTAACTTAGTAGAACAAGCTAACACGTAGCCTTGAGCGATCTCGTCAGGCGTTAACGCCATCTGGCTTGAAGACTCGACCTCCCCCTCAACAACTTTACACTTACATGCACCGCAAACACCCGAGCGACAAGCAGCGATAATAGGTAGACCTTCCGCTTCGATGCCATCTAATACGGTTTGTTCTGTTGACAGGGCACGGCTTCTATCACCGATATTCAACATAAAACCGCTTGAGTCGGTATTCGTGCCAGCACTTTGTTCTTTAGCCGCTTCAAGTTCTGCACTATCGCCTTTGAAGCTGCCAAAGCTCTCTTGATGGAACCTAGTCATATCAAAGCCTAGTGACTCAAGCAGTGCTTTAACCGCTTGCATATAGGGCTCTGGGCCACAGACAAACACGGTTCGAGTCTGATAATCTGGCACTAGGCGCTCTAGTCTTTCAGCACTTAACCGACCCGCTAAGGGATCTGTATACTCATCAAGCGATTCACCTAGCTCTTCCAAAATATAGTTAAGCGTAAACTTCTCATTACGCTGCGCCATCTGCGCCAATGACGTCTCAAAAATCAGGTCGTTGTTTGATTTAGCACTGTGAACAAAGCTGACATCAGGGCCAATTTCAGTATCGGTTAACCAACGCGACATAGAGTACATAGGAGTGATACCACAGCCAGCACTTAAAAATAGATACTTATCGGCTTGAATATCGACAAGGTTAAACACACCGTCTGGCCCTAGCGCTCGTACCATATGACCGACTTCAAGGTTGTCGGCCAAATAGTTAGAAACCTTACCACCCTCAATACGTTTGATGGTTAGTACAATCGAGTATGGCCGTGAAGGAGAAGAGCTAATGGTATAACTACGCGCAATTTTCTCGCCATTAATTTCAAGCAACAGGGTTAAAAACTGCCCGGGTTTAAAATGAAACTTTACCGGAGCAGTACCCTGAAAGCGGAAACTCATCACATCATGGTTCTCGCTCCATTTTTCAACGCAAACGAGTTGATGTTCACCTGACTGCCATTGCTGGGCAGAAAATGTTTCTAAATTAGAAGCTTGTTTATTGATTGCCATATTCACGCTATACCTACCTATCGTACTTAGCCTGTTAACTTCTAAGCTAAAAATGGCCACACTTTGGTGGCCATTCTTGACTTACATATCACCAATAACTTTGCAGTTACGCCACATTAAGTATGCGATTTAGATCTGCTTCAACCGTCGTGGTGTTGCGAAGACCAAACTTCTCTTCAAGCACCTTAGCAAGGTTAGGAGTTAAGAATGCAGGCGCAGTTGGGCCAGTCATAATATTCTTCACACCCAATGACAATAGTGTTAGCAGTACCACAATCGCTTTTTGCTCGAACCAAGAAAGTACCAAGGTAAGTGGTAACTCATTAATGTCACACTCAAAGGCTTCTGACAGCGCGATAGCTAACTGAATCGCTGAGTAAGAGTCATTGCACTGACCAATATCCAATAGACGTGGAATGCCGTTAATGTCACCAAACTCAAGTTTGTTAAACTTATACTTACCACAACCTAGAGTCAGAATGACTGAGTCTGCAGGCGCTTGAGTCGCGATATCGGTGAAATAACCACGCTCTTGCTTATCACCGTCACAACCACCGACCAAGAAGAAATGCTTGATTGCACCACTCTTCACATTTTCAATTACGGTCGGCGCTGCAGCCATTAATGCATTGCGAGCAAAACCTATGGTGATTAGATGGGGGATCTCATCATAGATAAAGCCTTCTAGCGACTCAGCTTTGGCAATCACTTCACTGAAATCATCACCGATTAGGTGAGTCACACCTGGCCAGCCTACGATGCTACGGGTGAAGATACGGTCTGAATAGTCACCAACATTTGGGTCGATGATACAGTTAGATGTCATTACAACTGCGCCAGGGAATGTCGCAAATTCTTTTTGTTGATTCTGCCATGCGCTGCCGTAGTTACCCACTAAGTGTGGATATTTCTTCAGCTCTGGGTAAGCCAGTGCAGGTAACATCTCACCGTGAGTGTAGACGTTAATACCCTTACCTTCGGTTTGTTCAAGAATTAGCTCTAGATCTTTCATGTCATGACCAGACACTAAGATAGCCTTACCTTTTACAGACTTAGTGTTTACCTGAGTTGGCTCTGGGTGACCAAAGGCGTGAGTTTCACCTTCATCGAGCATCGCCATCACACGGTAGTTAAGCTGACCAATCTGCATTGCTGTATTAAATAACTTGTCCGCATCAACAGAGTCTTCACCTAAGAACGCCATGATCTCATGAAATTCACCGGCAACTTCATCACTAGTTTGATCCAGTACACGAGCGTGTTCCATGTATGCTGCAGCGCCTTTTAGGCCATACAAGCATAGTAAGCGCAGACCCATGATATCTTCATGAACTTCATCTTTACCACGGTTAGGTACAGCTTGAAGCGCCTGAGTTAGCATTTCAGGTTTAGTCGCGCCCAATACAAGCTGCATTGGTGCGTTCATTGGCTTAGCTTCGATATTTAGTTCGCTGCACTTAGCTTCATAAGCCGACTTTAGTCGATTACGGAATGTTTCTGCCTGTGTGGTATAGGCTATGATACGGTCATCATCAAAGTTAACGTTAGTTAGCGTAGCGAAAAACGCTTTCGGCACAAACGTATCAATCTCATGGTCGATAATACCGACTTCACGAGCAAGCGCTGCGTATGACGACACACCTTGAAGAATATAGATAAGAAGATCTTGTAAGTCTGAAGTATCTGAAGACTTACCACACATACCTTGAGTGTAACTACAGCCATTACCTGCAGGTGTTCTAATTGTTTGCTCACATTGAATACAAAACACAGCACTAACTCCTATATTATAATCATGCATATTATTTACATGTTTTGAGTTAGTTTACGCTTCTTGAGGAATTGCAAAAGGTTTTTTTACGTTAAATGAGAGAAAACATGAAAGAGATCACTTTAAGCAATGGCTAATAAATTTATTCAGGCGATATTGATTTAGCTAAGAATCTGAAAAAATACTCATAAAAATAGTAACTTAAAATACTCACTGGTGCTCAAACACCCTAAATCCTCTATTTAGGAGATCAAAAAAGGAGCCTAAGCTCCTTTTTGTCAATATTGTTATAGGTGGTTCAACACACTAGCCGGTTTTCATATCATTAACCGATTGCAGCATCGCACGGCTCTCTCTTTGGAACTGTGAGGCAAAGTCACCAAACCAGCGTGAGACCTCTTCAAACTGCGCGACAAATGCTTCTCGATTGCCTGACTTGAGAATAGACAGCGCTTGAGAGTAATTATCAAGATAATCACTGATAGCGACCAAGCTCTCCTCTTGGGCAAAAATAATATCGGCGTAAAGCTCTGGGCTTTGTGCAAACAAGCGTCCCACCATAGCTAGCTCTAAGCGATAGATTGGCGAGCTAAACTGCAGCAGAGACTCAATATCCGCTTCCTCTTTATAAAGATTTAACCCATATACAAAAGAGGAGAAGTGTCGCATCGCCTGTACCAGTTGCATCGCCTTATCGTGTTTAGTCGGTTCAGTTTCTACAATACGCGCGCCCCAGATCTGGATCTGCTCAATCAGCCATTGGTAAGCCTCGCTATCGCGGCCATGGCACACAACCACGACTTGTTTTGCTAAACTGCCTACATCGGGGCCAAACATCGGATGCAAGCCAAGTACAGGGCCCGAATGCGCCGAGAGCATCGCCTCCATAGGTGCGCCTTTAATCGAGGTCAAGTCCGCTAGGATACAGTTTGCTGGCAGGTTAGTAAGCCGCTCAGCGATCAGATCACAAGTGATAATGATAGGGACAGTGACAATCACTAAGCCTGCGCCATCGAAGATAGCCTCACTATTGACCCAATCATCTTTATCAAGCGTTCTGACCTCATAACCAGACAGCGTCAGCATCTGTGAAAACAAGCCACCCAGCTTACCCTCACCGCCCACAATAACCACATGACCTAAGTCGGCTTTCACCTGCTTAAAACCGACATCCTTCTCATTAAGGTAGGACTCGCGCATAAGGCGACGCAGAATATCTTCAATAAGCTGCGGTGCCACATTCATCGCCTTAGCTTCTTCTCGTCGCTTAGCCAACATATTGGCCTCACGTTGAGGAGCATAGATAGGTAAACCCGCACCGTGTTTTACCGCCCCAACTTGAGCGACTAAATCTAATCGTTTACGTAGCAGGTGCAGTAACTGCTGATCGACACCGTCAATCAAACCTCTTAAATTTTCAAGCTCTGCGGTGGTCTTCTCATTCATCTTTGTTTCTTCCATCAGCCGTTTGCAACTTTCAGCATATCAAATCTTGTCGGTAATACCGAGGCTAGCATGGTGGCTCCTTCGCGCAATAGCGCTTCAGTAGTTTGCCAGTCGATACAGGCATCGGTGACTGACACACCGTAAGCCAGCTGCTCCATTGGTAAGTCACTGCTCTGCTTACCAGCGTTCAGGTGACTCTCAAGCATTACACCGATAATAGATTTATTACCCACTGCGATCTGATTAAATACATCTTCACATACAGGCTTTTGCTTATTGTGATCTTTAGATGAATTACCATGACTACAATCGACGATGAGACGAGCACTTAAATTAGCCCCATGAAGCTGACTCTCACACTCCGCCACACTGGCTGCATCGTAATTAGGTTGTTTGCCACCACGTAAAATCACATGACCATCAGGATTCCCAGCGGTTTGCAGTAGTGCAACCTGTCCCTGTTGGTTAATACCCATAAAACGGTGACTACTCGCAGCAGACTCTAATGCGTTAATGGCCACTCCAAGTTTTCCATCTGTGCCATTCTTAAACCCTACAGGCATAGAAAGGCCCGATGCCATCTCACGGTGAGTCTGTGATTCAGTGGTTCTAGCACCAATGGCTGACCAAGTAACAAGCTCAGACATATATTGCGGGCTAATTGGGTCGAGCGCCTCAGTGGCTACAGGTAGCTCCAACTCTGCAAGCCAAATCATCAACTCTCTCGCTTGGCGAAGCCCCTTATCTACATCGAAGGATTCATCCATATCAGGATCGTTAATCATCCCTTTCCAGCCTACGGTTGTACGTGGCTTTTCAAAGTAAACCCGCATCAACACGAAAAACTGCTCACCGAGTTCATCATGCAGTTTCTTAAGCTTAAGGGCATACTCCTTCGCCGCTTCGATATCATGAATTGAGCAAGGGCCAGAGATCACTAACACACGGTTATCACGTTTATGAACAATATCTGCAACCGTCTTTCGCGCGTTGAGTACATATTGATAAGCATGCTTAGACAGAGGTAGCTCACGCTTTAACTCCTCAGGAGTCACTAACACTTGTTCAGAACTAATATGGACATTGTTAATTGTATCTTGTTGCATGATTACCACCCGTTAATCTCTTATCTGCTCTTCAACTCAAAGACCTTTACTACACAGAAGAATGTCTCACGACTATGTAAGACCATATATAAAAGTAATACTGTAACGCTACACCATTACACCTTGAAAACACTATGCCTATACCAAGATATAAGGTCAAGGGGCATTTCCAATAAATGAAAAATTCTAATCTTAGGTTTTAGGTTATGGAATGAATAGTTACATAGGGGAGCAATAACTACCTCGGCTTGCGCTATGAATCATACAAGCTTACACCATGCTAGCTTGAATTTGAGCATAGGAGCTAAATAGGCTGAGCGACTTTTATACTACTCGGGAGCTTATGCTGAGAAAGGGGAAATGTTGAAGGTGAGTGACGAAAATAGCAAATTTAGGCAACAAAAAACCGCCATATAGGCGGTTTCTCGTGCGAACACTGCATCTTATTTATAGCGAGTACTAAATTACTTAGTAGCAAGCTTCTCACGGATACGTGCAGACTTACCTGAACGATCACGTAGATAGTAAAGCTTAGCACGACGAACACGGCCGCGACGCTTAACTTCGATGCTAGAGATGATTGGGCTGTGAGTCTGGAACGCACGCTCAACACCTTCACCATTAGAGATTTTACGTACTGTGAATGCAGAGTGAACGCCGCGGTTACGCTTAGCGATTACAACGCCTTCAAACGCCTGTAGACGCTCTTTACCGCCTTCTACAACACGTACTTTAACAACTACTGTATCACCGGCACCAAATTGTGGTACGTCGGTTTTCATTTGCTCTTCGTTGAGCATTTTGATGATGTTATTCATTAAATAAACTCCATACTAGTAATAACTGCGCTTCGACTAATCATCTTGTTTGATGGTGTCAACAAATTCAGCTAGAAGCTTCTCTTGTTCGCCAGTCAGAGCTAGATTTTCAAGTAATTCTGGCCGTCTCAACAAAGTCCTACCTAGGCTTTGCTGTAGACGCCAGCGTCTAATATGTTCGTGGTTGCCACTTAACAATACGGCTGGAACATCCAAACCATCCAAACTTTCAGGACGCGTATAGTGGGGACAATCCAGTAAGCCATCAGAGAAAGAGTCCTGCTCTGCGGAAGCTTGTTTTCCTAGCACGCCAGGAACCAATCTTGATACTGAATCAATCAGAGTCATCGCTGGAAGTTCACCGCCCGAAAGCACGTAATCTCCAATTGACCACTCTTCATCCACTTCAGTCTGAATGATGCGCTCATCAATACCTTCGTATCGTCCACACACCAAAATCAAACTGGATGATTGCGCTAACTCTTCAACGCCTTGCTGTGTCAGCTTACGGCCTTGAGGAGAAAGGTAAATCACCTTTACCTCGTTTCCAGCTGCAGCTTTCGCTGCATGGATAGCGTCACGTAGAGGCTGCACCATCATTAACATTCCAGGGCCACCACCGTATGGGCGGTCATCCACTGTCTTATGTTTATCATGGGTGAAATCTCGAGGATTCCACGTTTGCAACTCTAGCAACCCTTTGCTAACTGCACGACCCGTTACACCAAAATCTGTTACGGCACGAAACATCTCGGGAAACAGGGTTACTACCCCTAACCACATATGTTGTACCTCGACTTAGAAGTCCGGATCCCAATCCACTAAAATCTGTTTTGCTGCCAAATCCACCTTTTGGATGAACTGGTCAGTAACAAAGGGAATCATACGTTCCGCTTTGCCAAAGCCATCTTTCGCGTTAGCTTTAACTAAAAGTACGTCATTCGATCCTGTTTCCACGATCTCTTGTACCGTACCCATGTTGTAGCCTTTGGTATTAATCACTTCACATCCGATAAGATCTCGCCAGTAGAATTCATCTTCTGGTAAATCTCGCATCTGCTCAGCAGGCACAGCAATCTCACAATTTGTAAGCGCTTGAGCCTCATCCCGTGTTGTTACGCCTTCAAGACAAGCAACGACTGCTTTCCCCTGAAAACGCCACTGGGCGACTTTAACCTCGCGCCATTCACCTTGTTCTTTAATAAGCCAAGGAGAATAGTCAAAGATACCTTCAACAGAGTCGGTATAGGTAGTGATCTTCAACCAACCTTTAATGCCATAACTTGAACCGATTTTGCCAAGGATGACGGGTTCTTGTTTACTACTCATCAATCTATACCCTAACGCTATTAAGCAGCAGCTTTACGAGCGTCTTTGATCAATTTTGCTACACGATCAGTAGTAGCAGCACCGTTAGCAACCCAATGCTCAACACGGTCAAGATCTAAGCGTAGAGCTTCTTCTTGGCCACGTGCTACTGGGTTAAAAAAGCCAACGCGCTCGATGAAACGACCGTCACGGGCGTTACGGCTGTCAGCTACAACGATGTTATAAAATGGACGCTTTTTTGCGCCGCCACGAGCTAAACGAATGGTAACCATGCGTTTGGTATCCTCTAATGATTTGCTTTTTATCAAGCAAAAATAAAAACTGAAACTCCGTGTTCGCGGAGAGCCCCAGATAGAAAGCCGGCAGATTTTACCTGACTGACCGACGAATGCAACCGTAATCGGCGTTTTTTACACCTAAAACGATTTAAAGACCAGATTGAAAATCAATCTAGTCCCTAAATTTAGCTTTGCAGAATTAAACTAAAGCCTAACGGCCCGGCATTTTCATGCCAGGAGGCAGCATACCACTCATGCCGCGCATCATCTTTTTCATACCACCTTTCGATGACATTTTTTTCATCATTTTCTGCATTTGGGTGAACTGCTTAAGTAAGCGGTTCACGTCTTGAATTTGTGTACCTGACCCCATCGCGATTCTGCGCTTGCGCGAGCCTTTGATGATATCAGGACGTTGGCGCTCAGCAGGAGTCATAGAATTAATAATCGCTTCCATCTGCCCAGTCATTTTGCCATCTTGAACTTGAGCAAGCGCTTCTGGTGGTAATTGACCCACACCAGGTAGCTTCTCAATCATGTTCATCATGCCGCCCATGTTCTTCATCTGCTGCAGCTGCTCGCGGAAATCTTCTAAATCAAAGCTTCCGCCCTTCTTGACTTTAGCAGCAAGCTTCATCGCCTTTTCTTGGTCTACGCCGCGCTCAACCTCTTCGATAAGAGATAGCACATCGCCCATGCCAAGAATACGTGAAGCAACACGCTCAGGGTGGAACGCCTCTAGTGCATCGGTCTTTTCACCTACACCCAAGAACTTAATTGGCTTACCAGTAATATGACGAATCGAAAGCGCCGCACCACCACGTGCATCACCGTCGACTTTTGTCAGTACCACACCAGTTAGCGGTAGAGCTTCGTTAAACGCTTTAGCAGTATTAGCCGCATCTTGACCTGTCATCGCATCGACAACAAATAACGTTTCAACTGGCTTCACTGCAGCATGAAGCTCTTTAATCTCATCCATCATCGCTTCGTCTACGTGCAGGCGACCTGCAGTATCGACAATAACGACATCGATGAACTTCAATTTAGCGTGAGCAATTGCCGCGTTAGCAATATCGACTGGCTTTTGGCTAACATCTGATGGGAAGAACTCCACTTCCACTTCGCCAGCCAAGGTTTCTAGCTGCTTGATAGCCGCTGGGCGGTATACGTCCGCCGAAACCACAAGCACCGACTTTTTCGAGCGCTCGCGTAAGAACTTAGACAGTTTCGCAACACTGGTCGTTTTACCGGCACCTTGCAAACCCGCCATCATGATGACTGCTGGCGGTTGAGCCGACAGATCCAAAGCTTCATTCGATTCGCCCATGGCGTTTTCAAGTTCGCTTTGTACGATCTTAATAAAGGCTTGGCCTGGACTTAGACTCTTTGAAACCTCTTGGCCAACAGCGCGTTCTTTTACGCTATTTACGAATTCACGAACCACAGGCAAGGCGACATCGGCCTCTAAAAGAGCCATGCGGACTTCGCGCAAGGTTTCCTTAACGTTTTCTTCCGTTAAGCGACCACGGCCACTGATATTTTTCAGAGTCCGTGACAATCTGTCAGTTAAGTTCTCAAACATTATCCAGTTCTTTACCGTTTAAAATTGCTATTGATAGGGCTGTATTATAGCGATGCCCAGTAATTATGCTACAGAATGAATCAAGTTACTTTTACAACTGAGGGCTGAGAAAGGTAAAAAATGACCAAAAAACACTTATAAGGCAAAAAATCGACCTATTTTTGCAACCAAGGTCACTGCCCAAATCCCATTAGCTCATGCTATTCTACACCATAATGTTACGTGCTAACTTAACGATTAAAGTCAAAATGACTTTTACAGGTTAACTCGACGCGATATTTAGCACACTCAGTGATTTAACTCCGGATTGAATCACGCTAGTATGCGAGTCATGCAGTCTGCTTACACAAAGATTAAAAGCATGTGTTAGCGCACCAGATTTATAAAACAAATAGGTTAATACTCAATGGTTATTTTCTCAGCTTCAGCCATGTTGTTTTACAGTATTGCTTTGGTTCTCGTCGCAAGCCGACTTTTTCATGTTGACGGGCCAAACAGAAGATTAGTTGCAGGCGTGGCTGCGGTTGGTGTTGTACTGCACGCAGCGGCGCTATATCAAGCTATTGTGACAGGCGATGGTCAAAACTTCAGCTTAACCAATGTAATCTCTATGGTTAACTGGATCATTACCTTCAGCTTTACCATCTTGTTATTCAGACTGAAGGTCATTGTTGTTCTACCTGTCGTTTATGCCTGCTCAGTGATATCAGTTGCACTGCTTTGGCTGGTGCCTCCAGAATACATCATTCATTTCGAGATCCACCCAGACGTCTTAGTTCACGTAGTATTATCACTCATGGCTTACAGTGCGCTGATGATTGCTGCGCTCTATGCTATCCAGTTAGCGATTATTCAGAACCGCCTTAAGAACAAAAAACTAGTGATGACTTCGGCAATGCCGCCACTCATGACTGTTGAAAAGCAGCTTTATCACTTAGTGGTTGTAGGCGTGATTTTACTAAGCTTATCACTCGCGACAGGTTTCATCTTCCTCGATGACATGTTTGAAGAGGGCAAAGGCCACAAAGCGGTACTATCCATCATGGCTTGGTGTGTTTATATCGCTATGTTAGCCCAGCAATATTGGGTGGGTTGCCGCATTAAAGCCGCTGTCGCCTACACCTTAACTGGTGGTGTTTTGCTTTCGCTGGCCTACTTCGGCGCCCGCGTAGTTAAAGAGCTGATCCTCAGTTAAGCCTCGATTTTTGTCAATTGACCCGTCTATCTCTGATGGGTCAAACTTGACACCCCCTCGAAAGTTCTGTAATTACTAATTTTTAGTGCTTTTTATTCGCCCTTTCTTTAAACAACAGCGGAGTTCCGACATTTGGACGATATATCCACTGGCGTACTTTTAACTGTTCTGTTCGTCTTAATCTTGCTCTCAGCCTACTTCTCTGGCTCTGAAACCGCCATGATGTCGCTCAACCGCTACCGCCTCCGCCACTTAGCTAACAGTGGCCATAAAGGGGCTAAACGCGCCATAGTCATGCTTGAACGCCCCGATAGACTGATTGGGCTTATCCTTATTGGCAATAACTTGGTGAATATTCTTGCTTCGGCTATCGCGACCATTATCGGAATTCGTTTATTTGGTGACGTGGGGGTCGCCATCTCGACCGGTGTGTTAACCTTGGTAGTGCTCGTCTTTGCAGAGGTCACTCCTAAAACAGTTGCGGCGCTTCACCCTGAGCGTATCGCCTTCCCCTCTAGTGTTATTCTGCGTGGCTTGTTAGTTATTCTCTCCCCGTTAGTCAAAGTCGTTAACTTCATCACCTCAACGTTTTTACGGCTACTGGGCATTCGCTCAGTCAAAGCTGATGATGCTCTAAGCCAAGAGGAGTTACGAACCGTTGTGAATGAGGCTGGCGCGCTCATTCCTCAGCGTCACCAAGAGATGCTGCTTTCAATTATGGATCTTGAAAAGGTCACCGTAGACGACATCATGATCCCACGCTCTGACTTATATGCCATCAACATCAATGATGACTTCAAGAGCATCAATAAACAGGTTATTCAAAGCCCCCATACTCGAGTTTTACTCTACCGCGACACAATCGATGACGCGGTTGGCTTTGTCCATCTAAGAGACGCGCTTCGCCTTCAATCTAAAGGGCAGTTTAGTAAATCATCGCTCTTACGCGCAGTAAAAGAGCTGTACTTTATTCCTGAAGCCACCCCACTCAATGTGCAGCTGTCGAACTTCCAGCATAATAAAGAGCGCATTGGTTTAGTTGTCGATGAATACGGTGACATTCAAGGCTTAGTGACACTTGAAGATATTTTGGAGGAGATAGTCGGTGACTTTACCACTTCAATGGTCGCTCCACCGAGCGAAGATATCACCCTACAACAAGATGGAAGCTATCTGATTGAGGCCAGTATCAACATTCGGGAACTCAATAAGGAGATGAATTGGCAATTTCCAATCGATGGCCCTAAAACCATTAATGGCCTAGTGCTAGAGTACCTTGAGGAGATCCCAGAGCCAAACACCTCGATGCGCTTATACGGCTATCCGCTAGAAGTGATTGATGTTGCTGACAACATGATTAAAACGGTGCGAGTCATGCCGATGCATTACCGGGCACCTTAACTCGCTGAAGTGTTTTGACTAATAGCGAACGAGTCATAAGCAACCACAAGGCGCCATACGCGCCCCATGTTGAATGCGACTAAGTACAACTATACGGCGGCTTTCCTAGCTGCCTCTAATTCACGTCGCTTAGTTATCGCCAGCGGTGTGATCTGCTTATTGAGCTCTTTTTCAAACCCCAACATAAAGTAAATCTCAGCCATTAGGAAAAAAGGCCCTATTAACAGCTGATTTAAGTCATCGATAAATGCAGGTTTGGCCTTCTCATATTGATGGCCGATAAGTTGAATAACCCAAGCTAACACAAATACGGCTATCGCTATCCATAAACCATATTGATGCTGAGCAACAAGGTTTGACGTATAGAGTACCGGCACAATAAACAGCAGCATTCCCAATGCCAGTCTCAAGTGCAACATCACATAGTAGATAAGTACACCAATAGTAAAAACATCCGCAACGTTGACTGATATTCCCTGCTCTGGCAAAACAACTAAATTAACAGGAATAAGATTTAGCATCACAAACAGTGACCAGATAATCATCGGGATCCCCACAAAGTGGGTCTTAATATTATTTGGGTTTAAGTGAACACTTTTATAACGAGCTAACTGCTCTACGGCGGATTTCATCTGCTCTTCTCCCTCTTGTTATTGCAAATTCTAGTCAATATTATTGTTAATTAACCTATCGCTATGATTTGGACTCTGGCTTTGGTCTTTCAACGACCTAGCGAGTCTAACTGTGACACCCGTCTCATTTAACCAAATATTAACCTAATGGATTTTGGGCGTGATTAACAGCCCCACGGCATACAACTGCAAAAACTTCAGTCGTCAATAAAAGCAAAACACGATAGGTAGAAAATAAAAAGGCCGCAGGTGGGAGGCGGCCTTTACTGGAGAAGAGTTTATTGTTAATCATTACGAGCTCATAAACGAGCCTTAACGTATTACAATCCGGTTGTGGGTTAACCCTTGATGACAATCAACACAGGTCTCCCCTCTCGCGGCTATCTGTTCATGATTGAGTCGAGCCCTTTGTGGCTGTTTAGCTAGATTAAAGTTCTCACCTTGGTGACACGCACGGCAATTCGCCGAATCATTCTTCTTAAAATCTATCCAAACACTCTCTGCCATCGCAGGCCTATGCTCTTCAAAGTTTTCCTTAGTAATGGTACCGACCATCATGTGGTATATATCCTTTAATGCGACAGTCTTAACGATCATCTTATCAATAAAAGGACGGGGCACATGACAGTCAGAGCAAGTCGCAGGAATTGTTTCACCATCACTAAAGTGAGATGACGCTTTATACTCCTGCACAATCGTATCCATCTTCAGATGACAACTAAAACAGAAAGCGTTTTGGTTTGATGCCACCATCATTCCTTGAAACGATGCCGCTCCCATTACCAGCAGAAACACTCCGATAGGGATCCCCAAAGCTAAAGGTCGCTTTAACCAAGTCCAGAGTCGCTGCCTCCGAGTTTTTTCCCCTTTGTTATTCACTAGAGTCTCCTCAGTTGGGGGAGTAAGGAGGTGATTAACACCCCCTTGCTCGGTTGCTAGTTACTTTCACTTAAATAGCGAGCTTTAAACTCTTTCTGAGCTGCTTTACGGGCTTCTTTCACCTCATCGGGTTCATTACCTGTAAACCATGCGTGCTCTGGACGAGATAATATCTCATCAAGAAGTTTACGAGCCTTCTCAGCGCCCTCTGTATTACCATTGTGCTCGGCTACCTCAACGACTTCCAGATACTGAGGTACCATCTCAATGTAGAAACGCTCGGCGACTTCAAACATACCGTGCCACTGTACATAGTCAGGAGCCTGCATCGCTGCACCATGACGGGCGCGTCGCCCTTCGTGATGCCATAGGAAGAACCAAGTCCACTCGATCTCTTCATCGAATGCAGTCTCGGTGAGCATATTTTCCTGCTTCAGCATTCCCATAAGACGCTTGCCAGGGCTCGCGAACTTATCGTTATAAAGATTAACGAGAGAATCAAATTGCTGATAGAAACTATCGGTCATGGATTTAGTATGACAAGACTGACAAACCTCCTTCATATCCTCACGTCGATCCTGCCAGCTCTTAACCTTATGTCCCTGAGCGATTGCCTTGGCATCAATCTTCTCAGATACGGCTGGCCTTAAGGTCCAACTAATTCTGTCACCAACATCATGGGTGATTGGCTGCTCGCGTGTTGCAGACATATGACAAGTCGCACAAGTCGGCGCAGCATCATAATCTTCACCGACAATCCACTTAGATGAGTCTAAGTTCATACGATCGACGTTAGCGTAGAAGTTAATCCCGTGTTTAGACTCTTCATAGACCTCTTTCTGAGGATGATCGGGTCCCATGTGACACTTACCACAAGCTTCAGGGCGACGAGCCTGCGTCATAGAGAACTCATGGCGTTGATGACAAGCTGTACAAGCACCAATAGATCCATCCGGGTTAATCCGTCCTATCCCCGTGTTAGGCCAAGTCGTAGGATCAAGATCGCCGTTAGGCAAAACCTTCACCTCTGAGCCATGACACTGCCAGCACCCATTAACCGCAGCGGGTGATTTGCCATTAAAAGTCATTGCACCTTCAACAACTTCGGCGAGGAAGTTATCTAATGACCCCATGATCTTCCCTGCCTTGGCATGATGGCTCTTAGTGAACTGTTCAACCTCTTGGTTATGACACTGAGAACAATCTTTAGGCGAGACAATAACTGAGATTACACTGCCCTCATGCTCTATCGCATCTTTATCGTTTTTATCTGCTGCGTGACATTCATAGCAACCGACATTGGCACCGTAGTGCTTAGAACGCCCCCATTGGGCATAGATTGATGGGTTTTTCTCTTTGTGACAGGCCGCGCATTCTGCACTTTGATCACTTAACTGTTTGAAGGGTTTTAAAACTAGCGCTTTTGCTTCTGCATTTACTGTTGACGTCCATGATAGGCAAACCACTGCTAAGAGTGGAAGCAGTATAGATAACCACCGCCGTACATTTCGAGTATATTCCATTTTATACACCTCTATTGCACTTCAATTAACTCAATTTATTAAACCATTATTTTACTTTGGTTATTTTTCTTATTGCATTGTTAAGTTATTGATAATAACAATGCGCCACCATGTTAAACCCGCGTTTTAATTTCACGTTGATCTAAATCAATAGGCGCTTAATCTCATGAGGGATTCATCACACAATGAAAAGCTTTCATGATGTACATCAGGTTAAAGCGGATTCATGTGATATTTAACAGCAAAATAGTGCGGACTGGATCACTAAGATCTTCTATTTACTACCTATTTAGAGGGATAACTAAATAGGGCAGGACAGGACAGGTAGTTTAAAAATGAATTTAAGATATAACAAATAGATTGGGATCAAATATTGGCTCACTAACGTTTAAACCTTAGCAAGCCCGAATGTGAACGGCTAAATACAAAACTCAATTTCTACAAGCGACTACCATTGAGAATCTAACTTTCCACTTTCATCATAGTAGGTGGTATGTGTGACCTTACCTTTGCTATCTAGCTTCTCTACTAGCATCAGCTGACCGTTATCTCTATAGGTTTTTATCTCTTTATCTATAACCAGACCATTTACATAGGTACGGCTGTTTTCCAATTGTCCATTACAGTGATAATTCTTAAACTCTCCATCCGCTACCCCCATATTGTAATGCTCCGAAGATTCAACTTGGCCATTTTCACCACAGAAGGTTAGCTGCACCCCATGGCGAGTATTTAACGGGTTATAGCCATAATGCTGCTCTGATCGGCGCTTGCCATCTGAGCCATAGGTTTCTAACATCCCGCTGTTACTTGCTCTGTCATAGTTAAATTTGCTTCTTAAGCGACCATTACGATAGTAAGTTTTCTCATTCAGCTTTTTATAATCGGCATAAATGAATTCACTATTACTCTCAAGCTGGCCATCTGCATAATAGTCTTTGTGACGCTGGCGCTTTTCACCATCAACAAAATAATACAGCCGCCATTCTCGGCCCTTCTCATAACTGATGCTCTCGACCTCTTTATCGCCTTCAAACCGCTTATAGCTGAGGATTACGCCCTGCTCATCATAAAGCCAATGCTCTATTTTCACGCCAGCTTGATACAGTCTCACCCATTGTGGCTTTCCTGTAGTCGAAAAGTGGTAACTAATCTGTTTACCATCTAACTTACCCGCCTTATACCAAGCGGTTTCATTGAGTTGATTATTGAGCGTTGAGAAGCTATAGCCGTGCTCGAGTCCATCTTGATACTGAGTCGCTCTATAAAACGCCTTGCCATAAGCATAATTAGTCGCAATACCAGTAAATAACTCACCTCGATAAGTCTCAGGACAATCACTTTGATATTGCGCGTCACAGGTAATTTGCTCTAAGTCGTCCTCACTAATTGGAAGCTGTATATCACCGCCGCACGCCGATAGTAAACCAACACTGATCATCAGCACCATAAGATAGGTATAACGTTTTGTTTTAGTGATAAACGGCATGTGCTTACTCTTGTGATTAAATTGGGGTAGATAACAACCTAAGTTAATTACCATCAGGTAAAACATAAAGTTAGATAACGCTGCAGCAGAATACACAGAGACTTAGCAGTTCACAAACAACCTAACCACCACTCCTCGTTTCATCAGCAAAATCACAACCTCCGTCACTAAAACCTAGATTCACTAAAGAGCTTCTCCCCTCTCCCCATCATCCAAAATGAGGGTAATGACAATAATTAACGGGAGTTAATTTCACATTATGATTTAAAGGCGTATAGTTTTTTAATATCGATAAGTTCCACTACACTCTTTATTAGGGACTATCACTGCTAACTTTTTGATGGGGAAACTTTAATGACAGCGCTATGCTCACTCGCACAATCAGGGGTTTTATCTAACCCAACCTCCCATGTTGAATACCTCACTTTTTGCCTTAAACCTAACTCCGCAAGTACAGAGGCTATTGCCGATTGCATTGGCGACATTATTGGTATTGAAAAATCGATTAACCAAAAAGATTTAACCGCTGGTTTAAATATCTCCATCGGTTTTTCTGCTAATGCATGGCCACAACTATTCCCTGAGCAACCAACACCGAGCGAACTGCACACCTTTGTGGAGATGAGCAACGGCGAACGTCACTTCCCATCAACGCCTGGTGATATCTTCGTGATGATAAAATCTGAACGAATCGATCTGAACTTTCAGGCCGCAAAATACATTCGCAATAGCTTTAACGATATTGCTAACTTAATTGAAGATATTCAGGGTTATAAGTATCTAGATAATCGCGACATGATTGACTTTGTCGATGGCACTGAAAATCCTGTAGGCAATGAACGCACAGAGGCGGTATTAGTTGCTGACGATGTAACACTGCATCAAGGCGGTAGCTACTTACATGTTCAGCGTTATGTCGACCGCCAGGGTCAATGGGATAAGCAGAGCACAGAATATCAAGAGCAGGTGGTTGGCCGCACCAAGATGGATAATGTAGAGCTAAGTGATGACGTTAAACCCGCTTGGGCCCACAATGCTAAAAGCAAAGTGGAGATCGATGGTGAAGAGATTAAAATGCTTAGACAAAATCGGCCATACGGTAATGCTATGGAACATGGCACCATGTTTGTTGGCTTTGCTGCCACGCCATCGATTATTGAAACCTCACTTAGCCAGATGATCAATGCAGACGAACACGGTCATTACGACCGTCTACTGGACTTTGTTGAGGCTAAGACAGGCTGCTTATTCTTTATGCCATCTAAAGCATTTTTAGATCAGTTTGATGATGAATAAATACTAATATCGCCAACAGTAACAGCGTACTTTTCTTAGATTCACTTAGAGATCAGTACGCTGCTCAAACACCGCTGTTCTTTGCGTATTTTGCTTGTAGCCTTGGCCTAATAAGCAGTAACATCCGCCCTAAGACTTTATCAACTTTACAAACAATGACACTCGTAGCACCTTCGCTTAGCATCCAAACGGTCAATCAGAGCAACCGAAATGCCTTACTCAATTTACAACTCAATACCGAACAATGTGACTTTATAGAGCCTATTGCCACCTGCCTAGAAGAGGCGCTACAGGATAGGCGCTACACACCTGTAGCGCTATGCATAGACGAGCAAATAGCAGGTTTTGCGATGTATGGTCTATTTGACGAATCGCAACAAAGTCGAGTTTGGTTTGACCGCTTTCTTATCGACAAGCAGTTTCAGGGGCGCGGATTAGGTAAAGCCTTTGCACAATTACTATTAACTTTTTTATTTAACCACTTTAACTGTCAGCAGATCTTCTTAAGTGTTTACCCAAATAATGATAAAGCTATCGCTCTATATCATAAGTTAGGTTTCCAGTTTACTGGCGAGCAAGACATTAATGGTGAGCATATAATGAGTCTCGACTCAAAAAAAACAGCATTAAGACTCTAGGATCACTGTTGCCGTTGCGTAGTGCTTCTCATCGGCTATGGAGAGGTGTGCTCGGCTTCCACCAAGCTGAGCCAAGCGTTCGGCGGCACCGTCACTGAACATCACCAACGGAGCACCATTAGCATTATTGCTGATCTCAATATGTTGAAATGAAACGCCGCGGCCTATGCCAGTTCCCAACGCCTTAGCTGCAGCTTCTTTAGCTGCGAAGCGCTTAGCAAGATATCGCCCTGGTTGGCTCGATGAGACAAAGAGTGCAAACTCGGTTTTAGTTAACACGCGCTTTGCTAAGCGACAGTTTAATAGCGTCTCATCGCCTGCCGCGGAAATACGCTCATCAATTCGAGCGATTTCAACAATGTCAGTGCCTAAACCAACAATCATAATGCTTCCCCATTAACCCCTAAAATAACTCAGGCAACATAGCAGGCCTAAATCTAGACCTAGATATTTAGCCAAAAAGCCGAGAACTCATGTCTCGGCTTATCAGTAACCATGACCTAAAAGCTTATTCGCCTCTGCGACCTTCTAGCATCAATTGCTTCATATCACGTACGGCAGTGGCTAAACCATCGATAGCTGCGCGAGCAATAATCGCATGGCCGATATTCAGCTCATACAGCTCAGGGATCGCTGCAATCGCTTTTACGTTATGATAGTGCAAACCATGACCGGCGTTGACCACTAAGCCTTTACCATGGGCATAGGTTGCCATCTCAGTAATACGTTGTAACTCAGCAGCTTGTTCGCTATCGGTTTCTGCATCGGCGTAACAGCCAGTGTGGATCTCAATGACTGGCGCGCCAACGGCAACAGCGGCATCGATCTGAGTCTTGTCAGCATCGATAAACAGAGAAACCTTAATCCCGAGCTTGGTTAGACGCTCAACCGCTGCAGCTATCTTTTCTTGCTGACCCGCAACGTCTAGTCCACCTTCGGTCGTTAGCTCTTCACGCTTCTCTGGCACCAAACAAACATAGGCAGGCTTAATATCACAGGCGATATCTAGCATCTCCTCGGTAACAGCCATTTCAAAATTCATTCGAGTCTTTAGCGTCTTAGCTAAAATATACACGTCTCTGTCTGTAATATGGCGACGATCTTCGCGCAGATGGATAGTAATGCCTTCTGCACCAGCGTGCTCTGCAACCGCTGCAGCTTGAACTGGATCTGGATAATTGGTCCCGCGTGCCTGACGTAGAGTCGCAATATGATCGATGTTAACGCCCAATAGGATCCGGCTCATGATTGTTCCTTAAAAAGTAAGCTGAAATAAATAAGATATTGTACTGATAGGACTCGACTTTAGCCAGTATGGCAGACTTAAGTGAATTGAAATTATATATATACCAACAAGTATAAGAAGTTGATCTACTCAGAACGTTTTTTGGCATACTAATTCAAGGCAAATAACTGAAAGAATGGTTGCTCCCTTGTGAAGTTGTTCAACGCAGAAGTAGGCAGCCAAAAACGCTCCAGAATGGCGAATTTTAGCAGCTATGATGCAATGTTAACGAGCTTAAACGTAGAATTACTATGCTCTTCACTCGTTGCGAGCAGCATGGATGCTGCGAATGTCATTAAAGCAGGAGCACTTAATGACCTTGCCTCATAACCGCTAAACTCTCGCTGAGCGACCAAATCTTTATACTGATTGGTATTAGTTAAGGTTTGAGCTTTTTAACGAATAAACTTCTTGAATGCAGTGGTTTATCACCCAGCACCGGCGCTAACAGCAGACGCATCAACTTTTTAGCTTCAAGAAACTGCTCTACGCTAAGGGTACGCTGATTAAGCGCCACCAACATCTCGCCAGTAAAAAACTTATGCCGATTAAACTCGGTTGTGATGACAGGTGTAAAGCCATGATCGTGATCTAAGCGATAGAAACCACTTGCTGTTATCGGTGCATCACTCGGGTCAACGTCCAGAGATGGCATGGTACCTAGCTCTTTTAACAGCGCATGCTCAAAGTATCTTAGCTGGCTTTGTTCAAACTCAGCAGCCATAGTCATGAGTGTACGATGATACTCAAAAAAGAGCCCCTCTGCGCTATGTTGCACCGTTAAACAACGGATCAGTAGCTCATTAAGATAGAGGCCAGAGTATAGACAATCACCACTGAGTGGTACCGCAGGACTGGCAGCTTCGACCTGTTTTAAATTTTTAAGCTCGGATTTGCCCTGCAACTGAAAAATCAAAGGTTGAAAAGGTTGTATGATACTGCGAATGGAGTTTTTAGCGCTACCTAGACGCGCCACAGCATCGACCCGTCCCATACCATCGACGAGCAGGTTAACGATGACGCTTGAATCGCGAAAATGTCTGCTATGAAGAACGTAGCCACGCTCCATGATTATCTCATCCCATTTGCAAAATAGTGTTAGTGTGCTGGCTATAAAAATGCCTCTTCTTATCACTAAAAAGAGGCATGATTCGCTCGATTAACTTTCAAGCTAGCTTGACGCTACTCGTCGCCGTAGCCAAGGCTGCGCAGCGCACGTTCATCATCGGCCCAGCCAGACTTAACCTTGACCCACATCTCTAGGAACACCTTATTATCAAACAAGACTTCCATATCCACGCGGGCAGCAGAACTGATCTTCTTAATACGTTCGCCTTTATTACCGATCACCATACGCTTTTGCGTTTCACGCTCAACTAACACTAACGCGTTGATCTGGTAAACACCGTTTTCCATCATCTTAAACTGTTCGATTTCAACGGTGCAATCATAAGGCAGTTCATCACCTAAGAAACGCATTAGCTTTTCACGGACGATCTCTGATGCCATAAACTTCTGTGAACGGTCTGTCACATAATCTTCAGGGAAGTAATGTGGCGACTCTGGCACAGACTCCACAGCCATATCGAGAATACGCTGCACGTTAGTACCTTGAGTTGCTGAGATAGGTAAGATCTCATCAAACGGAAACTTCTTCGATAACTCTTCAAGATACGGAAATAGTGCTTCTTTATCTTTAATATTATCGACTTTGTTAATCGCAAGAATCGTCTTACGACCATCATCACGACTCTGCAGCTTACGCAGAACCATCTCATCGTCTGGCGTCCAGTTCATGCCATCGACAACAAATACCACTAAGCTGACTTCTGCAAGTGAACTCGCTGCGGCGCGGTTCATCAAGCGGTTAATCGCACGCTTCTCTTCAATATGAAGGCCAGGCGTATCGATAAACACCACCTGACGCGGACCATCGGTATGAATACCCATGATACGGTGACGCGTTGTTTGCGGCTTCTTAGAGGTAATACTGATCTTCTGACCAAGTAGCTTATTCAGCAGCGTTGACTTACCCACATTCGGACGACCAACGATCGCGACCATGCCACAATAGGTCACTGCGTACTTAACCGCAGACGACGGATTGTTCATATTGGCCAGTAGTTCGTCTAAACTTGGCTCGTGGCTTTCGGGTAAATCTTTGTTGTCACTCATTTATTAATTAACTCCAACACTTGAGCTGCAGCACTCTGTTCCGCTTTTCTGCGTGAACTGGCTACTCCGATAACGGCTTTGCTCAAGTCTTCAACAATACATTCAACGGTGAAAGTC
The DNA here is from genome assembly GCF_016765635.1 of Shewanella schlegeliana. Taxonomy (GTDB): domain Bacteria; phylum Pseudomonadota; class Gammaproteobacteria; order Enterobacterales; family Shewanellaceae; genus Shewanella; species Shewanella schlegeliana. Next base: position 83,266 of record NZ_JAESVD010000002.1, read on the forward strand.
TGCTCATGAGCATCACCTTCAGTATGGACCACTTTGTAAATTGGCAGTGGCTTTCTAAACTTCTGCAAGTATTCCTGCAGCAATGTTTTAGGATCTTTCTGGTTTACTGGCTCGATGACCTTGAGACGCGACTCGTACCAGCTAAGTACTAGCTTACGGCAGTTCTCAATATCTGAATCGAGATAAATCGCACCGATAATCGCCTCTACCGCATCGGCAAGAATAGACTCACGTCTAAAGCCGCCGCTCTTTAGCTCTCCTGGACCAAGCTTTAAGTAATCGCCGAGTTTGAACTCAATTGCGATTTCCGCCAGCATCTTGCCACAAACGAGTGTTGCTCGCATACGGCTTAAGTCACCTTCGGTGGCCGCTGGGAATTGGTGATAAAGGGCATCAGAGATCACTATCGATAAGATTGAATCTCCTAGAAACTCCAATCTTTCGTTGTGCTTGTTAGACGCACTACGGTGCGTCAACGCTTGATCTAAAAATGCCTTTTCGTTGAATTCATACCCTAAAGTACGACACAAACGTGGAATATTTTTAATCGGTTCCATATTACTGAATTCCGCCTACACGGTTAAAGCGAACCCCTGTTGGGATCCAAGTCGGTAAAAAGTCTGCTGGCGTTCTGTCAAATTCGAAGCTGATCCAAATTGCCACAGCCTTACCCACTAGATAATCTTCAGGTACAAAACCCCAGTAGCGACTGTCTTGACTGTTATCTCGGTTATCACCCATCGCGAAGTATTGACCTTCTGGAACAATAAACTCCGTTAGCGGTACATTATCTTGACGGAAATAGTGGCTAATCATATCTGGGCGAGTCGGATTGATTAAGATGTCATGACTCACATCACCTAACTGCTCTTTATAGCGGATCAAAGGCGTACCATTTTGAGAAAACTCACCACGGTTAACCAAGGCTCTATCAACCATTTTTAATTCAGGACAAGGGCTTTGTCCCTCTTTACAGGCAGGCTGAATATAAAGCTCTTTGTTACGATAGATAATACGATCGCCCGGTAGACCAACGATGCGCTTAATGTAATCAATCTGTGGGTTCACCGGATACTTAAATACAGCGACATCGCCACGCTCAGGCTTGCCAGTTTCTTTAAGTGTAGTGCGCCAAACTGGATCTTTAATGCCGTAGCTGAACTTCTCTACTAAGATAAAGTCTCCCACAAGCAATGTCGGCATCATTGAGCCCGATGGGATCTGAAATGGTTCATAAATAAAAGAACGTAGGATCAACACAAAAGCGATAACAGGGAAGATAGACTTTGATGTTTCAACTAACGCTGACTCACGCATAATCTTATCAGCGCTTTCTTCACTCAAGTCTGCCTGTGCTGCTTGAGCCATTGCCAACTTCTCACGGCGCTTAGGCGCAAAAAATAGTGCATCGGCCATCCAAATTAGGCCGCTACCTAAGGTAACTAACACCAAAATTAGAGAAAAATAGGCTGCCATTATAAAATTAACTCCTGCCAAACATAATCGGTTTTATGGCGATAGCGCCAAGGTCAGTAATGGTTATACGCCAGTAATGAAAGCGCCGCAAATTGCGGCGCACAGACTAGCGATATATTAACAAATCTTAACGATTGAGCTTAATCATTAAGCTTAAGTACCGCTAAGAATGCCTCTTGTGGCACCTCAACGTTACCCACTTGCTTCATGCGTTTCTTACCTTCTTTCTGCTTGTTCAGCAGTTTCTTCTTACGAGAAACGTCGCCACCGTAACACTTAGCCGTTACGTCTTTACGCATCGCTTTAATCGATGAACGGGCGATAATCTGGCTACCAACCGCTGCCTGAACTGCAATATCAAACATTTGACGAGGAATAAGTTCTTTCATCTTGTTCACAAGTGCTAGACCCTTAGTACGGATCAAACCTTTGTGAATAATCATCGCTAACGCATCGACTCTATCGCCATTAATCAAGATGTCTAAGCGCACCATATCTGCGGGCTCAAAGCGGATAAAGTTATACTCAAGCGACGCATAACCACGACTGGTTGATTTTAAACGGTCGAAGAAGTCCATTACTACTTCAGCCATTGGCAATTCGTAGGTCAAAGCCACTTGGTTACCGTGATAAACTAAGTTGGTCTGTACACCACGCTTTTCGATACACAGAGTGATTACGTTACCCAAATACTCTTTTGGTACCAGAATATTGGTCTCAACAATCGGCTCACGCATCTCAGCAATATTATTAACTGCTGGCAGATCTGACGGGTTATCTACGTAAATAGTATCGCCATTAGTCTGAACGATTTCATACACTACGGTTGGCGCAGTCGTGATTAGCTCTAGGTTGTATTCGCGCTCTAGACGCTCTTGGATGATCTCCATGTGGAGCAGACCCAAGAAACCAATACGGAAACCAAAACCCAGTGCAGAAGATGTTTCTGGCTCGAAGAATAGCGATGCATCATTCAAGCTAAGCTTGTTCAATGCGTCACGGAAGTTCTCGTAATCATCGGTAGAAATTGGGAATACACCCGCATAAACCTGTGGCTTAACACGCTTAAAGCCCGGTAGTGGCTCTAATGCGCCGTGTTTAGCATGAGTCAAGGTATCACCTACTGGTGCACCATGGATCTCTTTAATGCCCGCGATAACAAAGCCCACTTCACCTGTTTTTAGCTCGGTAGTATCGGTTTGCTTAGGCGTAAAGATACCAACGCGATCTGCGTTATGGGTTTGGCCCGTAGACATCACCTTAAACTTATCGCCTTTCTTCAGTACGCCATTCTTAATACGCACTAAAGATACAACGCCTAGGTAACTATCGAACCAAGAGTCAATAATCAGTGCCTGAAGTGGTCCCTCAGGATCACCTTCAGGAGGTGGAATTTGGGCAACGATAACTTCAAGTACGTCTTTAATACCAACGCCAGTTTTAGCTGAGCATCGAACGGCATCTGTCGCTTCGATACCCACGATATCTTCAATTTCTTCGGCAACACGATCGGGATCAGCCTGCGGCAGGTCGATCTTGTTCAAGACTGGAACAACGTCCATATCCATCTCTAGCGCCGTGTAACAGTTAGCTAGAGTTTGTGCCTCAACGCCTTGACCCGCGTCAACCACCAACAACGCGCCTTCACACGCAGCAAGTGAACGTGAAACTTCATAAGAGAAGTCAACGTGGCCTGGGGTATCAATGAAGTTTAGCTGGTAAGTTTCACCATCATTCGCTAAATAGTCCAAAGTTACGCTTTGCGCTTTAATGGTAATACCACGCTCACGCTCAATATCCATTGAGTCGAGAACTTGCGCAGCCATTTCACGATCGGTTAAGCCACCGCATTCTTGAATAAGGCGATCTGATAGTGTTGATTTGCCGTGGTCAATATGGGCAATAATTGAAAAGTTTCTAATATGCTTCATTATGCTGGGATGACTTAACTCGAAGTTGATAAAAATTTTAAAGTGCAGAATTGTACCCGATTGCAGCTTTAATACCAATTTTTATAGTGCGATTACGGTGGAAAATTAACTCTTGTGGCCTAGATAGCGCTAATTAACGATCTCGATAGGCTTGCCAAGAGACTTGATTATAACGGGCTGTGCCTGCTCTTCTAATCTCTTAGCCGCTCGCTTTCCCATAGCCCAAAAGGCTAAAGCGCCAAACAGTGCACCGATAATTGATAGCAGATCTGAGTGAACATCAGCTAAGCCGGCAATTTGATTACCGCTAAAGGCTCCGATAAATAAGCCGACAAGCGGTAGAATATAGACTAGCGTAGCCGCTTTAAGAATCACACTCTCAGGCAAGCCCAGTTTGAGACGCTCGCCTTTAACAAACTGACTATCACTCTGAATAGAGAAACGCTGAACCTTAGATGAGAACGCTTTTGAAACGGCCGATGTGCCACAAGAATCACCACTTTCGCAATGATTACAGGCGCTCTTCATTTCGACCTCGACCACGACCCAACCAGAGTTGCTATTGGCGACAACTCTGGCGACCTCTTCCATCATGATAAAACCTTCATTACTGTAACATGATACTCTTGGCGATACGGCTCAAAGTCTCAGCAGGAACCTTACCCACAGCAACAACCTCGGCATTGCCGACTCGCTCTGTCGCGAGTGATAAACCGTTGCGTGTCACTAGCTCTTCGGGAAGTGGTGCTTCACCAGCCTTGGCAACATAAACAGAGATATTGGCTAAACCATCGCTTATAGCAATGTATTCTACCGCCTCCTTGCTACCGATAAGTCTGTGCTGATCTTTAATCAGCACCTTGAAGCCTGCTGGTAACCAGCTAAACTGCCAATCTTCACCGCCTTCTCTATCAGACTGAGACAGAACAGGAGGCCATTCCTGCTTATAGGCCTCTTTCAGAATAGCGGGAACTTCATCAAGCACTAATAGTTCAACAACCAAAAGTTGTTCTAATAACTGTTTGTCACCACTTATCATGTCAAAACGCAGTGGCAGGTAGGTATCCATATCCAACCAAACTTGATAACCATAGCGGTTATCGTCGGTTGGAATAATACGTACGAGCTGGCCAGGACGTCCGGCAATTCGACTGCGGCCCCCTAATACAAACTGATAGCCCGTTTCTAACTTCGAGATATCATCAGCGAAAGCTGCGGGAATAACACCCTGGATACGATTAGAGTGCACGCTATAAGCGGGCTGATCATGCTCAATAAAGGTAACCGTGTTACCCACACGCACAGCGTTTTTTGGCGGTCCATTTAGATGCTCTAAAAAGGCCACTTCTTCGTCATTGACTTTACCGTGTATATAAACCAAAGGCCGAATGTGATCTGCCTGAAGTTGGATAAGGGAAATTTTAAATTCTTGTTCACGCAGGGCTTGGCTCATATTTTCTAGCCAAGCTTTGGCGGGCATGTCTTCCCGCGCCATCGCGGGAAAACTCATGGCTATAATAGCCAATAGGATTAGACGCAAGCTAACTCCTCATTATTGAGCAACAGGTGTAGTATCGACCTCGCTATTGTCGTCGATATTCACTCCATTATTCAATCTTTGTTGCAACATATGATCTTGAATATAGGCATTGATACGGCGACGTTGGTCGGCCATCTGATCATTGGTATAGCTTTGGCTCTGTTGCACCGCACCAGTTTGTAAGCTCACAGGTGAGGCACTACCAATTAATGGTCGCGTATTGAGCACTGGCAGTGGAGAGTTATCCACTAAGCTATCTTGGTTATAATTCTGTACGCCCACTACCGCTACCATGGCAACAGTCGCAGCAATAGCGTATTGGCCAAATTGCTTGAACAGTGGAATAACTTTACCTGTCGCGCCAGAATTTGACTCTTTGGCCACAGTTGTTGGCTTAGGCGCAACAATCGCAGGCTCTTCGTCAATGGCCGCCATAATGCTTGCGCTAAGATCCAAAGACACTGTCTTTGATAACTCGCCACGCATCGCATCACCAATCATATGATAATCACGCCACTGCTCATGTGAATCTGCGTCAGCGACTAATTCAGCTAACGTGTGCTCATCAATTTCACCATCGACAGCAGCAGATACCCATTCCTGACCTAACTTATCCATTATTCACCTATCTATTTAAGATGCTAACGTTCTAGCAACGGCTTAAGCTTTTTATCGATTGCCTCTCGCGCTCTGAAGATCCGTGATCTTACAGTGCCTACAGGGCAATCCATGACATTGGCAATCTCTTCATAACTCATACCATCGAGCTCCCGTAAAGAAATAGCCATCTTCAACTCTTCTGGCAGTGTGTCTAAGGTATCAAAAACTACCTTTTGAATTTCATCTGACAAAACCAGACGCTCTGGGGAGGCAAACTCCTTTAGCGCATCACTGCCATCATAATATTCAGCTTCTTCAGCATCGACATCATTCGCTGGGGCACGACGTCCCTGAGCGACCAGATGATTCTTCGCAGTATTCACTGCAATGCGGTACAACCAAGTATAAAACGCGCTTTCACCACGAAAGTTTGGTAATGCGCGGTAAGCTTTAATAAAAGCTTCCTGCGAAACATCTGCAACATCGGCCTGATTTCGCACGTAACGAGATATCAGATTCGCGACCTTGTTTTGATATTTCTGTACCAAAAGGTTAAAAGCGTTTTTGTCTCCACGCTGTACGCGCTCAACTAATTGTTGATCACTTATTTGTCCACTCATCCGAGCCGACTACTCCTAAATCTAATACTGATTTCTCAGCCGCTCGAATCATATTCACTTATGTAGACTAGCGCGTTTCAAAAAAGTTCTAAAAAAATTTGCAAAGATGTGATTTTCTTTTATGGAAGCTTTGATTTTTTTATATGCGACCGATGAAAGTATCCATATTCGACGTCATGGTTTAACATAGTCGGACTCCCAGATAACTCTATGATACCTGATGAAACAAGTAGTTGAACACCAATCTGACGTTTTGGTTATCGGTAGTGGTGCTGCCGGTCTCACTTTAGCTTTGCATCTTGCTGAAAAATCAAAAGTTATTTTGCTATCCAAAGGGCCGCTCAGCGAAGGCTCAACCTATTATGCCCAAGGCGGTATCGCCTCAGTCTTCGATGAAGATGACACCATCGAGTCCCATGTTGCCGACACTTTAGTTGCCGGAGCCGGGCTTTGTGACGAACCTGTCGTCAAATTTACTGCCGAAAATGCCAAAGCTGCAATGCAATGGTTAATTAATTGTGGCGTGGCCTTCGATAAAGAAGAAGTTCCCGCTGGCAGTAAAGAGGAAGCGCCTTATCACTTAACCCGTGAAGGTGGCCATAGTCACAGACGCATTCTACATGCCGCAGACGCAACAGGCAAAGAGGTGCAAGTCACCCTACAGGATCAGGCTCGCAACCATCCCAATATTCTTGTGCTGGAGCGCTACAACGCCATCGACCTCATTACTACTCGTAAGTTGAGTCGACCGGGCAACCGTGTCCAAGGAGCCTATGTTTGGAACAGAGATGAAGAGCATGTTGAAACAGTTAAGGCACGTTTCGTTGCCCTAGCAACAGGCGGCAGTTCTAAGGTTTATCAATATACCTCTAACCCAGATATTGCATCTGGCGATGGCATTGCTATGGCGTGGCGTTCTGGTTGCCGTGTTGCCAATATGGAATTTAATCAGTTTCATCCAACTTGCTTATATCATGCCGATGCCAGAAACTTCCTGCTGACCGAAGCTCTTAGAGGTGAAGGGGCTTATTTGCGTCGCCCCGATGGCACACGCTTTATGCCAGAGTTTGATGAGCGTGCCGAGCTTGCACCACGTGACATCGTTGCTCGTGCCATTGACTATGAGATGAAGCGCTTAGGTTCTGACTGTGTGTATCTGGATATTACTCATAAGCCAGCAGACTTTATCATCAAGCATTTTCCAACTATTTATAAGCGCTGCCTCGAACTTGGCATCGATATCACCAAAGAGCCAATCCCTGTGGTACCTGCCGCGCATTATACCTGCGGTGGTGTAATGACAGATCTGCATGGCCAAACCGATCTCAACGGCCTATACGCCATCGGTGAAGTGGCTTATACCGGACTTCACGGTGCAAATCGCCTAGCCAGTAACTCTCTGCTTGAGTGTCTGGTATTTGCCCGTGCTGCCGCCGAAGATATTGAGAGCCAACTCGGTAAAATTCCTATGCCGAGTTGTTTACCGGCATGGGACGAGAGCCAAGTATCGAACTCCGACGAAGAGGTTGTCATCGCCCATAACTGGCATGAGCTTCGCCTCTTTATGTGGGATTATGTGGGTATTGTGCGCTCGGATAAGCGTCTTGAGCGGGCTCTGCGTCGCTGCGTAATGCTACAACAGGAAATTCAAGAGTATTACAGCAACTTTAAGGTGAGTAACAACTTACTTGAACTGCGTAACCTAGTACAAGTTGCCGAGCTGATAATTCGCTGTGCTATGGAGCGCAAGGAGAGTCGAGGCTTGCATTATAATATCGATCATCCTAACAAGGATGAATCGCCAAAACCAACCATCTTACAGCCTGACTAAATAGTGCTTTACCTGCACTGCCCCTGATAGGCTAACTGAAGTAGACGACACAGATGTCGATAATTTGTGTCGTCTAACATATCCGCCCACAGTACCAGACGTTTTATCTTCCCCATCAAAACAATATCAAACATCACAGCAAAAGGTGTAATCACCGGCTTTCCAGTTAACACAAAGTCCATGCAGCGATTAAGCTTACCTCCACCATCAGCGTTGAGCACAAACTGACAGCGCCAATGCCTTAAGCGATAAAACTGCCAGAGAAAAAAACCACAGCAGGCCGTAAAAACGAGGTACTTTATCGAGATATAAAGGGTATTTTCAGCGTAGGGCCAAAAAAGGAAAGAGCTTAAACAGATAACAGTAATAACGGCCAGAGAAAGTCGCTGACCGTTGGAGGAGCTAACATCAAAACTATGCTGCTGGACGCCCACGAACCTTGATAATCATTTCAGCAAACGCAGGATTAGGGCACACTTCATGTCCCATAAACCAAGCAAATAACTCCGGGTCTTCACACTCGAGAAGTTTAACAAATACGGTTTTATCTTCTAGCGACATTGACTCATAGTGCGCTTCAACAAAAGGCTGAAACAGAACATCCAGCTCAAGCATGCCTCTACGGCAAGCCCATTTAACTCTTGATATTTTCATCGGTTCTTGGGTTGATTCAGACAAGGTGCAAACTCCAAACTGTTATCGTTATATTGCAGCTAAGTGTACCAGTTGCCGCGCCTTAGTGTCGATAATTGCTACACAGGATAATCTAATCCGGACTAAGACTGAGGAGTCGACTAAGATAGCCTCATCAGGAACATGCTACAACTGCTGTACTTTTAAGTCGTTACCAGCGAACAACTCGGTAAAGTCTGTTTCTAATAGGCTCTTAACCGCCGGATGCTGGATCATTCGCTCGGCAAACATCACATGATACACCTCTTTAATTTCTGATGTTTCACCTAGCAAAGTCATACCGTGAGCTAAAATATCTTGCTTGTAAATCGAAGGAGCGACAAAGATCCCTTGTTTGAAAAAGCCAAAAGATTTCATCATCGCCGCATCATCAAACTCCCCCAGAATGCTCACATTCAGGGCCTTCTCATCAAACCAGCGCACTAATTGCTGCCCCAGTGAGGTTCGTCTTCCAGGAATAAGTAACTTTCCCTGCTCTAAGCATTGTGGAAAAGGCTTGGAGTATGTCTCTGCAGAGAAAAAAGCCACACCAGACTCACCGAGTTGCTTAGAAAGGATTTCAGGATATTTAAGGCTCTCCCCAGCGCAGTCAGAAAGGATCATATCCAATTTATGCTCACGTAGTCGCGTCATTAACTCTTCATGTGTCGCTTCATAACAGGCTAAATGCATCGAGCCATCACTCGGTACAACAGAGAGTAATACTCGACTGCTCAACGCCTTAGATAACGCGGCCGCAATCCCCACTTCAAACAAGATATTTTCATCTTTTTGATAGTTCAGCAAGTCGAGCATTTCATAGCTAAGACTGAACATCTTGTCGGCATAGCGAAAAACTAATTCCCCAAGCTCAGTAGGCTCTAGTGAACGTCCTACTCGCTTAAATAAACTGCCCTTTAGGCTCGCTTCGAGCACGCGAATTTGACCTGTGACTGTTTGCGGGGTTAAGCATAAAGCCTCGGCAGCTTTAGCTACGGTGCCCTTCTTCTGGATCATCCAAAAATAGTAAAGATGGTTATAGTTTAGATTTGCCATAGTCGGTTACCGTTGTTGTAAATAAAAACGAGGCAACTTATTCAGTTGCCTCGTTAGTCTTTTAGGCTTACTTAAGACGTTGACAGTCCATTAAGTCAGACATCACAGCTGTTAAATCGTCAGTAGTCTTGATCTCACCAGCCGAGAATGCCTCAGCTAACCCTGAAACCAGCGAGTTTCGATCAGGTATTCTATCCCGGCAAAATTCACGGTTGGCTTCCTGAAAACGCTTACCACCGCGGTACTTAAGTGCACGAGACTCATAACCATCAGTCTCTAACCGTTGACCCACAGCCGCACCTCTATACATCAAGGCTCCATCAACAACACCATCTAAGTAGTTTTTACACACAACACTGTCGATGTCTTGATTACAACGCTCAATCTGACCAGCGGTTGCGACAGAGCTAAACCCAAGACCAATAACTAATGCAAATAATCCTAATCTCATGCCTTCTCTCCTTTCTCAGGTAACACCTTCGACAACCAGAAATAACCTATCGTCGCTGATGCTATTGACCCCAATAAAATCCCTAATCTTGCATAATCACCGTACATCTGTCCCTCACCAATAAAGGCAAGTGAAGAGATAAACATAGACATAGTGAAACCGATACCACACATCACAGCAACAGGTGTAATGTGCCTCCAGCCCATGCCTTCAGGTAAAACAGCCAGTTTAAGCTTCACGGCGATGAAACTAAACAACATGATACCAAGCGGCTTACCTACCAATAGACCGAGTGCAATACCAAGTGGTACTGGTGATAACAATGAGCTTAAACTCATACCACCTAAGTCTACGCCTGCGTTTGCAAAAGCAAAGATAGGCAAGATAATGAAGGTACTCCATGGGTGCAGACTATGCTCTAAACTCTCAGAAGGAGACGATCCATCTTTAGCTCTAAGCGGAATACAGAAGGCAATAATTACGCCTGCTAATGTGGCATGTACACCAGACTTCAGAACCGCGATCCATAAAATAAGACCTAATACACCATATGGCCCTAGGGCGGTGACGCCTTTGCGATTTAATCCAATTAAACCAAGAATCGCAATAGCAGCGACAACTAAGCTAATAGTTGATAAATCTGTACTGTAGAACAGTGCAATAATGACAACCACACCGAGGTCATCGATAATCGCCAGTGCTAATAGAAACACCTTTAATGCTACAGGTACGCGGCTACCAAGTAGCGCCATAATACCTAAAGCAAACGCGATATCGGTCGCAGCTGGAATTGCCCAACCCACCTGTGTAATTGGATCTGAGTAGTTGAAAAGAAGGTATACAGCTGCTGGGAAAACCATACCGCCGATCGCCGCAAATGTAGGCAAAGATGCCTGAGCACGGCTAGATAATGCACCTTCAAGCAACTCTCGCTTCACTTCCAAACCGATAAGCATGAAGAAAATGGCCATCAAGCCATCGTTGATCCAGTGAATAAGTGTCTTATCGATATCAAGGCTACCAACACGCACTTGCATCTCTGTTTCCAGAAAGCCTTGGTACATACCCGATAAAGGTGAGTTTGCTAATAACATTGCAAGCACGACGGAAATCATCAATAAGATGCCGCCTGCCGATTCCTGGCTTAGAAAATTCCTAATTGCCCGTTCCATTTTTACGCTCCATAAAATCTCAATACCGCGAGTGTAGCCGAATACGATTAACCTGAATAATCGTTTGCATCAGCTATAAACATCGGGATATCCGAAGTATCAAGTCTAGTCCTATAGAAAGTAAATATCAAACATCAACAGAATAATCACGTTTTAAAAACTCACAACAACAATAAAGCGCTATAGATCACACTTTTTTAGCAAGTAAAACGGTGGTCTATATCGAAAGTCTAGTTTTCTCTAAAAATGAGAGCCTAAATCACCCGCAGATAAGGACTCGAAAAAAACGAAGTTTCGTTCATTTTTGCAGCAATCATTAACTGAGTCTATGCTGAAAATAGACTTAAACCGTCAAAGTAACAGGAATCTTATAACAGATAAATTGAAGGTATAAATAGATGAAGGCTACGCGAGAGTTTGGCCAATATTGGATAAAAAAAACTCGCCATTTGGCGAGTTTTTATAGTCTGATTTGTACTCAGGAAAACTACACAGAGAATGGGTATTTAATCGCCTCGTGGTGTTCATAGCCTGTCACTTCAAAGTCATCCATCGTCACCCAAGTCTCAAGATCTTTTAAGGATTTGATATCAGGGTTAATCACTAACTTCGGTGAAGCAAAGGGTTGGCGCTTAATCTGCACATCTCGCATCAGTTCTAACTGATCTTCATAGATATGGGCGTTAACAATTTTATGGAACGCCGTTCCCGCTTTGTGTCCTGTAATTTGTGCCATCAAGGCCAATAGCGTAAATACCTGGACCTGATTGAAGTTCAGCCCTAGTGGGACATCGCAGGAGCGCTGGAAGCTCGTTAGGTGCAAGGTATCACCCACTAAAGAGAAGTTGTGGGTGTGCATACACGGTCTTAAACACCCCATATGAAATTCACCTGGATTATAGAAGCTCAAGATCTCGCCTCTGTCATCTATCCCTTTAGATAGGTCATCGACAATTTTACGTAACTGGTCAACGTTGCCACCGTCTGGCTTACTCCAACCTCGCCCCTGAACACCGTAGACTCGGCCCATATCGTCCGTGCCTTTACGATGTGGGTTATTTAGCCAAGCTTGGTTATCATTGGCATTGGCGTTCCAAGTATTACAGCCGATAGCACGAAAATCAGCAGCATTATCATAACCTCGGATATAGCCTAGCAGTTCGGCGATGGCTGCTTTATAAAAACTTTTACGGGTGGTAATCAGCGGAAATTCATTTTTATCGACATGATAAACCAGATCAGCATTAATCACCGTAAGACAACGTTTACCGGTGCGGCTATTCTCAACCCATGTTCCTTCATCAATAATGCGCTGACAAAGATCTAAATACTGTTTCATGATTATCTACCTATAAAAAAGAGTTGCTGAGCTTACTGTCAGCGCTAAACGCGGAAATACTACCAATAATTACTCGGTAGAACATTATGCTAAAACAAGTTTCAAACCGACAAGGGCAAGGAATACAGCAAATAGCTTCTTTAACTTTGCTGTGGGAAGCGTAGTAGCCGCCCTTGCGCCCACAGGCGCCATTAACATTGAGGTCGATACGATACCAATGAGCGCTGGCAGATAGATGTAGCCTAGAGTCCAATCGGGTAAGCTTGGGGCGTTCCAGCCTGCCAATGTATAACCAATACTGCCAAACAAGGCGATGAGTAACCCCGTCGCCGCAGAGAAGCCCACGGCAAAACGCATCTGTAGGCCACACCAAGTTAAGAATGGAACCAAAAGAACTCCACCACCTATCCCCATCAACGCCGCAATAACCGCAATGCCTGCTGCGGCAAAAAATAAACTCATCGGCCCTGGCATATTTCGGCTTGATTGTGCTTTAAATGGGTAGGCCATCTGCACTGCCATCAAGATCACGAATAGTGCAAAGATTTGCTGCAGTGATTTAGCGGCAATCATCTCAGAGATAAATCCCGAGCATAAAGCTCCCAACACAAAACCGGGCAGCATAGATTTAAATAGCGGCCAAGGAATGTTTTCTCGTTTATGGTGAGCACGAGCAGAAGAGAGAGAAGTCAGGATAATTGCAGCTAAAGAAGTCGCGATAGCCACATGGGGTAAGTTATCTGACGTAATACCGGCCTGAGGAAGAATATGCAGCAAGGCAGGAACCGCTATCAGGCCCCCACCGATCCCTAGGAGCCCAGCCATAAAACCGATCCCCGCGCCTAAAATAAGGCAGATGCACAATATATATAGCCAGCTTTCCACAAGCGCTACCTTTAGTCGTTATTATTTATCAAGCTTAAAACAATCAAGGCGGAGTTCATAGAGCATAAGCTCTTTTAACTTAATACTGACGTGAGCCCCTTTTGTTCACAGTATTGACCCACTAGCAACCTCACCTCTTCGCCACTATTTAGCTTTAAGGCCTGAGCTAGTAGCTGATTCAACTCGGTTTGAGAAACACGCCTTAAAAGGTAATTTATCCGAGCTAAGCTCGCTTGGTTCATACTTAACTGGTCGTAGCCCATAGCGATAAGCAAAATAGCGCCAATAGGCTCGCCAGCAAGCTCTCCACAGACGCTAATCGGCAACTGATACTCGTTACACCGCTCTACTGCAAACTTAAGCGCTCTAAGCACCCCAGGATGATAACTATCAAATAGGGGACTCACACTGGGGTTGTTACGATCGACCGCTAACAAGTATTGAGTTAAATCGTTGGAGCCAACTGAGACAAAATCGACACGTTTAGCGACTTCATCGAGTTGATACAGCAACACGGGCACTTCAAGCATAATGCCGACTTTAGGCATAGTAACCGTTTTGCCAAGCTCCGCGGTTAGCTCCTGACAAGCTTGATCTAGATAGATAAGTGCTAAATCAACCTCTTCGAGATTGCTGACCATAGGTAGGAGTACGTGCAACTGTTCTGAACCTATCGCTGCTTGCAGCATGGCTCTTAGCTGGATCAAGAATAACTCCGGATGGTCGAGTGACAAGCGAATACCACGCCATCCTAAGAAAGGGTTATCTTCTACAATAGGAAAATAATCGAGCGGCTTATCTCCGCCAACATCTAGAGTTCGCATCACTACAGGCTTGTCGCCTGCCGCCTTTAATACCTTACGGTAAATTTCGAGTTGCTCGATCTCACCTGGGAAACACTGCTTAATCATAAACAGGATCTCGGTGCGGTAAAGTCCAATACCGTCAGAGTCTGAACCTGTTTCTGAATCGACACTGGAAAGCAGGCCACTGTTTATATAAAGGTAAATACGCTTACCATCTTGAGTAACCGTTTTAAATGACAACTCTTGTGCATATTGTCTTTGCTGCTCTTCCTGAGCAGCAATTAAGCTTTGGTACTCTGAAAGTACTATCGCGGATGGCTCAATAATCACTTGGCCACGATTGGCGTTAATGATTAGCAAAGACTGTTCGATATTAGCGCTTAAAATCCCATCAACACCAATTATCGCTGGCACTCCCATCGCTCGAGCGAGAATGGACGCATGAGAGTTTGCTCCACCGAACTCGGTAACGATACCTGCAAGCTTCTGCCGAGGAAATTCTGCAAGCAAGGTGGTGCTCGCCTCACGCGCAATCAGGATCACTGGCGTTTCGGGCTCTAAAAAGATCTTATTGGGTTCAATTAATTGCCTAAGAACCCTTTGCCCTAAATCTCTGATATCACTGGCGCGCTCTTTCAGATAAAGATCGCTCATCGCCTCAAAATGTTCGATATAACGTTTTGATACACGGCATACAGCCGTTTCAGCGCACCAGCCAGCTCTAACTTCTTTTATGTATTCACCACCGAGGCTACTTTTTTCAAGCAGTAACAGCAATGCATTAAAAATTGACGCCGCTTCTTCATCTTTCTCACGGTCAAAACGCTGTGACAAGCCAACCAATAGATCTTTACAGCGACTCATCGCCTCTTGCAGACGCAACTCTTCACCTGCCGTTGATTGAGTTTGCTGCTCGACTAAATCAAATGAAATCTGCCCGCCCAGCACTAACGCCTTTGCTATCGCAATCCCTTTCGATGCTTGGGTGCCAGTATAATAACGCTGCTGCAGGCTATCCCCACTCTTAACCTTATGGGTGAGTCCCTTGATTGCAACAGCGAGCTGCGCTGCGAGCGTCATTAAAAAAGCTTCTTCGCCTTCACTAAACTGCCGAGCTTGAACCTGCTGCACCACGATCACGCCAATCACTGATTTTTGATAAACGATTGGTACCGCAAGAAAGGCGCTGTAGGCTTCTTCAGCCACTTCGGGAAGTAATTTAAATCTAGGGTGTGAAGCCGCATCGGCTAAGTTAATGGCTTCTTCTCTTTGGGCTACCAGCCCAACGAGCCCTTGGGTGACAGGGAGTTTGACACGATTGACAGCTGAAGGGTCTAAGCCATCTGTCGCGGATAAAATAAGATGTTGCTCCTCTATAATATAGATAGAGCAACATTCAGTCATCATAGCTTGTTTGGTTCGCGTAACCAGCAACTCCAACGCATATTGTAGATCGCGGGCTGAAGCAACTGCTTGTGTGATATCTCTAAGTGTTTTTAGCACTAACGCAAACCTCCCTATTTAGCTTCTACGCATACCTCGTCTTCTGTTATTCGACTCTTTAACCTGTAAAGGTAAGGTAGTCGGAGCGAACTCTTTCATGACTTTTCGGTAAACATCTCTTTTAAAAGAAACGACTTGCCTTACTGGATACCAATAACTAACCCAACGCCAATCATCAAACTCTGGATGGCCACTTGCGTTGAGATCTATGGCATTTTCGGCACTTTTCAATTGTAGCAAAAACCACTTCTGTTTTTGCCCTATACACACGGGTTTACTATCTTGTCTGATTAACCGCTTAGGTAGCCTATAGCGTAACCATGATCGCGTCGATGTTAGAATTTGCACATGTTCTGGCTTTAATCCTACTTCTTCATATAACTCACGATACATGGCCTCTTCTGCCGACTCTCCATCGTCAACGCCACCCTGAGGAAATTGCCAGGAATGTTGGCCAAATCGTCTTGCCCACATAACCTGCCCAAAGCGATTACAGATAATGATGCCCACATTTGCGCGAAAGCCGTCACTATCAATCACATGGACTCCGAACTATTAACTATTAATCTTTTGATTGTTTCACAAAGCGTGTCCGGCAGCAAATATCTGTTACGCACAATTCTTTGGATAAATCCCCATTAACGACAACCTTATCAACAGAACTAATGATGAATAAGCGATGATATCCACAGAAACTGTGGATATCTCTGTTGGAAACTCGGTTAAAGTCTAATAACTTGTCGCTTTAATCTGAGTTTATCAATTTACCCCCTCTCATAACAACCCAGTTAAAAACTTGAATAACAACAAGTTACCCAAGAAAACCCAAATATCTATAGCAACCACCATAGAGAGTGCTTACTATTTGCACAGCAAAATTAAATCCATAAAAGCGATAAATGAACCAAAGGTGTTATTCACAAGTGCAATAGTTTGCTGTGAGAAAAAAGCCAAAAACCGCAAGAAAATAGCATTGACAGATCACATTTATTGCAGTAGTCCGATGCTAAATTGAAGTTATCCAATAAATCTGTGGATAACTATGTTGGAAAAAGAGGGAAAGAACTGGTGTAACTACTTAGTATCTGAGTAACAGTTAGCTCATATTTAAAAGATCGTCTCTTAATTCATAAGCTTAGATGAAATGATTAAAGTTATCCTCAGCAAAATGAATCTCTGTTCATTTTTTGTACTTGTTTGATAAAAGCCTTTAATTAGGTAAAATCGCCCCATGAAGAAATCACTCCACTCTCCAAATAGCATCGAAGAGTTAATGCTACGCGCTGAATCGATGGCAGGTTTAACCCTAGGCCAACTCGCGAATTTCCACGAAATCCAAATCCCTAAAGATCTAAAACGACATAAAGGTTGGGTTGGTCAACTCATTGAACTCGAACTCGGTGCATTAGCAGGTTCAAAACCTGAGCAAGATTTTGCTCACCTAGGTATAGAGCTTAAAACTATCCCCGTAAGTGCACTCGGCAAGGTATTAGAAACCACCTACGTCACTGTCGCTCCACTGACAAATATTCAAGGGCTAACTTGGGAAGAGAGTGTTGTTTGCCATAAACTTCAACAAATTCTGTGGATCCCAGTGCAAGGCGATAGAGATATTCCTTTGTCCCTGCGTCAAATAGGCTCACCTATCTTATGGCGTCCATCAGCTGAAGAGAGTGCGCAACTCAAGCAAGACTGGGAAGAGATCATGGAGTTTATCTCGATGGGACAGGTCGATAAGGTTACTGCCCGCCACGGCGAAGTGTTGCAACTTCGTCCAAAAGCGGCAAATAGTCAGGTACTCACCGACAGCATAGGCCGAGACGGTAAGCTGACTCAAACCAATCCCAGAGGCTTCTATTTAAAGACGCAATTTACTCAGAGAATACTTTCACAACTACTTTGAGTCGTTTTTTGGCCAAAACTCACACTCATTTGACTTAGATCACAAATACTGCTGGTAAAAGTAGGGGTTTATTCTATAAACTAGCGCCTCCTAAATTTATGTAGCATTTGGATTCCCTTAAATAGTGAAAGCACGTATACAAGCGAAGAAATTAACCTTTGCTATATTCGCATGGACTGCAGCCATGGCGGCTTTCGTATTTTTTAGATACGCACAAACGCCTGAATTGCCACAGTGGGCCATTGGTTCCGCTGATTTAGCCACGCTTTCTATTTATATGGGTCTTATTTTTGGCAGCCTTCACTGGATGTCGAACTTAATTGCAGACTTTAGTGCAATTAATCGCTTACCTTATGTTTTTTCAGTGATCTTCAAAGGGTTGTTTTTATTGCTTGGTGCCACAACCCTGGCTTATATCACCCAGTACCTCAACATGTGGGCCATTGAAAACCACATGACCACCTTGCGCCAAATGCTCACTGCGCACATCCTTTATAGTCCATCGTTTCAAGCTTTGATTGTCTATTTGGTTGTGGTGCGCATTGGCCTTGCTTTTATCGAGCAAATGGCGCTACTCGTTGGCCCTAGAGTGCTATTTAATATCGGTTTAGGTAAGTACCACAAACCAAGATATGAGCAGCGCTTATTCCTTTACCTCGATATGGTGGCATCCACCACTCATGCAGAATCTTTGGGTGATTATCGTTTTAGTCGTCTTATTCAAGACAGCTTTAGCCTACTCGCGGATACAGTAACCAATAACGAAGCTGAGATTTATCGTTATATGGGCGATGCGGTATTGATCTATTGGCCACTAAAAGATGGGATTAAGGAAGATCGCTGCTTCAATATCTACTACGAGTTTAGTCAGCAGCTTAGCTGGCAGAGACAATACTTTGAAGAGCAGTACGGTTTTGTTCCTAAATTTAAAGCCGCTGCGCATTGTGGGCAAGTTGTGGCTGCCGTTGTAGGTGTGCAGAAACAAGAGATTAGCTTCTTCAGCGACGTACTTAATACGCTAGCAAGATTACAAGATCAGTGTAATCCACTGGGTCAGCGCATGCTGATCTCAGGTTCACTGCAGTCACGACTCGAATACAGTGACTCGAAATATAACCTAAACAGCCTAGGTCCTATTAAGCTCAAGGGTAAACAGCACTCTATCGAAGTCTTTGGTGTAACGCCAAAAACGGCTAATACATAGCGCAAAAATCCCCAATAAAAAAAGCCGATAATCATATCGGCTGTTCTGTTTTATCTCATCGCTAAATATCGTCAGCTTGATCCAATAAGGTTTGGATCTCTAATCCTAATGTTCTAAAGGTCAAAATCCTGCTGGACGTTTGACGCCAAACTAAACCGATATCTCGATAAGGAGTTTCCCCTGGCGGCGCCATAGTGGTTAAATCCGTATTATTTAAAATCCCCGCATCAATCGCCATCTGAGGCAGGAAAGTGGTACCGAGCTTACAGTTCACCATCTGTACTAAGGTATGTAAGCTTGTTGCGGCAAACGGATTGATCTTAGCACTTTCGCCTAACTGACATGCAGTAATCGCATGCCCCGTAATGCAATGCTCAGCTTGCAAAAGGAAGATACTTTCATCAGGCAAGTCTTGGTAGTCGATCGGCTCATGGATCTCATCGGTTAAATCTTTGTGCACCACCATTTTAAACGGGTCGATGCCGACTTTCATACTATGAAAACCACTGGTATCCACCGGAAGTGCAAGTAACAATAGATCAAGCTCACCTTTACCGAGAGCATCGATTAACCTATCAGTGGTGTCTTCCTTTAAAAACAGTGTCAGATCTGGGTAAACCTGCTTACAGTGCTGTACCACATTACTCAGTAGAAATGGTGCAATCGTTGGAATACAACCTAAACGGATCTCCCCGGTCATAGGTTCTCCCTGGTGTTTAACCAGCTCAACAAGATCGTCTACATCGGTCAATAATTTACGCGAACGCATTACCACCTCTTCGCCTATGGCGGTGAAAATAAATGATTTGTGGTCACGTTCAATTAACTGATGCCCCAGCTGCTCTTCAAGATTCTGAATACCGCTAGACAAAGTCGACTGACTAACATGGCATATTTTGGCGGCTCTATTGAAATTCTGCTCTTGGTGCAAGTTCACCAGATAGAACAAATTTTTTAAACTGGGGAGATGTTTCATAAAATAGATTACCAGTGACATTACTTATCTAATAGTTCAATTTAACTCTATCATAAATAGCTAAGTTAACCTTGAGGTAAGTTGGCTAGTTTGTGAACTGAATCAAAAATGCACAAGATAATCTACTACAGAAGCTAGATTACAGATAAAAAAATAGCGCAGTGGGAGGCCCAAGCTGCGCTATTGAATAAAAGAGTCGGTTTAACTAAACCTTAGACTCCAAGTATTCTTTTAATTGCTGTAGATCTTTCGATGCATATTCAACAATCTCATTTAGCCATGTTAGGTGCTCTTGTTGCCAGCTTGCTTCTTCGCCATGCTGTAATAACTGAGCAAACTGCTGAATACGCTTAAGTCCAACAGAACCCGCTGCGCCCTTAAATTTATGCGCTTCGCTGCAAAGCGTATCTTTATCATTCGCCTGCTGCGCACTGACTAAATTGCCAACGTATTCTGGCATAAGTTGTTCAAATAAAACGACGCTTTTAAGTAGCGTACCTGCACCAATTGCACTGCAGTATTGCTCCAGTGTATTAAGATCTAGGATTGAATCTAGCTCAGCTGCTGCCATTTAGGCACCTCTCAAAATATTGTCGTGTATACAAAAAATCAATTTTACCACATAATACCCGCTATAATCACGGGTGCAATAGCTAGTAATAGATGAGAGTCAAATTACCGTCATTTTAACCTTTTAATAACAGTAAGTTACACAAACTGTCTATAAGACTCACGATTCACTAGCTAACAATGAATATTATTTACTCAAATATTGGTTCAACTGTCGATTTTTGCGTCTCAAGGTAAGCCCCCTGGCCCCCCTTCGCTTTAAGATCGTCAACAATCGCAACCAAACCATTCCAGCGATATGCACACCAATCAGGTGCTAACAGCATAGGCTTTTTCGCGTAAGCCGTCACTCGGTGGAATATCACCTCTTTAGGCGTACGGCGGATTAACTCACCGACACTGTAGGCATAGGTCTCAAGCTCAAGCAGACTCATTTTATTATTGCGCCATGCTTTGGCCATGGTGCTACCTTCAACGATATGTAGCGGATGTAGCTTCAAGCCATCAACGCCAACAGTTAATACCTTATCGAGTGTTTCAAGGTAATCTTCATGGGACTCTCCCGGTAACCCTAAGATCAAGTGAGTGCAGACCTTAATACCTAACTTGCGAGCACGGACAACCGTATCTTCATAAGCAGCGAAATCATGACCGCGATTGATCTTCTTTAATGTTGCATCGTTTGCCGACTGCAAACCTAACTCCAACCATACATCGACACCATCATTTTGATAGCCAACTAATAGCTCGAGAACCTCATCGGGAACGCAATCTGGGCGAGTACCGACACATAGGCCAACGATATCGCTATCTTGGATCGCCTCATCATATTTTTGCTTAAGGACCAAGTACTCATCATAAGTACTGGTATAAGCTTGAAAATATGCAATGTACTTTGATGACTTTGATGACAGACGCTCTCTGCCTTGAGCTAATTGCTCTTGGATAGATAGCTCGGTCTTATGCTCATGGCTAAATGATGCCACATTACAATAGGTACAACCGCCCTTGCCTAAGGTGCCATCACGATTTGGACAAGTAAACTTTGCATCAATTGTCAGCTTACGGATCCGCTCACCATATTTCTGTTTGCACACACCACCAAAGGTATTAACGTAACTATCCAGTCCCAACTGCTATATCACCTAGCCAAAAAATTTGCGCTATTTTAACCAGTTCTAAAAAACATTAATTAGCGCTAGCTCAAATAACGGAAATACTACACTGGCATACCGTTCACTTGGGGTTAATTACTTTAACGGTTACTAATGCATAAATAGTCACAAGCAAAAGTGATTATCATTTCACTGTATCTGCAATAAAAATCACTTTACTGAAAACAAGTACAATCCAGCAACTTGTTATAAAAAGGTAAAAGCGCAAAAACACTTAATTTAAAATTCTTTTTATTCATAAGGTTATACGTAAGCATCTGCAGTTTACGTCAAGGTAAAGCAGTTAACACCTGCGTATAAAACGACACAAGCCTGTTACTTTTTATGCACTAAATAGGTTTGACCTTTAAGACTCTTAGAGTTAATTTGATTGATTCGGGTGCATATCTATAGATAATTTTGCTTTATCTCCCGAGTTGTATCAGTCGAGGTTAGGGAGTGTAGTAATGAGCTTATATCATCCAAGTTTTGAGCGGGACAATTGTGGATTTGGCTTAATCGCCCAGATGGACGGTGAACCGAGTCACCGAATTGTACGCACCGCGATCCACGGCCTAGACCGAATGAAGCATCGTGGTGGTATTGCTGCTGATGGCCGAACAGGCGATGGCTGTGGACTATTAATGCAATTACCAGTCAACTTTTTCAAAGCTATTGCCGAAGAGAATGACTGGCACCTTAGCCGCCGCTTTGCAGTGGGTATGCTGTTTCTCAGCCAAGATACTATTTTAGCTTCGCAAGCCAAGCAGCTAATTGAACAAGAGCTGCAAAAAGAGACCTTAAGTGTCGCAGGCTGGCGAGACGTTCCGGTAAACGCTAACGTACTGGGACCTATAGGTAAGGCCAGCCAGCCGCAAATAGTACAAGTATTGATTAATGCCCCTATCGGCTGGCGAGAAAAAGACTTAGAGCGCCGCCTATATATGGCAAGACGACGTGTGGAGCAGCAGCTCACTCACGATAAAGACTTCTACGTTGCCAGTCTTTCAGGCCAAGTCATCGTCTATAAAGGGCTGATGATGCCTGCGGATCTGCCCGCTTTCTATAGTGATCTAGCAGACATACGCTTACAGAGTTCAATCTGTTTATTCCACCAGCGCTTCTCAACCAATACATCACCTAAGTGGCCACTGGCTCAGCCATTGAGATATCTGGCCCATAATGGTGAGATCAATACCATCACTTGTAACCGTCAATGGGCAAGAGCCCGTGCTTACAAGTTCACCGCGCCTCTGTTAGCAGATCTACAACAAGCCGCGCCTTTCGTTAATGAAACAGGCTCAGACTCCTCCTCCCTCGATAATATGCTTGATATGTTACTTGCCGGTGGAATGGACTTATACCGAGCCATGCGTCTACTTATTCCACCAGCATGGCAGAGTAATCCCGAGATGGACGAAGAGCTTAAAGCCTTCTATGACTTTAACTCCATGCACATGGAGCCATGGGACGGCCCTGCCGGCATCGTAATGACTAATGGTCGCCATGCCGCCTGCGCCGTTGACCGTAATGGTCTACGTCCATCACGCTATGTCATTACCAAAGACCGTATTTTAACCTTAGGTTCAGAGGTGGGTATTTGGGACTATGGCCCAGATGAGGTGATAGAAAAAGGCCGTGTCGGCCCAGGTGAGCTCTTGGTTCTAGACACCTTAAATGGTCAACTTTACTCCTCATTTGAGATCGATAATGACCTTAAGCGTCGTCATCCATACAAAGAGTGGATGGCCAAAAACAGTAAGGTGCTTAAGCCTGCAGAAGACTTCGGCCCCGGTGAACAGGGTAAACGTGAATTCGATGATGCCCAACTACTGCAATATCAAAAGCAGTTTGGTTACTCGCGAGAAGAGCTTGAGCAAGTCATCTGGGTATTAGCTCAAAAAGGTGAAGAGGCCACAGGCTCTATGGGCGACGACACCCCGATGGCAGTGCTGTCTAAGAAGTCGCGCACCATCTATGACTACTTCCGCCAAAAGTTTGCTCAGGTAACCAACCCACCTATCGATCCGCTGCGTGAAAAGCATGTGATGTCGTTAACCACCTGTGCAGGTCGTGAGCAAAATCTGTTTAACGAAACCACAGGTCATGCTTATCGCGTGATGTTTAACTCACCAGTGCTGCTATTTAGCGATTTCAATCAGCTTATGGCACTCGATAGCACCTACTATCGCGCTAACACTGTCGACTTGAATTATGATCTTAGCGAAGGACTGGAAGCCGCTGTTAAACGGATCTGCGATGAGGCCGAGCGCCTTGCGCGTTCGGGAACCACACTGCTAGTTCTTTCCGACCGCGCCACAGCCAAGTCAAAACAAGTGATCCCAGCCGCTATGGCTGTGGGTGCAGTGCAACAAGTATTAGTCAATAACAGTCTACGCTGTGATACCAACATCATAGTAGAAACGGCATCGGCAAGAGATCCACATCATTTCGCCGTGCTGTTAGGTTTCGGTGCCACCGCTATCTATCCTTACCTTGTCTATGAGTGCATCGCTGATCTCGCTCAGCGGAACGGTGTCGAAAATACTCGCGATCTCATGCTCAACTTCCGCTACGGTATCGATAAAGGACTGCGTAAAATCATGTCCAAGATGGGCATTAGTACCGTCGCATCTTATCGCTGTAGCCAGCAGTTTGAGGCCGTAGGCCTTGCAGATGAAGTGGTCGAACTTTGCTTTAACGGCGTGATTAGTCGTATTCAGGGAGCAAACTTTGACTTGATTGAGAAAGATCAACAGATCTTACACAAGAGTGCCTTTAGAGCCCATCAACAACTGCCACAGGGTGGCCTACTAAAATACGTAGAGGGCGGTGAATATCACTGCTTTAACCCTGATGTAGTTAATACCCTGCAGGCCAGTTTAAAGGACCAGAATTACCAAGCCTATAAACGCTTTGCCGAGCTTGTGGATGACCGCCCTATTGCCACCTTGCGTGATTTAATCCAAGTCAAAGGCGAACTTGCCCCTGTTGAACTCGATAAGGTCGAAGCCGCTAAAACCCTCTACCCGCGTTTCGATAGTGCGGCAATGAGTATCGGAGCCCTGAGCCCCGAGGCTCACGAGGCGCTAGCCGTTGCCATGAACCGCCTAGGAGGTCGCTCAAACTCTGGTGAAGGTGGTGAAGATCCGCGCCGTTTTGGCACCGAAGGTAACTCTGCCATCAAGCAGATCGCATCGGGTCGTTTCGGCGTTACCGCCCATTATCTCGTCAACGCTGAAGTGTTGCAGATTAAGGTTGCTCAAGGGGCAAAACCTGGTGAAGGCGGTCA
Organism: Shewanella schlegeliana; assembly: GCF_016765635.1. Taxonomy (GTDB): domain Bacteria; phylum Pseudomonadota; class Gammaproteobacteria; order Enterobacterales; family Shewanellaceae; genus Shewanella; species Shewanella schlegeliana. Next base: position 108,247 of record NZ_JAESVD010000002.1, read on the forward strand.
GCTTCCCGGTGATAAAGTCAGTGTAGAGATTGCCGCGCTGCGTAATGCTCGCCCTGGTGTCACCCTGATTTCACCGCCGCCTCATCATGATATCTACTCCATCGAAGATTTAGCGCAGCTGATCTTCGACTTAAAGCAAATAAATCCTAAGGCGCTTGTGTCGGTCAAACTGGTTTCTGAACCTGGTGTCGGTACGATTGCCACTGGCGTAGCCAAAGCTTACGCCGATATGATCACCGTATCTGGTTACGATGGCGGTACGGGTGCAAGCCCAATCACTTCGGTAAAGTATGCAGGTAGCCCATGGGAGCTTGGACTTGCCGAAGTTCATCAATCATTAGTTGCCAATGGCTTACGTCATAAAATCAGGCTGCAAGTTGATGGCGGCTTAAAAACGGGTAAAGACGTTATCAAGGCCGCGCTACTTGGCGCCGAGAGCTTTGGCTTTGGAACCGTACCTATGATTGCACTCGGTTGTAAGTACCTACGTATTTGCCATCTAAATAACTGTGCCACAGGTGTTGCCACCCAAAACCAAACCCTACGTAATGAACATTATCACGGCCTACCAGAGCGGGTGATGACCTACTTCGAGTTTGTTGCTCAAGAGATCCGTGAGCAGATGGCAGCCCTTGGCGTTACCGAGTTTGAGCAGTTGATCGGTCGAAGCGACTGGTTAGCGGCCATCGAAGGTGAAACGGCTAAGCAGCAAAGCCTCGACTTAACACCAATCCTGTATCGCCCTGAGGTACCAGAAAACTCAGCTGTCACTTGGCGTGAAATCAATCAGCCATCAGACAAAGGCCTGTTGAACCAACGCCTCGTAGAGGACTGCAAAGAAGCCGTCAAAGCGGGTGAGTCGATTTGTGAGATGTTTAATATCAACAATACCGACCGCTCTGTGGGGGCTAGCCTTTCAGGTTTCATCGCCACTCATGCAGGCCGCGACGGTGCAAAGGCGCCTATCACCTTGAAGTTTAACGGTAGTGCCGGCCAAAGCTTTGGTGTATGGAACGCCCCGGGTCTTGAGTTAATGCTCTGTGGTGATGCCAACGACTATGTGGGTAAAGGCATGTCTGGCGGTAAGATCTGTGTCTACCCACCACTAGGAAGTCCGTTTAGGAGTGAACGCTCCTCTATTTTAGGTAACACCTGTTTATATGGTGCCTCTGGCGGCAAACTATTCGCATCGGGTAAAGCTGGTGAGCGTTTTGCCGTACGTAACTCAGGAGCCATCGCCGTTGTTGAGGGCTTAGGTGATAACGGCTGTGAATATATGACAGGCGGTATTGTTGTGGTGCTAGGGAAGACAGGGGTTAACTTTGGTGCAGGCATGACAGGTGGTTTTGCTTACGTATTTGACCAATTTGGCCGCTTCAATCGCCGCGTCAATACCGAGATGGTCGATACCCATAAAGTCCAATCGCCGATCCAACAGCAACATCTACGTGACTTGATTGAACAACATGTCAAAGAGACCAACAGCGAGCATGCCAAGATGATCTTAAGCGACTTTGAGAACTGGCTAGATTGCTTCATCTTAGTAAAACCCAAAAATGTTGAGCTAAGCGATCTGTTGAAGTTAGAACAATCTAAACCTGCAATAGCAGTTAGAGCGGGGTAACACAAAATGAGCAATGATTTTCAGTTCCTTGAAGTTGGGCGTAAAGACCCGACTAAACACGCCGCTAAGCAGCGTGCAACACAATTTATTGAGATCTATCAGCCTTTTGCCCAGCCTCAAGTGAATGAGCAGGCCGATCGCTGCCTAGACTGTGGTAATCCCTATTGTGAGTGGAAATGTCCGCTGCATAACTATATTCCTAATTGGCTTAAACTCGCCAAACAGGGCCGAATCATGGAAGCGGCAGATCTGGTTCATGAAACCAATACCCTACCGGAGATCTGCGGTAGAGTTTGCCCTCAAGACCGCCTGTGTGAAGGAGCCTGTACCCTGAACGAAGAGTTTGGCGCGGTAACCATAGGTAATGTCGAGAAGTACATTACCGATACAGCTATCTCACAGGGCTGGCGCCCAGATATGTCAAAGGTGACTCCCCGTAAAGAACGTGTCGCTATCATAGGCGCGGGTCCATCAGGTCTTGGCTGCGCTGATATCTTGGCCCGCAACGGTGTTAAAGCCGTGGTGTTTGATAAGAACCCACAGATAGGTGGCCTACTCACCTACGGTATTCCCTCATTTAAACTCGATAAAGAGGTGATGCAGGTTCGCCGCACCGTGCTTGAAGGCATGGGAATAGAATTTAAACTTGGCGTTACCGTTGGCAAAGATATCGACTTTAAAGAGTTAATAGATCAATACGATGCCGTATTCCTCGGAATGGGCACCTACACAGCAATGAAGGCAAACCTGCCAGGCGAAGATGCACAGGGGGTTCATCAGGCTCTGCCCTACCTTATCGGTAATACCCATAACGTGATGGGCACAGAGTGCACAGATACGCCCTATCTCAGCCTTAAGGGAAAACGTGTTGTCGTGCTCGGCGGCGGTGATACCGCGATGGACTGTGTTCGCACCGCAGTGCGACAGGGCGCAACTCAAGTCACCTGCGCTTATCGCCGCGATGAGGAGAATATGCCGGGGTCACGCCGGGAGGTGCAAAATGCCCGAGAAGAGGGAGTCGAGTTTCTATTTAATCGTCAACCGACGGCAATCAAAACCGTCGACGGCAAAGTAATAGGCATCGAGTGCATAGAGACTCAGTTAGGTGAAGCAGATGAGAGTGGTCGACGCCGGCCAGAACCGATAGCCGGTAGCGAGCAAGTACTTGATACCGATGCGCTTATCATCGCCTTTGGCTTCCAGCCTAGTCCAGCAACTTGGTTAGCGGATCACAATATTGAACTCAATGAGTGGGGCTTAGTGAAAGCAGCAAAACTGGCCGACAACCCATTCCAAACCAGCAATCCTAAGGTGTTTGCCGGTGGCGATATGGTGCGTGGTTCAGATTTAGTCGTCACAGCGATTGCCGAAGGGCGCGATGCAGCCATGGGCATTTTAAATTACTTAGAAGATTAATATTTTAAAGAGGTTTTTAAGTAGGGGTTTAAAGAAGTTTATAGAAAGTTGTCTGTGATTGTGCGCTCCCAATGGAGCGCCTTTTTTTTGCCTGCTATTTATGCCCCAAGCTTTATACCAAACACTATCACCGCAAGCTGAATAACAGCCCAATAACGACTGCGATTCTAAGTCAGTCGCCAGCCCGACAAATCCGATCGACTCGAGTCCAAGCCTATCCATTTCATAAAGATTACAGTTAAAACTAATTTTTATTGAAATTTTATTTGCGACTCATCTGACCTCTCTGAACAAAATTAAAGCAGCCAATTTCCCCTTAAATAAACAATAACTTGCATACCACCAGCTCCCTGCATAATTCAGCAAAACAAATCTGTGAAGCCTGTCGCACTTTTCGATAAAGCTTGATCGTTACAACTCTAACCATTAGAGTTGTTATTAATTGAACGTTCAATCAACAATAAAAACAACAAAGAATTAATAAAAATAACACTAAAAACAACATTCAATAATGTACTCAGGAATTTGCTCTTTATGCCGCGCCCGCCAATGAAAACCGTTCGACAACAACAGCTCATCGACGCCACTCTTGTCTCTGTTGAGCGTCACGGCTTACACAACACCACCATCAACACTATTAGCGGTTTAGCAGGCTTATCTTCAGGGCTCATCAGTCATTACTTCGGCGGCAAGCAAGGCCTTATTGAAGCCACGCAAAAGTACCTGCTAGATCAACTTAAGCAAGCGCTGTTGAGCCGCACTACAGGCAGAACACTGTTACCGCTCGAGCGACTGCATGCCATAGTCGAAGCCAACTTTACCGAGCTACAACGCTCAAGACCCGCTACTAAGACTTGGTTATGTTTTTGGTCGCAAGCCATGCATGAGCAAGGCCTTGCCAGACTACAGCACATCAATAGCCAACGACTTTATAGCAACCTTCTATTCTCTTTCAAAAAACTACTTCCGCAACCTCAAGCCATTACCGCAGCTAAACAAACTGCAGCGATGATCGATGGCTTCTGGCTACGCAGTGCCTTAAGTCCAACGCCAGAGAAAGAGTTCCAGCAAGCCCAAATTCTATCTAAAGCCTTTATCGAGGCAGTGATCATGCAGTACGGAGAAACCCGATGTCACTAGTCGTTTACCCCAATTATATCCACGGCAAAGCTCTCAGAAACACCACAGGCGAAACCTTCGAAGTCATCAATCCTGCCAATGGAGAGGTGAGCTACTTAGTCGAAGTTGCCGATGAAGAAATTCAACAAGCCGCAATCGAAAGCGCAAAAGTTGGTTTTGAAACTTGGTCTAAAATGACCGCTATGGAGCGCAGTCGAATCCTGCTTAAAGCCGTGTCTCTACTTCGTGAGCGTAACGACGAGTTAGCCGCCATTGAAGTACAAGACACTGGTAAGCCTTGGCAAGAAGCCTCGGTAGTCGATGTTGTCACTGGTGCCGACTCTATCGAGTTCTTTGCCAGCCTTGCCCCAAGTATTGAAGGCAATCAGCAAACCATAGGCGATGACTTTTACTATACTCGCCGCGAACCTCTAGGCATTTGTGCTGGTATTGGCGCGTGGAACTATCCGTTACAAATCGCTTGCTGGAAATCAGCTCCTGCTCTAGCTTGCGGTAATGTGATGATCTTTAAGCCATCAGAGGAAACGCCCCTTGGTGCCTTAAAGTTAGCAGAGATCTTCACCGAAGCTGGCGTGCCAGATGGTGTATTTAACGTGGTTCAAGGCGATGGTCGTGTCGGTGCTTGGCTGACTAACAATGACCAAATAGCAAAAGTGTCATTCACTGGCGAAGTTGGCACTGGCAAGAAAGTGATGGCCGCTGCGGCAAGTTCACTTAAAGAGGTCACCATGGAGCTAGGGGGCAAGTCGCCCCTTATCATCTTCAACGATGCCGATATCGACAATGCAGTTTCTGCCGCCATGTTGGGTAACTTCTACACCCAAGGCGAGATCTGCACTAACGGTACTCGCGTATTCGTGCAAAAAGCCATCTATCCGCAATTTATCGAAAAGCTACTGACCCGCACCCAAAACAATATCGTCTGTGGCGATCCAATGGATCCTGAGACTAACTTTGGTGCACTGATCTCAAAGGCTCACCAAGACAAGGTACTAAGCTACATCGAGATAGGTAAGCAAGAGGGCGCCGAGCTACTCGCCGGTGGTCATGCATTAACACCTGAAAATAGCCCGAATGGTTACTTTGTCGCGCCCACCATCTTCGGCAACTGCACCGATGAGATGACACTGAGTAAAGAGGAGATCTTTGGCCCAGTGATGTCAGTGCTACCCTTTAATGATGAAGAGGAAGTCGTTCGCCGTGCTAACGATACCCAACTAGGATTAGCCGCAGGTGTGTTTACTCAAGACATTAACCGCGCTCACCGAGTTATCCATCAGATGCAGGCCGGCATTTGCTGGATCAATGCCTATGGCGCCTCCCCTGCCGAGATGCCTGTGGGCGGTTACAAAATGTCAGGGATTGGCCGTGAAAACGGCAGCGAAACCCTAAAAGCCTACACTCAAATCAAAGCCGTATACGTGGGTATGCAGCCTCTTGAAAGTCCATTTTAAGGAGCCGACATGACCATAACCCATCCACAATACGACTATATTATCGTTGGCGCAGGCAGCGCAGGTTGTGTACTCGCCAACCGCTTATCCGCCGACTCGAATAACCGCGTATTGCTGCTTGAAACTGGCGGCAGTGACAGGAGCATCTTTATTCAGATGCCCACCGCACTCTCAATCCCGATGAATACCAAGAAGTACGCTTGGCAGTTTGAAACTGAAGCCGAGCCTTACCTCGATAACCGCCGTATGCATTGTCCACGCGGTAAGGTATTAGGCGGCTCATCATCGATTAATGGCATGGTGTACGTTCGCGGCCATGCTAGGGACTTCGATGAATGGCAAGAACACGGTGCAAAAAACTGGGATTACGCCCACTGCCTGCCCTACTTCAAAAAAGCCGAAGAGTGGGCATTTGGCGAAGATGATTATCGCGGTAACGATGGCCCACTTGGGGTCAACAACGGCAACGAGATGAAAAACCCCTTGTATAAAGCCTTTGTCGCCGCGGGTGTCGATGCTGGTTACTTAGCGACAGACGACTACAATGGTGCCCAGCAAGAGGGCTTTGGCCCGATGCACATGACGGTTAAAAACGGTGTGCGCTGGTCAACATCAAATGCCTACCTAAGACCTGCGATGAAGCGTGAAAACTTAACCGTTATCACCCACGCTCAGGTGCATAAAGTACTGTTTTCAAGTAAACCCGGTGAGGCTAACAAAGCCGTGGGTGTGCGCTTTGAGCGCAAAGGTAAAATCTGTGAAGTCAATGCCAGTAAAGAGGTTGTACTGTCTGCAGGCTCTATCGGCTCGCCGCATATTTTACAACTCTCAGGAATTGGTGCAGCAGAGACCCTTAACAAAGCGGGGATCGAGCAAGTACACGAGCTGCCAGGCGTCGGTGAAAACTTGCAAGATCACCTCGAGTTCTACTTCCAGTTTAAGTGCCTTAAGCCTATCTCTCTCAACGGTAAACTCGATCCACTCAACAAGCTATTTATCGGTACTCGTTGGATCTTAAACAAATCAGGGCTGGGCGCGACCAACCATTTCGAGTCTTGTGGCTTTATTCGCTCAAAGGCGGGTCTTGAATGGCCAGATCTGCAATACCACTTCCTGCCAGCAGCGATGCGATATGACGGCAAAGAAGCCTTTGCAGGCCATGGCTTCCAAGTGCACATAGGCCACAACAAACCTAAGAGTCGCGGCAGCGTCAAAGTGATCTCAAATGATCCAAAAATTGCACCCAGCATTCAGTTTAACTATCTGTCTCATCAAGACGATATCGAAGGTTTCCGTGCCTGCGTTCGCTTAACACGTGAGATCATCAATCAACCCGCGCTAGATGAGTACCGCGGCGAAGAAATTCAGCCAGGAACGAGTGTAGAAACCGATGAACAGATAGATAGCTTTGTAAGAAACGCGGTTGAGAGTGCCTATCATCCCTCTTGCTCATGCAAGATGGGAGAGGATGCCATGGCGGTGGTCGACTCAGAAACAAGAGTGCATGGAATAGAAGGGCTTAGAGTGGTTGATTCCTCTATTTTCCCCACCATTCCAAACGGCAACCTAAATTCGCCAACCATCATGTTAGCCGAGCGTGCCGCCGACTTGATTTTAGGTCATACGCCGTTGGCGCCAAGTACTGCCGAAGTGGTCATCAGCCAAGATTGGCAACAGCAGCAAAGGCAGCGACCACCAGCAAGATAAACGCTTTAGCTTAGCCCATGTACTAACGCCTCAGTGACACTGAGACTAAGAGTATGGGCTAGGCCAAGCCCCTCCACAAACGAGATGAAGATGCTCGGCAATCTACCAGCCGCTTCTTCAAACTGTTTACGTATAGGTCCAGCCAACCTAAGCCATAGCGGCTAAATGGCATTAACCGCCACGTTTAATTTATCAAACCTTAACTGATGTGAAAACGGCAATTAAGGCTTGAGGGATTTTTGCGACCAAAATTTGGCTGCTAGCGGGCATAACGACAATAAAAACAAGGACTAAAAGCATGTTTTTTAATGGAAATTTTTATACTGAAAATAAGCTAGGAGCTCAACTATGACCACTTGGCTAACTATAGGGATATTATTTACGTTCGCCGCCATCGCCTTCGTGATCTACCGCTGGGGCAACGTCAAGTGCGTGGGTGTCACACCAGTGCGTACCTTTACCTTTATCGCCATCCTGTTTACCTCAGGTTTGGATGTGGGTTTAATCATGTTCCCGCTAACCGAGTTTGGCGGCTACGCAGACTTAAGCGCGAGCCCTGAGTATGGTTTTACCAATCCCCTGGCAATTGAATTTGGTTTCTGGGCATTCTTAATCTGGGCATTTTACTTCTTAACTTGCTTCTATTTTTGTGTGATAGAGCCTAGGGTCAAGTTCTTCGAGATCCCTGTCATTAAGTTCATTAATAACTTAGTGATTATCGGCACCTGTGCCTTCACCGCTTACCTGCTATTGACCAACTTACCTTGGTATCTGCCAGAGATGGGTGATGGCGAGTCAGTGGTGAGCAGCTTCTATCTAATTGTGTTCGTGATTATCGCCGCAGCCGTATACTCAAGTACCAGTATTCGCTATGTACGCATTCTGAGCTTAGCCAGCACTTGGTTATTTCTAGGCTTAATAGTGTTGATGTGGGCCGGCGCATTTATGTCAAAAGAGTCAGGTATAGGTGAGTTCGTTAACACCTTCGCCCTGATCGGTGATTACTTTGGCAATATCCATCACTTCGTCCTGCCGATGAATGATTACCATGAGTTCTACCTATTCTGGTGGTTCGCTTGGAGCATCATGATTGGTCAGTTCACCTCACGCTTTGTGGGCGGCATGAAGACCTACCAAGTACTGATTGCCATGATGGTTTTCCCATCTCTGCCTATCGCGGTGTGGTTTACGGTGCTGTACTACTATAGCGCTAATGAAATTGCCACCACAGGCTTCTATAACCTCGCGATGGTGATGGTAGGTATTACCTTCGTGGTTAACTCTCTCGACTCGTTAATTCGTCTCTACACCGACAACCTTAACCTTACCGTTGAGCGCTTCGGCAAGACTAAATACATCATTGGCAATCTCGCCTTGATGAGTGGTCTCACCCTGCTGTTCCAGCTGAATTTCTTAGAGATCCAGTGGGTTGGCGCACTGGCAATCGGTCTGATTTTAGGCTGTTTTGGTTACATCTTAGCGACTAAATACAAGAAGGTTGCAGCCATCGAGCACTCACCGACAGAAAACAAAATTGATTTTAGCAAAATTGAATTAGCTAACTAAAAAGAAGAAAGGGAAATGATGAAAACAACAATTAAAAATCTTGCGCTACTGGGTCTAATCGCATTGCCAGCAACAGCAATGGCAGGCGTTAGCTCAACAATTAATGCCACCTCAGACTACACCTTTAACGGTGTAAGCCAAACAGATAATGGCCCTGCGCTGCAGGCAAGCCTTGATTACGCCGCCGATACTGGTTGGTATGTGGGTACTTGGGCATCGAATGTGGATTACGGCTCAGGTGATGACACTTGGCTAGAGCTGGATTTTTACGGCGGCATGTACTTCCAGTTGAGCGAAAGCGTGTCACTGGATGCGGGTGTCGCTTATTACACTTACCACGGTGATTCGTTCTCAGATGAGTACCAATATCCAGAGGTGTACACTAAATTTGGCTACGGCTCATCGGTTGGCCAATCAGAGCTTAACTTCTGGTATACATGGGATTACTTCGGCGTTGATGCGGGTCATTACATCATGATGGCGGCACATACATTTACGATTACTGAAGGCCATGACATCCGCATCAGCTTTGACCGTTCAACATCAACAGATGTGAACAAGTGGTCTTGGGATGGCGACAAAGCCTATAACCACTACCGTGCCGAATACATGACCAGCTGGAAAGGTTTCGACTTTAACCTAGCGGTTGAAGATACCAGCATGGATCTAGATACCGCCGATACTCGTGCTGTACTGTCTGTAGCAAGAACCTTTAACTTCTAAGCGGATTCACACCCGTCAAGTAAGTGTAAGCTTGCAGCTAAACTAAATTGTGCGGTATAACCCTGAACGTTGTACCGCACTTTTTTAATCGCTGCGATGAACAGCAAAACTATTAATTGAAAACTTAATAACACTGGCAAAGGCCTTTTAGCTGAGGAATACAGATGGAAAAATATGAACAGCTGCTGATTTCACTGCGCCGAGTGATCCGAGCGATTGACATCCATTCTCGCCAGCTCAATAAACAATCGGGTCTAACCGGTCCACAGTTAATGGTAATGCACAGTATTGCTCAACTTGAGTCACCGCTGGCTAAAGAGGTCGCCAATGAAGTCGCCTTAAGCCCGGCCACTGTCACAACGATTATCGATAGATTAGAAAGTCGTCAGTTAGTGATTAGAACTCGCAGCGAAACCGATAAGCGCAAGGTACACCTATCATTGAGCGAAAGTGGTCAAGCCCTACTCAGTGATTCACCTAAACCACTTCAAGAACACTTCATTACTCGTTATCAAAACCTTGAACAGTGGGAGCAAAGCCAGCTGTTATCGTCAGTTGAGCGCATTGCCGCCATGATGGATGCCAATGAGTTAGATGCCGCCCCCGTGTTGTTGGTGGGACAAATTCAGGCGGATTAAACGCTTTAGCCTTACGTCACCTCACTTAGCCATAAAGCAAGTTGTTTTATTGACCTTATGTTTAAAGCATTTTGCTCATAAAGCTACTGTAAGGATCCTGCTTATAATCGCCAAATGGCTGGCATTCGATAAAACCAAACTGCTCATAGAGCTTACGAGCCGGAATAAAGGCTGCCATAGAGCCAGTCTCAAGACTGAGTCTTTGATAACCTCGCGCTCTTGCCTCACTGATAATATGTGCCAGAAGCGTTTGTGCGACACCTTGGCGAAGAAAATGGCTCGATGTGCGCATCGACTTGATTTCGCCATGGCGACTATCAAGCTGTTTTAGTGCACCACAGCCTGCGAGTTCATCTTCGCACCATAGACTCCAAAAGGTAACATCCTCAGCTTCTAGCCCAGAGACATCTAGTGCATGCACACTTTCAGGCGGGGAGTGCGATGCCATATCTTCATGATGCGCCTTTAATAACGCTAGCACCTGCTCACTGCACAGTTGCCCTACTTTAATCTGCATTGTTTCTCTAAGTGATAGCTGTTTCGGTCAGTTTATGGAGTTTGAGTTATCTAATATCAACGGCAATATTACGTCACTTGGCTACTATTATCGCTGTGACTAGTCTCTATAACATCAGTTGATAACGAACAGGTATCACCCTTATCATTTACTCGGCATAACATTGAGTTATCAAAGAATTTATAATTGACACTCTCATCTCGTTTTGCAGCGTACATAGCGATATCAGCCCGATTGATTAACTCACAGCTTTGTAATGAATCCTCAGGCGAAATAGAGATGCCGATACTCAGAGAGATATCGATTACATGGCCTCTGCAAAGAAATGGCGAGCTGAATTTAGCCAACATCTTTTCGGCTACTATTTTTGCATGGTCCGCTTCCTTAATGTCATTGACAATAACAACAAACTCATCCCCTCCGAAGCGATATACTGCATCATTCGATCTCACCGACTCTTTGATACGCAAGGCTGATTCCTTGAGAATTTCATCTCCAACGTCATGCCCTAGGCTATCATTCAATACTTTAAACTTATTTAGGTCTATAAAAAATATTGCCAATTTTTGGCCATAACTTAGTGCCTTTATAGAGTAATCAACTCCAGTATCTAAGCCAGTACGATTCTTTAATCCAGTGAGATAATCGTGGTTAGCTTCGTAATCTAGCAACTTTGCCTTCGCATAGACTGTTTCACTCATTTGATAGAAACGCGAGAGCAAATAGCCCATCTCATCTTTTGGCAGGATATCTGAGACCTCTTGCCGCTCACCCCGCTCCATTTTAGCCGTAGCTTCAATCATCATGCCTAATGGTTGATAGAATTTATTTTTTACAAACATTGCCGTAATAATCGACAAAAAAACAAAAAATAGGATCTCAGCTCCAATCAATGTGGTGATATATGCTCGACTCTCGTTAAAGGCGCCTTTCCTTTGTTCTAGCAGCACAAGCTCCTCATTATTAAACGAAGTGAGCTCATCCCTAATCGCATCCATATAGTTCTTACCACTGTTATTTTTAACAATGCTAGAGGCTTCAGATATGGAGGAGGGAGTATTTTCTTGGGTCAAGTTAATCGTTAAATCAAGCTCGGCGAGCTTTTTCGTCAATAACCCACTTATATTCTCTAAGCGCTTCTGCTGTGACAAATTATCCGAAGTTAACCGAAAGAGCTCTTGAAGATGTCTATCCACCGAAGACACCCCAATATGGTACGGCTCAAGATATGCGGAGTCTTGGGTTAACAGATAGCCTCGTTGACCCGTTTCAGCGTCGATAACCGCGCCAATAAGGCGCTCAGACTCAATTAGCACCTCATGGGTATGAATCACCCATTCAAGCTTCTCTTCACCATACTCCTCGAGGATAAATGTAAATACAGTATTACCAATTGCAGCAAAAAACAGTAACGATAGAAGAAGCCCGAGTTTGAAGCGAATGCTCATTCGAGCCCCCTTAAAGTTTACAGCTTAATTATTAGAATGGATTACTCGCCATAATAAATTGTTCCCACTTAGCGTCTACAATATCTAAAGCAAAAAATTGACCTAAATCACCTAATCACAGGCAGTAACATCAGTTTGGGAGCTTGGCAACGAGCTTACACACAAACTCTAGAATTAGAGTCTAGAACAAAGACAGTACAAAGCGAGTTAATAAACAAATGAATCAATTAAGATTATTGACATATAACAGTCCTAACTTGAGTGTCACAAAACCATAAAGCCCTCCTTATCCACAAAAAGAGCAAGAACTTACGACCACGATTATCATTACCCTGCATATCGGCACCAGTTATAGTCATCAGCCTATCCGTTGCCCGACCTCTCATCTTATCCATAAGGCTTTTTCACTAACGCCAAGTGCCGTGGTATATTAGCGCCCATATTCATTCAGGTAGTTAAAAAGGTCATTTCATGAAAATCGGTATTATTGGCGCTATGGAGCCGGAAGTTGCACATTTAGTTGAGTCGATGGAAAACCCAAGCTCTACAACCATCGCCGGTATCGAGTTTGTTGCAGGTCAGCTAGCGGGTAAAGAAGTTATCGTTACTCGTTCAGGCATTGGTAAAGTAACAGCCAGTATTGCGACAACACTGCTTATTGAAAAGTATGCACCTGATGCGATTATTAACACGGGTTCTGCTGGCGGTTTCGCTGATGAACTTGCCATTGGCGATATCGTGATCTCTTCTGAAGTACGTCACCACGATGTAGACGTGACAGCCTTTGGTTATGAAATTGGTCAGATGGCACAGCAACCAGCGGCATTCATCCCAGATTCAAAGCTTGTTGCTGCGGCGCAAAAAGCCGTTGCTAGCCTTGGCGAGGTCAAAGCGATTGAAGGTTTAATCTGTACTGGCGATAGCTTTATTTGCGATCCAGTGCGCACCAAGACCATGCTAGAGAACTTCCCAACGATGGCGGCGTGCGAAATGGAAGGCGCGGCTATTGCTCAGGTTTGTCACCAGTTTGGTGTACCGTTTGTGGTTATCCGTTCACTGTCTGATAATGCTAACAACGACTCGCCAGTGGATTTTGACGAGTACATCGTAAAAGCGGGTCACCACTCTGCATTAATGGTTATCGCTCTGCTTGAGCAACTATAAGCTAAGCTGTTTTAAGTTAAAAAAGCTCTAAGCTAAAAAGCTTTTAAACAAAAGACGAGCAAAGCAACACAAGGATAGCGCAGCAATATGGTTCCAGAGTTTACTAAAATCTTCTCACTAGATAGTCAGCTTTACACTGGAGCCTTGGTGTTATTCGTGTCCATTTTACTGGCTCGAATCGCTCCACTGCCACGCAACCTTCAGCCACTTGAGTGGTTATCTCAAGTGGCTAAAAACTTAAGCGCAAAGGTAAACCATGTAAACCGTGCGCCATCGCAGCAGTTAATCGCAGGCACCCTCGCCATGCTACTGTTAATTATTCCTTTTTGGGCGGTGATAAGTTTCTTAGTTGAGCTTGCCGAATTCCCTTGGTTCTTTGAAACCGTCATTATTTATCTTTGCTTACAAGACGATCATTTCAGGTACATTGCCAACGAAGTGGCTATCGCCATCAAACGCGATAATAAGCCCCATGCACGTAGCCTACTACTACCTTGGGTTAGTCGCAGCACGGCATCGCTTTCAAATGTTGGTTTGTGTAAGACCACCATTGAAAGGCTATCAACCACCTCGATTTATGGCACTGTTTCAGCCATTGTCTTTTTTGCAATAGGTGGCGTACCGCTGTTGATCATCGCAAGAATGATAAAGCAAATCGAGTCAGTCTGGCCTGTATACAACCCGCAATACCGTTATTTTGGTATGCCGGTATATGTGCTCAGCACCTTAGTACACTATATCCCAGCAAAACTCTGGAGCCTTAGCCTTGCCATTCAAGGCGGTCCAAAGAGCCTTATGAGGCTATTGGCGCCTAAGGTAAATACAACACCACTGAATGAGTATCAAACCTGCGAAGTCGTAGCCTGTGCGTTAGCGATTGAACTAGGTGGGCCGGTAAAATTCAACAAAGAAAAGGTCGATATGCCTAAGGTCACTTATGGCAAGCTACCCGATGAGAACGATCTATTGAGAGCGGTTAAACTCAACTCTGTGGCCTTCAGCCTATGGACGCTTGCTATCGTTATCTTGCCAAGTATTTGGGGCCTGCTGCGGGTGATGCAAGGTTAACCCTACCAAGAGCAGCTAATATCTTGAATTTTGTTTAATAACCTTCTTTATGCGCTACTTATTTATTCAGTAGATTGTAATCATCTTGTATAAATTATTGGCATTGGTATGATTCCTAAAATCGTATATTGACTCGTTTAGGGCTGACTCCATTGTTTGAAAATATCCATGTCTCACTGACAACGCCTGCACTGCTCTTTCCAGCCATCTCTTTACTGTTGTTGGCTTATACCAATCGTTTCTTCTCTTTAGCGGCGCTCATACGTAATCTCAGTGCCAATGGCAAACCGCTCCACAATAGTCAGCTAAAGAATCTTCGTCAGCGGATCAGCATCATTAAACGAATGCAGGAGTCGGGGGCATTGAGCTTTGCCCTATGCGTATTATGTATGATCTTTATTTACATCGGCCTTAACAAAGTCGGGGCACTTATCTTCGGTTGCAGCTTGCTCCTGCTACTTTATTCACTACTGCTTTCTGTTATCGAAATTCGAATTTCGGTGGATGCCCTCAATATTCATCTTGAAGAGTTGGATAGATGATCGATTGGATCTATTTCTTCGACCTGTGTGGTACCGCTGTATTTGCACTTTCGGGCGCATTAGCCGCTGGCAGACATAAGATGGACCCATTTGGCGTACTCGTACTCGCTTCCGTTACTGCCATTGGTGGCGGCAGCATTCGTGACGCTCTATTAGGCACCACTCCGGTATTCTGGATCCAAGATCACAATTACATCACGGTGATTTTAATTACCGTTATATTAACCTTTATTTTTGTCCGTAAACCTAAGCGAGTCCCACGTTACCTCCTGCCCGTTGCCGACGCCTTTGGTTTAGCACTCTTTACTGTGATTGGCGTAGAAAAAGCGCTAAATTTAGAGCTCAGCGGTATGACTGCCGTCGTTATGGGCTTAATCACTGGCGTCGGTGGTGGTATTATTCGAGACTTACTCTGTCAACAGGTACCTATGGTGCTTCGTACAGAGATCTACGCGACAGCATCGATAGTGGGCGGGATCTGTTACACCATAAGTTTACATTGGGGAGCGGCCGATATGTTTGCCTTATTATTTGCAATGGGTACCGCACTCGTGATTAGATTAGCCGCTATTCGTTGGCACCTGTCATTACCGGCTTTTGATTTAAAGACACCACAATAATGAGATTAGCTTTACTTAGTTTTGTATTTGCACTGTTTAGCTTTCCGGCGTTCGCCAATATCGGCGATATGCCCAAAGAGCAACAGCTGGCTATTAAGTATATTCAAGCGCTAACTCGTCAAGACTACACGAGCCTGAGCGCCTTCTATAATCGTGACAGCGTGTTTAATGACAGAACCGCTGGGCGGACATACACAGGCAAGCGCCATATTTTACAGTTTTTAAAACGTGCTCATCGCGGTGTACTCGAATACAACTTTAATATCGAGCATATGTTTAACTCTGGCTCACTAGTCGTACTTATCGGTAACTACCGCTATAAAGGGCCTGGCGAGCTATTTGGTAAACCTGGCCGCATCATAGACATCGCCATTCCCGGCGTGACTACACTGCGTTTAGACATGACCCATCAAAGGGTTAAAGAGCATCAAGATCTGATGGATTACCAAACCATGGCCGATCAACTCGCCGTTCAGTAATCCCCGTTAGTAATACCAACCGGTATAATACCCAGATCACAAAATCCTGCTGCTACAGGAAACTTTTTGTCGCTTACCTGTCAAAGTAACTAAGTACCTTGAATGCAGTAGGTTGTTATGGGTTTTACTAACGCGCTTCGCTCACTGATTGTCTTATCAATGCTCACTTGTAGTGCCGCTATGGCCATTGAGCAACCAATCGTGGTCTCTTTTGCCGACCAGCCTATCCATAAGTTCAATCAAAAACTCGAACTTGCGCAACAGCAGCAGCGTAGCTGGAGTAAACAACCCGAATCTATCTCTGCCCACTATGCTGGCAGCAGCTTTCAACTGGCCAAAGTCAAACAGTACCAAGGAAAAGTGGTGACCTATAACGTCAGTGGCGCAAGTGCTGAACACCCTAAGATGCTGTTGATTCTTTCGATGGAGAAGCAGAAAGATCGCTGGACGTTAGATGCGGCAAGATTAACTTGGCAATGTAAAAACGGCCTGCACTTTGGTACAGACCGTTGTTTGAATAACCACTAGTCTATTTTCACTCTAGTAGTGATTAGCACTTAAACCCAGCAAGTTAAGCCGAGATTTAATCGCGTTAAACGAGTGTGATCTTAGCGAACTTGCGCTTACCTACTTGGAATACCGCAGAGGTACCAGCAGTCAATTGTAGGCGAGTATCTTCAATCTTATCGCCATCAATCTTAGCTGCGCCCTGTTTAATCATGCGCATCGCATCAGAAGTAGAGTTTACTAGACCCGCTTCTTTAAGCAGGTTAGCAATCGCAATACCTTCACCAGCAACAATCTCTAGCTCTTCGATATCGCTTGGAATCGCACCTTTTTGGAAACGGTTGATGAACTCTTGGTGTGCAGCTTCAGCAGCAGCTTCATCATGGAAACGTGCGATGATCTCTTTCGCTAATGCAATTTTCACATCACGAGGGTTTGAACCCGCTTCTACGTCAGCTTTGAACTGCTCAATCTCGGTCAAAGGACGGAAAGAGAGTAGCTCGAAGTAACGCCACATCAAATCATCTGAAATTGACATGATCTTACCGAACATTTCACCAGCAGGCTCACTCACACCAATGTAGTTATGAGCAGACTTAGACATCTTCTTAACGCCGTCTAGGCCTTCAAGCAGTGGCATCATGATCACAGTCTGTGGCTTCTGGCCCGCAGACTTTTGCAGTTCACGACCCATAAGTAGGTTAAACTTCTGATCGGTACCACCTAGCTCAACGTCAGACTCTAGTGCAACTGAGTCGTAACCTTGTAGCAATGGGTACATGAATTCATGAATAGCAATTGACTGACCTGAAGCGTAACGCTTTTTAAAGTCATCACGCTCCATCATACGTGCAACAGTTTGCTGTGACGCAAGACGGATCATGCCCGCAGCGCCTAATGGCTCCAACCAGGTAGAGTTAAACTCAATACGCGTCTTAGCAGGATCTAAAATCTTATAAACCTGCTGCTTATAAGTTTCAGCATTGGCAAGTACTTGCTCACGAGTCAATGGCGGACGAGTACTGTTCTTACCACTTGGGTCACCGACCATACCTGTGAAGTCACCAATCAAGAAGATCACTTCATGACCTAACTCTTGGAAGGTACGCATCTTGTTTAAAATAACCGTGTGGCCAAGATGAATATCTGGAGCGGTTGGGTCAGCGCCTAGTTTAATTTTTAACGGGCGACCTTCTTTCAACTTCTCCAGCAGATCCGCTTCGAGTAATATCTCGTCGGTGCCACGTCTTATTTCTGCTAATGCTTGCTCTAAATCAGCCATATCGGCGGTTACTCCTGGGAGCCTAATCAAAAAAATATGGGCACTCATGTTACTTGTTAGCAAGCACAAATGAAAGTGTGTACACTAAAGGGATCACTAAGAAAGGGCTAATTTGGTATCAAGGTCAATGGGAAAGGTTATAACTTTATTTAAATTACTGCCAAAATTACATCAAATGCTCTTATGCGGTTTAGTTTTTGTCACGCTAATTATTATCTTAATGCCATCAGATGATGTACAGGCATCTAAGCAGACACCGTCAGCATCTGGTGAATATGACGTTAATACTCGCTATGACGTTCCACTCGCCTTTAGAAAGCCCACACCACCTTCAGCATCATTAAGCGAGTCTAACCCATCGCAACGAACTCACAGTGAGCCCCTAAGCCAAAGTCGCGAGCCAAACAAGAAACAAGCGCTGGCTGAAGCTGCTGATAAGCCTGAAATACAAAAAACTACAGCGCCAAAATTAAAAGAGAAGCACTTTCAAGTAAAAAGTGGTGACACCTTAGCCGCGATATTTGAGCGTGTAGGGTTAACGGCTAAAGATGTCTATGATGTAACTCAGCTGCCCAAAGCCAAGAAGAATCTGCTGAAAATTATGCCAGGCGATGACTTAGTGATCGCTAAAACACCCGATGGCAAGCTGGCTCAACTTACCTATCACCTCGATAAGATCACCACCTTAATCGTCACTCATAACGATAGTGGTTATAAAGAGCAGATCGTCACTAAAAAAGTCGAGGCGCGCTCTAAGTTTGCTAGCGCCACTATCGAGAACAACTTCTGGAATGCGGGAGTGAATGCCGGACTGACACCGAACCAAATTATGCAGCTCGCCACCATTTTTGGTTGGGATATCGACTTTGCCTTAGATCTCCGTAAGGGCGATCAGTTTGCAATGATATTCGAAGAAGAGTACGCCGATGGCGAGTTCCTAAAAAACGGCAATATTCTCGCCGCAGAATTTACCAACCAAGGCGACCGCTACACGGCGGTGAGATACAAGGATGGTAACTATTATTCAGAAGAGGGCCGCAGCATGCGTAAAGCCTTCTTGCGATCTCCAGTCGACTTTAAATATGTTAGCTCTAGCTTTAACCCTCGTAGACTGCACCCGGTTACAGGCCAAGTTAAGGCCCATCGCGGCGTAGACTATGTCGCGGCAGTAGGCACACCAATTAAGGCAGCGGGTAACGGCCGTGTCATTAAGTCGAGCTACAACAAATATAATGGTAACTACGTGTTTATTAAGCACAACGATACCTATACCACCAAGTACCTTCACCTGACTAAACGTAAGGTAAAGACAGGGCAATCGGTTAAACAAGGGCAGATTATCGGTACTCTTGGCTCCACAGGCCGAGTAACGGGTCCACACCTACACTATGAGTTCATCGTTAATGGTGTGCACCGCAACCCTCGCACGATAAAGTTGCCAAAGTCTGAACCCATTGCGAAGAAAGAAAAGGCCCAGTTTGCCACACTAAGTAAAACCATGATGGCTGAGCTTGAACATAATAAACAGCTACAGATTGCAGCGCAGTAGCGCGGTGAAAGCATCGGACTTTTCACGGTGCGACTTATAGGTTTAATGCCATGAATAACAGTTATTACGTAGGCTTGATGTCCGGCACAAGCATGGACGGTGTCGATGCGGTTCTGGTTAGCTTTGAAGACGATAAGCCAAGGCTTATTGCCTCTCATACAGAGGAACTACCAAAGGCGCTTTTAAGTAACCTACAGAAGCTTTGCCTACCTGGAAATGATGAGATAAACCGTCTCGGTCATTTAGATCGCGCCATGGGTAAGCTTTTCGCTAAAGCAACCAATGCCCTACTAGATAAGGCTGGTGTCAACAAGTCGCAAGTCATCGCCATAGGTAGCCACGGCCAAACCGTGCGCCATATGCCCAATCTTGAGATGGGCTTTACCCTGCAAATTGGTGATCCCAATACCATCGCCGCCGAAACAGGTATCGATGTCATTGCTGACTTTAGACGTAAAGATATCGCTCTAGGCGGTCAAGGCGCGCCACTGGTCCCCGCCTTTCATCAGCATGTATTTGCCAGCCCAAATCACAAACGCATCATTTTAAATATTGGTGGTATCGCCAATGTGACTTACCTGCCAGGAAACACCCAAGATGTCACCGGCTTTGATACTGGACCAGGAAATGGCTTAAGCGATGCATGGATCCAACACCAACTTGGACACTCTTTTGATAAAGATGGCGCTTGGGCGAAATCGGGCACCACAGATCAACAGATGCTACAGCACCTGTTGTCCCATCCCTACTTTGCTCTCGCAGCCCCCAAAAGTACCGGTCGCGAACTGTTTAACCAAGCTTGGGCTGAGCAGCAGCTATCAGAGTTTGGTCATTTAAGCGAGGCAGATATTCAATCGACGTTGCTGGATTTAACCTGCTACAGCATCGCCAGCGATGCACTAAAGTTGTCGGAAAATGGCGAGATGTATGTTTGTGGTGGCGGCGCCTATAACTGTGAGCTTATGCACAGATTGCGTAAACTGCTGCCAAACTACAAGGTGGTCACGACCTCCGAGCTTGGCATGGATCCGCAGTGGGTCGAAGGCATCGCTTTTGCTTGGTTAGCGATGCGGTACCATCAAGGTCTGCCGGGTAACCTCCCTGCGGTAACTGGAGCCTCTAGAGAAGCTGTACTCGGTGCTTTCTTCCCTGCTGCTTAATGTTATGGCATAAGTACTTATATGCAGCGTAAGCTAATACAATAGCTTATGCTGCAGTTTAATCACATCACGTTTGTAGTTCTGTGAAAGGGTCATCAGCAGACTATTGCGATTCGTCACATAGGTCATGGCTCCCGAGCGAGGAATACTTCCCGACGGCAACTTTAAGATGGGTGTGATAAGCCCAGTGTTAAAACGCCAAAAGTTAATTAACTGAAAGCCACTACGACTCGTTCTAAAGTAGATCCCTTTATCGGTCGCAACCCAGTTATAACCTTCACCAAAATGGTTAGCACTAATCAGCTCACTGGGCTGACTTGGGTTAGACAGCGACAACATCCACAGCCCTCGCTTCCCAAGCTGAGTAAAGACTAACTTATCTTCGGCGATTATCTTACCTAAGCGCATATCGATAGGACTAATCACCTTAGGTAAACGATTATCAAGGTAAAACTCGGTGATACCATCTTTACTGCTAGCCAGTACCATCTCATCATTCCAGCCCCAGCTTGGACGGTTGTGATCGAGATAGGGAGTAGCAAGAATGCTGATATTGGAGGTTCTCATATCTAGCACATGGATCTTATTACCCTCATTTTTATCATCCGGTGCTAAGAAAGCCACCTTAGTACCATCGTGGGACCAACTTGGGTACGCCACTCGCCGCTTAAGATCCGTATGCTGCCGCCTTTGATTACCATCGGCATCACTAGACCAGATCTCATTGAAACCCGTTTCATTAGACACATAGACGATACGCTCGGTAACCGAAGAGTAGTCGGGATTTCGATAACTGTATTCAACTTGTAGTAGCGGAAAAGTGGCGGTGGGGATAGACTGTTCCAGCGCAAATGACCCCACCTGATAGTCACGCATATAGTTGGAATACACCAGCTCATCGCTATTAGGTATTGAACGGGGATAACTCATGCCCTCCACCTCTAACGACAAAATATGCTTATCATCAATGCCGACGATATAGCCATTTCTGATCCCAGAGTTTTCGGTACTAAAGATCAGTCTTTCACTGTCTTGATGCCAGCTAAGCCCGCGGATATCCTCTAAGCCAAAGGTTAAACGTTGCTCCTCACCAGTTTGAGTATGCAGTATAAAGATATCTTCGGAGATATTACCAAAACGCCGTGCAACCGCCAGCCAGCTACCATCAGGGCTAAAAGCAATATCACGGTCACGATAGCTACAGTTTTCAATACAAGATAAACGCTTAGGTTCTTCGCCTTCAGCTGTAAGAGACAGTTGATAAAGGCCGGAACCAACCCCCTCGCCACTATCCCAAATATACACTAGACGGCTTGCATCGGGAGCGATATCGATAGCCGAGCTATAGGTGTAACACTCACCTAATTTAAGCGCTTCATTACTGTCTAAATTCAGCTTAGTTAGGTAGCACTTATCTTCACTTCTATGTTCGGATCCGTAATACAGTGCGCTACCGTCAGGGCTCCATACGGCTCTGATCTCTGCCGTCTTTGTCGAGGTGAGTCGCTTAGGGGTTTCGGCGGGGTTTTGCAGATCTTTAAGATAAAGGCTGGCGTACTTGTTACTGCCACGACTGCCATAAACTAACCAACGGCCATCGGGAGAAACTGCGGGGTAAAGCTCCGACCCCGCGGCAGTGGTCAGATTTTGCTTGGTGGTGGGAACATAACGAATACTATCTTGGTATAGGTGATATCCCAAAGCAACAGTAACCACACAGACAAACAATCCACCCGCTAAGGTAAGTCTTCGATTAAGCCGAGTAAGATGTTTGATTTTTTGTTGCGCTTGCTGAAAAAGATCAGGCTCATCTACCAGATCAGCATCATTAAACTCAGGCTCAAGCAGTAAACGGTAGCCCATCTTACGCACAGTCTCGATGACTTGCTCGCCACCAACACCTTGATTAAGGTGTTTACGCAGGTGCCAGATGGCGTTCGTTAACGCCTTACTACCCACATAACTGTTACCCTCCCAAATATTGTCGATTAACTCCTCTCGAGTCACAACCTTTGGGTATTGCCGCGCAAGATAACTTAATACTTCAATAAATTTCGGCTGAATGGAGACTTTCTCTGAGGTGGCAACAATGGATGCTGCATCAAAAAAGTTAAGGCTATTGTCGCTGGGGTTGACCTCACACTGGCCAAGTTTAAACGGCGCCTCTTTTCTTATCTCTACCATCTGCCCCCCACTTTATCGTTATCACTTTAAAGTTCCCTTGCATAAATCGAGCTAAAATTTACATCTATTTCACATAGATAAAGCAACGAACCCACACGCAAAACATACACTAACACAATGAAAAAACAAACAATAGACATTAAATAGACATATAAACAACAAATAAACGACCCTAGTTCGATTGCTGCCAACTAACAAATTAATTACAACTAACATCAGTTGACTACCAGCAGTATTTCAATTGGAAACTCGACAGTATTCACCCTAGGAATGACTCACTTTAATCGACTTACAAATAGATAAATTTGATTTGAGTGTTTAGGGAAATTATAAAAATAAGGACTGCAATCAATGAAACCAAAAACAAAACTTTCAGCATTGAGCCTCGCCATCAGCATGGCAGCGCTAACCCCTACAACTTTGTTTGCAGCTGAAGCGGCAGACAAGAGCGACGCTAAAAAAGAGATGGAAAAAATTGAAGTGACAGGCTCGCGAATTAAACGTGCCGACTTCGAAGGGGTCTTACCTGTTACTGTCATTACAGCAGACGATATCGCCAATAGTGGCCTTAACTCTATCTCTGAGGTACTGCAATCCTCTGTTGCTAATACTGGTGGTTCACTCAACGGTGAGAGCGATGGTTACACTGATAGTGCTAGCTCTGTTAACCTACGAGGTATGGGCGCTAACCGTACCTTGGTTCTTATCAATAGCCGCCGTCAAGCCTCTTTTCCTAGTGCCGCGGGTGGCACCTCAAACTTTGTTGATGTATCAGACATTCCTGCAGCGGCAGTAGAACGTATCGAAATCCTAACTGGTGGTGCCTCGGCGATTTATGGCTCTGATGCCGTTGGTGGTGTGGTCAACATTATTCTTAAGAAAGAATATGAAGGCGCGAAGGTTTCAGCTAAATATAATGACCCAACTCAAGGTGGCGGTGAGGAACTTGATCTGTCTTACCTACAAGGCTTCAATACCGATAAGAGCCAAACCCTGTTAATCCTCGAATATAAAAAAGCAGAGTCGATTCAAACTTATCAGCGTGATGGCCTATACAGTCCTGCTTACTATGAAAATGAAGATGGAGACCTTACTTGGGGGGCAGGCCCTTATGGCGATGCCGCACCTTCAAGTTGGTCTTCAAGAATTACCGATTACAGCAAGGTTTATCACGAAGATAAATACGTTAACCTGAGTGAACAACAGTGTGGTGAGCTGTTTGGCGATAAAGGAATTTACAGGCCCACTTACAAATATGACTGTTACTACGATAAGTATGCCGACCGAGGCCTAAAATCAGCCTACGATCGTGTCAACCTAGTCTTAAATTCAACCTATGACTTAAATGACGATTGGCAGCTGTACGGTATGGTTAACGCCTCTTATAAAGAAGCGACTAAGTACAAAGATGAAAAGGGCTTCGGGACTAGCATCTATCAAGATGAAGCGACTGGCGCACTGAGCTATGACAAATATGAGTTTGAAGATGATAACCGCTTCTATCTAGCGCGTAGAATGGAAGAGTATCCAGGGCCACGTACTTACGATACCCAAAATACTAAGGCTTCTATCTCATTTGGCGCCGACGGTAACATTGGTGAGTACGAGCTAGATCTCTCTTGGTCAAGCAGCTACAACAAGTACGAAAAACAAAACCATCACATGGTCAAGGCTGATGCACTGCTTGATATTGTGACTTTCGATCCAAACGATGCCGACCCATCTAAGTGGTACCCGAATAGTCAAATGACGACTGAACAAGCTAACATGCTTATTGCAGACTCAACTAAAAACTCAGATTCAAGCTTGCACCAGTTCCAAGCGGTATTTGCTGGTGATTTGATGGAGTTACCTGCAGGGACTGCAGGCTTTGCAACCACTGCCGAGTGGGCGCGTGAAAGTTATGAAGATACCCTAGATGACGTTACCTCAAGCGGTGGCTTAATCGGTATGGGCGGTACAGGCGGTAAAGGTGATAGAGACCGCGTTGCCGTTGCTGGTGAGTTACAAATCCCACTGTTAGCCGATATCACGGGAGTTAGGTCATTAGATCTTTCAGCTGCACTGCGTTACGACCAATACCTAGATGATTCTGATGTAGGCGGCGCAACCACTCCACAAGTAGGACTTTCATACCGTCCAATTGATGAAGTCATGGTTCGTGCTAACTGGGGTAAGAGCTTTAGAGCACCAGACATGCACCGCCTTTACGCTGGGCGCACTATCGGTTTCGGTGGAACAGATTATCCGCACCCAACCATCCCAGATGAGATTTATGAAGATGATTACCGTTCAATTACTCAAGGTAATCTAAACCTTGAAGAAGAAAAGGGTGAATACTGGAACTTTGGTATTGTAGCCAACATTACCGACAACGCAGATATCACTGTTGACTGGTGGAACATCGAACTTGATGGCGCAGTTAAAACCATCTCAACCGATGAAATGTTAGCCGATCCTTCTTACTACCAAACGGGTAACTACACTAGCTGTGAAGAGATGGATAGAGTGGGTTACCTGACTGAGTACGATGATGACGGTATCGAAAACATCGCCTGTATGCGTAAAGGCCCAATCAACAGTGCTTATGAGGCCTCTGAAGGTATTGATACCAGCTTTAACTATCAGTTCCCAGAAACAGCGATTGGTGATTTCAAATTCAAAGTTGCCGCTTCTTATCTAATTAAGAAAGAGTACCAAGAGCGCATCGATAGCGAAATTGAAGAGCAAACTGAGACCGATTACTTCCCTAAATGGAAAGGTAACGCGAGCCTAAACTGGAACTATGAAGACTTTAGCGCAACGGTTGCCTACTACTACACGGGTGAAGCAAAAGGTGTCGATCTGTTCGAGTACCAAGATGGCAACGGTGATGATGTCGAGTCAATGGAGACAGATACACTAGATGCTTATCAAATCATCAACATTACCTTGAGCTACTACGCACCTTGGAAGGGTAAGTTCACCGCAGGTGTTAAAAACCTAACCGATGAGATGCCACCTTTGTACGATGTGCGTAACGACAAGCACAATGACTGGCCTTTCTATGAAGATGACAACAGCAGCTATTCAAACACTGGTCGTAGTCTATTCTTCGGTTACTCACAGAAGTTCTAATCTCGTGTAAATCTCCCTTTAATACGAGAAATAAGCGCCCAATTTTGGGCGCTTATCCTTCCCGCTACTCTCTTCCCTAATATCAGGAGATAAGAATGTCTCGCAACTCGCTCTTAATGTATGCCCTGATAGCCATCTGCTGGCCACTACTGTTTAGCAGTACAGCAATGTGCAATAGCTACCAATTACCAAGCCAAGCACTGCAAGATGTGGTTGAGCAAACGAAAAACGTAAGTACTCGCTTATCTAAAGACAAACAGTGGCTTGCAATATTAACCCCTAGAAAGCACCTTTCAATCGATACGCTGGCACAAACTGAGCGAAAACTTGCAGGGCTTAGAGTATCACCAGAACAACTGATCCCGAGCCGCATAAAGTACACCTATTTGAGTGTCGAACTAATTAACCTAAGCAAATTAAAAGCCGGAGCCCCCCCCATCACGATACCACTGCCAAGCGGTATGCAACTGGCCAATATCACTTTCTCCCCTAATAGCCAATACTTAAGCTATATAGGGTTAACTAAACATGGCGCCGATCTGTTTATTTTTGATTTAGCAAACCAGCAAAGCCGTAAACTCAATTCGAGCCGCCTCAATGCCACCCTTGGACTAAAATATATCTGGAAAAACAATAGTGAGGGAGTATTCACTAACCTTGCAGTAACGACTACTCGTAATAGAAACCCAGAGTTAACCGCACCTAACATCAGTGAAACATCAGGCCAGAAAGCGCCACGCAGAACCTATCAAGACCTGCTAAAAAATCCACAAGATGAGGCCGAATTCACCGCCTTAACCACCAGCCAGTTAAGCTTTATCTCACTTCATGGCGATGTTAAGCCTATCGGTAAGCCCGCCATTAATATCAACTATAGCCTATCACCTAACGATAAATACTTAGTGGTAAAACGTATCGCAGCACCTTTCTCTTATATGGTGAAATACTATGACTTCGCTCAATCGGTAGAGCTGTTTAGCCAAACGGGTGACAAACTACAAACCCTGGCGCACTTAGAAAGCAGTGAATACCGCGCACCGGGTAGCGATTCAGTACGCAAAGGTCCGCGCATGATCCATTGGCGTAGTGATAAGCCAGATACCCTAGCCTTTGTAAAAGCCCTCGATAATGGCGACAGTCGTATCAAAGTCGCCTATCGCGATCAACTGCTACAACTCAGTGCACCTTTTACTCAAAAGCCTATGCCACTCACCAAGACCCCTTGGCGGATCAGTAAAATAACCTGGGGAGAGCAAAATAATGCTCTCGTCACAGAGCGACAATCCGATAAGAAACAGATGCGCGTCAGCCTATTAGACACCTCAGTAGCTAGCAACCAAGCGCTTTCGCTCTGGTATCAAAAGGCAATTCGCGATACCTATAATGACCCAGGCAGTCTTTACCGGCAGAACGCTAAGCTCAATGGCAATGACTTGGGACGAGTCTTCAAGCTACATAACAATAGCTTACTGCACTATGGTATAGGTGCCTCACCTGACGGCTATCAACCTTTCTTGAAGTCATCACCACTAACATTGCTAGAGAGCAAGCAAAGCACCGCCAAGCCTGCAACCCTATGGCAATCCTCTACAGAGAAACTAGAAAGAGTTAAATATATTCTCGATCTTGAGCCACTGACACTGATTATTAGCAGACAAAGTGCAGATACCCCCTCTCACTTAGTGATGCTAGAGGTGGATTCCGGTAACGAGAAATTGCTATATCAAAACCAACATAAACTAAATGCCTATCAGGGCATGACTCGGCAGTTAGTCAACTACAGCCGTGATGACGGTCTGCCACTATCGGGCGTGCTATACCTGCCAGCAGGCTATAGTACTGAGGATGGCCCACTACCTGTTTTGATGTGGGCTTATCCCCGAGAGTACAAAAATGCTGAGGTCGCCAGCCAAGTAAACTATTCGCCTAATCAATACAATCAAATAAGCCCCAAAGGCCCGGTACCATTTACCGCTAAGGGATATGCCATCTTCGATAAGGTTGCCATGCCGATTGTTGGTGAGGGAAGCGAGAAACCCAACGATAGCTTTCGCCGTCAGCTCGTTGCCAATGCCAATGCAGCGATCGACACCTTAGTAGAGATGGGCATTGCCGATAGAGATCGCGTAGCCATAGGTGGCCACTCCTATGGTGCCTTTATGGTTGCCAACCTACTGGCACACTCAGATCTATTTGCCGCAGGTATTGCCAGAAGCGGAGCCTACAACCGCACATTAACTCCCTTTGGTTTTCAGCATGAGAAACGTAACTTCTGGGAAGCGCCGAGTCTATATCAACAGATCTCTCCGTTTACCCATGCCGACAAAATCGATGAACCTTTACTACTGATGCATGGCGAAATGGACTCAAACTCAGGCACATATCCGATGCAATCATCGAGACTATTCAAAGCCATTCGTGGGCTCGGGGGACAAGCACGTCTAGTGACCTTCCCCTATGAGAGCCATAGCTATAAAGCAAAAGAGTCAATTATGCACATGCTATGGGAGCAGGAGAACTGGCTTGAACTCTATCTAAAAAAGCCGGATACGGCGCAAGCTAGCGCTCAATTTGAACCAAGCCGACCAAACAAAGCATACGTGACATTCCACTAGTGACGGCGGTGGCTAACAGTATCAATCTTTAAGTTAGCCACAGACTCTTGAATATTTAGGACAGTCTGGACATGACAAACTCAAATTCGATAACTCGCTTATCGGCTATTAACTCAAACCTAGGTCTGTTTAGTGCCTACCTATTAAGTACAGCTCTATTATGTACTGCGCTATTAAGCAAAGAGGCCGCTGCGGAAACTGACGACCCCTTCGCACCTATTATTGCAGCTGAATACCTACCTAAGAATATTATCTACTTAATTGGTGACGGTATGGGGCCAGCTTATACCAGTGCCTATCGCTACTATAGTGATAACCCACAAACCCAAAGAGTCGAGAAGACTATCTTCGATAAGCTACTGGTTGGCATGTCGAGTACCTATCCAGACGATGACACCTATGTCACCGACTCGGCAGCCGCAGCGACGGCACTCGCTACTAGCTATAAGAGCTATAATGGCGCAATCTCCGTTGACCACCAGCACGGGCCGTTTCCCACACTACTTGAGATGGCAAAAACGCAGGGGAAGACGACTGCTGTGGTGGTCACCTCACAGATTAACCACGCCACCCCAGCCAGTTTTTTGGCCCATAATGAAAGTCGCCGAAACTACAATCAGATTGCTGATAGTTATCTATCTAACCTTATCGACAAGCGCCCAGTTGCCGACCTCATGCTGGGCGGTGGCAGCCAATACTTCGTCCGTAGTGATCGTGATCTGACATTAGAGTTTCAAGAGTACGGCTACCAATATGTCAACAATCTTAGCGAGCTTAGTCGCATAGAAAGCCTGCCCGCTCTAGGGCTGTTTGCTCCTAAAGGCCTGCCCTATGCTATTGAAAGTCAAGATCCTCTAAGACTAACCACCATGACCCGCAAGGCTCTCTCCTTGCTATCGAATCAAGAAGCCCCTTTTGTAATGATGGTAGAAGCCAGTCAAATAGATTGGTGTGGTCACAGCAACGATATCGTCTGTGCGATGAACGAGATGGAAGACTTTGCTAATACCTTGAGCTTAGTTAAGCGTTATGTCGATAGTCACCCAGATACCTTATTAGTCGCGACGGCGGACCACTCTACCGGTGGTCTGACATTGGGCAGAGACGGTACTTATCAATGGAAAGGTCAGTTACTACATCAAGTTCACAGCTTACCAAGCACCATTGCCCAGCTCATCATTGCCACCCCGGAGGTTCTCAATGATTTGCCGACATTCAGTGCATTTTTACGGCCACACATCAGCATTACGCTCGAAGATAAAAAATTAGATGGATTAAGAAAGAAGCTCAATTCACGGCTATCGCACCATAAGCACAAACAGCAAGTCACTGACGATATAAAACAAGCTATTGATAAGTTGACCTATACAGGATGGACTACGGGCGGACATGACGCAATCGATGTGCCCATATACGCCTATGGCCAAGGCGCACTGTACTTTCGAGGTCATAAAGACAACACCGAGATAGCCGCAATGCTTATCCAAATGGTACAAAATGAGCGTTACAAGGTTAAGTAACCGATATATGAGCCTGACTCAACGATGACTGCCGAGCTTATTGGCATACTTTGGCTTGTCCATACTTTAGCTTGTCTTGGGTGGCTTGTAAGATTAGCTGTCAATATAGAGAAACAGAGCCTAATTAAGCTCTGTTTTCTTTTTCAATACCCTGCTAGGTGCTATTATCCGTTTAATCGG
Organism: Shewanella schlegeliana; assembly: GCF_016765635.1. GTDB lineage: Bacteria > Pseudomonadota > Gammaproteobacteria > Enterobacterales > Shewanellaceae > Shewanella > Shewanella schlegeliana. The sequence continues at coordinate 138,467 of NZ_JAESVD010000002.1, forward strand.
CGCGTTATCCTTGTTTCAAGGCTCGCCTCATTTAATATTAAGAGATGTAATCCATGAGCAACAAAAGCAAAAGCCTTAAACAAATCACTGAAATGACTCCAGAATCTCGCTACGACTACCTAGTCGAGCAAGTGAAAGAGCACAAAACTCTGTGGTCACTACAAGATTTAGATGGCTGCGTGATGCTAACCACAGAAGAGGAAGACTGCATTCCTATGTGGCCAACAGAAGAAGCGGCTGCACTTTGGGCTGTAGATGATTGGCAAGATTGCCAAGCATTAGCGATTCCAGTTGACGAGTGGTTGGAGCGTTGGGTACCAGGTATGCAAGACGATGACCTTTTCGTTGCCGTATTCCCTGTGCAAGATGACTTAGGCGTTGTGATCCCACCACACGAGCTTGAAGATCGTCTAACACCAAAAAAGCGTCACTAATCACTACTTAGATTATTGATTACGGCTAGCGCAACCGCGCTAGCCGTTATTTAGCTTTCTATCTGCGACAAACATAAAATAAAAAATAAGAGCAAGGGAGTTGAAAGTGGATACCAATCAGCCAACCACACAGCCCAATACACCCAGCAAAGTCAGCATGCCTAAACGCCTTATCGCCCTACTCGTCTTTTTTGTGGTGATTTCAATTAGCGGATTAATCGCCAAACAAGGGGTACTCTTCAGCATCCTAACTCTATTCATGGTGCTTGCCATTATAGGCAAACAAAAAGCTGGACTGATTATGTTGCGGGTATATACCTTATTGCAGCTGGCGATTGTGAGCGTACTCCCGCTCGTCCTTTACGATCCTGAAAACCTCGCCGCATCGGGTCCATCTAGCTTTGCTATCGGCAGCTTCAAAACACAGCTTCCTGACTGGATTGTGTTTGCCATTCTTATCTTGTTAGCGATTGTGCAGGTGTGGCTCGCCTTTAATCGTAAGGTTGGCAGCTATTTTGACCGTGAGGTCAACCTCAACATTATGCGTTAATGCCTTGGGCGATATACACAAAAAAAGCCGTCTATTTGACGGCTTTTTAGTAACTCTAATTACCTTATCGAAAGGTTAAACTGAGAAACTTGCGCCACAACCACATGTGGTCGTTGCGTTTGGATTCTTAACGAAGAAGCGCGAACCTTCAAGGCCTGAAGTATAATCCACCTCACCGCCAACAAGGTACTGCAGGCTCATTGGATCAACAACCAACTGAACACCTTGCTTCTCGACGGTAAAGTCACCTTCATTCACCTTCTCATCAAAGGTAAAGCCATACTGGAAACCTGAGCAACCGCCACCCGTTACATAAACACGTAACTTAAGTGCGTCATTTTCTTCCTCTTCGAGCAAGGTTTTTACTTTTGAAGCCGCCGCATCGGTGAAACGGATTGGCAAAGCATCTTCAGCTTGTTCAGTCATTACTACCTCTTACTTCTGTTTGCTGTGCAGAATTATCTAATACCTGAGTGTTTTGTTCAAGTAATATGCCCTGCTCTTTTTCATCCACAAGTAAATCTTGTGCATTATATTCCTGTTCAGTTTGTGATCCCTTGGTCCAACGACTGGCTGGAACGATCACTTTGGCCTTCACTCTAGACAAGCTAAAGCCCTCAGGCAATGTAAATTCGCCCTCTAACACCTGAAAATACCTAAATTTGAACTTAAATGAGGCCTCACTTAGATCTGATAACTTAAGAGTAACTGTTTTACCGTCTTGTAAACCAACCAATGTGACTTCACTACGACCTGCTACTGAACGCTTACGCTTCTCCAGCTGTGTCAGTACTAGCTTGATACGGTATTGACGGGTCTCTAGACTCGGCTCTAACTCTAGTGCATTAATAGCAATGCCATCGGCACTGTTTTCAGGCGCCATCACACTGCGATAGAATGCCAGTTCACGCTGCAACTCTTTTTGTTTTGCATTTTGCTCAACAAACATTACCTGCATATTGCTATTCGCTTCTCGCTCTAGTGCGAGCTCGATATTACGTGCTGCCAATGTTTGCGCTTGCACCTGCAACTCTTGCATATACTGCTCACTGTTATCGACTTGTACCGCAGCCTTTGGCAGATAATGCGCCTTTGCTATATCGTAACAAAGTGCGCCTAATACAAAGGCTACACTCAATAAAAGCAATAAATAAACGCTTGAAGGTCTAATTTGTCGTTCAATCACTTGCAAGCGATCGATCCAACGATGATAATTTGGCATTAAGTAACAGCCCCCTAATAAAAAATCTCACATTTTTTAATCAATGTGACAAACATAAATTTTGGAAATTTCTGTGCATCAAACAATCGTTAAGAAGCGAGAGCAATTTCAAAAATACCTACATACCGACCTTAAAGATAAGCTTTCTCAATCTAAGATCAGTGTGCAACTGTGTTTGCTCGCATTGCTTTTTGCACTCTTCGCATCCGGTGTCATTCTTCTTTTTAGATTACTATTGCTCTGGCTCGACACCTTCACCAAAACACAAGAGCTGAATTTTACGGACATCATCGATGACTGGCGAGTATTATTACCCCTTTTAGGGGCATTTTTAATCTGGGGTGTCGCAAAAATGGGATCTCAGCGCTATAAACGTATGGGCATCGCCTATGTGCTCCATAGAATTAAACTGCATTACGGTAAAATTCCACTACAGTCTGCGCCGGGACAGTTTTTCCAAGCCCTATTCGCACTTGCCACCAACTTTTCAGTAGGCCGAGAAGGCCCAGCTATTCATTTAGGCGCCGTCAGTGCCAGTGTATTAGCCGAAAAATTTAAACTGCCCGATAACAGTGTTCGTATCATGTGCGCCAGTGGTATCGCCGCCGGTATCGCCGCTATTTTTAACGCACCATTAGCTGCGGTGATTTTTGTTTTTGAGGTGGTGCTTAGAGAATATAAAATTCATTACTTCTTTCCGATTATGCTCTCGGCCATCTGTGGTGCTCTCAGCAGCCAGTTGGTATTTGGTGACGTTCATGAGTTCGATCAAATTGGCGTTGCTGCAATCCCACTCAGTCAATATCCACTACTCGCAATGTTCGGAGTAGTCCTTGGTTGTATCGCGGCATTCTTTAACTCCAGTCTGCTAAAAGTCACCGCTATGGGACAAAACTGGCCACTGATTAATCGCTTATTGCTTGCTGGCGCTGTTACCACCTTAGTGGGGCTAGTATTACCGCAATCGATTGGCAGCGGTGAGCTAGCGATAGCCGAGACCATTAACCAGCATCCCAGCATTTTGTTTTTGAGTGCCATTTTAATCGGCAAGATCATCGCCACGATTGCAGCTATAGGCTTAGGCATTCCCGGAGGCCTCATTGGTCCACTCTATGGCATCGGTGCCCTACTCGGAACGATTTTAGCGTTAGTGAGCGCACTCATGTTTCCAAGTATTGCTCCCTATATTGGCCTTTATACTATTATCGGCATGACAGGCATGATGGGTGTGTGTTTAAGCGCCCCACTAGCCGCACTAGTGGCCCTTATTGAGCTAACCAATAACGCTTCCATCATCTTGCCCTCTATGTTTGTGGTTATCCCCGCCTTTTTGATTGCCCACCAAGGTTTCAAGACTAAGTCTATCTTCTTCGAGCAGCTAGAAATTATGGGGCTAGGCTATAAAGTTGCCCCAGTAAACCTTGGGCTACAAAAAGTCGGTGTGCGCCAACTCATGGATAAGCGCTTTGTGATTGTGACTGACAATGATGAACTCTTGCTGGAGGTGCTAAAGCGTGCTGAGGGTCGCTCTGTGCTAATTAGAAATACCCAAGGACAAGTTGATATGCTGCAGCTTGAGCTACAAGTAAGAGACGAAGACACCACCTTGACTCGCCACCCTATTCAAGGTCTCCCAGATACTTCAACTCTCAATGAGGTATACGCCATTTTGGCCAAAGAGCGCCGAGGGGAGGTCTATATCTACCAAGATACAAAAGAACAGATTGTTGGTGTGATTAACTGGGTTTCTCTACGAAAAGAGATCCGCTCAGGGCAAGTGTAAACCGTTACTCAGATACCAGATTTGATGAGTATAAGTTGATAATAACCACTATCGAAGCTCAGCCCCCTTCTAGACAATCATCTTCTCAGCTGCTAGGCAGTGATTGTCTCTCCCGTTTTCTATTTATTTAGCTGCTATTTGGGCACATATACTCTAGACATAAGATCTGTGACATAAATAATAGCCATCATCAACACAAGCACTTTTGAAACAATTGCCAACCCTAAATTATCATCTCTAACATCTGTTATTTAATCCGACTTGCATCGCGAACCAATAGCGAAAACATGCCCTTAATCGTCGACTTAACGCTCAAAGATAACTCCAAGCTAAAGTCGATTAATCACAACGCCGACCTCATCCCCATAAAACACCGTCTAAATATCAGGCACTTCACGCTCACAAACTAATCCACATCAAATGCAAAACCATAGAGCAATAATAAAGCAACAATCACCACACAACCTAACCAACTTGTGTTTCGACCTGTCAATTGAAACAAAAATAGACAGGCTGCCTACTTAAGCGCCACTTTCACAACTTTTTAGATTTTTTCACAGGCTTATCATCACACTTTTCGGTAATTTTACGACCTCAAACGCTTTCATTTACGAATAACGAAAACAAGTACTCGGGAGCGTTGATGAAAAATCGTTGCATATTCGTAACATGGCATTCGCACCCAAAGCACGATGCAAAGGCAACGCGATTTTCCAAGGGCTCGCTTAACCAAGAGTAAACAACATCATCCCGATAAGGGCACACAATGAGTGTATTAAATAATAAATTAGCAGCATTTATGGTGCTCTCTGCCACGATGGGTGGCTTTAGCTGCCAAGCGTTTGCAGAGGACGACCAAAAGCTGCTCAACATGTGTATCGCATGTCACGGAGTCGACGGGAGTAACGACTTCGCTTCTATCCCTAATTTAAAGGGACAAAACGTGCAGTACATGGTTGGACAACTAAAAAACTTTAAAACTGATAAACGCCAAGACAAGACGATGAGTAAAGTCGCCAAACTGCTAACCGAAGAGCAGATGCAGGCAATGGCAGTTTATTTCAATACCGGTAAGGAGCAAGACTAATGGCTATCGATAGACGTAATTTTTTAAAGGGCGCAGCAGCGACCTCTGTAACAGCCATGCTGCCACTAAACTGGGCCTTTGCATCAAACCGACCAGCAGGTATTGAGCCTATGGACGTCTCGGCTGTTAAGTGGAAGAATGTTGATGATTTGCCAAGCCACTTTAAAGTGCTTAACTCTAGCCCACTAAACGCCTTCCCGCCTGAGCACCTCCTTGCACCAGTAAAAACACCAGCCGACGTAGCCTTTATTCGTTGGAACGGCCAGATGCCAGAGTTCGACAAGATTGATCCTGACACTTGGGAATTTACCGTAGACGGTGAGTCAATCGAAACACCAAAAACTTACACCATTGCCGAGCTAAAGAAGAAGTTCAAGACCCATACTCAGCAACTCGTGCTTGAGTGCGGTGGTAACAGCCGCGAAAACTTCTACCCAAATGCTAAAGGTAACCAATGGAGTAACACTGCGGTATTCTGCGCTGAGTGGACTGGTGTATTAATTAAAGACGTACTTGCCGATTGTGGCGTAAAGAGTGACGCTGTTTACACTGCTCATTACGGCGCAGATAAGCACATCAGCGGTAAAGGCGCTGCTATCTCTCGCGGTGTACCAATCGATGCCGCCATGAATGAAAACGGCATGATTGCCTGGGGCATGAACGGCGAAGATATTCCATACATGCACGGTTACCCACTGCGTATCGTATTTGGCGGCCGTCCAGGTTCAGTTTCACAGAAATGTGCCACAGGTTTGGGTGTGAGAGATCGCGTTCACGACGGTAAGAAGATGGGCGCACCTGCTTATCAAGTACCTAAGTATCCAGTAGCACCGGGTGAGAAAGTCGACAACAAAGACTTTAAGATCATCGAAGAGATGATAGTTAAGTCGCTAATCACTGCGCCACAAACGGGTAGTGAGTTGGCTCTAGGCAAAACACTTTCTGTCAGCGGCCATGCTTGGGCTGGTATGCGCGATGTCGCTAAAGTTGAAGTCAGCTACGACTACGGCACAACATGGCAAACGGCGGCATTAACTAAACCTGTGAACCCAACAGCGTGGCAGCAGTGGAATATCGACCTAAAGCTTCCTCAGGCTGGTTACTACGAGATCTGGGCTCGCGCAACTGATACCAAGGGCGACACTCAGCCTATGGTACAGCCACAGTGGAACCCGAAAGGCTACCTATTTAACGGCTGTCACCGAGTGGCAGTAAGGGTCGTATAATGAGAAAGACTCTGTTTACGGCAAGCCTGCTTGCTTTAAGTTGCCTCTCTACTGCTATGGCTGCTGATGCAGCCAAAAGCTACCCAGTTGACCCAGAGTCAGGCCTTATAATGGCACCGGGGTGGGAGATGGTGAACTATCAGTGTAACGCTTGCCATACCACATCGATTATCCCGCAGAACAAGGGTAACCGTGAAGTTTGGCGCGATACCATTCAGTGGATGGTTGATACCCAAGGCCTTTGGGATCTCTCAGATACATGGGATCCTGTACTCGACTACCTCTCGACCTATTATGATGAGACCGGTATCGACATGAAGATCTTTAGACGTAAGCCTTTGGATAGCGACCAGATGCCGCCAATGCCAACTTCGAGTAAGGAAGGTTAAGATGCGTAATCGTTTAATTAAACAAGTCTTAGCAATCAGCTTGATATGGGCAACAACGGCAACCGTAGCTCATGCTGAGACGGATACATCCTTTAAAGATACCTTAGCAGTACAAGGGTTAAAGCTTGAATCGAGCGCATTGAACTACCAAGCCGATGCAAGCAAAGGTGAAACGCTAGCAAATCAACGCTGTATCGCTTGCCATGGCGATGCCATGCTTAGCATGATGAAGACATATCCAGACCTTAAAGGCCAGAAAGCCGCTTACTTATTCAAGCAGCTAGTTGACTTTAAGCGTGGTGATCGTACCGATCCTTTAATGCAAGCTCAGGCTGGCATGTTGTCTGAGACAGAAATGAAAGACATCGCCTATTACTACTCTAGGCAAACTGCGTCAGATTTGAGCCAATAGCCTAAGGCTCTCAATCTTAGCCTTAGGCGGTTCTTAATATTAGCCTTAAGCAGTCTTAAGTATTAGCAAAAGCCCGGATAATGACATTACCTGGGCTTTTTTATTTAAGCTCGATGAGCTCTATACGGTAACAGCATCAAGCATTTACAATTTCATAACAACACCAAATATAGTAAGATGATGTTTTAGCTTATTAGCGCCAGATTTCAAGGACTGCATATGCTCAAGAAACCTCAGACTCTTATCGTTCTTACCCTACTCGCTGTCTTATTAATGCTATATGCCGCCAATACTCAATTTAATCCAGAAAGCGACACGGTAACCGTTAAGCACGCGCCTAAAACTGTCGCCGCGGATCTTGCAACTCCCTCAGACTCAGATGAAACACAAACCAGCTTTATAAAAGTGTCTGATGGGCGCCCAACCAAAGCTCCTGAAGATATTCGTATCAACTCCCTCGATGAGCTGATGGCGCTATTCGACTCGCTCAATTACAACACCAAGAGCTGGCAAGAGGGCAACAGGGAGGTCCCACGACTCACCTTTGAGTCGGTTAGTGAGCGCTGGCAAAAGACATCTAATCAAATACCTGTTCAGCAAAAGAAAATGGTATTTTTCCGTTTGCTTGCCCCATTAATCTTGGTTGCAAATGAAAATATTCTTTTAGAGCGTCGACTAATTGAATCGGCGCCATTAGATGATGTAGTACTACAAAAAATTGCTCTAAAGTACAAAATCACCAAGGATGCAGAGACGCCACTAACAGAGCAGCAGAGGCAGACTTTGTTAGAAGAAGTGGATATCATGCCGCCATCGCTTGTTCTTGCACAGGCTGCAGAAGAGAGTGGCTGGGCAACGTCACGCTTTACCGTTGAGGGGAATGCGTTTTTCGGGCAATGGGACTTTAGCGGCAAGGGCATGATCCCTAAACAGCAGCGTAAAGAGTTAGGCAACTACGGTTTAGCCCGCTTTGATACACCACTAGCCTCCGTCGAAGGTTATATGCTTAACCTCAACACAAACAATGCCTATAAGCAGCTTAGAGAATTAAGAGCAAGTCTGCGCGCTGACAATAAACCCATTACAGGGCTTGAGCTTGCTGGAACCTTAGATAAATACTCCGAACGCGGCCAAGCCTATATTGATGGTATTCGCCAGATGATTAGCTATAACAAGTTAGATCAAGTCGATGAAGCTTATCTAAGTGATGCCGCGCCGCTACACTTAATACCAAGACCAGACTAAGCCTCTTACCACAAAAAAGCCGTAAGCGATTTGCTTACGGCTTTTATTTTTTAGCACTTTTGTTTTTTTGCACTAGTTATATCAAGCTTTACTCTTACGTAAATAAGGCATTAACAGCAGCATGATACCAACAAGCAGGAATGGAATACTCAACAGCTGCCCAGCACTAAATGTCCAAGTATCGGCATAAACCGCTTGCTTAACCTTCACCATCTCTATTAGGAAGCGCGAGCTAAACACTAGCACTAAGAACAAACCAAAGATCGCGCCGTGTTTTTGCTTCATATCGGTGAGTTTATAGATAGCCCAAAGCAGTATGAAGATAGACAGGTAAGCAATCGCTTCGTATAACTGCGCCGGATGGCGAGGCAACATGTCGACACGCTCAAACACAATCGCCCAAGGCACAGTGCTTGGTAAGCCTAAGATCTCTGAATTGACAAAATTGGCCATACGCACAAAGAAGCCAAAAATCGCCGTAGCAATCGCCAAGCGGTCTAACAAGAACAAAAAGGGCAATTTAACCTTACGCTGATAATAGTACAGGGCTAAAATCGCACCTAAGCCACCACCATGACTGGCTAAACCGCCTTCCCAGATAGCAAAAATCTTCAATGGGTGACTAAAGTAATATGCCGGATCGTAAAACAAGCAGTGCGCCAGACGCGCACCGACGATAATCCCCACCACACAGTACATCAGCAGGTTATCTAACGACTCGACAGGCAAGTTCTCTTTAATATAGATGCGTTTCATCACCTGAAACCCTGACGCGATCGCCAGCGCAAACAGGATGCCGTACCAATGTACTTTCAAGCCCATGAAGCTGATCGCAACGGGGTCAATATTCCAAATAAAATGGTCCAAACTAAGCCTTCCAAATCAGTTATTTTAAATCGAAAACACGACAACTCATGCGCAGTTTTACGCGTCAGCAAGCCATTTGGCAAGCTCCGTCTCCCATTAAATGTGGATTTTTCTGTCTTTCATAAACGAATCCATATCATCAATAAGTCTATTAACCTTTATTATTTATACCTCATAAGCAAACATAAACACTAATTTAGCCAAAGAATAAACAATCACTTTAAATAACCAAAGTGTAAATATAATCACGCAAAAACTTATTTAGACAAATCATATTAACAACATAGTTCACATATTGAACAATAACTGCATTTTCAAAAATCACATTATTGACATGCATCACACTAGAACTTAGACCTTAAAGATATTTTATAAAAAAACAAAATTTCAAAAATAAAATTGAAAATAATAAAACTAATAGCAACACTTACATTTTATCTAGTAGCCAACATTTGCATTGCTGAAGAAGTTAAAACCCTTAAAGGCTTTACTATGGGAAATAGTTACAGCGTCAAGTGGAAAGAGGAAACTATATCACCTAATAGAATGCACCTTCTAAGCAATAAAATTAACGCTAGACTTGAAGAAATTAATAAGGCGATGTCTAACTGGGACAAAGATTCAGAGTTAAGCTTATTAAATAACGCCAACGGCAATCAAGTTGCTATCAGCCAAGAACTTGAGTTTGTAATAAATGAAGCCATTAGAATTAACCATATTACTCAAGGGGCCTTAGATATAACTGTGGACCCTCTAATTAGTTTGTGGGGCTTTGGAGAAAGTGGGCAAACATATAATGTTCCAACTTCTACCGAAATCACGAAAACCTTAAAGTTCGTTGGAGTGGATAAGATTGACTTAGAAGATGGTGTACTTAGCCGTAGTTCAAATAAAGTAACCATAAACTTATCCTCCATTGCGAAAGGCTTTGCGGTCGATGCTATTGCCACTATTTTAGAAGAAAGCAATATAACTAATTATTTAGTTGATATTGGTGGCGAACTCAGAATCAACGGAACAAATTTAAAGAATAAAAGCTGGAGTATTGGCATAGATAAACCTTTTGCATATTCAAGTGGGCAAGCGGAAGTTATAACACCAAAAAATAGTGCTGTAGCTACATCAGGTAATTATCGAAAATATTTTGAAAGCGGTGGTGAGCACTACTCACACATAATAGACCCAAAAACGGGTAAACCAGTCAAATATAAAATTGTATCTGCAACAGTGATAACAGAAAGCTGTATGACTGCAGATGGCTTGGCCACTGCATTTATGGTTTTACCTGCAAAAAAATCTATAGCAATTGCAAACAAGCACAATATCCCCGTCATGTTAATAGAGGACAAATTTGGAAAACTAATTACCCATTACTCTGATTCATTCAAAAAATCACAACAACTATAAATATAAAACAACTAAAAAACTAAGGGTTTTATGATGAAAGCGACATTTAAACTAAGCTTATTATGTGTTTCTATTTTAGCGCTAACAGCCTGTGATAGCGACGATACAGATACTTCTGGGCTAGAGTCTCAAATAGCAGCACTTGAAACTAAAAATAGCGAGTTAACTGCAAGTAATACCACTCTAAAAGAAACAAACAGCAACTTAGTAAGTGATAATACAAGTCTACAAGAAAAAGCTGTAAGCTATATTAATACTTTTGAAGAACAGTGCACAGAAGCCGGATTTAAATTCGACTATGTTGACCCAAATGCTCCTGTTACTGAAATCAGCATGCTTCCAAACTATATGGCTGCAGCAGAAGAATCAGACTGTCTAGCCTGCCACACCTATGAGGAGCCAATTAAGGTTCCCCACCAAGATTTTGGAAGTACATGTGCCAATTGCCACGATAACCCACACTCTGACGATAAGCCTGTTGTTCCAGGTAACCCAACGGATCCTAGCTTCCCTCAACCACAACCAAGTGAGAGCTTAGTTGATGGTAAAACTGGTGCATCAGGCTCATTCTATTACACCCCTGGTTCATACTTAAATGCTGACTATCTCGCCAGTCGACTCAATGGTTCTATTCACAACTTTGAATGGGCTCAACCAACAGAAGACAATCCAGGAGTTAATAGCTTAGAAGCTGCTTGCCAATTAAATGACCGCCAACATATCAAGCAAATGTTTCCTACTGATGGTAAGAACTACATTCTAAGTGGCTTCAGTAATCAAATGGGAGCGAAGCTTATCTCCACTACTAACAAATTTATCGATGAAACAACGAATAAGCCTGTTGAAACTCCAAATATCGCAACCTTTGGTTACGGCATGAAGAAAAATGGCAATGATTATAATGTTTCAATGAACATAGGTAAGAATAATACTTGCTATAACGCAATCATGAATGGTGAAGCGCGCTTCAGTTATTATGAATATGACCCGATGCTCTCAGGCAAACAGGAACGCAACAAGGGCGCACGGATCCTAGCTAAAATTGATTACACTAAAACTGCGTTAAAAGGCGTTGACTGGGTTACAGAAGTTCCAGGACTTGGTGCAGGAGAGAACTTCACTCCAGACCAAGTAAATTGGACGCAGGTTGGCGCTTGTTCACTTGTATTTAAAGTAGAAAGCATCATTCCACTCGGTTAACCCCCACTCTTTAATTACAATTAAAATGGCTGCTCAGGTAGCCATTTTTTATTTTGACTTCATAACAGAAGATATTTATCTGCCCATTAGATTCTGCTATAGTGCCGCCTCAGCCACCCTACATAAATTTGGGCTATAGCAAAGCTATTCGCCCCCCAGAAATTGGAAATAAAGGCTGATGACTCAGTTTCAAGGTTCGCACATCCTGTCGGTAAACCAACTTGATTTGGAAGCCGTTCAAAACGTTTTCTCCGTTGCTACCCGCATGACTCCCTATGCTTTACGACAAAAACGCACCACTGTATTAGATGGCGCCGTTTTGGGTAACCTCTTTTTTGAGCCAAGTACACGTACCCGTGTCAGCTTTGCCAGCGCCTTTAGCCTACTTGGCGGTCGAGTTAACGAGACTGTCGGCATGGCATCTTCATCGCTATCTAAAGGCGAGTCACTTTACGACACCGCTCGGGTACTTTCGAGCTACTCTGATGTAATAGCCATGCGTCACCCAGACTCTTTCTCGGTACGTGACTTTGCCAAAGGCAGCCGCGTTCCTGTCATTAACGGTGGTGATGGTTCAAACGAGCATCCAACTCAGGCTTTATTGGATCTATTTACCATTCAAAAAGAACTTGCAGCCGGTGGCCGAGATATTAGCGGCATGAATATCGCCATGGTGGGCGATCTAAAATTTGGTCGTACCGTTCACTCGCTTTCTCGCCTGTTATGCATGTATAAAGATGTCAGCTTCACACTCGTATCACCAAAAGAGCTAGCAATGCCTGACTCTGTGATCAGTGACATTGAAAATGCTGGCCATAAGATCACAATAACAGACCAACTTGAAGGCAATTTAGATCGCGCTGATATACTCTATCTAACGCGAATTCAAGAAGAACGCTTCCCTTCTCAAGAAGAAGCGAACAAATACCGCGGTAAGTTCCGATTAAACCAAAGTATTTATACACAGCATTGCAAATCAAACACAGTGATCATGCATCCATTGCCACGAGACTCTCGTGAGCAAGCGAACGAATTGGATAATGATCTTAACGACCATCCAAATCTGGCTATCTTTAGACAAGCCGATAATGGTCTGTTGATCCGCATGGCACTGTTTGCGCTGACGTTAGGTGTTGACTCTCAACTTGAGCAATATGAGCGTCCAGTTAATTGGTATTCACGAAAAGCTGATTTCTAGGTTGGCTATAAATTTTAAGGATTAAAAATGACCCGTTCCGACGAACTCTTTGAACAGGCTAAAAAGACCATCCCTGGTGGCGTTAACTCGCCAGTACGTGCATTCTCAGGTGTGGGTGGATCGCCACGCTTTATCGAGAAGGCCGATGGCGCTTATATTTTCGATGCTGATGGCAAAAAATATATCGACTATGTTGGTTCTTGGGGCCCAATGATTTTAGGCCACAACCACCCAAAAATTCGTGAAGCAGTATTAAAAGCTGTTGAAAATGGCCTATCTTTTGGCGCGCCAACTGAACTTGAAGTCACTATGGCTGAAAAAGTTATCGAAATGGTTCCCTCAATGGAGCAAGTTCGTATGGTGAGTTCAGGTACTGAAGCAACCATGAGTGCGATTCGTTTAGCACGTGGCTTCACTAACCGTGACAAAATCCTTAAATTTGAAGGCTGCTACCACGGTCACGCTGACTGCTTACTCGTTAAAGCTGGTTCTGGCGCACTAACATTGGGTCAGCCAAGCTCTCCAGGTATTCCTGAAGACTTCGCTAAGCACACGCTAACAGCGACCTATAACGATCTAGATTCTGTTAAAGCTATCTTCGAGCAATACCCAGAAGAGATCTCTTGTATCATCATCGAGCCAGTTGCTGGCAACATGAACTGTATCCCGCCAATCGACGGTTTCTTACAAGGTCTACGTGCTATTTGTGATCAGTACGGCGCACTAATGATTATCGATGAAGTAATGACGGGTTTCCGCGTATCTAAGAGCGGCGCACAAGGTCACTACGGCGTAACGCCAGATCTAACTACCCTAGGTAAAGTGATCGGTGGCGGTATGCCAGTCGGTGCTTTCGGTGGTCGTAAAGATGTGATGCAGTTTATCGCGCCAACTGGCCCGGTTTACCAAGCGGGTACCCTATCTGGTAACCCAATTGCGATGTCAGCAGGTCTTGCACAGATGGAAGCCCTTTGTGAAGAAGGCGTTTACGAGCAACTAGCCGCTAAGACTCAGTATATTGCTGAAGGCTTTAAAGCTGCTGCAAACAAGCACGGCATTCCAATGGCAATCAACTATGTTGGCGGTATGTTCGGTTTCTTCTTCACAGACGAAGAGACGGTAACCAACTTCGCGCAAGTGACTAAGTGTAACACCGCACTATTTGCTGAGTTCTATCACCTAATGCTAGATGAAGGTGTTTACCTTGCACCTAGCGCTTATGAAGCAGGTTTCTTATCACTTGCTCACGGTGAAGAAGAGCTTGAAGCAACACTAGCAGCAGCAGATCGCGTATTTGCAAAACTTGCTAAAGCTTAATCTGTAAACTTCTGCTTTATCAAAAAAGGAACACCTAGGTGTTCCTTTTTTATTTCTATTTATACCAATCAGTATATAAAGTCGAGCTTACTCAGCGAGCAAGCCTTAATACTGATTGGCGTTATTTTAATCCTATTGAAAAATAAAAATTTCAGTATGAGTCGCTTTAGCAAACACCACCTAAAAATTAGCAAAACCTTAACCTGTGCAGTACAAAAACCTACCAAGTAAGGCTGCTTTAGCTAAAACAGCTAAAAGCTCATCTGTCGTTAAAGCTTAGATCACACTTTCCCACAAAAACAAGAGATAGATAACAGTTGCCATTAATCTGTTGCTGTGGTCATATCACGTCGCGCGAACCTTAAAATAACCTTAAAAGTGGCGACCCAACTTAAGTTTAGGTACGTCATAACATCACCTATGTGAGCCCTATATGTTATACGCACTGTTAATCTCACTTGCTGTACTGGCCTTACTCAGTATCGTATTTGAAGAGGTCACTCACCTCAATAAAGCTAAAACGACACTTTTCTTTGGTTGCATCTCTTGGATCATCCTATTTATGGCTGCTGGGGATCCAAGCCATGAAAAAATCATTGAAAACGAACTTAACGAAAACTTGCTAGAAATTGCGACCTTGTGGCTGTTTCTAATGTCCACAATGACTTTCGTAGCCTATCTTAATGCTAAAGGCATGATCCAAATTCTAGTGCAGAAACTGTTTCCTCAAAGGGTTTCAGTTCGTATGTTAATGCTCCAAGTTGCCTTGTTCTCTCTCCTACTTTCAGCCATCTGCGATAACGTTACAGCCACCTTAGTCTCTCTAGGGCTACTCACCACCTTTAAGCTTGAAGCCCATATACGTCGACGCATGGCTGTACTCATTATTTTTGCGGTTAACTCAGGAGGAGTTGCTTTAATCACCGGCGATGTCACTACCTTAATGATATTTTTAGGCGGCCATGTACATATGTCTGAATTATTGATGTTGTTTGTGCCGGCAGCTTTCAGTGTGATGTTATTAGCAATACTATTCTCGCTAAAAGCTGAAGGCGAAGTGAGCACCGAGACGATAACTAAAAGCGTACGTACAATCGATGTTGTCATTGCGGTGATCTTTTTTAGCACCATTATGCTGACAATGGCGTTAAACATTCTATTTGGTATTCCGCCTGTACTGACTTTTTTAACCGGCCTCTCGGTCATGTTTTTAGTCGGGCATACCTCTAGAAGCGATAAAGAAGAACTACAGATCCTCGAATATATCCGCCAAGTAGAATACGACACACTGCTATTTTTCCTAGGTATTTTACTACTGGTAGGCATGCTTAAAGAGATTGGCACCCTAGATTTACCCACTGAAGTCTACACTCAGTTTGACCCAAATATATCGAACTTTGTCGCAGGAATAGGCTCAGCCATTTTAGATAATGTGCCACTCACCGCCGCACTGCTAAAAGCTGAGCCAGCATTAAATACGCCAGAATGGTTAGGACTCACTTACGCTGTTGGCGTTGGTGGTTCGCTGCTTGTCATAGGATCTGCGGCAGGGATTATCGCCATGAGTAAAGTTAAGGAGCTCACCTTCGTTAGCTACCTAAAATACGTTCCAGCTCTTAGTCTTTGCTATAGCTTAGGTTACGGTTTAACTCTGCTACTTGCTTACCAGCTTTACAATTAATAGCTGAGTAATATCTGAAATAAAAAAGGCCTAACTCAAGGTTAGGCCTGACTTAGCAAAGCTTTTAAATGAGATTAAATTGCCGGTACTTTAAATTCGGTACCTTGAATCGCTAACACGACATCTCTGGGTCTTATCTCAACGATAGTCAACTTGCCCTGAATACTATCCCCCTCTTGTAACTCTGCACCATCGACATTTAGCCAACGATTGTCCGGCGCACTCGAGTAAACATGAGCATTGATATTAAACTCAGGCACTTGTAGCTGCAGCCCAGCAGGCAGTTGACCATATTTGGGAATATCATCCGACTTTGGCGTTACAGGGATAGGGTCGAGCTTAGGCTCTGTTACTGGCGTCGCCACCGCATTATCGCGTTCGACATCCTTAAGTGCAGCCTCAAATGCAGCTAAAAGATTATTGTTTGCGGCAGGCTCCGCGGTTTTTAAACCAACATCGTTAGCAGCATCTTGTACCTGCTCCTTAAGCGATTCAAGCAACTCGTCACCACGCTGATTACTATTAGCCCCTAAAATAATGGGCTCACTATCACTTGTCGCTATGCTTTTATTTGGAACTAGGTTAGAAGTCGACTCGTTATTATTCTCTACACTCTGCTGCGCTTTCAAAAGCGCAGCCATCAAATCATTCGGCTCCTCTGCTGCAGCACTGTTTGTCGGCGATACCGAAGTGGGAACCATTGCGACTTGAGTTACCGTCATAGGTTGAGCGATTGGCAATGCAACTTTTCCAGCAAGCCGGATCTCCTGTGTCGACTCAGCTATAGGCTCAGATGTAAACTCAGAGTCGGCCACATTTGGACTCACTTGTTGCGTCGACACTTGCTTAGCTAGCTCTTGTTGAGTCAGTGCAGGGTTGCTATTTGAGTTAACACTCATCGTGTCTCCGAATCCTTGAATCGCTGGTGATTCGGGATACAGCGCCTTACTCAATAGCCAGGCGGCTAAGATCATTAATAGCAATAAAGAGATAAAAATGGCGACAAGTTTAAGCCCCTTTCCGCTCTCTTGCTGTGCCTTGTATTGCGCCCTCGGAGTCAATACCACATCATGAGTTATCCCTTGAGATTGCTGCTTATCTCGAGTCACTGCATCGAGTAAAATCGACATTAATACAACCTCTTACTTTGACCGAGTCGAGGACCGGCATCACTCAGATACAGATTGAGCTGAACTAGCGTTTGCGAGCCTGCGATACCATCTGCAGTCAAACCATGTTGGCGCTGAAACGCCTTTAAGCTCTGCTCCAATTCAGGATCAAAGTAATCAACCAGTCTCGGCGCTCTGTCATCAATACGCGCTAAGCTGTTCTCTAGCCATTGAAGTTGAGCCTGATTCGCCGACTGCCCAATCTCTTTAGGCTGATTTTTAGGCGCTTGCCAGAGGATCTCAAAAGTGCCAGTAAAGTGGCGAGTAAACCAGTCTCTACTCACCCAAAGTTGTTGCTCGTTAAGCTGTAGCAAAATTTGCTCGCCCTGACGTGACACCACAGTGCCATAAAACGCTTGATCGTTATCATCGACCAAATAGACAACCGCAGGGTAGTTAAGGCGCACTAATGAGTGCCAGTTGCCCTGCTGTTGGAAACAATCTAGTCCCTGCTGCTTAGCCGACTGACATGCAGACAAACCTATATAGGGCACCTTACCCCACAATCCTAAAATACCTGCGTAGGCCGTATCGATATCACGGCTCTGAGCGATCGCATTATTGAGTACGCGCTGGCTATTATTTAAGGTATTAATACTCGCATCTTGCTTTACTTCATTTACAGGTGCGACGACTGGTGCTGATGTTTTGACAGCACTTGTACTTGCTGTCGTAATAGATGGGCTAAACAGGTAAAATGCAATGCCAAAGGTAGCAAGCAGCGATGCGGCTATGCTGATAGGCAGCAACAGACCCTTCTTCTCAGGCTCTTCGCCTAAAACCTCTGCCGAGGCCAAACGAACCATCTTACTATCAATAGGCACCTTAGATTGAGCATAACTGGCCATCAGTGCACGCTCACACAACAGGTTAATCAATCTTGGAATACCGCCGCTATATTTATGTAATGCCTTAATCGCACTCTTATGAAAAAGTGGCTCGTGACGTCCGGCAACTTGGAGTCGATGCTGCACATATAGCGCGACTTCTTCGATAGTTAACGGCAGCAGGTGATAACGCGCGGTAATGCGCTGGGCTAATTGACGCAGCTCTTGTCTTTTAAGCAGTTGCTGTAATTCAGGCTGACCGATCAAGATGACCTGTAGCAGCTTCTTAGTATCCGTTTCTAGATTAGTTAATAACCTTAACTGTTCGAGCACCTCGGCTCTTAAGTGCTGCGCCTCATCGATAATCAATACCGTATTGCGGCCCTTACTATGATTCTCCAGCAGGAATTTACTGATCAAATCTGTCAGTTGCTTAAGACTGGGATCCTCGCCATAAACTATGCCTAGCTCATCACATAAGGTGGCCAGTAGCTCAGACTCTGTTAATGACGGATTTAAGATAAATGCGGTATCGGTATTATCGGGAAGCTGCTTTAAAAGACAGCGAGAAACGGTGGTTTTTCCGGTACCGACTTCGCCCGTGAGCAACACAAAGCCACCGGTTTCACCTAGGCCATAAGTAAGATGTGCCAAAGCTTCTCTATGTCGATCACTCAAAAAAAGATAGTGAGGGTTCGGTGCGATAGAAAATGGATTATCATTTAAGCCAAAGAAAGCCTTATACATGCGAACTTTTATCCTTTTAAAATCATGATGAGTCAGCTAATCACTTTGCTGGATCTTTTTTGCACTCTAAATACACATCCCGAGGTGCATATCACCTTGATGTGCCAGTCGATGTTTTTCAATTTACTTTAAGGGACGAAACGACTCCGTTTCAGCCTTATTCACAACATAAATGTGTCATTAAGGCTCAAGTTAAAGCCAAGGACAATACTTGTCAAAATTTGCAGTAACTTATTCTCCTAAAGTAAGCTCAATATCAAATAGCACGTAAGTTATTGCTACTTTTATCTACATCTATGACGCTAGAGAGTTCAATAATCAAGCTTATCGCACTATGCTTCTAACCCTTTGCTTCCATGCTACACTCGCGACTAAGTTATCAAGTGAGAATCGATGTGAAAATTTACCTTGTTGGCGGCGCCGTCCGCGATAAATTACTCAAGCTTCCGGTTAAAGATCACGACTATATGGTCGTCGGTGCAACACCTGAGCAGATGCTTGCCCTTGGCTACAATCAGGTCGGTAAAGATTTCCCAGTATTTTTACACCCAAAAACCCAGCAAGAGTATGCTTTGGCCCGTACCGAACGCAAAACTGCAGCGGGCTACGGTGGCTTTAGTGTCGATGCGGCGCCAACAGTTACTCTTGAACAAGATCTTATGCGCCGAGATCTAACGATCAACGCCATCGCACAAGATGAAGAAGGTAACCTCTACGACCCCTACCAAGGCATTCAAGACATTGAGAAACGCAGCCTAAGACACGTATCAGATGCCTTCATTGAAGATCCTTTACGTGTCCTGCGAGTTGCCCGCTTTGCCGCTCGCTTTCACTCCCAAGGCTTTAGCGTCGCTCCAGAAACCATGACTTTAATGGCAGAGATAAGCCAAAGCGGAGAACTAGAGGCACTAACCCCAGAGCGCGTCTATTTAGAACTCGATAAAGCGCTTTCCACCGATAGCCCGCAGGTTTTCTTTCAAGTTCTAAGACAGTGCGGCGCACTTGCTGTGTTGTTTCCAGAGATTGAGGCGTTATTTGGTGTACCTCAGCCTGAAAAGTGGCATCAAGAAATCGATACCGGCATCCATACCATGATGGTACTCGAGCAAGTTGCCAAGTTAACCGAGGATAACTCGGTGCGCTTCGCCGCCCTAGTACACGATCTCGGTAAAGCGTTAAGCCCTAAAGAACACCTACCAAAACATCATGGTCACGGCCAAAAAGGTTTACCCTTAATTAACTCCCTATGTGAGCGTTTTAGGGTACCCAATGAGTATCGAGACCTAGCGTTACTGGTCAGCGATCAACACCAAAACATCCATAAGATCACCGAACTTAGGGCCGATACCCTAGTAAAACTGTTTGATAAAGCTGACTTTTGGCGAAAACCTCAACGGCTTGACCAACTGCTCATCGCCTGCGAAGCCGATAGCAAAGGGCGCACAGGGCTCGAATTGAGTCCCTACCCTCAGGCTGATTACCTAAAACAATCTTTTGCAGCAGCATCGGCCGTGGAGGTAAAGTCCATTATTGAACAAGGGTATAAAGGGGTAGAGATCCGTGAGCAACTCACTAAGGCTAGAATTGCTGCAGTTCAGAGTTTTAAAGGGGTGTAGGGCAATTTAGTAATATAAAAAATATAAAAAATATAAAAACATCACATTTATAGACTAATATTATAAGTAAATTATTTTTGAATAATTTACACTTATCTTGCAATTGCTCAATTTTTCACTAAGTTATTCAGAGCTTAGCGTTAAAATGCATAGCAAAATTTTTTCTCTGTGACATAATTAACCAGTTCAGTTGTAATGTGCAGCTGTACTTATTTAAACCAACCTATATAAAGGGAATTCCCGATGAATAGAAAAGTACTTATGATTGCTGGTGTAGCAATGACTGCCCTACTAGGTGGCTGTGCAAACACTACTGCTCTTGAAGAAAGCGTTGCAAACCTAGGTAACAAAGTTGACCAGCTTTCAGCTGAAGTTAGCTCTCTAAAGTCAGATCACGCTAAAATGTCTGCAGACATCGACGATGCAACTGCAGCAGCAGTAGCTGGTCTTGCTGAAGCAGAACGTGCTAACGCACGCATCGACAACATCGCTTCTTCTTACAAGAAGTAATATTGTTTAGGAATTTGGCCTTATTTTATAACGGCTAACTCCCAAGGCTTGGTTTCAGGTATTGCGCTTGACCAAGCCTTTAATTTATCCACTCTCCCCTGCTTATCCTACTCATGAACTCTCTGACACTTTCAGAACAGCTACCTAGTTAAAGATAATAAAAAAGCGCCCTAATGGACGCCTTTCTTGGATGCAAACAAGTCCAAACTGATTAACCGTTTGACTGGCTTTGAATATTGACCGGAATCCCCGCTTGAGTCAGTAAGGCATCATTCGCTTTAGCATAATCGACCTGCTCTTTACCAATAAACTCAACCACACCACGATTCATCTGTCGAACATTATCACTGCCACCATTTGCGGTTGATAAAGGTGAATGCACCTCAATTAACTCTCGACCGTCAGGCTCTGTGGAGGTCTTAACGGTTTCATTGATGATAGTAACCTGATCGCCATATTTCACTTGCTCGAACAACCACTCGATATCATCAGGGTTTAAACGAATACAGCCCGCACTCACACGCATGCCGATACCGAAGTCTTTATTAGTACCGTGAATAAGGTAACTGCCATCGCCATAAGATAACTGAATCGCAAACTTACCCAGTGGATTATCAGGACCTGCAGGTACCACTCGAGGCAATACCTCACCACGCTCCTCTAAATGCTCTTTGCGAATACTCGCAGGGGGTGTCCAACTCGGGTTTGGAATGCGGGACTTAATCTTAGTCACCATTTCTGGCGTTTCACGGCCAACACGGCCGATACCAACTGGAAATACGTGAACCTCTTTACCACCTTTAGGGAAGAAATAGAGACGCAGTTCGGCCAAGTTAATCACCACACCTTTATGTGGCACATCTGGTAGCAACATCTGAGTTGGGATCAACAAACGAGTCCCTGGGATTGGCAAGAACGGATCGACCCCTGGATTAGACTGCATCAGTTCCAAAATCCCAATATTGTATTGCTTAGAGATCGTTTGGAAATAGTCCCCCTTCTGCACAATATGTTCTTGCAACTCCCCGACTAAGCGACTGCCGTCTTGAGGAATTGAATAAACATTGGCGAATGAAGTCAGTGGCAAACATGCCAAGATGAACAACAGCAAAGTACGCATCATCGATTTTCAGTTTCCGTTTAATTCAATAAGCAAAGGTTACCCTGAGCACAGATTATTTTCTAGTCATCACATTAATTACGAAGTCGATTTCTAATGTATCGAACTGGGTATGTTGAATTTGATGTCTCACTTTATCATTGGCGCGCCATGCATAAGGTGTCATTTCCAGCAGCGCAATTGCCTGCTCGCCCGATACGCTTGCCGTCAGCGATAAACGCTCACTGTGAAGCAGCTCAAGATCTTTAGGCAAGTTCTCACTCACCGGCTTTTCCGATAAATCAGGGTAGATAAACTCCCGAATTTGCCAAAGGTGTCTTGGCCCTGCCGCCACTTGTAGCAAAATGCCCTCTTGCTTTAATACACGAGTCAACTCTTTGCCTTTTAACTGCTTATCAATCAAGGTGACTAAATCAAAGCTCTCATTGGCAAAAGGTAGGTGCTTTAACGTTGAAACGATATACGTTGGGCTAGGCTCTGCTTTAGCCGCTGCAAATATGGCATTTTCGGCCTCGCAAATCCCTGTTTGCGTTAATGCTAAATCCGGCTTTAATTCAGCTAAAATACCTTTCACTGTGCGTAGGAAATAGCCATCACCACAATCGAAATCAAGTTGGGACAAGGTCTCTGCAGAGGTAACTTGAGGTAACTCTGCAATCACCTTCGCAATCGCTTGTGCTAACGGAATATAGATCCCAGACTCAAGCACGTAGCGCTTAGCACGCATCACTGCGCGTGAGTCAGCCTTAGGTTTTTTGGGTTGGCTAAACACCCAGTAGCCCTGTTCATTGATATCGAAGTGATGCTTGTTTTCACAATGCAGCCCCTTGGATTCTTCATGCACCATAAAGGGTGACTGACATACAGGACAAAGATAAATACTATTCATGACATGCTCGTCTTTAGATCAATTACTTAAATTATAGAGTGGTTAGCTCTGCTTATAGGAAGATAACCCCACATAAAACCGCACCTAGCGCTAGGCGATAAATAACAAATGGTGTCATGCCCATCTTGCTGATGATCTTTAAGAAATAGTGAATACAGATATAAGCTGCTATAAACGACACCACGACACCTAAACCTAATGCCTGATAATCGATGACTTGACCACTAGAAAGCAGATCTTTGGTAACTAAGATTGCCGCACCTAGGCTCACTGGAACCGACATCAAAAATGAAAAACGTGCCGCAGCTTCACGACTCAATCCCAACATTAATGCCGCAGTAATCGTTGCGCCAGAACGTGATGTACCAGGGATCAGTGCCATTGCCTGTGCGATACCAATCACTAAGGCTTTTTTCCAACCGACTTGAAATTCATTCAAGCCTTCACGCTGCATTTTATCTGCCCACCAAAGCAGTAAACCAAATACAATGGTTGTAACCGCAATGACTTCAATACTTCGAAAATGTGTTTCAATAAAACCTTTAGCGCTAAAACCAATAATAACGGCAGGGATTGTGGCTAAGATAATCCACCAAGCAAGCTTGCTCTCCTGAGTCTGCTTACGGGTAACGATACTGCCAGTCCAGGCAGTAAACATCGACAAGAGCTCGCGGCGAAAATACATCACAACCGCCAAGAAAGAACCAGTATTAACCGCAACATCAAACGACAAGCCTTGATCTTGCCAGCCTAGAAGCTGCGCCGGTAAAATAAGATGAGCAGAACTCGAGATCGGCAAAAACTCGGTGAGGCCCTGAATAAGAGCCAATATAATCACCTGAAAGGTATCCATAACTATCCTAAATAAAAAAGAGGTTTACGCAGACCAATTAAACTCAACTGGCCATAGTGATTGTTGACTCTTGTCATAACTCCCCCAAAGGGTTTGATATGACTGTTTGACAACGGGATGGTTTAAAGAGGGGGCGATCTCCGCTAGCGGCCATAACACAAAGGCATTATAAAGGATCTCGGCTCTCGGTAATTCGATCGGCTGCTGACTAACCGTATCGTCAAACAGCAACAGATCTAAATCTAAGGTTCTTGGGGCAAATTTCTTCGCGCCTTTCACTCGCCCGTGGGCTTGTTCAATCAGCTTAAAAGTGCTCACCACTTCTTCAATCGATAACTCAGTTTGAGCGGCCACGACCATATTGAGAAAGTTACTTCCCTCAAAACCCACCGCTTCACTTTCAAACACTGATGACATTTCCAGCTCACCGAAGTGATCAGTCAGGTCAGTTAAAGCCGCCTTAAGATGATGCTCAGGGTCAATATTGCTACCTAAGCTGATAAAGATTTTAGCCATCTATGCATAGCCTCTTTCAATTTCAACACCCACTGCCGCAGCGGTTGGTACTGCGCCAGGCTTCATCACCTTAACCTTAACCCAAGGCACATTAAACTCAGTCATCACGCAATTTGCGACCATTTCAGCCACAGTTTCAATCAACTCAATCGGCTTTTCGGTGATAAGTGCTGTCAATCGGTTCGACACCGTTTCGTAGCAAAGCGCATATTGATAGTCATCACTATCGGCTGCAGGACGATTATTCCAAGCCATGTCTAAATCAATTAGCAAGCTTTGGTGGATCTGCTTTTCCCACTCATAGATCCCGATAACAGTTTCAATTCTAAGCTCTCTAATCAGTACTTTATCCATGATATCTCCAAAACTTTAATCTATGACACTGAGGTCAGATAAGCTAAAACGAACAAAAAGGATATAATCCGCCACAAAGCTGAAATATTAGCCTGATGCTCTTTCTAACGAGGCCAAACCAAAGTAGGATAAGTCTCGATATATAAAGAATTATTAAAAAGCTGTCACCTGTAAGACAAGCTTACCAACAAAGCGTTATGAGCAATATTTTTCGGGCTAGTGACCCATTTTAGTCGTAACCGCGCGACAAAAAATAGCAACGTATATATTACGTGGCGCGATGATACCCTAAGACGAATAAGGAAACCAATTTGACCGTAACAGTACTGACCATAGTGATGATATTTGCCGCCTATCTGGCTGGCTCGATATCGAGTGCTGTTTTGGTTTGTAAAATGCGTGGACTTCCCGATCCTCGCAGTCAAGGTTCTGGTAATCCAGGTGCGACCAATGTACTACGCATCGGCGGCGCTAGCTCTGCAGCATTAGTTCTTTTTTTCGATATGCTAAAAGGTGCGGCACCTGCATATCTTGCGTTTAGACTCGGCGTTGACCCTATTGCACTGGGTGTTATCGCCATCGCAGCCTGTCTTGGACATATCTTCCCGATATTTTTTCACTTTAAAGGCGGTAAAGGTGTTGCTACCGCTTTCGGAGCCATGGCCCCCATCGGTCATGACTTAGCACTTTGGCTTATGGGCTCTTGGATTGTCATCCTCCTACTCACCCGCTACTCCTCCTTTGCCGCCATCTGTACCGCTCTGCTCGCCCCGGTTTACACTTGGTGGCTTGACGACAGATTCACCATTCCCGTAGCCATGCTGTCAACGCTCATAGTGATCCGTCACAAAGATAATATTAAGCGCCTGCTTAAGGGTGAAGAGTCTAAAGTCTCGCGGAAAAAACATAGTTGAATCTATAGTTGAGTCGACAGGTAAACTATCATCTTCAAGGCACCTTCTTATGTAACCACAATGAAGTGGTACCGTGATGAACAACATTACCGATGGTTTCCACGTTAGCAATGCCAATCAGGACATATAACGAAACCCTTTTTACTAACAAAAACGGCGCTCAATGAGCGCCGTTTTTGTATTTTTCTAAACCTTAATCGACAGGCTCTAGCGTATCGAGTGGCCATCTTGGCTGCCCCTTGACCGCTAAGTCTTCAACTTGTCCAGCTTTTAAACGCTGCAAGCCCGCATAGGCTATCATTGCGCCATTATCGGTACAGAACTCGCCACGGGGATAATATACCTTGCCACCTAAACCTTGCATCATCTCAGCAAGAGATGCACGTAAGCGTGTGTTAGCACTCACGCCGCCAGCGATCACTAGGTTTTTATAACCCGTTTGCTTCAATGCACGCTTACATTTTATCGCTAAGGTATCGACAACCGCCTCTTCAAATGCACAGGCGATATTGGCGCGAGTCTGCTCATCTTTTGGCTCTGCAGCAATGGTGTTAGCCGCAAACGTTTTAAGGCCCGAAAAACTCATGTTAAGCCCAGGCTTGTCAGTCATCGGACGCGGGAAACGGTAACTGTTTGGCACACCTTTAGCGGCAAGCTTAGAAAGTCTTGGACCACCAGGGTAATCGAGACCCATCAGCTTAGCGGTCTTGTCGAATGCTTCACCAGCGGCGTCATCGACCGACTCTCCTAGCACGGTATAACGGCCTATGCCTTCAACCCCGACAATCATCGAGTGTCCGCCAGAAACCAGTAGCGCTAGAAACGGAAATTCAGGTACGTCATCTTCAAGCATCGGAGCCAATAAATGGCCTTCCATATGGTGTACCCCAATAGCAGGCTTGTCCCATGAAAAAGCCAATGCTCGACCGACACAGGCCCCCACTAATAAGGCACCAATAAGCCCCGGTCCCTTGGTATAAGCGATACCGTCGAGATCCTCGATGCTCATATCGGCATCGGCTAACGCTTGGCGTATTAGAGGTACAATTTTGCGAACATGGTCGCGAGATGCTAGCTCAGGCACCACTCCACCATAATCAGCATGCAATTTAACCTGACTATAAAGCGTATGCGACAGCAAGCCCTTTTCATCATCATAAACCGCAATCCCTGTCTCATCACAGGATGTTTCTATACCTAAAACCCGCATTTTTTCTCGTCTTCAATTGACATAATTAACGCCAATTCTACCTGCTGTGCTTTAATTACTCCATAGCCCTATCGCGGTCTGCGGATAATATCGCCTAATATGACTCATTCTGATCGTTTTAAGGGGTTTACAAGAGGGTGCGAGTCGGTATAGAATTCCGCACCATTTTTAAATTATCTGAGTCAAGTAATTGTCTCACACAACCTACACCTAAGGGGTGATGGCGTATGCCAATTATTAAAGTACGTGAAAACGAACCATTCGACGTAGCTCTACGTCGTTTCAAGCGCTCTTGTGAAAAAGCTGGTATCTTAGCTGACGTTCGCGCTCGTGAATTCTACGAGAAGCCAACTACTGCACGTAAGCGTGCTAAAGCCGCTGCAGTTAAGCGTCTAGCTAAGAAGCTTTCTCGCGAAAACGCACGTCGCGTACGTTTATACTAATCTCATTATGAGCCTAGTTGATCAGCTAAAAGACCAGATGAAAGAAGCCATGCGCGCGAAAGAAAAAGTGCGCTTGGGGACAATTCGTATGGCACTAGCCGCCGTTAAGCAGATTGAAGTGGATACCCGCGAAACTCTGACTGACGACCAAGCTATAGCGGTCTTAACCAAAATGGTAAAACAGCGTCGCGATTCTATTGCTCAATATACAGCAGCAGGACGTGACGAACTAGCGCAAGCAGAAGCAGAAGAGATTCTAGTTTTAGAAGACTTTTTGCCTAAGCCTCTTTCCGAAGAGGAAGTTGCTGCACTAGTTGATGCGAGCATCACTGAGATGGGCGCATCCACCATGGCGGATATGGGTAAAGTAATGGGAGCATTAAAACCAAAGGTAATGGGTAGAGCTGACATGGCGGCAATTGGCGCTATGATCCGTGCAAAACTCAAGTAACTTTAGTTTTATTGCATGAATGAGCCGTGCTTCTGCGCGGCTTGTTTGTTTTCGAAATTCCCAAATTTGATTTCACGAAATGTTTGATTTCACGAAATGTTTAATTTCACGAAACGTTTGATTTCACGAAATGTTTGATTTCACGAAACGTTTGATTTCGAGTAACTTTTGATTTCACGTAATAAAGGCGGCATTTAACAACACTAATGGCGATACCTCGTGATTTTATTAATGAGCTAGTAGCTCGCACTGATATTGTCGATTTGATCGACCCTAAAGTGCCCCTTAAAAAGGCGGGTAAAAATCACTCTGCCTGTTGTCCTTTTCATAGCGAAAAATCTCCCTCTTTCACCGTCAGCAGAGACAAACAGTTCTACCATTGTTTTGGCTGCGGCGCGCACGGCAACGTTATCGACTTTGTCATGGAATATGACCGACTCGACTTTGTTGATGCCATTGAAGAACTCGCCGGACAACTCGGACTCGAAGTCCCAAGGGAACAAGGCACTGGCAAGCCTCGAGATCAAGAGCTTAGCCGAGACTTATATCAGTTGATGGAAGAGGCTAGCCTGTTCTATCAAAGCCAACTTAGGCAACATACAGACAAACAAAAAGTCCTTGATTATTTAGCACTTCGAGGACTATCAAAAGAAGTGGTCGAACACTTCAATATCGGTTTTGCACCCGATGGTTGGGATGGTTTACTCAGCCGTTACCGCCAAAACCAAGATTCGCAAGCCAAGCTATTAACCGCTGGTATGGTCATCGAGAACGACAGCGGTAAACGTTACGACCGCTTCCGTGACCGATTGATGTTTCCGATCCGCGATAGACGCGGGCGCGTTATCGGCTTCGGCGGCCGAGTGTTAGGTGACGGTACGCCAAAGTACTTGAATTCTCCGGAAACGCCCATATTTCATAAGGGTAATGAACTTTACGGTTTATACGAGTTAAAGCAACGTCATCGCGATCCACAACGAGTCCTGATTGTTGAGGGCTATATGGATGTGGTGGCACTGGCACAATTTGACGTTGATTATGCGGTTGCCTCACTCGGCACCTCTACAACGGCGGATCAGTTTCAACTGTTACTTCGTAGTGCAAAAGAAGTTATCTGCTGCTACGACGGCGACAATGCTGGTAAAGAAGCCGCATGGCGGGCACTCGAAACGGCACTGCCGTTATTAAAGCCCGGAAACCAAGTTCGATTTATGTTCCTACCAGAAGGGGAAGACCCCGACACTCTGGTAAGACAGATTGGCAAAGAGCAGTTTGAAGCACAAATCGATCAGGCCATGGCACTACCCGAGTTTTTGTTCGAAAACCTCGCAAAAACCTACGGCAACGAAGATAAGAGTGTTTTGGCAAAGAATGCCATTAAACTCATTGAAAAAGTGCAGGACACAGTACTACAGAGCCTGTTACTCGAAGATTTAGCACACAAGCTAAGAATGAACGGTGCAGACGAGCTTAAGCGAAAGTTTAACTTTTCCGCTAAGACGGCCGAAAAGCCAAGTCAGCACAAAGCGTTGAAAGGGCGCGGTACCCCGTTGCGATTAGCCATCGCCTTGTTAGTACAACACCCACGTTTAGGTGAGAACTTGCCTGAACAACCAGCGCTGAAACATATACAGATGGCCGGCATTGACTTGCTGAACCTTGTATTAGATTTAACTCGCGGACAAGTGATAAGCAGCGCACAACTACTTGAACAGTTCAGGGGCGATAACCAATTCAGCACCCTAAAGAAACTGACCCAATGGGATCATCAAGTGGCGGATGAAAACTTGCTTCAAAAGTTAAAAGAAACCCTCGTTTGGTTAAACAACCAGTATCTTGAGCAGCGATATCAAGAGCTGAGTATGAAGAAGAACCTCACGAAAGAAGAGCGGTTACAGCTTAGTAAGCTAATTTCAGTGATTAAAAACAAGGCTTAATTAAAAATTCAGCCTCAAAAGTAAACACTTGGACTAGCACAGAGACGCGCCGAAGGCTATAATTGACGACTTGCGTGGCTGTTTTTTGCCCGTCGTTTTAACAGTTTCCCAACTTGGATGATATCTATGGATCATACTCCGCAGTCGCAACTTAAATTGTTGCTCGCCAAAGGTAAAGAGCAAGGTTACTTAACCTATGCAGAAGTGAACGATCACTTACCTGCAGACATGGTCGATTCTGACCAGATTGAAGATATTATCCAGATGATCAATGACATGGGTATTCGAGTCTACGAACAGGCTCCGGATGCTGATGAAATCATGATGTCTGAAGACAGCACCGATGACGATGCTGCAGAAGAAGCCGCTGCTGCGCTTGCAACAGTAGAAGCTGAATTAGGTCGTACAACTGACCCAGTACGTATGTATATGCGTGAGATGGGTACCGTTGAGCTACTGACACGTGAAGGCGAGATTGTTATCG
This sequence comes from Shewanella schlegeliana, assembly GCF_016765635.1. Classification (GTDB taxonomy): domain Bacteria; phylum Pseudomonadota; class Gammaproteobacteria; order Enterobacterales; family Shewanellaceae; genus Shewanella; species Shewanella schlegeliana. The sequence goes on from NZ_JAESVD010000002.1 coordinate 168,525, forward strand.
CTAAGCGTATCGAAGAAGGGATCAACACGGTTCAAGCGTCTGTTGCGGAATATCCGCAAGCGATTGCGATGATCCTAGAGCAATACGATCGCTACGAAGCCGAAGAAGTTAGACTTTCTGATATTATCTCTGGATTTGTTGACCCAAATGCAGAAGACGTTGCCCCAACCGCAACTCACGTTGGTTCTGAGTTATCTGATGACGATTTAGATGACGAAGATGATGACGATGATGACGATGATGATGACGATGATGACAGCGAAGGTGATGAGGGTCCAAAGGGTCCTGATCCAGAGGAAGCCAAAGAGCGCTTCACTCAGCTTCGTACTGCCCATGAAAACGCATTAAGAATCATTGCAGAAAAAGGTCGTGGTCACCCAGAGTCGACTGTGGCACTTTTCGAAATTGGCGAGATCTTCAAAGAGTTCCGTTTGATGCCTAAGCAGTTTGACCGCTTAGTTAAGAACATGCGCTCTATGATGGACAAAGTCCGTGTTCAAGAACGTTTGATCATGAAGCTTTGTGTTGAACAAGCCAAAATGCCGAAGAAAAACTTCGTCAAAGTTTACACCAGTAACGAAAGCAGCATCGAGTGGTTCAACGACGAACTAGCATCAGGTAAGCCATATGTAGAAGGTCTGCAGATGGTTGAGTTTGATGTTCAACGTTGTCGTGCAAAGCTTGACGCTATCGAGACTGAAACCGGTCTTGCGATTGGTGCAATTAAAGATATCAACCGTCGTATGTCTATCGGTGAAGCAAAAGCTCGCCGTGCAAAGAAAGAGATGGTTGAAGCGAACTTACGTCTAGTTATTTCTATCGCGAAAAAGTACACCAACCGTGGTCTACAGTTCTTGGATCTTATCCAGGAAGGTAACATCGGTCTGATGAAAGCGGTAGATAAGTTCGAATACCGTCGTGGTTATAAGTTCTCTACTTATGCAACTTGGTGGATCCGTCAGGCGATCACTCGCTCTATTGCTGACCAAGCAAGAACGATCCGTATCCCAGTACATATGATTGAGACTATCAACAAGCTTAACCGTATCTCTCGTCAAATGTTACAAGAGATGGGTCGTGAGCCTTCTCCTGAAGAGTTGGCAGAGCGCATGTTAATGCCTGAAGATAAGATCCGTAAGGTACTTAAAATTGCTAAAGAGCCTATCTCAATGGAAACCCCTATTGGTGACGATGAAGATTCGCACTTAGGTGACTTCATTGAAGATACGACGCTTGAGCTACCACTAGACTCAGCGACAGGCGAAAGCTTGAAGAACGCAACTCATGAAGTACTTGCTGGCCTAACAGCTCGTGAAGCTAAAGTACTGCGTATGCGTTTCGGTATCGACATGAATACTGACCACACGCTTGAAGAGGTTGGTAAGCAGTTTGACGTAACACGTGAACGTATTCGTCAGATTGAAGCTAAAGCGCTACGTAAGTTGCGCCACCCTTCTCGCTCAGAGATTTTGAAGTCTTTCCTAGACGAGTAGTAAATACTCGACTTGAAAAGGGACAATTAATTGTCTCTAACGAGTTCAATTTCAAATAAGAAAGCTGCCTATGGGCAGCTTTTTTTATGCTAAACAAATTAAAACAGCAAAGATTGATTAACAGATAAGCAGTTGATCACTTAAGAGCGATTTCTAGTAAAAACTCTGATGACAAGCGCTTACAAACCTCGTATACTTCTTTGCGCTTTCGATAGTGACGACTATCTTAAGTCGGCCCCTTAGCTCAGTTGGTTAGAGCATACGACTCATAATCGTCAGGTCCACGGTTCAAGTCCGTGAGGGGCCACCAATTTTGATAAACCGCTTAAAGAAATTTAAGCGGTTTTTTCATGCCTGTAATTTGACTGCCGAAACAAAAATCATAATCGTCATCAATTCATGCAGTTCAAGTCCGTGAGGGGCCACCAATTTAAAACGAAGAAGCCTACCTTGTGTAGGCTTTTTTGTATCTGCAAAAAATGACATGACCTTATGTAAAAACCATAATCGTCATCAATTCGCGCGGTTCAAGTCCGTGAGGGGCCACCAATTTTGATAAGCCGCTTAAAGAAATTTAAGCGGCTTTTTCATGCCTGTAATTTGACTGCCGAAACAAAAATCATAATCGTCATCAATTCATGCAGTTCAAGTCCGTGAGGGGCCACCAATTTAAAACGAAGAAGCCTACCTTGTGTAGGCTTTTTTGTATCTGCAAAAAATGACATGACCTTATGTAAAAACCATAATCGTCATCAATTCGCGCGGTTCAAGTCCGTGAGGGGCCACCAATTTTGATAAGCCGCTTAAAGAAATTTAAGCGGCTTTTTCATGCCTGTAATTTGACTGTATAACTAAAAACCATAATCTTCATCAATTCCTGCTGTTCATGTCCGTGAGAGCCAGCCAATTTAAAGCGGAAAACCCTACTTCATTTAGACTTCTTATATCTTTAGTCGCTAATGATACCAATCAGTATAAGAATTTGATCTACTCAGAGCGATTTTTGGCAAACTAATTCAAGGCGAATAGCTGCAATAATAGTTATTCCCTTATAAAGCTATTCAACGCAGAAGTAGGCAGCGAAAAACGCTCCAGAATGGCGAATTTTAGCGGGTCTGATGCTGTGTTAACGAGCTTAACCGTAAAACAACTATGCTCTTCACTCGTTGCAAACCACATGGATGTGGTGAATGTCATTAATGCAGGAGCATTTAATGACCTTGCCTCAGACCCGCTAAACTCTCGCTGAGCGACTAAATGTTTATACTGATTGGTATAAAACCTCACTACAACGACTCAAGGTTTAGCTCATCTTTTGCGAGCAACATCAAACTTTACAAGCTGTTTTTATGGGATATTTTCTTGAACGTATCAATCTGTATCAAATATTGAATGAGGTCTTCTATGGATTTTATAAGACATGTACCCGCGCTATTTTCAATGATAATGGGTATCGCCATTATCGAATGTGCAGTTATCATTTTTGGGCTTTGCATGAATCGACTGAAGGGATTATTCGGCGATATGTAACCCACTCCCCCATCGTACAGAGATAGCAATGAAAAAGGCCTGCAATGCAGGCCTTTTGGGTAATTTATTAATTGCTTACACTGGTTTCAATACAACATCAAAGCTAGCACGAATGATCTCCAGTCCCTTGTCGACCAGCTCATCGGGCGCAGTAAGCGGCACAAGAATACGCAGCACGTTACCGTAAGTACCGCATGACAACAGAATAAGCCCTCTGTCTCGAGCCTCTTTAAGCATTTGCGCGCACAGCTCTGGTGCTGGTTTACCGTCTTGCGTTAGCTCAACCGCGATCATGGCGCCAAGGCCTCGAACATCAACGATCTGCTTATGCTTGGTCGCCATCGCTTGCAGCGATTCTTTAAGCTTCATCCCAAGTGCATTGGCTCGCTGTAACAGATTTTCCTCTTCGAAGACCTCTATCACTGCCAGTGCAGCAGCACAAGCTAATGGACTCCCGCCATAGGTGCCACCCAAGCCACCTGCCCCAATTGAATCCATCACTTCGGCACGCCCGGTTATACCCGATAGTGGGAAACCACCAGCGATAGACTTGGCAAAGGTGGTGATATCTGCACTCACTTCCATCTGTTCCATAGCAAAGAAGGTACCTGTGCGTCCTGCGCCCGTCTGTACCTCATCGGCAATCAACATGATGCCGTGCTTATCGCATAGCTGACGTAAACGCTGCATAAACTCGACAGAGGTATGGTAAAAACCGCCTTCACCCTGTACAGGCTCAATAATGATTGCCGCAATATCATCAGGCTCGGCATCGTTCTTAAAGATACGCTCAATTGATGTCATAGCATCATCATCACTCACGCCATGAAGCGCACAGGGGAACTCGGCTCTAAATACATTAGCCGACATCAAGCCCATACCTTTACTGTAAGGTGCAACTTTACCCGTTAAAGCCAATGCCGCCATAGTGCGACCGTGATAGCCTGAGGTAAAAGCGATAACACCGCTGCGCTTGGTGTGAGCACGCGCGACTTTAACCGCGTTTTCAACCGCCTCTGAGCCACTGGTAAACAGCGCAGTCTTCTTTGCAAAGTCACCCGGTACAAGCTGATTCAACTTCTCACATACTTGAATGTAATTCTCATAGCCCAGCACCATAAAGCAAGTGTGGGAAAACAGCTCGAGTTGCTCCGCAACCGCCGCTTTAACTTTATCGTGCAGGTGGCCAGTATTGAGCACCGCAATACCACCAGCAAAATCGATAAACTCACGCCCCTCCACATCCCACACAGTGGCGTTTTCGGCGTGCTGAGTGTAGATAGGATGAATTTGACCTACACCATTAGCGACCGCGGCCTGACGGCGCACCATAAGTGACTCATTAGTTGTCATAACGATTTCCTTTTAACAGACATACTGATGAACTTAATCTTCAAGTATTAAACTGACATGCAGATGTACTTCATCTCCAAGTACTCTTCGATACCAAACTTAGAGCCTTCACGGCCCAGCCCCGATGCTTTAATCCCACCAAACGGCGCAACCTCAGTGGAAATAAGGCCGGTGTTAACCCCAACCATGCCATATTCCAGCGCTTCAGATACTTTCCACACCAGTGAAATATCACGGCCATAAAAATAAGCCGCTAAACCAAACTCAGTGTCATTGGCCTGCTCAATCACATCATCAACATCAGAGAACTTAAATAGCGGTGCCAAAGGTCCAAAGGTTTCCTCTTTGGCGACTAACATGCTCTTATTGACCTGGGTAATAATCGTTGGCTCAAAGAAATTCCCGCCTAAGCTTGCCAACTTACCACCAGCGATAAGCGATGCTCCCTTCGATAGAGCATCATCCAGATGCCTTTGTACTTTAGCCACAGCATCACTGTTTATTAGCGGCCCCGTTGTCACGCCAGCTTCGGTGCCAACTCCCACCTTGAGCTTAGCAACGGCAACAGCGAGCTTCTCGGCAAACTCATCGTATACACCGTCTTGGACATAGATACGGTTGGCACAAACACAGGTCTGTCCGGCATTGCGGTATTTAGCAATCATCGCCCCTTCAACCGCCGCATCGATATCGGCATCGTTAAACACGATAAAGGGCGCATTTCCGCCTAGCTCCAGTGACATCTTCTTAAGTGTCGGCGCACACTGCTGCATCAACTTAATGCCCACGGGAGTTGAGCCTGTGAAAGAGAGTTTGCGAACCACAGGGTTACTACAAAGCTCGTTGCCGATGGCGATCGCATCGCCAGTGACGACACTAAATACACCTGCAGGAATACCCGCACGCTCAGCAAGCTCTGCCAATGCCAATGCGGTAAAAGGGGTTTGCGGTGCAGGCTTAACGACCATGGTACAGCCTGCCGCCAATGCTGGAGCGGCTTTACGGGTAATCATCGCCGCAGGGAAGTTCCAAGGCGTAATCGCAGCAGTCACGCCAACACTTTGTTTAATCACCATCAAGCGTTTATCGCCCTGATGGCCAGGGATGGTATCGCCATAGATACGCTTCGCTTCCTCGGCGAACCATTCAATAAATGACGCCGCATAGGCCACTTCACCTTTAGCCTCGGCTAAGGGTTTCCCCTGCTCCGTGGTCATCATCAGCGCAAGATCGTCTTGATGCTCAAGTAGTAACTCAAACCAGCGATTTAGCTTGGCGCCACGCTCTTTTGCGGTTAATGCACGCCAAGCAGGGAGTGCTTTTTCAGCTGCGGTTATCGCAGCTTTGGTTTCTATCGTGCCCATCACGGGTACACTACCAATCACGTTATGGGTGGCAGGGTCGGCTATCTCAACCTTCTCACCACTTATGGCTTCAAGCCACTGACCATCGATATAGCATTGCTGGCGTAATAAGCTCATATCATTTAACTGCACGGGTTACTCCTTAATTTGCTTTGACGCTTTTTAGCCGAGTGACTAATTGGCTTCGACTCCCTAAAGTCGAATTGAGTTCATCATTAACGATATAAATTTATACCCCTAACTTGTCACGCATAGTGTAGTACCAAGCACCAATTGCGCTAAAGGGTACCTTGAACATATGACCGCCTGGGAATGGATAGTGTGGCAAGCCCGCGAAGGCATCAAATCGAGTCGCTTGACCGTTTATCGCCTCAGCTAAGATCTTACCCGCTAAATGAGTATAGGTAACACCATGACCACTACAGCCTTGCGAATAATAGATATTGCTACCAATGCGCCCCACCTGTGGTAAACGAGACAAAGTCAGCAGAAAGTTGCCGGTCCAGGTGTAATCAATCTTCACACCTTTTAGCTGCGGGAAAGTCTTAAGCATCTTGGGGCCGATAATCGACTTAATGTCCGCAGGATCCCTTGCACCATACACCACACCGCCGCCATAAATAAGTCGGTTATCACCGGATAGGCGGAAGTAATCGAGTAGGTAGTTACAATCTTCGACGCAGTAGTTTTGTGGCAATAAGCTTTTAGCCAGCTCTTCACCCAAAGGTTCAGTGGTGATCACCTGAGTACCACAGGGCATGGATTTGGCTTGTAGTTTAGGCATCAAACCGCCAAGATAAGCATTGCCCGCCACCACCACGAACTTAGACTTAACGCTACCATGGCTGGTGTGTACTACAGGATTCTCACCCTCTTCGACCTTAATCACTGCCGAGCCTTCAAATATCTGGCCGCCTAACGATTCAACCGCTTGTGCCTCACCCAATGCCAAATTGAGTGGATGAATATGACCGCCACTGGTATCTAGCAAACCACCAACATATGACTCGGTATCGACCACCTTACGAATATCATTTTTATCTAACAGCTCAAGGTGATTCATATGACCATGCTTTTCCCACAGCGCTTTTTGTGCTTGCAGGTGGCCCATCTGTTTATCGTTTAGCGCCGCAAATACGCCGCCATCTTGCAGATCGCAGTCAATATTGTACTTGTTAATACGCTCTTTAATGATGCGAGCGCCCTCAAAGGCCATCTCACCAAACAACTTACCCGCTTGTTTGCCGACGGTTTTCTCGATTGAGTCGATATCACGGCTAAAGCTATTAACTATCTGGCCACCATTGCGCCCCGATGCCCCCCAGCCGATACGCGCCGCCTCGAGTACAGTTACCTTGTATCCCATCTCAAGTAGGTGCAAGGCGGTCGACAATCCAGTGTAGCCTGCGCCAATAATACAAATATCGGTCTCGATATTATCTTGTAGCATCGGACGCTCGGTCTTATCGTTGGCTGATGCCGCATAATATGAATCTGCATGGGGTGTAGTAATCATGGTTTCCGCCTGTCTTTCATTGATTATTATTGACATAACTTCTGTCCTTTTATTCTTTGCTTTTACGCTGCGAATTTGTTGTTCTCGATAGCAGAGCTATTTTGGCTCTCTATCCTTTAATAGCCCCAATTTTTAATAAATAGGTCTTTGGTAAATGGGTCTTCAACGAGTATGGGGCGTTGATATAACTGACGGGGATAAAGGCTGGTAATACAAGCCTTATCCCCTAATGAAACCGATAACGTTAAGCGGAGCTAGAACGCTGCTTAATATCCGCACGACGTGCGAAGTACCAAGAGATAAATGCGATGAGTGACACGATGAGAATGATCAAGGTCGCCAACGCATTGATCTTAGGCGAGACCCCCATACGTACCGATGAAAACACCACCATAGGCAGGGTTGTTGCCCCTGGGCCAGAGGCAAAACTGGCAATCACTAAGTCATCAAGAGATAAGCTAAACGACAGTAACCAGCCTGCGACTAACGCAGGTGAGATCATCGGCACAGTAATCGCGAAGAAGGTTTTAAATGGTGTTGCCCCTAAGTCTTGAGCGGCCTCCTCTACCGAGCGATCAATCTCTCGCAAACGAGAAGAGACCACCACGGCAACATAAGCCGCACAAAATGTCGAATGAGCAATCCAAACGGTCAACATGCCACGTTCTGCTGGCCAGCCTAAGAGATCTGCCATATGCACAAACAAGAGCAACAGAGAAAGACCGGTGATCACCTCTGGCATCACCAAAGGCGCAGTGATCATGTTCGACAGGGTTAACTTACCCCAACCACGAGCAAATCGCGTCATCACAAAGGCTGCCATCGTGCCTAAAATAACCGCCATGGTGGAGGCGTAAAAGGCCACCTGTAAACTGGTCCAAACCGCATCGAGGATCTGTTGATCACGAAACAGTTCTCCGTACCATTTAGTCGAAAATCCAGCCCATACGGTAACCAGCTTAGACTCATTAAATGAGTAGATCACCAAGATAAACATTGGCGCATACAGGAAAAACATACCCGCCCAAAGCATAACGGTAGAGAAATTTAACTTCTTCATGCTGTCTTCTCCATCTCTTTGGCTTGATAGCGGTGGAATAGGGTGATCGGGATGATGAGTAGCCCTAACATCACTATCGCAAGCGCCGAAGCCACAGGCCAATCGCGGTTATTAAAGAACTCCTGCCATAGCACCTTACCTATCATCAGTGAATCTGGGCCACCGAGTAGCTCAGGGATCACAAACTCACCCACCACAGGAATAAACACCAGCATGGAACCTGCAATTACGCCGCCTTTTGATAAAGGAAGCGTGACCTTCCAAAACGTATTTAAGCTGCGAGAACCGAGATCCGCAGCCGCTTCTAGCAAGCTACCATCGAGCTGTGACAAGTTTGCGTAAAGCGGCAAAATCATAAACGGCAAATAACTGTAGATGATGCCGATATAGACCGCGGTATTGGTATTTAAGATCTGCAGAGGCTCTGAAACTATCCCTGTCCACATCAGCAAATTATTAATCACACCATTGTTGCTCAATATCCCCATCCAGGCGTAGACCCTAATTAGAAATGAGGTCCAAGAGGGCAGCATCACCAACAGGATTAACATGGTTTGATTACGCTTAGGGGCACGAGCAATGGCGTAGGCCATCGGATAACCTATGAGCAAGCAACCTATAGTTGAGATGGTCGCCATCTTAAGCGAGCCCAAATAAGCGTTGTAGTACAAGGAGTCATCGAGAATGAGCAGATAGTTACCCAGGTTCATCATGATCTGCAGCGATTCTTCGGCATACTGGAACAGCGGCTCGTAAGGCGGTATCGAGATGATGGGTGTTGAAAAACTGATCTTTAGTACAATTGCGAAAGGAAGTGCGAAGAACATCAGTAGCCAAAAGTACGGGACGCCGATGGTCCAGCATTGACCTTTGGGTAATCGAAATTTTAACGGCTTTTTCATGGTCGTATCCTTATGATCTAAGGACCACTCCGCTGGTGGCCTCCCAGCTAATGAAAACCGCTTCTTCCCACGTGGGAGGATCTGAACGACGTTCCCGGTTAGTCATGATGGTTTGAATAAGCTGTTTGTTAGGTAGACGAATGTAATACACTGAAATACCACCAAGGTAAGCGATATCCTCCACCACGCCACTTGACCAGTTATAGTCGCCTTGAGGCTGCTCACGGGTAATGCGAGTCTTCTCTGGGCGTACCGCAACCCATACACACTTATCCTCGACACTCGTAGAAACACCATGATCGATAAACAGCTTCTGGCTTAAGCCTTGGCTTTCGATAATAACGTGGTCGGCTCTATCTTTGACAATTTCACCTTCGAACAGGTTTACGCTGCCAATAAACTCGGCCACCATGCGACTGCTCGGGCTTTCATAAATATCTGTTGGCGATCCCGTCTGTGCAATCCAGCCATCATTCATGATCGAAATACGCGCCGCCATGGTCATCGCTTCCTCTTGATCATGGGTCACCATCACGCAAGTTACGCCAACGGCTTCAAGAATATCGACCACCTCAAGTTGCATCTGGGTACGTAACTTTTTATCTAGCGCCCCCATTGGCTCATCAAGAAGCAATAACTTTGGACGCTTAGCAAGAGAGCGGGCTAAGGCAACACGTTGACGCTGGCCGCCCGAGAGCTGGTTAGGCTTACGTTTTGCGTAGCTTTCCATATGCACTAGCTTCAACATCTCCTGCACGCGGGACTCAATTTCAGCTTTAGGTAACTTGTCCTGCTTTAGGCCGAAGGCTATATTCTGCGCCACGGTCATATGGGGAAACAGAGCATAAGACTGGAACATCATATTAATAGGGCGTTCGTGAGGTGGCATATCGGTAATGTCTTCACCGTCTAGAAAAATGCGCCCTTCTGATGGTTTTTCAAATCCTGCAAGCATACGTAGCAAGGTCGACTTCCCCGAGCCTGACCCGCCTAGTAATGCAAAAATCTCCCCTTTTTTGATATTAAGCGTGACATCATCTACTGCACGCACTTCATCGAATAGCTTACTCACTCTGTCTATCTGAAGTAGCACTTCGCCCTGCGTCTTTTTAATCGAGTTATTGGTGACGTCTAAGGTACTAGCCATATTACTTCTCCAACTAAGGGCGATAATCAATGCCCTTTGTTTCAATTTATTTATTACTTACTGTGTCAAAATTAGCTGTTGATCAAAAAGGGCAAGGCTATGCCTTGCCCATATTTGCTTAGTAGCCTGATTTCACTTTGGTCCAAACGCGTGTTAATGAACGCTGTGATTTCATTGGGCGTACATCGCCTACATATAAACGGTCGAGTACTTCTTTAGTTGGGTAGATAGAGGTGTTAGTACGCACATCCTCATCCACTAAAGGCAATGCGGGAACATTCGGGTTAGCGTAAGCCACATAGTTAGTGATAGGTGCAATCACCTCTGGACGAAGCAGGTAATTGATAAAGGTGTGAGCATTTTTAACGTTCGCCGCATCCGCAGGAATGGCTAACATATCAAACCAAAGGTTTGAGCCTTCTTTAGGGATCGAGTACTCGATGGTATTACCATTCTCCGCTTCATCGGCGCGATCGGCAGCCTGGAAAATATCTCCCGAATAACCAAATGCCACACAGATATCGCCATTAGCTAAGTCTGTGATATAGCGTGATGAATGGAAGTAGGTGATATAAGGACGTACCTTAGCAAGCACTTCACCGGCCTTCTTAAAGTCATCGGCTTTGGTGCTGTTTGGATCCAGCCCAAGGTAGATAAGCGCCATCGGCACCATTTCATCGGCGCTATCAAGCATAGATAGGCCACACTGAGATACCTTCTCTGCATACTTAGGATTAAAGATAAGCTCTAACGAATCAACAGGTGCATCTTCGCCCAGCACTGCTTTCACTTTTTCGACGTTATAACCGATACCGTTTGTGCCCCACAGGTAAGGAACGGAGTACTGATTGCCCGGATCGGCTGACTCGAGTTGAGTCATGAGTTCAGGGCTCAAATTCTTATGATTGGGTAGCTGGTTTGAATCTAGCTTTTGGAAAGCGCCCGCTTTAATCTGCTTAGCCAAGAAACTATTTGATGGAACGACAATATCGTATCCAGAACGGCCTGAAAGTAGCTTAGCCTCAACCACTTCATTACTGTCAAACACATCGTAGATAACACGAATGCCAGTCTCTTTTTGGAAGTTCTCTAAGGTGTCTTCAGCAATATAATCTGACCAGTTATAGACGCGAACAACTTCTTCGGCATAAGCCGTAGTCGAAGCCATTACACTTGCGGTGACAAGGGCAAGTGTGGTCACTTTTTTTAATAGTTTCATGCTTTCTCCTATTTAGCGTAGCAGCAGGAAATCCGCCTCTGCTGTCCATTCATTGTGCTGCCGATATACCGGCTTTAGTTCTTATTTTTCACCAATGCTACACCCGAAAAACCGCATCGGCAGTGTGGTACTGCTTTACAGCTTTCATATAGATAGCACTCTTAAAAATGCTATCTGTATGAATAACTCCTTTTACATCTTGCAATCACTTTCGACTGCAGCGACACGTCCCCAAAACGCCTCGCTGCAATGTTTATCTATACCGTCAATAGCAGGAACTCTCGCTCCCATGAGCTGATCACTCGGCGGTAGTTTTCAAGATCCGCTTGTTTCACTGCGATATAACCGTTAGTGAAGATATCGCCTAAATACTCACGACAAGCCGAGCTTTCAGCCATAATCGCTAACGCCTCTTCAAGGGTTAATGGCAACGCAGCACCGCCACGAGTCTCATTGGCACGACCTTGTACAGGTGTTGACGGCTTAACATCATCAACCATGCCCATGTAGCCACATAGCAAGCTGGCCGCTATCGACAGGTAGCTGTTGGCATCGGCGCCAGCAATACGGTTTTCGATACGTAAGTTTTGTGGCGATGATTCAGGAATACGTAGACCACAGGTGCGGTTTTCCTCACCCCACTCAAGGTTTACTGGAGCCGAAGCGCCCGGTAGGAAACGGCGAAATGAGTTAACATTTGGCGCAAATAGCGGCAATAATTCTGGAATAAACTTTTGCAGGCCGCCTATGTAGCTATAAAACAGCGGGCTCTTAGTGCCATCTTCATTTGAGAAGATATTTTTGCCTGACTTAACATCAACAATACTCTGGTGCAGGTGCATAGCACTGCCCGGCTCGTTAGTCACAGGTTTGGCCATGAAAGTGGCGCACACATTATGCTTAAGGGCGGCTTCACGGAGGGTGCGTTTAAAGACAAACACCTGATCGGCGAGAGAGAGTGCGTCACCGTGAGAAAAGTTAATCTCCATCTGCGCGGTGCCCTCTTCGTGGATCAGAGTATCAATATCGAGCCCCTGCTCTTCACACCAGTCATACATATCTTCAAACAGTGGATCGTACTCATTTGCCGCGTCGATAGAGAAAGACTGACGACCCGACTCTTGACGGCCTGAACGTCCAACTGGTGGTGTCAGCGGGTGATCGGGATGCTCATTAATACGCGTTAAGTAGAACTCCATCTCTGGCGCAACAACTGGCTTCCAACCTTTATCCTCATAAAGCCTTAGGACTTTTTTCAGTAAGTTACGCGGAGACAGTTCGATTGGGTTACCCATCTTATCGTAGGTATCGTGGATCACCTGAGCGGTGGCTTCGATGGTCCATGGCAATTTAAAGACAGCGTCTTCATCGGGTACACAAACAAAGTCGATATCTGCTTCATCAAGCAGTGCATCATAAGATTCGTCATCAACATAGTCGCCCGTCACCGTCTGCAGTAACACGCTCTCAGGCAGGCGCATGCCTTTCTCATCGATAAATTTAGCAACGGGAGCAATCTTGCCGCGGGCGATACCCGTCATATCACAGACAACACACTCGACTTCGGTAATTTTTTGTTCTTTTAAATAACTGACTAATTTTTTCATGTTTATTTCACTCTGCTTGCTGCACGGCGTTGGCATGCTTTATTAAAGGCTGCAAAAATAGCGGTATAGAAAGGGCTATCGAGTACTTTCCACTCTGGATGCCACTGCACACCTAGTGCAAAATTCTTTGCGTCTTTGACAGAAAAGGCTTCTATCAAACCATCTGTTGCATAAGCTTCTGGCCGCAACCCAACCCCTAGGCGATCGACACCTTGGGTATGGACAGAGTTCACCTCTGCAGAGCTGCGGCCCCAGGCCTCGTGAAGCAATCCTCCAGGTTCTATTTGAACTTCATGAGATATACCGTACTGCACCTCTACAGATTTGGTCTTATCTTCTCTGTGTTCAATAAAGCCATCCAATTCATGAAGCTTCTGATGCAAGCTGCCACCAAAAACAACATTCATCTCTTGAAATCCACGACAGATTGCCAGTACTGGAACACCTGCATCGATTGCCGCCTTAAGCAGCGGTAGAGTGGTCGCATCGCGCTTGGGATCATGATGTGTTCCCGCATCACTTGCGGGACCGTCAAAATGGTGAGGCTCAATATTTGAGGGGGAACCGGTGAACAAAATTCCATCCAGACGAGACAGAACGACTTCTGCAGGGCAATGCCCCAATGAAGGGATAACTAATGGCCAAGCTTGTGTGGCATCCGCTATCGATAATAGGTATTTCTCACCTACGATATTAAAGGGGTGCAAGCCTAACTGCTGATTACATGCAGTTACACCGACAACTGCAAGTCCTACTTCCGACATAAAACACCTTCAATCCTTTTCTTCGTAATTTTTAGAATTATTTTGAATAGTTTTTATCTTGATTTACGAAATCTTGAATAATGAACAGTTATTATCCAAATGTTCATTTTTTCACACACTACACGGAATCAATTAACTAGGCAATAGAGAAGGTGAAAGGATTGTTAAAAAATATCAAACAAAGGCATAAGGCATTTGATATCAAGAGTTTACCCAAATAGCTTTTTATAGGTCTTTATACGAAAATTCATATAAATAAGTTTTTTATGCATTATATGCATAACAAACAGATCTGATGGCGATCACACTTATGCATAGCGAATGCTTTATATTATTTACATAAGAGCATAAAAACAGCATCAGGCAGAATTGCCTAGCGGGTAATATTATACAAATGGAAAAATGCAGAATAATGATATAGATAGCAAGCTAGTTACCGTAAAGAAATCGATATTCTCTGCGGTAAGCTAGCTTTACAAAAAAAGGAGGAAATCTATTAGAAATTTGCAGGTGTAGTAGCGCTAACGATACGACAAGCCTCATCATATGGATTACGAAAACGATGGGGAAGCTCACTGTTAAAGTAATAGCTATCGCCCTCTGCTAATTCAAACACTTCTTCACCCACTGTCAGCTCTAAACGCCCCTCGATAACCATGGCAGCCTCTTGGCCCTCGTGCTTGAGCATTTCGATACCAGTATCAGAACCCGGAGGATAAGTTTCACTCATGACAGACATGGCGCGATTAGGAAAGTCTCGGCCGATGAGCTTAAAATCCAATACCCCATCACCAATGTCCAACAGTTCATCACTGCGATACACCACTTTTTGTTCAGTCTCTTGTGTATCTTCTATAGAAAAGAACTCCACCAAAGACATAGGTAAACCAGAAAGCACTTTTTTAAGTGAGCTCACCGAAGGACTAACACTATTTTTCTCGATCATCGAGATAGTGCTATTGGTCACACCGGCGCGCTTAGCCAATTCTCGCTGGGACAAGCCCTTCTCTTTTCTGACCTTTTTAAGGCTCTCACCAATATCCAAAATCTTTCCCCTAATTGAAGTAATTGTTCTTTGTCTCCAACAATATGTAGAGCAATACAACCCATTCTCGGTACGACTAGAGTAGTGTCTTAAAAAATACTAGACCATAACTTCTATCGAGCAATTTGTATTCTACAGGAAAGCGTGTTAAAAATAACGAACATCTGTAAATAATTTATCCCCAACAGTTAAATATATTACTTATACAAGTCCAATTTACAATAAAAACATATATTTGGAGAAATGATGTCAACTAAGAGTCCGGTGCATAGCGACCAATATCCTGCATCCTATTACTTCGCAACAGCTAGAGAGCTGCATCAATCACCACGACTAGAGGAGGTGCTAGATGTCGATGTATGTGTGGTCGGCGGAGGATTCAGTGGCATCAATACGGCAATTGAACTGGCTCAAAAAGGCTTTAGCGTGGCACTTCTTGAGGCTAAGCGTATCGGTTGGGGAGCATCGGGGCGCAACGGCGGTGAATTGATCCGTGGCATTGGCCATGACGTTAGCCAGTTTCAAAATATTATCGGTAGCGAAGGGGTTAAAGCCATCGAACAGATGGGATTTGAGGCGGTCAATATCGTCAGGCAGCGCGTGGCTGAGCACAATATCGATTGTAACTTACAGATGGGCTACTGCGACTTGGCTATACGCCCTCGTCATATGAGGGAACTTGAAGAAGATTTTGAACACCTCAATAGTATCGGTTACGGCCATAACATGACCTTACTTGATAAGTCTCGGATTGGTGAAGTGATTGGCTCAGATTTTTATCAAGGTGCTCTCGTTGATATGGCCAGTGGTCATCTGCATCCACTCAACTTAGCCCTCGGCGAGGCTAGAGTTGCTCGTAGTCTAGGCGTTAAGACCTATGAATATAGCGCTGCCCACAAGATAGTTAAGGGAGATAAACCTAAGGTGATCACTGAGCACGGAGAAGTGAATTGCCAGTATCTAGTCTTAGCGGGTAACGCCTATTTAGGACTCGATTTAGAGGAAAACATTGGTAGTAAAATCCTACCAGCAGGTACTTATGTGTTGGCAACAGAGCCTCTGACACAAGAGCAATGCGATGCCATCATCCCACAAAATATGGCCTTTGCCGACTTAAGGGTCGATCTTGATTATTACCATCTGTCTGAAGACAATCGTCTGCTTTTTGGTGGCTTGTGTACTTACTCAGGCAAAGATCCTAAAGATATCGAAGCGGCTCTCAGACCGAATATTGAGAAGGTATTTCCACAGCTAAAAGGCGTTCGTATCGATTATGAATGGGGTGGTATGATGGGCATTGGCGCCAATCGTCTACCACAGATTGGTCGTCTGCCCGATGCCAAGAATATCTTCTATGCCCAGGCCTATGCGGGCCATGGCGTGAATGCCACCCATATGGCGGCAAAACTCATCGCCGAGGCTATTACCACCCAAGCCGAGCGGTTTGACATCTTCGCCAAAGTGCCCCATATGACCTTCCCTGGTGGGCCACACCTACGTTCGCCAATGTTAGCAATGGGCATGCTTTATCATAGGTTTAAGGATATTTTTTAATCTCCATTTTTAATCCTGTTCAATAAAAAAACGGACTTTGTTGTCCGTTTTTTATTGATGAAGCTGCACAACCTAGGTTAATGCCATATTCACCGCATATTCACAGTGGATCGCAGTCGTATCATAGAGAGGCACTTGGGTATCTTGTTGCCCAATTAATAACGCTATCTCAGTACAGCCCAAAATGACTGCTTGAGCCCCCTGCGCATGTAAGTCATTAACGATATCTAAATATTGCTGCTTTGAGCTGGGGTTAATCACGCCTCGACATAACTCCTCATAAATAACATGGTGCACAACATCGCGATCCGCTTCATTTGGAACAATCACGTCTATACCAAATTGGTTTATCAGGCGGCTTTTATAGAAATCTTGCTCCATAGTAAAGCGAGTCCCTAACAGGCCCACTTTAGTGACACCGTTAGCCAAGAGCTTTGCTGCAGTTGCATCGGCAATATGTAAGATGGGTATTGAGAGCTGAGCCTGGATCTCATCAGCCACCTTATGCATTGTATTAGTACAGATTAATAAAAAATCAGCACCACCTGCTGCAACATTTTTAGCGGCAGCAGACAAGATATCGACAGTTTCTTGCCACTTCCCCGCATGCTGTAACCTTTCAATTTCTGCGAAATCAACACTGTAGAGGCACACTTTTGCAGAATGCAAACCACCGAGCCTTGCCTTTACACCTTCATTAACCGCCTTGTAATAACTGGAGGTTGACTCCCAACTCATACCGCCTAACATGCCTATCGTTTTCATTATATTACGTCTCTATATTTGCTCTATACAAGGTGAATGACTTCTATTTAGCCTCTTGCATACTACGGTATGATCTATGCTCAAGTTGATCTTGAGTCAATCCAAACTGAGCCGCTAAGTCCACCAGCTCTGCTCGATAAATCTCTAACGAGTCTTCATCATCGGTCATGATAGCGAACTCGGCAAAATCGCCTAGCCCAGCTAAATGATCAAGCGTGATATGGAACTTACCAACAAAGTAGATACTGCGCTGCTTAGTCATCTGCAAGCATACCTGATACCCCATGGTTTCAAGCATGCTCTTAGCACTTTTTGCATCGGTGATATTAGAGGCCTGACAGCGATCTGCATCCGGCCCCTTAACTATCCAAAGCTTAATACCCGACGGCTCACATTCACGTATACAAACACTCTTATGCTGAGCTAAAAGCTGCTGTGTAGGCGTATCGAAATAACAATCAGACTCGATATTATCTTCAAACATGACCTCATATTCTATCGAATTAAGTACCGCTAAGAATGCAACCCGGCACGCCAAACGGTACTTTAACTCGACTTCAAACTGACCTTTAAAGTGCTTATGGCTCATAGATTGTTACTCTCACTAAGACTTACTAACTTTTCACATAGTTCTCACTCAGCAGCAATAATATCCTTTTTATATTCAATAGCTAGCAACGGAGTTCAAGCTTCTTGATTAATTAGCTTCACTAGTCAAAAGCATCACCAATACTCAGCGTTATTAAGCGCAGACACACAGGTGCAGCGACCACTTATTGGCTGCAGCGCATCCGCAGTAAGTGATTGCCCAAGCCAGCCTTCTGGGTAGGTCATAGCAAGTGGCGCCTTAATGATATCTTCACTAATCTGCTTAAAGCCGACTTTTGAGTAGTAGTTGGGATCGCCATAGGTAAAAGCGAGTTCAACGCCCTTTCGCGCTAAGGTCTCTAGGCCAAACTTAATCAGTTTCTGGCCGACGCCTTGGCGTTGAAAATCGGGGTGAACAGCGACCGGCGACAAAATAAATGCATCGATGCCAGTTTCAAAAGTTAACCTTGAAAAGATGATACTGCCTGCCAGTTTATTATCTTCTGTTGCAACAAAAATAAACAGGTCATCACTGTCAGTAGTGCTCATTAGATCCTTGGTTAACTCACCTATTACCTGACCTTCATCGGCGCCTTCTGAGTCAGTAAAAGTTTCATTGAAAAGCTGCGAGATCTCTTCAGTGTTATTTGCATCGTAAGCCGTAAAATTCATCTCTATTTACCTAACCTTCTTCTTAATTTAAAACTATTAATCTAAAATCGTTAATCTAAAACCATTAATCGAAACCAAAACGATATTGAGCCTTTAGTCATTACATCTTCTTTAAAATCAACATTTGGTAGTCAAACTTACCTTGCCGCTTATGGAATATTTCTAGCTCCCTTTTAACGTCAGCTAGCGCCTTTGAATTTGGCATCATCGTCTCTAACTCATCGACTCGCCCTTTAAGCGGCGCGTAATAATCACTCCACGCTTGCTCACTCAGAGGAAAGCTATCAATCAACTCATATCCCGCCTGTTTAGCTTGCTCGATACGCTGTTTTGCACTGACCATATCGGGATACTCTTGTAGCCAAAACTCACGCAGCTCATCACTGGGAGTATCGCTACTCCAGACTAAATCACTGAGCACTAAATACCCTTGCGCTTTAATATATGGCTTCCAATCTTTAAGGGCTTGCTCTACCCCCATGATATAAGCGCCACCTTCACACCAGATAACATCAAACTGACACGGCTCAAACGGCAACTCGGTCATGCTTGCACACACAGTGTTCACTCTTTGTTTGAGCGCTTTATCCAAGCTTTTATTCAAACTATTCAGGCTCGACTCATCATTATCCAGTGCCGTAATCGTAAACACTGAGTGCTGCGCCAATACGCGAGTCGCAATCCCCCTGCCACAACCTATCTCTAGCAGCTCCCCCGAGTTAAACGGTTCAGCCTTGAGTGATTCAGTGCTCGATAAAACGGCTTTGAGCGCCGTTAATGAATCCGCCTCCGTACCAGGGCCTAACCTTTCGAGCCCGTCAAAGATCAGCTCAAAATCTGCCATATACAGCTCATGCTCATTCATATCTTTTGATAACCATTTAAGCCTTAACGCTTGTTTTTCATCGAACCCCTGCTTCATCAACCAATCGAGATGCGCATGGGGGGCCTGTTTCTCTGTCGTTTGGTGCCACTCTCTCATCGAGCTCATGCCAAGCATTGCGCTAAGCAGCTCTCTGGCCTGCTGTTTCTGAGCTATCTCGTCATCCAACACCTTTAGGCGTTGCAGTAGTAACTCCCTATCGATGCGGCTTTCTAAGCAGGACTGACACTCTTTTAGGGTCAATCCCCCCGCCTGAAGCTGCTGCAGTAACTTTAAGCGTTGCAGATCCTGCTCCGAGTAACTTCGGTAGCCATTGGCTTGGCGCTTTGCCGAAATTAATCCCAGCTTTTCGTAATACAGTAAGGTCGAGCGGCTTAAGCCGACTTTTTCTGCTAACTCAGAAATACGGTACATAGCTTTTCCTTTGTATATATAGGTACAGCTTAAACTATGAAGCTTTAGACAGGTCAAGACGAACTTTATTAATACTGTGCATTAGCGCCAAGTTCTAAGGAATTAGGTTAAGAGATAGCATTTTGGGCTCAAGATAATCGCCTTAGTCTGCATAAATTAACAGCCTAAGACCCACATCACACTGCCGTTCGAGACTGGTATTTTTACCAGTGCTAAGCCATAGATAGTACTTCTATCCTTACGCCACAATAACAACAGTAAGGAAATGATGAATGAAACTCACCCGCTTAGCGAGCCTAATCGCCTTAAGCTTAGCAATCACAGCCTGTGGTAACGACGACAACTCCAATCCAACACCGCCCGTGACGCCAGAGCCACCTCCTGTTGTGAAACCTGACAGTGTATTCGGTGGACCGCTAGCTGATGAGCAAAAGATCAATAAAGTCATTCAAATCTCTATCGTAAAAGGTTTTAGCCCATTAGCTGAAGTGAGTGACACTCGCGCAAAACAAATTCAGATTGAAGGGGTTGTAAAATCGAAGATGGAAGATGAGGCCGCGGCCCTTGGCTTAAAGGTTGATTACTTGCTTCCACCAACGGCAATTAATATGTCAGGCGTTAATATCGACACCATACGTCCAGATCTGTTTCAACCAGGTCGAGGCTCAGTCATGGACTTACTGGTTTGGGCGGGCAAGAAATACGGTATAGACATCAAGATTGAAAAAGATGAAGCGTTAAATACCCACTTTATTACCGCTATTGAAGGTATTAAAGGATTGCCTGAAGCTGTTGACCAAGAAAATCTTGGTCAGACTGAGGGCCAAGGCTGGAAATACTTAGTCGCTCCAAGCGTTTGGGAAGATAAAGATGCTGGAGATTTTGATACCAAGGGCTTGTACTATAAAGAGGAAGAGATCTACTTCCGCATGGATCACCATCCTCTAAAGAATGAGATGAGTATCGTGATTATGCCAGCCGAGCCGGGTGAAATGGAGATCCGTAAGAAGAAGTACCAGAAAGAGATGGATCGTATGGCGCAAAATGGCGGCAAAGTGATCATCCCTGAAATGGTCATCGACTTTAAACCTGCACAATACTCGGCGACAGGCGAAGTGCTGGTTCCAAATCAGCGTGTGGTATTTAAAAACGTAGAAGTTAAAGCCCATAACCTACGTACTGACATCTACCAACCCGGCGTTATTACAGAGCTTGATGCCTGGTTGTCGCTTGATGAACAGCGCGAAGACTTAACCATCGACTATAGCTACTGGCCTCGCCTAAGTACCAACGCCAACGTACAAGGCTATGTTGCGACTGCGATCACCTTTAACGGCCGTGACGACCTTGGAAACATCGTTAACGAGCGATACACTAACAACGGTTCTTGTGGCTTCGTACACACCACTGGTGAGTGGGAAAACTATATGGATTCTGGCCGCCAACATGGCCTATACCAATGGGTTATGTGTGGCTCTCGTACCGATATGGGAGAGGAGTTTCGTGAAGCTTGTTACGGCAAAGTTCCAGGCGTCCTTGGTTACCGTGCCCATAACTATGGAGTTGGTGAGAAGTATGAGAATCACAACCCCGCTGGCCGCGGTTACATCAAGTTTGGTCTCCCCTTTGGTGGTAACGATCCACACTTAACCGGCGATGCGATGATCATCTATAGCCCTGAGTATATCAACTACGTGGGCGCAGCATTCGGCAATGGTTATGGCGATCAACAAGCAACTTCAGGCTGTGATACTGACGCGCCAGAGATCGATCCAAGTTTAATCAAAGATGTCAGCCAAGCTAGAGCACCGCTAACCGAGACTCACTTTGGCTGGAAGATCCCTGACTGCAGTACCTGTCATGATCCAAGTAATAGTCATGTGGTTGAAAAAATGGCACCTTGGGAATGCGCCGAATGTCATGGTAACAATGGTGCACCCGATAGCCATGGTGAGTTACTGACCTGCGGCTTCTGTCATGCTCAAACTTTAGAGAGTCATGGCGATGCATACACCACCAAGAATGATTACTTTGGACTAGAGACTCAGTTTAAAGAGCCTGAAAGCTGTTTAACTTGTCACGTCGAAAAGCATTAACTCGCATTAAATATTGTTGAGTGATGACCGAGCTTATCGCACGGTCATCACTGTAAGCTCAGGGATGAGCTTACTCGTAAGGCAAATAAACGGATGTAGATTAACCAAGAGGGTGGTTACGCTCTCTGTTTTATTATGGATGTGTCAAATAATGCCAGCGAAACCAAGCCAATTGGTTAACCACTTCATCATTGAAGACTTTATAAAGCAACTCTCTCGTTTTGGCTTTACTCGCTTCTACTATTGCATCCTACCATGTGAGACAGATTCAGAATCCCCTGAAACTTGCGAGCTGCTAACTTTCTCTAAAGCCGTCAATATTAATAAAATGCGCTTTGCGGTTGCTTCCGACTCTGAGATCCTTCAGTACCGAGAAGAGTTTCTTTGCCGCTTTTCAAAAAAAGATAAGGGCTTTGCCACCAGTTCTCCATCGATTAGAAAGTCTCAAAACCCTTATTTATGGCCGAGCAATAGTGTCCCCCAACGCCAACAGTTAACCTTTGAACAATTACTTCACCGTCATCAAATTGCGAGTCGACTAACATTTTATCAACCACTAAAAAATCATAAAAACTGGCTTAGCATGTACAACCTATTTTCTCCTCTTCCAAACGAGGAAATCAGCCAGAGACTCGCTCGCGATGGTGAGAAACTTAAGCAGCTCCTACTAGAATTTGCAGATACCTTTAACTCTTTAGCTCTAAGTGCTATCAATCCTTTGATTAACTTTAGGGTTCTATCACCAACTTGCATTCAAATACTGGAGCTAGTCGCACAGGGTTACTCTAGCGAAGATATAGCAAAACAGATATTTATGAGCGAACGGGGAGTGAACTATCATCTGGACCGTGCACGTATTGTTTTAGATGCTAAAAATCGTACAAACTTAGTTAGTAAAGCCTATCAATACGGCGTGCTTAACACGGTTATATAACACCGCCTAAATAACAGAAAAAAAACAGCCACCTAGATGAGCAGGGCTCAAACTGGTGGCTATTAGTGTCGATTGCGCTAAGTTTATTCTAACACCAACCAAGTGGCCTTAATTTCGGTGTACTTATCAAACGCATGTAGCGACTTATCGCGGCCATTACCCGACTGTTTATAGCCGCCAAACGGTGCTGTCATATCGCCGCCATCGTAGTGATTAATCCACACCATGCCACTGCGAAGTGCCTTAGCCGTCTTGTGGGCCTTATTGATATCAGCAGTCCATACACCTGCCGCGAGGCCATAGATGGTGTCATTGGCGATCTCAATCGCCTGCTCCATGCCATCGAAAGTGATCACAGATAACACAGGGCCAAAGATCTCCTCTTTGGCTATGGTCATCTTATTGTCTACATCGGAGAAAATCGTCGGCTCAATATACACACCGCCCGACTCTTGCATCACCTGACAGCCACCATGATTTAAGGTCGCGCCTTCATCGATTCCCGACTGTATATAACCCAACACATTATCTAACTGTTGTTTATCGACAACGGCGCCAGAGGTGGTACTTGGATCCAGTGGATGCCCCGGCGTCCAGCTCTTAAGCTCTTCGGCTATCAAGGTGATAAGCTCATCCTTAACACCCGACTCCACCAGTAATCGAGAGCCAGCGGTGCAGACTTCGCCTTGATTAAAGGCGATTGCACAAGCCGCAGCCTCGGCTGCCTTTTTAAGATCTGGGGCGTCATTGAAGATAATATTCGGACTCTTGCCGCCAGCTTCTAGCCAGACACGCTTCATATTAGACTCACCCGCGTAGATCATCAGCTGCTTAGCTATCTTGGTCGAGCCGGTAAATACTAAGGTATCCACATCCATATGCAACGCCAGCGCTTTGCCCACGGTATGGCCAAAGCCTGGCAGCACGTTTAGCACGCCTTTTGGCAGGCCTGCTTCAACGGCAATCTGTGCCATGCGAATCGCGGTTAACGGAGACTTCTCTGAAGGTTTAAGTACCACGCTGTTACCCGTAGCTAAAGCAGGACCGAGCTTCCAACAGGCCATCAGCATAGGGAAATTCCATGGCACAATCGCTGCGACCACGCCCACCGCCTCACGGGTGATCATGCCAATTTCATTGTGCGCCGTCGGTGCAATTTCATCGTAAATTTTATCAATCGCTTCACCAGACCAACGAATAGCTCGAGCGGCACCCGCCACATCAACGGCCTTAGCGTACTGAATAGGCTTACCCATATCTAAGGTTTCTAGCAAGGCCAGTTCATCAGCGTTTTGCTCCAGCAGCTCAGCAAAGCGGATCATCACCTGCTTACGCTTAACTGGCGCCAGATTAGCCCACACACCACTTTCAAAGGTTTCTCTGGCGTTTTGTACCGCGATATTAGCATCAGCCTCATCACAACTGGCAACTTTGGCTAGAACCTTGCCATCTATTGGACTGATACAGTCGAAGGTTTGCTTCGACTGTGCATCTAGGTACTCGCCTGCGATAAAAGCGGAACCATTTATCGACATAGAATCTGCTAACGCCTGCCACTGAATGCGGCTTTTGGGTGTGCTCATGATGACCTCTTAACACTGAATATAATAATTAGAATGACGGTTAATGCACTCAAACAGCCATATACAGGTTGTTTGTGCAAAAAGGTGTGGCTAAAGATTACGCTTTTTATTAATGCAATTTCAATATTTTTTACAAAAACTTCATTTTTGCTACAAATAAATGCACAAAAAGCTTTCATGTTCATTATTTCTGACATAGCATAGCAAATATCGACCGCTTGCCTAAAAAAGCAACAGATAAAAGTCAATAGTCTCTAAAAAACAATAATTACACTGAATCAAGGTAGATGATATGGCAGATTCACAGACGCACAATCAAGGCGATATACAGTCACTAGAGCATTACTGGATGCCGTTTACGGCGAATAGGCAGTTTAAATCGAGCCCGAGAATGCTCGCCCATGCCGAAGGTATGTACTATAAAGATGTCGCAGGTCGCCCCATATTAGACGGTACAGCAGGTTTGTGGTGCTGTAACGCAGGACACGGACGTAAAGAGATCTCTGAAGCGGTCAGCAAACAAATTCATGAGATGGACTACGCGCCCTCTTTTCAGATGGGCCACCCATTAGCCTTTGAACTCGCAGAGCGCCTAGCGCAAATCAGCCCTAAAGGTCTCAACAAAGCGTTCTTCACTAACTCAGGTTCAGAGTCGGTCGATAGCGCATTAAAGATTGCACTCACCTATCACCGCGCTAATGGTGAAGCGACTCGTACTCGCTTTATCGGTCGAGAGTTGGGTTATCACGGTGTAGGATTTGGTGGTATTTCGGTTGGCGGTATTGGCAATAACCGTAGAACCTTTAACCAGCAGCTGCTGCAAGGGGTAGACCACCTACCCCATACTCTAGATATTAAAGATAACGCTTTTTGTCGTGGAATGCCTAAGACTGGTGCCGAGAAAGCGGAAGTACTTGAGCAACTCGTTGCGCTACACGGCGCTGAAAACATCGCTGCCGTGATTGTCGAGCCGATGTCAGGCTCAGCCGGCGTGATTTTACCACCCGAAGGTTATCTGCAAAAGCTGCGCGAGATCACCACCAAGTACGGCATCTTATTAATTTTTGATGAAGTAATTACCGCATTTGGCCGTGTAGGCGATGCCTTTGCAAGCCAGCGTTGGGGCGTGGTGCCAGACATGATCACCACGGCTAAAGCGCTGAATAATGGCGCTATCCCAATGGGCGCCGTACTGGTTGATGACAATATCTATGATACCTGTATGCAAGGGCCTGAAAATGCGATTGAGCTATTTCATGGCTATACCTATTCCGGTCATCCCGTTGCAGCCGCAGCGGCGCTTGCCACCCTCAATATCTATGAAAGTGAAAAGCTATTTGAGCGCACTAAAGAGCTTGAGGGCTATTTTGAAGATGCGGTGCATAGTCTCAAAGGCCTTCCCAATGTGATTGATATTCGCAACACGGGTCTGGTAGGCGGCATTCAATTTGCCCCTAGCGAAAAAGGCGTAGGTAAGCGTGGCTTCGGGATCTTTGAGCACTGCTTCGAAGCGGGCACCTTAGTGCGTGCCACCGGCGATATTATCGCTATCTCACCACCATTAATTGTCGATAAACAGCAGATAGATCAAATCGTTAATACTCTTGGTGATGCAATCAAGGCTGTGGGTTAATTCCTAAGCCGTTATTGCGATTCACAGTAACGGCTCAGCCAAGTCATTAACATTTACCGATAAATTAGTCTCCCTTCAGGGAATAGAATTAGGATTTCGCGTTATGCACACCATTAACCATTACATTAACGGCAACCATTCTGAGCCAAGTCAACGCACCCAAGCGTTCTTCGAACCTGCGACAGGCGAGCAACGTGGCACCGTCTCTCTCGCCAGTGCAGCAGAAGTGGCAGGCATGATTGAGCTAGCTAAAAAAGCTCATGAATCATGGTCTAAAGTCACCCCACTCAACCGCTCTCGCGTACTATTTAAGTTTAAAGCCTTGGTTGAAGCCAACATGGATGAGCTCGCAGAGCTTATCACCCGTGAGCACGGCAAGGTACTCGATGATGCTAAGGGTGAGATCATCCGTGGCTTAGAGGTAGTTGAATTTGCCTGTGGTATTCCACACCTATTGAAAGGCGAGCATACCGAGCAGGTCGGTGGTGGAGTCGATGCTTGGACTCTTAATCAGTCTTTAGGCGTTGTTGCAGGTATTGCCCCATTTAACTTCCCTGTGATGGTCCCCATGTGGATGTTCCCAATTGCGATTGCTTGCGGTAACAGCTTTATCATGAAGCCATCGGAGAAAGACCCAAGCTCAGTAATGCGTATGGCCGAGCTACTGACCGAGGCAGGCTTGCCGAATGGCGTGTTTAATGTGGTTAACGGCGATAAAGAAGCGGTTGATACGCTACTGACTCACAAAGATGTGCAGGCGGTAAGCTTTGTGGGCTCAACCCCTATCGCCGAGTATATCTATTCGACGGCATCTAAACACGGTAAGCGTGTTCAAGCTCTGGGCGGGGCGAAGAATCATATGTTATTGATGCCAGATGCCGATCTCGATCAAGCCGTTGGTGCCTTGATGGGCGCGGCTTACGGCAGTGCTGGCGAGCGCTGCATGGCAATTTCGGTCGTATTGGCCGTAGGCGATTCAGGCGATGCGTTAGTTGAAAAGCTTCTGCCACAGCTCAAGGCACTTAAAGTGGGTAATGGCGTGACACCAGAGATGGATATGGGCCCGCTTATCTCAGCTCAGCACCTAGAAAAAGTCAGCAACTATGTGGAAATAGGCGTTGCCGAAGGGGCACAACTACTTGCCGATGGCCGTCAACTCTCTGTTAGCGATCATGAGCAGGGCTACTTCTTAGGTGGCTGCTTATTCGATCACGTTACTCCTGAGATGACGATCTACAAAGAAGAGATCTTCGGCCCTGTGCTGGCAATTGTCCGCGTAAAAGATTACAGCGAGGCACTGCAACTAATTAATGATCATGAGTTTGGTAATGGCACAGCTATCTTTACTCAAAGTGGAGAGGCGGCGCGCCACTTCTGCCACAACGTACAAGTGGGTATGGTCGGTGTCAATGTGCCGATCCCGGTACCGATGGCATTTCATAGTTTTGGTGGCTGGAAGCGCTCACTGTTCGGTCCACTGCATATGCACGGCCCTGATGGCGTCCGCTTCTATACCAAACGTAAGGCGATTACTGCCCGTTGGCCGCAATCGACACAAAAGAGTACAGCTGGCGCTAAGGCAGAGTTTGTGATGCCAACAATGAAGTAAAGATAACAAGGCGTGGCTTAGGCCGCGCTTTTTTCGTTTAGCTTTATAGGCACCTAGGTATCAATGAAATGGAAACACCAATGGCTCAGAACATAAATTCAATCATTAACTTTGCAAAGCTCAACACCGCAATTGAGCGATATAAACTCGATGCAGAAAAAGTGTTAACGGGCGATCCTGGACAAGAGTTGCAAAATCATTACTCCAGCGATTGTGAGCAGTTTCATGCTGGCGTTTGGCAAGGTGATATAGGCACTTGGAAGGTTGCCTATAGCGAACATGAATATTGTGAGATTTTAGCGGGAGCCAGTAAGGTCACCGATAAAAATGGTCACAGCGTAACGGTGAAAACGGGTGACAGGTTTGTCATTCCAGCTGGGTTTGAAGGCACCTGGGAGGTGCTAGATAACTGCCGTAAGGTATACGTGATTTTCGAGTCAAACACGCAATAAAGCGATTTGAAATTCACTTATTCGCCATGAGGTCGTAGCAATATGCTGCTGTTTGGCAAAATCAAATGATGCTTAACACCAACTGCTTATCAAGCATTGGTATAAAACTAATAACAGAGCATCGCAGTCAACAATAGTAAAATGGAGAAACTACCGTGTATAAAAAACTCAATATAAAACGGATTGCCCAGGTTGTCGGTCTATCACTTTCTACAGCGCTAATTGCCCCTCTAGCTCAAGCGGAGTTCTCTGGCGAGATAAGTGTCACTAACGATTACCGCTTCCGCGGTGTATCACAAACGGCCGGTGACTTCGCGGTTCAAGGTGGCTTAGATTACAGCCTAGAAAATGGCCTTTTCTTTGGTGCTTGGGCGAGTAATGTTGATAAAGATAGCTATGATGCCGATGTAGAAGTCGATATCTATGCTGGTTATTGGGGCGCTTTCGGTGCCGATGAAGAGTGGGAATATGACGCTACCCTGACCTACTACAGCTACCCAGGACAAGATGAAAACACGGGATACCTAGAGGCGAATGTTGGCCTTTACTATAGCGGCTTCCACCTCGCCCAGTGGTACACCAATGACTATGCCAACGCCGATGTTTCACTAAACTACACAGAGCTTAACTACTCTTATGAGATCTTCGAGAACTGGAGCATCGATGCCCATGTTGGTTACAGCTATGGTGACGGTGCCGATTACGACTGGGGTGAAGACTATGTCGACTATTCTATCGGTGTCTCTACTGAGCTTGGTGGTATAGGTCTGTCTCTAGCTTGGTTAGATACCAATTTAAGCTCAGATAATATCATCGATTCGAAAGAGCCATGGAGAAACGATGGTACAGTGCTAGCTACCGCAAGCTATGCATTTTAAGCTCGCCTAGATAGTTCCCTCCCAATAAAAAAACCGCCCTGTGGCGGTTTTTTTATTTTAACTTTGTCATACTCTCAAACTCACCATGACTCAGATACTCAGCCACTTGGCGCCAACACCCACTTAAGTGTTCATGCTGCTCATTACGCTCGGGAAAAGTTTGAGATAAGTTGTCGATTAACTGCGCCTGCTTTTCACAAAGCTCAAGCCAACGCTGGGCATTAGATATTTGCATGGTGTCATCCTTTACTAAAATTAAAAGCCAATAGATCCCTTAGCTATATTCACTCTAGCATAAATTACAAATCTAGCGATTCTGTGGCATGGCACTCTTTTAAATTACTTTAGGCAGGAGTATCTTAACTTTAGGGCTAAAATCGAACGAAAAGGAAAGCGCATGTCCCCAACCCTGCTTAAAATTTTATTTATCGCTATCGCCGTTTTTATTATCTACAAACTAATCTTCAGCGGTAAGAAAGGATTACCCCTGTTTGAGATGCATTTTAAAGATGGCAGGATGAGCTCTCACAAGGGCAAGATCCCAGACAAGTTCGCCAAAGAGTGCCGCGCCATCGCGAAATCCAATAAGCTAACTTGCACAGTTAGAGCTGAAAAACTTGGTGATGTGCGACTGCATGTATCAGCTAACGTCAGCGATACAATTACTCAGCGTATTAGAAATGTGTTTCCATTTGAGTATTACGACAAAAAGCAGGTCGATAACAGCCGAAAGACATCATAAACGAGTATTGTAACTCCTAGGCCTTCACGCTTGAAACCGAAGGCCTCCTCCAGTAACAAGCTGTTTATCTAAATGATATGCGCTTGCCATTTTTTTCTAACTGTTGGATTTTCTCCTTCAGTTCTTTTTCTTTAATCCATTGCTCATTAATAATTGGCGTATTATCAGACATGATTGGTGCCTGTCTCGCAGACATCACATCATCACTCGAGCTTGCTGACACACTATAACTGGCAGTTGAACCACAGCCGCTCAACACTAATAGCACTAACAGAGTTAAAATCGTTTTCATCGGCATTCTTACACTAATCATTCGAAATTTTATCAACTAGGGCAAGGCTCCTTTTGAATCAAGATTAAATAAAGCCTTTCTATCTAGTATCTAAGCCTATAGAAAAAATGCCAGCTCGAAAGCTGGCATTATTAATTATTGACTATCGCTAGCAAAGAAACTAGCGAGTCTTATCAGCGAAACGCTCTAAGCCCCATACCAATAGAATACCGGCAAACATGGCGAAAACCGCATACATCAACAGCGAAGGTTGACCGGTAATATGCTCATACTGCATCGGTGATAGTACACGCTCATCGAGTGGTACCATCTCGCCCTTAGAGTTTGCGCGAAAGCTGACCACCTCTTTCCATGGCCAGATTTTACCAAGTGTCCCCAGCATTAGTCCGATCAAAAACATCAATGTCGCGTCATGATACTTTCTAAGCAGTGCCGACAATACATGACTAAAACTTAATATGCCTATTGCAGCACCCGCCGCAAAGGTGGCCATAATGGCGATATCAAAATTCTTAACCGCGCCAATTACTGGCGTGTATAAACCTAGAAGTAGCAAGATAAAGCTGCCCGAAATGCCCGGTAGGATCATCGCAGTAATCGCAATACAGCCGCCCAAGAACACGTTGAGATAAGTCATCTCAACTGCAATTGGGTTTAGCATGGTTATCCCCCACGCGAACACAGCTCCCAAGGCAAACAAAGCTAAGCGCCCTATGGTAAAGCCCTTCACTTGCTTGAGCATATGAATGACTGAGATCAAGATCAGGCCGAAAAAGAATGACCACACAGGAATGGGATGAGTGTCCAGTAAATAAGTGATCAATTTGGCTAGGCTGAGAATACTGGTCAATATCCCACCGAATACACAGACTAGGAATGGACCATTAATATGCATAAAAGCCGCTTTAATGCCCTGTTCTTTAATCACGCCCAGTAAAGAGGGTCTAATTTTTTTAATACTTTCCAATAACGGATCGAGAATCGCCGTAATAAAGGCGATCGTGCCGCCAGATACCCCGGGAACAACATCGGCTGCGCCCATCGCCATTCCCTTTAGGTAGGTCTTTAAATAATTCACTTTATTCCTTAATTCACTCAAAACTGCTCGCCGGCAAAATTATACGTTCCATTACAATCAAAAAGGAAATGAAGTTTGCTTTTATAAAGGTAAATTAACCTACGGCTGGCATTTAATGTTAAATCGATGTTAACCTCATCTGACCAGTTAGCCAAACAGGGAACGAGATGAGCCAGCCTAAACAAAATCAAAGACCCACTAAGGTCATGTCACTCTATAACCGTGTCACAAAACTGCCCTTTGGAAACAAGCTATTCTCACTAATGGTTAGCCGTATGGCTCCCTACTTTGGCACAGTAAAGCCCATCATAAGTGAATTAAATGTGAATCGCTGTGTTTGCCAGATAAAGAAACGCAAGGCAGTGCATAACCACATCCAGACTGTACACGTGATTGCGATCTGTAACGGCCTAGAGATGGCGATGGGAGTGATGGCTGAGGCTTCTATTCCGCATCACCTAAGATGGATCCCAAAAGGGATGAGCGTGGACTATACAGCCAAGGCTGGAAGCGATATTACCTGTGTTGCCGAGGTTAAACCTGAGCAGTGGGTTCCCGGTGATATGCTCGTCCCCGTCACCGCATACGACACGGACGGCGTAATAGTGGTTCAAGGCACCATCAAGCTTTGGATCTCTGAAAAGCCGAGCAAAAGCTAACCTTAGCTTCTCATTCTGGGATTAAAATATCCTTTTATTGGTTGTGGTTTCCCTGCTATTATTTCCAGAACTACCGAAACATTTTTCTTTGTGAGTTAAGCGTATGGATACTGAAATTGCGGCAAAAGCCTTAAAAGAGTTAGGCCACCCTACCCGACTAACCTTGTTTAGAACCTTAGTCAAAGCGGGACGTAAGGGGCTACCCGTTGGCCATCTACAAGAGATCTTGCAGATCCCCAACTCGACGCTGTCACATCATCTATCGAGCCTGATGTCTGCAGGACTCGTCAAGCAGCACCGTGAGGGGCGGGTACTGCATTGCATCCCTCAATTTGACTGCTTAGAAGACCTTATTCAGTTCTTACAGGAAGAGTGCTGCTCTGGAGAGTCTTGCTAACTGAATTTGCAATAACTGACAGCGCATCAACCCTAACTTGTATTCGATAGAAATACGGTAAACATCTGTGTTTAAAGCAGTGACACAGGAATAGAAGCAGACAGTATTCAATGACAAAAGTCGCAGTATCAACGGGTGTAATAGATAGCTGGGATGATGCTAAGGGATTTGGCTTTATTCAAATTCCGGGGCAAAAACAGCAAGTTTTTTTACACATTTCAGCCTTTACTCGCCAGAGCTTAAGGCCACAAACCGGCAATCGGGTTCAATTTCATCTGACAAAAGACAAGCAAGGTAAATGGCGCGCCGACAAAGCCCAGTTACTTAGTGGCGGCACAATAAAGTCGAGCCGAAAAATTAACTGTTCATCAAGTCGCTTTAGTATCGCTATTGCGTTGAGCTTTATCGTCATCTTGACCATTAGCTACTCACTGCAGCATATCCCTCTTTGGCTGTTGCTCTATTTTATCTCTGCGAGCCTAGTAACATTTTTCGCCTATGGCTGGGATAAGCGCTCTGCACGGAAAAGTCGCTGGCGAGTGAGTGAGCTTAAGTTACACCTATTAAGCGTGGCTGGTGGCTGGCCCGGTGCCCTGCTTGCTCAGCAATGGCTAAGGCACAAATCGGCCAAGGGTCGGTTTAAATTTATCTTATGGTTAACGATAAGCATCAACCTAGCGCTTATCTATCTCGTACATAGGCCAGAATTAAATACACTGTTAAGCTAAAACAAATAAAGAACGCAGCCTAAGCGCTGCGTTCTTTCATTTGAATTGAACTTGAACTGAGCTAATTCTGTTTAGAAAAGCTTAAGGTGTCACGGTCACTTCTGCCGAACTTGACACCCCCCCCATAGTCGCAGTTACGGTGGCGTTACCAACACCTTCGGCGCGAACCTCCCCTTTATGACCATAGGCAACGCTATCATCGGTTGAGCTCCAATCGACATATTTAGCGTAGTCATACACATCGCCGTTGGTATAAGTCACCATCACCTGCACAGTTTGATAACCGCCATTTTTAAGTGTCATTGCATTTGGAATGATTTCGATACTTTCTGGCAAGACAGGCTTAACATTGAGCAGCAAACTATCACTAAATCCGTCATAGCTAGCAGAAATGGTTGCGAAGCCGTCTTGACTCACCCCCATCGCCTCGCCAGCTCGAGAGTTACCCGTTTGAATTGTCACCCTTTGAAGATCATCACTTTTCCAATCGGCATCCAAGGTGATATCGACACTATTGCCATCAGAGAAATACGCATTGGCATAGAACTGCGTAGTATACTCGGCATAGATAGTATCGACTCTAGGGGTGATCTCTATTCGCTCTAGCACGGCAGCGGTAACTTGCGCGCTGACACTATCGATAGCACCATCAAATTGGGCAGTTATCTCACTCATACCCACAGCTTTAGCCGTTGCCGTTCCGCCATCGCTTCCCGAGGTAACGATATGCACCACATCAGGATAACTCGAGGACCAAGTGGCTAGCTGAGTTACATCTTCATCGGGTCTATCGATATAATTGGCTATCGCCTTATAGCGCCCCTTAGTACCAATGGGGGCCGACAGGTTATCGGGGCTGATCGTCAGCCCGATAAGCTCACTGTCATAAACAGTGATCCTGCCTTGTCCTTCAATGCCTTGATAAATCGCAATAGTATCCGTTACCCCAGCCTCTATACCGTATGCGACACCTTTATCGTCAATGGAGACTTTACTCGCATCAGCGCCTCGCCAGTCACTGATATTGGTAACATCTTTCTGAGTTATGGTTCCGCTACTATTTCTATAAACAGCAAACGCCTGTAACTGAGTTGTTTTATTCACGATAACATGAGTATCAGCAGGCTCGACTTGCACACCTATGTACTCAAAATCACTAACAATCACTTGAGCCTGAGCGTCCATACCAGCGTAACGCGCTTTTACACTCGTCTGACCGTGAGCATCCCCAGTGACTTTACCTGCTGAGTACCCCGATGGGACAACATGTGCTATAGAGTCATCGGCCAAGCTCCATGTCGATACCATTGATACATCATTTGAATAACCGTCAGAATAGAACGCCCTCGCGATATACTTCTGGCTTTCATTAATATTTATCGTCGAACTTACTGGCGTAACCTGCAGCTCCACTAAGATAGGTTCATTAACGAAGAGTGAAGCCTTAGCCTTAAGAGATTTATAACTTGCTTGGATCTCTGTGTTACCGGATAACAAAGTATGTGCGACACCTTGAGAGTCAACAGTGGCAATATCGGTTTTACTGCTCTGCCAACTCGACTCTAACGTCACATCTTTACTACTGCCGTCTGAGAAGCGGGCAAAAGCTTGATAAGCTTGGTCTAGACCTGCAGCAACAGTTGCATCAGCTGGAGATACGGTCAATTCGACTAATTCGGCTGGTGTAACCTTTACCACGGCGGTATCGGTTGCCGTTAAATATTGAACGTTGATAGCTGTTTGCCCAAGCCCAACAGCACTAGCAAAACCGGAAGTTGGGGCGCCAGTGTCAATATGCACTATCGTCTCATCATTCGATGTCCAAGTTGCAACCTCAGTGATATCTTCTGAGCTGTTGTCGGTATAGAAAGCACGGGCAGTAAACTGGCCTTCAGTCCCTAATGGTACACTGATTAAGCTCGGCGTAACTTTGATATAACTTAGCCGTGCATCAGTCACATTCAGTTCAGCCGTTGCCTTAAAACCTATGTAGCTGGCACTGACGACAATATTACCCGCCATATAACTTTGAGCTACCCCCAAACGATTAAGGGTGGCGACCTCACTATCGGAGCTACTCCAACTGACAACGTCTGTAAGGGGTTTAGTGTTACCATCGGAGAACACACCTGTCGCTTGATAAGGCTGGCTAAGTCCTGCCGCAATACTGCTATAAGCTGGTGAGATCACAAGCTTTTCGAGTATGGCATCGGTTACCGTCACATCAACCTCATCACTCTGTCCTTCAAAATCGGCTTTAACTTTCGTCACCCCAACCCCAATGGCTTCTGCAAAGCCCGCCGAGACTCCCGTTGTAGCAATATTAACTAAACTTGGTTCGTAAACACTCCAAGTCGCTAAATGGGTAACGTCACTGGTATGGCCATCGGAATAAAATGCATCGGCGCGATACTGCCCTGTTGTTCCTAATGGAACCGAGAGATTGGCTGGAGAAACTTGAAGGCTAGTGACTTCGGCATCAGTCACTTTAAGCTCAGCAACTGCAGAGAAACCGATATAACTGGCCTTGATCTGACTCGTCCCCTGCCGGTAACTTTGCGCTAAGCCATATTTATCAATGGTTGCAATCGCTAATGCGCTCGATTGCCAGCTTGCCACATAGGTTAACTCTTTATGGCTGCCGTCAGAGAATATGCCAAACAGTCGATATTGTTGAGTATTACCCGCTGCCACCGTTGCCGTTACAGGCGTCAGACTAAGCGACTCGAGAATTGCACTGGTAACATTAACATTGGCGCTTGCCAGCATGCCTTGATAGCTAGCCTCAACGGTCGAGCTTCCTTGAGCCGCACCTTCAGCAAGACCTGTGGCGTCAACTTGAACGGTTGAGGGTGACAATGAACTCCAATTAGCTAAGCTAGAGACATCGCTGCTATGACCATCTGAGTAATAGGCCGTTGCTATCAGCTGCTGACTATAACCGAGCGCTATCGTGCTATCTGCTGGTGAGACCTGTAACTGAGTGATGACCGCATCCGTCACTATTAACTCGGCACTGACCTGCATGCCAAGATAACTGGCAACAATATTCACCTGGCCCTCGGCAAGGCTGTGAGCCAAGCCAAAGCGGTCTATGGTGGCTATGCTGGTATCACTGGTTTGCCAGTAGGCGTAAGGCGTCACCTCTTTACTGCTACCATCAGAGAATAGGCCAAATAATTGATAAGGCTTATTATTGCCTGCAGCAATGCTCGCGCTAACAGGTGAGATAATCAGGCTCTGTAAAATAGCAGGAGTCACCTTTGCCGTCGTTTTGCTGCTGATGGTTGTCGATGCCCCTATCTCAGCTACGGCTTGCGAATCCCGTGAAGACAATGCAGAACTTGCTCCAGAGCTTAGCCCTGCATAGGTGGCTGAGATCTCTACCTGTCCCTCGGTTAGTCCCATGGCATAACCGCCATCGACTCCTGAGTTTACAATGCTCACAATCTCTCGATTACTCGACAGCCAACTCGCCTGCTGAGTAACATCGTTGCTATGCCCATCGGAATAATAGGCAATTGCAATATATTGGCCTTGTGTGCCGATAGGCGCCTGCAGACCTATCGGTGAGATCTGTAAATCGACCAAAGTTGCTTGTGTAACCGTTAACTCTGTTGCCTGAGTCTGCCCCTGATAATCGAAGCGGATCTCGGTAATCCCCTCTTGGTAGGTATCAGCAATGCCAGAAAGCCCTCCCGTTAAACCAACTGAAGCAATTTGTGGCTCACTACTTTGCCAATAACCCAAAGTCGTGACATCTTTTGCGCTGCCATCACTAAAGCTCGCATAAGCCTGATATTGAACCTGAGTGCCAGCCGGTACTTGGGTATTTAACGGTGAGATCTGTAGCGAGGTTAACACGGCATCGGTCACCTCTAACTGCGCATTTGCACTTAACTCTTGATAGCTAGCGGTAATGCTTGAGCTACCAACTGCTTTCGCGGTGGCATCGCCAGCATTTTGCCCTTGTGCTGTGATGTCGACAACATCCGTCTGCGATGCAGACCAGAGTGCATCGCGGCTCACATCTTTCACCTGACCATCTGAAAAATAGGCAGTAGCAACATAACTGCCTTTGGTTCCCACAGGAAATACCCCTTGGGCCGGAGTCACGATTAAATTACTGACCTTTGCATCGACAACCGTTGCACTGGTTGTATCAGACAAGCTAACACCTGCAAATGAAAGTGTCGCCGTCACTCGTGTTTGCCCAAGTGTCTTAGCGACTAAAAAGCCTTGATTATCGATAGACGCAATATCGACAGAAGAAGAGTGCCACGCCGACTGTGTCGTCACATCGATACTCAAACCATCTTCTAAGATAAGGTGTGCTTGATACTGTAGACTGGTGCCATTCGGTAACACTTCATCGAGAGGGTTAATCAATAACTGGCTTGGTTTGGTCGCTAGCACAACTAATGTTGCTAACGCTTCCTGAGCAGAAAACAGTGCCTTAACTTGTGTTACGCCTACAGCAACTCCAGTTGCGAGACCGATAGAGTCTCCTTCGCTCTTTATTGTTGCAATATCAGTATCTAAGCTTGTCCAATTAGCCTCGTTAGTCACATCCTGTTGATGGCCATCGGCAAATAAAGCCAAGGCTCGAAAATTCTGACTCATTCCAACCAATATCTGAGCCTGTCCCGGTTCAATATTCAGTGCCGTCAGAGCAGCATCCGTCACCTTAAGTGCCGCGCTATCGGTTAATTCCGTGCCCCCTTCCTGCATAGGCGGAAGACTTGCAGTTATCTGCACTTCTCCAGCTAAGACTCCCTGAGCGACACCATTTGCAGAAACAGTGGCGACCGTAGGCTCACTGCTCGACCAACTGACCTCTTGGGTGACATCTTTAGTTGCGCCGTCACTGTATGTCGCGAACGCTTGATAGACTTGATGGGTACTTACGGCAACAACACTGTTGCTTGGACTGATCTCAAGAGCGACTGCGTATGCGGGGCATGGGTTATCGGGTCCACCACAAGCTCCTGTTGGAAAACCATCGTCATCGCCGCCACAACCAGCCAAAATAAGCAGAGTAAGCAATATCAAATGACGCTTTAACTGTTTAAAAATCAACATGCTTAGATCTCCGGATTAACTTCTGACGTTGTTGATTGGATGTGTATTAACACTCGACGGTTTTCATGGCGATGTTCTGACGTATCATTTTTCATTACAGGGAACTGCTCACCATAACCATGGACCTCTATCTGCTCGGGCTTGATACCCGCCGCAATTAAATAGTCGGCGACAGCTTGAGCCCTGCGCTCCGACAGTGCTTGGTTGTAGACAGCATTACCTTTAGAGTCGGTATAACCTTTAATGTTGGCTACTGCAGTGGGAGCTCGCTTTAACCGCTCAATCACTGGCGCTAAAGAATCAGGATTAGTTAATTCGCTGCTGTCAAAATCAAATAAACTGGTTACCGTTACAGCTGGTAATACAACTGGTTTAGGTATTACAGGTGGAATTTTTTCAGGTAAGGTAACCGGAGTATCTTTAGCCGGTGGCTGAGTTTTTGTCGCAGCTTGACCGAAGCGATAGCTAATACCTAATGTGGTTAAATGGCCATTACTACCACCAATTAGCTCACTGCCTAAGCTATCGATATATTGATACTCGAGTCGTGCGACCCAAGAAGGCGCTAACTGATACTCTACCCCAGCCCCTAGCATAGGAGCCCAATCTGAATCAGAGTTACGACTATGGGGGCCGCGGTTGTCACCATCCCAATAGAGGCTACCCGCCTTGGCAAATAGCTCAAAACTTTCACTTAAGCTAAACCGAGTCACCGCTGAGATCTCCCAGCCTTTCATGCTACCAGTATAAGTGTTATTTACACCGCTCTCAGAGTAATGTGCCACCGCCTCCCCCAAGTCGAGGTATGCGGTCTCAAAACCTAAATATTGCCACGCTTGATAACCAGCAAAACCGCCAAAGCCAACATCATCTCCATCACAGCTTATGCTCCAACTTTCACAAGCATTTTGATAATGCATCAGGCCGGCCTTTGCCCCAAGATAAAAGTAGGACTCAAACTCTTTTACAGGCTCAACGTCATCAAGCTGTGCAGCGTAAGCCACGACTAAAGGCAAGTACAGCAGAGTCGAAAGAACAATTGAGATACTTCTCATGGAACTTGGTTTAAACATGGCTTATTCCTCGATAACAATGTGTTACAGATTAGGTTTGCAACCGAACATAGTAGCTTATTCACGCTACATTATCACATTAGCCGTAACAATAATCCG
This sequence comes from Shewanella schlegeliana, assembly GCF_016765635.1. Taxonomy (GTDB): domain Bacteria; phylum Pseudomonadota; class Gammaproteobacteria; order Enterobacterales; family Shewanellaceae; genus Shewanella; species Shewanella schlegeliana. The sequence continues at coordinate 207,736 of NZ_JAESVD010000002.1, forward strand.
TATAAGTAGCGCTTATCCATCAATTATTCAAAAACTTGATTAATAAGTTATTTCCTTAAAAACCAAAGCTCATCCGCCCCCAAGTTCTAAAGCCCTATAAACTGTATTGTTAAAGAATGTGCCGAGATTTACCTCAAGATAGCGATTCGTTATCATAGGCGGTCAAATCAAAACAAGGTGGCTCGAAAATGAGAATGGTTTTAGCTGTTGTAGTAATTGCGTGTGTTGTTTTCTACTTTTTTACATCGATGAATAACCAAAAAGCTGCCAAAGAAAATATCGCCTTGGGCAGTACTTTTCTTGCTGAGAACAAGCTTAAAGATGGCGTCACGACCACAGCTTCTGGCCTGCAATATCAGGTTATCGAACCGGGCACTGGCACGATACATCCAAAGGCTAGCGACACTGTGACCGTTCACTATCACGGTACGCTAATCGATGGTACTGTTTTCGATAGCTCTGTTGAGCGTGGCGAGCCAATTGCATTTCCGCTTAATCGCGTGATTAAAGGCTGGACAGAAGGCGTACAGTTGATGGTTGTCGGCGAGAAAGCGCGTTTCTTTATACCAAGTGAACTGGCATACGGTAATCGTAGCGCAGGTAAGATCTCTGGTGGTTCAACCCTGATTTTTGATGTTGAGCTAATCAGTATCGACTAAAGAAAGGGTTAAACAATCATTAAAAGAAAGCCCGAATAGATAACTATTCGGGCTTTTTTATTATTAATTTGATTACTTAAAGCAAATTACGCTTCGTAGCCAAATGGGTCGTCAATTGAGTGCGCAGGTTTAGTAAACCACACAGGGCCTTCTTCGCTCATATACTCTTGTATGAGGAGATGGTCTTCATGACGCCCACCAAACTCGCCTGGTACACATAGCCATTGATGTCTCGTTGCTTATGACCAGACATAATAGTTATTACGCTTCGTAGCCAAATGGGTCGTCAATTGAGTGCGCAGGTTTAGTAAACCACACAGGGCCTTCTTCGCTCATATACTCTTGTATGAGGAGATGATCTTCATGACGTACACCAAACTCGCCTGGTACACATAGCCATTGATGTCTCGTTGCTTATGACCAGACATAATAGTTATTACGCTTCGTAGCCAAATGGGTCATCAATTGAGTACGCAGGTTTAGTAAACCACACAGGACCTTCTTCGCTCATATAGAAGTGATCTTCATGACGTACACCAAACTCGCCTGGTACACATAGCATTGGCTCGTTACTGAAGCACATACCCGCTTCAAGTGGAGTGTGATCGTTCAGTACCAAGTATGGCCATTCATGAATATCTAGACCAACGCCGTGACCAGTTCTATGTGGTAGACCCGGCACATCATAATCTGGGCCAAAACCTGCCGCTTCGAGTACATCACGAGCAGCACGGTCAACACTGGCACAGGTTGCGCCAATTTGCGCCGCTTCAAATCCTGCGATTTGTGCATCTTGCTCAAATTGCCACAACTCACGTTGACGTGGGCTAGGCTCACCATATACGTATGTTCTAGTGATATCAGAGTTATAGCCATGTAGCTGACAACCTGTATCGATCAATACGGTATCATTCAGCTCTAATGCCTTAGGTGACTTAACGCCATGTGGGTAGGCACTGTCTTCGCCAAATAGTACGATACAAAAATATGATCCAGCAGGAATGCCCACTTTAATATGCGCGGCGTTGATAAAGGCTTCCACTTCACTAGTCGTAATACCTTCACGCAAAATACGTGCTACCGCTTTATGCACTTCCATAGTCATATCTTTAGCGCGCTGTAGCAGGCTTAGCTCAACAGCCGACTTGATCATACGACAACCGGCAGTCACGGGCTTAGCGTTGACATAGTTATACTGTGGGTGCTCTTGACGCACGCCATCAAAGATAAAGAATGCAGCAGATTCATCGATGCCAATATTACCTGACGCAATTCCCATGTTAGCCAGTACATTCCCAAACAAGGCAAATGGGCTTTCATCTTCTTGCCAAGTGTTTACTTTACCACCAATGACCATGTAACCATTTAAGGTATCAACTTCGAATGCAGGCGCGATATATTCAACATCACCAGTTGCTGGAAGAATAGCCCCCACCATACGCTCACTGGCATACCAACGAGTACCTGTGTAATAGTAAAGGTTAGTGCCTGCATTTAGGTAAATAGCGGCAATACCTTGCTCATTCATGATGGCTTGCGCCTTAGCGATACGAGCTTGGTACTCTTCACGACTGATAGGCTCTACACCTTTAGTCATATCGGTTAGTTTTGCTAATTCCTGCTCTGCGGTAGAACCGCCAACACCTAAGGTCATATGCTTACCCTTAACTTTTAATTATTTATACTTAAATACAATAAAACCTAAATAAGGCTCTATGGTTTGACTCAATCGCAATGGCACACTTATATGCCCCACTTTCTAGCATAAAATATACAAAGCGTCAGTAATAAATCAGTTAAAGTGCAAATAATTGTCGTTTGAATACCGATAACTGCACCGCTGACATGAGCTATGTAGCGAACTCTTCCACTGCCCCTCTCACTTTTACAATTCCCCATCCATCACCTAAGTACAGCCAATCACTAAGATCACTAGTGATGCTTAGAAAGTTGTAACAGGGCAGCATGCAACTCAGCTCAGTCACTGTTACATAGAGAAAAAAGATGCAGATAAAAAGACGCCTAAGTTTAGCCAGTATTTATCTAGGGGGGATTTTGATAATCCTATGGCAAAGTGTGACAGCTCAAGTCATTGACTGGTCCAGCGATGAGGGGAAAAGCCGTCTCGTACTCGCCGAGTTTAATCAAGACTTTTTCCGCTTAGCACCACACTTTGAAGGCCAAGAGAACAAGGTTTTTTGCGGCGCAGCCTCGATGACAATTATCGCCAATGCGCTCAGAGTCAACGGCGACAACGCACAGATCCCACAAGATCCTCGCTTGGTCAGCAAGGAGGAAGCTTCTTACTTTCCAAAAGGAGTTAGCCCACTGTTTCACCGCTATAGTCAGGCGACGATTTTAGCCAGCAGTACGCTGACAAAATCGCAATTACTGGGTAGGCCTAAGGCGACTAAATTCACTAGTGAGTTAGGTATGCAGTTAACTGAGTTCGAAGCGTTAGCTCAGTCCCTAGACTTTCATACATCTAAAACCCATGTCGAAGCTAACCAGTTGCCGAACACAGATTATGTCGCGATGATAAAGCAACGCCTTATCTTGGCACTGCAACAGCAAAAAACCTATGTGATTGGGAATTATTCTAGAGCTAGCTTAAAACAGAAAGGAGCCGGGCACTTCTCTCCCATAGTAGCTTATCACCGTGATTCAGATTCTTTTTTGATAATGGATGTCTCCAATACTTACCAAAACTGGGTATGGGTAGATAGTTCGGCATTATTAAAGGCGATGGCAACAACGGATGTCGAAAGAAGTCGAGGCTTTGTCATTGTAGATGAACCAAGCTAAAGCTGAGTAATATTCAGATTAGATTGAAGCAGCGACGGCCACGCTGTCACTGCTTTAGATTTAAACCTTATTTAGCCAACATAACCTTAAGGCCACGACAAACAATGGTCTCGCGGTCATCGACGCGGTTAATTTTCACCTGCCCCATAGGGATCGGCAGCGCCATCTCTTTAATTGAAGCCAAACAGGCTTGATAGTAATGAGGGTTATCCATCAAGCTACCAGCAAGGTAGATCCGAGACGGATTAAATAGGTTTACCACCCAAGCTAGACTCGCACCGATATAACTGCCCGCTCGCGCGACATCGTCATTGCGAGTCCAATTACGGCGTTTAATCGCTGCGCCACTCGCGACTTGCTCTAAGCTAAACTCACCAAACTCGGTCATCAAACGACTGTGCCCCAACTCCCCCGCCATTCCAGATGCGCCAGTAAAAGGGACGCCGTTGATGGCAATCGATAGGCCGATCCCCATATCGCACATCACCAGCAACTCACATACTTGCTTAGGATCAACTAAGGCCTGTAATCCGGCATCGCAGTCGTTGGCAATGAGAATACGACTAGCCTTAGTGATTAACTTCGTAGCACTTAACCCCTTAAGGCCCGGTAAAGACTGGCATGAGACCAGCTCCTGTGCCCGCACCAATCCAGGTACGGCAACTCCCAGAGCGTAGTCATTCAGGCCATAGTCCTGCTCTAGTTCGGATATCTGCGCGTTTAAACTCTCCAAAGTGAAGTTTTCTGCCACAGCAATTTTATACTGCTCAATTCGACCTTGAATATCGATCTCGAATAAGGCTTTAGAACCACTAATATCTATTGTTAACGTTTGCATTTACCACCCCATTAATGCAGAAATACCCGATTCAAAAACCTGCGCCACAATCCAACAAAATTCTAACATAAGAAAGAGTTAGCCCCTACTAGAGCGCAGAAAACTTACTGCAACAGCTTTAATTTTAAGCAATTTTGCTTTAAAGAATCCATACCAAAAACAGTAAATAAACGGCAAACACGAGATTAAAGTCTCGATGCCTGCTGGCTCCTACTCCACTTCCACCATAAGACAAGCAGTAATTGAACCGCTATCAAAGGAAGACAGCTTATTAGTAACATGTTCCAGCCTAGCAGGTGGATCACCCAGCCAGCACAGAGTGATGCCATCGCCTGTGCACCAAACACAAAACTGTCGTTAAAGGATTGCACCTTATAACGCTCACTCTTGTCATAACACCTAGGCAGCAGTGATGTACCAGCAACAAACAAAAAATTCCACCCTATGCCGAGCAAAACCAAGGCAGCCCAATAGTTAAGTAGTTCACGTCCTATGAGTGCGCTAATAATGGTAACGAGATAGGCTAGCAGACCGAGCAACATCATCTTAGAGACGCCCAAACGTGCCACTAATATGCCACTAAATAGGGAGGGCAAGTACATGGCAATAATATGGCTCTGTATCACCCATTTAGTGTCTTCAAGAGAGTGGTGCTCAACATGATGCATATGTAATGGGGTCGCTGTCATCACGAAACTCATCATGGCGTAACCTAAGGTAGCTCCAGCAACAGCAACCCACAGCTGTGACTGAGCTAAAATCTCGGTTAAAGGGCGCGCCTTATCTTGAACCAACGGCGTACTCCATTCTCTTTCAAGTTCGTTCTCTCGGTAAAAACCCAAGATCACCGCAGCAATAAGACTCACCAAGGTAAGGAAGAAAAATGCACCAACATAAGCCTGTGGCCAGAGCTTAGCTCCCAATATGGCGAGCTCTGGACCTATAACGGCTGCAACGAGGCCACCGAGCAACACCCTTGAAGCGGCCTTAGCTATCATAGGTTCAGCAACCGACTCCATCGCCGCAAAGCGATACTGCTGCACCACAGCTCCCGCAGCGCCGAGCATCGCTGCACTGAGGCAAAATAGAACAAAGTTTTGCTGTGAAGTCGCAAACGCTGCGACAAGACCTGAGCACGCACCGAGTAAGGCCCCTCCAATAAATACAGGTTTACGACCAAATCGTTGCATCAGTCTTGAAACTGGCAGTACTGACAACGCGAGACCTATCACCATAGAGGCGATGGGAAGTGTTGCCATCTGTGGAGAAGGCGCGATATCGGCGCCAATTAAACCACCGAGTAACATCATCATAGGGGTGGCACTCATGGCGAACGCCTGCGCGAGTGTTAATAGCCAGACATTAAATGGAATAAACCTATGCTCCTGTTGATAGTTTTTAGTCAGCATGATCACATGAGTCACTCGCCCCATACTGGCATGCCCACTCAGATTTATAAACAATTTGACCAGTTTGGTTAACACATGCATTAAAGTCGCCAGATTAAAATGTGCCGCGAACCTCCCCAGCAAAAGCGGTTTGTGATAACCTCCGCGCTAAATTCGTACAAAAATAAACAGCCTCAAGTCCATACATTAACGGGGCTCGAAGGCTGATAACGGAGTTTGAATGTCAAATACAATTGCAGCACGCCTCAACGCCATTCGCACAGAGATGGCTAAATCCAATCTAGATGCTTTTATTATTCCACGGGCCGATGAGTATTTAGGCGAATACGTACCAGAGCATAATGAGCGCATGCTATGGGCTAGTGGCTTTACGGGTTCGGCAGGGATGATTATCGTCCTCAAGGACAGCGCTGCAATTTTTGTCGATGGCCGCTACACGGTGCAGGTGCGCCAGCAAGTGGACGCCGAACTATTTGAATATTTAAGCCTACATGAAACGCCACAAGCTCAATGGTTAATTGAGCAACTAGCTGCAAACGCCAAAGTCGGTTTCGATGCTCGCCTGCACACATTAGCCTGGTTTAACCAAACCCATCTCGAGCTTGCTAAGGCGCAAATCGAACTCACTCAGGTCGCGCAAAATCCAATAGATCTAAATTGGCAGGACAGACCCACACCTGCATCTAGCCCTGTAATGCTGTTTAGCGAGCAAAGTGCGGGACAAAGCAGCTTAGAGAAACGTAGAACCATCGGCTTAGAGATCAAGAAACAGGGAGCGGACATTGCCATTATCTCGGCGCTCGATTCGTTCTGTTGGTTACTCAATATTCGCGGTAAAGACATTCCTTGTTTACCCGTGGTATTGGGCACAGCGCTACTGCACGCCAATGGCGATATGTTGTTATTCACCGATCTCAACAAGTTACCTGAAAATATTCTCGATCACGTTGGTGAAGGCGTCAGCTTTAAAGCGGAATCAGAATTGGCGGCAGAGCTGACCAACTTAAACGGCAGTAAAGTGTTAGCCAGTCCTGATAGCTGTAACGCATGGCTACAACTAACCGCCCAAGCTGCTGGCGCACAGCTAATTGCCGGTAGCGATCCGGTAGCCTTGCCTAAAGCGCAGAAAAACGAAGCTGAACTGGCTGGCATGAAAGCCTGCCATATTCGTGATGGCGTGGCTGTGAGTCGCTTCCTTGCTTGGTTAGACCGCGAAGTTGCCACGAACCGCCTCTATGATGAAGCCGTGCTTGCCGAAAAGCTTGAAAGCTTCCGCCTAGCCGACCCTATGTATCAAGAACCAAGCTTCGATACGATTTCTGCAACCGGTGGTAATGCGGCTATGTGCCACTATAACCACAACAATGGCACGCCAGCACAAATGCAGATGAACAGCATCTACCTTGTTGACTCTGGCGCACAATATTTAGATGGCACCACAGATGTCACCCGTACCATTGCCATTGGCGATGTTACCGATGAGCAAAGAAAGATGGTGACCTTAGTACTTAAGGGGCATATCGCAATCGATCAAGCCAAGTTCCCAAAAGGCACAAGCGGCATGCAGCTCGACTCATTTGCTCGCCAATACCTGTGGCAACACGGCTACGATTTTGATCATGGCACAGGCCATGGCGTCGGCCATTACTTGAGTGTTCATGAAGGCCCACAAGGCATAGCTAAGGGTCGCTCAAATGTCGCACTACTCGAAGGTATGGTGCTATCGAACGAGCCTGGCTACTACCGCGCCGATGAGTTTGGCATTCGTTTAGAAAACTTAATCGCCGTCCGCCCTTGTGAAGCCTTAGCTAATAGCGAACGAGAGATGTTGGAATTTGAGGCGTTAACCTTTATTCCAATGGACGCTCGCTTGATTGATAAAAGCTATTTGACGGATGCAGAAATTAGCTGGTTTAACCAATATCATCAGCAGGTTAGAGAAAAGCTTTCGCCATTTATGCAGGGTGATGATTTAGACTGGTTAACTAAAGTGACTGCGTCTATTTAAGCATTTTATTGTTAATTAATAAAAAGCAGCGTTTAAGCGCTGCTTTTTTATGCTACTCCCTAGGGGTGTAACGAAAAAAGTGCAGGTTTTAATCTAATACCAGTCAGTATAAAAGTTTGCTATACTCCGCCACCGCCATTTTAATGGTATAGATAGAATGCTAGCTCTGCCTGTTAGCAATTGAATTGTTGAACATAGGACTCCTCAATCATGAGATTTGAATCTTTTAGTTTTGCTCCTGAGATTTTGCGCGCAATCTCTGAATGTGGTTATGAAAAAATGACACCAATTCAGCAGCAAGCGATCCCTGCCGTTCGTCGCGGCCAAGACGTACTTGCAAGTGCACAAACTGGTACGGGTAAAACCGCCGCTTTCGCGCTGCCTATCTTGCAAAAAATGATAGATAACCCAAGCACCACGGGCCGTTCAAATGCACGAGCATTGATCTTGACCCCGACTCGTGAGCTGGCAATGCAAATTGCTGACAACATCAATGATTACGCCAAATACCTAGACGTCAAAGTCGTGACTGTTTTCGGTGGTGTAAAGACAGATACTCAGGCAACCAAATTAAAGCGCGGTGCAGATATCATTATCGCAACGCCTGGGCGCCTGCTTGAGCACATTGTTGCCTGTAACCTAAGCCTGTCAAACGTTGAGTCGCTAGTACTCGATGAAGCAGACCGCATGTTAGATATGGGCTTTAGTGCCGATATTCAAAAGATTCTGCAGGCTGTAAACAAGAAGCGCCAAAACTTGCTGTTCTCAGCTACTTTCTCATCGGCAGTAAAGCAACTTGCTAACGAGATGATGGTTAAGCCAAATGTGATTGCAGCCGACAAGCAAAACACCACTGCGATAACGGTAAGCCAAGTGGTTTACCCTGTAGAACAGCGCCGTAAGCGTGAGCTATTGTCAGAGCTTATCGGCAAGAAAAACTGGCGACAAGTGCTAGTCTTTACCGCAACCCGCGATGCTGCCGACAAGCTTGAAAAAGAGCTTAACCTTGATGGTATTCCTACGGCGGTTGTTCACGGTGAAAAAGCCCAAGGTAGCCGTCGCCGTGCTCTTCGTGAGTTTAAAGAGGGCAAAATGCGCGTGTTAGTAGCAACTGAAGTTGCTGCTCGCGGACTCGATATTCAAGGTCTAGAGTACGTAGTTAACTACGATCTACCTTTCCTTGCTGAAGATTATGTTCACCGCATTGGCCGTACTGGTCGTGCAGGTAAGTCGGGCGTGGCGATCTCATTTGTCAGCCGTGAAGAAGAGCGTACTCTTGCTGATATCGAAAAGTTAATCGGTCAGCAGCTACGCCGTATTAGTATTCCAGGTTACGAAGTTGGCAGCCGCGATCTATTGATCAAACAGCTGCAAAAGCGCCGTAGCTTCGCCAAGAAACAGCAGCGTGTCGATAACGCTGGTGCGCAGGTGATTGCAGAGAAGAACATGCAAGGTCGCCGGGTAAAAGTGAAAAACTCATCACCAGCAAAAATTAAGAAGATAAAATAATCGCTGTACGGACACCGAATTATTTTATGAACAAAAATGGCACCCTTCGGTGCCTTTTTTAATCACAGCGATTATTTAGCAAGCAAATATTTCGTTCGGCATATTGAGTACAAGTTAATTTCGTACTTATTACACCATTAGGTATAATCCCATTGCCGTCTCTTTTACCATTTCAACACGGCGGAGAATTCATGTCAGATATCACCTATAACCAAGCTGTATTAGAGTTCGCCACAGCGGGACTCGAAGCTCTTTCAGAAGCGAGCGCTAAGAGTAGCAGCGTAAGAACACCAGCGGCTGAGAGTCATTTTCTTTGCAGCTGGATGGTAACCGCATTAAAGCAACGCACTTTTTCAAAACTGGTTGCCGATGACTTAACCCTGTGGATCCGTCAAGGCCGTAGCATGGGCGCGGGTGCTGAACTTAAGACATTGCTCGAGAAGATCCAAGCGCAATATAGCTATATTAGCGACAAGCAAACCGGTCTAGGTCTGTCTCTCAAAACAATGTTAGCTGAGCTTGAAAGCCAAGATTGGATTGTCATCACTGACGAAGAGGTCACCAAGAAGCTAAAGCTTGATAGCGATGGTTGTAATAGCCTGGTTATTTCTGATGAGCAATTTAGTCAGCGCATTGATGGTGATGAGATTATCAAACCAATTACCCTTTATGTTCGTGCCGATGAAACCAAGTTTGCCGAGATTGCTTATCGCCACAACTTACTGCTCAGTCCTGGTAATAAGAAGAGCTCTTTGATTAAACATCATAAAGCCTATCAAGTTTGGCCAAAAAACCTACAGCCAGCACTAACGATACTGCAAGCACTATAAGTTCCGACTCAGGGCCCATCAAAAAGTACGCATTCAACCTTGTTTAAACATAAACTTGCTCAAACATAAAAAAGGCCTGCATCAAGCAGGCCTTTTTTATTATGCAAAATAACTTAGAAAGTCACGCTGACATCTGCACTACAAGTTGATGTGCCGCTATCACAGGCCTTGTAAGTATAGGTTCCGCCACCTTTAGTACTAATCCTGTCGGTATAAGTCGCAGAACTAGAGGCGGTATCGATTTGAGTACCGTTACGATAAACATCGACACTACTACCCGCTGCGCCACTAAAGTTCAGCTCAACAACCTTAACACCTCTTTGCTTATAGTGATTGGTGGTTACACTCAGTCCATCACCAGTACCAGGATCCCCACCACCGTCACCGCCAGAACAACCATTTGCGGTTAGATATGCATCGGCGGCCGCTGCATCAACAATACCGTGACCGAAGTACACATCATGGCCGCTAGCACCCGAGTCTCTTGCGCTCGCATTTAGTGCCGCACGGATCTCTTCACCACGACACTGGTTATGGTTTGACCAAACACGCGCCGCAATCCCCGATACCGCAGGTGTCGCCATTGAGGTTCCGCTCATAAAGCCGTAATCAGATGTACCGATTGAGATCTCTGCGCTGCTCGCAGCAACAATTGCCGCTCTATCTTCATATGTCGCACCCACAGCTGGAATCGACGTAGCATTTGTATCGCCTAAGGTGCCGTAAAGCATACCTGGCTCATTATTGATAATAATGGCACCGACACCACCCGAGGTTTCACAGTTCAGCACCTTATCATGGAATGAGATTGCGCCGCGGTCGATAACACAGACCTTACCATTCGCATTTGAGTCTGTCGCTTCGGCCGTCCCCATAAAGTAGGTACTACCATTGACTGAGCCTGAGTTCTCCATTGCAGAACTGGCTAATGGATTACCATCAACACTCATATTAGAGGCCGTTGCCATACCTGCTGGATAGGTTGATAGGGTATCGACACCGCCTGCCGCGATCTCGACACAGATGCTGGTATCGGTGCGCTGCTTCTTGCCGCGTCCCGTGGTACAACTTGGGAATTGAGAAAAATCAGCAATGGCATCATTTGCATCATTTGCACCAATCATCATCACCGAAGGGTAACCCGCAGGATATGAGCGAACACTGTTACCATCATTACCCGCTGCGGCAAGCACTAGACCGCCTGCATCACTAAATGATTGAAACGCATTAGACTCGGTAGAGTTAGAGCCCCCACCACCTAAACTCATGCTAATGATGTTTGCGCCCGCATCACTACATAGGTTTGCAGCATGAGCAAGATCTGATGAATAACCCCAACCATCGGCATTGAATACTTTAATGATATGCATATCAACGCCCGGTGCCATACCCACAACACCGACATTATTATCTGCAGCGCCAATCGTACCGGCTACGTGTGTACCGTGAGGGCCACCATTTTCATCCCAGTTGCCTGTGCCGCTATCGTTATCACCACTAATATTGTTCCAGACAAAGTCTTGATTACTTCTATCTAAGCCAGAATCGATAACACAGACCTTCATACCGGCGCTGGCATTGAAGCCTATATCATTAACGTTTGATTGGTAAACGGCATAAGGAGTGACTTGCTGAGTCATTGGATTACCCGCATCATCGCTGAACGACATCAGAAAACGGGGCTGATCCACCTCGACTAACTTAACATGTGGATTATTGAGTAACCCTTTAACTTGAGATAGGTCCTTTCCTGAAAAAGTCGCCGCGATAAAACCATTACCATCTAGGTTCAGCTCCCCGCCAAGCTTCTTAGCAAGAGCTTTAACCACGCCTTTCTTATCATTATCGACCTGAATAACATATCTTTCGCTAGCCGAAGCGCCAGCTGAAACTCCCACAGATAAGGCGACTAGAGCCGTAGCTATTTTTGTTAATCTCATATTTATTCGCTCCAAAATCTTGATATTAGGCCGCAAACCTAAGCCCAATTTATTGTTAGTTTTTTAAACTTAATTTTAGTGGTTTATTGGTTAAAAAAACCGGAACACGAAAATTAACCTAGCACAGCCCTTAACCAATAACAATTCATTAACAGGTGTAATATTTTGTAATTACATTTAAGCTGAATAATAGTTCAAAAGTATTATCAAGGAGCTCAAAATGACCACTGCAACAGAAATGCATCAATTTTAAGAGAAAAAATATACGCTCCCCTCTAAGCCAATGTTGAATTTAAATGCCGAGAAAAAGTATAAAAATGCAAAGATTTTTTTATTTCATTCAGGTAGGACAGCGTCAGCAAGCGGTTGTGCTTTTCATCAGTAGATCAAGACTATCAAACTCAACCCTTGTTCTGTGCGTACTGAGGAAATAACCATTAGAAAACAAAATTATGTGCTAGCATAACGGCAAATAATTGGATTGAAATCAGACATAATGAGCGCAAAAAGCAACTCGCATTACGACACATTAGTTAAACACTTTCAAAGCATTAGTCATTTCGAGCACCTAAGCGCCTTGGGAGATTGGGATCAAGCCACCATGATGCCTATGGGAGGTGGGGAAGCACGCGGCGCAGCAATGGCTGAACTGGCCAAACATATTCACTCCCTAAAGACAGCCCCCATGCTGGCGCAGACAATTAATGACGCAAAAGAGTTGCCGCTGACGAAGCAACAACAAGCTAACCTTGCGGAGATGCGTTATCAGTACCTTCAGGCGAATGTTGTCCCTGGTGAGCTTGTTGAAGCTAAAACGAAAGCCGCCTATCGCTGTGAGCAAGCTTGGCGACAGCAGCGCAGAGATAACGACTGGCAGGGTTTTAAGCCTAATCTCGAAAACCTAATGCTACTCGTCAAAGAGGAAGCGACTATTCGCGCCGAGGCACAAAATGTCTCTCCTTACGATGCGCTACTCGATAAATTCGAGCCAGGTATGACGACTGCAAACCTTGAGCAGATCTTTGGCAATCTCAAGAGCTGGTTGCCTCAGTTAATTCAACAAGTGCAAGATAAACAAAAATCAGAGCCTAATTTCACTATCCCTAACGCCAGCGCAGAGAGTCAGGCCAAGCTGGGACGAGAGATCATGAATATCTTAGGTTTTGATTTTAACCACGGCCGACTCGATATCAGTAGCCATCCTTTCTGTGGCGGCGTTGCCAGTGACGTGCGTTTAACTACCCGTTACGATGAGGCTGACTTTACCAGTGGCTTAATGGGAATCGTCCATGAAACGGGTCATGCTAAATATGAGCAGGGTTTACCTAAGACGTGGCGTGGTCAACCTGCCGGTGTTGCTCGCTCTATGGCGCTGCACGAGAGCCAAAGTCTATTTTGCGAGATGCAAATTGGCCGCGGCTCCGCTTTTCTTAAGCTGATAGAACCTCATTTAACCAGCATATTAAGTAGCCCACTGACCCACAGTCAATTGACCAACATCTACACTCGTGTCAAGCCTGAGCTTATTCGAGTTGATGCCGATGAGGTGACCTACCCTTGTCATATCTTATTGCGTTTTGAGGCTGAAAAATCGCTGGTTACTGGCGAGCTTGCGGTTGCAGATCTCCCTGATTTTTGGTCGACGCAGATGCTGTCACTATTGGGGATCAATACCGATGGTGATTACAGGAATGGCTGTATGCAAGATATCCATTGGGCAGTAGGCGAGCTGGGTTACTTCCCCAGTTACACCTTAGGCGCTATGTATGCGGCGCAGTTTAGAAGTGCGATGGAAACAGAGCTCGGCTGCGTAGAAAGTCAAATCGACTCAGGTAATCTCTCCAGCGTCATGGGCTGGTTAAACGATAACATCTGGTCTCAAGGCAGCTTACTCAGTATCGACGAGCTAATGCGTCAATCTACAGGTGAGACGCTCAACCCTACTCACTTCAAAAAACACCTAGAAACCCGTTACCTGTCGCGCTAGAGTGACAATATTCCCATTAGCAGTCCTTTGCTAATGGGAATAATAAACGCCCCTATTTAGGATCTTTTTATGCAATTACGCAGTATAGCGCCATCCGATTGGCCACACATTTTGCAAATCCAACTCGAGTGCTACCCACAGATAGAACCTGAATCTCTAGAGGTACTGCAGAGCAAGTGGAAGGTATCACCTAAAAGCTGTTTTGTGCTGGAATCACAAGATGAGGTAATAGGTTATTGCCTTGCTCACCCTTGGCTTCAAGATAGCCCGCCCTCGCTCGAGCAACTATTGACTAAGGTAGACAAGCCAAATACGCTCTACTTACATGATATTGCACTGTCTTCGAAGGCACAGGGGAAAGGAGCGGGACGAGCCGCATTAACCAGCCTGATAGAGTTTGCCCACAGTCACAACTACCCCAATATCTCTCTAGTAGCCGTACAAGGTGCGCATCATTACTGGGCTAAACAGGGTTTCAAAGCAAAAAGCATTGCCAAAGATCTTTCTGCCTATCCAGATGATGCTTGCTATATGGTTTATACCTTATAGCCAAGATTTGCTATCATAGAGGCAATTTCATTAGAGAAGCTAAACATGGCAACCAGAATTACCTATAAGTTTAAGAACCAAGCGAAAGAGATTAACTTTGCTTACGACAAATATCATGACATCTATGAGGCCGTTGCCGCGGCTGAAGGCGTTGATTTAACGCAATACCTCATGATGGAGCAGCAGATCGCTATGACCTCAAAAGGTTCATCTGCAGTAAAAGATTTTCGCGCTAAAGAGTTTGCACGATTTGGCTTTAGTGACATCTACTACATCAAAGATGAACCCAAAAAGTCATAACATTTGAGCCAGTATTCGCCATCACCATCCAATAGACCTAATAATAAGTGATATCAATGACGACTCATTACATGCCTAATAACGAACACGCTAACTTTCCACGAGCAGGCTTTTTTAAGCGCTGCGGTGCTATCGTTTATGATCTGTTACTTGCCGTCGCCGTGTATATGGTGGCTGGCGCCATAGGTTTTGGTATTTTTATCGGCTTAACCAGCAGTGGCTTAATCGATATGGCAGGCTTTGAGCATGTTTCAGACCTGCTCAATAACACGCCGCTATATAAAGGTATCTACCAGTGCTGGATTATGGCCTGTGTGGGTCTGTTCTATATCAGTTTTTGGAGCAAAGGCGGTCAAACATTAGGGATGCGAGCATGGCGGCTCAAGATCCAGCATCCGAATGGTCAAAACCTGAGTATGGTCACTGCGGCGGCTAGATTGGTTTGGTCACTGCTAGGGGTGGGCAACTTATGGATCCTAATTAACAGGGATAAGTTAGCCCTACAGGATATGATGACTCGCTCAGAAGTGGTTGTGCTCTCTAAAGAAGCCAATCAGATGCGTAACTGGCACGGTGTTTAAACTACACCTCTAGCAAGAAGCAACACGCTAGCAATACATATTTAGCATCTTAGATCTCAGCTCTCTCCTAAGACGCAACAGAAAAGCATAACAAAAAAGCCAATCACAGACTTCATCTGTTGATTGGCTTTTTTATGATTGCTGTATAGCAGCTAAGAAGGATTACTTCCTAATAAAGTAGAGTGCGCCAATACTAAATAGCAATGCGGGCATGCCAGCACTAATAAAGGCGGGTAAACCGTAAACGATACTTAGTGGCCCAAAAATCTCACTACAGATATAGAAGCTAAATCCTGCCACAACCCCAAGCAACACTCGCGCGCCCATGGTAACGGTTCTAAGCGGTCCAAATACAAACGACAGGGCGACCAGCATCATTACCGCAACGGTTACTGGCTGCAACAACTTGCGCCACAGTGCTAACTCATAACGTTCAGATGCCTGATTGTTATTTTTCAAATAATCGAGATAATCGAGTAAGCCTGCTATCGACAACGACTCAGGTTTAACCGATACCACACTCAGTTTTTCAGGGGTCAGTGAGGAAACCCACTTATCCTCTTCGAGGTTAGTTAGCACTACCTGCTCATTTTTAAACGTGGTTCTTCTCACATCTGTCAGCTGCCAATACTTATCCTTATACTCAGCATAATCCGCGTGTACGGTACTGGTTAAGTTAGTAGTATCGTTGAACTCATACAGGGTAATATCTCGCAGGCGGTCACTATCGACCACACCGCCAATATTAACGAATAACGGCCCATCTTTTGCCCAGATCCCACGGTTAGATTCAATTAACTTACCACCTGACACATTGGTACGTTTGATCTCTTTAGCCCTAAGCTCAGCAACAGGCGCAACCCAT
The DNA here is from genome assembly GCF_016765635.1 of Shewanella schlegeliana. GTDB lineage: Bacteria > Pseudomonadota > Gammaproteobacteria > Enterobacterales > Shewanellaceae > Shewanella > Shewanella schlegeliana. The sequence continues at coordinate 224,016 of NZ_JAESVD010000002.1, forward strand.
TCGGTTAGCATCATGACAATAATCATCAGTGGAATCGCCGTTTTCATTGCCGACATGGTGATCTGTAAACGAGACAAGCCCGCAGACTGCATCACCACTAACTCAGAGTTAGAGGCTAGCATGCCCATACCAATCAAGGCACCGAGTAACACGGCCATAGGGAAAAACAGCTCAATATCCCTTGGGATCAAAAACAGCACATAGACGCCAGCATCCATCATGGTGTAAGTACCACGCCCCACCAAACGTAGCTGGTCAACCCACTTAATAATGCCAGATAAACCCGTTAACACCAGCAAGGCTAAAGATGAGGTACTAATCAGAGTTCTAGCGATATAAAAATCTAATATTCTCATGCTTTGGCCGCCTTCTTACGCTTAAATAAGCCTGTGACTTTAGCACCGAGTGGCCGCTCTTTACCGAGCAATAATATACCAATAAAGAGCGCGGAAGCATGGATCCACCACATACCTAGATACTGTGGGATCACCCCATCTTCGAGTGACTTACGTCCAGCCACCATCAAACCAAAATAGCCTAAATAGAGTAGAATCGCAGGGAACATCTTAGCAAATTTACCTTGGCGATTATTCACTCGTGCCATAGGCACTGCAATCAGAGTCATCAGCGGGATCGCCAGCGGAATAGCTAAGCGCCAATGAAATTCTGCGGTCGCTTCTGGGCTATCGATATCCATTAGCTCACCAATTGGCATGGCAGACAGCTTACGGCGGCGTTCATCCACCTCTTGCTCTTTAATCTGCATTTGATAGCCACCAAACTCGACAACTTGATAATCGACGCGCTTTGGATTGCCCTGATACTGCACACCCTCTTCCAGCTGCAGACGCTGACCACCGGTCTCATCTTCGACCACTTTACCAGTACGTGCCACCACCACATTGGCGACGCCGGTTTCATCATCAGGCTCTGGTAACTGGGCAACAAACACCTTGTCTAATTGGTTATCACGACCAATGCGCTCGACAAACAGTACCGCACGACCATTAGGACTGGTTTGGAAGCGGCCCTGAGTCAACGCGGCCAGACCAGCCTCAGACTGGGCGTGTTCTAGCACTTGATTCTGCTGTTCCTCGGCCCAAGGCGCAACATAGATAGACAAAAATGCAGTAAACACCATGTTGATCACCGCAAGCAATAGCGTCACCCGAGTGATATACCACTCACTGATCCCTACGCCATGAAAAATAACCATCTCATTCTCGGCATACATGCGCCCATGGGCGAGCAAAATACCTAAGAAAAGACTTAGCGGTAACACTAAAACTGTGAGAAATGGCATGTTAAGACCCAATAAGGTCATAACAAGCGATGCAGGAAACTCGCCATCGGAGGCATCAGCAAGCACACGCACAAAATGTTGGCTAATAAAAATAGCTAACAGCACTAAAAGTACTGCGATTTGCGCTTTTAAAACTTCTCGAATCAGGTATCTAAATACAATCACAGTGAGGATCCGGTCTCCAAACTTTCATTTATGCTGGTATCAATACAACTTTCATGTAGACTGTCTACTTTTAGTAGTTTTGTAACCAACAATTACATAACATGGCCAGGGAAAACACTCGAAAAGAAAATTCTTGAGTGCGCCATATTTCGGCCCTTTTTGGGCATAAGCAGACATTATCTAATAAATAATAAAATTTGTCTTTAAGAATCTAGGAGAGCTCATGGAGTTTAGCGTAAAGAGCGGCAGTCCAGAAAAACAACGCTCAGCTTGTATCGTTGTTGGTGTATACGAACCAAGACGCTTGTCCGGTATCGCCGAACAGTTAGATAAAATCAGTGAAGGCTATATCAGCAACTTACTTCGTCGTGGCGACTTGGAAGGTAAGCCAGGACAGATGTTATTGCTTCATCATGTACCGAACGTACTTAGCGAGCGTGTTTTACTCGTTGGTTGTGGCAAAGAGCGTGAGCTTGATGAACGTCAATATAAGCAGATCATCACCAAAACCATCAACACCTTAAATGAAACGGGTTCTATGGAAGCAGTTTGTTTCCTTACCGAGTTACATGTTAAAGGACGCGACACCTACTGGAAAGTACGTGAAGCCGTTGAAACCACGCAAAACAGCCTTTATAGCTTCGATGCACTAAAAACACGCAAAGGCGAGACTCGTCGTCCACTGCGTAAGTTAGTATTTAATGTACCGACTCGCCGCGAATTGACCGTGGGTGAGCGCGCCATCGAGCACGGTATGGCCGTCTCTGCGGGCATGCACCTTTGCCGCGATGTGGCAAATATGCCACCAAATATCTGTAATCCAGCTTACTTAGCCTCGCAAGCTCGTCAAATCGCCGAAAATACTGAGAATCTAACAGTAACCACTCTCGGTGAAGAGCAGATGGAAGCTCTAGGCATGAACTCATACCTAGCAGTGGGTCGTGGTAGCCATAATGAGTCTGTTATGACCATCATGGAATATAAGGGTGCGGTAGATAATACCGAAAAGCCAATTGTCTTAATCGGTAAAGGCCTTACCTTCGACTCCGGCGGTATTTCACTTAAGCCTGGCGAAGCCATGGATGAGATGAAGTACGACATGGGCGGCGCAGCAGGTGTTATCGGTGCCATGAAGGCCCTATGTCAGATGCAGCTACCTATTAACGTTATCGGGATCTTGGCTGGCTGTGAAAACATGCCTTCAAGCAACGCTTATCGTCCAGGGGATATTCTTACGACTATGTCAGGCCAAACTGTAGAGGTGTTAAACACCGATGCTGAAGGCCGCTTAGTATTGTGTGATGTCCTGACCTATGTCGAGCGCTTTGACCCTGAACTGGTTGTCGATACCGCAACCCTAACAGGCGCCTGTGTCATCGCTTTAGGTAAGCATGCATCGGGTTTGTTCTCAGGTCATAACCCACTTGCCCATGAACTGCTAAATGCTGGTGAGCAAAGTGGTGATCGCGCGTGGCGCATGCCTTTATGGGATGAGTATCAAGAGCACCTTGAAAGCCCATTTGCAGATATGACAAACTTAGGTGGTCGTGCTGCTGGCTCAATTACCGCCGCCTGCTTCCTGTCTCGCTTTACTAAGAAGTACAACTGGGCCCATCTAGATGTGGCAGGTACGGCTTGGAACAGCGGAGCCAATAAAGGCTCAACCGGTCGACCAGTGCCACTGCTAACGCAGTTCCTGATCAACCGAGCAGGTATCGAACAGGGCGAGTAAGCCCAGCACGAAGTCAATATACATTGAAAGGCTAAACCTCTGGGTTTAGCCTTTTTTATTTTAACCTCCCACGCAGTAATGCCATACACTCTTGTGCAGAGGCTCAAGAAAAGCACTTAGTCAATTGCTGAGCGCAAAAACCTAAATTGGCGGTGAGTCAAGACTGACCCACCTCGGTTTAAGGTAATCGCGACAGCGAATGACTCTTAAGCTTTAAGCTCTAACTCTTCAGCCATAGTCGGCTCTTCAATACGAGTCACCAACAACTGATCCACTTTATAGCTATCCACATCCACCACTTCAAACTTAAAGCCCGCATGTGTTACTGAGTCAGTGCACTTTGGAATTTTACGCAGCATAAACATCATAAAACCAGCGATAGTTTCGTAGTTATGATTTTGTGGAAACTCTTCAATATCCAGCGCACGCATAACATCAATAATCGGCGTTACGCCATCCATCAGCCAAGAGCGTTCATCGCGGGCAATGATCTGCTCTTCACTTTCAGGTAAAGACCAAGCACCCATCACCGCATCTTGCAGGTCTTTAGCCGTCACCACACCGACGACCAGAGAGTATTCATTCATCACAATCGCGAAATCTGCACGACTATTCTTAAAATAATCCATCGATTCTGACAGGCTTAATGTGTCAGGAATGATAAAGCAGTTGGTCACCAATTTTTTATCGGTAAGGCTTATTTTCTCGCCGTTAATTAGGCAGATAAGTAATTTCTTAGCGTTAACAATACCCACAACGGTATCTAACTGCTCATCACAAACTAAGAAGTTAGAGTGGGGTTGCTGGGCAATCTTGGCTTTAATTTCCTCTTCACTATCTTGTAGCAAGAAATACGCTAAGCTCTCACGCGCCGTCATGGCAGCTGTTACTGGAATAGTTTGCATTTCAAACACTTTTTCCATCATCAGCTGATCGCCTTTATCAAGCACACCCGCTTCTGCGCCCGCATCCATCACAGCATAAATATCATCTGAGGTCACCGCATCATTACGGGCAGTTTGAACTTGAAACACTCGAAACACGAAATTCGCAAGACCATTGAAGAACCAAACCAAAGGTTTTAGTACCACGATGCAGACCATCATAGGGCCAACAAAGGTCATAGCGACCTTTTCAGGAAACGCCATGGCTAGACGTTTAGGCATCAGATCTGCAATCAGAATAAACAAGCTCGTTACAAAGACGAAAGAGAGCAAGAAGCTCATCTTATCTAGCCAAGGACCACTCAACCAACTCGATAGGAACGAGTGAAAATAGGGAGTAAAAGCTGACTCACCCACGATACCCCCCATGATGGCGACCGCATTTAAGCCTATCTGTACCACAGTAAAAAAGTTACCTGGCTGAGATTGCAGCAGCAACACTTTATCGGCTCGAGCGTCCCCTTCAGATGCAAGCTGGCGCAGACGAATTTTACGCCCTGCCGCGAGGGCAATTTCCGACATAGAGAAAAAACAACTGACTCCAATCAGGAGCAATATAATCACAGCATTATCAAAGAAGCTCATTTAGCACCTTTCTCAAAACTAAAAACACACTATCCCTCTACTGCATATCATTATTTCTACTTATCGGTACTCATTTTCCCTAAGCAGAACTCAGTATAATGACCAACCTCCTATTGGCGCGATCGCGGAGTATATCCCCAATACAGACAACTCACCAGCTAATAAATTAACCAATGTGAGCGATTAATTTTTTATCACATAGACAAAAGCAAAGAGCTTCACCCAACCCCTTGTTTGCATAAAAAATAATCAACAATGATTTTCATGTCCTTCGAATCCCCCCAATCTCTGTAAAACATAATTAATCGAAAACATTCCTCAATGGAATAGATGCTATGCATATAGCCGCACTTATCAAGATGATATCGAATGGCTAACATCTCCTCATCGCTTTAGTAGCCAATTCACTCACTTGGTAATTTCAACTTCAGCGGCTAATTAAACCAAATGAAAATGACACGAGGATTAACACCATGGACATGCAGCAAAAACTTCAGCAACTATTAGATAAACAAGAAATGACCGAGCTTATGTATAAGTTCGCTCGAGCATTGGACAGAGTCGATGGTGAACTGATGAAGTCAACCTACTGGGAAGATGCGATTGAAGAACATCAAGACCCTATTTTCCCAGATCTGTTTTTCTATAATGATAACGCTCATCAATTTGTTGAGCCTGCAATGGAAGGCTTTAGAGCCTTAAAAGTCACTCAGCACAGGATCAGCAACCCTCTTATCGAGATCGACGGCGATACAGCAACCGCAGAGGCTTACGTTTGGGCATATCATGTACATGAAGAGGACGGTGTCGATAGAGAGGGAATTCTAGGCGGACGACATCATTTCCGCTTCGAACGCCGAGGCGATATTTGGAAAATTAACCATCGTTCTACTGTATTTGACTGGAACCAAAACCAAAATGCCACGGCGATTTGGGCCGATAACTTCAGTGATAAGTATCGAGGCAAACGCAACCATCAAGATGACAGCTACAATTACATCTCAATCTAACCTTTTTGACTTAAGTAAATGATGAAGGCCGCCATCGGCCTCCATAAAGATAAGTACACATTAGCAACGTTCCACCAGATAAGGGTAATAATATGTCATCAATGAAATTTACTGCAGGAGCCCCCTTTCCTAGCATTCAACTGCCTACCCTAGCGGGAGAATCAATCGCTTTAGGGACTCCAGCGCAGGGAAGTGATTGGCGATTAGTAATCATTTACCGAGGCAAACACTGCCCACTATGTACTCGCTACCTCAACGAAGTGGAGAAATTTGCAGCCGATTTTCTAAAATTGGGCATCGATATCGTAGCCGCTTCAGCTGATTCACTAGAGCAAGCACAGATTCATAAGAGCAACTTAGCTGTCAGCTTCCCTATCGCTTACAATCTCACTATCGAGAATATGCAGCAGCTTGGGCTTTATATCTCTCACCCACGCTCAGAGAAAGAAACCGACCATCCCTTTGCCGAGCCCGGATTGTTTGTCATCAATGATAAGGGGCTCGTTCAAGTGTTAGATATTTCCAATGGTCCCTTTGCGCGCCCTGAACTGGCCATCTTATTATCTGGCCTAAGCTTTATCCGCGACCCAGAAAACAATTACCCGATCCGTGGCACTTACTTTTAATCGTAACTGAGGTAGAAGAAAGTGAGCTTAGCCTTATCAAAAGCCAACACAGAAGTGTTGGCTTTCGCTTACCGATAGCTGGAGCTTTCGGCTAGACGCTGCTTTAGGAAATCAATAAAGCAGCGAGCTTTTAACGGCACATAACGGCTCTGTGGATAGATAGCATTAAAAGGTAATGGTTTAGCGGTGTAATTTGACAGTATCGCTTTGAGGTTTCCTTCTTTTATATGCTCATCGACCATCCATATTGGCAGCTGAACAACTCCTAAGCCGTCAAGGGCTAGTTGTAATATCGCCTCACCATTATCACAGCGACAATTACCACTCACAGGCACAGAGATCTTATCACCGCTTTCTTTAGCTTGCTCAAAATGCCAAATATTGACCGACTTTAACATTGAGTAGACGATACAGTTATGAGTTCTCAGTTCCTGAGGCGCTTCTGGCTCACCAAAGCGCTTTAAGTAGTCTGGCGATGCAACGACAACCATGGGGTTATCGAATAAATGTCTTGCGATTAGCGATGAGTCCTCAAGCTGCTTAGCTCGAATAGCCACATCTATCCCTTCAGCAATTAAGTCCACGTGCTTATCACTGAGCATCAGATCCACTTTTATCTCAGGGTAACACTCGAGAAAATGACTCAAAAATGGCGCGATAAATTGGCAGCCAAATACAATTGGAGCCGCCACACGAAGCACACCTTTAGGCGATGCCTGTTGCGATCGAACTTGCGCCTGCGCTTCATCAAGCTCACCAATAATCGCCACACAACTTTCATAATATGCGGTGCCGACTTCGGTCATCGAATTTTCTCTGCTACTACGAGTGAGCAATTTCGCCCCTAGCAGACTTTCCAGAGCAGCGACTTTCTTGCTGATTGTCGCTTGGGTCGTGTTTTGCTCTCTGGCTGCGGCTGAAAAACTGCCGCTTTGTACTACACGAACAAATGCCCTCATCGCACCTAACTGATCCATCTAACCTCCAGAGTTTAAGCTGTTCCCCATACGGATCACCTTAGTGACTAACTAAACTCTCGTCTTCACAAGAATTCCATTATGGAATTAATACTATTCATTTTAGTCTAATTCTATTCCTGTTCTCTGTCACTTATAGTCAGCAAAACCCAATTAACTTTCCTTGCAGAGATCCTACCGATGAAATACAGCCCCTTATTTAAGCCATATAAACTAAGCGAACAGCTGAGATTAAAGAACCGTATTGTGATGGCACCAATGAATCGTAGTATGGCAGATGATAAATTTGTCCCAACAGAAGCAATGATGAACTACTACGCTCGTCGAGCCGATACTGGCTTAATCATTTCCGAGTCGCTTATGATCTCCCCAAATGCCCAAGGCTACCCCAATACACCCGCAATCTATGCGCCTGAACATATAGCGGGCTGGAAAAAAGTCACCGATAAGGTTCATGATAACGGCGGTAAAATCTTTGCTCAGTTATGGCACACAGGCAGAGTTTCGCACCCAATTTATTTAAATGGACAGCAGCCGTGGGCTCCGTCAGCAGTACCACTTGAGGGACGTGTACCTCGCACCGATAATTTGCAATATGGCACCCCCAAAGAGATGACGGAGCAGGAGATAGAGCTAATCGTTACTGAGTTTGCTAATGCCGCTGCCAATGCCAAAGAAGCCGGTTTTGATGGCGTCGAGCTCCATGCTGCAAACGGTTATCTACTCGATCAGTTCTTACATTGGGATACCAACCGACGCACTGATGCTTGGGGGGGAAGCGCTGAGAATATGAGCCAAATATTGTTTAACGTTATCGATGCGGTAAAACAAAACATTGAGCATGTTGGCGTCCGTATATCTCCTGTCGCCTATCTGAATCTCGAGCATGATGAACGGGATATTCTTGTTTCTAACCACCTACTTCAACGTCTAAATGATTGTAATTTGAGCTACGTTCATACCGGTATGTTCGAAGACACTTATCAGGCACAGTTACAAGGTAGCGTAACCCAGTACATTAAAAGCCTATACCACGGAACCATTATCGCTTGTGGTGGCTATAGCGCAGAAAATGGCAGCATGACCATAAGTCAAGGTGATGCTAACTTAGTCGCAATTGGAAGACCACTGATAGCTAACCCCGATTATGTTGAGAAAATACGGACTAAAAAGCCACTAACCGTCTACGATGCAGAGATGTTAAATCAACTCATTTAGGCTTTATCTATAATTAAAAGTAACCACGACAAGGAAGTCGTATTTTCCAATCTAGACCGCTATTTTAAACTGATTATTTAGTCGGAAATTTTGTCCGTTTAGCGGCAAATTCTTTGGCGCTGCGCTTATTCTGGCTGCGACGATTAGCCTTTTTATCCCTTGGTGCCCTTTTACTTTCACCCGATGACGGCTTATCCGTCACCTCAAACCCGTCAAGAGCCTCAAGTTTAAGATCTCGCCCAGTTAACAACTTAATCGCCTTTAGGCTATCGGCCTCACCATGACACACCAGCGATATAGCGATACCGTTATCGCCAGCTCTCGCGGTGCGGCCAATGCGATGTACGTATACAGGGGCGCTACTAGGCAGATCCAGATTGATCACCACTGGCAATGCATCGATATGAATGCCGCGAGATAAGAGGTCGGTTGTCACTAATACCTGCAGTTCACAGGCCTTAAATGCCTCGAGCGTTTGCTGCCTCTGTAGATGTTCTTTATCACCATGCAGTGCAGCGGCATTAATCCCCGCTTTTACTAACCTTTTAGCGAGCTTATCGGCATCGTCTCGCCCATTGATAAACACCAATACCTGTGACCACTGATGCTGTTTTATTAGGGCCGTCAACGCCCTCGCCTTGTCGCCCTTATTCACTAAATACAGCGACTCGTTAATATCGCTAACCACGCTATTAAGCGCTTGAGCCGCTATCTTTTTGGGGTTATTTAATAACTTAAGCGCCTTGTCATTGAGCTCTGGCGCAAGTGTTGCAGAAAACAGCAAGGTCTGGCGGTTAGCGGGCATAAACTCAAGAATAGACTCTACATCTGGCCAAAAGCCCATCTCTATTAGCCTGTCGGCCTCATCGAGTACTAACTGTTTTACCGAGCTAAGTGAAAGTTGTTGCTGGCGCAGAAAATCGAGTAATCGCCCTGGTGTTGCCACCACAAGCTGCGGTTTTCTCTGTAACGGATTCTGCTCAAGCTGTTTCAGTTGCTCAGCCTTATCAACGCCGCCGTATAATACGGTTATCCCCATGCTGGCCGACACTAACTTAAGCGCCTCACCAACTTGCAACGCCAATTCACGAGTTGGCACTAACACGAGTGCGCAGATCTCGCCCGAGTGAGTATTATCATTGATGATAGTGTGAAGCAATGGCAGCCCATAAGCATAGGTTTTACCGCTGCCCGTTTGCGCCAGCGCTAATAGATCTTTGCCCGCTAATACTTCAGGGATAGCAAGTCGTTGTATGTCGGTGGCGACAGACAGTTTCGCAGGTAGTTTAGACACGATTTCGGCGCAAAGGTTAAGGTCGGAAAATTTCATAATATGGGCTAATAACGGCAATTGCATGGAGTGTAGCGATAGCGGCGCTATTAGTAAAATTAACTGCTTAGCCCATCCCTAAACTGCGCTTAAAACAAACGCGGCAATGAGCTAAGCCCAGAAGCCCTGTTCACCAACAAATAAATCCACGATTAGAGGCTGATCTCTGAGCGACTTTTAGTGTAAAATCTCCTCTTTCGTCAGCCAAAAAGCCGAAGCAATAGCAAGCTATCTCTTCGAGCAGGTCATCAAGCAGGTTTTTAAGCATGTCGCCAAGCCAATCACAGGCTCAGTTTTATCTGATGCCAAAGGGTGCACAGCACGCATCTAATGCGCCCAAATTGGCGCTTGAGCAAGTGTATCTTCTTGCCTGCCAATTGGCACAGCGAGCCTTTACCCGTCAAGAGTTGGTCTACATTCATTGCCAGGATCAACAGCAGGCTTACGCTATCGATGAATTACTATGGCAATTTGAGCCGCAATCTTTCGTGCCCCACAACCTTAAAGGTGAAGGCCCGTTAGGCGGTGCACCGGTAGAAATTGGCTTTGATAGACTTGGTGCCAACAAAAAACGTCATCTTCTGATTAATCTTGCAGACCAAGTGCCGCAATTTGCGGTAAACTTTGAACAGATTATCGATTTCGTTGCTAATGACGATAGCCATAAAGCGATTGCACGCGATCGTTACAGACAGTATCGCACACTTGGAATTGCATTAAGCACCCAAGATATAGCAACACAACCTATTAATTTTTAGTTTGAGATAAACACGCCCCATGGAAAAAACATATAACCCGCAGTCTATCGAACAGTCTCTCTACCAAAACTGGGAAGAGAAAGGTTACTTCAAGCCACACGGCGATGAGTCTCAAGGCAACTATTGCATCATGATCCCGCCACCAAACGTGACGGGTAGCTTGCACATGGGCCACGCCTTCCAAGATACCATTATGGACACCTTGACTCGTTACCAACGTATGAAGGGTAAGAACACCCTTTGGCAGGTCGGTACTGACCACGCCGGTATCGCTACTCAGATGCTGGTTGAGCGAAAAGTCGCAGCGGAAGAAGGGCTAAGCCGCCACGATCTTGGCCGTGAAAACTTTATCGACCGTATTTGGGACTGGAAAGCACAGTCGGGTGGCACTATCACTAAGCAGCTACGTCGTCTTGGCGCATCTGTAGATTGGGATCGTGAACGTTTCACCATGGATGAAGGCATGTCAGAAGCGGTACAAGAGGTGTTTGTACGCCTGTACGAAGATGACCTAATCTACCGCGGTAAGCGTCTTGTGAACTGGGATCCTACCCTGCACACGGCTATCTCTGACTTAGAAGTTGAAAACAAAGAAAAACAAGGCAGCATGTGGCACTTCCGCTACCCGCTAGCCGATGGCGCATTAACCGCTGACGGTAAAGATTACCTAGAAGTGGCGACTACGCGTCCAGAAACCATGCTTGGTGATAGTGCGGTAGCCGTTCACCCAGACGATGAGCGTTATCAATCACTCATTGGTAAGTTCATTCTACTGCCTATCGTAAACCGTCTAATCCCTATCGTTGCAGATGATTATGTGGATATGGAATTCGGTACAGGTTGTGTGAAAATCACTCCTGCTCACGACTTTAACGACTACGAAGTCGGTAAGCGTCATGAACTGCCTATGTACAACATCTTAACTATCGATGCGGCAATTCGCTCAAGCGCCGAAGTAGTTAACACCGATGGCACTGCAAACAACGACTTAGATAATAGCCTACCAGAGCGTTATGCTGGTCTTGATCGTTTCAAGGCGCGTACCGCTATCGTCGAAGAATTTGAAACGCTTGGCCTACTTGGCAAAATCGATCCACACGCATTGAAGGTGCCTTACGGTGATCGCTCTGGCGTCGTTATCGAGCCACTATTAACAGACCAGTGGTATGTTGCTGTTGCGCCTATGGCTAAGACTGCGATGGAAGCCGTTGAAAACGGTGACATCAAGTTCGTGCCACAGCAGTACGAAAACATGTACAACTCTTGGATGCGTGACATTCAGGACTGGTGTATTTCACGTCAGCTTTGGTGGGGTCACCGTATCCCAGCTTGGTACGACGAAGCTGGTAAAGTTTACGTTGGCCGTGATGAAGCTGAAGTGCGTGCAAAGCACAAACTTGATGATTCAGTGGTTCTACGCCAAGACGCCGACGTACTCGATACTTGGTTCAGCTCTGCATTGTGGACATTCTCTACACTAGGCTGGCCAGAAGATACAGCTGAGCTTAAAGCCTTCCACCCAACAGATGTGTTGGTTACTGGTTTTGACATCATCTTCTTCTGGGTTGCCCGTATGATCATGATGACCATGCATTTCATCAAAGATGAAAACGGCAAGCCACAGGTTCCGTTCAAGACGGTATACGTGACAGGTCTTATCCGTGATGAAGCGGGTAACAAGATGTCTAAGTCTAAGGGTAACGTACTAGACCCACTCGATATGATTGACGGTATCGATCTTGAGTCTCTTGTTGAAAAGCGCACTGGCAACATGATGCAGCCTCAACTTGCCGCTAAGATTGAAAAGAGCACGCGTAAAGAGTTTGCCGACGGCATCGAGCCGCACGGTACGGACGCACTGCGCTTTACACTAGCGTCTATGGCATCGACTGGTCGTGACATCAACTGGGATATGAAACGCCTAGACGGTTACCGCAGCTTCTGTAACAAGATCTGGAACGCATCACGTTACGTGTTAATGAACACTGAAGTGCAAGCTGAAGGTGCTAGCGATGATGCAATCGGCGAAGCATTAGATTGCGGCCAGCTTCTTGTTGATGGCAAACCGGGTGAAATGGAACTGTCGCTTGCTGACCGTTGGATTATCGGTCTGTTCAATGAAACAGTTAAAGCCTATGACGAGCATATGGCAAACTACCGTTTCGACCTAGCTGCTAACACGATTTACGAGTTCACTTGGAACCAATTCTGTGACTGGTACTTAGAGCTAACTAAGCCTGTAATGCAAAGTGGTAGCGATGCACAACTGCGTGGTACACGTCATACTCTAGTTAACGTGCTTGAGCAGATGCAGCGACTAATGCACCCAATCATGCCATACCTAACCGAGACGATTTGGCAGCGCGTTAAGCCGCTTGCAGGCGTTGAAGGCGATAGCTTAATGCTAGCTCAGTTCCCTGAGTATCAAGCAGATAAAGTTGATGCTACAGCGATGGAAGATCTTGAGTGGGTTAAGCAGGTGATTGTTGCGGTACGTAACATCCGTGCAGAGCTAAACATTGCCCCATCTAAGCCGCTAAACGCACTACTGCGTGGCGTGAGTGAGCAAGATAAGGCGCGCCTTGAAGCGAACCAAACCTTCTTCAAGACGCTAGCGAAACTAGAATCAATGACGATTCTAGCTGACGGTGAAACTGCGCCAATGTCTACTACACAGTTAGTGGGCAACATGGAGCTATTGATCCCAATGGCAGGTCTAATCGATGTGGCTAAAGAAGTGGCACGTATCGATAAGCTACTTGAAAAAGCTGAAGCTGAGTACAAGCGTATCGAAGGTAAGCTATCTAACCAAGGTTTCGTAGCTAAAGCCCCTGCAGCCGTGATTGAAAAAGAGCGTGCTAAGCAAGCTGAATACCAGCGTGATATGGACAAACTAACTGAGCAGAAAGCCGAGCTTGCTAAGTTAGAAGGTTAAACTGAAAGGCTACTAGCCTCGAATTTACCCCATAAAAAAGGGCTGTCATCGACAGCCCTTTTTGTTATCTCAATTTCAGCCCCTAGGCTCTCTAGGCTCAGGTATCATAGACATGGGTATCAGCACTAATATCAAACTTGATAGTAAGCGATCTCTTGCTGCATACTTTCAGCAAGCTGAGCTAACTCATGGGTAGCAGCTTGCGTTTGCTCTGCGCCCGCCGCGGTTTGATCTGAAATATCGCTAATATTGATAATATTACGGTTGATCTCTTCCGTTACTAAGCTCTGCTCTTCTGACGCCGTGGCTATCTGTGTATTCAAGCCATTGATCTGTTCAATACTGGTCATGATTTGCAGCAAAGCGGTGCCAGCTTGTGCCGATTTCTCCACGCTTAATTTAGCCTGTTCAGTACCGCGCTCCATCATCAACATTGAGTCACGTGCGCCTTGCTGTAGATGCTGAATCATCTTCTGGATCTCTTCAGTCGAGTCCTGCGTACGCTTGGCAAGCGATCGAACCTCATCGGCCACTACGGCAAAACCTCTCCCCTGCTCACCAGCACGCGCCGCCTCAATAGCGGCGTTAAGTGCTAACAGGTTGGTCTGCTCAGAGATCCCTTGAATCACATCCACCACGCTACCAATTTCATCGGAAGACTTAGATAGTAACCTCATCGCTTCTGTCGCACCATCCATCTCGGTAGATAGAGTCTCAATCACAGAGATACTCTCATCGACAACGGCCTGACCATGATGCGCCGCATCGTTAGCCTCTAACGATGAACTTGCTGCCGCTTCTGCGCTTTGGGCCACCTCTCTCACCGTCGCAGTAAACTGATGAATAGCAGCGGCGATCTGCTGTGTCTGTTGCTGCTGCTCAACCACATTACGTTGAGTCTGCGTCGATACCACAGAGTTTTCTTCGGCCGCACTGGCTAAACGAGAGGTAGACTCATGGGTATTTTGCACCGCATGCTGAAACCTTGCCGCTATCCGGTTAACGTAGTCAGCGATATGCGAAAACTCATCATCACCACCGATCTCGATACGTTTAGTCAAATCGCCATTAGCAATATCGTTGGCCGTCATTTCAAGCTCTGTCATCGCCTTCCCCATACGGCGAACGATTAACGATGAGCTAATGGTGATCACCAAGATACAAACACTTGAAAAAATCGCCACCAATAAGATATACACCCGCATATCTTCATTAAAGCCTACAAAAGTCTCTTCACCACCAGCAACCTGCAGGTCTAAAAATGATTGCGCTTCGGCGGTAATATTCTTAAACAGTGGGTTAATCTGAGTCAGTAAGACTCGATTTGCCGCTTCATATTCGCCTCGTTGTAATGACTCTATAGTTGGATTGAATCCCTGAGAAACCACCTTATCAAGCCAGCTCTTTAAGCGATTAACTTGCTGGCGCTCTTCATTATCTAATTTGGCTCCTAAGATCTCATTATCGATGATGTTATGCAGCTGGGCGATAGCCGCTTGAGCCTGCGAAATATGTAACGTCAGCGGGTGATTGTGCATTTCAGAGAATTGACTACTCGGATCATGCTGAAATGCCAATAACAGTTCGCTACGTGCAATTGCGAGTTCATTGAGTACCTTACCCGCCCGAATACTATGCTGCATGCCTTGGGCATGCAGCTCGCCTATCGACTCTCCGGCATCTTGCATACCGGTAATGCCTTTATAGCCTAAGAATAAAAATGAAATTACGGTCAGAAATACGATAAATTTAAGTTGAAATCGTACCGATTTAAAAAGCGAAATAAAGCCGGGCTTTGATTGATGAGATTGGCGAACCTCATCATGCCCTAACTGTTCGATTAATACAGACATATTAATTCCTGTTCCCCATCAGTATTGATGGAATCATGAAAACAAAAGCTCTCTAATGCATTCGTCCTACCACAAGTAAAACAATGCTGAAGCAGCATAGTGAAATTGCTCAAATTTGGTATACATATATAAAACATGTGTTTAAATTATTGATATTGCTCACAAGAGCGAGATTATTTCACACTGCGCCGCTATCTTGGTCGCTTTACTCTGCAGGACTTAAAACACTTTAATAGACTTTCCTCAGGTCAAATCCCCCATTATCACAGCTAACGTCAATTTGGTGACGACGTCAATAAACCGCCTTAACGATTGTTTTATAAGCTTTATTTATTTGCATTGTTGATTTTAATATCAAAAGTACTCAAGATGTGAGCAAATTCGACAAAGTGTTAATAAAATGAAGTATTGGTTACTATCTAGTTGCGTATTACTGGGCTTATCGGCCTGCGGAGGCTCGGACAGTTCGGACTCTGATAACAGCGGTGTTGTTCCGCCCACGGTTCAAGCACCTAGTGTAGAGTTAGGAGAAACATTAACCTTCTGGAACGATAAGCTAATTAGCCTAACGGCCACTGTAAATATCTACGCCTCTGGTAGCTCAACATTCAAGTGGCAGCAAGTGTCTGGGCCAGAAGTGTCACTCTCAAGCGCCAGCCTTGAAGGCGTGACTATCGATGCCAGCGCGCTCGAACAAGACAGCAGCATTACACTTAGCCTAACCGTCACCGATAGCAGTAATCAAACCACTAGTGATCAGCTAACTATCCAACTTAACGATAGAATTAACGCAGCGATGACAACTGGCAATGCCAGTATTGCTGCCGACCTCTCACCGCAAATAGCCAAGCGGGCACTGAAACATATTGCGCAATATCGCTCAGATGGCAAAACACTCATCAACAACATCTACCAAGCTGACGTAGTGCAGTATGACCAAGGTCGTCACTCGCAGATGATCCAACTTGCCGACGCCGAGCATGGCTACCCCAAAAATAAAGCTTACGCCATTGTCACTGGCAACAAAGGCCTGACCTTTGCTGCTGCCAACGATAAAGCAGGCCAGCGCAATGCCGCTTTTGGTACCGATATCATTTCCAGCATGCAGCAAGACAATAACGCCAGTTTCGAGCCAAGCTTTAAGCGTTTACTCGGCTGGATGTTAGCTCAAGATCAAACGGCTCTTACGGACCCTAAGCAGATAAGGCTTTTTTTGATGAGCGGTAGTACCGTTAATCGCATCAATAGCTGGATTGGCGAGCATTATCCGAATTGGCAAGTTGAAACCTGTAGCGATAAAGCAACGCTTTCAAGCTGCTTAGCACAGGCGCAATTGGTGATCACCGGCTCTTCAGAGCTATTTTCTATCGAAACAGTAGAACGGCTTATCACGCAGATACAAGTAAACAAACAACCACTGCTCTATCTACATCTGCACAGCTGGAATAGCGTGCCATTAACCCAAACCGTGCTTAACCCTATGGGATTTAGCATGCAGGGGACTGGCGGGCCCGGGAACTACTTCGCTCAAGACAAGGCTGATTGGAGCGCTGCAAGCGCCATGCTTGAAAGCTACAGCGCACTCGACAGTGAGCAACTATGGCTAACACTGTTTGACAATGAGCGAGTCGACTTCAATCTCGCCAACTGCGCCAGCAATTGTGACCCTAGATTTAACGATGACTATCGTCCAGCTCTAGCGAGTATTCGTAGTAATATCCAAGCAATAGAAACAAGCAAACTTGATATCTTTAATCAGCCAGACTATTCCCTCTATAAGCTGCTTATTCTTTTGGGTGACAACTATCGTCAAGCTATCCAATATCCGATGGACGTGGCCACCAGCGATAGCCTCAATTATCTAAAAGCCTATTACGCCGATCATAGCGTATATAACTTCCGTGATATTAATCCCGTGCAAAAGGATTTAGGTAACTTTAGTCGCAGCGACTTTAGCCACATCAGCGCGGTAAACCAAGAGGTTAGCCTTAGCAGCAAGAAAGGTTTCCGCTCTGCAGGCGTATACGCCCTACCTGGACAAACTGTGAGTGTGAGCCGTAAAGACAACAGTGACGTGCGCACCTGGGTCTTTATCAACACGCTACGCTCAGGCTCAACCCATGAGTTTGCCAGCAAGGGTTACAACCGTCCTAAATTACTGCAATCGACTCATATTGAAGTTAAGGCTGGTGAAACCATAAAATTTACCAGTCCTTATGGTGGACCGATGCAGATCCGTTTTGATCAAACCGATCTGCCGACACAGTTTAGCTTTAGCCAAGTTGGCAAGCACCCATATTGGCGCAAAGGCATGGATAGCAATAAGTTCATGCAAGACTTAGCGGCAAATCAATATGACTGGAGCGAGCTGGCAACAGCGCATTTTGAGGTGCACTCCAAGCTCGATAAGATGCAAAAGACCATGGAGCATGAACCACTTTGGAATACGCCAGAGAAGATGGCTACCGCCATCATGACGCAAGTACATAATTACCCACATCTGTTAGCAGGCTTTAAGGGACCCTTTATCGATGAAGTCGCAGAAATAACAGACTTTGCCGTCAGCCAAGGTTGGCAAGTCGATAGCATAGATACCGTTAAGCATATGAACGCTGACCAAGCCACCTGTGGCTCTGGCTGCTCAGGTAACCCTTACGATGCTTACTGGTCATTTAGCCCAACAGGACACGGAGACATTCATGAACTTGGCCACGGCTTAGAAAAGGGCCGTCTACGTTTTGATGGTCATGATGGTCACGCATCGACTAACCCATACTCCTACTACACTAAGTCTCGCGCCTATACAGAGCTAGGTAAGCTCCCTTCTTGCCAAGGGCTGGATATTGATGATGAATTTGCCGTGCTGCAAGCGAGTATGAAGCAAGCCGATCCATTTTCTTATATGCAAGCCGCCAAGTTAACAAGTTGGTCAAACGGCATGGCAACCATGCTACAGATGATGGTTGCAGCACAAAAACACGGTGCACTGGAAAACGGTTGGCATCTGCTCGCAAGATTGCACATCTTACTGCGAGAGTTTGAACGGGCTAAGGGCGCTGAGGAGCTTTGGCTAGAGAAGCGTGCTCAGCTAGGCTTCAGTCAATTTAGCCTAGACGCAGCCAAGAATATCTCAAATAACGACTTCTTAATGGTGGGCATGAGTTACGCCACTAAACTGGATTATCGTGAGCTTTATCAGATGTGGGGCTTAGCTACCAGCCAAGCGGCCAAAGATCAGATTGCAGCCTTCAACTTCAGCGTTATAGGCAGGGAAGTCTATGTCTATAATCCTGGCGATTACTGCCTAAGCTTAGATCTGCAAGCGGTTGCCGTCGATGGTCAGCAGCCGTGGCCACTGTAAATCGTTAGCCATACAATAAGCAGCTTTCAGTAAAAGCCATCTAATCGCAATCACCATATTATTAGATGGCTTTTATATTCTAGCTTCTGTTTTCGAGGCTCACAGATGCTGTTATCTGCCTTATCGATTCAGCTAATTGAAACAGGGATCCTGCGTCGACCAAAATGCTGCGGTGGTCCATCGAATCGACCTGGCAACTGGCTGCCACAATAGTCACACCGACCGCTATTATCTAAGTGATACTCGCCCAGTTCGTACCAGTCTCTAGCTATCAGCAACTTTTTACAGTTAGCACAGTAACTGCTGCCACCACTTGGATCATGGATATTGCCAGTATAGACAAAGTTTAATCCCTGATTGATGGCTATCTCCCTTGCCCGTGTCAAGGTTGAAGCGGGAGTCGCGGGGGTATCCATCATGTGAAAGTCGGGGTGAAATGCGCTGAAATGCAGCGGTACATCTGAGCCTAGATTATCGCTTATCCAGCGACACTGGCGCTCTAACTCTTTGCTGGAGTCATTTTCCCCAGGGATCAGTAAGGTGGTTAGCTCAAGCCAGACCTGAGTTTCATGGTGCAGATAGAGCAAGGTATCGAGAACATTATTTAAGTGGCCGCCGCAGATCTTATGGTAAAACCTCTCAGTGAAGCCTTTAAGATCGACATTAGCAGCGTCCATAACCTTAAAAAACTCCACTCTAGGCTCAGGGCAGATATAACCTGCGGTCACCGCGACCGCCTTGATCCCAAGTTCATGACAGGCCTGTGCGACATCGATGGCATATTCATGAAAGATAACCGGATCGTTATAGGTAAAGGCAACGCTCTTGCAGCCCATTCGTTTAGCGGCAGATGCCAAATCTTCAGGCATCGCTTTTGCGCCTAAGGTGTCAAACTCTCGCGATTTGCTGATATCCCAATTCTGGCAAAACTTACAGCTCAGGTTACAACCAGCGGTACCAAATGAGAGTACTGAGCTTCCAGGATAGAAATGATTCAGCGGCTTTTTCTCGATAGGGTCGATACAAAAGCCACTGGAGCGACCATAACTGGTGAGCTTTATCTGATTATCGATGTTTTGCCGGATAAAACAGACCCCACGCTTTCCCTCTCTTAACTGACAATGTCTTGGGCAAAGATCACACTGCACCCGGCCATCATCAAGCCTATGCCAGTACTGAGTCTGAACGGTAAAAATATCCCTTTTATCGGTTGTAATCACTCCGCGGTTTGTAGACATAAATACGTCCCTAGGGCGCTACCTCAGTGAGCTATACTTAAAGCCTAGTTGATAACCTTGAGCTCAACAGCCTATGTTTGCTTCAGTTCGACCCGCTGCGGTTGCGGGTCTATTCTACCCAGCCGCTCCTGATGAGCTTAGGGCAATGCTCGAGGGCTATTTAGCTCGGGCTAGAATGAGCCTTATTAGCCAAGCAAATACTCAGCACTCCCAAGCTAAAAACCTAGACTCGACTAACTCTTCTGGCTCGATTAATACACTTAACTCACCTAAAGTCATTATTGTGCCCCACGCAGGCTATATCTATTCAGGCCTAGTCGCAGCCCATGCTTACGCCTTGATTGAGTCGATGGCCGCTACCGTCAACAAGGTGCTGCTAATCGGCCCTGCCCATCGAGTTTACCTACAGGGAGGCGCGCTACCACAAAACCACTATTTTGAAACGCCATTGGGTCAGATAAGCATTGATAAGCGCAGCGTAGAGATGTTGGAGTCTAATCCGCATGTTACTGTCTCAGACCTGCCCCATAGCCAAGAACATAGCCTCGAGGTGCAACTGCCATTCCTGCAGCATTGCCTCAATCAATTTGAACTAATTCCACTATTAATTGGCGAAAGCGATCCCCAAGGGATGGCAAAGCTGTTAGAGCTGCTATGGGGAGGAGAGGAAACTCTAGTGGTAGTAAGCACAGACTTAAGTCATTTTCATCATTACGCTGAAGCAACGAGTCTCGACAAGCTAACTTGCCAGAAAATTTTACAGGCGCAGGAAACCATCTTCCCCGAGCAAGCCTGTGGCAGCTCAAGCCTCAATGCCTTACAGCCACAACTTAAACGCCACCAGTTGTGCCTTACTCAACTAAGTTACCAAAACTCAGGCGACACAGCCGGAGACAAAGATCGGGTCGTCGGTTATGCCAGCTTTGCCAGTCGTTAAACTTAGCCAATCAGAGAAGGAGCAACTGCTAGTTTTAGCCCGTAACACGCTTATTGCTGCATTCAATCCCAACTATATTGCGGCAAAACAACCGCTGCTCACAGAGAGGCTTAAGCAACTTCAACTTGGCTGTTTCGTTACCCTAACCTTAGATGGGGAGCTCAAGGGCTGTATTGGTCACATTGAGACTGACCGTCCAATTACCGAGCTACTGCCTACACTCACTAACAGCAGTGCCTTCAACGATCTTCGCTTTCAGCCCTTAGTCGAATCTCAGCTTACCTCACTTAGTATAGAGATCTCACTGCTATCTAAGATGCAAGTCGTCGAAGTCAATGAGCAGTCTGAACTGCAGAGCTACCTTAAGGGAACATCATTAGGCTTAGTGCTAAGTGAAGGCGATAGGAAAGCCCTGTTTCTGCCACAAGTTTGGCAGCAATTACCTGAGCCCAAAGAGTTTATCGAGGCTCTAAAAGTCAAGGGGGGCTGGGACAGAGGCTATTGGTCTTCTAATATGAAGGTCGAAGTGTTTAGTGTGACTCACTTTAGTGAAGAGTCGCTGTAGAACTTCGAGCTTTGCCCCGTTGTGAGCTTAACAGTTCAACCTATGATGCAAGGTAATCACGTTTACACAAGCACTAAACTGTATTAAGTTTAAATCAATATCTATTACTGGCAAGCGCCTGTACCTAGCGCCAAAAGCGTTCGAAACTCAATAAGGGAATAACAACATGGATACCAACAAGCTGTTACTCATCATCATCGCGATCTTACTACCACCTGTGGCGGTATTTCTAAAAAGTGGTGTAGGCAAAGACCTATTGATCAATATTATTCTCTGTTTGCTTTTCTTTGTGCCAGGCTTATTACACGCGCTATGGGTCATCACTAAGTAAGCTCGTTACTAAGTCGCTAATTGCTAAGTAAGCTCGTTACTAAGTAAAGATTCGATATAACCCCAAAGGCCTAGCTTTTACGATATATGAAATCGAGCTAGGCTTTTTGTTTTACCACACCCCATACTAAAACAGCTCAGTATTAAGTAGCCGTGACAGTCTGTTCTAGTTGCTGCTTAACTAGCTCTATCATCGCCTTTGCCGCACAATTCGAGGGGGAGCTCTGCATTATTCGGGTACGGCAGTCTGTTCTAGTTGCAGCTTAACTAACTCTATCATCGCCTTTGCCGCACAATTCGAGGGGGAGCTCTGCATTATTCGGGTACGGCAGTCTGTTCTAGTTGCAGCTTAACTAACTCTATCATCGCCTTTGCCGCAAAAGAGAGGCTCTGCTGCTTACGCCAAAATAGCGACAGCTCCCACCTGAGATCATTAGCAGCAAGTGGCACATTGACCACCGCGTCGACACGATAACGCTCAGCAATGATTTGCGGTAACACCATAATCCCTGTACCTGCCGCGACCAGTGCGATGCCAAAATCAGCATGACTGACTCGTGTTATTTCCGCAGGAATAAAGCCGGCTTTTTCGCAAGCGTGTAAAATCAACTCATAGAGGGCGTATTCAGGCTCAAACATCACCTGGGGCAGAGATTGTAAGTCTTTAAGTTGCAGCTCCTTGCACCCAGCTAGAGCATGGGTTTTAGGCACGACCACGACCATAGGATCATTGCGGATCCTTAACCCATCGAATTCACCATCAAACTCGATGATCCCGGTCGCCAACTCAATCTCATCTTTCTGTAGGGCTAAGGTTTGCTCTATACCTCCACGAACCAACAACTGCATATCAACCTTAGGGTATTGCAGCCGAAACTTAGCTATCACAGGGGCAAATAACTCGGCGCTGCCAAGGGGCGCTAAGCCTAACTTCAATGTACCGCCAGTCAGGTTTTTCAACGCGCCCAGCTCCGATAGCATAGATTGGCGCTGTGACATCAATAGCTCTGCGTGACGATATACCACCTCCCCGGCTGCGGTAAGCTTAATCTGGGTGCCACGCTTTCCCCGTTCCAGCAATACCATATCCAACTCCTCCTCTAAGGCTTTAATCGCCTTAGAAAGTGCGGGTTGAGTGAGAAATGCATTGCGGCTCGCCTTGGCAAAACCACCAGCATCAACAACCTGAGAAAAATAATGCAGCGCTTTAAGATCCATTCAGATAACCAAATTTCATAGATTCCATTCTTAATATTCATTTTTTTTATCAATTAAGCAAGCGTAAAATTGCCGTAAATAATCCTATTTGCTCACTTGGAACTCATCATGGCAAGCCTTGCCAATCGTGCTCAGATTCACTTCAAACACCAGGCTCTTACTGGCGCACAGATCACCCTTCTCTGTTTGTTTGCTTGGGGCTGCCAAATTTTGGCAGTACAGATTCACTCCCCGATTCCCGGTAGCGTTATCGGCCTTGGGATCCTACTGCTATTATTGGCCAGCAAATTACTGCCCGAAAGCAGTATCAACTTAGGTTCCAGTTGGTTAATAGGCGATCTGCTGCTGTTTTTTATTCCTCCCGTAGTAGCCGTGATTAAATACCAAGACCTGCTTGAACATTATGGCGCGGTGCTTATTGGATCGATGCTAATCGCGAGCAGTTGCGTACTGTTAGGCACAGCATTCACCGTAGATAGATTATTTAAGTTTGAGCGCAAGCAGCGATTAAGAAAGCACTTAGCCTCTTCAAAGGCCCAAGTTATACCGCTACACCCTGTTGCTCAGAACCATGATGAAAGGAAAGCGGCGTGAATCATTCCGTTATAGGTGCACTCTGCTTAGCCTTAACATTGGCAGGTTATTACGCCAGTAAGGCCCTCTACCGCCGACAGCGTAAAGTGTGGTTTGCCCCAATCATTATCGCCCCGGTGATCATAGTAACTGTGGTCATCAGCCTAAATATTAGTGTGAGCGATTACTTTAGTTACACCCATTGGCTAGCTGCGCTATTGGCCCCCGCAACTATTGCCTTTGCCGTGCCAATTTACCGCGAAAGACAATTAATAAAGCAGTATCCACTCACACTTAGCCTAGGGGTATTAACAGGTTTAGTCTTAGGAGTGGGGTCATCTTGGTTACTAACCTTAGTAACTAATATGCCGTCACAGCTCTCCCACAGCTTGATGGTACGTTCTGTTTCAACACCGTTCGCTATCGAAGCAACGGGGGCCTTTGGCGGCATCCCCGAGCTAACTGCGATGCTAGTGCTGCTCACAGGCATAATGGGCATGTTAATTTGTGAGCCACTGTTTAAAGTGGCTAAAATTCGCAGCTCCGTGGCGAAGGGAGTCGCTTTAGGTGCATCAGCCCACGGTGCGGGCGCAGCCAAGGCCAGTGAAATTGGTAGACAAGAGGGGGTTATCGCCAGTTTGACCATGATTTTTACAGGAATAGCCATGGTCTTAAGTGCGCCACTATTTGCAGCCTTATTAAAATAACATCATCACAGTCGCTATCTGCTCAACAATATAGCCAGTCAAAATAAAAATTGCATGATCACAGCGGCTGCCTGCTCAGCAATACAGGCAGCCGATTCTTAATGAAGCAGCAATCAACTCAAACATTTTTCACGTCATCTAATTAAGTCCCTAAGACTCGCAACTTAAAGAGTAAGGCTGCTCCATATACTTTCTAGTAATCTATTGCCTAGCCTAGGCTAGCCAGCACAAATTCATTCCAGCATAAGGATTGATTTCTACCACAGCTCGTCCCATTTCCTCCGCTGTTTAAAACATGCTACCTCAATAGATCTAATTAACGCTTTGGTGTTTGCTGCCAAATTAGGTAAAGTGTCGTCTGCAATTACAAGCTTGTAGCGTTTTGGCAAAGAGTGACACGTTCTGCACACCCAAAACCAACACAATAAGCAACATAAATAATAAATATAAATAATTAGAACATTTGAAGGAAAGTTATGAGCGATTCGAAAGATGCTTATGCAGATAACGACCTGAGGGAAGTTAAGCAGCTAGGAATGTGGGCCTCGATTGCCAGCTTAAGTTATATATTCTGGATTGTCGGTGGTATGGAGCTGGTTGAGCGAATTGCCTATTACGGCGTCAAGGCCAGTGCCGGCCTCTATGCAAAAGCCCCGACATCTGAAGGCGGTTTAGGGATTAGCCTTAGCGATTATGGTGTCATTATCGCTATCTGGGCATTTATGCAGACCTTTATTCCTGTCTTTACCGGCGGGATCTCCGACCGTGTCGGCTATAAAGAAACCATTTTTGTTTCCACCATCATCAAGATTGCTGGCTATTTAGTGATGGCTTTCTTCCCAAGTTTTTATGGCTTCCTGTTCGGTGCCATACTCCTTGCGGGTGGTACAGGGGTATTTAAACCCGGTATTCAAGGCACCTTAGTGCTCTCAACGGGTAGACAAAATACCTCAATGGCTTGGGGGATATTCTACCAAGTGGTTAATATTGGTGGCTTCTTAGGCCCACTCGTTGCCGTACATATGCGTCAGTTATCCTGGGATAATGTTTTCTACGCCTGCGCCGCGATCATATCGCTGAACTTCCTATTTCTACTCGCCTATCAAGAGCCGGGTAAAGAGGAACGTATGGAGCGTAATCGCAAAATTAAAGCGGGTGAAATACACCAAGAGGCGCTTTGGAAAGACGCTTGGCATGAGCTTAAAAAGCCTGTGGTGATCTACTACATGCTAGTATTTGCAGGCTTCTGGTTCCTATTCAATTCACTATTTGACGTACTACCTATCCATATTGCCGAATGGGTCGATACCAGCGTAATTGTCACCTCGTTATTTGGCCCAGAAGGTACCTCAAATGGTATGGCGCAGTTCTGGCTTGGCCTAAATAACACGGGTACCAAGGTCATGCCTGAAGGCATGCTTAACCTTAACGCCGGTATGATCATGACCAGTTGCTTCTTAGTGGCAGCCTTAACCGCAAAGTATCGCATCACCACGGCGATGTTAGGTGGCTGTATACTGAGTATTTTGGCTTTCGTACTAATTGGTGCGACCAATGCCGCATGGATGATCGTTCTGGCAATTGCAATGTTCTCTTTTGGCGAGATGATGATCAGCCCAAAGAAAAATGAGTTTATGGGTAACATTGCCCCAGAAGGTAAGAAAGCCATGTACTTAGGTTTCGTAATGCTACCGCAAGGCATCGGCTGGACACTTGAAGGTTACTTCGGTCCTAAGCTTTATGAGATGTTTGCCTCTAAAGAGATCTTCTCTCGTGAGCTGTTGGCAGAACGCGGAATGAGTCCCGCAGAGATCAGTGCGATTCCACAGGGTGAAGCTTTTACCACCTTAGTGAGTTATACAGGTGAGTCAGAACAAGCACTAACAACGCTACTTTATAACACCCATAACATTGGCATGGCTTGGTACATTATCGCTGCTATTGGCACCATTTCAGCCGTGGGGATCTATCTATACGGTAAGTGGTTGTTCAAGCTGCAGCAGCAAAACTAAATGAGTCATTAGCACTTAGCCTATTGCTAGCCTAGATACAAAAAAAGCTGACCTAAGGTCAGCTTTTTTTATCGCTTAAATCACGCATCATCACAAAATTGCGATAATGATGATTAGCTTAAGCGGCTTTAGCTTCTGCAGTTGGCTCGTAAGCAGCAACAGCTACTGGACCAACTGGCAAAATTACGCGGCCAAACTCAGCGTTCAAAACTTGTGCCATAGCAAAGTAAATCGCGCTTAAACCACAGAAGATACCTTCGTAGCCAGCGATAGTGCCGATTAACTCACTACCAGTGAAATCACGTGCAGCAAGTAGCAAGAACAGAATAGTTAATGAAGCGAATACAACTTGCTTAGCACGTGGGTAACGTAATGAACCGATGAATAGTGCACCAGTAAATAGACCCCATAGTAACAAGTACCAACCCATGAAAGCAGCAGGGCTTGCAGCAAGACCCATCTTAGGCATAACCAATAGTCCTACTAGCGTTAGCCAGAATAAACCGTAAGAAGTAAATGCTGTAGTACCGAACGTATCACCGCGCTTAAAGCACATAATACCTACGATAACCTGAGCGATACCGCCGTAGAAGATCCCCATTGCTAAGATCATTGAATCTATTGGGAAAAAGCCAGCGTTATGGATGTTTAATAGGACGGTAGTCATACCGAATCCCATAAGGCCAAGTGGAGCTGGGTTAGCTAGTTGTGTCGACATTGAGTTCCCCTACAGGAAGTAGTCAATAAAAAATACACCTCAACTAAGGCGCATTATTAAATTAAGTTAATTTGAGCGCGCGCATTCTAGTTGAAGCCATCACGCCGAGCAAATCTGTTAACTTATGAAAGGAAAACCTTACTGAAGAGGCATAAAGCAGTATATACCATACTAATCAACAAGTTAGATTGTATGCGCGGCAGGGAATATGGGGGCAACACCAAATAGGGATACCTATCACAAAAGCAAGCACTTTTACAACATTGAACACGCTTCATCTAATTTAGCACATTAGCAGCTAGTGAAATTGCCTCAGTAAAAGTGTCGAAAAATTGCACCAGCTCACAAACTAATAAAATGGATCTTTTTCTGTCAAATTTACATTCTAGCGGCAAAATCTTGCAGTATTGCATCTTGAAAACTGAACGTTTGCATACAAAATAACTAACACCGCAAGCACCGCAAGGTTAAATCGCCAGACTATCTCCTATTCATGGGAGCAATAGCTAAACGTTTTGGATTTCGCTCAACGACAGATCTCGACTCTCTCCAACGGCCAGTTGCGCACCCAGCTCAATAGCGCCAACCGATAACCGGTGCAAACCAATAACGGGATTACGAAAGCGACCAAACATCCGCTTAATCTGATGATAGCGGCCTTCAACCAGTGTCACTAAGGCAGTATGGTCATCGACAATTTCAAGTTTAGCGGCTTGGGTTGTGATATCCTCAAATGCAAAGTACATCCCTTCTGCAAACGCTGCGATATAGGATTCGTCGATAGGATTTTTAAGCGTCACTCGGTACACCTTATCCACCTTGTGCTGCGGCGACATCAACCGCTTCGACCAACGACCATCGTTGGTCAGCAACAGCAAGCCCGACGTATTCAAGTCCAGTCGCCCTACTATGTGCAAACTGTGTTTATCTTCTCTATCCAATAGATCGATAACCGTCTTATGCTTGTCATCAATGGTGGCACTCACCACACCGACAGGCTTATGCAGCATGACATAGCTAGGCGTATTTGCTTGCAGCACCTTGCCATCTAAACTGACATGAGAGAACTCATCGACAATCAAATCAATATCTCTGGCAACTTCACCATCGACGAGCACTTGCCCCTTTGCAAGCAGTACCCTGACGTGTTTTTTATTAATCCCGGTTTTGGCGCTGATAAACCTGTCTAAACGCGCACGTTTTGATTCCATACTTGAATAACCAATCCCCTTGTTTGGCACCACTTAATAGGTGCAGCGACATGCGCCTTCAATAATCTACTCTTCACTACTGACGATAGAGCCCCCTTAAGCTTACCTTGTTTTTTTGTAAGACGATGACTTTACTTAATGCTTAATCATTCGCAACTTTTAACAAAGCGCTAAATCACAACGAACCCGATACTGATCAAGAATTATATTTACGTGAACGTAGCGACTACAGTTTGCATATGTTGATGCAATACGCTCAGGCACTCAAAACTATCCGACTCAACCACCAACAGCAGCCATCCCCGAAGCAACAGGAGTACTGTTAAGGCATGTAAACAGTCGATTAAACACTTATAACTCAAGGAGCAAATCATGATGCGTTTAGAGCATTTAAATTTAGTGGTAAGAGATCTTTCAAAGACACTGGCGTTTTATCAGGCAGTGTTTCCTCATTGGCAGGTTCGCGGTGGCGGTAAGTCCACTTGGCATGGGGTTGAGCGTAACTGGGTTCACTTTGGCGATGATTTTCAATATCTAACATTTAATGACGATGGTAATGAAGACAATCGCGACTTAAGCGGTCATCAGGTGGGTCTAGCACACTTCGGCTATGTCACCGACGATCTCGATGGTGTGATAGAACGCTTAGCGAAAATAGGCCTAGATATAGACAAACTCGGTGCCAATGACGAGTACAGGCGTAGCGTGTATTTTATCGATCCCGATGGTTATGAAGTGGAGTTTGTCGAATACTTGTCAGACATTCCGACTCTGCGTAATCGCTACGACTGAAACGGTATAACTAAAGCTGTTAAGCCTTAAGCTGTTAAGACTTAAATTGTTAAGACTGAGGCTATTAAGAAGATGAGCTTGCTCAACTCATTTGTCTTATCCAACGGCTTGGAGTAATTCGTAATAGCCAGTTTAATACAGCCCAAGGCCAGCTAGGAACAAAGCAGCTTGCTTTTTCAGCTTCGATGGCAGCAACCATCGCCCTGCAGCCAACCTTGGTATCGACAATAAACGGTACCTTGTCAACGTGCTCGTTTAACTCTGTACGAATAAAACCTGGATGAATACAACTGACCTTAATCGGCGTATCCATCACATCAATACGAATGCCCTCGGATAATGATGTTACCGCAGCCTTAGTTGCCGCATACACAGTCATCGCTCGTCTAAAGCCTCTAACTGCACTCACTGAAGAGATTGTCACTAAGTGACCGGCGTTTTGTTTGCGAAAAATGGCCATTGCCGCTTCGGCTTGTGCTAAAAGAGCAACAAAGTTGGTTTCAGCGGTTTGCCTATTAGCTTCGAAACGCCCGGTACCAATCGCTGCGCCCTTCCCCATCCCCGCATTGAGGATGATCCTATCTAGCTGACCAAACTCAGAGTTAAACTCATCGAACACCCTAAATACATCTTGATGTTGATTCACATCAAGCTCTTTGGTGGACACCTTAATATTAGGATTTATCAGCAATAATTCTTGCTCAAGCAGCTCTAAGCGATCGACTCGCCTAGCACACAATGCGAGATCTCGTCCCATCTTGGCAAATTCAAGCGCCATACCTTTACCTAGACCGGAGCTCGCCCCAGTAATTAATATCGTTTGACGTTTTGTGACCATCATTATCACTCATTACAGGTTTCTTTAGTGATCCCCAAAGCTACTAATGAGAGTCATCAATGTAAACCCTGTCACTACACACTGGCTTGGATAGAGAGTTAGGCGGGCGTTTTGATAACGCCTTAATCGATTCAATATACCCAGATAGCGAGCGTGAATAAGCC
Source organism: Shewanella schlegeliana (assembly GCF_016765635.1). Lineage (GTDB taxonomy): Bacteria > Pseudomonadota > Gammaproteobacteria > Enterobacterales > Shewanellaceae > Shewanella > Shewanella schlegeliana. Next base: position 254,116 of record NZ_JAESVD010000002.1, read on the forward strand.
GATATAGAAAGCCAATCCTACAAGCAAAGGTTTATCGGTTACCGAGCGGCCTCTTATTTTTGGCCTAGATAGAAACCTTGTCGGAGACAGGGGATGGTTAATTTTGCCAAAACTAAACAGGTAGAGCAGCAGTGCTCCGGTAAAGTAAAACAGATAAGAAAGGACAAAGTCCCAGATAATCCAAAATAGTAATTCAGCTGTTAATGCAAACATCACGCTCTCCTTAGCGATTAAATTCACGATGCCATTTTAAATAGAAATAGAATAAATCCGCCGTATCCCAGCACTCCGAGACAGACCATAATCGTCAACGTCTTCGAACGTGCCATCGATTGGCATAAGGCAAATTCAGTTTGCATCTCGATTAAATCAAACAGCCCCCAACTCCTCCCCTCTATTTGCTTAGTTTGTGGCAAGCCCGTTTGTTTAGGTTGAGCCTGTTTATCATTAGCTCGCTTATGCAGGAGGTTTTGCTTGGTTTCATCGCATTGTTGCTCAAACTGGGCACTAGAATCCACAGCGTCACTTTGTGGCTTATCAATTTTTAGTTGCATTTTACAGCTCCCTGTATCGTCCTTTCCCTATAGCGTAAAACCATACCCACACCAAAGGTTAATGTCAGGTTAACAATTGTTAACAACAATAATGTGGGTTTTCGCTTATTGAAATTCGTTGAAACAACCTGAATGATAGCGAGATGAAATATCTTTAAATCAGCCACTTATAGATTCGTAGTTCAAAATGCGCTTACAAACCTTGCTTTAAGCGTGATTTAGTATTAGGAAACCTGTGTATTTATGAGGTAATAGGCTAAGTTTACTTAAGTAACGGACAAGCGTTAATCGCAAGGGAGTGTAAGGCTAACGGAGTACCTCCCCATGATAGCGTACCACCATACATTAACGGTGATAGATAATGATTCACCAGTACAATTTGCATTAAATAAGGCGTTACAGCTCGCAAAAAAAACCAACTCTAAAGTCACTGTATTAAAAATCGATCGCCCCTACAGCAACCTATTAAGCAAAATAGGACTCATTCCAAATAACGCCCTTGACCCTATGCTTTTTGTAAAAAAGCTCTTAGCCAAGTACCAACGCCAAGGTGTAGAGGTAGAGATAAAAAGCATCAATAACCTCAAAGATCATGTCGCGCTGTTAAATGAAACACAGAGTGGCGATTACGATTTAGTTATCATCAACAATAAACATCACAATGCACTCTTGAGTGAATTTATCCCTCGCGGTGAAGCTCATCTTCTACGTGATTGCGATCAACCCATTATGATTGTGGGTAATAAAAGCTGGCAAGCTCATGGGCATATCCTCACCGCCTTAGAAACTGCCGACTCCAATACCGAACACAAGGAGTTAAACCAGTGTTTAATCGATGATAGCCAACAACTCGCATCGCTATTGGACAATGACATTCATCTACTTAACTGTTATCAGTTGGAAAACTGGAACATGTCGGTCACAAAAGTGAATCACCAAAGCTCAGATGAAGAGCAAAAAAAACAACATTGGGATCGCCTAGTAAACAGCGCTAAAAACTACCATCTAGCAGACGATCACTTGCACCTTGAGCAAGGGCTACCGGATCATGTCATCCCCGCTGTAGCAAACCAATGTAATGCCAATCTTTTGGTTATTGGAGCCGGTGAGCACCATGGGTTAATCAGTGAGTTAAAAGGTCATACATCCTCAGTACTCGTTGATGAACTCAAATGCGACATCTTAGCGATCAAACCCCACTTACACTAACTCCCCCTAAAAAAACGCAAGAGTTGAGGGCTTCAATCACGCTCTGATAGATTTTGAATGACGATATCTGAGTCCTGCTGCGCCCAAAAATCGACTCTAAATTGGGTATTATCAGTGAGTAATTCCACTTTGTGCCAATATTGAGGAGGCGAAATTCCAGTATCACCGGTATTAATAATAAGCTCTTGCTCCACCTCTCCTCGCCTATCTCTGAAGCCGTAAAATTTAAGCGCTCCACTCAACACCTGAATTTGGCCGTAAACGCCAGCCTTAGTGTTATGCAGATGAAGAAACATTTTAGGTACATTATGTTTTTCAAATACCGGAGTGGATTTATAATTAACGTAATCAGCTGGGATCTTAGTCATATCCCCTCCTTATTTATAAAAGCTAATAAAAGCGATTTAAGCTCAAGTTAAGCGACTAACAGCAAACTAAGCACTATAATCCGCACTTATAGTGAAATTCATTTGTAAGCCCTTGCAGTAATAATGAGAACCAATGAACGAACAATATAGCTACACCACACAATACACATTAGATAGAAGCCATTTTAGTGAGTGCTATGATGAATCTGTTATGGTCGATAAATCCATACGCGCATATCGTAAGGCCATTATTTTCACTATAGTGGGTACAGCGTTAATGCTAACTAATATCAATGGTTACGCCTCTTGGTTTATCATTGCCTTAGGTGCCCTCGAAGCCCTAAGTGTCTATTTTAGAAAGCCGTGGTGGCTGATGCGCCAAATGATGAGTAAAGCCGCTAACAACGAAGTGACCTTAACCATAGACGAGACGGGGATCACTAACGACTCATTCTACGTTCAAGGCACGATTTTATGGCAAGACGTCAGCAGCATCACCCCCACAGAGCAAGGTTTCTTAATCAAACACAGCAAAGGAACCAGTTACCTGTCTAAACGCAGCCTAGATAAGCAAGCCATCGACTTTGTGTTAGACAAGACACCAGAGAAAAACAGTTAATCTCTAACGTTTGCCATCAGGAATGCGTCGATATATTCGCCATCACGGAAAGCATATTCACGCATTTCTCCCTCAATCACAAAGCCATGCTTTTTATAGAGACTGATCGCTAAGTGATTATCCGTGTAGACCTCAAGCTCAATCCGCCTCACCGCAAGCCAGTTTTGCGCCAATGACACCATGGTATCGAGTAGTGCCGAAGCAATACCAATTCCACGGTACGCCTCATGTACCGCCATACCGATATTGGCCACATGCTTTCGCCGCGGATTGCTAAACACTTCCATCCCTATTTGACCTACAACCTCGCCATCCCTAATAGCCACTAGGCTGTAAAAGTTTTCAGGTAAATCCATCAAACGTTTCTGCCACAACTGCAGAGATGGAAAAGGCTGTTGTAGTGTCTCTCTGTAACAACTAGGCTGACTGTATAGCTGACAGATCCCTTTAATATCTGCATCCAAGCTGTGACGAATATCAATATCTACCAAATTAGTTTTCACCACATCCAGTGGTATATGCGAGTCTGCCACAGAATTCTCCTTCAACTCAGCGTTACCCCAATAGGTTAACTTTCAAAAAAACACCTTACATGTCAATACCTAATGAGCATGAATATTTCACTTCCTTTATTTAGCAGATGAAACAAGGGTGAAAATTGGTTAATTTACAACCTGTATCAGTTTGCAACAAATTTCTTATCTAACATGCTGCTTTTTCTAATAGATGATACTCTATGGATTCATTTGTTAATTTTGTAACCCTGAGTCGAATTTTTTAATGCCATATTTATTAGCGCTTATATTTGCTATCAGCCTATATTCAGGGGCTAGCTCAGCGAGCATACCGACAAGCTGTGACAATAACACCGATTGTATTGAAGTCGGACGGTGGGATCTCGGCTTTACTCTTGGCTACGGCAATAAGTCTAACCCCCTCAAAGATTACAAAGATATTCCGCTCTATCTAGTACCAACCATCGCCTACTATGGTGATAGCTGGTTCTTTGATAATGGCAATATTGGTTACACCTTAGCAGAGGGTGAGAACTACACTGTCAACCTCGTCACTACCTTTAGTAACGACAGCGCCTTCTTCTATCGTTGGGATCCTTCGAATATATTCCTATTAAGTGGTAGCAACAATCAGCGTGCCGTTTCACCTATTGTCTCTACGTTCGGCAGCAGAATGGCACCAGAACCTGTTATCGGTGAATTGGAAAATCGAAACTTTACATATCTTGGCGGAGCCGAGGCTTTTATTTACACCCGATTTGGTATAGTGCATGCCAGCGTCGCTCATGATATTTTAGACGTTCATGGCGGCCTTGAGTCTAAATTGAAGTGGTTCTACAACATTCCTTTAGATAAATGGAATTTTGAATTTGCTGCCGTATTAGACTGGAAGAGTAAAGAGGTTGTCGATTACTACTACGGTGTAAGACCGAGTGAGAGCCTCTACTAGAATCAAGAATATCAAGCGGAGTCAGCATTGAATAAGAGCATAGAGTTTACGGGACAGTATGTACTCACTGAAAACTGGAATTTACTCTTAGTTGCTCGTTACACTGATATTGCCGACGAAATCGTCGACAGTCCTCTTGTCGATAAAGATTACACTACCACCTATTTTGTAGGCGCAGCGTATAGGTTCTAACTCGAGTGTTTTCAAAATTCAAACTAATATTTTCGTGTTTGCTTTTGGGCTCACTCATGAGTGCGACGGCTGCGGCAATTGATAGCACTGAAGACTCGGCACCTGATCTTCGGCTTTCTCCAGAACTCTGTATCACATCAGAGAATGCGCAGTCCTGCGATATTGAAGTCACCTTAGAATGGGAAATGTTAACCGGACAAACAATCTGTATTATTTCTGATTACAAAAACCTAAAAAAATGGTGTTCTCCTTCACCAGATATTCACTCTTTGACCATCAATATTAGCTCAGACCGAGATATTCAGTTTGTAATGATAGACAAAGATACCCACGAAACATTAGCAGGTGTAAAATTGAAAGTTACACCAGCCTCTTCGCCTCAAGTTAGGCGACGATATCGCAACCCATGGAGCTTATTCTAATGACCAATTCTCAATCTACGCATAGAGTGTTATTAGTCGAAGATGATATTCGTTTGGCCAATTTGATTGTCGATTTCTTAAAATCACATGGCATGCACGTTGAAGTAGAGCGTAGAGGCGATACGGTACTGACCCGCCTAATTAACTACAAACCAGACATTATCTTGCTAGATATTATGCTTCCAGGTATGGACGGTTTGACCCTATGTGAAAAGCTACCAGACTACTTTGCCGGTCCTATCCTGTTAATGAGCGCCCTAGGCTCAAATGAAGACCAGATTAAGGGCTTAGAGTTAGGTGCCGATGATTATGTCGTTAAGCCTGTTGATCCAGCTCTATTAGTTGCGCGCATTAATAACTTACTTCGTCGCCAAGCAAAACCTGCACAAGTTGAATCACACTGCCTCAGCTTTGGCAAATTAAGCATAGACCCACATACTCAGGCCATTCGTTTAGGTGATACCGAAGTTGACCTAACCAGCCATGAATTTGAGTTACTTTGGCTGCTAGCATCACAGGCAGGTCAAGTCATGAGTCGCCAATATATCTACCAATACCTGCTTAATATCGATTTTGACGGTAAAGATAGAAAGATCGATGTGCGGATCTCTCGCCTAAGAAAGAAATTGGGCGATAATATTGAAACACCATTTAGGATTAAGACCGTATGGGGCCAAGGTTATCTATTCGCACCTGAAGCGTGGAATAATTAGGCCTGCGCATTAATAAAAGATGAAGCGTCTTTTTCTTAGTCTCTATCTTCTGCTCAGCATTGGCTTTTTAGGCATTGGCTGGACACTCGATAATTTATGGCAAAACAATGTCGACGAAAAAGGTGTACTCGATGCACCTTTAGTCGCTTTGGCGCAAGTATTAGCAACTCTGCCACCAGCTGAGCGCCAAGAGATGCTAGACACTATCAAAGCCGACCCTGACTTTCCCCTGACTCTACTCGATTCTGACCAGGTGGCATTTTCTAACGAACAGCTTTTCGGTCCTGATAAAGTGATTGCGACCCCTTATGACATCAACCACGAACTTCAATTTGTGGCTGTGGGTGAGCAAGTGTTAATGGCCGGACCTATCGCAATCGACCCTGCAGCTAGCTTGCGAAGTATCTACAATATTTTCTTCTATCTGTTATTGGCTTTTATCGCGCTAATTTGGGTTTGGCCACTGTCGAAAGACCTTAAGATTTTGCGTAAAGCTACCAAAGAGTTTGGCCAAGCCAACTGGAACACTCGGATCCAGTTAACCAAACGTTCTCAGGTATTGCCGCTAGCGAACACCTTTAACGATATGGCCGCTCATATTAGTGCGCTTATCGAAAACCAAAAGCATCTCTCTAATGCCGTTTCTCATGAAATACGCACTCCGCTGGCTCGACTCAAATTTGCCTTAGCCTTGCTGCCTCAATACTGCCAACCAGAGTCCGATGTCACTAAGCGTCAACGCTTCTTAGATGAGATGCAGCTCGATATAAAAGAGATGGAAAATCTTCTACAAGAACTGCTCACCTACGCCAGTCTTGAGACCCAGCGAGAGTCGCTCAACTTCGAGCGCTGTGATTTAAATAGTCTAGTGGCGCAAACCATCAGACGGTTACAGAGCCATCACCCTACGCCCATCATTCTCGATGAGCCAGAGCACACTATTTACTTAGTTGCTGAGCCATCTCTAGTAGAGCGTGCGCTGCAAAACCTCATCACCAATGCACAGCGATTTTCAATAGACGATATTATCGTTAAGATCTCACAAGACAGTGATGGCGTGACCCTGTCGGTTACCGATGATGGTGAAGGGATTCTAGAAGAGGATCAGAGTAAAATTTTTGAGCCATTCTACCGTAGCGCAAGCAGTAAAAATGGCAATAAGGGTCATGGTCTCGGCTTAGCGATAATCAAGCGGATTATGGATAGGCATCATGCTGAGGTGAGTCTGCAAAGCCGCCCAGGCTTTACCCAATTTACCCTATTCTGGCCTGCGGTTAATCAAGCTTAAAATCATCAACATCGTCACCCGGCACTATCGTAGACTTTTGACCAAAGTCCAGGCTAGTATTGACTCTGGCTCTTTCATCTAATAGCAGGGCTTTCTTAGCTTTTAGTCGCGCAAGCTGACGCCTTCGCTTGCGCTGTTTGCATAAGCGAATCACATCATATTTTTGTGCATCTGAAAACTCTAGCCAATTAAAGCGCTCGTTTCGATTACGCAAACACCCTTTACAGTAGCCTCTAGCATCACTTTGGCATACGCCAATACAGGGGCTGGGGATCTCAAAAAACTCTAACTGCTCCATACCTTAACCATATACTATCTTGACAATGAATGGCTAAAATAAATACAGTCATTAAAGTCCCTGTTTTAGCATTAATAAAATGTTTAACCGCTTGCCCCTTATTAGAGGTCACTCAATGATGCAAAGAAAAAGACCAAGTTACCTATGTTCACTGTTAATGATTCCGCTCTTTTTACTCGTAGCATGTAGCTCTACCCCTAAAAATGATTATGATCTCAATTATGATTTTTCCCGTTTAAAGAGCTTCTCACAGCTAGCGCCTAGCGAGAATAGCGACCCGTTGAGCGCCAGTAGAATTCAGCAAGCGATAGCCAGCTCACTGACTAGTCAAGGCTTTACCCCCCAAGCTAAGGAAGCTGACTTTAGTGTGGCCTACGGTTTTAAGGTTGAAGATAAGCCCAAGGATTCAGGCTTTTCAATTGGATTGGGAACAGGCACTTGGGGTAGTTCTGGCGGCGCAAGTATCGGCACTAGCGTGGATGTGCCAGTTGGCAGCAATACTGCAAAGATACAAACCATACAGATTGATATAATCGATCCTAAAACCAACCAGCTGATCTGGCGCGGCACAGATAAGTTCAATTTCGATGATGGCGGAGAAGCCAAGGCGGAAGAAACTAAAGCAACGGTGGCCAAAATCCTCGCACAGTTTCCCCCTAAAACAGAGAAGTAACCATAATGAACCGAACACCACGCGTTCGGTTCATCACTAAATTCCTGTAGAAAACACCATCACTCGAGCTTTGCCTACTATTGATGAGCATTAACCGTGCGCCCCTCGGCCCACAGCCTCAAGGCTTGCAGCTTCTCCCGCATCACGACTGACAGAGGACGTGTCTTCATCAGCTCTTCAACTAAAGCATACTGCTCCACTTCTCTCTCCGATGCTTTAGCCGTATAGATAGCAGAGATCACCGCCTGCTCAATCTCTGCGCCAGAGAAGCCCTGGCTCACCTTAGCAAGTTGGGCTAAATCAAACTGCATCGGCTCAAGCTGACGCCGCTGGAGATGAATGAGGAAGATAGCCTGTCGAATTTCAGCATCAGGCAGGTCGACAAAAAAGATTTCATCCATTCGTCCCTTTCGCATCAACTCAGGCGGAAGCGCACTGATATCGTTGGCCGTTGCCACCAAAAACACGTCAGATTGACGCTCTGCCATCCAAGTTAACATGGTTCCTAAAATGCGCTTAGAGGTGCCATCGTCACTACTGCCGCTGCTTAACCCCTTTTCTATTTCATCTATCCACAACACACAAGGCGACATAAGGTCGGCAAGCTCCAACGCCTTATGTAGGTTCTTCTCGGTTTCACCTATGTATTTATTATAAAGCGCTGACATATCCATCTTTAGCAGTGGTCTGTGCCACATTCCAGCAACGGCCTTGGCAGCTAAACTCTTACCACTGCCCTGCACACCGAGCAATAAGATCCCTTTCGGTTTATCCTCAAGCAACTGTGTCTGTGATGAAGGTGCTCTATGACTCAACCACTGCTTTAGGTTATGCAAACCCGCCACTTGAGAGAAATCACTGGTGTCATACTCAAAGTGCAACACGCCTTGCATATCGAGTAGGTCAAACTTGCCGCGGTTAATACTGTCCACATCCGAGTGAGTAACGGCACCATCATCGACTATCGCCTTATGGGCAAGACGTCTGGCATCATCAAAAGTGACTCCTCGCAGATTTTCAGCAAGTTTTACCACCGCACTGTCATCGACATTGAGCATTACACCTTGACTGCGCACCTTATCGATCTGCTCATAGACAAGGTTCATCAGCTGAGCGGTATTGGGTAGCGATAGCCTAAAGTGAGCACAATAGCGTTTAATTTCAGGGGGGATTGCAAACTCATGACTCACAAGCACGACTGTATGTTTCAGCGCTTCATATTCAAGGGCGATCTCTTTCAGTAAGCGTACATTTTTCGGCGCATTCTCTACGAAGGGATGAAAGTCGCACAATACATAGATCCCCTGCTGCGTTGTCGACTTAATCTGCCCAAGGATATCACCGGGTTCACAATTGAACTTTTGCCGCCCCATACCACCGTCGACTCGCATTAAGCCCTGAGTAATACTCCAGCTAAATAACGGCTGATAAAGGATATTAGAGACTTTCCTGAGCAGCTCTATCACTCGATATTCCTCATAGGTCTCTATGACGATAATCGGTGTATTTGAGCGCAGCACTGCGGTGAGATCTTGAATATCTTGCATGTAACTCCTTAAGTAAAGCTCGACAAGCAGCAGGGGGAGAGCTTTCCCGAAAAGAAAAGGGACACTGAGGTCCCTTATATCAATTGTGGCTCAATTTGTACCTGCATAAGCCACAATTTAGCGCAACAATTCCAAACAGATTAATGGAATAGGTAGTTGAGCCAGCCCTGCATTCTTAAGAGGACTTTACGCATGATAGAGACATGGGCAAAGTGCTCGGTATAAATAGCGGCGTGGCCCGAAACACCAGCAGGGAACTCCTTTTTAACCTCATGGTCTTCAAGTTTAATCAGTACTAACGCACGACCGCGGTTCATCACTCGTTGCGATGAGATCAGTGAACCCGATGACTGAATCTCACCTTCTGCCATTGCAGGCAGAACTTTAGCCACTTTGCCTTTGAACACCTGACCAGGGGCAGCGTCTAGGATAATCTCTGCTTCATCCCCCTCTTTTAATCTAAGTAAAGAGTTTTGCCAAAACGCACCGACAAAGGCACGTTCTTCATCGGGAATAAAGCTCAGTAGCGGTCTTAACGGCATAGGCACAGCCACAATACCTGGTCGCAGCGCCATCTGCGTGACCATACCATCGGCAGGCGCCTTAACCACGGTCTGCTCCAAGTCGAATTGCGCCTTTTCTAGCTCACCTTGAATGCCTGCAACCTTAGTGTTTACCCCATCAACATTGGACTCATAGGCTAAGCGCACTCTTAACTCTTCTGCATTTGCTGCCGTCAGCTGGGCTTCTGCTGCAAAGTAAAACTGGCGTTTATTATCTAGTTCTAGCTCTGTAAATGGTGAATTAACTCCGCCGCGTTTACGTCCTTTCTCATAACGCTCAAATGCCGACTTGGTTCTATCCCTATCGGCCGTAGCTCGAGTCACTGCAGCCTTTGCCGTTTCCCACGCGGCTTCAAGTTGCGGCACTTCAAGCTCTGCCGCAACTAGCGCGGCACGTTTTTGTTTCACTATCGCTTGGAAAGGGGTTGGGTCGATTCTAAACAGTACATCGCCTTTCTTGATTGGCGTATTAGGCTCAACCTCCACCGACACCACAACCCCTCTAACAGCGGGGTTAATCGGCGTAGTCACAAAATACTCTTTCGCAAATGGCGTGTAGGGGTGGTTATAGTTCATCAATAAGATCAGAGCACCAACGATAAAGATACCGCCTAATATTGCGGTCGGTACTGTCCACTTAGTCAGTGGGATCTTAAAGATTTTAAAAATAGCGATACAAACGGCGGTATAGGTGAGTACGAGTAGTAAATCCATGTTACACCTCCGTGCTATTTGTTTGAGAAGCTGCTTTTTGAGAAGCTTCGATATTAGAAGCTTCCATCTGCGCTAGTCTTTGCTCCAATTTTCTGATGCTTTCAGTCAATCCTTGTACCTCGCTTTCTAGCACTTGCTCTTTCTCTACCACCTCTTGGAATCCCCAGCCACGATCCTCACGGTAAAGGGTTGCCCAGATCCACAAAAATGGCCAAATAGCATGCAGGGTAAACAGGCTGACCCAGCCAGCAATATGCAGAGCATCTTGCTGTGGGTGATTACGTTTTTTGGCGATTTCATAAGGAATATCATGGATTGCGATCACTCCGTAGAAGAGAAAAATCGCAACGAAAAAAATAATTCCTAACGCAAAATAATCTAAAAACACGGCGCACTCCTTTTTCAACCGTTATTACGGCAATCGAGCCTAGCGAACATTCTAGCAACATATTGGCAATATTAAGCCGATAAATCCATTTTTTTTGATTAAAAACCGCACATTAGCGATGACAAATTTATCAAGGCTGAGTGATCTTGCGCACAGTTGCCATTAAATCTAGCCTCGACAAATAGGCGGCACGTTACACTACGCCCAAAAAAGTTGGCAGCCTAAAAGTCGTAAGAAAAAGTGGCTTCCAACATGTTGCACAGCTGAAAGCCTTATCAGTCCAGCAACCAATAACTATTCCCTACAATCTAAAAAGGTAAACACAATGATAGGTACAGCTCTATCTGCAAATGCTAAGCGCGCCATGTTGCTTGGCTGTGGAGAACTGGGTAAAGAGGTGGCAATCGAACTTCAACGCTATGGTATCGAAGTCATCGGGGTGGACCGCTACCCGAATGCCCCCGCAATGCAAATTGCCCACCGCTCTCACGTGATAAACATGCTCGATGCCGAGGTGTTAAAGTCGCTTATCGAACTCGAAAAGCCTGACTTAGTGATCCCAGAGCTTGAAGCCATTGCCACGCAAACGCTAGTTGAGATGGAGACTAAGGGCATTAATATTGTGCCAACCGCTAAAGCCACTCAGCTAACGATGGACAGAGAAGGCATACGCCGCTTAGCGGCCGAAACATTAGCCATTCCAACTTCACCCTACTTTTTCTGCGATACTCAGCAAGAGTTCAATGATGCCGTCGCGACCATAGGTCTACCTTGCGTAGTTAAGCCTGTGATGAGCTCTTCGGGTAAAGGTCAAAGCGTTATTCGAAGCCAAGAACAAATTGAGTCTGCTTGGCAGTATGCCCAAGAAGGTGGCCGTGCGGGTAAAGGTCGCGTCATTGTTGAAGGATTTATTGCCTTTGACTATGAAATCACTCTGTTGACTATCAGTGCGGTAAACGGTGTTCACTTCTGTGACGCTATCGGCCATCGTCAGGAAGATGGGGATTACCGTGAATCTTGGCAGCCACAGACGATGTCGGATATCGTACTAGCGAAATCACAAGCGATAGGTAAGAAAGTCGTTGAAGCGCTTGGTGGCTATGGTCTATTTGGTGTAGAGCTGTTTATCAAAGGTGATGAAGTCTATTTCTCTGAGGTCTCGCCTCGTCCCCATGATACCGGCATGGTGACCCTCATTAGCCAAGATCTATCGGAGTTTGCTCTGCATGTCCGTGCCATCTTAGGCCTGCCGATTAGTAATATCGCTCAGCACGGACCAAGTGCATCGGCGGTGATCTTAGCCGAAGGGAAATCAAGCAATATTCAATTCACTGGCATCGCCGAAGCACTAGTAGAGGCGAATACTCAACTGCGACTATTTGCCAAGCCTGAAATCGACGGCAAGAGGCGCTTAGGTGTGACGCTTGCTCGAGGTAGCAGTATCGACAACGCGGTAACCAAAGCGATAAACGCCGCCAGCAAGATTAATGTGATCCTATAATTCGATCGGTATCAGTCGGTTAAATAAAATCAGTAAAAGAAAAAGCCTCGAACTTTGCTAAGTAGGTTTAGCATTAAGTTTGAGGCTTTACTTTTATACGCTTAGGTTCTCAGAACGTCACCCAACTGCAGAGGTTTTATGCTTTACCGCATAGCATTAGTTCACCTGATGACTCACCTGCCCCAGCAAGAAGTTAGAAAGGTTATCGATTGCGATATTGAGTAGATTCTGCCTCGCTTCGATTGTTGCCCACGCATTATGGGGCGAGATACTAATATTGTTTGCACTCAGCAAGGGGTTACCTGCCGCTGGCGGCTCAGTTGATAACACATCGACACCAGCAAAGGCCAGTTGCCCACGATTAAGCGCATCAGCCAAGGCCTGCTCATCAATCAGTCCTCCACGTGCGGTGTTTATCAAGATTGCAGAGTTTTTCATCTTCTCAAGCACTGCGCTATTGATCAATTTATCGGTATCAGGAGTTAATGGGCAGTGCAGCGAAACGATATCCGATTGAGTAAATAGCGACTCTCGATCAACCCAGGAGCAGCCATGTGGTAGTTTGGCTTGAGGGTTACGAGTATTTACCAGCACCTTCATACCAAAAGCTTGGCCAATTTGCGCAACCACTTTACCTATATCACCAAAACCGACTAAACCTAAGTTCTTTCCCTTTAACGATTGCAACGGCGTGAGGGTAAAACAAAAATCTTGCGACTCACTCCAGACTCCGCGCTTTACTGCATCTGAATGCAAAGCCACCTGCTGCGTAGCATGAAGGAGATGGGCAAAGACCATCTGTGCAACAGCATCGGGACCATAACCCGGCACATTGGTCACCACGATATCTAACTCTTTCGCGGCCTCAAGATCCACCACATTGGTTCCCGTCGCGAGGATACCGATATATTTAAGCTGAGGCAGTTGCTTTAATGTCGCAGCATCGAGCAGAGTCTTATTAGTAAAAATAACCTCAGCGTCCAGACTACGAGATAGCCGCTCTTCAGGAGCACTGCGCTCATAAACGCACAACTCTCCAAATGCTATTAACGCTTGCCAATCAAGATCGCCTGGATTTAGCGTATATCCATCGAGTACCACAATTTTCATAAAACGGCCTTTTAAAACTTCAAACTGGCACCGATATTAGCTTGCCCCTGCCACATGATGTCCGACTGAATATTCCACAGACAACCATCATTACCACAGAACAAGGCGTTATCAGCATTGATAAAGGTGGCATACCCCTTCACTTCGGCAAACAATGAAAATGCCTCGGTGGCCTGATATTCAATACCGCCACCGATTGCCATAGAGAAGCGCGTCTCATTAGAATAAGCTCCGCCAGGTCGCATATTGGTTAAACCTAGGCTGGTGGTAACATAAGGCTTCACACTTTGCATCGGGAAGTAGAGACTGCCCCCCACGTGAAAGTAGTCCACATCCATCGAGGTAATGATGTTAGGACTGAAGTTATCACCGGTTTTTAAATCTGTGCCTTGATGGCTATAGAGCAGGTAAACATTACCGGGATCTTTTGTGGTAAATCCAAGCATGACGCCATAGTTTTGCGACTCGGCGATCTTTACCTGGCCTTTTTCCTCAGACTCAGTGCTTGCGATATCAAACTCGCTAGCACCGAAGCTGTACCCACCAAACGGTGCGACATAAACTTCCGCCATTGCTGGTAGCGCACAAAATGACCCGAGTAATACAGCTAAGCATTTTTTCATAGTATGTCCCTATAGCCTTATCATTAATATGTGGTTAACGCATGCCTCTATCACTCTTTACCCTATCATAAGCGGCTTGAATATCTTGTGCTTTTGACTTGGCAATTTCCATCATTTCAGCAGGTAAGCCCTTAGCAACCAACTTATCGGGGTGATGTTCATTCATCAACTTTCGATAGGCTCGCTTGATATCCTGATCTGACATCGACTCTGACGCGCCCAGCAGTTTATAAGCGTCTTCAACCGAAGTTTGCTGACCCGCGCCGCCATTGCGGTGAAAATTAAACTCAGCCTGCCAACGTGCAAGTAAGTCATCTAACTGCTTTTGGCTAAAGCCTAGCTCTTTGGCGATGATAGTGAGAATTGAAAGTTCTTTTTGATCTAACTCAGCATCGACAAGCGCCGTTTGAATTTGGATCTCCAAAAACATCTGTAGCAGCTCTTTACGACCCATGGAGATCAGCCTAAAGGTTTTTAAGCAGGCATAGATATCAAAGTCAGCCTCTTTACCCTCTCTGAACGCAGCCTGAGCATCGGCCCTTGCCTGTCCGCTTAAATTAAGCTGGTCCATCAGCGAGGTTGCCATACGGATATCGTTTTGGGTCACTTGCCCAGATGCTTTAGCTACATGTCCCATCACCGAAAATGTGGTATTAAAGAACAGCGCCTGACGCTTACCTACTCCGCTAAAGCCAGCCTTCTTACTCAGCTTACGATCATACATGTGACCCAGCCAAAGCCCTAATATTGCACCGGCTAAACGACCAAACATAAACCCAATGATGAAGCCGAAAACCTTACCCCAAATACGCATTATCTAACCTTATTCGTTTCACGTTCTTCAATGTGTGCTAGTCGCTCAATCGTGCCAACATCACACCAATACCAATTATAATGACTACCCGATACCAAGCCGTCGGCCATGGCCTGACGAAGAAGCGGTGCCAAGGCAAATGCCCCTTCGGGTGTACCTTTAAATAATTGGGGGTGATAAACCCCCATCCCCGAAAATGTCAGCTTATCAGAGCCAACATCTGACACTTGGCTGCCATGCAGCGCAAAATCTCCGTTGGGATGCTGAACCGGATTATCCACAAGCCAGAGGTGAGCCAGCTTATTCGATTCTAGTGTAGCGATGACAGGCAGTTCATCGATAAAGATATCGCCATTGATTACCAAAAACGGCTCATCACCTAACAGGCTTAATGCCTGCTTTATACCACCGCCAGTCTCCAAAGCTGAGGTTTCCTGACTGTATTGGATATTGACTTGCCATTGACTGCCATCACCTAGTGTCTCAACCAGCTTATGGCCTAGCCAAGCGTGATTGATTACTATCTCGTTATAGCCCGCTGCAGCAAGCTTTTCTATGTGATAAACAATTAAAGGTTTTCCCGACACCTCAACCAAAGGCTTTGGCAGAGAATCTGTTAATGGTCTCAGGCGTTCACCACGCCCCGCCGCTAGAATCATAACCTTCATTTAACGTCCTTCACTGTCAAGATCATGCTTAGCCTTCACTGCAGGAATGATCACCTCAGCGATCCACTGACTCAAGGGCATAAGCTCACTATAACGGCCAGCAATATCACGGATATACTCAAGCGTTAGCGGAATATCGGCCATATAAGCCGGTTTTCCATCACGGTAATTGAGGCGAGCAAAAATGCCCGCCGCTTTTATATGTCTCTGAATGCCCATCAAGTCGAACCAGCGACGGTATTGCTCAAAGCTGACACTTGAGTCTATCTGTTTAGTCTCTAGGCACTGGCGATAGTGCTGTTGCATCAACGCATCGACTTCACTATCTGGCCAACGAATGTAGCAGTCACGCAGAAGCGAAACCGCATCATAGGTCACAGGCCCAATAACTGCATCTTGAAAATCAATCACCTTAAGTTGCTTGTCTTGCAGCATGATATTACGACTATGGTAGTCACGGTGCATACCAACCTGTGGCTGCGCCAAGGCATTTTCGACTAATACTTTAAAAGCAGCCTCGGTGTGAGTTTGCACTAGCTCTGGCGTCAAGCCAAGATGGTGCACAGCTAACCATTCGGTAAAAATGGTTAACTCCCGCACCACAAATTCTGCGTCATACAGAGGTAGAGCCCCCACCTGAGTATGAGTGACCTTTGCAATGTCATTGAGTAATAGCAGTGCTTGAGAGTAATACTGCTGCAAATTCTCTTTATTGAGTGCGGATAACAACTGCACATCACCGAGATCGCTTAAAAGCATAAAACCTTGTGCTTTATCGCTAGCGATCACTTCGGGGACGGCAATTCCCTGCTTCGAATAACTGTCAGCTAATTGAATAAATGGGCTAATATCGATAAGGTTCGGTGGTGAATCGACTACAATATAAGACAGGTTATCTACCACAACTCTAAAGTAGCGTCTGAAACTTGCATCACCAGATATTAGCTGTGGCGATACATTTGCATTAAAATACTGGTTTAGCCATGCATTTAACTGAAGAAATCTAGGATCTGACAAGGGCACCTCATGGCTCTTAAGAAGAAATTGCTTTATTATAACGACAAAATGGAAACAGCTAAGCACTTGAAAAAAATTATTTGGCTGAGTTGCCCAGGAAAGGGTCAACTTCCTTCTCTTCACCGTCCAGACTAAGAAATCATAATTAATTGACCTAAGATGCAGATCCGTTATTTTTTGGCCTTGTGCCTGCTTCCCCAATTAGTCTTAGCAGACGAAACCGAAACTGTTGCCGAAACAAGCTCACAGTGTATTGTTGAGCCACCAGTAAAGCCCTATGTTCCGCTTTACGAGGGAAATAGCCCTGAAGATTTAGCGCGGATCTACATTAGCTCCGATCGCTCTTCGGCGCAGATGGGTAAAGAAGCTACCTTCACTGGCGATGTTAACTTCAGTCAAGGCGGCCGCAACATCGCCGCTGATAAGGCTATTCTCAACCAAGAATCGGAAGAGCTTCATGCCAATGGTAACTTAGTTTTCCAAGACGATATATTTACCGTTACCGCCGACTCCTTAGTCGCCAAGATGCGCAGCAATAGCGCTATCTTAAGTGGTGCGCAATATTGGCTCACAGGACAGCAGATCCATGGTGATGCCGACAGACTCGAGATCACTAAAGAGAATAACCTGCTGCTATCGGGCACTAACTTCACCACCTGCCCCGGTAAAGATCCTGATTGGTTGCTCGAAGCCGATCGCATTAAGATTGATAGTACCGAAGAGTGGGGAGAAATTTGGGACGCTAAAATTAAAATTGCCGGCGTACCGGTTATGTATGTTCCTTACATGACAATTCCGGTATCGGATAAGCGTAAATCAGGCTTTCTATTTCCAACATTTAGCACCAGTACCACCAACGGTGTTGAGGTCGCGACCCCATATTATTGGAATATCGCACCTGAATATGACTTAACTTTTACCCCCAACTACATGTCGGCGCGTGGTCTATACACCAAAACCGAATTCAGATATTTAGCCGGTGAAAATCAGCAAGGTCAATTGAACTTTGAATACCTTGCCGATGATGACAAGTTGGCCAATAGCCCTGACCGCTACCTATATCACTGGGAGCACAGCGGCGCTATTAATAAAAACTGGCGCGTACTGGCTAATTATACCGAAGTGTCAGATAACAACTATTTTAATGACTTGAACTCTGACGTACAGCGCGCAACCGATAACCAATTAAACCGCATTGGTGAGATCTCTTACTTCGAGCAAAACTGGGATTTCAGTGCTCGAGTACAAGATATTAAGGTGCTTGGTGAGGAAGAAAAGCCTTATCAGGTGATGCCGCAGGTTACCTTTAACTACCGTGCACCAAGCTATTGGCATGGCTTAGACTTTAAGCTTTATAGTGAAGCGACTAATTTCGAACATCAAGATAGAGAGTATTCGGCTGCCACTCGAGTGCACCTTGAGCCTAGCATCTCTTACCCAATTCATGGCCCTGCAGGCTCGCTAACCAGTGAAGTCAAACTACTGCAAACTAACTATTGGCAGGATGTAAGCGAAGATCCTTCCGATTCAGAACTTCGCGACCGAGTAAACCGTACACTGCCAGAAGTGCGTATTCATGGTCAGGTGAACTTTGAGCGTTTTACGGATTACTTCGATAGTCAGTACCGCCAAACATTAGAGCCACAGTTCCAATACCTTTATGTGGGTTATGAGGATCAATCTGATATCGGAATTTACGATACCGCCCTGTTGCAAGAAGATTATAACGGCCTATTTAGAGATCGTCGTTTCTCTGGTTTAGATCGTATCGCCGATGCCAACCAGTTTACCTTAGGTTTGACAACCAGACTGTTTAACGAACAAAACCATGAAGTTTTTAAGTTCAGCCTTGGTCAAATTATCTATTTAGAAGACAGCCGCGTAGGTATCAATGATATTAATGGCACTAACGATACTTTTGTGCAGGAGAACACCTCAAACTCAGCGATTGCTGCAGAGTTGACGACTCAGCTATATGCAGATTGGTTCTTAAGTGGCTCGATTCAATATGACGTTAAAGAGAGCGAAAACAAGAAGAGTGAAGTTACTGTCGACTATCGTCCAGGCACTAATAAACTGCTACAGGCGAGCTATCGCTATGTACCCGATCTACTCAATACTAACACCAATGAATCGGTAGATATTAAGCAGTTAGGTTTTCGCGGCGCTTGGCCGATTAATGACAATTTATATTTAGTCGGTAACTGGTATTACGATCTAAATGAAAGCCGAGCGGTAGAGACCTACACAGGTTTTCAATATGAATCATGTTGCTGGGCAGTGCGTTTGAGTTATCATTACCGCATTAAAACCAATTATATTGACGAAGATAATCCAGTACAGGATACTCGAGAGCTATTTGAAAGTGGGATCTACCTAAACTTTGTCATCAAAGGACTCGGTGGTTCAGGCCCATTAGGGGTGTCTGATATGCTAGATGACGGCCTATTTAACTACCGTAAACCACTTTATTTGATGAATTAGCAAACAAATAACGTAAAAAAATGCTGAACCTAGCTGACGACATGCAGTCAAAGCAGGACTAAAGAATCATTAATGCGGTATGCAGATGCCGCAGATGACACTCAATAAATGCCAAGGATTTTAGTGGATGAAACGCTGTAACCGATTGATTTTTGCTCTTTTTACATTGGCAATGAGCCAGACAATTCAAGCTGCGCCCGTACCACTCGACCGTGTAACCGTGCAGATAAATGAAGGGATCATTTTAGAAAGCGAAGTCGAAGGAATGGTTAAGACCATCAAAGCGAATGCTGCCAATGCGGGTCAAAAGTTACCTTCAGATACAGCATTGCGCACTCAGGTTATTGAGCGATTGATTTTAACCCGTCTACAGCTACAGATGGCGGATAGAATTGGTTTGCATATTGGTGACTTACAACTTGACCAAACTATCGAGAATATCGCTAAAGAACAGAAGATGACCGTCGCGCAGATGAAAGCAGAAATCGAAAGTGATGGCACCACGTTTGCTCAGTATCGTGAGCAGCTTCGCGAAGAGATCACTCTAGGTGAGATCCAACGTATTCAGGTTCAGCGTCGTATTCAAGTGTCGCCACAAGAGATCAATAACCTAGTTAAGCTTATTAATGAACAAGGACTTAAGGATGTTGAGTTCCAGCTTGGTCATATCTTGATTGATGTACCAAGCGACGCCAATAGTCAACAGCTTGATGCGGCGAGCAAGCGAGCTGCAACCGTGATGAAGCGTCTAAAAGATGGTGATGACTTTAGAAGCATCGCTATAGCAGCATCTTCAGGCCCTAAAGCGCTTGAGGGTGGTATTTGGGACTACATGAACATCAACGAAATGCCGACTTTATTCGCTGAAGTGGTCGGTGATGCTAAAACGGGTGATATCATAGGACCAATTAAGAGCGCATCAGGCTTCCATATCATCAAGATTATGGACGCTCGAGGGTTACAGACTAAAGAAGTTCAAGAGGTTAAGTCGCGCCATATTCTACTTAAGCCATCGCCAATTCTTTCAGAAGAACGTGCTAAGAGCATGATGGACAGATTCCTTGCTCAAGTTAAATCTGGTGAAACCAAGTTTGAAGACTTAGCCCGTCAGTACTCAGAAGATCCAGGTTCTGCCGCTAAAGGTGGTGAACTAGGCTGGGCAGATCCCAATATCTATGTGCCTGCATTTGCGCAAGAGCTCAATAGCCTTAAAGTCGGTGAATATAGTGAGCCATTCCGCTCAACTCACGGTTGGCATATTGTTCAATTAGAAGAGAAACGTACAACAGACGCGACCGATAAATTTAATAACAATCGAGCTCACCAGCTGATCTATCGTCGTAAATTTAATGAAGAGTTACAGAACTGGTTAGATGAGATGCGCTCAGAAGCATTTATCGATATTTTTGAGCCAGAAACGAATCGAGGTTAATACTATTGTGACTAAACGCATTGCCATCACGCCGGGAGAACCGGCGGGTGTTGGCCCAGATTTAGTGATACAACTAGCTCAGCAGGCTTGGCCTGCTGAGCTAGTTGTTTGTGCTGATCCTGAACTGTTACTGTCTCGTGCCAAAAAGCTGGGGCTCTCTATTCAGCTGCGTCCGTATCAACCCAATCAGCCTCCTAAGGCTCAAGAAGCCGGCACACTCACTATCGTGCCTTTTACCCTTGAAGCTGAAGCGATTTGTGGTCAGTTAAATGAAACCAACAGTGGTTATGTCGTTGACACATTAAGATTTGCCGGCGAGAAAAACATGGTTGGCGAATTCGATGCGGTGGTTACAGGCCCGGTTCATAAAGGCATTATCAACCAGGCAGGTATTCCTTTTAGTGGTCACACCGAATTTTTCGCCAATCAAGCAAATTGCCAAGATGTAGTGATGATGCTGGCGGCGCCAGGTCTGCAGGTTGCGCTTGTGACAACGCATATCCCATTGGCGTATGTGTCAAAAGCTATTACTCGTGATCGCCTACACCAAATCATCAAGATCCTACACAGGGATCTCGTCGACAAGTTTGCTATCGAGTCCCCGCGGATCTACGTGTGCGGTTTAAACCCACACGCAGGTGAGGATGGCCACTTAGGCACAGAGGAGATCGATACCATCATCCCAGCACTCAACGAGCTGAGAGAACTCGATATGGATATCGTCGGCCCACTACCAGCCGACACCCTGTTTCAACCTAAATACCTAGAAGATGCTGACGTCGTACTCGCCATGTACCACGACCAGGGGCTTCCAGTACTAAAATCTAGAGGATTTGGCAGTTCTGTCAATATCACTCTAGGATTACCCTATATAAGAACCTCGGTCGACCATGGTACGGCCTTAGAGCTTGCAGGTACAGGCACTGCCGATATCGGTAGTTTTGTCTGCGCATTAAATAAAGCCATTGATTTGGCCGCAAAGAATTAGTGATAAAGATTACTCATGAGCAATAAAGTACATTTAGGCCACACGGCCAGAAAGCGTTTTGGACAGAACTTCTTAACCGACGAGAATGTGATTAACCGTATCGTTGGTGCTATCTCGCCAGATAACGACCATGTCATGGTAGAAATTGGTCCAGGCCTAGCTGCGTTAACAGAGCCTGTCGCTAGCAGTATCGATAAGCTAATCGTTGTCGAATTGGATAAAGATCTGGTTGAGCGTCTACAAGAGCACCCAGTGCTCAAAGATAAGCTTGAGATCCATCAAGGCGACGCACTGAAGTTTGACTTCAACCAATTGGTGCGTGAAGACAAGCAGATGAAGGTGTTTGGTAACCTGCCATATAACATCTCAACACCACTGATGTTCCACCTGTTTGAGTTCGCTCAGCATATTGAGAACATGCATTTTATGCTGCAAAAAGAGGTGGTTCTACGCCTCTCTGCTGCACCAGGAACCAAAGCCTATGGCCGCCTAACCGTGATGGCGCAGTATCACTGTCAAGTGATGCCAGTACTTGAAGTTCCACCAGGATGTTTCACGCCGCCACCAAAAGTAGACTCAGCTGTAGTGCGCCTTGTGCCGTATAAAGATAAGCCTTGGCCATGTAAAGATGTCGACCTGTTAAGAAACTTAACCACGACCGCATTCAACATGCGCCGTAAGACGCTGAGAAATAACCTTAAGCAACTCTTGTCTGATGAAGATTTTGCCGAACTAGGTATCGACGCAACATTAAGACCTGAACAGATCCGTGTTGACCAATATGTTGCTATGGCTAACCACGTTTTCGACAAAAAGTAAGCTTATTCGCTGAATAAGCAACTGATAAATAAAGGGCAATAACTGCCCTTTTTTTGTACCTTATAAATAAATTATTGCCTGTTAAGGGATAGTCCATTTAAGATGAAAGTGTGACGAGTCACAATAGAGTTAACAGCATCTTTTAGGGAGCGATATGAGTCAAGTAGCATCATCTGTCAGTGTCGATGTCAAAACAGCGTATATTGAAGCTCAGTCCTCACCGGACGAAAAGAAATACCTGTTTAGCTATACCATCACTATCTCCAATCTAAGCGATGAGGAGATCACGCTCAAGAGCCGTCACTGGTGCATTACAGATGCTAATGGCCGAAAAAGCGAAGTTCATGGCGCAGGTGTTGTAGGAGAGACTCCAACGATAAAACCCAACAGCAGTTACGAATATACCAGTGGCACCGTTCTTGAAACACCACTGGGCGTCATGGAGGGCCGTTACACTATGGTCGATAGCGGCGGCAATGAGTTTGAAGCGCCAATATCTGCCTTTCGTTTATCCACTCCAGGTTTACTTCACTAAAAGCAAAAATCATATCTAGGAAAAAATGGCTAACTATTTGGTAGGCGATATACAGGGCTGTTTCGAGGAGCTAACCCTGCTTCTCGATCGCGTCGACTTTAACCCCTCGAAAGACTGTTTATGGGCAGTGGGTGATCTTGTGGCAAGGGGCACAGGCTCTTTAGAAACACTGCGTTTTTTTAAATCACTAGCGGGTTCAGCAAAGATAGTGCTAGGCAATCATGATCTGCATTTGCTTGCTATCCATGGAAAATTAAAGCGCGTAAACCCTAAAGATAACTTAAGTGAACTACTCGCCGCTGACGATATCAATAATATTATCGATTGGCTAAGACTCCAACCGCTCTACCAGGAGTGGCCCGAGCAACGCCTCATTATGAGTCATGCCGGTATTCCACCTCAGTGGGATCTCGCGACTTTACGTACAGAAGCCGATAGGGTTAGCCAAACTCTACAGTCAGACAATTATTTAAATGACTTAATCAGTGAAATGTACGGTAACGATGTTGATGACTATCATTCAGGCCTAACGCCTCTTGAAAAGCAGATCTATTGTATCAATGCCCTGACCCGTATGCGCTACATTACACAAGATGGACGGCTAGATTTCAACTGTAAGACGCCTATTCAGGGGAGTAACCAGGCAGACTTAACACCTTGGTTTGACCTTGAGTCCAAAATACCCGCCGACTATACATTAGTCTTTGGCCACTGGGCTGCGATTATGGGACAGACAAACCTTACAAACCGAGTCGGTTTGGATACGGGCTGTTGTTGGGGAGAATATATGACCCTATGGCATTTCGAGTCCAACCAAAAAATCACTCAAGAAAAATTAAAAGACGTTAAAAGAAGTTAAAAAAGGGTTAAACTATCGCTAAATTTGGCCGATAAAGTATTCGATATAGGTGTCAGGCGGATACTGTGACTTGAATAAAAATAATAAAAATGGAGCTCCTATGAAGTTAAATGTAGCCACCAGGGTGATTGCGGGATTTACAGTCGTCACCTTACTGCTGATCGTCCTAGGCGCAGCGTCTTGGTTAACTAACAGCCAACTAAAGAGCAGCACACAAGTTCTACAAGAGCTCAGCTTACCAGCACTCGAGTCTGGAAGCTTACTGTCACAGACTATCTCCGAACAAGAAAAGCTGATATTAGTGGCTTATCACACCCCAAATGCAAGTGAGATCCCTCAGCTCAACTCTCAGTACTCAACAGCGAGTCAGACCTTTGAGACAGAGATTAACAAACTGAGCACCTTAGTCAGTAACAACTCCGATTTAAACTCCGTTATTCAGACTCTTGATACTCAATATTCTCAGTTCAATAGTACTAGTAAAGAGATGATAGCGACCCATGAAGCTGCACTAATCACAACGAAGAAGATTACTAGCCAATACGATGATGTTGAGATTGCCGTCGATGACACAGCCTCATTATTGTTAGATTTAATCGATCTTGAGATGAGTGAAGATCTAGTCGAGCAGGAGATTGCCGCTACAGCAAGTACACTAGAGCTTAGCTTTAGTAATATCGCGAGCACCAGTTTTGACCTTATTCGCAGCACAGACAAAGCCAAGTTCGACACTATCTCTAAAGAACTAGATTACATCGTTAGTGATACTCAGAGTAAAGTCGATTACGTCTCTAGCCATTGGGATGGTGTAGTCGAGGCAGACCTTATTGAGGAGCTCAACAGCGAAGCTGCGAATGTATTTAACATGGTTAAAGGCGAGAATTCGTTAATTGAATTAAAACGCAAAGAGATAGAGCTTAATAGTCGTGCAACGAGTTTACTTAGCGATGTAGAACTTGCCGCTGGTAATGTTAACCAGCAGATGAAAACACTCACGGTTAACATCGAAACTATCTCTCGTGAAATTAGCAGCAGCGCCATTGAGAACATCGACAGCGCAAGTATGCGTACAATAGTGTTAATGGCTATCGCAATTCTTGTCGCCATCATCGTCAGCATCGCGGTTGTGCGTCCACTAACCCGCTCTCTCGATAAAATCAACCATGCGCTAAACGTACTGGCATCAGGTGATTTGACTCATAAATTAGATGACTCTGGCCATGATGAGTTTGCTAAATTGTCTGCAAACTGCAATAAGCTGGTCGATAGCCTACGTAGCCTTATTCAGGGTATTTTAGAGCGCTCAGATCAACTCGCCGCCGCAGCCGAAGAGACTTCAGCAATCACGGCGCAGACCACGGTTGGAATTCAAGAGCAGAAGAGCCAAGTTGATCAAGTTGCGACCGCCACAACTCAGCTAAGCTCCAGCGCGCAACAAGTGACAGTGAGTGCTGACGATGCACTAAGTCAGATAAAAGCCGCCGATGATGAAAGCCAACATATGCGCCTGATAGCTAATGAAAACAAGCGCACTATTCTTGCACTCGCCGATGAAGTGGCTAAAGCCAGTGTGGTGATCAATAAAGTTCACGCAGACAGTGCCTCTATTGGCTCGATTCTCGATGTGATCCGCGGTATTGCTGAACAGACAAACCTACTGGCACTTAACGCCGCAATCGAAGCCGCCCGCGCCGGTGAACAGGGGCGAGGCTTTGCAGTGGTTGCCGATGAGGTTCGTAGCCTAGCATCGAGAACCCAAGACTCAACCCAAGAGATCCAACAGATGATCGAGGTGCTACAGAAGGGTACCCAAGAAGCTGTGGCTGTAATGGACTTAGGAAGCTCTCAGGCAAGCTCTTGCGTCGAGAAGACTGAACAGGCTAATAATGCTTTAGAAAGTATTAGCGAAGCTGTACATCGCGCTCATGACTCTGGAACCCATATTGCCCACGCTGCTCAAGAGCAGAATCTCGTCAGCCAGCAGGTATCTGAAAAGCTTGAACATATTGCCGCAATTTCAGAGGAAACCTCTACCGGAGCTGACCAAACGGCACAGTCGAGTCATCAGGTTGCTCAATTAGCAGAAGAGCTTCAGGCCTCAGTTAAAGAGTTTAAAGTCTAGAATGCTCACGGCGACACTGGCGCTGTTAACCAAAAGTTCGAAATAATAAGAGGCGCTATATTTAGCGCCTCTTTTGTATTTTCGCTTCTACATTTAAGCTTATCAGATATAAAAATACTGGGGCGAGCCCAGTAATTTTAAAACTGATTTTAAGAGCCTAACTGCCTGCTATACGCTCTTTAATCGCTGCTGTAATTTCACTGCCACCATGGCCGTTACTTTCAGCCCAAGCGACAATACTTTGTCCATCGGCTTCCGCTTCGTTTAACTCAGATGCCGGAAGGCGCTTAGCGACAAAGGTACCAACCTTATTAGAACCACTCTTTAAAGCCGTTCTTAATAAACTATCGCCGCCACAGGAAACACCGCTATAGATGTTGCGTAGCTTTACTCGACTCTCTTTGAGCTTCTTACGGAGACGGTTTTTATCATCTGCTTGTACATAGTTACAGATGTTTGCAGCTAATTGCTCCTGATTAGCTAGCGCAGTTGATGGAACAGAAATTGAAGATGCCACTATCAGTGTAGCGATGCTCAAGGGCAACAGACGCATCAGACACTCCTTATTTTTAGTTTTTATATAGAAAAGTAGCGCTATTTAGTAGCTTGCTTTCTCTTTATTTAGGGTACTAAACAACCCTTTGAATTTAACATTTTTTTACCATTTTGATAAAGCTATATTCAACACCTTTATCATTTTTCGCTACATCACGAGAAGCTTCGAGCCAAGTTCCATCATCCCAATGCGGAAAATAGGTATCCCCATCGACTGTTAAAGCGATTTCAGTGAGATAGAGAATATCTGCCTGCGGAAGTAACATTTCATATAGTTGACCGCCGCCTATCACAACCAACTCCTCGCAATCACTGGCGGCGGCCTTTGCCTCAGTAAAGCTGCTAACAATGGTTACGCCCTCAATAACCAGATCGGCTTGTCGGCTTATAACTATGTTGTGACGACCTGGTAGTGGCCGACCTATTGATTCATAGGTCTTTCTTCCCATCACCACAGGCTTGCCTAAGGTCATCGCTTTAAAGTGGCGAAGATCTTCAGGAAGATGCCACGGCATTTGGTTGTCTTTACCAATAACGCGGTTATTTGCCATAGCGGCAATCATAGCTATTCTCATGATACTTCCCTTTAATTCTGAGGTGTTAGCGTGCAATCTCATAGCCCACTAACGCCCTGTAGGCTTAATAAATTTAGTTATTTAATGACGGGGCGAGAGCGGAAATAGAGCAAGCTTGGCATAGCTAAGCCCACCGAGAGAGCCCCTAAAATAAACACGGTTTTAAGGCCATTACTGACCACTTGATAGACAAGTTCTGGACTCATATCAGCTTGCGCAGTCAACTGTACCAAACCGATAACGGTATTAAATGCGTAGGTGCCCGGGATCATCGGAATAATCGCAGCCACAGCATACATCAAAGGTGGCGCTAAATGCTTTTTAGCAAATGCAATAGTGACGATACCCACTAAGGCCGCAGCTAAGAAGGTTGCCCACTCAATCGGTAAACCAAAACTTAGCCACATGGTACGGCTGCCATGCCCCATTGCTGCAGCGATTGCACAGTAGGGCAAAAATCGGCGCGGCACATTAAACACCATGGCAAAGCCTATAGCTGGAATAGCTGAGAAGATGGCATCGTTGAGCATGGTTAAGATAAGCGACAACATCAGAACAAGCCACCTATCTGCATGGCGATGGTAATACCAATCACCGATGCCACTGTAAGTAAGGTTGCATGTCCCCAGCGAGAGATCCCAACATTAAGGTGGCCTTTGACCATATCCGATATTGAATTGATCATCGGAAAACCTGGCACTAACATCAACACGCTTGCCGCCATCGGCAGTTTTGGGGTATCAGTCAAATCAAACTGGTAACCTGTCTGTGCAATAAGCGTGGTCACAAAGGCGGTAGCGCTAAAATTAAGTAAAAGATTAAAGTGACGCTTAGCAATAGATAAACGCACGAACATGCCAACAGCCGAGGCTAAGAAGGTAATTAAGCAAGCGACTAAGTCACCACCAAACAGGTGGCAAAAACTAGCACATGATAGACCTATCATAGGCACAACATACTTAGCAGGATAAGTCTTGGGCTCAATACGGCCGACGCGCTTACGCACTTCGGTCAATCCATAGATCCCTTTTTCGGTCAGTAGGCAGATACGCTGTAATTCGCAAACCACGGTCATATTGATGCCATGCTCACGAATTCGTCGAGTCGTTGTAATACACCGACCGACAGATAGGCTGGTTAATACTAAGGAGTTTGAGGAGATGGAGATCTCCACACTTTCTAGACCTAAGGCGTGGCCTAGACGCTGAGTGATCTCTTCAACGAGTTCTGATTCAGCGCCATAAGCAAGCAGAAGTTGAGCAACTCTAACGACTTGACGAGTAATGTCATTTTGCGTTGTAGCGTACACCTTGTCTCAACTTCCTCTTATCGTATCAATTATCTTTGATAGATAATTTCAACATCGTAATCATCATCATCGAAGTCATCGTCAAAATCATCGTCATAATCTTCATTAATCGATTCATTTGCTTTCTGATGATAATTATCCCACTTAAATTCAACTTCTGCATCGGCATCCGCTTCCTCTTCTGGAGGTAGAGAGTCGATAAAGTCGAGTAATTTAAGGGCTAGCTCAGCGGTACCTTCACGGTTATAAGCTGAAATAGTATAGACGTCGCCATCCCACTCTAGCTCTTTAACGATATGATCGATACGTTCCTGAAGCTCTTCTTCAAGCATCAAGTCCGCTTTGTTAATCACTAACCAGCGTGGCTTACCTGCAAGCTTAGGTGAATGCTTCTCTAGCTCAGCTACGATTGCACGAGCAGATTCCACAGGATCGCTACCATCGATAGGCTCTACGTCTAGGATATGCAGCAATACACGACAACGCTCTAAGTGCTTAAGGAATTGAACCCCTAAACCAGCGCCATCAGCCGCACCTTCGATAAGACCAGGAATATCCGCAATAACAAAGCTCTGGCCAGGTCTTGGGTTAACAACACCTAGGTTAGGAACTAAAGTTGTAAATGGATAGTCAGCAACCTTTGGCTTAGCCTTAGAAACCGAGCGAATAAAGGTCGACTTACCCGCATTTGGCATACCGAGTAAACCCACGTCGGCAAGTAGAAGTAGCTCTAGTTTAAGGCTACGAACTTCACCATCTGTACCTAAGGTTTTCTGTCTTGGCGCACGGTTAGTACTGCTCTTAAAACGAGTATTACCTAAACCATGGAAACCACCTTTAGCCACAAGCAATTTCTGCCCGTGAGTGGTTAAATCACCTAGTGCTTCTTCGGTATCGTTGTCGATAGCGCGTGTACCTACAGGTACTTTAAGGATCAAGTCTGCACCACCGTGACCGGTACAGTCACGACCACGACCATTCTTACCGCGCTCGGCGATATGAAAACGTTCAAACTGATACGTGATCAAGGTATTGAGGTTTTCATCGGCTTGCAGGTAAACACTGCCGCCGTCCCCGCCATCACCACCATCTGGACCACCGTCTGGAACATATTTTTCGCGTCTAAAGCTAACGCAACCACTGCCACCATTACCGGCTTCTACACGGATAATAGCTTCATCGACAAACTTCATACCAACTCCTGGCACCATAGAATGGAAGAATTATACTCTTAACGATTCTAGTCGCCAAAACACAATTTACTTAATTTAAAAAAAACAAAGCCCCACCAATGGCGGGGCTTAGTATCAATCTTAGCGTAGCTAAAGATTAATCTTCGATGCTAATGAACTTACGGTTCTTAGGACCTTTAACTTCGAACTTCACTTTACCATCGGTAAGAGCGAATAAAGTGTGGTCGCGGCCAACACCTACGTTTACACCAGCGTGGAACTTAGTACCACGTTGACGAACGATGATGTTACCAGCAAGAACTGATTCACCGCCAAAGCGCTTTACACCAAGACGTTTACTTTCTGAATCGCGGCCGTTACGAGTAGAACCGCCAGCTTTTTTATGTGCCATGAGTTAGACTCCTAATTAAGCGTTGATAGCTGTAATTTTAACTTCGGTGAACCACTGACGGTGGCCCATCTTCTTATCGTGGTGCTTACGACGACGGAACTTAACAATAGTTACCTTCTCCGCACGGCCGTGGCTGATAACTTCAGCAACAACCTTACCACCTTCAACTAAAGGTGCACCTACGTGTACAGTTTCACCATCAGCAACCAAAAGAACTTGGTCGAATTCGATAGTTTCGCCTGTAGCGACTTCTAATTTCTCTAAACGAACTGTATGGCCGGCTTCAACGCGATGTTGCTTGCCGCCACTTTGAAAAACAGCGTACATAGCTATTTTACTCCGATATTTCTAACACGCCGCTCAAAACATATTTGTTTGATGCAGGGGTGCTATAAAAGCTTTAATGACAATGGTCGCGGAGTTTACGCTAAGAAGTAGCCGCTGACAAGTCTTAATTAACTAAGAATAAAAAAAGACCCAATTAACTCTCACAATCTTCTACAACTACTGTCTTGTGCCGCAAATTTAGGTAGAATCCAATTATTATAACATTTAAGCCTTAATTGAGCTGTCTATGTTAATCGGCAGCCCACAAAACCAGAGCCTACTTATGGATTTAAACGCCATTCGTCAATTGGCTGATAGCGACATGCAAGCTGTCAATCAACTGATCTATAAACAACTAGAGTCAGACGTCGCCCTCATTAATCAACTTGGGTTCTACATTATTAACGGCGGTGGTAAACGCTTACGACCTCTGCTATCTATTCTAGCAGCTCGAGCCATCGACTATAAAGGTGATTCTCACCTTAAATTAGCCGCCATTATCGAATTTATCCACACAGCATCACTTTTACATGACGATGTCGTTGATGAATCCACCCTACGCCGTGGTAGAGAGACAGCCAACGCATTATTTGGAAATAGCGCAAGTGTATTGGTGGGTGACTTCCTTTATACCCGTTCTTTCCAGATGATGACTGAACTGAAGTGTTTAGATGTGCTTGAGATCCTTGCCGACGCGACTAATGTACTCGCCGAAGGTGAAGTTCTACAG
Source organism: Shewanella schlegeliana (assembly GCF_016765635.1). Taxonomy (GTDB): domain Bacteria; phylum Pseudomonadota; class Gammaproteobacteria; order Enterobacterales; family Shewanellaceae; genus Shewanella; species Shewanella schlegeliana. The sequence goes on from NZ_JAESVD010000002.1 coordinate 285,180, forward strand.
TTAATGAACTGTAACGACCCAAACACTACAGAAGACAGCTATATGCGCGTCATCTACTGTAAAACAGCAAAACTATTCGAAGCCGCTACTCGCCTCGCTGGTTTACTCGCTGACAGTCCAATAGAGGTACAGAATGCACTGGCGGACTACGGTAAGTATCTAGGCACCGCATTCCAGTTAACCGACGATCTGCTAGACTACACGGCTGAAACCGAAGAGTTAGGCAAAAATATCGGTGATGACTTAGCCGAAGGTAAACCAACTCTACCGCTTATCTTTGCTATGGCAAATGGCAACGACACAGAGAAAGCCTTGATCCGTGAAGCTATCGAGAAAGGTGATGGCAGTGAGCACATCGAGGTTATCCTAAGTGCACTTAAGAACTGTGGTGCTTTAGAATATACCGAAAAACGTGCTATCGAAGAGTCAGATAAGGCAATCGCAGCCCTTGAGATTATTCCCGACTCTGATTATAAAACTGCACTGATCTCGCTTGCTAAAATCGCCACACAGCGTAGCAACTAATAAAGCCGTGACATTAACGTTCAAATAAAAAGGGAGCCTTAGGCTCCCTTTTTAATTACAGCCTCAGTGAGGCTGCTCACATTGATTACTTAACGAAGTCGATACCAAGCTGAATATCTGCTTTTAAGGTATCTAGCATAGCGTCACGTGCATTAGCTTCGAATACGCTAACCTCGCCATATGCCAATACTTCCTCAACGCCGTTCTTACCCAATACAACAGGTTGTGCAAAGAATTCAGCATGCTCACTGCCACCATCGACATAAGCGCACTCAACAACGTTTGCTTCGCCTTGTAAGCCACGAACAAGTGATAAACCAAAGCGACATGCTGCCTGACCCATAGAGAGTGTTGCACTGCCGCCGCCAGCTTTAGCTTCAACCACTTCAGTACCCGCATTTTGGATACGTGTCGTCAGTGCTGCAATTTCCGCATCAGTAAAGCTTACACCTTCAACCTGTGAAAGAAGCGGCAGGATAGTCACACCACTGTGACCACCAATCACTGGAACCTTAACGTCTGCAACGTTCAGGCCTTTTGCTTCTGCAACGAAGGTTTCTGAACGGATAACATCGAGTGTCGTCACACCAAATAGGCGGTTCTTATCGTAGACCCCCGCTTTCTTAAGTACTTCAGCTGCAATCGCTACAGTCGTATTTACAGGGTTGGTGATAATACCGATCAAAGCTTTAGGGCAAGTTGTAGCACATTTCTCAACAAGGTTTCGTACGATACCTGCGTTGATATTAAATAGATCTGAGCGATCCATTCCCGGCTTACGAGCAACACCAGCCGAAATAAGTACTACGTCAGCACCTTCTAGAGCAGGAGTTGGATCTTCGCCAGCAAAACCTTTTACTTCTACAGCAGTTGGGATATGGCTTAGGTCAACCGCAACGCCAGGAGTCACTGGTGCGATATCGTAAAGCGACAATTTAGAACCCGCAGGTAATTGAGTTTTTAATAGTAGGGCGAGCGCCTGGCCAATACCACCAGCAGCACCAAGTACAGCAACTTTCATAATTATCTCCGTTAATCCTCGGATTTTTGTGATTTAGATCCATTTTTCTTTTCCCGCAACAGTACTGGATTCACAATAAAAATACAATTATCCCTTAGTCGCGTTCCGTATAATCTAGAACCCTAATATAGGTGGCAACATGGTGAAAGTGAGTAAGAGTCAGGCTTGCAGGAGAGTTGATAAGGATACATTAGCAGAGTCAAAATTAGAATAAACAATCTAACTTATCGGACACTCATGAAATTGAATATCCCCAGCAATGAATTTTTATTCATAAAAACGAATAAAGATTGACAAAAAAACCGAAAATAATCATGATAGAGCGGATTTTTTTGAATAAAGAATAATAATATATGCAAACGAATAAAAGCCAAGATGATTTAGTTAAGACCTTCAAGTCTATTTTAAAAGAAGAGCGATTTGGCTCTCAGAGTGAAATCGTTATCGCCTTACAAGCCGAAGGCTTTGGCAACATCAATCAGTCAAAAGTATCTCGTATGCTAAGTAAGTTTGGTGCGGTCAGAACCCGTAACGCCAAACAAGAGATGGTCTACTGCCTTCCAGCTGAACTTGGTGTCCCTACTGCAGGTAGCCCTCTTAAAAACCTAGTGCTAGATGTTGACCATAACCAATCAATGATTGTAGTCCGAACCAGCCCAGGCGCGGCGCAGCTCATCGCTCGTCTATTAGACTCAATAGGTAAGCCTGAAGGAATTCTAGGAACGATTGCTGGCGATGACACCATCTTTATCTGTCCATCGAGCATTCACAATATTGAAGACACACTGGAAACTGTAAAGTCACTGTTTAATTACGCAGACTAACTAGTATAAGTGTGACTGGCGATATGCTGTAGCCCCTAGGTTACAGCATCCGCTTCTCACAGTAAGTTTAACTATACACCGCAAACTCCCCGCTAAAATAATCACGTTCCCCCCTCCCCAAATATAAAACACATTGTTTTATACAATATATTGAATAGATTCTTCTCTCTTTAACAATAATCGTTATAATCCTAAACGACAGTAATTCGAGTCGAGGATAAAGAATGAATAAAAGTAACATTATAAATATCAACGATATATGCTGGGAACCTTGGCAACATAAAGATGAATATGCTAGTGAGCAAAAACACATAGGTGATACTGCTGGCGGGGAAAAAATCGGCGTCACCATGGAACGCTTAGCTCCAGGAAAATCCTCTGCGGTCGCCCATTACCATACAAAAGAGGAAGAGCATATCTACGCCATGCACGGCGAAGCTACTCTTTATATTGATGGCGAACCTCACTCCTTTAGTCAGGGAGAATATATTTGTTTTAATGCCGATACCGGCATTTCACATAAACTCGTTAACCATAGTGATCAAGATTTTGTTTTCCTTGTGGTCGGTAACCGAGACATACATGATGTAGTGGTCTATCCAGAAAATAATAAAGTGCTAGTCAAGTCAGTAAACGAAGTTTATGCCAGACGCCCCACTAACTATTGGGATCGAGACGAAGTTGATAGCGAATAAATCTGTCGATCATCACCCATAAAAAAACGCACCTAAATGTGCGTTTTTTTAATTGTCTGAACTCTATAACATCAGATAGCGCTATGCATAAAGTCCAGTGAAGGTGCGAAGAATGATGAGCCCGTTAATGCTTGAGTAAAATGCATCAAGTGATCATGATTGCCCTCAGCATCACCATGAATCATGCTCTCTAACATCTTTTCAAAATGCACTGAGTTGCGGCAAGTAGAGATAAACATCAAGCCCTGCTCTTTAACCGAGCCGTAAGGCATGCTCTGCCTTAGGATCTCCATCGACTTACCTTCGCTATCTTTTAAGTTCACACGCTTAATGTGGCTTGTTAGCGGCTTGTCTGCAGAGGCATATTCAATATTGTCAGCCTTAGTACGCCCGATAATGTCTTCTTGCTTCTTAACAGGAAGTCGGTTCCACTTACTCAAGTTATGCGTAAACTTCTGCACATGGATATAGCTGCCACCTTTAAATTTGGAGTCTTCATCGCCAACTAAAGCGACTTCCTGCCTGCTACGTCCCTTAGGGTTCTCTGTACCATCGACAAAGCCTGTTAGGTCTCGCGAATCTAAAAACCTAAAGCCGCGCTCTTCGTCTACAAGCTCTACTAAGCCTTCAAACATTTGGCAAACCTCATTGGCCACTAAGTGCAAAATATCAAAACGATCACAACGGATCTGCACGAACAGATCAAACTCGATAGCAGGTGCATCCCGGTTATCACGATTCATTGCAGGGAAAGGTTTTAACAGCTCAGGTCTCGCATTAGGATATAAGGTGTCCCAATAATTAGCACCGATAGCAACAAAGCCATTAAAAGCGCTATCAGAATATTGATCCGTTAACTCATGAATATATTGAGCGATAGTCGCCACGCATGGACGCATATCTGACTCAACATTGTCATTTGCATTAAACATTAAATAGACACTGTGCAAGTTTCCTTCTGCACAAACTCCAAGCTGTTCACGAGGCATAACCTGACTATCCATTATTATAAGTAACCCTTCTTCTTAATTAATTTTTCGGCAATATTATCTATAACTTTAGTTATTAATGTCATTAACTAACGCACAATAACTAGAATTCATCGTAAATTACCTAAGACTAAACTGAGCTAATGTTGTTTAGCTCACCCATTTACTGCGATGACTCACCATTGGTTATCTAACCATTGGCTGCCGCTCTTAAAACAAGACCAAACTATGGCGCTTACACTCAATTGCAACGCGTTGCCCAACTAACAGATCAGGCTCTGCACTATGCACATCGAGTACATTCTCGGCCACCTGCACTTGGTATTGGCAGACATTTCCTAAGAAGCGGCGCCCTGTGATCTCTCCAATACCTGACTCGTCAGCTTTCATTAATAGCTGCTGTGGTCTTAACAAGACTTCAGCTTCGCTGCCAACAGACAGATTGAGAACGGTATCACTGTCCATTTCACCGATTGCTGTGGCTATGCGCTGGTCGCCGACAACTTTTGCCTTAAGGTAGTTGCCCGCCCCAAGGAAATCAGCCACATATTTGTCTGTCGGTGTTGAATACAAGTTTTCAGCGTCACCAGATTGTACAATTTGCCCTTGATTAAAGAGGGCAAGCTTATCGGCAAAGACAAACGCTTCATCTTTACTGTGAGTCACAAATACGGCGCTTACATTATGTGACTTAAGGATCTCTCTGATCTCCAACATCATCTCACGGCGCACCTTAGCATCGATATTAGAGAAAGGTTCATCCAATAGCAGCACTTCTGGCTCATAGGCAAGTGCTCTAGCAATAGAGACCCTCTGCTGCTGTCCGCCAGAAAGCTCATGGGGATAACGTTTTTCGAGCCCCTCAAGCTTAACTAATGCCAGCATCTGCGCTAAGCGGCTAGCTCTTAGTGATTTATCCCGAGTCTCAACCCCAAACAGAATATTTTCGGCAACAGTGAGATGGGGGAACAGGGCATAGTCTTGAAAGATCATCCCTACTCCTCGTTGCTCACTGGCAACGAAACGGCCATCGTCCGCGACGACTCTGCCGTTGATGATGATCTTACCACTAGTAATCGCCTGCAGCCCGGCAATGGCCCGAAGCAGTGTGGTCTTGCCGCAGCCGCTTGGTCCAAGCAGAGCGACAATCTCACCTTTTTCCACCGTAAGATCTAAGCCCTTTAGTACGACTTGTCCTTGGTAGTCACTAAACACCTGTTGTACTTGTAATGTAGCCATATTAATTATCGTGCTCCAAGGAACGGTTAAGGTAGATAAGCGGAATGAGGCCAACGAGCACAATCACTATTGCTGCTAAGGCACCGTGCTCTAACTGTTCATCTGATACAAACTGATATACATAGGTGGCGAGGTTTTCAAAGCCGATAGGCCTTAATAGGAGCGCCGCCGGCAACTCCTTCATACACTCGATGAACACTAAGAGTAGACCTGCAAAAATGCCTTTTCTGAGCAGAGGTATATGTACCAATCTTAAAAGGCCTAATGGCTTAAGTCCCATGGTGATCCCAGCCATATCCAGTGATGGTGAGATCCGCTTGTAACTGTTCTCGATGCTACCTATGGCAATTGCAGCAAAACGAATAGTAAAGGCACACACAATGATGAAGCTACTGCCAGTTAAGATAAGCCCTGGTCCTTCAAAACCAAGGTATTCGGCGAGATCGTTGATAGCGAAATCGAGCTGAGTAAATGGAACCAAGATCCCTATCGCTAAAACCGTTCCTGGCAACGCATAGCCCGTTGAAGCCAAGCGCGAAGGCAAGGCATCGGCCTGACGTGGACTAATACGGCGAATAAACATCAACACAATGCCAATAACGACACAGATAGCACTAGCTAACAAAGAGATCCACAAGCTATTAAAACTGTATTCGAAAAACTCTTCATTCCAGCTTTCAGCAAAATAGCCATAGGCGTATTGCAGCAAAATAATAAAAGGCAGTAAAAATGCTAAAAATAGCAATCCTGCACAATAAGCCGTCGCCGCAAAAGCCTTCGCGCCCGACAAGGAGTAAATATCGAGTTCGCCAGGGCTCGATAATTTTTGAAATAACTTTTGTTTACGCCTAGCAAAACGTTCAAAGCCAACCATAGCAAAAATCACTAACAACATGATGGTTGAAAGCTTAGCCGCTGCAGTCAAACTGCCATATTCAAACCAAGTATCATAAACTGCAGTGGTTAATGTCGGCACGGCAAAGTAACTAACCGTAGCAAAGTCCGCCGCGGTCTCCATAGCCACTAATGCGCCACCAACGGCTAACGCGGGTCTAGCCATAGGTAAACTTAAACGCCAGAAACTTTTCCACGGCCCACAGCCCATCACTCGCGTGGCCTGACTTAGGCTCGCCGATTGCTCCATAAAAGCGGTTCTGGCCAATAAATAAATATAAGGAAACAGCACTAGCGCCAACATTATTGCAGCGCCACCTAGGGTTCTCACTTCCGGAAAATAATAATCTTGAGGGGTTTGCCAACCAAAAGCGGCACGCAAACTTCGTTGCACGGGGCCAGCATAATCGAGTAGATCGGTATAAACATAGGCCACAACATAAGCGGGCATGGCTAAAGGTAATAACAGCGCCCATTGGAAAATACGTCTACCGGGAAAGTGGCACTTGGCCACTAGCCAAGCTGCAGGGACTGCAATGATAAGGGAGCCTATAACCACCCAAAGCATTAACCATAAACTATTGCTGATATAAGTAGGTAGAACCGTATTAAACAGGTGACCAAATACAGCCTCGTCGGGTAGCAATGACTGAGCAATCAGCGCAATCAAAGGCATGATAATCAACAATGCCAGAGTATAACCCACAACAGACCAGCCCTTGGCTAAGCCTAAAACCATAATCTTAACTACCTAAAAATTAAACATCCGTGTACTTTGATAAAAACAAGAAAACCTATCTAAATTGATAGGTTAACTAAAATATGGGTAGGCCGAGCTAACGCATTAACTTCAAAGCTATACCTTGAGTCTAGCTTGAATAGGTTAGCTCAACCTTAAGAGTACTCACTAGAGATCAAACTTCACTTCATCGAGTAATTTAATTGCAGCGCCATGATATTCAGCTAGCTTGTAAATCGGTAGGTCGTCAGCTTTAAAGGTTCCCCAAGAAGCGACTAACTCTGAAGGAGCGACGTCCGCTTTAACAGGGTATTCGTAGTTCACTTCAGCATAAGCTTGCTGCGCCTTATCACCGGATAGATACTCCATCAACTCAAGTGCTGCCGCTTGATTCTTAGAGTGCTTGGCCAATGCCATGCCTGATACATTGATATGTGAGCCACGGTTATCTTGGTTAGGGAAATTGATCTCTATAGCATCCGCCCATACTTTTTGCTTAGGATCTTGTAGCATCTTGCCCAAGTAATAACTGTTACCAATTGCTAGGTCACATAAGCCTTCACTTACCGCTTTAACCTGTGCTCTATCATTACCCTGTGGCTTTCTGGCTAAATTGGCTTTCAAGCCTTCTAGCCAAGTTTTTGTCTCCAACTCTCCATGACGGGCAATCATTGAGGCCACTAACGAAACATTGTACGGATGCTTACCACTTCGAGTACAGATCTTGCCCTTAAACTTAGGGTCAGCTAGATCTTCGTAATTAATGTCTAATTTACCTTGTCTATCTTTTGAAGAATAAACATTACGTACACGCATCGTTAGCGCATACCACTCATCATCTGGTGAGCGATATTTCTGTGGAATATTTTGTTTAAGAACGTCACTGCTGGCAGGCACAACCAGATCCTTTTCAACCAACTCCATCAAACGGTAAAAGTCTGAGGTCAAAACGATATCAGCCTTAGATAGTCGCCCTTCACGCATCATACGTTCGGCAATACCTTTTTTAGAGAAGACAACATCGACTTTAATACCAGTCTCTTTAGTAAAGTTTTCTAAGATAGGTTCTATCAAAAAGGCTTGTCGATAAGAATATACCGTTAGATTATCAGCAGCATTGGCGATAGATGCAAAACAAGTCAGTCCTATAACCGCTAGACTCTTTACCATTTTCATTACTCTTCTCCCTGGACAAGTATCGAAATCATCAGCGTAAAACGACTGATAATAATTCTCAATTGCAAAGAGGGTAATCAAAACTCATACAAACAGCAAGCTTTTGTCATATTTTTAACTCAAAAATGACAACTCGATCTACATAAGCAAACCCTTAACTTATATGGCTTTAGCTAGATAAAATTTCTAATTGACCGAAGAGGTGCACTCACCAATATCTCTCAACGGTTACCTGTCCTGGCGCACGGCGTAGATTCTTTGTTAACCCCCTCTCTTTCAGTACCTGCTGTGATGCGGTGATCATCTCAGGATTACCACAGATCATCACTTGTGACTCTTCAGGGTTAAGCCTTAATCCAGCTTTGCTCTCTAACTCTCCGGAGCTGATTGCATCGGGGATCCGACTCGTTAAAGCACCATTTAACTGCTCACGAGTCACAGACAGCACCAGTTTAAACTGTTCAGGATATCTTGCTTCATATCCTTTTAGTTGCTCAAGGTAAGCTAAGTCTTCAACCTTGCGCACGCCATAGGCTAATACTAACCGCTCGTATGTTTCCCAAGGTTCGCAAGTGTCCATCATCGAGATAAAAGGTCCAACAGCGGTACCTGTGGCTAAAAACCACAAATGCTTTCCTTTTGCCTCATCCGTCGGTAGCTCATCTAGGGTCATAAAGCCTGAGGCTTTAGTGGCGACATCGATAACATCACCGACCTTAAGTGCTTGTAAGTTGGGTGACAATAGCCCCTCTTCTACGGCCACAGCCAATACCTCTACATAGCCACAACCAGGAGGATTAACTAACGAGTAGGCTCGGCCAATTCGTTTATCATCAATAACCTGGCTCAGCTTAATAAACTGCCCAGCCTTAAAATCTCCAATATCAACTTTAATCTTTAGCGAGAACAGCTTATCGTTCCAATCTCGCCTCTCTATGACCAGTCCTTCAATCCACATAGCGCCTCCAATAAAACGGCTGACCGAGCAAGGTAACGCTCAGCACCCCCTAGTAAATGGTAAAACTAGCTAAGCTTTTATTTCATATTCATAAAGATTAGTCTAGCCAAGGATGAAGATGTCATTAAAGGAGTGAACTCATGAGGACGAAAATTAAATTAATCACAGCAAATATTGTCGTTATGCTGCTATTGACTATCAGCTTCATCACTATAGCTAAGCCAAATGACACGCTAGGGATCGATGCAAACAGTAACTCTCCAGCAAAAATCGTTGTATTAGTCAGGCATGCAGAAAAACGGGATGATGGCACTCGCAACCCTGTACTAAGCGAGGCGGGGCAACAAAGAGCAAAGGCATTGATAGAAGCGCTGCAACAGCTGGAACTGTCGCAACTGATTGCTTCTAACTACCAACGAACTCAATTGACCTTAGATCCCATTGCCAACCAGAGGAAACTGCCAGTAATCATCGCCGATAGCCAATTTGGACTGGATGCTCATATCGCCTCCATCGTGACTTTAGTTAATCAAACCTCGGGGAACAGCTTAATCGCTGGGCACTCCAACACAGTCCCCCTCATCATAAAGGCGCTCGGCGGCCCGAAAATTCCAGCCATTGAAGAGAGCCAATACGCTAGTCTCTATCTACTATCCATTCCTAAAGAGGGGGCGGTAAGCCTGATTCAAACCCATTTTGGAAATTAATTATCTAAAACAACACCACACATCCAGACGAATTAAAACGCAATTGTAATGAAAAAATAATCAAGCCTGTTTACTATAAATGGTTAGTATATTAGTCTTTAAATGATTAAATACCATTTCGGGAAAGGGGATAACCGAACTTCTACACAAGATTTATTTGGTACAAGACTATCAAGGTGGCAGTGAGGAAAACACAGTGAACGATTCCAACAACCCTTCAAAAAGTAAGGCTTTATCAGCAAGTTGCAGCAGTTGCCAGCGAATGAACAATATTGAGGGAGAATTTATTTGCTTCAGAGAAGGCAAAATCATCGGACTGACTCCAACGAAAGAACCTTCTCCTCAAACTAAACTAATCTGTGACGGCTGGAAAATGGGTAAGCCTGTAGGCTGAGTGAATAAACAGTTAAGCAATTAGCATTCCCGCATAGTCCCTAGCTGAAAATTTGGGCTCATATAACAGGCCTTGTAACGGTTCGACTGGCGTCACTTTTGCTAAACCCAACCCTCGCGTCGTCACTCGCATACCGGCACATAACTCAAAATATACCACTTCAAGTTCATCTCTCTCTAAGCCGCGCTTTTTTAGGGTGGCCATAATCGCAAGCCAATCAGTATTAACTTTGCTGTCCTGTCCTTCAATATGCACCAGTATAGGTATATTTTTCATTGTGACCTTCTCTGCATTAGCGTTCCGTTAAGTTGATGCCAATTATAGGCACACGAAACTGAACCTACGCTGAATCCTAGACAGTTTATTAATCAATATTAGTCTATTAGCATATCTGAAAGTTGAGCCTACTCCTGCTGCACTCGCCATAAATTAGCATAGAAACTTTTCGCGGCAAGCAGCTCACTATGGCTACCGGTTTCAACCACTCTGCCCTTGCTCAAGACAATGATACGGTCGGCATCGACAACAGTGGAGAGTCGATGGGCTATGACAAGGCTTGTATGGCCTTTTGCCACTTCCTTTAAAGCTGTTAAAATAGCCTGTTCGGAATGGCTGTCTAAAGATGAGGTGGCCTCATCGAAGACTAAGATGGGTGACTTCTTCAGAATCGCTCTCGCAATCGCGACTCGCTGCTTCTCCCCACCAGATAGCTTTAAGCCACGCTCACCAACCTTGGTTTCACCACCTTCGGGTAAACTGTCGATAAACTGGCTCAGATGGGCCATCTTAATTGCTGCATCTATCTCTTCGGCCGTTGCATCGGGGCGGCCATAACGGATATTCTCAATTAAGGTATCATTAAATAGCACGGTATCTTGGGGCACGATGGCTATGGCTTGGCGCAAAGCACTCTGAGTTAACGTGCGAATATCATGACCATCGATGCAGATTCTCCCATCGATGACGTCATAAAAACGAAATAACAGCTTCACCAAGGTCGACTTACCCGCCCCACTGTCGCCAACAATGGCCACTTTCTGACCCGCTTCTATGGAAAAGCTGACATCAGCTAAGATTGTCCGTGAGTCATAACTAAAGCCTACGTGCTCGAATGAGACTCGACCTTGACTTAAAACTTGGTTACAGGCATCGGCCGAGTCTTGAATAGAAGGAACCTTATCTAATAGATCGAACATTCGTTCGATATTGGCAAACGCGCCACGGATCTCCCGATAAACAAACCCCAAAAAATTAAGAGGAATAAAAAGTTGCATCATAAAGGCATTGATCAGCACGAAGTCGCCTATGGTCATCTTGCCTTGAACGACATCATAAGCTGCCATGCCTAACATCAAGGTCATCGCCACCGAGATGATACAAGCTTGACCCGCATTGAGTGCAAACAGAGAGAGCCTGTTTTTGCGTTTAGCCACTTCCCACTGCGCTAATGCCTCATCATATTGCTTGGCTTCATACTGCTCATTATTAAAATACTTAACGGTTTCATAGTTAAGTAGACTATCAATTGCCCGAGTGCTGGATACTGAATCGGCTTTAGCGGCATCTCGCACATAACCTGTGCGCCACTCGGTAGCAATAATGGAATATACGCCGTAAGCGATCACAGAGAGTAGCGTCACACCAGCAAAAGCGTAGCCGTAGTTATAAAATAAGATCCCGACGACCAGTACTATCTCAAGAATCGTCGGCACAATATTAAACACCATGAAGCGCATCAAGAAACTCATGCCACTGGTGCCACGCTCTATGTCTCGCGACAAGCCGCCAGTTCTGCGTTCTAAATGAAACGCCATATCCAAACGATGGAGGTGATCAAAAACCGCCATGCCCAATCGACGTATGGCACGCTCAGTCACGCGCCCAAATAGCGTGTCCCTCACTTCGGAAATAATAGTATTGAGTAGACGAATACAGCCATAAGCGATGACTAAAGAGATAGGAACCGAGATCAGCTCCTTGGCAGAAGAGTCCGAGAGCCCATCCACTAGTGCCTTAAGCACAAACGGTAAGCCAACACTGGCCAACTTCGCGATGACTAAACATAGCATTGCCAAAGCGACCCTAGATTTAAATTCAATTAAATAGGGCCATAACATGCGTAGTACATGCCAATTTAATTTACCTATCGGTCCATCGAAATAGAGAGAGGGGCGCATTTGTCATTCCAAAAAAAATTTAAAATTCAAACTCAGGTCATTTTTAAATAAATGACAGTAAGTTAGCTTAAATCCATACTCAAAACATCACGATGATGTATATAAAAAGTTAACGACCACAGGGCGCAAGCTATGTTATCGTACGACTTTAGTCCGATAGAGTGTGCTTTTGCCTCTCCACTAGGAGTAGTTTGCACATTTTTCGGTAATTTTGTATTAAGTAGCGCAAATTCTGTTAACTCAAAGAAAAGAATTTGATACTCTGCGGCAAAATATTAAAAGTAAACAGGCAGAAAGGGCTTAATTTAGCTCTTTTCAAGTTAACTAAAAAAGGATGCAAACATGCTGGATTCATCCAAGCCAGAATATCCCCCTTTACCTCTCATCCAAACATGGATATGGATGATGACCCAATCAGGCAACCCTGAAATTCAAGAAAAGGGACAGAGCAATCTAATTGCTTCTTTTGGCAGCTTAGCGAAAGCCAATGAATACTTAATTGAGCAAGATAAAAACAAGTAATTCGAATCCATGAACGACTTGATCGAAAAAGGAGGCTTTAGCCTCCTTTTTTGTATTTATGGTTTAGGTTAGCGATTTCTGCGCTGAACAACACTTTCGCTTAACAAGCCCAAGAGCTTTTCAGAGTCTTGCCAGCCGATACAGGCATCCGTTACGCTCTGCCCATAACACAGGCTCTGGCCTTCAACATGATCTTGGCGTCCTTCAATCAAGTTACTTTCTACCATAACTCCAAAGATTGCCTGCTCACCATTTGCCATCTGAGTCGCCACATCTTCACCGACCAACATCTGGCGCTGGAACTGCTTACTGCTGTTAGCATGACTAAAATCGATCATGATATTTTGCGCAAGCCCTGCCTTCTCAAGCTGTTGCTTAATATCAGCTACGTGCTGGGCACTGTAGTTAGGCTCTTTACCGCCACGTAAAATGATATGGCAGTCGGTATTCCCCTTAGTCTCGACAATCGCCGAATGACCAAACTTAGTCACAGATAAGAAGTGATGCGGTGCACTTGCGGCGCCAATCGCATCGATAGCGACCTTGATGGTGCCATCGGTGCCATTCTTAAAGCCTACAGGGCTAGATAGTCCCGAGGCCAACTCTCGATGCACTTGAGACTCAGTCGTACGCGCACCAATCGCGCCCCAGCACATCAAGTCAGCCACATACTGAGGCGTGATCATATCTAAGAACTCCCCCGCAGTTGGCATGCCGATATCGTTAAGATCTAACAACAACTTTCTCGCAGTACGTAAACCATCGTTTAGCTTAAAACTGTTGTCCATGTAGGGATCGTTGATCAAGCCTTTCCAGCCTACCGTGGTACGAGGCTTCTCAAAGTAGACTCGCATAACGATTTCAAGCTGATCTTTATAACGCTCACGTAGCTCGACTAAACGCTTACCGTATTCAAGTGCCGCTACCGGATCATGGATCGAGCAGGGACCGATAACCACCAATAAGCGATCATCTTTCTTTGCTAAAATATTATGGATACTTTCACGGGCATTAAACACGGTAGCCGATGCGTTCTCAGTTGCAGGAAATCGTTCCAAAATTGCAATTGGAGGTAACAACTCTTTAATTTTATTAATTCGAACATCATCATTTTGGTAATACATGGTAATACTTAGCTCCGTCTAGCCTATGAATACAGATCTCTCAATTGCGATACTGCATTCAATTTATCCAGTCTAACGCTAGATTGCAATCAAGTTATTATTATTTAATATAATTATTTTTAATTTATTGTTTAAAAAGAAATTAATCCATACACAATGACATGATTACATTCGAAAAACTGCAGTCAAAGCTGAGTAAAACTTAACGTTTTTATCGGCAGAATGAACTTTTAAGGTAAAAGTAGCCGTGTAACAGAAAGTCCAATATCGACATCATGATAGTAGCAAGTACACTAATGACTTTTCATAGCATGTAACTTTGATTGATAGCGCCGTTTATTGTGTTCATCGGTCGTGAGTCGGAGCGCCTTTTTAAGGTTCTGCTTCGCACGTCTTTCATCTCCTGTTACCCAGTAGGTTCGTGACAGACCAAAGTAAAATTCGTGTCGATAATCAGCCTTGGCGATCGCCCTTTTATACCAGATTAGTGCATCTTGATACTCTCTGTCGAAATACGCCTGCTGCGCCATGCCATAGTAGTAATATGGGTTTCTAATCCGCGCTAACTCCATCACCTTATGCACATCAGCCCATTCCTCCAGCCTATCTTGCGCCGATAACATGATGGCGTAGTTATTGAGGGTATTCATATCTTCAGGCTCTACATTCAAGACATATTTATATAAAGCCTCAGCCTGGGAGTCTAACCCTTTATAACGATACAGGACCGCCAATGTATTCAGTGCGGGCAGAAACCGCTCATGCTGCTCTAGGGCAAGCTTTAACAAGCCATAGGCGCGATCATAGTCTCCCTCAACCAAGGCTTCGGCGGCGATGTTGTTATAGAACATCGACACCACGGTTGAGCGGCTAACTCGACGCTTTTGATAACCTTGCATGGCGCGCTCGGGTAGAAAATCTATCTGTATCGACGGAGTCGAAATATTGAAGATATTGCCTTTCTCCTGAGGCAGCAATTTAAGGTTGATATGTCCATTAACGAGATAAAAGCCCCCTTGCCTATCCCATACAGGGGGAATATCAATCTCTTGAAACTCAACCTTAACCCCAAGCTCCTCTGCTAAAGCCGTCGTTAATACCACCAGAGACAAACAGTTTCCCTCTCTATCTTCGAAAGTATCACTGGCACTACGGGTGAGATTATCGGCGTAGCGAAAACCACCATCACTTGCATTGATGTAATTAGCTAACCACTGATGCATCATCACACTCGATTGCTGCTGATAATTCTTGGAGCGCATCACTTCCCTACGCAGTGAGTTAACTGCAATATCTGGCAGCTCGAATAGCTTATCGGCTTCAGGCAGATCTTGAGGGGGGCTGAAATGCTCGTCATGAAAATAAACCGTTAAGTCATCAGAGGTTACAGCAGGTTGCGTCGCACAGCCGCTGATGAGCAATATACATAGAATTAATAGAGCAATTAATATAACAATTGGCCGTTTCATCACACACTCTAGGCAAAGAACCTCTGCATTAAGCATATGCTATGAATATAACGCCTGAGCGTAAATGCGTTACAAAACGTAAATATCCTGTCTTTTATGCACAGACAATGAACTCGAGTGCCCCTTGCCATGCTGTTAACTTGCTCCTTCTTGCCAATATTCGGTCCTGCTAGGGAACCTCAGTGACTGGGGGATCGATTTGAATAAATAGCTCTCTATTCTGGTAAGGGTATGGCCGATAAAATAAGCCTTGGCAGGAGAAGTGATGATAAGGGCTAGCAAGTGGTATGCAGCCTAAAGGCAAGGCCTGTAAGATCTGAAGTTGCTGCTGAAAGCGCAACGCTTCACGCCATTCATGCTGCCTCTGCACTTCATCCCTCACCGCAAACGCATCGAAGGGCTCGCTGGATTTTCGTACCACAACTTGCCCTGCACTCGCATTAACGCTGAGAGTGGCAAGCAGCATACCAAGAAGAAAATTGAGCTTTTTCATAGCAGGCCAATAACTAAATTTTAGTTAACTTACTCTAGCCCATAATGGAGCGCTATAAAACTGTTAAATGCAGCTTACTCGCGGCCACAAAAAAGCAGGGGGCCATCCCTGCTTCTTAAAATCAGCTATATCGAGCTTGAGCCACTAGCAATAGTGATTCAGTTTTCCCCCTAGTTGGCACTCTTAACCGAAACAAACTCGGGATAGGCATCGATACCACAATCAGATGCATCCATACCATTATATTCCTCCTCCTGTGAGACACGGATCCCCATGGTCAGCTTAAGCGCCATCCATACTGCGCTCGAAGCCAAGAACACCCAAGCAAAAATCACTGCGGCGCCATATAGCTGAGTTAAAAGTGAAGCCTCTGCGTTTGATAAGGGAACCAAAACTAAACCGAGCAAACCCGCCACACCATGTACCGAGATAGCGCCCACTGGATCGTCAATTTTAACCCTATCGAAACCGACAATCGAAAATACCACTAAGCCACCCGCAACCAAACCAATTACCCCGGCCATTACAAGTGATGGGGACAGAGGATCAGCCGTTATCGCAACCAGTCCTGCTAATGCGCCATTTAAGATCATGGTTAAATCTGCTTTCCCCCAGATGAGTCGGCACACAATTAACGCCGAGATAGCACCAAAAGCAGCTGCCGAATTGGTGTTAACGAAGATCTTAGCCACCGCGCTGGCATTCTCGGCATCCGACAGCAACAACTGTGAGCCGCCATTAAAACCAAACCAGCCCATCCACAAGATAAACATCCCCAGTGTCGCCATGGGCAAGTTAGAGCCCGGGATAGGATTCACTTGGCCATTAGCACCATACTTCCCCTTACGCGCTCCGAGCAATAACACGCCAGAAATCGCCGCTGCTGCGCCAGCCATATGCACAATCCCACTACCGGCAAAATCGACGAACCCAGCTTGCGATAAGAAGCCGCCGCCCCAGGTCCAGTAACCTTCAATAGGGTAGATAACTGCCGTCATAAATACCGAAAAAGTTAAGAAAGCCCATAGCTTCATACGCTCTGCAACAGCTCCCGATACAATAGACATAGCCGTGGCGACAAACACCACTTGGAAAAAGAAATCAGACTCCAGTGCATGGTCAGCCCCCTCAGATTGCGAGCCGATAAGCGAGCCAAACGATGGTAACCATCCTCCCTCGCTGTTATCTACATACATGATGTTGTAACCAACAATCAGATACATGACGCAAGCTATCGAATACAAACAGACGTTTTTAGTCAAAATTTCAGTGGTATTCTTCGAGCGTACTAAGCCCGCTTCTAACATGGCAAAGCCCGCTGCCATCCACATAACCAAAGCGCCTGAAATTAGAAAGTAGAATGTATCTAGAGCAAAGCGCAACTCTGTTACCGTTAATCCCAATTGAGTTAAATCTTCCATTAGCTTATCCCCTTAAAGTGCTTCGCCGTCCAGTTCACCAGTTCGAATACGGATTGTCTGCTCAAGATCCATCACGAAAATCTTGCCATCACCAATCTTGCCTGTGCGTGCAGCCCCGCTAATGGCTTCTAGCAACAACTCCAGCCTCTCCGCCTTAATCGCGATCTCGAGCTTCACCTTAGGCAAAAAATCCACTTGATATTCGGCGCCTCGGTAAAGCTCTGTGTGACCTTTCTGACGACCGAAGCCCTTCACCTCTGTCACCGTCATACCTTCAATGCCAACGCCAGCAACCGCCTCTCGCACATCGTCTAATTTAAATGGCTTAATGATCGCACTAACCAGTTTCATCACACTCTCCAATTCCTTTTCGATTTGCTTAAACACAATTCAAGCATTAGGCCAAACATACTAGTTGTTTAAATTCAAGCAGATAGACAAATCACCCGCAAAAAACCAGAATATAAATGCACCAACAGAGTGCAATTATTCACTTGCTGCACAAAGATAAAGCACCGAGGGTAACGCCTTAGACCAATTTCCAATTGGCGCCAGTAAAGCAATCCGCTTTACTGGCTGCTCTCCACTTTAAAAAAATGCAAGAAGGCTAAGATGCTAAAACCCGAAGAGTGTGTATTGGTTGTGGTCGATGTTCAGGGGCAGCTAGCACGAGTCGTGCAGCAAAGTGAGCGACTCCATCAAAAGCTAGAGGTACTTATTAAGGGAGTGCAGTTGTTCGATATACCTATTCTGTGGCTTGAGCAGCTCCCAGAGAAACTAGGCCCTACCAGTGATAACTTAGCCCAAGCACTTGTAAGCAGTTGTCACCCCATCAGTAAACAGCACTTTAGCGCTTGGCAGGCGAGCGACTTTCGCTCCAAGCTCAATGCCCTGCCTCAAAAGCAGATCATCCTAGTCGGAATAGAGACTCATATTTGTGTCTATCAAACCTGTATAGAACTATTGGAAAATGGCTATAAAACCCATCTAGTGGTGGATGCTACCTCCTCCAGAGAGGAGGCAAACAAGCTCTGTGGCATCCAAATGATGCAGGCGAGTGGCGCACAGCAAACCAACGTTGAATCTCTGCTGTTTGAGTTACAGCAGCAAGCGATGGGAGAGCGCTTTAAAGCTTTACTAAAACTCATCAAATAAGCGTTAAAGTCAAAACAGTTTTAATTTAGATAGTAAAGAGTCCGCCATCTGAAGAAGGTGGCTTTACTTTTTATTATGAAGCGTACTCCCTAGAAGGGAGCTTTCCTATCCTGCTTTAGCAAGACGCCGTAAATATATTCCTAAACTTGCATTCGTTATATTTCAGGCAAGGCCTAATTGATGCTAACGGCCTCTACTGAAGTCGGTGGTTTAGGGCTGAAAATAAAAAAGCCCTCTAATGAGGGCTTTTAATATTAAACACTATGCAGTGTATATCTTACTTGTAAGTTGCTTCACGCTTTTCAGCTTCAGCATCCCACTTAGGTAGAACAGTCTTCTTGAACTCAGCTTTATCAGCGTTCATCTTCTTCATGTCCATACCTAGAGCCGCTTGCGCTTTAGCTTTAGTAGAGATGTCTGGAAGAGCGATAGGCTGTTGTACGCCTTTCTTCGCTAGTAGTTGAGCTAGCTTAACGCGAGCATCAGCTGCTTTGTTTACTGCAGTACCTAGTACACGTAGCGCTTCATCTGGAGCGTGAGATGCAACACCGTGAGAAGCGATTGCATAATCCCAACGCCATTGAGCGTGACGGATATCTTTTAGGATAGGCGCCATTTCAGCTTCAGTTGCACCAGCTTCCCAAGCTGCACCAGCTTCGAAGTGAGCCTTAACTAGCTGGTTTTCAGCTTGAAGTTGGATCTGCTTAACCTTAGCTTTACGCTCGTTGTCTAGGTTAACCATGAACTCTTTGCTTTGCTCGTGACAAGTACCACAAGTTTCTTCGAAACGATCGAATGGGTTACCCACTTTGTGATCGGTAAACTTACGGCCTTCAGCATTCTTAACCTTAGGCATGTGACAGTCAGTACAGCTTACGTTGTTCTTACCGTGCATACCTAGCTGCCAAGTTTCATAACCTGGGTGCTGTGCTTTTAGCATTGGCGTCTTAGAAACGGCGTGAGTCCAATCTGCGAAGTCGATACCATCATAGTATGCTTCCATATCTTCAACAGTTGTGCCCTTGTCCCATGGGAACTTAACAAAGCCTTTCTTATCAGCTGTCTTCTCGAAATAGTATTCTACGTGACACTGACCACAAACCATTGACTGCTTATCTTTACGAGAAGCTTCATCGAATGGTGTGCCGATGCTTTCCATTGCGCGCTCAGCGAATGGACGAGAAATACGTAGCTTAGACTTACCTTTTTCGTGACAATCTGAACAACCGATAGTGTTTACAATCTCATCACCACCTTTTGCCCACTTACCTTTGAAGTAACCGTCTTCACCTTGCTCTTCAATCATGCGAGGTACGTCTGGGCTCTTACAAGACCAACATGCCATTGGCATTGGACCGTCAGTATCAGACTTAGGTGCACCTGTACGCAGTGTGTTACGAACGTCGGTAACCGCATACATATGACCACGAGCCTTGTTATAATCCTTAGCAAAGCCGTAACCAGCCCAAAGAATGACTAGATTTGGATCTTGCTCAAGTGCATCTGTGATTTCAACGCTTTCTGAAGTTTCATGCCAGCTGTTATACTGCTTTGAGAACTTATCTTTGTAAACTTCGTTACGCGGCTCAGTTTTATCGCTTGCGATTGCGCTACCAGCCATTAAACTTGCAGCGACGATTGCACTCAGTGCAAAAGACTTTTTAGTTAATGTTTTCACCATCTCATCTCCATGTTACTTTTATATTTTTGTATAGTCCCACCTATTTCTAGACCGAATTTAATCACTTCTACGCAACAAAGACATACCCCCAATGAGGTATCCGATATAAACCTTGCGGTAGATCAACTTGTGAATGTGTTGTTGCTCACACTTTTGCGTATTTGTTAATGTAATCAAGTATCCACTAATGTTAAACCGCGATAAATTAATCGCGTATAAACTCCAGCAATGAGATTTTTTAAATGAAAAAAGGCAGACTCACTTCGGCTATTTGGGGCTTTATGCTCACACTCATTTTATTGTCGAGTGGCTTAGCCATTTTTGCCATCGTCAACTTGTCTTATAGCCTTGGAGATGCCAGAGCAATTAACGCCTCAGGCTCTCTGCGCATGCAAAGTTACCGACTGATGTTTTACGCAAACTCAGGTAGCGAAGAAGCTAAAGACAAGATAAAGGAGTTTGAAAACACCCTTGACTCTCAAGCACTTAAGCAATCACTCAGTTGGTTTACACCACAGGACTTAAAAGATAAGTACTTAGCTGTTATCGATAAATGGCAAGTCATGCGCTACTACATTGAGTCTGAGAATTCTCGGTTATATGCAGCAGCGTTAAAAGATTTTGTCGATACGATCGATCTTTTTGTACTCGAAACCGAGCAATATGCAGCCTTAAAATTACGCTTTCTAGCCGTAAGCCAGATAACAGGTTTAGCACTAATGTTATTAATTGCGTTCTTTACCGTAAGACTCGCAAAGCGCAAAGTTGTTAAACCTTTGCAACAATTAATGCAAGCCGCCGATACAATTTCACAAGGTAACTTTAATGTAGAAATGCCTAAAACAGAGTACCTAGAATTAAGTGCTTTAAGCACTGCTCTGGACTCGACGGTGAAAAAACTAGGTAGTGTATATCAAGGTTTAGAAGAACAGGTCCAAGAAAAGACCGTTGCACTAACCCGTGCGAACAATGAGCTTACCCTACTTTATGATAGCCTAGTCATGCTGCACTCCAGTAAGCTCGACGCCAACAGCCTAATCCAAGCGCTCAATCAGCTGCAGGCTCATGAGAGCGAGGCGCGTTTACGCTTAGTCATGGTACAAGATGGTGAAGTCACCGATATCATTACCACAGATAACAACCATGAATGGCCGCACCATAGCGATAATACCCAACAGTTCCCGCTACAGTTTGAAGATAATAATCTAGGCTACTTAGAGGTACTCTCCTCTAAACCATTCTCTTTTCAGCTATTTAACAACTTTGCTATCATGCTGGCTAGATCTATGGTGATCTACAATGCTGGCGAACAACGACAGCAGCTCGCCTTAATGGAAGAGCGTGGCGTCATTGCCAGAGAGCTGCATGACTCTCTTGGCCAGCTACTCTCATTCTTAAAAATTCAGGTTAACTTACTATCTAAAGAACTTGATAAGACCTGTAAGAGCGAAACCGCGGCACTACAGTTACAAGAGATAAACGAAGGGGTGAATACCGCTTATGTGCAGCTGAGGGAACTGCTATCGACCTTCAGGCTCACCATAAAAGATCCAAACCTAGGCCATGCTATTGAAGCCATGGTAGAACAACTTCGTGGCCAATCTGATGCTGATATCACCCTAGACTATAAACTACCGACACAACTATTAGGCGCAAACCAACATATTCATATTTTACAGTTAACCCGTGAAGCCACCTTAAATGCGATTAAACACGCCAACGCTAAGCATATCCATATTAGCTGCCAGAAGGTATCGAGTGAGAAAGTGGTTATCAGTATCAGTGATGATGGTGTCGGCATCGAGGAGCTAAAAGAAAGAGATCAACATTTTGGCCTTGGAATTATGCATGAGCGCGCCAGTCGTCTCTCTGGTGTGGTAGAATTTAGCCAGAATAAAAAAGGAGGGGCAACAGTGACCCTTACCTTCCCACCTCAACAGGAAGGAAGTGAATAAAGAACACTTTCTACGCTGTTGATTTTATGGGTGATTAATGGATTTTCACCTTATTACTTTGACGTATATACCTCAGCAGGAGGCCTTAAAATGGGAAAGCCCTATTCGGTTCTAGTAATTGATGATCATCCACTGCTACGGCGTGGGATCTGTCAGCTTATCACCTCTGACTCTGATTTCACCCTATTTGGTGAGGCGGGTAGTGGTTTAGATGCGTTGTCAGCGGTAAGCGATGACGAGCCTGATATCATATTGCTCGATCTCAACATGAAAGGAATGACAGGCCTAGATACACTCAATGCACTAAGGCAAGAGGGCGTCACCTCACGTATCGTTATTTTAACGGTATCCGATGCCAAACAAGACGTGATCCGCTTAGTGAGAGCGGGTGCCGATGGTTACCTGCTAAAAGACACTGAGCCAGACATACTGCTCGATATGCTCAAGAGCGCCATGCTCGGCCATAGAGTGATCAGTGATAACGTGCAAGAGTATTTGTCGGAACTCAACAGCTCAGTGAATGAGCAAGAGTGGATCGACAACCTAACTCCTAGAGAGTTAGAGATCTTGCAACACCTTGCCGAAGGCCAGAGCAACCGTATTGTCGCGGAGCAGCTGCACATTAGCGAAGGCACTGTGAAGGTACACGTGAAAAACTTACTGCGTAAAGCCAACGCTAAGTCACGCACAGAGATGGCGGTACGTTATCTAAATCAGTAATTAAATTCGACTGAGATAGCTTAATAAGACAGACCATTGAGATCAAAAAGGCAGCTAACCGCTGCCTTTTCAGTCAATTTATGATGATAAAAAAATCTGAGGATCGGCAATCAATTTTCGTCTAAGAAACGTCGCCAGCTCACAAGTACCTCATAAAAATCCTCTAAACCACAGAAGGCTTCTGACTCACCGTCATAAAATGACATCGACTCATCCAGTTCTTGATCATCATTATCTTCAATATCATTGGCAAAAACTCTCGCCTGTTCGCTGTCCAGTTCAAGGGATAACGCCTTCCCCACCAAACGCCACTCATTGCCAAGACCAGTTTGTAAACGCTCAATTTGCTGACAGATCTCAACATATAGATCGCTATTATCGGCAAGTTCCTCCGATAACCAAAAGCCTAACGCCTCATGATCCATACTGAAACGGGCAAATACTGTATCGGTTATGGTGTTGCGTAAAAATTCGTATTCCATAATTTAGCTCAAAATAAACATCACTCTCATAAACTATTTTAACTCAATCCCCCCCTGCGCGCCCATTCATTAAAGTTAAAATATCTCGCCAAACCAAGCTCACAGAAACGCAACCAATTTGACACAGTAAAAACCAAAATTGATACAATCAATGAAAATTATTTCAAGGACGATCGCAATGCCCACAACAAAACCAGTAGTCTGTTTAAGCATTACCACTGCGCTAGCCTTATCCACACTTAGCCCATCTTTATATGCTCAGAGTGAAATCTTTGACGGACAGTCAGGCACCATTTCAGAGATAGGTGATGTGGTACAGATTGCTCTGCCCGCCGGAGCGCTCATCGGCAGCCTCTGGATAGGCGATACAGAAGGCGCATGGCAATTAACCAAAGGCGTTGCGGCAACGGCCGCCATCACCCATACCATGAAGTTTGGTTATGAACGGCTTCGCCCTGATGGTAGCGAGAGTAACTCCTTCCCATCGGGCCATACCTCCGCCGCATTCTCAGGTGCAGCCTACATCCATCATCGATATGGTAATGCTTGGGGCATACCAGCCTACGCTGCAGCCACTTTCGTTGGCGCAAGCCGAGTCTGGGCTAACCGCCATTATGTGGATGATGTTCTGGCAGGCGGATCGATTGCGGTATTAAGTAGCTTATATTTTACTGACCCTTACAATAATTCAGCTCTGGTTGTGGTACCCAGCTTTGGTGAAGACCATATTGGGTTGGCAATGAGCTACACCCCAGGTCTCAAAGGCCCTAAAGGCAATAAATCAAACCAAAATGCCGAAATTTGGGGTGAAAAAAAACAGACCTTGCTGCACAGCTATTCGCTGTTAGTGGGTGGCTTCGATACCGAGAAGAACCAGATCAACGAAGTGGGCCAAGACAGCTTCGATCTTTATGACTTCAGTCGCGAATCAGAGCCGAACACCTATGCCGCCGCCCAACTGCGTTGGGGACTCGATGAATCCCAATATCTTTCATTTGGTTTTGTCCCGATGGAAGCGAGAGACACCACGATATTGAAACAAGATACCAATTTTGGTGGAAAGAGTTACCATGCAGGTTCAGAAGTCGTTTCAGCCTATCGAAATTGGATGCTGAGTACAGATTACGTCTACAAGCTACTCACAGATAGCGACTGGGTGCTCGATGTCGGCGCCGGAGTCAGTATTATTGGCCAATCGATTCGCCTAGATAACATCAATGGTGAGAATTTAAGTGAACATGACGATCTATTTATTACACCCGCAGCGAGTATAGAGGCGGGTTATCACTTTACCGAGAGTCTCTCGACCACCATAGGCTATCGCATCTCAGGTTTATCCGATTTCGATCAAGAAAGCCTGTGGCTAAGTATTAACTATCAGTTGAATGATCGTTGGGCTACCTCTCTGTTTGCCGGGCAGATCAATCAAACGACCGACACCAATGACTACTACAATGATGCAGAGTTCGATTATGGCGGATTTGCCGTGACTTACGCTTTTTAATAGTCAAATCAAGCCGATAAAAAAGGACGCATATAGCGTCCTTTTTCAGTTTAATCATTTACCAGCAAATTAGTGCTCGTGAGCAGCATCTGCAGTAGGTGCGTCAGCTTTTTGAATATCAAGCAGCTCAACTTCAAATACTAGGGTAGAGTTCGCAGGGATGCTACCTGTGTCACGGTCGCCATAAGCTAGGTCTGCAGGAATAACAAACTTGTACTTAGAACCCACTGGCATCAACTGAACGCCTTCAGTCCAACCAGGAATAACACGGTTTAGTGGGAAGGTTGCAGGCTCGCCACGTGCAACAGAGCTATCAAACTCAGTACCGTCAGTTAATGTACCCACATAGTGAACTTTCACTGTATCTTCAGCTGTCGGCTTATCACCTGTACCTTCGGTGATCACTTCATACTGTAGGCCTGAATCTGTAGTTACAACGCCTTCTTTTGCCTTGTTAGCATCTAAGAAAGCCTTGCTTTCAGCTAAACTCTTTTCAGCTAAAGCTGCAGCCTGTGCCTGACGCTTCTCGTTTAGCTTCTCATCAAGCTTTTGTAAAATGGTTTGCATCTCTTCTTGAGTCAGCTTCAGGTCACTGTTTAGACCTTCGCTAAAACCAGTAACAATCAAGCTTCTATCGACTTTAAGACCAAGCTCTTCTTGCTCTTTAATATGACCTGCCATGTAAGTACCGATTGATGCACCAACGCTATAAGCTTCTTTTTGTGCTTCAGTTTTTAATTCTACTGGCGCATCTACAGCAACGGCTTGCTCTTGATTACATGCTGTTAGACCAACTACAGCCAGAGCCACTAGTGAATATTTATAAATTGATTTCATTAAAGCTTCCTCAGCATTTTCACGTGGTTAAACTAACCTTTATTTATATTTAGGCGAACCACTCTATACTAGTTAAATAGGTTATTCCAATCTGATTGGTTTAAAGCGACTCGGCTATTTTCACCCCTACTTTTCAACGTAAAGCAGGATCAGTTACCTGCACTCACGGTGCAAATATTGGGATTTATTGCCATTAACTTAGCAATGATTATCTTAATCGTCACCATAAAGACAGCAGAAATCAGAGCGAGTTCATTCATAAGCCTATGAGATAGCGCTTTTATCAGGTTTCATTCAGCTTTCTGAACAATAGTTACCCATTATCGCACCACTCTTTTACAGAGCAAATTTCCATAAAGATGACTTGGCGTTGTATACTCTGCTAAACCAAGCATCTCTGACTACTCCTAACTGGAGTCGTTGAGAAAGTGAAGCCCTATCCATCAGAGGTCAATTTGGATAATTTAGAAAATCGAGTCGAAGAGTTAGAGATGAAGATCGCCTTTCAAGACGGCACCATCGAAGAGCTCAACCTGCAAGTCATTAAACTAAACAACTTACTTGCATATCAGCAGGAACAGTTAAAACTCCTTCTCAATAGGGTACAAGCGGTCGAGCCGAGTAATATGGCAAGCCAGGCTGATGAAACGCCCCCTCCACATTATTGATTCGTTTCATCATCAAGATGAGTAGATTTAACTGAGCGAGAAGGGACAACATAGCATGTACTTTTTAAGCATAGGTTTAAGATATTCATCTTATGTTCAGCTTTAAAAGCGCTATAAAAGCCTTGATATAACCATCAAATATTGTAAGTTTTTATAAACATGCAATAAATGAGCTTTCACCTCTTATAATTATTGGAAGCAACCGACAAATTCAACCAAGCTTTAAACTAAGTAGGCTGACTCCAAGGCTATCAAGGAAAGCGATGCAACTAGCGCAAACCAAAGAGACTCAGGAATGAGAAGTTTACTACTGCTAACAGTGATGATGTTAAGCCTAAGTGGCTGCGCGTTTAACAGTATCTTTGTCAATTACCCCTCTCAAATTGCGCCAGTAAAGGCCCAGCTAAACTCACCCACGCCACAAAACGCAGCCAAGATAGTCGAGGAAAAGATCAACGACGCCGATGGCCTACTCTACGCCCAAGAAGCAGGTAGAAGCGCCCAAATTGCCGGGAACTTTGACACCAGTAAAAAATACTATCAGCAAGCGATATCCGACTACCTTGCATTCGATGACAAGGCTAAGCTTAGCCTCAGCGATGCAGGTGCCACGGCGAGTAGCCTGTTTATCAACGACAATGTTATCCCTTATCGTGGCCCGGGCTATGAGCGCATCATGCTGCACCAATACCAGGCGCTAAACTACCTGTTTGCAGGCGATCCCCAAGGCGCACTCGTGGAAGTACGCCGCAGTAATGAGCTACAAAGCCAAGAGCAGGCCCGCTACCAAAAGTCTAACAAGTCGGTACAGGCCATGGCAAACGGCACCATAGACGCCGAGATGGACAAACTCAGCAAGGCAGCAGGCACAACCACCAGCTCCTTCTTAAATGCCTATAGCTACTACACGACAGGCATGTTGCACGAGATCTTAGGCGAGCCCAATGATGCCTTTATCGACTACCGAAAGGCAGCGCAAATTACCCCTAACAACCCCTACCTGCAAAAAGACTTAGTCAGATTAGCAAAGCAGCTTTCTATGCCACAGTACGATGAGTTTAAGCGGCGCTGGGGCGATGCGGTATTGCCTAATAAAGGTGATGGCCAAGTGATCATCATGCTGGAGCGTGGCTTTGTACCAGAGAAACAAAGCTTCACCGTACCTTTTACCATTAATGGCAATTGGCAGACAGCCTCCTTAGCCACCTATTATCCCAATAGACAGCCAGAGAAGCAGGCACAGATACAAGGCCTAGGCACAGTGCTAAAAACCGCGCCCATAGCCAACATCGATGCCTTAGCCATTAACGCCTTAAAAGAGGAGTTGCCAGCAGCCTTAGTTAGACAAGCGGCTCGGATCTATGCCAAGTCTGAAATGGCTCAGAGCGTCGAGAGTCAAACTAAGAAACGCAATAATGATATCGACTACGCCTCTATCGCCATGCAGATTTTTAATGTGGTCAGCGAGCAGGCGGATAGACGCAGCTGGTTAACTTTGCCAGAGCAGGCACAGATCGCTCGCATATACGTAAAACCCGGCAGTTATTCATTAATGCTAGACAATAACCCAGCCGATCCCATCGAAGTTAAGAGTGGGCGTACAACCTTAGTCTGGGTAATTGACACTGGTAATTACACCCGCTTTTATTCAATAATCATTTAGCACTCACTTGTATGGAACTTACTATGAAACATTTAAAAGTCGTTTTTATTCTTGCTGCGGTAATCGGTTTATCTGCCTGCCAATCTAAAGTTGAATACGGTGATGCCACAGAAGTGGAAACCGTTAACGAAAACTTTGGCTCAACAGATCTGCAAGCCATTGCCGCTAAGATGGTCGATAGCATGCTGACCTTCCCACCTGTTGTAGCTATGACAGCGAACGATCGCCCAATCATCTTTGTCGATAAAATTAAGAACAAGACTTCAGAGCATATCGATACCGAATCGGTAACCGATTCAATCAGCAACAAGCTACTTCGCTCAGGTAAGTTCCGCTTTATCGACATGACTAAAGTCGACTCTGTACGCAAACAGTTAGACTATCAAAACAATTCAGGCATGGTTGACCCATCGACAGCAATTAACTTCGGTCGTCAAATCGGTGCTCAGTACATGCTATACGGCAACCTATCTAGCATCGTTAAGCAAGATGGCAGCACCAAAGATGTTTACTACAAGATGACCATGCGTCTAATGGATCTAGAGACAGGTTTAATCGAATGGTCTGATGAAAAAGAGATCCGTAAGGTTAAGTCTAAGTCTTTCTTAGGCCTATAATTATCTAGAGAATGACCCATCAGTAATTAAGCCAGCAATACGCTGGCTTTTTTATTGGCTCATTTGCTTACCAGCATTGCCACAAAATGACATGTTTTAATGCTTCTGCGGCAACTCGAAATAAGGTAACTTATGCCGCTTGTGCTATGGTTCCTTCGGCTGATGGTTGTTGCCATAAGACCAATCAATGTCACGCCGAAATCAGGCTAGAGTTTAAATAGAATAATAAGGGCTAAAGCCCGCTGGGTTTAATATTAAGGAAGTTGTTTTGAAGTTGCTGCACACAGGTTTTGCCGCCGCACTATGTTGTTCTTTGATCGCCACCAATGTCAGTAGTAAAGAGTTAACAGCCCAGCGCGATGCTACTCCTTATATTAGTCAGCAAGTGGCTGCCTCGCGTGCTGAGCGAATTTCAGAAGTGGACTATGATCTCGACTTTACCCTGACAGAGCAGCAATTTAGTGCCATAAGTACTGTCAGCTTCGAGCTCAGTGATACCAAGCAACCACTAAGTTTAGACCTCAACCAAGCCCAAATTAGTAGCCTTACCATTAATGGTAAGAAGGTCTATCCCAATTACAACAACAGCTACATCACTCTCAATCCACGCTTGCTAAACCGTGGCAGCAACACTATCGAGGTGGCGTTCAGCCGCGACTACAGCAGCAATGGCGAAGGGCTACACCGCTTCGTGGACCCCGTTGATAACAAGGTCTATCTCTACTCACATTTTGAACCCGCTGCCGCGCAGCAGATGTTTGCCCTGTTCGATCAACCCGATCTTAAGGCAAACTACACCCTGTCAGTAACGGCGCCCAAGAGCTGGACTGTGATCAGCGCCATGAGAGAAACTTCGGTCACCGAGCAAGGCGAGCAACGCCACTGGGTATTTCCTAAGTCGCCTAAGCTGAGCCCTTATAACTTCTCAATGCACGCGGGCCCTTACCATGAGTGGCAAGACAACTCAGGCAAATATCCACTGCGGCTATTTGCGAGGCAGTCTGTGGCAAAGCAAGTCGATGAAAAAGATTGGTTTAACTACACTCAGCAGGGGTTAACTTTCTTCGACAATTACTTTGGTATCCCCTACCCATTTAACAAGTATGATCAAGTGTTAGTGCCAGACTTCCTCTATGGCGCGATGGAGAACGCCGCCGCGATCACCTTTAGCGAAAGTTACTTCCTGACAGACTCTCAGATGACAGTCAGCGAAAAGCAGCGTCTGGCCAGCGTTATCATGCACGAGATGGCACACCAATGGTTTGGCAACCTAGTCACCATGAAGTGGTGGAATGGCTTATGGTTAAACGAAAGCTTTGCTTCTTTTATGGGAA
This sequence comes from Shewanella schlegeliana, assembly GCF_016765635.1. Lineage (GTDB taxonomy): Bacteria > Pseudomonadota > Gammaproteobacteria > Enterobacterales > Shewanellaceae > Shewanella > Shewanella schlegeliana. The sequence continues at coordinate 315,163 of NZ_JAESVD010000002.1, forward strand.
CGCTAGCCACCAGTCAAATCGATGAGTTTAGCCATGCTTGGCGCAGCTTCTACGCCAAAAACAAACAAGATGCTTATCATCAAGACAGCTTAGCCAGCACGCACCCTATCGAGGTCCCGGTCGCCACCAGCCAAAATGCCTTCGATAACATCGATGCCATCACCTACTCCAAAGGCGCATCGACACTAAAACAGCTCAACCATCTTCTAGGCGAGAAGACCTTCCAAAAGGGTGTACAAAACTACTTAACCCAATACCGTTACCAGAACGCCGAGCTAAAAGACTTTATCACTAGCCTTGAGCAGGTCTCAAAACGAGACTTAAGCCAATGGAGCCAAGACTGGCTGTATAACGCTGGGGTCAACACACTACAAGCGGAATTTAGCTGTAACAATGGCCGCATCAGCTCCTTTAATTTAAAGCAAACTGCACCAAGGGGCTTGCCCACCTTGAGAGAGCAAAAGGTACAACTCGGCCTATTCACTCAAGGTCGAAATCGCTTATACCACAACATTAGTGTGCCAGTGACCTATCGCGGTGCCATCACCGAAGTGAAGCAAGTTATCGGCCTACATTGCCCTGCACTTGTTTACCCCAATTACCAAGACTGGGGTTTTGTTAAAGTGACCCTAGACCCAACTTCATTTAGAACCGCACAGACCAATCTTGCATCTGTTGAAGACCCACTGCTTCGCTCTATGCTTTGGCAAAGTCTGTGGGACAGTGTTGAAAGCGGTGAACAATCCTTAAATGATTACATCGGCACAGTACTGATCAACTTACCCGGCGAGCGCGATCTCACCATCTTAGATCAGGTATTAACGAGTCTATCTAGCGCGCGGATCTATCTAGATAAAATGGTACCTATCAATCAAGGCTATGCCAAAAAAGCGATAAGAGCCATTGAGCAGATGAGCTTGAGAAAGGTGATGGTCAACAAAGGCAACCGCGACATTCAGCGCCGCTGGTTTGCAGTCTATATCGAGTTTGCGAGAAGCAGCGATGCGCTTAATCATATCGATTCACTGCTGCAGCAAACCGCAACTATTAAAGGGGTTGAGATCGACCAAGCACTACGCTGGAAGATGATAGTTCACCTCAATCGCTTTGATCACCGCAACGGCCGTTACTGGCTCAATAAAGAGCGTGCGGCTGATAACTCTGATGCTGGGCAGAAATCGGCATTGGCCGCCCAGGTCATTCGCCCTGAAACTTCAAACAAAGCCCAGTGGTTAAAACGAATTCAGCAACCAACACATCTGCCATTTGCCAAGGTTCGTACCGTAATGGAAAACCTTTACCCAAGTGAGCAAAAACGACTGAGCGCAGCAAGTGCCGAACAGCGTCTAGCTACGCTTGCCGAGTTAGACAGCAGTAAAGGCCCTGTTTTTATGCGTAGCTATAATAAGTCACTTATTCCCACAGACTGCAGCTATGGCAATGCCAATCGATTACAACAAGTCATTAAATCCGTTGAGTCAGAACAAACACAAAAGCCACTATCAGATACAAGCCTAAGAGCCCTTAAAGAGGCTCTGCAACATGAGCAGAAGTGCTTATTGATTAAATCGAAGATGAAGCATTAGTACGGAAAAGAAGGTGCTAGGAAATGCTAAGACGGCAAAGACCGGACAAGCAGGAAAAGCAAAGTGCAAGGCATCGTAATGTCCACTTCTTAGCTTCCTGCTTTTGCTATCTTTTCCGTAAGCGCAGCGTTCCGTAAGTAACGTAGTCACGTTCCCTAGGCCGCAGGGCGTTCACTCTTACCGTCTCAGGCCTCCCCGTCTTTGCTCTTTCTAGAACCTTCTTTCAAACCTAGCCCCTGTATTTACCGCTATAATTGAGTAGCACTTTACTCATCAAGGAGCGACATATGGGGCCCTTCACGGTTGCCGCGCTGGCTATCATAGGCGTTTTTTCAATCGCCGCGTTTAAGGAATACAACAAACATAAAGGTCGAGTCGAACTCAATGAGCTAGTGAGTGTAAAGACCGAGTTAGAAAAACTCAGAGAGCGTGTCGCCACCCTTGAACAGATCGTCACAGATAAGTCATATCAGCTGAAAGATGAGATAGATAAACTCTAGGTTCTAGGAAAGCAGGAGAATAGGTTCTAGGTTCTAGGAAAATACTAAGACGGCAAAGGTCGAAAAGGCAGAGACGGAACAGGCTAAGACAGGTAACAGCCGGAAAAAGCAAAGGCGAAAACAAAAGATAACAGCTTGGCTTTTGCTGTTCCTAGCAGGGCGAAGCCCGCCCTCGCAGCGAAGCGCCCTAGGTCCATCTTTTAAAACAAAAAAGCCACCTGTCGGTGGCTTTTTAATGCTTACTCAAGCTCTAGTAAGCTTATAACAACGGCTTATACGAACAGGTGTTTAATGTTCTTCAGATCGCCCTTGCCTTCGGCAAGCTCTTCTACTGATAAACCTGACACTTCGTGTGGGAACACTAACCACTCATCAGACTCATGGATGAAATAGTCAGGTTTTAATGGCACAGCTGTATTTTGCGGCTTGTAGTATGGGCAAGCGATACGCACATCTTTTGGCATATTCAAGCGCATCAAATCGCTTAAGTTTTCCATTAACGCATGGATACTGCGACCAGAATCAAACACATCATCGACAATCAATAGGCCATCACTGGCATTAGCATTTTCTACGATGTAGTGCAGGCCATGCACCTTGATCTGCTTACTCTGCTGGTTGATACCATAGTAAGACGATGTACGCACTGCAATGTGGTCAGTTTCAACTTTCTTAAAGTCAAAAAATTCCTGTACTGCGATGCCTATCGGAGCACCACCACGCCAAATACCGACGATAAACTGTGGACGGAAGCCACTTTCATAAACTTGTGCCGCTAAACGAAAAGAATCTTCTAGCAACTCCTGTGCGGTAATAAAGCGTTTCTCTGACATCTGACCGTCCCCATCTTGTTATTAATATCTGAATTAAGTCTTATCGCTATCGCTTGCCTGTCTCGAGAACACTCTGACTAGGAGCATTTCAAATGAAGAGTACAAACAGGTTATTAGCAATAACAATCGAATTAAACTCACCCACTCTTATTTACTAAGAATAGAGCAAAACAATTAAGTCGATAGCGATAAAAAGGTAGGTGGTAGTATCTATCCCAAGTTCTAGAGTCGCCCTTAGCGAATTGATAAATTCGATTCACTGCTCAAAGTCTAGCCACCCACCTGATTTTGGTCGCGAATTTTATACTAAAATAGTCCTGATTGCTGCAAAAAAGCGGAAAACTTACCTCCTTATCACTAAAAAAGTAAGGCAACCTCGTTAGATTGCCTTGGCATTAAATAAAAGTACGAAAATGAGCTGAAGTGAAAGCAGGGATGCTATCTCCCTCTCTAGTCAGTCACTACTCAGTGACAGTGCTCAAAGAGGGAGTACCGGCTTTCGTGGTCATAGAGAAGTTTCTCTCAATATTCTCTTTAAAATCACGAGTGTAGATGGTGTCGACAAAACGCCAATCGCTACGGACCTCTTGATGGGTAAAGGTCAGCGTCATCAGGCCGCGATCCATCAAGTTAGCATAGGCAAGGTTATCGACGAGGTCGATAATTGCCGCTTCCGTTGCGGGAATATCTTTAGCATCGATACCTAGGTAATACTCAAGCCCAGGCGATGACACCGAGCTGGTTGCAAACTCGACACCTACGGCGTCGCCCGCCGCGTCTTTCAGCTCATTCGCCCATGCGTTATGAGTGTCACCCGCGATCACGACTAAATTCTTCGCCTGTGATTTTGCCGTCGCCAAAATCACTTCACGCTCGTAGGCATAACCATCCCACGCATCCAAGTTATAAGGGATAGATGGCAGCTGCAGCAAAGCCATCGCCTCAGGAGTTAACTTATGGCCATAAAACGCTAAGTATTTAAGCTCATCTTCGGTCAACGTCGGGTCCCCCGCCGCTTTGCGTGCAGCAAATTGGGCTAATGCTGCCAGCTGACCAAACTCAGGGATCGACAACTGTTGAGTGGCGATAGCCGCTGGCAACATCATCTGCCCCATCAATACCTGCTGCCCCAGCACCTGCCAAGTTGCCGTCGAGGTGAGTAGCGCCGTTTGTAGCCAAGCCTGCTGCTCTTGACCAAGCATGGTTCTGTTGGTGTCGGTCACATCCGCCATAAAGCGAGCGCTATCTAAACCGCCAGTAGCAGGGTCAACATATTCGGCGTAGTCCAGCGGCTTATCGCGGCCAAGCAAGCGAGTATCGAGCATATGCAGGTCGACCAAGTCACCAAACAGGAATGAGCGATAGATCTCTTCATGGTTGCCCTCACGCCATGGACGAATAGGTAGCCACTCGAAGTAAGCTTGCAGCGCCGCCTCTTTACGGGCATCGAAGTCACCTTCACCATCGTTATGATTCTCAGCCCCATCACGCCAGCTATCATTGGCAACCTCGTGGTCATCCCACACGTTGATAAATGCAGTCTTACCATGAAGCTTCTGCAAGCTAATATCGCTGCGATACTGGCCGTAACGGGTACGATAATCAGTCAAGCTCATCAGCTCGCCTTCGGGCAGGACCTCACGCCCAAGCTCAGCTGCGCGTTCGCTGGCATAACCGCCACGACCATACTCATAGATATAGTCACCTAGGTGGATCACCGCATCGAGATCATCCATTCGAGAGGCCATCTCATACACATTAAAATATCCTGCAGGGAAATTAGCACAAGAGAGCACGGCAAATTTAGCACTGTCGATAGCGCCTTGAGGCAAGGTTTTAGTCATCGCTGGCTGAGAAGTTTTGTTACCTGTTTTAAATCGATAGAAATACTGCGTCCCAGCTTCAAGACCAACTACATCGACCTTAACGGTATAATCTCTGTCGCTGTTAGTAATGGTTTTGCCCGTGACGAGCAATTGACTGAAGGCTGCATCTGTTGCCACTTCCCATGACACCTTGATATCGCCATCTCGCTCTGGGCTAACACGGGTCCAAATAATCACCGCGTCATGGCTAGGGTCGCCACTTGCTAATCCATGTAAGAATTCAGCATAAATTCCTTTGTCGTCATCGTCACTACTACAGCCCATCAGGCCATAGGATACAACGGCCGCGCCTACGCCTTTGGCTGACATGGCTAAAAAATCTCTACGAGTGAAAGGTCGTTTCATTGTTATTATTCCCTTAATATTCCAGTGTATTAATAGTATTCGGTGGTACGAGGTCTAATCAGCTTTAATACTAAAGCACCACCATGACACGAAGAAGACAAGAATGTAAACAGTTTGTTAAGTGCAAAAGGGGTAGGTTCTAGGGAAAGCTAAGACAGTAGAGGCCGGTAAAGGCAGGGAAAGCAAAGACGGTGCAAGCAGAGACGGATAAAGCAGGAAAAGCAAAGCCTAAATCCATGTTTTCTTTTGATCTTATAGCAGGACGAAGTCCGCTCTATCCACGAAGCGTCCTAGCAGCAAGTTTACGAGCGCTCTAGATTCTAGCAGCAAGTTTACGAGCGCTCTAGATTCTAGCAAAAGCAAGCAGCAATGGAGCTTTCCTAGCTCCTAATTCCTGCTTTTCCTAGGGCCTTCTTTAAAATCTTTAAATCTAACTTCTGCTGCGGATAGTGCAGATCACTGGAGCATGGTCGCTGCTTTGGCTATCACGCTCAAAGCTTGGGTTCACTAAGTGCCTGTCTTCGGTGTAATAGTCACACACCTCAGCAATACTCTTGTGATAACTGGGGTCGAAATCCGCCGACAACAGAATGTAATCTAGTACTGATCCTGTCGCGCCATAATAATGGGTTGGCGCACGCGATACTCGATCCATGCTCTCGGCAATTAAGCCTTCGCTTACTAAACCTTCAGGTAGACCTAAGCCATTACTCTGTTGATTATCCTGCTCACTCACGCTCTTCAGATTGACTTCCGACAAGAACAGGCTCTCAACCCCTTGCCTAAACAAAGAATAAGCATCAGTTAGCGGGTAGTGAGCCAACTCTCCGAGCCCCTCTTTCTCAAAGCGTAGTTCACGTGCAGTCAGAGCCGATAACACCGAGCTGCTCAGCTCATCGTTAAAGTCGCCCATCAAGATCATCGGCTGTTCTGTCTCAATACGTCTTTGTAACATAGTATGGAACAGTAGTGCCGCCTCGCTGCCTCTTTGAATACTCGATGCCCATTGCCCTAAACTGTTACGCCCTAGCAGTTCACCGAAATTCACCAAGGGCTTAGCATTTGCGCTAGTGCTTAAGGTATTAGCTGCAGGTAGCTCATCCATATGCGGACGTTTAGATTTAAAGTGCACCACGTAAATATCACACAGGCCGATTTCAGGTAGCTTAACCGTTGCTCTAAGAGGTTTACGGCTATAGGCAAAATCTTTGTCTAAGCCAATCCCGACAGCAAGTCGACTATCCACCTCTATCGATATCACCTCTTCAAAAACATACTTTGAAGCTAGGCCAACAACAGGGTCGCGACAAATATAATCATCAATAACAGTTGGCGTATCGACCACCGCAAAATACTCAAAGCCAACCTCACTCATCTGCTTCGCTAGCGCATCGGCAGAGAATACCTCTTGAAAGCCAATCACATCGGGCTGATGCTGCACCAAAAAGTCAGCCAACCAGCGCTGCTTCTTGTGCCACTGCTCCTGAGTGTAGATATTCTCAAAATCATAATAGGCCAGTGGTGGCTCGATATAGTTAAACAGGTTAAAGCTAGCGAGCTTTAGGGTAAACGCCTCATCTTGCATCTGACTGCCCCGATTATTGATAAAATGCCCACCTTTAGCCACTTACACACTTGCAATAGTCACTTGCAATAGTCACTGCAACTCTCTCTTCGTCTTGCACGCTATTAGCCTTGCTCAGCTTTACTGCCCTTAAGCTTCATAAATAGCTCCATCAGCAATACAGCTATAGCACCGGCGATGACCCCAAAGATAGCGTTTAAGATACTCGGCGTGATAAAGGCAACCACTGGGCCGACAAACTCAAAGGCGGCGATCCAACTGGCCGCATGGCTTATCTGCTCACCCATCCAATGCCAGCCGTGAGTTAAAATACCACCACCCACCATAAACATGGCGATAGTACCGACAACTGATAAGGTCTTCATAAGATAAGGTGCAGAATTGAGCAGCATAAAGCCAAAGCGGCGCTTAAAGCGAGCCCATAAGCTCTCACCTGGGCGCTGGCTCAAATAGAGTCCGGCATCATCGAGCTTTACAATACCTGCGACCAAACCATAGACGCCTATGGTCATTACAATGGCGATAAAGCTTAAGGTAAAGAACTGAGTGCTCAAACTCTTGTCGGCGACAATGCCTAAGGTGATAGCAATAATTTCAGCTGATAATACAAAGTCGGTGCGTATCGCGCCTTTAACCTTATTGGCCTCGTACTCCTTGAGATCGACTATCTCCTCCTCGGTCGCCTGAGCCTCATCGATTTGATGGTGCTTCTTAGCGTGATAGCTATGGTATATCTTTTCAAAACCTTCATAGCAAAGATACAGACCACCAAACATCAGCAGCGGCGTCACCGCCCAAGGAATAAATGCACTGATCAGCATCGCCGCTGGCACTAACATGCATTTGTTTTTGAACGAGCCAACCGCTACCGCCCAAACGACCGGTAACTCTCTGTCGGCACTCACGCCTGTCACCTGCTGGGCATTAAGCGCTAAATCATCTCCAAGCACCCCTGCCGTTTTGCGGGCGGCAATTTTACTCATAGCGGCGACATCATCTAAAATCGTCGCGATATCATCTAACAAGGTTAATAAGCTTGCCCCTGCCATATCGACTCCTTTATCACTTCGCGGCGCGTATCCACGCCAAAAATCCATCTAACTAACACTCGGTCACGCTAACAATCTAACTATCAATCGACTATCAACTAAATAAATAGCATCTACACTGTAGCAGCATTGGTGAATAAGCTTGCCCCTGCACTGTCTACTCATTGATTACAAAGGCGGGCGTATCCACGCCAAAATCCATCGAACGTTCAAACTAGCACTTACACATACACTATAGCGGCAATCGTGAATAAGCTAATGACAATAAACGGTTAGCCAAAGTAGAAAACGCCCCGTCAATCGACTCAAGGTAAACATGATACGCCTTGCGTGTCACTTTTAAAGCAAAATTCAGCCGCGCTCACCACGTTAAACGAGTATACTGTCGGCAATATTTTAAACCTTGTCTTTAACTTCTATCTTTAACAAAGGATTTCATGATGACTCAAGATGAAATGAAAAAAGCTGCTGGATGGGCAGCTCTTCAGTACGTAGAAGAAAACAGCATTGTTGGTGTAGGTACGGGTTCAACGGTAAATCACTTTATTGATGCACTTGCGACAATGAAGTTCGATATCCAAGGCGCAGTATCAAGCTCTGAAGCGTCAACAGAAAAAATGAAGGCCCTAGGTATTCCTGTTTTTGACTTAAACAGCGTCGACGAGCTATCTGTCTATGTTGATGGCGCCGATGAGATCAACGCTCACATGGATATGATCAAAGGCGGCGGCGCAGCACTGACTCGCGAGAAGATCGTAGCAGCGGTTGCCGAAAAGTTTATCTGTATCGTCGATAACACTAAGCAAGTCGATATTCTAGGTGATTTCCCACTACCTATCGAAGTGATCCCAATGGCACGTTCATACGTGGCTCGCCAGATTGTTAAGCTTGGCGGCGACCCTGTTTACCGCGAAGGTTGTGTGACCGATAACGGCAACATCATCTTAGACGTGTACAACATGAAAATCATGAACCCGAAAGCACTAGAAGAGCAGATCAACGGTATCGTTGGTGTGGTGACTAATGGTCTATTCGCCATGCGCGGTGCAGACGTGTTGCTAGTGGGTACTCCTGACGGTGTTAAGACAATTACTTATTAATTGTTTTTGATTATTGCTGTTAATGTGGAGCCTTCCACCATAACTAAAGCCACTCAAATGAGTGGCTTTTTGTTTGCCCTCACGCCGCCATCATTAAAAGAATTCATCTAGCTTAGTTTTTTTAACAACACTTGATTTAGAACAAATCTGATTCGAGCGAGCACTGTAGTTTATCTTCTAAAATCAGGGCTTCAGGAAAGAAGATGACGGTTCAACAGATGAAAAACGCTCCCAAGGATACAGCGGTTAAAGATGTGGCTGTGATAGGTGGCGGTATTATAGGAGTCTGCAGTGCTTATTACCTCCATAAGGCGGGTAAGTCTGTGGTGGTTATCGACAAAGATGAGATAGGTAAAGCCTGCTCCTTTGGCAATGCTGGCTACATCACTCCGAGTCACTTTATTCCGCTAGCCGCATCAGGTATGATCCAAAAAGGCCTTAAGTGGATGCTAAACCCACAAAGCCCCTTCTACGTGCGCCCAAGTCTCAATGTCGACTTTCTAAAATGGCTATTGTCTTTCGCCAAAAAGTGTACACCGCAACATACTCTTGCTAATCAGCAGGCGATTTTAGATATTAACCTTAAATCCCTTGAGCTGTATCAGGCACTACATCTAGAGGCAGAGTTTGACTTTGAGTTTCATCAAAATGGCCTGCTGATGCTGTGTAATACTCAGCAAGGCTTGAATGATGAAGCAACAACGGTGGCAGCAGCCAACAAGCTTGGCCTGAAAGCGAAAATGCTAACCCCAAAAGATCTTCAGCAGTTAGAGCCCGATATCCAGCTAGATGTGATAGGCGCCAGCTTCTATCCAGAAGATGCGCATATCGCCCCCTATGAGTTTATCGTGGCGATGAAAAACTACTTAGCCGCTCAAGGGGTCGAGTTTAGGCAGCGCACTGAGATCACCGGCTTCACGAAAGACACCACCAACAGCAAAATTCGCTCAGCGATAACAGCTGACGGCGAGATTCGCGCCGCCGATTTTGTCCTCGCCAACGGTGCCTGGTCGCCAAAACTCGCCAAACAGCTGGGCTTTAGCCTACCAGTACAACCGGGTAAAGGGATCTGTATCAGCTTCGATAGCCCTCCCGTTAAAGAGGGCGCAAAGCTTGAGTGCCGCACCCCGTTTATCCTGAGCGAAGCCAAAGTCGCGGTCAGCCCGCTAGATAACGGCATTCGATTTGGCGGCACCATGGAGCTAGGAGTGTTATCGAGCCAAGAATCCTCAGGCATCAGCCTCAACAGGATCAAGGGACTCACTAAATCTGCAGCACGCTACCTACCAGATTTAGATACCACTCAAGTAAAGTCAGAAGAGTTTTGGTCAGGCTTTCGCCCATGCAGCCCTGATGGCCTGCCGATTATCGGCAGAGTCGATACGTTAGCAAACCTCACCTTAGCAACGGGACACGCCATGATGGGCCTAAGTCTTGGGCCAATAACGGGCAAGCTGATTAGCGAGATCATAACTAAAGAGAAAACCAGTTTGGATCTCACTCCTTTTTCGCCAAGTAGGTTTAGATAATGATTTTTGTTTAAGGATTGCGTTCCTAATATCGCTATTGGTGCTCAAACTTTGTTTTAGCTTAACGCAGCCTTGATGCCAGATACATTATAAATCAACACGATAATACAACTTTCATTCAAAGTAGCTGGCGACACCTACTTTGAATAAGGGAGTCCTAAACTTGGCCTTAAAGATGGGCTGCGATTAGCCCTAATGAAAAAGCCCCCAAGAGTAACGGCCGATCTCAATCAGTAGCATCATAATAAATAAGATTTTTATCACCCGATTACCACCTATCAATGCTATGCGAGTGCCTATAATTGAGCCCGTCAAAGTACCTATAGTCATAATTGCAGCCAGTTTAATATCAAAGTAGCCATGACTGATAAACCAAACTAACGCACTAACATTAAACAAGGTTGATAACACTTGAGATGAGGCCATTGCGTGGAGAAAGTCCATCCCAAAGGCACGAATATTACCGAGTATGGCAAACGATAATGTGGCAGGACCAAACATGCCTTGATAGAAGCCAAGTATGGCGCCCATCACGGCACTCACTTTCCTTTGATGATGTGTAAACAAGGGCTCACTAGCCTTCTCGCCCAGATCTTTATTGCGGAAAGTGTAAATTGCCAGTGCAATCATGATCACCAGTAAAATAGGTTTAAACCAAGACTCTGACACATCGTCTAGTAAAGACGAGCCAATAAAAGCAAATATACAACCGCTAATGATGGCTGGAACAATAAGCCGCCAAGGTAACTCTATTGAAAATGCATAGCGTCTAACATTATGAATACCACTCGCGAGCAAGGCTAGCTTATTGGTACCTATCACAATCGGAACGGCGACTCCGGGCATAGCATTAAATAATGCAGGTAGTTGCAACAAGCCGCCACCACCGACTGTGGCTTGCGCGATACCACTTATAAGCGCGATTACGCCCAAGTACAGATATTCAGTAATAGACACAGCTAAATCTCCCTTAGTCTCTTCATACAAGCCTAGCCGAAAGATAACTGTTGAGCTTGAAGGCTTTAAACGATTTCTGCTGCATAAATAACAACTTTTATCATATGATGCGCAGATCCCAAGTTATCCCCTCAGCCCTACCATCTCAGCAAAACCGCTACTGTACTCCTATACTTTTACCATTAAAATAGCTTCGGACCTCCCGTCATGAAAAAAACAACTTAGTTGTCTTATTCGCTATCTCTTTAGCAACTACAGCGGGATGCCCCATCCCCCCTTACGGTGATACCTACAGCGCAGCAGAAACTTGTACGATTCAACAGGTATACTATGGCGCGATAGTCAAAGCTGAATCGGTATCGATTGCAGCATCGGATAAAACCAATATCATTGCGATGATTGCAGGCATTCCATATTGAGAGAATATCTGGCTACGCCAGACCTTGAAGTTAGACTTCGTCTAACAAGTTTTAAGTAATCAAACTTCATTGGATAGCAAAGCCCACAAAGACTGGATATATTTTTAGGCTGAGGATGACTGCCAGCAAAAGTGGTTCCAATTGTCTGTGGCAAGCATATGTGCAGACACTTCTGAGAGTCGCGGCAAGCACATCTGACCTCCATGAACGGAGGAAATGCCAAATTATGTATGGAACAGAATTGGCCCTGTCTGCTCAACGAAACAAACAACATCCTGTTTAAAGACCATTTCGGTATCCATACCTCTCGTTCAAGAGTTTAATAACTTCGTTATCTTTCACCCTGTTTTCGACGGTCACGGCCGTATCTACACTGAGTTAGAAAAGCATAATCTTTGAAACTTAGCGTTATGACTATAGCCCTAGATCGTTACTGGGCAGAAGTAAGTTAGTGTAAAGCGCAAAATTTTGGGGCGAGAATCAAGAAGCCTATGGCAATCGTATGCTCAGTAACGCTTGCATAACACGTTTGCTGCCATGCAGATTATGCTGAACTTTACTGCCTTAATCACTGAAACTAAAGACAAGCCGACAACGCCGAATGTAGCCAATCGTGTTGATGCATTTGTTACACGATCTTTTTCAACGCCCCTCGCCAGCTTAATAAGTGATTAATTTAACAGGACTTACTACAAACAGGGTTTGATTGAACTGGACCAATTAAGCGAGCAGAATATCTAATCAACGGCAATAACAGTGAAGCGAAACAATCCCTTTTTCCTACACCATTTATACAATTTTGTTTCAGCCAATTTGGAATTTATAAACCAAATATCCTAACTACTATTTGGATTGAAAATGCTGCGAGCAAAACACTAATGCAAACTGAAATCAGGCAAAACCATGAACAATTGAAGTGTGAATTGGCTTCTGAAATCCATGAACTTTTGGCAATAATGGTCAATTGCCGAACCTGATGAAATGAAAACTAAAAGGCAGCAAAGAAAAAGGAAATCCATCTACTTTCATGCCTAAATAACTAACGGTTCAATCGCTGAACTGAGCCAACAAACTGCAATCTTAGAGTTCGTGTAGCAGCTTATTAAATAACAGCACTGATAACATTGTTATCGGTACTGCATCTTTAAATATTATCAGTGCGTCTCGACAATATTCTTCGCATGAAGACAACCCATTATTTTAATGGGTGAAATTAGAATTTATACAATATAACCAAAACCTTACAACCAAACAAAAGATTAGAGGTTAGAGGTTAGAGGTTAGAGGTTAGAGGTTAGAGGTTAGAGGTTAGAGGTTACTTCAGTTTTTTACAACCAAGGGATAAGGTGCATAACCAAATGAACAGAAAACACCAACTCCCCATCGGAGTTGCCGAGCACATAGAAGAAAATCGCGTGAGCGAGGCAGGGATGCCGAGCTAGCTTTAGTAGAGCCATGGTCTTTCTCGTGCATCCATGCACTTCAAGACATTCTGGTTTCCTGCCTATCAGATGGCGATTCTGAAGCGTTAGTGATTTTCGAAGATGAGTAAGGCCCGTATCCAACGCATGTAACTTCGTCTGGGGCGCAGAGGGTTTACTCTTATGAAATCAAGAAAGGGGACAAGCGCTTTCCCCCTTGACTCGGGTGTGGGCGAAGCGCCACGACCTTTCATCAAACGAAGTTTGATTGCTTAAGCCCAAGCGCCAGCTTGATTACCCCAATTGCTAATCAGCAATAAAATCAGCCAATTACATAAACGCCAATAACGGCGAGATACACAACAATACCCCTGTGACAATAATCAGGTTAGTCGCCCAACCCTTGTATTTGTTTAAGTGTGGCACCTTGTACACCAAGTAAGCTGGGATTAAACACCCCACCAGACCGAAGATAGGGCTACAGATAGAGGTAAACGATAGAATTGGTGCATTTAAGGCAATCGCAGACCAAGCCAGTAGAATAATGAATACTGTAACTAATTTATTCACTAGCGCTTTATTAATCTCTGATTCTTTACGACTACGCAGTAGTATGTTCATTGCAATGCCACGACAGGCTTCTTGGAAGGCTAAAAATACCCCGAAGAAAGACGTCACAATCGCAAAGATGTTAATTACAATACCAGTAATCGTTGCCCAGCTGCCAGGGAAGTATTGCGCAATAATCGCCAATGCAGAGATATTCTGGTTCATCGCCTCGGTCGCTTGCTCTTGGCTAATAGCAAAGGTAAACGATATAGCGAAGAAGAACACCACCACGAATAAGATAGCAAAGGCTATTTTCATTGCTCGTTCAGCCTTGAAACGCGCAACCTCAATCGACTTTTCGTGTGAGCGATACGAGATAACCATTGGGCTTAACGATTGAATAAACAGAATCGAGGTTAAGGTAAATGGCAGCGTAATAATGGCATTTTTAAGCATTGGGCCAAATTCCCCCATACTTGGAATATTCGCCATATCCCAACGTGCCATCAGTAACACACCCATTACAGCTACCAGTGACAGCACAGTCACCGCCATAAAACCTGACAGCTTAAATAGCAGCTTTTCGCCTTTTGAGCCGATAAAGGCCAATAAGCAGATTAGGCCTAAGCCATAAAATACATTGTCGTTAAGGTATCCCTCTGTGACACCAAATGAATGCAGGTAAGATGCACTGTCATTGGTCACGGCTAACGAATAAACCAGCACCCAAATGACCAACATCAAGAAATAAAGCACGCCTAATGCAATACCCCAGTTTTTACCGAGATAGTTTTCAATAACACCTGGGTAATCGGTACACTTTTTTGACTCGGCCAAAGTATTTATGAATAACTTTTGAAACAGATACATTGCAGGGTAACCAATGATGGATGACAGCAAAAATACCCATAGTCCCATCACGCCAACCTGAACTGGTAAAAATACAATACCAGCACCGATGGCCATACCAATACTCATCACTATCCAACCAAGATCGATACTGTCAAACTTGGTGGCTTGTTGCCATTCGGCTTTGGTCATATTGGCTCGTTCGTGCAGGGGTTGCGCTTGGCTATCACCACTTGGTGTGCCTTGAACTACTTCACTCATATATCAATTCCATTAAATTTGGCTATAGCCACTGATATGATAAAAATTGTAATTATGTTTATGAGAAAACAGGGGTTTTACCGCGTTTGCTTGGCCTGAGCATACTCAAGGATGGAGAGAAATTTTTTATTAAAATTCATCGCTATTGGCGTAGATTTAGCAAAACATACTCTCAATTCAGTGATTTTTTCACATCGTTTTTCCGTACTGATCCAGATCAAGAGTTAATCACTTTTGACGGCTCAATAGTTTGATGTCCTTCACCTTATTAGTCATTACTCACCTGCTAACCTGCATTCAAAAACATGAAGCATTTCACGATTTTGCTTTTTGGTAGCGAGAGATATGACGCACATTTAACGAATTAAAGTGATAGGCACAGCTAAATAAAATCAATATGTGAGCAATATCAACAGCCTACACTCATCCATAATCAGATTAAAAATCAAACTCATAAGAGATATTTTAGCCAGCTTACTCGAGGCAGCTAGCTCATTTAAGCAAGATGCAAGATTGAAGGCGAATGGATGAAATGCTCACTTTGTTCAGCCATTAAAGCGGAGGTATGACATGGAGGAGCAAAGGAAGAGTCTTGCTAGAGCCATTAACAATGAGTTTGAAATAATAAGTCTAAAGCAGTGAGTCTGAAGCAGTAAGTCTGAAGCTGTGAGTCTGAAGCAATGAGTCTGAAGCAGTGAGTCTAAAGCAGTGAGTCTAAAGCAGTGAGTCTGAAGCAGTGAGTCTGAAGCAGTGAGTCTGAAGCAGTGAGTCTGAAACAATGAGTCTGAAGCAATGAGTCTGAAGCAATGAGTCTGAAGCAATGAGTCTGAAGCAATGAGTCTGAAGCAATGAGTCTGAAGCAGTGAGTCTGAAGCAGTGAGTCTGAAGTAAGAGGACAATAATTGAAACAGCCTCTCGAGCCTTGGTGTATCAAGTTGAGAAACTAAAAAGCCAAGTCGACTCTTAATTGAGTACCGACTTGGCTTAAAGTTCTAGCTTAAGTTTTGACTTAGAATGGCTGATAAACGCTATAGTTCTGCTTTATCAAAAAAACATGCTTACTTGTGAAGCATTATATCTAAGATCTGCACATCAGTTTGTGTCATTGCGCCATTAGCCAATGTCGCAAGGTTACGGATAGTTTGATCAACATCATCAGCAACAATACCTTCAGAGCCCGTCACTCGAATGCCATCAATGGCCATTAAGGCAGACTTTACGGCGGCACCAGCCGATGAAGACACTTTCATTGCGCAAGCGGTTTTGGCCCCATCACAAATAACGCCACTGACATCGCCAATCATGCTACAAATTGCAGCACTTACCTGTTCAATCTCACCATCAAGCAGATAGGTGATGCCAGCCGCCGCCCCCATAGATGCCGTTGTTGCGCCACATAAGGCAGAGAGTTTGTTCTGATAGCTCTTAATATAGATAGCCGTTAAATGCGACAGCATTAACGCGCGGATGGTTTGCTCTTCGCTGGATTTAAGAAACTCTGCACTGGCAACAACGGGCATGGTTGCCGCAATGCCTTGGTTTCCAGAGCCCGAATTACTCATCGCAGGCATCATGGCGCCATCCATACGCGCATCAGACGCCCCAGCAGTACGGGTTAGCACTTCGGTCAGTAAGCCGCCAGACAACAAGCCTTTAGCTTGGTTTTTTACCAATGTCGCACCAATTTTCAAACCATAATTACCACTGAGGCCTTCAATGGATAAGGCATCATTTAGGCTTTTGGCCTGCATAATAAAACGTATGTCATCCTGTGGTGCATGCATGGCAAAATCATAAATATCTTGCAGTTTGGCCTCGGTAAACGGATTCGCTTTGCAGCTGTCTTTAACAGTCTCCACCTGTGGAGTGAGTAAACACTGCTCACCATTTTTTTCAATCGCAATGACTTGAGTGTGGCTATCGGCAATGGTAACGCTCGCTGTTTGCTGCTGATAATACACCGTGACTTTGGCGTATAAGACATTAGCCACATCAGCGACGCCTACAGTCACCTGATCGTTCGCCAGCATTAACTTAGCGGCCTCGACATCGTTATCAGTGAGTTTTTTTAATACTTCAAGACCAGCACTACGCTCCCCTGCGATGGCACCAATGGCAGCAGCAATCGGCAAGCCAACCATCCCCGTGCCGGGAATGCCCACGCCCATACCGTTTTTCATTAAGTTGGCAGAAACAGCAACGTCCATCTTAATGTCCAGTTTAACGTCCTTTGTGGCGTTACAGGCTTGGTTTTTTATGCCTAACTCATCAATGGCAATGGCGGCAGCTAATGCAACAGAAATTGGTTCAGTACAGCCAAGGGCTGGAACGACATCGCGTTTAACTGCTTCAAGGAATAAAGGCCATAAGTGTTGTTTCATCGTTCTACTCGCTTCTAGTCATCGACACTATTTGGAATAAAGTCATTGCAATCTTTGTTTCATTGTAATGGATTACTTGAAGAATTATTTTTCCATTTTTTCTACCAATGAGACAGAAAAGAGAAAGATTTTCTACTAGAATACGCTTACAAGTTATACAGCCGCTTAAATATTCAATAATAGATAATCAACAGAGAATCTCAGTAAGGAAGAACCTTGTGGTTGAAAAAGTAAAACTAGATAAAGTCGACCGACAACTGCTAACCATGCTGCAGCACGATGTCACCTTATCGCTTAACGAGTTAGCCAAAGCCGTTAATTTAACGACCACGCCTTGCTGGAAACGCTTAAAGCGTCTAGAAGAAGAGGGGGTGATCAACAAGCGAGTCGCCCTACTCAACCCCAGTAAAATAGGTGTTGATTTCACCGCATTTGTGCAGGTTAAGACCTGTGATCACTCCCATGCTTGGTATGAGAAATTTATTGAAGCTGTCTACGCCATGCCGGAAGTGATGGAGTTTTACCGCATGGCTGGGGAGTATGATTATATGATGCGGGTACAAGTTGAAGATATGGCTGCATTTGATCACTTTTATAAACGTTTGGTCAATCAAGTGGCAGGCTTAACCAATGTCACCTCAACCTTTGCGATGGAGTCGTTGAAGTTCAGCACGGTTTTGCCATTAAAGCCTGCTTAATTAACCCTCATCGCTTCCGAGTTTATTTAAACCGATAAAAAAAGGGATGCAACCAGTGCATCCCTCTCCCTTGATGTCATTTTGCCATAGCCCTACTTAGGCTCTATCTGCTCAACCATCAGCTGCAAACTCTGATTACCTCTAAACTCATTCACATCGAGTTTATACACCACCTGTGCGTACTGAATAGTGGCATCGGGCCAGGTCTTCAAGTCCACATTAAAGGCGATGGCATCGAGCATCACTCGGCCGCACTCGGTTTCTAAAATCAATTTTAAGTGCTTCTCGCCAACGATGCGCTGCTGGATAACCCTAAAGTAACCATCAAACAGCGGCTCAGGGAATGACTGTCCCCAAGGGCCTGCACTCCTTAGCTCACTGGCAAGCTCAAGCTTAAACTGCTCGGGCACCAACTCGCCGTCTGAAACCAACTCGCCGGTCAGTAATTCAGGCGCTAACACTTCCCGCACCGCTTTATCGTAAGCCTCGGCAAACAGGGAAAACTGACCCGCTTGAATCGATAGACCCGCCGCCATGGCGTGTCCACCAAACTTTAGAATAAGCCCTGGATGGCGCGAGTTAATCAGCTCCAGTAGGTCACGCATATGCAAGCCCTTAATCGAGCGTGCCGAACCTTTAATCTCGCCGTCACCCGCCTCAGCAAAGGCGATGACTGGACGGTGATACTTATCTTTAATGCGCGAGGCTAAAATACCGATCACCCCTTGGTGCCAATCTGCCTGATAGATGGCGATGCCCCATGGCAGCTCGGCTTCATTAAGCTCGATACTCTCAAGACTCTTAAGCGCCTCTTGCTGCATATCGGCTTCTAGATCGCGCCGCTCGGCATTCAAGCCATCAAGCTCAGATGCCATGCGCCTAGCCAGCATCATATCTTCACAGAGTAAGGTTTCCACCCCGAGCGCCATCTCATCGAGACGACCCGCGGCGTTAAGCCGTGGCCCAACAGCAAAACCAAAGTCTGAGGCGACAATACGCGATGGTGTGCGCTTGGCCACCTCTAATAACGCGGTGATACCAACACGACAGCGTCCAGCCTTAACTCGCTGTAGACCCGCTTCCACTAGAATACGGTTATTGGTATCGAGCGATACCACGTCGGCCACAGTGCCTAGGGCAACGATATCCAGTAGTTGAGCAAGGTTAGGTTCGCTAATGCCCTGCTGCTGATACCAGTTGCGGCTTCGAAGCTCGGCTCTAAGCGCCGACATCAGATAAAATGCCACGCCCACTCCGGCAATAGACTTACTGGCAAACTCGCAGCCGTCTTGATTAGGGTTCACGATGGCATCGGCGTCAGGCAAAGTGTGCCCAGGGAGATGGTGGTCGGTAATCACCACCGTCATGCCGTGGGCTGTTGCCGCCGCGACCCCCTCTATTGAGGAGATGCCATTATCGACGGTGATCAAAAGCTGTGCTTGCCTGCTGGCCGCAACCGAGACAATCTCAGGGCTTAAGCCATAACCGTAATCGAAGCGGTTCGGAATCAGGTAATCCACCTTTTGTGCGCCCATCATCCGCAGTGCTAACACGCAGACACTGGTGGAGGTGGCACCATCGGCGTCGAAATCCCCCATGATCAGAATCGCCTTTTGCGCCTCGATGGCATCGGCAACTATCTTAGCCGCTTGCTCAAGCCCGGCCATGGTGTTGGGGCGCAGTAACTTGCCAAGGCTCAGCTCACAATCGGCAGCAACCACACCACGACTGGCGTAGATCTGTTTTAAAATGGGAGAAAGCGTATCGGGAAGGTGACTATCATCGACTCTAGGGCGGCGAACTATCTTATGGATCACGTTGAATTAAACCCTCAAAACTAAAAACAGTAGCAGCATAGCAAAGACTGCCGGAAAAGGGGCACAAAAAAGGTGAGCCTAGGCTCACCTTTTTGCTTCTCAGACTCAATTCAGTCCTGAATTCAACAACTGAATTACTGTACAGACTCTAAAGTACGTAGCAGTGCCTTAGGTGGCTGGTAGCCAGGAATAAGAGTACCGTCTTCAAGAATGAGCGCTGGCGTGCCGTTAATACCAATAGCCTGACCTAGGTTATATTGCTCGGCAATTTTAGCGTCACACTTGGCGCTCTTAATCGCCTTACCATTTTTGGCATCACCCATGGCCTTAAGTGGATCGGCTGCGCACCATACAGACTCCATCTCGTCTGCATTAGCAGATGGAACGCCCGCACGTGGGAACGCAAGATAACGCACGGTAATTCCGAGGTCGTTATACTCTTGCATCTCGTTATGTAGCTTACGGCAGTAACCACAGCTTACATCGGTAAATACAGTTACCACGTACTTTTCATTTTTTGCCTTGTAGACCAGCATATTGTCTTCGAGTGGCTTTATCATATCCACGCGAGGCCCCGCCATCGCCGCCTCGGTTAAGTTCTTCATACCCTTATCGAGGTCATAAAGATTACCATGAAACAGCTTTGAACCATCTTTGCTGATATACAACACACCACGGTCAGTGAAGGCCTCGTATAGCTCAGGGATAGGTGATGGCTTCATAGAAAGCACTTCAACGTTTAACGCTTCGTTTAACTTCTGCTTCAACGCTGCGGTATCATCGCCTGTGCTGTTTGATGCTGCGAAAGCTGCTGGTGCAACCAACATTGCAGCAATCAAAGAAAATGTTCGAGTGAACTTCATTAGTTTTCCTACTCTTTGTAAGGGTCAGACTGACAGATATAAATGATTAGACCTTATCTGGAGCTGAAAAGTTACAGACTCAATTCAGTTAAAGCAAATTATTTGCTGTAACTAAATCATACAGACGTGAAACTCATCATATAATTCAATTAAGTAGCGAATTAATGAAAGTTATTCTGTAGGCTCAATTTCGCTTTCATCTACTCAAAATTCTAACCTGAGACTCATCAAGCCTCGAATCAATATTCGTCATTCAAAGCATAAAAACAATTTAACTGCGTTGCGAAAATCAGCCTCGAGGATGATGTTCACTGTGCAGGCTTGCCAGCCTTGCAGTCGCAACATGGGTATAGATCTGTGTCGTCGATAGGTCGCTATGACCGAGCAGTAATTGCACCACGCGCAAGTCTGCACCGTGATTAAGTAAGTGAGTGGCAAATGCATGCCTGAGAGTGTGAGGCGAAAGCTCAGTAGTAATCCCAGCTCTCAGGGCATAGAGCTTAATACGATGCCAGAAAGTTTGTCGCGTCATCTGCTGCGCCCGCTTAGAGGGAAATAGCACATCACTCTGCTTGCCCTTAAGCAGCTCGGCTCTGGCAAACTTAAGATAATCCTCAACCTCGGTAACGGCGAGTTCACCGAGCGGCACTAAACGCTCCTTGCCCCCCTTACCAGTAATACGAACTAGGCCTTGGCGCAGACTTAATTGCTCCATGGTCAGTCCCACCAGCTCCGATACACGCAAACCCGTAGCATACAGTAGCTCCAGCATCGCCTTGTCGCGGCACTCAACAGGATCGTCTTGTTCAGGCTCCGCCAGCAAACGGTCGATATCTTCTTCACTCAGTGAGTCAGGAAGTTTACGAGCAAGTTTGGGCGATTCGATAAGCGCCATGGGATCGGTATCGATCTGTTTCTTTACAATAAGATAGCCATAAAAACGGCGTAAACTACTCATCATGCGAGCGCTACTGGTTTTGGCAAAGCCTTTATCGAAGCGCTCAGCTAAGTAGTCACGGATATCAAACTGGCTACAGGTGACTAAGTCGCCCCCACGGCACTGTAAATAGCGATCGAGATGACGCAGATCGGTGCGATAAGCGCTTAAGGTATTATCACTTAAGCCCTTGGTTGACCAAAGGTCATCTAAAAACAGATCAATAATGCTATTAGGCGTGTACTTATCTGACACTTATCATTCCTACCTACGATTTAATAAAGAAGGACCTAGATCCTAGGACGCTTCGCTGCGAGGAAAAGCAAAAGCCAAAAGCGTCAGCCTGTTATCTTTGGTTTTCCCGCTTTATCTTTTCCGGCTTTATCCGTCTCAGCCTTTCCAGGCTTCTAGCGTCTTTGCTTTCCCGTCTCTGCTCTTCCTAGGGCCTAGAACCTTTCTTGACTTTCAAAGCTTTTCCATAAGCGCAGCGTTCCGTAAGTTACGCAGTCACGTTCGTAAGGCCGCAGGCCGTTCGTCTTTTACCGTCTCAGCTTTTCCTAGGGTCTAGAACCTGCTTTTCCTAGCACCTGCTTTTAAACCTTCTTATAAACAAAAAAGGCAATGCTCATAGAGCATCGCCTCAATATTATGCCATCGAACTGGCTTAGGCTATTAGCTTTAACGAATCACTT
The DNA here is from genome assembly GCF_016765635.1 of Shewanella schlegeliana. Lineage (GTDB taxonomy): Bacteria > Pseudomonadota > Gammaproteobacteria > Enterobacterales > Shewanellaceae > Shewanella > Shewanella schlegeliana. The sequence continues at coordinate 337,420 of NZ_JAESVD010000002.1, forward strand.
TATCTAAAGCTACAACCGCTAGCTTTAGTTAACCGCTATCTGCTCGGCAGGCTTTTTAACAAACATGCAAGCAACGATGGCGATAGCAGTCGGGAGTAACCAAGCCATACCTTCGCTATAAAGTGGCATAAAATCGACTAGGCTCATATCAATACCGCACGCCTTCAGTCCATCGATACAACCAAATATAAATGCAACTCCCAGTACAAATCGGTGACACATCCTTGGGTTTACGAACTTTTGATTCAAAAGAGTCACAAAAACCAAAGCGATAATCACTGGATAGATGGTATAGAGTACTGGAACACTGATGCTGATAAGCTGCGCCAAGCCCACATTTGCAACAGTGGCACAGGTAAGGGAGCTGAGCACAACAAAGCTGCGATAAGAGCAACGAGGAAACTGTTCATGAAAAAACTCAGAACAAGCCGTTACCAAACCAATAACCGTAGTCAAGCAAGCCAAAGTAACGACTGTCGCCAATAAGATCTGGCCTAACGCCCCAAATTCATTTGCCACATAATTGGTTAAGATCACGCCCCCATTATCGGCTCCTTTTGCAATCTCACCTGCTGTAGCGCCAAGATGGAAAAGTGAAAAATAGACAAATGAAAGACCAGCCGCTGCTAACAGTGCAGCCTTGATAAGGTAATGGGTCTGCTCTTTAATATCACTCACCCCTTTGCGGCGTAAAATATCGATGATCAAAATTCCAAACACCATGGCAGCTAACGTATCCATGGTATTGTAACCCTCCAATATTCCTTTAACTAAAGGGCTCGATTGGTACTCTCCTACCGCGCCCCCTATCTGCGCATCAGGCTGCATAAACACAGAGAAAGCAAGAATAACCAAAAGAAACAGCATAATAGGCGTCAGTACCTTACCCACACTATCGAGTAGTTTCCCAGGGTAAAGAGCCAGCAACATTGCACAACTAAAAAAGAGCAGAGAATAAAGAAGCTGCGACACATTAAACGTCACACCAGCCAGCATAAATGTCGCCGCTGAGTCGCTAAGAAATGGCTTAAACCCCATTTCATAGGCAACGAGTCCTGCACGAGGTAACGCAAAAGCAGGGCCTAAAATGATATAGATAGCTAAACCTAACAAGGTCGCGACAACTGGTGGAAGCAGCGTCATCATCTTACCGTTAGCCTTAGCAACGGCAATCAAGGTCATCAGTGGCAAGGTAACCGCAGTAATTAAGAAACCTAACATGGCTAAGGTCATATTCTCACCAGCCAAGTGGCCTGCAAGAGGTGGAAAAATTAAATTACCCGCACCTAGAAAAAAAGCGAAAGTCATAAAACCTAAGCCCAATGTATCGGCAGTCGTCATTTTTTTGCTGTGCACTTTTTACTATCCATCATGATGATATTCGAATCGCTCTGTAAACGAGCATTAATTAGCGCGTACTAATTATCAAATTCACTCAATGGTGACAAGCAGTCAATACAACAAAGCCCCACTTCACATCAAGAGGGCAACATTTCAATGGTTTGGGGGTAACACAAGACACTAATATCAAACATTGACACTAGCAATAGGAGTGAATGCAACAGATTAACAACAGCAATCGATTCAGCTAATCATTAATAAGCTAGACGATTTGATTAAGATAAGAGTGACGTAGCGCATTAAATTCCGTTACACGAAATTCAATGCGCTAAAGTTTAGCCACTATTAATTCAGTACGACCTCAGTCTTAGGCTTGCTACTTTTGATCAACATGCAAGCCAGTATTGCCAAACCAGTAGGCAGTAACCAAGCCATGCCTTCATTATGCAATGGCATAAAGTTCAGCACACTAACGTCAACACCTGCAGCCTTGATGCCGTCGATGATACCGAAAAATAGTGCAACACTCAGTACAATACGGTGAGCCGCTTTTGGATTAGCGAAACGTTCAGTTAAGAATGTCACCGCAACCAAGGCGATAGCCACTGGGTAAACCGTCATCAATACTGGAACGCTGATGCTGATAAGCTGTGCTAGACCTACGTTAGCGATAGTCGCGCAAACGATACTGACTAGCACTACGAAACGGCGGTAAGAGATCTTTGGTAGTAGCTCGTTAAAGTACTCACCACAAGCACTGATAAGACCCACAGCCGTAGTCAAACAGGCGAGTGTCACAACAGATGACAATAACACCATGCCGCTTGCGCCAAATTTAGCAGTAACATAGTTAGTTAAGATCACGCCGCCATTTTCTGCACCAGCCGCTAAGTCGCCTGCTGTAGCACCTAAATAGAATAGTGATACATATACAAATGCCAAGCCTGCTGCCGCAATCAGGGCCGCTTTAATTAAATAATTAGTCTGTGCTTTTGGCTCTGTGACGCCTTTCTTACGTAGGATATCGATGATCAACATACCGAAGATCAATGAGGCCAAGGTATCCATGGTGTTATAGCCTTCCAAGATCCCCTTAGTTAGTGGGTTTACTTGGTAATCACCAACGGCTGCGCCGATATCACTACCAGGGATCACGATCACAGAGATCGCTAGACCGACTAATAATAAGATAAGGATCGGCGTTAATACTTTACCTACGCTATCAAGTAACTTACCTGGGAACAGAGCCAGTACCATAGATAGACCGAAGAAACCTAAGGTATAAATAAGCTGCGCGATGTTAAGTGATAAACCCGCAATCATAAAGGTCGCACTAGTATCAGTTAAAAACGGCTTGAAGCCGACTTCGTAAGCAACCAGTCCAGTTCTTGGTGCGGCGAACGCAGGACCTATAATGATAAAAATAGAGACAGCTAATGCAGTCGCAGCGATGGGAGGCAGCAATTGCATTATTTTACCGTTCGCTTTAGCGACAGCAATAAGAGTCAGGAGAGGAAGGCCGACCGCAGTAATAAGGAAGCCAAGCATAGCTAGGATGATATTTTCGCCCGCCAAAAAGCCTGCTAATGGTGGGAAAATTAAGTTACCCGCCCCCAAAAAGAACGCGAAGGTCATAAAACCCAACCCTAACGTATCTGTAATACTCATCTGATTATTCTGCACTTTATGCCCCATCATTATTTTATTTAGTTAATTATTTTGTGCCATCACATTCCTAAGGCACCACTTAGGTTGATAGCAAAAAAATGTGTAATCTTTACTTTACACAGTTCCATGGTAAATAGGGCCCATTCTTGGCGAGTTTTTGAACAGCGGCGAAAAAAGTAACGCTTCAATTGCTTTAAAACTGGTTTACCTTCTCTAAAATTGAGCTTTTACCCAACAAAGAGGGGCATACTATTAACAGAGTCGTTAAAAACAAACAAGCAGGCATACGGAAAAACGAGCATTCTCGATATAACCAGCAACACAATAACAACAAAACATTCCCATTACTTACATTCACCCCATGAGCACCCACAACACGACACATCCGCTTTAATAGCCAGCAAGCAGTTCAACGTGAGTAACCACTTACATGCATAATAACTAAAGCGTGCTTAAAACATTAACAATTAAACCTAGATTAGTTGATTACGCTATACGCTTGATTAGCGTACAATTAGCTTAACAGTTCAAACCAACTCTTGTTGCAATGCCATTTACCTTCAAACTCTTTCATGTCGATGACAGCCGTTGCGGCATGCCCGTCAGCACCGATGGCGTACTTCTGGGCGCTTGGGCACCATTAGTACAAGCCAAAACCATACTCGATATTGGCGCAGGCAGTGGCCTATTAAGCCTAATGGCCGCACAGCGTAGCCAAGCAAAGATTACCGCCATCGAGCTAGATAGCCATGCCGCCTTAGACTGTCAGCAAAATTTCAATGCCAGCCATTGGTCAGAGCGCCTTGAGGTTATCTGCTGCGATATCCAAGCCTATTGCCAACAAGCGCAACAACAGCAGTTTGAGCATATCATCTGTAATCCGCCCTATTTTGCCAGTGGGCCACAATCGAGCGACGCCTCAAGAGCCACCGCTCGCCATACCGATAGCCTAAGTTTCGATGCCTTGCTAAGTGCCATCAAGCAGCTGCTAGCGCCCCAAGGAGCGGCGAGTCTTATTCTGCCTACCGAGTCAATAAAGCTATTTGAAAGTAAGTTAAGCCAATATAAGCTCACGTTGAGTCAAAGATTGATGGCCTCCAGCGTTGAGGGAAAAGAAGCGAACCGACAAGTGCTCGTGCTGCGTCATACTCCCGCAACGACAGATGACTCAAATACTAAAGCCAAGTTAACAGTAGAGGGTAAGTTTGAGTGTGTTAGCGAGCAGCAGCTCTATATTCGTCAGAAAAACGGCCAGTACAGCCAAGCCTTTAGCTTATTGAGTAGGGATTTTTATTTAAAGCTTTAAGGATCTGGCGATCTAATCGTTTAAAGTCGCTTCTATAAGCATTATAATGTCCGGCTATTATTTATTGAGATGCCACGCATGCAATTTGAAGATCTCCAGCTTGACCCTTGTTTGTTAGAGTCATTAAAAGCAATGGGCCATAACAAGCCCACTACGATACAACAGCAAACAATCCCTGTTGCCATGGAGCAAAGAGATATCTTAGCTCGCGCACCAACGGGTACAGGCAAGACGGCAAGCTTTCTTCTGCCTGCGTTGCAGCACCTAATCGACTTTCCACGTCGATATGGCGGCCGAGCGCGCGTATTGATTCTGACTCCAACACGTGAACTTGCTAGCCAAATTCATCGTTATGCCAGCCACCTTGCAACAGGCCTAGGTCTTGACACCGTCATCATCACGGGTGGTGTTCCTTACGGTCCTCAAGAGGAAGCACTACAGAAGAACGTTGACATCTTAGTTGCCACTCCAGGCCGTTTGATGGAGTACTTAGACAAGGGGCACTTCAACGCCGAAGAAGTCGAAGTATTGGTGATCGATGAAGCCGACCGCATGCTAGACATGGGCTTCTCTGCAGTCGTTGAAAGTATTGCAATCGAATCAGTTGGCCGTAAGCAGACCATGCTATTCTCTGCCACGCTCGAAGGCAGCGACGTGGGACGTTTCTCACATCAGCTACTAACCAACCCAGTTAAGCTGGAAGCAGAAGCACCACGCAGCGAAAAAGCTAAGATCCATCAGTGGATCCACTTAGCCGACGACAAGGCACATAAGTTTGCATTGCTCGCAGCACTTTTAAAGCAAGAAGAAGTTCAGCGCACCATCGTCTTCGTTAAGACCCGTGAAGCGGTTGCTAGCCTTGAAGGCCTGCTACAGAAAGAGGGCATCGCTTGTGCGTTTATGCGCGGCGATATGGAGCAAAAAGCGCGTTTCCAAGCACTGGGTCGTTTCACCAAAGGTGAAGTCAATATCTTACTAGCAACAGACGTTGCTGCACGCGGTATCGATATTGACGGTATTACCCATGTGATCAATTTCGATATGCCACGCTCTGCAGATACTTATGTTCACCGTATCGGTCGTACAGGCCGTGCAGGTGCTAAAGGTACTGCAATATCATTGGTTGAAGCCCATGATATCCGTGTCGTAGGTAAGATTGAGCGCTATATTGGCCAACCACTGAAACGCCGTTTCGTTAAAGACTTGCGTCCAAAGAACAAAGAAGCTAAGCCTCCTGGAAAGAAAAAAGCGGGTCCAGAAGGTAAAAACTTCAGTAAGAAAAACAAGAAGAAAAAGAAGAAGTAAATACGAGCCTTCTTTTTCGACAATAATATTAAAAGGCCACGTTTACGTGGCCTTTTTTATCACCATTACCCAGGTATATGCACACCCAAACTGCGCAACAGATGATAATAGGCTGTTATGGTTACCGCCCCCATACCGACAACCAAAAGGATGCGGTATTTAAAACCATGTTGATGATGCTTTACTCGGTCTTTATGTGTCACTACATCCATCATTTCGTCTCCAAAATAGATCGACAAAAGAGTACCAAGTGCACTAATAGCCAGAATGCTCCAATAAGGAATAGGTTGAGTCAAAATATGTTGTAATAGTCGGGTAAGAAACGTCAATTGATAAGTACTTTCTGAAAAGTTGATAAAGTAAACATTGACCCCAACGGCAATAAACCACAACACGACTTGAGTTATGGCCATCCTGACATTGAACAGTAAGCGCACTGGAAATGCGATTAGAAAGCCACCATCTGCAACGGGGGTGCATAATACAAAGAAACTCCAACTCAATACCGCTAATGCAAAGCCTGTAGACGCATTATATTTCCAGCTCATATAACCAAAATAAACAACAATGATTGCCAGTAAAACAATAAACTTTATCAGTGTTTCTTTGTGCGTTTGGTGACTCGGGTGAAATTTAGTCTTAATTGCGTTAAACATAATTAGTCACCGTTAATATCCATTAGTCATTCCCCTAGTCGAATCATTGAAGTGGATCTGCTCGCGTTAGATTTTCATATTACGCTTAGACGGTACGATTTCAATCGTGACTAGTCACAACTTTAGTCAGAGAACCGCCTTGGTACCAAGTATTTAAGTTTGATAATGACTCCCTTGGTAAACCTCACACCAACACTACAAGTTTAAACATATTTGTTACAAATAAAGATGTCGCCTTGTCCCTGACTCTGGTAATTTATGCAATTAGAAAAGTCTATGCATGGAAAAGCAGATCAGATGATAAATAAAATTAAAACAATACTTAGGAGAATGACTCCTCTCTTTATTCTTCTGGCCTTTATTATCGCCGCTCAAATTCTGATTAGTACCAAGGAAGCCCCTGAGCAGAAAGCCGATACCGCCCCAGTGCCGATTGTTGATGTCACCGAAGTGAAACGCCAAACTGTGTCACTCAACCTGCCCTCCTACGGGGTGGTGACACCAAAATATAAAACGCAACTGGTCACCGAAGTACAGGGCCGTATGTTGTCTATCTCGGCTAACTTTGTTGCCGGTGGCGTAGTAAAGAAAGGTGACGAGTTGGCCGTTATTGAGCCATCTGATTACGAGGCGGATCTGATGCAGGCGCAGGCCTCTCTGGCTAAAGCCAAGGCCGCCCTGGAGGAGGAGCGCGCCAAAGGGGAAGTGGCAAAAAATGACTGGAAAGGCTACGACGGCGGCATTCCACCAGAGCTTGGTCTACGCCTCCCACAACTAAAGCAAGAACAAGCCAATGTAAAGTTCCAGCAAGCAGCCCTTGCCCGCGCACAGCGCAACCTTGAACGAACCGTTATTCGCGCACCATTCGATGGCATCATTAAGGCGCGCAACGTCGACCTTGGCCAGTATGTCACTCTAGGCACTAACTTAGGTGAGCTATATGACACCCGTATAGCCGAGGTGAGATTGCCGCTATCGAATAACGATCTAGCTTACCTAGAGTCGGTCGATAACCCAGATACCGATGTCAGTCTAAGCGCCGATCTCGCTGGTAGAAAGATCATTTGGCAGGGACAAATTGTGCGTAGCGAAGGCGTTATCGATGCTGAAAACCGCATGGTTTTCTTGGTTGCCGAAGTGAAAGACCCCTACCTACGTGATAACCAAGTCGAAGGCCAGCTGCCCCTAAAATACGGCACCTTTGTCACCGCAGTGATTAAAGGTCGCACCGTTGACGGTATCGTCAAGTTACCACGTCATTTAGTACGAAATAACCAAGTCACTATTGTAAATAGCGATAGCAGCATCGAGCTTCGCAGCGTCAATGTCGTACGCACCGATCTGGACAGTGTCTACATCAAGGACAGCCTTAACGATGGTGAGCGCGTGTCACTGACTAACCTTGTCAATGCCGAAGATGGGCAGATGGTCAAAGTTGTCGGCGAAGATTCTAGCTCTAATCAAGAGTCTCAGAGTGAGAGCAGTGAAGAGCAACTCGCTAGTGCGGGTGGTCAATAATGAGCGCCCCAATCGACACCCAGAAAGGGATTATCGCCTGGTTTGCCCGCAATAGTGTGGCGGCCAATCTATTGATGTGGATCTTAATCATAGGTGGCCTGTTCAGCACCCTGATTATTAATAAAGAAATTTTCCCCACGTTTGAGCTTAACTACCTACAGATCTCCGTAGCCTACCCAGGCGCCGCCCCTCAAGAAATTGAGGAGGGGATCAACATTAAGATAGAGGAGGCGATTCAAGATATTAATGGCATCAAGAAGATCTCTTCCGTTGCCAGCGAGGGGGTGGGTTCGGTTACGATTGAGGTTGAAGATAGCTACGATCCACAAGATATTCTCGATGAAGCCAAGCTGCGCATCGATGCCATCTCCACCTTCCCGGTCAATATTGAGAAGCCCAATATTTTCCGTATCAAACCTGAAAATAATGTGATCTGGATTTCGGTCTACGGCGATCAGTCTCTGCAAGAGATGAAAGAGCTAGCGAAAACCATTCGTGACGAAGTGGCCTTGTTACCAGCGGTGACCCGCGCTCAAGTTACGGGTGTACGCGAGTACGAAATTGGAATAGAGCTGTCTGAAGACAAACTTAGGGAGTATGGTCTCACCTTTTCTCAGGTGGCACAGGCGGTACAAAATTCCTCTATCGATCTTCCCGGTGGCTCGATTCGCGCTAAAGATGGCGATATCTTGCTGCGCACCAAGGGCCAAGCCTATACTGGCGAAGACTTCTCTCAGATAGTTGTCAGCACTCGCCCAGACGGTAGCCGAGTGATGTTGCCTCAAGTCGCCACTATTAATGACAGCTTCGAAGAGCGCCTAGAATATACCCGCTTTAATGGCCAGCCTGCGGCGATCATCGAAGTACTCAGCGTCGATGATCAAAATGCACTGGATATCTCCGAGCAAGTTAAGGCGTACATCGAGCAAAAGCGTGACGCGCTACCTGCTGGCGCGAAACTAGATACTTGGGGTGATCTCACCCATTATCTTAAGGGTCGATTGAACATGATGCTGTCGAACATGTTCTACGGTGCCTTGCTAGTATTCATTATCCTCGCGCTATTCCTAGAGATTAAGCTAGCATTTTGGGTAATGATGGGACTGCCTGTTTGCTTCTTAGGCGCCATGCTGTTTATGCCCTTAGAGCCCTTCTCGCTGTCGATCAATATGCTGACCCTGTTTGCCTTCATACTTGTGCTGGGGATCGTGGTGGATGACGCCATTGTCATCGGCGAGAGCGCCTACACAGAGATAGAGGAGAAGGGGCACTCCCTAGAGAACGTCGTCAAGGGTGCCAAGAAAGTGGCCATGCCCGCCACCTTTGGAGTACTCACCACCATTGCCGCCTTCATGCCCATGCTGATGGTGTCTGGCCCACAAGGGATTATTTGGAAGTCCATCGGCATGATAGTGATCTTGTGTCTGCTGTTCTCCTTGGTGGAATCAAAGCTTATCCTACCCGCCCACCTTGCCCATATGAAACCGCGCAAGCCCAGATCAGAGCTTGGGCTACTGGGCCGTCTTAAAGCGGGTTTGAATGATAAGGTGCAATACTTTATCCATAACCAATACCGACCGTTCTTGGAGCGCTGTATCGTACAACGTTACAACACGGTGGCCGTTTTTGTCGGTGTACTCATCCTCTCTATCGCACTGGTTCTCAGTGGTCAGGTACGCTGGGTCTTCTTCCCAGATATCCCATCTGACTTTATCCAGGTTCGTCTTGATATGGCTGAGGGCAGCTCAGAGGAAAACACCCTTAAAGTCGTGCAAGAAGTTGAAGAGGCACTATATACGATGAATGCTCAGATGGAAGAGGAGCTAGGCTACCCAGTGGTCAAGCACAGTTTTATCAATATGAGCTCGCGCACCTCAGCCTTCCTGTTTGCCGAACTGACTAAGGGCGAGGATCGTGATGTCGATGGCGAAGCTATCGCTAGCGCTTGGCGTAAACAGTTACCCGAGTTAGTCGCGGTTAAGAAATTAAATATCAATGCCAGCACCAATGATGCCGGCGGCGATATCTCCTTTAGACTGACATCGAACAATCTAGAACAGTTATCAAAGGCTTCTGAGGAGCTAAAACAGAAGCTACGTAGCTACGAGGGGGTGTACGATATTTCAGATAATTTCTCCTCTGGTAGTCAAGAGATCAAGTTAAAGATCCGCCCCGAAGCCGAAGCATTAGGCCTGACACTGTCAGATCTTGCACGCCAAGTGCGTTATGGCTTCTATGGTTACGAAGCCCAGCGTATTTTACGTAATAAAGAGGAAGTTAAAGTGATGGTGCGCTACCCGTTAGAGCAGCGCCGCACCGTAGGTCACCTTGAAAATATGCTTATTCGCACACCGAGCGGCGCAGCGGTGCCGTTCTCGACGGTAGCCGAGTTGCAACTGGGTGATTCCTACTCCTCGATTACCCGTGTCGATGGTCGCCGAGCGATTACCATTATTGCTAACGCAGACACCAATAAGGTTGAACCATCAAAAGTCGTTGGTGAGATCCAAGAGGATTTCCTCCCAGCACTTCAGGCTAAATACCCGAATATCTCTACCGCACTCGATGGCGGCAGTGCCGATGAACAGAGCGCCCTAGTTAGCTTGCTGCAAGGCTTCTTCTTCGCGCTGTTTACCATCTATGCTCTGATGGCGATTCCGCTGAAATCTTATAGTCAGCCACTGATTATCATGTCGGTGATCCCCTTTGGTATGATCGGTGCCCTGTTTGGTCACTTCATCCTAGGGCTGAATATGAGCATCTTGAGCCTATGCGGCATCGTCGCGCTAGCGGGTGTGGTAGTCAATGACTCGCTGATCTTGGTGGACTTTGTTAACCGTGCTCGCGCCGAAGGACACAGCATTGTCAAGGCTGCGGTTGATTCGGGTTGTTACCGTTTTAGGGCGATTATCCTCACCTCCCTCACCACCTTTGTCGGCTTAGTCCCCATTCTGCTAGAGCGAAGCCTGCAGGCACAAATTGTGATCCCGATGGCTGCATCTTTGGCATTCGGTATTTTATTCTCTACCGTGGTGACATTAATCTTGGTGCCAATTCTGTACATCATCTTAGATGATGTCAGACGCGGCTTTAGACGATTCTTCCACTGGTGGTGGCAGCCAAAATCGGACCATGAACAAGCTCAGTTCTAACACCTTAAATAGGACCGAGTGAGAGCATAAACTCGGAAATCGAAAAGGTGAGTTAACAAAGGGAGGCAAAATGCCTCCCTTTTTAATGCATCTTTGATAGCTGCAACGGTATTAGAATCCGATCCAGCAAGCAGATTTCAATCAAGTTAACCGTTATGCTTGGCGGTCTTATTTTCAACAAGATGCTCTCATGACCGATAATCAGCCAACACTCGTTTACGATATCCGCGATAGTCGCTACCTAAATATTACTGGTCGCTGCACCTTAAGATGTCAATTCTGCCCCAAACATAATGGCAGTAAACAGGTGCACCAATATCAACTGGATCTGAGTCGCCAACCTAAGGCCGACGAGCTAATTGCACAATTGGGTGAAGTATCAGAATTTGATGAATATGTATTCTGCGGTTATGGCGAGCCAACTCTCAATTTGACCACTCTACTTGAGGTGGCTAAAGAGATTAAACTGCGTGGCGGTACGGTCAGGGTCAATACCGATGGACTTGGCAACCTGTTCCATAGACGCAATATCTTGCCAGAACTAGCCACTTGCGTTGATAGTCTATCAATTTCACTCAACGCCAATACCGAAGGCCTATATCAACTGCATTGCCGGCCAAAATTGGCTGGTGCCTACCCTGCTTTACTCGAGTTTATTCAACTCGCCCCTCAGTACATAGATGATGTGCAAATATCAGCAATCAATGGCTTAGAGGGAGTCGATATTAATGCCTGCCGCGAAATAGTCGAAACCGCTGGCGCAACCTTTAAGCAACGAGAGCTCGATATCGTCGGCTAATCTCCCTAAGGACTCTAAACTCATTCTCAGCTTTAATAATGAACACCATCTCACTGCAAGATCTTGTTATTAAAAGGCCAACAAACAATTGTGAGGGAGTTAATTCGTGTTAATATGACGCGCATAATAACGGCAATAAAAATCAACCGATGCTGACGCGCAAATTACCTTTACTTATCAATGCCCAAGGGATCCATTGGTCTCAACAGCGCATTTTAGCGGCCGTGAGCCAGATCTGTATGCTGCTCGTGACTGTGATTATCCTGACTAACATCATTATCACCTTAGGTGAAAGGCGCTTGCAGGAAGATTGGGCCACCCAGCGCTATAGTGAGCTTCAAGCCGTTGGTGCCATGATCTCTGATAAAGTCTCTTTTCAGCAGTTTAGAACCCAGATGTTTGCCAAGTCTGAACTACTAAAACATTACCTCACCCTGCCCAGCCCAGAAAACCAAGACAAGCTGCTTGATAACTGGGATATTCTGGTCGATAACATTCCAGAGCTTCTCGGTATTGCCCTCTACGACCCTCAAGGTCAGTACAAGTTTGCCACCAGCAACGATTTTGGTCAGGATAGTCTTCCGCACGCATTACTTGGTCCCAAGAGGAATATGGGTGGCAATGAGATCTATACCTCACCACTCGAGTTTACCCCAATTAACGGTCAACTCGAGCCCTATATGTATCAGTTTGCTTGGCTAGAAAACCCTAATCAGAGTATTCGTGGCTACATTGTCACCTATAACTCAATGTCGAAAATGCTTACGAGCATAAAGCCTGCTTACTCTAGCAAGCAAGCACCGCTTATGATGTTAGATACCCAAGGTTTGCTCTATGCTGGAGCACAATCAGAGCCAAGTATTAGCCGCTTGCCTGAGACCATGGGCGGCAGTTTGAAGCAATCCTACCCAGCGTTATGGCGCAAGATGGCAATGAGCAACTTCGGCCAATTCCACGGTGATGCCGCGAGCTTCGTATATCTCAAGGTTGAATTAACGACCCAATATGAAACCCGTCGCGAATACTTCTTAGTGTCTTACATCAAGAATGAAGATATCGCAGCCAAGTTTGCTCAATGGCGTAATATTCTCATCGGCGGCGCCATCTTACTGACATTATTAGCCAGTTTAGTGATCTTCTTAGCTCACCTGTATCGCTTAGTGCAGCGCTCTCGAGAGTTCAGTATCGGCATGACCAATCGCTTATTTGATAGTGACGTTGGCTGTATCATTGCGAACGAGAGCGGACGTGTACTCATCGCAAACCCGGCCGCATCAAAGTTACTAGCCCTGGCTATCGAAGATCTCTCTGATCGCAGCTTACAACGTATTCTGAATTTAGATGATGATCAGTACAGTGAGTTCTTACATAAGATGGACACTGAGCAGCAGTGGTATAGCGAACTTAATACTGAGACGACGCCCTACACTTGGCTAAAAATCCGCGTACGTATCGAAGTAAGCATAGATAAAAAACGTCACTACATGCTGGTCACCTTTGAAGATATTAGCGAGTTAAAACAGAGCCAGAAGGAGGCGATGTTAAACTACTTACTCAACAATGGCCCCATGGCGTGTGTATTGACCGATGCTAAGGGCCTCGTGGTTAAGTCAAATGACGCCTTCGATTCGTTACTGCAGATTGAAGATAGCGAAGCACTAAACGTTAACCACCTATTGAGTGAAGACTTCAGTAGCCATTGGCCGCAAATCGCTCAACAGTTAATCATCCAAGGAACTTGGAAAGGTCAAGTATTTGCTGAGGTTGGCCATATAAAAGATAGCTACTTACAAGCAACACTCAAAGGCTATTTGGACGCTGCAGGAGAGCTTGAGTACATTCTTTGCTCTTTTGAACACGCAAGACTCAAACCCACCAATAAAGACAGCGGCACTTTAGTGCCACACAGAAGCACCATCTTCAACCACAAAGATGACTTGGTAAGGTATTTCAATAACCTCTCTCAACAAAGCAAAGATTTCTCTAGCTTGCTTATGATAGATATCAGCGCCGAGGGTATGTTGAGTCATATGAGTGACATTGGCCAACTTGAATCTCGCCAAAAAGAGGTGGAGGTGCATCTGCTGCGGGATCTGCCCCATCGCTATCAAATGTCCCACTGGCAGTTAGGAAAGCTAATTGTAGTGCTACCAGATACTGACTCAGATCAGGCGCATTACTTTGCTATAGATACGCTCAATAAGCTCAATGATAATGGCCTAGGAGAAGGTATTTTTATCGGTATCGCCTCCTATCAAACGGGGCAAGATTTGGAGCAGTTTATCGCCAATGCCGAAGTCGCACTTAAGCGGGCGAAGCATACCGGAGAGCAACATATCTGCCAAGCTTACACGCGGCAGATAACCTAAGCTCTAATCCCCTAAAAATATCAAGCCCTCACTCAGAAAGAGGGCTTGTTGCTTTTAGCTCCTCTTTAACTTTTAGCTCCTCTTTAAAAGGCGCCTCTTCCATGCCCGCAATACCGGAAGGCAGGTCACTTTCGGTGATCTCAATAATTGCTGAGCGGTTCATGGTGATCTTGTAGCGCGCATACTGTGAGGCTTGCTTCCCCTCTCGCAGGGCCACAATCAAGTTTACCTGATAGCGACGTTCGACCGACTCATTACTGATTTTGCCGTCTTGCTCTTTATAAATCTTGGCCTTACCGCGCTCTAAGTTACGTGCAAAAGGCACAAAACTGAAGTTAACCTGCTCTTGGATCCGAGAGTATCCCGCTAGGAAGTCCTTTTGGGAAACGCGAGTATGAATGCCATAGTGAAAAATCTCAGCATCAATTTTATTCTGGCTATGGCGCTTAGTAAGGATCTTAGAAACCGCATCTGGCAGCTCACTTTTTCGCATGAACTCAAGCCAGACTAACTGACGTGCGACGGTGTTTTTACTAGTGGTATCGCTTAATATTCGACTCCAACGGGGCCGGCCACGCTGAATAATACGCCACATCGCATTACGAATATCGTCTTTAAAGATCTCACGAAAACCGTAAATCACCGCAAGGGTCAGCACTAAAGCAATTGTCAGGCCGCTGAAAAAGCCCTGAGCCTTAATAATCAGCGCTGAAACCACCAGCATCACCATACCGGTTGCAATCCCCGTGGTCATCTTCTTAAGGCCTACACCTAAGGTTTTTAGCTCCTCTTTGAGTACCACCCCCTGCTGGATTAAGCGGCGCAGAAGCAACATCTTGTTGGCAATACGGTTAGGGTCTTTGATAGTTTGCGTCGAGTTGTAGTTATGTTCTTCTCTATATTGTGCTTCAGCACGGCACAGAGCGACCACCTTATCGGTAATGTCGGTGAAATCACTGCTTCTTGGCGCATGAGCCAGTAGCTTGAGCAGACGCTGTTCACATAACCAAGAGAGGTAGTTATCAGCATTTTCAAAGTAAGATTTCCACTTCTCGTCACTTGGCTCATTACGTCTAAATCGCTTCAGCAGGCTCACCACCTGCTCACTCAGTTCATCGAGAGAGCCGTAAAAGATCTCAAGATCTTCAACCTGAGCCAACTCTTTACTGTCGGTCTCAATCGCTACCGAAAACTGGTAGGCAAACAGGTTCAAGTAGAGCCTGAACTCATCAACGGTGCGCTTTTTCTGGCTCACAAAACGGCTTTGAACGAGCGGGAGGTGTAGACCTGATGAGTAATATGAGCGGCGGCCAGTAATCGAGGAGTGATAATACTCCTCCTCATTAAGGCTCTGTGGATTAATACCCATCTCTTTAGGAAGAAAAAAATACAGATCGAGGCGACGGCTATCACCGAGCTCCATCTGATGGATAAACTTAATCGAAAGTGACTCTTCCTGTTTTATCTTTACTTTAGACACGTATACCTTTTTAAATGTACGAGAAAACCATAGCGACAGAGAATAAGACTAACTCACTTTTATGTGACTTTTTGGAGTCGCAGCTATCTTAGGACAATAATATATTTTATAGGTCTACGGATCGACTGCGAGAAGCCTGTAGGGCATATCTATACGTTGCAATTGGAGTTAGTCGTTCGAACTTATCATTGCTTGTGATGAGATTTCGACTCAAAATCATCGATAGACCCTTTCTAGTCTAACCTATATTTTATGAGTTGTAGCTAGCACTTTTGGCAATGCTAATGAAAGGAGCAATGAAGACAGGCTACTTCTAATTAATTTTACAAGCCCATAAACCGTTGCCTGGCTGGACCTGCACCGTGACGACTTCAGCAGCTTTGTTCATTTCAAGTACCTTAACTAAAAACTTCTCACTCTTGGCATCACCTAACACCTGCTCAGCTAGCTTAACGGCATCTTGCTGTAACTGATCACTTTCCGCCTGCCATAATCTTAAGTATTGGCCGTTTGCTAAACTCACTTCATAAGTCAGAATAGAGTCCTTAAGTTGCTTAACCGTTCCTGCAGCCATTAGCTTGTGAGTTAGCTTACCCTCTTTAAAAAAGTTCAGAGCCACCTCGACGCCGTGACCGGTATTTTTCAGTATCAATTGCTGACTCCCTTTGTCTCCTTCTCCGACACGGTATATGTCTGAGTCGCAGCTGAGTGTAGAGTTCATATCAGGATCAACGGTATGTTCGAGGAATACACACAGACCACAAATAAAAGTGAGCGTCGCTAATACAGGTGTAGACTTAAAGCCTGAAAATGTATTCTTGTTCATCAACTTATTCACAAGCCCCAGCCTCTTTAAGCCAAGCTAAGTCCATAAAATTCCAATTATCTTTCACGTTAGTGACTTTTAAGTTCCTACATGCCTTGCCATCATCTGCAAGGTTATTCATTACAAACTGTAAGACGTCACCGTCACTCGAAGGAGCAATATAAATCCGTTGCCACTTTACCTTGTCGCATTTCCCCAGTTTTTGAGCGAACTCTTTAACTCGGCTGTGATAGTTTTTCCTGTCTTCATCGGAGGCATAAATGGGAACGAGGATCGACTCACTGCCTGTAATCTTAATCCTATCGGGCACAGATAATCGAATATCTGAAGTCGTTGTAAGATTCATTACCAAAAAGATGACCAAGAAGATCCCAAGAATAAGGCACAACAAATAATTCTTAAGTGAAACCGAATGTAATGCTCGGTCCAATATAGGCCTATCTTTGCCATTGATATGCAGCAGGTACCCCTGCTTAGCAATAACCTCTATCCATGATGCGTGTTCAACACCGAGAAAGCGCTTAATATTTTGTACCGCTGTCGCGATATCTTGGTGGGTCACAACCTGAGGCAAAAGCGTATCACACATTGATTCAGTAGATACGACCTTACCTCTGCATGCTAGCAGCTGATCGAGTACCAAAAATTCAATATTAGATAATTTAAACGCAGAAGCTTTTTCAGGGCCAATATGAATCAACTCCCTTAAATCTACGTCAAACCGGTATGGACCTATATACACGTTAACAACTCTGACTTAATTACTGACAAATAGTTTACTGGCATTCGCACTGAGAGTCCGTGATAAAATCGCATGAAACAGGCAATGGATTTAGCTTTCGTGAGGTCTAGCACAATAATTCTGCTATCTTTTAACCAACAGTCGATACACTTGGATACACAAATACAGAATAGGTTAATACCTAAGCAGGGGGGAATATTCAAACGCCTAAAACAACACCAATAAAAAAACAAAAAGGCACCCATTGGATGCCTTTTGCTGACGATTCTTTACAATTTGAGGGGAATGTAATCGATTTAAAAAGGCCATATAAGCCTTTTGTCAACAGATTTAAAAAGCGTATAACAGAGTCATGTTTGTCTCTGTATCTGTGCTTTTCTTGTCGTCAAGTGGCTGATCATTATAACGCACAATCACTGCAAACTTCATTGCTAGCGCGCCTACAATATTAGCTGTAATAGCCGACTCAGAACGGCCTTCTAAACTGTCGCCATAATCGGCAACAAATAGTTGAGTAAACTTAGACGTTTTACTGAATTCATAGGTGAAGTTAACCGCGCCATGGGCTACAACACTATCTTCGTTATCATAACCTAGCAGTGCTGTTTGCTCATCATCCAGCTTTTTATAGATATAACCTGGACCAATCTCAGCACTTAAAAACATATTACTGTTATCGATAAACTTATGACCATAACCGGCAGAAGCGACAGCCTTGTAGTCATAACCAGTAAACGGATCTACTTCGTAGTTGCCAGTAATAAACATGTAGTTCTTTTCATCGAACTTGTAATCACCTTGAATGCCACCGTAGTAACGTTTCGCCGTGACCTCACCCGTATCTTCTTTATACAAGCCTTCGAATAAGTATTGGTTTTCCCAATTACCCAGCTCTTGTAGCATATTCAAGCGGCCCTTCACTGAAGACGTTTCTGTGTTACCCGTTGTTAGTGTTGCACCAAGCTCGGCCTCACCAGCGAAAGTCTTATCACCTTCAACAAAATCAGCGCCCGCATGCGCAGCAAAAGGAGCAGCCATTACCACCGCCATAGCTGTAAGCATTTTTTTCATATTATTAGTACTCCGTTCACTCTATTCCCTAAAAATCGGCGCAATATTAACATTTCGTTCTAATAATTGAAAACATCTGATACAAGTAACTTATATTTATAGGGATATTCAGCATTTATGCGCTAGGATTTCAGGCAAAAAAATACCTGCACGTTGGCAGGTATTTTTAGCACAGCCCTTAATAGGGCTGCATAAGATCTGGCTTATTTGATCTGTGGGTCAAGCTCACCAGACTGGTAAGCCTTGTACATAGCTTGTAGTGACTTAGGCTTAATCTTAGAACCCATACCCGCACAACCGAAGGCTTCGTAACGAGTTGTACAGATATCTGCCATCGCTTCCATTGATGCCTTCAGGAATTTACGTGGGTCAAATTCAGCTGGGTTTTCAGCAAGGAATTTACGTACTGCGCCAGTTGATGCTAAACGTAGGTCAGTATCGATGTTCACTTTACGCACACCGTGCTTAATACCTTCAACGATCTCTTCTAGTGGCACACCGTAAGTTTCTGGAATCGCACCACCATATTGGTTGATGATCTCTAGCCACTCTTGCGGTACAGAAGATGAACCGTGCATAACAAGGTGAGTGTTAGGAATACGCGCGTGGATCTCTTTGATACGATCGATACGTAGTACATCACCGGTAGGCTTACGGCTAAACTTATATGCACCGTGGCTAGTACCGATAGCGATTGCTAGGGCATCTACGTGAGTGTCAGCAACAAAGCGTGCCGCTTCTTCTGGAGTCGTTAGTAGTTGATCGTGGCTCAAAATACCTTCAGCGCCAACACCGTCTTCTTCACCAGCCATACCTGTTTCTAGGCTACCAAGACAGCCGATTTCACCTTCAACAGACACACCACAAGCGTGAGCAAAGGCAACGGTACGACGAGTCACGTCTACGTTGTATTCGTATGATGCAGGCGTCTTACCGTCAGCCATCAAAGAACCGTCCATCATCACTGATGACATACCTAACTGGATAGAACGCTGACAAATATCAGGATCGGTACCATGGTCTTGGTGAATACAAACTGGAATATCTGGATACTGCTCAAGTGCAGCGGCCATTAGATATTTAAGGAACTGTGGACGTGCATACTTACGTGCACCAGCTGAAGCCTGAACGATTACAGGGCTATCAGTTGCTTCAGCAGCCTGCATAATAGCGCGCATCTGCTCTAAGTTATTCACGTTAAACGCAGGAACGCCATATCCGTGCTCTGCTGCGTGATCTAACATTTGACGTAGGGAAATTAAGGCCATTTTTTACTCCAATAATAGGGTGAGTCGCCTCACCAAGGTCACTATCGTTTGGATGGATTTTTATGCTCTAACGTTTCCAGTTCTAAGCTGGCTAACACTAAAGCGGTTACTTTTGATTATTTTCTTATTGTTATAAACAGTTTTTATGCACTGTATTTATCGGTTGTTTTCACAACTTAGATAACGCTTTATCTTGCCAGCGATATCACAAAATTATTGGCGGCTAGTGTAACCGTAGCCAACTACGATTTAAAGGCCGCCAACATACAGTTTGGTAATTTTTTGGTAACTGCTTATCGATTACTGTCCGCGGCTTTCAAGCATTGCCACAGCTGGAAGTTCTTTGCCCTCTAAAAACTCAAGGAAAGCGCCGCCGCCCGTAGAGATATAAGAGACTTTGTCAGCGATGTCATACTTGTCGACAGCCGCTAATGTGTCACCGCCACCAGCAATAGAGAAGGCATTTGACTCGGCAATCGCCTGAGCAATACGCTTAGTGCCTTCACCAAACTGATCAAACTCGAATACACCTACAGGGCCGTTCCAAACAACGGTACCGGCATTTTTGATGATCTCAGCCAGTGCTTCGGCACTGTCTGGACCGATATCGAAAATCATATCGCTATCAGAAACATCGCTAACATCTTTTAATGTTGCAGCAGCTGTTGGGCTGAACTCGCCTGCAACAACCACGTCAGTTGGTACAGGGATATCGCCGCCACGGCTCTGTGCGTTAGCAACAAGGCGCTGAGCTTCTTCAATTAAATCGGCTTCATAGAGTGACTTACCCACTTTGTGGCCAGCAGCTGCAATGAAAGTATTGGCAATACCGCCACCAACAACAAGTTGGTCAACTTTAGTTGAAAGGCTTTCAAGTACAGTCAGTTTTGTTGATACCTTTGAGCCACCAACAATGGCGACCATTGGACGTGCAGGGTTATCAAGCGCCTTACCTAAAGCCTCAAGTTCACCCGCTAACAATGGGCCGGCACAGGCGATAGGCGCGTGAAGACCAACGCCGTGGGTCGATGCTTGGGCGCGGTGCGCCGTACCAAATGCATCCATCACGTAGACATCACAAAGCGCAGCCATCTTCTTAGATAGCGCTTCGTCGTTCTTCTTCTCGCCAACATTAAAGCGGACGTTTTCGAAAACAACGACTTCACCCACAGCCACTTCGATACCATCAAGGTAGTCAGCAGCAAGACGTACTGGGCAATCGAGTGCCTTTATTAGGTAATCAACAACAGGCTGCATAGAAAACTCAGCGTTGAACTCACCTTCAGTTGGACGACCCAAGTGAGACATCACCATTACCGCAGCACCTTTTTCAAGGGCGAGCTTGATGGTCGGTAGAGAGGCACGCAGACGTGCATCGCTTGTGACTACACCATCGCTTACAGGTACGTTCAGATCTTCACGAATAAGCACGCGCTTACCTTGAAGGTCCAAATCTTTCATATTAAGAATCGCCATTTTCATGCTTCCTTACTATCTAAGTTAAAATTAAAGTTAAATAAAATTGTGTTACTAAATCTCGGGGACACAACACCCAAGTCCTAGGCTCAGGTCTGCACAGCAAAGCCACTGCAAACCTACTTTTAGATTCTTTCGTTTTCCGACTTTATCGTCTTAGCTTTTTCCGTCTCAGCCCTTTTCGGCTTTTAACCGGCTTTATTCGTCTTTGCTTGTACCGGCTCAGCTTTCTTCGGCTTTTAACCTGCTTTTATCGTCTTAGCTTTTCCTAGAACCTGCTTTCCCCTAGGACCTTTCTTTAGCCTTGATCATCTCTAAACTGGTATCGAGCATGCGGTTAGCAAAGCCCCACTCGTTATCACACCAGAGCAGTAGCTTAACTAAGTGACCATCGCTGACGCGGGTCTGGGTGCCATCGACAATGCTTGAGCGTGGGTCATGGTTAAAATCACAGGATACCAACGGCTCGTTAGTAAAGCCCACCACCCCAGAAAACGAGCCTTCACTGGCTTGTTTCAGTACTCGGTTAACGGTTTCAATATCGACGCGCTTACTGAGCGTAACGGAGAGGTCGATAGCGGTAACGTTGATAGTCGGTACCCGTACAGAGATCGCTTCAAACTTGTCTTTCATCTGCGGCAGAATTCGCTCAATACCACGTGCAAGCTTGGTATCAACAGGAATTATAGACTGCCCAGCGGCGCGGGTACGGCGTAGATCATCATGATAGGCGTCAATCACCTGCTGATCGTTCATCGCAGAATGGATAGTGGTAATTGCACCACTTTTAACATCGAAGTGTCTATGGAGCACATCGATTACCGGTACGATACAGTTGGTAGTGCAGGAGGCATTAGACACAACGGTATGTTCGGCCTTAAGTAAATCTTGGTTCACACCATATACGATGGTGGCATCGACATCACTTGATGATGGATGACTGATCAATACTTGCTTGGCACCCGCCTTGATATGAGCTTCACAATCTGCTCTATCGTGGAGTACCCCTGTGGCCTCAAAGACGATATCAATATCCATCTCTTTCCAAGGCAGGTTTTCTGGGTTGGGCTCATGTAGTAGCTTGATAGCATCATCGCCAATAACCATATGCTGGTTATCAAGCTTAACTTGGGTGTGGAATCGACCGTGGGTGGTGTCGTACTGAGTCAAATGAAGCATGGCTTCTGGTTTTGCCAACTCGTTTATCGCCACAATCTGAATACGGTCGCGTTTTGCAGACTCATACAATGCACGAAGAATTGAACGACCAATGCGGCCGTAGCCATTAATAGCGACTCTGATCATGTAAGCTTTCTATTCCCTTTAATAGCCTATTTATTGATACGACAACGGCCTACCTCACTAGGTAAGCCGTTGTATCATAAATGCTTAAAGTAAAAAATACTTAAACAGTTATTCTGTATCTTAGCGCAATTTTTCGATGCAATGGTCATATTTCCCCTAGAGCTAGAGCAAGGCCTAAGCCCAACCATTGCATCATTTGCCTTAATACAGCTGCTGGTTATAGTCCGTTAACGGTTGCTACAACGTTTTCAACAGTAAAGCCGAAGTACTTCATCAAGTCGCCGCCTGGAGCTGACTCACCGAAAGTAGTCATGCCCACAACTGCGCCGCCGAAACCAACATACTTGTGCCAGAAATCAACGTGAGCCGCTTCAATCGCAACACGCTTAGTCACAGAGCTTGGCAATACAGACTCTTTATAAGCTGCATCTTGCTTGTCGAACTCGTTAGTCGATGGCATAGATACCACGCGAACCTTTTGACCTTGCTCAGTTAATGCTGCAGCAGAATCAAGAGCTAATTGCACTTCAGAGCCAGTAGCGATAAGGATTAGATCTGGCGTACCAGCGCAATCACTTAGTACATAACCACCTTTAGCGACGTTAGCTAACTGCTCTGCAGTACGTGCTTGAGCTGGTAGGTTCTGACGGCTGAAGATTAATGATGTTGGCGCATTACGACGCTCAATTGCATTCTTCCAAGAAACCGCGGTTTCAGCCGCATCACATGGACGCCATACGTTCATGTTTGGTGTCATACGTAGGTTAGCAAGTTGCTCAACTGGCTGGTGAGTTGGGCCGTCTTCACCTTGACCGATAGAGTCGTGGGTGTAAACGAAGATGTTTTGGATACCCATCAATGCAGACATACGTACTGCGTTACGAGCGTATTCCATGAACATCATGAATGTCGCGCCGTAGTTGATGAAACCACCGTGTAGAGAAGCACCATTCATGATACCGCTCATACCGAATTCACGTACACCGTAGAAAATGTAGTTACCAGCTGGATCGTCTTGAATACCCTTCGAGCCTGACCAAAGCGTTAGGTTAGAACCGGCTAGATCTGCTGATCCACCTAGCATTTCAGGTAGGATGGCACCAAATGCAGCAATCGCATTTTGAGATGCTTTACGGCTCGCAATACCTTCAGCTTTATCTTGACACTCTTGAATGAAAGCTTGTGCTTTCTCTTCAAACTCAGCAGGTAGTTCACCTGTGATAACACGACGCTTATACTCAGCAGCAAGCTCTGGGAATGCAGCTTCATAAGCGGCGAACTTTTCGTTCCAGCTTGTCTCACGCGCAGCGCCAACTTCTTTCGCATCCCAACCCGCATAAACGTTTTCAGGGATTTCGAATGCACCATGGTTCCAACCAAGGAATTCACGTGCAGCAGCGATCTCTTCATCACCTAGTGGCGCGCCGTGACAGTCATGGCTACCAGACTTGTTTGGAGAACCAAAACCAATTGTTGTTTTACAGCAGATCATTGTTGGCTTGTCAGTTACTGACTTAGCTTCTTCGATTGCCGCACGAATAGCGTCGCTATCGTGACCGTCTACGTTAGCAATCACGTGCCAGCCGTAAGATTCGAAGCGCTTAGGCGTATCGTCGGTGAACCAGCCTTCTACGTGACCGTCGATAGAGATACCGTTGTCATCCCAGAATGCGATTAGCTTACCAAGACCCAAAGTGCCCGCTAGAGAACAAGCTTCGTGAGAGATACCTTCCATCAAACAGCCATCGCCTAGGAAGCAGTATGTGAAGTGGTCAACGATATCGTGACCTGGCTGGTTGAACTGTGCAGCTAATGTCTTTTCAGCGATAGCCATACCGACAGCATTACTGATACCAGCACCTAACGGACCCGTAGTGGTTTCAACACCTGGTGTGTAACCGTATTCTGGGTGACCTGGTGTTTTAGAGTGAAGCTGGCGGAAGTTTTTCAGCTCTTCCATTGGCAATGCGTAACCTGTTAGGTGTAGCAAAGAGTAGATAAGCATAGAGCCGTGGCCGTTAGAAAGGATGAAGCGGTCACGATCAACCCATTCAGGGTTGTTTGGGTTGTGCTTTAGAAAATCGTTCCATAGCACTTCAGCAATATCAGCCATCCCCATTGGTGCACCTGGGTGACCAGAATTGGCTTTTTGAACAGCATCCATGGTCAATGCGCGGATTGCGTTTGCGAGTTCTTTACGAGATGACATGCTCTCTCCTGCTTCGTTTTGAGGTATTGAGGCTTAGATAAAGACAAGGGCCGCAAATTTGTATTTGCTTTTCCCTTCCCTACAGCAAATTTTGGAGCCATATTTTCGCCTACTAGGCAGTAGGACGCAAATTTAATTCGCCCAGAATGAAAAATATTAGCTCTTTTTGCGCACTTGAATAGAGGTTGAGCAACCTAAGCTCATCAAATGGCTGTTTTTATCAGCTAAAGACTATTTTTTCAGCGCCCGCGTGTTGCCTAGCGTTGTCTAATTGGTAAATTTAGATCATCTCATACTGAGAACAACCTCGATAAAACCCATGAAATTCTCTTAGTTAACAAATAGCTAATCTAAATCACAACAGACGCTTGTCGTGCATTGACTAAATAAATAGCGCGAGTGACTGCACAAAATTTAGTGAAAGGGGTGTCATCGGCTCAGATTTACACTAGAATAGCCGTCTAGATGTAGATACTTCTACACATTCAAATTGAATAAAGACGAGATTTTCCATCATGGCAAAGCACTTGTTCACCTCTGAGTCGGTCTCAGAAGGTCATCCAGATAAAATCGCCGATCAGATTTCTGATGCGGTACTAGACGCAATTTTGGAGCAAGATCCAAAAGCTCGTGTAGCATGCGAAACTTATGTCAAAACTGGCATGGTTATGGTTGGCGGCGAAGTTACTACTTCTGCTTGGGTTGATATCGAAGAGATCACCCGTAAGACTGTACGTGATATCGGCTACACTCACTCAGACATGGGTTTTGATGCTGATTCTTGTGCAATCCTAAACGTTATTGGTAAACAGTCTCCAGACATCAACCAAGGTGTTGACCGTGCTGACCCTAAAGAGCAAGGCGCTGGTGACCAAGGTCTAATGTTTGGTTATGCCAACAACGAAACCGACGTACTGATGCCTGCACCGATCACTTACTCGCACAAGCTAGTTAAGCGTCAGTCTGAAGTTCGTAAAGACAAGACACTACCTTGGTTACGTCCAGATGCGAAAAGTCAGGTAACTTTTGCTTATAACCCAGATGGCAGCATTGCTGGTATCGACGCAGTTGTACTTTCAACTCAGCATTGTGACAGCGTAAGCCAGTCTGATCTGATTGAAGGTGTAATGGAAACCATCATCAAGCCAGTATTACCGGCTAAGTGGTTATCTAAAGACACTAAGTACTTCATCAACCCAACTGGCCGTTTTGTTATCGGTGGCCCAGTAGGTGACTGTGGTCTAACGGGTCGTAAGATCATCGTTGACACATACGGTGGTATGGCTCGTCACGGTGGTGGTGCTTTCTCTGGTAAAGACCCATCAAAAGTTGACCGTAGTGCAGCATACGCGGCACGTTACGTAGCTAAGAACATCGTTGCAGCAGGTCTAGCTGACCGTTGTGAGATCCAAGTTTCTTACGCGATTGGTGTTGCAGAGCCAACTTCAATCAGCATCGAAACATTTGGCACGGCTAAAGTGGGCGAAGAGCTATTGATCGACCTAGTACGTCGTCACTTCGACCTACGCCCATACGGTCTAACAGAGATGTTAAACCTAGCTCGTCCAATCTACCAAGCGACTGCAGCATACGGTCACTTCGGTCGTGAAGAGTTCCCATGGGAAGCGACTGACAAAGTTGACGCACTACGCGCTGACGCAGGTCTTTAATCGTCACCGATTAGTTCGGCGTTGTTTATGCAACGCCAATGAAAAACCGCCACTTGGCGGTTTTTTTATGTCTGGAACATTTATGGCGATTTGCCAAGGATGGCAAAAAATCGTCGTTATGCCAGGAACATTTATGACGATTTTCCAAGGATGACTTTTTCAAAATAGTAAATCACCGTTATGTCTGCAATTTGCAATATTAGTTTGTGCATCAGAGTGACACAATTACGCAAGACGCCATAAACTCATCCTTGAGGGCTTAACCACAGCATCCCTGCTGCGGATACTTGCTTCATTAATATCACTCTGATTACTATCAATGTACAAAGTAATATTCCCAGAGCGGCTCTCTACAGACTAAGAATGAGGTAGTTACAAAGTGCAATTAACTTGGTTAGCGCCTGATGATCGCATCGAGGTGAGGAAGTTCTATCGCCAGCATATGCCTTATGCACGCCTATTGCAGAAGGAGTCTATCTGTGTATTGACTCAAGCCGACTCTACTCCGGCTAATGACATTAAAGCCAATTCTAAGCAAATCATTTGTTCTGAAATAATTGCTAGTGCGCGTATTCGGCCTATTGGTCAGTTAGCTATTTTAACTGGCATGTTAGTGCATCCCGATTTTCGTGGCCAAGGTGTGGGGCATCAGTTGATGGATGCCTTGCAGTCTGTCATTGCAGACGGCAATACGTATATTTTTGCCTTGGCGCATTTAGAGGGGTTTTATGCACAACATGGGTTTTACGCTGTGTCATCAGCGCCCAATGATATTGAGCAGTTGTTTCTCAAGTATCAGGGGGATGGTGAAAGGTTGGTGTTAATGGGATTAACCCCATCTCCTCAGTGAACCTGTAGCTGTGCCGCCGCGGTAATACTGAGTTGCAACATTCAGCAACACGGGTTCCAATGACCTGCGGTCAGCGCATGTGCAGACACTGGTTAATTGGTGTACTTATTTAGGTCTAAGTCATTTGGTGTCTAACTTGGAAATGCCCCAAAGCTGGCTAGCCTTCGAATGAAGGCTCGATTACATTTTTCTCTAAGCAGTATCTACGGGAAAGTGTGTTCTGTGTTTTAGATTCATAGCTATCAATCGCCTCCAGCGGGGTATGTGCAGACACAGCTGAAGCACGCCTCAAGTACATCCCTGTAGGCTCAACGAAAACATCCATGTTTTCGACGGCTTCAGCCGTATCTACACCGGATAATTGGTGTTTATTGGGGACTACAGCAGTTTGATGTCTAACTTGGAAATGTCCAAAATGGGGTTAAGAGAACCTTATAGCTTTAGTCATAGACTGAAAAGCTAGTAGGTCATACTAGACTCACAGAAAACACTTATTCCCCATCGGAGTTGCCGAAGTGCGGAGATGAAAATGCCGTAGAACCATCATGGATGATGGTTCAGGCTCGGGGGGACATGGATGTCCCATCTGAGCCGTTAGGCAATTTTTATTGGAGCATGAGGGATCACAACTTCGTCTGGGGCGCAGAGGGTTCGCTAAGGGGGACAAGCGCTTTCCCCCTTGGCTCGGGTGCGGGCGAAGCGCCGCGACGTTAATTGTTAGACGAAGTCTAACTTAAAGTTCAGGCATCGCCTGATAAGTGACAAGGTCACGACCTTTTATCAAGCGCAGCTTGATTAGCACTCGGGTGCGGGCGAAGCGTCGCTACTTTAGTTGTTAGACGAAGTCTAACTTAGAAGTCAGCCGCAGCCTGATAGATTTATCAAACGCAGTTTGATTGCTTATCAAAAAGCGAACCGTCAGACGCAACCTGACAACCTTACTGATTGGCTAAAACCTCTTCCAATTTAAGCCCGGTTAAATCATGGATAGTGCGCCATAAATAATAAAAGGTACCCATCATCATCAACATAGAAGGCAAGGCTATCATGGGGTAACTGTATAAGCTCAATTGCCCTAACTGCTCATTAAACTCTGGCGTGCCAGTTGGGCTGGTAACAATCCATTTAGCCAATACGTAATTCATGACGGCAGAGAAGGCGAACGAGCCGGCAACCAAATAGGTGGCCTTCATTAATCGCTGTTCAAATGCCGCCACACAATTGTTCTGCTGCAGCCTGCCAGTGATTTTATCAACATCCATCACCGCTGGGTTAAATATGATGGCTTTAATTAATGGCTTAGAAGTAAAGGTCGACAGCACGACGGCAGTACCAATAATCGCTGGAATCGCGGCTTCTTTGATTGCCAACCACTTAAGATCAAGCTCCAGTAGACCAATCCCGCCGGTCAACAGCACATTGGCTAATCCAAGCAAGGCGATAAAGTTAAACTTCCTGTATTTTACCAGCTCAAATACGCCCCAGCCTAACGGAAAGCTTAACGCCAACATTAATCCACCGCTCGCCCCTAGCTGATCGTCACCACTTAGCTTCATTAGAATAAAAGCGGGTATGGCGATACTCACTAACAGGTCAACCATAGGCCGAGGTTTATGTGTCGATGTACTACTCATATGTTGTTTTCCAGGCGAAGCATGAAGCTTCGAAAAGTTTAAAGATAAAAAACAGCGCTGCTTCTATGATGCTAGGCTAACGGCTCTAGGATGCCAGCATTGATACTAAATAACGTACAAGGGCGTAAAAATACCTTGTTCTACACCTAGTGTCACTCTTCATCATACATTGTTGAGATTAGACGTTGCCGAAGTTCAGAAATGACTCTGTAATCCAAAACCGTACCGTCGAACGATTATGGAGCATGGTTCAACATACTTGCCCAATGCACCACTCGCGACCATTGTTACATTAAGACGTAAATAGTTAGACACAGCCAAAGTGGCTGAATTCTTGTCAACAAATGCCGATAGCGAATCGGCTAAAATAATCGCCCCAAGCTACGATAGTGTCAGCCTTGACTCAGAATACCTGAGTACTGAGAATCTCGCTGCTGACGACGACTCAGATTGGGGCCTTCATTGGAATATGGAGCCACAGCAATGGCAACTCGATATCAAACACGATAGCAAACAAGGAAACGATATCCAGTACCTTGTTTGCTGCGAGACCGAAAGCAAATTCAGCCTGTACTTTGAATGCACAAAAGTCACCAGCGCTAGCCAATTTACCTCACTATTTTTCAGCACTTGGGCGCAAACCCAAAGAGGTTACTCTGAGCGTTACCTCAACCTACCTGAAGATGATGAAATCAATGAAATGCTTAATACCATTGAAAGCTTAAAACGGCACTATCATTGGTATCTGCGTGAACTTGAAGATGGCATAGCTCTCACCAATCACTTTGAAGCCGTCTACAACGCCAGCTTTGAACCTATAACCGCGGCTCAACAAGATTCAGAGGAGCTAGCAGAGCAAACTGTATTTAAAATTTGTCAGGACTGGCTCAATCTAACAGAGCGCCCAACCGAATTCGGTGAGATGCTCGCGCCAGCAGAAGATCTCGACATGCGCCTTACAATGCTAGCCGCAATGTAATTGCTAGGCTTACCCTTTCTAGCTTTCAGTCTCTGTTTATGGCTTTAGCTTTTTGCTAAAGCCTTCCCTGCCTAGCAGCACAAGCGATAAACTTTATTACTACAAAATCTTAAGTTCGCAATATCCGAAATCTGAGTTATAACTAGATAGACCCAAACTCAAACTCAAACGGAGCCGTTATGAAACTCTTTCTAATGACAGCAATTATTGCCACAACACTAGCAATCGGTGGTTGTGCTCAAAAGCAAGAATCAACCGTCCCTGAAAGCATCATGACCAATGATGGGAATGTTAATATTCTTTGGCAAACCCCAAATGACTATAGCGATATCGAGGCGACTATTGGCCTTCAATCGACATTTGAGCAGTACCTTTTTACTCAGCTTACTGACGAACTAGGAAAGCTGGCAAATAAACACTTGGCTAATGACCAACAGCTCGACCTAACCGTGACAAATGTCGACTTAGCGGGAGATGTACAACCAACTTTTGGTGCCACCACGAATGATATTCGCGTTATTAGCGATCTCTATCCGCCAAAAATAAGTTTTGATTACGCGCTAACTCAAAATGGTAAAATCATAAAATCGGGAAGTGAAAAACTAAACAACATGGGTTTCCTATTTGGTATCCAACCCATCACCAACGATGCCTTCCCCTACGAGCGAGACTTACTGCTCGATTGGTTTAAAAAGACAATAATGCCTGTATTATGATGTAGAGTCCTGCGCCTCTAAGACTGCAGGGACTCTTTGAGAGAATAAGCCAAGATAGATCGAATGTGGGGGAATAGTTCCCCCTTCTTGGCTCGACTTTTATCAAGAGAAAGGGGCAAAACTCAAGTGTTCAGGTTGAACTAAAGCAAGCTGTTAGTTTAATTTGCTTGAGGAATTATTGTAGCCGTCTTCTTGTATCAATTTTTTAGCCTTTTCAATATCGAGCTCTTCTATTGGTAAGCTTAAATAATAGGGCAAAGATACAATTCTCTTACTCAGTTGGATAATCTTACCCTCCTCTAGTCTTTCAATAACTGAGTGTAAGGTTTCCTCTAAATTCTCTGGAGCTTGCCGGTATTGTCTACTCATATGGTCAATCATCTGCTGAATAGTATGCTGACCATCAGCGAGCGAGACAACCACACCCAACCACTCATCCAAAGAGGTAGCCCTATCGGGATACTCAATATCAACTAAAGACACTCGGTTGTTTTTGCTAGAAAAAATAGCATTTCGGTAAAAGTACTGCGTATTATCCATAAGACTAGCCATCTCCATCACTAGTTTGAAGCTCAATTAAGTGTACTGCTATTTGATACGGCTAATTTAAAGTTAACCCTTTATTCAATTGCAGCACGATAACGCTTTCGGTCGCTCGATTAACGCATTAAAACTACCATTGCTAAGTACCTGTTGCAATTCACGCCTTATTCTAATTGATTTTGCCTTCGTAACGTTCTGTACGCTTACTAATGTCAGAAAGCTCGAAAAACTCTGACTAAATCGATAGTTAACATCATTAACAATGGTCAAAGTGTGCATTTTCCATACACATAAACTCCAGCTGTTGCATAGAAAGTACTGGTGGCTGCAATACCTGGATCGATTCGGCTGTAATCGCTTCTAAATCGGCGATCTCATCGATTTGATTGCCATAAGAGTTAGTACGGCCGCAATAGATGAAATGTTTGTTCCAGCGTACCAGATAAGCACTTTGCTGCTTGCCATCAAAAAGAACATCAGCCTCTAGCGCATGACACTCTTCTCCTCTATCGGTTAGCACTGCAACAACCAGCTTTAGGTTATCGAACGCCGACAAGTTTAACGTGAGGTACGGCGTAAAGATTGAAGTAACAGATTCAGACAACATAAAGATCCTTAGAAAAAGCTTTCGCTAGTTGGTAGCACTAATAGGTAATAGTCACGCTCATCGAAGCTGATGTAATCGACGACTTGCATACCACCTTTACGAGTATGGGCAGCAAAAGAGCCTGCATTATCTTCGGCGATAAAGGTCAGCATATAAGGCAACTCGTTAGCGACAAGCTTCTTAATGAAGGCGACTAACGCCTCAAAAATGCCCTGGCCACGATAGCGACTATCTATCCAGATAGGGCCATACTGACAACAATTCTTTTCGGTTAACTTAGCGCGCTCATAGTCGAGACGAGGCAAACGATTAAGTAAATTTCGGTAGATTGGCCACTGTTTGAAGAAAGACCAGCGCCCAGCAATCACATAGCCAATAATCTCCCCCTCAATCTCAGCCACTACAAGCCAATGCTGATTAACCAATGTGGTTAAGTCAGCCTGAGTGAAAGACTGACCTTGCAGCGAGCTGTCACGCTTATCGGCTGCTAACTCATCCTGTAGGTGGTTCTGTTCTAGTGCGACCAATGCCGTAATGTCGGCGGTCTTAGCGCGTCTTATATTCATCTACTTTTTTCATCTGTTTTATCTAGGCCGTCTCTACATACAGAGCTGTAAAAACACTATTTTATCGCTGATTATAGCTGAATTAGGATGACTATTGTTAGGCTTCAAACTACCGACTCTCTACTGCCATATAAGCTGCCACATAAAAAGCTATAGCCAAGTGCTCCGATGAGCATAACTTAGACAATTAGAGTTCAAAATTTCACACATTTAACATTTATCCAACCAGCAAAAGCCAGTATAGTTATTCGACGATTCTAGCGTGATACCGCCAGATCATGACCCAAATAAATAAGTGAGCCCAACCATGTTAGCCCCAAAAATCAATCATAATAGTTGGCTACGGGAAATGGATCATCCCGCCATTAACCTGCCGCGGTGGCAGCAGCAAGTCGATCTAATTAACGACCTTTATCAGTCGAAAAATACCCTTATTATCCAGTCTAATGGTAAAGATGCTCAGATAGTCTGCAGCCTAAAGCAAGCTGATAACGGGTTAACCACCGGGACTATGCTTCAAAGAGAAGGGCTTATCGATGCCATCTGCGACAATGTTAGCCATGGAGTCACCCAGTTCGACGCAACAAAGATCGGGGGCAGCTTTAGTGACTTCGACAGGCTACTCGCCGTTAAACTCAATTGGCCAGACGGGCGATTATTTGGCTGTCTAGTCATTTGTGACCCCAAAAGTGACAGAGTCATTGCCACTTCAGCTGCGGTCTGTGACACCATTAAGGCGCTGATCCAAGGCGAGTTAAAGCAGATGTATCTGATGGGGCAACTGCAGAGGCTGTCGGTACAGGATGAGTTTACCTGTATGCTCAATCCTTACGGCTTTAATCTAATGGCGCCTAGGCAGCTAAGTTTAAGTCGTCGCTTTGGCTCTCACGCCGGGCTCATCGTATTGGAAGAGCAACCCTCGCCTCAACTACAACAAAAATACACCGAGTCTCAACGAATTCGCATTATTGCTAGGATAATTTCCGATAGCATGCGAGAAGCCGATATCTCAGCCAGAATCGAGAATCAACAGTTTATCATTCTTGCCTTTGTCGATAATGAAGCGAATCTTGATAGCTTAATCGCACGTCTGCGCAAACAAGTACACAGAGAGGCACCGGAGATAAACCTAATCGTAGGTAAGAGTTTTTTTACTCCCGATACCCAGCTCTCGTTAATCCCAATGCAGCAAGAGGCGATAGCAGATTTAGAGAAGAATCGGGGTTAAAAGCAGGTTCTAGGGGAAAGATAGAACTTAGGTCCTAGGGCGCTTCGCTGCGAGGACGGGCTAAAGTCCTGCTAGGAAAAACAAAAGCCAAAAACCTCAGCCTGTTATCTTTGGTTTTCCCGCTTTATCTTTTCCGGCTTTAACCGTCTCTGATCTTCCTAGGGCCTAGGTCCTTTCTTAGCTTTTCCTAGAACCTAGGACCTGCTTTTCCTAGAACCTAGGACCTGCTTTTCCTAGGACCTTCTGTTAATTTTGCTTACGTGCCCATTCTAAAAACAATGCAACTGGAAATGGCGACATCATCACCATGCCAAGGCCTGACAGACTCGCAATAAGGATCATTCCTTCAACTTCTTGTTTTGACAATAGGCATATTGGACAGGCTGCTAATCTGGATTTTGCTTACGTGCCCATTCTAAAAACAGTGCTATTGGAAAAGGTGACATCATCACCATGCCGAGACCCGCTAGGCTGGCAATCATAACCATTCCTTCAACTTGCTGTGACATATCGGATAAGAAATAGGTGCCAACCGAACATAGCAACATACTTAAGCCCATCCAATGCAATATTTTTAGAGTTTTTATTACACTTTTTTCCACTATAAGTCGCCTTTTCTCTGTTGATTTTGTACTAAAATACTCACAGTATATTGATATTAATCACCTTGGATCCCGAACATGATAAAACAATCCTTAATCGTAGCAAGTTTGTTATTGAGTTTAACTGCTTGTCAGTCGTCTCCTCAAACTCAAGTAGAGGATTTAGCCATTGAAGGTACATGGCACATTGAGTCAGCTAATGGCCAGCCAGTCATCGATTACAGCCCTGCTGAACTGATTTTTGATGCAGAGGGGAATCTAACCGGTAACAATAGCTGTAATAACTTTTTCGGTGGCTA
The DNA here is from genome assembly GCF_016765635.1 of Shewanella schlegeliana. GTDB lineage: Bacteria > Pseudomonadota > Gammaproteobacteria > Enterobacterales > Shewanellaceae > Shewanella > Shewanella schlegeliana. The sequence continues at coordinate 371,605 of NZ_JAESVD010000002.1, forward strand.
TGTACTATCAGGTCAGTCACTGCAACTACAACCAGCAGGTAGCACAATGAAAGCCTGTGTCGATGCGCTGATGGCACAAGAGCAACGCGTGATGCAAGTGATGCCTAGCGTGACTCAAGCACAAATGGTAAAAGGTAAGCTAGTGCTAAAAGATGCTAGCAACAATACCGTTATGGTACTAAGCAAAAAGTAATCGCTTAAATATGACATAACAAGGATTTGATTGACTGTTTCGACAAAGTCATCCTTGGCAAATCGGCATAAATGTTCCAGACATAAAGACGATTTTTTACCATCCTTGGCAAATCGGCATAAATGTTCCAGACATAAAAAAACCGCCTTTTAAGGCGGTTTTTTATTGGTTCACTATTAGAGATGAGCCTGAGTTTTGCTCGCTAGGGTTAAGAGTTTAGCTTCTCTGCCATCTCTGCACTCTCTTCCGCATTAGCATTGTAGTGCTCAACATCAATTTCGCCTTCAGACTTAGCAATCACAGTGGTTGCCACTAAGTCGCCAGAGACATTCACTACAGTACGTGCCATATCCAAGATACGGTCAATACCGGCGATTAACGCAACACCTTCAAGTGGCAGACCCACAGTGGTCAATACTAAGGTCAACATCACTAGGCCCGCACCAGGCACACCCGCGGTACCAATAGAGGCAAGCGTTGCCGTTAGGATAATGGTGATATAGTCGACCCAAGTCAGATCGATACCAAATGCTTGAGCCACAAACAATGCAGTTACACCTTGATAAAGCGCGGTACCATCCATGTTGATGGTAGTACCTAGAGGCAGTACGAAACTTGAGATCTTCTTGTTAACACCTAAGTATTCGCTGGCACACTTCATGCTCGCTGGCAGCGTACCTGCCGAACTAGATGTGGTATACGCCACAGCTATCGCGTTACTGATCCCTTTAAAGAACTGGATTGGATTTAACTTGGCAAATACGACTAAAACAAAGCTATAGAAACCGACAACATGTAGGAAACAGCCGATATAAACCGCAATAATCACCTTAATCAATGGCATCAACATATCGACACCATATTCACCAGCCACCCATGCCATCAGACCGAATACACCGTATGGTGCAAGTTTCATCACTAAGTCAGTCAGTTTATACATGGCTTCTGCTAGGCTTTCGAATACCTTAATCGCAGGCTTACCATGCTCACCAATTAGCACAAGAGCGATACCGAGTGCGACAGCGAACACAATCACCTGTAGGATCTGACCACTAGCGAGTGCAGCAATCGGGTTGGTAGGCACGATATCGATTAGAGTTTGCATCACAGATGGAGCTTGTTTTACAACTTCTGCAGTCTCATGAGGTACCATATCTAATCCAGCACCTGGCTGCATAAAGTGACCAACCGCTAGACCAAGGGTGATCGCGATAGAGGTAGTACCTAAGTAGAAAGCGAACGACTTGAAACCAATGCGCCCCATCTTGGCCGTATCTTGCATTGAGGTAACGCCTACAATCAAGGAGCAGAATACCAAAGGTACAATCAACATCTTGATAGTATTTACAAATAACGTTCCAATTGGTTTCAAGTAGGTCGCCTGCTCACCCAAGCTAACCCCAGTTAAAATACCTAATAGCATACCAATCATGATCTGTAACCACAGAGGTACAGACATCCAGCTCGACCACACTTTTTTCACCAGTGAAGGTTGTTGACGTGACATATTTAAACCTTGAAACAATTGAAGGAAGGACTACCAGCAAATTACTAGCTCAAAAATAACGCGGCAGTTTAGCATAAGCTTTAAAAGCGAGAGATGATCTGTATCACGCTGACACATTCCATAGATTAGTCACAACAAAAACCCCTAGCTCATTGAGAAATTCGTAATTTTAGGCCTCAAATTTTGAGCTTTTGTTATTTTTAGAGAAATGCATTCGATGAAGTGCAGCTGGCGGCTGATCGCGCTCAATAAGATAACTCCAATAAGCATCATCAAAGCCAGAAAAGATCTGTTTATTCTCGGCACGTAAAATAAGCCACCACCAGACTAGCCCCCAAACGCCGAATGTGAGTAACGTCAGAGCAAAGTGCAATCCATGTCTTATGTTCTCGGAGCGAACAACGCGCTGAGGTTGGGTTGTCGACTCTGCCGAGGCTATTGCTTCCCGTGAACTTGAGGAGATTGAAGAGTTTGATTTCACTTTTTTCATCACGAGTCCAGTTGATTACAGGCCATAGAAAAAGTCTAGCAGAGTTAGACTTTAGTCGAATAAGAATTATAAAAATAAATCTGAGCCGCTGGCGCTTCGTGCTAAAGTGGGCGCAAAAAAAAGGACCACTGAAAAATGATTATTCGTAAAGGCCAAACTACCGATCTTCAAGCCCTAGTTAACTTTAACCAAGCTATGGCTGAGGAAACCGAAGGCCTAACCTTAGACTCTCAAGTGCTTAGCAAGGGGGTAAACACCCTACTGACCTCTCCAGAGAAAGGCTTCTACCTAGTTGCCGAAATGTATGGGGAGATTGTTGGTTCATTGATGGTGACATTCGAATGGAGTGACTGGCGCGCTAAAGACTACTATTGGATCCAAAGCGTATATATTCGTCCCCAGAATCGTCGCCAAGGGATCTATGGCAAGCTCTATCAAGCCGTTAAAGATATTGCAGCAGAAAACGGCGGAGCAGCTAGCTTTAGACTCTATGTAGAGAAAGAGAACACCAATGCCCAACGAACCTATAGCGCCCAAGGCATGGAGCAAAGCTACTACCTGATGTACGAACAGAAGTAAGATTGTCAGCCGCTCCTCGATTTGAGCAAATGACAGACATTAAAAAGGCCATCAGTAGATGGCCTTTTTTTGCGATTCTATTTCAGACAGAGCCTGACAATAGGAGTTAACCGCAGATGCTAGTTACCTTGATAGCCAAACCACCTTGGCTAGTTTCACGGTACTTAACGTGCATATCTTTGCCCGTCTCAAGCATAGTCGCAATCACTTTGTCTAAGCTGACTTTTGGTGCACAGTTACGGCGCATCGCCATACGTGATGAGTTGATCGCCTTAACCGCTGCAATCGCATTACGCTCGATACATGGTACCTGAACTTGACCAGCAACAGGGTCACAAGTCAAACCTAGATTGTGCTCCATGCCAATCTCTGCCGCCATACAAACTTGCGCCGCATTGCCACCCATGATCTCAGCAAGACCTGCTGCCGCCATAGAACAAGCTACACCCACTTCACCCTGACAACCCACTTCGGCACCAGAGATAGAAGCGTTACGCTTATATAGAGAGCCAATTGCTGCTGCCGCTAGGAAGAATCGTGTGTACTCTTGCTTACCAACAGGCTTGATGAACTTATCGTAATAAGCCAATACCGCAGGGATAATACCCGCTGCGCCATTAGTTGGTGAAGTTACCACACGGCCACCGGCTGCGTTCTCTTCACTCACTGCCATGGCGAATACGTTGATCCAGTCCACGATCTCCATTGGGTCGCTAGATAGACGCTCACCTGTCAATAGTTGACGGTAAAGCGCAGGTGCACGACGAGCCACTTTTAGTGGACCAGCAAGCACACCTTCAGTCTGGCAGCCTTTTTCAATCGCTTGACGCATGGTTTCCCATACAGCGCCAAAACCATCATAAATCGCTTGCTCGCTGTTGAAGGCCAGTTCGTTCTTGAACATGATGCTACTGATGCTCATGCCGGTCTCTTGACACGTTGCTAACAGCTCGTCTGCAAAGTTGAACGGATAAGGGACTTCTACAGGGTTTTCAGCTTCTTTACCGAACTTAGACTCTTCAACGATGAAACCACCACCTGTTGAGTAATAAGTCTTGCTCATCAATAGCTCATCGCCCTTGTAAGCGTGCAGTTTCATGCCGTTTTCGTGTAATGGTAAGGCATAGTCATGGAACAGAACGGCATCTAGACCGAAGTCTACAAGGTGCTTTTCTTGGCCCATAGGTAACTTTTGCGTCTGTTCAACTTGAGCGATAAAACCTGGGATCGCGTCAATATCAACACTCTCAGGCGAGTTACCACCTAGACCAACGATGATAGCGATATCGGTATGGTGACCTTTACCGGTTAAAGATAAAGAACCAAAAATTTCTACACCTAAGCGAGTCACTTGTTCTAACTGACCCGATTGACGTACATCGTCGACAAACTCTTTGGCGGCCTTCATCGGCCCGACAGTGTGAGAGCTCGACGGGCCCACACCTATCTTAAAAATATCAAATGCGCTAAACATAAAAATCACCTCGGAAAAAGAGGAAAAGCCGGGAGAATTCCTGGCTAAGTCAAACAAATGGAACTAATAAAAACTGGGCGCTTTAAGATGCTCGCATGCAATCTTTAAGCGCCCAGCAATATCTTCTTAAGACATCAAACCAAATAGAATCGCAGTCATTGCAAGTAGACCTGCTACCACAACAAAGATGTTGCTGAAGCGACCACGGTACGCTGCCAAAGCTGGCACTTTGTGAATCGCATACATTGGCATTAGGTAAAGGATAGCCGCAATGATTGGACCACCTAGCGCTTCAATCATACCCAAGATGCTTGGGTTGATAATTGCCACGCCCCAGATAGTGAAGAACATGAAACCTAAAATAAACTTGTTCAGTTTAGAATCAGAAACTTCTTTTCCACTTGAGCGTAGTTGCTTAGTAATAAGCCCTTTCATACCTTCAGTAGCACCCATGTAGTGACCGAAGAAAGAAGAGATAATCGCAACGAAAGCAATGAATGGACCGAAGTAGCTTACAAATCCACTTTCATGCACGTTTGCCAAGTAAGAAAGAATTGGCAAGTTCATCGATTTCGCTTCAGCAAGTTGCGCTGGCGATAGTGCTAATACACATGAGATAACAAACATCATCACGAAACCAACCAACATAAATGTGGTGTTACGTAGAATCACGTCTGCTTTACGCGCTGCATTTACACCATGTTCACGCTTAAGCGACACAGAGAACTGAGAGATCGCTGGCGAGTGGTTAAAGGCAAAAATTAGTACAGGGATAGTCAACCAAACCGTACCTAAGAAGTCTACTGTGCTTGGCACAACTTGTAGTGCGTCAGCTTTCCAATCAGGGATCAGATAAATAGACATGAATGCCAAAATCGCAACTAGTGGGTATACCAATAGCTGAGTCACTTTAAGCATCATTTTTTCACCAGCAACCATCACTGACATCATGCCAAGAATTAATACTCCTGATAAAATGAAGCGTGGTGGCGATGCCATGCCTAGCTGGTTAACAATAAAGCTATCAACAGTGTTGGTAATACCCACACCGTAAATCAAAACAATTGGGTAGATAGCAAAGAAATAAAGCAAAGTAATTGCCTTACCCGCACCCACACCAAAATGCTCTTCTACTACGTGGGTGATGTCACTGCCTGGCTTGCTTGATGAGCAAACAAAACGTGATAATCCACGGTGAGCTAGGTAAGTCATTGGACCGATGATAGCAACCATCATCATTAACGGCCAAAAACCACCCATACCAGCGTTAATTGGTAGGAATAAGATTCCGGCACCAACAGCTGTACCAAACAAACTCAACATCCAAGTCGTATCTTGACGTGTCCAAGGCATTGACTTAGTCGTTGCCGTATCATTTTGTACCACTTCTTGTGTACAGATCGCGTCTTTTTGCATTCTTGTTACCTTGAAGGTGCTGAGAAACACCAGTAAATTTTGATCTCAGGAGTAATTTCGCGGTTAAGAATATCCTAATGCATGGCCCAAATATTGATCTGAGTTCACATTCTGTAATTGATTTTCAAATCCTAATCAAATTGAGAGCTAGATCTCTTAAATTATGTAATAAGTTTTCATTTAATCATCACTATCGCAACCCAACCGAACCTTAAATTAACATTAACATTACTTAAATCATGAATTGCTCATGTACTCAGTCGAATTAGGAAAACTTGCTATCGGACATAGATCACATAAAGCACGATTTAAAGACCTAACCCGCCAACCCAACGTTACTTTTTGAAGCCGATCACAGCTTTTAATGTCAGAATTTACTCTGTCATTAGCTAATCTAATGATAAATCTTGTAAAAATTTATTGAGCATAAGTAAACCAGAGTTACTCAAGTGCTAAACAAGTAACGTTTGCGAACATCTCATTCAAGGTGAAGCCAAAACGAAAATCCAATAGACTAGCGCTATAAAATCTCCCTACATGAGTTAAAGACACACTCCATGAAAGACACCATTACAGTCATCGTTGGCTCAACAAACCCAGTTAAAGTTGGTGCTGCACAAGCAGCCTTAACGACTCTTTTTCCCGATAGCGATATCGAATGCCAAGGCGTTAGCGCTCCCTCACTGGTACGCGATCAGCCTATGACTGAAGCCGAAACTCGCTTAGGTGCAATCAATCGTGTCAAGCACTGCCAAGCTCGCCATCAAGCCGACTTTTTTTTAGCGATGGAAGGAGGAGTAGATCAGTTTGAGCATGGACCAGCGACCTTTGCCTATATTGCGATTGCCTACAAGAAACAAGTCAGCATTGGACGTAGCGCCTTACTGCCGCTTCCCATATCTGTTTATCAAGCACTTACTCAAGGGGAAGAGCTGGGGTCAGTGATGGATAAGCTATTTAATACGGTCAATATTAAGCAGAAAGGCGGCGCTATCGCACTACTGACAAACGGCCATGCCAGTCGTCAGAGTGTATACACTCAAGCTATCATTCTCGCAATGGCGCCTATTCTACACCCAGAACTGTACATTAATTAGCATACACTTTATTATTTTTTACTTAAGACGCTTGATTTTGATAATTAGCCCTGTAAGTTAGTTGTTAATCGCAACTGACAAACACTATTCGATGAATCAAGCTCTGCCAAACTGTTCTATTGCCTCTTCGCAGTTACGTCGCCTCTCTAGACAGTTAATCCGTCAATTAGGCTTATTAGATGCAGCCTGCGGCAACCTGCCGTTATCCCCAATTCAAGCCCACAGCCTAATTGAACTTGGCGAAAGCCAGCACTCCATCAAACAGCTGGCCGATAATCTTAATATCGATAAATCCAATGCCAGCCGAGCCGTGAGTCAGCTAGTCGATAAGGGCTTTGCTAAATCCCAGCCTAACCCGAGAGACAACCGCAGCTTAGTGGTGCAGCTTTCACCTAAGGGTAAAAAACTACTCAATAAGCTCGATCAGCAGCAGAACCAACTCTTTAGCGAAATTATGGCGCAACTCACTCAAGAGCAGATCTTGTCACTCGAAATCGCTTTGGGTCACTATAATAAGGCGATCAAGCAGTCGAAATCTCAAAATGGCTTCATTGTTAGAGAGATTGAGGTGAGAGATAACCCCCATATCGCCCAAGTGATCCGTCAGGTATCAGATGAATATGGTCTCACCGCCGATAAAGGCTACGGCGTGGCAGATAAGAGTCTCGATAGCCTCAGTGAAGAGTATCAGGCTGATAATGCTCGTTACTGGGTGATCGAACTTGATAACAAGATCTTGGGCGGTGCAGGTATCGCTCCCCTTGCAGGTGAAAATGGAGTCTGTGAATTACAGAAGATGTACTTCCTACCCGAAGTACGCGGGAAGGGCTTTGCCAAGCGTTTAGCTCTGCAAGGCCTGCGATTTGCGAGCGAACAAGGCTTTGACTCCTGCTATTTAGAAACCACCGCCAATCTAATCGAAGCAATAAGGCTCTATGAATCTTTAGAGTTTAAACATCTCGATAGTCCGCTAGGCAATACTGGTCACGATGCCTGTGAGATAGCCATGTTACGGTCGCTATCTAACGACTAATCTATTTGCATGAGGTAAGCATCAAACCAGTGATAAGTTAATGGTTTTTATAGCGAAAGCTTGCTAGCCTCAAATAAAACCGCATTTGCGTAGAAGTGAGTTATTTATGGAATATAGACGTCTTTCACATTCGAGTTTAAATGTAAGCCAAATCTGTTTAGGCACCATGACCTGGGGCGCGCAAAACACGCAAGCTCAAGCCTTCGAGCAGCTAGATTATGCTATTGGTGAAGGAGTTAACTTTATCGATACCGCCGAGATGTACCCAGTCCCTCCCGAGGCAGAGACCCAAGGTGAGACCGAGCGCATTCTAGGCAACTATCTAAAACAAAGGGGCAATCGTGATAACTTAGTGATCGCCACCAAGGTCGCCGCCCCCGGTGGCAAAAGCGATTATATCCGCCCTAACATGGCTTTAGATTGGCGTAATATTCATGCTGCGGTCGATGCCTCCCTCGAACGTCTGCAAATCGAGACTATCGATCTGTATCAGGTTCACTGGCCCGATAGACACACCAATTTTTTTGGTGAACTAAGCTACAACCAGCAAGATGACCATGAGAAGCTCACCCCGATTATCGACACTCTTGAAGCCTTAGGCGACTTAGTGAATGCTGGCAAGATCCGCTATATCGGCATCTCCAACGAGACACCTTGGGGCTTTATGGAGTACCTACGCCTTGCCGAGAAGCACGGCCTACCTAAAATCATCTCGGTACAGAACCCCTATAACCTACTTAACCGCAGCTATGAAGTGGGAATGGCGGAGATCAGTCACCGCGAAGAGGTACCGCTATTGGCTTACTCTCCACTGGCCTTCGGTGCACTCTCGGGTAAATACCTCAATGACCAATGGCCTGAGGGCGCGAGAATGACCCTGTTTAAGCGCTTCGCACGCTATACAGGCACCCAGATGGCACTCGAAGCGACCAATGCCTATGTCGAGCTTGCACGTGAATTCAATATGAGCCCAGCGCAGATGGCACTTGCCTTTGTTAACTCGCGAAAGTTTGTCGCATCAAACATCATTGGCGCCACCAATCTTGAGCAGCTAAAAGAGAATATCGACAGCATTCACTGCGCCATTTCTCCTGAGTTACAACTACGCTTAGATGAGCTAGCACTGCTTTATCGCTTCCCTTGCCCTTAAAGTAAGGCTTTTAATAGTCTAAACTTGCTTTAGGCGCTCAGATCTTACAAGATCCGAGCGCCTTTTATTTTTATCGATAACCTTGGATCAATTAATGGATCTCCAAACGCTGCGATCACAGTTCCCAACTCTTGCTCAATCTAATGACGGCTACCCTCTGTGTTATTTAGACACCGCGGCCACGAGTCAAAAGCCCCAGCAGGTGATCGATGCCATGAATCACTATTATCAATATGATAATGCCAATGTGCATCGTGCAGCTCATCAGCTATCGGCACGTGCCACCAGCCAGTACGAAGCGGTGCGAGATAAACTGCGCCAGTTCATAAATGCCAATAGCCGTGAAGAGATCATCTTTACCCACGGCACCACAGAGTCGATAAATACCGTTGCCAATGGTTTAACTGCGCACATAAAGCAAGGTAGCCTGATCTTAATCGATAGCGCTGCTCACCACGCTAATATCGTGCCTTGGCAGGAACTCGCCAAGCGCACTGGCGCAGTGATAAAGCCGATCCCCCTCACCCAAGATTGTCGCTTAGATATTGACGCATTTGAGGCGCTGTTACAGCAAAACCCCGCCATCGTTGCCCTGAGTCATGTATCGAATGCCCTAGGTACGGTTAATCCGGTTAAAGAGCTCGTCAGCAAAGCCAAACAGGCTGGTGCCATCACCTTAGTAGACGGTGCTCAGGCTATTGCTCATTTGAACGTCGATGTTCAGAGTATCGATTGTGACTTCTATGTCTTTTCGGGCCACAAGATGTATGGGCCAACGGGAATTGGCGTGTTATATGGCCGCTTCGATATGTTAGACAGCTTAAGTCCGCTAATGACTGGCGGTGAGATGATAAAAACGGTCAGCTTTGAGGCTACCGAGTTCAATCAACTCCCCAACAGACTCGAAGCGGGTACGCCACCAATTGCCGAGGTTATCGGTCTAGGCGCCGCTATCGACTTTATTCAAGCTTTACCCACTGCTCAGATCCATGCAAAAGAGCGAGAGCTACTCAATTACTTGCAAGATGCCCTAGAGAAGTTGGGCGATGTGGTGCTTTATGGCGCTCATAAGGACAATATCGGCGCGGTTGCCTTTAACCTTGCCGATGAGCACCATCAAGATGTGGGCATCTTATTAGATCAGCAGGGGATCGCGGTGCGCTGCGGCCACCACTGCGCTATGCCCTTGATGCAAAGCCTTAGTTTAAAAGGCTGCTGCCGCGCCTCGATTGGGGTTTATACTAATAAGGCCGATATCGACCGCTTTATTGCGGCGATGGAGTCAGTAAAAGAGCTGTTGTTATAAAAGATAGGTTCTAGGTTTAAAGAAGGTTCTAGGTGCTAGGAAAAGCAGGTGCTAGGAAAAGCTAAGACGGTACAGGCTGAGACGGTAACAGCCGAGTAAAGCCGGAAAAGCAAAAGCTAACAAACAGTAAAGATGGTGCTTGCGGCTTTTGTTGTTCCTAGTAGGGCGTAGCCCGTCCTCGCAGCGAAGCGTTCTAGGTCCTATAAAAGCTAAGCACGATTTGTTATTTATTATTAATCATTAATTTAGGTCGAGTATGAGTCAGTCAGTTCAACCCTCTGCAGAGCAGTTTTTAGCATTAACCCTTGAAAATGATACCGCAGCAACCGTGGAGTTATTTGAACAAGCGGGTAACTGGCAGGAGCGCTATCGTCAGATCATGCTATTAGGTAAGAGCCTGCCAAAGCTTGATGATAACCTGCGCGTTGAAAGCGCACAGGTTCGTGGCTGTGAGAGTAATGCCTGGCTGTATCACAGTGAAATTGACGGTAAACACTACTTTATCGCCGACAGTGACGCCCGCATCGTCAAAGGCTTAATTGCCCTGCTATTAATTGCTTGCAATGGCAAAACCAGCAACGAGATCGGTGCATTCAGCCCAGACTGCTATTTTACTCAGCTCGGGCTTCAGGGTCAGCTCAGCCCCTCACGCACCAATGGCTTACTGGCACTCGCCAAGGCAATAAAAGTCGCCGCTGAGTAAGCTAGATAAACAATTAACGCCACTTTTTTTCTGAAAGGTTCGACTTGCCTTTATTACATGCTTCGCAAAGGATCTGCAGATTCTCAATATCCAGAGCTAGTTCAGGATATTGAGAGCGAGGCTTAATGTGGTCTACATGCAATATAGCGCCCCTTGATGGCGTATCTCCACAACATGCACAGCTGTTATTGTATAACTCGAATGCTTTAGCCCTTACCCTTAACCACTTTCCTGAGCTATAGAAATCCAGCTCTGTTGGCTCACTAAAAGGTAGCTCCTCACTATCAGTAAAAACCTTGGGCTCGGCTTCGGGAGCAAGAAATACAGCATGCCCCTCATTCACTTTAAGCCATTTCCATATTGCCTTCAGCGCTCCCTTCTCCGTTTTATAAGATGCAGTACGCCTTCTGTCATTTTGAAAAGTCACCGACCACATAAACCAACTCCTTTTGTCTAATATATTGAGTTTATTCGAGCACCTAGGTGCAGCACTCGAAAACACATAACGGCTAAGGTAACATTGTGGAAAAATAATAATCAATACAGGGAAGCAGCATGCATCACTTCGCCAATCGTCGCCAACTGCTCAAAGCCTTAGGTGCCGCGGGGCTTCTGAGCCAATTTGGTGCTTTACCAGCGTTTGCCGCGACTCATTCTAGGTTTGCAGCTAATCCCTCAGCAGCCTGGGACTCTAAGCAGCGCCTCTATGTCGATGGCTTGTGCTTCCTTCCCGATGATCTCAACGATGCCACAGCATCTAATATCGATGCTTATATTTGCGATATCTCCGATATCGAAGCGATCAAACAAGCCGATGGTACCACCAACTATAAGCGTAGCTATAAGGCCTGTATCAAGAGCATTAGCGAGGCTAAACAGCGAGTTGAAGCGAATCCTGACAAGTTACTTCTCGGCTTAACCGGCAAAGATGTTAATCTTGCCAAACACACAGAGCGAACAGCAGTATTCTTTCAAATACAAGGCGCTGACTGTGTTGAACAGAGCATCGACACAGACCTTAGCCAAGTCGATGAGTTTTACGATAAGGGCTTACGCGTGCTGCAGTTGACCCACCACTATGGCAACGCCTTTAGCGGCGGTGCACTGGATAATGATGCCAGTGGCGGCCTCAATCAGCCCTTAACGTCTGCAGGCATTGCACTTATCGACAAGCTCAATAGTGAAAATATCCTGGTCGATATTAGCCACTCCAGCGTACAAACGGCACTAGATACTGCACATGTTAGCCAGTCGCCCATAGTACAGAGCCATGGCGCTGCTCGAGCAATCGTAAACCATGCTCGCTGCTCTCCCGATAACGTTATCAAAGCGATTGCCGATACAGGCGGCTTATTTGGGGTGTTTATGATGAGCTTTTGGCTAACTAACGACAAGGTCCCTACCACGGAGCACTACATCGCTCAGCTAAAGCATGTTGCTAATGTCGGCGGTATCGATGCGGTCGCCATCGCCAATGACTATCCGCTGCGAGGGCAAAAAACACTACTCGAACTCAACAATAATAATGCCGAGGGCGTAAAACAGTATTTGGACTGGTGGTACAGCCTACGAGCAAAACAGGTACTCGGCTACGATGTCGAGCCTGAGCATGTGGTGATCCCCGAGCTTAACCATATCGAGCGCATGAACCGTATCGACATGGCACTGGGCAAAGCTGGGTTTACCAGCTTAGAGCGCGACAAGATCATGGGCAAAAACTGGGATAGAGTCCTCAACGAAGTCTTGATATAAAGAGTCTTCAGCGATGTTTATATAAAGAGTCTTCAGCGGGGTTTATATAAAGAGCCATCAACGAGCTTTTGATATAAAGAGCCTTCAGCGGGGTTTATATAAAGAGCCTTCAGCGGGGTTTATATAAAGAGTCATCAACGAGCTTTTGATATAAAGAGCCTTCAGCGGGGTTTATATAAAGAGTCCTCAACGAGCTTTTGATATAAAGAGCCTTCAGCGAGGTTTATATAAAGAGTCATCAACGAGCTTTTGATATAAAGAGCATTCAGCAAGGTTTATATAAAGAGTCATCAACGAGCTTTTGATATAAAGGGCCTTCAGCGGGGTTTATATAAAGAGTCCTCAACGAAGTCTTGATATAAAGAGCCTTCAGCGGGTTTATATAAAAAGCTCTCGACGAGGTTGTGCTCATCCCTTAAAACAATAAGGCGCAACCATTACTGATTGCGCCTCAATGACAGCGTTATTGCCTATAAAGAAGACCTATAAAGCTGAACTATAAAGAAAGATTGGCGATGGTCTTTTGGATCCCCACCACATCGGTACCGCGTTTAAGCTCTTTCACCAATGGATCTTTTTGGCCCGAGATCCAGATCTTCAGCTCAGAATCCATATCGAAGGTGCCAGCGGTTTCCACCTCAAAGTGAGTGATAGACTTATAAGGCACCGAGTGATAACTCACCTTTTTACCTGTCACGCCCTGCTTATCAATTAAGATCAGACGCTTATTAGTAAAGACGAACATATCGCGGATCACCTTATAGGCTAAGGTTAACCTTTCATCATCAGCCATAATCGGACTCAACTCTTGAGTTAGCTCCTCAAGATTGACTTCCGAAGCGTTGCCCATCAATGAATCTAATAATCCCATCGTCTATTTTCCTTAATAGTTGTTAAGCAAGTGAAACTTAAGTTGGTGAATCAGGCTCGACGGTTTAGTCCGTTGAGCGAACCTGTCTGTTTTCACCGACAACCATCATTTCACATTTCGGGCAGTCAAACACTAGCTTAAGCACATCTTTACCAATTTCTAATACCATTGGATCAGCCTTGATCCCAGGGACTTCTTTTGGACAAAGATTAAAGTTAAAACGTAAACAGTGCTTAGTTACCATTAATGGTACATCTTCAGTGATACCGTTTTTCTCGTAGGTATCTTGGATTTCAATCACACCATGACGTTGATAAAAGGCTTTAGCTTGCTCGTTAGCCACATTACCTAAATAGCTCAAATGCTTAACCGGATAAACGGCATCTTGGTTATATTTCCACGCTTTAGGACGCTGATAACCATCCACTCTAGCCTGCTCTAGTGCCGCTACAGTGTCACGGCGAAGACCATTGAGCAAAGAGGTTGGAATAAACCAGGTATCGCTGGTTTCGATACTAATATTGTGGGCCTTAAAATCGGTGCTACCCAGTTTAGCAAGCTGCTTACGCAAACCTTGCTGCGTTTTCTCGATATCGGTTGCAGCGGTTTTTTCGATCACCAAAGACTGAATCGCGCTATGTCCATAAACATCGGTCATGGTCAGTGATACACCGTCAGCAGTGTCGGCCAAGACTAAGTCGACGCCGATAATACGCTTAGCCGACTCTTTGGCTAATACCGCTTCAAATGCTTGGTTGTGGTTACGGTAAATGGTCATACCCACTTTAAGCTCTTTAGGCATACGCATCACAAACAGCTTTAGCCCGTCAGCGCGGTTAACTCGCAGCCCCTTTAGCTTGTCATCTGACTGCTTGGCCTCGGCATAATCGCTTGGGAAGAAACACAAACCATCGCCGTTGTTAAAACTATGCTCAGATTCGACTTCAATAAAGTCATTGCCGATGCGCTTCACCTTAGCGACCTCTTCACCGATATATTTCGGCGAGCGAAAATCATTCATACCTTGGCTACGCTCATGGACAAAATAGTCCGTCTTACCACGGTTAAAGGTCTTTTCTGGATCTGGGGTAAAAGTATGCTCACTGCGGCCATGGGATGAGGCAACAAACTCACTACGACGAGCAATGATCTTGTCTAGCTCTTGACGATAATGGGCGGTGACGTTCTTTACATAGCTTAAATCTTTTAGACGGCCTTCAATCTTAAATGAACGCACACCCGCATCAATCAAGGCTTCTAAGTTGTCAGTTTGATTATTATCTTTAAGGGATAACAGGTGCTCGTTTTGCGCCAATACCTCGCCTTGACGAGTCTTTAAGTCTGCCGGTAAACGGCACATCTGTGAGCATTCACCACGGTTAGCACTGCGGTTACTAAATGAGTGGCTTAAGTTACACAAACCACTGAATGCCACACACAATGCGCCATGAATAAAGAACTCAATCTGCATATTAGTGTTAGCCGCAACCTCACGAATTTGGCTTAAACCCAGTTCACGAGCCAATACCACCTGCGAGAAGCCGACCTGTTCTAAGAAGGCGACTTTCTCTGGGCTACGATTATCCATCTGCGTGCTGGCATGCAAGGCTATCGGAGGCAAGTCCAGCTGCAGTATGCCCATATCTTGTACGATTAGTGCATCGGCGCCCGCCTCATACACTTCCCAGATGAGTTTTTGTGCCGCTTCGAGCTCATCGTCCATCAAGATAGTATTGATGGCGACAAACACTTGGGCGTGATATTGGTGAGCAAAGGTACATAAGCGCGCGATATCTTCGACGCTGTTACCGGCTGTGGCGCGCGCACCGAAAGCTGGACCACCGATATAGACGGCATCGGCACCATGACGGATCGCTTCAATACCGAAGTCAGCATTCTTTGCCGGAGCCAGCAGCTCTAAACGGTTATTTTGTCTCTCCACAGGAGAATGCGACTCGTCTTTAGGCGTCTCGTCGAGCTTATCGCTAGGAGTATAGATGCCAACATTGCTCATAAAAAATCACTCAAAAAGGGTTAACACAAATATTTTGGGCGAAGATTATAGCAAAATTGACCAGCTTTGGCGTTAGCTAATATAAAATCAATTTTTGAGCAAATTTGTATTTAGTAGTGAACCGCTAGCCAAATAGTCTCGACCTCTTCACAAGTCCAAGCCACGCGATGTTTTACATGGGCCGGTATATTAAGATACTCCCCCGCGCTTAGCTCAATCACCGCACCATCAATAAATTCCAGCCTAGCTGCGCCCTGCATTACCATCACCCACTCACTGCGATGTTGGTCGTACCATTCCCCTAAAGGCGTGATATGCGCTTTAGAAATGATGCGCTCAATCAGTAGTTCACCTTGCTCAACCAGTGGCTCAAACGCCTCTTCAATTAAGTCTTGTGGTAATGCTTTCAAGATATTGTGCTTTTCCATCGCTGTACTCGGTTCGCTATGCTTAGTTATCTGTGGTTAGTATGGATTTGGCGATTTATACGTTTAGATGCTTATAAAAAAGTGCAGATCTCTTCTAGGGACTTTTTCTGCAGTGCATGCTCAGGCACGGTCGCATCATCACTTGGGTAACCGGCAATAATTAGCATATAGGGGCGCTCATTACTGTTGTCGCGACCGCAGACCTTACTTAGAAATGACATAGGTTTAGGAGTGTGGGTCAAGGTGCCAAGCCCGGCATGATGCAGCGCCTGAATAAGGAAGCCTGTAGCGATACCTACCGACTCATGCACATAATAGTTAGCCTTTTGTTCGCCCTCCTCTTCGCTACGCTTTTGGCTAAAAATCGCGATCAGCCACGGCGCATGCTCAAGGTAAGGTTTATCAGCGTTGGTGCCTAGCGGTTTTAGCGCATCGAGCCACTCCTCCCCGGCACGACCGGCGTAAAAGGCTCGCTCTAATGCTTCGGCCTCATGACGAATTTGCGCCTTTATCTCGGGACTATTGATGGCGACAAAGTGCCAAGGCTGATGGTTGGCACCGTTGGGGGCAGTGCCAGCCGCAAGAATACACTTTTCAATGATCGCTTTAGGGACGGCTCTATCTGAAAACTTACGAATTGAGTGGCGACGCAGCACCTGCTTGTAGTTAGCATCGGCGCGCTCAAGCATCTCAGTTTGCGGGTATTCAATAAAATCATTAAGTGGCTGATGTACTTGAGTCATTGCGAATCCCTTTATTACGTTATTTATAATCCATTTATTAACCTAGTTGGGCGATATCAGTTGCCTCTCACATGGCAACTTAAAATAAACATATTATCAGCCTAATAACAAATACCGATGCGACTATATTTGAATTTAGGGCTTAATCTAAACCTAAGCCGAAAAATAACTAAACGTAAGTTTAAAAGTAAAAAGACAAGCTAAGCTTGTCTTTTTAAAATGAATACTAGCCTGCGTAAACCTACAAGCCTAACCTTGCCATCAGCTTTTGGTTCTCGGCTTCGATATGCTTATAAAAGTCTCGGTCCGATAACTTAGACGCTGCAGCTTCGTCAATCACCAGCACCGCATCTTGATGTAATTGCAGTGCAGATGCAGGGCAAGCTGCGGTAAGCGGCCCTTCAACGGTTGCTTTAATGGCATCAGCCTTATTCTCACCCGTCGCGAGTAATACTACTTTCTTAGCATCCAAGATGGTGCCAATGCCCATGGTAATCGATAGGTGTGGCTGGTACTCACCCGCCTCAAAGAAACGCGCATTATCATCGATGGTCGCCTTGGTTAAGGTCTTCACTCGAGTACGAGACATCAGCCCAGATGATGGCTCGTTAAAGCCGATATGACCATTACGACCGATGCCAAGCAGCTGAATATCGATGCCGCCTGCGGACTTAATCTTATCTTCATACCCCTGACAAGCGGCAATCGGATTAGCGGCATCACCTGGTGGCACGAAGGTCTTGCTCTTATCGATATCAATATGATCGAACAGCTGCTCGTTCATAAAGTAGCGGTAACTTTGCGGATGCGTCCCCTCAAGACCTAGGTATTCATCTAGATTAAATGTGGTGACATTCTTAAAAGCGATCAGCTTGGCCTTGTTTGCCTCAATCAGCCCCTGATAGAGCGACACCGGAGTCGATCCTGTGGCTAACCCCAATACCGAATCAGCCTTTTTCTGCAGCTGTTTAATAAAAATGTTGGCGCCGTATTCAGCAACAGAGGCACTGTCTTTTAATATTACGATTTGCATAAACTTGATCCAATATGTGTTAGTGGCAGTTAACCATGTAACATAACTATAACCTCAAATGACAACGCTGTCATTAGCTATTATTTAGACAAGGGTATCGAAGCAGAAGCAAACACTCGCTCAAGTGCCATCGATTCAGGCTATAATTGCGCGCCATTATTAAAGGAACACAAGCATGTCAGAAACGGGTTTACCGGCAGAGCAAACGCATTTTCACTATGTGATTTATAAGCCCTACCGATATTTAAGTCAGTTTGTACCAGAAACCCGTAAGAGCAAACCACTACTTGGTGAGCTGTTCGATTTCCCAGATAAAACCATGGCGATTGGCCGACTGGATCATGACTCCGAAGGTCTATTATTGCTCACAACCGATGGTATGCAGAGTCACCTTATTCGTAGTAAAACCATTGAAAAAGAATACTATGTACAGGTTGATGGCGAAGTCAGTGAAGCGCAGCTTTCATTGCTACGACAAGGGGTGGAAATTGGAATTAGCGGTGGTAAATACCTAACCTTGCCTTGCAAGGTTGAGCAATTAGCTCCAGAACCTAACCTGCCGGAGCGCGGAAGAAAGGTGCGCGATGCTCGTCACGGTCCCACAAGCTGGCTTTCAGTCACCATAGGTGAAGGTAAAAATCGTCAAGTGAGAAAGATGACCGCAGCGGTAGGCTTACCAACCTTAAGGCTGGTTAGAGTCAGAATTGGGAATATTCGTCTTAAGCAGATGAAACCTGGCGAGGTAATACCTATCAGCAACTTTGCTATCTAAACACAGAGCCGCTGCGAGTCTGACTAAGTGATTAACCGTGCGGCGAACAATGCAAAAATGCTGTCAGCTCTTCAACCAGTTTAGGCTTGCTGTAAAAATAGCCCTGTGCATGATCACACAGATTATCTTTTAAGAAATCGGCTTGCTGCTGCGTCTCCACTCCTTCAGCAACCACTTTTAGATTCAAGGCATGCCCCATAGCAATAATCGCCTTAGCTATCGCGGTATTGTGGGTATCGAAAGGCAAGCCCGCAATGAAGGACTGGTCGATTTTAAGCTTATGGATCGGCAGTTTTTTAAGGTAGCTTAAAGACGAGTATCCAGTACCAAAGTCATCGATCGATAACTCGACCCCCATCAGCCCTAGTTTAGCTAAATCTTGGCTTACAAGCTCAGGCTCTGACATCATGCAACTTTCCGTCACCTCGAGCTCTAAACTACTGGCAGGCAAGCCGGTTTGTTTAAGGATCTCTGCAACTTCATCGACAAAACTGCTGCGCTGAATTTGCTGACCAGCAACATTCACTGCGATTCGACCAAAACTAACACCTTGTTCACGCCAACGCTGCCCCTGTTCACAAGCACGCTTTAACACCCAGCGGCCAATATCTTGAATGAGGCCAATTTTTTCTGCCAATGGAATAAAGATAGCAGGAGAAATAGAGCCAAAAACAGGATCGTCCCAACGCAGTAAGGCCTCAAACCCCACCACTTGGCCAGTGTTAAAACAGATCTTTGGCTGATACACCAGATGCAAAGCATTGAGCTCTATGGCGTCATGGAGTGCACTCTGTAATTTAAGTTTAGCGACAGACTCTTGATTCAGAGACTCGGTATAGAAGGCACAATTATTACGGCCATCTTGCTTAGCTCTATGCATCGCGACTTCTGCATTAACCAGTAATCCGCTGCAATCCTCAGCATCATCGGGATAAATAGCCACCCCCATGCTCGACGTGAGGCGCGCCTGACCATACTCGCCTAAGATAAAAGGCTGGTCGAACACCTTACGCAAATTGTTAATCTGCAGCAGTAGGGTATCGTTACTGTCAATATTGGGTAGGATCACCGCAAACTCATCACTACCTAATCGCGCAGCGGTAACTAAGTCACCTAAGGTCAGACTAAAACGGCGACTCAGCTCAAGTAGAACCTCATCACCAACTGGGTGGCCATAGCTTTCATTGATCTGCTTAAAGAGATCGACATCGATATAGACCAACCCAAGACGGGTATTGCAGTGTCCCGCCTGCTTCAACTCCTGTTCTAAGCTGGTATTAAGCGCCATACGATTAGGCAGCTTAGTCAACGGGTCGTGAAATGCGACCTTAGCAAGCTCGGCTTCACTCTGTTTTTGTGCAGAGATATCGTTAAATACTGCGACAAAATATTGGATCAGATGCTCATCATCATAAACCGCACTGATATTAAGCAGCTGTGGAAAGATAGCGCCGCTCTTACGGCGATTCCAGATCTCACCGTGCCACTTGCCTTTGCTAAGCAAGTCGCGCCACATTGTGGTAAAAAAGGCTTTCTCATGACGTCCAGAGTTAAGTACTCGCGGGTTTAGCCCTAACAGCTCCTCTTTCGTGTAACCTGTAATCTTGCTAAAGGCACCATGAGCATTGACAATCGTTCCATCGACATCGGTAATAATCACGCCCTCTACCGAGTTTTCGAAGACTCTCGAAGCCAGTTCAAGCTGATCTTTTGCCGCTTTATGTGAAGAGATATTACGTGAGATCCCAATCACCCCAGTGAGCTCACCGTCGTTATCGATGACAGGCACTTTAGTCGTTTCGAGCCAAGAGTCGACATCACCGATATCTAAGCCCTCACATTCACCAGCACTGACTTGAACTCCTTGTCGAATAGATTCGATATCACTGGCAATAAAATGCTTAGCCAAGCGTGGTTCAAATAGCTCATCATCGGTGAAGTTCAGGATCTGCTCTCGAGGGCGATTCCACGCAAGCTCTACACTGTGATTGACCATCATGTAGCGGCCAGATACATCTTTCACCCAGACATGCTCTTTCATGCAATCGATGAAGTCCTGCAAACTTATCAGGCTAGTCTGATGACTCACATCACGCATACAATTTTGGTCGCGCTTAAATTGGCGATAAATCTGAGCTAAGTCCAGCTCTATGCTATCGGCAAAAACTTTCAATAACCGTCGAAGTTCAGCTTGTTGAGCTGGAAAAGAGTGAGCCGGAATGTCGGTCGGGGGACAGATACAGAGATAGCCGAACAGAGCACCTGCTGGCCAGTTGATTGGCAACAAACATTGAATACCGCTGTCGAGTTCAACTAGCGTTTCGCTATCATCAGACAATTGGGTAGAATCGCAGCGATAAACCTGCTCCCGAGTCAATTGCAGCTTCTCGAGTCGCTCAAGAGTAATATTGGCATAACTGATAGGAACAAACTTATCCGTCTGCTCTACCTGTAATAACGCGGTCCCGCACTGGGCTATTCGTGCCAGCATATCGATAGATTGCTGCCATTCACCCCGTTGTGCTTGCGTTATTATGATATCAATCAACTCTATGTCCTATTAATCTTTCCACTGTAATTCAAAAAGTATTCTGTCAATTGTGCCAGTATCGATGGTGATAAAGTGTAAAACACACTCTTTTCACATGAAAATATCAAAAACAGGCTTAACCTTAGTATTTAAGACTAAAAATATAAAGATTCACCCTAGATAAAATTGCAGAAAATCGGCACGAGACAAAATGGCAATAACTTTACTAGATAATGACTTTTCTAGCCCCGTACCTAGCGCGTTAATCTAACATTTATACCAATAAAATCATAGACATTAGCGATATCCCATCTCATTTATCACTCGTTCTCGCCCCACACTATACCATTAGAGGTATGTATTAGTTTTCACCTATATATTAAATAGGGAAAGTTTTAGCCTAGCGCGAAACTAAATCAAGATTAACTCAATTAACAACAACGAATATAACTAAACTAAACTAAACTCTAGCAACCCGACAAAATACAGGGAATCGACTTTGATTTACTTGATAAAAATCATATCTCGTGAGATTAATCTTTCTACTATTTAGATAAATGCATCTCTGTCACAGAAATGCATAATTTGAAATTGTGACATAAAAAAACCAGCCTAGTGGCTGGTTTTTTAAGTCTTGTAGATAAGCACCTACATTCCAGAGATTAGTTAGCCTGTGGGCGCATCGCTGGGAATAAGATCACGTCACGAATGGTGTGCGTGTTAGTGAATAGCATCACTAGACGGTCGATACCAATACCTTGACCCGCTGTTGGCGGTAAGCCGTGCTCTAGGGCTGTGATGTAGTCAGCATCGTAGAACATCGCTTCGTCATCACCCGCGTCTTTTGCATCAACCTGCGCCTTGAAACGGCTATCTTGATCTTCAGCATCGTTAAGCTCAGAGAAACCGTTAGCCACTTCACGGCCACCGATAAAGAACTCGAAACGGTCAGTGATGAAATGGTTTTCGTCATTACGGCGCGCTAGTGGAGAGATATCCGCTGGGTAGCCAGTAATGAAAGTAGGTTGCATTAGCTTAGGCTCAGCAGTCTCACCGAAGATCTCTTCAAGTAACTGACCACAAGTCCAGAACTTCTCAACTGTCATGCCTAGGCTCTTAGCCAAGTCACGCATAAACTCAACATCTTTAACTTCTTCGTAAGTCATAGACTGGATTGTTGCGTTGTCTGGGTTGTACTTCTTGATTGCATCCAACATGCTCAAACGTGCATATGGGCCACCAAAATCAACGACGTGCTCGCCATATGGAAGCTGTGGAGAACCACAAAGTTCAGTGGCGATAGAACTTAGCATCTCTTCAGTCAGATCCATCAGATCTTTATAGTCAGCATACGCCATATAGAATTCCATCATGGTGAATTCTGGGTTATGACGTGGTGATAGACCTTCGTTACGGAAGTTACGGTTGATTTCGAATACGCGCTCAAAACCACCAACCACTAGACGCTTAAGGTATAGCTCAGGAGCAATACGTAGATACATAGCGATATCTAGCGCATTGTGATGCGTCTCGAATGGGCGTGCTGAAGCGCCACCAGGGATGCTGTGCATCATTGGCGTTTCAACTTCCATAAACTCTTTCTTCACCATGAAGTTACGAATAGCCGAAACGACTTTAGAACGCATGATAAAGGCTTCACGAGACTCTTCGTTAACGATCAAGTCAATATAACGCTGACGGTAGCGAGTCTCTTGGTCTGTTAGACCGTGGAACTTCTCTGGAAGCGGACGCAGTGCCTTAGTGAGCAACTGGTACTCTTCCATGTTCACATATAGGTCGCCCTTACCAGAAAGGTGTAGTTGACCCGTCACACCGATGATGTCACCGATATCTAGACCTTGGAATTTCTCTTTAAGATCTTTTTGAACGTCTTTACCCGCGTAAGCCTGGATACGACCACTCACATCTTGAATCACTAAGAATGGACCACGCTTAGCCATTACACGACCAGCGATTGAACGCTGAATACCCATGCCTTCAAGCTCTTCTTTGGTGTTATTACCAAATTCAGCTTGAATGTCTGCCGCTTTGTGTTTTCGATCGAAGTTGTTCGGGTGACCGTTTGCAGGGCAGTTCGTACGGATGTGCTCTAATTTTGCACGACGTTCTGCAATTAACTTGTTCTCGTCTTGGGTTTGTTCAGTCATCTTCTTCTCTCGTTAAAGGCCAGATTTCAGGCTAGCTTCAATAAACTTGTCCAGATCGCCATCTAAAACGCTCTGGGTATTTCGGTTTTCAACGCCGGTACGTAGATCTTTGATACGCGCGTCATCGAGCACGTATGAACGGATCTGACTGCCCCAGCCAATATCTGACTTGGCATCTTCGGCGGCTTGCTTGTCGGCATTCTGCTTAAGCATCTCGAGCTCATACAGCTTTGCTTTTAACTGTTTCATGGCCGAATCACGGTTTTTATGCTGTGAACGGTCATTCTGACATTGCACCACAGTGTTGGTCGGTAAGTGAGTAATACGAATTGCCGACTCAGTTTTGTTAACGTGCTGACCACCCGCGCCTGACGCACGGTAGGTGTCAATTCTTAAGTCCGATGGATTAATATCAATCTCAATCGAATCATCAATTTCTGGGTAAACGAATACCGAACAGAAAGAGGTGTGACGTTTGCCCGATGAGTCAAATGGAGACTTACGCACTAAACGGTGTACACCGGTTTCAGTACGTAGTGAACCAAATGCATATTCACCAGTAAACTTCACTGTTGCGCCTTTAATACCCGCAACATCACCCGCAGTAACTTCAATCAGCTCTGGCTTATAGTCATGGGCTTCACCCCAACGCAAGAACATACGCAGAACCATATTGGCCCAATCTTGTGCTTCTGTTCCGCCTGAACCCGATTGAATATCTAAATAACAATCTGACGCATCATGTGGTTTAGAGAACATGCGACGGAACTCAAGTTCCTCAAGGCGTTTCTCTAGCCCTTGTAATTCCTCAGCGGCATCATTGAAGGTTTCTTCATCGTCTTCTTCAACGGCAAGTTCGAGTAATCCCTCGATATCTTCTAGGCCACTGTCCATATCGTCGATAGTCTTCACTACCGCTTCAAGTGCTGCACGCTCCTTGCCTAGGGCTTGGGCGTTTTCTGGATCGTTCCAAACTTCAGAGCTTTCAAGCTCTCGGCTGACTTCTTCTAGACGCTCACTCTTGGCATCGTAGTCAAAGATACCCCCGAAGAAGGTCGGTACGGTCGGCGAGCTCCTTGATTTTGAATTTAACTGGATTTACTTCAAACATGATTTAATCAACTTTTAATTACTAAGCGTTATCTGCCAAAAGCATTAATGCTTAAGTTACTACGAATGGAAAACCCGCTATTTTAACCCATGCTTTGTTTGAAACCTAGCGCCAAAAGCGTACAAAATAGCAATTTTATTCATCAAACATTGCTCAATGGCTAAAAACTTAAATTTCCATCACAAACAAACCGAGAAACTGCGACCAAATGCATTAGCAAATAACGACGCCGCTCTAGGTGAAATCTGCAGCTTTGGTTAAGGCTGGCTATACTCAGTAATATCCAGACTCAATATTAGCCAGCTACTTTGATGGTCGACGCGATTTATGCCAACAGAAAACCAGCCTGCCAACCTCTGTCGTTACCATGAAAACAATCAACATACCTGCCGAGAAGTCGCTGGGAAATCGGGCCTTTGCTACTGGCATGATCCACAAATCATAAAGAATAATCCCGAGGATATTCATAATCTTGAAGAGTTTGCCCGTAAGGGAGGTCAACTTAGAGGTATCAGCCTAAACCATGCAAACCTTGCCAACATAGACCTCGTGCGTCACCAGCAAAAGGTTGGCTTCGATATGAGCAATGCCGAACTCTACCGCGCCGATTTAAGCGGCGCCCACCTGTTTAATATCAAGCTTAAAAATGCCAGTCTGATGAAGGCCGATCTGCGCGATGCCACAGTGCACTGCGCCAATCTAAGTGGCTGCAATCTGCTTGGAGTTAAATGGTTAGGCGCTAAAATTGAAAATATGCATGTTGGAAACACCCTGCGTCAGGAGCACTTAGCTCACGAAGCGAAAAAAGTCAGAGATAATGACAGGGCTATGGATTATTTAGAGCAGGCCGAAGAGATCTACCGCGATCTGCGCAAAGCCGCCGATAGAGAGGGGCTGTTCGCCATGTCTGGCCAATATATTCGTAAAGAGCTCACCATGCGCCGCTATCAGATGCCAAGGTACTGCCTTAAGCGCATCATTTCTAAAGCGATCGATCTATTTTGCGGCTACGGTGAGGCACCGTTAAGGGTGGTGGGCTTCTCATTGATCCTCATTCTTATCTGCGCCGTGCTCTACTTCTTTGCCGGATTGCAGTATGGCGGTCAGTTGCAGGCATTTAATCTAAGCCAAGATCTCGCCAGCAATATCATGTTGTTTTTCAACTGCATTTACTACTCGGTCGTCACCTTTACTACCCTAGGCTATGGCGACTTCACCCCAATCGGTTTCTCACGAGCCATCGCCGCCTTCGAGGCTTTTACTGGCAGTTTTACTATCGCGCTATTCGTGGTGGTATTTGTCAAGAAGATGACTCGATAAGCCTCTGATAATCCATTTAAAACTCCTCCCTAACACCTCCCTCTACCCACACAAGGATCTAGATCACAGATTAGACCAGCCACAATAATTATTGCGCACACTTCAGGCATCACCTGTGAGCGGATTAGCAATTTTAGTTAAAACTTAAGCTGCATTATCAGCGTAAAAAAAGGCCGCAGGTATACTCAGAGAAATAAGATTTCGCCTAGTCCGTCTCCGTGAGTGCAGCTCTTACGTCAAGGTCATCGACCCCAACGCTTAGTGCCAGCAGTGACCCTATAAATAAAGGCCCATGCGATGAAACAAATAATAATTGATGGCAAGTCCTTAGTAGCCAATCAGCAAGATACCCTACTAGACGTCGCGCTCAATGCCGACATAGCAATTCCTAACCTATGTAAGAGCAAAGCCAGCTCTTTAGTGCATGACAGCAAACAAAACTGCAACCTTTGCCATGTAGAGCTAGTCGGCAGCGATAACAGCATCACTAATGTCCGCGCCTGTGAGACGCGAGTTGCCGACATCACAGAACAAAATATTCAAGTCATCACTCAGTCGGCCGCCCTCAGCAAACAGCGTAAAGCTGCGCTGCAAGTCATTTTGTCCGATCATTTCGCCGACTGTGAAGCCCCTTGTCAAACCGCCTGTCCTGCTGGCGTTGACGTGCAATCTTACCTGTACCATATCGCCCAAGGTGACCATAGTGAAGCGGTTAAAGTCATTAAGCAGACCTTACCCTTACCACTATCTATTGGCCGTGTCTGTCCCGCCTTTTGTGAGTCAGAGTGTCGCCGAGGGCTCATCGATGAGCCAGTCGCCATTCGCCAATTAAAGCGCCACGCCGCCGACTTAGATCTCGATGATGCCAACCCTTATGTACCGCCCAAGGCGCCTGCGACCAATAAGAAAGTCGCCATCATAGGCAGTGGCCCAGCTGGTATTTCAGCGGGTTATTACCTGTCTAACAATGGCCACGATGTCACCATATTCGAGTCAATGCCAAAGGCTGGCGGCTGGCTAAGATACGGTATTCCAGAGTATCGCTTACCGAAGGCGATTCTCGACAAAGAGATCGAACTTCTGTGCAAGAATGGTCTCAATATTGAAACCGATACTCGCCTTGGTCGTGATATTCATCTCAACGGCTTAATCGAAGATTTTGATGCGGTCTGTTTAGCCATTGGTGCGCAAAAAGCGGTACCAATGAACTACCCTGGTATCGAGCTTGATGGTTGTTACTTAGGTGTCGACTACCTAAAAGATTACTGTACCGATAAGCAATACCAGACCGGCAAAAAAGTGGCGGTGATCGGTGGTGGTAACACCGCAATTGACTGCGCGCGCACCGCAAAACGTGACGGCGCCGATGTAACATTAATCTACCGTCGTACTCGTGACGAGATGCCCGCTGAAGACTATGAAATTCACGAAGCGGAGCAGGAAGGCATTAAGTTCCACTTCCTGACCAATCCGATTGAAAACCATAGTGATGAAAACGGCCGCGTTACCAGCGTCACTTTTGAGGTCATGGCGCTTGGTGAACCCGATAGCTCGGGCCGTCGCAGCCCAACACCGACAGGGGAAACCTTTGTCGAAGCGTTCGACACCGTCATTCCAGCCGTATCACAAACCCCTGATATGGAGTTTCTAGATCACCCTCGGAGCCAGCTAGCGACAGGTGCCGTGGCCCTTACCCGCTGGAATACTTTTGAAGGTTGTGAGCACACCATGTCTGCGGGTCAATCTGCAGGGCTCGATAAACTGTTTGTGATTGGCGACTCACGCACCGGGCCTGCAACTGCCGTTGCAGCCGTGGCCGATGGCCGTAAGGCTGCCGATGCCATCGAAAAGCTATTGTCTCAAGGTCTCACCTGTGAGCTAGTCAAACAGCCATTTAACTCGACTAAGGCGGCTAAGACCAGCGCGCTTAAATCGTTTAAAGCCGATGCGCTATACCCAGAAACGGCAGTGCAGGCTCGCAGCAAAATGCCAGAACTGAACGAACTGCAACGGGCATTAAATTTTAGTGAAGTCGAGCTCGGCTTTGCCGCCGATGAAGCGATGAAAGAAGCGGCGCGCTGTCTCGAGTGCGCCTGTCAGGCCAACACAGATTGTAAGCTACGTGACTATGCTACCGAATATAAGGTTAAGGCCAGCGAGCTCGATATCAGTCATGCGCAACACTTTAGCGTCGATGATAGTGCGCCATTTATCACCTTCGATGCGAATCGCTGCATTAGCTGCGGTGCCTGTGTTGAGATCTGTAACGGCGCTAGCGGTCATAACGCGATCTCCTTTGCTAAAGATCACTACCAAGCGATTCCAATCTCTTGTGACAGCTCATGTGACAGTCATGAGCGCAAAGCACCACGTGTCGGCTTTAGCGCCAGCATGAATGACAGCGATTGTGTGCAATGCGGTAACTGCGTACAAGTCTGTCCAACTGGCGCACTGGTGGATGCTCGCGATAAGACTCAAGGCTTAACAGCCGCACAGAAGGCACCGCTTAAAACCGTGTCGACCATCTGTACCTATTGCGGTATTGGTTGTCGCATCAACATGCATGTGGATAAGCAGAAGAATCAGATCCTGCATATCAGTGGCGATAGCACATCGCCAGTTAACGAAGGCATGCTATGCGTCAAAGGCCGCTTCGGTTTCGACTTTGTTGGTAGCGATAAGCGCCTAACCACACCACTCATTCGTAAAGAGGGTGAATTGGTTCCAGCCAGTTGGGATGAAGCAATCTCAGTGATAGCTAAGCGCTTTACAGAGATCAAACAGGCCCATGGCAATCAAGCGATTGCCGGGCTATCTTCGGCGAAAGCCACTAACGAAGATAACTTCGTTTTCCAAAAGTTCTTCCGCAGCGTGCTGGGTAATAACAACATCGACCACTGCGCCCGTCTTTGTCACGCATCGACCGTGACTGCGCTTCGCGAAAGCCTAGGCAGCGGTGCGATGACTAACGATATTCCGAGTATCAAAGATAGCGATCTTATCTTTATCCTTGGCTCGGATACCGAGAGTGCCCACCCAATTATCGCCTCTCGTATCAAGCAGGCCATTAGAGAACATGGCGCACGCTTGATTGTTGCCGATCCTAAGCGTGTCTCCATTGCCGATAAGGCCCAGCTTTATGTTGCGCAAAGACCCGGCTCAGATGTGATGCTGCTTAACGCGATTATGCAGCAGATCATCAAAAATGACTGGCATGACTTAGATTACATTCAGTCTAGAGTCGAAGGTTTCAGTCAACTCTATGATGAGGTGATGAGCACCGATTACAGCCCTGAAAATGCCGCGCTAATTACCGGTGTGAATGCCAAAGATATTATCGAGATGGCACGCCTTATCGGCACAGCAGAGAAAACCGCCATCTACTATGCGATGGGCGTGACTCAGCATACTTCAGGGCACGATAACGTCACCGCGATATCAAACCTGCAGTTACTGTGCGGCAATATCGGTGTTAAAGGCGCAGGGATTAACCCACTGCGTG
This sequence comes from Shewanella schlegeliana, assembly GCF_016765635.1. Lineage (GTDB taxonomy): Bacteria > Pseudomonadota > Gammaproteobacteria > Enterobacterales > Shewanellaceae > Shewanella > Shewanella schlegeliana. The sequence goes on from NZ_JAESVD010000002.1 coordinate 400,797, forward strand.
GCCAGAGTAACGTACAGGGCGCTTGTGATATGGGCGCACTACCAAACTACTTCAGCGGCTACCAGAAGTTGAGTGATCCATTAGTACAGATGCGTTTCCGTGAGGCTTGGGGCAAGGATGATCTTTGCGCCGATATCGGTTTCTCGGCCACCGAGATGATGCACGCCCTCAGTCATGGCGAACTCAAAGGTTTGTATGTCATGGGTGAAAACCCAGTGCTGAGCGATCCAGACCAAAAGCATGTACTGCAAGGCTTAGCCGCTGCAGAGTTTGTGGTGGTGCAGGATATCTTCTTAACCGAAACCGCCGAGCTGGCTGACGTTGTACTGCCGGCTGCCGCCTTTGCTGAAAAGCTAGGGCATTTTACCAATACAGAGCGCCGCGTACAGCAGCTATTGCCTGCAGTGACTCCGCCAGGACTGGCTAAGAATGATTGGCAGATTATTCAACTTATCGCAAGCCAAATGGGTGAGGAGTGGGGTTATCAGAGCGAGAAACAGATCTGGCATGAGATCACCCAAGTCACACCTCAGTATCGCGGTATAACTTGGAAGGTAATCGATAGCCTAACAGAAAATGGTCGACTAGGCCTGCAGTGGCCATGCCCAGCAGAAGGTCACCCTGGCACGCCGATTCTGCATAGCAATCAGTTTACTCACGGCAAGGGTAAGATGCGTGCGGTGCACTATCGTTTACCAGCAGAGATGCCATGTGACGAATACCCGCTGATCCTGTCGACTGGCCGTTTGTTGGAGCAGTTCCATACAGGCACCATGACTCGTAAAACCGAAGGTCTTAACCAACTTGGTAGTGCCAAGGTGATGATCTCGGTATTTGATGCTGAGAAGCTTGGGGTCAATAACGGCGACATGTTAAAGCTCAGTACTCGCCGCGGCGAGATTGAGATCCAAGCCTTTGTGACCAAACGTGCTCAAGCCGGGGTGCTGTTCCTGCCGTTCCACTTTGCTGAATCGGCGGCCAACAAACTCACCAACAACGCGCTTGATCCAGTGGCGAAAATTCCAGAGTTTAAGGTGTGTGCGGTCAAAGCTGAAAAAGTAGCTGAAGCAGTATTAGCCTAAACACCATCGGCAGCTCCCAGCAGCAGGCAGGCTAGAACAACAAGGCCGTAAGCGATAACGCTTACGGCCTTTTTATTACACAACATAAGTAGGTTAAGTTACTGGCGAAAATGAGTTAACCGATAAAAGCCCCAACCAGCGCACCGGTTACGCCAAAGCCTGCCACTAAGATAAAGATATTCGGCTTAAAAATCTTGAACAGACCAAAACCTAGCACCACTAACGCCATATCCAGCGGTGATAGCACCGCACTAATAAATATAGGGTTATACAGCGCCGCTAATAAGAAGCCCACCACGCAGGCATTGACGCCCGCAATTGCGCCTGTCACTTGTGGCCTTGCACTAATGGCATGCCAGCTCTTTAACGCCACCAGCATGAGTAGAAAGCCCGGTAAAAAGATAGCAAGCGTTGCCACTAAGGCGCCAATAAGCGGTTGCTGCACCCAGATCTCTGCACCTAAAAACGCCGCCAAGGCAAACATAGGCCCAGGTACCGCTTGAGCTAGGGCATAGCCTGTTAAGAACTGATCGTTGCTTATCGCATCCCCAACACTCGATTGCAGCAGAGGCAGCACCACATGACCGCCACCAAATACCATGCTGCCGACTTGGTAGAACTGGCTAAATAGCTCTGTTAAATTTGTAATCCCCGTCTGCTTAGTCAGCGTTATCATCACAAGCGACGCCAGCAATAGCCCCACAAATAAGCTTAAGTAAAAGAGATTGAGCTTCACTCTCTCTGTCGCAACCTCTGCAGTATGCTCTCGCTCACCAGACAAATAGTGACGTCCCACAAGCGCTGCGGCAATCAGCAAACCAAATTGCATCAACATCGAAGGCTGCAGCAGGATAATGACACAGCTCATCACCATCAATAGCTTGGCTTGTTTACGCTGACAAAACTGTTTGAACATGATCCAGATAGCATCTGCGACTACCACCACAGCCAAGAGTTTTAGGCCGTGAATGATCCCCTGAGTAAACGAGTAATCTAGCCATTGGCTGCTGGTGACGGCAAGCAGAAACAATAAGATAAAAGAGGGAAGCGTGAAGCCTAGAAACGCTGCGATGCCACCTAAAAGACCACCGCGATGATAACCGATGGCGAAGCCTACTTGGCTCGAGCCTGGCCCTGGCATAAATTGGCTCAGCGCCACTAAGCTGCCGTAGTGTTTATCATCGAGCCACTTAAGCTCCTGCACAAAAGTCTGCCTAAAGTAACCAATATGCGCCGCCGGCCCCCCAAATGAGACTAAGCCGAGGGAGAAGAAACGAAGAAAAATTTGAAACATAATCATCCACAAATAAAAACTAAAACTAAGCACTAAACAGTAAACACTAAAACTCAAACGAATATATTAAAGCTAAGCGCCCCAAAAAATGATACGAGCAATAGTATGACATTTAGGTTACAGATTAATGAAAGCTCATCACTCAAAGCGAGGTTAATCTAAAAATAGTTGCTCAAAATCAGCTAGGTTCTGCCGCTTACCAATAGTGCCTTCTAGCCATTCACATACTTCATTTGCGGTGGTTCGATAGGTTGTCAGCTTACCACCATAAAGGCTCAATAGGTTCGGATGACTAGGTTGGATTTGATGAACCGTGTCTCGTGGGCGATCAAAGGCACTTCCAGTTAACTTAGGTAACACCCTTACTCCACAAAAGCTATCAACAACCCGTGACTTAAGGGATGCAAGATCACCAAAGCAGGAAAAGTAATGGCGATAGATCCCCAGTAGGTATTCAACCTCCTCGGCGGTCACACTCGGTTTTGCCGTCAGCGATGACAGAATCGTTTCGGTGGTTCCGATAAGCGTTTTACCCTTCCAAGGCATCACAAAAATAACTCGTTTGTCAAAGCAAGACTCCAGATAGATGATGCCATCATTGGCAGGGATATCGAGCAGCAGATGGCTGCCCTGTACCCACTCAATTGGCAGCGAAGCAATTGGCGGAAACACGGTATCCAGCACTTGGTTAACCCAAGGCCCAGCAGCATTGACCACTGCCAACGCCTCAATCTTCTGTTCTGTGCCTGCGTATTGGTAACGCACCACACAATGACCCTGCTTGTGCTCAATATTGGTACAGTCAGCATACTCAATCACATCGGCTCCCAAGGAGCGTGCATTCTTAATCACAGCTTGGGTCAGCAACATATCGTCAGTTTGTGCATCCCAATATTGGTATACAGCTTTCAACCCGCTGAGTTTTAATCCTTTTATTTTCGACCAATACACAGCGGGAACCGATTTAAACTGTCCCAGAGCATCAAAATCACTCAGCATGGCATACAGGCTTAGTCCGGCTCTAATCGCCCATGGACTGCGCCGACTATTGTCATAAACAGGGATGTAAAACGGGATCGGGTTTACTAGAGAGGGAGCGAGTTTAAGCAGGGCTTTTCTCTCGGCCAGAGACTTTCTTACTAAGGGCAGCTGGCCAGATTCGAGATAGCGCAGACCACCGTGGATAAGTTTACTGGAGTTAGCCGACGTCTGCCCTGCAATGGTCTCTTTCTCTAACAGCAATACGCTGTAGCCAGCAGCAGCCGCACACTGAGCGATACCCGCCCCATTGATCCCCCCACCAATGACTAGAAGATCGACCGTCTTCATTTTTGCTCCTTGAGTGGATTGCTCACTCATTGCTATGCATAGCCCAATAATCGCACCATGATGAACAGGGTAAACTACGCCGCAAATATCTTCTACAGCCGCGAAGAATGCAGTTCATCATTAGAACATTTAATCTAAAGGTGATTGTATTTCCTCTAGTAATAGCATAAATTTTCGCATAATGGAGCTGCGATAAACTGCTCTTGAGGATGATTTTAAAGTTAGCAAGGAAGTACGGTATGAAGTGGATAGCTGCAGTTTGTTTATTATTTGCCACAAGCACGATGGCACAATGTGATAATAACACTCACATTATCGATATTGTTTACCCTAAAAATAGCTCCTACTTCGATTCACAGTACAGCTCACAGCTAGATCAACTAACCAAGAATACGCAGCAAAATACAGGTTACTTACTGCTCGAATTCAAGGTCAACCAGACTCAATCGACCAAGGAAGCTCGAGAATACAATAAGTGGCTAGCACAAAGACGGATCGAGAGAGTTAAAGTCTACCTTAACGACGCAGCTTACCCGGCTCCAGTGATCTCTCGTCTGCTGACGGCGAGTACCGAAAAAAATCGTAGTGTATCGGTGATCTGGTGTCCCGATGAAAGTGAACAAGGGGTAAGAGTCGCCAGCAAGAATGAATAAGCATTCAATGCTCTAGCCTAACTCTGGCTCTACTCTTAGTGATGAGTGAAGCCACAAGCCATCGGCACCCCAGCTAAACACAGCCGCAAACCTCATCTCAAGTACTCGCATAAGCCTAGGATATTAATAGATCTAATATCGATAGATGTAATTTAACCTTATCTAAACTACGCAGTTATAACTTTCAGCAAAAGTTTAACTTTCTTGCAAAAAATTAGTTGTAGTTCCCAAAAGTAAATTATTCGAGATTTCACCTGCAAAAACAAAACATTAATTTAGCTATTGCTAAGCATTAAAGTAGAGTATTAGTAACAAACACGCTTAATTCATGGCTATTACGTCTGCCGGAGTTCGCATGCCTAAGTCAATTATTCTCTTTATTGCCCTTTTATTATCTAGCCTCTCTCTACCCAGTTTTGCCGCTACTGAAACCACAGCGTCTAACAATCTATGGCATTACACCAATGCTCAGGGAGAGCTTAAGGTTAAACTGTATTTCTTCTGGTCTAAGACCTGTCCTCACTGCGCCGAGGCTCACCCCTTTATCGATAGCCTACCCGAGCGCTACCCCTGGATAGAGGTTGAAGATCATATGATCACCGCGCCAGACACCATGGCGGTGTGGCAAGAAGTCGCTAAACAGACCGGAACCGAAGCACGCTCGGTCCCCTACTTTGCCAGTGGCGAAAAAGCCGTTGTCGGCTACACCAGTCAGGCCGTGTCTGGTGAGTTTTTAGTACAGCGCTTAAAGTCATACTATGTTTCACTCGGTGGCAAGTTAGCCCCAGAGGTTGAAGGCGATTACAGCACAACCCCAATGGCTGGCGGAATGTTTCAAACCTGTAATGAGAGTGGTAGCGAAAGTGACGCCGAGGGCACCTGTGGCCTAGGCTTAGATACTGGCAGCGAGCTTGCCAGCTCAGATGTACAACCGGTTGAGATCCCACTTGTGGGTGTGGTCCACCCAGAGCAGATGTCACTGCCACTACTGACTGTCGTACTGGCGGGTGTCGATGCCTTCAACCCTTGTGCCTTCTTCGTCTTGCTATTCCTGCTCTCTATCATGGTTAACGCTAAGAGCCGTGCTCGCATGCTGATTGTGGGCGGGATATTCGTGTTCTTCTCAGGCTTTATCTACTTCATCTTTATGAGTGCATGGCTCAATATCTTCCAGCTTCTAGGCGCAGGTAGCGATGGTGGCTGGATTATTCTCGGGGCGGGCATGCTGGCGCTCGTTGCCGGAGCCATCAACATCAAAGACTACTTCTTTACCAAGGGAGAGGTCACCCTGTCGATGTCGGCAGAAAATCGCACAGGCCTGATTAAACGCATGGGTAAGCTAACGAGTGCCAGCAGCATGACCGCCATGATTGCCGGTACTGTGGTGCTATCAATCTTAGCCAATGCCTATGAGTTGCTGTGCACCGCAGGCTTCCCAATGATCTATACCAGCGTATTGTCGATGCATGACTTAGAGACCTTCGAGCGCTACATGTATCTGGTGATGTACAACGTGGTTTATGTCATCCCGCTTGCGGCTATCGTTATCGCCTTCAGTGTATCACTTGGTAAACGTAAACTGACCGAGAAAGAGGGTCAGACCCTTAAGCTGATGTCAGGCATCATGATGATGGGACTCGGTGGTATGTTAGCCATTGACCCAACTGCGCTGCAGAATGTGGCCTTAGCGATCGGCCTTATCTTAAGCTCTATCGTGTTAACTGTGATTATTACCCTTATCCGTAAGAGTATTGAGAAGGCTCAAACCGCAAAGTCATAGCCTTAATTAATCAAGGCCTTAGCTTATGATTAAGCTAAGGCCTTCGTTTTCTAAAATAAAGACCTAGATCCTAGGACGCTTCGCTGCGAGGACGGGCTGCGCCCTATTAGGAAAATCAAAAGCTGAAAGCACCGTCTTTGCTCTTCCTAGAACCTAGAACCAGCTCTTCCTCGAACCTTCTTTGCCTTTCCGTAAGCGCAGCGTTCCGTAAGTGACGCAGCCACGTTCCCTAGGCCGCAGGCCGTCCGGATCTTATCGTCTTTGCTTTTCCGTCTCAGCCCGTTCCTAGAACCTAGCACCTTCTTTTCCGTCTTAGCTTTTAAACCCGATACAATCTGTAACACGACAATCCTCAAGCCATGATGGGCCACGCCGATAACTGAATAACATTACTAATTAATTGAGCGAAATATGGCTGTTACTATCTCTAGTGCGAATCTGCAACCAAACATGAGTCATGGCGATGTAGGTGTGAAAGTGGCGCAACTTGCTAAAGAGCAACAAGAAGTTCAAGGTGATATTGCACTGCAATTGATCAATGCTGCGGCTCCTGAAGCGGCGAAGGCGCCTGTGGGAAATACAGGCCACAACATTAATACCACAGCCTAAACTGCTGCCTTGTTCACCGCCGATAGCGTCTGTGCACAGTAACGATCTCTGCCTGCAGACTTAGCTTGATATAACAGACTATCGGCGACCTCAAGTAACTGGACAGGTTCCATCTCCTCATGCCACTGCGCAATGCCCTGAGAGACGGTTATAAAGTCTGATACTCCTGAGCTTGGGTGCGCAAGCTCGGCGGCTGCTATTGCCCGTTTAATCTTTTCGGCGACCTGAATTGCACCGCTTAAATCGGTATCGGGAAGCGCGATGACAAACTCCTCTCCACCGTAGCGGGCAACCAGATCCCTTGGCCGTTCCAGTGCACTATTTAATACCCCTGCCACCTTCTTTAAATATGTATCCCCCACTTGATGGCCCAGCCTGTCATTAAGCGGCTTAAAGAAGTCCACATCGACCATGATGATAGATAACGGCTGCAGAGTTCGAAGTGATGCTTTGATCTCTTGAATTAACACATCATCGAAGTGACGACGATTACTGATATTAGTCAAACCATCGATTAAAGCTAAACGCTTAAACTGCTGTAATAGCTTCTTTTTCTCGATACTTCGAGTAACCGCCTTAAAGAACCAGCCTGAAATAATCTTCTGCCCAGACCAGACTATACCCAAAAAGCAGAGAAACTTAGTGATAGGGTAGATAGGTGTCTCGGAATATTGATTGAAATGATAGATGCTGCCAAAGGTTAGAAAAGGCAAGATCCCTATCAGCATTAGATTACGATTGGGAAATAACGCTAACGCAAACACCAGCACGAGTACATCGGCTAAAGATTCTATGCCCTGCATCGCGATACCCGATAGCGAGTCTAAGCCCATAAGTAGGTAACACCATGAAACAAGAAGCAGGCCTAAATAGAGGTAAGCCTGTCTGCGGCCAACTCGATAAAGCCCAAAGAGTTTAATCACCACAATCCCTGACACAAGCGTTAAGGCCAGCGGGAACTGCTTTAGCCAAAGCAATTCGGTTTCGAAATACTCACGATCAAAGTAATAGGCGTTGAGCATGACCACAAGCAGCAATACAGAGCTAACATATGTCGCCCAAACTAAGCCGCGCTTGATGATAATGAAGGTTTCACTCTTCAACTGCGCTTGATATTGATGTGACTTCAGATCTTGCTCCATTATGGCTAAACGAGTAAACCGACTTTTCCCATTGATTAAAACATAGCGCTCAGCACTCTGCATCCACATATATTAAGATTAAGATTAATTTAAAACTAAAAAAAGCCAGCTGCTGCTGGCTTTATATTAAGAATTTGTCGCTTAGGCTGCAATATTGCCGCAGCTCGAGTCGTCCACATTGTGACGAATTAAGTAATCAAATGCCCCGAGTGATGCCGTTGCGCCGCTGCCCATGGCGATAATGATCTGTTTATAGGCTGAGTTGGTCACATCGCCTGCGGCAAAAATTCCGGGGACAGAGGTCTCGCCCTTCGCATCGACAATGATCTCGCCACGTGCCGTCATATCGATGGTATCTTTTAGCCACTCAGAGTTTGGCACTAGACCTATCTGCACAAATATTCCGGCAAGCTCAACATGATGGTTTTCACCTGTGGCTCTATCGGTATAGTTAAGTCCGTTAACACGCTTACCATCGCCAGTCACCTCAGTGGTCATCGCCTCGGTAATGATGTCGATATTACCCATAGATTTGGCTTTACGCTGCAGCACTTCATCGGCGCGCAAGCTCTTATCGAACTCAAGTACGGTTACGTGCTCAACGATGTTAGCCAAGTCGATTGCCGCTTCAATGCCCGAGTTACCACCGCCGATAACGGCAACACGCTTACCTTTAAACAAGGGACCGTCACAATGTGGGCAATATGCCACGCCGCTACCACGGTATTCCTGCTCACCCGGTACGTTCATTTCACGCCAGCGTGCACCAGTGGCTAACAATACGGTCTTACTACGCAGTACGGCACCATTTTCCAGTTCCAGCTCAAATAGCTCACCAGACTTTAGGCTCAACGCACGCTGGTTATTCATGATATCGACATCATACTCATGTACGTGGGCTTCTAGGTTAGCCACCAGCTTAGGACCTTCTGTTGCCTTGACTGAGATAAAGTTTTCGATACCCACTGTCTCAGCGACCTGACCGCCAAACTTGTCAGCAACAATACCTGTACGCAGACCTTTACGTGCCGCATAAATGGCTGCCGATGCGCCCGCTGGGCCGCCGCCAACCACTAGCACTTCAAAAGGCTCTTTCTCATTGAGTTGCTCGGCTTTTCGACCTGCCGCATTGACATCAAGCTTATTTAAGATCTCAACCGTGCTGATGGCACCCATAGAGAACTGCTCGCCATTTAGATACACAGAGGGTACCGCCATGATATTGCGCTCGTTCACTTCATCTTGGAACAGTGAGCCATCAATCATCACGTTGGTGATATTTGGATTAATCGCCGCCATCATGTTCAGCGCCTGAACCACCTCAGGACAGGTCTGACAGCTTAGGGATACATAAGTCTCGAAGCGATATTCACCCGGTAACTGACGGATCTGCTCAATCACATCGGCTTCCAACTTGATTGGGTGGCCGCCACTATGTAACAGCGCAAGCACCAAAGAGGTAAACTCGTGCCCCATAGGTAGACCCGCAAAAGTGATTTGACTGTTCAATTGTGGGTTAATCACCGACATAGAAGGAGTGCGCTCACCCACTCGCTCTGTGACTGATATGAGTGAAGACAAGCTATCAATATCTGCAGCAAGTGACTTTAACTCTTGGGCTTTTTTACTGTCATCGGCAGATACAACAAGCTCAACTGGATGTTTGAGGTTCTGCAAATAGGTGTTCAGTTGATTCTTTACGTTTGCATCTAACATGATGACTCCTAAGTATCTTAAAGCGAATCTGAAATCCGTGTCTTACAGGCAGCATTAACCCTCAGCGCATGCCTAGCACTCGAGATAAAAATAAAAAATGGTATAGAGAATAAAAAGTGTGTTCGTTCTAACGATGGTTCAGCCTAGATTACAGGGGGGACACTAAGCTGAACCATGGAGATGAAATCTGTAATGATTTTTAGAACGTTAGCAAGAGATGGGGCTTGCTAACGCGCTGTATCATTTAAATCTTACCGATTAAATCTTACCAACTAGGTCGATTGAAGGAGCTAGTGTCTCTTCACCTGGCTGCCATGCTGCAGGGCATACTTCACCGTCGTGAGTCGCAACATATTGAGCAGCTTGGATTTTACGTACTAGCTCAGCAGCACTACGACCAATACCTAGGTCATGAACTTCAGCAACTTTGATCTCACCTTCTGGGTTGATAACAAATGTGCCACGTAGTGCTAGACCGTCTTCCTCAATCATCACACCGAAGTTACGTGTGATAGTGCCCGTTGGGTCACCAATCATTGGATACTTGATCTTACCTATGGTGTCAGAGCTTGAGTGCCACGCCTTGTGAGTGAAGTGAGTGTCAGTCGATACTGAGTAAACTTCAACGCCCATAGACTGTAACTTCTCGTAGTGGTCAGCCATGTCGCCTAACTCTGTAGGGCATACAAATGTAAAGTCAGCTGGGTAGAAAAATACAACAGACCACTTGCCTAGAAGATCTTGCTCAGTCACTGGGTGGAAGTCACCGTTGTGAAAAGCAGTTGCAGAGAATGGCTTGATTGTAGAGTTGATGATTGACTGATGCATGTAATGCTCCGTTTTAATCGTTAAAATTGAAAATACTATTTCTTTAAATTCAACAAACTGAATGAGTGATGATGAGTCTCTTAAAGCCAGTTCGTTTTCGATGGGAGAATAATAACGGTGCACAAAAAATTATGATAACGAGTAAAAACTATCAATCTAATCTATTTTTCCGAATAGGATTAACAAATCAGCGATATTAGGTAGTTAGCGCGGTTTAAAGGCGTGAAAAGTCGAGGATAGGGCCTCAAAAATACCAAGATTAAATCTATGGACGAAAAAAACGATTAACAAAGCCAGCAAGTAAATGGCTCGCCAATACTAATGGTATTAGCGAGACATAAGCTGTCACAACAATTAACTACAAGGCTTATTCCCGACGAAACTTATTCCCAAACATCGAATCGGGTCAACGAACGCCCCAGCTGAAAATCCAACTGCTGCGATAACGCTTGCGCCTTGGTTTTTAAACCACTGGCGCTGATCTCACGCTTTGCCTTACCCGCAAACACCACCCAGTTACCGCTACCCGTTAGGCAGGCACGTACCTCGACGAAGTAATTATTAAGGTAAGCGAGTAACTCACGGTTGTGGCTATGCTCTTTCCAGCAGTTAAGCACAAGATAACCATCGGCCTTAATCAAGGCGCCACATTGAGCGATGAAAGACTCCGATACCTGAGCTGCATCGACGCCATCGGCGCTATAGATGTCGGTAAAGATCACATCGACCCGCTTATGATCGCCAAGCTCTAAAAACTGTTTCGCATCCTGATTGATCACCTTGAGCTTTTTGCTCAAAGGTAGCTGAAAATAGCGCTTTGCCAACTCAATCACATCGGATCTCAGTTCGACTGCGGTGAGTTTGATCCCCGCATCGAAGTGACGTAGCGCGTGGATGAGTCCACCACCGCCAAGCCCGAGTACGATAGCACTCTTAGGTTGGCTATAGAGCAGCACCAATAGCATGGCTTGCACATAGGTATGCTGCGGAATATGCGGCGCAGCTTTGAGTAGCTTACTCTGCTCGTCGTTTTCACCAAATGCCAGAATTCTCGCTTCCTTATCTTCTAACACAATAAGTGGGCCGTATTCATCTTGGGTTTGGTGCAGTACTTGATATTCTGACATGAGGTCTCCGACATTTGGGGCGCTATTATGCGTTAAATTCTGCTTTAATAAAATGCCGCCGTTATAGCCACAACCCCCGATAGCTGTGAGGCCTTGGAGTAACAAGCAATACACATCAACAAACAAAAATCAGCACCGCGCCAAATCTTGGCACAAACACCACAGCCATAAAACAAGTCACAGCAAGGTCACTACAAACAAAACAATTTTCCAACCCAGAGTTGCGAGCATTATCACATCTCATTTTTTACCGATACATACAATCTGCGCCATTCTCAATTTAGTAAGATCAAACCAATGAAAAAGACAATCTCAGCAGTCGCGTTAACTGCAATTCTAAGCACTCAACTTACCGGTTGTATGGGCCAAATGGGTCTAAGTGCCATGGTAACTAAGGCAAACCTTAGCGCTGTAGATAACCGTTACGGCCGTGCAGGCCTATTTATGCTTATGAGCCCAATTTATGGCTTCGCTGCGACTGGCGATCTATTTATTGTTAACAGCATCGAATTCTGGACTGGCACCAACCCAGTAACGGGCCGCTCTCCTGCTGTTGTTGACATGCCTGTTGAAGCGATTTTCAAGGTAAACCAACACATCGATGGCGACCTAACTACCGCTCCGCTAAAAAACGTTAAGCTAACTAGCGCTTCAATGGTTGCAACTGACGAAAATACCTTAGCAATGACGCTAGTGTATGAAGATGGTAGCCAGCAGGTTATGTCTGGTGTTAAGCAAGGCGAGCATGTTGATTTCTATTTAGATAACAGCTTCATTGCACGCATAAGCACAGATGAGCTTGCTGCGTACCAGCAAGGTTAATACCAAGCGGTATAATTAATAACGCTTACTCCGTGATCTAAAAAGGGCCAGTTATACTGGCCCTTTTTTTATCTACTTTGACTAAAGCGTTTTATGCTTAGCCCGTTACTTGAGCGTTCGTTGGAAAAACGCCACCGCCTGCAGATACATCTGTAGTGCAAGCGCTGGATCATACCTGCTATCTTCATCACGCATAAAGGCATGCTGGGCATTGACCTCTAGCCAGTTAAACTTAACCTCAGTGGCTTCAAGCTTGTCATACACTAGCTTGCGCCCTTCACTGGATACATGGGGATCTTGCTTACCAAACACCATCACCAACTCGGCCGCGATATCGCCGGTTCGGCTCAAGGAGTCATTACCCTTGTCACTAGGCAAAGTATTGGAGTGGATATCGGTCGGATATAAACAAAACGCCCCTTGGATATCGGGATTTATTGCGGCGCGATAGGCTAAATGCCCTCCAATACACACCCCCATGCTACCAATATTGCTGCTGCAAAAACTTAGGCTGCGAGCAAAGTCCACCAGCGCCTCAGTGTCGCTGTCATGGTCTTCCAGCCGCTTAGCAAACTTATCTTCGTTACCTTTGTCTTTACCTATATCGTCGTACGCCAGTACGGTGCCGATAGGGTTAAGCTCATGAAACACTTCAGGAACCAAGACCACAAAGCCGTGACCGGCCAGGATCGCAGCGGCACGGGCGATAGGCGCCGTTTGCTGGAAGATCTCTGAATAAAAGATAATAGTTGCAAATTGCCCTTCACAATCGGGGCGGTATAGGTAGGTCCGCATGGTTCCTGTTGCGGTGGAAATATCATGGACCTCTTGAGTAATGATCATCGGCTCTCTTTCCTTAGATGCTGGTCAGTAGACAATGACTCGCCACGTAGGCAGCGAGCAGTATGATAATAGCTATCTTCTTATGTCGATTATAATCAATCCTCTCGATAGCTTAAGCAAGTGGTTTAACTCTATAAAAAAGGCAGTCGCACTCAAGTGATTTACACCTAAAATCGCTCCTGCCCACTCACTTATCACTAACAGATTAATACAGCTGATTAGGGCACGCCTCTCCTGCCAGCAGCTGAGTGACATTTGTCAGTGTGGTGTGTGCAATCGCGCTCAAGGCTTCCTCTGTTAAGAATGCCTGATGGCCAGTAAAGATCACGTTGTGGCATGCCGATAGACGCCTAAAGACATCATCTTGAATGATCTCACTCGACTTATCTTCAAAGAATAGTTCTTTCTCATTCTCGTAAACATCTAACCCCAATGAGCCAAGTTGACCAGACTTGAGAGCTTCCATAGCATCGAGGGCATTAAGCAAGCCACCACGGCTGGTGTTGATCACCATCACGCCAGGTTTCATCTTACTAAAGCTCTTCTGGCTCAGCAGATGATGGTTCTCTTTAGTCAGTGGACAATGCAAACTAATCACATCACAAATCGGATATAGCTGCTCCAGAGATAAATACTCGACCCCTAAGTCAATTACCGCTTGATTTGGATAAGGATCGTGAGCCACGACTTTGCAGCCGAAACCTTGCAGTACCTTGATGGTTGCCAGCCCAATTTTACCTGTGCCTATTACGCCGACTGTGCGGCCATGCATGTTAAAGCCCACGAGTCCATCTAGTGAGAAGTTCGCATCACGGGTACGCTGGTATGCTTTATGAATTTTACGGTTCAGGGTCAGCATGAGTGCCACCGTGTGTTCGGCCACTGACTCGGGAGAATAGGCCGGTACGTTTACCACCTTCATGCCCAAACGCTCGGCAGCCTCAAGATCGACATTATTAAAGCCCGCACAGCGCATGGCGATAATCTTGGTCCCACCCTGTGCTAGCTCGACTAACACCTCTTCACACAGTGAATCATTGACAAAGGCGCACACTATCTCAAAGCCTTCTGCTAACTTCACCGTTTGCATACACAGTCGATAATCGAAATATTCAATATTGGCACCAAAGCCAGCATTGGTGCGATCGAAGTACTGCATGTCGTAATGTTTAGCGCTAAAGAAGCCTATTTTCATTGTAGAAACCTTACCTAAATGAGAAGGAAAAACCGTAACCAGTGTATGTGATATTGGCAGATTTGTCTTGTAGGCCATGGAGCTATGTCTAATGGGAGGGAGTTTTTAGACAAAGAAAAAGCGAGCTCCTGACAGCTCGCTTTCCAGCTTATTCTGAAGGCTTTGCTAAGGAGTTAAGGATAAATTCTCTTAAGCATTCAGATCGAAGCCATTATTGACTGAGCATAAAAATATCAATAACAGCAAGGAGTAAGCATATGTTTGCTAGCCTACCACTATCTATAAATAGGTATCGATATCTGCTTCACAAATTTACTGTATAGCCAATGCTATCGCCTTCAAAATAAACAAAACAGCCATTAAACTAGGCTTGTGATCTGTCAATGCTTTTCAAATAGCCATTTCCTGATAAGATTTACAGCAACCTAGTAGCACAAGACTCCTTAAATATGGCCAGAAAAGAACTCACAGAAAAACAATTTATGATCCAACGTTTTTCTAAGACCGCCCTACGCGCTTTGCATATATTGGGGATCACCGGGGCTGGTGGTGGCATTTTACTGCACGTACCTCAGGAACAATGGCTGGTCTACTGGATCATGGCCATGAGCACTGGCGCGGCCATGATGGCTTGGGAGATAGTGCGTGACTGGCAGTGGCTAATCCAGCTAAAGGGGGTGCTGACCCTAGTAAAGCTCGGTTTGCTCGGTTTATTTATTCCCTTTGCCACCTACAAGCCTGAGCTGCTTATCGCTATCGTGTTATTATCAGTAGTCGTATCCCACGGCCCAGCAGGGCTAAGACATTTCTCAGTAGTACATGGACGCAGAATCGGTGGAAGAAAAGAAGTTAAAGGCTAACACTGCTGCACTGATCACTCAGTTTTCAGCGCTGAACGACTACCTCGCCCCCAGCTGTCAGGTACTCGACCTTGCCTGTGGCAGCGGCCGTAATGGTCAATGGTTTACCAATAAAGGCTGCCATGTGAGTTATCTTGACCAAAACCTATCAAGGCTAGATGTAACAGCTAATGACCCTAGCCCCATCGAGTTACTCGAGTGGGATCTCGAAGATGGTAGTGCGCCGAAGCTCCCTACTGAGCACTATGATATTGTTCTGGTATTTAACTACCTACACCGACCGCTATTCGCGCAAATAATGGATAGCATCAAGCCTGGCGGAATAATTATTTACGAGACCTTTACCGAGCAACAAGCACAAATCGGTCGGCCTAAAAATCCCAACTTCCTGCTTAAAACGGGTGAATTAAAAGCATTATTTGCCAATTGGCACACACTCCATTACGCTGAAGATCTATTCACTGAATTATCTACGGCGAGTTATAAGGCGCAGCTTATCGCTCAAAAACCACCAGTTTAATTGCAACTGCGATAAAACAGCATGAAATGGAGGCCAGCTATGTTCCCCTATCCAGAACAATATCGAATTGCGCTTCCCCCTATCATCACAGGCTTTATGGTTATCTGGGCACTGCTAAGTCGGTTAGTGTTTGGCGATGCCAGCGTTCTGAGCCTGTATCCACTGTTAGCCCTGTTTCCCATCATCATCTTGCTACATGTCTATCTGATCTGGGATGCCAGAAGTATGGGACGCCTAGACCAATCCTTCTACGCCTTGATCCACTGCGCCTTGGCATTTGTAATTTGGACCTTTGCCATCATGCATGTTAACGGCCGAGGCTTTTCTTAATTCAGCCCAAGCGATAACTGGCGCTACGTTGGATTATCTCGAATCTGCTTGCATGAAGAACGTCCAAAGAGGTATCTTTGCCGCGCATTTTTAATAAGGTTCAATCATGACTGATTTCGTCTACTCTCCTCCCACTACGCCTTGGCTTGAAGTCTTACATCAAGACAGAGACATTATGGTCGTTAATAAGCCATCGGGGCTGCTCTCTGTGCCGGGTCGAGATCCTGCTCATGCAGATAGTACCTACACTCGGGTGTTGGCCGAATTCCCAGACGCTAAAATCGTCCACCGCTTAGATATGGCGACTTCCGGCGTTATCGTGGTGGCTTTGCTGCGCAGCGCAGAATCAGAGCTTAAGCGTCAATTCAGAGACAGAGAAACCGAGAAGACCTACTATGCTAGAGTCGCCGGTCACGTCAAACAGAACCATGGCACGATTAACCTGCCACTGATTTGTGACTGGCCAAATCGCCCGAAACAGAAGGTGGATCATAAGATAGGTAAGCCATCACAGACTCATTATGAAGTGATCAGCTATGGCAAACGTTCAACCTTAGTTAAACTAACCCCCATTACTGGACGCTCCCATCAGCTACGAGTACACATGATGGCCCTAGGACACCCAATTTTAGGCGATAACTTCTATGCCGACCCATTAGCAAAAAGACTCGCTCCACGTCTTTTGCTACATGCTCAGTCACTCACTATTACTCACCCTTACACTAAAGAGCGAATGACCTTTAGCTGTGATGCCCCCTTTATGAATGCCGAGGGCGAGCAGTAAAACTGATTGAGAACGCTTTAAAGCAAAGCGCCAGCAAGACACGACTTAGTCGTTGGCGCTAATCGCTCGGTAACCCTCCGCATCCCCCCTTTTCGACAACCTCATCTTTAAGCACTGCACTCCTTCCGTGACAGGGAGTGTGCAAAATAGCGAGTTCTACAGCGCCGCCGAGATAGAAGGTGTGCCATCTCCAGCACTTCTTCCATAAACCAGTAGAATATTCATCAAAAAATCCGTAAATTGCTTAACTAACCAATAAGCAATTGACCTATTTATTATGGAAGCCCCATTTCAAAGAGACTCTCTCGATAACCAAATCTTGTCTGCTTTAATGAAAGAAGCCAGAACGCCTTTCGCCGAGCTGGCTAAACGCTTCGGCGTCAGTGCGGGAACTATCCATGTTCGCGTTGAGAAGATGAAACAGGCGGGCATCATCACTGGGGCACAAATTACCGTTAACCCTAAAGCCTTAGGCTACGATGTATGCTGTTTTATCGGTATTAACTTAAAGAGCGCCGGTGACTACCCAGCCGCCATCTCAAAGCTCAATGCATTAGAAGAGGTGGTTGAGGCCTATTACACCACTGGTAACTACAGTGTATTTGTAAAGGTAATGTGCCAGTCTATCGACGGACTGCAGCATGTATTGATTAATCGTATACAATCTATCGATGAGATCCAATCGACCGAAACACTCATTAGTTTACAAAACCCTATCGTACGGGCAGTTAAGCCTTAAAACGAATAGAAATAAGTTAGAAGTATTAATCATTGCATCTAAATGTGTCAAAAACAGTTACAAAACACTTTTTTTGACACATCTGTTATCAATTATAGCTTTTTATGTTACAACCTTGTCAACCGACTCGTTCGGGGAACTAAAAAAGCAAGAAAATAATAAAAGTATGACCACGCCTATGTAGGTCTAGGCAAATTGACGAGGAAAACGTTGTGAAAACTAAATTATCTATCGCTATTTCGGCTGCGCTACTCTCCAGCACCGCAATAGCTGCAAATACTCAATACACTGCAAAAACTTATGCGCCTGAAATCCTATCCGCTGAACAATACAAAAAATCTCAATCAGCTCCCAGTCAAGTAGCACCTCAAAGATTTATTGTTGAATTAGAGTCTCCCGCGCTTTCAATGTATAAAGGTGGGAGCTCTTCATTTACAGCTACCACTCCGACAAAGAAGGGGCAAAAAGTAGATCTTCACTCTGCTGAAGCTAAATCTTACGCAAGTCACCTTGTACAGGAACAGAATAAATTTGCGTCTGCACTTTCACAAATATCTGCAAACTCTGTAGTGGAGCGTCAATTTCAAACACTATTTAATGGTGTCACGATTGCTGGGCAAGGCTTATCTATCGAGCAGTTAATGGCTATTCCTGGTGTTAAAGCTGTTTATCCGGAAGCCATGTATGAGATAAACATGGACGCATCCCTTGAGGTTATCAATAGCCAAGCAATGTGGACTGCCGTTGAAGGTATGGAGAATGCTGGTAAAGGCATTAGAGTTGCAGTTATCGATGGCGGTATCCGACCAGAAAACCCCATGTTTGCAGATGATGGTTTTGATGCACCAACAGGGGCGATGCCTACTGATGATTACTGTTCAACTGTTGATACAACTTTTTGTAATAACAAATTGATCGTTGCGCGTTGGTCACAACCAACATTCCCAGTATGTGCCGACGAATATATGAGTCCATTAGGCTTTGGTGGTCACGGTACTCACGTTGCAGGTACAGCTGTAGGTAACAAAGTTAACACTACTTTTAAAGACGTTGATGTTGAACTTTCAGGTGTTGCTCCAGCAGCATACTTGATGTCTTATAAAGCACTCTATTCTAAAGCTGATTGCTCCGGCGGTTCAGGTTCTAACATTATGTTGATGGAAGCCCTAGAACATGCTGTTAACGATGGTGCAGACGTCATTAACAACTCTTGGGGGGGCGGAGCGGGTGGCGATCCCGCAAACAGTCCATATAAGACAATGTTTGAAGCTGCTGAAGCTGCAGGTATCGTTGTAGTCACTGCTGCGGGCAATGATGGTAACGGAGCTAAAACAATTGGCTGTCCTGCATGTATCGAATCTGGTATTAGTGTAGCAAATAGTACAACTGGCCGATTCTTTGCTAATAGCTTTAATGCGGGTGGTGAAGACCTACTTGCTATTGAAGGCAATAATGGGTTGCTAGAAGCCGATATTGCCCTGCCAATTATTGCTTCAATAAATGTTAACTCAGACAACTTTGAAGGTTGCACAGCATTTGATGCTGATGCTTTTAAGGGCAGTATCGCACTCATTTCTCGTGGATCTTGCTCTTTTGCTGATAAAGCCGCAAATGCACAAGCTGCAGGCGCAGAGGCCATGGTTGTTTACAACAATAAACCTGGCGCACCAATCAGCATGTATATGCCTGATGCAACGCTAGCTTCTGTAATGATTTCACAAGAAGATGGTGAAGGAATCTTAGATTCAGAAGTCTCATCTGGCACAATTTCAGCGGAAGTTAAGCGCATAGTAGCTCAGTCATTAGCCGATACTATTGCCGCCTCAAGTTCACGCGGTCCAAATGGTAATGAAAATATTCTAAAGCCAGACTTGGCTGCACCAGGCACAAACATTTTGTCAGCTTACTCTCCAGATGATGGCGGTGAAGACTTCAACATGATCTCTGGAACAAGTATGGCGAGTCCACATGTTGCAGGTGCTGCAGCATTGATGACACAGTTGCATCCAGAGTGGTCTGCTAACGATATTAAAACAGCTCTAACCTCAACAGCTAAAATGGATGGTATTTTAGATGATGACGCGGTAACTCCTGCATCACCATTCGCTATGGGCGCTGGTCGCATGGATTTAGATGCTGCAGCTAAAGCGGTATTAACATTTGATAAGCCTTCCATTGCTGCAGATTCATGTGTAGGACCTTGCACATTTACTCGTACTGTTTATAACAAGAGCGATGAGAAAACGGCTTGGACACTATCAGCATCTACAGATAGTGCAGGCATTACTGTTTCACCAACATCACTAGAACTTGAAGCTGGTGCATCAGCTACCTTCACTGTTACTGTTGACTCTACATTTACTGAATATGGCTCTTGGATCTTCGGTAACGTCATGATTAAGAGCGATGAAGGTAAACAAGATGCGCACCTTCCTCTTGCTGTTATGGCAAAAGAATCAAGCGACTCATCGCTTATCTCGACAATGACAAGTGCTACAGATATTGAAGCAAGCGATAAATTCCCAATCAAAGCCGTTGTAAATAACACTGTTTTTCAAAATACTGTCACAGTTACAGCCTTTGCTCCAGAAGGTACCAAGCTGACTTCAGCCGATGATGTCGTTATCACACCAACTGGTGCAACTGAAAATGGTCGGGACGTCAATGAAGAGCTAGGAATGATCACTTGGGTTGGTAAGCTTAACCTTCCTAAAATGGGCACAACGACTGGCACAGGTACTTTCCCGAGTATCTTTGATCTTGATTTAGCTTATGTACCTGCCTGTAATAATGGCTGTGACGAAAAGTCATTTACATTCAACACTCCTGAATACAAATACAATGGAGCTACATACTCACAAATTACCATTTCAGATAATGGTATTGCGCTTGTTGGTGGTGGCAGTACATCTGGAACTTGGAACAATAAAGAGTTACCAGATAGCGCTAATCCAAACAACATCCTAGCGCCATTCTGGTCTGATTTTGATCTATCTGATGGCAGTGAAACCGATACTGGTGGTGGACAACTAGGTATCCAATTTGTCAATACTGGAACCGATGTGTGGATTGTCGTTGAGTGGAAAGATGCTCAATTATACGATGATGCATCTGGTGACAAGTATAGCTTTAGCACTTGGATCCGAACTGGTGATAATGAGACGGTGTCATTTAACTACTTCGCTGTTCCAAATATGCCTGCAAACCTAACGATTGGTGCAGAAAACATCGGTGGTACAGTAGGCACAACCTATCACTACAACGGTGAAGGTAATAGTGTCGCTACAAATGACTTTGTTGATTTAACGAACACAGCTGCTGGTAGTGTAGAGATTAACTATATGGTCGAATCAACTACCTTTAATGCTGGTCATACCGATATGGTAGAAGTGGAAGAAGAAGGTACGGCAGAATTTAATGTTCTTGATAATGATATTGGTGGTCAGAAAGTTGCACGAGCTTCAGTGACGGGTGACGGTATGACAGCACATGCTCAACGTCTTATCGATATCGTTCCTGCAGGTAAATTAGGCATGGTCAAAATAGTTGACGAGCCTTCAAATGGTGAAGCGACTGTAAGTGATGATGGCACAGTAACTTATACTCCTAACGTAGATTTCTTTGGTGAAGACAGCTTTAGCTACACTTCACAAGATGAAAAAGAAAATACTAACGAAGCGACTCAAGTTCATATTGCCGTAACTAATGTTAATGACGCACCAACTGTAAGCCCATCAGGTATGACGAGCACTGAAGGGTTTGTTGTAACAGCAAAAGCAAACGGTCAAGATGTTGATGGTGATAACTTAACTTATACATGGGAGCAAACAGCAGGAACAGATGTAGAGTTTACTAATGGTGGCGAGTCTATCTCGTTTACTGCGCCACAAGGAGCTCAAGATCTCGTATTCTCTGTTATTGCATCTGATGGTGAGTTGTCGAGTGAAACAGCGACTGCAACAATCTCAGTAACAGCTAAAGAAGAGAAATCTTCAGGTGGTTCACTAGGATGGTTAGCACTAGTACTTCTACCATTTGCAGGCCTACGTCGCCGCAATAAGTAATAATCACTAAGTATTAACTAAAAAAGGGAGCCACTGGCTCCCTTTTTTAGTCGCTAAAATCTAATAAATAAACTACAGCTCAAACAGATTAGTCATTACCTTGTAGAGTTCTGTGCCTTGATAGACTGAAGCCGAGGCAAAATGCAGGATTGGCACACAGTCTTGCTTAAGATAGAGCGATGTAAACTCCTTATCTGTGCCATACAGATCCAGCCTTAAGATATTTGCTAAGGCCTCACCCTCTTGCAATGGCTCCCCCAGCTCAGCCTTATACTCAACCATGCCTGCCGTTGGCGCGTGAAACTTCTTATAGTCTTTCAGATAACAGCCAAATCTTGGCATTCTTGCCGGCTCAACCTTATCGTCGATCACGCCGCGATGGCTTAAGTAAGCCAAGATCCCTTGCGCATCGTTAAGGGCATCACTCATATCAATACGCTCTTGGCTGGCTAACTCCAAGGTAAATGCCGACACAGGTACATCTAAAACTCGCCCCTGTGATTGTGCGTATTCAGCCAACTGCCACCAAGGACAAAACGCCGCTTCATCCATGGCGCCGCCAAAGTCATTGGGGATCACCAGAGTAAAGGGAATGGAGAAAAACGCGGCTGAAGCGACATCATATTCAGGGCAATACATATGCTTGCAGGACTTAGGGCCGGTATGCAGATCGATAACAATATCGGCAGCATGAGCCATAGACTGCAAGGTTACCGCAAGACGTTTTCCCGTGGTCACGCCCCACTCACTGTTAAGGTGCGCCTGACACGACTCAATTAACTGCAAGTGATATGCCTGAATCAACGCCTTGTCATCTAAATGAGCATGTTCTTGATACCAACTTGCCACATCAACTTGATGATCGAGATACTCTCTATTCCAGTTAACGCCAGTGATAGGATCGAAGCGCCCCAAGGTAAACTCACCGCTTTTTTGATTAATCCCTAACGGATTAGCCAAGGGAAGTAAGGTTACCTCCCCCTTAACGTCCATTGTCTCCAGCAGCTTCATCAGCTGAAAAATTACTGCGTTACCCTGCACCTCAGCACCATGCACATTGGCTTGAATAAATACACTTGGCGCACTCAGGTCTTGTGCAGGAAGTTGGTAAACAGGCACATTCAGCTCCTGCCCCGTAGCCAACTCGCCTACCTTCAGGCTAGTTTGGGTAAATTTCATCAATGACTCGGCTCCCAGCTCATCTCTATCTGTTATCTAGGCTTCAAATAGGTTTTCATGCAGGGCGCGAATCACATTTGCCGCCTCTGATTCATCCACTAAGATACACAAGTTATGGGGGCTGGCGCCTTGACAGATCATGCGTACATTGTAAGTTTCTAGCACTTCAAATACCCGGCGGCACACTCCCGCGGTCGAGGCGATGTTATTACCGATCACCGCCACTAGAGCCAAACCATCTTCGACCCGCACTCGGCAGTGCTGAGATAACTCCTGCAGCAGTGCCTCACTTAACAAGCCTTGCCCACTTGAGTCAGAACCCGTTTTATCTAATGTCAGTGCAACGTTAACCTCTGAGGTGGTGATCAAGTCGACACTGATCTTATGCCGAGCTAAAGTCGCAAACGTCTCGGCGAGGAAGCCCTGCGCATGTAGCATCTGTAAGCTGTGTAGATTGAGTAGGGTTTGATCGCGGCGCACCGCAACGGCGCGATAAACAGGCTCGCTTTCAACCTTATGGCGGATCCAAGTACCACCCTGCTCTGGTGCCCAGCTTGAGCCAACAAAGACCTGAATCTTTTGCCTAACCGCAGGTAAGATGGTTGCAGGGTGTAAAACCTTGGCACCAAACGTCGCCATCTCGGCAGCCTCGTTAAAGCTGATTTCGGCTATCGGGCTCGCATTGGGAGCCAGTCGAGGGTCAGTAGTGTAGATCCCCGCAACATCGGTCCAGATCTCAACCGCATAGGCTTGCAGTGCCTCGGCTAGCAATGCCGCCGAGTAATCACTACCACCACGGCCAAGGGTTGTGGTGTGACCTTCACTATCGGCGCCCACAAAACCTTGAGTCACTATCACCTGCTCAGCAAGTAATGGTTGAAGATGGATTTGCGCCAATTCAGCAATTTGTTCGATTTGCGGTTCTGCTCGGCCATAATGGCTATCGGTTCTAAGGACTTGGCGCACATCAAAAGCCGATGCGCTCGCCCCTTTTTCTCGCAATACCGCGGCAAAAAATATTGAAGAGCACATCTCACCTTGAGATAAGAGCTCATCCATTACAGCCTTGTCGCGAGTCAGCTTTAGTCGCTCCACGAGAGTCGAGATATGGCTGAGGGTGCGATCAATTTTTGCGGCCACATCGCTAGGGTTACCCAATTTATCTAAAATTTGATATTGGATTGAGGCGATCTTCTTGATCAGCGCCTTTGACTCATCACTACTGGTTTCAGCCTGAGTGAGCGCGACTAATTGATTAGTGACACCACTCGATGCGCTCACTACCACTACGCGGGTTTGTGGATTAGCAATGATAATATCGGCGCAGCGCTGCATGGCGTCAAAATCGGCCACCGACGTGCCACCGAACTTGGCGACAGTTAACTGAGAAACATATGTTACAGATTCTGATGCTATAGACACAGTACCGCCTCCATACAAATTAGAGATGGCTGACACACGCAGAAATGGGTATTTTGAATAACTAACATGAAATAAGCTCCGAACTAACTTCGTTCGAAGAGCCTGGTGCTATTGATTGCACCCCAAAAGATGGGACAAAGCGATCGTCACCAGAAGCTCTCCACCATAATAAACCTAGGTGACAATCGACAGGATTCAGCCTGAACAACCAACATTCAAGCCAGACCAAATGGCTATGAATATCTCGGCGCTAATCTCCCTCATAAGTCATCACAGGGTCTTGGTCCCCTCAAACTTACTACCTAGTTAGCGCTCCTCTTCTGTACTTGTTTTGTATAAGGCCGTTTTCTCTAAAACAATAGCTGCTTTGTATACAAAATAAGAGTTCAAAAAATATCAAAAAATAACCAATCAAGTCAACGTAAATATAAACTGATTTAGTTTTATACAAGTTCAGGTCGAAAACCATGCAAAAAGGTCTGCTCAGCTGAACAATAATCAAACAATATCAGGAAACTCCTGCACTCTATTAACTCTAAGCGAAAAGGCACCAAGAAAGGCCTCCTCTTTCGCCAGTAAGCAAGGTACGAGCTGTAGCTTATCCGCTTCAACATAATAAATAGCATTTTGATTAAACAGGCGTCCAAGCTCGATAGCCGACGCCTTATCGGTTGCCACTACCCAGCTCTTCTCCATATGCTTCCTATCCTGAGATGAGCCAATCATTGCGCGATAAGGCAAGCCCAATCTGTATATTTCATGTTGAAGTTGGCGGTCTAAAAGACCATTTTGGCAAGGGGTCAGAACCTCCCCTCTGGGGTTATGGGCAGTGATAATAGCGAACGATAGCTGCGAGGACAGGGATTGAGTAAGCAGAAATTCAGTTTCTTTATAATAGCGCCACAGGGTTTCAACAGAGTCATTCATTGCTAACAATTTCTCCAATTTAGGTGCAATTATTATAGCAAACTCGTAAGCGCCTCCTAGCATCGTGATATAGGTCACTATTTGGAAATTAGCCATTTTCAATAAAATCAATGACATAATTTTCAAAAAGTGATCTAAATCATATCGTAGAGGAATTTTGTTAACATTTCATTTGTTAACAAATGCCTAAAACGAGTACAATAAGGCTTGTTGATTGACTCATACTGTATACATGTAACGAACACATTTTGTTACACATATCTGAAACAGATAGAAGAGTAATCCACACAGCTGTATCAAATGTGATCTATGTTTTGACTTAACATTTAAACTCCATAAAAAACGGTAGTTAAGGAACTTTTTCCTACAATTGTTAATCGAAGTTTATACAGTTCACGTTTTTCCATATGTGAGATACCCATACTTTGCTTATCATGCAGTGTGTTGCTGTTTCGAACCAAATTTGAAAGCACCTACGTGTATCAGTGATTTATCAGCATAACTAGATGGAGTATAAATATTATTATACTCATGGTTAGAATTGACAGAGATTAGGTAATTAATATGCAAAACCCGCACATTCTGATTGTTGAAGATGAAGCAGTAACAAGAAACACACTTAGAAGTATTTTTGAAGCAGAAGGATATGTGGTAACGGAAGCCAATGACGGCGCTGAAATGCATAAGGCTATGCAAGACAACAAAGTTAACTTGGTCGTTATGGATATTAACTTACCAGGCAAAAACGGTCTTTTACTAGCTCGTGAACTTCGTGAAATTAATAATATCGGTCTAATCTTCCTAACGGGCCGTGATAACGAAGTAGACAAGATTCTAGGTCTTGAAATTGGTGCAGATGATTATATCACTAAGCCATTCAACCCACGTGAATTGACTATCCGTGCTCGTAACCTATTAACTCGCGTTAATAGCACAGGGACAGATTCAGAAGAGAAAAGCGCAGTTGAGTTCTACCGTTTCAACGGTTGGAGCCTTGAAATCAACAGCCGTTCTCTAGTAAGCCCACAAGGTGAGTCATACAAGCTACCACGCAGTGAGTTCCGCGCGATGCTTCACTTTGTTGAAAACCCAGGCAAGATCCTAAGCCGTGCAGACCTTCTAATGAAGATGACTGGCCGCGAACTTAAGCCACATGACCGTACTGTTGACGTAACAATCCGTCGTATCCGTAAGCACTTCGAAAGCTTGCCAGATACGCCAGAAATCATCGCAACTATTCACGGTGAAGGTTACCGTTTCTGCGGTAGCTTAGAAGATTAATTCTAAGCTTTTCAAGCTGTACTGCTAGCGCAGCAGCAAATAAAAAGCCAGTCGATTGACTGGCTTTTTTTATGGCTATATTTTGTATCACTAGCATCAAGGTTTTCAAACTATACCCATAAATAATTTAGAGCATTTAAATAAAGCAGAGCAGGCAGAGGGCAATATTCACACCATGAGTAGTCTCTCTTTCCACCGGCATTCACAACACTCAATTATAGATATCAGCAGTTATTATATAAATTGTATAATATTCTAGTGTTATTAATTGGGCTCAATTTCCCCCGCCTAAAATATTTCACCTATTAATGATAATTAATATTAAATTCATATAATCAAAAAACGCCGCAATAAATAGATATCAATCAACGAATATCATCACGGCGAATCATGGATACTTACTGCTTTAATTGACGGTCTAAAAAGTCAGCTAGTGAGCGATATAAATGCACTCGCACTTTTTCTCCGCGCATTGAATGCTTAGATCCTGGGTAATCGATCATTTGGAACAACTTACCTTCGTCCTGTAAAGCCTTATAGACTCGAGTGCTGTTCTCAAACAAGACATTGTCATCGGCCATGCCGTGGTACATCAATAAGCCTGACTGATAACCGCCGACATAGGGCAATACGCTGCTGGCCTCATAACCTTTAGCATTGGTTTTAGGGTGGCCCATATAGCGCTCGGTATAGTGGGTGTCATATAAGGGCCAGTCTGATACTGGCGCACCAGAGATCGCCGCCTTAAAGTAATCAGGCGCCTTAAATAGGCTCATCAATGCCATATAGCCGCCATAGCTGTGACCATAAATAGCAATGTTGTCGCTATCGACATAAGGCAGTGTGCGCAGGTAATCCACCCCCACCTTTTGATCCTTTACCTCAACCTCACCAAGCTGCTTGTAAATCACATACTCAAACTTGGTGCCGCGATGCGCAGAGCCGCGGTTATCGAGCTGATAAACGATATAGCCTTGCTGTAACAGGTGCTGGGTAAAGTAGTCTTGGTGGCTCCAACTGTTAACCACCAGCTGTGCATGTGGGCCACCATAGACACGCACCACCACAGGATACTGCTTTGCAGCATCGAAGTTTGTCGGCTTGAATAGTCGGTATTGTAACATCTGACCATCCTCGGCTTTTAGCTCGCCAAACTCCGGCACTTGCCACAAACCAAAGTAATCATAAAGTGGATGGCCTTGCTTCACTTCATTTTGCTCAACCCAAGCTAAACGCTCGCCGCTTTGGTCATGCAAGCTCACCTGTGGCGGCTGTGAAAGACTACTGAAGTAATCTAAGTAAACGGGTTTGTTGTCGGCAAATACAGTGGAGTGCATGCCGCTACGTTGACTAATTGATTCAACTTTCCCCCCCGCCAATGCCACGCGGTAAAGCTGCTTCTCAGTTACCTTAGTTTTACGGCCGGTGAAGTAAACCTCGCCCGCCTTTTCATCGATATACTCAACAGCGTCTACCGCCCAGTCACCTGACGTCAGCTGACGGATAACCTTGCCATCTAAGCCTATCAAGTAAAGATGGTTAAAGCCGTCACGCTCTGACGCCCAGATAAACGCGTCCTGTTGCTTTAAAAAGTACAGGTCGTCATTAAGGTTTACCCAAGCCTGACTGCGCTCATTGACTAAATCTCTGTCATTTTTGATATCATCGATCGCGACAATACGCAGATCCAGCGCTTGCTGATCGCGGCTCTGCCACTGATAGGACAGATGTTTGCTGTCTGGCAGCCATTTAACCCGTGGCAGGTAGATATCAGTTTCTTTGCCTAAATCGACCCAAGCGACTTTTTTATCATCAAGGGTTACCACGCCCAGCTCAACCTTGACGTTATTCTCGCCAGCGTAGGGATAACGCTGCTCGGTCAACTTAATTCCGTCGGCGTAAATTTCGTTACGAGTCACCAGCTCAACACCCGACTCATCGATACGGGTATAGGCAATAGCTGACTCATCGGGCGCCCACCAGTAACCCGTCATTCTGCCCATCTCTTCTTGAGCGACAAACTCCGCCATGGCGTTTTTAATCGCGCCGCCGCCATCGGTCGTTAACGCCGTCACTTTCTGTGTTTTCAGATCCAATACAAACAGGTTTTGCTCACGCACAAAAGAGACATAGTGCCCTTTCGGTGACAAGCGAGCATCGGTAGCAAAGCCTTCACCCGTTGCAAGCAGCTTGACCTTGTTATCTGCAACCGAGTAGTAATACAGTTGACCCGCAGCCGGGATCAGAATCGCCTCGCCATCATCAGACCAGAAGTACTCCATGATCCCCTGACCATAAATGCGCTGACGCTCACGGCGCGCTTTCTCCTCATCAGACAGCTCACCGGCCTCGAGCTTATCGGCATCGATAAGCAGGCTCTGCTTACCACTGGCCACATCCATCTGCCACAAGTCATAGAGGTGTTGATCCTCTTTACGACCCGCAAGATAGGTCACGCGCTTTCCATCCGGTGACAGTTTAAGCCCGCGGGGGCTGCTACCCGCTAGCGCAGGAGAGGCATACATACGTTCAATGGTAAGAGGGTGTGTGCCACCAGTAGGCGTAGAGGTTTGAGCAATCGTTGCAGGTGTAATTACCACTGACAAAGAAGCCAACAGTAAACTCATCCAATTTTTTGTCATTATTATTCCCTGGATTAATCGCGAAGTAGTCTTCAGTTAAATCGTATTCAGCTCAACACTATTTAGCTGAAAGCTAACTAGAAGCTCGGCAGAGAGCTTGGCTGAAAATTCGACTACATTGTGCCTTAATCGTCACTAAAACAAAAATTGTACAATTTTTTGTCAATTCATTCCCACCGAAAAGCCAATCTTTACAGCTGAAAAAACTGCCATACTCAGGTATCATCGCCACAATAATAAAGAACTCTCAAATATCCTGACCTCAAACTCAATTTACTGTCGTAAAATTGTATAGGAAACAAGATGCAAACTCTGGCTGAAAACCTGACATCACAAGCAATTTCTCCTACTCTTGAAAAGCTGCTCCTTACCCTAGCTAACACCTCAAAAGAGATTAGCCATGCAGTACGCCACGGCGCACTCGCTGGCGTACTAGGCGCTACAGAGCAAGAAAACGTTCAAGGTGAGACTCAGAAGAAACTCGATATCATCACCAATGATATGCTCAAAGATGCCCTTAAGGCGGACGGTACAGTGCGCGGTATCGCCTCTGAAGAGGAAGACTACGTTGTCGAAGCCGATGCTAATGGTGAGTTCCTAGTCTGTTTTGACCCACTGGACGGTTCGTCAAACATCGATATCAACTCACTTGTGGGTACTATCTTCTCAGTTTTACCCGCGCCAGCTGGTGAGTTAACTGAAAAGAGTTTCCTACAAGCGGGTCGCAACCAAGTTGCCGCAGGTTATGTGCTATATGGCCCATCAACCATGCTTGCACTGACTACAGGTAAAGGCGTACAGCTATTTACCCTAAACCCAGAGACTAACGAGTTCTTGCTCACAGATGGCGCGATGGCTATCAGCAAAGACACCGGCGAGTTTGCCATTAACATGTCAAACCAACGCTTCTGGGAAGCGCCAATGCAGACTTACATCAGCGATTTGCTACTCGGTAAGATTGGCCCACGTGAGAAGTCATTCAACATGCGCTGGATTGCCGCCATGGTTGGCGACGTGCACCGTGTACTTTGTCGCGGCGGTATCTTCACTTACCCAACAGACAACAAGAACCCTGAAAAGCCATACAAGCTACGTTTAATGTACGAAGCCAACCCAATGGCATTCTTGGTTGAGCAAGCCGGTGGTAAAGCGTCTACGGGTTATGAAACCATTATGGATATTCAGCCAACAGCAATTCACCAACGAGTGGCGGTTATCCTTGGCTCTGCCAATGAAGTTGATATGTGTCTTGAGTATCATCAAGTTGATTATTCTGAAGAACCTTCTTTATAAGGTTTTTAGATAGGTTCTAGGGGTTAACATAGGTCCTAGGTCCTAGGAAAATCAAAGAAAAAGCGCAATCCTATGTTAATTAGGGTTGTGCTTTTTTTTTGCGCCTAGCTTTTTGGCGCAGGGGCTTGTAGCTATCAGGCTGCGCCTGACCTTTAAGTTAGACTGCGTCTAACAACTAAAGTCGTGAGCTTCCAGCTCACACACGGCCAAGAAGGGGTCTACAGCAACCCCCTCTTGGATCTCCCCTGCCGCCCCGACGAAGTTACATACATTAGATACGGGCCTCATACTTATGGATAAATAGCTAACGCTTCCGATGGGGCATCCTGCCCCGCGAAAGCTACGCCGACATCCATGTCGGCATCACGCGATTTATTCCAACGAACTTCGGCAACTTCGATGGGGAGTCGGTGCCCCCTGTAAGTTAGTTCAAAAAACATACCAACAATTATTAATTCAATTCATCAAGAAAGGTGATTTTCAATAGAGCGCATCCATTCAAGAATATCTCCATTCGGATCCATCTCGATTAGATCCGCATTTGTATAACCATCCATAACTAAAGTATTCAGTTTTTTCTTACACTTACTTTCATTATATTTAGTTAAAGCTGAGAGTGCTGTAGGTACATCCATGTCATCATCAATATCAATATCGACTCCAAAAATAGCTTTAATTGCCCTTGGTGATATATAATTTTCCAATTCACGCTTCGTTGTTATAAATGCTTGCGAAGCATCGCCACGTGCATTCACGGCATCCGCAGTAACTTTATATTTAGGGGGAACATCCATATCGCGATCATAAATATGCACTTCTGGCTTACCTAAATTCTTCAAGTAGTGAGAGTTAACCCAATCTCTAAGTGTATCTCCCCCAAGCGGTATCATAACCACTCTTGGATCATCATTTAAATCAGGAATACCAATCCCCTCGGCTAATAAGTTCCGTGAGAGTCTTTTAAAAAAATTAATATCATTGGGACCTTCTAGACAGACTATTACCTGAGCACGACTATCTGGAAGTACACCAAGATCTTTAGCAATAACTTCATAAGTTGCATCTTGCCCACCAGCAACAATTAGTCCGCCACTATCATTACGGTGAATATGTCGTAAGCTATAAAGATCTATTTTTTCAGCTAACGCTGGAACGTGAGTAGTAAGAATAACTTGGCAATTATCCTGCTCAGCTAATTCTTTAAATGCGTCAACGAGCATTTGTTGATAACTAGGATGCTGTGAAGTCTCTGGTTCCTCAATTGCATAGATTACTCCTCGGTTAGTATTTTCTCGCTTAATGCGCTCAGCTTCTGCTTTAAAAAAGCTAATCAAGATCAACCTACGAACACCACTGCCTCTTTTATTAATATGAACACCATCACTTCCGATAAGTGATAATTTAAAAATACTATCCCACTTAGGCTCAACCTTGAACTCTGGTATGAGCTCACTTGCCAACTCTGAGTCTATCTCATTTAAATGAGATATAGTGTCGACTGCGACTTCAAGAGTTCTTTCTCGAACAACCCGCTTAATATGTTCCAATTCTTCTTCTAAACCCGAAAGGGCGTTATTTACAGCAGCCTTCATAGGGTCTTGTACTTCAGCCTCTTCATCTGTACTCGGCCTATCAGCTCGAAATAATGCAAAATGGGGTAGATAAGTAGCAATTTTATCCCAAACAGATTTCCCATCTTCAGCTTTCAGTGGAACCATTTGAGATTTTAGCTTCAGATCTCCAACTCTATCGTAGATACCTTGCCGGAGTAATACATTTACTTTTTGATCAGCTACTTCAACCGCTAACCGCTGAGCAATTGCTTTTAACTGATCATTTTTCTTATAAAGAATTCCCTTTGCATCTTTAGCAGAAGGATGCACGCAATTTGCAGCATACTCCCCGTTCCCTTTCCCCTTTTTAAAAATTCGATATAACTCTAAATTTCCTATTTCGTTTAATAAATATTCATTTGCTAGAGTAGTTCCAGCTCTTTCATCTAAAATGAGATTTTCTGGTAATTCAGTAAACTCACACCCAACAAGAACATCATCATTATCAGCGGAGTATACGCACTTATCTGTTACGTCAAACTTGCACAATTTATGATTAAAAAACACACCTAATGCATCTAGTATTGTGGTTTTTCCAACGTCATTTTTTCCAATTAGTGCAGTAAGATCTGATATATCAACAGTTGTTTGTTCTTGGTAACCACGATAGTTCTTCAATATAAGGCTGATGAGTCTCATTCTGTCCTCCTAGACGTATAACGTTATTCCATCTTTAAATTTGAGTCTCTAGTAACTTGAATTTTTTATTATCAAACACCCACAATAACACCAGAATTAAGCTCATTACTTAATCTTAATCAACTTCCTTCCGAACAACACACTAAGTAAAGTTGACGAATTATCACTCTTTTTTAATCCTACTTTTTCTAGTAAAAAATACTTCAATTAAATCTGCTCATATACCTCAAATAAAACACCAAATCCCCATCGGAGTTGCCGAAGTACGCAGATGAAAATGCCGTGGAACCATCATGGATGATGGTTCAGGCTCGGCGGGACATGGATGTCCCATCTGAGCCGTTAGGCAATTTTTATTGGAGTATGAGGAATCACAACTTCGTCGGGGCGGCTCGGGAGATGCAAGAGGGGGAAGCTGTTGTCCCCCTCTTGCCCGAGTGTGAGCTGGAAGCTCACGACTTTAATTGTTAGACGAAGTCTAACTGGTAGACTTCAAAAACGATAAACCACGCTATCGCTAGCGAGACTTAACATATGGTTGACCAATCGCCTTTGGTCCCACTGCACGGCCAATAAAGCCGGCTAGTAACAACACAGTTAAGATATATGGTAATACCTCAATCGCCTGTACTGGGATCTCGCCAACCAGTGGTAACTCAACACCTTGCAGACGAATCGCAATCGCGTCTAAGAAACCAAACAGTAGGCAACCAAATAACACTGGCACAGGTTTCCACTTACCAAAAATCAACGCTGCTAAGGCGATGAAGCCTTTACCCGCACTCATATTAGGCACAAAGCCCGCACTGTGAGCTGTCGACAAATAAGCCCCCGCCATCCCCGCAAGCACACCGGCAATAATCAGTGCGCGATAACGGATCCAAGCAACTGAAATACCAGCAGTATCTACAGCGTGTGGGTTTTCGCCCGCTGCACGTAACCTAAGGCCAAAACGGGTTTTATAAACAACCCAGTAAACGGCTGGTACAGCAAACAGCGACAGATACACTAAGAAGTTATGCCCTGATATTAGCTGGCTATAAAGCATGCCAATAACTGGTACATCGGCTAATGCATCTGCAAATGGCAAAGTGATAGCGGTAAAGCGTGACTCATCATTTAGCGCAGGTGTTTGACCACCTAAGCCAAACCAGAAACGACCCAGAGTAACGGTTAGACCTACGGCAAGCATGTTAATTGCTACACCAGAAACGATCTGATCGCCTCGGTGAGTAATTGATGCAAAGCCATGGATAAGTGCCAACAGCACTGAAATACCGATACCAGCCAATAGACCTAGCCAAACAGAGCCCGTTACCGAAGCCGTTGCTGCTGCGGCAAAGGCGCTAGAGAGCATCTTGCCCTCCAGTGCAATGTTAACGATTCCTGAGCGTTCAGAAAAAAGTCCGGCCAATGCAGCAAGAATAAGTGGAGCCGATACCCTTAGCGTTGCATCTAAGATCAGAATGATACTCTCAAACATATTTATGCCTCCGCCATTGTGCCATCAGTGGCCTTCTTCTTTTGATCAAGAAACACAAACAGCTTTTCAGTAGGCTTAACTAGCATCAATGCCAGTGCCCCGCTAAACAGCACGACTAAGGCCTGCACCACTTGAATCATCTCACGGTCGATATTAGGGTAATCAAATGACAGCTCTGCGCCGCCCTGATACAGCACGCCAAATAGTAGACTGGCTAAGATGATACCGATTGGATGACTGCGACCAATCAAACAAACTGCAATACCGGTAAAGCCATAACCCGCAACAAAATCAAGTTTTAGCTGTTGGCTGTAGCCCTGCACTTCATTCAAACCCATCATGCCAGATAGTGCACCTGAGATAAGCATGACGACTATGATCAGCTTCTTGTAGTTGATTCCGCCATATTCAGCCGCACTTGGGCTCGCGCCCATTGCGCGGATGGCATAACCCCAGCGAGTACGCCACAACAGCGCCCAAACGAGTACACAGCAGATAAGTGCAATAAAGAAGCTTAGGTTCATCGGCGACTGTGAGAAGGAGATCCCAAACCATTGGGTCATCTCATGGAACATAGGCAGACCAGCACTATCTTCAAATACCCGCGATACCGGCGCCATCTGCCCTTCAAGCTTAAGTACGTTTACCAGTAGGTAGACCATTAACGCTGACGCGATAAAGTTAAACATGATGGTGGTAATAACGATATGGCTACCACGGTACGCCTGTAAGTAAGCCGGGATCAACGCAAACAGCGCACCAAACAACATACTGGCAAGCATGGTAATTGGCAGCAATGCCCAGAAAGGCAAGGTACTATCAAGCGCTAAACAGGCAAGCCCGACACCTAAGCCGCCCATATAAGCCTGACCTTCGCCACCAATGTTAAATAGGCCGGCAGAGAATGCCATTGCCACTGCTAAACCGGTAAAGATAAAGTTAGTCGCATAATAAAGCGTATAACCTATCCCCTCTTGGTAACCCAAGGCTCCGCGTACCATCACGCCAGCCGCTTCGATCGGATTCACATCGACCGCAAGGAAAATACCGGCGGCAAACGCAAAGGCAAACATGATATTAATCAAAGGTAAAACAAAAATATTTACCCAAGATGGGATTTTAGAGTCGTTCATATTTGAGCTCCATTATCCGCAACCAGCTCATCAGGCATAATATTTGCC
The DNA here is from genome assembly GCF_016765635.1 of Shewanella schlegeliana. GTDB lineage: Bacteria > Pseudomonadota > Gammaproteobacteria > Enterobacterales > Shewanellaceae > Shewanella > Shewanella schlegeliana. The sequence continues at coordinate 436,174 of NZ_JAESVD010000002.1, forward strand.
ATCATCATTCCTAGAGTTTTCTCATCTGCCTTGCTGGCATCAATCTCACCAACCACATGGCCGTCAAACATCACGATTATTCTGTCAGCAAGTGACATCACTTCATCTAGCTCAACAGATACTAGTAAAATGCCCTTGCCCTGCTCTCGTAACTCAATAATACGTTTGTGAATAAACTCAATCGCACCAATATCCACACCACGAGTCGGCTGACCAATCAACAAGATATCAGGGTCTTGGTCCACTTCGCGGGCAATGATCAGCTTCTGCTGGTTACCACCAGAAAATAGTGAGCTTTTCAGCTTAGGATCTCGCGGTCTAACATCCCACTCATCCATTAAGCGCTTACATTCAGAGGTAATGTACTTAGGCTTATTCAATAAATGGCCGTTGTACTGCGACTGATTATGATGACCAAGAATGGCAGATTCTTCCGCTGTGAAAGACTTGATTAGCCCCATGACTAGTCTGTCTTCCGGGATGTGACCAACCTTAAGTTTGCGCATCTCATCGGCGCAACTAGGGTTGTTAGCATCAATCACCTTACCGCCAACCTTAATTGAACCACGAGTTGGCGTGATAAGGCCGGCAAGTGCACTTAACAGCTCTGATTGACCATTACCAGAGACACCTGCAACGCCAACCACTTCACCCGCCTTAATCTCAATCGACACCTCTTTAAGGCGATCTACGCCCATGGAATCGGTATAGGTAAGGTTATGAGTTGAAAGCAATACTTCAGTTGGATTGGCATCGCTTTTCTCGGCTTTCAGGCGAACCTTACGGCCAACCATTAACTCAGCGAGCTCTTCTTTATTGGTATGAGCTGTTTCTCTATGGGCAACCATTTCACCTTGGCGCATGACCGACACATTGTCAGTGGCAGAAAGGATCTCTTTAAGCTTATGGGTGATCAATAAGATAGTGACACCTTGCGCCCGCAAGGCATCAAAAATATGGAATAAATGCTCAGTTTCTTGCGGCGTCAGAACCCCTGTAGGCTCGTCTAGAATAAGAATTTTTGCGCCGCGATATAGTGCTTTTAAGATCTCGACTCGCTGCTGCAGGCCAACCGACAGCTCTTCAATGAGGCTGTCTAGCGGTACATCGAGTTGGTACTCTTTGGCTAAACGCTCAAGCTCTTTACGCGCCTTTCTCAGGCTAGGCTTAAGTAAGCCGCCCTCTTCAGCACCTAATATCACGTTCTCAAGTACGGTAAAATTATCCACCAACATAAAGTGCTGGTGCACCATACCGATGCCATAACTGATGGCTTCTTTAGAGTTCGCTAGCTTGCGCTCTATACCATCAATTAGGATCTCACCTTTATCAGCGGTGTAGAAACCATAAATGATATTCATCAAGGTGGACTTACCTGCACCGTTCTCACCGATAATACCGTGAATGGTGCCAGCAGGAATTTTTAAGCAGATATCTTTGTTGGCGTGAACAGCGCCAAATCTCTTGTCGATACCACGAAGCTCTAAGGCTACGGGACGCTCATTTGATTTTTCTTTTGCGTGTATGGACATGGTCATAATTATCTCAAATGCCTAAGCAGGCATTGATGACTAAACATTGATCAAATAATGAATTAATAGAAAATTAACTCTTAAAAATTACCACTTATAATAAAGCTCCCAAGTCAAAAACTCAGGAGCTCTTCTATCTTAATACGGCTTAGTATTTACAAGTGTTGTCTTTCATGTAGTCATGAACAACAATCTCACCCGCAATAATTTTCTTAGTGATATCAGCAAGCTTTGCTTCCATCTCTGGAGTAACTAGTGCGCGGTTATGCTCATCTAATGCCCAGTTAACACCGTTTTCTTCCAGACCACGGCTATCGATACCAGCAACGAACGTGCCTTTTTCAGCATCTTTAAATACTTCAAATGTGGCAACACCAACCAACTTAACCATAGAAGTTAGCATTACACCTGGGTGTAGGTAGTTTTGGTTTGAATCAACACCAATTGCGAACTTGCCTTCATCTTTAGCGGCTTGATAAACACCAACACCGGTACCACCAGCTGCAGCGAAGACAACGTCAGCGCCTTTAGTGAACTGGCTCTTAGAAAGCTCAGCACCACGTGCAGGGTCGTTCCATGCGGCAATAGTAGAACCTGTCATGTTTTGGAATACTTCAGCATCTTGACTGATGAACTTCGCGCCCTGCTCGTAACCACAAGCAAACTTACGAATTAGCGGAATATCCATGCCGCCAACAAAGCCAATCTTGTTAGTTTCAGACTTCATCGCTGCAAGTGCACCAACAAGGAATGAGCCTTCGTGCTCTTTAAACACTAGTGATTTAACATTTGGTAGGTCAACAACTGAATCGATAATAACGAATTCAGTTTCAGGGTATTTCTTAGCTACTTTTTCAAGTGCTGAGCCATACATAAAACCAACAACAACGATTGGGCTAAAGCCACGACGTGCTAAACGCTCAAGACCCTGCTCACGCTGCGCATCATTTGAAGGTACGAATTCACGTACTTCAACATCTGAGCTTTCGTTAAACTTCAACACACCATTTTGATAAACGGCTTGGTTGAAAGATTTATCGAACTTACCAGTTGTATCAAAAGCAACAGCAGGCTTAAAGTCTGCAGCAGTAGCAGCAAACGAACACATTGCTAGAGTGACTGCGGCAGCAGTTGCGCTCAGGATTTTCATCATTCTCGTCCTTTATTAGGTGTAGGTATTATTTTTGGTATTATCGACAGCTCTAAGCAGTTAAAACCCCGAGCTCGAAGCCGTCATTTAAGATCAAGAATCCAGAGCTTACAGCAGCTCGGAATAGGATTACTAGTACCCCGAAAGCACACAAACCAGCCAAAACTAGAAAGCCGCCTGTTGTACTTTTAATACAAAAAATCGCCTTTACTTGCGCAAAATCACGCTTTAAATCCCATAAAACCGAGATTAAATAGCGGCACGTCAATAAAGCGAACATTGTCCGCAAAACAGAACACAGCTTCACCATCCAGAAAGGCAATTACCAATAAAATACAAGCAGATAAAGAAGGTAACAAAGAAGAAACGACAAAGAATAAACGCACTGTCTCAGATTTTGAACAATTGAGAGAGTGAATAAAAATTACTAAACTTAAAGTTAAAACAACTTTTTTTAATCATTTAGGTAGCTAAGTGGTAATTTTTTTACTAGAAAAGACAACAGTTAAGCCAAGATTAAAAACAAAAAAATTTTACTAATTTTCCGTTTGTTTGAGATACATCAGTATTTGAAGTCTCACATCACAGGCTAACTGTAGTGGCACAATGGTAAAACCGAATTACTGAACTCATAGAAAACACCTCCCTCCATCGGAGTTGCCGAAGTACGTTGGAAACTCTTTATAAACCAGAGTCGCGTGATACCGACAGGGATGTCGGTGTAGCTTTCGCGGGGCAGGCAGTTCCTTGGCATCCTGCCATCACGGCATTTGTGAATCCATTCACATCAGATGTCCCATCGGAAGCGTTAGGTTATTTCGAATAAGTACGAGGCCCGTATCTAATGCATGTAACTTCGTCGGGGCGGCTCGGACTCTTTATAAAAGAAATGGTCAAGAGGGGGGAGCTGTTGTCCCCCTTTTGCCCGAGTGTGAGCTGGAAGCTCACGACTTGAATTGTTAGACGCAGTCTAACTTAAAGGTCAGGCGCAGCCTGATGCATTGTCAATGTGGAGCGAAGCACCACGACCTTTATCAAACGAAGTTTGATTGCATTAATCGTTAAGTAACTAAACGCCAAAGTAGCAGATACAAAAAAGCCTCCATCTACAAGATGAAGGCTTTCAATTTAAAGGTTAACTTTAAGAGAAACTCTGAAGTTAACCTTTAGCTAACTAACAATCTAAGATTAGTTTTTCTTAGAGTACTCAGCTGCATTCTCACCAGCCATTCTACCGAAGGTGACGATATCAGAGATAGCGTTACCACCTAGACGGTTAGCACCGTGAACACCACCAGTTACTTCACCTGCGCCGTATAGGCCTGGGATAACTTGCTGCTTAGCGTTCATGATTTCAGCTTTAGAGTCAATCTTCACGCCGCCCATAGTGTGGTGAACACCTGGAGTCACTTCGATTGCGTAGTAGTTACCTTCGTTAAGGGCACGAGGTAGGTTTGGACGACCAAAGTCTGTGTCCTTACCGCTCTTAAGTTGGCTGTTGTAGCGCGCAACAGCTTCAGTTAAGTTCTTACCATCAATACCAGTCTTCTCACCTAGTTTAACTAGTGAGTCAGCACTTGGAACAACACCTAGACCGATGTACTTATCAATCTTACTTAGAGACTTACGTACAGAGTCATCGAAGATTAGGAACGCAGACTTACCAGTTTGGTTCAAAATCGCTGCAGAAGCCTTATCACGAGTGGTGATTTCGTTGACGAAGCGCTTACCTTCACGGTTAACCAAGATAGCACCGTTACCACGAACCGCTTCAGTGACCATCACACCACCTTTAACAGATAGCGTTGGGTGAGCCTGGATGTACTCAAGGTCTGTCATCGCAGCACCCGCATTACCTGCTACGTCGATACCGTCACCAGTCGCACCTGGTTGGTTAGTAGAGATAAAACCTTTTAGCTTAGGATCAAGCTTAGATACACGCTCGTTGTTCTTAGCAAAACCTCCTGTTGCTAGGATAACGGCATCAGCTTTAATCCAGTAGTAACCCTTGTACATACCTTTAACGAGTAGACCTTCAACATTGCCTTTGTCGTCTTTAAGGATTTCAATACCACGGGTGTTCATACGCATATCGATATCGCGCTTAACAGCGTTATCGTAAAGCACTTGGATTACGTGAGCACCAACACCTGCACCACCCGTTGGACGGTGTGAACGGTTAGCCGATGCGCCGCCCATACGACCTACGTCGTTAAGGTCTGCACCCATCGCGGTCAACCAATCAACTGAACCTTTAGAGTGAGAAGTTAATACTTCAACTAACTCTGGCTCGTTAATGTCACGGCCACCTTTCATGGTGTCTTTGTACATAGACTCAACGCTGTCTTTGATACCCTTAGCTTTTTGCTGATCGGTCCAAGCGGCGTTCATACCACCGGCTGCTAACTTAGCATTACCACCGATGACTGGTTCTTTCTCAATTAGTATCACTTTAGCGCCGTTATCAAAAGCAGATACAGCAGCAGAGAAACCTGCACCACCAGAACCGACAACCACGACATCAACGGTGTCACGTGGTGCTTCAGCTAGCGCCGCCGCACGGTCTGATTGGTCTTTTAATAATTCATCGATGCTTGGCTCATGACGTTCCCACTTCTTAGTGTATGGCATGTCAAAGTCGAAGCTATGGCAAGAATCACAGTAAACCATCGATTTTTCGTGAGCGCTGTGACAAGAAGTACAAGCCACATCGCCAGGGAAATGAGATTCATGGGCATTGTAGTGCTCATGTTTAGTTTCTTCAGCAACTTCAGCAAGTGTACCGTGACAAGCTACACACTGTTCGTTCTCGTAGGTTAAGCTATCGTTTGAAAGCTCACCGTCTGGCATGTGGCAGCTATCACACTCTTGGTTTTCACCGTGGAACTCTGCCAAGTTATCAGCAGCAATAGCGTTAGACATAAAGCCTGCTGAGCCTAGAAGTGTTGCGATACACACTGCTTTTTTAAAGTTTTTCATCTCATTTCCTCGCCTTTTTATTGCTGCCTGCAGCAGCGCAAAAAGCTATCACGTTATATTTGACGGTCATTAACGCCGTCTTAAATACTCAATTCGAGGTAATTTTCTGCCTGAAGCCGCCAGCCTTCAACAACATCTCTTGAATGACTCAAGAAACTGACCCCTCGGTCACAGCTTACAAAAGCGGTCATGCAAAGATGCATAACCTCATAGGCAGTTATGCAAAAATGCATAGTGCAGGGTTAACAAGATCACATATCTTGTTTACGGCGACCCATTAGGCAGAGTCCCTGAGCAAAAACGGATATGAAGCGCAGCTAAGCTAATGAATTTCAGCATGATTAAGCTCTTTAACTAGCCCTGCTAGTTAAAGAGCAAATCGAGAAACCCCGCACAGTTATCTTGTATAAGCTCATGCTAAGATTCCATTATGAAAATATTTGTTAACTTAATTTGCACTCTTTTTACGCTTTGTGCTCTTTGCTTATTGGGGCTATCGTTGCCATTACATGCCGCCGAGCCCTATGAGAATCATAGTATAATCTTCGGCGTTCACTCTAAAACCGCACCACTTGAGTGGCGTAACAATGGTGTCGACCAAGGCTTTAACCTTGAACTGATGGACCGCATCGGTCAGCTTATGGGTAAGCGCATCATTATCCGCCGTAAGAGCTTCCAGCAACTTTTAAAAGACGTGCACGACCGTGACTCACTCATTGATGTCATCGCCGTAGTCAGCCCTATTTCCATCGACCGTGAGCTGAGCCAGTCTGACCCCATCTATGCCACCCACGCCAAGGCCTATACCTTACAGGGTAAGTCCTTTATCAACGGCTGGAACGATCTAGCGGGCAAACGCGTCGCCATCAAGAAAGGTGCCTTTGTCGATGTTTATATCTCAGGTAAAGAGCAGGATTTTACCCGCGTCGATGTCGACCTCTATGAAACTGGCTTTCAGCAGCTGATTAAAGGGGAAGTCGATGTGGTGATCGCCGAGAACTTCGTTGCCAGACGCCTAATGCCGCTGTATCCCTCAATCCGTAGCTCCAGCGATCCGCTGATCTACGGCGCATTTAACTTTGTCAGCAACTATAAGAATGCTGAGATGATGGCGCAGATCAACGATGCCCTGAGACAACTTAAGCTCTCGGGTGAATATGACCATCTGGTCAATAAGTGGTTTGGTACTGGTCGCGAGAAGGTTGACCTTAACTCTGCGCAGAAAAGAATGCTGTCGCTGGCTATTTTTGTCAGTCTAATCTCCGCCGTGGGTATGCTGTTAACAGGCTTTATCAGCCTGAGTCTGCGCAAACGATCCAAGGCGCTTAAGGTGGAATTGGCTCATAGAGAAAAAGCCGAACGAGCCATCTCTAGCCTGTCCAAGCAGTTCCAGTCGGTACTCAACGGTATTCCTCACGGTGTCACCCTGTTCAACCGTGATCTTGAGTGTCTGTGGAGCAATGACAATAATAACGACCTGCTAACCAATCCCGAGTTTCACTATATTGATGGGGAGACCTTTAACTTAGGCAATGCGCTCTGTGATGCCCTAGTCGAGCAAAAATCGCAAAAAGCCGATATGCAGATTAACAATCAGTATTGGCAGCTACAGCTTCATCCTATTAGTAAGCAACAGGTGGTGATATTGCTAGAAGAGGCTACCGAGCAACATAGATTGCGTCAGGCTAACGATGAAGCCAGTCGACTCGCCTCATTAGGCGAGCTATCGGCAGGCATTGCCCATGAGATCAATAATCCCACCGGCATTATCATTCACTCAATCGCCTTTATCAGCGATGCCCTAAAAGATCTATCTGAAGCGAGCAGTCATTACCAGAAACAGAACCCATTTTGGACAGTGGCAGGACTACCACCGGATCAGGCCATGGGTGAATTAGACTTAAGCAGCCACTCGATAGAGGAAGGCGCTCAACGCATTAGCCGTATCGTTAACGATCTTAAACGCTACGCGCTGCCGACCTTGGCCAACGAATATCGAGCGATTAGCCTCAATGAAGTGGTTGAAGTATCACTGCGCCTCACCGCCAACCAGACCAAGATATTTAATGTCACAACTGAGCTGCTGACTCCGAGCCCTATTGTGATGGGCGATGCGCAGCAGTTGCATCAGGTGCTGATCAATCTGATCCAAAATGCCTGCCATGCAATAAGGCAAGATGCCGACTGCTATGAGTGCAAGGAACACATCAATATTAAAACCTGTGTCGAAGACAAACATATCTGTCTAATCGTCAGCGATAAAGGCACAGGTATGGATAGCGCCACACTACAGCGTATTACCGAGCCTTTCTTTACCACCCGCCGCTCAAGTGGTGGCACTGGACTGGGGCTTTCTGTGTGCAGTCGCATCATTAAAGAGCATAAAGCCGACATGCAGATCACCTCACGCCTTGGTAAAGGCACAGTGATAAAAATTCGCTTTCCGTTGGAGTATTAATCTTGTGACTGAAAGTACTGTCACTAAAAGTGCTGTGACTAAGAATGCGCTGATTCACAAGCCAAGGTCATTCACTCATTAACTTGAATGACATGCTCTGGAATTAAAAGCCTCAGAGGCTCTGAACTGAACAGATATTTATTAGGATTGCTATTATCATGAAACTTGCTAGAAATATTCTCCTCGTTGACGATGAAGCCACTTGGTTAAGAACACTCTCTATTACCCTTAATCGCCTCGTGCCTGAAGCGACTATCGATACTTGTGTCGATAGCCGTCAAGTGATGAGTCGGTTACAGACGGGTGACTATGCCTTAGTGCTACTCGATCTCACCATGCCGTTTCACTCCGGTGAAGATCTACTGGAGATGATCCGCAAAGAGTTTCCTAAGACCCGCGTCATCATAGTGACTGGTGTCAACGAGGTCGATACCGCGGTGCGCTGTATCAAGAACGGGGCCTATGACTACTTTATCAAGACAGACAAGGTCGATGATCTGGCTCGCACCGTGCGCCGTGCGCTTGAAGTCGTCGGTCTTGAACGTAACTATCTGCGCATCAAAGAGAGCTTTTTGAGCCGCACCTTAAATCGTCCCGATGTGTTTAATAACATCCTCACCTGCGAGCCTGCGCTACTGGATCAGTTTCGCTATCTGGAGGCGGTGGCATTAAGCCCAGAACCAATCCTGATCCAAGGTGAAAGCGGCACAGGTAAAGACGAGTTTGCCAAGTCTTGCCATCAGCTTATCTGCGCCGATGCCCCCTTTGTTAACGTAAATTTGGCCGGGATCAGCACTTCGGCATTTGAGCTACAGTTATTTGGCCAGCTTCACACTGGCGAAGATGGGCAGATCAGCGCCCAAGCCGGGGTACTGCATCAGGTGCAGTCAGGACTACTGTATCTGAATGAAATTGGCGACCTGCCCATTGAAGCCCAAGCTAAGCTTGTGGATGTGATAGAGCATAAGCAGTATTACCCAATCGGCAGCGACAGAGCCTATCCCGTGCTGTGCAAAATCATCACCTCGACTCAGCACGATCTATTGGCTCTAAATCAGGCAGGCAAATTTAGAAGCGATCTACTCTATCGCCTGCGCTCACACACCATCAAGCTACCACCGCTAAGGCAGCGCAAGCTAGATCTGTCTATGCTGATCAACCACTTCATTACCCTTGCCGCCAAAGAGATGGGACTGTCCGAGCCACAACAGCCTGCCTCCCTTGCCCAGCAGCTCAGCGAATATGATTTCCCTGGCAACCTGCATGAACTTAAGGGGATGGTGTTTGACGCCGTGAGTCGCAGTGACGGTATCCTGCTGAATATCACCCCCTTTATGGAGGCGATAAACCAGAGTAAACCAGATAATAGCAGTGACAGCGACCAGCTTATCTTCCCCAAGAGTCTGCCGACCTTAGCGCAGATGAGTGACGCGCTCATTCAAGAGGCGATGAATCGCACCGCCAATAACCAAACCGCTGCGGCGCAGATGCTTGGCATAAGTCAGAGTGCTTTGAGCCGACGAATCACCAAAGAAAAATAAGAGACAAGAGCTAGAAAACAAAAATGCCAGCAAGTTGCTGGCATTTTTTATCTTCAAACCGTAAGTGTGAGTCTGCTGCCGCTAGGCTTAAACTTGGGCCTGTACTTGTGTTTGAGCAGGTGCCAACTTAGCGTCTGCATCCTTTTCGGTTTCATTAACTATGGTCAGTACCGCAGTGTCACCCACTACGTTACACGAGGTCAGTACCATATCGATTAAGCGGTCTAGAGCAGCCACAATTGCGAACGCTTCGATAGGTAATCCCATCTGATGAATAAGCACACCAATCATCACCATACCGCCACCTGGTACGCCACCAGCGCCTACAGACAGCAGGAAGATGCTAAATAGCAATGCAGGTAGCTGCTCCATCGAAATTGGGGCGCCAAATGCATTGGCCACGAAGAAGATAGCGATAGTGATATAAATTGATACGCCGCCCATGTTCATGGTCGCGCCGAGCGGTACACCAAAGCCAGCAACAGAGCGATTAACCCCTAGCTTTTCGGTTAGCGTACGCATAGTCACTGGAATGGTCGCATTAGAACTCGCAGTCGACAGTGAAAATAAAATCTGTTCGCGAGTCTTAGCGCGGAACTCTTTTGCTGAAGTTTGAGTAAACAGACCGACTGCAAATGGGTAGACCACAAAAATCCACAGCAGTAATAGGCCGATGATCAACACTAAGTATTCAACCACACTGCCAAAAATTGCCGCTTCCAGTGTCGCGCCAAGCTTTAGCATCAAAGCAAAGACACCGATAGGCGCGAGTTGCATCACCACACTGATCAACTTCATCATGATCTTGTTCGCCACTTGGAAGCCACTTACCGCGCTTTGCGCCGCTTCGCCAAGAGACTTAATTACGCCACCAAGTAGTAGCGCCATAAAGATAACTTGTAGCATGTTACCCGAACCAAATGCGCTAATCGGGTTGCTCGGTACGATACTGACAATCAAATCGACAAGATTTGGTAACTCTGTCGCGACGATATCAACCCCACCACCGCTAGACATATCCACGCCCTTGCCTGGTGCAAGCAGCAATGCTACGCCTAATGCCGCGAAAATAGCCACTAAGGTGTTGATAATGTAGAAGCCGAATGTCTTTCCGCCTAGGCGACCGAAGCTATTGAGATCTTTAAGCTCGCACACGCCACAAACGATACTAACGAAGACTAAAGGTACTACGAGCATCATGATCATATTGACGAACATAGTGCCAGCGCCTGAGGCTAGCTCGACAATGGTGCCAGAGAAGAAACCGATATCTGCGAGGAAGTATTGAATAATAGAGCCCAAAATAAGCCCTGAAAAAAGACCGATAAAGATCCGGGTCGAAAGTGATTTTGTCATTTGCTTGCCTTATTGGGACATGTCTTAGCGCATGCCTTCTATTGCCTTCAATCTTGATGAAAACTTGATTTTCATCTCGTTGTGGCAGGGATAGTGAAACATGCTGGCAAGAATTTCAATCTAAAAGGGAGAAATAGTTTTTGAAACAGCTTGATAACCCCCTAAAGGCAGACATCGCAAACATCTGTTTTAATTAGAATAAAAACCATAAACCACAAAGCGACATTAGGCACAACTTTTACACTGGCAACATTTCGATATCATTTTAAGTACGAAAACTTAAAAACTACACAGTTAATTACGCCAAACATAGTCAACACAACAGATGATTAATCTAACAATTACACCTTGAAAAGAGATAACCGTTACCAGCAAGCAAATACACCGATTAATGCTCATAAAAAAAGCACCTTTAAAAGGTGCTTTTTTTGTATCATTTACAGATCTGGCCGCCATAAGTTAAAACCTGTTAGCTCACGCTAAACACAGGTTATTACGCCAACCACAGCTCCACATCTTTGATGATAAAGTTACCACTGTATACGGGGTCTGGCTCACCGATATGCTCAAGCTCGAAGTAACTGCGATGCTCCTCTGGCAGCCCCTCATAGCCACAGATCACCTGATACAGCCATGACTCTCTGTCCCAAGGTAACTGCTGCTCGTCAAGGTACTCCAGCGCCGACTGACTCTTGCCCGAGTCGATAACCGCGCAGAAATAACCATCTACCGCCAACTTAAGCGGGTTATCTGGGATATCGAAATCTTCCGCTTGGGTAAGGTCGACTGAAACATCTTGCTCACGCAGCGCTCCAACATCATTTAAGCGGTCGATACGCTTAATGTTAGAGACAATCTCAAGCAGCTCTGGCTCTAAGCTGTGGTTATGCACGTCAACAGCCGCCGGAGCCAGCAGTGGCTCGGCAATATTAAACAGTGCCGGAAGCTGCTTGTGGCTAACATGATCTGCAGGCTTGTAGTCTGGATGCAGATCGGTATAAAGCAACCAGCCTTTTAGCAAACGAGTACGGCCACGAATTTGACGGAAACGGCCAAGTAGCTCAAGCAGACGCGCCTGCACCACACTCAGCTCCTGAGTACAATCACTCAAGGTTTCCTGTAGCGTGGTTACCAGCAGCTTTCTTAACTCGCGAATATCACCGGCTATCTCACCGAGTTCGCTAAACTGGAAAATCTCAAGGCCGTTTAATAGCTCTGTGACTTGGCTCTGGGCCAACTCGTTCTCACGGATTTTAGCGTTGATGCTGCCCACATAACCAAACTCGTTATTGATACGGCTCCACAGCACACGAATCGAGTAACGCAGGCCATCGGCGAAGCTATACACATGCTCACTCAAATCGGCAAGATAAGCCTCTGAGGCACTGAAATCCACATTATGACGCGCCTCTTTATAGTGGTCGGCCAAGGTCTTGATGGTGGCCAGTGACGAGCCTACATTGGAATCTATCTGGCGGTTACGCTCATCGCTCAAGGCTTCTTCCAGCAAAGCACGTACCGAGCGCTTAAGACGTAGCTCCTGCTCTGGCTCTGGTCGCCATAAAATATCGCTCTTTTGCAGCTTATCGATGGCAGAGGCGTTGCTCTCATCGATTGAAACTGAGCCGGACAAGTAAACGTCCATCACCAGCTCAGCATGACGCCCTAACTGCTTGAGCAGCTTAACGCCTGCTTGATGCAAGTTACTGCTCATATTAGATCAGATCCCTTTGGGTTGCGGTCTCAGCCTGGGCTTCAAGGCTTAAGCCTTCGGTCTCGTCGATAAAGCGGATCACCTCATACAGATAATCCAGCTTACCGGTGGCGATATAGATCTGCTTCTCGCTATTCGGGCGAGTCAGATATCCCAGCTCCACCAAGCGTTTAAACACCAGTTTTATCTGGGCATCCACGTTAGTACTGGTAGAGCCAAATAGGCGGTAATGACTGATCTTAGCCAGCTGCTCACGAAACGCAGGGGTATCTTCGATACGGGTTTGCAGCTCGGTTAAACGCACGGCAACGCCTTCAGATAACGGTGCATCTTGGCCACTGCCCTCTTGCACCAATACCAGCCACTCCACCAGCGGAATAAGCGCATTACAGATATCTTTAAACTGTGATGAGATCACCTTGCGCTCACTATCGCCTAGCTGCTGATAGCCGCAGAAGAACACTTCACCTTCACCTGCCGAACCTATGGTGCGGTTGATCTGATTCAGATACTGCTCAACATGATCACGCGTCGATGGGCTCTTTAGTGCACGCCAGCCATCTTCGTCTGTGGTGCGACAGATAAACTCACCTTTGAGCAAACGTTCAATAAGGGCGCTAGTACCAACGATGGTGGTTTCGGTTGCTTGGCTCATTACACAGCCTCCTGAGTGCGTCGCTGATTAAGTTTCTCGGCGATAGGATTAACTTGAGGCTTAACCACCTGCAGTTTCTTAGTTTGTTTGTTGATGATGTAACGGTTCGAGAACAGGTTTAACACCTCTGACTCTGGGTTCGGGAACGCACCCAAGACTGAGATATTGTTATTCTCACAGGCATCGAAAATCTTCTTCACGTTACCGTGGTGCAAGGTGCCGAGTTCATCGATCGGCCAGTGAATGGTTACCTCGGCGCGGCCACGTAGCAAACGGGTAAACGCCAATAGGAACTTACATAAGATCAGGTAAGCCATACCGTGACTCGATGACTCATTAAGCTGTCTGTCGGTGCGGATAACTAAGTCGCTATTGCCCTCTTTTAGGCGCAGCTCAATTTCAAGCAGCTTAGCGATACCACCAGACAGGGCTGCGCGACCGATAATGTCTAACGCGCGGCGCATACTATTAGTGTAATCCTCACCCGGCAAGTCGTTAAAGCCGTCCGCCTTCCAGCGCTTAAATGCCTTCACGAATAGCTCTAACTCAGGCCAGAACTCTAGCTCACTAATGCGCGAGCGGATCTTAACCGCAGATTCAGATACGCCATCGAGGAACAGCTCTTCACCCACTTCACGGGTAATGCGCGCACTTTGCGAGGCGATGCGGCGGTCGATATCGGCCAGTACATCATAGAAGGCCGTCAGATCGACACCGAAAATACGCCCCTGCTCACGCAGCGCCATAATTGACTGCGGCACCATGACGTTGAGTAACTGCTCAAGCTGTGGCACTAGCTTGCGGTAATCTAGGATGCGGATGCCTTTGTCGTTAACAAAGCTCGACTCTTCACGGGCGCGCTCCCAAGTCTCAGATAGACCCGAGCCAGACTTGCTGGCGATCACCGAGTCAAAGTGCTCAACATACTGCTTCACCGACCCCATTAATGAGTCGCGTTTCAGTAGCTGATCTTCACCTTGGCGCAGACGCTCAGACAGACTGCCCTGAGCATCATCATTACTGGCTGGTAGCTTCAGTTCACTGAGTTTACGCATCACGCTGCGCAGCTTAGTTAAGTTTTCTGAGGCCTCAATTTGAACCGCATCAGAGAGCTTACGCTCGCCATCTAACTCGTTGCGTTTAGCCTTAACTTCGTTGGCCTTGCTCTTAAGCTGCTGCTCCAGATCGAGACTCGCATGCTTAACCTTGCTCAGCTCCGACTGCAGCTTAGGTTTACGCTTAAGCCAAGTGTGCTGGTACCAGTCTTCATAGCGCAGTACTTCGCTGCGGCGTTGCTCTGCCTTAGAGATATTGCTCTCTAGGGTACGAATTTCTGCCTTAAGGGCGACAATCTTAGCTTCGTCGACACCGCGAGACTTAAGCTCATTCTTGTACCACTGCTCACAAGCTTTTTGCTCGCTTGCTGCATGCTCACGGCGGCTTTGAATATTGCTCTTAACTTGATTTAGCTGGCTGTCTAATGCGCCAACCACCTCTTGCCAGTAAGCATTCTTCTCCATGCGCGCTTCGAGCGCCTGCTCTTTTTGCTCTTCGAGCCACTCTTGTTGCTGGCCTTGAAGCTGCTTAATATCGCTGTCGATACGGGCAAGCTGCTTTTGTGACGCAGCTTTACGCTCGTTTAGCGCAAGATTTATCTTCTCCTGCTCGGCGCGCTTGTCATCAAACAGGCGACGCAAGTCATCACGGCTATTTTTGTAAGCCGTGCGAGCAAACGTCAGCTCACGCAGTAGCTTATCGAGCTCGGTGTTGCTGGCAACTAAGATATCTTCCGCTTCGGCCTGTAGCTCTTTGGCGCTAGACAATGCCTCTTCTGCGGCGGCATGTTTAACACGTAGCTCTTGCTCTGAGGCGGCATACTCCGGCGCGTCGATAGCTTTTAAGTCCAGCGTGATACCGTATAGGGCTTCTAAGTTTTCATTGCTAATGCTTGGGTGCAGATCGCTACGGTGCAGTAACTCTGAGTTAATCACCTTACCTAAGGTGTTTTCCCAGCCACAAGCTTCTTTGCGAAGAAACTCAAGCAGAGTGTGCGACTGTGGGAACAGCATATGGGTCAGCTCTTCAAGCTCACTCTGGCGCTCGGTTACGCGAATTCCGGCAACACGCAGGCTTTCGTTGGCCTGGTCGCGCTTGGCTCTGAGCTTGCGCTCCTCGCTCGATAAGCGGTCAACCTTGGCATTACAGGCTTCTTGCTCTTCATCGGCGCGGGAGATGCGCTCATCGAATACCGCTAGGGCCAGCTTCTCCTCTTCTGAGTAAGTCACGCTGTCAACGCGCACCTTTAGCTCGGCGGCATTGACCTTAAGCTGATAGGCTTGCTCGCTAAACTGTGCCTGACCTTTCTCGGTCGACTCACGCCACTGCGCTTCTAGCTCTGCGAGCTCGCTACGGCCAATCTCTCTTTGCTTATCACGGGATTCACGTAGGCTATCTTGCTCTTGATGCAGGTTTTCTAGCTCGCGGTTAAGGCCTTCACCAATCTTACTGCGACGGGCATTGTAAGCGGCTTCAATATCTTGATGCTTCTCGGTTTGCAGCTTATGACGCTCGCTTAGGTTCTCTAAGCTACCGCGCCAGCTTGGAAGCTGCTCTAGATCTAATTTGGCCTGCTCGATATCGGCATCTTGGAAGCTGGCATGCTGATCTTCAATCGAGTCCAGCTCATGCTCGCACTTAGCCACATCGCCCTTGGCGGCAGACAGGTCGAGGTTCAACTCGTCACGCTGCTCCTTCCACTCTTCATCGAGTTGGCGAAGCTGGGCATTTAACGCCTTAGACAGGTCTTGATGGTGCTCTTGGCGCTCAATCTCGGTGGTTTCATCTTTGCTGTAGCCACGGCGCAGACTGGCAAGGCGTTGCTCGGTGCTCAGCAGTTGGTCAAACTCCTGCTCTAGCTTTTCAAACTCGGGGCGAATTTGCTCAAAACCTTGAATTAACTGGCTCTCACGGATCCAGGCTTCAACGCGCTGTGGATTAAGGCGTGAGCTTGGCGGATTAACCCCGTCCTCCTCTAGAATAGCGGCGATCATCGACTTGATCGTTTCCATCTTGCCCTCTTTCGAGTGCACCGCTTTAGCCAACTTTTCGATATGGCGTAGAGAGTGCTCGGCCTCACACAGGGAGAACTGACGCGCATAGTTGCGCAGCTCATTACGGTTGCTGCCGGTGCTCAGTAGCGCGCGATCATTTTGGATAATGGCTCGATATTCGCGGGTGTTCAGCAGGTTGGTCACCGCCACCCCGGCGCGTTTCATCTCGCGGCCAAGTTCAGCCATAGTAAAGCACTGAATACTATCGCCCTGCTTAGTCTTGATATAATCCTCAAGCTCAAAGCCCTTGGCAATAAAGCGGTAGTTAACCCCTTTACCATCACCAGCTGATGCTAGCACCGCCTGATAGGCTAAGCCATCTGACTTGATATATTCATAGATGATAAAGCTTGAATCATGGGGCAAGTACCAGCGCTCGAAACTGTCACGGGTTGATGGCACCACTCGACTCGGGTATTCACCATAAAAAACAGGGACCAGACGCTGCAAGGTGGTTTTACCCGATGCGTTAGTACCACAAATATTGGTGTGGCCATCCAAGGCCAGTTCTACCACGCCAGGTAGGTGAGTATCGATAAGTATGATGCGATTTAAGCTTGGCATTGCATTCCTTAATCCAAACAGAGCCGTAACGGTAAGCACTGTGGGCTTACATTAAGCTAATAATGTTTAGGTCTAATGTTAGGGCTAATATTAGGGCTATAAAAGTTTTGATGGTCACTAAATTAAAGGAAAGCGCTACGCTTGGCAATTATGCCAAAGTGACTAAAGCGGCGGTTTCGGTAACCAAATATCAGAAGCGAGATCATACGCCATTTTTAGGCATTTTAATGCTCAATCAATCGGCAGTTAACAGGCGACAGCATCGTCTAAAACCTTTAGCCTTTTCGAAAAAACAGCCCATTAAAAAGCCCATCTCACTGATGATGAGACGGGCTGGTTGCAACATTGTATAACCTATTGAATTACCTTGAACTTTAACTGTTACAGTTCAGTCGGCTAATTGCAATATTTACGCCTTAAGCTAATGTGCTTTGAGTGGCGAGGGCTTGCTGCTTAGCAAAATATTTGCGAGTTTCTTTTAAGATCACGTGTCTAAGGCCAATAATCGCAATCAAGTTAGGGATCGCCATCAAGCCGTTTACGGTGTCGGCTAGCATCCAAATCAGATCTAAGTGAATGAAGGCGCCACCCGCGATTAAGCCTAAGAAGGTAAATTGATACAACTTAACGCCCTTCTCACCAAGACGGCTTCCCGTTAGGTAATACCAACAGCGTTCACCGTAATAATGCCAACCTAGAATCGTGGTAAAGGCAAAACACACTAGAGCGATAGTCACCACGTATTGACCGACAATGGCTGAACCACCCGCAGCAAATGCCGCGCTCGTCATGGCTGCACCAGCAGTATCCCCACTCCAAACGCCGGTAATAATCAACACTAAACCTGTCATGGTACAGATCAAAATAGTATCGAAGAAGGTTCCCGTCATGCTCACAAGACCTTGCTCAACCGGTTCGTTGGTCTTAGCCGCTGCTGCTGCAATTGGTGCGCTACCTAGGCCCGACTCATTGGAGAACACACCGCGAGCAATACCGATCTGCAGCGCTTGAGCAACCGTCGCACCTAAGAAACCACCCGCAGCAGAGATAGGCGTAAAGGCTGAATGAATAACCAGCTCAAACGCTGGAATGATCTGATCGCTAAAGGTAAACAGTACCCACATACAGGCCAGCACATAACCCAGCGCCATAGTCGGTACTAGCTTTTGCGCCACGTTCGCGATGCGCTTAACACCACCCAGTGTCACCGCCGCCACCATTAGCGTTAAGACAACCGCCGTAACCCAAGATGGCACCTCAAAGGCGATAGTCATGGCATCACTGATGGCGTTAACCTGAGCAAAGGTACCAATACCGAAAAACGCCACACCGACACCGAAGATGGCGAAGATCTTAGCTAACCACTTAAGGCCAAGTCCGCGTTCGATATAATACATAGGGCCGCCAGCGATATTACCTTTGGCATCGGTAGTGCGATATTTTACCGCCAGCATACATTCGGCGTACTTAGTCGCCATACCGAAAAAGGCCGCAAGCCACATCCAAAATAGCGCGCCTGGTCCACCAATTTTAATCGCGGTGGCTACGCCGACAATGTTACCGGTACCGATAGTGGCCGATAGCGCAGTACATAGCGCCGCAAAAGAGGATAGGTCGCCCTTTCCGCTTGCTGGTTTAAACAGTAAACTTAATGCCATAGGCAATTTAGTGACTTGTAAAAGCTTCAGTCTAACGGTGAGATAAAGGCCGGTTCCAACCAATAAGCACAGGGTTACGGGTCCCCAGACAATGGCATTGATATCGGCTAAAAGCGCGTGAAAGTTCATGGTATTCCTCGAGTATTAAACAACAAGACTCTTTTAATAAGAGTTATTAATAATCGGAGGAGGAAAAGAAATGGCTGTTGCTGGCACTAGCCGATTGCAACGAGCGATAGAGTCCACCTAGCTTCACTAAACGTGAGTTAGGTAGAAAAAGGCGCAGCGACAAACGACAGTGACTTTATGTAGTTACGATTAATAACTAGCACAGTCATCCTCTCCTCTGTCCTTTTGCCTGAGCGTTTCGCGTTAGCTCAATATAGGGCTAACACTTTCGCCTTCGGCGCTGTGTGACAATTAAGCTTTCGAACACTTAGCTGCTCACAGTCTCTCCAGAGGCTCGTCCAGTAACAGTCCTCACCACTATGTGGCACCTGAAAGAGTGCTTTGTTTGGCTTAAAGCCATCACAAAGTTGCCTCGTCGGTGTGGGGTTACTCCCCACTCTCCTGCTACCTTCATCCGAACGGATCCCCGCCCTTGTCTAACCATTAGGATCAGCAAGTGGCAGGGACAGATAGAATGCGCTCTCAGTTCGCTTGCAGCAAGTGAGCTTAGTCACATTTTTAACACTCGCCGTTCATTCGCACACTTTTAAATCAAGTTGTCGCTATTTCGTGCTAAAAACTAAAGTTCAAATGCCCAAACTAAAAAGCCACTCAAGCCAAATGGTTTAAGTGGCTTGAGTGGCATTGAATTTCTAGAAGGACTAGGAGGAACCATGGGGATAGTGTTTAAGAAAATGCGACTCGGCGGCTCTCGTAGGCATCGCACATCTGCTGCGCCGCTTCCTCTTCATATGGACGTAAGCCACTCATCACTAGCGTTTTGACACCAGTGCCCACGACAGTATCACCGCTGAGCAGCTCAAAGGTTAGCGTCACATCGCCGCGCTTACCTTCAATCTCGAGTTCTTGCTTAACCAACTTCAAGCTCACTTCGGTAAAGTCTAAGGTAGTTAAATCAAACGACATGCTCTCGTAGATCACCAATGGACGAGCCGGATTAATCATCATCTGATGCTGCTTCATCATAGGCACTAAGATGTGCATGAAGTTAAGACCAGAGAATGCCACGTACTTACGGATAAACGACTCTATTTGTGTCTCGCAGTGACGCACATCACCACTGCGATGTACCTCGAGATAGCACTTATCTTTGTCATCGCGAATGTCAAAGTCTTCTGCGACCGCATCAGGAAACTGCAGTTTGACACCGTCTCCCACCATACCGGCAAAGTTGAAGGTCATCTTCTGGCTTAAGCCATATTCATTCAATACTAAGGCAAAAAGCAGATCCCCTGGCACACAAAAACGCTTGGCCGCAACATCATGGATAGGATTGAAGTCTTGTGCGACGCCTTTGGCAAAATCACTAGCCTGGGTAGGAGTGATAGATACAGATTGATTTTCTTTTTTAAAATAAGAACTTAGAAACATATTCACTCAAACATCTTGTTAGCCATAAAAATGACCCGACAGTGTATACCAAGATTTGATTTTGACTCACCCGATGACTTACTCACCCATAGTGGCCTTTGCCATAGTTGAGCGTTAACAAATGTAAAGATTTACACCATTAAGTTAATTTCAAGCAACGAAGGCTAAGATCTTGTTGAAAATGAGAATGAATACCATTAAGATTCCGCAAAATTATTCGAAGCCTATACCCAATTGGGAGTTTCTATGCCGCACCGTAAAACACGTTCCTTAAGTTTACTTTCAACTGCACTACTCACCGCGCTTTCGCCTCAAATCATGGCACAGGAATCAGACTCCCAGCCGACCATGGAACAGATCAGTATCTTTGGTAAGCAAAATCCGCTCAATACCGTTCCTGGTAGTGCGCATCAGATCAATCAGGCCGAGCTGGATAACTTCAAATACACAGATATCATGCGCACACTTGCTAGCATTCCTGGCGTATATATCCAAGAGGAAGATGGTTACGGTTTAAGACCTAACATAGGCATGCGCGGTACAGGACAGAACCGTTCTGAAAAAATTACCATCATGGAAGATGGGGTATTAGCAGCACCAGCCCCTTATGCCTCCCCCGCCGCCTATTACTTCCCAACACCCGGCAGAATGCAATCTGTTGAGATCCTAAAAGGAAGCTCGACCGTAAAATATGGGCCTAGAACCACAGGGGGCGTGATCAATATGCTCTCTCGTCAGATCCCAGAGGAGGAGTTAGCGGGTAAAGTCGATGTTGCAGCGGGCCAAGATGGTTTCGGTAAGCTACACGCCTATGCCGGTGGGCAAGGAGAACGAGTCGGTGCGGTAGTGGACTTCTATCGCTATCAAGCCGATGGCTTTAAACATATCAATGGAGTCGGTGGCAACACTGGCTTTGAAAAAAACGATGCCCTAGCTAAAGTAAGCATTCGCTCCGCAGACGATGCCAAATATGCGCAGGTGCTAGAGTTTAAGCTGAAGTATTCAGATGAGGTTTCAAATGAAACCTACATGGGATTAACCGATGCCGATTATGAAGCGACCCCCTACGCTCGTTACTCGGCCTCACAAAAAGATGTGATGAACACTGAACATAAGCAGCTGCAGATCAACCATATTATTGACTTTAGCGACAACCTTACCTTAGGTACCACAGCCTATTACAACGATTTTGCTCGTAACTGGTATAAAGCCGATCAAGTCGACGGGCTTAAACTCAGTAAAGGTGGTATCGAAGCGGCCTCTGCATTTGATAAAAACCCATCAATGGGGCCAATGGATGTACGCGTTAAAGCCAATAATCGTGGCTATATTTCACAGGGGATTCAGACTGAACTTAACTGGTATCTCGATAACCATGATCTGGCCTTTGGCGCTCGCTATCATGAAGATGAGATGGATAGATTCCAGTGGGCCGATCATTATGCTCTAGACTCAAATCAGGTGATGACTTTAACTGAGAGCGGCACTCCCGGCAGCGACTCTAACCGCGTAGATAGCGCCGAGGCCTTAGCGCTCTACGTTCAAGATAAGATCCAGTTAGGTGACTTCAATATTACCGCTGGCGTTCGCTATGAAGATGTGAAGACCAATCGTACCGACTGGGGTAAAGATAATCCTGGCCGCGAAGGTCAACCAAATAAAGATATCGACAACAGTTTTTCAGCAACCTTACCTTCGCTGTCGGCAACCTATCAGGTAAACAGCGATTTCTTAGTACTTGCTGGAGTTCAGAAGGGGTTTGCCCCCGCCTCTCCTGGTAATGCCGATAAAAAAGAGGAGCAGAGCTGGAACTATGAGGCTGGTGCCCGATATAACAGTGGCGATCTTAGCTCAGAGGCGATCTTCTTCTATAGTGACTACAGCAACATGCACGGCGAATGTACGGCATCTATCGGCTGTGACGATGACAATATTGGTAACCAATACAATGGTGGCAAAGTTGACGTTAAAGGCTTGGAATTCAGCTTGGCTTATAGCTTTAATACCCAAAACGATTTCAGCTTTCCTGTAAAGCTTGCCTATACCTATACAGATGCCGAGTTTGCTAATAGCTTTGAATCAGATTTCGATCCATGGGGGGATGTGAAAAAAGGAGATAAACTTCCTTATATCGCAGAAAACATGCTGTTTGCCTCAGCAGGTGTCAAGGCAGATAGCTGGGAGCTAACAGTTGCAGCCCGCTATACCGATGATATACGCACCAAAGCAGGCCAAGGTGAAATTGCGCCTGAAGATCTGATCAAAGCCAAAACCATTGTCGACTTATCGGGTCGTTACTTTATCAGTGAATCACAGGAGCTTTACCTCACCGCTGAGAACCTATTTGACAAAAAATATGTCACCTCAAAAGTCTATGGTTCCAACTTTGTGGGCAAACCATTAACAGTCTCTGTAGGCTATACATATAAGTTTTAATCCAAACTAAAAAAGGTGAGCATCAAGCTCACCTTTTTTGTAACTTAGTTGGAAGCGAAAGAAGGGTTTAGCTCTAGGTTCTAGGTTCTAGGTTCTAGGTTCTAGGTTCTAGGCTCTAGGTGCGAGAAAAAGCTAAGACAAGAAAGGCCGAATAACAGCCGATAGAGGCTAAGACGACACAAGCCGGAAGAGCAAAACCATATCTATCCAATCAATTAGTCACACTTTTACTTTTCTTTATCCTAGAACCAGCTTATTTAAATCTAGGTCGGCATTTATGTCGTCATTCTTGATGGGCTAACCTACATCAAAAACATTTGCAGGCTCTTAACGGTATAGCAGGACGTAGTCCGCTCTAGCCGTACAGCGTCCTCGCAGCGAGTAGGCTAGCGCTCTAGACTTTTGAGATTCTAGCAAGATAGAGTAAAGCTAAAACAATAACAAAATACGGAAGTTAACCTGAATAACTTCGAGTAAAACCACGCCATGTAACGGCACAATATAACTTCAGTTATCAGGCATGTTCTCTGTTGCACTACAGGCGCTAATGCAAGGATCTGCTTATAGTATTGCCTATAGTACATAGGAGTAAATATCACTACTCTTGTCATTAAAAACAGTGCTAAATTATAGTTACCAATCGCTTTATCAATGGCAGAGTAATTAATGAATTTTAAAGTCAAAATACTAGTGACTAGTTTGTTATGTCTTAATATCAGTGGCTGTGAATATATCGACAATATATTGCACCCTGACGATGGTGATGAAGTGATCGTCGATAAAAACTTCAGAAGTGATGCGCTACAACTCGGCTTATCTGATGACACCATAACCCGCTTATGTACAGCGACAAATAAGATTAGCGTTAAATGCATTACCGAACTTAATGTTGATACAAGTCAACAAGAAGTCAGAGTTGAATACGCTTACAACAATGTTATTCAGAAAAATAATTACGCCAAAAGCACGGTTGCCAGCCGAGTTATTTTTCATCTGCCCGCAGACGGTGCCACTGCCAATATTGAATTTGAAAACAGCCGAGCTTACCAGTTCAATGATGGTTATCAGTACACATGGCAAGAACCCACTGATTTTGCTACCGCTGATTTGGTAAATGACGCCAAAGAGTCGATTGCAGCACTCGCTAATTTATCAGTGATAATTCGAGTATCTGATTCTGAACTATCAAATATTTCAGCAGCTTCAATAAGTAATGATGATTACTCGTTAACTGAAGCGCAAGACTTGATTAATGCAGCCAACACAGTGTTATTTCCCGAATTAATCGTCAATGTCACCAGTAGCGAACTAACAGTGCCCACTGATGCATCATTTGCGATGTTTACGGCAGGCCAGCGTGCTATTTTAGCTGATTATTCTTCAGTTTTTTCAACCGCGATAGAACAAAGCTGGTTCTAGGTTCTAGGTTCTAGGAAAAGCAAGGTTCAAACTAAGACGGGAAAGGCCGGATAAGAGTCGATAGAGGCTAAGACGACACAAGTCGGAAAGCAAAACCATATCTATCTAACTCAATTGGTAACACTTTTGCCTTTCTTTATCCTAGCACCTGCTTTTCCTAGAGATTTCTTTAATTGTAGCTCGGCATTTTTGCCGTCATTCTTGATGAACTAAAGCCCAAACCACATCAAAAAGCAGAGCCAAACTAAAACAATAAAAATGGATGTTAAAATGAACATAGACGTGCTCCACGATGAAAATCCAGCCATTTTTGATGCCTTGGTCGATGGCGTTCGGCAGCATAACTTGGCCCATATGGGGCCAGAGAAAAGCAAACCGTTAGCGGTTGTGGCTTATGATGACACTGGCAAGCTCATTGCTGGTGTCGCGGGGTGCACTATCTATGACAACTTCTTGATTAACGTGGTGTGGGTCGATGAAAGTGTCCGAGGCACAGGCCTTGGTCGCAAGCTTATGCAGCAAGCCGAAATTGAAGCCAAACAACGGGACTGCACCATGGCACAAGTCGATACCCTCTCCTTTCAGGCGCCACTCTTTTATCAAAAACTTGGCTTTGAAATTATCGGTACCGTGCCCTGCACAGCAAGAAGCCCCGAACGTTATTTTTTATTGAAGAGGTATTAAAAGTTTAAAGGAAGGCGCTAGGCAAAGCAGGTTCTAGGTTCTAGGAAGAGCAAGGACGATAAAAGCAGGGAAAGATAAAGCGCGAAAACCAAAGATAACAGCCTGACGCTTTTGGCTTTTGCTTTTCCTAGCTGGGCTTCAGCCCGTCCTCGCAGCAAAGCGCCCTACGTCCTAGCCCTTCTTTTAATGTAGGTCGGCATTTATGCCGTCATTTTTGATGGGCTAAAGCCCAAGCTACAACAAAAACATATGTTGGCTCTTGACCGTATAGCAGGACGAAGTCCGTTCTAGTAGCGAAGCGTGTTCGCAACGAGCTTACGAGTGCTCTAGACGGCTTAGGTTCTAGGTTCTAGGTTCTAGGTTCTAGGTTCTAAAAAATAGAACATAACAGCTTAGGCAAAACTGCAGCACTGCTCACAAATCACACACTCCACGCCCAGCACCATCACTTCCACTCTCGCCAAAAATTCCGTTTAGGCGTAGACTTGCCGCCCTTTGAATTTTGGATGTTAAACGCGATGAAACAGCGTCTTATCGCCTGGGCTCCAGTGCTTTTACTGGCTCTTACCGCCTTTGTTTTTGTTTCGACTGAATTTGTACCTGTTGGGCTCTTAGCCTCCCTAGGCCAAAGCTTTAATATGAGCGCGGTTGCCATCGGGCCTATGCTCACTGTTTATGCCGCCGTGGTCGCACTAGCTTCCCTGCCTGCCGTGCTGCTGTTTGGCCGCTTTGAGCGTAAAAAGCTGCTGTTAGGGTTAATGTCTGTTTTCATTATCAGTCACGGGATCTGTGTTTGGTCACCGACATATGAGATCTTACTCGCTGGGCGCACAGGCATAGCAATAACTCATGCGCTATTTTGGGCTATCGCCCCAGCATTAGTGGTGCGCTTAGCCCCCGATGCTCAAGGGGCAAAGGCACTCAGTATCTTCGCTACTGGCTGCGTACTTGCCTTGGTGCTCGGTATTCCCCTTGGACGCGTTATTGGCCAATTAATGGGTTGGCGCAGTATCTTCGCCTTAATCGGCCTACTCACATTAGCTATGATGTTGCTGCTGTGGCGCGGTCTGCCAAACCTTCCCGCTACTCATGGCGGCAGTTGGCGTAGTCTGCCTTCGTTAGCGCGCAATAAAGCCCTGCTCTGGTTGTATCTGCTGACGATGACGCTCGTTACTGCTCACTACAGTGTTTACACTTATCTCGAGCCGCTACTGCAGGAACATTTTGGCTATTCGGCTAATATCACCACCATGATTTTACTGATCTTTGGCGGAGCCGGATTAATAGGCAGCGCGCTTTTCAGCCGCTTTCAAGCAAAGCACGCCCAACAACTGTTGATCCTCGCCATCATGACCCTTGGCAGCTGTATGGCAATGCTGCCATTTATCGCCAGTCAACTTTGGCTGTTACTCCCCCTGTGCATCTTATGGGGCACAGGCATGATGTTGATGTGCCTGTCACTGCAATCTAAGGCGTTGAAACTAGCGCCTGAAGCTACCGATGTCGCCATGGCTATCTACTCGGGCTTGTTCAATGTAGGTATTGGTGGGGGGGCACTACTGGGCAGTATTATCGCCGCGCACTATGGCGTGATCCAAAACGGTAGCTGGGCAACTTTACTCATTGTTGTCGCGATTATTCCCTTGGTTTACCTACTCAGAGCTCGTCGAGTGCAAGCTCTAGCAAGTTAACCTTACTCTCCATTATTCTCGCACCTAAAAATATGGCCCAGAGATGAAAAATCATCTCTGGGCCATATGAAGATTTCTGGCTAACATCTTAACTTGGATATTAGGTCAGACTTAAATTGAACTAACCACCAATTAGCTTCTTCCACCAAGGCAATGGATCACCGCAGTTAGCCACTGGCTGATAGCTCTCGGCTAAGGCTGGCACCTTCACCACATTGGCACACTGTGGCTCCTGCGCTTTACCGGTATCACGCTCAAAGTAACCTTGCACCACACCATCGACTGGCGCCATACGCAGGCTCAACGGTGCGCGGTGATTAAGAAAGGCTTGGTACACCGCCATTGCGCCACTACTACCGTATAGACCCGTCTTGCCGTTATCATCTCGACCAACCCAGATAGCCGCCACATTTCGCTCATCGAAACCGGCAAACCACGAGTCTCGCGAGTCGTTACTGGTGCCAGTCTTACCCGCCAATGTCACATAGGGGAAAGCCTTGCCTAGACGTTTGGCTGTTCCCGAGTCTACCACCTGAGTCATGGCATATTTGACTAAGTAGTTACTGGCTGCAGGCATCGCTTGTTTCGCTTGCGGACGAGATGCAGCTAGCGGCTGATTATTAGCATCCAGTACAGTGGTCACCGAGTTTAAATGGCGATAGCGGCCATCATCGGCAATGGTTTGGAACACCTGCGCCACCATTAGGGGCGAGCCGTTTACCGCACCAAGCAACATAGAGGGATACTCAGGGATCTTTTCTCGCCAGCCCGCTTTATCCAAGGTCGTCGCCACGCTGCTCACCCCAATCGCCATACCTAAATTAACCGTTGGCACGTTCATCGACTTTTTAAAGGCAGTTAATAGCGGCACCTGCCCACGGAACTGCTTATCGACGTTCTGTGGTGACCAGGTCTTACCTTGATCATTTTTAAGGGTTATCGGCTCATCTTTGAGTGGCGATACTAAGTTGTACTTATCACCTTGGTTTAACGCGGTGGCATAGACAAACGGCTTGATCAGGGAGCCAATAGGTCTGCGGATCTCAACAGCGCGGTTAAAACCTTGATAGCTTGGCACTTTATCGCCAACCATAGCGGCAATACCGGCAGAGTACTTATCGGTGAGCACCATGCCAACTTGCAGACTCTTATCGTTTTTACCCAGCTGCTTTAGGGTCTGCTCGACCGCCTTTTCGGCCGCTTCTTGAGCCATAGGATCGAGCGTGGTGTAGACCTTAACCCCAGACTGCTGCAGCAATGCGTCGCCATAGCGACTAGCAAGCTCATGCTTCACCACGGAGAAGAATGCTGGTAGCTTTTGATGCACAGACTTGTTGGCTTTTCTAAGCCCCAGCGGCGACTCAACGGCAGCTTGATACTGGGCCACATTCAGATCGCCCGCCTCCATCAATAGGCGCAAGACTAGGTCGCGTCGTTCTTGGGCGCGCTCAGGGTAACGCCACGGATTATAATAAGAAGGCCCCTTAATTACCGCCACAAGGAATGCCTGCTGCGGTACGGTTAACTCGGCAATCGGTCTGCCAAAATAGAACTGCGAAGCTAAGCCCATGCCGTGCACTCCGCGGGCTTTGTCCTGTCCCATATACACTTCATTGAGATAAGCCTCTAAGATCTCATCTTTCTCATAACGAAAATCGATGATGATCGCCATAAGGGCTTCACGCAGCTTACGGGTTATCGAGCGTTCACTGGAAAGGAAGAAGTTCTTCGCAAGCTGCTGGGTTAAGGTCGACCCCCCTTGTACCGTACGCCCGGCACTAATATTCACCATAGCAGCACGCAAAATAGCAAACGGATTAACCCCGTGATGTTGATAGAAGGTGCGATCCTCGACCAAAATCAGTGCGTTAACGATCGGCTCTGGAATGCTCTCTGTCGGCACAAACAGTCTATCTTCACCATCACCTGTGATAATTCTATCTAGCAGTACTGGCTCAAGATGGAACACGGCTAATTGGCGCTTATCGCTGTTACGGGCGACCGACACCACACCATTGCTGTCGAAGGTGATCATCACCCTCTGCTCAATCTGATCTCCTTGTGGATGTAGGAAAGGACGACGCCAGAGATCGATCTTGGTCTTAGAAGCGGAAAACTCCCCCACCTGGCGAGGGTTCGCCACCTTACGATAGCCAAGCAGCTTAAGCTCAGACATCAGTTGTGCATGACTCACCGCAGCCCCAGGATAAAGCGCCATCGAGCGACTAAATACTTGGGCAGGTAGATGCCACTTTTGCCCTTCAAACTTGCGAGCAATAATTTGATCCAGATAGATCCCATATGAGGCGATAGCCACAACTAGGACAAGACCAAGCTTCCAGCTGATAGACCAGATCTTCTTACCCCAGCTCATGCCCGCTCTCTTCGGCGTCGACTTTTTAGCTCGGGGTTTTCTCGCGGTTGGCCGCTTCTTTGCTGGCGCTTTTCTGGCTGCCACTTTAGGTTTTGGTGTAGCTTTATCTGTCATTGTACTTCCGCGACGTGCTCGAGCTTACTGCGAGCTAAACGTCTTCTTTTTAGTAAATTTGGTCGGTTGTGTATTGGCGGGATCATCTGGCCATAGATGTCTTGGGTAGCGCCCCTTCATCTCTTTCTTTACATGCTCATAAGGTCCTTGCCAAAAGCTTTCAAGATCGGCGGTTAACGCCAGTGGCCTATGAGCTGGAGACAATAGCTCCATAGTCACCACTAACTTGCCCTGAGCCAGTCTAGGGCTCTGCTGCATACCTAGCGCCTCTTGCAGTCTCACACTCAGCAGTGCCCGCCCCGTGGCATCATACTCGATTTTTACGCTCGAGCCTGTTGCCATCGGCCACTTTCTTGGCAATAACGCCTCTAATTGCTGTTGTAGATCCCAAGGCAGTAAATTAAGCAGCAGAGTATAACAATCTAATTGCTGCAATTGTGTAAGCGTGCGCACCTCATCTAAATAGGGAGCGAGCCAATCATCAAGCTCACTCAGCAAGGTATCATCGTCTAGGGCGGGCCAGCCGTGCTCTGGGCAATACTGTTTGGCCAATGCCGCTCGGCGTTGCAGCTGGTGGCAGGCATCATTAAAGTTCATTAGTGCCAGTCCCTTGAGCCTAATTTGCTCTAGGAGAGCCTGCTTGATTAAACGCTTATCCACCTTGTTAATCGGTGCTTTAGACAATAAAATCTCACCAATTTTTTGCTGTTTCTCGGCAAAGAAGCGACCCTTAACCTCATCCCAGCCAGCATATTCTTGCGTGATAACCAGCTCGGCTAACTCACTATCGAATAATGCGCAGTCCAGCTGCGCTGCCAGATAGACTTTCCCCTGACTGCGTCCCTCAGTTTCCTGGAAGTCAGCAACCACTAACCAAGGCGAACCCGATAGTGCGTCATCATTCACCAGCTCGACACCACAGCCGTTTG
This sequence comes from Shewanella schlegeliana, assembly GCF_016765635.1. GTDB lineage: Bacteria > Pseudomonadota > Gammaproteobacteria > Enterobacterales > Shewanellaceae > Shewanella > Shewanella schlegeliana. The sequence goes on from NZ_JAESVD010000002.1 coordinate 466,098, forward strand.
CCAGTTGGTAACCAGTTACGCCGCGCGCCTTAGCGATACGGTCGGGATAGGCGAACGCCAACAACATGGCGATATCATGACTACTGGCATTGCGGGCCGCCTGAGCTAAATCAACCTTTCCAAGGGAGGAGAGGGCTAGTGTGTTAACCCAGTTGCGGATCTGTTTTTGCGACTCCCCTTGCAGCGCCTCGCTTAGATAACGGCTGATATCCGCTCCCAGCCTACTGCGACTACGGGCTTCTAATATGCCTGCTAATATGCAAGCTAACAGCGCTAAGTTTTGATCTTGATTATCTTCAGCCTTCTGCTTGGCCATCAACAACATATGTGCAAGTCTTGGGTTACAACCTAACTTGTGTGCCTCACGCCCATGTTGGGTAATTAAACGAGATTCATTAACCATGGCCATAGTTTGAAGTAAGCGCCAACTTACCTCTTCATTGGCTACTGATGGCTCGGTGAGCATAGGCAGCTCATTTAGGGACTTTACCCCCCAATAAGCGCCATCCAATACCATAGACAGCAGATCGCTATGCACTATCTCAGGTTCATCGGCTTTAATTAATCGCCCATGCTCCTCTTGGCTCCATAGCCGAGTGCAGAAACCTGCCATAAGACGACCCGCACGCCCTGCACGCTGAGCCGCCGATGCCTGACTTATTCGCTTAAGTGACAGGCGAGTTACGCCTGTTTTAGGGTTAAATCGTGCCTGACGCTTATAACCCGAATCGATAACCTGAGTAATACCATCAATGGTCAAACTCGACTCAGCAACGTTAGTGGCAAGCACCACCTTATTGACTCCCCTTGGCGCAGGCGCAATGGCTAAGTCCTGTGCCTTAGGGCTCAAGCTGCCATAAAGCGGGCAGATTATATAACGATTTGGGTCGAGTCGCGCACTGAGCATGCCGTGTAATTTGTTGATCTCCCCCTGCCCGGGTAGAAATGCCAGTAGGGAGCCTTGAGTATGCTCGCTAACACTGGTCACTATCACCTTAGCCATATGCTCTAGCCAGTGGCTCTGGTTGGGTACGCTGCTATAACTGTGCTCAACAGGAAAGCTGCGACCTTCACTCTTTAATAGCCTTGCTTCAGGCATTAACTCAGATAGCGGTAAACCAGACAGAGTCGCGGACATGGCGAGGATCTTTAAGTCCTCACGAAAGCTCGCTTGGATCTCCAGCGCCAGGGCCAAGCCAAGATCTGTGGTCAGGTGGCGTTCGTGAATTTCATCGAAAATCACCATATCGATCCCTGTAAGCTCAGGGTCTTGCTGGATCATTCGGGTTAACACACCTTCGGTGACGATCTCTAACCGTGTATTGGTTGACACCCGAGTATCACCTTTGACACGGTAACCCACTTCAGTGCCCAGCTCACAGCCACGCTGCTTGGCGATAAACTGCGCCACATTACGGGCCGCAACTCTACGGGGCTCCAGCATCAATATTTTACCGTCGATCTCCGGCCAATCCAGCATAGCCAGTGGCAGAGCGGTCGATTTACCCGCCCCCGTTGGCGCTTCGAGGATCACCTGCTGGCAACACATAAAAGTGTCACGCAGCGGTTGTAGCAGTGCATGTATAGGTAGCGATGTCACGAGTGGGTCTATTACCGTTATTTTCGAGTTGATAACTCAGTGTTAAACCTAATTAAACTGAGTTTGAATCAAGCTTGGTTATAAGTAGCCTTGGCTTTAATCAACTATCAACCTTGGCTTTAATCAACTTTAGTTTTAGTCAAAAGAGCAACAGGATTGAGCTGGTTCTAATTGGCCACTAGTGTACTCTAAAAGGGGCTATAGACTAAACTGCTAGTATTATCGCAACATTAAAAACTCAGGGACCTTGGATGCCTAGCAACACAAAAAGCCAAATTAAGCGCGTCTTCTTAGGCTTTGCTCTCGATAGTGCGCAAACCGATAGCATCACCGCGATTCAAGCTCAGCTTCCCAGCAGCGTCCGCTTAGTGCCCAGTGCGAATCTGCATATGACGCTGGCTTTCTTAGGTGCGGCGACACCTGAGCAATTAACGGCGCTTATTCAGAAAGTGAACCAACTGCATAAACCCCAATTTAGCGTCACCCTCAATACCTTAAGCCATTGGGCAAAGCCAAAAATCCTCTGCCTTAGAGGCCACGCTGAAGACATCAAGCTGCTACAGCTTGCCCAAGACACACAACACCTTGCCGCCGAGCTTGGCTTACATTGCAGCGAGCATCACTACAATCCCCATATCACCCTTTCGCGCAAGGCCAAGGCTGAAGTCAACGGAATTGACTACCAAGCGTTAACCCTAGCGCCAACGGAACTGCACCTGTTTGAGTCCTGTCCCAGCCCCAACGGGGTCGAATATCCAACACTCCATTCGTGGAAACTAGGTGCTTTATAAAATCTACGCTACCCTATGCAGTATTAAGTTCTAGCTATTTGAGATAATCATGGAAACAACCGAAATTACCAAAGCACAACTGCTTGCCCTTCTGACTTCTTGGAAGCTAGGTGAAATTGATGCCGAAGCCCTGCAAAACTGGATGGTGACTCACTACGATCCGCCTGAAGTTAAAATCGGTACCGGTGAGCCTGAATGGACTCAAGAAGCGATGAATATCGTGATGAATGAATATGAAATTGCAAAAATTGAAAAGTTTAGACTCGATAATGCTCAGTACGCCATCGACTTTGTCAACTGTAGCGAAAGCAACTTTAACCAAACTAAGCATCTATTCATTCAAGATGGTTTTAGCGATTAATCACGCTAGGCACATCGTAACGAACAGACAAAAAAAGGCCACCTCTCTCTAGGTGGCTAATCGAAGAACCTGAGTAACAACAGAGCACTCTTAATTAAGAGCTTTAACTTAACTCATCAGTAATTAAGAGCCCTGTCCCTTGCTGCATCACTAAACAGCAAGTTCACAATCTGTTAGCTCTATTGATATCACAAGCTTTTGAAATTACCCACAGAGAAAACTTGAAATTATTTGAAAAGTTTTGAATTTTAATCGGTTAGCCATCTATTTAAGCTCAATATGGCTCAATACCAACTTATAGAGTGACTCTGACTCAAGTACCACGGCCTGACCACCACTTTCATTAATTGCATCCACAAGCCCAGGCGACTCCACATAGGTATAGAGGTAAAACGGCGTGTTATTTCCCTCGGCACGAATGGCCTGCAATAACTTTAACCCGGCCAGTGAATCACCGTGTCGCCCCATATCGGAGATCACCGCTTGGTAGTTATACATAGACAATAACATCAGCGCTTCTTGTGAGGTCACCGTGTTATAGACGCCAATATTTTTCTGCTCGAAATAGGCTTTCTCGACTAGATTGTTTTCAGGGTGATCATCGACCCATAGTATGCGGCCAATCGCTTTATTGGGCTCACTATAAGCAAGTTGGCTTACTGAATGCTGATTGTGATTTGGGCTTGTAACATGCAAAAACTGAAAAACTAAACCGATAATCAATAACAGTGCAATCAGTACCTTGGCAAAGTTTTCCCAATTAGACAGTCTATTCGAAGACATGGTTTTATCAGAGGCCAACGTCTTATGCTGAGACTCGCTCTTTGTATGTTCAACAGCCTGCTGAATAGATGGATCTATTTCATGGCGCTGAGTCTGATTTTGGTTTGAGCTTTGACTCTGCGCTTGATTTTGTTGTTCAGACCTAGCCTGCTCGACAACTTGCTTACCCAGCACATGTTCTAAACGGTAACCGCGACCATGAACCGTCTGGATCAGCGGCCCCTGATAGCCAGCCTTACTGAAGAGTTTACGGGTGTCTGACACCAACTTTGACAGCGACATATCAGAGACGACTGTCTCTGGCCAGATAAGATCTAAACACTCCTGTTTAATACAGTGCTCGGGGTAACGCTGCGCCAATATCGATAGCAGAGCAATATTTCGTTCGTCGATTGCAACGCTTTGATTGCCAACACGCAATTCAAAAGTTTCACTGTCGATAGAGAATTCACTAAAAGTGAGCTTCATATGCAGAAGAGCCTTTGCTAATGGTAACCAAGAGCCGTGCAACAATAGTGCAACATTAATAAGGTTTTAGCAAAGCCTGATTTCGCAGCAGCGCCCATCTGCAACCGACTAAACCTAAAAACAAAACCCTACAAAATGTAGGGTTTAGAGTCATTCAGGCAAATAGTGCTTAGTCTTCTAGCAGCCCCGCTATGGTTAACACACCGTGGGTCGTTGCACCCGCAGACCAAAGGTGATCCCCCGTATCTGAAAATGCCGAAGCCAGGTCGATATGCAACCAGTTGGCCTCTGGTGCAACAAAGCGCCAGAGGAAGCCTGCAGCATTCGATGCACCACCTGCGCCACCGCCCTTCATCGGACGACTGTTTGCCGTATCGGCATAGGCACTCGGGCAGTTATCTTTATGCCAAGGGTCTAGCGGTAACGGCCAAACGCGCTCACCAACCGCCATTGCTTTTTGCTGGGCTAGCGCTAACATCTCAGGCTTAGGCGAGAAAATAGCATTGTAATTAGTGCCCACCGCCATTACCGCTGCGCCCGTTAACGTTGCCGCATCGATAATAACAGGCGCACCAGTTTCAGATGCAGCCTGCAAACCATCGGCCAGCACCAAGCGACCTTCAGCGTCGGTATTGACGACTTCAACAGTGACGCCATTCTTATATTTAAGAATATCGCCAAGCTTATAGGCATGACCACTAATGAGGTTTTCAGCGCAGCATAAGAACAGCTTAACGCGCTTATTAAGGCCTGATTTCATTGCAAGACCTAGGGCTGCGGTCACGGTTGCGGCGCCGCCCATATCACACTTCATGCCGAGCATGCCCTCGGAGCCTTTGATGCTATAGCCGCCCGAATCGAAAGTAATGCCTTTACCCACAAGCGCAACAGATACTGGGGCGTCATCGGCCAATGGATTAAAATCTAGCTCTAGCAGCGCAGGTGGACGCTCACTACCACGACCGACGGCGTGAATGCCTATCCACTTCTTTTCCAGTAGCGCTTCGCCTTCGATGATACGATAGCTCACCTTGTCACCGCCGATAGCGCTGAGCCAAGTGGCCGCCTGAGTCGCCAACGCCATTGGCGATAGGTTTTCAGGGGTTTCGTTAATCAGATGGCGAGCAAATGTCGCGCTCTCGAGACGGCTAGTTAGTAGTGCCTGAGTTGCATCATCGCCTGTCCACTGGATAATGGGGGCCGCAAGTGCAGTGGCAAAGCCTTGGGCAAATGCCCACTGTAGGTCGACTGTCCACAACTCACCAGTAAGGGCAACTTTGGTCACGCCTTGAAGCTCTAACTTACGCGCAGCTTGCTGTACATGCAGCAAGGCATCGCCCTCTATTAAGTGAATAGAAGCGACATCCCCCAGAAAAGTCACGTCAGCCTTGCCCCAATGAGCAGCGGCACTTTCGTGAGTAAGGGTCACTTTCATAAAATCCGTCATGCTAGGTCCTTATATAAATCGATGTTTCGACAACCCTATCGAATGACTTTGAGCTATCGACAACCAGCCTATTTTTAGTGCAAGCAGTCTACTGGATCCCTAACGATATCTAAAGGCTAGCACTACAAGTGAATGACTATAATAGTGGCAGCATTTTGAAACAGAGCGATTAGTCACTCCCCCTTTATCAGAAATAGAGCACAACTATCAGTTGCCACAGCAGGGGCAAATTTTGCTAACCTAAGCCAAAATCGATTAACAACAGGTGACTCAATGGAATTTAGTCCCGCTTTTGAAAGTGGCGTGTTACTCCAACGCTATAAACGCTTTTTAACTGATATCACCTTAGAAAATGGTGAGCAGGTCACCATTCATTGCCCCAATACTGGCTCGATGAAAAACTGCTTATTTCCTAGTGAAAAGGTCTGGTTCTCGGTATCTGATAATCCTAAGCGCAAATATAGCCGCACTTGGGAGCTAGCCCAAACACCCGATGGCCATATTATTGGTATCAATACTGGCCGTGCCAATGCCCTCGCAGAGGAAGCAATCGCTTCAGGGATCATCACCGAATTGCAGGGCTACGACTCACTGCGCCGCGAAGTCAAATACGGCAGTGAAAACAGCCGCATCGATATCCTCCTCGAAGATGCCAATAAGCCTAACTGTTATATAGAAGTCAAAAGTTGTACTTTATTAGAGCAGGGGCAAGGATACTTCCCCGATGCAGTGACCACTCGTGGACAAAAACACCTTAGAGAACTGATGGAAATGGTGCAACAGGGTCATCGCGCCGTATTGCTATTTGTTGTTCAGCATTCGGGCATAAACTGTGTTGCCGCCGCCGCTCATATCGATGCAGCTTATGCTAAATTACTGACTGAAGCACACCAAGCTGGGGTGGAGGTTTTAGCCTACAGCGCTGACTTATCGCCCACACAGACACGTTTGGTTAAATCCTGTCCGGTTAGGCTTTAATTCTGAATATAGAGTTGAAATTGTTCTTAATAGCGGACATAGTCAAAGAATAGAAGCGATTTAATACAAATTATTTGCCTAGTTCAAAGCTTTCTGATATAGATAGCGGCCGTTATTAAATGACGCCCTACAACGCAAATGATTAACAGGAGATGCGTTATGCCTGAAGGCACTAGAAAACTTGGCGTGCTCGCTATTGCTGGTGTAGATCCTTACCAGGAAAAACCAGGTGAGGAGTACATGAACGAGGCTCAATTGGGCCACTTCAAGACGATTCTTGGAGCATGGCGTAACCAATTGCGCGAAGAAGTTGATCGCACTCTGAATCACATGCAAGACGAAGCTGCTAATTTCCCAGATCCTGTCGATCGCGCAGCTCAGGAAGAAGAGTTCAGCCTAGAATTACGTGCTCGCGACAGAGAGCGTAAGCTTATTAAGAAGATCGAAAAGACAATGCAAAAGATTGAAGACGATGATTTCGGCTTCTGTGAATCTTGTGGCATCGAAATCGGTATTCGCCGCTTAGAAGCGCGTCCAACAGCCGATCAGTGTATTGACTGTAAAACGCTTGCTGAGATCAAAGAAAAACAGATGGCAGGTTAAATGCTATCTTAAGGTGCGGAGCTTATGGCTCCGCTCTTTTGTTTTGACGTCAGTAAATGATTAACGTGACTCCCTATATTGGCCGTTTTGCGCCATCCCCATCTGGTCCTCTGCATTTTGGTTCATTAATTGCTGCCCTCGGCAGTTATCTGCGTGCCCGCTCTCTGGGCGGAAAATGGTTGGTTCGAATCGAAGATATCGATCCCCCACGTGAGATCCCTGGTGCAAGCAGCGCAATTCTAAGAACCCTTGAAGCCTATGGTTTTGAGTGGGACGACAGTGTGCTTTATCAAAGCCAACGCCTCGATGTTTACCAAGATAAAATAGAACAGCTACTACAGGATGATCTGGCTTACTACTGCCAGTGCACTCGCAAGCAGATCCAAGCTATGGGTGGCAGTTACGATGGCCGTTGTGGCAAGTTAATCCAACCTTTAACACAAGGTGCTATCAGAGTCAGAAACCCCTATGCTATCGAGCAGTTTGTCGATCAACATATGGGCTTGGTCTCGGTTGATAAGCGTTTTGCGGCTGAAGACTTTATTATCAAGCGCAGTGACGGCTTATACGCTTACCAGTTAGCAGTTGTGCTCGATGATATTCATCAGCAAATTAGCGAGGTGGTCAGAGGTTGCGATCTACTCGAACCCACCTGTCGCCAAGAAAGCTTATATCACCTACTGAAGTCACCTATACCTAAATGGTTACATCTGCCTTTAGCCTGCGCAGAGAAAGGCAGGAAATTGTCTAAGCAAAATCATGCCCCCGCGATAGACAACCTTCACCCGCAGGCCAGCATTAATGCGGCTTTAGCCTTTCTTGGGCAGAGTAGCGTTGCAACAGAATCCCAAGCCAGTAAGATGATTGAGCAGGCCGTGAGTCAATTTGATCTCACCAAGGTTCCTACACAATCGGAAATACTCCTCGATACGTGAGCTTAATCGTATACTCATTAAGCTTTAATTGAGTTATCATAGCCCACTTGTTTTTACCCCAATTAAGATCCAAATCAGAGGTGTCCCATTTTTCGCCGTATTAGCCAATTCTGTAAACAGCTATTTGAAGACAGTCCAAAACCAATAGCTGAAGAAAACACGCAGACAGGTCTTAGCTTAGAGGTCGTGCCAAGAAATGGGCACGCGATATCTCGTAGACAGATCAGTGAAAATGCGATCAAAGTACTCTATAGACTGCACAAGTCAGGCTTTAAGGCTTACTTGGTAGGCGGTGGTGTACGCGATATTTTATTGGGCATGCAACCGAAAGATTTCGACGTTGTCACCAATGCGACACCCGAAGAGATTAAACGACTGTTCCGCAACTGCCGTCTCGTTGGCCGTCGCTTCCGCCTCGCCCATATCGTCTTTGGACGCGATGTGATTGAAGTGGCAACCCTGCGTGGACACCATGTCGATAGCGGAGAGAAGATCTCTAAGACCAATGAGTCTGGTAGACTGCTGCGCGATAACGTCTATGGCAGCATAGATGAAGATGCCGAACGTCGCGACTTTACCGTTAATGCCCTGTATTACGATATCAGTGATTTCTCTATTCACAGCTACGGTGGTGGCCTAGAAGATCTTGAGTCACGTACTATCCGCTTAATTGGTGACCCTGAAACGCGCTACCGTGAAGATCCTGTGCGTATGCTACGTGCAGTGCGCTTCGCGACTAAGCTAGATATGAATATTGAAGCTAAGACTGCCGAGCCAATTAAAGCCTTAGCGGGTCTGCTTAAGGATATCCCAGCTGCTCGTATGTATGAAGAAGTACTCAAGCTGTTTTTCGCAGGAAGAGCACTTGAAAACTACCATATGATGCGTGAATTTGGCCTATTTGAACCACTATTCCCACTCGTTGAAGCACAACTTAAAGAGGCGCCAAATGGGGCTATCGCTAAGCTGATGCAAGAGATGATGGCAAGCACCGATGAGCGTGTTGAGCAAGATAAGCCGGTAACACCCGCGTTTTTCTACGCCGCACTGCTTTGGTACCCACTGAGCCAGCGCGCTGACGATATCGCACTAGAAAGTGGCCTAACCATGTATGATGCCTATAATGCCGCCATGGGCGATATTATGGAGCAGCAGTGCCGTTCTATTAGTGTTCCGCGCCGCTTTAGCACAGTAACCAAAGATATCTGGCAGCTACAACTGAGATTCGAGCGTAACCGAGGCACTAAGGCGTTTAGGTTTATCGAGCATCCTAAGTTTAGAGCGGCTTACGATCTACTCCTGCTTCGCGCCCATGCCGAAGGTGGTGTGATTGCTAAGAATGCCGCTTGGTGGAAGAGCTTCGTTGAAGGCAGCGAAGATCAGCGCAATGTAATTGCTCGTTCAGCCAATAAAGGCGGACGCAATCGCAGCTCTAACCAACGCCGTCGTCGCAAGCCTAGTGCTAAATCGGCGCCAAAATCTGCAGAATAATGGCGCAAGTCTATGTCGCTTTGGGCGCTAATTTAGCGAACCCAATCAGCCAACTCAATAATGCCTGTGAGGCCTTATTGAGTTTGGCCGCCCCCCAATCATTTTCAGTCTCCCCCTATTATCGCTCCGCCCCCATGGGAGACGTCGAGCAGCCTGACTACGTTAATGCGGTGGCAGGCTTTAAAACCGAGCTGACGCCTATCGAGTTACTCAATGCATTACAAAGTATCGAGAACCAACAGGGTCGTTTAAGAGAGCTGCGCTGGGGACCCAGAACCCTAGACTTAGATCTCTTGCTCTATGACAAGCAATGCATCGACAGCCCTCGCCTGACAGTGCCTCACTATGGCATGCGCGAGCGTAGTTTCGTGTTGATACCACTATTCGATATCGCACCAACACTTAGCTTACCTGATAACACTCAGCTCAAGAGTTTAATCAGCGACGCCTTAAGAGCCGAATTAGTAATAGCACAAGATTCCAACGACGAATAAGTGACATGCACCACAGTAGTCTTTCCTGCTAGTATGGCGCCTATCCGTTAATATAAAAGTTTGATACCGAGATCATTGAAGTCGAGCCTTTATTGGCATATAACGGCTTCACAAATTGGGTTAAAAAGTTACCATTATGTCCAAAATTACAAGTTCTACACTGCGTACCTTCAAGCAAGAAGGTAAGAAGTTCACCGCATTAACTGCCTACGACGCTAGCTTTGCTGGTGCGTTCGATAGTGAAGGGATAGATGTGCTATTGATCGGTGATTCAATGGGAATGGTATTGCAAGGACATAGCGACACCTTACCAGTAACTGTTGAAGATATTGCTTATCACACTCGTTGCGTCCGTCGTGGTATTGAGCGCTCTCTGCTTATCGCTGATATGCCATTTATGAGCTATGCCACACCAGAGCAAACCATGACCAACGCCACTAAGCTGATGCAAGCCGGTGCTAGCATGGTTAAGGTTGAGGGCGGAAAATGGTTACTCGAGAGCGTTGCTATGCTCACCGAGCGCGGCATCCCAGTGTGCGCCCACCTAGGGCTAACACCACAGTCTGTACATGTATTCGGTGGATTTAAAGTTCAGGGTCGTGACGCTGATAACGCTCAGCGTATTCTTGACGAAGCCAAAGCCCTAGAAGGCGCTGGCGCCCAGCTATTGGTTCTAGAATGCATTCCCGCTTCTCTGGCTAAAACCATTACCGAAGCGTTAACGATTCCTGTTATTGGTATCGGCGCGGGTAAAGACACTGATGGCCAAATCCTAGTGATGCATGACGTACTTGGGATCTCTAGTGGTTATATTCCACGCTTCTCTAAAAACTACCTCAAGCAGACTGGCGAAATTCGCGCAGCAGTTCGTGCCTATATTGATGAAGTTGCCGAGGGTGTTTTCCCTGGTGACGAGCATACATTTAACTAACCAGTCTAATCATTCGCTCTCAGCCTATGGGGTGAGAGCCATTCTTTAAATTGCGTACCAGAGCAGTAAAACCATGATCACGACTCAATCTATCGCCGATATCCGTGCCCAAGTAAAAGCATGGAAACAGAAGGGCGAAACCGTTGCATTTGTTCCTACTATGGGCAACTTGCACTTAGGTCACATCACCTTAGTTAAAGAAGCAAAGACACGAGCGGACCACGTGGTCACCTCGATTTTTGTTAACCCGATGCAGTTTGGCCAAAACGAAGATCTCGATGCTTACCCTAGAACCTTAGCCGACGATCAAGCAGCACTCATTGAAGCGGGCGCCGAGCTGCTGTTCACACCGACACCGGAAATCATCTACCCTAAGGGGATGGATGCACAGACCTTTGTCGAGGTGCCAGGGATCTCTGATGTGCTTTGCGGTGCGAGTCGCCCAGGACACTTTAGAGGCGTAGCCACCATCGTCTGTAAGCTGTTTAATATCGTGCAACCTGACATCGCCCTGTTTGGTCAGAAAGACTTTCAGCAGCTATTAGTGATCCGCACCATGGTCGATGACCTTTCTCTGCCGATTGAAATCGTTGGCGTTGAAACTATCCGTGAAGACTCAGGCCTTGCTATGAGTTCACGCAACGGTTATCTCAGCGCCGAGCAGAAAGCTCAGGCCGCACAGATAAAGCGCACCCTAGATAAGATGGCCTGTTCACTTAAAACAGCTCAAAGCATCGAAGCCGTTATTGCTCAAGGGCAAATAGAGCTAGAAGACGTCGGCTTTAGAAACGACTACCTCGATGTTAGAAATGCGAATAACTTTGCCGTCGCTAATGGCGAAGACACGGAGTTAGTGATTTTAGTGGCGGCCTATATGGGCTCCACTCGACTTATCGATAACCTTGTCGTCAAGCTGGCTTAAGAGGCAAGTAGCAAAACTGATAAACGGCTTAAAACTCAGTTTTAAGCCGTTTTTGTATCAAATGCCCCCGCCTACACTTACACAAACAAGTATTCATCGTCTCTCAAAATACTGGCGTTATGATCCAAGTTACGCCATAGTATGGCCTATTGTTAAATTATTAACTCTTTTGTTAAGCAAATGCAGTGTTACCACTGTAAACATAGGCTTTTCAGGATCTAACTAAGCACCAAGCTCGATAAGGATATTTAGCCGGATGGCGAAAGTTATTTTTACCATTGTCTGTCTTATGCTATCTAGTGCCGCACAGGCAAATAGCATTTTTAAGTGTATCAAAGATGACAAGATCGTCTTTAGCCAACACTCCTGCCCAAAAGAATTTCGTCAGCACAAGATTGAATATCAGTACGGCATTACTACCGAAACCGACTCTGATAAGCGTATTAAGACTCAAGACCCCCTACAGGCTCTACTAAATAAAAGTACAATTTCTAAAGCACGCTTACTGCAGCTATTAGACAGCGAGGCATACCGTCTTCGCCAAGAGAACAGTTATTACGAGATCCTCAGAGCCAGTGAACTACAAAAACTTGAGCGCAACCGCTATTGGCAGAAGAAAGAGCCAACGGATCCTGAGTACCAATCGTCAGTCGAAGAGATGAATCAACATTTTGATCAACTTGTAAAAGTTAACACCGATACCATAGCGTTGCTTAATGTAAGAAAACAGCAGATAGAGCAAGAGACAGCAGAGGTCAACTAAGCCCCGTTATCTAAGCCCCGTTATCTGCAATCGGTTTTCCTAGCAAGAGTAATAAAGCAAAAAGCCAGCAGATAAACTGCTGGCTTTTTTCGCTCAAGAGTGTGTGCTCTAGCTTAACTTCTCAGGCCGATGCCACGAGAGATCAGATAGTAAGCGACACTCCAAAGAGCGGCACAGAAAGCCACCATGATACCAATCGATAAAGGCACACTCATATCGGCATAGCCCAAGAACCCATAGCGAAATACGTTAATCATATAGACCACAGGATTTAATGCCGACACGCCCTGCCAAAACTCCGGAAGTAGAGACAAGGAGTAAAACACGCCACCAAGATAGGTCAGTGGCGTCAGCACAAAGGTCGGCACGATACTGATATCATCATAACTCTTGGCAAATACCGCATTAATCAGGCCGCCCAAGGCGAACAGAATTGCCGTAAGCAGTACTGTTAGCGCCACTAATCCCACATGATGCAAAGTGATATTGACGAAGAACATCGCCACTAGGGTAACAATCGTGCCTACACATAGGCCGCGCGCGACACCGCCGCCAACATAGCCTGCAATAATCACATAATGAGGCACGGGTGCCACGATCAACTCTTCAAGGTTACGCTGAAACTTGGCACTGAAGAATGACGAGGCCACATTCGAGTAGGAGCTGGTAATCACTGACATCATGATCAGACCCGGGGCGATAAACTCCATGTAAGAGACGCCGCCCATTTCACCGATACGCTTACCGACTAAGTTACCGAAGATTAAGAAATACAAAGTCATAGAGATCGCTGGCGGCACCAAGGTCTGCACCCAAATACGGGTAAAACGGTTGATCTCTTTGGTTAGGATACTTTTAAAAGCTGTGAAATACAGCGCCTTCATATTCATTTCACATCTCCGCCATGTTTACCTTTCTCGACTAACTCAACAAATAGCTCTTCCAAACGGTTTGCCTTGTTACGCATCGATAACACCTGAATACCTAATTCACTAAGCTGTAGGAACACGCTATTTAAGCCCTGCTCCTTGGCAACATCCACCTCTAGTGTATGGCTATCGTTCAAGCGACACTGCACACCACTCAGCTCAGGGGCTGAATTGAGGTCATTCTTCAGATCAAGAATAAAGGTTTCCATATTCAAGCGGCTTAGCAAAGATTTCATGCTCGTACACTCCACCAGCACACCTTTGTCGATGATACCGATATTGCGGCATAGCATTTCCGCTTCTTCTAAATAGTGGGTGGTCAGAATAATCGTCACTCCCTGAGCGTTTAGCTCGGTCAGGAAGCTCCACATCGAGCGGCGCAGCTCAATATCGACACCAGCGGTTGGTTCATCGAGAATAAGCAACTTTGGCTCGTGCATCAGCGCACGGGCAATCATCAAGCGGCGCTTCATGCCGCCTGAGAGTTCACGAGCAGCACTATTACGTTTTTCCCATAAGTCGAGTTGACTTAGGTACTTCTCGGCGCGCTGTAATGCGACATCGCGCTTAACGCCGTAGTAGCCAGCCTGGTTAACCACAATCTGCTGCACGGTTTCAAATTGATTGAAATTAAACTCCTGTGGCACAAGCCCGATACACAGCTTCGCCAACTCAAGCTCTGTATCTAAGTCATGTTCAAACACAGTGACCTTGCCCGAACTCTTCTGTACCAGTGAGCTGATGACGCCAATCGTAGTCGATTTACCTGCGCCATTGGGTCCTAAAAGGGCAAAGAAATCCCCTTTATTAACGGTTAAGCTGATCCCCTTAACTGCTTCGACTCCGCCCTTATAGGTTTTTTTTAGAGAGTCGATAACGAGGGCGGCTTGAGAATTTGCCATGGTTATTTCAATCCATCTGAAAAATAAATAAAAACTCCCGCAATTGCGGGAGTCAGTCATCTAATCACATCCCTAATAACAGCGCTCCGCGTTCATTTAACACTTCCAGCGCTGACATTAGGGCTGAAATTTAGTCTTCTAGTGGCACAACTTTAGCGATATACGGCAGATTACGATACTGCTCCGCATAGTCGATACCATAGCCAACGATAAACTCGTCAGGGATAGTAAAGCCAATAAAATCAACAGGTACGTCAACTTCTCGGCGCTCTGGCTTGTCCAGTAGCGTACAAAGCGCAAGGCTCTTTGGCTCACGAATCATGAGTATTTCGCGTACCTTGTTCAAGGTATTGCCTGAGTCAATAAGATCTTCAACGATCAATACGTCACGCCCCTGAATTTCAGACTGTACGTCTTTAAGGATTTTTACGTCACGGCTGCTCGTCATTTCGTTGCCATAGCTTGATACCGACATAAAATCGATCTCAACATGTCCCTTAATGCGTCGACAAAGATCTGCCATAAAGACAACAGAACCTTTCAGTAGACCGACCATCAATAGGCGGTCGCTGTCGGCATAATGGGCATTGATCTGCTCAGCCAAAATATCCAATTTTTGATCGATCTCTTCAGCAGTGATCATCACTTCAGTGGTGTGTTTCATATAACTCTCAATAGTCGATGTCGCTAACGTTATGCTTGTCATAACCCCAACGATTCGTTAGTGCATGGTTAACGCCCAGATGGTCTAGAACTCGAGCGACCATGAAGTCTACCAGATCTTCAACCGATTTGGGATTATGATAAAAGCCTGGTGCGGCGGGCATGATGGTCACCCCGAGCTTAGATAGTGACAACATATGTTCTAAGTGTATGGCACTAAAGGGAGTTTCTCGCGGAACCAAGATTAATTGGCCGCGCTCTTTTATTACCACATCCGCAGCTCTTTCGAGTAAATTATTACTCATTCCTGTTGCTACCGCCGCTAAAGTGCCGGTGCTGCAGGGGCAGATCACCATCTGCTTAGGTGCGGCCGAGCCAGATGCAGGTGGAGAAAACCACTCCTCCTTGCCCAAGACAATCAGCTCTCCGTCCACCTCACCAAACTGGGCTAATAATTGGGATCTTGCTTTATCGGCATTCGCGCTGAGCTGCAGTCCTTGCTCTGTTGCCAATACCACCCGAGCGGCAGAAGAGATCATCAAGAACACCTGATAATCACTCTTCAATAAACACTCCAGCAGTCTTAGACCATAGGGAGCTCCTGATGCGCCAGTCCATGCCAAACTGATAGATTTTTCTGCTTTACGGTATGTCACGCTCATAGCTATTTATTTACCTGTTTTACTGCGAAGCTTTGCCAGTAGCTTTTGATGTAAGCCACCAAAGCCGCCGTTACTCATAACAATAATAGTATCTGTGCTCTGAGCTTGAGCCGCGACTTGCTCAACGATATCGTCAATCTCAAATAAGACCTTAACCGGGATAGAGGCTGATCCCATCGCCGAGGCGATATCCCAATCGATATTGCCCGCCTGATAGAGAAACGCGTTGCTGGCCAACTCTAACGAGCTGGCCAAGGTATCTTTATGCACACCGCTCTTCATGGTGTTAGATCTAGGCTCTAAAATCACGGTGATCTTGCCATCACCAACACGGGCACGCATCCCTTTAAGCGAGGTTGTAATCGCCGTCGGATGATGAGCAAAGTCATCAAAAACTTCGATACCATCTATCTCAGCCAGCAGCTCCATGCGACGCTTTGGTGGGGCAAACTGAGTCAAGGCTGCGATTGCCGCATCAGGTTTAACGCCTACGTGTCTTGCCGCCGCTATCGCCATCACAGCATTTTCGATATTGTGCTGACCGATTAACTGCCAGTCGAGAATGCCTTGGGACTCACCATCGAAGAACACCTCAAATTTATGCCCATCTTCAGTTAGGTTCACCGCATACCAGCCCTGCTTGTTTGCGGCTAAATGATAGGTTTCTTGCTCACTCCAGCAGCCCATCTCTATCACCTGCTGCACACTCTTAACGTCTGCAGGCCAGATTATCTTGCCTTCACCCGGAACCGTACGGATGACATGGTTAAACTGGCGTTGAATAGCTTTTAGATCGTCAAAAATATCCGCATGATCGAACTCTAAGTTATTAATCACTAAGGTGCGCGGCTGGTAATGAACGAACTTAGAACGCTTATCGAAAAACGCGCTGTCATACTCATCGGCTTCTACCACGAAGAAAGGTGAGCCGCCGAGGCGGGCCGATACGCCGAAGTTTTGTGGTACACCACCGATCAAGAACCCCGGCTCATAGCCGCAGTCTTCTAAAATCCACGCCAACATGCTCGATGTCGATGTCTTACCATGGGTACCCGATACTGCCAGCACCCAACGCTGAGGTAAAATATGCTCGGCAAGAAATTGCGGACCAGAAGTGTACTTAAGGCCACGGTTTAATACCGCCTCGACACAAGGATTCCCCCGACTCATGGCATTGCCAATCACCACCAGATCTGGCGCATCATCTTCATTAGTCCCAAGTTGAGATGGGTCGAAACCTTGGATAAGCTCGATGCCTTGCTCTTCAAGCTGTGTGCTCATAGGAGGATAAACGTTGGCATCGCTACCAGTGACCTTGTGCCCTTCTGCTCTAGCCAACAAGGCTAAGCCGCCCATGAAAGTGCCACAAATTCCTAAAATATGTACGTGCATACCATCACTCTAGTGAATGAAAAATCTGCCTCATTCTACCCAATTGCGGCAAGCTTTGTCAGTTAACTCGCGTTTAAATCGACACGATTGCAATAACCTTGCCTTTTCCCCGTCGCCAAGCGCTGAGACAAGCGTGATGACATCAGTTTTAGTTCACACTTTCTGTAAAAAGTTGATCAAATCAATGCGTGCAATCACCTTGCTGAAGCCCTGCTATTTAAGCAATCGGTCACATACGGTATAACAGCGCGTAACAGGCCGTTGCAATAGACAGCCTCAGTGCTCACAGCGATTAAGCTACTCATAATTACGACCGATTCTTAAAGGAACCCGCTATGTTTTTTATACATATGCTCTTGCTGTTAACCGTTATCTTTGTGGGGATCCGCCACGGTGGTGTGGCCTTTGGTCTGCTCGGTGGTTTAGGGGTATCGATATTAGCGTTTGCATTTGGCATAGCACCTGGCACACCGCCAATCAACGTGATGTTGATTATTCTGGCGGTAGTCGCAGCATCGGCAACCTTAGAGGCCACTGGCGGTCTTAAATTACTGGTGCGTTACGCCGAAAAGCTGCTGCGTAAACACCCGAGTCAAATTGTGTTTCTTGGCCCGCTTTGTACTTACTCACTGACGGTATTAGTGGGTACGGGTCACTCGGTTTATCCACTACTCCCCGTTATCTATGATGTTGCCTACAAGAAAGGCATTCGCCCCGAGCGCCCGCTTGCCATTGCAACGGTTGCCTCACAGATGGGTATTACCGCCAGTCCAATCGCTGCTGCGGCCGCCGTGGTGATTGCCACCTCAATGGAGAATAATCTCGATATCAGTTTGGTGGATGTATTACTGGTAACCATTCCATCGACATTAATCGGTGTGTTAGTCGCAGCCACTTGGAGCCTTAAGCGCGGTAAAGATCTCGATAAAGACCCAGAGTTCCAAGCGCGGTTGCAGGATGAAGAGTTTAGAAATAGCCTGCTAGATAGTGAAGTGGAGTCTAGTGACTCGAATCACAACGAAAGCACCGCCAAGAAGGGTTTAAGCATTTTCCTATTGGGTATATTGTCCGTTATCGCTCTGGCGATGTTTAGCGATCAACTACTACCTGAAGGCGTTAAAATGTCGGTAGCAATCCAGTTTATGATGCTATCGGTTGGCGCAGTGATTTTACTAGCGACCAAGATTGATCCGAAGAAAATTGTTCACAGCAACGTTTTTATCGCGGGGATGACGGCGGTGATCATCATCTTCGGTATCGCATGGCTTAGTGACACTATCATTGCCCACCACAAGAGCTACTTAATCGAGTCTGTCAGCGACATCGTTCATGCCCATCCATGGTCATTTGCTATCGCCATGTTTACTGCCTCGGTATTTTTAAAGAGCCAGGCAGCGACCTTAACTATCATGTTGCCATTGGGTTTCTCTTTAGGTATTCCAGCCCCTGTGCTTATCGGTGTCTTACCTGCGTGTTACGCCTATTTCTTCTTCCCGTTCTACCCAAGTGACCTGGCAGCCATCAGCTTTGACAGAACTGGGACTACCCATATTGGCAAATACATCGTCAACCACAGCTTTATCATGCCGGGCTTTATCGGCGTTATAACTGCGACCGTCATTGGTTACTTCATCTCTATGATGATTAACTAGCGTCAGCATAAGCTAACTGCTTTAAGAACAAAATACAGTCTAGGCGCCCATAGTGGCGCCTTTTTATTAGCTTGTTCACTTGTGAGAGCCCTATGAGCCACCAGTTTTCTGAAAATGATAGCCTATTACTCGCCGAAATTATTCGTCTGAGACGCGATGTAAGAGGTACACGATTTCTATCAAGCCCCATCGATGACAACACTTTAGACAAGCTACTTGAGGCGGCCATAAATGCCCCTTCTGTTGGCTACTCTCAACCTTGGCAGTTTGTTGTGATCCGCGAAGATGGCGTTAAACAGCAGGTGCATCACTCTTTTATTAAAGAAAATGCCGTAGGAGCAGAACAGTTTAGTGGTGAAAAACAGCGGCTATATCAAAACTTGAAACTTGAGGGGATCTTGGAAGCCCCAGTTAATTTAGCAGTTTTTTATCAACCACAAGCGAAACCTGTTCTCGGACAGACCAGCATGGCCGACATGGGCCGATTCAGCGTTGTCTGCGCGATTCAAAATCTATGGTTGATGGCTCGTTCACTCAATATTGGAGTAGGCTGGGTCAGTATTATCGATCCTGAGTCAGTGAAAAAGATCCTCAACGCCCCTCAAGATGCCGAACTGATTGGCTACCTCTGCATCGGTTATGTAGAAGATTTTCTGGCCGAACCCGAGTTAAAAGCCCTTGGGTGGGAAAAGCAAAAAACCATGAGTGAGGTGATAATTAAAGAGCGCTTTGACTCGACTAATCAGGAAAAATAAAATAATAAAAAAAATAAAACCCTTTTCAAAAGTGACTACGTTTATAACTATCAAGTTACCTAATCAATCCTTATTTGCTTTCAATTTTTGGAGTCATTATGAAATCATCAATTATCGCCGCACTTATCTCAGGCTTTATCGCTTCGACTAGCATGGTCGCCACGGCTCAGGCTGCCGATCTCGATTTTCCTAGCCTGAATACGGTAGGCAGCAGTGAAATTAGCGTTAAAGCCGACATGGCAGAGGTGAATGTCGAGGTCGTGGTAAGAGCCAAGACAGCCAAAGAGGCAAAAACAGAGTCCGATAAAGCCGTTGCCAGTTTTTTAGCCCGCCTTGAAAAGGCTGGCGTCGATAGAGAGCTTATCCAAAGTGCTAATATCAGCCTACAGCCGCAATACCAATACGAAAAGAACAAGCCTAATCAGCTTATCGGTTATAGCGCGAATCGCCGCATCAAGGTAACGGTGCTAAAACTGGCCGAGCTTAACGATATCCTCGATTCGGCGCTTGAGCAGGGCATGAATCGCATCAACAATATCGCGCTTAAATCCAGTAAGGAAGCGCAGTATGTTGAGCAAGCAAGAATGGCCGCGATAAAAGATGCCCAGCAAAAAGCCAAGATGCTGGCCGAAGGCTTTGGTGAAGAGCTCGATGGTGTTTGGCAGATCAGCTACTTTGAACAGCGTCCTATTCAACCTGTTATGCTAAGAATGAACTCTGAGGCAAAGGGGTTCGATGCAGGCCCAAGTTACCAGCAGGGTCAGGTAACCATCCAAGATAGAGTCGAAGTGACCTATCGTTTGAAATAATCTTAGGCTAATCAAAAAAAGTAACAAAAAAGGCTTATCAAGCAGCTATAGAAACTTGGTAAGCCTTTAATATTAAATATCAAGTTAGCCTAAATAATAAAACGAACACCTATCGCTACGCCATCATCCTCAGGCTTACCCATCAGCTCTTCTTGCGCTTTATTGGTGCTGTCAAAGTTACTTAAATCTTTACGCCCTTCAAGGTAGAAAATAACACTGTTATTCCATATATAGTGACCACCAGCAACGAGTGATTCACGCTCAAAAATATCGCCGTTATAGGCGGCTTCATACTCATCACCAGCCTTTAAAATGTTATATGAGAGGAAAACCTTAAAATCACCTTCAAATAGATAGGAGAAGAGTGACTCGAGACCGGTTGCATCCGGGATCATACGTCCAAGATTATCTGTATCATGGTATTCCTGTTGGTTAGCATTTAGAGCCGCATAAAACCCTTGGTCATCCCATGCCCCCCAAGTAACACCACCACCATAAACATAATCAGTTTCGGTCAGTCGTGAACCATTAGAAGCTCTCGCTTTAAATTCACCAAAGTTAGCACCCGCGGTGAATGTTAGCCTATCGGTTGCATCTAGTGTAAGACCCGCACCATAGGTATAGTTATACTCTACATGAGTCACTGTTGTTGGAGCCGTTACCATTGCAGCAGCTTGGTCTACCGGTTCTATAACATCGAAAGAATCATCTTTTAATTGCACCTGCAGCGCAAAACTAAACATACCGAAGCTATTACGGTACTGCACCGCTTTATCGGCACGGCCTGTACCATTAAACGAACCATCTCCTTGATAAGTGTATGTACCAGATGCATTACCATCCCATACAAAGCCATAGTTAGTATTGTAAACAACGTCATACCACGCGCCCCACTGTTTACCTATTGCGAGAGAGCCTAACTTGTCATGACTAACACCAACATAACCTAAACGGTTGCTCAGAAAGTTATCTGTGGTTGTCTCAAAGAAACTCTCACTGCTGTATGACAAGCTAGTGTCACCAAAGGGGTTTACCCCCCACTCTAGCTTGGTAAAAGCCTTCCAATCATCAGACATCTCACGGGTAAAGCCAATATTGACTCTAGAGCTACCGTTTACGACTTGAGTTTGGCCTTGGGTATCAATAATACGAGCATCAATATAGCCGCCAATTCCTATGGAGTTTTTATCATCCTTATAGATTTCAACAGCAAAAGCCGATGGCATTAAAACCATTGTGGCAAGGGGGAATATTGCTAGCGCTTTTTTCATGGGATCTCCAACCTTGGTTATCAATTTATCAATCCATTCAACGAGCATCCTAGCTGATATCGTATCGCGCTCAGGCACGAACAAACTTCAGCTCTCGCTAAATAAAAAACATAGCAAACAAATGACTTAATACAAGTTTGAAACCCAGTTATTCAGCTTATAGCATGGCGCTATAGTGGAAAATAATGCTGGATAAAATGAAAAGCTGCCCAGAACTGACTGGGCAGTAGAAAGGATATTTAAGCAAACTGCTCAACAAAGTAGACTCGGTTCTTACCTGAGAATTTGGCCTTATACAGCCCCCTGTCCGCTTGATTAATCAGCTCCGTCAAACTGGTTTGAGACATCTTAAATGGGGCTAGACCAAGGCTTACTGTCAGCTCGATCACCTGCTCATCGAACTGGAATGGCTGGGTCGCGATCCCCTCTCGCAACCGTTCAGAGATTTCCATCGCCTCCGCCTCAGTGACATCGGGCAGTACAATCAAAAACTCTTCACCACCGATTCTGCCAATCAAATCACAATCTCTAAGCCATCGCTCTGCGCGTCTTGCCACCGCTTTTATCGCCAAATCACCCACATGGTGGCCATAACGATCATTAATAGACTTAAAGTTATCGATATCGAAGATGATCACCGCTAAGGATCGCTGCTTCTTAATCGCCCTGTCGAGCATCCTCTGGCCTAGTTTAAAAGTATGGCCGCGGTTGGCAATGCCAGTTAAGAAGTCAGTTTGAGCACTATGCTTAAAGGTCTTACGGGAGTGCCATAGAAACAGGATGGCGATCACCAGAACGATGGCGACTAAGAAGAAGATACTCAGCCTAAGATCGTAGATCCGCTCTTTATCCTTCACTGCCGCCAAGCTCAACTCGTTGATAGCCAGTTGATTAGCCAATAACTGATTCTCAAATTCGGCCAGCTTAGCATTATGCTCTAGCGCCGAATCGATCACCTCATTATCGATAATCTGCTTATGCTTTTCCCGCTCCTCATCTATCACCTCTAATAAAGCGTATATCGCGCTCAGGTATTGCTGCTCATCTAGGGCTATGATGGCATTTGCGGTTAACGCCATACTGGTCATATTCTTAGGAAACTGGTTGTTTTTCTTAAAGGTACGCGCCATCTCCGCCGCCTTTTCCACTTCACCGGTTCGCAAATATGCCTTAGCCAAAAACAGATAACTTCCAGTGACAAAGTACTGCTCACGAGTGGTCTCTTTTAACAAGATAGCTTGCTTTAAGTGCTCGATGGCCTCAGCGTAATTATGAGTTGCCAGCTCGACTCGACCAGCATTAAGGTGGGCAAAAAAACGAAAGTCGATAAACTCTGGCGCCGACAGTGCCAAGGAAAACTGCTGGGCAATATTGCCGCGAGCCTTGTCCCAGTCCCCCAGTTTAACTGCTTCACTAATCATATTATGCAGCATATTAAACATGTCTTGGGTATCGTCTATCTCGCTCCAAGTTTGATAGGCTTTATTGAAATTGACATATCCGCGCTTATGCAGACCCACGGTGCGATAGAGGGAGCCTGTGGCGTTATAGATCATCGCCTTGCGGTTGTAATCTGTAATGGCTTCGGTATCGATCAACAACATGGCTTCATCTAACAAGGCGATCCCTTGATGAACGTTAGTCACCTTGTTATAGCAAAACGCTTTCTGAGTTAAGCTCTTAGCCAATAACTGCTTATTACCATGCAATCTAGCCAGTGTCAGCGCCTTGTCTCTATCACCGCAGTAGGCCTCAGGATCATTCGTCGTTAAGTAGAGTACAAAGGATCGCTCCAGATAAGTATCAATCAGGAGATCTGATACCGCTAGAGATTTAATCAGAGCGATCGCCTTATCATAGCTAGCAATCGCTTGCTCAAGCTGGCGCCCGCGTTGGTACTGCATGCCGTATAGGAAGTGTAACTTGGCTTTGTCATAACCGCTGGCACTGTCTGGTTCGAGTTGAAACTCATCCAGTAATATCAAAGCCTGAGCCGCGGGTATTTCAGAAAGTTGCTGTTCTAGCTGCTGAAGTGGCTCGACGGCCTGTGCCCATAAGCTCGCCACAGCAGCAAAACTTGCCACCATGTATAGGCCTGCTCTGTTTAGCCACTTTTTTGCAATGTACACCTAAAGTCCAAATTATTTACAATAAACGTCACGCAGCTTAACACAGCGAAATAGTATATTTATAGAGTTAACAGAAGGTTCTAGGTTCTAGGCAAAGCCAAGACGCTACAGGCTAAGACGGGAAAGACCGAATAAGAGCCGATAAAAACTAAGACGGAAAAGCAAAGGGTTTAAGAGAAGGTTCTAGGTTCTAGGTTCTAGGTTCTAGGTTCTAGGTTCTAGGTTCTAGGTTCTAGGTTCTAGGTTCTAGGTTCTAGGTTCTAGGTAAAACAGGATAAGGCTAGGACGAGCAAAGAGCAAATGCAGGCAAACTAAGTTATCGGTTTGCCTGCATCGTATAAGCTTAGTGAATCTTAAACGGCTTTTTCCAGCGCCTGGGCGACATCACTAATGATATCATCGATATGCTCTATCCCCACCGAAATTCGCACTAAGTCTTCCGATACCCCAGCCTTAGCAAGCTCATTGGCATCCAACTGTCTATGAGTGGTCGATGCTGGATGACAGGCTAGTGACTTAGCATCGCCGATATTGACCAAGCGCAGTATCATCTGTAACCCATCGATAAAACGACCACCAGCAACCTTGCCATCATCGGCTTTTATACCGAAGCTAATGATCCCTGACGCCTTGCCTGAAGTGATCTTATGACAGTTATCTTGGAAAGGACTGTTTTCCAGTGCGCCGTAGTTAACCCAGCTTACCTTAGGGTGCGTTTCGAGATACTTAGCTAGGGCTAAGGCATTATCGCAATGGCGCTCCATGCGTAGGGCCAATGTCTCTAAACCTTGTAGCAGCAGGAAGGCGCTTTGGGGCGATAAGGCCGCGCCAGTATTACGCAGTGGCACTACGCGGCAGCGGCCGATAAAGGCGGCAGGCCCAAAGGCTTGGGTATAAACCACACCATGATAAGAGGGATCCGGCTCATTGAGCAGTGCGAAGCGTTTTGGCTGCGCCGCCCAGTCGAACTTACCACTATCGATAATCACTCCACCGATAGTCGTGCCGTGGCCGCCAATATATTTGGTCAATGAATGAATAACGATATCGGCGCCATGGTCAAACGGCTTACACAGCACCGGGGTCGCCACCGTGTTATCAACAATTAATGGCACGCCATGTTTATGGGCTATTTCAGCTAGGCGCTGCAGATCGACAATATTACCCGCAGGGTTACCGATGGACTCACAAAATAGCGCCTTCGTGTTGTCATCAATCAGGGCATCGAGCTGCTCAAAATCATCGAATGCCGCCATACGTACTTCAACACCTTGGCGCGGCAACGTATGGGCAAACAGATTATAGGTGCCGCCATAGAGCTGGCTGGTACTAACGATATTATCGCCCACTTGAGTGAGCGCCTGAATAGCATAGGTGATCGCTGCCATGCCAGAGGCCAGCGCCAAGGCTCCTATGCCGCCCTCTATCGCCGCAAGGCGCTGTTCGAGCACATCAGTGGTCGGGTTCATGATGCGAGTATAGATATTACCCGGCACTTTCAGATCAAATAGATCGGCGCCGTGCTGAGTGTCATCAAAGGTATAGGAGGTGGTCTGATAAATAGGAACGGCTGCAGCCTTAGTGGTCGATTCCGATTTATATCCATGGTGCAGCGCTAAAGATTCGAGTTTCATCGCGTCATATCCTATTTCATTGATTGAAATAGCAACATAACAGCTAGCCATCTAGAAGTCTAAATAAAATATTTATCACTCTCTCGATGGCCGATAAAAATGGTTAACCAAACTTAGATCTGATCCAGCATCTCGGGTTCAAACAGATCCGGTGTGATGGTTAAGCCCAGCGCCGCTATCTTGTCGTTTAGCTGCATAAGATCCTTGTCGACCGTGGATATCGTCAGTGTATTGTCATCTAGGGTGTAGACCTGTTTTAGACTAGCAAAGTAGAAGCTCAAGATAATAAAGGCGTTCACCTCTTCGTTGTCGGCGGCCTGTTTGATCTTAGTCAGTTTGCGGTAGATCTGATTATGTAGCTGCTTTAAGCGCCAAACATAATACACCTCACGCATAAAGGGCTTCTGCTTTTGGGTATTGAGTACAGCTCCACAAGTGAGCATCGCGAGGATGACACCTATTAGATTCAAGTGGAAGTTACCTGTAGACTCGCCGCTAACCGTCTCGGTTGCGCCGAAAAAGTGGATCAACACACCGCCGTAGACTAACGCCAATATAGCCAAACTCGCCACAAAGCCCATAATCACTAAGTTGGTATTCTTACGGTAAGTCTGCTTATCAATATCCATCAACTGCATGATTCGTCTCTTTTATTATTTAATTTTACACAATGACTTAGCGCTCTTAAAAAGCGCACTCTCATGTAAGTATATTCTCACTAAGCACGCTAGCGCGATCGCGGTGCCGATTATGTACTACAGCTTAGCATTGAAAGTTAAAGCCTAAATGAATTTTCGTTACATTTACTTATTGTCCCTTCTCCCCGGCTAACTTATGAACTGATTGTTGCAACCCCAAAAGTGAAAAGGTTTGTGTTTCACCGCCAATGTAGGCAACTTAACCCATTAATTAAGAATTGACTTAAATAGCGATAACTAACCCAACCGAGTTCACAACTTTTGCCAAAGTCGCCATTAGCAGTAAAAACATCTAGACGTCTAAATTGACAGACGTCTTTCGATCTCATATCCTCTCAACCATTGAGATGTACCATTCTATGAATTAGCCCAGGCTGATGAGTAGTGTGTTCCAGCTAGGAGGGCAATGGGAACAATGGTTCGAAGACAGGTTTAAGATAAGAGAGATAACATTGACGACTTCCAATAATGCCCAAAATGCTGCAGCAAGCTCTGCACCATCGTTTTTAGCCCTGACGCCACTATTTCTGTTCCTAGCACTTTTTATCGGTGCTGGCGTTTACTTTCAAAGCCAAGGTGTAGACTTTGCTTTCTATCAGCTACCGAGCGTAGTGGCGATTCTACCTGCTATTGTTTTCGCTATTCTGATCTCAAAGCAGAAGCTTAACCAGTCAATCGAAACCTTCTTAGGGGGAATTGGCCACTCAAATATCATCGCCATGTGTATGATCTATTTGCTAGCAGGCGCCTTTGCCGCTGTAGCAAAAGCCACTGGCGGTGTCGATGCCACAGTCGCTCTAGGGTTATCACTGGTGCCTTCGAACTTACTGTTACCTGGTTTCTTTGTGATTGCAGCCTTTATCGCAACGGCCATGGGCACCTCTATGGGCACCATCGCTGCAGTAGCACCAATTGCACTGGGCGTTGCCAATGAAGCACAAATTGATTTAGCGATTATGGCTGGCGCGGTAATTTCAGGCGCACTATTTGGTGACAACCTATCTATCATCTCTGACACCACGATTGCGGCGACCCGTACTCAGGGCTGTCATATGAAAGACAAGTTTAAAGAAAACCTGATTTTCGCTATTCCAGCCTCTATCATCACCCTAGTGCTATTTACCCTAGCGGGCCAAGGGCAGGCTGAAGTTGCAGCACAAGATGTCGACTTCATCAAGGTCATCCCTTACCTAACGATTCTATTTTTAGCGGTAGCGGGCCTTAACGTATTCGTCGTGTTGACCATTGGCATTCTATTAGCCGGTATTACTGGCATCGCCACCATGGATTACGGCATCATTCAGTTCGGCCAAGATATCTACGCAGGCTTTGGCAGCATGCAGGAGATCTTTATCCTGTCGATGTTAGTCGGTGGTCTAGCGGCGCTAATGCAGCAGCAAGGTGGTCTAGCCTTTGTTAACCAGAAGATTGAAAAGCTAATTGCCCGTTTTTCAAAGGCAAAAGGTGAAGCCTCGTGCCGAGCATCAGAGCTTGGAATGGCGGGTATTGTGGCGGCAACCAATACTTGTGTAGCAAACAACACGGTATCGATTGTGGTTACTGGTGATATCGCCAAAGAGTTAGCCCAGAAACACGGCGTCACACCAAAGCGTGCGGCCAGTATTTTGGACATCTTCTCTTGTATCGTTCAGGGTCTGCTCCCATACGGCGCACAGGCACTCTTAGTTGCTTCAACCTTTAGCCTGTCTCCACTCGATGTTGTGACTCACGCGTGGTACTGCATGATCTTAGGTGTAGTGGCAATCGCGATAGTCTGCTTGCGTAAACGCAAATAATCAGGCAACTTATAGAATAGTTCTACCTGAACATATTCGAATCGATAGAGGAGTACATGGATATGTACTCCTTTTTTTGTGGCTCACGCTAACAAAAACACCCCAAATGGACCAATATGGACGACCAAATACAGCACCAGTCAATGCAGTACGATCTTCACCGCCTAGTGGTACTCAGTATTTTCATTGGCGCACTCATCGCTGCAGCAGGGGTATCCACATCCGTCTGGTTCGAGTTTCAAAACATAGGCCTTGAAGTACTCAACACCCGTCCCGATCTGCTCGGTGACTATACCTATACCCCCTTTGCTTTTGTTTATAATATCTCGCTGATGGTAGCAGGAGTGTGCATCATGCTATCCATGCTGGGCCTCTATCTGTTAAAGCTAGGTAACTTTAGTCATTACCTATCCTTTGCTGGAGCCTGGGTCGGCCTAGCTGTGATCTTAATGGGTGTGTTTCCGACCAATTATCTTGAGCTGCATCGAATCGTTTCTACCTGTTACCTTATCGGCACCGTGATGATGTTTTTCCTCTGTATCAGCGACAAGTTTAATCACCA
Organism: Shewanella schlegeliana; assembly: GCF_016765635.1. Classification (GTDB taxonomy): domain Bacteria; phylum Pseudomonadota; class Gammaproteobacteria; order Enterobacterales; family Shewanellaceae; genus Shewanella; species Shewanella schlegeliana. The sequence continues at coordinate 494,519 of NZ_JAESVD010000002.1, forward strand.
CTCTATATGTGGCTGGCCAGTATTCTTTTTCAGTGTTTTAGGTTTTATTGCAGCATCGGTACTGATATTTCAGTTAAACTGGCGCACCTTGGACTTTAATCCCTGTGAGAGTCACAACTACAAACAACCCTATTGTTTGGTAGCTATCACCATGTGGCTGTTGACGAATATTGTCATGCTGTGGTGCCTCTCGTTTGCATGGAATATCCGTAATATAGCCATTAAAAGCTATCTGGCCCTGTCACAAAGCTACTTAGCTGGTAAATCGTAATACAAACCATGAGACTCGCAAAATACCTTGCCTTAACCGGCTGCTGTTCCCGCCGCGCCGCGACTCGTTTAATAAGAGACGGTCACGTTCGCATCGATGATCGCTTAGCCAATCATATCGACAGCGTGACCCTTATCGAGACTCCTGAAGGGCTACGCAGCGCTGAGCAGATCTATGTTAACGATGAAGCCGTTCAACCTGTCGAAGCCAAGGCCTATTGGCTATTTAATAAAGCGGTCGGCACCGACAGCCGCTTGCTCGCTCATCTGCCAAACAGCTTGATACACCTTTTGCCAGAGTCACCACGACTCTACCCCATCGGCCGTCTCGATAAAGACAGCCGGGGCTTATTGATCTTAACCAACGATGGCGAACTGACCCATAAGCTAATGCACCCAAATTTTGGTCATGCTAAGACCTACCATGTGCAGGTCGACCGTGCTTTTGATGATACTTTTTTGGCAAATATGGCTGCGGGGGTAAGCTATAAGGATGTCACCACCTTGCCTTGTATCATGCAGCGTTTAGCTGCTGATAAGTATCAGATCACCTTGACTCAAGGGCTGAATCGTCAAATACGGCGTATGTCTCAGGCGTTGGGGTTTAAGGTTATCGACCTTAAACGGGTGTCGATTCAGAGTTTGCAACTTGGGGATTTGGCAGAAGGGTCTATGAGACCTTTATCTTCCGCTGAGCTAACGGAGTTGTTAGCTTCTGTTGCTTGCCCAGAAAGCTGCGCTGATTGATTTAGCCTTAGCGGCTAGGGGATTAAGTTAGACTTCGTCTAACAAGTTCTGTTGTAGGCAATCAGGCTACGCCTGACCTTTAAGTTAGACTGCGTCTAACAACTAAAGTCGTAAGCTTCCAGCTCACACACGGCCAAGAAGGGGTCTACAGCAACCCCCTCTTGGATCTCCCCTGCCACCCCTACGAAGTTACATGCATTAGATACGGGCCTCATACTTATGGATAAATCACTAACGCTTCCGATGGGGCATCCTGCCCCGCGAAAGCTACGCCGACATCCCTGTCGACATCACGCGATTTATTCCAACGTACTTCGGCAACTTCGATGGGGAATGGGTGTTTTCTGTATACCCAATATAACCAACTAACTATTAGTTTATGGCTAAGGCTAGAGAGAGGTATTCATTCAGTTCTAGGCATCAATTCAGAAAGTTTACTCTGACCACTTATCGAAAGGCTGCCTAATATTTTCGTGAATCATATGCCCAATGTAAAAGAGCCTGCCTCTGCTTTTTTCTGCAGCTGAAATTGTATCGTTCACAATGCTTTTTTACAGCTGACTCATGACGCCTGAATGCTTTCCACCTTTTGATTTGGCGCGCGTCATCGTCAGTTCTTCGCCCCATGTAATATCGGCAATACCATTGGAACCAACCACGGGGATCCTGAGGGTGAATCCAGCCCTTTTTTACCCATTCGCTCAACGACTGTGAAGCGTCTGCATTGAAATAGTTTAGGCTCACATCCTTTCCTGCGTTGCTTAATTTGGCGTGGATAAACCAGCTTTCAGGGAATTCATTCTGACAATCATTCAAGTATTTTCCGCCAAACACACCCAAGTTTAACATTTCACAGGGTGTCAGCTCTGGCCTAAAATCCGCGGCAAAGTTCTCCCCAACGGGCTCAACAAGTTGATATTCATAGCCTTTCTGAAATTTATCATTTACAAGGATTTTCTTCATATATTATTGAGCAACATTAGCTCCCCAGGGTGAGGAGCCATATAATGAGATCGTTCTATATAATCATTAGGGTGTTTTCTGAAATGATGGCGCAACAAGGTTACAGGGACAATAAGAGGCAATAACCCATTTTTGTAGTCATGAATAACCGACACTAGCTCTGCTTTATCTTCGGTGTCCAAGTGGTTTTTAAGATATCCCTGTATATGATGTAAGGTATTGACGTGATTGGATCTCGTCGCTATAACCTTTAATAGACACATCATTTTTGTAAGGTATCGCTCAGCCAAGTCGATTGGTGTAGTGTCTCCAATGTCAGCCAACATAGAACCAAGCTCCTTAGCCTGTGTTTGGTCATGACTCATAAAAATGTATTTATGCCTAGCATGAAAACTTTGCAAGGCAGAGATAGTGACTTCCTGACTCTGCATATCTTGCCAGCGAGAAAAAACATAGACACGTTGAATAAAGTTTTCTCTTAGCTTAGCGTCTTCCAAGCGCCCCTCCTCCTCAACGGGTAAATTGGGGAAGTTTTCAATCAGTCGCTTAGTGTAAATACCAACACCTTTGCGACTAGGCATTTCATTACTATATAGTTTTACACGCTCCATACCACAGCTTGGCGAGTCCTTCTTGACTATGTAACCGCATAGACTTTCATGCCATTTTTTTTGCTGCTCAGCAACAGTGCTAAGTTTCTCAGTGACATCCAATTCACTATTTTTGGTTCCTTTACAATAAACGCTCCCGTCTTGTAGAACCAAACGCACCGGCTCACGTGGGATCCCAAGGCCGATTTTAACCTCTGGGCAAAATGGTAAAAACTCGAAGAACTCTGTTAATACACCAGTAATATACGAATTCTTTTTATGACCAGAGTCAAAGCGAACGTTTTCCCCAAGCAAACAGCTGCTAACACCAATTTTGATTTTTGAATAGTGAGGCTTGTCCATAAATAACCTTGATATTAAAAACTTAGATACAGTCAAAGTACCAACTGATATTGCTCTCAGCCGCTGACTAACATTCAACAACTCAATACAGCGCAGCCCAGCGAATATCAGCAGTTGTAACCTAGCTAAACTTTCATCTTCGCCATTTCATTTAGCATAGGCACCAATGATTGATTTGAGCAAGTCTCACTTGAGTTAGACGTTAGACTTCGTCTAATAAACTTACTCCTTTTATCAGGCTACGCCTAATAAGTCGGGTCAGAGTAAACTTTCTACAAAACTCACAGGAAACACCAGTTCCCCATCGGAGTTGCCGAAGTACGTTGAAGAAATAGTCGTAATGCCCACACGGACGTGGGCATAGCTTTCGCGGGGCAGGCCGTTCCTTGGCATCCTGCCATCACGGCATTTGTGAATCCATTCACATCAGATGCCCCATCGGAAGCGTTAGCGATTTATCCATAAGCATGAGGTCCGTATCTAATGCATGTAACTTCGTCGGGGCGGCTGGGACTCTTTATAAATAAAATAGTCAAGAGGGCTTAGCTGTTGACTCTTTTTCCCCTTCTTGCCCGAGTGTGAGCTGGAATCCCACGACTTTGCTTGCCTGTTATCCCATGATAAATGAGTTCACCAACCACCCCGTGTAGATACGGCTGCGGGCTTCGATGACATGGATGTCATCGCAGAGCTTACAGAGATTGTACTTGCAGCGTCTCGCAGAAGTGTCTGCACATCCGCCCGCTGCAGGCGATTGATAGCGATTAAAGCTCAAGCCCAGCTTGATTACTTAAACGTATCATTCAGCGAGTTTGAGCATGAAACTCAACCCACCAAAGATCAAAAAAGCCGAAACACTTTCATGTTTCGGCTTTTGCATCCAAAAGACCTATCTAACCTTGGTCTATAAGGTTAATGCACAATTTCCATCTCTTCTAACAGGTTATCGGCATTATCTAGGTACTTCATGACCCAAAGCATATAACGGCTATCCACTTGGATAGAACGGTTAGTCTCGGTATCGTAACCCCAGTCACCGATAATGCTCTCGTACACACCGTCAAACAGCAGGCCAACTAATTCGGCGCGACCATTCAAAGTGGGTGAACCAGAGTTACCACCTGTGGTATCCAGCGTTGATAGGAAGTTAACTGGTACTGAGTCCAGAGACTTCACATAGTAATCACCGTACTGCTTGTTGGCGATAAGCTCTAGCTCTTTAGCCGGAGCGTTAAACGGTTCAACACCCGTGTCTTTCGCCAAAATACCCTCTAAACGAGTAAACGGCTCAGCGTAAAGACCGTCTTCAGGTGAGTAACCTTTCACATGACCCACTGTCACACGTAGGCTTGAGTTGGCATCGGCGTAAACAGGCTTACCTTGCTCGCGGTTATAGGCGATGATGGCATCCATATACATAGGACGTACCTTCATTAGCTCACCCGCTAACTGCTTTTTCTCTTTTTCACGCTTCATGTTTTCATCATAGGTCGCTACCGCGTACTGGATGAAAGGATCTTTTGACTTGTTGAACTCAGCAACAGACTTCTCCATCCACGCTAGGCGCACTTCTTTATCAGAAAGCGAGGTGTTGGCGTACATCTTATCAAGTGTCTTGTTTAGCTTAGCCGCATCGAAGTTATCGGTGATCCCAAAGGCTTTATCAAACGCCGGTAGGCGCTGCTCTTTCGGTAGCGCTGCGTAGCGAGTAATTAAGTCCGCTAGCATGGCTTTATCAACACTGGCAGCATAACGGCGTTCGATACGCTCCATGCCCGAGGTAAAGCGAGTCATATCACGGTCTTGGTAACCTGGCTCACGCTCCATGTCTGGCAGGGCTTTTTCATTGGCGAGACGATATAAGCGATTTGCCGTGCTCATCATGGTGCTGTAGCCCATGTAGCCTAGTAGCAGATCTCGCTCTTGATCTTGCTGACTCTTCGCAATCAGCTTATCCAGCTCCGCGAGCACTTTACCGTATTGCTGCTTGCGCTTGCTGTCGGCGTTAATCCAGTTAGCTAGCTTTTGCTCGAGCGCCTTACGGTCGTCAAGCATGGTTGATTTGCCGTAAAACTCGATCATCGAGGTGAAGTTTTTAGCGTAGTTAGCAAGGCCTGCAATTGAGCTTTCATACTTGATGCGCTCATCGCTGCCCTCAGGCGCGGTTTCTTTGATGATCTCGATTAGGCGCTCACGCAAGACTTTGCCTTCTGGATACGACCACTCAAACTGGTTTTCGACTTCGTAAGCGGTGCGGTAACGGTTGGTACGCCCCGGATAACCTGCGACCATCACGAAATCACCTTCGCTGACACCTTTAGCCGATACTTTCAAGAAGCTCTTTGGCTCGAATGGCACGTTATCTTTGCTGAAATCTGCTGGCTTACCATCTTTCGATACATAGGCGCGATAGAATGAGTAGTCACCTGTGTGACGTGGCCACATCCAGTTATCAACATCGCCGCCGTACTTACCTACGCTTGCCGCTGGGTTATATACTAGGCGCACATCACGAATTTCTAACTGCTTAACTAGGTAGTATTCTAAGCCGCCGTGGAAGCTGTATACCTTACAACGGTAACCGTCCTCTTTCTCACACTCGGCGACTAAGCCTTTCTCTTTTTGCTCTACGCCTTTGTAAAATGCGTTACCCGTTTTGTTTTCAAGCCCGTCTTTAACCTTGTCGGTCACATCGGTGACACTTTCAGTCACGTAGACACGTGAGCCAGGGGTTGCAGGCAACTCTTCGCTAAATGACTTAGCTAGGAAGCCGTCACGAAGCAGATTGTTCTCAGGTGTTGAGTTGTACTGAATTGAGCCGTAAGCGCAGTGATGGTTAGTCACGACTAACCCTTTTGGAGAAACGAACGATGCGGTACAACCACCTAGGCTGATCACGGCGTTCATTGGAAATTCGGTCAGTTTTGAAATCGAATTAACATCAATTTCTAACCCTTTCGCCTTAAGCTCATCTGCCATTGCAGGAAGCTGATAAGGCTGCCACATACCTTCGTCAGCTAGAGCGCCAAAAGAGGTCGCCATAGCCGCTGTCAAAAGCCATTTTTTCATTTTATAAGTCCATTTTTTATTTATTAAAATTTTTGTTGATTGCTTGTCTCTCGATATTCAATTAATAGCGCTTGGCTTAGCCTAAATCGAGCAAAGTCCGTACTATTCTTGGGCCGTAAAAAGCAAAAAAGCCGAGCCCAATATTTTCATATTCGTGCTCGACTTTATCATAAGAAGCAGCGTTGATAACAGCTTCTGAATTAATCTCTTACAAAGCTATAACTTTGCATGCATCAGCATAGAGCAGGCCTCCAACGCCTGATGCCAGCATTTACTATAGTGCAACCCATAGCTGAGCCAAAATAATAGTTAAGCCTGCAATGGCCGCTAAGCCCAGTGCCGCGTTGCCACCCGATACCTGATAACCACCTAGGTTTTGTTTACGCAGACCCAATGCCATCGCAATCGGTAGGAAGATAATCATCACAACCAGCGGGATCGCCGCAAAGCCTAACACTTTGAAGAAACCATCTGGATAGTAAAGCGCACAAAGTAGCGGTGGAATGAAGGTCAATAACCAAGTCTGTGCACGCCCTTTCCAGCTCTCTTTCGCGCGAGTCAGCTCGGCAACATAATCAAACAGGCTCATGGTTACGCCAAGGAACGAAGTTACCAGTGCTAGGTTGGCAAATAGATCGATGAAATGCTTCAAGATTGAAGACTCGGCAACACCTTGTAGTGCCGTCACAAGCAATGGCAGCGAACCATCAAACTCATGGACAGTTTTGCCGCCTAAGGTACCTAGGGTCACCACTAACCAGAGGATATAGCACACTAGCGGAATGGTCGAACCGATAATCAATACCTTACGCAGCGACATAGCATCGCCGTCTAGGTAGCGCACGATAGTCGCGATACAGACATGGAAACCGAAAGAGGTGAACACAATTGGAATCGCCGCCAGCCATAGGTTAGTCAGATCACGCCCATCAACCAAGCCTTCTGTGGTATTGGTCATCATCATGCCCATGTCGACTTCTGGCATCAAGTAGGCGACGACAACAACCAGCAGTGCGATCATGGTGCTGAACAACACGCGTGAGACTTTATCGATCCAACCGACACCGACGGCAATGAAGCCACCAAAAACCGCCGTGAACACCAGTACGGCGAGTTGATTGTCCATCTTCATGCCCACCAGCTCCATCTTAGATTCAAGCAGTGAAGAACCGCCCATCAGATAGACCATGGTAAGTGCAAACAACAGGCTTAAGAATGAGCCGCCTTGAATAAGCTGACCTAGCTTACCTAAGGTTTTCCCCGTGATGCTATGCAGGTTTAGGCCCACACCGACACGTAGGTTAATTTCAAGCATTAATAGGGAGGTATAAATAGATACGCCCCAGATAGCGATAAGTAAAAGCAGTGCGGGGATGGTACCTAATGAAGCGGTTGCCAGTGGTAATGCCAACATGCCACCACCAATTGCCGTGCCGGCAACTATGGCAATAGAGCCAAGTATTTTTGAGTTCACAAAATTGTCCTGTTAAATTTTATTTTTTATTTAGGTAGGTCAGATTTAGAACGACTTTGAGGGAGAGGATTTTGCAAGCTAACAACATCATTAACAGCCCCCAATCGAATCTGGTCAAAATCAACCTTAGCGATTCCAATTGGCCCCAACGGCTAGTTAAATAATACGTGTATTCACCTTATCAACTTAGCCACTGAGGCTGGATAAATCGTGGAAAATACAGATTGAATTGCTTCATTACGGCTCTTTCTCTAAAAAATGACTGTGAGTGACATTAACAGCTGTATTCCCTGCTAGCAAGCCATCTAGAGCAGTTAAAATCAACTTAGCACGAGTTGGCAACATCAATGTAAAACTTAAGCAGCAGTTACATTACGTTTTGCTTGTTTTGCCAAAAAATTTGCGCGCCATCCTAGTCGACGTTGATAAAAAAAAGTAAGTCGCTATAATGTCGCCTCCGCTTCAGGGGAGTAGCTATCGGTGCATGACTCAAGGATAACTTAAGTCTACTACCGAGTATGTATCAACATAATTGGCCACATGCCATGGTACATACAGCCATTAATGCCATTCGCATTCAATGTGCCCAGCAAGACCTGAGCACCGCACCTCTTAATTTGGGGAAGAGTTGCTGTGCTTAGAGTTTGCTATTTGTCCCCATTATAGGATTGAACCTTGGAAGCTCTGCTCGCCTCGACGCTTACCGTTGCCATCGCCGAAATCGGTGATAAGACTCAGCTATTAGCACTAATCTTAGCCGCTCGCTTTAAAAACAAGACTGCCATTATTCTCGGCATATTTCTGTCTACTTTAGTTAATCACTTTGCCGCCGCTTGGCTTGGTCAATGGGCCATCTCTTGGATCAGCCCCGAAATGGGACGCTACTTAGTTGCAGGTTCTTTCTTCGCCATCGCGCTATGGGTATTAATTCCCGACAAAGTCGATGCCGAAGAGAGCCGTTTCTATGCCATGGGACCGTTTATAGCCACCTTTATTCTATTCTTTATCGCCGAAATGGGCGATAAGACCCAGATTGCTACCGTGGTGCTATCGGCCAAATACGATGCCTTAGCCATGGTGGTGATGGGTACCACTTTGGGCATGCTCATTGCCAACGTTCCAGTGGTCATAGCCGGGCACTTTAGCGCCGAAAAGCTGCCCATGAGCTGGATCCATCGCGGCTGCGCCGTCCTATTTGCACTGCTCGGTGTCGCGACTTTGGTGTTTTAAAGAAAGGTTCTAGGTTCTAGGTTCTAGCACAAACAAAATACAAAAAGGCAAAACAGCATCCACTGTTTTGCCTTTAGCTTTTCAGATCTTAGCTCCTGCTTTTCCTAGGACCTAGAACCAGCTTTCACCTAGAACCTTTCTTAGCCTGATTAACCCTTTAACGCTTCTTTTACTCGCTGGCCATAATCGCTGTCTGCGGCGCTGAAGTGCTCAACCATCTTATTCTGAGTCGCTTCGCTCACGACACTTAATGTGCTGACAATGTTAGCAACCAATCTCGCCTTCTCATCTTCAGGCAATAAGCGATATAGGTCGCCCGCTTGACTGAAATCATCTTGGTCGTAACGGCTGTAACGGTTTGCTTCACCATCTAAACGCAGTGGTGGCTCGGCAAATTGCGCTTGGTCTTGCAGACCATCGTAACTGTTTGGGCCGTAGTTACGACTCGCATCACCACCTGTTTGGCTACCTGAGAATGGGCATTGTGTGCCAGCCATCGCGCCGCCGCGCTGATGATGATTCGCCGTAGTTGCATGTGGGCAGTTAACCGGTAACTGGTTGTAATTGGCACCAATGCGGTAACGTTGTGCGTCTGCATAAGCAAATAAACGCGCTTGTAGCATCTTGTCTGGTGACGCCCCCACGCCTGGCACTAAGTTGCTTGGCGCTAACGCCACCTGCTCAACCTCAGCAAAGTAGTTTTGTGGTAAACGGTTTAGCTCTAACTCACCGATTTCAATCAACGGATAATCGGCGTGTGGCCAGACTTTAGTCAGGTCAAACGGGTTGAGCTTATAGGTATTGGCATCCGCTTCTGGCATGATCTGCACTTTAACCGCCCACTTAGGGAAGTTACCGTCGGTGATAGCGGCAACCATGTCACGCTGTGATGAGTCTGGGTCGATGCCTTTAAGGATATCGGCCTGCTCAGCGGTTAAGTTGGCGATGCCCTGCTTAGTCTTAAAGTGGAACTTAACCCAGAAACGCTCACCTTCTGCATTCCAGAAAGAGAATGTGTGCGAGCCATAGCCGTGCATTTGACGGTAGTTTGCCGGAATGCCTCGGTCTGACATCAAGACAGTCACTTGATGCATAGCTTCTGGGTTTAGTGCCCAAAAGTCCCACATCGCATGAGGATCTTTAAGATTTGTTTGCGGATTGCGCTTTTGAGTATGAATAAAGTCTGGGAACTTAATGCCATCACGCAGGAAGAACGTCGGCGTGTTGTTACCCACGATATCGTGATTACCACGCTCAGTGTAAAAACGTAAACCAAAGCCGCGAGGATCACGTTCAGCATCAGCGCTGCCCATCTCACCACCTACCGTTGAGAAACGCACGAAAGTTTCTGTCTGCTTACCCACACCGTTAAAGTGGTCAGCAATGGTATAGTCGCTCATATCACGAGTCAGCGTGAATGTACCGTAAACACCAGTACCCTTTGCATGCACAATACGCTCAGGAATGCGCTCGCGGTTGAAATGCGCAAGCTTCTCAATTAGGTGCCAATCTTGCAGCAGTAGCGGACCACGCTCTCCCGCAGATAGTGAATTTTGGTCATCACTGATTGGTGCGCCATTTTGTGTGGTAAGAACTCGGTTTTGCTGACTCATACATTACTCCTCAGTCTTGGCTTGTCTCGAGCCAAGTTTCGATTAAATCAAAAATTGTGGCCATGGTTTATCTCCTGCGTGTAAACGCTATAACAGGTAGGCCTTAAGTGATGGAGTAATCTTAATGAGTAATTTAAAGATTTAAAAACGATTAAAGCAGATAACTCTAAACTGAAATTTAGATTAGGAGGTTTTAATTAGGGAGTTTTAATTAGAAAGCTCAGATTAGAACGAGTTGGGTAACCAGATCAGGTAAATTGAAGATATATGCGAGCCGGGAAAACAGCGACTGAGCGTCACAACTGCTCTCCCTATGCTAGTAGCGCCTAGGTTTGACTCTTTAATTTAGTTTCAGCCTTATAGAGTTTAACTAAATAATAGGCATCGATAAGTACGATAAAGAAGTTAACCAAAGCCACCGGAATTGCATCGATAGCGAGTCCGTATGCCACGAACAGCGCCGCACCAACCAGATTCCACCAGCGCAGCTTTTTGATGTTGGACATCATCAAGGATATTGCGACGACGACAGACGCCAGATAGCCAACCCATTCCCATATTGTTGCGTTATCCATGCCCACTCCTAGTGACTTAGCTTGAGAATTGATCCACAGCACTGTAGACCGCAAATCATGCTCATTAACGATAGAGTAAGTATGGGCAAAAATTAGCCGCAGAAACAAGCCTAGCGTAAATTAATTTTGGCTTAGCGTTTAATCACTGCGGCTGTCATAAGAATGATAGATCAAATACAACAGCCTTGTTGTTACTCGACACTAAGATGCTAGGTGCTAGGTGCTAGGTGCTAGGTGCTAGGTGCTAGGTGCTAGGTGCTAGGTGCTAGGTGCTAGGTGCTAGGTGCTAGGTGCTAGGTGCTAGGTGCTAGGCAAAACAGTAAAGCACTAAAGCACTAAAGCACTAAAGCACTAAAGCACTAAAGCACTAAAGCACTAAAGCACTAAAGCACTAAAGCACTAAAGCAGCCTAGCGCTTAACCACCGCGGCAGTCATGGGGAATGATAGATCACATACAGCAGCACGCCTGCTGTTCGATGCTTAGCTAAAACTGTAAAACTTAACGCTTAACCACCGCGGCAGTCATGGGGAATGATAGATCACATACAGCAGCACGCCTGCTGTTCGATGCTTAACTAAAACTGTAAAACTTAACGCTTAACCACCGCGGCAGTCATACGAGAGATACAGCACAGCTCACCGGCACTATTATGAATAAGCACTTCCCAAACCGAGCTACGCTTCCCTAAGTGCACCGCTTTAGCCGTGGCTGTAAGCGTGCCATTACGGGAGGCTTTAAGGTGATTGGCGTTGATCTCCTGGCCGACACAGTAATAATTTTCAAAATCGACCGCGAAATTAGCCGCGTAGCTTGCAACGGTTTCAGCCAGTGCCACATTGGCGCCACCATGAACGATGCCAAGTGGATTGTGCACTGCGGGAGTCGCAGGCATAGTCGCCTTCATATAGTCATCACCGATCTCGGTAATGGTGATCCCAAGCGTCTGCATCAGGGTGCCTTTACCGTGCATACCAGCATCCATTTTTGCGCAGACTTCAAGGGTTACAGGCTTAAACCAAATCGACATATTTAACTTCCACTATGTTATTGTTGACTGTTATTAATTCTCAATATTGGCCACAGTCTACTTTGTCAGGCGGGATCTTGAAACTGCTAATAGAGCAAAGCCTTGTGAATCGACTCACAGCACTAACTATGTAACTTACTAGCTAAAAGTGGCACAAGATTCGTTAGCAATCTGGGCTAATGGCTAATGGCTAATGGCTAATGGCTAATGGCTATGAGGCTATGAGGGAAATCTATAGGGGAAAACAGAGTTGGTCCGCGAGAATACTTAATATTTTTTGTCGATTACGTAATCCAACTTAGTGTGCATAATCGCGGACCTGAGGGTAAAGAGATAAGCTGATCTATGTTTCTTTGTAAATGGTCGAGCAGCCTATCTTGCCAAGCTTAATTCTTTATTAAAGAAGATCTTCAACAGCATCTAACGTGAGCTTGATCATATCGTTTAAGGTTTGCTGACGCTCTTCTGCCGTTAGGTGCAAGCCTTGGCGAAGGTGATCGGTAACTGTCATCATAGCCAGTGCGTTAGCACCAAACTCTGTCGCTACGCCGTAAAGGCCAGCAGCTTCCATCTCGACACCTAAGATACCGTACTTTTCCATGAAGTCGTAACGTGTTTCGTCTGCACAGTAGAACAGATCTGAAGAGTACAAGTTACCAACATGGTAGCTAGCACCTAACTTTTCAGCAGAGTCTGCAGCACGCTTCAACAAGTTAAAGTCAGCAATCATAGCGAAATCAGTGTTAGCAAAACGAGTTCTGTTTACTGCAGAGTCAGTGCTTGCGCCCATCGCCATCACCACGTCCATCAACTTGATCTTGTCGCTCACAGCGCCACAAGAACCGATACGGATAATATTCTCAACACCATACTCGGTGATCAGCTCTTTCGCGTAGATAGAGATAGATGGCACGCCCATACCAGAGCCCATCACAGAGATCTTCTTGCCTTTATATTCGCCGGTATAACCCAACATATTACGTACGTCAGTCACTAGCACGGCATTTTCTAAGAAGTTTTCTGCAATGTATTTTGCTCTTAGTGGGTCACCAGGCATTAATACAGTTTTAGCAAATGCGCCGTTTTCGGCATTGATATGTGGAGTCATGATACTTTCCTTACAAAAAAATAAGATGCTTGTTTGCGCTATAAACAAGCACCGTTTACAAAATATTGTTCTTTGTTAAACACTTAGCCCGCTAAGCTATAAAGTAGACCTGCGATGGTACCGCTCATTAAGTTCGCTAGAGCAGCAGCAATCAGCGCCTTCATACCTAGAGCACTTAAGTCATGGCGACGCTCAGGGCAAAGTGCCGCTAAACCACCAATTACCATGGCCAGTGAGCCGATGTTAGCGAAGCCACATAGAGCAAAACTGATGATAATTTGGGTCTTTTCTGATAGCTGATCGGCCACTTTCAAGAAATCGATATAGGCTACGAACTCGTTGATCACCATCTTCTGGCCGATAAATGATGCCGCTTGTGTCGCTTCACTCCAAGGCACACCCATCACCCAGGCTAGCGGTGCTAATAGGTAGCCTAAGATAGCTTGCATAGTTAGGTCTTCAATACCAAACCAACCACCTATGCCACCTAATATACCGTTAACCATGGCGATAAGGGCTACGAAGGCTAATAGCAGTGCCGATACAGACAATACTTGCTGCATGCCCATTGCTGCGCCGCCAGCGGCTGCGTCAAGTACGTTGGCTGGTTTATCAGTGACATCGTCCATCACTTTCTTGATGTCATTTTGCGGCGTTTCTGTTTCTGGCCACATCAACTTAGCAAATAGTAGACCCGCTGGCGCCGTCATAAAGGCTGCAGTTAGTACGTACTTAACGTCAACACCCATCTGGATATAACCAATCATGGTGCCACCAGCGACTGAAGCTAAACCACCAGTCATCACCGCAAATAACTCAGAGCGAGTCATGTGCTTAACGAAAGGTCTCACCATAGATGGCGCTTCGATTGGACCAACGAAGATGTTTGCTGTTGCAGACAAAGATTCTGCACGGCTTGAGCCTAAAAGCTTAGATAAACCGCCACCAATCAAGCCAATAACCAGCTGCATGATGCCAAGATAATAAAGTACGGCGATCAATGAGCTGATGAAAACCACAACAAACAGCACGTTAATCACAAAAATAAAGCCAACACCAAATTTAGCCAGATCACCAAATAGGAATGCTAAGCCTTCATTGGCATAGCCGATAACATGCATCACACCATTTGATGCACCATCAAGCACCGCCTGCCCCATAGGCACATACATAACAAAGGCACCAAAGGCGACTTGAAATGCCAGCGCACCCAGTACTGTTCTAGGGTTAATTGCTTTTCTATTTTCTGATAATGCAACCGCTAAGCCAACAAGACAAAGCATGCCGAACAAACTGATGAAAACTTCCATACATTTATTACCATTTAAATATCAATATGACGGCAGTGTATACAGACGGAATTTTGCTGCAAGGAAATTGCTCGAATTTGGCGAAGATAAACGAAGGTTTTATCGTCTTGAATAGCAAACCATGATGAAATGGGTGAAAAACAAAGAAAACACAATAAACAAAAAACAGAAAGGCAACTGTAAACCTACAGAGTAATTACTAGATTAAATAAATATCAACATAAGGACTAAAAAATAAGCAGCTTATAAATTGTATTTTTTGGCTCTACAAGCTCAAAAAATAGATCAAACAACTACAATACTGAAAGTTTACAACTTAAAAAATGACAAAAACTCGATCACTTTGGACTCATTTAGCTAAAACTTCGCTAGCTAATAACATGGAGGTAGAGATGCTAGCCACATCTTTAAGTCATTATTAACTGACGGAGCTTAAACCTAAATTAAGGCAGACTTTAAAAGAAGCACCTAGGAAAGCAGATTCTAGGACCCAAAGCCTGCCCTCTCTCCTGCTTTACCTTCCCAAAAACTAGCACCTATAAATGCTCTGCATAATGACTTAAGGCCGGGCTACCTAGTTGGCGCTGAAAAGATTGTGCCCATCGCAATAGCTCGACTCGATTTCTCGCCTGAGTCTTTCTAAAAATAGAGGAGATGTGCGCTTTAACCGTGTGCTCACTGATGCTCAGCGCATTGGCGATCTCTTTATTACGCGATCCACCGGATACTAGCTCGATAATGGTTTTCTCTCGCTTGGTAAGCAGTTGCAGCATTTCCGAACTTTGCTCGGACAGTTCATCGGGGGCTTCATTTCGACGGATCAATTGACGTAACATCTGACTCATTAGGGGACGATCGAACCACAACTCATCGGCCAGCATCTTACGCAACCCTGTTAAAAGGAGATCCATGCGCTCTTCGGTAAATAACAAACCACGGATCCCCATCAACAAAGCAGCATCGGCGGCCAACTGCTCTCGCTCGACTTGATATAAGGCGACAGGAACATGCTTAACCATTTGGCTGGCAATAAGTGGGATTCCGTTAGCATCGAGTGCGGCACCCTGTTGTGATAATAGGTAAAAGCTATTCACTTTGGCGTTATTTTCTAACTGTTCGACGTTAGACAGGACGCGTGTTTTAAGTCCTATTGACTCTGCGAGGATTGCTAAGTGGCAAGGAGATGCCACCTGATGAAGAAAGACAATCTCATCAATTTTACTCATTACTTTTCTCCCTGAAAAGTTTTGCCTGTACGCTAAATAGAACAAGCTCCGATGTTAATTCAGAAACGAGTCTGAGATAACATGAGAGCCTGTGGCCATAAATAGCACTATTTACTACGGCATTATTTTTTATTCATCCATACGAGACACATCATGTGACCCGCTAAAGGCTGTAACTGCCTTTTTAATTCCTTGGTAGCCAATCAGCTTATCATAACTTCGCAGCTCTAGGCTTTGCACTTAGCGCCTTATCATGCAAACGACTGAGGAATACGATTGCCGATATAGCACCGATTAATGCCATCGCCATATCTGACTGTGTATCCCACACATAGCCTTGAGTACCTAAAAATGCCTCGGCATCTTCGCCAGTTAACTCGGCAACCCACCACTCGATAAGCTCATAAAAAGCAGAAAATGCCAAAGCAAAACAAATGGCTAGAAAGTTACACCAGGCGCCAACCTTAACCACACTCAAGCGGATAAATATCTCTCGAGCCAAAATAGTCGGAACAAAGCCCTGGGCAAAATGCCCGACCTTGTCGTAGTTATTACGCTCACCTCCCGTCCAATCGCTAATCCAATCGAACAGCGGCACTTCGGCATAAGTGTAATGCCCACCCACCATCAAGATAATGCAGTGAACCAAGATCAATCCATAGGCCAAACTGGTTAAGGCAAAACTATTACGGGTATAGATCAAAATAGGCAGGGCAATTAAGGCCGGTGCCACCTCTAAAAACCAGGTAAATTGATCCTTAGGATCTATCCCCGACCAGATCAATACGGCGAAGAATATCACTAGCCACACAGTGCTTTTATTCAAAATATCTCCCTTATATACCATATTGTTCTAAATTAAGAATAAACACTTTAGCCATCTAGCCCTCCACAGCCACAAAAAAAAGTGCTACTTTGTTACCTCTGTTACGCTTTCGAAGTAAATTTCGGTTGTGAAGGCTTTACAGTCCTTAGTACATTGACAGTCTATACCCAAACCACTCCTACAACGTAGAGTTTAGTCGTCTCTGCCGTGGCATTAAGTATACATAATACATATAAACTAAAAGGGTACATAAATCATGGCGAAACATTCGCTGGACAAGGATAAAATTAAGATCCTGCTGTTGGAAGGCGTCCACCAATCTGCGGTAGATGTATTTGAACGTGCGGGTTACACCAACATTGAATATCACAAAGCATCACTAGCTGAAGATGAACTACACGCTGCTGTTAAAGATGCACATTTCATTGGTATCCGCTCCCGTACCCAATTGACTGAAGAAGTACTATCCCAAGCAGACAAACTCGTCGGTATTGGTTGTTTCTGTATTGGTACTAACCAAGTTAACTTATCTGCCGCAGAAAAACTGGGGATCCCAGTATTCAATGCGCCATTCTCTAACACCCGCAGTGTGGCAGAGCTAGTGCTGGGTGAAATCATCATGTTACTGCGCGGGATCCCGCAGCGTAACGCCTTGGCTCATCGCGGGGGCTGGCTAAAGAGTGCCTCAGGCAGTTATGAGGCCCGTGGCAAGACTTTAGGTGTCATAGGCTACGGCCACATTGGTACTCAGCTAGGTATTCTTGCAGAAACCTTAGGTATGCGAGTGATCTTCTTCGATATCGAAGACAAGTTGCCACTGGGTAACGCCCAGCAGGTGCATTCACTGCAGCAGGTATTATCCCTTGCAGATGTTGTCAGCTTGCATGTACCTGAGACGCCACAAACTAAAGAGATGATCGGCTTTGAAGAGCTCGCCTGCATGCGTAAAGGCAGCATTTTGATCAATGCCTCCCGTGGTACTGTGGTCGATATCGATGCCCTAGCGGCATCATTGAAAGAGGAGCATCTGGCGGGCGCGGCAATTGACGTATTCCCAGTTGAACCTAAGTCAAATGATGATGAGTTCCTCAGCCCACTACGTGGCTTAGACAATGTGTTGCTCACACCTCACGTGGGTGGCAGCACGGCAGAGGCACAGGAAAATATCGGTGTCGAAGTTGCCGGTAAACTGGCTAAGTACTCAGACAATGGCTCGACCATGACTGCGGTAAACTTCCCAGAAGTTTCCCTTGCGCAGCACTCTGGCACTTCACGTCTACTGCATATTCACCATAACCGTCCCGGTATTCTTATCCAGATTAACTCGGCGTTTGCAGAGAAAGGCATCAACATCGCCGCACAGTATCTACAGACAACCTCTGAGATCGGTTACGTGGTAATGGAAGTGGACTCAGATCAGGCTGAAGATGCATTAGTTGAGCTGCAAGCGATTGAAGGCACGATTAGAACCCGTTTGCTTCACTAAATTTGCACTTGGTTTAAGTCGATGAATAAGGCCGTATAACTCAGGTTATACGGCCTTTATTTTTGCAGCGCGAAATGTTTGAACTGGCAAGCTTGCGCAGTATCAATTTAGCGGTACAATCATTACCCTCTTTGGTTTAACTCTTGGATCTTCTTATGACCTTGTCAACTTCTCAGCCAACTTGGCCTCTAAATGGACAACAGCCTGAACTGCTTTTCTCTGAACTAACGCACTTAGGTTTAATCTCGGTCACAGGAGAGCAAGGTCGCAGCTTTATTCACGGCCAAGTCACGACCGATATCAGCTCACTCGAGCAAGACCAATGGCGCTGGGGCGCACATTGTGATCCTAAAGGTAAGATGCTAGCGAGCTTTAGAACCTTCGCTAAAGATGGCACCCTATTCTTGATGATGCCAAAAGACACCTTGGCACTGGATCTACCGCAACTGCAGAAATACGCAGTATTTAGTAAGGCTGAATTAACGGATGTCACTGCAGACTGGTTATTACTGGGTGTGGCAGGTGAACAAGCTACGACATGGTTAACCGCACAGTTTGGCGAGCTAAACCATGAACTGACTTTAATCGATGGCGGCATGATCATCCACGATGCTGGTCGTTATATTGTCGCGATTGAACAAGGCCAAGCCGCATCACTTATCAGTGCTATCGAACAACCTATCTATGATGCTACTGCATGGCAGGCACTGGAAATCGCTGCGGGTTATCCAAACCTAGGTGCTAACCATCAAGGGCAGTTTGTCCCCCAGATGTGTAACGTCCAAGCTATCAATGGGATCAGCTTCAATAAGGGCTGCTATATGGGCCAAGAGACGATTGCTAGAATGAAGTATCGCGGTGGCAACAAGCGCGCACTTTACATCGTCAGTGGCAGTGTATCTACGCCATTAACTAACGACAGCCAGCTTGAAATTGCACTTGAAGATGGTGAAGGCTTCCGCCGCGCAGGCACAATTATCGAAGCGGTTCAACGCGATGGTCTGGTGCTATTGACTGCGGTACTGGCTAACGATACTCAGCTCGATGCCAAGTTACGCGTTGCTGATGACGACCAATCTGAACTGACACTAATAGCTCTACCTTACTCACTAGAAGAGCAAGAGTAACTGAGTGAGTTTGTCATAACAGAAAAGGCGCTTAATGCGCCTTTTTATTTGCCCTCGTTTTCAGCGGCTAAATTGCTATTCAGTCTCATTGTGGGCATCGCGAACTTTAGTCAGCTCATCAGTTATCTGCTTAAAGTGTTCCACTAACTCTGGGTCAAACTGCTTTCCAGCTTCATCCTCGATTAAGGCCATGGTCGCCTCCACCGTCCACGCTTTCTTGTAGGGACGAATTGAAGTTAAAGCGTCAAACACATCGGCAATCGCCACAATCCGTCCCTCTATTGGGATCTCCTCAGCCGACAGCCCATTGGGGTAACCGCTACCATCCCATTTCTCGTGATGTGTTAAGGCGATTCGACGCGCCATCTCCAGCAATGGATCATTGTGCTCACCGATGATCTCGGCGCCGATTTCGGCGTGAAGCTGCATCTCCGTCCACTCAGCATCATCGAGCTTAGCTGGCTTTTTTAAAATAGAGTCTGGTGTGCCTATTTTACCAATATCATGCATAGGCGCAGCATTGTAAATCAGCTCGCAATAGTATTCAGGTAAACCCGATTGAACCGCCAACAAGCGCGCATAGTGACTCATTCTAATGACATGTAAGCCAGTCTCGTTATCTTTATATTCAGCGGCGCGACCAAGACGACGAATGATCTCGAAACGTGTTTCTTCGAGCTCTTTGGTCCGAACTTTAACTTCCTGCTCCAGTAAGCGTTTCTGATCATAGAGAGCCAAATGGGTTTTTACCCTCGCCTTCACAACAGGCGCACTAACCGGTTTTGTAATGTAATCGACGGCGCCGAGCTCAAACCCTTGCGTCTCATCGGCGACATCACTAAGGGCGGTGACAAAGATGACGGGGATATGGCAAGTTAATGGCTCTTGCTTTAGTCGCTTACATACCTCATAGCCATTCATTCCCGGCATCATCACATCCAGAAGAATAAGATCCGGTGTGGTTTTG
The DNA here is from genome assembly GCF_016765635.1 of Shewanella schlegeliana. Lineage (GTDB taxonomy): Bacteria > Pseudomonadota > Gammaproteobacteria > Enterobacterales > Shewanellaceae > Shewanella > Shewanella schlegeliana. The sequence goes on from NZ_JAESVD010000002.1 coordinate 514,492, forward strand.
CTCGCTAAAGCAAGGGCTTTGGGGCCATCAATCGCGACCTTAACTCGGTAGTCCCCTCCTAATATCCCAACTAAAATATCAATATTCTCGGGGGTATCATCCACAACTAAAATGGTGGCCTTATCCATTAAACCATCTCTCCTTTTAGTATTCACACTAGCAATCAAGTATAGCTGCTCACTTATTATGCTTGGCACTAAAACAGCTTAAGTGACTTATGATATTTTTACTGTCATGACCTGTCTTTAAACAGCTCTTGAATCAGCTCTGCCGCCTCATCAAACTGATAGCTGTTAACCATGGCTACAGCAGGACTCATCTTCTGCCATAGCGACTGGGAGACCTGCACTCGAATTTGATTCATTTTCTCAACCGCATCAGAATCAGCCTCCTCTAACATCAGCAATAACTGTGTCACTTCCTGATTCAGTTCCTTATCCGACAACAAAGACTCTGGTGCGCCACTGGCCTCGACCTCAACAGCGTCATCCAAACTCGCCTGCCAGCTCGCAATTGCCGCACATATCGATGTCGTTAGCTCGGCTATCTGACTCAGTTCATCTGTCACATCTGCCGTTGGTGAGTCTTGCAGCTTAGCCTCAAGCTGACTGGCTAGATCGACTAATAGAGGCGAGCACAAATTACCAGACACGCCTTTCAGGGTATGGGCATAGCGGATCGCGTCATCGGTCTTACCTTGGCTAAGCGCTGACTCTATCTCCTCGGCGATATGACTTTTACCACTATGGAAACGTTCGAAGATCCTGCGATAAAGCCGCACAGAGTTCTGTACCAGCTGCAAACCTTTGTCGATATCTAACGCCTTATGCTCCGGCCAAAACGGCACATCTTCGTTCTCCTTACCATCTAAGTTGGTAAGCGTAATAGCCTGCTGACTATCGCCTAAATACTGCAGCAAGGTGCTATAGAGTCTCGCCACCTCAATAGGTTTGGCGATATGGTCATTCATGCCTGCTCGCAGACACATCTCCTTGTCGCCTGCCATCGCATTCGCCGTCATAGCAATTACGGGGAGCTTTTCTAGCCCTGGCATTTTCCTTAGCTCTCGCGTGGCTTGATAACCATCCATCACTGGCATCTGACAATCCATCAGCACCAGATCGAAGCTTTGCGTTGCCAGTTTTTCCAGTGCCACTTGACCGTTCTCGGCGATAGATAGCACCACCCCAACCTGCTCAAGAAATTCGGTGGCCACCTCCTGATTCATATCATTGTCTTCAACCAACAAAACTCGCTTGCCCTGCAACTGCAAAAGCAACTCTTGGCTGATGTCGCTCCCTTTGCGACGAACCACCATTGCGCCATTTTGGCCGAGTGAAGACATGATACCGTCAAGTAAGCGCGAAGCACTGATGGGTTTAGTGATGTAACTGGCTATGTCACTGTGCTCTACCTGCTCGATAAACTCGGCATTGGCATGGGCCGAGACGATCAATATTTTGGGGGGATTATCTTTCCCAGATAGAATTTTCTGCGCGGCCTCGATTCCATTCATCTCCGGCATTAACCAATCGATCAGCGCCACCGGATAGTCAGTATGTAGACAATACTCAATCGCTTCGGCACCACTCTTAACGGCATCGACCTTAAAGCCCATGCTCTCAAGGGTGGTACGCATAATATCTCGAGCAGTAGCGTTATCATCCGCCACCAAGATCCGCATCCCTTCGATCTCACGTTTCACTTTTAACAGCTGATTATTGGCAACCTTCAGCTTCACGCTAAAGTAGAAGGTACTACCATTGCCAAACTGGCTTTCAACACCAATCTCGCCGCCCATCAGTTCCACCAGCTGCTTACTGATAGCCAGACCTAGCCCAGTGCCGCCATACTTTCGAGTGGTAGAGGTATCCGCTTGACTAAAGGACTTAAACAGTCGTTCACGCTGCTCCTCAGTGAGCCCTATACCGTTATCACGCACACTAAATTTAAGCACTATGTCATCTTCGATACGCTCTAGCTGACTGATGGACAGCAGCACCTCTCCCTGCTCGGTAAACTTAATGGCGTTACTCATTAGATTGATAAGTACCTGACTCAGGCGCAGTGGATCGCCCTGCAACTGCCTTGGAATATTAGGAGATACAGCAAATAGCAACTCGAGCCGCTTATCGGTTGCCTTGACCGAGAACATATCACTTAAGTCCTCAAGCAAGGTATCAAGCTGAAAGGCGACAGACTCAATATCAAGCTTGCCTGCCTCTATCTTAGAAAAGTCGAGAATATCGTTAATGATCCTCAGCAAAGACTTAGAGGCTCTGTCGATTTTCTGGACATAGTTTTGCTGCTTACTGTCCAGTTCGGTCTGCAAGCAGAGCTGTGACATACCTATGATGGCATTCATCGGGGTGCGAATTTCGTGCGACATATTGGCTAAGAAGTCACTCTTAGCCTGATTGGCCGCATCGGCGCTGTCTTTCGCCTGCTTTAGCTCCTCTGAAAGCTGCTTCAACGAGGTGATATTGGCCATAGACAGCACAACAGAGGTTAATTTACCATCGGGATCTTGCAGCTTGGTCAGGGTGATATCCATCCAGATACACTCCCCAGACTGGTTAAGCAATCTTAGCTCGGTGAGCACATTATCACTGCCGCCATCGGTAAGATCGGCAAATACTTCTCTAGCCTTTTCACGATCATCTAGGTGCTGAAAATCAAAGAAAGAGCAACTCTTTAACTCGGCGACATCTGTCTGCATATACAAACTAAATTGCTCGTTGCAGTCGAGAATATTACCGCGCTCATCGACATTGACGATACCGATCCCCGCATTATCAAAAAGTGCTCTAAAGTGAGCCTCACGATCTTCTAACTCCTTATCAATCTGTTTACGGTCAGTTATATCCATCAAGTAACCGTTCCAGATAATACAACCATCGGCCTGCAGATCTCCTCGAGCCCCCGCTTGAAGCCAGCGGATCTCACCAATCGGGTGGCGGTACCTAAACTCTTCGGTCCACTGCAGCCCTTTACTGCTCTTCCCCGAGAGCGCCTCTAAAATATGCGAGCGCTCGTCGCTGATAATACACTCAGCCACTCGCTCGAAATCATTCATGACTTCATCACGGTGAAAACCTAAGGTGGTGATACAGGCACTGGATAAGAAGGTAAATGTACGCTCACCGCTACTGCACCAATGTAACTGATAGACGGTACTTGGGATCGATTCGGTGATCGTCTCCAGCTGCTGTTGAGACTGGACGATCTCCTCTTGGGCTAACTTACTCCTAGTGATGTCGTTAATGCTGCCATCAAACCAAAGCGCGACCCCCTCATCACTGTAACTCGCCTTACCTTTCTCATGAACCCAATGGATACTGCCATCTCGGTGCTTAATTCGATATTGAACTTCGAAGCTTTTTTGCGCTAGCAGTGCCTCCTCAATAGTTCGAGTCGTGGCCTCGAGATCTTGCTCGATAATCAAACTAGCAAAACCACGACTGCTATTTTCAATAAAGTCCGATGCGGGGAAGCCAGTAATATCACTAATGTTATTACTGATATATTCCATCACCCAGCTCTCGCCAATCCGGGTACGGTAGACAGCTCCCGGGATGTTGGTCACTAAGCCTCTAAAGCGGCTTTCACTATCTTTTATCCGCTGAGCGACTTCAAGCTCAACTGTCATGTCCCTAACAGTTGCAGCCACCTGACGCTTGCCATCATCGGTTATTGGCAACAGCCCTAGACTGATCTCCACCGGAAACTCACTACCGTCACTTCGACGTGCGCATAACGGGTTGCCCGCCCCCATCTTGCGGTCACGCCCCTCAGCCACAAACTTGGCCCGCTGCTCGGCATGCCCCTCTCTAACCGCATCAGGAACTAAAGCATCCACTGACATTGCCAACATCTGCTCTTCATCATAACCAAACAGCTGTTGGCAGCGACTGTTGGTAAACACCAGCTGTCCCGACTCTTCGACAATCAGCATCGCCTCTGGCGCAGACTCGAGTACCGCATTTGACCAAGCGACGGCAGAAAACTGCTCGGTCACATCATTAAATAGCATCTCTATGGAGAGCAGCTCTTTATTATCAGAGAGCAGAGGCTGCATAAATAGATCTAAGCGTCTCAACTTGCCGAAGGCATCGATCATCTCTATCTGGTGCGGCGGCACATTCTCTCCAAGCAAAGCCCGATCCATATACTGCCAATTGAGCTCGTTGATGGGATTATCTGAAAACATCCTCTGGTACTTGCGCTTAAGAAGATCTGGCGTGACTCCCAATACCTTTTCAACACCATCACTCACTTGATCAATCACTCCACTTGGCGCCACAGAACAATAGAAAGACTTATCACTCATACCATCGATTAACTTGGCGAAACGGTTACCTCGAGAGTCTAACAGCGCCTCTTCCCGCTCCTCCAACACCTCGGCCATATCGTTAAACTTATCAGTCAAGGTGGCAATTTCGCTCGCCGCTCCGCGAGGCTTTTTAATCCGTTTAGTTTCTCCGGCGCCGAAGGCGACAATACCGGCCTCCAACTCTTCGATGGGCCGAGTCAAACGCCTAGAGGTGATATAACCAGTCAGTAAAAGCAGGATAGAAAGTAAAAAAAGATTAAGGCTCAAGGAGGAAAAGTCACGGAGGAACTCGCCATGCAGCAAGCGCTCAGAAGTCATGATCACCACTCGCCAATTAAGGGCGGGAACCACGCCGACACTGGCAAGGTACTTGCTTCCAGAGCTATCTTCAATATAGGAGTAACCGGGTTCCCCACGATTAACCAAGTCGATAAACGCCTGATTCTCAATAGATTTTGATAGCCATTTATCGGCACCACTCTCAAGGAGTAGGAGGTTATTCGGATGATAAACAAGCTGGTCTTTATCATCGATAACTACTATGTGTTTCGACGACACTCCCACCATCTTCGGGATAGAATTCAGCGCCAGATCGACAGTGACCACCCCCGAAAAAGGTCGCTTATCACCAAATGGCTGAGAGAAGCTCACCATTAAGGTGTTACCCGCTCCTTCGTCGAGGTAAGGAGGGGACCAGTAGCCATCGGTATTATCGATAGCTTTGCTCCACCAATCCCAATCACCATTAGTGTAATCATAACCATCGGCGCCGATATCCATCAGACTAACCTTGGTTTGATCTCGATAGGCATAAGGAGCATACAGCTCGCGCCCCTCGATAAACTGTTTTTGAAACGCGATAGCACTGCCATAGAAGTCGCTATGGCGCTCAAGGCGGTGGCTTAACAGCTGTTGAAGCATGACTTCATTGGCGAGCTCTTCACGACTCCCCATCTCGGTCAAGAGTTCGGAAAATGAGCGAGTATCGGTTTCGGCGGTGATGAGAAAGTGCTGTAATCGCAGCGCTGCACTCTCGGCTTTTTGACCGAGATACTGATATATATCCTGCTCTTCGTCTTGATAATTAATCCACGCATTCACACCGAAAACGACCGCCATAATGGCAATCAGAGGCAGGGCCATTTGCGACAAAATTCGGCTACGAAAGGTACGAAGTCTGCTCATATCCATAATCCACAGTGCTTTGGTTGAAGTGCTTAGGTTTAATAGCGTTACAGCAAGGAGCTGGCTTTATTATCGAACATAAAAAAGCCTGTCACAGCCTTTACCAATTAAAGACAGTAAACTGTGATTAAACACTTTTAAAAGTGATCCATTCACTTTTAAAAGTGCTAACTCTATGATGAAGTTGAAATAACATGTTTATTAAATCACCTTAAACAGCAGTATTCAATATAAAAACGTTTATTTAATAAGCTACAACATCAGTAAAGCATGTTAGATTACTATTTGAATTAAAGGATAATAATGCAGCGACAGGAGTGATAATGGCGAGTGAGATTGTCAGGCTGAGTCGAGTCTCGAAAGGCTTTAACGATGGTGACAAATATCATCAGGTTTTAGATGATATTAGCCTTCGTCTGGATACAGCCGACACCATTGCATTAACCGGCCCTAGCGGCTGTGGAAAAAGTACTCTCCTCAATATCATTGCTGGCTTCGAGTTTATCAAACAGGGTCAGCTATTTATTAACTCGCAGAGCACCTCGAACTGGCAAGATAAACAGTGGAGCCTATTTAGACGCCAGCATTTAGGCATGGTGTTTCAGCAATTCAACCTGTTAACTCCCCTCAATGTAAAAGACAACATCGCCTTTTCTCTACGCTTAAACCAACAAAAATGGAGTCCTTGGTGTGACTACCTGATTGAGCAGCTTGGCCTAGCTGAAGTAAAAAATAGAAGCGTTGAAACCCTCTCTGGCGGTCAGCAGCAACGCGTGGCTATCGCCCGTGCCCTTGCGCATAAGCCGAGGCTATTATTGGCCGATGAACCCACTGGCAACTTAGATGAAAAGTCGGGGCAACAGGTGATGACTCTGCTTAGTCTGCTCGCTAAAGAATCTAACACGGCCATTCTAATGGTTACCCACAGCAGTGACTGCGCCGACTTTATGAAAAGGCGCTGGCACCTTGAGCATGGTAAGATCCTTGAGTAGCCTAGCGGTACAGCAGCTGTGGCTTACGATGCGCTTAAGCCTGAGCGTTTTTGCACGTCACTATTTGAAGTCACCTCTGCAAGCAGGTGGGATTCTCGTTGGCATCATACTCGCGGTCACCCTATTAATCGGCGTGAGAGCCACCAATGAAAACGCCGTGCGCAGTTACTCCGAAGCAACCGAGCTACTAAGCCAAAGAGCACAGTTACTACTCACTCCACTAAGCGGCAGTAAGTCCCTCGATGAATCGGTTTATTTTACCCTAAGGCAGGCTGGAATCGATCGGGCCTTAGCGGTGTTAACGGACACTGTCACCGATGACACAGGTCAACGCTGGGACATTCAAGCTAGCGATCTGGTAGCAGCGCTGTCGATACAGAGCCAACACCAAAGTCAAGGTCAGGGCAGCGTAGAGCAAGAGAAGTTGTCGCTACTGTCGGCCAACATCCCCCTCGCAAAGTTACTATCGGGGGCCCCCTTTATATTGATGAGTGAAAGCTTTAGTGCACAAGTCGCCCCTCAAGGCACTATGACGCTTAATGGCACTCAGTTAGATGTTATTAGCTTAGAGGATGAGCTTGGGCTAGGTAATGCCATCTTAATGGATATTTCACTCGGACAACGCTTGTTAAACCGCACGGGAGAGCTCAGCTATATCGCATTATTTGGTCAAGCAGAGACGCTAACTAAAGCGGTTAATCAGGCCTTTAATGAGCAAAGCACTCAGTATTTTAATTTTACCCCTCAAGATGATGGTGAAGGCCTGACAAGCCTCACTCGCAGCTTTCACCTAAACCTTAGCGCCATGAGTCTACTGGCATTTGTTGTTGGGCTATTTATCGCTTATAACGGCGTGCGTTACAGTCTACTCAAACGCCAAAAGCTGTTAGTACAGCTTCAGCAGCAGGGAGTCCCACAGCAAGCACTGCTGCTAGCACTACTATTAGAGCTATTTACTCTAGTGCTTATCGGCTCCCTACTCGGCTTTATTCTCGGGTTACAGCTGAGTCATTGGCTACAGCCTATGATTGCACTCACCTTAGAGCAACTGTACGGCGCGAGACTTATGCCAGGGCTCTGGCAATGGAGCTGGCTATATCAGGCCATTGGCCTCACTTTTTTGGCAGCCCTACTCGCCTGTTATCCATTATTTAATCATCTCGCCAAACAAGCTTTAGCACGTAGTGCCAGTCGATTCGAACAGCAGAGCCATGGACGAAAACAGCAACGAAAACTCTTTATCATCGCGCTAATACTGCTCGCTTTTGCGGCAGTACTGTTTCCCCTGACACAAGATTATCAACACAGCTTAGCCCTGTTAAGCCTAGTCACCCTCGCCATCCCTTTACTACTGCCCTTAGTGTTACAAACGGGTTTATCACTCGTTGAGAGAGTGACTCCGCCAGGCTTATGGCGATATGGTGTCGCCGAGAGCAAAGAGCTTATTGCCCCGCTTTCTCTTGCCATGATGGCTATGCTATTGGCTCTGACAGCCAACATATCAATGAATACCCTCGTCGGTAGTTTTGAAATTACCTTAAAGCAGTGGCTCGATGACAGACTCTATGCCGATCTGTATATCCGTCCCCCCAATGACAAAATGCTCGAGACTCAACTCTTACTGGCAAGCTTGCCCAATGTCAGTGCTATTTATGGTCAGTGGCTACACACGAGCCATTATCAAAACGCGACCGTGAGTTTAATGACCCGTGATGATCACTCCCTACGTAACAGCAACCAGATAAAGGCACAATCAGACAACCACTGGCAAGCGCTCTTCAATGGGGAGGTGTTGATGATCAGTGAGCCGATGGCGATCAAGTACCAACTCAATGTTGGCGATAGCCTCACTCTTGCCGAATTTGAAAAAGTCTCTCTGCCACCTATGACTATTGGGGCGATTTTCTATGATTACGGTAATCCTACCGGACAGATCATCGTCAGCCAAAAAACATGGGAACAGCTAAATTTACCCATACAACCTACCAGCATTGCGGCAGATTACATTGGTGAGATAAGCGAACTCGAATCGATATTGCAGACACAAGTCTCACTGTCTGCGGCACAGTTGTATAACCAAAGTAAAATCAAACAACGTGCGATGCAGATCTTCAAACGCACCTTCTCCATCACTTTGGTGCTCAATAGCTTAACCTTACTGGTTGCCGCAATAGGCTTGTTTAGCGGCTGTTTGATGCTCACCCAAGCAAGGCAAGCTCCTCTTGCCAGACTCTATGCACTAGGAGTGAGTCGCAGCCAACTACGAGCTCTAGTTTCGGGACAGATGCTGTTGATAGTTCTCTTTACCTGCCTACTTGCCCTACCTACTGGCGCCTTACTGGGTTATCTACTGATAAATAAGGTTACCTTGCAAGCCTTTGGCTGGAGTATCGCTATGGTTTGGGACTGGCAGGCTTATTTCAGAGTACTGATGGTCGCGATGCTTGTCAGCGCCGTAGCGGTGATCTTGCCACTGCTGTGGCAGACACGCCGCCCTTTAATCAGCAGTTTGCAGAAGGAGGTCCTATGAGGCCGTTAATCTGGGGGCTCGTTTTGACCCTTTCGCTCGGAGGCTGCTTTTTTGATGACTCCAGTTCGGACACAAAGCAAGGAATGGGGCAACTGCTCGATGGCAATACTCAGGGGTACGCAGCGGTCGTCCCCGGAAAACAACTGTCATTTCCTGCAGACCACCAAGCCCACGACGACTTTCGGCAGGAGTGGTGGTATCTCACAGCCAATCTAGAAACTGAAACAGGAGAGCAACTCGGCCTGCAGTGGACCCAGTTTCGTATCGCACTGGCTCCGCCGACAACAGCTACAGAGCAAAAATCAGCGCTGGAACTAGAACTGGAATTAGACCCAGATAATGCTCAAGAGTCGGCTTGGAAAACTGAGCAGCTTTATATGTCCCATACGGCTGTCACCACTAAGAATCAGCACCTTGCCACGGAGAAGTGGTCCCGAGGCCATCCCCACTTTGCCGGTACTCAAATAAGCCCACTCACCATTAAGCAAGATAGCTGGCAGTGGCGTAGTGATGATAACCAACTATTTCCTGCGACTCTATTCGTTACCAGCAACAGTTTTAGCTACCAGCTCAAACTCGATAGTCAGGCGCCCTTTCAACTACAGGGAGATAACGGCTATAGCCAGAAAAATGCCAGCGGTACTGTGGCCAGTTATTACTACAGTCAGCCTTTTATCAAGGTCAACGGCACAATCGAGCTCGATGGAAAGAGTATTAGAGTCAGCGGTGAGGGTTGGCTTGATAGAGAGTGGAGTTCGCAGTTTCTGGCCAAAACTCAGCAGGGCTGGGATTGGTTCGCCTTAAGACTCGATGACGGTTCGACACTGATGCTTTTTCAGCTAAGACAGAACCAGAGTAATAAGCAACATTTCTATAGCGGCAGACGCATGTACCGTGATGGTCGCGGATATAATATTGCAAGTAAAGAGATCTCTATGACCCCCACGGCCTGGCAGCAGACCCCATCGGGACGCTACCCGGTAAGCTGGCAGATTGCCATCCCCTCCGAAAACATCCAACTCACGACTCAGGCTCTCAATGTTGATTCAAGCATGCCGCTGTCTATCCCCTATTGGGAGGGACCTATTAAAATTAATGGTAGTCATAATGGTTTAGGTTATATGGAACTCACTGGTTATTAAACAAAACTTAATAATGCATTCACCAATTTATTGTTATATTCTCAAACTTGTTACACCTGCAAAACAAGTGCAAATAAAAATTATTATCAATAACTAAACTCCTGAATATCCAACCTTTTTAATGTAGCGCAAGCTAACATTTCGAATGGGTGAAATTCAAACAACACCCCCACTGTTTATTGATAAATATGTGAATCAGATCACCGTGAAAAAGTTGATCTTGCTCTACAAAAACTACCAATACCCCTTGCGAGGTATACCCACAGTTTCTGTGAGGTCTAGACTCGAGATAAACCTTGGTAGAGAACATCGGCATAACCCATTTAGGTGAGTTAGCCAAATCATTAAAAGGTAGAAAGATGAGCCAAGAATTTCATATTACCAGCCTAGTCGTGCATGCCGCACCGGGTGCTGTGACTGAAATTAAGAATAAAATATCAGCTCTTGAAGGCACAGAAATCCATGCCGTTACCGATGAAGGCAAATTTGTCGTCACCATCGAAGGTGACACACAGGGTGCCATTCTCAATAGCGTAGAAGCGATTAACGCCTTAGAAGGCGTATTAAATAGCAGTCTAATTTATCATCAAGTCGATCCAGTAGAAGAAAAGAGTGAGGAACACCATGAGCATTAGCCGTCGCGAGTTTCTAAAAGCCAACGCCGCCGTTGCAGCTGCAACAGCCGTAGGTGCGACTCTGCCAGTTAAGATAGTTGAAGCTGCAGAGCAAAAAGATAACATCAAGTGGGACAAAGCACCTTGCCGTTTTTGTGGCGTAGGTTGTAGTGTTCTCGTGGGCACAGATAATGGCAAAGTTGTCGCCACTAAAGGTGACCCAGAAAGCCCTGTGAACAAAGGCCTTAACTGTATTAAAGGCTACTTCCTTTCTAAAATCATGTACGGTAAGGATCGTCTAACTACGCCGCTTTTGCGTATGAAAGATGGCCAATATGATAAAGAAGGCGAATTTACCCCAATCAGCTGGGATAGCGCATTCGATATCATGGCTGACAAGTGGAAAGACACTCTTAAGACTAAAGGCCCAACTGCGGTTGGTATGTTTGGTTCAGGCCAGTGGACAGTTTGGGAAGGCTACGCCGCATCTAAACTACACAAGGCAGGCTTCCTAACTAACAACATCGATCCTAACGCACGTCACTGCATGGCATCGGCTGTTGCAGGCTTTATGCGTACCTTCGGTATCGATGAACCAATGGGTTGTTACGATGACTTAGAGGCTGCCGACCAGTTCGTACTTTGGGGCGCCAACATGGCAGAGATGCACCCAATTCTTTGGGCTCGTCTATCAGATCGCCGCCTAAGCAGCCCAACGAGTCGCGTACACGTACTGTCGACCTTTGAAAACCGTAGCTTCGACTTAGCCGACAACGCGATGGTATTCCGTCCACAGTCTGACCTAGTTATTCTTAACTACATTGCTAACTACATCATTCAAAACGATGCAGTGAACAAAGACTTTGTTAACAAGCACACTAAGTTTGCACTGGGTACTACCGATATCGGTTACGGTCTACGTCCAGATCATCCACTAGAGATTAAAGCGAAGAACCCTGGCAACGGTAAGTCTAAGCCAATCAGCTTCGACGAGTACGCTAAGTTCGTTAGCTCTTACACGCTAGAATATGCCGCTGAGATGAGTGGCGTTGAACCAGAAAAGCTAGAGCTTATGGCTAAAGCCTATGCCGATCCAAACGTGAAGATGATGAGCTTGTGGACCATGGGCATCAACCAGCACACTCGTGGTGTTTGGGCCAACAACATGCTTTACAACATTCACTTGTTAACCGGCAAAATTGCGACTCCAGGCAACAGCCCGTTCTCACTAACGGGTCAGCCATCAGCTTGTGGTACGGCACGTGAAGTCGGTACGTTCGCACACCGTCTACCTGCTGACATGGTTGTTGCGAATCCTAAGCACCGTGAGATCACCGAGAAGCTATGGCAAGTTCCTGCAGGCACGATTCCGCCAAAGCCTGGTTTCCACGCGGTACTGCAGAGCCGCATGCTTAAAGATGGCAAGCTGAACTGTTACTGGACTATGTGTACCAATAACATGCAAGCCGGTCCAAACATCAACGATGAAATGTATCCAGGTTTCCGTAACCCAGAAAACTTCATCGTGGTATCGGATCCATACCCAACAGTAACGGCTATGGCTGCTGACTTGATTCTACCAACGGCGATGTGGGTAGAAAAAGAAGGTGCTTATGGTAACGCTGAGCGTCGTACTCACATGTGGCACCAGCAAGTTAAAGCACCAGAAGGCGCTAAGTCTGACTTGTGGCAGCTAATGGAGTTCTCTAAGCGCTTTAAAGTTTCAGAAGTATGGCCTGCCGAGCTTATTGCTAAGCAACCTGAACTTGCTGATAAGACATTGTTTGACGTGCTTTATGCTAACGGTGTTGTCGACAAGTTCCCTGCGTCTGAGTGTAAAGGCCAATACAACGATGAAGCCGATGCATTTGGTTTCTACGTTCAAAAGGGACTATTCGAAGAGTACGCTCAGTTTGGTCGCGGCCATGCCCACGATTTAGCGGACTTCGATACTTACCATGAGACCCGCGGCCTTCGCTGGCCTGTAGTTGATGGTAAAGAAACCCTACGTCGTTTCTCTAAGGGTGACCCTTATGTGAAGGGCGATAAAGAGTTTGATTTCTACGGTAAGCCAGACGGTAAGGCAGTAATTTTTGCCCTGCCATTTGAGCCAGCAGCAGAAGAGCCAAACGAAGAATACGATCTATGGTTATCAACTGGCCGTGTACTTGAGCATTGGCATACAGGTTCGATGACAGCTCGCGTTCCTGAGCTATATCGCGCCTATCCAGATGCACAGATCTTTATGCATCCAGAAGACGCTAAAGCCCGTGGTCTTAAGCGTGGCGATGAAGTGATCGTTGCCTCACCTCGCGGTGAAGTGAAGACCCGTGTCGAAACTAAAGGCCGGAACAAACCGCCAAGAGGCGTGGCATTTATGCCATTCTTCGATGCGCGCCAACTGGTCAACAAGTTAATACTTGATGCGACAGATCCTCTGTCAAAAGAGACAGACTTTAAGAAGTGTCCAGTTAAAGTGATGAAAGCATAAGCTTTTCACTAACAAACTTAACTTTAATCGCTTAAGCAAAAGCGGAGAAAACTAAAGCAAATGAGTACGGTCAATCAAAGTAAGTTCGCAGCCAAAGGCGTTAATCGCCGTCAGTTTTTAGCCACATCGGCTAAAGCGGGCTGTGCAATGGGCTTGCTAGGGATGGGATTAACTGCGGTTGCTAAGCAATCTAGTCAGTTAGACCCGCTCGCGATAAGACCGCCAGGTGCGTTAAGTGAAGCAGATTTTCTCTCGGCCTGTGTACGCTGCGGTTTATGCGTAGAAGCCTGCCCATACGACACCCTTAAACTGGCTCGCTGGTTTGACGGGGCGCCAACGGGCACGCCCTACTTTACCGCACGCAAAATACCTTGCGAGATGTGTGAAGATATCCCCTGTGTAAAAGCCTGCCCATCGGGTTCGCTGGATCATGAATTAACGGATATTGAAGACTCTAAAATGGGTATTGCGGTACTGATCGATGAGAAAAACTGCCTCAACTTTAAAGGGTTGAGATGTGATGTTTGTTACCGGGTCTGCCCGCTAATCGACGATGCTATCACCCTAGAGATGCAGCACAATGAACGTAGCGGTCACCACGCGATGTTCCTGCCGACAGTTAACAGCGACAGCTGCACTGGCTGCGGGAAATGTGAACACGTGTGTGTATTAGAAGAGCCTGCGATCAAGGTGTTACCAACTCATATTGCTTTAGGTAAAACGGCTTCACACGATACCTATATCAACACCGAAGAGACCACGCTTGAGATGTTAAACAAGGGGCTTGAGTTATGAGCCAGACACTAAAGCAAAAACCGACAACACATGGCTTTGCTAAAGCGGCAATTAAAGAGCTTGGATGGTGGCGTGCCCACAAATTCCTATTTCTTCGTCGCCTAAGCCAAGTCTGTGTCTTTGCATTGTTTGCCATTAGCCCTTTCATCGCAAGCTGGGCTGGCGTCTGGCTGCTTAAAGGCAACCTCTCTGCCAGTGAACTCTTCGGCGTTGTGCCATTGTCAGATCCACTTGCGACCTTGCAAGTGTTGATGACAGGCCATCTACCCGAGCTGAGCTTGATTCTCGGCGCCGTTATTATTGTGCTGCTATATGCAGTACTTGGCGGCCGAGTATTTTGCAGTTGGGTCTGTCCCGTGAATATGGTGACAGATCTTGCTAGCTGGTTACGACGTAAAATGAACTTGCCTCGCACTGCCGAGATGCCAAGGAACTTACGTTACTACCTACTAGCACTTGTGCTCATACTCCCTGTGCTAACAGGCATGACAGTCTGGGAATGGCTTAACCCCGTTCCTATATTGTACCGTGCCGTACTGTTTGGCGCTGGCAGTGGTTTATGGATCTTGGCCGCTATCTTCTTACTTGACTTGTTTATCAGTGAGAGAGCATGGTGCGGACACCTGTGCCCAACGGGTGCACTCTTTGGCCTTATCGGCAAAGTGAGTCCAGTAAAAGTATCAGCCGTAAACGCAAAAGATTGCGACAACTGTATGGATTGTTTTGTGGTTTGCCCTGAAAGACAGGTATTAAAACCTGCACTCAAAGGCAAGCAACCTATGATAACCGACAGTGACTGTACTCAATGCGGCCGTTGTATCGACGTTTGCGCCCAACGCGTTTTCCAGTATCAAAATCGAATTGCCCTAAAGGCGGAGAACAACCAATGAAAAAAGTACTCACCTTAGCTGCGCTAGTGATGGCGCTTAGTGCTTGCTCTGGTCAGCAAGCAAACACTCAAGCCGAACCAGTAAACATCAGTTCACTCGGTAAGTCTGAGATCACCGATATTCGTGCAGCCGATCCTGCACCGCTTTATCCAAAGCGCGGTAAGTCTATCGAGCGTACCTTCGTACACCAGCCACCGATGATCCCGCACAAAGCGGAGTATCCAATCACGCTAAAGAAAAACGGCTGTATTAGCTGTCATAGCCCTGCTAAAGCTAAGCGTATGAAAGCGACTGCAATTGATCCTTCTCATATGTTAGCCAATGGCAAGCTAAACAACGAGTACTACAACTGTACTCAGTGCCATACGCCACAAGCGGAAAACAAGCAGCAGTTAGTCGAAAACGACTTCTCTGTTCAGTAAGCTTTAGCTAGCTTTAAATCATTAAAAACCACCTCTATTGAGGTGGTTTTTATTTTATTCACTCAGAGATAATTATTCCAAAGGCTCTAACAGCCCTTCACGTGCAGGTACTTAGGATCGATATTGAGCTCATCAGACAGCGCTTGATACTTTTCCCGAGACTTTCTAACCATTGCATAGGTGTAAACTATCTCCTATCAACTATCTCCTAGAGGCTGCAATACCCCCTCGCGTGCAGGCACTACTAATACATTACTGCGAATACGGCTGAGTATCGATTCTGCCATATTGCCGACCACAAAAGCGTAGACTCCTTGACGCTGCACAGCACCCAGCACTAAGTAGCGCACCCTATGCTTACAAGCTAATTGATAGATACACAGATCGGGTTCGCCTACAGTAATATGAATACACTTAGGGTCGATATTAAGTTTATCAAACAAGGCTTGATGCTTGGCTCTCGCCTCTCTCACCATGGCGTGGGTATCGACGATCTCCATATCATGGATCACCTGAGGCAATCGGATAACAAATGCAAGGTGTAGCTCGCATCCCGCTGCATCAGCCAATGCAACAGCTTGGCGAATAACGGCATGATTTAATTGCTGCTTTATAGTTTTAGTACTATCAAGATCTAATGCCATCATTACAGCATTATTCTTCTTTACCGGATGATCGGTTAGCAGCATTAATGGTACTCGGGTATGACGGATTAGGTTCCAGTCTACAGGTAGGTAATGGTCGGCATGATGCACTGCTTTCACAATAAGATCGAAGCCATGGCGACCTGAATGATGACAAGCATGCTCATAAAGATCTTTGCTCCATACACTGTGGATTGGTGTATCGGCGGCATCAATACTCTCTAACTCTCGTTCAATCTTAGCCATGCGTTGCTTCATGACATGCTTTTGCGCAACAGCAACAAACTTGGGGTTGTAATATTCGGCATTACCAAAGTATTCAAAACTATAAGCAAATACTTCGGCGCGCTTACCTAACATTCTGGCAAGCTCCACCCCTGCCGATATTGCATCGACATGGGCCTCTTCTCTCTGGGAAATAATGAATACTTTGTCCATCACGGTCTCCGCTTACTATACCCTAATCCTAGCTTAGACAAGTTTGGCCTTAAGTGCAGTTAAACCGACAGGATTAATGATCCGGATCAAGACTGTATAGATAACAAAAAAGCCATCAAACGATGGCTTTTTTACGAGTGTAATCATTAGACTAAATTAAATCTCACAACCTAACGCCTCAAAGTCAGCCTGACTCATATACTCAGTAGTGGGCAAATACTCGCCCATGATGGCATATTCATCTCCAGGTACCGAAGTGTTTTGAATCGCCTCGGCAAAGTCCGCTTTCGGAAGCATATTACGCACAATGAGCAATGCTTCATTAAGTTTATTCTCCCCACCCTCAACTCGACCGAAACCATCTCCCTGCTCGGTCCACGGTAAGTAGTTATAGCCACACTCGGCATTGGCATTACTCGGCTTAGTTACATCAGGGCTGGTCACAACCGTGTAGTAACCATCCTCATCGACAACAAGCTCCTCATCAAATAAACATGCCGTCACCCGTTGTGAGTAATACTCATTCTGGCAAATAGACCAGTAGCGCAGTTGAGATTCTGACTCATCAAACACCCCCTCGCCTGCCAGTGTTTTAGGCACTTTAGGCAACTTACCTCGGGTGACAGCCACTTCGCCAAAGTCACTGTTTAAGAAGGTACTCACATATTGATTATCGGCATTGGCATAGTAATTCACCTTCCGCTCAGGCTCGCCATCACAATTACCTAAGAAGTTACACTGAATACCGAATGCGCCATTATAAGCAGCCCGCCAAACCGCTGGATTTTTAGCTGGGTCGAATGCAGGGTTTAGACGGATCTTGCCGTAGGTTTCTTTGGGGACGAGTGGAATAGCGAGGTTATCACTATCAACTTGCAGAGCATCACAAGCTTGCTGGCCATACAGTTGCTCACCAGATGATAGAGTCAGCTCTACTGCTGGCAGTTCAACACCGCCTTGCTCATCTTGGCCTTCATCGTTAACGTAAATTCGATAAATCAGTACCGCCTTGTTGCCCTGCTCGGCGTAATCAAACAAGGTGTTACTTGGCAGTTCGCCTGCTGGCTGCCCTTGAGCAACTGCAAGAGTAAACTCTCTTAGCAGCTTCTGGCGCTCCGCACCTTGAATATAGGGATTAAACGACCCGTCATCTGCAACAATATCTTTATCAGTTATCGCCGTTGCTGGTGAGGTGTCTGCTCGGTAGCTATTGAGTGATATATAGCGCGCATAAGGGTATTCGCCATGCAGGGTTAAACTGGCACCTTCTGGCAGGATATAACCCGCGTGCCAGTAATTAGCGCCCGTATCGGGGTAGGCAAAGTTACGTTCAGGGTGGTCAATGTTATAGGGACCGACCCAGAAACAGGCGCTGGGCTCAATTTGCTTACCCAAAGGCTCTTGCACTGAATCGGAGTTACACCCCATAAGAGCTGTTATCGACAAGCAAGATGCCAACGTAAGCAGGGATTTTTCAAAATCGCTTCGAGAGGTCAACGAGTAATAATTCATTATTATTCCTTTTCTTATATACCCGACAAAATGCCTTATATCCTCAACCCTATTCACATGATTACGAAGACTCATTTTCTATGTAGGATAAAGATTGAGCTTATTGGGCGTTATTTGTAACCTAAACCAAGATGTGGCGGATTAATGGTCGGCGAGAGACAGCTTTATGACTTTAACGGACAGTAACAAGTTAACCGATGAGACTACGACGATTGCCTCTTGGGCTTTAGCCGTATGCCGCACAATCGATGCGGCTGGCATCGATAGCCAAAAAATACTCGATGAGATCGGTATAGACAAATCTATATTGCAGGATCCGAATGCTAGATTACCCACACAGCAAATGACGCAGCTATGGCGGCGTGCGGTAACGATTACCGCAGACGAAGCCATCGGCTTAAAAGTGGCTAACTTTGTACAGCCCACCAGCTTCAACGCCTTAAGCTTTTCACTGCTTGTCAGCGAATCTTTGGCCGATGCCTGGAGTCGGGTAAAGCGTTATCACAGCATTATTAGTAACGTACTCGAGATGGATGTTGAACACGGGCCACAAGAGTCTGCATTATGCTTTAATAAACTCCCAGGGAAACACTATGCAGATGAAGCCATAGATGCCTTTATGGCGACGAGCTATTTAATGCCACTACAGGTTAGTAATGGTCAGATTAAGCCTACGAGATTAGTGCTAGAGCGCCGACAACCTTTTAACCCTAAACCTTTTGAGCAGCTATTTAACTGTCCAATCAACTACGCAGCCAATGGCAACAAAATCTATTATTCCAACCAAGATTTACAGCTGCCTTTCCCATCGGCTAATAAAGAGCTTGCCCTAAAAAACGATGAAGCAATTCAAAGCTACTTCCAGACTTTATCTCAACCTGCGTTTAGCAAGAAAGTTTCCGAAGAGATTGCCATTGCTATGACATTAGGTAATCCAGACCGAGATACCATCGCCAAAACATTTCATATGAGTAGCCGTAACTTACAACGTAAGCTGCGGGAGGAAGGCACATCCTTTAGCGAGCAAGTCGAACTGTTCAGAAAAGATTTGGCACAGAAGTACCTGTCGTGTCCGCAACTCTCAATGCTAGAGATCTCGTTTCGATTAGGCTTTAAAGATCCCAGTAACTTTACCCGAGCATTTAAACGTTGGTATGGTGTATCACCGCTACAATATCGGCAGCGAAACGGCTCAAAATAATCTTTGCCAAATGATAACAAACTCAAGATTTCAATAGATTAAACTACTTTTATCAGCGCAATGTCACTTGCTATAGTCCAATTTTCAGGTAACGTTAGAGCAACATCAATAGAAAGAAGAGCGTTACTATGAAGCCAGGCAAGCACGATGCACAACTACTCAAGCTCGCGATGGAAATTGGTGTAGGCTACGCCAAGAAGAGAGGCTTTGCCGACTTTGGTCAAGGGATCTCTCCCAAAGATAAGGTCGAATGTATCTACCGGTTACTGGTGCAAGATAACCTTATTCAAGCGCTATCAAAAGATAAAGAAGATGGCCCCAATATGAAGCATAAATTGGTGTTGTGGATCAGTCGCCAACTGCCACCAGAGCATGAACTGCTTAACTGATCATTACTTGTTACTATTAATCCACCTGCTACGCTAAGTGGCAGGTATTACTCATCGAGGTCTTCCCTCAAAAAAGTAGTGGCTTAAGCCTATTAGGTAAGGCCTGATGCAGGGAATATGACAAAGTCATCTTTTATATTAAGCAAAATACTCACGCCAAGTTTAAGGGATTTCGACGCGAGCAAGTGCAACTAAAGATGCAAGGTTTAACGCAAACCTTTATCAAGCTAAAACACTAAGCAACAATATTATGAAGCCAGCTTACTTGGCTTTGTCTGCCCTTGGGCTAAAGATTGCTGCTGGCGAGAGGCATTCTCTAGCTTTTGCTTTTCGGCTTTATCCAATGGTTTAGCGGCCAAATACAGTGCTTGAGCAAATAAACCTTGATATGACTTCATCTTCTTTCCTGTTAGTTGCTATAAAAATAGTCGAAATTATGTGGTTGTGGTCAAGGTAATCCTTATCCTATTATTAGTAAAATGAATAATATCCATCCAATAGATTCCATTTAAGCATGAACGTTCAGATTAAAAGTTTATACTGTTTTGTCACTCTGCTTGAGGTCGGTAACTACACCAGAGCAGCTGAAAAGTTACATCTTACTCAGCCAACCTTGAGTAAGATGATCCAGCGTTTAGAAGATAACTTGGAGCAACCACTGCTGATCCGTAATAACCAGAAAGTCATTGCAACTGAAGCCGGACGAATGCTTGCCAATAGCGCTCAACAAATAGTTGGGCAGTGGCATCGATTACAAGAAGAGTTAAATAGCTTGAATGGCCTGCAAACAGGACAGTTACGATTGGGTGTCTGCCCCATGATGGGTGAGATGATTATTGACCTACTCTCTGAATACCGAAAACGCTTCCCAAAAATTGAGGTCAGCATCGTCGAATTAGGCGGCTTCGGTGCAGAGCAAGCACTACTCAATGACACCTTAGATCTCACCTTTACCGCGCTTCCTACTACGCACTCGCAGGAGTTTTATAGCCATAACCTTAAGGGTTACCCTCTATTAGCATGCATACCCAACGGCCATAAACTTGAAAAGTCAGAGGCTATTACATGGGCCGCTATTGAGCCTCACCCCTTTATTCTCTATAACGATGATTTCTCTCTTACAAAACTTATCCATAGATTGAGCCACAAGGCCAATGTAGAACTCAATATTGCGGCCCAAAGCGGCCAATGGGATTTTATTGCCGCTATGGTAGAGGCCCAGATGGGAGTCGCCATCTTGCCAAAACCTATCTGCGACAAGGTGAACTCAGACAAGCTAGTCTATCGCCCATTGTCGCCGAACTTAACATGGGATCTGGCGCTGATTTGGCGTAAAAACTTACCACTAACGCCCGCAGCAGAAGGCTTCATCAACTTAAGCCGCGAGCTAAGCCCTGATAGCCCTTCTATGTAGATAATTTTGACTCCTTAGCCCCTTTAGTCCTCGTTACCACCAAGCCTTGTTTAGGGTCAATTTAGTACCAGATTTTAATTCTTTACCTATAATTATTGACTATAGAACAAGGAATAAATGGATCTGACTAGCGGGGGGATGATGTGGCTAGGGCGACGCAAGGATTGACGACCGTTCAGGCACAGGAGCGGTTGCAACAGTACGGTAAGAACTGTTTGCCAAAACCCTCAAGAAATAACTTCTTAATGTTATTTATGCTCCAGTTTCGTAGCGCATTTATCTATGTACTACTGGTGGCCGTTATTGTCTGTTTACTGCTGGGACAGCTTATCAATGCCTTCTTTATCTCAGCGGTATTACTGATCAATGCCCTTATTGGTACCATTCAAGAGTACTCAGCGCAGCAGGCCGCCGATTCATTGGCTCATATGGTGCCACAACTGAGCCGGGTCTTGCGCGATGGCCACCCGATACACCTTCCCAGTGAGGAGTTAGTTCCCGGAGATTGGGTCATGCTTAATAGCGGCGATCGTATCGGTGCCGACATAGCACTTAAACAATCCGCCCAATTTCAGGTCGATGAGTCAGCCCTAACCGGAGAGTCAATTTCAGTCAGCAATAAGCAACAAGCATTTGCAGGAACCTTAGTCACCCATGGCCGAGCCGAAGGCGAAGTCATGGCAACAGGGAGTAAGACTCAAATTGGTCAGATAGCCAAACTTGTCCATCAAGGTGAGCCTACCAAACCGCCACTGATGCAGAGAATCGATCAGTTTACCTTGCGGATCGCAATCGCGATTCTCATCATCATTGCCTTCATATTTGGCCTCACTCTTCTACGTGGTGCCGCACTCTCAGAAGTATTTCTACTCGGCGTCGCATTAGCCGTATCGGCCATTCCTGAAGGTCTCCCCGCAGCGATTACCGTAGCGCTTGCCATCGGTATGAAACGCATGGCAAAGGCTAACGTCATCGTGCGTAAACTGGTTGCCGTTGAGGCGCTTGGATCTTGTACCTTTATCGCCTCGGATAAGACCGGCACCTTGACGGTCAACGAGATGACCATAGGTCAAATCTGGCTAGCAAACGATCGGCTATATGATGTGACGGGAGAAGGACTGAGCCCTACGGGCATGGTATATCGTCACGGACACGATAACCCGGTCGATTTACAACATGAAACTGCACTAAAACAGTTAGTCACCACTGGAGTCCTTGCCAATGAGGCGCACTTGGCTTTTGAGGAGGATAAGGTTCATGCCGATGGTGATGGGGTCGATCTGGCATTTCTCACCTTAGGGTACAAGCTTAAAACTCTTTCAGAGCCTAAGTGTAAACGACTGACTCTGTTCCCCTATGAGTCGGAAAAGGGCTTCGGTGCCAGTGTCGATACAACTGAAATGGGGCCCCAGCTATCGGTAAAAGGGGCGGTAGAGAAGATCCTCCCCATGTGCTCTGTGAGCAAAGAGATGCGGCAAACCATTCTTAGCCAAACCCACGCCATGGCTAAACGTGGTTATCGCGTCCTCGCCTTGGCTCATGGCTTAGGCACACCACTCGATGATCACTTCAGCGGACTAACGTTTCTTGGCTTGGTCGCCATGAGCGATCCCTTAAGACCCGATGCTATCGATGCGGTGGCAGCCTGCCGCCAAGCCAAAATCAAGGTGGCGATGATCACGGGCGACCATCCCGCGACCGCACTCGCCTTATCACAACAACTCAAAATTGCCGATGAAACCGATAGCGCAATAACGGGTCAGCAACTGGAACAAGCAAGGCTTGGGGATATCAATACTTTTGATCGCCTAGTTGCCAATCATAGAGTGTTTGCGAGAGTAAAGCCCAAACAGAAGATGGAGATCACTGAGTCGCTTATCAGACAAGGCGAGTTCGTCGCCATGACTGGTGACGGCGTCAATGATGCCCCAGCGCTAAAGCACGCCCACGTTGGCATAGCCATGGGGCTTAGGGGGACCGATGTCGCCAGAGAAAGTGCATCCTTGGTACTCACCGATGATAAATTTAGCTCGATAGTAAAGGGGATCATCGAGGGGCGCATCGTCTATAACAATATCCGTAAGGTGATCTACCTGCTTATCAGCACTGGAGCCGCAGAGATCTTTCTGTTTATCCTTAGCGTATTGTTTGCACTGCCAATTCCGCTCTTCCCGCTACAGATCCTCTGGCTCAATATCGTTACTAATGGCGTACAAGATGTTGCGCTTGCCTTCGAGCCAGCTGAAGGCAAGGAGTTGTCTCAAGCGCCGCGCTCACCCAAGGAACCTATTTTCGATCGATTAATGCTTGAGCGAGTCTGCAGCAGTGCCCTCACCATGGGCCTGGTGGCATTTGCCCTATTTGCAAGTTCACTACATATGGGCATTGATGAAGTTGAAGCACGAAATCTAACATTAATGTTGATGGTTTTATTTGAAAATGTTCACGCACTCAATAGTCGCTCTGAACACAGATCTTTATTAAGGATGCCTCTGTTTAGTAACCCAATATTGCTTATCGGTATTTTTGTGGCCCAAGGGATCCATATTGGTGCCATGTATACCCCCGGGCTTAGTGATGCACTGCAACTCAGCCCTATTAGCCTGAATCAGTGGCTTGTCCTGCTCGCCACAGCGTCAGTGCTCTTCATTGTCGACGAAGCACATAAAAAGTATTGGCACACTAAGCATCATCCCAAGTCTGTAGTCGCGATAGCTGAACATCCGCGAGAATAGTCACGGCTTGTGTGGCGGAGTCGCCTTGTTCAGGTCAAATATTAGACTTAAGACGAGCTCACAACTATTCTCATATTAGTCAACCAGAGGGTTGGAAATACTGATGCGCTTTCTATATTTAGTTCTTGTATTGCTAACAGTTACCCGAATATTTGCGGTGCTAGCCAAACGGTTAAATTTACCGCCAATCGTGGGTGAGCTGGTGTCAGGTATTGCATTAGGGCTGTTTCTCCACCGTTTTCAAGGTTCATTCCCCCTACTATGGGAAGTCACTCAAGGTGAAGCGTTTGAGGCGTTGGCGGATCTTGGGATGTTTTTCCTGATGCTATTGGCAGGGGTTCGCATGAGCCCGCTGGATTTTAAGAAGACATCAAGCTCTGCCCCCGCGGTGGCGGTCGGCGGGATGTTAGTGCCCATTATAGCGGGCACAGCGATAGGACTGTTGTTATTCCCAGAGTCCCCCTTCAAGACAGTCCAGAGTTGGTTCTTAGGCACCGCTCTTGCGGTCACTGCCGTGCCAGTAACGATTCGAATGTTGATGGAGTTTAACCGCTTAGATACCGAAGAGGGCAAAACCATAGTCGCCGCGGCGCTTTGGGATGACCTGTTAAGTTTATTCATTCTCGCCCTGTTGTTAGCGACCATCTCCAATGGCGGCACCCTCTCCCTTAGCTTAGACTTATGGGGCCCGCTATTAGCCAAGGTGCTACTATTTTTCGCCATTACCATCCCTGTCGGCTACTACCTGTTTCCTCTAGTTGGCCGCTACCTTAAGTTCGTCAAGATTCCCGATATCGATTTTAGTATGCTGTTGATCGCTTCTTTGGCATACGCGGTGCTGGCTGAGTTATTGGGACTACATTTCATTATCGGCGCCTTCGTCGCAGGCATGTTTTTCCACCCCGCCGTGGTGGAACAAAAAATATATGACCGAGTAGAGCGGCAGACCTCCGGTATCAGCTCCGGCTTTCTTGCACCGATCTTTTTCGTGTCCATAGGCTTCCATCTAAACTTAACCGCGCTCGTCTCAATACCCGGGTTTGTCGCGCTACTCATCACTGTCGCTCTGCTCAGCAAGCTAATTGGCGCCGGACTGTGCGCACGCGCTACGGGCCACAGCAGTCAAGAATCCTTGCGGATCGGAGTCGCTATGAGTGGGCGAGGAGCAGTGGAGATCGTATTGGCCGGTGTCGCCTTACAAGCCGGACTGTTTAATCATCCCGATCCCACACCACCTATTATTTCAGGACTCTTTTCCGCGATTGTGATCATGGCAATAGCCACCAGCATTATAACGCCACTGTTATTGGCCTTTTTAATTCGCTATCACGGGGTGGATAAACAGTGAATTCCAGACAACCCCCTTCCTACGCAACCCCTGCGTTCAGGGATAAGTACCTCCATGTACAAAAAAATACCCACACAAGGTGGGTATTTTAGGCCTGTAAACTCTCGCTATCGTTAAGAGTAAGCCGATAACGGAGCGTCTAAGCCATTAGGCAACGGGTGATACAACGAAGAGTAATTCACCTTGAGAAACCTGCTGTCCATTACCGTTAAGAATACGCTCGATACGATACTGCTGATCTTCAGGGTAGAGCACTGCATTCTTACGGTTAAAGCCAGCTAGTGTTACCTGTGAGAACATCTTCATCGCTTCGGTAAGCGCCAAAGTCTGATCTACAGTAACAATGTCACCTTCCTTAACGAAGTCTGCTTCACCAGGAGCTGGAGAGGTATAGAAGATACCAGCACCCTGTGCCATAACCTTAAGCTCGTTACTCTCACCAACACGAAGTGATGCAGTATCGACACCTACGGTTTCAGCCGCAGCTTCCATCTCAGCAATCAGCTCTGGCACATCTAACTCTGCCATAAAGCGTGGCAGATAGTTGGTGTCGTATACGCCTTCGTTGAAGGTGCCATCTTTAAGGATACGCGTTAACAATGGAATGTTAGTCGCGATGCCCTTAATCACGACTTGATTTGCTAGGTAGTCATGTAGCTTAGTGATCACATCTTCACGGCTCTCACCACGACAGATAATCTGTGCAATCAAGCTATCATAGTAAGGAGAAACCTCTTTACCTTCACCTGCAATTGAGATGATCTCGATATCATCACGCTCAGGCATCTGGTATTCAGTGATTAAACCTGGATGCGGTAGCAACTGTAGAACACCGTTGCTATCAAGTGCAGCTTTCTCTGCCGTCACACGCACTTCCATCGCATAACCAATCTCTTGCGGCTCAAGCTCTGCAATTGAACGACCCGCTGCGATATCAAAACCTGCGCTTACGATATCGATGCCTGAAGTGGCTTCTGTTACTGGATGCTCAACCTGTAGACGGGTGTTCATCTCCATAAAGTAGACTTCGTTAGCGTCTAAGTTATAGATAAATTCAACGGTACCCGCGCCCATATAATCTGTGGCATCACCCAATGCACGGGTGTATTCCATCACCTTCTGCTTAAGCTCATCTGGCAGCATGGTTGAGCCAGATTCCTCAACCACTTTCTGGTTGTTACGCTGTACAGAACAGTCACGAAGACCCAGAACCTTAGTGTTACCAAACTGGTCACGAAGTAACTGAACTTCGATATGACGTAGTGAAGTCACATACTTCTCTAGGTATAGGTCACCGTTACCAAATGCTGCAGCCGCTTCAGTAGAGGTCTTCTGGAACAAGGAGATCATGTCGCCAGGACGCTCTACAACCTGAATACCTTTACCGCCACCACCTTGTACCGCTTTAAGCAGCACTGGGTAGCCGATTTCGCTAGCAACATTTACCGCTTGCTCTGCGTTGGTCAAAATACCGTGACTACCTGGTACAACTGGAACGTTTTGAGATTGTGACGTCTTAATCGCGTTCGACTTGTTACCCATGGTCGTCATGCTGTGTACACTTGGGCCGACGAAGTTAACGCCGTTGTTGACACAAAGTGCCGCAAACTGTGGGCTTTCCGATAGGAAACCGATACCAGGGTGCAATGCGTCGACATTTTCGTACTCAGCAACTTTTAGTACCGAGTAGGCATTTAGGTAACTTTCATCTGAAGTGTTACCACCGATACAAACTAGCTTGTCGTTGTCTTTTAGCATATCTGCAGGTACAGAGGTCATATCTGGGTCTGATGCAACCAATACCACCTTGATATTATTGTCATGAGCCTTACGGATAAGCTTAACCGCAGTACAACCACGAGCGTGAACCAGTACCTTCTCAATTGGTTTCATCAACTGACGCGGGTCGTCTTGAACAATCTCTTCTTCAGCGATTAAACGCTCTGGTACCAGTGTCGATACCGCACTCGAAATCACATCAACAATCTTAGCCGTTGGCTTTGGCATCAATGGATCGATGCTCTGTAGTTGATCGTCAATCGTCTCACTAAATGGGTTGGTAACCAAGGCGTTCATCGCACCTGGTACTTTCGATAGATAGTTAGACAGAGTCGAAGTCGATGGCAGGTATGCAGGAACAACCATCTGACCCGCAAACGGCATATTAGTACCTGATAGGTAATAAGTTTGCACAAGTGGGTGAGTCACAAAACTTGCCTGTGCACCACCGGTACAGTCGCCGTAACCGAACATCAATACTGGCAGTTCGTTATCACGAATAAAGCGAGTAATACGGTCGTTTACCACAGCCATTGAGAATAGCGCCGCGGCACCTTCTTTAGTCTGCATACCACCAGAGCTGATAAAACAGATCACCGGTAGCTTACGCTTAGCACACTCAATCAATAGCGCACTGAATTTCTCAGCAGCCGCCATATCGAATGCACCGGCTTGGAATGCCGTATTTGATACCGCAACACCCACGCGCATTGGCTGGCCGTTTTGCTCAAAATCTGCAAGACCTGTGATTAAACCACATGGGCGAATGCCCTTGTCCAATGCATCTTCGATAGATAAACGGAAGCCAGGGAAGTTCAGCAAGTTAGCCGAAATCTTGTCACCATCAATCTCTTCAAAATCGGTGAAGAACTTAGCGATAATCGCTTCCCAACCCATTTTGCCTGCACGCTTTTCATCGCGAAGCACTTTCTGGATCAGCAAGTCTTGATAGCCCATGGTCAAACGGTTCCAGAAGTCTTTACGACGACCGATACGCACAGGGTTAATTGCACCTGTGTATTCACCGCTCTCTTCTTCGCTATCGAAATACTCAGGTAGCAAACGTTCGAAGAAGTAGGTCAAGATAACGAATAAACTGTCGTTCAACTGTGGGAAACCAACACTCTTCCACTGCTCAGTACGAGTCAGTAGCTCGGCGCGATTTGACTGTGACATAAAGTACTTAAGCCACTTGTAGAACTTGTTCTTATCATTGGCAACGTTTTGTGTCGACAGCGCACGGTCAATCGAATCATGTAGCAAGTTGTCGACTGAGTTGCGTGACAAGCTCTTAGACATCATGGCTTCTTTAGCGATTGATGCAAGATTACCCACTACGTTGTCGTAAAGAGCGTTGAATACCAAGATGTTATGGCATTGCCAGATGAAGTCTTCACGAAGTTCATCATGAACAATCACATCTAACACAGTTAGCTTATTCAGCTCAGGCCAATCAGCCTGAGTCACTTCAGATGGCAGTGTCTCAAGGTAATGGATAAGGCCTTTGAAGTTGTTCTCTGCGTTGCCTTTCCAGCGATGGTATAGCGACCAACTAATGTTGAAGATCAGCGCCTTACGGGCCTTCTTGTAGTTCTCTTTTGGTTCACCCAAAATCAAACGTGTTAGCATGTTGCGCTCAGTAGATACATCATCACGCTTAGCAATGAAGTTACCCCAAAGCTTGTTCAGCTCTTCGTCATAAACCAGTTTATCAGGGCTTGATAACCAAGATTGGAATACACGGTCTTGCTCTTGCTGAATACGTGCGAGTAAGTCACCTTCTGGTACGCTCACCTTAGATAGGCGACCATACTGTTCTAATGAGATAGAGTGAATACGACTACGCAGCGTTAAGTAACGCAAATAGCGGTAAGCACTACCAAATAGATTTAAATGCATGGTTGGGTTGTTAGCAACCGCCAATTCTGCATTAAGCTCTAACGCTTCTAGACTCTTAGATGGGTTTAGGAAACGCGCTAGACTGCGATCGTAATGCTCACGTAAGTCTTCTGACTCACTAACAAAGTTGACCGCTGCTTTCTCTACTGCTTCGATGCTGCTGATGATTGCACGGCGCAGGTTATGTTGACGCTCATCTCTGTCCGATGGAGAGAAATCGATGATACCGTCGATGCAACCAGAGGTATAAAGCTCTTCTGGCGATACACCTACAGATTTCGCACATTCTTGCCAAGACAAGTTGTACTTACGCGCAATGCTCTGTAAACCCTGTGGCTGAATGGTGTTAAAAATACCATCACGTAGCGACAACAGGATGTTTGCAGCAGCAAGTGGAATCGCGCCGCCTGAATAGCCCGCACCGATAACGATACCAACAGTTGGTACGTCAACGTTCGCGCTCTCGGCAATCGCTTTTGAAATTGAGTGTGCTTGGTTCTGGCTGTTGGCGATTTCACCCGCATCGGCACCTGGGGTGTCGATAAGGTAAACAATCGGCATAGACAGTTCAGCGAAGTGGCGAATCGCTTTACAGCAAGCAATGTGATGCTCAGGCATCCACGCGCCATTTGCCGTTGTGCGCTCTTGCGCTACAAAACCGATACGGCGAGTACGTGATCCAAAATTCAGTTCGATCTCTGCACTATAAAAAGGGCCGATATGGGTTTCGGTAATAAGCTTGCCTTTAAGATCGGCAATGATGCGCTTCGCACCTGGACGATTTTTATCTTGGGTCGGTTGAATC
The DNA here is from genome assembly GCF_016765635.1 of Shewanella schlegeliana. GTDB lineage: Bacteria > Pseudomonadota > Gammaproteobacteria > Enterobacterales > Shewanellaceae > Shewanella > Shewanella schlegeliana. The sequence goes on from NZ_JAESVD010000002.1 coordinate 544,050, forward strand.
ACCTTAGTGACATAACCATCAACGTCTAACTGCGCCAAGTCTTTAAGATTAGCTTGAATCGCATCATCGTCTAAAAGACCTTTAATCTCTTCTGAAAGCGTTTGCTTACTGTGCTCAGGAAACAATGAAAAGTCTTTGGCTAACTGCTCTGCTTTTAGAAAAAGCGGATCGGCAGTTTGCACTTGAGTCATGTTAGCGGGCTGATTTTTGCTGGTCATCGAAAGATCCTCTGCTTTTAGCCTCTGAAATTTTTAGCCCGTAAATATAACTTTGTTATACCGTCAATTGCTATTAAACTGCATTAGACGCTTTGTTCCATATTTGAGACAGTGGAGATAACATGCCTGATTTAAACGGTATGATGCTCTTTGCGGCGGTAGTTAGAGCCAAAGGTTTCTCTCAAGCTGCCCGTGAAATAGGCATGCCAAAATCAACGATTAGCCGCAAGGTTGCCCAGCTAGAAGAACAGCTTGGCGTGCGACTATTGCAGCGAGATACCCGTAATCTGAGCCTGACTCAGGTAGGCGCGCTATTTTTTCAACACTGCTCCAGTATAAGCGATGAAATCGAGGCTGCCAAAGCCACGGTGGAAAATACCCATAATGACGTTTCAGGCCAGCTGCGTATCGCTATTCCCGTCTCTTTCAGCCAAGAGTTAATCGCGACACTATGTAGCGGCTTTCTACGCCTCTACCCCAATGTTGAACTGGACGTGCAATTTACCGATAGCGATGTTGGCCTTGTTGGTGAAGGTTACGATATCGCCATTAAGTACGGTCCCCTGCAATCGTCTGATTTGGTCGCTAGGTTACTGTTTGAGCGCCAGCCGATTTTAGTCGCCAGCCCTGGTTACTTAAAAATTCACGGAACACCTGCCACACCGCAAGACTTGGCCGATCACAGTGGCATCTTGTTAGGTACCTCGCGCTCGGCGCCTATTTGGCCCTTAGGGAAAGGCACCAGAAAAACCATGGTTAACTTTCAGCGTAAGGTACGAGTTAATAGTGCCGTGATGGTCAAGCAGCTCGCTATGGATGATTTTGGTATTGCTATGTTGTCAAACTCAGTCTGTAAGAATGAGCTGGCTAGCGGCTCACTGGTCCCTATCTTACAGGAGTGGCCAATGGAAGCCTTTAAGGTATATGGGGTGTACTCAAGCCGCAGGCAGCTTGCCACCAATATCAGCGCCTTCTTGGACTTCTTCCACAAGCGTTTCACTAACCAAGAGTCGCTACAGTCATTGATGATGTAACCCATTATCAGAGTCTCCATCTAAGCGGACTCTAATAGGTAAGCTTTGACCTCTAAGCTATGACGCCCTTTCACCTTTAATTAGACACGCATCTCTGCCACAGCCGCTATCGACTCGATTACAGCCATAATACCAATTCAGTATTATGGCTGGCCTAGATATAGCTTAGCCAAGCTACAGCCACATAATTCAAGCATCTAGAGATGTCGCCCCTGTAAGTCAGCAGAGTCCCGCTCGCATATCTTTTAATGATATTTATTGTGGTGCATACTGGGGCGCGCATACCTTGAGCAGCAAGATAAAATAGCAGCCTAATCGCACTAACGACTCAAGAGTAAAGCCACAAACGGACAAGCTTGCGCTGTAACAATAATAAGAAAGGAACTGGCAATGAATAAACACCGCTCAGCACGACTTCTTGGCGCCTTAGCTGCGCTCACCCTGCCCTTGAGTGCCTTCGCAACACTCGACGTAGAGGAAGCTCGCTTAGCAACGGCAACTCAAGCCATGCCGCAAGTGGTCTCGCGCTATCAAGCCTTTGTAAGTAGCTTAGGCGAAAAATATAACCAGCACTCAGACGAGTTAAAGGTCACCCAGATGGTGGCTCATCAAGGGCTTAGATTATGGCAACAGGCGGTGAGAGATGTGCAGTCGGGTCATTTGGATGATCGCTCTCTGTATTGGAACCGCTTGGCGATGCGAGCATTGCTCAAGATCCAGAAACCAGACTTCAATATCGCTTCTTGGCAGCAAGATATCTTGATTAAAGCCGTTGAGAAGTCATCACGAGGTTTTAGCGACCTCGACTTTAAAAATGACGCTCAGATAAAAATCCTACTCACTGGTTTCGACCCTTTCTTTCTCGACCGCAATATCGATCAGAGTAATCCATCGGGGCTGGCAGCACTGGCGCTTGATGGCTACCGTTTTAAGGTCGATGGTAAACAAGCACAGATTGAAACCGTAATGATCCCGGTGCGCTTTGCTGATTTTGATGAGGGCATGATTGAATCTCTACTCACACCAATCTATCGTGACAATGGCGTAGACATGATCTTTACCGTCAGTATGGGCCGTGATGATTTTGACATCGAACGCTTTCCAAGCCGTAACCGCAGCGCCGCCGCTCCCGATAACCTCAATGTACTAACGGGCGCAAGCAAACAGACACCGATTGCGCCTAAATTCAATGGCGGCAATTTAAATGGCCCTGAATTTGTTGAGTTCTCGCTACCAATAACGGCAATGCAAACGGTAACGGGTCCGTGGAAAGTTAATGATAACCACACAGTTTCGACGCTAGAGCGCGGTGAGTTTCAAGCCAGCTCGCTGGCACAACTACAGAGCGCTACATCGGTAGAGGGCTCCGGCGGCGGTTACCTGTCGAACGAGATCTCCTATCGCGCCATCTTGCTACAGCAGCAATTTAATAGCAGCATTCCTGTAGGGCATATCCACACTCCGCGTATCGCCGCCTATGATGCCAAAACAGAGAGTAAAATCGTTACTCAAGTGCGAGACATGGTGGTCGCGGCCGCAGGCACACTTTAATCGTGACAAGGCTGATCTCACCCGCTTAGCGTCATTGTTATCTAAGCGAGTGAGTAGCATTAACGGGCACTAGAACTCGAGTTATAACACTCACACTACAAGATGTCAGATGTTGTGCTGAATAAGCGTAACACTGGCCTGTATCGGCGCTCTCGGTTAAAATGGCAGCGCTCAATACTGTTGAGCCCGATGATTTCAATCCCCGTAGTGCGAGTGAGTAGTGAGAGTCAATGTTCAAATCGCTTAATCCTTTCAGAGCCTTACAAAATGCACCGTCACCACAATCGATGCTAAAGGCTCACCCAGTTGTCACCTTCCAAGACCCATTGCATCAGCAAATGGCGCTGCAGGTCGAACATTGCTACCAAATTGCAGAATCGAAACTCGGCAGATGCTTTCCGAGGCCGGAGATAGGCTTTATGCTGCGGGGCAAAAGCGCAGGCACAGCACATCTGCAATTAAATAAACTGCGCTTTAATCCCAAACTGCTAAATGATAACCAGCAAGCCTTCTTAGACGATGTTATCCCCCATGAGATCTGTCATCTACTGGCCTTTCAACTCTATGGCCGAGTAAAACCCCATGGCCGAGAGTGGCAATCGTTAATGCAATCTCTGTATGGGCGAGTGCCACGTACGACTCATAGTTTCGACACCCGCGCTGTCGAGGGAAAGACCTTCGAATATCGCTGTCAATGTGGGCCGATTAAGCTCAGCATCCGCCGTCATAACAAGGTGATACGAGGTGAAACCCAATACCGTTGTCGCAGATGTGGGCAACAACTCCGCGCTGAGCCTCGCATCCCACCTAGGTAGTGCCACGGCTGTTGAAGTGCTTTTCTACTCTACAGCTTGTCATCGCTAGCATTGCGGTAAATCTTGCATTGCGACAAAACAGCGGCTCACTTACAATCGCGCCCAAATAAAAAAATCTTTCGTTACTTCGATATTTTTTAGGGATTTTCTAGATGTCATTTATAAAAGTGCTCACTGTAGCGCTCGGCCTTTTGTGGCTATTACCCCAAATAACTTATGCTTCAACAGGCCATGCAAAAAGCTTTAACCAAGCGAAAAAAAATGTCCGTAAGATCTATCTCAGCCACCTTCCTCAAACCAGCTTTTACTGTGGCTGTGATATCACAGTTAAAGGTAAAAAGTGGATCCCAGAACTTGATACCTGCGGCTATGAAATACGTAAGCAAAAAGTACGCGCATCGCGGATAGAGTGGGAACATGTGGTACCAGCATGGGAGTTTGGCCACCAGCTATTATGTTGGCAAGAAGGTGGACGCAAAAATTGTGGCCGTAAAGACCGCACATTTAAGAAAATGGAATCTGATCTTCACAACTTAGTGCCTGCAATTGGTGAGGTTAATGGCGATCGCAGCAACTATCGCTTTAGCCAGTGGAACGCCAAACCCACGCAATACGGTCAATGCCAAGTGAGCGTCGACTTTAAGGGTCGCAAGGTTCAGCCTCCAGCCCATACCCGTGGCCAAATTGCTCGCACCTATTTTTATATGCAGAAGACCTATGGATTGAAAATAGCCAAGGGCCAATTAAAGTTATTTAAGGCATGGGATAAAATGTACCCAGTTGATACTATTGAGTGTCGACGCGATCGAGAGATTGCCAAAGTTCAAGGCAACCATAATGAGTTTGTACTTGCTCAGTGTGAGCGCTTGAATGACTCGAAAACATACGCAGAATAAGGCTTGTAACATCATGAGAGTGCCAAGAATTTATCAAGAATCATCACTAACTATCGGCCAATCCGTTGCTTTAGATGATGAAGCTGCAGGCCATGTTGGACGTGTCCTTAGAATGTCTGTCGGCGAACAGGTGAGCCTGTTCAATGGCGATGGTAATGATTACTTAGCCGAGATAGTGAGCGCCAGCAAGAAGAATGTCGAAGTTAAAGTGCTGACTTGCGAGGCCAATAATAGCGAGTCACCGCTGAACTTACACCTAGGTCAGGTGATCTCTCGCGGCGATAGAATGGATTTTACCATTCAAAAATCGGTCGAACTTGGGGTCAATACCATTACACCGCTGTTTTCTGAGCGCTGCGGCGTTAAGCTAAGCGGTGAGCGTTTAGAGAAGAAGATTCAGCAATGGCAGAAGATTGTTATCAGCGCCTGCGAACAATCTGGCCGTAGCGTGGTACCCGTTGTCCGCCCAGCGATGCAGCTCGCCGATTGGTGCGCCGAAGCATCTGATGCAGTTAAACTCAACCTGCACCCAAGAGCTTCTCATGGCGTCAATGGCCTAACCCTGCCTAATAACAGAGTAAGATTAGTGATCGGCCCAGAAGGCGGATTATCTGCACCTGAAATCGCCATGACAGAAGAACACCAATTTACCGACGTGCTACTTGGACCACGAGTGCTGCGCACAGAAACTGCCGCACTCACGACCATCAGCGCACTGCAACTCAAGTTTGGCGACATTGGTTAAATGTGGATAAACATTTAAGAATAAGGCCGAGTTAAGGTTTATCTCTTATAAACTAGAAATCGGCCCTACTCGCCCCCATGTTTACCCTAGAAACGAATATTAAGACAAGGAAAACGCTCCATGATTAAACTCGGCATCGTGATGGACCCCATCAGCGGCATCAACATCAAGAAAGATTCTAGCTTTGCTATGTTAATGGCTGCTCAGTCCCGTGGTTACCAGCTTTTCTACATGGAGATGAGCGATCTAGCCTTGGTCAACGGCCAAGCGATGGCGACCATGCGCGCCCTAACGGTAAAGAACGACCCACAGCAGTGGTATCAACTTGAAGAAGCTATCGATACTCCTCTTGCCGACTTGGACGTGATCTTAATGCGCAAGGATCCGCCGTTCGATACTGAGTTTATCTACGCGACCTATATGCTTGAGCGTGCAGAAGAGCAAGGCGTGCTTATCGTCAACAAACCTCAGAGCCTGCGCGATGCTAACGAAAAGCTGTTCACCGCTTGGTTCGCTGAATTTACCCCTGAAACCATCGTCACCCGCGATGAGCAACGCATTCGAGCCTTTCATCAAGCTAAGGGCGATATCATTCTTAAGCCACTCGATGGTATGGGCGGCACACTGATTTTCAGAATGAAGGCTGGCGATCCCAATACAGGCGTGATTATCGAAACCTTAACCGAGTACGGACAACGCTATGCGATGGCACAAGCCTTTATTCCCGATATCACCGCCGGTGACAAGCGCATCTTAGTGGTCGACGGTGAACCTGTGCCCTACTCTTTGGCGCGTATTCCACAAAAGGGCGAAACCCGTGGTAACCTCGCCGCCGGAGGGAGAGGTGTGGCACAGCCGTTATCTGAGTCAGATTGGCACATCGCTCGCACTATTGGCCCAGAGCTTAAAAAGCGCGGACTTATCTTTGTCGGCCTAGATGTGATTGGTGACAAACTTACTGAGATTAACGTTACCAGCCCAACCTGTATCAAAGAGATTGAAGCAGCCTTCGACGTGGATATCACGGGCATGCTCATGGATGCCATCGAAAAGCGTATCAACAAGTCAGCTTAGCCAAAGGATCCGGCATGAACTTAAAGAGAACATTAACTTGGGCACTTTGTGCCCTTGTGTTGTTACCCCAAACGGTATTGGCCAATGTCGATATTCATGACGCGCCCTCGCGCCCTAAGAATATAATTATCATGATCGGTGACGGTATGGGCCCAGCTTACACCAGTGCTTATCGTTACTACCAAGATAACCCCGATACCGAAGAGATTGAACAAACGGTATTTGACCGTCTGCTAGTCGGCATGGCATCAACTTATCCAGCTAGGCAGAGTGGCTATGTGACCGACTCAGCTGCATCAGCAACGGCGCTAGCAACGGGTGTCAAAAGTTATAACGGTGCCATCTCGGTCGATGTGGACAAGCGTCCACTGCCCACCATCATGCAGATAGCTCAAGAGCGTGGCATGGCGACAGGCGTAGCAGTCACCGCTCAAGTCAATCATGCCACTCCAGCCGCTTTCTTGGCTCATAACGAAAGCCGTCGCAACTACGATGAGATAGCTCAGAGCTATTTAAGCTCTGGTGCCGACGTGATCCTTGGCGGTGGGCAGAAGTACTTTCCAGAGGGTCTGCTTAAGCAGTTTACAGCCAAAGGCTACCAGCATATTAATCAGCTAGAGCAGCTTGATAGCTTGACTCAAGGTAAAGCCTTAGGTCTGTTCGCCGAGGTGCAATTGCCTTGGGTTATCGATCTACAAGACTCGACTCAATTAAGCCTGTTAACTCAAAAAGCCCTAGAGCTCCTGTCACAAAATCCAAATGGTTTTGTGTTATTGGTTGAGGGCAGCCTTATCGATTGGGCTGGTCACAATAACGATGTCGCCACAGCCATGGCAGAGATGCACGGCTTTGCCAATGCCATCGAAGTGGTAGAGCAATACGTGCGCGCCAACCCTGACACCTTAATGGTGGTGACCGCGGACCATAATACTGGCGGCTTATCTATTGGAGCCAATGGTGAATACGCTTGGGATACGGCCCTGCTCAAGGGGATCCAAGCAAGCCCAGCGAGTATCGCCGAGCAAGCTATCGCTGTTGATGATTGGCAGCCACTTCTTATTCAACAACTAGGTTTCGAGCCAAAAGCTGATGAATTGCAGCGTCTTAGCAATGCACGCATGCAGGGGAAAACAGCTTTGGAAACAGGACTGAAACAACTTATCGATAACCGCAGCTTTACTGGCTGGACCACCAGTGGCCACACAGGTGGTGATGTACAAGTTTTTGCCGCAGGTCCAGCGGCGGATCTGTTTAAAGGTAACCAAGACAATACCGATATCGCAGAGAAGATGATAAGCCTACTACCTAGGGCGAATTAGTCTAACGCCCCGACATAAAGGCCGCCATGAAAAGTTCAGCGCGGCCTTTTTTATGCCGACTTGGCGTACATAACGAGCATCAAACATAGTCGTCATAGATAACTAGCATCAAACTCGCATTCCCAAGCGGTTACGGTATAATTGCAGTCAATTAAAAGCCGACCTTGAATACACATGCTAACCAACGCTTCGCAAGTCCTCCTTAGAAACTCTGATTTAGTCAAAGACCAATCGGTATTGGTACTCAATTATGAAAGTGATCACCTGCCAAAAGCGTTGTTAGATACCGCCAGCAATGTCTGTGGATTAGCATTAGACTATCATCACCATTTGATGATGCAGCCCTATGCCTGTGCTGATTTAACTCTGTACTTTGGTCATCAGCTGCCAACTGACGAGTGTTTTGATAGTGTCATCGTCTACTTTCCAAAAGCAAAAGCGCTAGCACCTTATCTGTTTAATCTCGCTGCTAAGCACCTTAAACCTCAAGGTCAACTTATCGTTGTAGGAGAAAATAAGGGCGGAATTAAATCCCTACCTAAGCAGCTCCCTGGCTATTTTGATAAAGCATTTAAAGTCGATAATGCTCGTCACTGCATCGTATTTACTAGCGAGCTCAACGCTCCGGCTCCGATATTAAAACTAACTGACTGGATAAATCGCTATCAGCTCGATACCCCTCAGGGACAGGTGACTATCTGTAATTTAGTGGGTGTGTTTAGTGAGAAAAAGCTCGATGAAGGCACAGAGCTATTGCTGGCAAACCTACCCAAGATGCGTGGCAATGTACTCGACTTTGGCTGTGGGGCTGGCGTAATCACAGCCGCTCTACTTAAGGCTCAGCCGGAACTAAAGTTTGATTGTGTCGATATCAATGCCATGGCACTAGCCTCTTGCGAGTTAACTTTAGAAGCAAACGGGTTTAAGGCCAATATTTTTGCATCAGATGGTCTAGCACAAACCTCTCAACGCTATGACGGTATTATCTCTAACCCACCGTTTCATGATGGCCTTGCTAGCACTACTAACATTGCCACCAATTTCGTCAAAGATAGCGCCGCGAATCTTAAATCGGGCGGTATATTCCATATAGTGGCTAATCGTCACCTGCCCTATTCCGACACCATTGCCGACAACTTCGGTTCGGTGACTGTCGCTGCAGAAAACAATAAGTACAAGATTTATTCCAACGTAAAATAATTCCCGTAAAAATTAGCTCTATGGCATGATCTCAATCATGCCATAGAGCTCTTACCTCACGCCCTAGATTCACACATTTTATCACTGACACTTTTTAACCAGGCTTTTATATGGTTATACTCGATGAGCAAATAAAAATAATAAAAAAACGATGGGGTTTATTATGTTACGCCCAGAGCTCATTGAGTTTAGTCAAGATAACCAAAAAGCCGAATTAAGAATCGTCCCCAATCTCAATGGGCCGATCACAGAGGATGCTCTCCTACAGCTTTTGGCGCTGCCAGACTTCTCTTGTCTGCGGCCATTAAATGCTGTCATCACCCAAGCTGTCATTCAAGTTAATCAGTTGCACCCAAAAGATGAAGGCAAAACTGAGCTATTTTTTGAAATAGGCGAGAGGCGTGACGCCGAAATAAGTTTCGATGTCTCCAGCGATAAAATGCAGGCCAGCATGACATTGACTGCGGCCTTCGGAGGTAAAGACCTAGGCCTTAGAGATGTGCTGCAAAACCTAAAGCTACAACGCATTAGTATGGGGCTTAGCAAGGCAAAAATTGAAGCCTTGTTAGCCGAGTTTGCTACCCTTTCACCCGGTGCAAAGTGTCACTGCGTCATCGCTAATGGTCGAGCCGCTGTGAATGGTGCACCGGCAAAACTAGAGCGAAAAGTTTCCCTCGCCAGAGAGCGCTTATTACAACCTCAAGCAAATAGTGATGGCACCGTCGATATGCGTAATCTCGGAGCTGTTATCATGGTCAAGCCCGGTAACCTGCTCATTGTAAAGCACCCTGCAACCTTAGGTGTTGATGGCTACAACGTCTATGGCGAAAAGCTTATTGCCAAGCCAGGTAAAGATGTTAAGTTCACCGCTGGCAACGGTACCGAGTTTAGCCCACATGACCCTAACCAACTTATCGCTACCGTGGCAGGTCAACCCGTTGAAACGCCATCGGGAATGCAGGTCGATGATGTATTGCAGATAAAGAACGTCGATGTAGGCTATGGCCATGTCGATTTTAAAGGTAGTGTGTTGATCACTGGCGATGTGGGCGAAGGTATGGTGGTTAAAAGCCTTGGTGATATAACCGTGATGGGCTTTGTCGATTCAGCGACCTTAGAAGCCAAAGGCGATATCACCGTCAGTAAAGGGGTCATTGGCCGCCAACTCAAAGACTTAAGTTTGTCGACTAAGTTAACCGCTCAAGGTCAGATCAGCGCTCAATTCGTGCAATATTCCGAGCTTAAAGCAACAGGCAATATCTTAGTCACCAAGCAACTTCTGCACAGTCATACGCAAACTCAACAACAATTGCTCGTAAGTGATGCTAGCGCCCGCCGTGGCGATCTCGTTGGCGGCAGGGCTGAGGCTTGCAAAGGAATTAAGGCCGTTGCCATCGGCGCTACCGCCGATACCAAAACAGAGCTGTTCTGCGCCATGGAGCTTACAGAGTTAAAGCAACAACTCAAGCAACTGGATCACAGCATTAAATCTATGGTTGTTGCAGGTCTAAATATCGAGGCTCAGCTTAGAAAGCTGCCCCCTAAAGAGCAGTGGCAAGGTGACGCCATGATGGTCGAACAAGTAAGAGTCATGCTTGACGAAAAACGCCGCACTAGCACAGTCAGAACCCAAGAGGAGCTTGAGTACGAGGCATTAAAGCTAGAAATTGATGGTTACTACAAACACTATTGCATCGATGCTCTCAAACACGTCTTCTCTAATGTTGAGATCCATATAGGAACCGCGTTTCAACGCACCCAAAGAGAACATGGTCCCTGCCATATTAGGAACAAAAACCAAGAAATAAGCTTCGATTACAGTCATTAGCGGTTAATTATTACCTACTCAGGAAAGTTCGGCCGCTTTCGACTTTCCTTAAGCTGTAAATCCACGGCATAATTAGACCACTTTTCTCCTTTGAGACATGATGTGGAATTATTGAAGATCGACTGCCTTGGAAAACCGCTACGCCTAGAGGGCTCCCTTGCGGGATGGCAGCAGCTATTTTGGGGCGATAGCCTAGTCTCTGTTATTCAAGCTAGCCCAGATAATGAAGGACTTAAGAGCCATAATTTTGAATTGTCGGCTCAAGATCCAGCGCTTGCCACCGATGGCGAGTCTGTGCCGTTGCAGACAATCAAAATAACCCTTGAAACCGACCTACAGTGGCAACCCTTTATCATTGATTATCGCCTACTAAAAGACGATGAGGTGGTAACAACGGGTCAGCGCACGACTAAAGATATTGAACGTCAAACACCGACTACGCCAATCCCGGAAAAAAGACAGTTTAGTGTCGTCGGTCTCGCATCACTAGGCTTTAAGTTACTGAAAAGCGCCAAGGTGATTAAGGTGCTTCTCGCTGGCGCCAGTGTTGCTGCATACTCTTGGTTATTTTCATTCCAGTTTGCATTGGCACTGATTGCCTGTCTTGTCTTCCATGAGTATGGCCATATTCGTGCAATGAAATACTTTGGAATGAAAACCAAAGGCATCTACCTAATTCCGTTTATGGGCGGCCTCGCTTTAAGTGATGAGAAGATAAATACCCGCTGGCAAGATGTGGTGATCTCCATTATGGGACCGACTTTTGGTCTATTAATGTCGCTAGTTTCACTTGTCGCCTACTGGATCACTGGCAATATTTTCTTTGCCGGTTTAGCGACCTTTAATGCGCTGCTTAACCTATTTAACCTGCTGCCAATCCTGCCGCTTGATGGCGGGCATATTCTTAAGAGCATCAGCTTTTCAATGAACAGCATGATGGGATTAGTCGCCTGTATTCTTGGCGCTGCGGTCGGTGTTTACATCAGCTACTCTCTCGGTTTAGCCCTACTTGGCTTCTTACTGCTTATCGGCAGTGCGGAGATTGTGTTTGAGTGGAAAACCCGTCATCAGAGCCACCTGCTACCACTGGATAGATATGGCCAGATTTTCTCTGCGGTCTGGTACTTCTTAACCGTTGGCGCCCTTATCGGTATCATCTGGTACTTTGCTGGCAGTGGCGATGAAATGCTAGCGCTACCGTTAGAGATCCTAAAGAGCTAACCAGCAAGTTCCGAATAAAAAACCGACGTTATGTCGGTTTTTTCTTATCACTTAAAACCTAGCTTAAGAGAATGCTTTTATTTACGAAATTTTGACCGCAATAATCAGGCTTAAGAAAGGTATCAAATATAGATATCAAATATAGGAGGCAAATTTCAGGCATAAAAAAACCTGCTCGATGGCAGGTTGCTTTGTTGATAATGGTACCTGAGGACGGACTTGAACCGTCACTTCTTTCGAAATCGGATTTTGAATCCGACGTGTCTACCAATTCCACCACTCAGGCATTATCAATAATACTCAAAGAAATCTTCTCGACCTCAGTGAGTGAACGGAATTATACCTACCAGCAGATGAATGGCAAGTACTTTGAGGCAAGGTTTTTATCAAGTGAGCAATTTTCAGTCTCAACACTGTTTATACGCTCACTCTCTAGGCAAGGGCCCGTACGACTCCATCCAACAAAAATTAGTAAAAGATGATCTACAGCATATTGATTAACATCAAACACCCATTTTATTAATAACAGGATGAATTTTTGACTGAGATCAAAAAGTAAACTGTGAGGGCGGCGTATGGTTAACGGGAACTAAGAAAAAGAAAGAGGATTTCGCAAATGGCATTCTGGTTAGATTTGATGTTTGGCAACCCGATAGGATTGCTCTCGATGATCGTTATCTTTAGTACAATTGGCATCATCTCCTATCTGATGTGGATGTTCTATACCAAGTCTGCGGATCCCGAAAATTAGTTTTCGACAATCTTTCTAATGCAGGGGGCTATTCGCCCCCCTTTTTTTGCCTAATTTCTTTGCCAGCCGCCAAATTAGGCGGCATGTTTTCTCGGGGCGACAAGATTACTAACAAAGTGCGGACGCGCCTTGATCAGGTTTTTCATATCTTCAGGGCTAGGATCGCCAACAGGAAAGCGTAATACCTGACGATTTAGGTGGACTCGGGCACGCATTGAAATCTTAAAGTCTGCGGTAGAACCTTGAATCGCATAATGCTTCTGATTACCTAAATGCTCTAAAATTCCTGCCTGCAGCAAACTCTTCACAGCCGTCTCTTGCTCCGGCAGTGTCAATATTGTTTGCCCCTGCAGGAAAAACTCTCGTAGCAAGGCGCGCTCCATTGGATCGAGCAACTTAACCTTCTCCTCGATCACCTCAACAGAACGTTTATCACTGAAGTAACTAATCGCCTCATCGAGAAAATAGTTCAGCAGTAGTGTCAATAAATAAGCAGCACCAATGATCAAGCCTAAGCCAATAAAGTGAGCATGATTTTGTGACAATTCAGCCAGACTCAACGAAGCTAGCAGCGGTTGTGGAGCAAATAGCAGTGCCGCCGATGCGAGCGTAAGCCATAGCATGGTTGTAAAAACCAACTTTTTAGGAGAAATCATTTTAAAAGAAGCTGTATTGAAACCCACTTTTTGCATAGCCGTACCCAGTGTCAGAATTCTGTTCCTGGTATATTTAAAAGCAATAATAGTGCCAGTATTTACACTAATAGTTAGTTAATTTACTAAGTTAAAGGTGATATAAAATAAATAGATAATAAAAAAGGCGTCCTATGGACGCCTCTACAGCACTGAGCAGTTGTTATTATTTCCAACTTAAGTCTGTTAAAGGCTTTATTTAGCATTCGCCTTAGCAGCAAGCTTGGTCAATACTCGACTCGTCGCAACAAAACCAAAGGTGCCGGTTACCACTGTGACAGCTCCAAATCCGGAAGCGCAATCCATTCTCATACTGCCTTCAGCCGTTGCCTTAGTACTGCATACTGTGCCATCGGCTTGTGGGTAAACCAGTTGCTCAGTAGAGAATACTGCCTCGATTGAGAAGCGGCGGGCTACATTCTTAGAAAAGTTATATTCCCGTCTTAACTGGTTACGCACCTTAGCCAGTAATGGATCTTGGTAAGTCTTAGCCAAGTCCGCAACCTGTACTTGAGTCGGATCCATCTGACCGCCTGCACCGCCCACGGTAACAATGGGCAGCTTTTGACGCTTACACCAAGCAATTAAAGCCGTCTTGGCCTTAACTGCATCAATACAGTCGACCACATAATCTATGTTTCCGCCCTGCTTTTTACCCTGAAAATATTCAGATAAGTTTTCTGGCGTAATGAAGTCTTCGACCTCATTGACAATACACTCAGGGTTTATCATTCTAAGTCGCTTTGCCATCACCTCGACCTTAGACTCACCTATGGTGTCTTTTAACGCATGAGCCTGTCTATTGGTGTTGGTCACACAGATATCGTCCAGATCGATAAGGGTGATCTGTCCGATACCACTTCTTGCCAAAGACTCAGCAACCCATGTACCAACGCCACCGATCCCTACAACGACCACATGGGCCTGTGCAAAAAAGCTTAAAGCATGTTGACCATATAAACGGCCTATACCTGCGAAGCGATTCAAGTAAGCGTCTGACAAGGTGTGATTATTCAAAATGATGCTCAATGTAAAAAGTCTAAAAATATAGAAAGCGAAAACGAATCTAGATTTTATCTTAAAAGCGAAGAAAACTCTAAAAAAATAAACACCACCGCAGTAACATTTGTAAACAAAAACCAATAAAACCAATAACTAGACACCTGAATTGTACCAGCTGTTAAGCATAGTCAGAATCAATGTTTCGCAATAGTAAATACACATGATCATTATCACGGAATTTACACTAAACGTGACACGCGTCACAATCGAAAGTTCCCATTCCGTGCAAGAATCTCGGCCGACAAATACAGCTTCACTCTTGTTAGTCCGTAACGTAGGGCTGACGAATATTGATAGCCTGCAAACTAAAATAGCAATTCGCTACAGGAAGATAAAAATGAAAAAAACTGTTCTGTCCGCCACCATCATTTCAGCACTAGCCGCCACCTCTTTTACAGCTCTTGCTGATGGCCCAAATTTCTATGGTCGTGCTGATCTAGCCATCACTAACTCTGACTTGGGTATTGCTACTCAAAACCAAAAATCAGGTACAGTCATTGAAAACAACTTCTCTTGGTTGGGTGTGAAAGGTACTGAAGCGATCAACAGCGATCTTGAAGTTGTTTATCAGATGGAGTTTGGTGTTAGCAACTTCGACAACTCAGGCAACACTTTCTCTGCACGTAACACCTTCCTAGGTCTTAAGTCTGCGACTGCTGGTACTATCCTAGTGGGTCGTAACGACACTGTATTTAAAGCTTCTGAAGGTGGTTTCGATCTTTTCGGTAACACTAACTCAGATATCGATCTATTAGCTGCAGGCCAAGCTCGTAGCGCAGATGGTTTCACTTACTACTCGCCAAAGATCGCCGATCTAGTGACATTAAATGCAACCTATTTAATGGATGATAACTACGATCAAGCTAGCGCAGCAGACAACATGTATGCACTAAGCGCAACTGTTGGTGACAAGGGCTTAAAAGCACAGAACTACTATGTTTCTGCAGCCTATAACGATGGTATCGAAAATGTTAAAGCTTACCGTGGTGTGGCTCAAGTTAAACTAGGCCAAGTTATCTTAGGTGGTTTCTACCAGAACAGTGAGCACGTAGACAGCAAGTACGCCAACCTTGAAGGTAACACTTACTTCGTAAACGCTGCATACGTTATGGGTAACCTAAAGCTTAAAGCCATGTACGGTAGCGACGATTCAGGTCTTGGTAAGTATGTTAGCCGCTATGTAGGTAGCGTTGACAGTGGCACTCTAGAAACTGTAAGCGATGTTGATCTACAGCAGTTCAGCGTGGGTGCTGACTACCGTCTAAGCAAAAACACATTAGTATACGGTCACTACACTAAGTACGACGGTGACATCAAACTAGCTGGTGCGACACAAGATCTAGGTGATGATATCTTCACTCTTGGTATGCGTTTCGACTTCTAATCTAACCTACTCCTCTTAATTACTCGACAGACTGACTCGACAGACTTAGTCAACTGAGGCAAATAAGAGAGAAGTTTAGATCCCTAAAAAGGCAGCTTAAGCTGCCTTTTCTATTTATAGGACTTTTATTTCAATCTGTAATTTAATAGCTTTAACCACAAGGCTTCCAATAACATAAATATAACATTTGAGCGTTTCTAGTGTTTTTTTACCTCAACCCCACCACTGGTTAATTTTCAAACACAAAATATTACGAAAAAACAGCGCTTTCTGACTTCAATTAACGCTAAAAAAGCTACAAATAATTTAAAGTCAGCCTTGATGAATACTCCTATAGGGATACATTTAAGTATTTATTTCCATAGAAGTTACCAAATAAACAACCAAACCTCCCCAAACGTCACAAAAAAGTAGCAATCATATGCTTGACCCTTGAAAACATGATCTAGTCCACAATTTCAAATCCATAAAACTGTAATATTTAGCCCCACAATTGTTATGGGCTAGGATGCGCATAACAAAAACAAAAGTTTATGCAATAAACCATAAGAAACGAATAGGAACTTAGGTTCTGGGAGCAAATGAAATGAAAAAGACGCTAATCTCGGCATCAGTGGCATCAGTTTTAACCCTAGCTTCTTTCGGCGCGCTAGCCGATGGTCCTAGCTTTTACGGCCGTTTAGACTTAGCTGTGACAAACTCTGACACAGGTGCTACCACTCAAAACGGTAAATCTGGTACTGTTTTCGAGAACAACTTCTCTCACGTAGGTGTTAAAGGCAGCGAAAGCCTAACTAACAACATCGACGTTATCTACCAGATGGAATTTCAAGTAGAAAACACTACTAATTCTGGTGAAACTTTCAAGGCACGTAACACTTTCCTAGGCCTTAAGTCTCAAGCAGGTACTGTACTTGTAGGTCGTAACGACCACGTATTCAAGCAATCAGAAGGTGGCGTTGATATCTTTGGTAATACTAACGCCGATATCGACCGTCTAGTAGCTGGTCAAGATCGTGTTGCAGATGGTATCTGGTACTACTCACCAAAGATCGCTGGTCTAGTGACTTTGAACGCGACTTACCTAATGGAAGACAACTACATCGATGCTGATGATAAAGATGCAGTTGCCTCTTATGACGCACAGTATGCACTAAGTGCAACTATCGGTGACAAGAAGCTTAAGGCACAAAACTACTATGTAGCTGCTGCTTACAACACTATCAAAGGTATCGATGCATACCGTGGTGTGGCTCAAGTTAAGTTAGGCGACTTCAAAGTGGGTGGTCTATTCCAGAACACTGAAAGCCAAACAACTGATCAAGAAGGTAACTCTTACTTCGTAAACGTGGCTTACAACCTAAACGGCGTAAACCTAAAAGCTGAATACGGCATGGACGAAGCAGGTTTCGGTAAGTACTACCAAAACTCTGTACCAAAAGTTGATGGCAGCAAAGTAATTGGTACAGATATCAACGTTCAGTCAATCACTGTTGGTGCTGACTACAAGATCTCTAAATCAACTATGGTATATGGCCACTACGCTATGTACGAAGGCGACCATAAAGTTGCTGGTAACAAGATTGACCTAAAAGATGACAATGTATTCACTGTTGGTCTACGTTACAACTTCTAATCGATTGAGTCATAAGACTCTATAACGATTTCAAGTCATAAAAAAAGCGACCTTAGGGTCGCTTTTTTGATCTAGCTAAATGATGAGAGAAGATTCGAGGACGCCCTTCGGGCTACTAGGACGTTCGCATGCTCACTGTTAGAGCGGACTTCGTCAAGATTGTCGCTTTTCCGTAAGCGAAGCGTTCCGTTATCCGTCAGCGAAGCGTTCGCTAGGCCGCAGGCCGTTCTGCTTTCCCTAGGACCTAAAACCTGCTCTTCCTAGAACCTTCTTTTTCGGCCTTTACCATCTTTGCCTTTCCTAGTTCCTAGAACCTGCTTTTCAGCTTTTTCGCGTCAACTTATAAACCGACTCGGTTAACCAAGAGACCTGCTTTTTCACGAAGCGTGGGTTGTCACTCAGCACATCTTCACTGTCTAAACGCTCTATCTCAAAATCTTCAGCTAAGTTTGCCTGCAGCCAATCATCAGATACAGCAAAAGGCGGACCATTCAGTTCAGCTTGAGGGTAGTCGAGGGTAATTAATAGACCAACACTGTTAGCAGGAATTAACTTAGCCAGTTGACGGGCATAAGATAAACGCATCTCTTCAGGCCAGGCAATTAGCGCAGCGCGATCGTAAAAAGCAGTCGTAGCAGTTAGCTCAGGGGCATCAAGGGTAAAAATATCGCCCTGATAAATGGTGACTTGTTCGGTATGGAAGCGTTGATGTTCGGCAATGCGACTGACTTCAAAAGGGAGTGAGTTTTCTCGATAAAACTGCTGTACAGCCAATTCATTAAGCTCGCATCCCACAACGTGATGCCCCTGCTCGGCCAAAAAGCACATATCTAACGATTTACCACAAAGTGGAACAAATACCTGTGCGTTACCATCAAGGGCTAGTTGTTGCCAGAACTTCACTAGGAGGGGGTTAACTGCATTCAAATGAAAGCCTATCTGCTGGGCATCCCATTTTTCATGCCAAAAACTTGGCTGCATATTCAAGATCCATATCAAAGAAAACCAAGGTATGACCGAGCACTCGAATATCTGAGGAGGAGCGAAATAAATCTCACAAGAATAGTGATGATTCAAGACTTGGTATACCGCTATGGCCTTTACTCTATAGAGAGTGTGAAACGGAAGCAAAAATAATAAGCGTCATCTAGCTAGAAATACCAAGTCAAAATAGCGGCATTTACGCCTTAAGCACTTGCTGAACTCGCTTTAGCCATACACAGTTTTCGCATTCACATTGACGACGTGACAGGTGGTGCGGCGTTAGACTCGAATCAATAAAATCGACAGCCACCAAAAGCTGCTGTTTCAACTCTTCGACTGACTTTTGCTCAACCGCAACTGTTTCATCGTTATGGTTCATCCAAGTACATTCCATACCTTGATGGCAATTAATGCACTCCATATCGGTATGATTAAAAAAACCGGCATGGGGACAATAATTCAGTTCCATAGACTGAAGGATTCGACGCCTAGGGTATTCAAGTAGTTCAATTAACTGTGATTTGTCCAATCCTGACATAGCTACCTCGGTGTTGATATTAAAGCGTTTTATCTGGCTTATATCATTTATAGTCGTACTGATTAAAGATTACCTTTCTCTTATTATCTTAGATTTGATATGCATCAATATCTAATCCGAAAATATTGGTTAGGTGTGACCTAGACTGGTTTTTTACAAGCTGCTGCTCCTGCTTTAAATTGAATCAGCTTGGACTTTATTACAGCTTGTTGATTTAATGGGTTAACAACAGAGGGACCTCAATTGCAAACACCTGAACTTCAGCATTTTTATATCTCAGAAGAGCAATCCATCTATCTACTGGGCGCTCAAGATGCTCGTAAACATAGAGCCTGGATCCGCTTGTGTAAGCAGCAACTCGGTAAGCTTGGATACCAAGAGTTGGAGTTAGTGGGTAAAGGCGCCTATGGGTTCGTGTTTGCGGGCATTAATAAGTTAGGTCAGGCTCACGTGTTTAAGTTCTCCCGCCTCACCTTGCCGCAACATATTCAAGACAGGCTTGAAGAGGAAGCCTTTATGCTATCTCAAGTCATCCACCCTAATGTGCCGCCAGTGATTAAGTTCGAGCATGTGGGCAAACAGGGGATCTTAGTGATGGCCAGAGCTCCAGGAGAAGATCTTGAGCAACTCTGCCTTAGAGTCGGGGCATTACCTGTCGCTATGGTGATGAATATCGCTCGCCAACTAGCGGCCATTTTGCAGTACCTACATAATGGTCGACCGCTCATTCATGGCGATATCAAACCCTCAAACCTTGTTTATGACGTCAAGACGCAACACCTGTCCCTTATCGACTGGGGCTCAGCAGTTTTCGCCCAGCGAGACACCGAAGGTAATCCGGTTAACGGCAACGTGATGGACTTGATGTCTAACGATCAACAACAGACTAACGCGCGGATGGGCGACGTTTATTTTATTGGTGAAGAGCAGCTCAATGGTGCGCTATCTAGCCCTAGGTTTGATGAGCAAGGTGTTGCTGCAACGCTGTACGCCCTCGCCTCAGGCCAGGCGAGTCGCTTTGGTAGTAAGGTTATCCCCCCCACCAGCATCGGCCTACCTATCGAGTTGGCTCGCACCTTAGATGGTATGCTGAGCGACGATCCCATACGGCGTAAACAAGCTGGCGACTACTTTTTAAAGAGTATGTCTCACAGCCATCGTATGCACCTTCCAGAGATTAACTCTGCAGCGCTAAATGCCGAGATTCCAGTGTGGATCTTACCGAGAGATAAAGAAGTAGAGACCGTGAGCTACAGCTCGCGTAAGGCGTTCTTAAAAGAGCACAATGGTGACGATCCCATAGCCAAAATGGACGATCTACAGTTAGAAAAGTATTACCGCAACTTTATGGCCGGCATGGGTGATACCGAGAAGGGCTTTATCGCTGCTGTAGGTCGCCTCAGTCAATATGCCATTGTCGGCGGACTGGCTATTCACTGGCGTGAAACCGGGGTGTTTATCGATTCAAACCTTGCTATCTATAAGCCTGAGCAGAAACAAGCGATCACTGTTGCAGTTAATAATATGGTAACCCTAGCGCGAGGGATCCGCCGAATAGGGGTATTTAAAGCCTGCTTCTTCAATGCTCGTGACACCCTGCATATTGAACGTGAAGACAGCTCAAAGCCTTTTTTCACAGCTCACGATCAACAGTTGCCATTTGAGGTGGGCAATGTGCCTTCTCTGGAAGATAAGTCACGACTGCACTCCTATTTTGAAGATGGTCGCGACCCGGAGGAGAACCTAGAGCTACCGAAGGAGATCATGACCGAACTTGGTTGGATAAACCAAATCCACCATACTGGCTGCATTATCTTTGAGGTGCTGCCCAACCATATGAAGATCCATAGCTACTTGCGTTTACTCAACCCAAGAAAGCAAGCAGCATTTAGGGCCAGCCTAGATAGGATCTTAGCCCATGTGGATAAAATCCAAGGCAAGGGAGTGTCGGGCTTTATGAAACTGCCCTATAAGAACACCCGCAAATTTAACCATATCGAGCGTAAGGCAGACTACTTCTACCCCAGAAATCCTAAACAGGGTTAGGTTTTTGGCTCTTTATCATCCTGAGCAGGCTTAGAAGAATCATTCACCTGATGACTCTCGGGTCGCTTATCGCTTGGATCGGGCTTGCGCTCAAAATCACCATCGAAGGTATTTCCTTGATCGAAAGGTGAATTACCGTTTTGTTCGAATGGGTTCTGTCCATGAGGGCCCATTCCTGGGCCAAATCCTGGACCGAAGCCAGATTGAAAACCACCGTTTGCCTGTACTTTAACCTGCATGCGCTTATAGACGTACTTCGCCACGGGAATGCGAGTAAATGGGGTCAGTAATACGAGGCCGATAAAATCGGTGACAAAGCCTGGGATCAGCAGTAATAGTCCAGCAATCGCTAACATCATGCCTTCAACAATCTCTTGCCCTGGAGCCTCACCACGAGCAAGCTTCTGCTGCACCTGCATCAAGGTGCTTATGCCTTGGCTACGTACCAAAGAGACACCGACAACGGCGGTAAATATCACTAGCGCAACGGTCGTCCAACTGCCTAACACCTCACCAACGCGGATCAGTACAGATAGCTCCATCACTGGAACTAACACAAATATTAATAACAAAATAAAAAACACACTGACCTCACATTTTTTGCTGGTGATGAAAACTAAATTGGGGCAACCCGGTCTACTTTCAAGTCGTTGCTGATTTGAGGCTGCAATTTAACTGTATAAATTCTAGCTGTTGCAGCAATTAGGTGACTAATTGTAAGCAAAAACTACTGGCATCACTATTTTAGCCATACCTTAATGCAAGCCTAAGTTAAAAGACGTAAAGTACCGATTAGCTTTTTGAAAGCTGTTCGCTTTACTGATTGCCATTGTACCTTGAACGGAATAATACAATCGTTGGCTTAATACAATTTTAATCTGTTGGATAATAAAATAACGTAATGCAAAACGAATTTTTGTTAGTGATCACCACCAGTCCGAGTCAAGAGCAGGCTAAAACCCTTGCCCATGAGCTGGTTAAAGCCAAACTGGCGGCTTGTGTACAGATCTCACAAGCCGTAACCTCTGTGTATGAGTGGCAAGGGCAAGTGTGTGAAGAGCAAGAGTTTACTTTACATATAAAGTGTCTAGCACAAAATTACGTTGCTATCGAACAGCTACTTTCTAAACTACACCCCTACGATGTACCCGAGCTAATCGCACTCCCTGTGACCCAAGGATTGCCAGCCTATTTTGATTGGATAAAAGAAACCACACAGCCATGAAAAGAATCATAAACCTGTTTTTAGCCTCACTACTGCTGCTGACGCCGCTGGCACATGCAGAGGGCATTTTCAGTAGTAATAAGTTCGACTTTTTAAAGGGTGAACCAGAGCTGATGCCTGTCGACCAGGCGTTCGTGTTCGACTTTAAACAGCAAGGCGACAAAGTCAAAATTAGCTGGGTCATCGCCGACGGTTACTATATGTACCGCGACAAACTAAAATTTGAAGCAGCCGACGGTGCCGTGCTAGGTGAAATTTCACTACCGCAAGGCAAGCCTCACACCGATGAATACTTCGGCGAACAAGAGGTTTACTACTCCTACGTCGAGATGCCGGTAGCAATTAAAGAAGCTGCAGCAGGTAGTAAGCTCAACGTCACCTTTATGGGCTGCGCCGAGGGCAAGCTTTGCTTCCCACCAACTAAGAAAACGGCCGAACTAACTGAAACCGCCGCCAACGATGGTCTTTTAGCTGACGCAGACAAGGCATTAGGAACGGCTAGCGAGGTTGCAAAGCCTGCCGATACTAGTAACGCACCTATCACCCAACAAGACACGCTAAGCGCGATGCTTTCGGGCGACAGCCTTATCTGGACCTTAGTCATCTTCTTTGGCTTAGGTGTTGGCCTTGCGCTCACCCCTTGTGTATTCCCTATGTACCCTATCCTGTCAGGGATCATTGTCGGTCAAGGCAAGAAACTCTCTACCGCTAAAGCCTTCAGCCTGTCTATGGTTTATGTTCAAGGTATGGCGATTACCTACTCACTAGTAGGACTGGTTGTTGCCTCTGCGGGCATGAAGTACCAAGCCGCGTTACAGCACCCAGCTGTGCTTATTGTGCTGGCGATACTCTTCTTCGTGCTGAGTTTGTCGATGTTTGGTCTGTACGATCTTAAACTGCCTTCAAAGTGGCAGGAGAAGATGAACTCGCTATCGAACAATCAGAAAGGCGGCAATGTTATTGGCGTATTTGTGATGGGGATTATCTCAGGCCTTGTCGCCTCACCTTGTACCACGGCCCCGCTCTCTGGCGCGCTTATCTATGTAGCTCAAACAGGCGACCTAATGCAGGGCTTCCTAGCACTTTATGTACTGAGCATGGGTATGGGTCTACCACTACTGATTATCGGTACCTCTGGCGGTAAGATCTTACCAAGGGCTGGTAGCTGGATGGATGTCATCAAGACTATCTTCGGTTTCCTACTCATCGCCGTATCGATTGTGATGTTAGGCCGCATCTGGCCAGGCTTTATCTCTGACGTACTCTGGTCAATTTGGGGTATCGCTTTAGTGGGTTACTTAATGCACCAGAACAAGCTCACCGAGTTTAACTGGAAGCAAACCACCCGCTCGGTACTATTGATGTTGGCGCTACTAGGTAGCTTCTCCTACGGTATGCAAGCGGTAATGGCTAAGCTTGGCTTTAGCAACCATGCAGTGGTTAATGCCTCGAGTGAGGCTCAAGGCCATGGCTTCAAGCGTATCAAGTCATTAGAAGACCTGAATACCGAGATAGCAGCGGCAAGTGCTCAAGGCAAGACGGTGATGCTAGATCTCTATGCCGACTGGTGTGTGGCCTGTAAAGAGTTCGAGGCCATCACCTTTAAAGATCCACAAGTGCTAGAGCGCATGAACAAGATGGTATTGCTGCAAGCCGATGTGACTAAAAACGATGATATCGATATTGAACTACTGGAACATTACAACGTACTAGGGCTGCCTACGCTGCTGATGTTCGATGAAAACGGTGATATCCGAGATGAGCTACGCGTGACTGGTTTTATGCGACCAAAGGCCTTTGCCGAGCATCTAGACCACCTAGTTAATTAACGAATGAGTTAAATAACAAATTCATTAACTAAGTCTGATAATCAAGCCCCAGTTTATTTTCTATAAACTGGGGCTTTTCTTTATCTCTAGCCAGCTCATAACTGGCCTCACAAACATCAAATTTCTTCACATTTTTCAGCTCAACTTCATAAATTTCTTATACAATGGTGCATCGTTATACCCAAAGCACTTGGATGTAAATCATTAGAAAAGGAGCATCATGGAACCCGCTATACTCATTATCACCTTAGCCTGCGGCATGTTAGTTAGCCGCGTGGGACTTCCCCCTTTAATTGGCTATCTTGTTGCGGGATTTGTGCTGTTTCTATTTGGTATCGAAGAGTCCAGTTTACCCATGTTAGAGCAGTTGGCTAACCTAGGTGTTACCCTGCTGCTATTTGCCATCGGCCTTAAACTGGATCTGCGCAGCCTGTTCAAAGCCGAAGTGTGGGCGGGTTCGAGTTTGCACTTACTCGGCTCCATGCTGTTTTTTATCCCACTATTAAAACTGCTGGGACTGCTAGGGCTTGAGCAGCTCACAGGCCTAGAAATAGATCAACTGGCGTTACTCGCCTTCGCACTGAGTTTTTCCAGTACCATTTTTGCGGTAAAAATACTGGAAGATAAAGGTGATATGCAGTCACTTTACGGTCGAGTTGCTATTGGTATCTTGATTATGCAAGATATCTTCGCGGTGGCCTTTCTCACTATATCCAAAGGTGATATTCCCTCATACTGGGCCTTAGCACTACTGCTACTGCCACTGGCAAAACCACTCATTTACAAGGCGTTCGACAGAGTCGGTCACGGTGAACTATTGGTGTTGTTCGGCTTAGTGATGGCGCTAGTCATGGGCGCAGGGCTGTTTGAACTTGTCGGCCTGAAACCGGATCTTGGCGCATTGATTATTGGCATCTTGCTCGCGGGTCACCCAAAGTCATCAGAGCTGGCAAAGTCGCTGTTTTACTTCAAGGAGCTCTTCTTAGTCGCTTTCTTCTTAACTGTAGGGCTCAACGGTTTACCGAGCTTCTCCGATATCGGTTTAGCCGCGATTTTAGTCCTAGTGGTACCGATTAAAGTCATTCTGTTTATGTACTTACTGACGCACTTTAAGCTACGTTCTCGTACCGCCTTGATGAGTTCATTTAGCCTAGGTAACTACAGTGAGTTCGGCTTAATTGTTGCGGCAGTTGCCACCTCAAAAGGCTGGCTACCACCACAGTGGATGGTGATCCTCGCGGTAGCGCTGAGCTTTAGCTTTCTATTTGCAGCGCCGCTTAACATCGCCACTAGCCGTATTTACCAAAAATACCAAGGCAGACTTAAGCGTTTAGAAAAGCATCCTTTGCATCCGGAAGATAGACCTATTCCAGTGGGCAATCCGCGCTTTCTGATCTTAGGTATGGGCCGTATCGGCTCCGGTGCTTATGATGAGCTAAGAGCCCGATATGATGGCGAGATCTTAGGTGTCGAACATAAGCAGGAGCTGGTCGACTTCCATATGTCTGAAGGTCGAAATGTCGTGCAAGGCGATGCATCCGATACCGACTTCTGGGAAAAGCTCGATAGAGCCCCTCACCTTGAGCTGGTGCTGCTAACCATGCCCCACCACGTGGGTAATCAGTTTGCCGTCGAGCAGTTACAGCTTTTAGATTATCAAGGCAAGCTAAGTGCCATCGTCAAATATAAAGAAGATGCCCAGTCGCTAAGCGAGTCTGGCGTACACAGTGTTTATAATCTCTATGAAGCGGCAGGAACGGGTTTTGTCGAGCACTTGGTCAAAGAGCTACTGACACCAAGCGGTGCGGCGCCGGATAACCCCGACGCTATCAATCGAAAAAATGAAGTCGATACACTGGAGAGTGAGCCCAAAGGCTAATTGTATACATTATCCCCATTATAGCGTATGTTATTTGTTCACGAGTATAAAATGACCAATAACATACAATGCCAAACAATTATAAAAACTCTACTCTGGCGGGTTATGCACTCCTAACAGGCCTACTTCCCGGCAGCATTCACGCTGCCGGATTCGATGTCTGGCTCTATTCGCTCGATTACAACGAGGCTAGTCAGCAGTGGCACTTGGGTGATGCCAAAGCCATTACCGATCGCGATGGCTATGACAATCAACCTAACTTTAGCCCCGATAGCCAGAACCTGCTGTTTACCTCCGACAGAGTCGATGCACAAAACGATATCTATCAATATCGACTCGATGACGGCAACCTCAGCCAACTGACCTTTACTCCCAAGCAGAGTGAATATTCACCCCAGGCCTTTAAAACTGCCAGCGATGGCGTACAAATCAAGTATGTGGTCGAGCAAGGCGTGCCTCACCAAAGCGTTTGGCAGCAAAATGCTAATAGCCCACGCCAGCGAGCGATCAACAGCCTTATTCCTGCCGGTTATTTTGCCAGTGATGAGCAGCTAGGCACGCTTATCTGGGCGAGATATGCCTACAGCCTCTATTTTGAACCTCTGGGTGAAACCGCCGATGAGCGCCACTTTGTGGTGGCCAATGTCGGGCGCAGTATTCACGCCATTCCCAATGATAACGCCTTTAGCTACCTACATAAGCAGCTCGATGGTGATCGCGTGATTAAGCGTTTTTCGCCGCTAGACAATAGTCATCAGAGATTGATTGCATTGCCCGCTAGTGCCAGCGAAGACTATACCTGGAGCCAAGATAATTGGTTATTCAACATCGATGGCGGCGCTTTAGTCGGCTGGCACGCAGACTCTAAAAGTGATGCGAACTGGCAATTGATTAGTCCAATATCACCACCTAGTGCTGATTATCTTAGCGCATCACGTATTGCCATTAGCCCTGACAGCAAACACTTGGCTGTCGTTTGGCAACGAAAATAAATGGCAAAAAACTGATCCCCCAAAATATAAAACACAATAAAAAATAATAATTAGTGAAGAGCTAACCTCCTATGAATAGCCAACAATCAAGTAGCAAAACAGTAAACACTCGTCGTATTATCGCCGGATTACTCGCCCTTTTTGTCAGCCCGTTAAGTTATGCCGCTGATACGCCGCAAAGATGGCAAAATCACCAAATCTTCGAGCAGAACAAGCAGCCAGCACACGCTAGCTTCTTTGGCTATTCGAGCCAAGAGAAAGCACTCAAAGACGATTATCGAGTCAGCAGTAACTTTTTCGATCTTAACGGCCGCTGGCAATTTCATTACGCTAATAACCCATCAAGCGTGCCTCAGGATTTTGCTCAAGCCAATGCCGATCTAACTGATTGGCAAAGCATTCAGGTACCAGGAAACTGGGAGACCCAAGGTTTTGGTCACGCCATCTACCTAGATGAGCGCTACCCATTTACCACGACTTGGCCCGATGCACCTGAAGATCACAATCCTACTGGCAGTTATCGCCGTCAAATCACCTTGCCGCAAGCTTGGCAAGATAAGCAGGTTTTTCTACACATTGGCGCCGCACGTTCGGCGCTGACCGCCTTCGTGAATGGTACGGAAGTCGGTTACAGCCAAGGCGCCAAGACACCAGCAGAATTTGATATCACCTCCTATTTAAACCAAGGGGAAAACCTGCTGGCCTTGCAAATCATTCGCTGGAGCGATGCCAGCTATTTAGAGAGCCAAGACATGCTCAGAGTCAGTGGTATCGAGCGTGATGTCTATCTCTACGCCACAGAGAAGCAGCGCATGAGCGATATCGATGCCAGCTACCAGATGTCGGCAAACCTTGATAAGGCCGAGGTAGCACTGAAGCTAAAACTTGAAAACCACACCAAGGCCAAAGATGTCAGCCTCAGCTATCGACTGCTGTCACCCCAAGGGGTTGAGGTCAGCAGTGGAGAACAAGCTGTCACTAAGCTTGAAAAACAGCAAAGTCATAAGTTCGACTTCTCCGTCACGTCTCCTAAGCTTTGGAGCGCTGAAACCCCAAACCTTTATCAACTTATCGTTAGCCTGAGCGATAGCCAAGGTAAATTGCTGCAAGCCAGTAGTCAGCAGCTGGGCTTTCGTCGAGTCGAGATCAAAAACGGCCAGCTGCAAGTCAATAATAAGGCGATCACCATTCGCGGCGTCGACAGACACGAAACCGATCCTGACACGGGCCACGTGGTGAGCCGCGCCAGCATGGAAACCGATATTCGCCTGATGAAGCAGAACAATATCAATGCGGTGCGCTCTAGCCACTACCCGAACGATCCCTACTGGTTAAGCCTCACCGACAAATATGGTCTGTATGTCATTGACGAAGCCAATATCGAGTCACACCCGCTGGCCATCGATAAGAACACCCAACTAGGTAACGAGATGAGCTGGCTTCCCGCCCATAAGGCGCGAGTCGAGCGCATGGTTGAACGTGATAAGAATCATCCCTCTATCATCATCTGGTCTCTGGGCAATGAAGCCGGTGAAGGTAAGCTCTTTGCGGCCCTCTATGATTGGATTAAACAGCGCGACCCGAGCCGCCCAGTGCAGTATGAACCTGCGGGGCAACACGCCTATACCGATATTGTCGCCCCCATGTACCCCTCAATTGAACGTATCGAGAAGTATGCTAAGGAACATAAAGATAGGCCACTAATCATGATCGAGTACGCCCACGCCATGGGAAACTCGGTTGGTAACCTACAAGATTACTGGGATGTCATCGACCAATACCCACAGCTGCAAGGCGGCTTTATCTGGGACTGGGTCGATCAATCACTCGCCTTCACCAATGAAAATGGCCAACGTTATTGGGCCTACGGCAAAGACTATCACCCCGATATGCCCACCGACGGTAACTTCCTTAATAATGGTTTAGTTGATCCCGATAGAAACCCACATCCGCACCTGTCTGAAGTGAAGAAAGTCTACCAACCATTCAAGTTAACTGACTTCGATATAGCCCAGCAAAACGCCGAGTTTACTCTATCCAACCGACATGACTTTATCGGCACTCAAGGCCTTAACCTAATGTGGACGGTGCAGCAAGATGGCCGCTCATTTACACAGGGGTTAGTCACTATGCCGCAAATCAACGCAGGTGCCAGCAAGACTGTGCAGCTTGCTCTGCCAGACTCAGTGCTTAAGGTGATGCAGCAAAGTCCGCAATATGAGTATCAGCTATTACTTGAGGTTAGAGTCGATACGCCGCAGCCTATGCTGCCAAGCGATCACCTCATCGCTTTCGAGCAGTTCCAGCTGCAGCCGGCAAAAAAGCCCTCCAGCAAAGTGGTTGATGCCATCGAGCAAAATAGCGAAAACTGGATTCTGGCTAATAGCGACAACCAATATTTCATCAGCAAAACTCGCGGCTGGCTAACAGATATTAAGGTCAAAGGAGTCTCACAGCTCGATGCCCCCTTGATGGCTAACTTCTGGCGCGCCCCTACCGATAATGACCTAGGTAATCAGATGCCCAAGTGGGCAGGCATGTGGCAAGACGCCGCGCTCGAGCTGGAGCTTGTATCCATCAGCCACAACAAAGGCAAGCATGCTGCACTTAAAGTTGTCCACCAGCACCCAAAGCTTGGCTTTAGCCTCACCACGGCTTATCAGCTAAGTGAGCAAGGAAAGTTACTGGTGAGTAGCGACTTTAGCCCAGGTGATGGTGAGCTTGCCGACCTGCCAAGATTTGGCTTTACCACTCAGCTGCCGTTCGAGTTCCGCTTTATGCACTACTTTGGCCGCGGCCCTGAAGAGAGCTATGCCGATAGAAAAACCGGTAATGCTGTTGCTTGGTACGCATTGCCGATAGAGCAAACCTTTCATCGCTACTCAAGACCACAAGAAACCGGCCAGCGCACCGATGTTCGCTATGTGGCCGTGACCAATAGCAAAGGCGCGGGGTTACTGGCGCAATCCACAATGGATGGTGAGATGTTGCAGACCAGCCTTTGGCCATTTGATCAGGCTGATATAGACTTTAGGGACGGTGATGCCGAGGGCTCAGCCTCAGGTCTCGTGCCAGTGACCGCCAACCATGGCGCGGAAATTCCAATCCGTGACTTTGTCACCTGGAATATCGATTACAAGCAGATGGGCGTTGGCGGCGATACCTCATGGGGACGCCCTGTGCATACCCCCTATCGTATCGAGGCGAAACCGATGCGCTTTAGCTTCAGCCTAGAGCCTGTTCCGGCTGAGGCCGATATTCAGCAGCAGGCTAGGGCTAAACGATAGTCACAAAAAATTTGTACGACCACGGATATTAAAACTAAAAATAATGGTGAAGGATCAACATGGAACAGACTATTCAACTGGTTATATTTTTTGGCTTAACCGCCATGGTAGGTTTGATCACCTACCTGAAGTGTCGCAAGGTAACTCGCGACTGTAGCGACAGCAAAGACTATTTCCTTGCAGGCGGCGGCCTAAGCTGGGTAGTGGTCGCAGGCTCATTGATGATGACTAACATCAGCGCCGAGCAAATTGTTGGCATGAACGGTGCTCAAACCTTGCTGGTCGCTTGGTGGGAAATAGCGGCGGCGGTGGGATTAATCATCCTCGCTAAATGGCTTATTCCTATCTATTACAAATATAACTGCACCACGACCACAGAGCTGCTGGAGCGTAAGTACCAAGACAAAGGGATCCGCGCCATGGTGTCGGTACTGTTCATGCTCGGCTATGCCTTTATCTTGCTACCCGTAGTGCTTTATACCGGCTCTCTATTCATGAAGTCGATGTTTGGCTTGTCCATTTCCGTTACCCTTCTGGCCACCATCTTTGCGGTAGTGGGTGCTATCTATGCGATTTTCGGTGGT
Organism: Shewanella schlegeliana; assembly: GCF_016765635.1. Lineage (GTDB taxonomy): Bacteria > Pseudomonadota > Gammaproteobacteria > Enterobacterales > Shewanellaceae > Shewanella > Shewanella schlegeliana. The sequence goes on from NZ_JAESVD010000002.1 coordinate 574,840, forward strand.
CTAAGGGCCATCGCTATCTCCGACAGTCTCAACGGTATTGGTCTGTTGCTTATGGGGATCGTGGTTTCCTATCTTGCACTCAACGCCGTGCACTGGGATCTATCTGGTATTCCGATCGAACGCTTAACCCTTGTCGGTGATAGCCAGTCAGATATTCCTTGGCACACCCTATTAACCGGTATGATCTTTATTCAGATCTTCTACTGGGGCACCAATATGGTGATCACCCAAAGAGCCTTGGCGGCAAAATCGGTAAAAGAAGCACAGAAGGGCCTCTATGCAGCGGTAGTCATGAAGCTGATTATTCCGATTATCGTGGTGCTCCCCGGGCTTGTCGCCTATAAGCTTTATGGTGATGTGGGCGATGTCGCCTACGGCAAATTAGTAGGAGACATTTTACCGAGTTGGATGTCTGGCGCCTTTGCGGCTGTAATGGCGGGTGCGGTGTTAAGCTCATTTAACTCCTGTCTCAACTCCGCGGCGGCGCTTTACACCTGCGATATTCACCAAAACTATGTTAATCCAAACGCAGATGTACGCAAAATTGGCACCCGCGTTGCACTTGTCTTCACCCTTATTTCATTATGCTTAGTGCCAGTGTTTGCTCAGTCGGCTAGCATCATCTCACTGTTACAGCAGCTAAACGGCCTCTACTCTATGCCTGTACTGGCAGCCTTTATCTGCGCCCTCGTCTTTAAGGATGTGAATGCGAAAGCGATAAAAATTGGCCTAGTGTTTGGCGTGTTGATGTACGCGATATTTACCTTCGTCTGGAGTCCTCTGCACTTCATTCATATGATGGCAATCACACTTGCAGCGACAATCTTAGTGACATTAGCACTCAGTAAATATGTTTTTGGCCCCCAGAGCCTGAGCGGTCAACTGGTTAGCGGTTAAACACTAACAGCACCTGACTCGGCAGGTTACAGTGCCGAGTCACCTTGTTAGCGTTTCGATTTTCTTTTGAGTCAACAACCGCACTCTTGTCTACCCAAGAGTGCGGTTGCAATAAAAAAACTCAGTTACAGAAATTGTAGAGTCGTGATATAAAACAATAGATGGATATTGAGTATACAGTTCACTAATGACTGCAGTTCCCACTAGGGGGCGACTGCCACTCAATCAAGATGTTCAACATCTTTGAAAAATTTTAATGCAAACCGCTGTTAAGAAATTGGTCGCCAGAATCAAAGTGCAGCAAATACTAATCAGTTTAAAGATTTGATCGCTCAGCGAGAGTTTAGTGCTTTTGAGGCAAGGTCATTAAATGCTCCTGCATGAATGACATTCACCACATCTGACCTCCATGGATGGAGGAAATGTCTTATGTATGTCTGGAACATACAAGACCATGTGGTTTGCAACGAGTGAAAAGCATAGTTATTCTATGTTTAAGCTTGTTAACGCAGCATCGGGGGCACTAAAACTCGCCTGGAAGGAGTGTTTTTGGCTGCCTACTTCTGCTTTGAATGAACTCATAAGGGAACAACCGCTATGTCATTCATTGCCTTGAATTAGTTTGCCAAAAACACTCTGAGTAGAACAACTTCTTATACTGATTAGTATAACCACTCAGTTTAAGCAAGGTCTTTGTACTGAGCGCAAATATTAACATTCGGAAATTTGAGATTATGTCCAACCCCAGTCAACGAGCAAACAAGCTGTTTGTGCAAACTTTTGGCACCCAAGCCGATGAGCTTTATTGTGCCCCAGGACGCGTCAACCTTATTGGCGAGCATACAGACTACAACGATGGCTTCGTGCTTCCTGCCGCCATCAACTTCTATACAGCGGTTGTTGTAAAGCGCCGAGATGATCTACTATTTCGCGCCGTATCCGATGCCTTTCCTGGTGAAATCGAGGAGTGGGTTTTCGGCGAAGAAGGTCAACCGATTGCCAATCATTGGTCTAACTACCTCAAGGGCTTCACTGCCGCCATGGCCAGCTCCGGCTTAGCGCCAAAAGGTTTAGACGTGGCCGTTGTTAGTAATGTACCTATGGGCGCAGGACTGTCCTCTTCGGCCGCATTAGAGATAGCCTTTGGCACCGCAGTTAACGATTGCAGCCAAATAAAGCTGTCGCCACTGGCTATTGCTCAACTGGCTCAGCGCGGTGAAAACCAGTTTGTAGGCTGCGCTTGCGGCATCATGGATCAGATGATTAGTGCCTTGGGTGAACAAGACCATGCGCTGCTTATCGATTGTCTCGACTTAGACAGCGAAGCGGTCAGTATTCCCGACAGTTTGAGCCTGATTATCATCAACTCAAACGTACAACGTGGCTTAGTCGAGTCAGAATATAACCTGCGCCGTGAGCAGTGCGAACAAGCCGCGGCTCACTTTGGTTTGGAGTCACTGCGCGATCTTGACCTCGTCACGCTTGAGGCGGGCAAGTCAGAGCTAAGCGATGCTTGCTATAAACGCGCTAAGCATGTTGTCACAGAAAACAGGCGCACTCAAAATGCCGCATGGGCACTAGAGGCGGGAGATATCGCCAAGTTAAGCCAACTCATGGCCGACTCACACCTCTCCATGCGTGACGATTTTGAGATCACCACTAGCGAGATCGATTATCTGGTCGAGATTATCAGCGAGGTGATTGGTGATCGTGGCGGCGTGCGTATGACTGGCGGCGGCTTTGGAGGCTGTGTTGTAGCACTGGTTGATCATGAATTAACCGATGCAGTTGTTGAGGCCATCGAACAGCAATACGCGACAAAAACAGGCCTAGAAGCCGACATTTATCTGTGCTCAGCCAGTGATGGCGCCAAGCGCATCGACGATTAATCCTTTCAAACTAAACTTAAAATAAGGACTCTAAATGGTACGCTTTCGCGCTCTCGAACCTTGGAACGATCCACGCGGAGGACAGATTGAGCGAGTCCTTATTGATAACGGTACTATCGCAATTGAGGTGTTAAGCCTAGGCGGTATCATCCGCTCTTTATGGGCCCCGGACCGTAATGACGAACGGGGTAACCTAGTATTAGGCTGTGATAGTGTAGAGGATTACCTAGCTCAAGATGCTTACCTAGGTGCCATTGCCGGACGATACGCAAACCGCATCGCCGATGGCCAATTTAACCTAGGAAATACTCAACACCAGCTCGATACCAACCAAGGCCGCAACTGTTTACACGGCGGCAGAGAGGGCTTTCACCGTAAACAGTGGCAGCTAGGCACTCTCCCCGATGGTGTGCGACTTAGCCTAAGAAGCCCAGATCTTGATATGGGCTTCCCCGGTAACTGTAACGTACAGCTCGACTACCGTCTGGTGGGAAGTAATCTCTATGTGGAGATCTTAGCTAGTTCTGATAAACCCTGCCCAATCAGCCTGACACAGCACAGTTATTTTAATCTCGATGCTAGCCAGACAACACTGAATCATCAGCTGCAGATCGATGCCAAACAATATCTGAGCCTAAATGATAGCGGGATCCCAAAGGCAATCTGTGCAACCCAGAATAGCGGCTTAGATCTTTCTATACCCACGGAGCTAAAATCACTCATTGGCTGTGAAGAGTTAACTGCAACATCGGGGATCGATCACTGCTTTTTGATGTCGACAACTGAGTCGAAGTTACAGCGATTTGGCCGTTTAAGCTCGCCGCTCAGTGGTCGCAGTATGACCTTATATACTAATCAGCCTGGTGTACAAGTATATGGGGGGAATAGTTTAGAGGGGGTGGTTGGCAAGAACCAACTTAGATTGAATCAGTATCAGGGGATTTGTTTGGAGCCTCAACAGATACCTAATGCCCCTAATCAAGCTAACATTGCAGGGGACGCAATAATTAACCCGGGTGAGATTTATCATCATATCAGCCGCTACCAATTTGCGAATGATGCTTAAAAGCAGATAACAGCGCCGAGGCGCTGTTATCTAACTATTTTAATGATTAATCGTCGTAATCATCCGACCAATCATCATCGTAATCATCGTCGCCATCGGCAGACTCTAACTCTGGCTCATCGTCTTCAGGAGCAGGTTTCGCTTTCTTAGGAGCAGCTGCTGCGCTCTTAGGATTATTAGCCTCAACCCAGCCTTGATGTTTAGCCATAAATTCTTCTCTGGCAGTAAACCAAGCTGCGCCACAAGTCTTTTCAACTTCAGCTATCGCCTGATCATCAAGTTCATGCAAGTTAGGCTTAACGATATCTTCTGCATACTCGATAATTGCTTCACGAGTCGCGTTATAGAAGTAAACACGCCCTGCAGAAGCATCTGGAAACTGTTTATCATGAATAAGAATGGTATTACCGCGAGCTGTTCTCAACTCACCGTACCAAACTGGTTTCTTTGTAGTCTTGTACATATATGTTAATGCCCTTAAATCAACACATACAAAATAAAATAAGAAGTAAATTGCGCTAACATTTACTTCCGTTTTCCCTGTATTTTGCCATCAGGGACAGAAGCGGTATTTTTACAGATTTTTGCCGAATATCAAGAGTAGAAAATACAAAATTGCCCTCTCAAAGACGAAATAAATCACATAAATTATTCAGCTCTTATCGAATTTAGTTCAAAGCAGTCGTTATTCAAGTTTTTCACTATCAATAAATACAAAAAATCACCAAGCAAACCGACAACCCTCACAACATCAACAATTTAAATAACAAGCGCCGACAAAAAACAACAAGCCTTTTCAAATGGTAAGGGCTATTACTATAGGGTTAGACCGAGCAGGTATCGTGGTGATGACAGCAAACTATCTTTAAGAGTCGATTTTCGAGTCACACTCAACGAAGTGGAAGGATGAGTAATGAATGTTTCTCATTTTTCCCCTTTCTTAAAGCGGTTTTGTTAGACTAGTAACCGCCTTAATATCGTGATCAATAAAAGGATTATTTTGAAGTGTAGATTAATCATACTTTGGGCCATGAGCTTCTTCGTAAACGCAGAACAAATTGTGGTGGCTTCCGATATATGGTGCCCCTATATCTGCACTGATAACTCTGGTTATGTCGTCGAGCTTACACAGCAAGCCTTTGCCTCAGTTGATATTGAGGTGAAGTTCGAATCACTCCCTTTCCAAAGGGCGCTAACGCTCACTAGCCAGCACAAGCTCGACGCCGTACTGGCGGTAACCGCCGAACATATCTCAACCTTCTCCCTAAGCAGTAATCACGTACCAATTGGCCAATATACCAATGATTTTTATACTCCGGTAAACTCTAATTGGCAGTACTCTAGTCTAAAGAGCTTAGATAGTAAGCTCATCGCGACCATTTTAGGCTATGACTACGGCGAGTCATTGAATCGATATCTAGAAAATCATAACAGCCACGTTCGTACTTCGGGAGAGGCACCACTCAAGACCAATCTCTATTTAGCGACCAAAAACCGAATTGACCTACTAATCGGTAACCGTTACGTTATCGATTACACCGCCAAGCAATATGGCTATAGCAGTGATATTCGCTTCGCGGGTAGCGAAAACAAGAGTACAGCGCTTTATGTCGGCTTTAGTAACGATGACAAAGGGCACAGCTACGCCTCTCTGTTTGCTCAAGGCATAGAAAACCTAAAGCAAAGCGGTGAATATCAGGCCATTCTAGATAGGTACCAGATAGCGTTTTAGCCACCCTCTAAAATAATATCTAGATGAAGTAAATTGATAACCAATAATGCTAACTTCCCAGTTAACGCCTACGACGCCAACACCGTTGTTACCCGATGCACCAATCGTCCCTGCAACGTGAGTACCATGGCCGTTCGTATCCATAGGATCACCGCTATTGTTAATTGCACTAAAGCCATGAATATCGTCTACAATCCCGTTGCCATCATCAACACTGTTGCCAGAAATTTCGTTAGGGTTAGTCCACATATTTGCTTCTAGATCGGGGTGATTATAATCAACACCAGTATCAATGACCTCCACAACAACATCACTATCACCCGTTGTTACATCCCAGGCTTCTACAGCATCAATATCGGCATCAGCACTACCATCACCTTGCCCTGTGTTGTTCATCGCTCACAATGATTCAAAACTCGGTTCATCAGGCGTAGCTATGTACTTTAACTACATAGTTAGGTTCCGCATACTTGACGCCTGAATGACGCCTGATAATTTCGATCGCCTGCTCAACACCTGAACCAGGATGAAGTGATAGTTCGGTCAATCTACCATCAAGCAAATGAACAAAACGCTTATCCCTACCCTCTGCATCAGCATATTTCATGGGAACGTTAATCAGCTGTTGAGCCGATAAACGTTCCCGTAAGTCGTATTCTCTTTATAAACAACTATCAATGAATCTTTAATTAAATTCTTCGAATCGGCACGTCAAACAGTCTATGGTAAGCCCCTAATTTCTTAGACACTTAACTGTTTCTCAAAGTACTGTTTTTCGAACTGCACTGGAGACAGTCCATTATTACTACCATGACGACGCACAGGATTATAGAAATATTCGATATAGTTA
>NZ_JAESVD010000020.1 GCF_016765635.1 Shewanella schlegeliana
TTTTAACATAATCCGCGTGACCTGGACAGTCTACGTGTGCGTAGTGACGTGATGGAGTGTCATATTCGATGTGAGAAGTATTAATTGTAATACCGCGCTCACGCTCTTCTGGAGCGTTATCGATCTGAGCGAAATCACGTGCAGTACCACCAAAGCTCTTAGTCAATACAGCAGAGATAGCAGCAGTTAGAGTAGTTTTACCATGGTCAACGTGACCAATGGTGCCCACGTTTACATGTGGTTTTACGCGTTCAAATTTTTCTTTAGCCATGGTATTGCCCCAATCCAAAGTATTTGGTGATGAAACTGCATATAGCAAAAAATCCGATGCATAAAAAATGTCATCGAATCAGTTAGTAAGATAATTAGATTGGCAAGAAGCAGGCTGGCGCTGATAGGTAGTCTTAAACGGGAAAAAGCACTCGAGACCGAGTGCTTTCTACTGATTAAGTATTATCAGCAAGATTTTGGAGCGGATGGCGGGAATCGAACCCGCGTTATCAGCTTGGAAGGCTGGAGTAATACCATTATACGACATCCGCGGAACCTACTTCAGGTTACCTAACTACCTAGAATATGGTGGAGGGAGAAGGATTCGAACCTTCGAAGGCTGAGCCGTCAGATTTACAGTCTGATCCCTTTGGCCACTCGGGAACCCCTCCAGAGAAAATGGTGCCGGCACCAAGAGTCGAACTCGGGACCTACTGATTACAAGTCAGTTGCTCTACCAACTGAGCTATGCCGGCGTGTCATTTCGGTAGCGGATATTATGGAAATGTGAGCGCAAGTGCAATAGCAAAAGTGAAATTTTATTGAAAAAAGACGTTAAATGGCGTTTTTTTATGCTTAACGCCCTCTTCGCGCCTATTTTTAAGGCGTTTAAAACAAATTCGTACTTTAAGCCAGCACCATGGTTCTCATTGCAGTTGTTCATAATAAATTCATAGTGTACTGTGCCCTCCTGAACGGAGAACTTCGCAATGTCGCAAACCAACCAAATTCACAACGCTCTTTATCTCGCATTTCAGCGCCTACAGTGGGCTGGGTTAAGAGACTCTGTGCCATTAACACTCAGTGAAAATGACTTGGGAGACCTGCGTGGTATCAATGAAAAGATCTCATTGTCTGAAGTCACAGATATTTATCTGCCTTTGAGTAGGCTACTTAACCTTAATGTTGGTGCAAAGCAGCAAAGAGGCTTGGCACTGAATGAGTTCTTAGGTCATGTGCCCCCTAAACGCCCTTATATTATTAGTATTGCAGGTAGTGTTGCTGTTGGAAAAAGCACTACCGCTCGTATCTTGCAAGCACTATTAAGCCACTGGCCAGAACACCCAAAGGTCGACTTAATCACTACTGATGGCTTTTTATATCCATTAGCCGAGCTTAAGCGACGAGGCTTGTTACAGCGTAAAGGTTTTCCTGAAAGTTACGATATGAAAGCCTTAGTAGAGTTTATTTCTGCCATTAAAGCTGGCGAGCCTGAAGTCAGCTCGCCCATATACTCACATATTACTTATGACCGTATACCTGATGAACTCCAGTGGATCCGTCAACCAGATATTTTAATCATTGAAGGCCTCAATGTATTACAAACGGGCCAAGACTCACCAGTTGATACACAACGTCCTTTTGTCTCAGATTTTGTCGACTTCTCAATCTATGTCGATGCTAATGAGTCACTATTAAAGAAATGGTATATAGACAGGTTCTTACAATTTAGAACTGGTGCGTTTAGCTCTGAAAGCTCTTACTTCCATCACTATTCTAAGTTAGGGGATGAAGAGGCTACAGCTACAGCCTCAAATATTTGGGATACGATTAACGGTCCAAATTTAACCTTAAATATTTTACCGACTCGTGAACGAGCTCATTTGATCTTACAGAAAGGACCCGATCATTTGATGGATCAAGTCCTTTTGAGAAAATAAGATTCAAACAAAAGTTCATTTTAGCGTAGAGTTAGTCTACCTTGCGTAGGCTGATCTCTCCGCCAATATAACTCTGAACTCCTGAATCGCAATCTAGCATAACAGCGCCTTTTTCATCGACACCACGGTAGATACCATGGATCTCATCCCCCCCCATTATTAACTTAACAGGTTGATCTTGAAATAAATCAGCTTTATTCCATCTTTGTTGGAATGGCTTAAGACCAGACTGTTGAAAGAGTGCCAAATCCTGCTGCAGTTGCTTTTGCAGTAATATAAGTAACTCAGTTTTATCAGGAACACTCTGTTGTCCAGTCAGATCACTCCAAGGCTGATCAATCAGTGCCCCATGCTGTTCGCCCATCGCCATATTCAGCCCAATACCGATGACTAAGTTACATTCGCTGTCAGTCTGACCGTTCATTTCGATCAATACCCCAGCTAATTTTCTACTATCAAGATAGATGTCATTTGGCCACTTAACCCCAACACCTTCAATACCTAACTGCTGTAACACCGACACGATAGAACAAGCCACAACTAAGCTCAATCCCATCGCTTGTGCCATCCCCTGAGGGAACTGCCAGTACATTGAGAAATATAGGTGGCAACCGTAAGGCGAAACCCAAACCCTGCCCCTACGTCCTCGCCCCGCAGATTGATATTCAGCAACACAAATATCACCCGATACTAACTCTTCTGCATGTTTCAAGATAAATGCGTTAGTACTTGGGATCTCATCAAAATAGAAGCTACGGTTGGAGATCTGACTCTTTAACACCCCCTCATTCACAAGAGAAAGCGAGCCGTTTAATTTGTAGCCCTTACCCTTAACGCTATAAATATCGATACCATATTCTTCTAAAGCTGCAATATGGTTGCTTACGGCAGTCCTAGAGACCCCAAGGGTCGACGCAAGTACTTCACCGGAAACAAATTCTCCAGTTGCCAGCTCAGATAGGATTTCTCGTTTTCGATTCCATTGCTCTGCCATGCTATAAGCTCCTCTCTCCATACGCACCGATCATTCTAGGTTCAGCTTCTAACGTTATGCCAAACTTCTGCTCTATTTTTTCTACTATTGACCCAGCCAAAATAACTACATCTTCGCTGGTCGCATCCCCAGTATTAACGAGAACCAAAGCCTGCTTATCATGTACCGCTGCACCACCAACCTTAAAACCTTTCAATCCCGCGCTATCGATTAACCAGCCCGCAGCAACTTTGGTTTTTCCTGCACCATGAGGGTAACCAACAATGCTTGGATAGCTCTTACTTAAGATATCGAACTTAGTACTATCGATAACTGGGTTTTTAAAAAAACTTCCTGCATTACCGAGTACTTTAGGGTCGGGTAGCTTCGACAACCGGGTTTCACAGATACAATCAAAAACTTGGCGAGGAGTCACCCCGTCAACATTTATTGCTTTTAAAGGCCCATATTCCAACTCTGGACGCCATTGCTTTGGCAATTTAAAACCGACCTGGGTAATCAGAGCCTTTCCAAGCAGCTGGCGCTTAAAAATCGAATCGCGGTAACCAAATTCACATCGTTCAGCGCTAAGGCGATTATACTCACCGGTAGTCAAATCAACGTACTCGACCCAGTCACAAAACTGTTCCATCTCAACACCATACGCACCAATATTTTGAATAGGTGCCGCGCCAACAGTTCCAGGGATCAGTGCTAGATTTTCCATACCCGCGAAGCCATGATCTAAACAAAAACAAACAAGCTCATGCCAGTTTTCTCCAGCAGCCACCGAGAGATAATAGTTGCCAATATCCTCTGTAATATCAATTCCCTTTGTTTCAACAAGAACCACTGTACCGTTAAAATCATCACAGAATATAACGTTGCTACCGCCTCCTAAGATCAACATAGGCTCACTGGCTTGATAAAGGCTGCAACAGGACTCTATAAGCTGCTCAGTTGACACAGCATGAACTAATTCACGACATGAATGTGCTAAGGCAAACGTATTAAAAGGCTTCAATGAAAAAGGAGGGTTAGCTTGCATCAGGGTATCTTTTGGAGTCAAAACACTATTGTAGCTTAAAGTAACAAATCGAAGAAGTGCCGAGCGTTTTAAGCTTTTGCAATCCAATTATCTCCACTCTTACTGAACGCAGTTACTACTTAAATTTAACGTACGAAACTCTAGTGAAATGAACATTGAGAGAAAAAGCGCTTTTGATGAAAATCGCAAATTTAGGGGGTGAAAAAAGCCTCCACTTCTTTTCAATAAGATGCATAGAGGTTTTCGTTTTAATATTTGTGAGAGGTGAGCTTACGAACGCGAAGCTCGGGAGGACTAGCTTTTAACAAGAAGCGAACCCGTGCACCTTTGATACGCGAGACAGACCGACAACCTCTAATGAAAAGCCCTAATATCTCCTTGGACGGAGTGTATGCTCAACATTGTCTGGAGCAATGTGAGTCCAGCTGAACTACGAAGTGCATGGATACACAAATGTCACGAAGACCATGGATGGTTGAGAGTGACCGCTCCTTTAGCAACCTGCATGCGCATTTCACTTTAATTTTTCTTTGGACCACGCATATGAAAAAAGCCTCATCTTTCGATGAGGCTTTCGTCTTTATGTTGGCGGAGCGGACTTGTTCTTATCAAGAGACGAACCCGCGACCCCGGCGTGACAGGCCGACTTTCTCTAATGAAAAGCCCTAATATCTCCTTGGATGGAGTGTATGCTCAACATTGTCTGGAGCAATGTGAGTCCAACTGAACGACGAAGTGCATGGATGCACAAATGTCACGATGACCATGGATGGTTGGGAGTGACCGCTCCTTTAGCAACCTACATGCGCATTTCGCTTTAATTATTCTTTGAAAAACACATACGAAAAAGCCCTGCTATTTCTAGCAGGGCTTATCGTAATGTTGGCGGAGCGGACGGGACTCG
>NZ_JAESVD010000021.1 GCF_016765635.1 Shewanella schlegeliana
TAGAAACATTAGTCTCTCATACAAAACCCATCAGGGTTGTATGGTTAAGCCTCACGAGTCATTAGTACAAGTTAGCTCAACGCCTCACAACGCTTACACACCTTGCCTATCAACGTCCTAGTCTCGAACGGCTCTTTAGAGGAATTAAATTCCTAGGGATGACTCATCTTAGGACTCGCTTCCCGCTTAGATGCTTTCAGCGGTTATCGATTCCGAACGTAGCTACCGGGCAATGCTATTGGCATAACAACCCGAACACCAGCGGTTCGTCCACTCCGGTCCTCTCGTACTAGGAGCAGCTTCCTTCAATCATCCAACGCCCACGGCAGATAGGGACCGAACTGTCTCACGACGTTCTGAACCCAGCTCGCGTACCACTTTAAATGGCGAACAGCCATACCCTTGGGACCGACTTCAGCCCCAGGATGTGATGAGCCGACATCGAGGTGCCAAACACCGCCGTCGATATGAACTCTTGGGCGGTATCAGCCTGTTATCCCCGGAGTACCTTTTATCCGTTGAGCGATGGCCCTTCCATACAGAACCACCGGATCACTATGACCTACTTTCGTACCTGCTCGACGTGTATGTCTCGCAGTTAAGCTGGCTTATGCCATTGCACTAACCGTACGATGTCCGACCGTACTTAGCCAACCTTCGTGCTCCTCCGTTACTCTTTGGGAGGAGACCGCCCCAGTCAAACTACCCACCAGGCACTGTCCCGAACCCCGATTCAGGGGCCGCGGTTAGAACATCAAAACTACAAGGGTGGTATTTCAAGATTGACTCCACTCCATCTAGCGACGAAGCTTCAAAGTCTCCCACCTATCCTACACATGTAGGTTCAATGTTCAGTGCCAAGCTATAGTAAAGGTTCACGGGGTCTTTCCGTCTAGCCGCGGGTATACGGCATCTTCACCGCAATTTCAACTTCACTGAGTCTCGGCTGGAGACAGCGTGGCCATCATTACGCCATTCGTGCAGGTCGGAACTTACCCGACAAGGAATTTCGCTACCTTAGGACCGTTATAGTTACGGCCGCCGTTTACCGGGGCTTCGATCATGAGCTTCTCCGAAGATAACCCAATCAATTAACCTTCCGGCACCGGGCAGGCGTCATACCGTATACTTCCTCTTGCGAGTTTGCACAGTACTGTGTTTTTGATAAACAGTTGCAGCCACCTGGTATCTGCGACTCCCGTCAGCTTAGAGAGCAAGTCTCATCACCAACAGGAGCGTACCTTCTCCCGAAGTTACGGTACCATTTTGCCTAGTTCCTTCAGCCGAGTTCTCTCAAGCGCCTTGGTATTCTCTACCCGACCACCTGTGTCGGTTTGGGGTACGATTCCTACTAACCTGAAGCTTAGAAGATTTTCCTGGAAGCATGGCATCAACTACTTCAGTCCCTTAGGACCTCGTCATCAGTTCTCAGCCTTAAGTACACCCGGATTTGCCTAAGTGTACAGCCTACAACCTTAAACGCGGACAACCAACGCCGCGCTAGCCTAGCCTTCTCCGTCTCTCCATCGCAGTTAGCAGAAGTACGGGAATATTAACCCGTTTCCCATCGACTACGCCTTTCGGCCTCGCCTTAGGGGTCGACTCACCCTGCCCCGATTAACGTTGGACAGGAACCCTTGGTCTTTCGGCGAGGAGGTTTTTCACCCCCTTTATCGTTACTCATGTCAGCATTCGCACTTCTGATACCTCCAGTGTGGGTTACCCCTTCACCTTCAACGGCTTACAGAACGCTCCTCTACCGCACTAGACAAAGTCTAGTACCCATAGCTTCGGTGTATTGCTTAGCCCCGTTAAATCTTCCGCGCAGGCCGACTCGACTAGTGAGCTATTACGCTTTCTTTAAATGATGGCTGCTTCTAAGCCAACATCCTAGCTGTCTAAGCCTTCCCACATCGTTTCCCACTTAGCAATAACTTTGGGACCTTAGCTGATGGTCTGGGTTGTTTCCCTTTTCACGACGGACGTTAGCACCCGCCGTGTGTCTCCCGAGTAGTACTCATTGGTATTCGGAGTTTGCAAAGGGTTGGTAAGTCGGGATGACCCCCTAGCCTTAACAGTGCTCTACCCCCAATGGTATTCGCTCGAGGCGCTACCTAAATAGCTTTCGAGGAGAACCAGATATCTCCCGGTTTGATTGGCCTTTCACCCCCAGCCACAAGTCATCACCGCATTTTTCAACATACGTGTGTTCGGTCCTCCAATTGATGTTACTCAATCTTCAACCTGCCCATGGCTAGATCACCGGGTTTCGGGTCTACACCTTGCAACTAAACGCGCAGTTAACACTCGGTTTCCCTACGGCTCCGCTATTCGCTTAACCTTGCTACAAAATGTAAGTCGCTGACCCATTATACAAAAGGTACGCAGTCACGGTCTCAAGAACCGCTCCCACTGCTTGTACGTATACGGTTTCAGGTTCTATTTCACTCCCCTCACAGGGGTTCTTTTCGCCTTTCCCTCACGGTACTGGTTCACTATCGGTCAGTCAGGAGTATTTAGCCTTGGAGGATGGTCCCCCCATATTCAGACAAGATGTCACGTGTCCCGTCCTACTCGTTTTCACATAAAGTTAGTTTTCATGTACGGGGCTATCACCCTGTGCCGCTGCGCTTTCCAACGCATTCCACTAACACCCTCTATGCTTAAGGGCTAATCCCCGTTCGCTCGCCGCTACTAGGGGAATCTCGGTTGATTTCTTTTCCTCCGGGTACTTAGATGTTTCAGTTCCCCGGGTTCGCCTCATTAACCTATGTATTCAGTTAATGATACTAGCTTATGCTAGTGGGTTTCCCCATTCGGACATCGTTAGCTCAAATGCTTGTTACTAGCTCGCCAACGCTTTTCGCAAGTTACTACGTCCTTCATCGCCTCTGACTGCCAAGGCATCCACCATATACGCTTAGTCACTTAACCATACAACCCAAATAAGTCTCTATGAGACATACATGTTGTTTTATCAGGGTAGA
>NZ_JAESVD010000022.1 GCF_016765635.1 Shewanella schlegeliana
AATTAGAATGAAGCACTTAATGTAGTGTGAACCCAATTTTTAAGACTTGCATAGCGAGTCCAGCTTTCTAAATTTACCAAATTTGTCTGGAAACCATAGAGCTGTGGTCCCACCTGAATCCATTCCGAACTCAGAAGTGAAACACAGTATCGCCGATGGTAGTGTGGGGTCTCCCCATGTGAGAGTAGGTCATTTCCAGGCGTCAAATTAAGTGAAGAAGCCACCTTATTAAGGTGGCTTTTTTTGCGTTTGGGTGTTTGTAAAATACTGAACGCTAACTTATCTAGTATATACCTACCCGTTAAGGTGACTGCTTCACTTAAAGTAGACATAAATGCCAACCCCCTACGTCGCCCCATCGCTGAGCGAGGTCTCCAGCTTTGTAACAAGTTACTCGCGCTACAAAGACCTTGAATGCGTTGCATCCACTGCAGGGCTTCTTCGCCCCCATGTGTTCGCTGCGCGAACCGATTCGGTCATTTCCAGGCGCTAAATACACGATAAATCCCCAGCACTCTGTGTTGGGGATTTTTTCGTTTAATGGCTTTTGAATTGAATACTAACCATGTGGATATCGATAAATGCTCCTCGGTAACTGCTCCTGCGTTACTCTACCTCCTATATCCATATAGTCGTGCATAATCGACACTTCCGCCATCCTTGGCGGTCGTAGGGTGAAGAGTTTGCGCCTATCAAACGTCGTTTGATGCATAGGTTGAACGCGAAGAGCTAATGACCTACAGGATGTAGGGAATGCCATTTATGCAGGATGCAAATAAATGGTCTCGAAGCTGGCCATTTCCAGGCGCCACTTTTATTTCACTTTTGTAAAAGTGAAGACAAAACAGGATTATCGAAAGAGAAGCGAGAAAGCCCGCTACGATGTAGCGGGCTTTTTTACGTCTTGAATTTGTCATTTCCAGACTCACTCAAAATTTAACAGTGAAGAAGCCACCTCTCTTTATATGAGAAGAGTAGCTGGCTTTTTTGTGCAGGAAGTACTTATCCTTGAACGCCATGGATGGCGTAGGAGAGGATTTGTACAAGAAGTACTTATCCTTGAACGCAATGGATGGTGTCGGAGAGGGGTTGTATAGGAAGTAATTACCCTTGGCTTCCACCGTTGAAGATAAAGAGACACGTCCCTCGATAAATGCTCCTCGGCTCTAGCATCCTGCTTTGCTCTACATCCTATCTCCATATAGGCGTTTAATATTGCACTTCAGTCTTCCATGGCAGTCACCTATTGCTTGGTTTGGTCTGAAACCCTATCCAAGGGGAGTGTCTGAACACCTGTCTTGCAACAAGTTATTTGCGCTGCATTGACCATAGGCTTTTGATTTTTTGCCTAATACTTCCTCATTTTTAAACTAGGGATTAACTTACTAAGGTGGAAGGTGTCCTAAAGGCAGACCGTTCTCAAGCTAAAGATCACAGATCAGATTCCGAGAGTTTAATTTTGGGCTTGAGGAGGCAAGGTTAGTTGCGATATTTTCGTAATGACATTTACTTTGTCGTATGCTCTTATGCTTAACAGTAGCTTGTATAGATAGCCTTTTAAGATTGAAGAGTTGGGGATGGCTACTCATGGGGTAAATTTGTTCAGTTAAAGTTTAGATAGGAAACTTATTTCTATGGACCTATTCGTGCAAACTCAAACACTGATTGTGAGTAACTCTGTGGGTAAGTTGTTTGCGGGTTGTGCTTAGTAAAGGTATAAAAATTAAATGTATTTTTCTTTCAAAAAGCACTTGCGCTCGCCTCGAATCTCCCTATAATGCGCATCCACTGACACGGCACAGCAGGTCAACTACCCAGCGTAAACGCTAGATAGAACGGGACTTGCAGCGGTGTTGGGGATTCAAAAATCGAAAGAG
>NZ_JAESVD010000023.1 GCF_016765635.1 Shewanella schlegeliana
TTGTGTCTTCTGAATAAATAAATTCAAAATTCAGAGGGCACTAAGGATGTTTTACATGGACTCCCAATCCCAATTCACTGTCGATATTATTTGTAAGGTTATCGATGGAAGGATCAGCATTACTAGTGCTACTACACTGCTCAATAAGTCTAGAAGGACGGTCGAAAGATATCTAAATCGCTACCGTAAAGAAGGTATTCGATTTGTTATTCATGGTAATAAAGGCCGCTCTCCAGTTAATAAAATTGCTAACTCGCTCAAAGAAGAAGTTCAAAATCTTATACAAACCAAGTATTACGATTTCAATTTACAGCACTTAGCTGAGTTGCTGGAGAAGAATGAAGGCATTTCTATCAAGCGTGAGACCTTACGTTCGTGGGCACATGATATTCATCATGTGAAACGCGCTAAACGTCGTAGAAGCCGTGTCAGAAAGTACCGACCACGTATGGAATCACCAGGTCTAATGCTTCAAATGGATGGTAGCCCTCATCGCTGGTTTGGGGAAGAAAAGTCCTGTTTAATCGCTATGGTAGATGACGCTACCAGTGATATACATGCCGAGTTTTTCCCTTCTGAAACAACTGAGGGCTGTATGAGAGTTATGAAAGCTTATATCGAAAAGCGCGGGATCTTTAAAACCTTATATGTCGACAGGGCGGGGATTTTTGGCGGCCCTAAACGCAGTAATTTTTCGCAAATGCAGCGTGCCTGTGAAGAGCTCGGTATTGAAATTATCTTTGCTAACTCTCCACAGGGAAAAGGACGAATTGAACGTTCCTTCGATACCTTTCAAGACCGTCTTGTTCCCGAACTCAGGCTACACGGCATTACAGATATGGACGCTGCGAATAGTTACTTACAAGGGACGTTTATTCCTAACTATTGGGATAAAAATATCACGGTTCAATCCAAAACGATTAGCTCTGCCTTCAAACCATTACCTCCAGAGTTAGACTTAAATGCGATTTGCGTACAGAAAGAATATCGCACAATACGACGTGACCATACCTTTAGCTTCGACAACAAAATGTATGTTATCGACTCCCCAATTCGCTATTCCATAGAAAATCAGAAAGTAGAAATCCGCTGTCAGTTTGATGGAACCTTCTCAGCATATTTCGGCCACCGTAGACTAGATATCACAGAGCTTGTTGAACCACGAAAAACTCATGAGTATGGGATGGAGGTTCAACGAAAAATCGAGGCTGTAGAGCTTGCTCAGCAATTGGGTAGCATTGCTAAAGCAGCCAGGATTATCGGTTGTTCACGTCAAAGTATTTATACCTACCAACAGGTATTAGAAGCTGAGGGGCCGATTGGTTTAAAGCGGATCAATAAACCCTTAAAGCGCAGTAAAAATAGTATCCCAGAAAGCACAGAGAACAAAATAATCGAACTGACACTAGAAGATCCGCATACCAATGCTTTGCAACTAATGAAAAGTCTCAAACAAGAGCATGACATCAGCGTTAGTAGCTCTACTATTCAAAACATTTGGAAGAGAGAACAGCTTAATACTAAGGCGCTCCGACTCAAGAGATCGCAAGCATTGAATATCGATGTGTGATGCAAATTATTAGTGGTGGGGGTAGACTGTACTACTACGACAATTTTGACTGGTATTTATCCCGTCAATTTCCCCTAGTAATGACA
>NZ_JAESVD010000025.1 GCF_016765635.1 Shewanella schlegeliana
TCACCCGTCCGCCGCTCGTCACCTCAGGAGCAAGCTCCCTTGTGTTACCGCTCGACTTGCATGTGTTAGGCCTGCCGCCAGCGTTCAATCTGAGCCATGATCAAACTCTTCAATTAAAGTTTTTTTGCTTCACCTCGAAAGGGTCAGCGGCTCAACGAATTCTGTATTACATATTGCTATGAACACTCATTCATTAAGTAAATTTTTGACTGCTTCGTTAGAAGACAGTTTCGAATAACTTAATCTCTGTGAGTGTCCACACAGATTTGCTTGTCATATTGTTAAAGAGCGTGAAGTCATCTTTCAGACTTCGCCTTAGACGCTTAGGTCGTTTGGCTGAGGAGGCGTATTCTACACTTCCCGTTGTCGGCGTCAAGCGCTTATTTTAAGAAGTTTTTCAAGTGATGATTCTTTATACAAGGCACATCAGATGAAGCTCTTAAATCGCTTGTCACCAGATTCAAATCTCAATTGATTTTTGAATCCCTAACACCGCTGCAAGTCCCTTGCTACCTAGCTTTGCTAAGAGGCGTTGGCCTGCTGTGCCGTGTCAGTGGGGTCGCATTATAGGGAAATTCTAGGCGAGCGCAAGTGCTTTTTAAAAGAAAAATCCATTTTATTCTTATACCTCTACTGGGCACAAGAAGCGCACACGATACCCACAGAGTTACCCACATAGGTTAGTTGTGCGTACGCTAATCAGTATAATTAACGGCTACCAGAAGACTCTGCATGTCTGAGGACTAACACCATAAAAGAGCCTACACATCTTAATTGTTCATGTTAAAACATTTATCTCAGCCTAGTCTCATGCTAACCAGGAGACCAGCATCGTCTTTAAATTGCTCCGTTCCTCCTGCTTTTCGGCTTTAACAGCCTTATAAAAAATATTTGCTCAATCAAAGGGAGTTTGGAACATAGAGCTCAAAGCTTCTGATTTACTATGAAACTAAAGAACTGGCTCCATATAGCTCAAGACCAAATGCTTTCTATCATTTAGACAAAGGAGTGGACTTATCATTAGACCTGCTAAATAACAGGAACCTGAATACTATTAGCTCTTACCCAACTTGATAAGTCAGCGACAAATCAGAGATCTAGATGTTAAAAAAGAGGATGACACTCACTGTTTATGCATCTGGAAAGCCCAGTACCTCTTTTAAGTAGAGAGTCGCTAAGGCTTCTTGTGTATTTGGTGCCTAAAAATTGCTAACTTCGATCATGCAGGCATGGATGGTGAGAATGGCGAACCTCATATGCTCTCGAACGATAAACAAGAATATCGAGCTGGCTTTTGTACAAGGAGGTATCAAAGTGCGAATGCCAAAAATGCATAGACGCAATTTCTGGCCATGCTCAGCGGCTGGCGACCGCCGAGGCCTTTCCTCGGCATCTGCCCCATAGGGATATGGTAAATGTCATAATG
>NZ_JAESVD010000026.1 GCF_016765635.1 Shewanella schlegeliana
TAAACGCGCATGCGCACTATACAAATAATGAGATGGACGCTCCTCCCTTTTACGTTGTCTAAATGATTTTACGTAAGTGGAGAAGATTATGAATAACATTTCAGTTGTTGGAGTCGATCTAGCGAAAAACGTTTTTCAAATCCATGCCGTAGATGCTAAAGGCAGAACTCTTGTCCGGAAAATGCTTCGTAGAGCAAAGTTTTTGAACTTTTTTGGCAATATACCTCATTGCTTGATCGGTATGGAGGCATGTTCAAGTTCTCACTATTGGGCTAGAGAAATAGAAAGACTAGGCCATACGGTCAAACTTATGGCTCCACAGTATGTGAAGCCATATGTGAAAACAAACAAAAATGATGCGAATGATGCAGAAGCCGTTTGCGAAGCTGTAACTCGACCCAACATGCGCTTCGTCACGGTGAAAGATGAAGAGCAACAAGCTCTGCTATTAGTTCATAGAGAACGAGATGGCATAGTGAAAGAACGGACATCATTGATCAATCGTATTCGTGCCACCTTAGCTGAATTTGGTATTGCCATTCCAGTAGGGCCAAGAAGGCTGCATAGCTGGTTTAGAGATGATTTTTCAAGTGCTGAACAGTTATTGCCTCAACTAATGGTTTGTCATGTGCAGAGAATGAAGAGAAGGCTTAATCAATTAGAGTCTGATCTAGATGTGCTGGAAAAAGAAATAGCTCAATCAAGTAAAGGCAATCCACAATGTCAGCGCTTAGAGGCTGTACCGGGTATAGGTCGACTCACGGCTTCAGCATTAGTTGCCAGTATTGGTACAGGCAAAGAGTTCAAATCTGGGAGACAGCTTTCGGCTTGGCTAGGGCTAGTCCCCAAACAAAGCTCTAGCGGAGGTAAGCCACGATTATTAGGGATCAGTAAGCGTGGTGATGGTTATTTAAGGCGTTTATTTATTCATGGTGCTAGAGCGGTAATACGGCACATGAACCCAAAACGGAAAGTCACAGTGTGGCTGCGAGATTTAGAATGCAGAGCACACAAAAATGTTGTCATTGTCGCGCTAGCCAACAAATTGGCAAGGATAGCGTGGTCAATGCTAGCAAATGGAACTGATTACGATGAGTCATTCATCTAGTTAGTTGGTAATAAATTAAGTAAAGACACTCAAAGGTTTGCGTAGGCATAAAGAGAATTGAAGACAAAATAGGTAAGACCGTAGCTCATTAAAACTGCCCCTAACATCGTATGTAAGAATACGTCCAAATGATTAGTCATGAGCTAGCGGAACTCATCAGGGATCAAGGCTTAAGCCTTAACTAGAATCCGAATAGATGGCTGCAATACCAACTTTGAATTCAATGACAATTTAGCTTGCACAAAACGGAGCGTCCATAGATGTTA
>NZ_JAESVD010000027.1 GCF_016765635.1 Shewanella schlegeliana
TGGTAAGCCCCTAATTTCTTAGACACTTAACTGTTTCTCAAAGTACTGTTTTTCGAACTGCACTGGAGACAGTCCATTATTACTACCATGACGACGCACAGGATTATAGAAATATTCGATATAGTTAAATATTTCTGAGCGAGCTTCGTCTCTGTTTTTATAGATTTTTCTCTTAACTCTATCTTTCTTCAGCAACGAGAAAAAGCTTTCGGCGACAGCATTATCATGACAGTTACCTCGTCGACTCATACTGGCTTCTAAATTCTGCTCCTTTAAAAAGCTCCGCCAATCAGAACAGGTATATTGCACTCCTTGGTCGGAATGTATCAAAACCTTACCTTTCGGTGAACGTCGCCAAATGGCCATTAATAGCGCATCAATTACTAAGTCAGCTTTAGGTGTGTTTTTCATTGTCCAGCCCACGACCTGACGAGAGAAGAGGTCAATAACAACTGTTAAATATAGCCAGCCCTCATGAGTACGGATATAGGTAAAGTCGGTCACCCAAACCTTGTTGGGTTCTGCGACATCAAAGCCACGATTTAACGTATTTGGTGCAGTATGGCTAACATTCCCACCTCCAAAGCTTGGATTGCGCTTATAGCCACGTACAGCCTTAATATCAGCTGTTCTCATGATCCGATATACACGATTTTTGCCAACGGCCTCACCATCATCTTTAAGGTCTAAAGTGATATTTCGGTAGCCATACACACAACCACTTTCTAGCCAATACTGTTTAATTTTACCTAGTAATCGCTTATCTTCAGTAGCTCTGCGACTAAGAGGCTCCTTAAGCCAGGCATAGAAACCGCTGCGGTGAACGCCAAGTATTTCGCATAGGATTTTTACCGGGTAGTGCTTGAGCCTAGACTTTATGAACGTGTACTTTTCTTTGACTCGCTTGCAAAGTACACGGCGGCCTCCTTTAGGATATTTCGCTCTTCGGTTACGCGGCGAAGCTCAGCCTTGAGTTTACGTATTTCGTCTTGTTGATTATCAATGGTTATGTGTTGCTTTTCTGGCTTATCAAACTTATTAATCCAGTTGTGCAAACTTTTGGAAGTGACGCCTAATCTATCAGCAACATCTGCGATTTTATAACCACGCTCAGTGACTTGTTTAACAGCTTCTATTTTGAACTCATCTGGATATCGTTTTCCGCGCATGTAACACCTCATATTTTTGGTTAAGTATAACTCTATGAAGTGTCTACTGTTCTAGGGGCTTACCA
>NZ_JAESVD010000028.1 GCF_016765635.1 Shewanella schlegeliana
CAAGACACTTAATGTTAAGTGTTTTAGAACTCAATTTTTTAATTTCGCAATAATCTTTCGATTATTACTATCAGCTTTCCAAATTTTTAAAGAGCGGGCTTAAAAAAGCCAAAGATAAATTTTTCATTTATCTTTGGCATCTCTAACCAGTGCATGTGTCTAACTCTTATTTAAGAGAAAGATGTAAATGGTGGAGCTATGCGGGATCGAACCGCAGACCTCCTGCGTGCAAGGCAGGCGCTCTCCCAGCTGAGCTATAGCCCCATTTACATGCAGTCAAACAAATTTACGTTAATACAAAATCTTTCTTTAGGAGAAAACAAAGATTTTGGTGGGTCAGAGTGGACTTGAACCACCGACCTCACCCTTATCAGGGGTGCGCTCTAACCAGCTGAGCTACAGACCCAACGTAATTTGCTCTTTCTTTACGACAAGCATATCTGTGTGAACACTCAACAACTATCAAGTTAGTCGTATAGGTAAGGAGGTGATCCAGCCCCAGGTTCCCCTAGGGCTACCTTGTTACGACTTCA
>NZ_JAESVD010000029.1 GCF_016765635.1 Shewanella schlegeliana
GAAGTAGATAGCTTAACCTTCGGGAGGGCGTTTACCACGGTGTGGTTCATGACTGGGGTGAAGTCGTAACAAGGTAGCCCTAGGGGAACCTGGGGCTGGATCACCTCCTTACCTATACGACTAACTTAATAGTTGTTGAGTGTTCACACAGATTGCTTGTTTGTCTCTACTTGTAGAGGCGAGCGACACTTGTTCTGCCTTTGTTGCAGTAACAATGCTCTTTAAAAATTTGGAAAGCTGATAGTAATAATCGAAAGATTATTGCGAAATTAAAAAATTGAGTTCTAAAACACTTAACATTAAGTGTCTTGGCTTAAGACTTAACGGTTTTAAGTAAAAAATTCTAATTTTGGCGAAAGTAGAAACCATTAGTTACGATACGGCTGTTTTATCTACCCTGATAAAACAACATGTATGTCTCATAGAGACTTATTTGGGTTGTATGGTTAAGTGACTAAGCGTATATGGTGGATGCCTTGGCAGTCAGAGGCGATGAAGGACGTAGTAACTTGCGAAAA
>NZ_JAESVD010000003.1 GCF_016765635.1 Shewanella schlegeliana
ACTAGTAATGCTGATCCTTCCATCGATAACCTTACAAATAATATCGACAGTGAATTGGGATTGGGAGTCCATGTAAAACATCCTTAGTGCCCTCTGAATTTTGAATTTATTTATTCAGAAGACACAAAAAAAGAGTTACGTCAATTTCCCTTGGTAGTTACAGCAATGACAAAGTTGCTTGGTAATTAAGATACGACAGAATTGCTTGGTGATCACAGAGTCAGCGCAGATCTCGCTGACTCGAAGCTGGACAGAAACGGTTTAGAGTTAAAGCTCTTTAAGTAACAATTAGCATGAGGAGATGTATGGCAAACTGACACACCGCTAACGCTACCTTCTTCGATGCTGGTTTGGAAATACGAGAACCAATTAAGTAAAGACGAAAGTTTAAACTTCCTAAGTTACTCCAAAATGATATTAACCAGTTACAAAGCTACTTTACTTATAAGTCTCCGTTTCAATTAGGTTTATGCCTGTACTCATTTTTTTGTGGTAACATCTCGGCAGTGTGAGGAGAGATACAATATTTATACTACTCGGTAAAACCGACCAAAGGATTGAGGTATGCAAATAGAACAGATTAAGCCATTTATACTTAATTATGCGACGCAACGAGTTGCATCTTCAGCTCCATCCCTCGGTGGGCACTATTGTGACCAATTACACATGTGGGTCGAAGATGAATCTAACACGCCTATCATTAATATTGTTGATGCCAGAAACGCAGAGCTTTTAACAAAAACTAGTGTTCGAGTAGAACAAGATGATGAGTCATTTTGCCTAGAAATGCTAACGAAAACTAAAGTAAACGTCGAAAGTGATGATATGGATAGCAAACTGTGTCATCTAAGCGAATTACTAACTAAAACTGACGTCATTCAAGAGTCAGATGATAGCTCTAGTTGTATGGACATTGTATGATTCTTTTAGTAACAAATCAGCGAGATCTCACAACTGATTATATCGTCAGAGAGTTGCAGAATAGAAAAGTTCCGTACTACAGACTTAATACAGAAACCATTTCAGCTCATAAATGCTCTATTGGCTACAAGTCGTTAGATGATTGGAATATAGGTAATATTGAGGGGAAATCGGTGAGCTCAGCCTATTTTAGGAGGCCAAGCGCACCTATTTGCAGGCTTAAGTCATTAAAAATTGAAGAACAAGAATACGTACAAATGGAGTGGCTAGCTTTCTTAAAAAGCATCTATTCTAGACTTGACGGAAAATGGTTTAGTTCGCCAATAAATATTTCTTTAGCCGAAGATAAACCAAGACAACTTTTATTAGCTAGTGAAATTGGTTTTAACATACCTCAAACTATTATAAGTAATAACGTTAGTCATATTATATCTAGAACACCAAATAAAAACCTTATAGCAAAACCCTTACGTCAAGCACTTATAAGCGGTTATGATGAAAAAGTTGTGTTTACAAGTCGAATACCTAAAATCACCCACGAACATGAAGCGTCTATTTCTTTTGCACCATCGATTTTTCAGCAAGAGATAATCAAAAGATTCGATGTAAGGGTTACGGTTGTAGGTCAGAAGGTATTTCCTGTAGCTATATGGTCACAAGAAACTACTGAGACTGAAGTTGACTGGCGCAAAGGTGGTAACATTAACTTAGTTCATGAACATATAGACATACCTTCTAATATTAAAGATAAATGCATTGAGTTAGTAAACACGTTGGGTTTAAAGTTCGGAGCCATAGATTTAATTTGTGACAAAAATAACAACTATTGGTTTTTAGAAATCAACCCAAATGGTCAGTGGGCTTGGATAGAAAACCAAACCAAACTACCAATAGCTTCGACCATCGTTGATGAGTTATTAAAAATCAATGAGAATAACGATGAACGCTGATCTGTTTTGGCCCACACTTACAAGAAACAATAACAACATTGCTGATAAAGTTAATGAAGATATTTGTAAAATTCAAAATTCAAAACCAAAATCTGCCAGAACAGTTGTATTGGATGAAGCTAGACGCCTATACGACCAAGAACAAAATCGACGTTCAACTACAGATAGTAAAGCAGGAATCTATATTGCTATCTCTACTGCATTAATTCCAACGCTACTTTCATTAACTCCTTTTATAATGAGTGGCGAAAGACCAATAGTTTTAAATTTTATAATACTTTGTTCGTTTTTATTATCAATCATCACTTTAAGCAGATGTGCTTTGTGGTCTCATGAAGCATTACAGGTATCACCATTCTATCAATTAGATTGGAAGGTGTTAATTTCTTCTAAAAGTACAAAAAAACTGGAAATATGTCTAGCTAAACAGTTACTGTGTAATTTACGTAAAAATTATGAACTTACAAATGAAGCTGTTACATGTATAAAGATGGCACATGCACTAGTTACGAGTGCATGGATTTGGCTTTTTATTTGCATACTAGTTAGGTTATTCTCATATATATACGTAGATTTTATTGAACCAATTAACTAGTTCACTATCTTCTAGTATCTATATTGTAAGTGTTCACCTGTGGGGGACTGATGGTCTGATGCAAGTTACGTAAATTATAGCTATCAACCATTGCCTCAATTGATACTATTCCCACCTAGAACTACGATTATTTACAAGTAGGGTCTGGTGAACGGTTACGATAATTACACTACTGCTTACTAATTTAGAAAAAGAGGCTAAAACACAGGGGTGGACATAAGTTTGTTAGTGCTAAACTCAAATGATGTATATTTAGACTAAGAAATATAGGCCACCAGATATTAACAGGCTAAGCTTACGAAGCTATGGCCCGCTGTTTATAGTCCTTGTGAAATTGTCTTGTTATATTTTTATGTTTCCATTTCAGCTTCAAATTCTGCCATTTGAGCATCAAATTCTCTCCTTGCGTCATCTTCACATAAGTGACAAGCGAAGTAGACTATTTTGTCACGATCTCCAGTTACATATTCATCACAACGTTCGCAGAGCATAATACGCCAGCCTTGTACCCTGCAGAAGACACAAACCTCTATACCGTTAATTACAACAACTGAAGGTGTTTCAGATTCACAATTGTGACAATGACCAATAGGATAGCAACAAGCTAAATCATCATCATCTTCTTCTTCTCCTTCATCAACATAATCAATACGATATAACTTTGTGTATTCAGATAATGCATACTCTTCACTAATTGTATTTTGACAATGATTACACTTCTCATCAGGAAGCAAAAAATATGAGACTTGTTTATTACAATGATTGCAAGGAATTGAATCCTTAATCTCCATAGGGATTTCATCTTTTACATCACACACCAGGCATTCAAAATCTTTCCCCCAGTAATTGACTTTTTTAATTACTGCGCTATTTAGTTGGCAAGATGGGCAACTTACGACTTCATTCCCTTTATTCTTTTCAATATCAATTTTATTTTTAATCGCGTCATATTTAACTTTTAAAAATTCATTGTTTCTATAAATCCTTTTATTTAGTTCTTCAAAGTGCTTTCGATAATCATCAAAAGTTTCCGCCCACTGAGAACTAAGTAAATCGTATAAATAATACCAAGAAGCCCAATGCTCTAATATAACTACATTCTTTTTTTCACCAAAACCTGTATGAGCGAAATGGACTATTTGATTTCGATGCTCACCTATAGCCTTGAAGTTATCCATGGCTTCTTTTTTGAACTTTTCACCACATATATTTTTTAACCTTTTCTCAGACTGCTCAAGATATACAGAATGAAAATCACCATTTTCAAAGCTTGTAATCTTTGCTTCTTCTGGACGAGTAATGATTAATGACCAATGCTCTTTCATTAACCTTGCTTTAAATAAAAGCTCAATTGCGGTATATAAATCTATAACGGAATTTCTTGGAGAGCTTTCCAAGTGTTCAATTGAGGATTTCAAAAATAGAATTGCATTTTTTACTACAGAATTAAACCAATCGTCTTTATTCTGTTTTTTTTGATTGACGAATTTACCCACAAAGCCTCCAAAAAAGTAACATTTGTATACACGCCTTTCGAGTTTGCCCAGTTAGACCAATCAAAGCGAAAACGCACACTTTATTTACCTCGTGCCTCTTGCATATCGAGTATGCACTTCTTTTAGTTACTTGAATCTACATTGTTTTTTATTTTCACTCAATAGCAAGTCGTGACCTGATTACGCCTAATTTAGAGGATATTCGCAAAAATCTAATAATACTGTATAAACACAGGTGAACAGATGTACCGCTAAACAGATAGAGTTATCTTTCTAACTGATGAGTTAAAGTATTGCAAAGAGATCGATGCTGTATTGAACCAAATGCTGGCGCTAACGCATTTTGGGGCAAAAGTTGTTTAGAACTAAAAAGGTAAACCTTAGGGCATAACATCATTATCAGCGCCCCATATTAAAACAATAAAAAACCTCTTCTCATAAGAATAAGAAGAGGTTTTGCTGCCTATTCGGCAGATATCAAAGCATGATTAATTGGTTGTACTTCACTAACATTTTCAGCTGCCTATTCGGCAGGTCACGACCTTGCTTACCCGCTATATTATTATTTTCACTTTTCAGCTGCCTATTCGGCAGGTCACTATGAACTTATCAAAATTTCATTATTAAAACCAATTGCTAACTATAAATACCCTCTTTTAACCTTAATAAATCATCAAAGAAAAACATAGTAATTTATCAACAACTTAAGATTCACCTATAGAAAAAAGGTTAAATAGTTTCAACTAAGTGAGCTAGGTTTGGCACCGTACCATTCAACTGTTTATTAGTGGCAAAACCATAGCTGTTAAACATTGGCTCCGTTCGCTTGTTGGCCATACATCTCTGAATATGAAGAAGATAGTCTTGCTGACTTGTATCGCTACTCATGGCAATTCGGTGAAACGCTTCCCGATCTCTTGGTTCGGTGCTTTTATTTGGGTTAAAAACTTCCCCTCTTGCTAGTGCTCGTTTTTCTAAACGTTTTAATCGTCTTCTAGTTTCACCAACAAATATTTTTGCTATGTTTTGATTACGCTTAAATCTCACCTCTGCACAACCATCTGGAACTGCTTCAATATTACCGATGCTAAAGAATCCACACTCTTGCATATCTTGAAAATAACCTTGCTGCCTCAGTTCGTTCAATACACCTATATCAGTGTGAACAAACGCAATTATATTGCCGATTGATACATCAGACCAAGCTGGAAAACTTACCCCGAGCCCCTCTATTTTATGTTTATAAATAAAGCCATGCATAATTGAAATGCAACGCCCAGTAAGCAACGCGAGGTTTGCTTGTTCTGGTAAAAATCGCACCATAAAATAGTAGCGTTTCATACTAGGCCTTCGCTGAGGTTGTTTTAGCGGTTGTGGCTTCGGCTTTTGATTTGCTTTTGGCTTCAGCCTTTTTCTGGAACATGCCACCCTTTATTAACACGGCAAACAGGTAGTTGATATTGGGACTAATCGAATACTTCCCCTCAGCTAGCTGTTGCTTAAGCTCTGCAAGATAGAGCTCAGTGTTAACAAACAGAGAATAAAAACTCTGCTTAGATTCTGGAGTACGGCGTGCTACACCTATCTCTTTATCTGCACCATATTCATGAATACGTAATCGCTTTGAACCGTCACCATCCCACCAATCATCAATTAATTGCAGTGCAGCCCCAATCTTTACCGAATTAAAACTAACGGCATAACGACCATCAACACACTTCACTTTAGCAAATTGTTTTGAGGCTTCGCCCTGTGCCGCCTTTTCGCCAAAAGACTGGCTTGGGTAGATCTCTTGACAGAAAGCAGTTTCAATTTTTGCGGTGATATTGGCATGCCAAAATACTGTAGGATCAGTTAACGCTTGATGAACCTCATGACTTAGCTCTTCTAATACTTGCTGAGCATCGGCAGGCCAACGACTATCCCAAGCAAGTTGACGAGTATTAGCTATTTGATAGCTGTTACCAAAGCTAGTTTTAATCTCTATTTGAGAGTTCCCGGTATTTTGATTGCGCCAGAGCCAGGTGCCTAACAGCACATTTTTACAGTATCGAGTAGCTAGCTCTTTGTAACCATCACACGCTTTAAATGTGGCTGCGAATTCTTCAAGTAACGCGAATATGGTAGGTTCGCTGCAACCAGCAGGTTTAAGGGAGTTAGCTTGTACTCTTAATGAGAAACGACAATAGATATGCTCGACATTTGGCGGTACATAACACTCTTCAAGGATAAGGGGATTGCAGTGGGCTAAATCTTGCGGCGCTAAGTTTTTAGATTTGAACTGAGGAGTGAAGCCTTCAGTAAAACCCGCTTTTTGACCACGAATTCGGTTTATTTCAGCTTCAAGAGGGACAAAATCACTTTCAGCAGTTTTATAAAAGAAAATCGCTTTGCTTGGGTACAAGGAGCGGTCATATTTTAAAACATTGCATAACTCCATAAAGCTTCCTCAAATCCGTTTCATTAGCATTAAAGTTTCTTTTATATCGAGCATCCAAAAGGCTCGCCTAAAAAAGTTACTCATCCCCTGCAACCTTATATCAATAGCAGTGGCACACTCAACCACTCCTATTGCAGGCTCAGCATAACAATGTAATGGCTCGAACGAATACTTGCGGCTTTCAGGAGCTCCCAACAACAGATAACCCGACATTACTGGACACAGTGAAGCATGTTGCTTCAGCAGCCTCAGTAACCCATCAAGACTATCCATTTGATATCTGGTCGGCATTACCCATTTACCGGATGCAGGAAGCCGCCTTAGTTTTGAATAAAGTGATGCTTCGCTACGATACAGCTCGCACCATTCATTGACAGTGCCTATCTCAGGAGGATGCATTACCCCTCCGGCAAAGTTGGCAGGAAAGCTTGCCTTTATGGCACCAACAGAATTATCGAGTGCATCTAAGTCCTCTTTATAGCCATCGATATGCACCACGAGATCAAACACCAAATCACAGTGCCGGTTATCTACAATCCCAGCTCGCCTAAACTGGTTTTCTTTTGGCCCTTGCATACCGTACTCAGGCAGTTTTTTACCTGCTACAGATGAGTACTGACGGATAAACCACGAAAATGAGGTCATTCTAAGCTGAGTACCAAGCCTTTCATTTAATCGTCGTTGATAGTTATGCATCATACCCCACACAGCGGTTAACGACGGGATGCCGGCACAATAAGGATTAGATAACGCTTGGGCATCAAATACTCGTATGCCTTCCAAATACAAATAACGTTGCAGATTGTCTTCATCTTGATCTATTGCTACTGCATTTGGTTCTTTCGAGAGGTTATCGATTAACCATTTCAAACTGCTTTTTAATGGCTTCATCAAACGCTGATGGAAAGCATATTTCTGTAATGAATTTGAGTTAGACAGTACTGTGTTTAACAGGCTAAACATCGGGCTGAGTAACTCAATAAGGTTTTCTTTTGGCGCAGTTAAAAACTGATACTCAAATGAGCCATGAATACAGGCGAGTTTACTAGCGTTAACCTTGTTATCTTCCACCTCTAAACGCCACTCTAATAATGGTGATAACCATTCAGTTAGGGTTGATCTTACCTGCCTCATACAAGCAACTTTCTGCAGCCTACGTTGCTTCAATGCCAGTTCAGAACCGTTTGAAAGAAGACCCTCTAAGGCTTTTTTAAATCGAAGTTGTGATAACGCGCCTTGGTTTAGCACAGTTTGACAGGCTTGAACCTTTAATACCCAAGAGTCACTTAATCCATGCGCTGCACTTCCTATCCGAGGTGGATAATTTAACGCATTGACGTTGCCGCCAAGAGAAGCCGACAACTCACTAACAGCAGCAGGACGCGTAAACTCAATATTGGTGTATCGGCCCTGCTTAGCCATTGCTGCTTGTTGTATTTCAGCTTGCAGTGCGTGGCTAGCAACTGGCGTTATCGCCAAATAGCCATCTCGATAAGGCAGACGAACCTGAATGGAATATTTATCGACACGATTGGGGCTATAATCGTTAGGCAATGAAGCTTTTACTCTGCCGCACACATTCATGAAGTGTTTCACAGACATACCAAGTTGCTGAAAAGCTGTCTTCCACTCCTTAGGAGGCTCAACCAAAAGAATCGCGAGGCAACAAACACGCTCTTGCCAGATAAAATGACAGCTAAATAACTTTGCTAGATTCACTTTGGCACTGTCATGTGACCAACCTAAAGCTCTAATGCAATTTGCGCTACTCAATACATGAGGATGTGAAAACGGAGATGCTGCAATCAGCCTTTGTTTGCTGACTCGTATATCAGGGTACTTTAAATTATGCGTATGTAACCATTGCACCTCCTCAACACAAGCATCTATATGCGCATCAGTATTGAGTGTTTGCTTGGCTAACCTTTTATCAAGTAGATCATCAACCCGTTTTCTAGGGTAAGTCAGATTAAGTAGAATGGTTAATGCAGCAGCTTCACTGCCCGTCACATCTATCGGTGCGGTGTACGCGGTAAATGCTCGCCTTAATGCAATATTACGCTCAGCGATATCGTCAATGTCTAACAACTCTTGGAATTTCAGTTTATCTACCATGCTGATAAATACATCCCTTGTTTATCATTACCAAAACTCACCTTGTATTCGATGACTTGCCTTAGGTAAAACACACCAATATGAGGATCAATTCGAGTATGAATTTTCTGCCTCATTCCAGCTATTAACACGCCATCTTGGTAGAGTCGATATACTTGCTCATGGGTAGTTGAAAGTAATACTGCCGTTTCAGCCACAGAGACCAACATATCAGCCACATTAGGCTTTTTTGATTTTGGATGTGACTCAACTAGTTTGCTAAGGTAATCCATCAAAGCAAGATGGATAAAATGCGGCTCTTTATCTTCTGGCAGTAAACACTGAGACTGCAGAATCAGTTCTCCGTAAATAGACCGAAATGATGTGCGATTAAATAGGTCAATAAGCCTCGCCTCTGCACCAGAAGTCACCACATCGAGTTCTCGGTAGAAACTTGATGGCCAATCTTCAAAGTAGCCAACTGATCCATGTAGCATACATTCAGCATTTTTAACACGACGCTTCTGGTACCAAAGCAAAGCAGCAAATCGCTGAGTCGCTGATGTGCCCATAAATAACAGAGGATTGTTAGATAAAGCGTCACCTTCAAACAAGCTACGGGACAATACAACCGCTTGGCTATCGGCTTTCTCGCTCGGAGCTGTGGCAAACTCAAAGCCGCAAACGCAATGAGCAATAGATTCGTTCCCAATATAATTGATAGGTTGTTGGCAATCAGGGCAATGATGAAGCAGTTCACACTCATGCTTGGCACACACCTCAACAGGCTTAATATACCAAGCCTGGCGAATATAGGGCTCTTCTTTCAGGCATTGAGGACAAATAGGCACAGTCTCAATACCAGCTTCATCAGCGCAGCGAATAAAGCTCAGCGGAATATCAACACCATTACGGTGTACTGCCGACATACCTCCCACAAACGTTCTATTAGAGCGTAGTAAGGCTAGTTTTTGTAACTCATGTGGTGGTAAATCAAGGAGGGATTCAAGCAAGCTCAACGCCCGCATTCTAAAGTGGCTATTGTGCTTGGCGTGATAAACATTAAGGCGTTTTAGCTCGATAGGAAATGCACCATGAGCCTCAAAATCTAACTCATGCAACTCTTCGCGAATGGCCAAACTTAACTGCTGATACGAGTCAAAAAAGTTCTCAGCTACGACTCGCAGCAAGTAACTTTCCAGTGACTCATCAGAGAATGCTCGTGCTTTAGGAGAAAAGAGAAAAGCCATACAGCACCAAAACTAAGGAAGTCTTAGTTATAAACTATTCAATCTAGAGCTACTTTGCAAGGAAAATTAAAGCGTACTAAATAGTTTCTACCCCAAAACGAGCTTGCCATCTCTAAACGAGTAACCATATTTATTGACGTGCTTTATCGATTATATGAAACATCTTGATAAGTTCGGGACTGATACTGAGAAGATAAAGGGAATAGTGCGTTCAATGAGAACTATGGTGTTCGAAAACCACGAGAAGTTGTCTTTGGTTTTGAGTACAAAATGACTCCCTATGAAGCTAAGATCCAGAAGAAAAAGATGACTTAGAGGAGATGCGCAACGATGATCACTGAGTTGCAAGCATTAAAAAGCCGCGATTGCGGCTTTCAAGCTATTAGAGTCGAATATGTCCAGAAGGACTGATAGGGGCGCTAAAATCAACACCTTTATCTTGCTTACTTCTACCAGTTAAAGCTATGCGCTCTTTGTAACTGAGCTTAGAATTAACAGGTTTAGCAAGAGAAGATCGGCTGCAAAAGCTATCTCTAATACTTATTTTGTTTTTACTCATGCGACCTCCTATTTAGTCATACAGTAGTCGTTAGATACTTTGTCTTAAGAACCGCTTTAGCTCTGCGTCAGTTAAGTAATCTTTACTGTAATTAGCAGTTGCAGTTCGCTTATCCGTCGTACCTATTTTGAACGCAGTGGACTTGCGATCCGTATCTATCTGTAGACAGTGTAATACACCTGATGATGATCTTTTAGACCATTTTCGTATATGCTCATTTTGCTCATACTCCCAATCTAGGTAATTTTCGTCCACATCAGATATCGCATTGATAATCTCAAGGGCTGTTTCAAACCTATTGTCGGGATCGACTTCGAGACACTTTGTTATCGCGTCTTTTACTTTCTTATGTATGTGTGTAGGGATTAAATTTCTGTCAGGGAAAGTTCCATTTCCAAGGTCTTGTAAAAACTTACCTTGATCAAAAGCTCCACCTAGAGAGTAAGAATCGAACTGAGAGTTGAAGCAGTCACTGCCGACACACATTCGATACATTGTTAGGCCAGCTTGGTATATATCAAAGCTAGTGGAGAATTCTCGTGTGTTTATCGCCTCTGGGGGCACATGCTTACTGTACAATTGTTTTGGTGTTGTAAAGCCGTACTCATCCATGTGCATAGCAAGGCCAAAATCAGAAAGCATGGCCTCATTACGGTCAGAGAGCAGAATGTTATCTGGCTTTAAATCGAAGTGCAGTAGGTTGTTAGAGTGGATATTGTGTAAGCCACTAATGAATTGGACAGAGTAACGAATTATCTCTCTTAAAGTGAGAAACCTTTGGTTCATCATCCCACTCAAAGATCCATTTTGGTAGTAGGGCATAGTGATGTAAATAAAATCATTATCCTGACAGGCATAGTTGACTTCTACAACATTTGGATGTTTGTTATCGTAGACCTTTCTTGCCTCGTCGAAAAATTGTTCTGCATCGGAAAAGTTAGCTTTATTAATTCTCTTGAGCACCATTTCAGCGTTTAGAGCAGAGTCCAATATCCTATAAACGTCAGAGTTTTTACCTTCTTGTCCAATATCTTCAAGTATCTCAAAGGTAACTTCTGCTACTTGATATCTAGACATTTACAGCCCCCTTTGCAACTAAGATTGCCTCACGTTCTTTGTCTGAAAATGCCCCCCAGTCATTGACTTCGGCGTAATCTTCCTCATTTTTAATAAGGCTTTTCACCTTCGTTTTAGTAATCTGTAACTTTGAGGCAATGGTCGTTATTGCTCCTTGGTAGTGAGCTTTAAGCGTACTTGAAGCGAAAGTTTCTTGAATAACGCCTTCTATTTGTACACGCTCAATACTAACTTGCCTTGCCGTAGGCTCTGATAACCTAATTCCAGCTTTTTCTACTTTGAATTCTCGTAAAATATCTAAAAGAGTGGCACGAACATATTTTAGTTTCTCTGGGGTCTCTAGGGCATTAGGGATACAGACTTCTTCGACGTTTATAATTCGGTTTTCATCTGAATCAAAAATACAAAATGTAACTTCTGTTGGTGATACTCTTAAGCCTAGTGTTCGCATGATAACTTCCACTGTAGAAAAGATAGTTGCCAAGTATAATCATTGGGTTACATTATTCAATACATACTTATTGCAGACGCTACAACCCTCAGAAAATGTGTCCCCTCGTGTATGTGGCTCCCCCAAAAAACGTTCACAGACGCACGTAGACACATCCAGATTACGGGTTCAGGTCTTGTATTTTGCAAGATAAATGTAGTTGCGTATCAAATTAGGGCTTTCGAATAATTTGATTACTTGTACTAATCAAATTATTACTAGTTAAAATCAGAGATCTAGCTAGTTCTGTCCAAAATGGTTAAATACAAAACAAATATATTTTGTGCACTTGTATTATTCCGGCTAGTGCAAAAGAAAGACGGTTAAAGAGTCTCCCCCTATTTCTTCAACACTGACATCATGTAGCGCTTGAATCAGTACCAGACTTCTATTTAATTTCTGTTGTGACGGTTTCTCACTATCCTTATTGCATCTCCAGTGGCGAGCCTATCTGAAGAGAGATCCAATATCACGTTTATAATATCTGCTAATGCATTGTTACTAAAACGAAAGTCTGAGGGTAGACCATTTAAACCATCAAAACTGTAGTCAAAAGCCAATACAAAGTCTTTAATGTCAGAAGCCCTGCCTTTTAAAACGCTTTCAGGGAGCTCGCTGTGACTAGGCGACGGCTGAATTTTCTCAAAAGAAGCTATAGACTCAGCAACGTCAGCTCTTGTAGGCCAATATTTTAGATCAAACTGACCACGTAAGGACTGTATTTTATCTGAAACATAGCTTTGGTATAAGTGATTATCTTCGCTTGCCAGTTCAATCATATCAACAGTTGTTTGATAGTCACTTTTTTGAAATCCAGATAATTCATAGACTTCATCTTGTCTTCTTAGAGCAAAAGCTAGTTTCTCGGAAAGCTCTACTATTTCCTCTTTAAGTGTATTTAATTCTTTTAAATCTAATCTAACTTGGACTACATCATTTTTGCAAAAATCAATACTCATCCAAATATATTCAAGTGTTAACCATATGTACGCATTATTTGGGGGATATCCATCAAATTTATCAGAGTATCCAAATTTCTTTATCAACTCATGGAATACTAGAGTGAGCTCATCAGCTCTTTCTAGCATTCTCTCCATCACAGGCCAATAGCTCATCCATATATGATTTTGTTTATTACTTTTCAGTTCTCGCTCTATAAAAGCTTTACAGAAAGCTGTAGGGCTGTTGGTTGGGAGTGCCATTAACTAATTCCTTATTCGTACTTTTCGTTAGTGTACTTAGAGTACGCTTTATGAGTTTAATTGCCGTATCTAAAGAACAGAAAATGTTAGGGTTTAGATCGCTCGTGAAAATCAATATCGAACAAAGCTGTACATCTCAAAGATGATAGCCATACCCACCTTAATCAATGATTTTTATAGAAATTACGTATAACATGGATTTTATACTTGGCAGATTAGAAAAATTGATATGAAAGTCAAAAATTCCGCAATTATTTATACTGGATACGATTATCAAACTCTACAAGGAGTGAAACTACTTGCCGAGTGGATCCATAGTCCTACTAGATATTTGAGAGTGGCTTTCGAGGCTGACAGAGATGGAAATGAAGCTCCGGAAGGGATAGATGATATTGTTTGTGAGCGTCCAGATGGTGTTAAAGATTTTTGGCAGGTCAAGTTTACTCCTTCTTCAGAAAAGCATGAGAATGGCCTCACTTGGGATTGGCTTTTAAAAATTTCAGGGAAAACGGCGAAGTCTCGTTCAATTCTTAAAAAACTTTTTGATGCTATTTCCGCTGTACCCGATGAAAAGCTCGGTGATGTTGTTTTGCTAACCAACAAGCGGCCAGATAGGGTTATGGAGTCTTGTTTATGTGAGGAAAATATCAATTTCACTCAAATTGATACCGACACGCAGAGTAAGATAATTCATCAACTGGGAAGTTGTGAAGCTGCTAAATTATTTTTTTCGAGATTAACTATTCAACACAGTGATTACGACTATCCAGCGACAAATCGTAGTGTTCGTTCTGAGCTGCTAAAATTTTCCGATCATGCAGGTGTTGAGCGGCTTATAGCAAGATCTCGAGAGTGGGCAATGTTCAAAAACAATCCACCTGAAAACGGCTGGATTCGCCTTAACCATGTTAGAGAAGTCTTATCACCGAAAAGACCTGAGCCTATTCCGGAGATATTTTCCGTACCAAAGGACTACAGTCTTCCAAATAACGAGTTTCATAATGGATTATTTACTAACATTATCAATTCAAGTGGTGGTGTAATAACCCTAACAGGTAAGCCTGGCGCGGGAAAAAGTACATATTTATCATATCTATGTCAGTCATTAGAGCTACAAGACATTCCGCTAGTGCGCCACCACTATTTCTTATCGCTGGGAGATTCAACGGACGACAGGCTAAGCCCAAGAGTTGTTGCCGAATCTCTGCTGTATCAAATTAATAGTTTTCACAAAGAGATCGGTGCGGATACTTCTCAACCAGAAAACTTACGTGAAGCATTAAAGTCTTGCGCCGATTACTACAAAACCAAAGGAAAGGTCTTTGTAGTACTGATTGATGGCCTAGATCATGTTTGGCGAGACAATGCTAAAAATAAGAAACCATTAGATGAAACTTTCAGACAACTGTTACCTACAACAGATAACTTAGTAATACTTGTTGGCACGCAACCAGTTGATGATGAATTACTTCCTAGGATACTACTTACTCATTCACCGAAGCGGAATTGGCACTGGTTGCCTGAAATGTCTGGCAATTCCATATATGAGTTTTTAAAACTACATGTTGAGTCAGGTCGATTATTCATGAACTGCCATGATGATCATGTGGATGAAGAGATTCAAAAAAGTGCAAGGGCATTGTTAGATAATACCAATGGATATCCTCTACATTTAATTTATTCAGTTGAGTTTCTTTCCCAAAATGGCTTAGCACTTTCATCATACCAAGTTGAGAGACTTCCTCCGTGTTCCGATGGCAATATCACTACTTACTATTCAGAACTGTGGCGTAGCCTCACTTATAGGCAACAAGATGTTCTACATCTTTGTAGTGGTTTTCAGTTTGCTTGGCCGAGACAAGCGATTGGTACCGTTGTAAAAGACGAACATGACTACGCACCTAGTGTAGATGCAGTGGCGCATATGCTGTCTGAAGGAATATCAGGATCAAGGCCTTTCCATGAAAGTTTAGTGGTGTTTGTTCAAAACCAAGAAGATCACCAACAGCGAATAAACGCATTGCTACCATGCGTGTGTGATTGGTTGTGCTCAAAAGCACCAATACACTTAAAAGATAACTGGCTTTGGTCTAGCCAAGCTAGAGCTGGCGACTCTTCCGAGCTACGACTTGGTGTTACTCGAGATTGGGTACTCGATAAACTTGTTATTGGAATGCCTGTTAAGTCGTGTATTCGGCTGCTATCCGAAGCAGAAACATATGCGTTTAGAGAACTTAAATATGCAGAGGCATTTAGACATCGAGAACTGAAAACCAGACTATTTAATGGCCCTGAGTTCCAGACATGGGATTCCACTAGTCTTGGGATACTGTCATTAGTTAACGCAGACGAGCCTTCTCTGAATGAAATAATTTCTGGTCAGAATGAGTACTCGCCAATCAAACTCGCTATATTGGCAATTGTCTTGTGGTCTACAGGAAAAAGAGAACAAGCCAAGCTCTTATCAATGAGTGCTATAGACAGGTATAGATCAAAAACAAAGCTACTATCTTCACGACACTCACAGAACGATGAAGCCGAAGTAACTGCATTGATAAAAGCAGGAGTATTAACCGACAGCCTTAACTATGATGTGATTTTTGAAAATGAAATCTTTTCCGATTGGTCTGAAGGATGTTTAGCAAGCTTTAGAAATGCATGTCTGATAAAAAAGGATCTCGGTTTACTTTTAAGGGCTTGGGATTGCTTACCAGCCAAAGCACCTCAAATTTTTCAATTCGAACTGGGTGCCATTAGGCTAAGTATTGTAGAAGATGCAGATATTACCTGTAGGCCTGAATATAAACATTTCTCATCACAAAAGTTATCTTGTTTTGTTGATCTGTATTCTAAACATAAATTTTCAAGCATAACTGCTTATGATTTTGTTAGTACTTCGCTTTCACAATTTAAGGTGAAAGCATCCAGTGATTATTATGACTGGTTCTTTTCTTCTCTTTGTATCAGGTTAAATGCTGAAGGCGATTACTCTTGGCTGCCTGTCAGTGCTTCTTCAGAACAAGTAGATACTTCCAATCACTATCATTTACTCAATGAATTATCAGACTGGATTTCTCGTGAGCTTGTAGCAGGAAATTCATTACACTTTGACTTTGTTTGTTCGATATTTCCATCCGCTCCAATTTTGGATGAGATCCAATGGGAGAGTCGTAGATCAGATATAACACTAAAGCGAAAGTGGATTGAAATTGCAGCAGACTGCCACCTTATAACAACCAAATCTGAAATTGAACGTGATGAGTTGAAACATACAATTGATAGCGGCTTATATAGGGTTGACTGGCTGAGGCTTTGGTATAAAGACATTGGTCTTAAGTTACTTAGTGATGAGGCTGTAGAATTGCTAATAGAAAGTGATTCTAATCGCCAAATAAATGAACTAGAAAGTACAATTGAAAACTCTAATGCATATCTGGAACTCGCTCAAATAGCATTTTTTCATGATAAGTTAGAGTTGTATGAAGAATGCTTAAAAAAGACATGGGACTTTGTACTTGGTTATGGGCATCACAAAGATCCAATGATCTTTGATATTTTGAAAGCTGTAGATTATCTTTCTGCGATAGATCCAGATTCAGCCCTGACAGTATTAGAAAGAATCTCACCAATCATTTTCAATATCTCAGAGTTTACCGATGGAGATGGAACTAGACATTCTACGTCCTCATTATCATCCTTAGTTGCGAGGTTAAACCCGCAAACAGCAGCTTCAATGTATGAAAAGAACCTCATCGATGGGGAATGGTCCTATGCTGAAGAGGCCATTTTGAGCTTGCTTCAAAGGTGTAGTTTTTCTTTACCTATAGTAAAGAGTTTGTACCTTACAGGTCTAGATTCTGCCAATCATCAAAAACTCAGAGAGCAAATTGAAAATGGAGATGCAACTGCTATTCAGATTTCAAATGAAATTGAGTGCTTACTTGGTATTAATGTTCAACGAGCGTCAGAAGATAAGCATTCGAAGACAGATGAGTTCGATGATAAAATAACATTACAACCATCGG
Source organism: Shewanella schlegeliana (assembly GCF_016765635.1). Lineage (GTDB taxonomy): Bacteria > Pseudomonadota > Gammaproteobacteria > Enterobacterales > Shewanellaceae > Shewanella > Shewanella schlegeliana. The sequence goes on from NZ_JAESVD010000003.1 coordinate 17,100, forward strand.
ATTACCCGCCAGAAAAATACCAAGAACTGGTAGCCGCTCTAAAAGGGAAATACAGTACTCGTAAATTCTGGAAATCGTGGTATCAACATTGGGTTGAGCAAGATAAGGAACTTGAGTTACTACAACTATTCATTCCGCAAATACCAACACTCACTGATCGTCTTGATGATAAGCGATACTTGCTAGATTTACTGTTTTTAAGCCAGAGAAAACTGAACGGCAAAGCACAAGCATTTAAGTTGTTGGTCGCCGCTCATAATGCAATGAATGGTTGGTCTGATTGGTATGAGAGTTCTGAGAACAGCATCATTAGACTTAAAATTGTTGCAGAACAATATCCTAAAAAAATTGATGAGTTTATTAAGCTAACTACATCTGAGCCAGCTAGTTGGAAAAGTAAGTTTGGTGACTTAATTATTCCTAATGATAAATTAGTATTTTTATTATCTCAAAGTGGTAGAAGTGAAGAAGCGCTTCAACTGACATTCAAGATGGTTGAAAGCTTAGAAGAAAGCGTACGTAATCTAAAGCTAACAAAACCAACCTGGGATTGGCAACGAGACGACTCTGCAGAAGAAGCTTTAACTAAATGCTTAGTTGCAAGGCTTAAGCTCCCCATCCCATCCATTAAACTATGGGTAATAGAGCAAATTTCATGTCTATTAGTTGAGAAACACTCAAGAATTGAAGACTTGTTAAAACAAGACTTAGCTAATAGAAAGCAGGAATCTGAATGCGTAGAAGTACTATGTGTATTTTTAGTCGCCAAATCTAAAGGGTATAGTTGTCCTACTAATTTAGGGCAGTATGTAAATGCAAGGTCTACACTGTCTGATTTAATTCTCAATGAGTTAATTACAACCCCCCTGGATTTCGGAAGAGATGCTTATGTATTCACTCCTTTTGCAGTTCTAGATGGTGATAATCATCGATTTGAATATTATCAAGGAAGCCATGTTCCATTTTTGTATCACTCATGGCTCAAGAAAGAAGAGGAAAGAACGGGCCTAGCTTTCACTGACCACTATCGCTCTGAGTGGAATAATACTTTTGAATATATTCCATCATCAGCGACAACTATTGATTACTTTATGGGTGGTGATAGACAAAGAACTACAGGTCAATTTTACACGCAAGCAAGTCATCGTGGTCGTTCCGCTTATTTGCGAACAATAGAGAATGCAAAGCAGTTCTTCGGTATGCCAGATTCTTACGCAGCACATTTATCAATACCTGCATTGCCTATCGAGCCCGCATTTATAGGACTCGTACCTAGAAAACCGACATGGGTACCTGAATGGGAAAGTGAAATACTCCCTGACAGAGATAACTTGATTCGGTTTATTAAAGACATATTATTCCGCTTTACTACAGCTAACGAATCCCATGATTTGTTAGCTCTTTCGATGCCAATTAAGCTTGATAACGATTGTTGGATTGATTTAACAATGGTTAAAGCAACAGCTGGTTTTGAAGAAACTACAAATATTGAAATACAAGAACGCATGGGTTGTTTAACCGTTGCTTCTCTTCTGAAGCCAGAGCTGTCTTATGAGTTTGACGTTAAAAAACAATCCGAAAGTAGGATGTTAGCTGTTACTCCTTTCCCATTCATGAGATACGGACATTGGCATTCAGACCTTGAATCTAGAGGTCTTTATATTCCTATGTGTAATATTGATAGAAAGCAGCTAGTCGGTTCATCTATTGGTAGTCAATTTTGTTATTCGGTTGATGATACCAAAATTGGTTTTTCTTCGTATTGGTATAATGATTGGCTGCCAGTTCACCCCAAAGGTATTCGCTCTCTTTGTGGCTCTTATACCGCAGTACAAAAAGATAATTATGCCCGTTGGTTGCAGGTTAGTACTAAAAAGAAATACTTCTACTCTTGTAAGGTTACAGTCCTTTCATCTAAAGATACTTTTCGAGAGCATGTGATTGAAGAGTTAGTTTTTACTATTGAATAAAAATCGTCAGGAAATATTACCTTTTAAATTTTAACAATGTTTTCAAGTCAATATTGGACAAAAGCTATAATTCACTTTTGTCCAATTCCTACTCGCCTCTATCGATAGATTTAGACAACTGCGCTATCAAAATATCTTTTTCTTCATCACTCATTTGATCTAAAAGACATAGTAGTTGGGCACTCTTTTCTGACTCACAGAAAAAATAAGCCACAGGCACACCTAGCTCGTCCGCCATCGCTTTTAGCGTGGCGTAATCGGGAGTATGCTTGCCTTTCTCATAATGATTCATGCGTGCGCTTGCCGTCCCCGGTTCCATTCCTAACTGAATGCCCAGTTGCTTTTGGCTGATACCCAGCGCTTTTCTTGCCTGCTTAAGCCTAAGCGGCAGTGGATTGATCTGCTTTTCTGACACTTGTTCATTATTGTCTGATCCTAGATAACTTAGATTGTCTTAGTTTTTTCACTTAAGGTATACTAAGGAATCCTTAGCTTTTTAAGTGACATTGTCAAGTTTTAGCCTAATTAGATAAGAATCGAATCGATAAGAGGGAGAACAGATAGAGGAAAACAATAAGAAAAACGTCACGGATTGGCTCATTACATATTGAAATTATTAACAATTGGTAAATACCGTGAACGAATCAAAAATCCGTATAAACAAAATACTTATTAGTATCTTAAAAAGTAAAACACTGTCTCAATTTACTGCTATTGAGTTGAAAAAATTGTTCATAGAACAAGTTCCAGCCACAAAAAATAAAGATGCCAGCCAACTAGTGCATAGAACACTCAGCAAATTATGCCAAATTGGGTTCCTAGAAAAGCGTACTGATAGCAAAAAGGTATTATTTTCTAAGACATTAACTTTTGATGAGAGTCGTCTATATCCAAGTAAACCACGCAGCCAAACGCCACAACCGAGTGTAGTGAACCGCGGTACAGCTCAATTACAGAAACTCAAAGCCACACTTAACCAATATCAAATTGACCTGTTGGGACATATTGGTGAAGCCGAGGAGTTTAAACGGCTATTTCACGAGTACCCTGAAACAAAAGCGACTCTATATTGCCGCTATATGGATGCACGTAATCAAAGCTCATCAATGGTTGGTAAGATTAAAGCCGTAGAAGCCTGTATTAGCACGTTAGAAGGGTAATGCTGTGAAACTAAGGTCATGGCAGCATGCTTGCGTTAAAAAGGCACTTAAGGTCTACCAATCACAAAGCCACTTTATGTGCTTAGCAACGCCAGGGGCTGGTAAAACGGTCATGGCTGCTGAGCTAGCAGCAAAGTTAATCGAGATGGGTAACGTTGACTTTGTCTTATGTTTCTCACCATCATCAGAAGTTAACGAGAGCATTAGATCGACTTTTTCACGTCGACTACAAAAACGTTTTGACGGTTTAATAGGAGCGATAGGAAGCGTTTTCACTTACCAATCTATGTCCTCTTTAACACCTGCTTTCTGGCAACTGCTTCATAGTCACAATGTCTTGGTTATTATGGATGAAGTACATCATTTAAAAGGCACGGAGCTTAATAATGCCAATGCCTGGGGAGAAGAGGTTCTTGTTAATATTCAAGATAAAGCCAAGTATACATTGGCCTTGTCTGGCACCCCTTGGCGTTCAGATGCTGCTCCTATCGTATTATCGAAATTCACTGAGCCTGATAACACGATTCACTGTGATTTTGTTTATGGTTTAAAACAGGCTGTTACTGATGCTGTATGTAGACAACCTAATATAGCGCTAATAGATAACGATAAAATCAGGTTAAATGACAATTGGGAATCTGAAACGTTTACCTCTATAGCAGCGCTATTAGAAGGCTCAAGTTTCGGCTATGAAGCACTAATACATAATCAGCAAATTTGTCATTACATGCTTAATCAAGGCGTTGGTAAACTAAAAGATATACGTAGAACCTCTCCCTTAGCAGGTGGACTTATTGTTGCTTCATCAATTAAGCACGCTAAACAGCTTTACCAAACGCTAGTGACCGACTTTAAGCAAACGGCCTGTATCGTTACCTCCAAGTTGAAGCATCCTTCACACACGATTAAATCTTTTAGACAGAGCGATATTCAATGGATAGTTAGTGTTGGTATGATCTCTGAGGGCACTGATATTCCAAGGCTACAAGTTTGCTGTCACCTGAGTCGCATCAAAACAGAGATGCATTATCGCCAGGTGTTAGGTCGGATCTTGAGAGTCACTTCCTGTGATGCTCAACAAGCTTGGTTATTCACTTTAGCTGAAGCTAGCTTTATTGAATTTGCTTATCGTATCGATCAGGATCTTCCCGATATGTCCGTCGTTTTTGAACAAGATGAGCAACAAGAACTAAACTTGGCTTTATCTCATAAACCGACCTCTACAGAGTTTAACCACGACGTAAGCAGCAATCTACACTTCTCAGATATATCACTATCCACTAAAGCAGCCATCCCACCACATCTAACTGATATTGAGGAAGAGAACAGTTACAACTTGGCCCTGTTAGGCGGATACAAAGAACAAATAGTGAGGATGTTTGATACTCATTTACTGAGTAGTTGAGCTAAGGTCTATAAATTTGATTTGAGGTATTCTCCAAACGACTAAATCCTCTCCTTCATTACTTCAAACTCAAGATATCATTGAGCGCCATCGGCTTAGTATACTTTGGACCTATTGTAAGCTGATCAACAGTTTGCATATCAGAGTTAATGCGTGAAGCACTTTCAACCTCTTTAAACTTCAAATTTTCAATAGGAATTTCGAACAAATTGGGTTGCTCAGGAAACAGCCTTGAGTAAGCTGATATCAGGTGCCTTATAGATATCGTATTACTCTTTTGATTTAATGCACAAATTAACGCTTCTATTAATAATTCTTTTAATAAACGATTTTCACCGTTACTTGCGGCAAATAAACGAGCAGAGAGATCTGGAGATGCAAAATCTGGTGGAAACGCAAGTGGCATGCGACAGGCCAAACCCTTGATATAGCTGAGATAATATTTTCTTTTAACATTATCTATGTAATGAAAATGAGTCAGTTTTCGTCTACGAATAAGTCGAGATTCCCATTGAGGATCCTCGCAAATTTGCTCAGCCCATGGCATTCCTACAAAAGCTATCGGAACTTGAGCCTCCTCGCTTATGTATTTTAGAGAGTTACCAATAGCTTGACGCTCTTGCTTACTTTTATATTCGAGTATCTCTTGAAACTCATTGATAATAATCAGCTCAACCTTAGTGCGTTTTAAGGCATTTACTAACTTCTGCTCTAAATTTGTAGCAAAGCCCCGGCGCTTGTATTGACTAGTACCAAATAGCTCAAGATCATGAAGCATCTGAACGAGAGTACTATCCAGGTCACGCTTAGCAGATATACGAGTTACTAATATTGGCGTTTGTCTACAACTTAGTTGAGAGGCCAATGCCTTGTCCTTGTAATGGTCAATCAAAGCACTTTTCCCTGTTCCAGCTTCACCCGTAATCAAGATGCATTGCTGATCTTTCGAGAGCAAACGCCGCGATCTTAAACTGTCCAGCTCATCCATTATATTTTTCACATGATCGTGCTCTATATAACATAAGGAAAACTGTGTCGCTGTAGCCATTATATCCATACTTAAAACGCCTCTATGTCATCACTATTCCAATCAAAGGTGTCGATGCTATTGTTATCATTTTTAGGCGCCTTCACAGATGGTAAAGTTTGCGAGGTATTCACAGGTACCGTTGAATGAGCAGTATTACTGTCAATGCCTTGGTATTTTGCTAACTTCTTCATTCCTTTTTGCTTTTGTTTGTTAGCCCATGCTTGATTGACCATCTGATCAATTTCCAACCGGCTCTGCGCAATCGATACTGAGTCTTGAGAGTCGGTAACGTTTTTTCGGCGATTCTTAATATTGACCTTGTGCTGAGTTAGCGTGAGTCCAATGATATAGTCACCGGAATCTTTAGCGGGCACCTTGAGGTAGCACTCTTGCTGTTCAAGATAAACATAAATGTAGCTTAAATCATGAGGGTTAATTTTAATATCAGCTTTCAAGCCACGCTTAGAGGCAACTGGCGTGTATTTTCGATACTCCAATAACTCCGGTGAATCGTACCGCAAGTGCAAAAACTGTATACCATCTTTTGAAATAGAACGAGTGTCTAAAATTCCTAGTTTGACACACAGATGCTCTTGGTCATCACCGGTATATTGGATCGGTGGGTAAACAGACATCCCCTCATACCATTTTGCAATTGGCACTCGTGTTTTTCGGTCATCTGCTTTTTGGTTATAAACCTCAATAATCCATTTGTGCAGTAATTCATTAAACAAACTAAAACTTATGGCAGCTTCTTTATCAGGTTGATAATCCCCTTTGGCGTCTACACTTCTAAAGTTTTTCCCTGGAAGTGAGTCTAAAAACTCAGTGTTTAACGTTCTAAAGAAGCGCTCGACTTTGGGCTTTTTCCAAGGTTTGCCAACGGGATTGTAACTCGTGTTAATACCAAGCTCTTTACAAGCTGACTCTAACGAATCCCCCCAAAACTCAACCCCATTATCAACGACTAAAAGCTCAATTTTTCCATGGCAAGGCCACTCGGTATTAATACTTGAAAATCTATCTATTACATCATCTTTGCTCAGCATCGTATTAATTAATGCTGCTCGAATAGATAAATAACTAGGCTCATTAAAACTGACGTAAAAACCCACAACACAACTACTGTAGCAATCAACGAGTGCGGTAATGGTTGGCCGACCAATCACGGTCTGGTTATCTTCCATTAATACGGTGAAATCTAGTACCGTATGATCAATCTCTACTCGCTCCATGACACTGGTTGGCTCAGCAAATTTATCACCTAGCTTGTATTTTTTTTGCACATAGCTACGACCAAAACGAGCTAAGTCAACATCATAGGGTTCTAAATTTTTAATACGAGCATTAAAGCCAGTATAGGAAATAGGAATAATTTCTCCTGAAACTAAACGGCTATTTTCGACTTGAATTAGATCACAATAATAACGATAGGTAGTTGCGATACTTGGACGCTCCTTTCGCAAATACTTATCTTCTAATGCTTTATTAAAATAAAAATCCCCACTGCTATTTTTAAGGCTTCTGTTACCTTTTTTGCCATGGGAGGGAATAAGTGCAGTTATACAGAAATTAGACTTTCGAAACTTACTATACCAAGCAGCAATAGCACGCCACTTTGGCTTAGATTCATTATCATAGGAGGTCATCTGTGCCAGCAGAGGATCAATATTCTTCTGGGTCCAGCCTCCATCTATACGTTTTTCAATAAACCTGATGTAGTACAAACGCTTTTTAGTTTCATATTGAATTGGTTGATCATACATCTCGAGAGATTTGCTAGCATTAATACTAATCGAGACTTCGGCATCACTATTTACACTAAAAAGCTCTGCATCTAGCTCGTCAATTTCATCCCTAAATAGGTCAGTATCTTCATCCATGGGCGATAGAGAGTTCAGTATCTAAACCAAAAGGAGTCGCATCTAAGTCAAACTGTATTAGCCCCTGTGATGCGCCAATTAGAACCAGTTTATTAAGTTGCCCTTGGGTTAACTTGGATTCATCAAGTAACTCACGCACTGTCACGACACCAAGCCTACGTACCAATGACAATACCCATTCAATTTGAGTATTGTATTTTGAATCTCCAGAATAGCGGTGTAACAGTTTAAGATTATTAAGGAGTGGACCTTTGTGTAGCTGTCGTTCTGTGATCAATCTGAGTTCTATACCAAGCTCAATACAAAACTGCTGTTTATGCTTAAACCTGTGCTTTACCTCTGGATCACTAGCCTCTTTTGAACACTTAACTTCATAGTAGATCTGCTTACCATCTGCGCTTGAGACCAGAAAATCAGGGGTATAAGGAAGGGACTTACCGTAATATTGGTAATAAAAACCGATAGGTTGTGCTTCAAAGGCTGACACCGATTTACTGTATTCAAAATGAAAACAAGCATCAAACTCTAATGAAGACTCTAGCGTTAACGAAGCACGATTCTTTAAGCTAGCGAACTTAAAGAGATTCTTCACGCGAGAGTGCTTTATGTTTCTTTGATACATAAAAACACTCGGATGTAGTTAAATGACAAATAAACACTACACTATGTAAACTTATAGTTCAAATTATGCACACTTATTTGTCGCTATGCAGACTTATATGTAATTTATGCAGACTTATGCTTTAAACAACATGGACGAAATTTAGTAATCGAAGCCGGGCTGGGCTTTAATTCCAGCTTCAAACGCGTGCTTGACTGACTGCACCTCACTCACCGTATCAGCCAGCTCGATAATCGCCCGATGACACGCTCTGCCCGTCACTATCACGTGCTGCATGGGTGGGCGATGCTTTAGCGCTTCAATCACCCGCTCAACCTCTAGATAGTGATAGCTAATCATGTACGTCAGTTCATCGAGCATCACTAGATCGACACTGTCGTCTTTAAGTAACTTCTCTGCGGCCTCCCACGCTCGCAGCGCTGCTGCAGTATCTTTTTCTCTGTCTTGGGTTTCCCAAGTAAAGCCTGTTGCCATCACATGAAACTCGACGCCAGCGCCTTCTAGCAGGCTGCGCTCACCGCAGTTCCAGTTGCCTTTAATAAATTGCACCACAGCGGTTTTTTTGCCATGACCAACTGCACGGGCAACCGTGCCAAAACCAGAGGTGGATTTACCTTTACCGTTACCAGTTAATACCAACAAGATCCCTTTCTCTTCTTGAGCACGAGAGATCTTGGCATCGACTCCCTCTTTGATCCGTTGTTGGCGCGCTTTATGGCGCTCAGCTTTCACGTCCTCGGTCGACTTATTATCCGTCATATTACGTCCCTATTTTATCCCTTAAACACCAATCTAATTTGCTAACTCATTTAAAAATGTTCAGCTATTACCATCTAGAAAAAGCACTTCACCCCATAAGAAACGCATTCATTTATTACGTTTAATAACACAAGCCAAACTCAGTAATGGCGAGGCTTTGAACAGTTATATTTATGACGTCCGCACATCATATTTAAATCGTTTAGTTAGCACACAAGTTACGTTTAACTTTCAGTCAAAAAGACGGTTTTTACAGCATTAAGAGCTTTTCTACTGCTTAGCGCTTATAAATACATTTTTCGACTTATTCACAATACTCAGTATGCACTCACCAGGTTATTAAGGGTAACGTTAACCCGCCCCCTAACAGGGATCCCAGATCTGCTCGAGACGTTCGAGATCTAAATGCTGCTCAAGTACATCGGCGAGTCGGTCGAGTTGCTGCTCACGCACTCGATTAACATCGACCACCTCGGCCTGCTCCATCCCTGCCCACTTGAGGATCAACTGGCATGCCTCTGGCGAATCAAACAAGCCATGTAGATAAGTCCCGAATATCTGACCATCGCTGGATAATATGCCCTCAGCTTGACTAGGCTGTTCATCAAGATTAACTTGCTCGCCATTTTTAGGAGTAAGGGTTAATGGCTGAGCCAGCGGCATTAACAGACGAGATTGACCGCAATGGATCTCATATCCCTGAACACTCGCGCTTTCACCAAGTAAAGATAAATGCCCTTCGACCTGCTGTAGCACCTTAGTGTCTGTTAGTTCTGTCACCAAAGGCAGTAGACCTAGACCGTCACTGCTACCCGCACTATCTTCGATCCCATTTGGATCGTCGATCGCCAGACCTAAGATCTGGTAACCACCGCAGATCCCAAGCACCTTTCCGCCATAACGCAGATGTTTATCTATCTCTGTGTCCCAGCCCTGCTGGCGGATAAACGCTAGATCGGCACGAACATTCTTGCTGCCAGGTATGATAATTAAATCTGCGCTCGGCAGCGGCTGCTTGCTTTGAGACTGGCTTTGAGCTTGAGTCTGCAAAGACACATAATTAAAGTCTATCTGTGGATTGAGCCTTAAGGGATCAAAGTCGGTATGGTTGCTAATGCGTGGCAATACCAATACCAAGACTTTAAGTTTTACCTCGCTAGACTTTTCTGGTGCGGCAATCAAGGCATCTTCGGCGTCTAAGTGCAGATCATGCAGGTAAGGCAATACTCCCAGTACAGGCTTATTAGTGTAGTTTTCTAGCCAATCTAAGCCGCCTTGCAACAAGCTAATATCGCCGCGAAAACGGTTGATCACAAAACCTTTTACTCGCGCCCGCTCCGTATCACTCAAAAGAGTCAAGGTACCGACTAAGTGAGCAAATACGCCGCCCTTATCGATATCGGCAATGATGATCACCGGACAATCCACCTCTTCGGCAAAGCCCATATTAGCGATATCACCTTCGCGCAAATTAATCTCAGCGGGGCTACCCGCTCCCTCCACCAGCAACATGTCGTAGTTAGCGGTTAAACGCTGATAAGACTCCAGTACTGCGGCCATGGCCTTGACCCGATATCCTTGGGCATTTTTACCAAAATAGTCTTCAGCCTCCATCTTCATCAAAGCTTTACCATGCACAATCACTTGTGAACCAGTATCAGAGCTTGGCTTTAAAAGAATAGGGTTAAAGTCGATTTGTGGCTCAAGTTTACAGGCTACGGCTTGCAAGGCTTGCGCACGACCAATCTCACCGCCATCGATCGTCACCGCGCTATTAAGTGCCATATTTTGCGGCTTAAATGGCGCAACTCTAACGCCTTGTCTTACAAATAGGCGGCACAGACCCGCCACTAAGGTGCTCTTACCCGCATCCGATGTGGTGCCCTGCACCATCAGTACTTTGCTCTTATTTGATGTTGCCACGAATTGGCCCCCCTAACCTTTTAGACACTGTGACAAACCCGCGGTCACTAAGGTAACTCTGTCTGCTATTGCCGCAATCTCTTGATGCAGCCAGCCCGCCTCATCGACAAAACGACGGTTTAACTCCCCTAGTGGCACGATGCCGCAGCCAACTTCGTTGCTCACCAAAATCACACTACCCGGCAGCTCTGTCAATGTCTGCAAAAATGCAGTCTTAACCTGTTGCCAGTCGTCCTCAGGCTTTAGCAAGCGATTGGTCAACCAGAGAGTTAGACAATCGACTAAGATGATGCTGCTTTCGGTGGCGTGTGCCTTTAAGGCGGTAGTTAACTCAAGCGGGCACTCTATGGTACGCCAGTTAATTTCATCGGTTTGACGCTGAGTTTGATGGTGATTAATACGCTGAGCCATTTCGCTATCGAGTGCCTGCGCGGTAGCGAGGTAGAAACACTCGCTATCAACATTGTCTTGGGGCTTAACTAAAAGCTGTTTCACTTGCGCCTCGGCGAAACGGCTCTTACCGCTGCGAGCACCGCCTAATACCAGATGGATCACCAGCTGACTCCTAAAATAAGCAAGAGTAGATAACAACTCAACTCAGCCCCTTGCTGGGCGGCACCTAAAGTGTCACCGGTATAGCCACCAATCTGGCTTCGAAACAACCTGATAAAACCGTAGCGTACGATGATAAGACCCGTAATCAGCACTAATGCAGGCACTAAACCAACTAACAGCAGTGGCAATAGGCCTAATATCAGCAAGATAGATAATTCGTTTATCCCCTGCTCTTGGGCAAGGGGTTTACTCTTGCTGGTATCTGACTCACTCACGTATGGCTCAGAGAAAATAAAGCTCGCGGCAACGACACGACTTAGACAGTGACCAACAATCAGCGCGAGACTGACACTGCTTGGGTCAAACAGCGCAAGCTCTGTTAGCAGCTGCCACTTGAGCAATAAGGCTAACACCAACGCTAACGCCCCATAGCTGCCAAGGCGCGAGTCCTTCATGATGCTAAGCTTGGCCTCTACCGTCCAGCCGCCCCCTAGGCCATCGGCAGTATCGGCTAGACCATCTTCATGAAAGCCCCCCGTGACTAACACGCTGGTTATCATGGCGAACACTATCGCAACGGAGGGCGATACCCACTGCAGCATCAAGCTGTAAACCGCCGCACTAATGATGCCCACCAGCAAGCCCACCAGACCGAAGTATCGGCTCGCCTTATTAAGTTTATCTGCATCCACCTCAATCCATTTCGGCATAGGAATTCGAGTAAAGAATCCCATCGCGATAAAGAAAAGATTGAGCTGTTTTTGCCAAGCTTGCATGTAAATCTCCGATTTTAGGCTCTAGGCTCTAGGCTCTAGGCTCTACAAAAGAGGCTAACAGTAATGCCCTAGTACCTGGATTTTTCTTTTCCTAGGACCTAGGCCCTTCTTTTCAAAACTAAATCTCTATCCCTACATCTTGAAAGCTGGCCATCTCGTTATAGAAATTTGTTGCCGCTTGAATTAGCGGTAAGGCTAGCGCCGCGCCCGTGCCTTCACCGAGTTTCATACCGAGCTTTAATAGTGGTTTAGCCTGCAAAAACTCCAGCATAAAGCAGTGACCCTTCTCGTCAGATTGATGAGCAAAAATCATATAGTCACGTACATTCGGGTTAATCTTCACTGCGGCTAATGCGGCTGCGCTGGCAATAAAACCATCGACAATAATGAGCATGTTACGCTCAGCGGCGGCAAGCATGGCCCCCGTCATCTGCACAATCTCAAAGCCGCCAACACAAGCGAGCACCTGCATAGGATCGTCAAACTCACAATGGTGTAGCAGTAGCGCTTGCTCAACTAGCATCTTCTTGCGCTTAAAAGTTGCCGCATCGATGCCCGTACCTCGGCCAACACAATCTTCAGCCTTCATTCCTGTTAGCGCTGCCATCATCGCTGCAGCAGACGAAGTGTTGCCGATGCCCATCTCGCCTAAGGCAATCAAGTTGCAACCGTTTTGATGGTGTAGCTCGACTCTCTCACTCGCCATCTTAAAGCCTTGCTTCACCGCGCCAAGAGTCATGGCTGCGCGTTTGTGGATAGGGCCGGTACCGGAGCCTAAACGCTGATTAATCACACCGGGTAAGTTTTCTATCGGCTTTAAGATGCCGCAATCAATCACCTCTAAGCCAAAACCAACCTGACGGGTAAACACGTTAATTGCCGCACCACCATTCATAAAGTTGTACACCATCTGTGTGGTGACTTCACTTGGTGCTATCGATACGCCTGAATCAGCAATACCGTGGTCGGCAGCAAATACCATCATCTTTGGATTGCTAATTTGCGGCTTGTCTTTACCCAATACACGAGCGATTTGCAGCGCCAAGGTTTCCAAGTCGCCCAATGCCCCTAGCGGCTTAGTTTTTGTGTCTATTTTTTGCTGAATGACATCATCAAATTCAGTACTTACAGGTTTAATATCAAACATCTTTAGCTCCCCTAACCGCTCAATAAGGATTAATTACGCGCACGACTATCACAACAGCCATTACTAGCAAACCTACCACCACTATCACTTCTGCGATGTTTAGCTAGATCCGCCTAGCGCTGCGACTGCCTAAAATAAATAGAAAGAAAATACTGCCCATCACCGAGGTAATAATCCCCACCGGCAGCTCTTGGTAACTCAGCACTGTTCGGGCTAATACATCGACCCAGACCATAAATAATCCGCCAAGCAGCGCCGTTAATAACAGTGGATATCGCCCCGGAAACAGCAAGCGCACTGTATGTGGCACCATCAAGCCGATAAAGCCAATTCCACCACAGTTAGCCACCAGAATCGCGGTGATTAGCGAGCACAATAACAACATGTAAAGCCGCAAGTGACCCACGTTAACCCCTAAGGTATGGGCGGTTTCATCACCGGCTCGCATCGCTACAATTTGCCTCTTATTCAATAAGATAATCAAGGTAGCAATCAGCACGATTGCAGCGGGTAGCCACAGGCCATGCCAGCTGGCCTTGGCAAAGCTACCTAAGGTCCAAAACAGCACAGAGGCCGCGGCTTGTGGGCTGGAAAAATACAACATCAGGCTTGCCATCGCGCCAAACATAAACGAGATAGCCACCCCTGAAAGCAGCATACGCTCAACCTGAGTACTTAAGTTGCGGCCGCATAGGCTCAGCACCATCACCACAGAAAGGCTAGCACCGATAAAGGCGCCAACAGGCAGGCTGAGCCAGAGCATACTTTGACTAAAGAAGGTTAACGCCACCACGGCACCAAAAGAAGCGCCGGATGAGATCCCAAAAAGATAGGGGTCGGCTAACGGATTACGAGTCACGGTTTGCAGCACACTGCCCGCTATCGACAAACCCGCTCCGGCGATAAAGGCCAGTAACACTCGCGGTAAACGCAGCTCCCAAATAATTCGCTCCCTCACTCCCAATGATTCGCCAATTCCCAATAGCTTATGACTGAGTACATAGAACACATCGGCAGAGCTAATGCTCGCCGCACCAAAGCTTGTGGCTGCAAATGGCGTAAGCAAGGTTAAAAAAGCGAGTAATACAAACAGCAGAAACTCAATTGGCCGCTGCGACTGCTTAATCCCACCAGCCTGATCAATAGAGGGGTTAGTCATCTTGGCCTCCAACCATATCGACCCGTGTTGAATCATGGCGAGCGTGATGCGCTGAAACGTCATAACCATAAAAGTAACTAATCAACGGGTTACCATGTTGTGGGTGTGGGCGAATTTCACAGCACACATCAAATACCTCGGCGATGCGCTGTTCGGTCAGTACCTTTTTTGGCGAGCCCTTTGCCACACTGCGGCCATTATTTAATAGCAGTAACTCATCGCACAGTGCACTGGCGAGATTAAGATCGTGAATTGAGGTGATAACGGTAATATTAAGGCTTCGCAGCAGCTCCAAGGTTTGGATCTGATAGCGAATATCCAAGTGGTTAGTGGGCTCATCGAGAATAAGCAGTTTAGGTCGCTGAACTATGGCTCTAGCAATCAAGGCACGCTGCTTTTCCCCGCCAGACAAGCTCTCATAGGCTTGATTGGCTTTATCTTGTAGGCCCACTTTTTCAAGCGCCTTAGCGACCACTTCACGGTCAGCGCGACTGGTAAAGTCAAACGCACCTTTATGGGGAGTTAACCCTAACGCCACAAGCTGAGCGGTGGTCATCTCAAAATGATGTGGGGTGTCTTGCAGCACAACGGCAATCTGCCGCGCAAACGCTTTGGCCGACAAGGTATTAATTTCGTCGCCAAACAGATGAATGCAACCTGATGTGGGTTTAATAAAGCGGTATAGGCAGCGTAGTAGACTCGACTTACCCGCACCATTAGGGCCAATAATGCCCAACATTTTGCCTTCAGCGAGGCTAAATTCAATGGCCGATAAAATCGCTTTACCACCTAGCTGCCAGCCTAAGTCTTGCACCGACAGCACTGTTTTTGCGTCAGAGTCAGCTTGGGTACAAGGGTTGTTTACGCCTGTCCATTTTGTCATGACAGGCATTCGCCCCAGCCTCTTAGCCCAGTCTCTAGTTTCATTTTTTTGTCTCCCTCGAGTCGCCCGCTCGAGTTAATGCGTATAGGAATACACTTTTAACCATCAATACATACAGAAGAAGATGTATTGAACAAGATTAAGTTAGGCAGGTATCTGACTTGGAAAATTGCGCGAGGCCAATCTTCCCTACAGTTGCGGGTACAGTCCGGACTCAGCCAAGGCTTACAGTCAGCTTCCGGTTCCCTTTATGCCGTTAAGCACCTAACTTTCTTTTTTATCACTGACGTTGAAGCCAATTTCAACGCTAAAAATGATAACGCTGCAGTTTAACACGCCTTCGAGCATTTGCGTGCTGAGCTTTTTTCTTATCTAGCAAATTAAAACAAGGTCCTAGATCCTAGGACGCTTCGCTTCGAGGACGGGCTGCGCCCTGCTAGGAAAAGCAAAAATCACGACCTTTGTCTCTTCTTTGCTTTTCCGGCTTCTCCCGTCTTTGCTTTTCCTAGGACCTAAAACCTTTCTTTGCTTTTCCTAGAACCTTCTTTTCCTAAAACCTAGGACCTTTCTTTACCTTTCCTAGGTCCTTCTTTTCCTATGACCTAGGGCCTTTCTTTGCCTTTCCTAGGCCCTTCTTTTCCTATGACCTAGGACCTTTCTTTGCCTTTCCTCGGTCCTTGTTTTAACCCTTCTATTAACCCCAATTGAGTGTCATGTACTGCTTGTCGCTATCGTGCAATACATCTATCTCTACCTTGGCGGCATAGGGCAGTTTAAGCGAAGTGTAAAAACCACCAGCCTGGCTGACCCCTAACGCTTTGGCGATCAAGTGACGGATCACGCCGCCGTGAGTCACCAATAACACACACTGCCCTTGATGCGCTTCAAGCATACTCTGCCACGCATCGCCGATACGATACTCGAACGCCTGCATCGATTCGCCATTGGGTGGCGGTATTTTCCAAGGGTTTGCCCAGTAAGCATCAAGCTCTGCGGCATAACACTGGTAAAGCGTATCAAATGTTTTCCCATCCCAATCACCGAAGTTCAGCTCTTTAAATCTGTCTTCAATGACAAAGCCTAACTGATGTTTCTCGGCAAACTGTTGAGCGACCTTAGCGCAGCGAATAAGCGGAGAACTCATCACAATATCGGGCAGACAATCATCAGGAGACTCATCTGACAACGTTCCTGAAAACTCATTTGAAAACTCATTTGAAAACAAGGGGGAAAGCGCCGTTTGCATCTGCTTTTTTCCCTGCTCAGTAAGTGCCACATCGATCTGGCCGCGCAAAATATTGCCACCTTCACATTCGCCATGCCTGAGTAAAATAACCTTAGTGGTTTGCATCATTCCCGCTTACCTTCATTATTTATCAGCCACTTAGTTAAAATTCATTGGCTTTTAATGCTGAAAAAGTATCATGCTTTAACACTTGCACTTTTCGTCACGCCTCACGTATTATGGACGTCTATACGTATAAATGTCCAAACAAAATAATTGGCAATCCAACATTGGGTCGCCTAAATGAAAATAATGGACACGACTTACATAAGAGCATTTACGAAAAATAATTAAGAATATACTTTTTTGCGAACTGGTAGGAATTATCTATGGCAACCTGTACCCCAACACATGCCTTGAGCGCAGTAGCACATACTCAAGACACGGCCGATAAGGTTTTAGCACAGCTTACCCAAAAACTTCATGATGGGATCCTTATCCTCGATGGCGCAATGGGCACCATGATCCAAGATCGCAAATTTGAGGAAGTCGACTTTCGTGGCGAGCAGTTCAAAGACTGGCATTGTGATGTAAAGGGTAACAACGACATGTTGGTGCTCACCCAGCCAGAGGCCATCAAACAGATCCATAAAGAGTACCTATTCGCGGGCTCAGACATTATCGAGACCAACACCTTCAATGCCACGCGTATCGCCATGGCCGACTACGACATGCAAGCGCACTCGGCCGAAATCAACCTCGTTGGCGCACGCCTCGCCCGTGAAGCGGCCAATGAAGTCGAAGCTGAAACGGGCCGCAAATGCTATGTGGCGGGGGTACTAGGGCCAACAAACCGTACTTGCTCTATCAGCCCAGATGTGAACGACCCGGGTTACCGTAACGTGAGCTTCGATGAACTGGTTGAAGCCTATATCGAGTCAATCAACGGTCTGATTGCTGGCGGCAGCGACATCATCATGGTAGAAACCATTTTCGACACCCTTAACGCCAAAGCCGCGTTATTTGCTATCGAAACTGTGTATGACACTCAAGGCTTCCGTCTGCCCATTATGATCTCAGGCACCATCACCGATGCCTCTGGCCGCACGCTTACCGGACAAACTACCGAAGCTTTCTATAACTCGCTGCGCCATGTTAAGCCACTATCGATTGGCCTTAACTGCGCCCTCGGCCCAAAAGAACTTCGTCCATATGTAGAAGAGCTATCTAAAATCTCTGAGTGCTTCGTGTCGGCTCACCCGAACGCCGGACTGCCGAACGAATTTGGCGGCTACGATGAGACTCCCGTGCAAATGGCTGAGGTCATCGAAGAGTGGGCAGAGGAAGGCCTGCTCAACATCATCGGCGGCTGCTGCGGTACCACGCCAGAGCATATTCGCGTTATACGCGATGCCGTAGTTAAGCATCATGCCCGCAAACTCCCCGATATTCCTGTAGCCTGCCGTCTATCGGGGCTTGAGCCGCTAACCATAGATGAAAACTCGCTATTTTTAAATGTGGGTGAGCGCACCAACGTTACCGGCTCAGCTAAGTTTTTACGCCTTATCAAGACAGGGGAATATGAAGAAGCGCTATCAGTTGCTCGCGATCAAGTCGAGAATGGCGCACAGATCATCGATATCAATATGGATGAAGGTATGCTCGACGGTGTTGAGGTGATGCAAAAATTTCTCAACCTTATCGCCTCTGAGCCAGATATCTCACGAGTGCCAATCATGATCGACTCCTCCAAATGGGAGGTGATTGAAGCGGGTCTAAAGTGCATTCAGGGCAAAGGCATCGTTAACTCAATCTCACTCAAAGAGGGTGAAGAGAAGTTTATCGAACAGGCCAAACTGGTTAAGCGTTACGGCGCAGCAGCTATCATCATGGCCTTCGATGAGGTCGGCCAAGCCGATACCAAAGAGCGCAAAATCGAGATCTGTACCCGTGCCTATAATGTGCTCGTCGATAAGGTCGGCTTTCCACCAGAAGATATCATCTTCGACCCCAACATCTTCGCCATCGCTACGGGTATCGATGAGCACGACAACTACGCAGTCGACTTTATCGAAGCCACTCGCGAAATAAAGCGCACCCTACCTTATGCGATGATCTCGGGCGGAGTGTCGAACGTCTCTTTCTCGTTTCGTGGCAACAACCCTGTTCGCGAAGCGATTCACGCCGTGTTCCTCTATCACGCGATTCAAGCGGGTATGGACATGGGTATTGTCAATGCTGGCCAGCTGGCGATTTATGATGATATCGATCCAGAGCTAAAACAGAAAGTCGAAGCGATTGTACAAAACCAGCCTTGCCCGAGCGCAGACTCGAGTAATACCGAGTTATTGCTAGAAGTCGCCGAGAAGTTTCGTGGCGACGGCAGTCAAGCCGTTAAGAAAGAGGATTTAGAGTGGCGCAGTAAACCTGTAAATGAGCGCTTAGCCCATGCACTGGTAAAAGGTATCACCGACTTTATCGATGCAGACACCGAAGAAGCCAGAGCGGCGGCGTCTCGACCACTAGATGTGATCGAAGGCCCCTTGATGGACGGCATGAACATCGTTGGGGATCTATTTGGTTCAGGTAAGATGTTCCTGCCACAAGTGGTAAAATCAGCGCGAGTGATGAAGAAAGCCGTGGCTTACTTAAACCCTTATATCGAGGCCGAAAAAGTCGAGGGGCAGTCAAACGGCAAAATTTTAATGGTCACGGTGAAAGGCGATGTGCACGACATAGGTAAAAATATCGTCGGCGTGGTGCTAGCCTGTAATGGCTATGAGGTCATCGACTTAGGCGTCATGGTGCCGGTCGAGAAAATAATCGAGGTGGCTAAAGCTGAAAATGTCGACATTATCGGTATGTCAGGACTTATCACCCCAAGCCTCGATGAGATGGTGCATAACGTTAAGAGCTTCCATAAGGCAGGCTTAACCATTCCATCGATTATTGGCGGTGCCACCTGCTCTAAAATTCATACTGCGGTAAAAATTGCACCTCACTCGCCAGAGGGGGCCATCTATATTGCTGACGCCTCCCGCGCCGTGCCTATGGTGTCAAAACTCATCAACAATGAAACGCGCCAAGCCACTATCGACGAGGCCTACGCCGAATATCAGATGATGCGTGATAAACGTAATTCTCAGGCTAAACGTAAAGAGATCACCTCTATAGAAGCGGCTCGTGAAAACCGCTGCCAACACGACTGGGCTAACTACAACCCATTTGTGCCTAACCAGCTTGGTCGACAGGTATTTGATGACTACCCATTAGAAGATCTGCTGGAACGTATCGACTGGACCCCCTTCTTTCGCAGCTGGGAGTTACATGGACACTTCCCACGTATTTTAGAAGATGAAGTGGTAGGTGTTGAGGCGCGTAAGCTATACAGCGACGCCAAGGAGATGCTCAATAAAATCATCAGTGAAAAGTGGCTAACCGCCAAAGCCGTGATTGGTTTATTCCCTGCTAATACCGTCAATTATGACGATATTGAGCTTTACACAGACCAGACTCGTAGCGAAGTTGCACTCACAACTCACCACCTGCGGATGCAGATTGAACGTGTGGGCAATGACAACTTCTCTCTAGCCGATTTTGTGGCGCCAAAAGAGAGTGGCGTTGCCGATTACATGGGTGGCTTTGCTGTCACCGCAGGTCACGGTATTGACGAGCATGTGGCCCGATTTGAAGCAGCCCACGACGATTACAGCGCGATTATGCTCAAATGTTTGGCTGACCGTTTAGCCGAAGCCTTTGCCGAACGGATGCATGAACGGGTGCGTAAAGAGTTCTGGGGTTATGCTGCCGATGAAAGCCTAGATAACGAAGCGCTTATCAAAGAAAAATACAAGGGGATTCGCCCGGCACCGGGTTACCCGGCTTGCCCTGATCACACTGAGAAAGGCTTGCTTTGGGACTTGTTAAAGCCTGATGAAACTATCGGCCTTAAGATCACCGAGAGCTATGCCATGTTCCCAACCGCAGCGGTATCGGGATGGTACTTTGCCCACCCACAATCGCGCTACTTTGGCGTGACCAACATCGGTCGCGATCAACTAGTAGATTATGCGGCGCGTAAAGGCATGAGCATAGAAGAGACCGAGCGCTGGCTAGCCCCTGTACTAGACTATGATCCTGAATAAAGAGTGATCCTGAATAAAGAGTGTTCCAGAATAAAGCCTTGCCGCAAATCTGAAGCTCTAGAACAAAGAATCAGACAGAAATATTACTCATACAAGGCTTAACATTCGTCGAGGCTTTATCATTATTCAATGATAAAGCCTCATACTGATTAATCGTCATCGCAACTTGACTCAACAAGCCTTCCGCTCCTTTAGCAGCCTCACTCTCATAAACCAAAGGCACCATAGTTAAATGATGGGATTTAGCCTGCGTATCGATAAACTGTAGCTGAGCCCAAAATAGATTTGAGATAAGATGAAAAAGGCAACTACCAACCCCGAGATGACGCCACTTTGGTACCACATAGGCGTACAGCAAATAACAACAGCCACCAATTTGCCGCTCATGACAGGTATTATCATCTGAATACCAAGAGTCGACTAATCCAACATTAAAGGTCACAAAAGCCACAGGCGTTCGCTTTTCCTCTTCTGCGAAAGCAACTAAGCGATAGTGTCTTTGATGCCGGCTTTCCGATAGGTGACTCACTGGGGTCAGAGTATTGAAAATTTGCTGAATGGCAGCATTATCATCGGCACTCTTGCTACAGAAGAATTGCTGTAAATCAGTGGTGTTCTCATGACGAGAATCATCATAAATGCTAACGCAAGGTATAACGGATGACTCATCTAACTCAATAGAAGAAGGTGCCCGTAGGCGCAGATCTTTTTCAGCTAATGTTTGGATAAAGCCACCTTGTAATTGAAAGTGACTAAAATCATCAAGCAGGTGAAGTAAAGGGAAGATCTCCGCCTTACTTTTATGAAGGGCCATATTCCGCTCCGCTCAATCAACTCATTATCTGCATAAGTAATAAAAAGTTTCAGAACAAAATACAGACAACATTGTGCATTAACTATAGGTGCTCACTTTCAACCTGTAAAATGCATGAACACTAGGCTTTATATGGCTTGTGGCTTAATTCAAACCCAAGCTATTGTATATAAAGACAAGCCTCCCTCTCGCGACTTAATCCCATTAAAAATCAGATTTTCTTCGCACTTGTCGCTCACTTAGTGATCTCTGTCATTGTTTTTCGGCCGAAAAGGTTTACTATGGCGGCTTCTCAGGAGGAATGTTCTTTCCTCCGCACTGCTTACCACAATTTATTTCAGGATATACACAATGAAGAGTCTTCTTCCTACATTGATCATGCTATTGATCCCGTCTGTTTCATGGGCACACCCAGGTCATGGTGCTGTTGGCTTATTCCACCACCTATCTGATGTTGCACCACTTATCTTACTTGCCGCTATTGTTGCCGGCTATGCGATTTGGGTTCGTTCAAAGCGCTAACTATTCACTACTTTTTATTCATTAGATTTTAAAGCGCACGCAGCCGTTCTAGCACAGGATCATTTGGCACTCTTGTCGCCGCTGTCAGCCTAAATTCTCAACAACTTTAGATTGTTTGGGCCAGCTAGTTGCGCGCGTTTTTCAAAATCTATATCAGGATCACATGCTCATGTTTTGTAAGTGTGATCTGTTGGCTTGCGATTTTGCCTTCATGATTTGGATAAATTTGAATAATGAATATTCCACAAAGCGTGTGCTTTAAACGCCCAGAGTCTGATGCTGGCTGGCGTGCGGAACTGCGCCTTAAATATGGCATTAAGCGAGAAAAAACTCGGCTTTTAGAGCGCCATCAAATAGGGCCGTTAACGGTTCAAAAGACATTTTTCCCCGAAGGTGCGGCTTGTCATACCTATCTTTTACACCCACCAGGTGGCGTGGTTGGCGGCGATCAACTCAGCTTCACTGTTGATGTCGAAGAACAGGCCCATGCGTTATTAACCACTCCGGGGGCGACTAAGTTTTATCGCAGTAATGCAGAGCAGGCCTGGCAAAGCCAACAATTGAGCGTGGCAGCATCTGGCTTACTCGAGTGGCTTCCCATGGAGAATATTTTCTTCCCTGGTGCTAACTGTAAGTTACTCACTCAGGTGAATTTAACCGCCAATGCCCGTTTTATTGGCTGGGAAATGCAATGCTTCGGTCGTCCACAACTTGGAGAAGAGTTCAATTACGGACAAGTCTTAGGCCAGACCTTTATTTGTCGTGATAACAAGGTGTTATTGACTGAAAGTCTACGGGTTCAAGATCAGTTTCAATTCAAGCAAGCAGCTGCAATGCGCAACTTCGCTATGACTGGAAGCCTGTATATCACCCCTGTTGATCGCGAGCTTATCGACAAAGTGAATCAAGTGATTGATAAGCAGCAAGCGCGCTTCGCAACTGAGATTGTGCTGGGGTCAAGTGAGCTAGGCAGCTCCTCAATGAGTAGTGCAATGACCCTCAACAGTCCGGCTGAAAATAGTTTATTGGTGGTACGTGCCTTGGGGCATCAAACCGAACCTATGATGGCCAGTTTTGTACAGATCTGGCGCTGCGTTCGCCAACATTGGTTTGGTCAGCTCCCCGATGTACCGAGGATTTGGTCAACTTAAGCTCTGCCATTCACGCTTAATAGAACTCAAAGTTTCACCTACAACCCCATTGATTTTAAAGAGAGTTATGCCATGGAACTAACCCCAAGAGAAAAAGATAAGTTAATGCTATTTACCGCTGGCCTACTCGCCGAGCGTCGGCTGGCACGAGGCTTAAAGCTCAACTACCCGGAAGCTGTCGCATTAATCAGTAGTGCCATTTTAGAGGGCGCTAGAGATGGCCGCACAGTAGCTGAACTGATGAATTATGGCCGCACAATTTTAACCTCAGAGCAGGTTATGGAAGGTGTACCTGAGATGGTGCATAACGTGCAGGTGGAGTGCACTTTTCCAGATGGCACCAAGTTGGTCTCCATCCACGAACCCATAGTTTAAAAAGATGTTGTTAACGGTTAATCGAATACGTTGTTTAAGGACCACACCATGATCCCGGGTGAAATTATAATAAATAAGAATCTTGGTGAGATTGCGCTCAATCAAGGCTATCAAAAGCGAACACTATCGGTCGCCAATATTGGCGACCGCCCTATTCAAGTTGGTTCTCATTATCACTTTTACGAAGTGAATCAGTTTTTAAGTTTCGACCGAGCCCAGAGCTTAGGTTTTCGCCTCGACATTCCCGCAGGGATGGCTGTTCGATTCGAGCCGGGGCAAAGCCGAACAGTTGACTTAGTCGCTTTTTCCGGCAAGCGCATTATTCAAGGCTTTGATGGCCAGATCATGGGGAAAATTAAGGAGTAAGTATGGCTACAATCTCAAGACAGGCTTATGCCGATATGTTTGGCCCGACGGCTGGCGACCGTGTGCGTTTAGCTGACACAGCATTGATTTTAGAGGTTGAAAAAGATCTCACCACCTATGGTGAAGAAGTTAAGTTTGGCGGCGGCAAGGTGATCCGCGATGGTATGGGGCAAAGTCAGGTATTGAGTCAAGATTGTGTTGATGCCGTGATTACCAATGCACTCATTCTCGATCATTGGGGCATAGTCAAAGCCGATATCGGCATCAAGCATGGCCGTATTGTCGGTATAGGCAAAGCTGGCAACCCCGATGTACAACCTAATGTCGACATCGTTATTGGCGCAGGTACCGAAGCTATCGCAGGTGAAGGAAAAATCATTACCGCTGGCGCGATTGACACTCACATTCACTTTATCTGCCCGCAGCAGGCTGAAGAAGGTCTGTGTGCTGGCACAACCACCTTTATTGGTGGTGGTACAGGCCCTGTTGCGGGCTCAACGGCCACTACAGTAACCCCAGGCACTTGGAACATGCACCGCATGTTAGAAGCGGCAGATGAGTTACCCATCAACGTGGGGTTATTCGGTAAAGGCACAGTGAGTAACCCTGATGCCATTCGCGAACAAATCAGCAACGGGGCTATGGGGCTGAAAATTCATGAAGATTGGGGCGCAACTCCAGCCGCCATCGATACCTGTTTAAGTGTTGCTGATGAGATGGACGTGCAAGTGGCTATCCACTCCGATACCTTAAATGAAGGCGGCTTTTACGAAGCAACCGCTAACGCCATTGGCGATCGCGTCATTCACGTATTCCATACTGAAGGTGCTGGCGGCGGTCATGCTCCCGATGTCATCAAGTCGGTGGGGGAGCCTAATATCATCCCGGCCTCGACCAATCCGACCATGCCTTACACAGTCAATACCGTGGATGAGCATTTAGACATGTTGATGGTATGCCATCATTTAGATCCCGCTATCGCTGAAGACGTTGCCTTTGCTGAGTCCCGCATTCGTCGTGAAACCATTGCCGCTGAAGATATTTTGCATGACTTAGGCGCAATTTCGGTGATGAGCTCGGATTCTCAAGCAATGGGACGCGTGGCCGAGGTCGCCATGCGTACCTGGCAATGTGCCCATAAAATGAAGTTACAACGTGGACCACTCGAGGGTGACAGTGAGGATGCAGATAATACTCGCCTAAAACGCTATGTCGCCAAGTACACCATAAATCCCGCTATCGCCCATGGCATAAGCCATGAAGTGGGCTCCATTGAAGTGGGCAAACTGGCGGATATCGTGCTGTGGGATCCCGCATTTTTTGGCGTCAAACCCGCGTTAGTGCTCAAAGGCGGCCTAACTGTTTATGCGCCGATGGGCGATATTAATGGTGCCATTCCTACACCACAACCCGTGCACTATCGGCCTATGTATGCCGCAACAGGCAAGGCCCGTGCTGCTACATCCATGACCTTCTTGCCAAAAGCGGCAATTGAGGCCGCCATACCAGAAAAGCTCAAGTTAACTCACCTTATCGGTGAGGTTAGAGGCTGCCGCAATATCAGTAAACAGGACATGATCCACAACAGCTATGTACCGCATATCGAGCTCGACTCACAAACTTATGTGGTAAAAGCCGATGGCATGCCTTTGGTGTGTGAGCCCCTTGCGGAGCTGCCAATGGCACAACGCTACTTCTTATTTTAATTGTTTGAGTTTGTTTTAACTTTCAAAGCCATGCCGAATGTTGCCCTATTGACTCAGTCGGCTTATTGAAGAGGTCAAAATGATTAAGTTAACCCAGATATTACCCCAAGCATCCCACATTGATGCAAAAGTGTGTTTAACCATGGTTGAACGCACAAAAAGTCGATTACGTATCGTCCTTGAAGACGGTCAAGATGCCGGCTTGATGTTACCTCGAGGACACATTTTGCACCATGGGTCATTACTGGCTAGCGACGATGGCTTTGTGGTTGAAGTCGTTGCAGCTAAAGAGCAAGTATCCACCGCTCGTAGCCATGATGCGACCCTTTTTGCCAAGGGCTGTTATCACCTAGGCAATCGACATGTGCCACTACAAGTTGAAGCCGGATGGTGCCGATATCAACACGATCATGTATTAGATGAAATGCTGATGGGGTTGGGGCTTGAGGTGAAGGTTGAGAGTGCAGCATTCCAACCTGAACCCGGCGCTTATGGCGGCACTACAGGTGGGCATTCCCATGGAGAAGTTTACGACAGCAGCTTAGAAAAAATGGCTAACAGCCATCATCACGAGCACTCCCACAGCCACGAACATTAAGCCATGTACAACATCCAAAACATGCTGCCAGAGTTGCGCTTGTACCAGTTGATAAGCCCCTCTCTCCCTGTTGGAGGCTTTACCTACTCTCAAGGTTTGGAGTGGGCAATTGAACAGGGCTGGGTATCAACAGCCGAGGCGCTAGAAGAGTGGCTCAAGAGTCAGATGCTTGAAAGTTTAACCCATCTTGAGCTGCCTATTTTAGTGCGAATTCAAGGTTACCTAGCAGCCAGTGAATACGCGCAAGCTCAAGCTTGGTGTCACTATTTAACTGCTAGCCGTGAAACTAAAGAGCTACGACTAGAAGAGTATCAACGAGGCATCGCTTATGCCCAATTACTACCAAAGCTTGGGCTGAGATTAACCCCAGAGCTAACCACTATGGTGCAAACCTCTCAGTTAGCCGCCTTTGCTTTAGCCATCAATCAATGGCAAATCCCGCTAGAAAAAGCACTAGGGGGCTACTTATGGAGCTGGCTTGAAAATGCCGTCGTTGTGGGGATAAAACTGGTTCCACTTGGCCAGAGTGTCGGCCAACAGCTATTGATGTCACTGGCAAGCTGTATTCCAGCAGCGGTAGAGAAAGCACTCACCATACAAGATGATGAGATAGGCAGTTTTACACCGGCACAGGTGATGGCGAGTTGCCGTCATGAGCATCAATACACTCGGCTATTTCGTTCTTAGCCGCAACGGTTTTAATCCACAACAATTGAACTGTGCTCGCAACCATTCGAGCAGATCTCACCTAAGGCTGTGGCTTAAACACGCCTTAATCCTACTTAGGAACAAACATGACTGAATTAGATTACAAACAACCACTGCGGATCGGCGTAGGTGGCCCCGTGGGCTCAGGAAAGACAGCGCTATTAGAAGTGCTGTGTAAAGCACTGCGGGATAAATACCAAATTGCTGTCGTCACTAACGATATTTACACCCAAGAAGATGCCAAGATTTTAACCCGCGCAGAAGCCTTAGATGCAGACCGGATTATCGGCGTCGAAACTGGCGGCTGTCCCCATACCGCCATTCGCGAAGATGCATCTATGAACTTAGCCGCTGTGGAGGAGTTAGCAAAGCGCCACAAAAACTTAGATGTGGTTTTTGTTGAAAGTGGTGGCGATAACTTAAGCGCAACCTTTAGCCCTGAGCTGGCAGATATCACCATCTATGTCATCGATGTGGCCGAGGGTGAAAAAATTCCCCGCAAAGGTGGCCCAGGGATCACCCGCTCTGATCTATTAGTGATTAATAAAATCGATCTTGCTCCCTATGTTGGCGCTTCTCTTGTGGTAATGGATCAAGACACCCAGCGCATGCGCCCTGAAAAACCTTATGTTTTTACCAATATGAAAACTGGCAAAGGCGTACCAGAGATCATCACATTTATCGAAACTGCGGGCATGCTCAATAGCTAACGGCTGCCCCTCATACGGCATAGCAGCTCCCCTTCAAGTGACTGCTGCCTGCAATGACTCGTAAGCTGTCACGAATTAAGTAGCAAGTCATTAGCTGCTATCAACTCAACGGTGATTTTCATCTCAATGCGATGCAAACACCACAACCTGAAATCTACGGATTAAAAACCTAGAGGTAAATAATCAACATGAGTCACGACATCATAAAAGTTTCAAAAAACACAGCCAATGCGCCACAAAATGCGCTGTCTACACAAACTGTCGCCTTCTCTCATTACAACAACATTTCAGCACAACTGCCGGTTAACCCAAACACGGGTGATATTGTTGTTGGTAATGTAAAAGATCAAGCAAAGCAATGCTTAACCAATATAAAGGCCATCGTTGAAAGTATCGGTCACGTTATGGACGACATGGTCAAAATCACGGTATTTGTTAAGAATATCGACGACATGGATGCTATTGATGAAGTCTATGGCACATTCTTTTCGGCGCCGCTGCCAACTCGCACTGTTGTGGCAGTAAAAGCGTTACCCCTAAGTGATGCCTTGGTGCAAATGGATGCCTTGATTTCAAATGGCGAAGGCACTGCACCACAAGCTCCGTGCCCATTGGTGAAAGTCTCTAGAGATACTCAAGATGCGCCAACCAGTGCCATCTCCTCACAGACTGTCGCCTTCTCTCATTACAATAACCTTTCGGCACAACTCCCTATCGAGCCAACAACGGGGAAATTGATTGCCGGCGGTATCAAGCAACAAACCAAGCAGTGCTTAAATAACATTAAAGCAGTATTAGAGAGCATCAATCATGTGATGGGCGATATTGTAAAAACAACCATCTACCTTAAAGATCTTGCAGACATAGCCGCGGTAAATGAAGTGTGTTCAACCTTTTTCAACGGCTACGTACCTGCACGTACCATAGTCAATGCAACAGAACTGCCAATGGGGGCTTTAGTGCAAATAGATACCGTCGTGTCGCATGGTGACGGCACGCCACCACAACCACAAGAAGACAGCCGTTTCATCATGATAGAAGCAAGTAATACCAACAATGCGCCAAAAGCGCCCTACTCGCACACTGTTGCATTTTCACACTACAACCATGTTTCAGGCCAGTTGCCAATCGATGCCACAACGGGAGAAATAGTTAGCCCAGATGTCGCTGAGCAAACTAAGCAATGTTTAAACAATATAAAAGCGATTATCGAGAGCGTTGCACATGTGATGGATGACGTGGTCAAGGTCAATATTCAAGTTGCCAATATCGAAGATATGGACGCAATCGACCAAGTCTACAGCAACTTTTTCAAAAAGGAGCTGCCAGCAAGAACCGTCTTTGCAGTGTCGACATTACCAATGGGCGCTTTAGTACAAATTGATGCGGTTATTTCAAACTGTGAAGGTACCCCACCTCAAGCATAGTAAGCCGTTGTTAGACGACTAGGTATCTTGAAGGCTCCTATTCACAACGCCTGAATAGGAGCTTTTTCTGGAAAATTATTTTTCTATATTGAAAATTAATCACTATATTCAAAGTGGTTAACAGTTTTTGTCTTCACAGAGACTATACATAAAAATGATAGGGTTAAGTGCCGATGATGTAACCACTTAAATCCTGTATAACAATCTCCAACTCATCAAAGCATTTCGAAACCACTGAAAAGTCTTCTCAAACTTTCTGTTTATCCTTGGCGTGAATAAAAGCCGTTGAATCGAGAGTAAAGGTTACCTGTAAAGCTAAATAGCTCAAACCATTCGACTTAAAGCTTACAATGAAACCAGCATGTTTTGACGAGGCGTATACACTTATAGCTATGGAACTCCTATAAAGGTGGCAGGGAAGTGAGTCGAAAAACCGAATTAAACAACAAAGGTCGTCTATGGTGGCTTTGCCTGTTTTTTGGGGTGATGCTTTTTTCCTTATCTTCAAGCGCACAAACCCTACCTGACGCCGCTTTCTTTAAAAGTGAAATAACTCGCCTTAATAGTGAATCCCCAAAAAATGAAGCCTTAATTAGTCAATATGAGACCCTACTTTCTCGGGTTAATGGCTACAAAAAGCAGAAAACCAGCCGAGATGAATATCGAAATATCATCAGCCAGTTCCCTATGCAGCGAGAGCGTTTATTAAAAAAAATAAATGACGTGGAGCAGCTGGATATCTTTAATGTTCTCCATAAGACTAAGTACAACGACCTTTCACAATCTATCGCGACACTACAGGCGGCGGTTACAGAATGGCGCTCAACCTATCAATCCAATAGTGATAAAAACAAGCAACTAATTAATGCAAGAACGGCATTACCGCAGTCTCTGGCGCAAATCGATCGAGAAATAGAGAAAGCCTCAATCGTTAAAAGTGATACCGATGCTCAGCTAGAACAGTGGCTCGAATCAACCAACTTGACCATGCTCAAGCTTCAACGACAAGTGACCTCCGCTCAATTACAAAGTTTAGACGAGCGCACTGAATTACTAGGTTTAGAGCAGCAATTGTTGAATAAAAAAATTCAAACTGCCTCACCAATCCTGATTGAGTTACAAGATAAATTGACACGAGTTGAGCAAGCCTCAGTGAAAACTCTGATCGAACAAGCAAGGAAGGTTAGTGAGGATTCAGTGCAAGAGGGAGCTGAAAATCAACAGCTGATAGAACAACTCAAAGCTTATACCGTTGAGTTAGAACAAGTACTGGCAGAGATAGATCAAGCTCGGATCTCCTATCAAAAAGTTGAAGCCGAACAGCGAAGTTTGATGGATGAACAGCGCTTAATAAAAAACAACTTAACCTGGTTACGTAATAGTACCGCTTTTGGCGCTTCAATTCGGGCACAACTACAACGTTTACCAGCTAAAGTGAATACTCAATATATCCCAGATATCATTGCCAAAGCCCACATTCGAAAATATGAGATAGGGCAAGAAACAAATAAATTTGCACTTCAAGCCACGGCAGCGGGAGATACTGCAAAGAAAAAAGCGCCAGACAAGGTCACCAGATTATTGAGTGAGTTATTAGTTCAATTGGCAAAAGATTATGAAAAACTCATTTCGGCATTGAGTCAGTTAAAGTTAGCTAAAGACCAATACGCTCAAGCAGTTGATAAGGCACGCACTTTCTTAAAACAGCAACAATTATGGACACGCAGTAATGTACCACTTTGGCAGCATCTAACGGATTTTAACGCAGAGGTCTGGTTTGGGTCGAAAACACCATTTAAAGAGATACTCGATAAGAGCACACCGGGCCAGTCTGTATCATTTTTAATGCTATTCGCCCTTTATACCAGTCTGCTTGTTTATATAATGATTCGGCTAAATCGATATGCTGCACGGCGTAAAGATGAGCTTCAAAAGGTGTTTGGCCACCCACTTAAAGACCGTTTTCACTTTACCGTTTCGTTATTCTCATTAGCCATTCTATGTGCGCTTATTTTACCTATTTGGTATGCAATAACGACATGGGGAATATATTGGTTTTGGCCTGTCCCTACCTCAAACGAGATCACGACACTCATTTTTGCCAGTGCATCCGCTTTATTTGTCGTCGAGTTAATCCATGCCCTGAGCTATAAGCAAGGCGTACTACTTTTACACCTAAACTGGCCAGATCATATTTGTAGTTACCTACATAAAGGAAGTCATCAAGTTCGCTGGCCGTTTGTCATTTTGCTACTGTCTATTTTTATGGCAGAACTGATTTCAGGCACCAATGAAGCAGAAATTTCGCGGGTATTATTCCTATTACTGATGGCGGCGATGATGACGGTGTTTATTTCGCTGTTAAAGAAAAATAATCTGCCTTCCACGTTACCTTCGCCTCTCAATCAAGGTGTATCTTTATATCTGCTTCGCTTGGTCATTATCGGTTCCTTTATCGTCATCGTTATCATGGCTGTGATGGGACTCTATATCGCGTCATGGGTTTTACTTATCTACCAACAGCTAACACTTTATCTAGTGTTAGCCGTTTTGCTTACCTACCAAATGGGTGAGCGATGGTTAAAACTAGAGCATAGGCAACTCAGCTATCAACGCCTGTTAGCACATCGCGAAGAGTTGATCGCTCAGCAGCAGGAACAAGCGGATGAATTACCCGAAATTACCGAACTCAGAGAAACCATTCCTGATGTG
This sequence comes from Shewanella schlegeliana, assembly GCF_016765635.1. GTDB lineage: Bacteria > Pseudomonadota > Gammaproteobacteria > Enterobacterales > Shewanellaceae > Shewanella > Shewanella schlegeliana. The sequence goes on from NZ_JAESVD010000003.1 coordinate 48,831, forward strand.
GAAGAGCGCAGTTTAGCGAGCGAGCAGATAAGTGAACAATCGTTGACTCTGTTACGCGGCCTTTCATTGATTGGCTTAGTTGTTGCGGTGTTAACTCTATGGTCAAGCGCATTAGAGATGACCAGCTGGTTAAACAATATTGTTGTATGGCAGGTTAATGAAGTGACAGAAACCGGCGTGAGCCTTATGGATGTGACTCTACAATCATTGCTTTATGCTATCGTCACGTTAATCGTGACCCTTGTCGGAGTACGAAACTTACCGGGAATTTTGGAACTGTTGATCTTGCGTCGTCTTGATTTGGCTCCTGGCGCGGGGTATGCGGTAACGACCCTGCTACGCTATATGATCTTGATGGCTGGCTTGATGGGGGTATTTTCGATACTGGGCTTTCAGTGGTCTAAGTTGCAATGGTTAGTTGCTGCGTTTGGTGTAGGCTTGGGGTTTGGATTACAAGAAATTTTCGCCAACTTTATTTCTGGTTTAATCCTCCTATTTGAACGGCCTATACGAATTGGCGATATTGTCACGATTAATGATTTATCGGGAACGGTCAGTAAAATTCAAACCCGTGCAACCACCATTATTGATTGGGATAACAAAGAAATAGTGGTGCCGAATAAAACCTTTATTACAGAGAAATTGATTAACTGGTCATTGACGAGTCCCATGACCAGAATAGTAATACCGATTGGAGTGGCCTACGGCTCTGATATCGATCAGGTCGAGACCTTGCTGTATCAAATTGCAGATGAGCATCCATTGGTATTACCCGATCCCCAACCTTCTGTAGTGTTCCTATCGTTCGGTGCAAGCAGTCTGGATTTTGAATTGAGAGTGCATATCACCGCGATTGAACTGCGCCTATCAACGGTTCATATCATCAACAAAAATATTGATCGCTTGTTCCGAGAGCACAACATTGAAATTGCATTCCCGCAAATGGATGTGCATGTTCGCGACTGGCCGCCTAAACCTAATGACGTATAAGTTTCTATTTTGAGCCGAGTTTTTGTGTATTAAAAAACAGATGAGCAACTCTATTTAATGCGCCTTTTTAATTAATGCTTATCTCTCTACTATTGCTATTTTAACTGTAGGATAAACTTCTTTTCCATCAAAGAGTAAGGGGATATTCACTGGTTATTTAGCATCGACTATCGCTAAAACCTGCAGAGCTCTCACTTTGATATAAATACCGCTGTTATAGTGAGGTCTGTTCCAAAATAAATTGTTTCCGTTCACCAGTTCAGTGCTTCAAGGAGCATCTATGTTAAATGAGAATCACGCACTTATTTTTGACTTCCCTGAGTTTAAACAAGATATTGTTTACTTGAACTATACCGACAAAGAGTTCGACAAGTTATCCAAGCAGTACCATCTGCTTGATTATGATATTCGCCAGCTAGAAATTGCTGGTAGTCCTACCGATGACGAACATATGCATCAACTAAAATTGACCCGCGCTAACTTAAAAGACACCCTATTCAAAAAGCTCAAAGCGCACCACGATGAATAAACTTTTGGTCGATTAACTACGAGCCAAAAGGATGAGTTCAAACTCCCTTTTGGCTTACAGCTCCATCATATCAATCCCCTAGCCCACTCGATGGCGCTATTTTGATGGAAGTATACTCTTTCTTATTTGTAACGGATCTCTTCCGTAAATGACTAAATGAGTGCTAAAATTGGGGGTTAACGCTTCGTATAATCTCAATGATATGGTTTGAGAGTTTCTACCAAGAGCCCTAAACTCTTGATTATGAAGACTTTACTTTATGAATGCTGATCTGGTATTGGTTCACTGTTGCTGTGCGACAGTTTGAGCATTGACTTACTAGCTTGGCTTAACCACTCAATAAAGGAGAGCTTCATGAATTATCTACAGCTACCCAAAATCGATCTTCACTGCCACCTAGACGGTAGCGTTCGCCCGCAAACTGTTATCGACCTTGCCAAAATTCAAGGCGTATCCATTCCAAGTCATAACGTCGACGACATCAAAGCCTTAATGGTGGCACCAGAATCTTGCCCTAACCTTGATGAATACCTAACTCGCTTTGCACTGCCGGTATCGGTTATGCAAACAGAATCAGCGCTTGAGCGTATATCCTTTGAGCTATTTGAAGATGCAGCTTTAGAAAACGTGAAGTACTTAGAGGTGCGTTTTGGCCCTCAGCTTCACCGTAAGCAAGGACTAAACTTCGAGCAAATTATTGCTAGTGTCGTTAAAGGTATGCGCAGGGCTGAAGCCCTTTATGACATTAAAGGTAACTACATCCTATCTATCATTAAGGTGCTACCAAAAGATGATATTAATGAGGTGATTGATGCTGGCGCTAAGTTCCTTGATAAAGGAGTAGTGGCGTTTGATTTAGCGGCAAGTGAAGAGCCTGGTTTCTGCCATGAGTATATTCCTTACGCCAAATATGCCCTCGATAAAGGCTACCGCATTACGATCCATGCGGGTGAGCAAGGTGTTGGACAGAACGTCTATGATGCAATCTCACTTCTAGGCGCCGAGCGGATCGGCCACGGCATTCATATCAATAACCATAAAGATGCTTATGAGTTAGTACGAGCTGAGGCGGTAGCACTCGAGGCCTGCCCTAGCAGTAATGTGCAAACCAAAGCGGTTGAGAGCATAGAAAGTCATCCATTAGGTGAGTTCTATCGCGATGGTCTACTGGTCACCATTAACACAGATAACCGCACCGTGTCAGACACCACCATGACTAAAGAGCTACAGCTGGCGGTAGAGAAGTTTAACTTAAGCGAACAAGACTACTTTAAGATCTACAAAATTAGCGCTGAGAACTCGTTTGCGTCTAACGAAGTAAAGCAGTCGCTATTGAAGTATATTGGCTAGAGTTTAAGGCTAGCGCTTTAGCTAAAATTACGAGCAAAACCTAATCACAAAAAAGGCTATTAACCTCAGTTAATAGCCTTTTTATTATGAACTGCCTTACTCTGGCATGTGTATAGTTTTTAATTACATCAACTACACTAGCAACATCTTTATTATCTTAACAGTCTAATTCGAATACCAAGGGCTACGGCTAGCCATACCGTCATCTCCATATAGATAAAATCTACATTGATTGAACTCAGGCTAATTTGAACTGAATCGAACCTTAAGATGCTCGCATAACTTTTAAGCTCTCCCTTCACTAAGCATAACAAGACCAAAATTAGCGCTTTTATTTTAATTTTGTGAACTAGGCACCTATGTTTCGGCGCACACTTGTACACATAATGGAGTATTAGCCAGATATCAGCAGTATTGACTATTGGAGTTTGCAATGCAGAACATAGATTGCCCACAGTGCAACCATAAAATCGACCTTAATTCAATCTCTTGCCCCCAATGTCATGCCGCACAAGGGTTAGAATCCTTGGCTGGAGTCGATCCTGATATGCGTATCAAAAACCAGAAGCTCGCCATCTGGTTTAGCTTCCTGCTTGGTGGATTGGGGCTACATAAGTTCTATTTAGGTCAGCACCTAAAGGGCAGCTTATATTTAGCATTTAGCTGGACGCTGGTACCTATGGTCGTTGGCTGGGTCGATGCGGTTCGCACCTTAAAGATGACACCATTTAACTTTGAGCAGCGCTACTGCAAAAGAGTGTCACAAGGATTTTAAGCCGCTATTTTTATTGAGCGCTTAAACAACTGAATATAAAAAAGACAGCATATGCTGTCTTTTTGTTTTATCACCCATGATTAAGGTCTTATATAAGACTGCTGATCAAGGTCGAAACTCAATCGCATGTAATTAGTTTCATAATCAAGAGAACTTGTGCCTCTTTCATCCATACGACTTCTTTCCGCTAATAGCATACGCCAGGTGCTTAGGGGCTTTTCTGAGCCATAGCCTCTAATACCAATCTGTAATCTAGGTGAGTAAAGTGAGTCAAATTTAGCATCTAAATTTGCAGGCAATTTGAGATCCGGCATGCTGCCTGATGCCCCGCCCCAAATCGTCCAGTCTGCATCCCCATTATCGATATCACCCGATAAGCTCATATGGGTTAATGCAACATTACCAACACCGCTAAAGTCATACTGGTACGGTGCTTGACCTGTAGCAATTTCATTAAATAATAGGTAAACCGCATCAGAGAAACCGTTAGCAGTATCCCAAAGCATTATCGGAGAAGTCTTGCCCTCAGATGTAACTCGATGTCGTGCAGAGCTATAATTATCAGCTCTAGCATTGCCAATGTTTTCTTGCCCCATTCTTGCAGGCCAAACATAGCTACTATTAGTTAATGTTGGGTAAACAAATACGAGATCGTTTTGACTATAATTGGTCCAACCTTCAAATGAGCCGGCATATAAGATCCGTGCATCATAAGGATTGACATAATCGACCGCTACGCCCTGATGAGTAAAGTCGCTCAAGCCCAGTGTATATTGAGTTTTATCGGCTAAATCGATGCTGCCAGCTAGACTGCTCTGCCCATCTGCGGCAATCAATTGTACATCTATTGGGCCTGTTCCATCACACCACTCAATTGAGGGCGAACTAGTCAATGGCGTTAACTCGTAGCTTCGCCCCCCCAGATACAGCATACTGTCTGGCGCATCTGCGATAAGCGACTGCACAGGAAACTCGACCTGTTTACAGTTACAACCGACTTCATCCTTGTCATCAGAAAAATAGGTAATACCTTGATCGCCCGCTTCAACGTCAACATTAGAAATAACGATAAGTGTTGGCTGTTCTTTATAATAGTAGTGACTCTCTGCAGTTAACGTGAGGTGTTTAGCGTTACTCGGCCAGTTTGCTGTGAGCCCGCCGCCGCTATCGGTAACGTACTCAGAAATTATGTCACCCGCATTGTTGTGAACAAATACGTTTACACCAGACTTAGGCTTTTCAATTCCACATTTATTACTCACAACTGTATTTAGGGTAATTTGCGGTAAATTCCCACCAGACGAACCTCCATTATCAGTAGAAGCTGATGAGTCATCACCGCCGCCTCCACAAGCCGTTAAAACCAAGGTTGAGATTGCTGTTAGCGTCCATTTTTTTACTGTCATATCTTCTTCCTGAATATGTTTGGGTTTGTAGAAGTTAAATTTTGAGCCTGTTCTTTATCACTGAATTCTGACTACAACGGTTCTCCCTATATAGTCGTGGAGTGCACGGCGTTTTTCGTTAGATAACATGGTAATAAACTCTGAAATAGCCCAGATGAATGCCAATACGCCAAATACAACCATGATATTAATGAGTGAGTCTGAAATATTACCATTTAGCCCTACGGTCACTCCGACATATAACAGTAAGCCTAACCAGAATGCATTAATGGCGAAGTTAACCGACTCTCTGCGGAGCGCTTGTTTAAGCCCAATTATCGTCTCGTCATCATGATTCAAGACCTTAACTTTTAAGCACATTTTCCCAAGAGTCTGACCGAAGAAACCATGCATTAGGATAATGTAGAAACAAAGCTGCATCCCATGAATGGCTTGTTGAAAATGGTTCTGCTGATCGTACTCAACACCAAATAAGTAGCATTGGCCGATAAGTAACGCACTGAACAAGATCCCATCGAGCATAGCCGCCCAGAAACGCGGCCAAAAAGTCGAATATTTACTAACTTGCTCACGACGCTCACATTCCTGTTTATCCTCTTTTAGACAACGAGGATCCTTGATGAGCCTAATAATCTCAGCATAACGTTCAGGGTACTGCTCTTTATTTATATGCTGCTCTACATCAAGTAGCTCATCATAACTATACGAAGCATAGTCGGGGATTTTATCCATAAAATCGCGCTCTTCCTTTGAAACATTGCATCTGTTTTTATAAAAACACAGAATTTGAATGGTGATGGCTAGGCTTAAAGCCGCCTTTTAAAAAATCATTAACTGCCAGTTTTTTAAAGGCTTTTTTCGGCATTGCGATAAGAAAGGGGATTCAATACAAGCAGACCGCTTATCCATTATTGCGGTTTAGACTTAGTTCATCTTCCTGATGCAAGTTTTGACTACCTTAAAACCTAGGCAGCGCCGTCATTTATTAGCTGTTTGCTTTTTATTTAGTCAACGAGAATAGCTTTTTTATCCATATACTGTCTACCTAAGACCAAAATTAATGAATATTTATCAATAAAGACATAAGCTTAAGTATCACCTAATTTAAGTCGCAAAATTGTGTAGAGCCACACTATAATGAGAATTGTTGTTTGCAGAAAAACCTCTACAGGCAATTATCCATTTTAGTAATTGTTGACTGTTGTCGCTGTATCCTATTGTTCATAAAGGTAATATTTAAAACTCGCGTTACGTTTTTTTATTACGCTTTCCCAGTTTCCGACAAAGTTTTCAACAAAGGATTAGACTTAAAAATGAATTACAAACAACCACTAGCCATGACCCTTATCACTCTGGCTGTAAGTAGCAGTAGCTTCGCTGCAGACTATCAAAATGTTAATGATATTCCGTTCCAAGATAGTAACTTTAAAAGCTGCGTATTAGCACAAAAGCTGCAGGATCCTGCTGCAATCACTAAGCTAGTTTGCCGTCAAGCTAAGGTGAATAATGTTGATGAACTAAACTACTTTCCGGCACTTGAAGTATTGTGGATTTCTGGCCCACAATTGACTCAGGTCGACTTGAGCAACAACCCAAAGCTTAGTGAACTTTCAATCACCAAATCCAAACTATCCCATCTGGACGTAAGTAAAAATACTCAACTAAAAGAACTCAATATTAGCTTCAACCAAGTCATGGATATCGATCTTAGCCATAACCCAAAGTTGACCGATATCAGCGTGGTTGGCAATCAACTGACTCAGTTAGATCTTAGCCAAAATCCTGAGCTTAAATACCTTTGGGCAAAAGAGAACCAACTCACCGCTATGGACTTTAGCCACAACCCAGCGTTAGTCCAAGTAGGTTTAACTGACAATCAACTAACCGATATTGATGTCAGTCAGAATAGTGAGTTAAATAGTTTAGCGTTAATGTATAACCCGCTAACAGCTGTGGATGTAAGCCATAATCCAAAACTGACTAAGCTACACCTGACTGACAATAAACTCACTACTATCGATGTTAGCCACAATCCAAAACTAAGAGCTCTTTGGGCAACCGGCAATCCACTGACAGAGCTTAATATCAGCAATAACCCTTCGCTCAATGATTATGAAGTCGATGAAGGCGTTAAAGTCAGCGAGTAATTTAACCACTCTCGAATTATTTATATGAATTTTTAGACTAGAAAATACATATATAAAAAGTTCGGCACTTGCACAAAGTGTCGGGCTTTTTTACAACCGGATAAGCAACGGATACTGAAGCCTATCGCTTAAATGACTATCATTTAAATGACAACTGTTTAGAAGACAGCCTCCACATTGCTGGCTAGCAAACATCAATGAAGGGCTAAGAGATTTTCCCACTGTATTTCGCCATCACAACTTTTCCCTGAAGATGCCGAACATGAGTTGCTCACAGGTATCCATTTTTCTTTAAAATAAAGTATGTAAGCTATTAAAAACCATTCTAGCCTGGTTTATTGCCTTTTGAATGTAAGACTTAAAGCGAAACCCCTACCTAGCATTTTCAGCTTGCTCTTTCTTCTCGTGTTCTAGTTTTTGATTAATCAACTCTGTAAGCTGAGCAGATAGGGCGCCAATTTGTAACTCTAGCGCCTTTCGCTTTTCAGCACCTGCTTCAGTGTTATCGCCCTCTAAACACTGTAAAGCTTGTCGAAGTTCATCAAGCTGCTTTTTTAGCATCTCAATAACTTCATCAATTTTTTTCTTTGGCTCCTGACTGGCTTCCGGTGGTTCACTACTCACCTCTTTCAAGCCCCCTCCTCCATGGAGTACTTTACCTAAGTCAGACGCTAACGCTTCGTGACCCGCAGCCGAAATAGATACGGTATCATTTGTCTGGCTTACCTCCTGCTTAGAATGGCTGTCAACAGCTGAACGGTTCGCCACTTTAACTCGCATTTGACTGTAATCACCTGTCGCAGGTAAGTCACTTGCGTTCATTATTGGGATATTCATCAAAGTTCCTTCTCTTATTATAGTTTTCCCGCCTACCTAGTTAGCACTCACCGCTAAAATAGCGAGCAACATTACACAAACAAAGGTAAGCACTTGTATCAACAACTATCGACAAGTTAGCAAACTACCTTAAATGAACTGTTCAGAATTGTGACCTAAGGCAAAAAAGAGTTGCAATAAACCAACTCAACTTTAGAAGCCAATATGAGTAATTGACCCGTTATTAGAAACATAACTTACCTGAATTAATTACTGTAAAAACCAGATAACCATAGCCTTTTCCTGCCTGTAAAAAACAATAACTATTCACAAGACATAAAACACCAAACTTTACCAGACAAGCTAAAAAGCGTTAATACCGTGTTAAAAAATGAAAAATACGATTAATAGTTAATCATCTGAACATCTACGCACTGAATTTTTAATCATTTTGAATGAATAATTATTGATTTTAACTTTTATCAGTTTATAGTCGATGCCAGTTGAGTATTTTGATTAAGAGAGTTGAAGATGAAGAAGTCAGTATTGGTTGTAGCAAGCTTAGGTTTAACAGGCGCATTAATGTTAACAGGCTGCGGTAAGAGTGATGATGTACTTGTTGTTGGCACTAATGCTTCATTCCCGCCTTTTGAATATGTAGGTGGCGCTAGTGGAGATGAGATTATGGGCTTCGATATCGATTTAGCTCAGCAGATAGCTAAAGATGCAGGTAAAACACTCAAAATTGAGAATATGAATTTTGACTCGCTAATCGTAGCGCTCAATGCTGGCAAGGTCGACTTTATCGCCTCTGGCATGACCATCACTCCAGAGCGTCAGGCTAGTGTTAACTTTTCTGAGCCTTACTATGAAGCCACCCAGATGGTGCTCGTCAATAAAGATAACAACAGTATCAATAGCCTAGATGATCTTAAAGATAAGCATATTGCGGTACAACTTGGCTCGACAGGCGACATCATGGCTAAGAGCTACAGCCAACAGGTGACCGCGTTCAACTCAGGCTTCGAAGCCGTGATGGAGCTAAAAAATGCCAAGGTCGACCTAGTGTTGTTTGACAGCGAACCTGCCATCAGCTTTTTGGAGAAGAATCCACAGCTAAAAATGGTTGAGCTGGATTTTTCACCAGAGTTTTACGGCTTTGCCGTGGCTAAAGATAAAGTTGAGCTACTAAACAGCATCAACACCAGCTTAAGCACCATGAAGCAAAACGGTGGCTATGACGCCCTCGTTAGCAAGCATATGAAGTGAGCCGGTAATGATAGATGCAATTAACACCTCACTTTTTACCCCCATAGGCGAAGATGGCTTAATCGGAATTTATCTTATTCTGAATGGCCTTAAAGTCACTTTGATTGTGACCTTCTTTGCCATGATAATCGGTTCAATTCTCGGTGTGGCAACCACCTTGATGAAAATGTCATCAAAGTGGTACCTACGCTGGCCCGCTAATTTCTATGTCAGCGTGATCCGCGGAACACCAGTGGTTGTGCAGTTAGTGATCCTTTACTTTATTGTGCTAGCTGCACTGGATGTGGATAAGATCACCGCAGCCGTTATCGCCTTCGGTCTTAATAGTGGCGCCTATATCTCAGAGATTATTAGAGCCGGCATTCAAGCCGTCGATAAAGGCCAAATGGAAGCGGCACGTTCGCTAGGGTTATCACAAGCAGCGACCATGAAAGAGGTGATTTTGCCTCAGGCGATTAAGAATATTCTACCGTCGCTAGGTAACGAGTTTATCGTGCTACTCAAAGAAACCGCGGTGATTGGCTTTATTGGCGGCGTGGATCTAATGCGTGCAGGAGAGATCATCCGTAGCCGTACCTTTGAAGACAGTGTACCGCTATTTACCTGCGCACTGATCTATCTGCTACTGACCTATATCTTCACCTTTATGCTGTCGAAATTCGAAACGAGGTTAAAACAAAGTGATTAAGATTAATGATTTACATAAGAGCTTTGGCGATAACCAAGTGCTAAAGGGCATAAGCGAACAGATTAATCACGGCGAAGTCGTCAGCGTTATTGGCCCCTCCGGTAGCGGTAAGAGTACATTCCTGCGTTGTATCAACTTGCTTGAGCAGCCTACACAGGGTGAAATCATCATCGATGGTCAATCGATTACCGCTGCAGGGGCTTGTGTCGACAATCTAAGACAAAAAGTCGGCATGGTGTTCCAAAACTTTAACCTGTTTCCCCATAAGACGGTGAAACAGAATATCACCCTCGCGCCTGTAAAACTAAAGCTAATGACACAGGCACAAGCGGATATCGAAGCCATGGCTCTGCTTGAGCAGGTCGGCCTAAAAGAGAAAGCCGATGCCTATCCATCGAGTCTATCGGGTGGCCAGAAGCAGCGGGTCGCCATTGCTAGAGCACTGGCAATGAAACCCGAGCTAATGTTGTTCGATGAGCCAACCTCGGCGCTGGATCCTGAGATGGTCGGCGATGTACTCGATGTGATGAAGTCGCTAGCCCAAAAAGGCATGACCATGGTGATCGTCACTCACGAAATGGGCTTTGCACGGGATGTATCAGACAGGGTCATCTTTATGGACGGTGGCGTTATCGTCGAGCAGAATGAACCCGAAGCGCTATTTAGCAACCCACAAGAGGCCAGAACACAGGCGTTTTTAAGCAAGGTTCTTAGGTAACTCCTATTGGTAACAGATCTCCAGGGGCTCGCAGTAAATCACAAGCGGTCCCTTTTATCCTCACCAGCATTAGCCCTTCAATAGCTACAATCCCCCTCGTGAGCAGCAGCTCTATACTATAATTACAGCTAAGGTTGTTTCGTTTTTTAAGGGGTAACACTATGTCTATATCAGAACGATTGAATCAATACCTAAATGTTAACAAGGTCGACTATGAACTGGTTCCCCATCCCCACAGCTTTAGCTCATTAAGCTCGGCTATCGCCGCCAACATTCCACCATCGAAGCTTGCCAAAGCGGTGATCTTAGAGGATCACGAAGGACGCAGAGTCATGGCAGTATTACCAGCAAATCATAAAGTTAGCCTACGAACGCTAGGAGACAAGCTCAACCGAGATCTGCGCTTAATTGAGGAGAAAGAGGTCTATGAGATGTTTGGTGACTGCCAAAAGGGCGCAATTCCCTCATTAGGAGAGGTCTATAATCTAGAAGCGGTTTACGACGATCTGTTAGTCGAAGCCAAAGAGATCTACTTTGAGGCGGGCGACCACAACACGCTTGTTCACTTGGCTAGAGAAGACTTTGTCAGGCTGATTAAAGACGCCAAGCATCTAAGGTTTAGTCACGAGAGTATTCATTAGTATGCACTGCGACTCAGTAAGATAAAGAGTTAAGTTGGGCAGACTCCCGCTGTCCAACATTGCTATATTTTGACATAGCTCCCCTCTTAAAAATTGATGAAAAACATAGTCAACAGAAAGCTTAATTAACAGTTCCCTTTATTTTCAATACCTTAATTAAAAGCTTGGACTTGTTGAATTAGCCATTCGAGTGCATGATTTATACTAGCGAAGAAAAAACACGCAGATAATTGGGCAAGGAAAGCACTATGCATATTTTTCTCTGGGTTAGCTCTATATTGCTTGCCGCAGGCTTGTTGTTTTTATCGATAAACTCGCAAGCGACACCTAAATCAACTGACAAGTCTCCAGCTATTGCTGTGACCATTGAGCTCAATAAATACTTAGGTGGGACCCAGGGCAAGTTGAAAGACAAGTCTGCATTGATCTTCAGATTCGGTAATGGCAGTGCCAACAATAATTGCAGCATTATCACCACTGATAACTACCTTAGACACTCTAAAAATCGCTTAGAAAATATCAACCTCAGTGAGTCAAACTTTTACTTCGATTGTATGTGGGATGGCACTTACTATTTTTTGTCTAATCGCGTTAGGACTTATGCAGAGGTGATAATCAAACAGCCCGATAGCCAATTTCCGATGTCGATGCACATAGAAGCTAAGCTGGTCAGCCTAACTGGAGAGCAGGCAAATATCATTAGCGGCGATATCTCCCTCAGAAGGCAGGCTAGAAACAATTAACAAAACTAAATCAGCATAAGATTAATAAGCCCATAATTAATAAGCACATAGTTGATAAGCTTAGAATTAACAAGTAAAGCCACCCATTAGCCAAAGCTATTTAATTTTGTGCATCGTGACAAAAATCAGCCGCAAAATGCCCCTTAAATGTGACTCTGTTACCAATATCTCATCAAGCCAATCTACTTTAATAAGCCGCTATGCAATATTAGCGCGCCGCTGCGATCGTCCCCAAAAACAAATTACATAAACCGATTGGGATCCTCATTTTCAATAGATTGTGAGGGCGATACTGTGAGCACTTTAAGACATCTAGTTATTACTATTACTTCAAGTGTATATATCAATGAAAGACAAAATAAGTAACCTGCTACTGATCTCCGGTCACCCGGATCTCAGCCGTTCCGTTGCTAACCAGCAAATCCTTGAGCGACTACAAGACTGTAGTCAGATTAAGATCCATAAACTCGATGAGGTATACCCAAGCTATCGAATTGATGTTCTAAAGGAACAGGAGTTACTGACTCAAGCCGATATTATCGTGCTGCAGTTTCCACTTTACTGGTCCACCTATCCCGCTTTAATGAAGCTGTGGTTCGACGAAGTCTTTACCTACAACTTTGCCTTTGGTCCCGAAGGCGACAAGCTCAAAAGCAAGAAGGTTATTCTCTCTATCACCTGTGGGGCGACTGAAAGCTCTTATCAGCCAGGCGAGTTTAATTTCTTACCGTTAGATCAGTATCTGCAAGCCGCAGTGCACCCTATCAAGGCTGCACAGATGGAAATTATCGATACGGTAATCACCTTCGAAATGAACTCAACTCCAGATGAAGGGGGCGATCAAAACACCGTCATGCAGTTAGCTCAACAGCATGTTGATCGCTTAACCAACTTATTCAATCAACTTACTTAATTATCCGATTGTCATCAGCTTAATTAATCAATTTCATAATAGGTCTTTCCATCATGTTTCAATCCATATTAGGTATCGCAGCCCTACTTATCGTAGGCTACCTTTTCTGTAATGCTAAAAACCAAGTTAACTGGCGCACTGTGGGTGGCGCGCTGATTATTCAACTCGTGATCGCAGGCTTTGTACTAGCCACCAGCTTTGGTTCCATCGCATTACTTGCGGTCTCCAACGGAGTTGCCAATGTGCTCGGCTTTGCCGCCAAAGGCATTAGCTTTGTGTTCGGTAACCTAGTGACCTTCCAAGTGGAGAACCTAGGCTTTATCTTCGCGTTCCAAGTTCTTCCAGCCATCATCTTCACCGCATCATTAGTCAGCTTGCTGCACTATATGGGCATCATGGGCTTGGTTGTAAAAGTACTAGGTGGCGGACTACAAAAGCTAATTGGTTCTTCTAAAGCTGAATCGATGAACGCTATCGCCAACACCGTATGTGGCGGAACCGAGGCACCACTATTTGTTAAACCTTGGCACCCACACCTAACCAAGTCAGAGATTTTCGCCATCATGGTCGGTGGTTTGGCATCGATTGCAGGCTCTGTTCTAGCAGGTCTTGCTGGGATGGGCGTTGAAATTAAATATCTTGTGATGGCGTGCTTTATGAGCGCACCTGCAGGCTTATTATTTGCCAAATTGATTATCCCAGAAACAGAGCAAACGGTTAATGAAGCTCCAGAACTTCCAGATAATGAAAAGCCATCTAACTTTATCGATGCTATCGCTAAAGGCGCCATTGCTGGTATGCAAATCGCGGCTGTTGTAGGCGCGCTTTTAATCGCCTGTATCGGCTTAATCGCGATGTTAAACAGCATGATCGGCTGGGCTGGCGGCTTATTTGGCTTTGAAAACGTGACTCTAGAGCTATTAATGGGCTATGCATTTGCCCCCATAGCTTGGTTAATCGGTGTTCCTTGGGTTGAAGCGATTGTTGCGGGAAGTTTTATTGCGCAAAAGCTGGTACTGAACGAGTTTGTTGCGTTCGCAGGCTTCGCTCCTTATATCTCAGGTGAGACAGTGGTTGCAGCAACAGGCGAAGTGATGTCTCCTAAATCTGTTGCAGTTATTACCGTTGCCCTATGTGGTTTCGCTAACATCGGCTCTGTGTCTATGGTGGTTGCGGCGATCAGCACCATGATCCCTAACAAGTCTAGCTATATCGCTTCAGTAGGAATGAAAGTACTGTTAGCGGCAACCCTAGCTAACCTGCTATCGGCCACCGTTGTTGGCCTATTTATGTCATTCTAATACTGTCTAATAGTGGCTTAAATACTAAGGTGAGGCGTACATTCAGATGCGCCTCACTTTCACTGAAACCTGTTTGTTGGATTCAGAGCCCTCACACTCAATCTCCCCCCCGTTTTCTCCGCGCTTTTGAACATAAAACTCTCTTAATCTTTGTAAGTTTTTAAAGTGGCTTGTTTGTTAATTGTTGTTAACTGGCAGTTATTTAAGCTGTTGATTAGGTAAATAATTATTAGTGATACGTACTCAGTGAACCTTAGGCTAGGATGCACGTCATATACGTAAAGACGTATCTTACATTTAGGAATTTGAAATGACTCCACAAGAAAAAGAACTGATTCAAAACGTAGCCGATAAACTAAAAGCGAGCCCTAATAAGCCAAAAGATGCCGAAGCGGAAAGCTTAATCAGCCAAGAGATCGCATCTCAAGAAGATATCGTTTACAAGCTAACCCAAGCGGTACTTGTGCAAGAGATGGCGCTTAAAGAGCTTAAGTCAAAGAGTGACTTCTTACAGACTCAAGTTGAACACTTCAGAAAAGAATCTGAGCGTGGCGCGCTAAGCCGCATGATGGGCGGTGCTAACCCAGCGCCAGTGCAACCACAGCCTGTACGTCAGCCAAGTGCGTTTGGTAGCTTTATGCAAACCGCTGCGGGCGTAGCTGCTGGTATGGTTGCTGGTAACCTAATTAGCAACGCACTGTTTGGCGACGAAGCGCCTGCAACTGCAGAAGCAGCGCCAGAAGTTGCTCCTGAAACAGCTCCAGAAACCGATGCTGGTGCAACAGAAACTGCTGCAGCCGATACCGCTGCGCCAGAAGATTCAGGTTCAAGCTTCTTAGGTGATAACTCAGATTTCGCTTCTGAGTATGCTAGCGAAGACACTTTTGCTAACACTGGTTTTGGCGGTGATGAAAGCTTTGGCGGCTTCGATGACGCAGGTTTCGGTGATGGCGGCTTTGGCGACTTCGGCGGTGACGACGAAGATTTTTAATCTCGCTTAATCGCAGCTAGCACCACAGCTAAAAACGAAAAAGATAATGGCGGCCGAATTCTAGATTCAGCCGTCATTTTTTTCAGTCTAATTTACTTTCTCAAGCCTCCCTTCTATTCAAAACTCAATTAACTCTTTAATTAATTTCCGTTTAAAGCAGATGTGTAATACCAATTGCATTAAGAGTTTAATCAATTCAGAAGCGCTCAAGCTTTTCAATTCAAGGCGCATGGACGACAGAATGGTTATTCCCTTGTGAGTCAATGCAAAGCAGAAGTGGAATGCTTGAGCGTTTCCCTTTGGCTGGGTTTCAAAGCACTGTATGCTGCGCCAGAAACTCTCGATATACGACTAAAAGGATTTAGGAGGTAGGGCGAAGCAGGATGCCAGAGCCGAGAATAACTATTAGCTTCAAGTTTCCAGCTTGCCTTCAGCGCTTTGAATTCCCACTGAATGAACAGACTCTCAATGCAATTGGTATAATCTGCAACAGCCTTTTGATATTCATATCCTTTTTGTAATATTCGCGGCTATACTAGCTTCGCCAGTAACAAGCTGGCTAAAACACTAATAAAAAACTCAAACAAATTGTTCTCAAGGAGACCACTCGTGAAGAAAGCCGGGATTCTGTTACTGTGTCTGCTAATGCCAATGGCTACAGCATTTGCAGAGCAAAGCAAACCGCTTTCGGTTGATGTGCTGTGGCAGCTCAACCGTATAGGCAGTCCAATTATTTCACCATCAGGCGATCGTGTTATCGCGCCTGTTACTCAATATGATGTGCCAGAAGATAAAGGCTCGACTCAGCTTTGGCTATTCGACAAAGACGGCGATAGCCAGCAAGCTCTTACCGCAAAAGGGCTACGTGTCAGTGAGCCAACATTCTCGCCCGATGGCAACACACTCGCCTTTATCAGCAAGCGTGATAAAGATGAAGCAGGCCAAGTTTACCTGCTACCTATGAATGGTCCAGGTGAAGCACAAAAGCTAACTGATGTGCCAGGTGGCGTGTACGGCATGAAGTGGGTAGGTAAGCACATCTACTTTATTAGCCGCATCTTCCCAGGTAAAAACTGGGACGAGATGACTGAGCAGCTAAAAGCCGATAAAGACAGCAAGGTATCTGCTCACCAATGGAATGAGTTACCTTACTCAAGCTTTGACCACTGGATTGATGAAGACCGTGAAGCCCATGTTTTCCGTATTCCTGCCGTTGGCGGTGAAATCGAAGCCATCACACAACCGCTTAAGCATCAACTTCCTCGCTCATCACAAAGCGCCTCTAGCTATGATATTGACCCAAGTGAAAAGTGGATCGCCTTTAACGCTAACGGCTGGGATGCCTCGCTTAAGAGCCGCGAAGTCGACCCTAAGATTGATATCTTCCTCGCTAAGATTGGTAGCGGTAAGGTTGAGAACTTAAACCCTGACAATGAAGCACCTAACAGTAATCCACAGTTTAGTCCTGACGGCAAAACCTTGGCCTTTACTCAACAGCGTATTCACGGTTTTTATGCCGACACTTCGCGCTTAATACTGATGAACCTTAAGGATCGCAAACAGCGCAGCATGACCGATAACTGGGATCGCTCTGTTTCTCGCTTTGGTTGGACTAAAGACAGCAAAGGCTTCTACGCTGCCATAGATGACGCCGCCACCAGCCGCATTTACCATATCAATGCTAAAAACGGCAAGGTAAAAGCCATTACCAAAGAGACCAACTTTGGTAAGCCGGTAATGGCCAAAGACGGCACTATCGTTGCAACCAACGACAGTTTCTTGTACCCAGCACGTCTCGTGACTATTAACCCGCGTAATGGCAAAACCACACGTTTAGATAGCTTTAATGATGACATTCTTGCTGACATCGACATGGGTACCTACGAGTCGGTCACCTACAAGGGCTATAACGGTCAGGACATTCAGATGTGGGTGCACTACCCTCCAGGGTTTGATCGCAGCAAGAAATACCCGCTGATGATGCTTATTCACGGTGGCCCACACAATGCGATCTCCGATGGTTTCCACTATCGCTGGAACGCACAAACCTTTGCCTCTTGGGGTTATGTGACGGCATGGCCAAATTTTCACGGTTCGAGCGGATTCGGCCAAGACTTTGCCGACAGCATCAACCCTGACTGGAAGAACAAGTCATTAGAAGATGTGCTAAAAGCCACCGAGTGGTTTGAAAACAAAGAGTGGATCGACAGTGAGCGTATGGTTGCTGGCGGTGCAAGTTACGGTGGCTACCTGACCTCAATTATTTTGGGGCAAGAGCATCCGTTTAACGCGCTACTTATCCACGCAGCGGTGTACAACATGTACTCGCAGATGGCAGCAGACTTCTCGGTCCACAGTACTCGTTTTGGTAGCTACTGGGAAAAGCCAGAGATCTACAAGGCTATCTCTCCGCACTACTTTGCCGAAAACTTTAACACCCCGACTTTGGTGATCCACGGTCAGCTTGATTACCGCGTGCCTGTCGGCCAAGGTTTTGAGCTATTCCGCACCCTACAAACCCGCGGTGTTGAGTCTAAAATGATCTACTTCCCAGATGAGAATCACTGGATCATGAAGCCAAACAACTCTATCTATTGGTACAACCAAGTGGAAGATTGGATGACTCGCTTTGCCGAGCCAGGCGGGCGTTAATCGATTAATAGCTTAATTAAATACCGATAAACAAACATATAAAAGGCTGCCTTTTCAGGCAGCCTTTTTATTTCATCACACTAAACAAGCAATTTAGAATAAATTAATCAAGATCACCCTTGTTCATTCGAATCGAGATTTTTTGCTAGTCTCACGGTTTGCACCTTGATGCTCAGCGACTAACGCCTCTACCTTGCTATGTAAAATGCTGCAATACAAATCTTGATCGTAAGACCCAGAAAGTGCCAGTTGCCTGCCCAATGGCCGCGCCAGTTTTACTTCATATCGGCATAACTCACAGACTAACAGGTAGTCAGGAGTGAAGCGCCAAACCGGGATAAAAAACAGTGAGGCCCACTCGGTTTCCTTGTACAAACGCCATGATGTTTCTTGTTCACAGCATAAGCAGTTACAAGTTATCGAAGGCTCTATCAACTCATACTTTTTGTCCATGCCAATAAGAAATAACATGATTAATCTCCAGTAAGCACTACGCGTAAACAGCTTATACTAATCAGCATAAAGACAGCAGATCTATGTGGATGATAGATATGATCTTAAGACATTGTAGAAGGGTTCAATCGACTATTAATATTTGGGGGCAAACTCTGCCCCCAATATTTTACCAATCACATACTGACTGACTAACTAATACTAGTATGAGATTAGTATGAGGTTGATAGCAAACTATCTCACGGTAATGCGGTCAATTTGAAGTGGGTCGCGTGTAGGCTTAGGTAAGTTTAATGCGGCAACTTTTGCTAATCCCGCCGCAGAGATCCCCCCCTCATACTGAGGAGTTAGGTCACCAGGATAAATAAAGGCCTTGCTTCCCGGATTCCAAGCGCGGAAAAAATCACTGAGATCCGTTTGAGTCGCATAAGATGCACAGAGTAAGAGCTGATCGCTCTTACCTATGCCATCTTGCCGATGGCACAGGTTATCGCCATTTAGCACAAACTGCTTGTCATCAATATTACGGGTTAAACGGTGCATCAGTTTAAATAGGTTCCAGCCTTGCAAACCTGTAGCGCTATCGTAATAAGCGGGTAAAGTCCCTTCTGAATACCAATTATCGATATTAAATTCAGTTTCAGCCCACTCTTTTAACTGAGCAAACATCACCAAACGCTCACCCGCGCCGCCTGCGGCCCAAGCATGACCATTTTCAGCCGCAACAAAATCAGGCGCAATGCGGATATCCTGCTCAACTCGACTCATCTTGCCGAGATGCTTATCTTGCATATAAAGCGCGAGCAGGTTGTTAACCACTTCCGTCGCACCATCGACATTGAACGGTGCTTCAGCAGCATTATGGCCAACCTCGTGCCATAGCAACCAAGAGTTTAACGGCGTGAGCGCAAGGTTATGACTCTCAGCGTTAAAGCTTGCATTCATCACAGGATAACCTGAGTGAGCCGCTCCGATACTGATAGCGATGTCATTAACAAAATGATGACGATTAGTTGGAATACTACTATCGGTCGCTTTACGATTTAGCGTCCCCTGTAGTACCTCTTCGCGGCTATAGAAGTTATTCATATCCTCAGCAAAAGTATCCAGCTCCTTAGCAAATTGCTCTGGGCTACCGTTGTAATTGGCCGCGTTAAGGTTGGCTTTCGCTGCGGTATAAACAAAGCTTTGAGATATGACTTCACCAATAGGCGCAGGAGAATCGAGTGGATTCAACCATTGTCCGCCTTTACCATCATACTGATAAAGAGGCGCGTCGACACTACCAGTAAAGTTCAAGGTGACCGTTTGACTCTCTTGATTTTGAATGCCTTGCCCTTGCACATAAATTAAACCACCATAGGGTGAAGTTAGGCTGTAACTGCTGCCAATATCACCTGAGTTTAGTGTGAATGACTGAGTCATACGCGGTGGTCGCTTAAGGCCCAATTCATGCTTTTCGCGCCCTGTTAGATCATCGGCCAAAGCCACAGTAATGGTGACGGGTTGACTGCTGCTATTAACCGATACGGTAAACGGCTTCTGTGCAACAGCCCATTGTCCTGTTGGTTGACGATTTCCGGCAAACCAGGCTGCAGTGTTATTACTCAAGTCGAATGTAACTTGTCCTCCACCTTGAGAGCCCGTTGCTTCACCTGGGAACTGACGAGGGTCAACTTTAATATCCAGATCCCAGAAAGAGCGGCCTAGCATCAAACGAGTCAGTGGTTTTTCCATGTAGTTCAAAGGATAACTCGGATTCATGTATCCTTTGTATTCACCACTCTCTTGGCCGAGGAGCATCTGCAATGACAACATCTGCTGTTGCAACTCAGCGGGGCAGAGAGTGCCGCCTTGAGCACGATTGTCGCTATAACAGTTTAAAAACTGAGTAAAGCGCTCGAAGCCTAACTCATCATCAAGACCTGATTCATAGCGATAATCGAGATTGTTCCACAACCATACCGTCATATTTTGATAGGTACGTTTGAGATCAACATTAGATAAGCGTACGCCTTGTTGAGCTCGACTGCGGAAATAGAGCTCATGTTGATATAAGCGTTCAATATTGGTGCCTAAATCAGCCGCTTTTACCATGGCGCGAGCTTGTGCATCACCCAGATCTAACTGAGTATACCGAGGGACAAACATGCCTCCGGTAACCGGGATATTATTACCGGGTCGGTATTCAAGGCAGTTGATCTCATAATGAAAATTGGGGTCGGTACACTCTTGATACGCAGGCGAGCCATCTGACTTGGTGAAAGCAGACAAGATACGAGCTTTAGCCGCATTCAGATCATCCGTTTGGCTTTCATCAATAAACGCAGTGTGAGTCGTTTCAACTCCATCTTCATCAGTCTCAACCCATTTGGCAACGGATAGACTTGGTTTATCATCGGGCTTATTCTGCTGCTTATAGAGCCAATCTACGCTGCCATCGGCTTGATTAATGATATAAGGAGATGTCGGTGTGCCATCTTCGCCTTCCACAGCAGCATAACGCTCAATGATCCAGATCCCATCGCCACGTTGGTTACGGACACGATCGGCATATCCACCACTGGGGCCGTTACCATTAGCAACAACGGATCCCCCCATACCGAAAGCAATACCGGCACTGTCGAGTAAACGCGACAAGGCGCCCGCATTATTAGTACCAGCAAGGGTCTCCATAATCATGATGTTGCCGCCGTTATTGACGTAATCAATTAACGCCGTGACATCATCTTGAGTCAATTTTGGCTGGTTAGTGTCAGCTTGCATCGGCAGAGCATAGTGATTGCCGTTAGTATTAATTGTGTATTCAAAACCATTAAGGATAAGTAGCGGCATAGTTTGCGGGTCAATTCCAGCAAAGCTAGCGACCTGCTCAGTCATCACACCAAAGACAGGATCGATGATAAAAGGTTCTTGCTCACCTGTTACCTGACCACCACGCTTAAAATAAACGTAGGGAATGTTGGTACCAACGCTGTAGCCAGATTTACCATCAGTCAGATATTTGAAGCTATTTTGGAAGAAGTGCTTCATATCATCACTGTCACTAGCGACTCGGCACTGGCTATTGTCATCGATGCCACCATTCCAGCTATAGCCATTAGGGCAAACTAGCACTGAGTTATAGCGTGCATTACCCATGACCATAATCTTGCCTAAACCTATTTCACCAATGCTGATAAAAGGCAGGTTAAAGGTTGCAGTTTCACCACTAACCTTGTCAGGTACCACTGTCGATGGTGCTTCGGTGATATACGCGAGGGTATCTTTATCCCACGCTTTGTTCGCACCAAAAGGGATCCAGTAGTTATTATCGTTACGGGCCATCATCACAGGAAAAGCGCTGTTAGCGATATTAACGGTAGCCTGACCACGAGCATTACCTGTACTGCCATAAAAGTTGGTACTGTCGTGAAACACATGAAAAGCACTGACTTTATTCCAACCAGCATCAGATGTTGTGCCCCATAGACGCTGAATGTCAGCTAAAATCTGACCACTGTCATCGGTGACATTGTTTAAGGCTCTAACAATGTCAGCGCCCTCAGATTGCACTTCAGGTAATAACTCTCTTGCTTTAGCTGTTTGTTGACAGTTGATGTCACACAACACGCTATCAATATCTCTGGCGAGCCCTAACTCAAATTGTTTACTAAATTCGGCAGTGATTATTTGCTCACCATTGCCCGTATCTAGCACGGTCTCTTTACTACTTAGAGATAAGGAAATGATTTCATTGATAACATTAGGATACCTAGCAAAGACTTCAGCAACCTGCGTAGGTAATTGCCAAGCTTGCCCTTGGCTTGTGGCATAACGTAACACTAACGCCTCGGCATTGAGGCCGTTATTACCTTCGCCAAGCTGACTCAATGTATAGCTTTTCTGATTACCGCGAACCGCTCCAAGCTCAAAAGTATCGATGCCAAAGCTGACGCTATCGCCCCAAGAAAATTGGAACGAACCATCAGAATCCGTAATCCCACGGCTGCTGCGACTGAAATACTCAACACCTGCTACAGGTTTGCCTTGGCTATCAGTCAGTATCGCAGTGGATAGAATATTCTCCTCAGGCTTATACTGGTATGCAGCCTCTGCATCGGCCGCGACAAAGTGAGCATTTAAATCCGTAGATGTACCAGTACTCACCTCAGGCTTTATGTCGGGAAGATGGGTAGAGGGGAGTTTATCGGCTTGAGCATCGTTCGCTTGCTGCTCTAGTAAGTTTTTGAATACCTCCTCTGGCATGGATAAATTGTTGAGATAATTACTTTCAAACTGCAATGCCTGCAATGTCGATAGCTCGATATCGATTTGCCCGCCCCGCACAACTCCCATGGTCTTAATCAGAGTTTGAGCATTTGATGCATTTTCAGGGTGTTCGGTAAATTCATCGGCATCAATTAAAAGCAATTGTTTACGCTCAGTTGGTGCTGCAGCTCGTGCTATATCCGCTCTCACGTCACTGAATGTTAGTAGTGGCATATTGTTATAGAGACAAGAAACCGTGTCGCCGATTTCGATTTCAAAACCATTAGGCTTTTGGTCATTACAACGAATAGGCTCCCCCAATAGTAATGTCCCATCTAGTGACACGCTAATTTCAAGCTTAATCGGAGTGGATGGCTCTAGTGGAATAGAGGGCACCACTGGCGTCGACGGCTCCAATGGAATTAAGGGGATCGACGGCGCAGCAGGATCATCATTACCACACCCTCCAATCAGTATTAATAACGCCAGTGTTAGAATTGATTTTTTCATTTTATTCCTAAAGAAAACTAACGAGCCTCGGCTATGAGCGAAACTCATTGCTACTTGTATGTTCAGAATAGCGATTATCTAGATACCCTCTTAAGTCGACATTTTTATCCGGGACTGTTGAGGTTGATGCATTAATAATGCGGAATTTTTATCTATTGAAGTGAAGGGGCTTGAGCACTTAATGAACAGATACTAAATGCAATTGGTATAAATGCCCCCTTCTGAACTCAGTGGCTTGAGCTAAAAAAAAGAAGCAGCCAAATATGGCAGCTTCTTTTATTTCGGGACGGGATAATGGACGATTATTTAGTCACGCTAACGTTATACCACTTATGATCGTCATAGTTTGACCATACTACGATACCATCGCTATTACGCACATAAGCATTGAGATTAAACTGAGCGACCGCATCCTCCTCTTTAAAGGTGTATTCCACCTGACAAGGGCCCCAATCGCTAATGATATAATCACCATTACCACCGACATTATGATTACCCGCTTTCTCAAAACGGCACTCAACAATATCATCTTGTGGATCAGTATAGAGTGCCTGTAATTGGTAGCTTTGTCCGACTCGAGCCATCACATCGGTCGCTGTAACGCCATCAATCAGTAAATCGTCAACCAATGCAGGCTTTAACTGGGTATCGAGTGGGATCTTAATAAACACCTCTTCACGTTCATTAAGAAAATCAATATAGGTTATATATTGAATCTCATACACATAACGTGATTGTGCAAGACTTGCGTCAAAAACAAAACTGTCGCCTTTAGCTGTTATCGCATTAGCTTCATCTTTTGCTGCGACAACAAATTCAGCAATACGCTCATCAGGCCCTGTCACTTCAATGTCAATCTGCACGCTGCCATCAATCGCAATCGGTTGCTGCACTTCAACCAACATATAAGTTGAGTCTGGTGGGTTATCAAACACCTCAGCCCCTACAGTCACGGTTTCCACTTCAAGTTCTTCAGGCTCAATATAATCTGCCATCATAAACTGCATCGAGGCCTGCGCATCAGTTGTGCCATCTAAACCAAAGAAACCGTCATCATTACTCAACTGTGCAAATACCGATATCATATACTCAAAGGTATCAGCTTCGGTAATTGTGTGTTGGTACTGATATACACCATTCCCATTAACGACTTCTTCAGTCTCTTGACGATAGTTAACACTAAATTTAGTCGTTATTGGTCGGTTATTAGGATCTTCAGCTTTCAGCTCTACCCATACCGTATCACCTACCGCATACTCAGTATTGATATCGCTAGAGTACCAATGAAAATCTTGCCAAAAACCTTGATGCTTGGCTTCATGGTTGAGATTCACTTCAGTAATGATTGGATCTTGATGCATTCTGAATGCGCCAATTGAGTCATCAAACTCTTCAATCTCAACTAAAGTCCGTGTCCAGATATTTGAGCCATCAAGGGCGATATCATCGGCCTTGAGCGTATAAGTCCCCGTTGGAATACGTTCAAAAGAGAACTGACCGTTATCGTCAGTAACCGCTTCAAACTCACCATACTTACCTTTAAGCTGTACCGTCACGCCTGCAAGCGACACCCCATCGCTATCGGTATAGGAAAAATCAGGCTTACCATCACCGTCAATATCAATTAAACGGTCTGCTTGCATATCACCATCGACATCGATATTAAGGTCGCTAATACCATCAAAATTTTGATCGATATTAACATCCGCTTTTGCATCACAACTCATGTCGACGTTTAGGTAAATGCCATCTCTATCAGTTAAGAGATTAAGCTCAGCAACTTTGTCGCCGTTTAGATCGATATTGTAGTAAAGATTACCCTCATCATCGGTTAAGTTGGTATCGGCAACACCGTCATTATTATAATCTTTATTGTATAGAGCTGGCTCAATTAAGGCGTTATATGCAGCGCCACATACATGCCAGGTCGCTAACTCAGACTCACCTTGCTCACCATTTTCAGCACTGTAATTTGTGCCGCGACGAGAGTTGACTCGAGCAAGTGCTTTATCGTCAAAAAGGTATGCGTCTGCAACCACAGAACCTAACACTTGGCCGCCAGATTGCTCTGACTCACTTCCACCACCGCCACAGGCGGTTAATGCACTCACTGTAAAAGAAACTAATAGCGCTTTTTTCATCATGATCCGTATTCACATAACAACACTCATCCTCGCGGCAAGAATCTGCAGCGGGTAACATTCATGTTGTAAATTATTTATAGATTAGGGAGTTAGAAAGTCACCGAGCGGCAACATCCCTTAAATTCGGCTCGAGATTATATACGCAAGCATACAAATAGGGGAGACTATTTTTATCATGCAGTCTTCCCTCGCTTTTAACATAACCTTTGTAGCTGTAATAGCTTGATTGGCCGATTGAAATAGTTCAAAACAACCCAGTGCTTTAGGCATTTATGCCTGGGTTATCACAAATTTCCAGTCTGTCATAGAATTCGCTAGCTAAATAACTGTTCTCATTACAATGTTCAGTTATCCTCAAGTACAAATCTCGTCGTTATTCCAGCATTTTTGGAATAGTTCCAATGTAATTTAGGACTGCAGTATGGACGCATTTAACCACCTACAAGTTATCGAATTTAACCGCCACAGCCCAGCCAGTATCGAGCAAGCCTTACAAAGCTATCAAGCTAAACTAGAAGCGCATCAAGCCTTTGTTAGAGGTGGTCGATTCAACTTGATGTTTATGGATAACAGCAGTGGCACGCGTGAGCACCTGCAGTTGGACATGCTACAAGATCAGCAGCTAGCAATGGCAGCACTCTCACTCAATCCAGATGGCGGCCACTTAAGTAGTTATGTTGTAAGTGATGAACGTCTGCTGTATCTATCTGAGACCTTGTTATTTGCCCTAGCCCTTGAGCATGAGTCGCTTTACCCACAACTGCGTAAGACTGCACAAGCTATGGTCAACTACGCCCGCTTTGAAAACGACACCAGTGAGATGTGGCTCGATGACACCCGAGTATTTGGCGCAGAACCCTTGTATATGATGGCGGCCAAAGACGCTAATGACGCCACTTATTTAGCGCAGTTTTTTATCCCCTATTGGGATGATGAGCATGCTGTTGGCTATGGCGATATGATGTTAAGCCTGCTTAAGCAACATGGTTGGTGTGAGGCGATGATCAATGCCTTTATCTGGTGTGATAATCACAGCTTTAGATTCGCCTTTTACGGCAGTGATTGGGAGCAACCTGCGCCAAGATTCCAGCCACTTGGGGATTACTTAAAAGCTAATCCAGATAAATATCCACGCTTTATTGAGCTGGTTAAGCAGCGTTTTCATGCTCAGCCCGCACTGGTTTATAGCGAGCATGACTCACTTGAAGAACAAAAGCCGATCCTCAATTTATATCTCACCTTGTTCGCTGAATGTTGTGGTCAAGACAGTGAAGAGATGAACTGTGAGCTAGCGGAGCATTTCATTAATGATAGCCTCGAAAATGAGGCCATTAATTTACAAAACCAGCTAAAGCTTGAGCTTAATGGCAAACTATGTTGTTACGCAGGCAGTATTGCCTACCAACAAAAGCAACGTATCGCCCGCACAGAGCGTAAGGAGGCGCGCGATAAGTATCTAGGCGGACTTAAAATGGTCAGCGAGTTATTGCTGAGCCTTGATAATAGCCATACCTTGCTCTCCTATATCTCAACAGGTGAACAACCAGAGATCTTAAATGATATAGAGCGCTTTAACATTGTCAGCCATAGCGAAAAACACGCATTAGCCTTATTTGAAGCCATTCAAGAGTCTTGCTGGGATATAGACGACTTTGACCATGTACGCGACAACTTCCATGAGGTGATGGAGCACCTAGCAAAAGATTTGCTGCAAGATAATGATGAGGACATGAGCGAAGCAGAAATCAATGGCTTTATCAGCCGAGTCAATCCTAAGCCCGAAAATGTAACATTGGCATCGGCTAATACTCAGCCTGAAAGCCAAGTACGCAGTGCGCAAACCCTGTTAC
Organism: Shewanella schlegeliana; assembly: GCF_016765635.1. Lineage (GTDB taxonomy): Bacteria > Pseudomonadota > Gammaproteobacteria > Enterobacterales > Shewanellaceae > Shewanella > Shewanella schlegeliana. The sequence continues at coordinate 75,968 of NZ_JAESVD010000003.1, forward strand.
GATTTGTCGACATTTTCTACCGCTTCTTTGGCCAACAAGCCTTTAATGATGAAATGTGCGACCTGCTAACGGGTGAGACAGAGTATCAAGCCATTATCAGTGTGGATGATTACTACGCCCGCTTTATGCCAGCAGGTGCCAAACAAAAATCGACTAATGAGATTAGTAGAGCAGAACAAAAATCGCTAGAAAGCTTACTCGATGAGTTTTGTGACATTGGCTATAGCCAGATCTCAGCTGAAATGCTTGAGCAAGCTGATGAACTATTTGCCAATCGCGCCAGCTTAAACTGCCAAGACTGGCCCGAAGATGAGTTAGGTATCGATGCGCTATGTGCTTACCTACTACTTAAAGATAAACAGCAAAACCATCATGATGATTATACCCAGGCATTACATGACAAGCTTAAAGGCATGTTTGAGCGCGCTGTTAACTTGATGCTAGAAAATGCCGATATCTTAGATGATGGGCCTTTTACCGAAAAAGGCCTCAATGATACCGAACTACAACAGCTAAAAGCTTATTTTACCGAGGCAACACCAGAGCTTAATCAGCAGCAGATGATAGCGCTTTTAAATCAACACCTGTATAGCCAAGATATCTGTCGTCGGGCATATTTATACTTCCCTAAAATTAGCCCACTGCAAAAAAGCTATAGCTTCTTAGATGACCACGATGATGACTATCAACGGGTAGTCCTAAGTTGCTTATGGCTAAAGCAGCTCGACATCCCTGAAGCCATTAATGCAGAGCGTATTTGGCAACTGCTGATCACCATGGCCCCCATCAGAGTCGTGCATGTTATTGCAAAGGCCTATAGCGAACAAAGCCGCAAGTTGAGATTTGAGTCAGCTGTCGATGAGCAAAACTTTTTCGACATGCTAAACAGCCATGGCATAGACAAAGCCTTTACTTTGGCCTACCAAGTTGAGCAGTTTAGCGCTAGCACATCCCGCACTGATGATTACCTGAACTTGGTCGAGTTAATGGGTGAGTTAGATAATGAGCAGCAAGGCATGATGGCTGCCGCAAGACGCAATGATGCCAAGGCGTTACTGCGCGGATTAGATTACAGCTATCAGCCAACAAAGCTCGAATTTCATAAGCATGTGGCAATGGCTTTCCCAAGCATGCCTTTTGCTCTCGATAACCAGCTAAAACAATGTTTAGGCGACTTTATTAAGCTTAATCAAAACTCGTGGGAAGAGGCGATAGCGAGCCAGTTTAGCGACAATGTGATCTTCTCAGACTTTGTCACTGACGCAGCTGAACTGCCTAAATAATTACGCCTACCGGTCAAATGGCACCCTAATGCCGATCTGAGCCAAAGCCGTAAAAACGATAGAATGGATTGGATCTATAGCGAGATCTTGCAGCAAGTTGGCGACGAACTACTGGTACTAGTGGCGGACAAAGACACAGTTAAAGAAGGTAATTTTTACGTTGGCGGCCAAGTCGTGATCCTCAATGACAAAATAGACGCCCAAAACGTGATTGATGCGGTTAAAAATTTACCCAGTCCACAGGAGCGCCAAAACCAAGTGAACCAAAACCTATGGGCATATCTGCAGGGTGAGCTAAGTTATGATGAGTTTGCGCCGCAATTTAACCAGTATGTGAGCTATGAAACCACGCCAAGCCTGAAAGAGTATCGTAGCCATGCGTTAAGCCAATATGTGTGGCTGCTAGATGATGAGCGTTGCGGCCGCTTAGTTAAGTTAATGGCAAACCATAGTTATCGCGCTTACCGGGTGTTCACCGACGGGCTCATCACTGGCTATATGGACATGCTTGCCCTGCAAGGCAAAATGGATTTAGCATCGCGTTTAGAGTGCGATGAAGATGACTACGAAGAAGCGACCTATCAAGCACTGCTCGATTGGTTATTTAGCCAAAACGTTAAAGGTGAGTTTCTGCTGCTGTATATGATTAAAAACTACCGCCCATGTATGGGAGAGTATATTGCCAGCATGGCGCGCCGAGATGAAATCAAGCCTCTGATGTCATTCTTGTATATTCAAACCAAAGCAGCCTTAGTGGATATTCTTGCCAAGCAAGCAGACTCAGCAGAGTTGATGCCCCTGTTTGATGAAGAGAAATCACGACAAATCCGTGACAAGGTTGAGGTGGTATTAGGCTAACGGTTCTGTTCTCGTAAAAGCGCGATTGCATGGGGCTAGAAACTCATTTTATGCTAAAATCCCCTATCAGCTTTATGAATGTGCAATCGCTCTCATTTGTTTGACTGAAGGTAGGAAAACCCTATCGAAATAAACTAATGAGGATACAAGATATGAAAAAATTAAATGCCGAACAGCGCAAAGCCCGAGATAACGAACGTTTTGCACAGCGAGTAGATGAACGCAGAACCAAGGGCGAAGATGTTGTTGCTTATGCTCTCTCTAATGCAAAAGCCTATAAGTTTCTGACTAAACCAGAGAGATACGAGCTTAAGCAAAGACAAGCTGCACTGCTCAATGAAGTAAAGTTGACAGCGGAAGAAAAGCTTAAACTTAGACAAGAGCAAGAATTGCAGCAAATTGAAGCGACCTTTGAAGCCGATGAAGACGGTTCAGCGTCCAGCAACTAAGGCTCTGCAAACTTAGCTTAGTGAAAATCGAGCTAAAACAGTAAATAAAAAGGGAAGTAAACTAACTTCCCTTTTTTTAACACTTTAGCTTATTACACGTTAATGTAATTTCATTCTTGGCCTGACGACACGCATTAACTTTTCTGCGCACCATAAAGCCGCGGTTTTTAAGGTGCCGTGAATTGCTTGTTGGTGCATACGGTAGAGTGAGATATACACTAGGCGAGCAATCTTACCTTCGACAAACATGCTGCTTTTGGTCAGGTTGCCCATCAAGCTACCTACCGTACTGTAGCGCGATAGGTTAACCAATGAGCCATGATCTACATAGACGTAATCTACAAGCGGCTCACCTTTGAGCTCGTTAAGAATATTTATCTCAACACACTGCGCCATCTGATGAGCAGACTGCGCTCTTGGCGGCACAAAGCTGCCATCGACTTGTTGGCAGGCGCAGCAATCTCCAATCACGTAAATATCATCACTAACGGTACTAAGCAGGTTCGGTTTAACCATAATTTGATTAGCGCGGTTAAGCTCAAACAGACCAATATCTTTGATAAAGTCAGGCGCTTTAACACCCGCAGCCCACAGCATAATATTCGCTTCGATTAACTCACCTTCTGAGGTAACAAAGCCTGCAGAAGTTGCTTCGCTAATGCGGGTATTTTCCATCACTTTTACGCCTAACTTACTCAGCTCGCGTCTGGCAGAAGTTGCAATGCGTTCAGGCAAGGCAGGCAGTATACGCTCACCCGCTTCAATTAAGTGAATATTGAGCTTGTCGGCCGTCATCTTACTCAAACCGTAAACCTTGAGCAGATCGGTGACATGGTACAGCTCAGCAGATAACTCAACGCCTGTTGCACCACCACCGACAATGGCAATGTTAAGTTCGTTAATAGTTTCTGACTGATGCACTCGGGTAAAGCTATCTAACAGGGCGTTATGAAAGCGATTAGCTTGCTGGTGAGAATCTAAAAAGAAGCAGTTTTCTTTAACACCTGGGGTATTAAAGTCATTACTGACGCTACCAATAGCGATAACCAGTTTGTCGTATTGGATCTGCCGTTCAGGTAATAACACATTGCCCGCTTCATCCAAAATAGGTGCCACTGAAATCGCCTGACTCACTTCATCTAAGCCACAAAAAGTCCCCAATTGAAATTGATAACCATGCTTAGCCGCGTGGGCAGAATAAACCACGCCATCAAGCGCACTATCCAAAGATCCTGTAGCTACCTCGTGGAGTAATGGTTTCCAAATGTGAGTTCGGTTCTTATCGACTAAGATGATTTGCGCTAGGTTTTTCTTGCCTAGCTTATGACCCAATTGAGTCGCTAACTCCAAACCACCAGCGCCACCGCCTACAATCACAATTTTTGGATTTGCCGATCTCATCACTTCATTCCTCTATAAAGGTCAAATATTGAAGCCCCATTTAGGCTTCAATAGAGCAAAATACTAAATTAACGATCACTTACTTAGCAGCTGCTATGTTGACCCAAAACATGACCTAAGTCACGTTTAATAAATCTGGTTTTTTGATAAAAATCAGTTGATTTAACTGGTAAATAAAAATTTAGCAACAGCATAATCAACACAGCTTTACAGGAATGCCGCATTAAATATAAAACAAACCAACAACTACCTTTTAGTCCTTTTAGGCTCATATATGACCAACAAGAAAAGCCGAACAGACGAAGTGCAGCAACTCATCAATAATTGTTAGCTAGATCTAAATTCATTCAATATTTGATAGCGCTAAAGCAAACAAAAGACTAATTTAGCCGCCCTTTAAAACCACTTACCGAAAATATGAACATGAAATCTTTTGTGGCAGGCCTGATGATGGCAGCCAGCATGCTAGCTGTTAGCAATGTTGCTATGGCTGATGAGCAAATTACCCTAGGTCGTACCATCTTATTGGGCAGCGGTGATCACGGCGCTGTGATTCCACTATTAGTGTGCCGCAAGACCGACGCTATCCGCGTAAAAGCAGAGCGCAATCTACACTTAGAAAAAATTAAAGTGACCTTCAACAACGGTCAAACAAAAACGATTCACTTCTATCGTGATCTGAAGAAAAACCAACACACAGACTGGCGCGGTTTCGCTTACCGTCGCTGTGTAAAGAAGCTTGAAGTCTTCGGTAACTCTGACGGTTCAAAAGCTGGCGTTAAAGTATTAGGCCGCAAAAAGTAATCGCTTTAAAACAAAAATGACCACATAAATGTGGTCATTTTTTCAAACTATCACAGCAGCAAACCTTAGGTTAATTTGCTTGCTGCTGGCACTCTAATAACAACTGCTGGAAGTGTGCACCTAAGTCTTGGCTGGCAAACTCTTGGCTAGCAGCCGCCATCTGCTGTAGGTGTTGCAAGCCCTGCTCAACACCTTCCTCGGCAATAATTTGTTTTGCGTAAGCTGCGGCATCGGCGCCTTTTTGCAGCAAGCTAGACATATTCTCCAAGCTAAAATCTTGCTCTAACAGCCCTTCTAGCTCACTAAGAAGCTCTGTAATCTTTGCTGACTCGACCAATGCCCCCTCTACGTTAACCAGTTCCCCAACAGGGTCCATCTCTAGCTTACTTGCTACACAAGCGGCAACGCTACCCGCCTCAGCGCCATTAGCAACAACTTCGATACCTTGACTGCGGATCTGTTCAATCACCTGCTGTAACTGCTCATTTTGGGCCAGCCAAGCTTGCTCTAACTGCTGCTTTTCATCGCCACCAAAATAACCACAACCACTTAGGCCAAACGCCAAAACAGCTGGAACTATTACCGTCTTTAACTGCATTTATATACTCCAACAAATCAAAGGCTAAACAGCCACTGCCGCTAGTATACCTAGATAATTAAATGCCGACTTTTAAACTTAATTAATCTTCAACTCACTGTTAACTCATTAATACAGTGACTAGATATCAATGATAAAACTCATAGCTGTTTCAACCTGATGTATTGCTTAGGAGACTGACCTAAGATCTTCTTAAAGAAGGTGATAAAGGCGCTGACCGACTCATAACCCAGCTCCTCAGCAATACGCTGCACTGACTCCCCCACCGCCAGTTTCTGTAGCGCCAACACAATATGCAACTGTCCGCGCCAGCGGCCAAAGGTAAGCCCTATCTCACTCTTAACTAACCTCGCTAACGTACGTTCACTCATTGCATGCTGACTTGCCCACTGAGCCACGGTTCGCCTATCTTCAGGCGCGGCGATCAAGGCTTTAGCAATCGCCTTTAGCCTTGGCTCAGTTGGAATGGGAAAGTCATAATGTTCGGTTCGCATACTGCGCAGCTGCTCTATTAGTACTGTGACTAACCGATCGGTCGATCCACCCTTTGCATAATCTTGCTCTTGTGCGGTTAAGTGGATGATTAACTCCCTAAGTAGCGGCGTCACCGACAAGGTACAGCTCTTATCTGGCATACCTTCAATATCAGGGTTTACAAATAACATGCATACATCGGCATTTTTTGAGATCTGATTGCTGTGAGCTAGCTGACTGGGGATCCATACCGCACAATCTGGCGGCACAATCCAGATTGCGTCATCAATTTTACACTTAACAAAACCGCTCAAGGCTAAGACTAACTGACACTTGTGGTGCTGATGAAATGGGGTTTCAGCATCCTCTTTTTCACTAATCAATCGCAGTGCAACCACGGCTTGAGGGTAATTATCGGAATCAAATTCAGGAAGCGATGGGATTCTGACTTTCATAACTTGACCGTTTTTAGCAAAATAAAGTCACTATAACTCAATACCGTAATTAATTAGAAGCGTAAGCTAGCGCACTTTCGTATTTACCAAAGGTGCCTATTATGACGTTACCGCATCCTTCCCGTTTTGCCAGCAGTGCATTCTTACTACTTGGCGTGCTATTTATCGCCATCAGCTTACGCAGCCCAATTACTGGCGTAGGACCGCTGCTTGATGCCATTAGGGTCGAGCTTCACCTTAGCCCGACTCAAGCAGGAATGCTGACAACCCTGCCTTTGCTGGCGTTTGCCTTCTTCTCACCTATCGCATCGAAGCTCGGTCGCAAACATGGCCTTGAACAAGCCCTAATGTTATCGCTATTGTTTATTGTCAGCGGCCTTGTTGTGCGCTCGCTCGGCTCAGCTAGCGCGCTCTTTATCGGCACGGTTATCATTGGCGCCGGTATCGCCTTTGCTAACGTGCTACTGCCAAGTTTAATGAAGCGCGACTTTCCAACTAAGATTGCCACCATGACCTCTATGTATGTATTAATGATGGGGGCGGGATCGGCGATGAGTGCCAGCTTAGCTATCCCACTGACGGATATGGCTAAGCTGTTGTCGATTGAAGTGATCCCAAGCTGGGCATTTTCCTTAGCTAGCCTTGTGATATTCCCACTTATCGCTATCTTGCTATGGCTACCACAGATGCGTAAACACACCGCACCGAGTAAAGACACCCAAGCTCTCGATAGCCACAGTTACCTTTGGTGTAATGGCAGCGCCTGGCAGATCACCCTATTTTTGGCGCTGAACTCCTTCTTGATGTACATCTTTATCAGCTGGCTTCCCACCATCTTGGTTGATCATGGTTTTAGCCATCGTGAAGCAGGCGTTATCCACGGAATATTGCAACTATTTACCGCAGTTCCTGCCTTGGTGCTTATCCCGTTTATGAACAAGTTTAACGATAAACGTCTGCTTAGTTTTGGCTTAACCCTGATGGCACTTATCGGTATTTTAGGACTCATATTGAAGCCTGAACTAGCCATGGTTTGGGGCATGCTTTTCGGCTTTGGCGCTGGAGGAGGGTTTATTGTGGCGCTAGCATTAATCAGCCTGCGCACCTCTTGTGCACAACAGGCGGCGACGTTATCTGGGATGGCGCAATTTTTAGGTTACTTACTCGCTGCAACGGGCCCAATGATCATAGGTGAGCTGCACGAACAAACCGCGAGCTGGCAGTTACCACTTATCGTCTGTGCAATCTGCGCAGTATTGTGGAGTGTATTCGCTTTATTTGCGGCAAAAGATCAGTTAATCGAACCTGCCGCTCACAACAGCAATACCACATTAGAGCAAAACCTCTCCTAATATTACGCCTAAACGGGGGCTATCGGCCCCTCTACTCGCTAAGCAATGCAAAGCTCCTAGGGCGCTCTCTGTAGCAAAGGCCTGTTTCTGATAACTCGCACCAAGACATGATGCACAACCCAGATAGCCAAAGACGTACCAATGACCGCGACGACAATTGAACTAAAGCGGTAACAAATAGAAAAGAAGGCATCTTGCTGCTCAGGGACAAAACTACTTGTCAGCGGCACCGTTAGCGCCGACATAGCCGAGAATCCGAGCCCAGCTTTAATCCCTCCAACCGCAAGCCAGCGGCAGAAAACACCAGCAGCGATAGCAAAACCAAGTAAGAACAGAATCATATTATTCGCCAAACTATATAAGGTGAGTTGCAAAATCATGCCCGCTAAACAGCCTAGAAAGGTACCGATAATACGGATCTTAGCCACCGCCATCGAGCCAACGAAGGTCATCGGTGCTAGTACAATAAAAATAGAAGCTTGAGCCGACAGGGAATCTTTAAGATCAGCCACCTGAAACAGGATAAATGCCACCATGGCGATAATCCAACCCAAGGCCGCCTGCCTCATCATACCAATATGATCTTTACGTTGATTATCGATTTGTGTTCGCGCTTCACTGTCGTTAACTAAGCTAGAGGGGGGTAACTTAACGACTGGCTCAGGAAACAGATAAAAAGCTAATGCCACCACGGGGCCCGTTAGCAATGCAGAAGCGATTAATCCCATCACGAAGTCTTCTAAATCAAAGCCCTGATAGCTGCCATAGTTAAGCAGTATCGATCCCATTAACAGCCCTATATAACCAAAAAGGTAGCTACTCTTGTGAGTCATAGCGATACACTTGAACAGCAACATAATCGCCACGGCGAGAGTCATTAGCAATGGGTAAGGCTGAAAGAAACCAACGATAAAACTGACCTGTATACAGACCCAAGTCACCGCAAATACTAGCTGCACTATGATGCCGCTATTCCACCTATCGATTTGGGTTAGCACAAACATCGGCAGTAGCGCGGCAAACATACCGTTTGACCAGCCAAACGCTAAGGTAACCGCAAGGCCAAATACACAACCAAACCAGATCCGCAGGGTCTTTCTCAAAGTCTCGAGCTGCACAATAAGGCTCCCTAGTAGGTTATCGTTTATTAAATGACAGAGAAATTAGTAGATATAGTGCAGCCAGCTCACCAGCTGGATCTGGATTTTTGCGAGCCAAGCCCACAATCTATCATCTGCAGGATAGAGCACTACCGTGGCACGAGAGCCAACAAATAATGGCTGAGGTAGAGTACTTGAACAGGTTAAATTAATTCTGACGCGCTGGGCATCTCGTACCCAGCGGTTACTGGTTTCAACATGAGTCAGCTGGCCATTGGGGCTTTGCTGCGCTGCAGCCACGCCAAAATCACGGCTCTGTACAACTAAGTTAAATACCTTTCCAGGGAAAGCATCGAATGCCACCAAAGCTCTAGAGTGCCTGTTTATCCGAGCCACCGCTTTTTCACGAAAATCAGCAGCGACCCAGAGTGAATCGGTTGGGATAAAGGTCAGCAGTGGCATATTGCTATTAGCAGTACTCCCCACCTCTAGCTGTAGGTTTGTTACTATGCCGTCACTTGGTGCAACGACTTGGGTATGAGATAAGTTCAGCTGCGCCTGCCGTAGGTTATTCTTGGCCGCGCGCACCACACTACTCTTTCCTGGTTGACTGCCGAGCTGCACGGTTAATGCCCGCAGTTCCTGCTGGGCTGCACGTAAATTGGCTTTAGAGGCAGTATTATTAGCCAAAGCATTGTCAAGCATGGAGACAGAAACCAACTTCTGTTTCGCCAGCTTACTAATACGCTTGTATTCACTGTTAGCATTATCAAAAGTGGCTTGATTAGTGGCGACTTTAGCCTCAGCCGCTTCCACTTTGGCATACATAGAGTCTTCTTGCTCTTGAGCCTGCACCAGTGCTAACTGAGCTTTTTCTACTGCCAGCATATACTTACGCTTATCTATACTAAAAAGCTTTTCACCTTTCTTCAGCTTTTGATTATTACTCACCTGCACATCGGTGACGGTTCCGGTCACTTCTGGGGCGATTTGAATCACGTAACCCTGTACTCGACTCTCTGTGGTGAGCGGTGCATAGCGGTCGGCAATGACAATATAGCCGACTAAAATAATAAAAATAATTATCAGGCTTTGCATCCAACGACGAAAAGCATGTTCAGCGGTTTGCATCAATAAGTCCAAGATCAATCTAAGGGGCGACTATTATAGATATTGCTAATTAGATTAAATAGAATGACAAATAGCACGCTTACAACCTACTGGTAGGACAATGAATCTCAACTTAGATGATCTACACCTATTTGTTTTAACCGTCCAACATGGCGGGATCAGTGCAGCCGCAAAACAGCACTCATTGCAACGCTCAAAGGTGAGTCGACGTTTACAAGAGCTTGAAAAGGCGTTGGGCTGTCAGCTACTGATCCGCACCACGCGTCAAATTGAGCTGACGGAAAATGGTCGTCTGCTCTACCAACAGGTTAGTCAACCTTTAACCGAGGTAACTCAAGCCGCCAAGCTACTAAGCAATCAACAGAAATCCTTACAGGGGGTATTACGAGTCGCTGTACCTGCCGCGCTGATCACCTCTAATATGTTTACCCTATTGATCGATAAATACTTGGATCAATTTCCCGGTGTATTATTAGAGGTGCTGCATTGTCAGGGGAGTGTCGATCTAAAAAGAGAGAATGTGGATATTCAAATATTACCCGATGGAGTAAAGGTGATAAATGAAGATTATGTACAGCAAACCCTGCTGCGCTTTCCAAGTAGCTTAGTCGCATCAAACGCTTACTTACAAAGCCACGCGCCAATTAACGCCCTCACAGATCTTCTTACTCACCCATTAATGGTCAGCCGCTACAACCAAACATCTCTGCCCGATAACCTCACCCTCAGACTCAGCTCTGATGATCTGCGCTTAATTCAGCATATGGCGACAGCGGGCAAAGGGATTGCGTTATTGCCAAGTATTTTACTCAGAGACGCCCTTAAATCAGGTGAATTAGTACCAATATTGGTCAATGAGAAATTACCAGAGATCAAACTGACACTTATCTATCCTTCGAGGCAGTTTTTACCAGAAAAAACCCGCGCCTTAATCGAACTGCTTAGAGATACCTTTAAGTTCAACTGATAATTCTAAAAGTGGAAATTCAGGACGGATAATAAAAAAGGGCTGCAGCTTATACTCATCAGTATAAGTGCAGCCCTTTAAAGCAATAAGCTATTACGGTATTAAACGTTTATGCCAGCAGTAAGAAACCCACAAAAGTCATACCAGCCGCAAGCAATGCGTATGGCAACTGAGTTACCGCGTGACTAACTAAGTTACAACCTGAGCCCTCTGCGGCTAGCACTGTGGAGTCGGAGTAGAAACACGCCTGACTACCAAATGACGATGCCGATAACAATGCACCAATCACCAGTGGAATATTAGCATCGACCGCTTGTGCCAATGGCATAACAATCGGAATCGAAACCGCAAAAATACCCCAGCTCGAGCCAGTTGCAAACGCCAAGATAGACATGCTTAAAAACACCACCGCAGGCAGCAATTGCGGCGTCATAAACGGACTGAGGCTGTCGATAACATACTGTGGCAGCAGCAACTTATCGCATACATCTTTAAAGATAAATGCCGCAATAACCGTACCTATAGCTGGTAGCATGCTCTTAAAGCCATCGATCATCTGCTCCATCATCTCAGACAGTGGCATCAGCTTCTGCACACCATAATACGGCAGTGTAACCGCAAGAGTTGCGATCAAGCCTTTTAGTACATCGATATCAAAATAGACAGTAAAGCCGACTAATAGGAAAATAGGCACAAAGAAATTATGCAGTTTGCCACTATCATCGGCATGCTTAAATTCATCTTCAATGGCTTTTAGTGCGTACTCATCTGAGGTTTGCACCTCATCTAAATCCATCTGCTTAATGGCAGGCTTGCCTTGAGCAGCGGCTATTTGCGCTTTTTTCATCGGACCAAAAGCGGGCACGATACCCAAGATCACTAGCAATACCATGGCCACAGCTAGCCAGGCGTAAAGCATGTAAGGGATTGCCTGCATGTAAACGGCGATACCCTGTCCTTCACTCGCGATGCCGTTATCGACTAACAGGCCACCAAAAAATACTGCCCAAGTTGATAGAGGTACCAGCACGCAAACAGGTGCAGCGGTAGAGTCCACCACATAAGCTAACATCTCACGGGAGACCTTAAATTTATCCGTGACACGCTTCATCGTGGAGCCGACCGTTAAGGCATTGAGGTAGTCATCGATAAAGATAACAACGCCCAAAATAAAGGTCATAAATAGCGATGACTTTTGGCCGTTAGCAAACTTCAAAGCTAGACGACCGAAGGCCATTGAGCCGCCGGTTCGAACCAGCAGAGCAATCAAGGCACCGAAGCCACCACAGACTAAAATTAACCAACCGATAGTTTCATCGGCCATCACGGACAGAGAGGTATCAGCAAAATTAGTCAATATATTCGCGGGCTCATACATGGCCAGACCGACTAATGCACCGATAATCAAAGAGAGGATTGGGCGGCGTAGCACAATCGCTAACACCAAAACCACCACAGGTGGGATAAGACTTAAGGCTGTCGGTTCAGACATGCGCTAAGGTCCTTATAATAAAGTGCCAAAATGGCAATTAATCACCAAACTCAAACAATTATTTGTCGAGTCTAATTGCTGCTCTACCGTTGAGATACCTGCCGATACCTTGAATTTTACGGGCAATTTGTGAGGCCCTAGTAAAAACATCGGCAGAAAAATAATCCCCATTGGCCTCGGAGTCAATCATAAATATCCTATTTTACTGAATTTTTATAACACCAAAGCAATAAATCGCTTCAAACGGAAGCACCAGAGTGGTTAACCACCACAAACCTAAATAACAAATTCATCAACAAGGTAGCAAAAAAATAGCAATACAGCGTATGGCGCCAGCCCGTATTGATACACTTCATGCAAACTATGTTATTCACTGTCTTCAGGTTTAGAAATAAAGATCCGATTGATATCATTACTCCATAACTGAATAATCTTGCGATTTTTGGCTTTATTCCAAAAGCATTTACCAAATAATATAATCGCTGCTCCTTCAAAATCTCGGCGATCCTCTAAACCAAACCTTAGCTTTAATGGCTCAGCTATCTTATCGATGGGTATGCCGACATCTTTGCTATCGGCGGGGTTTAACCAAAGCAACTCTTTATCGACATGAGAAATCGTGCCCCAATACATACGCGGCGAACCCGCTTCGGTGGGCTCAGCATCGGCAAAGTTAACGAACAAGTTCTTAGCTCGCCAACGGTACTTTTCATCGGTATAGACCCAAAGATCTGACTCGGCAAGCTCACTACCACGCATCAAACTATGAAGCAGTTTCTCTAAGCCCTCTTTAGCGATACGTTTTTCAGTGTCCGCAGTTTGTGCACCGTCCAGCTCTAGCGCTTCAGTTGCTGCTTGCTCAATGCCAGTGTTCAGAACTGGCTCTTCGGCGGGTTTATTTTCAGGCTTTGACGTTGAATTCAGATCAGGTTTCTGTGTGTGTTCATTTTTAGCGAGCTGAGCCTGATTACGCCTGTTAACGCTAGCTCTATTAAGACTAGGCTGGCGACTAAAATCGATGATCATCGCATCGCTATCGACCAACAGCTGATTAACCTCAATGGCATGCTGCTCCTCACGCTCTTTTGCCAGTGAAGGCTTAAACTCACGGCAATCAGCTTGATGATAGCGAGAACCAAAACAAGCCGCCTTGCCATCTTTAGAGGCTTTTCGATAATAGGCTTTACCCGCGCAGGCTGGACACACCAATGCTTGGCGATATTTCTCAATGTCGCCATCACTGAGTTTCTGAAACTTAAAAACGGAATAAGTCACAGGGTTCGACTCATCAAATAAACATATTGCATCAAGCATACTCATTACCACCCGTTTCGAAGCGCATTTCTAACCATATTTGAAAATATAGACAATCCCATCATAGGCTATTGTTAAATATAAACAATAGCCAGCTCCCCACCCTATTACGAATAGGCTTTTCACGCGCAACCTGAGTCGAACGACCCTTACTGTTCCTTTGGCAAGATCTAGCTTACCCCATTATAGTTCCACTTTTACCGAAATAATTATTGACTAATTTTTTAATCGGACTATTATCTGCCCAACTTAGTTATTTCGACACATCCAGAAATAACAAACCAAGTATTTTAGAGGTAAGAATTATGAGTCCTGAAATCATCGCCATGGCTAAAGAAACTGCCGGAATGTTTCTGTTTTTAGCGGCCGAGCTAACCCTGCTATTTATCGCAATTAGCTATATCGTCGGTTTGCTTCAGGAATACATTCCACCAGAAAAGATCCAATCGATTTTAAGTTCGAAGAAAGGTAAGGGTTACATTATTGCCGCGCTACTTGGCTCGATAACGCCATTTTGCTCGTGCTCTACCATCCCGTTCTTAAAAGGTTTGCTAAGAGCAAAGGCGGGTTTTGGTCCCATGATGGTGTTCCTGTTTTCAAGCCCATTATTGAACCCAATTATCATCGGCCTATTTATCGTAACCTTTGGCTTTAAAGTGGCACTGTTTTACTTCGTCGTTGCCATGACCGTATCGGTAACTGCGGGTTATATTCTTGAAAAGTTGGGATTTGAGCGTTACGTAAAACCCGAAGCTTATGAAGCGGCTGGCGCATCTAGCTGTGGTACAAGCTGTAGCGATACCCCTAAAGCAGCGGCAAAGGTTGAAGCTGAAACGGCAGTAAGTTGCTGCTCAGCCCCTAAAACTATCACTGTTCCAGTGGCTAATACCAGTTGCTGCAGCGAGCCGAAAAAAGCAGTTGAAGCGGTGACAACAAGCTGTTGCTCAGAGCCTGTACTTGCCACAGCTAGTTGCTGTACAAACAGTACTGAACCAGCGCTCAGCAGCTGTGGGACTAACGAAAGCGTCAAACAAGACAACCGTTGGATGCGTGTATGGCGCGCAACCTGGAAAGACTTTAAGCAGGTGCTACCTTACTTGATGATTGGTATTTTACTTGGCTCATTTATCTATGGATTTATTCCGACAGATTTAATCGCTGAGTATGCAGGCGAAGGCACTTGGTATGCTATTCCAATCGCTGCAGTGATTGGTATTCCACTCTACATTCGAGCAGAAGCGGTGATCCCATTAAGCTCGGCATTAGTAGCAAAAGGAATGGCGCTTGGTTCGGTGATGGCACTGATTATTGGTAGCGCAGGGGCAAGTTTAACCGAGGTGATTCTGCTTAAGTCTATCTTTAAGAATCAGATGATTGCCGCGTTCCTCGCAGTCATCTTGGGTATGGCGATGGCTGCAGGCTATCTGTACACAATTCTCTTTGCCTAAGCCTATCTAATGTTCTAAGGGCGATCTTGTGAGTATGTTCAATGCTCACAAGCTCCCTTATCTAAGTTTACCGAAAACACAATCAATCACGCACTGCTGTAACCACTCATCCAACGGGTTTCGACGGGACTTATTAGCATAGATTAATGCAAATTCAGACGATGGTTGCTCTAGCTTAGGATCAATCTTAAGCACCCTAAACCGATCTGATAATGTTGCAGCCAGTAACTTTGAGCAGGGCAGCAGCATATCGGTCAGCTCTAAACTTCTTAAGATAATATTCATTTTACTGCTTGATAGCTGAACTTGTGGCTGGCAACCTAATTTTCTTAATGCATCTACAGCAAAGTTTTTTGTTTCATTCCAGCCAGGAACAATATGTGAGGCTAATGGGTACTTTAAAAAGTCTTCGACCTGTATAACCTCCTTTTGAAGCGGATGCTCTTTACGGCAAAGCACAACAAAGTCATCTGTACCTAATCTCTCCTGGATTAGCTGCTTTGTCAGCTCTAATGGAAAATAGTTAATCGCCAGTTGAATTTCACCGTCAATAATTTGATCCGGTGTACTCTCCTCCCAATCAGCCATGTAAATTTCCATATTGGGGGCTCTCTCGGTTAACATTTTAATTAACGGAGGCACTAACCAATGCGCAATAAACCCATTCACTGCAATGGTCACTTTCCCACTATAAAGATAAGGATCGAACTCCTCCTCGACGTGAAGCGCTTCAAATAATTGATCCATCGCTTCTGGTAAGCGTGAACCAATAACCAATGCCTTTGAAGTGGGTTCTAAACCGTGAGCGGTTCTAACAAACAACTCATCACCAAAATAATCTCTTAAACGCCTGAGAGCACGACTCACCGCAGGCTGGCTCAGATGTAATATTTCAGCTGCCTTGCGAGTGTTTTTCACCTCAATGAGCACACGGAAAACTTTTAACAGATTAAGGTCGAGTTGGCTCATAAGTCAGTAATATCAAGAGAAAAGTGGAGAACATCTTCATTTGATATTAGATGCATCCTAAAGTAAAAGATACCCTAGGGTAAAATGAGCTCAGTTAAGATAAGCCCAAGAAAATGTAAACTCGGCAGCAAGTCATGCCACCGAGATAAAAGCAACTTAAGCTAAAGCAGATTCAAGCTGATAGCGAGTCGGCGTGTTTTTTTGAGGGTGACGATTCAATAGAAACTCAATAAAACCGGAAGTAACAGGACTTAGGCTTTTTGATTTAAGGTAAACAATACTAAAGCAACTTGTGAGTTTCACCATATCCGATACAGGCAGACTCACCAGCCTTCCCTCCGCAAGCTCTTTTCGCACCGCGATCTCAGGAGTAATAGCCACCATATTGCAATTTAGTAGTGACTCTTTAATCGGGTAAAATTGATCGAACTTAACTAAACCACCAAAGTCATGGCGATCTTTATCAAACAGATCACCAAACTGTGTCTGTAAACTTAAAGGCATAGCCCTAGGTAGCGCCAAGGGATATTCTCTTAAATCATCAAGCATTAATGTTTTACTCATCACTAGCGGATGATCGGCTCTAACACAAAAAATAATTTCATACTCGGGTAAAGGTAAGGTCACCAGTTCATCTCGCTTATCAAAATCTGTCGCTTTAGTCTCAGCAACAAACATAGATAATCCACCGCCTATTAACCGTTCATAGAGTTCTGCTGGTGACTCAACGATTAACTCAACATTGATATGTGGGTAGAGACGAATAAAGTTTCCAATAGCCGAACCTAACAATGCATTCGAAGGAATTGGACTTGAACCTATCAAGATATCACCAGCATCAAGACCATTGAGCGAGCGAATATCCCGATACAAAAGATCCACGTCATCGATAATTTTTTGCCCCTGCCTTACCACCAACTCCCCAAACTCAGTTAATGATACTGATTTAGAGTTTCGCTCCAGTAATTTAACACCAAGACGCTCTTCCATCTTTTGAATACTGCGAGACAGTGAAGGTTGAGCCAAGTTAAGCTGCACGGCGGCACGATTGAAATGTTTCAGCTTTGCCAGAACTAAAAAGTGCTTTAAATGCCTTAACTCCAATGAAAATCCCCTTACTGAATCGTTTACTTTCTCAACAGCAATCTTAATCTGTTCAATCTCTGTTGGATAATGACTCTCTGATATTTAAGAAATAACAAAAACGTATAGCCGACGCTTGTGATCTAACAAGAGGTTTCTGTGGCAAAGATTAACAATTTGTATCCTTCCTTTGCTCAAGGTCGTTTTCATCAACTATTTATACTTTTTCCTATATCGACCATTTTTATGGCTCTGTTCTTCTACAGCTCTATGATTAGCAAGCTTTTTAAGCCATATCCACCTGACTGTTAATGCTAACTCAGTGAATAATAAGTAAGCCTCTCCGCTATTACCAATGCAAAAAATGCATCAAACATTGATGAATTTCGCATTAGCCAGATGTTACGTATTTGTTTAAAGATTGTGTTCGAACGGGGCCTCAATACCCCTAATAACAATAACGATAGCGGGAGATTGACTGTGAAATTAAATACTATTTCAATAGCCATAAGCAGTGCCATCTACGGAGCGCTAGCCATGTCGAGTGCTCAAGCATTCGATTCTGAGCGTATAAAGCCTGTCAACATCATGGAGTTATATCAGGCTCAACAAGAAGCAAAAGCCAATAGCAGCGAATTGCCTATAAAGCCACTAAGGCGTGGTGATATGAGTAATATCCACTTCAGCCCCAAACAGGCAAAAGATAAAATTCAAATCGAGAAAGATCTCGTTGGGCAACACACCTATATCGTGCGCCTACATGGCAGTTCCGTAGCGACCTATGAAGGGGGAATTCCTGGGCTGCAAGCCACAAAATCAACATTGAACGCTCAGAGCAAGAAACTCTTTCGTGCTGGTCAACCAGCAAAAGGCAATGGCGCTGCAATCGATGCCTACACCAACCATTTATTGAATAAACAGCAAGACTTTATCCAAAAATCAGGGGTTGAGGTTAAACAACAATTCACTCTGGCAGCGAATGCCGTCACAGTGGAAATGACCCAAGCTGAAGCTTTACACCTTGCTAGCATGTCTGAAGTGGCTTATGTACAGCGCTCTAAAATCTACCAGTTGCATACCGATATCGGCCCTGAGCACATAGGCGCAAGCGGTGTATGGGATGGGACAAAAACCAGCGATGGCAATGCGTATCTTGGCGAAGGCATGGTCGTAGGCATAATAGATACCGGTATCAATACCGATCACCCCTCATTTGCGGCAATCGATGGTGATGGTCATGAGCACATCAACCCGCTTGGTCAAGGAAATTACTTAGGTGATTGCGCCTTAGAAGAGTTTGCTAACCGCTGTAACGATAAACTCATTGGTGTCTACACCCATAAAGATATTACCGCCGAATACAGCGATGAGTGGGGCAACAAACTCGCACCAGACTTTGGTGAAGACTTCCAAGGCCATGGTAGCCATGTTGCTAGCACTGTTGCAGGTAACGTTCTCTATGATGTTGATGTTGTTGGTTCTCAATTAGGTGGTGGAGAAGGCAACCCAATTGGGGTTCAAATGCCTAAAATCTCGGGCGTAGCCCCCCGCGCCAATATTATCTCTTATCAAGTCTGTATGGTAAGCGGTGGCTGTTCTGGTGATGCGATGTTATTTGCCATCGAGCAAGCGATCAAGGATGGTGTCGATGTCATTAACATGTCGATTGGTGGCGCAGAAAGCTTTCCTTGGGATGATGCTTTTGAAATGGCATTCTTATCGGCTCGTGAAGCCGGTGTCGCTGTAGCCCTGTCTGCCGGTAACTCTGGCGCAGCTTACGGTACTGACTCTCTATATACAGTCGATCACACCTCACCTTGGGTGCTTAATGTCGCAGCCACGACCCATGCTCGTTCTATCGTTATCGAAGATAAGGCCCTTGATAATTTTGTGGGCGGAGACGCCTCACTGATGCCCTCAAGAATCGATGCTGCGGGGATCTCGGAGGCTTTTAGCGGTGAATTTGTCCTAGCAGTAGATTATGGTGATGCTCGCTGTAATGCCCCCTTCCCTGCAGGCACATTTGAACCCACGCATATCGTTATATGTGAACGTGGCGACATTGCCCGAGTTGATAAAGCGGCAAATGCAGCTGCCGGTGGCGCTGGTGCGTTTGTTCTCTATAACACATGGGATGAAGGCGACAGCGTCGTCAATGATACCTATGTGATACCTGGGATCCATATCTCGGCTAAGCAGTGGTATGGAAACTGGCAAGTAACGGGTCTTCAACCTTGGCTAGCATCGGGTACCGGTCTTGAAGGCACCATTACAGCTTCAAATGCCAAGCGAGTCATCACCCCTGATGATGCTGACTGGCTAGCTGACTTCTCTTCTCGTGGACCATCAAGCACTGTTGATGAGATATTCTCTCCTGGTATTGCAGCCCCAGGAGTCGACATTTTCGCAGCCTGGAATGATGAAAACCCGCTAAATCCCCAAGCAGATACTCGTAACTACAACAGCATCAGTGGTACATCGATGGCCAGCCCACATATTGCGGGCATCATGGCATTAGTACGCCAAGCCAACCCAGGTTGGACGGCATCAGAGGTACAATCTGCTTTACAGATGACCGCCGACAGTACAGCCATTAAGGCTCTACATCCCTACGATAAAAAAGTCGAAGTCGCCGGGCCATATCGTGCGGGTCATGGTTTAGCCAATGTTGAGCGCGCTATCAATGCAGGCCTTATCATGGATGAGTCAGCAGATAACTTCCGCCGAGCCAATCCACAAAATGGCGGGCAGGTTCGAGAGCTTAACCTTCCACAGTTAATCAATAAGGATTGTGGTCTAAGTTGTAGTTGGATCCGCACAGTTAAAGCAACTAAAGATGGTACTTGGACCGTTAACACCAACTACTCCGATAGAGATCCTCTTTACTGGGATTTCACCTTAGATCCAACGGCAAGCGTATCTGTGACTCCTTCAACGTTCACTCTTAAAGCTGGCGAGACCATAGATTTAACGGTAACCAGTCTGTTTAAAGAGTCTGATATGGCTTGGTATGATGGTACAGTACAGACGGCCGTGGGTTCGATAGAGTTTGTGTCGAGTGATGCCAATACCCCGAGTGCCCTGTGGCCTTTCTTGACCACTTATAAAGGTAAAACCCTGCCAAACACAATCAATATCACCGCCCATGACGATCAGTCTAAACATGTCATTGCCGATGTCCCTTTTGGTGCACCGGGGTCAAGCTTAATCGGCGTTGCATACACTCCGGTTGAGGCAACAACGACTGAAATCATCCTGCCTAGAATGCAGTTTGGTGTCTCTATGATGGATGAAGAGTTCTATTGGGATACCAGCCAGCCTAATATCAAGACTTTTGAGGTAACGGTACCTGAGAACAGCGCCGTATTTAGAGCCGAACTCCTTGGTCGTGTGAGTTCAGAGATAGATCATGCCCTCAATCAATACCTTGATTCCAGTATCTACATCTTTAAAGACTTCAATAACGATGGCCGCCTACATAACTCTGAAGCCATTTGTGCCTCTATGCGTGGGCAAACCACTAAGGGCGAATACTGTGCGTTAGAAAACCCTGAGGCGGGTGAGTATACCATCATGGTGATGAGTGCTTATCCTCTGTTCCCTTTTGACAATGTTGATACTATTGAGATGGCACATGTGGTCATTCCAAAAGAGCAAACATCAGCCATAAACCTTAACTTTGAGGACACCAGTGAGCGTAACTCTAACCTAACCATCGACTGGAATATGGAGATGGAGCAAGGTAAGCGTTACTACTCTGCAGCTGCTATTGCTGCAGGTGATAATGCAGAAGGTTCACTCGCAATGGTGCCCCTTAATATTACTCGCGGCGTTAATAGTGTCTCCATTGATAGCTCTCAAGACACGGCTCGCGTGGGTGATATCATCGATGTTAGCGTTATAGTACAGCCGAACCTATCGGGCAGTGATAGAGAAGTTGAACTATCAGCGGTGTTATCTGATGGCTTAAAGCTTGTACCCGACTCCATCTCTTCCATTGATGGCTTGACCGAAAACGAAAATGGCTTCTCGCTATTGAGAACTCAGCTTAATACCGCGGCCAAAGAAACCAACTACAAGGTGACCACTAACCTTGAAGATGCGATGTGTCGAACTCCCCTCGATTTTGATTACCCTGATGGCACACCTATCGATGGCGGCTATGTAGACCTAGCAAGATTTGGATTCGATGTGACTTGGGGAAGCTTCTATGAAGTCAATGAGTGGGGCTGGGGTAACTGGGTTCACGATACTGAAATTCCATTGATGGCAGGGACATTAGCCCCGTTCGACAATGCCGATTACTTCACTACTGACAGTATTATTCTAAGCTCGAAAGGTTGGCTACAGCTGGATGTTTGGAACTACAACCCTTGGGACTTTGTCCCTATGGATATGTACCTAGAGTTACCCACTAACGATTACTCTACGCCACCTGATTTCATCGTAGCACCATTTTGGGGAGGTAAAGATGCAGCAGGCGATATCTTTGCTGAGCAGAAGTGGAATCTAGCCATGTATGAACCCAACTGGGATCCGAGTGAAAGTAAAGGCGTTACCCTAGCCTATGCCGATGACTACACTATTATCGAGTGGAATAAAGCTGCCACACACGATAAGAGTTGGGATGAAAACTGGAACACGATTATTAGCCCACGGGAGGATAGTTACGACTTCCAAGTATTCTTAAAATCGAATACCAGCCATAAACCTGGTGGATATGAAATCATAATGGCCTATGCCAACATCGATTTTGCTGGCGAAGCGGGTGATGGATCTATCGGTGTTCGTGGTTACAATGGCCCCCGTGGTACCTACGGTCCACTGAAAGGCCACACTGGCCAGAGTTATGCCTACAACGATTTAACCGATAAGGTCTCAAATGATTTGGTTGTCTGTTATGACATTAGCGGCCCAAGCGACAGCATCGTTGTGGTTAACATGCAAGCCGAGGTCACTCATGATTCATTAGGCATAGACCAAACTGTAACAGTGACTGGCGAAGTTGAAGGGATCTCCGATGCCAATAGTGAGCAGGTCATCGCCGTTGCCTCTAACATCATTATGTCAGCCATTAGTGATAAAGTTGTCGCAGAGAATACAAGCCTAGAGGGCATTGTAGTGAACTATGCCGATAACGATGGTGGACTGTCGGCCAATACCATTACTGTAACTGGTGAGCATATCACTGCACAGATTAATGGCCATACGTCTGGATCAACATTTGATATTACGCCAAATACCAACTTCTGGGGGGAAACTATGGTCACTGTCACGGTATCAGATAATATCTTCCCTAATGATGCAGCCTCTCAAAGCTTTATGCTGACGGTCACCTCTGACGGCGTAGAACCGACACCTCCGCCAGCAGCAGAGGAGCCAGCGCCAGAGTCTAACTCAGGTGGTAGCCTTGGGTGGTTAGCGCTACTCACTCTAGGCTTTGTTAGCCTAAGTCGCCGTAAAGGTCGCTCAGTGAAATAACGCCTATTAGCGTCAAGCGTTCCTGTATAAAGGCCTTCACCTGAAGGCCTTTATTTATCTCTATCCCCTATTTTTCCGCCCCTCGGCAAGCTCCCCCCTCAGCGCTGGGAAGATAACAGGATTGATTAAAATATATACAGCCCGATATTAGATAGCGTATAATTGCTCGCCGTTAATAGTATTAGCATTGACGAGAGCACTATGGCTCATGGCTCATGGCTCATGGGCATTAACAAGGATTCATAGCGAAACAACAGCTTGATAGAGCAAAAGAGGAGTATTGATGGCTAAACATCAAAAACGAGCACAGGTGCTTGAACACGAAAGTGGCCGCGGCGTAATAAAAGATAACGCCTTAAAGGCAATCGTTACCAGCTCGCTATTTAGAACGCGCACTGAAAAACCAAAGAAAGGTAAAGGGTCTTACAACCGCAAACAACAGAAGGGGCAGAAGCTGAAGGGCTTTGCCCCTTTTGACTATCTAGCGTTCGCTTAACTTATTTGCTTAAGTTATTCACTTAAGTTGTCACTCATATCAATACTGCAGCTCACCAGCATCGCTCTCATCCTCAGCATAAAACGACTTTAAATTCAGCAATCCCCCTTTTTAAGAGGCTAAAATTGATTGTAGATAAAACTGGCGATAGCTAAGACCACCAGCATAACAACCAGACGATATAGTACACCTTTAACCGGGTTGACCTCTCTGTTTTGCTCCGCGTGCTTTCTCTTCGACATAACCTGAAATCCTAAAATGAGAGAGTTGATTACCCTTTGCAACTTAAGCTTAAGCGTTGTTGCAGCGATAATGGTAATAGCGTCTTATAGGGCATTAACTGCTCGAGTAATCCATGCAAGATATCCTGTGCGACGAAGGCATCGGCCGCCGCATATTGCAGCTGTAGCTCACTCAATGACTCAGTTAAAGGCCTAGCCCAATTAGAGAGGGTAACCTTCTTGCTCTTAGGCAGTTTCAAGCCTAACACTGTTGCCGCCATCTGCTGTGTCCCCATCTGTTTAGGGGCTCCAAGCTGATTCATCACCCAGTTAAGATCCAGTATTGAGACCAGCCCAATATCGAAATCGCGCTGCATGGCACTAAGATCACTTCTTAGGCCAACTCCTACTTTCAGCCACTTATCACTAGACAGGATTGGCGCTAACGCGGCCTTAAAGTGGGGAATGTTCTCAGCCTGCATTCGAAACAGGTAGCAATTTGTCAGTGTCGAAACTTGGATCAGCGAAATAGGATTAGGGTTACGACGGCCCTTCTCAAAAGTCGCCGCAGTTTCGGTATCGAAACCGATACAGGTTTGCGCCTCTATATCGGTTATCGCCGCTTGAAGACAATCAGCTGTGACCACAATAATCTGCCGAGTTTGACCATTTAGCTTTGCCGATACCTTTTGAATCCGCTCGACATCGAAACCCTCTAATCGAGATAATTCTCTATCATCGACGCGGGTGATGAGGCTTGTTCGCAGTAGCAGCCAGTCGAGCTTAAGCTGGTTCTCTGTTGTGGTAATAGAGCCAAAGAAGGCTTTCTCTGCCGCCTGCATCGCCTCAAAATACTTATCAGCCTCAATACCTAACTCTCGACGTATCGTCGCCGACTTATCAGGGCTAAGGCCAAACTTAAATAAACTCATGCTCGCACCCTAGATTCAATCTCGCTTTGTAATTCATTACTGCTACAGACTCCATTATTGGGTCACCCAGACTAAGCCCCAATTTTGTTCTACCGCCTTAGCGATACCGGCTTTAAAGCGCTGCCAACCAGTGAACATCTCAAGGTATTCCGATTCCTGTGGAATGTAATCAGGATTATGTTCAAGCAACCAAGCATTAAATCTATTCCGTACCGTTTGCTCATCAAGCTTAGATAACAAGATAGCTAACTCGGCAAGGCGATGACTCTCAAAGGCAAAAGACTCATTGCTTCGATCCATTTTGATAGCATCATGATGGTTGATATCTAGCCAAGTTTGAAAAATACTGCCAGCGCCTCTCACCAACTCCTCGGTATCGTTGAGGATGTAATGGTACAGATCGACGTTACGGTGATTAATATCAGGCCCTATCATCTCAACCTGATGCTGCGGCCAATCCTGTGGCAAGACTAATGCTTTGCCACCACGAATAAGCCTAACAAGCTGAGTCAATATAGATTGCTGCTTAATGGCGACAACAGCCTCAAGTTCTGGTATTTGCCCCACTAGGTAAACTTGCATCGTTTGTGGGTTGTGCTTTAAAAATTGAATATGCTCATTCGGTAATGAGAATACATTTAGACATAGCGCCATTTGGGCTCCGTTAACAATCTATAATCACAAGCATATTCCCAAGTAATGCAGAAGAGTGAATGATGCAATTGGTATAAGCCACATAATAACAACTAATTAGCTAACAAGCCCAAGAAGTTAATCGTGAAACCTTATCTTATGATTCATATAGTAAGCCCAAACAACACATCCATACATTCCATCTTCAAGTTCACAGCTTTCAGCAACAGAACTGACGTATCAAAGATTAATGGCTAATATTTACCGCCACAGAATATGCCGTCGCCTATGGAGTTAAGTAACATCATGACAGAGTCTTCTTTCGAGCGGGCTAAACACGCCTTCACCAACGCTATCTGGGCCACATTCGCGAGCATGTCTCTTGGGCTCGCATTTAAGATCTGGTTAGCCCAGTGGGTCGAAAAAAGTGACTTAGCCCTTTACCATACTGTCGTCGACATCGTCTCCATGTCGCTTATTCTGTTGAGTGGCTTTCGCGCCTCAATGGTAGTGAGCTTTTCACAAACCAAAAATGATAGAGATATCACCAACATCTTCCGCTACTCACTGATTATTATGGTGCTATTTACTTGGGGGCTCGTTCTGCCCTATATCAAGCACCAACTCAATATCGACGTTGAATATATTCAGTTAGTGGGAATTATCCTTGGTATGGGCTTTAAGGTGTACTTTACTAATCAGATTGGCATGTATCGCCTCTACGATATCGCCAACAGAGCTACCTGGATAGAGCCTCTAGTACAGATAATACTGTTTTTAGTCTGCTACTATCTGTTAGCACAAACGCCTACCGCTTCGCTCTTCTTTAGCTTAATGTTATCTAACTTAGCGACTGCAGCTTATATGTTTATAAAGCGCAGAAAACTTATCGCCACAACGCCTCTAGCCCCGGTACAGCTCAACCCTGATATGCGAAATTTTGTTAAAAAGAGCGTAATGTCATCACTGGAGGTAGGGGCCAGTATCTTGATGATTTACATCACTGTGTTACTGACAATTGGCTACTTTACCATAGATGAGCTAGGCGACTTCCAAGTGGTAGTAAGGCCGATGATTGCCTACTTAACCATGCTGTTTATTTTCCCTGTTTACCGCTATATTTTGCCCGAGCTAGCTCAGTGCTTGCGAAATAAGGCTCACCAAGAGATTGCCCTTATTCGTAACTGGTTTTTCAAACTAAGCCTTGGAGTGAGTGCTACGCTACTGGCTGGGTTGCTGCTATTTAGTGACGAGTTAGTCGCTCTGGTATTCCCAGAGACATACGCAAAGGCAGCCCCCATCTTGATGCACTTTGCACTTTTCTTTGGTTTTATGATGCTTAATGCCTACCAGATCGCCTATATCAAATCCCATGGTTTATTCTTGCAAAGTTTGCTGATCCGCCTGCTTGGCGTAGCAACACTATTAATAATGTTTTACCTGCTCAGGCTATTTACCGATAACGTCGTTGCGGTGATTTTAGCCCTAGGTTGTGGCTATTTAACTATGTTTATCGCCTCGAGCATTATTGAGCGCAAGCTGCTTAATCAGCACCGCCTCAATACTCACGAGTTAGCACATTAGCCCATCATAAAAACAAAAAGAGCCGTAACTCAGAGGTCGTTACGGCTTTGAAGGCTTAACTCAATCTAGGGGAAGACGCTCCCCCTCCTGCATAGATTGAGGTTAGGCAGGGTGCTTATACTTATCTAAGCTTCTTTTTAATAGTAAAAGACACTCATTGGGCTGCGTATTACTCTTCGGCAGCAATAAGCTTTATCTCATTACTAGCCTGCGCACCATGGATCTGAATAGCCACTTTATATAAAGCAACCGCCCCAGCTGCGGCTTTACCTTCTAGGTCGAGATCGATTGCATCGAAAGTGTATTGCCCCTTGGTCGCTGTTTCAGTCAAGATCCCTACACACTCTTCATCTGTACTAGTGTCACACTTATAGCCTTGTGTCACATGCCAGCGTTTCCAAGCCTTTGCCTTAGTCGAAGGTGAAGCAGGATCCGGATAACCAAAATAGAAGATATCGTAATCGGTCGCCTTGGTAATGGCTTTATTATCACTATCTTTAAGACTAAAAGTTAATGCTCCTGTAGCGGCATCGACACTATCTAGACTCATCACGATATTCGTTGCTTCATCAATATCGATAGTATCTTCTACCGGTGGCGGCACAACCACTGGTGGCTCAGTTACATTATCATTGTCACTTCCACAGCCAAGTAGGAGCATAGAGCTTGCCAACATGGCGCTCAATATTTTGACCTTCATAGCTTACTCCTTAGTTAAAGTGACCTGTATGACAAGTAGTACACTCCATATCTGTCTTCACGCTAGCAGCAGGACCCATGGTCTCTGTTACACCGTGACAAGACTGACAAGCTTGCGCTTCTGCAGAAGGCTTAGCCTCAGGTAGAAGAGAAATATCCTCGCCACCGTGCGCACGGTTAAGCAGCTCTACGATATGGTAAGCCAAACTGGCAGACAGGCGCTTACAGCGCTCACCTTTTTCCTTAAATACCTTACCCGAAGCAGCAGACCAATTACTGATAGAGGAGTGACAAAGTGGGCTATTCGCAATAGATGTGGCGCCCACTTCTAAGCTCTTTTCTGCAGTAGAGCCGATGCCAGCGACAAATTCATCCGATGAAAGTGGTAAGTCTTGAGTTTCGTAATAACGGAATGTTGCGCCGATCACCGCACTATTTTGACCGTTGATATCACCTAAAATATTGATCAACATGCCCGCCGCATTCAGGTTACCGCAGATGGTGCCTTGACCAACGATACCGGCCCAGCCATAACCCGCAAGCGCCGTTGGGATAGTGGCAAACTTTTCTGCATCGACACTATTTGACTTAGCAAGCATAGTCACAATCGAGTGAAATACCTGATGCATACAACCGCCACCCGTTTCATAGGCAAGCTTGGCGGTTGCCATTGCATCTAGTGGCACATACTTAAGCGTCTCTCCCATCTCTAAACGATAGTTGCCATCAGCATCTGTGGCAGCAAAAGCAGAGGTTCCCACTAAAGCAGCACCAGCAGCAGCTGTGCTTAATCCGATAATCTTAGTTAACGCCTGACGTCTATCAATACTCATAATAATCACCCTATATCCATCATTATTTTATTTTGGTTATAAGCCTTATGGCCTATTACGGTTAGTAAACGAGTTCAAATTTGGGATAACGACTCGATGGGTTAACTTTAAGAAGTGTGGAAAATAAAAGTGTGATTTGAAGCAGATGAAGCTGGAGTGTAAAACAACATATATTCGAGCTAACAGAGGCTTGAATTCTCGCCGCCACAGCCGATAAACCCCGACCATTTGTGACTAAGGTCACATTATTAATGGGCATTTGCAGTAATATTTATGTTTCAGCAGGTTGATTAATTGTATGAATCAATGTGACTAACCTCTCATTTAGCCATACTAACCCCTGCATAACACTCAAATTTGTCACGGCAGCAGAACTTAAGCATCAGGATCACAGACTTCATTAGTTTAAGTTCATAGACTCATCTTATAGAAGATTCTAATGGGGCGACGAAGATGCAATTGGGACATTGCAGATTTGATATTGAAAAAGAAGAGCTGACAAACCTAGACAGTGGTGATGTTTGGCACCTGCCTAGGGCCGAGCTGCAAGTGTTAACCCTCTTAATTGAGTATCAAGGCAAGGTCGTCGCCAAGCCGCTACTAAAAAAAGGTAATGGTGAGCAGCCACCACTAAGTGACTCCTCGGTCACAAGAGCCGTATTCACATTACGCTCATTTCTAGGCCCACAATATGAATCGCTTATCGAGACAGTAAAAGGTCAAGGCTACCTGTTGCGCCATCATCGCAGCCGTAAGAATGACCGAGTTGCCTCAAGTCAAAAGCGGTTTTCGACTAAAGTAGCGGCAATATCTGCGTGCTGTATAGCCCTGCTCTTAAGTTGTGGATGGCTCTTTATAGACTCACAAAGCCAATCTCCAGCATCGCCTAAGCCTCTACAGGTTCGCAGTGTCGATACCCTCTCAGGGCAAACTGTCAATGTTATCCTGTATTCCCATTCTAAAACCAACAACGGCTTATTAACCGATCTCGGCCAGACGATGCAGCAGAGCTTCGCCCAGTGCCGACTCACTAGCTGGAAGAATACCTACCTGTCTTTGTCTCACGATAAGCAGGTACTCAACATCACTTTGCGGGGTGATCAGTTCGGCCAGTCTATTATTCGTAACTTAAAAATTAGCGATCTACGCCAACCCAAACAATTCATTAATCAACAATGGCTGCTGGCAGTGGACATTTGTGATTAATCGATACAAGACACTGGGCCGCAGAAATAGAACAACAACGCAGTACACAAGGAACTGATAATGAGCCGAACATGGCGCTGGGCTATTAACATCATTATTTTACTCATCTTGCTCGTTTGTGTCGGGGTGATATATAAACTGACTGCAAGACAGCCCGGTTTTATGCTCAGCTGCAGCTCAGAGCTTTTTAATCGGCAACAAAATGAACAAGATAGCAAACACTACCTGTTGGTCGATCTGTTCTCGAAAGATGGTCAGGCACAAATAAACTATCGCTACTTCGACCTAGACGGTAATTCGACGGGCTCGGTTTCTATGCAGGGACAGGTCAATAGTGTCGATCTTGATAGCATGCTTTATGATATTTCAGTCAAAACTAAACAAGAGTATCCTCACTCCGATCTTAAGCAGGCCCCTGAGCACTATAAGTACCTCTCTTATGTCAGTAGCTTAAACCTCAATAGAGACGGAATGCATAACCTGAGTGTGCAAGTATTAGAGCGTGATGAAAGCAAAGACTTTGCCGTTGTGCTGTTTCAACCAAGCAATACCGTTTGTGGCTGCCGCTTAGTTAACTAACGAGAACAAAAGCTAAAGACAAAAAAGCCACCTTGCTTAGGTGGCTTTCATTGCGGTGTTTCAATCGATTAGCCCCAAGGCATGTCGACATAGATCCTAACGAGGGTATCTCTATCCCAAGGTAGAATAGCTAAATAATCTGGCGAGTTCTTATCTCTATTATCATAAGGATCAAGATTATATTCGCTATGCTCCACACTTAGCTGAATCTTGCTATCCTCAATCCAGCCATCCAAACGGTAACTCACTATCCCTGAAATTTTGTTTTCAAGCCAATCGCTACCATCATTCCAAGTTTGCGCCTTGGCATAGATATCAAAAGAGTCCCCCAGTGGTAAGCGAGTATCGAATGCGACTGAGTAGGCTGTTGTTTTATTTTGAAAGTCTTCACGATCATAGCCACGTTCTCTTGGCACATCATCGTCAATCTCCAACATGTAATAACCCGCTGCAACTTCAAATCCCGCATAAACACGATCGCTATCGTATCTAGCTACAATACCGGGAAAGAGCTTAGCCTGCTTCTCTATCGAACTGACTGTATTCCGTTTCCCCTCTAACGTTACTTGCCATTGTAGGTTCATCACCTCAGAGAAGCGGTACAAGTTACCATCGACCGAAAAAGCACTCTGAAACCAAATAGGGATATGGTCGGGATCCAGCTTGTCTTTATCGTCATCGATAAAGATATCTATCTCCCCCTGCCAAAGCAGATCTGATTGCGTCTTATGCGCCGCATAAAAGCCAGCATGAGCACCAAGCGTATGCGAGTCAGCCTGATCGACTATGGTGTCATGAGCACCAAATGCGACACGCCAATCCGTAGCTTGTGCATTTGCCGCCAAGCCAGAGCCTACGATTCCTAATACTGCAATAAATAGTTGCGATTGATTGTTCAAGTCCCTTCCCCCCAAGGATTAACCAGGCTCTATATCAAACTTATTGATCTATATAGCAAAGCCGTATATTCAGTAAAACTAACATGAATAGATAAGATATCCAGTTTAATCTTAGTCAGATTACAGATAATGCGCTAAATACTTACCAATAATCCCAAGGGCTTTATCTGCCACGCTTTATACGGCTCAGAAACTTAAATTAGTTCCCCAAATACCTAGGTTTTTTAGAAAAAAAAACTGAGATTGTGAAGCTTGGCAAAAATTAAAATGAAAACCTCCGCTTCCGCTTAAAATCACTATATGGGTCACACTCTAAAGCATGTATTAGTCGCCAAATTCAGTCATAATTAAGCATCTGGTTTTATTCTTAACAACAATGTAATTTGCTGTAACGGATGAATAATATTTGTATTATTCGTTATCGCTCGACTACTTAGACTAACGTCACCTAGAGGACACTAGCTTGATTAAACATATTGCTTTAGCGTTAACACTTGCCGTTGCTCCAATGAGCAGCTTTGCCGCACAATTTATCGAAGGTAAGCACTTTACTGTTGTTTCAGATAAAGCCCCAAGCAGCGAGCCAAAACTGACTGAGTTCTACTCGTTCTACTGCGGTAACTGTTTCAACATGGAAAAGATGTACTTAGCGGACATCAAAGCTAACCTAAACAAGCAGATCACCTTTGACAGCAAGCACGTTGATTTCGCCAACACAGACATTAACACTGAAGTGATGCGCTCTCTTGCAGTGATCCAAACTTTAGATAACAAGCAGCCATTAACTGACGCTATGTTTAAAGTTATCCAGGGCGACAATGGTGAGAAACACGATCACAGCGCACCAGGCCATAAGCATGAAGAGCCACTAAAGAGCCGTGATGACATCAAAGCAGTATTTGCTAAGTTTGGCGTTGACTCTGCCCAGTATGACAAAATTGCTGATAGTGCAGAAACCGATAGCAAACTAGCGTTATGGCGCAAGCAACAACGTGAATTTAGAGTTCAAAGCGTACCAGCTTTCATCGTTAACGATAAATACGCGATTAACATGGGCTCTATCCGTACTCTAGGCGAGCTAATCGACCTAATGAACTACCTAGCGATTGAGCACAAATAATCTCAATTCTTTAGGAAAAAAGGCGCTATTTAGCGCCTTTTTTGATCTTCAAGTGTCACTGCCTTTTGTGGCTCAAGCACTTCGCTCAATACTTGCTGCCAATTATTAAGCATCAGCTCCCATGCTTGCTCACAAGACTGACGCTGTGTGTTGTTTATCGCTAATGCCTCGCCATTGAGCACTTGAGTGATCGCCTGCGCTATCCCCTCTACGGATAACTCTTGGATTAACTGATAGCCGCAGCCATTTCTCTGTAACAGATTAATTTGATCTCCCAGTCCATCGATATAGGGCAAGATAACCCCTTTACCCGCCGCGACAGCCTCTAAACAGGTGAGCCCAAACGGTTCCCAGCGAGAGGGGATAACCACCAGATCGCCTGAATCCAAGAACTGCGGCACATCATGCACCTCCCCAGTCAAACGAACATGGGGTAAAGGTAAGGCTAATTCAGACAGCAGTTGTGCATCCTCCCCTTCCCCCGCTATGGTTAAGCTGACTCTATCGCTAGGTAGCTTTGCCATCGCTTTTATCAACAGATCGAATCCTTTTTGCTGACTTAGCCGCCCGTATGCCAGCAGCTTAAGAGGTGAGGATAGAGGTCTACTCGATACGGCTATAAACGGACTCAGCTCCTTTGCTTGTCCCACCCATACCATTTTGTCTTTCATGAGGATGCCACTCTCTTCGAGCCAATGAACCTGCGAATTAGAGACCAGTAGCACCTTGTCCATCAGGCCATAGCCAAACTTGAGCATACGATAAAAACGCTTAGGGTGAGCGACCCTGAGAGCCACAAATTCACGACTATAATGATGCTCTTGATAGAGTATGGGGGTGCCAAAATTTGCCAGTTTAAGCGCTAGCAAGGCTGGAATTTTCCGCCAACTTAATGCGCCATGCACCACAATAATATCGGCAGCATAACGCTTAAACGAAGGTAGAGAGAAACGTCGATGTATTAGCTTAAAGAGGTAACTTTGATTCAGCCGTGACGCAGCCAAACTTTCTAGCGCCAAGTTGACGCCACCAAGCTTGATATCATCGATAAGATGAATAACGGTTGGCCGCAAAGTGAATCCTCACATAAAGCAAAAAGTTAAACCTTCCTTTTTACTTAAGTTAGAGAAATCGCTGCGAATTGAAAAGCTTTGTTTGAGATAATCGTAAAATTAACTGGGCACAGGCCAATTAATATCTAAAGCGACAAATTTCTAAGGCGACTAATTTATAGGGTAATTAGTTTCTAAAAAAGTCCAATAGATGCAAACAGGCAAAGATGGCATGCACAACAATAAAGCCAATAAAGGCCTGCGCAAGATGAATATGATAACTCCGCCACATCAAGGCATCGCTACTTCCTTGAGTTGCGAACCAAGCTATACCTGTGAGCCCAACGGCCAAGAACAGCAGCATGCCGATGCCTTCGACTATGCTAAATAAACCGCGCCCACCAGCAATAGGGATCTTGCCCTTAAAAAAGCCTAGGATATCGGTTTTAAGCTGCGAAAAGTCACCGATTAACCAAGGAAAGTACTGACGCCACTTGCCCTTAAGACAAGTGGTAATGAGAAAGGTCATCGACAAGAAAGCGGCGACAAGCCCAAGATAGACATGGCTCTGATCCCAAAACGTCGCATTAGGGCGTAAGCGGCGACCGATCAAGATCCAACCGCTGGTAAAGATAAGGTAGGCGCTAGTAATAATGATTAGCGCATGCTGCAGATCAATATACTTTCTTGCTAAACGTTTAAACGTCGACTGCGCCATATCTCGTCCTGTGCTTGTTAAACCGTAACCGCCAACTGATGAATACTGTCGGCGTAAGTATCAACCTTATTCCAATCAGTATATTCAATATTAGTATCAGCTGCCGTTGGACCTTTAGTGATCCACATGATAAATCGGATGATGTTCCTATCCATTACACCATAGCTAGGATAATTTAAGTTACCGCCAAACACCTCTGCCACATCGGGTACCCAAGGCGATTTTTCAAAGAAAGCCTGCATATATGGGTTAGTCTCTGCGGTATTTTTCAACGGCTTACGCGCTACCAAGTTAACCGAGAAGAAGCTACTCGGCTTCTGCTCTAATTCAGCCTTGTGAGCCTCAATAAAATCATAAACCGCAGGGTTATGTTTACCATGGCGAATACTGGCGCCGATGATAATCTTGTCAAACTCACCTAAGTCCACTTTATCGGCAATATTGACAGCCGTGACACAGTTGCCAACCGCCTTCAGTTTATCTTCCAGATAACTACAAATTTTACGTGTCTGGCCATGTACACTTGAGTAAACGATAAGAATTTTGCTCACCAGACATCCTCCTGAGGATCGAAATTGAACATGATGAAATCAATAAATAAATCATAGGTGATTTGACCAAAAGATTACATGAAACAGATCACGAGGTGCAGTGCTATAACCTCAATTAGCTTTACCTATCTCACAAAATCAACAGCGGAGTATCCTCAAAGAGAAAACTCCGCTTTTATTGACACAATTGTAAAAGCTATTGAACAAACAGCAATTTGCTTATAGGGACATCAAAAAATCAATAACTTGAGCTCGCTCCTTGGCCGTCAACGCCATAAAGTCTTGCTGACTTTTCTCCGCTTCTCCTCCATGCCAGAGGATAGCCTCTTCCAAGGTCGCAGCACGACCATCATGCAGGAATCCAGCCTGTGGGTTAACAGTCTGGGTCAGGCCTATTCCCCACAATGGACGAGTACGCCATTCGTTTCCATCGGCTAAGAAGTCTGGTCGTCCATCGGCTAACTCATCGCCCATATCGTGCAATAACATATCCGTGAACGGATAGATGGTTTGGCTCTTGTGACTATCGCTCATCTTGTTGCCACCAATCTCACCAGAGGTCTTAGTGACAAAGCTAGGTGTGTGGCAACCGCTGCAGTTAAGCTGCTCGAACAACCTTGCTCCCTCTCGAACATTCACATCATCAACATTACGCCTTGCTGGCACCGCTAGCGTTTCGGCGTAGAACACCACCGAATCACTAAACTCGGCGCTGGCTTCAGGCTCTCCATCTATGCCAGCTCCCGTGTCGACAAAACCGGTACGCGCTAAGTAGGAGTCATGTAGCGCAGTGCCAGCAACGCTCTCGTCAGGAAATAGCGGATTAGTGATCCCCATATCTCCACGTAATGCCCCTAGAGATTGCACTCGCACACTGGGGGTATTGGCCTTCCAGCCAAAACGCCCTAGCGAAACAGGATGGCTATCCCCCGCCTTGGCTTTAATCGCATCAAACACATAGTTAGCCCTACCTGAAATGCCATCGTTATCACTATCAGCAGCGTCAACATTAGCCAGAATATCCGCCTCATCAATCGCTTCTAATAGCCCTAAACCAAACACAGGCATACCATTACGCCAACCCATTAACACATCATCTTGTAGCAAGTTAGAGGTCACATTGCTGCTAGCTTTTGTCTCCCCCGGCGCATCATAGGGGTTTTCCACCTCAAACAACGGCTTCTTCAGGGTGACACTGGTGCCATCGCTGTAGGTTACCACCTTAGTTTCGTAGGAGAGGTAAACATCGGCCTGACCGACAAACTGATTTTGCCGCCAGTCATCGCGAGCTTGTAATACGCCACGATGAAACAGTTGGCCACCAAAATCTGGCACAGGGATTGGCGCACAATAATCATTTGCCGCAGTGCCTGTCACACAAACCTCATCTGGCGCCTTACTTATTCTTAAGAATATTCCCGCATCCGAACCAAGCTTAACGCGAGTTTTACCGGCTGGAACAATAGGTGTTGAGTTACGGCCATCGCGTTGATGGCATGAGTTACAGTCTGCGTTATTAAATACCGGCCCTAAACCATCGAGTTCTGGATGAGCGCTATTTGGCGCTGTAGTAAAGGCGGTTTCAAAGCTTAAGTCGCCCTCAAGGTGCAGCGCTAACTCTTCGGCGCTTAAGTTAGGTGCAGGAGTTGAGAAGCCATGCCCCGACTCCGATGCATCGAAGGTGGTGGTATCACCGCCGCTTGCCTTAATATCGGTATAGGCGGGATAGGTTTTCTCTTCTGGCTTTGGGGCTTCATCACTGCTGCCACCGCAGGCACTTAAGCCTGCAACACTCAATAAGACCAAGCTATTGATGAGGCTTTTTCGAAAGCCTTGGCTGCTGTTTGACTGTACTTTGTTTTGTTGCACTCTGCATTGCTGCACTTTGCTTTGTTGAAGGTATTTTTTTGTCATCTGCTGTTCCACACTCGGATTGAAATCGCTAGCTTTACTCCCTTAGGCCCAGGTATTGACTCACGACAACATGAAGCATTAACCACTTAAAAACCAAGGGAATTATTCGAGTAAAAAGGAGGCCTTATGGCCTCCTCATCAACTAACGCTTTAGATATTCCACTCTTTTAGCAGTGGCAGTACATCTGACTCTAAGCTCGCCTGTAGCTTAGTCAGTGCATCAACAGCGGTTTGAATTCGTACGCGCCCCTCAACATCTGAAATCGCTTGACGGAACGGCATATTGTTCTCACCCGCTATGGCAGCTATTTTAGTAATCGCATCGTCAATCTCACTCTTAACTCGCACTGCCAACTCTGGATTTGCCGCATTGACGAAATCGATAATCCCCTGCTTATCTGCACCACCTTCTAGTTCACCCAAGTAAACATTGCGCACACCAACGATGTTATCGCTGAAGTCTCTTAGTGAGTTCCAAGAGTACTGCGACTCAACCTTTGAGGTATCGGCCTTATCGAGTGACTCACCGAATGGATCGGCAATCTTACCGTTACCCACCTCATCGACAATGCCGATCATGCCGTTCACGAGCTCTTCTACCACTCCGACTTCAGAGCTGTAGAAGGTATTGCCATCGACGCCTGGCTTCTTAAGTAGTTCTCCATAAGCTTTACCCGACTGACCGTCATGGCTCACCTGCCATGCATCATCGAGCGTCTTGGTATAGTCACGGAACACTTCAGCAAGTCCCATCAAGTAGTCACGTTCATTAACCGTTAACTCGCTAATGGTCTTAGTGTTATCGGCGACACCGTCACCAAAGAGTAGGTATTCCATGGTATGGAAGCCCTGTACATCATCATTCCAGCCTTTAATCGTCTCAGCATCAAAACCTGTGTTGTTGGCCAGCACAGTGGTTAAATCTGTGGTGTTCAGTGGCCAGCTATCTAGATGAGGGTCGATACCGAGTGAATCTACAGGGCCGAAGATATGCGACTCTCCCTGCTCCCAAGGCTGACGCGCCGCTTTCCACGCCTCTTGCGCCGCCTCTAAGTTCGCCTGTGTCGGTGTGTTAACGAGTGTTTGAGTCGCTAACAACATCGCTTCGCCGCTAGCAGCAAGATTTGAGTAACCCGCCACAATCACATCATCGGTTAGATTCGTTACCATCTCGGTAGCTGAAAAACTAAAACCTGTGTCAGGCACAACGGGTGGTGTGGTGTCGTCAGAGCCTGAACCGCCACATGCGGCAAGCGTTGAAATAAGGGCGATAGCAAGCGCTGAATGGGTAAAATGTTTCATTGAAAACTCCATGTAATAAGTCATTAAATTGAGAATTGGTAACCAACGCCTAAAGCGAAAAAGTTAGTATCAGGAATAGATGCGACTGCCACTTGCTGTACGCCAGCTTCGGCTTTAATCACAATTTCAGGAATAGGGAAGTAGTTAACACCCGCACTGATCCAAGTGTTTTCATAGCGTTTAGTCGCAATACCTGTTTCCACCTCTTTTAGTGGATTGGAGTAATCGATATTGGCAAAGACAGTGACAGGTACTGATGTGAAGTGGCTAAGATCCACACCCGCCTCAACGAAGAAGGCTTCAGATTTCGATCCTAGCTGAGCAAAGTTGCCCGGCTTAAGTCCCGGAGTGGTTTTATTCGCCTGGGTAATCGCGTCACTATCGCTGAGCGTACCGTAAAGATACTGACCACGTAAGATCCAAGGCCCCTCAACAAAGGCGCCCGCGACAGATAAGATTTCAACCGTACCGTCTGCACTTAACTTGTTGGTTTTATGACGATTGCCGCTAGTATTTCCATAGTAATAGGACGCGCCGATAGCTGAACCTGTTTTAAAGTTGCCGTAATCGAGACGCACGACATAGGCAAGCTCATCGGCATTTACGTGTTCAAAACGCTTTTGATGTCCAGAGGCGACCCAGTCATAGCTACGGAAGTATTCTGAGTTTAAACCGCTAACCACTTGAGCTTGATAATGAAAGTTAGCAAGCTCACCAAAGATGCCGATACCATTCTCATTCCAAACCGCGGGCAGCATCGCCGCTTCACTCTTATGTCGCTGTACTGTTAGGTACTGGCTAGGTTTGTGTAGCATACTGCTGAGGCCAACGGGTAGATGGATATTACCGAACTTAACCCCAAAGGCATCATTAGGACGGTAGCGAATTTCGGCCTTCTCAATCATCACCTCGCCACCCGCTTCAACTTCGGCCTCAAACTCACCGAACTCATCGAAGCCGTCATATTCTAGTGCGGTACCTGTACCACCATGCTCATATTCGATCTCAACTTCCATGTCCCACTGTTCATTAAACTGGTAGCCAAACTCGGTAACGATCCGCTCCAGATCGAAACGACTACGGCGCTCTGGAGAGGTGTCCTGCACATTGTCGTAATACTCGTCACTGGTATAGATCACGCTACCGTAGGACTTAAATGAAAACTTTTCCCAAGCACTCGAGGACGATTTAGCTTCGTTAGCTATTTTAAGTGCTTGCTGCTCTTGCTGTCGCTCTTGTTGCTCAGCAAGCTGTTGTAGTTCGTTCTTTAACGCTGTCAGCTCAGCCTCTTGCTTAGCTATCGCTGCGGCTAATGTCTCTGGCTCGGTCGCTGATAGCGCATTAGTACTGAACATAGTGGCGATAGTTAACGCCACTATGTTGAGCTTTGTCTGCCTTGGAATAAGTTTCATAGATGGTTCTCATTTTGATTCTGCGCTGGTAAGCAATTGATATGTACCGGCTCCCCTTAAATTCGCAGACAAACTAACCCAGATGAGAATGATTTTCATTAATCTTTACAATAACATTTACAAACCACTTACACTAGATACCGATAGGCAACAAACAATACAGACTAGGCAAGCCCTAGCATTTCAACCGTTAAAGTAAAAACAAAGCTAGCAAACTACAACGCTCTAACGGTCATAAGAAAGCACTATAACTCTGAGTAGGTGATTTAAAATTTAGAAGAAAACAGATGTTGAATCAGTGAGATATAAGATACTTACTTCATATAATGAATTTGAATTTAAGCTGATATAGGCGCTTAGCTGGTGAAGAGGTCGCACACTTTAAAAAACTAGTGCAAACTAGATCAAAATCTATAAATTAGTCGGTTATCAAACAGATAGTCATGGACATAAATAACCGCCCAGATAACAATGAGCACAACTTATTGATGGTAAATGACAGATCATGGTTGAGACAGTAACAGACGCTGCCAAAGTCGCAGCTAAGCCAACGGTAAAAGAGAGCAGCAAAGCCACTGGGGTTTCAGCCCGCAAGAAAGCACTGCTGCTAGGACGTATGCTAGGTTTAGCCAGTGAAGATGACTATCGCGCCAGCAGTGCATCAATTGGCGAACGCGCCGCCTTTAGGGCGCAGAAGCAAGCATGCCAGTATCAAGAGAACCTTGAAACCATCTATAAAATTGCCATCAGCCATACTCCATCTGACGTAACTGGCGTCGATCTCGATCCCGACTGGGCTCATCAGTTTTTTAAACTGGCCGAGCAAATTCATAACCGTAAGATGCAGGAGTTGTGGGGCAGAATTTTAGCGAATGAGATCACCTCACCGGGCAATTTTAGTCTTCGCACCTTGGCAACACTGAAACAGCTCACCCATAAAGAGGCGCAGATCTTAGAGAAAGCTCTCGCCATGTCGGTACTGGTTAACAACGAGACACGGCTCAAGCTGATTATCGGCTTTAAACATGCCGGAGGCTTAGGTCAGTTCTTTAAGAAACCAACATCAACCAATATTGGTTTATCGCAATTTGGTCTGCCCTACTCCAATATTTTGACCTTAGTCGAGGCGGGGGTTTTACATCGCAGCGAGCTAGAAACCGGATTACTGAGCAGTAAGACACCGATCAGTTTCTCCCTAAGCGATCTAAAACTTAAGCTGACTCCAAAGAGCGGCCAGCTATTCTTCAGCTACTACCGCTTTACCCCTATCGGCGATGAGTTAGCGCAGCTTATTCCCTTCAATACCGATAAAGACTATATCAAGGCGATGCGAGCCCTATTTGCCCGCGACTTTAAGATTGATTAAACCGCTTTTTTTAGCTTATCTGAGTCAATCACCTGTATTGCCGCTAAATAGTCCAGCAGTGCGCTCACTTGAGTCGCTAAGTCGCCCTTACTGGTATCTATAGTCAACTCTGCAGCTGTTGGGTTTTCATAGGGGGCAGAGATCCCGGTGAAGTTTTTAATCTCGCCGGCGCGCGCCTTGCTGTATAGGCCTTTAGGGTCACGAGCTTCACACACCGCTATCGGTGTCGACACATGCACCTCAATAAATTGCCCTTCATCAAACAGTGCACGTACGCGCTCACGCTCCTCCGTTGTTGGCGAGATAAAGGCCGACAACACCACAAGGCCAGCATCGACCATGAGTTTTGCCACCTCACCCACACGGCGTAGATTCTCGTCACGATCATCCGCGCTAAAGCCGAGATCTTTGCATAGACCATGACGCACATTATCGCCATCGAGCAGATAGGTGTGAAAACCCGCATCGAATAATGCACGCTCTAACGCACCTGCTAGTGTCGACTTGCCCGAACCCGACAAACCGGTAAACCATAGCAAGATGGGATTTTGCCCCTTCTGCAACGCCCGAGACTGCTTATCAATACTGTGCTGGTGCCAAACGATATCAGACATAAACAACTCCAAAAAAATCTAATCTATAAAATAGTTAACCAGACGAGCTAACATCATCTGAACATCTGCGCCATTAGCCCTAAACAGAATGAGCTAATAGGGAAAGCTAAAATGCAAAAAACTAAAATGGAAAAAGTGCTGGAACTAATAACAATACAATTGCCGAGTACAACAGTGACAAAGGTAAACCCACCCGCACAAAATCACTAAACCGATAGTTACCCGCGTTATAGACCATTAAATTAGTCTGATAACCGTAGGGCGAAATAAAACTAGCACTGGCGCCAAACACCACGGCCAGAATAAATGGCCGAGTATCGACGCCATAACTTAGTGCGATGGCATAAGCCACCGGAAAAGAGAGCGCCGCAGCAGCATTGTTGGTTATAAGCTCTGTGAGCAACAGCGTCATCAAGTACACAGCCACGAAGGCGGCAAACACGCCATAACCATTGATCGCCCCCAAAATAAATGCGGCGATATCGTCGGCAAGCCCAGTCGATAACATCAGGTTCGCCAAGCTCAAAGCACTACCAACAATCACCACCAGCTCAAAAGGAAAACGCCGCTTGAGTTCAGATAAGCTCACCGCGCCTATGGCGATATAACTCATCAGGAGTAAAACCAGCCCCTTAACCAAAGGAAGAACACCTGTCAGACTGGCTAAAATCGTTACTAGAAAGCCTGTGAGCACCCACTGACTGCGGCGTGAATCAAGCCTAACACTCAGGTCTAATCCACTCACTGCGGCAAACTCAGATGCCAGCTTAGTGTTGCGGCAAAAGCCATCTCCCGGAGTGACCAGCAATACATCCCCGGCCTGCAACTCGATATCACCAAGGCCACCCTTTAGCGGCTGATGGCCACGCCGGATAGCCAAAACCGCGCCATCAAATTTTTCTCTAAAGGTCGACTCTTTTAGCGAGCGCCCTACCAAGGTTGAGCTTGGTGCAAGCACAGCTTCAATCAGGTTTTGTCCTTTAGCCTGCTGCTTACCAAACCACTCGAGACCATCGAACTGGTGCAACAACTCAACCGACTCCACCGCGCCACTAAAACGCAGAATATCTTCACTCTGCAACACTAAGTGCGGCGGCACTGGGCAGATGCGAATACCGCTGCGCTCAAGCTCTACTAAGTAAAGCTTTTTCAGGGCGCGTAAGCGATTATCTTGCACGCTCTTGCCTATCAGCAGTGAACCTTTAGCCACTCTAGCTTCAAGTAAGTAAGGCAAAGTCTCATCAGCAGACTCTTCACGTCTATCGGGTAACCAATTGGCTAATAACACCAACAGGCCAACGCCCGAGATAACAATCACAATGCCAATCATAGAAAACTCAAAGAAGCCTAAGGGCACGAGTCCTGCGTTTTCTACAAACGAATTGACGATCAAGTTAGTCGAGGTGCCAATTAGCGTGAGCGTTCCCCCCAAAATGGCCGCATAGGACAGGGGTAGCAACAACTTAGCTGGCGCATGGGCTTGGTTACGGCGCACCACCCCAATGAGCGAAGCCACCACCGCAGTATTATTGGTAAACGACGATAGCAAAGCGGTAGAGAATCCAAGCTTGGCCATCGTCGATGCCAACGAGCCCCGCCCTACCACTTGACTTAACTTACCCAGCAGCGAAGTTTTCTCCAGTGCTGCCGTCGACATGATCAGCAATACTAAGGTGACTAGGCTAGCATTGGTGAAGCTGGCTAAAGCGGTTTCAAGCTCCACCATACCAAGCAGATAAGTGGTTAATGAGGCGATAAAAAATAACGCTGCGGGTGTCAATATCCCCGCCATTAAGGCGGCGACTAAGGCAAATAAGATGCACGATAACACCCACAAATCAGCCACAGTTAACCCTCTACTTTACTGATATCAATTGCTTGCCAGTGAGGGTACTGCTTACGGATCAGTGCATTCAACTCTAGCTCAAAGTCACTGTATTGCTGAGCCGCTTTTTGTGTTTTGCTGCTCGATACCGCCATCACAGCCGCGACCGTTGCATTCGATAATCGGTCGATTAAGATCATGCCGCCGGTATCCCTCACCAAGCTATAAGGATCGATAGCAATCGATTCATTGAGCTCAAGGGTGACT
This sequence comes from Shewanella schlegeliana, assembly GCF_016765635.1. Classification (GTDB taxonomy): domain Bacteria; phylum Pseudomonadota; class Gammaproteobacteria; order Enterobacterales; family Shewanellaceae; genus Shewanella; species Shewanella schlegeliana. The sequence goes on from NZ_JAESVD010000003.1 coordinate 118,850, forward strand.
CGCGCCATATCATTAAGGCCAATAGCATCGCTGCTGTTGCGTTCTAGGGTGTTGATATCTACTAGGTATTCAATCCCTGTGACACTGGCTTGCAGTTTTTTACCCGCGACTTTCAAGTCATATAGCTGACCGATTTGCAGTGGCTTCTCATCCATCCAAGCAATATCGGCGCTGACAATATTGGCAAGTGCTGGAGCATCTTTAACCTGCGACAGTAGATCGCCCCTTGAGATATCGATTTCATCTTCCAGAGTCAGCGTCACCGCTTGGCCAGCAATCGCCTGCTCAAGCAAGCCATCGAAAGTCACGATGCTAGCAACCTTGCTGCGTTTACCCGATGGCAAGGCCACCAGCTCATCACCCACGTTAATCACCCCCGATGAAAGGGTGCCGGAAAAGCCACGAAAATCCAGATCAGGACGCTGCACATACTGCACAGGGAAACGCACAGGTAGGCTATTAAGCTCACGGCGGGTATCGATGGTTTCGAGTAGCTCTAACAGTGTGCCGCCGCTATACCAAGGGGTTTGATTGCTGTTATCGACAACGTTGTCGCCCTTAAGGGCAGATAGGGGCACATAACGAATATCGATATCTCCTAACTGCTCGGCAAACTGGGCAAACTCGGCTTGAATATCGTTAAAAACCTTCTCGTCAAAGCCCAAGAGGTCCATCTTGTTCACCGCCACAACGAAGTGACGAATGCCGAGCTGAGATGCAATAAAGGCATGGCGACGCGTCTGGGTCTGCACGCCATAACGCGCATCGACTAAGATCACCGCCAAGTCACAGGTCGACGCACCTGTAGCCATGTTACGTGTGTACTGCTCATGGCCTGGAGTATCGGCAATAATGAACTTACGCTTATCACTTGAAAAATAGCGGTAGGCTACATCGATGGTGATCCCTTGCTCACGCTCCGCTTGCAGGCCATCTACCAACAGCGCAAGATCAACCTCTTCACCTGTGGTGCCAAGCTTAGCGCTGTCACTTTTCAGGCTAGCTAACTGGTCTTCATAAATTTGTGCGCTGTCGTGTAGCAGACGACCAATCAAGGTGCTCTTACCGTCATCGACACTACCGCAGGTTAAGAAGCGTAACAGCCCCTTGTGTTGCTGTAGTGACAGGTACTCTTTTACGCCTAGATCTTCCAGTTCTGCCGCCAGGCGTGCATTGTTATTTACTGCTTGATTCATAATGATTCCTTAGAGTTCTTCATCCACATTCACCGTTAGATGGCTGGGTTTAGAAATAGCCCTGACGTTTTTTCAGTTCCATCGATGCGCTTTGATCTGAGTCGATAAGACGACCCTGACGTTCACTCGAACGGGTCAGCAGCATCTCTTCAATAATCTTCTCTAAGGTATCGGCCTCGGAATGCATCGCCCCTGTTAGCGGGTAGCAGCCTAGCGTTCTAAAGCGCACTAGCTCCTCTTTAGGCTGCTCACCTTCTGCCAGTGGCATTCTGTCATCATCGACCATGATCATCATGCCATCGCGCTCAACGACGGGACGCTTCTGGGCAAAGTACAGCGGCACCAACTGAATGTTCTCTTGGTAGATATATTGCCAAATATCCAACTCGGTCCAGTTAGAAAGCGGGAATACACGAATGCTTTCGCCCTTATTCACCGCACCGTTATAGGTACGCCACAGTTCAGGACGTTGATTTTTAGGATCCCAAGTATGGTGCTTGTCGCGAAACGAATAGACACGCTCCTTGGCACGCGACTTCTCTTCGTCACGGCGTGCGCCGCCAAAAGCAGCATCGAAACCGTACTTATTTAGCGCCTGTTTAAGCCCTTGAGTCTTCATGATATCGGTATGCTTAGCACTGCCATGTTCGAATGGGCTTATGCCCATCTCAAGCCCTTCTGGATTCTTGTGAACTAGCAGCTCAAATCCAAATTCTTTGGCCTGGGCATCGCGAAAGGCGATCATCTCTTTAAATTTCCAGTCGGTATCGACGTGCAGTAAAGGAAAAGGAATTTTCCCTGGATAGAATGCTTTTCGCGCAAGATGCAACATCACAGAAGAGTCCTTACCGATGGAGTACATCATCACAGGATTATCAAATTCTGCCGCGACTTCGCGAATAATTTGAATGCTCTCAGCTTCCAGTTGTTGCAAATGGCTTAACTCTTTCGCGGCCATGCTAATTCTCCGTATTCTTCAATCAATTATTTTGTTGTTGCGGCTAACTCGAGATCATTGAGTTGGCTCTGCTGTGTTTTCGGCGTAAACCAATTGAGGCTGCCTGCTAATTCGACCACTTCGCCTATCACCATCAGCGCCGGCATCACAAGTTCGGGATGGCTAGCAAGTTCATCAAGGTTATCAAGGCTACCGATAAACACTCGCTGCTGGCTGGTCGTCGCCTTTGAGACAATGGCGACAGGGGTTTGCGCCGCTCTACCAGCATTAAGCAAGCCTGCTTTAATTAGATCTGCATTTAAAATACCCATGTAAATCACTAGGGTATTATTAGGGTTAGCGTAACTCTGCCAATCCATAGGGCGACTCTCAAGCTTGCAATGACCAGTAATAAAGCTCACGCCTTGGGCGTAATCTCTATGGGTTAACGGAATGCCGGCATAAGCCGCTGTGCCGCTTGCCGCGGTAATTCCAGGTACCACTTCAAAATCCACACCGGCGTCAACGATGGTTTCTAGCTCTTCACCACCGCGACCAAAAATAAATGGGTCACCGCCTTTTAGCCGTACCACGTTCTTGCGGGTATAGGCCTTAGTGACCAACAGCTGATTAATCTCACTCTGCGCCGCACTGTGAAGGCCTGCACGTTTACCTACGGCAATTTTCTCGGCGTGCTTTGGGATTAATGCCAAGATCTCATCACTGACAAGCGCGTCGTAAAGCACCGCATCGGCATTTTGCAACACTCGATAAGCCTTTACTGTCAGTAGATCGACATCACCAGGTCCCGCTCCCACTAGCCATACTTTTCCTCCAGCGGCTTGACCGGGTAAAGTTACAATCTCCATCACGCTACCTCACTCTGAATTCTTGTAGTGAAATATAGCCGCCTGCTTATTCCATAATAAATATGTATTTATTACCTTTTATAACTTTTAGTTATTAATGAGCGCGCGGATGTAGATAGGTGCGGACAGGACTTATGTAACACCTTGTATGAAAAGCGTTAAATCAATTAGAGCAAACGGTTTATTCTGCAGAGTTAACACTAGGGTGACTTTTAGCACTAAGTTATTGCGTTTAGATCTAATGTTGTCGCTATTTTTTATTAATAAATATGAGCTTGGCCAAAGTCATTACAAAACAAAAACGCTAGCAACCCAGTTACTAATTTGCTGAACAACTGTTAATACAAGATTCTGCTAGGTAGAATATTCCACATAAAAACAAAATTACTTAGATAATTTCAGGGAATACAATGAACAAATTAGCTGCGCTACTCTTAGCCTCAGGCTTGTGCTGCTCTTTTAGTCTTTATGCTCAAAGTGAGACTCAAGTAAGTAAGAGTGAAGAAAACGAAACCAACATTGAAGTCGCACCTAAGACAGAGGAGTCTTTGGTTGATAAACGGATCTCGGAAGAGAGCGCGACGGGTGAGCTTCCCTACGTCATTACGCCCCATAAAGTTAACTATATTCTGCCTGTGACCTATAGCAAATCGCCCAATATGGCTCCTTTTGCAGAAGAAGCCGCCGAGCATCCCTTCACCTTAGATAATATGGAGGCCAAGTTTCAAATCAGCTTTAAGTTCCCACTTTGGCACAATGTCTTTGGTGACAACGGCCACCTCTTTGCGGCCTACACCAACCAATCCTATTGGCAGGTATACAACAAAGATATCTCCTCCCCATTTAGAGAAACCAACCACGAGCCTGAGATCTTCATGCTGTTTACTAATGACTGGCAACTGGGACCACTGAAAAACTCTTTTTGGGGTTTTGGCGCCGTACATCAATCCAACGGCCAATCGGGGTCTAAATCACGTAGCTGGAATCGACTCTATGGCATGATGGTGTTTGATAATGGTCCCTTCGCCCTTGAAGCTAAGGCGTGGTGGCGTATCCCTGAAGATGAAAAAGAGTCCCCTAGCTCTCCAAAGGGCGATGACAACCCAGATATTACCGATTACATGGGGAACCTAGAGTTCAAAGGCGTATATGGTCTCAATGAACATAGATTTACCCTTATGGTGCGTAATTACATTAAAAAACCTAACTATGGCGCACTGGAATTCACCTGGAGCTATCCGATTCTGGGTAACTTAAGACTTTATACGCAATACTTTAATGGCTACGGTGAAAGTTTAATCGACTACAATGTACATAACCAACGAATAGGTATCGGGGTTTCAATTAACGACATCTTATAGTCGACCACTTAGCTCGATATCAAAAACGTCTATAGCAGGTTTTGAGTAAAGCGCTTTAAAGCCTGCCTGTACTAAGGATGGTTATGACTTTGAGCTATAAGGGCATATTAGGTATTTTTAGCCTACTCATCTGCATTAGTGCAGGGCTACTCAGCTACCAGTCTTTTTTTCCTAACCAGATAAAAACCGAGCTCAATGTGCGCCAATACCAGCAAGATATGAAACTGGTGCTCGATAAGCTTGCGCAGCACTCCGCCTTTGCCGCCAACAATCCGCAGCGGTTACATGAGATAACCTTAGAGGCGAATAGCCTGATACAGCGCTCAATCGGCATCATTCAGTCGGCGCAGTTAGCGCAGCAACTACAGCGACTACTTAGCCAACTAGATGATCCCGCAGTCCAAGTGTTCGCCCCACGCCTCAATACACCAACGGCCGGTAAACTGCCTATTAACTTGGTATTTGACCAGCGATATTGGCAAGCTTTGAACCTGCGAGGCAAGCCGGTCGATGCTCAATACCCCTACCTCTCACACATAGATGGCCTGCCTATTGCCCACTGGATTTTGGCGAGCCAACGCTATCTGCCAAGTTCACTGAAACAATCCCGTGTAGCACAGGCCAACGGCATCATACAGATAGCAAGACTCAGGCGTGAGATAGGCCTTAGGCACTCTAACGAGACGATAGTGACCCTAACCGATGGTGAACTCAGCGTGCAACGGGCGCTAACATTGATACAGGCCAAAGAGGCAGAACCGATTGAGTCAACTCAACACCGAGTCGATTTCCGCCTCCCACCACAGATAGATACCGAGACTTTACAGCAGCTTTCTCTGCAACTTGCCACTCAGCCTGAGAGTCATTCGCCGTCACAGCTTATTATCGATATTCGCGCCATTAAACAGCCACAAGATCTGCTTATGGCTTGGCTGACTAAACACTTCAGTGATAATAAACAGCAGCAAAAACCTCTGGCCGTACTGCAATACAAACGCTTTGCCAACGCCAGAGCCGATCGTATCGCTAGCCAATACACTCCTATGTCACAACTAAGCTTCTTTGAGCAGACAGAACTTAAGATCCGCGGCTTTGATAATGAGTTAAAGCCTAGTGAAGCCTTTAGTGATTATCTTGTTCGCCGCTTTCAGGCATTCGACACTGAATCTATAACCGAATTAGGGTTCATACCCAAGGTCGACTCCAACTCCGAAATCGCTCTAGGCTTGGCAAAATCTGCACAACTGTTTCTCAGAGTGGACTCTAGCTGTGAGCAAGAGTGTGAGTGGATAGCCCTAGCGACTCAGCACTGGCCTAGAGTTAGCCTTATCGGCGCAACAACCCGTGGCGACCTTGGCCCACGCTATCGAATAACCCTGCCAAATAGCGGAGTTCAGGTTCAATTTAGCTCAGGCTTGGTCTATCGCCCTAATGGTCAACTTCTGTCTGGAGCAGGCCTCACTCCCGACATCGCACTCAATCAACTCGCGTTTTACAAGATCAATGCCATCGAGCTTATCGGCGAAAAGTTATTAGCCCAACATCCTGTACCGAGCGTTTCCCCCTAGCAGCTCCCCCCTTAATTCAAACCCAATGAGTCCTCGTCAGACTGATTCGGATCATCTTTTTTCATGATAATAAACGAATTCATTCCATCACTCGGCCAACTAAGGTATAAGAGCCCCATGAAAACCCCAAAACGACTCCAACCTCTGGTTGATGAAGGACTGATTGACGAAGTGATTCGTCCATTAATGAGCGGCAAAGAAGCCGATGTTTACATTGTTAGGTGTGGTAACGATATTCGCTGTGCCAAAATTTATAAAGAGGCGCAGAAGCGTAGCTTTAAGAAAGCCGTTGAGTACCGCGAAGGACGTAAGAGCCGCAATTCTCGAAGGGCCCGTGCCATGGAGAAAGGTTCTAGCTATGGTCGCCAAGAGCAGGAACAAGCTTGGCAAAATGCCGAAGTCGACGCCCTGTTTCGCCTAGCCTATGCAGGCGTTCGTGTACCTAAGCCCTACGGCTGTTTCGACGGTGTCCTGCTGATGGAGCTTATCACCGATGAAGCGGGCTATGTGGCACCAAGACTCAACGATGTAACGCTAACGGCAGAGATGGCTATTGCGCACCACGCGATGGTGATGAAAGATGTGCAGCGAATGCTCTGTGCAGGCATTATTCATGGCGACCTATCTGAGTTTAATGTATTGCTCGATGATAAAGGGCCGGTCATTATCGATCTGCCACAAGCCGTTGACGCCGCTGCAAACAATAACGCCAAGCGCATGCTACTGCGTGACGTGAATAATATGACCCAATATTATGGTCAGTTTGCTCCATCTCTACGCGCAAGCAAATATGCTCAAGAGATGTGGCTCAAATTTGAATCCGGCAAGCTATCACCAGATGCAGAGCTAACCGGGCAATTTGTCGAAACTGAGCAAAGCGCCGATATCGATGCAATATTAGCCGAGATCCAAGCGGCCTTCGAGGAGGAGCAAGATCGTAAGGCTCGCATACAATCTGCGACAGAGGATGAGTACTAGTATTATCGATTAATCAGCAGCGACTTATCAACAAAAAAGCCCTGTAATCTTGCCATTACAGGGCTTTCTAATTTGTACTCACTATTCCACCTGAGTAGCTTCGCCTTGTGTTACAGGTGCTTGATTAACCTTCTCAATATTGAGCTCAGCCAATGTCGCCGCAATATCTTCAGCAGCAGTTTTAGCATTGATATCTTCATCGATCTTTAAGATCTTGCCATCTTTACCTATGTAAAAAGTGACCCGGCTAGCAACGCGAACGAAGTTGAGCACATCATAGGCCTTAGCCGTTTGCTTGCTGGGATCGCTCAGCATGGGAAAGTCTGCTTTCTGCTCGCGAGCGAAGGCTTGGTTATCTTCTAAATCATCAACACTGGCCATCATATATACGGCGTTATATTCACGAATAAGGTGACCTTTCTCGACTAAAGACTTACATTCCAAGGTGCAGCCATGGGTGTTAGCCATGGGGTACCAAGCCAACACTAAGGTCTGCTTACCCTTGTAGTCGCTAAGTTGATAAAAGTGGCCATCGGTGGCTTGAAGCTTAAAGTCGGGTGCCATATCACCGACTTTCAGATCCGTTGCCAGTGCACTCAACGGCAGCAGCAATAGTGCGATAAATCCAAATTTTGAAAGCTGTTTAATCATCTCGATCACCTTATAAATAGTCTTGTCACCTATAAAATATGACAAGTGTTCCCTTTACCAGTGTTTATTTTTAGCTCTTACAATCTATGTTAACCCCTTGCTGCCCATACGCCAGCTTCCTACTAAGGATTATCACTCAATTTAGGGGTGTTACTCACTCAGACACTCAAAGGCTAGATCATAGGCTTTACCCAGATCGACCGTTTTAGGTTTAACCTGTTTTAGCTCACTACAACGTTTATCTGTGGCTCGTAATGTCGCAGGGTGAATGAACTCTACCTCCTGCTCCACACTGGCTAAAATCGCCCCCTCCATTAGAAACGTTCCAGCCCCACCCGCACCTTGTCCCGTAGTTGCACGGCGATTTAGCACCAGCTTAGAGACGTTATGATCGACTAAGTACGTCTTTATCTGCGCAACAAACTCACGAGTTTCTGCTTGGCTCGGGTTTTTCACTAGGCTGAACTTATTTGTCTTAGGCGCTATCACTCTATGCTCACTTCTGCAGCCCGCCAAGGTAGCTAACCTAACTTCATTCGCTTTTAAAAAGCATCCACAGACTACCTGCTCAGCCATCTTTATTCCCCCAGTACCAACAAAAAATAATAAAACGCCAACCTTTACTGGCTGGCGTGTTGTCGCGACTGAATTATGCCATGATTAGCTTACTCAGTTGAGCGAGAGTTTGATAGAGAGTCGACTTCGAAGCCTTTTTGATCAACATCGAGACTCATCTTAACTCGCATATCATAATCTTTCACAGCCTCTAACCCTTCAGGAACCGGCTCACCTGTTAGTTCAATAAAAGTTAACAGCGGCTTAAACATCTTCATGTAATCGGCTGACATCACCATCAAACCGTTATTGACAACTGGCTCTGTCGCTAGACTATTGGCAATCGCTTCGCCCTTGTTACCTGCAAATATGACTAAGTGGTTACCCTTTATCGCCATTTTCGCCTTGAAGTTCATCTCTGGTGGCATAGGAATAATACTGTTGAGATCGATCGCGTCACCATTCACAGGCAGTTGAACATTGCCCAACTCAGGTACAAATGGCTTTGCCAAATTAAATAGCATGCTTGGGTTATCAGCAGAGAGCGTCATAACGGCATCCAGGCTCTCTAGCTGAGGATTATCTATGTCATCACTGATCTTATAGTCGATAAGTGATACAGCAACGCCTTTGACACCATTAGCCATACCAGTAAACATGCCTAACATACCGGGGCTTTGTTGACTCATTTGGGCCTGCATCGCCTCCAATGGGGCACATTGGTATTCAGGGGTTAACATATCATCCCAGATCGCATTCAATGATGGCACCATCTGGTTGGTATCGATACCGACACCTAATGTAAATACACTATTTTCAATGTCTTGCGTATAAGCAGGAATATAACCGCGCAGTTTTTGATAGGCATTGAGTAATACTTGATTCTGACTCTCAATCACGGCTCTAAAACCGATATTGCTCTCTTTATCGGTAATCTCCAGCAGGTCGTATCCCGCAACCGTTCGCGGCCAGTTATCGGCAATGGTAGAGAGTTCCTGCTGACATGCAGGGGTTTTCAGCTCAGCAAAAGGGTCCTCTTTGCTCATTTCAAATAACTTTGAAAGCTGCCCCGCGAGCTGATTGCCATCAGTCGTGGTTAACGCCGTCACAATCTCTTTGTGATTGATGTAACTTATCCCTTCGTTGGTAAAGCCATATTTGTTGATAATGTCTTCAATGATGTGAGCATCGACAATAGAGTTATCAATTGGGGTCACGCCGAAGGCCGTTTCGAGTAAAGTGGCCTCACTAAAAGAGGTGCTCAGTGTAGAGATAAGCAGACCATCATGCACCGCAAAAACCCAGTCTATCTGATCTTGCTCGGTAGCATCGGTCAACCGATAGCTACGGTAATCCACACCTTTTAAATAGGCTTTAGTATGGGTAAACCCACTCTCGACTTCCGCCTTATCGAGCAGCGCCCAGAAAGCATCGGGGTTATCGATGTCGACTTTTACCACGGGCATAGCGCCGAGTGTATAGAAGTAACTACGGATATTTTCAGCCAACCCGAAGGTCTGAATAAAGGTACTGCCGTCTTTCATCGATGCCATATAGGACTTCATCAGGCTGACAAAAAACTGCGCTCTCGCATCATTCTCTTGTTCAAGGTCTTGCTCAAGCTCATCAAACGCATCTATAGGGTATTGTCTGTAGGCTTCTGATAAGGAGTTAATATACGATTTAATAGGGAAAGGTTGCAGCTGTGCGGAAAAAATCGGGGTGTCAGCAGGGACATAGCTTAATACAGGGTTATCACCTGCCGAGACCTGCGTTGACTGCTGGCTATACCAATATCCACCAGCACCTGCAGCGACAACCACTGCGGCAATAAGCATCTTGTTCATTCAAAACTCCATTTGATATTTCAATTATTCCAATAGAAAGCATTGCGACCTTAAGCTAAACCATACTACATCAATATTTATCTCTTATACCAATCGGCTCAAGTATGCAGCTCCCCAAGTGATTAAGGGATATTAGCAGTTAAGTTAAAAGATAAAGCAGTAAGAAACAATAGAGAGGAAGTGTTGGTAATAGCAGGGGGATCACTCTAAAACGTGAAAACCCCTGGTGGCCCTACAGAGCGGGGCCACCAGGGGAACAACTCGCTTGATTAAGCAGGCGCTAGCAAGCCAATCAAAGCACTCAAATTAACGCCGATTAGCGTTGTAATTCGAGCTTGGTTTATCTGGTCACTGACAACTCTGCCTGCAATTTTTAGCTGATTTCGATGCCTATCATCTAAGGCTAGCATCCAATCAGTGGAAGACTAAATTTTGCGTGACCCAATTCAGGCCGATACAGAACAGTCCCCTAAAACCATCTACGGGAACATCAAACTATAGACCAAATAAATACCTGTGTATAACATTGTGAGTAAAAATGTACAAAAATAAACAAAATTTAATACTAAAGGATTAAATTCCTTTAGTAACACAGACTTACAAAAGCGATTTTTTGTATACAATATTACGAACCACTCTTTAAAGTGGTACTGATGTACCACTTTAAAGAGCAAGACCAAGTCTCTATTAAAACGAAATCAAATGTCGTAATGCAGTCCACATTCACGTTTCAATCCATTAAAGCGTGTTTCCTCTTCACTCATCCCTAGCTCCAGCGGCTTAGTCGAATGAGTGTCACCGACAGAGACATAACCTTGCTCCCACAATGGATGGTAAGGCAGCTCAAACTCGGTTAAGTACTCATGGACTTGCTTATTACTCCAGTCAATAATCGGCAAAATCTTATAGCGTTCACCATGGATAGCTAAAATCGGCAATGCTTCACGGGTACTTGATTGTGAGCGCCTTAATCCCGCAAACCAAGTACCAACTTCTTGCTCAGCTAAGGCTCGCTGCATAGGCTCAACCTTATTGATCTGGTTATATCTGTCCAAACCATCTAAGTCTTGCTCCCACAACTTACCGAAACGCGCCTCCTGCCAGGCTGCACTAAAAGGTGATGAGTACACCTTCAAATTCAGCTTTAGTCGTGCGGTCAACTCATCAATAAATTGATAGGTCTCGCTAAATAGATAACCAGTATCAGTGAGCAGCACGGGAATATCGGCTTTCTCGCTGCTCACCATATGCAGCATCACCGCCGCTTGAATACCAAAGCTTGAAGATAGTGCATGCTTACCCGGCAGATATTCCAGTGCCCAACGCACTCGCTCACTCGGAGTAAGCTTGGCTAGAAAGTCGTTCACTCGCACAAGCTCAGCTTGTTGCTCCACTTTTGGCGCGCTCAATAATGCCTTGAGCGCAGCCGCTGAAATCACAGAACCTACAGTATTAGCCATGAAAATCCCTAGCCGCATCAAGTACAGCCGTAACCACACCGCTACGTACGGTATAGTTACCAAAAGTTTCATCCGCTTGGCGCTCAGAAGCATATTGACCAAATAGGGTATCGAGCTCAGCTAAGATCTGCGCTTCTTGGATATTTTCACGATACAATTTATTCAAACGTGTCCCCTCAAAACTGGCACCTAGATAGAGGTTATAGCGTCCCGGCGCCTTGCCCACTAAGCCTATTTCGGCGGCAAACGGCCTAGCACAGCCGTTAGGGCAACCCGTCATACGAATCACGATGCCTTGGTCGATAAATCCGTGTTTTTCCTGCAGCGCTTCAACCTTAGTCAGAAAATCAGGGAAGTAGCGCTCAGCCTCAGCCATAGCCAGTGCGCAAGTTGGCAATGCGACACAAGCAATAGAGTGGCCACGGGTTTCGGTGATCAACTTGCCAAGCAAGCCATGCTGCCTTGCGAGTCCTTCAATCAGCGCCTTGTCACCGCTCGGCACACCCGCGATGATGATATTTTGGTTCGAGGTCATGCGAAAATCGCCCTGATGGACTTTGGCAATTTCACGCAGACCAGTCTGCAATGGCTGACCCGGTAAGTCTTTTACCCTGCCGCCTTCGATAAACAGGGTTAAGTGCCAGTTATCATCAACGCCTTGTTTCCAGCCATAACGGTCACCACGGTCACCGATCACCACATCACGCTTTGGCTCGAACTTAATGCCAGTGCGCGCTTCAACTTCCGCTTTAAACTTATCGAAACCGTGCTTCACTATGGTGTACTTCAAACGTGAGAGTTTACGGTTTTCTCGGTTACCCCAGTCACGCTGAATCGTCATTACCGCTTCGGCAAACTTGAGCGTATCTTCAGCCTTAATATAACCAAAGTCGTCGGCTAATCGTGGAAAGGTCGAGACTTCACCATGGGTAGAGCCCATACCGCCACCCGCCACCATATTAAAGCCCACTAGCTCATCGCCTTCGGCAACGGCGATAAAGCCTAGGTCGTTGGTATAGACATCCACATCATTGTCTGGCGGCACTGCAACCGCCATCTTAAATTTACGTGGCAGATAGGTCTTACCGTAAACTGGTTCCACCTCGTCACCTTCTGTGGTCACAAGCTTCTCATCGTCTAACCAGATCTCGGCGTAGGCCTTAGTGTGCGGCAGCATGTTGTCAGACAACTGCTTGGCATAGGCGTAAGCTTGTTGATGCAGCTTTGACTCCACTGGGTTGGGATTACACATCACATTACGGTTTACATCACCACACGCTGCAATCGAGTCTAAGGCTTCACGGTCGAGATCTTGAATGATGGTCTTCAAATTACGCTTTGGAATACCGTGATACTGGAACGTCTGACGCGTAGTGAGACGAATGCTGTTGGCACTAGTCAGATTTGACGCAATCTTATCGACTGCCAGCCACTGCTCCGGTGAACATACCCCACCCGCCACACGGGCGCGCAACATAAGACTATATAGAGGCTCAAGTTTCTGCTCTTTACGCTCATTACGCAGGTCACGGTCATCTTGCTGATAGAAACCATGAAACTTGATCAGCTGCTGATCGCCCTCGCTAAACGCACCAGTGACCGCCGTATCCAATCCCTCTTGGATAGTGCCGCGCAGGTAATCGCTGTCGGTTTTTAAATATTCATTTACTGCTAACTTTTGCTCACTCATGGCAAGGTACTCTCTTAAAATTCTTTTCTGCTCTCGCGCCAGTTAAAACCTAGCGTTGCTCAACATTGCTTTACTCGTTTAAAGCTAAGTCTTAGTAAACGTCTTTTTGATAGCGCTTGGCCGCTCTTAGCTCTTCTAGGTATTGGGCAGCTTGCTCTTCGCTCTTACCACCGTGTTGCACCACCACATCGAGCAGTGCTTGGTGAACATCTTTAGCCATACGCTCAGCGTCACCACAAATATAAAGATGTGCGCCAGACTCTAACCACTGCCACAAGGCATCACCCTGCTCAGTAATCTTGTGCTGTACATAGATCTTATGCTCTTGGTCACGAGAGAAGGCTAAGTCGATACGAGATAGCTCGCCACCTTGTAAATATTGTTGCCACTCAGTTTGATAGAGGAAGTCTTGCTCAAAGTGGGGGTTGCCGAAAAACAACCAAGTATTGCCCTGTGCGCCTTGGGCTGCGCGCTCCTGCATAAAGGCTCTAAAGGGGGCGACACCGGTACCTGGCCCAACCATGATCACAGGTGTCTCTGGATTTTCAGGTAGGCGGAAGTGCTTATTAGGCTCCACATAAACCTGCACCTCTTGACCCTCTTGCGCACTTGCTAAGAACTGAGATGCACCACCAAAGCGGGTAACACCGTCACGCACCTCTTCAACCAGCGCCACGGTCAAATGCACCTCTGATTCCACTTCACTCTGACTCGATGCGATAGAGTAGAGTCTTGGGGTAATACCACGCAGCAAGGCAACAAACTGCTCTGCAGTCACCTTAGCCGGATACTGACGAACTAAGTCAGCCACTTGATTGTTATTCACATACTCGCGGGTCAGAGCTTTATCGGCGCTGATAGCCTGTAAATCGGCATTTTGGCTTAGCTCGGCCCAACCTGTGACTAAGCCTGGGTAGAGCTGGGTCAGCTCCTTCTTATTGGTTAGCGCTTCACGCAGACTCAAGCTATCACCGCCGACTGAAACCGACTCATCACCATCAAGCTCTAGCACTTGCAGCAACTCTGAGACGAGTGCTTGCGAGTTAGTAAACCACACACCTAGGGCATCACCCGCCTGATAGCTTATTCCTGACTCGCCTAGTTCAATTTCAACATGACGAATATCTCTGTCAGAATCACGACCTGTCAGTTTCTGACTAACGAGTAGTTCAGCGGTATAAGGTTTTTGCTTGGTGTAATTTGAGCTTGATGCCTGAGAGCTAGCAATAGAAACCACACTGGCTCCGGCGCTTTGTACTAATGGCTTAACCGCTTCAAGCACATCGGCTTGCCACTGCTGGGCTTGGGCCTGATAGTCAACATCACACTCTGCTAGAGGTGCAATAGATTTAGCACCTAACGCATTGAGGCGTGCTTCGAAATCTTTACCGGTTTGGCAGAAAAACTCATAGCTTGAATCCCCCAGCGCCAACACTGAGTAATTAAGGTTATCCAGTTTAGGAGCTCGCTTAGAACTTAAGAACTTATGCAGTTCGATGGCATCATCGGGGGCATCACCCTCACCATGAGTGCTAACCACCAACAGAAGCAGACTCTCCTGCTTAAGCTGACGCGTCTTATAATCGGCCATAGAAACAAGATTTACCGCATAGCCCTGTGCCTGCGCCTTCCCGGCAAGCTCGGTTGCTATGCCTCTGCCATTACCAGTCTGGCTACCATAGAGGATAGTGATGGTTTGCTCAGCCCCAACCTGAGCGCTTGCCCCGGTTTGAGGTAACCCTGCGACTCCCTGTTCAGATGTTGCAGCAAGATAGCCGCTTACCCAAGCAAGTTGCACGGCATTCAGCTCTGCAGTGAGCTGCTTTAACTTATCGACTTGGCCTGCAGAAAGCGGCGAAGCGAGTGATGAAAGCTCTTTTAACAACATAGAAACGGCCCTGTATCAATTTAATGTTGCTCAGCTTAGCCCCTCCTTAAATATTAAAAAAAGAATAAAAGATAATTTTTAATTCGATTTAGGAATATACAAAGTTCAAAAATTAAGCTACAAAAGTAAGTGGTAACTCAAATAGTGCTTATGCAATAGGGTTTGTTAGTGCAAACTCCTATTAAAAAGTGTGGCACAGCGCAAACTTTTCAGTCTGACCAGCTCGGAAAATACCATATTGAAAAATATACGCTTGTGTCTAAATCTAGAGTCGCCACAATAAGCAACCAAACAAATAATCGACATCAATCCCTACGAATGTCCCAACAGAGAGGTTTACCTTTGTGAAGCTAGGTCTACCCAAAGAGAGTTATGCTAGTGAAAGTCGCGTTGCGATTATTCCGGCCAATGTGACTCGACTACTTAAAATTAACCTACAAGTTCTTGTTGAAAGTGGCGCTGGTAGTAATGCTGGTTTTACCGATGAAGACTATATTCAGGCAGGCGCAACCATAGTGTCTCGTGAACAGGTCTTAAGCGATGCGGACATCATTACCCTAGTGAACGCCAAAGATGAGCAACTAAACGAAATCAAGTCCAAGCTCAAGCCACAGCAAATCGTGATCGGCATGATGGATCCACTGGCGCACCCTGAAAATGCCCAAACATTTGCAGAAACAGGCGCCACAGCCATAGCCCTTGAACTTGTACCGCGGATCACCCGCGCCCAGAGCATGGATATCCTTTCTTCAATGGCGACAATCGCTGGCTATAAGGCGGTATTACTCGCTGCCCATAAGGCGCCGCGATTATTCCCAATGATGATGACGGCGGCAGGTACTTTAAAGCCTGCACGTGCCTTTATCATGGGTGTCGGTGTTGCCGGACTGCAAGCCTGTGCGACCGCTAAGCGTTTAGGCGCTGTCGTTGAGGCCTATGATATTCGCCCTGCGGCTCGAGAGCAGATCATCTCTGTCGGTGCTAAACCGGTTGAGCTCGACCTAGAAGCTGAAAACACAGAAACCAAAGGCGGTTATGCCACCGAACAGTCTGATGATTTCCTCAAACGTCAGCAACAAGCGATGGCTAACGTGCTTGCTCAGCAAGATATCGTGATCACTACCGCTGCCATCCCAGGTCGTAAGGCACCAATCCTTATCACCAAAGAGATGGTAGATGGCATGAAGAACGGCACCATTATTGTCGATCTTGCGGCTGAAACTGGCGGTAACTGTGAACTGACCGAGCTAGATAAAGAGGTGGTTTACAACGGCGTGACCATACTCGGACCATCAAATGTGCCTGGCAGCGCGGCAAATCATGCCAGCCAGATGTACGGCACCAACATCGAAAACTTACTGAAATTACTTGTCAGCAAAGAGGGCGAGCTTAATCTCGACTTTGACGATGAGATTTTTAAAGACACGGTTGTCGCCCACAGAGGTGAAGTCGTAAGCGCACGTTTACGAGAGCTTTTAGGCCTACCTTCTCTCGAAGCCGAAACGTCATCGGAGGCTAAATAATGGAAATTCTACTGTTACTGACCCTATTCGTGGTTGCTGTGTTCTTAGGCGTGGAGATGATCACCAAGGTGCCGCCGACTCTACACACGCCTTTGATGTCAGGTTCCAATGCGATCTCAGGGATCTCGCTTGTGGGTGCGCTGTTATCAGCGGGCTCTGGCGCCGGTATTTGGGTCAACGTATTAGGCTTTATAGCCGTGGTACTTGCCACTATCAACGTTGTGGGCGGTTACATGGTAACCAACCGCATGCTAGCCATGTTTAAAAGGAAATAAGCCACTATGAGTACGACGATTATTTACCTCGCCTACTTGGTGGCTGCGAGTTTATTTATCTTAGGGATCAAGGGGCTTACTAGGCCCCGTACCGCCGTTCGCGGTAACCAACTGTCCGCGCTAGGTATGTTTATTGCTGTGGTTGTGACCCTGCTCGATCAAAGCATTTTAAGCTATGAGTGGATCATTGCCGGTGTGCTACTCGGTGGCACAATTGGTGCCGTAATGGCAACCAAGATCCAAGTGACTTCTATGCCACAAATGGTCGCCATGCTAAACGGCTTCGGTGGCGGCGCGTCACTGTTTATCGCACTGGCTAACTTTATCGATCCACAGTCGGCAACTCATACGGTTGCGCTGGTTTCGATTACAGCGACTGTCATCATTGGTGCGGTAACTCTGTCAGGTTCGTTTATCGCTTTCGCTAAACTGCAGGAGCTTATCTCAGGTAACCCCATTAAGGTACCGGGAAACAAGCTGCTTAACGCACTACTGTTGATCACGGCAATTGGCCTTGCGGTTGCGATTGTGATGGATCCTAGCAACATCAACCTTATCTACGCCTTAGTCGCCGTATCTTTGGTGTTAGGCCTGTTATTGGTTGTACCAATTGGCGGCGCCGATATGCCAGTGGTTATTGCCCTGCTTAACTCCTACTCGGGTATTGCAGCGGCGACAACGGGTTTTATCACCGGCAATACAGTACTGATTGTATCGGGTTCGCTTGTAGGTGCATCGGGTATTATCCTGACGCAGATCATGTGTAAGGCGATGAACCGTTCACTGTTTAACGTGCTATTTGGCGTGATGGCTGAAGGCGGCGAGACCGTCGATGCCGACGAAGTCTACGCAGGCAAAGTGACCTCATCTTCACCTGAAGAAGTAGCTATGCTACTGGAAACCGCTGAGCGCGTTGTGATTGTGCCCGGTTATGGTTTAGCCATGGCACAGGCGCAACATGCAGTACGTGAACTCGCCTCTGTAATGGAAGCTCGCGGTACTCAAGTACTCTATGCGATTCACCCTGTTGCAGGTCGCATGCCAGGCCACATGAACGTCTTGCTTGCCGAGGCAGAAGTGCCTTACGAGCAGCTGATTGAGATGGATGAGATCAACCCACAGTTTGAGCAAACAGATGTGGCTATCGTTATTGGTGCTAATGACGTAACCAACCCAATGGCCCGTGAAGATAAGGGCAGCCCAATCTACGGCATGCCAATTCTAAACGTCGATAAGGCTAAAACTGTAGTTGTGGTTAAGCGTTCATTGAGCCCAGGTTTTGCAGGCTTACCTAACCCTCTATTTGCCATGGATAACTCATTGATGTTGTTTGGCGACGGTAAGAAAGCCATTGTAGAGCTAACCCAGAGCTTGAAAGAAGCCGATTAAGCTTAAATGCTAAAAATAGAAAAGGTCGCTAATGCGGCCTTTTCTTTTTACGCAACACGAGTATTAAGCTCTATTTAACCCATCCATGTTAAAACTATGTAATTCATGGTTAAAAACCAGTACTCTAGATCCCAGTACCCCGCGCTAAAAGAAAAACAATATGACTCTCAAGATACTTACACCACTGTCTCTTAGCCTACTCTTGCTCGCTCCATTTTCAACTCTACAGGCCGCAGGCAGTAGCGAGTCCGACACCAAGATGCCTCCACCTCCCGTTCAGCTGAATGAAGAGGTTATTGAAGAGCCAGCCGCCCAGTGGAGTGATAACTGGGGCATAGGCATTGGTATGCGCCGCGGCGATATTCCCTACGCCACCGAAGAAGATGAGGTCTATGACACCCTGCCTTTAATCTACTTTGAAAATGACTATTTCTACATTAATGGCATGGAAGCGGCAGGCCATATCTGGAAAAACGACAATCATCAAATCAACCTCTACACCCGCTTTCGTTTTGTCGATATCCCCAAGGAGTTGCAAAACGAATCCCAGTCACAAGCTTTTGATTTTGGCCTGCAATACCGTTTCGTAAAAGATGAGTGGGACTTTGACTTAGCCTTTCTATCAGACTCCAATAAACGCAGTTACGGTTACAGCCGCACTCAATACACTTGGGAGTCTGGGGACTGGAGGATCAAGCCTTATGCAGAATTTCAGTGGAAAAGCGCCGACTTTAACAATTATTACTATGGCTTAGAGCAGTACGAAATCGGTGGCGGCGTGGACTTTAATACAGGCGTCAAAGCGCGCTACCACGTGTTCAGTAACTTGTATCTACTGGGGCAGTTTGGCGTAGGCCGTCTCGAAGATGACGTCTACAATTTGCCAACCATAAATAACCGCTTTCAATATGAGTCCTTCCTCGGCTTCGGATTCTATCCCGAGCCCAATACCAAAAAATACTCGGCACAAGCTGCAGCAACTAAGCGTAAAGAGGGCAGTGAATTCCTACGTATTGCTCATGGCTGGGCGACACCGTCAAACCTAAATGCCATCTTAAAGTGGCAGACCAAGACCGACCCTTACAACAACCAGATGACCTCGGCATTTTATGGTACTCAGCTGACCGATAGCCTGTTTAACTTCCCAATCGATCTGTACCTGACACCTGGTTTAGTTTGGCACCATGATTCAGAGGTGCAAGAGGATATTGCCGAGGCGGTAATTGCGGTGAAGGCGTTTTACACCTTCGAGCTAGGACCGCGCTTTAGACTCGGTGTTGCAGAAGGTCTGTCTTACGTTAGTAATGTCACTCATATCGAAGGTAGTGAACTGGATCAAAAAGACTACAAGCCCTCTAAGCTACTTAATTACTTAGACTTCTCACTCGACGTTAACGTGGGGGATGTTTTTAACTCGGCGAAATTTGACAACATGTGGTTTGGTTACAGCATTCACCATAGATCGGGGATCTTCGAGTCTAGCTCCGCCTTTGGCCGCATTAGCGGCGGCAGTAACTACCAGACCGTTTACCTGCAGTGGCACTTCTAATACCAACGACAAGCTAACAAAAAGCCTGTTATTTATCGCTAAATAACAGGCTTTTTTAATGACTCTCTGCGGGGTGATTACATAAGGCTAAGGCGCTCTGCCCCACCAAAGCATTGACGAGTAAACGTCCTTGCTCGCCGAGTTCACTAAGCGCCCTCTCACTCGCCAATGTAATGGCTCTATAGCGACTCACGTTCACCTGCTTTGAGCCACAGATAGAGAAATATAGCCGAATGATGGCGATAAAATGTGGCTGCTTTAAAGATACTTTCCAAGAAGTTTGCAAGGACTGGATACAGGAGAAATCGAGACGGTCGATAAACAGGTTAGCGATACGGCTATCTAGCTGTGTTAGAAAGTCGACCTTATAGGGGAAATGGTGACTGATCCCGGTGCGGCTAATGCCCGTGGCCTCAGATAGTGTCGTATAAGACATGGCATCATAGCCAAGCTCTAAGATCTGCTTCATCGCCTCATCAAGGATCTGCTGCACCGTTTGCTCGGTTTGGACTTTAGAACGCTTCGCCATAACTCTACTTCATTGGAATAGACATGGGCTTACTCTAACAAAAGCATTTCATGAATTCCTAAATCAATGCATTCTATTCAGCTCTCATTCAGCTAACGCGACTCCCTCTTAATCTAGTGGAACTAGGCTGATTATTAATTGATTTAGTCTTAATTAATAGCGTGTTAATAGCGGCTTTCAATGTTCTCCGCCCTGTCTCGCTCCTCTGTACTCATCTGCTGTGAGCTCAGCCACTGCAATGCAGCGCTCTGCCCCATCACCTCAACCAAGGTCGGCTCAAGATAGCGCCCCAATGCAGGCTTGCGCCAATACATATAGCCAGGCAATGGCTGCACCGTGCCAGCGCCGAATGTACGCTGAATAAGGCTGGAAAACTCGTTGAGGGTGTCTGTATCGTGCGGACGTAATTTTGGCGAGATATCCGCCCAGAACTGATCGAAGCGGGCAAATTGATTTAGCTGCTCCACAGAGTAAAGCTTTAAGGCTTGAGCTAAAATAGGTACCGACCAATGGGACATAAACTCACTATCCGCCATCACGGCTAAATTACGCCTATGGTACTGCTGCCAAGCTAGCTCTAAGCTTTGAGTCTCACGTGCAATACGCCAAACTAAATACAGATCCGCCAGCCACTCGTGCTGATAAGGGCTGGTAATCGTTTGCCCCTGACCGCTTAACGCATCGATGGCATACAGATGACCGAGTTCATGCCAGTAAGTTAATTGTGACTGTAGCTTTAACGGCAAAGAGAAGTGGCCAACGCCCCAGTTGATGGTCTGCTGGCTTGGCAACTGCTGAAAGTCAGTGACGACTAGACCTGCTATTTGACCATGACGCAACGGCAATACCATAGCGCCTCGCTGGCCTAACAACTGCTTAAATTTGTTTAGCCCAGTGGAAAGTTGATTACGGGCCGATGGCGGAAGTTGCGAGATACACCTTTCAAGCTGATGTAGCTCGCAGACAAGGGCTTGTTTAGGACCAATATCGGTCCATAAGCCACTTGTCATGTTTATCGCCGTGATGCTTACCCCTGTCATATATGTTGCCAAGGTAGCAGTCGCGGCGAGCGAGCTTATCATTGTGGGTTATAGTCAGTAACTAGCGACTAATCATCAATGGCTACTGGTTAGCCATGATGTTTTGAATAATCGCCGTGGTAGAGATGCCATCTTCAAAACCCAGCACCTTAACCAGACCACCCGCGGCCATTACCTCAGCGCCACCAGCGATATCTTCGACTTTATAATCGCCGCCTTTAACCAGTAAGTCAGGCAGTAGGCGCGCGATAATGCGCTGCGGTGTATCTTCAGTAAATGGCACAACCCAATCCACCGAGGCAAGACCTGCCAATACCGCCATACGTCTGTCTTCAGGATTCACCGGACGACCTTCACCTTTAAGACGTTTAACCGAGGCGTCGCTGTTTACTGCCACAATCAGCCTATCGCCCAAGGCTCTAGCCTGCTGCAGGTAGCTCACATGACCCGCATGTAAGATATCGAAACAGCCATTAGTCATTACGACACGCTCACCGCGCAGCCTTGCTTGCTCTAGGGCGTACACTAGCTGATCTTCACTCACTGCGCCAAAGCCTGATTCACCATGACTTAGCGATAAGGCCTCAATAAGCTCGATGCGCGTGACAGTCGAGGTGCCCAACTTAGCCACCACGATACCCGCCGCCGTATTGGCAATCGCACAGGCCTGAGGTAATTCACTACCTGCCGCAATTGCCGTTGCTAAGGCAGAGATCACCGTGTCACCGGCGCCAGTCACATCGTAAACCTCACGGGCAACGGTCGGAATATGCAGTTCAGGCTGGTCTTTAGTGATTAGCGTCATGCCCTTTTCTGAGCGAGTCACCAACATAGCAGTAAAGTCATAAGCCTCAAGCAAAGCTTGGGCTTTAGCCACCAAATCGGCCTCCGACTCCACCTTGCCCACGACCACTTCAAACTCGCTCATATTGGGCGTTAGTAGGTAAGCGCCGCGATACTTTGCAAAGTCGCTGCCTTTAGGGTCCACCAGCACCTTCACGCCTTTAGCGTTAGCCGCTTCAATAAAGCTTTGTGGTGAGATAAGCGCGCCCTTGGCATAATCTGATAACACAGCCACATCGACCTTATCTAGCTCAGACAGGGTCTGCGCTAACAGGGCATCACTCTCTGCTTGAGAGTAGTTTTCTTCAAAGTCTAAACGCAGCAGTTGCTGGTTACGGGACATCACACGAAGCTTAGTGATGGTCGGCTTATCTGCAACCTTGTGCCAGTTAGGCTCGACGCCTTGGGTTTGTACGCCTAGGGTTAATGCGTCTGCGGTTTCATCAACGCCGACAATACCCGCAAGGCTTGCGCTACCGCCTAAGGTCGCGATATTGATCGCCACGTTGGCCGCGCCGCCGGGTCTGTCTTCGAGCTGTTCAACCTTAACCACAGGTACAGGCGCTTCTGGCGAGATCCGCGCTGTAGGCCCCGCCCAATAGCGATCTAACATCACGTCACCGACAACGAGAACCTTGGCTTTTTCAAATGCTGGCAGAGAAATCTTCATAGCGCCTATATCTTTCACAAAATTTAATACTGATTGTACCTAATTCTAATCGCTTTTGAGTTAGAATAATGAGTAATTTTTCAATGGATTCGAGTATTACGTGGTCGAAAAAGCACAATTTTCATCTCACCTTTATCATCCCAAGTACTGGCTATTGTGGTTAGGCGTGGGCTTTATGCGCTTAACGCAGCTGTTACCACTGCGAATTCAAATGAAAATGGGTGCCGCACTTGGCCGTCTTGCCATGAAGTTAGTAAGCAAACGAGTCAAGACAGCAAAGCGTAATCTTGAGCTGTGTTTTCCCGAAATGTCTGAAACTGAGATGCAGCATCTGCTCATACAAAACTTCGAGCAAACTGGTAAAGCTATCTTCGATACCGCAAACGCCTGGTGGTGGTCTGATGAAAAAATTCAGCAGCATATGACCATCAAAGGCCAAGAATATGTAGAACAGACATTAGAGAGTGGCCAAGGGGTGATCCTGTTTGCGGTGCACTGCTTACCCCTAGAGATGGGCGCTAGAATTTTCGGCCAGTTTCAACCCGGTGTTGGTGTCTACCGCCCCCACAACAACCCATTAATGGAATATCTACAGGTTAAAGGCCGCCTACGTTCAAACAAGGCCTTAGTGCCAAAGCGCGACCTACGCCAGATGGTACGCAGCCTACGCGAACCCAGTGTGATCTGGTATACCGCCGACCAAGATTTCGGCCGCTCAAGCGCCATCTTCATCCCCTTCTTCAATGTCCCCGAAGCCGCCACTATCACTGGCGCCACGACTCTCGCCAGACTAGGTAAAGCCAAGGTATTACCTTTCTTCGTCGAACGTAATAGTGATGACACTGGCTACAATATCGAGATCCAACCACCGCTGGATAACTTCCCTGGCGAGAATGAGATTGAAGATGCCAAGCGGGGCAATAAGATCATCGAAGAGATTATTAGCCGCAATAAATCGCAGTATATGTGGTTACATAGACGGTTTAAGACAAGGCCTAATAAGGGTGATGCTTCGTTGTATAAATAGGTTCTAGTACTGAGTGTTAGCAGGTTCTAGGTTCTAGGTTCTAGCAAGGCTAAAGGTATCAAGCTGCGCCGTGACGAAGTTGTTGATCCTCATTTATTTCAAAAATCACTATCGCCTCTGAATCGCCATCTGATTGTTATGAAGTCAGAACCTCTTTAAGTGCATGGATGCACGAAAAAGACCATGGCTCACCTAAGGCAACCTCGGCATCCCTGCCTCGCTCACGACTTTCTATTTACAAGAGCTCTTCAATAATCTCGGCAACTTCGATGGGAAAGAATATTTTCTGTAAGCCAAATATATCCTTTCAGCTTTTGGTTATGGCTAAAGAGATAATCCTTTTCTAACAGATAGGAATAGCTGGACAGCCTGAGTCTTATGGACAAATGTTATCCTTATCTCCTCTTATTGCGAACAAGCTAGGCTATTTAGTCTGGTGCAATCATATATTCACGGACTAACTCACGTGCGCGATGCAAGCGACTTTTGACGGCCCCCGTCGGCTCATTTAATCGTGATGCCATTTCAGTAATTGTTAACTCCTCAAAATCTCTGAGCAATACCACTTCAAGGTAATGAATTGGCAATGATTCAAATGCCTTTATAAGTTCAACTCTTAACTCATGGTCAGAGCGATATAACAATAACTCTTCAGCGACTTCATCAGGTAAAGGTTCATGTTTGAACATTCTAGATGAGAGTTTTCGACATTCATGTTTTATCACGGTAAATAACCAAGAGGAAAAAGCTGCGGCGGCTTTAAGACCGCCAACTTTACGCGTGATAATTAACAATGATTCTTGAACCGCATCGTCAACATCACTTGCATGGCAATGCTTATAGGCATATCGACGAGCGTCTGGCTGACAAACGGCTAACAAACTAGTTAGAGCCTTGGTGTCTCCTGTTTGTGCGGCCATAATTAAATCACTTCGGTTGTTAGCAGCTGTGCTCATAATTTACCCTGTTGATGGCTATACCATTGTATTAACTAGATATGATGTTATTTATCAGTGTTACATTACAATTCGAGTATTATCACTGCCTGATATTACTGATTTTAGTTTAATAGCGCTTACGACTCTTTACTGACTAAACGTCCATATACATATCCCAGCACCACACCCCAGACTAAGTGCATTCCTAGTGCCATTACTGGTGCCATCATTCCCAAATTAACTCCAAATAGGCCAGCACCTGACATAGGCATTGGCAGAATCATCATAAGAAACCACGCCAATACTGAAAATGCGACGCCTTTACTAATGGCACAACTACCTGGTAATACTTTAAACAGTAACGAAAATGTAAGCCCCCAGACAAAGGTGCCAATCATAAAATGAGCCATCCAGCCAACCACCATAGACTCTGGCAGCCCCATTTTCATATGCGCCATATTACTGAGCATCATGATTGGGTTTAACTCAGGCATTAACCCCATTGCTTGCTTCATAAGCATCAAAAGTGACAATACCACTGTGGCGACAAATCCTGCGATCATTGAACTAATATATTTATTCATACTTTTATAACCCTGTTTATTTTTAGAATGTGGCATTGCTCCAACACCACGACATATTTATTAAGAGGCGCTGAAGCACGAAAACGGTTCGCAAGATTAAAAATAAACTTCAAATAATTAGTTTTAGAATGGATTCAAGAAACGAGAGGAAAATTAAACACAATACTTTCAATGAGTAATATAAAACCAATATCAGATTAAATTTCTAAGATAGATAAACACAGGACCTCCCCTCTCTAAACTAACGGAAAACACCATTTCCCCATTGGCTCGACTCTTCACAAAAGAAGAGGGCGAAGCGCCACGACCTTTATCAAGCGGAGTTTGATTGCCAGCAATTGTTAGACAGTCTTTCAACTCTAGTTAAAGCTGTATAATTGACATCAACAGCACAGACCTCAATACTGTTAAAAAGACACTGGCTAGCAGGCTAATGTAAAGCAAGCTTAGGTTATTTATTCAGAAACATCCCTCAATGGAGAAGCACCATGGCCCTTAATCAAAGCGATCTGACTCGTATCGCACTGGATATCACTTCAGGCCTGTCCGACCATGATCGCTTTTCTCGTCTACTAGATACCATACGCCAAACCTTACACTGTGACGCAGCGGCATTGCTGCAATTTAGTGGTAAACAATTCACCCCGCTAGCTATCGATGGCTTAAGCCCCGATGTGCTCGGCAGACGCTTTATTCTATCTGAGCATCCTCGCCTTGAAGCCATTGCTCGCGCCGGTGACGTGGTGCGCTTTCCTGCCGACAGCGAACTGCCCGACCCTTACGATGGCTTAATCCCCCATCAAGAAGATCACTTGATGGTGCATGCTTGTATTGGCCTGCCTTTAGTTGCCAACGGCGCGCTTATCGGCGCGGTCACTATCGATGGTTTCGACCCCGAACAGTTCAACAGCTTTAGCGATAAAGAGCTGCGCACCTTAAGCGCTATCGCCTCAGCATCTTTAAATAACGCGCTGCTAATCGAGAAGTTAGAAAAACAGGCTGTGCAGTCGCAAGAGCCGTCATCGTTTAATCATAGCAGCGACAGTGAAGTTGAGGTTATTGGCCAGTCCTCCGCTATGCAGACGATGCAAAATGAGCTGAGCGTGGTGGCCAGTACCGATCTTAACGTTTTAATTTTAGGCGATACCGGAACCGGTAAAGAGCTGGTTGCTAAATCTATCCATCTGCACTCTCTTCGCGCAAACAAACCGCTGGTTTATCTTAACTGCGCCGCGCTGCCAGAATCCGTCGCCGAAAGTGAGCTATTTGGTCATGTAAAAGGGGCCTTTACCGGTGCTATCAGCCATCGCAGTGGCAAATTTGAAATAGCCGACAAGGGCACGCTATTTTTAGATGAAATTGGTGAGTTACCTTTGTCGCTGCAATCTAAATTACTACGAGTATTACAATATGGCGACTTGCAGAAAGTCGGCTCAGACAAAAGCCTAAAAGTGGATGTACGCATTATTGCTGCCACCAATAAAGATCTCAAACAAGAGGTATTGGCTGGGCGTTTTAGGGCCGACTTATACCACCGCTTGAGCGTGTTTCCCATCGTTGTGCCACCGCTAAAAGAGCGTGAGGGTGATGTGATTTTATTAAGCGGTTTCTTTGTTGAACGCAGTCGAGAAAAGTTAGGTTTAAAGAGCCTAAGCTTGAGTCCTGACAGTATTAGCCTATTAAATAATTATGATTGGCCGGGCAACGTTCGTGAGCTCGAACATGTGCTGCGCCGCGCGGCGGTATTGGCCCGCGCCCAAGCTCAGTCCGATACCGCGATAATCACCCCCCAACACTTTGATTTTCAGGGGAAGGATTTTCAGGAGAAGGACTTTCACGGTCAGGCCTCACAAGACAAGCGCTTAGCACATGCATCTCACGGGCAGCTAACCACAACAGGCAAAACATCTCCTAACCCGCTAGGTACTAACCCTGTCGCTTTGGGTCAAAACTTAAAGCAAGCCACCGAGTCATTTCAGGCGCAATATATCCGCCAAGCATTAGCGACGAATGGCAATAACTGGGCAGCAACCGCAAGAGCACTGGATGTGGATTCCGGTAACCTGCACCGTCTTGCCAAACGCATAGGACTGAAGTGAGTAGATAGGGGCTAGCGACTATAGAAAACTGTAGATTCAACTGATATAAATTAACTTGTTGGTTAGCAAAGGAATTGAGACCAAATTGAAGCGATTAATAATAAGCTGCCTGACAGTGATATACGCAGCCTCTTTCTCGGCAAACGCACAAGACAATCTTCAACCAAATAGCTGTGTGTTAAACACGCTTGCCCAACCGCTCTATGATGCAGAGCAGCAAATTCAATATCGCCAGCTTGATAATGGCCTGCAAGTGCGCACCTTGCCCCTTAAAAATACCCAGGCAGTCTCTATAGCCAGCCAGTTTGATGTGGGCTCACGCAATGAGGCTGAGGGGAAAACGGGTTATGCCCATCTGTTTGAACACATGCTATTTAAAGGCAGTGAGCATGCCCCCGGCGACAGCTATACCCAGACCATGAGCGCCTTAAGTGGCCAGTTTAATGCCAGTACCTTTTTCGATTTCACCAACTATTACCTGACTATTCCCTCTCAGGCACTCGAGTTGAGTCTATGGCTAGAGGCCGACCGCTTTCGCTACCCAAGCTTGAATGACACCACGGTGAAAAATCAACAAGGAGCCGTACTTGAAGAGATGGCCACCAGCATAGATAACCAGCCCTATGTACGCAAAGCGATGGCGTTTTTACTGTCACAAGTTGAAGGTACGCCCTATGGCCATGCGGTTATCGGCAGCATAGAAGATGTCAAAGCTGCGACACCCGAGAGTTTAAATGCCTTTCATCAACGTTTTTATC
Source organism: Shewanella schlegeliana (assembly GCF_016765635.1). Taxonomy (GTDB): domain Bacteria; phylum Pseudomonadota; class Gammaproteobacteria; order Enterobacterales; family Shewanellaceae; genus Shewanella; species Shewanella schlegeliana. Next base: position 147,074 of record NZ_JAESVD010000003.1, read on the forward strand.
GCCCCGATGCCATGCAGTTAAGCTTAGTGGGCGATATTCCGCCTCAGACACAATCTTGGATAGACGCGCAATTTGGCGACTGGCAGGCACCCGAAATCGAACGGCCCCAACTGAGCGACCTTAAGATACTTCCTAAACCTGTGCATGGCGAAATCATCGATGAACGCGGCCCTTGGCCAGCAGTGCTATTTGCCTGGCATACCGCTGGCACAAATTCAGCCGATACAGCGGGGCTTGCGCTACTGGAAGCCTACCTATTTCAAAACAAGAGCAGTTTAATTCAGGGCACTAGCCTTAAGGATCCCGACCAACTGCTGAGTTACTCGATTCCCTTAACCATGACCCACCACGGCATGACCAACTTAGTATTGGTGCCCCGCGCCCGTACCTCCCTCGATAGGCTCAGTGACAATGTCCAGTCGCTGATAGCCTCTGTTGCCGCGCAGCCCATAGATGATCAGCAGCTTTGCCAGTTAAAGCAGATCTGGCTCAACAAGGCGTTATCCGCTCTAGACTCGCCGTCACTGCTAGCAAGAAACCTTTCGGCAACTCTGCCGCAAGATAGACTCCATCCCCTCACAGGGCCATGGCAACGTATCGATGCGGTTAGCGCTAAAGAGCTACAAGCCATCAGCCAAAGGTACTTTAACGGCAATACCGTACGTCTGGATCTGCTGCCACCTTGGTATATTCGCGCCACCAAATCGATTTTAGAGTTGTTACCGAAAGAGATGAGCGATAGCCTTGAAGAGAGCGTGATGTGATGGAGAATTTAACCTTACTACGGTTCACAAGCTTACAGATGACTCCACTGCTGAAACTAGGTTCATTAACACTTACGATAGGCTTACTGCTGAGCGTAGTTGGTTGTCAGCAGACTCATATTGAATTTACCCCTATCGCTGAGCCGAGCCTGCCTGTATTCGATAAATTACAAGGCGCCCCGCAACTCCCCGCGTTAGAGATAAGCCAGAGTCCGCCACAGAGCTTTACCCTAGTAACCCCTAAGCTCAAGCTCTACCCTCTCAATGATACACTTTCAACGCTTAATCACCTGTCTTTAGTGGCTTACAGCCAAGCCCCGATGGTAAACCTTGATGTCATAGTGGCTGCGTTTGCAGAAAAAAGTCGCTGGTTAGCGCAGCAATCAAGCTTGGCCTGCGCCGAGAGCCTACGCATTCGCCCAAGTATGCACAGCTTGACGATTAGTATCGACTGCCCAGACTCCCCCGCCCTTGCCAGTGAGCTGTTGATGCAGTTTTGGCAAGTCGGCAGTTTTGACGAAATCGATATCGCTAATGTGCGCCGCCAACTCAAGTTAGCTAAACATATCAACGCCTACAGCGGCGCTGAAATTGATGATGTGTGGGCCAAAAAAATTCTCGGCGAGCAGCATGTTTATAACCAAGCGCTCAACGACAAAGCCCTTGCAGATGAACTCGATTTAGACAAACTGAACCAAGTTAAAAAACAAATTTTAGCCCAATCTAATTGGGCGCTTTTAATCAATTCTAGCCTTGAACAAGACAAGGTGTTTATCTCGGCGCTGAGTCAACAATTTGAGTCAAACATGGCTAGCACGCCATCAACCCCATCTGTCATCAATAGCGAAGCTAACACTAAGCCCAACTTAAGCAATAGCACAGTGAACAACCCTGCCATCCCCCTAAGCAATGATAGTAAGACACTGTTTATCATCGATGCACCGGGTAGCGTGCAAACACAAGTACGTATCGGCTATCCACTGGATGCGAACAACAAAAATATCGACAGTATTCAAGATTGTAAGCTGCTCGCCAGTTGGCTGGGACGCAGTTTCTCTGGGCGTTTGTACTATGACTTACGCGAAGTGCGCGGCTTAACCTACGGCATTTATGGTCGCTGCTTCGATAACCCACTGTCACGCACACTGAAGTTTTATGGCAGCACTAAGCTTGAGCACACAGGCGCCTTTATCAGTGGCGTATTGGATCACCTGACATTAGCGACACAAGCGCCCGCATCGACTTTGGAAGTGGACGCCTTAACCACTTACCTCACCAGCCAAAAGATGCTGCGCCAAGCTAACTTTCGCGCCGTGGAAGTAGATACTATCAAGGCGCTGATCCGCGGCGATACACCTGAGCAGGAACAGCAAGCCGCAGATAGACTCGCCGCGCTTACGCCACAGCAGTTGCAGCAGATAGCCAGCTTGGTATTTAACAGCACACCCTATATCGTCATTCGAGGCGACGCCGACAAGATAAGCGTCGATATAAAAGACAAGTTGCCTGAATGGAACATAGTTGAAGCTGTGGCAAACTAGACGCGCCACGCTTCCCCCTTAAGCTGATCCGCTTGATTTTTGTTAGCGAGTCCTCAACCTAGAAAATAAATTCAATAAAGATTTCAGTTGTCGCCCATCAGGGTCGCATTAACTTGCAAAATTGGGTTTATTTATAGGAACACTCATGCATTCAAGCATCATGAAATTCGCCATCGATGATGGCTCAACCAACGTTAAGATTAGCTGGCTTGAGGACGGTCAAGTGCGCAGCGTGACCTCGCCAAACTCGTTCCGTAAAGACTGGAAAAGCGCAGCCTTACTTAGCGACCGCAAGGTGTTCAATTATCAAATCGCATCGACAAAATATACCTACGATGCGACATCTGACAAGGCACTTTCGACGACCCATGTTGCCTTTCAGTACGATGACTTAAACCTGCTTTCTGTACACCATGCGCTGCTACAGACTGGTGTAAAACCCTGCCCAGTCAGTATCTTAGTGACCCTACCTATCACCGAATATTACAAGGCTGACGACTGCCAGAAGAACGAAGACAATATCGCTCGTAAGAAAGCCAACCTAATGCGAGAAATCAGTCTTAACAAGGGCGAGCTATTTACCATCGTCGATGTTGAAGTGCTACCCGAGAGCCTACCCGCAGTGCTCACTACATTGATGGATTCAGGCGTCAATGAGTTTGCCAAGTCTCTAGTTATCGATTGCGGCGGTACCACGCTTGATATGGGCGTAATCGTTGGCGAGTTTGACGATATCTCCGCCGTGTATGGTAATGCGGAGATTGGCGTATCTATGGTAACCAATGCAGCACGCAAAGCCCTAGCCGCGGCCGACAGTGACGCCAGCTACTTGGTGGCTAACGAGCTAATTAAACGCCGCCATAACCGCGAGTTTGTTGAAGAGGTGATCAATGACATCAGCAAAGTCGATTGGGTGCTAGAGCGTATCGAAGATAAGATTGCCGAGCTTGGCGCGGCGGTAGCCTACGAAGCCAAAACCTTCACTCGTAACCCAAATCGCATCTACTTAGTCGGTGGCGGCGCTATGTTGATTGAAAACGCTATTCGCGAGGCTTACCCTTCGCTGAACGATAAGATTGTCATGGTCAAGGATCCGCAAGAAGCCCTGTCACGTGAGATCTGCTGCTACCACGCGGCAGAACCAAGCGACGCAGCATAAGAGGAAGCTATGCGCATTCGATTCAATGTTAGCCTAGAGCCTGAGCTCTACGACTCTCACAGCTATGCCATCACCAGCCTTAGGCAGTGGCAACAAGTGGAAAAAGAGCGCGAGGACGAAGCCGATACAGCACTGGTACGCCGCAATCGATTTCATCGCAATCTGTATCTTTCGGGGCTGTTCCTGCATGAGCTAGCACCGCAGTTACCCTCTATGCTGGTGCAGATGCTGCAGCAAGATAAGGTGAACTGCAAAACCTTAGCATCTCAAGTGCGCGCCGTAGGCCTACCGCTAGAAAACGCTAACAGCCGTGCTCTTACTGAGCCCCAGTGGCAGAAGCTAACATCGCTACTCGAAAGCGCCAACTTGGCCGCCCCCCCTGTTGAAACGGCGGTAATAAATGCCCCTGCAACAGCCATTAACGAGCTAGCCCTTGAGCAACTGCAGCAGCAACTCAGCCTGTTACAGCAGGGGCAACAGCAGATGTTAACCACCTTGTCAGACATAGCCGCAACACAGGTTTCGGCAGGAACGGGCTCAGACTTGAGTGATCACTTTAGTCAGCTAAAGCGCGGCCAAGATAAGTTAATGAGTCAGATTAACGCCCTGCGAGAGCAAGTCTCAGGCTCAGCCATTCCAACAACGCAGGCGCTAGCCGACAGCCCGAGTATCGAAACCCAGCTCGAACGCGCCAGCCGAGTCAAATCTAAAGGCCTGTGGTAGGCCTTTAATCTTTAAAGCTTTCAAGACTAAGCATTAGAAACAAAAAAGCAGAGCTGAGACTGAATATTCACAGTCTCAGCTCTGCCACTGTTCTAATTTAGCTTGCGATAAAAAATCAGTTAGCTTTTAATATTAGCTAGCCGATTGCGCTAGGTACTTCGCCATCTCAACCGCTGGCACCATTCCGCCGCCTGTTGCCCACACCACGTGGGTCGCATTGCTCATCATCTCAGGTGTTAGCCCCATACGCGCCTGATAGTCAGTATCAGCGCTCACTCTCAGTGCGCCCGGCATACCCGCTAGTGCCGATGGCTCAAGCTCAATACCCTCACTCTTAGCTAATAAGCCGAGTAAGTCATACATATGCTGATCGCTTAATGTGTAGTATCCATCAAGCATGCGCTCCATGGCGCGGCCCACAAAACCTGATGCACGCCCTACCGCTAAACCATCGGCAGCCGTTACGTTATCGATACCTAAGTCCTGTACGGCAATTTCGTCATGCAGACCCGTATGTACACCAAGTAGCATACAAGGAGAATGTGTCGGCTCGGCGAAGAAGCAATGTACGTTATCGCCAAAGGCTAACTTAAGACCAAACGCCACACCACCTGGGCCGCCGCCCACACCACATGGTAGGTAAACAAACAGCGGATGCTCGCTATCAACCTTGATGTCAGCTGCGTCAAACTGTGCCTTCAAGCGCTCGCCAGCAACCGAGTAACCTAAGAATAAAGTTCGCGAATTCTCATCATCGATGAAGAAGCAGTTAGCATCGGATTCAGCCGCTTTACGCCCCTGCTCAACAGCAACGCCATAATCCTGTTCATATTCAAATACATTCACACCGTGGCTACGTAACTTATCTTTCTTCCACTGACGAGCATCGGCAGACATATGTACGCTAACGTTAAAGCCAAGCTTAGCGCTCATGATGCCGATAGACATACCTAAGTTACCCGTTGAGCCTACCGCGATACTGTAACCACTAAAGAAGTTACGCATCTCATCGGTGAACAGCATTTGGTAGTCGTCAGACTCTTTCAATTTACCTGCGGCAATCGCCAGCTTCTCGGCATGGGTCAGCACTTCATAAATACCACCGCGCGCCTTGATAGAGCCAGAAATTGGTAGATGGCTGTCTTTTTTCAGCATCAGTTTACCGGCAACCTTTTGGCCGTACTTGGCTTCTAGTTCCTGCTTCATCTGAGGGATCGCCACCACTTCAGACTCGATAATGCCGTTAGACGCAGCCGTTTCAGGAAAGGCTAGCGCTAGGTATGGCGCAAAGCGTTGCAAACGGGCACTGGCATCGGCCACATCAGTGCTGTCTAAGCCAACAAAAGGCAGCGCTTCGGCTAAGTTAGTCGCCTTGGTTTCAAACCAGCTGACTTCTTCTAGCTCGATAAGCTTAGTCAGCAAAGGGAAGTCGTTTATCAGTTGCTTGGTGTTCATGGTTTCAGTTCCCCTTTTAGGATTAAATAACATAAGACTTTTGATTTAAATTACATAAGACAGTGCAAAGGTCGCAGCCAGTGCCACAAGTGAGGCGATAAAGGTTGCTGTGGTGTAATACATAAATGTTTGTTTCATTGTGGCGCCAGTGTACTGCTTAACCAGCCAGAACAATGAGTCGGTAACGATAGTGCAGCCGATAGCACCAGAGCCGATAGCCAAGGTCACGATAACTGGGTTTAAGTCTGGGTAAAGCACTAATAACGGCGACACAATCGCGGTTGCCCCCATCATAGCCACCGTTGCCGAGCCAACCGCTGCGTGCAAGATGATGGCAACTAACCAAGCTAGCAGCACTGGATGCATATCAAGATTAGCCAGAATTTGTGCCAAGCTGTCACCCATACCGCTACCACTCAGTACGCCGTTAAATGCGCCGCCCGCGCCGATAATCAGCAAGATATTGGCGATTGAAGCGAAGCAGTCTTCAGTTTTTGTTAGCAGGGTACCCATGGTCATCTTGTTGCGTAGACCTAACAGGTAATACGCCACAAAGGCTGCGATAAACATCGCGGTGATAGGGTTACCGATAAATTCAAGGGTGGTGTAAAGCGCGCTTCCCGGCTCCATGTACAGCTCGGCCACCGTCTTGACCAACATTAAAATGATTGGCAAAAGGATGGTGAACAAAGTGGTGCCCAGTGACGGTAGCTCGCTCTCTTTGCGAGTCGATACTTCACTAAATTCAGCAGGTACGCATAAGTGTGGCAGTTTGTCGCCAAACAGCTTAAGGAACAGTGGGCCGCCAATTAACGAAGCCACAAGGCCGATTAACAGACCCCAAATAATCACCGAGCCAACATCTGCGCCTAGCGCGTTAGTGACAAACAGCGCAGCTGGGTGCGGCGGCACGATGCAGTGCACGGCCATCAAGGCGGTACATAGCGGAATGGCCAGCTTCAGTAGCGAGGTATTGGTTTTACGTGCAATAGAGAATGCCAATGGAATAAGCAGCACCACGCCCACTTCAACAAACAGGGTGATACCACAGATAAGGCCGACCAGCACCATGATGACGTCAGGGCTTAGGTAGCGAGACTTTAGCAAGGTGATGCCTATTCGCTCGGCAGCACCTGAGATCTCCATCATCTTACCTAAGATGGTGCCCAGACCGATAACGATGGCCAAGAAGCCTAATGTGCCACCAATGCCAGACTCCATCGCCTTGATCATTTCAAGTGGCGCCATGCCCATCATGCCACCAACAAAGAAGCTGGCTAACAAGAGTGCTAGGAACGGGTGCAACTTGAACTTAACGATGCTGATGACGATCAACAAGATACTGCTTAGTAGCGTACCGATAATCCAGAGCTGTGATTCCATTGTATTTCTCTATTAGTTGAAAGAAGTTAAAAAGTGGCGCTATTAAAGCCAATCAATGAAATGCTGACAAAAGATATAAATTACAGTTCGCTTGAGCCAGATTGTGGCAACCAGCGTTCAGGCGTCACAAAAGTGGTTTTTACATGATCAAAGCTTCAACTGTGTTGATGTAATCGGCGCTAAAACGCGTCTTAGGGTAAAATGCTCGCATCAGAATTTGAGAAGTTAGTCATGTATTCCCAACAAGATGTGTTTAGTAGAAGCCGATTACTCAGTAGCTATCAGCTGGCAAAACTGCATACCTTCGAAGTGGTGGCACGTCACCAATCCTTTTCCCTCGCCGCCGAGGAACTATGCGTCAGCCCCTCAGCCGTGAGCCATAGAATTACCGCGCTGGAGAATGAATTAGGCTTTAAGTTGTTTAGTCGCTTTCATCGCAGAATCGAGCTAACAGAAGATGGCAAACGGCTGTTTTCAAAGTTGAAAGACAGCTTAAAAAGCTTGAATCAGGAAGTGTTCGAGATTAAAAACCAAGAGGTGTCGGGTAAGCTAACCGTCTACTCTCGCCCCTCCATCGCCCAGTGTTGGCTAGTGCCTAAGATTGCCGATTTCAGCCGCCAGTATCCGGCGATTTCAATCAATATTTTGACTGGCAACGAAAACGTTAACTTCAACAGCTTTCATATCGACTTGGCGATCTACTACGACAATCGCCCACGCAGCAAGCTGTTTTGCCAGCATTTAATGAACGAAACCATTATGCCTGTCTGCAGCCCCGAGTACGCCGCCGAACATGACCTTATCGGCAAGCCAGAGCACTTAAGCCGCTGCACCCTGCTACACGACAACCAAGCCTGGGAATATGATTCAGATTGTGATGAATGGAAGTACTGGGCCGATAAACAGGACCTCAGTATTGAAGATAATCGTTCAATCGGTTTTGACCGTTCAGACTTAGCCGTTATCGCCGCCATGAACCATGCAGGTATCGCCATGGGGCGAGGACAGCTCGTAAGTAAACGCATCAATCGAGGCGAACTGATCGCTCCCTTTGCTGGGCAGCAAGTAGCATGCGAACAGACTTATTATGTTGCTTCACACGATAAAGACTTAAACCCCAAGGCAAAGTTGTTTGTGGACTGGCTAAAACAACAAGCTAATTTGGCTTCCCAGTAACGCTGATCTTCTCGCTATTGCTAGCAAGGCTCGAATATTTCGATGGCAAATCTATTGCTCACAGCAAGCTTGCGGCATAATGGCGCTAATTACATTACAGAGTCATAAAAATGGACAACCAGCAAGACAGTTACATGACTGAAGAAACCTTAATTGAAACAGTCGAAAATCAAATCGCCGATGGCGAGCCTAAAAAGGTCAAAGAGACTTTAATGCGTTTGGTGATGACAGGCACACCTCGTGAAGAAGCGATTCAATGGATGGCCTGCGCGCTAGCGATTGAAGTGAGTGATGTGATGCTAAATAACGCCTCGTTCAACGAAAAGCGTTACAACCAGCACTTAGATGCCATGCCAAATCTAGACTGGATGGAAGACTGATATAAGCTGCTTAATATCAGCCTTATTTTTAATCGCTTTAGCACCATCTTATCTCGCATGTTAAGTGGTGCGAACGTTGCTATGCAGTTTGGGCTTTCTATGACCGAAATCTCGGTGCATCAAGCTGAATTAATGTTCACACATTGCGAACAATAAAGCTGTCACGGTCTGAGGTCATCTGCAGATACATCAGATAAAGGACGGGGATTAATATCAAGAAGAACACCACCAAAGCGACAATCATAAACAGATGCATTGTTGGCTTAATAACAGCTGTATCTGGGTTGCTGGGGTTGTAGTGCACTTGGATCTTCTTGCCACTAGGAAACTCTGCCACCAAGGCTTCGGCCTCCTCCCAAGAATAACCCGGGATGGCACCAGTGATGTCGGTCTTATTACTCTTGTGGTAGATTTTGCCGTCAACAGCATAGAAATACTCGATAGCAACCTCATAATGAGAGTCGGCACTGCTTCTTTCATGGTAGCGCTCAATGCTCCAACAATTCACCACCACCCCTTTAGCCGTAGGCCAATTAAAAGAGGCATGAAACTGATGCACAACATACGTTGCCAGACCCACAGCAAAAGAGAACATGATAAACATAAACCACATTAACATTGAAACCTGCGACAACTTAAATCGCTTCACTATTGTTACCTTCTATATCCGCGCTACTTTTTGCACTGCTATCGACGTTTCCGCCCTTAGTGCAATCCTTACAGCTATTCATCAAAACTTGATAACCTTTCACGAGTTTGATCGATGGCAAGATCATCGCAGTAATCATTAACGCTATAGCGACTAACCCCAAGATAAGCAGATAAAGAAAATCATCGCCACCTCCAGAAAAAAGCCCACCACGATTAAATATGTTGGCGCCCCAAGCGGAAGCAAAAGCCGCTAAATTAAGTGCTATATGTAAGCCGAATGATTGCAAGATAACCCAATAACCTTGTTTAAAAACGGGACAAGTGACGCGATACCAGTTAAATCCAACCCATCCAAGCAAGACTAGCCATAGCGTCGCCACAGGCAACCAAAGAACGCAAAGAATATAAATCACAGGCACAGCAAAGTAACTGTAGCGCAGCTGCGTGAGTTGGGAGAGTCTTGATAAGTCCATTTTAAATCCTTATTTACAGCAACTTTAGATAACACGGCAAAAGACTAAAGCGACTCTAGACCGCAGTGCTGTAATACATCTTGGTTTTAATCTCGAGTATTAGGCCTTGATATCCAAGGGGGGACCAAAAACATGCCATTAACAATGGGTATCATTACTGGATTTTATGTAAGTTCATTCGCGCCAATTAGCGATTGATTTAAGGTTCAAAAAAATGAGATCAGAATAGTTTACTCTGACCCTACATTTCTCGACCCTACATTTCTTCTACATTTCTTTGTGGGGATTCGTCAGACTCTGACCCCACTCAGCCTCTAATTCTCCTAATTTTCTATTTACATCAAATACGCAAATTAAAAGGCTCTATAGCTTTAAAAATACCCGTTGCTGTCATTTTCCTTTTTACTTCAAAAAGATCGTGACTTTTCACAGGATCAACATTCTTCAATTTGTCAAAATTTAGCTCTCGCAAACCATCTCGAGTGAACTTAGTGCTATAAAGATAATCTTCGTTCAACTTCCCAGTACCTGAATTTAGTCGCTGAGAGTAACCAGAAATAACAACCATTTGTGCTTTAGGTAAAGACGAAAGGGCAAAACAAGCAAGCCTTAATCCAATCCCATGAATATGCTGTGCATACTCCAGCTGCAGTTGCTTTTTAACTTTATTCTTAATATTTAGTTTTTTACCATTAGCAGCAATGGTTGCTACTTTTTGTGGGAGATCCTCAATTTCAGGTAAATCCACATCTAACCAGATAGCGTGTCCATCATTTGTAATTTGAAAATCAACTATCGTTTCTCTTGGCCATTCCATCAGCTCTATCGTGCTTGCCAGAATTTCATCCATTAGCTCGTTATTTGAGAGTAATTCTAATCGAAACGAGTCTTTCCTAAACACCTCCGCTTGTTCATGTAACTCTTTAGCCACTTTCCAATCAGAAACCTCATCTTTAAACTTAGATAAATACTTGTCATATTCAAAATCTATGCTCTTACATAACAAAGACCATTTACTAAGATCAAGCTTATGATTGTTTTCAGCATCAGTTAGTCGCAGAGCATGCATGTCTCTTTTATTCTGAAAGAGTCTTGCAAAAAAGCCTAAATTTGGAATATGTTCCTTAACTGGTTCAGCAGGAGGAACCTCTTTAGCTAATTTGACTGGTTTTGGTACATCATATTCTTGTATTTGATATTCTGGATGTATATCGATATTTGGTGAATCAAGAAAAATGTCTTGAAGTAATTCAATATCGCCATTTATCTTATCAACCTCATCTTGCAACCACCCCTGAATAATTCCTGACTGAGAATCAAAAATAAAAGTCTTATCTCGACCTTTTAACTCTTCTCCATCGGAATCAAAAATAGTTACAGTGCCATTTTCTTCATTTAATTCTAATGTCACTTTACTTAAACGCTGTATTCTCTCACTCTCCCTTTTCCTTCTCTGTTCTTCCTTTAGAGCTCTAGTTTGCGTTCTAGATGAAGATAAGATTTTTGAGTACGAAATGCCTGTACCCGGTATACTTGCCGAGCCTTTTACGCCTCTTTTACCTACATTTATAGAAGCTCCTCGACCACCAAAAGTTGTACTGACGCCTCCTAAACCAACATTTACTTTTATACCTGGCGCAATCTTGATCCTTTTATTAAATCTTATACCCATTTTTCAAGACCTTAATACACTTAAAATAACTGTTCCCTACTTAGATAATGCAATTGCAAAACTATCTAAGCAACTAATAATTAAAGTTTTAAATCACTTACCCCATAAAAAGAAATAACTCAAACTTTAGTATTGTAATCTTAAGTTAACTAGTCTCTATGAACCGTCAGGAAACACCAGTTCCTCATCGGAGTTGCCGAGGTCATTGAAGAACTCTTGTAAACATTAGGCGCGTGAGCGAGTCATGGATGACGAGGTAGCTTTAGTAGAGCCATGGATGGCGATTCTGAAGCGATAGCGATTTTCGAAAATGAGTGAGGATCAACAACTTCGTCTGGGGCGCTGAGGGTTCGCTAAGGGGGACAAGCGCTTTCCCCCTAGGCTCGGGTGCGGGCGAAGCGCCGCGACTTTTTATCAAACGAAGTTTGATTGACTCTAGTGTGGGATGGAATCCCACGACTTTAATCGTTAGACGCAGTCTAACTTAAAGGTCAGGCAAAGCCTGATAGAAAACAGTTTTTTACACGAAGTCTAAATAAACATCGCAATCATGCCACCAACCGTGGCAGCCGCCTTGACATATTGGCCTGCCGAATACGATGGGTCACCGTTCTCATCAATCTCTTCTGGATGATCTAGCCCTAGCGCACCAAAGACAAACGATTCAAGATCGCCCTCTTCTTCCGGCGCGGCATCGACCTTAGACGTAGAACCTTCGGCTTTAACAGCCAGCTGCTCATCGGCCAGCTTTTGCTGAGCACCAGCAGAGATAGCCACATTGGTACTCGCGCCCACATTGGGTAAAGACGCCGCTTGAGTCGTTGCAGACGTAGCCGCTTCATTAGCAACTTTGGTAGGAGTATTAGCGACCGAAGCCGTTATTGCGCTTCCTACAGCACTTCCTATAGCACCACTAACAGAAGTCATCAAACATTCCTCTAATTAATCCCTTTTACAACAGCGGGATACACTAGTGCAGATAGTAAGCAGGAAACCACTATCATCAAAGCAGATTTTGTCGAAAGTTTGATACAAAACATATCCTCGCTTACAACTTAGCCGCACACCAGAGGAGCTCGTCTTAAAAACTAAACTGAGTGCGATTGACCCATAGCGGTTCCTCTTGTGCCCCTTTAATATGGACAATATCGACATTGAGCTGGGTTAAACTTGCCAATACGCCGATAAACTCTTGGCCATAATGAGTGGTGATTAGGTTGGTTGTATAGAGAGTTAGCTCGCTGTCATCACTAAATTGCTCACCAAAAAGATTGAGACTGGATTGATGTTCCAGCAGATAATTTTTATCTATCCAGCGACCGCCCAAGTAGATTGCTGAGCTTGAGGCCTTAGCCACTATGGTCACATTCGAATAGAGTGGCTCATCGTATAGCGCCTGATTTATCTGCTCAAAGGGCTCAATATCCTCTTCCAGAATTAGCAGATGTAGCTCTCCTCTCACTCCTGAGAGTATGCGCTCAACTTGCTCGAGCCTGCGATCGACAATGATCAGGCTGATGCTTTGCTCAGCAAAGGCAAAAGCGCCATTTAGCTTGGTTGGAGCGCTCTCTTTTGCTGCCGCAATGACACTATTAATCAATAGCAGCACACACAGTAATAACAGCCAATAAAATGGGAACTCATGGGTTCTTCTATACTTAGGCTTTCTATTACTGCTTCCCCTCGTTAAAAACCACTGAGAAAAAGGGGTCCCCTTAAAGATCTTCATCGCCGTAAGGCTATCGTTAAAGGTGCTGTAACGGCTTACATGTTTGAGAACGTTCATGGTGAGCTCCTTAAAAAGAGAACAAGCTCACTGTTGCATATAACAAACCAAATTGGCTTTACCTATTAAGCTCAATAATTTAGCAAACACGTACCGCTCTTTACTATGTATTACTCAGCGATACTCTTATTGTGCAACGCATTATGCTTGCGCTTTTGCAGTATAACTAACAAAAAAACCTCTCATATCCGCCACATTTAATGTTGGAGATGAGAGGCTTTATTCGCTAAAAGCTGTGGTATTAACTGGCGCTAATTATCCGCCTAAGATCTCTTGGTAGATAACCTCAATTTGCTCGCTATAAGGCTTAACGTCATCTATCGGCAACACAGGCTTCTTCTGCTGCAGTACCAACCTATGGCTTTCATCGCGCAGGTGGCAATAGACCTGAGTTAATAGCTGTGCGGTCTCAAAAGGTAGCAGCTCTAACTCGGCAAGCTCGGCGAAGATCCTCACATTATCAGACCAAAACGACAGTGACTTGTGATCGCAAGCGTGAGCTAACACTAGGTACTGGGCGAGAAACTCGATATCGGCAATACCGCCGCAGCTCTGCTTAAGATCGAACATTCCCTCGTCGACTCTTAATAGATGATCGCGCATCTTAAGCCGCATCTCTCGCACATCTTTGGCCAGAGTCTCGTTATCCCGCCGCGTCTCAAGCACTTCCGCCCTTAGTTCATTGAATCGACTGGAAAGGGAAGCATCACCAAACATAAAGCGCGCCCTCACCAAGGCTTGATGCTCCCAGGTCCAGGCATCGTTGCGCTGGTACTCGCCAAAATGTTCGATTTCACTAACCAATAACCCTGATGCGCCAGAGGGTCTTAGACGCATGTCCACCTCATAGAGCTCACCTGAGTTAGTACGGGTCGAAAAGAGATGCAACACTCGTTGAGCCAGCTTTAAATAGAAGTGGCCGATATCGATCGCTCTGTCGCCGTTAGTCTGCCCAGCTTGGCTGCCATTATGAAGAAAGACCAGATCCAAGTCTGAGCCGTAGCCAAGCTCGATCCCCCCGGCCTTGCCATAACCGACGACGGCAAACCCCATCTCGTTGTCTTTAAGGTTTTCAGGCACGCCATGACGGGCACTCACCTGTGCCCATGCCTGATGTACCACCTGCTCGATAATCGCTTCGGCGAGGAAGGTCAAGTGGTCACTCACCTCCATCACAGGCAATACTCCAGTCACATCTGCGGCAGCAATCTTTAACTGCTGTGATAACTTAAACTGGCGCAGCGCTTCCATCTGCTGCTCCATATCATCCTCGGGTACTCTAAGCAGATATTGGCGCAGTTCACTGCCGTAATCATCGAGGGATGTGGTGTCATAGAGCTGCGCCGGGTCGATAAGCTCATCGAGCAACATAGGAAACTTGGCTAGCTGCTCTGCAATCCACGGGCTTGCAAGACAAAGGCTGACCAGCTGCTGCCTCGCACCGGGGTTTTCACACAAGAGTTCAAGATAGGTTGTTCGAGTTAAGATCTGATCTAACACCTTAGACACCTGCTCAAATGCTTTTGAGGGGGTTGCCACTGAGGTAAACTCACACAAGAGCTTAGGCATCAATTTATCTAAGGTCTCGCGCCCTCTAGGACCAATGGTGCGGCGCACCACTGTTTCATGCCAACTATTAAGCAGAGGCCAGAGCTTCTCGTCATCTATGCCCTGCTCCTCTAATATGGCTAAGGCGTGATCATCTTCATAGGCATTCCATAGCTGCTGGGTCCAGGTCTCATTATGATCATCAAGATTATTACCACCGACGGCATCGTTAAAGTGGCGGTGGATCTGCCTCATCGCGGTCTCGATTTGCTCGCGCAGATCCATCTCGGTATCGGCATTGAGGGCATAACATAATCGTTGCCAGTTAAGCTCATCGCTCGGCAGGGTTTGCGTCTGCTCATCGTTAATCGCCTGCAGTAAATTCTCGACTCGGCGCAGCAAGATATAGCTTTTTTCAAGCTCATCAACGGCCAAGTATTCCAGCTGCCCCATCTGGTAAAGGGTATTGATCGCGCCAAACAGACTCTGCTGACGCAATGCGGGCTCGCGACCACCACGAATAAGCTGAAAACTCTGCACCACGAACTCGACCTCACGAATACCACCGGCACCGAGCTTAATATTGTCGGTGAGCTTTCTGCGGCGTACCTCTTGGGTGATCAAGCCCTTCATTTTTCGCAGTGACTCAATGGCCGAAAAATCCAAATAGCGGCGGTAAACAAAGGGTCTGAGCAGATCATGTAGCTCGTCAGAATCCGATGTCCAAGGCCCGAGCGCACGCGCTTTGACCATGGCATAGCGTTCCCAGTCACGTCCCTGCTCTTGGTAATAATCTTCTAAGCCACTGAAGCTCACCACTAATGGTCCACTTTCACCGTAGGGGCGCAGGCGCATATCGACGCGATACACAAAGCCATCTACCGTGACCTGATTCAATAGGTTAACTAGGCGCTGCCCCATACGGATAAAGAACTGTTGGTTCTCTATGGCGCGGCGTCCGCCGATGGTTTCGCCATGCTCGGGGAAGGTAAAGATCAGATCGATATCGGAGGAGAAATTCAGCTCTCGCCCCCCTAATTTGCCCATGCCCAAGATCAATAGCTTCTGTGGCTTGCCTTGCCTATCACTTGGGGTGCCCTGTGAGGTGCACATCTCTTTATACAACCAGTCGCGAGCGGCAATCACTAACGCTTCTGCCAAGGCGGATAGATCTAATAATGACTCTTTGATCTCGCTATAATCAAAAAAATCACGCCAAGCGATGCGTACCATCTGACGATTACGGTACTGACGTAAAATACGTTTTACCTGCTCCTCATCGGTAACTGGCGTTAACAGTTCACTCAGCTCACCATCAAAGCCTTGGCGCTCAATATTATGCAGCTCATGCTCGAATAATGCGGGGATCCAGTCAGGGTTACGACATAGTTGCGTGCCGATAAAGTCACTCAACGCAAAGACAGTTTTTAGCTCTTGTTGCTGTGCTTGCGTCAATGATGACACTAATTGCGCCGAGCTATCATTCAGTCTTTGCCAATACAGTTCTGCAGTCGCAGCCATTTGAGTGGAGACAAGCTTATTACCCAGTGAAGCCGTGTGCATAATAATCCCTAACAATTTTGTATATCGACATATTATGTCGTTGATGATATAGATAGAGCGTGAATAATTGTGAGCAACTTTTTCAAATAATGTTGGCCAGTTGAGGCTATTTTCTCTAACTGCGCTATGAAAGCAGGAACGGTAGTATTTTTGTGCTCTAATAGGCAATACTATACTCAAGCAGTGGCAATTGCAGTAACGCCAAATAATTTCTCTTGCGAATTCAATGTTTCAGCAAGTAGAAACAGACTTAATAAGCTAAGATATCTTCGGTCTTATAGGCCTACTTGTCTTCGCATTAAGTGATATGGACTTGGCCACTTTAAGTAAAATAACCCAATTTGGAGAAACTATGGCAGGAATGCTAACCCGCGTTCTCACCGTCTTAATGGTTTTCGCCCTCGCAGGATGCGGCGATGACAGACCTGCTCAAGTGGCTAAGTATCAGCAGCTAACACAGCAGCGCTTGGATACCCTTAGCACTATGCTAAGTGACGGTCAGATCCGCAATGCGAATTTGCTAAAGCAATACGTGCAAGTATTGGAGAAGCAAAAGCCCGATTTAAGCCCCTTACTAAACGAGCTTGCCACCGATGCAACTAATCGTGGGCCGATGTTTACCTCGCTCACGCGGCGCTTAACCGAATCACAGAATCCTGCGAACTTTGTCGATATCGACCAGCAGTTAGCCGAGGTAGAAAACCTTTACCAAGCGGCGGACCCGAGTCTGTATAACGATATGCTGTCCGATCCCCTTAACGTGGTCGCCGATATGTCTGGTGGCGCACTCGCACGGGTTAACTCTATTAGCCGTGAAGCTGCTGCGCTTGCCAATGGCGCAGAAGACTTTGGTGCCGGCAGTCAATTAGTGGGCAACCCAGCTTACGGTAGCTGGCAGACTGGCTCAAACGGTATGTCATTCTGGGCTTGGTACGGCATGTATTCCATGTTCTCTAACCTGACCCGCGGCCCAATCGGTTACGATCGCTGGTCTAGCCGCCGTAACTACAGTTACTACAACGATGTTGGCCGCTACCGCTATACCTCGCCAAAACAGGCTAGAGCACAGACTCAAACCTATGAGCGCACTAAGAAACAGTTTAATTCTCAAGGTCGTAAGTTTGATAGCCCCTATGCTAAGTCGCGTACCGGCTCAACTAGTCTTTCGAGACAAAGTAGCAGCACGCCAAAAGCCAGTTCAACAGGACGCACCGCGAGCAGTAAGAGCAAGTTCCGCTCTAACTACTCTAAGGACAGCAGCTTCCGTAATTCCAGCAGTCGTACCACTCGCGGTGTTCGCCGAGGCAAATAATTAAGGAACCCTTATGACATTTTTACAAAACCACGGCCTCACCCCAGAGCTGATGATCATCCTAATTATCGATATCACCATCGCCGTGCTGTTGCTGGCTTTGATGCGCTACCTACAGGGATGGACGGTAAAGGTTAATAGTCGCCATGAGCTAGCCGAAAACGACAACTTTGCCTTCGGTATTAGTACCGCCGGAGCCGTGATGGCGCTGGGTATCGTGCTAACCGGTGCAATTACCGGTGAAGCCGCCGAGTCCTACTTAGTCGAGGCGATAGGCATGACAGCCTATGGCCTATTCGGTCTTGTGCTGATAAAACTTGGCCGTTTCCTACACGATAAAATAGCCCTCAATGATATCGATAAGAACGCGTTAATCCTTAAGGGCAACCTCTCGGTCGCCATCGTCGATGCCACCGCAGCGATTGCCACAGCGATTATCATCCGCTCGGTACTCCTGTGGGCAGAAGATCTTACGGTTTATACCTTTATCGCTATCTTTAGTGCCTTTGCCATTTCTCAGCTGATGCTTGTGCTACTCACCCGTGCGCGCGAGAACCGTTATGCTAAGCGTAACCAAGGTGCATCGATGCAAGATGCCTTTGCTCAAGGGCATGTGGCACTGGCGATTCGCCATAGTGGCTATATGCTTGCCATGGCCTTTAGCTTTAACGCTGCGAGTCACTTTATTATCTTCGACCCGCACGCCTATGTAGCGAACTTGATCGGCTGGCTGATCTTCTCAATAGTGATGCTGCTCTCTCTGTCACTGCTTATCAAACTCGTTAAAAAACTGGTGTTGGCCAAGATCAATCTATGTGAAGAGGTTGAGAAGCAACACAATATCGGTCTTGCAGCCGTGGAGATGGCGATCAGCGTCTCAATTGCGATTATCCTCGCGGCCTTGATGGCCTAAGGTTAAGTAAAAGGGAGCGCTCGGTGCGCTCCCTTTTCGATCGCCTTGCTTAGTGAAAGTCGATTAACAGGATTTTTAATAGCGACTATCACGACTAAGAATTATCTATAATCAATAAGCTACAGACACCCAATGCAAACCAACTCAAGCAGCACTACCACTTCAACCCATAATAAAACCATAGAATCAGGCAAACTCGGCTGGTTCGACGATGCCTTACTGCTCGGTATCATGGCCGTGCTCGCAGGCTGCGGCCTGATCTATGAATACCTGCTGTCCCATTATGCAGGGCGTATTCTCGGGGCGCTCGAAGCCGCCATCTACACCATGATCGGCCTGATGATCGTCTCCATGGGCCTCGGCGCCTTTGCCGCCCGTAAAATTCACTGCGCCTTCACTGGCTTTGCAGTATTGGAGCTCTGCGTCGCCCTTTGTGGCTCGTTGGCGATCTTAATCACTGCCGCCGTGATTGGCTTTGGTCAGCAGTTACCCCTTGTTATCGCCAATACCCTTGGCCTACCCGCCGATCAGCTGCCCGATGGCGGCTTTATAGGTACCTTGCAAAAACTCAGCGAATATCTGCCTTATGTGTGGGGGGTATTGCTCGGCCTGATGATAGGTATGGAGATCCCGCTTATTGCCCGCGTGCGCCAAGCACTGTCTGAAGCGCACCTAATGCACAACGCAGGAACCATCTATGGCGCTGACTATGTTGGTGCCGGTATTGGTGCGGCCATCTGGGTCGGCTTTATGCTGGCAATCGATATTCAGCTGGCAGCGGCGCTCACGGCAAGCTTTAACCTACTCGCTGGTTTTCTGTTTATCTGGCGCTTCTGGCATCAAATACGTCATGTAAAACTGCTATTAATAGGTCACTTTATCGCGACTGGGATCTTAGTGTTATTGGCTCTGCATGGTCCTTCATGGGAGCAGAGTTTCAATAACCTGCTCTATAAAGACAAGGTCGTTTATGCCAAAGCGACCCGCTTTCAGCAGCTAACCTTTACCGAGCGTTTAAGAGGCAACGGCCTAGGGCCTGTGCACTCGCTCTATATCAATGGTCGACTGCAGTTCTCTAGTAGTGATGAGCATATCTATCACTCCTTCTTGGTACACCCAACCATGGCGGCCAGCGCTCGTCACGACAAGGTGTTAATCATTGGCGGCGGTGACGGCTTAGGCCTGACTCAAGTGCTGCAATGGCAACCCGAGCAAGTAACCCTGATGGATCTGGATAGTGAGCTGGTAGAGCTGTTTAAGCAACCATCGAGCGATATGCCTGAGAATTTGAGTAAGGCACTATTGGCGCTCAATCAAGATGCACTAAACGATCCCAGAGTCAGAATAATGTATGACGATGCCTTTAACGGTGTCGATAAGTTGCTGGCGAAAGAAGAAAAGTTCGATGCGATTATTGTCGATCTGCCCGACCCAAGCCATCCAGATCTTAATAAGCTCTATTCCGATGCATTCTATTTAAAGCTAAAGGAACTAATGAGTAATGACGCTGCCTTAACCATACAGTCGACGTCACCTTACCATGCCCCTAACGCCTTTATTTCGGTGGGTAAGACCTTGGAGCTTGCAGGCTTTAATGTCGATCAATACCACCATAATGTTCCTAGTTTTGGTGAATGGGGCTGGAGTATTGCCACCTTAGGTGGAAAAAGTGCCCGAGCTAGGCTACAAAGTGTGCAGCAATTGCCCGTGGATGATCCTTGGCTAACCCCAGGACTGATCCATGCAGCTTTTGAGTTTCCGGGGAATTTTTATCAGCACAAGCCAGAGATTAAGCCCAATGTTTTAGGTTCAAGCCAGCTGTATCAATATCATCAGCAGGCTTGGTTAGAAAATCAGTAGAGTTTATTTTTGAATCGTAAAGATAGCGCTTGACATATTATGTCGCGGTGTTATCTTTAATCACAGACATAATATGTCAATAAGGACAAATATGAATATCCACACAATTGCCAACCACCTAAATGAACTTGGCGACAACAGCCATACTGGCTTTCAATTTGATTGTTATCCAATTAATGGTGACGTGGAAGTCTTACAAGTTAACGTAGTTGGTCGTGAAGAGATCCCGGTATTCGTATCGGTCACGGACAACCAGATCCTTTGCATCAGCTATTTATGGGGCGAGGATGAAGTAAATCAAGAACGTCGTGCAGAGATGTTTGAGACCATGTTAGAGCTCAACATTCCAATGCCACTGTCATCGTTTGCCAAGATTGACGATAAGTACGTGGTTTATGGTGCACTATCGGTGCACTCAAGCATGCAAGAGATTGAGCAGGAGCTATCTGTTCTTTCTGATAATTGTCTCGAAGTAATCGACGAACTCGTCGATTACCTGAATTAAAGGAGCCACATCATGGGCATTCTAAACAAAATTCTTACGGCCTTCCGTGGCGGTGCTACTGAAGTTGGCCAAGGCATCGTAGATGCAAACTCTACTCGTATCTTCGAACAAGAAATTCGTGATGCAGAGAAGCACCTTACTAAGGCTAAGCGTGACTTAACTGAAGTGATGGCTAAAGAGATGCAAGCGAGCCGCGAAGTCGATCGCCTAAAGCGCTCTATTGCCGAGCACGAAGGTTATGTGACTCAAGCCCTTGAAAAAGGTAACGAGCCACTAGCACTTGAAGTAGCAGAGAAAATTGCACAGCTTGATCAAGAACTTGCTGATCAACAATCTGCTAATGACAGCTTTAGCGCCCATGCGACTCGTCTAAAAGAGCTTGTGCGTAAGACTGAGCGTCAAGTTGCCGATTATCAGCGCCAGCTAACTATGGTTAAGACCACTGAAAGCGTGCAAAAAGCCACTGCGACGATTACTGATTCGTTTGCGGGCAGCAACTCAAAGCTTCTTAACGCTAAGGATTCACTAGAGCGTATCAAGGCACGTCAGCAATCATTCGATGATCGCTTAAAAGCCTCTGAAACCCTAGCGGAAGAGAACAGCGATAAAGCATTGCATGACAAGCTAGCCGAAGCAGGTATTGGCGAACAGAAGTCTAACGCTAATGCTGTTCTCGATCGCATTAAAGCACGTAAAGGTTAAAGGAGACTGGCGTGGGATTTCTAAGCCGCCTATTTGGCAAAAAAGAGGAACCTAAACGTCAACTCGACCACCCATCAAAACTCAACAAGGGAGATATGATCTCCCTTGATGATAGTTTTGCACTGCCACCACAACTTCGTGGTCAGCAACTGCGAGTTGAAGCGGTGAATACCTATGAGTATCAGCGTAAACAGCAAACAGAGTGGGTGTTAAAAGGTCACAGTGGCGATGCGATTTTTCTTAATCTTGATGAAGATGACGAAACCTATCTCGCCCTTTCGATTAAATTAAGTCGAGGTCAGGTTGAGCAGTTCTTCGATCTCGATCAGTTTAGCGAGATCTTCGAAGATGCTGGTAAGGCTGAGCTTGATACGCAACTGCTATCATCTGACTTGAGTGATTATGAGCAGTGGTTGTCACCTCATTATCATCAAGTGACTTCAGGCAGTTTTGGCTATTTCCACCGCCAAGACTACCGTGGCCTTAGACCTCCTCAAGACGCCGACGGTGCAACGGGAGAGCCGTTTGAGTCCTATCAGCTACTTGACGATAACGAAGACAAGGCTGTCGATGTCGAGGTCTATGAAAGCGGTGAAACCGATGTGATGCTCACCCTCTACCGACCTTTATCCGATATCAGAGAGTATTGGCCAGGCACTTAAATGAATGGTTCTAGATACAGATCTAGAGCCATTTTTTGTTTCAGCTCCAATGAGTGGTAGCATGGAAACAATTTTTCACCTTGTTAATACGCCCGCACCTTGTTAATACGGATTGGTAAAATTAGGTACCTCACCCATGACCAAACAAAAAAATCCTCTTCCTCCGCAGTGGCAACAGAACCAAAAAGCGGCCAAAGCGACTCAAATTGCCTTCGATCTGGATGAAAAGTTCCAATATGCTATTCGTAAGGCTGCGCTCGATGCAGGGGTGAGTCCATCGGATCAGATCAGGGAAATTCTCGGCTTAAGCGTGACTAAACGCCCTAAGCGTCCCCGCCTCACCGTATCATTAAGCCCGAGTGATTATGAAATTTTAGCTCAGAAATATAATCTATCCGCAGAGCAACAACTTGAAATTAAAAAATATGTATTAGATGATTTAATACAATTTAGTGCTGATAAATAGGCACAAAACACGGTGCCAGATGGCTATTTGCTGGCACCTATGAAGATGGACCTAAACTATGGCTAATAAAAAACGCTGGATACTTCAGCCAGAAACGCCTCCCACTCCCGGTCAACTCGCTATGATGCTGCTATCGCTACTGTCGGTGATTGTGGTTCTGGTGCTGACATTCGGTCGCGTCGATGGCGAAACAAAGCGCCTATTGTTTATGATAGATTTCAGTATCTGTCTTATCTTCATGTCTAACTTCTTTTACGAACTCTTTAAAGCAAGCGGAAAAACCGATTATCTAAAAAGCCATTGGATCGACTTCGTTGCGAGTATCCCCGCCATCGAAGCCCTGCGTATGGCGCGTCTGTTTCAGATCTTGCGAGTGATCCGCCTCATTCGTATGACCCGCTCATTGATTGTCCCTATGCTCAAACAGCGCAAACAAGCGACAATAGCCAGCCTGTTAGTCGCACTTATCACCATCTTAACCTTCTCGTCTGTTTTAGTATTGATTGTGGAAAGTGGTGTCGAAGGCGCTAATATCGACACTGCCGAGAGTGCAATTTGGTGGGCCTTGGTAACCATCTCCACCGTAGGTTATGGTGATTATTATCCTGTCACCACCGCAGGGCATATCATAGGTGGCGTCGTCATTGTTTGTGGTGTGAGTTTCTTTGGTGTGATTTCAGGTTATATGGCATCGGTTTTTGTCTCACCCGATGAAGCTGAAAAGCTCGATAGTCACACCGAAGAGATCCGCTCCGAGCTCAATATCAGTTTGCGACGGATGGAAGATAATCAGCAAAAACTGCTCGCCGAAATTGACGAGCTTAAACAAGCTATACAAGACAACAAGTCTGATTAACCCTATCTAGTCGACTAATAAAAAGCCCACATTTTTTTGCCAGTGCAAAAAAATGTGGGCTTTTCTGTTTAAACTCTAGCGATTAACGCCAGTATGGCTCGCTTCGCATTGCACTTAGGCGCGAGAACTCCATCGCCTGCACTAAACTCTGCTCTTTATTTTCTAACCAGTCGCTAATATCGAGATAAGCGGCCTCACTAATTAACTTTAGTTGCCGGTAAGCCGCTAGCGTACGGATCCCCAGAGCTAAGTCCTGCCAAGGCGCTCTAAACTGATCCCGCGATTTTTCACTGTAGAGGCCACCATAGGCGACACCAACAAAGATACTGTCGTCTAAGGCTTTAGCTACTGAAAGATAGTCAGCGCTACTGAGTTGATTATCGAGTGGCATCACATCTAAAATTTTCTGCCAAGAGTTTTCCTGCATCTTATCGGCAAAGCTTCTCAGATCCAGCCCTTTATCTATAAGCACTTCACCATCATTTAACTGCATCAGCAGACTGACTAAGTGCACCTGTAATCGTCCATAACAAATATCGCTAATTAACTGCTCCACTTGCCCTATTATGTTCAGCTGCTCAATCTTCGCCATCGCCACATCCACCAATGCCTGATGCATAGGTAACTTAGCGACTAAGGCGGCATTATTTTCAATGATGCTATTAAGACTGAGCCCCTCTTCAATAAAGTTCAGTCGCTGCTCGATACAGTCAAAATCGCTTTGGAATGAATCTTCAAGCAATCCAAATTGCTTAAGTGTGCTTTTAAGCAAACGGATACAGGCACGTAAACGGTAGCTCAACATCGGCAAGGCCATCACAGACTGGTTTGGCGCTAGAATCAGCGCCTCAATGGTCTGCCAACGATCTAGGCCAACGGCTAACAGGTTTACCGCAACTTGCTTAAGGCTTTGCTGTGGGTCAATCTCAATAAACCTCAGTGCTTCAATGGTTTCAAGACTGGATTGACCGGCCAATTGATAGCCGCGCTGAGCTTTACTGGCCTTACCTAAACGTACCGGAATTTCTCGACTGACTAAGCTGGCTAAGGTCAATAGTGCACCAGTATCACCTGCAAGCAGCTCAAATTCTAACTCGCAGATAGGGTCAAAACTGTCATCGACTCGAATTTCGCCGACATCTAAAGCGACCTCAACTAAGCTGTCATCGACAAAAATATGCCAACTCTGACGCTCAAAATCTGTATTAAACAGGCAGTAGAGTTCTGACTGTACTTGATCGATATTCGACTCTGCTGGCCAAATTTCATTCGGGAATAAATTTAATTTCGGAAAATCTTGATCTATATCAACATTAAATTCAGGCCGGGAATGGATACCGCCTACAACTTGACCAGCAGTCTTAATTGTCTGCTCTAAATGGTCATTAACGCCTCGGATCCGCAGCCCCATATCCCATTTTCGTAGCGTGAGCCCTGGAGTATCAAAGTAACTATTTGTTAGTTTTTCAACGCCCTTGCTATCGCAGTTTGGTAGGCTATCTAGCAGGTTTATAAGACTTTTCTTCTGATTCTCATTAAAAAAAAGTTTCAGCTCTATTTCAGCTTCCATCGATCAACCATTCACCTTGTCATCAAAAATTAATCAAACTGTCACTAAAGATACATAGTGTAATATTTCTGTAATAATATCGCCGTAGGATCCACTTTGCAGTTAGGATATAACTAGCTAGAATAAAAAACTGTCTATTTAAATATAAAAACACAGTTTTCTTACGCGGCCGCTTGGGTTAACATGCGCCCGCTTTTTCCAATAGTGGAATAACCAAAATAGGTACACGGCAATGCCAGTAAACTCTATTTTAGGCGTGTTTGCAAAATCGCCAATTAAGCCTCTTCAAGAGCATATCGACAAAGTATACGACTGTGCGTCATTACTTGTCCCATTTTTCGAAGCGACTGTCTCAGGTGACTGGGACAAAGCAGTTCTATTGCGCAAGCAAATTAGCTCTGCAGAGCAAGAAGCGGACTCACTAAAACGTGAAATTCGTCTCACTCTGCCTGGCGGTCTGTTTATGCCTGTAGAACGCACCGACTTACTGGAGCTATTAACCCAGCAAGATAAAATTGCTAACAAAGCAAAAGACATTTCAGGTCGTATCATCGGCCGTCAGCTAGTAATTCCACCTGCAATTCAAGAACCATTTATTGCTTACTTACAGCGCTGCATCGATGCAGTTTCGCTGTCAAAAGAAGCGATTAACGAACTCGACGACCTTCTAGAAACAGGTTTCAGAGGCCGTGAAGTGGATCTTGTGGCAAAAATGATTGGTGAACTCGACTCTATCGAAGAGGATACCGATGATTTGCAGATTAAGATCCGTAGACAGCTTTACGCTATCGAATCTGAATTAAACCCTGTAGATGTAATGTTCCTCTACAAGATAATTGAGTGGGTTGGTGACTTGGCAGATCTTGCCGAACGAGTCGGTTCCCGCCTAGAGCTAATGTTAGCTCGCGTCTAATCGGAAAGGTTATCAAGGTAATAACATGGTTGATGTACTAGTCACCAACGGCCCGTGGCTTATTGGCATTGCGGCTGTATTTGGATTTTTAATGGCATGGGGTATTGGCGCGAACGACGTAGCCAATGCAATGGGAACCTCTGTAGGTTCTAATGCTATTACAATTAAACAAGCGATCATTATCGCTATGATCTTCGAGTTTGCTGGTGCGTATCTAGCTGGTGGTGAAGTAACCAGCACGATCCGTAAGGGCATTATCGACTCGGCTTACTTCGTCAACTCACCTGAACTACTCGTTTACGGTATGATTTCAGCCTTGCTTGCTGCTGGTATCTGGTTAATCGTTGCGTCTGCATTAGGCTGGCCTGTATCGACCACTCACTCAATTGTTGGCGCCATCGTTGGTTTCGCCGCAGTGGGTGTGGGTAGTGATGCGGTAGCTTGGGGCAAAGTAGGTGGTATCGTTGGCTCTTGGATCGTCACTCCTGCAATATCAGGCTTTATCGCCTTTATGATATTCCAGAGCGTACAAAAGCTCATTTTCAATACCGACAACCCTTTAGAGAACGCTAAGCGTTACGTTCCTTTCTATATGGCTCTAGCTGGCTTCGTTATGTCGCTAGTCACCATCAAGAAAGGACTTAAGCACGTTGGCCTACACTTCACTAACGTTGAAGCGTATGCCCTAGCTGTTGTTCTAGCTATCCTTGTTGGTATTGGCGGTATGATCGCCATCAAACGCCTTAAGATGGACAGCAAAGCTGACCGTCAAACACAGTTCGGTAACGTTGAGAAAGTATTCGCAATTTTAATGGTCGTGACTGCATGTTGTATGGCATTCGCTCACGGTTCAAACGACGTTGCTAACGCGATTGGCCCACTAGCAGCTGTTGTATCAGTTGTTGAAAGCGGCGGTCAGATCAACAATACTGCGCCATTAGTTTGGTGGATTCTACCTCTAGGTGCTGTGGGTATCGTTTTAGGTCTTGCTATCTTTGGTCAACGCGTAATGGAAACCATCGGTAAGAACATTACTCACCTTACACCAAGTCGTGGTTTCGCAGCTGAGCTTGCTGCCGCATCAACCGTTGTTATCGCATCGGGTACAGGTCTACCAATCTCTACTACGCAAACACTAGTGGGCGCGGTACTAGGTGTGGGTATGGCTCGTGGTATTGCAGCAATTAACATCGGTGTTGTACGTAACATCGTGGTTTCTTGGGTTGTAACTCTTCCTGCGGGTGCGGGTCTATCGATCATGTTCTTCTTCATGATTAAAGGCATTTTCAACTAAGGTTGAGCAACATCTGCTTTACAAGAATCACGTAATATTAAGGGAAGTTTGATAATTTTTGTATCAAACTTCCCTTTTGCGTTTTATCCCTCTTTTGCCACTTGCATTAACCCCTCTAAATCCCTAGCATGTGGGCTAAATTTCGTAGATGAGAATAGATTAGTGTTAAGACTTCTAATTATTGCGGGAATGATGCTACTTTCCCCCTCTTTGCTTGCCGCAAACCAAACGCGCTACATCTCAGATGATGTTTACATCTACCTTCATGGTGGAGCTGGGACGCAATTCCGGATCTTGGGCAGTATCGAAGCTGGTCAAGAGGTGACTTCACTTAATGAAACTCAAGGCGACTACAGCAAGATAATCGACCATAAGGGTCGTGAAGGCTGGATCCAGAGTAAGATGCTAAGTGCGAAGCCAAGCCTTCGTGTAAAGCTGCCAGCGATTCAAGCTGAACTTGAGCAGACCAAGACCAAACTAGAAGCAGCCCTTAATAGCAGCGACAGCAACGCTCAAGAGCTTAGCCAAGTTAAATCTCAACTTGCTGCGGCTCAAAAAGCCTTAGACAGTGCGAGTAACGAACGCGATAGCGCTAAGGCAAAACTTGCCAGCATGCAGAAGAACGAACGTTTCGAGATGTGGAAGCAAGGTGGTTTTATCGCTGCCGGTGGTTTGCTACTCGGTATCATCTTAGTTTACCTGCCTAAACCACAGCGTAAGCCTAAGAACCGCTGGTAAGAACCGCTGTTAAAAAATCCAGCAGAAACAAGAAAGCCTGTGTTAGTCATACACAGGCTTTTTTATTGGTTCAGGTTTACGACTCGGTATCATCTTAGTGTACCTGTCTCTTAAAACAGCCTGACCACAGCACCACAACGTAAGCCTCAGAATCGCTCATAAACGCCTCAGTTAACAAGCGGATGTAATTCGGCTGCAAGGCCTACTAAACCAATTAAGTCCTACACAAGCTTGTATAGAAGCTCTCGCGTACTAACTTTAGAGACTAACTCAGTTTATATCGCTATTTTCATCCTTTGGTTCTCTTAATACCAATCAGTATCACTCCCTGCCCCCCCCCCGTTGAGGCTTTTGTTACTTAAGATTGCCACGAACCGCAGTACAAAAAGTTTGTACTCTCGTAGCAAAATCACTAAATGCAATCTTCCCCCCCTTAATATCACATTGGTTTATCAGGTAATTATTTTACTGATTGCTATAAAGTCATAATCCCCATAAAAACCGTCGGTAATAATTCAGTGAAACCGCATATAAAGCCATTCCGATTAAAACGCTGTGTTATTTTTAATCTTCCCCAATCGCCTATAATACAAGGGCTAGCGCTCATTCTAAAAAAACAAAATCAAACACAGATCACAATAAATATGGCAATATTGTCACGCGTCACATTTTATGGTTATAATCGGCCGCGCGGAGGCCTTAGATTGTATACAAAAGAATAACAACAGAGGTTTTGTCGCGACACCTTATCCAAGCAATCAGCCCCAGTGGCCAAGATGGAAGCGATTACTATGTTCAAAGCGAGTGAAGTTCTAGCAGGTCACTATGACTCAGCTACCCTCGATGAGCTGTTTAAAGCCATCACCAATAACTACATTGTCGATGAAGATGAATATCTGTCGGAACTGATCAAACTTGTGCCCTCTAGTGATGACGAGATCCAGCGCGTCACTAAACGAGCTCATGATTTGGTAGCGAAAGTTCGCCAATATGACAAGAAAGGCCTAATGGTGGGTATTGATGCATTCCTGCAGCAATACAGCCTAGAGACACAGGAAGGCATTATTTTGATGTGTCTTGCCGAGGCGTTATTGCGTATTCCTGATGCGGCGACAGCTGATGCGTTAATCGAAGATAAGCTATCAGGCGCCAAATGGGATGAACATTTAAGTAAGAGTGATTCTCTATTAGTCAACGCATCAACCTGGGGCTTAATGCTTACGGGGAAAATCGTCAAACTAGACCAAGCTGTTGACGGTAAGCCAAGCAGCCTGCTTAATCGCTTAGTCAACAAAGTGGGCGAGCCCGTTATTCGCCAAGCTATGCTTGCAGCAATGAAGATTATGGGTAAACAGTTTGTTCTTGGCACCAGCATAAAGGATGGCCTTAAAAACAGTGAGGCCAATCGCAAACTTGGCTATAGCCACAGTTATGACATGCTTGGCGAAGCTGCTCTCACTAAAGCTGACGCCGACAAGTATTTCTCTGAATACTCTTCCGCTATCGCGGCACTTGGCGCACAAGATTACGATGAAACTCAGGCTCCTCGCCCAACTATCTCTATCAAGCTGTCAGCACTTCACCCAAGATACGAAGTGGCCAATGAAGACAGAGTCCTCAGCGAATTATATGACACGCTGATCAAACTTATTGTGCAGGGACGTAGCCTCAATGTCGGGATCTCCATCGATGCCGAGGAGATGGACAGACTCGAACTCCACCTAAAGCTGTTTAAAAAGCTATACAACTCAGATGCTGCTAAGGGCTGGGGACTCCTGGGTATCGTTGTTCAAACCTATGCAAAACGCGGCCTCCCAGTTCTTTGCTGGCTCACCCGCCTTGCAAAAGAACAAGGTGATGAGATCCCAGTTCGTCTCGTTAAAGGTGCTTATTGGGATAGTGAGCTAAAATGGGCTCAGCAAAATGGTGAAGCTGGCTATTCACTCTTTACCCGTAAAGCGGGTACTGATGTCTCTTATCTCGCTTCTGCGCGCTACATACTGTCAGATGCGACTCGTGGTGCCATCTATCCACAATTCGCCACCCATAATGCCCAATCGGTTGCGGCCATCATGGATATGGCAGGCGATCGTCTCTACGAGTTCCAACGTCTGCATGGCATGGGCCAAGAGCTGTACGATACACTGCTCGCCGAAAGTCCTACGACCCAGATCCGCATCTACGCGCCTATCGGTGAACATAAAGAGCTCCTGCCCTACCTAGTACGCCGACTGTTGGAAAATGGGGCTAACACCTCATTTGTTCATAAGCTTGTCGACCCTAAAGTAGCAATCGAATCCCTTGTGGTTCACCCTCTGACGACCTTGAAAAAATACAAGACGCTTTCAAATAACAAGATCGTTCAGCCAGCCGATATCTTTGGCTCGTCACGTAAAAACTCCAAGGGACTCAATATGAACATCATCTCTGAATCAGAGCCGTTCTTCGCTGCACTAGACAAGTTTAAAGACACCACTTGGAATGCCGGCCCACTCATTAACGGTGAGACCCTCGCTGGCGAAACCAAAGAGGTTGTGAGTCCATTCGACACCACCCAAGTGGTAGGTAAAATCGCTTTTGCTAACAACCAAGCGGTTGAGCAAGCCCTTGCAAGCGCTAAGGCCGCCTTCCCTGCTTGGTGTTTAACGCCGGTAGAGGTGCGTGCCAATGCACTACAAAAACTGGCTGACTTGCTTGAAGAAAACCGGGAAGAACTCATTGCGCTCTGTACCCGTGAAGCGGGTAAAAGTATTCAAGATGGTATCGATGAAGTCCGAGAGGCCGTAGATTTCTGCCGCTACTACGCGGTGCAAGCTAAGAAGATGATGGCCAAGCCTGAGCTGCTTCCTGGCCCAACGGGAGAGCTCAATGAGCTATTCTTGCAAGGTCGCGGCATATTTGTCTGCATCAGCCCATGGAACTTCCCATTAGCTATCTTCATAGGACAAGTGGCTGCGGCGCTCGCAGCAGGTAACACTGTTGTGGCAAAACCTGCCGAGCAAACATCGCTCGTTGGTTACCGTGCGACTCAGCTCGCTCACGAAGCGGGAATCCCTAAGGAAGTGCTGCAACTTCTTCCTGGTACGGGCGCTACCGTTGGTGCCGCGATTACTGCCGATGAGCGCATCGGTGGCGTTTGCTTTACTGGCTCTACGGGAACCGCAAAACTGATTAACCGTACTTTGGCGATGCGTGAAGGGGCGATCATCCCACTTATTGCCGAGACGGGTGGCCAAAATGCCATGGTGGTCGACTCAACTTCTCAACCTGAGCAAGTGGTCCACGATATCATTGATTCGTCATTCACCAGCGCAGGTCAACGATGCTCCGCACTTCGCGTCCTCTTCCTACAAGAAGATATTGCCGACCGGGTACTCGATGTGATGAAGGGAGCAATGGAAGAGCTAAGCATAGGTCACCCGGGCTTAGTAAAAACCGATGTTGGCCCTGTTATTGATGCCACCGCTAAAGCAAACCTTAACGCCCATATCGACCATATCAAGCAGGTCGGTACCTTGTTAAATCAACTAGAGTTACCTGCGGGCACTGAGAATGGTCACTTTGTGGCACCGACTGCGGTAGAGATAGACTCTATCAAGGTGCTAGATAAAGAGCACTTCGGTCCGATATTGCATGTGATCCGTTACAAGGCGTCTGAGCTTGATAAAGTCATTGATGAGATCAACTCGACAGGCTTTGGTTTGACCTTAGGTATCCACAGCAGAAACGAAGGACACGCCCTCAGCCTTGCAAGCAGAGTGAATGTGGGTAACGTCTATATTAACCGTAACCAAATTGGCGCGGTTGTAGGTGTACAACCCTTCGGTGGACAGGGCCTATCTGGCACAGGTCCAAAAGCTGGCGGTCCACACTACCTGACTCGCTTTGTCACCGAAAAGACCCGCACCAATAACATTACCGCGATTGGTGGTAATGCAACCCTGCTGTCGCTAGGTGATAGTGACGAGTAGTAACCTCTCCTAAGGAGAAAAATTTAAAAAGCCGATTGCATTGCAATCGGCTTTTATTTTGCCAATGGTAGAGCTGTTATTACTATCACCCAAAACCTACTGCCGTGCAGGATTGTTTTCATGTAAATTATCCACCTCTTTAACACGCTAGACAGCTGTACACACAGTAACCTTTTCTTCATTGTATATTATTTGAGACAACTCTCCCATTTATCATGATACTGATATACATGCTAAAAACATTTGCTCTATAATTCAGTCGTTTTTTAAACATGGTATTTCTCTAAGCTTCCATAAATTTACGAGCCTAACTGGTTATTCAGCCTAAATTTTATCAGTGATAAATAAAATGACTCTTACGATAAAGCACAAAATTCAACTTGCCGTTTTAGTGACTATCCTTGCCATCAGTAGCACCTTGGCAACGCTTTCAACCCGCCAACTCAGCCAAGATACCGAGATGGCAATTTCAGCTCGTTTCCAGCTGCAAGCTGAAGCAGTAAGTAATAATATCTTCAGCTGGCTAGAAGATAAGAAGCGCATCGTTAAGGCTAACGAATCCCGAATAAAACAGGGCTTAGACAGTGATAGAGAGTTATGGCTATCGATCAATAGCGGCGGTTTCATCGACGTATATGCTGGATTTGATACTGGCGATATCATCTCTGGTGATAAGAGCCAGCCTTGGCCAGACGATTATGAACCTCGCTCTCGTCCTTGGTACACTCAGGCTTATAGCAGCTCGGAGATGATCATCACCCCTCCCTATATCGACATTACTGGCGCAGCTGTGGTGACACTAGCTCAGCGTTTTAGTGGCGCGATGAACGGTGTTATTGCTGCCGACTTGAGTATTGGTTACATAACCGAGCAGATTAATAACCTGCAGAGCGAGAACGCAGGCTTCGCCTTCCTATTGGATGAAAACAATAAGGTTCTCGCCTTTAGAGATAGTAGTTATGCTCAAAAAGATGCCAGCCGTCTCGCACAAACATTGACGCCATCAAGCATTGAAAATATTCGCAACAACGGCGAAATCAACACTATCGAGTGGCAAGATGGTAAAGAGAAGCTTATCCGTTTGACCCCTCTAAAGGGCACTAACTGGACACTGGGTTTAGTTGAGGACAAAAACCTTGCTTATCAAATGATTGAGCAGCAAGTGATCAATCAACTTTTGGTGATTGCAGTGCTGGCATTCATCATCTTAGTTATTGCATCTTTCATCGTAAACCAGATGTTTAAGCCGCTACAGCAATTAACCAGTGCGATTGAAACTTTATCTAAAGGCGATGGCGACCTGACTCAACGTTTTGCCGCCAGCAAACAAGATGAAATAGGCCTGCTCGAAGCCCATATGAACCGCTTTCTTGAGAGCCTACAGATGATGGTTAAAGCGATCTCTAGCGATACCGAGCAGCTAATAAGACAGATCCATGAATCTTCAGATATCGCATCTAAGGCCAGCGCAGGCGTAAATGGCCAACATCAAGATGTGGATCAAATAGCCACCGCAATTCACGAGATGTCAGCGACGGCAAGCGAAGTGGCTAACCATGCAGAGATGACCGCTAATGCGGCGCAAGTATCGACCCAAGCCTGTATGGAAGGTAATGAAGTTATCATTAAGAGCAGTGATTCTATTGAGCAACTGTCAGAGCAACTAGGTGATGCCTCTAAGGTCGTTTCCGCGCTCGAAGAGAACGCCACTGAGATCAACCAGATCCTGTCAACAATTCAAGCTATTGCCGAACAAACTAACCTGCTGGCGCTTAACGCTGCAATTGAAGCGGCGCGCGCCGGTGAGCAGGGTCGCGGCTTTGCCGTGGTCGCAGATGAAGTAAGAGTACTGAGTCATCGCACCCAAGACTCTACTGAAGAGATCCGCTCCATGATCGCCACTCTGCAGCAAAACAGCCAGCATGCGGTATCTTCGATGGCATCGAGTACCGACATTGCTAAATCGAGTGTGAGCTTTGCTAATCAAGCAAAAGATAGTTTAGCGCGTATCACCGACTCGATTACAGAGATCTCCGACATGGCAACCCAAATTGCCAGTGCCGCAGAGGAACAACGCGCGGTTACAGAGGATATTAGCCGCAATACACAGGCGATTAGCGATACTTCAAATGAACTATCGAATCAAACTCAAGAGGTCAATGACAACGCGCAGATGATGCTGCAAACCTCAAGTGAATTAAGTGCTCGCGTATCACGCTTCAAAATTTAACCTATCACTGTCGCTAAAGCCCTGCAAAATATAGGGCTTTAGCGACCTACGCCTGTTCGACCCAATTTTACAAATGATAATAACAAATGAACCTAACAATTAAGCACAAGATCCAACTTGCCGTTTTAGTCGTCATAGTGACTATAACAGCCACCCTCGCTCTTATCGCTACCAAGCAGTTAAACCAACAGACAGAAAGTGCCATCGCCAACCGCTTTACACTTCAAGCCGAAGCGGTCAGCAACAATATCTTTAGTTGGCTCGCAGACAAGAAGCGTATTATCACAGCCAATGAGGCTCCACTTCAAAATGGTTTAGATAATGCTAAAGAGCTCGAACTCAGTATTCAAGCTGGCGGCTTTATTAACCTGTATATGGGGCTAGAAAGCGGTCTGGTGATCTCAGGCGATAAAACTGTTGAGATCCCTGCTGGTTTTGACGGCCGAACTCGCCCTTGGTACCAAGATGCCTACAACAGCCATGAGATCATCACCACCAAACCCTATGTGGATATCTCCGGCGACACCGTTGTGACCTTAGCCAAGCGCTTTAATGGCCAAGCTTCAGGTGTATTAGCGGCAGACTTAAGCATCGGCTATATCACTCAACAGATCGATAACCTCAATATTGCTAACGCAGGTTTTGCTTTCCTGTTGGATGAAAACAATAAAATTCTCGCCTTTAGAGATAGAAGTTACGCTCAGCAAGATGCTCGCCGACTCGCAAATGAGCTAACGTCTTCAAACATACAATCGCTGCGTGAGAGTAATGCAATAGCAACTATCGAGTGGCAAGATGGCCAAGACAAACTAGTCAGCTTAACCCCGCTTAAGGGGACTAAGTGGACCCTAGGCTTAGTTGAAGACAAGAGTCTCGCCTATGAAGCGATACAAGAACAAATTCTACAATCACTGTTTGCGGTCGCAATATTAGCCTTAATTATTTTACTGATTGCCTCGGTTTCGGTGAGCTACCTGTTTAAACCACTGCAACAACTCAGCCTCGCCATCGAAAAGCTGTCTCAAGGTAACGGTGACTTAACCCAACGTTTTGCAGCAGAGAAACAGGACGAGATTGGTCAACTTGAACGTCATATGAACTGCTTCTTAGCCAGTTTGCAGCAGATGGTTCAAGCGATCTCAAATGATACCGAGCAGCTGATAAAACAGATCCATGACTCTTCAGATATCGCGGCCAAAGCCAGTGATGGCGTCAATGGCCAGCACCAAGATGTAGATCAGATAGCCACCGCGATCCATGAGATGTCGGCTACCGCTAGCGAAGTCGCTAACCATGCCGAGATGACCGCCAATGCGGCGCAGATATCGACCCAAGCCTGCCTCGAAGGTAATGAGGTTATCGTTAAGAGCTCTGACTCTATCGAGCTCTTGTCTGAACAACTTATTGATGCATCTAAAGTGGTTTCAGCACTCGAACAGAACGCCATAGAGATCAATAAGATCTTATCAACAATCCAGGCAATTGCCGAGCAGACCAATCTACTGGCGCTTAACGCGGCGATCGAGGCGGCGCGAGCAGGAGAGCAAGGCCGTGGCTTTGCCGTAGTAGCCGATGAAGTTCGCGTACTGAGTCACCGCACCCAAGATTCAACTGAAGAGATCCGCTCCATG
Source organism: Shewanella schlegeliana (assembly GCF_016765635.1). GTDB lineage: Bacteria > Pseudomonadota > Gammaproteobacteria > Enterobacterales > Shewanellaceae > Shewanella > Shewanella schlegeliana. Next base: position 182,971 of record NZ_JAESVD010000003.1, read on the forward strand.
ATCACCACCTTGCAGCAAAACAGCCAGCAAGCGGTATCCTCGATGACATCGAGCACAGAGATCGCCCATAGCAGTGTCGAATTTGCTAACCAAGCCAAACTGAGCCTTGAGAGCATTACCAACTCTATTACCGAGATCTCTGATATGGCGACCCAGATCGCCAGTGCGGCCGAGGAGCAGCGTGCAGTTTCAGAGGATATCAGCCGCAATACACAGGCGATCAGCGATACCTCTCACCTACTGTCGTCGCAAACCCAAGAGGTAAGTGACAATGCCCAAGAGATGCTGCAGACCTCAAGTGGTTTGAGTGAGCGAGTTTCTCGCTTTAAAATCTAATACCAGCAGTACAAACCAAATCACCCATAAAAAAGCCCTGATAATTCAGGGCTTTTTCTTTACACTCGATTTCAATAGTGGTCGGTCTTTATCGATGACACTAGGCTAAACGCTGGAACAAGCTAGCATAATAGTCATCAGAGCTAAGCAACTGGCTATGATTTCCACTGACACGAATACTACCCTGTTCCATTAAGTGGATAGTGTCCATCTGATTCATGGCGGTTAAGCGGTGGCTGATCATCAACATGGTCTTGCCCTCGGCTAACTCGAATAACAGACGTAAAATTTCACGTTCGGTACGCTTATCCAGGCCTTCGGTTGGCTCATCAAGCAATAAGATTGGCGCATCACGTAACAAGGCTCGTGCGACACCGATACGGCGCTGCTCACCACCGGATAACTGACGTCCACCCTCACCTAACCAAGTATCCAGAGGCTTTTCACCCTGCAATAAACTCTCTAAGCCAACCTTTTGCAGCACGGCGATCAGCTTGTCATCATCCTTACGAGTCGCTCCCTCAATGGCTAAGGCTAAGTTATCTCGCAGGCTACCGCTGAAAAGATAGATCCGCTGACTCACCACAGACATAGATTGACGCAGTTGCTGTTCGGTATATTCAGCCACATCATGACCATCGATAGTGAGCTGGCCGTTTGTCGGTAACCACTCACGGGTCAGCAGTGATAACAGGCTCGATTTACCACAGCCCGTTTGCCCAAGTAGGGCTACTTTTTGTCCTGCAGCTATATCTAGATTTAATCCCGACAGCACGCTTTGATTGTCTAGATAACCAAAATCGATATCTTTAAGACTAATACTGCCTGCTGTAACTTCTGCGCTCTGCGCCTTCGCAAATGTCACACTTGGCACTTGCTCGACCACCTCATTGAGCCTGGTCGCCGCCGAACTACAAGCCGATAAGTGCTGGAAGGCGCCAGCTAGCGGCATCATCATCTCTATAGTCGCCATGGTTAAGAACACAACCATGGCAAGTCTTGGTCCTGGTGGTACAGCCGTACCAACGCCTGTGGCAGCTAAATACAGCATCAGCAGCACCGCAAAGCCATGACACAAAATCAAACAAGCTTGGCTTAATGCCGTCACCCGGTTCATCGCATTCTGACTATTAATCATCACACTTTGTGCCTGATAAAGCCTGTCTCTATACGTCTTTTGTGCGCCAAACAGCGTCAGCTCAGCCTGACCTTGAAGGTATTCCAACAACTGCACTCGCAGTGCTCGCTTGGTCTCTAACTGAGCAATTCCCGGTTTGCGGCCAAGAAAGTAAAAGCTTGTTGGCAGCAATAACCAGATGGCTAGCAGCACACTACATAAGGTGCGAGCTAATTCTGGGTCAAAATGGCCGACGAAAAAGTACAACGCCACCATCATCAATAATGACGCGGCTAATGGCGTCATCAAGCGCAGATACAGGTGATCTAAGGTATCGATATCGGCCACTAAACGATTTAGCAAGTCGCCTTGACGCACGCCTTGCAAATTTTTAGCGCTCAGGGGAAGCAGTTTGTTCCAAACCCAGCAGCGCAGGTCGGTTAGTAGACTAAAGGTTGCCTCATGGGTGGCCAGACGCTCACCATAACGACTTGCGGTGCGCACAATCGATAGGAAACGCACTCCACCTGCGGGGGTAAAGTAATTAAAGGTTTGCGCCGCCGCTATGGTTAATCCTGCGACAGCGGTTGCAGACAGAAACCAACCAGATAACGATAGTAGTCCGATCCCCGCCATCAAGGTGGTTACGCTTAAAAATAGGCCGATAAACATCATAAAGCCTTGGCTTTTAAAGCGTTTAATATAAGGAAATAGTGCTCTCATTACTTATCTCCCTTAAGTTCTGCAGAGCCAATATCAAACTCACTCACGCTACTGGCTTCCTCCAACATCTGTTTAAAGGTACCTGGCTCTGACACGAGCTGCTCATATCTCCCTTGCTGCACAATAGTGCCCTTATCTATCACCAAGACCTTATCCATTGCACTCAGGTTCTCTAGTCTATGGGTGACCATCACACAGGCCTTGCCCTGCATCGCTTGGGTTAGTGTTGATTGTACCGCCTGCTCACTCAAGCTATCTAAGCTTGCTGTTGGCTCATCGAGAATGAATAACTGCGCCTGCTGCGCCAGTGCCCGAGCCAGTGCAATTCGCTGCGACTGACCCACAGATAACCCTGAAGTTTGCTCACCAATAGGGTAATCGAGCCCCTGTGGTTGCTGCTGAACAAAATCTAAGATCTGTGCCTGCGCTAACAGCTTATAGATCGCCTCATCAGATAAGCTTCGCCCCATGGCTATATTATCGCGTATCGTGCCGTGAAACAGCTGCGGCTCCTGTCCAAGCCATGCTAGGTGTTTGCGCCAACCGTCCAGCGCTAATTCACTTAGCTCAGTACCAGCAATCTTTAGCTGTCCCTTATAAGGCAGGAACCCCAGCAAGGCATTAAGCAAACTGGTTTTTCCCGCGCCACTTGGGCCGACAATAGCCACATGCTCATCGGCTTTTACCTTAAAACTAACAGGGCCTAGAAGTAAGCAGCCATCGAGGCTATAGACGGTTAAATCCTTGGCCTCTATCTCTACAGCACCGCTAATTTTCTTATCGCCACCATGTTGCTCACTTGGGTGATCCAGTAGTGCCATCAGCTCTTCTGCTGCACCAATCGCCTGCGCTTTGGCGTGATAATGAGTGCCCATGTCTCTAAGTGGTTGATAAAACTCGGGGGCTAAGATCAATACAAATAAACCAGTAAACAAACTGATTGAAACACCGTAGTGACCAAAGTCCAAATGATGCAGGTAGCTAAAACCAAAATAGACCGCCAATACCGCAATCGATACCGCAGCAAAAAACTCCAGTACCGCAGAGCTTAAAAACGCCATCCGCAGCACGGCCATGGTGCGCTCGCGAAACTCTTCCGAGGCCTTACGGATCACTCTGGCCTCTTTCTCACCTTGATTGAATAACTTGAGGGTCGATAAGCCTTTTAGTCTATCCATAAAGTGGCCGCTTAAACGTGCTAGCGCACTGAAGTTCTTGCGATTAGCATCGGCGGCGCCCATACCAACCAAAATCATGAACATAGGAATAAGTGGCGCGGTCGCCAGCAGAATAAGGCCCGCGGCCCAGTTTATGGGGAACACGGCGACTAGAATTATCAAAGGAATGAAGCCCGCCAATACCACCTGTGGTAGGTAACGAGCGTAGAAATCTTGCAGATCTTCCACCTGCTCCAGCACGATACTGGCCCAACTTCCTGCGGGTTTGCCCTTGATAAATGCAGGGCCAAGCAGTGCAAGCTTATCGAGTACGGCTTCACGCATCTGCATACGGAGTCGCGCTCCAGCCTGAAAACTGGCGCGCTCTCGGGCGAAAGCCAGTCCACCGCGCACTATTGTTAGCAATAATAACGCCCAAAAATGATCGATAAAATCAGATTTAGGCAGCTCATCAATAATGATCCCTTGTAGCACTGTGGCAATAAGCCAAGCTTGGCACATCAAGCTGAGTCCGGTCAGCACACCGAAAAAAACCGACAGATTAAGATAAAAACCACAGGCTTTTTTCTGTAGTTTTAGCCACTTTGTAAGCTTTTTTTCTACTGTTTTATCCATGTTATTCCAGACTAAAGACTAGGGGGAGTGATGCTTGGCATCTTGCTAATTAAAACTCAATACCTTAATTAGAGACTTTGACCTAAGGCTTAAGTTCAATTGGAGCTAAAGCGCAAATGAATCTCAATATTGGCTGAGTATCGCAGGCATTAATCTCAGAATAAAACGGGGTTGGAATATTTGCTATCGGACTCACAAAAATTGAGCTAGATCAATAAATCGGGGTTATAAACAAAGACGGAGGATGAGTGATAGAGATAAAAAAACCGCATCAAGCTAGGCTTGCTGCGGTTTCAGCTTTAATTTAGATTCAACTAAATTAAATTGATTTTCAAATCGCTTTGAAAACGAAATTAACGCTCTGAATCAGACTCGTAGTCTAGATTATCTTCATCAAAGTCACGGCTTGATTCTGAAGATTCACGTGCATTGCGCCACGCGTCAGCGGCAAGCTCTTTAGCGTCAGCAGCTTCGTTACGCTCTTCACGTGCCTTAGCCTTGCGCTCGTTACGCTTAATTAAGTTCTCTAAGAATGACTTAAGCTCAGTCTCGCCCCAAGCTTGCGCTTCAGCTTCAGTGGCAAAACCTTTCTTGCTCTTAGATACCACGATCTTACGTGCCGTTTGGCGACGAGTGATCTGACCGGTCCAAGTCGCGCCATCTGCAACTACGCGAAAATCATACTTCTTAGTTTGTGTCATGTTACTTTTATCCTAACAATAATTCTAATACTTGAGCTAAGCAGGCTATGCACTTTCAGAAGGCCGCCAAAGGAGGAAAGCCAATCCGATATAGTTATAGCTAAGCTCAATCAATACGCAAGACCAACACCCTAAGTATCACTCTCGCGTTCATAATTCTGTTTATCAACCACGTCACCAATGATCACCTTTCATTGCCACGAGGTTTATTCCATTTCCGAGTCTAATTCACACAGCTTACAATTCAGCTTATAACCCAGCATGGCATTTCTGCCCTCAAGATGAGTCACCCAATCTCGCCGCTCCCAGGGAGGACGATGGCGAACATGCTGAGTATGACCGCAAGACAAATTGGCAACCCAATGGTCTTCATCATCTTTATGATAACTCACGATAGGCTGCAGCATGACAAAACCGCCGAATTAGGTATATAGGTAATATATTAGTTACCTAGATTTTGCTGGTGAAAATCGGTCGATGAACTTTCAGGGGCGCGAGATTAACACATGCAGCGCTGATACAACATCTTTTAATCGCCCAAAAATCACACAATCGATGTTTTTTTTCAAAATTAATCAATTTCAGTGCGTAACGGTTATCAATCCGCCCCAATAGCACAAGCTCGATTAGCTGCCATACTCAATGGAAGAGACGAGTTATAGGACAGCCTGATTATTTAGCCGCTGATTGTTTAATAATTAGCGCTTTTTAAGCAGATCCTGTAAGCTGCACGGCCGCCAGCATCCGCAGGCCCCCTTAAACCGCTGCCAGTCGCACTTTAACGCCTATTTCGCAGCCGAAATGAGACCTATCTATGAGTTTTGCCTCTCTGGGCCTATCAGCCCAAATTTTGAAAGCCGTTGCCAATAAAGGTTATGACACTCCTTCACCTATTCAAGCGCAAGCAATTCCTGCCGTACTTGAAGGTAAAGACGTGATGGCCGCCGCGCAGACTGGTACAGGTAAAACTGCAGGCTTTACTCTGCCACTGCTAGAGCTACTTTCAAAAGGCACTAAGGCGCCAGCAAAACAGGTGCGTGCATTGGTACTGACACCGACTCGCGAACTTGCGGCGCAGGTAGGTGAAAGCGTTGAAACCTACGGTAAAAACTTACCGTTAAAATCAGCAGTGGTATTTGGTGGTGTCGGCATTGGCCCACAGATCACTAAACTTAATCGCGGTGTTGATATCTTAGTTGCGACACCGGGTCGTCTACTCGACCTTTATAACCAACGTGCTTTGAGCTTTAGCCAGCTTGAAGTGTTAGTGCTTGATGAAGCCGACCGTATGCTGGATATGGGTTTCATTCATGACATCAAAAAAATCTTAGCTATTTTGCCTGCAAAGCGTCAAAACTTGATGTTCTCGGCAACTTTCTCTGATGACATTCGTCAACTTGCTAAAGGCTTGGTTAATAATCCAGTTGAGATATCGGTTACGCCACGTAACGCAACCGCTAACACGGTTCAGCAATGGATCTGTCCAGTTGATAAGGGTCAAAAGGCCGCTGTCTTGGTAAAACTTATCAAGCAGAATAACTGGAAGCAGGTATTGGTATTTAGCCGTACCAAGCACGGTGCAAACCGTCTGGCTAAAAATCTTGAAGCAAAAGACATTACCGCGGCAGCTATTCACGGTAACAAGAGCCAAGGCGCAAGAACCAAAGCCTTAGCCGACTTTAAGAGCGGTGCAATTCGCGTACTTGTGGCAACCGATATTGCCGCCCGAGGTCTGGATATCGACCAGCTACCTCAAGTAGTGAACTTCGATCTACCAAACGTACCGGAAGATTACGTGCATCGTATCGGCCGAACTGGTCGTGCTGGCGCATCGGGTCATGCTGTATCACTTGTTGGCGATGAAGAAATTAAACTATTGCGTGACATTGAGTTACTGATTAAGCAGAACCTAGAGCGCCGCGTAATTGAAGGTTTTGAACCCACTTATCACCTACCTGATACTGACCTAACGGGTAAGTCTCATGGCCAAAACAGAGGCCCGCGCAATAGCGGTAATCAAGGTCGTGGTAATGGCCGTTCGCGAAGCCCTAACTCGGGTGGTGCTAGCAACAAATCGCCAAATCCACGTCGCCAAGGTCATGGTGAAAACACAGGTGCAAAAGTCGAGCACAAAGATGGTCAGCGTAGCGGCGAAATGGCTCGTGGCCACCAGCCAAGCTCTGATTCACAACCAAGCAAACCTAGACGTCCACGCAGACCTAATAATGCTAATGGCAACTCAGCTTCAACTCAAGGTAAGCCATCTGGCCAGCGTCGCCCTAACGCTAACAGAAGCGGCAACGCCAACCGCAGTGCAAATAAGCCAAGCCAAAATAGCTAGCCATCCATGGGTCTTGGCATAAGTGCTCCAGGCACAAATACCAAGACTATCCATCCATGGCCTTGGCATAAGTGCTCCAGGCACAAAAAAAGCAGCGTTTATACGCTGCTTTTTTTATGGCTTATCATTGCCGTTACCTGAGTGAATCAAATGTGTAGACTCACTCCAATAACGAAGAATATGCGCTTAACGCATTTCCCAAGCTCGGTATGAACGGCCTTTTAGTTTGCCGTTAACTATTTTATGCAGTGCCTTTTTAGCCACTTTACGGTTAACCGCCACATAAGAGCGCATATCGGTGATTTTAATCTTACCGACTTCGCTACCTTCAATACCGTTCTCACCAGTTAGTGCACCTAAGATATCGCCAGGACGTAACTTCTGCTTCTTACCACCATCAATTTGCAATGTGATCATCACAGGTTGAACCGGGAAAGTATCTAAAAGGTTCTCTGGTGGCAGTGCTTCGTTCACAATATCGCGCTCAAGATAATCTTCAAGCAGTGCAATCTTATAGCCGTCTTCATGGTTATAGAAAGTGTGCGCCGAACCTTTACTGCCCGCACGGCCAGTACGACCAATACGGTGAATGTGTACTTCAGTGTCGTAAGCCACATGATAGTTGATCACCGCATCGAGGGCATCGATATCAAGACCACGAGCTGCAACATCGGTTGCCACCATGATAGACACACTCTTGTTGGCAAACTGCAGCAGAGTCTGGTCTCTATCGCGCTGCTCTAAATCACCGTGTAGAGCTACAACGCTAAAGCCATCATTCTTCAATTGCGCCGCAACATCTTTGGTTTCACGCTTAGTGTTACAAAATACGACGGCGCTCTCTGGGCGGTACTGCAGTAACAATAACTTCAGCGCACGCATGCGATCGTTGTTATTACCCACCTCATAAAAGTGCTGTTCAATGGTGCTTGTTGCGTGAGTCGAAGCCACTTTAACCATCACAGGCTTGAACATGATTTTGTCGGCAATCGACTGGATCTGCTCAGGGAAAGTCGCGCTAAATAGCAGAGTTTGACGCTCAACCGGCATACGTTCCATGATGCCTTCAAGCTCGACTTGAAAGCCCATCTCTAGCATACGGTCGGCTTCATCAAGCACTAAGGTATGGACGTTTTCTAAATCTAAACGGCCGCGATCTAAATGATCGATAATACGCCCAGGTGTACCAACAATAATATGCGCACCATGCTCTAACGAACCAATTTGAGGTCCCATTGGCACGCCACCACAAAGGGTCAGTACTTTAATATTATGAATGCCACGAGCAAGTGTACGGATCTCTTTCGCGACCTGATCGGCAAGCTCACGGGTTGGGCATAAAACTAAAGATTGAATGCGAAAACGCTTAACGTCTAATTTGTGTAGTAAACCCAAACCAAAAGCTGCTGTCTTACCGCTACCCGTTTTACCTTGGCCAATCACATCTTCGCCATTCAGGATCGCAGGCAAGCTTTGTGCTTGAATCGGGGTCATCGACTCATAACCCATAGTTTTTAGGTTATCGAGTAATTCAGTCTTAAGGTTAAGACTTGAAAACGGCGCTTGGCCATCGGTATTCGGGACTGATTGAGTCAAAGTATCTTTCCTAAGTATTCACTGCTCATAAGGGAGCTCGCTCTCCTAAGACTCGATACCTCATCAAGGCTCATCAAATCGCGCTTTGCAGTGATTAAATCATTTAGTGACAAGGCTCCAAAATCATAGGAGCAAAAGTTGTCGTTTTCTATCGCTATAAATTATAGCCCGCTATTGTAACAGCTATTGCTCTAGTTGCAGCATGTCGAATGAATAATAGCAGCCTAACCATGGTGTTTAACTGTGTGTCGAGTTATTCAGGGCTAAATACCCCAATCACTGCGCCAGTGGCCTTCTTAGCCACTTTTTCTTCGGTCTGTTGTTCACGATAGTCACAGTCGACGCACTCTACAGTCTCAACACCATTTTCTTTAAATAGCACGATAGACTCTTTAGCCTGGCACTTAGGACACTTAGCACCAGCCACGAAACGTTTTCTCACTTTTTTAGTCGTTGTTGTCATGATTTTAATTCCTGTCTATATCTGGTGAACATTTTGCCATAAAAGCTGCGCTATAACCGTATTTTTCCCCGATGCGGCGTAGATGTTGCTATGACTTCTAGGCTATTATCTCTCCCCAATATTTGCGCTAACTTAGACTTTAAGCCGACTTCAATGATCACCATCACTCAAGCTCAACTCATTCGTGGCTCGAAAACCTTGCTCGATGAAACTTCATTAACTGTCTATCCAGGCCATAAGGTCGGTCTAGTCGGTGCCAACGGTAGCGGAAAATCGTCACTACTAGCGCTGATTATGGGCAAGATTAGTCTAGATAAAGGCGAGTTTAGCCTGCCTAGCGGCTGGCAAATTGCTACCGTCGCGCAGGAAACTCCCGCCCTTGAAGTTGCGGCAATCGAATATGTGATTGATGGTGATACCGAGTACCGCGAGCTTGAGGCACAGCTACACGCAGCCCAAGAGGCCGATGATGGCCACAAAATTGCCCTGCTTCACGGTAAAATAGATGCTATTGGCGGCTATGCTATCCACTCTAGAGCTGCAAGCCTATTGGCGGGTCTAGGTTTTAGCGAGCAAGAGCAGCGCAATCCGGTGAAGAGTTTCTCTGGTGGTTGGCGCATGCGCCTCAACTTGGCTCAGGCCCTGTTGTGCCGCTCTGATCTACTACTACTCGATGAGCCAACCAACCACTTAGACTTAGACACCATGTACTGGTTAGAAGGTTGGATTAAAGCCTATCAAGGCACGCTAATTCTTATCAGTCACGACCGTGACTTTATCGATGGCATCGTCGATGAAATTGTTCACGTTGAAAATACTAAGCTGAACTACTACAAAGGCAACTACACCTCTTTTGAGCGTGTCCGCGCTGAACGTATGGCCCAGCAACAGGTGGCATTTGAGCGTCAGCAGAAAGAGCGTGCTCATATGCAATCTTTTGTCGACCGCTTCCGCTATAAAGCCAGTAAGGCGAAACAAGCCCAGAGTCGTTTAAAAGCGTTAGAACGTATGGCTGAGCTACTGCCATCGCAGGCAGATAGTCCATTCCACATGGCTTTTAGAGAGCCGGAGGCGCTGCCAAACCCACTGGTAACCATGGATCAAGTTTCTATCGGTTACGGAGAAACTGAAATCCTTAAGAAGGTGCACCTAAACTTAGTACCGGGTGCTCGCATCGGTTTGCTTGGCCGCAATGGCGCTGGTAAGTCGACTTTAGTGAAGCTGCTTTCCGGCGAGCTTTCGCCAATGAAAGGTAAATATGAGACCAACCCAGGCTTAAACATCGGTTACTTTGCCCAGCATCAGCTGGAGTTTTTAAGTTTAGATGACTCGCCACTGCAGCATTTAGTGCGCCTCGCGCCTAATGCTAAGGAGCAGGAACTACGTAACTTCCTGGGCGGTTATGGTTTTAATGGTGATATGGCATTAGCACCAGTGCGTCCCTTCTCCGGTGGTGAAAAGGCCCGCTTAGTGTTGGCTCTACTGGTATGGCAACGCCCTAACCTATTGCTACTCGATGAACCAACCAACCACTTAGACTTAGAGATGCGCCATGCGTTAACCATGGCACTGCAAACCTTCGAAGGTGCGATGATTATCGTCTCGCACGATAGGCATCTATTGCGTCTAAGTTGTAGTGATTACTACCTTGTCGACCAAGGCGAAGTAAAAAGCTTCGATGGTGATCTCGATGATTACCATCAGTGGCTACTCGATGCAGCTAAGGCAGCAGGTAAGTCGGATGAGACTGAGGCTGACAAGCCCGCTCAAGACAAGAAGCTACAGAAACGCTTAGAAGCGGAATTGAGACAGAAGCTGTCACCACTGAAGAAGATACAGACAAAACTTGAGAAAGAGCAGCAAAAAGCTAATGACCGCTTAAAGGAACTGGAAGAGATGTTGGCCGATACTAGCCTTTATGATGCCGATAACAAGACCAAGCTTACTCAAGTATTAGCAGACAGAACCGCTTTAACTCAGGGTCTGGAAGAAAGCGAAATGGAGTGGCTTGAGATCCAAGAAGAGATCGAAAGCATTGAACAGGGTGTTCGCGCCGAAATCTAAGATATCAATACAAGGGGAGCATGGCTCCCCTTTTTGTTACCCTCCTTACAAAAACATAAGGTTCGCCTCGATGACATTGTCCAGCCCTATTGACCACAGCTTATGGCTTGATTGCGATGCCCTCTATATGGAGCATCGAACTCTATGCTTACAGTTACAGGATAACCACCAGCTCAATGTCAATTTGTTACTATTAGCCTTATGGCTCGATAAACATCACTACATACTCCCCAAGCCGCAATGGCATGAGCTACAGCAAGACTCACGAAATTGGGAAGAAAAACTGTTACTGCCCTACAGGCAGTTCAGGCGTCGAAGTAAGGTCCTGCTTGAAACGGATGAATACCAACAGATGTTAAAGCTTGAGCTGATGCTAGAGCGAAAATCTCAGGCGATAATTTTAAAGGCGCTGCAATCGATGCAAGTTAAACAACAAACGGATACCACGAATAGCAACTGCGGTAACCTCAGCCACTATTTAGCCCTGTTTGACCTCGATAGCCGCGATTATCCCTCATTACACAGCCAAGATTCACAATAAAAAAGCGAGCCATAGCTCGCTTCTATCATGATCAAAACGGTTAGCCGACTTTAAGTTTCTCAGCTAACCGAGTCGCGTTTCTTGCGGTAATACCATAGATAGATAGCTGCGGATTAGCTCCCAGACTCGTTGGGAATATCGAGCCATCCATCACAGATAGGTTGTCGAAATAGTGTGACTCGCCGAAACTATTCACCATCGATAATTTAGGGTCTTCTCCCATAGGGCAGCCCCCCATCACATGAGCCGATGCCACTACGGTTTTCAGAGGTGCCAAGTCCATCTCACTGATTGTCTTTTTGGCCTCATTCCAGCTCGATAGATAGGGCATGCCCTCGCTGATAGGTAATACTTGCTTTGCTCCAGCTGCAAATTGCAGCTCTGCCATACTGGCAAACGCACGCCTTGCCGCTCGCCAAAACGCATCGGTTAGCGGGTAATCGAGTGTGAAGCCATGATCGGTCAGTTTAACCTGTCCCCCTTGGCTATTGTCATGGAAACCGTCTCTCACTAACGCGATAGTGACTTGTAGTTGATTAAATTTTTCCATCAGCTGGGCATGGCTTTGACCATAACCTAAGGTTTTAGAGGCGATCAAAATCGGATGAATCGGCGGGACTTCAAGCTTAAAACCAAGCTCACCATCGGCGCCATTTTGCCAGACGAATTCATCAGAATAGATAGACTGCGGCGCACCACTATGACCATTAACCGGATCGCTGAACACCGCACCGCTCAAAAGAGTGGGATGCAGGAAAGTACGCTTACCTATAATCTCATAGGGATCTGGAAGTTGAGAGCGCAGCATGAGCGTCGGAGTATGAATCGCCCCCGCCGCCAAAATATAATGCTTCGCCTTAAACATCAGCTCGACCGGTAGCGGCTTCATATTCTTATCGACAGCTTGGGCCTTCAGCGCAAAAATCTTGTCATTATGATGCTCAATCTTGATGACTTGCGCCTGACTCACCAGTGTCGCACCACGCTCCAGCGCCGCAGGGATTGTGGTGACCAACATGGATTGCTTAGCATTGACCGGACAGCCCATACCGCAATAACCTGTATTCCAGCAGCCCAACACATTGCGCTTAATGACAGTGTATTGCCAACCTAGCTTCTCGCAGCCGTGCTTTAATGCCTGATTATTACGATTGGGCTCGTAAGCCCACTTACTGATATTCAGCCGATGCTCCATCTTCTCAAACCAAGGGTCGAGTTCGATACGAGATAGCCCCTTAACAGATTTAGCCTGAGCCCAATAATCCAGTGCAGGCTCTGGAGTACGAATAGAGGTCGTCCAGTTAACGGTTGTGGATCCCCCTACAGCGCGCCCCTGAAAAATACCGATCGCCTTATCTGTGGTCTTCATTCCAGCCGCTTGCTGGTAAAGGTCGGGATAGGCAACTCGCTCCTCCATCACAAAGTCTTTCGATGATTTAAGCTGACCGCCTTCCACGATGATCACCGACAAACCTGCTTCGGTGAGAATTTCTGCCGCCACGCCGCCGCCCGCACCACTGCCGACAATCACCACATCGGCCTCTAAGGTTTGGCTTTCGGTGAGTTTAGCGGCATTAATATGACTCCAGCCGGAATCGAGTCCTGTTACGATAGGATCTTCAATAGCCATAAACGATTCCCTTCCCCTGCAAATGAGTTTTAACGTGCCCCATGCCATCACCTCTAGAAACGTAGGAACTTGATTTGCCGTAATGCAGTCGGCTGCTATGCTCGGGGTTAGTGTGCTCGGGGCTAAACGGGTCATTAACTAATTGCATCACTTCATATTCTCCAAGAACGTCAGAACTTGGTTTGCCGTAATGCTGTCGGCTGCTATGCTCGGGGTTAGTGTGCTCGGAGCTAAACGGGTCATTAACTAATTGCATCACTTCATATTCTCCAAGAACGTCAGAACTTGGTTTGCCGTAATGCTGTCGGCTGCTATGCTCGGGGTTAGTGTGCTCGGAGCTAAACGGGTCATTAACTAATTGCATCACTTCATATTCTCCAAGAACGTCAGAACTTGGTTTGCCGTAATGCTGTCGGCTGCTATGCTCGGGGTTAGTGTGCTCGGAGCTAAACGGGTCATTAACTAATTGCATCACTTCATATTCTCCAAGAACGTCGGCTTTGCATAATGCAATCGGCTCCAGTGCTCAGGACTAGAGTAGTAGCTGGCCATCACCAACTCCCGCAGTCCCTGATAGGCGGTCACCATCATATCCATATAGCTCGTACGCCAACTTTGCAGCATCTCAATCAGCTCTGGCTGTTTGCGCATCATCAAAGGCGTCATGCTGCCAGTTAAAATTAATAAGCCAAGTCGCCCCTCTAGCATCTCCAGCAACTGCTCGAGTTCATCAAAGCTATCTTGAGGAAGAAGAGAAATAGTGTGCTCGATGGAATCTAAGGTTCGATTTACCGCATCGCGTTTAAGCGCCGCAACATCGGGCAGTGCACCATCGAGAAAGACTGGCACTAGCACACTAAATAACAGGCGATGCTTGTCATCGAGTTCTTTATTCACGCCAACATAATCTGACGAGTAATAATTAACTCCCAGTGCTAAGCAAGCAGTACCTGCTAATGCGGTTGTGATAAAAGTCCGTCGCTCCATCGAGTCCTCTCATTCTTATTATTAATTCATGGCGGTAAACTGCACAGCCCTAGCGCTTACCGCTGCAGATAAAGCGAATAAAAATACCTGTACAAAATCTGTGTTACACTCTGCAGACAATAACAATTAAACATACGTTTTAATTTTCAGCAATAGCCAATTATTATGAGCCAGTTATTTTCTCCCCCTTGGTGGGCTAAAAATCCCCACATTCAAACGATCCTACCCGTGCTAACCAAAGTGGACAAACCACAACTTAGACGCGAACGATTAGAGCTTAGTGATGGTGACTTTATCGATCTCGACTGGCAAGGTTCCCCTAAGGAGCACCAGCCGATACTGGTAATCATTCACGGCTTAGAGGGGAGTGCACAATCCCATTATGCACGCCGTATGTTAGCGGCCTGTAAGGCGTTAGAACTGTGCGCAGTGGTACATCATCACCGCAGCTGTTCTGGTGAACTCAACCGTCTGGTTAGAGGCTATCACAGCGGCGATACTCAAGATCTACAAACCAGCTTGAGCCACTTAAAGACTCAGTACCCTAGCAGCCGCTTACTTGCAGCGGGATATAGCTTAGGTGGCAATGTGTTGGTTAAGTATCAGGGCGAGCAACAAGATGACAGCCTTATTGACAGAGGTGTTGCCATCTCGGCGCCACTGCAGCTAGGCTCCTGCGCCAATAGACTTGAGAAAGGTTTCTCGAAAGTTTACCAAAGCTATCTGATTAAACAGTTACAAGAGAAGATGCGCGGTAAAATCGCCAAGCCTGAACTACAACCCTTAATGCCAATAAATAAAACTGATATTAAGCAGCTAAACACCTTCTATGCCTTCGATGATAAAATTACCGCGCCGTTACATGGCTTTACCGATGTCGATGACTACTATACTCGCGCCAGTGGCTTGCCATACTTACGTCAGATCACTAAGCCAACCTTAGTCATTCACGCTAAAGATGATCCCTTTATGACTCATGCGGTGATCCCATCCAAGGCGCAACTATCGGATCAAGTGCAGTACGAACTGCACGATAATGGTGGTCACGTAGGCTTTATTGATGGTGGTAGTCCTTGGCGTCCGCAGTATTATCTCGAAAAACGTGTATTAAATTTTTTAACCTCACTGGAAACATCAGCATGTTAGTGCCTTATGAGTCTTTAACCCAGTTACCTAGCGAAACGTTTGACAATCTCATTAAAGAGTATCTTATCAGCCAAGTCGAAGATGGCAGTTTTTCAGGCGATGGCGAGCACAGTATGGATAGAGCAATCACTCAGTGCAGAGCCGCACTCAAGCAAGGGCTATTGGTGGTTGAGTATAACGAAGAAGAGGAGTCTATCGGCATCAGACGCAAAGAAGATATCGTCTACCAAGAGAGTGAATACGATTAAATTGACCTAAGCGAAGCGAATCCGTATAACTTAAGATACTGAACCGCAATCTGCTTACCTGAGTCACTAAAGTTAGCCAATTAGGCTAGTGTACAGGTGATAGTTAACTATCTATATTTTGGGTAAAAAAATGTCAGCGAAACATCCGATTATTGCAGTAACTGGCTCCTCTGGTGCAGGCACGACGACAACGACAACGGCATTCAATCATATCTTTAGGCAACTCGGCATTAATGCCGCGATTGTGGAAGGCGATAGCTTTCATCATTTCACTCGCCCAGAAATGGCGGTAATGATCCGTAAAGAGAAGACCGAGAATCGAAATATTAGCTATTTCGGTCCAGAAGCGAATGACTTTAATCGTCTTGAGCAGTGTTTTAGCGATTATAGCAATACAGGGCAAGGTGAGACTCGCGCCTATTTACACACCTTCGATGAAGCAGTGCCCTTTAACCAGATGCCTGGCACCTTTACCCAATGGCACCCACTTCCTGAAAATACCGATATGCTCTATTACGAGGGCCTTCATGGTGGTGTTGTCACCGATGACTGTGACGTGGCTCAGCATGTGGATCTGCTTATCGGCATGGTGCCCATTGTTAACCTAGAGTGGATCCAAAAGATTATCCGTGACACCTCGGAGCGCGGCCATAGTCGTGAGAAGGTGATGGATTCAATTGTGCGCAGTATGGATGATTATATTAACCATATGACGCCACAGTTTTCACGCACTCATATTAACTTCCAGCGTGTCCCGACAGTAGACACCTCAAATCCATTTAGCGCTAAAAGCATTCCAACCTCAGATGAAAGTTTTGTGGTGATCCGTTTTCGCGGTATGAAAAATGTCGATTTCCCTTATTACTTAAAAATGATCCAAGGCTCATTTATGTCACGCATGCATACCTTAGTGGTGCCCGGTGGCAAGATGTCCCTAGCAATGGAGCTCATTTTAACCCCGCTTGTAAAAGACCTGATGGATAAACGCCAACAGCTTATTGCTCAAGAGGGCGGGTAACCTTTACTAACTCATAGCTTATTAAGATTAGTTTAAGCCAGCTTATGTAGACTGCTGCTTATCGGGATTTCAGGCGAAAGAACGATAAGTTAGCGGTCCCTTGGAGGTAAATTCCCCCATCTTGATCTGTTTGTCTTCTTGGGACTGTTAACTGACCTCTCCTTATTAAAGCTCCAGAAAAGTAAATTCCACATCCATGCTTGCTCTGTTTGTCCTCTTGGAAGCGCTGACTGACCTTTAAAAGTAAATTCCACATCCACGCTTGCTCTGTTTATCCTCTTGGAAGCGCTGACTGACCTTTAAAAGTAAATTCCACATCCATGCTTGATCTGTTTGTCTTCTTGGGACTGTTAACTGACCTTTAAAAGTAAATTCCACATCCACGCTTGCTCTGTTTATCCTCTTGGAAGCGCTGACTGACCTTTAAAAGTAAATTCCACATCCATGCTTGCTCTGTTTGTCTTCTTGGGACTGTTAACTGACCTTTAAAAGTAAATTCCACATCCATGCTTGCTCTGTTTATCCTCTTGGAAGCGCTGACTGACCTTTAAAAGTAAATTCCACTTCAATGCTTGCTAAGTCTGCTCCTTAAGACTGTTAACTAACCTCTCATTATTAAAAGTAAATTCCACATTCATGCTTGCTCTGTTTATCCTCTTGGAAGCGCTGACTGACCTTTAAAAGTAAATTCCACTTCCACGCTTGCTCTGTCTGTTCCTTGGGACTGTTAACTGACTCCTTATTAAAGCTCTAGAAAAGTAAATTCCACCGTCATGCTTGCTCTGTTTGTCTTCTTGGGACTGATAACTGCCCTCACCTGCAAAGTTTTGAAACCTTAAAAGTAAGAGACAGGCTAGCTTCATATATCAGGTACAAAAAAAGCCCCTAAAATTAGGAGCTTCTTTGTTAGCTTTATTGCTGTTATTAGCGTATCGACTCAGACTGGCATTACTATCTCGCTACCATCCTCGCTACCATCATATTAACATCTCATTATGGGTTGTTGGTGAGTGGCAAGACTTCACGGTAGGGTTCATAGTTTTGATAGCTCTTAAGACGCTGTTTAAACTCTACTGTTTTACTTTGATCTTTGCTTAGATTTAATGCCTTAATGGCTTTTTGCTGAGTCGAGATAGCGGCAGTGAAATCACCAATTTCGGCATAAGCGGCAGCAAGGTTATCTAAGTTTGTCGGGTCTTGCTCATTTGACTCAAGCAGCGCCAATGATAATTCGAGTGCTTTATTACCATTACGGTATTGCGCTTCAGGACAAGTCGCGAGAATCCAAGCCACATTGCCAAGCGAAATCATATCGCCAACAGCATTAAACTGTTCGACCGCTTTACCGCAATTACGCTCAACACCTTGACCACCCGCTGCATAAATAAAACCCAGTCTAAAATTGGCCCATTTATTTCCTTGCTTGCTTAACTCGCTATACCACTGCTCGGCAGTCGAAAGATCGCGTTCGATTAGGCTACCTTCAAATGCTAAATCGGCGATGGTTTGCTGTGCTTTTACATGTCCAAGCTGGGCTGCATCGGTGAGCCACTGCAAACCTAAGTCTCTATCTTGTGCGACAAAACGACCAGATAAGTACATTAAACCCAACAGATATTGTGCATCTTTGTCACCCTGGGTTGCTTTAAGTTGAATGTGTACTAAACGGCTGGCCTCTTCGGAACCTTGAGGCTGCGGAATCGAGAACGCATTAGCCCCAGAACTAACGGCTAAAAAAAAGACCACCACAGTATTTAAAATCCAAGGTCTGCAATTCACGATAGACTCCTACAACTCACTAAAAAAGACTATAAATAAGACAATAATTAACCGTCTCTTTAATATTATTCTTCCTCAAGTTAGCCAGAAATTGACTAAAATGTCGAGTGCAAATAGCACGGAATTACTAATGAGAATTATTCACCTTGTGGAATTTGGCAATTAAGAATATTGTATACACGAATAAATCTAATCCGCCTCATATCCAAGTCGAAAATGATTGTAACAAGATGTGATATAAGCCTAATAGTTAACTCAACTATTCGTCTTAGCTGCGGATTCAGTTGACATATATCACTAATGTATCAGAATACGTATATCTAAATGGCTAGGTGGCTTTGAGTGGGTAAGTCTAAACTAAGACTTCTATCAAGGTTTTAATAGCTTAATTGACGTAAGATGCTTTATTAGCATATTCTTACTTTCATAATGTAATCAGCCGAGGAACATAGGCATGGCTCTGATTGGAAAGCCAAAACCAGATCCTACTTTGGAATGGTTTTTATCACACTGTCACATTCATAAATATCCAGCCAAAAGTACTTTGATCCACGCTGGTGAAGATTCAGATACACTTTACTACATAGTAAAAGGCTCTGTTGCCGTCTTGATTAAAGATGAAGAAGGTAAAGAGATGATTCTTTCTTACCTGAATCAGGGCGACTTTATCGGTGAGCTAGGTTTATTTGAAGAACAAGCAGAACGTACGGCATGGGTTCGTGCTAAGCAAGCTTGTGAAATTGCAGAAATTTCTTACAAGAAGTTCAAGCAGTTAATTCAAGTGAACCCTGAAATCTTGATGAAGCTTTCATCTCAGATGGCTTACCGTCTGCACAGCACAAGCCAGAAAGTAGGCGATCTTGCTTTCCTTGATGTTGCAGGAAGAATTGCACAAACCTTGCTTCATCTTGCCAAGCAGCCTGATGCGATGACCCATCCTGATGGCATGCAGATCAAGATCACTCGTCAAGAGATTGGCCAAATCGTTGGTTGTTCTCGTGAGACTGTAGGTCGTATCTTGAAAATGCTTGAAGAACAAAATCTTATCCAAGCACACGGCAAAACTATCGTGGTTTACGGAACACGATAAGCCAGTATTAAGCTCGGTTTAAGACAGCTTCTATAAAGTGGTCTGAGATTATCTCAGGCCATTTTTTTTATTAGGAGTTCAGTGTGAAACTAGCATTATATCTATGCCTTATGGCTGCGATGCTACACCTGCCTGCAGCGGTCGCTAATCAAAAAATTGAAGTTCAGCACTATGAAGCTCAGACCTTAGTTAAAACCGGTCAAATCCTCTCTCTCGACGTTACTCTTAGTAGTATCCAAGCCATGTGTAATGGCAAACTCATTGACGCTCACTTATATCAGTACCAGAGCCAATGGCGCTATGAAGTTCAAATCCGTACCTCAAAGGGCCAGCTCGTCGATCTCGTGCTCGATGCCAGCACGGGTCAACTGGCAAAACCCGCCCAGCTGCCTGCGAGTTGCAGCGCCGATAAAGTTTAATAATGACTTAAGAATCAAATCAGTTGCACTGAAGTGGCACTTTTGGGTTAACATGAGCTAACTCTGTAAAACGCCTGTCACTGTGCAAGGCACCATTGAGAGCACCCTATGAAATTACTTCTTGTTGAAGACAATACCCTACTAGTTGAAGAATTAGTTAAACAGCTTAAGCAAGCTGGCTATGTTACAGACACCACAGACAAAGTCAGTGAAGCTGATTACTTAATCAAAGAAACCAACTATGACTGCGTCATTCTCGATATCGGTCTACCCGATGGTAATGGCCTAGAACTACTGGAAAGCTGGCGTGAACAAGGCATCCACACGCCTGTCATCATGCTGACAGCAAGAAGCCAATGGCATGAGAAGGTCGAAGGTTTTAATTCTGGCGCCGATGATTACCTAGGTAAGCCATTCCATACCCAGGAACTGCTGGTTCGCATTCAAGCACTCATTCAACGGGCACACGGTAAGGCTAACACGCCTAATAAGCAGTTAACCTATGCAGGTGTTGCCTTAGATGAAGGGCAACAATCGGTGACTGTCGGTGAACAAACCTTCGAGCTTACGGCCATGGAATTTAGACTACTCAAGATCTTCTTGATGTCGCCTAAAAAGCTGTTATCTAAAGCTCAACTCACCGATAAGCTATATCAGTTCGACGATGAGAAAGAGAGTAATGTGGTTGAAGTTTATGTGACCCACCTGCGTAAGAAACTTGGCAAGACCGCCATCGAGACGCGACGTGGACAAGGATATATCTTCCACGGTCTAGCTCAATGATCTCAATCCGTACCAAGCTAAGCCTGTGGTTAACAGGCTTAGTGGTGATCGCCACTGCCGTGGGGATCATCTTTTTCGAGTCAATGCTGCGCCAAGCCTTCCATGACTCGATCATCGCCAGATTACAAGAAGACTTACAACAGGTACTACTCGCCACCCACCTCGAAGACGGCACCTTTAGCATCGACGAAACCCAACTTTCTAGCTTTTACCGACCCGTTTATTCTGGCCGTTACTATCAACTCGATCTTCCTGAGCAAGAACTAAGATCGCGCTCACTGTGGGATCAGCGCCTCGAAGTCGTCGACCTTGAGAAGGGGGAAACCCGAGCTTGGCAGACTAAAGGGCCACAGAATCACGATATTCAGCTGCTCTCTATCGGGTTAAAGTCCGATACCTCTGGGCTGGGCGCAACCTTAACCGTAGCGCAAGATCTCAGTATTGGTCGTAAGGTATTCTCCGAGGTCTACGGCACTAAGTTCATCGTCAACTTAGCCATGCTACTAGCAATGATCACTGGTATTTTTTTAGTGCTACGTCAGTCATTCAAACCCGTGCACCAGATGAAAGATACCTTGGCGAAGTTACGTGAAGGCGAGATATCCTCCTTCGACCTTAACTCCATCCCGCTCGAGCTGCAGCCGTTAGCCAAAAACTACAATGAGCTACTCGCTTATTCCAGTAAACAGATAGAGCGCAGCCGTAATAACCTAGGTAACTTGAGTCATGGCCTAAAGACACCTCTGGCAGTGATGCAGCAGCAGGTTGAAGCCCTCTACTTAAAAGAACCGGAGTCGGCAGAGGCATTACAGAAGCAGCTCGATTTAGTGCATAAGATGATTGAGCGAAAACTCGCAGCAGCGAGGATAACTGGCGACATGCTTCCAGCGGCGCAGATGCAACTGCCAAAGGATATCGAAGATTTGTCCCAGACCTTAAACAAGGTTCACCGCACCAAGTCGATTCATTGTCGCTTCGATATACCCAGCAGTATCACCCGATTGCCTATGCATCGAGAAGACGGCATGGAACTACTGGGTAACTTGCTCGATAACGCCTACAAATGGGCTAGCTCTGAAATTAGAGTCTGTATTAGCAATCAAGAGCAGCAGCTTAAGCTAAGCATCGAAGATGATGGGCCCGGGGTTGAAACCGAACAGTTGGCACAATTGACCCACAGAGGAAAACGTCTCGATGAAGCAACCATGGGCCACGGCTTAGGCTTATCGATCGTTAAAGATATTGCCGAGCAGTACAAGATTGAGCTTAAGTTTGAGCATAGCCAGAGCTTATCTGGTCTTAAGGTGACCCTGCTATTTTGAAGTCACTCATTGAGTGCCCAATAAAAAGCCGGACTAAGTCCGGCTTTTTATTGCTTGATACTAGTGCCAGCTCTAAACATTAACTCTGAACATTAGTGCTTTCGAAAATCTTGTCCGCAGAAGCCGCCACAAAGCCTGTATAAAGCTTTCCGTCTGCTTGAGGATAGCGCAAAGCAAATTCATAAAAACAGCTAGGAATGTTAACCACAGCGTCTGAGAAGCTAACTGGGATCTTATCTGCCATCGTCGATGATTGCTCCAGTAATACCTCTGGTGTGCCCTTAACTTCACCGCCCGAAGCATTCAATACAAAGCCCGCCGCTTTTAAGGCATCATTCACTGCAAAGATGGTGTCGTAACTCTGTAAGTGATTAATCGATACCGTGAAGTGATTCGCTCGATAACCAAAGGCTGCCACCCAAGCTGCGTATTCACTCTCCGCCAGTAGCGCCTCATAGGTCTTAGTATCTAACTGCCAATGACGACCTGAGTATAAAAAGTTATCAGCAGTGGTTGCAGTAGCATCCATCTGCTCAATCAAGCCATTAACGGTAGATTGCAGCTCTTCGCTGAACTCTTCGACTAATAATTCAGAGATAAACACCTTGGGTTGTGTGCTGTCCGGATGTTCAAAATGCTTAGCGTTAAGCTTCTTAGCCTCAAACTTATAGTCACCACAGGCAACATAGCCGATAGACTCAAAGTGTGCTGCCAATACCTCAAGATTAACCTTGGCAATATTAAAGGTGCGAAGTGCGATATGGTCGTTAATGATCGCACTGCCCTTTGATAGCAGCTGATGCACCTTAGCTGCCGAAGGTGTCATCTCGATATAATCTTGCCAAAGCGCTTCAAATAGCGCATTTACATTCGTGTGCATTACAACTCCTTTTACACCTACGTACTTAGCTATTTATTTAGTTTGTTTAAGTCACGCGGCGTTACACATTTTAGGGATACAATTTGCTTATAAACAAAAGGGAAGCGCCCCGAGCGCTTCCCCTTTAATTTTTGTGTTTGAAATTAAATACTTAAACCTGGGCTTAATGTGGCTGGTAGGCTGACCGCATCGGCTTCAACAGAAGCAACCGGGTAGGCACAGTAGTCGGCGGCGTAAAACGCGCTCGCTCTGTGGTTACCCGATGCGCCGACACCACCAAATGGCGCAGCACCCGAGGCACCAGTGATCTGCTTGTTCCAGTTGACGATACCCGCACGAATACGCGCTAGGAAGTAGTCATAATCTTCACGGCTATCGGCCAAGATCCCTGCAGATAGGCCATAACGCGTCGCATTGGCAAGCTTAATCGCTTCATCGAAGTCGCTATAACGCACCACTTGCAGCAGTGGACCAAAGTACTCTTCATCTGGTAGCTCGATAACATCAGTCACATCGATAAGACCTGGAGAAACGAGGCCAGTACCCACTTCGAGGTGAGTGAGTTCAACCAATGAGTTACCACCTAGGTTGATAAGATTACGTTGAGCTTCAACCATGCCTTTAGCCGCAGTCTCTGAGATCATCGATCCCATAAATGGCTGAGGCTGAGCGTTCCAAGGGCCGACTTTGATCTGCTTAACGGCAGCAACAAGCTGCTCAAGCAATGCGTCACCTGCCGCACCTTTCTCTACATAGAGACGACGGGCGCATGTACAGCGCTGACCCGCAGAAATGTATGCAGACTGGATAATGTCGTGAACGGCAGCCTTAGTGTCGGCAACATCCTTAATGATCAGTGGGTTGTTACCGCCCATCTCCAGCGCCAAAATCTTGCCCGGATCGCCAGCATACTGTTGATGTAAGATATGACCCGTGCGCGAGCTACCAGTAAAGAATAGGCCGTCAATCTGTGGGTGAGCAGCCAGTGCCTTACCCGTTTCAACTTCACCTTGAACTAGGTTAATCACCCCTTTCGGTAGACCCGCTTTCTCCCATAGCTTAAGCATTAGCTCAGCCACTTTTGGCGTAAGCTCAGATGGCTTAAATACCACAGTGTTACCCGCAAGCAGTGCCGGCACTATGTGGCCATTTGGCAAGTGCCCTGGGAAGTTATAAGGACCAAATACCGCAACAACGCCATGAGGCTTATGACGCAGTACTGCGCGTCCTGCTGGCGTATCGCTTTCGGTGGTGCCTGTACGCTTGTTATAGGCAGCAACAGAAAGGCCAATCTTACCTATCATGGCGCCCGCCTCTGTCGCGGTTTCCCACTGAGGCTTACCCGTTTCTTGTGCTATTACTTCCGCCATCTCGGCCTTGTTAGCCTCAAGCTGTTCACGATAGGCCTCCACTATAGCCAAGCGCGCGTCAAAGCCCATCATAAACCAGTCAAACTGGGCGTTACGTGCGGCATCGACTGCAACACCGACCTGCTCTGGAGTCGCGGTGTTACTCTTCCAAATCACTTCTTGGTTGGCAGGGTTAATCGATGTCACCTCGTGACCTAAACCTGCAACCCACTTACCTTCAATAAATTGTGTCATGTTCTGTTCCTACATTGGCAATACGCGGATCTGATCACCCTCTGAGACCAGCAGGCCTGCAGCTGTTTCGGCATCTAAGATCACGTTATCACTGTCTTCGACTACGGCTAGGTTGGCAGCTGCAGCGCGGTAATTGGCTAATTGAGTATTTGAAGCAATATAGCTTGTGGCATCGCTTGGGGTCTCACCTATGCTGACAGTCAGCAAACGGCTCTCTCTAACGGAGCGAATATCATGCAACTGACACTCAACCGTAGGGCCTGCATCGAAAATATCGACATAACCACGGCATCTAAAGCCCTCTGCTTGTAAGAGGTTTAACGCTGGACGGGTATTGGTATGAACCTCACCAATCACTTTTTGCGCCTCTTTAGGCAGTAGACATACATAGACGGCATTCTTTGGCATCATCTCCGCCATAAATGCTTTTTGACTCAAGCCAGAGAGATAATCGGCCTGTACAAAATCGATACCTAAGAAATGCTCTTGTAACCAGCCATAGAAGGGAGAGTTGCCCTCGGCATCACTTTCACCGCGCATCTCGGCAATCACAGTCTCACCGAAGCGTTCGGCGTGCTGTGCCAGAAACAAAAAACGGCTTCTTGAAAGCATGCGACCATTATTGTTTTTACGATAACTGCTACGTAAAAACAGGGTGCAAAGCTCTGCTGCACCAGTGTAATCGTGACAAAGGGTTAAGGTTTCGACCTCATTACGCACACCGATCTGCTCAGAGTGATAGACCTCTGTACCGAGTCGATAATGGTAAAAAGCATCTTCCATCCCCACCGCAGCTTCGAGTCCACAGGTACCTACGACTTCACCCGTTTCGGTATCTTCTAGCACCATCAAATAGCCTTCATCGAAAGGCTTATCGATCTGCTTAGTAAATGACGCTTCTACTCGAGCTATTTTGCTTCTGAGTAGATCGGCATTCACTGGTAGAGATGTGAATCCGTGTCCCGACTCCTCTGCAATTTGATACAGAGCATCGAAGTCAGTCGATCGGATTGGACGTATAACTAACATCTAGGAGTCTCCTCGCTGTCACTTGCCGTTAACTGTCAGTCTTACCACTCTATGACAAGTCCTGCTCAATAAACGTTCAAGCTATCCTACAGACAAAAAAAGGAGCGCTATAAGCAATAGCACCCCGTTTGCCCTTTAGGCTTCGACAACTTTAGCGACTGCACGCTCGAAACGCGCTAGACCTTCAGCAATATCGGCTTCAGGGATCACCAATGAAGGTGTGAAACGCACGACGTTTGCACCCGCAACTAGGCTCATTACGCCTTCGCTAATACCGGCAACTAAAAACTCTTTTGCACGGCCTTGGTATTTCTCGTTCATCACGGCACCAATCAACAGGCCCTGACCGCGGATGCCCGAGAACACGTCGTACTTGTCATTGATCTTGGTTAGACCGTCACGCAGCAACTGCTCACGCTGCTTAACGCCATTTAACACCTCTGGTGTATTCACAACATCTAGCACTGCATTACCCACAGCACATGCCAGTGGGTTACCGCCGTAAGTTGAGCCATGAGTACCGATCTTTAAATGATCGGCAATCTCTTTTGTCGTTAGCATCGCCGCAATAGGGAAGCCGCCACCTAACGCTTTTGCCGTTGTCAGCACATCTGGTACTACATCGCCGCGCATATAAGCATATAGTTCGCCCAGACGACCCACACCAGTTTGTACTTCATCGAATACCAATAGCGCATTGTGCTTATCACACAGAGCGCGAACCGCTTTTAAAAACTCAGGATCGGCATCGATAATGCCACCTTCGCCCTGAAGAGGCTCCATCATGATGGCGCACGTCTTATCAGAGATAACCGCTTCTAGTGCAGCGATATCATTAAATGGTACATGAGTGATGCTCTGAGGTTTCGGACCGAATCCATCTGAGTAAGCCGCTTGGCCACCAACGCTCACAGTAAAGAAAGTACGGCCGTGGAAAGCCTTATCGAAGGCGATAATTTGATCTTTTTCAGCGCCAAACTTATCCATAGCATAGCGACGAACCAACTTAAGGGCTGCTTCGTTTGCTTCTGCGCCCGAGTTAGCAAAGTAAACGCGATCGGCAAATGTGGCCTCAACAAGCTTAGTCGCTAGCTCTAGTGCAGGCTCGTTAGTCATAACATTAGATAGATGCCAAAGCTTCTCGCCTTGGGTCTTTAGTGCGTTAACCAAAGCGGGATGACAATGACCTAAACAGTTAACCGCAATACCACCAGCAAAGTCGATATACTCTTTACCTTCTTGATCCCAAACTCGGCTACCTTCGCCACGAACAGGAATCACTGCAGAAGGCGCATAGTTAGGCACCATAACTTCGTCAAACTGGGCACGTGTAAGATTCATATTTGAGCTCATTCCTTCTCATCCTTCATAATTATCGACCTTTTAACTGGCCGTATTCCGCCCTGTGTCTTTATCTTGTGTAGGTGACACGGCGATTGTTTGTATAACTAGAAGGACATTATTAGCTAAAATGTGATCAAAATACCAGTTTTTAACAAGGTTCATGTGAGCTAAATGGATAAACACTGCATAAAGATTTGAGTTTTAGAATTAACAAAGCAGATATAGCGGGGCTTTAAGCATAAATAGTCATAAAAAAGTTACCTAGGCCACAATAACACTAGTTATTCAATGATAATGAATAACTAGTGTGTGTTTTATGGCAAATTCTGTGACCTTTCCTACGAATTATCATGGCTAAATTAAAGAGCTGACTAGATGGATAACAGAGCATACTTGCTGCATAAATCAGCCTAAAGCCTTCTAGAAATAACCAAGCTTAATGGTAGGTTATTAACATAAAAACATCAGAGGCCAATGCATTACAGGCTAAAACAACACCAACTTACGAAAGTTTTGTGCGCTTAACCTAACCTGCTCTTGCTCGGTAACTTGATAATAGTCGAACATCAATCGGCGTTCAGCAGCCGAGATATTACCCGCCTCGTGCAGAAGGTAAACTTTAGCGAAACAACTGGCACGCTCGATTAAGGCAGAGTCTTGGTCCAGCTCCGCATACTTCATGCTTGTATCGATCGCCTTATAAGTTTGCGTCAGGCGGCTATTGTCGAAATTCAGTAAAGTAAGAAGTTGCCAGTTGAGCGAACGACTGTGGCTCAGCACTTGCTGATAGACATCATTTGCAGGGAACTCCGTTGCCATCACGGCGTCATATAGCTCCTTATCACGACTCGCACTCGCCTCTCTAAGCCATTCCCCCCACATATCATCAAAGGTATTTGCACACTGATTAATGACACAGGTTGCGCCTAATTGACTCATCAAGCTACAGCTATAAATAAAGGCCTTATCTTTTTCATGGAGTTCGGCTAAGGCCTGCGCCGCTATCGAAGAGACAACGCTGTAACGCCACAGCTTTCTGGTTAACCATAACATTTGTGGCTGACCACTTGGCATCATGCGTCGAAGACAAAAATAGGGAATTAACATCTGCAAGTTTTCGATGCCAATATAGTTGAGTACCAGTTTAATATCAGTGACCTGCACATCAGAAGATTTTGGCCTACGGTGCCTAAAACTTGAACCATTGACGATGTTGGCGAGATCCCGTTCAAGCCAAGGTAGCGCCGCGACCAAGGGTCTGACTCGCGCTAAGTCGACATGCTTAGAGTAAAGCAGTTCCAACAACAAAACCTGTTTCTCATCGAGCTTAAACTTGGCCAACACTTCTGCAGGTAAGGACAGTTGCTGTTCAATACAGGAATTCACACTGGTGAGCAGTTGCTTAGATACGGCATCGAACACCTGTTTAGCTTGATTTTGTTTTGCTAAGCGAGCACGAATAGCCTCGCTTTCGATCTCGAGTTTATTGGCATCGTCTTCCATTTCAACATAAAGCTCATCGGCCATGGCAACTGACTTACCCTTACCAACGATCAGCTGTTTATACAGTCGATGCTCTATCTCTGTTACTTGTGCAGGCTTAACGCCTCCAGCGACCGAAATTGCCACTTAGCCACTATCTCCCTGTATTAATACGTAACCAGTTTAACCACTTATCGATAACGATGTATAGATATAACGAAAAGGACTCCACTAGGGAGCCCTTTTTTACCGCTCATGGCGACTATCTGTATCTAGCCAGTTACTTAAGCTCCTGCTCGAATAACTTATGGATACGACGGTATTCATCAAGCCAGCTCGATGGTTGACGGAAACCATGGGGCTCCACCGGATAAATCGCTGTTTCAAACATCGGCTTCTCTAGCTCAATCAAACGCTGCACCAGACGCACGCTATCTTGGAAGAATACGTTGTCATCGAGTACGCCACTCATGATGAGTAGTGGCTTTTGCAGGCCTTGTGCATGCTCAATTGGCGAGCTACGCTCATAGGCGATGGGATCGACATCGGGCGTATTGAGAATGTTAGAGGTATAAGGCGCGTTATAGTGTGCCCAATCCGTTACAGGACGCAGCGCAGCACCAGCTTGGAACAACTCAGGCTCATTAAACAGTGCCATAAAGGTTAGGAAACCGCCGTAAGATCCACCGTAAGTACCAACCTTACCCGCATCAACATTGACGTTGGTCGCCATCCAGTTCACGCCATCCTTGAGATCCTCAACTTCAGGTGTGCCCATTTGACGGTACACAGCGGTGCGCCAGTCACGGCCGTAGCCTTTAGAGCCACGGTAATCCATATCCATCACCACATAGCCTTGCTGGGCAAGTAGGTTATGGAACATAAATTCTCTGAAGTAACCGGAGAAACCGTAATGCGCATTCTGTAGGTAACCCGCACCATGGTTAAAGATCACCGCAGGATACTTATCGGCACTATTTTTATCGTAGCCCTGAGGCAGATACACTCGGGCATAAACTTCACCCGCACCATGAGTCGATGGCACAGCCACAACCTCTGGTGCCTGCCATGCATAGTGCTTAAAGGCATCGCTGGTATAATCGGTTAGCTGTTTAAGTTTACCGCCAATTGGCTGCACAAATAGCTCTGCAGGCTGAATACGCGTCGATGCGTTTAGTAGCAGCGCCGTTCCATCTGGGCTTAAAGTGTAATCAAGCTGACCTTGCCACTGAGTCAGTTGCTCATCTTTGCCCGTTGCGATCTCAACGCGGTAGACGTTATCGATCCCCGGGTGAGTCTTATTGGCTTTGTAATAGATAAACTGTGCTTTAGGGCCCAATGTGATATCGCTGACCACGTATTTTCCTTGAGTCAGCGCCTTGGGCTTCTCCCCTTGCTCTTTCAGGTAAATATGTGAAAAGCCTGTCTCTTCAGACAGGTAGTACAAACTATCGCTATTAGGTAACCAGCCGTACTGGTTAAAGTTGTAGTTTACCCATGCATCATCGTGCAGACGGTGCTGTGTGGTTAAACTGCCCTTATCTAGGTTTACTGTGGCTATCCAACGGTCTTTGTTATCGACAGCCTCTAGCATCACTGCAACCTTATCACCTGACTCCGTCCACTGAATTGCACTTTGTGACCAGCCCCAATCTTGCATCAACTGTAAATTACGCGGCGCTTTCTCGCTCTTGTAACTCTCACCTTTTGCTTTAGCGTTCTCAGCCTTAACAGCGACGAGTACATCTTCATCAAAGCCGGTTAGCCCCTCGATGGTGATATCTTTCTTAGCGTGAGTCTCGAGATCTAGCAGCACTAGCCGCTCACCCGGATTTTTATCTTCGGCAACGCGAGCACGGGCCGGAACCGCATCGACATAACCGTCTTTACCAAGGTAGTTAGGCATGATGTCATGATCACTGCGCCAGCTATATTCCTTATCCTTTAGCGCAACGATCACATAGCGACCATCGGGAGACAGGCTTAAATCGGTAACGACCTCTTTATCGCCCAGATACCAGGTCTTGGCCGATATGGTCGGATCCGACTTAGCAAGTTCAGCTTTATAATCTTGTTTCGACTTAGCATTTTCTTGCTGCATAGCCACATACTGGATAAGCCGGTGTTGCTGCTTGGCGATATAGCTTGATGGCTCTTGCACGCCTTTTGGCTCTGCCGCCATCTTGATGTTGGCGATCTGCTCTACTAAGCCTGAGTCTTGATGGATTTTAAAAATATTATCGCCCTGCCAATAAGCGATATCGCCACTATTTAAAAAGCGCACGCCATCCACAGCGGTATTTTGGCGTGTTAACTGAGTGACCTTTGCGCTAGTTAAGTCTTTAACGAATAAGTTGCCTTGATAGATATAGGCTTTGCGCGCCTTGTCATTATTGAGCACCCCACGGCGTTGATCGGCACTATGAAGTTGGTTTAATGTCAGCTCGCTTGCAGCGGTGCCATCAATACTTTGCTGGTAATAGGTTTTGGTCGGTGCACCGTGGGCTTGCCTAGCGAAGTAAACTGACTGACCGTCATCGCTCCAGTAGGCACCTTTGGCAAATAAACCCATCCAATCAGGATTGGCCATAATTTGATTGAGCGTTAATGCTTGGTCTACTTGAGGTGGCGCCGATAAGGCAACTTGGGCTGCTTGATTTGTTGTTTGAATTTGCTCTGTTGAGCCATCGATTGAGCTACAACCCGCTAATACTGCCAGTGAAAGTGCACTCAAGCCGACATGACGAATGACGCTTTTCATATCCATCCCTATTATTATTGGTATTTTTGCGGACTTTTATACCACACTTAGGCAACGGACTTGCCTGAAAAATCAGTAAAATTTGTAACAGATGGTAGCGATTTAAATGATTTTGATGAAATTTGCTAACAGCTCGTGGCCTTGCTCAGTCAGAATCGAATCAGGGTGAAACTGGACGCCGTAGAGCTTTTTAGCAGGCATACTCATCGCCATGATCTCTCGACCATGTAATTAGATTGCATCGTCAAACCACGCATCCACTAACAAAGTTAGCGCTTTAGCTGCTCTTGATAAAATTTGCTAACAGCTCGTGGCCTTGCTCAGTCAGAATTGATTCAGGGTGAAACTGGACGCCGTAGAGCTTTTTAGCGGGCATACTCATCGCCATGATCTCTCGGCCATGTAATTAGATTGCATCGTCAAACCACGCATCCACTAACAAAGTTAGCGCTTTAGCTGCTCTTGATAAAATTTGCTAACAGCTCGTGGCCTTGCTCAGTCAGAATTGATTCAGGGTGAAACTGGACGCCGTAGAGCTTTTTAGCAGGCATACTCATCGCCATGATCTCTCGACCATGGACGGGATCGTCAAACCAAGCATCCATAACGAAACCAGTAGGAATCGCATCCACCAGCAAAGAGTGGTAACGAGTAACGGTTAGCGGGTTATTCAAACCACTAAATATGCCCCTATTGCTATGCAATATCGCACTGGTTTTACCGTGCATCACTCGCTTGGCTCTAACCACATTGGCACCAAATACCTGCGCTATCGCCTGATGCCCAAGGCAAACTCCGAGAATAGGCAGCTGGCCCGCGAAATGTTCTATAATCGACAACGACAGACCAGCCTCATTTGGCGTGCAAGGGCCAGGTGAGATCACTAGATGGCTAGGAGCTAAAGCCTCTATCTCCTCTAGGCTGATTTCATCATTGCGCTTGACCACAATCTCTTGCCCCAGCTGCTGAAAGTACTGCACCAGATTAAAAGTAAATGAGTCGTAATTGTCGATCATTAAGATCATAAAAGATCCGAGAACCTATATCGCTGTGTTTTATTGTACCCATTTCGAAAGCTTAGCTATGTCAGGCCTAGCTATGTTCAGATTATGAAGAGAGCTCAATAAAACCCAATGTGGATGATTTGGGCGCTGATGCTACCACAGCCATCACCTTGGATCACCTGAGTTTCTCTTCTAGCTGCACGAATGTAGCTAAACGCTGCCCAAAAGCTGCAGCTAAAGTTTCAAACCCTGGCGTTTGAGCCAGTTTACGGTAACTGGCCTGCGCCTCCGGCCACTGCTGCTCTAGCCAGTAACTTTGACCAATTAGCAAGAGCGCCTGTCCCTGCAGCTGGTTTCGCCGCTGGCGAGCGTGTTTTATCTCGGCCGCGGTGCCTAAAGGCAAGAGTTGCTGACCCACTTTGCTCCAAGCTCTACGGGCATTATCGCCCTGCTTTAATGCGGAAAAAAGTTGACCTTGTAGCAGATAAAAGTCATCAACCAAGCCACAGCTTTCGCTTAAGCCATCAAGGTTAAAACCCTCTAAAAAAACTAACGCCTCGTCATATCGTCCCGATAACCAAGCATATTGGGCACAAGCCAAAGCTTGTGAGTCAAACACCTTTATAGCAGAGCCTAGGCGAGAGGCGTCATCTGTATCAGTTTGCGAGGTACAGCTCGCCGCCAGATTATAGGCTTTAATCTGGCCAAACAGGCCTATGCTATCTTGCGGCCTGCTGCTGCCTGAAATTGCCCCTATCGACTGCGCAGCGATATCGCTTGCCACCGCCGCTTCAAGCTTATTGCCGAGCCCAAGTTCGCTACGAGTTAACACTTGCCAAGCGGTGCGGCTATCAGGCTCAAAAGCAAGCCACTGCAGAGCACTACTTTTAGCCTCTTGCCACTGCTCTAACGCCATTTGACTGTAACTAATGAGTGGCCACCAATGGAGCTTCACATCTGAAGATAACAAGAGATCGATCGCCGCTTGATATTGAGCTAACTGGTAATAGGCATAGCCTCGCATATAGCGCACCTGCGCCTCGATTGGCTTTTCTAGCGTCGATAACTCTAGGTTTGATAGTGTCGAAATAGCGGCTTCATATCGTTCAGTTTGAAGCTGCGCTTGAGCGAGGTTAACGACAATTTGCCCCTGATTAGGATATAGTTGATAGCCTCGCTCCCAGCAATTTAGCGCCTTAGCTTCTGCTCCAGTATCGGCAAGGGTTTTACACACATACTGAAATACGACATGGTGCGGCGCAGCCTGCTCAAGCAGTGGCAACATCAATTTTAGCGCTGCATCAAAATCATTGGCCTCAAGTAATGGACTCGCTTTATTGAGTAGACCAGACTCGTATCGATTTAACTCTCGCCCATGGCTAACATTTAAATCTCGCCCATGGCAAATAGCTGCGAAAAAAGGCGAGATAGACAAAAGCAGGACTAGCGATAATTTGAGAAAATTCATCATTAACTCACCTTAAAGTTAATCGGCACATCAACAAAGACCTTCACCGCTTTACCCGATAAAACAGCGGGCTTAAAGCGCCATCTACGCGCTGCTTCTATTGCCGATTGGTCAAACACTTGCTTAGGCTCGGCTTCTAATACCTGTGCCTGACTCACCATGCCATCCGCCTCAACAATGAGCCGCAAAAGCACTCGCCCGCCGCTCTTGAACTTACGCCCAGCCACAGGCATCTTCGGCTGAATAAAGCGCAATAACTCCGGCGCTTTATCAACATCTTTAATACCTGCAATCACAGGCGCAATACTCGGTAAACTCAAGCCATTAAGTGTTGGGATAGCCAACACTGGTACTTGCAGCGGCATATCAGCAACCGTTGGCATAATCGGTATGCTAGTCAATACTGGCGTTGCAGCGCTTGCTGTCACAGGCTTACTTTGCTCCTCTTTCTGTGTCGGTAATTTCGGCTTTTCTGGAGGAAGCAAAGGCAGCTGCAGCTCTTTTGTTTGCTGACTCAATAACTGCCTTGGTTGATTATCATTAAGACTGCTAGGCAGGTAATAACAGAGCAGTATTGTCATGCTTACGGACAACATTAACCGCATAGAGATAACCAGCACTTGCTGAGCGCGTCCTCTATTCATTAGTGGATCTCTGACGCCACGGAGCTAAAGCTTATGCCTGCCTGCTTGGCAATATCCAGCACCTTAATTGTCACCCCTGTTGGGCAATGAGTATCGGCAACAACCAACAACTTTGCCTTAGGAGTTTGACTGGCGAGCTGCTGCAGCTTACCGGGTAGGTAATAGATATCGAGCTCTTTTGACTCAAAGTAGACCCGCCCAGTAGTATCGAGAGTGACCACTATAGGGCTGCCATCGACGCTGGTGGCAGTGCTTGCTTGCGGACGCTTAATCTCCACTGAGGATTGCTGCACAAAGTTAGTCGACACTATAAAGAAGATCAGCAAGATGAAAACCACATCGAGCATTGGGGTCATGTTGATTTCAGGGTCTTTATCTTGTCTGAAACGATCGCTAAGCATGTTGCCCTCCCACTAACCGGTTCGTGTCGGCACGGTTTAGCTTTCTCTGCCAAAAAAATGCTAACAGCGAACCAGTTAAGCCAACAAATAAACCGGTTTGGGTGGTAACCATCGCCATGGAGATCCCTGCTGAAATCACTGCAGGATCATGAAATCCATAACTGGCTCCAGCATCGAACATTGCAATCATGCCGCTAACGGTTCCTAGTAA
Organism: Shewanella schlegeliana; assembly: GCF_016765635.1. Taxonomy (GTDB): domain Bacteria; phylum Pseudomonadota; class Gammaproteobacteria; order Enterobacterales; family Shewanellaceae; genus Shewanella; species Shewanella schlegeliana. Next base: position 217,896 of record NZ_JAESVD010000003.1, read on the forward strand.
ACCTAAAAGCGGCGCAACCATGGACAATAACTTAACCCCTTGGAGATCCGCATACTGCTGTGCTTGCGCTTGCCTTAGCGCTAACAAGCTCAAGCGCTGATTAAGCCAGTCATGTTGAGTCGTCACTATCATCTGCAGACTCTGCTCGGTCTCTTTAAATAGAGCTCGGCTCACTAACCACAACATCCATAAACAGCAGATGAATAACGGCCACATCACAATGCCACCAAGCTCAATAAAGCCTAGAATGGCGTGGCTAAACTGGCGCAGTGAAAACAGCATGTTATCGAGTGACATGCTCGCCTCCTCGCTCAAGATTCAAGGCCAGTAACAGAGCTGATTGCTGCTCCATATTTAAGCTAAGCGCCTGAGCACGCCGCTTAAGTGGGTAATGCAGTAATAGCAGAGGTAATGCCACCAGCAATCCCGCCTGAGTGGTGATCAAAGCCTTACTGATCCCTTGAGAGAGCAACTTAGGATCGCTATTACCAAACTCGGTTAATGACTGAAAAGTTTCAATCATGCCTGATACCGTGCCGAGTAATCCCAGCATAGGCGCCATTGCTGCCAATAAGGCAATAAAGCCTAGCCCGCGTTCAAACTGCGCCATCTGCTTTAGCATCAATTGTTTCAACCGTTGATCCATCGCCTCAACGCCACTTCCCTCAACGATTGCGTTAGCCAAAACGCTAGCCGCTGGCACCCTTGGCAAACCGAGTAATTGTTGCTTAATCGCTTGCAGGTCGGTTTTAGCCTCATCTCGCTCATTAAGCTGCGTTAATGGACGCCAGTACAACAGCACGACTGCGCGCCATAGCGCAATCGCTAATCCCAACGCGGCTAAGATAAGGATTGGCCAAAGTACTTCACCACCATCCTCAACCCACTCTGTTAGGCTCTGCTTCTCAGCTAAGCTTGGCAGCATTCGTCCCTGACTTAAATCCAATGGCAAAAGTTGAGACTGACCTTCCAACCATGCAGTTAGCTGCTCACTGATTGTTGAATCAACTGGCGCGATTGCAACGGGAAGCTCACCAGTTAAGGCGATAAAGCTTGGCATTTCAGTCGCTGACTTTTCGATATGAGTCACCGCCATTAAGCCGCCAAAGACCTTTAACACCTGCTCGGTCACGCTGCCATTGGCCGAGCTAATCGGCGCCTTGGCACTGAGAACTTTCGCCGTCATCTGCATATCATCAATCGCGTAGCCGACAAGTTCATTGAGCTGCGTCAAACTAGGGAATCCAGTATCCGCCTTGGCAAACGTTAAGTTTTCCACCCGTTGAGGTGCAGCAAATTGAGTAGGACTCTGCTGCCACTGCTGCGATAAACTACTCAACGCCTTTTGATAGGCTCCCTGCACTAACTTCATATCATCAACTGCAAGCTGATAATCTTGGCTGAGACTTTGCTTTTGCTGCGTTAACTCAATCAACTGCTGATTTATCAGTTCAAGCTGAGTACGTTTGCCATTTAGGCGCTGAACCAACTGCTGCTGATTCGTTTTAACCTCATCTATCTCTTGCTTTAAGTCACTACTCCAACGCAAGTTCTGTTGCTCTATCTCAGATGCTCGCAGCTCAATTTGTTGCTCAAGTGCTTGATACTCTGCAGCCTCTTTTACAGTCGACTCTTGTGTAAAAGCCAATGTCGATACGCTTAACAATAAGACTAAAATTACCGCTCTCATTATTTGTGCGCTCCTAATGGCAAGTTAACTATCTGAGCAACCTGCTTATTGGATGTAATTGCCATGGCTAATCGAATATCGCCCTGCTCGTTAACCGCTAAAGGCTGCCATTTACGAGACTGGTTATCGAACCATCCAAGCTTTTTCTCATCAGGCGTCATATAGAACCAAGATAGGCGACCTAAACGCAGCAAGTTCACCTGTACTGGTTGCTCATCGATAACGATGATCTCCTGAGATATCTGCTGGCCATAACCGTAAGCGACCTCGATAGCAATCACATCGAGCAACCGCCGAAAACGCTCGGCCAAGGGTAACTCACTGCTATCCATTGCGCTGCGCAGAAATGCCAGACGTCGCTTACGCTCATCAAAATCGAAAGGTAGGTCAGCACTGATTTGACGCTCTAGCCTGGCATACCAGATCTCCAACTGCGGCTCTAGTTCCTGTTTAAGAGCGTTAATCGTGGCGATATCTTGTTGCAGCTGTTTGACCTCCGCCTGCAATGAAGCCAGATATCTTTGCTGTTTTTGCAATTGATATTCAGTCCAATAAAGCTCACCAAGATCTTGTTGCTGCTGTGAAAGGGATTGCGCTTTTTGCTGTTGCCATGCTGCAGCTTCCTCACCCAGTTGCACCGACTGCACAACAGGCTGCTTTATCTGCTCAAGCCATTGCTCTGCTAAATGGTCCAGCGTCTTGTCATCTCCCCCCTCCGATGCATTAACTAGCAGAGGGAACACGCAACAAATAGCCAGTAAATTATAATGAATACGACCTATCATCTACGGCCCCCTTTTTTCATTGAACGGCGCCAAAACACCAGTCCTTGCAACAATAAGCTCACTAATAACAGGCCATAACAGGCAAAAAAGTAATTTACTAGCGGGTTATGTACCGCAAGCACCTTAACCTGCACCCCACGTGCCTCCTCTTGATGTGGCACTCTAAAGTCTGTCACAGTTATATACAGATCCTTCCATCTAAAGGGCCGCATAAACCCAGCATCACCACTGATCTTCTGCTCACCATCTTGAACAAAAAAATAGGCGGAGTTTATACGAGGATCGAACTGCTCAACACTGCGACGGGTGATCCGCCCTGCCGGGCTAAAGCCTGTTGCATCTTCGGTAATTAGACTGACATCATCGCGATAGTCGACGCTAACTAACTTAATCTGGTAACGACCACTATTGAAACGCTCTCCCTGATGCAGCACCGCGCTATCGTGACCGTGGATAAATACCAGATCGACGCCATGAAATATAAAAACCAGTAAGGTCAGGATATGTATTGGTAACATCATTATTCGTGGGCTGCGCCAGCGCTTGTGACGCCAGATAGGCAATAGATCGCGCCAAGAACACAAGGCTGTATTCAACCCAAGCAGGAACATCAAACCAAATAAGCCTGCTAACCAGAACCCAACCATGGGCGCAGCCGTTAAGCTTTGTAGCCACTGGGACATAGGCAGGTCGTTTAACGCCCTTAACACTTGGCGGTAAAGCTCATACTCACTCAGGCCTACGCCTATGGCGAACCACAGCGACAAGAGCATGAGCAGCACGAAGGCGAGGCGCATCGAAAATAACCAGTTCATTCTCATGACAAGCGATACCCCAACATCAATACGCAGATAAAGCCCAATACCACAGCCTTCCCCATGGCCAGCGCTCTGGCATTAGCAAACCAAGCCTTAGGTAAGTGAAATACCAGAATAAATAACAGGTAGGTCAGCGCCGAGAAGAAGAAATGACCGCTCCAACTCCAGCTGCGGCCCCAACCAATAAATGCCCAGTAACTACCAGCTATCTCACCGCCAAGAAAGGCGGTACCCGCCAGCAAACTAAGTAGGTGACTATGACTCTCTAAGTGAGTGTCACGCCAAAACGCATGAAATAGATAGCCAATGCCTGCTGCAATCGCCAAACCAAGCGCTATCGGACGAGATAGGAAAAATAGCTGCGCCCAAATCGACGTTAACATGGCACTATCGCCTGTTGGTGGCTCAAGTGTTTGGCTATATCCCAGCAGCAACAAAGCGATAAAAGTGACTGCCCATACATAGTTTGCTTGTAAACGCGTTTGAATCGATAAAGCACACAAACAAACTAAACTGACGATGGCGGTAACCACTAGGTAGGTCATCACACTGCTTGATGGAAACAGTAGACTATCGGCGTTGATTAAGCTCAATGTCATTACCGCTAACGCCAGCAACACCATATTGGCTAAGCGGGCAGCGAGTGAGCCTTGATTAAGCTCTTTAGCCTGCTTCAAACTTAGGTCACTCATTGAATCGACTCACCTGTTCTGCTGCCTGTTTTTTCGGCACTGATAAACTGCGCTAGTTTTTCTGGCAAACTGAAATCTTCTACATCGACGATCTCAGGCTTGTGTAACGACCAATGACGACACACCTGCTCAATTAAGCTTGGGCGAACCACCCAGATATGACGGCTATTCGCCACCGCGAGTAACGGGGCTATCTGCTTGCCAAATCCCTGTCCTCCAAGCTCCATAGGCCCTATCTCATCCACAATACAGATATCGCCTTGCTGGAAATTATTATGGTCAAGCGCTTGTTTACCAAGCGCTATCCCCTCTTGGGTAAAGGTAAAGCGGGTGCCTGTCTTCTTATCTAATACACCGGTACGATGACCAAATAGACAGCGCTCACCTGTAGCGATATCGACAATATCACTGCTGAAACGCCGCCCCTCCTTCATCACCCCAGGACAGAGCATTCCCTTTAGCGGGATCTGCTCTTGCTGACACAGCTCGATAAACTCAGCCAAAGCCGTGGTTTTACCACTGCCGCTTTCACCAGTAATGATGAGCACGTTACTCTGGCTTAATCCCAATACATTTTGTGGCATAAAAAACTCCTGCGAGGCGACTTGATAGCTGGCGGTGGCCAAGCCATAAAGACGACTGATGTTCTTACTGGTCATAACCGCTGCACGCTCGCCATAATCCAACACCTTGCCATGCTCCAATAGCAGCACCTTATCGGCATACAACTGGGCTAAGTTTGGATCGTGTAAGATGGCAATAACCGCCGTATTGGAATCAATACAGCTACGTTTAACCTGAGATAAAATTTGAAATTTATTTCGATAATCGAGGTGGTTTGTCGGCTCATCAAGCAGCAACAACTGCTCACTTTGAAACAGCGCTCTAGCCAACAACACTAGCTGGCGCTCACCGCCAGACAGACGGTTATAATCGGCCTTGGCCAATCCCCCAACATCAAGTAGCTGCATCACTCTTTTAGCATCATGAATGTCTTGTTCTGAGGGCGACTCAAAAGTCGATAGGAAAGGCGTTCGCCCCATCACCACCATCTCTAGTGCAGTAAAAGCAAAAGCAGTTTCTTGCTGCTGTGGCACTAGCGCCATCTGCTGCGCAATTTCGGCGCGGCTCATCTTGTCTAGCGCAGAGGAATTAAGATACACAGCACCTTGGCTAGGCTGATTTAACCCACATAAGCAGTTCATCAAGGTGGTTTTACCTGCTCCGTTGGCCCCTAGAATCGCTAAGAATTCTCCCGCTTTTAGCTCGAAGCTAACCCCTTCTAATAGGCACTTATCGCCAACGTAATAACTAATATCCGTAACAGTTAACATCAGTAAGCTCCTCCTTGGCGAAAGCGAAACAGTAGAAAAGCAAACAGAGGTGCGCCCACTAACGATGTAACGATGCCAATCGGGATCTCCATGCTAAAGCTCGCGCGAGCCACGCTATCGGCCAGCAATAAGAACATGGCGCCCACAGCTGTGGAGATAGGAATAAGGCGCATATTATTGGCTCCTGTGAAGGTACGCACCATATGCGGTACAACAAGGCCTATCCAAGCTACAGAGCCAACCGTTGCCACACAGGAGGCCACGATGAAGGAACTAATCACAATCAACACGAGGCGCAGCCTTGCAGGCTCAACACCTAAGCTACGACTTTGGTGGTCGCCTAAACACAACACATTAAGACGGTAACGTAATGTGTGAATAAGCCCATAACCAAGAGCGACAGGGATAATAAGCTGTGCCACCGTGCTCCAACTACTCACCGAAAGAGAGCCCATTAACCAAAATACAATGGCAGGTAGCTCACCATAGGGATCGGCTAGGGCTTTTAGCATGGTCAGGGCTGCACCAAATATCGAGCCAACAATAATCCCGGTCATAATCATTAAAAGCAGACTATTACTGCCAAAGCGTTTGGCCATAAACATGGCGGCGCAAGCGGCTGATAAGCCACAGACAAATGCCAGCAGCTGCACCATAATCCAGCTACTCCCCGGCATAATCAGCCCCATCGCCGCGCCAAACATACAGCCCGATGCCACTCCTAAAATATCTGGGGACACGAGTGGATTGCGAAATACCCCTTGGTAAACGGCGCCAGAAACAGCAAGCCCTGCACCGACAATTAAAGCGGTGAGCAAACGAGGCAAACGAATAAGCAAGATAACTCGCTCTTCTTGAGTCAGATCATCGGGAACCTGCCCAGTCATTATCAAGCTACTCAGCACTGACGGCAGCTTTTGAATTGCGCTGAACAGATCACCAGGATTGACTGAGAAGCGGCCAGCACAAAGTCCCACAAGACCGATTACAATGGCGATTCCAGTCCATTGTATCGGCTGTAATGAAAATCCTTTCGCTACTGACATCTGCTTATCTCATGCAGTGGTGACAGGCAAGCATCACCAAAGGCAACTTGGTAGTAGTGCGCAATTTCCGCGTCCAGATCGATATTATTAAATCGCTCTGGGTAAGCATTCGCCGCAATATAAAGCGCCCCCGCCATCGCCATCGGTGATGGCATATCCCAGAAGCTCCCCTTAGGCAGATGAATTTGTGGTAATTGAGCGATTTGAGTCATTAGTGACTTTTTTAGTTGCTCATCTACTTTGGTCGAGTCATTAGATTCACGTACTAATAACTGTGGCTGCCATAGCAGCAATTGCTCAGCATTCACCTTAGGGTAAAAACCAGGTACGCCTGTTGCGACATTATTAACGCCTGCAACAGCCATTAACTGATGCTGAAACATCTGTTCACTGGCAGTGCGGTATAGATCTGAGCTATTTGCGTAATAGGCACGAAGGCGCTGATCATCATTTAAACCGGAAAGCCCAGTTTGAATGATGTTGGCTAAACGTTGGTTTTCAGCTGCTATCTTAGCGGCTTTATCCTGAGTCCCGGTCGCCTTAGCCAGCAGCTCAAGCGCAGCTTTAGCATCTTCCAAAGTTTCCGGTTGAATCACTAAGCTAACAATACCTAGCGAGGTTAAGCGGTCAGCGAGTCGATAACCGTCCTTCTTACCAAACACTAAGACCAAATCCGGCTTAAGCGCGACAATGGTTTCTAAACTTGTACCAGCCGAGCGACTGCCGATCACTAAGGGAGCGCGGTGCGCGAGCAGTTGATTAATAAACGGTGAATGTTTGGTGCTACCGCCGATACCAACGAGTTGATCTGCAAGTCCAAGACTTAAAGAGAATAGGTTTGCCGGAGTGAAGGTCGTCACAATCCGCTTGGCAGGCTTTTGTAGCACCACCTCGCGGCCTTGCTGATCGACCAAGTGTATCGGCGATGCCGATACACTTGAAAGACCACAAAGGAGAATGACAACAGTACTAATAAGTCTGTTAAACATTCCTATTCCTTAGAAACGGTACTTTACGCCCACTTCATAGGAGCGGCCTTCGTTTGGCTGGCCGTATCCTTCGTAGTGTGACTCATCGAGTAGGTTATTAAGATTAACGTAGGCAGAGAGCTGCGGTGTAATCGATTTATTAATTCCCATATCGACAGTTAAGGTCTCAGACTCCCACTCATCAGAGCGCTCATCAATCAAAATATCGGTGCGGTAACGAACGCGCAGATTACTGTCGATATCTAGCCAAGGTTGATACCAGTTAACAATCGCTGTCACTGTGTCCTTTGGAATATCACGGAAGTAGTCAGAATCACGATCTTCTGTTGTATTGCGAGCATGAGTGTAGGTGTAATCTAGAGACAGACTGATATTCTCACTCAGCTGACTTTGGGTACTGATCTCGATACCGTAAAACTCTGAACTTCCCACGTTTTGATAAACTTCTAGATCCCAACCAGGATCAGTTGGATCTGGCATATAGGTTGATACGATCTTATCGCTCACGTCATGGTAAAACAGACCAATATCGATACTGTTTAATATCTGATGGCTAAAATCATTCTTCCAACCTAAGGTATAACTAGTATTACGCTCAGGTTTAATATCATGACGTGCGCCCGTGTCATCATACATTTCGGTAAAGGTTGCGAAACGAGTTTTTTGCGCAATAGAGCCATAGACTAAGCCTGCATTATCTAAGGTGTAGCTCATACCTAACATAGGATCTAGAGTATCTGAACCATCCTGACCCGATGCTGCATCGTTGTCACGATCTTCAACAACCGTTTGTTTATGCCATGCGATACCTGCAACCACATTTAGTGCACCAAATGTCATGGTATCTTCAGCAGCCAAACTAATGGTATCAAGCTGAGAACGCTCATAATCATGGGAACGTTCAGGGTCTACATATGCAACGTTCTTCTTCTTATGTACATCATTCTTAAAGTTTACAGACAGGCTTAAACTGTTCCAATCGGCTAACGCCATATCGGTAAATAGTGCACCACCGGCCGTGTAGTCACTAAAGCTACTGGTCGCTAATTTAACCTCTTTTTCTGGGTTGCTATAGGAGTCATAACTGTCGTTATGCATATGGTAGTAGCCTAATGCACGCACAGTGAGCCAATCATTAACGCGGTGTAAACCGCTTAAATCCATCCCCGTATCTTTATATTCAGAGATATCGGCAAAGCTACTAAAATCACTAAACACCTTGTTATTACGGGTGTTATAGGGCAATTCACGATCTGAGTCCAAACTAAAAACACTGGCAAATAGTTCGGTGTTTTCGTTAGCGTACCCACCACGAACCCAGATGTTAGTCGACTCGTAAGCCGAGTTTTCACGTTTACCACCATCTTCAACGATCATCTGTTTTGGTAAGTCGCCATATCGGTCTCTAACATCGGACAGTACTGGTTCGAAGTCATTAGACATTCTCATTGCATCACGACCACGGTGATCGACAGATGCAAATAGACTAAAGCCGTTCTTACCTAGGCTAAGTGTACCCGACTGGTAATTTTGCCCCATCTGACCAAAAGACGCTTGTAGATCACCACTAACTCCCTCCTGGCCCTTCTTAGTAATAATGTTAACTACACCACCCATACCATTTGGACCATAAAGCACTGATGACGCACCTTTAACCACATCAATTTTTGCAATGATGTTGGCAGGTATTTGGTTAAGGTCTAACTGACCATAATTAGTTTCATAATAAGGCACACCATCAAGCAAAATAAGCACCTTATCTTGCTCGAACCCCTGGATAGTCAGAAACTTCTCGCCCTTACTTGATTGAGCAACATGTACGCCGGGTAAATAGTCCAGTGCATCGGCAACCGTTTTGGCGCCAATGAGTTCAATCTGCTCAGCAGTCATGGTGTTGTTAATTGCGATATCCCTAACACCTGTTTCCTCTGAAACAACAATCTCACCGAGAGAGAACACATCATTTTTATCACTGGCTACGGCATATTGGCATGCCAACAAACTACTGATGATAACTGCGATTTTAGTATTTTTTGTTTTGATCACCGAAGACTCCGAACTGCTCGTTGTAAGGGGTTACAGGCCTTTAACACCATTAAAGAACCTGCTCACCGAAAATTCGCGCATATCTTATTCTTAATCTTGCGGTACAACTATTTACAAAAGCCAACTCTAGACACTAGTCACCCAATAAAAACCAATAACGACACAACACCATATAATTACAACCAGAAAAGGACAAATAGTCACAACTGGACAAGTTGGCGAGATAATATGTCTACACCTATAAGACTGCAAACTATTGTTTTAATTGCTAATATAGTGGCTGCTGAACTAGCTGATTTTACAGAACGTCTACCACTTAGGCTTACGAGGATGTTGTAGGAATTAGAGAGGACGATACCAGTTAAATTGAACTGTGAGTCATTGCTAACCTCATGATCCACTTTGATAGCGGCTCAATATTTAACACCTTGAAATGGATAAAACTCAGGCATAAAAAAAGCCAGTCTAAAGACTGGCTTTTCATGAGATTGAAACCTATTTCACTAAGGTTAAATGACCGCGTCGCTTCGGCTCTTTAGCCTCCACTTTCTCGGTTTCACCTTCGCTAGTTTCAACATCAGGCTCTTTCAGTACCACCGAAAGCCCTGACTCCTCTTCAGGATCACAATCTAGTTGATACGCTTCTTCCATTTCAAAGACCGTACCCGCCCCATTTTCTCTGGCGTAAATTGCAACGATTGAAGCCATAGGCAACAGTACCTGCTGAGGAACACCGCCAAAACGCGCACTGAACTCAATAAACTCATTAGTGATCTGTAGGCCACCTACAGCACTCTCAGTAATATTAAGTACAATCTGGCCGTCTTTAACATATTGCTGTGGTACTTGTGTGCCTGGCACATAAGCATCAACAACAACGTGGGGCGTTAACTGGTTATCCATCAACCAATCGTAATAAGCCCGCAGCAAGTATGGACGATTTGGGGTTAGCTCTTTCATTAGATACCCATGCGCATTTCGCGCTCAGTCTCAGTCAAAGAAGCTTTGAATGATTCACGATCGAATAAACGTGTCATGTAAGCTTTGATATCTTTAGCTGTACGGCTGTCGAGTTCGATGCCAAGTACAGGTAGACGCCACAATAGTGGGCCAAGATAACAATCTGCTAGACCAAATTCTTCGCTCATGAAGTAAGGCACTTCACCAAAGATAGGTGCAATAGCAGTTAAACCTTCTTGAAGCTCTTTACGAGCTGCATCGGCACGGTCGCCCTTTCTGATACGCTCAACAAGTGCATACCAGTCTTCTTCGATGCGGTGCATCCAAAGACGAGTTTGACCACGTGAAACCGGATAAACAGGCATTAGTGGAGGATGAGGGAAACGCTCATCTAAATACTCCATAATGATGCGAGAGTTATAAAGTACTAGCTCTCTGTCTACCAAAGTTGGCACTGTGTTGTACGGGTTAAGCTCGATCAAGTCTTCAGGGATCTCATTTGGATCAACCTGTAGTACATCAACCGTTACACCTTTTTCAGCAAGCACGATACGTACTTGATGGCTATAAAGGTCGTCTGCACCTGAATACAGGGTCATGATTGAGCGTTTGTTGGCAGCAACAGCCATTGATACCCTCCGGGATTCACAAATCAAAAGCAAAAAATGCAAACACAAACGAGGAGCAAGGCTCCCCGTTTACAATTTGCGGATAATACATTCTAACCTTTATTTGGGGTTAGTGTACATCTTTCCAGTACTCTTTCTTTAAGAGGTAGGCCACAACAAAGAAAATAAATAGGAATCCCATCACCCACCAACCTAAGCGTTCACGCTCAAGCTTGATAGGATCGCCAGAGTAAACCAAGAACCCAGTGATATCTCTAACCACTTGATCATACTCTTCTGGTGATAGCGTTCCGCCAGTTGCCACTAGCGTTCCATCTTCTTGTTTAACTGGAAGACCTTGAAGGCCTTCAAGCACATGCGGCATACCCACCGAAGGAAAAATGGTATTGTTCACGCCAAACGGGCGGCTTTCATCTTCATAAAAACCATGAAGGTATGAATAGATCCAATCTTCACCTCGTACACGGGCAACAAGCGTTAAGTCTGGAGGCGATGCGCCAAACCATTTTGCAGCATCTGCATCAGGAATTGCGTTCTCCATCAGCTCACCAATCTTGGTGCCTTCAGGTAAGTACTTAGCACGCATCTCATCAAGCGGAATGCCTAAGTCTGTTGCAACGCGCTCATAACGTTGATACTGAGTACTATGACAACCAGCACAGTTATTTTGGAACAGATCCAAGCCACGCTGTAAAGACTCTTGGTCATTCAGATCAATGTTAGCCTTCTCTAGAGGTGCTCCGCCACCGGCTGCGAAAGCCAAGGTTGGCACCAATGCAACTAATGCAATCAGTAATTTTTTCATTAGTGTGTCAACCTCTCTGGTACCGGCTTAGTCTTTTCATTCTTACTGTAAATCCATAGGAATAAGAAGAAACCAAAGTAAGTTAGAGTGAAGATACGTGCAGCAATTGTCAGTGCAGGCGTTGCAGGTACCGCCCCCAAGTAACCTAGTACTAGGAACGAGATAGCAAACTGACTGATATTCACCTTATGGATCATGCTGCGGTAACGGATTGACTTAACCTTACAACGGTCTAACCACGGCAATACAAACAGTACAGCGATAGCTAAGCCCATGCCGATAACACCCATTAACTTATCTGGGATAGCACGTAAAATTGCATAGAAAGGTGTAAAGTACCAAACTGGCGCAATATGCTCAGGTGTCTTCATTGGGTTTGCCGCTTCAAAGTTTGGCTTCTCAAGGAAGTAACCACCGCCTTCTGGCATAAAGAACAATACGTAACAGAAGACAATCAAGAAGCCAGCAACGCCCATGATATCTTTCACTGTGTAGTAAGGGTGGAATGGGATACCATCTTTAGGCCAGCCATTCTCATCTTTGTTCTTCTTAATTTCGATGCCATCAGGGTTGTTAGACCCCACTTCATGCAGTGCGATTAGGTGTAGAAATACCAAAACCACAAGTACAAGCGGCAGCGCAATAACGTGCAATGCGAAGAAGCGGTTTAGAGTTGCACCCGACACAACGAAGTCACCACGGATCCACAATGTTAGGTCATCACCAATAACAGGGATTGCACCGAACAAGGAGATAATTACCTGCGCGCCCCAGTAAGACATCTGTCCCCAAGGTAGCAAGTAACCCATAAATGCTTCAGCCATCAACACGAGGAAGATTAGCATACCGAACAGCCATAAGAGCTCTCTAGGCTTCTGGTACGAACCGTAGATTAAACCACGGAACATATGAAGATAGATCACCACAAAGAAGGCAGAGGCCCCGGTGGAGTGCATATACCGCAACAACCAACCGTATTCAACATCACGCATGATGTATTCAATAGAGGCAAACGCGCCTTCGGCTGTTGGCACGTAATTCATTGTTAGCCAGATACCTGTAAGTAACTGGTTAACTAGCACTAACATGGCTAGTGAGCCAAAAAAGTACCAGAAGTTAAAGTTGGTTGGTGTCGCATATTGACCCACGTGACGATTGTACGTAGCGGTCATTGGAATGCGTTCATCAATCCAACTAACAATATTCTTAACCATTACGCATCTCCTTTATCAACACCAATAAGCACAGTGCTATCATCAATATATTGATGTGGAGGAATTACTAGGTTCAATGGTGCTGGTACACCTTGGAATACGCGGCCAGCCATATCAAACTTAGAACCGTGACAAGGACAGAAGAAGCCTGATGCAACCCCTTCGACTTGCTCACCAAATGTGTCAGGTAGGTAAGTTGGAGAACAACCCAAGTGAGTACATAAGCCAACGGCAATAAAATACTCAGCCTTAATTGAACGCTCAGGGTTCTGTGCATATGCAGGCTGCTGAGGCTCAACGGAGTCTGGGTCGCGAAGTTGGGCATCGATTGCTGGCAGACCATCAATGATCTCCTGCGTACGACGAACAACCCATACAGGTTTACCGCGCCACTCAACTCGAATAAGTTGACCTGGCTCTACTTTACTAATATTTACTTCTACCGGCGCACCTGCTGCTTTAGCTTTGGCACTCGGATTCCATGACTTTATAAACGGAACCGCTACAGCTGCGGCACCAGCACCACCCACTACGGCGGTGGCTGCGGTCAGAAATCTGCGACGTCCGGTATCGACTGGCGCTTTGTTCATCCACTTGTCTCCAGAGAGTGTTGGAATTTTTGTTTTATCTATCTTTTCAAAGCTGATTTAAACCGAAATTTAAACCCGAATTTGAGACGCCGCCCATTATAGCCAAAAACTTGAAGCAGATCATAGTTAAAACACTCAACTTAGTTAACTATGTTGGTTTTAATGCTACTTCTGCATAAAAACTATGCATCAGAACCAACAAAAACGGCTATTTTAGTTAGCAGAACATCCTAAATAGTTTCATTCATATTCTTCTAAATTAGTAACTTAGCTCGTTCAAACTCACTTTTTGCAGACTATAACTTGATACTTGACGGAATAGGTAGGAATTAGAGAGCACAATAACTGTGGGTGATAGGTATAAAAAAGGCCTAACTTATCGTTAGGCCTTTTGCAAATTTAAAAAAGACTATTTTCCAGATGAACTATTCATGTACCTGAAGAATTCACTGTCTGGCTCAAGCACCATTACGTCATTCTTACCAGAGAAACTTGCTTTATAAGCATCTAAGCTTCGCATAAAGCTAAAGAACTCAGGATCTTTAGTGTATGCATCGGCGTAAATCTTAGCAGCCTCTGCATCACCTTCACCACGAGTCGTTAAAGCGATACGCTCCGCTTCTGCAGTTTGAATTGTCACACTTGCATCAGTCTTAGCACGGATGATTTCCGCTTGCTCTTGACCTTGAGCACGATGCTCTTTAGCAACGGCTTGACGCTCTGCACGCATACGCTGGTAGATACTGGTACTGACGTTAGCTGGCAAGTTAATTTGCTTAACACGCACATCGACAACTTCAACACCTAAGTCTTTAGCGCTTTCTGCTGCATTTTTAAGTGCATCAGATTGCAATTCATCACGGCTACCAGAAACAATCTCTTTAATAGTACGACGACCAAATTCAGTACGAAGATCGTTGTTGATCTTGCGCTGTAGTAACGTCTCTGCGTTAGCCTTAATACCACCGTTGGTAGATAGGTAATAACGTTCAAAATCTTTAATACGCCACTTCACGTATGAATCGACCATTAAATCTTTTTTCTCAGAGGTTACAAAACGATCTGCTGCACCGTCCAAGGTTTGCACTCGGGCATCCATAAACTTAATTTTATCAAGCATAGGGATCTTCAAGTGAAGTCCTGGAGCATAAACACGCGTCACGCCGTCATCTTTAAGTACCTTACCAAATCGAGAAACGATGGCACGTTCGCCTTCATTCACAACTAAGAGTGAAGATAAAGAGATCGCAATAAGTACCGCTATGATTATCGCTGTAAATCTACCCATCACTTAGTTCCTCCCCGACGAACGTTCACCTCGAGATGGGCGACCATCAAGAGGAATACTGCTGTTAGCATGAGTTGTACTATTCACTGACATAACAGGCGTTGTCGACTTACTCTTAGCACTTGCAGAATTATGCGCTTGGCTATTTTGCATCAGCTTATCTAACGGTAGGTACATCAAGTTACCGCTATTTTTAGCATCGATAAGTACTTTGCTTGTACCGCTCATGACATCTTGCATCGTATCAAAATACATACGTTCACGAGTCACTTCTGGTGCCGCTTGATACTCTGGTAATAGCTGCTCAAAACGAGCCACTTTACCTTTAGCTTCTAAGATTACTCTTTGCTTGTACGCAATTGCTTGTTGATCCATACGCTGCACAGTACCACGAACCTTAGGCTCTAACTGGCGTGAGTATGCTTCAGCTTCACGAATAAAGCGCTGCTCATCCTCTTGTGCTGCAATTGCGTCATCAAAGGCGTCTTTCACCTCTTCAGGCGGACGTGCAGGCAAGAAGTTCACGTCAACAACCATAATACCTAGGTTGTAAGGCTTGATAATTCGCTCAATTTCGTCCCATGTATCACGACGAATTTTATCTCGACCCGTAGTCAAAATATCATCCATAGTGTTGTGACCGATCACATAGCGCAGTGCACTATCTGTCGCTTCACGTAAACTGGCGTCAGCATCGACTACGCTATAGAGGTAATCTTTTGCATTACTCACGCGATACTGAACGTCAAGCTGAACGAGAACGACGTTCTCATCGGCAGTCAGCATGCTTCCAGAAGCTGGAATTGAGCGAACAGTTTGGACGTTTACTGGTGTCACTTCATCAATAAAAGTGGCTTTCCATTGAAGGCCTGGATCAACTTCACCAATATACGCACCGAAACGGAGCTCTACACCCTTCTCAGCTTCTTTTACTGTATAGAAACCTGATAGGCCCCATACAACAACGGCAATAACAAGGACTATGAGTAAGCTGGCACCACTAACGCTGCCACCAGAGCCATTGCCTTTCCCGCCGAAGCGCTTAGAAAGATTACGAAAAACTTCATCTAAATCTGGTGGTCCTTTATCATTACCACCTTTATTGCCATTTCCCCAAGGGTCTTGACCCTTGTTACCGGGCTCGTTCCAAGCCATTTAGTACTCCATAAGTGTATGAAATAAACGAGATTACTAAAATACTTAATTATGCGCCGACAGAGTCGACAACAAAAGTTTCAATTTCACCTTGGCTCTGTTTAACCAATCGGCGCCAATCGGCCTCCAATAAGCGAACAGAGATCATACAGTTCCCCAGATCGTCATACTCTTTCTGCTGTATTACATCCAGTTTATAAAACTGACCAAGATAATGCCCAGCCGAAGCCGGAATTTGCAATGTTAGCTCTAGAACCGCCTTACCAACAAGTTGGTTTACCGCTTCCTCAACTAATTCCAAACCTTTGTTTTGCTGAGCAGAAACCCAGACTCTAATCGGTGTCCCCTCGTCATCGTAGTCAATGCGTGGTTTCACCTCATCCAATAGATCGATTTTATTGCAAACGATCAACTGTGGAATATCTATGGCATCGATCTCCTTGAGCACCTTTTGAACTTGCTCAAAGTTATCGGCCATCTTTTCATCTGCACTATCAACAACATGCAAAAGTAGATCTGCCTGTCGTGTTTCTTGCAGTGTCGCCTTAAATGCAGCGACTAAATCATGGGGCAAATGCCTAATAAAACCAACAGTATCAGCTAAGATAACATCGCCATCTGGCAAGTCTAACTTACGTAACGTTGGATCCAATGTTGCAAAAAGCTGATCTGCAGCATAAACATCAGAGGTCGTTAAGCCGTTAAACAGCGTCGATTTACCGGCGTTGGTGTAGCCCACCAAAGACACGGTTGACATATCGCTTCGCTGTCGTGCTCTACGACTCTGATCACGCTGCTTATCAACTTTTGCTAAGCGGCGGTTAATCGTGCTGATCCGCCCTCTCAATAGACGCCTATCGGTCTCTAATTGAGTTTCACCGGGTCCACGAAGACCAATACCGCCTTTTTGACGTTCTAAATGCGTCCAACCTCTGATCAGGCGCGTTGACATGTGGCGCAATTGCGCTAGCTCCACCTGTAACTTACCTTCGAACGTTCTTGCCCTTTGAGCAAAAATATCCAAGATCAAAGTTGTTCTGTCGAGTACACGACACTCGCACAGCTGCTCAAGGTTACGCTCTTGAGCTGGACTTAATGCATGATTAAAAATCACTACATTGGCATCAGTTGCTGCAACCATCGCAGCCAATTCCTCAGCCTTACCCGAACCAACAAAAAACTTGCGGTCAGGTGAACGACGACTACCAGAGATCACACCGATTGACTGAGCACCAGCCGATTCAACTAAAAGCTTCAGCTCGTCTAAATCTTCTCGGTTATTTTCGTCAGTAAAGTCGATATGGACAAGTACCGCTTTCTCTCCCGCCTCATAACGATCAAACAAAAAGCAATCTCCTTAATAACAAATTACTTGTCGTCGCCATCGTCATGCTGAGCGTTATAGCCAGCTTGAGCGTTAGTCGCTTGGTGATTACTCACGTTAAATGGACGCGAAGGTACCACAGTAGAAATGGCATGCTTGTAAACCATTTGGCTTACTGTATTTTTAAGCAAAATAACAAACTGATCGAAAGACTCAACTTGTCCTTGAAGCTTAATGCCGTTAACAAGATAAATAGATACTGGAACGCGCTCACGACGCAATGCGTTCAAAAACGGGTCTTGTAAAGATTGCCCCTTTGCCATTTTCTAATTTCCTTTTTAATTAAAATTAATAGTTATTCTAATACAATAAAACTTTATCTTTGGTTTTAGTATTATACAGTAGCAGCTAATAATCTAGCGACTATGTTGTATTACTGTTTCAAGATTACTTTTGGCACCACTTTCGAGCCAAATCAAATCAGGCCATCCACGTAACCATGTTAATTGACGTTTTGCCAATTGCCTAGTAGCAACAATAGCTTTTTCGACCATAGTATCATAGTCAATTTCACCATCTAAATACTGCCAACACTGCCTATATCCTACACACCGCATGGATGGTAGGTCTAAATGCAGATCACCTCGTGCCTTTAAACGCTCGACTTCATCAGTAAACCCTAGTGTTAACATGGTTTTAAATCGAGTCTCTATAGCATTATGTAACACCTTTCTGTCGCTCGGCGCAATCGCAAATTGCACCGCTTCGTAAGGGAATGCGTCAGACTTCGTCTTAGTTAGCTCTGTCAAAGATTGACCGCTAATTCGATAAACCTCTAATGCCCTAGCGAGACGCTGTGGATCATTAGGATGAATTCGCTCTGCAGAAACAGGATCAATTTCTCTCAATTGATCATGTAGAACTTGCCAGCCTTGAGCTTCTGCCTCTGCTGCAATCTGCTCTCGAATCGCTTCATCGGCAGCAGGAAGCGGTGATAGCCCCTCCAGCAAAGCTTTGAAATACATCATTGTGCCCCCGACTAGCAAAGGCGTTTTACCGCGACTCAAAATATCTTCAATCTGATTCAAGGCGTCACGTCTAAAATCGGCCGCAGAATAACTCTGTGCTGGGTCGATAATATCAATAAGTCGATGCGGAGCTGCAGCTTGTTCGGCTGCATCGGGCTTAGCGGTGCCGATATCCATCTCTTTGTAAATCAACGCTGAGTCCACAGAGATAATCTCACAGTCATACTGCTTAACAAGCTCAATCGCTAATGCGGTTTTACCTGAGGCAGTAGGCCCCATTAAGGTAATAATTTTCTGTGGTTTTTTATCGGTCACTCTGATTTTCTTTTATCCATTGTTCCCAAGGCAAATCTTGGGATTGATTATAAAGCTCGCCCTGTAGATCGTTAGGTAACGTATTTAGGGCAAACCATGCCTCACTCGCACAGGCAAATCGATTTGTAGCTTGGTCCGCAAGCCACTTTATTATAGCTTCATCGCTTGGTAACTCTAATCTGACCCACTGTAATAGCTCAGGAATTAGAACCGCCAATTGGCTGTTTCTTAGATATGGGGGCACTTTCTTAATAATCAACTGCCCAAGACGAATAGATAGCTCAATACCTAACTTTCGTAATAGCTGTTCACGATTTTCAATAATCTCTGCCCAATCATTATCAACAGCAACGGCTACAGGCATCAATAGAGGCTGACCAATTAGTCCTTGGGCAAACTTAATACCAATTTCAGCTTTTAATACTGCTTTTGTAACCACAGCTATATCGAGTAATGATATTTTATCCTCTTTTATGAGCACCCAATACTTACCAGCTATGATCGGCGGCATATTCACTGTGCCGTGACTTGATGTAGTCATCCCCGCTTGAGCACTTTCTGGTCGTAAAGGCATATTGGAGCTTTGAGGCACTGCAATATCTGTATTTAACAGCTCTCCATAAGCTCGAATACTGCTAGGGGAAGGCGAACTCGCTTGATTGCTTCTAGGGGCAGATTTTAACTCACTTCTATAACGACTACTGCCTGCAGAGTAATCGACTTGCCTAGACGCTGGCTGACTCTCTCTCAAATCAAAATGCGCTGATGACTTGCTTGCGTTATCTGCCGGGTAATGAGCTGCTGCAACAGCGCCCCTTGTTGGAGTCGCCTGCCAGCCCGTTGCTGGCTGCGGTTCAGATTCTGCAGTAACGGGAAGCTGCACCGATTGAGACATCGCAGACTGTAGTGCCTGCAAAATATAATCATGTACATATCGACTCTGGTGGAAACGCACCTCATGCTTGGCAGGGTGGACATTCACATCCACTTGGTGAGGATCCAGCTCCAGCATTAGCACGTAACCTGGCGAGATCCCCTCAGCATATTGGGCAAATGCCTGGCGAACTGCGTGATTAACCAGTCTGTCTTTAACTAGGCGTCCATTAACGTAAAAATACTGAGTCTCACTGTATCCACTCGCAGCATTGGGTGACTGTAAGTAGCCACTCAAGCTTAAATCATTGTGTTGGCACTCGATTTTCAAGCAAGTTTCGGCAAACGCTTTGCCACAAATTTGCCCAAGACGTTGAATATATTGTACCTCAGTATTCGCAGGGCGGTAATTACGTACTGTCTTACCGTTATGCTTAAGAGTGAAATAGATATCACGTCTGGCCAAAGCAATGCGCTTGAGCCACTCATCGATATGGGTGAACTCAGTCTTATCACTCTTTAAAAATCGGCGCCTTGCTGGTGTATTAAAAAACAGATCTACCGCTTCAACAGTTGAGCCTACAGGGTGGGCGGCTGGCAACACTTTTACCGCCATCTCTGTACCTTCAGCTTGAGCCTGCCAAGCCTCTGTCTGCTCGGCGGTGCGCGAGGTTAAAGTCAGCCTAGATACAGAGCTAATACTCGCTAATGCTTCACCACGAAAGCCGAAGCTTAGAATGGCTTCTAAGTCATCGAGAGATTTAAGTTTAGAGGTAGCATGCCGAGACAGGGCTAGGCTTAGATCCTCTTTTGGGATCCCCGAGCCATTATCGCGGATACGAATAAGTTTAGCGCCGCCCTTTTCAATCTCGATATCGACACGAGTGGCACCAGCATCAAGGCTATTCTCAACCAGCTCTTTAATCACAGATGCAGGCCGTTCAACCACCTCACCTGCAGCGATCTGGTTAGCTAATTGTGGCGGTAACTTTTCTATTGCCATGATCTACTCTTAACAGCTTAAGCTCTTGGAATTTTCAGTTTTTGGCCAATTCGAATGCTATTCGAGCTAAGATTATTGGCCTTCTTCAAACTACTTACTGAGATCTTGTAGCGATGTGCAATAACCGACAACGATTCACCACTGCGTACCTTGTGCTCAACACTGCTCTTACTTGCCAACATTGAATTCACTGGAGGGTTAGCTTCAAAATACTTCACCACGCCTTTATGAATGGCTTTAGCTACATTATTTTGATGATCACGTTGTGATAATAATCGCTCTTCTCTTGGGTTAGAGATAAAACCCGTTTCAACTAAAATCGAAGGAATATCAGGCGATTTCAATACTGCAAAACTGGCCGATTCCGGCTTATGCTTATGTAACTTTGTCACTCGCCCAAGGTTAGAAAGCACATCTCCAGCAATGTTATGGCTGATCGCCATAGAGCGATCCATAGACATATCTAACAAGGTCATCGCAAGATACTGCTCATTGTCGGTATTTTGAATAATCTCACCCGCTCCGCCCAGTAGTTCAGAGTGCTTCTCTTTCTGCTCTAACCAACGACCAATTTCACTGTTAGCACGACGCATAGATAAAACCCATACCGACGCACCTTGAGGCTGAGGCGAGGTAAAGGCATCAGCATGAATAGAGATTAAAAGGTCGGCTTTACTGTTACGTGCAATTTCAGAACGCTTATTCAGGTTAACGAAATAATCACCTGTACGCGTCATTACTGCTCGCATACCAGGGGTCGCATTAATTTTTGCCTCGACTTTCTTAGATATCTCTAATACAAGTCTTTTCTCATATATCCCCGTAGGCCCTATAGAGCCAGGATCTTCACCACCGTGACCCGCATCAATTGCAATAACGACATCTCTCAACTGGTTTTTCGGCTTACTAACGGGTGGCTTTTTTGCTGTTGAACCATCGCTATCTAAATCAACCACCAAACGATTTCCGTATGGGGCTGTTGGAGGCAATGCAAATAAGCTCGCTTTTACCGGCTTATTTAGATCAATAACTAAACGTAGAGTTCCTTTTGAAGGGGGAGTGCTCTTGCGCACTTTTTTAACTAATTTACTATTGTTTTTGATCTTATTGAGATCGACTCTATTAGATGACTTCTTCAAATCCACGACCAAGCGATAGGGATTTGTCAGCGTAAAATAGCTGTAATCTGGAGACTGACTCAAGTCGAATACAATTCGGGTAGATTCCGGCGCAGCCCAAATCCTTACGCTTTCGAGTTTATTCGAACTCTGCGCAAAAAATGAAGCCCCGAAAGTAACAAAAAGTAGAAAGAATCTAAATATATTACTGTTTATTATCATTATTATTTATGGCCGCCAGTATTTTCTCACCTTTCGAAGAAAGTGCCTGTAACTCAACCTGCCGTCCAGTATTAACATATTTAATATGGATATGTATATCAGCAGGAGGTAATAAACCATGACCACGATCAGGCCATTCTACGATACAGAGGCTACGCTCAGTAAAGTAATCACGTATTCCCATGAATTCTAACTCTTCTGGATCGTACAAACGATACAGGTCGAAATGATACACGTCTAAGCCGTCTAGCTCATAGGGCTCGACTAGGGTATATGTAGGGCTTTTAACCGCACCGTGATGCCCAAGACTTTGAATAAGTCCGCGACTAAAGGTCGTTTTTCCTGCCCCCAAATCCCCGCTTAAATAAACAGTTAATGGCGGGGTAATGAGTCCTGCTAACTCAGTCCCTAATTTAACGGTTTCTTGCTCATCACTTAAATTTAATGTAATTGCTTGCATACTCATTACGAATCGAAAAGTGTCCTAGTAAAACTCTGCGTAGAATGCAGTACTTTAACCTAATCACCTAGCTTTCTAAACTAGATTTCATTAACTAACTGGCGAATGTAGGGCATCAAATCACTGGCTAACATTCCACGTTCACCTGATTTCGCTGCTAAGTCTGCCGCTTCTCCGTGGATCACTACGCCTAAACAGGCCGCTTCCATTCCCGTGTACCCTTGTGCCATTAGCCCACCAATCACACCTGCAAGCACATCACCACAGCCACCACTCGCTAAACCAGGGTTTCCAACGGGTGCAACAGTTAAGCTTTCACCATTAAAAATTAGCGTTCCGGCGCCCTTAAGTACAATTACACCACCATATTCCTCATGCAGAAGTTCTATTGCCTTAAACCTATCTTGTTCAACCTCTTCAATACTGACTCCAAGCAACCTAGCGGCTTCACCTGGGTGAGGAGTTAATACCCAATCTTTGCGTCTCATCGGCATTCCCTTCAGCTGATTAAGACCATCCGCATCAATCACACAAGGCTTATCACTGAGATCGACGGCCTTAAGCAAGTTGTAGCCCCAATCTCCTGTTCCAAGGCCTGGACCTATGACCAAGGCAGAAGCCCAACCCAGCTTAAGGTAGACTTCCATATCGACCAGCTCACAGCCCCAGAACATCAATTCTGGTCGAGTCGCACTAACGATAAGTTGGTGCTCAGGCCTTGAAATCACCGTCACGAGCCCAGCTCCACTTCTTAAGCAACCTTCAGCAGCGAGCCTTACGGCTCCAGCCATACCATAATCTCCACCAACAATAGAGACTTTGCCACAATCCCCTTTATGGGCATCTCGCCTGCGAGGAACAAATGCTTTTACACACTGACTACTGACAATCTGCATGGCACTTGGTTCAGGTAAAAAGTCTGTTAATCCTAGCTCTGCTATCAAGAGTTCCCCACAATGGTGACGAGCCCTCCCAGTTAACAAACCTTGTTTAACGGCACCAAAGGTCAAGGTCACATCAGCCTCAATCGCAGTGCTTGTATAGCTGCCAGTGTCAGGATTCAGGCCCGATGGCACGTCAAGACTTAGAACCCATGCGTGACTATGATTAACGGCATCGATGACGCTAGTAAGCTCTGCATTTAGTTCACCTGTAATTCCGGTTCCTAATAAGCCATCGACAACCACTTCCGCCTCAGAAATTGCAGTGTTACAAAACTCAACCACCTCGCCACCAGCGGCTAAGAAGCGACTAATGGCACTCTTGAGTTCATCGCTTGGCGTACTCGGCGCTGTGGCTTGTAACGTAACGTCAAAGCCTGCTTCGAGTAGTAAGGAAGCTGTAACATAAGCATCTGCGCCATTGTTTCCATGTCCCGCTAAGACTAAAACCTCGTTAGTGTTTGCTTGCCTCTCACTTAATAATTGAAAAGCTGCAGCCCCCGCTCTTTCTACCAATTGATACAAGCTGACACCACCACTATTGACGGCACTCAATTCCGCAGCTCTAACCTGTTTAGTTAAAAAAAGGGATGTCGGTAATAAGTTCGCTTGACGCATATCAGGGTTCCTGAAGATAGGGGAATAACTAATGTAGTAGCTTATAGCCAAAGGCTTAAGTGCAAATGAAAGCTAAACCTCAATAGATAACCTAAGTTTGATCTACCACAATTATAGCGGCTTGCTTCATTTGAATTTTAGTCAAAAAAGGCACCTCTCGGTGCCTTAACGATGAATACCTGTGGCCCTAGATATCATCCATTCGAATACTGCTGTGGACTAGACGTTGCTGCTGGATCCTTTCCACTCTAACGAGATCTTCCAGTGCGCCCTTGGTTTCGGCAGTAGCTGAGGAGTTCGCCGTTTTCTCTAACAATGCAATTAAACTGTTATCAAGCTTTAGATGTAGTTCTAGCACATCATCTTCACTCATGCTCCCAGGCAGTGTTAACTTCTGGCAGTGTCCAATGAAGTCCTCAAAAACGATATCTTTATACCAAGTATCTAGAACTTTTTTAGGCGCGTCATCGATGTAATTTTCAAGCTTTTCAGCAGTATTACGCTCATGCTGCTGAAAGTAGCCTAACATCAACTTAACTCTTGAAGAGTCAGCTTGAACCTGCAAACGGCTATAGAGTTGCGCCATCTCTATGCGGCATCTCGCCACATAATCTAAAAGTTCACTGAGTTGTTGAATACGCATTTTGAGCTCCTTAGTCCGCCACATCAATGTGACACGTCCAAATTTTAGTCAGTTTTAATTATGGTATGAAAAAACGACTTATTATTTGAACGCAGTCAAATTTTAGAAAACGCAAACCGGCTTACTTTAGACATTATGAAAGAAACTAGCACTCGATCACGTAATGATTCTCTATAAAGACATGGCAATAAAAAATAGCACTGGTAAAAATTAATATGTATTCAGGAAGTTCTACACGAAAGTTTGAAGAGAGCTTTTGACTTTAACAAGAGTGATTTAATAAGCGTTGGGCCAAACCCGCTCTTTAAACAAACAGGTCTATACCTTGGCAAAAAAAGGGGTATCAACATCTTCAACGAGCATAACTGAGCTAATGTCGCATAAACATTTTTGATCTTTATTAATATTTGCAGCTGAGATTTAATCAGGAATTTCTAGGAGGAAGATTGGAGCGACTTTAGGTTTAAACAAGAGTGATTCTAACAAGAGTGGGTTCGAACCCGGCTCTTTATGCAAACAGATCTATACCTTGGCAAAAAAGGGGTATCAACATCTTCAACGAGCATAACTGAGCTAATGTCGCATAAACATTTTTGATCTTTATTAATATTTGCAGCTGAGATTTAATCAGGAATTTCTAGGAGGAAGATTGGAGCGACTTTAGGTTTAAACAAGAGTGATTCTAACAAGAGTGGGTTCGAACCCGGCTCTTTATGCAAACAGGTCTATACCTTGGCAAAAAAAGAGGTATCAACATTTTCTACGAGCATAACCGAGCTAATGTCGCATAAACATTTTTGATCTTTATTAATATTTGCAGCTGAGATTTAATCAGGAATTTCGAGTAGGAAGATTGGAGCGACATATCGGGTTCGAACCGATGACCTATACCTTGGCAAGGTATCGCTCTACCAACTGAGCTAATGTCGCATAAATCTTTAAATTGGAGCGACATATCGGGTTCGAACCGATGACCTATACCTTGGCAAGGTATCGCTCTACCAACTGAGCTAATGTCGCATAAATCTTTAAATTGGAGCGACATATCGGGTTCGAACCGATGACCTATACCTTGGCAAGGTATCGCTCTACCAACTGAGCTAATGTCGCGTAAATCTTTTTTTACTTACCGGACTTGGTGTTCCAATAAGTTTAAATTTGAACGACATATCGGCTTCGAAACAAATAATCGATGACCTTTACCTTTGCAAGGTATCGCCCTTTTGCTCTAACAAAGAGTCAACTGAGCTAATGTCGCGTAAATCTTTTAAATTGGAGCGACATATCGGGTTCGAACCGATGACCTATACCTTGGCAAGGTATCGCTCTACCAACTGAGCTAATGTCGCATAAATCTTTAAATTGGAGCGACATATCGGGTTCGAACCGATGACCTATACCTTGGCAAGGTATCGCTCTACCAACTGAGCTAATGTCGCGTAAATCTTTTTTACTTACCGGACTTGGTGTTCCCATAAGTTTTAATTTGGAGCGACATATCGGGTTCGAACCGATGACCTATACCTTGGCAAGGTATCGCTCTACCAACTGAGCTAATGTCGCATTTCAACTTTCTTTTATAACCACTAAGTTTGCCACTTAGCGAAAAGTTGAGGCCGCATTATATGAAAATTTCCCTACTCTGCAACCCTTTCTTTCAAATAATCTGACTGATTGGTTAAATTCTAAATACTTTAGTTCGATAAAACTGCAATTCGGCGATAGACTCTTCGATATCTTGTAAAGCTTGGTGAGTGTTCTTCTTGCTAAAGCCCTCCATTGCAGATGGTTCCCAACGACGAACAAGCTCTTTAATTGTACTCACATCGATATTTCGATAGTGGAAGTAGTCTTCAAGTGCTGGCATATAACGATTTAAGAAGCGACGGTCTTGACCAATACTATTACCACACATAGGTGAAACACCCGCTGGCACATATTGCGATAAAAAGGTGATAGTCTGCTCAATCGCTTCTTCTTCACTAACCGTACTCGCTCTCACGCGGTCAATAAGACCAGACTCGCCGTGATGCTTTTGGTTCCAGTCATCCATCAAAGCAAGCTGCTCATCAGACTGATGGATAGCAAGAACAGGCCCTTGCGCAATAATATTGAGCTCTTTATCTGTCACTATCGTGGCAATTTCAATAATTCTGTCAACGTCAGGCTCAAGTCCTGTCATTTCCAAATCGACCCAAATCAAATTGTTTTCATCTATAGCCATAAAGCGACCTGTTATTCCTGTTAGCCTAAATTCAGGCTTTTTTATTCTAGACCGTGTATCATACTGGTTTTTTAAGCAACACAAAATCACCTTTATCATTGAAGACTAATACGTGAGTAAAAAGAAACCGCTAAGCCATGGTCAATTACGCAGAATGCGGACCAACCAAAAAAAGAAATTACAGAGCCGCGATGCGGGTGAAACGACTGACCTACAAGACAGTACGTTAGGCCCTGAGCAGCAAGGCACCATTATTTCTCGCTTCGGCCAACACGCTGACGTCGAGACAGATGGAGGCCACCTTGCCCGCTGCAATATTCGTCGTAATATTAAAAGCCTAGTTACAGGTGATAAGGTTCTCGTACGACTAGCACTAACCAGCGAGTCTGGAGCAAGCCGTATTGAAGGTGTCGTAGAGGCTGTGCATCCAAGACATTCTCAACTTTCACGCCCAGATCTTTATGATGGGGTGAAAATCATCGCCGCCAATATCGATCAGATTTTGATTGTCACCTCAACACAGCCCGCGTTCACCACCCAAATTATCGACCGTTATCTTGTGGCAGCCGAAGATACTGGTATTGAACCTGTCATCATCTTGAATAAAGTTGATTTGATAACGCCAGAAGAAGCACCTGAGATCGATGCGGCGCTTGAACGCTACAAGGCGATCGGCTATCGAGTCTACCGTGTCAGTAGCAAAACAGGTGAAGGTGTTGAGCAACTTCATGCGCTAATGGACAACAAGGTGAACGTATTTGTAGGTCAATCTGGTGTTGGCAAGTCATCGATGATCAATGCCATGATGCCCGATGCGGAACTACTTACCGGTGACATATCTGAAAACTCAGGCCTAGGTCAACACACCACCACCACGGCAAAACTGCTACATATCTCAACTGGTGGAGATTTAATTGACTCACCGGGTGTACGAGAATTTGCTCTATGGCATCTGCCAGCAGACAGAGTAGGTTGGTGCTTCATTGAGTTTAGAGATTATTTAGGGACTTGTAAGTTTAGGGACTGCAAACACTTAAATGATCCAGGCTGTTCTATTACAGAAGCCTTTAAAGCAGGTGAGATCACCGAAGACAGATACAATAATTACCACCGTATTATTGCCAGTCTGGACGAGCAGAGACATGCTCGTCACTTCAGAGCCGGTCCAGACGAGTAGTCACGACATATTAATTAAGCACGTAATTTAAAATCAGCGAATAACTAAGATTATTATGTTTTCCTACGATAATTTATGTCGTACAACAGCTCGCTGGTTTTATAAAATATAGATAAGATTTCACCCTAGGTGAAAAGATTAAAGGATATTGAAATTGGATAAGATCAAAATTGCCCTGCAGTACATAATGCCAAAGCACCTGCTTTCTCGTATGGTAGGGAAACTCGCGGCTGCCGAAATGGGCTCAGTGACTACAGCCGCTATTAACTGGTTTATCAAGCAATACAAGATTGATATGAGCGAAGCTGCGGAACCTGAAGCTAAAGCTTACTCAACCTTCAACGACTTTTTTACCCGCGCACTAAAGCCTGGCATTCGTCCACTGTGCGACGACAAAGACTATATTGTTCACCCTGTCGACGGCGCTATAAGCCAACTTGGTCCAATTAAAGAGGGACGTATTTTTCAGGCAAAAGGACATGATTATTCTTCACTTGCATTGCTAGGTGATCAAGCTGAAGATGCTAAGCGTTTTGAAGGCGGTGACTTTGCCACCATTTATCTGGCTCCTAAAGATTATCACCGCATTCACATGCCAATTAAGGGTACCCTGTCTAAGATGACTTATGTACCTGGTGAACTTTTCTCTGTTAACCCGTTAACAGCCGAAAACGTTCCTGGACTATTTGCGCGTAATGAACGTGTTGTCGCCATTTTTGAGACAGAAATAGGTCCAATGGCAATGGTATTAGTTGGCGCAACAATCGTGGCAAGTATCGAAACGGTTTGGGCGGGTACAGTAACACCACCAACAGGCAAGAAAGTGTTCACATGGGATTACCCAACTGAAGGTCCTAATGCACTGACCCTTGAGAAAGGTGCCGAGATGGGTCGATTCAAGCTAGGTAGTACTGTAGTAATGCTTTTTGCCAAAGACGCACTCGATGAATTTGCTGATGGAGTAGAACCAAAGAGCGTGACTCGTATGGGTCAAGCCTTTGCAAAAATCGAAGACTAGCCTCTAAGGGATGCATGGACAATAAAAAGACAGGGCTGTTAGAACTACACTTCGCGGTACTACTTTTCGGTGGTACCGCTTTATTTTCAAAGCTTATTCCCCTTAGTGCACTCGATATCA
Source organism: Shewanella schlegeliana (assembly GCF_016765635.1). Classification (GTDB taxonomy): domain Bacteria; phylum Pseudomonadota; class Gammaproteobacteria; order Enterobacterales; family Shewanellaceae; genus Shewanella; species Shewanella schlegeliana. Next base: position 247,021 of record NZ_JAESVD010000003.1, read on the forward strand.
CTGTGTTGCGCTGCGTCGTAGCTGCCACAGTGCTAGCGTTAATCGTCAAACTAAGCAAACAACGACTTTCGTTAAACGCAGCCAGAGACTACTTTATAGCGATAGCCCTTGGCATCATCATCAGCCTGCACTGGGTTACCTACTTTGCCTCGATGCAACTCTCATCTGTTGCCATCGGCATGATCGCCTTTTTTACCTATCCGGTAATGACGGTTTTGATCGAACCCATAGTCACCAAAACGAAACTCAAGTTGGCCGATGTCATCAGTGGCATAGTGGTGCTTATTGGCGTATCACTGCTGATCCCAGAGGCAAGTCTAGGTAATGATGTCACCTTAGGTATTGCTATCGGCATTTTATCCGCCGCGCTATTTACCGCTCGCAATCTGCTGCATAAACGCTACTTCACCGCCTACAGTGGCAAACAAGCTATGTTCTATCAAACCTCTGTTGCCGTGTTCTTTTTGGCCCCTTGGCTAAATGTGGAGCTAAGCAGCATAGAGCAAAATGTATGGTGGTTAATTATTTTACTAGGAGTGGTTTTTACTGCAGTCCCCCACGCCCTATTTACATCGGCACTAAGGCTCCTAAGTGCAAAAACCGTTGGACTAGTCTCCTGCCTGCAACCTTTTTATGGTGCCATGTTAGCTTTGTTATTACTCGATGAAGAGTTAGCGCTCAAAACCGTCATCGGTGGAACCTTAGTCATTGCTACCGCACTGTTTGAAACGCAGCAGAGTCATAAGTCAAATCGGGTGAAAAAGACTGCTTAGAGCGATTTATTTATCAAGCTAACTTGGCTAATATGGAGAGGTCTTTTCTTGCCTTATTCATACTCTTATCATGCATCGTTTTTTACTGCTTCTGCTATGTCTATTCGCTTTATCGGCTAACGCTAACTCGCCACTTCAAATTGATAAGCGTTTAGGGCTCACGCCTACCAACAGCGAGTCGACACCACAAGAGCAGCTCAGTCTACTCGAAGACAAGATCCATGACTTAGTCCTGACAGAAAATAGTGCGCGCGAACTAATAAGTAACTATGCAAAACATAAGCAAAACTTACTAAGCCAAATTGAAGATGCACAACAGCCACCTCGCAGCTTAGATCAACAGGATATCAACCAGCAGGCTTCACTCGCCTATCTGCGTTTATCGGAACTAAAAGATGTTGAAATAAGCTTAGGCCAAAAAATAAATGCGCTAATTAAGTCCCATAGCGAGTTGCCCGATGCACTCGTTAATGCCCGTGCTGCATTACAGAAACATAAAAAAATTCGTATTGGTGAAGAGCAAACCATTAATAATCAGCTCTTAATTGCGCAAGGACGCCTCTATGAGCAAGATGTCAAAACACTCGAAGCGCTATTGGCGAGCAGTCAAAAAGAGATCGACTTAAACCAGCTGCAACTCAAGTTAGTACGCGAGCAGTTGGCTCAACAGGAACTGTTAATTGAGCGCTTGAACCAAGAGATCGTTATACAGAGACAAGCGCGCACCGAAGCGGCTATTGCAGGCAGTTTATTACCAGGTGACAAAACCCACGACCCCATCGCCCAAGAACTTAGCGATAGTAACTTAATTTATGGTGAGAAATTAAAAGAGCTGAATCATAAAATCAGCCTTACCCTTACACAGCAGGAACAAGCCGAAGCCCAATACCAAGCTCAGGCTAAACAGCTAACCACAATCCAACAGCAGATCGGCTGGATTAAGCTAAATTCAGCCTTTGGTGAGCGCTTCTTGCAGATGCTACAAGCGCTACCTAAGCCACCAAATCAAGATCCACTGCAGAACGAGATAGCCAACACTCGACTCGCTCGCTACCAGATAGAGCAGGCACAAACTCTAAATAGTCAGCAAGTCACCTCTATTGGTGCCGATAATTCCTTACAGGCTAAACTGCTCTCCTCTCAAGGCATGTTACTGCAGCAACTGTTGCAAAGTTACGATCAGTACCTGAGTGAGCTGGCCGATCTTAGAGTCAGCTATGAGCAGCTAAACCAGCAATATCTAACACTTAAAAGCACACTCAACGAACACCTATTCTGGGTGCCCAACGCGAACAGTATCGGTAGCCTATGGATCACCGATCTTCATCAGAGCATTCAGTGGATGCTACAGCAAGCCCCTTGGGGTCAAATGCAGAGCTCGTTCGATGAACAAGGCAACCTGTGGTCATGGTGGCTAATACTGTTTGTGCTCAGCATCATAGCTCAAGATATTTTGACACCGAAATTTAAATCGGCGATGCGTCGTGAACTGCCTTTTGTCGGCAACGTAACTCAAGATAAATTTATCTATACATTCCATGTGCTTATCAACTCGCTAGGCTATAGTCTACTCAAACCACTGCCTATCGTGTTAGCAGGCGGGATCTTCTATCTATCGAGCCATAACTTCGTCTCTGCCATCGGTATGGGGATAATGGCACTCGGCCTGCTCTATCAACTTTATCGTTTTATCTACCTACTGGCACTGGACAGAGGCTTATTGATTAACCACTTTAAGTCACCAAGAAGTATTGTTCGCTCAGGGCAGGAACGCTTTAGACAGTTCACTATTATGGCGGCGCCATTCTTAGCGATTATGGCCTTTACCGAGGTGATTGATACCTCTCTAGTTCGCAACAGTCTCGGCCGTGGGGCATTTATTATCTTCTGTTTAATGCTGTTTTGGTTTTACAAAGATATGCTCAGCCTATCTAACAAAGAAAATACCGCCGATCACAGTAAGAATAAGAAACTGCTGCAAAAGCTGCTGTGGGCCATGCTAATAATCATGCCGCTCGCCTGTGCTGTATTGGCTTTCCAAGGCTACTACTACACTGCATTCCAGATGTTCCTACAGCTACAATTATCATTGATATTTGGACTTGGGTTCTTACTGCTATTCAACTTAATCAAGCGATGGATGTTAATTGAACGTCGCCGTATTGCCTTCGAACGAGCTAAGGCCAAACGTGCTGAAGTGTTGGCACAGCGTGAGAAAGGTGAGGTAAGCGTCAACGAACAAGGCGATACTTACGAAGAGCCGATTGTCGATCTAGAGACCATATCCAGCCAGTCATTAGGCTTAGTGCGCTCACTACTGCTGCTAGCCTTCTTAGCCAGCATCGTTGGTCTATGGACTCAAACCCACACCGCACTGTTTTCACTGCTTGACGGCGTCACCCTGTGGTCCAGTAACACCACAATTAACGGTATAGAGCAGCAGATCCCGATAACTCTGAAGTCACTGCTGCTATCGCTGATCATCGTTGGTTTCTCCATGATGATAGCTACCAATCTACCCGGCCTTATCGAGCTAACGATTCTGCAGAGGCTAGATCTCAGTCAAGGCACTGGCTTTGCCTTAACCACCGTCAGCCGCTATTTAGTAGTGATGTTTGGTGTGCTTGCAGGCTTCTCCACCTTAGGAATGGAATGGTCTAAACTGCAGTGGCTGGTTGCCGCCCTCTCGGTTGGTTTAGGTTTCGGTCTGCAAGAGATCTTCGCTAACTTTATCTCTGGTCTGATTATTCTATTTGAGAAACCTGTGCGTATTGGCGATACCGTCACCATCCGCGATCTCACTGGTACAGTGAGTAAAATCCAAATTCGTGCGACGACTATTATCGACTGGGATAGAAAAGAGATCATCGTTCCCAATAAAGCTTTTATTACCGAGCAGCTGATTAACTGGTCGCTATCGGACCCTATCACGCGAGTGATAATCTATGTTTCAGTGGCTCGCGACTCAGATCCGGCGCGAGTAGAGGCGGCGCTTTATCAAGCCGTGCAAGAGTGTGACGATGCGCTACTCTCACCAGAGCCTGAGGTGTGGTTTGCCGGCTTTGGCCAACATACCCAAGATTTCGAAGTACGCGCTTATGCAAAAGATATGGGTACCCGTTGGCCGCTTAAGCACAAGCTACATAAACAGATCAGCAAGAAACTACGTGAGAACGATCTAGAGCTGGCTTACCCACAGCTTGAGGTGCATCTATCTTCTAACCAGAGTAAAGACGTACAAAGCTTATTAAGAAGCTAAATTGACGTCGATTGAGGTTCCATTATGATGATATTTGCCCACCGAGGCGCCAGTGGTTATCTGGCTGAAAATACCCTTGCAGCCTTTGCAAAAGCCGTCGAACTCGGCGCCACAGCGGTTGAACTCGATGTTCACCTAGTTGAGGATGAGCTATATGTCTTTCACGATCGACGCCTAGAGCCGAAAAGTTCAGGAATAGGCCTAATTGAAGAGCTCACTAAGCAAGCATTAAGCGAGATTAACATAGCTGGCGAGCCGATTCCGACATTAACCCAAGTGTTAGACCTGCTTAAGCCCCACAACACCTTAGTCAACATTGAGCTAAAGGGCTTAGGCTGTCTCGACGCCTTTATCGCGCTTTATCCTAAACTTATCGGTGAGCTTGGGTATGATAGAAGCAAACTGCTTATGTCATCATTTAATCACCCCTTCTTGGCATCACTAAAGCGGCGGTTTCCAAACGCTATAGTGGCCCCGCTAATCGAAGGGGTGCCACTTGAGCTTGCTAAAGTGGTCAGCCAACTCGATGCATACTCAATCCACCTTGGTTTAAACTTTACCACTCAAGAGATGGTTGATGATGCCCATAAACGCGGTGCCAAGGTCTACGTCTATACAGTCGATAACCTTGAGGATCTCGATATGCTCAAACAGATGGGCGTCGATGGAATATTCACAAATTACCCAGACCGAGCCATCGCCCACCTCAACCCAAGTTAAGCAGTATTAAAAGCGGTTTCACCTATCACGAAACCGCACAAGTTGCCCAAAGCAAACAAAATAATCTACACTAAAATTAATAACTTAAACTTGTCTGTTGCGCTGTGCCCAGCTACCTATGGCAAAGAAAATCGCCACAACCAGTAGGAATAACCAATGGGATGGGATCTTTGCCATATTTTGCGCTAGAACGGGGCTTAAATGGATGATCATCAGCCCATAGCCAAATGCGTTGACGATAACAAAAATTAGCGTGCGTAGTAGAAAAGAGCGCCCTGCAAGGTAGCGACGCAGGAAACGATTGATATCGGCGCCAAAAACCACAAGACAACAGGCTATAATTGCCGTTGAAATTTCAGCTAACCAAGGGTAAATAAACGACCCTAGGTAGTTAAAAAATTCAATAGCCTTAGATATTAGATTAGACATTGGCCAAGCAGGTTAAAACTGAGGTTAATGTAGAATATAGGGAGTTAGTATGGGACACAAGCTACTATTACTCACCAGAGAGAATGAGCGATATCGTCAACTTTTAAATTCGTGCCACCTGCCTAATACTGAGATCTTAGACGATGATCCTCAAGGTATTTTTAATGCTGATGTCTGGTTAGCCGAGCCAAAATTGGCCGCGCCACTGCTACCTCATGCCGCAAACTTGAAGTGGATGCAGTCTACTTTTGCAGGCGTCGACGCCCTAGTAAAGCCAAGACAGCGCAAAGACTACGAGCTTACCAATGTGAGAGGTATTTTTGGGCCGCTGATGAGTGAATACCTGTTTGGTTACCTGCTGGCTTACCAAAGAGAGCACAGAAAATACCGCACTCAGCAAGATCAAAAAATTTGGTTACCGGGCAGCTTTAAAACACTGCAAGGGCAAACACTATTACTACTAGGCACTGGCTCAATTGCTAAACATATCGCTCAAACAGCCAAACACTTCGGCATGCATGTTATTGGTATCAATCGAGGTGCAAAGCCTACGAGAGGCTTCGACGAAGTTGATACTCTAGCCAATCTAACTCGGTACCTGCCACAAGCTGATGCCGTTGCCAGTATCTTGCCTAGCACTCCCGATACCCAAGGCGCCCTCAACAAACACACCCTGTCGTTATTAAAAGAAGAAGTGGTGCTGTTTAACCTAGGACGCGGCGATGTACTCGATTTAGATGCGCTCTATCAGCAGTTAATAGCCCACCCAGAACAGCAAGCTATTTTAGATGTATTTAACCAAGAGCCACTGCCGGAAGAGCACCCTATCTGGTCTCTAGATAATGTGGTCATTACACCGCATATAGCAGCGCCAAGTTTTCCTGAGCAAGTAGTCGAAATTTTTGCTGAAAACTTCCACAAGTGGGTTAAAGGCGAAAAACTATCCCATAGAGTGCACTTTGAGCGGGGCTACTAACGACCTGCTAGGTGGTTGATAGAATATAGACTAACGACCATTTGGCGCAAAGGTGTGACCTAGGCACGGTTTTTAATAACAGCCTTAGACGTAATGACCAATAACTATACCCAGTCGTTATTAGCATTGAGAATCATTTTCATCTATACTTCGGGCCATGTTCGATTTTGAGATGATATTTAATGTACGTTTGTCTTTGTCACGCAATCACCGATACACAGATCAAGGAAGCCGTTAGCCAAGGTGATATGTCGTTAGCCGATGTTAAGAAACGCCTAGGTGTAGCCAACCAGTGTGGAAAGTGTGCCAAGATGGCGACGCAGATAATCCAGAATCAGGTCGACATCGAGCCGAACTATTACGAGGTAGCTTAGCCTTAATAAGCACGCCGAGTTTCATTAAAAAAATGCAGCCAAAAGGCTGCATTTTTAGTTTTCAACTTACTCTTATATAGACTTAGTCTTGTTAAAATTAGTCTCGTAAGAGCTTAAATGACAGGTTCACCATCACCAAGTTCTACGCTATCGACACGCTGTAGTCCACGAGGTAACTTAGCACCACGGCGGCCACGTTCACCACGGTAATGCTCTAAGTCACTCGGCTTTAAGGTTAGCTTACGCTTACCAGCCCATAGAGTGACAGACGTATCTTCTGGGATCACATTCAAATGCAATAACAGCTCTTCACGATTCTTAGCACGTTCGCCAGGAATACCGATAATCTTGTTACCTTTACCCTTCGATAACTGTGGCAATGCATCGAGAGAGAACAGCAGCATCCGACCTTCATTAGTGATCGCTAAAATTGACTGAGCTTTAGACTTATCGACCTTCTGAGGCAATAACACCTTAGCATTAGCAGGCAAACTTAACAGCGCCTTACCCGCCTTGTTACGAGATACCATGTCTTTATTCGAACAGACAAAGCCGTAGCCAGCATCGGAAGCCAGTAGATAGCACTGCTCTTCATCAGACAGTAACAGGTGCTCCATCGTCGCCCCAGGCGCTAAATTAAAGCGCGTGGTGATCGGCTCACCCTGAGAGCGCGCCGATGGCAAAGTATGAGTCTCTGTGGCGAACGCCCGGCCAGATGTGTCGATAAATACGCTCGGTTGATTACTACGCCCTTGTGCTGAGCGTAAGAAGCTGTCGCCAGCCTTATACGAAAGGCTCTGACCATCAACGTCATGACCTTTAGCGCAGCGCACCCAGCCTTTCTCAGATAATACAACGGTAACTGATTCTGCAGGAACTAACTCCTGCTCTGTCAATGCTTTTGATTCTGTACGCTCAACCAGTGGAGAACGGCGCTCATCGCCATAGTCTTCACCGTCTTTGATCAACTCTTTCTTAATCAGCGTCTTCATACGGCGCTCAGAACTTAACAGAAGCTGTAACTTATCACGCTCTGCTTCTAGTTCGCTTTGCTCAGCCTTAATCTTGAACTCTTCAAGCTTGGCTAAATGACGTAGTTTAAGATCCAGAATTGCATCGGCTTGCTTATCAGAAAGATTGAAGCGTGAGATCAACTCAGCCTTAGGATCATCGTTATAACGGATGATCTCAATCACTTCATCGATATTCAAAAATGCGATCATCAATGCATCTAGAATATGTAATCTCGATAAGACCTTATCTAAGCGATACTCTAAACGGCGCTTGACCGTGGTCATTCTAAACTCGAGCCATTCAGTTAATAGCTCAAGCAGACCTTTAACCTGCGGACGGCCGTTTAGGCCTAGAACGTTTAGGTTAACTCGGTAACTTTTCTCTAGATCTGTAGTGGCAAACAGGTGCGCCATCATCTGGTCACAATCAACACGGTTCGAGCGTGGAACAACCACAATACGTACCGGGTTTTCATGATCCGACTCATCACGCAAATCGGTTACCATAGGTAACTTCTTCGCCTGCATCTGATTGGCTATCTGTTCTAAAATCTTACCGCCACTAGCTTGGTGTGGCAGTGCAGTGATAACCACTTCGCCATTTTCTACAGTATAAACCGCACGGGTCTTAATCGAGCCACGACCAGTTTGGTAGATTTTAGCGATATCAGCTGCTGGCGTGATAATCTCGGCCTCGGTCGGATAATCAGGCCCAGGAACAAACTCCATCAGACGTGGAAGATCCGCCTTAGGGTTTTCAAGTAGCTCAACACAAGCACCAACCAATTCTTTGGCATTGTGCGGTGGTACATCCGTTGCCATACCAACAGCAATACCGGTAATACCATTAAGTAAAATATGCGGTAAACGTGCAGGTAGCACTAACGGCTCTTTCATGGTGCCGTCGAAGTTAACCCCCCAATCCACGGTGCCTTGACCTAGCTCGCTAAGCAACACTTCCGAAAACTTAGACAATCTCGCTTCGGTGTAACGCATAGCAGCAAAAGACTTAGGATCGTCGGGAGCACCCCAGTTACCTTGACCATCAACCAGCGGATAACGGTATGAGAATGGCTGCGCCATCAATACCATGGCTTCATAACAAGCACTGTCACCGTGTGGGTGATACTTACCTAATACGTCACCGACGGTACGTGCTGACTTCTTGTGTTTTGACTGAGCCGATAAGCCTAACTCGCTCATGGCATAGACAATACGTCGCTGAACAGGCTTGAGTCCATCGCCAATATGCGGCAATGCACGATCCATGATGACATACATGGAATAGTTCAGATACGCCTCTTCCGTGAAGCGGCGTAGAGGCATCTGCTCTACCCCATCAAGGCTTAAATCTATCGCATCACTCATTAATCATTATCCTGTGACTGATTTTTTGCTGACTCTTTATAAAACAAACGATATACGTTGCCTTTTAAGTCATCAGAAATATACATGGCACCATCGGGCGCCGTGACCAATGCATATGGTCTAGCGACGGGAAACTCTCCGTCTAGAAAACTCACCACAGTGCTTCTTTTAGCAACTTGGCCATCTTTAATCTCTAACATCACGACTTGATAGCCGACCTTACTCGAGCGGTTCCATGAGCCATTTTCAGCAACGAACATCTGGTTATGGAAACGCTCAGGAAACTGAGTACCGCGGTAAAAATGTAGCCCTTTAGCACCAACATGAGCCGGTAGCTCATAGGTCGGCGATACCACTTTCAAATTTTTAGGCTTATCGTAGGCAGGCTCAATAATGTCGGTGGCATGAATATAGGGAAAACCAAAGTGGCTGCCTTTGCGCTCGACCTTATTGATCTCATCTGGCGGCAGGTTATCCCCCATCCAATCACGACCAAGATCGGCAAACCACAACTGGTTATCTTCAACCGCCCAGTCGAAAGCCAACACCTTGCGTACACCACTGACGATCTGCTCACTGTCACCCGTTTCAACATCTATCGCAATAATACTGCTATATGGCGCCTCTGTTTCACACACATTACAAGGCGCACCAATGGCAATATATAACAAACCATCTGGGCCAAATTGCATCGCGCGGCGACTCTTCTTACTGTTGCCAGGCAATCGTTCGTAGACCTCTTTAGGGCGTCCCGGCCTACGCAAACGAGACTCTATCTGGTTGAAGCGTAAGATACGCTCCTCTTCTGCGACGTATAAATCCCCATTATGAAATGCTATCGCCTCGGGATAATCTAGCCCTTTAGCAATCACATAACGCTTATCCACTCGACCATCATTGTCGGCGTCCACCAAGGCGGTAATGGTACCGTCTCGATAGGACCCCACAAATAATGTCCCTTTGTCTCCGACGGCGAGCTGTTTAGCGTCACCGAGATCGGAGGCATATAGGGTTAAGCCAAAACCTTTCGATACAGTGATCATTACAGGTTCGGCAGCGAGTGCACTGCAGCTAAATATAAAGTGAGCACAAAGCAGCGAGATCCCAACGGCTAATTGATTTCGATAATTTTCAAACGTCATTATTATTCTTTTGTCTGATGATAATCATTTATTGCCGACTAGAGCTGGGCGAGATCACCCTTAGTTTCTAACCAAGTCTTTCTGTCACCAGAACGTTTCTTGGCTAAAAGCATATCCATAAGTGCCAAAGTGTCATCGGCATCATCAATGGTTAATTGCACTAATCGACGCGTATTTGGGTCCATAGTGGTTTCACGCAATTGCAGTGGATTCATCTCACCCAATCCCTTGAATCGTGTAACTTGGACTTTTCCTTTCCGTTTTTCTGCGGTGATTCTGTCAAGAATACCGTCTTTCTCCGCCTCATCGAGGGCGTAAAATACATCTTTACCAATATCGACTCGGAACAGTGGTGGCATTGCCACGTAAATATGCCCCTGCTCCACCAACACACGATAATGCTTCATAAACAGCGCACATAGCAAAGTCGCGATATGCAGACCATCCGAGTCCGCATCGGCGAGAATACAGATCTTGCCGTATCTGAGCTCTGAAATATCCGCACTATCAGGATCGCACCCGATAGCAACAGAAATATCATGCACCTCTTGTGACGCCAGCACCTGCGAGGCATCGACCTCCCAAGTGTTCAAAATCTTACCACGTAGCGGCATAATCGCTTGGAATTCACGATCACGAGCTTGCTTCGCACTACCGCCCGCAGAGTCCCCCTCCACAAGGAACAGTTCGCCGCGCATCGGGTCTTGACCACTACAATCAGTCAGTTTGCCCGGTAGCGCAGGGCCCGAGGTTATACGCTTACGCGCCACCTTCTTGGCCGCCTTTAAACGCTTCTGTGCATTGTTGATGCACATATCAGCCAGCGCCTCTGCCTGCTCAGTATTGGTGTTTAACCAAAGACTGAATGCATCACGAACGATGCCCGATACAAATGCTGCGCATTGTCTGCTAGAAAGCTTCTCTTTAGTTTGGCCTGCAAACTGTGGATCTTGCATCTTAATTGACAAGATAAAAGTGCTGCGATCCCAGATATCTTCAGGGGTTAACTTAATACCTCGCGGCATTAAGTTTCTGAACTCACAGAACTCACGCATCGACTCCAGTAAGCCCTGTCTAAAGCCGTTAACGTGCGTACCACCAAGCGGTGTAGGAATAAGGTTGACGTAACTTTCGTTAAGGTATTCCCCTCCCTCTGGTAGCCAAGTGATCGCCCAGTCTGCCGCCTCAAGATTACCAGCGAAGCTACCAACAAACGGTACTTCTGGCAGTGTTGGAACACCGTTAACCGATGATTTTAGGTAGTCCTCTAAGCCACTTTCATAAAACCACTCTTGTGTTTCATTGGTCTGCTTATTAACAAATTTAATTCTCAGGCCGGGGCATAGCACCGCTTTAGCTTTAAGCAAATAGGTCAACTTGGAGATAGAGAAGTTGCCTGAGTCAAAATAGCTAGCATCTGGCCAAAAATGAACGCTGGTACCGGTGTTACGGCGACCACAGGTGCCTGTTACATGCAAGTCTTCGACTTTCTCGCCATGCTCAAAAGCCATCTGATAGACTTCGGCATTACGCCTAACGGTAATCTCAACTCGGCTAGATAGCGCGTTTACGACGGAGATCCCCACACCATGGAGACCACCCGAGAACTGGTAGTTCTTATTGGAGAACTTACCACCAGCGTGCAGTTTAGTCAGGATAAGCTCGACACCGGGGATCCCCTCTTCAGGGTGAATATCAACCGGCATACCACGGCCATCATCGGTGACCTCTAATGAGTTATCGGCATGCAAAATAACGTCGATACGACTAGCGTGGCCCGCCAATGCCTCATCGACACTATTGTCTATGACTTCCTGTCCTAAGTGGTTTGGACGCGAGGTATCGGTATACATACCGGGGCGACGTTTTACAGGGTCGAGTCCATTAAGGACTTCAATAGCATCTGAGGTGTATTGGTTTGTCATGGCACACATATTATTTTGTTATTCAGGCCATGTTGCGGCCCTACGGGTCTATTTGTCAAGAAAACAGATATTCACAGATAGAAGCAAGTTGGTCCTCATAGCCGATAAAGCTATGGTCACCACCGGGTTCTATTAAGAGCTTACAACAGTGATATTTCTGCACGGCCTGTTTATAGTCGAGCACTTCATCGCCGGTCTGTAAAAGTACATAAAAGCGATCGGGATTGATTATTGCGGGCGTATTGTAACGCGCCACATCCTGTTTATGTTCAGCAACAACTTGGTAGGTTTCATCCGTATAGGGATTGTACTGAGTGCCAATGAATTCATCAAACAGTTCGAAAGGTTTTACCGCAGGATTGATTAAAACTGCGCGTCCACCGTAAGTTTCCGCCAAATAACTTGCGAAATATCCACCTAACGATGAACCAATATAAGTAAGGGGCTGCCCCGCTTCTTTTGCCTTCTCAACAATATCTATCAGCAGTGCCATCGCTTCTAGCGGCTCGCTGGGCAGTTGTGGCTGTTGAAATGCTAAATCAGGATAGTTTTGCGTAATAAACCGCGCGGTAACTAAACCTTTATCTGAAAGGGGAGAACTATTAAATCCATGTATATATAGCAGCATACTTCCTCACACTGCGGCCTTTCTTATTTAATAACCGCCTGCTTCTTTATCGGGTGAAAATGTTTCACCTGGCACACGGTAAACATTAGTCAGAATGCTACCATCAGACTTAAGCTCCAGCAAACGATAGCCTGGTTGCTGTGCGTCTAAAGCAAAATAGGGAGACTTAGGTTTAAACTGAATGCAAGTGGACGGTGTCGCCATCAAATGCAGTTGTCCATGAGGGCCTGTGTGCTCGGTATCGATACTCTGATGGACATGTCCCCAAAGTAAACCTTTTACTTGTGGGTAATGAGCGACTCTGTCAATAAAGTCCTCACCATTATCCATGCAGTGCTGATCGAGCCAGTTACAAGCTGTAAGAATCGGGTTATGGTGCATCACCAGCAGTACATGACGTTCAGGCTCCGATTTTATCGCACTGTCGATAAGCTCAAACTCCTCATCAGACATATGTCCGCCTGGCCGCCCTCTTACCGTCGAGTCCAACATAAGGATCTGCCAGTTACCCGCCAAGATCCGCTTTTGACCAAACACCTTTGGCCCCTGCATATGCAAACTCATGATACGAGGATCGTCATGGTTTCCCGGCAGGTAGTGACAAGGTAAGCCCACGGGAGCTATCGCCTCGACAAAGCTATGGTATGACTCGTTGGAGTAATCTTGGCTAATATCACCCGTTGCGAGCATGAAATGTGCAGGGTAATTAACTGCAGAGATAGTATTAAGCACAGCCCCTAAGCTTTGAGCCGTATTGACCCCTAATAACTGGGCTTCGGGATCAGCAAATAGATGAGGATCGGTGACTTGCACGATTCTCACACTCTCGGTTTCAGAAATTGAATAAGAGATAGCCGTCTTTAGCAAATTAATTACCCAATAATCAGATCAACTGACAAATTTAGTTAAGTTATCAATCTTCAATAACTCTTCTAGAAAAGCATTGACTTGGTACTTTTCATCCCGATGATGCATATGCATATTTGGATAATCATACACTGGTCGTAATTGATAAATCTGTTGACTAGTTAACACTTCTGCTAATTTAGCATCATGATAAATGCGCACCGAAACTTTTGGAGTAGTGAGCCATTCGTTGCTACCTACACAGCGTGAAATCTGCACTAATTGAGTATATCTAGTGTTTTCTAACAAGCAGACATCTAATTGACCGAACTCTCCTTTTACTCGCCACTGTGTACCTTCGCTAGGTTCAAGAGTGAGCCACCTTTGAATGTGCATATAATTGCGCCCACAAAGCGCCAAAAACTGGCTGACATTAGGCTGATACTTAGATTTTTTAGCGAACAACACTTTTGACACAACTTAATCCTAACTCTTTTTAACTTCTGTTCAGCGCTAGAGCGGCTTAACTCCATACTGTTTAACGATATCTTGATAATTTAACTGTAGCCATAGCAGACCTATCACTGTCGATGCATTATCAATCCGACCAGAGACCACCATCTGATACGCTTGCTCTCGGCTTAACACATGCACCCGAATATCTTCCTGCTCATGGGCTAAGCCATGGATGCCTTTGGCTTCAGCGGCGGAGATTTTAGCCCAGTAAAAATCATAACGCTCACTGGTTCCGCCTGGGCTTGAAAAGTATTCGTTTACCTTGGTTAGCGCTTGGGCGTTCAAGCCAGCCTCTTCCTGTAGTTCACGACGAGCCACATCCTCCGAGGTCTGCCCGCTATCGATCATACCTGCCACCAACTCCAGTAACCAAGGAGTTTTGCCACTTTCAAGCACAGGAACGCGGATCTGCTCAATCAATACCACCTGATCCAAAATGGGATCGTATGGCAAAACAACCACGGCATGGCCTCGTTCAAATACTTCCCTTGAGACCTCATCACTCCAACCACCGTTAAAGAGGCGATGTTTAAAGCGATATTCGTTCATTTTAAAGAAGCCTTTATAAAGGGTTTTCTTGCCCAATAATTCGACATCATTACGATTAAATGTGCTATCCATCTCGTCTCCTAAACATACTTGTTTATAAGGGGGTTAATGCCACAATAAAGCCAAACTAAAATATTAATACTATGATGAAAGCAGCACTAATCATAAGCAAAAAAAACTGTTACACTTCCGAGTTGACTTAGAATTTGTACGTTTTTACTATTTAACCACTAAGTTTAGATGTATTGGGAAGCGTCGGGAAGCGCAAACCGCCTTACTCTGTGTGCGTTATTGTAAGGCTAGACTAAACATAACAAGTTAAATTCGCTCCTCAATGGAGAATTTTGTCTAAAAGGACAGCAAATGAAATTCAAGATCCGTTCTCTATGTGCTGCACTAACTCTTGCAGCGACAACGCAAGTAGCTCATGCCGATGACCTTCTACAAATATATCAACAAGCATTGACCAGCGATCCTGTTGTGCTACAAGCTCAAGCCCAGCGTGATGCTTTGTATGAGCAGATTGAAGAGAACCGTGCGCCACTACTACCAACTATCAGTGCCAATGTGGGTTACGACAAAGCATGGAATGACCCAAGCGCTGACTCTAGCGGTATCACTGGCGGCATTAAGCTTAACCAAGTTATCTACGATCACAGCGCATGGGTAGGCTTAAGCCTAGCGGAAAAAGCGGCTTCTCAAGCAGACTCTGCTTACGCATCTGCGCTACAAAACCTGATTATCCGCGTGACGAATGCATACTTTGACGTGTTAACGGCCAAAGATAACTACGAATTCCAAGGTTCAGAGAAGCGTGCTATTGAGCGCCAGCTTGAGCAGACTAAGCAACGTTTTGCTGTAGGTCTTACCGCGATCACCGACGTACATGAAGCTCAGGCTCAGTATGACTTAGCTAACGCGCAAGAAATTCTAAGTCAAAACACTCTTGCCAACAGCTATGAAGCACTGCGTGAAATTACAGGTATTGATCATAAGCAAATCGATATTTTAGATATGAATCGCTTCTCAGCAACAGCGGTTGCACCTGCATCTTCAACTGATTGGATTAAAATTGCAGAAACCAACAGCATTGACTTGATGACAACTCGTATCGGTAAAGATATCGCTGAAGAGACTATCGCCCTGTATAAAGCAGGTCACATGCCATCACTAAGCTTAAATGCCGGTTACACGAAAGGTATTGAGCAAGAACCTGCCATCAATGGTAATGATCAGTTTGATAACGGCACAGTTGGCGTAACACTAAGTATTCCTATTTTTGAAGGTTTCAAAGTGTCTTCGCAGGTTAACCAAGCACAGTACCAATATGTAGAAGCAAGCGCGAAACTTGAGCAGACACACCGCCAAGTGGTTAAAAATGTACGCAATAACTTTAACAACGTCGGAGCATCTATCAGCTCTATTCGTGCCTATGAACAATCAGTGATCTCTTCACAGAGTGCACTACAGGCTACAGAGGCCGGTTTTGAAGTGGGTACCCGTACTATTGTTGACGTATTGAACAGTACACGTAACTTATATGATTCAAAGCGTAAGCTTTCTGATGCGCGTTATGGCTATATCAACTCAATCCTGGCACTTAAACAAGCTGCTGGTACCTTGAATGAAGATGACGTTGCCTCAATTAACAATGGCCTTACTGCTCCAACACAAACTAAGTAATCCGCCTTGTTAAATAAAAAAACCGCCAAATGGCGGTTTTTTTATTTATGCTGAAATTAGATTAGTCGATGATTAGAAGACTAGTTCAACACCAGCGAAGTAACCTTTAAATTGCATATCAGCTGTTACACCATCGAAACCGTTTACGTCGAACTTAAAGTCACGGTAACCGGCACGAATACGGTAATCTAATGCTGTGCCATCAAAGTTCCAGCCAAGACCTAGAGAGTAGTCATAAACGCTTGACTCATCGACGCCCATCATCACATCGGCAAAACCGTATAGTCCAAGACCTGGCACGCCAACCTGTGCATCGATATAGCCCATTACGATACCGCTATCGATATCTTTAGTTTCTGGGTGACCAGCGTCAGCTACACGGAACTTGCCATCCATCTTCTTGTAAGCGGCACCTAAATCTAGGGCTACGATATCGTTATCTAGAATCTCGTAATAAAGCACAAAATCGGTATTGCTCAGATCTGTAGTGCTGTTAACGTCACCTTTAAAGTTATGACCGTTATAATTAAAATCAGCACCGCTCATCTTGCCATCGGCTTCTAAGCTATTTTGTCTAATTTTAACGTTTGGAATTAGCGGAATTGGATGCTCAACAGCAACCCAGATGCTACCTTGAGAAGATGAGTCATAGTTAAACTCTTGCTGTGGTTGACCCTTTTCAGCAAAAGTACCATTGGTATCAGCCTTCCAGTAGTCTCCACCAACTTTAAAACCAATAACTGTAGCAGCCTGAGCAGAAGTGCCCACTAATGAAGTTAATAGTGCACACGCCAATAACGTCTTTTTCATAGTTAACCTTGAGTCAATAAGTTAGTTAGATCGATAACCGCAGCATTCGCGCGGGAGATGTAGTTTGCCATCACCAAAGAGTGATTAGCGACAACCCCAAAACCTGAACCATTAAGGATCATCGGGCTCCAAACGGGTTGTTGTGTTTCTTCTAGCTCACGAATAATCTGACGCAGACTTACCTGAGCATTTTTCTTTTGTAAAACATCGGCGAAATCGACTTCTATCGCCTTCATAAAATTCAGCAATGCCCATGTCGCGCCACGAGTCTCATAGAAAACGTCATCGATTTTCCACCAGCTGGTTTTGATCTCTTGTGCGCCAAACCCTGGTGTTGATTGCTTTGCAGCACTGTCGCCTGACAAGTCCGTATTTAGGCGCTCTTGCCCCACACTTGCAGATAGATTTTGAGACATGCTGCCTAGGCGCTTTTGCACCTCTTTAAGCCACTCATTTAAGTTATCGGCACGGGCGTAAAACTGCGCGTCTGGGTTTTCTGTGGCCATCATACGAGCACGATAAAGCTTGAGTAGCTTCACTGCGTCACGATACTCACTTTCTGCGCTAGGCACTAACCAACTAGTATGCTCAATATTGAGCTTTGAATGCGCCGCTAACAGATCTTTATCTGCGGTAGACTGCGACTGGGAACGGCTGAACTCTTTACGCATAATCAGCGCCAAGTCACGCGTCTGTTCAATGGCACCAAACTCAAATGCAGCCATGTTGTCCATGAAGATCGATGGTGGTGTCACATCATTTGAAAGCCAACCACCAGGCTTATCTAGCAGAGTTTCAATAGTCAAAATCAATGCGCTAGTTGTTGCGTAACCAATCACATTGTCGACACTCTCTTGATTATATGCATTTTGCTCAATAGGGTCTGGCTCGACACTCCACCACACACTAATCAGATAACCAATCAAGAAAACAACAATAACGGCTGCTAAGACTTTCTTCCATGTCACTTGCATTTGACTAGCTCCTTAATGGTGATGATGCTGGTGAGCACTATCGCTTTGTAGTGCTTGTTTCTTAACGGGTAAGCTAATCTTTTGCTCTGTCCCATCGGCAAACTTAAGCGTCATGTCAACGCTAGAATCAATAGCTAACGGCGATAACAACCCCATCAGCATAATATGGTTACCTGACTCAGACAGCACTAAGCTCCCATGAGAGTCTATGTCAAAACCATCAACCTGACGCATTTTTATCATGCCATCTTCTTCAATTAATGTATGGAGCTGCGCCTCTTTGGCAAAAGGAGCATCGACTGCAACTAGACGAGTAGCATCACCGTGGTTTTCAACCGTGATATAGGCGGCACTATTAGGCACTGTAGGTGGCATCGCGCGCACGTAACCATCGACGAGCACGACTTGAGCATAAGCCGTAAAAGATAAACTACTTAGCAGCGCTAAGTTAAACAATCGTTTGAATATTAGCTTCAATGTCTTAAACTCCATTTAAACCCAATTCGTACAATGAGGACATAACGAATGAGCACGATTCAGGTTAAGGACGATAATGGGGTACGTATCATCACGTTTAATCGTCCAGATAAGCGCAACGCGCTTAACCTACAAATGTATACACAGCTAACAGAATACCTTATCCAAGGTGAGTCGGACAATGAAATTCTAGCCTTTATGTTTCGCGGTCAAACAGATTGCTTTACTTCTGGCAATGATGTCGCCGACTTCTTACAAAATAGCGGCTTAGGTGCCGATCATCCTGCGTTTCGCTTTCTCTTCTGCCTACTCGATCTGAAAAAGCCTGTCGTTGCCGCGGTCACTGGTGCAGCTGTAGGCATAGGCACGACCATGCTGCTGCATTGCGATTTAGTTTATGCCGATAATAGCGCTAAATTTCAGCTGCCTTTCGTGCAACTCGCTTTAGTTCCCGAGGCGGGCGCAAGCCTGCTTTTACCTCAGATTATTGGCCAAGCCAAGGCAAGTGAGCTTTTGATGCTAGGTGAAAGCTTTAATGCGAATCAAGCGCATTCCTATGGCTTAATTAATGAGGTTATCGACAGCGAAACGATCTTCGACTTTACCTTGAAGCGTGCACATCAGTTAGCGGCTCTGCCACCAATATCGCTACAAACGACAAAGAAGTTAATACGCTATAACAGAGAGCAGGTGCGGGAACAGATGAAGAAAGAGCTTGTCGAATTTGAGCAGAGGCTGGCAAGTGATGAAGCTAAAGCAAGGTTTGCTGCGTTTTTAAAGCGTTAATTCAACCTCGAATAAGCCATTAAGTGCGGATGCTAGACGTTGTTGTTAGCATCCGCATATTGTTGCGATTACCACGGCATGACGGTGCGCTTGATAATGGCTTGAGGTGATGCTTTTCAAGGTCGTTAGCATTCCCATTTTATTTACCTCTTTTCATTATTATAAAGCGCCAGCATTAGTAGGGCTTTTCCCACTTAGGTAACACTAAGGCCAATACAAAATAGGTCAATAGTCCCATCGCCGGATTACAAAAAATCGCCACCGCACACACCACTCGTGTCCACATGCAAGACCAGTCAAACTTATCAGCCATCGCGGCACTAACACCACAGACTAATGAGCGTGGGTCTTTTAAACGTTCTACAAAATCAACCATGACTAACTCCCTTCGATTAATCTTCTAACTTGTGCCACTCTAATGAACACACCAGACAGGCGAACATCACTAAGCTAACAACAGGCAATAACAACAGAACCATAAACTGAGCTAAGAACAACATAATTAATCCTTAGCTACCGCACTAGTCACTAATGGCTGTTCTTTGTTTTCAGCGGCAAGTTGCTCATTAGTCACCTGTTGCTCTGTTTCCATATCAAACAGCATTTCAGACATCTGAGCTTGGATAGAAAGACTTAACTCAGTCTGAGCCTTTGTCATCATATCTTGCATCTGAGCAGAAATATTTTGCTCGATATTATTAGCCACATCGCTAACAAGAGAGGTTTCAGCGTGGACGGTGGCACTCGCACCAAGAAGTAAAGCGGTAAATACTGAAGCTTTAACGGTTTTTAATACAGTAGAGTTAAACATAATGGATTCCTTTTCGAGTTTCGCCTAATTGCATCGTTCTGAATAAGAGCTCTGAATGACTTACTTTGAATTCCAGATTTCTTAATTACATAAGAACTAATACAAGTGGTGTGCCAACTTTCAAGAAAGCCATTAAGGCTATGTTTTTGTTTGATATTTGGTTTAATGGTTTTTTACGGAGGAGCTAACAATGTTTGAACATAAAAAAGATATTAGTGAAACTCACCATGCTCTGGTGAATTTCACTAAATTAGATAATTACAAGCTAACGATATCGTCCATAGCGGCTCGAGCTTGAGTGATAACCTCAATGCCAGCCCCTTGTTTGTGAGCATTTTCGCTTATATAACGGCGCCATATGCGTGAGCCCACTTCACCTTGGTAAAGACCAATAATATGGCGAGAAATATGGTTAAGGCGACCACCTTGCTTAAGGTGAGCCTCAATATAAGGCAGCAATCTTTCTAACACTTCATCACGGCTAAGTATCGGAGAGTCGATACCACATAATTTTTGATCCACTTCAGCCAGAATATATGGGTTTTGATAAGCCTCACGACCCACCATGACACCATCGAGGTGTTGCAGGTGAGTCTGACACTCCGCTAAAGTCTTTACGCCGCCGTTAATCGAGATATTCAGCTCTGGGTAATCACGCTTAAGCTGATAAACACGCTCATAATCTAATGGCGGGATCTCACGGTTCTCTTTTGGACTCAAGCCTTGAAGCCACGCTTTACGGGCATGGACGATAAACTCTTCACAACCCGCCGCTTTTACCGTGTCGATAAACTGAGTCAAAAACTCATAGCTATCTTGCTCATCGATACCGATACGGGTTTTAACCGTAACCGGAATATCCACCACCTGCTTCATCGCCGATACACACTCGGCAACGAGTTCCGGCTCAGCCATTAGGCAAGCACCAAAACGACCATTTTGCACTCTATCCGATGGGCAGCCCACATTAAGGTTAACCTCATCATAACCGCGTTCGCCAGCCAGCTTGGCACAAGCCGCAAGATCGGCTGGATTGGAGCCACCTAGTTGCAATGCAAGCGGGTGTTCTTCTTCGTTATAAGCTAGGTAATCACCTCGTCCATGCAAAATAGCACCAGTTGTCACCATCTCGGTATACAGTAGCGCCTGAGAAGACATTAAGCGCGCAAAGTAGCGGTAATGTCTGTCGGTCCAATCCAGCATCGGGGCGATTGAGAAGGTGCGGTTAAGGGGCATAGTGTCAAACCTCATTATAAACATGAGCTTATGACCAAAGCCCATCTATCTTGCAATGTTGTATTTCTGCATATTTTGTCCTATTTCCACAAAAAAGTCCCTTTAAGGGAACGATTTAGGGGCTTACAGGGACACGCATAGAAGAAATTGTCATACAAATTTGGGGCGTGGATTATACAGTCCAAATCATACCGCTTCAAATTTAATGAACCAACACAACGCCTTTGTCACTTCAAACATAATTCTAATTAGTCAGGAGATTTGATGTGGCAACTATTAGTATAGAAAAAGTTTTAACCAAAAAAGGCAATCACTACAAAGCACGTGTGAGAGAAACTAAACATGGAAAACGCCTTTTTGAAAAGTCGAAAACATTTGGTAAAAAATCTGAAGCGGAAAACTGGGCTAACTCACTTGCAGCGCAGATCAAAGAAAGGGGTATCCCTTCAATTAAACCTTGTGATAAAGAAATTTTGATTGGTGATTTAATCACACTTTATCTAGAAGACCCGATAACATCACGAGATTTAGGACGCTCCAAAAATGCAGTGCTCAGAAGGCTACGATCCTATGATATAGCTTTGATACCTGCACATGAGTTAACTGCTACTCACATAGTGCAGCACTGTCGTACCCGTCTTGTAGAAGCCACGGCACCGACCCCACAAACGGTATATCAGGATGTTACCTACTTGCGGAGCGTTATCAATGTTGCTGGACCAATGTTCGGCTACAACGCCAACATACATGCGCATAATGAAGCGATCCCAACATTAATTAAATATCAACTGATTGGCCGCAGTGAAAAAAGGGATAGACGTCCAACACAAATTGAATTGGATTTAGCTGAAGCTGGGTTACAAAAACGACAGAGCCATCACGCCTCATATATACCTCTTGTCGACATATTCCACATGTCGTTATCTACTTGCATGAGACTAGGAGAAATCACCCGTATTCTTTGGGATGATTTTGACGAAGATGCTGGAATCGTAACTATTCGAGATAGGAAAAACCCACGCAACAGCAAAGGTAACCATTGCGTTATTCCGCTTTTTCAGGACGCCATTAACATAATTAAGCGTCAACCCAAGACGGATAGAAGAATTTTTCCATATAAATCAACGTCAATTAGTGCGGCGTGGCAAAGAACCTGCCTAGAGAACCACATTTATGACCTGCACTACCATGACCTAAGAGCTGAGGGAGCTTGTAGATTATTTGAGAGGGGATTAAATATCGTCGAAATATCGCGCATTACAGGTCACAGGGACATTAACGTATTGAATAATATATATTTAAGGTTAAGTGTTAAAGACATTCATCGACGAATTAATTAATACAAATATTCCTCTTTGCTCCTGACGTTTAAAATCAGGAGCAAAATATATTGTGAAGTACATCAAATTTTTCAAACGTTAATATTGCGCAAACTATAAGCAATAAACGATTCAAAAGTTATAACTAGTTGATTAATAAGATGCGACCTCCACAAAAAAAGCAAAAGGTGCATAAAATCAGCTGCTTACAAGTAATTTTTAGTGTTAAATTTGATATTTAGATGAACTAACATCCGCTCCAACAATCATTCCTAGGAGTCAACCAATGGGTTCAGTTCACATTTCGCCTTGTAAAACTAAGATCGGAGTCAGCTATAAGACAACCTACAAATCCGCAAAAAAAGACCCTGTTAAAGGTTCATTTTCTCGTACCTTTGGCACAAAACAAGAAGCTGAACAATTTTCTCATAAATTAAAACAAAAGATTAAAAATAATGACTTTTCATTTATGAAAAAAATTCCAAAATTTATAACCGTTCGTGAGGGATTATTTAATTACCTTGAGTATGTAGCAAATACTGAAGAACTTATTTTGCCTAAAAATATGCCTACGATACTGAATCGTTTTTCTGAAACATCATTAGCAGAATTACCAATAGACTTAATTACAGCTAAAGATGTATCTGACGCAATACGGCAGATAAATGAGGAGTTCGACTTAGCTCCATCAACACTAAGTACCTATATCAGTCATCTATCAACGGCATTTAATGATGCTAATACATTATTAAATTTAAACTTTAATCTGGATTCGCTCTCTATTGCCCGAAAAACATTACAACGACATAAAATTATTGGCTCCAGCAATGTACGTGATCGTACTATGTCAGAAGAGGAGTTCATCAAAATTATGTCTTATTATAATGAGATGGAACAGAGAGGCCGCTCAAAAATCCCAATGGCTGATATCATTTGGTTCGCTCTATACACATGTATGAGATTGAGTGAAATTTGTGGAAAAATTAAACAACATCATTTTGATGAGTCGACAAACACATTATCAATACATGATCGGAAAAACCCTCGTAATCATAAAAAAATCACCAAAATAATGCTGAATGAGGTGACAGCAAGCATCATCAAAAAGATGCCCAAAGGCCTACCAGAGGATCCGATTTTCCCATTTAATCCTCAATCAGTTAGCACATCATGGGCTAAGGCCACATCAGAGCTTGGGATTCCAGACCTGCATTTTCATGATCTCAGAGCCTGTGGTTCTTCACATCTATTTCAACTCGGCATGGACATATTCACTTTATCGAAACTGACAGGTCATAGTTCTGCTGAAATGCTATTAAAACGCTATTTGCGTGGAATTCCAGTCCAGTTACCCTCGCAGGCGTTCTTAGCGACTCCTGTTCATCGCGCGGCTTAATTAGTTTTTAATCTATTAACTCTCTCCGCATTTAGAGGGAGTTAGCTTTCTGCACCCAATTTTGGACGATTTGAATAAATATGGTTACAAAAGATACAGTTAATTGCATTAAACAAACATATGGCACGCTTCAGTTATCGGAGGGGTCTGCGGGCTTTGATATTCAGCAAGCTTGGCTAATAAAGCAGTATATTCCTAGTAAGGCGTTTGGAGTTATTTACGGAGCCAGTGGTTCTTATAAATCATTTGCAGTTTTAGATATGTGTTGCTGTTTGGCCGCAAATAAAACCTGGAACACTCAAAAGGTTGAAGGATGTGCAGTTGTATTTATTGCCGCAGAGGGAGCGGTGGGGATTAAACGTCGAATACGAGCTTGGGAAATTGCTCATAAAACCAATGTGAATAATCTATTCGTGCTCGATAAAAGCCTATCGCCCTCTGAACCGGAGGAACGAATAAAACTCGTTAACGCTATATTTGAGTTGGAGAAACAACACAGTATTAAAATTGGACTTATCGTTTTTGATACGTTATCCCGTTGTTTTATTGGCGATGAAAATACCGCTAGAGATATGGGGCATTTCATCTTAGGATGTGAAACGCTCATAAAAACCACAACAGCAACTGTACTGTGCATTCATCATAGCGGTAAAGATCAGAGCAAAGGATGTCGTGGAAGCTCTAAATTGTTTGCAGATGCTGATTTTGTTTTTCAATTACAGAGACCTGCTGGAACTTCTCTATCCGTTAGCTTAGTCAACCACAAACAAAAAGACGACGAACCAGCTAAAACTTTGGGGATGATCTTTGAAAAAGTTACGCTCGGTATTTATTGTGATGAAGGCCAGCCAGTCTCTTCATTAGTACGTATTGACCAAGCCTTAACCGACTCTCCAGACAATATACCAGAGAACACTATCGTCAAAGTGCTTAGCACAATTTTTGATGGCAGCTGCAACCGTAGCGAACTCCGAAATGCTTTTTTCCCAAAAACTACGGGCAATATTTCTGCTAGAGAAAGAACTCAATTTAGTCGTATTTTGAAAAAAGCCCTAGAAAGCGGGCAAATAACTATTAAACAAATTAGCACTAAAGCCAGTGACAGCGATCAAATATCACTTGTTCATTAGATGTGACAGTGTGACGCACCTATAGGTGCGTCACATGTCACACTCTAACAAACATTAAGCACTATGCTGACCATTGCAACTCACCAGACTCCAAATCAATACTAGCTTTATCTAGCGTTACATGTTGATAAAACTCATAACCTAAGTGGTTACTGACCTGTACATCTGTCACAAAAATATGTTCAAAATAATTATCTATAGCTTTTGGAGTAATAGCGACTACTGGTTCCCCTGTTGCCTGTACGGACGAATACAAAATGCCATCAGCTTTTTCTCCTTCCAGCATCATTGAACCAATAACAGAAGTAACCTCATACAAATTGTCATTGCCTCTACGGGACATAATATCTGCTAAAAAGCGATCAGTAATTTGATATGCCAAAAACAACTCAGGTGAAAATTTCGACTTCATATATTCCTGAGCAACTCGATAGTAATCAAAATTTCCGTTTGACATGTATTGTGGTTTAGAACCACGTCTGACTTCATCCCAAAGGCCTATCATTCGCAATTTTAAATCTGTTCCAGCCCTTTGTTCTGAGCGCAAAACATTCATCTTATCAGAGCTACAGGCGCCAGCTTCGGATAAAACAACACCTCCCCAGCTTTATTCAATCGTCCTTGTTTTGGGAATTTAGCTGTAGGCATTTTAATATATGACAGTTCGTTTAAACTCGAAAAGCAGTCATCTTCAGAACGACGAGCGCGCAAGAGTTCCAAGTCATTAACTGGCAGCTCTAGGGTTATTGTTGTACACCCTATGAAGTAATCGAGTTTAGCACTAATTTCATCTGGACTAAGGTGGGTAACACCAGCAATATGGTCATTAAGCTGCTTAATATAAGTAGATACTAACATAAGAGCTGTCTGACCACATTCCACTGCAGCTTTTTCATTAATTAACTCAACTAACTCAGGCTGTAGAGAGCGACTTTGATTCATCATGCCTTATACCCACTCAACATATCAAAAATCACCCGTGCAAATTGTTGTGTCTTTGTCGGATCCGAAAGCAACTGCATCATCTGTTCTTGATGGGCTTCACTGCTGCCCAATATTGCATCGTCAATCGCTTGCGGGAAGTCGCCTAACATGGCTTGTTCTCGGGTGTTATTGGCGATTTGACTCATTACTGCCTCATTCTCAGTCAGCTTGTCCCGAACGGTAAAGGCATAGTTAATCATGTCTTTGTCGGTCAAGTTATCGGTGATGAACACCTCATTAAGCCTGTTGAGGATATGAGAAAGAAACTCTTCCTTCTTGTCTTTTGCCTTGGCAGTACCGATATCGGTGCTTGGCTCAAGTTGGTAGTCAGGAGCATCTTCTTTTAGCTGTATATCTTGCTGACGAATCTTTGATAGGCGGTAATGGCTCATCACCACGTTATCCAAATCAAGCTCATCTTCTTCGATGACTTTCTCACGCAACAGCGGACGAAGGTGTCGGGCATACAGGCTCAGCTTTTCCAGCTCCTTGTCATCATAATCGACAAGCTGCGACATGAATTCATAGAAACGGGTGAAGCTGCCTAAGTCCTTCCTGAAGATCTCAAGACGGTCTTTCTCTTCTTTGCAGTCTTTGAAGCTGTTCTCGGCGTTGGCGATGAGTACGGCGTCACCTGTTTTCTTGGTGCGCTCGAACATGTCCTTGGCTTTGATGTAGGCTTCAATGGCTGAGGTGTAACGCTTCTGCCAGCGTTCTTTTGCCGGATGAACAATATTACTGATCGCCGCATTCGATTTGTTCTTGGTGAAAAACGCCACACAGAACTGTTCAACTTCCGACCACAAGAAAATCCCGCTGGTACGCAACTTCTCATAGAGATCGAACACCATGTTCGGGTCGGTTACGTCTGCCAGCTCGGCAGTTTGGTAGTAAGGCTGGAATGCACCCAGAATATCGTCAGGCTCGTTGTAGAAATCCAACACAAAGGTGCCTGTTTGCTCCTTGCTTGGATAGGTACGGTTTAGACGTGAAAGGGTCTGCACGCACTCCACACCGCCGAGTTTCTTATCCACGTACATGGCGCATAACTTGGGTTGGTCAAAGCCCGTTTGGAACTTGTTTGCCACTAACATTACTTGATAGTCATCACTGTCGAAGGCTTTGCGCATGTCCCGGCCTTTCAAGTCCGGGTTCATGTTCTTCTCGGTGAACTTCTGATCCATAAACGCGAAGCTGTCTGGGTCATTCGGGTTGAATTCTACTTCTCCCGAAAAGGCCACCATGGCGCGAATGGCGGCATAGCCACTCCTGTTTTCAGCCAAAGCATCCGCCACGTATTTATCAAACGCCAGCTTATAGCGTACCGCTTCTTTACGGGAACTGGTCACGACCATAGCTTTTGCCTGACCGCCGAGTAACCCCATGACGTTGTCTTTGAAGTGCTCGATGATCACTTTTACCTTTTGCGAAATATTGTGATCGTGCAAGCGCACCCATTGGTTGAGCTTCACCTTAGCTTTTTTGCTATCGACCTCCTTGTCTGCCGCTTCCACCTTTTGCGCGAGCTGATACATAACTTTATAGTTGGTGTAGTTCTTAAGCACATCCAAAATAAAGCCTTCCTCGATGGCTTGGCGCATCGAGTAAACGTGGTATGCCTCTGGCTTGTTTTGTTTCGATGGTGCCAGTTCAGGGTTAGGTAAACGCCCAAACAGCTCCATGGTCTTTGGCTTAGGGGTGGCGGTAAATGCATAGTAGTTAAGGTTGGCACTGCCACGGCGGGCGGCAATGGTGGCATCCAGAATATCTTCCGACGACAACTCAACATCATCATCGGTTTCTTCTGTCATCAACACTTCTTTCAGCTGTCGCGCTGTTGAGCCGCTTTGTGATGAGTGCGCTTCATCGGCAATCACGGCGTAGCTGCGTTCTTTCAGGGTTACGCTGTTCTCAATCGCACGCAACACAAACGGGAAGGTTTGAATGGTCACGATAATGATGGGCTGAGCGTTCTCTAGCGCCGCTGCCAGCTTCTCTGATTTCGAGCCATCACCTTCTTTGTTGTTGATGCGCCCAACCACGCCATCGGCATGTTCAAACTGGTAGATGGTATCTTGTAGCTGGTCATCCAACACGGTGCGGTCTGTTACCACAATCACCGAGTGAAACTGCTTATTGCCTTCGCCATCGTATAACGTTGAAAGTTGGTGCGCCGTCCATGCAATCGAGTTGGATTTGCCCGAGCCTGCGCTGTGTTGGATCAGGTACTTATTACCCGTACCCTCATCAATCGCTGCGTTTATCAGTTTGGAAACCACATCCCACTGGTGGTAACGCGGGAATATCAGCGCTTCTTTCTTGTATTTACGCCCTTCCCAATCTTCCTTTTCTTCAATTTGAAGGTGAACAAAGCGCCCAATGATGTTGAGCAAGTTGCTCGGCACTAACACTTCATTCCACAGGTAATCGGTCGCGTATTGATTTACCTGATTTTCATCAGTCAAATCGGGGGCATCATTGCCCGCGCCGCCTTCTTTGGTGCCTTTGTTGAACGGCAAGAAGAAAGTGTCATCACCTGCCAGCTTGGTCGCCATGTAGACTTCATACTGACTCACTGCGAAATGCACCAAGGCACCGCGTTTGAAGCTCAATAGTGGCTCAGGTTTCTTGGTGGCTGGGTCTTTTGGTAGGCGGGTACGTTTGTACTGCTTAATGGCGTTTTCTACCGCTTGTTTGAATTCCGATTTCAGCTCAAGAGTAGAAACAGGCACGCCATTGATGAACAGCACCAAGTCGATGCGCCAAGCTTTGGCTTTCTTGCCTGTTAAGGCTAAATGCTCTGCGGTGGCATAGGGGCTATACACCAACTCAGGCACTACACGGCAAATGTTTTGCTGATAACGCGCCAAGGTTTCAGGGTTGAGGTTATGTTCAGGTTTGAACTGACACAGTGAAAAACGGGCATTGCGGATTTTCAAGCCATGACGCAGCACACCCAAAGTGCCAAAACTACGAGACGCTTGATCGGTCGCGTTCACATCTGCTTTTTTAAGCTGGGCAACCAGCGCCTCTAAAAAGTGGCGCTCCGTTTCATTGGGGAAGACCTTACATAGCTTCTCCCATTCTTTCGGCTGCGTCTCTTTTACAAACGCCAGTACATCGGCTTCATACAAAGCAGATTCGCGGTTGTAGCTCTCACCCGTACCTTGCACCCAGCCATTAGCCACCATCTGGCTGATGATGTCGTCCTGAAATACCCGTTCTTGTGTAGTGTCTTTCATAACCATTCTTCTTATTCTACTTATCCCTTTCCCAAACTAATTGGTGTTGCAGGTAGGCGGCAAGTGATCAAAGCCTCTGAGCATAGATTTCCTATGTGATGAGGTTTGCGAGTGCCAGCCAACACCGCTGCAACGCCAAGTAGGCAGGGAAAGCCACTCTGCTTTCTTAAACTAGAGTGGCAATGTACTTAAGCGGTTTGTTCCATCGCTTGATTTTGAGATGTTGGTGCTTGCCAGTTGCGAACGTCAATCTTGCCTGTGACGGCTGCCGAAATGAGCGAAGTTCGGCGTTCTTTAAGTAGCTCCACTTGTTGCATAGCTTTCTGAGTTAACACGTCAAACTTCGCACAAACTGTGTCCAAATGTTTAACGATAATGTTCTGCTCACTCATTGGAGGTAGAGCAAACGGAGCTTCACAGATATTACTAAGACTTAATCCTTCCTTTAGCCCATACTGAACAACATCAAAATATGAGCGTCCTACTTTAGAAGAAAGGGAATAAGTCAGGAATCTTGGATTGACTAGTAATGGTTGGCATCTAATGAGGCTCAGGTGTTGATTGATGTATGTAGTTACGGATAATTCGTCAACGACGGCTACTCGTCCGGTGTTTGCTCCAGTGATACATACAACAACATCTCCTTGTGAAAGCTTTGTCCTAACTCCTTCAACACCAGATGGAGGTGAAACACGCTTAGCCTTTTCTAATTGCAGCCCCATCTGATTGTTAAGATCCCCACTCTGTAAGAAGATCTCTTGCCCATCATCAGTAATGTAATCTGACCACCCTCGTGGACCCGAGGTAATAAATGTAGAAACCTGCTTTACACGGATCGATTCCCAATGCTCTGGCACTTCCCCTAACCACTCCACGCCTGAATCTTTCATCGGTGCTTGCGAGTTCAAGCCCTTAGTCACCACATGGCTGTT
This sequence comes from Shewanella schlegeliana, assembly GCF_016765635.1. GTDB lineage: Bacteria > Pseudomonadota > Gammaproteobacteria > Enterobacterales > Shewanellaceae > Shewanella > Shewanella schlegeliana. Next base: position 277,319 of record NZ_JAESVD010000003.1, read on the forward strand.
CACTGCTTGGCGCTTTTCTTTCAGCAGCTTAATCAGTTGCTGCTGCTTTTCGATCAAGGTGTCGATTTTTGCGGTTTCGTGATCGAGGAAGTGAAGTATTTTCTCCTGCTCTTCCATTGGTGGAACCGGAATATATTGACCTTTGATATCATCCCAGCCGATTGCAGCTCGGTGTGCCAAGATACCATTACCAAACGTAGCTAAGTGCTTCTGAAAAGGAGTATTTTCAAAAACCCTTAAGGCAAATCTCTTATGTAGAGTATCGGTATTCGCTTGCAAGATTATATAAACAGGACTACACACTCCATCATAGTCAGACATGCCATAGGAACCAATCGAATAGTTCATACTATTGATAACAAGCTGACCTTTCCTGACCAATTTGCACTTACTCAGATCATCAGGTTTTTTATTACCAATATCACCCTTTTCTTCGTAGGGAATTACACCTACGTTTGCCATAACTGATAAATAGTTTTGCACCTTGCCATCGTGATTCTTCTCGACTATGTGATCCACAGCAGCTCTACAAGGGACAAGCGACCAATGAGCAGGTACCTTGCCGCACCAAGCGATTCCGGTACTCTGATATTCAGAGTATTCATGTTGCTTACCCATTACGAATGCACCTCTTGCAGTAGCTTCATAATGTCGGTACTGACGGCATCCAAATCAGCATCAATCGCTTCCAGCGCACGGGGTGGTTGGTAAACATAGAAATGGCGGTTGAATGGGATTTCATAGCCCACCACACCAATTTCATTGTCTTTGTCATCGCGCTTATCTGCGTTAATCCACGCATCGGCAACGTGTGGCTGAACTTCGCGCTTGAAGTAGCTTTCGATTAGGGTTGATGTGCTCACTGTTGGATCTAGTGGTACGTTCTCGTTGTCACGCAGGTCGCCATCTTGTTGGAACTCAACAACCTTCCCTTTATACTCTTTCAAAGAGCCGCTGTAGGCACATGCACCGTATAGCGGCTGTGCGTCTTCTTTTAGCACTTTTTTGATCACAGGTTCAGCGTCTTGGTTCTTCCACGTTATTGCATCGATAAATTGTTTCTTCTGCTTGGCATCGAACTTAATGCCAGTGGCTTTGAACGCGCCTTTTAGGGTCAGTTCAAACTGGTTGAAGTCATCAGACTGTTTCGCTTTACCGCCAAGGTTATCGCCGACGGTAGCTTGCAGAGTTTTCGCCGCATCCATCAGGGCTTTCTGGCTCAACCACAGTTTGCTGTCCAGCACATCTTTGATTTGCTTTTCTTTTAGCTCTGGGAAGTCTGCTTTGATCAGCGCACGCACTTCGGCTTCCACTTCAATCAGTGTGCCGTATGTATCGTCATTCCACTCAGTGCCAAACTGCTCAAAGACAGCCTGCATCACGGCGTTAAATGGTTTAAGTGCAAAACGCAGTGACTCTACTGCTTCATCAGTGATTTGTGCCGACAAACGCAGTGGGCGTTCGATGGTCAGGCGGCGGTAGCCAAACTCATGAGTATCAAAAATCTTAGCAGTCAGTGGTTTGCCGCTTTCGGTCAGGGTGTCTACTTCAACAAACTCACCAAAGTTCTTGGTAATAGCGCGAATTTCATCATCGGTCAGGAAGTGACGCTTAGAGCCAAGCGACTTACGCATTTTGCTACTGAGGTTGGCACCATTGATAAGCTGTACTTTTCCTTTACGCTCTGGGTCTTTCTTGTTGGTCAGTACCCAAACGTAGGTCGCAATGCCTGTGTTGTAGAACATGTCCGTTGGCAGCGCGACAATCGCTTCAAGCAGGTCAGCTTCTAAAATGTAGCGACGAATTTCACTTTCACCGCTACCTGCACCACCAGTAAACAGAGGCGAGCCGTTTAGGATAATGCCAATACGACCACCATCAGTAACGAGGTTATCGACGTTCTTCTTATCACGCATCTTGCTGATAAGGTGCATCAAGAACAGAAGCGAGCCATCAGAAACACGCGGCAAGCCTGCGCCAAAGCGTCCATCAAAGCCTTTTTGTTCGTGCTCGTCTTTGATTTCACCCTCAATCTTTTTCCAATCGACACCAAACGGCGGGTTAGACAGCATGTAGTCAAACTTGTCGGCTGGCAGTTGGTCATTCGACAGGGTGTTACCCAGTTTGATGCGGCTAACATCTTGCCCTTTGATCAGCATGTCGGCTTTACAGATGGCGTAGGATTCAGGGTTAAGCTCTTGACCAAAGGCACGCATCACGGCTTTCGGGTTTAGCTCGTGCACGTATTCCATGCCAGAAGACAGGAAGCCGCCTGTACCCGCTGTTGGGTCATAGATGGTGCGGATAATACCGTCTTTGGTTAGGGCTTCATCGTCTTCCATGAACACCAGCGAGGTGGTCAGGCGCACGATGTCACGCGGGGTAAAGTGTTCACCCGCCGTTTCGTTGGACGATTCTGCAAAGCGGCGAATTAGTTCTTCAAACACCAAACCCATGTCATGGTTTGAAATGGCTTTCGGGCTAAGATCAGTAGTGGCGAATTTCTTCACCACTTTGTAAAGCAGGTTGGCATCATCAAGCAGACCAACAAATTCATCGAACTTAAAGTGTTCAAAGATCTCACGGGCATCAGCAGAGAAAGACTGAATGTAACGCTCAAGGTTAGCCTTGATGTCGCTTTGCCCCATCTTGCCAAGGTTCATTGGCGAGGTATTGAAGAAGGTTAAACCTTTCGAGTTATCTGGCGTTTGCGTGGCACGAAATAGCATCTTCTCCTGCGCTTCTTCTGGCAGGTTCATCGCTTTGATTTTTTCAGCCTGAATAACCACGGCATCTTTGCTTTCTTCTAGTACACACTCAAGGCGACGAAGCAGAGTAAACGGCAGGATTACACGACCGTATTGGGATTGTTTAAAGTCACCACGAAGTAGGTCAGCCACTGACCAGATAAAGGCAGCGGTTTGGGAAAAGTTGTTAGTCATCTAAACTATCTCTGATAAGTTCTTCTGGAAGAAATTTGTATGTTTCAACATTTGGGTAAGGGCACACAAAACGTAATTTTCCTTCGACGGGGTCGCTGTAGAAATAGAACCCCATAATCTCGCTATGTTGCACTGTTTCCTCCATTATTAATAGAGGAAATAACTTTGTAACTGTAATGTTCTCTTCATGGGTTAGGTCGCTGTGAGCCAAATATAGTTGTCCAGATACCATTGGTTCTTTAGTTTTAATTCTTGCAGTTTTTGCAGGGTTTACCCCAAGGCCTTTTAGTACTTCCACTTCATAAGAAAATGAAGTGCCATCATATTTTGCTTGTATGGGCTTAATTAGTGTTGTCATTTCAAAAAACGATCTCAGCTCGCTCTGCATTTTTTCGTTTAAAGACTGTATTGTTTCTTTTGCATTCCGCACTAATTCTGCAGAAGGAAGACCTCTGTGGGCAATATCATTTCTAAGGTCTGTTGCACGAGATAGTAGTTTCGTAATCTCATCATGGCAAAGAGACCTAACTAACACGGTTGAATCAGTAACGTGAGGCTTGTACTCACTCAATCGGTTGTGGCTAAAAGCCATTGTTAAGCTCTTAAGTCCTTTTGATGAGCAAAGGATTTTTTTGGCTGGGCTTCGGTGCCCGAATACAATAGATACTAAATACAAACCCAAAAACTCATAGATCTTAATAAATGCTTCAGCTCTTTCTCGTTCATTAAATTTCGACTCTGCTAGCTCCCAAAGAATGGCTAAAGGTGTTGGTAACATGGCTGAAAATTCTTGTTGATATCGATTAGTGACACTTTGATAAGGAAGTATCTGCTCTTGAGCAGTCTGAAAGTCACTAAATACTGACTTTTTGAGCAATTCAATTCTAGTAAGCACAGCATCACACTCAAACCAAAAATTAATCAATGCGGATTGGCTGGAGATAGGAGGGACTGATATTCTTGCGTTTAGCCATGAGGACATTGATATGTTCCTCCACGAACTAGAAGACATAAAGTTACTGTCGAGCCAATCCTTGCCTTCTTCTTGCTGCAAAAATATGTTGTAGAAATCAGCAAGAAGAGTATTAGCAGGTAAATCAAAACGTACAGGATTTTGCACTTTTCTTTGATCATTTAAGCTAGAGAACTCGATGATTTTCCCAGTTGGCGTATCAAGAACAAATATCCCTTTCGAATCTATTGTTACGACCTCTTTGAGTCGAAACAGTGTTCCTTTGAGCAATTCATCTCGAGAATGGTTTCGTTGAAAAAAAGAACGAAAATTAATTGCGTACCCAACAATACCTATTTCTTTATCATGTTCATCACACTTATCTGCGTTAATCCATGCGTCTGGTACATACGGTTGCACTTCATTTATAAAGCAAGATTCAACCAGCGTCGTGACTGGTAGGCTCGGGTTAAGTGGTACGTTCTCGTTATCACGCAGATCGCCATCTTGTTGGAACTCAACTACTTTCCCCTGCCATTCCTTGACACTACCGCTGTAGGCAAATGCACCATAAAGCGGCTGTTCGTCCCCTTTTAGCTCTTTTTTAACAACAGGCTCGGAGTTTTGGTTCTTCCACGCAACCGCATCAACAAACAGCTTCTTCTGCTTAGCGTCGAACTTGATACTTGTGGTTTTAAATGCGCTTTTCAGGGTCATTTCAAATTGATTGAAGTCATCAGACTGTTTATGCTTTCCACCCGGCTTATCACCTAGCGCGATTTGTAATGCTTTGCCTGCATCCATTAGAGCTTTCTGGCTTAGCCAAAGTTTACTTTCCAGCACATCTTTGATTTGCTTTTCTTTCAGCTCAGGAAAGTCAGCTTTGAGCATGGCACGGGCTTCAGTTTCGACTGAAGCGAGAATGCCATATGTGTCTTGTGTCCATTCTGTGCCAAATTGCTCATAGAGCGCCATCATCACTGTATTTAGCGGCTTAGGTGCAAAACGCAGTGATTCAATCGCCTCGTCGGTAATTTGAGCTGACAGGCGTAATGGACGTTCGATGGTCAGACGGCGGTAGCCAAACTCATGGGTGTCGAAAATTTTGCTGCCGAGGGTTGTCGGTGTATCAGCTTTCGGGTTCGCGGCTTGGCGACCACGGCTCGACTTTTGCTCGACAGGTTTATCTAACGCACGCGCATCAACCACTTCAAAGTCACCAAAGGTACGTGTAATGGTTTTGATATGATCTTCACTCATCACATTGCGCTTTGAGCCTAGCGATTTACGCATTTTTACGCACAGGTTAGAGCCATCAATCAACTGCACTTGCCCTTTACGCTCAGCCGCTTTCTTATTGCTCAGCACCCACACATAGGTGGCAATACCTGTGTTGTAAAACATATCGGTCGGTAACGCGACAATGGCTTCAAGCAGATCAGCTTCAAGGATATAACGGCGAATTTCACTTTCACCACTACCCGCACCGCCTGTAAACAGTGGTGAACCATTAAGGATGATGCCAATACGACCGCCATCCGTGACTTTGCCATCAACTGCATGCGGCTCTTTTAATGAAACAGGGCGCATCTTGCTGAGCAAGTGCATCAGGAACAGCAACGAGCCATCAGACACTCGCGGTAAGCCTGCACCGAAACGACCATCAAAGCCCTTTAGGGTATGTTCATCTTTGATTTCGCCTTCGATTTTCTTCCAATCCACACCAAACGGCGGATTAGAAAGCATATAGTCGAATTTGTCGGCTGGCAGTTGATCGTTAGACAGAGTATTACCCAACTTGATACTGCTAACATCTTGCCCCTTGACCAGCATGTCGGCTTTACAGATGGCGTAAGACTCGGGGTTTAGCTCTTGACCAAACGCACGTATCTCGGCTGTCGGGTTTAGCTCGTGCACGTATTCAATACCAGAGGACAGGAAGCCGCCAGTACCCACGGTTGGGTCATAAATGGTTCGGATAACGCCATCTTTAGTCAGGGCCTCGTCATCTTCCGTAAACACCAGCGAGGTAGTCAGACGTACGATGTCACGCGGGGTAAAGTGTTCCCCTGCAGTTTCATTGGACGATTCGGCAAAGCGGCGAATCAATTCTTCAAACACCAAGCCCATTTCATGGTTTGAAATAGCTTTAGGGCTAAGGTCGGTGGTAGCGAATTTCTTCACTACTTTATAAAGTAGGTTGGCATCGTCAAGCAAACCAATAAATTCATCAAACTTAAAGTGTTCAAAGATTTCACGGACATCAGCAGAGAAAGACTGAATGTAACGCTCAAGGTTGGCCTTGATGTCCCTATGCTTCATCTTGCCAAGGTTCATTGACGAGGTATTGAAGAAGGTTAAGCCTTTCGTGTTATCTGGCGTTTGGGTAGCATGAAATAACATCTTCTCTTGTGCTTCTTCCGGCAGACTCATCATTTTGATTCTGTCTGCCTCAATGAGCACAGCTTGTTTGCTTTCTTCAAGCACACACTCAAGGCGACGAAGCAGAGTAAACGGCAGGATCACACGACCGTATTGGGATTGCTTGAAGTCACCGCGAAGCATATCTGCCACCGACCAAATAAAAGCTGCCGTTTTAGAGAAGTTGGTATTAGGCATTTTAAGCAACACATAAATAAGAATAAGTGAGAAAGATTGTACATCAAGTTCGAACTATAATCTGCGTGCTAGATACAGGGATGTTAAAAGGCTACGTCAAGCCTATTCCATAATAGGAAACAGCTTACTCTGTTACACAAAAGCCCCCGGTGGGGGCTTTTGTAAACAGTTTACGTAAAAAATTGGATTAAACTTTGTAATCGGGTGCAGCAGACACAATGCGCTTAGCAAGTAGCTCAAGAATATCATTTACTTGCTCATCTCGATGAGCTTTAATTTTTTTTAAATTATGAATACTGAGTGTTAACTGACCATCGTCATTAGCAATACTTTCTAATTTAAAGGCATCAGCAGCATGCGCTGTGACCTGTTTAATCCACGCCAGTTTTGGCGTTTTCTCTGCTAAATCAGACGTATTCAAGAATTTAGCTTGAAGACACTTCTCAATAACTTGGTCTTCAATGCTGACTGATTCAAACTTTTCAAGTTCAACTGCATGCCAAAATAATTCTGTAGGTGAAATATAGTTATCCATATGTTTATTAGAAACATAAAAACTATTTGTCATTATTACAAATCGATATGATTCAAATTTTTTATTTTGAAGGGTAGTTTAAGAAGGGAATCCCTTATTACCAGTAGACAACATAAGAACGAAGTGGGTTGTCCTATCTGGAACCAACTCTGAGCTTAACAAGTTTTACAGTGGTTATTTGCAAACATCACAAAAAGTTTTTAATCTTAATTTAAAACAAATTTATGCTAAAAAACTGGACAGTAACAACTCAAGCTGTGCGCCTCGCAAGCGATGGAGTCGCTATGCGTGAGCGCTACTTGCTTGCAGCAAATCATACAAACCACAAACACACTGAAAACCTCATATCCATATTTGGAAGCGCTGATACTTCCAATCGTATTGCGCTTGCAGGTGAAGAGTTTAGGCTTAACCAACAATTATATAACCGCCGTGGGGGGCGCCCCCTTTCGAGCTATGCAATGGAGTATTGCCTTACTCTGCCGAAGGGATACCGTCCAAGCACTAAACAATGGCAATCAATTGTCAAAGATTGCTGCTTAGCTCTCGCAAAACTTTGCAAGCTAAACAACACTGAATTTACTCAATATCGAAAGCAAATTCGTGCTGTTTTGCACCAACAAAAACAAGAGGAAAAAAGAGGCGCTGGCGATCATGTTCACTTAATCATAGGAAAGGTGGTTAAGAATCGTGTCTTGAAAGAGCTGCAACAAAAGAAAGCGACCAAGTTGATCAAACTGGCATTTAATCACTCTGTTTTAAAACACGTTGGTGTCGATTACCGCAGCTATGAACCCGCTGAATTAGAGAAAGGTCGTAGGCTTAATACTTGGCAATATCAGTACGAAAAGTCTAAAGAAACATTAGATATTGAAAAGCTAATTAGGCAATTTCAAGCCCAAACTGACAAATGGCTAAAAGCCAAAGAAGACAACAATGAGCGCCAAAAGCGTAGGCAAGAGAGTCGACTCATTAAAACCTATGAATCTTTAAAAACGTATCCCCTATCTAGGTTGCAAAACGAACAAATTAATAAAATAAAAAGAGAAATAAACTAATTATGCCATATTACAATGGACGCTGGCATCGCTATTCAGAAGCTGAAAGACGTGAATACGGTCGTCAACAAAAAGAGGTTTTGCGCAAATTCTGGCATCAGACTTGGATATCTAAAACTGGACTTAAACAAGAAAAAAACTGGACAGATAGCATGATCAAATCTCTTCTTGCAGGAAAAGAAGAAAAGACTGGTAAAATAACAGCTTATAAACGTTCCACCATTAATCGTATAGAAAAGACAAAGCGCTTTACTACACTAATGACAGAGCGTGTAGCTAGACAACAAAAGAGAACAAAGTAGGGAAATAAAAAGCCCGTATAACACGGGCTTCTAACTTAAGTTAGACCTAAACAGCTATGAGTATACTCATTTCTTTGAAACTAAGCCTGCATCCGCTGCCACAGCTTAGCGCGCTCACAGCTTTTACGCTCAACGTACTTTACCAGTTCATCAAAAGTGACAAGCCATGGTGACTTTTGTGAATCACTTAAACGAAAAGTCGGGAACGGTAAAGCAAAATTAGCAGCTTTACGCTTTGCTGTATTAGGCTCCATACCAAGCAAAGTTTTAGCAATTTCTTCAACACGAATAATTGCTTGATTATTGAATTGAGCAGCTAATAGCGAACGGGTGGTATGCGTTATTTTTGGTTTTAAAGTTCTCATCGATTTATTCTTATGTGGATACCGATGCGCTTAGTTTTACAGAGTCTAAATCGCAGCGCAACAGGCCAAAAACACCAGAAAAAGATGAAATAGTAAATTTTAAATTAAAGCCAAAATTAATATTTATGTAAAAATAATTGCGACTGAAATAAAACACGCACTTAATGACAACGAGTAATATTTTCCCTTACCTAAAATATTATTTAAATCAATTTTAACAACAAGTCACGTTTGTGACCTGAATCACATAAGACTCATTTCTTGCAAAGTAAAAGCATAAAAAATGCTACTGCAATATTTAGAAATGACTAGAAGCTTGATTATTTTCGGAACTCAAAACTTAGACCGTTTGAGTCTGTACAGTGAGAAATTATTGCAAATTTTTTGATTGGACATACAATGCAGATGAAGAGACAAAGGCTAACGTAAAGTTGCGGCTCGCTTCCCTTTTCTTCCTTTATTTTTTGCCAATACACATAAAATGCTGTTTTAAAAGACTTATAATCGAAAGTAAGTCCAATCAAGCATGGGCGCGATTGAGAAGGTACGATTGATCTGTCTAACTGACATAAACTAATTATCCAACTTAAATAAAGACACCCTGCACTATAGGCTTAGTGTCTATTTGAAAAATACCCTACCTCTGCCAAGGCCATTATAAATAGCTAGCAATATCTACATACAAGGAAGATAACAATTGGCGAAGTGCAATAATCGCGCATTATAGCACTACATCAGGCACGAGGAAAAAGCCCTGAAGTGAATGTTTAACCATTCATCATGCAACGCGACTATTTATGGGCATTTACGATATAAGATTCCAACGTTTGTTGCAGCCACAAGGGGGCGAGGACTTTACCGTCAAGTGAACGCCTCAACCATAGATACACAGTAGGATGCGAAAAGTCTTTCAATAACAGCTTATCTTGAGGGTAGTCAATCTTACTCGCTCGTAACCCCTTAATACTCGATAAAAAGTTCACGGCACTCTTCACGCCAACAATCATAAATGCATTTGAATTTAGTAAACTACTTGCCGCACTACCAAGATCCGGTGCCGTCGCGTAGACCTGCACCTGCTTACCTTTTGATTTAGCATAGACACCAATTGGTGACTTATTGGCAGGGAATGGCATCGTCACCAGCTTCACTATAGGGTAATCAATCATGTTATCAATCGTTGGTGAATCCCAAATAGGATGCTCTGCTCGGGCGATAAGGTAACCGCCTCGATGCTGGATAACTGATTTTGACAATAACTCCTTTCTTGTTGATGGCGTAAAGCAGATTGCGGCATCGATATCACCATCAACAAGCTGCTGCTCACTCCTGTCAGACCAAGCCGATGTAGAGATTGCTAAATTAGGATTAATTCTGCTTTTGTTTGCCTCATTGATGACTTGCTGAGCCAAGCCAATCTCTAGCTGAGGCACGGTACTAATTACGATAGGAGGCTCTGGAGCGGTAATACTATTAATGACATCGCTCTCTATCGAGTCAGTACAGGCCAACATTTCAGAAAATGAGTCGTACAGGGCATGCGTCAGTTCAGTCGCTACCAGTTTATTGTTTTTACGGATAAACAGAGGATCGTCAAATACGTCCCTCAATGCATTCAAAGCTCGGCTAACTTTAGGCTGTGATAAACCTAAAGTCACTGCCACATCCTTAGTACTATTTTTGAGGTACAGCTGGCATAAGATCTCAATCGTGCTTAGATTGATGCTAGTTAACTTCTTCATCGCTGCCTCCGTTTTCAGAGAGTGTATTTGCCACAATGTAATTATGGATCTCATCGGCAATCCAGCTTGGATAGGTTCGATTTTTACGCATCTGAGTCAGGTAAAAATGATACTGACCGCTTCTTTGATTAATCTGACTGCTTAGCTCATCATCAAGTTTTTGTGACGCAATATCTCCCCGCTGGCAAAGAAACGTTATCGCATCTTTGTGACTAATAAGTGCAACGGCATTGCTTTGCTCTAACTGCAACATAAGGTCGGCCAAGAAACTAACCTTAACCAGTAAGTTTAAATCGCGCCCCGTATCTAAGGCATAACACTCTATCGGATCGATAACATCATTAAGCTCATTCCCTGAAAAACTGATGTAGGGATAATTAAATATGTCATCAATACCAAGCGATTCATTGCGACTGAACAGAGGATGTTCACGTCTTGCAACCAAAGCATAAGAATCTGATTTAGCAATTAAGCTGGAACATAACTGCTCAGTATTATAGGCAGTGTAAGTCACGGCAATATCAACATGTTGCTGCTTAAGCTGCTCAGCAATATGGCTGTTACAAGGTTTGAGGTGAAAAAGGTAATTGTGCGCTTCTTCGCTAGCTCTTTGCTGGAGCTGACCAAGAAGGTTCAGAGATAACGTCGGTGGGCAGGCGATCACGATCTCTCGTAAACGCGCACTATCGACACCCAGCTCGATGCTCTCGCAGTGCTTAGCTAATTCGACAATCCGCTTCATTTTCGGATAGATCTCGTTAGCTAAATCGCTTCTTTCAAACCCCTGCTGTTTGCGAATAAATAGTGGAGCGTTTAGTGAGTGCCTTAAAGACTTGAGACTACGGCTGACTTTTGAACTCGGCACCTCAAGTGCTTGACTCACAGTTGTCGCGTTAAGTGACTCATACAATAAAACGAATACTTGAATATCAAACAGGCTATTAGCGCTTAAGTTGTTCATTCATCCTCAAATCAAACGATTAATCCAAACTCCTAAATCATAAGTAAATAATCTAAACCAATCCTAAAAAGTTGCATATATGGGAGATCGACTTTCGTGAGCCTAATATTAGCTAATGCGCAATTTTGTGACTCACGCAGAGTATTCAATAACGAAAAAAACACTTAACTTTTTAGATTTGCAAAATCTGAATTTCACATTTTCACATACCAAGCACTTACAGATAAAACTAACTTAACCTGCACACCAAAAATAAAGCTCCACAAACACCCAGCAACTCAGAGCAATAAGCCACCACAAACAACCTGATCGAGACAATAACCCAATTAAGGCACAAATTGTAAGGGTGATCCGTCTCATATCAACACTGCAACAGTATTTATAACATTTCACTAACCGAGAATGGTTACCTTTAAGGAATGTATGATGATAATGACAAAAAAAACATCAATAGCTTTACTGATTGGATCGGCTTTATTTATTGGCGGGTGTTCAGACGGTAAAGATGGCAAAGATGGTGAAGATGGGGCATCAGGTGGGGGCGGAGAGCCGGGCACCTCTGGACTACATATCGATATGGCAGCCGAGGCAATCGCTAATATCAACAATGCAGTCTACAGCGATGGCATCATTACGCTTGATTTCGAACTTGAGAATAAAGAGGGTGTTGGACTATACGGTTTAAGCGCTGAAAACAAATTTCATGATTTTCGCTTCTCTCTGGCGCAGTTACAATCGACTGAAGGTACAGAGCTCAAGCAGTGGTTCTCGTTATTAAATGCAACCACAAACGAAGATGGCACCACTTTTGAGCAAGGCTTTGAGTCCATTGCAGACTGTAATGAGTGCTTGGTCGATCATAAAGACGGTACTTACACCTATACATTCAGCACTAACCTTACAACAGCAGATGATGCTGCAGGCATCGTCTTCGACCCAGCCCTGACTCAACGTATCGCTATCGAGATGCAATTTGAGTATGACTCAGGTCATGAGCTAGCAGAAAACGCACATTATGATTGGATCCCTGCAACGAATGCGACTGAAGGTGTTGAAACCCGCGATCTAGTTACGCTAGAAACTTGTTACAGCTGTCACCAACCCGCCAGTCTTAAGGCCCACGGCGGTCGCCGTTTAGATATGGAAAACTGTCAGTCATGCCATAATGGATTAGTCACCGATCCAAATGCTATTTCTGTCGAACTAGGTCATATGGTGCACGCAATCCATATGGGTGAAAACCGTGAAGGCAAAAATGCGGAAGGTAATATCGTCCCAATGCCGTACACCATTGCAGGTTACGGCGGCGATCATGCATTTGACTATCCTGCATTCCCAACTAAGCCCTTTATGGATTGTGCAACTTGTCACGTTGAAGATGAAACATTAGCAGATAAAGACCTATGGTTAGCCAATGCGAATGCGAATGCGTGTACAGGTTGTCATACTGACTCACCAGCACAGCATAACTCTAATAAAAACCCAGAGTTAGCCTGTACCGATTGTCACCAAGTCGATCACCGTAAGTTTAACAAGCCTTACGAGTCGGCTGCAGCGTACGATGCAGTGTTTGAAAACGTTAAAGTAGAAAACGGTGCTATTAGTTTCGAAGTTAAAGCCCTTGATATTGAAGGTGCTACAGTTTCAGGCCTAAGCCATAAAATCTACAAATACACGGCACCAGTCGTACAAGTTTCATGGAATGTAGAAAAAGATGGCGCAATCGGTGATGCAATGGCCGACTCTAGCCCATGGGCACGTGAAATTGAGTTCCTTCGTCCAACAACAACGAACCCATCGCCAGAGCATGAATTACCAGACAATGGTGTAATGACTGTGACCGCTAAAGATATGGGTATTCCAGATGGCGTATCAGTAGAGCTTATGCCTATCTTCAGTATCTGTTTTGATGCTCAAGGCGCTGATGTAGATTGCGCATCTGATAAGGTTGCAGGTAGTGCATATATCAAGTCAGAGCCACACCGCATTAATATGCCAACCGATGACAAGGGCAATGCTGTTGCACGCCGCGCCATCTTAGATGAAGCAAAATGTCGTGATTGTCATAGTGCTGAGATTCGTCATAAAGATAACGGCCTTGTTGCCTGTGAAGCTTGTCATACAAGTGATCAAGGCTTACAAGATGATACCGTTGATGGCGTAAAACAGTTCCGTGGTGCAGGCTTTGCTTGGAAGGTACACAAGGCATCGGGTCACTATATGAATAAGAAATATGGTGGTTCTGGTACGGTAATGAAGACCGACTGTGCAACTTGTCACGTGACAGATAGCAATGGCAATGTCGACGGTATCGAGTTAGGCCGTGCGAGCGAAGGCCGTACCTATGTGTTCCCTGCAAGCAAAACAGATGGCACTCCTATGTATGCTTCTGCCGACTCAGGGGCTTGTATGACCTGTCACTGGGGTCATGAGAGCGATGCAATGCTCAGCCACTTTAAGAGCAATGGCGGTTACTATGGTCCAGTTAAGGCCGATGCGATTATAGGTACAGCTGAAGAAGCTTGCGCTGTATGTCATAGCCCAGCCAAGTTGATGGAAGTACACAACAAGTAAACAGATCTTGATTACTTAAAAGTCTGAGGCTTCCTCGGGGGCCTCATTTGTTTACTTGATAAAGGGAAAAATCAGGTAAACACCACCTAGGATAAAGGGCGCAGCCCTTACCTGTAATAGAGCCACCTAAATTGTCCCTAGGTAAGCTCTAAGTTACATCTCCCTGCAAAAGCAAAAGGCACCCTAATGGTGCCTTTTTTGTTCCTGAAGACCGAACTGCAACCGTTAGCTGAGTAGTCCAAGCGAATAGCCCATACTGATCAGCTGTACCCGGTTTTTAGCATTGAGCAGCTCTTTTAATCTATCTAGGTGATAGTTAACGCCACTTTCTGTTATACAAAGTTTGGCTGCCAACTCTTCACTAGAGTAACCTTCTGCAGTAAGCCTTAAAATCGTTAGCGAACGTTCCGACAGACAGTTGAAATTACTAATGGGGTTTATTTGACTGATAAATTGTTCATTGAAGTAACTGGCAAACATCATCAGCTGAGTTTCAATCTCAGCTTCATGGGGTTGCAATCTGGCTAACAGCTCTTCCCTCGGTAGATCAGAGAAATAGACAAACGCACACAACCAATCCGGGTGATAGCTTGTCGGCAAATGCCACACTCCGCGGCTGCAGAACTGGTGTTCAGCCATCAGCTCTGCAAAGCGCTGCCCTTTGGGGCCACTATAATCGGGATCGGCCCAGATACTCATTCCCATTGGATGTGGACGGAAATAGGCACTATCGTCAGCGGCAAAGTACTGTAAATACAAGTGACGGAACCTTAAGACTCTTTCGCTAGAGTAAACTCCGTATCTACACTTGATCATATCAGCAGGGATACGGCGTTTAAGATTTTTAAACTGGTGGCTATACGGCGGGATCACCTTGGTTGTGATCCCGTAGAAAAACTCATTGATCCCATACTGCCGCAGAAATCGGCTGACATTATCTAAGACCCTAGGGTCGATATCGCATCTTTTTGTGTAGATATTCATTGCCGTGTAATCAATGGTTCAAAAACAACCGGGATCCTATCCCAGAGTCACTACAGAAATACTGCTATTTATCACAGTAATCTGCGGCAAATATGCCGCAGATTGACTTGTATCACGATTTATCTGGATGGCAGGTCATACAGGAGTATGGATCGGGAAACACATCACTCATATTCCAGTCGGAATTCTTTGAGTGCCAAATGTTATCGTACACCTCGTAGTTCCCCCACTTATCTCGCGGCAGGACATTGAGCAGGTCAGGATGGTTATAGATCTTGTCATTACTTAGCAAGGCATCCTTACGATATAACTTCTTAGTTGAAGCATCACCGTGATGCTTAGGCGTATTAGATCCTCCCGTGTGGCACCAGAAACAACGCGCAGTTTCATTGTGCCCTAATGGCGCACCATTACTACCATGACAGGTCGAACAGTAATAGGGCTGCATAATAGAGAAACCATCGTTGTTGTTAATCGGCCAGCTGTGGCCACCGTGCCCCAGTGGATCTTTGCTCTCATTGTGGCACTCGGTACAATCCGCAATTTTCCAACCAAAATGCGATTCAGTCAGAACTGGCGCATCTTTATCAGCCACAGAGGGAAGATCGAATACCTGCAGGTAAGCGATATCACTGCCATCACGGGACTCACTAAAATCACGTTCTTTTGGCTCTTGACCATTAAACTCCTCCATCCCCCATAACGGGTAATGACTCAGGTAGCCCGTCATCACAAACTCAACCGGCTGATTCATGACCCAAACATCACTCATCACGTGAATAACATTACCACCAAAGTTCGAGTTCCAATCCAAACGGCAATGCTCTGCATCCACCTGAAGATCCATGCCACCACTTTCAGGTCGGCTAAATTCACACTTGGCGTTCGGCTTGAAATCGTTCATTACCGCCTGCTCACCGTACACAGTCGTCCAGCCTTTACCTACCTGAGAGTCGATACCATCGACACTAAACAGGGCAAAATGATCGACTTTGGCACCAGTGGACAGTGTTGGCCAATAGTTAAACTTAACGTCGACACCACGCTGTCTGGCCGATAAAAACACATCCATCTTGGTGATGACCCCTGGCTGGAAGATATCGGGCCGCATGTTATGGGCAGTCACCTCCACGTTCTCAATCATCATTAGCGTATCTTTGCTTCTATCGTCTAAGTTGGCTGGATCGGGCTTGTTGATCATCAATCTTGGTACGATAACCTTGCCACCATTTTGCGCTAAACGCGCCATCTCTCGGTTCTGCACCCACAGCCTTCTTTGGGTCATCTCAGGAGAAAATGCTTGCAGTCGAACCGCCATGCCAGGTTGCAGCATAACCTGATCTAAACGTTCATAGTGTCCCTCTCCCTGAGGTCCTTTTCCATCTAGTGTGCCATTTAGCTTTTTCTCTACCCCGCCATTTGACTTGATTCTGGCATGCCAATCTGGTGTCTGAAAATTGCTATATACATTGGCATCACGCTCATCAAAGATCCCATCTTTGTTACGATCCCAAGAGATTGTAAACTCATGAGTATCGCGCCCAGTCTCTTGTGGCGAAGCCACTGAATCAAAACGCAGATCTTTGCGGGTATGTACTAGATAGCGCAGCAGATCGAAGACAGAGTAATGCCCCTCGACAAAAATATCAGCACGAGCGCTACCTGCACCTAGACCATCTGGGTTCGTTGACAGCACTTTTGCAATATCGGCGGCATTAATGGTGTAGTAAGGTTCTGGCTCGTTAAAAACACCATTGGGATGCTCAGGGGTTTTATGCAGGTGTGCATCTCGCTCATCCACATGACCATCACCATTAAGATCCAGCTCGGGATTTGCCTGCAACCAGTCTTTCAATTGGTCATCGTAACGCCCTAAGTAGACGGTAACTTCGCCTTCAAATTTAGCATCTGGCTTTACATCGACAGTTAAAAAGTCTGGTTTGGGTTGCTCTGGATCAGGTAAAGAAGGGGAAGCAGTTTCACTATCACTACCGCAGCCTCCTAAGAAGAACGCTGCCAACAACACAGCCAAAGGTAATTTGTTCATCATTTAATCTCTTTTTATATTATCCCCCGTATCGGGTGCTCGTGAGATTAGGATAAGCCAAGCAAATAACTACTATTAGATTTAGCAGATAAAGCCTCGAGTTTAGCGGGTTTGTGACGTGGATATTGAATGTAAAAGTGGCATTCAAATAATAAGTAACACCTTATTGCTGTTCACCAGTTAATTATAGATGAGCAACGATAATCAATGAGCGAGAGCCTTTTCATCATCAGATGCACCATCTCGAACAAATAAAAAAGCCGATCACATCTGTGATCGGCTTAGTGCTTACTTTTAATGCTTTAATTATTGTGCCGCAGCTTGCTGCCCTGCGATACGACCGAACACTATGATATCGGTATAGGCATTACCGCCAAGACGGTTAGAGCCGTGTGTTAGACCAGTTACTTCACCTGCAGCATATAAGCCTTTGATGATATTGCCACTGTTGTCTAATACTTCTGCTTTAGTCGTTGTAGCAACACCACCCATAGTGTGATGCACAGATGGCGTTGCTTTTAAGATCCAGTATTTACCTTCAGACATATCTACAAGACCTGCACGATTGTTAAATGCCAAATCCTTGCCTGTAGCAGCATATTTATTAACATCGCTAATAGTGCTTTGTAGCGCTTCTAGAGGAATATCGAATTTGGCAGCCGCTTCTTCGATACTTTCAACTTCAAACATTAAACCACGAGAGTGTAAATCGTTGAACTCACCTGGGTGCATATCGATAGTCTTAGCTAGAGCGTCGATCTTTTCATTCCAAATAACATAAGTGTATTTGCCTGTTTGGTTCAGGATTGCGTTAGAAATGACGTCACGGCGTTCTAGTTCTTCAACGAAGCGCTCACCTTCTTGGTTAACTAAGATTGCGCCAAAGAAACGAGCATCTGCGATTAACGCGATAGCCCCTGTTTCTGGGTTACAGATTGGATATGCTTGGATCTCACCAAGGTTAGCAGTCTTAGCATTAACCGCTTCAGACATTAAGATACCGTCACCCGTTGCACCAGAATGGTTAGTTGTACCATAGCGCTCATCGTATTCAGGGTTGAACTTCTTACGCATCTCGATATTTGCGCCAAAGCCACCTGCAGCCATTACAACCGCTTTCTTAGCATGGTAAGTGATAACCTTACCATTCTTCATCGCTTTAACACCGACAACGCGACCGGTCTCATCTTGGATAAGGTTCTTTGCAGTTGTGTTCAAGTGAACTGGTAAGCCGATCTCTTCAGCCTTAGCTGCAAACTTGCTTAGTACTTCTGCGCCAGTGTGTCCTTTAGGAATAACTGCGCGCTTTACAGAGTGACCTCCAAACTGGAAGATTTGATCTTTATAGAAATCAACTTTGATGTCATCACGCAACCATTCGGCTGCAGCAACAGCATTGTCAGCCATTACACGTACCATCTCTGGATCGCCTTTGTAATCGCCACCCTTTAATGTATCTTCAATAAACAGGGCTTTGCTGTCTGTAATGCCCATACCTTTTTGAACCCAGCTACCCGCTACGTTCATTTCACCACCAGAGATGAGTGAGTTACCACCAATGATAGGCTGCTTTTCAATGATAACGGCAGAAACACCTGCTTCAACAGCTTCAACACCAGCAGAGAAACCCGCACCACCCGCACCGATAACAACAACGTCATAAGTGTATTCTGATGGCTGTGCATCAACTTTCTTACCATTAATTGCAGCTGTCGCGACAAGTGTAATACCAGCAAGCTCTGCCGACTTAGCAACCGCTTTCTTCAGACCATCAGAGGTTGCCGTTGCACCAGAGATCCCATCAACGTTCACACTGTTGTTATCAATAATTGATTGCTTTACGTCTTTATAAACAGCAGCTGATAAAACTTTATTCTCTTTTTGTTTTACAATGTCAATTGCTGTAATTTTGCCATTTTCAAATGTTGTTTCTACAGTAATATCACCATGTCGACCTTTAGCCGTACCTTGTGATTTAATAATTTCGTTTGTTACTGCACAACCAACTAATATTACAGGTAAGGCAATAGCTACACCTAAAGCTGACTTTTTTAATTTGAAATTCATATGGGTCTCTTATAAAAGTAATGAGTGCTCAACAGAGCAATTTATTACGGTTTTCACTAAAATCTTTCATGCGTAAATGACATCAAACTAAAAGCCTGATGTCATTCATTAAGGGTTAACAATTTATTTTTTAGTAACCTATTTTTCTCACAGGTCACTAACGAGGAAATTAGAAAACACTTTATTAATTTTTAGTATTTCATTAAGAACTTTTGTGATGCTTCAATATCTACAGTGAAAGTACGAGTATCATCAGCATAAAACTTAACTGTTTCACGTAAGTCTTTTAATAAAGTCTTGTTCGCATCTGACAAGTCACGGTTGTGCACTTTCTTCTGAAGATCGAGTGCTTGACCATATGTCATTAACTCGAATGCGTAGATGTAAGAAACGCCATCAACAATCGTGGTTAAATTTTTCGAAGCCTGATGGAAGTTGCTGAAGTTATCTTCGATACCCCCTTGGTTAGCCTGACCATAGAAAGATACTGGGTTAGAGGCATGAGCGATATCGACAAATAGCGCTGTGAAACCATTTTGTAGGGTATAGAAACTCTGACCATTAGTATCATCAGGATTCACAAGCGCACGTGGTAGACCGGTGAAATATGGGTCGATCATCTTAATTTGACGATTAGATGAATACTTACCTAACTGAGCCATAGCGATGCTAAAAGCTTCTGTTGTCGTTGCTAACTGAATGGTGTCGAAGTTAGCAGACGAGTTAATCGCACCAGATACCTTGCCATCAGTGAAGTACTGTTCTACTTGTGGGTACTTGTTGAAACGTGACTGCTTAGCATTTAAGTATACTGTTGGGTTATCGTCAGAGCTGTTGATCTGAATGTGTACCAACTCTTCAAGGTTATTGTACTGGCTAATAGCATTAGCTACAGGCCAATGAGCACCACGAAATGACAGGCTATCTTGTAGAGGGCGCTTTTCATCACGCTGGAACAGGTATCCGCCTTCAAGATTATTCAAGATCTCATTACCCACTTCCTGAACGTGAGGCATAGGACGGGCATCTAGAGTATGAGGCAGAATTGGGCTGATGTTACCATTGATAGACTCAAGACCGGCAGCAATAAGCTTAGGTGAGAATTCTAGTAACTGCTCCGCTTGACCCATCGCATGAACTAACTGCGCAGTTGATAGCGCGTTATTGGAAAGAATAGATAGACCATCTTTGCCGAAAGGTACCAAAGGCTCAACACCAGCCGCTTTTAGTGCCTTAGCCGCTGGCATACGCTCACCTTTATAGAAAACCTCATGCTCACCCATCATTGCAGCACCAATGTGCGAAGCTAGTAAGATGTCAGAAAGACCTACTGAGCCATCAGATGGAACAACTGGAATGATATTTTTATTAACGAACTGCTCGTACAAACGAGCCACGTCAGGTTGAACACCTACATGGCCAGTAGCGATCTGGTTTAATCGGATAGTCATAGCCATACGTACAACAGCTTGGTCAATAGGCTCGCCAGATGCAGCTGCGTGAGTAAATAACATGTCACGGTTGAAATCTTCAGATAGCTTTACCGCTTCATCTGACATCTTTCCATCTTTACCGAAAACTTCAGTATCCTTGTTCTTACCAACGCCTACGGTTAGACCATAAACAGGTGTACCTTGACGAGCTGAATCCATCAACAGATCAAAGCTGTCTTGGATGTTCTGTTTGCCTTTTTTACTAACAGTAACGTTGGCTTCACCACTTTGAACTTTAAGCAACTGCTCAATAGTTAAATCTTTACCTGTTAGACTAATCGTTTCAGCCATAGCGCTGAATGAAGTCATCGGAACAACACCACAGCTTAATGCAATAGCTAAAGAGCTTAGTTTCAACTTATGTTTAACAATCATTTTAATTCCTTTATATATTACGGTGTGGTGTCACTCTAGCCCACATAAATTTTGTTTTAGAACTATGAAGAAAACTCTTCATTTAAAACCTAAACAAAGATTAACGTATAACAAATATTATGAAGTGATATCGCTCACTATAATATGGCACTACATCAAAACAGTGTGGGAACGAGCAGTAGTTTTAATAAATAAACAAAATAAAGTTCAACAAATGCACAACCATTGGTAAATAAGTTCATTTTTAACACTAAAACTAACTCATGCAGACTTAACGCTATCCATCGAAATTAATAAGTCACACATCACAGAAAACATTAAAAACAATTACCACTTCAAATACGCAAGCCACACTAAACACGATAAGTCTGACACATATCAAATAAGCTCAACAATATTAACTCTGGTCACAATATTATTTATGTTCTCATTCTACTGGCTCGAGTTGATAATAATTCTAGCCCTAAAATAATTATCATCATTGACTGTTGAGTAATCCCAATTAAGCTGCTTAGTTAACCTTTCAACCAACATCAAGCCCAATCCAAAACCGCTGCTATTGTGTTTTGACAAAGGATTCACAATATCAATTCGGTTACCGACTTGCTCAATGACAACCCCCTTAGCACCGTGTTCTAAACTATTTCGGATCAAGTTATTCAACACAATCGTCAAAGGCTCTTTAAGCACGTAAAGCTCGGTTTCATCGCAGATCAACTCAACATTAATATCACAGCCCTGAGCATACTTTTGATCATCCACGATGCTCGCCAATAAATGTGACAACTTCACATCACAACAATTCATTGGACTACAGTCAGAACTCATCAACCAAAGTAGAGTCTCCGTGATTGATTTCATCTGAGTTGTCGCTTGGCTAGCATGTAAAGTTGGCCCTGTGAGCTCTCCTTGTTGCAAAGATAAAATTTCAAATGATGACTGGCATATCGCGATGGGAGTTCTAAGTTCATGACTTGCAAATCGCAGAAAGGAAAGCTCTCTTTGCTGAGACTCTTTAAGTTGCTTAATCGAGCTGTCCAGCGCATCGACAATAGATTGGAGCTCGGCATAACACTGCTTTGGAAACCTAAGCTGCTGCATACCTTGCCAATCGTGTTGTTTGATTGCTTCGCTGATCTGATGAACCGGTAAGATCACCCGACGCTGCAGATACCAGGCGAGAATGGCATTAACCGAAAATGTCATGATGACTAACAGGAGAATCGCGGCCATGTTTTTCGGTGCAAACTCTAATGCGTGAGTGGCGTTATAATGCAACCAAACATAATAGGCTTTGCCCTCTTCGTTAGAGTACAGCATCAGGCCATCGATAAATTTCCCATCTGAATGCTGATGCTTAACATCAAGTGCCTGCTCTGGAGCTAAGCCACCGTTGATAGCCTTAACTTGCTCAGGCACGACATCCCAACTGGTGTAAACAGTGATATTTTCAGTTTCAATCGCATTTTGGCTTGCACTTGCATAGGCTTCTGCAGCTTGAGCTGCATTTCTCATGGTGATTTCATGCATACTGAACATTCCCGTACACATCATACAAAGGGGAATAAGGAAGTTTATAATCAGAGTGATTGCTAAAAAGCACAAACCATATACCTGATACACACGCTTCAAACTCAGCTTAGGCTTCATTATTTTCCACTCTTAAGCACAGACCTACACCACGAATGGTATGAATAAGTTTCTGTTCAAATGGCTTATCGACCACTCTTCGAAGCAGGTGCATATGACTTCTCAGGCTATCACTATCCGGGAGGCTATCTGGCCACAACAATCGCTCAATTTCCTCTCGTTCGACTGTTTCTGGGCTTCTTCGAGCTAGAAATGAAAGGATCTGCCATCCCGTACGTGACAAAACAAGCTCCTGGCCCTGACGATGTACCTGATGGGCACCAAAATCAAACTCGAGATCGCCAATAGTCAGTCGTTTTGGAGAGGGACGCCGCTGAGATACAACCTTTAGCCGTGCAACTAACTCGGCCAGAGCAAAAGGTTTAACAAGATAATCATCGGCTCCGGCCTCGAAACCTGAAAGCCTATCTTGTAAGTTGCTCCTAGCTGTCAGCATAATGATTGGAGCCATAATGCATTGCTCTTTCCACCTCTGGCATGCCGTAATACCGTCGCCATCGGGTAAATTAAGATCTAAAATGATCGCATCAAAGGTACTGTTAAATATGCTTTCCTCCGCCCGCTCTAGAGTTTCCGCATAGTCACATTCAATTCCATTTAACTCGAGATACTGAATGATATTTTTAGCCAGCAGGCGGTTATCTTCGACAAGGAGAACCAACATCTTCTATATAATTTCCAGTTGATGAGCGATATGAACTAAATTGGCTCTATTACTGGCAGACAATTTATTTCTTAAAGATTCAAGGTGGTATTCCACCCCACGAACAGTAATATCCAATTGCTCTGATATCTCGCGGTTATGTAACCCTGTGGCAGCCATTTTTAATGCTCTTATTGCTGTTTGATTAAACAGGTCATATTGGCGGTAGGGATTTATTTCATTATGAAAATGTTCAAATATGGTCAATTGAGCTTGTTTTAATGTCTGCTCTAGTTCTGCAAGCCTTAACTCTTCATATGGGTATTTTGATAATAATGTAAATCGACCGCTCCAAGTATCCGATGCAAAATGCTTTAGCGGCCAGCTGAGAACCGTATTGATACCGTGGCTATTAAACAGTTTTTGAACTTTAGTCGACTGGCCATCTTCGGAGAGAACATAGTGATAAGGGGAATCGAGTCGCAAGGCCGCTGCAAAGTTAATATCCGTAGGCGCAACACGTGTCACGTATTGTTGATGCAACTGCTTAACCGTCGGTGAAGAAGCAAATACGCCACCACTACTTCTTAACACTTTACGTGTCAGTAGGCTCTTACGATTGTTACCTAAGTAGTCTTGGTAAGCGCTATTGGCTATTCCTTGGAACCAAAACCCACCGAAGCCCAGCTCTGCAATTGGGGATTTAATACTGTTGAGAGTTTCTTCAGCTAATGGAGTTAGATCTGACTTACTTTCATCTATTAACCATGCATTGCTATTTATCTGTCCCATAATTCCGAGCCCAATCAAAACTATTTAAAGTCACAAGCGACCAAATTACACAAGGTAAAGCCAGTACAAGTCACTTTACTCAAATAGCATTAACGGATAAACACTCTTAATGGAGATTTTCTAAGCACACAACAGAAACATAAAATTTAATTTAAAGAGCATTTATTTTGACGCAATTTTGACGTTGCTTACTCTATAATTATTTTAATTTACCAGAAATAAAATCAATTACTGAATATTATCTGTAACTAAACAGTTAATTAATTGGATTATTAGAGTGACATCCCTTATTTAACTCTTTAATTCAGAAGTCGTGCTTTCTAACACATCTATATTGGCGCAACACCACAACCTATAAGCCATCGAGATCGCATTTTTCAGTATAGGATTGAAGTTTTCCTCCCATTCACCTTAGCGTGTTATCTGCTCGAATAGGCGCTTAAAATTCCTGCCCTCAGTTATTCTTTTCAAGAACAAGAAGTTAATAGAGACTGAGTTTCAAACAGTCTCCTACTACAAGGCTAACAGCAATAAGCGACTTAGAATGGTTGATTCACCATGATCCAGAATTGATTCGATTCAGCGCTAAAAGCCAGTTCTGCACGTACTACTATGCTCTCGACTTCAAATCGAGCGCCAAAACCAGCCGACCACTTTAAGTCATCGTGTAGTGCACTGACACTAAACTCATCACTCACCTGGCCTGCTTCTGCAAAGGCGACCCACTGCCACCAAGGCACATCGTATAAGTTGAATACTGGCCACTCTTGTAATGGCTGCCACCTAGGTTGTACTCGGTATTCTGCACTATAAAGCACTGCAGAACGACCAGTATAGCGCTTACTCGTGTAACCTCGCAGACGTTCGAAGCCACCTAAGCTCACTCCCGCAAAACTAGGAGGGCGATGGTAATCCCCATGTGAGTCAGAGGTCCAAGTTGGGGTATCGGCCAAGTAAAAGTTAAATGCTAAAATTTGCTGGCCAAACCATTCATTGGAGTCGATAGAAACAAAGGTACTCTGATCAAACTCCCAAGTGGTCCAGCTATTACGTGAGCTGCTACCAAAATCACGAGTCACTTTAAAGCTAGTTTGTCCGCCTTGAGTGCTGTTCTTACCATTGTCACGGTTATCCCAATCCAGCTCAACGGCAAGTCCTTTAGCTTCATCAGGTAGAAACTCAAAGCCCTCTAACTCTCGACTCTGGGTAAAGGGGCTGAACTTAATACTAGTTACACCCGACTCGAGCGGATTCCAACTAATATCACCTCTTGCACGTCCCAGGCTGCGAACCGCGCCTTGACTGCCGCGGCCAATTGGCAAAATATAGCGAGCATGAAACTTAGTGTAAGACTCATCACCGAGTGTGACTACACGCTCGGTATTACCATAAAGAGTCACTTGTTCAGGCACATAATAGACCCCTTCTTTAAAGCGAGCTTGGTAAGTCTCGACTGAGAACAACCATTGATCGATCGAAGGAATTTGATAGTCGTTAAAACGCAGGTAACTTACCCAACTGTTATTGGTGCTATATACGCCAATACCCAATATCGAGGATTGGATCTGCCCAGCGTGTTTGAGTACACCCGCTCCACCAAAAGCAGTGCTTAAACTTTCACTGGAAAAAGCAAAAGGTACGGCAGCAAATTCAGCTTGGTGATCCGGCAACGAGTCTTGGGGTTGTTCTGATTTAGATTTAGACTTAGTTTTAGCTTTAGGCGAAACAGATTCGATAATAATCGTCTCTTCACCCGACTCACGCTCTTCCGTCATCTTAGTCGAAGCGGAAGCAGCAAACGCCAGTGGCGACATTAGTCCAAATGCAGTAAAAGCAGACAGTAAGTAAGTTTTCAATTTAAAAATTCTTCATACAAGTGACGGGCATCGGCCTCAATCACAACTACAGGTATGTTGTATATTTGCTCAGTCTAGGCAAACTGCGACTCGCGGTGTTAACTTGGTAACCAACTCATAAGCGATAGTACCAATATGCTCGGCAACCTCCTCTACTGGAAGCTCTTTTCCCCAAAGCACCGCTTTATCACCCACGCTATCAGTAGCGTCAACTCCTAGGTCAACGGTCAGCATGTCCATCGAAACCCGGCCTACAATGGGCGCTAGTCGACCATTAATTAATACTGGCGTACCTAGCGGGGCATTTCGTGGATAACCATCACCGTAACCTATGGCTACAACACCAAGCTTGGTATCGCTATCAGCAGTCCAATAACTACCATAGCCCACAGGCTGCCCAGCTTTGTGGTCGCGAATGGCTATCAGTTGTGACACCAGCTCCATCGCAGGAATAAGCCCATGTTTAGTGCCTAGATCGCCAACCACCGGAGAGACACCATAAAGCGCAATGCCGGGACGGATCCAATTGGCTTGACTCTGTTGCCAGAAAAGCGCCCCTGCAGAATTAGCTAGAGTACGCTCACCAGGTAGATCTTTCGTTAATGCCTCAAACACGGCTAGCTGCTTAGCGGTATAGTCATTATCTGGTTCATCGGCACAAGCGAAGTGGGTCATAAAATTAATTGGCTTGGCGATATTTTTACAAGCTAATAAGCGCTGGTAAACAACGTGGAACTCGTCAGGCACAAAACCCAGTCTGTGCATCCCAGAATCGACTTTCATCCATACGCTGACGGGCTTACTTAGCTCAGCCTGTTCGAGCATTTCGATTTGAGACTCATGATGAACCACGGTTTCAATATCATGCTCAACTAGGGTCGCCAAATCTGCTTCGCGAAAAAAGCCTTCCAATAATAATAGTTTGGCGTTAATCCCACCGGCACGCAGCGCCAGCGCCTCTTCTAAACGCGCCAGACCAAAGCCATCGGCATTATCTAAACACTGAGCGACATTGAGTAAGCCATGGCCATAGCCATTAGCTTTAACAACCGCCATCACTTTGCTTGATGGGGCAAGTTCATGCAGTCTGGCCAAATTATTCTTTAATGCTTGGCGACTGATTTCTGCTCGTGGGAATGGTTTCAAAAGTAACCTTGTCTATCTAATCTAAAAATAAGAGCCTCTATGAGGCTCTATTGTATTTTATCACTGTGTAAAAAAGTGATGATAACCAATAATTAATCTTCTTCGAATTGCGGACCTGCATAGTTGTCAAAACGAGAGAATTGACCTTGGAAGGTTAGTCGCACACGTCCAATAGGACCGTTACGCTGCTTACCAATAATGATCTCTGCAGTGCCTTTATCTTCGGAGTCATCGTTATACACTTCATCACGATAAATAAACATGATCAAATCGGCATCCTGCTCAATCGCGCCCGATTCACGCAAATCTGAGTTAACAGGACGTTTATCGGCACGCTGCTCCAATGAACGGTTAAGCTGAGAAAGTGCAATAACGGGAATTTCGAGCTCTTTAGCCAAGGCTTTTAGCGAGCGAGAGATTTCAGAGATCTCCAAGGTACGGTTATCTTTTAGCGCTGGGACCTGCATTAACTGAAGGTAATCGATCATGATCATCGACAGACCGCCGTATTCACGGGCAATACGTCTAGCACGGCTGCGCACTTCTGTTGGAGTTAGGCCTGAACCATCATCGATATACATCTTACCTTGTTCAAGCATAATCCCCATTGTTGAGGATACCCGTGCCCAATCGTCATCGTCTAACTGACCGGTACGAATTTTTGTCTGATCGACGCGGCCAAGTGAAGCCAACATACGCATCATGATCTGTTCTGAAGGCATCTCCAAGCTGAAAATAAGCACGGGCTTGTCTTCATGCAGCGCGGCCTGCTCACACAAGTTCATCGCAAAGGTGGTTTTACCCATAGATGGACGTGCAGCAACAATAATCAAGTCACCGGATTGGAAACCGGCTGTCATCTTATCAAGATCGCCAAAACCGCTCGATACCCCTGTTACACCACTGGTAGGGTTGTTATATAACTCTTCAATCTTATCGACGGTCTTTTCAAGAATCGCCTTAATGCCTTCTGGACCTTCATTGGCATTGGCGCGTTGCTCGGCAATTTTAAATACCTTGGTTTCAGCTAAATCGAGTAGTTCACTCGAGTTACGCCCTTCAGGGTTAAAGCCTGCATCGGCAATTTCGTTAGCAACTTTGATCATATCGCGTACAACAGCACGCTCACGCACGATGTCGGCGTAAGAGTGAATGTTACCGGCACTTGGGGTGTTTTTAGCAATTTCACCAATATAGGCAAAGCCACCCACATCTTCGAGTTGGTCTTCAAGTTCCAACTGCTCAGACACGGTAATCAAGTCGATCGGTTGACCCGCGCTAATCAAAGACTCCATTGCTGTAAAAATGGTGCCATGAGCACGAGAGTAGAAATCTTCTTTTACAACGGCTTCAGCCACTCTGTCCCAAGCGTCAGAGTCCAACATCAAGCCACCGAGAACCGACTGTTCAGCTTCAATTGAATGCGGTGGCATCTTCAGCGCATCCATCTGAAGATCTCTTGGCTTATCTTTGCCCTTAAAGGCGCGTTGTTGTGACATTAAATCTCCAAAATTCCAACGATTAAGCAAAATGTGGTATAAAACCGGGGTAAAACAGAGCAGGCTTTTAACATCATACGACCTGCAACTAAAAATACACTATAACAATATTAAGGAAAGAACATGCGCAATGCATTGATTGCCGCCATCGCTCTATCGACAGGGATGCTGCCATCAGCCGTAGCATTGGCCGATGAAGGACAATGGCAACCCTATCAGATGCCGTCTATCGCCGATAAGCTCAGCGAACGTGGCATCGACATTCCGGCGAAACAGTTAGCGGACTTAACCAGCTACCCAATGAACGCGGTTGTCGGACTGGGCTATTGTACCGCCAGTTTTGTTTCGCCCCAAGGCTTAGTTGTGACAAACCATCATTGCGCCTACCGTGCTATTCAATATAACAGCAAAAAAGAGCATAACTACCTCGCTGATGGTTTCTTAGCAAGCAGTAAAGACAAGGAACCATCTGCTGGCCCTAACGAGCGTCTGTATATCACAGAAGCGGTTACCGATGTCTCTGAGCAGGTAAAAAAAGATATTGGTGAAGAGCCACTCAAGCGATATGAGAATATTCAAGCTAATCGCAAAGCACTAATTAAAGAGTGTGAGAGCGATGATAACTACCGCTGCTCAGTAAGAAGCTTTCATAACGGTCTCGAATATTACCTAATTAAGCAGCTCATTATTCGTGACGTACGTCTAGTATACGCACCACCTGAAAGCGCAGGCTCCTTTGGCGGTGATATCGACAACTACGAATATCCTCGCCACTCAGCCGACTTCACCTTCCTGCGCGCCTATGTTGGAAAAGATGGCAAACCAGCAGCCTTTGCCGAAGATAACGTCCCTTATGTACCGAAGAGCTATTTAAAAGTTAATGCCGACGGGGTGAAAGCGGGCGATGGTGTGTTTGTCGCTGGTTACCCAGGGTCTACCAGTCGTTACCGCTTAACCAGTGAACTTAAGTTTGCTAGCGATTGGTTATACCCAACGCTTGCGACTCGCTATCAGCTGCGTATCGACACTATCGAAGCCATGAGCGCTAACGATAAAGATGTGAAGATCAAATATGCAGGCACATTAGCTGGCATGGCAAACCGTATGAAGAAGTACAACGGTTTATTAGATGGCTTTAAGGCTACCGATATCACAGGCATCAAACAGAGTCGCGAAGATGATTTCCGTGCATGGCTTGCAAAAGATGCTGAGTATCAATCATTCCAAACTCAGTTTGATGAGCTTGAAACCTTACTGGTTGAGCAACGTCTTCAGCGTCAAGGCCGTTACTACTTCAATAATGCGCAAAGTAGCGAGTTACTCGCGACAGCCAATAAGCTATATCGCTTAGCCAAGGAGAAGCAAAAACCAGATGCCGAGCGTGAAGAGGGTTATCAAGAGCGCGATATGAAGATGTTTAAGGCGCGCCTTAAGCGTCTAGACTCAAGCTTTGCTATTAGCGTCGACAAGACACTGTGGATGCAAGACTTAGAAGCCTATCTTGCTCAAGATAATCGCGTCGCTCAGCTTGATTCCATGCTCAATGAAGGCGATAGCGATAACGAGATCGGCCTAAGTGAAAAGCTTGATGCGCTCTATGCCCTTAGCTCACTCACCGATAAGAATAAACGCCTTGCCTGGATGGACGCCGATGCTAGCGAATTTGAAACCAGCGCCGATCCATTTATTCGCCTAGCCGTTGCTCTATACGAGCAAAACATGCAGACAGAGAAGGATGCTAAGACCTTAGCGGGTAAGCTATCAAAAGCCCGTCCTGACTACATGAAGGCCGTTATCGCCTATAACAAAGCCAATGGCTGGCCAGTCTACCCAGATGCCAACGGCACCTTGCGTATTACTTACGGTATGGTCGATGGTTACCAGTCCACTGATGCGCTTTATAAGCAGCCATTTACCCGCTTAGAGGGTATCCTAGCTAAACATACTGGTGTCGAGCCGTTTAACGCGCCAGCTAAGTTGTTAGAAGCGATTGAAGCCAAACGTTACGGCAGCCATGCTGTTGAAACCGTTTATCAAGATCCTGCTTCATGGTTATGCCGCTTATTCTCATGCTTAGATAAGCCTGAGAGCTTTGGTTCAGTGCCAGTTAACTTCCTATCAAGCGTCGATACCACTGGCGGTAACTCAGGTTCCCCAGTGTTTAATGGTAAGGGTGAGCTGGTCGGGCTTAACTTCGACTCAACCTACGAAGCCATTACCAAAGACTGGTTCTTTAACCCAACCATTACTCGCGCCGTGCATGTAGATATTCGCTACATATTATGGATGATGGATGAAGTGGATAACGCTCAAAACCTGATTGAAGAGCTGGATTTAGTCAACAACTAATTCGGACTCGCTAGATACTAAAAAGGCATATGAGCAGCGCTCATATGCCTTTTTATTTTGCACCTATGCATGATTTACCTCCCATGTTTTCTTCCAATCTTCTTTATAAACCCATCTCGATATCTAGTTATACCGACAAAAAAACTGCCTTTGTATGCCGTTGGCTAAGCTCAAGACTAAATGCTACCTATATTGACGGGCTAAAGCCCGACCTACAAAAAAAGTGACTCCCGCCTCGCAGTCTTCCCCAGCCTGCTTTTCCTGCTTTTCCTGCTTTTCCTGCTTTTCCTGCTTTTCCTGCTTTTCAGGCATAAAAAAACACCGCACTAATAAATTAGGGCGGTGTTTTTATTAAAGCATTTGCTTAGAGCAAATTATTAAGCTTCTGCAACAACAGAAAGTTTAACGATTGCTTTAACTTCAGTGTGAACTTGAACTTCAACTTCGAATTCACCAGTAGTGCGGATAGCACCTAGTGGAAGACGAACTTCGCTCTTAGCTAGTTCAACACCTGCAGCTGTAACTGCATCAGCGATATCACGGTTGCCAATTGAACCGAATAGCTTGCCTTCGTCACCAGCTTTAGAAGCGATAACAACAGACTCAAGTGCAGAGATTTTCTCAGCGCGTTGAGTAGCAGCAGCTAGGTCAGCAGCTAACTTAGCTTCTAGATCAGCACGACGTGCTTCAAAAACTTCAGTGTTAGCAGCGTTAGCAACAACAGCTTTACCTTGTGGTAAAAGGAAGTTACGTGCGTAACCAGCTTTTACAGAAACTTGGTCACCCAAGTTGCCTAGGTTAGCGATTTTATCAAGTAAAATAACGTTCATTTTATATTCCTCTAAATTAATGCAGTATTACTGATGTAAATCAGTGTACGGCAGTAGAGAAAGATAACGAGCACGCTTGATAGCGCGAGCTAGTTGACGTTGATATTTAGCATTTGTACCAGTGATACGACTAGGAACAATTTTACCACTTTCAGTGATGTAGTTCTTCAAAGTTACGATATCTTTGTAATCGATCTCGGTAACGCCTTCTGCAGTGAAACGGCAGAACTTGCGACGACGGAAATAACGTGCCATGTGACAGTCTCCTAAGTTTTCAATTCGACATTTTCAGCGTGTAAAACCAAGCGATTTTGACCATTTCTGCTCTGCTGCAGATTAATGAAGCCTTCGACTTGTATTTCAACGCCGGCTTTTAGGTTTTTTGCAACGCTATTAAAGCGTTCACCACTTAATACAACTTGGATTTGGCAATAAACGTTGCGTAACATTCCTGCTTCGTAACGCTGCGATTTGTGTTCCAACATCACTACCGTATGGGCAATGCCTGCTGGGCTATCAAACTGCCTGGAACGCGTAATGGTTCCCGCTAATACCAAATTGTTTGTGGTCACAAAAAAACTTACTCAGCAGTGTTTTCAGCGCTTTCTTCAACTTCTTCAGCAGCTTCTGCACGAGGTGCACGCTCTTCAGATGAACGACGTGTGTCGCGCTCGTCTTTAGCTTTAGCCATTGGAGATGCTTCAGTGATGGCAGCTTTAGTACGCATAACCATGCTACGCAAAACAGCGTCGTTGAAACGGAAAGCTGTTTCAAGTTCTTCAACCGCTTCTGCAGTAGTCTCTACGTTCATAAGAACATAGTGAGCTTTATGCAATTCGATGATTGGGTAAGCCAGTTGACGACGGCCCCAGTCTTCTAAACGGTGGATTTGACCGCCAGCTTGGGTAAGAATACCCGTGTAACGTTCGATCATACCTGGCACTTGTTCACTCTGATCAGGGTGAACTAAAAATACGATTTCATAATGACGCATTTTTTGCTCCTTACGGTTATCTAGCCTCGTTGTTGGCTCAGTCAAACCTAATAGAGGCAAGGAACTAATTAAAGTGACTGAATTAAGCCGCGGAATATTACATAAACTCAAGCTAGAATTCAAGCAATTATTAATCAGTCTAGTAATGACGCTCCATGATGCAAAAATTTCGCGTGAAGCAGCATGCCAGCCTCACATATGGGCGTGGATCCCAATAAGGTCTATATAAGCTGTAAAGCTAATACAATCTAGTTTGCGCATAAGCTGATTCTAGGTATGATGTCGCTACGACAAAAATGTTGCTTCTCACTCCAAACAACATCAAGAATAAGAAGAATGCTAAAAACTCTCATTATTGTATTTGGTCTTTTGTGCTCGCAGTCCGCCTTTGCCTTAGTTCCCCCCGATTACCAAGAGCCACCTAGCGACATCACAGCCGAAATTGAGGCGGGTTTTCAGCTCAACACGGGTAATACCGAGTCGAGTAGTTTTAACGGCAGAACCAAACTAGTTTACGATACGAATCAGACCCGACAAGAGGGAACGGTTAAAGCTTACTTTGCTGCAGACAACGAAAAAACAACGGCAGAGAAGTATGACCTTCAGCTACAGTCGAACTATAAAGTTAATGGCGGTTACTTTTTTGGTCGTGGAGATTTTACCTGGGATCAATTTGGTAGTTATACCCGCATTGCAACCGTTTCTGGTGGTTACGGTTTCGATGCCGTTAGCACCTCTAAAACCAAACTCAGTTTAGAAGTCGGTCCCGGTTATCGTTATAACTTGCCGATTGCCACAACCGATGCCCCAATCCCCAAGTCCAGCAAAGATGTTATCTTACGTACTGCAGCAAAGTTTGAGATGAAGCTGCAAGAGTATACAAGTCTGAATGCAGATCTTACAGCCGAAACGGGTGAAGACAACAACACGCTAACGCTAGATATGAGTTACAAAAATACTCTCTTCCAAGACTGGGCATTTAAAATCGGCATGAACGTGAAATACACCGAAGTGGTACCAGAAGGTTCAAAGCAAACCGACACTATCACCACCTTTAACCTTCTTTATACCTTCCAATAGAAGGTTTAAGTTGCAAGGGCGTTCACAAGTTTATGGCTAGAAACAGAGCAAGCAACCGCTAAATTCTATGGCAAGTACGCTTGCTAAGAAATATCACAAAACGATTGATATAGAGCTATTGATACAGAGCTATTAATACCAAGCTATAAATACAAAAATGCCGATAAGACGTTAACCTTATCGGCATTTTTAAAGTTAATGCTAACCAGAAATCAAGCGCAAGACTCAAGTCCGAGGCGCATCCCCCTCATTCATTACGCTAGGCGCTGACGAACCGCTTCAAACAGACAAACGCCAGTAGCAACAGAAACGTTTAAGCTCGATACACTACCAGCCATCGGAATTGATACTAAGGTATCACAGCTTTCACGTGTTAAACGGCGAAGACCTTTGCCTTCTGCGCCCATGGCAATCGCCAAAGGACCCGTTAGGCTCGCTTGATAAAGCTCACAATCGGCTTCACCAGCAGCACCAATAATCCATACGCCTTTCTCTTGCAGACTACGCATGGTGCGCGCAAGGTTAGTCACCTGATATAACGGCACCATTTCTGCGGCACCACAGGCAACTTTACTCACAATAGGAGTTAAACCCACAGAATTATCTTTTGGTACGATAACGCCATGAACGCCAGCGGCATCGGCATTACGCAAACATGCACCCAAGTTATGTGGATCGGTCACACCATCTAAAATCAACAAGAAAGGCACTTCAGTCTTTTCAAGTAGCGCAGCTAAATCGTTATCGCTAAGAATTTTTGCAGGCTTAACTTTAGCAACAACACCTTGGTGCTGGCCGCCGTCTGACTTTTCATCCAACGCCTTACGAGAAGCATACTGTACTGAGACGCCCCACTCAGCTGCTATTTCAAGAATTGGCGTGAGTCTATTGTCATCACGACCTTGAAGTACCCACATCTCAATCACACGTTCAGGGCTGTTTTTCAGTACCGCTTCAACCGCGTGTAACCCAAATGTCATATCTTGCTTTTTCATCTATTTCTTACTCGCTTTACGCTTGGCTGACTTAGCTTTACTTGCTGAAGATTTTTTTGCCGAAGCTTTTGTCTTAGTCTTTTTAGCTGCAGTGCTGCTGCCGCTCTTAAATTTTCCGCCGCTGCTAGACTTTGCGCCTGAACGGCTCGGCTTACGTTTTGTCCCTGACTTAGACTTAGACTCAGAGTCACCCTCTGTGCCTTTGCCTCGAGAAGACTCACGCTTAGCACCAAGCTTTGCACCTTCACGATTGACTCGTTCACGCGCCGTTAATGGCTTGGTTGGTCTGCGACGTCTACCACCAGCCGAATCGCCTTCCATCATCAAGTCAATTTGACGATCATCAAGATTCACGCCAGCCACTTTAACCGTTACCGTGTCACCAATCTGATAAACCTGACCCGAGGCTTCACCGACTAAACGCTGACGCATATTATCATATTGGTAGTAGTCACTACCTAAACTTGAGATATGCACTAGACCATCGATAAATAGATCATTTAGGCGGACAAACATGCCAAAATGTGTCACTGAAGCGATAACAGCCTCAAATGTATCTCCAACATGGTCTTGCATAAATTCGCATTTAAGCCAGTCGCTTACATCACGAGTTGCTTCATCGGCGCGGCGTTCGGTGGTCGAACACTCTTCACCGAGCAGATCCAGTTCTTCAATCTGATAATTGAAGCCACCGTCAGG
Source organism: Shewanella schlegeliana (assembly GCF_016765635.1). Classification (GTDB taxonomy): domain Bacteria; phylum Pseudomonadota; class Gammaproteobacteria; order Enterobacterales; family Shewanellaceae; genus Shewanella; species Shewanella schlegeliana. The sequence continues at coordinate 312,868 of NZ_JAESVD010000003.1, forward strand.
CGTCCATTTATCGGTTAACTCCGCATTCTCCTGCTTAGCAAGCAGGTAACGAATAACGCGGTGTAGAATCAAGTCAGGATAGCGACGAATCGGCGAGGTAAAGTGAGAATATGCCTCTAATGCCAAACCAAAGTGACCTTCATTATCAGGAGTGTAAGTTGCCTGACGCATAGAGCGTAACAACATCACCTGAATCAGCTCCGCATCGGCTCTGTCTGCAATCTGCTCCATCACAGCTTGGTAATCTTTAGGCTCAGGCTCTAAACCACCTTCCATCGTCAAGCCACGCTCTTTAAGAAAATCCTTAAAGTTGGTTAGCTTCTGCTCCGATGGCGCTTCGTGCACACGGTACAACACTTCGCCTTTGTGCTTCTTCACAAACTTAGCCGACGCTACGTTTGCTAAGATCATGCACTCCTCGATGATCTTATGCGCCTGATTACGGTTACGCGGCACGATCTTATCGATCTTGCGCTGCTCGTTGAAGATAAACTGGGTTTCAGTGGTTTCGAATGCAATCGCACCGCGCTCTGCACGGGTTTCTTCCAACGTTAAATACAGTGACTGCAACGTCTGTAGGTGCGGGAACAGAGGTTTAAGCTCTTCGCTCACCTCACCGCCCTCTAGCATGTCGGCAACCTGGGTATAGGTTAAACGCGCATGGGAGTGCATCACAGCAGGATAGAACTTATAGCCCGATAGTTTACCTGAAGCAGAAATGGTCATCTCTGCCACCATACAAAGACGATCGACCTTTGGCATCAAAGAGCACAGGCCGTTTGAGATCTTCTCTGGCAGCATAGGGATAACTTGTGATGGGAAATACACCGAGTTACCACGAGCACGCGCTTCTTTATCTAACGCCGATTCAGTGCGAACATAATGACTTACGTCGGCAATCGCCACCCATAAACGCCAGCCGCCTGATTTTTTCTTCTCAGCGTAAACGGCATCATCGAAGTCACGGGCATCTTCGCCATCAATTGTGACTAAAGGCAATTGGCGCAGATCGACACGACCTTCTTTATCCGCCTCAGTCACTTCATCAGGGATCTTACGTAGCTTCTTCTCGATCAAGCCAGACCAGGTATGTGGCAGGTCGTAATTGCGAAGTGCAATCTCAATCTCCATTCCTGGCGCCATCTCTTTACCAAGCACTTCGGTAACTTTACCGGCAGCCTTAACGTAACGACCTGGTCGGCGAGTCAGCTCCAACACAACGATATCGCCCTGGCGAGCGCCTTTGCGATCCTCTTCTGGAACTAAAATTTCTTGGGTAATACGACGATCATCGGCAATCACAAAGCCCATGCCCGCGTCTAGATGAAAGCGGCCAACCAATGCTGCGCTGCGCTCTTCGACTAAACGTACAATACGTGCTTCACGGCGGCCCTTGCGATCGACTCCCGCCTTCTGAGCTAGCACTCTATCACCGTGGAAATACATCAGCATGTCACGGTTGTTAATATAGAGGTCGTCGCCGCCCTCTTCTAGCTTCAAGAAACCAAAGCCGTCTCTGTGACCAATCACAGTACCTGTTAACAGGTCCATTCTCTCTGGTAAGCCATATGACTGGCCACGGGTAAACACTAGCTCACCGTCACGCTCCATCGCTCTCAAACGGCGACGAATGGCTTCTAACTGCTCTTCACCTTCAATTTGCAGTGCGGCAGCGATATGTTCACGGCTTAACGGGGACTTTTGTGAGCGTAAGTATTCCAAAATATACTCACGACTTGGGATAGGGTTTTCGTACTTCTCTTGCTCACGCTTAAATTGCGGATCTTTTATCATTCACTTTCCAAATTAGTGACACGGCCATCTCTGGGCCATGCTTATTGTGGCGTTCTAAGGTGCTCTTTCTTTGCCCTAGCAACTGCGCTGGGCGGCATCTTTGCCTCTAACACCTTTAACAAGTTAATTGCTTCGGCTTGCGTGGTTTCATCGCTAAAGACTTCGTTATATAGCCAATGAAATCCCACTTCGTAATCTCGAGGACTACCATAGCCCTCACCAAATAACCGAACCAACATCATCCGTGCAGGCAGATCGCCTGTCGCGGCAGCAGGCAATGCATACTGCACCGCCCTTTGTTTATCTTCGATGACAAACTTACCATCGTGATAATACTCAGCCATTCTCACCATGGCTTCGGCACTCCCCTGCTCGGCAGAGGTTTTTAACATAGAGATCCCACGCGGCGGATTCGCCTTAACGCAGATCCCATAATTGAGCATTTCCGCCCAAAGATACTGATACAAAGGCTGTTTTAGCACCTCAGCCCTTGCTTCAATATCCTGCACTATCTGACAATCATCGCCCTTAACTTGCGTCAAATAACGTTTAGTACGAATCAAATCAACCAACTGCTCTTGAGTATAGACATCAACGGCCTTGATGGTCGCGAAACTCGGTAGAGCGGATATCGATAAGATCGTAATCAATACATAACGCAGCATAAGAATTCTCAATGACAGTGGGTTAATCTAATAGTCGTTTATCAAGCTAGCAATTTTAAAGGATAACTCGAATATACTCTATTTTATGTCATCGGCAGTATAACGTATTTCTTGAGTCCAGCTATAGCGATGCACTTCCTTACTGGGAAGACATTAAAAAGGCCGCTTATCGCGGCCTCTTGTTATTAACTAAACGGATTCACTAGAATCATGGTCTCGTTTCTATCCGGACCCGTTGAGATAATATCGATTGGCGTTTCTAACAACTCTTCAAGACGCTTAATGTAGTTCAATGCCGCTTGTGGCAATTGCTCAACAGAAGTTGCGCCGAAAGTTGACTCGCTCCAACCAGGCATAGTTTCAAGAACAGGAGTTACCTGCTCATAACCTTCAGCCGCTAGAGGAGTTGTAGTCGCTACAGTGCCGTCTGGGTACTGGTAGCCAACACAGATCTTAACTTCTTCTAGGCCGTCTAAAACGTCTAGTTTAGTCAAGCAGAAACCGCTTACGCTGTTGATTTGAACTGCACGCTTCATAGCGACAACATCTAACCAACCTGGACGACGCTTACGACCAGTCGTCGCACCGAACTCGTGACCCTTAGTTCCTAAGTAGTCACCGATTTCGTTTTTCAATTCAGTTGGGAAAGGACCAGCACCAACACGTGTGGTGTAAGCCTTCATGATACCCAAAACGTAATCTAGGTGACGTGGACCGAATCCTGAACCTGTTGCAACACCACCAGCTGTAGTATTAGAAGAGGTTACGAACGGATAAGTACCATGGTCAATATCTAGTAACGTGCCTTGAGCACCTTCAAATAGAATTGGTTCGCCAGCTTTACGCGCCTGATCAAGTAGCTCAGATACGTCTGTACACATGCTCTTCAAGTAGTCAGCGATTGCTAGAGCATCCTTCAATGTCTCTTCGTAATCAACAGCATCACACTTGTAGTATTCAGTTAGCATGAAGTTATGGTAAGCCATTACTTCTTTCAGCTTAGTTGCAAACAATTCTGCATCAAACAGATCGCCTACGCGTAAACCGCGACGAGAGACTTTGTCTTCGTATGCTGGACCGATACCACGACCCGTTGTACCAATAGCATTATTACCACGCGCTTTTTCGCGAGCAATGTCTAGAGCACAATGGAATGGTAAAATTAGAGGACATGCTTCAGAAATTAGTAAACGTTCCTCTACAGGTACGCCACGCTCTTTAAGCATGTTAATTTCTGCCATCAGTGCGTCTGGTGCAAGCACCACGCCGTTACCAATAATGCACTTAACATTATCGCGTAAGATCCCTGATGGAATAAGATGAAGAACGGTTTTGTCGCCATCGATAACTAGAGTATGACCCGCATTGTGGCCACCTTGGTAACGAACGACATATTTAGCCTGTTCGGTAAGAAGATCGACTATCTTACCCTTTCCTTCGTCACCCCATTGGGTGCCGAGAACTACAACGTTTTTGCCCATTATTTGCTGCACGGTAGTGGTTAAAACGGGATTTTAGCAGATCTATGGGGGCGGTAGGCAAGTAATTTATGAAAAAATAATCAACAGTACGACTCCAACAGTGACTAAGGAACCACCCAATCTACGCAAAAGCTGCTGATTTTGATTAGAAATTTCTTTCAAATAGGCTCGCCAACGATTTGGAAACAAAAGTGGCCCAATTCCTTCAATTATTAGCACTAAACCTAACGACAGCATGATTAACTCGAAAGACATAACAAAGTGTTCCTTAGGATGAACAATCTAGCGAAAAAAACCTTAAATGGTGAACTTAAGCAGTTCAAAACTGTGTAACCCGTTCTTAGGGTAAGCTGAACTAAAATGATTAGGGAGTCACGATCTACTCGCAGAGTTTTTCATATTACAGGTTATCCCAACAGCAAAATAACCGATGATAAGAGTAACGGAGAATCTGTAGATTATAGATAAGAAAAAACCCAGCATATAGCTGGGTTTTTTGAACTCTGAAAGCGAAAATTAACGCTTAGAGAATTGTGGCTTACGACGTGCTTTACGTAGACCAACTTTCTTACGCTCAACTTTACGAGCATCACGGGTAACGAAACCAGCAGCACGTAGAGAAGGACGTAGAGACTCGTCAAGTTCCATCAACGCACGGGTAATACCGTGACGGATTGCACCTGCTTGGCCAGTGTTACCACCACCCTTTACAGTTACCATGATGTCTAACTTCTCAGTCATTTCAACTAGCTCTAGAGGCTGACGAACAACCATGCGAGAAGTTTCACGACCGAAGTATTCGTCTAGAGGTAGCTTGTTAACGATAATGTTACCAGTACCTACTTTAGCGAATACGCGAGCAGTAGATGTTTTGCGACGGCCAGTGCCGTAGTATTGAGTTGCAGCCATTGCTATAATCCCGTTTAGATATCAAGAACTTGAGGTTGTTGTGCAGCGTGGTTATGCTCTGAACCAGCGTAAACTTTAAGCTTACGGAACATGGCACGGCCCAATGGACCTTTAGGTAGCATACCCTTAACAGCCTTTTCGATAATCATTTCAGGCTTATGAGCTTGTAGCTTCTCAAAAGTGATCTGCTTAATGCCACCGATGAAACCTGAATGTGAGTAGTAAACTTTGCCTTTAGCTTTGTTACCAGTCACAGCAACTTTATCAGCGTTAATAACGATGATGTAGTCACCAGTATCTACATGAGGCGTATACTCAGGCTTGTGCTTACCACGTAGGCGAGCAGCGATTTCAGTAGAGATACGACCCAAAGTTTTACCTTCGGCGTCAACGACGAACCAATCACGAGTGACTGTTTCTGGTGTAGCAGTAAAAGTAGTCTTCATTTTACAAAAACCCAATGTTAAAATTCTGTCTCACATGTTTATGCCATCATTGGCAGAAACACAAAAAGTGCCATTCCCCGCCCCTTCGAGCAAAGAATAAGCTTTACAACTTCCACCGAATTGGTGGATAACGAGGGCAGGTTGCGGATTATAGACAAAGCTGAGTTAAAAATCACCTAATTTTTTAGTTTAATTCTTATCAGTTTTGATTCGTTCCGTCCGTTTGCTCACTCAATTTCAAAAATAAACCAGCAAAACAGCGCAAGAGATCAGCCTCACAGGGCGATACACTGTCATTGATGAAAATTTTGGTGGCGAACAATAAGCGATTCTGCACAAGTTTTCTATTTATTTTGTGCCTAAAATCTACGGGATATGCTCCAACGCCAGATAATCATGAGATTGCATCTCCGTTAGCCTTGAGCGACAGCGCCTAAACTCGAAGCTTAATAAGCCTTCGGTATAGATCTCCTCAAGAGGAACCGCCGATGAGATGATCAGTTTTACATTACGTTCGTAAAATTCATCCACCATAGCCAAGAAACGACGCGCGATATCATCTCCAGTTAACTGCTCCCCCATCTGCTCAACATTACTGAGTAGCACGGTGTGATAAAGCCGAGCGACTTCCATATAATCTCGCTGACTTCTAGGACCATCGCACAAGGCTCTAAAATCGATGAGTAACACTCCCTGTGCCTGTTGACGAATATCAATGATTCGACCATCAATCTCTAAACCTTGCGTCGAAACCTCTGACTCAGGTGCTAACTTGGTAAAATACTCTCGCAAATTTTGCTCTGCTTTAGCATCGAGTGGCGAATGGAAGATCTCGGCTTGCTCTAGGGTTCTTAAACGGTAGTCCACGCCAGAGTCAACATTAAGCACATCGCAATGTTTATTGATCGCTGCAATAGCAGGCAGGAATCGGGCACGCTGCAGGCCATTACGGTATAACTCATCTGGAATAATATTCGAGGTTGCAACCAGCGCTACGCCTTCGGAAAAAAGTGATTCAAACAGAGTCCCTAGCAACATAGCATCTGTGATATCGGAAACAAAAAACTCGTCAAAGCAGATAACTTGATATTGCGCTGCCATTTTCTTGGCAATAATGACTAAGGGATCTCGCTGGCCCTGAAGCTCCGCTAAGTCGATATGCAGCTGATGCATAAAACGGTGAAAATGTGCTCGCAGCTTTCTCTCTCCAGGCAGAGCATCGAAGAAGGTATCCATAAGGTAGGTTTTGCCGCGACCTACCCCCCCCCATAAATATAAGCCTTGTACACCTTGCTTACGCTTCTTACCAAATAGGGAAAATAACTTGCTGCTTTTACTCTGGCTGTCGTTTAAGGCTATAAGATCATCATAGACCCGCTGCAGTTGCTTTACCGCCTGCTCTTGTGCTGCGTCGTGTGAAAAATCATCTCGAGTTAAATCTTGTTGATAATGCTGCCAAGGAGTTAATTGCGACACGTAAATCATTCTCTATTTGTAGGGGACACACAAATCAGCTCGGTTCAAAAACATCGAGCCGTTTGACGAGTTATTTTTAATCAATCGTATCATGCTAACAGGCAAGAATGCTTGATCAGCTCCGGTAAGCTAATCATTCACTTCGCTCACTATTGATACACAACGACTGAATCAGGCTAAACATAGGGCCGTTTGACGATTTATTTTTTAGTTAATGTTTTAGTAAATACTACCACGCTACAAAGCCGCGATGTATATTTGGCTCAATCAGCATCATATAAGTTTATTTAGGAGTCTATATGGAGTGGGCATTAACCCTTGCCGCATTTGTGATTGGTGGCGTATTTGGCTATGTGGGTCATACTTTACTGGCTAAAAGCAATCGTCATAAAAGTAATAATGAACAGTTAGAGCAAACCCAGCTCGAACTCAGCCAATACAAACAAGAAGTATCAGATCACTTTGATGACCATTATAAGCAACTGGCAGAATTAACCGCCCAGCTTAATAGAGTCAATCAGCAGTGGAATGCTTCTGCCACTTTGTTTACAGCACCGGTGACAGAGAAACAGCTACCAGAGTTGAGAGTCCAAAGCATCGAAAAGAGCGAAGAACAAGTTGAGGTTCTTGAGGAGAAAGAGCTAACACCAGCTTAAAGGCATGGGGGGAAATGAACCTTTGTTAATAATTGATGAACTTTTTGATACTTAGTTGAGTCCGAACCAATAATGAATGAAACAGCATACTTATTAGTACCCGGCGCAGTACCAACAATAAGTAGCCACGCTCATTTGGTTTTGAAATTTTTTGAAAACTTTAGTTTTGAAAATTGGAGCAACATATAAATGAAGACTAAATTATCCTTACTTTCTGCAGCAGTATTAGGCGCAAGCCTGACCCTGGCCCCAGTAGTCTCTCAAGCTGCAATTCCCTTAGCCGTAGATGGACAAGAGCTACCTAGCCTAGCGCCTATGCTGCACAAAACCACCCCTGCAGTTGTTGCTGTCGCTGTCTCTGGCACACATGTATCTAAACAGAAGGTACCCGATGCCTTCCGTTACTTCTTTGGCCCTAACGCCCCACGCGAACAAGTGCAGGAGCGTCCATTTAAAGGGCTAGGCTCAGGGGTTATCATCGATGCTAAAGAAGGTTATATCGTCACCAATAATCATGTAATTGAAGGGGCCGATGAGATCCTTATTGGGCTACATGATGGCCGTGAAGTTGAAGCAAAACTGATTGGCACCGATGCAGAGTCTGATATCGCTTTACTACAGATAAAAGCCAAGAACCTAACGGCACTGAAACGCGCCGATTCTGATGCCTTGCAAGTCGGTGACTTTGCAGTAGCAATTGGTAACCCATTCGGGCTTGGCCAAACCGTCACCTCTGGCATCGTCAGTGCTATGGGGCGAAGCGGCCTTGGCATCGAAATGCTAGAAAACTTTATTCAAACCGATGCTGCGATTAACAGCGGTAACTCAGGTGGCGCACTAGTCAACCTCAACGGTGAGCTTATCGGTATTAATACCGCGATTGTGGCCCCTGGTGGCGGCAACGTCGGTATCGGTTTTGCTATTCCTGCTAACATGGTCAACAACCTAGTAAAGCAGATCATCGAACATGGTGAAGTTCGCCGCGGTGTGCTTGGTGTGATGGGCCAAGACCTCACTAGTGAGCTTGCTAAGGGCTTTGGTATTGAAACCCAGCACGGTGGCTTCATTAACGAGGTGATGCCAGATAGTGCTGCTGCCAAAGCGGGCATTAAAGTCGGTGATATTATCGTCAGTGTTAATGGTCGCAGTATTAAGAGTTTCCAAGAGCTACGCGCAAAAGTCGCAACCATGGGCGCTGGAACAAAAGTCGAATTTGGTTTAATCCGCGATGGTGATAAAGAGACTGTCACCGCTGTACTGGGTGAATCAACCCAAGCAGCTGAAGCGGCAGCAGGTGCGGTGCATCCTATGCTACAAGGGGCAAAACTCGAAACCTCTCGTTCATCGGGTGTGGAGATCACCGATGTAGCCCAAGGCTCACCCGCAGCAACTAGCGGCTTAATCAAAGGCGATGTCATAGTTGGTGTAAACCGGACTAAGGTGAAGGATCTCAAGGCGCTAAAGTCGGCGCTAGAAGATCAGAAAGGCTCTGTGGCGTTAAAAATTAGACGCGACAACACTAGCCTTTACTTAATCCTAAGATAGACAGCCCAACCTGCTAAACTGAAAGCCGAGCAATATGCTCGGCTCTCTTTTTAGGGTTTAAATCGCTTTAGCATGGGTATTACGTACAAACATGTTAATATAACTCATCTTTTTAGCACTTATTCTCAGACATGATTATCAAAGACACACTTATATATGTCGGTAAAGCCGTATTATTCGGCCTTATCATGGCTGTAGTGATTATTTTTGTTCTTCCACTCATTACCGGTCAAAGCATAACAAATGGGCTTAGCAGTCGGGTATCGACAAGTAGCAGCGAGTTATCTTTCTCTACCGCAGTACGCCGTGCCGCGCCTGCCGTGGTCAATATCTACAGCCTGAGCATAGATCAATCTAAGCCTTTAAACCCTGGCTCACTCCAAGGCCTAGGTTCAGGTGTGATAATGAGTAAGGAAGGCTATATTCTTACCAACTATCATGTAATCAAACGCGCCGATGAGATCGTGGTTGCCCTGCAAGACGGGCGGAAATTTACCTCGGAAGTTGTCGGCTCAGATCCCGAAACAGACTTAGCCGTGTTGAAAGTTGAAGGTGATAACCTTCCTATCGTCCCAGTTAACCTGAATGTACCCGCTCGCGTAGGCGATGTAGTACTGGCTATTGGCAACCCCTACAACCTAGGGCAAACCATCACTCAAGGGATCATCAGTGCAACGGGTCGTAACGGCTTAAGCTCTGGCTACTTAGACTTCCTGCAAACCGATGCTGCTATTAACGCCGGCAACTCCGGTGGCGCACTGATCGATACCACAGGTCAGCTTATCGGTATCAACACTGCGGCCTTCCAGATTGGCGGCGAAGGCGGTGGGCACGGTATTAACTTTGCAATTCCAATCAAACTAGCCCATAGCATTATGGGTAAGCTAATTAAAAATGGTCGAGTCATTCGTGGTGCACTCGGTATTGGCGGTGAAGCTGTTGGTCCTGTTATGGCACAGATCTTAAATCTGCCGGATCTGACAGGCGTCGTCATTACCAGTATCGACCGTAACGGCCCCGCTGCACACGCCAAGTTACAACCGCGTGATGTGATCACTAAGTACGAAGGTGAGTCGATTCCTGGTGTTGAGATGCTGATGGATAGAATTGCCGAAACCACTCCTGGAAAAAAAGTAATGATGACGGTTATTCGAGATGGCAAGTCCTTTGAAGTGCCAGTTATCATTGCTGAGAAGCCAGTTCATTATAATTAGGTGCTAGGCTCGAGTACTAGTAGGTTCTAGGTTCTAGGTTCTAGGTTCTAGGTTCTAGGTTCTAGGTTCTAGGTTCTAGGTTCTAGGTTCTAGGTTCTAGGTTCTAGCAAAACATAAAACGCGAAAAGGCAAAACAGGTTCAGCTGTTTTGCCTTTTTCATTTAGTGCTTGTTCTCTCAACTAGAGCGACTTTTTCTAGCAGCAGCCTCAGCTTTACCATCTTAGCTGTACCGCCTTAGCTGTACCGCCTTAGCTTTACCGTCTTAGCCCTACCGTCTTAGCCCTACCGCCTTAGCTGTACCGCATTAGCTTTACCGTCTTAGCTCTACCGTCTTCGCTTTCCTGCTTTTCCTAGCACCTAGGACCTTTCTTCGTTTTTCCTAGCACCTGCTTTTTAAATACCTAGAACCTTTCTCAGCCTTTCCTAGAATCTACTTCTGAAATACCTAAAACTAGCTTGCCTAATCGGTTTAACTCAGTAGTTCGCCCACAAAAAAAGCCACGCTAAATAGGTTAGCGTGGCTTGTCGGGAGGGACTAAATAGTGATGAACCTGTTTTTATTTATGGATTTTAGGCAGCGCCGCAGCTCTATCTGTATAGTCTGCATGACACTTACCACATGAGTACTCAGCTGTTGACCAAGGCATCTGGAACTTGCCATCTTCAGTGAACTGCTTAGCCGCTGGGTCTAAGTCGATTGTAAATAGGTGAGACTTCACATCACCAAAGGTGACACCGTTAACCACCTTACTGACCGCACTCTTAGCCTGCTCTGGCATATGACACGTTGTACACTCAGCTGCTGCATGTGGCCCAGCTGCCCAAGTATTTTCCGCAAACTCCTTATCATGACAAGCAGTACACTCTTTCACCGCACCGGTATGTAGGCCATCGTCACTATCTTGATTCACGGTAGACTTGTGTGAGTCATGACAAGTTGTACAGTTCATATTACGCTTAGGACCAATCTCATCCCCAGCTTGATAGTCACCGTGCGCTTCAGGTACGACACCTAACATTTCATCTGCAGTCTGGTGATGCTTAGATAAACCACCTCCTGATGCGATAATACGGCCACCAACTTGACTGCCATCAGGGAAGGCTGCGTTATAGGCGCTAATGTAAGTTGGATAATCCTTCTCGCCATCACGGGTATGACATTCACCACAAGTCACGGCTTTACCAAACGCCATATCTTCGGCTAGGAACTCGTCTGTCGTACGAGCCATGGCTATTTTAGTGATGTTAACTTTAGTCGGAGCCTTTATATGATCGCTACCTGCGCCATGACAAGCCTCACACTGGACGCCTTGCTCGGCGAAGGTGCCACCCATACCAGGTAGATCATCTTGGCGATCTAGGTTACGTGTATCGCCATCTTCAGTGGTGGTGCGCTTCCAGCCTGTGGTGTGACAATTACCGCACTTATATTGGTAATTAAAATCTCCAGTCTTATAGTTCCCCATGACATCTGGATCATCTAAGTGATTTTCTGGAATATTCAACTCACCAGCGGCATTGCGAATGTTATATTGCACATTAGTACCTGTGACAATATAGCCATCGGCATCTAACCAGCGCATCTTCCAGTGGTAACCACCTACAACATAAGTGACATCATCGTAACTCGTTGGTGCGCCAAGATCGTTGTTTGTCGTACCATCTGCATCGGGGCCGGCAAACTGCAGTAGATCAATTGCCCCAGTAATCGTTGCTTCAGGTGTGTATGGGAAGCTAGGCTGCTCACCATTAGCGATTTTCTGAATCTTGAAATTATGCCCAGTCTTAGCAAATGTCTTGTGCTGCTCACTATGACACTCAGCACACGCGGCGCTACCAACATACGTTAGCGGCTCAGGTTCAGGTTGTGCTTCAACAGTCACTGTCACGACAGCTGACGCCTCATCGGTGCCATCGGTTATCGTATAGTTAAACTTCACCTCTCCTAGCTCTGTGCCAGCAGTAAAGTCAACCTTACCGTCTTTGATCACGGCACTACCGGAGTCTACAGAAACGATAGTTAATGCATCACCATCGGCATCTGTATCATTGGCAAGCACATCAATTGTTACCACTTCTTGAGCTAAGACATTGGCAAAGTCAGCGACTGCCACTGGGGGAGTGTTTACTTCAGGTAAATTAATATTGTCATCATTGTCGCTACCACAAGCGGCCAACATGGTTATCATGCTGGCAAGCAGTAGTTTTTTACATGGAATGTGTGCGTTCATAAGTTCATCCTCAACATTGCTATTCATATCGCCAACGTTGCAGGGAATGGCGATTGATATGCCTCTATGGACATGCTTCAAGTATTGAAGAGTTACCACTAAAGAGATAGATAACTAGAGTTCACCACTACCATAGAGTTGTGAACTAAAGTTATCAAAAACAAGATAACGCACTGTTTAAATAGGAAATTTAGCCTTGAGAAATGTTGTGATTTGTTAAGATATATTGACCTGTATTTGTCAAAATGTAGAGCTTGTTCTCATTTTGCATAACAAGGCCTGCCTTTTTTAACTGACGTAGATGAAAATTAAACTTTGTATGGTCCTCAATTTCAACCAAACGGCATAAGTCCATAAACTTAACAGCCTTATGTGTTGCCAGCACTTTTAGGGATTTACGTCGATAGGGATTAGCCAGAGCGCTGTAGACTAAATCGGGGTCAAGATCGACACGACTCTTGAACAACTGTTTTTCTGCGAGGCTACGCCTTATGGTGACGATTAGCTCATCACTCTTAAAGGGCTTAGTCATCACGCTATCGGCGCCTTTTTTCATGGCATCGACAGCGGTATCGACGGTGGCATAAGCGGTGATGATAATGACGGCTATTAAGGGTTGGTTTTGTCTCAGGTTCGAGATAGCTTCAACCCCAGTCATGCCAGCCATCAGCAGATCCATTAGTGCAATATCAAAATGTTGCTTTTCACTCTCTTTAATCGCGGCTTCCGCGCTCTCAACTGCGGTGACACTAAAGCCCTCAAGTTCTAGTATTTCAACCATGTTTTGGCTAAGTTCTCTGTCGTCTTCAGCCAACAAAATCGTGATCATCAATGCTGCTCCCGATAAAAAGTGAGTTCCACACGCGTCCCTTTTTCCTTGCTACTCACAATATGCATCTTGCCATTATGTAATGCGACTATCTGCTCACAAATCGCTAAGCCTAGCCCAGTACCGTGGCCTAAGGCCTTAGTCGAATAAAACAATTCTGTTGCTCGAGCCAGTTCATCCTCTGTCATACCACAACCTGAGTCCTCTATGGACACATTAACTTTATGCTCATCTTGCGTCGCACTCACGATAATCGAGCTATTCGTCGGTGAGGCATCAATGGCATTGCACAAGAGATTAATAAACAACTCTTCTAGCTTGATTCTCTCGGCATATAAAACAATATTTTCACTGCAATCCAACTGAATATTATACTGCTTAGTGCGGTGTGACAGTAACTTCACACCTGAGTCTAAAACTTCTCTCAAGGCAACAAAACAGCGCTTACCCGATGCAGGCCTAGCATAGTTCAACAGTTCTTTACTGATAGATGATGCACGTTCAATCCCCAAGCGGACACGGCTTAGGTAATTTGCTTCTGAATCCGACTGGTGAGGATGTTTTCGTTCCCATAGATCCAGCGCTAAAGTGGACGATGCGAGAGGATTATTGATCTCATGAGCGACTCCCATTGCCAACTGACCTATCGCCTTGTACTTATCCGCCTCGATAGCACGTGTCAGCTTAGCGGCAGTCTTTTGCTCCTTCTCTAGATCAAATACTTTAAGCGCCTTAAATAGAGCGACTAAAATGACTCCGCCGGCCAGTGTTCGATAGATAGGTACGCTATAGTGATATTCAGTTGGCACTAATCCAGAAAGCACGCCATAAATCATTAAGCCGATACCACAGAGGGCGAAGTATAGACCATAACCATGTTCCTCCTGACGCAAGCTATTGCCATAAACCACCATTCCTATTCCCGCGAGCACCGCACTACCAAACCCTATCAGTATTCGAGTGTACTGACTGGCCTCAGCAAAACCCGCTTGATTAACCGCTAGGTGCTGCAGATCTGGGATCACTAAATAGAAATAGCTCAGCATTAAGGCAATAATCAGCCCATGACCAATATAGGCAAGGCGTTTATTACTGATGGTTAAGATCTGCCAGGCAAATACCATCAAGGCGGCATAGGATAAAAATAACTTAGCCAAACAGAGCCATTGGGTTAATAAGCGGTATTCGGGGGCGATATGATCCGAAAATATCAGCACATAAAGCTCTGACCATTCATGAAATGCATGGGAGAAACCAAACACGGCTAATGCCCAAAGAGTTGGGGCAACCTTTAATTGGCTGTAACGGAAATTACGAAAAACAACGGCACAACCCATCGAGAAAAAAACGAGGCCGTAAAAAAGATAGATGTTAAACGTGACAAAAACTGGCATATCCCCAACATAGCATCTGGCTCCGCGCTATGATTTGATCTGCTTCCTATTTTTTCAGGCTGTAACTTGCGCTAGCTCATAAAACAAAAAAGCCACTTAAGTAAAAAACTTAAATGGCTTTTAACCTAAAAGGCTGTCGATTAAGACTTAACGCGCTCGACGTGTCCGCCTAATCCCTTGAACTTATCTTCAATATGCTCATAACCACGGTCTAAGTGGTAGATACGATCAACGATCGTCGTGCCGTCGGCCACAAGGCCTGCAATCACAAGGCTTGCTGACGCACGTAAATCCGTTGCCATCACTTGGGCACCATTAAGCTTTTCAATACCGTGAATAATACAGGTATTGCCTTCAAGCTCCATAGTTGCGCCCATACGGCTAAGCTCAGGTACATGCATGAAACGATTCTCGAAAATGGTTTCGGTAATCGTAGCCGTGCCCTCTGCTAGTGCGTTTAGCACACAGAACTGCGCCTGCATATCGGTTGGGAAGCCTGGATAAGCCACGGTCTTAATATTAACCGCTTTAGGACGCTTGCCCTGCATATCTAGCTCAATCCAATCATCACCCGTTGTGATGTTGGCGCCAGCATCTTCAAGCTTAGCTAATACCGCTTCAAGCGACTTAGGATCTGCTTTAGTACAACGAATTTTACCCCGTGTCACGGCAGCCGCCACTAAGAAGCTACCGGTTTCGATGCGATCAGGCATCACTTGGTAGTCACAGCCTTGTAGTGACTCTACACCTTGGATACGCACGGTATCGGTACCTGCACCTTCAATCTTAGCGCCCATAGCGATCAAACAGTTTGCTAGATCGACAACTTCAGGCTCACGGGCGGCATTTTCGATGATGGTTTCACCGTCGGCCAATGCTGCAGCCATTAGCAAGTTTTCTGTCGCGCCAACGCTGATCATATCCATAAAGATATGGGCGCCTTTCAAACGGCCGTCAACACGGGCTTTGATATAGCCTTCTTTAACCTCAATCTTAGCGCCCATCTGCTCGAGACCTTGCAGATGCAAGTTAACTGGACGTGCGCCAATTGCACAACCACCCGGCAGAGATACATCGGCCGTGCCGTAGCGTGCAAGTAGAGGACCTAGAATCAGAATCGATGCGCGCATGGTTTTAACCAACTCATAAGGCGCACAGAACTCATTAAGGTTAGTGGTAGAGATACATACCTTATCTGTGCCCGAACGGGTCACTTCAGCGCCCAAGCAGCGCAGTAGTTCACAGCTGGTATTCACATCTCTTAAGTTTGGTACGTTCGAAACATTGAAATCAGTCTCGGCTAACACACCTGCCATCAAAATAGGCAAGGCAGCGTTTTTAGCGCCAGAGATAACCACGTTTCCAGCAAGTGCACCACTTGCTTCAATTTTTAATTTATCCACTTTAACTCTCTAAAATCCGCGATTACATATTAAAGATTTTTTCACGCTTCCATTGTGTTGGCGTGAAAGCATTAATCGTAATAGCGTGTAGCTCACCGCTAGTGATGTGAGCCATTAATGGGCCGTAAATTGTCTGCTGCTGCTTCACTCGTCCCATACCGTCAAAGCATTCACCTACAGCGATAATCTTGTAGTGTGTCCCCTCTTGAGTCACTTTAACTTCCTCTAAAGAAAGCGCGTCTAAAAGGATGGTTTCTATCTCTTTACATTCCATGGAACTGTTCACCTTACTTAGCTTCTTCAATAAAGAAGTCGTTTAAATCGTATAATAAAATAAATTTCTTAAGCTGCTCTGAAGGCGATATTAACTTTAACGTCGCCCCTTTGGTGGCAAATATACTGACTAACTCCAGTAAAAATGCCACGCCAGCACTGTCGCAATATTCAATACCAGAGAGCTGCAAAAATGCGGTATCTGGATCTAAAATACTGCTACGCCCATTCCATAGACTGAGCACCGCATCCTGATCTAACCGACCCGATACGCTGCAATAAATCCCTTGCTGTGTAAATGTGGCCACTAGCTCTTTTTCTCGTTAGCGTTCAAGTCAATATGTTGTTCTGTCTTCTCTTTCAGCAAGTTAATCACTGATTCTATCCCTTGCTGACGCACAAGGTTGGTGATCTCTGATTGCTTCGATGATAACAAGCTAACGCCTTCGGCAATTAAGTCAAATGCTTTCCAAGTGCCATCTTTTAAGCGACGCGCCTTGAACTGCAACTTAATCGCAGGGCGCCCCTGCTCGACAACCTGAATATTGACGCTGACAAACTTCTCACCGGCAAAGTCTTCGGCTCTGCCGTATTCTACAGTTTGGTCGGTATATTCGGTAAATGCCTGGGCATAAGTCGAAATCAGATAGCCTTTAAATGCTTCAACAAAGCGCTCGCGCTGGTCTTTAGTGGTATCCCGTAGATACTGACCTAATACCTTATAAGAGGCATACTTATAATCAACATAAGGCATCAACTCTTCGGTCACGATCACCTTTAAGTGATCGGGGTCGGCTGCAATCAGCTTCTCATCTTGATGAAAGCGGGCAAAGGTCTTGTTAGCAACCTCTTCAACCATAGTAAAGGGGTTACTCTGGTCGATATCAGTACTTGCGGCAGCCTGAGCCCCAACACTAAGCAGTGCCATCATGGCTAACATTACGCTGCGATAAAAACCTTTAAACATCTTAAAATACTCCAACTACTTATCCTAAAAGGCTAATCCTTTTTGCCCATGCTATAGAGGAACTGGCCAATCAACTCTTCCAGTACCAACGCCGAATGAGTATCTTCAATACGATCGCCATCAACTAATAGCTCAATATCATCATCCATAAAACCTGGGGTTAGCCCCAAAAACTGCTCGCCTAGCAAACCTGAAGTTAAAATTGACAGAGTGCTGGTCTCAGGAAAATCCTGATAACGCTTATCCATTGAAAGTGTCACTACAGGCACTAATTTTTTAGGATCGAGATCAATGGCACTGACGCGACCAACCACAACACCACCGACTTTCACTGGCGAACGCACCTTAAGGCCGCCGATGTTGTTAAACTTGGCATACAGGGTATAACTGCTATCACCGGATTTAACCTCAACATTGGCAACGTTAAACACCAGCACTAGAAAGGCTGCCAATCCGGACAATAAAAATAGACCGACTAGAATCTCAATTTTCCTTGTCAACATAACTCATTTACCACTCTATTCAATAAATCTAAACAATAATTAACGACTAGATAACTCTCTCAATCGTCATATCAACTACTGACCAAACATTATCGCCGTCAACAGGAAATCAAGCGCTAAAACCGCCAGGCTAGACTGGACCACGGTCTGAGTTGTCGCTCGACTAATCCCCTCGGGGTTAGGAATAACATGATAACCACGGTAAAGCGCTATCCATGTCACTACCACCGCAAACAATAAGCTCTTAATCATGCAGTTAACAATATCTTCTCGCCACTCAACTGATGCCTGAAGAATCGACCAGAAGCTACCGCTATCAATACCTTTCCACTCAACACCGACTATGTGTCCGCCATAAATCCCCACAGCAGTAAACATCAATGCCAATAGTGGCAAGCTGATGACGCCAGCCCAAAATCGAGGCGCAATAATCTGTCTCAGCGGGTCAATCGCCATCATCTCAAGACTCGATAGCTGCTCGGTGCTTTTCATTAGACCAAGCTCTGCCGTTAACGCTGAGCCCGCTCGACCTGCGAATAATAGCGCCGTCACCACGGGACCAAGCTCTCGTAATAAGCTTAGAGCAACCATGGGACCTAGGCTCTCTTCAGTACCAAAGCCCACTAAAATATTATAGCCCTGCAACGCCAGCACCATGCCGATAAACAGGCCTGAAACTAAGATAATTACCATCGACTGCACGCCCACCACATATAGCTGCTTTAGTAGCAATGGCGTCCCTTTTCGAAATCGAGGGCGGTGCATTATTGCGCCCCACAGCATCAGTCCGGCTTTTCCTAGCCCTATCACCAACTCGATAGCAGCCCGACCTAATCGAGCGATTTGATCAATCAAGTTCACGAAGTAGTTCCTTCTTATAATCTTCTGCCGGGTAATGGAACGGTACCGGACCGTCTGGCTCACCACCAATAAACTGTCTTAATTTTAGATCTTCAGACAAACGCAGCTCTTCGGGGGTGCCGTGAGCGATAATGCGTTTGTCGGCTAAGACATAAACGTAATCAGCAATTCCCAGCACTTCAGACACATCGTGAGAAACCACGACAGAGGTGAGATTAAGCGCATCGGACAGTTCACGAATAAGCTTAACCAACACCCCCATAGAGATAGGATCCTGCCCGGCAAATGGCTCATCGTAAAGCACCATCTCAGGCTCTAATGCGATAGCTCTGGCTAAGGCTGCACGGCGCTGCATACCGCCCGATAACTCCGAAGGCATCAATTGCGCAGCCCCTCTTAGGCCTACGGCTTCGAGTTTCATCAAGACGATACGGCGAATGATCGCTTCGGGCAGGCCAGAATGCTCTCTGAGCGCGAAGGCGACATTATCGAACACATTCATGTCGGTAAACAGTGCGCCACTTTGAAACAGCATACTCATGCGCTTACGCAGGGCAAAAAGTTCACTGCGACTGCACTTATGCACATCGACACCGTCGAACGTGACAGAGCCACTATCGGGGATTAATTGGCCACCAATCAGTTTAAGCAGGGTTGTTTTTCCGATACCACTTGGCCCCATAATGGCTGTAACTTTCCCCTTGGGGATCGACAGGGTCACGTCCTCAAAAATGACATGCGTGCCGCGGCTAAACGCCATATTTTTAGTTTCGACCAATGTTTTGGGGAGTTGAGTCATGCAAGAG
This sequence comes from Shewanella schlegeliana, assembly GCF_016765635.1. Classification (GTDB taxonomy): domain Bacteria; phylum Pseudomonadota; class Gammaproteobacteria; order Enterobacterales; family Shewanellaceae; genus Shewanella; species Shewanella schlegeliana. Next base: position 332,322 of record NZ_JAESVD010000003.1, read on the forward strand.
CCCTGCATCTAAATTATGGAAACTTCCATTTTCCGTACCGGAAAGGGAGAAATTGTACGTAATTGACCAAAGAGGCACAACCAAATCGATACTATCTCACCTCAATACTTTCATTTTAATTCAATTACAGCGAAAATAAGCGGCTAGATCCCAACATACTAAGAATCGATGCTATTTAATATTTTTCTGTTAGTCGCAGGCTTAAGCGCACTAGTCTGGAGTGCCGACAAATTTGTTTATGGTGCAGCGGCTTTTGCCCGCAATCTTGGCTTACCGCCAATGTTAATCGGTTTAACGATTGTTGCTATGGGTAGCTCAGCCCCCGAAATGTTTGTTGCTGCAACCGCATCACTCGATGGCATGACAGATACCGCTATCGGTAATGTTCTGGGTTCTAATATCGCAAATATCACATTGATCTTAGGAATAACCGCGTTACTCGGAGCGATCTCAGTCAGTTCGCAAACCCTTAAACGCGAAATTCCAATGATGCTGGTCGCCACAGTAATTGTAGGTTACTTCCTGCATGACGGATTTTTAACGCGCATTGAAGGCGTCACCCTGTTGGTGATGTTTTTTGGCTTAATGGGCTACCTAATTTGGCATGCATTGACCAATAAGAATCGCGATGCCTTGGCACAAGATGCTGAAGAAGAAATCCCTGCCGATGTCCCTACGGCAAAAGCGATTTTATGGCTGGTTGTCGGCATGGTATTATTGCCTCTATCGGCAGACTGGATGGTACAAGGCGCGGTTGGGATCGCCAAGGCGTATCATCTATCGGATCTGGTTATCGGCCTGACCATTATTGCTGTGGGTACCAGTTTACCAGAGCTTGCCGCTTGTGTTGCCGGCGTCTTAAAAAAAGAAGACGATCTTGCTATCGGTAACATAGTTGGTTCAAACTTATTCAATATTTTAGCAGTACTTGCTATACCAGGTATCATAGCGCCGGGCGCCGTAGATGCCGCAGCGAGTACTCGTGATTTTTATATGGTGCTAGCAACAAGCAGTGCACTTGCAATACTGATCTTATTAACGGGACGCGCCAAACAGCTAAAACCATGGCATGGCGTAGTACTACTTATTACATTTATCGCATACCAAGCGTTACTTTTCCTATCTTAATCCTAGGTGCGATACGTTAAGCAGCAATTTAAAGAGAGACCAAGAAATGGTAGATGAACATCAACTACGCCAATGGGGTACCAAGGTCATCGATATCGAGAAACAAGCACTCGATAATCTGTATCAGTACGTCGACTCTTCAGAATTTGCCCAAGCTTGCCAATTAATCTTGCAATGTACTGGTAAAGTCATCGTGATGGGCATGGGCAAGTCTGGCCATATCGGCAACAAGATTTCAGCCACATTAGCCAGTACAGGTACACCTGCGTTTTTCGTCCATCCAGGCGAAGCCAGCCACGGCGACCTTGGCGTGTTGAGTGAAAACGATATCGTGCTAGCAATCTCCAACTCAGGCGAATCGAGCGAGATCTTAACCTTGATGCCTGTTATTAAACGCATGGGGCTGCCCATGATCTCGGTAACGGGTAAGCCCGATTCCAATATGGCAAAGCTTGCTCAGCTACACCTCTGCATCGAAGTGCCAGAAGAAGCATGTCCATTAGGGCTGGCCCCAACCTCAAGCACCACTGCAACCTTAGTCATGGGCGATGCCCTAGCCGTTGCACTGCTGCAGGCTCGCGGCTTCACCCAAGATGACTTTGCACTGTCTCATCCTGGCGGCAGCCTAGGCCGTAAACTGTTATTAAAAGTCAGCGATGTGATGCATAAAGGCGTTGAACTACCGAGCGTGCAAGATGATATCTGCATCACCGAGGCGCTATATGAGATCTCTAAAAAAGGCTTAGGTATGACGGCTGTAGTCGACAGCAACAATACATTGGTCGGGATCTTCACCGACGGCGATCTACGCCGCGTTATTGATGCCGAAGTCAATTTGCGAACCACGCCAATTGCCGATGTGATGACCAAAGGTTGCGTCACGATTACCGATAACGTATTGGCGGCAGAAGCACTAAAAGTCATGGACACAAAAAGTATCAATGGCTTAATAGTGATTAACGACAAGCAGCAACCTGTTGGCGCATTAAACATGCTAGATATGGTTAAAGCGGGAGTAATTTAACATGTCTCACCAAGGTTTCTACGGCCCAATTAGTGACTCTGTTTGGCAGGCTGCCAGTAAAATCAAATTGCTTATCTGCGATGTGGATGGCGTATTTTCTGATGGTCTGGTTTACATGAGCAACAGCGGTGAAGAGCTAAAAACCTTCCATACCCGTGATGGCTATGGTGTGCGCTCTGTACTCACTAGCGGTATTCATGTGGCGATTATCACTGGCCGTAAATCACAAATCGTTGAAGACAGATTTACCGCCCTTGGCGTCACACATATCTATCAAGGGGTCGACAATAAGCTGGCTCCCTATAATGAGCTACTCGCACTTTATAATGTCACTCCAGAAGAAGTCGCCTATATTGGAGATGATATGGTGGACTTACCTGTCATGCAAAAGGTGGGTCTATCCGTCTGTGTAGCAGACGGTCACCCATACGTGAAACAGCACGCCAAGATGACGACCCATATTAAAGGTGGTCACGGTGCTCTGCGTGAGCTGACTGATCTACTATTGTTAAGCCAAGACAAGTTTGACTCGGCCCATGGGATGAGTATATGAACCGCGTTACCCTAGCGATTATCGCCTTTTTTGGCACTGCACTTCTGCTCTACTGGCAAGTGCAGTCTAAAAAGAGTGAACAAGAGCTGGATATCGATATGAGTCAGCGACCCGATTATATTATCGATGACCTACGCAGCGTCCAATATAACGAGTTAGGTCTAATCAACAGTAAAGTTTCAGCTAAACACATGGAGCATTTCGATAGCGTCAGCATGACCTATTTTACTGAGCCTGTGTACCTTATCTACCCCGATGACGGCCAAGCCCAATGGCGCCTTCGGAGTGAGAAAGGTAGCCTAAATAAAGTCACTGGCAAGGTAACTTTAGAAAACAATGTTATTATCGACTCTATCAGTCCTGAAGAGCCGATTCAGACGTTAACTACAAGCTATTTAGAGCTTGATCTAAATACGATGATCATGACCTCTGACGAAGTAATCCACGTCACAGGCAACGAATTTGTCATTCAAGGATTAGGCTTGTACGCCGATCTGAATGCTCAGAGCGTTAAACTGGTTAGCCAAGTAGAAGGCATCTACGAAGCTAAATAACGCTCTATTACATGAACACTTTTGCACTCGCGCTAACAATCGCTTTAGCTGAGTAGAAGGACGCTATGAAATACAATCAATCTATCCTTGCAGGCCTATTTTGTCTGTTGAGTTTCAGCTCTGTAGCTAAAGTCGATGACCTGCTGCAAGAAGTGAAAATTGCCGCCGCAAGTCAAGAAGCCGATATCAAGAATAATCAGGTTATCTTCTTTGGCCCAGTAGAGGTCACTCAAGGCTCAATTAAGATGAATGCCGACGAACTACGTGTATTCTCCAAAGCAGACAAAAGCGGTAAGACACTAGTCGCGACTGGCAATCCAGCAACTTACACTCAGATGATGGAAGATGGTCGCCCAGCAACCGCTAGCGCCAAAGAGATCCGCTACGAGCTTGCAACCCGCACACTGACCTTAGTGGGTGAAGCAACCCTTGAGCAAGACGGCAGTCAAGTTACTGGTAATCTCATCAAATACAACATCGGCTTACAGCAGCTTATTGCAGAAAGTACTGGCAAGGGCGATGACAGAGTTATCACTATTATTCAGCCTGAAACCTATCAGGAAGAGAAGCCTAGTACGCCAGTGAAGAAGCAGGAACAGCAATGACTCAAATTACCTTAAAAGCTGAGAATCTTGCTAAAAGCTACAAGAATCGAGCCGTAGTGCAAGATGTCAGCCTAACCGTAAAAACAGGACAGATTGTAGGCCTACTCGGCCCCAATGGTGCAGGTAAAACCACCACTTTCTATATGGTGGTGGGTCTAGTACAAAGCGATAAAGGTAAGATTTTCATCGATAACGATGATCTTACTCTCGATCCTATGCATCTTCGCGCCCGCAAAGGTATTGGCTACTTACCACAGGAAGCCAGTATTTTCAGAAAGCTTTCTGTTCGTGACAATATCATGGCGGTATTACAGACCCGCAAAGATATCAATAATGAGCAACGTGAAGAGCAGCTAGAACACTTACTTGAAGAGTTCCACATCACTCACATTCGCGACAGTCAAGGTATGGCATTATCGGGCGGTGAGCGACGCCGAGTCGAGATTGCTCGAGCACTCGCAGCGAATCCAAAGTTCATTTTATTAGATGAGCCATTCGCAGGTGTCGACCCGATATCTGTAATTGATATTAAAAAAATTATTGAACAACTTAAGAGCCGTGGCTTGGGTGTACTGATCACTGACCACAATGTGCGTGAAACATTGGATGTGTGTGAGCATGCTTATATCGTGAGTCACGGAAACCTCATTGCCGAAGGTACGCCAGCTGAAATCTTGGACAACCAGCAAGTTAGGGCTGTGTACTTAGGTGAGCAATTCAGGCTATAGTTAATTAATACAGCGGAAGTCAAAACCCAAAACATAGAATTCATTTCTAAATAAAATCATAGTGTTGTGTTTTTAGGCTTCCTTCGCCAAACCAGCGAGCTTTAACGTTTAACTACAGTGTAGGGAATAGCGGTAAGATGAAAGCGTCACTTCAGCTCAAAATGGGTCAACAGCTCACAATGACTCCTCAGTTACAGCAGGCCATTCGCCTGTTGCAACTGTCTTCTCTAGAGCTGCAACAAGAGATCCAACAAGCATTAGAGTCTAATCCGCTATTGGAATTAGATGAAGAGCAGTCAGACGGTGATATCGACGGCAATGAAGACCAGTCATCGAGCGATTCTAATAACGATCTTAATCAAGATAGCGCCAGCGTTGAAACATCTGATGCATTGACACAAGACTCCATGCCAGACGAACTGCCTATGGATACCACATGGGATGAAGTCTACACAGTCTCGTCAAACTCCAGCTCCGGTGTTAGCCGTGAAGATGATATGCCATTTCAAGGTGAAACCAGTGAAGGCCTATACGAACATCTTGAATGGCAAAAAAACCTCACACCATTTTCTGACAACGATCTCGCTATCGCCACCGCAATTATCGATGCGATAGATGAGCGTGGATATCTAACCCAGAGCTGTGAGGAGATCCTCGAAGCCATGGGCGATCCAGAAACCGAACTGGATGAGGTTGAAGCCGTTTTAAAACGCGTACAACATTTTGATCCTATCGGTGTTGCAGCACGTAATTTAAGTGAATGTTTACTGATCCAACTGGCACAGTACACTGCCGATACGCCGCATATTGATAACGCTAGATTACTGATCAAAGATTACTTAGATCTGATTGCGGGACGCGACTTTAGACAGCTAATGCGCAAGACGAAGCTCAAAGAAGACGATCTACGAGACGCAATAGCACTGATCCAGACGCTCAATCCAAGACCTGGGCTGGCAATCGCTCGCAGCAAAGACGAGTACGTGATCCCCGATGTCTCTGTCAGCAAGAAGAAAGGCCGCTGGGTGGTTGAGCTTAACCCAGACTATATGCCTAAGATCAATGTCAATCAGCACTATGCCTCTATGGCACGTAGCACGACAAATCAGGCCGATGGACAATTTATTCGAGGTCACCTGCAAGAAGCTAAATGGTTTATCAAGAGTCTCGAAAGCCGTAACGACACCTTGTTAAAAGTGACCAACTGTATCGTTAAATTCCAACAAGGATTTTTCGAGTACGGTGAAGAAGCCATGAAGCCGATGGTGTTAAATGATATTGCTGAAGCCGTTGAAATGCATGAGTCGACCATTTCACGCGTAACAACACAGAAGTATATGCACACCCCAAGAGGTATCTTTGAACTCAAGTACTTCTTCTCTAGCCATGTTGGTACTGACGATGGTGGAGAGTGCTCATCGACCGCAATCAGAGCGTTTATTAAGAAGTTAGTCGCAGCTGAGAACCAGAAGAAACCATTGAGTGATAGCAAAATGGCGCAACTTTTGGCAGAACAAGGGATTAAAGTTGCTAGACGTACGATCGCGAAATATCGCGAAGCAATGCTGATCCCCCCCTCAAACCAACGTAAGAGTTTATAACTCAAAATTAGGCACTTGGAGGATCGTTATATGCAAATCAACGTGACAGGACATCATCTAGAAATTACTGATTCACTTCGGGGTTATGTGGAAGAGAAATTCACAAAGCTTGAACGACATTTCGATCAGATCAATAATGTGCAGGTTATTTTGAACGTAGTAAAAACGCAGCAAATTGCCGAAGCAAAAATCCACCTAAAAAAGGGTGAAGTATTTGCCACTTCGGAACATGCCGATATGTATGCTGCGATAGACTCCCTGATCGATAAACTAGATCGTCAGGTTATTAAACACAAAGAGAAACTAACTAAACACTAACGATGGAACTAAGTACCATCCTGCAGCCGGAATGCACCACCTGTGCCACTCCGGGCAGTAAGAAAAAGGTATTGGAGCTAATCAGTGATATTGCCGCTGTCCAATACCCTACCCTTTCTTCACAAGAGATTTTTGAAAGTCTATTGGCGAGAGAAAAGATGGGTAGCACGGGTATAGGTAATGGTATAGCTATTCCACACGGAAGGCTGGCAAATATTGAACGTCCAGTTGCGGTATTGATTAAATGTGAAGTTCCTATCGCATTTGACGCTATCGATAAGCAACCTGTAGATATTCTATTTGCGCTGTTAGTCCCATCTGATCAGTGTGAGCAGCATTTAGCAACACTGTCATCGATGGCTGAGAAACTCAACGATAAAGTAGTTCTGAAGCAATTGAGAAAGACCAGTAACGAGTCTGAACTATACCAAGTCATTACCCAGTAGCATCTTACTCGGGTCTTTAAATTAGTCGAATTACTCAGATGAAACTCTGATGATTTAAAGACCTAAGTAATTATTACAGCAATATTATTTATTTTTCATTACCCACTCAAATTCTTGCTTTCAGCCTTAAAAAAGTTAATCCTTACACTTGTGCAATATAATCATATAAAAACTAACATTCGTTTAAACTCTATCAGGTAATCATACGATGAAGCTTGTTTTAGTCTCAGGACGTTCCGGTTCAGGTAAGTCTGTTCTATTAAGAATGCTCGAAGATCTCGGCTATTATTGTGTCGATAATCTGCCTCTGCCTATGATGGGCACATTGCTCAAAGAGCTTTCGAGCAACACTAAGCTGGTCGCTATTAGTGTCGATATTCGTAACCTACCAGAGAAAGAGAGTGAACTGACCAAGCACCTGACCTTTCTACCTGAAGGGGTAGAGTTACTCAGTTTCTTCCTTAACTCCAGCGATGAAGTGCTGCTTAAACGCTATAACGAGACACGTCGTCTGCACCCTTTGTCTCACGATAACATATCACTTAAAGAGGCTATCGAATTAGAAGGTCGCTTACTCAAACCGTTAGCCAATATCGTCGATCACTATATCGATACCTCTAACCTCAATATCTACGACCTTAACGATCAGGTACGTGAGATCTTACTCGGCAATGTTGATAAACAACTGATGATCAACTTTGAGTCATTTGGTTTTAAACATGGCATGCCAACAGAAGCCGACTTTATGTTTGATGTGCGCTTTTTACCCAACCCACACTGGGAACCGGATCTGCGCCCGATGACGGGTCTCGATAAGCCAGTGCAAGACTTCTTGAATGAACGCCCAAGAGTCAATCAGTTTATTAAGCAGATAGAAGAGATGCTCGAGAATTGGCTGCCTGATTTAGAGCGTAATAACCGCAGCTACCTCACCATCGCCATCGGCTGTACTGGTGGGCAACACCGCTCTGTGTATATCACCGAGCGCCTCGCCGCGCACTTCAAAGGGGGCAAACACAATGTAAAAGCCCGTCACCGCGAGCTTAAAAATGCCGACCATTAAACGTGAAGTCACTATCTGTAATAAATTAGGTCTTCATGCCCGAGCAGCCACAAAACTTGTGGTGCTCGCCTCAGAATTTGACGCTGAAATCACTATTATTCAGGGAGAGAAGCAAGCCTCAGCAACCAGTGTACTAGGCTTATTAATGTTAGAAACCGGAATGGGCAAAACAGTACAGCTAGTGGCTACCGGAGTCGATGCCCAAACGGCACTTGAGGCCATCTGCCAATTGATTGATGCCAAATTTGACGAAGATAATTAATTCGTAATTTTCCTGTTTGATTTCCTATGTTAGCGCACACAAATACTCTTTAGTTAAGTTATGATAAGCGCCTTTGAAACTACCCAGTGAGGGAGCCATGCCGATTGAAGTCTTAGATAATGAAACAACGGACCAACGTCTCAATCAGCTGACTCAAGCATTAGGCAACGGTATGTTTGTCCACGTCCGCAATATGTTGCAGGACATGGCGGCATCAGACATTGCTTTTATTCTCGAATCATCACCACCTCGCACCCGTCAAGTGTTATGGCAGCTGATTGACCAAGAACACACAGGTGAAATCCTCGATGAACTTGGTGAAGAACTCAAAGATAGCCTGATCACCCAGATGAGTCCTGAGCGCGTTGCTAAAGCAGCCGCAAACATGGACACAGATGATCTGGCATATATTCTTCGAAGCCTGCCTGACAGCGTCTACAAGCAAGTGTTGCAGTCGATGACCAAGCAAGACAGGGTTCGCGTTGAGCAAGCACTGTCCTATCCCGATGACACTGCGGGCAGCTTGATGAATACCGATACGGTAACCTTAAGACCCGACGTCAACATCGATGTGATTTTACGTTACTTAAGAATACGCGGTGAGCTACCTGATGCGACCGATATGTTGTATGTGGTAGACAAACACGACCGAGTACTTGGTGGTGTACGTATCGCCGATCTGCTGACCTGTAACCCCGATGCCTCGGTACGTGAAATCATGATCTCCGATCTTGAAGGGATCCCAGTTGGCATGTCTGACAGCGAAGTCGCACAACTGTTCGAACGCCATGACTGGGTTTCGGCTCCGGTTATCGATGATAACAATAAGCTCCTAGGGCGTATCACCATCGATGATGTGGTTGACGTTATTCGTGAAGACGCCGAACACTCTATGATGGGTATGGCGGGTATGGATGATGATACTGATACCTTTGGTCCAGTATTAAAGAGTACCTTTCGCCGCTCACTTTGGCTAACGGTTAACTTATTCGCTGCGCTCTTAGCCGCATCAGTCAGTAATATGTTTGAAGGCACGCTGGAACAGTTTGCTACCATCGCCATTTTGATGACCATAGTACCAAGTATGGGCGGTGTGGCCGGTAACCAAACCTTAGCACTGGTTATTCGTGGTATCGCCCTTGGCCAGATTGGACAGAGTAACTCTCGCTGGCTGATTGGTAAAGAGCTCGCTATTGGCTTCCTGAACGGCCTTCTGTGGTCCGTTCTCGTCTTTGGTGCTGTGTGGGCGTGGAAAGGCGATATTGCGCTTGGTGCGCTTATTGGGGGCGCCATGCTTATCAATATGACTGTGGCAGGACTTGCTGGTGCCAGTATTCCACTCATATTAAAGAAAATGAATATCGACCCGGCACTCGCAGGCGGTATGGTGTTAACCACGGTGACCGATGTTATCGGTCTATTTGCCTTCCTAGGTTTAGCCACCGTTTTCTTGATGCATTAACCTTTCATATCAAGTACGTAAAAAGGCCGCAATTGCGGCCTTTTTAACTCTATGCTTCAGAGCGGCTACTGCTTTAATGGTGCGTCAAAGCCGTAATTTGCCAGAATAGTTTGTCCTGGCTCCGACAGAATATACATGGCTAACTTCCACGCATCGGCTTGAGCATCGTCGAGTACAATCAAGCCATAATTTGCGCCGACAGCCAACGGAGCAGGCATCTGTACAATCTGCAGATCGGTCACCTCTTTTTGCGCCAAGACAGCATTGGTACAATAAGTGAGAAAAACATCTGCACGGTTATTTTCCATTACCCAAGCATAGGTATTACAGCCCTTGGGGGCTTTCGCACTTTTCTCACCACCAGTGAGTTGCAATGCTTTTTGTTCAAGCTGCGCCTTAGCGCCAGGCTTTAATGCGTCTGCTTTGGCGAAAATCTTCCAAGCATAGTCCCCTGACGGATCGGCTTTGGGTGTCGAGGTGCCCACACGTACATTGGGATCGAGCATAACGGCGAGTATACCTTCACTGTTAACTTTAACATTTGGCTGGGCGATGGCGCACATCTGATTGCGGGCGAACATCACCACACTGCCTCCCTTACCAGCGGCTTTTAATGTTTGTGGATGCTTCATATTCGCCGAGGCAAACACGCCGCCCCCCTCTCCGGTTTCAATACGCTTACGCAATAAACCTGAGGGCCCGTAATCGGCGTGAACCTTCTGCTCACTCGTTTGCTGATAGGCAGTGACAATATCATTCATGGCATTTTTCAAGCTGCCTGCGGCTCTAAGTTCAATGGGATCGGCATTGGCTACAACAGGCAGGACTAAAAGCGAGACTAATATCCATTTCTTCATTATTTTTTCCATCTTTAGAAAGTTAACTATGCAAGTAGAGTATTTGTATCAATGAAAAAACATCTAACGCTAAATAACAATGACCCTCTTACATAAGCCAAGCCCTTTGTTTAACAGCGAGAGTTCAGTCACCCAGCAAGTCAATAACCCAGACAAAAAGTCCCCATTAAGACTAAACCCAAAAACAGAAAAAGCCACTCAAGAGTGGCTTTTTCATGCTATATAAACTTAAGCTTACGCCTGTGGCATCGGGCTTAAGATAATCTCCACCCGACGGTTTTCAGCACGGCCTTGTTTAGTTTGGTTAGAGGCAATGGGCTTTGACTCGCCCATACCGTGGGAAGCCACGCGCTGAGCTGGCACCTTATGATTCGTTAGGTAGTTTGCTACCTCACTGGCACGGACTTGAGACAGTCTTAGGTTATAAGACTCGGCGCCAGAGCTGTCGGTATGCCCCATGACATTGAGCTTAGTCTCATCATACTCAAGCGCCACCAGCACTACACTGTTAAGCACCTGCTGAGCACGTTGACTCAGGTCTGTTTGATCCACCCCAAAAGTGACATCATTTGGCATGTTCAAAATAATATTGTCGCCACTACGAGTCACGCTAACCCCTGATGACTGCAGCTGTTTACGTAACTCTGCTTCCTGCACATCCATGTAATAACCGATACCACCACCAAGTGCTGCGCCCGATGCGGCACCGATCAATGCACCTTTACCGCGATCGCTCTTGCTCGAAGAGGCAACACCAATCGCTGCACCTGCGATTGCACCAATCAATGCACCGTTAGTCGCCTTAGCGTTTTGAGATTCATTAGTATAAGGATTGGTTGTTTGGCAACCAGAGACCAACATGGTAGCGATTAAGCCGCCAACCAAAAAAGAACTGCGTTTTACACTCATTTTTACTACCCCTAACTGCCCTTACCTTCGGCAAAAGCGACCACTATTAAGTTGTATTTTTAAAGCAGTATATAAAGCACGGCGAATTAGACAATGGTCACGCCGTTAACTGGTTTAAAAACAAACAAACTGATATCGCGCTATAACAACAAAGACAGCGCACCTTGATGGTGCAACTCCGCCCCAATTTAGGGCGCGCATGGCTGAACCTTTTGCACCAAATTAGACGTAAGCAGAACTAACCACATGAAATATAATAAATTTAAATATCATGCCAAATTGGCACACATTAAGCATACTCATTATTGAGTACTCACTGGCTATAAAAATAATTAATAACAATGCTCAGAGATTAACGACAAGGCCAAGTTTAACAGCCTGTCTAGGGAATTCCGTCACCACGCTCAAAGACGTACAAACTACTGATGTTCCAACATTAGAATTAGAGAAGAGAATGCCGATGGATGCTATCAACCTTAACCTCAAAGTTATTAACGAAGTGAAAAATAACGGCCGTTTATTATCGGACGTTGCCAAAGATTATGGCCTATCGACTAAAACCGTTTACCAGATTGTTCATGAAAGCGAGCAAAGAACCAGTAAAGGTTCGCTTCCTATTTTGAAACAGACTAAACAGCTAAGTTTACGTATTAAACAGCTGCTCAGTCGTCGCTAGATTTAACAGGCTGTACCCTGTTAAGCAGAGGCGGGAAACACTACTTTCGCCCACACGAAATCAAAAAATTAACGCGCTAACTCTATACAAATAAAATACGCTTAATGTGAATTTCGCCTCTGCACCCCATCACCAGTCAATATCGGCTACTGAAAAGTGGCCAGTTGGTAACCTAGTGATTCCCTGTCATCAGGACTTAACACCATGGTGTAGTTACCTGCCTGATTAAACTGCACCACTGCTGACTGATATAGCAAAGTTAAGGTGTCATTTTCATCTTTAAATACCACACTTATCTCATAGTCATCTGACGGTAAACTAATAGTACTGAGCTCAGTAAACTCAACTCCTGATAGCTTATATTCGGCCGACTCTATAGTTTCACTCGAGCGCACAAAATAGATCATTAACTCCTCAAACTCCGGCACAAGATTAGCCAAGCTTATCTGATGCTCGAATGCTCTTGGTCGATGATCATGGGTGATCGTCATGCCCCTTGCTTCACCTAACTCATCCTCATAAACCACAATGGTTTTACTCTCATCTTGGTTAAAGGTGATCAACAGGTTATTGGCCAATACTTGGTTACTGGCACTGTCAGTAATAGTAACGCCGTAATCGTTGTAACCTATCTCTTTAAACTCAGTAAGTTGACTCTGCTCAAGCTCGTATAGATACTGCGACTCCTGATTACTGACTAGCTCAGCATCGATCCTGTGGGTATTATTGAGCCCATTAAACAACCGATACTCCGCATTTGCATCAATATTGACATAGGGATCCGGCGTGCCTGTTGAGTCGACATTATCGACCGTGATCTTAGGTAGCCCAGGACCAAAACTGTTGCGAATAATAAGCTTGTATACCGTGTTATCAGTTAGCTTCATTGCCGCGGTGGTAAACACGGGCTCAGCCTTACCACTTTCGGTGAGATACAGTACATACTCCCCAGTATCAAACATCTGCTCATCACTGTGATCTTTGTAGCTAATGGAGTCCAGCATGACCGCCGAACTAAACCCCTCCCCCTGTTTGCCAAAGTACAGGTCAAAACTAGACTCCCCTATCGCAGCATGGGCGATTAATACCTGCATCTTGCTATAGTCACCACTCTCATCACTATTGAGTTCATCCATCTCACTGCGACTGTAGACGATATCGACAAATTCAGGCTCACTATAATCGCCCACTAACATGAAAAGGTGATTGTCAGCATTGCTTAGCCCTATCGTCGATTGATAGATACTCAGCTCATCGCCTTGAGCATCTAGGCCACGGATCTCGAGATTGGTTGTTCCCGTCCCGTACTCATACCTAGGCAGAGAGTCGGCAAAGCTCACCTCTGAATAGGCATAATCATCGAGAACTAGCGCTGTCGAGGTGCTGTTTGCCGAGCCGTTGTAATACTGGATATAGCTACCACTGCTGGTAGGTTCACTGTCATCAGAACTGCAAGCGACTGCTGTCGCCATCACTGCTGATAAGCCGATATAACGCCATGGTGTTTGTTTCATCTATCTTCCTTAATTAATTCGCAATATGTGCACCTCTTATGACCTAAGATTTACGTCAAGAACTGTCAGATAGTGAAATTATCGGCAAGGATATGAATAGCTTTGTAAATGAGTGCAAGATAAGTATCGGCTGTTGCTTTGTGACTCCAATAAAAAAGCGACCCGATTAGGATCGCTTATCATTTATCTAGACTGGATGAGCTGAGGCTAGCTCGCTAGCAGCACTCTGAACTGCCTAGAGAGCTTCTTATCGTCTTGGCGACCATACTTGATCAGCAGATCCTCTCGGCCATCGCCATTGAGATCATCGCTGATTAACATGTTGCCATCCACCGGCAGTTGCAAACGATGCTTCACTGGATCTGAGCCAAATAGGCGCTTGCCCACTTGGCCTAAATAGATCTTTAGCGTCGACTCACCCTCCGACAATAAAAGATCCTTAAGGCCATCGCCGTTGAGATCCGCAAGCTTGACCACTGGAGTACCCGCTTGTCCCGAACTAAAGCTAAAGCTGAGCTCAACCTCCTTTGTCACATTGGAGTCATCACTAAATCGACCGCTAGAATCCATCTTAAAAAGATGCACATCTTGGTCGATACTGCCCGAGAGTAACGCACCAATAATTTGCGAAACACCAATATCAAATCCCGCCACCATCACTTCATCCCGGTTATCGCTATCGATATCGATAAACTCTAAGCCAGTGAGCGTACCTTCGGCTTTAATCACACTGCTCGCCATCTTGGGGAAGACCAAGGCGCCTTTTTGGTTCTCACCGAGGTAGATCTCATAATCATTCACCCTGTCGAATACGCCACTGCTTTTGGTGTAACGGATCACCATATCGGTCACCCCATCGGCATTAAGATCTTTAAGCTGCTCCACCTTGCGATAAACCAGCTCACTTTGATCTAACTGCTCACCGTAGGCATCGCGCTTATTCCACCAGTCAATGCCACTGATAGGCTGGCGTACCGAGATATACTCTGCTACCTGATCGAAGTCTTTAGTTTGATTCTGCTTATAGACCTCTAACTCCCCCTCACCAATCTTCACGATATCCACCAAGCCATCTAAGTTAATATCACTGATATAGAGTTTAGATTGGGTATAGGTGGCACCATCATCAAATAGACGAGACTGCGGTTTTATCGGTAGGGTTTGACGTTCAAAGCCTTGCTCTTTAGCCAAAAATAGATGTAGCTGATTAAAGTCATGGATCAAGATATCGTCGAGGTGATCACCATTAAGATCCTGAATAAACTCACCGCGGCTGATAAAGTCTGGCCGCTCTTTAAAAGATAACGAATTAATCTTGGCCACAGTTTCAATATATAACTTAGCGCTATTCTCCTTACTCACAAGCAGGCTTAGCTCATCTTGAGAAAGGAAATACAACTGCTGTAGTTTGCCAGGCACAAACTCTGTAATATCAAAGCTATGTAGCTCTTGAGGAAGCTCACGCTTCATTGCAAGTTGGTATCGCCCCTTTTCAATCGCATAGATAGCCATCCAGCGCTGACTCAAATCATCGACACCAAATACCACTAACTCTTTACCCGGCTCTGGCAGCAGATCAGCAGCTATGATGGGGTGAGTCAGCTCAAAAGGCGCATCGATTGTCATTTCAATAAAACTTAACGATGCCTTAGAGGCCGCTTGAGCGGATAGTGGTAATGTCGAAGCAGCCAGCAGGCACAAAACGCCACCTCCAATTAAAACTGCTCTCATATTGAAGAACTTCATGTTAACCACCTCATCCATAAATACTATAGAGAGTGAAACTAGCGGTTTTCTAGCCTAAGTAAAACCACTAGTTAACAGTTTGTAACATAAGCCTGAGTATTTTGAGCATTATTCAAGAGTAACGGCTCGATAGGTCCAGCGATTAGCGCCAAACCAGTTAATGATGAGACCAGCCAAGCAACGATAAGTGCACAAACAAAAGCACAGCAACGGGCGATTAAAACCACTGTGCAAACCATAAAACAGAAATGAAGAGAGTCACGACCTTGGGCTACTAATTGTCGATAGCCTATGTCAGCGTTACCAGTGGCAATTTAGCCTGTCCGAGATGGCGCCTAAAGGCTGCTATGCTCGACTGATGTTGCCTGTAACCGAAGAGTCATAGCGCCTACTTGGCCAACACGTAACAAACAAAAGGGTTTAGCAATAGATGCTAAACCCTTTTGTAACTAAATCATGCCTATCTAACTCTGGCGAGTGAACCTGTAAGACTGGATCTGCACTTCTTGGCCATTTACCACAGAGAAAGTATCAACTAAGAACACATCCTTACCGGCAAACCTTAATTCTAATCTCAATTTGCTGCGATCATCTCCCGAGTATGTTTGGCCATTTACACCGACAGGATAGTAGTTATAACGCTGTTGTTGAGACTGAAACTCTCCCGTAAACCTCAGTTTATCATTACCATTAAACTCAGTTTGTAAGCTGTAACCCATATCAGGGGTGTAAGCGAGTTCGACATTGCCAGCAATTGCTTGGTCGACGCCATTCACATTGAGCGCTTTAATTGAAAGCTCGGTGGCAGTGGTCCGAATCAAGTTGCCTTGAGCTTGCGCTGTCGCCTCAATACGCTCCCCATCGGAATTTACCGCCCAAATATTAACTTGCCACTCTCCACTAAAGTCATCTAAACGATCCCAGTTTGCCGCAACTGAACTGCTCGCTCCCGCATTCACACTTTGGCTTGGCAGTCCGTTGATGTTGATATTCTTATTGCCGTTCTCATTACGGTAGTCTTCTCTATCGTTAGCGTAGTCAGCACTCGCTCCTGCAAGCCCTCCCGCCGCAGCACCAACAGCAGCACCTTTAACTGCAAGACTAGCGTCTCCAGCAGCGGCCCCCATGACGAGTCCCAGCAAAGCGCCACCCGCCGCCCCCGTTTTCATACCACGGTTAGGGTCTTGGCCATCTGCACTCTCTATCGCCGAGTTAGCGCAGCCCATCAACATAGAAACACACAGCAGTGCTCCCAATGTTTTTACGGGTTTAATCCTTTGAAAAAGCATTATCTTGTTATCAGTCATAGTGTTTTTCCTCGGCTTAGCATGTATCTTGAAGAGTGGCGCAGAATTTTTAGCAAAGCAGTATTCGTTTATATACTCACACGCCGTTGTTAAGGCCTATTTAATCAAAATGGCAAAGAAGGCATTAGGGCATGATTAAGAAAAAAAATTATCGCCGTGCCTAGGGAAATTCAAAAGATGAGAACAGATAGATTTGTCGATATCGCTGATTACATTATGCAAAGAAGAGCCGAGGCGGGCCTTTCTCAAGAAGGACTTGCGACAGCTTTGATCAATTATGATCCTCTTTTTGCCGAACTAGACCCACTGACAATCAGCCGCTGGGAACGAGCAAAGGTTAGCCCTAACTTACGCCGCCAAGTTGCCCTTATGGAGTTTTTCAATGATCAACCGCATCAGTTATTATGCGATCCCGACTTTAATCTAAAACAATTACCCTCCCTAGATGCCTTCAATAAGTTCGTCGACCAGCAACTTAATTACAATCATGTTATGGGAGCACACCCCTATATTCCCACCGATGATATCCGTTTCGACAGGCTGTGCAAAAAAGCAGATGAAGCGCCAAAAATGTATGAGCTTATCGCTAACTATCATACGAATTTAAGCCGAGGACGTGAAAACTGGACTGCAGAATTTCTTGCGGAGCTAGCCAAAGTCAGCTCGACGCAAGTGGCATTCTATATGGTCGGTGGCCTTTTGGCCGGGCACATTATCATGCTAAAAATAAGCGATCACACTTTAGAGCAATTGCTTAAAGGAACATTGCGTGACGACCAAATAAAGCCAGCGAACCTACTCAGCCAAGAGCAAACGGGATCTCTGTATCTATTAAGTACCTATTTAGGCGGCCGACATGTCTCCGATGACTTTATCGCACAACTATTATTGACCTTAGCCGAAGATCCTAAAAATAGTCGGTTAGGCCTTAAGGCTCGCTCAGATATTGGCTTAAAGCTAATGGAGCTACTTGGTGGTGAAGTCGTTCAGGTAGGGAATGAGTTAACTGAAAGGCTCGATGGCGCCAAATATCAGGGCAAACGCCATAGTTTTGTTTCATTTCAACTCGAGCGACAGGCACTGCTAGCGAGCCCACTATTTCTAAACTTAATACGCAATAATCAATAGCGAAAACTCGAACGGCAGCCGCTAGCCGCTACTAGTTAACCACGGCATCAGCCCCTATCAACTTAGCAATCAAGTTAACGCTCAACAGCCAACAGCTAGCAGAAGTAACAAAATACATAATGACGATACACTCAACCTTTTGTATCCGTTGACTCGATAATCTTATGACAGATCGCCTTCGCGATGCGTCGGCTAAAAATGACCGTCAGATGCAGAATAATCACAAAACTTTTATTTTCGGCAATATGCCAAAAAGAGCTGGAACTGGGCACAATAGTAAAGTCGATAGGCGTCCAATAAGAGTAGAGCTTCACCTTAGCTAAAGCAGCTTCAGACTCCGCAAGCTCAGCCAGAAAAGCGCTATTAGGCCTTAACTGCCTAATGCCTTTTGAGGGATAGGGCAGATAAGCTAAATAACTGCCATTATGAGGTGTAGATAGACTAAAGAAATGGCTGACTCGCCGAGCGCCTCCAAGGTACTGCAGGTAATAACGTCCGATAATGCCGCCCATACTAAAGCCCACTAGCACTATCTGTTCAGCACAACCAAACCTACAGTCGATCTGCTGACGTAAACTCTCGGCCGCATGCTCTATACCGTGGCGACCATCAAAAGGACTAATCGTAGGGGCAAAACATTCGTGTCCCGCTCGCTGTAGTCGCTTTTGCAGCAAGCGCATCACATGTCCAGTATTAAAGATGCCATGTACCAATACGACTTTCATATTCCCTCAGTCACAAGTGACAACAAAGACCCAGATTTATTTCTGCGCCAAATTCAGTTTAGAGTCAAATGAAACGATCCGCTTACGCTCTCTTTGCCAAGGTAGCCAAGCATGAGTTCATTAAAGATTGAGGGTATTTATTAGTACATTTTTGCTATCATTAGCGGCGTCACCTCTGACACTATTTCTAATGAGCCTAATATTTATGTCGATCACTACATCGGACCCAGTAGCTATACCTCTTTCTCAAGCATTGACCCAAGCCATTGCTAAGCGTGCCGCATTTCTAAAGCAAGCTGAGACGCAAGATACCGATTGTTACCGCGTATTTCACGGTACTGTAGAAGGTTGTAATGGGCTCAATATCGATCGCTACGGCAATGCTTGGCTCATCCAAACTTTTCACCAATCTCTGACTCAGGAAGAGATTGAAGATATTCGCCAACAACTAGAACAACTTGCGCCTTTGCCAGTGATTTACAACGATCGCTCAGACAAAAACTCTCGAGTATTAAACCACTTATCTGAAGAGCTTCAGAGCTTCGCCACCAGCGAACAGCAGATGCAAGAAAATGGCATCCAGTTTACTAGCAAGTTACGCCATGAAGGCCAAGACCCGCTACTATTTCTAGATATGCGCGTAGGTCGTGAATATGTTGCCGCAAACAGCCACGATAAGAGTGTATTAAACCTATTCTCCTATACCTGCGGCATAGGTACGGCTGCAGCTGTCGGTGGTGCTAAGCGTGTCGTCAACGTCGACTTCTCTTCATTTGCCTTAGCGGCGGGTCGTAAGAATGCGGCGTTAAACCAAGCTGAAGATGTGTGTGAATTTATTCAAAGTGATGCCTTTCCTGCATTAAGGCAGTTGGCAGGCCTTAAAGTAGGCGGACGTCGCAATCAAAAGCTCCCCTCTTACCCTAAGCTTAGCGCGACTCAATTTGACTTGGTCTTTCTCGACCCGCCAAGATACGCTAAGAGTCCTTTTGGAATCGTCGATCTCATCAATGACTATCAGAGTCTGTTTAAGCCAGCGCTACTGACGACTAAATCCGGTGGCACTATCGTGTGCTGTAATAATGTAGCAAAAGTCGATCGTGATGAATGGTTTAACAGCTTAGTGCGCTGCGTCGAGAAACAGGGCCGTGAAGTCACTCAGCACACTTGGTTAGATTGCCATGAAGACTTCCCTTCATTTGATGGAAATCATCCACTAAAGATAGTGGCATTACAATTAAGCTAACCCGCTTTAGGCAACAGATTAAACACGGTTGTGAAAAAAACTTCAAGCAGTAAAAAGGCGGCCAACAAACCCGCCTTTTTAACCATCTATTAACCACCAAGCTCCCAAAGGACTATAAACAACAGTTAACGCCAGCCGGAAAACCTAAATCCTTTGCGACAAAACGACTTAGAAACCTATGTCACCACAGCCATAAAAACCCGCCTAAATTAAGCAAAGACGAATAAAAGTTTAACGCATAAAAATCAGCCATATAGAAACAAAGTAATCTAAAAAATAGTTTTTTATTTCTTAGTACATAAATTAAACTTTACTTTCCATATTAAAAGCATAAAATCCGCCTCCTCAAACCAACATTTAAACTTTAATAAGTATCAATCTATAGGAGATAAAGGTGGACATTTCTGCCTGCAAACCACACAAAAACAGTACCTTCGTACCTGTTGCTGGTTTATCGTTTTTTGCTATCGCTTCAGGCTTTCTAATGAGTCTTATTCCATTGTCACTTGCATCATTTGGCATGGATAGTTCGTTAGTCGCATGGTTAGCTAGCATCTTCTATCTAGGTATCTTAGTTGGTACAACCTGCATTCAAACAATCGTAGCTAAGATAGGCCACAGAATTTCACTGATGCTTTTTCTTGCGATGTTAACCCTGACAATCGTTGCGATGCTGGCTATGCCGACAGCAGCAGTCTGGCTAACCGCACGTTTCCTCGCCGGCTTTGCCGTTGCGGGTGTCTTTGTGGTCGTTGAGTCTTGGCTACTGATGGCCGATAGCGCAAAGCAGAGAGCTAAGCGTTTAGGCCTGTATATGACATCGCTCTACGGTGGTACTGCGCTGGGTCAGCTAGCGATTGGACCATTAGGCATCAATGGTGTTACCCCATTCCTTTGGGTTATAGCTTTACTCATGTTAGCTATCTTGCCACCGCTTTTAATCAAAAAAGGTCAGCCAGAAAGTCTTGAGCATGAGAAGATCAGCATGCGCGAAGTGAAAAAGATCAGCTTACCAGCAGTGATCGGTTGCTTAGTCTCAGGCCTGTTGTTAGGACCAATTTATGGCCTAATGCCAAGCTATATCAATGGCCAGTTTGCTAGTACCGAACGAACAGCATTTTTAATGGCGGTGATTATCTTAGGTGGTATGTTAGTACAACCTTTGGTGAGCTACCTGTCGACAAGAGTTAGTAAGAGCCTGCTGATGGCGCTATTTTGCCTACTCGGTACTATCGGTATCGTTGGTATCGCCGACGGCACCTCAATTGCAATTATCACTGTAAGTTACTTCTTACTCGGTGCGAGTTGCTTTGCGCTCTATCCTATTGCTATCTCGCTAGCCTGTGAGACGATGGTACTAGAGAAGATTGTTGCTGCGACAGAGCTTATGCTACTTAGCTACAGTGTCGGCTCGGTATTTGGGCCCGTCATTGCGGAGCACAGCAGTACTTCAGCGCATTCGCTGATCACTTATCTTGCGGTGGTATTGCTGACGACATCAATTTACATGTTGATTAAGAGTCTGCAAAACACCCGTAGCGGACACACTCCTGCAATTGGTTAGTCGCCACTTAGAGTAATATAAAGAGCGCAGCGTAAGCTGCGCTTTTGCTATCTGCTGCACACCAAAAATAACCGTGACTTCTTACCCACAAGGGGCGATTTTTGAGTGAAAAAGCACTAAAATAGCTACTTTATGAATTTCTTTAACAGATAGCTAAACTAAAACAGTTACTTGGGATAGTTACTCAAAATAGTATCTAACAGAAATAGTCGCCAATATTATCGTTCTAACGCTTTAGAGTACCCAATCAGTGAAATGTGCCCACTTTGATCAGCAGCAGTGTCTTTCTTGCCGCCATATAAACCAACCCATGCCTGAACAAGTTGCAGCTAAGTCCCAAGTACTCAAGCAATTACTGAACGACTTCGAGGTTGAGCAGTGGCACGCTCCTGTATTTGGTCCTGATAGTGGTTTTCGCAATAAAGCTAAAATGGTAGTGCTTGGCGCGGCGCATCAGCCCATCTTAGGTATTGTTACTCCTACGGGCGAGCCTGTCAGCCTATGTGATTGCAACTTATATCCTGCCGATATGCAGCAGCTGCTGCACCGACTAGAACGCTTTGTGCGCCAAGCAGGCATACCGCCTTACAATGTCGATAAAGTAAAAGGTGAGCTTAAGTTCATCTTGCTAACCCGCAGTCAGATCAAGGGTGAATACCTGCTGCGTTTTGTACTCAGATCTCACAAATCTATCGAGCGTATAGAGCGAGAGCTACCCCAGCTATTAAGCGAGTACCCACAGATTAAAGTGGTATCGGTAAATATTCAGCCTGTGCATATGGCTATTCTCGAAGGGGAAGAGGAGCTTTTCCTCACCGAGGAAACACGCTTATCAGAACAGTTTAATGATGTACCTCTGTTCATTCGACCAAAGAGCTTCTTTCAGACTCACCCAGAAATAGCAGCCAAGCTTTATCAAACGGCCCGCGAGTGGGTGGCAGAGCTTAAACCCGATACCCTTTGGGATCTATTCTGCGGCGTTGGTGGTTTTGGTCTGCACTGCGCATCGAAACAGAGTACATTAACCGGGATTGAGATCTCGGCCGAAGCGATCACCTGCGCCAAGCTATCGGCAGAGGCGATGGGCTTAACTCAAGTTAGCTTTACCGCGCTGGACTCGACCGGCTTTGCTCAAGGCTGTGATGCCGAAGATAAGCCTGACGTGGTCATAGTGAATCCACCAAGACGTGGCATTGGTGAAAGCTTGTGTCAGTCACTGTCGGCATTCGCCCCTAAAGCCATCCTGTACTCAAGCTGCAATCCACACACCTTGGCCAAAGACTTAGCCAAATTCCAAGGCTACCGAGTTCAGAAAGTGCAACTCTTCGATATGTTCCCTCATACGGACCATTTCGAAGTATTAGTCATGCTGCTTAAAGACGCTTAATCACCACAACACCTCCCAATATTAAGGCTTAACCCTAAGCCTTAATATACTTCTCCTATCCATCCCCCCTTAATCTCAGTATAAGTAAATCTAGCTACGGGATAATCATTTAAAAATTAGCCAGATACGATCTAGATTCCAAAAAAAAAGATTTGGGATAAGCAAATGCGACCAAATTCAAGTAAATGCGACATATTGTCCGTAATCGATATCTATCTTACGATAAGCCCTTTATAATTAATCCTTTATTATTAAGGGTATACTTATGAAAATCAGCGCACGTAACACACTAAACGGTACTATCAAATCAATCGACGAAGGTTCTGTAAACAACGAAGTTGTTATCGAACTAGCACCGGGTGTTGAAATCACTTCAGTTGTGACTAAGAAGTCTTGTGAGCAACTAGGTCTAGTTGTTGGTGGTCAAGCATACGCGATCATCAAAGCAAGCAACGTAATGGTTGCTGTAGACTAAGCAAATGCTTAATGAAAAAGCCGCAAACACCTTGGTGTTTGCGGCTTTTTTGTTTCAATCTTCTACGACTAAGCTAAATAGCTAGGCTCCCATCAAGGAGATAACTGAGCCGATAATAATCAAGGATACGCCTGCCAAAATCGTATATTTCACCCGTGTCGCACGCTTATATGCCAACAAGCCTTGATACTGAATATCGATATGTTCACAGTTTTCAAACCCGCGTCCCAGCGTCCAAATAAACAAGGTCGTGCGATCGAAGGAGGAGATAAATGAGCCTTGGGACCCCAGTAGCCGATCCCATAGCACCCTATCATGTTGCTTTAGTACGCGGTTCAACTCCGGCAAGCCCATAAAGGCCAAACCCACAAACAGAATGATAAACCCCATAACCAATACAGCCATCCCGCCCTCCTGTTCAAAAAACACCCACATCTATCACTAACATCGGATATTTCTGTCAGGATGTAAAGTCGACGATGGTCACCGCTATCAATTATTGAGTTTAATTCCTAGGCTGCTTATATTATTTAATCATTCTAAAGCCCGCGTATTGCACCTCAGTTTGCTGAGTCGATGGCATCTTAAGTAACCTTGGATCTAGGCTATTCGCCGATGCAGCTTTACCGCTGCAACCACAGCCACCCGATGAACCACCGCTGCAGCCACAACCGCCAGATGAACCACCACAGCAACCGCCCTTCTTCTCATGATTCAATGAGGCTCGCCCCTGAGAGGCATCCACCAAGCGGTGATTCAGATCTTTTGCTCTACGAATAAGCTCAGACAAATCTAAGCTGTTATCAGCCTGACTCACACTCATCCCAGCATCGAGTAACTTACCAAGCATACGTTCACCAATATGCTGTACCACCACAATATCTGCTTTGTGATCGATGATAAGGTTTAGCATCGCCTTTTTAGCGCTGCAGCCACCGCCCACTGCAGGGTTCTCAAAGCGAGCGATTAATTGCAGTTGTTCGTCATAAAAAGCGATCTCAGGCGCTTTGGTAAAGTGAGTCGCCAAACGCTCTCGACTCATTGGAATTGCGATAATCATGGTAAATCCTTGTTAATGCTCTGAGGGAGTAAAAGCGCCTTTCCTTGAGTAACGGCTGTCGCAACTTTCTTACGTGCACTCGCCAACAGGTAACCAAAGGTTTGCCGTGAGATCCCCATTGATGCCGCGGCATCGAGCTGACTCAGCTTTTGTACATCTCCTAGATTGAGTGCTTCAAACTCATCAGCTTCTAACTGGATTTTTTCAAGCTCACTCGATGGAATGCCATTAGGTTTAAATAAGCTACATGGCACGCAGCTGCTTAAGCGGCGGCACTTCTTAGGTCTAACCACAGCAATACTCCCTTCGATTAGTGAATTGCGCTTCTACTTTTGTCTGTCGTCAATATATGACTGCAGGCGTTACTGGCCTACGCCAATAACACCTATTATTAGTGATGTTTTGCGAGCAAACTGCGGTGAGAATCACACTCAAAAATATTCGCTGAGCCTAAATAATTACTTAATTACAAAAGCGCCAACTACACAAGCGTTAGCTACATAAGCGTCAAATGAAGCCCAAGTTTATGACTCAGTAATGGTAACGATTAGAGAGAAGTGTGAACTTAATTATGCCTGCGGCCAGTTAATTACCCGCTGACAGATAGCCTTGAGCAGGTGCTCATCATGGGAGATCACCAACAGGCCTATATTACGGCGCTTGGCACAGGCAAGCAGCTGTTGCCAGAATTCGGCTTGAGTCACCATATCCAAATGCGCGGTCACCTCATCACAAATCAGATACTCAGTAGTTGGCACCAGCGCCCGGATCAAATTAAAGCGTTGTAGTTGGCCCCCAGATAACTGGCTTGGTCGCCTCGCTAACCAAGACGCCTCTAGAGCATATTCTTGCAACAAGGGCAGATAGCCATCATCTTTCCAGCTCTCGTTTAACGAGGCCTTTAATGTCAACCTCGGATTAAAGGCAAACTCACTTTGCTGGATCAACCACTGCACAGGGTTGGCTTGGTTAACTAACTTCGGCGGCAACTCGAGTAGTTCGATATCGGCAGTAATCATTCCTGCAAGCACACTCGCTAACGATGACTTACCCACACCGCTAGGACCGGAGATCCCCACCACCTCTCCTCGCCGCAAGCAGAGATCGGGAAACTGAATGCTTTGACTATGCCTATGCAGATAACCATTACGCAGCGTTAGCATTTGTTCGCCCCCAATGCTCCGGCAGCGCCGCCCACAGACTTTGTGTGTAGCTGTCACAGTTGCCACTGTGAATATGGGCACTGGTGGTGATCTCAACCAACTTGCCATCACGCAGCACCAAGATGCGGTCAGCCACCGTAAGCAACTGTCTTAGATTATGACTAATCACCATCACAGCCACGTTTTCACTACGAGCTAAGTAGGCGAGGTGTTGATAGATAGTTTCTGCAGCCTGAGTATCTAAGCCGCAGCATGGTTCATCGGCAATCATGATTTCACTCGCCTGCCAACAGGCCTGAGCCAGTAATGCGCGTTTAGCCATGCCGCCTGACAGCTGATGGCGATAGCAACGGGTAATATCAGCCGCCAGCGGGAAACGCTTCTTGCGTGTCGCGCCTTTGGGCACACGGCTTAAGGCATAGCTTAATTGCGATGAAATTCGCCTTAAAGGATCGAGTACCGAAGCAGACTGCGCCGCCAATACTCGCCTGTCACCACAACTATGGAGCACCTGACCACTTAAGTTAAAGCCGTTAGGCACTTGCCCTAGTAACGCTTGTGCCAACAGGCTTTTGCCACTACCACTGGCTCCCACCACCCCGAGCACTTCGCCCTTGGCAATCGAGAAACTTAAGGGGGATAACAGGCAGATGTCATCCGATTGAATACTGAGTTTATCGACGCTCAACATGACACGGCTCCTTTACGATGGGTCTGCGGCCCCTGACGCAGCGCCGCTAATAACTGCTGAGCAATATAAGACAGCAGCAGTAAGCAGATAAGCAGTAACAGTCCAGGACACACACCTAGCCACCAATGTCCGGTGAGTACATATTGGCTCGCTTGAGACAGCAGGGCTCCCATAGAGGGACTATCTGGGTTTAAGCCAAAGCCTAAAAAAGTTAGCGCAGCCATATGAGTCAAGGCGTGGGGAAACAGGAGTAAGCCGCCAACCCACCACTGAGGCAAAATATGCGGCAGCATATGGGTTTTAAGCCTTTGCCATGAAGAGCAGCCAAACTGCTCCGCCAGTCGATAGTAAGGTGTTGACTGTACTTGCTGCATCTCAAAGCGTAATAACCGCGTAAGCTTGGGCCAGTGGCTTAAAGCGATGGCAATCACTAAGCCCCACTCGGCTCCGCCAAAGGCCAGAGAAAGTAAAATAAGTAACAGTAGATGCGGCAGCGACATAAACAGATCCACCAGCAGATCCACCAGCCAACGACAATATGGATGCAAGATGGCAAACATCGCCATAGTCAGCGCCAATACACTACTCATTATCACGGCTAAACCACCCACATAGATGCTCTGTGCCAACGCTTGTAAGCTGCGGCTAAACAGATCCCGCCCTAACCAGTCGGTACCGAAAAGATACGCCATAGAGGGAGCTTGATACTTATGCAGCAGATTGAGTTCTGCGCCCTGTGATGGCCATAAAAAAGCAACCAGCACCAGCAGCAATAAACTACAGCTTGCTAAGATAAATTTTGGTTGGCGTAAGATGTTATGCATCATTCGCCTCCACCATGAAGCGGCGCGAAAGCAGGCTGGCTATCAGGTTACCGCCAAAGACGAGTAACGCCGAGATCAGGGTGCAACCCATCAACAAGCCGGTATCACTGGCCAAGCCAGCCTTAACGATACTCGCCCCAATCCCAGGAAAGCTAAACACACTTTCTGCGATCAAGGAGCCACCAAATAGCTCGGCAACGGTGGCAAATTGCAAAATAATCGCTGGCAGCAGGCTATTGCGGATCACATGAAACAACACCACTTTGGACAGTCCGTCACCATGGGCTAATGAGTACTGCACATAATCAGACTGCAATACATCAATCACCTTCTCACGAGTATGCAGCATAATCGGCGCCATACTCACCGCTGTCAAAGTTACGACGGGCAATAGCAGGTGTTGCAACATGCTAGCTAACGACTGCTCGGTAAACGTCATGCCTATCGGCGCCGCGCAGCAAACGGGGGTCAGGCTAAGGCCAATAGAGAACAGGCTAATTAACAGCATCGCCAGCCAGAACGATGGCATACAGACCATTAACCAAGCGAATTTTTGAATAATGCGATCTAACCAACCGCCACGATAAACTGCCGCTATCAGCCCTAGCAGGTAACCGAAAACTAACGAGCAGATCCAGCTAAGAGCGATGAGTAGCAGCGAGATCGGCAAGCGCTCGGCAATCACACTCGACACAGGTTGCTGATAGAGACTTGAGTAACCTAAATCGCCCTGCATCAAGCCGCCAAGCCAGTGCAGCAAACGCTGAGCTACACTTTGATCTAGCGCCAGCTGACTCTCTAGTAAGGACTTTTGCGCCTCGGAGACGGCAAAAACATTGCCGCCAAGATAGGCATTGATCGGATCCAGTGGCGACCAACTCAGTAGCAGATAGGCAAACACAATAACCAAAATCAGCAGTAACACGAGTCTTAGACTCGTGTGTAATAGCGAGCGAGATAGATTTTTCATCACTTAGAGCACTGCCAACGCCACTGCTCAATATTATTGGCGAGTGGCCAACCATGTCCGTGGGCCTCGATACCGGGTTCACTAAGATCTAAGCATTCATTGGCGGCATAGAGATGCTGCAAGTTAACCAACCAAGTCCAAGGGCGATCTGCCGCGATCAAGCTTTGTGCCTGTTGCCAGTATGGCAGTGACTCAGACCATGATGCCGCCCCCTGCGCATTGTCTAACGCGCTATCGACCTGTGGATTGCTGTAGTAACCGGAATTAAAATAGCCTTTGCCGCGACTCGCACTGTGGTATACCGCCCTAACCTCTGTGGCGCTATGGCTGCCAAAGCCCAACAGCACAGGTTGACTATGCATCTGCAGATAGATCGCTTCCCAGCTTTTGCCCACAGGTTTGATCTCTATGCCTAGCGGTTTAACCATCTGCGCGACGGCTAACGCCAATTGCTGCCGAACCGTGTCGCCCGCTAAATAATAGAGCGTCATGCTAGCCGCTATGTCACCCTGATGGCGCAGTCCTGCTTTAAGCTGCCAGCCATTTTGTTCGAGCAAGCGCTTAGCGGCATCGAGATCGGGCTGACTTGCTTGGATCTGCTGCGGCCCCCAAGGTAAGCCATCGGCTATCGAATAGGCTGGAGTCGCGAAACCGTCTAATAACTGTTGTACTAAAACCTGACGATCAACGGCCATATCAATGGCTTGGCGAATGACGGCATCGGATGTGACATCATTACCTATACCAGCGCCTTGAACAGGCACCATAGGCCAGGCAATGCCGCGGTTATCGACGCTATCTATGCTCCATAGCTTATAGCCCGGCGGTAATATCTTGGCATAACGCGGCGCGATAGCAGCAAGATCCAACTGGCCAGAACGCAGTCTTGCATAGCGACTATCTTCATCGCTAAAGGTCACAACGATCTTAGAAAACGCCGGTTTTTGGCCGTAATAGTACGGATTGGGCTGCATGATAAGCTGCTGATTTCGATCCCAGCGCACAAAGGCAAGTGGGCCAGAACCGATAGGCTTAAGACCATACTGTGCGTCATAACTAGCCTTAGGCACGATGGCAAGATTAACTAGGTTATCGATAAAAGTGATATCAGCCTGCTTAAGATAGAATCGCAAGCTGTAGTCATCTAAGATCTCGACTCGGTCCAGATTGGTTAAGTCATGCAGCGATGCGCTGTTTTTCGCGGTATCGAAGCTAAACTTCACATCCGCCGCAGTTAAGGCGCTGCCGTCACTAAACTTCACCCCGTGGCGTAAATCTACCTGCCAGCTCAAACGATCCTCACTGAGGCGCCATGTCAGCGCGAGATCGCTCGCCAGTTCAAGGGCGTTATCGCGTTTAATCAAGGTCGATTGAAATAACGGACGGTTATACTTACCCCAACCATAGATTGGATCGAACCCCGTTTCCGGCTCGGCCCCCAAGGCAAGGGTTAACACCCTGTCGGTGTCTGCGAGACTAGCAAAGGGTAAAAGAGAGAGAACTAATAGAATTAACGACTTCACAAAAAACACCCACAACCCATTGAGTAATACTATTTTTCGAATCGTAACACTACACCCAATTGTTTAGTAAAACAGCTTATTCCAAGGACTAAATACAGCATCATTGACCTAGATCACTTTTATAAGGGTGCATCTTGCTTACATCTATAAGATACTCAAAGTAATTAAGTTTTTAGGAATTTACCCATGTCTAACGACACCATTCGCTTCACTGTTTCGATGCCACAGTCTCAGTTTGATGAGATAGAGCAAGACCTATTACAGCGAGGCTACCAGTCCCGTTCCGAATACATTCGTGACCTGTTTCGCGATCGTCTCGTCGATAAGCAATGGAACGAGAGTAAGGAGGATGTCGTTGGAGTACTGACACTGATTTTCGATCACCACCAACGTGGCCTGACTGAGAAGCTTATTGAGATCCAACATAATCATCTAGTACATGTACTGTGCAGCACCCATGTGCACGTGGATCATCACAACTGCCTAGAGACAATTATCATTAAGGGGCAAGCGGCGGAGCTTAACGCCATTGTGAATCGAATCGCCGCACTAAAAGGCGTTAAGGTGGCACGCTTAAGTCGCGCTGGCGTAGTTTAGCCCAGCAAAGTGCCTTAGAGTGCTTGAGGACCCGCCCTAAAGTACTGACTTGGCGTATTCCCTAGGTGCTGCTTAAAAAAGCTAATAAAGGCACTGTCGCTCGCAAAGCCCAGTGAAAATGCCACCCTAGATACGCTGTTCCCCTCGGCTAAACGCTCTATCGCGGCCTGCAATCGCCACTGCTGCCGCCAAGCTTGATAGCTCATCCCCGTTTCTTTAGTAAAAATCCGCGATATCGTCTTCTCACTGGCGCCAATCTCAGCCGCCATCAGCTTAAGCTGCTCGGCTTGACGCTGCCCAGTCTGCAGCAGCTTAAGCCAAGCTTGTAAGCGTTTATCAGTAGGTATAGGAAGCGATAGCTTGAGCTCTTCCGCCGAATTAAGTTCCTCGGAAAATAGGGCTATAAGCGCCGCCTGCTGCTGACTCGGCATATCCCATGGCCACATTGCCATTCGCTCAATCAATGCACCAAGTAACGGGTTAACCCCAAGCAACTTAACTGAGTGAGGCAGCGCGGGAAAAGCCTCAATATCAAAATAGATTGAACGGTAAGCCACCACATTTCGCATCTTGGCGCAGTGCTCTACTCCTGCAGGGATCCACGCAGCCTTTGTGGGCGGCAATACACATTGACGTTTGTCCCCCTCCGATAGGCATAAAGTTATCGACATACATCCCCGCGGCGCATACAAAAGCTGTGCTTTTTTATGCTGGTGCATCCCCGAATCATGCTGCCCCACATCGGCAGCGATCCCGACGACAGTGGCAGTGATCTCATCAGCATTAAAACCCTGGTTATGATCGATAATGGCCATAGCTCACCTTGTCCGATTTCAGCTGTTTTTAGTCTTTATTATTGTAATCGACCTATTAACGAATCGCTATACTCCTTCCCGCAATCTAGCTACAACATTAAACATTACGGAATGACTATGAAAACAAGACCCGAGATCTGGTTAATCACCAGCTTGATGATGTTTCCGCAAATCGTCGAAACCATCTACAGCCCAGTATTACCCGACATTGCGACAGCCTTTAATGTCAGTCAGCAGGCGGCCTCACAAACGCTATCGATCTACTTTATTGCATTTGCTCTAGGGGTCATAGTTTGGGGACGTTTAGCCGATATTATTGGCCGAAAACCCAGTATGCTACTAGGGTTGGCGAGCTACGCGTTGGGCTCTTTTATCGCTATCAACAGTCCAGAATTTGAATATCTACTACTGGCGCGAAGCTTAAGCGCATTTGGCGCTGCCGTAGGCTCAATTGTGACCCAAACCATGCTACGCGATTGCTTTGAAGGGCCTGAGCTTGGCAAGGTTTTTTCAATTATGGGGATGGGAATTGGGATTAGCCCGGCGCTAGGTCTTATCTTAGGTGGCTTGCTTGCCAGTATTTCAGGTCATAGCGGCGTGTTTTTAGCCCTGGGATTACTGGCGATTACCCTGCTGTTGCTATGTGTTTGGCGATTACCGGAAACACAAAGTCAAACAGTAAAGTCCAGCCCCTTGAGAGTACTCGCAGTAAAAATGGGCAAAGACATCATGATATGGCGTAACACCATCTTAGTTGCCAGCTTTAACCTGATACTTTTTAGCTATTACTCGCTGGCACCTTTTATGTTTACCCAGCTTGGACTAAACCAGAAACAGTTTGGAGCAAGCGGCATTGTACTCGCCATTGGAGTGCTAATAGGTAGCGCGACAAATAAGCATTTAATCAGCAAGGGTTGGCAAGGTGAGACACTGATCTCTTTGGCTTGTATTACCGCTCTGGTTGGCGCTATCGGCGTATATCTGACCCAATCTAACCTGTTATTTTTGCTGCCAATGATGCTTGCCGTCATCGGCTTTGGTATCGCAATCCCCAATATTCTAAGTCAGGCATTGGTCAATTATAAAGATGCGGCCGGCACTGCTGGTGCATTATTTGGTTTGACCTATTACCTGATACTAGGTGGAGGCTTGTCTCTAGCGGCATTTAATCACAATTTAGCGCAAGTCCTGCTTTGCTGCGCACTTACCTGCGTGCTTGTAAGCCTTAAAAAACGTTAAGCTAACAAAGATCAAGCATCACTAATGTTGTTAGTGATGCTTGGCGCTTTAGACTCAACAGCAGCGTTGCTAACCGCTCACTACACCAGCCTTTGGCTCCATCTGTTTGTACTGTAGATCTCACATTATTTCTAATACGATCAACCAGAATTTGGCTAGCGTTCACGGTACTTTTGCGATCTATACTGCAGTTTAGTATGTTGATAATTGGCAAAATATGAACCTTAGTCCAAAAGCGTACGTCTTGCGGATTTAACGTCCACATTTCCCTAATTTCAAGACTCAATAGTCCACCTACTTTACTGCTCTCAAGTAGCGCAGTCTATTGGGGGCAACTAAGGCAATACCGTGATTTCTAGACTTCCTAAATGGGTTGAGTATGGTGCTTTTATTCTAGCCTTTACCGCGGGTAGCGTGAATGCTATCGGCTTACTGGGTTTCGAGCACCAATCAGTCTCTCACCTCTCAGGCACGGCAACCTTGGTCGGCACTAAGCTGTTAAGCTCGTCACCCACAGTGCTATTTCACTTATTGGGGATCTTAGTCAGCTTTATGCTAGGCGCGGCACTTTCGGGTGCGTTTCTCTCCGGCAGCAGTGTCAAACTTGGCCGTCATTACGACACCTTGTTACTAATCGAGGCGGGCTTTCTACTGTTTGCCATCTATCTGCTGCAAGAGGGCACCTATTACGGTCACTACATGGCATCGGCGGCTTGCGGCTTACAAAACGCACTAGCAACCACCTATAGCGGTGCAATTGTACGTACCACCCATGTCACGGGAATTTTCACCGACCTCGGCATCATGCTAGGTAGCGTGTTTAAAGGTGAGAAGTTTGATAAACGTAAAGCGATACTGTTTATACTGATCATCGCAGGCTTTATCTCTGGTGGCACCTTGGGCGCTTACCTTTTTGCCAAACTGCAATTTTTTGCCCTGTTGGCTCCTGCAGCTATCTGTATTGCACTGGCGATAAGTTACCGGATCTATAAGATCCAGACAGCGATTAATCGCTAAATTAACGGACAACAAAAAAGCGCCTGAAGGCGCTTTTTATAGGGAAAAGGCAATCTTTGTTACTGCTTAATCGTCACTTTCTCAATGATAATCGCCTCACGTGGCACATCATCATGGTCGCCTTTTGAAGTTGTTTTTGCGCGGCCAATTTTCGTCACTACGTCCATCCCTTTAGTGACTTGACCAAATACCGCATAGCCCCAGCCCGCATTAGTCGTCGCGGTATGATCTAAGAAGCTATTATCGGCTAAGTTAATAAAAAACTGCCCTGTTGCCGAATGAGGCGCATCGGTGCGTGCCATGGCAATACTACCACGAACATTCTTAAGGCCACGATTCGCCTCATTGACAATCGCCGCTCGAGTCGGCTTTTCTTCCATTTCAGCAGTAAAACCACCACCTTGGATCATAAAACCCTTTATCACTCGGTGAAAAATCGTGCCTTCATAAAAGCCTTCTTGGCAGTACTTGA
This sequence comes from Shewanella schlegeliana, assembly GCF_016765635.1. Lineage (GTDB taxonomy): Bacteria > Pseudomonadota > Gammaproteobacteria > Enterobacterales > Shewanellaceae > Shewanella > Shewanella schlegeliana. The sequence goes on from NZ_JAESVD010000003.1 coordinate 365,968, forward strand.
TAAAGTTCTTGGCGCTAACAGGCGCCTTTTCCAGATCCAGCTCTATCTCGATATCACCTAAGTTGGTGGTAAAAATAATCATGGTCTCACACTCTCATTCATGTGCTTATACGCTTACCGAACATTTTACTCTTAGTTGAGAGCAAAAATGAGTTGTGCGCAAAAATATATTTTTAGCTTCCATTTAGGGTGATGAAACATAAAACACCAACTTTTGCCCAATTAAAAACCAAAACAACAAAAATACAACACAAAGCGTCAAAATAATGTCTCAAGCCTTGATAAATAAGGATTTTAATCACCAAATGCTAACTTTAAACGTGGGCAAAATCACATCTTTAGCCAAGCTAAATCTATAAAATTCGCCCACAAAGAATAGGCTTTAACCATAAACAACCAATAAAAACAAACAACATACATAACTAGTTATTTTTATTACAAAAGACAACAAGGAAAACCCCATGACCAAAAACTCTGAAGCAAGCTTAACCAACGCAGGACGTCGAGTTTTTTTAAAAACGACAACAGGCGTTGCCCTTGCAGCAGTCGGAACAAGCTTACTCCCAGCCACAGCACACGCGAGCAGTGACAATCATATTGAACCTTTCCATGGTCATGGGTCTGAGCATGGGTTTTGGAATAAAGTCCGCAATGAATTTATTCTAAATAAACGCACCACCTACATGAACATCGGTACCTCAGGCACCATGCCAAAGCGCGTACTAAAAGACTATAACCGCACCAACGAACAGATCTCGATCAACCCTTGGAATAGCAATGTTCCAACCTTAGATTATGCTAAGCAGATCGCACCAAGCTTTGGTGCCGATGAGCATGAACTCGTGCTATGCCGTAATACTACCGATGGTTTATGTACCATTATCAACGGTCTGCAATTTGAATATGGCGATATTATTTTAACCACTAACCATGAGCACCCAGGTGTTACAACACCACTAAAGCATGTCGCACAGCGCTATGGTGCTGAAGTGATTGAATTAGCACTCCCCGTATACACGCCAAACAATGAAGTAAGTGCTGATGACTTCGTGCAAGTCTTTAACGATGCAGTAAACCTATATGGCAACCGCGTACGTTTGATGGTGTTCTCTCACGTGACTTTCACCACAGGTACCACTTTGCCTGCTAAGCGCATCTGCCAAGAGGTCGCAATTCCAAACGGTATCGTCACCTTAGTCGATGGCGCGCATACACCAGGTATGTTCAACCTTGATTTCCATGATATCGACTGTGATTTCTACTCAGGAGCAGGCCATAAGTGGCAGTGCGGCCCAGGTGCGACAGGCTTCCTTTATGTGCGTGACAACGCTAAGCGTCTATTCGAATTCTGGAGCGATCGCGAAACACCACTGTGGTTTATTAATAGCTCATCAACAGCCACTGCAGTGCAAGCTAGATTACAATCGATTGGTCAAGATAACTATCCTGCTAAGCGTGCATTAGCCGACTGTTGTGCACTGTGGGATCAGATTGGACGTGATACAATTGAGGAGCGCATTCTAGACTTAAGCGCGTTATGCAAAAAGCAACTTGCTAAGAAGTTCCCAGATGCGATGATCTTCGCTCCAAATGTGCGTGAGCTATCGAGTGGCCTTACTTCCTTCAACCCATTCGATGATCTAAATGATGGCGAACTACTCACCGAGTTCCGTGACCGTTTACACGAAGAGTATGGCTATATCGTTAGAACCACCTCTTTCTATTTAGATCCATATGACACAGTTAAGACCTATACTCTGCGTATTTCTACTCACCTTTTCCACGATAACGATGACGTTAAAGGCTTGGTTAAGGCGATGAAACAGCTATATCGCGAAATGAGATAACCCATAACTGAGAACGGCCCGTTTGTTATTATTATAAATAACAAACCGGGCCGTTTTTTTCGTTAAATCGAACCAACGAAGATAGATATGATAGCTATCGCGCTATGAGTTAGCTGGCCTGTTCTACTTTTTCAACCAAGCCAATACTGTGCTGCTCACGCAATAGCAACCGAGTAAACTCAGCCGCTGGGACTGGGCGACTAAAGAGGTAACCTTGACCATACTCACAACTACGCTGCTGTAAAAAAAGCGCTTGTTGCTCATTCTCGATTCCCTCGGCAACCACTTTAAGTTTTAACGACTTAGCCATCGCCAATATCGCCGATACCAAGGATGCATCCGACGAGCAGGTGGTCATATTATTAATAAATGCACGATCAATTTTTAACTTAGTAAATGAAAACCTCTGCAGATAACTGAGCGCAGAATAGCCCGTACCGAAATCATCGATAGATAAACCAACACCAAGCTGCTTAAGATAAGAGAGCATCTTCATCAAGGCGTGACCTTGGTCTATAAGCAAGCTCTCTGTCACCTCCATATCCAGCTGGCTCGCGGGTAGACCCGTCTGCAGTAACACATCGACGATACGCGACTGCAGCTGCTCGCAATATCTAAATTGAACACTAGAGAAGTTAATCGCAATCTTAACCGGGCTAATTGCCTGCCACGCCGCAGCCTGAGTACACGCCTCAAGCAATACTATGTCACCGAGTCGATGGATAAGACCGTTTTTCTCTGCTAGCGGAATAAAATCCTCTGGTGAAACAAAACCAAGCTCACTATCGGTCCAGCGCATCAAGGCTTCGGCAGCGACAATTTTACGACTGCTCAAGTCCAGTATCGGTTGATAATAGATCTCTATATCGCCTTGTTGAATTGCCTGATGCAAACGCACATTCAGAGCAAAGTTTCGCTGTACATCAAGGTTCATACTTTCATCATAGAAACTAAACCCATTTCGGCCCATGTCCTTGACGCTATATAGCGCTGTATCGGCACGCTTTAGCAGCGTTGCGGCATTGTCGCCATCTTTAGGGTAGATAGACATACCAATACTGGTCGAGACAAAAAATTCTTGCTGCTCGATATGAAACGGTTTTTCAAACACAGATAAAATACTACTAGCCACCACTTTGGCAGAATCTTGGTGCTGAATATCTGGCACTATCACTAAAAACTCATCGCCACCTAAACGTGCCACGATATCAGTGCTACGCACAGATTTAAGCAAACGCTCACTAGTTTGCTTCAATAACAGATCCCCTGCGTGATGGCCTTCGGTGTCATTAACTTGCTTAAAGTTATCTAGGTCGATAAACAGCAACAGAATTTGTGTCTGTGCCACAGCTGCGCTACGAATCGCCTCCTGCAGACGAGCCATACCATGAGTACGATTGGCTAAATTGGTCAATTCATCATGGGTCGCTTGATAGGCCAGCATACTCTCCGATGCCTTACGCTTAGTGATCTCTTCATGTAATTGAGTATTTTGCATCGCCAGTTTTTGTTGCTGTTCAGAAGATAACTCCACCTGGGTCTGCAGCACTAAGTTGGCGTTATTGATCCGCATCAGGTAGATCAACCCCATAAATACCGGCAGCGCTAATAAGGAGATTGCGGCGATAAACCAAGCCGAAGTAAAAATATCTTGCTCACTGACAGGCTCAAACCAACTCTCTAATACAAAAGGTGTCGCAATGACCTTCTTCTCAAAGTAGATGATCCTTGAGGTGTCGCTATAGTAACTCGTAGTGCCAAGCTCTGTGTCAGATACACAGCCATTGAGAGAGTTCCAAACAACAATGTCGCCAGCAGGCGTCACTAAGTTTAAGCAGCTACCACTATCTAGGTGCTCTTGCGTCGACAACATACGGATCAGCAGATCAGTATTTAAGCTAGCCACTAAGATTGCCACAGGCTTGTTCTGATGATAAATCGTCTGCAGTAACTGAATAATAGGCCCGTCCTCACCTCTAACAAGATGAATCTTATGGCTAAGACTTTCCATCTCTTTAAAAGGCAACTGGCTGATATCAAAGTGACTCTCAGGCTGAGTATCGACAATAACACTTTGGCCTACACCGACGATCATCACCCTAGAGTAAACAAGTTGACCATCCATCTTATTCGACTGACTAAAGTTATCTATGGTTCGAGTCAGGCTAAATAAGCTAGAACCTAAGCCGTACTGCAACGACATCCCTGCAGCCAAGTTAGAGAAGTAGGTGCTGACGTCCCGCTTCATGCTCAAGTTGGCAATATTCTTTTCACTGGCATCGATAAAAAAGCTTAAGTTATCGGTGTAATTACTGACCCTTAGATTAAGCGCGCTATTCTGTGACTCCTTTAACCGACTCTGGCCTAAATTGGTGACGGTCAAAATAAGGATTAAGTAAGCACTCAATAGAGTGCCAGCAATGATGATAGCGGTTTTACTATTAAACCATTTGAACTGTGTCATGTTACTTTTTGGCATCTAATGCCGCTTTATCAAAATAGTCTCGGTAGTAATGAAATACTGTTGGGTAATGCTTCTTTACTAACTTGTTATAGCTACCGTCTGCACGGATCTGCTTTAGATACTGATTAAAGGCCTGTCGAAGCTGCGGCGAATCTTTGCGAAAGCCAACCCCCATTCTCTGCTCTTCAGAGATAGGACCAATAATCTTAATTTCATTTGGCCACTTATCTATCGCTATCAGTGAATCAGCAACATCTAGCAGGGTCGCCTCTGCCTCAACACTGAGTAGAAATGGCACCATCTCATTGAGCTGTAATTGCTTGGTTGGTAAAATAACATTGGCTTGAGTATCGTACAGATCATACAGATCGGGATCGAGGCAGGACTGCTTCATGGCGATGATATCTCGCTGGCGCAGCATCTCCTTCACCATAAAAACATCATCCAATGCCGAGCCACTGGGCTTAATTGGATTTAACTCAGACTCGGTACGCGCAACCAACCAAACCGCAGAGGGAAAATAATCATCGGAGAAGGCCACGATCTCCTCACGCCAATCCAAGATGGTAAAACCATTGGCAATCACATCGCCAATTATCGGCTCCGGCTCACCATAGACCACGCTATTATTGATGAACTGCCCGTTACGCCCTGTCAGCATGCCAAAAACCGTTCTCCAGGTGGCCGGAACAAACTGATATTCAACCCCAAGGTGACGAGCGAAGTCTTGCATCAGCTCAATATCGAGGCCACTATGAGTGACCTTGTTGCCTTCAGAGTACTGAGAAACGAAGTTTGCATAGGGTACACCTAGGTGGCGTAATACCCCTTCGGCTTTTATCTCGGCTAAATCCCTTGCCATTGCTTGAGATGCGAACACCCAAAAAAAGAAAAGTACCAGCAGCGGGCCTTTGTTCAAAATAGCAGCGCACCTTAATTTCACTTACAACCTCATCAAAAAAATCTCACGACTTTATAGCCGTTTAGGCAGAGTTTTAGAGCGTGGAGTATACCGTTAGTCGATGTAAAATCCGCGACACAAGCTACACTTTTAAAAATCATGAGCAAATATCAATCAATAGCAAGTAAAAAACAGAATAGGTACAATAAAACAATCGCATACAAACTAGCTTGATAACCAAATCATCACAAACAGATCTAATTTGTGTCGTCTATAAATGGCCTGAATAGCGCCAGTGTCGCCCCCGTTAATCCTAAGAAAAAAGGGAGCTGATCCAGCTTAAGCGGAGAGATTTTCAGGGCTGAAAATAGAAAAGTCAGCAAAAGCTGACTTCTTATCTTACTCATTTAATTCATAGCTTACTTAGTGTGAAACATAGGCTTATTTGACTTATCTGACTCTGACCAGAAATTAATATTAAATTGGGCATCATCACTTAGCTCAATACGATGCCAATACTGAGGGGGACTAGTGGCAAACTGACCCGCCTCAATCACCACCTTCAACTCAGGTTCAGTGGCTTCGCTATCGGCAAAGCCTAAATAGGTTACCACGCCCTCCATGACACATAACTGACCAAATACTCCTTCGGCCGTATTATGATGGCTCAGCAGGGCTTCAGGGACATTTTCCTTAGTAAAAAAAGCAGTTGAACGCTGGATTGTCCAATTTTTAGGGATGCGTAAATGGCTCATTTTTAACTCCTCTGGATGTGTTGCTGTAAGCGATTTTCTTACAGCAACATCTGCAATACAAAATTGTTTAAACCCATTGAAAGCTAGAGTGATTTCAATAGCGAGAATGCTTTACTCATATGTTGCTCGGCAACGACAAAGCCCTGTAACGTCCCCTCAGCATTTAACGCATTAACACTACAACCTTCAGCATCAATCTCCATCTGCCAGCGTTGGACGCCCACAACTGTGTTTCCCCCGAGTTGAATAGGGTAATGCGGTGTTTTAACCTTCACTAACATTGCGGGAAGGATCAGTTTAGTGGTTTGATCCAGTAAGGTTTTTGCCAGTGCATTGGCACTCAATAATGCCGGTTGCAGGTAGGCTAACACCTTGCCATCAATCTCCGCGCAATCCCCCAAAGCAAAGACATCCGTCGCCGACGTTTGCAGATAGCTGTTCACCACTATTCCACGGCCAACGGCAATATTGGCGCGCTGCGCGAGAGCAATATTAGGGATGAGCCCCGCTGCCGAGATCACCATATCAACCTCCACTTGCTGATTAGAAGCTAACTTGGCAAGGATTGAAGACCTCCCACAAGCACTATCGGTAGTGTGATTAAGCGCAACAACACTATCATTAAGCGCCAGCTCCACTCCCAAGCTCTGCATCTTCCTGCCCAGTTGCATGGCAACATACTCAGGCAATAAATTAGCCATAAGGCGATCACAGGGATCGACGTTAATCACCTTTTTTTCTGCGCTAGCGAGATCCATTGCGATCTCGGTGCCAATCAGGCCGCCACCAATAACGAGTATCCGCTTAGCCGATGTCAGTTCTTGCTCTATCGCTTGATATTCCTGCAGGCTGTTAAGGGTCACAACTCTGTCGATGGCATTACCTGACATAGGCGGAATAAAGGCTTTAGCCCCCGTTGCCAATACCAACTTGGAATACGGGTAAGCTTGATCTGCCACCAAGATCCTATGGCGATCAGGCTCTATTGCATCAACTCTCGTATTAGCCCAGAGCTCAAAATCAAACTCGGTGGCCATTGCTGCACCTGTCGCCCTAATTAGATCGCTAGCAAGCTGCTTTTTAGAAACCACATGGCTAAGATCTGGCTTGTTATAATCATCACCACTATCTGCAGTAAAGACCTGAATAGGTATTAATGGATCGCTACGCCTGATCGCTTTGATCAACTGATACGCAGCAAAGCCACTGCCGATGATGATTATCGGTGCTTTTGTTTGCTGAGCCATAGCACTCATCATTTAGCCCCCTTAACAGGCTGAAACACCTCTTTGCCTAAACCACATTCAGGGCAAAGAAAATCTGCAGCAATATCTGACCAAGTTGTACCGGGGGCAACATTTTGGTTCGGCTCACCAATAGCAGGGTCATACACCCAGTTACACACGGTGCACACCATGCTTTGCGTATCGAGCTCGGGGCTTATCGCAACTTCAGCTTCGGGAGTGAATGACTCAACGGCTGCTTGTTGCTGTACAGGCTCTTTGTCATCAGCCTCTTGAGTACTGATTGCTTCGGCAGTCGGAGCAGGGTTAACGATCTTCTGCTTTAATGGCTCAGATAGATCCCTCAACGCCCACTGCTTTGCAATATGTTGGCCATATTCGCGACATTCGCGCATCGCCTTACCATCGGGACGCCATTTGGTTTTCATGCCATAGGTCGTTTCAAAACCAGCATCGGTAAGGCGCGTATGAATACGGTCAACCGCACCACCATTCCAGCCAAAGCTCCCAAAAGCGGCGGCCTTCTTATTTTTAAAACGCAAACCAGTGATCTCTTCAAGCATGCCCGCCACCTTTGGCATCATCACATTGTTCATGGTCGATGAACCGACTAAGATCCCTTTCGATCTAAAGATACTGGCAAGAATGTCATTCTTATCTTGGCGTGACACATTGAAGACTTTAACGGCCACTGCGGGGTCAACGTCATGGATCCCTTGGGCGATCGCATCGGCCATCATGCGAGTATTGTTCGACATCGAATCATAGAAAAGCGTGATACGATCTTCTTGGTAGTTATCAGCCCATTCAAGGTACTGATGAATGATCTGAGCAGGGTTGTCACGCCACACGATACCATGAGAGGTTGCAATCATATCTACTGGTAAATTAAAGCTTAATACCTCATGGATCTTAGCGGTCACCAATGCGCTAAATGGGGTTAAAATATTAGAGTAATAGCGCAAGCATTGATCCATTAACTCTGTTTGATCGACTTCATCGTTAAACAGTCGCTCGTCGCAATAATGCTGACCAAATGCATCGTTACTGTACAGCACAGCATCGCCAGTTTGATAGGTCATCATGCTGTCAGGCCAGTGCAACATCGGCGCTTCGATAAAGATAAGCTGCTTGCCGTTACCGATATCCAAGGTGTCACCCGTTTTAACAATATTGAAGTTCCATTCCGGATGATGGTGGTGGCCTACAATCGAATCAACGGCATTTTCGGTGCAATAAATTGGCGTATTGGGGATCTTTGCCATTAGCGCAACCAGCGCACCGGAATGGTCTTCCTCTGCATGGTTTATGATGATGTAATCAATCTGATGGAGATCAATCTCCATCTCTAAATTTTGAATAAACTGCTGACTGAAACGATGATCCACGGTATCGATAAGGACAGTTTTCTGTTCACGAATAAGGTAGCTGTTGTAGCTAGTACCTTTGGTCATCTTGTACTCGGTACCATGGAAGTCTTGTACTTCCCAGTCGCGTTGCCCTACCCAATGAATATTGTTTTTGACATGGATTGTCATATTGCCACCTATTACTAAAATTTAATTAGTGCACTTACACTAAACCTGATCTTGTAATAGCAGCGAATGTGCCAACTTTTTACCTCATTGATTTACTGGATATTTTAAATATAAAGCAGAAATAAGACTGTCTTTTCAACAACAGAAATCAATGTCAAAACGACAACCATAAAGTCAAAAAGACAAACACCTCAAACATAAGCATTACTCGTTAATACCCAAAAATAACTCATAAAAAAGCCCCAACTTTATATAAGTTGAGGCTTTAAAATGCGCTTTTCTATTACTGGTGCATCTTCTCAATTAAGGCTGCGCGGGCATCGTAATCTTCTTTATGACAGCTTGAGCAACTGTCTTTAGAAGTATTCCAAGGCTGAACATACTTTCCATCTTTCGAGAAGTTTTCAGGACTATCAGCAGGATAATCTAAGTTAATTCTGAAGAAGTGTTTATCCTTCGGCATATGGCAGCTTTCACACTTGGCCACAAAACTGTGCACCTCAAGCTCAGGTGTGAACGGCTTGTCATAGTGGCAATCGATGCACTGCTTCACCATGGCATTCTCATGCCCAGGCTGGTCACTGTTGATCTTAGATTGATGAGGATTATGGCAAGTATGGCACGCCATATCCTGTTTCTTACCTGTGATCTCCCCAGTGTTGGCATCCATTCCTAATAGCGCATCACCGGCAACTCGTCCACCAATATCATAAGGGATTGTACGGCCACCTATGCTATCACCACCAAAGTCTTGGTTATGCTCACTGATAAAGGTTGGGAACTTACGGTTGGTTTTCTTACTGTGGCACTCAGCACAGGTAATCGCTTTACCAAACGCCATATCAGCCTGCTGTAAGTCTGAGGTGTAACGCCCCTTAGCAACACGGTCAATATCATCAGCCGATTGCGACTTAATATGCTTATCACCTGCACCATGGCACGCTTCACACTGAATCCCCGTCATCTCAAATGTCCCCTCGATACCAACGAGTCCATCTTGATGATTTGGGTTCAAAGGCGAATCTGGGGTGTAATCTTTCCAGCCCGTTGTATGACAGTGACCACAATCAAATGAATGTGAATCTGGCTCACCACCTGGCGCATAACCAGAGATATGGTCTATGGTAAAGTCTTCGCCATTTTCGGGTAATATCGCACGCACCCCAGTCCCCGACAGAATATAGCCATTGCTATCAAGGTACATGGCTGTACGGTAATAACCACCGATGACATAACTCACTTCATCCCAGCTATTAGGCGTACCAGCACTGTTATCTGCGCCATAAAGTAACTCAACCGAGCCTTCTAATGAAGAGAACGGAAACTGCGGCGCCTCACCGTTTTCAATTTTGCTTAATTTAAAGTTATGACCTGTTTCTAAGAAAGTCGCCTTATCGGTGTGGCAGGTTAAACAGGTTTGGGTACCCACAAAGTGACCCGTTTCAGTTGCTGCTGACACCTTAATTGTCACTGTAGAATCATCTGTCGCACCTTGCGGGTCGGCAACCGTGTAGCTAAACACCACAGTACCAGGCTGTTCAGGAGTAAACAGCAACTGGTTGTCTTTAATGACCCTGGTACCAGAGCCTTCGGTTAACTCCACCACGGTTAGCGTTAGCGCATCGCCATCAGGATCGGTATCGTTGGCAATGGCATCAACCATTACTGAAGTCCCCACAATGGCAGTTGCCGTTGTGGGTTGAGCTATAGGAGGGGTGTTATCACTGGGAGGGGGCGTCACAACATCATCATTGTCAGAGCCACAGGCGACCAATAAGGTGGCCATACTCGCGAGTAACACTCTTTTATAGCAAGCGTTTAAATTGTTCATCATGATATTCCCTGCAAAACTATCATTGCACTTTTATTTAAGTTGTTATGTTTTTTTACTGTTAAAAAGTCATCACAGCTTCCGGAAGCAGAAATGACTCTTCTATAAAAAAAGATAAAAATAAACCTAATATTCAATCAATTACACTTTATGCGAGCAGCAAAAGACCATCACACCGAATCGAAGCTGTGCACAAAGCTTATTTAAAAGTGGATTTCATTTATCTCTATTTTACAAAACAGAAAATAGTCAATTCACGACCTAGGCGTAATGGATTTTTCGTCCCAAAAATGGTGTTTTTCGTACCTAGTCACAACAATGTGAACTCAACAGCTATTTATTGCTGAGCACTTCAATCCCACTATGGAGTCAAATGATTGAAAAGCTGTGATTAAGAGGTGCAGGTGGAAGCATTATCTTTAAATTGAGAAGGTGTCAGTTGGGTATGACGCTTAAAAAACTTCACGAAATAAGTCACATCATCGAAACCTAATTCATAAGCGATCTCTTGAATTTTAGCGCTACTAATAATTAATCGGCGCTTTATCTCAAGAATGGCATGGGCATCAATTAATTGCTTAGCTGTTTGCCCGCTGGCTTGCTTACACATTTGGTTGAGCGATTTATAAGAGATATGCAGCATCTCGGCATATTCTGATGCATCACGGGTATGAGCCGCATGACTTTCGATAAGTAATAAGAACTGTTGAAAGCGAAACGCTTGAGTTTCACTTAAATGTTGAGCATCGGTTTCTCTCTCCGCAGCCAAGGCTACCAGCAATGATGAGAATAGCAGTTGTACGAGTAACTGCATTTCCAGTTTACTCTCCTGTGCCTTATTGATCTCCAGCAGTAGATTATCGCAAGTGTCGACCAGCAATGAACTTAGTGTTAACAATGGCTGTTGAGAGCTAACCAGATGAGTTGGTGTGAAAAAGGGAATACGAATATTAGCTAAAATGGTATTTAAAAAGTCCTCGGTAATATTGATCATTTTACCTTTAGGACGACTCTTCAGATCGAAGGCATGTACTTGGTGTTTATTGACAAAAATAAAGCTACCCGGTTTAAACGGATGATATTTAAAATCGACAAAGTGTCCACCGTGCCCTTCAGTAATATAAATAAAGCAGAAATAATTAATTCGATGGGGCTTTGAGGGACAAAAGTTACACTTAGATAGCTTGGTATAGAACAACTCTAAATCTAATATTTCGACACCCGCTTTATGGATATTTGGGGCTCTAAAATCAACACTCGGGACACTTTTCATCTATCTCTTGCCATCTGTCCCCTTGCAAGCCACGCTAACATGCCAAGGCAAACTTTAGGGATAAAACGCTAATAACTACTTTAGTGAACTATCTAATATCGTTAGTTAGTAATCAATAAAGACACATTGAAAATAGAACTCCGCTCCCAATCTAAACCGATTACCTGCCCTCGATTAGCCTCTGACCTCCACTATGGCCGATAACGGCTGTTTTTGATAGCGACGGAACATCGCCAGAGCGGATTCACTTTGACCCTGAATGCCCTTTTCTTGTAAAAACTGTTCGTTATAGAGCTTAGAGGCGGAGCGATCTGGCAGATCGCAATAAAACGTCACTATGGTGTTACCCGGTCCCATCTTAGCCGCCGCATAAAGGGCCCCCGCCACATTGAGTGCCGCACTACTACCGAGCACTATGCCATCATGTGCTCTAACATGTCGCGCAATGGCGACCAAATCAACATCTGGCAAGGTAATGGCTTTATCAACCTTTGCTTGGCGAAAATTTTCAACGCTGCGCATGATGCCGATCCCTTCTGTAAAAGAGCTGCCGTTAGAGACATACTGCCCTGTTTTCAGGTAGCGATAGATCCCAGAACCATCAGGATCCACCAGCCATGTTTGTAGCTGTCTATTTTTAGTCGATAAATAACGAGAGTTCCCTGCGATGGTGCCGCCAGTGCCGGCAACAGATACCAGAGCATCGATCTTTCCATGAGTTTGACGCCAGATCTCCGGCCCTGTCTGAGTAAAGTGAGCCTTGCTGTTGCTGGTGTTTTCAAATTGATCCGCCCACCAGTAATCGCTATTAGCCTCACCAAGACGCCTAGCCGTATGATAAAAATGATCAGGATTAGCAAAAGGACAGGCATCCACCAACTTAAGCTCAGCATCGTACAGGGAGATCATCAGCTCTTTTTCGCGCGCCTGACCTCTTGGCATCACCACCAGCATCTTAAAGCCTAACGCTTTTGCCACTAACGCTAGGCCAATACCCGTGTTCCCCGCCGTGCCTTCAACGATAGTCATGCCGGGTGTTAGCTTTCCACTAGCCACTGCATCTTGAACCATCTGCAAGGCGGCGCGATCTTTAATCGAGCCGCCGGGGTTTTGCTGCTCGCACTTAAGCAAAATCTCACAGCCACTCAACTCACTGAGACTATTAATGCGCAGTAGATCTGTATTGCCGATAAGCTCGGTGATGTTATTGGCAATGCCTTTAGTGACAGGTAACTCAAGTTCAGAGTTTGTGGAGGCTGAGGAGGCTGACATAGATAGCAATCTCTGCTGCTGATACTCATTCAATATTAGGCACAGATTTGAATTAAGCCAAACCTATGCTTCCATGATACTTAAGTTAACAAGAGTCGTTAGCAAAAACAGTTAACAGAGGTCAGTATTGCTTTAGCGCAATACTGATTAACTCGCTAAGATTAGCTATCGACACTCAGCCATTAATTACACCCAGCCCAACTCGCGAAACTTTGCCAAGGTCTTACAGAAGTATTGCATCTGCGCGGGTGTGCCGATAGAGAGACGATTCCAGCCTTCACCATAGTTAAATGGGCGGCCGACCAAAATACCTACCTTTGCCATGCGTTGCATATACAGCTCGCTATCGCCATTCACTTTGTGGAAGATAAAATTGGTCTCACTCGGTAGATAACCTAGACCAAGCTCGCTTAGCTGCTGATATACCAAGGCTTTAGCTTGAGTGTTTGATTGCAAACTCAACCCTAACCACTGCGGACTATCTAGGCTAGCCTTAGCCGCGACACAGCCGATTAGATTGGCATTATCGATACTGGCCTGCGCCTGCATCGCTTTAATGAGCTCGCTATGCGCCACGCCGTAACCGACACGTAGCCCAGCAAGGGCGTAGATCTTTGAGAAGGTTCGACACACCACAATATGTGACTGACCTTGCTTGACCCGTTCTACCGCAGACACAAACCCAGCTTGAGCGACATACTCCACATAGGCTTCATCGATAATAAAACTGAGCTGACTCGATGCCTTATCTAACCACTGATTCAGCTCACTCTGCGGTAATACTAAGCCCGTAGGATTATTAGGGTTACACAGATACACAATCGATGGACCATTATGCTGAGCCACTTTTGCTTGCATCTGAGCGAGATCGGTTTGCCAGTCACTATCGAGTTTCACCTTGACCACTGGGATCCCACGCGCCATGGCATAATCGATTATCACCCCGTAACTTGGGTCTGGCATCACCAACTGGCTATTGCTTTGCGCGAGGGCATCAAGCGCCATCTTAAGCACTTCCGAGGAGCCATTGCCATAGATCAGTTGCGACTCAGTCAGAGATAAGTTTGTGGCAATCGTTGCCATCAGCTCACTACGGGCCGCATCGGGGTAGCGCCAAGCATTGGGCAATGCATCGGTAACGGCTTGCTGGGCTTTAGGTGCCAAGCCTAGTGGGTTTTCATTAAAGTTAAGCGGGATCGGCTCATCCGTGCTCATCGGGGTCGATGCTATCGAACTTGCTACTGTAGAGATTGAGGTTGAGCTACAACCTAAGGTGGCTAAACTTGATGCGGCAGCACCTGCATATAGGAATTGACGACGATTTAGCTTAAAAGAAGATTTTTGCATAGTTAGTTATTATTATTGAATTAATATATACGCTAGATATTCTTATTAACTACTCACTATCGCTAGTCTATCTGTCATGATTTGCTGCCAAGATCACACTTTTTAATACACCTAAGTCTATATAAATAAAGAATAAATTAGTCGTATCTTTATTGTGTAAAAAAGCCCCGTCACATCGACGAGGCTTTAGCGTATTCATGCTATGCAAGCATAGCATTCACTATTAACGATTAACGTGCGAACCAAGCATCTTGCCAAGCACTGCCTGTACCTGGTGCATAGTGACTCGCAGCGCCGCTACACCAACCACTGTTTGGCCAAGGTAGACACTCATACACGCCACCAGCGTTAGTCACTACGTCACCGGCTTGGTATTGGGTACCTGCCGCGTAAGCTGGATAGTCGCCGCCCTCGCCATCTTCTTCAACCAAGCTAACGCTAGTACGACGAATCAGTTCCTGCTCTGGTGCACTCACCACGACTTCATAGCTACCTGCCACTAAATCCGTTGCTGACAAGGTGACAGCAGCAGAGCTCGATACCTTAACTTCACTGCTTGCAAACACAGTACTGCCTTGTACTAAACTGGCATTAACGACCATAGTTTGGTTAACACTAGCGCTAAACTCAATAGTCACACTGCCTTGCTCAAGCACATAGCGCGGCGCAATACCGCTTACATCAAGAGTTGGTTTAACCACTGGAGGCAAGCCGCCATCACAATCGCTATCACCTTGGGCTTTCCAGACGCCCCACTCGCCTGTGGTGCCCGGCTCATCACCTTGAGTCCACCAGCCTGCTAACCAGCTCTTACTAGCGTGACTGACGGTTTCACTGCCAAGATAAACCTTAGTCGCATCCCAAGCGTTATCACATACCGCGCCCTGTTCTTTTACTGTGATGGTTCGTGCCACTTCAACCTGTTGACCCGCACTATCACTGACACGATAGGTTAGTAGGTACTGACCAATACTAGCTGTATCCACATCACCTTCGACACTAATTTGCGCCGTTAGGTCGCCATCTTCGGCATCGATAGCACTCACGCCTGCCAATGCATCGAATGCACTATCCAGTAATACGCTAGCGTTGGCGACCCCCTTAAGCTCAGGCTTAGTGTTGTATACCTCTACCGTGCGCACCTGCTCAGTTAGGTTGTCATCGCTATCGCTTACACGATAAGTCAGTGCATACAAACCTAAGGTCAGAGTATCGACCGAGCCTTCGACTTGGATATCCGCAGTGAGATCTCCGTCTTCCATATCCTTAGCGCTCACACCAACTAATGCATCAAACTGCGCACCTAGCTTAACGCGAGTGTTGCTAAGCCCTGAGAAAATAGGCTTACCGTTATCTGGCTCTGGCGGCAGAATATCTTGACCATGAATGAATGGACCATAAGCCTTAATAAATGATTCGTTGTACGCCTGACCTGCAGAGCTTTGCCCCATGTCCCAGTTAACCGACCAAGTCATCACACCACGTAGCGGCTGACCCTGCGCTTTCAATTGCTCAAATGCCGCATATAACTTTTGCGGCTCATTGATATAACCCGTTGCAGCGGCGTCGATATTAGTTGGAATACCAAATACTAACTTATCGTGAGGGATCTTAGTAAAGCCATTGGTGCCGTTAGATAAGGCGTCGGCAATATGATAGATAAATTCCTGCTTAAGGTTATCGTTGTTTTGCGCAATCCAACCTAGCCCCTCGATATAGATACCATCGCCGCCTTGATTATAAAATTGGGGGTTAATCCAGTCGTAATAGCCCTCTAGCGCAGTGATATAAGGCACATACTTACCGCCTGTTGTCAGGTACGGAAATTCTGGCGCCATGGTGATCAAGAAGTTTTTGCCCTGCTCACGGTAGTAATCTTTAACGATACGCAGCGCCGCAGGGATAACGGCTTGGTTGTCTGCAGCTGTCACCGCCGCTTGCTCTAAATCGATATCTAGACCATCAAAGCCATAGACCTCGACAAGACGAATAATCTCATCGGCTAAAGCTTGCTCTTGGCCACTGCGTAGCTCAATGTGTGCATCGGCGCCGCCTAAGGCGATCAATACCGAACGGCCTTGGCGGTTGAGCTCGCCGATCTGCTCAATAAACTCAGCTTCGGTTAAACCAATTTCAGGATCGAGTTTAAAGGTAGGAATGGTGCCGACTGCGCCGTAGACCTTCATAAACGACACATCCACCACGTTATATTGCGGATCGACCTCAGTTAAGGTCACACAAGGGGCGACACCACCTTTATAGCCCGCGCCGCCACACCAGTTATGCCAGTAACCGACAACAACCCCAGCTTGTGGGTTAACCATATCAACACCATTGGCCATAGCTGGTGCCGAAACCGCGCCCATTGCCAAGGCGATGCTTGCGCCAAGTAGATTAAGTTTGAGTGATTTCATTAATTCATCCCTTTTCATTCAATATCGAAAAGCAACAAACAGGCAGCTAATATCTGCTGCCCGTGTCACTTGCGGTAGCGCCACTGCCGTAGGAATTGCTCCGTTAGGCTGGATGCTTTGCGTCACCTGCTTTCACAGGTTTTGCCTTTTTCATCAAGTGCATAAATAGCACTCATCTTATTTTGCGGATTATTATCTGTAACCCTAATTTTGTAAATCTAAATATATCGACAAAAACCAAGCTAACAGCAATAAACACCTTAAAACCACAAAAGACAAAATATTGACAACTAAGATACTGATTAAAGAGAGATAAAAATAAAACAAAACATACAATAACCAACATTAAAAGCAACTAATGCCAGAGTTATACAATAAAAGTAACCATTAAAAATAGTTTGACAAAATTAACGCCAAAAATATAACCCAAACCTAAAAATGTCAGATTATTGATATGAGTTAGCGCAATCACTATTTATTGGCACAAATCTCAAGAACCGCCCATAGAGTTCAACTGGGGTTCAGCTAAGAAAAGCTAATATTTGCGGTCAGTTTATTTCATGTTTTTAACCTAATGATTAGTTATCTAAGAGAGTTGAATGAAGATCCATGACACCAATTTAACTTACGAAAACCTCCCTAGCGTAATGCTGCTGCTCGAATCTGTTGCCTTTATGTGGGTCGTCACCCTGATCACCTTAGGGATAGTCAGCTGGGTAGCACTAAAACTTTGGCACCTACACTCATTACCAAAATACTTAGCCAAAGAACGCGGCATGCGGCAGGCCAAACTGGTTTTCTGGCTCTGTATGCTAGGCCTGTTTTGGAAACCGCTTTGGGTATTGGCCGTTATCGCCATCGTGACCGATTGGGACAGGGTACAAGAGTGGATTAGGGGGACGCGCGCATGAAAGAGATAATGCTGCCCTATATCTTTATCGTCTGGTTACTATTCAAGTTTAAAGTCGTTAAATCCAGACCTAGAAACTACTTTATCAGCGTATTTGTTGGCTGCTTAATTGCGATGACCCTATTCTTAGCTCATCGTTTCTACTCACCAGCGGATCTGACCAACTCCACCACAGTGCGCGCGCCACACGCCATTTTGTCACCGGCGATTGGCCAACAGATCGATACCATCTCAATCGATCACAACCAACACGTAAACAAAGGCGACCTGCTCTACACCTTAGTGGATGACAAGGTCAGTAGCGCCATCGATGAGGTCAACGCACGTATTAACGAAGTTAAACGCAGCATCGAAGCTACCGAGGTCAAACTGGCCCAAGCGCAGCGTACTCATCAACGTAAAGCCAATCTTGGCGAGCATGTTAGTGATCGTGACTTAGAAAACGCCGAAGATAACGTGGAGATAATTAAAGCCGAGCTTAAGGTGCAACACGCACAGCTAGAGGTGCAATACGCCCAGCTAAGAAAGCAAGAGTTTGAGCTTAAAAGGCTCGAAATTCGTGCGCCGTTTGATGGCATGGTCACCCATGTCTATATCGCCGATGGCTCACGAGTCGGTGCCATGCACCTTTGGGATACTGGGCGTAAGTTTGTCGAGATGCGCATTCCCGACCAATCCTTCGCCTATATTCAGCCGGGGCAGTTTGCCGAGTTCTATATTGACGCCTACCCAGGTCAAATATTTAGAGCTAGGGTACACAGTAAAGTAGAAGCTACAGGTGAAGCACAGGGCGATATCTTACCCCGTGAGCAGATGGTGTCACGCCACATCAACTTAGGCTCCATGCCTGTGGGGCGAACCGTAGTGCTTGAGGTCGATGACGCCACTATGGCGATGCTGCCTATTGGCGCGACGGGCTCAGCCTGGATAAGCGCCGACAAGCCATCGTCACTGCTAGGCTTTCTCGACATCATTGGCGGGGCAACGGTACGATTGACCGCAGTGAAAGCTTACCTTAATCCACTATAGTGATTGACAAAAAAGCACAGCTTAAGCTGTGCTTTTTTAGCGCTATAATACCAATCAGTACAAGAATTTGATCGACTCAGAGCAGTTTTTGGCAAACTAATTCAAGGCGAGTAGCTGCAATAATGGTTATTCCCTTATAAAGCTAATCAACGCAGAAGTAGGCAGCCAAAAATGCTCCAGAATGGCGAGTTTTAGCGATTCTGATGCTGTGACTCTTAATAAATAAAGAGGGACCTTGAACCTAGTTCAACTATGCTCTTCACTAGTTGCCTTGCCTCAGAGCCGCTAAACTCTCGCAGAGTGACTAAATATTTATACTGACTGGTATAAGCCTTAACTTATTTCTTTGATATCAGCTCTAATATACGTAAGAACAGGTTAATGATCTCCATATAAAGCATGCCACCAAAATCAATCGCTTGATCTAATGTATCACCGAATTTACTAGCACTAGCCCAGAAATAACCAATATAGCCACACATGCAAGCTGCTACAATCCAGTGAATAGCCTCATGGCTATGGCCAAATATGAATAACCAACTCAGCTCAATCACCAAAATCCAACCCGTGATCACTGCCAGCACCTTACCAAAATGAATAAATAGATTCGGCATCAGCGTCGCAGTAATAATCATTAACAAGGTAATCGTCGCGGTGTATTGAATCGCTGTTACAATCTCACTGTAGGAGAATTGTTGTAAACACAAGTTAAGCAATAAACCGACGCTTAACGTGAGTATGTTATAGCCTAAAAAGCTATATAATGGCGCTTCATAACGAAACATGATCAGAAAGCCTAGAGTAGAAAATACCAAAAAACCGATCAAAATAAACCAAGGATTAATACTATTAATCCACTCTGTCGGAAAGTAAACAACTGTCAGGTAGTTAGTAGTAAATCCCCAGATTAACACTAAGCCAATCACTAAGTTGAATACCCGCTTGCTAACCTGTCTATCTTTTAAAAACAGCCCAGACAAGTAATGACTCAGGCCTGCTTGTGACTTTTCCATGTAAGCTATTTCCTAGCAATAATGCGGTTATACCGCCAAATGCCGCGGAGCTTAGCCAAAGTTGATACTCTGCAATATAAACAAATATTCAATTTGCAAAATAGGTCAACAAATAAAGGGTTAACTGGTTATAGCTTATCCAAAATCAACATAAAAATAGCCGATGATTTTAACGTTTGCAGTGGTGAGGCTAATGGCAGTAAAAGCAGAACTGAATAGATCACTTTCTTATATCGATGGCAGTTGCCCATCTGAACGCCCGATTCCATGCCATACTTCACTATGTATCATAGGCGTAAATATCACGCTCAGTCGAACTAGTTGAGAATGTAAATATGAGCAAATCACACGACAGTACCCGAAGACAGCCAGACCATGGCAAACAACACTCTGCAGAGTTTGAGCATAAGAAGAAATTGGGGAAAAACCCTAATGAACCTCATGCCCCCAAGCCAAGCAAAGATCAACATGAGTACCATGAAAGCCCTGAAGATTAGCTTGAGTTCCACTAGCCCGTAAGCATGAAAAAGCGGAAAGTGAGGAGTAAATGAGGCTGGTTAAGCAGTCTAATACTCGGTGAAGACTATTAAAGAGGCCATATTGCTACAGCACAACCAATGTAGCGATACGGCTATCGCTTGTCTTCAATGTCTCGTAATAACACTTACCAATGGCTCCGCTCTGAAACTGTCTCTGAAACTGATATAGATTTATCGCTCAAAAGAACCTAACCCTAACTGAGTCGGCAAGATCATCACACAATCTAATTGAAGGTTAGGTGCAGAAAAGTGCTAGAATCAGCGCCAATTCACTTTCCACATCAAGCAAAGGTAATGCAATGAACCCGATTCTTGCGATCTTAAAAGAGCACAATGTCAGTGACGAGCAAGCTAAAGAGCTGTTCCAAACTTTAACAGAGAACCCAATGATGGCGATGGCTGTTATCGGCCAATTAGGCATTCCTCCAGAGAAGCTACAACAGCTTATGGGTCTTGTTATGCAAAACCCAGCTTTGATTAAAGAAGCCGTTGAAGAGCTAGGCTTAGATTTCTCGAAAGTTGAAGCGGCCAAGGCTCAGCTACAACAATAATTAGCTCCGGCAATAATTAGCGGCAAAAGCACCTAGCGACAGATGCTAGCAATTTGTGCCCCAAAAAAAGAGTAAGCTTTCGCTTACTCTTTTTTTGTCTGCTATTTATTGCCCTAATTGACGCTATTTTGATTTCTCTTCACATCAAGCAATTTAGGCTCTGGGAATAGCGGAATACTCAATTCTCTTGGCAAACTAAACAGCACGGCATCAACCACATCGTAACCATCAGCGGCATCGACAAACTTCCAGCTTTTGCCGATATCAGTAGAGTAGCCCACTAAGGCTGACTCTCGAACCATCACGCCTTCAGCGGTTGGGGTCTCTATCTGCACCGGCAAATAAGCGTAATACTCATCACCATCCATAAACATCTGAGTCTGCTCTGTAAAGGTCGCTCGGTCTTGACTAAACGCCCCAGACTTCATTTTTTCGGTGAACTGCCAAATGATGCGTTTATAACCTACTCGGGCCCCTTCATAAAAAATCTCTTCATCC
Source organism: Shewanella schlegeliana (assembly GCF_016765635.1). Taxonomy (GTDB): domain Bacteria; phylum Pseudomonadota; class Gammaproteobacteria; order Enterobacterales; family Shewanellaceae; genus Shewanella; species Shewanella schlegeliana. Next base: position 387,394 of record NZ_JAESVD010000003.1, read on the forward strand.
AAAATAAAGCCCATAAAGGCATCAATATCGCCATCACGAATACTTTGTTGGAACACCTTGGCGGCAACGAGCGCCTTTTCAACCACCAGCTGACCTTGTCGGTCATAATACTTCTGCTCACCACTGCGCTCTCCGGCAATAACCGCACTGTGCCACTTCAACTGCCCATTAGGCCAAAACTCTTGTAGTGTGCCATTACCTTTAGCATCGAAATTGGCCTGTTGCTCTAGCGTGCCATCTTCAGAATACGCCTCACCTAAGCCGACTATCTGACCATCTTTGAAGTTGCGCACAGCTCTTAGGTTACCGTTCTTATGGTAATCTTTAAACTCGCCCTGCTCGAGACCTTCGTCAAAATAGCCCTCTTGTGCGAGCTGACCATTTTCATAAAATCGCTTTCTTATTCCGGCAGGATGGTGCTCGTCATAACGCAGCGTGCCATCTTCATAAAAGGTCTGCCAATGACCAACTCTGTCACCACGCAGCTCATAGCCGCGGATCTTCAGCTGGCCATTGTCATGAAAATCCTCAACTAATTCAGGCTTTGGCTCGACTTTGGGCTCAACGGGGTAATCGGCCGTTTTCATAATGAAATCAGTACTGAATGACTCGCCTTTCTCTTGTTCCTCTTCTGACAGCGTCGCTAAAATAGGCAGTAACGCCTCTACTGAATCTTGTTACTCTCGCTTGGCAAACGCATCAAACTCCGCAAAGCCGCTCGACTCTTTAACCTTAGTTTGTACTTGATTACTTTGCTCTGAGTCATAATCGACTGCAATCACCACTTTTAACTCACTGAACTCTGTATGACTTAACACCGATTGTTGCGCCGAAAACAGGGTCAATAAATAGCAGCGCTCAAAAGTGTCACATTCGATAGAAGAGGTTTTACTACTGCATGCTGACAGCAGTATTGCTGTGGCAATACTGGCTGTAATCATTAATATTTTCATAGAATTATAAACTCACTAAAATGCTAGCCGCATCCTAGATGAAAACCAGTCATTAGTGGGAGAGCAACTTTCTTTATGTGGATTGCCTCACGCAATAACTTAAGCTAGATAAGTTAGCTAGATAAGTTGCCATCAATTTCTACGGCTTCTTTTTCAGTAAAAACTTGATCCACTGCACATATCCCCCAATGATGCTTGCGCACTATCGGCAGCTGCGTACAATCCGCGCCAACAATTTATTGTGCTGTATATCGCTGGAAATTTGGTCCAGAAGTCTCTACCACAAGACCTAATCTTGTGACTACAGCCCAATCACCGTCCACTGCCAAAGGTCTAAAACACTTGGCAGCCCAGTGGTATTCGCCAATAAATTTATTGAACCCTTAGCGTTTAAAAAATTAGCGCATCAATAAACATTAATAAGGCATCACTGTGGCGATCTCTAGCTTACTTCAACGTGCGGGACAGTCCCGCTATATGGAAAATACTTTCCAACTTTCTAAGCGCAATGCCAATGTTGGCACCGAGCTTTATGCTGGCTTTATTACCTTCTTAGCGATGAGTTATATCTTGGCGGTCAACCCGGCGATCTTAGGTAGCATTGAGGGGATGGATAAGGGCGCGATCTTTACCGCCACCGCACTAGCAGCCGCACTTGCAACCTTGATAATGGGCTTTTTCGGCAATTACCCTGTGATGTTAGCGCCGGGTATGAGCATGAATGGCTTCTTCAAGGGCATGCTGGCCTCAAGCTCTGTAGCGCTAATTTGGCACGAAGCGCTATTCGGTATTTTCTTGTCGGGTATCGTGTATCTGATCTTCTCGATGACTAAGATCCGCAAGCAGATGATTGAGTCTATCCCAGAGGATCTCAAGCTCGCCATCACTGTGTCTCTAGGTCTGTTTATCGCCTTCCTCGGACTTAAAAATGCTGGCATTATCGTTGCCAACCCAGTGGTGCTCGTCAGCATGGGCGACATCACCCAGCCACAGGTTGCCATCGCCTTTATCAGTCTGTTTGTCGCGGTAGGCTGTATGGTACGCAATATCAAGCTGGCAACGTTTATCGCCTTTATGACCTCAATCACCCTGACGCTCATCAGTGATGCAGTACTTGGCACTCAGTATGCGCCTATTCCTGAAAATTGGTTTAGCGTGCCACCAAGCATAGAGCCGAGCTTTGGTAAGGTGTTCAACTTTGAGTTTCTAACCGTCGATAAGCTATTTGATCTGCTGTTTATCGTCATCATCTTCTTTATCGTCGACTTCTTCGATGGCTTATCGACCATTGTTGGTGTGGGTAAAGATGCAGGTATTATCGATAAAGATGGCAAAGTGCCGAATGCGCGCTCTGCGCTTGTTGCCGATGCGGGCGGCACGGTTATTGGTAGCGTGTTAGGCACCACCTCTATCACGGCGTTTTCTGAGTCAGGCATCGCCTCGGCTCAAGGCGCTAAAACCGGTTTAGCCGCGGTGGCTACCGCTTGTCTATTCCTGCTAGCACTATTTTGCTACCCAGTGTTTTCCATGTTTTCTACCGCCATCGTGGCACCTGCGATGATCGTCGTCGGTATTTATATGGTTGGCCGCTTAGGCCAGATAAACTGGGATCATAAACCATCGTGCATTGCCGCTTTCTTCACCGTGATGTTCACCATTTTAAGTTTCTCTCCAGCCAACGGCATGGCGATGGGCTTTATCAGTTACGCATTTGCCATGGTCGTAGCAGGTAAAGGCCGCGAAGTACACCCAATCATCTATGGCTTATCACTGATTTTTATCGCCTACTTAGTGATGCTGTAGGCTAGATAAATAACTGCAAAGCACATAAAAAAGGGGCCGTAAAATACGGCCCCTTTTCTTTACAAGATAAAATCTAACTCACTGGATCTAGATAACTTACCTTTACCATTGAGACTTTGAAGTCATCGGCTTCAACAATCTCAAATTTGAGCTTTGCAAATTCAATTACATCGCTCACCTTAGGAATGGTTGAATTTAGGGCCAACAATAAGCCTGCTACGGTGATGTACTCCTGCTGTTTATCAATCAAGCCTATGGTTTCTAGGCGAGATTCTAAGTCATGTAACGAAGTAGAACCTTTAACTAACCAGCCATCATTGCATACGCTGATCTCTGGGATCTCACCAATATCAGGGAACTCGCCCACAATCGATTCAAGCAGATCATGTAGGGTCACAATACCTTGAATGCTACCAAACTCATCAGCCAATACCGCCATCCCCGCTCTCGACTCTCTAAACCCATCGAGTAGACGAATGACGTTGATACTATCTGGCACGATATACGCTGGGAAAGCAGCAGCAATATCTGCTAAGTTCTCACCCGCTTCAATACCCAGCAGCAAGTCTTTACTGCGCACAATACCGACTAAGTTGTCTAACGAGCCACTACACACAGGGAAATTTTGATGGCGACTATTTTTAATCGTCTGCTTAATTTTATCGGTGCAGTCCTCAGTATTTAACCAAACTGTCTCACTTCTTTGGGTCATGACGGTACGTACATTTCGTTCTGAAAGAGACAATACGCCGGTAACCATCTCGCGCTCGGCATTACCAAAGCTCACTGGTGCAGACTCACTACCGTCATCGTCATCATTAACCTTGTAGTGCTTATTGCCCATTAGTCGGAAAATCGCTTCAGTGGTACGTTGGCGCAGCGGCACGCGCTCAGCATGCTTTGCATGGCTCGAACTAATCATCTGATTAAACATTTCAATCAAGATAGAGAAGCCAATTGCAGCATACAGATAGCCTTTCGGAATATGGAATCCGAAGCCTTCGGCAACCAAGATAAAGCCGATCATCAATAGGAAGCTTAAACACAATACAATAACGGTCGGGTGCGCGTTAACAAAGTTAGTGATCGACTTAGACGCCAACAACATCACAATCATAGAGATTATGACGGCAATCATCATCACGGTTAAGCTATCAACCATACCGACAGCTGTAATAATCGAATCGAGTGAGAACACTGCATCTAACGCAAGGATTTGGGCAATAATCACACCAAAGCTTGCATACACATTAGCACCTTGTTGCTGATGCATATCCCCTTCAAAGCGTTCATGTAGCTCATGGGTCGCCTTAAACAACAAGAACAGACCACCTGTGATTAAAATCAGATCTCGGGTCGAGAAGCTTAAGTCGTAAATACTAAACAGAGGCTGGGTCAGCGTTACCAACCAAGACACAATACTCAGCAGACCTAGTCGCATCAGTAGCGCCAGAGACAAGCCGATAGTTCTTGCCTTATCTCTTTGTTCAGGTGGGAGTTTTTTTACTAAAATAGCAATAAAGACAAGGTTATCGATACCCAGTACGATCTCGATAATAATTAGGGTAATTAAGCCAATCCATATTTGTGGTTCAAGCAAAAATTCCATCGTGTTTTTTCATTTTCCAAAACTGTCGCCTATGCTCCAGCTTGGTCAATAGCTCCTAAAATTTAACGCATTAAAATTAATTAAGTGCATTTATATTGGAGAAACCAGAAAATCTATAATTAATTAAACTTTAACTTTGTAATTTAAGACTTAAAAACAGATAGAAAGCCGATAAAATTATCGGCTCTAACCTTCCTGACAGCTTTCGAGAAATAGAGCGGTATCGATTGCGTGGCTAGCCTTCCTTACTGCTTTCGATAAATAGAACTGTATCGATTACGTGGCTAGCCTTCCTTACTGCTTTCAAGAAATAGAGCTGTATCGATTACGTGGCTAGCCTTCCTTACTGCTTTCGAGAAATAGAACTGTATCGATTACGTGGCTAGCCTTCCTTACTGCTTTCGAGAAATAGAACTGTATCGATTACGTGGCTAGCCTTCCTTATTGCTTTCGAGAAATAGAGCTGTATCGATTACGTGGCTAGCCTTCCTTACTGCTTTCGAGAAATAGAGCTGTATCGATTACGTGACTAGCCTTCCTTACTGCTTTCGAGAAATAGAGCGGTATCGATTGCGTGGCTAGCCTTCCTTACTGCTTTCAAGAAATAGAGCGGTATCGATTACGTGGCTAGCCTTCCTTACTGCTTTCGAGAAATAGAGCTGTATCGATTACGTGGCTAGCCTTCCTTACATGTAGAGCTGTATCGATTAAGCTCGATAAGGCCGTGAAGTATGATGCCATGATAGCGGGCTTGGATAAGCTGATAATCCAACTCTGGCGCAAAGTAGTAGGTCACCTCTTCGGAACCGGTTTGCTTAACCGGAATTAAGCTTAACTCGCCAAAGTGGCTAATCTTTTTTGTCAGTGGTTTTTGCACATAGAATTGATATGGCTCTATCGCATCTGAAGCCTGTCTGATTAAGCGAAACTGCTGTCGCCCTTGCAGTAGGTATTCTCGAATTTGAATTGCCAAGGTGTCCACATCTCGCAGCGCAGTATCATCTGAGCTGTAGCGTTCTACATCACCGTCGACCTCCACCTTCGATACACGGCCGTTATCGCTAAAGCTGGCCTGCATATCTCTAGCGCGAAAGCCTGTCACCTTCTGATGAAACTTTTCGGTGATCCATTCACGGCTTTCATTTGACCAAACTAACTCTGCCTTTTGCTGGTACTGAGTGCCTATCCCCAGAATACTGGCCTGACTGTTTGAGGTCACCACCGCGCTTTTACCAGACCAGGTTTCGGTGCGACTCATGGTACCAGTATGAATACCACTGAGATAAATATCGTAATCACCGCTACGACTGCACTGCTCTGGTGTTTGTAGCGATAGTTTTTGAGCTTCGCTCTCTGTCGCGTATGCGCTATGAGTCAGCACTAAAATAGAGGCGAGCATAGAAGCTAACATAGAAGCGAGCCCTAACACTTTCATCGCGATCCGCTTAGACACTCGAGCAAATAAACCCATCATGATTAAAATACTTCGTTCACATTAAGGTAGAAGTTAGTTTCGTTTTCACCCACGCCAATATCGAGACGTAAGTTAATGTTGTCTTTGATTTTAAATCGGAAACCTGTGCCGTAAGAGGTCAACAACTCCTCATTAAGATCGCTGACCTTTGACGCCACGCTACCCACGCCGCCCCAGAACACCATGCCATAGCGTTGGAACACAGGTAAGCGATATTCAACTTGTCCCATCATCATCTGTTTGTCACGGTAACGACCTTTAATGTAGCCACGCATCGCACCTGAGCCACCTAAATCAGGTAACATGTTCCAAGGTACATCGCCATCGGTAAAGTGTCCCTGCACTTGCCATGCGATAAGCCCTGGCGCAGAGCTCAACAGAGAGGTTGAGCTCAAGTCGATATAATTTGCTAACTCAAGATCATAGGTCGAAAAGCTTGAGTACTCATCGTTTTGATACAGGCCTGCATCAATTTGAAATAACCAGCCTTTAGTGGCATTTAAACGGTAATCACGAGAATCATAGATGCTGGTCACCACCACACCCGAGCTGAAGTTATTGGGTAAAATATCCGCCGAATCGACAGGTAGTCCAGTTTCAACCAGCGCTAATTTTTCTGCACTGGCGTAGGTAAAATCAGCCCCTACACCTAAGAAATAGTTATCGGCAACTTCCGTCATCCAGCGTGGTTTGAAGCTATATAGTTGCTCCTCAAACTCATGGTGATTGGCATCGATATTGCCCTGCTCTATGCCTTGGCCGTAATACACAGCAGCTTCGTTATGTAGCTCTAATCCCAGTAGTAAGCGCTGCTTACCGCCGTTGAAGAAGGTCATATTCTCAACTTCGACGCCGTAAGAGTTATTCATCGATACAAATGAGTTCAACACCAAGGATGATGGCTGCTCTTCACTCGCCGAACCATGGGTTTTATATAACCCCACCATCAACAAGCCCACACCAAATTTCTTCTCTGGTGTGTAATAGGCCGTTGGTAAGTAGCTCATATCGATAGGCTTACTTTCGTCAAACTCACCATCGGCACCAAACACTGATAAGATGTCGTCGACCCAAGTCGGCTGCATATCTTTAGGGGTGTCAAATAAAGGCTCTACTGCGACAGCCAAATTTGAAAAAGCGCACAGAGTTAACAATAAAATCCGTTTCATAAATACTCTAATCAGTAACGAAGATAATGGGGAATTAAGGGGCGGCATTCTACCACTACAAGCGCATTCAACAATGACTTTTTTTGATTAAGGATTAATCAGCCATGAGTTTCCGATAAGTTATTCACTTACTCGTAAAACAGCCAAAGTTCATGGTGCATTCTATCGAGTTGTGCAAGCCACTTCGTGCCCACCTGTAATCACAGCCAAGTTTTATTTTTGGAACTTACACAATTGATATATTATCCCGCCGTTGAGACGCGGGCCCTAAACTAAGGCTGTTTGGCCGTGCTCAACATTCTTATCACGAGGAAGAATAATGTTAGCTGTAAATGAATATTTTGAAGGTCAGGTAAAGTCTATCTCTTTTGCAGGTGCCGACAAACCCGCGTCGGTAGGCGTAATGGAAGTTGGCGAGTATGAGTTTGGTACTGCAGCACCAGAAGTGATGCAAGTGATCTCAGGTGCACTAACGGTCATGCTACCAGGCCAAAGCGAGTGGCAAACCTTTAACGCTGGTCAGCAGTTTGATGTTATCGGCAATGCCAAGTTCCAAGTAAAGGTCGAGACCCAAACAGCTTACCTTTGCATCTACGGCTAATTAAGCACTTAGCTCAGCCGTTAAACAAGTTAGCCGTAAAACAAGTAAACCATCCATTATTCGCCTCATCAGTAATGAACTGAACAGCTTAAAGTGGATGGTTTTTTGTCTGCGGTGAAATCATCAATTAAAACTGACTACTGCACCCACTGCACTAATTCTCCAGCATATTTTAACGCGTGCTGCCTTTTCACTAACTGCCCTGCAGGATCAAAGAGTAAAAGTTCAGCCGAGTCGGCATGATAGCTCGCTATCAATTTGTCTCCCTCAGGCGTGCCCATTCTCGCAATCAGAAAGTGCACTTGATCGCCAAGGTAATCACGGGCTTCATTCATCTGCTCAGTTTGACTATTACTCACCGCAAGACCGGCATCATAGACAAATACCAGCGCTGGCTTACCAGTACCGATTTCTTCATGGGTCGCTTTAAAACCTTTTGGCATCACCATTACTAGAGCCGCGAACAAAACCACTATAGAAGTGACGACTCCGAAAACGATCCAAGACTTACGACGACTCGAATTTGAATTTAGTGTATCCAAGGTACAAATCCCTCTTATAACGATTGAAGTACATACAAAAATGCTCCCCACTATAATGAATGAACCTGAGTCATAGATTAAAAACCATTAAATTACCGCACTGACGACGCCTCAGCTAATTTGCCATATTAATTAAACCTAATAAAACTAGCGCACTAAACCTATTACAAACACTCCAATTAAAACCTCCTCCTAATACAAAACAACAAAAAGCACAACAGACTAAAGTTAAAAACAAATTAAAAAAACAAATTAAAAAATAAATTATAAAAAACAGCAACCCCAACCAGTTCAAACTCCCATCAAAAAAAACATTTAAAGCTCAACAAACAATAACCAAAGCAAATATCAAATCAAATATCAAAATAAATGCAAAACCATTTTCCACCATGGAAACACCACAAATAGCAACGCACAAAACTACCAACAAAGACGCAACAACAAATGACTAGATGAAAACAGCACAAAAATCGATCACACTAAATTAGAACAACATCTTATAATGCAAACCCTGTAACAGCAAAGCTTACAGTATACCCACTTATAGGTATACCTATAGAGGTATTAGTTAGATTTTTCTTATCCTTTTCATAACAAAGTTTTAAAATTTTATTGATCGCACTCACGTTACAACCAATAAAAAGTTATTTATTAACCAGCCCCATGATAATAATAAAAACGTCAAATACATTATTGTACAAATAACAAAAACAAACCAACTATCAGAGAATGAAATAAAGCAAGCCCATATTTAAATATTAAATCCGCACTAGACGTAATTTAATAAGAAATAAGAAAAGCTTATAAAACAATAAACTTAGGAGTTGTGATGAAATTACAAAAACTTGCAATCGCAGTTGCAGTAATGGCCGCATTATCGGCTTGTAGTGATGACGATGATAAAACTAAAGTCTGTCCTGATGGCACTGAGCTAGATACAGCTACAAATGAATGTATTGTTGTTCCCCCAGTCGAACCGCCAGTCGAGCCTCCTGTCACGCCACCAGAGGAGACAGACTTTTACAACAGTGATAACTGGGAGGAAAGCTTCCCAGAACAATACAAAACTTGGGCACAAACCGCTGAAAGCAATCCAGCGTCAGGTGTACCAACCGATCTACTCGAAGCCAATCCTAATCTAGTCAGCGCGTGGGCAGGCTATGGTTTTGCTAAAGACTATAATCGAGCTCGAGGCCACCACTTCGCACTAACAGATATCATTAAAACCCTACGTACAGGTGCGCCAATGGTTGGTCACGATGGTAAAGTGGTTGGTGAAGCAATGGCAGCAAGCTGCTGGTCATGTAAAACAACTGACCTTTCACGTATGTATGATGAGGTCGGTGAAGGTAAGTTTGCAGATAATGGCTGGTCGGTGTGGGGCGAAGAGATGTCTAACACTATTGGTTGTGCTGATTGCCATGAGTTAGGTGAGAATAGCCTACGACTCAGCCGTCCTTATGCATCTCGCGCTATGGATGCGATCGACATGACCTTTACTGCACAAAATCATGACAGCCAAGCGAGCCAGACTTGTGCTCAGTGCCATGTTGAATACTATTTCGATGGTACAGACTCTAAGAAAGTTCGCTACCCATGGGATCATTGGGTGCCTGGTGTAGAAACCGATTATGCCAATATTGTTGACTACAAAGGTAATGATGACTTGTATAAGGGCTTTGCCGCTGAAGCGCAATTGGCTTTCTATGATGAAAAGAACTTTAAAGATTGGACTAACGCCATCTCAGGTGCGCCATCATTAAAAGCACAGCACCCAGAGTATGAGAATCTGTTAGATCGAACTGACCACATGATGGGTAATCATCTAGATTTCAGCTGTAATACTTGTCACATGCCTAAGGCTAACAATGCCGATGGCGTTGAATACTCAAACCATAAAGTGACATTCGATGCCACTAAGCTACCTGAAAGCTGTACAGGCTGTCACGATGCCGATGCGTTCGAGTCTAAGTTTGAAAAACGTAAAGCCGAGATCAACGAACTACGTTTTACAGCCAACGGAACAGATCCTCGCCTAACGGAAGCACACTTCAAAGCACAAGCAATTTGGGCTGCCAACGGTATCCAAGGTCTAGAAGCGGGTAAGACGATTGGCGAAGCTAAAGCGGCTTATGAGGCGGCACTTGCGGCTGATAATACACTCGCCAATGAAATGACCAGCCTATTGACCAAGGTACGTAATGCACAATGGTTCTGGGACAGCGCAACCGCTTCTCACGGTATCTTTGCTCATAACCCAGCAGAAGCTAAGCGCTTGCTAAACAAAGCAAATACTATCTTGGATGCGGCAATAATAGAAGCCGATGCCTTGCTTGCTAAGTATGATGCTGATTATGCGTATGATGCAACTAAGTACGATACTAAAGCTAAGGTGCAACCTCTTGCCGGACTTAACTTAGAAGCGATGAAAGCTGATAAAGAAGAGTTCATTAAGGAGCGCGTTGAGAAAGAATGGCCAGCAACACTGCACTAGGTCATAATCTAGTCCAATAAAGCATCATCTCGAGCAATGCCGGTCTCTCCCACAGACCGGCATTTTTTCATCTCTGCTAACCATCGCAATCAATATCGGCACCGCAGAATCCTCGTCCTACTTATTGGCTTATCTCACAGTTGTGAAACTGACTGCCGATACAGCGCTGACTCATCGCTTGTGCTTGAGCTAGTTGCTGCTCACTTAGCTTAGCGGTTATCAGCTTTAGTCGCTGTTTAGCGATTTCATTGCCCTGAGAACTCGCCGCCGCTAACCAAACATAAATTTTGATAAAATCAGGCTCGCCATTGAATCCGTTATATTCCAGTGTCGCAATATCGACTTGCGCCTCGGCTAAGCCAAGTTCTGCCGCTTGCCTCAGCCACAACTTACCTTTGCTTACGTTCACGTCACCAAATGCCCCCTCAATATATCCCATACCGAGTTGGTGCATCGCCGGAGCAAAGCCCCGCTCAGCACTGAGCAGATACCAATTAAGTGCTTGCTGAGGCTGGTTATATTCATCTAAATAGAAGTTACCCAACACATAGGGCGCTTCGCTATGACCATTGCCACTACTTAACTTTAGCCATTTCATGGCTTGGGTAAAGTTACGTTCACCACCATTGCCCTCCATATCCATTAGGCCAAGCATAAACTGCGCTTCAGCTTGGTAACGAAGCGGCTGTGGCTGTGACGGTTGCAAAGAATGGCTTTGATTGGCCAGTTTCTCGTACCAGTAGCGTGCTAATTTAGGCTCAGGTGTTCCTGCTGCGCCGCCACGGTACATCTCGGCTAACGAATATTGTGCTTCTGGCATGCCTTGCTCAGCCGCAATGCGATAAAAAGTCATCGCACGCTTTTTATCAAGCTTTACCAAAATACCTTTGGCATACAGATACCCCAGATTGGTGGCTGCATCGACATCCCCCTGTGTCGCATTATCGATACATTGCTCAGACACGTTATCGGCGAGCCCCGCTACCGCATAATCACACCAAGGATCAAAAATAGGCGTCTTAACCGCCACATCAACCTGCTGTTGTTGACTGCTGCAAGCCGTTAAAACAAGTGTAGTCAGTAGAGGGAGACAAAATATCCGCATAAACACATCCACAAGCAAAGTACAAAAAGTCTTAAATAACAACTATAAGTAATAGCTAAACTGCTCACTGCCGTATTCATCGGCGGGCAACATAACCAATTTACTCCTGTGATGATAGCCAGAATCAGCAAATAACCACCATCTTGAGCAAGTCGTTAAATAAATGGCTAACGGCTCATAAAACCCAGCGTTTGCTATAGGGCTATATTTGAATTTTATATAAACTCAAACGACTAGTAAGCCTCTGACAAATATCACTAATTAAATGATGGAGTAACGATGTCGATCCGTGGAATGAATGAGCTAAAGCAATATATAGCAGCTAATGACTTTGAATGGCTGAAAGCCAATGATGCCGCAAGTAAGTTCGACAGTATCTATGAGGATGAACAAGGCATCGCCATAATCGATAAGCTCAGAGCCGCTGGCGTGTTCAGTGATGAGGATATCTTCCTCCAGCTATATTGCGACAAAGAACACCATATGCATGACTGGCATCACCAACAATGGCTAGGCAAAACCGCAGCGCTTTTCGACATTCTTGAACGTTACCCACGAGACGGCAGCCTAACCATTGCAGATGCCCCTGTAGGCCCTTACTATGAGCTGGTGTACGAACTTAGCAATGACTTTTTCCTGCCCATGATAAAGCGCTTGCGAGAGCTGGGTTTCGAGTTGGATCATAACGCCTTTCTTGAGCATGTGTACGATGGCAATGACGATCCTGAGTATGAGCTATATGAGTTTCTAATCGGCCACTATCAAACGTTTTCCCGCCAAGCATTAGCCACCACCTGCGCCGCAATACTAAGCCATGAGCCCGATGAAACGGAACTTGAAGATAAAAATCAGCAGATTATCAACACCCTGCTGGCTAAGGGCGCCGATTTAGATGCTCGCGTTAACGATAACAGTTGCGCGGCCGACTATGGTTCGCTATTTATCGCCTTTTTCGCCCTTGCGCCAGAGTTACTCAAATCTCACCCATTAATTGCCAAAAACTACTTACCGAGCGAACAAGCCGTAGAAGAGATTAATTGGGAATATGTGGTATTGGAAAACGATTTTGGCCCAACACACCTAGCTGTACTGACTAACTTAGTCGCCAAAGGTGCCGAGTTACCATTAGATGAGATTGCCGAAAGCTTAGAGGAGATTTGGCATTACTTAACAGAGAAGGTCGTCGAGCACGATTCACCTAGCGCTGCAGAGCACCTCAGAAAATTTGACCTAATGGCTTACGCTAGAGACGTCAGAGCGATGACAGCTTAACCTCGTAGATAAATCTAGATAGCCAAGCCGAGCTCTGTATACCGCTCGGCAAGCCCTTATCCTGTCGAGCCACACAAACTGAAACTGTTAGTCAGCTCCAACAATGACCCCAAGAGGCGCTAATAGCTGCTCCTGCTGCCACATGCATATTTTGACATTACTGAGATCGACCTTTCTTGGATCTAACCCTGATAGCTCAGCATAAGAAAGATCGCAGCCTCGCACATTAAACTGTCCCCAAGCATCACTGGAGAAATCGCCCCGACTCAAATCAGAGCCCTTAAACGATGCCCCATATAAATTCGCGCCAGTCCATTTATTTTCAAATAGATCGCATTTCTCGATACATTGACGCTCAAAATTAGCGTAAGACAAGTTACAGCCAGTAATATACACAGAACAGAAATAGACTTGTCGACTGATCTGATTGGCAAAACTCGCCTTAAAAAAGTTAGCGCCCTTCAAGTCGCAGTTTCTAAACTCCGCACCGAAGCAATTGGTTCCAGTAAAATTCACCATAGATAACTGGCAACCTTTGAAGCTCGAATCTTGCAAGTTAGCATAGTCAAAATTACAACCACTCAATGAACCCGACTCGATAAATGAGCAGTCGACAAAACGGCTGTCTCTGAGATCGGTATGATTGAAATGACAGTTATAAAACTTACACCGCTCAAAATGTGAATCACTCAAGTCTTGATGACTAAAATCATGCCCTTCGAATTGCTCATCTATTCTATTCATTATCGCCTCTTGCAACATAAAACCAAATCTGGAAATCGGAGACTAACATTCAAAACCTGAGAAACCAACAAAAACAAAACCTTAAATATCAACAGCTTAACCTGAGCGCTATAAGCGATTTTAAGGCGCCAAAATGGCTCTTAGACCTTGGTGAAATTTTTAATGAAGACGCGAAGGGCAAGAAAAAACTTTAACTAAACCTAGGCGCTTACAGAAGGCCAAGCAGATAGATTTGAGCGTTAGAGACAATGCCGTTTCAGAAACAACATCCCACTGACAGGATTAAATATCCTTAGTTATGGCTAAATATTCGGTTTTATCAAAACGGATAACAAAGGTATTTCAAATATGACTCGACCTCATTCACTCATTTCGGCAGCCCTCCCTTCGCAGCAGCCCCACTACATTCGCAAAATTGACAGCACAAGAGGGGCTACTATTATTGCCTTTGTGAGTTAATCCTAAATACTCGTCATAACGTACTCGAATTAGGTGCTCATATTAGAGAGTCAGCCTAGCGGTACTGCAAATTTTCTCTGTAAGAATGCAGACTGCTAACAAATAAATGAGGCAGGATTAGATGAATATATTGAGTAAACTTTTGATAGGTTCAACCATCAGCATCGCAGCAATGAGTAGCGTAGTACAAGCCGGAGATCTCATATGTAAAGTACAAGGAGGCGATGATGTCATCATGAAAAATATCTTGATCATGCGCTCAAACCAATTTCTAGTGGAGATTAACGACAGCTGCAAATCCCCCATATTCGATAATATTTATCGAATAGACGGCGTTAACGGTCAAGATATCAGTGAGACCCCAACCTATATCTCTTATACCCAATACCCATTAGCTAACCACCAACTGCTTGCCACAGTGCAAGTTGCTGACCAAAAAGCCTTTACAGGTATGTGTACCGTCACGCAAGAGATGTAGTCAGCGTAATTAGTGCAGACCTAGAGTTATCCCTCCTTACGCTCCACCATAAACAGCCCCACTTTCTATCTAAAGCCACGCTAGATGGCTGCTGGTGTCGCCAAGAAATATCACCTTTTACTAAAAGACTCGCTAACCTGAAAATGCACAACTATCGGCGGAAAAAAGCCCCGGTACTGTTCATACCGGGGCTTAAAAATTCAAGCTAACTCACATACGTACCAACTAGCAACAATCCACACTTAGCCAGATGACTTTACTTGTGCAGTCGTTGCTGGTGAATCGCTTAATGATGGCTTACCGAATTGCCGCTCCGCCATCGCTTTAGCCATTTTAGGGGCTTGCCACAGTGAAGGTAACAAAATAAAAGATACCGGTACTGCTGTGATCACAATGAAGGATTGCAGAGCGGAGATCCCGCCCGAGCCCATCGCAATCAATGCGATAGCAACCAGTCCCATCAATACTCCCCAAAACGCGCGCATCGCTCCACTCGGCTCAGTAGAACCAGTGACAACCACGCTAATGGTATACGTCATCGAATCACCTGTAGTGACGATGAATGTGGTTGTGAGGATCAAAAACAGTATCGCAATCAGCGTTGGCATTGGCAGCTGTGAGGTGATCGCCAGCAACACGCCAGGCAAATTAAACCCTTCAAATGCCGCCGAGATCACACCGGGCTCCGCCAGCTCGAATGCAAGCCCTGAACCTCCAACAACACTAAACCAGAAACAGGTGATCAGCGGCGCAATAATCGAAATAGACAGGAGCAATTGACGAATGGTGCGGCCGCGAGAAATTCGCGCAATGAAGATAGCCATCATAGGGCCATAACCAATAAACCAGCCCCAGAAGAATACCGTCCACCAACTTAGCCAATTGGCATCGCCACGGTAGAGTGACATAGGCACGAAATTATTGACCATTCTGGCCACGCCCTGCATATAGCCATCGACGATAAAGCTAGTTGGGCCAAATAACAGAATGAAGATGATCAGTGCAGCAGAAAGTAGAATGTTGTAACGACTAATGAGCTGAATACCACGGCTAAGGCCACTCAATGCCGACAAGGTATACATGGCGATAGCAAACAACACCACTAGACTCTGGGTGATTAAGGTGTCTTGCACACCAAATAGTGCATTAAGTGCGTAGCTGATTTGCAGACCAAGGAAGCCAATTGGGCCAATCGTACCGGCGGCCACAGCAATAATACAGAAGGTATCAGTTAAGGTACCAATCCAGCCTTTAAGCGCCTTGTCGCCAAAAATGGGATACAGCAAGGTGCGTGGCTGTAATGGCAAACCTTTGTCGTAGTGCAGATGCATTAACACGATCGCGGCTAAGCTGCCGAGGATCGCCCATGCAAGAAAGCCCCAGTGCAGGAAAGATTGTGACAGGGCATTGATCGCCAAGGTGCGCCCCTGTGCTTCACCATAAAAGGGCGGCGATGAGACAAAGTGAGCAATAGGCTCTGCAGCCGCCCAAAATACGCCACCACCGGCTAACAGGGTACACAGAATAATAGCCAACCATTTAAAGGTATCGATTTCAGGAGTCTTGCGATTACCTAGGGTGACATCGCCAGTTCTGGCAAAGGCTAAGTAGAGACCAATAACAAAGTTAGCCAGCAAAAGAACTTGCCAAAAAGGGCCAAACCATTGGGTTACTTTTGAAAATCCAACTTGAATGACGTTGGATAGCGCTGAGGTATCGAAAACAGCAAGCAGTACGAAGAGAACAAGAAAGCCGCCACTTAACCAGAGTACAGGACTAGCAAAGGCGTTAGTGGTTGATGCATTACTTTGTTCAGGGGGATGGGCAGCAAGGTAGTTTTCATCCGTTGATTTACGATCAACAGATTGTGTCAAATTCGACATTGAGTATTCGCTTTTGTCATCGTCAGCAGTTAAATATAAGCCTGTTTTTCAAGACATATTTTGCGCTGAGTCGGTGAATTTTCCTCGGCTATTGCAAAGACATTTTGCGACTTTGTAAAGGTTGAGGCTGTAAAAGGGGCGATATTTTAACACATTCGAAAGTAGGAATAAAATCGAGCTAAGTAACAGGAAAGTCGCAGCCAATATTAGAGAGTAGTGAATTATTTCACTTTCAACATCATATCAAGCATTTAATCTGTCACCATACTGGTCGCACTAATGGCAAATTAGATGGCAAATTAGAGCTTCGTGGGAAAGTGTATAAATGACTTCAACCGTAGCCAGTACGGCTATGGCTTGCTAAAGATATGCAGACTAAGAATATGGTTACTAAATATAAGCTATCTCAGAGCTGCGCATTCATAGACTTGAATGCACAAACTCTAGAATAGAGAAGCCAGTTAGATCTGACTCACTCTCACATCACTACCTAAACCTTCAAGTGACTCGATCACTTTCTCACAGGTGATAGATTCAGGAATGGCAAGCTTTAAAGTTGAAGAAAAAACTGCTGTACCTAACCCTATAACGGCTAAACGGTGACTCTCCAACGATTCCAGTTCAACCTCAAGATCGGCCAAAGTATTATCTATATCTCGTGTTAGACCGGGACGGTCATTACAGTCAAATAGCAATTTGACGCTTTGGTATGTGCTAGAAGCTCGCTCAGGGGCTGGGGCGTAGGAGAAATACAGTGTAGGAAAGTGGGTCTCAAAGTCCGACTCAAGTTGAGACAGAGACTCAACCTCGATAGCCATCTCAAACAGAGCGGTAAACTGACCGCCAAGTTTAATGACCTTACTCATTTGCCATTCACCACCATGTTTACGGGTGATCTCAGCCAATGATTTGATGATGCCAGCTTCAGTCACACCGCTGACAGTGGTAACAAAAGTCTTCTTCATATGAAATCTCCCTCAATACAAAAGAACATACAGTGAAAACGAATCACTCGACATACAAGCTTATCGATAGAACCAATCTAGCACAGCCACAGTGCTATACCAATCTCATTAACTGAACTTAACCTTTTTTTTGGTGTGATTATCCAACCCACAACACTTTATCAGGCTATACCGCCAAGATGACGGTATAGCGCAGTGTTCTTGTAGTTGAATATGGCAACAGAAATGCTAAGCCACTCACCGTGAATCACTGTAGATTTGATTGCTATTGATAATTAACCTCAACGAAAGTTATAGGGCCTAAAACGCCCTCTTTGGAGATACTTCTAACCTCAAAACGGTTCACGCCTCGTTGTAATTCCCAAGTGAATTCTTCAGATTGATGATCTAACCAAGCGCTATGATTAGTTTTGATTTCATAATGAGAAAACTGCTGCATATTATTATAAAAAAACATGGCGACTTTACCCTGCGCTGCAAAGCGCCACATGTTCTCAAGATACTGCTCTTCAGTTTCTATCTTATTTTTTTGAATAACGGACTGAAAACTGGCACTTTCATTTGGTAGTGCTGACATAGAGAAAAGTGTTTGATTCATTTTCGGGTAGGCTATTTCAACGGCTTTAGTAAACAATTTAGTATTGTTAGATCCCATCCCCTGAAAAGTTAGAAAGGGCTCTTTTGCCTCCATCATCAACACAGTGCTCTGCTTCTTATCAGAAATCTGCTGCGAAGCGATATGATACCCAAAGTAGTTGCTTAGAAAATTACTATAGCCCGCTTGATTCTCTTGCTGCTTGATATCATTCAATTTGGCAAAACTGCTGGTGACAATAAATGATATCTGTTCATATTTACCCTGCTGCTTTAAAAGAAACATGTCATAAATATTGAGGTATTGCCCCTCATATTGAGCATAGGTACTAAACTGTGGGTCGAAGAATATCCATTTATTTAAGTCATTAGACCAAACCTCTGTCGCAACATGGCCTTTGCCCCAACCACCATAAGCGACATCGCTTGACTGCAAACCAATCTGCCTTGAATGATGCCCCATCGCAGACAAGATATCGGCCATCACTTTGCCGTACTCAACACAGCGATACCTTGTACCTTGTTGATGCACAGACTTTAGAATGTCTAACGAACTCATCCCACTCGGTGCTTCATTAAAGCCATCGTGTTGCCATTGGCTTGCAACCCAATCCATAACCTCAATAAACAGTTGTGGCTCTTGATAGTGCTTAAATTTGCCCCTTTCAAACACATAAGAAATAAGCTCAGGATCTTGCTTAAAGCTCACCTCTTTCGGCACCGCGACCACCTTGGTTTGATAATTATTGCTTGCCGTCACTTCCACTTTTACCAGCTCATTAGCCAACAATGCGCAGGGGAACAGAGCCGCAATACATAACACTTTCAACTTAAATAATGAGCACAACAAAATTCAATTCCTTGTAAATGATGGATTGGCACCTACTGCGGTAATCCACTTACCTATAAGCACTTAGTCTTTATTTAAAATCAATAACATACTATCAAGCCTGAGGTTTAGCAATAGCCTAAAAACTGCCAGCATTTATCATATTAATGAGCAGTTCATATTAATTTCCTCACTTAATTTCACTTAAAAATGAATTAATAAATTTGTTCATCATTAAAGGCAGACAAGCTCATTCTCAGATAGTATCTTGGTAAGCAAGCTAACTTGATGTAAACAAAAAGGAAGTCACACGCAATGCTCATGGAAAGAGGCACCCTCGTTCGCTGGAACGAGGAAAAGGGTTTTGGCTTTATTAAACCCGAAACCGCGAATACCAAAGATGTGTTTATTCATATATCGGTATTAAAGCAGATGGCGCGAAAACCCGTGGTAGGCGACCAAATCCTGTTTCATAGCGAGCGTCAGCCTGATGGCAAACTCAAGGCCAGCAAAGCCAGTATTGAAGGCGTAGCCATTGTTGCTAGTAGAGCTGATAACAAGCATCTCCGCAGGCGCCAACAGCAAGCTAAATCTTCCTCTTTCGGCAGTGTACTTATCTCACTTGTAATCCTATTAGGGCTAGGTACGCTTGGTTTCAAAAAGTATGAAGAGATGACAGCAACGCCAATACTGACCAATAAAGATGTTGAGCAAATGAAGTTTAATCCGGTACACAACTTTCGTTGTGAGGCAGGCAAAACCCATTGCAGTCATATGAGTTCCTGCGAAGAGGCCAAGTTTTATATTAAATACTGCCCCGACACTAGAATGGATGGCGATGATGATGGAGTCCCTTGCGAGCGTCAGCTTTGCAGCTGGTGATATTTAACCTGACTCATGCTGTTAACATTGTTGAAAATTAAACAATTACACGCTAATGCATGGCAAATTCGCTTTCTTAAGAAGTCGGTACTTAAACTGAAATCGGCGCACCAAAAACACGCCGATGAAACAAGCTTGGCCACTATTTCGAAACAGAGAGCCAAAATCTCGTGATGACATGGTCAATGATGATCCCTATATCACAATGCCATTTCCCACATCCCTATGGGACAGACGCGAAAGAGCGACCGTTGACGCCATGAATACAAGTGCCATTAACGCTGGTTTGCTAGGACATTATCTTAAGGCATCTTTCTTAGTTATTGTATTGGAATGCTCATTTAAACAGTTTTTTCGCTCCGGCAGAGCCACTTGCATTATGTTGCAACTGTTCCAGACATGTTTTAACGACGTTGCTAATATGGCTTTTTTTAGTGTGGGAGATTATATTTATAAAAAATATTCTTCCGATAAAAAACAGCGCTAAATTTTATTTCCCAGTCAAATTCGTTCTATTTAGATCAGTAAATATCAACAAGGTACATAATTATCTACTAATTCAGGAAGTCACTGTTCAAGATATGCTTAGCTAAGAGATAAATGTTACCAAACCACAGCTATTAATAGTTATACCCTAATCATGTTGCGAGCTAGTTTATTGTTTCCAATTAGTTTAAATAGTTATTTAATTTTAGTGTTCTAGTTTATGAACTATATTTCGATTTTGAATATATGCTCATCTGGTATTCCCCCTTGTACACAGCTGCAACCATTGTAATAAAAAAGCGTTAAAGGTTTTTTTTGCGTATAACCAGACCGTATTTAGTTGTGTAGTTGTAGTTGGGTTTAAGCGAGTGTACACACCTAGACTCGAACATCCATTGCTTGCTATACCTTTCTATTGCTTACATTTTTTAATTTTATTACTTAATTTTCTCGCATAATTAATTTCTTATTCATTTTAATTGTTAACGGCAACTTTAAGAAATCCTCCCCTCACTTTACTTAATTACTTTTTTTATTTAATTTGCCTTCGAATTCATGGGTATTAAGCATTACCGCTTGATATCCCCTACTTCATTTGAGAATAGCCTATCGCATTCTTGAGTGGTGGTAATGGCTTTAATAAAAAATAATAAAATGGTTTTTGGAGTAAACATGAAATTAAGTACTAAGAAGCTTTTGCTTGTTTCAAGCATAGCTGCGGCATTAGTGGGTTGTAACAGTTCATCAGATGACAACAATGTGAACGATAGCACCATCAGCGTTCGCCTGATGGAAACCACTGACATCCACACCAACGTAATGCCATACAACTACTTTGTCAGCGAAGAAGTTAACGAAACTAAGTTACCTGAATGGGGCTTAGCGCGTACCTCTTTGGTTATCGCCGCGACACGTGATGAAGTACAAAATAGCATGCTGTTTGATAACGGTGATTTAATCCAAGGCAGCCCAATGGGCGACTATATGGCGTCACTGGGTACAGAGCACGTTAAAGACAATACTCACCCTGTTTATAAAGCAATGAACGAATTGCAGTACGACGCGGCTAACTTAGGTAACCATGAGTTTAACTATGGCCTAGATTACCTAGATGAATCACTAAAAGGGTCAAACTTCCCTTATGTAAGCGCCAACGTATGGAAAGTTGATAACTCGCTAGAAAAAGTAAGCAATGCAACTGAAGAGTGTGAAGTTCGCATTACTGAAGAGTTCTATGAGACTGCTGAACACAAATACCAGCCATACGTGATCTTAGATCGTGAATTTAAGAGCAGTAACGGCGAGTCTTACTTAGTTAAAGTGGGTGTTATCGGCTTTACTCCACCAAATATTATGGGTTGGGATGCATCATTACTAAAATGTAATGTCATGGTATCTGATATCAAGAAAACAGCTGAATATTATGTTCCAAAGATGAAAGCTGAAGGCGCAGACATTATTGTTGCGATTCCACACTCAGGTCTAAATGACAATGACAATGAGTTTGCTGAAAACGCCACATTACACCTTGCCTATGTTGATGACATTGATGCCATCATGTTTGGTCACGATCACCGTGAATTCCCAAATACCACAGGTGAATACGGCGAAATCAAAGGTGTCGATGCAGAGCTGGGTTTAATCAATGGCATTCCAGCAGTTATGCCTGGTTTCTGGGGCGCTAAGTTAGGTGTGATTGACTTAACCCTAACAACGAAAGATAACGGCAAAAGCTGGGACGTTGACCACACTAAGTCAACTTCAGAACTGCGTTCACTCGTACCAAATAGCTCAGACCAAATCATCGAAGACTTAGTGGCGACAGAGCACCAAGGCACGATTGATTACATGTCTACACCTATTGCAGCAATCGATGTAAACATGAACAGTTTCTTCCCACAAGTGGTACCTGATCTATCGATTCAGGTGGTTAACGAAGCGCAACTGCACCAGTTAATGAAATGGAAAACTGAAGGTGAGTTTAAAGATGCTGCTGACGACGCTATCTTCTTGTCAGTTTCAGCACCATTCAAGTCTGGCCGTAACGGTCCACAAGACTTTACTAACATCCAAGAAGGCGAGCTAACTAACGCATCTGTTGCTGATATCTATGTGTTTGATAACAATACCCCAGCAGTGTTAAAGATGACTGGTTCAGATATGAAGAACTGGATTGAGTGGGTTAACTCAAACGCATACAACAGCCTACCTTTAGCTGATGGTGAGCGATTCCTTAATGAATCATTCCCAGGCTATAACTTTGATGTATTCTTTGGTGGTTTCAGCCAATCAGGTGAAGGCTTACTTAAGTACACTGTTAACGTTGAAAATGAATCAAAGTACATCGACATTAATGGTTTTGAATATACCGAGACTGAAAATAAGCAGCTAGCTAGCCTGACTTATAACGGTGTTGAAATTGCTGATGACGCAGAAATTTATGTCATTACCAATAACTACCGTGCGTCTAACGTAAAAATGCCAGGTGTCGATAAAGCGGTACTTGTTAAAGAAGACGCGGCATTTAATAACCGTGAGTTAGTGCAATATTACCTAGAAGACTCGCTAGCAGAGAATCCAGGCGATGCGTCATTGGCATTCCCGAATGCTGAAGTGTTCCAGCTTGTAGCACCAAATACAAATAGCGTTTGGTTTACATCAGCCACACTTGATGAAGCATTCCGTTGTGTTGACAATGGCATCACAGGTCTTTCTACAGAGCAAGAAGAAGACACTAAAGCGGGTACTGAAGGCTTTACTAAGTTCCACTTTAACTTTGACTACAACGGTGAGTTCAACTGTGCGGCTAAAGCCAAGTAGTTAACACAAAGCAGCTAACACAAAGTTAATAAGGCGGCTTTAAACCAAGTTAACTTAAAGTTGTAAATAAACTAAAACCCCTACTTAGCGATAAGTAGGGGTTTTTATATGCCGAGATTTAGGCCGATGAGAATGAGCTTATGCTCATGTACAAGATGCCTCAGCGCCAGCAAATTAAAGTGTATTGACTTCCGTTAACGCTTTAAATTGTTCGAGCAATGAACGCTGCTGTTCCGTTAGATCCTGCGGGATTTCAACTTTAATTTTCACAAACAAATCACCAGTCACCCCCTTACGATCTGTAACACCTTTGCCCTTTATCTTGAACTTACGCCCCGGTTGAGTCCCAGCAGGCAGCTTAAGCTTAAAACGCTTATCCAATACGTTAACTTCAAGCTCTCCACCCAATGCCGCCAACACCATATCGACGCTAGCGGTATAAATTAGATCGTTGTTGTCACGCTCAAGAAACGCATGTTCGCGGGTTGCTATAGTCAGCAATAGATCACCCGCGGGCCCACCATTCACTCCAGCACTACCTTTGCCAGTAAAACGTATTTTTTCACCGTCTTTAATACCAGCAGGGATCTTAACCTTTATCTTTTTAGTTTCGCCATTCACTGGTAATTCAACGACTTTCTCGACACCTTGCAATGCATCAACAAAGTCGACAGTGAACACAAACTCACTATCTTGGCCTTTTTGGGCTCGACTATGTCCGCCTCTTGATTGAGAGAACATATCTTCAAAATCAAAGCCACCAAAGCCACGATCACGCTGACTAAATCCGCCACCAAATATGTCATTAAATCCATCTTGACTATAATGACGCCCACCTTGGCCATTGTTTTCCAGCCCTGCATGACCAAATTGATCATATTTGCGACGCTTGTCAGCGTCGGTCAGCACTTCATACGCTTCTTTAGCATTTTTAAATTTTGCTTCTGCTGTCGCATCATCAGGGTTTTTATCGGGATGGTACTTCATCGCCAACTTTTTATAGGCTTTTTTTATCTCTTGATTGGAGGAGGCCTTGGAAACACCTAGCACGCTGTAATAATCTTGTTTAGACATGCTAAACCCTCACTACTGTATATCTCAAAAAAGGGCCATGAGTTTATCTATGGCCTAAAAATTAACAAGCTTATGGATCTATGAGCATAAGTGACTATTTAGTCCAAGCTTGTTTGGTACCGCTATTGTAATCCGAAAAAACCATTGCCACACATTAATAATCAATAATGCAAAAAGTCACCCTCAGCCATTGATGATAAATTACCCATTAACAATCAACAACATACATATAGTGCATTAGCTTAACTTGGTATTGGCTAGCCGTAGCTATTATTCAGTAACTGCCTCCCGTTTCAAAAGACTGCCTTGATAAAAAAATGAATAATTTTAGTGGCGAATGGCTAAATTACAGACAAAGAAAGTAAGCAGCTAGATTTACGCCATTAGCACAAGGAGATATGATTATTTGCAGATAAGTTTACGCAGCAAACATTTAGAATAATCAATTAATTACCAGCCAATGTATGGCAAGTTTACTCACTTAAAAGATTGGACTGCCAAGAGTGTGGTTATGGACCGCGAGTGATTTAAGAGAATAGGGAAGATTTAACCCGTTCAGGCTGTAAGATAATGGAACCCAAAAGCTAAAGGTTAGAACATGAGTGATTATTTTTTTGCAAAAGAGAACCTGCCTACGCCCATATATGCAGTAGCTGAAGAGTATGAAAACGCGGCTTACAGCACTCGATTTACCTTTCCAAGCGCGCCGATACCTGTTTTGGCAACACATAAGCCAAAAGAAGAGTATGAGATCCCAGACATTATATTGGAGCCCGCACTCGCTATATCTAAGCGCCTTTTTGATTCACTACAATTAGAGCAAATGTATGGCACGAACTGGATACCGATAAAGCTGATTGATCAAGGCGAACATGATTTCATGATGTTGCAATTGGCACATGAAGTCGATGTTATTTGTCATGAGCAGAGCGTTTTTAAACGATTCAAACGCGGCTATATCTCAGGTATGAAAAAGCTTGTTATTGACCCCGATAAGCTTTCACAGACTCCGCTATACAAAAGGCTCGTTTTCCGCGATAAGTCTTGGGGGTTTCACACCTTTTATCATAAAGATATCGTCAATCAAATAATGCGTCACTCACCAACGGGAATTGAGTTCGTGCCAATTGAAACCTTTAACGAGTCGTGGGCAGGCTGATATGTATATTCAATTTAACCAAGACAACATCAGTGCGTTACTGCCCGAAAAAAGGCCAGCCACAGTCTTTACCAACCCAGATCTGTTTATCGTTTTTGATAAAGCGGTACGATTTGTACTCTGGCAAGAGATTATCGACAAGCTACCCGCCCACTGGTTAGCAGACAAAGACCTATGGGATAGTGATTTCGATTTCGGCAGCGCTCCTGACGATGAAGACGGTGAAGACACTGAGAACGAGAGTGAGTTTGATGATTATAAAACCCTAGAACTGTTACAGTTCCCAACATTGGCCGGCCTTGATGTTGATGTTGATGTTGGTGTTGGTGTTGGTATTGAAGCTGAAGAAAAGCATGCGTTTGTTTATGACACTAATCATGCTCTCTACATCAGTGAAGACTTCATCAAAGACTTGAAGTCTGCGGGCTGTATAAACATATGGTACAACACCACGGCGCCCTTTGGACGATACTAATATGGTTGTGGACTGAGGGTCATTTAGGGGATAAGAAAAAGTTTACTCTGACCCCACTTTTATTAGCGGGAAATTGGGCTAATGAGTGATAAGTTTTATTTTGAAACCACTAAAACTCTTGCCTATGACAGCTAAAACCTCATGTATTTTCAGTAGCTTTTTTAGTCAAACAGCAGATAAAATGTGGTTAATAATTATCAAGCTGCTAGCGCATCGTTTATAGCCAAGCAGTAGAACGGATGCTATTGATAAATGATTCTGAAAACGAAAACCCCGCAAAATGCGCAATCAGCTCAAGCGATTGCAGGCCAGCAACAAGAGCAAAACGTGGCGTTCTTTCTACGCCGCGCCTATAAAGATCACCCACAGGTATTAGTGATCAACGACTTCAAGTTCCGCTTTAACGACGAAGTCGCCCAGATAGACCACCTCATCGTGTATAGCTACGGCTTTGTGTTGATTGAATCTAAGAGCATCAGAGGCCATGTAAAGGTCAACCAACAGGGAGAATGGACGCGCAGCCTGAGCACCTATCAAGGCAAGACTGATAAGTGGCAGGGTATGGCCTCCCCCATCAAGCAAGTTGAGTTACAGCAAGCTTTGTTACACCAACTGTTAAAGCACAATAGTGGTGAGATTTTAGAGAAGATGTTCGGACTCAATCAAGGCTTTGGCGGTCGATGTTGGCATCATCTGTGTGCAGTATCTAGCGACGCAATCATTGATAGAAAGTCGATGCCCAAAGCGGTATCAGACAAGCTAATAAAGTCTGAATTTCTGGTAGAAAAGCTCAACAAGGTGATGAACCTAAAGGGAAAATATTTACGTCTAGCTTATCTTGCCGATACTCGACCTTTCTTCAATCAAGAAGAACTGGAATCAATTGGCTCGTTTCTAATCAAGCAACATATCGCCCCCAAAACAGCTGCCACAGAAACAAGCAAAGTTGCCACAAGCGAAACTACTGTGCCACTAGCGACAACACCACTAACAAGCACGCCAATAGTAATGGCATCAGTCGCTATCACAGAGCCAGCACAACAAGAAGAAGCCGATAAAAGCCAAATAATTCAGATAGTTTTACGCTGCAAACATTGCGGAGAATCAACGAATTACACCCCAATGTATGGCAAATTCGGCTATTACATACATTGCAAACAATGCACTAAAAACACGCCGATGAAACAAGCCTGCCCACAGTGCAGCAGCAAGAATACAAGAGTTCAAAAACAACAAGAAATTTACACCTTGAATTGCCAAGAGTGTGGTTGTGGACAGCGGGTGGTTTAGGGGGCTAAGGGAAAGTTTACTCTGACCCCACTTTTTAAAGCTTAGTAAGAGGCTGCAAAACATGCCATTAAGGATGGGTGTCTAGGCTTGGCCTTCTAGGCTTGGCCTGCAGTAATAGTAAGGCGTATCTTCCAAGCTTATAAGCGTACTTCTAGCGCGGGGCAAAGCAACCTCCTACTTAAGCAATAACTAAACAAACAGTTAAAGCTTAGTAAGAGGCTGCAAAACATGCCATTAAAGATGGGTGTCTTTGATTGGGCTTCTAGCGCGGGGCATAGCAACCTCCTACTTAAGTAATAACTAAATAAACAGTTAAAGCTTAGTTAGAGGCTGCAAAACATGCCATTAAAGATGGGGGTCTATGGTTGTGACACGCTGAATTGTTTAGAGTGTGGTTGTGCGCAGCAAGTGATTTAGAGCTTAGGGAAAGTTTGCTCTGACCCTGTTTATAACAACACACCCGGAGGTGGACAACAATTTTATTGTCTGTTAACAGGGCGTTAGATTTCAGTATTATCCACAACTAGCCAAGGATGCTATGAAACATATCATATTAATATCTACCATTGCCTTTTTACTTTTTGCTTATTCGAGTAAGGATTCTCGATGGGAATTTTATAAGAAAGACATTGATCAAGAGTTTTGGACGACAATTCCCCATATTGATAGATTATCTAACCAGATCATGAAATTGGATTTTAACTCAAAAAGCTTAATTTTTAGTATTGGGAAGGCAGATGGCACTATCGACATAAGAGATGCCTCAGATTTAAATAAGAAGATAACCATTAAGGCTCATAAAATGCGAATTAGTAACTTGGTATCTTCTAATGATGGTGAGTTGCTAGCTTCTAGTTCGTCTACTGTTGATGAAATGACTAAAGTATGGAACTCGAAAACTGGGAAAAGTATTTTAGAGCTCCCTAAGACGCGAGGACCTGAAGTATTTTCAAATGACGGGAATATTCTTTATATAGCTCACAATAGTAAACTGTTTATTTACGATTTGTTAAATCAACAATTCTTTCCTGGTGAATACAAAGCAAATGGTGTTATTGAATCCTTAGCTGTTAGTTCAGATGATAAATCTCTAGCTGTAGGGACTACAGGCAAGGTGCAAATTTGGCAAATAGAAAAGAAACTCTCGGGCATATTCTTTTGGCAGAAACTAGAGAGTATCTCATTAAATTTGGATAGTGAGAAAACACTTTATGGATTGAAAAACTGGATACAAGCAATAGCTTTTAGTAAAGACAATAAACAAATTACAACTATCTCAAGGTTTGGCGGGATTGATATTCTAGACGTTCCTAGTTTATCCAATAGAAAGCAGTATCAAATAAAAAGAACTCAGGTAAAGACGGTAAACTACATAGATAGTGAAGGAGTATTTATAGTTACTGCTATGAAGGCAATTAAAGGAGAAAACGCAAGGTACATTACTAGATATGTTAAGCCTTTTTCTTTGAAAGCTGAAGATGATGAGTTTTCGTTTAATAATAAGTGTCAACCTAAATTCCCTTATGTTTTTCAAAATCCAAACATGGCTTTTACAGCTAACGTTGAAGCGCTGTTTTATTTAGCCGAAGATGGCAAGTTAAAAAAACAACCAAAGGTATTAAATTCAGAGGGGTGCCAACTTCCACCTAACGCTATACCCGATTGTGATAAAGAGTTTAGGTTTGTTAAAACACCTGAAAATAAAGTATCTGAAGATGGTTTTACGGTGTTTTACGATGGTCAAGATAAGTTTATACTTCCTAATCTGGTAAAAGAAGCGTTGGAAAAACAAAAAAAGTATGGCTGTAATAAACGTTATGATACCTCCCATAGTAAAACAAAGGTAAAGGAGTTAAAGCAACCTATAAAGCCAGTAACTATATATTATAAAAACAATCAAACCCCAGTCCCTATAAAGCTCAATCCGGAGTTGGATTCTCGGACATTAAAGCTAAATATAAAAGGCGAATCTTATTATTCTGAAAAGAAATACGATGCCGCATACGCAGCATTTGAAGAAGTAATACAATTAGACTCTTACAACGTCAGAGCATTAAATAACTTAGCCATTGTATCTTTGAAAATAGGCAATAAAAACAAAGCTATCATCTCATCACACAGAGTAATATATTCTCTGCCGGCCTCTGAAAAAGAAAAAGCTGCAGCTTTATTTAATATGGGGTTAGCATGTGAAGGTATAAGGCAGATACAGATACTAGGAGAAAGAAGTGGGCGGGCTGTCAATCGAATGTGGTACTGCCTTCAAGACTCTCTTGAGTTTTACACTCAGTCATACATCACCTCCCCTAGCAAAGGTCGTTCAGATTTAATTATTCAAAAATTTACTAATGCTAAAGCCGCTGAAAAGGAATGCCAATTAAGTGATGGGTACTATAAGTCTTACTTTAAACAAGGTAATAGATTTATTTTTTTAGATGAAAAACAACAACCTGACTTTTTAAATGGCTTAACTCATGAAGCTCATGGCAATACAGTCAGTTTAAAAAGAACGGCATCAGCTAAGCTAACAAATGGACTATATATATCTACTTTTTCGGCCCCTTCCTCCGGGGCTATTGCCCTAGATAATGAATCATGTGAGTTTTTTACCGATAGATAATAGATAAAGGGGGCAGATCTCATTAGCCTCAAAGCCACTTAATTCCGGCCCACAAGCATTGCCGGAACGACGGTGCAACTAACCACTCTGATAGCCAGAAAACAGAAATCCACTCTAAGTATGTCCATATACTCCGAGGATAATCGCATCCATGTGAAAAAGCCCCGATACCGTTAGGTATCGGGGCTTTCATCTATTCACCAAGAGCTCTTTTACAAGAAGTGGCTTTAAGCTTTTAGGCTGTAGACCTGCAGAGTATTTTTACTAATTTTTCCCATTAAAAAACCCGACACTGTTACCAGTCTCGGGTTTTTCTTTTTAGGTGTTGTTCTTAGCTTTACAGCCAAGAACTCAGGCCTATGGGGTAGACGTTTTTACGTAGGATAAATCGCTTTAGAGCAAGGCTTTTTGTCGCGACGTGTAGTGTTTTTCTACACGAGCAGCAAAGTAACGCCGCTATAAACGATTTAGACCAGTAAAAAATTACATCATGCCGCCCATACCGCCCATACCACCCATACCGCCCATGCCGCCCATATCAGCAGCATCTTCTTTCACTTCGCCTACCATACACTCGGTAGTGATCATTAGACCTGCGATTGAAGAAGCGAACTGTAGCGCGCTACGGGTTACTTTAGTTGGGTCTAGGATACCCATCTCTAGCATGTCGCCGTATGTGTCGTTACCCGCGTTGTAACCGTAGTTACCTGTGCCGTTCTTCACGTTGTTAGCAACAACTGAACCTTCTTCACCCGCGTTAGTCGCGATTTGACGTAGTGGCGCTTCCATTGCACGTAGTGCGATTGTTACACCGTGCTTCTGGTCTTCGTTGATTACGTCTAGCTCGCCGATTTTGCTTGCTACGCGTACTAGTGCAACACCACCACCAGCAACCACACCTTCTTCAACCGCTGCGCGAGTTGCGTGAAGTGCATCGTCAACACGGGCTTTCTTCTCTTTCATTTCAACTTCAGTTGCTGCGCCAACTTTGATTACGGCTACGCCGCCAGCAAGTTTAGCCATACGCTCTTGAAGCTTTTCTTTGTCGTAGTCTGACGTTGATTCTTCAGCTTGGATCTTGATCTGTGCAACACGTGCTTTGATCTGTGTTTCTTCGCCGTTACCGTCGATGATTGTGGTGTCATCTTTAGTGATCACTACGCGCTTAGCCGTACCTAGATCTTCTAGGGTCGCTTTTTCTAGCTCTAGACCAATCTCTTCAGCGATAACAGTACCGCCAGTTAGGATAGCGATGTCTTGTAGCATTGCCTTACGACGGTCACCAAAGCCTGGCGCCTTAACGGCTGCCACTTTAACGATACCGCGCATGTTGTTCACAACTAGCGTTGCTAGTGCTTCACCTTCAACGTCTTCTGCAACGATAAGCAGTGGCTTACCTGTTTTAGCTAGACCTTCAAGGATAGGTAGCAATTCACGGATGTTTGATACTTTCTTGTCTACTAGCAATACAAACGGGCTGTCTAGCTCAACAGTGCCTGTTTCTGGCTTGTTGATGAAGTATGGAGATAGGTAACCGCGGTCAAACTGCATACCTTCAACTACGTCTAGCTCGTTCTCTAGTGCTTGACCTTCTTCAACAGTGATAACGCCTTCTTTACCAACGCGCTCCATTGCAGTTGCGATGATTTCACCAATTGACTCATCAGAGTTAGCAGAAATAGTACCTACCTGAGCGATAGCTTTAGTGTCGGCACATTCTTGAGAAAGATTTTTAAGCTCGGCAACAGCAGCAACAACCGCTTTGTCGATACCGCGCTTAAGATCCATTGGGTTCATGCCCGCTGCAACGGCTTTTAGGCCTTCAGTAACGATTGCTTGTGCAAGTACTGTTGCAGTAGTGGTACCGTCACCGGCTGCATCGTTGGCTTTAGAAGCAACTTCTTTAACCATTTGTGCGCCCATGTTCTCGAACTTATCTTCTAGTTCAATCTCTTTCGCTACTGACACACCATCTTTAGTGATAAGTGGAGCACCGAAGCTCTTGTCTAGTACTACGTTACGACCTTTTGGGCCTAGAGTAACTTTAACTGCGTTAGCTAGAACGTTTACGCCTGCTAGCATTTTTACGCGAGCGTCATTACCAAATAATACTTCTTTAGCTGCCATCTTTAATATCCTTTCAATTCTTTGCGCCGTGGTTACGCAATCGCGTCAACAACGGCATTAAATGGTTGGTCTTTTTACAAGAGCAGGGATTAACCTACTACAGCCATTAGATCTGATTCAGATAGGATCAGAACTTCTTCACCATCAATCTTCTCTTTCTTCACGCCGTAGCCTTCGTTGAAGATGACGATGTCGCCAACTTTAACGTCTAAAGGCATTACGTTACCGTTTTCAAGAATGCGTCCATTGCCTACAGCAAGAACTTCACCGCGGCTAGATTGTTCAGCAGCACTACCTGTTAGTACGATGCCACCAGCTGACTTTGATTCAACTTCTGAACGCTTAACAATGACACGATCATGTAATGGACGAATGTTCATCGATGGATGCTCCTATTATTTTTTTGTTTGCCTAAATATTTTTCAGGCGAGTAAAGTTAGTAACGACTTCGCTTGGTTTCACCTTGGTGGAAGCCAAAACTGCCGCTTGATGTTCGATACATGGGGGTTAATGTCGGCAGATCCAAGTCCTATTTACAAAATAAATCCGTTTTTTTTAACTGTGGCGGATAAAATTTGTGGCAATCCTGATAGAATCGCCCTCCGAGCAAAGACTAGGCAAGACTTCCCCATGAGAGACAGACACGGGCTGCTAACTCAGCCAATTGGTCGTGTACTGCTAAATATGAGCCTTCCAAACCTGATTGGTATTTTAACCATTCTCGGGTTCAGCCTCGTTGACACTTTTTTCATCAGCCAGCTTGGTACCGAGTCCCTCGCGGCCATCAGCTTTACCTTTCCTGTAACCCTGATTATCTCTAGCATTGCCATAGGTATTGGCGCTGGCGTGTCGACCAATTTAGGGCGCTTAATTGGTGGTGGCCATGCAGATAAGGCCAAGGTGTTCTTACATGATGCCTTGATGCTGACCTTCCTGCTGATTGCATTTATCGCTCTGTTGGGTAGCCTGTGTATCGACCCACTATTTAGCCTGCTTGGTGCTAATGATTCAAGCCTGCCGCTTATTCACGACTATATGTTTATCTGGTACTTAGGCGCGCCGTTGCTGGTGCTGCTGATGGTAGGTAACCAAGGCCTACGCGCCACTGGCGATACCAAGTCACCGGCCAAGATCATGATGTTGGCGGCACTAATTAACCTTATTCTCGACCCCTTGCTGATTTTTGGTATCGGACCTTTTCCCCGCTTAGAGATTGAGGGGGCAGCGATTGCCACTGTGATCTCTTGGGTGGTGGCACTGTCGCTATCGACCCATCTACTGATCTTTAAGCGTCACCTAGTGGATTTTGTCGAACCTAACCTTAAGCGCCTCAAGTGTAACTGGAAGCAGCTGGCTCATATTGCCCAGCCTGCGGCGCTGATGAACCTACTTAACCCACTCGCCAACGCGATAATTATGGCGATGCTGGCGCGCATCGATCATAGCGCCGTGGCGGCCTTTGGTGCTGGTACCCGCTTAGAGTCGGTGATGTTGATTGCAGTGATGGCGCTGTCATCGAGCCTAGTGCCATTTGTGGCGCAGAATCTAGGCGCAGGGCAAACAAGACGCGCCCGCAATGCTCTTATGCTATCGCTTAAGTTTGTGCTGGTATTCCAGACCCTGATCTATCTGCCGCTGCTGTTTTTAGCCCAACCACTGGCTCAGCTGTTTAGTGATGATCCGCAGGTGATAGAGTGGCTGACCTTCTATATTTTAGTGCTGCCTGCAGCCTACGGTCCGCTAGGCATAGTTATCTTAGTGGCAACCACACTCAACGCTTATCACAGACCCATGAGTTCCTTACTGCTCAACGTCTGTCGTCTGTTTTTGATCATGTTGCCACTAGCGGCGCTGGGCTCCTACCTAGGAGGTGTAAAAGGCTTGTTACTGGCATTGCCTATCACCAACACCATTATGGGTATCGCCTGCTATATCTTGGCGACTCGAGTCTCAGAGCCTGAGAAGACTGATATTAGGGTGAGCCAAGCTTAACGCTTATCTAAAACGCTAAGGAGCAGCCTATGCACGCCATGGATCAAATCTTTAATGATGAAGACTTTTCAGACCAAGACTTGCAAGATGCCCGCTTCGAGCGCTGCAGCTTCTACCATTGCCGCTTTAATCATAGCGATTTAACTGACGCCCAGTTTATTCAGTGTAAGTTTATCGCCCCAGGTGACGACAGCGGCTGTGACTTTAGTTATGCCACCTTAACCAGCGCCAGCTTTAAGCACTGCAATCTGAGCATGGCCTTGTTCAAGGGCGCACGCTGCTATGGTCTCGAGCTGCGCGATACTAACCTGCAAGGCAGTGACTTTAGCCGTGCCAGTTTTGCCAACTATATTACCCCTAAAAGCTATTTCTGCTCGGCGTACATCAGCGGCTGTAACTTAGCCTATGCCGATTTGAATGAGCTGTTACTGGAAGAGTGTGAACTGTTCGATAACCGCTGGCGCGGCGCAAATCTGATTGGCGCGTCGATGAAAGGCAGCGACTTAAGCGGCGGCGAATTCTCCCCTGAGCAGTGGGGCAGTTTCGAGCTAAAGGGCGCTAATCTGACTCGGGTTGAGTTAGAGGGATTGGATCCTCGTGTGGTAAATCTTCAAGGCGTAATGATAAACCAGTGGCAGCAGGAGCAACTGCTAGCGCCACTCGGACTCATAGTGACGGCTGATTAATCCAATAAAGCAAGCGACTATCCGTTTAAAATTTGTTCAGTATCAAGCTTTCAGCTATCTATTGCCCAAAAGCCACTCCTCGGGGCTGTAACACTAGAGTAAGCCGCAACCACGACTATACTTAAGAAAACGATAAGCTTAGGCTCGCGAAGGCGATGCCTTAACTAATGCGATGCCTTACCTAAGGAGGTCCCTATGACCGCCCTCAAAGTCGTACTGCTAACTGCGATAATATTTTTAGTCTTCTTTCTCGGCCTAAAACCCAATATCAGTTTTAAACATCAAGTGCTGCCCATATTCCAAGCCTCCTGTATCGAGTGCCACTCAGATACCGGTGAAGGCACTGCACGCACAGGCTTAGTGCTCGATAGTTATGCCAACCTGATGCGAGGCACTAAGAATGGCCCAGTGATTGTGGCGGGAAGCCCCGCATCGAGCACATTGTATCTGGCTGTCGACCATCAGCTCGATTCCTCTATCCAGATGCCGCCCCATCATGACGATCATTTAAGCCAAGGTAGTAGCAAGCCGTTAACCAGCGAACAGATTAAAGTGATTAAAGAGTGGATTGAGGAAGGGGCTCAAGACAATTAACCCTCTTTTCGCTGTCTTTTCGCTGTCTTTTCGCCTCGCTTAGCCGAGCATTAGCGCAAGCAGACCTTAGGTCGGCTTGCGCTCTTCTGCCTAGAGCATAGGTTTAATCGGCCCTCTAATTCTGATCTCCTCACCGCAGTTTCCGTTTTTCAGGCACCGAGCTAACGTGTCCATCATAAAGTCGATAAAGCGTTGACTGGCTAAGCTAATAAAGCGCCTAGAGGGGTAGACCAAGAAGCACTTGCCCTCATAGGGCTCTATCTCCTCAAACAGCATCTCTAGCTCACCGTTATCAATATACTCTTTAGCAAAAGGCAGCGGCATCATAGAGATCCCCCGCCCCATCAGGGTCGCCTCTAAGCAGGTCGCTAAACTATTAACACAGAGATTGCCTTTCACCGACAAAATGCGATCTTTACCAAAAGGGACCTCATTAAAAATCCGCCCATTGGGATAGCGAAACAGAATCGAGTTATGCGCAGGCAACTCTTCGGGGGTTACAGGCCGCCCCACCCGGCTCAGATATTCTGGACTGGCAAAGAAGTGTACCCGCTCAGTAAAGATATGCCGTGCGACCATCTCATTCTCGTTAAAGGCATCTTCGAGCATAAAAGCGATATCGATATTATTACGGATCATATCCTGCGGCTCTGAGCTGATAATGATCTCGACGGTTAACTCTGGATTCAGATCCATAAACTCAAAAATGGCATGGGTAATATGCATCAGTTCTGGCACAGGAAAGATCATGATACGTAGATGACCTGTGACCTCTGATTCCTCACCACTGAGCTCTGACAGAGTCTGCTCCAACGTTGCCAACATGGCGGTGGTTTTATCGTAAAAATGGCTACCCGATGCAGTTAGGGTCATGGCACGGCTCTGACGATGAAACAGCTTAACGTTAAGCTCCTCTTCTAGCGCCTGCAAACGTCGGCTCAGAGTCGATTTAGGCAGATTGAGTATGTCTGCGGCCTCGACCAAGCTACCGGTTTCGACAATTCGATGGAATAGGGCAATATCTTCGGTTTTCATCTAATACCAATCAGTATAAACATTTAGTCACTCAGCGAGAGTTTAGCGGTTTTGAGGCAAGGCAACGAGCGAAGAGCATAGTTACTCTACGTTTAAGCTCGTTAACACAGCATCAGAATCGCTAAAACTCGCCATTCTGGAACGTTTTTGGCTGCCTACTTCTGCGTTGAATACCTTTAATAAGGGAATAACCATTATTGCAGCTATTCGCCTTGAATTAGTTTGCCAAAAATCGTTCTGAGCTGATCAAATTCTTATACTGATTGGTATAAAAACTCTCTAGCATTTAACCCGCTGGCTACGGGCGATTATCACTTTGCACACACTTGTGTTGTCAAAGCAAGTAAAATAAGTTCCACTTTTCGGAACCCATGGTTCCACATAATTCCATTTTACTCAACATTTAGGCCTGCTATCTTTGCTCACCTAATTACTGGCCTCTCGTTATATGGGAAATGGGATCTGCACTATGAAAAACCTGACTACTTCACTTTCACTCCTCATCTTGGCTGCACTCATGTCAGGTTGCAATGCAGAGTCTAGTGAGGCAACAGAGCCAAGCATCAGACCCGTTAAACTGTTTGAGATAAGCGATATCAATGCAGGTTCACTACGCAGCTTCCCTGCCAAAATCGCCGCCACTAAACAAGCCGAACTTGCCTTTAGATTACCGGGACACTTGGTTGAATTTAACCTAGTCGAAGGTCAGCAAGTTAAAAAAGGCACGGTTTTGGCGCGCTTAGATAGACGCGATGCGCAAAACACCCTACTTAACCGTGAGGCCGATTATGAGTTAGCCAAGGCCGACTTTAAGCGTAAAGGTGAACTGCTGCGCCGCGAGTTGATCTCACAGGCGGAGTACGATCTGGCCTCGGCGCAGCTAAAATCCTCTAAGGCCAATCTTGCTAGCGCCCAAGATCAGCTCAGCTATACCGAACTCACCGCCCCTTACGATGGCACGGTGGCCAAGATTGCCATAGATAACTATCAGATGGTGCAGGCAAACGAGCCAGTACTGGTGCTGCAAAAAGACAGCAATATCGATGTCGTTATCCAAGTCCCCGAGTCTCTAGCGAGTAAGGTCACGCAATTTAATCCCAATGCTGTCACTCAGCCTGTGGTGCGATTTGCTAACGATCCTAGCGTGGCTTACCCGGTACTGCTAAAAGAGCATGCCACCCAAGTCACGCCGGGCACTCAAAGCTATGAGGTGGTGTTTACCCTGCCGCGCCCAAGCAATATGACGGTACTGCCGGGGATGAGCGCCGAGCTCACCATGGATATAGCACAGCGAAACTCTCAAACGGTAACCGCAATTCTACCTCCGAGTGCCATCAGCAAACGCGATCAAGATGGCCAGAGCGTGGTTTGGGCCTTTGACAGCAAACTTGGCAAAGTTAACCAGCAGATAGTGACCCTAGGCAAGGTCACTACCGATGGCATTGAGGTTGTCGATGGCATCGAAGTGGGTGACAAAGTGGTCGTTGCCGGTGTGCAGTACCTGTCTGAAGGGCTTGAAGTAAAGCCACTGCGTTGGCAGCGAGGCGTTTAACGGGTCTCTCAATAACACCTACCTATAGCATCAAGCCATACCACCAAGTTATATCGCCAAAGCTGCGTTATTTGCCCCCTGCTTTAAAAGAGATTTAATTGATGAATTTTGCTGAATATTCCATAACCCACAAAGTCATTAGCTGGATGTTTGCCCTACTGCTGCTCATTGGCGGCACAGTCTCATTCTTTAGCTTGGGCCAGCTGGAGTTCCCCGAATTTACCATTAAGCAGGCTCTCGTGGTGACCGCCTACCCCGGCGCTTCGCCTGAGCAGGTGGAAGAGGAAGTCACTTTGCCACTCGAGGATGCGTTACAGCAACTCGACGGCATCAAGCATATCACCTCGGTCAACAGCGCCGGCCTATCGCAGATAGAGATTGAGATCAAAGAGAATTATGATGCCAGCGAACTGCCTCAGGTGTGGGATGAAGTGCGCCGTAAGGTTAACGACAAGGCGGTAGAGCTGCCACCGGGCGTACATACACCATCGGTTATCGATGACTTTGGCGATGTTTATGGCATCTTGCTCAATGTCAGTGGCGACGGCTACAGCGAGCGAGAGCTGCAAAACTATGCCGACTTCTTGCGCCGTGAACTCGTGCTGGTCGATGGCATCAAGAAGGTCACCATAGCGGGGGTCGTTAATGAGCAGGTGGTGGTTGAGATCTCACAGCAAAAACTCAACGCCCTAGGCTTAGATCAAAACTATATCTATGGCCTGATCAACAGCCAAAACGTGGTGTCGAATGCCGGCAGCATGTTGGTTGGCGATAACCGCATCCGTATTCATCCAACGGGTGAGTTTGATAACGTGCAGCAGATGGAGCGTCTACTGATCAGCCCTCCCGGTAGCCCTAAGCTTATCTACTTAGGCGATATTGCTAAGATCTATAAAGACACTGAAGAAACCCCATCGAGTATCTATCATGCGGATGGCAAACAAGCCCTGTCTATCGGCATCGCCTTCTCCAGCGGCGTAAATGTGGTTAAGGTTGGCGAGGCGGTCAACCTGCGTATGAGTGAGCTTTATAGCGAGCTGCCTATCGGCATGACACTGGATACCGTTTACGATCAGAGCAAGATGGTGGACCAGACGGTCAATGGCTTTCTGGTTAACTTGGCCGAGTCAGTTGCGATCGTTATTGGAGTACTACTTATCTTTATGGGCGTTCGTTCTGGCCTATTGATGGGGTTAGTGCTGCTACTGACGATCCTTGGCACTTTTGTGATGATGAATATCCTCAACATTGAGCTGCAGATCATCTCCCTCGGTGCCTTGATCATCGCTCTGGGTATGCTGGTCGATAACGCGATCGTGGTAACAGAGGGGATCTTGATCGGCATTAAGCGAGGTCAGAGCCGTTTAGAAACTGCCAAGCAGGTGATCTCACAAACCCAGTGGCCGCTGCTTGGCGCCACCATTATCGCCATCATCGCCTTTGCGCCTATCGGTTTATCGGATAATGCCAGCGGAGAGTTTTGCGCTTCCCTATTTCAAGTCTTACTGATCTCACTATTTATTAGCTGGATCACTGCGATGACCCTAACGCCCTTCTTCTGCAATCTGATGTTTAAAGATGGCGTGGTGAGCAATGATGACAACGATGATCCCTACAAGGGCTGGTTATTTGGCCTTTACCGCCATAGCCTCAACTTTGCCATGCGCTTTAGGGGGCTAACGCTTACCTTGGTTATCGCGGCGCTGATCTCATCGGTAGTGGGTTTTGGCTACGTTAAGAATGTCTTCTTCCCCGCATCAAACACGCCAATATTCTTTATCGATGTGTGGATGCCAGAAGGCTCTGATATCAAGGCAACTGAGCGACTATTGAGCCGAATTGAAGCCGACCTTTTGACGCAGCAAAAGAGCCAAGATACGGGCCTCGTCAACCTCACCACAGTGATTGGCCAAGGCGCCCAACGCTTCGTGCTCTCCTATGTGCCGGAGAAAGGTTACAAAGCTTACGCTCAGATCTTGCTTGAGATGACAGATCTACAGGCACTTAATAAATACATGCGGGTGCTTGAGCGAGAACTCAGTCTTAAATTCCCCGAGGCGCAGTATCGCTTCAAGTATATGGAAAATGGCCCAAGCCCAGCGGCTAAGATCGAGGCGCGCTTCTATGGCGAAGATCCTCAAGTATTGCGCCAGCTAGCGGTCCAGGCTGAAGAGATATTAAAAGCGGAGCCAACGGCCGTTGGCGTGAGGCACAACTGGCGCAACCAAGTGACCTTAGTACGACCACAACTGGCGCTGGCTCAAGCTCGTGAGACCGGGATCAGTAAGCAAGATCTCGACAACGCCCTGCTGACTAACTTCAGTGGCAAGCAGATCGGTACCTATCGCGAGAACAGCCATCTGTTACCCATTATCGCCCGCGCACCGGACGAAGAGCGACTCGATGCCCAGAGTATCTGGAAACTGCAGGTGTGGAGCAGCGACAATAATACCTTTGTCCCTGTGACTCAGGTGGTGTCTGATTTTAATACCGAATGGGAAGACCCTTTGATCATGCGCCGAGATCGTAAACGAGTGATCTCAGTGCTGGCCGATCCGATCAACGGTACGGGTGAAACCGCCGACTCGGTATTTAGAAAAGTGAAGGCCGATATCGAAGCGATCCCACTGCCAGCAGGTTACGAGCTTGAGTGGGGCGGCGAGTATGAAACCTCAAAAGAGGCTGAGGCGTCGGTATTTAGCTCTATCCCACTCGGTTACTTGGCGATGTTTCTTATCACTGTGCTGCTGTTTAACTCGGTCAGGCAGCCACTGGTGATCTGGTTTACTGTACCACTGTCGCTGATAGGCGTGGTCTCTGGTTTGCTGCTGTTCGATGCGCCCTTTAGCTTTATGGCGCTGCTGGGCCTGTTGAGCTTAACCGGTATGATTATCAAGAATGGCATCGTACTGGTTGATCAGATAAACCTTGAGTTATCCCAAGGCAAAGAAGCCTATCTGGCGGTTGTTGACTCCGCTGTGAGCCGCGTAAGACCGGTATTGATGGCGGCGATTACCACTATGCTCGGTATGTTGCCGCTGCTGTCCGATGCCTTCTTTGGTTCGATGGCAATCACCATTATCTTCGGGTTAGGTTTTGCTTCTGTATTGACCCTCATCGTTTTGCCGGTGACCTACACCTTAGCCTTCAGAATTCCTTACCAAGGTAAGCGGGTCTGAATAAGGAGGTCAAAACTTAAGTCAGCTTAAGTCCACTTAAGTGACTTATATCAATCAGTAATATCGACCCCAAAAATGCTTCCCGGCGTCCCTGATTAAGTGAGCGATCGCTTAATCAGGTTTTTTCTCTTACTGACTTACACAGATCGATAGCTCGATTAAACAAAATTTATGAGTATTCCCAACCATTGCCTGTTACTGTAATAACAGGGTTTAAGAGGGCTCAGAAAATGAATCACTCCTGTCGAAATCACATCGCCAGCAGCATGTTGGTGTTCACCGCGATACTTGCTATTCCGGCCATGGCTACTGCGCCAACACAATCTGATGAATACGCTATTGGCGTGATGGTCAAATCCCTCGATAATGCCATTAAGCATCCATCCAATGCATCCTTAGCCACGATTGCCGAGTACGGTACAGATAGCCGATATTATGTGATGATCCGCGGCTGGTTAGTGCAGGAGTTACAGGGAGTGAAAAGCCAGCTAGCGGCCTATAACTCACATGTTCAGGATAAGAGTTATGATGCCAATAGAGCTAGACTGCAGCAAAAGGTAGACTTTCTTCAGCATGCGATCCGCCGTATCGATCTCGAATGATCCAATATTTCATTCTCTATTTAATCAATGACGAATAACACATGAAAACTTCTGTAAAAGCTGCATTGCTGTCGGCCTTTGTTTGCCCTGGCAGCGGTCATTTTTATCTGAAAAAACACGCTATGGGTAAAGTGTTACTGGTTACTACGATCGCCAGCTTATGCTTCTTACTCTGGCATGCCTATCAACGGGCGCAGCTCATCTCACAACAGATCTTAAAGGGTGAGATCCCCCTTGAGCTGAATGCTATCTATAGTGCGGTGACTCAGGCGCCTGTGGGTAACGAGGCGCTCTATATTAATATCGCGACCATCGGCTTCATTGCCGCATGGGTCATTGGCGTCATCGACTCTTATCGCTTGGGTAAACTGGCCGATGACGCAGAACTGAAGCACTAGCTTACGAAATTGGCACTCAGGTTAACGATGACACTAACGTTAGTCTCGCTTAAGCTTCAGCCACAAAAAAGGCTACTTTTCAGTAGCCCTTTTACTCTTTATTTTCACTACAAATCTAGATCTTACAAACTACCGTCTAGCAGTGCTTCAGTCTTAGAAAAATCATGTCGACTAGAAGGGTGAGTATGTTTTACTGGCTCAACTTGAGGATTTTTTGAAAAATCATAGCCACTGGTGGCGGCTAATGTTTTTGAAAAATCATGACGAGTAGAGACAGGTTTAATGTCATTTGAGTTCATGGCTGCTGATACATTTTTAGAGAAATCATAATCAGCACGTGCTGCTGCTGTTTTCGAAAAATCTGGTCGTTCTGCCATTGCTGAGGTCGAGATACAGCCAATTGCTAGTGTTAAGGCTACGCTGGTTAACTTATTCATATACAACTCCAATCTTATTTGCCTACATTCGCTTAACAAAGAGTCTACGTGATCTGTTTGTTTTAGAGAATAAAAAAGAAGCAAATTTTGCATTTTGATACAATTTAAACATAAAAAGCTGAATTTTTAACAACTAGTTATGCGATTGGAGGGGGAGTAACAACATGAAGTTTAACGGTTTTAACTGGCCAACTGGGTCCATCGACCCTACCTTGGCCAATGTTCTGTTTTAGCGACAAAATCCCCATCGAAGCTAGACCCGGCGCGCAGCTACTATGGCTAGTGCAATGTCCAGAGGACAACATCTGACAACTTGCTTCACAAAGTGACGCACTCACTTGCTCGCCAAACTCAGCTACCAAGCTAAATAATTGATTACTAAATAAACTTGAGTCAATCTGAGTCGCGCTAGCATCGGCTACAGCTCCGCTACTATCGACAATGCTCAACTCACTATTGAATAAAATTGGGGATTGTTGCAGAGGCTCTTGTAGATGAACCTGACCAAGCCGGTGTAACTGATCAGGCAGCGCCATTGCAGGGGTAAGCAGAAACTGCCCCAACAAGGAAAAGAGTAATACCCAATAAGCTAAATGTCTGGCCATCAATGAATAGAAGAAAATGAAATCTACTATGTAGACAAAGAGATAACGAGATAGTTTCAATGACAAACAAGTTTTTAAGATAAAAAAAGCGCGAATATTCGCGCTTTTGATATCGATTAATCCCCTAATACAAATATGAGATTAAATCGGCGATCCCGGCGGTAGCGACAATGGCTTAGCAATTAGCTTATGTTTAGCATCTTTAAGTCCCTTCTCAATACCTTGCTGTAACCAAGCATAATGAGCAGCTTCATAAGCACTCACCCGCTTCACCTTGCGCTTAAGCTGCTTAACGGTATAAGCCAAACGCTCGGCCAGTTGGGCTTTCACTTCAGGTCTGGTTTTGGGATCATGAAACGCCGCTAATAGACTATCGATTGTCACGGTATTAACCCGCATCCATACGCCAAGTTCTGGCCCCGTTGGGATATCGTTAAATAGCGTGCTAGCCAATACCTTATCGGTCAACTTAGTGACTGACAATTGCTCCTTGTCGCTCAAGTAGGCTTGATTTACTCGATTGATCCGCTCTGGTGCATAGATTTGCGATAGGGTTAAACGGCTCAATACTTCGGCCATGGCTAGCGGATCGGTAATCACGCCTAAGCCTGAATCGAAGCTCTCACGCGTTTTATAATAGTTGCCCGCCTTGGGCACTAATAGCTCTTGCAGCTTCTCATCCACCACTAATGCATTTGGTGAAAGCGTTGCTAATAACGCTTCTAATGCCTGCTGCTGAATTGCTGGCGCCACATAGTGCCAAGTTTGACCATCGACACCATCACTATAACTGTATGTGGTACCACCAATCATCTTGGCCGCCGCGGCAATCTGAAAGCGTGTCAGCAGATAAATTGGCACA
This sequence comes from Shewanella schlegeliana, assembly GCF_016765635.1. Classification (GTDB taxonomy): domain Bacteria; phylum Pseudomonadota; class Gammaproteobacteria; order Enterobacterales; family Shewanellaceae; genus Shewanella; species Shewanella schlegeliana. The sequence goes on from NZ_JAESVD010000003.1 coordinate 431,243, forward strand.
AACGCATCTTGAAGCTCGCCCTGTGGCTGCTCAGCCAGTAAGGCCTCGGCAGAAAAGTCATTCATCGCCTTGGCGCGCACTTCACCGAGTCGAGTGAGTTCGGCCACGGGATCGTTGCCATTATCCCAAAGACTGGCGTAGGCATTGCTCGCCCCTGCGGTACGTGAGTCAGCCTCGCCGATATATCTGAGCCCCTGTTTTGCAACATCGTCTCTGAGCTTGGCCAGTCCCTGCGCTTCCTCTTCACTGGCGCCGTACTCACCATAACCATAGGCCACGGTATATTTATCCCATGCGCCAATGCCTTCATCGTAGGGCTTGCTGATATCAATTTTATCGCCATTGATGGTCACCATAGGGTGCGGGTAGTCCATCACCGAGGCGTTGTTATTACTCGATGAGGAGAAGTTATGATCTAGCCCTAATGTGTGGCCAACTTCATGGGCCGACAACTGACGAATACGCGCTAGCGCTAGCGCCATCGAAGCGTCATCGGCTGCGGCCCTATCTTCCCAGCCTGCTGTTAATCCACGGGCAATCAGGTGATCTTGGCGCACGCGTTGGCTGCCTAGCGTCACATGGCCCTTAATAATTTCACCTGTGCGCGGATCGGTCACGGCTGAGCCATAAGACCAGCCACGCGTCGCGCGGTGCACCCACTGGATCACGTTGTAACGCACATCTTGAGGATCGGCATCTTCTGGCAGCAATTCGACCTTAAAGCCGTTGATAAAGCCTGCATCGGTAAAGGCATCCTCCCACCAGCTTGCCCCCTCTAATAACGCCGTTCGAATCGGCTCGGGTACGCCAGGGTCGAGATAATAGGTGATCGGCTTAACCACTTGGCTTGGTGCCGAGCCTGGGGTGACTTTTTGTAATCGATGACGCAATAGGAAGCGCTGACGAATATCTTCATCGACACGGGTGCCATAATCGAGGTATTCATCAGATAAATAACCGCTTAAAGGGTGATAAGCGCGTGCTTGGTAGCCCTCTTCAGGCAGCGCGATAAATGAGTAACGTAGACGCACCGATAGATGCTTGGCATCGGGAGTCACCTGAGCGACGTAGTTGCCTTCTTTGGCGGCGTTAAAGGTCAGTAGTACATCGATATCGCTGTTGCGCTCGAAGGATTTCACTCCTTCAGGCAAGATCAATGACTTTGATGGATCTAACTGATAGCTGCCCTGCTTAGTGTGTTCGAGTACATCGCTTATGCCGTGGAGATCGTTAACCACTAAGTCGTTAATCGCCACTAAATTTCGTTTACCAGTGACCAGCTTGCCACGCCACAACACTGACTCGGCAAAGGCCTCTTTTACCGCACGCTGTTCGGCAGCATTATCGGTGTCGGCGCGGTAGTGAGTATTCAGCTGCTTTAAAATAAGATAAGGACCGTGGCGCTCAAACTGTACCATGCGGGTACGCCCAAGCTGACCTCGGTCTAAACCGATATCATTAGAGCCGACACCATGGGGCAAGCTAGTGAGCATTAAGAAAGGCTGCTCTAATTTATTGGCTTCGAGATAGAGATCTCCCGAGGCTTTGTCATAAAACAGATTGATGAAACCTGTCGCTGCCTGACTCTTTTTAATCAATGTTGCGGTGTTTGTGGTGGCAGCCACAGCACTGGTCATAGGCACAACGGCGAGTGCAATTGCCAGCGCGAGCTTGTAGGGTCTCATTCGATCTCCTTGATCCTTGTTGGTCGCTACCGTGCAACTTTAGTGACAATAGCCTTTATTATTAATGAGTAGCTTATTTTGCTTTATATAATGAATGGCATTTAGCTTAATAAATAGGCTTGCACTTTAGCAAGCCTATCTTTGTCAATTTGAGCAAGTATCACTTAGGTTAGGTATAATTCGCAGCGAAGTATCGTTTTAGGACTTCCTACCGCACTCTTTTATCCAGTGGCTTAAGGTCTCGAACAGCTCTGTAAGCACGATAGGCTTAGTAATATGGGCATTCATTCCCGCCGCCAAGCTCTTTTCTCTGTCACCTGACATGGCATGGGCCGTCATTGCAATCACAGGTAACTCTTCTGCAGAATAACGTTTACGCAGCTCCTTAGTGGCGGTAAGACCATCCATCACTGGCATCTGAATATCCATCAACACTGCGTCATATTGAGTCTTATCGATCATATCTAAGGCTATCTGGCCATTTTCGGCCACATCCACTGTGTAACCCGCACTCTTAAGTAGCTCTGTCGCCACCTGCTGGTTGATAAAGTTATCTTCAACTAATAACACATAACCCGTATCTTCATCAGGCACCTCCTCTACACTTTCGGGTAGTGGATTTAAACTCGGCTCATCGGCGAAGGCTGAGATAATCTCATCGAATAAGGTTGAAGCCTTAAACGGCTTCTGCAACAAGGCAAACACGTTGGCCTGTTCCACATCTTTGTGCATCGGCTCAGCGGCATAAGCCGTCATCATCATGATGATCGGGCGCTTGGCCAGCCGACCATCGGCCACCATCTCATCGATCTCTTTGATCACTTCGATACCGTCCATCTCAGGCATCATCCAGTCGACTAATAGCAGATCAACAGGGTTCTTAGCTAACTTATACAGCCCCTCAGGCCCACTGGCTGCGGTATCGACATTGAAGTGGAAATCACGCATCACACTCGAATAGATCTGTAGCGCCGTCGGGTTATCATCGATAACGAGGGTCTTTAAGTTACCTAAGGTTTCAGGCACCACTAGAGGCTGTACTTCGGCCTCCTCAGCAATCTCGAAGCTGATGGTGAAGCTAAAGGTACTGCCCACGCCCATCTCACTTTCGACCTGCATCTGACCCCCCATCATAGACACTAAATGCTTACTAATAGACAGTCCGAGTCCGGTGCCGCCATACTTACGGGTGGTGGAGCCATCTGCCTGAGCAAAGGCATCAAACAGGGTCGCCTGCTGCTCTTTACTGATACCGATCCCGGTATCACGGATCCAGAACTTGAGCGTAATACGATGATCGCGTTCGCCCACATCTTCACAGCCAAGCTCAATTTCGCCGGACTGGGTAAATTTCACCGCATTAGACAGTAGGTTAATTAACACCTGCCCTAAACGCAGCGGGTCACCTTCGAGGAACAATCCTGCAGTGACTGGCGCATATAGCAGTAACTCTACGCCTTTCTCTTGCGCCTTAAGCGCGTTGAGATCCAATGCGTGATCCAGCACTTTATCTAACGGGAAGGCGACGCGTTCAAGCTCAAGCTTACCCGCCTCAATCTTAGAGAAGTCTAAAATGTCGTTGATGATCCGCAGCAGCGAGTGCGCCGAGAAGCCCGCCTTTTCAAGGTAATCTTTCTGCTGCGCAGTGAGCGAAGTGCGCTGCGCTAGTTGTAGCATACCGATAATGGCGTTCATCGGCGTGCGAATTTCATGACTCATATTAGCCAAGAATTCACTCTTATACAGGTTGGCCATCTCAGCGTCCTGCTTCGCCTCAAGCATCGCCACTTCGTTACGCTTATGACGGGTAATATCCTTGTGTGTTCCCACCATACGCTTAGGTTGATTATTCGGCGTAAACTCAACCACACGACCACGGGAGAGCACCCAGTGATACTCACCGCTCTTACCTAGCATTCTAAATTCAATATCGTAGGCACCAACCGGATCTGCTAGATATTGATCACGGTACTCCTCAACACGAATGCGGTCATCGGGATGGATAAGCTCATCGATTGTCGACACTAAGGCGGGGAACTCATTGACCTTATAGCCCAACATCGAATAGTAAGCTGGGTTACAGATGATCTGCTCAGAGTCTAGATACCAATCCCATAGACCATCTTCTACCGCATCCATGGCGAGGTGATAACGCTCTTCAGACAGACGCAGCTGCTCTGCCGACTCGTACTCTCGGGTCACATCACGCCACACGGCAATCAAGCCCAGCAGCTCACCACGGCGGTTATAGAATGGCAGTTTCAAGGTGTCGAGCAGCACGGGTTTGCCTGCAAGCTCGACCTTCTCTTGATAACGCAGTGGCGTTCTTTCTCTCAGTACCCGCTCATCTTCGGCACGAATACGCTGCGATTGCTCATCAGGGGTCAGCGCATCAGAGAGCTGACCAATCATTTCGCTTTCGCTAAAGCCCAACATCCGCTCAGCCGATTTGTTACAGCCAAGATAACGCCCATCTTTATCTTTAAACACAATCGCCTCGGGGATCGAGTCGAGCAAAGAGCGGAGTAAGGCGTATTCCTGTTCACGGCGCTCTGTGGTGTCTTTTAGGCGCTCTGTGCGCTGGGCTACCAGCTTATCGAGGCGCCTGTTCTGCTCAGCCAGATGACGAGTGTACTGTTTGTTCTCTTCAAAAATCCGACTCACCAGTTGGAACCATGGCGCCCAACCGACGGTGATCCGCTCTGGCGGCTTGATTGGCTCGGCCGAACATTGCTCCAGATGGGTCAACAGCCTAGAGGCGGGATTAACGAATGAGCGACGCGTCAACCAGTGAACGACTGTCACCAGCACCGACAGCGCCATCACCACCAACACGAAGGTCAGCTCCAGCTTTTCCCATGAGTCTTTAAAAAGCTCATCGACATCTTGCAGGTAGAGTAAGCGCCAAGGGGCATTATGCAGTGCCACAGAGTGGATGTAATAGCCGTTACGGATGATGCCATCATGGGCATCGAATAGCTCAGACTCAGGGATCGAATGAAGCTCAGAGGGGATCTTCTGGCTGATATGATAGACCCGATTAATATCGGAGTTGTCGATATCGCTATGGGTCAGGATATTATTGTTCTGATCCAGTAAGATCACCGTACCAGGCATCTTAAAGTAGAGACGAATTTGCTTACGCAATGATGCCAGCGTCATATCTAAGTTGATCGAACCGATAAACTCATCTTCGAGATAAATAGGCACGCCCAGCGTGGTTAATAACCCTTTTCCCGTTGGCTCCACATAAGCGGGGCTCCAAGCGACACTACGCTGGGGGTTGTTAGCTGGAGTGACTAACTGAAACTGTTTCTTATTCAGCAGCTCATCACGAAAGCGCTGCTCATCCGCTGGCCACGGGAAATAAGACATGATGCGGCGTTTGGAGATGTAGTAGATAGAAGAAGCCTTAGGCGCGGCTTCGTTGGCGACCGGAAAAGACAGAGATAGCTCGAATAGCATCTCCAGCTCTTGATAAAACTTATCGCTACGGCCATTGAGCGAACCCGCACCTGTAATGCGTCCCATGTTGGTAAAAGGTTCACCACTCTTGGCATAGCTAGGCTCTAGAGTAAAAAACTGGCCACTCTCGTTAAACTTTTCATATTGAGGTAGGCGCTCTTTACGCACCAACTCGCCTAATCTGAGATGATCTACCGCAACATTGCGTAGACTCTGAACCGCCCGAATACTCGACTCGAGTAACAGATCCACCTGCAGCACATGACGCTCAACCAGCTCTTCTGTCTGAGTAACCAGTTGTGCTTTCTGGCGATCAAACGACATCCAAGCCGTTGCCAAAGCCATGATGATTACGCCGATATAGGTGTAAAAAACCGCTCTGTTATAGTTCTTTTGAATCGTTGACTTTAGCTGAAGAGTCGGCTCATTACGTTTCATTTACAACCCTTGGTAATTCTCTCTCGTGAGCAATCAAAATATGCGCCAAACAGTTCTCGGCTCTGACCAATAATATCAGGAAGATAGCTTTCAATCATAGCCTAAAAACGTATAAAAAGGCCTCAACAATAGTGAGGCCTTGCATATCTGTTAACTCTGTCTTAACTCGAGAAAGCTAAAACAGTGCGAACTAGAGGTTTTCTTCGGCAAATTCGGCTAAACGTGAACGAACTACGCCATTTAAGTAGATATTGGCACTGCCATCGAAATCTTTAAACCGTTCGACGATATAGGTAAGCCCCGAAGTGACGGCGGTTAAGTAATTTGAGTCGATCTGCGCCAAGTTACCACTACAGATAAGCTTTGTGCCCTCACCCATTCGGGTGATCATAGTCTTAATCTGCGATGCGGTTAAGTTTTGGCACTCATCGAGGATAACAACCGAGTTTTGAATCGAGCGACCTCGCATAAAGTTAATCGACTTAAACTGGATATTAGCCTTATCCATGATGTAATTCATGCTGCCACTCGGATTGACATCGTGCTTATGCAGCACCTCTAGGGTATCGGTGATCGCCGCCAACCAAGGCGCCATCTTCTCCTCCTCCGTACCAGGAAGGAAGCCGATAGACTCGGCGATCTCTGGAGTATTACGGGTGACGATGACCTTTTCATACTGGCCTCGCTCGACCACTAACTCCAGTGCTGCGGCTAACGCCAGCAAGGTTTTACCACACCCAGCGGGGCCAGTTAAGATCACCAGATCGATCTCAGGATCCATCAAGGCCTGCATCGCCATACCTTGATAAACATTCTTAGGTCTGATCCCCCATGCCTCAAGATTAAGTAACCTCTCTTGCCCCAAGTCTAAAAACTTGAGCTCAGTGGGGGTCTTCTCGACAATGCGTCCACAAAAATCACCACTGTCGTCCAATAGATACTGATTGGTATAGAAAATATCATCACCAAGTCTATCTATCGGTACGCTGTGCACCGTATGACGGCCATCGCTTTCGGTGGTAACATCATCGGTTCGCTCCCAAAAACTACCTTCGAAACGGTGAAAGCCTTTGGTGAGGAAACGAATATCATCGATCAACTGGTCGGTACGGTAATCTTCTACCTGCTGAATACCCGCACCTTTGGCCTTAAGACGCATATTGATATCTTTGGTGACCAGCACCACTTTGCGGGGTTGATGCAGCTGTTGTAAGTGCAGCGCGGTATTGATGATGCGGTTATCGTTGTTGTCACCGGGCATACTGCCGATGGTGAACTCTATCTGATGGTCGGGGAAAATTGACAGGGTGCCAGAAGCGTCACCGTGACCCTCTCGGCTTGGGAGTGATACGCCCTGCACTATCTGCTCGGGTGTCGTCTGTCCTCCTAAAATATCTTCTAATGCTCTAATCGCGACTCTTGCATCACGACTCACATCTCGCTTTCTATCTTTAATCAGGTCCAGCTCTTCTAGAACTGTCATTGGCACGACTACGTCATGCTCCTTGAACGAGTATATAGCCAAAGGTTCATGCAGTAATACGTTGGTATCCAGTACAAACAACTTTCTGTCGTCTTGTTCCATGGCGCCTCCAATTGTGCATTAATTTTTTTAATATGCGATCGGCTTAGCTCCCCTTTATTGTAAATTTATTGTTAACCCTAATCTCATACTGCCACCAATATTGTTCGGCTTCAATGCCCGGTATAGTTTTTAAGCTGTAAAACTTGCTTCATTAATATCGAAGGAATGTGACTGCACTGTGAAACAAAAAAATACTCCTGTTCAACTGATTATTTTGTACACTACTATTTCAGATTGGGGACGAATATTAGTGGGTTCAATTTTCAATATGCTCACGATTGGTATACCATACGCGCCCCTTGTGATTCACCCAGTATATGAGAGTTTTAAATGCCGTTTTCCTTAGGTCAACGTTGGATCAGTGACACCGAATCAGAATTAGGTTTAGGTACAGTAGTTGGAGTGGAGGGTCGCATGGTGACCGTTCTTTTCCCTGCAACAGGCGAGAATAGGTTGTTCTCTCGTACAGAAGCCCCACTTACTCGTGTTATTTACAACCCGGGCGACACCATAGAAAGCCACGAAGAGTGGAAATTAACGGTGACCGAAGTTGAAGAGAAAGAATCACTGATTATTTACCACGGCACCCATAGTGAAACTGGTGAGCAGGTTAGCCTGCGTGAAACCTTGTTGAATCACAATATCCGTTTTAATAAGCCACAAGATCGTCTATTCGCCGGACAAATCGACCGCCTAGACAGGTTTAATGTGCGCTACCAATGCCAACAGCTACGCAATAAGTTAGCGACATCCGATCTGCTAGGACTGCAAGGGCCTCGCGTTGGATTGATCCCGCATCAGCAGTGGATTGCTCACGAAGTGGGTCAGCGCTTTGCGCCGCGCGTACTGCTTGCCGATGAGGTGGGTCTAGGTAAGACCATCGAAGCGGGTTTAATTATCCATCAGCAACTACTGACGGGCCGCGCCGAGCGTATCTTGATTATCGTACCTGATACTCTGCGTCACCAGTGGTTAGTCGAGATGCTACGTCGCTTTAACCTGCGCTTCTCTGTATTCGATGAAGACCGCTGCGTCGAGGCCTATGCCGATCACGACAACCCTTTCTATACCGAGCAGCTAGTGATCTGTTCACTGGATCTTCTGCGTAAGAAGCGTCGTTTGGATCAAGCGTTAGAAGCCGACTGGGATCTAATGGTAGTAGATGAAGCTCATCACTTAGAGTGGTCGGAAGAAACCCCAAGCCGTGCTTACCAAATTGTTGAAGCCTTAAGTGAAGAAATTCCTGGGGTGTTACTGCTTACCGCAACGCCGGATCAGCTTGGTCACCAGAGCCACTTTGCTCGTCTGCGCCTATTGGATCCGGATCGTTTCTACGACTACCAAGCTTTCCTTAAAGAAGAGGACAGCTACAAAGAAGTTGCAACTGCGGCTGAAGCCCTAACCTCTGGCGAGTCGCTATCGGCCGAGTCCATTGCCGGTTTGACCCAGCTACTGTCTGAGAAAGATATCAGCGCATCAATCGCGTTAATTCAAGACGAAGCGGCCGATGCTGACAGTCGTTTCCAAGCTCGTGATGAGTTACTACAAGATCTGCTAGATCGCCATGGTACAGGCCGCGTGCTTTACCGTAACAGCCGTGCGTCGGTAAAAGGCTTCCCTGTACGTAACTTGCATCTGCATCCACAAAAGATGCCAGAGCAATACATCACGGCGTCACGCGTAAGTGCGATGATGAACAAGCACTTAGATACCAATGCCAAGGTTAGACAGGTTCTTAGCCCTGAGAAAATCTACCAAGATTTCGACAGCAGCAGCGCAAGTTGGTGGAAGTTCGATCCACGTGTGGATTGGTTAATCGATTTCTTAAAGAATAACCGTAGCAAGAAAGTACTGATCATCGCTAGCCAAGCCGAAACGGCATTGAGCTTAGAGGAAGCGCTACGCACCCGTGAAGGTATTCAAGCGACCGTCTTCCATGAAGGTATGTCGATCATCGAGCGCGATAAAGCCGGTGCCTACTTCGCTCAAGAGAGTGGCGGTGCTCAGGCACTTATCTGCTCAGAGATCGGTTCTGAAGGTCGTAACTTCCAGTTTGCTAGCAACTTGGTGTTGTTCGATCTGCCGCTAAACCCAGATCTACTGGAGCAGCGTATCGGTCGTCTGGATCGTATCGGTCAGAAAAACGATGTTGAGATCCACCTGCCTTTCTTAGCCAACACAGCACAAGAGAGATTGATGCAGTGGTATCACCAAGGGCTAAATGCCTTTGAATGCACTTGCCCAAGTGGTCATATTCTATTTAATGAGTTCTCGGGTGAGCTATTAGAGAGCCTACTTAATAACGACGAAGAGACGTTAGAGAACTTACTCGATAGCACTAAGGCTCGTTATCAAGAGCTGAAAATCGCGATGGAACAAGGCCGCGATAAACTGCTTGAGATCAACTCTCACGGCGGTGAGCGTGCTAACAAGTTAGTGCAAAGCCTAGCAGACAAAGATGAAGATACTCAGCTTATCGGCTCTGTGATCCGTCTGTGGGATATTATCGGGGTCGAGCAGGAAGATAGTGGTGAAAACGCCATCGTGCTGCATCCAAGTGAGCACATGATGTTCCCGACCTATCCAGGTCTACCAGAAGATGGCATTACCGTCACCTTCGATCGTGAGATGGCGCTGTCTCGTGATGATATCGCACTGATCACTCAGGAGCATCCACTGGTGCAAACGGGTCTAGATCTGATCACTTCATCAGAAACGGGTACCACTAGCGTGGCAGTACTGAAGAACAAGGCACTGCCAGCGGGCACCGTGTTCCTAGAGCTTATCTATCTAGCCGATGCGTCAGCACCTAAGTCTAGCCAGCTATACCGCTACCTACCACCAACACCTATCCGTGTGTTGTTGGATAAGAACGGCAACAACCTGTCTGACAACGTGACTTACGAGAGCTTTAACAAACAGTTAAGCGCGGTGAATCGCCATATCGCCAGCAAGTTGGTTAATGCTTCACAGGCGATTTTGCACCCTCTACTTGCTAAAGCTGAGACTTTTGCGAGTGCAGAACTGCAAACGCTAACCGAGTGTGCTCGTGAGAAGATGACCAGTAAGTTATCGGGCGAACTTGAACGATTAAAGTCGCTGAAAGCGGTGAACCCGAACATTCGTGACGAAGAACTAAGCCACCTAAGCGAACAGATGAGCGAGCTAAACCGTTACCTAGACAGCAGCAAGCTACAACTTGATGCGATTAGATTGGTTCTAGTGAGCCACGCTTAAGCCTAACTTAGCGAGTGGCTAGCTAAGCTAAAATGAGCCCTGATATTTCAGGGCTTTTTTATGTCCTGTTTTTATAAACACCATGATGCTAATACCATAAACATATATACTGCTGAAGCCTTGTTATCTCAGTGGATATTATCGCCTGTATGAAGTTGTTCTCTAGCATCGCTAAACCCCTTTCACCTGTTTATGTCATTTGTGGCGTCCTAGTTGGCCTCTGCTCATTTATGGTATCGGCATCAAATGCGGATTACAGCTACCTTCCCGCCAGTGAAGTCAAACAGTTACAGGTCGAAAATCAGAGCATTCCTGCACTATTGCGCCCCTGGTTAGGTAAAAAACAGCTTGGTTTAGCCATTATCGTTCCCCCCTTAGGCGAGCGCGCCGATGCACCGGGCTTAGCCAGCTATCTTAGGCGCGAGCTAAATAGTGCCGGATGGGCAACTCTGGCCCTGACGCCACCGATGCAAGCCGATATTGGTGCTGAACTAAAGGACAAGGATGCAAAAATCGTTGTCGCCAATACGCCCGATGCTCAGCAAGATACCGCAGCTGAAACACCGATTGAGAACCAGAACATTCAGATGCATAGCCCGGCTCAAGAAGCAGCCAATGTGCCGCTACAGCAGCACGATTTTATGCTTGCTTCCATGGCTCAGCTCGATGCCTTAGGCAAACATTTTGCGGGTAAGCGAATGCTGGTAACAATGGGGGATAGTGCCAACCTAATCATAGAGTTGTTAGAAACACATCGCCTACCAAAGCCAGACTTGATGGTGATAGTGAACCCCTATAGTGAGCTGGAATCGGCCAATCAAGCTTTACCAAAGAAGCTGGCAAAGCTCTCTATTCCGGTATTAGATATCCAATCGAAGGATGGCACAGCGCAATCCCTTGCCACTCAGATGCAGCGATTAACACTCGCACCAGAGAATGCACCGCACCGCTACAGTCAGCAAGTCTTAGCGCTCGATTTAACCCTTAAGGTAACTTGGGATGACTGTCTTGAGTTAATCGAAGGTTTTGCCCGCAGGATCAATAAAGCCCATCCGAATGGATAGGCTTTATTGTCTTCAGTATGAACTGTGGATTTAGTCTTTGCTAAGCTTCAAAGCTCCCGCGATCAATACCACAGTTATGCCCATATAGAGCAGATCTAACATAGAAGTCGGCTTCATATCGGTAAAGAAAGAGAACACCTTAATGATCAGCATCATTAGGATCACTTTGCCCAACTTACTCTTAAGTGAATCGATGCTGCTAATGATCAGGATCTTACCAGCAGCCTCACTCTTACTGGCATGCTTAAGATTACTGATAAACAGCTCATACAAACCGAATGCAAAAATGAGTAGTACCGCACCCAGTAGGAAAGTATCTAAGATCTCCACCACAACCATCACTAAATCGTTACGCACCGCATGGCTGCCACTAAATATATAACCGAGAATAAGCTCAATCATATGCACGACATCTCTAATCCCCATGGCAAAGACAACGAAAGCCGCAATGATGCAAGAAAACACACCAAACAGAACAGACAGGCGACTGCTCCAGAGAAAACGTTCAAAAAGTTCACGCATGATTATTAAGGTTCCAATGAATTAGGGTGATGAAGTTATTAATAAACGATAGCAGAATTAATACACTACTACCGGAATCGTTAAATGGAACGGGAGTGTAAAAGAAGCAATAATTCACCACACTAAAAACATAAGGTTTCGTGAATCAGATCACACTTAATTCTCTTGGATACAATTTACCAGCCAGACTGCCTATTTCGGTAAGGTTTATCCGGTTTCTTAGTCTGTCTTAGTGCTGCAATCACTCGATTTTTACCCAATAATAAGCGAACCTGATACCAAGACTCACGACTTAATAAATGACGAACAGGAGCCGTCCAATTTTTATTAATACTGTGCTTGATAGCCGCATTAGCATCGGGAGAGGTACGCGCTAATTTAGTTGCTAACGCTGTCGCGGCTGCCAAGGGGTCCGCCTCTACAGCCGTCACCAAATTGATGGATAGGGCCTGCTGTGCAGATAACACCTCTGCCGACATAGTAAGCTTAAGCGCCTGATCTTTTGGCATTAACTCCCGTAAACCAGCAAAACCCGCCATGTCAGGAACCAGCCCCCACTTAGCTTCCATTATCGACATTTTGCAATCTGGCGCGGCAATTCTAAAGTCGGCACCTAGAACTATTTGCATGCCGCCGCCATAACAGACTCCCTCAAGCACGGCAATAACGGGCACGGGCAATCGTCGCCAACCTATCGAGACTCGCTGAGCTAAATTAGCGTTACCTGGCAAAAACTTAAATAATAATTTAACCGCGTCTAATGGCGAGCTCATCACACTTTTCACATCTAAACCTGAGCTAAAATTACCCCCTTCACCAAAAAGCACCACAGCGGTAAGCGCTCTGTCTTTTGCTAAAGTTTTAATACAGAGGTCAATCTCTTTGAAAAGCTTATAATTCAAAGCATTATACTTTTCTGGTCGATTGAGACTCACATAAGCAATGCCATTCTTTTTGGTAATTAGTACTAAATCATGAGTCATCTTAGCGCCCTTTCTTGGCAAGTGGTCAGTCCAGACAATTAAGTTAACATGTTTGGAATTATTCGTTAATAGCTATAACATACAGTGGTAATTCTGACGCTCGTCATTTTATTGTCATTAAAAATAGGCTTTCTATTAGTAAGTTGATAATGAATTATCGGGTTGTAGTGCTACCCTTTATAAGGGGCTACGTCATGGAAGGTAGTCAGAGTGTCCGTTTTGACAACACAATCCATGGACGCGCTACTGAATGCTCTATATTCCAGCTGCGACCCACTGGCTCTAAAAGATGACACAGACTCTAGCGCCCAAGATTAGAACTTTATTTGGTTGCCAAGATCTCAGTAGTTGATGAATAGGAAATAACAATAACAATGCCGCTCCCCATATTAATTTGTGACGATTCTGCGCTTGCCCGCAAACAGATGGCTCGCACACTTCCTAAAGATTGGGATGTCGATATCACCTATGCCACCAATGGCTTGGAAGGTATAGAGGCGATTCGTGCAGGTAAAGGCGAAGTCGTCTTTCTCGATCTGAATATGCCAGTAATGGACGGTTATCAAGTCTTGGAAGCGATCCAGAAAGAGGATCTTCCCGCGCTAGTTATTGTGGTTTCTGGTGATATTCAGATTAAGGCTCATGAACGGGTCAAAAGCTTAGGCGCTCTCGATTTTATTCAAAAACCTGTCAGTGCCGATTCGATTAGTCATATTTTACAAGAATACGGTATTTTAGAACTCGCTCAGGGCGCTGAGCAAACCCGCTCGCCTATGATCAAAGTCGATCTGCGTGATGCCTGCCAAGAGGTGGCTAACGTCGCTATGGGACGCGCAGCCGATCTACTCTCCAAGCTATTAAATGTCTTTGTGAAACTGCCAATTCCAAATGTAAACGTACTGGAAGTCAGTGAACTCACCATGACACTTAAGGCCACAGAGGAGCAGAGTACGATATCGGCACTTTGCCAAGGATTTATCGGCGCTGGCGTAGCGGGAGAAGCATTATTACTTTTTCATGACTCCTCCTTTCAAGATATGGCCAAGCTGATGAAGCTTGAAAACCCTGAAGATGAGCAAACAGAACTCGAAGTCATGATCGATACCGCCAATGTACTCATTGGAGCCTTTCTCAACGGGATTTCTGAACAGCTGCATATGAAGTTCAGCCAAAGTCATCCTGTCGTTCTGGGAAGACACTGTAGCGTCAACAACCTGATCAGTGAAAACTCCGATAAATGGAACCGGACACTGGCTATGGAGATTAATTACCGCATCGAAGACCATGATATACAGTGCGATCTCTTGCTACTGTTTACCGAAGATTCGCTGCCAACACTCAACTACAAGCTCGGCTACTTGCTGGATTAAGACACCTGATAAGATGGATACAAATACAGATCTAACCGCAATGAACGAACTCCACTGGCTAATCGATATGGTGCAGACCATAGAGGTGGGCTTAGTCGTGCTCGATCGAGATTACAACATTCAACTGTGGAACGGCTTCATGGAAAACCACAGTGGTGTCACACCTAATTCGATCAAAGACAAAAACCTGTTTGAGCAATTTGATTATCTGCCTGCAGCATGGCTAAAGCAGAAGATGGAGTCGGTTTACCTACTGAAGAACCGAGCCTTTATCAGCTGGGAACAACGTCCCTTCGTGTTCCGCTTCAAAAATTATCGCCCCATTACTGGCAGGGCCGATTTTATGTATCAAAACGTCACTCTGCTGCCACTGTCGTCATTAACTGGCGAAGTGACTCATATCAGCATGATTGTCTATGACGTTACCGATGTTGCGATCAATAAGCTTCAGCTAAAGTCAGCCAATGAACGTCTAGAATATTTAAGCCAGGTAGATGGACTGACCCAGCTATTTAATCGTCGTCACTGGGAATTATGCCTACAGAAAGAGTTTGATCGCCACGCACGTTATGGCAGCGACACTACCTTAGTGATGCTCGATATTGACCACTTCAAATCGATCAATGATAGATACGGTCATCAAGCCGGTGACAGAGTGATCCAGAATGTGTCTCATACCATTACAAAATCGCTGCGGGAAACCGATTGTGCCGGACGTTATGGCGGAGAAGAGTTTGGTGTCATTCTTGCGAGTACACCAGCGGCTAACGCACGCTTCTTTGCCGAACGTTTGCGTAAAAAGATCGAGCAATTAGAGATCTACTACGAAGAGCAGCTGATCAAAATCACGATTAGTCTTGGAATATGTGAATTAAAGCCCGAGATAACCGATAGCGACACTTGGGTGTCGCAGGCCGATCAAGCCCTGTATCTGGCGAAAGAGGCTGGCCGCAACTGCACTATCGCTCACGAGTAACTGTCCAAATATTTATAAACGCTAGACACAAAAATGCCCATCATCTAGATGGGCATTTTAGTCGGTGAACGTTACAGATTAGTGCAGCTCTTCGTCTTCATAATCATCTTCATCTCTGACTTCTTCGCCATTTTCGTCGATGAAATAAGTCCCCCAACCGTCATAATCGATCTTCTGCTTAGCCGCTAGCTCGATCATTTTCTCACAGGCGCTATCTAACAGATCCGTATTCAACTCATGGTTTGCAACGGCATCGAAACAGTAGATCACAGAGCCATCTTCTAGCTCCATCTCTTCGGCATCATTGACTTCATAGCCTAGCTTAAATGCGTCAACAGCTGCTTTTTCTAAACGATCGAAGTTCGTCGATGAAAAGTGATGCTCGATGGTGTACTCGGCATCGGGTAAAGAACCATCAGCAAGAATCGCTTCAACGATCTCACGGTTTTCTTGTTTCTGTTCGTTTAACTGGCGTTCAATAGACATCGATGACTCCTCAAAAATTTCGCGACCGATTATACCGCTTTAGTCATTAATGCAGAAGCTTCTTGGTTCAACTGCGACAACTTTTCCGACATAATGCCGTGAATACGCTTAGAGAGCTCTTTCACTTGAGTCTTATCAATTCCAATTGTTTCAATCGGTTCCATCATCTCGATGATCACCACACCATTGTTCCAACGGTTCAATTTAATATGACACTGATTTGAGGCTAATACAGGCACCATAGGTACCCCTGCGGCAATCGCCGTATAGAAAGCACCGGCTTTAAATGGCAACAAACCTTGGCCACGAGAGCGTGTACCCTCTGGGAAAATCCATACCGATAGGCACTTATCTTTAATCTTACGTGCAGTAGCCGCCATAGTATCAAATGCCTTACTACGGTTTTTACGATCGATAAGAATATTGCCTGACAGCCAATAGAGCTGTCCGAATAACGGCATCCACGCTAGGCTCTTTTTACCTAGGCTCACGGTGCCTTTCGGTACAACTGCCGTATGGGTAAACATATCGAAGTTGTTCTGGTGATTTGCCAGAAAAATACATGGCTTACCGCTTTGATTTTGCGGGTTACGTACAATGACCTTAATACCCAATACTGGGGCCGCCCAAGAAAAAACTTTGGCGAACATATGTACGTTATCTCGGTGACGAGGACGTAAAATACAAGCTAAGCCACCGATAATAAAGGCCAATAC
Source organism: Shewanella schlegeliana (assembly GCF_016765635.1). Classification (GTDB taxonomy): domain Bacteria; phylum Pseudomonadota; class Gammaproteobacteria; order Enterobacterales; family Shewanellaceae; genus Shewanella; species Shewanella schlegeliana. The sequence continues at coordinate 447,770 of NZ_JAESVD010000003.1, forward strand.
CAGCATGATAGACAAGATCAAACATCTAAGGATTAACAGCACTAGAATCTCCCGCGATTTAATTGGCGCCAGTATAGCCACCAACTAGATGCGACTCAATATAAATACGACTTATGTCAATGAACATTAGTTTACACGTGTAGCCTGAAGGTTGGCTAAACGAGATTAAAATCACGGGACTTTAGCTTAATTAGCTTAAGCGAACTTTAATCTCGTGTATTTTAACTCAAGGATTCTAGCTTAGTTCTTTTAGCCGTAAGGTCTGACCTGACACAGATCTAGTTCATCTCCTCACACTCTAGAGCCAAATGCTTGCTCTTCATATAGAGGCAAAGCCTAAACAGTATTGCCGTTACCGCTAAGGTCGCCACTATGGCTGCGCCACTAGGAAGATCCAGACTCGCAGACAAGACTAAGCCCGCAACATAACCCACTAAGCCCACGATATAAGCCCATCCGAGCTTAAAGCGCCCCTTAAATTGGTTTACCGCAAGCGCTGGCAAGATCAAACTACTGAATACCAGATACACGCCGACTAACTCGACTGAAAGCGTAATCACCACGGCAAAGATTAGGTAAAAAGCGCGACCATCAAGTAGCGCAGGTCGATAAATTAAAACGGCTAATACACTAAGGTAGATACAAGCTGGCAGGATCAACTGACTCCAGCTCACCCATAAGATCTGTCCAGACATTAACTGCTTCAACATCTCGGCGCCATGGGGATCGTTTGACAGTAGTAACATGGCCGCCACAGCAGCGAGTACATAGAAGCAGCCGATAATCGCTTCCAGTTCTTCTGCCATACGTTTAGACAACCAGGCGATAAAGCCTGCGCCCGCAATAGCGAATAGGGCTGGCATCCACACATTTGAGAAAGGCAGTGCTTCAATATCATGATTGAGGTGGCCAACGATCGCACCTAGGGCTGCGACCTGAGCGATCGCCAGATCGATAAAAATAATCCCTCGCTTTAACACCTGTTGCCCGAGTACCACATGGGTAGACAACACTAGGATCCCAGCGACAAAAGCGGGCAGTAAAATTGAGAGTAGATCGAGATCAAACATATGTAATGACTCTTATCATTAAAAAACTAAGACAGATCTCCTTTGGCGATCTGTCTTAGTTTGTTTTAGCCATAGTCGATGCCAAGCCTAAACAAGACAAGGCAACATCATGGCCATACTAAGCGTTATTGCTTCGCGCTCAACAAGAGGTCGATCGCGCTGTCATACAGACCAAATAGATCGACACTTTGCTCATTACCCCCTACCGACATAGGCAATATCAGCACTGGCAGATCTGAGCGCTCAGCCAACCAATCAGCACCGCGCTCACTCTGGTAGGAAGCGATCACGATTGCCAATATATCTCCTTGCTTAGCACGACTGAGTAAGCCCGCTAGATGAGAGCTACTCGGTGGGATCCCAGGCTTCGGCTCAAGATCGGCAACCTGCTCTAGCCCCAACCAGTTAAACAAGTACTTAAAGCTAGAATGATAAGCGATCACTTTACTGCCCTGTAAAGTTTGCGCCTTGGCCTCCCATTTAGGGATCGCAGCCTGCCAACGCTCGCTAAAGCTAGCTAGTGACGATTCATACTCTGCTTTCGTACCGGGATCTAACTGAATAAGCTTAGCCGTTAATGCGGTTGCAACATCGAGTAAACGCTTGGGATCAAAATGCAGATGCGGATTACCTTTTGCGTGCACATCGCCCATGGAGCGATCGACCGACTCGAGTCGATCTAGGGTTTCAATCTGCTCGGCAGCAAAGAACAAACCTTGATCGGTGGAGCGCACCTTGGCATTAGCCGATTTCATCTGCAGCATAGGTAACCAACCCACCTCAAGATCGGCACCAGCACAGATTGCCAGATCCGCCTGACGCATCTTAGCGATCAAACTTGGACGCGCCTGCACCTGATGAGGATCCTGCATTGCGGTAGTGGCAGAATAGATCTTGGCATCAGGTGCCAACTCTTTCGCCAATGCGGCATATTCAGGCTCGCAAGCAAAAATATTCAGCCCAGCAACGGCGCTGTTAGCAGTACCTAATGCTAAAGTGAATGTCAGAGCCTTAAGCCCCTTGGATAAAAAATGCTTAGAATTGATGCGCACCGTGAGCCCCCAGAGTCATGACATATTGTAACGTGATGACATTGTCATCTTCGATGCCATCGAAGTTAGTCCCTTGCTGGTTGGTGTACTGCAAACGCACAGTTGAGAAGTGACTATGATGCCAAGCAAGACTGACCTCGGTCTCTTTCAACTTTTGTGGGTCAAAGTGATCACCATGCATCATCTGGGTATCGACCTGGCCATAACGAAGCCCCGCCGACCAGTGAGGTGAAAACTGATAAACACTGCTTAAGTACCAGCCCTCTTGATAGTCTTTACCTTCATCGCCGTGACCATGTGAATCATGATCATCATGCTCTTCAATAGGCTTAAAATCAGTGACACGGAAATACTCACCGCTTAACGTCAGGTGTTGATACTTATAGTTACCATTGGGTGCCCACTTGTAGACGAAATCCCCCACATAGGTATTTTCACCCGTGTACTGTGCACTGTGACTATGGTCATGACCGTGATCATCTAGGGCAGCTACATGTTCGTGCTCATCGGCGGTCAAACGGCCATTTTCGTTACGCAAGTAGCTGAGACCCGCTTGCCAAGAACCGTTATCGCCAGCATCGCCACCGATCTTGGTAAAGGCGGTATACACACCGAGGTTTTTAAAGTCGCGTTCGCCATGCACATCGGCGGCACGCATGTTGTCACCTTTAAAGGCTTCAACTCCCATGGTCCAATAGAGATCCGTTGGTGCAACATAGTTCAAACGTACACCATCGTCGAAATAGTGGCTGCCTAAAAAAGCACGATAAACGGCGGGTCTGTCTGAAAACGCGTCCGTATGCACATGCTGGTTATTCAGGTAGCCAATATCTGATAGGAAGCGACCGGCACGCACCGAAAAACCACCCGGCATGGCCAAGGTTTGAATGAAGGCTTCTTCTAAACCCAGTTCTGTTTCACCATCATGCATCTCGACCACTGCGGTAAGCTTACCGTAGAACATATCGTCGATATTAGCACTGAGCGCGAACTCGGTATGGCCTAAACCAAAGCCTTCTACTCGCTCAGACATCGGTCTCTCTGCGCTCTGATAATAACCATCGAGTACGGCGCTAATTGCCGGATTAGTCAGGCTTGGGTCGCTTGCTACAGCTTGAGTTGAAATTAGCGCACACGCCGCCGCGACGCCTGTTAGGCGCATAGTTGAAATAGTCATCTTTTCTCCGAAATACAGCTCAGTCTTCCTCGTGGGAATACTTTTAAAATTCTTAAATTAGTGTTGGTTAGTGCAGAATTAAGCTGAAACTGGAGGGGCGCGGCTATTAAAGAAACTCACATGACGTGAGTAGGAATCTGGAAGGATGTACTCTTGGCTGACAACGCCCTGACGCTCTACAACGATGTGAAGTTCACAACTCGGCAGCAGATTGTTGACCTGGTGTTGGTGATAACACAGAGTACAATGGGTTTTAGCGCCATCGTCCAAATGACTCAAACTATGAGCGGACGCGGCAAATGACAGACACAGGAATACGGCAACAAGCCCCATTACCAGTTTCTGCTTTACGCTACTCATTCGAATCACAGTGTTAACCTTGTGTATTAAAACATGACAAGTTTATGTGGATAAGGATTGAAGTCAAGCCTAGAAATGGCTCTGTGTTACAAACGCTTTGTGATGAAGATCACCTAAACTTGAATAGCATTTAATACTGTCTTAAGCTCTAACCACTAATATTGCTAGCGTGAAATGGTATCCATAGTGATATTAAACAAGAGTTTATCTTTTAAAAAGGCGCAAACATCATGCTTGAAGTAATTCGCTCAAACCTAAAGTTTATCATCATGACAACGCTATTTTTTGTTGCGATACTCGGCGGTATTTACTACGTAGAAGCTGCACTTGAAGCACAAGTTCAAGTCATTGATTAAACAAGTTATCGACAAAACGCTCAAATATAAACAGCTCTGTAATAAGTAGCTCTGTATTTATACTCTGATGGCTCATGCCGTCAGAGTTGGAGCTAACGCGATTTATCGCCGCCCCCAAAGCAAGATTATCCACACTTAATCTCGCCTACTGTCACTAGCAGCTTAACTATCTGTATTTCTGCAGGTGCTCGCTATTATCAACGACTTCCTCTTCTGGTGCTTCTGTCACTTTCAATTGATCCATCAGATGGGTCACCAACATCAACATGATAGAAACGACCGCCACAGGTACGCAGATCTCACGCATACTGCTATCAAAATAGCTCCACACCAGTAAGATAACACCAGTATAAAAGCTGATGATTTTCACCCAAGATAAAACCACACTTTTGCCCAGCCAAGCCTGACAGAATGGACACTGGATCTCGCTAGCTAACCCCTTTCCTCTCTGGTTTTCAATTTTATCTATCGCAAACGATTTAGAACAATGGGCGCATATCACTGAGGTAATCTCTCTTTAAGCTGCATAATCGGCGTAATTTTCGCCTAATATTTAAGGCGGCGAAGTTTAGCAGATTTAGTCATGTATTCGCTATTTTGTTTACCGCTATTGCAATAACAAATCGACAGTTTTCTACAGGCATAATATTATTACTGGATTCTGAGACCTATCGGACACACCAAATGCATAAAATGCTCCCCAAAATTTTAATGCTTATTCTCTGCTTCTGCTCATATACAGCTACAGCAACCACAGAGAATACTGAATTAACCAATAACCTAAATAAAATTCAAAGCCTGATTGATGCTGATGTAAAAGCACTACCAAATACTAAAGGCGAAATTAAGAGTTTCCTTGAGTACCGTATTGGCCGTAATGCCGCCTTACTCCAAGACACTTTAAAGACTCAGGTGGAAAAAACGGATCCTGATTTCGCTTTTCTCAAGCCATATATCGTCAAGCAGTTAGCCTTTACCAATGAAGTAGAAACTTACTTCGAAAAACAAAGAGCTAACCTTATGGGCCAAGTCGGCAGCGGCGATGACAATAAGATCATGGTTGGCCTGATGCAGATCCAGCGTGAACAAGACAAACTGTTCACTGCAGAAAAAAGCCTATTAAGCTGGGCTAAAGATGCTGGGGTCGATACCGATGCACAGACCAAAACCTTTATCGCCACCTTAGTAACCCGTGCCGATGATCTCAATAGTTTTGTCTACTACAACCAAGAGCGCTTAACCCAAGCTGTGGCCGATGTTCAAGTCGCTGGCGCCGATGTTAGTAGCGAGCAAAAGGCACTTGTTGTTGATCTAAAAGAGCGTTTAGAGCAGAGTTCTACTAGTCTATCGACCACTATCGAACTGCTTGATTCTCTAGGCCAAGATACCGCTATCTACAAGCAGACACTATTTAGCATTTCTGGTGATATTACTCAGGATGTATTGAACTTCGATGTGGCAAGTAGCTTACTGTCTGAGTGGATGACTATCGCTAAGACTCAAGCGATGGAAAATGGCGCAAGTATTCTATTTAAGCTGATCATTTTCTGCCTAATCCTGTTCCTATCGAGCCTAGTCGGCAAGGTCGTTAAACGTGTAGTACAGAAGACCGTTAGCAACTCTAAGCTTAAATTTAGCATGCTGCTACAAGACTTCTTTATCTCACTATCGGGTAAAGCTGTATTCGCTTTGGGTCTGCTAATCGCCCTATCCCAGCTTGGCTTCGAGCTTGCGCCACTGCTTGCCGGTTTCGGTATCGCCGGTGTGATTATCGGTTTTGCATTGCAAGATACTCTGTCTAACTTCGCTTCTGGCATGATGATCCTGATCTACCGTCCATTCGACGTAGGCGATCTGATCAATGCAGGCGGCGTAACAGGTCGCGTAAGCCATATGAGCTTAGTATCGACGACCATTAAGACACTCGATAACCAAAGACTTATCGTGCCAAACAATAAGATCTGGGGTGATACCATCAACAACATTACCGTTGAGCACCAGCGTCGTGTAGATATGACCTTCGGTATTGGCTATGGCGATAATATCGAGCATGCAGAAAAAGTGCTTACCGATATCGTAATGGCACACCCATTAGTGCTTAAAGATCCTGAACCAATGATCAAACTACATACCTTAGGCGAGTCATCAGTGGACTTTATCGTTCGCCCATGGGCTAAGCCTGAAGATTATTGGGATGTATATTGGGATATCACTCGCACGGTTAAAATGCGCTTCGATGCTGAAGGGATCAGCATTCCGTTCCCGCAACGCGATGTGCATATTTATCAAACTGCTATAGAGAAATAGATCTCTATCGCGCTAAAGATAAAATGAAAAAAGCCCCGACAATGTAAGTTGTCGGGGCTTTTTATTATCTATTGCTGTGGTTCTTAAGCTAGACCGATAATCTCACCATCATCATTGATATCGACATTGAGGTAACCCGGTCTGATTCCAAGCCCTGGCATAGTCATCACTTGGCCCACCAGCGCCGTGATAAAGCCAGCCCCAGCGTTGAGTCTTAACTCGGTAATAGGCAGTTCAAAGCCTGTCGGGATCCCTTTAATGTTAGGATCATGACTTATCGACATTGGGGTCTTGGCAACACAGACTGGTAGCTCACCATAGTCATGCTTAGTCAGCCAGCTTAGCTGTGATTTAGCCTTTTCTGATAAGCTGACACTCGATGCACCATAGCCCACTTCCGCAAGCGTCATCAGCTTAGACTCAAGACTGCTATCGCTCTGGTAGAGCAAGTTAAAGCCAGATGCGGTTTGTGTCGCTCGGTAAACCATATCCGCCAGCTTAGTCGCTCCCTCGGCACCTTTGCCAAAAGCTTCGCTGATCTCACTACCGAAGGCCTTAGTTTGCTCAACGGCCTGTTTAAGCCACTCAAGCTCCTCATCGGTATCGCTTGGGAAGCGGTTAATCGCAACTACAACTGGCACGCCATATTGGCTAACGTTGTTGATGTGCCACTCAAGGTTAGCGAAACCTGCCTGTAGCCGCTCCATATCAGGTTGATTAATATCTTTGTTAGACTCGATGCCGCTGTTAGCTTTAAGCGCCTTAAGTGTCACCACAACCACAGATGCACTCGGGGCGTAGCCCGACTCTCTCACCTTAATATTGCTAAACTTTTCAAAGCCCATATCAGAACCAAAACCCGCTTCGGTAACGACCACATCGGCAAGCTTTGCCGCAATGGTGTCGGCAATAATCGATGAGTTTCCATGAGCAATGTTGGCAAACGGCCCTGCGTGAATAAAACAGGGATCACCGGATAGGGTTTGCATCAAAGTTGGCTCAATTGCATCGGCCATAATCACCGTCATAGCGCCCGCTACGCCTAGCTCTTCGGCGGTAATAGGCTCACCTTGAGTATTCAGTGCCAACACGAGGCGGCCAATACGTTGCCTAAGATCTTTTAAGTCTTGGCTCAATGCTAGAATCGCCATTAACTCTGACGCAGCGGTGATATCGAACCCCGAGTCATGTACAGGGCCATTGACCGCACCGTAACCCACTTTAATCTGTCTTAGGCTGCGTTCATTATGATCGACCACTCGGCGCCAAAGGATATTGTCAGGGTCAATGTTGAGCGCACTTAAGCCTGACTCTTGAGCGAAAGCCTCCGCCCCAAGACGAGTCTCATGGAATAAACGCGCATCAATAGCAGCCGCCGCTAAATTATGGGCGCTACTGACCGCGTGAATATCACCGGTCAAGTGCAGGTTCAACTCTTCCATCGGTACGACTTGTGCGTAACCACCACCGGCAGCTCCGCCCTTAGTACCAAATACAGGCCCCAAACTAGGCTGACGAATACAGGCACAGGTCTTAATACCGTTAAGGTTCATGGCTTGAGTCAAACCAATGGTCGTGACGGTTTTTCCTTCGCCAAAAGGGGTCGGCGTCACTGCAGTAACAATCACTAACTTGGCATTTGGTCTATCCGCTAATCTTTTAGCGACTGACAGTGAAACCTTAGCCTTGCTAGCACCACACAAGGAAATTTCATCAGGCTGTAGGCCCAACTCATTGGCGATCTCGGTTATAGGTAAACAGGTATGTTGGCGCGAAATTTCAATATCTGAATGCATTAGAATTTTTCCACGTTTTATTTTTATGTAGGGTAGTTACCGCTGCAATATAGGTGATCTCAGATAGCTAGAAAATAACAACAGGGTGTTATTTTAGCTTTTTGTAATCTACGTCAATAAACTGGTTATTTTTTTGCCGATTTTACATTCAAATTGGCTAGGTGAGTTTTTTTCATGAAACAGAAAACAGCCTCCTATTATCTGCCACAAAAAAAGGCGCTAAAAGCGCCTCTAATTATTGATACTGCAGCTTATAAGAAAGTGATTTCGCCACTCAGATGTGGACGACGTCCCTTTTGATCTCTGAGTTCAAATACGGTTTTATCCTCAAGCTGTTCGGCCGCAAAGCTAACATTATTAGGCATAAACAGCGGTAACTTAAAGGCTACATCAACCTGACAGGCTCGTTCACCGATAGTTGGCATTAACTGTGCGATACAACGGCCTTTCGACCACATGCCATGGGCGAGAACACGATCGAAACCGAAACGTTTAGACATCACTGGGTGAAGGTGGATCAGGTTATAGTCTCCCGATGCCTTAGCGTATCGACGACCTAAGTCTTCCGCCAAACTCCAGCTTACTGGATCTTGCCAAGCCATATCATTGGCCTTAGGTGGACGGACTCGTTTAGCCTTACCTTCAATGCGATACAGATAGGTCGACACCGACTCCCATACCAGCTCTCCAGCAACGTAAACTTTAGAGACTAACTCAAACTCGAGACCTGAGTCTGTTATGCGACTGTCAGTTAACGCACATTGGATATTAAACTCCTCATCCACGCGCGCGCTACGGTGTAGGGTGATACTATTTTTTAGGTGGATCATCCCCAATAATGGAAAAGTTATCGCATCATGGGTAAAGATAACCGCATGTAACCTAAACGCCATCACATAGAGGTAGGTCAGCGGTAGCGTTTTGCCATCGAAGTCGAATCCACAAACTTTAGCGTATTGCGCCACTTTGTCCTGAGACAGAGTCACATTCTCACTGCTCACTTTGATCATCGGCAACGGCTGCTCGTCCCAGCCGGGCTTGCGTCCAAAAAATATCTTGCGATAAAGAGTGAATAGCGACGGCAACGCCTTCAAATCGATACAGTATTCTTTATTCAAACCGATAGAACCTTTCAATATGACACAGGAAAACCCAAATTAGGCGACGTATTATACCCCAAAACTAACAAACCCGATAATCGTGTCCTGAGTGAAGAATATTAAGCTTACAAACACTGCAGCTTCCAGCAGTTTTTAGTCTTCACTCCCAAGAGCTGCAAATAAGACTGTACGCTCTTTTGTCCCACTAGATGTCCCGCTCCCACCACAATAAATAGTGGTTGTGCCGTTTCGGGAGACGCCATTAAATTAACGATCCCTTGCGCCATAGTCTGGTTGCGGCCCCAAAGCATTTTCTCAACCATTTCAGTCTCGCCCTCGCGGAGCATCTCCCCTTCCATTAAGTCAGCGAGCTCGGCTTCATCCCCACTACGCCAGGCAGAAATAAGTTTAAGCATATCGGTATCTGGCGCCTCTATAGCTTCGCGCATCATGCTCCACTGCGTCTTTGCGTCGAAAGAGGACAAGAGTTCAAATTGAAACTCGGTGCTTTCCAGTTCATATATGGGTTTAGCGCCAGCCCTGCTCACCAACACGGCATCAATCCCATAGGTACCGCTGTAGCCTAATGCAGCATAACGGCCAATACTCACCTGCATCGACTGTAGCCAAGGCGCATAATGCTCTATCGCCGTACAAAAGCTTTGCCTGTCTTGACAGTAATGATTAATAACCAGCTCAGTATCGGCATCCATGGGCAGAGGTTTTGAGCCATATTTAGATAACAGAGCAGGCACATCGGCATCTCTCACATCTGCTTCGACTACCACTGCCGCCGACAATTCATAGGCCTGTTCAATCTGCTGTGCGAGTGGAAAAAAAGAGGCTTCGCCCACATGAATAGAACCTAAGAGGTAACCCGTCTGGCCTTGGTAAGAGATCTGGTAAAACGGCGGTTTATCACTTGGTGCAGCACGAGTCGCCAATGTCACAAATAGCATAGCTAGACCCATAGTCATGAATAAACGCTTAACGACACTTGTTGCTATCATGCTTGCCCCTTATAATTCAGCAAAATTTCTAATTGAGAGGCTGTTATGCCACACACACAGGTTATCGAGCAACTAAAAGCCAGTTTGCAAACCGCCTACCGCCAAGCCATCGATGCTGACGCGAGGCTCGACGAGCTAAAAAAAGCGGGCCACGTAAAATTTGATGCCATTTTCAGTCCATCTGAAGGCTTCAGCACTAAAAGCAATCGCTTTACACCTTACGTGCAAGAGCTAGCAGCCGAGATGGAAGGCTTTATTCAAGATCCTGAGTCTATGACTAAAGGCCTCGAAAGCTATGTTCCTAAGCTCGGTTTATTACTGCAAACCATGCAGGCTTTCAAATCAAACGCCAAGTAATACCCTAAATATCAATCCGTTGTTAACGGATTGATATTTGTTATCTCTCTGTCACACCAGCTTCATACACTTTGCTAGCTCACACACTATCGGGTAGGAAAGGATGTCCGCAATCAATTTAAACTAGCATTGTCAAAGTTCATCGATAAAGAAAAAATCAAACTGCTTTTTCAACTTAGGATCTGATATCTCTATCCAGTGAGTCTATAGTTTTTAAGTACTAGGCCGAGGGTCTGAGCATAGTCCACTATTTTCACCTGTTCCACTATTTAAAACCGCTGCCTACGAGGGGCCTAGCTGAACTCAAAAAGCGTGGCGATGGCTCTCTGCAGACCGCAATGCTGAGCAGTGCAACCACCGCTTTTCTCCTTCACTTCGGGACTCCTTCCGCCTAAGGTGGCGCTCAATTGCAATGAGCACCTGCAGTCACTTTATAGCGCACAAATAAAAAACAGGCTAAGCAAGCAGTAATACCAATCAGTATGAGAAGTTGATCTACTCAGAACGTTTTTGGCAAACTAATTCAAGGCGAATAACTGAAAGAATGGTTGCTCCCTTGTGAAGTTGTTCAACGCAGAAGTAGGCAGCTAAAAACGCTCCAGAATGGCGAGTTTTAGCGGCTCTGATACTGTGACTCTTAATAAACAAAGAGGGAGCTTAACCCTAGTTCAACTATGCTCTTCACTCGTTGCAAACCACATGGTCTTGTATGTTCCAGACATACATAAGACATTTCCTCCATCCATGGAGGTCAGATGTGGTGAATGTCATTAAAGCACGACTATATGGATATAGGAGGTAGAGTAACGCAGGAGCAGTTACCGAGGAGCACTTAATGACCTTGTCTCAGTACCGGTAAACTCTCGCTGAGCGACCAAACCTTTATACTGATTGGTATAAGCTCATTTAACCTGTTTACAATCGATAGCACTATTGCTGCGCAAATTTGGTGGTAAACGTCTACAACTGAGGGGCGATAGACTTTTTCAGCCAAGATGTCAGCATCGCATTTTCATATCGATACGTCTTATCGTTCATCTTGTTAACTGAATACATAAAGTTCATGTCGATTAGTTTCTCATCGCCGGCGATAATCACCTTATCCCCCTCGATGACTTTATAGCTAAAGGTAATACGCGGTGGGTAGATATCTTTTACTATCCGCATATCGTGGGTAGTCGCTCCAAATGTCGGTCTTACATCGCCAGCCAGATCCAGATCGGTCACCACCATCTCAAGCTTCTGATCCGGTTTCAGGATTTTGCTAGCTTCTTTATTCAGGTTCTTGGTTAGTTGATCAAAGGTGCGCTTCTCAAAGCGTGATTGAATATCGCCGCTGGAACGAATATCACGAAAACTATCAGGGTCTTGCCATTCAACTTTGACAACACCATCTTCGGTAACTTGATTCTCGACTGCTTCATCGGCCGCCCAAACTGAGCTAGATACGAGCATCCCCGCAACAAATAGAGTTTTAAGTTTCATATATGCCTTCCCCTTGAACATAAGCGAATGATTAACAGTTGAACTATATAACACAGTTCCTGAATAGCTGCTTAATTAGCTTTTCGTCATAAATACAATCATATGAGTAGAGCATATTATAAACAAACTAGTTGCATCAAATTGCATCAAAATTCGACAACACCATCTGCATGCCTCTTTAGATTTTCATATTGAACCGTTAAGCTATGGCCGTTATCTGTTAGTCGCTGGAAGCCTACTATATGCAAAAGCTCACTCCCATCATATTTGTCGTTATCTTATTTACAGCCCTTGCTACCGCAATTTTCGGCATCAATCATGCCGAAACCGCTTCACAACCTGAAACCTGGTCGGCTTTTATCTACAAAAACGGTTACAACTCAGGACGGTATGATATGAAGGATGGCTTTGACAGCTATCCAAGCTGTAAAGCCTATGCTCAGCAAGCATCTAACAAGCTAAATGGTGTGGCCTGGGAATGTGGCTTAAACTGTGGCTTTGATTCCATGCGTCAAGGCTTCCACTGCGAGAGTATGACAAATGAGTAAGTTAAGAATGGGTCTGCTAAAGCGACTCTCATTTAAAGACATTCTCTTTTAACCCCTATAAACAGTAATAGCGTTAACTCTGACTCTGCGGTCTGCGATTTCTCTCTGCCAGCCTAATCGAAACTCATAGTGGCCCCTCTCCAAACAAGGCGTTCACTTTTTGTTCAGCTTTGGTACATGTTACATCCGCTAACATTCGTATCAAGTTAAAACATTGAACAGCGCTCTTCAGCCTGCCAACGCATATGCAGCGATAGAGTAAGCAACTAAAACCGGTCACTCATTTTATTGTTTGGAGTCAAATATGAACTACGCAACGACTAGTAAGATCCCATTCTCTGGCCGCATGGCATTTATCGCAGCATTGCTAATGGCATTTGGCTTTATCGGTCAGGCTAGTGCCCAAGAGTTTACCGACAAAGAGAGAGCGGCTATAGATGGACATTACGAAATTCTCGCCGAGCATCAAGCCGAGTCTGACCAAGCATTAGAGTCAAAATTACAGGCAGAGTTTGATGAGCAGGTGCTCGATTCAGAGCAGGAGTTTATGGAGCTAACCTGTGCTACTCACGGACTCGATTTCGACAGTGAGTCTGAAGTCTGCTACGAGTAAAGAGCCACAGACTGAGCTCACTTAAGTATGCCAATAAAAAACGAGACCAAGTGGTCTCGTTTTTTATTGCGATCAGATTATCACTTTATCTTAAAACGGAAAGGCCGCACTTAATTGTGGGTAAGCTGTCTTAAGCTGCTTTTTCTTATGGGAGAACTTTTTCCCTGCAGGGTTTGCCTGACCCGATGGCACATAAGGCAGCTCATCATCGGCACGCTCCTCATAAAGCTGGCCGGCAATCAGATCGTACTCATCGACGAATGGATAGGCATAACCATCTTTTTCTGGCCATTGAGGCAAGTTCCCGAGCTCATCTGGTGACTCAACCACTCTGTTATACCACTCCTCGCCCAAGGAGATTAAGAAGCAACGAAACTCGGCAAAAGCATACTCAGAATCACAGCCAGTGATGATATAGGCCGCGCCCCATACAGCCCATGTGTATGAGCGACGCATCTGCTGACCAAATATTTTGTCAAAATCTCTCAGATCGTCATTACTCAGCGGGCTCAACTTCTGTTTTAGCGCCTCTGCAAGCTCAGTTTGATCTTGTTGTGGTGATGTTCGGGTTACTAACGCCCAAAACTCAGATTCTGTCATTGGTTTCTCTAATCGTACGATGTAATACTAGCTATTCTATCGCATTACTCGCTAGCTTAGCTAAACAATCTCACGGCTAAGCGGTTTGTGTTATAGACGTGCCCCATCGTTTTTTTTAAACTCAACGCAACAACTATATAAAAAATATGATGACGTTAGGTATCTAATGACAAAACCACATCCACTGTTAGCTATTTTGATGTTCCTCTACGCCCTACTCGCGGTTGTCGCACTTTGGCGAACTTTGAGCACACAAGCATTCGATCTCCTAACACTGGGAGTTTTTCCGGTGCTTTATGGTCTTATCATGCGTCGCTTCTGGGCAGGAGTCGTACTCAAGATCTATCTGGCTATTCAAACCGTCGCGCTGCTTGCGCTGGCAACGGCAGCCATTATCGCCTACCAAATCACCCCTGAAGATGTAGTGGTTATTGTCAGGGGGCAAAATATCCCTATCAGCGCTATCGTGGTGACTGCACTTATCGTGATGACATTTCAGTTCTGGGTGGCCTTCAGTAACAAGACTCGTCACTATTTAAAGCCACAACCCATCGCCTAAACGGGTTATTGTCCATAGGGCTAATAGCGGACTGCGTAGGCAGCTGAACTTAAGCGATTAAAAACCAAAGTCGCAGTCATTATTAACAACTGAATCGGTAATTGAATCTATGCGTCATTTACAGCCAAATGAACTGTCAATCTTATTGGTTGAACCATCAGACACCCAACGAAAAATTATCTGTCAGCGGCTCGAGCAGGAGGGAGTTAAGCAGATCCAAACTGCCACCAACCTTGCCGAGGCGCTAAAGATCATCAATCGCCACCAGCCGGATCTCGTGGCGAGTGCCATGCACTATGAAGATGGCACCGCGCTGGAGTTACTGCAACAGATCAAGTCATCCCAGCACTTTAGTGATATTCAGTTTATGTTGGTCTCGAGTGAGTGTCGTCGCGAACAGTTAGAGAGCTACCGTCAATCTGGCGTGGTCGCCATACTGCCTAAACCGTTTACAGCAGAACACTTAGGTAAGGCATTAAATGCCACTATCGACCTGCTCAGTCATGACGAGTTAGATTTGACCCACTTTGATGTGCAAGATCTGCGCGTTCTGGTGGTAGACGATAGCAAAATGGCGCGCAACGTCATTAAGCGCACCATCACTAACCTTGGATTAAGGCTCATCACTGAGGCTGAAGATGGCCAACAAGCCATTGAACTGATGCAACAACAGATGTTTGACTTAGTTATCACCGATTACAACATGCCAAGTGTCGATGGACTCGAGTTAACCCAGTTTATTCGCAACGATAGCCAACAATCACATATTCCGATCTTAATGGTCTCATCGGAGGCCAATGAGACCCACTTAAATAACGTTTCTCAGGCTGGAGTGAATGCCCTGTGCGATAAACCTTTCGAGCCAAATACCGTGAAACAGATCATTTATCAGCTACTTGAAGAGTAAAAAACTGAGAAATCGCCCCTATTTTTGACTTTAAGCCCTATTTCACAGGGTTAAAGCGCTTTTAAAATGCAAAGGCTTGTGGCATGTTACATAGTGCTACTAACAAATAAATCTACGGAAAGAAGAGACTATTCAAATGAATAAGACTGAACTTGTTGCAAAAATGGCTGAATCTGCAGAACTAACTAAAGCTGAAGCCGCTCGCGCCTTAAAATCTTTTGAAGAAGCAGTTGCTGAAGCAATGAAGAGTGGAGAGAAGATCTCTATCGTTGGTTTTGGCTCTTTTGAAACAACACAGCGTGCAGCGCGTACAGGTCGTAACCCACAGACTGGTAAAGAGATCCAGATCCCTGCGGCTACCGTACCTAAGTTCAAAGCGGGTAAGACACTTAAAGATAGCGTTAACTAAATCACTGTTTCCGCAGTAAATAACTAAACCTCCTTATGGAGGTTTTTTTGTATCCAAGATTTGTCTTCATATCTGCCCTATCACGGTGCCTGTTGCCCCATGCTGAATCATATCTTTCCCCCTCTCTAACAATTCAAAATACAAACCATTGTTTTTATTTAACAAAAGTCTTGGCTTAGACTTTGCTAATTCTTTTAAGAAGTAAAACCACAATAATATTTCTACGAAGGGGAATAGCATGAACAAGTTACTTTTTAAGAGCACGGCAGTCCTAATGACGACACTACTGAGTAGCACAGCATACGCAGCGGTCGAAGCGAACATAGGCGCAACCTCTAATTACCTATGGCGCGGAATAACTCAAACCGATGACAGTACGGCGGTGCAAGGCGGTATAGACTACAGTCATGATTCAGGCTTTTATCTTGGCACTTGGGCTTCTAATGTCGACTTCGGTGATGACACTAGCTATGAGGTTGACCTCTATGGTGGATTTGCTGGCAGCATAGCTGAAGAGTTTGGCTACGACATAAGCTACCTCTACTACGCCTACCCGGATGCAGATGGCAACATAGATCTAGGTGAAGTCAGTGCAGCGATTAACTGGAAATGGATTGAGGTAAGCTACTCCCACTTGGTCAATGCAGGAGATGATGTTACAACTGATCCACTGGATAATACCGATATGGGCTATCTGCAAACCACCCTAAGCTACTCTCTCTCTGACACCCTTTCGATCTCAGCCCATTATGGCTACTCCAGTGGCGACGTAGTAACCGCTTGGTACGGCGTCAGTAACTATGCCGATTACTCACTGACTCTCAGTAAAGATACCAACTTGGGGACGGTATTTTTTACTGTCAGTGATACAGATCTTAAAAATGATGATGGCAAAATTTTGCTCGGATACAATTACAGTTTTGAGCTGTAACTCACTGTTTGAAAGGTTGTTTTAACTATTATTTAGGGTAAATAGCCAAAGTACCCAAGCAAGACTTTTAGTTGCTTAATTTCATTAAGCAACTAAAAAACATTCAAATTAATAAACTTTGAACTAAAAATGTAATTTTGTTACATGGATCGCATATTTTTAAATCACTCCCTGCTAAATTCCAAATTAAGCACTCACTAATAAGGTTTAATCGAGTAAGCCAATGAGTGCAGACATTGTTTAGTTATTAACCATATGGTATCGAGAGCATTTCCTTTTAACGCTAAGCAAGCGATTCGGAACAATGGATACCTAGCTAAGAGGAATTCGTGATGGCTCAGACTATTGATTTTGTGCCCAACGATGCAGAGATGGAGGCGTATACAACGCCTAAGAATCAGCAAGCTGCTGACGAGTTAGCACACAAAAAAGCGGTAAAAAAGCGTCTTGAAGATTATCTTGAACGCGCACAATTAAAGCGCGACTTAAGTGAAGATGACTTTTGGGCATAAACTTAACGTAGCGTAATAAAAAAAGCTCCTGAGATACTATCCAGGAGCTTTTTAGTTTATACAGCTTTTCCCCTAGACTACTTAGCCTGTTGCGACGCCATATCCGCTTGACGCTTCTTCAGAAAATACTCTCTGGTTAATGCAAATACCACTGGGCTCAGTAACGCCAAAGCGATCAAATTTGGAATCGCCATCATGGCGTTCAGCGTGTCAGCCAATAGCCAGATAAACTCCAGTGAGCTTACTGCCCCCAAAGGCACCACTATTGTCCAAAGGATCCTAAATGGCTTGATAGCCTTAATACCAAATAGGAACTGTACACACTTCTCACAGTAAAAACTCCAACCCAAGATAGTGGTAAAGGCGAAAATACTCAAAGCGATAGCCACCACATAATTACCCATAGGGAAAGCATGAGAAAAGGCAAAAGAGGTTAACGCCGCACCGTTCTCACCCGAAGTCCAAGCGCCAGAGACGATAATAGCCAAGCCTGTGATGCTACACACAATCAAGGTATCGATAAATGTCCCTAGCATTGCCACCAAGCCTTGTGCCACCGGGTTGTTGGTCTGCGCTGCAGCATGGGCAATAGGTGCACTACCCAAACCCGCTTCATTCGAGAACACACCACGCGCCACACCAAAGCGAATCGCAGCCCAAACCGCAGCGCCAGCAAAGCCACCTTGTGCTGCAACAGGATTAAAGGCGCTGTGCAGAATCAACTCAATTGCTGCAGGGATCTCAGAGGCGTAGACAACTAATACCGCCACACCCGCAGCCAGATAGAAAACCGTCATCATAGGCACCAGCTTACCTGCGACATCGGCAATACGTTTAATACCACCCATCAATACCGCACCAACCAGCACCATAAGTACCACACCGGTAATCCATGTTGGCACGCCAAAGTTGCTGCTCAGCGCATCGGCAACCGAGTTGGCCTGCACCGTATTACCGATCCCAAACCCAGCTAATGAACCAAACAAGGCAAAAGCGGTACCGAGCCAAGCCCACTTAGCGCCCAAACCGTTTTTGATGTAGTACATCGGACCACCAACGTGGTTGCCATTGTCATCCACTTCACGATACTTTACCGCTAAGACAGCCTCGGCAAACTTGGTTGCCATGCCCACTAGCGCTGTACACCACATCCAAAATAGCGCACCAGGGCCGCCGATAAAAATCGCGGTTGCGACTCCGGCAATATTACCGGTACCTATGGTGGCCGATAGCGACGTCATTAAGGCATTAAAGGGGCTAATCTCCCCCTTCATCCTCTTATCTTTATCGGGAATACGCCCAGACCATAAGAGTTTAAAACCAGTGCCGAGCTTTAAAATTGGCATCAGGCGCAAACCAAAGGTCAAGAATAATCCCACCCCAAGAATCATGACCAGCATGGGCGTCCCCCAGACCACACCATTGATCATGCTTACTAAATTCGTAATAGCTTCCATTCAAACCTCGTCGATACAGAGAATTTATCGTTATTATTTATATTTATACTTATATTTATAATCATGTATTTAGGGCTTTTTGATCTTGCATTTTTAATCTTGAATTAGATTAGAAAGATCAAAAGGTCCTAATAAAGCGAGCGCTCATCTCCATAAAGATAAAAACACTCAAACTTTCAAACAGAGTACAACGAATTGTTAACCTTTGGAAAGGCTGAAAAATAAACTAGCGCGGTTTACCATAGTGTGTAACCACGCTATGGCAAGGATCTGTTATAGCAATAGCTTGCTATAAGAAGGGCTTTTATCTGTGTATCGCTCGAGGCAACTTAAAGGAGATAACAAAGGTAATAAACAGCATGCCAGCCGCAAGTAACCAATATAAGCAGACAAGCCGATAGTCCTGTCGCTTGATAGACCCAACCAGAAAGCTCTACGACTACATAAAACACTCAACTTCTATTTTTAGTATGAAGTTAGAGTTTGATTTCGAGGCAACTTATAGGAGATGACAAAAGTAATAAACAACATGGCTGCCGAAATAAACAAACAAGCCGATAGCCCAGCCTCTTGATATACCCAACCGGAAAGCACCGTGCCTAGTAGCCGCCCCATCGCATTGGCCATATAGTAGAAGCCAATATCCAGCGACACCCCATCCTCACAGGCATAACTGACGATCAAATAACTGTGCAATGAGGAGTTAATCGCAAAGACGGCGCCAAACACCATCAGGCCGATGATGAGTGCGAGTTGAGGCGCTACCCAGCCAGTAAATATCAGCACGGCAAGTATTGCGGTTATCAATGCAAGTAAGCCCACCCACAGGGTTGCCACTTTGCCATCAGGAGCCTGCTTTCTCGCAGTAAAAGAGGGGGCGATAGACTGCACCATGCCATAGGCGATAACCCATAGCGCCAGAAAAGCCCCGACACTACTGTGCTCCCAACCTAACTGGCTAGCGAGAAACACTGGCAGTGCAATCACAAACCACACATCTCTCGCGGCAAACAGAAATAGACGTGCTGCAGAGAGGATATTAACGTTATCACTCTTAGAAAATATCTGGGTAAATTTAGGCTTTGACTTAGCTTTGCCTAAGTCAGCCTTCAAACTCAGCATGCTGCCAAGCCATACAATCAACAGCATTACCGCCATTATTGCCACAGCACCGCTAAAGCCAGCGAGTGACAGCAGTAAGCCCCCTAAAAAGAAGCCGGCTCCTTTTAACGCATTTTTAGAGCCTGTTAATATGGCAACCCATCGATAGAGCTTATCTTCGGCATCTTTGGGCACCAAAGTTTTAATCGCGCTCTTGGCACTCATCTTATTGAGATCTTTAGCGATCCCCGATAACGCCTGCGCCGCCATCACCCAGGGCACGGTAAGCATTGCCGCTGGCAATAACAACATGGATAGCGCGATAATCTGCAGCCCTAGACCTATGTTCATGGTTTTGTTGAGGCCAAGTCTTGCACCTAACCAGCCACCCACAAGGTTAGTGATCACACCGAAGATCTCATAAAACAGGAACAGCATGGCGATCGCCAGTGGCGTATAACCTAGGTCATAAAAGTGCAGCACCACCAACATGCGCAAAGCGCCATCGGTAAGTGTGAATGCCCAGTAGTTACCCGTGACAATCAAGTATTGTTTAACGCTATCAGGCAAAGAACGATATTTAGTTAACACGGCTTACTTTCCATATACCAAGAGTCCCTACACCAAGAATTAACAAGAATTAAAATAGTGAGCGTAATGCCCCCTCAAATTAGACACCCGTCACGAATCGGTATTGCTTAACGCTATCAGGC
The DNA here is from genome assembly GCF_016765635.1 of Shewanella schlegeliana. Classification (GTDB taxonomy): domain Bacteria; phylum Pseudomonadota; class Gammaproteobacteria; order Enterobacterales; family Shewanellaceae; genus Shewanella; species Shewanella schlegeliana. The sequence continues at coordinate 468,190 of NZ_JAESVD010000003.1, forward strand.
AAAGAACGATATTTAGTTAACACGGCTTACTTTCCATATACCAAGAGTCCCTACACCAAGAATTAACAAGAATCAAAATAGTGAGCGTAATGCCCCCTCAAATTAGACACCCGTCACGAATCGGTATTGCTTAACGCTATCAGGCAAAGAACGATATTTAGTTAACACGGCTTACCACCTTAAAAAAGGAACTAGGATGCGAGGACGTGGCTTCGCCACTGCTAGGACGCTACGCTGCTAGGAAAGCAAAGGCAAAAGCTATAACAGCAGACACCAGCTTTTGATTTTCCTGCTTTTCCTGATTTTCCTGATTTTCCTGATTTTCCTAGGACCTAGAACCTAAAGTTAAAGAAGGACCTAGGATACTAGGGCGTGGCTTCGCCACTGCTAGGACGCTGCGCTGCGAGGAAAAAGCAAAGGAAAAAACGAAAACAGCTAACACCATCTTAGTTTTGCCATGTTTCCACTGTCTCAGCTTGCATCGTCTTAGCTTGATGGGCTAAAGGCCAACCTACAGTCAATTTTCTATCTTTTCTTTACCGTAAGCGAAGCGTTCCGTGAGTGAGTCTGCGAACGTTCAGTAAGGCCGCAGGCCGCTCGTCTTAGCTTGACCATCTTAGCTTTTCCTGCTCTTCCCTGCTTTTCCTAGAACCTAGAAGCGAAGCGTCCTTCTTTTCCCTTTAAGCTTGATCCATCTTACCCACCATAATGGCCAATTCTGCGGTGCGGTTAGCATAGCCCCACTCATTGTCATACCAGACATAGAGTTTGACTTGGGTGCCGTTAACCACCATGGTCGATGGCGCATCAATGATGCTTGAGCGAGGATCAGTTTTGTAATCCACAGATACCAGCGGACGCTCTTCATAGCCAAGGATCCCTTTAAGCTCACCTTCAGCTGCTTGCTTAAGTAACTGGTTCACTTCTGCTTCTGTCGTTTCACGGTTTAGCTCAAACACACAGTCGGTAATCGAGGCATTCGCCAGAGGTACGCGAACCGCATGACCATTTAGCTTACCCTTAAGCTCTGGGAAGATATGAGTAATGGCTGTCGCACTGCCAGTTGTGGTTGGAATAAGACTTAAACCACAGGCACGGGCACGACGCAGATCTTTATGGGGCGCATCCAAGATCGTTTGAGTATTGGTAATGTCATGAATGGTGGTCATCGAGCCATGCTTGATACCGATCTTTTCATGGATCACTTTCACCACTGGAGCCAAACAGTTAGTGGTACAAGATGCAGCCGTGACAATCGGGTAGATATCCTTATTATAAAGATCATGGTTTACCCCCATCACGATATTGAGCACGCCCTCCTCTTTCACTGGTGCGGTAACCACCACTCGCTTTACGCCTTGATCCAGATAGGCTTGTAGCAAGGCTTTGGTTTTCATCACGCCAGATGCTTCAATCACCACATCACAACCTGACCAGTCGGTATCGGCAATCGCATTGTTACGGGTAGTCGCAATGCGACTTTCGCCAATGACTATGGTATCGCCGTCTGCCGTTGCTTCTTCAGACCAGCGACCGTGAATAGAGTCAAATGTTAACAAGTGCGCTAACGTTGGCGCATCACCAGCAGGATCGTTGATCTGTACAAACTCAACCTCACTGTTACTCCAAGCCGAGCGTAATGCGAGTCGCCCCATTCTACCGAAGCCATTGATACCAATTTTGATTGTCATAATTATCTCTCAACCTAACTTTTAAGGATGTAAGTAAATGCTTTAATTGAACAAACCAGCCAACTCTATTGCTCTGAAAGCTAGCCCATATCTCGATTAACTCGCTGCAGTGGGCTCATCCGCAAACAGATGCCGACTCCGATTAGCTATCGCCACTAGCGACAGCATCACAGGTACCTCCACCAGCACGCCAACCACAGTCGCAAGGGCTGCACCTGAGTGTAGGCCAAACAGTGAAATAGCCACAGCGACCGCGAGCTCAAAGAAGTTTGATGTAGCAATCATGCATGCAGGAGCGGCAATCTTATGGGTTAGCTTCATTCGCTTAGCGATAAAGAAAGCAATAAAAAAGATGCCATAGGTTTGAATCAATAATGGAATGGCAATCAGCGCGATATTTTGTGGCTGGGCGATAATGGTTTCCGCCTGAAAACCGAATAACAACACAACCGTAGCGAGCAGACCCAACATAGACCAGGGCTTTAGCTTAGCCACAAACGCATTCAACCGCGTTTCGTCACTATTTTTCTGCAATAAGTGCCTTGTTAGCACACCAGCAATAAGAGGCAATACCACATAGAGCACCACTGAAGATAACAGAGTTGCCCAAGGCACTTGAATATCGCTCACCCCAAGCAGCAAGGCTGTAATAGGCGCAAACGCCACCACCATGATCAAGTCATTTACCGACACCTGTACCAGGGTATAGTTAGGATCGCCCTTAGTGAGCTGACTCCAGACAAAAACCATGGCAGTACAAGGCGCTACGCCTAATAAAATCATGCCTGCAATATATTCACTGGCCGTTTGTGGATCGACCAAGTCGACAAAGAACACCCTAAAGAACAACCAACCTAAGGCAGCCATGGTAAATGGCTTCACCAGCCAGTTAATGACTAATGTTAGTACTAGGCCTTTAGGGCTTTTACCCACATCTTTAATCGCCGAGAAATCAATCTGGATCATCATCGGGTAGATCATTACCCAGATCAGCACCGCGATAACCAAATTCACATGGGCATACTCAAGCCCTGCAACAATGGCAAAGGTATCCGGAGATAAATTACCTAGAAACACACCCGCAAGGATGGCTAAACCGACCCATACACTTAAATAACGCTCAAAAATACCCATAATGTTTGACCTAATTACAGTGGAAATAGCAAAAATCTTTGCTCAATAAAATCGACAACTAACAGCAATTCTTAGCTCTTTCTGGACGGTCACCCATCTGCAAAAGCTTAGCTAAATTACTGTCGATTAATCCGGCCTGTTCGGTAGCCAAGGTGTGCAAAATTGCATTAGCCCAAGAGGGAAGCTCTGGGTTAATGCGATAAAAAACCCACTGACCTTGGCGCCTATCGACCAACAAGCCTAGCTTTCGCAACTGCGCCAAATGACGAGAGATCTTAGGCTGGATCTCATCGAGTGCCGTCATCAACTCGCAAACACACAGCTCTGATTCTGACTGGATCAGCAGCAAGCTGCGCAGTCTGGTGTCATCGGCCAACGCCTTAAAAAAGGTTAAAGGTGTCATCGTCATCTCTCGAAAAAACGCCATATGCACACAAAAATATGTGTGAAACAGGCACATGTGAAAAACAGTATATACGAAAAATAATATATATGTTTTTTCATATATTCAAGCGCGTATTTGCTCTTTTGAGAAGACATGGCGAAATATTAAACATAGGGTAAAATTACTGCTAAGTTATCTATATGATTTAGATGATATTCGCATTAAGCGGCAAGGAAAGAGCTAGCATGCATGGAATAAAAGTAATTGTCACAGTGAGCTTGATAATACTCGTTACAGGCTGTGCTAACTTTCGTCATCTGGCAAAAGAGGTCGATATGCTCAACAGCGTCTATGTCGAGTATCGAGTCACTATCGAATCGCAGCACGAAAATGAGTCTTTTGTATTAGTTCAGCTACAGGATCCCAGTGCAAAAGCCATCGATGGCTATGAAGTTGTAATAGGTAACCAGCCTATTACGGTGACGGGCGATAGTATGAGCCAATACCTTTTTACCTTTAATGACGCCAATAACGATCTTCGTTTTCAAGTCGGCGAGGCATTCTCCATCATCCCATTACCCGAAGAGACAGATAAGCCGTTACAACTTCAGCTCAGTAGTACCCAAGACAACTACCCGCAAGCCTTAGTCGAACGACCATTAATCAATCTGGTTAACGTTAAATTTAGTCCCGCTAAAATAGGGGAAACAGCCACTTTAGCCGCACCGAAATTTGATAGAAAAAACGCAGAGTTAGGAATGTGGAAACCTGTCACCCATCTCAAGCAAGGCAATAGCGGTGTGTTCTTTCTCGATGAGTTCGATAAGCGTAAGGTTCCAGTGCTTTTTATTCACGGCATGAATGGCACTGCACGAGATTTCGAACCACTCATCGCTAAGGTAGACAGGAAAAAATACCAAGTTTGGGTCATGAACTACCCCAGCGGTTTACCCATAGAGCTATTAGCCAATGGCCTTAATAGCCTGATTAAAATCATCGATTATCGCTATGACGTTAAAACCTTTCACTTAGTGGCTCACAGTATGGGGGGGCTCGTCACCCAAGGATACTTAGATCTGTGCCGCAACCAACTAGGCTGTGATGATATTGCCAGCTTCACCTCGATATCGTCCCCCTTTGGCGGCGTCGAGTCGGCGCAAAGCGGTGTGGATTACGCGCCAGTGGTGATGCCAGCTTGGCGCGATCTGGCACCAAACAGTGAGTTTATTACCACACTCTTTACAGACAAATTTACTGGCGATAGACAGGAGTTGAGTCGCCCTCCGCACCAACTTATTTTCGGTTACAAAGTCAGTGGCATCATCAACAAAAAAAGCAGCGATGGAGTCATAAGCCTCGACAGCCAACTAAGAGATAGCGCACAACAGCAGGCTGAGCGGGTATACGGGTTAAATGAAGATCACGTCAGCATTCTAGCCAATGATAATCTCGTTAAGGCGCTACATGAATTCTGGCAAGTCAGCGAACAAGCCCATAAGGTGAATAATCAGTAACTCAGCTATTTGTGCAACACAAATTTGACTGATGAAAACCAAGGCGCAATAAAAAAGGCTTCCCATGGGAAGCCTTCTTTATATGACAAAGCGCCTGTTAGCTAAGTGAGTTTAGTTACCAGCGATCTTCATCTTATCCATTAAGATCCCGCCTGTGCGGATCGATGAACGCAGATCTCTGTCTTTTGCCACCCCAACGATATTCTGGTACATATCTTTAAGGTTGCCGGCGATAGTGATCTCTTCAACAGGATAGAGGATCACGCCATTTTCGACGTAGAAGCCCGCTGCACCGCGAGAGTAATCACCGGTTACGGTATTTACGCCCTGCCCCATCACTTCAGTAACAATCAGGCCTGTCCCCATCTCTTTCACCAATTGGTCGAAAGTCTGCCCTGTAGTCGATAGGGTCCAGTTATAGATCCCGCCAGCATGACCAGTATTGGTCAAGCCCAGCTTGCGCGCCGAATAACTGGTTAATAGATATGTAGCAAGACGACCATTATCGATAATGTCTCTGGCCTTTGTGGCAACGCCTTCACTGTCGTATGCTGAGCTTGCCAATGCGCCTACGAGTAATGGATCTTCATGAATGCTAAACCAATCAGGGAAAACCTGAGTGTCGATGGCATCGAGTAGGAAGCTCGACTTACGATATAAACTGCCACCACTGATGGCGCCAACCAAGTGACCCATCAAGCCTGTAGCGATCTCAGGTGAAAATAGCACAGGTAACTGAGTCGTAGCGATCTTACGTCCGCCTAATCGACCTGCCGTTTTTTCTGCCGCTTTCTTACCAATAATTTCCGGTGCCGTCATCTCGCTAAATTTGCGTGCAACCGTGTAGTCATAGTCACGCTGCATGCCACCGTCTTGCTCACCAATCGCTACACAGCTCAAGCTGTAACGTGAACTACAGAAACCGTTGAGGAAGCCATGGCTATTACCATACACCTTAACACTAGAGTGGGCGTTGGCACTGGCACCGTCGGATGTTTGCACTCGCTTATCGGTATCTAAAGCAGCCTCTTCGGCCAAAACCGCTAAATGAGTTAACTCTTCAGGTGAGATATCTTGTGGATGATAAAGGTCAAGATCGGGGAACTCAGTCGCCATCAAAGACTTTTCAGCCAAACCATTATAAGGGTCAGCAGAAGTGAAGCGCGCAATATCATCGGCCGCTTTTACCGCTTGTTGAATCGCCGCCTTACTCAAGTCAGAAGTGGATGAGCTACCTTTACAGCCATCCCTAAAAACCGTAATGCCCAGCGCACCATCTTTATTAAACTCAACGGTTTCAACCTCTTTCATTCGAGTCGAAACAGATAGGCCCTGCTGCTTACTAATCGCAACTTCTGCACCAGAAGTGCCTAATGTTTTTGCATATTCCAGAGCCATAGAAACGGCATCTTTCAAGGAATCCAATTCAATATCAATGCTAGGTGAAGACACAGATCTACTCTTTATTTATCGGCAATGGCGATAGCATAACAAACCCAATTGCCAATCACATTAAATAATCCCGTCAAAGCAGCCACAATCGCGGTGGAATAGCTAAACATATCGCCTCCTAAACCTAGGTAACAACTAAAATAGGAAAGGAAATAAGCAAGTATAGATGTTATTATTAGCTCAGAATTTGTAAGAGATTTTTAGATATGAAGATTGTCGGTGACTCAGAACACTTCCACCAGCCCTATGACCAAGATGATAACTACGAAAGTAGAGCGGACGTTAAACGCGAGATCGCTATCTATCAGGAATATGGTAAAAAGTTAGTCGCACTAAGTAAAAGCCAAGTGCAAAAGCTAGAACTCGATGAAACGCTTTACGATAACGTCTTGAAAGCCAAAACAATCAAGATCAATACCGAAGCATACCGTCGCCATATCCAATATATTGGCAAGTTAATGCGTTATGTCGATCTCGAAGAGTTAGAGGTCGCATTAAAGAACGTATTGAACCAAAACAGTAACGAGAGTGCTAAAACTAACGTCGCTGATAAGACTCGCGATCAACTGCTAGCCGAAGGTGATACGGCGGTTCAGGCGCTAATCGAACAGCATCCTGAATTCGATCGTCAGAAGCTACGCCAGTTTATTCGTCAGACTAAAAAAGAGCTAACGAAGAACCCAGATATCGCCGCGTCTAAGACAGCTAAAGAGTTTGGTAGATACTTACGTAACGAGATCAAAGATTAATCGTTACATATGTAGACATCATCACTATATAGCTACACAATAGCTCCCTTAGTATTAACTATACTTAGGGAGCTTTTTTATGGGTCTATTTCTTAGGCTTTTACTGAAGGTCCCAGCTTATACCGATTGGTATCCTTTACCGTTCGGCATTGTTTCAGTAAAAATTTGTAGCACTAAGGAATATGCAAATGCGCCTGCCCTCAAAACTGGCTACCCTCCCCCTATCTTTATTCTGTCTTTCTCTACTCGGTGGCTGTAACGGCGCATCGGATGACAATGGTGATACCGACAACGGCGGTACTTACAGCCTCGCATTAAGCTATAAAACGGTCGAGAATGGCGTTTGTGCCGAACCAACTGACTCACTCAGTTTTTCTGCTAATGGCAGTTTCTGTGCCGTAGCCCATTTAAAACAAGGCAATAGTGACCGCAGTGGCCAACTGATCTCATTCTCCACAACTATCGGCCAGCTTTCAGTCTCGACTAAGCTCACCAACTCCAGCGGCATAGCCGAAGTGATTGTGAGTAACCCTTCAGCAGCTGAAGGAGCTGGAACACTAAGTGCCAGCTTCATCCAAGGTGATAACAGTGCCAATGCCAGCAAGAATTTCGAGTTCACTTCAGCAACGGCACCATCGGAGCCTAAGTTCACTTTAAATAGTGCTATCATCAACGGCACCGCCGTTGTGACTCAGTTTAAAGCTGATGAAACCGTACAGCTGCAAGCCCAGTTTTTAGATGAACAGGGCCAAGGCGTAGCAGGTAAGATGGCGACCTTCACGGCAGGTAGCGCTAGCCTAAACCCAGCTTCAGCTCTGACTAAAGAAAACGGGATTGCTCAGGTCAGCTACACACCAACTGAAAGTGAACTTGGCGCCGCTAATTTATCCGTGACTCTTGAAGATAACGGCAAGACTTATCAAAGTTCAGGCCTCTATGAAGTGCTAGCAAAAGGTGCAGTGAGTGACGAGGGGATTATCGTGATCGGCAACTTCTCAGCAGACGGCAGCACTTTTACAGAAAATGAACTCGCCACCACACTCCCGCTTGAAGCAGGTAAATATATTGTCAGCGCAGGTGGCACATTTGGCGTGACTGCAGACTTAGCCACTAAAAATGACGACGGTAGCTATACACGATTACAAACGCCAACCAGCGTTAACTTCAGCTCAAGTTGTATCTCAACTAATGATGCCAGCATAGACTCACCGGTAACGACTTTGTCAGGTACAGCGAGCTCTACTTTCCAAAACACCAGCTGTAGCGGCAATAGCCAGCGTGATGACCAGATCATCGCATCGGTTGTTGCGGGTAACCAAACCCTGTCGGCAACACTCGACTTTTCGCTGGCGAGCCAGACCTTAGCCAACTTAAGCTTTATCTCTGCCGAGCCAACCTCGATTCGCATAAAAGGCGCTGGCGGTACAGGCTCTAGTGAATCGTCGCTCATCACCTTCAAAGTGGCTGATGCCAACGGTCAGGCTATCGCTCAGCAGGCAGTCAATTTCTCACTGGACACCAATGTTGGCGGCATTAGTTTCGCTAACGGTGACACAAGCACTAGCAATACCAGTAACTCGGCAGGCATTGTAAGCGCTACAGTATTATCAGGCACTATGCCAACTCCCGTTCGCGTACTGGCAACCGCAACGGCGAATGGAGAGTCGGTTACCACTCAATCCGAGCAACTCACCATTAATACTGGTCTACCACTGCAGTTAGGCTTTAGCTTATCTAGTAGCTTGTTTAATCCAGAGGCCGCAAACCACAATGGCGAAAAAGTATCGATTACTGCTTATGCCTCGGACAGCTTTGGCAACCCAGCACCCGATGACACCACCATCAACTTTACCGCCGAGGGCGGCCAAATTGAGCCAAGCTGCGTCACAGTTAACGGCAGTTGTAGCGTTCAGTGGACCTCAGCCGATCCCCGCGTGCCCGATCACCGCATCACAGTCCTAGCTTACGCACTCGGCCATGAGACCTTCTTCGACACTGACGGTAACAATGTGTTTGATGATGCAGATGGCAGCGCTATTGCCTTAGCCTGCCTCGACAAAAATGGCACTGCAGTAGCCTGTACTGGTAACGGCATGGATATCGAAACTTATCATGCTCAAGGCTTTAGCGATTTAGGCGATGCATTTCGTGATGATGACGAATCTGGTGCACACACACAGGGCGAGCCCTACTTCAATACGGCATCAAATCCCACATACTCTGCTGCAGATGGACTATTTAATGGCCCTCAATGTACGGGCAGCTTATGTGGTTATGCTCAAGCCAACAAGACCTACATCCGTAAAGCATTGATCATGACGATGTCTGGCTCTACTGCTCACTTTGAGATTCATCAAGACGGCGCAGTTATCTACACCGACGGCCAACAAGGAGGCATTACGCCAAATGCCATCCCAGCGGGAGCCTCATCGGTGTTCCATGTACGCTTCTTCGATAGTGCTAACCAGATCATGCCTGCGAAAACCACACTGACAACGACAGCCAGCAAAGGGGAATTGGACGCCGACAGCTATGAAGTGCAAAACCGCACACAGGTAGGCGGCAGTAGTACGAGTTTTGTATTAACCAATGATATCGACCCTACCAGTGTTGGTGAGCCAGCTAAGAGCAGTTCGGTTTCACTCAAAGTTGAGACACCAAAAGCGGTAAAATCAGGTATTTCATTCATAGTAGAACTTAGCGGCACTTAAACGCCAGCTATTTTCAACAAGCAAAAAGCCCGCAGTAACTTAGGTTACCGCGGGCTTTTTATTTATCATGAGTGCATCTGATTCTATCGCCTAATTGCAATTTAATTGCATACGCGATGAATCTCACAGTCCAATGAAGATCAGCTTGGTATTGAAGGAGCTATTATCTGCTGCATAGATGAGTTCACGACGTCTTGCAGAGTCAATATCAAGATGAGCCGTTAATGAATGCGATGCTAAAAATCAGAATTAGCATCGCACTAAAATTAACACCACACTATAACTCACATCTATTATGCTGCAGGCTTTAAACGCTTAGATATGCCCCAATACGCCAAACCCGAGTAAACCACAACCATGGCCCATAGCTGCAACCACTGCGGCATGATGCTCTGCCACGAAGCGCCCATCTGATTTAACTCTAACATGGCCATAATAGCGGGAACCGCGGGCACCACTTGTGATATTGCCACTACCGCTTCAGGAATAAGCGCTGTGGGCCACACAAAGCCTGAGACAAACAGAATAGGCATAGAGACCAATAGCAGTACTTGAGTCGGTAGATCGCGACGAGTAAACAAGCTACTAAAGGCGATGCCTGCGGCACAGGTTGCAAGCAAAAATGGCAGCATCAGCAGCCAAACTTGGCTCAAACTTGCCTGCAAGCTCACGTCATACCAATAGTAGCAATAACCAACGTAGTAACTACTGAGCAGGCTGTAGATCAACATAAAGGCTGCCATACGGCTACAGATTAACTTAAACGGACTCACCTGCCGCCAGTAGCCCTGCTTTTTCCATTGGCTTGCCCCTAAAATTCCAATCCCTATCAATAAAGTCTGATGCAATATCAACAGAAACAGGCCCGGCACTACATAGGGCGTATAACCTAAGCTTGGATTAAACGCGGGGATACTGTTGAGTTTAACCACATCAAGACTCTGATTTACTGCAACGGCATTTTCCCCTTTGCCTAGCAGTCCCATGCGCTGGACATCTTTACTGACATCTAAGCCTGCTGAGACTAAACCTTCAACGATAGCTGAGTAGATCAGGAAGTAACTCGCATCACCGCCATAGCTTAATGTGACACCTTTGCCTAATAACAAATCTTGCCTAAAATCTGCGGGGATCACTAATAAGCCATGTGCTCGTCCAGTTTCGATCCAGCGCTTTGCCTCATCGATTGAGCCTACTTCTGTAATAACTTCAATTTTAGGGCTAGCATTCGCATCACGGATAAGCTTTCGGCTCAATGACGAATGGTCATGATCAATCACCACCACCTGCTGCTTGGTGGGCACCTGATTCAGATAGGGTAACGGATAAAGAATCGAATAAAACAGTACGCCACCGAAGACGGTAATGACGATGGTTTTGTCCGCCAGCACCGCTTTAATTTCTGACCAAATAAGTTGCAAAAGGCTCATATTACTGCTCCTTTACCAATGTGCTTAGCTCGCTCTCTTCAGTCACTGGGAAGCCTTTTCTAGCCAAAATAGCGATTGGAATGAGTAACAACAGGAATCCCCAATAACAGATCATCTGCGATAAGCTTGCCTGTAGATCTTGGCCATAACTAACCACCGCAATATGGGTTTCAATGTAATGACTGGTAGGCATGATAACTCGCCACCACTGGGCAAGGACGGGCATCTCATGAACGGGGAAAGTGACTCCCATAAAAGCAAAAGCGGGAGCAAACATCGCAGTGCAAAAACTAATAACTCTAGCGCTATCTTTGAGGGCGAAGAAAATGGTCAGCACCATCAGCCAAACCGCCAGTAACATCACCGTTTGGGCTATCAATAACACAGTAATACTGCCAGCGATGGGAAGCTCTAGAAATAGATAGATAAGTGCCAAGATAAAGCTACCATGCAACAGTACTATCGGGGTGTAAAACAGCACCTTGGCGGCAATCACTTTCCATAATCCTAGTTCATACCACTGCTCTGTGGTATTCCAGCGCAGCTCTCGATTGAGACTATTGGCAAATACCATCATGGCCAGCAGCTGCAAAAGTGCAATAAGCACTGGCGGCACTAAGAAGCCAACATAGTTGGTATTACGATTAAACAATGCAGTCGTTTGAGTGCTAATAGGGCTTAGGCTAACTGCAACTCGCTCAGGTGCGACCCCATTAGCAAGCAGTTTCAGCTCCCCGAGCGGTTTGAGGCCATCGGCCATCGTAGCCAATAATTGGCTAGAGAGTAATTTACCCACCAGCAAAAACTGGCTGTTATAACGAATATCTATGATGGGGGGGTTGGCTGTCAGTAGATCGCGATTAAGCCCATAAGGGAGTACCAGCAAGGCATAAACCTCCCCCTGCTTCATCGCTTCGACCGCGCTCGGCAACCCAGTATAACTAATAGGTTTAGTCACTGGGTTAGCTTGCAATTGACGCGCTAATGAGCGACTCACTTGACTGTTATCCAAGTCGACCACGGCAACCGGTAGTTGCCTTGGCAAGCCAGCACTAAACAGCAGCCACAAGCCGATGATACTCAGTAGCGGAATATAGCTTATCAACGCCAACTGCCATGGATCATCTTGCAGGGCGGTAAACTCTCGTTTGAGCAGCTTTATCAAAGCCTTGACCTCTTAGTTGTACGACTCACCTTAAAGGGTGAATAGCACCGACATGCCGACCCTTAGATCTGCAATCGTCTCATTCGGGCGCAACTCCACTTCGAAGGTACGCATATCGAAGTCATGACCACTCTCTGTGGCTCGCCAAGTGGCAAAGTCCCCCATCACAGCAATATTGGTTACCTTGAACTCCACTTCCCGCTCTAGCGCTGGAATGGTTAACTTGAGGAGATCACCTTGCTTAAACTTTTTCAGCAGATCTTCTCGTACCTGGAATACCGCCCAGGCATCACTCATATCAATCAAACTAACGACAGGAAAGCCACTCGGCGCCAACTCACCCGCTTGCAGTAACACTTCACTGATCTCACCGGTTTTGGGTGAGCGCATCTGGCTATCAAGCAAGATAGCAGAGACTTCATTTACCGCACCTTCGGCCATGCGAGCATTACCCGCGGCAGCAGCTTTGGTTTCAACACGAGCACCTTCATTAGTCATCTGGTACATGGCCAGAGCCGCTTGCTCGGTATACTTAGCCGCTTGCCACTGAGTAAAGGCTTCATCTCGCTTCTGTCTTGCCAGTACCCCTTCGTTAAACAGCACCTCTAAACGCTCATAAGTCGTGCGATATAACTTGGCTGCCGCTTGCGCCTTTAGCCACTCCTCTTTTGCTGCAGCAATTTGCTGCTTACGCGCGCCGTTATCTGCCTCTTTTTGCATCGCAACGGCGGCATCACGCCCGCCCTCTGCTTGCATCAATTTAGCTTTTAATTCTGGGCTATTGATAGCGAAAAGCAGGTCACCTTCAGTAACAAGATCACCACGTCTCACTAGCACCTCTTCGACTCGCCCCGGTACTTTTGAGGAAACGTTATATTCACGAGCCTCTATCTGCCCCTGCAGTAATTGTGGCTTTGGTGTGTAAGCGAGGATTAAGCCATATACTAGCGCACCAATTAATACGATTAATGCCACTGCGGCCAAGATACGGTTAGTGCGCATTAGGTTCCCCTTGCTGAATACTTCTACCAATAAATTCATCTAGCTGACCGCTTATCGCCATCAGTCTTGCATAGGCTTGTACATAACGATATTGCGCGCCCAATTGCTGGGTCGCTACCGCATTAAGCTTAAGCTCCGCATCCACCTTTTCGATTGAGGTCGATAACCCCTGCTTAAAGGCGATATCTCTAAGACGCTTGTTCTCTTCAGCTAGGCTCATGGAGGTATTTAACGACACCACCTCCTCTTGTGCCTGTAGCAGCTGGCGATAGCTTTGGTCGAGCAATAAGTTCAAATCCTGTTGAGTCTGCGCTTTAGTGTATCTCGCCTGTAGCAGGGCGCTCTTAGCGGCTTCAACCTTGCCGCTACGGCCATCTCGACTGAGTAAGGGAACCTTAACGCCTACCCCTAACATCCAGTCTGGCTCGATTTGCGCAAACAGGCTGTCATCTTCATAAAGGGTGTAATTACCGTAGAGAAATACTGTCGGCAGATAGCTGCCTTTCTCAACATTAACTAAGCCCTGTGCTTGCGCCTCTTTGGCCTCTAACAGCTTTAATGCTGGGTGCTGATTAAGGGTCAGTTGCATCAACTGCGGTAAAGAAGGAGCCTTGTTCAACATAAATAGTGGCGAGGTGGTATCAACTGTTCGTTCATGTAGCATCATAGATAAGGCGATCATTGCCATCTCTGACTGACGCTTGGCACTGCCGTAACTTACGCGGGCATTTTCCAGTGCAACCTGGGCATTGAGGCGCTCGACTCTAGCGATTTGTCCTTGTTGCTCAAGCTTTTCAGCATGAGAGACATGCACTTTTAGCGAATCAACCAATTCGGCCTGCGTTCGGGTCAGGGCTTCGGTAACGGCTACGGCGTAATAGCGATCGACTAACTGTAGAAATAGATCGCGAGTCGTCAGTTTTAGTTGCTGCTCTTTTTCGGCCACTTCGGCCTCATGGATCCCTTGAGCAGCAGTAATCTTACCACCTGTGTAGATAGGCCACATGGCTTGCAGGCTTGAGCGGAAAATATCTTGTTCGGTAAAAGGAGTGACAAACAGTGAACCCGGAATTCCCGCAAGCGCACCACCGAGAGCAGGAGGTAAGGTCGCAGGATCGAGAGAGGCTAGAGGGTTAAGATCCCGCAGATCTAATTCAATCGGCTTTTCTAGACGCGTGTAACTGCCTGTGAGGTTAATCGAGGGAAGATTCATATCTTCACCCGCCTCGCGTTCAGCCTCGGCTCGCTTCACCTCTTGAGCCCCCGCTTGCAGCTTGTCACTGACCTTAATCAGCTGCTGCCACGCCTCATCAAAGGCTATCGTCTTAGCCTGAGCGGTTAAAGGTAACAGTAGCAACAGCGCACATAGCGAACGTTTCATTAACACCTCTAGAGTGATTACTCTAATTAATTGTTAGATACTATCATTGCTAAATATTGCTCGCTAGGATTTAGCTATAAAATCTACAACTAAACCCTAGACTTTATGGCACTCTAGCTCTATGCGGTGCCACCAACAGTCAATTTATCCAGCTTCAGCGTAGGCTGGCCGACGCCGACTGGAACGCTTTGACCATCCTTACCACATACGCCCACGCCCTTATCTAGGCCCAAATCATTACCGACCATAGAGATCTGGCTCATCGACTCAGGACCATTACCAATTAGAGTTGCGCCCTTGATCGCCTGAGTGATCTCACCATTTTCAATCAAGTAGGCTTCAGATGCCGAGAACACAAACTTACCCGAAGTAATATCCACCTGACCACCACCAAAGTTAGGTGCATAAACCCCTTTCTTAACCGACTTGATGATCTCGGCAGGATCTGACTCACCCGCTTCCATATAGGTGTTGGTCATGCGCGGCATAGGTAGGTGAGCATAAGACTCACGGCGACCATTACCCGTTGACTGCTCACCCATCAAGCGTGCGTTGAGCTTATCTTGCATATAGCCTTTTAAGATGCCGTTCTCGATCAGCACTGTCTTCTGCGTCGGTACACCTTCATCATCGATGCTCAGTGAGCCACGGCGATTATCCATAGTGCCATCATCGACTACCGTCACTAACTCTGATGCGACTTTCTGACCAACTTTACCGCTAAAGGCACTGCTACCCTTACGGTTAAAATCACCTTCTAGGCCATGGCCTACAGCCTCGTGCAGCAGTACGCCCGGCCAACCTGCACCAAGTACGACAGGCATCTCGCCCGCAGGCGCATCGATCGCGTGTAGGTTCACTTGAGCTTGGCGCACCGCTTCACGGGCAAAGCCGAAGCAATAAGGTAGTCCATCACTATCATCTTCTAATAACACGCTGTAATCATGACGCCCGCCGCCGCCTGATGCACCGCGCTCACGCTTACCGTCTTCCTCTAGAATAACGCTACAGTTAAAGCGCACCAAAGGACGAATATCGGCAGCAAGTGTGCCGTCGCTTGCCGCGACTAAAATCTCTTCATGGACACCAGACAGGCTCACTACCACCTGAATAATGCGGCTATCTAGGCTGCGAATATAGGCATCGGCTTGCTTAAGCAGCTCAATCTTTTTCACCTCTTCCATTGCGGCAATAGGATCTGAGCTGATGTAAAGTGCCTTGCTCTGCTGCTGTGTCCAAGCATTAACTTGCCCTTCACCACCCGCAACGGCAATACCACGTGCAGCGGTGGCCGCCGCCTCTAATGCCGCAGGGGTAATTTCATCGGCATAGGCAAAACCGGTTTTCTCACCAGTAATGGCGCGTACGCCCACACCACGCTCGATATGAAAGCTGCCATCTTTAACTATGCCATCTTCCAATACCCAAGACTCATGGCGGCTACCTTGAAAATATAGATCTGAGAAGTCAATTTGATGTTCATGGATCCGCTTCAAATAGCTTTGCAGATCATCGATTGCTAGCCTATCTTGTAATAAGCTCTGTCCAACTTGGGTTAAAAGTGACATCTATTCTCTCTTAATATTAATTCAATAAAGTACTGCGGCAAGTCGAACACTCTTGGTGAGTATCTCGGTTTACCCTGAATTTCTAGCCTATTTTAGCCTTGGCGATATAAATCGATTATGGGTCATCACCGGCATTTTAGCGCGGATCGCTTGTAAGCTTTGCAGATCCACTTCGGCTTGTAGCCAACCAGTCTGTTGCCGCTTCTGCGCAACAACCTCTCCCCACGGACTGACTATCATACTTTGCCCCCAGGTCTCTCGGCTACCCTGATTATGCTGTCCCCACTGAGCAGCGCCCAAAATAAAGCACTGGGTTTCAATCGCACGTGCCTGTAATAGTACCTGCCAGTGAGCTTCGCCAGTCACTTTAGTGAATGCGGCTGGAACTGCGATCAACTCAGCGCCCGCCTCTCGCAAAGCTCTAAACAGATCGGGGAAGCGGATGTCATAACAGATGGCCAATCCCAGTTTCCCCATAGGGGTATCAACTACGACTATCTGCTTGCCGGGGCAAAAAGCATCGCTCTCTCGATACTGCTTGGTGCCGTCGGTCACCTCGACATCGAATAGATGCAGCTTATCGTACTGGCCCAATACGCTACCATCTGCATCGAATACATAACAGCGATTATAGACTCGGCCATCTTCGGCCAAAATAGGAATGCTCCCTGCCACCATCACAACCCGATAGCGTTTGGCTAGCTCAGCCAATGCTTGTTTTAGCGGACTTTGCTCTGCATCGGTGGCATATTGCAGTTGCTGGCTTTCATGGCCACCAAAAAGCAGACAACACTCCGGCAGCACCACCAGCTGTGGCTCAGCGGTTTTACGGGGTAACAGGCTAAGCTGCGATTCGATAAACGCTAGGTTGTCCGATACGCTGCGGCTGCTTTGACATTGCAGTAGGCTGACTTGCATCTAACTCTCCCTCTTTACTCTCATCTAGCAGTGGCTTTGGTGATGACTCCACTTTGACCTCACTAGGCTCAGTCTGCTTAGCTTGCTCACTTAGCTTCCCCTCTATCAGGATTAGCTTTGCAGGCTCCTTGCTACTATCGACAAAATCAGTATTTGGTGGTGTGACTGCCTTTAGCTCTACAGCTGGGGCTTGTACGTCTTTGGCAGTTACAGCCTTAGTGCTAACCTTAGTCTTAGTCTTAGGCTCGGTCTTAGTCTCGGCGAGGACATTCACAGCTGGGGCTGTTTGCCCCATGACTTGTGGTCCCACCGGCACTTGCAGAGTCTCAGGTTGAGTGACCTTAGGTAGCACAGATTCAGGGATCTCAATCTCTTTACTCTTACGCTCTAGCTCTTCAAGCTTTGGCTCTGACATGGTGCCAGTAAGCCTAAAGCGGATCTCAGAGATCACCTCAATCACAGGTTCGAGAACCTTGGTCAGCGCAAATGCACCTAAACCGAAGGTCCAACCGCCAGTGCTCAGCAGTACAACTGTGGGCACGCTAGAAGCCAACTGCGGCACGAAGCGAATATCGTAATTCAAACTCTCGGTGGTTAAATCAGTATAACCGCGTACACGCATATCGCCAGCTACGGCTTTCATCTCGGTATCGGTGGTTTTCACCACACCATTATCGAGCTTTAAGGTTCCGTAAAAAGAGTCAAAGTAGAGACCTTTACCGAATACATCGGAAAAGTCCAATGACAGTTTTCTTAATAGCGAATCTAAGCTAAATAGTGAAAAGATCCGAGCGCCCTTGTCACTGACCTCTGACAGGTGCCCTTTACCTAACTCAAAACTCACATCGCCATTGAGTGTCTCCAATGAGAATGCATAGGGCGCGCCAATCCAAGAGATCTCGGCCTTTACCTCAGTGGGTGCATTCTTCAGTCCAGGATCGATACCCAGCTGCTCAGATAGGTAATCAAACTTATCGGCGTCTAAAGTGAGCTTAAATGAGGTTAAATTCTTGCCATCACTCATGTCCCAAGTACCAGTACCTTTCAACTCTACATTAGGCGTTGTCATAGACACTGTCTGGATCTGATATGACTCAGCTTTGGGTGTCCCCTGCAGCACTAAGTGGCCTAAGGAGCGACCATACAGTGAGAAATCATCCACATCAATTGCCAATGGTGGCAGGTTCGCCATGATGGTGTCTGACTTATAATGGGCATTCTCTTCGTCTCGCATCTCGGGTGCCATATGGAATTTACTCGCCACCACTTTTAGCCCCTGATCGACCCAGTCGGGATAGAAGTCGATGCGCCCATCAAACTGCTGTGAAGTGACATCGAAGCGCCAAGCATGCTCGGTCGGCGCCGCAGCAAAATGCAGTTCCTCTAGCGGCTGCCCCATAAAATCGAGCTTATTAAACTTGGCGTCAATGGATACCAAGGGCGGAAATAGTGATTTTTGCTCTAACTGAGTCGCATCGGCTGGCAACACCGCGGTATCACTTTGGCTGACAAAGCTTTGAATAACCGGCAGCCAAGGCGAAAACTCAGTGTTATCGAGATCGATCTGCAGGTGGCCTTGGCTTTTACGTAACTGATCCCCAGGCTTAAATAAGCGCCCTAAGAGCAGATCGAAGTGAGCCAGCGAATTACCAGAGTTGGCATCGAAGCCGCCCCAAAATTCCAGTTGTTTATCGAGCTTAATCCCTAATGAGGCCTGCTTGTTATCGCCAATAAGCTCAGCGACCAAGTGCTTAGCCTCATCTTGTTTCTTGCCTAAAGGAGCCGGTAGGTTAAGCTCGGTTCCCATAAGATCGGTTTCCACTCGAGCCTGAACCTGATAACCCAGTGGATCGAAGATCAGCATCAGATCGCCTTTCCAATCGACTTTGCCTGAATAGTAATCACTGAGAGGGTTATGTAACTCCGCAGGCAGATTAGCGAGCTGCCACTGACCGTTAAGGGTGACATCGACGCCGTAGTTTTGATTCATACTTTCGGTATTAAAGCTAAACTGTAGCGGCTGCTGATACATGAGGGCCTTAAGCTTTGTCCCCGTGACTACGTCATTAACAAACTGCACTTGGCCGGTGAGCTTCTCTAGCTGGATCCCAGGCTCAGTGATATACACAGGCGTATCATTAAAGTTAACCGTGCCTTTAATCACCTCTGATTCGCCATCATAAAGCGGGATAGATAGATCGATCTGGCCTGTAATATCGCCAGCAATTTGCACCACATCAAGCGTAGCACCGACTGAATCCACCAACGGCGACTTTTGGATCACCTCATTGGCAGCTTCCGCTGTGGTGGCGAGATCGGCTTTAACACTCAGCAAGCTCCTTTCACCTAAGGCTGGAATACCGATATAGGCGCCATCGGCTTTGACATCGAGCAGCTGACCTCGGTTCACCCATAGATCCATGGCATCGTTTTCAAATAGCGCCGATAGGTTTAGCTCATCAACGGCTGGCCAAGTGTCTTGAAACTCAAACGTAGCATCGGACAGGGTAAAGCCGGCCTGGAAAATACCGTCATGCTGAGCGTAAGGATAATCAGCAAATGCGCCGTTCCACACCACAACCGCATCATCTGTTTTGCCAGCTTTTAGCGCTTCGGTAAGATAACTAACCAACGAGCTGCTCATACCTTTTAGTGGAAAGTAACTGTGAATATTGGCAACATCCTTGATATCAACATTGGCCAGTAGTGCCATATGTACCGCATCGCTAAACTCTAGGCGCAGAGCCGCATCGATATCTAAATCCAGATTGCTAAAGTGCACCTCAGGTAACGAGAGGGCTAAGTCAGAAAAGTTAAAGTCACCAGCAAACCCATCGCCTTGCAACTCAATTGGCGCGGCGAAGCCTCCATTAAAGTCGACTGTGTACTGCTGTGCTGGCAACGCAAAACGCAGGGACTCATCGTCGAGTTTGAGCTTAGCATCAATCGGCTGTACGCCCGGAACTGCGCCACTCGCCTGCCAACCGACCTGTTCTAGGTTAAGTGCAACTTTAGGCTGTTTGAGTAGGTTATCCCAATGAGCTCGAAGCTCGGTAAGCTTGCCTACAGGCTTAAGCGACTGCCAATGATTAAGTGCATCGAGTTCTACGCCAGGAATAAGAGGCAATAGCGGCAGCAACATATTCAATTCAAGCTGATTAAGGCTGGCATCGATGCCCTGCTCGTTTTGCCGAGCAAAAAGCTCAGCCGCTGGCCAAGTATGCTCATTGGTTGAGAAGTTAAGATCGTGACTAGCTAAGTTCCAGCCTTGCTCGTTAGGCTGCCAAGTCAGAGCCCCCGACTCGATGGTAAACTGCTGTGGCTCGTCATTGAGGAACCACTCTAGCCAACTAGGTTGGAACTCAACGGTGACACCATCGATGCTTCGGTTTGAAAAGCCAGCCCAAGCCTGCAGGTTAACCACCCCTTCTAGCGGTAAACTCTTGCTGGTATCGAAAGGGTTAGGCTGTCTCGACGCCCATTCACCAATATCTAGGGAGCGCGCGGCCAGGTACAACTGTCCAACCAGTGACTCGGGACGATTGCCACTGCCTTTAACATCGACGCTAAGTGCCAACTGTTCGACTTCAGAAGCGTCAGCATCGAGGAACAACTTACCCTCGCCCCGATGACGGTTATCGATATTGCGCCACTTCATATCTTTAATGAAGATAGGGCGATAGTCATGCCCCCGACTCAAGAGTTGAAACCTAGCATCTGTAATTGAGAAGCGCTCAAGCTGCTCTAGCAATAATTTATAAAGCCAGTCAGTTTGCAGCTTGGCGTCTGCGTTACGCGGCGTCATCGCCTTTAACTGATCGAGATCTAGCGCCACGTTCACTCCATCGAAGATGACATCCTCAATCTGCGGCGTTGCAGTGATCAGTGTCTGCCAAAAATCCAGCTTCACATGCACTCGATTAAATAGCAGGGTGACAGGCAGGTTTTCCTGTGCAGGTAAGACAAAGTTTTTGACGGTTAAGGCCGGACCATAGGCTTGCCATTCGGCGGCAAGCTGGCCTACTTCGACTTTCACTTGATACTCAGCTTTAACAAAAGCGACAAGTTCCATGCGCACTTGGTCTAGCTGAGGCAATAGCCCACGGAATAGGCTGACTAGCAAGGCAAAGAGTACTAGCACCATGGCTAGGAACTGCCAGCAAGCACGAGTGAGATTAAAGGTACGCTTTTTTGGCGAACAAGATTCAGGTGGCACTACATTATCACCACGTCGAATTTGTTCTGTGCATACATAGGCTCGCTCTGTAGCCGTACTCGCTTACCAATATAGACTTCAAGCTCACCCAGTAGATGACTCTCGTCACCCTTAAGGCTTTGATAAACGGCGGGAGAGCAGTACAGCAAAAACTCATCGGCATCGTAACCACGATTAAGACGAATGATCTCACGGAAGATCTCGTAAGAAACCGTTTCAACCGTTTTTAAATTGCCTGTACCCAAACAAACCGGGCACTCGCCGCAAAGTACATGCTCTAAACTTTCACGAGTACGTTTACGGGTCATCTCCACTAAGCCAAGGCCAGAGAAGCCGCTGATATTGGTTTTAACCCTATCTTTAGAAAGCGAGCTTTCTAGACTCGCTAACACTCGCTTCTTATGCTCGGCGTTTAGCATGTCGATAAAATCGATAATAATGATCCCACCTAAGTTACGCAGGCGTAGCTGACGAGCTATCGCGTGAGTCGCTTCGAGGTTGGTATTAAAAATGGTTTCTTCTAGATTACGATGCCCGACAAAAGCACCGGTATTGATATCGACCGTGGTCATCGCCTCGGTCTGATCTATGATCAGGTAGCCACCCGATTTAAGTTCAACCTTACGTCCAAGCGCGCGCTGCACCTCGTTTTCAACATCGTAGAGGTCAAAAATTGGCACTGGTCCCGTGTAATGCTCAAGCTTGTCGGCGATTTCCGGCATAAACTCTTGGGCGAACTGCTGAAGCTCTTCGTAAGTTTGATTAGAGTCGACCTGAATTTGATCCAACTCGGTGCCCACGAAGTCACGTACGATACGCACAGGCAAAGCAAGATCTTGATACAGTAAAGAGACGCCACGACGCTTACGGCGCTCGCTCACCTTAGCCCACACTCGCCTTAAGAAGCCAGCATCCTGCACTAACTCATCTTCACCGGCACTCTCGGCTGCGGTGCGGATAATGAAGCCGCCGTCGTCATCGACAAATGGCTCGGTGATTTTCTTTAGCCGTGCGCGCACTTCTTCAGACTCGATTCGCTGAGAAACACCAACATGGCTAGAGCCCGGCATAAAGACTAAATAGCGGGAAGGAAGAGTGATATCAGTGGTTAAGCGTGCGCCCTTAGTACCCAGTGGATCTTTAACCACCTGCACCATGATGTCTTGCCCTTGTCTCACGAGTTCGGCAATATCACGCACCACAAAGTTGCCCTTCTCTACATCGGCAACACACTCTGTATGCGGCACGATATCGGAGGCGTGTAAAAACGCGGCCTTATCTAAGCCAATATCGACAAAGGCAGCCTGCATACCTGGCAGTACTCGGCTTACTTTGCCCTTATAAATATTCCCCACCAAACCACGCTTCATGCGTCGTTCGATATGAACCTCTTGCAGAACACCATGCTCCACTAATGCAACTCGAGCTTCTGTAGGTGTTACATTGATTAAGAGTTCAGAGCCTATTTTTCTCTGCCCTCGGTTTTGCGCGATTCGACTTCTACTCACAACTCACCCCACTCAGGGAAATAGCTTAATTTAAAAAGGATTTGGCGTAGCTTGTGATCTGGCAATATTAAGCAAAGGGCCAATATTGCTAGTTAAAGTCTGCAATGAAGATAGTCTATAGCTTGGCAATTAAAGCCTGATTTTACTGATTTTTATGGCTATAAAACTTGCATCTCACACAACAACGCACGGGTTTCTACCAAAGGTAACCCAACTACCGCGGAATAACTGCCCTCGATAGCTTCAACAAAATTTCCACCTAGCCCTTGGATCCCGTAGGCTCCAGCTTTATCCATTGGCTCACCAGTCGCGATATAAGCCAGAATATCGGCTTGAGTTAATTCGCAAAACTGTACTTTAGTGGTTACCAACTTACTGACCGTTTTACTGCCATCGGTTAAGGCTACTGCCGTCATCACTCGATGTGACTGACCCGAAAGGCTAGCTAGTATTGCCGCCGCGTCAGCTTCATCTTTGGGCTTACCAAGAATCGTCTCGCCCTGCACCACTATCGTGTCTGAGCCTAACACCACCGTCTGCTCTTCTGTGCCATGTTCCGCAGCATATAAGGCTAATCCAGCTAAGGCCTTCTCTTTAGCTAAGCGCAACACAAACTCTTCAGCTGACTCAGCGCTGTTATGACTCTCATCGATATCGGCCGCTAAAATCTCAAACTCGAATGGCACATCTGCTTTAGTATTTAAAAAAGCTAACTGGCCTAACAACTCTTTACGACGAGGCGAGCCCGAAGCAAGTACTAACTTCATACACAGTACCCTTCTATGATTCTAACTAGACTAACGCTACCTGAAATGACGCTCACGACATTAGCCAAGCCTAAGGAAAACAAATAAACAGTGACTATCGAACCTTGTACAGACGTCTTACTCGACGTAAGACCCAGAAAATCCATGGCCACATTACTAGACTCGATAATGCTGGATAGAACAAACTAATATCGAACACAGCGCTGCCAGTAACAAATTGCACCCAAAATACGACTAGGTTATAGAGTGCGACCAGCATCGCCATCAATAGTGCCTGCTGCCACATAGGAAAGTTACGTAAGCGCTGGAAATGCAGTACCACCACATACACCACCACTGACATCGCGAATGCGCGAATACCTAGGGTTGCCCCAAGTAGGATATCCAACATCACACCGAGAACCCAAGCGGTCAAAATATTGTAGCGATGAGGCAATGCCATCGCCCAGTAGATAATCACCAGTAGTAACCACTCTGGACGCCACGCCTCCACCACATCGGGTAATGGCATAATTTGAAACAGCATTGCCACCAATAGGCTTAGCCAAACGACCCAACGGCCATTTGCCACATGTAAACTCATTGTGCGACCTCCTGACTCGCCTTCACTGCCTCTTCAATACCCTCTGGAGGGGTAAGATCTTTGCCGTCAGACTCTATATCAGGCCATAGTAATAACAGATAACGAATTCTATCTAGCGCAGCTAACGGCTGGGCGATCACCGTGGCGTAGCTCTGCCCGTCATCTTTTTCGACACTCATGACACGAGCGACGGGGTAACCTTCAGGAAAGCGTTTACCTAGGCCGGAAGAGACTAACAGATCACCCACACGCACATCGGTGCTCTTGGCCACATGCCTCATCTCCAGCTCATCGAGCACACCGGTTCCGACCGCCATTAAACGTACGTCGTTACGGGTGATCCTAACGGGGATGCCATGGGAGGTATCGGACAGTAACAGCACTCGACTAGTCAGTTCACTAACTTGCACCACCTGACCTGCGACACCTTGGGCATCGACCACAGGTTGGCCGACAAACACACCACTGCGTGCACCATGGTTTAATACCACATATTGATGGAAAGGATCGCTTGCCACTTCCATCACCTCGGCAACCATCTTCTTGGCATCCATGTGCACAGGCGAGCCGAGCAGGCTACGTAAGCGGTCGTTCTCTTGACGCAGATGTTCAAAACGCTGTAAACGCTCACTCATCAAGAGTTGGTGACGCATCAGCTCTTTGTTTTGCTTGGCCAACATGTTGCGCGTTGCCAAGTTTTCGGCCGAAAGGTCGAGTAGGGCGCCAGGAATATTAGCCACATACTGTAGTGGGCTTAACAGTGAGGAGAGAGAATTACGCACAGGCTCTAGCCTGTCATTAGCGACAAGCAGAATCACTGACATAATCACTGCCAGCATGAGTCTAAACTGATTGGAAATACCGCGAACAAAAATAGGCTTCATAACAAACGAGGGCGGTTAAACACCGCCCTTTTTAACCGTGGTTAGTTTTCTTCAGAGAACAGGTCGCCGCCGTGCATATCGATCATCTCTAAAGCTCTACCACCACCGCGTGCAACACAAGTTAATGGGTCATCTGCGATCATTACAGGAATACCAGTCTCTTGCATTAGTAGACGGTCAAGATCGCGGATCAAAGCGCCACCACCAGTCAATACCATGCCGCGCTCAGAGATATCTGATGCCAACTCTGGAGGAGACTGCTCTAGTGCCACCATAACAGCACTCACAATACCAGATAGCGGTTCTTGCAGTGCTTCTAAAATTTCGTTGCTGTTCAAGGTAAAGCTACGTGGTACACCTTCAGCAAGGTTACGACCGCGTACTTCAATTTCTAATACTTCATCGCCTGGGTATGCAGTACCAATTGTGTGCTTGATACGCTCAGCTGTCGCTTCACCAATCAGGCTACCGTAGTTACGACGCACATAGTTGATAATCGCGTCATCAAACTTGTCACCACCGATGCGAACAGACGATGAGTAAACCACACCGTTTAGCGAGATAATCGCAACTTCTGTAGTACCACCACCGATATCGACAACCATAGAACCGGTTGCTTCAGAAACAGGTAGGCCTGCACCGATAGCCGCCGCCATTGGCTCTTCAATCAGATACACTTCACGAGCACCCGCGCCCATAGCTGATTCACGAATCGCACGACGTTCAACTTGTGTCGCGCCAACAGGCACACAAACTAAGACTCGAGGGCTTGGACGGAATACGCTGTTGTTATGAACTTGCTTGATAAAATGCTGTAGCATTTTTTCTGTGACATAAAAGTCGGCGATAACGCCATCTTTCATTGGACGAATAGCTTGAATGTTCCCAGGAGTACGACCTAGCATCTGCTTTGCTTCAGTACCGACGGCTGCAACCGACTTCTGACCCGAACCGCTGCGCTCGCCACGAATAGCAACCACCGAAGGCTCGTTTAGCACAATGCCTTCTTCACGGACGTAAATTAGCGTATTTGCTGTACCCAAATCGATCGAAAGATCATTAGAAAAAATGCCGCGTAGCTTCTTGAACATGTAACCAGCCTGTCTCTGTGGAGTCGTAGAAAAAAGAAATCAGGTAACTTTATCACGCTTCTTAAAATCCACAAGACCGCAGAGGTTAACAATTGCTAATGAAACCCTATTTTTTGCGATATACAGCCCAAAGAGCGAGTCAATAACTTGTCTCACCCCTTGTTACTGACAATTAGTTAACTTCTCGCCAATAAATAATCCGGTCATGGCCACGGTAAGTGCCAAAATAGGCTGTCGATCGCGGGTCTTGTAACCCACTATTTGAGTCGTAGTTCCAATACCACTGCAGCCACCTGTCGACATGCTGCTGTAGCCCCACTTCACCATCGGCATGAGGGGCCGGGAAATAGATAAAGCCGCTACCTAAACCGATAGCTCCAGCCTTGCCCGTTCCCCCCGGACGAGTATAGCCTTGCACCCCTTCAAGCCCTGCATCGGGAGACAGGTGCAAGCCAATATCGGCAGATTCAGTCGCACTGGTAGTATCAAATACCGAGCAACTGTCATCACTATTGGTGAGCCACTCTCCACCCGCCCCGACATACTGGGTTCCAACCTCAAGACGCAGCTCCTCCGATGATGGGCCGTAAGCGTTTTGCATCACAAAGCGCCCGTAACGCAGCGCAAAAGCATCGTCTTTAGCGATATCGGTAAAGGTCAGGCCAATACAGGCTGCAGCGGCGTTGTCTTGGTAACAAATACCATCCTTATCTGTCACATCAGCCTTCGATAGCTCTAGGTCAAACAGACCATTGAAGGGTACCGCCAGCGATGCACTGCGGCCGTAATGCAACTGCGCACCGCTTAAGTAAGCCCGCTGTATACTGTTATCTTCATTGTTCGGATAATAATCAACAGTACCTGAGATTGGTGACTCGTCCAGCACTTGTAGTGCAGCACCATCTATTGAGGTTGCGCCTGAGGTATCGCGATAACTACGATCTAGCCACTGCTTACCTTGGTAACGCCACCAATCACCGACTTGATAGTTGTTGGTGATAGCACCACTCTTACTCTTACCAATAATAGACAGGGTTGGCTCCTCTCCAGTTGAGAAACCAAAAGGCTGATCCATATAGGTAAAGCTGCCACACTGCGCCGTAAGATGAGGAGTGTTAGCCGTCACGGTTAAGTAATATGGAGAAAAGCGCCCAAAGATCTCGCTACTTGAGTGGGTTTCAGGGATCGAGGCTCCTAGATAATTCAGCTCACCATCGAGTGCAACACTCATCGCCCCCACTTCAGAGTATGTCTGATCCGTCAGTCTTAGCGGTGCACTGTTAGCCTTAGTGAAGCTCAAACTGGTTAGCCCTAGCCCTCCAAGACCGCCATCTTTAATATCTCCATTCGAGACTAATGGCGCTTGTAGTACAGGTTTAATTTTTAAATCTGTTAATTGGAAGTTTTTAAGTGGCACTCGATCTTTATAAGCCGTGCCGTCATCGACACCACAAACCGCCTTTACGTTCATCTTAAAATCAGCGCCTGCCTTGGCAGACAGCTCGCAACTTGCCCCCGTACAGCCATTACGCCCAGAATCATTAAAGAAATGGAAGCCATCGGGTTTAGCCACAAATTGATCACTATGTTCGAGTATCAAGGTTTCACTGGTGCTACCATCGGGAGAGCTAATCGTTTCAGTCAAGGTTGCCGCAAGCTCCACCTTACCCGCTTCAGGGTAATTAACATTTAGCAATGCCTTACCATTGGCATCAAAATGAACTTGCAACTCTTCACTACTGCCGCCATCGATCACTTTACTGGCATTAGGTGCATTGAGACTATTGATGGTTAACTTGGCGGCCTCGTTGATCCCCGCGGAATCTGGCGTAATATAGTTAAACGCCATCGAAACCGGCTTAGTTTTATTAGCAAATAGCGGTACACATTGCTGGGTAACTTGATCTTTCTTAACCGCAAATAACTCAAAGTTGTTGGAGTTTTTACAAGCCGTTGAATCATCGATATCAAAATAGATGCCGCTATCTTCAAAGTTGAGCTGACATTGAGCATTGGTGACCAGATTGCCATCGATATAACAGCTGTAGTTAGCCGTCGGCAGAGTCGAGCTTAACCCTAGCGTGACCAAGCCCCCCTCGGGGTGCCATAGTTCAGTTGCTGTGTTACCGGTAAAGGTTTCACGAGTATAATTTGTGTTGTTTTTAGTTAGCGTTACAGAAGCGGGATCGCTAAGTAAGGATGTACAGTCAGGATTAGCACATGCTTGAATGGTTATTGATTTAGCCGCGCAGCTGAGTGCACCGGAATTAAAGCTAATTCGATAATGGTTTACCGCAGGCGGCTCGGCAGCATACTCAAACGCAAAATAACCTATGCTCTCAGCCAAATGGCTACGCTCGCCATCTCGGTGCTGGTCTTCATCTATCGCAAAGCTCACCTGGTTGTTAAAACTCTCTTTAGTGCAGCGTCTTACCCAGCCACCATCACCACCACGACGTTGATTTTTATTGGCAATAGTTAAGGGCTGTGCAGAATAAGTTTGCTGGTAACTATTATTAAAAGCACATTGCTGACTCAGGTTTTGAACTGAACTGCCGTTGCCATGATTCAAAGCGTTGGCAAACTCATACTTTAAGCTTTCACCATTGACCGTCATTACGCCTTGGCCTACACCAGCGACAAAGCCTATAAGCTCTGGCCTAGTTATCCCAGAGCTCATTTCAGAACCTTCAATTGCAATATCAAACTGTGAGCCATCAGCATCGACATTATTAATCACTGTTGTGATAAAGCGGTCATTATTATGAGTCAATGTCTGACCTATCATGGCAGGCTGAATACCAAAATCATGCTCAAACTCGATATTCTCGTAGCCTCGACCAGCACTTGGCAAGTTTTTACCTTGGTACAACTCGGTCGATATCGAACCAGCCTGTAGTGCCTTACCCCGCTCTAAAAAGCGGTAACCCGCTTCCATAACAAAGTAGTCCACCTTGTCCATCTTCTTGTCCAGAACTTGCGATATGCCAGAGTTAATCTGCTTAATAGAGGCATGACTTAAGTTTAAGCTATCGACTCTCACTGTAGAGGAGTGATCGCCATTGGCGTTGCTACCATCTATCGTTGGCATCAGCATCACTACGGGCGGCACAGAGTAGGTATTATCAAAATTGATAACCGCGTTACCGCTCGCATCGAGCTCAGCACGGCCAAATTCAAACTGCGGCGCAGGACAAGTTAGCAGCTGACTCGCAGGGACTGTTTCAAAATGATTTGAAGAGGGCGTTTTCCAATACAGACGGAAAGCCTCTGCACCAAAGGCTTCATGAAATCTCAGTTCAATAGTATGCGCCCCTTGTTCAAGGGATACCTTACCCTGATACTGGGTGCAGTCACAGGTCGCATGGGTACCATAAAATCCCGTTATGACTTCCCCATCGATCAGCAGTTCGATGGCATCATCTCCATCGATAGCAAAGGTATACTCACCCGTTTCAGGTGCTTCTATGTATCCTTCAAACACACCTAAATACTGGTCTTGGTCGACTGCAGCATTTGAATGAGGATTTATGCCATTACCTTTCTGATTTAAGTTTGTCTCAACAGACTCCCCTATTTGAAATTTAGTTTTCTTCACTTCATTAATTAGATCTTCAAAATCATCGTGATCTTCAGGACTATCACCATCATCATCCCAACTTTCAGCATCGTAAGTACGATAGGTTAAGCCTTGGATATTCCCCTGCTCAGCAGGGCACTGAGGAATAACGGGAGGATTAGGCAGGTCCAAGTCACAGTTAGGAACTAAGTCGATCAAGTAGGCATGATCATCAAACTGTACCCAGCCGTCGTCATCAATCGCAATATAATCAGAAGTAACAGCTCCCTCGACTCTTGCTTCTTCACTAAAAATAAGTCGTCCTTCAGAAACAATATGACCACGGAGATAAGAGTCTTCAGCCAAATCTATGTCTGAATAACCATACAGCATGAAGAGCTCTGAACGATATGGCAGCATGCTGTTGTACTGAACAAAGTGATTTTTGACAAAGAAGCTAACGGTTCCACTAGTAGGAAATCTAACCGTCACCCCCTCTGCTATTTGTAAGTTTTCAATCCAGTATTGGCCGGGCGCTAACTCTAATATGCCATCCTGAATATTTAACAGCTTAATCCGATAGATACCTGTATCACTATTGGTAAATTTAACCGTGTGATAGTAAAAGTGAGAGTTAATATTCGAGTACTCTCCCTCGGGTACCTCTATCACATAATTAACCGCATCCGACGGCCCTAAATTTTTATTGCTAGTTGAAGCACATTGCGCAAACGGGAGCCTGTCACTTGGTAATCTTGCAGTAAAATTACCCGCCTTACATTTTTTTGAATTGCCATTAGCGGGAACACAAGCAGACCTAGAGGAATCAGTCACTGAATAAGAAGGCAGTCTGCCGTTATTCGGGGCATCGAACAGTTTAGAGCCACTATGAAATCGTATTTGCCCTGAGCTGGAGTAAGAGTTAACGCCCTCTCTAAAGGTTTGAGTCCAATCAGCAGCAAATGACACTTTAATAGACAATAAGCTAAAACCGAGTAATACAATTAGTTTAAGAGAGCTTTTAGTACTAATCACGGGCTTCGACCTCCACCTGACGACTCACTCTAATACAGCTGGCATCGCTATCGCGACCAGAATCACATTGGCCTGTACTACAGGTTGCGGTACTAGTAATTAGGTACTGAGTCATATTATTTTGTGGAAAATTCGTGGTAACAGAAGAACAGGTCATCACCACGCTGCATCCATTAAAGCCAACGAGCCCTGTTTCGGTCCCTATATTCCATGTGGTTTGGGGAGGGCAACTCCCTACACTGCCATCAACAGGAAACAAGGTCGCTAAGGCGCGATCGGCACCACTATTCGCAGTAGCAAAGGCACGGGTACCCCACACCTCAAGATTTATCTCTTGATCGGCATCATCAAGCACGTTAATCAGTGTCGCTGCCAGTAAAAACATCACTGTGATAATAAATACACCGATCACTAAAGCACTCCCAGCTTGCTTGGAGCGAGAAGCTAGCTGATTAAGCTGGCAGTTGTGACAAAGCATTCGATTAGGGGACATTAATCACCTGCACTTGATGATGGTATTGGAACGTCTGCCCCTGCACATCAAACAAAGGATTCAGATGTACCATGGCGTTGTTACGTAGCGTTCCAGGGGTATAGGCGATGGGACTATTTCGGCCGATAGTATTGACCACATTCTCAGCCATCAACACACCTGTTCCCATATCGGCTGGCGATGGCTGCAGATTAGGGTGATTAAAACCATAGCCAGAATAACGTTTTAATAGACTTAACTCTGAAGTCACCTGCTCAAAGCAGTAACTCACCGCACCTTTCACACCAAAATAGCGCTGTCTTGGCGAGGCGGCATCGAAACGAACAGCGCGGCCAAAGTCGATACTAAGGTCGTTCGTCGTTGCATTAGCAGTAACGGCGTCAATACTAAACAGCTTGCCTTGCGTGCCCGTAGTTGAGGTATAAACATCGGCGGGTGATAGTGGATAAATCAGTAAAAATTGATCCTTATCTAAGCGTGCGCTGGCACTGGATTGCATCGCTGTGCCACTGCTCGCTGCCGAGGCTGGCACTATAGGCATATCTATATAAGACGCACTAGAGATGATCGGCATCATCTCGATACATTGCCAGGCACCATCACCACTATCGCGAACTCGAATGCTATTGGGTGCTGTATTACGGATCTCTCGGGTCATACGTTCGATTGCAAATCGGCTTTGACTCAATACTTGATCAACCGAGGTGGCATCGACAAAAATTCGGGTACCAAAAATCAAAAAACCACTCACCCCAAGCACTAAAACGCCTAGGATAATGATCACTGTTACCATCTCAACTAAGGTAAAGCCGAGGCTTTTTCGCTGTTTCAGTGTGCCCAATTGCAATCGCGAAGCGGGACGTATTAACGCTTGCATTAATAGTTACTCCTGATCGCATTAAAGCTCATCACCTCGCCATTAGGCGTGGTGACATTAATAGTAATAAGCTTAGTATTTAGGCTCGGTAAGTTGTTATAGGCGACTAAAACTTCTAAGCCGTAATTAATATAGCGATCGGCATAAGTCTCGCTGCTGTTGAGCATATCGCTACCAATATTAAGCCCTGTATAGTCATCGACATCGTTATAGTCATTGCGAGTCTCGGTCACCCCCGCAACGGTGTCTGGGCCCAAATTTGCTGGTGTGGTACAAGGTAACCCTGCAGGTAAGCCAAATGCAGGTTTTGCTGGCGCACCACAGGCGGGGACTCCACCATTCGCATTGCTGTTTTGATCGTAACGCTTACCCCAGATCTCATTCAAAATAGAGTGAGCGAGTTCTGCAGAACGAACTCGATGCAGGGTATCTGCGGCACGCTCAGCCTGAGGAAACAACATGGTACTCAGCAGCACGAAGGCGATACTGATCACCACCATACCCACAACTAACTCGACTAAGGTAAAGGCCTTTTGAGCTTGCCATTTTATGGCTGAGATTCTATTGCCCATCATGGATATAACCTTCAGATTCTATCGCAAGGAAGAGTGTCTCATCGGCAATAACACTAATGCAGTTACCACTGCAACGTGCGCCATCCACAATAGGGACACCTTGGGCATTAAATTGGATATTAAATGTGCTTGCACCACTACTCAGCAAAGCGAGACTCGCTCCACCTTGAAACGCTTGCGGTGCATCGGTGCGCACTGGCGTGCCAGAGCAAGCACCTTGGTAACGAGAGACTTGATATTGACTGTCGGTAACGGACAAACGGTAACAGCGGTCTTGATTGTTCATCGCCATCATCTGCACTTTACGCAGCTCACTGATAAATTCATCACGCAGGGTAAAAGCACTGTAACTTGATGAGGTCAGCAGGCGAGGGATAACCACCACAGCGAGAATGGCAATAAGGATTATCGTGGTCACTAGCTCCACTAATGTAAAGCCTGCGTGTCGCTGCGCTCTATGCATTGCTCGTCCTGATTGATATATGCAGTTGTACGTTGTATTGATTGTCGTCTACTTTCGCTACTAGCACTAGATTCTAGGGCGCTGCGCTGCAGCGGCTAGAGCGGGCTTCGCCCTGCTATAAAAGATACAACTGCAAACTGGTGTCGATTCCGGCTTTTCGCCATCTTAAAGCTGATTTTCCAACAGTTTATTAATTATGGCAAATAAAGCCACAATAAACGGTCTAGATACAAAAAAGGCCTGCGAGGCAGGCCTTTTTCACAGCTGTCTAAATTAACAACCTGTATCTTTTACTTCGTATTTCGGAGAAATACTTGAACTTTGCGCTGGCGTGTATTCAAAATGACAATCCACTACAGGGCTTACTGAAGCATCATATGGAGAACCAGCCTGATAAATAACTGTTGGTTTGGTTTGATCTGCACCAACAACAAACGTCCAATCATCTTCACTAATATCTAAAGCGTCTAAGATTGACTGTTTATCATTCTGTAAATAGCCATAAGCCGTTTTCACTGTATCCGCAGGTGCTGCGCCAATCTGTACAGTTGTATCACCTAACTTCTCTTTACCTGCAATAGCCGCCTTAGAAAAAACCAAAGAGTTAGCCCCTTGCATTGAGCCTTTTAAACCTTGAAGGGTCGATGCACGCGCATCGCTCTGTAGGTTGATAAACTTAGGCGCTGCTGTGACAGCCAAGATACCTAGGATAATAATCACAACCACTAATTCGATTAGAGTAAAACCATTTTGCTTTTGCATTTAAAGAGTCCTATTAACAGCCGGTATCAACAATTGTATATGTTGGAACATTCGATGCGTCTGCTTGCTCATAAGTCACCTGACAAGTATTGCTGTCATTTGGAGCACCTACCTGATGAATAATTGCAGAAGTACCAGATTCCTCAATGATCCAGTCTGCAGCTGCTTTTTCAGCGTCAGTTGCTGTAGAAAGCGCAAAGTTTACATCCATTGCTTTTGAAAAATCTGCTTCTTTAGCAATCAAGTAACCATAAATTGTCTTAACGTTAATAGGGGCTGCATCTGTACCGATATTTACATCAGTGCCTGCAGCAGCACTAGCTCGCTCGTCACCAGCTAAAGCTGCCTTAGCGAATACTAGGCCGTTAGCACCTTGAATCGCGCCTTTAACACCTTGCAGTGCTGATGCACGAGCGTCGCTCTGTAGGTTGATAAACTTAGGTGCAGCAGTTACTGCCAAAATACCTAGAATAATAATAACAACCACTAATTCGATTAGGGTAAAACCATTTTGCTTTTGCATAAAAATATCCTCAATCACATAACAAGCACGGCGAACGGTTAAAACCTGTCATCCGCAAACTATTAATTTTTTACTACTAACTAACAACCACTTGCTTAGTCAATAAAACTCGCAACTTGACCAGAACCTGGGTTGTAGGTCACCCCTTTACCCGCTAGGTTGCTTAGGTCGGCTAGATCTTCCGTAGGCTTACCGGTTTGTGGATCTAACACCAGTGATGAAGCTAGGTAATACAAACAAACATCAAGACCGCTAACAAGCTCGCCATCTATGGTATTTGAACTGCCACCCGCTCCTTCTGCCACACTCACTACATATCTTGCTTTACGCGCATCTTCTCCTGAAATTACGCTTCGCGGTGCATTTTGTAAAACAAGCTCAAACACTTCTTGGCACGTACCTACAGTCATGCCTTTTGCATCGGTATTGCTCGAACCCGTTGGATAACCAAAGCGAGGATCGAGTGACACCGTAGTGCCGTCTAATAGCACGGTATTATTGCGGCGACCGTCAACTTCCCACTGTGAGCGCACAAAGCTCACTGCAGTGCTTAAGCCACCCGCAACACCGTCTACACTGGCATCTTCAGCATCATCAGTTACGTTTAAAAACCGTGGAATAGCCGTTGCTGCCAATAAACCTAAGATCACGATAACGATGACTAATTCAATAAGGGAGAAGCCCTTCTGATACTGTTGTTTCATTTTACCCCCAGTGTTGTATGCGGCTATTCTAGCAGTTTGTTAAAATTAGAAAACAGATAATTTCACTCTTTAGTCACCTTGTGTCAAAAAAATGACCCGCCCAGAGGTGGTTTGATAGCTAATACTTTCACCTGACTCGCCAATATATCGGCAAACATCTGTTCTCGGATTGAATCGTGTTTCAATTTGTTGTGCATAACCAGCACCCAACAATTCAACCAATAATTGTCGACAGCCAGCAACACTTGTCTCATCCGGCACAGGCCAGCCACCCGCAGCCATACGCACTTGCCCCGTAGATGAGGCGTGCTCAGGATTATCTGAATACCAATCGAGTATCAAGATTTCTGGCTTACTGCGCATCAACCATTGAGAGCGAGCAACCCCCAGTACATTGAGTAAACGTGTATGCTCAGCTTGCATACTGGGCTGGCTCAGCTGCTTAATACTGCCAAAGTAACTAAAAGCTAAGTAAAACAATACAATTAACAAAATAATTAAGGCAATAATCTTGCCATAAACGCTAATCAACTCTGCATCGGCTTTTTGTTGATTAAGCACAGCCTTGTTCTCGCATCATCAGTTGCCGCCCTTAACCACATTAAGCATATCCCACATCGGCAGGTAGATACCCAGTGCTAGGACTAACACGATACAGGCAACAAAGCCGATCAAAATAGGCTCCAGCTTAGCGGTTAAATTCTTAAGATCGTAGTCGACCTCACCTTCGTAGAAGTCGGCGGCATCATTAAGTAACTGATCAATCTGCCCTGTTTCTTCACCGACGGCAACCATCTGTAGCACGAGCGGGGTAAACAGTTGACAGTTATTCGACACCCTTAGCATCGACTCGCCCGACTCGATACCCCGGCGCATGCCCACAATACGGTCATGCATATAGGCGTTATCGACCGCATCAGCAACGAGACTGAGCGCCTGAGTCATAGGTACGCCCGCACTGAGCATCATAGAGAAACTGCGACAATAACGAGACAGGGTCGAACGCTCGATAATGCTGCCTACAGCAGGAATATTCAGCTTCCACTTGTCCCACTGTTTCTCACCTTTTTCAGTGCTGTGCCAATATCGAATCCCCACAAACCCGGCCACCAGCACCACGATCATCGCTGGCCAGTAATTAACAAACAGATTAGAAGTATTAATTAACAGTTTAGTCGCCCACGGCAGATCGGCACCAAATCGTGAAAACATCTCTGCAAACTTAGGGATCACCATGATGTTGAGGATCACCATGGCAATTGCGATCGCGATCAATACAAAGATCGGATAACGCATCGCGGCTTTAATGCGCCTACGGGTTTCCTGTTCGCGCTCGATATAACCCGCCAGCTGAATAAAAGCGTCTTCCAGTTTGCCCGTGTTCTCGCCCACATGAACCATAGAAACAAACAACGCATCGAATACATCCGGATGTTGATTCATTGCTGATGATAGAGGGCGACCTGAAGTTAACTGCTCTGAAATATCATCTAGCGCCTCTTTCATCCGCACCGAATGTGTTGTTTCAGAAAGACCTGCGATCGCGCGCAGTATCGGGATCCCTGAGCGCGTCAAAGAATACATCTGCCGAGTAAAGATCTGCAGTTCGTCTAATGCAACCTTGCCTTTAAACAAAGCCTTAAAGCTAAATTCTTTAACTTCTTTTGCTATAGTCAACTCTAGCGGGATCACCCCGCGAG
The DNA here is from genome assembly GCF_016765635.1 of Shewanella schlegeliana. Lineage (GTDB taxonomy): Bacteria > Pseudomonadota > Gammaproteobacteria > Enterobacterales > Shewanellaceae > Shewanella > Shewanella schlegeliana. The sequence goes on from NZ_JAESVD010000003.1 coordinate 505,030, forward strand.
ACATCAGCTGATCGGCCGCGGCACTTTCAGAGCTAGCATCCAGTAGCCCTTTAACTTGCTCACCTTGTGCGCTGCGGCCGCGATACTGATATGTTGGCATGATTAAGCCTCACCCTGTTCTAACTCGGTGTCACTGACATCTTCGACTAACTTGGCAACCTCTTCGATAGTGGTCATCCCCTGCGCCAAGTACTTTAATGCGGACTCGGCTAGCGGAGTAAAGTTAGGGCTCTGATAAGCGGCGCGGGTAAAGTCCTGAGGGTTACCGCTGCGCATCGCTTCAATCATAAGCTCATCAAGCTCTAAGATCTCGAACACACCGATACGGCCACGATAGCCACTACCGTTACAGCTTTGACAGCCTGCCCCGACCCTAAATGTAGCTTTGGAGTAGTCCATTTGACTCACACTCGATAGCCAGACTTTATCCTGTGCGGTGAGATGATAATCCATTGCACAATTTTGGCAGACTCGGCGCACTAGTCGCTGGGCGATAATCACTCTTAGCGCACTAGCAACAAGATAACTCGCCGCTCCCATATCCAGCAGACGCAGCGCACTGGTTACCGCATCGTTGGTATGCAGAGTCGATAGTACAAAGTGACCCGTTAACGCGCCTCGAAGACCAATTTCAACCGTCTCTTGATCTCGCATCTCACCCACCATGATAATATCCGGGTCTTGACGCAAAGTGGTTCTTAACACGTTAGAAAAATCGAGGCCGATCTTATGGTTCACTTGAACCTGATTAATTCTAGGTAACTGGTATTCAACAGGATCTTCAACTGTGATGATCTTGCGATCGGCGGTATTAAGCTCACTGAGCACACCGTACAGCGTGGTCGTTTTACCGCTACCCGTTGGCCCAGTCACCAACAACATACCATGAGGACGTTTGATCTGACGACGCACTCTTGCCAGCATCTCTGGCGGCATGCCCGTTTCATTCAAGGTCAACAGGCCTGCGGATTGATCAAGCAGACGCATTACCACCGACTCACCATGGTAGATAGGCATGGTCGACATACGTACATCAATCTTATGCCCCTTGATCTCCATATGAAATCGACCATCTTGAGGCAGACGTTTCTCTGAAATATCTAAGCCCGCCATTAGCTTGAGACGCAACACCAAGGCTGCGGCAATGCTCACTTCTGGCAAGATGTTTTCATGTAACTGACCATCGATACGCTGACGAATACGCAGTGACTTTTCACCAGGCTCGATATGGATATCCGAGGCGCGCATCTGCACCGCATCTTCGAAAATAGACTGCAATAACTTAACCACTGTGGTTTCGTTATCGCTGTCGGCTTCGGTCAGACTACCTAGATCGAATATATCATCTGCGGCATATTCCTCTTCGAGTCTGCCAGCGATCTGCGCTATCTCGTCGGTACGTCGATAGAGGTTATCGAAAGCATCTAATAGCTGCTGCTCGGTTACTACCGCGATAGAGATACTCTTTGGTGCTAGCTGTAGCTCAAGGTGATCCATCGCCTGCAGATCGGCAGGATCGCTCATCGCCACAAGCACACTATCACCGTTATCTTCTACGACTAAAGCGCGATATCGACGAGCCTGCACCTCTGGTAATAGGCCAATCACATTGGCCGCAATGGCGCGCTTACTGATATCGAGAAAAGGAATATGCAGCTGATGCGACAAAAACTGCAGTAGTTGCTGCTCTGTGATACATGACAAGTCTATCAGTGTACGGCCCAGCTTCTTTCCCGTATTACGCTGTTCGGCTAATGCTTGCTGCAACTGCTCTTCGGTGATGATGTGCTCCTGAACCAGCAGATCACCTAATCGCATTTTTAATTTGGGTTTCACTAGTACGCTCCTAACTGCAGCAATCGATTATCGACGTAAACCTTAGCCTGTGCGGATAAGTTACCTTGAGATAAAGCTTGGCTATATGCCGCTTTTGCTTCGGTGTATTTTTGCTGTGCATCCAAGGCATAACCTAATCCCATCCACCAGCGGCCTTGACTAGGCTCATACTTAGCAAGTTGGCGAAAGCTCTGTTCTGCTACTGGATAATTTTTCTGCGCCTGTGCCAAATCACTCTGTTGGTGCCACTTTTTAATGGCTAACTCACTGTTATCCGGAATTTTGGCTAAGCTCTTTAGCGCCAGTTCATCTTGACCACCGGCCTGCAGCACCCGCGCTAATAGCAGGGAAAATTCATACTCTTGCGGAAACAAAAGCTGCCCTTGCTCTAACAGCTTGGCCGCTTTGGCTAACTTGCTCTGCCCATAATAGAGGGCCGCTGCCTGTCTTCTTGCCTGATGTAAACTTGGGTTATAGGCGAGCGCAGCCTCGTAGTAACTTAGCGCGTCTCGGTGGAGCCCCTGTTGCTGTGCATCAGTTGCCAACAACATCTGCTTTTGCGCCAACTCTTCGGGTGAAAGCTTGACCTCTTTAACCGCCATATTACCGCTGCTATGCAACTGGCTAGAGCGATTAGTGGCAGGGGCAATATTTAGCTGAGTGGGCCTTACCTTTTCCGTCTTAGCGACTTTCGCGTTAACTGCTTCGGTCTTAGCGGTATCCGCCCTAGCAACTTTCGCATTAACGACTTCGGCCTTAGCTGTTTCTGTTTTAACGACTTTTGCATCAACAGCTTCGGTCTTAGCCGTTTCCGTCTCAGCTATTTCCGTCTTGGCTATTACCGTCTTAGCGACTTTCGCATCAACAGCTTCAGTCTTAGTCGTTTCTGCCTTAGCGACTTTCGCGTCAACGGCTTCGGTCTTAGCGATTTCCGTCTTGGCTATTACCGTCTTAGCGACTTTCGCATCAACAGCTTCAGTCTTAGTCGTTTCTGCCTTAGCGACTTTCGCGTCAACTACTTCGGTCTTAGCGATTTCCTGATTAGACGCTATGGCGGGTTCCGCTTGCATCAAATTTAAGGCAAAAAAGGTTCCAAAGCCGCCGACGGCTAATGAGATCACACAGGCAAGCAGCAAGGTTCGCTTCGAAGAGCTCTTAGGTTTAAAAGCTAACTTAGGCGCGGTCATACTCTCGATGCCATGTGGTTGTTGGCGCTCATCTAAATCTTTGAGCATCTTGTTGATTACGCTCATGCAACGCCTCCTTTAAACCAGTAAAACACACCTAAACAACTGCTAAAGAGAACCACAACAGCAAGCAACCACTTAACCATGCCATATTGATGCTTAATGGCGTCGCAAGTATCTGAAATCGCGGCATCAACATGGTGCGGTGCAATTTTTTTCGCTCCCTCACCAAAGCCTACAAGCAAAGCCTTGTGGGATAACACATTAATCAACCTTGGAATTCCTCGTGCGGCCTTAGCGATACGTTTAGCATTAGATTCGTTAAATAACCGTCCACTTTCACTACCAGCAACACTTAAGCGATGCTGAATGTAAGCAACTGATTCTTCAATCGTTAATGGGCGTAAACAGTAACTAAAGGTGATCCGCTGTCTTAGCTGCCTAAACTTACTCTGCGCAAGTCTTTCATCTAGCTCTGGCTGCGCAAACAAAACCACTTGCAGCAACTTGCGGCTCTCTGTTTCTAAGTTAGTAAACAGACGCAGGGCTTCGAGACTCTCATCGGGCAGTGCCTGCGCCTCATCGAGCACTAAGATAATTGAATGACCATGGGCACTTAGTGCTAATAGTTGCTGCTGGATCAAGCCAGTTAATTGCTGCTGATCGATCTGATTGGAATACTTTAGCCCAAGCTCCATCGCTACAGCCCAACGTAACTCATCGGGAGTTAAGTAAGGATTAGGCAGGTAGGCACAATGAAATCGCTCTGGTAGCTCATTCATCAATTTACGGCAGGTGAGCGTCTTACCCGTGCCCACCTCCCCAGTGACTTTAATAAAGCCTTCGCCAGTTTGTAACGCCGTTTGCAGCACTTGCAAGGCTTCAACATGCGGCGCGAGGCCAAAGAAAAATCCCGTATTCGGCGTTAGAGAAAACGGGGTTTCAGTTAACCCAAAATGCTGCAGATACAAGCTTACTGCTCCTCAGGATACCAACGGTCAAGCAGCTCTTGAGAACGCTTTAATTCACTTTCCCAAGTGTTAGCACCCACAACCACTGGCTTAAGCAAGATCACTAACTCTGTTTTAACTGTAGAGTTGGCGCGGTTGGTAAAGGCTTCACCTAAGAAAGGAATATCACCAAGCAGGGGAACCTTAGAAACAATCTCGGTATTTTCGCTCTTCATCAAACCACCGATCACCACAACATCACCACTCGCGGCCTTGATAACCGTATCAGATTCACGGATTTCACTCTGAGCTAAGGGCAGTTCTAGTGTGCTATCAGAGATCTTAATGCTCTTTATCTGCTCTTTAATATCGATAACCGATGGGTGGATGTGTAGTAGTACATTGCCCTGCTCATCGATTTGCGGTGTAACGTCAAGCGCAATACCTGAGAAGAAAGGTGTCAACTCCACATCTGGAGTAGTTATAGGGGTATTACTGGCCACCGTTGTGGAAGATACGTTAGTCACAAAGTACTCGTCTGTACCAACCTTAATCACCGCCTTCTGGTTATTAGACGCGGTTACACGCGGACTAGATAACACGTCGACATCACCTTGAGTATCGAGCAGATTAATCATGGTGCTGAAGTCGGATCCTTCTAGCTTGATAGAGGTTACGCCACCCAAGACATTAGAGATTTTATCGCCAAGACCCGCAGAAGGACTAGTGCCGAAACTGATGTCGGTACTACCAACGTGACCTAGTACACTTTCCCAGTGAATACCCTGCTGATAACCATCAGATAACGTCACTTCGAGTACTTTAGCTTCTAGGATCACTTGGCGCTGCAGGTGACTCTCAGCAGTCTTAATAAAGTTACGCACCTGACGGATTTCATTCGGATAAGCCCTGATCGTCACTAAACCCGCTTGTGGCGTCACGACCACTTGGCGACCACCGCCGGTATTACCAATAATCGAGACTAACGTCTCTTTTAACTCACCCCAGAAATCTGATTTGGTCTCGGAGCGAATAAAGGTACCGTTAGTTTGATCACTTGAGCTGTTACTTGAGCCAGAGTCATTATTGGAAGAGTTATTGAAATTACTGTTGCCGTTACTATTGTTATTGCTATTAGAGTTTGAATCATTATCTGAAATCCGGCCTGAACTTACTGAAGTCAGAGACAAGCCTTGGCGCTCCATATACAGATAGTTCAATGAGAAAGTCTCGGTGCGCATGCCTGCAGGGAAAATACGTAATACCCGCCCTTCTCGGCTCACTTCATAACCATAGATATCCTCTACAACTTGCAGTGCCTCTTTCAACGTCACGCTCTTTAACGACAGTGAAATCTTGCCGGTTACATCAGGATGAACAGCAACACTTAACGGAGTCCCTTGTGCAAGACTAGGGAAAAAGACTTTGGCATCGACATTGTTAGCGGATACATCGAAACGTCGTTCAGTCGGCCTTACAGGAGCAAAACCCTCTAGCAAATTACCCGACGAAAGCTCACGCTGCACTTCATCAGGCATCACAGCTGGCGGAGGCGTAGTCGCATTTGCAGCTTTATCAGCGGCAATAGATTCTGCTAACGCCTCCTTAGAAGCTACAGGGTTAGGTCTATCGACTGTTTGGCAAGCCACTAGCAATAATGACAGCAAAGGGGTGATATAGATTATTGAGCGCATTTTAATTATTGTCCCTTAAGATCTGTTACAGCTGGAAACAAAGTCAACTTACGACCGTCAGCTAACGACACCGTGTCTTTACCAATATGCACGATTTTGACACCTTTTACTTTTCCACCTAATGGGAAAATTTGATTATTTATCACAGCGTAAGCTGAGCTACCTTTCTGTACGATACTATTGAGCACCATGCTGGTGTTTGTTAAGGCTTTCACCGAAGTTGTATTTCCTGATAAATGCCCAGGTCTGGTCGGATCACGCAGCGTCGTAGCATGAAGGTTAAAACCTAATATACTGCACAGGAACGCTATCAATAGCGCACTAATCTTTTTTGGCAACACTGATAAAGTCCTTATTGATACTCAAGGTATAGAGCTCTAGCGATACCGAGGCCTTTGGATAGGTATCGACTCGATAGTCCATGCTACGCCAGTAGAGCTTATTCGGCATATTTTCTACAGCCTCGATAAATCTCAATACTGAAAAGTAATCACCAACAAATTCTAGTTTAATCCCATGGCTGTACAGGTTTAACTTCTTCTCTTCGCCCACCTCTAGTAGTGGAGTCGGTGCGATTGAGGTAAAAGACTGAAGCTTGATACCTTTTACCTTTGAAAGTAAGCCCGCTAGTAGGGTCGGCATATGATCTGCAGGCACCATATCTACCATCTGAGATGATAGCTGCTCGTCTATCGCCTTATTTTGCTGCTCAATATTACTTAGACGCTGACGATATTCGGTATTGGGATCTTTGGTTAAGCTCTCTTCGTACAGTGCAATCTGCTGCTTTGAGATGCGATTTTCACTCTCGATAGAGCGTTTCTGTTCACTGAGTTTGCTGTACTCATTAATTGCAGATTCTAGCGGTAGATAAAAGACAACACCGGCAAGAATAAGCGTAGCCGCAGCAACCAGCACTCTTTCCCGCTGGCTTAAAACATCAAATTTTTCTGCTATTTGCTTCCACTGCTGCCTCATTTGCTCAGCTCCTTGTCCGTGCTACTTGTCTCACTGGTCAGCTTAAATGCTAAAGGCTGATTTTCTCCTAAGCTCATTGTCATAGAGGCAAATGCATGGCCTTTTAAGGTGCTGGTTTTCAATCGCTCAATCCATAACGGGACACTCTCTGGGCTAGAGGTATATCCCTCGAAAATATAGCGATTTTCACTCACCTGAATGCGGCTCAACCAGATGCTGGCATTGGCCACAGATGCAAGATCTGTCATTAACGGTGAATAGCCATAGCTGGTTAGCATCTCTTGCTGGCTCAGTTTTCCAAACAGTTTTTGCTTGAGCTCTAACTGCTGCGCCTTTAAGGTTACTTCTGCAACCAAGTCTTCACTCGGGCCTCGTTTAGCCAGAGCGGTCTCGAGATCTTTCTTTTCTGAGTCAAGACGTTGCTTGGTTATCTCAAGTTTATTTTTCTCTGACTCAAGCTTGGCATTAAAACCAAATACCAACAAACTCGATAGTAATAATACGACCACTAAGCCCAACAGCAGTCGACTTAATTTAACAAAGGATAAGCGTAGCTCTGGCGGAAGCAATGTATCGGAATAAAGGTTTACTCTTAATTTCATTACGCCTGACCTCGCGCTAATTCGGCTAAAGCCAACTCGGCAAATACCGCCTCAACCGACGTCGAATGATAGGGGGTGACGCTTTGATTAAAGTTAGCGCTAATAAGTGTAGCAAGCCTCTCTCGCTCACCATCCATAACCAACTCGATGGAGGCGACAGGAGCCTCACGGAGGTGACTCTCGAAGTAGTCCATCGAACGTTGGATCTCTAGACTTAAATTATCGGCAACCCCATAGGCTAAATCTTCAGCAGAGACTTTATCAATCTGCAAGAAGCCTCGCACTCGACGTTGCATAAACACTTCACCATCTCTGACCACAGTCAGCAATAACTCTTGCCCTTCGCGATGACTTAATACCAGCCTTGCTAGATTATCGTTAAACAAGTTGCTCATCGCCATCTCTTCAATCGAGACACCGACTGTGTGTAAGCCTGCATTTTTGGCGGCTAACAACAGGGCTGATAACATGGACTTTTCAGTCACAACCACATTGACTTTATTTGTGGTCTGTTTCGATGATTCAAAGTAATCCAGATGAATATCCGTCACTGCTTGGCTTACGATATCTTTTACCGACCAAAGCAGTGCAGCATTGAGCTCATCATCTTGCACATTCGGCTTATCAACGAGTAATAGCTGATAGAAATCAGCGGCAAGTACGATTTGAATTCTTGCAGGACTAAACTCTTTAACCACTTGAGAGAATGCTTCCCCCCAATTATGGTGGCTAAACGAAAATGTCATGGCTTTAGCACCAACATCTGCGGCAGGTGCTTGAAAGACGGATATTTTGTCAGCACATATATAGATACCCAACTCAAGCGTCGGTGCAGCTTTGCGCCAAAACTGAATCTTATCCAACAAGCTTCCTTTCATTCATCTATGCCTTAGAAATTATCAAAAACTAACTGAGATGCGCCCGCGAAATGATGATAAATTGCACAATCAGTTTATATTAAATACTGTTAAACCTTAGCTAAATAGCGCAAGGTACTTATTATGCCATTAGTGTAGCGAGTTATCCCTGATTATTATAGATAAAACCCCAATTTAGGAATAAAGCGCAACAAACACCAACAAAAGCAAAACAAACTATACCTCTTCGATCGGCTCGCTAAAGAAGCTCCCCTGACCAGCACTAACCCCTAAGATCTGCAATGTTTGCCACTCTTCAAAGACTTCGACCCCTTCTGCACACACTTGCACCCCCGTGCGATATAAGCCCCCCATCAGACTGCGGACAAATAACTGATTCTCTGCACGCAGATGAATATGATTAACAATCGAACGATGCAATTTGATCAAGGAGATTGGGTAATGATGAATATATTCAGTACTCACCACCTGCTGACCAACTCCATCAACACAGATCGCCGCCCCCATTTTCTGAATCATATCTAATGGTTCAGCAAGTTGTGCTTGATGATTAACCAGAATATCTTCATTCACTTCGAAGATAAGCCTTGGTACTAGATGGCGGTATTCGAGTAGGGTCGTTTTGAGCCAACGCACAAATGCGCGACTAACTAACGTATCTAAACTCAAGTTGATACTGAATTTTAGGCTGTTATCTTTATGCTTTGGTAGCAGATCAAACATCACCATCTCTATCACTTGCCGCTCGATTTGAGGTGTTAAGCCGCACTTAATCGCCATAGGTAAGAATAGCGTGGCTCTAACAAGATTCCCCTGAGTATCACGCAATCTACAGGTCACTTCCTGATGATGGGCATGGGAGTCACTATCTACAACAGGCTGAGAAAATAGAAAGATCCTCTTGCTGACTAAGACATTCTCAAGAAAGCTACGCCAACGCACAGAGCCTTTTGATAGGTCACCATCAACCGCACCTTTATCGTACATAAACCAACTACTACTTCCCTGAAACTGTGCCGAGCGTAGCGCTAATTCAGCCTCTTCGACTAGGGCATCTTTATCATCGCCGACCTTAAAGTACGCCCCGCCAATATGGATAAAGTCATCGGGAAGATGCACCTCTGTATTGAGTTGATTCATACTTAAACGCAATAACTTAGCCGCCAGTTGGTCTGCTTCTAACTGCGAAATCTGTGGTACAACGACGGCAAACTGATTAGTTGAACGCCGTGAAAAAATACTATTGGCCTTATCGGCTAGAATTTGATTGATCGTGCCAATCAGCTGCGATAGCAATTCATCCACTTCATATTCATTAAGCTCTTTGCTTAACGAATCCAAATCTTCCATCTCTAGCAGGTACAACACACCAGGCGTCATCATGCCAGACTGGTTACTGAGCGCATCGAGACGGTTTTTCAAGAACAGTCGATTACCAATACCTGTGCTAGCATCTAGAAATGTATTAGAGCGAATAAACTGATCGAAACGAGCACGCTCTTTATGGGCATCGTCTAGCTCTAACAATAGGTGGGTGAGCGCTCGATTAATCAACCTAGGTTTACCATCGCCCTTTTCGGCCAATGCTTTATCGTACTCTCCCGATAAAATCAGGCTAGAACGCAGTGCAAGATCTTCGATACCACTGAGATGCACTGCAAACCAGCGAAAGCCCCAACGGACAAATAAAAATACGGCAAAGCAGCCAGTAATGATAACCAATACCTCGTTCCAACTCACATCGTCTTTATTAAATGGTGGAGGCATTATTAGCGTCATCAATAACTTACCATCAGTAAGCACGCTCTTATAGCTAACGCCGTGCTCATTCGGCATCGATGACTGGTACTCAAGAATTGATTGATTGTTTTGGGATAAAGAAAAGTCACTGGCTTGATAGGCTCGCAGCAAAGGCGGTAGCCACAGCTCAACCTCGGTTCGACTCTGTTGTGATAAACCTTGAGAAAACTGCTGCTCAATCAAGCTTTCTAATTCGGTGACCTTATGCTGCTGAAAAGCGTAAGTTAACTGAATAAAGCTGACCATCGCGGTCAAGAAACAGATGAATGCGACACCTGCCAATGACATGAGCCAAAAGCTAGTCAGTTTTTTAGTTAAAATTCGAGTCAGTTTCATCTGTCCGCTTCCTGCTGGAACTTATTATTATGCTTAAATCATCATACCCTGCATCGCCACCGTAGAGAATAATGATAAAGCCAGCCTTAGCTAGTAATACCAATCAGTTATACAGTAATCGAAAAAGCCTCGGCAATAAAAAAGGGCCCTTAGGCCCTTTTTTATGACATAGGAGTGATTAAGACTCCATGTAACCTTCAGGTAGCTCTTTAATTGTTGCTACACCAGATTCAATCGCAGCAATCGCAACCGCTTTTGCTACATTTGGTAGAAGACGCGCATCGATTGGCTTAGGGATCACGTAATCTGGACCAAATTCTAAAGAATCTACATTTGGATACGCTGCTAGTACAGAGGCCGGCACAGGCTCTTTCGCCAATGCAGCAATCGCGTGCACAGCCGCGATCTTCATCTCATCATTAATCTGAGAAGCACGAACATCTAACGCACCACGGAAAATGAATGGGAAGCAAAGTACGTTGTTAACCTGGTTAGGGTAGTCACTACGACCCGTACCCATGATCAGATCTTTACGTACATCGTGTGCCAACTCAGGCTTGATCTCTGGATCTGGGTTAGAACAAGCAAAAATAACTGGCTTATCAGCCATCAGCGCAACATCTTCAGCGCCAAGAACATCTGGGCCCGAAAGACCTAAGAATACGTCGGCACCTTTAATCACATCTTGTAGCGTACGCTTATCTGTATTGTTGGCAAATAACGCTTTATATTCATTAATGTCATCACGGCGAGTGTGAATAACGCCTTTTCTATCTAGCATGTAGACATTTTCGCGCTGTGCACCACAGTTAACAATCATTGTCATACAGGCGATTGCAGCAGCACCCGCGCCCATACAGACAAACACAGCCTCTTCGATAGACTTGCCCTGGATCTCCAGTGCGTTAAGCATACCTGCCGCGGTAACGATCGCAGTACCATGCTGATCATCGTGGAATACAGGCACGTTACAACGCTCGATTAGCGCTTTTTCAATCTCAAAACATTCAGGCGCCTTGATATCTTCAAGGTTAATACCACCGAACGTATCTGCAATCGCTTCAACTGTGTTGATGAACTCTTCAGATGTTCTGTGCTTAACTTCGATATCTGTAGCATCGATATTCGCGAAGTGTTTGAAAAGTAAAGCCTTACCTTCCATTACAGGCTTAGAAGCTAATGGGCCTAAGTTACCCAAGCCTAAGATAGCCGTACCGTTAGAGATCACAGCAACCGTATTGCCTTTACCGGTATAACGGTATGCATTGTCTGGATTAGCCGCAATTTCACGCACAGGTTCTGCAACACCTGGGCTATAGGCTAGAGCAAGGTCCATGCTTGTTTCTGCGGGCTTGGTTAGGCAAACAGCTGTTTTGCCTGGTACTGGGAATTCGTGATAATCGAGGGCTTGTTGACGAAGATCTGCCATTTTTCTAATCCTGAGTGCGACTAATAATATCCTGAGCGAAAGGTCGACAACTAAAGGTTCATTTTACTGCTCGATAATAGTGCTTTTATTAAGCATCTTAATTGAGCAAAAAACAGTTAGTTGATAGCCGCTAAGATACTTGAATCTCAGGTCATTTCAAATAAGTTCTTCTCATTTTTTAACTTTATCGCTATATATTATTTCTAAGGCGTATTTTCCAAGGTTATCTGAGACGGATGTATCGCATTTAGGCGATATTTACCGTAAGAAAAGTACAGCTTACCTCGGACTATTACCGGGCTTTCAAGCAGTTCTAGCGTCAAAATGTTACTAAACTTACCAATATCTTGCTGAGACATCATCACCACTAAGTTATTGTCGATATTCAGCTCAAAATTTTGACCTTTTCTTTCATAACCAGTAACAACTCCTCCGATCTCTAGCCACTTATTACTATCATCACGAGAAAGTGCATTCGTCAGTTTAGCTTGATAGGCTTTATGGCTCCAAAGTCCACGCTTATGCTCACGAGCCGTTTGCTCAACCTTACTTAAACACTGCCAAAAGTAATCATTTTGATAGACCCTAGCCTTAGCAAAGCCATTAGCTAGCATCAACTCTTGCAGATGTTGTAAATCTTGAGTGTAAACATAAGCCAATGTGCGCCCAAAAAAATCTAAGCGCCTCTTATCGAAGGCTAATAGTAGTTTCTGACCGGGTTTGATTCTCTTTGATAAGAACTGCTTTGCTGAGGTTGCATAGGGCTGAGAAAGTACAGGAAATTGGAAGTCTATCTCGGGGGCATCGATACCGATAAGACGGATCAGTCGACCATCGGTGAGTGTAATGGTGTCGCCATCGTTGACATAATCTAGGGTAACGGTTTCATCAAATTGAGTCGGCACACACAGACTCGCCTGTGCGGCGAAAACCTGTAAAGATAACAGCAGGACTGCCAATACTCTCATTAACCTCATCTCTTGGCTCTCCTTGTAAAGCTAAGCTTTAACACACTAAGAATTAAAAGTATCACGGAGCCATAACCGATAGCTATTCTAACAGGTGTAAAAGTATCCCCTTTTTAATACTCGTTTGATAAGCAGATTCTAGATAGCAAAAAGGCGCCAGAAGGCGCCTTTTTCAAATTCATTGCAGAAGTAATTACTTCTTGCCAAGTGCACCAAAGCGCTTGTTGAACTTGTCGATACGTCCGCCAGTATCCATAACTTTCTGGGTACCAGTGTAGAATGGGTGACATGAACCACATACGTCTAGGTGTAAATCTTTACCTACAGTAGAGTTAATTTTGATAACGTTACCACAAGTACAAGTTGCAGTGATTTCTGCATAATCAGGATGAATGCCTGCTTTCATTGGAATTACCTCAGTAAAAGGCCATGTCGCTCTTCCAACCCGAAGTCGGACACCACATGCAGTTAATAAAATTATTTAGGCGGCGAATATTACAGGATCTAAATTGTAGATTCAAGCACCACTTTGCCTGTTTAATGAATTATACCTTACTACAGCAAAAAGCCACTGCGACTGCGCTCTGTAGCGGTATTATTTAATTATTACTTCATCGCATCAAACTGCTTTTCTGCCGCCTTAGCATCGGCATACTTTTCAAGTGTCGTCATCGACGGACATTCCAATTTTGCCTCAGATTTTAAACCATGAATACTGCGCCGATTAAACGCATCAGGATTGCGCTCAAAAATAGCGAGCATCGCTCCATAGGGGCTAATTCCCCAGCGCTTAGATTGTCGGTTAGCAACCCGCCAAAGTGTCTCTTTACCATCAAACTCAATCTGGCAATCGTCTAAACGACTCACAAGCACATTGGCTCCGCTAACCCTAACGCCGCCTTTGTTTGCGGCCAGAGGTTCACTCGGCTTCAGTGCTGTAGATATCGATAGATGACTCGCGGTATTTTGAGCATCCATTTCTGCTTGCGGTATATTGGCGTTAAATAAACTCAGTACCTTGACTTGATGCCAGCGATTAACCCGATACTCTTTCACTATTAATACGGCCTCTTTATCAACCACATCATCAACCCCAGTCACCTGCACCATAAAGCTCGTCAAAGGTTTAGCGATAAGTCGTTCTTCACCACTGCCCTGTCGAATTGAGAACTGAACCTTTTTCAGATTATTGTGAGATGAAACGATATTAAGCTTTAAAGTTGGATGTTGGCCAAACTCAAACTGTCGCTCATTAATACTGACATGGGACACCTGCGCATGGGCCGTTGTTAACATCATCAAGCCAGCTAACGCCAATATGACTCTCTTCATTAAGGTCCTTCCTAATTTAAGTTAACCATCTCGTTAATTATTTTTATAATCATGGATAATACGGCTATAGTCTATCGACTAAAATGCCAAGGCATTAATTTCCATACACAATCTTTAGCTTAAAAACCCTGGTTTATAAAACGGTTTATAAAACAGAGTATAACCGCCACTTCATATCTATCTCCAACCAAGCGCGATTAGCTCGCATAAGGTGAATAAAATCAATTCTCGCTAGCTCTCAGTAAACAGCCTCGGTACACTTAAAGCCAATATCCTTTCGAAACAGTAACCCTATGCCTTTGTTTGTTGAGGTCGCACTCCCCGTTCCAATGCGGCAAAACTTTAGCTACCAAGTACCTGAGCACATCACTATTACGCCTCAAAAAGGCATGCGTGTACAAGTGCCATTTGGTCGCCAACAACTCATAGGCCTAATCACCGCAGTCAGTGATAGTTGCACGCTTACACCTAAGCAGATAAAACCGATTGTTTCGATTCTAGATAATGAGCCACTACTACCAGAATCACTCTATAAATTAACCGCTTGGGCCGCAAGATATTACTTCTGCAGCCTAGGACAGATGCTGTCGCAAGCCATTCCTGTGGCACTGCGAAAAGGCGCCGAAGTCAAGGAGTCGAGTGTCACATACTGGACGCTAACAGACTCAGGCAAAGAGGCTGATATCAACCAGCTCAATCGAGCCCCCGCACAACGTAAGTTGCTTCACAGCTTGCGAGAGCGCGATCTAGATCTAAATGAAATTACTAGCCTCGAGCTCAGTAAGACTGCGATCAAAGCACTCGATGACAAAGGTTGGATTGAAAAGAAAACCCGCACCTTGGCCGTCGACCTTAGCTGGCGCACCGAGCTTGAAATGACCGAAGAGCCCCATAGGCTCAACCCTGAGCAAGCCATTGCCGTTGCCACCCTGACTCAGCAATCAGGCTACCACTGCACTCTGCTCGAAGGTGTCACGGGCTCAGGTAAGACTGAGGTCTATCTCGCCATGCTCGAAACCATACTAAAGCAGGGAAAGCAGGCTTTGGTGCTCGTTCCAGAAATTGGCTTAACGCCACAAACGATTAACCGCTTCAGACGTCGATTCAATGTCAAGGTAGCGGTGATCCATTCAGGCCTGACCGATAATCAAAGACTGGATGCATGGCGTCAGGCAAGATCGGCCGAAGCAGCCATCATCATAGGTACCCGCTCGGCGCTATTTACTCCTATGGCCTACCCTGGAGTGATCATCTTAGATGAAGAGCATGACTCTAGCTTTAAACAGCAAGAAGGTGTGGGCTATCACGCTCGCGACTTAGCCGTGATGCGTGGTCACCTTGAACAGATCCCTGTGATTCTAGGCACGGCCACACCATCGCTAGAGACGCTTCAAAATGCCCTCAATGGTCGTTACCAGCATCTGCAGCTAGCCAAACGTGCAGGTGCAGCTGAAAAAGTGCGCCAAGGCATTGTCGATATCCGCAATCAACCGCTGCGTTCAGGTATGTCCCATGCGCTATTAAATGAGATGCGAATCCACCTCGATGCAGGCAACCAGGTTATCCTATTTTTGAACCGTCGGGGCTTTGCTCCTGCGCTTATATGCCATGAGTGTGGCCACCTACACGAATGCGATCGTTGCGATGCCTTCTTCACTGTGCATCAAGCACTGGGCGAAATTCGCTGCCATCACTGCGGTAACCAATATGCCATCCCTAGACAGTGTCATAGCTGTGGCAGCACCATGCTTGCAGGCCAAGGCGTGGGCACAGAGCAACTCGCTTCGTTCTTAGAAAAAGAGTTTCCCAATCATCCTGTGGTGCGCATCGACAGAGATACCACCCGCAATAAAGGCTCACTCGAAGAGCACCTCAATGCTATTCACAAAGGCGAGTATAAAATTCTTGTCGGTACCCAGATGCTCGCCAAGGGGCACCACTTTCCCGATGTCACTCTAGTTGGGCTTTTAGATGTCGATGGCGCACTGTTTAGCGCCGACTTTAGAGCACCTGAACGCTTTGGCCAGCTCTATACTCAGGTGTCGGGTCGTGCAGGCCGCGCCACTAAGCCGGGAACCGTGCTACTGCAGACCCATCAGAGCGATAACGCCATGCTGCGCGAGCTGATGCACAAAGGCTATGGCGAATTTGCTCGTAACCAGCTATTTGAACGCACTCAAGCACTATTGCCACCAGCGTGGCACATGATCTTAATTCGTGCCGAGGCCCACCAAGCTGTCGATGCCGATAATCTGCTGAGCCAGATAGGTGCCTTGCTACCGCAAGATGAGGAGTGTGAAGTGATTGGCCCCATGCCTGCTCCACTCGATAGGAAAGCGGGCAAGTATCGTCGCCAGCTGTTATTCCAGACTAAAAATCGTAACCGACTCCAACAAGAGTTTGAACGAGCCCTGCCGCAAATAGAGCAACTGCCACTGGCTAAAAAATGTCGTTGGAGCATAGATAGAGACCCGCAAGATCTGCTTTAAATCGACTTTATCCATATCAATGCAGAAAAAGTTCGTTAGAGGATAGTAATTCACCGCCACTAGCGGCTAAAATAGTCGGTTACCCCTTATTATTTTTCTTTACGTAAGTGTCGATTAAACGCCAATGAAATCACATACTCAATCTTTACTCGCTGAATCTTTAAATGCCCTTAAACAACAAGGTATTGTTCCTGCTGATTTTGAAGCTCGCATTCAAGTCGACCGAACGAAAGATAAGAGCCACGGTGATTTTGCGACTAACTTGGCTATGATGCTTACCAAAGCAGCCGGTAAAAATCCTCGTGAAATCGCGCAACTGCTGATCGATAACCTACCAACTTCGGCACATGTTGAAAAAGTAGAGATCGCAGGTCCTGGCTTTATCAACTTCTTTATCGATGATAACGCCTTAGCTAACCAGTTAATGGCTGCACTTAACAGTGACACCTTGGGCATTGAACTGCCAGCGCCACAAACTGTTGTTGTCGATTACTCTTCGCCAAACCTAGCCAAAGAGATGCACGTAGGTCACCTACGTTCAACCATTATTGGTGACAGTGTTGTGCGCGCCCTAGAATTTATGGGCCACAATGTTATTCGTCAAAACCATGTGGGTGACTGGGGTACGCAGTTCGGTATGCTACTTGCCTATATGGAAGAACTTCGCGCCGCCAATGGCGAGCAAGCCAAGATGGAGCTATCAGATCTTGAGACCTTCTACCGCGCTGCCAAAGTTCGCTTCGATGAATCTGAAGCGTTTGCAACCCGCGCGCGTAAGCTCGTTGTTGAGCTTCAGTCTGGTGACGAGTACTGCAACAAGTTATGGCGTGAATTTAACGACATTTCGCTCAGTCACTGCCATGAGCTATACGAACGTTTAGGCGTAAGCTTAACTCGCGCAGATGTTCGCGGCGAAAGTGCTTATAACAGTGACCTAGCACAAGTGGTTGCAGACTTAGATTCACAAGGCTTATTGTCAGAAAGCAACGGCGCAAAAGTTGTATTCCAAGACGAATTTAAGAACAAAGAAGGCGAACCACTACCGGTTATTATCCAAAAAGCCGATGGCGGTTACCTGTATGCCACCAGCGATTTAGCTGCAATGCGCTACCGCTCAAACGTGCTAAAGGCCGACCGCGCACTTTACTTTGTTGACCTGCGTCAAGCACTACACTTCCAGCAAGTATTTAAACTAGCTAAAACCGCTAAGTTTGTACGCGAAGAGATGAGCTTCGAGCACATGGGCTTCGGTACTATGAACGGTGAAGATGGTCGCCCATTCAAGACTCGCTCTGGTGGTGTGGTTAAACTAATCGACCTGTTGAACGAAGCCGATACTCGCGCACTAGAGCTTGTTCGCAGCAAGAACCCTGATATGGATGAAGCTGAGCTTGCAGAAATTGCTCGCGTTGTGGGTATCGCATCGGTTAAGTACGCAGACCTTTCAAAGAACCGCGCAAGCGATTACATCTTTAGTTTTGAGCAGATGTTGAGCTTTGAAGGCAACACAGCGCCTTACCTTCTTTACGCATACACTCGTGTTGCAGGTATCTTTAAGCGTGCTCAAGACGTTGACTTAAGCGATGCAACAATCATTCTTGAACACGAAAAAGAGAAAGACTTAGGGACTAAGCTGGCACAGTTTGGCGAAGTCATGGCGCGTATGGTGGGTAAAGGTCAACCTCATGCATTATGTGGTTACCTATTTGAACTTGCTGGTGCCTTCTCTAGCTTCTACGAGGCTTGCCCTGTATTGGCAGCAGAAACAGAAGAGTCGAAGAAGAGCCGCCTGTTATTGTCTCAGCTAACCGCTAAGACATTAAAGCAGGGTCTGAACCTTCTTGGTGTTGAAACGTTAGAACGGATGTAATCTTTAACCCATGACAAATCGTGATTATGCAAACCGTAAGCCTGCTCGAAAAGGTAAGAACAGCGCTCGCAAAAAGAGCTCAAAGGGAAACGCGCCTAAACGTTTCCCTATTCTGCTGTTGCTTATCACGCTTACAGGCTTAGGTGGTTTCGGCTATTTACTGTGGACTTTAAGTTCCAGTGATGAACCGACGCCAGCTCCAGTTGTTGTCGAGCAGCCAGAGAAAAAGCCTGTAAAGAAAGATCCTAATGCGCTTCCTCCTGTACCTAAAGAGGAGTGGACCTATCTTGAAGAACTTGAAAACAAGAAGGTTGAGGTCGATATTCCTGACACCTCTGATCAACCTAAGCGTCCTTACCAGATGCAGTGTGGCTCATTTAGAAAAGAGTCTCAGGCCAATGAGCTAAAGGCGATTATCGCTTTCCAAGGCTTAGAAGCTCAAGTGCGTAAGGTAAAGGGCAGCAGTGGGATCTGGTATAAGGTGGTACTCGGTCCCTACGACAAGAAGCGAGATGCGGAAAGACAGCGCCATGTCTTACAGAATGGTGGCACCAACGGTTGCCAGATCTGGTTCTGGGAAAGTTAAATAAATAGCTTCAATCAAAACGCTGCCCTGTGCAGCGTTTTTTTATGGCTGCAGCTCCTAGCTGCCCTTGATATTCAAATCAGCATCCCCATATCTTTATTATCGTCAACCAGAAGACACATCGTCTCTGGCTAGAGAAGAGGATTTATTGTGACCACAATCGTATCAGTACGCCGAAATAACCAAGTTGTTATCGCTGGTGATGGCCAAGTTTCTCTCGGTAATACCGTTATGAAAGGCAACGCTAGAAAAGTTCGTCGTTTGTACCACAACAAGGTACTTGCGGGCTTTGCTGGCGGTACAGCCGATGCATTCACCCTATTCGAGCGTTTCGAGGCAAAACTAGAAATGCACCAAGGTCACCTGATGCGTGCCGCCGTTGAAATGGCTAAAGACTGGCGCTCAGATAAAGTATTACGCAAGCTAGAAGCCCTACTTGCCGTGGCCGATGCTGAATCTTCACTAATTATTACCGGTAATGGTGATGTTGTTCAGCCTGAAAATGATCTTATCGCGATCGGTTCTGGCGGCGCCTTTGCCCAGTCAGCTGCGACTGCACTACTTGAAAACACCGACTTAAGTGCTCTTGAGATCGCTGAAAAATCGCTGACTATCGCTGGTGACATCTGTGTGTTCACCAACCAGTTTAAGACCATTGAAGAATTAAAGTACTAAGCGAACTATTCGTTTATACGACAAATGCTGTAAAGCATGAGGAAAGAATATGTCTGAAATGACACCACGTGAAATTGTTCACGAGCTAGATAGCCACATTATCGGCCAACAGAAAGCCAAGCGTTCAGTAGCCATTGCTCTACGTAACCGCTGGCGCCGTATGCAGCTTGCTGCTGACTTGCGTCAAGAAGTGACACCAAAGAACATTCTTATGATTGGCCCTACTGGTGTAGGTAAAACTGAGATTGCTCGTCGTCTAGCTCGTCTTGCTAAAGCGCCATTCATCAAGGTTGAAGCGACTAAGTTCACTGAAGTGGGCTACGTGGGTAAAGAAGTTGAGCAGATCATTCGCGATCTCACCGACTCAGCTATCAAGCTGACTCGCGAAGAGCAGATTAAAAAGTGCAAGTTCCGCGCTGAAGAAGCTGCAGAAGAGCGCATTTTAGATGCATTGCTACCTAAGCCCAAAGAAGATTGGGATAACGAAAAATCAGATAGCAGCGCAACACGTCAAATCTTCCGTAAGAAATTACGCGAAGGCCAGCTAGATGATAAAGAAATTGAGATCGATATTGCTGCGCCACAAGCCGGCATTGAAATCATGTCTCCTCCTGGTATGGAAGAGATGACTAACCAGCTACAAAGCATGTTCCAAAACATGGGACCAGGTGCAAGCAAGCGCCGCAAGATGCCAATCAAAGAAGCTTATAAGCTATTGATTGAAGAGGAAGCATCTAAGCTGGTTAATCAAGAAGACTTAAAAGAACAAGCAATCGAGCTTGTTGAGCAACACGGTATCGTGTTCTTGGATGAGATCGATAAGATCTGTAAGCGTGGCGAATCATCTGGCCCAGATGTGTCTCGTGAAGGTGTGCAGCGTGACCTGCTTCCTCTTGTTGAAGGTTGTACGGTTAACACTAAACACGGCATGGTAAAAACAGATCATATCTTGTTTATCGCCTCTGGTGCGTTCCAGATGTCTAAGCCATCTGACTTAATCCCAGAGCTTCAGGGTCGTCTACCAATTCGTGTTGAGTTAGATGCACTATCTGCAGGTGACTTTAAGCGTATTTTAACTGAGCCACACGCATCATTGACTGAGCAGTATATTGCTTTGATGGGTACAGAAGGCGTTACGATTGAATTTACCGAAGATGGTATCGAGAGTATTGCAGAGGCTGCATGGCAGGTAAATGAGCGTACAGAAAACATCGGTGCCCGTCGTCTACACACTGTTATGGAGCGCTTAATGGAAGAGCTTTCTTATGAAGCTTCTGACAAGTCAGGCTCTGTTACGGTTATCGATGCCGCTTATGTGAAAGCAAGCTTAGATAACTTGGTGCAAGACGAAGACTTAAGTCGCTATATTCTTTAAGCACAGCCTACTTTCGTCGCCAAATAATGGCTAAATTAGTGATAGCGGTTAAGGACATTTACGGACTTAACCGCTATTGTGCTTCTAATACTCGTAAAAATCATGTCGGTTAGTTAATAGATGACTCAAGATAACAACACTCCTAATGTTTCAGCGTTAAAGCTAAAACGAAAATCTCGCCAGCTTGAGATGACCTTCGATAACGGTGAGGTTCATCAGTTGAGCTGTGAAATGCTAAGGGTCTACTCACCTTCAGCAGAGGTGCATGGCCACGGCAATCCGGTACTGGTCACTCATAAGAAAAACGTCAATATCACTGCAATTGATCCTGTCGGCAACTACGCCGTTAAAATCACATTCGATGATGGCCATAATACCGGTCTGTTTTCTTGGAAGGTTTTGCACGATCTCGCAACCCATCAAGTGGACCTATGGGAGAAGTATCTTGCTCGTCTGCGCGCGGCAAAAGCCAGTCGTGAGCCACTGATCGATATGACAGTTAAGTACCACAAGTAATAGCAATTATACCTAGAGGTCGCCTCTACCTTGGCGGTCTCGGCTTGCCCTACCTAGTAAACGACAGCAAGCCTTTCTCATCAGTAACTATCGCAATTACATCCCACCTTTGTGAAGCAAACATAAAAACTGCACATATATCACTCGATGCGGACTTATGTCCTCTATGCATTTGTCTCTGACAATTACTATCGGCGGTAATTAAAAAAGAGGATTACTCATGACTGCACATATCAATGGCAAAGCAGGCGATTTCGCTGAAACTATCATCATGCCTGGCGACCCGCTTCGCGCAAAGTATATCGCTGAAAACTTCTTAGAAGATGCGGTAGAAGTCACTAACATTCGCAATATGCTTGGTTATACTGGCTTCTATAAAGGTCAGCGCATCTCAGTTATGGGCCACGGCATGGGCATTCCTTCTATGGTTCTATATGCCCACGAACTTGTCGCTGATTTTGGTGTGAAGCGCATCATTCGCGTAGGTAGCCTAGGTGCGACTCAGCAAGACGTTAAAATTAACGATGTGATTCTAGCCCAAGCAGCAGGTACCGATTCACCTACAAATGCTAAGCGCAGCAGTGGCTACCAGATGGCGACTTCGGCTACTTTCGATCTACTGCATAAAGCCTACATGATTGCCCAGCAAAAGCAGATCAATGTAAAAGTCGGCAACGTGTTTAGTGGTGATATGTATTACGATCCTGACGAAGACATGATCCCAGCACTTGAGCGTTTCGGCGTGCTAGGTATTGATATGGAAGTGGCTGGCCTATATGGTCTTGCTCACCATAAAGGATTTGAATCCCTAGCAATTTTAACGGTATCGGATCACTGCTTAACTGGCGAAGAGACCACTGCAGAGGCTCGTCAGTTAACCTTTAATCAGATGATCGAGCTGGCATTAGAAACAGCCTGTCAATAAGAGTTAAATAAGCCGCTCGAAGCCTAGCTTCCAGCGGCTTACTTTATTAATCATTAGTTTTAGCTCGTGATACAGCAAAATTAGGTACAGATGATGAAAAACAAAATATCCTTAACCTTGCTTAGCTTCCTAGCCAACTTTGTGATGGCAGGCTTTGCAACCCAGTTCGGTATGCTTATTGAGCCTATCAGCGAAAAATTCTCAGCAAACGTCAATGAAGTAGCCTCTATATTCTCACTGCTCAATGGTGGCGCATTGGCGGGCACTATTGCCGCCTTCTTCTTAATTGAAAGAATCGGCGTCAAACGTATTACCCTGCTGAGCTACATAAGTATTGCACTGAGCGCCGCAGCGCTGCACTTCACCGGATCACTCAGCGTGGTCATGATCGCCATGACTGTTATCGGTCTTTGTGGTGGTGTGGGCCTTTGTATTGCGGGTACCATTGTGGTTTCGGTATGGAAAGACAAGATCCAGAGCACCATGTTAGTGGTTCAAGATGCCACCTTTAACGTGGCTGGAGTAGTATTTCCGCTGATTACCACTTACGCACTAAGCAATGCCCTTTCTTGGAGTTACAGCTATCTGGCAGTAGGTATTGTAGCCCTTGCAACGGCTGCAATTGCACTCGCTACCAACTTCGAACTCTGTGAAGCCAAGGGCGAGAGTGGACAAGATAAAGAAAAGTCAGAGTGGAACCTTGGGATCATTAGCGGCGGTTTAGGCTTATTCTTAGGTATGTTAGCCCTATACACCTTCCTGACTTGGGCGCCGATGTTCGTTAAAACTAAGTTCGATATTCCATTTGAAGACGCGGGCAACATCATTACCCAGTATTGGTCTGCCGCTCTAGTAGGTGCTCTCGTTTCTACCGTGATTGTTACCCGAGTTAAGATCCAGCACTTCCTGATGGGTGTGATTTCTCTGGCTTTCGTGATCACGACACTTATTGTAACCACTGAAAACCTAAACTGGATTGGCTATTTGACCTACGGTTACGGCTTTGCTTGTGCCGCACTTTATAACGCCTTTATTGCTTACGGCGTGTCGTTTGTGAAAAATGCCAGTAGCCGTAATGTTTCCTATATCTTAATCAGTGGTAGTGCTGGCGCGATGTTTAGCCCAGCAATTAGTTCATTATTTGAAAGTATCATCGGCCTACAAACTGTGATGTATGCTATTCCGGTGATCTATGGATTAATCATCCTGATGCTAGTGTTATCAAGTCGCCAAAAAGTGGCATTAACTCAGCAAACAGCGTAACGGTTAATACACTCGATAGCTCCAAGCCAGTTTAAGGGTTGGAGCTATTCGATAAAGGCTTTCAATCCCGCAAGATCACAAATAACCAACCCCTCTCTCTCTCGCTTAATTAGATTAAGATCTTCGAGTTTTTTTACCGCACGACGATAAACCCTGTCGGTTGTCGCGAATCGTTCAGCCTCCAAATAACACTTAGTAAAACCTTCTACTGGCAGGTCATTTAAATACTGATGATAAAGATCGTAGGCGATGTTATATGCGATGGGGTACAACATGCGGCGAGTGAAGATATCCACCGTATCTTGGTAGTCGATAGCGATAGCACTGGCAAAAAATAGCGCAAACTGCGGGGTCTTCACTAACGCTTGCTGCAGCTTTTCGCCATTGATGATTGAGATCTCTAACGCTTCTTCGGCAATAATATCGAGCTGACACAAATAATCGGTAAAGAACTCCATCTCACCAAATATCTGTGAGTCACAGGTCATGGTCCCCAACTGAAAGCTACGGCCATTTCTCGCCGTATACCCCATGGATATACGCCCATAATTCACTAAGATCAGCGCATTCACCTGCTGGCCCTGTTGCATCAACTTATACTGTGCCGGAACGGTCTTGGTCTCAGTAATACAGTCTCGCATGGTCTGCTCGATAGCATCATGCTCTTGCTGCCATAAAGAGTGAAAGCGTCCTTTGGCGAGTGGTTTTAGCTGCATAGTGGTATTAAGTTAACTGGGAATTGCCGATAGATGACGTAATTATACGCCTATAATCGCCTTAACCCTAAATGTCGCAGTAGGCTAAAACATAGCAACCTCTATGATTTAGTGGGGAAGTGTACTCAGTAGTCGCGAGGCCAGCCTGAAAGTTTGCAGTTCAGGCTGGAGCATTACAGAGATTATTCTGAGGCAAGTTCTGGGTTGTTGCGGTTACGGTATAGTTTAAGCAGATGATAAACATTAATGCAGGCAACGAACGCATTCATCCCGGCGACAGGCCAAGCTTCAATAGATGCGCCATAGATGACGAACAATGCACAACCAGTAAAGTTTAGACATCTTAGCCAAATAATGTCTTTCATCATCAGTGAAATCGCAACCATCACTGATGCAGAGTAACCGATGATTTCAATAGTATTAACAGCTTCCATAAGGCACCTTCTATTAGGCCCTATGCCTTCCCTAAGCTAATCGGGGGATCCGTGCCCCTAAAGCGGCTCAAAATTTGAGTTTAAGTTAAATTATCTGAGTACATGCTAACAAAAAAGCACACTAACTGTAATAAAAAAACGTCATATAATGACCCAAATCATGTTTTGGACGAATTTTTAACCAGTAAGACGAAATATTACCACATCACAACCGAACGACGTCTTTATAGGCAATTGCGTGATTGATAACTCTTTTATTTTTAAGAATCCCTTATATACTGAGTGAAACTACTTGTTTGCTCGGACTTCTGAGCATCTCTATCTATCAGGAGTGTTCTTATGGAATACAACACCTCAGAACTTTGTGACACTTATATCGATGTTGTTGATGTTGTCGAACCCATGTTCAGCAATTATGGTGGTTGTAACTCTTTCGGTGGTTCTATCAGCACCGTAAAATGCTTTGAAGACAATGGCCTTATCATTGATGCACTTCAAGAAGATGGAGAAGGGAAAGTACTACTCGTCGATGGCGGTGGCTCACTTCGTCGTGCACTACTGGACTCAACAATTGCAGAAGCTGCTGTTGCGAACAACTGGGAAGGCATCATCATTTACGGCTCTGTGCGCGATGTCGATGCATTAGAAGATCTGGATATCGGTATTCAAGCATTAGCCTCGATTCCTGTCGGCGCAGATAGCAATGCCGTTGGTGAATTAGAGATCCCAGTAAACTTTGGTGGTGTAACTTTCTTACCAGGCGATCATGTCTATGCCGATAACACTGGTATCATTCTGTCACCAGAGCCTTTAGATATCGACTAATTGCCTTTGCTAAAGCAATATGAGTATGAGCCAGTCCTATGTGACTGGCTTTTTTATGCCTTAAGCAAGGTAAGCTTGCAGCCAAAAATTTAGCCCTTAAACTAGAGGCTAATATAAGCTCACTATAAGAATAACAAGATGCAGTATTTAAACCTCTTCAACACCACTAAGCTAGCAAGCCTACTCAACACTCGTGAGGGTGAGACAAAGCTGGGTCAAGTCGTTCAACTAGCAGATGCTTCTCAGGACCTAAACACTAATTTAACTCAAGCGAAAGCCAATGGTGCCCGCTTTGTGATCATTGGGATAGGTGAAGATATTGGTCCCCGAGCTAATTTAGGGCGCGGTGGTGCTAATGATGCCTTCGACAGCGCGATGGCACAGTTCCTCAATTTGCAATCGAACCGTTTCTTAAGCGGTGAGCAATGTATAGTGCTAGGCCAAGTCGACACCCAAGATCTACAGCTCCCAGCTAACGCAAGTACAGAGTCATTACGAAGCAAAGTCGAACAATTAGATCTGCGGGTTATTACGCTGCTAACCCAAGTGTTTAGTGCAGGACTGGAGCCTATCGTCATAGGTGGGGGTCACAATAACGCTTACGGCTTACTGATGGCAGCCAAAGCAGGGCTTAAACGCCCTATTGCGGCGGTAAATCTGGATCCACATTCTGACTTTAGACCCAAAGAAGGTCGCCACAGTGGTAACGGTTTTAGTTATGCAGCAGCTTCAGGCGCATTAGGCTACTACCATGTTCTAGGCCTGCACGAGCTTAAAAATAGCGAGACGACACTAGAGCAACTAAAAACCTTTGGCGGCCACTGGCATAGCCTGCAGCAAATTTGGATTCGACGCGAACTGAGTGTCGAGACTGCCGTAAAAAGCATCGCGAAAGATCTGAACAATACCCAACTTCCCGTCGCAATTGAAGTCGATCTGGACGCTATAACCAATATGCCAAGCAGTGCTTCCACTGCTGCTGGTGTCCCCTTACTCGATGCCTTGTTCTATGTCAGTTATATCGCTAAACATTGCCCAACCGCATACTTACACCTAGCTGAAGCCGCACCTAGCTGCCACGTTGCAGGAGCCGCGGCGGGTCACCGTGAGACTGGCCAGAGTATCAGCGAACTGCTCTACTCCTACATTAGTGGACGTATAAATGCACTATAAGCATTAATAATTATTCAACAATTACAAATAGTGTGTTGTAATGCGCTGTCAATTTTGCGATAGCCCGCGTAACCACTCATTTTCTTATTATCGTAAAGCGGATAGTTAACCTTCGTCACAGAGTGATAGATGAAAGATTCAGCAATCCGCTTCGATGGCTTACAATCGCACCAATTTAATTGCTAACGTATAGGAACAGATAGATGTCAGAGGACACTTCAAACAGCACTCATTTCGGTTATAAAACTGTTGAAGCTGAAAAGAAAGCCGACTTGGTTGCTGGCGTATTCCATTCTGTCGCAGCAAAATACGACATTATGAATGACGTTATGTCTTTCGGTATCCACCGTATGTGGAAACGCTTCACTATCGAAAGTGCAGGTGCACGTCCAGGCATGAAAGTATTAGACCTAGCTGGCGGTACCGGTGATTTAACGGCTAAGTTTTCTCGTATCGTTGGTGAGACTGGCCAGGTAACTCTAGCCGACATCAATGACTCTATGCTTAAGGTTGGTCGTGAAAAGCTACGCGACAAAGGCATTGTCGGTAACGTCAATTATGTTCAAGCTAACGCTGAAGCACTGCCGTTTCCAGATAACCACTTTGATATCATTACCATCGCTTTTGGCCTACGAAATGTGACCGATAAAGATGCAGCTATCGCTTCTATGCTACGCGTACTAAAGCCAGGCGGAAAGTTACTTGTGCTTGAGTTTTCAAAGCCTCAGCATGACATTATGCGCAAAGTATATGATATCTATAGCTTCAAAGTGCTACCAAAGATGGGTTCTCTAATCACGCAAGATGCAGACAGCTATGAGTATCTAGCGGAGTCAATCCGTATGCATCCAGATCAAGAGACTCTGAAGCAGATGATGGAAAATGCAGGCTTTGAGCAGGTCAACTACACCAATATGACTGACGGTATTGTTGCCTTACACAAGGGCTACAAATTCTGATAGGACTCACTATGTCTCGTGACTTGTCATTATTGGCCTGTGCCGCAATAGAGATCAGCCTAAACAAGCTGATCTCTCAAACTCCTGAAGAATACGCTAACTTACGTAGCATTCATGGCAAAGTCCTATGCATCCAGCTATCACAGCTTAGCTGGCCGCTGTATTTTCTATTCGCCAAAGAGATCCTAGTACTCTCTCGCTACGAGGGCGAAGTCACCACTAAGGTGAATGCCGATGCCACCACCCTCTACCAACTGACAGAGGGCGCAAATCTCACTGAACTCATCAAACAAGACAAGCTCAGCCTCGAAGGCGATTTAAATCTGTTACAGACATTCAGCCACTATATGCAGCAGGTTGATGTTGACTTTGCAGAGCCCCTTTCACGCTATATTGGTGATGCGCCAACGCACTTTATTCACCAAGGTATTAAGCAAGCCAAGCGCGATTTGACGAGTGTACTGTATAAAACTCGTTCACATATAGGCCAGCTTACGACCGAGGAGTATCGGCTCGCTCCTCACAAGCTCGAATTTATCCATTTAAGTGATAGAATCGATGACCTCAGCGCCGATGTGGAGGCGACTGCGACACGGATAGACCAGCTTATCAATAGGGTAAAAACCAAACCATGACAGTAAAAAGTATCAGGCGCGCTTATCACGTAATCCGTACTGCATTGCACTACGGGCTGGATGATTTAATTCCCTCTAAGTTAACGCCTTGGTACTTCAAACTATTAAGGTATTGCTTCTTCTGGCTACGAAATCAACATAAAGATAAAGTGGGCGGTGAGCGCTTAAAGCTTGCAATGCAAGAGCTTGGTCCGGTTTACATCAAGTTCGGCCAGATGCTATCGACACGTCGAGATCTACTATCTGATGAGTGGGCCGAAGAGTTGGCGATGCTGCAAGACAGAGTCCCTCCGTTCGATTCTGCCATTGCTAGAGCTTCGATAGAGAAAGAGCTGAATGCCCCCATCGATTGTTATTTTGATGATTTTGATGATACACCTCTAGCTTCAGCCTCTATCTCACAAGTACATACCGCCACATTGAAATCTAATGGTGCTGCCGTCGTTTTAAAGGTATTGCGTCCAGACGTCGAGAATAAAGTCAGCGCCGATCTACAACTGATGTCCCAAGCTGCAAACGTTCTTGAAACCCTATTAGGCACTAATAATCGTTTGCGCCCTGCCGAAGTGGTCGAAGATTATCGCACCACCATTGAAGGTGAGCTAAATTTAAAGCTTGAGGCACTCAACGCCATCAAGTTACGTAATAACTTTATCGATTCGAATGCGCTCTACATCCCCTACATGTACGAAGAGTTATGCTTTACGCGCCTTATCGTTATGGAGCGTATCGACGGCATCCCTGTATCGGATAAAGTGGCACTTGAAGCACAAGGCACCAACCTTAAACTGCTAGCTGAGCGCGGAGTTGAGCTATTCTTCACTCAAGTTTTCCGTGATAACTTCTTCCACGCAGATATGCACCCAGGCAATGTCTTCGTCAGTAGAGAACACCCTAACGACCCTTTCTATATTGGTTTAGATTGCGGCATCATGGGCACACTAACTGAAGAGGACAAGCGCTACTTAGCCGAAAACTTCCTAGCCTTCTTTAATCGTGACTATCGCCGTATCGCTCAGCTCTACATCGAATCAGGCTGGGTATCTCCCGACACTGACGTTGCGGCTTTTGAACAGGCGGTAAAAGTAGTTTGTGAGCCGATGTTTAATAAGCCACTTGATGAGATCTCATTCGGTCATGTCTTGCTGGAACTATTTAGAACTGCCCGCCGCTTCGACATGGTCGTGCAGCCACAGCTAGTTTTACTTGAGAAAACATTACTTTACATAGAAGGACTTGGGCGCCAGCTCTATCCTCAACTCGATTTATGGCAAACGGCTAAGCCTTTCCTTGAACAGTGGATGTCTGAGCAAGTCGGCCCCAAGGTGATGACGGCTAAGGTTAAACAAAAACTGCCATATTGGGCAGAACAACTGCCCGAACTACCCGAGCTAATCTATGACAATTTAAAAATGGGCCGCGACCTATCTAAAAATCAAAATAAATTGTTAGATCGATATCTCAAACATCAGCAAAAAGCGCATAAAAGTAACTATCTTTTGATTACATCGGCTGTTTTAGTGATCTGTGGCACTATTTTGTTAAACCAAGACGCTACACTATGGCCCTCTTATGGCAGTATTGGCATAGGCATCACTCTGTGGATGCTGGGATGGCGATCAAGACCAAAGAATCGCAAACTTTAGCTAGACCTAAATAACTAAAGGTTCATAATAGAACCAGTATCTAATCAAGAGGATTCATCCATGGGTGGCATTAGTATTTGGCAACTTCTTATCATTGCTTTAATTGTCGTATTATTGTTTGGAACTAAGAAGTTACGTTCATTAGGCGGTGATTTAGGTGGTGCAGTTAAAGGCTTTAAGAACGCCATGTCTTCTGAAGAAGAGAAGAAGGCTCTAGAAGAAAACGCAACTGACAAACCAGCTGCTGACACTGCTAAAGTGACAGAAACTGCAAAAGTTGCAGAGACAGCCGAGAAAAAGGCTGAGTCTAAGGGCAAAGAACAGGCGTAATCGACTATGTTCGACGGTATCGGCTTTATGGAGTTGCTGCTGATTGGGATCTTGGGCCTAGTTGTACTTGGCCCTGAGAGACTCCCAACCGCAGTGCGCTCAATTTCTAGCTGGATCCGCGCCATGAAAAAAATGGCTAACTCGGTAAAAGACGAATTAGAGCAGGAGCTTAAGATTGAGCAACTGCACTCTGATTTGAAAAATGCAGAGAGTCAGGGTTTAAAGAACCTTTCTCCAGAGTTACAGGATTCAATCGATCAATTAAAAGAAGCGGCTCAATCCGTTAATCGTCCTTATCAAGTAGAAGACGTTCCTGCGGCGAAGGATACTCCTGCCAAAGAAACTCCTCCTGCAGAGACAAGTTCGACAACGAGTGCTAATTCAGACAAACCTAACGGGTAGTCCATGTCACAACAGCAGCCATTAATCAGCCACCTGCTTGAGTTGCGCACTAAGTTATTGCGAGCAATTGGTAGTGTTCTTTTGGTGTTTATCTGCTTGGTATATTGGGCCAACGATATTTACCATTATATGGCCACACCCTTGATGCAAGCTTTGCCTGAATCAAGCAGTATGATTGCAACCGATGTTGCAGCGCCATTTTTTGCCCCATTTAAATTGACCTTAGTGTTAGCGTTTTTTGTCGCTGTGCCCTACGTCCTTTATCAAGTGTGGTCATTTGTCGCGCCGGGTCTATATAAGCATGAAAAGCGCTTGGTTATGCCTCTGCTAGCGAGCAGCACGTTACTGTTCTATCTAGGTATTGCCTTCGCCTATTATATCGTTTTCCCTGTCGTCTTTGGATTCTTTACTAGCGTGGCCCCTGAAGGGGTTGAAGTTGCTACTGACATCAGCAGTTATTTGAATTTTATTCTAAAACTGTTCTTTGCATTTGGTTTAGCTTTTGAGATCCCTGTGGCAGTTATTCTGTTATGTTGGGCTGGTGTAACCACACCTGCAGAGCTAAAAGAAAAACGACCATATATCGTGGTTGGTGCATTTGTCATCGGTATGCTACTGACCCCGCCAGACATCATCTCTCAAACTATGTTAGCGATTCCAATGCTGATCCTGTTTGAAGGTGGCTTACTTGCGGCACGTTTTTACAGCAAACCAGATGAAGATGAAGATGAAAGTGAGCAGGAAAAATCTGAGTCTTAGTACACTGACTAAATAAGCGTGTTTCTAAAAGGTATTATCTCGTGATAAACGACGTAGATAATACCTTTTTTGTTTTCAGCCCCCTCTTCTATCCCATCACATTTGTGTTTCAATTATCCGAATAAAATGTAAAATCAGTGTGAGTCTATCTATTGGGATAAAAGGAAGTTATTTTTGATGAAAGCACAGCTATTACTACTCACAACAGCATCTTTAATGCTCACAAATACTGCATATGCATCCATCGAAACCCAGTTAGCCAAATGCTCTGCTATAGAAGATAAGCTCGAACGCTTAATTTGTTATGACGCTCTATCTAAAGCCAGTCAGTCTCATAGCACAGCCACAAAATCGCTCCCTAAGGCTGAAACTGTTGCCGTTGCCGCTTCTAGCACTGCGGTAGTCTCTACAACGAGCAAGCCTCAAGATGAATTTGGTAAAGTTAAAAAGAGCCAAGACGAGGAGCTCAGTAAGATCTACTTAGACGTGAGCAAGGTTTCTAAAGATCCCTACGGTGCACTAAAAATCCAATTTAGTAATGGTCAAGTCTGGAAGCAAACTGACAGTCGCTCATATAGATTAAAGGCAGGGCAAAGCGTCTATATTGAAAAAGCCGCACTTGGCTCCTTCATGCTAGGTATAGATGATCGCAACACAACCATTAGAGTAAAGCGTTTAAAGTAATGCCCAAGTATATGGATATAGCCGTCAACTTGATTGGTAGCTCGCTCGAAAAAGATATTCACCGTGTCATTGAAGATGCTGCTGCGCAGTCGGTCACTTCAATGGTCGTTATTGGTAGTCACCTAGAAGAGAGTCAGCAAGCGATTAGCCTGTGTGAGCAATTTCCTCACCAGCTTTATTGTACCGCAGGCGTTCATCCTCATCATGCAAGTGAATGGCAAACAGATAGTGCAGCTCGGATACGCAGCTTAACCCAATCTTTTTGCGTCCTGGCCATAGGTGAATGCGGTTTAGATTACAATCGAGACTTCTCCCCTCGAGAGATGCAACGCAAGGCCTTCGCAGAACAACTTGATCTAGCCTGTGAGCTAAAGATGCCGGTTCTTATGCATGAGCGTGATGCACATGAGGACTTTCTAGCAATCTTAAAAGAGTACCGTTCAGAGCTGCCTGCGGCTCTATTGCATTGCTTTACAGGGAATAGACAATCACTAGAAGCTTACATAGAGCAAGACATTTATCTTGGGATCACGGGCTGGGTCTGCGATGAACGCAGAGGGCAAGAACTCGCCTCAATAGTTCCCTATATTCCTGATGATCGCCTGCTAATTGAAACTGACAGCCCTTACCTCTTACCCAGAAGTATGCGTCCAAAGCCCAAGTCCAGTAAAAATGAGCCTAAATATCTGCCTTATATCGCTCAATATATTGCCGATCTTAGACAACAGAACATCGATGATTTTTCAGCTGTAACCTATAAAAATAGCCGTACGTTTTTTGGTTTAGAGTGTTAATGCGGATTCTGTACCAACTGCTAATTTTAGTACTGCTGTTCTTTACTGCCTATAGTGCGGCTCAAGACCCCCTCTTTATTGAAGAGCATACAGCGGATGAAATTCCACTCACGTCAAAGCTATACATTACTCAGTTCGATGATGCTTCCAGCCTAGAGCAGGTCGAGGCAGTGTCGCCTCAGAAATGGCAAGAGTATAACCCGAAAGCGATGAGAGGCATTGCTAAAAGTGACTACTGGGTTAGGTTTTCGTTAGCTCATAAAGCGAGTGTTCCAAGGGAGCTGATCTTATCATTCGACAATCCACATCTCGATTATATTGAGTTCTATCACTTTAACGGCTCAACACTGCTTAACCAATTTCAGGTTGGCGATAGTTTTCCTTTTAGCAAAAGACCAATTTTAAGTACCCAATTGCTGTACTCATTTAACAGTAAGCAACAAGATACGCATCACTTCTACTTACGAGTTGAGACTTCTGGAACATCCAATTTACCGATAACCTTGTGGAGTAGCGATGCTTACTACCAAGATGCAGAGCGACACTCCATTTTGTATGGCTTTCAAATTGGTGTATTAATGGCTATAGGGATCTTTAGCTTATTAATTGCGGTAATATCACACTCATTAAGCTATAGCTATTATGCGGGCTACGTCCTATCCATTACACTTTTTGTAGCTAGCCTACATGGGCTCGCATTTAGGTTTATCTGGCCAGAGTGGCCACGCATGCAAGAGTTTGCTTTGCCTGCACTGCTAAGCCTTTCGATGATGTTTGCCTTTTTGTTTTCTGAAAAGGTCATGCGCCTTAAATATCACAATCAAGCCATGCTAAGGCTCTGCCGAGTCAGTGCCGCCATGTCTGTATTGCTGCTTCTCATTGGACTGCCACTCGACTACTCAACTGCATTAAACCTCAATGTTTATGCCGTAATGTTATCCAGCATAATGTTAATGTACATGTCACTAGCCCAAGCTTTCAAAGGCAATAAATTAGCCAAGCTTTTTGCCATTGGATGGGCTGGTATGATGTTAGGTGCATTGTTGTCTGGCGCTATCTATCTAGGTTTACTTCACTGGGATCTGCAAGCTAAAACTCCCTTTATGGTAGGGCTAAGCATCGAAGTCATTTTTATGGCTGCCCTACTGGCAATTCGCTACAACGATGAACGTCTAGCGAAGTTACAGATACAACAAGATGCACTGCTTCAGGCCAAGAAGGCTAAAGAGGTCAAAGAAGAGGCACTTCACATTGAGGCCAGGAGTAGCGAGAAGCTAGCGAAAATGGTTCAAGAAAGAACCTTAGAGTTGGAGATCGCCCTAAGGGAACTTAATGAAGCAAATCAAAAGCTCACCGAACAGACAAGAATCGATAGCCTTACTGGCGTTAAAAATCGCGCATCATTCGATAAACGGATTCGAGCCGAGGGGCGAATTAGCCGACGACAACAGACCCCCCTGTCTATTTTAATGCTTGATATCGATCGCTTTAAACTCATTAATGATTCCTATGGACACCTCGCTGGTGACCAAGCACTACGTGCTATCGCCGACGAATTAAAACAAATTTTAAAGCGACCAACCGATCTAGTGTCACGTTTTGGGGGGGAGGAGTTTGCTATTATATTACCCAACACTGATAAGATAGGTGCGCAGCAAGTCGCTGAGACGATAAGAAAAGTTATCAGCAAACTACCTATTAGTTGGGGCGGGAACAGGATCCGCCTGACAGTTAGTATTGGGGTGATCAGTGAAATTGTCACCTCTGAAGAACACACAACTTTATTATTAGAACAAGCAGATAAAGCACTTTATCAAGCAAAGAATGACGGGCGTAATCAAGTCAAATTATACAGCCCTGATCAAGATTAATATCACCATCGTCTGGAGCCAAATGTGAATATTATTACTAGTGCCTACCCACAACGTAGAATGCGCCGCATGCGTAAACATGAATTTAGTCGTCGTCTAATGGCTGAGAATCAGCTAACAGTCAATGACTTGATCTATCCTATGTTTGTCTTAGAAGGTAACAACCGCACAGAGCAAGTAGCGTCTATGCCCGGCGTAGAGCGCCTTTCAATTGATCTACTACTTAAAGAAGCTGAAGAGCTTGTAGAACTAGGCATCCCGCTGATCGCATTATTCCCAGTAACTCCAGCTGAGAAAAAAACGTTAATGGCTGAAGAAGCCTACAATGCCGATGCGTTAGCCCAACGTGCCGTACGCGCATTGAAGGAAGCATTTCCTCAGCTAGGTGTGATGACAGACGTTGCACTAGATCCGTTCACTACACATGGTCAAGACGGTATCATCGATGAAACTGGCTACATCATGAATGACATCACCACTGAAATTCTAGTGAAGCAGGCATTATCGCATGCTGAAGCAGGTGCTGATATTGTTGCTCCTTCAGATATGATGGATGGTCGTATTGGTGCTATTCGTAAGGCACTTGAAGAAGCTGGCCACGTGAATACTCAAATCATGGCATATTCAGCTAAATATTCTTCTAACTACTATGGTCCTTTCCGTGACGCAGTAGGCTCAGCAGGCAACCTGAAAGGTGGTAATAAGCATAGCTACCAGATGGATCCAGCTAACAGCGATGAAGCACTACATGAGGTGGCTTTAGATATTCAAGAAGGCGCTGATATGGTTATGGTTAAACCAGGCATGCCATACCTTGATATCGTACACCGTGTTAAGACAGAGCTGGCGGTTCCAACCTTTGCTTATCAGGTCAGTGGTGAATACGCTATGCATATGGCTGCAATTCAAAACGGTTGGTTAGCAGAAAAGGCTATCGTAATGGAATCATTACTTTGCTTTAAGCGTGCTGGCGCAGACGGCATCCTAACTTACTTTGCTAAACGTGCAGCTCAGTGGTTGAAAGAAGACAAGTAAACACTTCTAATTAAAAACCATATTACCTAATAGGCCAGAGCAATGCTCTGGCCTTTTTATTCCTGCTAGCAAGCCTTTACACCTATCTATAGCAATTAGTGCTTATACGAAGATAGCAGCGCTTCTAGCCATACTCTTCAACCACAACAACCCTCAACCTGTACTCATCATCGAACAAAGCCCTACTCCCCATGAGTGCCTAGCCTCTTAGATGCTCTCTCAAAGGTGTGGTAAGTCTTTTTTAACGATGGATATGGGAGAGATTATTGTCATAAACAGATGCCGACAGCTTTTATTGAAATAGCCAAGAAGCAGTTGCGTTAAAGATTTTACAAACGCCCAAACGCAAATCCTCTCCTATGCCATCCATGGCATTCAAGGATAAGTACTTCCTGTACAAATCCTCTCCTACGCCATCCATGCCATTCAAGAATAAGTACTTCCTGTACAAATCCTCTCCTACGCCATCCATGGCATTCAAGGATAAGTACTTCCTGTACAAAAAAGCCACCTACTCTTATCACATAAAGAGGGGTGGCTTCTTCACTGTTAAATTTTGAGTGAGTCTGGAAATGACAAATTCCAAACGTAAAAAAGCCCGCTACATCGTAGCGGGCTTTCTTGTATTTAGCGCCTGGAAATGACCTACTCTCACATGGGGAGACCCCACACTACCATCGGCGATACTGTGTTTCACTTCTGAGTTCGGAATGGATTCAGGTGGGACCACAGCTCTATGGTTTCCAGACAAATTCTTTTAAATCATGGTGCTGATACCCAGAATCGAACTGGGGACCTCATCCTTACCAAGGATGCGCTCTACCGACTGAGCCATATCAGCAAATATCTTTATATTAAATCGACTTACGCTTTGTCTGCGATTTAACACTACTCTATACGAGTAAAATTAGCGCCTGGAAATGACCTACTCTCACATGGGGAGACCCCACACTACCATCGGCGATACTGTGTTTCACTTCTGAGTTCGGAATGGATTCAGGTGGGACCACAGCTCTATGGTTTCCAGACAAATTTGGTAAATTTAGAAAGCTGTTACTCGCCTTGGCAAGTAATTGAAATTAAGTTTTGAGTCCACACTACATTAAGTGCTTCATTCTAATTTTGTCTTAGAAACATTAGTCTCTCATACAAAACCCATCAGGGTTGTATGGTTAAGCCT
>NZ_JAESVD010000004.1 GCF_016765635.1 Shewanella schlegeliana
TCACCCGTCCGCCGCTCGTCACCTCAGGAGCAAGCTCCCTTGTGTTACCGCTCGACTTGCATGTGTTAGGCCTGCCGCCAGCGTTCAATCTGAGCCATGATCAAACTCTTCAATTAAAGTTTTTTTGCTTCACCTCGAAAGGGTCAGCGGCTCAACGAATTCTGTATTACATATTGCTATGAACACTCATTCATTAAGTAAATTTTTGACTGCTTCGTTAGAAGACAGTTTCGAATAACTTAATCTCTGTGAGTGTCCACACAGATTTGCTTGTCATATTGTTAAAGAGCGTGAAGTCGTCTTTCAGACTTCGCCTTAGACGCTTAGGTCGTTTGGCTTGGGGTGTGTATTCTACACATCCAGTTATTGGCGTCAAGCGTTTATTTTAAGAATTCATTCAAACGATGATTATTTACCACTCTCGTGTTAACAAGCATCTAATAAAGCTCTTAAAGCGATTGCCACCAGGTTCAAATCTCTTTCGATTTTTTAACCTCACTCTATTCTTTTTCATAAAGAGAAAGGAGTGACTGATTTGCGCTGCAAGTCCTTTGCTACCTAGCTTTTGCTAAGAGCCATTGGCCTGCTATGCCGTGTCAGTGGATGCGCATTATAGGGATGTGAGATGAAAGCGCAAGTGGCTTTCTTAATAAAATTAGAACATCCGAATCAAATGAACATCATTTGCGCGAAACGCTGTTTTAAACGGCACGCCAGCCGATTTAATGGGCAGATTTGATTAAAGGAGCAGTTCGTCTCGTAGCTATTCTTTAATGCAAGCCGCTCCAAAATCCGACTTTTAGAGGTGGAAGTGAATAACTAAAGCATTTAGACAGAAGCTAAAAACAAAAATGCCCCTACTATGAGGGGCATTTATATTCAATTTACTGATTACACATACATAAGTACCAGTAGTATGTACAAGCTCATCTTAACTAGATAGTTCACAGTATAAGTAAGGGGTAGTCTAAACTTTCTTACTCGGCTAGGCTTGACTCGCAAGATAGGCTGGCACATCCGCAATCGAATCTAATACGACTGTTGCTGCAGCAATTGCATCATCGGTAACTGATTTACCGGTTCTAACCAGAATGCGTGTCGGTACGCCCGCCGCCTCTGCCGCTAACATATCATCACGCTTATCACCCACCATGACTGACTGAGATAGATCAATTTTTAAGAACTGAGCCGCCGAGTTAAGCATGCCCGGTTTTGGTTTACGGCAGTCACAATCGATCTTATATTCGCCAATGCCCTTTTCTGCATGATGCGGACAATAATAGATACCATCCAACTCAACACCTTTATCTACAAAGTTCCAATCCATCCATTCCGTTAATGAATGAAACTGATCTTCGCTATACATTCCTCGAGCAATGCCAGACTGGTTAGTGACAACGGCAAGTAGATAGCCCATCTCTTTGAGGGCCGCACATGCATCAAATACACCGTCTATATATTCAAAATCGTCAACCTGATGTACATAACCATGGTCTAGATTGATAACGCCATCTCTGTCTAAAAATACCGCTCGATTCACAATACATTCTCTCTAATATGCAATAGCTATTATTATTTCACTCATTACAAGAAATTGCACCGTGAACTTGCTATAAAGCAACGAATATCGTGTAATGGATAAAATATACATTTATTATTTTAAAAATATTAACCGCTAAAAACAGCGGTAGTAGGAATAACAAGATGTCTGCTCTCTACCAACAAAGACGCGATGAGCTACTAGCTCTGTTACCAAATAACAGTTTAGTCATCATTTCTGGCTACCAACAGAAAGTACGTAGTAAAAATATCAAATACCATTTTAGACAAGATAATGACTTTCTCTATTTAACCGGATTCGATGAGCCCGATGCCATCGCATTACTGATTAAAGCAGATGTAAACCAGTACATCCTATTTTGTCGGCCAAAAGATCCCGCTCAAGAGGTCAGCTTTGGCGCACGTGCGGGCATTGAAGGTGCCGTTGAGAAACACGGTGCCAATAAGGCTTATACACCGGCTGAATTCGAAGACACTCTATTACCTCTGCTGCAAGGTATTAACACACTTTATGTGGGTGATGAGTTGGGCCGCTTCTCATCACAGCTTGTTGGCTGGGCTAACCATCAACGACATCATTGCTCTTTTGACACTCCTAAGCAGTTCACCTCGATTAAGCCTTTAGCCGAAGTACTGCATGGGATGCGTGTCGTAAAATCCGTTGATGAGGTCAAAAAAGTTCGCGCTGCCGTGGCGGCGTCAACCGCAGGCCATAAAGCGGTGATGCAAGCGTGCAAACCTGGCGTTAATGAACGAGAGCTCTCTTCATTATTTGATTTCACTATTGCAAAGTTTGGCTGCAATGATGTTGCCTACCCCAGCATCGTCGCTGGCGGTAATAACGCTTGCTGCCTGCATTATGAAGAGAACTGCTGTGAATTAGCTGATGGACAGATGCTCCTTATCGATGCCGGTGGTGAATTTGAACATTACGCTGCGGATATTACTCGCAGTTACCCGGTAAATGGCACCTTTTCAAAGGAACAAAAAGCGATCTACCAATTAGTGCTAGATGCGCTAGATCAGGCCATCGCCAAGGTGAAACCAGGGGCGACTTGGAATAGCCTTTATGAAACCTGCATGCAGGTGATGGCAGAGGGGCTTAAGGAGCTTGGATTGTTAAGCGGCAGCATTGAGGAGATTATGGCAACTGAAAGCTATAAACGCTTTACCGTTCATAAGACTGGCCATTGGCTAGGTATGGATGTCCATGATGTTGGACCATACCATGATCAGGACGGTAACTGGCGCACACTCGAAGCGGGCATGGTATTTACTATTGAGCCGGGGATTTATTTCCCGAAAGATGCACTCGATGTATCCGAAGCCTATCGTGGCATGGGGATCCGTATCGAAGACGATATTTTGGTCACTGCAACAGGCTATGAGAATCTGTCTATCGATGTGCCCAGAACAATAGAGGAAATTGAAGACTGTATGGGAGCCTAATATCGTCTTCACACAAATTAAGATAGGTGTAGCTCTCTTGGATTGCACCTATCTCTTATGTCGCTACTCGAGCCACGCTCACTGTTAGCCCCATAGCGAGTAAAACCACTGCCTCAATGTACTACACTAAAAGCAGTACTTATGGATCAGTGAATACCCGTTCCCATGCAAACTTATAAATCGGTTACCAGAACATCCCGTTCCCCTTCAGCCAAAGCTACCCCCTTGGCACGTAAGATCGGTCTGCCTCTACTGACCCTTTATGGGTTGGGTACCATGCTAGGCGCGGGGATCTACGTTTTAGTCGGGAAAGTGGCGGCCTATGCAGGTATGCTCGCACCGCTCTCGTTTATCGTTGCCGCAATTATCGCTTATGTAACGGCATTGAGTTACTGTGAGCTGGTCTCTCGCTTTCCTCAAAGCGCTGGTGAGGCTTGCTATGTTGAGCAGGGGTTCCATCGCCGTTATTTTGGCATCATTGTCGGTTATCTTGTGGTGTTTACTGGCATAGTGTCATCTGCAACGCTCATAAATGGCTTTGTGGGCTATTTAAACCATTTTGTCGAACTCCCACGCCACTTCAGCATATCTGTAATGCTTGTATTACTCGGACTTATCGCGATATGGGGCATTGCCGAGTCCCTCTGGTTCGCGGCCTTGATAACCGTCATCGAAGTCTTCGGTCTGTTACTGGTCATAACTATTGCAGGCAGCGCGCTCCCCGCCACCTTAGATCTACAGCAAGCTTTTATACCTGAAAGTACACTCTTATTAGGAGGTGTGCTCAGCGGTGCATTTCTCGCCTTTTATGCCTTTATCGGCTTTGAAGATATGGTCAATATTGTTGAAGAGGTTAAGTCCCCAAGCAAAACCATGCCAAGGGGAATAATACTGGCATTTATTAGCGCCAGCTTACTCTATGTGATTGTGGCGTTAGTCGCAGTCTTCTCTCTTCCCTTAGAGCAGCTAGCGGCCTCAGATGCCCCACTTAAAGATATTCTGGTCCGCCATCATCCCCTGGCTGGAACCCTAATCAGTGTCATCAGTCTATTTGCCATTCTAAACGGCATATTAGTGCAGATCATCATGGCAGCCAGAGTACTCTATGGCATGGCTCATCAAGAGCGAGCTCCTGCTTTTTTCGCCAAAGTAAACAGCAAGACACATACGCCGATCATCGCTACCATTATCATCACCGCAATTGTTTGCTTTTTCGCACTCTGGCTGCCTATTGTCACTCTGGCCAAAACCACCAGCTTTATTATTCTGATCATTTTTGCTTTAGTTAACCTGTCACTTTGGCGTGTCCAGCGCCAAATGGTCAAAAATAAGGAGAATAGCCGCAAAGGCTGGCCGATTACTGGTGCACTGCTGTGTCTTTTCCTACTTGGAGTGCAAATCTTTAGCTACTTTTTCACCTAAAATAAGACCCATTTAAGCAAAATTAAAACAAGCGAATGCTGTGGAGCACCATGAAAAACAACTTCAGTCTCGCACTCCCAACAAAGACACCCAGTCAATGGCTCTGTGCTATAACTCTACTGCCATGCTCTTAAGTGCAATGTTCTTACCGCTTTGAACTCTGCTAAAGATAGTGACTAAAAGTTCGACTTAGCCCAATCGCTGAGTTGGCCTAATGGTTTGGGAAAGCCTAAGGCATAAACAAAACGATTTTCACTATCTTCAAACACATTTGTATTCACCGCGAGTAAAACAAAACCTTCATCTAATAATGCGCTGGCATCCTGACTGCATTCAGTTTCGACTATCTTTGTTATTTGAAGAAGCACTTCTTGAGCGTTATCCATTGTAAGTTTGTCCATGATAATCCTTATACTCCAGAGTCTATAACCATTGTAGAGTAAACAAACTAAGGTGACGTCAA
This sequence comes from Shewanella schlegeliana, assembly GCF_016765635.1. GTDB lineage: Bacteria > Pseudomonadota > Gammaproteobacteria > Enterobacterales > Shewanellaceae > Shewanella > Shewanella schlegeliana. The sequence continues at coordinate 4,895 of NZ_JAESVD010000004.1, forward strand.
TCTATCTCTAGCCTATCGCGTCACCCACATTTCAGTTAGCGAACAACCTACCCACGACCTCGGCCTAGGTGCAGCCAAGTGCCGTCCCTAAAATCGGGATCCTATTTGCTGGCTATCATCACGCAAACTACAATCATAGGTACTAGGGTGATGCCCCACACAGCTGAAAACAGCGAACCCTGCCCCACCAGCCAGATGGAGTCGATAATGGATACAGACTACTTAATTGTCGGTAGTGGTATATCCGCATTAGTGTTCGCCGCTCTGAGTGCAAAATCGGGTCGTAAAGTGGTGCTCCTAGAAGCACATCAATATCCTGGTGGCTTCGGGCACACTTTTCCCATAGGCAAGCATTACAAATTTAATGCCCAACTTCACTATGTATGGAACTGTGGCGAAGGAGAAACGGTTAACCAAGTTCTCAAGAAGCTACAACTCGATCAGAAGGTAACATTCGAGTCATTCGACCCACAAGGTTTCGATCATATGCGCATGCCTGGGTATCAACTCGATATTCCCTATGATTCAGAATTACTGCTTACCCGCCTAGAGTCCCTGTTTCCTAAGCATACCAAGCAATGCCGTGCATTTTTTGATGAAGTCAGACGAACGGCCGATGGGTTAACTGTGTTATCTGGTGACGAACGCTTTAAAAATATCTTCAAAAATCTAGAAAAAGCCGCAACTGCATACAGGAACATCAGATTTACTCTGCAGCAGATGTTTGACAAACATAAGCTGCCACTGGAGGCGCAAACTCTGCTCGCACTTCAGTGGCCCGATTTTCTGCTTCCACCAAATCAGCTGTCATTTTGCGCTTGGGTGCTGCTTTTTACTGGGTATCAGAGAGGAGCCTATTATCCGACTCATCATTTTGAACATGTGATCGACTCATTAGTCGATACTATTGAAGATAATGGCGGTAAGATCTTCTATCAGACACAAGTAGACAAATTTATTCTGGAAGATAATCGCGTTGTAGCTGTTGAAGCCACCGATCTTAAAACTAATGAAACTGTGCGTTACTCGGCAAAGTGCACCATCTGTAATATGGATCCTAAAAAAGCCGCCCATCTTATCGGCATTGAAAAGTTCTCTTTAAAGCTAAGAAGTCAGCTTAACTATGACTATTCGGCTTCTAACTTCATGGCTTACTGTTCGGTTAAAGATATTAACTTAGCTGACTATGGCTTTGGTAAGTGGAACACTTTTCACAGCAGTCACTTAGATCTCAATCAAGCCTTTGATGCCATGTATCGTAATCATGATTATTCGGCTCCCAGTTTCGCCATGTCCACTCCAGACTTTTTAACGCAAGACAGATCGGATAGACCCGATGGCCAGCAGATTATCGAGTTCGTCACCGTTGCCGATTACCAATATTTTAAAGATTTAAAGGCGCGCGACCCAAGAGCCTATAGGCAGAAAAAACGAGCGATATTCGATGCCATAGTCAGTACGGTTGAAGAGCATTACGTGCCAAACTTTAGAGAGTACTTATCCTATAAAAACACGGGTAGCCCGACAACGAATGAAGATTTCTGCTGGTGTCCTAAGGGTAACTCATACGGCTCGGCAATGACGCCAAACAATTTCAACCTCTGGCGATTAAACCATAACAGTTCACTGAAAGGGTTCTACTTCTGTAACGCCTCCTCAGGATATGCTGGATTTGCTGGCACATTTTGGACCGGAGCCAAGTTGTATCAACATCTGAGTGGTGAGCGTATCCTCTAGGTTAACTAGCATTACAAATAGGTCATAGGGAGGACGGAATGAAGTTTGCGATCATTGGAGGTGGCGCTAGCGGCATGGTAACCGCCTACTACCTGAGTAAACAGGGTCATACTGTGAACGTATTTGAGAAAAAAGCCACGCTAGGCGGACACATACGCACGGTAAACAAAAACATAAAAGTCCCTAATGTGCCACAAAATATCACTCTGGAGGGCGGTGTCGTAGAGTTTTCCAGTAACTTTAAGCACTTCATTTCCTTGATGGATGAACTCAATGTTAATCTCGAGCCTCTCGAGGTTGGTTCAGCGCTCTTTAAACGTAATAAGAAACGCTTTCTTTCCCCCTCAGTGATAACGGGTAATATAAAAGGCTTAGCCTTTATCCTTGAGTTTTTCAAACTCGCTTATGTTTATCTCTCTGCGAACTGGTTATTGCTGCAGATATATTTCAAACCCTCATCTTCTCTTAGAGACAGGCCTTTTGCGGACTACGTCAGTAAACATCAGGTGAAGAACACATGGTTAAAACTCTTTACTATGTATTGTTTCTCTATTCCCTACAAAGCCATCACTAAGGTTCCTGCAGAGTTAGCGTTTAATATTTTTCGTCGCTATTTTTGGGCCAACTGGAAACGAATAGATGGCGGGGTCTACAGCTATATCGAGAAAATAGAGCGCCTTTTAAACGGCAAGGTCATCCTTAATGCGGAGATAGAAACAGTGCTCCGCTCCGATAGTGGCGTCACGCTGCAATTTGCCGATGGCAGCAGTGAGCATTTCGACAAACTCATTTTAGCCGTTCCACCAGATCAAGTATTACGCTTAATATCCGAACCAACAGCTTCAGAAGTGAAGTTCTTCTCCCCTTGGAAAGCGAATATAGCCAAAACAGTACTGCATCGAGACCCGCTGATTTACCCTCGCTTCGAAATAAGCCAGCCATCGGAGTTTGATTTTTTTCAAACCCAAGCAGGATGGGGCTACAACGCGAGCTTAACTCGGATCTGTAATCTACCGAAAAAACCGCAATACAGCTTGGCCTATAACATTGATAATTTGATTGCAGAACAAAATATCCTGCAAACATTTGAGCACCACACCCCGCTCTATAGCGTTGATGCTTTTCAATATCGCCGTAATATTATCGATAACAATGGCAACAACCACACCTACCATGTCGGTGCCTATCTCTATGACGGTCTACACGAGGGCGCTGTGCTGTCGGCCAAGAAAGTGGCCAAATTAGTACAAAAACGAGAGAGTAATGAACATTAACAAGCCGTCATTTACAAGAGTAGACAGTCTATTTAAACGCCCACCAAGTAAAAAACCATCGAGCTAAGTCGATGGCTTTTTACTTATACTTGGACAGTTTTTACAGCCTTATACAAATTAACCGTAACCAGCAAATGCAAGCCCACGTGCCAATATGAAGCGATATAGAGTAAGAAAGAGATGAGCACTGTGCTCTCAATGATAATCAACTTCCATATGCTCGATGCTAGGCTAACTCTAACTAAACCTATCGATTCGATAGGGGCTTAAGTCAATATCAGCCTGTTTACCTAATACCTCTTGAGTGAGTAACTTAGCGGTAATCGCCGACCAGGTGAGCCCCAGATGCTGATGACCGAAAGAGAAAAATACATTCGACTGCTTCTGGCTACGCCCCAACACTGGCAGGCTATCAGGCATCGATGGCCTAAAGCCCATCCAACGCTCACCATCCTCAACGGATGCATCAGCAAATAGCTCCGGCAGAAGTGCCTTTGCATGAGGAAACAGGCAATTTGCCCTTGCCTCAACTAAAGGTGCCTTCAGACCACCAAATTCGACCGTGCCTGCTAACCTTGTGCCACCCTGCATAGGGGTAATGATGAACTTACGATTATAAGAGGCAACCGGACGAGACAAGCGGCTGCGCTGCGGCATCATCAAATGATAGCCCCGCTCTGTTTCCAGAGGCACCGAATAGCCTAGCTGCTTAGCAAAAGGTTTAGACCAGGCACCGGAGGCAATAATCAACCGTTCGGTGGTATGGCTACCTGAGTTTGTTTCCAGCGTAATACTCGAATCTGTATTAGAGCTCTTTATCTTCACTAACTCTTCGGTAACCACCTCTCCTCCCATCTGTTTAAATTTCGCTTCTAGCGCCAAACATAAACGATAGGGATCTTCTGTATGGCCCACATGGGTAAAGTACAAAGCATTGGTGATATTTGAACTCAACGAAGGTTCTAACGCCCTGACTTCATCACCATTCAATAACTGAACTTCAACCCCCGCTTCGGCATAAGCACGAAACTCTTTGTGTACTTCCTGCTGCGATGTACCTTCAAACACCAACAAACTTCCATTCAAGATGAGTAGCTCTTCACAGCCACAAAACTCAGCAAGGGATTTCATCGCTGCGATAGAGTCTTGATTAAGCGCCTTAATCGCTCGACTATTCTGACTTCTACGTGAAGGCAACATATTGTGTAGGAAACGCAAAAACCAAGGTAGCGCTTTAAAAAAGTACTTAGGTTGAATACGAAACGGCCCAAGCGGATCCAGTAGCATGCCTGGCAGCTTAGGTAACATGGCAGGATCCGCTAAAGGAAATACCTGCTCGGTGGCAAAGTGACCCGCGTTACCCTTTGAAGCTCCCGTGCCCGCGCCCTCTTTATCTACAACTGTGACATTAAACCCCGCTCGCTGCAGCTCAATTGCCGCAGCTAATCCCACAATACCTGCGCCAACAATGGTCAATGTGTCAGGGTGCAACTTATTGCTCATAATCTTTCTCCACTCATTTTACTGACACAATTAACGCAACATAAAACCGTTTTGAAACACATCATCGGAGTCGATAAAGAACTGATGCTTACCAGTAATATAAGAGCGACCCGAAACCTCTGGGATCACCGCCTGCTTACCATGAAACTCAGACACCGCCGAGGCGCTAACAATCATTCTGCCATCGACAATACTTTCTATCATCAGCGGCGTATTTAGTTCGACCTCACCCTTGGCATGTAAAAGAGCCACTCTACCTGCAACGCCTGTTCCGGTTGGCGAACGGTCCACTTCACCATCAGCAAAAATACACACATGACGTGAGTGAGCCTCGGGATTAGTTACCTTTTTAGAGGTAAAGATAGTGCCATAAAGAAAGCTTAAATCTTCTTCTAATGGGTGCGCTAATGGATGAACAGCCATGACCGCATGTTTAATTCTGCGGCCGATATCAATCAGCTGTGCCACATTATCTTGCCCACAACTAATGCCATGTGCATCGGCATCGACATAGGCGTAATAGGCCCCGCCAAAACCGATATCATAGTTAACCAGACCAAAACCATCGACATTAACACTGCAATCGAGATCATCGGCCCAAGAGTCTACATTCTTAAAGCTAGCATGAATTTTATCCTGCGGATCACGGTAGGCCTTGGCGGTAATCAAACCGGCTGGTGCATCGATTTTAATAATGCGTGGCTCTTGCCCTAACTCGATAGCCCCTGTTTGGCACATCACCTTAACTAACGCCAAGATCCCATGACCACACATGCTGCTATAGCCTTCGTTATGTAAAAATAGCACCCCAAAATCGGCATCAGGAGTCACAGGCTCTGTAATCAATGCGCCATACATATCCGCATGCCCTCTAGGCTCATGCATCAATAACTTACGATAAGCATCCAAATTTTGTTGCACATATTGTCGCTTCTCTAAAATAGTCTTGCCCTTAATCTCTGGATAACCTGAAATTATAATCCTTAACGGCTCCCCTTCTGTGTGAGCATCAATGGTGACAAAATCTTTGAAACTGCTCGATAATTCAGGGCTTATTGTGACCGACTGCATATTTTTATTGCTCCATCGTTAATATTTGGATATTGTATACAATAATTCTTGTGGTTTTGGTAGCAGAATTTCATATACATTCCCAATACAAAAGGGTTTCATTTTGAAAACATGCGTATACAATATACCAACCCACATATAACTCCAAACGCTACACAGCAGTAATAGAGGCTTAATATGAAAGTAAATTGGCAAGGTGTTTTTCCAGCAATCTCAACGCAATTTAATGAAGATGGTTCAATCAACTATGAGTCAAATGCTCGTATGTTGGAAGATCTGATCAGAGATGGTATTGACGGAATTATTGCTTTAGGCACGATCGGTGAGAACGCCTCTCTAAGCCCTGAAGAAAAGCGTGAGTTCATCAAGCATACCGTTGAAACAGTAAATGGCCGTATTCTTGTACTATCTGGTTGTACAGAAAACACCGCAGAAGCGGCATCTTTGTACGCTCAAGATGTAGAGAAGCTTGGCGTTGATGGGCTAATGCTTCTTCCGGCTATGGTATACCGTGGCACCGACCGTGAAGTGGTAACCCATTATCAAACGGTAGCGCGCTCAACTAAGTTGCCGATCATGATCTACAACAACCCTGTCGGTTACGGCGTAGATATCAACCTAGAGATGACCGCGATTCTTGCTGAAGAAGAAAACATCGTTGCTATCAAAGAATCGACTACCGATACCCGCCGCCTAACAGAACTACAGACTCGTTTCGGTGATCGTTTCAACATCCTATGTGGTGTTGACGATATCGCACTTGAAAGTCTTTTCCTTGGCGCAACAGGCTGGATCTCTGGTCTAACTAACGTATTCCCACGTGAATCAGTGACGCTTTATAAGCTAGCTCGCGCTGGTCGTATTGAAGAAGCACGTGAAATCTACCGTTGGTTCATGCCGCTACTGCGTTTAGACACTATCCCAACACTTGTTCAGTGCATCAAGTTTGCAGAGCAGATTGTGGGTCGTGGTAGTGAAAATGTTCGTCTACCGCGTCTTACACTGATTGGCGAAGAGCGTGCATACGTTGAGCAGGTAATTGCTCATGCGTTAGAGACTCGCATCAATCTAGACAAGTACAACATCGACTAATAAAAAGTCTGATCGCCAATAAGCCAGCCGTTTAATGCAGATTAAGCGGCTGGCTTAGCTCACTCTAACAACAATAGCGATAACAATAACGATAACAATGGAGTGTTTTACATGCTGAAAGGCACTTTTTTTTGTGTTGATGCCCATACCTGTGGCAACCCGGTTAGATTAGTTACCAGCGGCCACCCTCACCTGCTTGGCGATACCATGAGCGATAAACGCCAACATTTCCTTCGTGAGTATGACTGGATCCGTAAAGCCTTAATGTTTGAACCTCGCGGCCACGATATGATGTCCGGCGCCTTTCTTTACCCTCCTTGCTCTGACAACGCCGATGCATCCATTCTCTTTATCGAAACCAGTGGCTGTTTACCTATGTGTGGCCACGGCACCATAGGCACAATCACTGCTGCCATTGAATCCGGCCTGTTAACTGCCAAAACGCCAGGTCGATTGATTATCGATGTCCCAGCTGGGCAAATCACCATCGATTATCAACAAACAGGTCAAAAAGTCGACTGGGTGAAAATTTATAACGTAGCCGCTTACCTCGCCCATAGAGACAAAATCCTAGACATTCCAGGGCTCGGTAAACTTAAGGTCGATGTCTCTTATGGTGGCAACTACTACGTCATTGTTGACCCGCAGGAAAATTTCCCCGGTCTTCGCCACTGGAGTGCGGGAGATATCCTAAAGTGGAGCCCTATTGTTAGAGAAGTGGCCCAAGAGCAACTCACTTGTATCCATCCAGATGACCCAACCGTCAACGGCGTCAGCCATGTGCTTTGGACGGGAGACACCATCAGTGATGGTTCAGATGGTGCCAACGCGGTTTTCTATGGCGACAAAGCTATTGACCGCTCTCCTTGTGGCACAGGCACCAGCGCACGTCTTGCACAACTATTTACCAAAGGCTTACTCAGTGTTGGCAATGAATATACCCATGAAAGCATTATCGGTAGCCAGTTTGTTGGCCGCATAGAAGCTGAAACCACGGTCGGTGAACACAGAGCGATTATGCCGAGTATCAAAGGCTGGGCAAGAATTATCGGTAATAACGCCATCACAGTAGATGATAGCGACCCTTATGCCTTCGGCTTCCAAGTAGTGTAACCCTAAAAATTTCTAATTGAGCTTTAAAACTCAGGAGCAAACATGACAGATTTAACCCAAGTTGAGATTTCAGGTCAGCACTTTATTAATGGTAGCTGGACCAAGGAGACAACTGACTTCAGCAGTACCAATCCAGTGACCAACGAAGCACTCTCGTTTCGCTTTGCTAACGCTAGCAAAAGCATCGTTGCCAGTGCGACGGCGGCGGCTAAGCAAGCCTTCGTTCAATACCGCAGCCTTGCGCCAACGCGTCGCGCCGAGTTTTTAGAGGCGATAGCCGATGAGATCCAAGCTGATATTGCTGCCATTACTGAAACAGCCCATTTAGAAACGGGTTTACCGATGGCGCGTCTACAAGGTGAAACTGGGCGAACTTGTGGTCAACTGAGACTGTTTGCAGGCAACTTAAGAAACCCTATCGATAACCGCTATGTGGATCTGGCTAACCCAGAAAGACAACCGTTGCCAAAGCCTGATACCAGACTGACAACACTACCATTAGGGCCAGTTGCCGTATTTGGCGCATCTAACTTTCCGCTAGCATTCTCAACTGCAGGCGGCGACACGGCATCGGCACTCGCCGCTGGCTGCACCATTGTTGTAAAGGGACATCCTGCACACGCTGCGACGAGCGAGCTGGTAAGCCGCGCAATCGAACTCGCTGCCGTTAAGTGTGATATGCCAAACGGCGTATTTAACTTGGTACAAGGTTTTGCACCTGAAGTATCGACTACACTCGTGACTGATCCAGCTATCAAAGCCGTAGGCTTTACCGGTTCACTCAAGGTGGGTCGTATCTTAGCAGATCTATGTGCAGCACGTGCAGAACCTATTCCATTTTATGGTGAGCTTGGTTCAATTAATCCGCAATTTATCTTGGCTAATATTCTAGAAGAACAAGCGGAAAGCCTTGCATCGACTCAAGTACAATCTATGCTGATGGGTCACGGCCAGTTCTGTACTAGCCCTGGCGTAATCGTAGCAGTGAAAGGCGATGCCTTAAACCGCTACAAGGCGACACTGGCTCAAGATATTGCATCTCAAAGCGCAGCCAGCATGCTAACTGCAGGCATAGCCAGCACTTATCAAGCACAGATTGAAGCACTACTGACAAACCCAAAAGTCGAGCTTATCGCTCAAGGTGAGTCATCGCCAGCCAACCACTTCACCCGCCCTACGGCGTTAAAAGTCACTGCAGCTGACTTTATCGCTTCAAATGCGATTCAACAGGAGGTGTTTGGTCCCTGTGCGGTATTAGTCGAGTGTGATGATAGCGCTCAAATGCAATCCATTGCCGAGCAGCTTGAAGGACAATTAACCGCCACACTGCACGGTCTAGAGCCAGAACTGGCTGAAAATACAACCCTCATTGAAGCCATAGCCTTTAATGTTGGGCGCTTAATTTTCAATCAGATGCCTACGGGTGTTGAGGTATGTCATTCTATGAACCATGGTGGTCCGTTCCCTGCTAGCACCGACGGTCGCACCACTTCTGTTGGCTCGACGGCGATGGCGCGTTTTGAACGTCCAATCTGTTATCAAAACATGCCGCAAGCGCTGCTTCCTACTCGTGTTCGAGAAGGAAATGCAGGCGTAAAAACTTTCTAAAACAGTCAAAATTTGAAGGGGAAACCATCGGTTCCCCTTTCATTATTTTGACATTAGCGGTACCCTAGGACGGATCAACTTGTATAAATAACAAAAATATCGGGAACTATGAGCAGAACAACACCTATCGTCCATAAAACTCGCACACAAATTGTGGTCGAGGTGCTTAGGGAAAAAATCCTCTCCGGCGAAATCGCGGCAGGTAAACCCTTACGTCAAAGCGCCTTAGCCGATGAATTGAATGTTAGCAGAATTCCAGTAAGAGAAGCCTTACTGCAATTAGAGGCCGAAGGCTTAGTTAAGTTTGAAGCTCATAAAGGCGCGACAGCGACACTCTTATCTGCTGAACATGTCACCGAACTTTTTGAATTACGAGCATTGATAGAGAGCGACTTACTCGCTAAGTCGATACCAAACTTAAGTGAAGAAGATCTTAATCAAGCAGAAAATATCCTTGAAGAGATGGACGCTGCCTTCCAAGACGAAGACCAAGTCGAGAATTGGAGCGGATTAAACGCGCAATTCCATACTTGTCTTTATAGTGCAGCTAATCGTCCACATACACTTGAAGTCGTTCAAGGTCTCAACACTAGCTGCGATCGATATATTCGTTTACAGCTGTTTTTAGCAAGCGGTGTGCCTAAAGCTCAACAAGATCACCGTGAACTACTTGAATATTGTAAGAATAGAGATATTGAAAAGGCCGTCGAACTACTACGCGCACATATCTTACATGCTGCCGAAGCGATCCGCGTATTAGTTAGTCAACAAGACGACTAGCTCACTGTTTGATTAGCATAATCCTTGCTAAGCTTCACTTATACAGATCCCATAAGGCAGAGCTAAGGTTCTGCCTTTTTAATTTATAGAGAATACCTAGATGCAGTACGCCACTATTACTGGTTGGGGAAAGTGTGTTCCGCCTGCCACCCTAACAAACCATGATCTTGCAACATTTATCGAAACCTCAGATGAGTGGATTAAACCACGCACAGGCATTAGCCAAAGACACATCAGCCACGTCGATACGTCTGCGCTAGCCTCTGTTGCCGCCAAGCGTGCGCTCGCCGCCGCAGGGATCGATGGTAGCGAGCTCGATATGATTATTCTCGCCACAGCAACGCCTGACACCCTAATTCCGAATATTGCTTCAACCGTTCAAGCTGACATCGGGGCAACGTGTGCCGCATTCGATATCAATGCTGCATGTAGTGGCTTTTTATACGGCCTAGGCCTAGGTAGCTCACAGATCAAGAGCGGCCAGTGCAAGAAAGTGCTAGTGATTGGTGCCGAGCGTCTGTCATTCTTCCTAGACTGGTCTCGTCGTGACACAGCCGTACTGTTTGGTGATGGCGCAGGTGCAGTAGTTCTTGAAGCCACTGACGAAGCGATTGGCGTATTAGGCTACGAGCTTAATAACGACCCTGATGGCCGCGATATCCTAAAGGCTGGTTTTGGCACCGCGATGGATAGGTTTGAAGCATCATCGTTAGATTTCTACATCGAGTTTAATGGTCAAGAGATCTTCAAACGTGCTATCGCGGGTATGGGCAAACTCAGCACGAAAGTGATTGAGAAGTGCGGTATCGATAAAGAAGATATTGATTGGGTTATTCCGCATCAGGCGAATGAGCGTATTATCGATACACTGATTAATCGCATGAAGATCCCGAAAGAGAAAGCGGTAGTGAACATTGCTAACTACGGAAACACCTCTGCTGCGACGATCCCGATTGCAATTTGTGATGCCTTAGAGCAAGGTAAGATCCAGCCAAACCAAACGATTTTGTCTTGTGCATTTGGTGCTGGACTGACTTCTGCTGCGGCATTGATTAAGTGGGGCGATAGAGTCACACCGATCAACACTAGTGATGCAGAGCTACCACCTTGTGATAAGACTGGTATCGAACTTGTCGCTAAAGCAGTTAAGCATTTCTGCGGCTAAGCTAGCTCTTGCTCATAGCTGGTACTCATAGGCAATAGTCTTATCCCGCCAGTAATAGCGAATAGTATTAGCCAATAGCTAAATAAAAACACCGAACTGAGTTCGGTGTTTTTTTATGTCGGTGTTTGCAGAACACTTGGCTATGAGCACAAATCCAGTTCATCCCAGTAAACCGCCTCAGAAAAGTGTGTACCGATTCGATCGTTAAGCTTACTAAAGCTAGACAGGGCTATCTCTTCACCGCTTAAACAATGCCACACAAAGCGATGGCAGTTGTTGTCAAACAGATCATATTCCCGATAATTAAAAATGGACTGCTTCGCCCTATCAAGCACCTGTTCGCCAATTAAGGCTTGGTGTTGATGATTACAGGCCTGATAGATGCGACTTCCCGTGCGTCCGGCTAAAAAGCGCTCGACAGACACCGCTCGCACTAAACCGCTGCCATGCAACTCCACCAGCGTATTATCGCCCAACCAGATCCCAGTGTGCTCTATGACACCAAAGACGAAACAGCAGACTACGCCCCCAGGCTCTGGTGAAACCATCTTGTTACCCGTTTTCCACAGACTGGGGGCAAGCGCTGCCGATTGCCCCTGACGATGCTCGGCATTTGCCTTTCCTTGTCGACGCTTTAACGCTATCGACTTTTGCTTCTCTCGCTCTTCAGCGACAATTGCGGCTCCAACGGCCGCCGCACCTAACCAAATTAACGGAAATGCCATCTGCTCTTCCTATTTATCTCACTGAAACGACTGTCTCGCTAAAATTTGATTTTGAGTTCAAATAAAGCTAACTATAGATAATATAGAGAATGGCTTTCAGCCCATGAAGCATAAAAGTGTAACTAAGCCTTTCGCCACTTAATCCGTTTTAGCAAGGTTTCCCCATTTTTATGCAAATAAAAACTAGCTTATAAAAATCTCAGAACTCTAACTTAAATACGCGCTAACACATTGAATAGTCCATTTTAATACACTACCTTAAATACTAATGGTTTTATAAGGGAGCGATAAATGAAAGGGATCATCTTCGCAGAGTTTCTAGAGCTAGTAGAAAATTCTTTTGGGCTTGATGTCTGCCAAAAAATGTTAGATGAGAATAAAAATGACGGGGTTTACACTAGCGTTGGAACCTATGATCATAAAGATTTAGTCAATCTCATAATCAGCTTAAGTAAACTAACTGGGGTGTCAGTTGAGGAGTTACAACGGATCTATGGTCAATCCGTCTTTAAAACCCTATATAACAGCTTGCCTGGACTCGACGGTAAGGCTGACTCCACCTTTAGCTTTATTAAGAGTGTCGAAGAGTACATTCATATTGAAGTCAAAAAGCTCTACCCCAATGCTAACCCACCCAGCTTTAACTTTATCTCTTCCAGTAAGACGCAACTTGTTATGGACTACCAGTCTGCTCGCTGTATGTCACATGTATGTCTCGGGCTCATTCAAGGCTGCGCCGAGCACTTTGCAGAAAATATCGAGATTCAAATGGACCCCATTACTGCCGATGAGTCTCAAGTTCGGTTTACCATCACTTGTCTAGAATAGTTTGAGTGTGAATTATGCCAAATGATGAGTTCAATAGATTAACTGAAAAAGTTAACTTGCTTTCTCGGAAGATTGAGCGAGAAAAGGCCGCTAAAAAAGCAGCTGAAAAGCTTCTCGAAGAAAAAAGTCGTGAGCTTTATGCTGCTAAACAGCTTGTCGAAGACTCTTTAATGAATATAAAAGAGAAGTCTGAGCAAGATATCGCTCTGCTGCATTTCAAGACCTATCTAGAGTCTATCCTGCTTGATTTTAACCAGCTGTTTCTACAAAAACCAATTTCAGATCTATTACTACAGAGGCTTCTTGATGATCTCATTGGCATAGATGAAGTTAAAGCCTGCAAGATCCGCTTTAATGCACTCACCTCAGAAAAAAAAGCCAAGACATTTTACGCCGGCAACAAACGACTATTCCAGTCTGAACTCAAAGCAAACTCGGCACTCTACTGGAGTGAAGACTACCAACAGCTCAACATTATTATCAATGCCGAAGCTAACATTTTAGGGGGGTTAACCTTAGTCATAGATGCCCCTCGATCATGGCAACATACGATTGAAAAACAGCTCCTACTGTTTTGTGAAATGATTAGCGCCGCGCACAAACGCCAACAGTTACTCGCGAGAACCATTGAAGAGAAGCAACGAGCTGAGAGTTCTGAGCGTTCCACCAGAGACTTTGTAGCCATGATTAACCATGAGCTTAGAACACCTTTAAACGGACTTTTAGGTTCAGCAGAGCTAATGAGCGATACTCAGTTAACACTGCATCAGCGCCAACTGTTAAACACCATGCACCAATCTGGTGAACTGTTACGGGTGATCATCAATGACCTGCTGGATTTGAGTAAAATGAGTGCGGGTATGCTGCAGATAGTGGAAATAGACTTCTCACCTAGACAAGTTTGTACCATGATTTACGATATTTTTAAGCAAAGAACCGCAGAGTTTGGGCTCACCTTTGCGTTTAATTACCACACAGATCTGCCAGAGAGATTGCTCGGCGATCCCGATAGAATTAAGCAACTATTTGTAAATCTAATTGGTAACTCCATTAAGTTTACTCAATCAGGGAAAATAACCGTTGATATAGAGTGGCAAGATGGCCAATTCTGCTTTTCGGTGACCGATACGGGGTGTGGGATCCCTGCCGACAAAATAGATACCTTGTTTGACCCTTTTACTCAGGTCAATAACTCGAGCAATCGCGTCTACGAGGGAACGGGGCTTGGGCTAGCAATCTGTAAACACCTCGTTGATGAGATGCAAGGCGAGCTGACACTCACCTCTGAACTAAACAAAGGGACGCAATTTAACATTCGACTACCATTAAAGCTTGCACCACCCAGTCAAAAGCCAAACCATACTCACGAAGTTGATGTTGCTATCGATGCGATGACAGTGCTCGTGGTGGAAGATAGCCCTGTCAACCAAGTCTTAATAGAGATGATCTTAGCAAAATTTGATATCAAGCCTGCCATTGTTAATAACGGTCTCGAAGCGATAGAGTATCTTGACTCTCATGAGGTTGATGTGATCTTTATGGACTGTCGCATGCCTGTTGTCGATGGATTTGAAGCCACTAAACGATTGCGAAACAGCGGCTACAGTAAACCCATTATCGCCTTAACGGCGAGCACAACCTCCACCGAAACTCAGCAGTGCTATCTATGCGGTATGAATGGCATTATCAATAAGCCCTACCAGAAACAAGAGATCAGAAATGTACTGACAGAATGGTGGGCAAAGATCAAATAGCACCGCAATTATGACACAGAGTTAACCCAATAAGTCGAACAAGCTCAACTCATCGTTCCCCGCAATCCCTGCCATCTGCGCCAATAGCAACTCGCCGCAGGCAAGCGCATCAACGGCAGCATTATGGGCTGCATATACAGGCAAGCCATAACGCTGGCGACAGGCATCGAGCCTTAAGGTGCCCTCTTTAATGACATCGTGCTGCCTAAGTAAGCGTCTTTTCTCTACCGCCATGGTATCGATTGCCACAAACTGTATTGTCTGACCGTAACAACGTTGAATTTCAGTCTTTAAGAAGCAAAGGTCTAATGGCGCATGGTGAGCTACGAGCACATGCCCCTTAGTCTGCTCTAAAAACCACGCCATAGCCTGCTTGGCGCTAACCGCTTGGGTCAGTTGATTATCTAAGATCCCATGGATAGCAGCGCTGTCGCCAACACTGCCATCGATACTCACTAGAAGTTGCTGAGACTTCGCTACTTGCAGTAAACCATTATGAATTGGAATTAAGCCAATACTCAAAATTTGATCGAACTGACAGTCTAAACCCGTCATCTCAAGATCCACAGCCATCAAGGGCAGCTGCGATAGCGGCTTAGAGATCTGCGCCACTAATGCTCGATTATAATCGCTAATCACAGCCTCTTTGCAAAACAAGGCATTAAGCTGCAACCGTGTTTTTAAATACAAATTTCTCAAATTAACAGTCTCAATTTAGCGTCTCTTACCAACTCTATTTAGCACCGTCAACGACCCTAATAACTACGCATCATCTTAAGTTTTAGCCCAACTTGGCCATCGTGAACCACTTTAAAGGCGTCTCGCAACTGGTGGCGAACTAACGAGGAAAGGTTCTGAGGCATAAGGTAATTGGTCACAGGTAAGGACTGGGTATACTGGTAACCTTGATTGGAAAGGCGCATATGAGCGATAAACTCATGGGCATCGGCAAGGTTGAGCGCATCTTTGCGGTTGATGATACTTTGCTCCATCAAGGCGCGTATGCGTTTAGCGGTATTAACCTCTTTAATACCAGCCGATAACGCATACACCCGCGCGATATCGTTAATCAACGCATTGCCTTTATGTTTTAAATCGATACCTTTGACTTCACTGCCATCACGCTCAAGCACAAACTTTCTGAAAAAGCCTAGCGGGGGCGAGCTTGTTAGTGAGTTACCAGTTAAGCCCGCTAGGAAAATATCATTGTTTTTAGTGTTACTCAGTACGGCATCTTGCAGACCATCAAATAGTGTTTGCGGACCATAAACACTTCGCATATCAAAGAAGATACTGGCATGCATCAAGGCTTTTGGCTCGGGAGTATTAACCCATTTATCGAAGACCTGCTTCCATTTATCTAACGACATACGCCACTTTGGATTTTGCGCCATGATATCCCCAGGGCAATAAACATAACCGCACTCATCCAAGCCTTTACACACGGCATGTGACAAGGCTTCAAAGTACCCCTGAGCCGCCTCGTCAGGCTCATGAGCAAGCAGTAAGCCATTATCTTGATCTGAACAGGCGGCTTGATCTTGGCGACCTTGAGAGCCAAAAGCTAACCAACAAAAAGCCATGGGAGCTTCACCGAGGATCTGTTGATTGAGTACGATCAAACGCCGAGTTAGCGCATCGGTTACCGAGGTCAAAACCCGACCAATCTCTTCTGCTCTGGCATCGGCGCTGATTAAGTTTTGCAACAGTAGCGGGATCTGTTTACTGACCTGGATAAGGCTTTGCAGATCTTTTTGCCGCTCTATCTCACCTATAAGCAGTAAAGGTTGAGAGCTCTGGCCCCGCAGTATATCTGTGCTGGTCACCACGCCTGTTGTTACGCCATTATCCACCACCGGCAGGTGATGAATATTGTGCTCGCTCATCAGTAACATAGCTTCGAACACCAAGGAGTTAGACTCTATCGTTACAGGTGTCGTCGTCATAGCCTGATGCACGGGTAAACTACCATCTAGGTTTTCGGCTAGCACACGGTTACGCAGATCTTTGTCAGTTAAGATCCCAACAAGCTTGTTATTATCGATGACTAATACTGAGGAGACTCGGGATGCTCGCATCAAGCGACTCGCCTCTGCCACGCTCGCTTTCATATCTATCGTCAATGGCGAATGGGACATTAAGGTGCTGACCCTGCTTGTGGTCGTGAGCTCCTTTGCCTTAAACCGCCCCTGGTGACGTAAACGCTTGGCAAAGGCTCGATTAAAGAAACGGTCGAACTCGCGGCTCTCTTGGCGAAGGAAATCAAACATATTTGGCGGTAGGTGATAAACCAGCCCATCTTCAAGAATGGCGACCCGGTTACTGGCGTCCTCGCCAGATAAAAGCGAAGGGAAACCGAAGTAATCGCCCTCACCTAACCTATCGAGTAACTCGCCATTTTTGTCGCGCACTTCAAATGCACCGCAGCGTACGATATAAAGCTGAGGATTATTGGGGTCGAGCGGAACAAAACGAGAAGCTTTGCTGTAATAGCCGACACTTAAACTTTTACAACATCGATCCAGTGTCAAATTAGATAGGGTATCGAAGGGGACCAGTCCCTGTATAAAGTCTGTGATAGGTTGAAGCTCACTTGCATCCATAGATCGACTGCCACAATTCTAGATGATAAAACTATACCTAATTCAATCTAATGCAGATATTCGACTAATGGCGTAAGAGGAGTTCACTGAATAGTTAAGCGGTGTAGAAAAGAAACAAGCGGGCTTAATCGTGTCTATTAAGCCCTAGATAAAAAACCGTTATCAATGCTTCAGATTATTATCTTTATTGATAAGAATTTCACCATGAAAAACCGTGCCTAAAATAGTGATATCTTTGATTTCCATAGGTTCAACCTTTAATGGGTTGTCCTTTAATATCGTGAAATTAGCAGTTTTCCCCTCTTCAATTGTACCAATGGTTTTCTCAAGGTTTAATGTTCTCGCAGCAATTGAGGTGATCGCTTTCATTGCGGTATAGGCATCGATGCGTTGCTCTTGAGAAAGTAGGCTGTTGTTAGCCGTCACTCGATTAACAGCAGTCCAAGCTAAAGTCAGCGGTTCAACTGGAGCCATGGCAAAGTCTGAGTGAAATGAAACCGGCACTCCTCTGTCAGTTAACGATTTAACCCGAACCAGCGATTTAGCGCGTTCAGCCCCTAAGCCGTCTGTAGCATATTTATCTGCTAACGCCCAAAGGTAGAAAGGATTAACTGACGCTTCAATCCCTAAACCTGCAATCTCATCGGCTTGCTTATCAGTAAAATAGCCCATGTGGTGCAAAGTGAGGCGATGATCCTTTTTAGGAGTTTGCTGCTGATCTTCAGCGTTGTAATCCAGCACCTGCTGAATGCCGAGATCGCCATTGGAGTGAACATGGATCTTATAATCATTTTGCCAATATAGACTCAACTGCTCTTTAAACAGGGTCAGTGGCGTCATCCACTCTCCCTGATGACCATCGGGGTATCCATCCTTCATCTGCATCAAAAGCGAGTAGATAGCGCCATCGGCAAATAACTTAACCTGTTTAGGCAAAAATTTAATATTGTCTGTATTGTACTGCTCCGGCAGATTTTCCATCACTTCCATCGCTTTATGGTTGTCATTTCCCGCCATGGCATATAACTGAGTACCATTAGGGATCAGATAAACATCATAAGGTGGTTTTTTATCCATCTCCTGCTTAAGCAGATCATACTCCATCTTAAAATCTGAACTGGGAAAGCCAGGCTCAGCGATAGTCGTGATGCCATTTTTACGGATAAGTTGGCTCATCTTAGCTAAGCCCGTTTTATAGGACTGAGGATCAACCAGAATATGGCTAATCTTAGGCACTAAAGCTAACCAGCCTCCCTCATAGAAATGTCCATTTTTCCAATCGACCTGAGGGTTTCCGCGAAAATCACTCTCTTTAATACCAAACATCTCAATGGCGTTATCATTAAGAAATATCTCATGAAATGAGCGATGAATAACCGCTACAGGCTTATCCGGTGAAAGCCTATTGAGGATCTCACGATTTAGCTCACCGTGCCAAAGCTGGTGATAACCCCATACAAAGAACATCTTGTCAGATTTAGCATTGTCCTTAATCGACTGTGATAAGCGCTTAATGTAAGCCTCTGGGCTTTGCACACCTTTTTTAACCCCATCAGGAAGTACCCAATCATGAGGCGCTATCACTTCGTTTGGTAACATTAAGGCTGCAATAGAGGGGTGAAGATGAGGCTCAATAAAACCTGGCATCAGAGTATTGCCCTTTAGATCGTATTGGTCGGCTTTTCCCTCGAAGCGTTTAAGCGCCTCAGCTCTGCTGCCCGCGAATACAATTTTCCCTTCACGCTCAACAACAGCTTCGACATACTCGGGCTTATCACCAACCATGGTCAGGATATCGCCACCAAAGAAGAGAGTCTGCTGTAGCTGGTAAGGCTTGGCATGGGTACCTTGTTTAACAACGTCAGCTTGGAGATTGTGTTGCAAGGTTTTCGGTTTATCTTGACTGCATGCACTCAGTACGGCAACGAGAGCGATAGTAGTAATGATTCTAAACATAGGTGTCATCCTTTACGTGATAAAAGCTCAGAGTGAGCTAGATAGGTAACAAAATTAATCAATAAAATTTAGCAGCTTACTCAGCTAGCCAATTATCTATCGCTTTACGCTTCTCACGCTTGATATCACGGCTAACCTTATCTCTAATCTCATCTCTTGGATCTAAACCATCTTTTATTTTCTCTACTTTCTTTGCCGCTTTGCGCTCTGCCTTACTCAACTTATGTTTAGTATAACTGCCATCGGCAAGCGCCTTTGCACTCCTTTTTGCCTCTTTCAACTCATGTTCAGTACGACGAAGATCGTCTTTATACTCAGCTTTAGTTTCCTTAATGTCCCGATTCAGGCGCACAGCATCTTTAAGTAAATTCTGCGCAAATAGTGTCGGTGAGATGAGGGACATAGAGAGTGCAGCCAAGAGTAAACATTTTTTCATATCGTTAAGCCTTAAAAATTAAAGGCTGAATTATCTAGGGTTACTTTTGATGAATGAATCCCATTGCGCTCATTATGATTATAAGCAGGCCAAATGAATCTTGAACGACTGACAACAAAAAAGAGCGCCTAAGCGCTCTTTTACATTTCTGTCGTTACTCACTAATGATCTTGCGCTTCACCCGACCCTTTAGGGAAACGAATAGACTCAACCATATCGACAACATCCTGTGGTACAGCAGCAGTTACTTTACTTACCGCAAATGCCACACCAAAGTTAATTACCATGCCTAATAGACCAATACCTTCCGGTGAAACACCGAATAACCAATTATCAGCCGTGTTAGCGCTTGGGTTTACAAACTTGAAGTAAACGATATAGGCCGCACTGAATAACAGACCTGTAACCATACCCGCAATCGCCCCCTCTTTGTTTACAGTCTTAGAGAAGATACCCATGATTATTGCAGGGAACAATGATGATGCCGCAAGGCCGAATGCAATCGCAACCACCGCTGCCACAAAACCAGGGGGATTAATACCGAAGTAACCTGCCATCACAATTCCAGCCGCCGCTGCAATACGTGCATACATCAGCTCTTTCTTATCGGAGATGTCCGGCATAAAGTTTTTCTTCAACAGATCGTGTGATACCGATGTAGAGATAACCAGCAATAGACCCGCTGACGTTGATAGTGCTGCTGCTAAACCACCCGCAGCCACCAATGCGATAACCCATGCAGGAAGATTCGCGATTTCAGGTGTCGCAAGAACCATGATATCACGGTCAATCTTCATCTCATTTTCAGGACCGTTCGCGTAATAGATAAGGCCATTATCATCCTTATCTTCCCACGTGATTAATCCTGTCTTTTCCCAGTTCTTAATCCACTCAGGAGAGTTTTCATACGGTGTACCCGTCATTTCTGGACCATTAATAGTTTCAATCATGTTTACACGAGAGAACGCAGACAGTGCTGGAATAGTGGTGTACATAATCGCGATAAAGACTAAAGCCCAACCCGCAGAGACACGTGCGTCTTTTACCTTAGGTACTGTAAAGAAACGTACGATAACGTGTGGCAGACCCGCTGTACCAAACATTAATGCACCAGTGATAAAGAACACATCAATCATGCTCTTAGAACCTTCAGTGTATTGTGCAAATCCAAGCTCGTTCGATAAGCCATCGAGCTTATCTAACAGATATTCACCTGTACCGTTACCCGCCGCATCGACTAGCTCAGCACCAAAACCAATTTGTGGAATGATATGGCCCGTCATCATCACAGAGATAAAGATAGCTGGCACCATGAATGCAAAAATAAGCACACAGTACTGTGCAACCTGGGTGTAAGTAATTCCCTTCATACCACCGAGTACGGCATAGAAGAACACCACAGCCATACCAATATAAACACCGGTATCAACATCGACTTCAAGGAATCTTGAGAATACAACACCGACACCACGCATCTGACCTGCGATATAGGTAAAACAGATAAAGATGGCACACACAACCGCCACGGTACGGGCAGCTTGTGAATAGTAACGGTCACCAATAAAGTCTGGTACCGTAAACTTACCAAATTTACGTAGATATGGTGCCATACAGAGCGCTAGCAGCACATAGCCGCCTGTCCAGCCCATTAGGTATACCGAACCGTCATAACCGACGAAAGAAACGATACCCGCTAACGAGATAAATGATGCCGCCGACATCCAATCTGCAGCCGTTGCCATGCCGTTCATTACAGGGTGAACACCGCCACCTGCAACATAAAATTCTTTAGTTGATCCGGCTCTAGACCAGATCGCGATTCCGATATATAGGGCAAAAGTAAACCCGACAATCAGATAGGTTAGTGTTTGTACATCCATCTCATGATTCCTTATTTAATGGCTTGGGCTTAATCTTCGTGAACATCGTATTTTTTATCTAATGCATTCGCCTTAGCGACGTAGACAAAAATAAGCGCCACAAACACATACATTGCACCTTGTTGTGCAAACCAGAACCCCAACTTGAACCCCATGAAATGGATCTCATTGAGCACATCTACTAATAAAATACCGCAGCCAAATGACACCGCAGCCCATATGGCTAGTAAGCCAAGTACTAGACGCAAGTTCTCACGCCAATATCCTTCTGCCTTCTCATTGCTTTCAAAACTCATAGTGACTCCCATGTGCTGATTTTTATATTAAGTCATGAGTTAATCTAACAAGCACAGAGGGAACAACAATCGCGACCTTAGTCTAACGCCAACGGCAACTTTGACAGGGTAGATATAAAAACAACGTGTTAACAAATAGTTACAAGTTGACGCCAACGTAAAGACTGAACATTTTTCAAACAAAACCTTAGACCAAGGTAGTAACGAAAAATCGCAAAAACACACTTCGCGAGGCAACATTGTGGGGAATAAACGTACAAAATGTGTTTAACAAACATGAGGCGAATGCTCTAAGAAAGCAGCATGAAACTGTTTGTCATAAAGTAAATAGAAGAGTCGTATAATTGAATAAAATGAACCTGCTGAAACTTAATTGAAATGGCTTTCAATCAACTTTCAAACAGAAAAGAGTGCGGAGTGCTGCACCTGATGTGAGCGCCACATCATAAGGCAATTTTAAATGGATTATACAGGAAGGGGGATCCTAGTTAGGTATATGGCTACACCTAACAATACCAATATCAATCAGTTCTCAAATACTGATCGTTAGCAGTAGTTTTGATGGCTTTATGTTCACAAGGTTGGTATTTACCCAGTAAGAAATATGATGCCATTAAATAGCTGAGCTCAACAGGAATAAGTATCATATAACCTGTCAGTGTTAATAGCTCATCATTGACCGTCTCTATGAACATTATTTGAGCGAAAATTAACACTGAAATATATAAAACGATTAACTTACGATTCGATAAAAAAGTCGCTAACCCTATAAACCAATACAACAGCATATAAAGTTCAATATCATTTGACCAAAAGCCATAACTGACATAATCACCCGCCATAAACGATGGCCCCAAAGGCATTAAAGCGCCGTAAGCAGCGGTATTGCCAGCATCAGCACTAAGAGTAAAACTCAATAGAATCCAAAATCCTAGCAACAACAGTTTCTTTAAAAATAACTTCATGCTTTTCATTCACATCAAAGACGCTAGTCACATTAACCTAATAACAATCTCAGAAGCTAAAACTAGGAAAACCGAATACTAGACAAACTAATACCAGATAAAGCTATAGTTAGGCCACCACCGAAATGAACAAGCTCTTCATTGTGAGCAGCCTAAGCGAAAGACTTTTAGCCACTTTTGGCTATTGTTAACCATTACCAGCTGGGACTATCGCTCCGACAAATTGAATCTCGCCATACGAGTCCCAAAGCTTAACCGTACCAACCGGTAGTGAGGATTTTTCTGGCTCAGCAAAAATATTGAGCAGATCATTTGCAATAAAAATAGAGGTATTGTCATAGCCACCACACCATTTCGACACTTGAATGAGTCTGCTACACAGCTCAGATGCAGATAACTTCTGATTGAGTATTTGCTTAAAGGTATTGGCTTCTATGTAATGGGCGCCATCAGAGGTCAAAATGAATCGCTTGATGTTGCGGAACTTTGGTAACTTTACGATCTGTGCTTTTAGATCGGGCCCAACACCAACATATTGTAATAAGCCTTTACTCAATTGCACGCCTGCTGCATCCGCGTTTTGTCCAGCAAACGTATCATCGATAGAGTACTGTTTTATACCATGAGCAAAATTTGCATATATCCGGCTGTCACCAACATTGACGGCTTCAAATTGTCCATCGCTATCGTAAAGAAAAGCCGATAAGGTCGCGCCCCCATTACTGTTATATATGGAGTAAACATCGGCGTTCGCCTCTTCAACAGCCTTTATTAACCGCTCCGCCACAGGCAGTTCTAGATTGTTGACGCAACTAGTTATAAATGAAGCGATACTCAGGCTGGCACAATTAGCGCCAGATGCCATTCCGCCCATACCATCGCACAAAATCCCGATGATGAAAGAACTAGAAGCCGTGACTTGTACCTGTACGCAAACCACTCGGTCTTGATTTTCAGGCCTAATGTTGCCGATATCGCAGCCCATTGCTATTGAAGATTCAAATAATCCCCTAACTGCGCCATTTTCAACTGTCCGAGATAACCATAGCTGAATATGTTCTTTTATAACGTCTTGTTGCATAGCATTCTCATTCAATAAAACTCATGCTGAGTCCAATGCAGTCAATATAACGTAACAGTCCATTATATGATATATCAATACCAGTTCACCGCTCTACTCACTGAGTAACGACTACGATGAAATGACACCATCGAAATCTAACAAAAAGCCCACATTCAAGTGGGCTATTTAATTGATACTAAACCTAAGCTGCTTTCATCTAAACTATTTCATATGCGTTACTTAGATTGTTCAAGCGAGTTTAAGTAACGCACAAGTTCGGCAAGCTCTGCGGGTGTCTTTCCTTGCTCCTTAATGAGGTATTGCCCATTAACCACAAGTGATGGCACGCCGCGAATTTCGGCAAGCTGCGCTTGGGTGTCATAGTTCATTAAGGCAAGTTTTGCATCTGTGGAGTTCATCGCAGCTTCAACCTCTTTAGCATTAAGCCCCTGCCCCACAAAAAAGTCTCTCAGTTGATCGGGACGAGTAAAGGCATTCCCCTTTTCATGAATACGCGTGAAAATATTACCGTGCACCTGCTTAGTCAGATTAAACTTTTGCGCAAGATAGTAAGCTTCTTGACTTAAAATCCAACTAGACCGTCCTGCACCTACAGGGGTTCGCTCAAACTGAATATCACCTTCTAAGAGGTGAGCCGCTTGCTCAAAGAAAGGGTCTTGGCGGTAGCAATAACTGCAGTTGTAGGAGAAAAACTCTCTCACTACAGGTTTGTTACTCTCTGGGATCCCGGCAATTTTGACGTAATCGACGCCCTCTTTATATTGCGCAGCCCAAACACTGTGCATAGGCAGCATTAATACTGCAAACAAAATAGCAATGCGACTTAATGATTGTTTGAAAAGCTTCATATCGATCCTTACTTTGGCAAAATTAATGCGATTTACTCATCAGTAGTTGAGCTAAAAATAACACTCGATGATAGGGTTAACAAGCTAACAGCATATCGATAGGATTGCTAAATTGATACTCGAAATTAAGCTCTGAACACAGCCTTTCACTGCAGATCTGCTTGCCGGTAACGCGTGTGTCTTCAGCGCTAGGCTCTGTCACCTGTTCACTTTCTGAAAATTGTGGCTCGACTAAACCTAACTCTCTCGCGGCTTGGCTATAAAAGGCCTGGCGTGTAGGGTGTAGCGGTGCACAAACATTATAAACACCACGAGATGTCTGATTAAATAATAGTGTGGAGACCGCAAGGATACAGTCATTGAGATGGACCAGATTGACCGCTGCGCTAGCATCTAATAAACCCGTTTTGCCTGCGAGGAATCGTCCAGGGTGCCTTTGCGGTCCAACAAGCCCTGCAAAACGGACAGTAACGCTATTATCTAGCTCGGAGAACAGGGCTTCGGCTTGCAATAACTTGGTACTTATCTCAGAGTGAGCACAGGCATCTTGTTCACTAAGCACTTTATCCACTTGAGGGTAAACACCCGTGGTACTGACGAAGATAACCTTCTTATAGTTTTTTGCGTCAATCAGCTGTTTTAGCTTGGCGAGGCGCAGTAAATAGGCATCGGGATCTTTACGTAGCCCGGGGGGAATATTGATCACTAAGCAATCTGCCGATAAAGCACGTGCTATATCGGTGCGTTCCTGTGCGAGCATTGCATCATCGTCCAGATCTAACCTAAAACCATTAATCCCAAGTTTCTGTAAGGATAGTACTTCTGTTTGCAGCCGTTTGCTGCCAAATACCTTCACTCCACCTGCTACAAGCGCTTTCGCCAAGGGTAAACCGAACCAGCCACAACCAACAATACAGACAGATTTAATCATGCTTTTATTCTTTCGCTCATTAATTTAATGATATTCGTATGTAGCATAGTGAAGTGCATCTAACTGGAAGTAAACTCGAGTTTCTAGCTTATTTATGAATTACCTACAAACTACTAAAGTAAAAGCTGACAGTTGATTTACCATCTAGGGTTTTAAGCGCCGAAGATGATAGCTCATCAGGCTTAAGTACTCCGATTATATCTTCAGACTCTTCAGCCAAAAATCGTAATCTTGCATTTTGGCCGTCAAGGGTACAACTCCACACTATTGGCTTTTGAACCTGTGAAGTGGTCACCATGACCTTAGCCACGTCACCATCACTCAGCTGCACCATAGTCCCTGGAGGATAGATCCCTAATACTTTAACTAAAGTAGAGATCAACTCAGCCTCATGTTTACCGGCTCGGTTCTTAAATAAGTAACCCAATGCCACCTGCGGAGAGCGCCCTTCGCCACCTCTAAGCAGGCGTTCGAAGTCATTAACTAAACTGACGACTTGAGTGGTGAGCGCTATCTGCTTACCTTTTAGCCCATGAGGATAGCCACTACCATCGACCCACTCATGGTGATGGAGCACAATATCTAAGGCCTCATTAGAGAACAGCCCTAACTTCTCGAGCATGTCATAGCCAAAGTTTGGATGCATATTTAAAAAATTAACTTCGTGGTCTGACAGGTTATTTTTCTTACGCCTAATGACATCAGGTACCTTCAGCTTACCAATATCATGAAATAGTGAGCCCATGGCGATATCACGTAACTGTGAATGGTTCAGTGAAAGAGCTTGCCCTATCATCATTGATAACACGGCAATCGATACACCATGTTGATTAACGGAGATATCTTCACCGGGATTGACCAGTGCCAAATGGGGAGAGTCTGTTTCCTTTAGATGATCCATCAACTCTTCGACTAGGGTCGCGGCGCTGCGATAAGCACCTTGTGGATCGGCACCAAGCTTTGAAAATGTCGCCCGACAATCACTGGCACCTTTGGTAAACCTTTGTTGACCTAATCTAATCGATTTTCTGACTAAGACCTTAGCATCTTCTGCTAACTGCTCTGGCGTTGGTGGGCTCTCTTCAACTTCAGCAACAACTTCATCAGTTAATAACTCCCTACCGCCAAGCAAAGTAACGTAAGACACATTTAAGGTCTTAATTAACTCTATATGAGCAGGTTTTTCTATCTCTATTTGATTAAATAGAAAAGGATGATCCGTCCATGAAAGTGGTAACTTCACTGTCATACCCACTTTCAACTCTGACAAAGGTATTTGCAACTCTGCCGCCTTTGACATCTATGTCACTCCAAGATTAACTTTTAAGCTTATCGTTTATTGCTAACCAGTTAGCCACACGTGCTTCCTACACTCTTGTGTTACAAACGTACTCTTCTTGTCAGTAAATCTGTCGACACTTGTGACCGGTTAAATAACGGTCTACTCGGCCATAAAGCCAATATCCATAAAGGGTAAGTAGACTAACCAATAGCGTCAATTTTATGACAAAAGAGAAAAAATGACACGCTTAAATGCAAAACAAGCCATGAAAGCTATCTATACGGTTTCAATATAGTCGATATAGAATAAGTTATTCCCTATTTGTCTCTTTTTTAAGCCAAATAAATACACACCAAGATTGCATACAATATTCAACCATTCTATACTGAAACTGTTTCTTAAGATCGGTCGCCCCGAAGAAGATGATGTTTAGGAAGCAATACTGTCAATTGTCCTTTAACAAGGTTAGATCATAATCGCAGTATGATTATTGTTTAGCTTTAAAAGGTTTTTATCGTAAAGCTATGGATCACAAATACAGAGTGACTCTCTGAATTAAGATTCTTTTGACGCTGCTTGCAGCGTCTTTTTTTACTCTTTTTTCTTACTTTCTTACTTTCTTACTTTCTTTCTTACAGTCGTTTTCTTTCCAATCGCTAAAGTACAGTTTCAAGCGCTTAGATTTATAGAGATATAAGCTACTCCAAAATAGCAGCAGTGCATCCAAGCCTATACTCCAGCTATACATGTAATAGGAGTGTAAAACTCGCTGAAGCAGCAAACCACCATCGATGATCAGCAGCAACACCAATAACCACTTCATATAAGGAAAGAGTGGACGCACCCAATTAGGTGAGCGTTTTCTCTCAGCAATAACGACGCCATAAACGATTAACGCGCCAAACCCCGCCGCCAATGCCATCAAGAAATCAGCCTTGTGTGGGTAAAAAAGTTCAACCAAAGCGGCTCTATCACTTGCCTGAGTCAATGACGCCACAAATACACACCAGCCTCGTGCAATAAACACCAGCAACAGATAGAGCATTAACGGCGGCTTTACATGACCTTTATCGTCAAGCCAGGTGATATGACTAAAATTCAAATGCTTTCCTTTGGTTAATTTGGCTAACTCATTTTGGTAAACCATATTTGAGATAAACTAGATATGGCGACAATTTAATGATTTTCAAGCATTAAAAAAGCTCCATAAGGAGCTTTTTTAATCTAATCGAGCATTATGAGAGAATGGCTATCAAGGCTTCTTCATCAATAACCTTTACCCCAAGCTCTTGCGCCTTAGTCAATTTAGAGCCTGCGGCTGCACCAGCAACGAGACAATCGGTATTTTTAGAGACACTCCCCGCCACTTTTGCCCCTAACGCCTGCAGTTTTGCTTTGGCATCGTTGCGATTAAGTTGGGTTAAGGTGCCAGTTAATACCCAAGTTTGCCCTTTTAGCGACAGGTCTTCGTCGGCGACTTCTTCAATTGCCGGCCAATGTATGCCTGCTTCGATAAGCTTATCGATCACCTCAAGGTTATGAGGCTGTGCAAAGAAGTGCGCCAAATGGGCCGCTACAATAGTACCGACGTCATCGACTTTAATAAACTGTTCCTCTTTAGCCACTTTCAGTGCATCTAAAGTTTTAAAGTACGCAGCAAGGTTTGCAGCCGTTGCCTCACCCACTTCACGAATACCAAGGGCATAAAGGAAACGCGCAAATGTGGTCTGCTTCGCCACTTCGATAGCGGCCACCAATTTAGTGGCCGACTTCATTCCCATGCGCTCTAACATGGTCATGGCTGATGCCGTCAGCTTAAACAGATCGGCAGGACTTTCCACCAACTCTTTATCGATAAGCTGCTCAACAACCTTGTCACCCATACCATCAATATCCAGCGCCTTACGTGAAGCAAAGTGTTTAATGGCTTCTTTTCGCTGGGCTTCACAGAATAAGCCACCAGTACAGCGTGCCACGGCTTCGCCTTCGACGCGCTCAACTTCGCTGTCGCACACAGGGCAAAGCGCAGGGAAAGTGATCTCTTTAGCATCGCCTGGGCGTTTTTCTGCTACCACGGCAACAATCTGCGGGATCACATCACCAGCGCGGCGAATAATAATGGTGTCACCAATCTTAACGCCGAGTCGCGCGATTTCATCGGCATTATGTAGCGTCGCATTCGATACCGTCACACCGCCAACAAATACAGGCTTGAGTCTCGCGACTGGGGTCACGGCGCCTGTGCGACCCACTTGAAAATCGACGCCCTCAAGTAAAGTCATCTCTTCTTGAGCCGGGAACTTAAACGCGGTCGCCCAGCGAGGCGCTTTTGCTACAAAACCTAAGCTGAGTTGGTGGGCTATCTGATTAACCTTCACCACCACACCGTCGATTTCAAACTCAAGACTGCTACGGCGCTGCTGAATGTCATTGTAATAAGCCATTACCTCAGCAACCGACCCGCACACCTTAACCTCTTGGCTTACTGGCACGCCCCATGAGCGCAGCTGCTCAAGCTGACCGTAGTGACTGTCAGCAAGCTCCCATGTTTCAGGCTCCACTACACCAAGCGCGTAGGCATAGAAACCAAGAGCGCGACTGGCAGTGATCTTACTGTCTAACTGACGTAGGCTACCAGCAGCGGCATTACGGGGATTAACAAACAGCTTTTCACCTTTAGATCTAGCCCGTTCGTTAAGTGCATCGAATGCTTTATGAGGCATAATCACCTCACCACGCACCTCAACCAATGGCGGAAAATTATCACCACGTAACTTAAGCGGAATCGATTTAATGGTGCGCACGTTCTCGGTGATATCTTCACCTGTCTGGCCATCACCACGGGTGGCAGCGCGTTCAAACACGCCATCACGATAAACAATACTCACCGCGAGTCCATCTAATTTAGGCTCACAGCAGTAGCTTAAATCTTTACCAGTCTTATCGATGATGCGTTGATTAAATGCAGTAAACTCCTGCTCATCAAACACGTTATCTAAGCTCAGCATCGGCTTTAAGTGCTTAATTTGTTCGAACTTTGCAAGTGCTTCACCACCCACTCTTTGGGTAGGAGAGTCCGCTAGGCAAAATTCTGGGTGCAGTCTCTCTAGCTCTTTAAGCCTTTTCAATAAACGATCGTATTCGGCGTCAGGAATTGAAGGGCTATCGTCAACGTAATAGCGATAGTTATGTTGATTAAGTTCAGCAGTTAGCTGAGCAATTTCATTTTGAACATCTTGCATCATAATACCCGAATAATAACAAAGGCCGCTGCTGCGGCCTTTAAAATGTGTTTACGTATCAAAGCTTAGGCGATGATGTAGGCTCAATCTAAGCGCAAGCCAGCGTTCTGATCCGCTGAATATAGCTTTGCTTAGTACTTTCTAGCCACTCACCTCGGCCGCCATCAAGAACCACGCCACCTAAGTCATCGGCGATCTGATGGGCTGAATTAAGCATGATAGAGAAATTCATTAACGCGTCGCCATAACAAGGCAATGTCATAAATAACACCACACCTTGAGTGCTGAATTGCTCCATGTTGTCGGGATCAAATACGCCCGGCTTAACCATGTTCGCCATCGAGAATAATACCTTACCGGTACCGGCATTATCTTCATGACGGTGGAAAATATTCATATCACCAAACTTAAAGTTAAGCGTCAGCAAACAAGGTAAAAGTTCTGCGCCGCTGAGCTCTTCGCCCTCTTTCGCGACCACATGCAGTACTAATACATCTTGTGGCTCACCTAACTCTTCAACTTGTGCCTGTTTCGACTCTGAAATAGGTTCTGGCTTTGTTTCAACTATTTCTTGCTCTACAGCCTCTTGTTCAATAACCTTTGGTGCTGCCTCAAAGACAGGCTCAGTAATCTTTGGCTTTGCGATTTCAGGCTCAGTGAACACCGGCTCTTCTGTAGCAAACAGTGACTCTTGAATTGGCGCCTCTGCAGTTAATACGGGCTCTTGAGTCATTAGAGAAGGCTCAACACGCGTCTTCGTTACTTTAGGTGCCGGAGTGTCACTTAACTCAAACGAATCAGCCCTAGTACCATTAAACTGAGACTCTTGCTGATGCTCATCAACCGTTTCAGCTTCACTTTCAAACCCACTATTTTTAACAACTCGAACCTCGCCGATACCATCGTTATCGAAACCATCAGCATCGCGACGCTCACGGCTAATATCGGCCATGGGGCTTTGCTTATATCCCTTAGGTTGCTGTTTTCTAATGGACCAAAATCCGTGTACAAGTACGGCGATAATGGCTATCACACCGATAAGAAGCAATACCAGTTGAAAATTTTCCATTGGTTACCCTGTATTTCTTATGTTCATCCTGCGTCGGCTAATGCCACCGCTTCATCTATGTCAACTGCCACAATGCGCGAAACACCGGGCTCATGCATAGTCACACCGATAAGTTGATCGGCCAATTCCATGGTGATCTTGTTGTGACTAATATATATAAATTGAACGCTTTGGGACATCTCTTTTACCAAACGACAAAAACGTTCGACATTGGCATCATCCAAAGGCGCATCGACTTCATCCAACATACAAAATGGTGCTGGATTTAACCTAAAAATTGCAAATACCAATGATAAAGCGGTTAATGCCTTTTCTCCACCAGAAAGTAGGTGAATCGTACTATTCTTCTTACCCGGCGGCCTCGCCATAATGCTAACGCCAGTTTCTAAAAGGTCGTCATCGGTCAGGGCCAAGTAAGCACTGCCACCACCAAAGACCTTAGGAAACAATATACCGAGATCGGCATTAACTTTATCAAACGTATCTTTAAAGCGACTCTTTGTCTCTTTATCAATCTTACGAATCGCTTCTTCTAAGCTCGAAAGCGCGGCGTTCAGATCCTCATCTTGGCTATCTAAATATAACTTGCGCTGGTTTTGAAGATCAAACTCCTCAATCGCGGCTAAGTTAATTGCACCAAGGTGCTCGATCTGTGCACGTAATCGCTCTAGCTCCTTTTGACGCCAAACCAAGGTCTTATTTTCATCTAACGATAATAATACCTGTTTAACATCAACATTTTGCTCAATAAGCAATCGTTGCTGACTGTCAATTTGACCTTTTAATCCTTCACGGCGTAACTTTAACGTGCCTGTGGATTGAGTCAAGCCCTCTAAACTCGCAAGCTGTTGTTTTTTATTCGTTCCTGCACTATCGCACAGTTCTTGAAGCTCTGCTTGCTGCAGCCTTAACGCCGTCAAGGCATCTTGCTTAATCTGCTGAGCTTGCAAGGCTTGGTCTAACTGCG
The DNA here is from genome assembly GCF_016765635.1 of Shewanella schlegeliana. Lineage (GTDB taxonomy): Bacteria > Pseudomonadota > Gammaproteobacteria > Enterobacterales > Shewanellaceae > Shewanella > Shewanella schlegeliana. Next base: position 37,104 of record NZ_JAESVD010000004.1, read on the forward strand.
CCTTAAGAGGTTGCGACTCCCCTTCTTGCTGTTCACTGTCTTTAAGTTCTAACTGCTGCTTAAGCACAGCTTCACTTTGCTCAAGTTCTTGCAATCGCTGCTGATGCTGATTAACTTGCTGCTCAATCAGCATCATCTGAGTATGCAAGTTTTGCTCGCTCGCCGATGCTTGCGTCATCTTAGCGTCTAGCTGTTGTCGAAGCGGTTTAAGCTTAGCAACCTTATCCAGCGCCTGCGCTTTTTGCACTTGACCATCGGCTTTGGCGAGTTGCGCTTTTTCAAGAGTATCACTCAGCTGCTGATGCTGTCGCACTCGCTTCTCAACGCTTAACTGCAACGCCTGCAGCTCTTGCTTAGCCTCGAGTAAGTCATGCTCAGCCTTGGCCAATCTAGAGGCAGTCTGCGCCACCGATTGTTGCTGGGATTGCAGCTGGGACTTTAAACTTGCCAACTCAATCTGTTGAGTTTGAATAAATTGCTGCTTTTGCTGGATCTGGCTGACAAGCGGCGCCATGGCCTGCTTCAGCTGAGTCAGTGACTCACTCAGCGTCTCTAGATCAGAGCGGCTCGTCATGACGCTTTGCTGCAGTTCTAGCTGCTCATTTTTAAGCTCAACAATCGAGCCCGCAGCCTGAGTCTTTTCGATAACAAAGTCGACGCCGACGAGGTATCCATCGGCAGTAGCGATTAACTGATTCTGTTTCAAGGAGCCTCTTTGGCCAATAGCCTGCTCTTTGGTTTCGAGCCAAGTCACATGCTGCAGCCAAGGTGCGAGGTTCACTGGCGCCTTAATCACGCTAAGTTCTGTAACGCCAGACTCAAAGCCGAGTTGCTCAGAACAGCTATCGACATCAGCTTCAGTCAATACCCGAGTATTTAACAGTCCTGATAGCAGCATATCTACTGAGGTTTCCCAGCCTGGAGTGACCTCTATCACTTGCCATAGCTCTTCAGTATCGCCCGCTTTATCGGCTGGCAATAACTGAGTCACAACCGATAAGCGCCCTTGCTCATCGGCGAGTTTGACCTTAAGGCTATCTTGCTTCGCCAATAACTCCTGCTCAGTGAGTTGCTTGGTTTGCTGCTGATAATTGAGTTCATCAAGCACCTCTTGCTCTTGCTCAATCACCAAGGAAAGCTCGCTGACCTGTGAAGCAAAATCGTGAGCATTAATCTTTTCAAGCTCTGCGGAGGTCGAAACAACTTGCTCCTCTAAACGCTCCACCAGCCTCTGCTTATTACCAATATCAGATTCATTATGGCTAAGCTGATTACGGTTCATCTCAAACGCGTGGTGCGCTTGGCTATAAGCATCATTCAATCCATGCAATTGCTCACTTAGCTGTTCGAGTTGCTCATTGGCGAGTGACAGCTCAGCGTCATGGGCCGTCAACTGTTGACGGATTAGCGTCGCGTCGGGCACCGCAAGCGCTTGCTGCTCCGTTAGCAGCGCTTGCTTGGCTTTAACATCGGTTAATCGAGCACGATAGAGACTTATCTGTTCAGCATTTTCCTGCAAACGCAGAGTCAGGCTTTCGTCTTGTTGCTGACGATGCTTAAGCGACTGCTCAAGCTTAGCAATATGAGTCTTGGTCAGATAAAAATCTTCAACTTGATGAGCTTCTTGAGTCTCTAGCTCACTTAACTTCAAACCAAGCTCTGTCAGGCTTAATTCGACCGTCTGCTTCTTAGCCAACAACTCAGTTTGTTGCAGCTCGAGTTTACTTAGCTGTTCATCAATTTTGGCTATTTGCTGCTGTAGTTCGGCAAAACGTGACACCGACAACTCGGCATCATATTTACGCTCGGCTTGCTTAAGCTCACGATATTTGCGCGCCGTTTCGGCTTGCTCGGCAAGCTTGTCGAGCTGCTTGGTCAATTCGGAACGAATGTCACCGAGTCTGGCCAAGTTTTCCCGCGTGTGTCGAATTCGGTTTTCTGTTTCGCGGCGGCGCTCTTTATAACGTGAGATCCCTGCGGCTTCTTCGATGAATACCCGCAACTCTTGAGGTTTTGACTCAATAAGTCTTGAAATCGTACCCTGCTCAATAATCGCGTAACTGCGAGGCCCAAGACCAGTGCCCATAAACAGGTCAGTAATATCTTTACGACGGCACTTTTGATTATTGAGAAAATAGCTTGAGTCACCGTCACGGCTAACTTGCCGCTTAACGGCGATCTCTTGATAACTGGAATACTGACCAGCTAGGCGGCCATCTTGGTTATCAAATAACAACTCAACACTGGCAACGGATACTGGCCGTCTTGCCGTTGAGCCATTAAAGATGACATCGGCCATAGAGTCACCACGCAAGTGTTTGGCCGAGCTTTCCCCCAACACCCAGCGCACGGCATCGATCACATTCGATTTTCCGCAACCATTTGGCCCGATAATGGCGCTTAGGGGATTAAGTAAAGGGATTTTAGTTGGATCGACGAATGACTTGAATCCGGCAAGTTTAATCTGTTTAAGTCTCATTGTGCCGTGTAGTCATTTCCTCGCTAGGTAAATAGCGACTGAGTTTTGGGGATTATTTAGTGACTAACTTTACCAAAGCTCGCTGTATTTTGTAACGCTTTTATCGTGTATTAAGCGCTTTTAACTTGTGATTAAATACCGACTGACTCACAATCGTACTAATGCGCAATTTTAATAACCTACATCTCTCTATGAATAAAACCAAACAAGTACAAAAAAAAAGCGGCGTTAATTATTTTCTTGATGGATTCAGCCTCATCAAACAGCCTGGGCTAAGAAGGTTCGTCTTTATCCCGCTTTCAATCAACTTACTGTTATTTTCGGGTCTTATCTATTTTGCCATTGGCCAACTAGAAAATGTGTTTGCCTGGCTATCGACGCAACTACCAGATTATTTAAGCTGGCTTAACTTTATCCTCTGGCCTCTGGCAGTCCTTACGCTGCTGGTTGTGCTGTCTTTTATCTTTAGCTCGGTCATGAACTGGCTCGCCGCCCCCTTTAATGGTTTGCTGGCCGAAAAAGTTGAGCAACAACTCACTGGCAAGCCGCTCAATACTGGCGGTGGCATCGACCTCATTAAAGATCTACCGCGGATCATGGGCCGAGAGTGGATGAAGCTTAAATACTATCTGCCAAGAGCCATCGTGTTTTTACTGCTGTTTTGGATCCCCTTTATCGGGCAAACCATAGCACCGGTATTATGGTTCCTCTTTAGTGCTTGGATGATGGCGATTCAGTACTGCGATTATCCATTTGATAACCACAAAGTCCCGTTTCAAGATATGAAGTTTGCTCTGAATCAAACCAAGGGCAGTAGCTTTAGTTTTGGCGCCGCGGTCACCTTGTTCTCAATGATCCCAATTCTAAACTTCGTGGTGATGCCTGTAGCGATTTGTGGCGCAACCGCCATGTGGGTCGATAAGTACCGCACCGCCTATAAGAACGATGCGATAGCACCTGAGTAAGTCTAGCTATCATCTGATTTCAATTAAAAAGCCATGTCTCGACATGGCTTTTTTGTTATAGCGCGACCGATGCCGTTATCACGAGTCGCCTAGGACATCGAATGCGCCCCTGTTTTGAATAAGTACTACACGCAAAACAAGTACTTTCAACAACGAGGCTGTGAGTTCCTCTACGGCTAAAAACTCAAATCCAGAGCGTATTCTATCTTGGTTACTCTGATGGTATAAAAGCCTATGACACCATAGACTTATTAGTGAAGACTGAAGAAAACGACTTTATGGAGGTCAGCGACGCTTAGCTGCTTTATTGACTAATCTAATGCAACGAGTCAATTCATGCATAAAGACAAAAGCAGCCACTGGGCTGCTTTTAATTTCTCGTTTTGGCACGAAATCAAGTTAACTCTCTACGATACAGACTAAGTTACGTCCGCCGTCCTTTGCCTCATACAGTCCTTGATCCGCACGATTTAATAGCTCATCGATAGTTTCACTGTGAGTAAACTCTGCAACGCCACTGCTTACGCTAATATTTAATGATCCCTTTGATGTTTCGAAAGGGGTTAATTCCAGCTGCATCCTGAATCTGTCTAACAGTACGTAGGCCTTTTCGACATTAAGGCCTTTAAACCCAACCACAAACTCTTCACCACCAATACGGGCAACCGTAAAGTGTGCAGAGAATGATTGCTGTAATCGGTTAGCAAACTCAATCAATACCTCATCCCCCACATCATGACCATAGGTGTCGTTTACTTTCTTGAAAAAGTCGATATCCAGCAGCGCCAGTGACAATGAGCCCTGTTTCTGAGTAATGACTGGCAGCTTTTCTTCATATAAATTAAAGAAGTAACGTCGGTTAAAGACATTAGTTAGATAATCTAGATTTGCCTGCTCCCAAAGTCGTGTCACCATATCCAGTGCATCTAAGGTGTTTAGCACTCGACAGTGGAACTCTTCATGAACAAATGGCTTCTGTAGAAAGTCGTTAGCCCCATTTTTGATAAAGCGTGCAGAGAGGCTTTCATCGCTGTCACTCGAGAGCCCGATAATGGCCAACTCTTCACGACTAAAGCGCTCACGAACTTTAATAATCAGCTCAAACCCATCGAGCCCAGGCATATTGTAATCGGTGATCAGTAATTTGATATCGGGGTTATCGTTAAGAGTTGATAATGCTGAGATACCATCGTCAGCCTCGATGACTTGAAAAAGGTGTTGTTCCAGTAGGCTACGGATAAATTTGCGGCTCACCAGTGAATCATCGGCAACCAGCACCTTTACGCTTTGATTACGGCATAACCTCTTAACCAGCTTGGCTGTATATTCATAGCTAAAACGGTTTTCTTTAAAAACGTAATCCACAATGCCAAGCTGCAGTAAGCGCTCACGCTGCTCAGCATCCCAACTCCCCGTTAATACGATGCAGGGGATCTGTTTTGCCAGCACAAACTTAACGATCTCCCCTTCTTGAGCATCGGGTAAGTTTAAGTCTGTGATTGCGACAAAATATTCGTTTTGTGCTAACAACTGCTTTGCACTTGCCATATCTGGCGCGACATCCACCTCACAACATAGCTCTTGAGTAAGCAAGTGACGCATCACCCGAGAAACTACTTGGCTATCTTCAACCACTAAAATTCGCAACCCGCTCTCCTTCGCCCTTGTTTATTTTACATTTAGCCAGTAAGTCTTTCGCTAAGCCCTGAATAAACAATATTCTGCTTAATTAGCTAAATACATATGATAAAAAGGGAAATATAACCCTGTCGCATAATTTTCCTATGCGCTTCTTATAGCGGCAGCTTAACGCCTGTTGAGAAAAAGCGGTAGCGTAAATGTCAATTATTTGAGCTTGTTTCAATGACCAAATTAACAGGATTCTCATCAACCGGAGCATGTTCCTGCGCCGCTTCATGCTTGGTCTTGCGCACATCTATCACCACAGTTGCAGAGATCTTATCTTGTATTGCCTGCCTGTTAGCATCCCAGTAAATCTGAAAGAAGCCTAATAAACCAGTGGTAAAGCCTGCCGCATAACCACCATATCGACCAAACGCATCCCAAAGAGAGATTTTAGTGCCGTCGAGTTGAATAACGCGGATCCCAAATAACTTTTTACCTAAGGTTTGCCCATCGAACCAAGCGGTAAACACGGTAAAATAGAAGGCAGCCCAACCAAAGCCTAAGCCGAGATCATTAAGCAAGCCTTTTATCCATGCCAGTGGGCTGGTTGTCTCTTCACTGTTATCAATGAGCTTGTTCTCTTGTGCAGCCCTCGTTTCTTCAATTTCTTGATCCAATTTAGCCGCCCTTTGTTCAAGCTCTTGTACACGCGCTTTCCATTCAGAAACTGTTGGGCTAGTACTTTGCTCTAAGCCGACTCCGCCACTTAACTTAAGCGGCTGCTTGTTTGTATGCGTATTTGTATCCGATGCTGGTTCTGTGCTTGTTTCAGCCAAATCTTCAACGGATGGCTCTACCGCTGCGATATATAGTTGCTGCTTCTCAGCTGAAGTTAATGGCAACTCAGTAACTAATTCATTAATAATATTGTTCTGCTTTTCAGTATTCAGGCTCGAGCGAGATAACGCCGCTTTCACCTCGGCAATACTCTCCTGTGCACAAGTAAAGTCTTCACATTGGCTGGCAACGATCACTGCAGGAACATAGCCCACCATCTCAGTCAAGTTAGCTAAAGCATTATCGCTATCTATAGGCTTGACTATGATGCCATTCGTATCCAAACCACTGCCTTGAGGAGTCTTGACTGTCACATCGCTAAAATAGCCTACCAGCGCCGAGATCAGGACAACGAGCATCAGTAGGTACAAACCCCACTTAAACAATCTCCCCACAGCTTTACTCTGCTTCTGTACCAATAGGGTACCCAACACCAGCAAGATAAAGATCCAACCTGCACTCTCGGCTAGAACTGCAACCAATAAACCATCAATCAACATCGCCAAGCCTCTTTTGACTGGGCTGGCTAACGGTAGATATAAAATATTTGGCGCGACATCGAAAGCAAAAGGCGTGACCCAAGTTTTAGGATCATCATGCTTAGTTATCTGTTGCTGGTTCATCAAGCGTCCTCATAAATCTTGAAAATGACAGATAAATCCCCATACCACCTGGGTAAAACTGACAAAACACTTTTCAATGCAACATCATGTTAACATGCCATTTCTGTAACCAAACCGATCTTTATGAATAACAGTAAACGCTTTAATAACTAAAAAGAATAACGAAGAACAAACTATCACTTCTATTGCCGCAAAAGCCTATTATGATTTAGCTGTGCATATAAAGGAGCAAGCAAGCCATGAGCAAAATTTTTGAAGATAATTCACAAACAATTGGTAACACCCCTCTTGTCCGTCTAAACCGTGTGAGCAATGGTCGAGTGCTTGCTAAAGTTGAAGCTCGTAACCCAAGCTTTAGCGTGAAGTGCCGAATCGGCGCCAATATGATTTGGGATGCTGAGAAAAAAGGCCTTCTGACTCATGAGCAAGAACTTATCGAACCAACATCGGGTAATACTGGTATTGCTCTGGCTTATGTTGCGGCCGCTCGTGGGTATAAGTTAACCCTGACTATGCCAAACACCATGAGTTTAGAGCGTAGAAAATTACTCAAAGCACTTGGTGCCAACCTTGTACTAACCGAAGGTGCTAAAGGCATGAAGGGCGCAATTGATAAGGCTGAAGAGATCAGACTATCAAACCCTGAAAAGTATGTATTACTGCAACAGTTCAATAACCCAGCTAACCCTGAGATCCATGAAAAGACCACAGGCCCTGAAATTTGGAACGATACCGATGGCGAGGTTGACGTCGTTGTTGCAGGTGTAGGCACCGGTGGTACGATTACTGGTATTAGCCGTTATATTAAGAACACTCAGGGTAAAGCGATTACCTCTGTCGCAGTTGAGCCAACCGACTCACCCGTTATCGCACAAACACTCGCAGGTCAGACCGTGCAGCCTGGACCACATAAGATCCAAGGTATTGGTGCTGGTTTTATTCCTGGCAACTTAGACCTTACTCTTATCGACCGTGTCGAAGCAGTAACCAACGAAGAGTCGATTGAGATGGCTCAACGTTTAATGAAAGAGGAAGGTATTTTAGTCGGTATTTCATCGGGCGCGGCCGTAGTTGCTGCTAACCGTATTGCCGCACTGCCTGAATTTGAAGGTAAAAACATTGTGGTTATTTTACCTTCTGCAGCAGAACGTTACCTCTCATCAGTACTATTCCAAGGTCAATTTAGCGACGCCGAAAACGTTCAATAAGCCAATTTTAGTGCTAAAGAAAACCCAAGCATTCGCTTGGGTTTTTTATTGCTTACTCTGTTTGAACTTAAATCGCTTTGACTATATGACTAACTGTCGAACGGACAATCGCGAATATCTCCTTATCATCAAATACGTCCCGAAGAAGATACTGTGACTCAAGCAATTTAATGATGGCTAACACCTGATGGGCATCTGCATTGGCCGTCGTTGAGCCCATTGCTGCGAAAAACTGCTTGATACTGCCTAAGAAGCTTTCATCTAGTGCACTAATCGCCGCCGCTAACTGCGGGTTACGTAAGGCTTCTTCATGAAACGCCATCTCTAGTACTCTATCGTCTCTGTGAGCTAGTTGCTCTTTAATATGCTCACAAATAAACTGGCTTAAATTCTCAACAATAAAGGTTTTCATCTGTGTCTCATCGGCAGTTTTCTGCTCCAACCTCAGACTCTCGACTAAAGCGTAGCTCTTCTGCTCCAATGTCTTATTCATCCACAGCGTCTTCTCAGCAAAATAAGTTAACGAGTCACTGATAAGATCTTTAATATCATCGAAGTAATAAGTCGTTGATGATAAAGGTACATTAGCTTCGCTGGCGACAGCACGATGACGTACCCCACGGATCCCTTCTTTAACGATTAGGCGTAAAGTCGCTTCTAATATTTCAATACGCCGCGCTTGACCATCGCTACGGTTTGACTGACGACCCACATAGGTCAAAGGTACAAGCATACCAGCTCCCTTTAGACTGACAATTAGGCAGATTAAACGAACAAAACTACTTTTACATTCGTTAAAGTCACACTTAACCCTATGAATTAGGATCAAGCTCAAACAATTAACAAACTGTAACATGTAAAATTTGGCTCCACTATACTCACGAAGTTTATCTTGGTTTAACTTATGTCTTTTTATCGCTCACCTCTTTCTATCAGTGCTTTCGATGCCAAATTTGAAGCACAAAAAATCGCTTTTGCTCCCATTAGCTTCCAGGTTGCACGCTGTCTTTTAAAATTTAACTTACTACAACTCATCTCCGACAGCGGCACAAACGGGAGCTCCCTTAGCGAATTAGCCCAGCAAACTACGCTGTCTGAATATGCCGTAGGTGTATTAGTCGATATGGGACTAAGCATGGGACTGTTATATCTAAATAATGAAAACTATGTACTCGATAAAATTGGTCACTTCCTACTGCATGATGATATGGCAAAGACAAACCTCAACTTCACCCACGATGTCTGCTATCAGGGTTTATTTGAGTTGGAGGCCTCACTTATCGAGGGTAAACCCAAAGGATTAGCCTCACTAGGTGATTGGCAAACAATTTATCCTGGCTTAAGTCAGCTTCCTGAAGAGATTAAGAAGAGCTGGTTTGAGTTCGATCACTACTACTCTGATCACGCGTTTGAATCTTTATTACCGCTTATCTTTCAAGCTCAGCCTAAGCATATCGTCGATGTGGGTGGAAATACCGGTAAATGGGCATTAGCTTGCACTGGCTTCGACAACCAAGTCAAAGTCACTATCATGGATCTTCCTGGGCAACTACAAGTCGCTATGGAAAACGCTAAGGCAGCAGGTGTATCTGCCAGAGTCAGTCCTTTTATTACCGATCTGCTCGATGAGAGCAAACCGTTTTGTGAGCATGGCGATCTGTATTGGATGAGCCAATTTTTAGACTGTTTCTCAGAAGCTGAGATCCTTAGCATCTTAAAGCGTGCAGCCACTGTCATGACGAGTAACAGCGAACTGTGCATCTTAGAAACCTTCTGGGATCGTCAACCTTTCGAAGCTGGAGCCTATTGTGTTAATGCAACATCACTGTATTTCACTGCCATTGCCAATGGTAATAGTCGCATGTACCACAGTAAGACCCTGCTAAAATTGATTAGCCAAGCAGGGCTTTTTGTCGACGAAGATATCGACAATATAGGTCTTGGCCATACCTTACTGCGTTGCAAACTCAAACCTTAAGAAAAACTTAATCTACAGTTAAGTAAAGGTCAATTTTATTTAACCGATGGTCATTCTAAACTCATGCCATAAAAAATGGATTGAGGAGAATATAATGACCATCACAAATAACAAACTAAGGCACAGAGTATCACGCCTCCCAAGCCCTATGGCTGGGCTTGCATTAGCTATCGCCAGCTTAGGCTGGGCATGGGAGAGCATGGTTCCGAATATGGATGGTAGAGGCCAATTGGTCGGGGCATCCATTGCAAGTGTTCTCTTGCTTATGTTAGTCGCAAAATTTGTACTTCATCCACAGGTACTCATTGAAGAACTCACCCACCCAGTTATTGGCAGTGTGATCCCAACCTTTGCAATGGGGTTAATGGTGGTCTCCGCCGCTTTAGGGCAGTTTAATCACGCCGTAGGGGTTGGACTTTGGCTGCTAGCTATCGTAATTCATATTGTATTTTTAACAATGTTTGTCTACTACCGCGCCATCGACTTTAAGCTCGAACATATGGTACCCAGCTGGTTTGTTCCCCCCATTGGAATCATAGTCGCCGCGGTATCTTTCCCACATGGCTCTGAAATGGAATATCAATGGTTAGCAAATGCGATTCTCACTTTCGGAATGACAAGTTACTTAGTGATGCTGCCAATAATGCTCTATCGATTAATTTTCTGCGCACCGATTGCCGATGCAGCAAAACCGACGATTGCGATTTTAGCAGCCCCAGCCAGTCTTTCTTTAGCAGGCTACTTAACGATTTCCAATCAGCCATCACTCATTATCGTTGGCGTATTGCTCACACTCGCACTGTTGATGACAAGTGTAATTTATCTCGCTTTCTTTCACTTACTCAGACTGCCATTCTCACCAGGCTATGCGGCTTTTACATTTCCTATGGTCATTGGCGCGACAGCGCTATTTAAAACGGTACATTGGCTGGTAGCAACATACGGTTCAAGCGTGTTTTCCTTTGACTTACTTATCACCGCCAAAGTTGAGTTAATCGTAGCAACACTCGTGGTGACTTATGTTGTAAGTCGATACTTGTACCACTACAAATCAAGCTTTCTCAGTAAGAGCGCGCAATTTAAAAGTTAATAAAAATTATGTTGCTCTATTTGGCCATAAATCTTAGCAAGCAAAGCTCAACCTCTTCGTAACATCATCTGAATTTAATAGAGAGCCAACAACCTTAGATGTGACATTTATCACATCTAAGGATTTTTACATAGCTTTACACTCTATAGTGTAAGCAACTGTATAAACGAGAAAAACAAACGCAAACAAAACAAACACGCAAACCACAAGCAACAACTAGACCCGCAAAAAAGAACACAAAAAACCACAAGCAATAACAACCAACCAAGCGCAACAACAATTAACCCACGAATGTTACCCACCGGTTACGACAATGATAATTAACTGATAAATCACAGCAAAACAGGTAGATAAAACACCTGTAAACAGCTTGTTGCCCCAGTTGCGTGTTTGTGCTTACATCCCGCTGAAGGACCTCTTTTTATATATATTTGCAACACCTTAAGAAGACGTTACTTAACAAAAACATAAAACAAATAATAAGTTCCAAGGGAGTAATAATATGCAGCTTAACTCAAGATTGGCCAAAGCCGTGCGCTTTGCGTTAGCTACAGGTGCCGCATCAGCAGCGCTTAGCTCGCCAGTTGTTCTTGCAGCAGATGAAGAGAATGTTGAACGTATCCAAGTAACAGGTTCGCGTATTCAACGCAGTGATATGGAAACAGCCACACCTGTTACCGTATTGAGTGCAGACGAAATGGCGAAACAGGGTTTCACTAACGTTCAAGATGCATTGGAAAGTTTAACCTCTACAACGGGCGCGATGACAACCCAGTCGGTTCATGGCTTTACACCTGCAGCGTCTTCTATCAGCCTTCGTGGCGCTGGCGCAAACCGTACCCTAACTCTGATCAATGGTAAGCGTTTAAACCAATATCCTAAACCTGCTGGCGGTACAGATAACTTCGTTGATACGGCGAACCTGCCAATGGAAGCTGTACAGCGTATTGAAATCCTACAATCTGGTGGTTCGGCGATTTACGGCGCCGATGCTGTTGGTGGTGTAATTAACATCATCTTGAAAAAAGATTTCGAAGGTGTAGCGATTAAATATCGCCATGGCGATACCACAAACGGTGGCGGTGCCAATGACCGCGTAGCTCTATCTCTAGGTGCATCATCTGACAGAGGTAACGTATCGACCTTTATTGAGTTCCAAGATACTGAATCTCTAAAAGCAACTGACAGAGAGAACTTTGGTCTTCACACCGACAATGTACCTCACAGTGACTTTTCAGGGTACAGCTCTTACGGAGCGAGAATTGCCGGTGTCGCTGTAGACGGAGTAACACCAACAGGCCAACGTGTACTCACGACTGAGGAATGTGAAGCAGGTGGTTTCCTATGGACTGGCAGTACTTGTGGCTTTGATCGCTCTGCATGGCGCGATCTACAACCTAAAAGCTCACGCTTCATCAGCTCAACCAACTTCAACTACGAGCTGAATGATGATACTAGCTTTGTGGGCCGTTTAGACTATTCAGAAGCGAAGTCAGTCACTAACATCGAGCCATCGGCATTCGATGATTACGACATTTCCGTTGATGGCGATCAGCTAACCGTAAGTTACGGTCAAGAAGGTGCTGACAACTATATGAGCAAGGTCTTTGCTGATAAGTCGACAGCACTAAATGGTGACTTTGCCAACGCAGAAGACGGCTCATACTACTACGCCCGTCGTTTACACGAGCTAGGCAACCGTACAACTGAAACCAAGACCCGCAACTACTTCTTCACCGCAGGCCTTGAAGGCTTAATTGCTGACGAATACAACTGGGATGCATCGGTTAACTACGGCCGTACCAGCGTCGACGTATTTGGTGGCGGCAACGCGACAGTCGGTGGCATGTTTGACTACATCACAGCTGGCGCAAATGGTAACTCACTACTAGAAAATATTTCTGCTGAAGATGCTGAAAAAACAGCATACAGCTCATTTGAACGTGCGCAGTCTACACAAAAGAACGTACAGGCTAACATCACTGGCTCACTATTTGAGATGGATGCAGGTGATGCCATGTTCGCATTTGGTGGCGAATATACCATTCAAAGCTATGAAACAGATTCAGACTCTGAGTCTAAAAACGGTAACATCCTTGGTAAAGGTGGTTCTTCAGGTGCGGGCGAGCGTAAGAACTGGGCTACATATGCAGAGTTAAGCATTCCTGTACTCGATGAACTAACTATTGATGCAGCACTGCGTTACGATCACTACGATAACTTCGGTGGCAATCTCTCGCCACAGATCGCGGTTGAATATCGTCCTATGAGAGAGTTACTCGTTCGTGGTTCTTGGAGCTCTGTATTCCGTGCGCCAGATATGCACCGCGTGTATGGTGACCCGACTAACGGCTTCAACACGGTCATTGACTTCAAGCAATGTCAAGCGATGGGCGGAACACCAGGTACTAAATATCCAGATAATAAAACCTTGGATGAGATCTGTAATGAACTGCATATCGATACCACCACAGGTTCAAACAAAGAGTTAGAAGCTGAAACAGGCTATACAGCTAATCTAGGTGCGGTATGGGGCGGCGATGCGTTCGATGCTTCATTCGATCTTTGGGAGTGGAAACTTGACGACATGGTGAGTGATATCAGTGCTCAACAAGCGGCTCGTGACTATGAACTCTATGAAGACATGATCACCCGTGATGAAAACGGCACCATTACCCACATCAACGCCGTTGCGCAAAACCTTGCCTATCAGGAAGTCCGTGGTTTAGATTTGACTGCTGGCTATACTTGGGATCTCAACAGCTTTGGTGAGCTAAAGCTGAACTTTAGCGGTACATACATTCTTAACTCTGAGTACCAGTTAACAGAGACAGATCCAGTCGAAGATGACATCGAAAACGGTGGCTTGCCTCAGTACCGCGCGAATTTGATCCTTGGCTACTTTATTGAAGACTTTGAAGCGACACTCGGTGCTTACCATACTGCTCGTATGCACGGTATTCAATACAAGTCATTCAAAGAAGCCGCTATTGAAGCTGGTGAAGAGTTTATCGAAGAAGACCATGAAGTGGCATCACAGACTAAGTGGAACCTAACTGCTGGTTACACCATCTCTGATGCGGTTAAGGTTAAAGTCGGCGTCATTAACCTATTCGATGCAGGTCCTAATTTCGACCCAACAGCAACATCATGGCCACACTACCCACGTAGCATCTATAACGCACGTGGACGCGAGTGGTTTGTTGAAGGTGAAGTTAAGTTCTAAACTTTGTTAAGGCATTAAAAACGGCATCCTAGGATGCCGTTTTTTTATGAGTAAAATGCGTCAATTCAGTTATCAACTAAAGCCCATATAGTGAGCGCCAATCACAATTACACTGGAAGTCACAAACAGTGCCAGCATAAAACGCCAGATAAACTTAAGCCATTGGCCCCAATCGACGCGGCACACGCCTAATGTCGCCATCAAGGACGCCGAAGTTGGCACCAATATATTGGTAAAGCCATCGCCCAACTGAAAGGCTAACACTGCGACTTGACGAGTAACGCCGACAAGATCTGCTAATGGTGCCATTAACGGCATAGTGAGCGCGGCTTGTCCTGAACCGGAGGTGACAAAGAAGTTAAATACCGACTGAAACAGGTACATAAACCAGGCGGACATCACGCTAGGAAGCTGACCGATAAACTCCCCAGCCTTACTCAGTATGGTATTGAGTACACTTGGCGTTGCGGCATCACCACCACCTAACAATAACAAAATGCCCGATGCACAGCCTACAAGAACTGCGGGTTCAAGCATGGTCGCAGCGCCCTGCTTAAAACTCACAGCGACGGTATTAACGTTCATCTTATTGAGTTTAAAGACCACGCCGATAATGCCAACGACAATTCCCATAGTGAAGAACTGGCTGGCGATCTCTGGGATAAACCACGCTTTAACGATCACGCCCCAGATGATCCATGCAACGGTTGCGAAGATAGTAAGTAATACCAAGATATCACCGAGGTTGAAACGGCTTTCGAGTTTGGATTCTTTTAGGTTGTCTCTAAAATAACTATCACTTTGGTAACTAAAAGAGTGCGTTGGAACTGCTTTCACTTTAGCAGCATAACGCATAGTGAAAATAAGCCCCATCAGGGTAAAGGCCGACCACATCACAAAACGCATGCCAGAGCCCGATAACACAGGTACACCTGCAATGCCTTGAGCGATAGCCACGCTAAAAGGATTCATCCAAGATGACGCGAAACCAATTTGGGTCGCCACATAGGTCACCATCACAGTAGTAATGCCATCATAACCTAAACGGATCATCAGCGGGCAGATGATAATGGCAAACGCAATCGCCTCCTCCCCCATGCCAAAGACCGCGCCACCAAGG
Organism: Shewanella schlegeliana; assembly: GCF_016765635.1. Taxonomy (GTDB): domain Bacteria; phylum Pseudomonadota; class Gammaproteobacteria; order Enterobacterales; family Shewanellaceae; genus Shewanella; species Shewanella schlegeliana. The sequence continues at coordinate 52,256 of NZ_JAESVD010000004.1, forward strand.
GAGAAGAGTATGAAAATCACGGGAATAAACAGCGCCTCATTGCCACGAGTACGATCGATAAGCTTTAAAATGCCGTTATCTATGGTACCTGTCGCCATCACAATCCCAAAGGCACCACCTATCACTAACATAAACATGATTACGCCAATGGCGCTGCCCCATTTAGAACCGGAAACCAAGCCTTCAAAGGCAAAGTTAAAGAAGCCCGTTCCGCCATGACCTTCAAATAACGCTACAGGGTTTAAAATCGGCTCGCCGTTATCATCGACTTCATAGGCAAAGGAGTCGGGGTCGATAACACTTCGACTCTTTTCAACCCCATCAACGACGTAGCTTACGTCTTGAGTTTGAAACGAGCCAATAGGAACAAAGTAGGTAAGGATTGCCGCAGCGATTGCGACGAAGAAGATTATGACTAAAGTATCGGGCATTTTCCACGTTACTTTTTTAGTAACCGCCTGATTATCTAATGTATTAGAACAGCTAACAGGGTCCATTTTGCCACCATTTTATTATTATATGGCGGCAAATATAAACCAATGGCTAACGATTAGCCAGCCAAGTTCACCATCTCTATTAACGACTCACAACAGAGCGTTTAACAAAGGCTTTGCTAATTAAGTGACTTATCACCATCATCAGCAACGAAAAGAGCAATGCAGGTACAACTGGATGAATATTCAACGTCAGCGGAGAATGTAGCTGTAGAGCTAAATAGCTAAGCATACCGCTACACATGGCGATTAGAGCCGTATGCCCATTTACACTTGGCCAAAATAAACCTGCAATGATAGGCCATAAGAATACCGCTTGTAGCGCACCAAAAGCCGCGAGGTTAATCCAAACAATCATATCTGGCGGCTTAACAGCCCAAAAGCAGGCTAAAGCCGTAATAAGTACCATCACCACCTGCGTCATACGCACTTGGGCTGTCGCACTCATTGCGGGCCTTGTTTTTACAACACCATCACGGACAATGCTGACAGCTGATTGCAGCAGCATCGAATCTACCGATGACATTACCGCAGCAATAGGCGCTGCCAGTAAGATCCCCGCCCAGAATGGGGTCATTAATTGTGCAATGAGGGTCGGCATGATCTGATCGGGCACGGTCAGATTTGGAAACAGCGCACGACCAAGAAAACCACAAAAATGGGGGATAAGTGTCATCAAGAAACAGATTATCGTGCCCCAAAGCATACCGCGCTTTAGCGACTGTGGATCTTTAACAGCAAGCAGCCTCACAATAGTATGAGGTAAACCCATGGTGCCAAAACAGATCAATACCCAAAACGACAACATCATAGGCCAGCCTAAAAAGTTATCCACCCCATGTGGGCTAAGTAGTTGCGGCGTTTTAACGGTTTCCATCGCGAGTTGTGAACTTAGCTCTGGCTGACTTAATAGGACAAGCAACAAGATAATGAGTCCAAGCAGCATCACCATGCCTTGAAGCGCATCAGTGAGGACTACCGCCCTAAATCCCCCTGTTAAGGTATAGGCTAAGACCGTTAGGACAAATACCCCTAAACCTAACTCATAGCTAATCCCCGTGACGCCAGATAACAAGCGTGCTCCACCAATAAACTGTACTGAGATCATAGCGACAAAACCAACAACCAAGCTCAGCATCGCAATCGTACTCAACCAGTTGTTGCTATATCGCTCGTCCAGCCATTCGATAATGGTGCTGTACTGCTTTTTTTGTGCAAGAAATTTAGGCCCTAAAACCCCTAAGGTCAGAATAACCACTGGGACCTGAATAACGGCTAGCCAAACCCAAGCTAACCCAAATTTATATGCCGCGCCTGGCCCACCAATAAATGAGCCTGCACTGGTATAGGTAGCAACTAAGGTTAATGCAAGCAGTGGCCCACTAAGAAAAGCCCCGCCGATGAAAAAACGCTTGGCTTTATCATCACAAAACTGCTGAGACTGTTTAGATTGACGCGCACTCCATACTCGAGTGATCACCAAGCTTAACGCAAGATAAATTAACACCGGAAATAAACTAGTCATTATGTTCTGCCGCCGTTCCAAAAAACCGAGTCAGTATCAAGCTAAGACTCACTATCAGTAACAGAGGGGCACCGATACATGAAAACCAAAACCACAGAGGTAAACCATACCAGTTCCCAAGTTCACTGAGCCACAATGGACCGAAGCACCACAGAGAAAAGTAACTCAGCGTGAGTATTAATGAGGTTTTGGTAAGCAAACTCATAAGTGTGAAGGCCGCAGATAAGAAATTTTTAAGCGCGCAATTTTAATCAATAATGACGCTGGATGCTAGACGCAGCTTAAGAAGCAAGGTGCATAAACATGAATTAGAAATTGAAATAGTGCAGATATATTTGCATAGGGTCTCGATTATCAAGCAAATTCGTCAACTTGGTTGATGCCAGCTATAAAAGGTAAAGTTTGTAACCATCAGATAAGCCAAGGAAAAAGCTTAAAACAAACTTAAATCCACCTCCATATACCTAAAAAGGGTGAGATCCCTCTAACTTCTACTACGACAAAGCATAGCCCTACTTGTTACGCCTCTATACACACTTTAAAATCGACACTCGAACCATCAATTTTATTGATAGTTTCAGTTATCGTTATTTTCATATAGGGAAGCCGCAGGTAACAGATGAAGTATTCACTTAAGCAAATCACCGTTTTTGACGCCGTAGCGAGTCTAGAAAGTGTCAGTGCTGCAGCTAGAAAATTATCGATGACTCAATCAGCAGTCAGTATGTCACTAGCACAATTGGAAAATCTGCTAGGGCGTCCGCTTTTTATCCGTCAAGGAAACCGATTAACATTAAGCCATTGGGGGAACTGGTTACGCCCCAAAGCAAGACGCTTGCTGCAAGAAGCGCAACATATTGAATTTGGCCTTCATGAACAACACCTTATCAGTGGTCAATTCCGATTGTGCTCGAGCCAGACCGCTGCAGAACATTTGATCCCTGAACTCATCAGTAAAATTGATACTGATTTTCCCGAGCTAAGAATCGATCTCTCAGTAGAAAATACCGAGAATGTGATTGAAGGCTTACTCAACTATGAGTTTGATCTTGGGATAATTGAGGGGCGAAACGATGATTCAAGATTACATAAAGAGAGATGGATTGATGACCATCTCGTTATCATTTCATCTCCCAATCACCCCTATGCAAAATATGAAAGCGCCAGCTTATCTCAACTTGAACAAGCCAAATGGGTTTTACGAGAACAGGGTGCCGGAACAAGAAGAATATTCGAGGGGGCAATTCATGGCATTATCGAAAAGCTTAATGTGTGGAAGGAATACGAGCAGGTGCCTGTCTTAAAAGCTTTAGTCAAAAATGGGCAGTACATTAGTAGCCTACCCTATCTGGATGTGGAGAAGGATGTTGCTAATGGTGAGTTGGTTATTCTTGCTACCCCTCAAATTAATATGCAGCGCCATCTTTCGTTCATTTGGCGTGCAGACTCTGGTGATAATCCCTTACGGGACTGTATTATCACAGAGGCCAAAAGATTAAGCCGGATGCGACAGGTAAAAAGCTAGTAAGATAAAAAACGGGACGATATCGTCCCGTTTAGCATCATTAAGTGAAATCTACACTCTATAAATATCACACACCCTTTTGGCTATCGCTTCTCGCGTGATCACTCCACACAGTAGCCCGTTTTCCAAAACTGGGAACACACTTGGTTTATCCGCCGATGCGTTGCGTAATCGCTCTTCATAACTCTTAAAGGTATTACCCATTAAGATCCCATACTCATTTACTGGGAATAACTTATTACGATCAACGACCATTAACTCAATCAACTCTGCGACCGAGTCTTGTGGTGACAGCGTCATGACCTCGGTTTGCATTAGATCACTAACCTTGTATGACACTCCTCTGGCAAACTCCTCAGACCAAAGGCTGCGCAGTAGATCTTGTTGTGAGATAAAACCAAGCAAACGTTTACTTTCGTCGAGAACGGGTGCACTTCGGCAATCATTATCAGCAAGTAAGCTCAAGGCGGCATATACAGATAATTCTGAAGAGATCGTCAACGGAGTGGTGTCCATAAGGTCTTTTACAGATAGTTTCTTAATTATTTTAGGCATTTTAATGAGTACTCCAGAAGTAGGGATTTGATGTATTTGGGCAGATGTTTCAAATTGTGGTGTGCTATGAACTAAGGAAGCTTTAACGCTTTGGTCCGACTTTTCGATAAGCCAGTAACCTAAGCCAACAAAAACGCCACCACCGACGATATTTCCTAAGGTTACGGGAATGAGATTACTGAAAATAAAATTGCTAAGAGTCAGGTCGGCAAAGCTATCGCGACTGATGTTCAGGGCTTCAAACCAAGCCGGATCGGCAAACTGGTGTATGGTGATCCCTAAAGGCACCATAAACAGGTTTGCAATACTGTGCTCAAAACCGCTGCTAACGAACATGGCAACAGGCAGCATGAGTAGGATCGCCTTAGTGAGAGCGTCACGACTGGCAAAAGTCATCCACACCCCTAAACAAACCAACATATTGCACAATATGCCAAGAACGAAGGCCTGCCCCCAGCTGTGGTGCAGCTTATGTTGGGCAATTTGTAACGCATTTAATCCCCAAAGCCCTCCATCAAGTTCATGCATTCGAGCTGACATAATCAAAGTCAACATGATCACGGCCCCGATTAGGTTTCCTAGGTAGACTCGACCCCAACATTTAATGAGTTCAGCAGTAGTAACAAGCTTCTGAGCCCAGGCAACGCTACTCAGAACCGTACTGGTAAAGAGTTCACCACCACAGATCACCACTAACATCAGGCCTAAACTAAATGCTAACCCCCCGGCAAGACGAACTAATCCCCATGCTCCATCACTTCCAGTTGTCACTGTGATATAAAAAACAAACGCCAGTGCAATAAAAGCACCAGCAAAGGCTGCTAAACCGAACGACTGCCATGCAGACTTAACCACCTTAGCCTTGCCATAATGCTCAGCCTGTTGGTATAGACTCAATAATTCTGGCTTGGGAATCTCAACACTTTGTCGTATTGGGTTAACTAATATCGGCGCTTCTACCGCATGATTAGAAGACATTTATTCCACTCCGAATGGAAGCGTATAAATTTGTCATTTTCATTACTCTATTACCCACTTTTTTCTACTAACTTGTTATTTGGTACTAACAACTATAAGTAGATATTTAAGGCAATAAAATTTGATAATAATCATAAGCAGTATCAAATTTACTGATATGTGGGTGAGAATTTGAGAGTTTGGACAAAGCCCAAAGAAATACCTTAACCATATGTTTATTAAGAAATTAAAAGGATTTAAGCCTGTTTTAATGGATTATTCAAAGGTGAAAATGTGCTAGCTGAATATGAAGGAATGCTGGGATTTTTGGCTTTACAATGGCAGGTTTCCTTCCGATATCAGTATTTTTGAAGCCTGAACCCAACCGAACAAAAAAATGGTAAAACCAAGCCAGATATCTATCTCATCAAGTGGCCCAAGCCAAATAACGAGATCAACTGCACAAAATAAATAATCAACGATCAATTCTCGATCACACTACAATAAGATGTGCGTCAAAGCGCAAGTAATGAACAGTTTGCGCAACACGTTTCACTAATATGCAAGAACTGTGATCAAGAATTAACGCAATATATATGCCGCGTCCTTATTTGTTTAGCGATCCCTGTATAAGTTGTTAACTGGATCTCAAATAGCTTAATCACCTCATTCAAGAATATTGATACTTAATGAAGACGACACTGCTATGTGTTAATATTTGAGAGGTAAATTGGTCTTACCAATTGGATAAAATTAAAATTGTAAAGGAAGACAACTGTATAGTAGCCAAAACTAGGATTCCTGTTTTGTCAAATCGTGCAGCTAAGTTAACTCAGTAAATAGTGCAGCTACGTGAGCTCCTAATACTCAAGTTAATACTCAAGGACCACTAAAAGTTGTCATCGAATTAGATGAATCACTATGTTCTTCTCGGAGAATGAGAAACTATGTCAGAAACAGTGAAAAACGAACAAATGGAAGACTCGACAAAATCTTATCGAGAGCTTCACCGTCCAGCGTCTGAGTTTGAAACTCGTGAAGAGTACTTAGACAATGAACTAAAAATCATGAAGCCTAGACGTTGGGGCCTAAACCTTCCCGGTCGTGATTTCCGTTTTGAATGGGAAGATTTCGTCCCAGCTATCGCAGGTACAATCGGTATTACCGTAATGTACTCAGCCGTTATGGCTGCATGGGCTGCAGGTCTAAGCGAAAGATGGGAGCATGTTAACCTAGGCGCGGAATTTGCGACTCAGGTTGTTCGTGTTGAAATGCTGATTCCAGCACTACTATTCTGTATCCTCAGCTCAGGCTTTTTTAACCCAAAAGCTAACTTAGCTGGTAACCATGGTCCGATGATCCCACTTATCGGTGCGATTGCCTTAGCAGGTGCACATCCATTAGCGCTTGCGATCTTATTGGGTGTGTTTGGTCTCATATTAAGCTATGTGAAAGGTGGTTCTCGCTTAGTCAACCTGACCAGCAGCGGGGTTGCAGGCGGCCTATTAGTCTTCCTTGGCTTTATGGGTGCTGAAGGTCAAATTAGCTCTCTATTTGATTGGGCTGGTAACTTGCAGTCTAAACACAACCTTGATTACAGCTTAGGTTATGTCGCCTTCTTTATCTTGCTTGCCAATGTGGTCTTATATGCCATTTTAGCAAAGATTGGTAAGCGTTGGTTAGCCATTCCACTATGCTCTATTGCAGCAGTAGCGATGGCATTCGGCTTAGGTGCTGGCCTAGATCTACAATTTGTAACAGAGCCTGGCATTCCAAACCTAAACCCAGTGTACTGGTGGGGATCTACGGAACATGGTTGGCAGTTAGGCTTACCTAACCTAGAGCACTTCATTGCTTCTCTACCTTTTGCGATCTTGGCAGTTGCTATGTGGTCTCCAGACTTCTTAGGCCACCGTATTTTCCAAGAGCTTAACTACCCTAAAGGCGCAGAAAAGGTATTAATGGACGTTGATGACACTATGACGACCTGTTCACTACGTCAAATCGTCGGTACAGCTGTGGGTGGTGGTAACATTACTTCATCTTGGGGAACTTATATGATCCCTGCTGCAACGGCGAAACGTCCAATCCCAGCTGGTGCAATCTTACTGGGTACCCTGTGTATCATCGTCGCTATTATTGGCTATCCAATGGATATCGCAGTATGGCAGCCAGTAATGTCTATCGCACTACTTGTTGGCGTATTCTTGCCTCTATTAGAAGCGGGAATGCAGATGGTGAAGGACACTAAGAGCAGTCAGTCTGCCGGTATCTGTATTTTTGCTGCTTTTGTTGCCAACCCAGTTCTGGCTTGGGCATTAACTATGTTCCTAGACAATAACGGACTGATCGGTGACGAAGAGCGTGCTAAAACACTATCTGTGGTTGACCGTATCGTTATTCCTGGTCTTGCCTTTGTGATCTGTTTAGCTGCTATGCTTGCAGTGGGTATGATCCCAGGTATCCCAGCTCTTTTATAAGAGAAATAGCGAGAAGAATGACTCTTCTCGCTTTCTAACACTAACATCATTTTTACCTATGATAGGTAAACTGCATCATAGAAAGCACGTTGCCATAAAACAGCCAACACCCCATCATGGCGTGATTGTTGGTAAGTTTGGTCAAATGTTTAAATGTTGCAATTTTATTTAGCTATCGCTGTGCCAAAATCTGATTTTAGTGTTGGGGCCAAACATTGTTTTGGTTAAAAACTGATGCATGGACAACAGTTTTTAAAATTAGCAGGCCAAACTAGGCGTATTAAGATGCAGCTTATCTCGGCTTATGTTAATATACACACGGTAAATTGGTCTTACCAATTTACCGATAACCGATATTCATCGTAAACGGATCATTTTTCATATCGGTATCAAATGGACAGAACATTCCGGGGCATAAAACTCGGAACCAGTTTCCTCAGCAAATTTATTTTGAGGGGACTTTTTAAGACTTAACTATTGGTGTATCGCACGCCTCGTTTTTGAGCCTATATCGATACCCAATAACCTTATCTCAAACAGAAGGTAATAGTACGATGACCGAAAAAACTGAACAGTTTGCAGCCGCGTGGGAAGGTTTCACCGCTGGCGATTGGAAAACTGAAGTCAATGTGCGTGACTTTATTCAAAAAAACTACACTCCTTATGAAGGCGACGAGTCTTTCCTAGCTGGTGCTACTGAAGCAACAACCGAACTTTGGGACAAAGTTATGGTTGGTATTAAGCAAGAGAACAGCACTCACGCACCAGTTGATTTTGATACCAAACGTGTATCAACTATCACTTCTCACGAAGCCGGTTACATCACTAAAGATCTAGAAACTATCGTTGGTCTACAAACAGAAGCACCGCTTAAGCGCGCTATGTTGCCAAACGGTGGTATTCGTATGGTTGAAGGTTCTTGCGCTGCATACGGCCGTGAACTAGACGCTGAGGTTAAGTACGTATACTCAGAGCTACGTAAGACGCACAACCAAGGTGTGTTCGATATCTACACTCCAGAAATCATGCGTTGTCGTAAGTCTGGCGTATTGACTGGTTTACCAGATGCCTACGGCCGTGGTCGTATCATTGGTGACTACCGTCGTGTTGCGCTATACGGTATCGACTACCTAATGCAAGACAAGTTTGCTCAATTTACTTCTCTTCAGTCTGATTTCGAAACTGGCGAAAACTTGTCTTACACTATGCAACTTCGTGAAGAAATTGCAGAGCAGCACAAAGCACTTGGTCAAATGAAGAAGATGGCAGCAAGCTACGGCTTCGACATCTCTCTACCTGCGACTAACGCTCAAGAAGCTATCCAGTGGACTTACTTCGGCTACCTAGCTGCTGTTAAGAGCCAAAATGGTGCGGCTATGTCTTTAGGTCGTACTTCTAGCTTCCTAGATATCTTCATTGAACGCGACATCAAGAATGGCGTGATCACTGAACAACAAGCTCAAGAAATGGTTGACCATTTCGTAATGAAGCTACGTATGGTTCGTTTCCTACGTACTCCAGAATACGATGAGCTATTCTCTGGCGACCCAATCTGGGCTACTGAGTCTATCGCTGGTATGGGTCTTGACGGTCGTACGCTTGTTACTAAGTCTAGCTTCCGTTTCCTACACACATTGTACAACATGGGTCCTAGCCCAGAGCCAAACATCACGGTTCTATGGTCTGAGCAGCTACCGCTAAACTTCAAGAAGTACGCGGCTAAAGTATCTATCGATACTAGCTCTATCCAGTACGAAAACGATGACCTAATGCGTCCAGACTTCGAGTCTGATGATTACGCTATCGCTTGTTGTGTAAGCCCAATGGTTGTTGGTAAGCACATGCAGTTCTTCGGCGCGCGTGCAAACCTTGCCAAGACAATGCTTTACGCTATCAACGGTGGTGTTGACGAAAAACTTAACGCTCAAATCGGTCCTAAGTCTGCTCCAATCACAGACGAAGTTCTGAACTACGATGACGTTATGGGTCGTTTAGACACTATGATGGACTGGCTTGCTACACAGTATGTGTCTGCACTAAACGCTATCCACTTCATGCACGACAAGTACTCTTATGAATCAGCTCTAATGGCGCTTCATGACAGAGACGTACGTCGTACTATGGCGTGTGGTATCGCAGGTCTTTCTATCACTGCTGACTCACTAGCTGCGATTAAGTACGCAACAGTTAAGCCAATCCGTGATGAAAACGGCATTGCTGTAGACTTCGACATCGAAGGCGACTATCCAAAGTTCGGTAACAACGACCCACGTGTTGACGATATCGCAACTGAATTGGTTGAGCGCTTCATGGCGAAGATCCGCAAGATGAAGATGTACCGTGATGCGATCCCAACTCAGTCTATTCTTACTATTACTTCTAACGTTGTTTACGGTAAGAAGACAGGTAACACACCTGACGGTCGTCGCGCAGGCGCTCCATTCGCTCCAGGTGCTAACCCAATGCACGGTCGTGATGAGAAAGGCGCAATTGCTTCTTTAACATCAGTAGCTAAACTACCATTTGCTCACGCACAAGACGGTATCTCTTACACCTTCTCTATCGTACCTAACGCACTAGGTAAAGATGATGATGCACGTAAGGCTAACCTAGCAGCACTTATGGATGGTTACTTCGCTCACAACGATAACCGTGAAGGTGGTCAACACTTAAACGTTAACGTTATGAACCGCGAAATGCTTGAAGATGCAGTGGTTAACCCAGATAAGTACCCACAGCTAACTATCCGTGTTTCTGGTTACGCAGTACGCTTTAACTCGCTAACACCAGAGCAGCAGCAAGACGTTATCACACGTACCTTCACTAAAGGTCTGTAAGTTTAATCAAGTGTCGATTCGGCTGATGTAACGCTAAGCGTTCATCAGCCTCACAGGAGTAAAAATGGCAGTTATCGGTCGTATTCATTCAATTGAATCCTTCGGAACAGTAGATGGGCCCGGCATCCGGTTTATAACCTTTATGCAAGGCTGCTTAATGCGCTGTCTCTACTGTCATAACCGCGACACTTGGGACTTACACGGTGGTAAAGAAATGAAAGTCGATGACCTGATGAGTCAAATCATCGGTTATCGACCTTTTCTTGAAGCCAGTGGCGGTGGTGTAACCGCGAGCGGCGGAGAGGCTATTATACAAGCTGAATTCGTTGCCGAACTTTTTAAAGCCTGTAAGAAAGAAGGTATTCATACCTGTCTTGATACCAATGGCTTTGTTAGAAAGCACACACCGATTATCGATGAATTACTCGATAACACAGATTTAGTGTTACTGGATATCAAACAGATTGATGATGCAAAGCATATCGTTCTTACCAATGTCAGTAACCAGCGCACGCTGCAGTTTGCAGAGCACCTGCATAAGCGTGGACAAAAAACATGGATTCGATATGTGGTTGTTGGCGGATATACCGACGATATCCCATCAGCACAAGCGCTAGCCGAATTTATAAAACCTATGACTAACGTGGAAAAGGTCGAGTTACTCCCCTACCACGAGCTAGGTAAGCACAAATGGGAAGCGATGGGCGTGGATTATGAGTTAAATAATATCTCACCACCCAGCACTGAAACCATGGAACAAATTAAGAAAGTCTTTACTGACATGGGAATTAACGCGGTTTATTAACCGCGTTGTAATGCTTATAGCCTAAGCTAAAGTTCTTCCCAGTAACTGGCATCTAATCGTTCGAAGGCCGCTTTTAATATCAGTGCCATATCGAAATAACACGCTTTAGCGCCAAGGGGCCGACAATTAACGCCCAATTGCATTAATTTAGTCGATAACTGGTTACCCCAGTCAAGTAATGAGAGTGGTAAAGGATGGCGAGAACGCCAACCAAGCCAGAGTAAGCCTTGAATAGGCAAGCTGATAAAGAACAAAGCGATGGTTATCGCCTGGGGCAGATAGCTCCAGCCATGCAGATACAACTGACTCGACGCAGCCAAAATCGCCAGTAGTGGCATTAACGGCAATGCAAGTTTAGTGGCTCGCATAACGCGGTACTCAGGAAAGTAATAACTGAGTTGTCGAACCATAGGCCAGGTCTTCATATAACGTCGACCCTCGCCCAATGTTTTGAGAACTTGAATGCTCAACGATGGCACCTATAAATAAAATTAACAGCCTAACTTTAGCATAAACACTCAGTCTGCCCCAAGGGCTAGCACTGAGTATGACACGATTTTGCTCTTTTAAAGAGCATACTTTACGACTTCGGCTATAGTTGCCATATGAAGTTTTGTTATCCGGTGAGTCAAAAGGCTTCACCATCTATTGCGAAAGGTTTAAACATGTCAAACAAACTGGTATTGGTGCTTAACTGTGGTAGTTCATCTCTAAAGTTTGCAGTAATTGATGCACTAACTGGCGATGATCAAATTTCAGGTCTAGCTGAGTGTTTTGGTCTTGAAGACTCAAGAATCAAATGGAAAGTTAACGGCCAAAAGAGTGAAGCTAGCCTAGGTGCTTTCACCGCTCACAGAGAAGCCGTTGAATACATTGTTAACGACATTCTAGGTGCTCACCCAGAAATCGCAGCAGAGATCCAAGCAGTTGGTCACCGTGTTGTACACGGCGGTGAGAAATTCACTCACTCAGTAATTATTGACGAATCAGTTATTCACGGTATCGAAGATTGCGCTACTCTAGCACCACTTCACAACCCTGCTCACTTGATCGGTATTCGTGCTGCGCAAGCTTCATTCCCATCACTACCACAAGTAGCTGTGTTTGATACTGCGTTCCACCAGTCTATGCCAGAAAAAGCGTACATCTATGCGCTTCCATACAAGCTATACCGCGAAAATGCTATCCGTCGCTATGGCATGCACGGTACTAGTCACCTATTCATCAGCCGCGAAGCTGCTGCTACACTAGGTAAAGACGAAGCCGATACCAACATCATTTGTGCTCACTTAGGTAACGGCGCATCTGTTACTGCTATTAAAGGCGGTAAGAGTGTTGATACTTCTATGGGTCTTACTCCACTAGAAGGTTTGGTAATGGGTACACGTTGTGGTGACGTTGATCCTTCAGTTATCTTCCACCTAGTTAACCGTTTAGGTTACACACTAGATGAAGTTGAATCTGTACTTAACAAGCAAAGTGGTCTGCTAGGTATTTCTGAACTAACTAACGATTGTCGTGGCATCGAAGAAGGCTTTGGCAGTGGCCATAAAGGCGCGACTCTAGCACTAGAGATCTTCTGCTACCGTCTAGCTAAGTACATCGCTTCTTACACTGTGCCACTAGAGCGTCTTGACGCAGTAGTATTCACTGGTGGTATCGGTGAAAACTCAGATCTAATCCGTGAGAAAGTACTTAACTCACTAGCTATCTTCAACTTCAACGTAGACAAAGAGCGTAACGCTGCTGCTCGTTTTGGTAACGGTGGCCAGATCACTACTGATGAAGGTACTGTTGCTTTGGTAATCCCTACTAACGAAGAGTGGGTTATTGCACAAGACGCAATCGAGTTGATCAAGTAACTGACGCTTAACATAAATGCAGCTAATACCTAGTATTAGCTGCTGTTAGCGCAGTTTATTTTTTAGTCATACAATGTATGACATCATCGAGTTTTAAGAGGTCATTATGTCTCGTAACATCATGCTCATTCCAGTAGGTACAGGAGTTGGTTTAACTTCTATTAGCCTAGGTATGGTTCGTGCACTAGAGCGTCACGGCGTTAAAGTACGTTTTTTCAAGCCTATCGCCCAGCAACGCCCAACTGATACTGGCCCAGAACGTTCAACAACGATTCTGAGCAAGTCTCCAACGGTTAATCCTCTCGAGCCTTTCGAGATGGAACACGCAGAAAAGCTTATTCGTGCTGACCAAACTGACGTGTTAATGGAACAGATCATTGCTCGTGCAACTGAGTGTGCTGATGATACTGAAACCTTGATTGTTGAAGGTTTGGTTCAGACTCGTAATCACCCATTCTCTGACGATGTAAACCATGCTATCGCTAAAGCACTTGATGCAGATATCATTTTTGTTGCGACTCCAGGCAACGAAAGCCCAACTGCATTGATGAATCGCCTAGAGATTTCTCATAACTCTTGGGGTGGTAGTGAAAACAAACGTCTAATCGGTGCTATCGTCAATAAAATTGGCGCACCTGTTGATGACGAAGGCCGTGCACGTCCAGACTTGTCTGAAGTATTTGACCACGACGATATCCAACGTCCAGATGCGGCAAGCATGTTCCAACTTCCTGGTAAGAGTCCACTACGTATTTTAGGTAGCGTGCCTTACAACCTAGATCTTGTTGCACCACGTGCATCAGATCTTGCTAAGCACTTAAGCGCTAAGATCATCAACGCAGGTGAGATGAACACTCGCCGTATGCGTAAAGTGACTTTCTGTGCTCGCAGCATTCCAAATATGGTTACCCATATTAAAACTGACTCACTACTAGTGACTTCAGGCGACCGCTCTGACGTTATCGTATCAGCCTGTCTTGCATCAATGAACGGCGTAAAAGTCGGCGCATTATTGCTAACGGGTGGTTATGAGCCAGAGCCACAGATCATGGAGCTTTGTGAGCAAGCATTCGAAACCGGTCTACCAGTATTCCTAATCGATACTAACACTTGGCAAACAGCCCTAAACATCCAGCGTTTCGATCACGAAGTGCCTGTTGATGATGCTGTGCGTATTGAACAAGTACAAGAATTTGTTGCTAGCCACATCGATCAAAGCTGGGTAGAAAGCATCACCAAGAATTCACCACGTGAACACCGTCTGTCGCCACCTGCATTCCGTTACAAGCTAACAGAACTTGCACGTGCAGCGCGTAAAACTGTTGTTCTACCTGAAGGCGATGAGCCAAGAACCATCGAAGCAGCAGCTATCTGTGCTGAACGTGGTATCGCTCGTTGCGTACTTCTAGGTAACCGTGAAGAGATTGAACGTATTGCAAGTCAGCAAGGCGTTGTATTAGGCGAAGGCGTTGAAATTGTAGACCCAGAAACATCACGTAGCCGTTATGTTGAGGCGATGGTTGAACTACGTCGCGGTAAAGGTCTAACTGAAGTTGTTGCTAAAGAGCAGCTAGAAGACAACATGGTACTAGGTACTATGATGCTAGCTCAAGGCGAAGTTGACGGTATCGTATCGGGCGCAGTAAACACCACTGCAAACACCATTCGTCCGCCACTACAGCTCATCAAAACGGCTCCAGGTTCAAGCCTTGTATCTTCAATCTTCTTCATGTTGATGCCAGATCAAGTTTACATCTACGGTGACTGTGCGATTAACCCAGATCCAAATGCTGAGCAGTTAGCCGATATCGCAATCCAATCTGCAGAATCTGCAATTGCATTCGGTATTGAGCCACGCGTAGCGATGATCAGCTACTCAACTGGGAGCTCAGGTACGGGTTCTGACGTTGATAAAGTACGTGAAGCGACTCGTATCGCGAAAGAGAAGCGTCCAGATCTTATGATCGACGGCCCACTACAGTACGATGCTGCTGTTATGCCAAACGTTGCTCGCTCAAAAGCGCCTGACAGCCCAGTTGCTGGTCAAGCAACTGTATTCGTATTCCCAGATCTAAACACGGGTAACACGACATACAAAGCGGTACAGCGTAGTGCAGATCTGATCTCTATTGGCCCAATGCTTCAAGGCATGCGTAAGCCAGTAAACGATCTATCTCGTGGTGCATTAGTTGACGATATCGTTTACACCATCGCACTAACTGCGATTCAAGCTGCTCAAAACGAACAAGCTTAATTAGCTTTTAGCTAAATCCGTAAAAAAGCCTGCATCTGCAGGCTTTTTTGTATCTATCGCAAATGAGTCCGCTTACTCATAGACTGGACTATCATAATGGTAACCTTCATCGCTATAAGCCGTGACAATGGCATCTTCTACTAACCCGCTTTCAGCTTGGACTTGAGTTTCAAAGAAGTGCTGTATTTGCTTTCTGGTTCCATGTGCCGCCCACGCGTCGGCATTCTCCCAGATCTCGTTGAACACAATCGGGTATTCATTGCGTGTCGCACTCGGATGATCGATTTGGCGAGTCAACATATATTGAATACAGCCCTGCTCTCGATATGAATCTGGTTCTAACGCTTTTAAAACTTCAAATAGTTCCGCTTCTTTACCAGGCTTTGGTTTAAATTGCGCTAAAACATATACGCGACGCGTCATAAGATCTCCTTTCTGTTCGATTAATCGATAATAGATGAATTTATCGTCAAAGCACAGTAAAGCAAAATCACTTCCCAAAATGGTGATGACCCCCAGCATTCGATTTAGATGAAACGATGAACCTTGAAAATACCATTTTACTTTAAGCAATTTACTCGCAGAGTGACGACAGGCATAAGTAACTATTCTAATTAAAGAAATCCACTATCACACCCTAAGAACATTAAGCCGCTTATATCAATAAGCAGCCGCTATGGTGTGTTTTGGCGCAGTAAAAGCTACGTTAGCCACTTTCATATAAGGCAAATTGTCGCAACGTTCAGAAATATGCGTACGACTTTAAATACATCTAATAAAAAGGAGCATGCATTTCTCAACACGCTCCCTTTCTAGTAAGTTTTAATGCTTACTTACCGCCAACTAATACATCTTTCTCGTTCTGGTGACAGCTCACACATGAGTATGGATCAGACATTGTCTTGCTTAAACCACTACCAAACTCGCCAAAGGGGTGAACCTGCTTATTAGTAAGTGCATCACCATGGCCAACTAGATCGATATGACAACGCACACACATCGCTTTTTCTAGGTGGCCATCACTAGCACCATTCGCACCATGACACTCGGCACACTTAGCTGGCTCAAGTAAACCAGGCTCTTTTAGTTGCTTAGTACACTCAAAATCCATATCCGCTGTAGTATGACATTGGGCACAATCGGCGACTTTCCAGCCAAAGTGACTCGCCTCGAGTGGCCACTGGGCAGTCTTCACTTTGTGACGGGTGTTTTTATAGGGATCGTTCAAATCGTACGCCATGAACTTCTGCCACTCGCCATATGAATCATAGAAAGAAGCATATCGCCACTTAATCAGCTCTGGGCTAACAAGTACCACCTTATCTGGCATTATGTGTGGCGAATTGAAGTAGAAATGCGAGTTATTCACTTCACCCCAATCAAATAACCAGCCGTGATTACCCGAAGCATAAAGTCCATCTAAAGATTCAAACGCAAAGCTTTCTGGATTAGACTCCGTTGCTAAGATAGGCCAAAAGTTCATCGTGCCACTGTGCTTACCGTTATGATCTTCATGATCATTAAGTGATAACAGTACGTCCGCCATGGTGATCACACCATCATAATAAATATCAGGACGAATATTATGAGCCTTCACTTTCAGATTTTTAATAGTGTAGTCATAGCGCTTGTCATTACACTTCCCGCCCGTAATGCCACAACTACTGAACTTACCCTCTTCATCGACCTTTCCCATGTGTGACATTGGCTTACCATTAGCATCAATCATCGCTAAACTTTCGTCAGGTGAGAAACAATAGTTTGATGGATTACCAGGACACTCTTGGCTGATGATATACCACTGGTGGAAATCAACATTAGGGTCGTTACGCCACTTGGTTTGGACATTAATAAGTGGGATGATAACCTGTCCGCCGTTAGCCTCTAAGCGAGCAACTTCAGCTTTTTGTGCCGCAATATGCTTATCTAAATCACCGACCGGATGAATACCTATGTTGATCTTGTCATCAGATCTCGTTTCATCCATTCGGATTTGACCGAAATATTCTAGATTCTGTACACCACCATGGTCACCGTCATCACCTGACCAATACCAATAGCTATGATTCCAGTTCTTTTCGCCGTTAACAACCAAATCATGAGTTTGCCGCTCAGGATTCCATGTAAAAGAAAACTCTAAGTCACAATCTTTGGTGCCCTTCCATTGATGGCAAACACGCTCAGACATCTCGTCTGCAGCATAAGCTGCAACATCAAATGTTGAAAAGTTTCCTCTTTTCCATACCTTCTTATGTTGGTTAATGATCGCTTCACCACCATAATTACGGTCAAGCCAATCAATCACCTCAGCACCGGTGATTTGAATAGGTAAATCTGTCGGTACAGGCTTAGGTATCCCCCAATAAAGGGAGAAGGATGCCTTTTCCAAGTTGCTATTTTGCACTTTACCAAAAACATGTGGATGCGGATGATCTTGGGACACATCAGGTGGACTTACCGTACCACCACTATCAGAATTATCATCGGAATCACTACCACAACCCACGACCAAAGAGCCGAACATCACACTAAAGAGCGATGCTAAGCCAAGCTTTCTAAATTTCATCATTCATCTCCGACGTTTTAATATAACGCTTATTGTTGTTTCTCAAGCAGAGAACAACATGCATACTAAACAAGATTTTATTGCGAGGATTTAGGAGATCTCATAGAGCCTAAACAGGCTGATGAACTTGTGACAAACTACTTAAAATACTTATGGGCGTGACTAATGCTAAGTTATACATATACGGCATTAAATAACTATGAGATATCACAGTGACTATAAAAAATAATAGGTTTGCTTTGTTATCTATTATAAATCGATAACGATATACATAAGCCACATATAAAAGATGGGATTAATACAGCATAGATGAAAGCTAATAAATCATTAACTTCCACCTATTGTTAATTAAATTACTTTTAGTCTGACTGACTTAGCAATTAATGAAGTAACATTACTACAATCGAATGTGCATTTTAATTTATCAATATGATAATCCACACCTCGCTCAGAGATAAACAATTTCTCTGAAACTTGAGTGCGGGTATAACCTTCAGCAATTAAAGATAGAACACAGCGCCCCTTCTTCGATACGACCCCGAGATCTTGATAAGGAAACACCTGTTCAGAGCATAGATCCACAGCTTCAAGATGAAACTCCTTCAAACGCCGCTCTATCTGTGGTTGATTTTGCAAAAACCACTCTTTATTTGCCTGTTCACCTCGTTCTGAAAGTAATATAAACCAGCCTTTTATTAACTGATTACTATATAACGGGAAGCAAATCGATAGCTTACTACCATAACCAAAACCCTGCATCATCTGTAGGATTTTGGGTTGTGGCAAATGCCCAGACTCATAAGGCCATAGATAAAAATGGCTTTTCTTTGATGCCAAAAAATAAGGGTCATCAGCCACATATCTACGCCAATACTCATCACAATATTGCTTAATTATTTGATCCGAACAAATAATTGCATTTAACTTCTTATATCCACCTTGTACACCACGTTTACTATCCGTAGTAAATGAACCGGGTTCGAAATCGACAAAATATAGCGCAGATAGAAAACCTAACTCTTTTGCTACATTATTTAGTTCACAACATGGTTCGAAGGTATATGTTTGTTGTGTATTATTAATCATAACAGCCCTTCGTTTCCTAACCATACAGCTATTTTAATAACTTATATAGAGCGTAAAAACAAAGCAGTTATAAGATTATGTGAAGCAATACCCAAAGATATTAAAATTGATAAATTGAAAGCATATTAATATCACGTAATAGATTTAAATAATTCCATTAACTCATATTGAAATGACTAATATAGCCAAAAGCAAAAAACATCTAAGCCAGCCAACTTAACCCTTACTTTCTATGTCGATACCTATGATAAGATCTAGGAAAAGTATTAGAGTTAGCTCACTCTAACCACTTTTTAACTTACAAAGCTCTGCTATGTATGAAAACACGGTATCTGCGTGTTTAAGGTAACTTATCAACACGTGATGAAAAAACGATCGCTAGATCTTTACAGGGTGCAAAACAGATGAGATTAGGACTATCGATTTGAGAGGAAAACAGAGTTACAAGGTAATGAGTCAAAAAACAACCAGCCGATTTAATGCTTACATATTAATAAGTTAGACAAGTTAAAAATAGTCTTCAACATACTTGTCCACAGATTCTGTGGATAACCTAATTAAGTCATTCATACAGATATGCCTTAGATCTTTACTCAGGTCAAGCTTTTCATTAGATCAAAATGAAAATCTTGCGTTAACGCCTAAGAATCGTGATACTGCACAAAACTCTTTACCCCTGAGATTATGATTAAACCTCTTCTACTTATCGCTGCACTGTTCTCTATTGTAGCTTGCAGCCCCTCACAAGAGCATAGCGGCGATATTAACAATTCAGAGAAGGCTTCCCTGCGCAGCCCAGAGTTAACCTCTCTAGGATTTTTAAATGCTATTTACGTTGATAGAGATGTAGAAAAAGCCAAACTCTATGTTGATGCTTCTCTAAAAGAGATCCTAAGTCACTATTATATTGCCTCTTCAGTGCAGCGCTATGTATTGAACTTATCGATGACAGAGGTGGAATTAGAAGTTGATGAAGTGGATATCGATTTCTTTCGCAAATTTACCGACGATGTCACTGTCATTGTGAAAATAAAAGGACTCCGAGGTGGGCAGCCGTGGATTGATGATAGAACTTTAAGGCTACATAAACGCAATGGTAACTGGATTATCGTTGAGATCATGCCAGAAAAACGTCAAGTGAATGGCTAACTGCTTGCTGATTATCACTGCCGTATTGGCTCCGCCCAAACAAAAAATAGCAACCGAATGGTTGCTATTTTACTATTAAAGCTCAGTAACTCGCTTTAAGCGATTTTCCTTAATCTAAAAACGCTTCTTCATCCATCTCAACTGGTAGAGACTCTAACATCTCGTCTTGTAGTTGGTAATATGCGCCTTCATATTCCTGAAATTCCATAACGACTCCGGATCTTTGATTAAGGTGTAGGGTACAAAGGCATGTCATCAATAGTGTGACATTTTGCCTTTTTTAAAAACATGCCAATTATGCATTGTCTTTATGGGGCGAGTATAACAGCTTCACCTACCAACTTACAGAAAACTTTCAAAATCACTCGATAAAAACAGCTAAAAATTACAAAAACCCCTTAAAACATGGCAGATTACGTCATAACACATGAAAGTCTTTCAGTTTTTAATTCAAAAATGAGCTTAACAGCAACTTTAATGTATCGAAAAAATATACAAGCATGCAGCTTATCGCATAAATAGGTGGCGCTCTGTGGCCAAGCTTAAGCACCTCAGGGGCATGAGAAGCCATAAAAAAGGCCAAACTAATGGTTTGGCCTTTAAGCTCTATGTCTACAAATAGACTAGCGCTTTCGATAGCGCAGAACTTTTAATGCTTTGTTAGGATCGACATCTTCAAATACAGTTGGATTCTCAAGCTGCTCACAAAACACTAAGCTTGGGCTGTACTCTTCTACCTGTTCCATTAAAAACTCGATACTCAATTCTGGTGCATTTAAGCAAAGCAGCATATCGCCATCTTCACTTAGTAGCTCAGGTAATCTTTTCAACAAACGAGCATAGTCTTTAGTGGCAACAAAGCTGCCCTTTTGGTTACTCGGTGGATCGGCGATGATTAAGTCATAAGGACCGAGCTTAGTGAGCTTACCCCATGACTTGAAGATATCATGACCAAGAAAACGCGCGCCGACTTTGAAATCATTGAGTAGATGATTTTGCTTACCAATCGACAATGCGCCTTTACTCATATCGATGTTAACCACTTCATCCGCCTTTCCCTGCAGCGCAGCTATAGAGAAACCACAAGTATAAGCAAACAGATTTAATACTTTCTTGTGTGCACTGTGTTCACGTACCCATTGACGGCCATTGCGCATATCGAGAAACAAACCATGGTTTTGACCGCGCAACAGATGCACTTGAAAACAAGCACCGTTCTCAGTGACGATATGCTTCTCTGGCACCTCACCTTTAAGAATTTCTGTGTGAGTTTCACCACCACGGCGGTATTGAAACACAAGATTAAGGGGCTCATCGCCCTTTAGCTCAATCCAGCGTTGTTCAATAGCTGCAGATAAGCAGTCTAGCTCATCGCTTTCTAATACTTTAAAACTGGTTAACAGCAATACAGGCGAGAACCAATCGAGACAAAGATGTTCACAGCCTTGAAAACGCCCTCCTCGACCATGAAATAGCCGTCCGACATCTTCTGATAACTCAACTTGCTTTATTGCTTCAATAAATAACTGCATCAAACTCACTTTTCTCTATTCTTTAACTCTGAATTCTCTAATTGTGCACTTTCTAATGGCGAGTTATCTAACTGAGAGTTTTCTCGCAGAGACTTGTCTAACTCAGCGCTTTCTACCTGAACAGGCGCGGTTGCTTTAGCCACTTGCAGCTGTGCTTCAGAGACATCATCCCCAAGCAAAACCGCTAGCCAACGACCACCTGAGCTAGACTCTAGTGCAATCTTTACAATCATGGTCAGCGGCACCGATAACAGCATCCCCACAGAGCCTAATAACCAGCCCCAGAAAATTAATGATAAAAACACCACTAGGGTCGATAGGCCTAAGCCTTTGCCCATATACCTTGGCTCAACAGCATTCCCCATAATGGTGTTCGTGCCTAAATACAGTAGTGCGACACCACCAGCAGCACCAGGGCCTAATTGAATAAACGCCAGTAGTACAGAGGGGATAGCCGCAATAATCGAACCGATATTTGGAATATAGTTAAACAGGAATGCGATAACACCCCATAACAAGGCATAATCTACGCCGATAAAATACAAACCGACGCCGATAATCAAGCCTGTTCCTAGGCTGACTAGTGTCTTGATCACCATATATTGGTTTACCGAATTTAAAAAACGATCAACCTGCTTTAAGCGCATATCAGGATCATCTAACGCTAAGTGCATCTTGGTCGAAAAACCATTGGACTCAAACAACATAAACACCACGGTCAAGATGATTAAGAACAGGTTCGCCATGACACTACCCACGCCTGATAGCATATTTGTGGTCATCGACAGTGCGACACCTGGGTCAAAATAAGCTAAGATCTGCTCTTTAGAGATCTGAATATTAAACGCGGCGAGTTTCTCAACGACCCAAGAGAACTGGTCGATCAATTGGTCTCGATAAAATGGCAACTGTTTGGAGAACTCATTAATCGAGGTGCCAACCACCGAGGCTAACCATAGTCCCATCATCACGATAAAGACCATCAACAGCAGCACAGCTAAACCACGTGGTGCACGATGGCGAGTCATCCAGCTGATCATCGGATTACAGATAACGGCGATAAATACCGACAGCACAAAAGGCACCACAATCGGGCTCGCCGCCTTAATGCCCGCTAAAATAACAACGATAAACGCCGAAATAGCAAAGCCTTTAAATGCTACGCCTTGACTCTCAAATCGTCTCATTACAATAAAATCCTTCTTGATTCACTATAATATTGATAGGGTTATATAAACTGCTTCTAACATACATTATAAGGACATCGTTAGTTATGAAACCAGAAATCGCCGTGATCCGAATTAAAAACCTTAGGCTACGCACCTATATAGGGATCAAAGAAGACGAAATACAAAATAAGCAAGATGTCACAATAAACACTGTGATCCACTACTGCGCGGACAAAGCCAGAAACAGTGACAATATGGATGATGCCCTGAATTATCGCACGATTACGAAAAAGATCATTGCTTTAGTTGAAAACAACCGCTTTTCTTTACTGGAAAATCTCACCAGCCAAGTTTTAGCGATTGCCAGTGAGCATGATTGGGTCGACTTTGCTAAGGTTGAAATTGACAAGCCACACGCACTACGCTTTGCTGATTCGGTCTCTCTTGAACTCTGTTACCAAAAATAGTCAATCTAACGGCTATAATCTAACGTACATACAGTTATACCTTTTAAGCTATTTAATCAGCCTATGAAAATATTAATGACTGGCGCCAGTGGTTTTATCGGTAAGCAACTGGTCAAAGCCTTAGAACCTCTACACCAATTAACCATTCTCAGTCGAGATCCCCAGCGCTCGGCCATCATACTGGGCGCAAAGCATCACTATTTAGGTTCATTAGATGAACTCAAAGACTTAGATAACTTCGATGCCATTATCAATCTGGCGGGTGAGCCTATTGCAGCAAAGCTCTGGAGCGGCCAGAAAAAACTCGACATTTGCCAAAGCCGCTGGAGTATAACCGAACAACTAACCAAGCTTACCGATACGAGTACCACTCCACCTCATACCTTTATTAGTGCCTCAGCGGTGGGGTATTACGGCAATCAGGGCCAAGTCCCTGTCGATGAGAGCTATCAAGTCAGCAATGCCAATTTAGCCGAATTTACTCATCAGGTATGTCACCGCTGGGAAGATGGTGCATTAAAAGCAAGCAGTGCTCAGACTCGCGTCTGTATAATCCGAATAGGGCTCGTTCTCGGTGGCACTGGCGGCGCCTTGGCTAAAATGTTACCCGCATTTAAATTGGGGCTTGGCGGGCCTATTGCTGATGGAAAACAAGGCATGAGCTGGATCCATCAATCAGATCTGATCCAGCTTTTTATTCATCTGCTCAATAATCCTGATTGCAGCGGCATCTATAACGGCTGTGGCCCCGAGCCTGTAAGTAACAAAGAGTTTAGCCAAGCTCTTGGTCATGCATTAAATCGTCCCGCCTTTATTCCTATGCCAGCCTTCGTGTTAAGGCTTATTCTGGGGGAGATGTCTTGCCTATTAATTGAAGGTCAATATGTCATGCCCAAGCGCACCTTAGACTCAGGTTTTGTATTCCAATACCCTGAACTTAAAGGCGCCCTCAATCAGCTGCTGACCTAGTCTTTTTCCGGCAACTTACCTGTATCATAAGCAATAAAAAAGGGATAGCTAAGCTATCCCTTTACATAGCAGTTTAATCCACTTTAATGGCCTTTAAGTAGCTCACCACACGACTTATTCAGTAGCTGCCTGCAGCGCCAAATGCCAAGCAACGCCACAATTAAACCACCACATAGCGGCGCTATCCCCCACCACGGCCAATGCATGTAGACATTCAGCTCAAACACCTGAGTCTTTAACAGGTAAAGCGTGAACTCGGCGACAACCACCGCCAATATGCCCGCTATGGTTCCAAGCAGTGCGAACTCAAGTCCGGTTGCAGCTCGCAATAACCATCCCGAAGCGCCAAAGGTACGCAGTACAGCAAGCTCTCTTTGCCTCGTCGCCATCCCCGCTTCTGTTTGCGCTATCATCACTAAGGCACTCGCCAGTAACACTAAGACTAACACTAGAGACAGCGACAGAGAGACCTGATCGATTATCTGCCTAAGCTGGCTCACCATGGCACCAACATCGATAATAGATACGGTAGGAAACTGCTTGATCAAATCCAGAATAAGCCCACGTTGAGAGTCCTCTAAGTGAAAACTCGACATCGAGGTATAGGCAAAGGGCGCTAACGCTTGCTCGGTAAAGATCATAAAGAAATTCGGCTGCAGTGTTTCCCAGTGCACCGCACGAATGCTGGTCACCTTAACCGTGAGCGGTTGATGATCTATGGTGTAAGTTAAGCTGTCACCTATGGATAAGCCTAACCGTTCGGCAACACCAGATTCCACCGATACATCGAATGTATCTTGATTAAATTCACCCTCCAAGATCTCATTATTGGGTGGCAAGCTCGATTGATAGGTTAAGTTGAGCTCACGAGAGATCCCAACTCTCCCTTCACTCCCCTCTTGCTTTTGCGCGTTAGAGATTAACTCCTCGCCATTAATCTCAGTTAGACGACCGCGCACCACTGGATAGATAATGGGTGACGATTTAAGGTGAGGCGCCAAGAAATCACTAATGGTTTGTGTCTCTTCTGGCGCTATATTGACTAAGAAGTAATTAGGTGAGTTTTCGGGGAGTTGTTTCTGCCACTCCTGCAACAAATCTTGTCTAAGCGCCAGAATCGTTAATAACAATACCAAGGCGCTACTGAAACCAACAAGCTGCACCGCATTTTGCTTGGCTCTGCGTCTGAGTCCTGCGAGCGCCAGCTGCAGCGGATTGGTGGTTTTCATGCCAACACTATGACCTAAACGGATCATAAAAAAGCCCAGCACACTCAGTAAGGTGCCCAACAGCAATACTGCAGCCACAACAGTTAAGGTTAGTGCTAAGCTTTGAGAGTAGAGATATCCCAGCAGCGCCATCGCACCTAAGCTTAAAATAAGGTGTAGCCACATCCCCAGCTGCAAGCCTTCAAGCTGACGCTGTAACACTCGAAGAGGTGGAATCGCCAATAGACGCATGAGTGGATAAGCGGAGAACATAAAGGCACTAATAAAGCCTGTCGCTATACCTAACATGATTGGCCGACCAACTGGTGGGGTATAAGCGGCAATTTCTATCGGTAGAAATGCCGTAATTCCTCTGTCTAAAGCAAAACCACCGAGCAAACCAAGCAGTACCCCCACGGTGGTAACCAGCAGCAGATGTGTGCCAAATAATACTCTTATCTGCTTCGCCGACGCGCCAAAGGTTTTCAGCATTGCCACCACATCATAATGGCGCTGACAGTATCGCTGCGCCGCGATACCGATGGCCGCACAGGCGAGCGCTATACCTAATAAGCTGGCTAACAGTAAAAAGCGCTCGGCACGTTTAACTGCCCCCGCAATTGGCGAGTCACCCGATTGCACATCAACCCAACGCTGACTGGTATTGAGCAGAGGCTTTGCTTGCGCTTCAAATGCGGTTAATTGGCTCGTATCGCCAGTAAACTGATAGCGATAGGTCACTCGGCTGCCCGGTTGGATAACTTGCGTCTTAGCAACATCTTCGATGCGCATTAACACCACAGGGGATGACGCAAATGGGTTAAAGCCTGCATCAGGCAAGCGAATAATTTCCTTGGATAAATTAAAGTTAGCATTACCCAGTTCTATCTGCTCAGGATAACCTAATAGACCACCGAGTCGCGTTTCAAACCAGATGTTGTCAGCCAGAGGTAATCCGTTGGCTTTGCCACTGCTGAGTTCAATATCACCTTTTAAGGGGTAACCCTGCTCAACCGCTCTAACGGTAACTAACTGAAATGCATCACCAGCGTACACCATGGAGTTGAATTGCATGCTGCCAACGCGAGCTAAACCTAACTTATCAGCCAAAGTTAATATTTGCGGATCAATTTTAGCCGGTGAATCGATAATGCGGTCGGCGGCGATAAACTTTGATGCCTGACCATTAATCGCCATCTGCAAGCGCTCGCTGACACTGGCAAGACCCGTTACCGATAATACCGCCAAGGTAATGGCCAAGATAATCAGCAGTAGCTGCCCTTGGGAAAGCTCCCGTTTAAACAGCCGCCAGGCTAAACTTAACTCCATGCGCTTGCCTCTTCTGCTCCTTTAATAGCGCTCATCTGTTCGCTTGGCTTTTCACTTAAACAGCCTGAATCCATGATGAATTGTCGCTGACAACGACTGGCTAACTCCATATCATGGGTCACTAGCACTAAGGTTGTGTCGCTCTCACGGTTAAGCTCAAACAGCATGTCGGCAATCTTATCGCTATTGGCCGAGTCTAGATTCCCCGTCGGCTCATCGGCAAACAGCACCTTAGGCTCGCAAATAAAGGCTCTAGCAATGGCAACCCTCTGTTGCTCACCACCGGATAGCTGATTGGGGAAATGAGTTAATCGATGACTTAACCCCACTCGCTCTAGCATCGCCTCGGCCTTCTCTTTGGCCTTAGTAACGCCGGCAAGCTCAGCTGGTAACATCACATTTTCAAGTGCATTTAGAGTATCGACCAGCATAAAAGACTGAAAAATAAAGCTGACTTTCTGTTTACGTAGGGATGCCTTACTCTCTTCATTAAGCTCTTCTAGAGCAACACCATCGAGTTTTATCGAACCGCTAGTGGGTGAATCTAATGCTGCAAGCAAGCCAAGCAGGGTTGACTTACCGGATCCCGATGGGCCAAGAATAGCCACACTCTCGCCGTGCTTGACATCCATATTGATGCCGTTGAGGATAGTCAGTTCTCCCTCTTGAGTAATAACAGATTTAACTAGGTGGCTTACCGTTATGGCGCTATTTTCAGACATAGGATCCTTCTTAGGCTTAAAGAACCGACTCGGCGGCTTAGCCTTATTATTAATTTTCAGTAGTTTTCCACTGAGTGCTGCCCCTATATTAATCCTAGGTGATAGCCTAAGTGCAAGTTATGGCATGCCCGAAGATCAGGGATGGGTACAATTATTACGTGAAAAAATGCCAGAGCATAGCATCATCAATGGTTCAGTAAGCGGTGAAACCTCTGCAGGAGGACTGCGCCGACTCCCCGCACTGCTTGACTCCACGCAGCCTAAGCTGTTGTTAGTCGAGCTTGGTGGTAATGATGGTTTACGAGGTTTTCCACCTAAGCAGTTGAAAAACAATCTTACAAAAATTATCGAGCTGGCAAAGGAGCAAGAGGTAAAAGTCTTGCTCAGCGAAATCATGGTCCCTCCTAATTATGGACCAAGGTATGCGTCACAAATAAGTAGCGTCTATAAAGAGCTAGCGACTGAGCACGAAGTGACTCTGATGCCATTTTTTATGGAGCAGATTGCCATAGACCCCTCCTTAATGCAGCGAGATGGCATCCACCCCAATCAAAAAGCACAACCAGCAATAGCAGAGTTTATGTTGCCATGGTTTGAGCAGGCCTTATAATCATCCACAAATCATTGCACGACCTAGTTTTTAGTTGAACCCTAAACAGTAATTTTTTGCCTTAAATAAGCTGGCCATTTGTATAATAAAGCCAGCCACAGGGGTATTTATACCATTTCAGGGAGAGTTAAATGGAAACCCATATGCGCTATTCAGTTATCGCGGCGGCTTGTTTTGCTGCCATCTGCTCCACCTCTGCAACTTCAGCAGAGCCTACTACACAAGTTAGCCCTCTTGCTCCAAAGGAGCAATCGTTAAAGCCTGAACAGGTTTATCCTCCCGTCGATAGCAAGTATGACTGGTTGCAACTGACCTCATTAGAGCTGTTAAAGGGTGAGATTAAAAACCTTTATGATGACAAACTAGAGTTTGAGAGTGATGAACTTGATACCGTGTTTATCGACTGGGAAGATGTGAAAGTGCTACAAAGTAGCGGTATCGTCAGTATAGGCTTTACCGATCTAAGCACCAAAACGGGTCATTTATTAGTTGAAAATGGTAAGTCTTATATTAATGGTGAAGAATTTGATAACTCCCAAATTATGACCATTATTGCAGGCGATCAATCTGAAGCTAACTACTGGTCAAGTAAGATAACCTTAGGTGCTAACTTTCGCAGTGGTAATACAGACCAGATTGATTACAGTGCCTTAGCTAAAACCATGCGCCGGACGACAGAGTCACGCTTCAATCTGGATTATATCGGTAACTACTCAAAAACCGATGGTGAAAACCGCATTAATAATCACCGTATCAACACAAACTTTGACTGGTTTATCTCCAAGCAGTTCTACCTAAGACCAGTGTTTGCTGAAATCTACAAAGACCCCTTCTCAAATATCGATTACAGAGTCACTCTCGGTTCGGGTCTCGGTTATAACATCATTGATAACTCAAAAACCGAATGGAGTATCAGTGGCGGTCCTGCATATACTTACACTCGATTCGATGAAGTTGCAGATGGTGAAGAGCTTGACGATGGCAGTGCCGCAATGGTGATAGAAACGGTTTATGACACCGAGATCACCAGTGATATCGACTTCAATACGCTATATCGAATTCAGTATGGTAATGAGAAGTCAGGTGGTTATACCCACCATGCTATTGCCACACTTGAGATAGAATTAACCAGCATATTCGACCTCGACCTATCGTTCGTATGGGATCGCATCAATAACCCACAGCCAGATGCAAACGGCTTTACCCCTAAGCAGGACGATTATCAGTTCATCGTTGGCTTTGGTATCGACCTTTAGGCAAGCGCTTTTAACTTGAAAGCTCTTTTCAATCATTCCCGTTATCTATCGTAGCGGGAATGATTTCTCATACAAAATCAAATTTTATAGTTAACAACTGCTTAATCTTGCTTTTCAAATCAAAAACTGCGATTTTTTTATATTAACCTTAGCTATTGTAAATTGTCACAGTTCATCGAAACCATGAATTAACCCGCTACAGTTCGGTAAAATTTTAGTCTATTTCTCAAAAGAACTAATTTCATACCCCCGTTTAAATGTGACTTTGTTCACATTAAATTTCAAGCAGTAAGCCTTGTTTAAGCGTTTAACCTCCTATCAAAGAATAATTGATACTGCAATGCTAATAATTTGTTGTCCACATTTCACATTGCTTATCTTGTACGCCAGTGCAATCTAGTAGTCGCATAATAAAAATAAATTTGGAGACGCTATGCTCAACAAGAAACCTTCATGGCTTATGCCAACCTTGATTGCCAGTGCTGTAGCAATAAGCCTAGGAGCTTGTTCATCAGACGATGACGAACCCAACGTAGTCGAAGAGGACACTGCAGTCGTCACACCGACACCAGAACCAGGCCCTAGTTTCCCTGATGGTGCCATCATGGTTGAAGACGGTGAAAACCTAACCATCCGTATTCAAGAGGCCTTAATTAACGCACAAAGCGGTGACGTTATCGTGCTACCCAAGGGTAACTTTGAGATCGAGTCAACACTGCTCTTTGACGGTGATGTCGATGGCGATGGCAGTTACGCAAAAAACGTGACTATCATGGGTTATGGCATGGAAGAGACGGTTCTAGACTTCTCCAAGGCTAACTCAGGCGATGGTATCTTTGTTCAGAATGCGCTCAATATTATCATTCAAGACTTGTCGGTGAATGAAGCTAAAAACAATGGTATTAAGCTTAAAAACACCAATGGTATTATCCTACGTCGACTCGCTACAGTTTGGGAAGGTGAGTTAGATGAAGGTAATGGAGCGTACGGTCTCTACCCTGTTGAGTGTGAGAACATTCTTATTGAGGACACTTATGTGCGTGGTAGCGCCGATGCAGGTATTTATGTCGGTCAGTCTCAATACATAGTGGTACGCCGAAATATTGCCAAAGAAAACGTTGCGGGTATTGAGATTGAAAACTCAAAATATGCCGACGTGTATGACAACGAAGCCATGGGCAATACCGGTGGTATTTTGGTATTCGACCTCCCCATCGGCAACCACAGATACGGCTCGAGTGTTCGTATCTTTAATAACAAAGTCTACGACAACAATACCAAGAACTTTGCTAACGCCTCTGCTAACCCCGCAGGTGTACATATCGTTCCACCAGGAACCGGTATGATTATTCTCTCTACCGATGATGTCGAGATCTTCAACAACCAGGTAACTAACCACGATACCATGGGTGTGACGATCTCAAGCTTCTTTATCGCCGAGCCCGATATCTCAACCTTTGTCGCTAACTACGGTCAACCGGGCCAACCTATCGAAGACGGCTGGCGCCCAACGCCGCGTAATATCTATCTGCACGATAATGTGATTGAAGGCTATGGCCAGAAACCAAACGGTTATCTTATTGATGATATCATCAAAGGTTACCTGTTTACCCACGGTCAATTCCCTGGTGTGCTCTACGATGGTTTAGGTGAGTTGCTCTCCAATAACGGTACCGCAGCTTATCTAGGTTTGCAGGAACTCCCTTTTGCAGCAGATGGTAGTGATAACATCTGTGCCAGCAACAACGGCGATGTGTCATTTGGTCGTTTATACGCTAATGACAATACCGATATGGCCAGTCCCGAGTTCTTACTCGAGAAGACTCAAGCCGATATTATGGATTGCCAACAGGTGAGCCTTCCTGTTCATACCGTGACATTTGGTGAACAGATCTTCGGTTGTGGTGTTGATGACGAAACAGAAGGCTGTGACGGCGGTAACCTCGTTGGTGGCGGTGGCAGCATTGGCGATGATGAAGGTGGCCTTGATGGCGATGGGGATCTCAGTCTATGTAAGGCGGAAGGTTCAAATGCCTCTTGGGACGCTCTGCTAAAAGCGAACTGCCCTAACCTGTCAGACTACAACCTGTTCGCCGATATGAAGAACCCAACTGACGCGCCTAATTCAGGCGGTATGCCTTACGATATGAATACCCAGCTATTCACCGATTATTCGAGTAAATACCGTTATGTATTCGTGCCTGAGGGTAAGAAAGCCAACTACTCAGAAGATGAATCGTTTGAATTCCCAGTTGGTAGTGTCATCGTTAAGTCTTTCGCCCTACCTGCTGACACCAGCAAGCGTGGCATCGCTAACGAAGAGCTGGTTGAAACGCGCCTATTGATTAAACGCGCAACGGGTTGGACAGCACTGCCATATGTATGGAATGCCGCAAAATCTGACGCCGTGTTAGCCAAAGCGGGAGCGATTCAAGGCAAGAGTGTTATGCATAATGGCGAAGACATGGAGTTTGACTATGTTGTGCCTAGCATGAACCAGTGTAAACAGTGTCACCAGTTAAAGGCCAACGCTGACAGCCCTGCTAAGTTCGCCCCTATTGGCCCTAAAGCGCGTAACCTCAATAAAGATTACACCTATAGCGATGGTGCCATGAATCAGCTACTCAAGTGGCAAGCAGCTGGCATATTGCAGGGTGTCCCCGAGTTGGCTAACGTTGATGCTGTTCCAGCCTTTAACGATGGCGATGAAGTTAATCTAGCTGCTATGTCTGATGCAGAGCTGATGACAACAGCTAAGGGTTATCTAGACATTAACTGTGCCCACTGCCACCGCCCTGAAGGTAACGCTTCAAACACCGGCTTAAAGCTTGAGTATTGGAGAGCTTACGATGAAGATGCTGGCCTATCACACGGTACTTGTAAGTCGCCTGTTGCTTATGGTGGTGGATCACTTGGTTTTGATATTGTGCCAGGCAGTCCAGAGGAGTCGATTCTTCACTTCAGAATGGCATCGAATGATCCTGGTGACAGAATGCCAGAAATTGGACGCAGTCTATCTCATGCAGAGGGGGTAGCCCTTATCAATGAGTGGATTAAACGTCTGCCTCAAGCAAGCTGCTCTAACTAGCAAGCTGCGCTAAATAATGATGTGATGATGTGGTAGCCAATCTAATTATTTAGCAGTTATTTAGCCAAGCGCTCATCGATACAAAGGCCGGGAACCTCCCGGCCTTTTTTCTAACCCCGAAACAAACTATCGTAGGTGGTGTATGCGTAAACTAATTCTACTTACCCTGCTAATGCCTTTAATTAGCTGCGGCGGCTCTGATGATTCAGCCGAAGTGGCCATACAACCAGAAACACCGAGCGTCACTCCCAATCCCACACCAGACCCAGCTCCAAGCTCTGCCTGTGAAGCTAATACCAGTGAGGTTAACTGGGACGCACTCATGAATGAAGACTGTGACTTCTTGGCGCAATATGGCCTGTTTGTCGACCCCAGTATTCCGACAGGCTCTCCTATCGCCCCAGGGCTCCCCTATCAACTATCGACTCAACTTTTCACTAACTATGCCAGTAAACACCGCTTCATCTTCATACCTGAAGGTAAAGCCGTTCGCTATGATGCTACGGGTACCTTCGATATGCCAGTAGGAACGGTCTTAGTCAAAAGTTTCTCTTTACCTTTCGATACCCAAGTCACCGGTGCTAATAACGAGGTATTAGTAGAAACCCGATTGCTGATCCATAGAGAAACAGGCTGGACGACCCTGCCCTATACCTGGCAAGACGGCGAGGCAGTGCTGCAAGTAGCAGGTAAGGATGTCGCTCATAGCTTAAATCACCAAGGTGAGCGCCAAAGCTTCGATTACCACGTTCCAAGTAGAGCGGAATGTAAGCTGTGTCATCAAACCAGTGCCGACAACAGTCGCATCGAACCGATAGGGTTAAAAGCCCACCTACTTAATCGCCCAGTTGTTCACCAAGGAAGCGAGCTCAATCAATTACAACTGTGGCAGCAACTAGGATTACTTAACGGCCTCCCCGAGCTTACTCAAGTTGGCAAGGCCTATGATATTTTTGATGAGTCTGCGCCATTAACAGCTAGAGCCAAAGGCTATCTAGATATTAATTGCGCCCACTGCCATAACCCACAAGGTTTCGCCAGCATATCCGGATTAAGACTGGGGTTTTATGTGGATCATACCAGCTTTGAATATGGCATTTGTAAGCAGCCACCTGGTTGGGATGGCGGTGCGAAGGGGCTGTCGTATGACATCATCCCTAGTGATGGTGAACAC
Organism: Shewanella schlegeliana; assembly: GCF_016765635.1. Taxonomy (GTDB): domain Bacteria; phylum Pseudomonadota; class Gammaproteobacteria; order Enterobacterales; family Shewanellaceae; genus Shewanella; species Shewanella schlegeliana. The sequence continues at coordinate 85,875 of NZ_JAESVD010000004.1, forward strand.
TCGATTCTTGTTTACAGACAGGAGCTCAATGAGCCCAAAGACAGAATGCCGCCGATAGGCCGTAGTATCGCCCACACAGATGCTGTGGCCCTCATAGAACAGTGGATTGACCAAATGCCACCAGAGCTGGGTAACTGCCAACAATAGAGTAAATGATGCCCTTTAGTCGCCGCGAATTAAAGGGCTGTTAAGGCGGTGAAAGTGCCCAGGAGGGTGGCCAATCCAATGTTTAAAGCTTTGTCTAAAATGACTCACATCGCCAAAGCCCATCAGATCAGAGATTTCATCTATAGAGTAATCACTGGTTAAAATCAGATCTATTGCCATCTGACAGCGCACCTGATCCACCAGCTTTTGATAACTGGTATTTGCCGAAGCTAATCTTCGGCGCAATGTTCTCGCACTGATACTTTGCCTATCGGCCATCGCGTCCATGCTAGGTAATTCAGGGGCCAGCTCTCTTAGTATCGTCAAGACCTGTGATATATAGGAGTGCGAAGTCTCAGTCCTTTGGTTTGCTACGGCTTGCTCGAATGAGTAAGTTACAGGTAGCGCTAAATATCGGTGCTCAATCGACCACTCAAAAAACTCACTATCAAATGAGATATCAGCCCCAGACTGCGCAGATAAAAATTCAACAACTCTAACGGGTTCAGCTAAGGCAATATGAGATACTCGAATATTCTCTCCAGTAAGCTCTTTAGCAAAAGCTAACAGGGAGCAAATACTGTGCTGAAATTGAAAACTGTAACGCTCGATATCGACTTTATTGGTATTTAACCACCTGACATACAAGCGTCCATCGTCATTTCTTAATAGGTTATCAGAAAAGCTCCCCACTAATTCGGGGTGAGAAATAGCAAACTGCAAACACTCACCTAAGGTGTTAAATTTAGCGAGGTGGGGTAACAACACATCAAGCTGAGCAACTTTATAACTTGATGCGGCTTTGGCGGCGATTTCAAGATCGGGGCTAAGTTGACGCAGATAGTTCATTGCATAATCAACCTGCCACACGTAGACAAACTGACTCTGCATCAGTTCCGATTCACCTATACCTATATCGCTATAGAGACGCTCGGCAACCTCATTGCTAAAGTTCTGCTTCAAGTAACGAAACAGATTCTTTAGCTCGTAAGCTGGATAAGACTGATCTCCTACCCGAATATGAGGTTTATAGCTACAGGGCTGATCCATTTAACTCTTTAAAAATTGATTTGTATCAATATTTTTAACGGATCTAAATAAGAATTAACAGACTTATATTAATTAAAGCTTAAAAAAAACCTGCTCTAGGCAGGTTTTAGTAATAAACTAGCAAGGTATATTGCTATTTAAGCGGTTGATTCTTTTCTGCAAACTTATTGAAGATTGCATTGAAAGACAAAGATGCGCCATGGGCTATCTTGTCTGAAAGCTTCTTTTTAAGCTGATATTGCACCTTAATCACGGTACGCTCATTTGCCAGCTTCATAATCACATCATCACTGGTTGAGATCTCATCAACTAGCCCTAATTCAATAGCTTGTTGACCGTACCAATGCTCACCTGTTGCAACTTTGGCAATATCTAACTCAGGTCTGTACTTGGCGATAAATTCTTTAAAGAGCACATGGGTCTCTTCCAGTTCTTTTTGGAACTTCACTCGCCCTTCATCGGTGTTTTCACCGAAGATAGTTAGCGTACGTTTAAAATCACCTGCTGTGTGCTGTTCATAATCGATATCGTGCTTTTTCAATAATCGATTAAAGTTAGGTACTTGAGCAACAACGCCGATTGAACCAACGATAGCAAAAGGGGCCGAATAAATTTTATTCGCCACGCAGGCCATCATATAACCGCCACTGGCAGCAACTTTATCGACACAGATGCTCAGTGGGATCTCAGCTTGTCTTAGACGGTCTAGTTGACTAGAAGCCAAGCCATAACCATGCACCATGCCACCGCCACTTTCGACGTTGACGATGACCTCATCACCCTTATCTGCAATGGCTAAGATTGCGCTGATCTCTTCACGCAGAGATGCCACTTCATTAGCATCGATACTACCTTTAAAATCAACAACAAAAACTTTAGGCTCAGTATCTTCTACTTGATCTTTTTGCTCTTTCTCTTTGGCTTTCTCATCAGCTTTTAACTGCTTCTCATAAGCCTTAAATGCTTTTTTAGATAGTAACTCTTCCTTCAAGTCATGCTTCAATGACTTAAGGTTATCACTTAGATTAGTTAGCTTAAGCTCACCCTTTTCAGCCTTTTGCTTCATCGAAGACGCAAGCACCACAATCACAACTGCAATAATCGCAACAACGATAGTAATTGCTTTGGCCAAAAACAAACCGTATTCGTACAGGAATTCCAAAATATTCTCCAGCTAGACCATCTATCTTTTCAATTTGGCGGCTATTCTACCAGCCTATTTGCCAATAAAACATGGCAATAAAAAACCCAGCTTTCGCTGGGTCTTTTTTTAAACAGTTCTAAATTTGATTATAAGTACTATTGAGCACAGGGCGCCACTACATATTGTGCAGCCTCTCCAGTCACTAGGCCTAGGAAGATAGTCGGGCTATCCACCTCCGGAAGACCTGCACTGTATGAGAAGAAAGCCGCCTGAGTTTGCATCTCTACCGTTGCGACGTCCTCGAACCCGTCTGTCACGCCATCGACTGGTGATGGATCGATAAGCGAACTATGATGCCCCTTAGAGAAGCGAACCGCTCCAGAACCAACTGTTGTGCTATCTACACAAGCTAGCCCTAGGTTCTCAATCAAAGGTTCTGTGCCCGCAGTTGGATATCCAGGAACTCGATTTGGCAGCACCTGATCAGGAAGACTATTAGCACCATCGCCAACAACCTCGATAAGATGCAGTGGCAATCCAGTGGCTTTAAGCATAGCAGCATGGTTAATAGGGTCGGCACTATCGACTGCCGTTTGAACCGCAAATGCAAAGGTCGGTAGGAATGCATCATACACCGACTTAACTAATGCCTCATATTCCGGCGTATCGGGTAAAAAGCCGTGCTCTTCATTAGCCTCTTCAACAAGCGCCATAAAGGCTTCTGTAGCCACTATGTTTTCAAACAGCATAGGGCCAAAAGTAGCCGAACCAACAAAGGTACCCGCAAAACCACCCGATGGGGCAACCAGTGAGGTAGCATTAAGTTTATAGACATGGCTTAAGTCTGCTCCAGATGGGTGTGTAAGCCCAGTACTGGCATAAGTGGCAAAGTTAGTTCCCACAATTGCCCCTAAGCTTAAGCCTTGAGCACTGACTTGGTTTACGTCAAACAGTTGAGGCGCCCCCAGCTCCATTAGCTTGCCAGCATAACCGGTAAACGCGGCGCGAAGTGCTAGGTGATCGAATGTTGCCTGACGGAAGTTATCACGTACGGTTAACGTACTGCCGATATTGATAAAGGCTAATGGATCGCCCAGTGAGAATAGGACATCATCGCCAATAACGTCACCATAAGCAGGATCTGTTGCCGAAACAGTATAGGCTCCAGGTACAAGCAAGTCTTTACCAAACGAGCGCGCACCGTGAAGTGGCATATCGATAGCAATCGTCGCAATACCAAGTTCACCATAAGTGCCAGCATAGGCAAAGGCCATCTCCTTACCACCACCTAGACCATGCATAGCAATAGTCACCGGCCAACCTGCTGCTGGAGCGGGTACAAAGTTAGGCACTGTCATTTGAACGGGTACGATTTCGTAATTTCTGATCTCAGGGACTGGGTTAAACTTAGTTAAGTGTCTCGCTTTATCGGTAGCAGTGCCATCGTCTAACATCCAGTGTTTACCCGCTAATTGAGCTGGGTCACTCAGCGCTGCTATCGGATCATCAATCCCATTTGCAATTGCCTGGCTAAAATAGCTCTCTTGACTCAATGTCCCGCTTTCAAGTGCAGTTAACACAGACACAGGGCTGTCATAGGCTGCAGACCAGATCCCATTAATGCTTGGGTTGCCGTCAGCATCTAAACAAGCTACTGATGAACAATCACCGTAAACGGGTAACTTTATCGCAGCAGACCAAACATTAACCTTACTTGCCCCTTCGTAAGCCGGATGCCCTTCAGGCATCATCAGAGCTTGAGCCAGTGTATAGCCACTATCGGTAGGCATTTGTACGAATTCAGGCATATAACCAGGTTGGCCAGCAATCAAGAGTTTAGAGACTTCGTAGACATCGGCGACCGACTGAGTCGTGAACAAGCCTGAATAGCTAAGCGAGTCAGTATCGACCCCCGCTCCAGTCAAGCCTTTCTCATAGCTATTTACTGCCGCTTGCAGCGCTAACTGCTCGGGTGTTTCAAGTGGCTTAGTTTCGATATCAAGCTTTAATAAGCCATAAGTTGAAGATGGGGCAATTGAGCGACCAGCAGAGTCTTGAATCAAATCAGTGGTGGCATAGATATAGGATTGATTTGCCTTAAGTGGCTTTAATGGAACAATAACGATGCTGTTTCCGGATGTGGTCGTCACGAAATCCACACCAAACTGCAGCTCAGCGCCAACCTTACAGGCTGTAATATCTGGTGCAGCTTTACACTCAGGATCCGATGATAAGCCGCCACCTACAGTGGCCTCAAACATCTTCACAGCGCCAGGCTGTTCAACCGATGCTTTGCTTAATGTCAGTTCAACGCCATCGTTATCGGTAGCGGGTGCCACATCGATAGAAATTGGCGCCGTAGTCGACCAACCATCTAACGCCCCAAGTGCGATTGTCGGATCCGTGTAGTCACCATTCGCTTCACTTGGCGCAGTAGGATCATCACTTTGAGGAATATTAATCGTACCGTCATTGGTACCACTAAAGAGAATATCATTGGGTAAGGGTAAATCACCATTCCCAGGATCGAAAACGATAACAGATTGAGGGACCAGTGGCTCAGTTTTATCCACTAATTCATTATAACTGTCTTCACTACAAGCGGTTAACCCCAATGCAGAGGTGATTGCTACGCCCAAAAAGAGTTTTTTCATCTTTTTTCCCCAAATCTTGTTGTAATAATTTTGTTTTCACTTAGAAATTGGTCACAATAGTCAGCAAAGTATGACCTATAGGACTTATTGTTAGTCCTTAACTGAGTTCAAGTTAACGTAAAATTATTGACTTAGCTACAATTTTGTCACATTCGACCACTAATTGAGCTGGCAAGGATTAATCGTTTGTTTAAAACAGCTGTTTATCATATCAGCGACTCTAGAAGTGACGGGCGTTTGCGCTCTGAGGAAGTATTAACTCATGTTGGAATATCAAGCAGCAAAAGATCTACTAAAAGACAAGACCATTTTAGTCACTGGCGCAGGAGACGGCATCGGTAAGGCCGCGGCAATCGCTTTTGCAAAACATGGCGCGACAGTTATCTTATTAGGCAAGACAGTAAAAAAACTAGAAGCTGTATATGACCAAATTGAACAAGCAGGTTACCCAACACCAGCAATTGTCCCTCTTGATCTTAAAGGGGCGACAGAGCAGAACTATAAAGACATGGCCGACACTATTGAAGAGCAGTTTGGCCAATTAGACGGCTTACTTCACAACGCTAGTGTGCTCGGAGTGTTAGGTCCATTTGAACATATGACGATGAACACAGTTGAAGAAGTGATGCAGGTAAATGTGATTGCCGAGATCATGCTAACCAAGGCACTGCTGCCAGTGATGCGTAAGTCACCAAGCGCTTCATTACTATTTACATCTAGCAGTGTCGGTCGTCAAGGGCGCGCGTACTGGGGTGAATACGCTATCTCTAAATTTGCTACCGAAGGCATGATGCAATCACTTGCCGATGAGTATGCACAGACCAATGTACGTGTAAATAGCATTAATCCGGGTGCAACCCGCACGGGTATGCGTGCCAACGCTTACCCAGCTGAAAACCCACAGACACTAAAGGCGCCTGATGAGATTATGGCGACTTACTTATACCTTATGGGTGAAGACTCTAAAGAGATCAATGGTCAACAGCTAAACGCTCAGTAAACCTCTCTTATCTGGGTTCAACTAAAAACAACCAGTTTAAAAACAAAAAAGGCCGCAATTCGCGGCCTTTTTAATACCCATCTTTTAAACGATAAGATTTAATCGACAAGCGAGTTAGCAATTAGCTACGCTGACGCGATGGCTTTGGTCTACCCGAAGCAACTTTATGCTTATGTACAGCACGCTTAATCTTTGCGCTACGTACTTTATTACGAGCAACACTGTGTTTGTCAGTGCCAAGAAGAGAACGAGTCTCCTCATCCATACCAGCAGTTTGACGTAAGTAGTTAACCTGCTCAATTGGCAGCTCAATCCAACCACCACGGGGCAGAGATTTAGGTAGCTCAATCATACCGTAACGAATACGGATAAGGCGGCTTACTTGTACTTCTTGAGATTCCCAAAGACGGCGAACTTCACGGTTACGACCTTCAGCTAAGCTGACGTGCCACCATTTGTTCATACCTTCGCCACCCGCAGCTTTAACTTTATCAAAGTGCGCTGGACCGTCTTCTAGGGTCACACCCATACGTAAACGTTGAATACAGCCATCAGTCACTTCACCAAACGTACGTACCGCGTATTCACGCTCAACTTCATTTGATGGATGCATCAAGCGGTTTGCTAATTCACCGTCAGAGGTAAATAGTAATAGACCAGAGGTGTTAATATCCAATCGTCCTACGGCAACCCAGCGAGAATCGCGAGTCTTAGGTAGACGGTCAAATACCGTTGGACGTCCTTCTGGGTCTTTACGACTACAGATCTCACCCTCTGGCTTATGGTAGGCGATCACTCGACAAACCACTTCTTCTTCAGAACGAATAGAAACTGCACGCCCATCAATACGAATTTTAGCGTCAGTCTCGACACGATCGCCTAAGCTTGCAATTTCACCGTCAACACTAACTCGGCCTGCAGCAATCCATGCCTCCATCTCACGACGGGAGCCATGGCCTGCACGGGCCAAGACTTTCTGCAATTTTTCACTCATTAGTAGACTCTTCTGTTTTTTCGGTCACGCCGCTCTCAACGCGGAACAACGCATCCAATGATTTGGCATCGGAAAGAGGCGGAAGGTCCGCAATGCTATCAATACCAAAATAAGCTAGAAACTCGTTAGTGGTCGCATAAAGCGCCGGTCTACCCGGAACCTCTTTATGCCCAACCACTTTAATCCAGTTTCTATCGTTTAAACTCTTAATAATGTGGCTGCTAATCGCAACCCCACGAACAAACTCAATGTCACCTCGGGTGACTGGTTGGCGGTAGGCAATCACCGCCAGGGTTTCTAGAGTCGCACGCGAATATTTCGGTGCTTTCTCCTGCCATAGCGGTTGTAAAAACGGACTCAATTCAGCCAATGTCTGAAATCGATAGCCCCCCGCCACTTTAACTAATTGTACACCTCGGTTTTCATAATCGAGCTGTAACTCTTCAATACATGCCTTAATCTTAGCCCGTGACACATTAAAGTTAGACAAAACCGTCTCTTTCAATGCTTTTATCGTCATCGGCTTGGCTAACACAAATAGGCTAGCCTCAATTAACTGTTTAAGCTGATCTGGATTTATCTGAGACAATCAGTACGCCCTAACATGTATAGTTGAAAACGGCTCAGCTTGTACAAGCTCAACCAGTAACTCCTTGACTAGCTCCATCAAGGCCAAGAAACTCACTACCACCCCACTTCGCCCCTCTTCAAAATCAAACAGAGCTTCAAACGGTAAGTAGGTCTCGGCATTGAGCCTAGCTAAAATCTGTGCCATGCGTTCGCGCGTCGATAACACTTCACGCACCACATGGTGATTTTCCGTTGCTTCAATACGCTTTAATACTGATGAAAATGCTCGAGCAATCTCGGTAAGCGATACCTCTGGAGGCAGTAACTCAGGCTTAATGTTATCAGCAGGAATGGCTTTAGCCTGAAACAGATCACGCTCCATTCTAGGCAATTCATCCAGCTTTTCCTGTGCCTCTTTAATCACCTCGTAAGCTTTCAACTGACGGATCAGCTGTGCTCGCGGATCTTCTTCATCTTCATGCTCAACCTCGGGCCTTGGCAGTAATAGCCGAGACTTAATCTCGGCCAAGGTGGCTGCCATCACCAGATAATCTGCGGCAAGTTCGACTTTCGCCCCCTGCAGCAAATTAACGTATTCAAGGTACTGCTGCGTCACAGAAAATATCGGTAAGTCAACAACATCAAGTTTCTGTTTGCGGATTAAATAAAGGAGAAGATCTAACGGCCCTTCAAAAGACTCGAGAAAAACCTCCAGCGCTTCAGGAGGAATAAAAAGGTCTTTCGGCATCACCTTAAACGGTTCGCCGCGAACAACGGCTAAAGGCAATTTTTGCTGAACGCCCTCCATCCGTAATACCCTCTATTTTCGCAAACGCGCGATTATACCCGTATACCTAAGCTACCTCAAGCCACTCGTTTCTGAGCTGCGTAAGGCAAGTCGAGGCGACTTAGGTACCAATGCTGCCCGACTAAAGCTGTTACCGTTACTATTTGACTTGAACAAAGACAACTGTGACGATTTTGAACAACCCCATAACCTTTAAAGGAATGGCGTTACATCGCCAGCACCTTCACGGATCACTTCAATCTCGCCATCCGATAAGTCAATCACAGTGGTTGGCTTTTCACCTAAATAACCGCCGTGAATAATTAAGTCGACTTGATGCTCTAGGATGTCACGAATATGCTCAGGATCAGATTCGGTGAAATCCTGCCCCGGTAAAATCAGACTGGTTGACATCAATGGCTCACCTAACGCTTCGAGTAGCGCGAGTGCGATAACATTGTCAGGAACACGAATACCTATGGTCTTCTTCTTCGGATTTTGAAGACGTTTAGGTACCTCTTTCGATGCCATAAAGATAAAAGTATAAGGCCCGGGCGTATTTTGCTTAAGTAAGCGGTAGGCTTGATTATCAACACGAGCATAAGTTGCTAACTCTGACTGATCGCGGCACATCAACGAAAAGTTATGATCATTTTCAATCTGTCTGATGCGAGCAATTTTGCTCATGGCATTTTTATCACCAATCAGGCAGCCTAACGCATAACCCGAATCGGTAGGATAAACAATCACACCACCACTTTTTATCACATTTACGGCTTGGCTAATTAAGCGTGCTTGAGGGTTTTCCTCATGCACATAAAAGAACTGACTCATTGTACTACCTTCCATTTATCTGACTGCCAAACCCAATCCACTCCTTGGGGTTGGAACATATTTTTACCGATCTCAATCCAACTACTCGGGAAATGAAAATCGCTACCTAACGAGCATGTCAGCCCATTATTAATACTTAGGGCGATCAAATTATTCCGATCGTCGATAGTCTGCTGACCAAGAACCACTTCCATCGCATCACCGCCAGCCTCTTTAAATTCACGTACCAAACGTTTGAGCCACTTGGCAGAGAGTTTATAACCGCTTGGGTGCGCTAACACTGCGACTCCACCCGCTTGATGAATAACCTCGATAGCGCTGGCCATATCTCCCCAATTATTAGGAACATAACCTGTCTTACCTCGAGCTAAATATTTTTTAAACACATTGGCTGTAGTGGTCGCGTAGCCTTGCTCAGCTAACCAACGTGCATAGTGGCCTCGACTAATAGCGGCACCAGCGGCAAACGTTTTTGCCCCTTCATAGGCACCTTCAATACCAGCCTTCGCAAGCCGCTCGCCAATCTGTTTGGCTCGACTCGATCGTAACTCACGTTGATTCACTAAAAATGAGGCCAAGCCGACATTATTGATATCAAGATTAAGGGCAACGATATGAATATCGAAATTGTTCCAACGAGTAGAGACCTCAATACCATTAATCAACTCGAGCGGCGTTTGATGGGCTTGATTAAACTCATGTGCCTCATTTAAACCGTCGATGGTGTCATGGTCGGTAATAGCAAACATTTGCACGCCTTTGCTTATTGCGCGCTCAATCAGTTGTGACGGGGTCAATTGACCATCTGATGCGGTCGTATGGCTATGCAAGTCAACCAGTTTAACGTCTGTAATATTTTCATCGTTCATGGGCATATGATACTTGAGTTTACCGACTAAAGGTGATTTTAATCCGGTTTTTAGCAATTTATCAGTACAGCTCACCGGTTACATGCGCACAGCTTATAATCACTATGAGTAATTGTGCATTCAATCGCCTACACCCAAACTCCATAATGCACCGCCACACTCAATGGTATCCAATACTTTTTTATGAATAAACTCATTACCCTAATCATAGCGTTGCTAATCGCTATCACCACACCCGCTGTCGCTCAGAATGTACTTAAGGACGCGGTGCGTCTCAATAGGGATATCAATAAAGCAGAGAAGCAATACAATAAACAGGTCAAAAAAACCAAGCGTAAACTTGATAAGGCTCAAGCTAATATTGACTCTGTTAAAGAGGGACACTACGCCAACAAACGATTACAGAAAATAGAAGGTAATGCCGTAAAAAAATTTAACAAAACAAAAGATAAGCTGGATCCGAGAGACGAGATTACCGACAAGGTAAGAAAGGATCTAAAACAACAAAAACGCCAAGCAATCGACAACTGGCTAGCAGACTAAGCAACATGCCCTGAATACTCAGCGATACAGGGCGATTCACCTCTCTGTTTGAAGTAAAACATACGTAGAGCCGCATCTATAAATTAACAACAAACCAAACCTCATAACCCAGTTATAGATTCAAGTCACCGTCATCGGCTATCACTTTTGCCAGCTCAGCTTGCATGCTACACTCGGCCCCACTTTTTGAATTTGAAACTGACACGACCCTATGAAACAGTTGCTCGACTTTTTGCCTCTGATTATCTTTTTTGCCGTCTATAAGTTTTTCGATATCTATGTTGCTAGTGGTGCGTTAATTGCCGCTACTGCCCTACAGCTCGTTATTAGCTACATGCTTTATAAAAAACTAGAAAAAATGCACCTCATCACCTTTGTGATGGTGACGGTATTTGGTTCATTAACCCTTATCTTACATGACGACTCATTCATTAAGTGGAAAGTTACTATCGTCTACGCCCTATTTGCTATTGCCCTCGGTGTTAGCCAAATAATGAATAAGCCGCTACTAAAAAGCATGCTAGGCAAAGAGCTTGTCGTTGAAGATAGAGTATGGGCAAGGGTCACCTGGTATTGGGTCATTTTTTTTGTAGTCTGCGGCCTAGTGAATATCTATGTCGCCTTTAGTTTATCTCAAGAAACTTGGGTTAACTTTAAGGTATTTGGCTTAACAGCTCTAACGCTTGTCAATACCGTGTTAACTGTGGTTTACCTGTTTAAAAACATGTCTGAAGAAGATCGTAAGGAGCTAAAATAATGTGGTACATGATTTCATCGCAAGATATTGAAAATAGCTTAGAGAAACGTCTATCCGTTCGTGCAGATCACCTAGCGCGCCTGCAACTTTTAGCCGATGAAGGCCGCCTATTAATTGCAGGCCCACATCCAGCTATTGACAGTGAAAATCCTGGTGAAGCGGGCTTTACCGGCTCTTTAGTGGTTGCCGACTTTCCATCGCTTGAAGACGCTCAGTGTTGGGCCGATGCAGACCCTTATATTGCTGCTGGCGTGTACGAGAGCGTTATCGTTAAGCCTTACAAGTTAGTATTGCCGTAAATTTTAAAGGACCAAAAAATGAAGATTGTTTCATTTAATATCAACGGATTGCGAGCTAGGCTACACCAACTACAAGCCCTGATCGATAGCCATCAGCCAGATATTATCGGCCTGCAAGAAACTAAGGTTCACGATGAAGCCTTCCCAGTCGCCGATGTTGAAGCTATGGGTTATAAGGTACATTACCATGGTGGCAAGGCACATTATGGTGTTGCTATGCTATCAAAATCTGAACCTATCAAGGTACAAAAAGGCTTCCCAACTGATGAAGAAGACGCTCAGCGTCGTATGATCATGGGCAGCTTCATGCAGGAAAATGGTCGCACACTAACGGTAGTTAATGGTTATTTCCCTCAGGGTGAGAATATCAGCCATGAAACCAAGTATCCTGCTAAGCGCAAGTTCTACAAAGACTTGATGTTATACCTAAACGAGTATCACAGCAGTGAAGAAGATATCGCGATTATTGGCGATATTAATATCTCTCCAGTGGACCTTGATATCGGTATTGGCGAGCCGAATGCTAAACGCTGGCTTAAAACCGGTAAGTGTAGCTTCCAACCGGAAGAGCGTGAGTGGTTAAAAACCCTGATGGACTGGGGATTAGTCGACACTTTCCGTGAGCTTCATCCTGAGCGTAGTGAGCGCTATTCTTGGTTTGATTATCGCAGTAAAGGCTTTGTCGATAACCGCGGTCTGCGCATCGATGTGATATTGGCAACTAAGTCATTAGCTGAGCGTCTTGTTGAATCTGATGTAGATTATGATCTGCGTGGTATCGAAAAACCGTCAGATCATGCACCGATCTGGAGCACATTCAACTAACTTGCTAGCCCATGCAATCCTTTATACTGGTGCACGCTTAGCTAAATAGAAACTGTTAGCCACAAAAAATGCCAGCAATTGCTGGCATTTTTATTATCGACTTAACTCGAAAATCAGCCGGGAGCTTAAGCCGAAGTTCGGTGTAAAGTTAGCTGACCTTGTATTGAGCTAAGATCTGCTCTAAGCCTTGAGAGGAACCGGCTAAGTTCGCCGCTAAGCTCACCGAGTTCTGCGCGGTTTCTTTAATAGTTTCAGCCTGAATTCGGATATCATTCAACTGAGTGGCAATTTCACGTGAAGCGACACTTTGCTCCTCAGATGACGCTGCAATTTGCGAGCTCATATCGAATACGATGCTGATGGACTGTGCCATGCTGGCAACGTCTTGGCCCACCGACTCAATCGCTACTCGCCCTTTGTCTGCCTCAGACACGATATCATTAGTAATATTAGACAGTTTTCCTGTGCCCGTTTGTAGCCCCTCGATCATCGATTGGATCTCAACCGTTGCCAGCTGGGTACGGCTAGCAAGTGTTCTCACTTCATCGGCAACAACCGCAAAGCCTCTACCCTGCTCACCCGCTCTCGCAGCTTCAATTGCCGCGTTAAGTGCTAATAGATTTGTCTGCTCGGAAATACTATTAATCGTCGTCACCACGGCGCCGATATCCGTTGCCGCATGAGACAAGTCTTCAACCGATACCGAGGCTTCAGAAATTTTCCCCGTCAACACACCGATACGCTCTATCGCTACACCGATTAACTCCTGGCTATTTGCTGCCTGAGTCGCATTTTGTTGAGTTTGTTCAGAGGTGTTCGCAGCGCTATGTGAAACTTCCTCCACAGCAGCGGTCATTTGCGACATAGCTACGGCAACCGTATCCAAAAATTGATGTTGATTATCGGTGAGTTCTTCACTGCGTCCCGCTTGCTGAGTAAACTCATCAGCCGCTTCATTAAGCGTTTGCGCATTGTGCGAAATGGCTTGTACCATCTCACTCATATTATCGGCACTACGGTCAATCTCACGAGCGATGAGACTGAAATCATCTTTTCCAAAGAAGTTAAGCCTTTGGCTCAAATCACCATCGGCTAAACGTTTAATGGCCATATACATGTCCCATAGACCACCACCTAGAGAGGTCGATACCCAGTAACTGAGCAGGAACAGAGGTAATAAGCCGATAAAGGCTAGTAGCAACATCTTATTGGCATCGGCGAGCGCTGCTTGCTCCCAACTGACTACATCGACTTGAGCAGTTAGCACCTTATCACCAACTCGAGCGCTCACTGTGAGAGAATTATTGCGCCTTTCAGTCACTGGGCCCTGGGTAACGCTAAGTCCTGCATGCTGAGCAAATTCTACAAGCTCTGTTCCTGTCAGTGCTTGAGCATTCGCGATAGCGGCATAGGCATCAATACTCGATTGCGCACGATTTAGAGAGGAAGATTCGATTAGGGATTTGCTATTGTTGTAATTGAACGTGGCGATAGCAGCAGTGATCAGTGTCACCATGGTACAAATCACCCAGAACTTACCGTTCAAGCTAAGTTTGATTAGTACGGCATCGACTTTACGAAAACTAATCTGTTTCATTATGATCTTTCCTTGGCTTAGGCCTTACGCATACCGCTCAAATCCCCCCCTAGAGGGCTAAATGAAGAGCTAAATTGAGGGCATAGGTAGCTATTTTTTATAATTTTTAATAATAACTCAGAGCAGCCGTAGCAACTAAGATTCTTTTATCTCAGCGACCGACGCACCCTGCATTCTTTGAGTTAAATTGATAAGTTGCCCTGTTAGCAAGCTCATACTGTAGCCCAGCACGGCACCCAGCAATAGCGGCGGAATAATCGCTGCGATATCAGCGCCCATGGCAAAAGTAATACAACAACCGATAAAGGCACCGGGAATGAATGCCAACTTTTGGTGGCTCGCTTGTAAGCACATGGCTGCTGTTGCGATCCCAGTAAAGGTGTACCCCATCAAAGGTGACACGAAGAAGCCACTACCGGATATGATTAACCAGCCCCAGAATACGCCTGACAGATTCGTTGCCATGGCCATCAGCATACCCTTTACACCCGAGTGGGTTTGAGCAAAGAAAGTGCTACAGCTTAGAAAGCCTATCCAAGTTACAAGATGAAGTGCATCGGCAACACCAGCCCATACAGCTGCAAGTAACCCTGCCGAAATAGCAATCTGCCAACGATTTTCCATAGCCAACCTCTTTACGTTCAATCAGCTCGAAGTGAGCCAATTAGTATCAGGTGAGCTAAATTACCTTTTTTATATGTAAAAAAACACGATCTATACCCAACTATCCACGTCAATTGGCGATAAAGCGCACAAAAACGCCAATTTTGTAGTAAAAAAACTGATTAATCGCTAACGACAAGTAAAGTAGTCGATGGATATAAAATATACTTTAGTATGAGATATTCAGTACAGGGACATCTAGTTCAGGTGGGCAGTTTACGTTTCAATTAATGTTTCGCTGTTAATCAACAGTGCTAAGTCTCTGAGAAAAGTCTCTGAGATAAGCCACTAAAATAAGTCACACCTTAACTGCCACTACCTCTTTTCTTATATAGTGACATATTTAAATATGTGGCATATTCAAAAACAAAACAGCACCGCACTTTCTGTCATAAAGCGCTATCGTTAAGCCCAATCGTTAAGTGCGGTGCTGCAAGTTAGATTTTCAAACGAACTCGACCCGTTTTGTAATGACTAGCTAAATAACTGATCGGCAACAAATGGGTTCTGTATGCGCTCATCACCAAAAGTCGATAGTGGGCCATGACCAGGGATAAACTGCACATCGTTACCTAATGGCCAAAGCTTTTTAGTGATCGAGTCAATTAAATCTTGATGATTCGAGAGTGGGAAATCTGTTCTGCCAATAGAGCCTCTAAACAGCACATCACCAACCCAGGCTAATTTATCCGATTCGGCAAAAAATACCACATGACCAGGGGTGTGACCCGGACAATGTAGTACTTTTAAGACGAGGTTACCCACGCTCACTTCATCGCCCTCTTCGAGGTACTGAGTCGGCGTAAAAGCATCACAATGAACAAAACCAAAGTGTTGACTCTGTTTTGGCAAGC
Organism: Shewanella schlegeliana; assembly: GCF_016765635.1. Taxonomy (GTDB): domain Bacteria; phylum Pseudomonadota; class Gammaproteobacteria; order Enterobacterales; family Shewanellaceae; genus Shewanella; species Shewanella schlegeliana. The sequence goes on from NZ_JAESVD010000004.1 coordinate 101,462, forward strand.
TATCTAGCCAGTAATCATCCGCTTTGTGGGGGCCGACGATCGGCACATTAAGTTGTTCGGCTAATAATTTCGCGCCGCCGACATGGTCAATATGGCCGTGGGTCAGTAATACTTTTTCAATGATCAGGTTATTTTTACTGGCCTGCTCAAGGATCCGCTCAACGTTGCCACCAGGGTCGACCACGGCCGCCTTCATGGTCTCTTCGCACCAGATTAAACTACAATTTTGCTGAAATGGGGTGACGGGTATTAACTGATACTTCATCGATAATCACCTAAGACTCTATATTACGCTGTGAATAGCTAAAGACTACGCGAAGTTGACCCTTTCGACTAATAATTATTGGCAATAATTTGCCCCAAAGCTCACAAAAGCTGCACTATTTTGGCAACTGAGCAAGCTTGAACTGTAGCGAGATCTTGCCAATAGCATAAACACTGCATTGGTCATATTTTTTGGTATACAATCAATTTGATTTGCTTGCAACAAGGACTCCCTGCTCAAGTAAACACTTAATAATAAAATCATACTCATCAAAAAAAGGCCAACTTAATGACTTATGAATTCTCAGCCCAACAGACATTTGCTGGCATGGTGAGCCGTAAACATCAATTTCGCTTACCGCTGGATTATCAAGCTCCCGATGGCGAGCAGATTACGGTTTTCGCTCGAGAGCTATCAAGCCCTGAACATCAAGACAAGAGCCTGCCCTTTATCGTTTTTTTCCAAGGTGGCCCAGGGTTTGGTGCCATCCGTCCTGCAGCAAGTGGCGGCTGGGTAAAGCGTGCACTCAAAGAGTATCGAGTATTACTACTCGATCAACGCGGCACAGGGCTTTCTACACCTGTGAGCTATGCCAGCCTGGCGCACCTTTCGGCCTCAGAGCAGGCTCAATATTTAAGTCACTTTAGGGCCGACAATATCATTCGTGATGCAGAGTCTATTCGTAAGCAACTCACCAAAGATGAGAAATGGACCATCCTTGGGCAAAGTTTTGGCGGCTTCTGCGTGCTCAAATACCTAAACGATGCCCCACAAGGTTTGGCTGAAGCCTATATCACTGGCGGTATTCCATCGCTGACTCGCACCGCCGATGAAGTCTATCAAGCGACTTATAAACGTGTACTCACGAAAAACCACGACTTCTTTAACCGTTTTAGCGATGCGCGGGAGTTAATTGACTCCCTTGTGAAGCATATTCAAGCCAACGAGGTGATCCTTGCCACAGGTGAGCGCCTAACGGTTGAGATGCTGCAATTGCTTGGTATTAATATCGGTATGGAACAAGGCCCTGAAAGTGTCTATTACCTACTCGAGCAGGCATTGATCGAAACGGCATCTGGAATCCAAGTTAATCCACTTTTCTTGGCACATTTCTGTCAACTACTTGATTTCAACACTAACCCGATTTTTGCCTTGCTACATGAGTCTATCTACTGTCAACAAACGGCATCTAACTGGGCAGCCCATCGCGTGAGAGATCGGTATCCAGAATTTAACTTCAGCGCCGATAAGCCATTTCTTTTCACGGGTGAGATGATCTACCCATGGATGTTCGAGCAGTTTAATAACCTAAAGCCGTTGCAGCAAGCAGCTCAGAACCTTGCTCAGAAACAGGACTGGCCAAGCCTATATCAAGTCGACAAACTTGCTAATAATCGGGTCCCAGTTGCCGCAGCCATATACAGTGAAGATATGTTTGTTGAGATGCAGTACAGCCTAGAAACCGCAGCGAACGTCGGTAACTTAAAGTATTGGCTAACCTCTGAGTATGAGCACAACGGCATTCGTATGGATGGCGAGCATATTCTCGATAGATTAATTACAATTAATCGCGGGGAAAAGCTACGTTAATTAAGAAACACTTAAGCTTGATAGGACATTATGTAATCTGTTCCTCACCTGTATCACTTTCGCAAGCCTTTTTAAGGCTTGCTTTTTTTTGTCTTAAAATGCCTTCCCTTCTAACATTGGAAATTCCTCGGTTTAGCGCACATACTTTTTTAATATCGATTCGTTATCTAAGGTTAGACCCGAGCCGAATTTTATGACCATGCCAGCTTAAGGGGACATTTATGAACAGCGACAAACTTGCCACACTACCGGCGGAGATCTTAGTCGGTATCGCCAACGAACACCTACGTTTAAACTGTAAAGATCGGCAGGCGCTATTTTATGATCTTGATATCGAGAGTGAGCTATTAGAACAAAAGTTGGCTGCAAGCGGATTTGAGTATGACCCTAGCTGCAACCAATATAAGCCGCGCTAACCGATACGCACTAAAGCAGCAAAGCCTCTCACTAAAAACGCCTGTTTTTACCAAGCAAACATACATCTCTATTTTATATTCCTGTTTGCTTAAAGCTGTTTAAAGTCGCCTCTTTTACAAGGCCGATTAAACACCTTACTGACAGTGTACTTATCCGTTAATCCTGTCTCTGTTCTAATAGCTTGTAGTGCGCGCCACAGGCGCCTCGTAGACGCTCTGCCGCCTGCTCAGGAGTGAGATCTCGCTGAGCTTCAGCCAACATTTCATAGCCCACCATAAACTTCTTAACGCTGGCACTTCGCAGTAATGGTGGATAGAAATGAGCATGTAAGCGCCATTCACTGTGCTCTAGAGCATCATATGGCGCGCCTTGCCACCCCATAGAATAGGGAAAAGAGCAGTTAAATAGATTGTCATAACACGTTGTGAGCTGTTTTAAGATCTCTGCCAGTGACACCTGCTGTGCTTCACTAAGCTCTGTCATACGCTTGATCTCAAACCGTGGTAATAACAGAGTCTCAAATGGCCACCCTGCCCAATAGGGCACGACCACCAGCCAATCATCGTTGTAGACCACTACGCGCTCCTGACGCTCGAACTCCTTTTCCACGTAATCGGCCAGCAGATTGCCTCCGTATTGTGTGCTATATGCCTGCAAGTTTTGCTGCTTTTTCGCCACTAAACTGGGTAACTGGCTCTGGGCCCAGATTTGTCCATGGGGGTGAGGATTTGAGCAGCCCATGGTTGCGCCCTTATTTTCAAAGATCTGCACCCAAGCATACTGCTTGGCTAACTCTTCACTCTGATCGCGCCAAGTGCTGATCACTTGCTCAATTTGAGTGGTAGACAACTCAGGCAGCGTCTTGGCGTGATCGGCAGAAAAACAGATCACCCGGCTCTCTCCTCGTTCAGTGCTAAAACGAAATAGCGGATCGCTATCGCTGGCCTCTGGGACATCAGGAACTAAGGCGGAGAAATCATTTTGAAATACAAAGGTTCCTTGATAATCAGGGTTAACCTCACCATTGGCGCGAGTGTTACCGGCGCACAAGAAACAGCCCTCATCATAGGAGGGCGAAGAGGCAGCTTCAGCAGCCTCCACCTGCCCAAGCCAAGGTCGCTTAGCGCGATGAGGTGCCAAAAGAACCCACTCAGAAGTCAGAGGATTATATCTACGATGAGAATGTTCACTGGGGTCAAACTCTGGGTCAATTTTTTGCGTCATGAGCAAGATTTTCAAGCCATAGGAGAGTACCCGTATGCTCGTCTAGTTAAGCCCGAGAGTCATTCCTGAAAAGGTGCTTTTAACTCCTATAAAAACACTATTCTTACTAAATTGCCTCCCTTATCCAGTTAAGTTTCTTAACAAAAGGTGCTTGGCTAAAGCATTGCTGTTTAGTCTGCTGCTGGAGTTAACTGTAACATCACTGACCTTATATGTTGTTGATGAAGAAAGGCTTATTGTCGATAGTATTAACACTCTCAGCGAGAAGCTGAAATAGGAATTATTGATTTTTCTTATTATGATAATTTTCAGTTATCATTGTTGAAGTGCACGACAAGAGGTTAAACGGAGTAATCGTTCATCTCCAATCGTGGACTTCACCACGGTGTTAAAACAACTTAGGTAGTCAATCCAAGGAACTACAATGCTCAATCCTATTTGGTTACATACCTTTAAAACCCTTATTGATACCGGGCACTTTACCCAAACCGCTGAAAAGTTACATATGACTCAACCCGGCGTGAGCCAACAGGTGAAGAAGCTAGAGCAAGCTTGCGGTCATGAGTTGATTAAAAGATTCAACAAGCAGTTTGAAATTACCGAGCAAGGTCGGCAGGTCTATCAGTACGCTATCGAGTCTGCAAGCAATGAAGCCAAGCTGATAGAAAATTTAAATTTTGATGACCCCTACTCGGGATTATGCAGCCTGTCCTGCTCTGGCGCATTAGCACTGCTGTACTACCCTGAATTACTTAAATTACAACAACGCCACCCTGCACTTTCAATTCATTTAGAAGCGGCACCCAACCATAAGATCTTAGAAGAGATAGCCGATGGCAAAATTGATCTTGGATTGGTCACCCACAAACCCAATATCAACCAATTCCATAGCATACCGATAGGACTTGAGCCGTTATGTCTTATTTTTCCAAAAGACTATGAAGATAAACCGCTCGATTCGAATGTCCTGAATCGATGTGGCATCGTCAAACACCCTGACGCTGACCATTATTTGTCGCTGTACTTTGATCAATGTGAAAGCCCAGAATTTATCGGGCTAAATATTGAAACCTTACCCACAGCTAGCTACGTTAATCAGCTCAGTCAAATTCTGCTGCCCGTTTCCATGGGGCTCGGCTTTACCGTCCTTCCTAAGAGCGCATTCGATAGTTTTTTCCATAAAGAGAGACTCAGTGTTCACATGCCAAAGACTGCGGTTACCGAGCAAGTTTACTTAGTTCATAAGCGTAACCGCCAATTACCGACACGCTACCAAATATTAAAGAAACTGTTAAAACACTGTCTAAGTAACTGCGATTAACTCTGGTTAATTATTGTCCAAAAACCGTCTAACAGGCTTAAATGTGTAATTTATTTACACATTGTTGAGTTATTCACTTTTTGAACAGCAATTAGTGTGCGAAAATAGCACCAAACAAGTGGTTAACTTTCAGTTTAACCCATCTAATAACAGTCGCTATCGTTCCTACAAGCCGAAACATCACTTACTTGTAAAAAAATAAGACATCAAATGAATTCATATTCGCTCAAGAAAAAAATTCTTCTCTCCGTTGTGCTCGCCTTTTCAGTCGTGATCGGACTGCTATCATGGCAAAGTTTTTCCAGCCAAAAGCAGCTGTTACTGCAAAGCAGTGTCGATCAGGTGCGTCAACTTGGTGAACAACAAGCTAAACGAATAGATGAGTGGTTAGCAGATCGACAAGGAATTGTTGCCGCTAGCGCCGCAAAAATAGATGGCGATAGTTTAAATGTATTACAGCAAGCACAGCTATCTGGGCCTTTTGAGCTATCCTATTTCGGTTCTCAAACTGGTCAAATGCTAGACTCAGACCCGAGTATTGATCGCACAGGATATGACCCTCGCAGCCGTACTTGGTATCAGCAAGCGATGGCAAAACAAGGTCCAATTTTGACTAAGCCATATATCGATGTTGCCTATGATATTTTAGTCGTTTCTATGGCGCAGCCCGCCCCGGGTGGTGTCGTTGGTGGCGATCTATCTATTTCGAGTCTTGTCGATAGTGTAAACAGTATGCAGCTACCGGCGAAGGGTTACGCCATCATGATGCACAAAGATGGCACCGTTATCGCCTATAAAGATCACGCTAAGTCGATGGGGCCAATTCAAAATATCGACCCACAGCTGAATGCTCAGGTTGCAACGAAGAGTCGCCAATCAGGAAGTCTATTACCGCTGTATTTTCAAAGCGAGGGCCGAGATAAGCTAGTGTGGGGAACAGAGATCCCAAATACCGACTGGGAGCTCATTTTTGTTCTAGATAAAGACGCCCTTGAGGCGCCGCTAACTACCTTATTACTAACTCAGGTTGGCCTCGCGACTTTAGCTCTAGTCATTAGCATATTAGCCATCTCATGGTTCTTAACGGTGTTGTTAGCCCCACTTGGCCGTGTATCCCAAGCACTAGCTCATATTGCCGATGGAAATGGCGATCTCACCCAGCGCATTGAAATCGATAGCCATGATGAAGTCGGTGTATTGGCGAGCAGCTTTAATCGCTTTGTCGCTAGCCAACACCAATTGATCAGCCATATCCGTCAACTGGCCAGTGAGCTAGAGGCCGATGCCCAGCAAAGTTTACTCACTAACCAAAACACGGTTAATGAACTGCAGCGCCAACAGCAAGAGGTGACTATGGTTGCGACAGCCGTTACCGAGATGGCAAGTGCAACCCATGAGATCGCCGCCAATGCTGAGAATACCGCGATAGCCGCTCAACAATCGGCCACCAGTAGCGAAGCGGGCAAAGGCTTGGTTGATAAGACTCGTAACACCATTAACTCACTCGCCAATGAGGTCGGTGAAGCGACCGATGTCATCGGAGAGCTAAACCTGCATGCTCAAGCAATTTCAGGTATTTTGACCACTATTCAAGGTATCGCAGAGCAAACCAATTTGTTGGCATTAAACGCAGCAATCGAAGCGGCTCGCGCTGGTGAGCAAGGCCGAGGGTTTGCCGTGGTCGCCGATGAGGTGAGAGTCCTATCTCGTCGTACACAAGACTCGACACAAGAGATCTATACCACGATTGAGACCCTACAAAACACCACTCAAAAAGCGGTGCTATTGATGCAAAGCAGCCAAGGTCTAGCCAGTAACAGCGTGGTCGATGTGAACGCGGCAGCTCAAGCACTTGAGGAGATCACTCAAGCGGTGAATGTTATTTCGGATATGGCGAGCCAAATTGCCACTGCAGCCGAGGAACAGACACAAGTTACGAACGAGATCACTCAAAATACCGTTGCGATTAAAGATGTAACCGATGACATCACCGAATCATCGATGGAGCATTTAAACCAAGCTCAAATCCTTAAAGATAGAGCCGATAATCTCAATAATAAGGTCGAGACCTTTATCTTGTAGTGATACCAGCAGTAAAAAGGCAAGCCTATTGGCTTGCCTTTCTTATTTAACATAGCACTATTTAGGGGTTAGTGTGGACTCAAACGTGCCACCCAACCACCGCTTGGTGCAAGCTGGATTTTAATCAGGCTTTGAGCCGTTACCACTTCACTCTTCGACGCATAATCACTGCCATAGCGATGTGCATTCGGCCCATCAGTAATACTGTGCATCTGATACAGCTTGTTATCGCTGCCAAGAAAACTCAAATCTAGGGTGAACTCCCTTTGCTTTGAGTTACCCATCACCCCGATAAACCATTGATTGCCTGAACGTCTCGCAATCATTATATGGTCACTAATCTTAGCTGACAGCACCTGAGTCTCATCCCATACCGTTGGCACACGGGTGATGAACTCTGTGCTCTCATGCTCACGCAGATAGTGTGATGGCGTGTCGGCAAGCATCTGCAGTGGGCTTTCAAACACCACATACATAGCAAGTTGGTGAGCCCGAGTGGTCTTGCTCATCGGACGGTTAAAGTTAATATTAAAGTTCTCAGGTTGAGCATTCACCATGGCGCCTGGGGTGTAATCCATCGGGCCTGCAAGCTGGCGAATAAACGGCAGAGTTAAGTTATGCTCGGCAGTGATATAGTCACCCCATTTATTATGCTCAAGCCCCCGCACACCTTCTCGAGTGATCACATTAGGGTAAGCGCGGCGCAGACCCGCAGGCTTATATGAGCCATGAAAGTCCACCAAGAGTTTACGCTGTGCTGCCAGTTTGGCGATCTTCCAGTAATAATTGACCATGGCCTGATCGTCTCGCTGCATAAAGTCGACTTTTATCCCTGCAGCGCCCCACTGCTCAAACCTGTCGAGCGCCACTTCAAGTTCATTATCCAGCGTCTTCCAGATCACCCAGAGGATCACATCGACATTTTTGCTCTTACCATAAGCGATGATCTCCTCTACATCGATCTCATCAACAACATTGAGCACACTGTCTAAATGATGCCAGCCTTCATCTAACACTATGTACTCGATGCCAAACTTAGCCGCAAAATCGATGTAATACTTATAGGTTTGAGTGTTGAGCCCAGCGTTAAAGTCGACCCCAAATACATTGTTAGCATTCCACCAATCCCAAGCCACTTGACCTGGCTTGACCCAGCTTGCATCGATGGCCAGTTCATCGGCCAACAAATATGACAACTCATTGGTGAGCAGCTCTGCATCATTTTGCGCGATGGCAAAGACGCGCCAAGGAAACAGAGCCGAGGCTGGTGATGTGCTTATCGTCTCTCTGCTGGCAATATAATCGGCGCGCTGAATAATATGCTCATTTCTATCAGAGTCTTGCTTAAGCTCGCTCTTGAGTACAACCGCAGGAAAGCGGGCGTTAAATCCTTGCTTACCACTGCCCTCAAGCCAGAGGCCGGGATAGTCTCTTAAGCCTGTCTCAGTAATAACCAACTTAATATCATCGACATCCACTAATAGCGGCAAGCTAGCAAACTGCTCTGAGCTGATTTCAGTTAATCGCTTAGGAAGATAAAGACGCTCGTTATGGCTAATAAAGCTTGTTTCTTCGGGAAAGAGCACCCGATGATCGCCATCAAAGTTCAACGCAACCGTTTCACTGCTAACCACTAATGCGCCGCCTTGCTCGGTGGTAAAGCGGTAGGCTAATCCCTGATCGAACAGCCTAAAACTAAGCGCAAGCTGATTATCAAAACTCAGCGTGAGCTGGTTATAGTGCTCTTGGACTCGCTTGGATTTTTGCTGAACATGGGGCTGCAGTTCACGGTTAACAGTAAGGTGTTTAACATCAATGACCTTAGCCTCACTTAAGCTGGACTTCATAGCTTGAAGCACGATGTCAGCAACGGACTCTTTCAGCACAGGCTTACCCGATACGGTAAGCGAATAACGGACGCCTTTTTCTGCAGGAGCGCTGACAGTTAAGCTTAACTCTCCATTAGGTGAGGTTAAGCTATAGGGCCCTTGGATTTCAGCTGCGTTGGCGGCTCCAATAGCGCTTAGCAATAAACCGAACGCTAAACCGTTAGCGAAGCGGCTAACTAAACGACTAACTAAACGACCAACTAAACCAGCAGCTAAGCCCCTAGTAATCCAGCCCAGTGTTAAAGATTTAAAAGATAATGTCTTCATTGATTTCCCTAGCCAATCTTGAGCAAGCAAAGCCGCTATTAACTGTCAAAGCCATAAAAAAACAGGTTAAGTGAATGCCACTTAACCTGCTTCGATTACCAAACCTTAAAGGCTGACACTGATAGGAGCCTGACCGTCCCAGCTAAACTGCTGCAGCTCGCCCAGCTCCTGTTCTATGGTGACATTAAAACCCTGCTCACTGCCTTCTACGCGGCTCACACAAACATCGAAGTTACTCTCGAAGGCTCGAATATGCTTCAAGCACATATTGTCCCAAGTCGCTGGCAGATAGGGCGCCAGCTCGAAACGCTTGAAGCCCGTTGGCTCAATACCAAAAATGCCTTCGGTCACCACGCGAGCATAAAGGGCGCTCTCGGCTGACAGGTGACGCTGATCGCCTTCAGGCCACGCCTCGACAGCGTAAGGCACATGCTCACCTAGCAGACGCTTACGAGAGTAGTACTTAAAGTAACGCATCGCAGTATCTGTCTCTTGGGCTGCAAAAATGCCTCTAAAAGCATACAGTGTTGCTCGGTCCCAAAAGGTTTTATTACCCGCTTCACTGTAGATCCCATCGGCACTCCATAAATGCTCAGATAGGACGGCGGCAAGGGTTTGATCTTTACGGTCAAACACGCCAAAGGAAAATGGCAGCGCAATCCAGGCCCTTAGCTTATCGTTCCCTTCATAGTACTGATAGGTATCAAAGCCTTGCACATTGGCACCAAAATAGGCCTCGATATCTTTAGCCAGCTTCTTGGCGCGCTGTTGATAGTCTCTAGCTAACTCACTACGCCCAAGCTCGTTATTTAAATGGCTCGCCGAGATCAAGGCGCCATAGGTCAGCATGTTAGTGCTTAAGTTGACATCCCCCGCAGGAAAACGTCCCTCCAGCTCATCACTGTCCGATGCAATAACTCCCTCATCCGTTTGCTTGGCGTAACTAAAATCGATACACCAATCGATTAAAGGCAATAACGCCTTCGCCTGCTCTTCATCGCCATAGGCCAGTGCAAAACGGCTAGCGCCATAGGCTATCATCGCGCAGTCGCCTCTATCGCCTGCACCGTTCCAGATATCATCGCCTTCGGCGATGATTGAAGATGGAATCGCCTTGCCCTCATCATTCATAAAGCGAGCAAAGTGTTCGAAACTATTAATCGCCGACTCGTTACCAACATCATTGCCGAGAAACGGAAAGAAGGGGTTGATATATTCCGCCTGATCGTTGGCCCAGATAGCAGCGTAATAACGTCCGCCGCCCGGAGCATGCATTAAGCCGCCTTTAGTTCTAAAAATCGATTCCGCGCTGCGTAACTTGGCAAATTCAAACATCTTATTGATGTTCTCATCGGGCGTGATCAGCTGTAGATTTTGATTCAGGGTCGCCACATACTCATCACGCAGTATAATCTCTTTCGCCCCATCAAATTGTCGATTCTGGCCCGCTTTAGTGGCCTTAAAGTCCACATAGATGGTTAGGCTGTCATCGGGTTCGAGATTAAATTCGCCCACCTTATCACTGCTGGCTTCGATTCGATAACTGCCATATACCCCTTCCTCGGCTGGGATATCGATGCGGTAATCAAGCGCATCTATACTCAACGCCACAGTTTTGTCACTAGCATTACTAAAGGTCAGTGCCTCAACCATCACAGGCTGCCTAGTGCTAGCAGATAACAAGCGCGTGAGTGTAATGCCTTGCCCAATTTGGCTCGTCAGCGTAAGACGACCATCAATACTCGCCTGTTTAAGCAGCTCTTGCTCTACAGCTTGACCATTGATAGCAATACGCGGCGATACCGAAAGCGGGAAGTCATGGATAAGGCTGGCGTGAGTATCATTAGGTATGGTGCGCAGCATGGGCCACACCAGCTTTCTATTTAGGGTAAGTGAGCCATCCGCATCGCTACCATAATAGATAATGGCTGAGGCTTGCTCACCACTCATTTCGATATGATCTTGGTGGCTATCGTTCACATCCCAAACTAGACCGTTATCGGTAAGCAGCCAACGGTCGTTAAGCGTATCGGCTAAACCGTTTAAATACTGGCTATTTTCTTGTGCTTGGGCTGCATCACTAGTTAGCTGGTTTTCAATTTGGGGGTCATTTGAACAAGCGGATAAAATGGCAATGGCAATGGCACAGGCCGAGGTGGCAAATAGTTTTCTCATAGTTATCTCGTGATATAGGGCGATATTCAAGTCAGCTATTTAGCTAATAACCCAGAACTGTCCTCGCAGGTTATTAAAACTAATCAAAAAGTTGTTAAAACTGATTGAAGCATGAACAGTCACGAGCACTCTTACTAAAAAGCCGTGAAGCCTTCCTAAAAAATCACCTTAACCAATCACCTTGCGCCTAAACTCCAGTGGTGACATGGAAAATTCACGCTGAAAAATATCGTAAAATCGACTCACAGAGCCAAAGCCAGCTTCAAGGGCAATATTGAGTACAGGGCTTTGAGTATCAATGAGTAGCGCCTGAGCATGTTGCAGCCTTAGCTGATTAATGTACTGTTTGATCGACACCTTCATCACCCGATTAAATAACTTCATGGCATAGTTTTTATGTAAGCCCGTTGAGCTTGAAACATTTTCAATTGTGATTTTTTGATCGTAATTATCGGCAATATAACGCAGCATGGTTTGAATATGGTTTAAGCCACCGAAGACCTGCTTATCGTCCTGTAGCTCTCCTTGTTTAGTCACAGGCTTGGCTAACTCGAAAGTACTGTAATCCTCAATGGACATGCGCCGGATCCGGCCACGGATCTCATTAATAACCTGACTCGTTAGTAAGGGGGCTTGACGCTTAATATCGCTTTCCCAGATCTGTGTCAGCTCTTTATCACAAGCGTATAAACTGTCAGAGACGATAACCTCACCGTGCAGTAACTGGCTCACAAAGTGACTTGGCAACATCCAAGTTAAAAATGATTGCAGCGGGATATAGATATTAACCAGTTCACCGTCACCACGGGAAGCCGTCATTTGATGGGGAAAGGAGGCCCAGAAGATAATCATCCGCCCCTCTGGCACGGTGATCTCTTGACCATTAATCAAATAGTCTGCCGAGCAGTCGAAGAGGTAATTAATCTCTATATGCCCGTGCCAGTGGCTATGGGGCATGACCGCCGGTTTTTTACGATGAAAGCCAAACTGAGTATCTTGAGCTTGTACGGCCAATGGACTGGCTTCATTAAAGGAGATTTTCTCAACCCATTCAAACATCTGTCTAACCCCATGGCTACTGTTAGGTATCAAGCTACCCCATAGGGTTTAGTTAAACAATTGAAAGTTACTAAACAAGAATTAAGCTTGAGTTTATGGGAATCGCTATCCGCTCGCCTTTTTCCGCACCGCGGGCTTCTTCGCTGTGGCTGCTCTTTTAGTTGTTGATGCTTTATTAGTTGCTGACGTCCCCTTCTTGCCCGAATAGCGACGCTTTTTAAAACCGCCATCAGGCACTTTAACTCCCTGTAGCGACGTCGGTAACTGCGCTCCAGCCTGTGTAATTAACTGCTGAAGTGATGCCAATAAAGGCTCCATAAAACTTTGATACTTTGCCTCTTTACGGCTTATGGCATCGAGGTTATTTTCCCACAGTGCAGTCATATCGGGGGTGGTCGCACTTTGAGGTAAGCTGTTTATTAAGCCTTTGCCCACCTCGGTGGCCAAAATAGACTTCCCTTGGCGAGTTAAGTAGTTACGTTTAAACAGCAGCTCTATGATCCCAGCCCTAGTTGCCTCTGTGCCTAAGCCATCCGTCTCTTTTAAGATTTTTCGGATTTCACTGTCGGTAACATAGCGACTAATGCCTGTCATGGCACTGAGCAAGGTGGCATCGGTAAAATGCTTAGGTGGCTGAGTCTGCTTTTCCAGTAGTTCTCCTCGCTCGCAGAGCAATACTTGGCCCTTTATTAGAGCGGGAATATTGGCCAAATGTTCATCGTCATCGGATTGTGACTGCGATGTTTGGCTTTTTTCTTGGTCTGCTTTAGTTGGTTGCTTAAGCAGTTGCTTCCACCCCAACGCTACCTCTTGCTTGGCCTTAGTCTTAAATAAACCACCAGCGATAATGATTTCTACTTGGGTCTCTTTATAAAGATAAGCGGGATAAAACTGCATCAGGTACTGACGTGCGATCTGCAGATAAAGCTGCTTTTCGGCCTGGCTAAGGTTAGATAAATTAGCGGTTTTCTCGGTGGGGACGATCGCGTGGTGCGCATCGACCTTTTTGTCGTTCCACGCCTTAGATTTAAGCTTGGCATTAGGCTGCTCACAACCAGACACCAATTCGCTCGCACCACTCAGCACCGCACGAATAACACTCGGTGCTAACCCGTGTTGCTCAACCGGAAGATAACGGCTATCTGAGCGGGGATAGGTGATAAGTTTGTGCTTCTCATATAACGACTGACAGGTATCGAGCACAGATTTAGCACTCATACCAAAGCGCTTGGCCGCGTCGATCTGTAGTGCCGATAAGCTATAGGGCAAAGGCGCATTCTGTTTCTTGTCTTGCGCAACCACTTTTTCCACCCTTGCGCCTTGACCGCTAATACGGCCGACGACGTTCTGCGCTAACCCTTTCGACAGCACTCGCCCCTCTTCATCCATATAGGGCTGGCAGGCTTCGCTCGGTTGCCATTTTGCGCTAAAACGTTCTTGATTATCGGTGGCGAGGTGCGCTAACACCTCATAGAAAGGTTTAGAGACAAACTCTGCAATTTCGGCGTCGCGGCGCACCACTAATCCCAGTACCGGAGTTTGCACCCGCCCGACAGACAGCACGCCTTGATAACCGACCTTACGCCCTTGGATCGTATAAGCACGGGTCATGTTCATCCCGTAGAGCCAATCGGCCCGTGACCTTGCCAGTGCCGATGTCGATAATGGAATAAATTCACGGTTTGAGCGCAGCTGTCCCAGCGCCCTTTTCACCGCTTGGGGATTTAAGTCGCTGATCAATAACCGCTGCGCGTTTTGTAACTTAGCCCCTTTCACACCGAGATGAGCAATGATCTCATCGACTAGCAGTTGTCCCTCTCTATCAGGATCGCCGGCATTAACAAGCTGTGTGGCCTCTTTCACTAAGCCTCTCAGCACTGCTATCTGGCCACGCATCTTATATTTAGGCTTCATCTTCCAAGTCTCTGGCACAATGGGCAGGTGCTCAAACTTCCATGACTTGTACTCTGGCGAGTAGGCATCGGGCTCAGCTTGCTCAAGCAGATGGCCAACGCACCAAGAGACACAATCGCCATTGGCGGCACGAATAAAGCCATCACCTTTCTTTAGCGGTTTAGGCAACACATCGGCAATGGCTCTTCCAAGGCTTGGTTTTTCAGCAATATATAAGATCATGAGCAAGAATTAGGATTACTGTATAAATTAACAGTAACTGTACATTGAAGCGCTAAAGGGTGCAAACGAAAGCCTTACGGCCGAGGCTATTTACAAACGAAGTGACTAGCTTTTATTCAAACAAAGTCTATTTTGCTGACAACTGCTCTTTGATGCTAGTTCAGAGACAAACTTATTTGGTGCTAGTACAGAGACAAAGCATAGACACAAAAAAGCCGAGCTATTGCTCGGCTTAATTCCCAGGGCTTTAAAAGCTTATGGGTGGCAAACGTTATGCATCTCTAAGTTTGTACCAATGTCCTTACTGCGGTTCGCCTTTGCATCATCATTACGCAGTTGCGTAATGTAGTCTAAGTACTCTTGGTCCACGTCATTAGTGACATATTTACCGTCAAATACAGAGGTTTCGAAACGCTTGATTCCTGGATTTCCTTTACGTACCGCTTCGACAAGATCCTCAAGTGACTGGAAAATCATGCCATCGGCACCAATCAGCTTAGTGATCTCTTCAACATCACGCCCATGAGCAATCAGCTCATTAGTGGTCGGCATATCGATGCCATACACGTTCGGGAAACGGATTTCAGGTGCCGCCGACGCGAAGTACACCTTCTTGGCTCCAGCATCACGCGCCATCTCGATGATCTGCTCAGATGTCGTACCGCGTACGATAGAGTCATCGACCAATAGTACATTCTTACCCTTAAACTCATCGCCAATCGCATTAAGCTTACGGCGTACAGACTTCTTACGCTCCTGCTGACCCGGCATGATAAAGGTACGACCGATATAACGGTTTTTAACGAAGCCTTGGCGGTACGGCAAGTCCATATGACGGGCGATTTCGAGGGCGATATCACATGACGTTTCTGGAATAGGGATCACCACATCGATATCGTGGTCTTCCCACTCTTTATTAATCTTTTCACCCAACATGGTGCCCATATTAACACGGCTGCTATAGACAGAGATGTTATCAATGGTCGAGTCAGGACGAGCAAAATAAACGAATTCGAAAATACAAGGAGAGTAGCTTGGTGAGTGTGCACATTGGCGAGTATATAGCTCACCTTCGAGGGTAATATAGACCGCTTCACCTGGCGCGACATCGCGCATAAACTCAAAGCCAACTGCATCGAGGGCGACGCTTTCAGATGCGATCATATACTCGGTGCCAGACTCAGTTTCATGCTTACCAAGCACTAACGGACGAATACCGAATGGATCTCTAAACGCCACTAATCCTTGACCAATAATCATGGCTGCGACCGCATAAGCACCACGAGTAATCTCGTGAACCTTTGCAACCGCGTTAAACACGTCATCGGCGCTTAGGTCATCAGTTGTCGTCTGTTGCAATTCATCGGCTAACAAGTTAAGCAGCACTTCAGAGTCTGAGGTCGTGTTAACGTGACGACGTTGCTTAATTAAACGCTCATGTAATTCAACCGTGTTGGTTAAGTTTCCGTTATGCGCCAGAGAGATACCAAAAGGAGAGTTTACATAAAACGGCTGAGCTTCAGAAGCGCTAGAGCTTCCAGCTGTAGGGTAACGCACGTGACCTATGCCTGCATTACCTTGCAGACGTTGCATATGCTTTGGCTCAAAAACGTCTTTCACCAAACCATTGGCTTTACGCAGTCTAAACGCGCTGCCATCGACGGTCACAATGCCAGCAGCATCCTGTCCACGATGCTGGAGCACAGTCAGTGCATCATAAATGGTTTGATTAACCGATGACTGGCCAACTATTCCGACAATACCACACATGGGTAAGCTTCCTCATTGTAAGATGTTCTATTATTGAATATTTTTGCCTTAGGTGAGACTAATATCCCTACCTAAAACCAAGTAATGCTTTAGTGCATTTTATATTTTGGGTACAAAGCTTGAGGTATTTTCCAAGTAGTCAAAGAACCACTGGATCACAACTCCAAATTCGGGCACGAGTGTAGAATCTTGCCACCAATCTGTGTTGGGTGCTCCGGTAAAAGCATCCATAAAAAACAGTAACGCGCTAACGATCAATGCGCCTCTAAGGGCTCCGAAACATAAGCCAAGCACTCTATCCGTACCTGACAATCCGGTTTTAGAAACCAATTGACCAATTAAGTAATTAACAAGGGCGCCAAGAATAAGGGTCGATACGAACAAGATGGCAATCGCCACACCGTTGCGAACCATTTCATCTTGCATCTGAGTAAGGTGCGTAGCGAGTTTAAGATAAAACTGGCTAGCAATAAAAAAAGCAGCAAACCAAACCACGAGAGACATGGCTTCTTTTACAAAACCACGAACCAAACTTATCAAAGTTGATAGTCCGATAACGATAATTATGGCGTAATCAATCCAAACCATTTAAGAAATTATCCAGCATAGGGTTTAAGACGGCGCGATTCTAACAGAGACAGAGTTATTTCTCACGCTTTCGCGGCGAAATAACTTTTTCTCGGACAAAGACAATCACAATTTATTATTTTTCAACGGGATTATAAGCAACCACTCGCCCTTTTAGCTCAGTCAACTTCTCAATATCGGCTTGCATACGACTCAGCTTATCTTTAGACACATTTGGCCCGACGAACACCTTAGTTAACTGACCATCAACAGGCTTAGTCGGTAGGGTGTAAGCGGTAAAGCCTTTATCGCGAAGACGTTTAACGAGGCCTCTGACGTTGGCCGCATTATTAAAGCTCCCCAATTGAATCGTCCAAGCGGCCTTAGGCTTAGCCGCTGGCTTTGTAGACTCAGACGCAGGCTTATTCACTTGCGTACTAGCGAGCTTAGCCTCCGACTTTTGACTCTGACCGCCCTCTTCGGCTATATGCCAAGAGTCATCACTGGCTCCTTCGTCATCAGCAGATTTAGAGCCATCAGCGGGTAAAGAGCCATCAGCTAACGAATTACCATCAGCGCCTAGGTCGAGCGTTTCGATATTTTGCTCAGGCAGCTCACTTTGTTGGATCTCGGGTCTAAGAGGAATTTCAGCAAACTGCTCTTCTTCGCGCTGCTTTTTACCATCTAATATATCGGGTAAAAAGATCACCCCTAATGCCACAATGACGATGACACCAACAAGACGGTTTTGAAATTGACTAGACAAAATTCTCTCCCTTAAACAAATCTTTAAAGCCTGCAACAGTGTAAAATGAGCCAAATACAATTACTACATCTTCCGGCTGTAACTGCGTTTTCATTGCCTCCCAGGCGGCGCTCATCTCAGTATATGTCGAAGCGGATGCGCCTGATGGCATCAAGGCAGCAAGTTCGGCCGCCGTAGCGCCACGTGGTACAGACAGGTCGCATAAAAACCACTGGTCCACATCGGCAGATAAGGTCTGCAGCACCGAGCGAGCATCTTTATCTTTTAACATGCCGCAAAGCGCAACCAAACGACGTTTTGGTATTGACGCTAAACGTGATTGCAAATAGCGCGCCGCATGCGGGTTATGGGCCACATCGACAATCACCTTTGGAGAGTCGTTAAGGCTTTCTAAACGTCCCGCTAACTGTGTCGTCCCTACCGCTTTAGCAATAATTTCTGCTGAGATAGTCGGGCACAAGTGCTCGAGTACCGCAATCACAGTGGCGGCATTGGGTTGAGGCAAATAGGGGAACGGCAAGTTATCTAGGTCGAAATGTTGGCCTTGATAGTGCCAATCTTTATCGCTGCAACGATAACTGAACTCACTATTGACTCGGTAAAGTGATGCGCCAACTCGATTGGCCACATCAAGCAGCGTGCTTGGGCAATCAGGCTCACCCACGATTGCAGGTCTATTGGCTCTGAAGATCCCGGCCTTTTCAGCGCCGACCAGCTCACGGGTATCGCCTAAATAGTCTTGATGATCTAAATCGATAGAGGTCACCACCGCAATATCGGCATCGATTAAGTTGGTCGCATCTAAACGGCCGCCAAGACCGACTTCAAGCAAAACAACATCTAACTTTGCCTGTTTAAACAGATATAAACCCGCAAGGGTGGCGTATTCAAAAAAGGTTAATGAGATCTCGGCGCGCGCAGCTTCAATCGCCTCAAAAGCGGCAACCAGTGACTCATCACTGACATCGACACCATTGATCCGTACGCGTTCGTTGTACTTAAGTAGGTGCGGAGAGCTATATACACCGACTGTTTGCCCAGATAACTGTAACGCGGCTTCTATCATGGCGCAGGTCGTCCCTTTACCATTTGTGCCGCCCACAGTAACGATTTTAGTCTGGCCAAGGTCATTTAAGCCCATACGCTCCGCGACTAGTGAAACTCGCTCAAGTCCCATATCAATTTCTGTTGGGTGAATCGCCAACAAGAAATCTAACCAAGTATTCAATGTTGCACCCGCTTGAGGTGCAACTAAGCTTGCTCTGTTGTTCACAAAAATTTATCCATTAGAAGCGTGAAAGGTCTACGCCTTAATTAAGCAATCACCTGTATAAAGCTATCATCCGTAACAAACGTTAAACCCTGCTTAATTAGTCCAGCATGAATAGCGGGCCAAGCGACAACTTAGGCAGTTGATAACTTTCAGGGTAAGTCACATCCACAAGATACAAGCCATTTGGTTTCGCAGTCGCCGCAGCTTTATTTCTGTCTTTAAGTGCCAGTAGCTGTTCAATCCACTCAACTGGCTGATTACCTAAACCGACTTCCAGCAGTGAGCCAACAATATTTCGCACCATATGATGCAAGAAGGCATTGGCCTTAATATCGACACAAATATACATGCCTTGACGAGTCACGTTGACTTCATGCACGCAGCGAAACGGTGTATTAGACTGGCACTGAACGGCCCTAAAACTGGTAAAGTCCTGCTCACCTAGAAGGTATTGTGCCGCTTGATGCATCTTCGACTCATCAATATCACCAGGATAGTGGCTCACACCACTACGCAAAATGCCTGGGCGTAGTTGATGGTTGTAGATCATGTAACGGTAACGTCTCGCAGTAGCAGTAAAACGAGCATGAAACTCATCATCGACAATTTTGACCCAGCGCACCGCAATATTGTCTGGTAGGTTAACATTAACGCCTAAGGTCCATGCCGTCTCTTTTCGAATAGCATTAGTCTCAAAATGCACCACTTGGCCTGTCGCGTGAACGCCTGCGTCGGTACGGCCGGCACACTGCACGGCAATAGGCTCGTTCGCGACGATTGAAAGCGCTTTTTCTAGTCGCTCCTGTACTGTGTCAACTTCCGCCTGACGTTGCCATCCGAAATATTGACTACCATCGTACTCTATACCTAGCGCAACTCGCATCCCACACCTCAATCACTCGGTTAAACTGTTACCCGGCGCGCCAACTAATATTTGGCTAATACGTCGAATAAACGAAATCATTTAATAGCCGGCGATTCTAGCATACTCAAGGTAAACGATAAGTATAAAAAAGGCGCCATAGGCGCCGTTTTTTTGTATTGATTTTTAAACTAACTCTTTGAGTAAGCCTGCGGCCTCGGCCTGCTGACGGTCATTACCATCGAGCTCGACCTCTTTTAACAGTGCGCGCGCACTATCACTATCGTCGATCTCGATATAGGCTCGGGCTAAATCCAACTTAGCATTAACTGAGTTTTCCTCATCATCGACATCGACCATAGGAGTATTGCCTTTCAATGAGTTTAAATCACCCATGTCGACATCTAGCTCTTTATACAGGTCAGTTTCGCCGTTATCTTCATCAGCTTCACTCAAGAGTCTGTCGATATCGATAAAACCATTATCCTTCTGGAAGGTGGTTAAATCGTGCATAGCGACGGCACTCTTACCTGCGCTATTAGCACTTGCTTCTTCGGCATCGAGCGCAGCTAAGGCTTCATCGACTGTGAGCTTATTATTATCGTCGAGGGTAAAAGTATCATCATCGGCCAGTTCAAGATCGATATCTTGTGAGCTCCCCTCCGACGCTAAACCTTTAAATAACTCGTCGTCGGAAAGGTCTGCTGACACACCATTTGTAACATCAAAATCCAATGTGGTTTCAGAGTTTTCATCCTTCTGATTGACGATACTCTCCCAGTCAATAGAGGTTTCTTCTACCTTTTTATTACCCTTTAGATCATCAAAGAAACCACTCTCTTTTTCGCTCTTTGGTGGTGGGGTTTGCTCAACTTCCACCTCAGAATCTTTTGAGTCAAACTCCTCATCTGGCAATGTAAAATCGAGTAAAGCTTCTGACGAATCGACCTTGCTCACTTCACTATCTTGGCTCGGCTTAATGCTAGCGTTATCAAAATCACTTAAGTCAAAATCTAGGCTATTACTCTCTTGAGCCTTTGTCGGAGCAGGCTCTATTTTGTCACCACTCGACTCCTCGACAGGTTCAAGTGGTGCCGTAGGCTCTACACTTGGCGCTTCAAGGTCAGCAAGTAACGCATCGAGTTCGCTATCGAGCTCACTCTCAGATTTCTCTGTATCGCTATCTTGGTCTAACTCAAGCTCTGCCGCGATTTCAAACCCAGCCTCTAACTCTGCAGCCATCTCATCTGAAAGAGAGTCGATATCTTTGTGTTCACTAGCGTCATCTTTAGGCTTATTCTCCCCCTCAAGCTCTGCCAACAGTGCATCAAGATCATCTTCACTACCCGCTGCTGATTCAACATCTGCCACCTTCTGTTGTGGTGACTCATCAAAACCTGCAAGCAAAGCGTCTATATCATCATCTTTGCCGCTAACTTCGGTCTCTGCCGCTGCTTCTGCAGGCTCGTCAAACCCTGCCAGCAAAGCATCTATGTCATCATCTTTGCCACTAACTTCTGTCTCTGTCGCAGCTTCAGCAGTCTCATCAAACCCTGCCAGCAAAGCGTCTCTGTCATCATCATTCGCACTTACGTCTGTTACTGCCGTTGCTTCAGCAGTCTCATCAAATCCTGCTAGCAAGGCGTCTATGTCATCATCTTTCGCACTTACGTCTGTTACTGCCGTTGCTTCTGTTGGCTCATCAAATCCTGCTAGCAAGGCGTCTATGTCGTCATCTTGAGTGCTAGCTTCAACTTCTGCAGCCTGCTTTTGTGCAGAATCGTTCTCTGCTGCGGGCTCATCGAAGCCTGCTAGCAGCGCGTCTAAATCATCTTCCTGGGCACTTATTTTGGTATCTGTTGTATCGGCAGGTTCATCAAAGCCTGCCAGCAATGAGTCAAGATCCTCCTCTGCCGCGTTTGCGTCAGCAGCTTTATCTTCTTCAGGCTCATCAAAGCCGGCAAGCAAAGAATCAAGATCGTCTTCTTCTGCCGTTTTCGCGCCAGCATTAAACTCATCCCCTTGCTCCTGTTCTCCCATGGCCTCGGCCCACAAGTCATCTAATGACTGACCTTCATCCAGAGCCTCTTCAACCACAATGTCTTGTTCTTCAGCCTGACGGACCGCACTCGCAACCGCGATATCCTGTAGTGGTTTATCGTCACTATGGGTATCATCAGTGTCAAGATGGACAGCTAAATCATCGGCATCGTCAGCTTTAGCAGCAACATCAGAGTCAATCTCTTTATCTACTGCGATTACATCTTTATCTGCTGCAATTTGCTGTTCATCTTGCGGCTCCTCAGCACTGTTTTCGTTTCTACGACGGATAAACAGCCAGAATAACGCCACAACAAGTAACGCAGGTAATACGGCACCAGCCACTAATAACAGAGGGTTATCCATAATGGTTCGCCACAGATCAGAAGTCGGTTCCTGCTTTGGCGAGCTGAATGCACCAAGTTGCTGCTGTTTAAGTTGCAGTTCTTGATTTAGGGCTTCATTTTCAGATTTGGAATCTTGCAACGCCTTTTTTAGCAGAGCGTTTTCATCTTTAAGCTGGGCGATTTCCTGCTGGAACGCCTCTGTATCGGACGATCCTACGACAATCTCATCACTTGCTCGTGCAAGCTCATCGGTCAGCTCTAGGTTTTGAGCTTGGATCTCTTCTATCTGCTTGGTGAGTGCATCAACTTCTGCCGATAACTCTGCAATTAATGGGTTTGGCTTAGCGGCTACCGGAGATTTAGCCAATACACCGGGCTTTGGACTCTCTACCTTTGCAGCCGCAGCTTGCACGGTCACGCTTGGTTTAGTTGACTTAGTGACTAGGTTAGCAGATGACCAATTTCGATCGTTACGCTCGGCGCGGGCTTTAGCATCTGCTTGAGAGGTTTGCTGCATTACCGCTTTCGTCGGCACCAGCAAAATCATGCCGCGCTCTAAGCTGTTATAGTTTTTACTTGAAAATGCATGGGGGTTGGCATCATACAGCGCTGCCATCACTTGATACACGGTGACGCTATTATCAGGCTTTACGGCTTGAGCGATACTCCAGAATGTATCAGCCGACGTTGTCGGGCCATATTGACGAACGCTCTGTTCATTAACTTTTACTTGGCCGTCAGGGCCGGTAATTTTTAATGGCTCAGCAACAACAGAATTAATCGAAGGGGCGGCAATAGCCACTAACCCTGTGGCAAATAAACCGACAAGATGCGAAGTGCGAAAGTTCATCAATCCTTCCCTTTAAAGCACGCTGGAGTCACCACCCTGGTGACGAGCTTTAGGCATTGTATTTATTGAGATTACTATAAACTAGATTCAGCTACCCTGCTACTGTTCACAACTTTAAAACATAAAAAGCCCGCGTAATGCGGGCTTTTTAATCAGTTTAGCTAACAGATAGATCAGGAATTAATAATAATCTCTAATCAAAACCTCTGCGATCTGGACACTGTTTAGCGCAGCACCTTTACGGATGTTATCTGAAACAACCCAAAGGTTAATGCCGTTTTCATGAGAGATGTCTTTTCTCACGCGGCCAACATAGACAGGATCTGTCCCTGCACCTTCGGTAATTGCAGTAGGGTAATCTTCATCGCCTTCAAATAACTCAACACCGTCAGCACCACGTAATACCGATTTAATATCTTCGGCATCGACAGGTTGCAGTGTTTCTAAGTGAATCGCCTCAGAGTGACCGTAGAAGACGGGGACACGCACCGCCGTTGGGTTAACCACTATGCTGTCGTCACCGAAGATCTTCTGCGTTTCCCACACCATTTTCATCTCTTCTTTGGTGTAGCCGTTATCCATAAACTTATCGATTTGTGGCAATACGTTAAACGCAATCTGCTTAGGATAAGTTTTAGGTTCTACTGGTAAGCCTTGTAGCAGTTTAGCGCACTGACCCGCTAACTCTTCAATCGCCTGCTTACCTGAACCCGATACTGACTGATAGGTCGCTACGTTAATACGTGAAATACCATACGCATCATAGATAGGCTTAAGAGCAACCAACATCTGAATCGTTGAACAGTTTGGGTTCGCGATGATGTTACGGTTTCTGAAATCGGCAATAGCTTCAGGGTTCACTTCTGGGATCACCAATGGTACATCGATGTCATATCTGAAGTGCGAGGTGTTATCGATAACAACACAGCCGTTTTCAGCGGCGATTGGCGCCCACTTAGCTGATACGTCACCACCTGCTGAGAAGAAACCGATTTGAGCCTGTGACCAGTCAAAGGTGTCTACATCTAAAATCTCGACCTGTTTACCGTGGAAGCTGACCGTATTACCGGCGCTGCGACTGCTGGCTAATGGAAATAAATTAGCAACCGGAAAGTTACGCTCTTCGAGGATCTCAATCATTGTTTGACCCACTGCGCCCGATGCACCTAATACGACAACATTAAATTCCTGCGACATAATTACAGCTCGACTCCTGAAAACCCTAAATTGGATAACCAATTTACATTAGTTTGCCCCGAATTGCCTACCTTTAATGCACTAAATTCACGGCGATGAGTGTGATTTTTTCTCATATGATCAAACCCCTGGTTATTTAGAAACTGTTTTCTAAATAATTCGTCATCATCGCGTAAATCATAGACAAATCTAGCCAACTGTAATAATGCTCTTTCATCGCTGATTTCCTGCACTAAAACCCGCTCACTCCACAGTGCTGGCAGTAACGACTCCATCTGTTTGTCAGCGTTAATTTGAAGCACCTCAGCCAACTTCTGATACAGCATATAGGTGCCGCGCGCCTTACCTTCTAATGAATAGCCCGCGATATGGGGCGTACAAAACTCAACATAGGGTACCAACTCTGGCATAGGATTAGGCTCGCCTTCCCACACATCGAGCACCACTTTTACATCATCACGTTGTTGTTTGAATTTAAGCAAGGCGCGATTATCTATCACCTCACCGCGACAGCAGTTAAGCAGCCAAGTGTTTGCACTTAGGCTATTAAGCCTTGCTTCATCAAACAGATACCAAGTTTTGTGCTCACCGCTTTTCGTTATCGGCACATGCAGGCTAATCACATCGCACTTTTCAATGAGCGTATCTAACGACACAAAGTCGCGGGGATCGCCGCTTTGCTCTAACAGTGGATCATTTAACAGCACCTCAATGCCATAAGCCTCAAGGCATTTAACTACCGCCGTGCCAGTATTACCCGCGCCCACAATACCCACCACCTTGCCTTTAAGGGGGCTATTAAAGCGCTGCGCCAACTCAAGCATGGCAATAAAGGCAAACTCCCCCACTGCAGTGGCATTACAGCCCGGCGCATTAGAAAAAGGAATACCACGATTTGCAAGGTAATCTAAATCGATATGATCTGTGCCTATGGTGGCACTGCCGACAAATTTAAGTTGGTTATTCTCGGCCAACAAGGCTTGATTTACCTGAGTCACGGAACGAACGAGCAGTACATCGACATCTTTCACTTGCTCAGGAGCTAACTCCCTACCGTTTACGGTTTCAATCGTCCCCAAATCACCAAATAACTGCTGAACATAAGGCATGTTTTCATCGGCAAGGATCTTCATTGTGGTTCCCAAAAGTGGCCTGAATGCATATGGACTGCATTCTAACAAGATGGCCAATTTATTAGAAACAAAGGATTGGAAATAAACGCAGACTAAGACATTACAAAAAGGATGAGTATCAACTATCAATTTTCTCTTTCATCGAGCCTTCGGGAGCGATTCGGCACACAGAAAAGGTAAAATTCAATCTTTATCAAAAAGTTAAATTAACAACGAGTTGTAAATGACTATTCACTCAAGTCTAAGCGAACTCCTTACTTAGTCATTTTCGTAACAGATAGGCGTACAATCCCCCAGTACGGTATGAAGCTCAACTCGCCATTATGTCAGGCTTATTAGCCCTTATTATGGGTGGCTCGCACCTTACTGGCTTTATTGTGATCGATTGAAAGCACTTCAAAATTCCAATCTTGGTATTTTATATTGTCTCCCACCGTAGGAACATTTGACGTTAACCACATAAACATGCCTGTTAGTGTTTGATAGTCTGCTTCTTTTTCCTCTGGTAAGGAGCTCAAATTTAAGTTTTCTTTTAACACTGTAACTGGGATAGCGCCATCAAATATCCATTCAGCTGCCGAGATTTGCTCAGCCCATGAGTCATTCGGGTTTGCCGATTTAAATTCACCAGCAAGCGCTTCAAGTAAGTCTTTCTGGGTCACAATACCTTGAGCATCACCGTATTCATCCACAACCAATGCGATCTCTTCACCTGTTGTTTTTAATAACTCCAGCAATTGACTTCCGAATGTATTCTCTAAAATAGTCAAACAGGGTAACAAATTACGCATTAGATACTTGATTTTGTGTTCTTGGTGCGCTGCTTTTAATAAAAAGCGAGCTGTGGTAAAACCAAGAATATTATCCATGCCACCCCGGGTCACCGGAAAAATAGAATAATCTGAACGCAACAGCCTTGGTAAGTTTTCATCCCACGACTGTTCGGTATCAAAATAAACAAGCTCACTTCTGGGCGTCATTAGTGACACCACTTTTCGGTCATCTAGCTGAAAGATATTACGAACCATAGAGTGTTCTTGCTTTTCTATTACACCTTGCTCAGAGCCTTCGTGCAGCAATGCATGAATATCATCTTCTGTGATTGAAGATCCGTCTTTACTTGAACGACCTAGCAAGCGCAACAAGGCGTCTGTCGAGACAGAGAGTAAGAAAACAAAAGGCCGAGAAATAGAGGCTAAAAAGCTAATGAGCGGGGCTACCAGAGTTGAGATACGCTCTGCATGAAATTGCGCAATACGCTTAGGTACTAACTCTCCTATCACTATCGATACATACGTTATGATAACGACCGTGGAGGCGGTTGAGATGGTGAGTGCTAGCGTAGCAGGGACACCTAAAGAGGCTAATACTTCAGATATTGGGCCAGCCAATGCCGCTTGCCCCAAAATACCATTCAATATACCAATAACTGTAATGCCAATTTGAACAGTTGATAGAAACTGTGTTGGCTCTTCAGCCAGTTTGATGGCTTTTGCAGCGGCATGACTTCCGTCAGCGGCCAGTTTTTGTAATCGACTCTTTTTTGCCGTCATCAATGCAATTTCTGACATAGCAAACACACCATTAATCAGAATTAAAACAAATAAAATGGCAATATCCAATGTGAACCTCAAATGATAAATAACACACATGCGCTATGGTTTTATACTCTTATATTGGCTCATTGTCGATTAGAACGATAAGCCAATATAAGGGGGAAATGAGTGATAATCAGATGGAGTTGAGACGTGATGATGAGTGCTAGCATCAGTTGTGATATTGATTTTACTGGTTATATGCTGATGCCGAATCATTCGAAATATCATAAGCAATAAGCGCCAATTCACGAGCCTTCCATTTTAGCGAGTCATAAAGCATTCGACTTCGGGCAAAGGAGATATGAAACGTAACTTACTATTATGGGTGGCCCGTTTACTAAACGGGCTCCCCTTCATTATGGCTAACGACTATGAGTCACATTATTTTTCGCGATTGATCACCTTTGACTCAGCTCAAGCAGTTTAGCGGCAACAAACAAGTCTTGAATGGCAATGCCTGAGCTGTCAAAAATCGTAATAGCGACATTATCATCGCGCCCTGCTGATGCGCCTGTAATGACCTTACCAATCTCTATCACTTGTGCATTTTCTGAGTGTTGAAATTCACCGATAACCACTGCCTGTGCTGCATAGTCACAAAATAAACTTGCGCCGTGATACAGCTCGGCTGGTAGCTCCTGCTTACCGACTTTATCTGCGCCCATGGCTGAGATATGGGTGCCAGCTTTAACCCAACTCGCCTCAAATAATGGCGCAGTGGCAGTGGTTGCAGTTACGATAATATCAGCATTTTCACAGCCATATTGAGCGCTGACGACTTCGCATTTGGCTTGTAAGCCCTTATCGATGAGACGCTTAATAAACTGCTCACAACGATGCTTTTCTCGACCAACAACCATCACCTTAGTGATGCTCCGCACCTCTGCAATAGCGAATACTTCATACTCGGCTTGGTGTCCGGTGCCAAATACAGTCAAAACGCTGGCATCTTTTCGTGCTAGGTAATCAACAGCCACTGCGTCCGCAGCCGCAGTGCGGTAGGCGTTAACCTGTGTTGCAGCCACCACTGCAACCAACTCTCCGGTTTCTGGACTTAACAGAAATACATTAGTGCCATGGCACGGCATGTTTTTGGCTTGATTACCCGGCCAGTAGCTCCCGGTCTTCCAACCAACGAGTGTCGCAGTAGAAGCTGACTTTAGTGAAAACATCGAGTCCGTTTGTGGCCCAGATGCATTAACCACAGGAAACAGCGTCGCTTCATCGGTAGTGGCTGCGATAAATGCGTCTTTTACGGCGGTATAGGCCAGCTGATGAGTGATCAGTTTTGCGGTTTGCGCTTCATTTAAATATTGCATGTTACCAACCTTGAATTCGGTTCCAGTTCTCGTAGGTAGTTTCTTGTGTATCAAATACATGGTAGTGCTGATGCATAGAGGCGGTGGCGCAGGCATGATTAGGCAGAATATGCAGTCGGCAACCAACAGGGAAGTCGTCAAAACTGATAGCATCACAGCCAACTGCAGCAATAATGCCATGCTCCTGATTAACGCCAATCACCTGCATTGCTTCAACGAGCTGGCCATTGGTTTTAGCGACTAAACCGTAACCGCAATCCTTAGGTTGACCCGCTGTACCGCGATCTGCTGACAGTGCCATCCATCCTGCATCAATAAACAACCAGCCCTTTTCCTTGTTATGACCAATCACCGTAGTCACCACGCTGGCTGCAATATCGTCAAGCTGGCAAACGCCAATTCCGGCCATGACTAAATCGAAGAAACCATAAACCCCAGCTCTGACTTCGGTGATCCCAGTCAGGTCTTGATAGCTATGAGCTGTAGGTGTTGAGCCGATACTAACTATGTCACAAGGAATTGCTGCTGCACGTAAGTTATTAGCCGCTTTAAGGGTCATTTTGACTTCATTGCGGGCAGCTTCAGCTAAGGACTCTTGATCGAAGCAAAGATAAGACTCACCAGCATGGGCTAACACACCATGGAAGCTCGCAGCGCCATGATGCAGCAGGCTGGCGATCTCAATTAACTTGGGATCATCTGGGTGAATACCGCCACGATGCCCATCACAATCAACTTCGATTAATGCCGCAATGGCGCAGTTATGCTGCTCACAATAGCGACTCACAAACTCGGCTTGCTCTAGGGTGTCGAGTAGTACCCTTACCTCAGCCCCCTTAACGATAAGCTGCTCGATTCTTGGTAATTTCCCCTCAGAAATACCCACAGCATAAACAATATTGGTGTAGCCCTCACCAGCCAGAGCCTCGGCTTCTTTTACCGTCGATACTGTGATTGCCGATGTTCTTTGTGGCAGCAGGTGATGAACCGCTTCGAGTGCTCTTATGGTTTTAAAGTGAGGTCGCAGCTCAGCACCTAAAGCTTCGGTCTTACTGCGTAATCGCGCTAGGTTTTTAAGCATTAGCTGTTTATCGACTAACAAAAATGGCGTATCGAGACTCTGATATTGGTTCAATAATTGTGGATTGGAATTTTCACTGTATAGCATGCTCTATTTCCTGAACTGTCAATCTAGGCTATCAATCTGGACTACTAACCTGAGCTATTAACCAGAGCTATCCACCTAGACTATCAAATAAGTCATTGCTGAATTTGATGCATGTGAGCGACATCAAACCAGCGAGTAGAACAAGAGTATCTAAGAAGTTGGTTTTGTTTTACATTAATACTTATTAAGGTATAGATTAGGTTCAAACCAAATGATCACCACTGAAGATCTCAGGTTCATTACAACAATTGCCAGCCACCGAACATTGGCCGATGCGGCTCGAGCCTTAAATATCACCCCGCCCTCGGTGACACTTAGACTGCAACATATTGAAAGAAAGCTGTCGATTAAACTTATCCAGCGCCCATCTAGAATCGTGAGTCTCACCGAAGAGGGACAGCTCTTGCTGGATAAAGGCCTACCTATTCTGCGCGGCCTCGATGAGCTGCAAGAACAGCTCGATGAACTTAAAGAGCATGTATGCGGTAAACTCAGGGTGTTAGCGCCTTTAGGCTTTGGTAATGACTATATCGCGCCATTACTGGGTGAATACAAAGTCAGTCATCCTCAGCTGGATATCGAGCTTGAACTATCCGATAACCCAAATTGGTCAGCTCATCATAAATGGGACATCATCATCTACATCGGGGCGCTCAATGACTCTTCATTAAAAATGATTACCTTGGCAGCAAATCAAAGGTTTCTCTGCGCCTCGCCAAAATACCTTAAGCAAATGGGCACGCCTAAAGCGCCGCAAGATCTGCTCAAGCATCGATGTATCGCCTTAAGGGAGAATAATGAAGATGTCACCTTGTGGTCTTTTACCAAGTTGTCTCATGACAAGCAGGCCGATGACAGACTTACTGATGCCAGCTATAACAACGACAAACTTGAGATGGTTAGGATCACCCCAACACTTGCCAGTAACGAGGGCCGCGTCATTAAAGACTGGGCAACAGCTGGACTTGGGATCATTATGCGTTCTGAATGGGATGTGCAGCCACAGATAAACAGCGGCGAACTGGTACGGCTACTGCCAGAATATGGATTACCTAACGCCAATATCGTTGCACTTTTAAGTAGTCCAGAGAAAGAGCGTTCGGCGCGGATCTCTGGTTTTATTCAACTCCTAAAAGAGCGATTGAACCCACAACCTTGGAAATACTCTCCAATAGCCTGTCGATAGTGAATGGACTGCTAAATAGGACACAAAAAAGAAGCCTAGATAAATCTAGGCTTCTTTTTAATTCAATCTTTAGTTGGTGTAAGTATGGCTTACTTGTACTTACGCATAACCAAAGTTGCGTTTGTGCCACCAAAACCGAAGCTATTGCTCATCACAGTGTTAAGCTCTTTCTCAGTCATTTCGGTCACAATCGGCATGCCTGCCGCTTTTTCATCGACATTATCGATGTTGATGCTTGGCGCGATGAAACTGCTTTCCATCATGATCAAGCTGTAAATCGCTTCGTGTGCACCCGCTGCACCTAGAGCGTGACCTGTCAAAGACTTAGTCGATGCGATGGCCGGCAGATTATCACCAAAGGTTTCACGTAGTGCTTCAAGCTCGCGCATATCACCTACTGGTGTAGATGTACCGTGAGTGTTGATGTAATCGATTGGCGTGTCTACATCGGCAAGTGCCATCTGCATGCAGCGAACCGCGCCTTCACCCGATGGTGCAACCATGTCATAGCCATCTGATGACGCGCCATAACCGATGATTTCAGCGTAAATTTTTGCGCCACGTGCTAACGCGTGTTCTAACTCTTCGACAACCACAATACCGCCGCCACCAGAGATAACAAAGCCATCTCGGTCTGCATCGTAAGTACGTGACGCTTTTGTTGGCTCGTCGTTATACTTAGTCGATAGTGCGCCCATAGCGTCGAAGCCCATGGTTAGCGTCCAATCTACTTCTTCAGCACCACCAGCAAACACCATATCTTGCTTACCCATTTGGATAAGTTCGGCTGCGTGGCCGATACAGTGTGCACTGGTTGCACAAGCTGAACTGATTGAGTAGTTCATGCCTTTAATCTTAAATGGCGTAGCCAAACACGCGCTAGCTGTGCTCGACATGATGCGCGGCACAATGTACGGGCCAACGCGTTTAACGCCTTTTTCACGTAATGTGTCTGCTGCTTGAACCTGGTTTGCAGAAGATGCGCCACCTGTGCCTACGATAATACCGACACGTGGGTCTGAATACTGCTCTTCAACTAAACCTGCATCCTTGATCGCTTCTTGCATTGCAATGTGTGCGTAGGCTGCTGCGTTACCCATAAAGCGCAGTGCTTTACGGTCAATATATTCTGATGGGTCAATCTTAATGTCGCCCCAAACATGACTACGCAGCTTCATTTCTTCAAACTGATCTGAATGGGTAATACCACTACGACCCGCTTTTAATGATTCAGTGACTTCTTGCTTGTTGTTACCGATACTTGATACGACACCAAGTCCAGTGATCACGACTCTTTTCATTATTAACTTTCCATTTTGTACATCTAGTACCAATTTTGCTGCACCAATGGTATCGCTTTTCATCCATTTAAGTGGTCAGCTTTCCATAAGGAACACAAAAATAATGCTCATTATGAGACCTTACGTATAATCTTTGCCAAAATTTGCCCATAAAAATGTACAATTCCGAGCAACTACCGCGGATTATAAAGCATATTTGCGAGTGCTTAATTTAACATTAAAGACGTAACCATGACAGTAAGTAAAACTCTTAAGCAGATCATCGATAGCAAAACCACTCATGATGTGGTCATTGGCCAGTTAGGTTTAGGCTCTATTGCCACACTTAAACAGCTCATTACTCAAGTTGCACAGCATAAAGAGAAGCGGATTACGCTAAAAGTTGTTGCCGATATCAATGACACCTCACGCACCCGACTTGCTGATGAAGAGCTTGCGAAACTACTGTGCACTAATGAAAGCGTCTATTTAACCGCAATTACAGGCTGCCAACGAGTCATTATTGCTAGCGTTGGGCTCACCATCGACTTTTATCTCGGCCACTATCTAAACCAGCTGCAAAGCTTACCTATGGTTAGCGATGGTTTCGTCGATGGCTGGCACATTGCAAGCGATGCTGACCAAACTCAGTTAACGCAAACGCTATTTTGGCAATTAGCAAAGTTAAGTACTAATGAGGCGCAGTTGAGCCTTGATGATGAATTAACTGCAGAACTCCAGCAGCGGCTTTATGTCCAGGCCGAGCAAGTAGGGCTTTATCGCTATGATGCGGACGATGATGCTAAAGCGAGTCATAATGCACTTCGCTGCGATGATATCTGTTTTCAAGAAAGAGCCGCACTGCGCGCGCAGAGCCGAGCAGTGCAAGCGCCCTACCCCATCTGCGCGGCCCCGTTGACCACGACAGATAATGCGGTAAGCGTTAACCAAGGCATCGCCATTATTGGTGGCGGCGTCGGCAGTGCCTGTTTGGCACTATCATTAGCAGAACGAGCTCAACGAGTTACACTTTTTTGTGAAGACCATGCCTTAGCCCAAGCGGCCTCCGGTAACAAGCAGGGCGCTATCTATCCGCTGCTCACTCCAGATAACAATACCCTAAGCCAGTACTTTCAACAGGCCTATCTGTTTAGTTTACAAAGGCTGAAATCACTCGCCGCCCAAGGACACCCTATCGGTTTTGATCTTTGCGGCGTGGTGCATACAGGGCATGATGAGCGCAGTCGAAAGCGGGTAGCTAAGATTATCAATGGTCACGACTGGGATCCTAATATCGCCCAAGCGATTAATGCCGAGCAGGCCTCGAACATTGCAGGTGTGAAACTGGATGACGGCGGTATTTTTTACCCTCAAGGTGGTTGGGTGTCGCCGCAAGATTTTACCCGAGCGGCATTTACTCAAGCACAAGCCATTAGCGATGCTTCCCTTAAGCTCAATACTCAAATTACCGACATACGCTTCAAAGATGGTAGCTGGTATCTCGATAGCAACACTGAGACATTTGGCCCCTTTAAGGCACTCATTGTAGCTAACGGCAAGTCAATCACCCAGTTTTCGCAGACCCAATACCTGCAGGCCACGGGCTTTAGAGGCCAGGTCAGCCATGTCCCCTCTCGGGCCAAACTGTCGAAGCTTAGCGCAGTACTTTGCGCCCACGGTTATATGACGCCCAGCAACAACAGCTTACACTGCTTAGGCGCGAGTTACGTTAAGAACGCGGTAGATACGCATTACAGCTCCAGCGAGCAAGTGGAGAACTTACACAAAATTCAACACAGCTATGTTGGCCAAGATTGGGTGGAGGAGATCGATGTCTCCGGTCATAGCGCCCGTGTAGGTGTGCGTATGGTGACTAGAGATCACGCCCCCATGATGGGCCCGGCTCCCGATCTCGACTCAATAATGGCCTTGTATCAAGACCATCAATTAACGCCTGAGAGCCGTGTCTATTGGCAAAAGCATAATGCGCCTGTTCATCAAGGGCTGTATGTACTGGGTGGTCTTGGCTCACGCGGATTAAGCTCTGGGCCACTGGCTGCCGAGGCGCTAGCTGCACAAATTTGTGGCGAGTTAATGCCTATCAGTCGTGACTTTGTCGCGCTACTCAACCCCAATCGTATGTGGATGCGAAAACTATTAAAGGGTAAAGCACTAGAGATGATTGGAGAGAGTTAATTCTGAGATGGCCGCGGACCTTTAGGCTGCTATATTTCATGGTTCTAACAAGCTCTATGGTTAGCAAGAAATAGAAAAGCCACTCAATAGTGGCTTTTATAGGATAAGCAAGGACTCAACGTTTGACTCTAACTCGATTATTTGTGTCTCGACTGCTACGAATAAGATCATCGCTAGCGATAGAGGCCGACTTAGCGAGTCTATCGTAAAGTAACACGTTTACCGAAGCGGCAAGATTCATACAACCAACCGTCGGCACATAAACCACGGCATCGGCGTTATTAATCACTTGCTGGCTGATGGTGCCGTCTTCAGGTCCAAAGATGTAGATCGCTTTTTCAGGGTGCTCAAACTCAGGTAACGGGATCGCGCCTTCAACCAGATCGACACAGACCACTTTCACATCAGGCGCTATCGCATCGAGTAGTGACTCAACTTTCTTTAGCGGGATAGAACTACTGGCACGCTTGGTGTCAGTATTGTACTGCGCCGAACCATTACTGGCCGCCAACTCATAACGTTTACCGGTATAAAATACAGCGTCGGCGCTGTAACAGCCCACGGCGCGCATGATGCCGCCGACATTGGTTGGACTTTTCGGATTGACGAGACCAATTGCAACAAAACTACTCATACTCATAAAAGCTTAAACTCTCATCAACCTATCTATAGCGCTAAATACAAAATATTAAGCCGCTAGTTTCTCACTCAATTGTGTCCACGCATCATTAACTAATGCGTAATCAGTATCACTTAGCTCTTCTCTAGCCAGTGCTAAACACTCGGTCATCTTAGCTTCTAAGGCGCTTAGGCCCTGCTCGCTCTCAACTTCAAGCTGTGAAAGCACAACAGCAACATGGCCCTGTAGATAGCCACTTGCAAATAACGCATCATCATCACCTTCGGCAACAATGCTTTCAATCCAGTCTTGTAGTGTTTGCTCGTACTTCTCAATCATCGAGGGCTCCGCGTTATTATCGATTGAAGTGCTGTTCAATAGCCATTAGAGCCAGTCACTCCAAACATCTATTATTTTCGTAAATTAACATCACCAAGCCAAGTTTGACTACGCACTCGGTGACGAGTGTTTTATGCTAAATCCGGATTTGCAACTTGGTACATCACGTAATCGTGATAGCCCGTAATCACCTTATAATAACCCGTAAGCGCTTTATCTAATTCAGGGTCGCCACTATCCACAATTAATGGCCTGCCATCAAGTGCTTTTAGCTTTGTTTTTGTCGCCAGTATAACAATATTATCTTTGCCGACTCGCGTGATGAGTTCAGGGCTAAGCTGCTGATTACCTCTTCCTAAAACGTGCCCTTGGCCGCCAATTAGGGTGATAAACAACTTTAGTGCTTTGTTTTCAGTGAGCTGTAATAACTTATTGGCACAAAGGTCACTCGCTACCAGTGCCTCATCTTGAATAAGGTCGACCCCTAGCAAGGTGTTTTCAAGTCCTAACTCGCTCATAACTGCAGCAACAGTGCTGCCCGAGCCCATGATGCACAGATTATCTTCCATCTGTTCAATCGCTTCAGCGGCGATATCGGCAAGTACCAGTTCATCACTCTCTTTGCCGCCCATCTTTACCGCTTGTACATATCGAGGTTCGGCAGGTACCAGCATTTCACCAAAGCGCTTAGCACGTACCACCCCTGTTCGAAATGCCACTTCATCGATATCCATCACATCGGCGCTCATCAAGCTGACTAAATCACCATCGAGCAACATTTTTACCACCATGCCCGAAGCGTGGGGCGTGATGCCATAGACGCCTGAGTGAATTTTCACGCCAGCAGGAACACCTAATACTGGCAGCTTATCATCGGCGATAGCGTACACATCCCGTGCGGTACCATCACCACCCGCAAATAACAGCAGATCGAGTGTCTCATTTAACAGCTCTGTCACCACTTTTTGAGTGTCTTGCGCCTGGGTTTGCTGCGGCGCTTGGTAAACAACGCGAGTGTTAAAGCCCATCTGCTTAGCCAGCGTCTCACCCATATTGCCTGATGCCGTGATCACTTCGATACGCGCTTTATAAGGTTCAATCACAGCGAGAGCCTGTTGCATTCTAAGGTGCGCTTTGGGTACTGCACCTTTGGCAATGGCCTCCGCAGCCACGCCATCACTGCCCTTTAAAGCGACACTGCCCCCAAGGCCTGCAAGTGGATTGATGATCAAACCTAGACGAAACTTCCCCACAATGATGACTCCATTTTTACGCTGTAGGTTAATACCCATTAAGCGGCATGCGCTTCGGGTTTAGGAATAAATAACACGGCTAGCATGGACACAAATGCGCAAGCTGCGGCAAAGAGCCAAGCCGACACGGCGCCAGAACCGTTCCCCCAAATAATGCCACATAACCAAGTCCCTAACGCGCCCCCCACACCAAAGCTTAAACTGGCATATAGTGCCTGGCCTTGACTACGTCGGCTTACATCGAAGTGTTTATGAATAAACTGAATCGATGCAGCATGAGTTAGGCCGAAGGTGAAGGCATGCAATATCTGACTGATGCTAAGATAAACTATGTTTTCAACGCCGTATGCCAGTAATAGCCAGCGAACGGCGGTTAAACCTATGCTCACGATCAGCAAAAGCTGCACCCCAAAGCGGCCGAGCAATTTTGGCGCATACATAAACATGACGATTTCAGCCATGACGCCCAGTGCAACAAAGATCCCCGCTGCGGCCTCGGTATAACCCGCTTGCTTCAAGTAAAGTACGAAGAAGCCATAAAAAGGACCGGCACTCATCTGCAGTAACATCGCCGAGATCAAAAACCAGATTAAGGCTCTATCGAAGACTATAGGCTTACGCTTTTGGGTTTTATCGACAACCGCGCGGTTAGAGGGCAGTGGCAACGCACTGACTAGCATACCGATAAACAATGACATACCGATATAAGGCAGGATCTGCGGTCCAAAGTGCCCGATAGCAAAGCCGCCGCCAACCACCAGCACGATATAACCGATACTGCCCCAGCTTCTAATCGCACCATATCGATTGGCATCGTCACCTAAAGTTTCAAGAGTAATCACTTCAAGTTGCGCCAATATGGCATTCCAGAAAAAGGTATACACAGCGAGACTAATGGCAAGATAGGTTAAGCTGCCATCATAGAAGAAGGTCAGATAACTTAACGCTGCGGCACCAGCGCCAATTTTAATCAACTCCGAGCGCATGCCCGTTCTATCGGCAACGATTGCCCATAGATTAGGCGCGATGATCCGGGTAGCCATTAGAATGGCGAGTAGGAAGCCTATCTCTTCGGCGTTAAAACCCCGACTGTCAAAAAAGACCCCAAGATAAGGCACCATGATGCCTAGGATTGAAAAGAAAAAGAAATAACAGGCACAGAGCCAGCGAAGTTGCTGCTCTGTGCTTTTGGGTTGAAACATTAACGCATTCCGATAATAGGTGTACTGCTATTCACATCCATATTTTGTGCACGGTGGCGTAATAGGTGATCCATCAGCACGATAGCCAACATGGCTTCGGCAATCGGTACCGCTCGAATACCCACACAAGGATCGTGACGCCCTTTGGTGACAACTTCTGCAACTTCGCCTTGGGCATTCATGCTTTCACCCGGTACGCTGATGCTTGAAGTCGGCTTCATCGCAATATGAGCAACGATTGGCTGACCCGAAGAGATCCCGCCTAAAATGCCACCAGCATGGTTTGATGCAAAACCTTCTGGTGACATCAAGTCTCGATGTTCAGACCCTTTTTGATTCACCACCTCAAAACCATCACCAATCTCAACACCTTTAACGGCATTAATGCCCATTAGTGCATGAGCAATATCGGCATCTAAGCGGTCAAATACTGGCTCACCGAGTCCCACTGGTACACCCGTTGCGACAACGGAGACTTTAGCACCAATCGAGTCTCCACTCTTCTTAAGCTCACGCATATAATCGTCTAATGAATCTAACTTTGATGCATCAGGGAAAAAGAAAGGATTTTGCTCAATCTGCTCAAAATCGACAGTTTCGGCTGCAATGGGCCCAAGCTGTGACAGATAGGCATGAATTTCAACACCATGCACTTGTTTTAAATACTTCTTAGCGACAGCACCAGCGGCGACTCGCATTGCGGTTTCACGAGCCGATGAACGTCCACCACCGCGATAATCGCGCTGTCCGTACTTTTGCTGATAGGTGTAGTCGGCGTGTCCAGGACGGAACAGATCTTTAATATTGGAGTAGTCTTTGCTGCGCTGGTCGGTATTTTCAATCAATAAACCGATTGAGGTGCCTGTAGTTTGCCCTTCAAATACACCAGAAAGAATACGCACTTCATCAGGCTCACGACGAGCCGTTGTATAACGAGAGGTCCCCGGACGACGACGGTCTAGGTCATGCTGCATATCCGCTTCAGTCAACTCAACCCCAGGAGGGCATCCGTCGATAATACAGCCGATGGCGACACCGTGACTCTCACCGAATGTTGTTACTACGAAATTTTGACCAATACTGTTTCCCGACATCCGCTTTTTCGCCCTCTATCTCTTTATTCTAGTTATCATTTACCCGCGCTTTGTCGGTAAATTCCTTTTTAATATCAATCACAATGTAGGAGTACTGATTGATATAAAGCCGCAGGCAAGCCTGCAGCTAGGATCTATTATTCACTATCTTTATAGATGGCGAAAAGTGATTCATTTTCAACTAGCTGATCGCGAGTTAGTACAAATACACCGTCACCGCCATTCTCGAACTCAATCCAAGTAAATGGTACATCAGGGAATTGCTCACTCAATTGAACCATTGAGTTACCCACTTCAACCACTAACAGTCCATCTTCGGTCATGTAATCGGCAGCATTGGCTAGAATACGCTTAGTTAAATCTAAGCCATCACGACCCGACCCTAAACCGATCTCTGGTTCGTGATGATATTCATCTGGCATATCAGCAATATCTTCAGCATCCACATAAGGCGGGTTCGATACGATTAAATCGTAATGCGGCCCTTTGGGAATCGCCGAGAATAGATCTGACTCCATCGGGAATACTCTATCCATCACCTCAAGCGTTTCGATGTTGATCTGTGCAACTTCTAATGCATCGACGCTGATATCTAAGGCATCGACCTCTGCATCTTCAAATTCGTAAGCACAGGCAATTGCAATACAACCGCTACCGGTACATAGATCCAGTACACGGTTAACAGGCTTGTTATATAGCCAAGGACTAAAACGATTAGCAATAAGCTCGGCTATTGGCGAGCGAGGAACAAGAACACGTTCGTCGACATAGAACTCAAGCCCAGCAAACTGCGCCTTATTGGTAAGATAAGGTACAGGCAAGCGCTCTCTTACACGGCGAATAATAAGCTCAACAATCTTGTGCTTTTCACTGCTGGTTAAATTAGAGTGAATAACTTGCTGACCAATTTCTTCCGGCAGATGCAAGGCATGAAATACTAACGCAATCGCTTCGTCCCACGCGTTATCTGTACCATGGCCATAGTAAATATTTGCATCATTAAAACGACTGACGCCCCAACGTAGCATATCGCCAATAGTACGTAATTCTGTTACCGCTTCATCAACAAAAATCTTATCCAAAATTCACTCCAACTTTTTAATTCCGACTCATTGTAACTGAACTCTATTCATATGGCATCGGATTCAATAAAATAGAGTGATGAATAAAAGCAAAGATAAAGACGATTTGGCCCTTTTTGCAGAGCTGACTAAAGGCATAAAACCTTTTCAGCAAAATAAGCGCCATTTCATAGCGGCTCCTAAGGACCGAAAAATCATTGAAGAGAAAGAGCAACAGCTGCATGCAGATTGTTATTTCTCTGACACCTACCAGCCTCTTTTGCCCGTAAATGGGCCGATGAAGTGGGCCCGTGATGATGTGGATAACCATGAGGTTAAACGCTTACGCCGTGGAGACTACGTGCCTGACCTATTGCTAGATATGCATGGTATGCGTCAAACAGAAGCGAAACTCGAGCTTGCGGCGTTGATCCAAGCTTGTATTAAGCAGCAAAGCCATTGCTGCTGCGTGATGCATGGGCATGGAACGGGGATATTAAAACAAAATATTCCTATGTGGTTAGTGCAACATCCTCATGTTAAAGCCTTTCATCAAGCCACTAAAGAATGGGGTAGCGATGCGGCGCTGTTAGTATTGATAGACATTGGTGATCAGCCCTATCGCCGTTAATGCCCTTAGATAATCGTTAAAAAACTCAAACCAAAAATTAAAATAACAGGCCTTAAAGCAAAAAAGTGAGTCATTACTGACTCACTTTTTTCATATCTAAGTTAGAAAACTCTCTAGCAGTTGAGTTCAAACTAACTAATAGAATGTGGTGCATGTTGCCAAACCAGAGTGTTTCTTTCATTCACTCTTTCAATCAAGGTCACTCCAGATGTTGCAAACAGTGGCGGTTCAATGCCTGGCACTAATTCACTAACAAGGTAACCTAACAGCGGCATATGTGCGATCACTAACACATTCTTAGCCTGATACTGCTCAGCATACGCAAGCACGAGATCGGCGAC
Source organism: Shewanella schlegeliana (assembly GCF_016765635.1). Classification (GTDB taxonomy): domain Bacteria; phylum Pseudomonadota; class Gammaproteobacteria; order Enterobacterales; family Shewanellaceae; genus Shewanella; species Shewanella schlegeliana. The sequence continues at coordinate 141,979 of NZ_JAESVD010000004.1, forward strand.
GCGACCTGGATCTCCCGCAGGAACTAGCTCATCTAACGTGATCCACTTATGAGGTTCTGGGAAGTGCTTACTGACTTCTTGCCAGCTTTGCTGGGCTCTTAAATAGGGACTTACCAGTACCAAGTCAAATTCCTTGATAGTAAGCCCTAACCAATTACTCATCAAAGCGGTGTGATGACGGCCGGTATCTGTAAGGGTACGCTCTCTATCGGAGTGAGCATTATAACCCGCTTCACCGTGACGCATTAAAAATAGCTGCATACTGCGTGGCTACTCCCAATTCTTTATTGTTATTATTTAATTGTAGTCCGATTCTAATCGCCAACATACCGTTATTTCATCAATAATTAGTCGAATAGATCGATAACGACTAAAATATTTCATAAACGCGATGTGAAACCCTACTCGAAACCTTACTCAAAACTGCGACAAATTTAATCAATATGTCGTTAATTTGACTGATGGCGACAGTTGTATTTGAAGATAAGTAAAAATGATGGCAAGTTAAGCAATAAAGGTTAACTATCTTTTTTCTCAATTAGTTAACTGTACAGATTGTGCCGCATAAGCGCATAAATTTAGCTGAGCTAACCCATTTGCTCATTAGTGAAATTGGAGTCACTCTTTGTCGAAAGCTACCCAGATAAAAACCAGCCCAAACGACCACCGATTATACCGCCATATCACCATTGAGAATGGCCTATCGGTACTGCTGGTTGAAGATCGAGAAGCGAGTCAAGCCGCAGCATCTATGGCGGTGGCTGTCGGGCATTTTGACGATCCAGTTTCCCGTCCTGGTATGGCTCATTTTCTGGAACACATGCTGTTTCTAGGTACCGAAAAGTACCCCGACTCAGGTGAGTACTCGGCCTTTATCAATCAGCATGGCGGCACGAATAACGCGTGGACAGGTACCGAACATACTAACTTTTTTTACAGTATTAATGCCGAGCAATTTGAAGCGTCATTAGATCGCTTTAGCCAATTTTTTATCGCTCCTCTATTTAACATCGATCTGGTTGACCGAGAACGGCAAGCCATTGAATCAGAATTTAGTATGAAGCTAAAGGACGATATCCGCCGAGTTTACCAAGTGCAGAAGGAAACTGTTAACCCTAAGCACCCTTTCTCTAAGTTTTCTGTAGGCAACCTAAAGACTCTAGCTGGCGATGAAAGCGAACTAAGAGATGAGCTACTTAGCTTTTACCGCGGTAAATACAGCGCTAATGTGATGACATTGTCTCTTGTTGCACCGCAATCATTAGATGAGCTGGAACGATTAGCTAGACAGTTTTTCAGCGAAATTGACGGAAAAGCGATAAGAAGTCGCTACCCTGACGTACCTCTCTACCTACCTGAGCTGCTGCAAACTCAGATCAATATCGTGCCACTTAAAGAACAGAAGCGCGTTGCAATCACCTTCGCTCTCCCCGCTCTGGAGTCATTTTATTCCCATAAACCTCTCACCTTTATCAGCCATTTATTAGGTTATGAGGGTAAAGGTAGCCTGCTCTCCTACTTAAAAGAGTTAGGGCTCGCCAATAACCTCTCTGCAGGAGGGGGGGTCAATGGTTATAACTTCAAAGACTATAACATTAGCATTCAACTCACTGACCGCGGCCTAGCCGAGTTAGATACAGTAGTTGAGGCAACATTTGAGTACATTGAACTGATCCGCCTTCAAGGCTTAGAGTCTTGGCGTTACGATGAAAGAGCTGCACTACTCAGAGTCGCATTTCAATATCAGGAGCAGGTCAACTCTTTGGACTTAGCCAGTCATTTAAGTATTAACATGCACCACTATCAAATAGAGGATGTGATTTATGGCGATTACCGTATGGATGGCCTTAGAGTTGAAGAGACCAAGCAGTTACTCGCACTGATGACACCACAAAATATGCGATTACAGTTAGTTGCCTGTGAACTCGACACCAATAAACAAGCCGCTTGGTATCATTCGCCCTATCAAATCAAAGCGATTGACCCCGAGAGTATTGCTCTATGGTCAAAACCCTGTGTACGTAAAGAACTGAGCCTACCGCCAAAGAACCCATTTATTAATGATGAGTGTGTTGCTCGCTCCGAAAAAAGCGCCACCAAGGTACCCGTTGTTGTTGCACAAAAGCCTGGGTACCGGATCTGGCATAGAAAAGACGATGAGTTTAATGTTCCTAAGGGGCACCTATATCTGTCTCTAGATTCAGCCCAAGCTGCCGCCTCACCAAGACATGCGGCATTAACCCGTTTATACGTTGAGATGTTGCTCGATTACCTGACCGAGTACACCTATCAAGCGGAAGTTGCAGGCTTAAGTTATAACATTTACCCACATCAAGGGGGGATCACACTTCATTTAACGGGATTTACAGGTAAGCAGGAAACATTGCTTGAGCTAATTATCGCTAAAGCGAGAGAGCGCAATTTCACCCAAGCTCGCTTCGACCTGATTAAGCGCCAAATATTGCGTGCTTGGTACAATCAATCTCAGGCTAAGCCCATCTCCCAACTATTTACTAGCTTGACGGTAACCCTGCAAAAACGCAGTTTTGAACCAGCAAGAATGGCAGAGTTACTCGAAGAGATCACCCTCGATGATCTGCACGCTCATGTCAAAAGTTTCTATGAGAAAATCCACCTTGAGGGACTCGTTTATGGTGATTGGTTAGAGGGGGAAGCTAAAACACTGGGTAGACGTCTAGAAGGTATTTTGTCTTTGGTAACTAAGCCGAGCCAAGAGTCATCTCGAGAACTAATAGACCTATCTGGCAAAGGAACCTTGCTACGTGAGATCCCTGTGTCTCACCAAGATAGTAGCATCATCGTCTATTATCAATCCGATGTCACAAGCCCAGAGAGCATGGCACTACTAAGCCTACTCAACCACACCATGTCATCGACCTTCTTTCATGAACTACGTACTCAGCGCCAACTCGGCTATATGGTCGGTACGGGATACCTACCATTAAATCGTTATCCCGGCATTATTTTTTACATTCAATCTCCAACCTCTGGTCCACAATTATTGCTAGAAGCTATCGATGAGTTTATTGCAGACTTCGCCTACGCAATCTTACAGCTTACCAATCAGCAGTGGGAGTCAACCAAACACGGACTCATTAACCAGATCATGGTAAAAGATTCGAGCCTAAAAACCAGAAGCCAACGCTACTGGTCAAGCATAGGTAATAAAGACTACCAGTTTAACCAAAAAGAATTAGTCGCAGAGCAAATAAAGTTACTTACCCGAGCCGACCTTATTAAGTTCATCATGCAGAAAATGCGTACTAAACACTGTGATCGCCTTGTTTTATTCAGTACTGGTGAGTCACATCAAGACCAAGTACCTTTAGAATCAGACAAAATGATCACCGATCTACGCGCTTTCAAACAGGATGCAGAGCAATTCGACTATTAGCTGTGAAATTGGTGAATTAACTAGGAAAAGTAACAAAATGGCGTACATCTGTCAGTGAAAGTCGCTTTATCTCTATTTAGAAGCAAATGACACGAATACAGTGTATTAAACTGAAAGTCATGCAAGTATCAAAACAATAGACCAAGGTAGGCAAATTTAAAAGCTAAAGCAGCAGCGATAAACATAAGATAATAATGATTATCAGCTACAATTAGCCCCAAGGCTTTTGACAATGTCGTCACTTTCTGAAAAAGTGTGAATAACAATGAGTTGCCTGACAATATTGGCTGATTATTAGACTAAAAAATATGCCTAAAATTTTTACAACATTAGCGATGACCCTTCTTTTTGCCATATTATGGGTAAATCCAGCATCAGCTTTAACGTTAAACTCCATCTCTTTAGGTGTTTCCGACGGCTTATCACAGAGTAACGTTACCTCTATTGTTGAAGACGCCGACGGCTATATCTGGATAGGTACAGTCAACGGACTGAACCGTTATGACGGCAAAGAGTTTCGCCACTACTTCCCCTCAGCAGAACATGCTCTGCCTAGCGCATTCATTCGCAGCCTGTTTATCAGCGATAATGGCAACATGTATATAGGTACTGATAAGGGGCTGGCCGTTTATGATCGAGATAAAGATAGAATCATTTCGTCGACACAACTGGAGTTAAATTTAAATAAACCAATATGGTCAATATTTAAAAACAAGGGCAATCTTTATTTAGGCACTGAAGATTCTATATATGTCGTCACCAAAAATAAGAAGTCAAAACTCAAAATAATTAACTCTTACAGAGGTGACTTTCGAGGGGTTAAAGATATCGCATTCATAGATGACGATATTTTCATTAGGAATTATTTAGGCGATGTAATTAAAACATCCAATATAGAAGAAGTGATTTTAAAAAATGTTCATTCTATGCTCCAAGAAGGAAATGCGTTAACACTCTTCACTGATGACGGAACATACAAGTACAAAAATAATATTGCAAAAAAGGTAAATAATCATATTTACTCCAGTATAACAAAGTCTGGTGATAGTTATTTAGCCATGTCTACAACTGCTATCTACCTATTTAACAACTTTAACTCTACCACCATTAGCGGCTATCTTAGCTCTCCCTTACAAAACATTGAGTACGCAAAGATTAGTCGGGGGAAAAATAAGACTTTCATTTCAAATCAAGATAATGGATTCCTGATAATTGATGATAGTAGGAACCTTGTAAAAACAAAAAAAATAAAAGGCGGTAACGTTTGGTCCATTTCCAAGGCAAACGACTCAGACATTATAATCACTAATGACACCCAGACCATAAGTATTTATGACTCAAACCTGTCACTCATAGAGGAATACAATTCAAATATTACCGGGCCTAAATCAGTCTCAATGCTTAATGGAAAAATCTACTTAGCAAGTACGGAAGGCTTTGTTTCTATAGACAGTAACGATAAAGTAACCAATATATTAGATGGAACTTACTTCGTAACCAAAACCCATAGCGATAATGAAAGCATTATCATAGGTTCAAACTTTGGTGATGTGATAGTTTACAATACCAGAACAAAGAAACATATAACTCATACGGTAGACTCGAACAATCCAATATTTGAAATAAAAGAGTATAAAGACAATATATTTGTAGCAACCCAAGGAGGGTTATTTACAGTACATAAAAGAAAGGTGAAAACACTATACAACAAACAATTAGTTGCCAGTATTGACATAGTGGATGATAAGTTATTCTTTGGCACTGGAAAAGGTATTAACACGTACAACCTAAACACTGGAGAAGTTGAAGAGATTTACTCTAATAACAAACCAGCGTTCTCAATGATAAGCAGCAAACAAAACCTCATTGTTTCATCACTAAATGAACTTATTGTTATAAATAAAAAAAATGGAAGCAATTTCATTATAAATAATGAGTTCGGCATACAAGATGAATATAATATTCACGCAATTTTAAAAGCAGAGAATAGAGTATTAATCGGTGGAATTACCGGAATTAGTGTAATAGACACAAACAGACTAGAAACCTACTTAACAACGAGTAAGGCTCCACAAACCATCTTAGAAGATTTATTAGTATTTAACATCCGAGAAGAAACTGATGGAAAGGTCTTAAGTAAACAGCTTTCAAGAACTAACTCTATTAAATTAAAGTATTCAGACTATCCTTTTACAATTACGTTTAGTAGTCCCAGTAGCTCTTTCAAACAGATTAACTATGCATACAAAATGCAGGGGCTATCTGATGCCTATATTCATTCTAAAGGAACCGACTCAGCCACATACACTAACTTATCGCCAGGTGACTATCGATTCTCTATCTATGCCATCGATCCTGTCACAGGTAAGCATGGGCCAACACGAAACTTAGACATAGAGATCACTCCTCCATGGTGGCTATCCAGTGCTGCAAAGCTGGTTTATCTTCTATTCTCACTATTCATTTCGGTATTAGTGATAAAAACCATATTGCGCCGCAGAGAAATTCAGAAGCAGATAGCTAAGAGCGAAGAGCGCCTAAAACTTTCCCTGTGGGGCAGCGGCGATGAGATGTGGGACTGGGATATTGAAACAGGCCAAATCTACCGCTCCAACATCTGGGGCTCGCTAGAGTTTCCACAAGATGGTCAGCGCTCCGGTGGCAAGGGAGAAGAGAGTAATATCCACCCAATGGATCAAGAGCGCGTTCGTGAGGCATTGAATAAGCATTTTTACGGCGAAACTGACCATTTTGAAGCTACCTACCGAGTGAAAGGTAAGGCCAATGAATGGGTGTGGATCTTAGACAGAGCAAAAATTGTTGAGCGTGATGAGCATGACAACGCCGTTCGAATGACGGGTACCATTAAGAACATCAGTAACTTTAAACAAGCCGAGGAACAGTTAAGGCTATTTGAACGAGCTATTCAGAATATTTCTGAAGGCATGTTTATTCTCGATAGAGATTTTAAATTTGTAGAGGTCAACGAGGCCTGCTGTGACTTAGCCATGCTCAGTAAAGAAGAGTTTATTGGCAGTTTGTTCAATTTTGATCTTTATCCTGATAGCTATTCAGAACAGATCCGCGCAATACTCAAGCAGCAAGGGCGCTGGAGTAATGAGGTGGAATCGGCACGGGGTAACGGTACAAGTTTCTTAATGGAGCTCTCTATCGATGCGATTTACGATGAGCAAGGCGAACTGTCACATTATGTCGGTGTTTTCTCCGATGTGAGTCGCCGTAAGCAGCAAGAGGAGGAGCTCAGAAAACTCACCAACAATGATCTGCTAACCAACCTGCCTAACCGCTCTAACTTAATGGTGACGCTGGGTAACCTAGTCAAACGAGACTCGCACCATACACTAATGGTACTGGACTTAGATAACTTTAAAAAAATCAATGACTCACTAGGCCACCAGGTGGGTGATGAGCTGCTAATTAAAGTCTCTGAACGGATCCAGGTCGCAGTGCCTAACCACACCAGTATCTATCGTTTAGGCGGCGATGAGTTTGCAATTCTAGTCGATAAAAATCCCGATATTGGTACCAGCGCCGTTATTGCCAAGAATGTCATTCATGCCTTTGAAACACCATTTGAACTCACTAACGAGAAAGTGGTCGTGGGCTTAAGTATTGGTATCGTGTTATACCCTGAAGATGATCAGAATGAGCAGGCCCTATTACGAAAAGCCGATATTGCCATGTATCACGCCAAATCAGCTGGCGGTAATCGCTATCAATTCTACTCGGAATCACTTAACAAAAACGCCATCCGCCAGTTAGAAGTGGAAAACCTGATCCGAGAAGGTCTTAAAGACGACCTATTTGAGGTCTATTATCAGCCTAAGGTGGATCTGAAGTCAGGACAGATGGCAGGTATGGAGGCATTAGTGCGTTTAAACCATCCGGAACATGGCCTCATTCCGCCAAATAAATTTATTCCACTGGCTGAAGAGAATGGTCTCATTGTGGAGATTGGTGATGTTGTACTTAAAAAAGCGTGCTTTGCTGCGCAGAAATGGCGCTCACAAGGGTTATTTAACGGCAGAGTCGCCGTCAATTTATCGTCGAAGCAGTTTGCCTTACCCGATTTACACCAGCGTATAGAGTCAATTTTACAACTCACTCAACTACCTGCGGCTAACTTAGAGCTTGAGATCACCGAGGGCACGGTAATTAAAGAGCCAGAAAAAGCCATTAAAGTCATGCAACAACTGACTCAGATGGGTGTCAGCCTAGCACTCGATGACTTTGGAACCGGTTACTCTTCACTCTCTTATTTGAAGCGCTTCCCTATCCATACACTAAAGATTGATAAGGCCTTCGTTGACGACATCGACAAATCTGATCGCGACCTTAAAATGGTCGACTCGATCATCACTATCGCCCATAACATGGGGCTTTCCGTTGTCGGGGAAGGTGTCGAGGAAGCGTCTCAACTCAGCATATTGCGCGCATTAAAGTGTGAAGAGATCCAAGGCTACATATTTAGTAAAGCCGTGACCGAACCCGAGTTCACCAAGCTGCTACAGGATGACACAAAAGCGAAACATGACACACTAAAGCCAACAAAAAGAGGCTAAAAACAAAAACACTGCCAACTTTGGCACAACAACTGCAACTACCTTCTCATAAGTCAAAAATATTACTTTATATTTAATACTCTATGAGAAGGTACAAAATGAAAACAATAATTAAAGGATTAGTTACTACAGTTGCATTGGCGTGCTCAGTTTCAGCGGCTGCATCTCAAAACAGCCTAGAAGTCCCTGCTTACCAGACCTCTCCTATCTCAGAAGCTGTTTACAAAGTCCTTTTCACTGGTATTCCACATATTAAATATGAGCCACTACAAACGGCTGGCTTCCCGAATATTAAATATAAGCCAATGCAAACCGCTGGTTTCCCGAATATTAAATATAAGCCAATGCAAACCGCTGGCTTCCCACATATTAAATATGAGCCAATGCAAACCGCAGGTTTCCCGAACATTAAGTATGAGCCAATGCAAACCGCAGGTTTCCCGAACATTAAGTATGAGCCACTGCAAACGGCTGGTTTCCCAAACATTAAGTATGAGCCAATGCAAACCGCGGGTTTCCCGAACATTAAGTATGAGCCAATGCAAACCGCAGGCTTCCCGAACATTAAGTATGAGCCAATGCAAACCGCAGGCTTCCCGAACATTAAGTATGAGCCAATGCAAACCGCTGGCTTCCCGAATATTAAATATAAACCAATGCTAACCGCAGGCTTTCCGAATATTAAGTATGAGCCACTGCAAACCGCTGGTTTCCCGAACATTAAGTATGAGCCAATGCAAACCGCGGGTTTCCCGAACATTAAATATAAACCAATGCTAACCGCGGGGTTCCCGAACATTAAGTATGAGCCACTGCAAACCGCGGGTTTCCCGAACATTAAGTATGAGCCAATGCAAACTGCGGGTTTCCCAAACATTAAGTATGAGCCACTGCAAACCGCTGGTTTCCCAAACATTAAGTATGAGCCAATGCAAACCGCGGGTTTCCCGAACATTAAGTATGAGCCAATGCAAACCGCTGGTTTCCCGAATATTAAATACGAGCCAATGCAAACTGCGGGTTTCCCAAACATTAAGTATGAGCCACTGCAAACCGCTGGTTTCCCAAACATTAAGTATGAGCCAATGCAAACCGCGGGTTTCCCGAACATTAAGTATGAGCCAATGCAAACCGCTGGTTTCCCGAATATTAAATACGAGCCAATGCAAACTGCGGGTTTCCCAAACATTAAGTATGAGCCACTGCAAACCGCTGGTTTCCCAAACATTAAGTATGAGCCAATGCAAACCGCGGGTTTCCCGAACATTAAGTATGAGCCAATGCAAACCGCTGGTTTCCCGAATATTAAATACGAGCCACTGCAAACCGCGGGTTTCCCGAATATTAAATACGAGCCACTGCAAACCGCGGGTTTCCCAAACATTAAGTATGAGCCACTGCAAACCGCGGGTTTCTCAAACATTAAATACGAGCCACTGCAAACCGCGGGTTTCCCGAATATTAAATATAAACCAATGCAAACCGCTGGTTTCCCGAACATTAAGTATGAGCCAATGCAAACCGCGGGTTTCCCGAATATTAAATACGAGCCAATGCAAACTGCAGGTTTTCCAAATATTAAGTATATCAACCAAGCAACGGCTTAATTTGAGGTAATGACTATGTTCGATTCTCTAAAGAAAATGCTTGGTTTAGCACAACCGACTCGTAAGAAAGTGCAACTGCCTGAAGGGCTAGATCGTTTAGAAGTTATTCCAGCCAAAGGTTGGTGGAATTAAGTTAAGACATCAAGATGTCTAGGAGTATGATTATGTTTGATTCATTAATGAAAGCACTTGGATTAGCAAAGCCTGCTCGTAAGAAGGTTCAATTGCCAGATGGCCTGAATCACTTAGAAGTTATCCCAGCCAAAGGTTGGTGGAGCTAGTCTTGCTCACTGGCTAAAGTTCAAATAATAAAGGCTTTAGCTTAAATAACAAAAAAGGAGCACAGGCTCCTTTTTTGTTATCTTTATAAAGCTGGCGCTCAGATTCGTTATAGAATGATGGTGATCCCCTGTTTTCCCATAGCCTTACGGTAAGCAAGCTGTTTATGGGAATTAAACAGAGGATAGGCAGCAGGGCCAAACAGTGTGCCAGCAATAGCCCAACGCTTTACTGGTAAGCCAGACTTAAATGCTGCATTACCTATAGAGTAACCTGAGTATACTAATACCAACGTAATAGCGAATATCACTTATCTACACCCCACTTCAAATAAGTCAGCCACTTTAGGCACTAGTCAAATAAGCAGGACATTATATAGCCTAAACGAAGTAAATAGAACGTTTTATAGGCAGTAAATAACCAGTAAACAAAAGAAAAGCGGCACCATGTTGCCGCTTTGTTAAATTACATATTCTTCACGACCTTCTAAGCTAGAAGGTATAAAGCTTGTCTTGAGCTTTAGCTAAAGAATCTAGTCCCATCGATAGACATTTGCTTTAACGTATCAGCAGGCTCAAATCGACTGCCGTAACGCGCTTGATAGGACTCTAAAATCTTAACCAAATTATCGGCGCCAAGCGTGTCGATATAATGGAAGGGACCACCAAGGAAAGGTGGAAAACCAATACCGAAGATTGCGCCAATATCCCCATCTCTAGGGCAAGCGATAATCTTCTCCTCAAGGCAGCGTACCGCTTCATTTAGCATCTGCACCACGCAGCGCTGAGCCACTTCAGCAGCCTCGGTATCGACACCTGGCTTTAGCCCAAGAACGCTATAAACGGTTTGATCCACCTCTTTGGTTTTCTTCTTGCCACCATAGACATAAAAACCTTTACCATTCTTACGCCCCTTTCTATCATCGGCTAGAAGCTTATCGAATGCGGCTGGCGCCTTGAAACGCTCACCTAGCTCTGACTCTAAGATGGGTGAAATTTTAGCGCCAACATCAATACCGACCTCATCGAGTAGCGTCATTGGGCCGACAGGAAAACCAAATTTCACTAATGCCTTATCAAGATGTTCAACGCTCTGCCCTTCTAATAGAAGCTGCGCTGCTTCATTCATGTATAGAGCTAAGATGCGGTTAACGTAAAACCCAGCGCCATCTTGTACAACAATCGGGGTTTTGCCCTGTTTCTTGGCAAATGCCACGGTCGTGGCAATGGTTTCAGCCGAGGTTTTCTCGTGAGCAATCACTTCTACCAAAGGCATCTTCTCTACAGGTGAGAAATAGTGCAGACCAATAACATTCTCAGGTCGGCTAGCCGCCTGAGCAATCTGTCCAATAGGTAAAGAGGAGGTATTTGAGGCAAAAATAGTATGTTCACCGCATTCACGCTCAACATCTTTAACCATCTGATGTTTCAGAGATAGGTCTTCAAAAACCGCTTCTACCACGATATCGGCATCTTTAATGCCTTTATACTCAGTCGTTGTGGTCATCAGCGCCATTAAATTGTCACGAACCGCGGGCGTCATGTGACGGCGTTTAACCCCCTTGTCCAGTAATTTGTATGCATAAGACAGCGCATTGCTTAAGCCTGTTTCGCTGATATCTTTTACCCGCGCAGGGATCTTGGCTTTCGTCGTAGTAACAGAGGCAATTCCTCCGCCCATTAAGCCACCACCTAATACCATGACCTTATTAATATCGCGAGGCTTAACATCACCAGCACCGGTTTCTTTCTTCATCTCTGTTGTAGCAAAGAAAATACTGCGTAGCGATTCTGACTCCTTAGACATCACCAAGTCAGCAAAATGGCTCGCTTCAACCTCAAGCCCTTTCTCCATCCCCTTAGTCATACCTTGGCGAACACAGTCGATGATCTTGGCTGGTGCGGGATAGTTACCTTGGGTCTTTTTCGCAACCTGCTTGCCCGCTTGGTCAAAAATAATATTACGGCCAGCACTGGTGCCTTCTAGCAACTTGTTAATTAAAGACTGTTTCTTTTTCTTTGCCGGACGCTTGCCCGCTAATGCCATTTCAACTGCGGTGCGCAGTAAAATCGACTCAGGCACGGCATCATCGACCAAGCCCATCCTTAATGCTTGTTTAGGACGAAGCTGTTTACCAGTTAACATCATATCTAGTGCGGTGGTTACGCCGACTAAACGAGGCAAACGTTGAGTTCCGCCGCCGCCAGGTAGTAAGCCTAGCTGTACTTCAGGTACACCCATCATAGTTTTAGGATTAAGCGAACACACCCGCTTATGACAGGCTAGCGCAAGTTCTAAACCACCACCTAAACAGGCACCATTAATTGCTGCAACCACAGGAATGGATAAACTTTCTAACTCGTTAAATACCACGTGCCCTTGCTGTGACAATAGTTTGGCATCGGCGGCGGTTTCGCAAGCATCGAGCATGGAGATATCGGCACCAGCAACAAAAGAGTCTTTTTTCCCTGAGACCAAAACAAGACCTTTGATACTCGCATCCGCCTTAATTTCAGAAAGAACTTCACTGATCTCTGGGCCAAACTCACTACGGAGTGTGTTCATAGTTTCGCCCGGTACATCCATAGTCAGAACGGCAATACCATCTTCTCGGCGAGATAAATTAAATGTCTTTTCCATAAGAGTTACTCCACTTCCACAATCATTGCAGCACCTAAACCACCCGCAGCACATGCTGTTGCGAGACCCGTACCACCACCGCGGCGTTTAAGTTCATGACACACTTGAGTCACCAAACGCGTACCTGTTGCGGCAAACGGGTGACCATAGGCCAATGAGCCGCCAAGCACATTGAATTTACTCATGTCGATTTCACCAATGGCGCGATTGCGGCCCAGTTTCTCTTCAGCGAATTTTTTCGAGCCAAACATCTGCATGTTCGCTAATGTTTGTGCAGCGAATGCTTCATGCATCTCAATCAAGGTTAAGTCTTCCAGCTCCATCCCTGCACGCTTAAGTGCTAAAGGCGTCGCATAGGATGGCCCCATCAACATATCTTCCCAGACATCGATGGCTGTGAATGCGTAACTCTTAATATAACCAATTGGTGTGTAACCGAGGGCTTTTGCTCTACCTTCACTCATTAAGAGCACCGCCGATGCGCCGTCGGTTAACGGTGTGCTATTTGCGGCAGTAACAGAGCCATGTTTGCGGTCAAAAGCTGGACGCAATTTTGCGTAAGACTCTAGTTTAGAGTTCTCACGAATATTGTTATCACGGTCAATAAAGGCTTTATAAGGCGGAACATGGGCAACCATCACCTCTTCAGCAAGCTTTCCGGCATTCCAAGTTTCAGTAGCGAGTGTATGTGAACGATGCGCTAAGGCATCTTGGTCTGCACGGCTGATATTGTAGGTCTTCGCCATCTGCTCGGCAGTTTGCCCCATAGATAGACCCGTTGAGTACTCGGCTACAGCAGGTGGAACCGGCAACAGATCTTTAAGACCTAGGCGGCGAAAAATCGCAAGTCTCTGCCCAAAGCTTCGGGCTTTATTAAGGTCAACTAATGCATGGGCTAATTTCTTAGAAACACCGATAGGTAGCACTGATGAAGAGTCAGCGCCGCCCGCTATACCGATATCAAGATTTCCCGTCATGATAGATTCGGCCACATTCACCGTAGACTGAAAGCTAGTCGCACAAGCGCGGGTAACACTGTAAGCATCGGTGCTCACGTCCATGCCCGTACCCAGTACGATTTCGCGAGCTATATTAGGTGCTGCTGGCATCTGTACAACCTGACCATAAACAAGCTGCTCAATCTCTTTAGGATCCAGCTCAGAGCGAGCAAGCAGTTCATTGACGACCATCTTGCCCATGTCTAATGCCGACACGCCATGAAACGCGGTGGCTTGCTTAGCAAATGGTGTACGTAATCCCGAAACAATGGCGATACGTTCGCCTCTCGCATTCGTCACCTGTTGTCTATCACTCATTTTTCGCCCTCTTATTCTGCATTGCGAACTTAACGTTGCACGCTTTCTTATATCCTTGGGAAACCTATTTATCTTAAATCAGACAGGTCTGACCATCAAAGTGTGATCTGATTCTAACTTCTTACAGGAAAGTTTTAAACACTTGTTTGTTTTTTTGTCAGCAATATATAAAAAAGCTGTTTATTAACAAACCTTAATGAATCAAATTTCAATTTTCATTGTCTACGAACTTACTCACTTACCAATGTAAGTAACCATAACGACAAATTAGCGTAGCCCTATCGTCCTCTGTATAAGAGTGACTTATTTGCATTAAGCAAAATTGGCACTAGCCAAACCCTAAGGGAATTTTTTAATATGTCGTTGGTCTATATTTCACTAACTTAAATAAACCGAGTAGCATCATGCCTTTGAGTCGATTTCACGCATTACGCGAATACTTAAACACTGTCATTTTAGGACAGCCTATACTCACCGAGAATCTACTGATTGCATTAATTGCCGATGGTCACCTGTTAGTTGAAGGCCCGCCAGGTCTTGCTAAGACCCGTGCGGTAAAAGCCCTTTGTGATGGCGTTGAAGGCGATTTTCACCGTATCCAGTTCACGCCAGATCTGCTACCAGCCGACTTAACTGGTACCGATATTTACCGTGCGCAAACGGCGACCTTTGAATTTGAAGCGGGTCCTATTTTCCATAACCTTATTTTGGCCGATGAGATTAACCGCGCCCCGGCAAAGGTGCAGTCGGCTCTATTGGAGGCGATGGCTGAAGGGCAAGTTACTGTAGGTAAACACAGCTATCAGCTACCAGAACTGTTTTTAGTTATGGCCACACAAAACCCACTTGAAAATGAAGGTACCTACCCATTACCAGAAGCGCAGCTAGACCGTTTCTTAATGCACTTAAACCTTGATTATCCCAGTGCTGAGACCGAGTTTCAGATCATGAGGATGTCACGCAACGAAGCGCTTAAGCAAGAATTGCCACAGGTAGAGCCTATCATTCAAGGGGATATTTTTGCCGCTCGAGAGCATGCGCTGCAGATCTACCTTGCTGAGCCATTAGAAAAATATATCGTCGATATTATTATGGCTACCCGCAAGCCACAAGCTTATAGCCAAGAGCTAGCAAGCTGGCTGGAATATGGCGTCAGTCCGCGTGCAACCTTATCTCTTGAGCGTTGCGCTCGTGCCCGTGCTTACCTATATGAGCGTGACTTTGTTTCGCCTGAAGATATTCAAGCGGTGGCACCTAACGTACTGCGTCATCGTTTGCTATTGAGTTATCAAGCACAAGCCGATGGTGTCAGTGCCGATGATGTGATCAACCATATCCTTTCTCAAGTTGCGGTCCCTTAATGGTCAATTCTGAGCTGCCGTTGTTTAGCGACGGCATTAATATTACGGAAAAAGAGTTACTGGCCTGTCAGAGCCTTGCCAAAGCCTTGCCAGAAAAAAGAACCAAGGCCAAAGCAAGTCTTGCAGGACACCGTGCCAGCCTGATAAAAGGCCGCGGCATGGAGTTTGCCGAAGTACGTCACTACCAAAGTGGCGATGATGTGCGCACCATTGACTGGCGTGTCACGGCAAGAACCGGAATAGCCCATACCAAACTGTTTGTCGAAGAGCGAGAGCGCCCGGTATTGCTGCTGCTCGATCTCAGTCATAGTCTCTATTTTGGCTCAAGCTTAATGTTGCAGTCGGTGCAAGCTGCTCATCTCGCAACGACCCTAGGTTGGAGCGCTATTTTACATGGCGACCGTCTCGGGGCATTAATTGCAACTGAGCAGGAGCACATAGAGCTAAAACCCCGAAGTCGGCAACAAGGCATATTGCAGGTGATCTCTGCAATAAAGAATCTGCACGCAAGACAGTTACAAAATATCGCTGAGCAGCGTCCTGAACCAGAACATCTGCTCAAAGCCTGTCAGCGTCTACGCCGTCTCGCCAAACCGGGCTCACTGATATGGATCATCTCTGATGGCAGTAACTTCACTCCAAACTGCTTAGCCGCACTATCGGATCTGAAACGTCATTGTGATTTAGGCGCCTTTTTGATCACCGATCCGCTGCGTCAAGGACAGCTTGAGCTACCTAAGCATTTTCAACTTCCGGTGCGAGAAGCTGGCAAAGAGCGGATTATCGACAGAGATAGTTACGAGCAGTGGCTGACGAATCAGCTACATCAGCAGAACCAATTTATTGAAATGATGCAAAAACTTAATGTTCAAACCCGCGTAGTCGATGCAGGGCTCCGACTTAATCAACAGTTAGAGGCATTACGATAGATGAGCAATTCGGTCAATCCTGCGCTTGCCACTATGCAAGACATTCAAACGCCAGCTGAAATAGGCCTTTGGCCTCTAGCCTATGGCTATTGGATAAGCCTGTTTGTGGCCATTGCAGTTATCACTTTACTTATCATCTGGCTGAGAAAACACCGTAAAGCTGGCGCAGTTAAACGCGCAGCACTCAAAGAGCTCGCTATGTTAGACCAAAACCATCAGCAGTTTGCCGTTGAGGTGAGTAGCCTACTCAAGCGAGCCGCTATAAGTTATGGCTCACGCGAACAGGTGGCGCAATTAACTGGCAGCGATTGGTACAAATGGCTAAACGCGCAAGTAAAAGCACCGCAAGATGAACTGTGTAAGCTGTTAGCACTGCGCTTTCAAAAAGCGCAACTCACCGAAGATGAGAAGCAAGCACTTAGACTCCACGCCCAAAGCTGGTTAAAAGCGGCGCTTCCACTAAGAAAAGTCGATCAAATGAGTAAAAAAACGAGTGAGGTCAGTCAATGTTAACCCTCGCCTGGCCCTTTTTATTACTGTTACTGCCTTTGCCGCTGATTTTTAGAAAAAAACAGCAGCAACAACCAATGGGCGGACATCTACTTTTACCTGGAGCAAGTTTACCCGGTCAAATTGTCACGACCGAGAAAGCTCGACAGAGCAAAAAGCGTTACTGGCTAGTTTGGTGCTTACTGGTATTAGCCTGCGCCCGCCCACTTTGGGTTGGTGAACCGATTGAACTACCTAGTAAAGGCCGTGACCTAATGCTATCGGTCGATCTCTCCGGGAGCATGCAAATTGAGGATATGGTAATCGATGGTAAAGTCGTCGATCGCTTCACCCTTATCCAACATGTGATCAGTGACTTTATTGAACGCAGAAAAGGCGATCGTATCGGGCTTATTCTTTTTGCCGATCACGCCTATCTACAATCCCCGCTAACCCAAGACAGACGTACGGTAGCGCAATACTTAAAAGAGGCGCAGATTGGACTTGTAGGTAAGCAGACCGCAATTGGTGAAGCTATCGCCCTTGGCGTTAAACGCTTTGATAAAGTTGAGCAGAGTAATCGAGTATTGATTCTGCTCACCGATGGCTCCAACAATGCCGGCGCCATTTCCCCAGAACAAGCCACGAAGATTGCTGCTCAAAGGGGCGTTACTATCTACACCATAGGTGTGGGTGCCGATGTTATGGAGCGCAGAACCCTATTTGGTAAAGAGAGGGTTAATCCATCAATGGATCTAGATGAGTCTCAGCTGCAACAGATAGCGAAAGATACCGGTGGTCAGTACTTTAGAGCTCGAAATACTGAAGAGTTAGAGCAGATCTATCAAGTGATAGACACCTTAGAGCCTGTCAGTCGTGATCAACTCAGTTATCGTCCGCAGTCTGAGCTGTTTTACTGGCCACTGGCATTAGCTCTACTGGCATCAATGGTTAGCGCATTGACCTATATTACGGCATTTAGATCTAGCTTTAGATCTAAGTCACAATTTGCAAAAGGAGGACGTTAACTATGCATTTTTTACGTCCTGAGTGGTTCTTAGCTCTACTTCCTATGGCCTTGCTACTACTGCTTTTATTAAAGAGCAAAGCAGCGAGTTCAAACTGGAACCGCTATATCGCCCCCCACTTAGCCAAGTTGCTAGTGGGAGGCTCGATTAAAAAGAGAAACAATAATATCGGCTACCTAGCCTTAGCTTGGTTTATTGCCGTATTTGCCCTGTCTGGTCCTGCGTTTGAGAAAAGAGCACTGCCAGTCTACGAGTCGGCTCAGGGACGCGTCATCGTCATGGACATGTCTTTATCTATGTACGCTAATGACTTAGTGCCTAACCGCTTAACTCAAGCAAAATTTAGAGCCACCGATCTTATCGATGGTCTCTCAGAAGGTGAAACAGGCTTAATCGCCTACGCAGGGGATGCGTTTACCATCAGTCCTCTTACTCGTGATAAAGCTACCCTGTTAAACCTATTGCCAACGTTAACGCCAAGTATTATGCCAGTCAGAGGCTCAAACCTTGAAGCGGCGATTACTCAGGCTAAATCCCTGCTCAGTCAAGGTGGCCATATTCGCGGTGATATTATTTTGTTTACTGACGGCGTATCTCCGGCACAATTTAAACGTACAGAATCGGTGCTCGCCGACAGTCAGTATCGACTGGCTATTATGGCTTTCGGAAGCCAGCAAGGCTCACCGATTAAGCTACCCGATGGTCAACTCTTGCGCGACAACGCCAACCAAGTTGTGGTTGCTAAAACCGATTACAAGCTGTTAAAGGAACTGGCAACCGAGGCCAATGGTATTTTAGTACCTAGTCGTGCTGACGGTGAAGATGTCACCCAGATTAAGCAATGGTTAGCCAATAGCCAAGATACCAAGGCAAGCGATCTTGAGGGCGAAACTTGGCTAGACTTAGGGCCCTACTTTGCACTGCTATTATTACTGCCCGCGTTATTGAGCTTTAGAAATGGGATGTTGGCGAGTCTAGCGCTACTGATATTGATTCAGCCGAGTACGCCTGTCTATGCAAGCACTTGGGACGATCTGTGGCAAACACAGGACCAACAAGCCATGCAGGCCTATCAAGCGAAAGACTACCAAGACGCCGCGAGCCAATTTGCTAACCCGCAGTGGCAAGCTAGCGCGTTATATAAAGCAGGTGATTATGAAGAGGCGCTTAACGCCTTTGAAAAAGATGACTCTGCCAGCGGTCTATACAATCAAGGTAATAGCCTAATGCAACTAGGCCAATACGCCGAGGCGCAAAAACGTTATCAATCGGCCGTTGAAAAGAATCCTGATTTTGATGCCGCTAAGAGCAATCTTGAGCTGGCCAAAAAGCTGCAACAACAGCAAGAGCAACAAAACCCTGAGCAAACCCCCGATAACAGCTCTGATGACAACTCTGATAAACAGTCAGATAAAAACCGAGGGGATGACCAATCCAGAGGTTCTGATCAAAACAAGTCTCAATCTCAAAATTCAGAGTCAAAAGAGAGTCAACCTGGTGATCAACAAGAGAATGATTCACAACAGGGAGAGTCTCAGCAGGACAAGCAAGAGTCTGAGTCCGATTCAAAACAAGAATCTCAGCAGGAGCAACAAGGTGATACTCAATCCGATGAGAGCCAGTCCGATGAGAGTCAATCAGAGCAGCAAGAAGCGGCCAATAATGACGCTGAAATGCAAGCCAACCCTGATGAGAATAACACTGAAAAAACTCAAGCTAACAGTCAGTCAACTCAGCAAGCTGAGAAAGAGCAAACAGCAGATAATGAGCAACAAGTTCAATCAGCAGAAATGGCTCAAACGGACGAGCAGCCCGCAGGAGAAGCGAAGCAAGTTCCCTCGAGCACGATTGCTACAGATGAGCCATTACCGCCTGAGATGGAGCGCGCCCTAAGGGCTGTCGCAGATGATCCACAGGTCTTACTGCGAAATAAAATGCAACTTGAGTACCAAAAACGTCGCCAACAAGGCATCAATACTAAGGAAAACGAACAGTGGTAATACGGCATATTTTTCTTTTAGCGATTATCGCCCTAACAGCCGCCTTTCCTGCTAGCGCGATCACAACACTGCAAGCCTCGGTCGATCGAAACCCCGTTATGGAGGGGGAGTCTTTAGTGCTAACGGTTACCGCTGATGACGATCTCAACAGTGGCAAGCTCGATACCTCAATGCTACTTAAAGACTTTATCGTTGGCCGAACCAGCATCAGTCGCAGTAAGCAGATAATGAACTTTGACGCCAGCAACGAGACCCGCTGGCAAGTACTGTTATCGCCTAAAAATACCGGCACGGTTACGATTCCAGCTTTTACAATCGATGGCATAAGCTCTCAGCCTATCGCGTTATCTGTTTTAAAAGCGGGCTCTCAACCTCAGCAGTCACAAGATATCTTTATGCGTGCTAACTTGTCGAGTGAGCACGCTTATGTCGGCCAGATGCTGACATACAAGGTAAAGCTGTATCTCGCATTAGAACTGCAGCGTGGTGTGCTTAATGCGCCAAATCTTGAAGGTGCACAGATAAAGCAGCTTGGAGAAGATAAAGACAGTACAGAGATCGTCAATGGCCGCCGTTACCGGGTCATCGAACGTAACTATGCCATTATCGCCGACCAGCCAGGAAAACTGACTATCGAGGGTGCCAGCTTCTCCGGAGATGTGGTTGTACAGTCTAGACGCAACGGCGCCATGTTCTCTTTCAACGAAAGCAGACCAACACAGACTCAGGCACCAAAAGTGACAGTGGTTATCGAGCCAATACCTGCCGACTATCATGGTCAGTGGCTTGTCTCTGACTTGGTTGTATTAAAAGAGGATTGGCCTGAGACGCAAACCGAATTTAAAGTCGGCGACCCTATCACGCGTACCATCAACCTGTTGGCATCAAACACAGATGAGACCAGCCTTCCGGAAATTCAATTAAACACACCTGCGGCACTAAAGGCCTACCCAGAGAAGCCTCAGCGTAATACCTTCTTACGTGATAATCAGATGGTGTCTCAGCTAACACAAACCACGGCGATAGTCGCTACCCGCGCAGGCACTTATACCCTGCCAGAAATTAAGGTACCTTGGTGGAATCCGCACCTGAATAAACAGCAATTTGCGACTCTACCGGCGCGAACCATCACTGTGACTGGCGGCGCGGCACCTGAGCCTACCTCAGCTTTAGTGACACAGGAACCAAGCAATACCAGCGCTGGTTTCTGGCCTTGGTTGTCATTGGTGCTTGGAGGCTTGTGGCTCGTCACATTGCTGCTTTGGCTTAAAGAGCGTAAGAGGAGCCCGATACCGCCTAGTATTGAATCGACTTCAAAAAGCATTAAGCCCAGCTCTTCGCTCGTAGCGCTAGAGTCTGCTTGTCAGGCAAATAATGCTTCAGCCGTGCTCAATGCGCTGACTCGCTATTATAGCGAGCTATATCAGCGCCCGATGACCCTGAGTCAAATAGCGGCAACCAATAGCACGCTAAGTCATAGTATTAACCAACTACAGCAGGCAGCATACGCTTCGAGTCCGCAATCTGGTACGGTTGATTTCTCGAAAATCTTATCTGCAGCCAAGATGGCAAACCCCAATACCAAGCCTGATACAGGCTCGGCGCTAGATAAGCTAAACCCAAGCTAATTCTATGCTTGATGTAACGACCAACAAAGCGCCTCACTGTAGGCGCTTTTTTTATCCATTCAGGTGCTAAGTCTAAAACGCCAATCGCTCACCTTATTTCTTGAGTTAGGTTGTTGAGTTCATGTATTTCTCAAACTAGACACATTTCTTGCACTTATCACACCGACAAATCTAACAATTGGTATTCGTTATTCATCGAGGGTAAGCTGTCATTTATTGATCCCGTTAAAAAAATTGAAAAATGTTTGATAGTTGGCGAAATAAAAAGTCGAAGTCCACGGTCTCTTCAGACATGGTTAGCAAACAACGACGATACGATAGCCTTGTCAGGGCACTTCATGCCGATATATACCGTTTCGCCTATTGGCTTTGCGGAGATAAACATGTCGCTGAAGATATCACTCAAGAAACATTTTTACGTGCTTGGCGTTCACTCGACTCTTTAAAAGATGAAAAAGCCGCTAAAGCTTGGTTAATCACTATTTTGCGACGTGAAAACGCCCGACGTTTTGAGCGCAAACAGTTTAACTACTCAGATGTTGAGCAAGAGTTTATCGAGGATACCTTTTCTGGCAGTACCGAAGAACATGCAGAGCAACACCTAATCCGTAGACAGATTTACAACTTGGAACTTGAGTATCGAGAGCCATTACTACTACAAGTCATCGGTGGATTTAGCGGTGATGAAATCGCAAAAATTCTCGATTTAAATCGCAATACCGTTATGACCCGTTTATTTAGAGCAAGAAATCAACTTAAGGATCAACTTGAACAACCGCAGATCAGGGGGCAATCCAATGGATGAATTAAAGTTTCGCCGCCAAGCCTATAGCGACCCAAATAGTCAAGACCCTGACTTTCTCGATGCAGCGATGGAGTCAGCCGATAGAGAAGCTTTTTTAAATGAGCTAAAAGGCTTAGATAATAAGATTGAGCATGCCCTTAAAATTGACGTACCGGACGACCTTGCAGCAAAGTTATTGTTAGGGCAGCAACTACAGCATCATCATACACAGCGCCGTAAAACAGGATTCGCATTTGCTCTCGTTGCCTCGATAGCATTTTTAGCCGGGATGACATTTACCCTGTTAAGAATGGGGCCAGTCGACTTGGGGCAACACGCTCTTGCTCATGTTTATCATGAAACACAAGCACTGAAAGTTGACCAAAATGTACCGTTTCAAGATGTAAACTTCCAACTCGCTTCCCTCAAAGGAAGCAACGAAATGAAGTTCACTCAACAACCAGGCAAGGTCTTTTACAGTACCTATTGTGATTTTCAAGGTGTACAGAGCCTACACCTTGTAATGCAAGGCGAGCATGGGAAGGTCACATTATTTATCGTACCTCTTGAAGAGCGAATGGTGCTTGATAAAGCCTTTGCCGATAACAAATACCAAGGAATGGGCTTTGAAACGGATAACGCCTATATGTTGCTAGTTGGTGAGCAACGCGAAGATCTTAATTACGTGAAAAACGAAATCAAGCAAACATTTATCTAACCATCCTTTACAACCAGCGATGTTTACTGCACATCGCTGGTTAGAACTTCATCACATATCCCCGCTTTATTGGGCGTTAGCTCATAGATCTGCTAGCATAGCGCCTACACAAATTGAAAATAAAAGAAGCGTGCATCACACATGACAATTGAATTACCTGTTTTAATTACTTTTATCGCCTACCTTGCTCTTATGATGGGCATAGGCTTATGGGCTTATAAAGCTACAGACTCTGTTGACGATTATATTCTTGGTGGCCGCGGCATGGGTCCTGCGGTAACAGCACTGAGCGTGGGTGCATCCGATATGTCAGGCTGGTTACTACTAGGCCTACCTGGAGCGGTATACTTAGGTGGACTAGGCGAAGCATGGATTGGCATAGGTCTAGTATTCGGCGCTTGGCTCAATTGGTTATTCGTCGCCAAACGACTCAGAGTTTATACCCAATTTACCGATAATGCGCTAACCCTTCCCGACTTCTTTGAAAAACGCTTTGAAGATAATAAAGGCATATTAAAACTCGTCTCTGCTGTTACTATTTTAGTTTTCTTCACCTTCTACGCTTCATCAGGCATGGTTGGCGGCGCCATCTTATTTGAAAAAGTATTTGGTCTCGATTACACCTTAGCACTGCTTATTGGCTCTACGATTATCGTTGCCTACACCTTTGTTGGTGGTTTCTTTGCCGTTAGTTGGACCGACTTTTTCCAAGGTTGCCTGATGCTTATCGCGCTATTGATTGTGCCTGTCGCTATTTTTAGCCTACCAGAGACCCAAGCAGGCTTGGAAAACATCGACCCAGCAATGCTATCTATGTTCAATGAAAATACCACCTTGATTGGTTTCGTATCGCTACTAGCTTGGGGCCTAGGCTACTTTGGTCAGCCACATATTCTTTCTCGTTTTATGGCTATCGCTTCACCTGATGATATTCCCGTCTCTCGTCGCATCGCCATGGGTTGGATGCTTTTAGCCCTAGTCGGTGCGTTAGCAACTGGTATCGCGGGCAGCCTTTACTTTGCAGCTGAACCACTGTCTAACCCTGAAACGGTATTTATTCACTTAGCCCATGCAGCCTTTAATCCATGGATTGGTGGTTTACTGATTGCCGCCATCTTATCGGCAATTATGAGTACTATCGATTCACAGTTATTGGTTTGTTCTAGTGTGATCACCGAAGACTTCTATAAGAAGTGGCTACGTCCACAGGCAACGAGCAAAGAGCTCATGCTAGTTGGCCGTATTGGCGTATTGGCGATTGCCATCATTGCTGGTGTTGTTGCCCTTAACCCTGAAAGCAGCGTTCTTGGGTTAGTTAGCTATGCTTGGGCAGGATTTGGGGCCGCTTTCGGCCCTGTCGTATTATTATCTCTGTTCTGGCGTGGTTATAGCCGTAATGGTGCTGTGGCAACAATCATCGTTGGTGCTTTAACCGTGGTTATTTGGAAACAGCTTACTGGCCATATCTTCGATATCTACGAAATCTTACCGGGCTTTATCCTAGCGACCCTAACTGGTGTCATTGTCAGTAAAATGAAAAGCCCATCAGAGACAATAAAACAGCAGTTCGATAGCTTCCAAGCTAAGCTATAGCTGTAATCGTGAACATAAGCAGATAAAAAGCGTACACTTGTACGCTTTTTTTATTTTTAGCCATCGTCTGCTTTTTACACGCCACGCTACATTTCATTAACCCGAAATCAAACGACCACTCAGCCCAGAGCCTGTGCTGGCCGTACTTTCTATCGTCCATTTTAATTGCTCAGTTAATTGCCAGCTAAAAAAGCGCCCAATAATTAACTAAGGTTTAACAATAAAACAATTCTGGTCGGAGTTGTTAGCTTGCACACATCTCCCTACTATGCACTGGTCTAATAAGTGGATCTTGCCGCTAATCATGAAATTAGCCCCGAATAAGCAAGACTAAAATATAATAGAGATGATAATAATGAAGAATTTCAACAAGACTCTTATTGCTGTATCAGTTGCTCTAGCAAGTACTCAAACAATGGCTGCGGGTTTCCAGTTAAACAGCCAGTCAGCAACAGGTATTGGTCGCGCATTTGCGGGTGATGCTGTAATCGCTGACAACGCATCGGTACTTTCACGTAACCCAGCTGCAATGGCATTGTTTGATCAAAAACAACTTTCAATGGGCTTAACCTATGCTGATGTTCAAGTTGAAGTGAGCGATGTATTCGTTAACTCAAACCTTGGTGAACTGCATTACGGTAGCGTCGATGACGCTGCTGAGGCTAAAGTTATCCCTAACTTTTACTATGTAAGCCCAGTCAATGATAAGTTTGCCTACGGTGTGGCTATGTTCAGCAACTTCGGTACAGGTACGGATACTAGCGATCTATCAAAGCCTAAGCCTATCTTAGGTGGCACAGCACAAATTCCGGCACCTGTAGACTTATTAGGCAAAACTGAAGTGACCACAATCAACTTCAACCTAAGTGCTTCTTACCGTATCAATGACCACTTCAGTGTAGGTGCTGGATTAGATGTGATCTATGGTTCAGGTACACTTACACGCGCAGGTGAATTACCATTAGGCCAAGATGGCTCTTATGTCCCAGTCGACCTTGTTGATGTTGATGCTGATGGCATCGCATTTGGTGGTATTGTCGGCGCGGTTTACGAGATCAATGCCAATAACCGCTTAGGTGTCAGCTACCGTTTCAGCCCAGAGTTCACAGCTGATGGTACTGTTAATTTTGGCAGTACAGAGTTCGAAGAGATCAACATTCCAATCCCAGATATCTTCCAGGTTGCTGGCTTCCATCAGCTAACCGATACTTTTGCACTACACTACACAGCGCAAATGACAACTTGGGGCGACTTCCATGAGATCACTGTTACCGATCCTGCAGAAGCACAGCTAAAGAAATACGCTTGGGATGACTCATGGTTATTCAGTGTTGGTGGTACATACACACTAACTGATAAGTGGACACTGCGCGCAGGTTACATGTTCGACCAAGGTGTTGTTGGCGAAGTCAGCTCTATCTCTATTCCTGATTCAGATCGTCAGTGGTACACAATGGGTGCAACTTACAACCTATCAAAGAATACTAGCCTAGATTTCGGTATCGCATTTGTTCGTGGTGAAGAGACTCAACTAACAGAACATAGCTCTGTGTTAGATCTTGTTAGCCAACAGATGCCATTCCTTGGCTCTGACCTAGGTACTGTACATGCGACTACAACGTCAAATGCAACATACTACTCTATCCAATACAACTACAAGTTCTAAGCTAATCGCTTAATTGTAAACCGTATCTCGATAACAAAAGCCGCATAGCAATGCGGCTTTTTTATTGCCTAAACCCCAATGTTCTACGCTCGTAAATGAAGGGGATAGGGTAAGCCATCATCATATACCCTCGATTATTGTTTAATCCCTACTAATCAAATCGCTATAATTCTAGGCAAACCCGGTTCATCGCATTTTTCTAATGAATAATTGTTGCAGATAAAAACCACATCCATTAGAATTATCTCATGAATTGATTTTGGTGCACAATAATATGAAAAATACCTTCTTTGGCTATCTACTCATTAGCTCTCTCCCCTTTATAAGTCTGTCTGCAACGGCAGAAGCTAAAAATATTGAGTCGATTTCAGTAAGTCTTAAACCCTATCCGAACTGGGTGCAATTAGACGCTGTCGTCGAGCCAACGAAAGCAGCCACTGTTTCGGCGCAAACTTCTGGGCGAATTATCAAACTCAACTACGACATCAATGATCTGGTTGCCGAAGGTGCACCACTACTGGAGATCACAAATAAGGAACAAGGTGCGCAACTTGCGGCGACTGAAGCCGATTACGCCAAAGCCAGCGCTGTCAATGTAGAAGCGCAGCAGCAGCTTACACGCTATCAAGCACTGTTCCCAAAAGGTGCCATATCTAAAGGCGAAATGGATGAAGCCGAAGCCAATGCCAAGTCGGCGCAGCAGGCGGTGAGTGCTGCAAAAGCCAAAATCACTCAAGCCAGAGAGTCACTTAACTACACCTTAGTCAGCGCCCCCTTCGCAGGCATTGTTACCCAAAGACACGTCGAAGAGGGTGAGACGGTAAGCCCGGGACAAGCCTTGTATTCCGGCTACTCCTTAGCTCAGATGCGCGCCGTAACTCAAATACCTCAGCGCTATGTCAACGCGCTAAAACAGCAGCCAAAATTCAGATTAACCTTAGCCAATGGTAAGCAGATCAACAGTGAACAATTAACACTGTTCACCTTTGTCGATCCTAAAAGCCATAGCTATAAAGTGCGCATCAACTTGCCAGATAATGTCGAGGGTGTGATCCCTGGAAGCCTTATCAAAGCCCAGTTTATCAGCAGCAGTCGCAACGCCATATTCGTGCCAGAGTCCTCGCTGATCACCATGAATGAGTTAAGCGCCGTCTATATTCAGCAAAATGATAAATGGGTATTAAATCAAGTCAGAACTGGACTTCATGATAATGGCAAGGTTGAGATCTTAGCTGGATTGTCCGATGGCGATCTGGTGGCCAAGGACGCCTATCACGCCCTATTAATGCTTAAGCAAAGCCACAAGCCATAGTGCGATAACTGGAAGTTGTAACTAGGAATTAGGATACTTTATATGCCAACTCAAGATAATTTAGGTATTTCGGGGCGTATTGCTCGCGCCTTTCAATCCAGTGCTATCACACCGTTATTGGCGCTACTAGGCTTACTACTGGGGCTTTTTGCGGTCATCGTTACTCCTAAAGAAGAGGAGCCACAAATCGATGTCACCTTTGCCGACGTATTTGTCCCCTTCCCTGGCGCCACGCCCCGTGAAGTAGAAAGCTTAGTGACTCTGCCAACCGAGCAGATTATCTCTGAAATTAAAGGCATAGATACCCTCTACTCATTTTCACAACCAGATGGTGCACTCTTCATTGTGGTCTTTGAGGTCGGTATTGCTCGCAATGACGCCATTGTTAAGCTCTACAATCAAATCTACTCTAATCTTGATAAGCTGCCACTCAATGCAGGCGTGGGTGAACCGCTGATAAAACCTCGCGGCATCGACGACGTACCGATTGTGAGCCTCACCTTATGGTCGAAAGACAGCTCGGTTTCAGCAGAGATGCTAACTCATGTCGCTAACGGCTTAGAAACAGAAATAAAAAGAATCCCAGGTACCAGAGAGATTAACTCAGTAGGCGATCAGCAACTTAGCCTCAACGTGAGAATCGATCCGGTTAAGATGAATTACTTTAACGTCTCATTTGATGAGATAAATCAAAGCCTCAGTAATAACAACCATATCTCAATGCCTAGCTCGCTAGTTCAAGGTAATCAGGAGATAAAGGTCCAAGCTGGCCAGTTTTTGCAAAATATCGAAGATGTAAAGCAACTCGTCGTTGCTGTAAAGCAAGACAGTGACGGACACAGTAGCCCAGTCTATCTTGCGGACTTTGCCGATATTACCCTCAATGCCGATCTGCCAGTAAAAAGCGCATGGCATGGTGATAAGCAAGCGATCTATCCTGCTGTGACCATCGCTATAGGTAAGCAGCCGGGTAAGAATGCCGTCGATGTGGCCAACGCTATCATGGATAGAGTAAGCCAAGTCCAAAATGTGCTCATACCTAAAGGCGTCGAAGTCACCGTCTCACGCAATTATGGCGAAACAGCAGGAGACAAAGCCAACACATTGATATTAAAGCTAGTGTTTGCTACCGCCGCAGTGGTGATTCTAGTCTTAATGACAATGGGTGTTAGAGAGGCTGTTGTAGTCGGTATTGCTATCATCATCACCTTGGC
Source organism: Shewanella schlegeliana (assembly GCF_016765635.1). Lineage (GTDB taxonomy): Bacteria > Pseudomonadota > Gammaproteobacteria > Enterobacterales > Shewanellaceae > Shewanella > Shewanella schlegeliana. The sequence continues at coordinate 170,541 of NZ_JAESVD010000004.1, forward strand.
GCTTACCTTGTTTGCCTCTTGGGCATGGGGCTTCACACTCAACCGAATATCCCTGTTTGCCCTCATTTTCTCTATCGGCATATTGGTAGATGACGCCATCGTGGTTGTTGAGAACATTCATCGACATATGGCGATGGGTAAGCGATCTTTCTCAGAGCTAATTCCTGTCGCCGTTGATGAAGTGGGCGGCCCAACAATTCTCGCCACCTTTACGGTGATTGCAGCTCTACTCCCTATGGCCTTTGTATCTGGCTTGATGGGACCCTATATGAGTCCAATACCGATCAATGCCAGTATGGGGATGCTTATCTCTCTTGCGGTGGCATTTATGATCACTCCTTGGTTAAGCCGGAAATTCCTAAAGCACTCTCAGCCCCTTCATAACGAGGAGCATCAACATAGTGAGGTTAATAAAGAGCAGCAACCAACACAAGGGTTCATGTTTAAGCTGTTTAACCGTTTAATTGGTCCCTTTGTTCAAGGTAAAAATGCGCGTAAAGCAAGGCTTGGCCTAGCGGCAGGGATTTTTATCCTCATTGCGGGAGCCGTTGCTCTGCCCATGGCAAAGTTAGTGGTACTGAAGATGCTGCCCTTCGATAACAAGTCTGAGTTTCAAGTGATGGTCGACTTGCCAGAGGGCACGCCGGTTGAGCAGACACAAAAAGCACTAAAAGAGTTAGGTCGCTACCTTAATCAAGTGGAAGAGGTGGAGAATTACCAACTCTACGCCGGAACCAGTGCGCCGATGAACTTTAATGGTTTAGTGCGTCACTACTTCCTGCGTCAAACTCAAGAGCTAGGTGATATTCAGGTTAACTTAGTGGATAAAAAGCATCGCGACCGCGATAGCCACAGCATAGCACTGTCAGTTAGGGCGCCACTACAGGCAATTGGTGATAAGTACAATGCCAATATTAAAGTGGTTGAAGTGCCGCCAGGGCCGCCTGTTTGGTCGCCAATTTTGGCCGAAGTTTATGGTCCCAGTGAAGCCATTCGAGAGCAAGCAGCTAACCAGCTACTCGGGCTTTTTAAAGAGACCAAAGATGTGGTCGATATCGATATCTTTTTACCTGAGTCGGCATCGAAGTGGCAAGTGATCATAGACCGAAGCAAGGCGAGCTTGCTTGGTGTCCCCTACAGCCAAATTGTCGACTTAGTCTCGACTTCTATCGGCGGTAAGAACATCAGCTATCTTCACAAAGAGAATCAAAAACACCCCGTGCCGATTAAAATTCAGCTTCAAGAGGGAGCCAAGGTCGATCTGGAGCAAGTATTGAATCTGACGTTACGTAGCAACAGTGGTCAAGCCATTCCTGTCTCTGAGTTAGTCAGGATCGACAAAGGCAATATTGATACCCCTATTATCCATAAAAACATGATCCCGATGATCATGGTGGTTGCCGATATGGCTGGTCCCTTGGACAGCCCTCTGTATGGTATGTTCGACATGGTTGGGCAGATCAATGATAAGCAGGACTCAAGTTTAGAGTCTGATTTAGGCTCTGATTTAAGCTCTAGTTTTAGTTTTGAACAGCACTTCATCAGCCAGCCTAGCGGGCTCGATAGCGTCGCGGTACTCTGGGATGGTGAATGGAAAATTACCTATGAGACCTTCCGCGATATGGGCATCGCTTACGCTGTGGGCATGATTGCCATCTACCTGCTGGTTGTCGTACAGTTTAAATCCTATAGCGTACCGCTGATCATCATGGCGCCCATTCCATTGACAGTCATTGGGGTGATGCCGGGCCATGCCCTACTCGGCGCACAATTTACCGCAACCTCCATGATAGGCATGATCGCCCTTGCAGGAATTATTGTACGTAACTCGATTCTCTTAGTGGACTTTATTCACCAAGAAGTTGCGGCAGGCGTGCCTTTTGAGCAAGCGGTCATACATTCTGGTGCGGTTAGAGCCAAACCCATCATGCTGACCGCATTTGCCGCCATGATAGGAGCGCTATTTATCATAGATGACCCGATTTTTAATGGGCTTGCGATAAGCCTTATCTTCGGCATCTTAATTTCCACGCTATTAACCCTAGTGGTGATCCCTGTGCTTTATTACGCGGTGATGAGAAAACGCTATCAGTAATGTTATCTATGGCGGTACATGCCGCCATAGTCACTTATACCTATCAGTATACAAGGAGTAAATATGTCAATTGAACGCGCCATCATGGCATTTGCAGGCTTTATGGTTTTAATATCAGTAGCCCTAACTGTATGGATTAATGATAATTTTATCTGGCTCACCGTTTTTGTTGGAGCTAATTTATTTCAAAGCGCCTATACTGGATTTTGTCCGGCAGCAATGATTATGCGCAAGTTAGGCTTTAAGTCTGAAGCACAGCTAGCCACTGCCAATAATAATTAAATAATGAAAAATAAAGGTATATTGATGAGTAACGCTTTTAATTTACAGCATAAACTGCCAAAAACTATGGTTTGGTTATTAGGGCTAAGTGTTTTATTAATGATGTTCAGCACTATAGCTACGGCCGCAGATCAAGATGCTAAAGTGACTTGGCAAAAAATTGAAGCTGGTGCTTTAGTGGTTGATGTTCGCACACCAGGAGAGTTTGCTCAGGGACATCTACCAAACGCAATCAATATTCCTTATGAGCAAATTAACACTAAGTTTGCCAACAAGCAGATCGCAAAAGACCGTTCGGTAGTTGTTTATTGCCGCAGCGGCAATCGCAGTGGTATCGCTAAGCAGATGCTCGTCAGTGAAGGCTACACTCATGTTTATAACGGTGGCGGCTACCAAATGCTAATGAGCCAAAAGCACTAATTGAGCTTAAGCTCCAAGAGAAGCCTAAAATATTCTTATTTTAGGCTTTTTTATTATCTGTTTTGCTGTCTGTGTTTATTATCTAAGAATAGTCCCCTTAGAACCACAGATAGATAATCTAGCTAAATCTAGAATCAAATCACCATAAAATGACTAAAATCAGACCTTAAACAACAGATAAAACCAACCTTTTTAATTCCATTTAGGCATAAGTTATAACCAAGCTTATCAACAATGTTTGTATCGTAATTTCATATACTTATATTAAGCGAACACTAAACTAGTCATAAAGACTATTATATTCAATTATGACACTGCAACCCCAAGATGCATAAAACCGCAAATAACCAGCATAAACTCACAAAATCGAACCAAAAAATAAAATAATCATTCATATAAAGAAATCTCCCCATTTAACAGTATTCCTCCGCCAGTAGATTAACACTTTATTTACAAATCAAAATCAGCCAGATACATTCCATCGTCGTAATAATAGAAATATAAATAAAATTCTGCAGATAACACAAAAAACAACCAAATATTCTAAATGACATGGAAGACAGTAAATGACTACAAGAAATATAACTAGAGCTGCGTTATCGCTTTCGGCTCTTACACTCGCCATCTCTGCGAGCGTAAGTGCAGCCCCATCTTTTGCTCCACAGCTACAAAGTAATGGATCGCAACTAACTAAAAAAAGCCCTTTACCCAAACGCTATATTGTCAAGTTTAAACGAGCCGATGGTATCAGCGGTTTCGCCCAATCGAGCAACAGTATTGCTGATGCTCAATACCAACCGAGAAGCAATGAAGTTTTCTCACACTTTCGCGCGCTTAACAGTGTTGCAGCCAAAGAGATGAAACGCATCGGTCGCAGTAATAGCTACTCAGTAAAACTCGATAATAAAAGACTGCAAGAGCTTAGGTTTCGCGCCGATGTCGACTACGTAGAAGAAGATGTACCACGCCGACTATTATCGGAAACCACACCTTGGGGACAAACATACGTTGGCGCTACAGCTTTAAGTGATAGCCAAGCAGGCAACAGAACCATCTGCATTATCGACTCCGGTTACGATCGTAGTCATAACGACCTCAATGCCAATAATGCCTCTGGCACAAATAACGCTGGCACGGGTAATTGGTTCGACCCTGGTACAAATAATGCTCATGGTACTCACGTTGCAGGTACCATTGCCGCCATTGCAAACAATGAAGGTGTTATCGGCGTTATGCCAAACCAAAATGCTAATATCCATGTGATTAAGGTATTTAACTCAGATGGCTGGGGTTACTCTTCATCACTGGTTTCAGCGGTTGATACCTGCGTATATAATGGCTCCAATGTCGTCACCATGAGTTTAGGCGGTCCAAGCTCAAGCAATACCGAAAAAAATGCCCTTGCTGCTCACGCAAACAACAACGTGCTATTAATCGCAGCTGCAGGTAATGACGGGAACAGTACCCATAGTTATCCCGCTTCTTACGACTCAGTGATGTCGGTTGCAGCAGTTGATAGCAATAAAGACCATGCCGCATTCTCGCAATATACCGATCAAGTAGAAATCTCCGGCCCTGGTGAAGCCATTTTATCCACCGTGACTCGTGGTGAAGGCCGTTTGGCTGACATTAACATTGCTGGTCAATCCTACTTCAACAACGGGGTAGTGCCTCATAATCGTTATGTAAAGTCGGGAACCAGCCATATTAGCTCGCCCATTATTGGTAGCATAACGGGTACACTCGCAGAGTGTGCCGTCAGTGGCAGCTCATTTAATTGTGGCAATATGACCAACAAGGTGTGTTTAGTTGAGCGTGTCGGTAACCAAGGTAGTAGCTACCCAGAAATAGATGCGGTTAAAGCCTGTGAAGTCGCAGGCGCTAGCGCTTCAATCGTTTATAGTAATACTGCACTTCCAGGCCTGCAGAACCCATTCTTAGTTGATAGCAACAATGAAGCGCCTATTGTGTCTGTCTCGGTAGACCGTGCAACGGGTTTAGCTCTTAGGGAGCAAATCGGTAATAGCGTCACGGTTGCCAATTCCGATAACGAAGACTACGAATACTACAACGGTACTTCAATGGCTACACCGCACGTATCAGGTGTGGCAACACTCGTTTGGAGTCACCACCCACAGTGTAGCGCCCAGCAGATAAGAGAGGCGCTTAAAGCGACTGCTGAAGATCTTGAGACGGTGGGTCGTGATAACAAGACTGGATTTGGCCTAGTAAATGCGTCTGCAGCCAAGACATACCTTGAAGAGTCATGTACAGGCCCAACTGATCCCGGTGCAGGCGACAATGTGCTAGTTAACGGTGTGATGAAAACCAATCTTACGGGCGCGAAGAGTGATGAGCTGCATTACTATATCGATATTCCAGCTGGAGCATCCAATCTGAGCTTCAGCATGAGTGGCGGAAGCGGAGATGCAGATCTCTATGTTCAGTATGGCGCTGCACCAACAACTGATAGTTATGACTGCCGCCCTTGGAAGGGAGGTAACAACGAGTCATGCCCTATCACGAATATTCAATCGGGCACTTATTATGTCATGCTTCAGGGTTATAGTGCTTTTGATGGCGTAAACCTAATCGCAAACTATAGTGAATCTACTGGCGGTGGAGGCACTGGAGGAGCTGCAACTTACACAAATAACACTAGCTATAGCATTCCAGACAACAGCAGCATTGGTGTAGAGAGTATAATCTCAGCGGCTCGCACTGGTGACTCAGGCATAGTTTCTGTTGCGGTCAACATCAGCCATACCTATATTGGCGACCTACAAGTTGAGCTTCATAGCCCGTCGGGGCAAATCTCGGTGTTACACGACAATAGTGGCGGCAGTGCTAACGATATCGTTAAAACATACACTGTCGATATGTCGGGAGCGGATTCAGCTGGTGACTGGAAACTTAAAGCAATAGACAGTGCTCGTCGAGATGTTGGCACCATAAACTCATGGGAGCTAAGCTTCCAGTAAAAAAACTGTTGATAATAGAGAGCCTTATGGCTCTCTTTTTTTGCAATATTAAGCTCAAGACCTGTTATTAATAAGCTGATATAATTAACCCATTCAGCTAAGTTCCAACAAGACGATTGCAACAAGACTATGACTCAAGTAAACAACCCACTCCACGGCATTAAGCTCGAAGACTTATTAACGGATCTTGTCGATCATTACGGTTGGGAAGAATTAGGTAGACGTATCGATATTCGCTGCTTTAATCATGACCCAAGTATTAAGTCGAGTTTAAAGTTTCTGCGTAAAACTCAATGGGCAAGAGATAAAGTGGAATATCTTTATTTAAAAATGAATAAACTGCCACTGCCTGCCCCAAAAGATTATGACGGTGAAAACCGTGCCGCTAAACCGCAAAAATCTAAAGAGCCGTTACCCGAGGTCAATGCTAAGATTTGGGGTAAATAACCTAATAAACCTCGATAACTCAATGTATTGGCTTGATTCTTATTGAGCCAATATATTCGAATTCAAGCCCCGAATGTAAGCCTTTTCCTAGTCTGCCTAGATTGGGAACTCAAAAATTAAACGCCACACCTCAACCCCGTCGCCCCCTCGGTAACTTAAACCAAAACGTTCAATATTAATTAAGTCCCAGCCAATTGGCTTGGAGAACGCCAAGGTTAGACCCACCTCTAAACTACTCGCCACCAGCACATCTTCTTCAAATGGTGTAGTGAACTTTAATCGGTCAAAATACCAATAGCCAGCAACGAAGAAGCGGGGTTCAACTTCGACTCCCCCCATCTGGAAGAAATAGTTAGTACCTATATCAATACCTGATTGTACCGCTGAGTATGTCTCACTCACTTCGTCATCTAGGGTATTATAGCCAGCAAAAAAGATCCGGTTTACCCATAGAGGTTCACTATCACCAAAATCAAAACTAAGCAGGCTAGACATGCCCGCTGAATAGATAATAACGTCATTCCCATTGGTAAAATTTGTGCCAAAACCGAGATCTGCGTAGGTTTGAAACTCATGGTTATCGGCGGTTTTTACTCTGTACTCGAGTCCAGGGGTAACGCTTAGAGTGCCCACACTCGAGGGGAATTCACCATCTGGCAAGTCGCTCCAGGTAAAATTAAAAAATCCCATAGATACAGGAGTTCTCAATACCAAAGACTCCTCTTCAGAGCGCTGTAAATCAAAACTTAGTGGGATATTAACGACCGTCGCATTTTGGCCTGCTGTACGGTAGATACCGCTGCCTAAATAGTTCGAGAAAGCATAGTGACTGTAATCGGTTTCCGCACTTGCAGGTAAACCAATAAATAGCAGAAAAACAGAAAGGACTCGTAAACGGGTCATAAATCGACTTTAAACTTAATTAAACTCTAATAGATAACCCGAATATAACGGTATAGCGGAAGAAAAGCCAAAAATATTAAGGCTTTCCCCACTTGGATCAGTCTTTGTCGACATCGGTGAAGTGATGCTCAGACATCATATGTCCCAGCTGAGTAGATTTGGTCTTAAGATAGCCTTCGTTATAGCGATTTTTCCCCACTTGCAGCGGCACTCGCTCAACAACTTCTAAGCCAAAACTTTGCATCGCTTTCACTTTACGAGGGTTATTGGTCATTAAGCGCACTTTAGACACACCGATCTTCTCCATCATAGGGATGATCATGTCATATTTGCGCATATCGGCTTCAAAGCCTAAACGCTCGTTAGCCTCAACAGTATTGGCACCTTGATCTTGCAGCTCATAAGCACGGATTTTATTAAGCAACCCGATACCACGACCCTCTTGGCGCAAATAGAGAATAAAGCCTTGTCCCTCTTCGGCAATATTCTGCATCGCCGTTTGTAACTGGAAGCCACAGTCGCAACGTAAGCTAAATAGCGCGTCACCAGTTAAACATTCTGAATGAATACGCCCAAGGATAGGAGCATCTGGGGAAAATGTACCAAAGGTAAGCGCTACATGCTCTTTACCTGTCTCGCTATCTTCAAAGCCATGCATTTCGAAAACACCCCAAGGGGTAGGTAATTTTGAAGACGCGATATATTTAATCGACATGAAAAAACCTTAACGACAACTCTCATTCCATGAGACTGCAAACGTCCTGATAAAGAAAATAAATGCTTGAGACGATACTCTTGCTAGCTCAATGATTCAATCAGTCTATGGCTTAAAGTGGGATCTCATTCGCCATAGACTAAACTGGAGTCAGCATAAGCCCAGTGCTTAAAGATAACCTTGAAGCGGCTCACTAAATGAATAACTAAAAGTAGTTAAAACTCTTTTGGTGCAAAGCCTGTCACTTGCTTAATGCCCATTTCACGACCTAATGCTGTCATTGGATGTACAACGACCAAGCCCTTTACTGACTTCTTCAATTTACCCATGTCAGCCTGTTCGGCTTTAGTTAACACTCGGCTAAACTTTAAGCCAGTAACAGTGCTACCTTGCTTACTCAGCTCACGTGTTTGTTGACCTTTAACGCTACTAATACGTTTCGTTAAAGCCGCAATCTCCTGCTTAAACTGCATAATAACAGTCGGATCACCACGCTTTTCAGCGGCTGCTAGCTTACGACGAAATCTGTCTAACTTATCGTTGAGCGTTTGCAGCTCCTGCTTTAAATTCATTTACAAACCTTAAATTCAAATCTAAATAACACGTTTAGAAACAAAAACAGCCTCAGTTAACTGACGCTGTTTTGTCATTATTGTCTCATTATAACAGCATACAAGACCATTTTGCCTAGGTTTATAGCAAGCTTATCTGAGATAGTGGATTTCTTGATTACTGCTGCCCCTAAAGACTAGGCTAGGATCGGCGAGAGATTGCTCAAACTTACCATCGACCACGACATTGACTAAGTCGACGATCTCTTGTTGTTCAGGGCTCAAACTCGCGAGAGTATAACCCGTCCACAACCAGATATCTTTACCAGGGCAGTGCGCTCTCACCTGTTTAACAAGTGATAATATCGCCTCCAAATTAGCTGGGAATAACGGATCACCACCAGACAGCGATAACCCCCGCCTTTTAATTCTGTCATCATTTAGATCATCAATAATGCGCTGCTGCATCTGCTCATCAAATAGATGACCTGAACAGGGATTCCAAGTCGACTGATTGTAACAACCGCGGCACTGATGCTCGCAGCCAGAGACAAACAGGGTTGCGCGAGTCCCCGGCCCATTAATCACATCTGTTTGATAGTATTGATGATAATTCATAATAAACTTATTCCAGCTAAAGAGATAAAAAAGGTGCTGATAACAGCACCTTTATTATTTAGAGAGCGAGCGCAGCTTATAAGTGCTTAACGCGACGCTTAACTTCTTCCTGCTTACCATAGTTAAATGGTCTAGCATCTGGGCTACCTAAGTAACCGCATACGCGACGAGTCACTGATACACGGCTTGGCTCATGGTTGCCACATTTTGGACAGGTAAAGCCTTTACTGGTACAGCTAAACTCACCAGTATAGCCACAGTCATAGCACTCATCGATTGGAGTGTTAGTACCATAATAAGGCACTCTGCTGTAGCTGTAATCCCACACATCCTCTAACGCTTCCACGTTATTTTGCATGTTAGGGAACTCGCCGTAACAGATGAAACCACCATTCGCTAGCTCTGGGTATGGCAGCTCAAAGTCAATCTTGTCGTAAGGGTTAACCTGCTTTTCAACATCCAAATGGAAGCTGTTTGTGTAGTAACCCTTAGCGGTCACGCCTTCCACAACACCAAACACTTTAGTGTCTAGCGCACAGAAACGGCTACACAAGTTCTCACTTGGCGTGCTGTACAAGCTAAAGGCATAACCAGACTCTTTCTTCCAGTCTTCAGTCGCTTGCTTCATGTACTTAATCACTTCGATAGCTTTTTCACGCAGCAGTTCACTGTCGTAAACATGCTCCTCAGTGCCATAAAGTGCATTAATGGTTTCGTGCAATCCGATATAACCTAAAGAGATCGATGCGCGGCCATTCTTAAAGATCTCTGAAATATCATCATCGGCGCGCAAACGCACACCACAAGCACCTTCCATATACAGGATTGGGGCTACGCGAGCTTTAACACCTTCTAGGCGCGCGATACGTGTATCTAAGCCCTTACGAGCGATAAGTAGACGCTGATCTAAAATGCGGTAAAACTCAGCTTCATCACCGTTAGCTTCTAATGCGATACGAGGCAAGTTAAGGCTCACAACACCTAAGTTGTTACGACCTTCATGAACTAGCTCACCATCTTGCTCAAACGTTCCTAGGAAACTACGGCAACCCATAGGCGTCTTGAATGAGCCTGTGACTCTTTCTACTTGTTCATAGTTAAGGATATCTGGATACATACGAGTCGAAGCACACTTAAGTGCCAACTGCTTAATATCGTAGTTACAATCCCCCGTCTTGTGGTTGATGCCATCACGAATAGCAAATACCAGCTTAGGGAATACCGCAGTTTTACGGTTCTTACCCAGACCGGCAATACGCACCTTCATCATTGACTGTTGAATTAGACGTGATTCCCAAGAGGTACCTAAACCAAAACCAAAGGTTACAAATGGCGTTTGACCATTAGCGGTATGCAGAGTGTTCACTTCGTACTCTAGCGATTGGAATGCATCGTGACACTCTTTTTCTGTTTGCGCAGTCGCAAACGCTTTAGCATCGGTAATGCCCCAAGTCAGTGCCACTTGGTAATGCTTGTCATAACTCTTAGCAACAAACGGCGCGAGTACTTCGTCGATACGGTTGATGGTGGTGCCGCCATAGATGTGGCTCGCCACTTGAGCGATGATCTGCGCGGTAACAGCCGTTGCAGTAGAAATTGATTTAGGTGTTTCAATCTCAGCGTTACCCATCTTAAAGCCCTGAGTTAACATGCCGCTTAAGTCGATTAGCATACAGTTAAACATCGGGAAGAATGGTGCGTAATCCAAGTCGTGATAATGGATCTCACCAGACTCATGTGCGGCAACTACGTCTTTTGGCAAAATGTGGCACTTAGCGTAGTGCTTAGCCACGATGCCCGCTAATAAGTCGCGCTGAGTCGGGATCACTTTAGAGTCTTTGTTGGCGTTCTCGTTTAGCAAAGCGGCGTTGCTTTGCTCGACCAGACCACGGATCTCTTTATTTAGGCGACTGCTGACTTCGCGCTTAATATCACGGTCATGACGGTATTCAATATAAACACGCGCCAAAGATTTATGTGGGCCTTCCATCAGCAAGTTTTCAACTGAATCTTGTAGGTCGTGAATATTCACTTCCTCTAATTCAGATACAGTTTGTCTTACTTTTTCTGCAACTTGTTGTGCATATTCAGCGCATTCAATACCGGCCGAGTTAGCAGCTGCTATCACGGCATCTTTAATCCTTGTTTCGTCAAAAGGCGTACGGTAACCATCCCGTTTAATAACCACTGGCATTGTATAAATCCTCTTCAGCTCGCTAATCAAAGTAACACTATATATAGTGCCATCTTTTCAATACATCACAATATGTGGCGCATTAAGCTATAAAATAAGGACAGATACATTGATCCAGATCATACTTTTAAAAGAGGAAGACAATAAGAAAACAGTTCTGTCTATAAACTCGCTTATCTAAAATAATGGCCTTGACGGAGACCATGAAGCGGGCTAGTAACAGGATAATTCAGGTATAAATTGTGGATAAAAACTTAATGCCTTTTAGCTAGGGCTAGGTAGCTATTGAGCTGGCCTTTTTCTTGCTGATGCTCGCCCGTCATAGAAGTGAGCTGCATCAAAGATTTAAGCCCTTTGTACTGATTGACTTGGGTTTCACTCAATGGTTTTTCTGAATTTAATAGCTCGGTGATCTGGCTTGAAACACGGTTGGCTTTTTGTGCAACTAATGGTGACTGAGAGAAATCCATCGCTCCCATGACCCACTTTGCATCATCTAACATCGCAGCCAGCTTTTTGTCCTCATCACTATCGCTCAAGCCAGCACGTTGCTCATCGATAAAGTCAGCTAGTGATTGCTCATTGACTGGCGGAATTTCAAAGCCACTATTAGACAAACGGTTCAATTGTCCTTCAGATAAAATGCCATCTTGATACAGTCGCTGAATAAGTGCAGGTAATTGCGCAGAGGTGAATGTGCCTCCTTTAAAGAAGTCATTAGCCATCGCTTCAATTTTCTGAGCTCTCTCTGCACGTCCCGACAACACCAAAGTATTGTCACTCTTTGTCAGCTCTGTGGTGGCCGCTGGAGTCGACTTATTACTCTGTGTAGCAACATTTTCGGCATTGGCAACATTTGACTGGCCACTATTAACGCCATAAGCGTCAGATAGGGTATTACTATTTACTGCGTTATTGATACTGCTAAGTAGGTTCATCGTCAAAAAGCCGGCGTTAAATGAGTATAAGCTCGTTAAAGCATTTAACGTGCCGACTTATCAACTTGAAAATCAATTGATTATTTTTACGCCAACTTTTGAATTAGCGGCAAGCAAAACGTCCTAAACGATTCAATTTGTTCTGCGATCAAACCAGCCTTATCTAGCAAGATACTGACTAAAGTTGCTTAAAAGGATCTTTCTGTTCAATGAACAATAAAATACGGTATTTAGCCATATATAAAATCAGATAAATGAACACAAAAAAGGCGCTATTAGCGCCTTTTTCACTCAAAAACCAAGCAAAACTGTTTAGGCTTTATGCTGTATCAAAGCAGCTTCAATCAAGTGCGCCACTTTTTCAACCGCAGCTTCACCCGCTGCAATCGCTTCTTCGGCGCGATGAAACTCCATAGTGCCAATATTTCCGATATCTGGCACGATACAGATATCTGGCGGATCGCCCATCAAACGCGCTCGCTTATGGCGCCCTTCCAAAATTTCCATCGATTGATGCATGACCGCCAGCATCCCCGGATTAGGGTTATGCGGTGCATTGCTCTTACCACCAAGAGAAAACTTATCGGTTAAACCCGTAATGTAACCCCGACCCCGAGCTAACAGATCGGTAAAGCCTTTATCTTTATGCTTCTCAGCCTCATGCGCTTCTTCGACTGTTGGCTTGTTACTTTTCATATTCACTGGTAAAACTTGCATACGGCCACGACGAAGCCCATGCAGATCGACCGCAATAACGAGGTCTACACCCATAGCGCGGCTAACCGAAACGGGGACAGGGTTAACGACTGCACCATCAACCAACCAACGTTCCCCTACCTTAACGGGCGGCAAAATCCCCGGCATAGAGCAAGATGCCCGTACAGCGTGGCGTAAATCCCCTTCCTTAAACCAAATCTCTTGACCTGAGTAGAGGTCAGTTGCAACTGCAGCAAATGGCTTTTTCAGCTCTTCAATCTGCAGATCACCAATACGCTGCTGCAGTACATCAAATACTCGCTCACCACCGATAAGTCCGCCTTTACCCCAGCTAAGATCCATCAACCCAAGCACATCCCAGCTACTAAAACTGCGCACCCAACTCTCAAGCTCTTCTAAGTGATCATTGGCGTAAGCCGCACCGACTAACGCACCAATTGAACAACCTGCAATTTTATCGGGATAGATCCCCATTTTAGCTAGGCCATTTAATACACCAATATGCGCCCAACCTTTTGCAGCTCCACTACCTAAGGCTAAACCTATTCGTACAGATTGTTTATTTTTAGACACGTTAAAATGACTCCATAGGTCAGCTTGAAAATAAACTCTTCAACACTCAATGCTAAAGTGCCAACGTTCAAACTTTTAAACTTTTAAACTTTTAAACTATACTCAACGTAAACAGAATAATGCCAAGCTAAATAAGCACTTAATCAATTTTGAGTGGATAAAACCCTTCGTATTGCCTGCTGAGTTTGTGGCACATAAACAACACTAGACAAAGGTTATCACTAGAAAGCTAGCCATTTTAGCAGAAATCTCTGCGTTTGAAGAACAAAGTTGATGGGTATTCGTAGCGCATTGCTAAATCTGTAGGTTATAATACGCGGTCGTATCATTTATGGAGTACACCTTTGCAATTTACCGATTTCTCACTGGATCAACGCCTATTACAGAGTCTCAAGCATATGGGCATTGACACCCCAACTGAGATCCAGCAGGAAGCAATTCCAGTCGCCCTTGCAGGCAAAGATCTGATGGCCTCATCTAAAACGGGTTCAGGTAAGACATTGGCCTTTTTATTGCCGGCGATGCAGAGACTGATTTCGTGTAAAGCATTGAGTAAGCGTGATCCTCGCGTGGTGATCTTATTACCAACGCGTGAGCTTGCCACTCAAGTGTACAGTCAGCTGCGTTTATTAGTCGCAAATACTCAGTTTAAAGCGATAAAAATCCTAGGTGGCGAAAACTTTAATGATCAAGCAAAAGCGTTAGCCCGTGATCCACACTTTGTCGTGGCGACACCTGGCCGCTTAGCTGACCATCTCAAACAACATCACCTACACCTAAACGGTCTTGAGCTGCTTATTTTAGACGAAGCTGACCGTATGCTAGATCTTGGTTTTGCCGAGCAGCTAAAACAGATTAACAATGCTGCCGACCATAAGCGTCGCCAAACATTGATGTTTTCAGCAACCTTAGATCACGGTGATGTAAATGATATTGCCGCAGAGTTACTGAAAAATCCTGAGCATGTCGCTATTGGTGCAGGTAACTTAGAGCACAAAGATATTACCCAGCGCATCTTCTTATGCGATCACTTAGATCATAAAGAAGCGATTTTGACGCGCATTCTAAAAGAAGAGCAGCAGAAGCAGATCATCATCTTTACCGCCACAAGACAAGATACCGATCGCTTGGCTAAAAAGTTGGCCGATGATGGCTTTAAAACTGCGTCACTCAGTGGCGAGTTAAAGCAAACGGCTCGTAACCAGATCATGGATGAATTTAGCCGTGGTTTGCAGCAAATTCTAGTGACGACAGACGTTGCATCCCGTGGACTGGATCTATTAAATGTATCGCTAGTCATCAACTTTGACATGCCTAAGTTTGCTGAAGAGTATGTACACCGTATTGGCCGTACTGGCCGTGCGGGTGCAAAAGGCGATGCCATCTCGATTGTTGGCCCAAAAGACTGGGTTAACTTCACCCAAGTACAAACCTTCTTGAACAAGACATTCGGCTTTAGTGAGCTTGAAGGGCTTAAAGGCAAGTTCACAGGCTTAAAACCTAAAGCGGCAGATAAGCGTAAAGCAAAACCTGCGGCAGCAGCGAAAAAGAAAGCAGCCACAGCCAAGAAGAAATCATCTGCAAAAGCTGCCGCTAATCGCGACAAGCGCTTTGCGACAGGCGTCGATGTTGGTGACGCACCTATGCTTAGAAAGCCTAAGTCTAAGCTACAAGATACACCTGAAGACTAAACGTATTCGACTCAGAGTATTGCGATATTCTCGAGTTAAATGAAAGCCGCATTGATTAATCATCTCTGCGGTTTTTTTATTTCAGTCATTCCCCTCTTAACTTACCTTCTTCACGGTAAAATTGTGTTCACAGAGCAAGCAGGCATCTCATCCTGCCCTCTTTCACCACAACTCAAAACAAAAGAGACAAAAAAGTTATTTGAATAGCACCAGAAAGCACATTAAAACGCTGACCGTTTCGGGAAATAACGCTACAATACACGCAATATTGTTTTATTAAGGTTTATCATGAGAGTTTGTGGCGTAGAGTTAAAAGGTGGCGAAGCCATCATCAGTTTATTAAGTTATGAAGGCGAAACCTATAACGTGCCGGATTGCCGTCAAAAGTCGTTCGCGATTTCAAACTCTGAAAGCACCGAAACCATGCGTGATTTTCACTTTGCTTTTGGCAAGCTGATTGAAGACTACCGCGTGGATGAGATCGTGATTATCCAGCGTGAGCAGAAAGGCAAAGGCGCGGGTAGCGTGACTAGCTTTAAATTAGAAGCCTTGATTCAAATCTTACCTGTTGCTGTATCTATCGTGTCACCTGTGGCTATCAAAGAACAGCTAAAGCGTAATCCACCTCAGGTTGATTTCGAAGGTCTAGAGCTTAAGCGCTTCCAAAAGAACGCATTTGAAGCGGCTTACGCCTTCCATAACATGACCATCTACAAGACTGACGAAGCGTAAGCTTACGAACTATCAAAATAGATAATAATGGGCGCACTCAGGGCGCCCTTTTTATATCTTCAAATAGATTTTATTTTTTACATCCTAAGATATAACAATTGCATGCAAACACTCACCTACCTCGCGGGCTACTCAAGCGAAATTCAAGAACAAGTTCAAAGTCTATTAGAACAAGATAAGCTTGGGCAGTTCTTACTCAAACGCCACCCAGAGATCCATACCATTCGCACAGACAAAGCCCTGTACGACTACACCATCACAATTAAGAACCAGTACCTGCGTAAATCTCAACCACTGTCTAAGGTGATCTTCGATGACAAGATATCCTTAAGCCATCAAGCGCTAGGTTTACACTCTTATGTTGCCCGTAAGCAAGGGGCAAAAATTAAAGCGAAGAATGAGATCCGCATCTCTTCGCGTCTTAAAAAGGTGCCTGAAGGGTTACTGAGAATGGTTGTGGTGCACGAGCTCGCCCATTTAAAAGAGAAAGATCATAACAAAGCCTTTTATCAGCTTTGCTGCCATATGGACGGTGACTACCATCAACTGGAGTTTGAGCTAAGACTGTTGCTTACCTTGATCGATGCCGAGAAAAATCCCTATATTTAAAATGATTGCAAATTCAGTGCTAAGAAATTACAGGTAAATATAAACGCTTCATCCTTTCTCGCCACTATCATCATTACCACCAATAAAACATGAACGATAATGATTTTCATTTAAATCATTTTAGATTACACTCTAAGCCATTGAGCATATAGACATTCGCGGATCTTTTGGCTGACCAGTTACGGGTAAAGAGTGATGAGTGATGATTTAATTAACAAGCAGCAGAAATGTCGCCGTAAGCTGACTAAATATCAGCAAAAAATCAGTTATTACATTCAGCTCAGTGATAGCGAGATCTCGCTGAAAAAGCGCGCAGCAAAGTTGGCTAAATATCGCTTAAAAGTTATCAAACGCCAACTTAAGCTTAAGCGTTTAGATGCACAAATTACCTTATCCAGCGCTTACACTAAGCTTACTCCCGCAAATGATGCCATTGTTAGTATGCCAATATTTACGCAGCGCAGTGTCAATCCCTCTTCCCTTGCTCAAGTAAACTTGTATCGACCCCATAAGAGTAAGCCCTGTAAAAGCTGCCCTGCACTTCGTGGTAAAGCCTGTTTATGTGCGATGAAAAGCGAGCAGCGAAAACAAGCTTAGATATGCCCTTTGAATGAAGGCTAATTACATTCATTTTTGGCTTAGAGTTATCAAGTAGCCTGATCTGGATTGTCGCTTCATCATTATCAATCGCCTGCAGCGGGTGCTGGACAGGATGTCCGAATGTCGTGATCACATAGTCAATAATGTTCCTTACATCATAATGACATTCCCCAGTTCCCTATGGGTCAGATGTGAAGGAACGACCGTATGTGCAGACACTACTGCGATTCGCTGCAAGTACAATCCCTATATGCTCTGCGATGACAAACAACATCCATGTTTAAAGGCCAGTTCGGCATCCTGCCTCTCGTTCGAAGAGTATCTCTTTGAGATACCTCACCCTAAAACCGAAGCCCGCAGCCTTATCGACACCGGATAATTGGCGCCTTCTCTAGGGCTACATCGATTTGGTGCCTATCCCGGAAATGCCCCTTTAATAATGTCAGCCAAGGAGTCATTATTAAACTGCCCCAGCACTTTTTCATACTGAATTAAGTGAATTTCAATGCCTCAAGTAAACGCTCCAACACAGGGCCCGATGAATGGCAGCGTGATACTAAACAACCGTTTGTGGTCAGCCAACCATCTATTTCATGCGCTACAGGTAGATGAACTAACTCCCCTTGTGCGATGAATGGCACTGCCATTTCATCTGGAATAAGTGCCCAGCCCGTTCCTTGGCTTGCTAATTTAGCCAACATATCGTGTCTATTGGCGTACCAAAATTTAGAACTGATGCCATAGCTAAACCACAATTCTTTTTGCGTCGCATTGCGATGCACAATTTGGCGATGCATTTTTAAGTCTGAATCTCGCACAACGGTGAGATTGGCCAGAGGGTGAGTCGGTGACGTAACGTATAAAAAACGTGTTTGACCAAGAGTAAAAAAGTCCATATCTTCTTTTAACTCTCCATCGGAAAAAATGATCCCAACATGCGCTTTGCTGGAGCGAACCAACTCTTCAATATCATAGGTCGAGGCGGTAATCACCTCAAAATGAGTGGTAGGAAATTGCTCTGCCATCATAGAAAGAACTTTCAATATACTTTGCGAAACCAAGCATTCATCAATTGCGATAACCAATTCATTTTCAATGGAGTTATCTAGCGATTCGACCTTTTGATCAAAATATTGTTGTTGGTTTAAAATCGACTTTGCGATAGGCAATAAAGCCTGACCATTACTCGTTAAGCGGGGAATATTTTTATCTCGCAAAAACAGTTCTTGGTTAATCGCTACCTCTAAATTTGCCACTGATTGACTCACGCCAGATTGAGCACGCTTGAGTTTACGTGCAGCGGCAGAAAATGATCCACATTCACACACAGTGACAAAAATTTTAAGTTGCTCGAAACTATACATCATTGGCATCCATGGATAAAAAGCTCACTCAAGGTATCACGAAGTGTGATATCAGTTAACTTTCTTCCTTTTTAAGAATCTGCATAATCTCCGTCTATTAAATTTCAGACATTATTTAATTGAGAGAGTTATGGGGCGATTAGAGCGTCTATTTCACGCAATTACATTTGAAGTGTTAGCTGTATCGCTGTCCGTCATTGGTTTAGCGATTTTTACCGATCACAATGTTAGCAACCTATCAGGAACCATGATAGTCATTGCGACTATCGCGATGATATGGAATGTCATTTTTAACTGGGTATTTGATAAATTCGTACCGGGTCAAAAAGAGAACAGGTCACTTAAAATACGCATTGTACAAGTATTATTATTTGAAGCGGGCTTGTTATTTGCCACGGTTCCTGTAATGGCTTACATACTCAATATCAGCATTTTAGAAGCATTCGCGATGGATATTGGTGTCACTATTTTTATCACCATCTACGCGTTTTTCTTCAACCTTGCTTACGATCATATTCGTGCTTATATCGTTGCAAGACGCTCGCCTACAATGGCAGTCTTTGCTATATCTAAAATTAAACCGTACGGTTTTCGATGCAAAGAGCGTTCATAAAACTCTCGACATAATATGTCGCAACACCATTGATATAATATGTCCCAAGCTTCTAGTATAAATTACAGTCAACTAGGGATAGAGATAAATTATGGAACTTTGGATAAGTTTTACAGACTTGCTAGTACAGGCCATTAGCTTACTAACATCGGAGGTAGGTGTAAGCCAAGGTGCTGCAATCATTCTGCTTACGCTTCTAGTGCGTTTACTTTTCAGCCCTATCAGTTTCTTGGCAATGATAAACAGCTATACAAATAAAACCAAGGTGGCGGCGATAAAGCCTGAGTTAGATAAGCTAAAGTCGGTTTATAAAGACAAGCCAGACGAAATGGCTAAACAAACAATGGCGCTATATCGAAAGCACGATATAAAATTTGTTAGCAAAACCCTTGTAGCGAATGTTTCCAGCCAAGCGATATTCGGATTTGGGATGTTTCAGCTACTTCAAATGGCTATTTTTAACAGTAAATTCGCATGGATTTCCAATATCGCAAAGCCTGATATTGCATTAGCAGTGCTTGTAGGAGTGTTAACCTATTTATCTATGCTTATGATGCCTGGCAGTGCGGAGCAAGCAAGTGCTATATTTTTGCTTATCCCAGCATTGGTAAGTATTGCAGTTTTGCTTACAGCACCTTCAGCCTTGGGTTTATACTGGGCGACTTCAAGTGTATTCGGTGCTTTTCAATCCGTGGTTGTAAACAAATATTGTGTAAAACAGCACAGCAATTTTACCTAAGCTCAAGCTTAAATAACTACGATAAAAATGGATATCTCTGCACCACGAAGCGCCGCGCTTTCAAGAAGAACACCAAGATAGAGGTAATGGACTCCAACGGCTTTAGCGGTTGCCTTTCTTCGTGGCCTCTGTGGTAAGCAGTTTTATCCAAAAATTCTTTAGCTCTGGGTTAAAAAAAGCCATCATTCGATGGCTTTTTATCTATTTCAGGGCGAGACACACTTTATTGAGCTTCATTTGTCTCAAATTGCGCTTAAGCAATGCCCATCATCATCTTTCTGACTTTGACTATCTGACTAAATTCGCTCATCTCTTTAGAAGATAGTTTACTCGCCATGGGGATTTTGGCTTTCATCGAATCCACTGGGCGACCATTGATATGAAATTCATAATGCAAATGCGGCCCCGTTACACGTCCGGTGTTACCTGATAGGGCAATCACTTGACCACGAGATACGCGCTGGCCTTTATGTACTAAGGCTTTTGATAGGTGTAAATAACGAGTGCGGTACTTACTGCCGTGGTCAATTACGATGTACTTACCTGCAAATCGATGATCGGTAACCAAAGAGACGATACCGTCACCGGGTGCGACAATTTTCGTCCCAATCGGTAGCGCGAAATCTGTCCCATTATGGGGGGAATTTCTGCCCGTGACGGGATGGTGACGATTAGGATTAAATCGAGAGCTTATACGATAATTCTTGGTTAAAGGGATCCGCTGGAAAGCACGAGCCAAGCTCTGCCCTTTTTCATCATAAAAGTTACCATCTGTATGTTGATACGCATTGATGCTACTCGAGCCCCTATCTATGGTCACCCCAAGAACTTGACTGTTACCTGTGGCTTCACCATCGATAAACTGATCGTTCATCAAAACCGAAAACTTATCTCCGGCGCGAAGATCACGGGCGAAGTTGAGCTTCTCTTTCAACAAGGACTCAACTCGCTGGATCTCTGCCGCATTAAGACCCATCTTCTTGGCCGAGACATAAAATGATCCATGAATTTGACCTGAGATAGCACGGTCGCGCCAAATGCCTTCGATATTCACTTCATCGACATTAAAAGCGCCATCATCGAAGCGAGTGAATATCACCTGTCTGGCGGCATTAAAGTAAAGCGTTAACTTTTGCAGCTCACCTGCGTCATTCAGCCAAAACTGGATCTTATTGCCTGGCTTTAAGGTGTCTAATGCCAAGACGTTTAAGTCTGCCTCTAATACACGGTGCATGGTCTGCTGATCGACGCCACCTTGCTCAAACAAGCCGCTTAAGGTATCCCCTTTTACGATTACTTTTTGAAATGCAGGCTTTGGCTCTAACAGTTCAACACTGGGAATAGTGACGTTTTGAGATAAAATTGAGTCAATATCGAGCTGAACGGGGACCCTTTGCGGTAGTAGCTCTTGATTACTAGGAAACAAAATAGCAGCACCGACGATGAGTACTGAGCCTAAAAGCACTTTCCGATGAAAAGATGGCAGTCCCGCAAAACGGTTTTTAGACATATTTGAAAAAGAAAATTTACCTGCGCGCAACCTATGCCTCAACTTTCATTATTATGATTATCTATTTGACCGAAAAACCCCGTCAAATCGAGGTTTGATGCCAAGTTATATCAAAAATAATTCAATTTACAAACCGATCTGCTGCACAAATTACTGACTTGGACGATATTACTCGAAACGAGTAGAGTCATCCCCCTGTTAAAGCTGCATGATAAATCATCAACTTTAACAGGAACTAAGGCAGTTATAGCAACCACTCTAATGCGAATATTAGCGGTTGCGATAAGCTGTTATGGCAGGACGATACTCACTTCACTACCGATTGCACTCTTATTGATATCGAGTCGAGTACCTATCTGCTCTTTCATCTCTGAGACATGGGAGATCACCCCAATCATGCGACCCGATGATTGTAGATCCATCAAGGTTCTAACCGCTAAATCCAATGAGTCTTGATCTAGGCTACCAAAGCCCTCATCAATAAACAGGGTATCGAGCTTAATACCGCCCGCATAAGCCTGCACCACATCAGATAAACCTAGCGCCATAGAAAGCGCCGCCATAAAGCTCTCACCACCACTGAGCGTTGCTACAGGGCGCACCTTAGAGGTGTAAGCATCTTCAACTTCTAACTCCAGTCCCGACGCCTTATTGCCCTTGGCTCGATCCTCTTTACGAAGTAAACGGTATCGACCTTTACTCATCAGTTGCAGACGGTGACTCGCCTCAAGCAACACGTCATCAAGCAGTACACTTAGCACAAAGCGCTGTAAGCTAATTTTATTTCCGGTTTGGCCGTTGGCGACCTCGGATAGAGTCCCCACCACGGCATACTCATCCTCAAGCTGCTTGGCTTTGGCATCCGCCTCTTTAAGCTGCTTTTGAGTTTGAGTTAACTGCGTTACACGGCTTTGCAAATGTTGCCACACACTTTCAGCCGTTTGTTGCTCAGTTTGAATACTCTCAAGACGAGTCTCAAGCTCGAGAAGAACAGGCTTATGCTGCCCTGATAACTTCTCATTCAGTTGAGTCAATGTCGTTTGGTTAGCAGTACAATCTTGCTGATATTGGGCTATCTCATTGGCTATTTCACTCAGTGCTTCAGATGAGATTAGCGCCTGTGTTAGTGCCTGTTTATCGCCAAAGCCTGAACTGGCCAATTGCAGATTTAACTCTGATAGCGTCTTGTCACTTTGCTCCCTTGCCTGAGTCACGTTTGCTTGAGCAGCAGCAACGACAGCAGACTGTGCAGAATCTTGCTCCAAGGCTTTGGTGTGATTATGACGAACGGTGTTAATCGCTTGCTGAAGCGCCATGACCTGCGCTTTAGCGCGGTCAATAGCCCCATTGAGTGCATCTAAGCTACGATATTGCTCAGGTATAACGGCACAAGCTTGATCCACCTGCCCCTTGAGGCTTGAAACCTGATCTTGAAACGCCTGAAATCGCTCTCGCTCCGCCTCGAGCTTTACTTGCTGTTCTCGCTCTGCTGCCTGCCAACCTTGTATTTGGCTTCTGAGCTGAGTTAACTGCTGAGCAGCACTATTGGCCTGGTTTAGCTGTTGCTGTAACTGCTGTAATTGTAGCTGTAGGTTCTCAATGGATTGAGCACTACTGTCACTAATGCGTTGCAACAACTCATCTACACGCTTTAACTGCTCTTGATGCTTAGTCTTTAACCCTGAATATTCTGATTTTGCTTGGTTAAGCGCATCATTTGCCGACTCTTCATTACGCTGCGCTTGTTGTAGCTCCTCCTCCGTTGGCAGTTGCTCTGCACTTTGAGCAGGATGTGGGTGCTCACTGCTACCACATACTGGGCACGGCTGGCCTGGATTAAGCTGCAAGGCTAAGCTTGCAGCCTGACCACGATGCCATACCAGTTGCAACTGTTTGTTTCTGGTCTGCGTTTCAATAAAACGAGCGCGCAGTTGCTGGCCTTTTTCCATGACCTGTAATAGCGCTTGCTCAGTTTGACTGGCATCATTGCCTGCTTGTTGCCACTGGCCGTAGCGCTCAATCAAATCATGTTGAGCCGTAACAGCTTGCTGAGCATTAACCTGCTCAGCCGCAACTTGCTCAAGCTGAGGGAGAAGCTGCTCTGCCGCGAGTTTTTCGACTGCTAGAGCCTCTATGCTTGCCCTCTCTTTAAGACCTTTCTCTCTCGCTTGATCGCGTTCAATCGTTGCCTGAGTCAATGCTTTTTGCAGGCCATCTAATCCTTGTAGCTGAGGCACTAACTGGATTAATGTTTGCTCGCTATGTTGGGCTTGAAGCAGTTGTTGCTCTTGCACTGGCAGAGTATCAAATTGTGCCTGACTCTGTGCCAGCGCTTGCTCGCTTAGTCGCTTAGCAGCCTGCACTTGAGTCAGATTCGTCTCTGCTTGAGCGGCCTCCGTTTCGCGCGCCAAAGACACATCTAACACAGGTTTTAACTGCAGTGCCTTTTGACCACTTTCAAACTTGTGCTGGCGTTGAGCGATAACGGCCTTATGCTGCTGCAACTGGACTGCCGTTTGCTTAAGTTTATCTAACGCCTCAAAGTCACTGGTTAGCAACTTGGCCGACTCAAACTGCTTATTGGCATCGATTAAGCCAAGTTTCGCCTGCTCTTTAGCCTCTAACGCTTGAGCAAGCTTAGGCTCGAGCTCGATAAGCTCGTTATGTAGCGCCTCATCAGACTCAAGCTCGATATTGTGAAGCATGCCATCACGTTTATTGCGGTGATCCCGCACTTCATTCTTAATCGCTGCGGCTTGAAACTTTAGCTTATCTTCAATTTTGCGGTAAATTTGCGTTTGGAAAAGCTGACTAAAGATCTTCTCTCTGTCTTTTGAGTCTGCCATCAGCAACTCACGGAACTTGCCCTGTGGCAACACCATCACCTGACGGAACTGATCGGCATCGAGGCCCGTTAGTGTCTCTATTTCGGCAGTGGCCTCAGAGACCTTACTTGCCACCAGCAAATGCTCTGTGCCATCACTGTCTATACGGAAAAGCTGGGCTTCAGGCTTTTGTACCGTGTAACCATCACCACTTTTTTTAGATCGCTGCTGCTCCGGCACGCGGCGGATGCGGTACTGCTTCTCACCCAGCGCAAAGCTGAATGTGACTTCGGTTAGCAAACGATCTTGCGCTAAGTCGCAGCGCATCTGGCTGCCCTCACGCTCATCACCTGTGGTTTTACCATAAAGGGCGAAACAGATAGCATCTAACAGTGTGGTCTTACCCGCCCCTGTGGGGCCGTTGATTAAGAACAGAGGATTAGAGCCTAACGCGGAAAAGTCGATATTTTGCGTCGATGCAAAAGGGCCAAATGCGGACATCTCAAGGGTAATAGGTCTCATGATGTGCGCTCCGCTTTATGTAACTCATCGATAGCTGCACTCATAGCTTGCTGCTGCGCCTCTGTCATTGTTTCACCCGACACTTGGCTAAAGAAATCGGTAAACATATCTAGCTCACCCTTTTTGATATGATCTCGGTTTAGCTCTACTTTGCCGTTCTCTCTCATCAAGCCTGTACGTTCTAGATGCAGTACATTCGGGTACATGCTTCTCAGCTTGCCCATGGCGTCTAAGATGGCAGTTTTATCACTCAGCCTCACCATCAGGTAATCTTCACGATTAATATCGGTTTTGCCTAGCTCAAGTAACTCAGCTAATTCACCTTCGATAATGCGCACATCTCGCATTGCCTTTAAGGGCAGTAACTCGAAACTTGCTTTGCCGTCACCGTCTAGCTCAACTAAAGTCACTGACTTGTTTTGATGCTGCTCACTGAAGGAGTATTTGAGCATTGAACCGGAATATCTAACATGCTCAGCGCCTTTGTATTGCGGGCCATGCAGATGCCCTAACGCCGTGTAGCTATATGGAGTAAATAGTTTTGGTGAGATCTTATCAGCGCCACCAATACTCAGTGGGCGCTCCGATTCAGACTCACTACCGCCATCGAGAAAACAGTGGCTGACAACAACTTTGGGTAAGCCTTTACTATCGTGCTCATCAACCTGCTCAAGCAGTTTCGCCATCGCCTGTTCATGGGTGCTCACATCACAGCCAAACACCTGACGCACAGTCGCGGGATCGGCATAGGGCAGGCCGTAAAACAGAGCGCCCCCCGCTTTACCGTTAAGCTCGATGGCTCTAACGTCTTTTGTCAAGGGACCTATGATATGTAAACCGCTATCATTCATCTGCCGAGAAGCAAAACCCAAACGTTCATGGCCATCATGATTTCCCGCAATCATGATCAGCGGGATCTTAAGCTCATTGACCAAGCGATTGACCACTTCATCCAATAAGGCTACTGCATTAGCAGGAGGCACGGATCTATCGTAGATATCACCCGCAACCACCACCGCATCGACACTATGCTCGGTAGCAAGTTCGATAATCTGATTGAGAACAAAGCGCTGATCATCGAGCAGGCTCTGGTTATGAAGTTGTCTGCCGATGTGCCAGTCAGAAGTATGGATAAATTTCATGCTTTCTCGTTTAAAAATGAGGAGGATACGGCTGAGTGTCTGTGTAGACTTTCCGTTTCGATAATAGTAAGAAAACCGAACCATTTACACAATAGCCCATAACAGACAGTTAAATTAAGTGAGACGTTATACTTCATCAATGGACAGCGTATTTCACTCATTTTTGAACGAAATCTAGTGATTGAGCAAATAGAGTACGATTTCACCAAGCGACTGCCAATATGCTAGTCAAAGCGCCTTCTGTCTATATGTGCAAAATGTAGCAAAAATGCGAGCTGGCATCGCTATTATTAGCGAAGAAGTGATAAAGGCTTACGTTGAAAGTTAACGCTAATAATCTATGCAGGCGACAATGCTTTCAAAGCTCTTAAAGCACGTGGCAAATATGAGCTGAACACTACATGTTGTAAAAGCTTATCTACAGTTCTTCTAGATAAACACAATGTCTAAAAGCATGTTTATCTATTACTAAAAATAGCCAGATTCTGTTTCGGAGTCTGAGCTATAGCTAAAAAACCTCAAAGTCACGATAGCTTGAGCCTATTCACGCCACCATTTGAAGAGATGCAGCAATGCAAATGCGCCATGAGCAAAGAAATAAATCTGAATAAATGTCACTGCGAGCTTATGGACTGATAAAAGTAATTCGTTCGGTCCACTTATATTGACCACCAAAAACCACATAGCACCAGTAACTAAGGCTAACAATAGAGCGAGCAGCCCTAGGCCCTCAACGCTTGCAGCTAATCCTGCGGGTTTGGGCTCTGGGAGGCTCCCTTTTAACAAGGATTCAGCATCCTCTTTAATCCCCTCATACCGCCCAAACAGCCATGGATAAAGATCGAATAATCTACGCCTCATAATGACTTTTATCGCAAAAATAATGCCGAGAGGCAGTAGCACTATCCCAAGGTATATGTGAATAAATGCAAGTTCTGCAATTTTATTTAGCGGTGTATCCCCATGCACATGCATTAAAGAACTAGAAATCAGCTGAAGTAGTACTCCAATCATGACAACAAAATGCAGGCTCTTCTCAATAAAAGGCAGAGACTTAAAAAGCTCTCTTATTCCTTGTTTTAATTTTTTATTCATACTTCAATTTTATCAACTTAATAGCTAACAGTACTATGGTTAGGTTAGTCGTGATTTAGCTTCAATGCCTAACAAATCAGCAGCTAAATACTACAGTAAAGATCAGGTTCAATTTATCCAGTCTACTTTCAACGATAGGCTCTTTTACTTGAGGCTGATTAAACAAACAGCAATCCACAAAAAAACATGCGATTTCTGTATTCATTCGCGCAATTTTGAGACCTAGATCACACTTCCATTTCCAGAGTTAATTAACAATTGTATCAATCTTTTGCGCTCAGCTTTGAAGCCCATTAGAGCATAAAATGAAAAGAGTCGCTCCAGATACATAGCAAGTCTTTAGTTTTTACCGGACTTTACATGCGTTCATATAATGATGTAGAGCAAAAAATTATTTTCAATACATGTGCTACTTTTTAAATAGTGGTTTTTTATTTAATAAAGCAGCAGATCATGAAGTAAACAGAAAAACACTACATAACAACTACCTAAATCACTTGTCTAGCTAAGCAACGCTTATCCTAGCAGCGCTATGCAGCAATCAATTTAGAATGAATTAATACATTTTTGAGAGAAAAGTATGAAACAAACAGAAAAGAAAGGGATCAGCATATTTGCCTTAGCAATGCTAAATGTTGTTGCTGTGGTGAGTTTGCGAGGATTACCAGCTGAAGCAGAGTATGGTTTAAGCTCGATATTTTACTATATTTTTGCTGCCATTGTTTTTTTAGTGCCAGTCTCTTTAGTCGCAGCCGAACTCGCAACGGGTTGGTCAGAAAAAGGAGGGGTATTCCGCTGGGTGGGTGAGGCATTTGGCCCTAAACTAGCCCTCATTGCCATCTTCATGCTTTGGATTGAGGTGACGGTTTGGTTCCCAACAGCGTTAACTTTTGGTTCAGTCTCTCTTGCGTTTATGGGGCCAAATCAAACTTGGGATCAATCCTTATCTGAAAATAAGTTCTTTGTTCTCAGCATTGTGCTTGCCATTTATTGGCTAGCAACATTTGTCGCCCTACGCGGTACTGAAGCCTTCTCAAAACTCGCAAAATGGGGTGGTTTGATAGGTACAGTGATTCCAGGTGTGATTCTTATCGTATTAGGCTTTTCATATCTTTTTGCCGGTAATACTCCACAAATCGAGTTAGCTTGGAAAGATGTTATTCCCGATTTCTCAAACTTTAATAACGTTGTTCTTGCTGCCAGTATTTTCCTCTTCTATGCCGGTATGGAAATGAATGCCATCCATGTGAAAGAAGTCGATAATGCCCCTAGAAATTACCCAATTGCAATCGGTATTGCAGCATTAGGCACCGTGCTTGTTTTTGTTCTAGGTACACTGGCAATTGCTTTTGTTATTCCTCAGTCAGAGATTAACCTAACGCAAAGCTTATTAGTGGCCTATCACGACATGTTTGTTTGGGCAGGAATTGGCTGGGCAGCGCCTGTTATGGCCGCTTGTTTAGCACTTGGTGTATTAGCCGGTGTCGTTGGCTGGGTTGCAGGTCCATCTTCAGCACTGCTGGTTGTGGCAAAAGGCGGTTACCTTCCTCGTTTTTGGCAGCAAACCAATAAACATGGTATGGCTACGCACATCATGATGGCACAGGCACTGCTAGTAACCTTAATTTCAACGGTTTTTGTGGTTCTCCCCTCTGTACAGGCTGCTTACCAAATCTTGAGTCAGCTAACGATTGTACTGTATCTCATTATGTACTTGATGATGTTTGCTGCAGCTATTTATTTACGCTATAGCCAGCCTAATCGTCCACGCCCTTATAAAATACCTGGTGGAAGTCTCGGTATGTGGTTGATTGCAGGCTTAGGCTTTATTGGCTCATTAACTGCGTTCCTATTTTCATTCATTCCCCCATCACAAATCGCAGTCGGTAGCCCTGAAACCTTTGTAGCAATCTTGGTTATTCTCACTATCGTCTTTGTCTCTCTGCCCTTAGTTATTTATAAAGCGCGTAAACCTCACTGGCGTGATCCTGAAGTGACAGATTTTGCACCTTTCACTTGGGAAATTGAGGAGAAACACCCTGGGGTGATTAACCCATCAGATAAAGTCACTCACACTTTACATCAACCTAACTAAGCTGCAGACGAGGATAAATAATGGTCTCTTTAGCCGATGTTATGCAACAAGCATATGAAAAGTACAAAGGTAAGCATGGTGGAAAAAATGCCTCTTATATACCGTACTTGGCACAAGTGCCTTCAGAGCTAACCGGAATCGCTTTTGTATCAGTTGACGGTGAAGTCACCGCCTTTGGTGACAGCAGCTATCACTTTGCAATTGAGTCAATTTCAAAGGTCATTACCCTAGCCCTAGCAATAGAAGAGTCGGGAAGTGAAGCGGTCCACAGTAAAATTGGTGCCGACCCGACAGGGCTACCTTTCAACTCAGTCCTTGCGCTAGAGATGCACAATGGTAAGCCGCTCACACCGCTAGTTAATGCCGGTGCAATTGCAACAGTGAGCTTAATTAAGGCGGATGACAAGGAGCAACGCTGGCAAAAGATTCTAGATTGCCAGTCACGCTTCACTAACAGTGCTACGCAACTATCGGATGAAGTTAATCAATCTGAACAGACGACGAATACCCACAATCAGGCGATCTCTTTACTCTTAAAATCAGCAGGAAATATGTATAGTGACCCGCTTGAAGCCTGTGATGTTTATACTCGTCAATGTTCAACTTTAATTAACTGTGTTGAGCTAGCAACAATGGGGGCAACTCTTGCCAATGGTGGGTTTAATCCCTGTAGCAAGCAGACGGTTATCCACTCAAAAAACGTACCTCATATTCTTGCGGATATGATGATGGAAGGGCTATACGAACGTTCGGGAGACTGGGCTTATGATGTAGGAGTTCCCGGTAAGAGTGGCGTGGGTGGCGGCCTTGTTGCTGTTATCCCTAATGTTGGCGCCCTTGCAACCTTCTCACCACCTTTAGACCCAGCAGGCAATAGCGTTAAAGGACAGCTGATGATCAAACATATCTGCCGTTCAATGGGCTGGAATATGTTTAATACTCAGATTGAGCAATAGCCCTATCCTGCCATGATTAAGAGAGTGCCTCACAAGCACTCTCATTATTTCTAATTACATCACGAACTACAAACAAAGCATCTAGCTAAGTATCAGACTATCGTTAATGGGTCCTCTTATTTCACCGAAATATTTACCCTTTAGTTAGTAACGACAATAGAGTCAAAAGTGTTAATTAGCAGGTAAGGCTTCAATTGATTTCAAAACCTCTCGCACTATTGCTTCACGTTTATAGAGATCTTTCATTCTGTTTGGCGTGTCAATATTAAGCGCAAAAAACACCGGCCCAGTTGGCCACTCTACCCAGCCAACCCACCAGCCATAATCTCCTTGCCAGCCTGTCTTCGCCCGTAATATCCAATTTTTACCCGCCTCATTAATCATAATATCTTTAACCAGACGCTGGTTGGCTAGCTCAAAAGGCAACTCGTTACGGTATAAGCCTTGCAAAAACTCAACTTGCTCAACCGCCGAAATGGCAAGCTTGCCATCTATCCAGTAACTGTCACTGTTTTCGATGACTTTATCAAAGCTCGGATCAGCATTGCCATAATCGATTGAGGTTAAATATTGCTTAGCTTTGACTTCGCCTAATTGTTTTGCAAAATCATCATAGACCCACACTGCAGAATTGCGCATGGCTGAGCGCAGAGTCTGATCTTGATTGTGCGGCGTGAAACTTCTTTTTACTCCATCCCATTTAAACGTTTGAAACTCATCCTTGACTAACTTAGCATCCAAAGCGAATAGCGAGTGTGGAATTTTAAAGGTCGATGCAGGTGAAAACCGCTGCAGAGCACGCTCATGATCAACAACCCATCGCTTGGCTTTAAAGCCTCGCTCATCTAGCACGACTAACGTCCCCTTAGCGTCATACTGGCTGAAATATTGTTGCCAATCAGGGCGCTCATCAAGTGCCGCTGACACCTTAAAAGGCGAGCTAAGTAGAACCACTAGCGGGAGCAAAAGACGTACTAAACAACTCAAATTGTTTTTTGTCTTTATATAGCTAGGTATGGGCACACTCATCAAAAAGTCATCCTTAACAATATTCTGCATTTTTTTATAGCCAAGCAAATAGATCGTACTGTGCTGATAAAAGTTTCACACTCATGGCTATCGACATAATCACCACTAATGGTTTAATAATTTTGGATCCCTTGGTAAGCACAAGCCGAGAACCCAGTGTTGCGCCTATGGCTTGACCAACAAGCATAATACCACCCAACATCCAGAACACCTTACCACCTATGGCGAAGAAAATAAGTGAGGCGATATTGGTGGAGAAGTTTAGGATTTTGGCGTGAGCCGTCGCTTTTGCGAGGCCGTAACCAGCAAGGGAGACAAATGCTAAGGCAAAGAAACTCCCCGTTCCCGGCCCAAAGAAGCCATCATAGAAACCGACACCTAAGGCTGCTGTAAAAGCAAATAGGCCAGGCGTCAGCAGTTGCTGTTTATCATCTTCGCTGATTTTTTTAGAAAATAGGAAATATGCGCCGATGGCTAACATCAAAAACGGTAGGAACACCTCTAAGAATGCGGTATCGATCATCTGGACCGCAATGGTGCCTAATGCTGCGCCCACAAATGCACAGCCAATACTGAGCTTCATATCACTGAGTTTAACCATGCCTTTACGCACAAAATAGAAGCTGGCAAAAAAGCTACCGCCACAAGCTTGAAGCTTATTGGTCGCCAACGCTACCGTTGGAGGAAGACCTGCCCACAGCAATGCGGGAATCGTTAGCAATCCGCCCCCTCCAGCTATCGCATCGATAAAACCTGCCAGCATGGCAACAAAGAACAGCAGTGCAATAAGCTCAAAAGTTAGATCTAAAGTCATGATTAAATTAGCTGAAAAATTAAGTGTCGCTATTAGACGTGGTTTGCAGTTAAAACTCAAAGGAGTTATTGTTCTGCTTAAGTGAGATTTTCTCACATCAAACAATTTAAGGCCATTCTAATGTACTCCCATCTTCCGCCGTTAAATGCACTGAGAGCCTTCGAAGCATCGGCTCGACTCATGAGCTTTACCCTTGCAGGAAAAGAACTATTTGTCACTCACGGTGCAATAAGTAAGCAGGTAAAGTTGCTGGAAGACTATGTCGGGATGTCGTTATTTATCAGGCAACACCGTAGCCTTAAACTCACCGATGAAGGAGAGCGCTACTTCACTAACGTACAAGTGGCGCTGCAAACCATTAATAATGCCACCAGTGACCTAATTACTCAGCCCTTACGCACGCAAACCTTAGCCATTAATGTATTGCCGAGTCTAACCATTAGTTGGCTTATTCCAAGAATGGAAGAGTTTAAGTCTCGCTACCCACACCTCTATGTGGATCTATCTATCGGTGATTTTGAGGTGGATTTTAACAAGGTTAATTATGATATCGCCATTCGCAGCAGCACAACGCTGCCTAAGGCGGCAAATGTCATGACCCTGATGGATGAAGACTTGTGTTTAGTCTGCGCTTCAGAGCTAGCAAGCCAACTCCAAACACTTGATGACATCAACTCGATGACACTATTGCAGCACACCACGCGTCCTGAGCTTTGGCAGCTATGGGCCAACAGTGTTGGCGTAAAGCTTACAACGGAAAAGAAATTTGGTGTAGAACACTTCTATATGCTTAGCCAAGCAGCCGTAAGTGGTATGGGGGTAGCTTTGATCCCACGATTTTTTATTGAAGATGAACTCAAATCCGGCAGGCTAGTGCTCCCATTTGATGCCGATTTAAATACAAAGTTCACTAGCCCCTACCGCTATTACTTACTCACTCCGAAATCGAGCAACCTGCCTTTAAAAGTGCAATCCTTTATAGACTGGTTACTCGAACTGTTTGCGCCATATCGTCATTAATTTACGCATAAACAGAAGGTTAGATAATCTCTTTATCAGCTAAGTCGAACATCTCCAGATAGTTCATCCCCGAATGCACGCTTAAGTCGAAATTGAGCACTTTATAACAAACATCATAAAGTGCTTCACCAAACCACTCGCGGTCAAAGGCTTCTAGTGCCTTAATCATCCCTTGCTGACATAAGTCACCTTTCAGACTATCGGGTGCCATTGCATCGATAAAGCTGGCAACGAGACCATAAAGATCTTTTTCTGCATCACCTTCAACTTCCCAAAGCGTCGGATCGGCATACTGACAAGCGTAATGACTCGCAGCGATATCAAGCCCAATACCAAAGTTCACCAAAATAGCTTTATTAGGGTTACAGATAATATTCTTAGGACAGATAGCACCATGATAGATATCCATCTGATGCATATACTGTAACCCTGTTAGCAGCTGAGTAAACCACATTAAAGGCTGTCCAAGTTGGATCTCCTCGAGCTCGTCAATCGATACCCCATACTCCCAGGCCCTTGCAATAAATAGCTTCTCACTTTGAGGCAGTTGCCCAAACGCGAGTACCTTTTCAATATGAGGATGATATACCTTAGCGAGACTGCGATAGGTATTACTTAGCATCGGCCAGTTTGCTTCGACTTTACTATAGATTGACATACCACACTGATATTGCCCCTGCATATGGGTGGCACGCCAAAACTGACTGCTCTCGGTGGCGGCAATAAACTGCTCTAGCTTAAAGTGATGATCGACTATCGCACCTGCGGTAATTTCAACTTTTTCAGGCACCGTATCACAAACACCGTGATCGATTAGCGCAGACAAGTCACTGCGCAGCGCATCAAGATCTGTTGTACTGCCAACGACCGCCTCACGATACCATTGATAAATTCTAGGCTGCTGTGTCTGCTCGGCGATCGCCAGAAAACCTTCGGCGTAAGCCTTGATATCTTCACTAGTGCTGACACTGTCTTTAATATCGATAAACTCGACATCTCCCATATCAGAAACAAAGATACAGTTACTTGTCCAGCCTCCTACTGTAAAACCACGGCGATGGATCTGCTGTAGCCCGGTAACACTTCGGCGCAATATCTCAAGTAGCTGGTAAGTCGTCTTCTGCTCTGACTCGAGCACATTAAGCGGTACACCACGCGGCATACGGATAGGAAGTACTAACTGCTCACCATCTTGAATAAGCGGTGCACAATAGGGGACACCACAGCAACCAGACAGAGACTGCAGTCGCAAGAACTCACGTCGAAGCTGAGCCTCGTGAGCCTCGGACTGCTCACTGTCATTAAACTGTGTAGGGATCAGCACTTTCAACAACCAAGGTGCGGTCCACTCGCCAGGATTATACTCAGCCTGCCAAACCTCGAGACCACTCTGGATAAACAGACACTTGAGCTTAGTAAAATCCTGGATCTTATTATTACGCTGTTCAACGATAGCCACCTGGCCTATGGTTTCAAGCACTAACTCTTTTTGGGTCTCGGTGACTTGATGCTTTTTCGGTGCAGTAAGTCCCCACTCCGTCGTTAGCGCAGCGACAATCTGCTTTGGGGTATAGATGCTGAGCGAGCCCTGTTGTTTTTCAAGCTCAATCTCCTCGCCCTTGCGTCCAGTAACGAATACCATTCCTTGGCACCAAGGCGCATAAACACCCACTGGAATTTTATGCTTGACGTTACCCGCCAAAACGCGTGCAACGTAGTTAGCCTTAGCGAGACTATTATCAACTTCACGACCATCCAGAGACCACGCATGCAAACCTGCATCTAATCGTCCGATATAGCCCTTTACATCGACAACGTATACTCCCCACTCACCAATAACTAGCGCATCGACCTCCATGGCTTGACCGGATTTTGTTGGGATCTCAACATTGGTCAGTAGGATATAATCTTCTGGTAGTTCATCGGCTAACAGGGAAAATGCCCAACGCTCAGCATCGTTAACCGGTGTGCCAAAACTTATCATTCTTGCCATTCTTTTCTCCTTCGGTGGCAATTTTTTCCTATTGGACTGTTGATATTCTTAACTTTCGCACACAAAAAAGCCACTAATATAAGTGGCTTATTTTAAAAATGATTTTAAGTGTTGATTTAGTGCTTACAACCATCGCCGCACTCATGTGCGTCATCGGCAAAATCATCATCGCCTTCTTGATGTTGCATCACTCCCCAACCGTCGGTGACACCACCAAACTCTTGGGCAAATTCATGTAAACTTAACTCTTGCTCTACGACTGCATCATACTCAGGAACCATATTTAAGCAAACGATCAATTCCCACTTACCTGAGTCATCGTTAAGTAGTAGCTCAACTTCGCCTTCAAGATCAGACTTACCAATCTCTTCAAGTGCAGACTCTGCATCGCGTTGATCATCAAAAACTAAAAAGAAGTCGACATCGAGTGCTACCGATAGATCGATACCAGCATCGGCCATAGCTTCAAGCATTTTGCCATTGTCATCATCTGGAAACTGCATGTTAATCCTCTCTTCTTTCTTATGCGCTAGCGATAATTTTCACGCTTTCACCATTAAAGCTGACGACTTCACCGGCAACCACTTTCTTGCGTTTGCGGGTTTCAACTTCGCCATTCACTGTCACTTGCCCTTCAGAAATAACATGCTTGGCTTCGCCACCAGCACTCAACATTCCTTGAACTTTCAAGACCTTGTATAACTCGATGTATTCTTCACCTGACTTTAATGTCAACGTTGGAGCATCTGAACTCACGGGATTTCACCTTAAATAATCAAAACTGGCGCTATTATAGCACCCAAACCTTCACAGAAGTGTGCGCTTTATTCTGTGACTAGCCTCTTTCTGCGGCTAATAATCCAAATATACAATCGTCAAACCATTGTTCACCGATTTTACAATTCTCACGTAACAGGCCTTCACGCTTGAAACCACACTTTTCCAGTACTTTGGTTGAAGCAATATTTTGCTCAATGCAGTAGGCGATAAATTTATGTGGCTTATAAGATAAACAAGCCCAATCGATGATGGCTTGCAAGCTTTCACTGGCATAACCTCGCCCATGAGCGCTTGGGTGGAGCATATAGCCAACTTGCATTTGCCCCATTTCGGCATCGCTATTTTGTAAGCCAATAAAACCGATAAAATCTTGTGTATGGGCATCCTCAATAATTGTGAGTAACCACTCGCCTTCACAAAACTGTCGATTTTCTAAAACACGCTCGAACTTCTCTCGTATTACTGATTCTGACTGAGGCTTACGTACAAACTCATTTAGTTGTTCACTTGAATGAGTATATAGAAAGTTGCCCCAGTCTCCTGGAGTAACTGTTCTTAGTCTGAGTCTATCGGTATACAGTTCGAGCATGTTAATTCCTCTAAAACAAACTAAGCAAGATTTAGCCTCTGCTTGTTACTTCTAGAAGGTGGTAACCAAACTGAGTCTTAACTGGACCTTGAACTTCGTTCAACGGTGCGCTAAATACCACTTCATCAAACTCTCTTACCATCATACCTGGGCCAAATGAACCTAAGTCGCCGCCTTGAGCCGAAGATGGGCAAGATGAGTTAGCTTTAGCTACATCACCAAAATCAGCACCATCAAGGATCTGCTGCTTAAGTTCTAGACACTTCTCTTCGGTATCTACTAGTAGGTGTCTTGCAGTTGCTTGTACCATGGTTTTCTCCAAAAATTAAATGTACTGCCTTTTAGGCAAAATAAAACCCAGCCAGTATATACCATTCTTTATGGTCTATCCCAGCTGGGTTATTTCAGATTAAGTAAGTTACTTCTGTGAAGCAATCCAATCGTTCACTTTTAGCTCCATCACTTCCATTGGCAGCGAACCTGAGGTTAGCACCTGATCGTGATATGCCTTTAAGTCAAACTTATCGCCTAGCTCTTTTTCAGCATGTGCACGCAGTGACAAAATCTTTAACTGGCCAACTTTATAGCTCAATGCTTGGCCTGGGATCGCCATATAACGCTCAACTTCAGCGATGATATCGGACTCCGCCATCGGCGAGTTATCTTTCATATACTGAATCGCCTGCTCACGTGTCCAGCCTTTAGCGTGAAGACCTGTATCGACGACCAAGCGCATGGCACGTAGCATCTCATCTGATAGCTTACCGAAGTACTGATATGGGTCTTCAAATAAACCCATTTCAATCCCTAGGTACTCAGCATATAACGCCCAGCCCTCTTCAAAAGCCGTGTAACCGCCAAAGCGCTGAAACTCAGGTACTCCGGTGAGTTCCTGTTTAATTGCGATCTGAAAATGATGCCCTGGTGCAGCTTCATGCAGTGACAGGGTCGTCATGCCCCACTTTGGCTGTGCCTTTAAGTTATAAGTGTTGATATAAAAGACCCCCGGACGAGAACCGTCGACTGCTGGAGCATCATAAGATGCGCCAGCTGCAGATTGCTCCCTAAAGCTTTCTACAGGCTTCACCACGTAATCGGCTTTTGGCATCACATTGAAGTACTTTGGCAACTCAAGATTAATCTTGTCTTTAAGTACCATGTAACCATCGATTAACCCTTGACGGTCACTGAAGAAATACTGAGGTTCTGAGGAAAGTGATGCAAAAAATGCCGTTAAATCTCCGTCGAAGCCAACTTGAACTCGCACTTTATCCATTTCAGATAAGATCCGCGCCACTTCATCTAGGCCCACTTTGTGGATCTCATCAACAGGCATAGTCGTTGTGGTATGAGTGTTAGCAAGGTGCTGGTACCACACTTTACCGTTAGGTAACCCCCACCAACCGTCGGTTGCACGTGACGACTTAATATAGGTATTTTGAAAATAATCACGTAATGAGGTCAGCTCAGGTATTAACTGCTCACCAATTAACTTACTGTATTCTTGAGTGATAGCTTGTTTATCTTCATCAGAGAACGACTCAGGCATCAAGGTGATAGGTGTATAGAACAAGCTATCACTGACGTTATCAACAAGCTGAGCACTCAGCTGAGGAATAATACGCTCAACAAGCACACGCGGCAGCACAACCTTACTGTCGATACCTTCGTTCATGCGCACCTGCGCAGCCTTCATCCACTCAATAAAGCCCTGTAGACGGTTTTGCCAGTTTTTGTAATCTTCAACTGTTTTAAAAGGCTGAGCGCTCTCACCACTACCAAGCTGAACCATACTGATCACTGTGCTATAAAATTGATTCATAGGCATGAAGTGATTAGGGAAGGTTTCGTCGGCCAATGCAACGTTACGATCATAGGTGAACATGTCGTAGCTTAGCTTTAGCTCACTGGATAACTGTTCACGATCTATTTTTTTTACTTCTTTTAAATAACGCGTATTCAACTCATGTCGCTGTGTTAAATATTCATTAGATAGGCCATCGCCAAATTGATCGTTATAATCATTCACACCAACAAACGTTGCGTAGATTGGCTCTAACTTCAATATATCTTTAAAGTAATTATCCACTAACTGCAAATAAGCTTGCTGTGCAGTCTGACTCTCAACGACTTGCTCTGTTGCTTGTTGCTCTGTTTTCGCCGATTGTTGGATTTGCTTACTCTCAGTTTCACCACAAGCAGTTAACCCTAAGATTGCGCCAATAGACAACGCCAGTACCGCCTTCCTCATTTTATTATTCCTTTTATTTATTGTTAGTGCTCTATCTTTTCTATACTTAAAACTAGAGACAAATACCCAAACAACTTCAAGATGCAGGATTCAGCATCTTGAGGTAGCTTGGGTATATAAGGAGCCTTTAATGATTTATTCATTCAGTAACTCTGGCTTTAGGGATCCAGAAACAGGGGTATATAACCAAACCTATTTTATGGAAGTATTTAATCGCGAATGGCATCGGCATATCCGTGACCATCAGAGTCTGGCCTTATTGTATCTATGCCCACACATTCATGAAACTATTTCTCAACCACAATTGTTAGAATTATTCATGAAGCAAGTACAACAAGCGTTACTTCGCTCAACGGATCTACTTGCAAGGCTCGATAACAAGGCTTTTGCACTCGGTATTTTTGAAGTAGATGACACTGGTGCTCATGTCGTTATCGATAGATTAGAGCAGACTATCGGAGATTTTAACCACAACCTTCAAAAGCAGCATCACGGCGAAATAGAGTATGAACTCGGTGGTTGTGTTTGTCGGCCAAGCAGAGACCTATATCTAGATACACTGTTTGAAACAGTAGAGCGACATACCGAGCAAATGCGCTTACCTAAAGCCACTGGGCACAGGCTTATTCATCTTTAATAACCAAACCACTTCGTAATGGCGACAGTTATATGCAAAGTCACAGCGACAAAAAAGCCCCTTAAAAGGGGCTTTTTTCTGGCTCATTAAATTAAAGGGTTACGTTATGAACGCGTGCCTTTTCTTTGATGTAAGCAAGATAGCTCTTAGCTGAACGTGCTGTCTTTTTATCATTAGCCGCAAGCTTGGCATACTTATATGCTGACTTGTACTGCTTTTGATTTAGATAAGCAAGAGCGAGTTCAAACTGCGCTTCACCCGGACTCTTAACACCTGCATCTAACGCTTTCTTCAGTGCTGTAATCGCAGCTTTATGCTGACCATCTAGCGACAAAATACGGCCTTGTCTTAGGTATAGTTTGCCAGAGTTATTGATTGCCGCAGCTTTACCATACGTTTTAGCAGCACTTTTCAGCTCCTTAGCGTTATGATAAAAACCAGCAAGCGTCGTTAAACTCTTTTCATCTTCCTTAATTAGCCCTGACTTCATATGCTTAGTATAGATTTGCGCCGCACGGTATGGCGAACCGTTCTGTGCGAGTAGCTGGGTCAAACGAGTAATGTTACCCGCTGTCTCCAAAAATCCATTCATGTAAGCTAAGTCATATGTCGCTAGTGACTTTGTATAATCCTCTGTCATCAGATAGAACTGAGCTAGCTGAACCCAAAGGCGCTTGTCGTCTGGGAATATTGGCACCATAACTTCGAGCACTTCAACAGCTTGCTTGTACTTCTTCTGGTTGAAGTAAGCTGTTAACTTCATCTGATATAAACCTTTATCAGGTTTTTCAGACAATGTTATGCCTTTATTTGCAACTTCAAGTACCTTGTCCCACTCTTTCTGCTCAGAATACGCAATACCTATACGCTTATAGACTTGCGGATCTTCTTTACAGGTAAACTCCATCCACTGGTAATACATTGGGATAGACTCTTTAAACTTCTTTTCTCCAATCAGGAGATCAGCATAGAGTCGTAGAGTTTGAGCGTGGTCAACGCCGCCTAAGATATCAGCATTAACTGCAGACTTAAGGTACTTAACCGCTGTACCCATTTGGCCTTTTTCCGCATAGAAGTTACCTAACATACGGTCAATATAAGCTTTATCGAAATCATTCTTTGGATTCGCTTCTAGAAGAATTGCAATCGCTTCATCGACATTACCTTCGGTATATGCCTCAAAAGATTTTTGCACTTTCTTAGACGCGCTTTGGCCAACAGCTTTCGATTTACGCTTTTCAATCGGACACTTTTCAGCGGCAGCGGCTGCAGGAACAACCGCTACGCTTCCACCTAAACAAAGTAATAGAGCGGCAGCAATTGAATTGATTTTAGTCATAATTATCTGCCTCCTTTATCTAGTGTGAAGTCAAGTTGGACAGTCATACCCGGTTGTTTAAGGGCTTTACCGTCAACAATCTTTGGCTTGTACTTCCACTTTTTAAGTGCACGACGTGCTTCTTTATCAAATAGGCGCTTAGGCTCTGCTTTGATGACTTTAACGTCTTCGACACCACCCAACTCGTTAATCGTAAAGCTAAGTTGTACCCAACCTTCTTTACCATCACGGGCCGCTTTAATTGGATACTGAGGCTCGATTCGAACGATAGGTGTAGCATCACCATCTCGCGTCATCATGTTACCCAGTTTAAATCCAGTGTTTGCACCACCGGCTTCAACTCCACCCATGTTAAATGACATATTGGTATCAATGTCAGATGAACTATCTGGTGGCGTAGTATCCGGCTTTGGCGGCTGCTCTGGGGGTGTAGGCGGTTTAGGCTTAACCCTTGGCTTTTTCTGCGCTGATGCGTCATCTCTGTTCATGGTAATTTCAATGACAGGAGTCTCTGTCGAGGTATCGTGGCGGGTTGGACCGCCACCCACCAAGAAAGCCATGAAGACAAACAAAGCAAAAGTCACAGCAGCACCAATTATCAGTGATACTATTCCTCTCAGCATATTATTCGTTCCCCGCCGATACAGATATCTTATCGATACCTGCAGCTTTAACGTTATCAAGGACCTTAACCACTAAACCGTGTCTAGCTTCTTGGTCTGCTTGAATCAATACTGCAGCCTCTGGTGCTTCTGCAAGCATACGCTCAACGTTTGCAGTTACACGTTCGATATCAACTTGACGGTTTTCCATCATGATGATACCTGTCTTGCTCACACCAATAAAGATGTTAGCAGAAGGCTTCTTAGTCGCTTGTGATGCTTCAGGCTTGTTATAGTCAAGACCTGATGGCTTTACAAACGATGTTGTTACAATAAAGAAGATAAGCATGATGAACACGATGTCGAGCATCGGTGTCATATCAATCTCAGCTTCTTCTTCTACGCTTGAATGCTTTCTACGTGCCATGTTCAATCTCTCTCTAGTGGTGCGGCATGCTGTCTTTTAGCTTCGCTAAACTGATTTTCATTTTTGCATCAAGACGCGTACTAAAGAATACGCCAGATAATGCTGCTACCATTCCCGCCATTGTCGGCATGGTCGCCATTGAAATACCAGCTGCCATCATACGAGCATTACTCGTCCCATGAACTGCCATCACATCGAATACTGAAATCATACCTGTTACGGTACCTAGTAGACCAATCATTGGACAGATTGCTACTAAAGTTTTGATAATCAGCATACGTGCAGTTAAATCTTGTTTCGCTTGGGATACCCAAGCTTCACGGATGCGGTGTGCATACCAAGAGGTTGAATCCTCTCGTGCTTCCCATGCCGTAATGATTGCTTTGTGCTGTTTTGGTGATACCCAATTTAGATACCAGTAACGCTCAAGCATCAATACCCACATAACAAACAATACACCAGCCACTAACCAGAGGACGTCGCCTCCGGAGGCCATGAAGCCCCTGACGGAATCCCAGATATCCATCAGGAATAACATTAGTCTTTCCTCTTCTCAGCGTGCGCTGCCACAATGCCAGCACTTTGCTCTTCAAGTACTTGTACAATAGACTTGCTACGTGCAACAACCACTGCATGCATAAGCATTAGAGGTAGTGCAGCAACTAGACCTTGAACCGTAGTCATAAGTGCCATAGAGATACCACCAGCCATTAGCTTAGGATCACCGGTACCGAACAACTGAATGCTTTGGAAGGTTGCAATCATACCCGTTACTGTACCGAGTAGACCCATCATAGGTGCGATAGCCGCAAGAACCTTGATGATAGAGATACGCGCTTCAAGTGCTGGCGTTTCTTTCAGAATTGCTTCGTCAAGTTTTAGCTCTAGCGTT
Source organism: Shewanella schlegeliana (assembly GCF_016765635.1). Classification (GTDB taxonomy): domain Bacteria; phylum Pseudomonadota; class Gammaproteobacteria; order Enterobacterales; family Shewanellaceae; genus Shewanella; species Shewanella schlegeliana. The sequence goes on from NZ_JAESVD010000004.1 coordinate 212,841, forward strand.
TCAACATCAACATCTTTGTTATCTTGGTACGCTTTAAGTACACGACCTAATGCGTTATTACCTGGATTATCGATGTTCTTACGCTGGGCCTTAACCTTAGCACCAACAACACCTAGAGTGATTAGACGCTCGATTGAGATAAGAGCACCAAGAGCTAGTAGAGCCATAATGATGTAACCGATAGTACCACCAGCTTCAATACGCTCTTCAATCGTTGCTTTACCAGTAAAGATGTTAAGTAGCGTGCCTCGAATCGGATCGATATAAAGCTTAGATGAACCTGATGTAGCAGCTTCAAACGCAGCGATAGGCTTAGTCTGGTAGCCGTCAGGTTGCTGTGATAGCTCCTGAACTAGACCAAGGTCAGCGTTATAAACAACATATTTACCATCGGCTAAAAGGTTAAATGCACCTACACGAGTAATAGTTGTGTTATTTACACTACCGTCGATACCAGTAACAGAACCTTCAAACTTAACAACCTTTCCAGATTCAGCCATTTCAAACAGCTGCTCTTCCCAGAAACGCTCTAGTTCATCAATCTTTGGAAGCTGTTTACGCGCACCAAGGTCTGCGATAAATACATCACGACCTGGGTATTGTGCAGAGATGTTAGAACCCGCTAGCTTACCAGCGAAGTCACCCGCATCACCTTTAACAACACCAAACATTTCACCCAAGTCACCTTGAGCTGTTTTTAAGTCTTCTTCTAACTGACCGATTTTACGCTCGTTATCCAAAAACGCTTGGTTTAGATCTTTACCGCGTTGACGTTCAGCCGCTAAAGCATTCTTCTCACGCTTTAGTAATGCAGCTTTGTCGCCACGCTCATTTTTAAACTCTTGCTCACGCTTTACGTTTGTCTTAGATGCATTGGCACGCTCGACTTTTACTTGGTCAAGTAGTTGATCGATTGTTTTAGGTGCGTCTGCAGCATGAGCAATACCGGCCGTTAATGACAGGCTCGCAGCAACGATTGCTGTAGTGATAAACTTCTTCATTATTGTGCAGCCTCCGCAGCAGGAATTGGTAACGAGAATAGATCCGGTGCACCCTGTTTACGTGCAATTCGAATACCTTTAGTTAGTTCGCGTAGGTAGCTATCTTCTAACTTATCCCAGCCTTTAGTTTCGTCGTTATACATCCAAGCTGACTTACCGTCTAAGCTTTGAGCATATAGCGCAACGCGGCCTAGGTTGAAGAAGTCAACTAGCACTTCTTTACCATCTAGGTTTAGCTGCCCCGTTTTAACGGCAACGAAACCACCGTATTCACGTTCAATTGAGTATGCATCTAGGATCAGACGATACTTCTCTGCAAGAGTTACCTCTGCACTGTTAAGCAGATTCTTAAGGTTTTCAACACGCTCTACACGAGTTTCTGTGTTAAATGGAAGGTCAAGAGCAACAAACTGCTCTAATGCATCAACCATCTTGAACATCAATGGCACTACGCCTTGACGTAATGCATCAACACCGTTGATGTCATCTTGAATAGATTTCATAGTAGCTTCTTGGTCTGCAACCAGACCTGCTACGTAGTCGTTATAAGATTTTAGTGATTCACGTTCGTCAGCAACTGACCCATACTCGAACAACATGTCCTGAGCTTGGTCAAAATACTTATCAACTTTCTTTTGAGATGTTGCGGCTTCCGCGTGAATTTTAGCGTCAGCTTTCTGAACATCAGAAAGAGGATCGGCAATCACTAAGTTGCTGCCTGCTAAGGCTAGTGCGCCAATGAGCGCTGTAGCGATTTTTGTTTTATTGCTTACCTTGGACATAGTTCCCAACCAATTTGAAGTGATTAAAAAAGCTTTAACTTATCGACAACAGGGTGCGTACGCTTATTTTGCTCTAGTTCCCTATTGCCTAAGCCTGTCTTTCTATTGTGATTGTTAATTATTATCTTCCCTTTCCTACATCTTCGAGGATGTAGACCCGCTGGCATCATTTCACAAAATGTTGACCTGTGTCAACATTTGGAAACACCAAAAACTATCAGAAAACGAGCTTTAAGGATGGAAAACAAGCAGAAGGGACTTTTTCAAGGAAAGAGTGTAAACAGAATTGAATACAAGAACTTGATACACACAACAAAAAACAACTAACCACCTGTAAATAAAGTAGAAACACACAAGAAAGGTAAGAACGCAAAATTAACAAACAATTAACACAATCTGGTATAACCAGTAAATAATTTACTTAAATTGAACGATTAATTCGTCCTATTGCTAACCTCTAGCTGATAAAAACATTGGACTGGTAGTCATTTTAGTAGCTGTTGTACTCAGTGGCAGGTTTTGAGTTAATCATAACAACATATATAGTTGCCGTATAAAATTCAATCACCCGCCCTATTAGCAAGAGGTAACTTAATAACATAATCGACATAGATAAACCCAGAAAAGGGAACACACTCCGAAAAAGATATTTAAGACTAAAAACGCTAATAAATGTTTGCAGTTTTAATAGGTTTAACTATGTTATTTGCTTAGAAACTCTAGCTAATACAAGGAAAGCAACTACGTAAAAATAGATGATAAGTACAGTCAGCGGGCTATCGCTAAACGCAGGCCCGATATAAGGAGGTTGCTCGTCAGAGATGTTCGTCACATTCAAGACTTGAGGTTAAGTTGATTTAATAGGTATCAGAAAGACCTTTCTAAGTATACCCGCAGCGTATCAGCTGCATAGCTTGTATCATTATTGAGCAGTCCGTTTATCTCTCCCATTTCATACCTTTTCAGTCATGTGCCTTAGGTTAACAGACTTCTCATTAGTACTTTGTCTTTATTCGAATCGAAGAAAATAGATTTCGTCATACTTTAAAAATAATTATTTTCCAAGCTAAGATAGCATTTCCTTCAGGTTCCCTAACTACTGATACCTCCTCTACACAGCCAAAATGAGAAGTATTATTAATAATCTCAGCAATAACTTGTTGTGATACTGCAGCTTTAACGAGTTCCTTTAGGCGTAATTTTAACGTTAAAATCTCTTTTTCAGCAAAATCTAAATAACGTACCTTCTTCTTATAACTCCAAAAAATTCCTGTTTTAAAAAGCATGCTGATATAGACCATTAGCTCACTATCTTTTAGCGCTTCCTCATCAAGTTTTACTAACTCACCAATCAACCTGTTTAGCTCAATTCGATTAGCTTCGCTCTGTACATCTTGTTTAAGCTTATTTAAGTCACTTTCACAGCTGATCTCTCCCATTTGCTCTATCATTATCCGCAAAATCACAAACAACTCATCAGTCAAACAATTAGATATGAGGTTCAAGATCCGCCTATTCTTCTCAATAATCATTGAGTGATCGTGGTGAACAATTAATTGTAAACGCCCTCCTTGACGCAATACCCTCAATGCTTCTGGTAAGGCTGCAGTTAATGACGCATATTCGATTCCATACTGAGAAGTAATTAAATCAAAACTATTACTTTCAAATGGCATGTTACAACAGTCGATATTTGATTTTAGGTTTATTTCTATTCCTACTGAATCATCACTAACAGAAGGTTGATGAACCTGCGCCAGATCTACTCCAATGATGAGACCTTTACGTTGGGCATTACACTCCATTTCTCGAATCATAAGTGGTAATGCACCATTACCAGTGGCGATATCTAATACCCTAAAATTATCAGGTAAACTCTCTACAGGATCTAACCAAACTTGTTGAAGTACACCAGTATAGTTTCTCTCATAACTATCACCAAAAGAGGTTAAATGCCCCTGTTGCCAATATTGATTCCAATGCATATTCATGATTTCACCTACAGAAACTTATTTAAATAGAATTACAATAGTAAAAAGGGCCCCATAAGGGCCCTTTTGATGACTTAAATTAAGCTACATTAAAATATCTATTTAGAACTTAAGAGTATAGCTTGCACGATACTCACGTCCATAGTTGTTATATAGGCTTGGATCTTCATACTTGCCATCAGAGCTTAGTACTGGATCTTCATCAGTTAAGTTATTCACACCTAGATTAATTCTGCCATAGCTACCAATGTCATAACTATACGAGATGTTATGGATTAACCATGAATCAAGTTTACCTTCATCCTTAGTTTCATAAGTAGAACTAATATAGTTTGCATTCCAGCTAAAGCTGTTATCACCAATTGAGTAAATAGCAGTAAGATTTGCACGGTAGTCTGGTTGACCAGCCCAGCCAGCTGTATCTACTGAATCTCCACCTGCTGCATCTTCTTGAACATACTTAGTAATAAAACTATTGTGCCAGTTAATGTTGAAGTCACCAATCTCAGTTTCAAAAGCACTACTTAAAGAAACATCGATACCTTCAATTTCAAGCTTATCACCATTAGCATAACCAGTACCAACCTTAAGCGCCTTACCTAAGCCACCTGAAGGAGTACTTGGTGCACGTTCAACATAGAAAGTACTTGTTGGAGTGAGTGAACCATCGTAAATTCCTTCCATAACTCCTGTATTAGAACGCTGACTAATAACATTGTCGATATTTAGGTTGAAGTAATCAACTTTAATACCAAGCTCGTCAATAACATCCCAAACTACACCTACGTTAGTGTACTTAGAGGTCTCAGGGCCAAGATTGTCATTTGCTGAAATATATGTATCAATTTGACCTGATGAACAGTCTTCACGAGAGATCCCATTAGTCTCACAGAAAGGGTAATCTGTTCCAGTTTCAGCACTAAATGTAGTTGCAGCATATAGCTGATCAAGTGCTGGTGCACGGAACGCCTCTGAATATGATGCACGGAAAACTATATTTTCAAGAGCTTGCCAACGAACAGATGCTTTAGGTGCTGTGTTACCACCGAAGTCACTATAATCATCGTAACGAATGGCTAAGTTCACTTCAACGCTATCAACGACTGGTAATGCGACTTCATAGAAAGCAGCCCAAACTTGACGGTCTCCACCTGCAGAGTTACCCGCACTACCACCAATCAATCCAGCTTCAGACTGTGCATCATATACTTCGCTATAGTCTTGCTCGAAATACTCCATACCAAAGTAGTGACCCGCTTCACCACCAGGTAATTCGAATGCATCAAAGTTAATACCAGCGTTGTACTGATTGAAAACTGCAGATCCCTGAGTAAGGGTTGTAGCTTTCATGTTTTCAATACCTTCTTCTGAACCTAGATCGATATCATTTGCTTGGTTATAAGCTAGTCCTGAGTAACTAAGGTAATATTCACCAACTGACTTATTGTCAGCTTGATTATAGTGATAATAAAATTCCCAACTAGCATCATCCCACGCACTTATAGTACCGCGTAAACCAGTCAAGTAATCTTGGTTATAATCCGTTACATTACCGTCACGAGTACCAATTCCAACCCAACGGAAGTAACCTTTAGTCTCTTCATCATATGGATTATTTGGGTTGTCAGCAGACATGTTATTCCAAGCTGCAGCTGGCGGTGCATAACGACCGAAAGATTTGTTCTGTGTAAACATTACACGGCCAAACCATTCTACATCTTCAGCGACTTCATAATTTGCATCAACATAAACAGTGTTACGATCAATTGAAGCCTTGTTATATGAAACATTACCGTATGCATACATACAATATTCTGATCCTGGAGACCAATCCACATCAGCTTTAACTTTACGGAAAGTATCTGAACCATACTCTGCAATTAAATCATCACATAATGGAGATGCAGAAGCTGTAGAGAAATCAGGAGCAGCTACTGTCGCACCATAAATTGACCAGCCGTCAGTATCTACGTACGCTTGAGCTGTATCATAGTCACCATTAATTTTTGCTGCAGTGTAATCACGGTCTGCATCCGAGATCCCCTTACGGTCTTGGTGATCCCATGCAAAAGTAATATTACCTTTATCCATTTCATAACCAGCAAGAACTGAAAACTCTTTACTTGTTAATCCACTATCACGCTCACGTGTGCCACCACCAACTGTAAATTCAAGACCTTGAAAGTCCTTCTTCATAATGATGTTTACAACACCAGCAATCGCATCAGAACCATAAGTTGAAGATGCACCATCTGTTAAAATTTCAATTCTTTCAACAGCAGCCATCGGGATAGCGTTAAGGTTAGCTGATGAGCCACCAAGTGTAGGTGAACCAGGAAATCGCTTGCCATCAATCAATACTAAAGTACGGCTAGAACCAGCACCACGTAGGTCGATAGTAGCTTGAGACTGTGCCGAACTACCCGAACGCTCAGAGAATGAACCAAATGAGTTAAGGTTACTGTTTCTAAGAGCATCAGCTACAGTAAAGTTACCTTCAACCTTCATGTCTTCAGCTGTAATCGTTGTTACAGGCGAAGCACCTTCCAAATCACCACGTTTAATACGTGAGCCTGTTACTTCAATGCGTTCTACGCTATCAGCCGACTCTTCTTCTACTGCGAATGCCGCTGGTGCGGTAAACGCTGCTGTCATTGCACCGCTAACTAGCGCTAAGCGCACTGAGTTAGATAGAAAGTTATTCTTATACATTGTAAATCTCCCTGGACTCTCTTTTATTTTTTTTTAGTTACGCAAGCAACTTTTTTAATAATAAGTTACAGCTCTCGCGAAACGCACACAAATAAAAACACAATCGAAACATTTTTACAACACTTGAAACGATTTATAGACGCAGGTTTTGTATTTAGAAAAAGGTATAGTAAGTAACGCTTATTTAGACATAAGAAAGGTAAGGGTTTTATTCTGTAACGTGAGCGTATCTGGATATGGGGGATAAGTTACGGTAACAGCGCTTTAACCGCCTTGAATTAACGACGATAACATTTTGTAAACATAGCTAATTTTCAATATCAACATTGAAAATAAAGATTATTAGAATAGAGTAGTGTTCAAAAAAAACACAGTCCAGTCCAAGAAAATAACTCGAATAATATCTACTTCGGATGAATATCAGCCCAAAAGATCTTGTTTTTTTAACAGGCTAAAGATTGCGCTACCGATACATTTAATAAAGCTTGTAAAGCATTAATTACATTTACAATACGCACCAACCGTTCAAAAATTAAACACTCCTAGCTTTTTTAATTGCTGTAATCTCGAGTTAACGCATCCGCCAACTCCTGCTACACAATCCAACAAGGGAAGCTTTCTACCTATCGATTTCAAGTCTATTAATAATAAAAATCACAAGATAGAAGCGCGTAATGACGGTTTAATTCAGCTTACAACCTTAAGACTGACTATTGCTTAAAAGAGATTCGCTATTGGCTTCAACTTCAATTCCCCCCAGAAAACCTGTGTATTAGACCGAGCCTATAATCTATAAATATCCAGCACAAAAAAAGCGCCTTAATAAAGGCGCTTTTTATCACTATTAATTAATCAAATTAAAGTGTGTAACGGATACCGATTGCGATACCGTCGTCTTCAGAAACTGCCATTGCAGCTTCCTGAGCTTTATCAGTGCTATTAAAGTCGCTGTAGTCTTTACGACCTTCTAGATAAAGTACTGTGTTTGCATCCCAAACATAATGAACGCCCGCTACAACAAATTGACGCTTAAACACATCACCGTTGTACGCAGCTTCATATTCGCTACCCGCATCTAAGATGTTGTAAGAAACAAATGTACGGATACCGTTTTCGAACTTGTAAGATGCTAGAGACTCGAGGCCCTTAGCTTCTGGCATCATACGACCTAGGTTATCAGTATCATGGAATTCTTGCTTATTCACGTTGAATGCAGCGTAAACACCTTCTGCATCCCAGTTACCCCAAGTTGCACCAACACCATAGATAGAATCAGTTTCTGTTAGACGCTTACCAGCAGAAGTGGTCGCTTCAAACTCGCCTAGGTTGAAACCAGCAGTCAAAGTTAGCATGTCAGTTACATTATATGTAGCCGCACCACCGTATGTGTAGTTGTACTCAACAGTTGTCACTGAGTTCTTAACATTTACACCGGCAGATTTAACAGACATGAAATCAGCTGTTGGGAAAATTGGGTTAGAAGCACTTGGCACTTCATCCACTTCGAACTTATCTTGCTTTAGCTGAGCCTGAAGTGCGAAGCTAAAATCACCGAACGCATTACGGTATTGAACAGTTTTGTCGCCGCGACCTGTACCGTTTATCGCACCGTCAGCCTTGTTATATGTGTAAGTACCAGAAGCATTACCATCCCATACGAAACCGTAGTTAGTGTTGTAAACTACGTCGTACCATGCGCCCCATTGCTTACCGATAGTGATAGAACCGTAAGTATCGTGGCCAAGACCAACGTAACCTAGACGGTTGTTAAGGAAATCACCACTTTGAGATTCGAAAGTACTGTTGCTGTTGTAAACAATTTTACTGTCGCCGAATGGGTTTACGCCCCACTCCAACTTGGTATAGGCTTTCCAGCCGTCGCTCATCTGACGGGTAAAACCGAAATTAATACGTGAAGCGCCGTTAACGACTTCCGTAGCACCCTGTGTATTGATGATGCGAGCATCGACAAAACCACCGATTTCTACTGCATTTTTGTCATCTTTATAGATTTCAATCGCTGATGCTGTTGGCACAAATATTACTGCGGCCAAAGCCGATGCAACTAGAGTCTTTTTCATTTATTTGCCTAACCTTTATATTGTTCAGTCTGCTTCATTCAAATTGTCATCCGTTCCGTTGTTTTCTTTCTTTCCTGATAGAATTCGAGATTAGCAAAAGATTAGCAACCACTCAAAGACGAACATCACAATATTTGCTAGATTTTGCACTGAATTAACTACGCAACACACTAATAGCGAGACTTTGAACCATTCGTTAACACAAATTTAGCATCGAGTTAATCAGGCCATCACTAAATTAACGACATTTGATTTGTCGTAACCTGACTGAAAGTTGTTTTCAATATTGAAAGGATAGGTTCAGCGATGGGTTCCAACTGCCGAGAAAGATAATAGTTATAGTCCATTGACGCCGTAGTATGTTGAACCGGTTCTGCGCCGTTTAATGTCATGACATATTCAACTCTAGCACCGCGCTTTCCGTACTGGGGATCGCCAGTGGCATCACACAGCTTACGCGCGGCCTTTAAATGAGGAGCCGACTTAGCAGTGTATTCCTCAAGATCTCGTCGTAACTGTTTTGCAAAAACGAGCTCTTTATTGAGTTCACCACGAGTTAGCTTATCTACGGTCTCTCTCAAATAAGACTCGACGTCTTGTTGTTGGAACAATCGCTCATACAGTTCATATTGAACTCGCCTTGCGAGCGGAGACCAATCGCTTCGAACTTGCTCCATCCCTTTAAAAATAAGTTCTGGCTGCCCTAAGCGATTTAGCTTGGTGCCCACATAGCGTTTCTTCGAACCTTCAACAGATCCTCGCAGGGTTGGCATAAAAAATTGTTCAAAGTGAGTTTCAAACTCTAGCTCGAGAAAGCTCTCTAACTGAAATTCGCTATTAAGCTTATCAACCCAAAATTGATTTACCTTCTGTGCTAGCGCTTTACCCGTTTGCTGCACTTCTGCCTGTTCAAAATCATTGCCTAGCCACACAAAGGTTGAATCTGTATCGCCGTAAATCACCTCATAGCCTTCAGCTTCTATCCAACGCCTTGTTTGCTTCATGATTTCGTGACCACGCATAGTGATCGAACTGGCAAGCCTAGCATCATGGAAAACACAACCTTTGGATCCGAGTACACCATACAGGGAGTTCATGATAATTTTTATCGCTTGAGATAGAGGCGCATCATGATTTTGCTTAGCCTGCTCCCTTTGCTCAGACAGGTTTTTAATCAACATAGGTAAAATAGGCTTCTCACGACTAAACTGCGCTCCGAGAAAACCGGGCACTGTTTTACTCGGCTGTTGACTAAAGCCATGATTAAGCCCCTCAACCAAGCCCTTAGGATCGATCAAAAAGGTACGAATAATCGATGGGTATAGGCTTTTAAAGTCCAGAACTAAAATATGACGGTATAACCCTGGCACAGAGTCCATCACATAACCGCCGGGACTTTCTATACCATCACTTACCGGTTTACTCGGCGCCACATAACCCGCACGATGCAGATGAGGAAGATATAAGTTATTAAATGCAGCAACTGACGCCCCAACGCGTCCCAGTTCAAGACCAGTCAATTTTGCTCGCTCTATCGCAAAATCAAATAGGTGGGTCTTTTCAAAAATGTCCCACACCAATCTGCAATCGGTCAGGTTATAGTGCGCTAGTGCAGGCTTATCATTAAAAAATAGCTCCTTGATTTCCCCCATACGATTATCAACATTATGGATCGCCTTACCTTCATCCAATAATGCTTGTGAGACAAACTCTAATGAGTAGCGCTCGAACTGATAAAATGCAGCTTTAAGCCAGTCTATGCCATCGAGTACCACCCTGCCTGGAAGCGATAGCGTTTCAGGGCGGTATTTATCTTCAACCTTCCAGCCAAGCGGCTGATTATCGCGACCAATATTAAGTGCAATACCATGGTATTTTGCACGTCGATATAGCAATGCTAAATCAAAGGTCACTACCGACCAGCCAATAATGATGTCGGGATCGTATTCTTGAAACCATTCAATTAGCCGTATGATGAGCTCGTACTCATTGCTCACCCATTCGATGTAGTCTTGCTCTGTCTCCTCTGGCTGACCGACCATGATCACTTTTTGATAAACACCGCCTTCAAGTGTCTGTCCGTATAAACCGACGGAATAGAGTTCGCCGGAGAAGCTACACTCAAAATCTAAAGAGATGGCATTAAGCTTTATCGTCGACGTTGACAGACGGGCTCTGCTAGCGACAAATAATGGCTGAGACTGCGGCAAAGAGTGAGATGAGGAGGAAGAGAAGCTATTCTCTGCTGAACGTTCAACAAACTGACCATAAAACTCCACATCTAACGCAATAAAACGTTCTATCAAGAATCGATGCTCAGCTTTTACATCAGACTCAAACAACTCAATATCGAGATCTTTAGCGGCCCGAATGAGTGTGCGCATAAGCCGCCCATCGCCACAATAAAGCGCCGAGACTGGAGCCTGATTAAAACTCTTAAGTGCTACCGGACTGGGTCGAATACCTGTTAAGCCCGCACAGGAAAACAGGCGCGCTTCATCTGAGCTTTGCACAAAACACACATGCTCTTGATTGAAAAGTTCTACCGCTATCGGCCCCGATTCGGTCTGAATATAATACTGCAACACTAAGACGCCCTGCTTATGTAGAGCATGACGAGTTAACACTCGACCTTTGATAAGTTGCTGCTCACCCAAACCTGAATTCATCGTTTTCACTCAATTAAATACACTATTAATCACTAAACGCTTCTTAGGCTAAGTAATCACTGTTATTATGTACAGCACTATTTATTAGCTTAGTGCATTCATGTTATCCGCAGACGTTAAAACTCAAATTCGTACTATATATAAGGGCATTTCCACCTCTTTGCCTAACTTTCGCCCTCGTCGAGAGCAGAACTATATTGTTGCGGAGATCTCAAAAACGCTTGCGGGCGAATATGACAAAAATCGTCGCATCATAGTGGTTGAGGCTGGCACGGGGATTGGTAAGTCGCTGGCTTATATTCTAGGCTCCATTCCGCTAGCCCTAGCGAGTAAGAAAAAAGTCTGTATCGCAACTGCAACAGTCGCACTGCAAGAGCAGTTACTGCATAAAGATCTGCCGTTTTTTTTACAACAATCCGGGCTAGATTTTACCTTTGGCCTTGTGAAAGGCCGTCAACGCTACGTCTGTTTATCTAAACTAGAGATGCTCGTTGGCCCAGATAACAGCAGCCAAATGGCGATGTGGCAATCTAAACCCGATCAGAGTCAGGTCGATATGCTTGAAGGCTTATTAAAAGACTACCAGTCAGGTGTTTGGAATGGTGAGCGCGATACATTGACCAAGCCACTGCCCGATCATCTTTGGCAGCAAATTGCCTGTGACAAACACAGTTGTCACCGCCAACTTGCCAGCCATCGCAACTGTCCTTTTCATAAGGCGCGAGAAGATATCGACACTTGGGACGTACTGATTGCTAACCACAGTCTACTCTTTGCTGACCTAGAGCTAGGTGGCGGCGTTATCTTGCCCGATCCAGAAGATTTATTTTACGTCATAGACGAGGCGCACCACCTTCCTATCGTTGCCAGAGACTTTAGTAGTGCTCAATCAACCGTGCGCGGCGCCAATGACTGGCTTGAAAAGCTCAGCAAGACAACCAGCAAGTTACAAAACCAGATAAAGAGCAATCATATTATTGGCCCAGCGCAAGCTATGCTCGATCACATTGGTGATATTACAGGACTACTAAACCAAGTCGCCCAATTTTGTGATACTCAAGCTGCCCAGTTTGATAATCCAGAAAACCGCTTTCGCTTCGAACACGGAAAGCTACCGCCTGCGCTATTAGTGCAAGCGGAGAATCTTGCCACCGCATCTAATGTCGCCCTAAAGCAGTTTAATAAGATGCTGACTTTACTAAATGAAGCGATTAAAGATGGGGAGATCCCAAAGCATCAATCTGAAGCTCTGCTCTCTGAAACTGGCTTTATGCTGCAGCGATTAGAGAATCTACAAAAGCTATGGAAGATGATGGCCAAAGAGGATAGCCCTAAAGGGGCACCTATGGCCCGTTGGATTGAGCAATTAACGGGTAAACAATCCGACTACTTGTTTAACGCCTCGCCTATCGAAGTTGGGTTTATGCTTGAAAACCTACTATGGGACAAGGCTGCAGGCGTGGTGCTATGTAGTGCGACCTTAAGAGCGCTGAATAACTTCAACCACTTTACTCATCAGGTCGGATTATCCATCAATGACGGCAGTCGCTACTTAGCCTTAGACTCACCGTTCGACTTTGAACAAAATGCGACCCTGTTTTTGCCCAAGATGGACAGTGAGCCAACAGACGATAGATATACAGATGAGCTGGCAAAACACATTATCGCCCTCGTTGAAGATGAGATGGCCAGTCTAGTGCTGTTCGCATCATACTGGCAGATGGAAAAAGTCGCCGACTTGGTTCAGAGTAAAATAAAGACGGGTCTACTCATTCAAGGCACGGCGCCAAGGCAAGAGATCTTAAAGCAGCACAAAGCCCGCTGCGATGAAGGTAAACCAAGCATTATTTTTGGTACCGGCAGCTTCTCTGAGGGTCTCGACTTACCAGGGGATTACCTAACCAACTTGATTATTACAAAGCTACCTTTTGCGGTGCCGACCTCGCCCGTAGAACAAGCGCACTCAGAATATATCAAGATAAAAGGCGGAAACCCGTTTTTACAGCTGACAATCCCCGATGCCTCACGCAAACTGGTGCAAAGCTGTGGTAGATTATTACGTAAAGAACAAGATTACGGTCGGATTTCAATTCTAGATAGACGCTTAGTGACTAAGCGCTATGGAAAGTCCCTGCTAGATGCTCTACCGCCGTTTCGCCGTGTGATTGAATAGGACACGCTTTGGATTTACTTCTCGACCCTAGTAGCTGGGCCATACTCGCATTAGTGGGTTTTATAGCTGGATTTATCGATGCAGTATCGGGCGGCGGCGGACTATTATCGATTCCGGCACTGCTCACTATGGGCGTCCCACCACATTTAGCACTAGGAACCAATAAGCTGGCAGCTAGCTTTGGCTCATCAATGGCTGCTTATACTTATTATAAGCAGCGATTATTTTCGCCCGCTTTGTGGTACCACACTTTTATTGCCACTTTTATCGGCGCTGTAATGGGCACCTTTATCGTTTACCTTATCGATAACAGCTGGTTAGAGAAATGGCTGCCCATTATGATCATCGCCATTGCTCTATATACCCTGTTTCAGCCCAATGCCATGGGCGATAACAATCACAAAATTCCCACTAAGGCTAAAAGCAAAGTTAAGCAGTGGCTACAGGGCTTGCCCTTAGGCTTTTACGATGGCTTTGCAGGACCTGGCATTGGCGCCTTCTGGACGGTATCAAGCACAGGCTTACACAAGCTACCTTTGCTTTATAGCTGTGGACTCGCTAGAGCTATGACCTTTACCAGTAACCTAACCTCGTTGATTATCTTTATCACGTTAGGAAAAGTGAACTTCGCCATAGGCTTATCTATGGGGCTGTGCATGATGGCTGGCTCCTATATCGGTGCCCATTCAGCGATTAAGTTCGGCCTGCCCTTTATTCGTCCTATTTTCATTACCGTTATACTATTAATAGCAGCACAGTTAGTTTGGAGTGCATGGTTATGACAACCGACGAACTCGTTCGAAAGCTCAAGTTACAGCTCAAACAGTTAGAGCAGGAAGTATTGCAACATGACTCTCGCTTGCCACCGGGGCAACGTAAAATGATGCAAGATGTCGAACGTTTCAACAACGAATTATTTATTCAAGTTGGCGGACAACTTCAGCCTTGTATCGACCAGCTAGCCAAGAATATTGCGCAACTTGAGCAACTGTTGAAGGCTAAACGTTCACCTTACACCATCATCTCGAGTTGCGAGAAAATACAAGATAGATTTAGTGCGCTCAGGCGCGCCCTATCCACCACAGGTATAAATGTTAAGTCAATAGAGCAGGAAAAGCGCAGCCGCCGAGCCTATGCCATTAAGCGAGGCATTAAGTCTCATAACGAAAGTGGCTTCAGTTGGATCGCTTCAAATGTGATGCAAAACAGCCATCAACTCTATGAAGAACTTAATAAACATTTGAACTGGGCTAAGATTATTGAACAAAAAATTGAAAATTTGCAATCTTCTCTTGAAAACTGTCATAGTGCTGACAAAATCAAGTTGCAGAATGAGATCCTCAGTCTGCACAGTCGTCTCGGTAAGTGTCGGCAAGCTACCAGCTATATTGAAGATCGCATCCAATTATTCGAGCGACCTTTTAAGAGTCAAAATCGTTAAGGAACAAAAATGAAACCACGTTTAACCATTACCGCACTTCTTGCTCTATGTGGTTCTTCAGCAGCGTTTGCCGCTGACTTCAACATCCCAATGGCTTTTGAATACATCGCAGTCGATGGCCAAGAAGTCGAGACTAGCCTGTTTAACCATAAGTCAGAAATTCAACTAGATAAGGGTACTCACAAGATTGCCATCCGCTATAACGACCTTGTCGAAGACGACTTTAGCGACAGCGAAACCAATGTAAAGTCTAACGCCTTTATTGTGACAATCGATGTTGACGGTGATTTTAGCTATCAGCTAAAGCCAGCCGATGGCGAATTTGTCAAAAACCCTAAGCGCTTTGCCAAAGCGCCACAAGTTGTTGTGACCCGCGAGGATAACGGTTTAGTAAACTACAAAGTGACTCAGACTAATATCACCGAAGAGTCTTTTGTTTCTCGCTTATTCAGTGGTAATGACGCCACCGACGTTGACGCAGAAGCTGCAGTCGCAACTGGCGCAGCCGCCGCGGTATCGACACCTACAGCACCTGTAAGCAAGCCTTCACCAGCTGCAGCTGCAACCTTGCCTGCCGTTGCTGCGACTCACTCTGCGGCTCCAGCGACTGCAACTACAGCCGAAGATGCAGCCAAAGCCGAGCAGATGCTGCAATATTGGTGGTTACACGCCGATGAGCAGACTCGTAAAGAGTTTATGAGCTGGGCGATTAAACAGCTTTAACTCTATTTTAGTGGCTATTTAAAGTGACTATGTTAAGTGCCTATCTGAGCCCACTCTAAATTGAGCATGCTCCCTTTGGTGTATCACGCCAGCTACTCTCAGCTGGCGTTACCCTCTAACCATAGATTTCCAATTACTAAATACCGCGCCTTATACGACTACCTGCTTAGCCAAGGTATAGCGACGCAATCTCAATTTATCTCTCCAATAAAAGCCAGTTTTGAAGCTATCACAACATTGCACGATAAAAGCTATGTGAAAGACTTTATTTCAGGTGATATCGACAGCAAGATAATGCGTCGCATCGGTTTTCCGTGGAGTAAACACATTGTCGAGCGCACCCTATATTCCATAGCGGGAACCGCGCTTACCTGTAAACTCGCTATAGAGCATGGCTGCGCGCTACATTTAAGTGGCGGCTACCATCATGCCCACCAGCATTTTGGCAGCGGCTACTGTATTTTTAACGATCTCGCCCTCGCAGCGGTATATAGCCTGCAAATTGAAAATATAGAAACAGTACTCATTTTCGACTGTGATGTTCATCAAGGTGATGGAACGGCTACCCTCGCTCAGTCGTCAAGTCAGATAATCACTTGCTCCATTCATTGCCAAGAGAACTTTCCTGCACGCAAACAGGTATCTGACTATGATATTGAGCTGGCTAGGGGGAGTAGCGATAAAGAATATGTAGAAACAGTCAAGCAAACCCTTGCTTATCTCATTCGATTACATCAGCCGGATCTGATTATTTACGATGCCGGAGTCGATATTCACACTGACGATAATCTGGGCCACCTCGATGTATCAACAGATGGGATCCGTGAGCGCGATAGTGAAGTTATCTGCCAAGCCAAGATGGCAAAAATACCCATTGCTTGTGTAATTGGAGGGGGCTACAGTAAGGAGATGGCAGAACTAAGTCTGCGTCATAGCCAACTTTTTATTGCCGCTAATAGCATCTGGCGATCAATAGGTTCAACGTCATAGGCATGCACTATATTGTCAGCAGCCCATAGCACCAAACAAGGAGCGTTATATGCAACTAGAGATAAGAAACTACTATGAAGTGCTACTACTTGAGCAGCTTTCAGATGAAGGTTTGCTGGATGAACTACCAGAAGACTATTTAGCCGATCTCTGTTGCGTCACGCTAAACCAGCTGCCGGTTCGTTACATCAGGCATTTAGTGGATACCTACTTCTTCGAAGACTACAACGAACTGCAACAGATGAAAGCAGAAATTCAACAAGCATTAGAGAAGTCCCGATTTTTTTTAAAACAGAGTTCAAAATAATTTAAGTCAAAAAAGATTACACAGGTCAACTTGTGTAATTTATACAATTTGAACAAGAAAAAGAGCTTATACTGATTGGTATAGGCTATTTTTTTAATTTTAAAACATTAGTTGCAGTTCAGCAATTACACTTCCGAAGTAAATAAAAGATAATTTGAATACAATATTCCAAACTATCACTAAAACATATTAAATATATTCATCACTCTTCCACCCACCAAGTAAATGAACCTTTAAACTTGAAGTTATAATTAATTTCAAACAAACTAAAAATTCGTGGCAAGTAAAAAAATGGAAATACAAACAAAGGAATGAGTCATGCCAACATATTGCAAGGTATCTTTTACAATACTAATTTATTTTATAACAGTCTCAAATGTATGGAGTGCTACATGGGAAACTATTGAGGATGGGGCGACCATAAACTTAATGTACAACGCGCAAACAACAGAATTTGAAAAGCAAGAACAATTAACTAGTCATTTTTCAAGACACATTTTTAAAGACACAAAAAATAAACTTAAGGAAGATAAACGCCTTACATTAAACAATAACACAACCCAAATACGTTACCATCAAGAGTATTTAGGGGTTCCAGTAATAGGAAGCAACATCGTTATCGAACAAACACACTCCTCAGTTAGTGATAACAATAGCAATTATCGCATTCGATATGGTCGATACTTAGATAACATCCCCACTTTCCCTATAAAAGAAAGTCTAATCACTCCTGAAGATGCTCATGACATTTTAATCAGAGAGTTTAATGTAATTGAAAAAATCAGAAGCAAAGATAGCAAGTTATACCTATTTCAGGAAAACAACACTACATCTCCTATTATGATTTATCTAACATCAGCATTGCTAGAAAAGAGTGAACCTAGCAGGCCTTTCGCACTGATAAATGCAACAACCGGAGAGGTAATAAAAAAGTGGGATGGTATAAGAAATATTATAACGAAGATTGTAGCGAGGGTTGGTACAGGTCCTGGCGGCAATAAAAAAACAAGTAAATATTTCTATGGCACTAAATATGAAAAATTATTAGTTACAAAATCTGATAATAATATTTGTACAATGGAAAATGATTATATCAAGACCATTAATCTTGAAAACAAAAAAACAGGTAACAAACCATTTAGTTATACATGTCCTAATAATACTGTTATGTCAATTAATGGTGCATACTCCCCACTCAATGATGCTCACTTCTTTGCAACCGAAACAATGAAAATGTTTCAAGATTGGTATGGGGTAAAATCTATACCGAAAAAGCTGCCTGTAAAGGTACATTACGGCATTAATTATGATGGTGCATTTTGGGACGGGAAAGAGATTACGTTCGGAGATGGGGATCAAAATAGCTACCCAATGATTGTTCTTGACATTGTCGCGCATGAGATAGGCCACGCATTTACAGGTCGTCACTCAAGTTTATTATCCTCCGGTGAAAGTGGCGCCATTGACGAGGCCTTCGCTGATATGACAGGCGAGACGGCTGAATATTTTGTAAAAAAGAAAAATGACTGGTTGATTGGATATGAATCAACTAAAGGAAGCGAACCTTTACGTAGTATGAAGGCTCCAGATAAAGATGGTAAGGGAATTAAGCACTACAAGCATTATAAACAAAATATGGATAAATATAAGGCATCAGGTATTTTTAACTATGCTTTTTATTTACTCGCTAACAAACCCGGCTGGAATATCCGTAAAGCATTCGCCTTAATGGTTCACGCTAATATAATCTATTGGAGGATGGATACCAATTTTGAAGACGCTGCATGTTATATCAACCATTCAGCTAAAGATAAAGGCTTTAACCCTTTAGATGTCGTCACAGTATTTTCAAAGGTAGGAGTAAATGCAACATGCAGCAATGGAACAGAAATCCAAGTTGGCCGTATCGTTCAAGGTATGTCAGGAGCAAAGAATAGTAAGCATTTATTTTATCTTAATGTGCCTCGCGGCGCGAAAAACCTCACATTTAAAACTAGCAATGGCAACGGTGACGTAGACATTTACATAAGTAAAAAGCCTTCTTCTGCAAGCCAAGAATGTGGCTCGTTTCAATCAGGGAATGAAGAGCTGTGCCGAATCGCTAATCCGAAAATAGGTCGTTACTACTTCACTTTATATGGAGCAAGTAAGTTTAGCGGAATAACAATGGTTGCAGATTATGAAAAAGACGGTGGGGTATACAGAACCAGTAAAAGCTACATAATACCAGATAATAACCCTAGTGGTGCTTACTCTCCCAATTGGGTCACGTCCGTTCAAGACTATAAAACAGCTATAGTCTCAGTCAACATAGAACATAGTGATACCTCAGATCTAATTGTAAAACTAATACCGCCAGTCGGAGAGTCATACCTCTTACATAACAGAGTCATGTACCGTCCAAGTAGGATAAAAAGAACTTATAGAATTAAGTTGAACGATAGTAAAGTACGTGGGATCTGGTCTTTAAGTGCATTAGATACAAGACCTTCAGATAATGGTAGGATAATGCCATGGAGCATTTACTTTGAAAAATGACCACAGATCAAACCTAAGTCCAATCTTTTTAACCCTTAGTTAAAGTTAGCCACACAGGAACTGCCTTAAATCGTTCTCGTGGCTAAGGACATTCTATTTTACGTTTGGGAGCTTTGCTGACCTTCAGATACACTATTTACATATAGCAAATGCCACACTTGCTGCGGCAGCTCCCTTCTAAGGCGAATGACCGAGCTAAAGGGTTAAAGATAATATAGTGCGAGATAATGCTTTCATAATGACAAGTGGTACACACGAATTGTACAAGTAGGTCGATTTACAGGTTACAACTGAAAAGGAAAGCTGGATAATCTAGTAAAATCAGTAACTTATTAGTTTAAAGGGGAGTTTTTGAGGCCCCTAGAGCCGCACATTGATTATATAAGCCACATGAGTCACTTGCTGCGGTTGCTCGCTTCTAGGCCGAATGACCGAGCTCAAGAGTTAAAGAGTTAAAGAGTTAAAGAGTTAAAGAGTTAAAGAGTTAAAGAGTTAAAGATAATATAGTGCGAGATAACGCTTTCATAATGACAAGTGGTACACACGAATTGTACAAGTAGGTCGATTTACGCATTAAAACTAAAATGGTAAGTTAAAATATCTAGCAAAATCAGTAGGTTATCACTTTAGAGGGGAGTTTTTGGAGGCTCCCCTAGAGCCGCACCCCGGCACATGAGTCACTTGCTGCGGTTGCTCCCTTCCAGGCCTGGCCGAGTTCACAAGTTATCATTGCGGGGGGGGTACGAGGTAAGCACCCATTAACTGATTCAGAAATGACTCAAGTTGGGTTAAGTCGTTAATGTCGCACTCTTTGTACCACTCATTTAACCCTATGACAAGATATGACTGGTCGCCCTAAATCGGATTTGCCCCAAAGCTGCTATACACTCTAAGAATTAGCGTACTTTGTGCCTTTATCACACTATACAGATTATCGATGATGTATTCTCTAGATTGCCAACCAAGGCAAAAATCACCATTAAATCCATTAGATACGGGAGGTATGAAATGGCGAATGTATTTTCAACTATTTGGCTGACGCTACGAGATCTTGCTAAGAGAAAGCGGGAAAATCCAGACGATGAAGAGTTACCAAAGGCATTTAAGAGTATTTTGGATATAGCTAAACAAAGAGAACCTAAGTCATACGAAGAATTTAAGGACAAATAGGTGTATTAGTTAGGCTTCACACATAAATTTAGGGCTTGCTGCTGTTCGTCCCTCACAGGATTTTAGTAAGCTCATTGCACCGCTAAACGCGGCGTTAGCTGTTTAGAATATAAATTGAGATACGATGACTATTAGCCAAGATTTCATGAGCTATCAACGCTCAATAGGTAAAAGCTTAAAGGTTGAAGAAAATCGAATAAGAGAGCTGATAGGAAAAGAGCATTGGCTTACTGATGGAGAGCATAAAGAGCAATTACTCAGAGATGCCCTTGATAATGTTTTACCTGAAGTATATAGAGTAGGGACTGGTTTTGTTTGTTATCCATCTAATGAAACAAGTTCTGGTCAGCTAGACATACTGATTACTTCAAAGTCTTCACCAACCCTATATAAAAAAGGTGCCTTACACTTCGTAACAGCTAGTAGTGTTAGAGCTATTATTGAAGTCAAAACCAAAATATCAAAGGGTAAGAAATTAATTTCTGTAATTTCAAAGTTAAGCCAGCAAATTAAATCTATCCGAGCTACAAATCCTGATTGTTGGGCAGGGTTATTTATATATGACAAAGGGAGACTAAAAGGTTCTGACGTTTTAGCTGTATTACAGTCTGTTACTGCTAATGATCCTGCTGGCGCTATAAATTGTGTTGCCATTGGTGAAAATAAATTTATTCGTTTTTGGGAAAATGGGCACAGGCAGAGTAGATTAGAACAGAGACCTATTTGGCATTCTTATGAGCTGAACTCTTTAGCTCATTCGTATTTCATCAGTAATATCATAGAGCAATGCTCCGAAACTATAGATGATCATCGGGCTCAAACACTGTTTCCATTACGAGGTGAATTTGGAAAAGAACAATTAAGGTCCCATTATGCTTTCTTAGGAGAAAGTTCAATTGCCCAATTTGAGGCTCACAGCTAACAAATAAGGATAGTCATGAGAAAATATCATCTGCGGTGGGCTGAGGAATGGCCTGATGAAATATTTGATTTATATGATGAAGAGTGGAAGTCAAAGTTCGAAAATCAAGATGGAGTTTATGTTTTAGGTAGTAGTGATAATACGATGTTCACTTACCCTTGGGGTTCGTCCCCTATCTTCTATATTGGTAAGAGTGTCAATTTAATAAAAAGATTAAGGAGTCATCGTAAAGGTATATTACAAGCAGCTGAAGACCATAACTCTAAATATTTTCGCCCCAAGAATCAGTATGGCGCTGCATTTGGTGCAGACACAGCTGTATTTTACCTAAAGGACTTTGATGATTTAGGTAAATATGAATCAAAAATGATTACTGATTTTTACGATACTTATGGCTCTATACCTGTTGGAAATGGTGCTTGGCCTAAGTCAATATTAACCGAAGATGATTGAGTTATAACAAGTCGCTGTAGGCGAATTTCAGCCAGTCCGGCTAAGTGGATCGTTACCGCACATATGGCACCATACTTTTCCTAACCAACAACTCATGAGCTAGAGTCAAAGCTCTAGCCCATTTATGCCCAATAACGACTTAGCTTGTACTGAAGGGACAATTGCATGGTAAGGTCGAGTCGCATCACCCAAAGTATCTGTTTATATATGAGTCAGTACAAATAAATAGAGTTCTTCATTGTTTTCCCATATTAATTATGACCAGATACAGTAAGCTAAAACCTATTAATCGCTTCTCAAAATATCACAAATTTGTCTGAGGTCTTTTAATAAGAAGGCCTCAGCTAGCTCCCCCAGCCCCCTTCAGTTCCTACTCTTTAGTCTCATCACCCAAACCATTAGACGGCGTATAGGCAAGCGAAATCAGTGTTCTCTCTAAGCACACGACTCTAGAGCCTAACGAAAGACGAACAGACCATGTCATACGCCTACTATGCCAAGCAGAATCCAGACCTGAGACCGTACAAGGAGGCCATCGAATTGCTAGCTGCTTCGCTCTCTGAGGCTATCGACTAACATATCATGCGTTATAGCTTGAAGCTACGTGAAATCTAGTAGTCAACACCTTGGTAGCTATTTCAGATTTCACGTAGGAGAACAATAGATAGAGACCACTCAAACAAGCCATCATTGCAGCAAAAGCTTTCACATCCCACCAAGGATTTCTTGCCGATAGTTATGAAACATTAAGTACCTACATAGACTGCGGCGTGATTACAGTTGGCTTAAAAGACGAATACATTCAGGACTCTTATCATACTCGCCTTAGGTGCTGGCCATTGGAACCTAAAATTAGCTAACATTTTCCAAAGTATCATTACACTTTGCGAGCTCGATTTTATAAATTGTGTCTAGAACATCTTCCGTCGATCGAATAGTTTTCCTAATTTCAGCCAAAACACGATCAAGAGATTTTATAGCAACTCTTTTGGCCTTATTTAACTGAAGTGTAAGCTTAGGGAGGTTTAAAACACTCTCACGAAAACCTATTAGACCGTCTTGTGCACTCGTTGCTGATGATAAGAGCCCCGTAAGATTAGATTTTAAGTCCTCTACAGCTTCATGATCGTGATTAAGCTCGATAGAAATTGATATGCCCTTACTTAAAGCATCAAAAGCTTCAGTGCGAGATGAAGTTGCAATACTTACTTGAGGCTCTAGGATTTCTGAATATCTAGTAAGATCGTCACTAGTAAGCTTAATAATTTTTCTGGTATCAGCTTGAGCATAAGAACCATCTTCCAGTTTTGGTAAATTAGATATATCTAACATCCGCTTGTTAAATTGAGAACCGATTTTAACTGTCGCATCACTCATGAGTTCGAATGCAGAGTTCATATCTGACAAGCGATCCTCATATATCTCTACGTAATCAAATAACCCATATTCATCTTCATCTTCGTGCGCTTCATCTACTACAATGAGTTTGTTTTCTAAGTTAGGCTCGTTATTTTTCTCTGAAGAAATAAGTTTCTGTGACCAAGCTTGTGCAACTCGACTCAAATGCCCTCTAACCATATTCTCGAAGTCTTCAGTACTCTCAAAGTCCCAATATAATCCTCCCTTCTCACCTAACTGCTTCTTTAATGACTGAAGTTTTTGTAATTGCTCAAAATCCATTTTTGATGGCGGAATGGCCTGATCTTTAAAGTAAACCATAATATCAATAGAGTTAGGAGATGCTTTATGTTTTTCGTATGCTCTTTGAAATTCTTCGATAGTTCCGGACTCAGCAACTGCAGTAGGCGTGCCGACTTTACTCCAAAACAATGCAATAAATACATCATAATCATCAGCAACTTGCTTATTAATAACGTCTTGAGGATACGCTCCAAAACTAGGGTGAATGTCAGTTTCCCACCGAATCAACTCCAGACGTAAATTTAGAGTTTTACTCCAAGTTCTATTTAACTCTGAAATTATTGTCTCTAGAGCACTTCTTTCGTCTGCAACATCTCCCGGTGACGCTACAAATACACTTATGACTGTTTCACTTCTTGCCATTTTACTATCCCTGAAAAATTTAGTTTACTGAAAGTAAAGTACTTTAAATACATAGCAATAGCCACTCAAAATATCGCAAAATTGTCAGAGGTCTTTTAATAGAAGGCCTCAGCTAGTTTCCCCCCCTGCCCCCTCTCCGAATACAACACAAAGCCAATATTTAGCTTTATTTAACCTGTAGACATAAACACTAGAGCACCAAGGCTCAGACATCAGAATCACTAGGCTCAACAAACCATCGTTAGATGACACCATCATAAGTGACCGCCAGCAGGTATCAACAAATTACCCGTTGACATTAATGACACTCAAGATTATTGTTGACACCGTTTATGACACCACCCACTGAGACTAACCTAATGAGAACCTTTGCATACTGTCGTGTATCTACCGTTGAGCAGAACGCTGAAACACAAGCCCACCAGCTTAAGGAGAGAGTCGCTGACCTACTGGATACTCGCATCATAAGTGAATCTATATCTGGTGGTGTCGCAGCTATGGCTCGTCCAGCCTTTAAGGAACTAGTCGACCACAAGCTTGAGGCTGGTGACAGACTGGTAGTCTTGAAGCTTGACCGCTTAGGACGAGACGCTATTGATGTGCTTCAAACCATTAAGATGCTGACAGAGAAAGGGGTCTCAGTACAATCGTTAGACCTGCCTGTATCAGACCTAAGCACTCCAGAGGGAAAGCTCATGCTTAGCCTTATGACTGCCTTTGCTGAGTTCGAGAAGTCTAGGATTATCGAGAGAACACAAGAGGGTCTTGCGAGAGCTAAAGCCGAGGGTAAAACCTTAGGCCGCCCAGTAGCAAAAGGTACGACTCAATCAGTGCTCAAAGCTAGAGCCGATGGTCTATCCCAAGCCAAGGCAGCTCAAGTGCTAGGTCTATCATTAGCAACCATCAAGAGGCACTGGAATAAGGAACTACAAGCCCTCTAAATGATCCGTAGAGGCACGTTAGACCTCGCTTAGTACAATGGTAGCCATAAGGCATAATGAGCCACTCAAGATCCTTTAAGATCTTTAAATGCTTATCTGTCTGTGGCTACCTGTTTTAGTCGTGTCTACAGCAATAATAAGCCTCTAAAGTTCAGTATTTTGTAGATGTTTACGGACTATAGATAGAACTAAAAGCACACCTCCAGTACGACTATAGGTAGAAGAATATAAACCAGCTAACAGACTTGTCCCAGTTAGATGAGTCTACATATCTAATAACCAATGTCTTAAGTCTAGCTAAGTGAAATACTATCCTAAGCAATTTTATTATTTCCTTTTCCTGAGTCACCTTAACTTAAGTCCATTACTTAGTGGTCTTTAGCCTTGTATGCTGCTTTATTGCGACAACCAGCATAACGACTTCGTAAGTGACTGTTTGTAAATAACTAAAAGTAGGTCTCCGTTAAGAAACTTGAAACTTTGGTCTGACAACTAAAGGATATTACTTAGCGGTGCGGCCAATATCAGCAACACCTAATTAACCTGTACTCTAATGGTGCTCTTTCCTAGATAGCCATAGAGATTGCGAAACGAAAATACACCCTCAAAGCGGACTAAAGGACAAGAGTCGCTCTGTCTTACCAGAGTCAATTTAATCCCTGTTGTCGTGCCTTCAAATCACGGCAACCTCAACCAACACCAAGGTAACCCAAGACCTATAACCCAAACAGCATTTAATTAAGCGCATTCACTCGAGACCACACTTAGGAAGTATCCTTTGCTGTTTGGCCTTTGTGTGGATGGGACTTGATGAGTGCCCTTACTTAAACTTAATGGATACAACCATATGAAAACTAATACCACGCAACATACAGTCAATTTAAAAGTCGTAGATGCGATGATGGGCGCAGGAAAGAGCACTGCCATTCAGCAATACATGAAGGACAACGCACTAGCCTCAAAGTTTGTGTATGTCTCCCCTCTTCTATCTGAACTCGAACGCTTTCAACAAGACTGCCCAGAGCTAAACTTTAAACAACCAACATCTATGGGTCGAAGCAAAAAGGACTCGTTCATGGATCTAATACTCAATGGATATAATGTGGTCACTACACATGCAACACTCCAAAATCTCAGTCACTCTGATGCTGACGAGATTAATGCTGCGGGCTACATCCTTGTCATAGATGAAGCAGTGGAGGCAATCAAAGTTCCTCCGCCTCTTGGACGCCATCGACTTAGAACCTTGATAGAGTCGGAAGCCTTATCTGTAGCGGCTGACGGCCTTATAACTTGGAACTGTGCGAGCTTCCCTATTGCTGCTATTGATGACGCAAGAGAGAAAGCACTTGCAGAGGACTGTTGTAACCAAAGCTTGTACTTGATCGGTGGTGAAACCCTCATACACCAGTATCCAATCAGTATCCTATCTTCCTTTGAAGAAGTTATCTGTATGACCTACCTATGGGATGGCACCATTTTTGCCCACTATTGTCATATTCATAACATCAAGCCAAAGAATATTACCCATGAGCTTGCTTTAATGCGCAATGAAAGTGAACTCAAACAGATAGCCCGTGACAACATCAAGCTATTTGAACCCCAAAAGGATACTCGAGCCTCTCTAACTCAAACATGGTGGAGTAAAGCACGACCGGCAGTCATCAAGCCTCTTTCCGCTATGGTTACAAGCTTTGTGACCAACAGAAAGCTAACGTCTGAAAATATTCTCATTACTTGCCCAAAGGCAAACTGGGATTATAAGGATAAAAATGGTCAACATATCAAGTCAGGAAAAGCACAAGCCAAAGGAGCAAAGTACACCAAAGCACTTTGGGTCGCTTCAACTTGCAGAGCGACTAACGATTATGCTGACAAGACAGCTGTAATCTATGCACTGAGCAAATTTGAAAACCCTGCTATTTATAACCACTGTAAAAACAAAGGAGTTGCTTTCGACAAAGACAGATATGCCTTAGCAGAAATGCTCCAGCTCATATGGCGTGGTTGTATACGAAAAGGTGAACCTATGCACTTGTTTATTGTATGCCCTCGCATGCGAAAGTTGTTTAAGTGTTGGTTAAATGAGTCTGATATTAAAGTGCTGGCTTAAATAGACTAGTAACCTTAAATCAATACTCAAACCTTTCTTTACTCCCAATCCAACGCCTTAACCAACTTCAACATGTTCTCTATCTTGTACTCTTTGCCATAGCGGTCAAAAGTAATCGAGCCATGAGAATGACCAAGCAAACCTGCGACCATATCAGAGCTAAACTCTTTATGTTTGAGCTGAGTAGCCACAGCATGACGAATGCCGTGTAAGGTGTCTCGCTCACCCCAACCTAACTTAGGCTTAAAGGTGTAGAACCATTTAGAGACCTGATGTGAATAACCACGAGTCGATATCTTCCTGAGTTCTGGGAATAGTCGCTCGTGGCCGCTAGCCTGTAGCTTATCAACAAACTGAAGGAAGCCCATAGCGATTAGCTTAGGGTGAATAGGGATGACACGTTCACTGGTCGCAGTCTTAATGGACTGATCTGAATGTGTCGCTCTAATGTGAATGCAGGGATAACCATCAATAACACTAAAGTCATCTATATATAGTTGAGCTAACTCCCCTAGCCTCGCGCCAGTATAAGCAGCAAGCCTTGGTAACCATGCACGATAAGGCATCTTATGCTCAGTAGTCGATGGGATTTCCCTAAATAGCTGTTTGATTTTGGTCTCGCTCAAGGCATCTCGAGCCTTAGAGGCTTTAACCTTTGCCGACACTTTAATACTTAGGCCTACCATCGGATTGTTAATGCCGTAATGAAGAGCTGCCCACTGTAATAGTGCCGAGACTCGAGTCAGCCGCTTATTGACCGTAGATACTGCAAGGTCAGCTTTAGATGAGAAGTGTCGTTTGTATTCTAATGCCTTAGCCAGTGTGAACTTTTCAAGACTTATATCGCCTAGAAGACCAATCATATCTTTATAGGTCTGACGGTTAACCTGCTCACTGTGTGGTGACCATGCGCCTTGCTTACGTTTCTCTTGGCAAAACTCTTCTACAACTTGACTAAGTCTTGGGAGCTTAGAATGAATGTTGTTTCTTTGAGTAGTAATAGTGGGAGCAGCAACCTTGGCAGGTCTTAAGACTTCTTGCGTACAGGCTTGAGTATCAACCGTCTCAGTAGTGCCTTGAGTATTACCATCAGCAACACTACGTAACTGACTTAACACTTGCCAAGACTTACGAACGGCTTCAAGACGGTCTCTAGTCGCTAACGACTTTCTGATTTCACGTTTACCAAGGGAGCTTTGTTGAGCTTCGGGTACGACTATACGCGCATACCAAATGCCATGACGAGATTGAAACAAATATGGGGGAGTTTTATGTAAACCATTTCTCATCGAGTGTACCACCAAGTGTATCACCTGAGGTCTTTCTGAGATAAGTCTTTGATTAGACTTTAGTTTGGAGGCTCCCCTAGAGCCGCACCCCGGCACATGAGTCACTTGCTGCGGTTGCTCCCTTCCAGGCCTGGCCGAGTTCACAAGTTATCATTGCGGGGGGACCCTAGGGTCACCACTGATTTCTTTAGGAGTGTAACTCCAAAGAACGGCTGCATTATCTATCATGCATCACTATCAATCAAGTGATTATCGTCTAACTTGGCCTTGTTTTGGTTCAATCGATGATTCTATAAACAAAAGCCCTTTTAAAAAAGGGCTTTTAGGGCATTAACGAGTGACAGTCGTTATAAACTTAATTGACTGCGGTTTTTCTCAATCAATTTCTCACCAATCCCCTTTACGTTAGTTAACTGTTCGACAGAACTGAAATTACCATGGGTTTTACGGTACTCCACGATTGCGGCAGCTTTTGACTCACCAATACCATTGAGCGTTGATAACTCTTCCGCCGTTGCACTATTAATCTTAATCAATTCTGACTTAGTGACTGATTGTTTGGCTTGCTGCTGGGACGTTGGCTTTTCTACAACTTTGGTTTCCGCCGCGGCGGGGAAGATTAATGCACTAGATAGGCATAAAACAGACAAAAATACTTTTTTCATAAACTTCTCCTTTTGTTTATCCTTAAAGGTGTAGCCTTAATCCCTTTTCCTTGGCCACAAGGTTAATGTAGATCATGGCCTCGGTTTTAGCCAATAGCAGACAACCATCACATGACACCCAGAGTTAAGGTGATCATGATCACAGCCGCGACATAATATCTAACTTTCAGTAACTTGTACCTCTTCAGTGTTAAATGCCTCTTTGACACATAAATTTCGAAATAACAAAACAAGCTAAAGTGATTAACACCTTGCATTCAGCAAAAGCGTGACAGACAGCACGCTTACAACGGGTCAAACTTGAAAGTTTTTAACCTATTTTAAAATTTTGAACTTAAGTAAACCTAGACTAGAGTGAGCCAACCTAAAATAATAATGGACATTCTAATGTCATTTGAATCAACAAAAGTACCCGATAATACTGATGGCAAAATGTCAAAACAGCAGAAAAAGCTTGTCATTCTCGCTGCAGATATTCTGCTGTTATTTTGTATGTATAATTTTCTTCCCTTCGAACAAGGCGTCAATACAGGGCTATCCTTACTCGTGTTTGCCGCAATATTGTGGCTAACTGAAGCAATTCATATCAGTGTCACAGCGATTCTCATTCCTATCTTAGCGGTTCTATTTGGCGTATTCGAAACCCAAGCTGCAATGAGTCACTTTGCAAACCCCATTATCTATCTGTTCTTTGGTGGATTTGTGCTAGCAGCTGCCCTTAACCATCAAGGAATAGATAAAGTGATTGCCCAGAAGGTTCTGGGGGCCTCTAAGGGGCGCTTATCTGTTGCCTGTCTGATGCTATTTGGGATCACAGCGGGTCTATCTATGTGGATCAGCAACACGGCAACAACCGCGATGATGCTACCACTCGCACTTGGGATCTTGCATCAAATTGATATTAAGAAGCACAAGAGCACCTACCTATTTATGCTACTAGGTATCGCCTATTCGGCAAACATCGGCGGTATTGGTACCTTAGTCGGTAGCCCGCCTAACGCGATTGCTGCGGCTCAGGTTGGCTTGTCATTCGCTGATTGGCTCGAGTTTGGTCTAGTAACTGTTGCCATTATGCTTCCTATGATGCTTATTGCACTCTACATGTACCTTAAGCCAGATCTATCTATGATCTGCGAAGTAAAGACAGAGAAACACTCTCTTACTTTTCAAGCCCAACTCACGCTACTGATCTTCATCACAACAGTATGTTGCTGGATCTTCAGTAAGCCGATTTCACAAGCCTTAGGCGGAATAGCTAAATTCGACACCATTGTGGCACTCAGTGCGGTGGTTCTTTTAGCGGGCCTTGGCTTAGTAAACTGGAAGAAAATCGAAACGACGACTGACTGGGGTGTACTTATCCTGTTCGGCGGTGGATTAACCTTAAGTGCAGTGTTAAAGGCAACGGGGACTAGCGTGTTCTTAGCTCACTGGATCACCGATATTTTCGGTAATACCCATATGGCGCTATTCACCTTTGCTGTCATTGCTTTCGTAGTGATGCTAACTGAATTTGCCAGTAATACCGCCAGTGCAGCATTGTTAGTTCCGGTGTTTGCCGCCATCGCCGAAGCTCTTGGCCTCTCTCCTGTCATGCTTTCAGTGTTGATAGGTATCGCCGCCTCTTGCGCCTTTATGTTGCCCGTTGCGACGCCTCCTAACGCTATCGTTTATGGCTCTGGCTATATCAAACAGTCGGAGATGATGAAGGCAGGTGTGATCATCAACTTTATCAGCATGGTCGTACTCTATATCATCGCCCATACTTTCTGGGAAATCTAAAACATAATCGCCCTGCCTATCTTTGGCAGGGCTAGTTTCTCGTAATCGACTGACATAGCACCGGCATAACTCTCACTATTATTTTAAATTTACCAATCCATCTTCAAGTGCCTGAATAATATCTTCAATGGATTCTAGGCCGACAGAGATCCTTAATAGATTATCGGTGATCCCGGCGGCAATACGCTCCTCTTCGGTATAGGGTGAATGGGTCATTGATGCTGGATGCTGAATTAATGATTCCGCATCCCCAAGGCTGACCGCAATAGAAAATAGTGAAATCTGATTAATGAAGTTGATTGACTGCTCAAGACTCGCATCTAACTCAAAGGCGATAACACCGCCCGCTCTGCGCATCTGTGAGCCTAGTAACTTATGTCCCCCATGGCTTTCAAGCCCTGGGTAATACACATTTGACACTTTTGGATGATGCTCAAGGTAGTTTGCCACGGCCTCCGCATTATCACAGTGACGTGCGAGACGCACATCTAAGGTTTTTAGCCCTCGCAAAATCAACCAAGCATCGTGGGGAGATATCACCGCGCCAACATCTTTAAGCACCTCGAACTTAATCACTTCCATCTGCTCATAACTGGCACATACAATCCCAGCTATCACATCACCATGACCATTGAGGTATTTAGTGGCACTATGAACAACAATGTCGATGCCATGTTTAATCGGTTGCTGCAGCAGAGGCGTCATAAAGGTGTTATCCACTATGCTGACGAGATTATGCTCCTTAGCGATTTGTGCGATTACATCGAGGTTGAAGACATTGAGATGTGGGTTAACTGGCGTCTCACAAAATATCACTTTAGTGTTGGGCTTTATCGCGGCTTCAATGGCGGCTTCATCGATAAAGTTAACCAGAGTCACCTCTATGCCAAACTTAGCCAGTTGTGAAGTCATTAAGGCGAAGGTACAGCCATAGACGGCATGGGATGCCACTAAGTGATCGCCATGACTTAAGTTAGCTAATAAGGCTGCCGATACCGCTGCCATCCCTGAAGCGGTTGCAGCGGCGGCATCACTGCCCTCTAGGGCGGCAATTTTACGCTCAAGCTCCGCCGTTGTCGGATTGCCTAATCGAGTATAAATATAACCTTGCTCACTTCCCGAAAACCTCGCAGCTCCCTGCTCTGCGCTGTCAAACACAAACGTTGCGCTCTGGCACAGAGGCGTCACTAGGGCGCCGGACTCGTTACTTTCACGCCCTGCGTGGATCACTTTTGTGGCAAGCTGCCATCTGTCTTGCATAGTATTCTCCCAACTTGATGACGACTGATCTTTTAATAGTTGTTGATATCAGTTCTTTTCTTTGCCGAAAATTCTTGGCCGAATTTGCCAACCAGTTCAAAAAAGCAATTGAACAAAAGTTGGTATCAAATCAAGATGAACGAGTCTGAGTAAAGATCATACTATTTAAATACAATTTGCCACACTTAGCTTGTAAAGGGATTGTTACATACCAACATATAGCGGAGGGGGATATCGAATGATTAGGCCGCATCTAGCGGCCTATGATGAACAAGACTATTGTTCTAGACTACTGAACGAGTCTATGTGTGATTAGCTCTAGCTTGAGTAAACATAAAAGAGCCGCTGCGAAAGCGGTTTAGCTTTTAATGAGAATTAGTCCTTATAAACTTTACTCTTCTCGGCTTTAACGGTTTTAGACAGCACGCTCGCCGATAGCTCTTTTAAACTCAGTAGCAACTCTTTATGGATCCCAGATAACTTTGGTTTAGACTGCACATTAAACTCAAGCGGACGACACAGTGCCATGGCTTGATAACCCAGTCGTGCGGTTAATAGTCCGCCCCCTAAGCCTTGACCGAGTCTCGCAGAGAGTTTACCTGACATCTCAACCGACAATAACTGTGTGCCTAAGTCAGTAATTATCTCACTTGAGCCAGCATAGATAATATTACCGATAATACTGCGGATCAGCTTTATTCGGCTCCAATAGCCTAGCTCTACCCCATAGCAAGCGGCGAGCTTATTAATCATGCTCTGATTGCGCCAAAGAATGATTGCCATATCCAATGCCGCTAGCGGGCTAGCTGCGAGGAGCAGTGCCGACTCCTGAGCGAATCGACGCACGATTTTCTTAGCGACTAAATCTCGTTCGGTTAACACAATGGAGTCGAACAACATCAACTTCTCGGCATCGTTATGCTCGGGCGTGATACTTTGTTCAAATTTGACCAGTTCAGTAGTTTTTGGCAGCTTAGCAACAATCCCATCGATAAATGAGTCCGCCTCTCCCATCTGCATACTGTGCACTAAACGGTTACCGATTGACTGGCTATCTTCGACATGCTTAAGCGCTTTAAGCTTACGCCACTCCACAAAGGTTACTTTACCCGCCCAAAGCATGACTAATGCCGTGACACCAGCATATAAGCCGAATAACCAACTACTCTGCATAAAAGCGGCTTGTAGCCCTAAAAAGGCTTCTACTAAAATCACCACTGTAACGCCCGCTAAACACAATTTGCCTAACCAACTGCGTTTACCCATAGCAGGCTTATCTTGTTCTAAATCAACGGGTTCAAAACCAGAAAAATGCTCATCGACAAGGTTGTTAAGCTCAGGTTCGGCCATTGTTTCAGTTTCAATAAATTCAACTTTGGACTCGAAGCTGACGCCGTGAGCAAGCTTTGATTCAGGCTCTTTAGCATCGCTATCAAATCGCTGCTGCTTTCTAATGGAATTATCACCTTGTGACATAACGGCTCACTTACTCAAAATCACTTTAACTTATCACCCAGCAGATACTGCAACACATGGTCTAACCGTATGTGTTCAAAATCGGCATTACTGCGCTGGGTATTTTGATTGATAGCGGGGGCAAAATTGATAAACTCAAACCCCTGCTTATCCCAAAAATCGGAGGCGGGTAGAGACTTAGGCACCTCTCCGGGAAACAGCGTCACAGATTGACGTTGCCCAAGCTCACAGCCACGAACCACTTCAATTTCTTTGCCATCTTGTTTCACCATGCCGTGGCTGGTTGATTTAATGGCACTGATCGCCATAGTCTCGACTTCACAACCTTCAAACTTGGCATACTGTTGACTCTGATGCACAAGCTGAGTCAGGAGCGACAATACATTGCCCTGCTGATCTCGCGTCACATGGTCAACCTTACTTGCGGCAAACAGTAACTTGTCGATTTTGGGTGCAAATAGACGTTTCAGCAGACTCGATTGGCCGAAGTGAAAACTCTCCATCACTGCATGAATCGCCGACTTCATATCATCAAACTGGGCACGCCCCCGATTGAGCGGCGTAAAACAATCAACCAGCACCAGTTGCCGATCAAACTTTGCAAAGTAATCCTGATAGAATGGTTTAACTACACGGCTGACATACTCTTTATAACGCCGCTTTAAGGTGTGATAAAAACTATTAGACTCTGACTGCTCCAGTGCTTGAAGCTCTGCATCACCGATATGAATCAAAGGGAACAGAGCCAAAACGGGTGTGCCATCTAACTCACCTGGTAATAATAACCGACCGGGCTGTGCGTAATAGAAACCATGCTGACTCACGCAGTCTTGTAATACTTTTTGGTATAGGTCTGCAATCTCTTGCAGCTTAAGTTCATCGGCAGGGCTTGCAAGATTTACGCTACTTAGCGTAACTGAGAATGCACTAAAATATTCCGAGCGTTCAAAGACTGATTTTCGCTCGAGTTGTGCATTAGACCACTGCTGAAATGACAGCTTTAGCATCGGCAGATCCAGTAACCACTCTCCAGGATAGTCGACGATGTCTAAATACAGGGTCGCACTATCGGTGACTTTAGCTAACAAGCCTTTTGCTGGACGGTACTTAATGGCAAGTCGTAGCTCACTAATATTACGGGTGGAAACTGGCCAAGATTTAGGCTCAGTGGTTAAAGACTTTATCGCTGCGTCATAATTAAAGCTTGGAATGGTCAAGTCTGGCTGCATATCTCGCTTAACGCCATAGAGCCTGCCATCTCTAGCAACTTGCCATAAAGGCAGTTGTGAGCTTGTCTCGGCAATACCGGAATGAAGCAGCTGATTGACTAAACCTGTAATAAAAGCTGTTTTACCCGCTCCGGCTAGTCCCGTGACCGCTAATCGTAAATTTCTATCTGTGGTTCTTAGCGCAACGGCTTGAGTATTCTTACCGAGTTTTCGAAGTGACTGTTTAAGACTCGCCATAAAATGAAGTGAAACCCGTATGAGATAGTTCTAGGGCAGTATAGCCTGCCCCGTCATTGAACTATAGATGATTGACTATAGATTGTTGATTTGATCTTTAAGATCGTAGTTATCAGAAGTCACATGACGTTCTAGGTTCTGTAGACGCACCTCTAACGATCTAAACTGGCTATTTACATCCCTTAATGCCATTTTAGCAGGCTCGCCAGACTGCCAAACCTTCTTCTTTAGTCCAATTTCTTTATTTAAAGACTCGTTCTTTCCTGTACCAGGTTTGATATCTAATATCATCCAAAGCAGCACATAGATAATCAGTACAATCCCCGAGCCACCTAATAGGAAGATAGAAGCGGCTAACACTCTGACTAGCCAAGTCTCAAAATTAAAGTAATCTGCAATACCTGCGCAAACACCCGCAATTTTACCCGACTGAGGAATTCGATATAACGTTCTATTGCCTTCGTTCATCTCTGCTTCCTCCTTGTTAATTAATTAAATAGTGACGCTTACCTACTGTGAGTCGATTATATTTAATCATTACGACTCCTCCACTGCGGCGCCTCACTATCTAAGATGGCTTCTAAGGTTTCAATGCGCTGCGACATCTTATCCGCCTTAGCGATTAGTTCATTTAGCTGATTAAACTCTTCTTCAGTAAGTCCCTGGCTAACCTGTCGCTTACTGCGGTAATGAAGTATCAGCCATATCGGAGCCACGATTACCATAAAAACAATAATTGGGGCCATCAAAATATCCATGTCCATAACTCACCTCTGATCTCGTTTATTACTTAGCTTTTGTTTTGCTTCCCTTCATTTTCGCTTTAAGCGCTTCAAGCTCTGCATTAACTGAATCTTCAGCTTCTAATGCTGCAAACTCATCATTAAGCGTCTTTTTATTGCCTAAATCATAAGAATCAACCTGAGACTCAAGGCTCTCTACACGGCGCTCATATTGCTCAAACTTATTCATCGCATTATCAATCTTGCTAGAATCAAGCTGCTTTTTCACTTCTAAACGAGATGAAGCAGTCTGCTTACGCATGATAATGGTTTTCTGACGCGCCTTAGCATCGGCTAGTTTCTCTTGCAGTAAGTTCACTTCGTCTTTTAGACGTAAAATGTGCTCTTCAACCACAATCAACTCGTCGGCAAGACTTTGCGCCAGGTCGTTGGCTTTTTGCTTTTCAACTAAAGCTGCCTTAGCAAGATCTTCACGGTCTTTGGATAAGGCAAGCTCAGCTTTGCTTTCCCAATCTTGTACCTGCTCTTGCACTTTAGCGATACGACGAATGATCTCTTTTTTCTCAGCTAAAACTTTTGCAGAGGTAGAGCGCACTTCAACTAACGTATCTTCCATCTCTTGGATGATCAGACGAACCATTTTCTCTGGATCTTCGGCCTTATCTAGTAATGCACTGATATTCGAGTTAATGATGTCTGCAAAGCGTGAAAAGATTCCCATAATGATTTCCTCTAATTAACGTTGGATTCGATAATTACAATCCA
This sequence comes from Shewanella schlegeliana, assembly GCF_016765635.1. Taxonomy (GTDB): domain Bacteria; phylum Pseudomonadota; class Gammaproteobacteria; order Enterobacterales; family Shewanellaceae; genus Shewanella; species Shewanella schlegeliana. Next base: position 249,358 of record NZ_JAESVD010000004.1, read on the forward strand.
TATTCCGTGCCAACTTTAACTTTTATCTATTATACAGACACTTAAACAAATTTTTAACTTTTTCTTTCATTTATAAACTGAGCATCATATTATTATTTTCACCAATAATTAGCGTGAAAGACTAAAACTTACTGTGAGCAATCAATTTCAGCAAGATAATCTTATCGGACAATCCAATGCTCTTTTGGAAGTCCTTGAACATATTTCACAAGTGGCGCCTTTATCTAAGCCAGTACTAATTATTGGTGAGCGCGGCACAGGTAAGGAACTTATCGCCGAGCGACTACACTACTTATCTAAGCGCTGGGATCAGAGCTTTATCAAGCTCAATTGTTCATCCTTGAGTGAAAACTTACTAGAAAGTGAACTGTTTGGCCATGATGCTGGTGCATTTACCGGAGCCAATAAGAAACACGAAGGCCGTTTTGAACGTGCCGATGGCGGTACCCTATTTTTAGATGAGCTAGCCAATACCTCTGGCCTTATTCAAGAGAAGTTACTCCGTGTGATTGAATACGGTGAGTTCGAGCGGGTCGGCGGCAGCAAAACAGTGCAAACAGATGTTCGCCTTATCTGCGCCGCAAACGAAGATCTGCCCTCTTTAGCTGAGGCTGGTGAGTTTAGACCGGATCTGCTCGACAGACTGGCTTTCGATGTGATCACCCTGCCACCATTAAGACACAGATCTGAAGATATCATGCCGTTAGCTGAATACTTTGCAGTAGGTATGGCAAGGCAGTTAAAACTTGAGCTGTTTGAGGGCTTTACTAGCAATGCTGTCGAGCAGTTAATGGAGTATCCGTGGCCTGGCAATATTCGCGAGCTTAAAAACGTGGTCGAGCGTAGTGTCTATCGAAACGCCGATACCAATGCAGCGATAGAGCAGATCATTATCGACCCATTCGCCTCGCCTTATCGCCCGACAAAACGCGTTAAGACTAAAGAGCGCCGACAAGCGCCATCAACCGATGCAAGTCCAACTGCAGCCGATTGTAATAGTGAAGTGAGTGCTAACAACAGCCCACAAACAGAGGCCTCGTTAAGCTTTCCTATCGACTTTAAAACCCATTGCGAACAAGGTGAGGTACGCATCTTGAAGCAAGCGTTAGAAGCCGGGCAATTCAATCAAAAGAAAACCGCTGAACTGCTGGGCCTGAGTTACCACCAACTGCGCGGGATCTTAAAGAAATACAACTTACTGGATAAATAATTGCTGTTAGCTAGCGGGCACTGTTAAAATAGCTAATAACGTTCAGCTCAAAAATGATGGCTTAATGAAACAGCTGCTAAAGAGAATAAAGTTAATCACTGGGATCTCTGCGATTAACTTGTTACTCACCGCCTGTGGCCCACAGCAAGTTCCAGCAGGGTTAGTCTATTGCTCTGAAGGCAACCCAGAAACCTTCAATCCTCAACTGGTGACCTCTGGAACCACGATTGATGCGACATCGCAACAACTCTACGACAGTCTGGTTGATTACGATCCTGTTTCTGGTGAAATTGTACCGGCGCTTGCTACATCTTGGGAAACCTCAGAGGACGGCCTAAGCTACCGCTTTAAGCTGCGCCATGGAGTACAGTTTCATCAAACACCACGATTTACGCCAACTCGTCACTTTGACGCCGATGATGTGCTGTTCTCTTTTAACCGAATTATCGATAGTGATAACCCCTATCATGCAATCTCTAAAACGGGTTATCCTTTTTTTCAGAGTATAGGCTTTGACCAAAGTGTCACTGAAATTGAAAAAATCGCCGATGATGAAGTGGTATTTCACTTAAATCAAGCTGACGCCTCATTCCTTTCTAACTTGGCAACCGGATTCTCTGTAATTCTCTCTAAAGAGTACGCCGATAATCTGTTAGCTCAAGGTACACCTGAGCTATTGGATAGAGATCCCGTCGGCACGGGCCCCTTTCAGTTGGTTAAGTACGTAAAGAATGAACTCATTCGCTACCACCGCAATGATAACTTTTGGCGTACTCTTCCTGAATTTGAGCAATTAGTCTTTAATATCACGCCGCAAAGTAGTGCAAGATTAACCAAGTTAATTACCGGAGACTGCAATGTATCTGCACTGCCAAAGGCTGGCGAGTTGCCCGTTATCAAGCAGCATCCCAACCTAGAGCTGGACACTCAGCTGGGGTTCAACGTTGCATTTTGGGCCTTCAATACCAAGAAGAAACCTTTCGACGATGTAAGAGTACGTCAAGCATTAGCCTATGCGGTTGATAAGCAAAATATTCTGCGCGCGGTATATCAACAGACTGCAATTGCAGCGACAGGCATGCTACCACCGCAATCTTGGGCTTATCAATACAACGAGAGCAGCTATCAATATAACCCAGAAAAAGCACGGGAATTATTAGATGAAGCAGGCATCGAGAACTTAAGTATCGATATTTGGGCGATGCCTGTGGCGCGTATTTATAACCCCAACGCCCTTAAAACTGCCGAGCTTATCCAAGCTGATTTGGCGAACATAGGGGTGGAGGTCAACATCATCACCTATGATTGGAGTGTATTTAACCAAAAGCTCAGTCGTAATGATTATGATTCGGTATTGATCGGTTGGAATGCCGATAACAGTGATCCCGATAACTTTTTCTCGCCTATGATAAGTTGCGATGCACTTAATTCATCGAGTAACCGTGCCCAGTGGTGCAACCTTGAGATGGACAGGATCTTAGCTCAGGCTAAAGCAACAACATCTGAGTTGGAGCGAAAAGCCCTGTATCAACAAGCCGAGTCTCTGTTTATCGAGCATGTTCCTATGATGCCTTTTGCCCACGCCACACAGCTTACTTTTAAGAGTAAAGATATTAAACAAACTCAGCTTACGCCTTTTGGTGGGATCTCATTTGAACGTGCTAAGAAAATTACAGTAGAGGAAGCGCAATAATGGGTCGTTATCTTCTTCGCAGATTAAATCTGTTTTTGGCTACAAGTTTTGTCTTGATAGCCGTTTTGTTCATTACGACGAGTTATTTTCCAACGAGTAAGGTTGTTGCCTTGACGGGCATAACCGAGCCAACTGCTGAGCAACTTCAAAATATTGAAACGACTTACCAGTTAAATGGTAACCAACTGGAACAGTTCTTCGCCTATGCTAAAGCCCGGTTAAGCGGCGACTTAGGTGTATCGATTACATCTCAACGCCCCGTTATTGAAGAGTTAACCCAAGCGCTTCCGGCTTCATTTGAGTTAGCCATCGTATCAGGTTTAATTGCTGTGCTGCTCGGAGTACCACTGGGGGTGTTTGCGTCTTTGAGTAAAAACAAGGTTACCCAACACAGTATTATGGCGATAACCTTAACTGGCTACTCCATTCCTGTTTTTTGGCTTGGGCTAACATTGTCTTTATGGTTCGGAGTTAAACTTGGCTGGCTTCCGGTTTCAGGGAGACTTAACCAGCTCTACGAAGTTGAACCTGTAACAGGTTTTATGCTTACCGATACCATACTTTGGGAATCGGTCTATCGGTTCTCAGCGTTTAAAGATGCACTGTTTCATATCATCTTACCCTCGATAACTTTGGCTGTGCTGCCTTTTACTGTCGTTGTACGTATCACACGTGCGGCTATGCTAAACATCATGGAGCAACCATATATTAAAGCCGCTGAAGCTAGAGGCTTGCATACCAGCACAATCGTGTTGCGTCATGCGCTGCCAAATGCGCTGATCCCAGTTTTAAAAAATATGGGCCTAATGTTAGGTACCTTTGCCAGTTATGCCATGATTGTTGAGGTGATATTTTCATGGCCAGGTGTGGGGAGTTGGTTAGTATCAGGCATTTATCAGCGTGATTACACGGTTATTCAAGGTGGTGTATTAGGGGTAGCATTAACCATTATATTCCTGAGTATCTTAATTGAAGTCATACATAATGCGTATAATCCGCTAAGCAGGAAAGAGCTCTATGCCGCGAATTAGAATTTACCAAGAAGACCATATTCTATCTCCGACACAAAAAGTATGGCAGGCGTTTTCCGACAACCCTTTCGCACTCATGGGCCTTTGGGCGGTTTGTTGCATGCTAACGCTTGCGATTTTTGGTCCTTGGATAGCCCCGTACTCACCAGAGCAACAAGATCCATTAGCACTTTTGCTACCGCCATCTTGGGATGCTAGCGGTACGGTTGAACACTTCCTTGGCACCGATGATTTAGGCAGAGATATCTTCAGTCGCCTGCTTCACGGTGCTCACTTAACTTTTGGTATGGCACTGGGAATCGTACTGGCCTCATTAGTGGTCGGTTTTATCATTGGTTCGATTTCCGGCATGATGAAAGGCCTTAAGTCCTCGATATTGAGTCACTTACTCGACGCTTTATTATCGATCCCATCATTATTGTTAGCCATTTTAGTCGTCGCCGTCATGGGGCCAGGCCTAGATAATGTATTTTGGGCTGTAGGTATCGCATTGACTCCGCAATTTGTCAGAGCCATTCATCAAGCGGTACATGAAGAACTACAAAAAGATTATGTGACTGCGGCAAAACTCGACGGTGCCAACTCGATACAGATCTTCTGGTACGTCATTATGCCTAACGTTTGGGAAACCGTGATTATTCAAACCACACTCGCTATCTCTGCCGCCATTTTGGATATTGCCGCTCTAGGATTTTTAAACCTTGGTGCTCAGGCTCCTAGCCCAGAATGGGGAGCAATGGTGTCACAAGGACTCGATAACTTATTGACCGCCCCCTGGACGGTAACGATTCCAGGTGTCGCCATATTATGTAGCGTATTGGCTATCAACTTAGTTGGTGACGGATTGAGATCGGCGTTATCGCCCATCAGAAACTAATATTATGCCATTACTCGATATTCGAAATCTTACCATCGAACTCGATACGCCCCACGGGCGAGTCAAAGCTTTGGAGCGTGTCAGCTTAACCATTAACCCCGGTGAGTTGCATGGCCTTGTGGGAGAGTCTGGCTCAGGCCGTACCCTACTGGCGCGCGCCATTTTAGGTGTTCCTGGCCATAACTGGACAATTACCGCCGACCGCATGATGTGGGATGGCCTGAACCTGATGGATATGTCGGCTAAGCAGCGACGTAATTTAATGGGTAGTGAGATTGCGGTTATTTTCCAAGATCCGACAGGCAGCTTAGATCCGGCGATCTCGGTGGGTAGTCAACTTATTGAAGCCATGCCAAAAGATAAGCAAGTCTCCTTCTGGAAACGCAATAAGGCACGTAAAGCTACCGCACAGAAATGGCTACATAAAGTGGGCATTAAAAATACTGAAGAGGTTATGAGCAGTTATGCATGGGAGCTCTCGGCAGGTGAATGTCAGAAAGTGATGATTGCGATGGCGATTGCCAATCAGCCACGTTTGTTAATTGCCGATGAGCCAACAGATTCAATGGAGCTCAGCACTCAAGCACAGATATTTAGATTACTGAGTAAGCTCAATCAACTACACAATGTATCTATTCTTCTTATTAGTCACGAGCTAGATACCTTGTCCGGATGGTGTGATCGACTCACGGTCTTATACAGTGGTCAGGTTATGGAGTCAGGCCCGACTGTCGAAGTGCTGGAGCAACCGTTTCATCCATATACCAAAGCCCTACTGGATAATATGCCTGACTATTCAGGTGCCCTTGCGCATAAATCGATGATGCAAACCTTACCAGGCTCTGCCCCAGCGCTGCAGCATCTGCCTATCGGCTGTCGTCTTGGTCCACGCTGTCCACAGGCGCAAAAGCGCTGTGTTAGCAAACCCAGCTTGTGTCACAAAAAAGACCGCTATTTTGCCTGTCATTTCCCTTATCACAGTGAGCCATGTAATGACGATACCACTTCTTAAAGTTAATGATCTCAGTAAAAGCTATTACGCAGGCTATAAACGCTTTAAGCGCCAATATAACCACGCCTTATCGCCAGTGTCATTTGAGCTAAACCGCGGTGAAACCCTAGCGATCGTGGGCGAAGCAGGTTCTGGAAAAACCACCATAGCTCGTATTTTGGTGGGCGCAGAGATTAGAAGTGGCGGCGAGATCTTCTTTGAAGGTGAACCTTTAGATAAACATGATCTTAAGCAACGCTGTCGTCTGATTCGAATGATTTTCCAAGATCCGAATACCTCACTCAACCCAAGGTTGACCATTGGTGAGCTATTAGATGAACCTTTGAAGTTTAATACCAATTTAGACAGCAGCGAACGAAAGGCTCAAGTCATCGATAAGCTGAGAAAAGTTGGCCTGTTGCCGGAGCACGCAGACTTCTATCCTCATATGATCTCTGAAGGGCAGAAACAGCGCGTTGCAGTGGCTCGCGCCTTGATGCTTGATCCTAAAATCATCATTGCCGATGAGGCTTTAACCGCTCTAGATCTCTCGGTTAGGTCGCAAATTCTTAATCTACTGCTTGAATTGCAGCAAGATATGGGACTGTCTTATATTTTTGTATCCCATAATATGAATATCATCCGCCATGTAAGCGATAAAATTATGGTACTGAAAAAAGGGGTCATGGTTGAGAAGGCTACGACAGAGCAACTATTTAACCAGCCTCAACATGAGTACACACAAAGGTTAATCCAAGAGCAAAGTTTGTTTACACGTAAGAAGTAATACCAGTCAATATAAAGGTTTGATCGCTCAGCGAGAGTATATCGCTTTTGAGGCAAGTCCATTGATTGCAACGAGTGAAGAGCATAGTTGAACTAGGTTTAAGCTTGTTAACAAGTAAACTGCTCCAACCACTGCTAAAAAAGCCGATTTTTAAGAAAAACGAGTGCCATTTGATGTCGGTTTAATTATCCTAGAGACAATTTTTTAAGAGAATCAAAAAATATGATCATCAAACCTAGAATCCGTGGTTTTATTTGTACTACGACCCATCCTGTTGGCTGTGAAGCTAATGTTCTTGAGCAAATCAACTTTACCAAAGCTAAAGGTAAAATCGCTAACGGCCCTAAGAAGGTATTAGTCATTGGCTCATCGAGTGGATACGGTCTTTCTTCACGCATTACTGCAGCTTTTGGTTGCGATGCCGCCACGTTAGGTGTGTTTTTTGAAAAGCCAAGTACCGAAACTAAGCCTGGCACAGCTGGCTGGTACAACTCAGCAGCATTCGACAAGTTTGCTAAAGCAGAAGGCCTTTACTCTAAAAGCATCAACTGCGATGCATTCAGCCACGAAGCAAAGCAAAAAGCGATTGAGCTTATTAAGCAAGATCTAGGTCAAGTGGATATGGTGGTTTACTCATTAGCATCACCAGTGCGTAAAATGCCTGACAGTGGTGAGCTTGTGCGTTCTTCACTAAAGCCTATCGGTGAAACTTACACAGCTACGGCTGTAGACACCAATAAAGACATCATCATCGAAGCTACAGTTGAGCCTGCTACTGAACAAGAAATTGCCGATACCGTTACCGTAATGGGTGGCGAAGATTGGGAACTGTGGATGCAAGCCCTGTCTGAAGCTGGTGTGCTAAGCGACAACTGTAAAACCGTTGCTTACAGCTACATTGGTACCGAGCTAACTTGGCCTATCTACTGGCATGGTGCTCTTGGTAAAGCCAAGATGGACTTAGACCGTGCTGCTCATGCGTTAGATGCTAAGCTTTCAGCAACAGGCGGTAGTGCTAACGTTGCTGTACTTAAGAGTGTAGTGACCCAAGCAAGCTCTGCTATCCCGGTAATGCCACTTTATATCGCCATGGTATTTAAGAAGATGCGCGAAGAAGGCCTACATGAAGGTTGTATCGAGCAGATTAACCGTATGTTTAGCGAGCGTCTATATAAGGCTGATGGCACTGCGGCAGATGTTGATGATTCAAACCGCCTACGTTTAGATGACTGGGAACTTCGTGAAGAGATCCAGCAACATTGCCGTGATATGTGGCCACAAGTCACCACAGAGAACCTTTCTGAGCTAACCGATTACCGCGAATATAAAGAAGAGTTCCTGAAACTGTTCGGTTTCGGTATCGAAGGTATCGATTATGATGCCGATGTGAATCCACATGTTGAGTTTGATGTAGTTTCAATCTAATCATCAACAGCTAGCTTGGCCAAATATGAAAACGCCGCAATATTATATTGCGGCGTTTTTTATTGCTCCATCACTCCCACCGCGTGCCTAGCTAGCTTTGTCGTCAGGCCTACCACTGAGAGTCGTAGAAATTTAATACTGATTCATCAGGAAGAACAGCGAGGACCGCAAGAAAAGCAGTAAGCTTTTATCTCTGCTTTCGTGTTCTTCGTGAAAGCGGAGCGCTTCGTGGTAAATAAGTTCTAAAGTAAAAGCCAATGCGATACACCACTAATGACACAGAGCGCTGCGCTACACGAAGAAAACATCGGCAATATAATAATAGCTTTACTTTTTTACTCTACGTCGTGGCCTTTGTGCAAGCGAAACGCTTGGTGATGAGTCATGTGCCCTTGAGCCCGACTAACTAAAAAGTTTTAGGCGCCTCTTTTCCCCCATAAAAAAAACCGGCCTTAGCCGGTTTTTTTATGCCTCATATGAGACTAACTTCTATTTATTCAGTCGCACTGACTCAGCAGTGCTAACTCAGTAGCTCTTACTCAGCAACAGGGTAAAGTACTTCACCCTTAGCTTTTAGAGAAGCGATCACGGCGCGGTAATCGTTTTCACTGTATTGAGAGCTTAAACGCTGCTTAAGTGCATCTAGAAGACTTGCATCAACGCCTTCAGCTGGATTAACTTGCTTCAATACGACAACAGCATATCCGTTTGCTAGCGCTACAGTATCAACAGAAGGCTTACCTGCAGGCTGAGCCATAGCAAAGGCTTTATTCACAATCGCGCTATCAATATCTTGCTCAAAACGTGCAAGCTTATCTTTAACTAGATAGTCAGCGGTCACACCTGAAGCTTCTACTGCAGTCATCGCTTCTTGTGCTTGCTTACGTGCAGCTTCATTAGCCTGCTCTTGCTTTAAGCGATTAGCAATCGCATTACGAACGTCAGCTAGCTCCATCGTGCCAGCAGCCTTATGGGTGTTAACACGGATCACAACAACGTGGTTAGGCGCAACTTCTAATACATCACTGTTCATACCATCAAGCAATACGTTAGAAGAAAACGCTTCTTTTAGTAGCTCAGGATTTTGGAACAGCTCTGGTGGATTAGCGCGAGTGAACTCAACCGTAGTCTTAACATCAACGCCTAAGTCTTTGGCCGCTTCAGATAGCGTATCAGGCACTTCGTAGCTGGTATCAGCAAGAACTTGCTGTAGCTCGTAGAACTTATCTACAGCTTGCTTATCTTGAAGCTGAGCAACGATTTTTTCTTTAACATCAGCAAATGGCGCTTGAGCACCGGCTTGAATATCAAGAGCCTTAATGATGTGGTAACCGAAGTTAGTTTTCACCACATTTGAGTATTCACCCTTATTAAGCGCAAACAGTGCAGTGTCGAACTCAGGCTCCATAACGCCCGCTTCAAACCAATCTAGTTGTCCCCCCTGCTCACCGCTAAAGGTATCTTCAGATTCAGTCTTAGCGACTTCCGCAAAATCAGCACCGTCTTGAAGTTGCTTATAGATGGCTTCTGCTTTTGCTTTAGCCGCGGCGTCATCGTCACCAGCTTGAACGAGGATATGCGCAGCTAAGCGCTTCTCAGCTTGTGTGTAATTAGCTTTGTGCTCGTCGTAGTAAGCTTGCGCTTCAGCATCGGTCACTTTTACATCTTTAGCTAACTTGTTTGCATCAAGCTCGATGTAGTCAAGACTAACCACTTCTGGACGAATAAATTGGTCTAGATTAGAGTCGTAATAAGTTTTGATCTGCTCATCAGTAACGCTAATGTCAGCAAGGAACGGAGTCGCATCAATAACCTTGTAGTCGATATCACGGGTCTGACCTTGAATATCAGCCAAATACTTGGCTTCACCAGGAAGAACGAATTCAGAACCTACTAGGGTCGCAACAAGCTGACGGCGGGTCATATCGGTACGCATCATGTCACGGAAAGAGTTCGCTTGATAGCCTAACTGACGCAAGATAGCCTGATAACGGTCATTATCAAAGTGGCCATCAGTTTGGAATGCTGGCTCAGCCTTGATTGCAGCGATAACCTGCGCGTCAGATACGCGCAATCCAAGCTCTGCGGCGTTTTGGTCAAGTAACTTTTCGGCCACTAAACGCTCTAATACGCTTTGCTTAACACTCTGCATATAGTTGTCATCGGCAGCCAATGTAGCAAACATATCGCCTAACTGTTGCTCTAAGCGGCTACGCTCATTTTGATAGGCTTGTTCTAAAGCAGAGTTGCTGATCTCTTCACCATTTACGGTAGCAGCAGCAACCTCAGTTGAAGAACCTAAATAACTACTCACACCTGTAAATGCAAATGAAAGTATCACAAGGATTAGAATGCCTTTTGCAATGACACCTTGTGAGCCTTCGCGAATCTTTTCTAACATCAGACTTCTCGCTGGTTGCGATTGATAAAATAAAAAGGCGCATCACTGTTTGGATGCGCCTTTTTGTAATTTAAAGGAGATGAAAATTAATATCTTCAGGCTCCTGCTGACAAAATTAAGGGTTACCTCAATTAATGCCCTCTCTATTTGTAAAAAGCACTGCCAAGCAGTGCCTTCTTACAATAGCCTTACAAAGGCTGCATTGCTAACTTTCTTAGTTAACAGCGTCTTTTAGAGCTTTACCAGCTTTAAATGCTGGAATATTTGCTGCAGCGATTTTGATCTCTTTACCCGTCTGTGGGTTACGACCAGTGCGCTCTGCACGTTGACGCACTTCGAAAGTACCGAAACCAACAAGAGCAATCTTATCGCCTTCTTTTAGGCCTTCAGTAACTGCGCCAATGAAAGAGTCTAATGCGCGGCCAGCAGCAGCTTTAGAAATGTCAGCACCAGAAGCGATTTTCTCGATTAGTTCAGATTTGTTCATGTCATCCCCTTGAATGTAATTTGTGCGCCGCACCCAAATCCTTGTCTAGAGCGGTCTGCGGAGGCTTTTTATAACAAGCTTAGAACCAAAGTTCAAGCCTTATAGGAAAACCAAAGAAATAAATTAGGATACTACTCAAAACCAGTCACTCCAAGGGCTGGAGCGACTGACTCTCCACAGACTTAGGCTACCACAGCTTCAAACTTTGGTAAGCCCTTTTTTACTGTTTTTTTAGAGCTATCCTGCATTTTATTGCATTAGTCCACGTTTTAAACTACTTCGAAGCCTTCAACTGGTCGCTCAAGCGCCAATTTCAATACTTCGTCTACCCATTTCACTGGGTGAATTTTTAGATCAGCAATGACGTTTTGTGGAATTTCTTCCAAATCACGCTCATTTTCTTTTGGAATTAGAACAACTTTCGTACCGCCACGATGTGCGGCCAATAGTTTTTCTTTCAATCCACCAATCGGTAAAACTTCACCACGCAGGGTAATTTCACCCGTCATCGCCACATCGGCGCGAACCGGATTACCCGTTAAGCTTGAAACAAGTGCAGTACACATTGCCGCACCCGCAGATGGACCATCTTTTGGTGTTGCGCCTTCTGGTACGTGTACATGAATATCGCGCTTCTCATAGAAATCAGGGTTAATACCAAGCTGCTCAGCGCGTGCACGTACAACCGTCATCGCCGCTTGAATCGACTCTTGCATCACATCGCCAAGTGAGCCGGTATAGGTCAGCTTGCCTTTACCTGGTACAGATGTTGCCTCGATAGTCAGCAAGTCGCCACCGACCTCTGTCCATGCCAGACCGGTAACTTGACCGATTTGGTTATTAGACTCAGCCTTACCGTAGTCACAACGCTGCACACCTAAGAAAGATTTGAGGTTATCTTGGTTAACTTCAACATGCTTAATACTCTTATCAAGCAGGATCTGTTTAACCACCTTACGGCAAATCTTCGATAGTTCACGCTCAAGCGCACGTACGCCCGCTTCACGAGTGTAATAACGAATAATGCCAATGATGGCGCTATCATCAACAGTCACTTCTTTTGCTTTTAGGCCGTTACGCTCAATCTGCTTTGGCAATAAATGTTGCTTGGCAATATTGAGCTTCTCATCTTCGGTATAACCAGATAAACGGATCACTTCCATACGGTCTAGTAACGGACCAGGAATATTCATCGAGTTTGAGGTTGCCACAAACATAACATCAGATAGATCGTAATCGACCTCCATGTAATGATCGCTAAATGCTGAGTTTTGCTCAGGATCTAATACCTCAAGCAATGCCGAAGCGGGATCGCCACGCATGTCACTACTCATCTTGTCGATTTCATCCAGTAGGAATAGTGGGTTCTTAACCCCAACTTTAGACATTTTCTGAATGACCTTGCCCGGCATAGAGCCAATATAAGTACGACGGTGACCACGGATCTCCGCCTCATCACGTACGCCGCCTAGAGCAACACGAACATACTTACGACCCGTAGCCTTTGCGATTGACTGACCCAGAGAAGTCTTACCCACACCTGGAGGTCCAACTAAACAAAGGATCGGTCCCTTAAGCTGCTTGACTCGGCTTTGAACCGCTAGGTACTCAAGAATGCGTTCTTTAACTTTTTCAAGACCGAAGTGATCGGTATCGAGTACGTCCTGCGCCTTAGCTAAATCACGCTTGATTTTAGAACGCTTGTGCCAAGGTACTGATACCATCCACTCTACGTAACTTCTCACCACTGTCGCTTCGGCAGACATAGGTGACATCATCTTTAATTTGTTCAGCTCAGCAGAGGCCTTTTCTTTCGCCTCAGTAGGCATCTGCGCCTCTTCGATCTTCTTCGCTAAGCTTTCGAATTCATCATGAGATTCATCAATATCACCAAGCTCTTTTTGAATAGCTTTCATCTGCTCATTCAAATAGTACTCGCGCTGACTCTTTTCCATCTGCTTCTTAACACGGCTACGAATACGTTTCTCAACCTGTAGTAGGTCAATCTCCGCTTCCATCATTGCCATTAAGTATTCGATGCGCTCGCTAACATTGACCATCTCAAGCACAGACTGTTTGTCTTCTAGCTTAAGTGGCATATGTGCAGCCATGGTGTCGGCAAGTCTTGCAGCTTCGTCAATCCCAGATAGAGAGGTCAGTACCTCTGGTGGGATCTTCTTATTTAGCTTGATGTAACCTTCAAACTGACCAACAGCAGAACGAATGAGGACTTCCTCTTCTTTCTCTGATAAAGGCTCTGACTCGAGGTAATGCGCAGTTGCTTGGAAGATCTCTTCCTGCTCTGAATAACTATCGATGCAGACACGTTGTCCACCTTCGACTAACACCTTTACCGTGCCATCAGGCAGCTTTAGTAGCTGTAAGATTGATGCAACGGTGCCGACATCAAAAATGTCATCGCTTGTTGGGTCGTCTAGCTCAGCATCACGCTGGGCGACTAAAATAATTTGTTTACCTTGATCCATCGCTTTTTCTAAGCAACGAATAGATTTTTCTCGACCGACGAATAACGGAATTACCATGTGGGGATAGACCACCACATCTCTTAGTGGTAGTACGGGTAGTTCGATTCGCGCATCACGCTCTAGGGTCATAGCTCGATTCCGTTTTTTATGATTACTTATGAGTATATTGGGATGATTAGATAGGTTTCAATGGCGAAAAAAAATTATTTAAAAAAGTGTATAAAAAAGGAGCCAAATAGGCTCCTTTTTAAACTCACTACACGATTGTAGTAAAAATTTTATTCGGCTGTTGCGGTTTGTGCTTCGTTATTCGCGTAGATCAGGATTGGGCTAGACTCGCCTTTAACCACTGACTCGTCGATAACCACTTTAGCCACATCGTCCGTCGAAGGCAGATCGTACATGATATCAAGTAAGATCCCCTCAACGATTGAACGAAGGCCACGAGCACCCGTCTTACGAGTTTGTGCCTTAAGGGCAATCGCCTTAAGTGCATCTTCTCTAAACTCAAGCTCAACGCCTTCCATCTCGAATAGTGCGGCATACTGCTTAGTAATCGCATTCTTCGGTTGTGACAGAATCTGAATCAGCGCTTCATCATCCAGCTCGGCAAGCGTTGCCAATACTGGTAGACGGCCAATAAACTCAGGGATAAGACCAAATTTAACTAAATCTTCTGGCTCGACTTGCAGTAGCGTGTCAGAAATAGTCTTCTTATCGGCTTCGCCTTTGACTTCAGCACCGAAACCAATACCAGTGCCCACATGAGCACGCTGCTCAATGACTTTTTCAAGCCCTGCGAATGCACCACCACAGACGAACAAGATCTTAGAAGTGTCAACTTGCAAGAACTCCTGCTGTGGATGTTTACGCCCACCTTGTGGCGGAACCGCTGCAATCGTACCCTCAATAAGCTTCAATAGTGCTTGCTGTACGCCCTCACCCGAGACATCGCGAGTGATTGATGGATTGTCAGACTTACGACTGATTTTATCGATCTCATCAATATACACGATACCGCGCTGCGCTTTATCGACATCGTAATCGCACTTTTGCAGTAGCTTCTGAATGATGTTCTCAACATCTTCACCAACGTAACCCGCTTCGGTTAACGTGGTCGCATCGGCCATCGTAAATGGCACATCAAGAACGCGCGCTAGGGTCTCTGCTAGTAACGTTTTACCACTACCAGTCGGACCAATAAGTAAAATATTACTCTTGCCTAATTCAACGCCATCTTTAGGGCTGGCATTTCTAAGGCGCTTATAATGATTATAAACCGCAACAGAAAGGACTTTCTTCGCCTTGTCTTGACCGATAACATAATCATCCAAGTGTGCTCTTAGCTCATGAGGCGTAGGCAACTTGTCTTGCTCTTGCTTTGGTGAAATCTCTTTAATTTCTTCTCTGATAATGTCATTGCAGAGTTCAACACACTCATCACAAACATATACAGAAGGCCCAGCGATGAGTTTTCTTACTTCATGCTGGCTCTTGCCACAAAAAGAGCAGTACAGCAGTTTTCCGCCGTCACCGTTACCTTTGTCTTCACCCATTACTCTACCTCTGTTTGCAGTAATTCTACTGCGTAAATCTTTTCATTACTTCATATTTGAGCATAGCTCAGAGCGAAGTAAAAATCAGCCTCGTTTTGCTATCACGGAATCGACTAACCCGTATTCAGCAGCTTCTGTCGCACTCATGAAGTTATCACGGTCTGTATCACGTTCAATCACTTCAAGAGGCTGACCAGTATGCTCTGCTAGCATAGTGTTTAGCTTATTCTTAATACCTAAGATCTCTTGAGCATGAATAGCGATATCTGATGCTTGACCTTGGAAGCCACCTAAAGGCTGATGGATCATCACTCTAGAGTTTGGTAAGCAATGACGTTTACCTTCTGCACCGCCTGCTAACAAAAATGCGCCCATGCTCGCCGCTTGACCAATACACACAGTGCTGACGTTTGGTTTAATAAACTGCATCGTGTCATAGATCGCCATACCAGCGGTTACGCTGCCACCTGGCGAGTTAATGTATAGGTAGATATCCTTATCTGGGCTCTCTGACTCCAAAAACAGTAACTGAGCAACGATAAGGTTAGCCATATGTTCTTCAACTTGGCCAACGAGAAAGATCACTCGCTCTTTCAAAAGGCGAGAATAAATATCATATGAACGTTCACCTTTAGCCGTCTGTTCGACAACCATAGGAACGAGTGCGTTAAGTACTGATTCTGGCGCTTTGTGCATGATTAACTTCCCTAAATAAAAATGGCCCGCATGAGGAACCTCATACGAGCCATTATAAATGGCTAATAGCCATTTAAGTCAAGCGATGGTTACGCGCGACCTGTAGCCTTGTTCATAAATTCTTCAAAGTTGACTGCTTTTTCAGTCAAAGTTGCAGTTTTCAACAAAGCTTCAACCGCTTGCTCTTCTAGAGCAACGTTACGCATGTTCTGCATTAGCTCTTCGTTACCATTGTAGTAAGCTACAACTTCACTTGGATCTTCGTATGCAGAAGCCATAGAAGCGATCAAACCTTGAACACGCTCGTCTTCAGCTTTTAGCTCGTTAGTCTTGATAACTTCGCCAAGTAGTAGGCCTACTTTAACGCGACGCTCAGCTTGCTCAGTGAATAGGTCAGCTGGTAGCTCAGGCATGTTTGCAGCTTGGTTGCCGAAACGTTGCATAGCTTGCTTACGCAATACTTCTACTTCACCGTCGATTAGTGCTTTTGGCAAATCGATTTCGTTTTGCTCAACAAGACCGTTAAGAACTTGCTCTTTAACGTTAGCTTTAAGCGCTTGCTCAAGTTCACGGCTCATGTTCTTGCTGATCTCGCCGCGTAGTGCGTCGATGCCACCTTCGGTAATACCGAATAGTGTAGCGAACTCGTCGTTAACTTCTGGAAGGTTAGCCGCTTGAACTTCTTTAAGAGTGATAGCGAAAGTTGCTACTTTACCCTTTAAGTTTTCAGCGTGGTAATCTTCAGGGAAAGTCACTTCGATATTGAACTCTTCACCCGCTTTGTGACCTTCAACACCAGACTCGAAACCTGGGATCATACGGCCGCTACCTAGTTGAAGTTCGAAATCTTCAGCTTTGCCACCTTCGAACTCTTCACCGTCGATTGAACCAACGAAGTTGATCTTAGCTTTGTCGCCTTCAGCCGCTGCGCGGTCTGCAACTTCGAAAGTCGCATGTTGGTTACGTAGCGTTTCAATCATAGAATCAACATCTGCTTCAGTTACTTCAGCAGTTGGCTGTTCAACAGTGATTGACTCAAGACCCTTTAGCTCTACTTCTGGGTAGATTTCAAAAGTCGCAACAAACTCAAAGCTCTCGCCTTCGGTTGAACCTGGAGTCAATGTTGGTGCGCCAGCAGGGTTTAACTTCTCAGCAATGATTGCTTCAACGAAGTTACGCTGCATCACTTCACCCATGATGTCTTGACGAATAGCTTTTCCATAACGCTTATTGATAACGCTTACAGGTACTTTTCCTGGGCGGAAACCTGGGATACGAGCACGCTTAGCTTCGCTTTTTAATGCTTCTTTAACAGTGTTTTCGATCTGCTCAGCAGGTACAGAAATTGTTAGGCGACGCTCTAGGCCTTGTGTGGTTTCTACAGAAACTTGCATTTTTTTACCTCGAAAATATGTCTATCGTCCTTTGCAATAGTCGAAAAATCAACTATTCAGGTATTCGTTTCTTGATCCGTAAATTTCACCAGAATGCCCATAAATACTGACGATCGGCACAGGTATCTTTTAGTTGATAATTATCAAGACGCGACATTATAGCTATGGAATGCGCCAGAGTCGAGCCTCAAAGCGTGATTTACAGGTGTAAAAAAAGCGACCTAGGGTCGCTTTTTCAACTTCTTTACAGAAAGAGTGGGGTGACTGATGGGGTTCGAACCCACGACAACCGGAATCACAATCCGGGACTCTACCAACTGAGCTACAATCACCACAAAAATGGTACGCCCGGCAGGATTCGAACCTGCGGCCACCCGCTTAGAAGGCGGGTGCTCTATCCAACTGAGCTACGGGCGCTCGGTAATGAAATAAATTCATTTCCTGAACTGGGCAACTAACGTTTCACGTTAGTTTAAATATGGTCGGTGATAGAGGATTCGAACCTCTGACCCTCTGGTCCCAAACCAGATGCGCTACCGGGCTGCGCTAATCACCGAAACTTGAAACCTATTGTAAAGTACGTTTTCACGTTGGGATAACCTTTACTGTTTCTGGCTCTCAAGGACAACTCGTTGCTGCTCGTTGAGAACGGAGCGCATAGTATCCCCTCTTCTAAAAATCGTCAACGCCTTTTTTCAAAAAAGATGTTCAGCTGGCTATTTAACAGCCCGTTAGATTTAGTTTTAACCTTTTTGGAGAATTAACTAGCAAAGATAGCCATATAGTCGAAATAAACCGCTGACTCCACATATATTTCTTATATAGCCAACTTTAATAATTAACTTCTCGGCATAGACTCTTTATATAGAGCAATCGTTTTTGTTAGCAAGAAAAGCTGTAAGTTATTATCCGTATATTAGAATTGTTTGTTAACAGTCTAAATCAATGACACCTTTAACCCGTCCTGTTAAAATGTCGCCGTTTTCCATTATCGCGCCGTATAAAGGACACCTACCCCAATGACAGCCCAAAACATCGATGGTAAAGCTATAGCGCAGTCCATTCGAACGCAACTCAAAGACAAAGTTACCGCCCGCAAAGAGGCAGGAAAAAGAGTCCCAGGTTTAGCCGTAATTCTTGTTGGAGCCGATCCGGCGTCACAAGTTTATGTAGGCAGTAAACGTAAAGCCTGTGAAGAGGTCGGCTTTATCTCTCGCTCTTATGATTTAGATAGCAGCACTTCTGAAGACGCACTCTTATCATTGATTGATGAATGTAACGAAGATCCGAGTATCGACGGTATATTAGTTCAACTGCCACTACCTGAGCATATCGAAGAGTCAAAAGTCATTGAGCGTATCCGTCCAGACAAAGATGTCGACGGTTTCCACCCTTATAATGTTGGCCGTCTAGCTCAGCGCATTCCGGTTCTGCGCTCTTGCACGCCAATGGGGATCATGACACTTATAAAGTCTACTGGCGTTGATACCTTTGGTTTAGATGCCGTTGTCGTTGGCGCATCAAACATCGTCGGTCGCCCAATGTCGCTAGAGCTGCTATTAGCAGGTTGCACTACCACCACTTGCCATCGCTTTACTCGCAACCTTGAAGAGAAAGTAAGACAAGCCGATCTCGTCATCGTTGCCGTAGGTAAGCCAGGTTTCATTCCTGGAGACTGGATCAAGCCAGGTGCTATCGTAATCGATGTAGGTATAAACCGTTTAGAAAGCGGTAAGCTTGTTGGCGATGTACAGTTTGATGATGCGGCCGAGCGGGCAAGCTTTATCACGCCAGTCCCTGGTGGTGTTGGGCCTATGACCATTGCAAGCCTGTTAGAAAATACCCTCTATGCCTGCGAGCAGTATCACGATTAAAACAAGGTTCTAGGTTCTAGCAAAGTATCCAGAGCTAGATAATAAAAAAAGCCTGCATAAGCAGGCTTTTTTATACTTAAATGTAAGAATTACTTCTTACGCCAAGTAGTCCCTTCTGGACCATCTTCTAAAATCACACCTAAGGCGTTAAGACCATCACGCGCAACATCGGCTGCAGGCCAGTCTTTTTCAGCACGAGCGCGATTACGTTCAGCGATCAGCGCTTCAATCTCAGCCACTTCATCGTCACTGCCCTCACCTTTAAAGAAGGTATCAACGTCTTGGCCTAAAATACCTAACACATCTGCTAGCTCTTTTAGCGCGACACCTAAAGCAGAAGCTTTGGCCATATCGGTTGCTTTTAGGCGGTTAATCTCACGCACCATATCAAACAATACCGAATAAGCTTCAGGCGTATTAAAGTCGTCATCCATTGCCGTCTTAAATTTAGCCACAAACTCTTCGGCTGGTGCAGCTTCAACGCTTAGGTCTAAGTCTTTTAGCGCCGTGTAAATACGCTCTAATGCTGCCTTAGCTTGCTTTAGGTTGTCTTCTGAATAGTTTAGCTGGCTACGGTAATGACCCGATAACAGGAAGTAACGTACAGTCGCGGCATCGTAATGATTAAGTACATCACGGATAGTGAAGAAGTTGTTCAAAGACTTCGACATCTTCTCTTTATCAACCATCACCATACCAGTATGCATCCAGTAGTTCACATACGGCGTGTCATGAGCACAGCAAGACTGAGCAATTTCATTTTCATGGTGCGGGAACTGCAGATCGCTGCCACCGCCATGGATATCAAAATGGATCCCTAAATGCTTGCTGTTCATTGCTGAACACTCGATATGCCAACCTGGACGACCCGGCCCCCAAGGTGACTCCCAAGTCGGTTCGCCCGGCTTAGACATCTTCCAAAGAACAAAGTCCATTGGATCACGCTTAGTGTCTTCAACTTCTACACGAGCACCCGCTTGCAGCTGCTCAAGGTTTTGACCAGACAAGCGACCATACTCAGGGAATGACGATACACTAAACAGTACGTCACCATTTGCAGCGACATAGGCATGATCACGTTCGATAAGTCTTTCAACCATATCGATGATCTCAGGCATATGCATAGTTGCACGAGGCTCATTATCAGGACGCGCCATATTCAATGCATCAAAATCTTTGTGCATTTCGGCAATCAAGCGCTCAGTTAATGAATCACAGCTCTCTTTGTTCTCATTAGCACGCTTAATGATTTTATCGTCGACGTCGGTGATATTACGTTGAAAATTAACGTCGTATCCGCTGTATCTTAGGTATCTAACAATCATGTCGAAAGATACAAAAGTGCGTCCGTGGCCAATATGACATAAATCATAGATGGTCACCCCACACACATACATGCCAACCTTTCCTGGTTGTAGTGGCACAAACTGCTCTTTTTGGCGGGTCAGACTATTGTAAAGCTTCAACATTGATTATTCTCTTCAACGGCTAGAATTAAAAATTAGTTATCCAGTCTACCACTGCAAAAGTCGCTGTTCCAAGCTGTTTTCTTAGCTAAAGTCTGCAAAGGTGCACAGATATGCTGCAACTGGGCTAGATTGCGATCTCAAGCGGATTATTAGTTACGATAACTTAAGCCATAATCCTGTGAATCACTGCAAAACTGTAATCCAGCTATCATAAAAGGCGATATTTGTTAGCTGTAAACACTCTATGCTTTATGCAATTAAGCAATTACGTTAGAATCCAGCCATTATTTACGTTAAGTTAAATTACGAGAGTTTAAATATGATCACACTTCATACTAACCACGGCGACATCAAGCTAGCACTAAATGCTGAGAAAGCACCAAAAACGGCTGCTAACTTCATTAACTACGCTAAAGATGGCTTCTACGATGGTACTGTTTTCCACCGTGTAATCGACGGTTTCATGGTCCAAGGTGGTGGTTTCACTGAAGATATGGGCCAAAAGCGTCCAAATGAAACGATTGAAAACGAAGCGAACAACGGTTTATCAAACAAAACTGGCACCATCGCCATGGCCCGTACTTCTGATCCACATTCAGCTACGGCACAGTTTTTCATCAACGTTAACGACAACACTTTCTTAGATTTTAAGTCTGAGTCAGCACAAGGTTGGGGTTACTGCGTATTTGGTGAAGTTGTTGAAGGCATGGACGTAGTTAACAAGATTAAAGCGGTTAGCACAGGCAACCGTGGCATGCATCAAGATGTTCCTCTTGAAGCTGTTATCATCGAAAAAGTGACCATCGAAGAGTAATATTACCTAGATGCGCACTCTATTTGTGGGCGATTTGCACTTAAGTGCAGATCGCCCCGATATCACCCAAGCTTTCCTTACATTCCTCGATACTCAACTTCACGATACTGACGCTTTATATATCCTAGGCGATCTCTTTGAGGTCTGGGTTGGCGATGATATTGCTGAGCCTTTCGCCAATCAACTGGCCGATGCCATAAAGCAGGCTTCACAAAAACTACCGATCTATTTTATCCATGGCAATCGGGACTTTTTAATTGGTCATGCATTTGCAAAACGCAGTGGCATGACACTGTTACCCGAAGTCTATACCTTAGACCTATATGGCGTTCCGAGTGTTATTTTACATGGTGATAGCTTATGCACACTCGACAAGCCTTATCAGCGTTTTAGAAGGTTTCGTAATATGAGCTGGGCTAAATGGCTTTATGCGCATTTGCCTAAATCGAAGCGACTCGATATCGCCGCCAAACTGCGCACCAAAAGCAAGAGCAGCAATCAGCAAAAAAGTTATACCATCATGGATGTAGAGCCTGATGCGGTGCTAGAGCTACTTGATGCAACGAAAACCGAGCAGATGATCCACGGTCACACTCATCGCCCGGCAATTCATCAACTCGCTAACGGTAAACGCCGTATCGTTGTTGGTGACTGGTATGAGCAAGGTAGCATGCTAAGCATTAGCCAAGACAAGATCGAGCTTATCGAACTCCCTTTCGGCAAGTAGTTTACTGCTTGCCCTGCCACTCCAGTAATTTAAGCAACACCAGTTGCTTGCACCGAAATCGGTGCGCCACTATGAAACTTAAAGTCCTCATCGTCTGATGAGATAAGCTCGGCTTCTACCGCGGCAAAATGAGCCACTCGCTCACTAATATCAAGATCCGAAATAGCTTGTGCAAGCGTTAAATAATCTTGATAGTGGCGAGCTTCAGATCGCAACAAAGAGATATAGAACTTCTTTAGCTCTTCATCTAAAAAAGGTGCCAGTTTGGCGAAGCGTTCACAAGAGCGCGCCTCTATAAAGGCCCCTACGATTAACTTATCGATTAAGGTCGCAGGCTCATGGGTTCGTACCTGCTTCATCATCCCTTTAGCGTAGCGACCTGCACGTACGTTTTGATATTCAATGCCGCGACTATGCATTATCGAGAGTACCTGTTCGAAATGATGAAACTCCTCTTTAATAAGCCGTACCATCTTAACGATCAAATCAGTACTATGAGCAAAGTCTTTTTTTGCAACTAGCTCCGTTGTAAGCTCATTTTTCTTGCTATTCATTGCCAAAAAAGAAGCGATATCGCGATCTTTGATGTAAACAAACTCTTCATAAGGTTTAGCCCAGTCAAGAAGCACCTGTCTACTTTGCTTATCGATAGCGTATTTACGGATCAAAAACATTGCCGTCTGCGCCGCTTTCAGCTCGCAGTTGCAATGGTCTATCAACAAGCCTTTTAAGTGTTCAGGTTTCTTTGCCTCTTCAATCCAACGGTCCGGCGTTTCACATTTTAAAAAGGCATAAATGGGAGCTAATAGCTGCTGCATACTCAACTCTTTGTGAAGGAATTAGTAGCATATTATTTTACCAGCTATTTCCTGCACAATCCTAGGTTTGCACCTATGCTTAATTCGATAGGCTTGACTCCTAGCAGATTTTGTTCAATAAATAACCTTAGAGCTGTAATAAGTTCGTCTGCAGTTTGGCGAGCCAATTTAATCTAAAAGTTAAATGCTAAACGAGGATTATTATAATGATATTGAATCACTTATTGGGGCTATACACTCATCCAAAAGAAGAGTGGCAAACAATTGAGAAAAACCACGAAGCATTGCGTAGCAGTTTGAGCCACATCGTTATCATCGCGCTCATTCCAGCAATCTGTGCATTTATTGGTACATCACAAATAGGTTGGGATTTAGGTGTCGGTGACCGCCAGTTCTTAACCGCCCAAAGTGCACTTATCATGTCCACTGGCATGTATTTAGGGCTCATCGCAGGCGTCTTTGCCCTCGCCTACCTGGCATTTTGGATGGCAAAAACATTTGATGCCAAACCAAGTTATACCCAAGCACTAGAGCTTGCAGCATACACTGCCACACCGCTATTTATGGTCGGACTCGCGGCGCTATATCCAACACTCTGGTTTATCATGGTGGTTGGCCTCGCCGGACTCGCTTATTCTGTTTACCTCCTTTATACGGGCGTGCCTATTATAATGAATATCCCAGAGGAGAAAGGCTTTATCTATGCAAGCTCAATGGTGACTGCAGGCTTAGTGCTTTTAGTCGGATTGATGGCTTCAAGTGTGATCCTTTGGAGTATAGGTTTTGGTCCTATGTACCAGTAATAAAGCAGAAGGCCCTATTGTGACTAACTCAGAAACAAATTCAGATTAGCGCAATAAAAAAGCCGACATATGTCGGCTTTTTCTGTTTTAACGAACAGCTCAAAAAGTTCTACTCGAAAGAGTCTCTTAGCGGAACCGTCAAGTTAAACACTAAGTTATCTTTGCTTGAGTCTTTATTATCGGCACAGAAATAACCTTCACGCTCAAACTGGTACGCTTTTTCTGCCTCAGCATCTGCAAGACTCGCTTCAACTAAACCATGCTTAACTGTCAGTGAATGTGGGTTTAGCACTTCATCAACAGATTCTGCAGCTGCAGGATTAGGATCGTTGAATAGTCTTTCATAAAGACGGAATTCAGCAGGCTTTGCCGTTGTCGCTTCAACCCAATGGATCACGCCTTTCACTTTACGACCATCACTTGGGTTCTTACCCAGAGTTTCATCGTCGTAAGTACAGAAAATAGTCGTGATGTTGCCATCAGCATCTTTTTCACAACGCTCTGCCTTAATCACATAAGCATTACGTAGGCGGACTTCTTTACCCTGCACTAGACGCTTGTACTTCTTGTTTGCTTCTTCACGGAAGTCGTCAGCATCGATAAACAGTTCACGGCCAAAAGACAACTCGCGTTTACCCATCTCCTCATTACTAGGATGATTTGCGGCTTTGATTATCTCAACCTGACCTTCTGGGTAGTTCTCGATAATCACTTTAACCGGGTTAATCACTGCCATTGCACGTGGTGCAAACTCGTTAAGTTCTTCACGAATACAAGCATCTAGCATGGCAACTTCAACCATGTTGTCTTGCTTAGTCACACCGATACGCTTACAGAATTCACGGATAGACGCTGGTGTATAACCACGGCGACGGTAACCGGCAATCGTAGGCATACGCGCATCGTCCCAACCTGTTACTAGGTTACGAACGACTAAGTCATTAAGCTTACGCTTTGACATCAAGGTGTATTCAAGATTCAGTCTCGAAAACTCATACTGACGCGTTCTGTTTGGCGCTTGGAAATCATCTAATTGATCCAATACCCAATCGTAAAGTCTACGGTTGTCTTGGAACTCAAGTGTACACAAAGAGTGACTAATGTTTTCGATCGCATCAGAGATACAGTGAGTGAAGTCGTACATTGGGTAAATGCACCACTTATCACCCGTTTGGTGATGATGTGCGAAACGAATACGATAGATAATAGGATCACGCATACAGATGAATGGTGACGCCATATCGATCTTAGCGCGCAGCGCGCACTCGCCTTCTTTGAATTCACCTTTACGCATTTTTTCAAATAGCTCGAGGTTCTCTTCAACAGACGTATCGCGATAAGGGCTGTTCTTACCCGGCTCTTTTAGCGTTCCACGGTATTCACGGGTCTCTTCGGCATTAAGGAAGCAAACATAAGCTAAGCCTTTGCTGATTAACTCAACGGCATACTGATGAAGCTTATCGAAATAGTTCGATGAGTAACGGATGTCACCAGACCATTGAAAGCCGAGCCACTGCACATCGGCCTGAATAGAATTTACAAAATCGATATCTTCTTTTTCAGGGTTGGTATCATCAAAACGTAAGTTACATTGACCCTTATAGTCTTGAGCAATACCAAAGTTTAGGCAGATAGACTTAGCGTGGCCTATATGAAGAAAGCCGTTAGGCTCTGGTGGAAAACGAGTATGTACACTCGTGTGCTTACCACTAGCGAGATCTTCATCTATGATGTTACGTATGAAGTTACTTGGACGTACTTCAGTGTCCACATGACTCATGGAATTCCTCTTTGCGAACGATGATTAAAGACTAAAAACGCATAATCCTACAGATTCTGTAAAGGATCAACGACTGAGATTTAAAAACCTCTTTGATGGCTATATTTATAGCGCAAAAAGCAGCGAATCATCGCTGCTTTTTATTCTTTGATAACAGTATACGCTATTCGCGTTATTCAGTAATCACTTTAATGCCTGGGATGATAGTTTGGGTTTTCTTACCCTTATTCTTCAGCCAAATATAGAACACAACTAAAGCAATTGCGAAGAATCCAATCCATAGGCTCGATTGCAATGGATGCTGAGCAAATGTCGCAGCTTGGTAAAACACGGTTGCGGTACCATACGCCAAACCAAATGTCCAAAGCCCTGCAAATGCAGCCCAGCGTCCACCAAACTCATTCACTAATGCTCCCATAGCAGCCACACACGGTGTATACAAAAGAACAAATAATAGGTAAGCAAATGCTGCTGTAACACCCGCAAAGCCAGCTTGTAGCGCGCTAAATGTCGAAGTATCAACTTCTAGCTCTTCAGATGCAGACTCTACAGACGACACGTCACCGACAGAAATTGAAAGCGGATCTTCTGGAGAAATACCAAACAAGTTAGCTGGAATGGTTGCTAATGCTTCACTAAAGGTGTCGCTAAATGGTGCCAACTCTTCATCACCAGCGCCGCCGTCTGAGTATAAGCTGTTTAGTGTACCCACAACCGCTTCTTTTGCGAAGATACCTGTAATGATACCTACTGTTGCAGGCCAGTTATCTTGCTCAACACCCATAGGAGAAAATAGCGGTGTCACTTTTTGACTCGCCACACTCAATACTGATTCTGAGCTATCTTCATGGCCAAATGAACCATCAACACCGATTGCGTTTACGAAATTTAGCAAGGTCACAACGATAACAATGGTTTTACCCGCGCCCATGATAAAGCTCTTAGTGCGCTTGCCTGTACGTGCCATTACCGTCTTAAACTTTGGCTTTTCGTAACTTGGTAGTTCCATAACAACCGCGCTGCTAGAACCTGGTAGTAGTGTTGAACGTAATAACAGACCTGTACCAATAGCGGCAAAGATACCGATAATATAAAGCAAGAATACTAGGTTTTGGCCCGACTCAGGGAAGAAGGCTGCAGCAAACAGTGCATATACAGGCAGTCTCGCGCCACAAGACATAAACGGCGCCATCATACCAGTAACAATACGCTCACGCTCACTACCGAGCGTACGTGTCGCCATAATTGCTGGTACCGAGCAACCAAAACCGACAATCATAGGCACAAATGCACGCCCTGGAAGGCCAATACGGCGCATCAAACCATCAACCACAAACGCTGCTCGTGCCATATAACCAGAGCCTTCAAGAACTGAAAGCGCCAAGAAAAGTGCAGCAATAACCGGGATAAAGGTCGCAACAGTTTGAATACCTTGGCCAATGCCCCCCGCAACAATGGTGATTAACCAAGTTGGAGAGCCTAGGCTTGTCATAAACGCGCCTAAATGGTCAACAAAAATTGCACCTGCGGTAATATCGAAGAAATCAATAAAAGAGCTGCCCACGTTAATACTAAACATGAACATCAAATACATCACGAATAGAAAAACAGGGATCCCCGCAATCGGGTGTAACACCAACTTATCGAGTTTATCGGTGAAGGTTTCAGCATTATCGCTCTGCACAGAACCAGTAAAGACTTGCTCAACGAAGTTAAAGCGAGTCGTTGCTACCATGATTTCGATATCTTTGCCTTGGCTAGAGAGTGTTTGAGAATATTGCTCAACCTCACTCGCTACTTGGCTGTTTTTACACTTGCCACAACCTAAACCATTTGCAAGCATTGCCAAAGCACGGCCGCGACTTAACTCTTGATCCTGAGACAAAAGATTCGATACGACAGACTCAATCTCTTTATCATATTCAAGCACTAATGGGGCTTCAGATACCTTACCATCAAGCAATGCAACAAACTGCTGCTTAACTTTTTCGATATCTTTAGGTTCACGTGAACACACGGCGACAACTGGACAACCCAACTCTGCAGTCATCTTAGCGACATCGATATGAATACCGCGCTCAACTGCTGCATCAATCTTGTTCAATACAACCACCATTGGAATGCCCAATTCACGTAGCTGTACAGTTAAATAAAGATGACGTTCAATATTAGTGGCATCAACTAAGTTGATGATACCGTCAATAGGCTGCTCTGCTAGGTATTGCTGCGCAATTTGCTCATCTAAAGAACAGTCACAGCTATTACCCGCTGGGAGAAGATCATAAATACCTGGAAGGTCTGTTAAGTAAACATCACTACCTTGCAATGCAAACTGCCCAGTCTTTTTCTCAACCGTTACGCCTGACCAGTTACCAACTTGCTGATTGGATCCTGTTAATGCATTAAATAACGTCGACTTACCCGCATTCGGGTTACCAACAGTAACGCAGTTAAATTGTTTATCCATTCGCTTTTTCAACCTCAATAATATCTGCCAAATCGCGACGCATACACAACTTACTGCCGCGGATATCCAACTCAACACCAGAGCCCATAGGTGCCCTACGGATCAATGAGAATCGAGTATTTGGGGTTATTCCCATAGATAGCAGCTTACGCTTTACTACAGCAGGCAGGTCTATCTGACCCACTTGAGAAATTCTGGCGATATCGCCTGGACTTAATTCACTTAGCTTCATTCTGCATTCCACCTAATTAACGGGGCTCGACTCTCTTTGAAATTGGTATTTATTCTAAAGGACACAAACGCGCAATAACTTTACCTAGATCAACATTTAGAACTGTAAACGATAATAATTTTCAATTGTGTTCGCTATTATGTGACAAATATCTCAACTAATAAACGCTTTAATTAAGAATGGTTATTATTTAGCTAAGCAAAAATTGTCCTATCACCTCACCACAAATGTGACACGGATCACACCAAAATGGTTATTCCTTTACAAATCAGTCTATTCACCAAATAAACCCCTAAATATGTTATGGAATTGTCACGATTTTATTCTATCATTCAACATTAGTAATTTATGGAATTACTAACATTAAGATGAGTGATTGACATAATTAAAAATATCGCTTTTAAAAGCGAGTGGAGTGAGATGATGAGCGAGAACATGGGATGGTTCACGGGTAAACTTGTGCAACTATTATTGCTTACCTTTGTGGTGGCGAGTTTTACCACTATGGCAACGCCTTGGGATGACAAAGATCCTCAGGAAGTTGAAGCAATACTAGATAAGAAATTTGCAGAGGGAAAGTACTCCCCCAAAGGCGCTGACTCCTGTTTAATGTGCCACCGAAAGAGCCCTAAAGTAATGGCGTTATTTGACGGTGTGCATGGTAGTGATATTCAAGCCTCACCGATGGCCGATCTTCAATGTGAAGCCTGCCATGGCCCCATGGGTAAACACAATCGAGGTGGTAAAGAGCCGATGATCACTTTCGGTTCAGACTCGCCAGTTCCCGCCGCCAAACAAAATAGCGTTTGCATGAGTTGCCATAACGATGACCAACGCATGGCTTGGGAAGGTAATCATCATGATAATGCTGATGTGAGCTGTGCAGACTGTCACCAAGTTCATACTCGGCATGACCCCATCGCCGATAGAAGCACCGAAGTTGAAGTGTGCACGAGCTGCCATACCCAGCAAAAAGCAGACATCAATAAGCGCTCATCTCACCCATTGAAGTGGCAACAGATGGTATGCACTGATTGCCATAATCCCCACGGTAG
The DNA here is from genome assembly GCF_016765635.1 of Shewanella schlegeliana. Lineage (GTDB taxonomy): Bacteria > Pseudomonadota > Gammaproteobacteria > Enterobacterales > Shewanellaceae > Shewanella > Shewanella schlegeliana. The sequence goes on from NZ_JAESVD010000004.1 coordinate 278,431, forward strand.
TTTATCTGATGCCAACCTTAAACAGATGAGCGTGAATGAAAACTGCTATTCCTGTCATGCCGAAAAACGCGGCCCCAAGCTTTGGGAGCACGCACCAGTAACAGATAACTGTGCCACCTGCCATAACCCCCACGGTAGCGTGAATGAAGCCATGTTAAACAGCAAGCCCCCTATGCTCTGCCAGCAGTGTCATGCATCTGTAGGTCATACATCTAATGCTGTCTTTGGCGGTAAACCTAATGCTTTCAATGCCGGACAAAGTTGCATGAACTGTCATTCGCAGGTTCATGGCTCTAATCATCCATCTGGCAAGTTATTACAGCGCTAACAAGGAGTGGCAGTTATGTTTGCAATACATAAAAATATCAAAACAGGGCAGCGACTCTCTGTACTAGCGCTAGCAATAAGTGCCGGCATCTCTCCCGCGTTAGCTGATGGCTATGGGCTGCAAAATGCCAACAGAGGCAAGGCTGATACCAGTAAGTGGGAATGTAAACGTTGTACTAGCGAGTCGGGTTTTAAAGGAAGCATCGGCATAGGAGCCGCTTATAACGATGCATCGGATATACATTTCGGCAATACAACAGGAACCGATACAGATGGTGCAGTTGGTCACTTAGAAGCGGATCTAATTAATAAGTCTGAATCTGGCTATGAGACAAGCTTTACTGCCAACAAGCTCGGTTATGATACCGGCAGCGCCAAAGTAGAAACGGGGATGCCTGGTCATTATCAAATTGCGTTAGGCTACCGAGGCCTAGCAAATTATGACACCAATGCAGCCCTAACGCCTTACCTTAATAGTGGTGATGACCTTTATTTGCCAAGCAACTGGCAAACTGGAGCCATCACCTCACAAATGCCAAGCTTATTTGATGATATTAACTATGTTGAATTAAAGAGCCAAAGGGATCTGTTCTTATTGGATGCGCAATATAAAGGGACATTTTATCAAGCTGATATTAACTACCAGCATGAAAAACGTGAAGGTAAACGAGTATTTTCTGGCAACTTCCTCACCAACAGTGCCATGCTTGCAGAGGCTATTGATGACACTACCGATGAGTTCGGTGCGAAAATCTACTTTAACGGTAAAGGCTGGCTCGCAGGTATCGACTCGAGCTTTAGCCAGTACAAGAACGACCATAACAGCTTAACCTGGCAAAATGCATTTTCTCCAACCTTCGGAGCAGCCTATACTGGGCAAAGTGCAGTTTCACCAGATAACAAAGCTTACCGTATTGGCGCTAACGCTCAACTTAGTGGTAATGGTCACCAAATATTAGTGCATATGGGGCTAGCAAGCTTCACTCAAGACGAAGCCTTCCTCCCCGCCACCATTAACGGACCCAGCCCTGCATTACCCGTTACAAACCTCGATGGTAAAGTCGATACTACCGATATGAAACTCAAATATACTGGACGAGTTATTCGTGGCCTCAGTGTTAGAGCCAGCTATGACTATTCAGATAGAGATAATAAGACCGCACGTAACCCCTACCCTCAAGTCATCACTGATAGCTATTATGCCGGTACGGCAATCAACCCTGAATATGATAGAACTAAACAACAAGCAAAGTTAGGCGCAAAATACCGCTTTTCACGCGCGATATATCTTGATTCGGGATACCAGTATGATCACAACGACTTTAGCGATTTAGACAGGGATTCATTACAACAAAATAGCCTATTCGCCAGATTAAGCTATAGCATTTCGCCTGCTTGGTCTACCTGGATCAAAGCCGACTTCAGCGACAGAACCGGCAGTGCTTACAACGCAGTCAGCACCACTAATAGTCCAAGCAATCCTTACTTAAGAAAGTCGTATCTAGCAGACAGAAAACGCCAAGAGTATCAACTCAGTGTTAGCTATAGTCCTACATCCCCCTTCTCGGCTAGTGCCAATGTCCGTATAAGCCAGGACGACTACGACGACACCTTGGTGGGACTCACTAAAGTCGACGCTCAAGGTTATGATATTTCAGCTAACTATATGTTCAGCGACGAACTCAGTATTAACGCCTACCTCAACCAAGATTGGCGTGATAGCGACCAAGCCGGTAGCAGTAACTTTAGCCTTCCAAATTGGTATGCCAATACCGATGAAAAGTCCACGCTCGTTGGCGCTGGTATCGACTACATACATCTGTTAGATAAAAAGCTCGATCTAGGATTCGATTACACCTATTCAGATGGACAAAGTGATACCGAAATAACCCAAGGCCTAACCTCCCCTTACGGCGATTATTTTGCTGAAAAACATAATATTAATGCATTCGCTACCTATCAACTAGGCGAGCAAATGGCATTACGTTTTGATTGGATATTTGAGCACTACAAAGATTCAGACTGGCTAAACCAAGGGCTGACCGTTGATTCAATACCGAACGTGTTAATTTTTGGCGATCTTAGCCATGATTATAACGCTCACTACCTCGGCCTAACGTTCAGTTATCAGCTATAGCCATAAGCGAATAATGTTAGCCATTAACGACTAACACATAAGCTGTCAATGACCGCCATGAGCGACCAGTAATAGCCATGAGCTACTAAAAAAAGCCATGTCAATTAAAAGGAATTCAAGGACATTAATATGAAACGAGTCACTCAATCACTCGCAATAAAAAGCATTCCACTAATGCTAATAGCCATGTTAGCAGGCTGTAGTGGCGACGATGGAAACCCTGGCAATCCTGGTGAGCCTGGAGGCCCACCAGCAAGCGAAATTAATAGCTTAGATATTACGGTCAATGAAGTGCTATTCGATTCAGGTGTAGCAACGGTTAACTATCGTATCACCAATGAGGCCGATGAACCTGTTGTTGGTATCCCATCAGCCACCTATATTGCGGCGCAGCTACTGCCTCAAGGTTATACCAATGCAGGCAATGCCAGTGAGTGGCAGTACTTTACCGCGGAGTCTTGCTCTAGCAGTTGTGACGGCGAATTTGTTGATCATAAAAATGGTAAGTACAGCTACACATTTAGCGGTCCATTTGATGGCATGAACGACATTACTTATATTGACGGTGCAACACAACGTGTAGTCATCAAAGTTGGTGGCGACAGTTTACCTGACGGCACAGCTCTGCCTATCACTAATCAATACTTAGACTGGCAAGATGAAGGCAGTGAACCGGCTTACACAAGAGATATTCTAGACATACAGAGCTGTAACACTTGTCATGATGATCTAGCTTTTCACGGCCCAGCTGGCAAAGGAAAGTACAACGAAGTACAAGCCTGTGTGACTTGTCACAACCTCGCTAAAGTTAGCAACCCCGGCAATGTGTTTGCCCCAATGGTACACACTAAGCACTTAACAGGATTTCCGGTATCACTGGCTGACTGCCAAACCTGCCACGCTCCCGATGAAGAGCTAGCACAAAATATGAACTGGGCTCGAGTGCCAACGATGGAAGCATGTGGTAGTTGTCATACCAATATCGACTTTCCAGCGGGCCAGGGGCACCCAACTCAAGTCGATAACAGCAGCTGTGTCGCCTGTCATAACCCTGACTGGACCATAAATGCTCACAGCCAGGAAGCAACCGATGCCGTACTTGGACATTTCAAGGCTGAAATCGTTAGCGCTGAGCTTAATGGTGATACTGTTAACTTCGCAGTAAGACTGTCAAATCCTGCTACCAACGAAGTCTACTCAAGCAGTGCTGACAAACTCAACTTTATCAACGACCTTCGCGTATATGCCAACTGGGGCATAAGTGTCGATTACACAACACGTAGTGCTAAATCAATAAAGCTACAAGATGCGACGCCAATATCGGGCAGTAATGGCGTTTACCATTATCGAATTGCCGGCCTCACCCTAAGTGCCGATCCTGCAACAGATAAAGGTGCACTCGCCCTTCAAGGTAAGTTATGTAACGATAATGCTATGTTGGTCGACTGCGCAGAAACCGACTCAACGACAATAATCAAGTCAAGTCACCAATTCTTTAGCGCTACAGCAGTAACAGATCTTGGCCGTAGAGTGGTTGTGACCAATGAAACCTGTGGTAGTTGTCACGGCGATCAACAGCTGAACTACCATGGTTCGCGCAACGATCTTGAACAGCAGTGTCAGCTTTGTCATAACCCAAACATGCTAGCCGATGCGAGCGCAACAAACCCTGGCGCGTCAACGGCTGATTATAAGCATCTCGCTCATACGCTACATGCAGGTTCTCGTGAAAGCTACCCTAACATTAACTACCCCGGCAAAATTGGTAATTGCGCACAGTGCCACACGACTGATGCAGCTGGAGTATTAACCGCCGCCCTCCCCCTTAATAAAGCCGTGCAACCCCTCGCCTTTAGTGATGGCACATTTACCAGTGCAACATCCGCCATTTGTAGTGACTGTCACTTGAGTGACACAGCTATAAGCCATATGACTCAGCAAGGGGGAGTATTTAAAGGCACTGAGGCTGATGCTACAGCTGGCACCGAAAGTTGCGCCACCTGTCATGGACAAGGGGCTACGGTCGATGTGTTAAAAGTTCACCCTATACAATAAAAGTCATAGGCCTAGAACTGGGGTTTTAGGCCTGATTCATCTGAGTTCAAAACAGTTTGTGATGTAAAACAATTAGCGACATAGAGAATGGAACGCATAATTATGGATAACAAAATTCGACACTTAAAACTGAGTTTACTTGCGCTCACCGCCTCAGCCCTGCTTTTTGGCTGTAGCGATGGTAACGACGGTGCTGACGGAAAAGATGGTGTAGTTGGAGTCAATATTGATTCAGCCACTAGTGTCCAGGCGCAGTTTACAGAAGCAACAGTTACAGATGGAACTGTTATCGTAAACTTCAATTTAGAAAACGCAAACGGTGTTGCCGTGCTTGGTCTCGATAAAGACTATGACTTGCGCTTTGGTATTGCTCAGCTTGCCAAAGTCAGCGAAACCATCGACGAAGTCGAATACGACCGGGGCTATCAGTGGCAAGCTTATATTAATACGTTAAAAGAACCCGGCACACCACCAGACGGTGTCAGCGACCTTAATCCTTCCCCGCAATATCAAGCAAATGTAGAGAAAGCTGCGGACTGTAATGACTGCTTAGTCGATAATGGTGATGGTAGCTATAGCTATACCTTCCAACAAAACATCGCCAATGTGACAGAGCCACTAATGATTAGCTATGGCGAAGACAACACCCATAGAGCGACAATGGAGCTGAAACTACCACAGGCCACAGCAAATGCACATTACGACTGGCAGCCCTCTACAGGTGCAACTAACGACATTCAAACTCGCAATGTTGTGACTATCGAAACCTGTTATACCTGTCACCAACCTGAGAGCCTTGAGCTTCATGGCGGTCGACGTATTGCATTAGCAAACTGTGCTAGTTGTCATACATCGACTTCTGGCGATCCTGAAAGCGGCAACAGTGTCGATTTCACTTACATGATCCACGCAATCCATAAGGGCCAAGATAGAGAAACCAGTACGCCTGATGGTATGGTACCTGCGCCATATAAAATTGTCGGCTACGGTGGTAGCGTACATGATTATGGCAAGGTAATGTTTCCGCAAAAGCCTGCAGCAAACTGCGCCTCTTGCCATGTTGAGGGAGAAGGTGCACCAGCCAACGCCGACTTGTTCAAAGCTGATTTAAGTAATACAGCTTGTATTAGCTGTCATACCGAAAAGCCTTCGCAAAACCATAGCAATACAAACTGCATGGCATGCCATAACGCAACCGATACTTACCCAGGAACCGGTAATGCAGAGAAGCGGCATGGTGATGTATTAAAAGCATTTGTTGAAGCAGAGGCCATGGGAGTGATGTTTAGCAATGTTGGCCTTGATGGTAATGGTAAGCTTAAGTTTGACGTACAAATCCAAGATAGTAGTGGCGCTGCTGTAGGCTCAGAGTTTATCGAAACGGGTACCCGCGTTGTCGTGGCTTGGGACACAGATAAAGACTTCCCTGCATATAGTGACGCCTCATACAGTCAACGTCGATTCAAGCTATCAGACGGTAGCTATGATGCAGCAACCAAGACCTTTACTATTATTGGCACAACCTTCGATATGCCAACCGATGCTGATGGTAAAACATTTGAGCTTTGGTCTGCAGTGGAAGTTTGCTTTAACAACGGCGGTTATGCAGTCGCAGAGATCAAGATGACTGAATGTTCGGACAGAACACGCTCTGTTGCCGTCAAAGAAGCTCCTTATCAGTTTGTTTGGTCAGGTACAGGTGTCGATGACACAATGCAAGCCGCGATGCGCCGCTCTATTATTGATGCGGCAAAGTGTCAGAGCTGCCACAACCAAGAAAACTACCACTACAACAACGGTTATAACTGCCAGACCTGTCATACATCAGACAAGACAACTAAGAGTGACAGCAGTTATCCGGGTGGTAAGAAAGCAACAAGCTATGCATTTAAAGCCCACGAAGCTGATGGCCACTACCTCAAATACGCCGGAGTTCAATCAGGCACAGTGCTAAAAACTGATTGCTCAACCTGTCATACCTCTGAAGGTATTCAATTAGGTCGAGCTAGCGATCGAGTTTGGCGCTACGGTGATACTGAAACTGGAGCTGATATTTGGGTATCTTCAGATGCAGGAGCTTGCTTAAGCTGTCACCAGAAATACTTAAGCGACTCTGGGGCAAACCATATCGTGGCTAATGGCGGTATTTTAGATGGCATGAGTGCTGATGATGCCCGAGGCCGTGCAGCAGAAGCTTGTGCCACTTGCCACAATCCAACGCAGTTAATGGAGTTACACGGCAACTAACACCGAATGCAATAAGTTCTCGCGAAAATACGACTAAAAGAGGCTACGGCCTCTTTTTTATTGTCTACTCAATAGCTTCGATAACTGCAGATGTTGTATCAGCTCAGTTGAGACAACATCAAAACAAACAAACGCTAACAGCTTATAAACACCGACCACGATCTGAGCAACATTTCACCACTCAAAATGTAAAATTCTAGTTAACTAACTAGTGTTTTATGGCGCAAAAGATTTGATTTAAATCAAGTAGCCACTCAAATTTGCCCCGCCAATTAAGCTTACTTTAAGTTTTAACCGCTCAAAATTAACACAAGCTTAAATAACGACAGTCACTCAACTCAAATAGCTAATATATAAGCAATTTAACATAGATTAACACTATAACCTCAGCGTAACGGTCTAAGTCACATTAACCTCTACCGCCTCAAAGATGACTACCTCTTTTGGGTAAGATCGTGTTGAGGAACCCCCTCATGCTAAATAAGAGGTAAAAACCTCATAGCAGATAGCAGCTAACCTATGCAGGGAATAAAAATGATGATGAATCGGTATAAACTAACAAGCGCTGTAAAATCAGCAATCGGCATTGGTGCACTTTCCTTTGCCCTTGTGGGTTGTGGCAGCGACGGTAAAGATGGTGAAGACGGCGAAAATGGCAATATCGGTGTCGATATCCAGCAAGCCACTAGTTTGCAAGCCAATATACTCCATGCCACTGTGACCGACGGTATTGTTGCCGTTGACTTTAAGCTAGAGAACGCCAATGGTGTAGCCGTATCGGGCTTAGAGTCATTCGATGACATTAATACCTTAGGCTTTGGTATCGCTAAGCTTGATGCACTACAAAAGCGTGACATGCATGCTGTAGGGCAACCTGCAACGCCAGAACAGTATAAAGGCACTAAGCCTACTCAATGGACCAGTTATATCAATACGGTGAAAAGCGCCAACTTAGAGCATATTCCTGAGGGCTTCAATCATCTAGCTGGCGACCAGATCCAAGCTAATATTGAGACAAGCTGTAAAACAGAATGTATTGAACGACTAGAGCATGGCACCTATCGCTATACCTTCTCAAAAGCACTGTCAGAATATGAACAGTTAGAAGCGGTTAATACTGAGTTTAATGCAGAGCTGACACACCGTGTCACATTAGAGCTTAAGCCAACGAGTACATTTAGCGCCGCCACTCTTATTAACACCCACTATGATTTTGTGCCAGCACTCGATCGTGCAGCCAGAGCTGATGAAACTCGTAATCTCGTTGACCTGCAAGAGTCATGTATTCGCTGTCATAGCGATGACTACGGACACGCTTGGGCACCTAAGTTAATGATGCATGGCAGCAAACGCATCGAAATTGAGAACTGCGTAGTTTGTCATACAACCTACTCTGGCGATCCTGAAACCGGTGCAACCATTGATTTCGGTTCAATGCTTCATCGCATCCATGACGGCACTTACCTAATGGCCGGATACGGCGGCAGTGTACATGATTACACAGAGACCACCTTCCCTACCGATATGGGGAATTGCCAAACCTGTCACATCAATGAAGAGCACTCTCCAGCACAAGCCGAGAACTTCCAGTTCCATCGTCAAGAAGCTTGTGCATCTTGTCACATGGCTGACTTCAATCCTGTCGATCAAGCTGAGTGGTTAACCCCTCCAGGAGAAAGCAAAGATCGCGGCTTTGTCGGCAACTACTTCCACTATTATGCCGATCCTGAAATCGATGGCGTTACCGGTGCAGATGTACGTGGCGTGTTTGAAAACCAATCTTGCTCAAGCTGCCATGCTGACGATAGTAACCCACAAGGCGCTGCTCTATTCCATATGGCACATACCAACACTCGTGACCAAATCCTTTCAGATATCGAGTTAGAGTTGAGCAATGCGTCACTGATAGTTGAAGACGACACAGCTTCTATGACATTTACACTAAGCCATAAAGGTTTGGAAAGTGTGTTTGCCGACAGTGTTAGCAGTATTTGGTTAACAGCAGCAGGTGAAGTTGATAATGATTTCACTAGTGAGGTAGCAAATAACCAGTCTCGCAAAGTTTGGGATCTAATATCTAATGCCAATGTTTCAGCACAGGAGTCTGCATTCGCTACCGATTTCACTATCGCTAATATCAATGCCAATGACTTTGGTGTAGCTCATTCAGGCATGCTTATGGCGAAAGCGATGGTATGTACCGACAAAATGAGCCAAATACTCACAGCTTGTGAAGTGGCTGCTGGTGAAGAAGGTGAAATTGAGCTATTAGAGGTCACTTTAGTTGCCGAAGGAACCGTGTTTGGTACTACTGAAACTCGTCGAGATGCAGCCTCTGAAGCTAAATGTATTAGCTGTCACGAAGGTGAATTCGATATCAAAGCCGTTCATAACCGTAATAGCAACCCATCAGATTCTGGGTGTGGTGCATGTCATTCACCAGTGACAGCAACCAGCTTTACTGATGGAAATTGTGCAAGCTGTCATAACAGCAATATGACGATGTACCTAAACGCAACATCGAAGCACACGCCTGGTGATATTCAGCCATTCCGTCAGCTAAATAATACCCTTGATTATCGCAACCTTGTACATACACTGCATGCAAGTAAGCGTACAAAATCTTATGGTAATAAAGATGTCGACTCAATTACTTTCCCTAACCACTATGGTGACTGCTCTACTTGTCATGATAAAGGTCAGCTGGAGATGAATGAGCTGCATAGCTTACCGGCAACAATCACAGCAAGAGAAGGTGCGACTGAGCGCGGTGATGCCGTCGAGTTTTCACCTATTGCTGCTACCTGTGCAGGCTGTCATACCAAAAATAGTCATTCACTGAGAGGCCATGTAGAAAGTAATGGTGGTGTTTTCGGTGCACCTATTGGCACTTATGACGGCACAGAAAGCTGTGCAACTTGTCACGCAGAAGGTAAATCTTTCGGAGTCGATAAGGTGCATCCGACTAACTACAAATAAGTGTAAACTTTAGTCGGAAACCTCGGCTACACCTTGCGATACTTAAAAAAGCGAGAAGATTATCTTCTCGCTTTTTTTGCCTCTAGTAAGCTAGAGTTTTTTGTCAATAGTGCAGCGACTATGTATGTACTGCATAAAGAAAAAACATCTAAATAAAGGAGCTTAAACCTGAGCACAAAACCAGCAACAACTGTGCAACAAGTAACCTTGTGTCTGCGAGTAATTCTTAATCGATAATTAAATTAGTCCTAAAAACACACTTTTCGCCCTACCCCTAAAGAAATAGTCTGACCTTAATCACATAAAGGGGTTAAAACACCTGCTAAATATCTCCCTCTTAGTTAGCCTTAGAGTTGGAAATAAAATTCCACACACTAATTGCAGCGAGGTGAGAATAATTCTCATAAAAGACCTGCAGTTAGTGATGATTAAAAACTATTGCAGGGACATAAAATGATGAACAAATTTAATCTAAGCGCTGCTTCAAAAGCATTGCTTACAGCCGGATTGCTATCACTAGCAGTTACGGGCTGTAGTGGTGATGATGGTAAAAACGGTGAAGATGGTAAGCCAGGTCCAGTTGGCAAGCCAATCGGTGAAGTATCACAAGTAAAAGCTGACATTACTTCAGCGAGTGTGAGTGAAGATGGTTTCCTAACCGTAAACTTCAATCTAGCTGATGCTAACGGCGCAGCAGTATTTGGTTTACAGCAAAATGATATTGGTGCAGTTTCTTTCGGCCGTATGGGTAATGAAGACGAAGTCGGCACTACTGATATTGAAGGTTCACCTCGCGAAATCTGGTTGAGCTATTTCAACAAAGATAAAGGTGAAGGGCACTACACAGGCTCATCATACTTCCAAGGTAAAAACTGCGAAGACTGTCTAACTGATAACGGTGACGGTAGCTATACGTTAGTATTAAACAAAGCTGTTGATACTTTAGATAAATATGCGTTTGATGCAGAAGCAACAAGCGGCATCTATTTAGGCGTTAAATCTGCAAATGATGCAGGTTCAACCCTTGTAAACAATACCTTCTTCTACTGGCAGCCAAGTTCTGACACAGCTCAAGACAAGCCAAAAGCTGTAATCGCCAACGAAACATGTCAATCTTGTCACCGCCCAGGTCAAGATGGTGCGTTAGCGCTGCACGGTGGCAAACACGTTACTCTTGAGTCTTGTACTTTCTGTCATGCTGACTACAACACTTACATGAAGCAAGACAAAGATGAAGAAGGCAACGCTGTTGGCGAACCATACCAGTTCGATGGTTCAATCAAAGGTATGGCTCACGATATTCACAGCCACTCTTACTATAATGGTATCTACCCACAGTCGGCTTCAAACTGTCTAACTTGTCACCAGCCAGATGAAAATCTAGCTATGGCTGACGCTTGGAAAGGCGATATCGATACAGCAACGTGTATGAACTGTCACAACAACCCATACGCAGTACCAAGCTGGCACTGGGACAGCGAAAATAACCAAATCGCTGATAGCAAAAAGAACTGTGTAAGCTGCCACAACGACCCAGACGGTTACCGTGGTGCAGAGCGTGGTCACTATGCTGAAAACGACAATGCACAAGCTGCTGTTACTAAAGTCACCTTTAACAGCATGAGCTATGACGCAGCCTCTAAGACAGTCACTGCTAACATGACTGTGACCAATGGCGACGCAACAGTCACTCTTGCACAGATCGACCCTAGCCCATACAAGTATGGTGGATTTACAAGTGCTATCGTATTCAATGGTGTAGTAGATGATGATTTCGTTGTTAACTACCAAAAAGTTGGCTACGACAAGTTTGCAGCGGGTGCTGAAGGCTCTATCGATGTGACCTTTACTGATGCAGACTATAAAGTTGCTGAAGTAATGGAAACTGCCGGTGTTAAAGCCGCGCTAAGCAGCCAGCTACACGTTTGTTTTGACGGTAAAGGCGCTGTAGCAGACTGTGAAAAGGCTGCCGATGGTTCAATTTCTAACTCAGGCCCATATGCAGTATCTGATACTTTCTACTTCGAAGTAGATGGCACTAAAGTTGAAAAGTCTCCACGTGTACAACACGCTGCAATGACTGATTGTCAACAGTGTCACACGACTGACATCAAGCACCGCTTCAGCAACGATATGGATGGCTGTGCAACTTGTCACAACGGAACTCGCGATAGAAAGACATCAAGCTCTAACTTAGCTTATATCGTTCACAGCAAGCACTACTTGTACGACAGCGGTGGAGACATGTTCTTCAAGAAGGCTGAGTGTCAAGCGTGTCACGGTGAAGATGGCTTCTCGCTAAGTAAGATCAAAGGTGATGCAGCACCTGTTGCATTTGGTAAGGTTCAGGATGGTGTTGATTCTGAAGGCAAGCCAGTCTATACCGATGAGCAGCTTGTTGTGTCTCCACAAACAGCAGCTTGTGTAAGCTGTCACCAAGCGCCATACGCGCTAGATAGCTCTGCGGCTTCACACATCAAGTCTATGGGCGGTATCTTAGTTCAAGAGGGTTCACCTTTATCAACACTAGGTATCCCAGCCTCTGAGTACGAAAAGCTTGATGTACAAGAGACTTGTTCTACTTGTCATAAAGACGCTTCTCTACTAGAAGCACACTCAAATTGGGGCAGCAGCTACTAATAGCAATGCTCATAGTTGACGTGTAATACAAAAAGGGAGGCTTAGCCTCCCTTTTTATTTGGAACATCACTTAAAAATCACGACCAACAGCCTCTGAAAACTTTTATTACATATATCACGTATATAAGTTCGATATTTTTAACTTTTACAACGTTTTGCCCCTCCCCCTCATACCTCTTTAGAAATAGGCAGATCCAAGTCACATCTTGACACCTGTTATGCAGATTTTAACCCTACATTACGTTAGCCTTTCATTGGGGAATCTTATTTCCAGCATTGACTTAAGCGGCAATTAAAAAATTACAGTCGGCTTCACTAAATCGAGCCACACGCCTAAGACAGTGCCAAACCTATGCAGGGAAAAAATGATGAATACAAACAAATCTAAAATTGCGCTGCTTCTAGCAGCAGGTGCTGTCTCTATGGCCCTAACAGGCTGTGGTGGCGATGATGGTAACGACGGTAACAACGGCAAGCCAGGTGGTCCAGCTGCCGATGTAATCAATGTACTTAATCTAAAAGTCACCGATGTCACTTATGCCGACGGTGTTCCGACAATCAATGTTTTTGCGACAAACGAAGAAGACCTACCTGTTGTAGGTTTAACTGCGCTTGAAGTGAAAAAAGTGGTACAACTTATCCCACAAGGCGCTACGGGTGCGGGTAACAGTGCAGAATGGCAATACATTGGTTCACAAAAAGAATTTGTTGACCAAAAGAATGGTAACTATAGCTTCACCATTCCAGTTGAAGGTTACAACTCTGAGCTAACTCAGCGTTATAACATCATAGCCAGTGCTTCGACACTAGCCGATGGCGAAACAGCCGTGCCGCGCACCGAACTGTCGCAAGATTTCTCAGGTGAAGGCTATGAAGCAACATACACCAAAGATGTCGTAGCAACTGCAAGCTGTAACTCATGCCACGCTGAAGGTAAGAAAATCTACCACGGTTATACTTCTTCAGAAACTTGCGCAGCATGTCATACCCAAGAGATGGCAGATAGTAAAGGCAAGCCACAAGTTGCATACAACCACTTGATCCATAACGTACACAACAACGCTAAGATGTACGGCAGAAATATGGATAAGAGCGCAGATACTGCTAACGCTATCGTTCAAGACAAGTGTACAACCTGTCACGTTGAGCCTACAGAAGGCAGCGATGAGCTAGGCGAATGGGGTAACTGGTCACGCGTTCCAACGATGGAAACCTGTACTAGCTGTCACGTAAACATCGACTTCAAAGCGGGTCAAGGCCACTCTCAACAAGCTGACAACTCAAACTGTATCGCGTGTCATAACGCGAGCTGGACTGAAGAGATCCACACTGAAGGCTTTACCCAAACTAAAGCGCTTATCGATACTTACGGCATGAATACTACGTTAGTTGTTAATGAAGATAAGACTGCAACAGTGACTGTATCTCTAATCGACGCTAACGGCGAAGCGGTTAACGCAACCACTCTTCTACCAAAACTACAGCGCGTTGAAGCGACAACTAACGTCGGTCCAAACAACGTTCAGTTAGGCTATTACGGTAAAGACAGCCTAAACCTAGTGCTTAACGGTAAGCTAGATGCTACTGCAGCAATTAATGAAGAAGGCAACATCGTCTACACCACTAAGCCACTAACATTTGGTACTGACGATGCTGATACAGCATTTACTTTCTCTGGCTTATCTATGTGTTCTGAAAACGGGGAATTTGTTGACTGTGACAAAGTCGCTGTTGAAGGCAACCTAGACGAAAAAGGTTACCTGCTAGACGCATTCTACACAGGTATGAAAGCTGATCTTGCATTCGCAACCTTCTCTGGCGAAGCACCAAGCATGCGTCATGTTGACTCTGTTAACTTCGACACTTGCGTTAGCTGTCACGGCGACACCTTCGAAATTCATAAGGGTTCTCACCACCCAGGCTTCGTAATGAGCGAGCAGTTAGCTCAAATCGTTGACGGTAAGACCATTGTAGGCGTTGACGGCTGTGTTGCTTGTCACACTCCAGATGGTACTTATGCTGGCGGAGCTAACATGGGCGCGTTAGAGCTAAAACTTCATAAAGTACATAGCTCTGGTGATTATGCAGCGATTGCAGGCATGAACTGTGACCAGTGTCATAACGACCTAAACCTTGATGCATTCAAGCAAAAAGGCGCGCTAGCGACTGCAGGCGGTTCTTACACAACGCCTATCGCAGCCACATGTATGTCATGTCACGTATATAGCCCTGAATCAGAAGCTAAATTTGCGGCTCACGCTGAAGGCCAAGGCGCATTGGTTAATGTTGACAAAGCACTTGCCAGTGATGCTGCGCAGCTAGAAACTTGTTTCTTCTGCCACGAGCCAACGCCAAACGATCACACTGCGGTGAAGATGTAATTTGCGCAGCTCTTATATAACTCAAGTTATCACGGCCTGAGTTAAAGAGTGTTGAAAACGGGGGAGGCCTCTCCCCCACTTTCTCTTCAAAATTGTGCAAGTTTAGGAAGCTATTATGAAGATCACTAAAAGATTAAAAACCCTACTACCAGCCTTGATGGCGACGGCGGTACTGTCACTTGGTTTCGCTCAGACGGCTACGGCTTCTAAGTGGGACGCTAAGATGACCCCTGATGAAGTCGAAGCAACACTGGATCAGAAATTTGCCGAAGGTAAGTACTCACCTAAAGGTGCTGACTCTTGCCTTATGTGTCACCGCAAGTCTGAAAAAGTGATGGACCTGTTCAAAGGTGTTCACGGTTCAGTTGACTCAAGCAAGAGCCCAATGGCTGGCCTTCAATGTGAAGCGTGTCATGGTCCTATGGGTAAACATAACCGCGGCGGTAACGAGCCGATGATCGCATTTGGTCCAGATTCAACTCTGGCACCAGAGCTACAAAATAGTGTTTGTATGAGCTGTCATAAAGACGACAAGCGTATGGATTGGAATGGTGGACACCATGACAATGCAGATGTAGCTTGTGCTTCTTGTCACTCAGTGCACACGGCAAAAGATCCAGTTCTTTCTAAGAACACTGAAATGGAAGTTTGTACTAGCTGTCATACTCAGCAAAAAGCTGACATGAACAAGCGTTCAAGCCATCCAATGAAGTGGGCGCAAATGGTGTGTAGTGATTGTCATAATCCACACGGCACTATGAGCGAAGCCGATCTTGTTAAGCCTAACGTTAACGAAACCTGCTACTCATGCCATGCGGAGAAGCGCGGCCCAAAACTGTGGGAGCATGCACCCGTTACTGAAGACTGTGTGACATGCCACAACCCACACGGAAGCGTTAACGAAGGTATGCTTAAAACTCGAGCTCCACAGCTTTGTCAACAGTGCCACTCATCTGCGCACAGCGGTCAAGCTCTGTTTGGCAACACAGCTCAAGGTTCAACTGTCGGCGGTAATGCCATGACTGGCGGCCGTAGCTGTTTGAACTGTCATAACCAGATCCATGGTTCTAACCATCCATCTGGCAAGCTACTGCAGCGCTAAGGGAGACGAGAAGATGAAATTCAAATTAAATTTAGTCACGCTCGCTTTGCTTACCAACGCCGGAATGATGTCTGGCGCAGCTATCGCTGCTGATGGTTATGGCATTCAAAATGCGAACACAGAAAAAGTAAAATTCGACAAGTGGGTTTGTAAAAACTGTAAAGTCGAAAAAGGCGCTAATGGTACTGTTGGTATTGGTGCGGGTTATAGCGACAGCGATGATATTCGCTCTGCAAATGCCTTTGCAACCGAAGGCGGTTTTGTCGGTAAAGTAGACGCCGATGTAAAATACACCGGCGAAAATGGCTATCAAGCGACTATCGAAGCTGACAATCTAGGCATGGAAAATGGCAGCGCCGAAATCGATGCAGGTAAAGCGGGTCAATACAATTTGAACCTAAATTACCGCCAGATTACGACTTACAAAACCGATAAAGCAATGAGTCCTTATCTTGGTATTGGTGGTGATGACCTTACCCTACCAGGTGATTGGGTTCATGCTGGTAGCACTCAAGATATGACTGAGTTGTACTCTAGTCTTAACCCACTTGAGCTATCACTACAGCGTAAACGCGCAGGTCTAGGCTTCGAATACCAAGGTGAGTCATTATGGAGCACCTACGTTAATTACCAACGCGAAGACAAAACGGGCCTTAAGCAAGCCTCTGGCAGTTTCTATAATCAATCAATGATGATTGCTGAGCCTGTTGATTACACCACTGATACCCTTGAAGCGGGCGTTCGCTTCTCTGGTGACAACTGGTTTACTTCAGTTAACTATAACGGCTCAACCTTCAAGAATGAGTATAGTGAGCTGTCTTTTGAAAATGCGTTCAGCCCAACCTTTGGTGCTCAAACAACTGGCTACATGTCTTTAGACCCTGATAACGAAGCGCATACCGTTTCAGTTCTTGGTCAATATGTTGCAGGCAGTACCGTGATGAATGGTCGTGTCTATTTGGGCCAGATGACTCAAGATCAAGACTTCAACACATCGGGTTACGGCTACCAAATGCCAAGTGAGTCGCTAGATGGGCGAGTCGATACTCAAGGTGCAACTCTTAAGGTTGTTTCTCGTATTAGTCGTCAGCTACGCTTAAACGCAAGCTATGATTATAGCGACCGTGATAACAAGACCAATGTTGAAGAGTGGACGCAGATCAGCATCGACTCTACAACAGGTCAAGCGGCTTACAATACACCTTATGATATCACCACCCACAAAGCAAAGCTGGGTGCAGACTATCGTCTAGCACGCGGCCATAAGCTTGAAGGTGGCTTTGACTACCGTAAAGATGAGCGTAGCTATTCTGATCGTGAAACCACTGACGAAAGCACACTTTGGGCTAAGTACCAGCTCAGCGCGTTTGCTAACTGGAACATGTGGATCAAGGGTAGCTATGGTCAACGTGACGGTTCTAAGTACCAAGCGTCTGAATGGACTTCAAGCGAATCAAACGACCTACTGCGCAGATACAATCTTGCCGATAGAAAGCGTACGCAAATCGAAGCCCGCGTGACTCACAGTCCAATCGACAGCCTAACGCTAGACTTTGGTGCTCGTTACGCACTTGATGATTATAACGAGACACAAATTGGCCTAACTGAATCGAAAGATATGAGTTATGACGCCAGTGTTAGTTACCTAATCAATGATGACATGACTGTTACGGCGTTTTATAACCGTCAGAACATCGATTCAGATCAAGCGGGTAGCACTAACCTAGGCGCACCAAACTGGTATGGTACGGTTGAAGATCAATTCGATATTATCGGTGCAGGCTTTAGCTACAACAATCTAATGGAGCAAAAGCTTCGTCTAGGTGTTGATTACACTTACTCAGACTCTAACAGTAATACCCAAGTCACTCAGGGCATTACTGGTGACTACGGTGATTATTACGCTAAAGTGCATAATGTTAACGTTTACGCCTTATACAAAGCGACAGAAAAGATGGATCTGCGCTTAGACTATAAGATGGAAAACTATAAAGACAATGATGCAGCAAATGACATCGCGCCTGATAGCATCTCGAATGTGTTAAGTTTTGGCAGCAATAGCCACGACTACAATGCACACTTGATCATGCTAAGCGTGAGCTACCGTTTGTAGTAATGGATGTGATCGGGTTATAGGCTAGCAACAACCAACCTATAACCCACAACACACATCTGATCATACTAAGCATGAGTTATCGCTTGTAGAAACTAGTTGTAATACACGAAAAGCCCGCTCATTGCGGGCTTTTTTATTGTCTAAAGTTCAATCGATAGCCAAACGACATAATAAGAAATAAGTGAACTCGCTCACCACAAAGCTAAAAACTCGCACTAAAAAAGGACTTACTCTCTATTCATCTTGAACTTATTGCTACTTTAGGGGATCTTACTTGCATCATCTCAATCTTAAGAATTTACATGACTCGCTCAACATCTATTTATAAAGTCGCTTTACTCTGCAGTTTAGTTGCGCCGTTACCCGCATTCGCCATGCAATCTGACACCACTAATGTATTACTGCTTGCCATCACCTTAGGCGGTTTTAGCCTATTCAACCTGCTACTCAATGGGCTATTTTATTTTACCGGCAAATATAACAGCCGTAATTTCGCTAAGATGCATGCTCTAATTGCGACTATCCCAGCCATTATTGCGCTGTTTATTGCGCTGATTTACTTCGATACCGCTGGCGCTATCTCGATGAATATCGGCGTCATCATTGTCAGTATTGGTCTTAGTTTATTGCCACTTCAACTTAATCTATCTGCCACGAAAGCACCGGGGAAACGCAGTGCACTAATTATCGCACTCGCAGCTATCGCACTATTAATCGGTGCGTATTACGTCGCGCCGATTGCCATTTTTGGTATCGCCTGTGCCCATGTTGCCTTAATTAGCCAAGCCGATATTAAAGTGAAGTTCTTAAGCCTTTCAGCTCTTGCTATTGGATATGGTTACTTAGGCTACTGGGCTTACCAAATTTTACAGTACAGCTAACGCACAGCAGAAATAACAAACGGGTAGCCCATGTCTAATGAAAACAGCTTCATCACCCTAAAAGCTGAAATAGCTCAATGTCAGCTCTGCAAGGAGTTTCTACCTCTTGGGGCTAAACCCATTATTCAGTTAGACAAACAGGCTAAAATTCTGATCGCAGGCCAAGCTCCAGGGCAAAAAACACATCACAAGGGACGCCCCTTCGATGATGCCAGTGGTGAGCGCCTGCGAACTTGGCTTGGGGTGACTCGCGAACAGTTCTATGACCCAGAGCTGTTCGCCATCGTTCCTATGGGATTTTGTTACCCAGGCAGTTACACCACAACCGATAAGCAGAGCGGTGACAAACCACCCCGACCAGAATGTGCCAATAAATGGCGCCAGCAGGTATTGGATCAACTTGAGCATATTGAACTGACGCTATTAGTCGGCAAATATGCCATCGAGTGGCATCTACAGCAGAGGCTCAGTGTTAGCCAATCTGTGGCAAACTGGCAGGTGTTATGGCCAAATACCTTGGTGATGCCTCACCCAAGTCCAAGAAATAACATCTGGCTTAAGCGCCACCCAGAGTTTGAACAACAAATTATCCCTCAGTTGCAAAGGCGTGTTGCATCCTTGATAAACTCAGCATAAACGACTCGCAAAATATGTATCAAGCTCACAGTTAGCTAAAAAAGTAATGCCACACATCTTCACTTTAAGGCACTGTACTTAAGCTTAATAAAAACAGCTTATTAGAAGCAGTTCAATAAAAAGTACTCTTAGTAAAAAGCAGTCTCCATCATCAGTCTTAGTCGTTAGTGAGGATAAAGTGTATTTTCTGGATGGTTATTTAGCTCGGCAAATTGTAAAGCGTACCATGAAGATCATTGGTCATAATATTAATGTGATGAATAATCATGGGGTGATCCTAGGCTCGGGTGAACCTCACCGTATTGGCGCTATTCACGAAGGTGCATTGTTAGCTATCAGTCAAAAACGCACCGTAGAGATCAGTACGCACAGTACAGGTACACTGCAAGGGGTAAAACCTGGCATCAATCTGCCACTACACTATAAAGGCAAGATAATTGGCGTAATAGGCATCACAGGCGAGCCAGAAAAGCTGCGTAGTTATGGTGAGCTACTCAAGATGACCGCCGAGATTATCGTCGAGCAAGCCAACACCTTAGAGCAAGCTCAGTGGCAGTACCGTCAAAAAGAAGAACTGATCATTGAGTTAATTAAATCTAAGGGGCCATTTACTCCTCATCAGCGAAATTGGGCATCCCAGTTGGAGATAGATCTTAATTTACCGAGAGTTGTCGCAGTGATAAAGGTGCAAGCTAGCGAAGAGGAAACAGCAGCTAACTCGATGTTAAAGCAGGTCATGCATCTGCTAGAGACGCCCTCTCGTGGCAACTTGGTCGCGATGAGCTCGATGACCGAGTTGGTTATTTTAAAGCCTGCGTTCTTGGATGGTAAAACTTGGGATCCTGAACTTGAAAGTGAGCGTATCGACCAGCTACTTGCAAGATTGCCTAAAGAATTTGTTAGTCGACTAAAAATCTCTCTTGGACATTTTTTTCCTGCTCCAGAAGATCTTAACCGCTCCTATCAAACTGCACTGGAAACCCTAACGATTGGCCAACAGATGCAACCGGAGCAGAGTAAGTATCTATACGAAGATTTTTCCCTGTTAGTGCTACTATCCGCTTTAAAAGATAGTTGGCGTGGTAAGGAGTTACTCTGTCCTTATCAGGCTCTTCTTAGCGCCGATAAAAATGGCCAGTTAGTCAAAACGCTAACCGCTTACCTACAACATTTTGGTGATCTACAGCAATGTGCTAATGTACTATTTATCCACCGAAATACGCTACGCTATCGCCTCGATAGGATCCAGCAGATCACCGGTGCAAATCTCAACCAACTGGATGGATTACTGCAGCTATATATTGGCCAGGTGATGCTAAAACAACCTTAATCGAATAGGTGTATGATGACCTTAATCTCAACAGGTAAACGCGGCTTCACCCTAATCGAAATGGTCGTAGTGATTATTGTGCTAGGGATCCTCGCCGTTATCGCCCTACCTAAGTTTGTCGATCTTAAAACTGACACTAAGGTGGCCACCCTAGACGGCATTGCTGCAGCGATGAAAAGCGGCTTGGATTTAGTCCACAGCAAAGCGGTTATTGAGGGTGAAAGTAACGGCTTTGGTAGTATTGTACATGCGGGAGTATCTATTCCGCTTTATAACGGCTACCCAGCAGTCGATGGCAACGACAGCTTCGATGAGCTTAATCGCCAAGTCCGGGCATGGCTCGATATCGACTCTGTTTCACTCACAACGATTCAACAAGACCCGCATGCAGCGCCTTTCTTTATCGACAAGTCTACGGCTAATAACCACATTTACATCTTTTTCTCAGAAGACCTGAACGATAAAAGCGTCAGCTTTAACTGCCATATTCGCTACGAAAACCCTATTGGCAGCACCCAACCGGTAATTACGGTCAAGCATAGCGACTGCTAAAAGTTATCCTCTATTCAATCAAACTCCTTCAACAGGCAGCACCAGCCGAAGCGTTGTGCACCTGCACAACAAAACTTTTCCATCAGGCGTAAAATTAGTGAACTTCACCAAAGAAATTACCTTGAGAGCACAGCATAATATTTCGGCCTGAAAACCCTTGGTGCGCTGGATCTCTCAGTTGTCCCAATTTGGCAAAACAAAAAAACCTTACATATAAAAAAATACCCAAATAGGGACCCCTATGAGCCTAGTACTGATCTTGTTGGCCGTGATTGCATTTATCGTCATTGCCACCGCTAAATTTAAGCTTCATCCGTTTTTAACCCTTATTCTGGCATCGTTTCTTGCCGCATTTGCCTATGGTCTACCGAGCGCCGATATCGCTAAAACCATCACCTCTGGTTTTGGCGGGATCTTGGGCTACATTGGTCTAGTTATCGTATTAGGTACCATCATAGGTACAATTTTAGAAAAAAGCGGCGCAGCCATTACCATGGCCGATGTGGTCATTAAAGTCTTGGGCAAACGCTTCCCAACACTGACCATGTCGATTATCGGTTATATCGTGTCGATCCCAGTATTTTGTGACTCAGGCTTTGTGATCTTAAACTCGCTCAAGCAATCGATGGCTAACCGCATGAAGGTGTCGAGCGTGTCTATGAGTGTCGCTCTTGCAACGGGTCTATATGCCACTCACACTTTTGTGCCGCCAACGCCGGGCCCTATCGCGGCTGCGGGTAACCTAGGCCTAGAGTCAAATCTTGGTTTAGTGATTTTCGTCGGTATCTTCGTTGCTGCCGTTGCCGCATTGGCCGGTACGCTGTGGGCTAACCGCTTCGCTAATACCCAGCCAGACGGTGAAGGCGCTGAAGAGCTTTTGAGTCACCAAGATGATTTCGACAAGCTTAAGCAAGCTTACGGTGAGCTTCCTAGCCCGACTCGTGCATTTGCTCCGATTTTTGTCCCCATTTTAATGATCTGTTTAGGCTCGATTGCCAACTTCCCATCGGCGCCACTTGGCGATGGCATGCTATTCGATATCTTGGCCTTCTTAGGTCAGCCAGTTAATGCATTGATGATTGGTCTATTCCTGTCACTGTCTTTATTAAAGGGCAAGGACAAAATTAAAGAGTTTAGTGACCGTATTAGCCAAGGCTTAGTGGTTGCAGCCCCTATTTTGCTTATTACAGGTGCGGGCGGTGCGTTTGGCGCGGTACTAAAAGCCACAGACATAGGTACCTTCTTAGGTGAGTCACTGTCGGCACTAGGTATTGGGATCTTTATGCCATTCGTGGTGGCTGCAGCACTTAAATCGGCTCAAGGTTCATCAACCGTTGCCTTAGTTGCGACCTCTGCACTGGTTGCACCTATGCTAGGCGATATCGGTCTTGCAAGTGACATGGGCCGTGTACTAACGGTCATGGCGATTGGTGCTGGCGCAATGACGGTATCTCATGCAAACGACAGCTTCTTCTGGGTAGTGACTCAGTTTAGCCGTATGAGCGTTAACCAAGCTTACAAAGCCCAAACTATGGCAACACTAATTCAAGGTGTTACGGCTATGGCTTTAGTTTACCTACTAAGCTTAGTGTTACTTTAACGCTGATTGGTCGATTCAAGTAGGCGAGTCGGTTTAGGCTTGCCTACTGTAGAAACAAGAAAGCACACTTGAATCATTACAGATCCATTCCCCCCTTTTTAGCATGACTCGATCTATAGGAATACTGCATGAAAATTGTGATAGCCCCCGACTCTTTCAAAGAAAGCCTGACCGCAATGGAAGTGGCAAATGAGATTGAGCGTGGATTTCGCACTGTCTTGCCAAACGCACAGTACGTTAAAGTGCCCGTAGCAGATGGTGGAGAAGGCACTGTGCAGTCAATGGTTGATGCCACCGATGGCAGCATTGTTACCCTCAATGTCACGGGTCCATTAGGCAATAAAGTTGAAGCCTTTTATGGCATCTTGGGTGCTGGCTATCAAGGAGATAAAAAAACGGCCGTGATTGAGATGGCCGCAGCGTCTGGCCTTCATTTGGTTGCCCAAGACAAGCGTAATCCGCTTATTACCACCAGTTACGGCACTGGCGAGCTGATTGTCGATGCCCTCAACCGTGGGATCAAACATATCATCATCGGCCTTGGTGGCAGTGCCACCAATGATGGCGGCGCGGGTATGGCTCAAGCAATTGGTGCCCACTTGCTCGACAATCAAGGAAAGACCCTTTCCGTTGGCGGCGCAGCACTGAAGCAATTAGCCAAACTCGAGTTAAACGATCTACATCCATTGATCAAAGAGTGCAGCTTCGAAGTCGCCTGTGATGTGAATAACCCACTCTGTGGAGATAAAGGGGCCTCGGCTATTTTTGGACCACAAAAAGGGGCGACAACCGCAATGGTGCAGCAGCTTGACAGCGCATTAGCCCATTTCGCCGATGTCATTGCCAGCTCAGGCATTGAAGATAACCGAGATCTTGCTGGCGCAGGAGCTGCAGGCGGCATGGGCCTCGGTGTGATGACCTTTCTAAATGCCCAGCTCAAACCCGGTATCGATATCGTGATGGAAACGGTTAACTTAGCAGGTTTGCTTGAGAACGCCGACTTAGTGATTACTGGTGAAGGCCGCCTCGACAGCCAAACCCTACACGGTAAAACGCCGATGGGTGTTGCCGGTGTCGCTAAAGCTCAGGGCCTGCCTGTGATTGCCATCGCAGGTTGCGTAAGCGATGATGCCAACGTGCTACTTGAGCATGGCATAGATGCGCTGTTCTCTATTACCCCTAGAGCATTGCCGCTTGTAGAGGTGCTTGCCAGCGCTAAACATAACCTCTACAGCACAGCTAAAAATATCGCTGCGCTATATGCGCTCTCACCCGCCAAATAGAACATCTCTGCATTTTTAAAACTCAAAAAGGCGCTTAACGGCGCCTTTTTCGCTCACTAATCTGCCAGACTTTAATACTAAAACCACTCTGACGCTCTCCTCATTAGTGTGATAAAGCCACCGCTATTATTTTTCTACTTGATGCACTATAAAGCATAAAGTAAAGTGACCGTCCATTTTGAGCGTCCGTTTTGACCATCTGTTTCGATAGGCAGTTCAGTTAAGAAAACAGCGTGATTAGTAGAGAAATTTAGCCCCATGACAGCAAGAAAAGCCACCGCTTCAGAAGAGGCATTACTGCGAATTTTTACGGTTCCAGAAGCCCCAGACTCTACCCTTAGTGTGATTGAACAAAATATCTCACAGAACCTAATGGGTTTTTTACAAGAAAGCGTGGTGGCTGTCGAGAAGCCACTTTCTGAAGTTGAACTGGATTTTCAACAATACCAGATCCCATCGGCGCCGCAATTTGTCTCTGACTACGCCGATAATATGATGCAAACATTAGTTGCTCATTCGGTGCATACCTCTGCGCCTAGCTTTATCGGTCATATGACCTCTGCCCTGCCTTACTTTGTATTACCCTTGTCTAAGATGATGGTAGGACTGAACCAGAATCTGGTAAAAATCGAGACATCGAAGGCCTTTACGCCACTGGAACGCCAAGTACTAGGCATGATGCACCATCTTGTATATAACGAGAATGAAGCCTTTTATCAAAGCTGGATGCACAGTGCCAATGTCTCCTTGGGGGCGTTTTGCTCAGGTGGTACAGTCGCCAACATCACCGCCTTGTGGACGGCGCGTAATCAACTACTTAAAGCAGATGGTGACTTTAAAGGTATCGCCAAACAAGGGCTGCTCAAAGGGCTGCGCCACTACGGCTATGATGATTTAGCAATTTTAGTCTCTGAGCGTGGCCACTACTCGCTCGCTAAAACTGCTGACCTATTAGGTATTGGCCGGGAAAACATTATTCAAGTTCCCACATCAGACGATAACAAGGTCGATGTCACTAAGATGCGAGCTCTCGCTAAGCAACTTGAGCAAGATAACATTCGTGTGATGGCAATCGTGGGCGTCGCGGGCACCACAGAAACCGGCAATATCGACCCGCTCAATGAACTTGCCGATTTAGCCGCTGAGCTTAACTGTCACTTTCATGTGGATGCGGCTTGGGGCGGCGCGAGCTTATTATCAAATAAGTATCGTCACCTACTAACGGGGGTTGAGCGAGCCGACTCCGTCACCATCGATGCTCACAAGCAGATGTATGTGCCTATGGGCGCAGGTATGGTGCTATTTAAAGATCCCACCTTTGCGAATGCCATCAAGCACCATGCAGAGTATATTTTGCGCCAAGGATCGAAAGACTTAGGCAGTCAGACTCTCGAAGGTTCGCGCCCAGGTATGGCGATGCTAGTGCATGCTTGTCTTAAGGTGATTGGCCGAGAAGGTTATGAGATTTTAATCAATAACAGCCTTGAAAAGGCCCGTTATTTCGCCGACTTAATCA
Source organism: Shewanella schlegeliana (assembly GCF_016765635.1). Taxonomy (GTDB): domain Bacteria; phylum Pseudomonadota; class Gammaproteobacteria; order Enterobacterales; family Shewanellaceae; genus Shewanella; species Shewanella schlegeliana. The sequence goes on from NZ_JAESVD010000004.1 coordinate 304,213, forward strand.
CGGCAGAAAGCGATTTTGAGCTGGTCTCTCAGCCAGAACTTTGTCTGCTCACCTATCGCTATGTGCCGCAATCAGTACAGCTTGCGATGGCCAAAGCTCGTGAAATTGGTGATACAGAGGCGCTAACCAAGTTTAATCAGCTATTAGATGGCTTGACTAAATTTGTACAAAAAACTCAGCGTGAACAAGGATCCTCGTTTGTATCACGTACCCGTATCAACCCTGAAAGCCACCAGCTGATGAACATCAAAGCTGTGGTATTTCGGGTAGTGTTAGCCAACCCACTGACAACAAAAGAGATTTTACAACAAGTTCTTACAGAGCAGGCACAGATAGCCTCGCAAGAAACCCTGTATTTACCTCAATTGCTCACGCTAGCACAAAGCTAACTTCTCATGACGGTAAGGCTCGACTAACTTTTCTCTTTATCGAGCCTTGCTGTAATGAACCGCTTTATATAACAGTCCCAAGTGAGAACATCATTGAAAAGTTCTCAATTGACTCCTTGTTCATGCACACCCAAAATCCCGTTAAAAAAGAGCGCGAAGCACGATTAATAAGTCTGCTAACCTATTGATAGGCAAGGATAGAGAAGGTGAAAAGGATGACGAAACTAGAAAATACGCTAAAAAATAAGTTAAAAGATGAGCTAAAAGATGAGCTAAAAGCCCAAGACTATCAAGTGGAAGAACAAGACTGCAAACTCAAAGTAAAACTTGGCGGATTGGCTACTCCTGTCTATATCGAAAATGATTTTGCCAACAATCGATTCATCGTGAATACACAGGATGTCAAAAACGGTATGTTTTATGGAGCAATGCTTTTTATTGCCCAAATATCCACATCTGACTCAACACAAGCACTCGTATCCGCTATTGCAGTTATCGGCTTGTTCACTATGCTGCTTACCGAACTCAAAAGCCAAATGCTAAAGCAACAAGTCGCTTCATTTAATCGAATAAATACTGCATAAAAATACCGCATAAAAGATTACTGCTGTTGACTGATAACCATGAGACGATAATGCCAAACCTTTATGCCTCTCCTCTTCTGACAAAAATCTAATTGAGCTTCATTCAAAAACTCACTAATTTTTACAGCTGTTCAAAAACATAAAGAAGCCACCTAACTGGTGGCTTCATATTTTAATAAACAAAATACTATTTTTACTACTTCGGCAACGCCGCCTGATGCGCCTCAATGAAGCGCACCATTTCAGCCTCCGCTCGCTGTTGGGCACTTGCTAATGTGTCTTCATCGCTCATCGCTTCGACCACCTCGTAGTAGCACTTTATCTTTGGCTCAGTGCCCGATGGCCTGACGATGACTCGGGCGCCATTTTCAAGGCGATAAATCAATACATCACTGGCGGGTAGTGCGATATTTTCTTCTGAGCCATCTTTACTGCCATCAAAGAAGTAGCGCTTACCAATACTGATATCATCAGTCGAAACCACCTTATGACCCGCTATCTCAACGGGAGGATGCTCACGCAGATAGGCACCAATATTTGGCGTCGTCGGTTTCAATGCAATGCTTACCTGAGCGTTGAGGTGGAAACCATGCTGACGATAGATGGCTTCAAGACGATCCCATATTGTCTGCCCCTGGCTGGCAAGCTCTGCAGTTAATTGGGCAAATGCAACCAGTGCCGATAAACCATCTTTATCCCACACCATAGAACCAACGGTGTAACCGAGCGCCTCTTCGTAGGCAAACAGGAAGCCGTTTTCGTCTGTTTCTTCACTCATCCCCACATTAGTTAGCCACTTAAAACCGGTCAAAGTCGTTAAGCAAGTCGCATTAAGGCTCTGGGCGACTCTTGATAATAAACTCGATGACACAATCGTGGTGCAGGTTAATCGCTGAGTATCACTGGCATGGGTCAATAGGTAATGACCTAATAACACACCAACTTGGTCGCCTGTGAGCATCTGATAATCCCCTGAAGCCGTGCGCACCGCAACGGCGAAACGGTCGGCATCGGGATCATTTGCACAGGCCAGCATAGCGTTATACTTTTTGGCCTCGGCGATCACCATATCCATCGCCCCCTCTTCTTCAGGGTTAGGGAAATTCACCGTAGGGAAATCCCCGTCGGGCAGCGCCTGCTCGGCAACTGAATAAACTTGTGTGAACCCCGCATCTTTCAGCACATTAAGCGCCATCTCGTTACCCACGCCGTGCATGGCCGTGTAGGCCAAACTGACAGACTCTGGCTGAGTATAATTTTGTAATACTGCTGCTTGCTTCACGCCTTGGCGATAAGCATCATAAAAATCATCCTCTAGCATAACTAGCAAGCCTGAGGCCTTGGCTTGCTGGATCTCCAATAATGGAATCGCCTCGGTCGCGGCTTTGTCGATACAAGCCGCGATACCACTATCGTGTGGAGGAATGATCTGAGCACCATTGTCCCAATATACCTTGTAGCCGTTATATTGCGGCGGATTATGACTGGCAGTGACCACAACACCCGCTGCGCAGCCAAGGTGAAGCATACCAAAGGCCACCAGCGGCGTTGCCGCCACATTGCCTGTGAGATAGACTTTAATTCCCATAGCCGTTAATACACTGGCGGCGTCATAGGCGAATTGCTTCGAATCATGGCGACCGTCATAACCAATCACTACGCCACGGCTTACTACGTCACTAATTTGTGCTTTTAGATAAGAAGCTAAACCCGCAGAAGTTTGCTGAATAACTAATCGATTCATTCGAGTCGGCCCCGCGCCCACGACACCGCGTAACCCCGCCGTACCGAAGGCGAGTCGTCCAGAAAAGCGCGCCTCAAGCTCAGTGCTATCATCAGAGTCTAAAAGGGCTTGTAGCTCCTGTCGCATCGCGGAGTCGGGATCGGCAGCCATCCAGTGTTTGACTCTCAATGCTAATTGGGTATCCATAACTCGCTCCATTTACTTTCAATGAGGTAATGGCCGCTAAAGAATTTTGAACCAAGCGCGACACATTACGAGAATTAAACCTAATTAAACACTAAGCCTAGCAGTTAGCTTGAACAAGACAATTTGCATTAAATTTTCATAATAAAGTTAACTCATCTCTTGGCCGTAATATTAAATGCTATCGCTCAGTAAGCTTTACCAAAACCGTTAGTGATGCCTAGTAAAACATTCAACGGCACAATGACTTCGAAAGTTAATTTAGTCTTTCTTTTGCCCATTTTCGCGCTCTGTTCATCTGATCACGAGCGCTTTTTTTAACTTATAGGCCCGATATGAATAGCTATTTTTACTTAAGCTTAGCCATTGTTTCTGAGGTAATTGCCACTAGTTTGCTACCCGTTACTATGGGGGTTAGTCGATTACTGCCCTCCATTGGCTGCGGTGTTGGCTATGGTGCTGCGTTTTACTTTTTATCCTTGGCCACTAACAGCATTCCTACTCACGTTGCCTACGCAATTTGGTGTGGTGCAGGAATCGTATTAATCACCATGCTAGGTATTTTTATGGGAAAGATGCCAAACCTTGATACTATCTTTGGCATGATTTTGATCGTCATCGGAGTTGCACTGATCAACATGAATTCTCCTAGCCTGCATTAAGTTATCCGTAAGCATGAGCCAAACGTGTGCTAATCGTGTAAAATTACCGGCTTGCTAAATAACCCCATGCAGCGAACTGTTAATCATGAGCCCGTTAAAAATAGAAACCCATATCAAAGTCCAGTCTACCGAGATTGATGCGGCAAGTCTGCTCGCAGAGGAAACCGGCTTATCCAAGCAAATGATTAAGCAAGCGATGCAAAAAGGGGCGGTTTGGCACAGTCATGGCAAGCAAACTAATCGTCTCCGCCGCGCTAAGAAGGCGCTTAAGGTCGGTGATGAGCTACATCTTTACTACAACCAAGCGGTATTAGATGAAGTGGTAACCGATGCAGAGCTACTATTTGACCAAGAGCAGTACAGTATCTGGTACAAACCTTTTGGCATGCGTTGTCAGGGCTCGAAGTGGAGCGACCACACCACCATTAATCGTTATATCGAGACCCACTTAAATCCGGCTCGTAATGCCTACCTTATTCACCGACTAGACTTAGCCGCAACCGGACTTATCGTGTTGGGTCATAATAAAAAAGTCACAGCCGCCATCGCCAAGCTGTTTGAAACCCGGGCGCTCGATAAATTTTATCAGGTGATAGTGGAAGGCAAGTTCCCGGACGGAAAAGTCACCATAGATACCGATGTAGATAACAAGTCGGCGCTATCACACGCCGAGCGCTTAGAGTACAGCAACGAGCTAAATCAGTCTAAAGTGCAGGTTAAAATCGAGTCAGGCCGTAAACACCAAATTCGTATCCATATGGCAAGTATTGGCCACCCTGTTGTCGGCGACAGACAGCATGGTAATGGCAGCGACCAGACGCCGAATCTGCAGCTTACCTCCTGCCACTTAAGCTTTGTCTGCCCAGTTACCGGTGAGGATAAAGTGTTCGAACTGCCGCAAAGCTACCGACCAGAATTTCAAGCAAGCTAATTTTGCCAGTAAGCGATAACTAAAAAGCCCACTAAACGTGGGCTTTTTATATGTGCCGCCACAGCGGCCACAGCTTCATGCTAAAAATCTTTACTCATCTACTGGTTTGTCTTTAAGTCGTTTCTTACCAGAAAACATAGCCGAGATAATACCGGGCTGATGCTTAAGCTCCGCAATAATCACACCGATAATATGAATGAGTACCACTAGCATCAGTAGATAAGCGCCATAAAGATGCACCTTACCTGTGACGCTTTTATAAGGTTTCATCTGAGCGACTTTTTGTTGGTCAACTCCGGTATCATCATAGGGTTTTAGCGAGGCGGGGTCGACGCCATCAGCTGCAATGTACTCGGTAACTGCCGCCCCAAAAGGAGGATAGAAAACATCCGTACCAGCACGCAACAATCCCGTAGCTCCAATAACAATTAACAATGCAAATATTGCGCTAACGGCCAATTTCCCCAACGGGTTATGCCCTAGATACTGCGGATTCTTACCCGCCTTCAATGCTTGTTGATAATCACTTGCCGCCTTAAAACTAGGCCATATATGGGATAACTTGGCATAACCACTGCCGATAACGCCCCATAATAAACGTACAAGCAGATTAATCACGAAAAGGTAGCCAATTACAATATGCAGCTCTTTAAGTTTAATCTTCGCCGCTAAGCCGCTAATGCCGAGTTCAGCTTTAAATAACATGATTAACCCGACAAACATTAACGCAGTGATCAACACCAGATTAATCCAGTGGAAAATGCGCACCGGTTTGTCCCACACTTGATAAATAGATACCGTTTCAATATTACTATCTTGCTTTTCACTCATCGACTTTCCCCCGAAAATCTTGGTTTACCCATATCTGCAAAATTTAACTGATCAATTTATGATACGCCTTTGAGCCTATTTTTCAGTAAATTATTGTTTAACACCACAGAGCCCTACAGCGAAGAATAACAGAAGATGAACATACCGACTTACTAAATTAGTGGTTAATCAACTTTAAAGATAACTTGGTCATTACACCCAGACCATATAGGGAATTTCATCATGACTTTACTGAACATTCGACTCTGTAAATAGCCACTCAACCAACCCCTAACCTTTGGGTAGGGAGACTGTCTGTACCATTGGCGTTCAACGCGAGAAAATTGACGAATAAAAGGAATGATTGCGAGATCGGCAAGACTGGGGGTATCTGAAACTAGGTATTGATGCTCAAGCAGCCTTAACTCAAGTATCTGTAAAAATCGTTCACAGTCTGCTCTGCGAGTGAACAGGTCGGCATCATGATAGCGCTTAGCACTACGGTAGCTTTCCAGACAGGTTTTGAACTCCTTATCAAACAGGTCAATCAAGCTTAGCATCTCCTGATGCCTATCAGACTTATCAGCAAAAAGGTAATTAGCAGGATCCCTACGACTAAGCGCCCATAGCATGATATCTAGACTCAGCTCAATAACCTCCCCGCTGGGCTGCACCAATACTGGCACGGTTCCCTTTGGTGAGGCCTCTAACAACTCGACCGGCTTGTTATCTAAACGCAACTCACGTAGCAGCACTGTTTGACCCGAAACATAGACAGCCAATCTTGCCCGAATGGCATAGGGACAATTGCGTAAAGAATAAAGTATAGCGGTTGACGATATAGCACTCATGATGGCTTTATTCCTTCGCTACGAGTTCGATAAAAAGCTAGCCAAATCTCTTATCAAGCAATTAAAAATGTAGAATCAGCTCAATTAAGTTTAAATCAATCTCAATCAAGTAATCTGTCCAGTATTAGCTGGCTTGTTTTTTACCTATGATAACCGTAGAGTGACTTCATCATAAGTAAAAGCGGTTAAATCACTTAGTTAAGCTGATTTATTCGACTATAGAACATACACTTTAGGTGCTATTTAAAGAGGGTTTCGTGGATAAACTAACCATCGCAGTGGACTTTTTATTAACCCATAAGCTTTTGCTAACGGTATTAATCATTGTTTTAATTTCAATGATTAAGCGCTTAGTGATCTCTCAAATTCGCGGTGATGTGGCGTTTTTAACTGAAGTTCAACGTAAATGGATGTCACGAACCAAGAATGGCACATTTATCTTAATCATAGTGATCTTGTTTATGCTGTGGCAGACAGAGATCAATAAGTTTGCCCTCTCCGTGACCGCTATTGCCATCGCTTTTGTTGTCGCTTCGAAAGAGATTATTCTCTGTTTTACTGGTTCGATTCAAAGAGCCAGCTCACGCTCATTTGTCATTGGTGACTGGATTGAAGTAGGAAAAATATGTGGTGAGGTGATTGAACACAACCTAATGGCGACGGTTATTCAAGAGATTGACCTGCACCATGGCCAGTATCACTTCACAGGGAAAACGGCGACCCTGCCTAACAGTATGTTCTTTAGTTATGCAGTTAAAAACCTCAACTTCATGAAGCGGTATGTCTACCACGACTTTTTTATCACTGTTGTGGAATTCGTAAACCTCTACCCACTGTTCCCCGAGTTACACGAGAAGATTGAAGCTCACTGTGAAGATTTCATTGAAGTTGCTAAACGCTATAATGGCGTTATCGAAAAGCATGCTGGCGTGGATTTACCTGGCTCTGAGCCCCACATCCATATTAGTAGCGGTATTAATGGCGAGCAATTTGTTCACATTATGATTTTCTGTCCTACTGAACAAGCCGTTCATTTAGAGCAGTTAATCAGAGAAGACTTTATGATTGCCTACCATGAGGCATTTGGTAAAGAGGTAGTGCTCTAGTATTTTACTAAGCTAAAAAGGCATAGACACAACAAGGATAACATTAACACTTGTCGCCTATGCCTAATTCAATGCTCAGCGAAATCCCTAACTCAATCACTTGTCACTTATTCGTGCGACCATTTGATCTGAAACTCAATCTCTTCCTCTGAGTCGCTCCGTTCATGTTCAACACTGTATGTCGCACGCACAGGTACATACACTCGCTCACCTGCGATTTGAATCTCAAACTTTTCACCCGTCTCTAGCGAGTCAGCAAGGCGCCTTAGCTTGGCAGCAAACTCGGCATTGCTATAACCCTTTTCGATATCTCTATCAGCTTTCTTGCTCATCATATCCCCTTAAAAGTTAACCTTAGGTTTACTACAATCTAGTCCAGCTTCGTCCAATGTTCCTGCTCTTTTAACACACCGTCTTCGGTGCGCTGGGTACGCCACTCCTTACCTTCTATGGTATAGGTGAAAGTAAAAGACTCCCCCGCATTAACGCCGAATGAGTTTAAATATGGATATTCGGTATAATCTGTCACTGTATATTCATAATCACCCGTTGCAGCGGCCCAAAATTCTAACGTTGGCTTAGCGTCACTACCTACATTTTTCATTGTGGTGAAACTAAAATGGTTCGCGGAGATGACTTTGATTGCGCTGAGCTTTAGATCGCTATATTCAACCCACTGGCCTTTACCATCTAGATACTTACCTGACACCAACTGCCAGCTACCAATAAAGGGATTCTCTGCCGCTTTCAAAGGCAAGCAAACGATAAAAAAGGCTAACAACACCTGGCTTAAAAATAGTGAAAATACCTTCATAACGCCTCCTTGAGCTTAATGAGTCTCTTATCACTTATTAGCCTATTCACTTTCATGACAAGTCAGTACAACAAGTCGATTATGCTAATCATAAGCAAAGAAACTTCATGGTGATTTATCCCTGATATCTAAAGAGCAATATATCTTTATATCAGTCACTTGAGAACAAAATTAATCTATAGATATAAAAAAGCAGCAATAGTATTGCTGCTTTTTTATATCTTAGTCAGTATCAACCCAACTTTGCTTATTGTAAAGACGCCTTTAGCCGCTCCATCCCCTCGTCAATACTCACCAACGCTTGGTAATCTAGATCCCGCTTAGCCGCACTAATGTCGAAATAGTGGCTCGTCGAAAGCTGCCTTGCCACAAAGCGGGTCATGATAGGCTCGTCTTGTTTACCCAATACGCTATATATCGACTCCAGAATGCACCCTGCCACATAGGCAAGATTGCTGGGGACTCGCTTAGTTACTGGTGGTCGATTTTTGCAGGCAAGAATTTTATTGAGCATGGCCGCCATCGTAATGGGTTCATCATTACTCAAATAGTAAGCTTTACCCGCACAAGCTGCACGACTCGCATCTTCGCAGCAAAGCTTAAGCGCAGCCAATACATGGGCGTAGGCAGCATTACCCACATAGATGGTATCGACTAGTTTATCTTCCCTTCCTACTAGCTTTAGTCTGCCAGCTTCAGCGCGCTCTAGCACCCTTGGTACCAGATGAGGATCGCTTGGCCCCCAGATAAGATGCGGCCGCAGCGCTGTGGTGCCAAGAGATTTACCATTACTGAGTTTATCGCCATTGGCGCTAAGCATCATCTGCTCGGCAATCGCCTTTGACTCACCATAGAAATTGAGAAACTGCTTAGCATAGGGCGCTGACTCATCATTGCCCACCTCATCTACCCCTGCAAAGGTAACGCTCGGTGTACTGGTATAGACTAAACGCTCGATACTGCACTTTTTACAGGCAGCGATGATATGACGCGCGCCATCAATATTGGGGGAAAAATAGCTCTGCTTACTGCCCCACACACCCGCTTTGGATGCCACATGAAACACAACATCACAGCCTTGCATCGCATCAAGTAGAGCTTGCTCATCGGCAATATCCCCTTTGACCATCTCTACGCCCATGGCGCTTAACTCGGAGTATTGGCCACGTGCAAAGCCTGTCACCTTTATCCCAGCGGCTAATAGCCGTTCACAGATAGCTTTACCTAAAAAGCCGCCCGCTCCGGTCACAAAGGCGTGATTGACCTTTTGCTTCAAGGCCAACAGCGCGGCCTGCTCTTGGGGTAAAAAATCTGCAAGCATAGGAGCGTGATTCTTGTTAGCTAATGACAAAGTGAACTACTCCTTGATCTGCTTTTGCGCCCAAACGGCTAACTTTTCACGGAAAATCTTAGCGTTATGACGAATATCGACTGGAAAATCGGGATGAATGAGGAAACGCTCTATACCTTGAGTCTGCGCATGCTGATCGGCAATCGCCCTTAGTTCACTGTAAAGCTGACTTGAGAGCGAGCAAGCAACAGACTGTTTAAGCTCGATACAGATAAGTGGCGTCACCTTGCCCGCCACTTTTACGCCCACTAAGGCGCTACGTTTCACATCGCTATGGGTATTAAAGATTCGCTCACAGGGAATAGAGTAATAACGTTTAGCTGGGTTATTAGTTGTAGGTGAAGCATCCGCATCGACGCGGTGAGCCTTACGGCCGCACATCCACAGTAAGCCATCACTATCTAGATAACCTAAGTCGCCCATACGGTGGCGTATTTGGCTACCATCGTTAATTTTGGCCACTCTAGTCGCGCTATCTCGCTGATAATAACTGCGACTCACCATAGGGCCTTTAACGACAATTTCACCGATTGTATTAACGGGTAGGGCTAAGCTGTCATCCCAAGTGCTGATAGGTTGCTCATCGATATCGATGATAGCAATATCCACTCCATCAATGGCTTTACCTACACAAATTCCACCGCCGTTATCAGTCACAGCGGTTGTATCAAACATTGCCTTACTGCCAATTTTACTTAAGGGTAAAGATTCTGTCGCGCCGTAAGAATTGAGGACTTCTACATCCTCATTAAGCATCTGACTGAAGCGTTTAATCGATGAGATGGTCGCTGGCGCACCGGCGGAGATCACCCGCTGGATACTCGTCAGTTTATGCTGCCTTGCTTCCCCCGCCGCCCCGAGACGCTCTATCAACGCAGGGTTCACAAACATATTGCTGCACTGGTATTTTTCGATAGCGGCAAAAATAAACTCAGGGTTGGCGGTAATCGGCTTACTCGCGTCCATATCGGGCACGATAGATGCCATGCCTAAAGCTGGGCCAAACAGTGAAAAAAGTGGGAAAGTGGCTAAGTCACGCTCGCCCGGCTTAATAGCATAATCATGTTTAAGCGCGGTGATTTGCGCCTCAAACATCTTATGGGAATAGACTACGCCCTTGGGGGTGCCTGTACTGCCACTGGTAAATAAAATTGCCGCCATGGCATCTTTATCGAGCCACTGCATCTTAAATGGAACAGTGGTTTGCGACCTGTTCGCTTTCAATAGGGTCTCTAGGCTAATTGCGCCAGTCAATGCCTGAGCGAGCGCACTGCCCCCCACATTGATTAAGTGCTTAACCGTAGGTTTGCCCCAGCCAAAGAGCCGTCTGGCGATATGGGCTTTGGGGATCCCGATAAAGGCGTCAGGCTTTGCCTCAATAAAACACTGCTTAAGGTTTTTAACGCCCATACCTGGGTCGACCAAGATAGGCACTATGCCTGCCTTAAAGAGTGCGAAGGTTAAGCAGAAAAAATCGATGCTAGGAGTGACCATCAATACCGCTTTCATGCCAGGCGTTAAACCATGGCTGATAAGCGCGCTAGCCAGCTCATCGCTTTTAGTATTAAGGGTCTGAAAGTCCATCTCTTGGTAGCGTAAAGCCGTTGTCGATTTGCCATTGGCTTGCTGTACGGCAACGGCAAGTGAGTCAGGGATAGTCTTGGCGGCACTAACTAAATGACGGCACAAATTTGCGCCGTCACTGTTTTCAATCAACTGACAGACCATCAAGTTTACGCCACCGATTCTGTAGCAGTTGGCTTATCACTTTTGGTCATAAAGGCTTTAATGTGAGCAATCACCTCATCGCTGGCATCTTCAAGAATATAGTGACCACAATCGCTAAACTCATGCACTTCGGCGTGGGGCATTCTCTGCTTCCACTCAGTCAGAAAGTGCTTATCGAAGACAAAGTCTTGCAGGCCCCAACAGATCACTGTCGGTATATCTTGAAATTGGCTTAGACTCGCCGCGATATCTGACACCAGTTCATAGTTACGGTCGCCCGGCTTTAACGGAATATCCTGCACAAAACGTAATGTAGAGATACGGTTTGCCCAAGAGTTAAACGGCGCAACATAGGCTTCGCGAATATCTTTGTGCATAGGCTTACGCTTCACGCCCACATAGGATGCCGCCGATGAAAAAGCGTTAAAGCCACGTACTAAGAATGTACCCAGCATGGTATTACGACAGATAGATAACGCCCATGGAAACGGCTTACTGGCAGGAAGATGAAATGCACAGGTATTGAGGATCACTAAACGCTTTATGCGTTCAGGGTAACGGGCCGCATAACCCATACCTATCATGCCGCCCCAGTCATGTACCACTAGGGTGATGTTCTCTTTCACATCTAAGTGTTCGAGTAAGGCTTCCAAATCATCGATACGATTCTTTAGGGTATAGTCATAACCGCTGTCATCGGGCTTATCAGATAAACCACAGCCAATATGATCAGGCACAATACATTGATGCTTATCGCTAAGGGCGCTAATGAGATTACGGTAATAAAAAGACCAGCTAGGGTTACCGTGAACCATAACCACAGGCTCGCCTTGGCCTTCATTCACGTATTGAAGCTTGTTACCATTTCTATCTAAATAATTGCGCTTAAACGGGTGCAGGGTGTCTAGCATGACGTGTCCTATCATTCTTATCTTTTAACGTGTAACTGTGTGGGTTGAGAACATTAAAAAGCCTACGCCGACAAGCGTAGGCTAATTAGCATTACCACTTAAGCCCCAACATCATGCAGTTTAAACCACTGCCTATGCCTAAGAAGCTCACTTGATCACCACGTTTCAAGAAACCTTGATCGTGGGCCATTGCAGCTGTAACAGGCAGTGAAACCGTGCCCATATTGCCAAGCAGCTTATAGGTTGGAAACTCTTTCTCTTCGGGGATATTCAGTGCGCTTAACACGTTACGACGGTTCGATGCGCCCACCTGATGACAGATCACTTTGTCGACCTGCTCCACCAGCCAGTTGCGCTGTTCAAGGAAGTGACTCCAAGTATGACGCGCAAGCTCAACGCCCTCTTTTAACAAGGCCACACCATTAGTACGCATAAACTCACGGTATAGTTGTGGACCCGCTTCTTCTAGGCCCCATTGACACAAGTCATAATGTTCGGGAGCGGATAGGTGACTGGCACCCAGTAGCTGATGCTCTCGATTGCCCTTGAGATTTAAGCTACCGTCGGTTAGCAAAACTGCCACTGCACCTGAGCCACCAGTTAGGGTCGCTAACGACTGAGCATAGTTTTGCATCGTCGGTTCGGCCAGCATCTTATCGATAGTGATATCGACGATATGACGTGCAGATTCGCATGACACTACTAGACCCGCTTTAATCTGACCAAGCTCGATACGGTTGGCGATATCTAAAATACCCGATAACACACCTAGGCAGGCATTACTGATATCGTAAATGGCGGTATCTTTAGAAACACCAAGCTTAGCCGCAATACGACATGCCGTCGCAGGCTCGTGTTGATCTCGGCAAACGCCAGTATAGACTACGGCGCCTAAATCGCTGATCTGTACGCCTGTTTCATCGATAGCTTTATGAGCCGCCGCTAAGGCGCCATCGGATAAACGATGTCCTTTAGGCCACCAGCGTCTTTCATGGATCCCTGTTAAGGTAGCAAGTTGCCCCATCGGAATACGAAACTTTTGGTATAAAGGCGCTAAACGAGACTCTAACTCCGAAGTCGACACAACTTCAGGCGCCAGCTCGTAGGCCATACTATTAATAAAAACGCGGGAATATTTCATGAAACTGCTTTTAGTCGCTCACAAGATTGGCCGATTGACGGCCTATCGAGATAATTATTTATTATTAACCAGCCATTTGAGCAAGAAAAAGCCGATGATTCAATAAAAAACCTCATTGCTGAGGCGTTTTAATCCAACCTATCATCGGCTTGACTTAGAAAATGGTGTTACTCTGGTCACGGATTCAATCACAGCTAACTTAATTACAACTTAATAAACAATTTGTTACGGGAAGATTAAATTAAGCTGACTCATATTTTCTATTTAAATGCATGAATTAGTGCATTTCGCGGCGTAATACTGTTTGAACAAAATTCACTCAGCTTAACCCGGTAACCTTGCTCCTCAAGAAAACAGACTCTATCTAGCAGCAGCCACTGCTCCAGTAACGCTCTAAAAAGGTGCGCCACTAAATCGATGCGCCTCGTTAAACGCTGACGTTGCTCGCCGATAAGCAGATATTCTTGCCAATCTATATTGAGCGGTAAACTCACGCCTTTAGCATCGGCAGCCCAATGACAAAAATCTTCAAAGCTCGCATTTAACTGGCTCTGCTTAATCGCGGGCACAGGAAGATATTCATCACAACCGCGTACCTTACGCTGCAACGCATCGAAACCTAGACGCCATGCCATCTCCTGCAGTCGATATGCCTTGTGCTTATCGTTAGCAATAACACTTTGCTGCAACGGAAGCTGCAGATCGGCACGGCTTAAGATAAGCGCACTAGCCTTAGCCACGCTTGATAGCGGCAGATAATGCTTAGCCTGAATTAAGTGGTAACAACAAGGAGAGATCACCAGTTGCTTGGTACCAGCATGACTAGCATGTTTTAGTAATGTCACGTGTAGATCGCCACAGGCATGTAACGCCACCGCGAGCTGCTCTGTATGTAACTGCTCACTTTGCCCTGCAAACGCATCGGCGCAAATAAAGGTTTGCGGCAGCTTCCACTTAGCCGCGAACAGCTCTCCGGCGTCACAGAGGCTTTGCTGCCACTCAAGACTTACTACCTCACGTTGATGCGCTTTGGCAATCAGGCGGCCTAAATGGCCTTTCCCCGCACACCACTCCAGCACCGAGGTGTTATCACGAGGCAGCTTCGCCACAAAGGCATTTATCTGCTGCCACTTACGCCCTTTAATATGGGCGCTAAAATGCGGTTCATCCTCTAACGACAGCAACATTGGAGACTCTGAGGCTGACTCAGGCACCGCTTCATTTTTAGCTGACTCACCAATAGCCGAAAGAGACAATAACGCTAAGGGCCACTGCAGACCTTGAGCATCGAGATCTGCAGCCAACGCAGGCAACAATGCTTCATTAAGGTTATTTTGGCATGCATCAATCTGCTCTAGTGAGTCATCACTAAGCTGCCAGACCGTAGCGGCCAAATTGGGAAAAGCATCGCTCCACGGCAGCTGCTCACACTCAAAGCTGCGGCTACGCCACAACGGCTGACTTTGGGTCAACATTGCGTCTATCTGTTTAAGGCGCTGCGCTGCGCTCAAGCTCGAGGTTTGTTCTGAAGTTAAAGTCATCTTTTAGTCATTTACGGTTACAGCATAGTGCTATTAAAGCCACGAAAAAAACGGGCACCTTGATAGGTGCCCGCTAGTTTAACATGTCATGGTCTATATTCGTTTAGGCTTTTTGCTCGCTGCTGATGCTTACCGCAGCTTGCTTCTTAATTTGCATACGCTTACCTAGCCAGACACCTAGGCCAAGCGGTGCGAAGAATACCACCACTAAGAAGAGCACGAAGTATAAGATAAGGCTCTTTAGCGTCTTAGTGATCTCTTGGAACACCACCTCTACCGTATGCTGAGATAACTGCTCCAAATCGACAGCCGCTGCGGCGCGCTCTCTGGTGACCATCGCCTCCAGTGCCATACGTTCATTTTTCACCATCAGCTCTAATGCTTGGCGCTCAACCGACAGCTGTCTAAGCTTGTCATCGGTGTCAATGCTAAGCTGCTCTAAGAGCGGACTTAACTCTCTTCGCATATCGACCGCTAAGGTCTGCATCATCTCAGGGCTCTGTGCCATTAACTGCTGAAACTTGGCCGAAGTGTCGCTGATACTCATCAAGGTGCGCTGAATTTCATCGGCGTTAATATTTGAGTGCAGTGCATAAAGCTCCGCCTTCCAGCCTAAAATCTTAGGCATTTGCTCAGCAATCATCGCCATTCTATCTGAGATATCACTCATCACTTCCGGTACAGTACCGAAGGTGGTAACAGCATCAAACTCACTAATTTGATGAAATTCAAGCCACTCGGTAAAGGCTGACTCACGAGCAAAGGCCATATCCTTAATTGGATTCTTAGCCACATATTGCTTCACAAACTCTTGGTTCTTGTCAAAGTTGGCAGCACCAAACTTCTTGATAGTACGCTCAAACTGATCACGCAATTTAATGCTGGTATCGATAGCGACCTGCTGCTGTTCGGCAAATAGGTTCTTACCTGCACCACTTTCAAAGAACTGCGCCATCTGCTCGGTAAACACCCACGTATCGACCATTGCCGCCGTTGGTGAAGCTTGGAAAATAGTATGCTGCAGGTTCTGCTCAGCATTAATCTTCCACATTAAGGTATTTGATTGAATCGCAATACTATCAGTATTACGCTCAATCAGATCCGCAGCGCTTTCGACTTGACTGTAGAAAACGGTACTAAAGTCTCGGCTCAGTACCCGCATATTAAGCTGGTCTTTGGGCAGTGGCTCGATACCACTTTCCAGTTTAACCTCGAGCAGTGAACAAGCACTGGTTAGTATCGCGACTACAGTCACTATACAAAAGCGAAACAGCGTCTTCATAACTCCTCCAGAAAACACACAATTCATTGAATATTTGAATAAAAAATATTGGTTGATAATTTTAGCATCAGATTTAAACAATACCTATAGCCATATCAACTATGGCTCATTAGCCGGAATTATGAGTCTGCCCTAACGGGTTCGGGATACACACATTCCGCTCGGTAATATGGTTTCGCTTGTCAGCTAATTCTAGCTAACTTAAAATCTGCCGCAAATTCGAACAACAATAAGATAGCCACCTTATGAAACAATCCCCTTGTGTGGCCCATTGTGGCCTTAATGATGAAGATTATTGTATGGGGTGTTATCGCCATATCGATGAGATCGTCGGTTGGAGTAATGCCAGTGATGAGCAAAAAAAGCAGATCTGGCTAAAGCTCGCAGAACGAAAATCACTGATGCAGGGCAGGGAAAACAGTGCCATTTTAAGTCGAGAAAAATGGATAGAAGCTGAACAAAGGCTAAAGCCTTCAGAGTCAGACGAAGTCAACTAGATACAAAAAGAGCCGCTAATGCGGCTCTTTTTTATTCGCTTTTTATAAGAAGCTTGGGGTATTACTTCTTCATCATGCTTTTCAAATCGGCAAACGGATTATAAGTCGCCGCTTCTACTTTTGTTTCAGTGGTTGAACCATATTGAATCAGCTCTTCAAACTTTGAGTGTTCATTGTCATGACAGTAAAGGCACAACAGTTCCCAGTTCGAGCCATCTGATGGATTATTATCGTGGTTATGATCACGATGATGCACCGTCAACTCTCTTAGGTTGGCATTGTTAAATTCACGAGTACAGCGGCCACATACCCAGGGGTAAAGCTTAAGTGCCTGTTCGCGATAACCGCCCTCACGCTTAGCTTTGTACTCTCTGGCCTCTGCCAGTACTTTATCTAACTTACTCTGCCCTTGATTGGTCGACATGATCTTTCTCATTAAAGTTTGTTACCTAGAGCCAATTGTATCACTGACTCTAGGGAAGTTTCACCGCAAATTGCTCGCTAATCTAACAGGCTAAGAGTTAGTTTCGCTGCCTAAATACTCTGAACTTGATAGATGTAAGTAGTGTAAGTACTTCTCATACTGTGTTACCACATCCGCCAGAATCTGTTCTTGAGTAAAGCCCATCACATCATAGTGCTGACCGCCATGCTCTAGGAAAACTTCGACGCGGTAGTATTCGTTATCACTGTCACCATCACCATTGCTAACATCACTTTCTAACGGATTAGAGATGGTATAGGCACGAATACGCAGGCCATACACAAAGTCATTGTGCTCTTCGCTGTGGACCACGAAACGAATGCGATTATCGAAGTTTAAGATCTCTGCCGAAATCGAGCGACTTAAGAAGCTCTCACACACTTTCGATAAAGCAGGCTGCGCCACTTTATCAAGGAAGTCCTGTGCTTCTTGCTGACTTGGGTGAGACAACAATACGTCAATATGCGACTCCCAGCTTACGTTAGTCTTAGTGAACTGCACGCTAGTATTGTGTGATTGTACGCTGTTGATCTTTAACCAGTCATCCTTTAGCGCAATATACAGACCAAAACACATCAGTAGCATAACAATCAAGAAAGGTAACGCACTGGCAATTGCCGCCGTCTGTAGCGCCTGTAAGCCACCCGCTAATAACAATACTGACGCCACAACACCTTGCATTAGAGCCCAGAAAATACGCTGCCATACTGGCGCATCATGATCACCACCCGACGTTAGGTTATCGATTACCAATGAACCTGAGTCAGATGAGGTCACAAAGAAAGTCACTACCAAACACAGTGCAATTGTCGAAAACAGTGTCGAGAATGGCATATGCTCAAAGAACACGAACAGTGCTACTGAAACATCTTCTGAAACGGCATCAGAAAGATAGGTTCCACCATTAGAGATCACATCGATAGCGCTGTTACCAAAGCCTGTCATCCAAAGGAAGGTTAGTGCTGACGGAACAAATAATACGCCGACGAGGAATTCACGAATTGTACGACCACGAGAAACTCGAGCGATAAAGGTACCGACGAATGGAGACCATGAGATCCACCACCCCCAATAAAGTAGCGTCCAACCACCTATCCAATCGTTCTTTTGCTCGTACGCGTATAGGTTAAACGTCTTACCAACGATATCACTTAAATAGGCACCGGTGTTCTGTACGAAAGCTTGTAGCAGTTCAACGGTAGGACCAAATATTAAGACAAATACTAACAACAACACCGCAAGGATCAGGTTAAGCTCACTTAGACGCTTAACCCCATTATCTAGGCCTGAAAATACCGATATTGTGGCAATACCACAGACACCGATAATCAAACAAACTTGTACCGTTGCACTAACAGGCACATCTAACAGGTAGTTCAATCCAGAGTTAAGCTGGAATACACCAAAGCCTAGCGATGTCGCAACACCAAACATGGTGCCGAGAACCGCAAACGTATCGACGGCATGACCAATTGGGCCATAGATCTTTTCACCGATTAATGGATACAAGGCACTTCTTGGTAGTAGGGGTAGCTTATGGCGATAAGAGAAATACGCCAAGCTCAAGGCAACCACAGCATAGATAGCCCATGCATGAATACCCCAGTGGAAGAAGGTGATCTTCATGGCATCTTTTGCCGCCTGAATGGTCAAAGGATCGGCATCAGGTGGAGCCATGTAGTGCATCACAGGTTCAGCCACACCGAAGAACATCAAACCAATACCCATGCCTGCAGAGAACAGCATAGCGATCCAGCTCTTATAGGTGTAGTCGGGTTCAGCGTGATCAGGGCCTAGCTTGATATCACCAAAACGGCTAACCATCACGAAGATGATAAAAATGAGAAAGACAGCCACACCTAAGATGTAAAGCCAACCAGCTTTAAGCTCAAACCAGGATTGCGCCGTTTTGAAAATATCTTGTGATTGAGTGGGCCAAACAGCACAAACAAACACCATTAAGGTAATTAAAATTACCGAGGAGAAAAATACAGGTGGATTAATACTCGATTTTATCGACATATAGTTACCGCGATCAATGAAGTACACACAATAATTCTAGCCCTGCCTAGGTCGGCAAGCCACAAATTAGCGGTGTATCAGTTAATAATAAGAATACACTGACGGGGTTATTTTTTTATAGTTAAACCCGTTAATGATACTCACCTTAAGAATGTTTATAAAACCTAGAGGCTTATCTTGAATATAGATGAGACTTTTGATTAATTAACATCTAACACCCATCATGGTAAATAATGGCTTAGGCTTATGTATCTCAAGCTAATAAAAGATAAGCACTTACTTACACTGAAAGGCACATAAATCACATTGAATAGCCCAACACCGGAACGCCGAATGTCGGCTTGGTTCAGCTATTTAATAGGATTTAGCTCACAGGTTATAACAACACAATTTTCACTTGCACTATACATTATTTCCCGAGTTATTGTTTTCGTCTAGATCCAAAAAACAAAAAAAGCAGCTTATCGCTGCTTTTTTGTATAACTTAAATCAACATTTAGTAAAAAG
The DNA here is from genome assembly GCF_016765635.1 of Shewanella schlegeliana. GTDB lineage: Bacteria > Pseudomonadota > Gammaproteobacteria > Enterobacterales > Shewanellaceae > Shewanella > Shewanella schlegeliana. The sequence continues at coordinate 323,751 of NZ_JAESVD010000004.1, forward strand.
TGTGAACTCCATCTCGACGCCATTTTTTTAACATTTAAACAAATAAAAAACAGAAGTTCTAAATAAACTAACGCTTTAGATCTTTTTCCATCTCTTCATAGGAGATATGGCGTACATCTTTACCCTTAACATAGTAAATAATGTACTCACAAATATTCTGACAACGGTCTCCAACGCGCTCAACGGCACGAGCAGCCCAAAGCACATCAAGTACTTCTGGAATCGAGCGCGGATCCGCCATCATATAGGTCATCAACTGTCGAATAATGCCTTCATACTCTTTATCCAACTTAGCGTCTTCTTTATGAAGCTCTAACGCGACATCGGCATCCATACGCGCCAATGCATCGAGGGTTGCATGTAAGGTACGCGTAGCATGACGTCCCATATTTTCGATACTCACCAACAATGGCTGCTGATTCTTAGAGCGCTTATCCATCGCCGCCTTAGCAATCTTTACACAGGCATCGCCAATACGTTCAAGATCAGTAATCGTCTTAGAGATAGCCAATACTAAGCGTAAATCACTCGCCGCAGGCTGACGCTTGGCTATGATGCGCGTACACTCTTCGTCAATAGCCACTTCCATGCCATTAACCTTGTGATCGCCCTCAATCACCTTTTGGGCAAGTTCGGCATCCAACGCACTTAAGGCATCGAGTGACTGCTCAAGCTGACGTTCAACCAAGCCGCCCATAGCCAATACACGGTTACGAATGTCATCAAGCTCAGCGTTAAACTGACCAGAGATATGTCTATTTAAATTTATGTTTTCCATCATTGTCGATCCTATCTCTATTAACCGTAACGGCCAGTAATGTAATCTTCGGTCTTCTTCTGCCGAGGTGTGGTAAAGATGGTGTTGGTATCGGCATATTCAATCAGCTCACCCATATACATAAATGCCGTCTGATCCGACACACGTGCAGCCTGCTGCATGTTATGGGTCACAATGACCACGGTATATTTTGATTTAAGTTCGGTAATTAACTCTTCAATAGTCAATGTTGAGATAGGATCCAGCGCCGAGGTGGGTTCATCAAGTAACAGTACTTCAGGCTCAATCGCAATGGCACGAGCAATCACCAAACGCTGCTGCTGACCACCCGATAAGCCGAAGGCATTATCATGTAGCCTGTCCTTAACCTCATCCCAAATCGCGGCGCCGCGCAGTGAACGCTCTGCTGCATCATCGAGTTCACGACGATTATTCACACCTTGAAGGCGCAAACCGTAGACCACATTCTCATAGATAGACTTAGGGAAAGGGTTTGGGCGCTGAAACACCATGCCTACGTTACGACGCAGTGCTGCAACATCGACTCTTTTGTCGTAAATATTCTGACCGTGAAGCAATATCTCACCATCGATGTGACAGTTATCGACTAAATCATTCATACGGTTAATGCAGCGCAGCAATGTCGATTTACCACAACCGCTTGGGCCAATAAATGCGGTGACCTTTTTCTTAGGGATCTTCATCGACACATCAAATAGTGCCTGTTTGTCACCATATTTAAGATCTAAGTTACGGATCTCTAACGCTGTTTCTTCGCTGGTTAAATTTTCTAGGTCTAGCATATCCGTCTTCATTACCGATTGATCTATTGAAATCATGTTCTTTCCTACTGCTTAGGATAATCGTCAATTAATGCTCAAGCGAACGATATTTTTCGCGTAAGTGGTTTCGTACACCAATGGCAGTTAAATTAAGCGCCACAATTACCGAGACCAAAAGAAATGAAGTGGCGTATACCAAGGGGCGCGCCGCTTCTACATTAGGACTTTGAAAGCCTACATCATAGATGTGAAAACCTAAGTGCATGAACTTACGTTCTAGGTGCACAAATGGGAAGTTCATGTCAATTGGCAGTGTCGGCGCAAGCTTTACCACGCCAACCAACATCAAGGGCGCAACCTCACCCGCTGCACGCGCAACCGCTAAAATCAAACCGGTCATAATTGCTGGACTCGCCATAGGAATGATAATGCGCCATAAGGTTTCGGCTTTGGTTGCCCCCAATGCCAAACTACCTTGACGAACCGAACTTGGAATACGGCTCAATCCCTCCTCCGTTGATACAATCACTACCGGTAAAGTCAAAATGGCTAGGGTCAAAGCTGACCAAATTACACCAGGCGAGCCAAACGTTGGTGCAGGTAATGCTTCAGGGTAGAAGAGCTGATCTAAGGTGCCACCAAACATATAGACGAAGAAGCCTAGACCGAACACACCGTAAACAATCGACGGGACACCCGCTAAGTTGATCACCGCGATACGGATCATCTTAGTGACCGGGCCTTTCTTAGCATATTCGTGTAGATAGATAGCCGCGACAACCCCAAATGGTGTCACGATAACCGCCATCAGCATCACCATAAAAACGGTACCGAAAATCGCAGGAAATACTCCCCCTTCGGTATTGGCTTCACGTGGGTCATCACTGACAAATTTACCTACACCAATAAACCATTGACCGACTTTACCTAACAAACTTAGGCGGTTGGCATAGGTCACATCCAAAAGTGTATCTAACTTTAATACCACCTCTTCGCCGCGCATATCGCGGATAATGACCGAGTCTCTTGCCGCCTCGTTCTTTAGTGCGAAAAACTCTTTTTCGACCAACTGATATTCTGCATTTAATTTGGCGCGTTCTGCTTCTATTTCAGTCTTACGGCTCTCAGTTAACGCGTTATCTAACTCGTAACGACGAGACTTTAAACGCAGGTTTTCAAGCTCATAGTTAATCGAGCCAATAGCACCTTTTTGTAGCGCTAATGCCCTATCGTTAAGCTCGACTGCGCGTTCAATATAGGCCTGAAAATCCGCTTCAATATTTTGCGATGTTAAACGCACGCCATCTTCGATGATCGCTACAGGGTAACCATAGAAGTCACCATTTTTACTGCGCTCGATAACGGCAATATTTTTTGGCTGACTTCGTGAAATAATATTGGTTGCCAAAATCCAGCGAAAATCTAGGCTAACAAACTCACGGTTACCCGTTTTAATAAGGTAGCGCGTCACCGTTTCACCGACTTGGGTATCAAACTTATGTCCCGCAGCTAACAAGCGCTCAGTCGGCACCTCCTCCTTATCGTAAACCTCACCAATTAAGGTATAACGTTCGCCCTGTTGATTCTTCATCTCCCATTGATAGATGTCGGCAGGCCAAAAGTAACTCAGGCCGCGCCAGGCAATCAGTAACAACAGCCCTAGCACCGCAATCAAACACACGCTTACCGCACCGCTGGTCATCCAAATCCAAGGAGAGCCAGATTTAAACCACTTACCCATTAACAGAACCTCTTATGGTGGCTGGTGAACTGGTATTGATGAAACTCATGTTTGAAGAATCCATAGTTAACGTCATTTTCTTATCATCCATAACTATCGGCTTTACAGCGAGCTGTAACGTTCACGTAGGCGCTGCCTAACCACCTCTGCAATCGTATTGAAGAGGAAGGTGAAGATAAATAGCACGAAGGCGGCCAAGAACAACACTCGGTAATGGGAGCTGCCGATAGCCGACTCTGGCATCTCTACTGCAATGTTTGCAGCGAGCGTTCGCATACCTTCGAACACGCTCCACTCCATAATCGCAGTATTACCTGTCGCCATGAGTACAATCATGGTCTCCCCCACCGCGCGGCCAAGCCCCATCATCACCGCAGAGAAAATCCCCGGACTTGCCGTTAGCAGCACCACACGGGTTAGGGTCTGCCACGTCGTAGCACCCAGTGCCAAGCTACCGTTTGAAAGATGACGCGGCACTGAAAACACCGCATCTTCAGCAATAGAGAAGATGGTAGGAATAACCGCAAAGCCCATGGCAATGCCCACAACCAAAGCGTTACGCTGGTCAAAAGTAATGCCGAGTTCGTTGGTAATAAACATACGTGTATCACCATCAAATAGTGCAAGCTCAAGCGTTGGGCTAATCGCAAACGAGAACCAACCAACGAAGACTATCACAGGTAGCAACATCAACTCTTGATAGGTATCCGGTAGACGCTGCTTCCACTTTCCTGGCAACTTGTACCAAGCAAATGCAGTGGTCAGAATCGAGACAGGCAGTAACACCAGTAGGGTCATGATCCCTGGCAAGTTATCTTCTATCAGTGGTGCTAGCCAAAGACCGGCTAAGAAACCCAGAATCACCGTTGGCAGCGCCTCCATGATCTCGATAGTCGGCTTAACGATGGCGCGGACCTTAGGCGACATAAAATAAGCGGTATACACGGCGCCAGCTATTGCCAGCGGGGTGGCAAACAACATGGCATAAAGGGCTGCTTTCATGGTACCAAACGCAAGTGGCATCAGACTCAGCTTAGCTTCGAAATCATCTGAACCAGACGTCGACTGCCACACATACTTAGGCTCAGGATAACCTTCGTACCACACCTTCTGCCACATCGCACTCCACGACACTTCAGGGTGAGTATTGGAGACGCTAAATAGATTAAGTTTACCATCGGCTTCGACGACCAAGGCATTTGAGCGCGGGCTAAAACCAACCGTACCAGGGTTTGTTAATCCCATATTCTCTGAAAACAGCTCTTTTTCACTGGTGGTATACAGCAGGCTCAGCTCACCCTCACTGGTAATTGTCACGAAGGTTTTACGATAAAACTCCGAAGCGACGCTTTGAATATCACCATCTAGCTTAAAGTTGCGGATCTCTTGATATTGCCGACCATGCTCGCCATTGACCTGAAAGTATTGCTGCACTAAGCCTGAGTCATAGCTAACAAGTAATGAACTTGCACCCGCTAAAAGACTGACATTGGTTACCTTGGCTTGGGCGCGGGACAGAGGCAGAACCTGACTTAAGTTCACCTCCTCTGCGTCACGGATATCGTAGATAAATAACTTGTTATCAGAACTTAAAATTAACTGGCGCTGATCAGGTGTCATCAATTGCTGCTGAACGTTAACCGGTGAGTCTGGAATAATGCTGCTGTAAGCAAGCCACTCCACCTCTTCGGTCATCATGTTTTCCTCGCCCTCTTGGCGAGACAGGTGCCAAACTTTATCGTCGGTTTGATAGACGAAACTCATTTTGTCGCTGCTGTAATCAAATACTAAATGATTCAAAGCGCGCCCTTGAGGATCGACCATTAATGCTTGGTTACCGTTAGGGAAACGTAACTTTGGCGTAATTAACCTTTGGTTATCTGGATAAGTGACGCCAAACTCAACACCTGCGACAATCACTTCACCATTACTTAGACCAAGCGCAAAGCGTTGCTCGCTGGCTACCGCCGACGCACTACTAACGACATGAACACCCGCAGGCGTGTTGATCTGCTCGGTTCTTAATAACTGAGAGGTTTGAGTATCATAAAAATCGACCTTACCCAACTGTGATACTCGGTACATAATCGCGTTCTGCTCATCAGTGCCCACCATGAGTGCAGGCATGGTGTCATGAAATTCAGCACTAATAACCGGCGTAACTTCTGCGCTATCGAAGATAGGCTTAATCACATACAGTAGATAAAAGAAGATCAAGATCAGCGCAACAAACACCATGGTTCCGCCCACTGTCACCCCAATTTGGGCAGCCTTATCCTTGATAGCTCTACGTGTAGAACCATTATTGATCAATAGGCTTTTTGCAGCAGTTCCAGGCTGAGAGACCTGAGTTTCCATTAAGAACCTCGATTATTCTTTAGCCAGTTAAAGTTTAACTGGGATTGTATTAACGATTATGCTAACACTAAGGTTTAGTGAGTTTTCCTAGAACGAATTCCAAGCACGCGTATTTTAATGTGGTGCCATTATATGACGCAAAAATGACATTAGTGTTACAAAGGTTGACTTACTAGCTGTCAGATTTAAATGTTGGCTATATTAGACGCAAACCCCTTATATGACCTAGCAAATCCAATCCAATTGGCATGATAAATAATGGAGTAATATCAAATGTTAAGATATCTAGTTACCTTACAGGCAAAGGACAGAGAGGGATTAGTTGAACAGATAGCCCATGCGGTCAGTCGTCACGGAGGAAATTGGTTAGATTCCGAGCTACGCCATATCGATGGGATTTTTGCCGCGATCCTGCTCTTAGAAGTACCCGCTGCTCAGTGGGATGAGCTACTCGAGACCCTAGAGTTATTAGAGGATCTCTCGTTAACCTACGCTAAGACCAGTAAGCTTCAAACTAAAAATAAGCATGTGAGCTATTCCTTAGTCGCTTATGACAGACCAGGGCTAGTACATGAGATATCGAATAAAATAAGCGCGCTAGGAATCAACATTGAGCATATGAGCACCCGCTATGAGAGCGCTAGCCACACTGGGATCGCACTCTTTAGAGCCGATTTTAATGTCAGCATGCAAGATAGTCAGGATGAAGAGCGGTTAACTCAAGCCCTTCACGGCATAGGTGATGATGTCGTGCTCGATAATCTATCGTCTTAAGTTTAATGCTAGCCAGACTGAGTATTGAGTTTGGCTAGCGTTAACAGTCCTAGGCCGACGCAGGTGAGATAAGGCTAAAGTAGCCAAACTCAATAGGCTCTTTTATTCAACGGCTATAAAAGCTTAGCCACTTTAACCATCAAAGACCACCGTACAGTTTCGCCCCGTTTCTTTTGCCAGATAGAGTGACCGATCGGCTTTATTGAGCAAGGTCTCAATAGTGTCCGCTTCTCGTGGAACCAGTGATATAACCCCAACACTAACGGTATAGCCGATTTTTGAGTGTTCGTGCCTAATAACTGACTGCCTTAGTGTCAGGTACAGTCTCTGGGCGAGAGCATAGGCGGCCGCTGCCGATGTATTTGGCAGCAACAAAGCAAACTCCTCACCACCTAAACGACCAATTAGATCCGTTGTTCTACAGTTGGCTTTAATCGTTGCCGCGAAATGTCTGAGCACTAAGTCACCCGCACTGTGCCCATACCTATCGTTAACCACCTTAAACCTATCCAGATCTAACGCAATCACAGATACCACTCTTCGCTCCTGCTCGGCACGATGAATATGTTGTGCGGCATCTTGAAAAAAGGCTCTTCGATTGAGAACATCGGTCAAAGGATCAAGCGATGCCAATAACCTCATCTCTTTTTCAAGCTTATCGATGTTCATCAGCAGCCCAATAAGATGCCATGAAACTAAAGGTGTTACGGTCAAAGGGATAAGGGTTGCTAAAAAAAGAGCGATACTGGTAATGCCACTATTCTGCCTAAGATAGAACGCCAAAAAAGTGATCAAAACAGAGGTAAAAGCCGATATAGCAGTAATGAGGATGACTGTGTTTAGTCGCCCAAGGTTTTGAATAGTTTGTCTCATTCTGTGTACTAATAACGTTTTACTGGCGACAACAGTCAGCGATAATCGAACAAAAGAACGCTAAAAGGATAAGCGCCCATTTAAAAACATCTTTCCCCTTGAGGCCCCTCAAATAAAAGCACTCTAAATCGGTGATATAACAGTAAATAGATGAAGGGGTGCTCAGTGGCGCAGGATAATACCCCAACTCATGCCACTGTGGTATTTATAATTACTTTTCTGTTATCTATCACTCTTAAGTGTAATGTCAATTTACGCTATTAAGTATCTGCTTTATTCTATTACGCAACCAAATATGACTAGGGTCTATCGAGTTTGATTTATGCCACTGCATAATAATCGGCACAGACTTTAACTTGATTGGCGGTTCGATGATTTTTAATGAGAGTTGGTCTTGATAACGTAAAGCCAACCTAAGTGGCACATGGCCGAACAGCATAGTTTGACTCACGATCAATATATTTGCCATCAAGGAGCCAGCTTCATGGCTAATATTTCTTTGTATTTCGAACTCATCTTCACGAAACATATCCAGAGCCAACTTACCATTTCGCCGCATACTCAACACAGATTGTGGCAATTGTTGGTATTGCTCAAGAGTTAATGATTCACCTATGGTGTGATTAGCATTTGCAGCAATTATGACGATCCTATCTTCAAAAAGCAGCTCACTCTCAATGCTACTGTCCGCTAACATCACACTGTCAATCACTAGGTCTGTTGCTCGTGTCCGTAAGCTAGTGATCGCTTCTTCATCGGTGCTAGCTTGCTGTTTCAAACTATAGGTCAACCCACTGTTTGCCTCAGTTGCAAATGCCGACAGTAACGTAGAGTTATACTCCTCAGGGCTGCTTAAGGTAAAGTGTACCTTAGATGAATGAGGCTCAAACTCTCCGTACGACCTAATCACTTTTTCTATAGATAAAAATTCTAAGCGTATATTTCGATAGAACGCTTTTGCCGCTGCTGTAGACTGGATCTGCCCGCCCCCTCGAACAAAGAACTCTTTATCTAATGATGTTTGTAGTCTCTTCATGGCAATACTTACCGCAGGCGGGGAGATCTCTAGCGCTTCACTCGCCTTCACATAGCTACCCGTTTCCATCACCTTAGAAAAGATTTTAAGTAGATTGAGATCAAACTTATCGAATGACATAACACCTCCCAAGATAAACAGCGCTTATCTACGAGATAAGCTTTAGTCAATTTAGTTTATCTCCCTCTCAATGTAAATTAGTGCTATTACTTTAATTCGCTAAAAGGCTTTCTCTATGAAACTTAACCACATCTCTTTAATTCTTTTTCTGTCATTAGGTGTCTCAGCCTGTAATAGTGACAGTAAAATCGATAACCCACCACCAGTAGCGAACCTGCCCGACCGCAGCGTCCCCGCACCTGAAAAGCCACCTGTTCTACCCGATAATGGCTTGCCAATTGAGGATCCATGTACTTATGGCTGTGGCGGAGACACACCTCCTCACGAGGAAGATACGCCAATAACGCCTATTCCCGATGTGCCACAAGTGGCTAACGTGAATATCTCAGCCCATGAGATCCATAAGCAAACAGATACAATTGACATGCACCATGTCATCACTGGTAAGGCAGAAGAGCAGTCACGCCTAATACCCTACCCAAGCGTGCGATACTATGTAACGCATAGTGACGATGTCACCGTACTAGATATGCAACCAACTGTCGGCTGGGTCAATATCTACACTATCTGGAATCACCCAGAAGGTGAACGCAAGTGTAGGTTAAACGTTTATCCTGACACTACGGTTAGATCAAGCTGCACTGGAGATAACACTTGGTTTGGCAGTGTTGCCGCAGCCGTTAAATATCATGCTGGCGGCTTAACTCTGGATATGAACTTCTTCGATGGCAACCAGCGGGTCAACTATGCATGGCGCATTGCAGAGAACTCAAACCAGCAGCCGCTGTTCGAACACAGCACTGCTATATATGTCGAACACAAATAATGCTTTGAGTGATGAGCTAGACTGTCTCAGAAATGGACAAAAGCAACTCACTACGAAGGACACTGAGGGCACGAAGAAAAGCAACAGCTCAAGCCAGTTAAGGAGTTTATCCTTACCTTGGTGTTCTTCGTGGCAGTGCAGCGCTTCGTGGTGAGATTAGTATTGTTAAAGAGTTATACTTAAGCCAAAAGACCAAGCTCCCATAATCAATAACATATGGAGTTCCCTTTGCCTTTTGATTATCTGAGTCATGACTATCATCATTTACTTTGCAACATTTCAATCAAGCATTCCTGCATTAGCAATCGAAAAAACCACTCCAAAGCTGGTTTAACAATCTGGTAGACTAGTGCAAACACCGATAAAAAATGAAATGTCATGCTTGGAACCTTAAGAAAAATGCGCAGCTACTTGGATGAAAACCAAGTGGTGCAATACCAACTACCCGTTGGCGAAGAACTACTGGATCTCAACCCACTCATTGGCCACCAAATTTCGCTCACCCATACTGGAAAAATCTTCTGTTGTAGCTGTGGTAAGAAAACCAAGAAAAGCTACTCTCAGGGCCACTGCTACGTATGTATGCAAAAACTGGCGAGCTGCGATATGTGTATCATGAAGCCGGAGACCTGCCACTACGCCGCTGGTACTTGCCGTGAGCCCTCTTGGGGTGAAGCAAACTGCTTCGTGCCACATTATGTCTACCTGTCAAATACCTCTGGAGTTAAAGTGGGCATTACACGCCATACGCAGCTACCGACTCGTTGGATAGATCAGGGCGCGACTCAAGGCCTGCCAATTTTTAAGGTTGAAACCCGCCTACTTTCAGGCCTAGTGGAAACTGAGTTGGCAAAAATGATTGCCGACAAGACTAACTGGCGCACTATGCTTAAAGGCAACGCTGAAGAGCTGGATCTTAAACTGCAGGCTGAAACGCTCATTCCGCAGATAGCTGAACGCTTAAAAGAGATCACCGCCGAACACGGTGAATTTGCAATATCACAGCTCGATGAGTCGATTCAAACCATCAACTATCCAGTGAGTGAGTTTCCAACCAAGATAAGCTCGCACAACTTTGACAAAAACCCTGAGGTCTCGGGTATTTTAAAGGGTATAAAAGGCCAGTACCTGATCTTCGATACAGGAGTAATTAATGTGCGTAAATTTGGCTCTTATGAAGTGAGTGTCAGTTATTAGCCCTTTTTTAAGATAAAGGCTAGCTTAAAGCTGAAGCTCAGCCGGAATACTATTATTAACTCCATGACTTTTAACACATAGTGTTAACTAAAAGGCCCTGCAATTAGTGATAAATAATTGCAGGGCCTTTCTCTTTCTATATCAAAATGAGGGGTGATATAAACATACGATTTAACCGTCGTTGCTGGTTTTTCCCATTATCTTTAACTTCCCTTTCTTAGTCGCACCAACCACTCCTAATGTCTGACTGCCGACACTATCGTAGGTCAATTCAATGGATTTTAAATCACCATCGGGGACGCTAATGCTGCGGCTCGATAAGCCCTTAGTCAATACGCCTAAGTTGTCGACCTCTTTCCTATTACCATCTGCCATAATTAATATGATTTTATGCATATTAACTGTGCCTTGAACGCATTTAAGCTTTACATGACTAACCTGTTTTTCAGCTTTTTTAGGCGTAACAGTGTCGGTTTCCGTTTTGTAGTTAACCGTTTTCTCACTGATCTGAATCCAATCACTTGCCTGTACCGCTGACGAGCCCAAGATGATGAGAGCCAATGCTGCGACATTAACGAGTCGTAAAATCATTTACTATCCTTATGAACCTAGAATGGTACCAATACGTATCCGGTGGCAATATTGAGAAATATCCGCCTATTCCAGTTTACTTTAACATTAAATCGCTGGGACTGGCTTGAGCATAGCGGATAGCAAACGCTCAAAACGTTGTTCTCTCTTCTCAGGGCTATTATCTAGATCCGTAAAGCCTTGAGCAAGAACGCGCCACACAGGCATAGGATTATGGGGAGAAAACAGCGCCACTAATACAGAGCCCTTTTCATAGTGCTTATCTATGCCTTCGGTCGACAAACCTGCGACTAAACCCGCTCTTTTCAAGATCTCTTTATCACTCATCTCAGATTCAAGCGCCACACCAAAACCAACTAACACACTCGGTTTCTCATTGGCAGTAGCTAAATGATAGCCCTTTGCCTGCATAACCTGAGCAATCGCTGCTTGCATATGCTTGATCACCGCTTGGCTATCGACTTCATCACTAGCGTGAACCGCAAACATATTAGGGTGCCAGGCAAAGGCTTTTGTGGAGTGGCTAAGCAGTTCAAGATCGCCTGTCGTCACCATAGTCGTACGTGTCGAGGCCATCTCAGCTTCAGCACTATCGGTTGTACTGCAGCCAGCCATTAGCGTTAGCCCTGTTAGTAGCAATAACACATATTTTTTAATCATAGGTTGAAAATCCCTCTTATTATCCAGCTCCAACGTAGCACTTAAAACATTAACCTAACCTGACTCACTGTGTGCTGTCGACCGTTTAGGTTAATTTATCTTGTTATGGATAGTTAGTAGATTTTTACTCCAAAATAAAAAGCCGACTCTTTCGGAGTCGGCTTTAGTTGCTAATAATCAAACGATTGTTCGTATATCGTCGCTGCTTACTTAATGTTGACCACTAAGCTTGCACCTTCACTCGAGGGGGCACCATCGGCACTGATGTAGTACCAACCTTCCGCTGGAGAGGCAATGATTAGACTCTCTACGTTACCGCTACTCTCAGATTTCACCTCGTACGAGTCAACTCCAGCCCATGTTTGGCTATTGCCATAAAGGTTCACATCGCCGCTGCCATGACCACTGGCTACGCTAATCTCTTCAGTACCCGCCGGAACATAGAAGTAGTAGCTTGAGTGACCGTCTGCAATACAGACGGCTTCACCGAACTCGACACCACCATAGCTATAAGGAGATTGTGTCGCACACGCATCTTCTACTGCAACCGGAGCCGTACCAGTATCAGCACCATCAGTTAAGCTCACACTTAAACTAACCCCTTCATACTCAGCAGTTGCCACAAGGCTAATGTATACCCAACCTTGGTTAGCGATAACGTTTAGCTGTTCGTCATTACCTGCTGCTGTCGCTTTAGCGGTATAAGCCGATGGCTTGGCCCAAATTTCTTGGTTGAAGAACAGGTCAACATCACCTTCACCACCTGATGTCGTGATATAAAGCGGCGTGTTATCTTCTTCAATATAGGTGTAGAAGTAATTGATATCGGTTCCTGCAACACACTCAACTTTATCGTGAGTTAACTTACCGTCGGTAATCGTTACCGCGCCGCAATGCTCGACAGGAGCTACAGGGCCATCGGTATCGGCATTATCACCTACGCCATCACCATCAGAATCGGCCCACTCACTCGGATCGGTTGGGAACACATCGCCATTGTCACCCACACCATCGCCGTCGGTATCGACAGTCTCATTGGCATCATTTGGGAACGCATCGGCGTTATCACCGACTCCATCACCGTCAGTGTCACGCGTCTCTGTTGGATCATGTGGGAACGCATCTTGGCTATCGACAACGCCATCTCCATCAGAATCAACGGGGGGTAAAATACCGCTAGCAATCGAGTCATCGTTACTGGTCACTGTCGCCAGCCAAGTGTTCCACTCACTGTTATAGTTTTGACCAATGGTATTATCGATATAGGCTAACCAGCCATCAGCATCGCCACCGCGAGCCAGCACTAATAACGCATCGACATCACTTCTGTGCTTCTCAAACAGGAAGCGAACCGCTAAATAACCCCAGCTATAGACTCGATCTGAACCACTGTCATAGGTATTAGAGAGAATTTCACTTAAGCTATAAGCTTGTGAGCGCCCCATATCGATAGCACCGTCATTACGGTTTTGCTTCGAGATATATTCGGCTAGACCTTCTGTCCACCATACCGACTTGCCAGTATCAATATCGAAATAATTAAACGCACCATAAAGATTAAAACGACCATCGAGGTAATGCACATACTCATGCTTTAAGTTCCATACCAAGATCTCATCGGTCCAAGTAGCTTCATGGGCGATAAAGCGTGCCTGATTGCCCTCTTGTGATGGCGTGCCTTCAAGGTACATGCCGCCATTATTGGTATTGATCCCAAAAATCACGCTAGCGTACTGGGCATAATCGTCGTAGCTGTCGAAGATGTTCACTTCAAGACTTTCATTCAAGTCATCAGCTACTGGCTGATAACCCGTAGCAAGCACATCATGGAACAGTACCTCTTCACCGCCCATAAGATCACAAGACGCCTGGAGCTCATCGTTAGTTAACTGTTGGGCGCGAATGTAGATGGTATCGCTACAGCTATAGTTGATGGGTAGCGCCGTTTGCTCAAGCTCCTCTTCCCAACCACAAATGCCGAACAGTTCACACTCACCCGGGTTGTAATAATCTAGGTAGCCAGCACCGTCAGCCCACTCAGCAGACATGCGCTCAAACTTGCTCATATAGAGTTCAACGCCGTCATTAAGGCGTGTTTTCAAGCTTTGCGGTAGATCCCAGTATGCTTGATACTCGTAGAAGCGACCAAACTCATGAAAGGCATCGGTGGACTCATATTGATAGTCAGAGTTAATAATATAATCAGCAGTGGCAATGTTCAGTAGCGCATCGATCAGCTCACCATGCTCCATAGCTTTGCTGTTGTAATCTTCAGCCCAACTACCGTAGTAAAGTGTGGTTAGCGCACTAGTCATCGCGGCGCGATGGCGATTACTCGCTAAAAAGTCTGCATTAAACATCTGCAAGTAATCGGTGATCACTGGCACGCTTTCAAGAATATGATCGGCGCTCGCCCATGATGTGAAGAACTCCATCAGGGTATCACCTGCAGAATGAGTGATTTCAAATAGCTTTGGGTTCTTCGAATACTCAACTAACGCACCATAAACGGCATCCGCGGCTTGGGTATCGCTATAAGTTAAATCATCATTGTAAAACTCAATGTAAAATGCGCCGCGCAGGAAGTAGAACAAGTTACGCATTTCGTAACCTGTGCTGCTGTCATAAGTTGCTGCGATGGCCGCTGCTCGATTAGCAACCGCAACCACATTCTCTGTCTGATAGGCGGCAACCGAAACGGCATCATTTCTAGAGTACAACTCAGAAATACATGAGATCTCAGCTTGTCTAACGGCATCAAACAAGGCTTCACCGCTTAGGCTAGCTAACTCACTGCTACACATGTTTTCTTCGGCCTCAGCGGCGGGACCGGATGCGCCCGTCGGCCCTTCAATCTTTTTTTCAGCCTTCCCCTTGGTAGGATGCTGGCGTTGATTTTTTTCTGTCCCTTTCTGCTGCCCAGGAATATTGGCGCCTTTTTCAAAGCGGCTCTTCAACTCTTTACCATGAGCCGCTTTAGATGATTCTTTGGCCGTTGGTGCTGGCTCAGAGGTCGCCAATACGGCGCCTGGAAAGAGGACTGCCGAACAGGCAAGCGCTAAAGCATGAACTTTAAACTTACCTCGTTGAGTTTGTGGCTTAGATGATTCTGTTGACATGTTTGACTCCAATTGTTTGCGACTATGTCCTTAAATCACCTAATGCAGGAAAGTGAGATATGGATGGCTTGTACCAACGCTGCCGCATATAGTTTTTACAGCGCTAAATGTTAACGACTTGTTAACCCTCGTTAAGTTATAATTTATACAATATTCACAATCAAGCTTAAAAATTACTCAATACCAGATTGACGTATTAACTTAAAACTACATATTTGAATTAACATTCAAGAGTCAAAGAAATGACAGATCCACCTTAAATACTGAGACTTAGGAGCAGAGATTATGAAAGTGGAGATTAAGACCGCAATCAAAGTGAATACCTATGCAGAAGTAATTAGGCATTCACCACTTATAACTAAAAGCTATTACTTAGACCTAAAGTCGAACCATTGAGAATAAATTCACTCAATCCATCCAAATATTGGTTTTACCCCATTTGCTTTATCGCGCTAAAATGAGCGCTTGTTTTCATGTTGACTTATGGGCTATGGAACTCATTTTTACCATCGCATTATTTGCATTCTCATCGGGGATCACCCCCGGACCAAACAACATCATGTTGATGTCTTCCGGGGTAAACTTTGGCGTAAAGCGAAGCATTCCTCATCTCAGCGGGATCTGTATCGGGTTTCCAGCCATGGTGCTAGCCATAGGATTAGGTCTAAGCACTGTGTTTCAAGCCTATCCACTACTACATGTAATTATTAAGTATGTCGGGATCGCCTACTTACTGTATCTGGCTTGGCTTATCGCCAACAGCAGCACCAAGATGAATGGTAAAGAAACGGCTAGTCCACTCTCTTTTATACAAGCCGCCGCCTTTCAATGGGTTAATCCCAAAGCTTGGGTGATGGGAATTGGCGCTGTTGCCACCTTCACAACCATGAGCCAAGCGTTAGCCCCTCAAGTTATGACTATCTCTCTCGTCTTTTTTGCGGTTGCAGTCCCCAGCGCCTTTATTTGGCTAGGGTTTGGAGTTGCCTTAAAGCGAATATTAAAGAAGCCAAAACAGCAGAAAATCTTCAATGTCACCATGGCACTCTTGCTTGTGCTATCGATCCTACCTATGATCGCGCCATAATCCTTTAAAGACGATAGCCCATGACTCAGTTAATGGATCCAGAATTACAAGCGTACGCAACAGAAACCGAAAACTGGGTAAAGCAGGTGATTATGAAATATAACATCTGCCCTTTTGCCCGCCGTGAAGTTGAGCGCGCCAGTATCAGGTATGCCGTCATCGATGAATCACGCATGCAAGATGTGTTGCAGGCACTGATTGATGAGTGTGTTTATCTCGATGAAAATCCAGACATTGAAACGACTCTGTTTATCATGCCTCGTGGATTCGAAGGCTTCTATCTCTATTTAGACTTAGTCGATATCGCCAACGAGCTATTGATTGAACAAGGTTATGAAGGTGAATACCAGCTCGCGAGTTTTCATCCAGACTACTGCTTTGAGGATGAGCCACAAGACTCGGCAGCGAACTATACCAATCGCTCTCCTTATCCTACGCTACACATTATTCGCGAGGCCAGTATGGAGTTAGCCCTATCGACTTATGATGAGCCGGAAACGATCCCTGAGCGCAACATCGCCTTTGCCGAACGTAAAGGCAGCGAGTTCTTTGTAAAACTACTTGCGCACTGTAAAAAAGGTCAATAACCCCAATTTAGTGGCTACCCCGAGCCTGCGGCAGCCAAACAATGATTAATTTAGATTTAGGACATAAGCTTCATGGCTAAAAAATATTACGTGGTCTGGGCTGGACGTGAAACCGGCATTTTTACTAGCTGGGATTACACGAAAAAACAGGTCGATAAATTTCCACAGGCCAAATATAAGTCCTTCCCCACAGAAGCTGAAGCTAAGGCAGCCTTTGCTAAGGCGCCCAGTTATAGCAGTGGCACTAAAAAGCCAACGGCAGGTGCCGCGAAAGCCAAAACAGCCGCCAAAGCCAGTGTCGATATCGATCTTAACCGCTGCGATCTATCTATTTTTACCGACGGTGGCTGTGAACCCAACCCAGGTGAAGCGGGCTCAGGCGTCGCGGTTTATCATAATGCCCAGCTTGCCGAGCTGTATTACGGCCTTTATAACGCCAACGGCACTAACAATTCAGCCGAGCTAAATGCCCTGCATCAGGCGCTACTGATTGCCGACAAGGCGCTCAAGCAAGGGCTGACGGTGCAGATTTTAAGTGACTCCCAGTACTCGATAAACTGTATCACTAATTGGGCTTACGGCTGGAAAGCCAAAGGCTGGAAGCGACAAGTTGCTGGAGATATCAAAAACTTAGATATCATTCAGCAGTCCCATGAACTCTATGATGCGTTAAAGGATAAATTGGCGATTCAGCATGTTGCTGCTCACGTTGGCATCGAGGGCAACGAGCTGGCCGATCGCATGTCAATTTATGCCATCGACCAAAAAGACAGTGCTTTTTGTCGTTACCCTGAGCCTATTGTACTGGCTGACATTCTTAGCCTACGTGCAGGTTAACTCCTCAACAACCTTGCTCAAAAACGCTCGGCGACACGTTTATTAACGATTATTCCCTTGGTGAATTAGGTATAACGTGTCAGCTGTGCGACAATCGCCGCCATGAAAATCTATGTCCACTTACATAAAGCCCCTATTCGCGTTATCCGTATCGGAAGACGCCGTTTTTGGCTGCGTTTAAAGCGCGACATGTTAGTGTTGAAAGATGCGCTGTCTCAAGAGAAGCAGGAGACTAAAGATATGTTAGTCGCCTATAAGCGCTATACCTGTAGACAAGCGTCAAAGGAAGAACTGATTGAAGCGAACAAGCAATTTGCCGATCTATTAAAAGGCCTAGGTCTGGGTATGTTTGCCGTATTGCCCTTTGCGCCAATCACAATTCCACTGGTTGTGAAGCTAGGTAAGATTGTCGGCGTCGACGTGCTGCCTAGCTCGTTTAATAATATGTCTGAGCGTAAAGCTAATATCAGACGCGTTGCCAGCGAAGCAAGATTACAAGCCAGCTCTGAGCAGATAAAATAGCTGTTTCTTAAAAGCAATGCTCAGCACTGAATTGCTAAATTTCCGCCGTTAGCTTTCTCCTATACCTATTGCCTGATACTCTACCCCCTAAGCAATCCTCATCTTTTAATAACAAAAAAGAGTCCTTACATGAGCAACCTTATTATCTCTGGTGCTTCTGGCATCCCTTTATCTATTTTTAACAGCGACACATTTGCCGCTTGGCGCGAACAACAAACGCCGCGCATTCAAAACTGGCTCAGTAATACCCAATTTAAAAGCAAAGGCGTAAGCTTAATTCCAGGCCCTGAAGGCGAGCTAGAGCAAGTGATTTTTGTCAGCGATAGCGATGACTCCTACTGGCTTTGTGGTGATTTGGTCAACCAACTTCCAGCAGGACAATATCAACTAAATGGCGATGAGCAGCTGATAAGAACTGCGGCATTTAGCTGGGGGCTAGGCGCTTATCAGTTCGACCGTTATAAGAAGAGCGAAAAAGCGTTACCTGTACTAGTGGTGCCAACTCAGGCTCAGGCAGACGAAGCAAATAAATTTATCCGCTCGGTATCATTGGTACGCGATCTGGTTAACACCCCTGCTGCCGATATGATGCCGCAGCACTTAGGTGACATCATGATTGCCATGTCACAGGAATTCGGTGCAAGCGTCACCCAAATTGTTGGTGATGAGCTGCTCGATCAAAACTACCCCACCATACATATGGTTGGCCGTGCCAGTGAAAACCTGCCGCGCTTAATCGATCTGACTTGGGGTGATGAGTCAGCACCTAAGCTTACCTTAGTCGGTAAAGGTGTCTGTTTCGACTCTGGCGGCCTAGATCTGAAACCGGGCTCAGGCATGCGCTTAATGAAGAAAGATATGGGCGGCGCGGCGCACGTCATCGGTCTTGCTCAGTTGATCATGGCCCACAAACTGCCTGTGAGACTGCGAGTCTTAGTACCAGCGGTTGAAAACGCAGTATCGGCTAACGCCTTTAGACCGGGCGATGTGATCACCACACGCAAAGGCATTACCGTTGAGATCGACAACACAGACGCAGAGGGGCGTTTAGTTTTGTGTGACGCACTAACTGAGGCTAACAGCGACAAACCAGAGCTGGTCATCGACTTTGCTACACTCACGGGCGCAATGCGTATCGCGCTAGGTACAGAGCTACCGGGTTTCTTCAGTAATGATGATGAGGTGGCAGCAGGGTTTACCGCATCGGGTCTTAAGGTCGACGATCCTGTATGGCGCATGCCACTACACAAGCCCTATATGGCGCTGACTGGCAGCGATATTGCCGATATTGCTAACTGCGCCACGACGCCATTTGGCGGTGCAATTACGGCGGCGCTTTATTTAGAGGAGTTTGTCGATAAAGATATCAGCTGGAGCCATTTTGATGTCATGGCCTACAATGTGCGTAAATTGCCAGGTCGACCCGTCGGCGGTGAAGCATTCGGTATTCGTGCGGTATTCGATTACCTGCAGAATCGCTTCAAAGCCTAATTAGTCTTACAAGCATACCTATCAAAGGCCCGCATCTCGGGCCTTTCCTAAAACACGGCATCCTATACTCGAACGCATAGTTATTTTAGCAGCATGTGGCATTAGCAAAACTAATAAGCTCCCCTCAAAAATCTCATCTAGTTCACAATATTAATCAATCGAAGCACTGTCGCTGCTGTGATTGCGTATTCCGTCACAATCTAATATTCAATTGTAGATATTATTCATCTCCTTAGTCCAATGTCGGATTATACAAACGAGAATAAAAAGTGAAAAAGCTAAAATTATCTATATTAATTGGTGCGTTACTTGGCGCTCCTACGGTTGTAATGGCTGATGAATTCAAACCTTCTGTTGATTTAGGCGGTGCGGTTAAAGTTAAATATTTTGTTGATGATGCTAACGAAGCCTCTAAATCAAATGGCGGTACATTTGCATTTGACGCATTAGAGCTTGATATCGATAGTCAGATCACTGAAAACTGGACAGCAAGTGCTAAGTACATTTTCAAGAACTCTTCAAGCAACCATTTCATCAAGTATGCTTATGCTGCATACAATGGTGTTGAAGATTGGCAGTTCCAGGGTGGTGTTATCAGCAAGCCATTCGGTAATAAGAGCTTCATCTCTCACAACTGGTGGGAAAGTATCAACTACTACATGGGCTTTGAAGATGAATACGATCTAGGTGCTAAGGCTATCTATAGCTCAGGCAACTGGACCTCTGAAGTGGCCTTCTTCAAGAACAGTGAATACTCATCATCGGATACCCGTGGTTACGGCGCAGATGGCTTCACAGGTTCTGTTGGTGACAATACCTACAACAACGAAGAAACCAATACGTTCAACATTCGTCAATCTTACGTTCTAGACTTTGACGAGCTAACTGTTCAACTAGGTGCATCACTAGAATACGGTCAGTTATACGACGCAGTTCACGATGACCACGGTACATCGACAGCTTACGCTGTGCACTTAGATGCTCAGTACAGCGGTTACCAGCTACAGCTACAGATGGTTGATTATGACTACGACCAGTATCAAGCGAATAAAGATGGTCTGTATGCAATGAAGATGGGCGGCGGCGCTTATGAAGTTGCAGCTAAAGGTCAAATCTTTGCTGCCAACGTCGCTAAATCTATCGGTTATGACTGGGGTACTGTTACTCTGTATAACGACTACAGCCACTTGACGCCAAATACCGATGTTAACGCTAACTTGAATGACTCTGTTATCAACACAACAGGTATGAGCATTGCTGTGTCTGACTTCTTTATCTTTGTAGACCATATCTACGGTAAGAATGCAGTATGGATTGGCGGTCAGCAAGGTCTTGGTATCGAGAACCAAGATGATGATTTCCACTCTCTATTCAACATCAGCCTTAACTACTACTTCTAGTTCTGACTGCTAGGCTACTTACTTTGTGAGTGGCCATCACGCAAGGCAATCATGAGTCTTATCCCCTCCTCAGCCTTGCGTGAACTTCCTGCTATCTATATCGCAATCGTCCTACTCAAATAGACTTGCCACAAACTTAAAGCGCCGCTTTGGCTCTGTTTCTGCCTCTGACACTATAAAACTCAGTCGTAGGTAAAACTGCAGCCCCTTATAACAGAAGCCATAAAACAAACATCAGCGCTCACCTCTATCATTTATTATCTGTGCTAATCTAGGTTTAGGCGACTTAGGTTTAGTGAGCCTTACTTAAAGAGGGAGAAGCGGGGAAAAGATGATCAGTTGCAATCAATACGATTATATCGAAATCGTCTGTTTATATCGCTATCCGATAGCACTCAAGCTTAAAAGCGGTGAAACCATTAACGGTATCGCCCTAGATACAACGCGTGACGCTAAAAAACGGGAGTGTATCAAACTAACCTACCAAGACGGCCCAAATACTGGCGCTGATGTTCGTGAAGATGATGATGCCAATAACGGCCTCGCCCTAACTCAACTGATTATCCTTGATGACATCGCAAGCCTTCACGTCTGTATCGATAATCCACATTTTCAGTCTGTCGAATTTAATTAAGTTTAACTCTCTACCGATTAAAATCCAATTATCGAACCAGGGTCATAGGGATGAATTATTTACTTTGACTAAGACACGCTCTGTTCTATGCTGTCAGCATACATACAAGAATCATCAATTTGATAACTCAGCAAATCTTAGCCAGTTTTTTATAGCTTTTAACCCGCTTTTAGTTAAAGTGGCTTAGCCTAATAACTAACTCTAATAGCTAAGCAATAGACTCCATTAATAGCAGGACGCTCAATATGAAACTTGCAACTCTCCCCCTTCTAGCACTTATAACTTTTTCAACATCGTTTTCAGCAACGACTTTCGCAGAGCCCGCTTCTGCTGAAAGTGTTAAGCAACTGATGCATAAAACTGGCGCGGGTGAACTAGGGATACAAGCCATGAATCAGATGCTACCAGCCCTTAAAAACCTGATCCCTGATGCACCAGAAACGTTTTGGAGCGACTACATGGCTGCGTTTAACCCTGATGATTTAGTGGAAATGACCGTGCCTATCTATCAGAAGTACCTGAGTGAAGAGGAAGTCCAGGCGCTAAACAGCTTCTACGACACGCCAGCAGGTAAGAAGCTCATCAAGGTTCAGCCGCTTATCATGCAAGAGTCAATGATGGCCGGTCAGCAATGGGGTCAAGCCGTTGCCCAAGATGTGATCAGCAAATACCAGATGCAAAAACACTAGTCACTGAGCACGCTTTAAAAATAATTGATCAAAAAAGAGCAGCTCAGCTGCTCTTTTTTATACTTGAATATCCTGAAGAAAATGCAACGTCAGTTTAATTACAGACTAATAAAAATGCCTGCCAGTGCTGCACTCATTAAGTTGGCAAGGGTCGCGGCAAGTACCGCCTTTAAACCCAGATTTGCCACTTCACCACGACGCTCTGGCGCCATAACACCGATACTACCAAGCTGAATAGCAATCGAGCCTATGTTGGCAAAACCGCAAAGCGCGAAGGTAATGATCACCTGAGAGTGCATCGATAGCTGCTCTTTAACTTCGGTAAAGTCCATAAAGGCGACAAACTCATTTAAGATCAGTTTTTGGCCGATAAAGCTACCCGCCTGCATCATCTCGTTGACTGGCACACCAATTAGAAATGCCACTGGCGCAAAGATATAACCCAGCAAGCTTTGCATGGTCATGCCTTCAATATTAAACCAGTTACCCACTTGCTCAAGGCCTGCGTTAAACATGGCGATCACACTGATAAAGGCCAATAGCATAGTACCAATAGCAACCGCTACACGCATACCATTCATCGCGCCAGAGGCAAGCGCATCAATCACATTGCCGTGTTCACTCTTGCTCATATTTACTTCTTGTTGATGCTCAATATTGCTAGTCTCAGGTACCAACAGCTTTGCCATCATCAAACTAGCTGGCGCTGCCATAAAGCTCGCCGCAATCAGGTATTTAAGCTCAACGCCAAGCCCTGCATAGCCACCTAATACACTGCCTGCCACCGATGCCATACCGCCCGTCATCACCGTAAATAGCTCTGAGCGAGTCATTTTAGGTAAAAATGGCTTCACTAGCAGTGGCGATTCACCTTGGCTTAAGAAGATGTTGCCCGTAGTGACCAGTGATTCTGCGCGGCTTATGCCAAGTAGCTTTTGCAAACCACCACCAATGATTTTTATCACCCACTGCATAATGCCGAAGTAATACAGCATCGAGATCAGCGCGCTGATAAAGATAACGAGAGGAAGTACGCGAATAGCGAACACAAAGCTATTGGTAGCAAGATCGCCAAACAGGAAATTAATCCCCTCATCGGCAAAGCTTAATACAGAAGCAACACCCTGACTCACAGAGCCTAGAATGTTTTGCCCCATAGGTACATACAGCACTAGGGCTGCTAAAGAAGCTTGCAAGGTAAATGCGCCCAGCACAGTGCGCCACTTAATGGCATGGCGATTTTCAGAGAAAATCCAACCACAGAAAATGAGAAAAGAAATTCCGACTAAACTGATCAACAACTGCATAATTTATCTCAATTTTTAATAGAAAGAGTTAAGTAGCAGGCGGTCGCAATTGTATAGAATATGGGGAATGCTTTAATGAAAGCGACATTTGACGTCGACTAACAAGCGTAGGAATAAACCCAGCTTTTTAGCGTCGAGCGATTTGAGTGTCCGGCCATTGATACAAGAATGAAGCACCTAAAAACTTACAAAAGTTTTGCCGGTCCAACTCCGTGGGTTAATCACTTTCCATGTAGCGGCTTGTATTAATACCAATCAGTATAAGAAGTTGCTCTACTCAGGGCGTTTTTTGGCAAACTAATTCAAGGCGAATAACTGAAAGAATGGTTATTCTCTTGTAAAGCTGTTCAACGCAGAAGTCGGCAGCCAAAAACGCTCCAGAATGGCGAGTTTTAGCAGTTCCGATGCTGTGACTCTTAAGGAACAAGAGGGAGCTTAACCCTAGTTCAACGATGCTCTTCACTCGTTGCAAACCACATGGATGTGGTGAATGTCATTAATGCAGGAGCATTTAATTACCTTGCCTCATAACCGCTAAACTCTCGCTGAGTGACCAAATCTTTATATTGATTAGTATAAGCTGGCAGTGAACGAGACGTTCTAGCCGGAACGGAATTATACGAACCAAGATAAAGATTAAAAGCAGTTAATCTAATTTAATTACAGAATGTGCTGCCCAAGCGATCAGCCTGCGAAGATAACGAGATCTCGATCACGTAAGCGAGCAACATTCTTGATTTAAAACGGCTCTCGGAGCGAGTGCTCCTCTGTTAGGGTTTATAAGGTTTTCGTAGGCAAAGGGACATAATGATGCCGAAACAAATTCCTTGAGTGATCATGGCTGTGCCACCATAACTAAAGAAGGGTAATGGACTCCCCATTACTGGCAGTAATCCGCTCACCATCCCCATATTGATAAAGGCATATAGGAAGAAGCTGAGCGCAAAAGCGGCGCTGACTAATCGATTGAATGACGATTTACATTGGTAAGCTAACCAGATCACTCGTCCGGTAATAAACAAATAGAGTCCGACTAAGAGTAAGCATCCAATAAAGCCCCACTGCTCAGCATAGGTTGAGAAAATAAAATCTGTGTGACTTTCCGGAATGAATCCAAGTTGCCCCTGCGTTGCATTCGTCCAACCTTTGCCATGCATTCCCCCAGAACCAATTGCAATCAATGATTGAATAATCTGGTAACCCGCACCAAGGGGATCGGATTCAGGATCCAAAAACTGAGTCACACGCTTTTTTTGGTAGGCTTCCATGACAAAAAACCACAACATAGGGATAGTGATCGCAACACCACCGAGAAACGAACCGATAATTTTCCAGCTCATTCCTGCAAAATACAAAACAAATAGCGCGTAGATAACGGTGAATATCGCTCCATCTAAGTCTGGCTGAATAAATATCAAGCCTGCAGGAATTGAAGTGACCAGTAGACAGATGATGATTTTTTTAATGTCTGGACGTCCACCTTCGGCAACTAAAATCCACGCTACCATCAAAGGGATAGCCACTTTGACCAACTCTGATGGCTGGAATCGAATTGGACCAATAACCAACCAGCGTTGAGAACCGTTAGTGCTATCACCTGCAAAAATGACTCCGAGCAGGAGAAGTACCGCTGAAGCATATAGATAAGGGGTCACTCGTTTATAACTTAGCGGTGAGATAACTGACATGACAACAATAGCGCCGATCGCAATAAAGGCTCGGATAAGGTGTCGCTCTAATATTGATTCACTGAAACCACTCGCGCTCCACACTGTGAGTGAGCCAAGCAGAATCAACAATGAAATAGCAAGTAATAAAGGGAAATCAACTCGTGGTGTGTATTTAAACATATCTATCTTCATTCAACATAAAACATCAAGCAGAGAAGCAAGCTGAGAGCTAAGCAAACTGGTGATTATAATGCGGGGAGTATAAACGGTTTTTTTATTATTAAAATCAGCTTATTTAAGTTAATTTTTATCCATATTCTGCCGCTCTACAGTTTAAACTCCTATTTGGTGATTTAGATGATCTATTCAGGCTCACAAACAGCCAGCTAAGTCGCTACCGTTTTGAGTCTCAAAGCCGAGAGTAGCCTCCATTAGTCGTGGGATATTATGCTTGTGCTAGACGAGAAGCACGTTTAAACCTCTTAACAGAAGCACAAACTTCATCGATATGCCATTGATAATGGATGAAAGTGTTAAGAGCATGCATTGATATGAGCGGATGCGACAGCATCCGGTCATTGTGTGAACATCACTATTTTGAACATTGGCTATTTTGAGCACCTGCTATTTTGAAGAGCAGGCTATAGCAGGTGCACTCAAGACTAGCTTATCGGTGACTTAAAGCCCTCAGGCTTTAATGCCACTAATGAGCACTTAATTGATTGCAATATATTCTCAGCGGTATTGCCGATAACAAAGCCGGGGATCCCCGTCCTTGCCAAAGTGCCCATGACTAAGATATCGATCTCTTTCTCGTTGATGAACTGAGGGATTTGGACATCTGCAGCGCCTTGCAGATGGTGAATAACAATATCACCACCAATGCCAGATTGTTCGATAAGGCTGTCTAATGCTTTGCGATGATTGACTCTTGAGGCATCGAGTTCAGCATCAAGTTCATCTTGGTCAATTTTAATCCAGAGGCTGTTTCTCAAGTAGCTTTCTAGTTTATATTCCCAACAGGATAAAATATGTAGGCGATAGTCACATCTGTTGGCTATATCGCGGGCTAACTGAAGCATTCTAATTGAGAGTGCGTTTTCTTCAAGGCTGGTACTTATAGGATCTATCGCTACTGCAACCTGCCTTTTGTCCAGCGGTTGATGGGCTAAACGATTAAGCCAAACTGGGCATGGGCATTTGCGCAGCAATGTCATATCGAGAGCCTTGAAGCCTTCACCGGAACCATCCAATGGTTCGGCATCCTTAATCAACAGATCATGCTCATGCTGTAGGATATTTTTTATGATGTTTACCGCAGGTTTTTCGCCACTAAAGACTTCCAGAGGCAGGGGAACATCCGCCTCTGCAATATGATTTTCTTGCCTGCTTTTATCTATCTGTTGATTGACTGTTTGTCGCAGCGCATTTTCATAGGTGTCTTGATATTGCGTATTTATTTTGTGTGAACTCGGTGAAAATGCAGGGCAAACAATCAAGCCTTTCACCTGTGCATTATTGGCCTGAGACAGTCGCAACGCTTGCCCTATGGAGTCACTGTCACTAGGCAATCCCTGACTAACAAATAATATTTTCTTAAAGACTTTCATCTCTACCTCCGTGATATGGAGCAGGTTAAGGACTGGCGTTGAGTTTTAAAATGTCTCGCTTTGTTTATTGCTAGCGATGAAAAACACTGCTAAACGCAACAGATCCTTTCAAGTATTGTTCTACACAGGAAAATTTGCCAATCTGAGAGTGAAATATGCAGTGTAAAATATGAAGTATAAATTAAGGCTAAATAGGTAGAGTCCGTTGAATAGGGTTCGCTATCCATCTATATGCTTTTAAGCTGAGCGAGGCTGCTACAATTTGCACGACTCTTGTCAGAGCGAAAGATTGCTCTACATTCAAGCTTAGAGAGTCAGTTGCTATAGAGGGGTAAGGAGTTGAGTTGAGTGAGTTGAGTTTACTTTTCAGTAATACAAAAAAGGATTAGCACTGCAGCTAACCCTTGTTCATTTTTCACTGCTGTTTGTTCGTTGCGAATTGTTCACTACAGAATCAATTACTCGTAGTCAGAAGCGTAAGTTTCTTCGTAAGTGTGCGAGTAAAGCTCAAACAAGTTTCCAAATGGATCTTCTAGATAAACCATTTTTGCTTGTTTGTTATCATCTTCAGGGTGGTAACGCATAATATCCATACGCACTTTGCCACCAAACTCTTCAGTACGCTTAATCACGCCTTCAAAGTCATCAGTTTGAAGACAGAAATGGAAAATACCGATACGAGAGAAATCCACTTCATGGCGCTCTTGACGATCAACCATCTCGAACAGCTCAACGCCGATCCCATCAGTTGTCACCAAGTGAGCAATATTAAAACCTTTAAAACCTTCCCCAAAAACAGCGATACACATTCTGCCAATGGCGGTCTCACGCTCTTCAACAACAGGCGTGTTACCCATAACCACTTTTAAGCCGAGTGCTTTAGTGTAAAACTCAACCGCTTTATCCATATCGCCGACCATGATCCCAACGTGACTCATTTTCATCATTTTGCTCCACATTCAAAAGTTATATTGGTTACTCATTTCGATGGAGAAAGTATAAGGCGAGGGTTTAAAAATATTAAATTATCAATACTTATCCATATGATAATTTTTTATTATGAACTCTCTTCAGCTTACTCATCCTTACTGTTTTGTAAACGTAAAGCCACTTCGATGGTGAGATGAGGGTTTCTGTGAGCCTACTAGCCTATGACAAAATCAATAAGACTCGCTTAACTCACTTTTGGACAAAAGTAAGTTGGAGTTTGCAGCTCGACTACCTCTTAAAGGGAAATCAAACTTCGTTTGATAACAAAGTCCACAAAGACTCGATATATTTTTTGCTGAGAGTGGCATCCAACAAAAGTGGTTCCAATGGCCTGCACCAGCTGCAGCATATGGATGTGCAAATGTCGTGATCACAAGGGTGTGAGTCAACGACCGTATGTGCAGACACTTCTGAGACTCGCTGCAAGCACGTCTGACCTCCATGGATGGAGGTCAGACAGGGTTCGATATCCATATCTAAGAGGCTGTTGAGCATCCATGCTCATCCTATATTCTTCATTCTTATTAGCTATTCTGCCCTTTACAAGAACTGAATATGTCTAAACTGTTTTTATAATCACTCGTTTCAACTTCCATCACGCCTAATATAGAGTGGAAGATATTGTCATGCGAATATTGATTATTATCGGCTTCCTTTTTAATACACTCACGGTTAATGTTTCTCGTTTCTTTGAAACCTTCTGACATCCATACCATCAATGGTACTTTCGTTTGGTAGTCAGGGGCAAAACTATAAGGCATACCATGCAAAAACATGCCATTCTCACCAAGAGATTCACCATGATCAGATATGTAAATAAGTGATGTATTGTACTTATCTTCAAGTTTCTCTAACTTTGAGATAACATTGCTGACCACATAATCGGTATACAAAATTGTATTGTCGTATGTATTAACAATCTCTTCTATGGAGCAATTTTCTATATCACTTCTAGGACAATCTGGTTTAAATTTTGTCATCTCTGCAGGGTAGCGCTTATAATATGTCGGCCCATGGCTTCCCATAATATGAAGAATAATCATTCTATTCCCTTCAAGAGAATCAATATCTTGCTCAAGGTTGTCCAGTAAAGCCATGTCGTAGCATGTCGTACCATCACAAAACTCATTTTTATTTGAACGTTCAATGGTTACTTTATCGATGCGAGCAGCGACATTCTTATCTCCGCCATCATTTTCTTTCCACAGTAATGCGATATTGGCACGTTTTAAGATATCCAATAAATTATCTTGATTATCAGCAACATCTCGATTGAATTCATTTTTCGTCATCGATGAAAACATACAGGGAACTGAGACTGCAGTGGCCGTGCCGCATGAGCTTACGTTTTTAAATGAAATGATACCGAGATCGCGGGTGTATTCATTGGTATCTCTAGGGTAGCCATTTAATTCGTAGTTTTGTGAACGTGCTGTTTCACCTACAACAAGTACCATTAACGTTGGTTTCTTTTTGGATGCTGCGAGAGTTGAATCCGTCTGTTTTGCATCCAATCCAATTTGGCGATATTCAAGCGGAACCGAAAGAAAGGTTTTCCAAATATAATCAGTAGTGCTGTAGACAAACTGAGTGGGAATAATTGCTTTTTTCAAATAACGATTGTTACGACCAACCGATGAGTAGTCTTGATAATATAGTGCTGCAATCACCGCGATTACAACCAATGATAGTGCCATCGAAACTAGCTTCATCGAAAGCATTTTAGCCGGACTCTGTTTAATTCCTATGGGGATCATGAACACAATCAATGCGGGGATGATGCCCATTAACACAACCCACAGAACAGAATAACTACTTAGATAAGATCCCGCTTCACCCGAATCCGTTTCCACAATATTAGTAATCATATTGTAGTCAAAGAGTGTTCCATAATTATAACCGGCATAACTCACAATGCTGGAAAGAATCAGCAAGATGATAAAAAAAGGTTTAGCTATAACAGGCCAACTAAATAAATTAAAAAGAAAATTTAATGTAGCCCCAAAAAATATTGGAATTGATAGTACAAAGCCAATTTTAACTGCATCAATATTATTGAATATTGCGTACAAATCAGCATAGATAGGAATATTGACAACCAATGAGAAGTAGATTGCGAGTATTAAGGTGAAGAGCACATAGGATACGCCAGACTTAAAGGGGCGTTTCATCAAATGACTCACATTATTAGGTACTTTATACAAGGGAGTTTCCAGCAGTGTTATCTATTTTCCAGCAGACATCATCACCATTTTGACTAAACTGTCAAATGATTATGATATATTTATCTACCAAAAATCATAAGCGACAGGTAAATACGTTGCAGAATCCCTCTTTATTGAACAATGCCTCTGTAAGACAAAGTTCGCCTCTATCCTTGCATCCTAAAGACCTGCTAAAGGCGACCTAATGAAAGCGTTGTAAATTGGCATTGTCTAAGACTCCCCTCGTTTATCGTCACGAATAGATTATTCACAACCATGAAGTGACAAGTTCAAACACTCTTTCCTGTAGCAATCGCTCAGACAAAATATGACCAGCCTTCATTTGAGGCTAAGAAACTTTTTCAGCCACAACGTCTGATTCTTGCTTCAACAAAAGCTGCCATCCATGGCACTCTAGTAAACAAAAGACATAAGTGCTCCAGGCACAAAAAAGCCCGATTTCTCGGGCTTTTTCTTTCATAAAGCGATAAACAAGCTCTATCAGTTAAGTCTCTCAATTAGATAAGAGACAAGGTCTATAAAAATTAACCTTCGATACCTTTACTCGCTAGGAACTCATCATAAGTTCCTTTGAAATCATTCACGCCATTTGGTGTGATTTCAATGATACGGTTCGCTAGTGATGATACGAATGCACGGTCATGACTGACGAATAGTAGTGTACCTTCGTACATCTCTAACGCGTTGTTCAATGACTCAATGGATTCCATATCCATGTGGTTGGTTGGTTCATCGAGTAGCAAGATGTTTGGCTTTTGCATGATTAGCTTACCAAACAACATACGGCCCTTCTCACCACCAGATAGAACTTTAACAGACTTCTTAATGTCGTCTGAACCAAACAGCATACGACCTAAGTAACCACGTACTGATTGATCGTCATCTTCTGGTTTGCGCCACTGACTCATCCAGTCAAACAACGTCATGTCGTTAGCGAAATCAGACTCGTGGTCCTGTGCATAGTAACCAATCGCAGAGTTTTCAGACCACTGAATCGTGCCCGAATCTTGTGGGATATCGTGTACTAGGGTACGTAGCAAGGTGGTCTTACCCACACCATTGTCACCCAAGATAGCGATACGCTCGCCCACTTCGGCAATAATGTTTAAATCTTTAAATAACGGCTTATCGAAGCCTTTAGACAAATCTTCAACCACTAGCGCGTTACGGAACAATTTCTTCTCTTGTTCGAAACGGATGAATGGGTTAACACGGCTAGACGCTTTAACTTCATCAAGCTTGATCTTATCGATTAGCTTAGCACGTGACGTTGCTTGCTTAGCTTTAGAAGCGTTAGCAGAGAAACGTGCAACGAAGCCTTGAAGCTCAGCAATCTGTGCCTTCTTCTTAGCGTTATCAGACATCAAACGCTCACGCGCCTGCTGTGCCGCCATCATGTACTCATCGTAGTTACCAGGGAATACACGAAGCTCGCCGTAATCCAAGTCAGCCATATGGGTACAAACAGAGTTCAAGAAATATCTATCGTGCGAGATGATAATCATGGTGCTGTTACGTTGGTTTAGCATCTCTTGCAACCAGCGAATGGTGTCGATGTCCAAGTTGTTGGTTGGTTCGTCAAGTAGCAGTACATCTGGGTCGCTAAATAGTGCCTGAGCCAAAAGCACACGTAGCTTGAAGCCCGGTGCGATTTCGCTCATAAGACCGAAGTGCTGCTCAACACCGATACCTACGCCCATTAACAGTTCACCCGCACGAGATTCAGCGGTATAACCGTCCATCTCAGCGAATTCCATCTCAAGCTCAGCAACCTTGATACCGTCTTCTTCAGACATTTCAGGAAGCGAGTAAATACGATCACGCTCTTGCTTTACCTTCCAAAGTTCAGCGTGGCCCATGATTACGGTGTCAACAACACTGAACTCTTCGTAACCAAACTGGTTCTGACTTAGCTTACCTAAGCGCTCGTTCACATCGAGTGAAACGTTACCCGCTGTTGGCTCTAAATCACCAGCAAGGATCTTCATAAAGGTTGATTTACCACAACCGTTCGCGCCGATCAGACCGTATCTGTTTCCGCCGCCAAACTTAATTGAGATGTTTTCAAACAGTGGCTTAGCGCCAAACTGCATGGTGATATTCGCTGTTTGTATCAAAGGTTTATTCCCGTAAAAAGCACTTACTTAAAAATATTGCGCATATGATACCACGAATACGCTTGCCAGAAACCAACTGTCTTCAGGATCAAAGAGGAGAGAGAATCATATTATGGTTGACTGAATCCAAATATTGGACATAGAAGTTCATGCTATTTGCTTTAGCACACTTCGGTTTCTATTAGTTCTAGTTCTCATTTAATAAGATCTAAAACTAACCAACAACGCATTGACAGAACATTACGCATTCTATACAGCTTACGTAAAACACAATACTACGTAAAGGTGGAATATGGAATTCAGATATCCAGTAGCAGTTGCAGAAGCAAATACAAGAGCCTTAAACACTCTTACGAAAAACTTAAACGACTCAGAGGCTGGTCGGGAAGTTTTTAATAAAATTTTAATCGAGTTGGGTAACTCAGTTGAAAGATACCCAAATTGGCACCCTATTTTGACGCTACCACCGCATAAGCATCAGAAAACAGCTTCATCTATATCAGAGTTAAAAGCCTATGCCGGAATTGATCATACAGTTCTATTTGTAAAAGGTTTTGTAACATGTCCTTACTCTGAGGATGAAGCAAATCAACTGGTAAAGTCTGTAAATGCAATTCAAGGCCTTTTTGCTGAACGCTTACAAACCCCTTTATATAGTGATTATGCGTACCCAGTGGTAATTCAGGCATCAGATATTGAGCTAGAAGCTGATGGTACGATCCGAAGCCGTGATGCACTTGCATGGTGCACACAACACTTAGTAAAGAATGCGCAAAACGCGGAAGTCGCAGAAACGTGGTGGAGTATGAGATCATGTATATTAGGACATCCACACGGCTCTCGTTCGTCATTGCTTGTAAATCAGCATACAGGGGGACACATGCGGAAAATTCTAGAAGCATTAAATAATAGTGGTATGTATGGTCCAATTAGAGAATGGTCATTAGAAATGCTCTCGGAGAAAAAGAGAAAAGCAATTAGTGAAACCCTAATTCGTACCGCAATTAACTGTTGGGAAAAAAGTTGTAATAATTTTGAGTTTGAACTGCGGGGAGAAACCTGTAAAGCGGAGATTAGGGACACATGGAATGACGGTGATGAACTTTCTGTGCGAGTTATGATCGGAGATTATGACCTATGTGTGTCAGGTTTTTCTATCCTAAAAAAGATCTCTTACAATCTAGCGACCCAAATGGCAAACGTACATTAGCTGAAAAATTCTTGTAACTATTCATATCTACATATCAAAGTGGTCTAGTTGAATCGGCCACTTTACTTAATTAGACGTTAATTTCAACTATCTTCCCAGTATTTCGCAACTTAGGCAAATTTGTCGTAATGTGAATTATTGCGCTTTGAACATTAGCTCTAACAACTAAAATTAATTAACAACAGATAAAAGCCTCGGTTAGCGAGTAACCAACCTGGTGATATTAGCTGTAGTAATCAAAGTGACAATTCCGCTCTTGGTTATATGATTAACGTCATCATAGATAAAACAAAAACCAGTAGACCAGCACCGCGACTTGACTCGATACTAACCTACTGGCCGAAGGTTGGCGCTGCAAAGCACCAAGCCTGTAAAATTAAGCGCGATACTATAGCATTTTAGGCTAATTTATCAACTGCCAATAGCCATTTGAGGTGACATTTAGATGAATTTAGCTCCCACTGTTTTGTCTGTAGAATAAAGTACTAATTACGCCCAATAAACTCTGCAGTCTAATGAGCGCTGTTAGCATCCCTATGTTGGTCCTACAGCTTGTGCAGCGTTACCTAGCTAAGGGCCACGCCCCGTAATCGGTTGGCATTACTCACCACTGTTAGCGACGACAACGCCATGGCCGCCCCCGCAATCACAGGGCTTAATAAGAGTCCTGTAAAGGGAAATAACACGCCTGCAGCGATAGGGATCCCTAAAGTATTGTAAATAAATGCACCAAACAGATTTTGCTTTATATTTCTCATACTCGCCTTAGCAAGTAAAAGTGTATCGGCAATCACCAATAATCGTGTTGATAGCAGAGTAAAGTCAGCACTCTCGATAGCGATTTCAGTGCCACTACCCATGGCAAGGCCTACATCCGCACTCATCAATGCGGGGGCATCGTTAATACCATCCCCTACCATAGCGACCACTTCGCCTGCTTGCTGCAGCTCAATCACTTTCGATTGTTTATCTTCCGGTAACACCTCGGCAAATACGGTTGTGATCCCCACTTTATCGGCAACCGCTCTTGCCGTCTGTTGGTTGTCTCCGGTCAATAACACCAGCTTAAACCCAGCTTGCAGCATCTTTTGTACAGCTTGCACTGCATCGTCTTTGATTGGGTCGGCAATGGCAATAATAGCCAATAACTGCTTATCGCTAGCCACAAATACGGGAGTCTGGCCTTGATTTGCAAACTCTGAGATCTGCTGTTGATAATCAGCAAGGTTATCGATACCAGCTTGGTGCATTAGACTCAAGTTACCAATGCTATAGTACTTACCGTTAACGCTACCGACGATCCCTTTTCCTTGTATATTGGTGAAACTTTCTGGCTCAACAAACTTAACCGCTACCGCCTTCGCCTTTTCAATAATCGCACTAGCAAGGGGATGCTCAGAGTGTTGTTCCAAAGCGGCAATATCAGTAAGCAGGCTGAGTTCATTAAGCTCAGATTGTAGCATCACAACCTTGCTGACTTCGGGTTTACCCGCCGTAATAGTGCCCGTTTTGTCGAGTACCACAGTTGTGACTTTACTGGCGGTTTGCAGCGCTTCACCGTTTCTAATTAATACTCCCATCTGCGCCGCACGGCCAACAGATACCATGATCGACATCGGCGTAGCCAGACCCAAAGCACAAGGGCAGGCAATAATCAGCACACTGGTTAACACCACTAATGCGTGAGATAACGCAGGCTCAGGGCCAAACAGATACCAAAGTGATGAGCTTAGCAACGCAATAACGACAACTACTGGTACAAAGTAAGCAGAGATCTTATCGGTCAGGCGGCCTATGGGCATCTTTGAGGTCTGAGCCTGCTGCACTAATTCGATGATCTTGGATAGCTTAGTATCTTGAGCGCTCGCGGTAGCTCTGTAGATAAGTGCGCCGTTACCGTTGACGGTTCCCGCGTTAATGATGTCACCAACGACTTTATGAACAGGAATAGGCTCACCGGTCAACATCGACTCATTAATAAAGGTCTCGCCGTTGAGTACTTCACCATCTAGCGCAACTCTGTCGCCCGGACGTAGACGTAAACGATCGCCAACTTTTAACTGATTGATCTCAACCTCTTCATCCCCCCTGTCCGAGACTCGGATTGCGGTTGTGGCCTGCAGCCCCAGCAGACGCTGAACGGCTTCACTGGTTTTGCCCCGCGCGCGCAGCTCTAATGCGTGACCGAGGTTGATTAAACCTAAAATCATCACACTGGCCTCAAAGTACACATGGCGCGTATCGGCAGGGAACCACTGCGGCTCAATCACTACCATCATCGAGTAGATCCAAGCAGCGCTCGTACCTAAAGCTATAAGCGTATCCATATTGGCTGTTTTGGCTTTAATCGCACGCCACATGCCTTGAAAAAAATGTCGGCCGGTCAGCACCATCACCAACAAGGTAATAATTCCCACAATGCCCCACGCAAATTGTTGCGTGGCATTGTTCACCATCATTTCACCACCGAGTAAGCCCCACAACATTAACGGCACACCAAGCCCTAGGCCAATGGCAGCTTGTATTAATCTAAGTCGATACTCTTTATGTTCATCATCATTTTTTTGCATCGCGGCAGTTTGAGCATCAATAACGAGCTCACTGTCGTAGCCAACACTACTGACGATTGCTATCGCTTGTTTTGCTGTGATTTCACCCGACACTAATACGAGCTTATCGGCTAAATTCACCCGCGCCGATAAGTGATGACTTTTGCCATCTGGCAGATCTTTATTAACCTTATCGAATGCTGATTCAATCTTTGCGACGCAACTAGCACAGCTCATTTTTGGCACGTATAGATTAATATTAGCCATGAGTATTCCCCGATTTGTTTCTTGATGAAACTAAGAGTAATGTCTCCCATAAGGGGAGAGTCAAAGGGAAAGTTTATTAATATTTTTTATTATCAGGAATATATTGATGAAAATAGGTGAAGTGGCAAAGCTCACAGGTTTATCGGTAAAGAGCATCCGTTACTACCATGATATTGATTTAGTCGTAGCTAACAGAGGAGAGAATGGCTATCGAGAATACAGTGCCAGTGCAGTTGACGCGTTGCAGTTTATTCAACACTGTCGAGAATTAGGTTTTACACTCGAAGATTGCAAAACCCTACTTAAACTTCAAAATAACACCCATCGTAATGCAGAAGATGTAAAAGAGCTCGTCTCACATCACCTGCAGGATATCGAGTTACGCATTAACAAACTCACCGTGTTACAAGAACAACTCTCACAGTTAATCCATGATTGCCATGGTGGAGAACAGCCCGATTGCGCCATTCTTACAGGTCTGAGTCATCACAGAACAGACTAATATCTCTCGCTATCGTCGCTTACCTAGGACACGAGTAATCAATGCTGCCGAGCTTATCTATCGCTAAGGTCGGCTGGCTGTAGCATACTCACAGCCTAAGCCATCTGTAACGTAAGTCATTCAATACAAAACTCTTTATCGCCATGGTCAGCTTGCAGTGCCCATACTCACTGCCGAACCTATCTACGACGTAAGTTTCTCAATACTGTCGATATTCTCTATCGTTATGGTCGGTTTGCAGTGTCCATACTCACAGCCGAACCTACCCACTACCTACCTCAAACTATTTACAAACTATCGGCGACGTAAATTATCGATATTCTCTATCGCTAAAGCCGGCAAGCTGCCTGCGGGAGTAAAGCCAAAGATCTGGCCATAGAAAGAGAGTTCGGCTTCCAGTGCTCGCTTCTTACTCTTGGCAGAAACCCTATTTGCTGCAT
The DNA here is from genome assembly GCF_016765635.1 of Shewanella schlegeliana. Taxonomy (GTDB): domain Bacteria; phylum Pseudomonadota; class Gammaproteobacteria; order Enterobacterales; family Shewanellaceae; genus Shewanella; species Shewanella schlegeliana. Next base: position 360,737 of record NZ_JAESVD010000004.1, read on the forward strand.
CTTCATTAAACTCAAGATAGGCAACAGGCACACCTTTGTTTTTTACCGCTTGATAAATTATCAATGACTGTTCGGCAGGAATAAGCGAGTCATTCACCCCCTGAATTAGCAGTAAAGGCTCGTTCACGCCTTTAATGTTGGACATGGCTGAGCGCTGATGATATTTGTCCATATTGCCAAGCAATCGCATTAAGTAGTGCGACTCAAACTTATGGGAGTGGCGCTTAAACTCCTCCATATCGCTGATCCCAGAGTAACTCACGCCCGCGCCGAAGGTACTATAAAAGGCCACAGCCGACAGTGCGGTAAAGCCACCAGCACGGTTACCTCTTATCGCCAGCTTACGGCCATCGACATAGCCACTGTTGACCAAGAAGCCTGCGGCTCGTACCGCATCTTCGACATCTGACTTGCCCCAATTACCATAGAGGCTGTTGCGATAATCCCGACCAAAACCAGTACTGCCACGGTAATTCACATCAAATACCGCAAAACCTCGGCTAGTCCAGTACTGAATATCCCGTCTAAAGGCGCGGCTTGCTTTTGCCGTCGGACCAGGATGCATCATCATCACCAATGGCGGTTCTTGATTTCGAGGGCCTTGAAAGTTTGGGTTCTTGGGCTGATAAAGGTAGCCATAGGCTGTCTGCCCACCCGCGGTTTTAAAACTCAAACTCTGGGCTCTTGAGATAAAGTTAGGATCCATCACCGGCAGTTCTGGAGCATAAACAAGCTGTGCAGACCGGCCCTGAATCTTATAAATGCCCTTCTCTGGCGTCTCCTTGGCACCGACAAACAACACTTCACTTTCATGCTGAGTTACGTAACCTATCTCGGCAAAGTCCACCGCTATCGGGTCGATTGTGCCACTCATGGTATCGATACGAACTAGGTTTGCTTGGCCTTCATGACTAAAACTTGCCACTAGTGAGTGTTCATTTTCAAAGGCGTAGCTATACTTGCCGACTCGCCAGTCTGCATCGGCAAACTCGGCTTGCTTCTCTAAAACAATCTCAACCTCAAGCGCCTCATCTAACCGATAAATATTCCACCAATTATTGAAATCGGCGATAAAGTAGAGCTGACCTGTCGGGCTATATAGAGGTTGTGTAATGGCCCCTTTCTGCTCGGTTTTTATCTGCCGAGGATTTTGAATCGCCCCTTTAGCATCGATATCGGCGATCCACAACTGAGTTTGGTCCCATTGCATATTCGGGTGCTGCCACGATACCCACGCCAGCTGACTTTGGTCGGGAGAGAGCACTGGCATAGAGTAAAAATCGGCGCCAGACACCAGTGTGACGCCTTCATCGGCATAGCTTAAGTTAATACCAACTAAGCTATTTACCGGCTCACCTTTGCCGCGATGGTCTTCACGAATACAGATGAGTCGTGAGGCTTTTGGGTTTGAGATACAGCCAGCATGGCGAGTGCCATTGGGTGTTAGGGGAAAGGGCGCTTGATTCGGCGCAATTCGATATAAAATTTGGTCAGAAAACTTTGTCGCAAACAAGCTATTTCCTATTGCGGCAAAGGGCGAGCCCCCATACTCATGGACACGACTACGGATATCGAAGTTTGACGATATCACCTTACTGGCACTGCCATCGAGCTCTAACCGATATACGCCTTTCTTATCTTCATTATTGGCATTAGATTGAACGAAATAAATGCCTTGAGATGTCGCGCGCACATCAGTGATATCATCGGTGAGATCATACACATCTTCCGGTGTTACCGGAGAAGCCCAGCTACCGAATTCGGCTACACGCCCCCCTTCAATAGCCGTTTTTGGAGTAATGGCTTCACTCTGTTTAGGTGCATTGTCACAGCCTATTAGGCTTAATAGACTGGCTAACGCTAACAATGTAGTTTTAATGGCTTTCATTTTTATACCTAAAAATTGCGTCCCTAAAAACTCAAATTCACTCGACGAACTCAATGATGGCACATGAAGCAAACGGCTCACTTTCGGCTCCATTTACTCACAAACCATCGAATAACAGCCAACTGCTTTTTCTGGCTTAAACCAAAAAAGATACAAACCCAAGGTGATAACAGGATATACCAAGGAGTAGCCGCTGTGCTTCTGCCCGTAAAAAGAAGATAAAAAAAACCAAAATAGATCACCAATAGACCGACACAACCTACGACCAGCATCATCAATTTTGTCGCTCTTTCTAGCTTATCCATTTTACTGCCATACTCCTTCTACAATGAAGCTATTATGACCTATTGCTAAGCGATTGTTCAAATCGCTGTATTCTCACATAAAAAAACGGGCCTAAGCCCGTTATTTGTCGTTTTCAGTCAGTGCTTACAAACGAACGTACTGTCGATACGATCTCTTGCACCAAACCTAAACCTACAAGCGAATGCCACCATCGATTTCAAAGACGCGGCCGTTAACATAGTCATTTTCAATGATAAAACGAACCGTCGATGCGATCTCTTCTGCTTGGCCTAAACGTCCTACTGGTACCATTTTTTCTAGACGCTCGAGTGCTTCAGGCTTCATCGCCGCCGTCATCTCAGTTTCAATCACACCCGGTGCCACTGCCGCGCTACGGATATTATAACGGGCAAGCTCTTTCGCCCAACCCACGCTCATTGCCGCCACGCCCGCTTTCGATGCTGCGTAGTTGGTCTGACCCACGTTGCCCGCTTTAGCAAGGCTAGAGATGTTAATAATCACCCCTTCCTGCTTGGTCTCAATCATAGCCGCAGCCGCTTCACGACCACATAGGAATGACCCCGTTAGGTTAACGTTGATCACCGATTGGAATTGATCGAACGACATACGGTCGAATACCTGACCCTCTTTTGCCTTTAGCAGCAGACCATCACGCAAAATACCCGCATTGTTCACCAACACATTAACCTGACCAAAATCTTCTTTAATGAATTGGAAAGTGGCAAACACATCTTCTTCATCGGTAATATCAACGGCGTAGCCTTGAACTTCGGTAGTTGCGCCTATATTGGCACAGGCTTTTTCCAACTTCTCTTGGTCAACGTCGATAAGTGCTAGTTTGGCTCCTGCAGCCGCTAAATTCTCCGCCATGGCGTAACCTAGTCCACCTGCACCACCAGTAATAACAACAACCTTATCTTTTAAATCCATTGGAACACCCTTTATTTTTTTATCTGCTTTGACTGAGCAAACTGCTCAAAAATACTCGAAAAATCTCGTTTACCGTTACCCTGCTTCGCATGATTCACATAGAGGCTACGCGCTAATGCGCCCATAGGTGTGCTTGAATTAGATAACAATGCCGCCTCTTGTGAAAGCCCTAAATCTTTCACCATCAAGTCGACCATAAAGCCGCCTTGATAATCGTTTGAAGAAGGAACCGATTCCATCACTCCTGGACAAGGATTATATTTATCTAACGTCCAATTGCCACCACTACTGACTTTCATGATATCGGATAACACCTTAGGATCGAGTCCATGATCGACTCCCATCTGTAGCGATTCCGATGTGGCAACCATCAAGACCGAAAGCAGCATATTATTACATATTTTAGCAACTTGCCCAGCACCGGGGCCGCCTGCATGGAAGATATTCGCCCCCATAGCATTCAGTGCGCCCTGCGCCTGCTCAAATGCCTTATCGCTGCCGCCACAAATAAAGGTCAGTGTGCCAGCGGCCGCACCTGCGGTGCCCCCTGAAACTGGCGCATCGATAAACTCAAGACCCTTGTTGGCCGCATGCTCTGCCACAAAGCGTGCACTGTCTGCATCTATGGTTGAGCAATCGATAAGCAAGGTTCCTGGCGCTACCACATCGATAAGGCCTTTATTTGTGTCATCAGTGCTTGTAGCATCAGTCACGTAAAGACTACGCACATGCTTACCTGCTGGTAGCATGGTCACCACGATGTCAGCCCCGGCTGCTGCGCCGCAGGCACTTGTCGCCGTGAGCGCACCTTGCTCGGCTAATGCCTGCATTGCTGCTGACACCAGATCGAATACTTTAACGGTAAAGCCCGCTTTAATTAGATTGGCTGCCATCGGGCCGCCCATGTTTCCCAAACCAATAAATGCAACAGTACTCATTATTCGCTCCAACTCACCCTGTGAGTGCTTGGTACTTAATCCCTTATAGCGGCAATATGACTCACCGCTCGCGTTTATCTTCTATCGAGGCATCGCCTCTGCACAGAGTTAATCTATTCGTTAGCCCATAGCCTTAAGCGGGTGATTTTTATCATCCCAAGGCGACTGCAGCAGCTCTTGTGCATAGCCCTGTGGGATCGATGCAATATCGGCAAAGCGCCACTGTGGATTACGGTCTTTATCGATAAGCAGCGCACGAACCCCTTCGGCAAAGTCGGCTTTAGCACAGCAGTTAACGCTTAAGCCAAGCTCTAGCTTAAAACAATCGGCTAGGCTCAGATCTTCACCCAGTCCTGACTGCAGATGCACCAGACTTAAGCTGATTGGACTGCCTGCTAATAGGGTCTTAATCGCTTTCGCTAACCAAGGATGTGTTGTCGTTATTTGCTCATCTAAACTACTCACCTGAGACATGATCTCATCGAGCGAGCCTGCCATTAGCTCATCGATAAGCCCTTGGTTTTGCTCGATCACGCTCACAGCGACAGGCACGCTACATTGGTTTCGCATCTTATCGAGCACGTCATGTAAGGCTTGATGGTTACCCGCTTGGCTATCGCACCAATTAACGCCAACTAATGCATCAAAAAATGCCGCTCTATCATCATGGTTGAGGTAGTGATTACCTATGCCCACATAAAGTGCATCGGCGCCGCTCATGTTATAGGCCGTCATCCCCAAAAATTGGCCACTCTTACCTGGCATGCGATTGAGGAAATAACTACCGCCCACATCAGGATATAAACCTATCGTCACTTCAGGCATGGCGATACGCGAGCATTCGGTAACAATGCGGTGGCTCGCACCTATCATCAAACCTAAGCCGCCGCCCATGACGATACCATCGCCCCAAACAGCCACAGGTTTACCAAAGCGATGCAGCAAATAATCTAGCTCGTACTCCTGCTTAAAGAATTCTGTTGCCGCCTCGGTTACTTCCCCCTGTGTCGTCACTGACGCTTGATAAATAGCGCGCACATCACCGCCAGCACAAAAGGCTTTCTCGCCCGCACCATCGAGTACCACGGCAACAATATTGTCATCATCACGCCACGCCGTGAGCTGAGCGGTTAACAGCTGCACCATGTTTAGATTTAGCGCATTGAGGGCCTTTTCAATATTGAGTGTCGCAACACCGACTCGCTTGCCACTGTCAGTCGCTAAAGTGCTAAATAGCACTTGTTCGGCTGCAGCATTTATCACTGCAGCGTTCAAATTAGCTCCACTCATTAACCATTCTTCCAATTCGCTTTACGCTTGTTTAAGAAGGCATTCACCCCTTCGGCCTGATCTTGCGTATCAAATAGATTGACGAAATATTCTCGCTCTAATGGTAGCACTTGCGATCTTGGCATGCTGCGGCCCGCTTGAACCAACTGCTTACACGCCTTAACACTGCTTGGACTCTGATTCGCCACTTTCTCAGCCAGCGCCATAGCTGCGTTAAAGGCATTGCCCTGCACAACTACCTCTTCGACTAGGCCTATCTGCTCAGCTTTTTCTGCACTAATACGCTCACCACATAGAATCATCCGCTTAGCCCAGCCCTCCCCCACCAGCGCGGTGAGATTTTGGGTGCCGCCCGCACAAGGCAGTAGGCCAACGGTGGCCTCTGGTAGTGCCATTTGCGCCTGCTCTTCACAAATACGTAGGTCACAAGCTAACGCCACCTCTAAGCCACCGCCCATGGCGTAACCGTTAATGGCCGCGATAGAAACGCCGCGAAAGGTACTCAAGGTTTCAAAGGCTTCACCAAAATATCGCGCCATATCGGCGGCATTTTGCTTATCACCGTCGGCAAACAGTTTTAGATCCGCACCCGCTGAGAAGAACTTGTCACCTTCGGCGGTGATCACTAAGGCATATACCTCTTTGTTTTCATTGAGGGCGATGACTTTTTGCTTTAGCTCCTGCAGGCTTTGTGCGGTCCAAGTATTGGCAGGTGGATTGTTCATGCTAATCACTGCTGTGTGACCAACAATCTGTTCAATTAACAGAGACTTCTCTGTCGCTAACGTGTTGTCATTCTCAAGAGACATAGATAACTCCTTTTATAAAGCTAAAATCAATTTAAAGCTGACGAAAACGGCCTAAAGAATCGTGCCCGCATTTTCATCCAATAAACGGCGAGAGATAATCAATCGCATGATTTCGTTGGTTCCCTCTAATATTTGGTGTACTCGCACATCACGCACGTGGCGCTCTAGTGGGTACTCTCGAATGTAACCATAGCCGCCATGAATTTGCAGTGCCGCATCACAGACTTGGAATCCGATATCGGTGGCAAAGCGTTTTGCCATGGCGCAGTATGCGGTGGCTTCTGGATCTTGTTGATCGAGTTTAAAAGCGGCTAGACGCACTAGCTGACGGGCGGCTACCAGCTCGGTTGCCATATCGGCAAGCTTAAACTGCAGCGCCTGAAATGCCGCCAAAGGCTTACCGAACTGCTTACGCTCATTCATATATTGAGTCGCACGTTCGAGTGCCGCTTGAGCGGTACCGATTGAACAGGTGGCGATATTAATGCGGCCGCCATCAAGCCCTTTCATGGCGAAGGTAAAACCTTGTCCCTCTTCACCTAATAGATAAGCGACTGGAACACGCACATTTTCAAAGGTAATTTCACGAGTTGGCTGAGCGTTCCAGCCCATCTTATCTTCCGCCTTGCCATAGATAATGCCTGCTGCATCGGCTGGAACCGCAATCGCCGAGATCCCTTTAGCTCCTGCGCCTCCGGTGCGGCACATCACCACTAATAGCTCGGTAGCTCCGGCGCCAGAGATAAAGACTTTTGAGCCAGAAATCACGTACTCATCACCATCACGTACCGCCTTGGTCTGCAGCGCGGCGGCATCACTACCCGCCCCTGGCTCTGTTAAGCAATATGATGCTAACTTCTCTCCTGTGGTCAGTGACTCTGACCACTCTTGACGCAATGTTTCACCACCAAAGCTGGTCACCATCCAAGTGGCCATATTATGAATAGTGAGCATGGCTGTGGTTGCTGTACAGCCCATGGACAGCTGCTCAAAAATAATCGATGAATCTAAACGCGATAGTCCCATTCCACCTTCAGATTCTGGCGAATACAGTGAGCAAAAACCTAGCTCTCCCGCCTTTTGGATCACATCTTTTGGAAAGTGATGCTCTTCATCCCACTTGCCAGCAAACGGTGCTAACTCTTCTGCAGCAAACTGCTGCGCAAGATCGCTAAATTGGCGTTGGTCTTCATTCAGGTTGAAATCCATCTGGGTACTCCTGTTGTGCTATCTATTGCCTCAGCCTAGGTTCTAGGTCTGCAGACTGTGGGTCTTAAGCAGGCATCTATTGCTGCTGACCTCTATTAATTTTTGAATGAGATTTTGCACTCCAACAATCTCCCTCTTCAAAGAGGTTGCCGGAGCGTAAACCGTCTAATGCCTTACTTAAGCTCGATTGTCATATTCGGCGCGGAAGCCACTGCAATATCGGACTCAAACCAACGGGCTGTGATGGTTTTCGTCTCGGTATAAAAACGCACCGCTTGCTTTCCGTAGGCGTGCTGATCGCCATAGAAGCTGCCTTTCCAGCCAGTAAATGAGAAGAAAGGTAGCGGTACAGGAATTGGCACGTTAATCCCAACCTGCCCCACCTCTATTTCATGCTGATATTTACGCGCCGCAGCGCCGCTGGCAGTAAAGATAGAGGTACCATTGCCGTAAGGGCTGTCATTTACAATTGCAATCGCTTCTTCAAGAGACTCGGCATTCATACAGCAAAGCACGGGGCCGAAGATCTCCTCTTGATAGATGCTCATGTCGGTAGTGACCTTATCGAACATAGTCGGGCCAACCCAGTTACCCGACTCATAACCTTCAACGGTAAAGTCTGTGCCATCGAGTAGGCAATCTGCCCCCTCTTGCTTACCTCTAGCGATTAGGCCAAGGATACGCTGCTTAGCTGCGGGGCTGATCACAGGACCGTAGGCGGCATCTTTATCATTCCAAAGACCAGGTTTTACCTTAGCAATCGCGTCTTTAAGCTCTGGGATCCACTCTTTCGCCGCGCCGACAAATACTGCAACAGACAGCGCCATACAGCGTTGACCCGCCGCGCCAACAGAAGCACCAACTAAGTTATTGATCACCTGCTGCTTGTTGGCATCTGGCATGATCACGCAGTGGTTTTTCGCGCCTGCAAAGGCCTGTACACGCTTTAGGTTATCGGTACCGGTTTTATAAATGTATTGACCCACATTCACCGAGCCGACGAATGAGATGGCTTTGATATCTGGATGAGAAAGCAGAATATCCACCGCAGTTTTATCACCATGAATCAGCTGTACTACACCTTTTGGCGCGCCGGCCTCTTCAAACAATTCAATCAGGCGCTGCGGCGTCATAGGATCTTGCTCTGACGGTTTAAGCACGAAGGTGTTACCGCAAGCAATGGCTAGAGGGAACATCCACAACGGAATCATCGCCGGGAAATTAAACGGGGTAATACCCGCGCATACACCAAGTGGCTGAGTGTAGCTGTAGGTGTCGATTGAACGAGCGACATTTTCAACAGTTTCGCCCATCATCATCGAGGCGATATTGCAGGCATGCTCAGCAACTTCAATACCACGCCAAACATCCCCTTTGGCATCATCGAATGTCTTACCGGTTTCTTGGGCAAGAATAGTTGCTATCTCATCGTGATGTTCTTTTAGCAAGTACTGGTATCTCAGCATGACCCGAGCACGCTCAGAAACTGGCACCTCTTTCCAAGTTTGAAAGGCCTGTTTTGCGCTAGCAACAGCCGTTAATACTTCGGCATCGACTGCAGCATTAACCACTGCAATGGTTTCATTATTAGCTGGATTGGTTACCGCTATCTGCTTTTCGCCTTGGCCTAATACCCATTCACCGTCGATGTAATGCTTCACTTGAGTTGTCATATCGCTTCCTACTTTGGCAATGCCGTTTTTAGGGCTATTGCAAAATGATGATTAAACTTGGCCAGATTTTTATATTGGCCTTAACTGCAATACTGCCGTTAAGGCCTTGGTCCTAAGTTCGACCCTGTCTTGTTGAATTAGTCTTGTTGAATACTGTCGCTTATCGCTTGTTTACCTTTAATAAGAAGCCCTATAGCTCAAGAGCCATCGCCGTTGCTTCACCGCCGCCAATACAAAGTGACGCTACACCGCGCTTAAGGCCACGGGCTTTTAGGGCGTAAATCAAGGTGACGAGTAGACGTGCCCCCGAGCAACCAATAGGATGACCCAGTGCGCAGGCACCACCATTCACATTGACTTTGCCGGCATCGAGCCCAAGTTCGGAAATAGCCAACATGGTCACCATGGCGAAGGCTTCGTTGATCTCGTAAAGATCTACCTCATCCTTACTCCAACTCACTTTTTCAAGCAGTTTATTCATGGCGCCCACTGGCGCAGTAGTGAACATTGATGGCTCTTGTGCATGGGTGGTGTGGCCCTTAATCGTGGCTAGCACATCAAGCCCTAAGTCATTTGCTTGGCCACGAGTCATTAGCATCAATGCGGCTGCGCCGTCGGAGATAGAGCTTGAGTTCGCGGCGGTAATCGTGCCGTCTTTAGCAAAGGCTGGTCGCAGGGTAGGAATTTTATCAGGGCGTGCATTACCGGGTTGCTCATCGATATCGACCACGACATCGCCGCGGCGGTTCGATACGGTAACAGGGGTAATTTCATTGCTAAACGCCCCCGAGCCGATAGCAGCATTAGCTTTTTCCAGTGAACTCAGCGCGAAGCTGTCCATCTGCTCGCGGGTAAGTTTAAAGTCATCGGCAGTATTTTGTGCGAATGTCCCCATGGCCCCCCCCGTATAGGCATCTTCGAGACCGTCAAGGAACATATGGTCCATCACCTTGCCATGGCCCATGCGCATACCGCCACGGGCTTTATCAAGCAAATAAGGCGCTTGACTCATGCTTTCCATGCCACCAGCAATCACAATATTTGCACTGCCCGCTTTAATTAAGTCATGGGCTAGCATCACGGTTTTCATACCCGAGCCACATACCTTATTGACTGTGGTTGCACCTACCGATAGTGGCAGCTCTGCCCCCAGTGTCGCTTGCCTTGCTGGTGCCTGACCTAGACCTGCTGGCAATACACAGCCCATCAAGACTTCATCTACCAACTCACCGGCAAGTTCTGTTTGCGCAATCACGCCCTGAATTGCCGTCGCCGCTAATTTAGGAGAGCTAACAGTGGACAACGCGCCTTGGAATCCCCCCATGGGGGTACGCTTTGCTGCAACAATAACAATATCTTGGTTTGACTGAACTGAACTCATAATTACTCCGGTAATACGCTAGTTAACCTCTATTAGAAACCGTCCAAAGTCGCGCGGGTGTAGGATTGTGCGACATAGTTTGTTGACCGTTCTCAGGCTATCGCCTAGCTAACATAAGTGTGATCTTGCTCAACATTTAACACTCTGACGTTTACGCGAACGTAAAGCAAGCAGTTATTGGTCAAATATCTACCAAAGTATAGGGTTGAGATGTCACATAGAATTTACACAAAGATGAGCAGTATCGACTAAGTAATGACAGAGGTATTGAGTCACGGTTGTCAGAAACAAAAAAGCCGATACGCTGTTGCTGTATCGGCTTATTAGTGATGACTAAAGCTATAACTCCTTGGACTCCCAAGGGGTTATGCCCGTCATATCATCGAGATTATAGGGCGTCAGCTGATAGACATAGTAGTTAAGCCAGTTACTCACTAATAAACTGCCATGGCTATGCCAACGGGCTATTGGCGCTTGCTCGGGATCGTCATTTGTAAAATAGTTTTGTGGTATTTCCGGCGTTAACCCTTGGGCTAAATCCCGCAGGTACTCATCTTTTAAGGTCGATTTCTGATACTCGGGATGCCCCATCACGAACAGGTTACGATTGCTTTTGCTGAGCACCATATAGGCACCAGCGGCCTCTGACTCGGTCAAAACCTGAAGCTCTGGGTGCGCCTTTAGCTTTTCGATATCCATCTCAGCAAAGCGGGAATGCGGCGCAAAAAATTCATCATCGAAGCCACGCAGCAGGGGATAATGCTCACAGGTGCGCTTATGGGTAAATACTCCAGAGCGTTTTGTTGTTAGCAGTGAGCGGTTTAGACCGAATAGGTGGTACAGCGCCGCATGCGCCGCCCAGCACAAAAACAGTACCGAGGTAACATGCTGCTGCGACCAATCGATGATCTCGCGGATATGGTCCCAGTACGATACCTCTTCAAATTCTATCTGCCCGAGAGGGGCGCCGGTAATGATCAGGCCATCGTAATTTTTCTGCCTGACCTGCTCAAAGTCTCGATAGAAGTTATTCATATGATCGATAGAAGTATGCTTGGAGGCTTTATCGTGAATACGTAGCAGATCCACATCGACTTGCAGGGGAGTATTACCTAAGAGGCGTAGCAGTTGGGTTTCGGTCTCAATCTTATTAGGCATTAAGTTAAGGATTAATACCTTCATTGGACGAATATCTTGATGCGCCGCCCGAGTTTCGGACATAACGAAGATATTCTCTGACTCCAAGATCTCTGCAGCGGGCAGATCGTCGGGGATTTTAACCGGCATAACGCGCCTCTTTATTCTAATTATTTAACCTATCAGAAAGAGACGCGCCAGCTAGACTAACTCACAGCTAATTTAGTTAACGTGCCACCCTCTGTACTAATACAGACATTGGCTCACTCGAGTCCAGATCGATTCGGTAAGCCTGGGTATTAATAAACATCAATTTGTCATCTAGCGTGATACGGGCACCTATGTTGTAGGTGTGGCCATCTTCAAATTGATCTCTATTAATTAAAAACTGGAATGGAATCGGGGTACTAACATCATTACGCTCGAATTCGGCAATCACTTCAGCAGGTGCATCCATTCGCGACACATCTTGAACCTGAACGCTGATCACTGCATCTTCTGGTAGCGCCATTCGCTCCTTGTACCAAACCTCACCATGGATCTCCACCACAGCATTGGATGTTGCACAACCAGTCAACATGCTTGCTGCTACCGCTAAAGGTAATAAAGGCTTAAACCACTGTTTCATATTTACGCTCCTAATAATACATTAAGACTTCTAGAAGTCTATATGTCCGTACTTGAATTTTATATCAGTTGATCAAAAAGTCTTTCACGCATCCACACAGATGCTTAATCAAGAAAGTGCATTCTCACTATCCGCATCACAGCAACAGACAATTAATCTTGTTCTAATACACTTATCTTTCTATGATAAGTTACCTATTCGAAGTCGAATACCCATATGACACAAGCAACTGCAATAATTGTGGGCGCTAGCTCATTACTTAGCCGTGAAATTGCAAAACAACTTGCAGATGAAGGCGTTGAACTGGCCCTATTAGCACAAGATCCACAATCTCTTATCGAGTTTAGCCAATCCTTGCCCACTAAGGCGCAAGTTTTCCCACTACAAATCGATGAGCCAGAAGCCATTATCAGTACCCTGAATGCCGTTTGGCAATCCCTTGGCGGTGCTCACCTTATTTTGGTCAATACTGGGTTAACCCATTACGATCCAGAACTGCCTTGGCAGCCAGAGCAAGATATCATCACAGTTAATGTGCAAGGCTTTTCGGCCATTTGCAATACGGCCTTTAGACTATTTCGTGATCAAGGCTATGGTCAATTAGCCGCGATTAACTCTATTGCCGGTCTGCGAGGCGGCCCAAGTGTGGCCTATCATGCTTCAAAAGCTTATGCGCAGAACTACTTCGAAGGTTTGAGCATGCATGCCCAGCGTTTGAAGTTGCCAATCACTATCACCGATATTCAGTTAGGCATGCTAGATAAAGCGGCTATGCAGCAAAACCGTCTGTGGTTATCGCCACTTCCGGTCGTAGCTGGTCAAATTATTAAAGCGATGAAAGCGGGTAAGCGTCGAGCTTACGTGACTAAGCGCTGGCGTCTAGTGGCATGGCTAACTAAAGGCTTACCTGAATTTGTTTACAATACTCGCCACTGGAAAACTAAAGCGCAGAAGAAAGCTGAGCGTGCAGCAAAGAAAGCGTCTAAATAGAACGCCTAGAGTCATTGTATTATACAAACATAAAAAAGGAGCCAAACGGCTCCTTTTTTATGGGTGGGAACGGTCCAACTTATCTGTCGAAGATTAGAAGGTATAACCTACGCTAATCATATAAACCCATGGGTCGATATCTGTTTCAACTTTCTGAGCATCGCCAACAAAGTTAAACTTAACGTCTGTACTGATCTGTGCATACCAAACAGATGCGTTAACCAACCAGCTATCATTGATTTGATAATCTAAACCTACTTGTGCTGCTAAGCCCCATGAGTTACTCATGCTCAGATCAGTCAAAGCACCATTTAAGTCATTGGTGAATTCGTTATCGAAGAAATTAGTGAAGTTAACACCTGCACCGATATAAGGGCGGAGTTTAGATTGTGCGTCACCGAAGTAGTACTGTGCAACTAGCGTTGGCGGCAAGTGCTTAGTTTCAGCAATCTTACCGAGTTCGCCCAATGTAATATCGTGAGAAAATGGCGTAGCTGCTAACAATTCGATACCAATGTTGTCAGTCAGCATATAGCCAAAATTTAAACCTAGCTGGGTATTATCCTCTACACCGAATTCACCGAGCCCAAGAACATCTTGGCTAGATTCATTTGGTGCAACAACAGCAACACCTGCACGGACGATGATATCGCCTGCTTGGTGAGCTAATGCAGAAGAGGTGAAACCTGTTGTTAGAAGGGCGGTGGCAATTAAGCTAGAAACGATTTTTTTGTTCATCATACTACTCCATTAATACAACACTTAACGCTGCTTTTATTATCAATATCCTTACAATTGAACGCATCCTGCCTGATCTAACAAGGTTAAATTTTGATCCAGATCAATGCGGGAGTCGAATACCTATTTAGTGATAGCTAAAAGCGATCTAGATCACACCTACAGAACATTCATTGATGTTACACCTTTGAATTTTGTGATAAATGCACGCTTAGCACATTTAATAATCCGACATAAAAGTAAAGAGGGATGATAAAGACTAATCGACTTATCCGCGGATTTTTATGCCTTAAATCCGCCGAGTAAATTAGGAGTAGCAAGATTGTTCGCAACATCCGATACAACAACCAATAAGGTTTAATCATTTCTTTAGATTCGCTATCTCGGTCACAGATGAACACCTGTAGATAGTCCGTAATAAAGGCTTGTAACGGGAAGTGAATAAATCGTCGGACTCATTATGTTGAACGGGATATGGTGAGTGAGAGTAAGGTAAAAATTTAAGCCAAAGGCATTCCATAAGGCTCTCTAACTTAAATCATCGTTATATTCTTGCTGGTCGTATCAATTAATCCTATGTTTTATATGAATCACTATATTTATTGTTAAGAAAAACACTTTACTACTGGAGATTGGGATATGAACAAATGGGGCATAGGGATAGTAACTGTTGCTGTACTCGCCTTTGGAAGCGTGATTGGTTTTAACCTTTTTGTTAATAAGAAAATAGCGACCACCCTCGCCAACCTCCCTGAACCTGTGTATCCCGTGACAGTTGAGAAATTAACCCCTAATACTTGGGACCAAAACATTAAAGCCATTGGTTATATTGAACCTAATCAAGGGGTCAATATCTCTAATGAAGTGGCTGGCTTGGTTACTGCGATTAATTTTGAAAATGGTGATGTAGCCAAAGCCAATACAACCTTAGTCAATATCAACTCATCCGTGCAAGCCGCACAGCTTAAAGAGCAAGAAGTACAATTACCAGCAGTAAGAGATGATTACAACAGACAGCTTAGGCTTTATCGTGACAAATCCATTTCACAGCAAAGTTTACAGGCAGCCCAGGCGAAATACGAAGCGTTACAGGCCAACATAGAAAGCCTTCAAGCAAATATCGATCTTCGCCAAATCAAAGCCCCATTTAACGGCGTACTTGGTATTAGAAATATCAACCTTGGACAATTCCTTTCAGCAGGCACTAATATTGTTCGTCTAGAAGACTTGTCAGTAATGCGAGTGCGTTTCAGCGTCCCCCAATCTCAAATAGGTAAACTGAGTGTTGGTCAGCCTATTTCATTAACCGTTGACCCCTACCCTGATCGAGTATACCCAGGAAAAATTAACGCCATTGAGCCTGTGATAAATTACAAAACGGGCTTAGTGATGCTTCAAGCAGAGCTACCTAATGATGATCAAACATTGCGCGGTGGTATGTTTGCTGAGGTCAGTGTTGCCTTAAGTAGCCTAGAGCAGCAATTTGTAGTACCGCAAACAGCCATTGTATTTGCTTTATATGGCAACTCTGTATTTGTGATCGATAAACAAGGTGATGACACACGAGTTGATCAGGTAACCGTTGACATATTACAAAGAAATGGTAACTACGCGTTAATAAAAGGTGACTTAAAGTTTGGTCAGGAAGTGGTCACAACCGGTATTCTCAATCTTGGTAACAACACTAAAGTCAGCGTGACACCGAACCCGATTACGCCCTCAGATAAAATGCCGAAGCTGTAGGAGCGATATATGAATTTCACCGACACGTTTATTCATCGTCCAGTCATGGCCGCTTCACTGAGTATTTTACTTTTTATTCTTGGCCTCAATGCGATGAAAGATCTGCAGGTCAGACAATATCCAGAGATGACCAATACGGTCATTACCGTAACGACACCCTACCCTGGCGCCGATGCAGAATTAATTGAGGGATTCATCACTCAACCCTTAGAGCAAGCCTTGTCCCAAGTAGACAACCTTGATTTTATGACTTCATCAAGCCAACTTGGCACCTCGACGATCATCTTAAACATGCGACTCAATACTAATCCTGAGGAGGCGCTAGCAAACGTATTATCTCAAATAAACTCTGTGACAAACCAGCTACCTAAAGAAGCATATAATCCATCAGTCACCTCATCGACAGGGGCGACAACATCCATCATGTATATCTCTTTTTTCAGTAAAGAACTCGACTCCAGTCAAATCGTCGATTACCTTGAAAGAGTGGTTAACCCCCAATTATCAACTGTTAACGGCGTCTCCAACATTCAAATGATGGGCGGTACCCCTTTCGCGCTACGCATATGGCCTAATCCTTTAAAGTTAGGGCAATATAATCTAACCACTGCCGATTTAATCAGTGTGTTACAACAAAATAACTATCAGTCTGCAGTCGGTCAGTTTAATAGCAGTTTAACCATTCTTAACGGCACAATTAACAGTCAGGTAGACACAGTTGACGGGCTCAAAAAGTTAGTCATTAAAAGTGACAACGGCCAAGTGGTTCAGCTGCAAGATGTGGCAGATATTAGCCTCGGAAAAAGCAGTGACAGCACTCGAGCTCTGGCTAACGGCCGAGAAGCGGTTATTATCGGTATTAATGCCACTCCAACGGCCAACCCACTCGATGTGGCAAAGGGGATACGTGCCAAGTTTGCTTTGATAGAGAAGAATCTTCCAACCACCGTTCAATCAACCCTCATCTATGACTCTACCTTAGCCATTACAGACTCCATTGAGGAAGTGGTGAAGACCATTGCTGAAGCTGCAGTCATTGTCATTGTAGTGATCTTGCTATTTCTTGGTTCCTTTCGAGCGGTCATCATTCCTATTATCACTATCCCACTTTCATTAATTGGCGTGATAGCCGTTATGCAAGTTTTCGGCTTTACCCTTAACCTGATGACCTTGCTTGCCATGGTTTTAGCAATTGGTTTAGTGGTTGATGATGCGATTGTGGTGGTCGAAAATGTCGATCGGCATATCAAAATGGGCAGCAAACCGTTAGAAGCGGCATTGGTTGCGACCCGTGAAATTGCCGTCCCTGTCATATCGATGACCATCACGTTAGCGGCCGTCTATGCCCCGATAGCATTAATGGGAGGCATTACAGGATCACTATTCAAAGAGTTTGCCCTTACGCTCGCAGGTTCGGTGGTTATATCAGGCTTTGTCGCACTGACTCTGTCTCCAATGATGTGTTCAAAGATGCTCAAACCCCACACTCAACCTAGTAAGTTTGAAGAGACAGTTGAACGTGTTCTCGGCGGCTTAACTGCCCGCTATCACAAAATGCTTCTTACTGTACTCGATCATAAGCGGGCCATCGTTTTATTTGCGGTCATCGTACTCGTATCGCTCCCCATCATTTTTAGTTTTATTCCTTCTCAACTCGCGCCCGATGAAGACCAAGGGGTTGTGGTCGTGATAGGTACTACGCCATCAACATCGAATAATGACTATATCCAAGCCAACATGGAGCTCATTACTCAGATTGTCTCTAAGCAACCGCAAGTAGAAGCGTCACTCGCCTTGATTGGTGTGCCAACAAGCAACCAAGGCCTTGCCATCGCTCCCCTAGTCCCTTGGAGTGATAGAGACCTCAGCCAAAAACAGATCTCTGCAAACGTGAATAAACAAGCTAAAAAAATCCCCGGTATTACTGCAACCGCTTACCAAATGCCATCACTTCCTGGCGCATCAGGAGGCTTACCTATTCAGTTTGTTATCACTAGCCCTGCAAGCTTTGAAACCCTTTATAGTATTGGTAATAAGTTACTGGAAAAAGCAAAGAAGAGCCCACTGCTCGTTTATACCGATTTGAACCTTAAATATGATTCTGGTTTGGTACAGCTAAAAATAGATCGTGAGGCTGCTGGTGCTTATGGTGTAACTATGCAAGAAATCGGCTCGACACTCGGCACCATGATGGGAGGAGGCTACATCAATAGAGTTAATATTGATGGCCGCTCTTACGAGGTCATCCCCCAAGTGGAACGCGTCTATAGAGCTAACCCTAAGTTAATTGACCAGTTTTATGTTACTGCGCAAAATGGCACCGCTATCCCTTTGTCTAGCCTAGTCAGCTATAGCGTCAATGGTAACGCTAAATCCTTACCCCATTTCAATCAAATGAACTCCATATCGGTTGAGGCAGTACCAGCTCCCAACGTCGCAATGGGAGATGCTATAGCTTATTTCGAGCAACTCGCGAAAACAGATTTACCTCCAGGATTTACATACACATTTATGGGGGAGGCTCGTCAATTTGTTGAGGAAGGCAGCTCATTGTATGTCACCTTTGCTCTCGCGCTTGCCATCATCTTTTTGGTATTAGCCAGTCAATTTGAGAGTGTACGCGATCCATTAGTGATCATGTTCACCGTGCCTCTGGCTATTAGCGGTGCGTTAATCGCTCTTGGTTGGACACATGTCTCTGGTGAGACATCACTAAATATATACTCACAGGTAGGGTTAATTACGCTAGTGGGGCTGATAACCAAACACGGTATTTTAATGTGTGAGGTCGCCAAAGAGGAGCAGATATTAAAAGGGGCTTCAAAACATGATGCCATCGTTGAAGCCGCCACAGTCAGACTTCGCCCAATTCTGATGACAACCTCTGCGATGATAGCAGGACTTATTCCATTATTATTTGCAAGTGGAGCGGGCGCCGCTTCGCGCTACAATATCGGTTTAGTGATTGTTGCAGGCCTTGCGGTTGGGACACTGTTCACCCTGTTTGTTCTACCAGTGATGTACACGTATATCGCAAGTAATCATAAATACCATGAAGGATTTGATGAACAGCCAAATGCAGCGAGTGATGGCATTCAGCCCACACCTGTATAGTGAAAGCTCAATAATCCAATGTTTATTAACATCAAAAAGGGCTGTTTTTCAGCCCTTTTTCTTTAACTGCATCGAGCCTTATTGATGTATCAATTGGCGTATTTGTGGGAGATAGGATCGGTAATCACTATGGTATCCCCCCGAAGCATATAGTTACCGCCATGCAAGTCCATCACCCCATGGTCATCAATAAAACTCAGTACTTTGAACAAGGTTTTCAGCAGCTCTTCATGCTCATCGATAATCTCATCATCAATCACCACAGGCTTACGTTCAGCGGCATTCATATAGAAGTGCGCTCGAGGTTCTTGGATCTGCTCGACAAACTCATCAACACTTTGGACCTCATCGCTAAAAGGCTTCTCAGGATCGGCAAAGGGTAAGGTCATGGTACGCAAGGTGCCCCAGAGTTTACCAAAGTCATAATCGTGAAAATGGCTGGGGCGAGTTGGTTCTTTACCGTCATCGGTGATATCTTCAAGCCGCTCCATCACATAAAAGCGCACCACCCGACCGCTACTCAATTCAATCGAGTCTTCACGGTGGATTGTTGGAACATGGGGGTTGTCTTGATTTTCTGGGCGCATGCACCAGCGGGCAAACAGGTAGTAACCATCGATCTTACTGTTACACAGCTTAACGACTTTGTCTGGCTCTCCAGGCAGTTCGTACACCTCGGCGTAGATGCCTGTAGCGATTAAATCAAGATCAGTAAAGCGCTCTAGATAGATCGACACATCATCGACTCGATGGATCTCCTCTGCCTTCGCTAACTCTTTAATCTCTTTTATCGCATCAAGATAAGGTTCCATCGACTAAGCCACCATTTAACAACAAAATAAATTTATAACAATCGACAGCAATCAACACGAAAAACGCCAGCGAGCGATAGCATCATCGTTCTCTAGCTAGGTTCTAACGTTTTGGAAAATCCTGCTCAAAAGTTCATCAACCACCATTATCTCGTAGCTTAGGGTAGGTTTGCAACCACCGCTTACTTTTCACTCTCTGCTCAAACAACGCACACTTTACCTTGGGATTACGTTGTAGCGTTAGATCAAACAGGCAAGCTAAATCGAACGGACTATGTAAAATCAAAGAGCTAGACCCTATTGAGCGAGTTGATTTTACTGCTAACACACTGCTCACCCCCACTGCCGTTTGTTTCTCAGGCCAGTAACTCATGGCATCTAGGCTTGATATATATCCTTGATGCTGATTACGCAGATGCATTCTCGCTTGATTCTTAACAGACCAAGGGTAGATTGGGGCGATCCGATTTAACTCCGCTTCGATTGCCACATCCCTATCAACAGACAGGTCACTCGAGTCAAAATAGATAAGGTCGATATCATTAAGCGGCGTTTGCAGACCATGTAACTTATCCCAAACTAAGTTACGCACAAAACCTGCCGCTAGCATCCAATCGTTAAGGTTTAACTGCTGGGCGGCTAACAGGGCTTGAAGTCGGTACTCATCTTCGAGTAACCACCGCTTCAACAGCTCTTGATAATCTATTTGCGCGGGTAAAGAGTCGTTCTCGGATTTATTCATCCTATATCGCTCCCAAATATATGGCTTATACCGGGCAGTAAAAAAGGAGCCGAAGCTCCTTTCTATCAATCTTTTCTTCTATCTTGGTGCTGGCACGGCTTTCATCAGCACTTCGGTGGTGTACTTGTTATTGTTAATCACCGCAAAGCGATCATAGGTCTGAAATATTACCTGTCCTTGATATTGGATCATCGCCACCACGCCATAATTGATGCTGCTATCTATGCTATCGGCCGGTAGCAAAAACTTAAACGGCACGGGCGCTCTGACTATATTGAAGCTCTTTTGTGCCACAATCACGCCCGGTGTATCGAGGTCGATAATCGCAATCGTAATCGAGCTACCTTGAGGCAAAGGTAACTTCTCTAAATAACCCGCCGCGCCATTAACCACCACAGGTGGCTTCTCTTCCACGGTCACACATGCCGTTAATAGCAACATGCATACGAGAACAATGCTTTTTTTCATCAATGAGATCATGATTCTAATCCTGAGTATCAAATAGTAATGGTTATCAACGCTGACTATGATTTTTTAGTCATGCGAATAAGTCCTTCTTGGGTTGCAGACGCCACCAGCTCACCTTGCTGATTGAAGAATTGGCCCCTTACAAAACCTCTTCCGCCACTGGCATTAGGACTGTCTATGCTATACAAAAGCCACTGACTCAAGTCGAACGGGCGGTGGAACCACATCGCATGATCGATAGTGGCCATACGCATGCCCGGCGTCAAAAATGAGACTCCATGTGGCTGCGCCGCAGTGACTAAGAAGTTAAAATCTGACGCATAAGCGAGCAAGTAATCATGAACACAGAAATTATCTGGCACTTGGCCATTAGCACGGATCCACACGTGACGAATCGGTTCACGGGCTTTAGGTGCGATAGGATCGCTTGGGTTGACCAAGCGCATCTCAATTGGTGTATCTGCCATAAACTTTTCTAGCACTTTAGATGGCACTTTATCTCTTAATGTCATCGCTAGTTCTTGTTGGTTTAGCAGACCATCAGGCCCTGGCACATCAGGCATCACCGCTTGATGGTCATAGCCCTCTTCAGCAGTTTGAAAAGAACAAGTCATATAGAAGATGGGACGGCCTTTCTGAATAGCCTTTACTCTGCGGGCACTGAAACTACCACCATCACGCATGATTTCAACGTCATACACAATCGGCAACTTCTCATCACCGGCGCGTAAAAAGTAGGAGTGTAAAGAGTGCACTTTACGGTCTGGGCAGACGGTCTGTTTTGCCGCACTTAAGGCTTGCCCCATGACTTGACCACCAAAGACATGTCCAAAACCTAGATCTTGGCTTTGGCCACGAAACAGCCCTTCTTCGATCCGCTCTAAAGAAAGTAATGCTAAAAGATCATCTAATACTTGGCTCATTACAACTTAAAACTCTGACAGTAAAGCCATAAGCTTAACTCAAGATCCCCTAGTCTCGCCAGTTCTACGCTATTCAGTGCTATTCCAACACGATACGACGCTGATTTGCCGACGCCTTTGCCCAAGCAAGCACCTGTGCCTCACCACTTCGGTGAGCAGTAACGGGTTTTGCGTGGTAGAGTTCATGCCAGCGCTCGGTGATCACCTCAGGAGTGCACTCTTCGGCTTTAAACCGCCTAGGATTAAACTCGACTAAGGCCGCATGACTAATTCCGCCAGCCGCCGCGAGCAAGTGTTCACCCGATGGGCTTTTAGAGCTACACAGGTACAACATAGTGGCGGTAACGGTTGTTTTGGTAAAAAGTGGCCTAACTGTTGGGGCTAAATGATCTGCGGTCATTGATGTGACAGCATGGGGAATAATACTGTTAACTTTAATCCCGTGCTCTGCGCCCTCATGGTGAAGGCTGTTAACGAGGCCCATCACTGCCATCTTGCTGGCACTAAAGCTGGTCTCGTACATATCGCCATAGATGGAGCTAGCACTGCTCATCACGATCCGACCATAGCTCTGGCGCTTCATCAAGGGCCAAACGGCCTTAGTCATGTAAAAAGTACCGTTGAGATCCACATCCAGATGATGCTTCCAACTCGAGGCACTCATCTGCTCAAATGGACAGGGCTTATGAATACCCGCATTATTAATTAAAATATCGACTCGGCCCCAACTTTGCACCAGATCATCAACCATCGCATTGATGTCATCAACACTGGTGACGTCCAGGATGTAGGACTTAAACTCCCCTCCTAAGGCATTTATTGCAGCGCCACAGGCTTGCAGGCCAGAATCGGGTTCTATGTTTGTCATGCTGGAGCTAACATCCTTTGTTTGACTCGTTTCATTATCCACCAAAACGACCCTTGCTCCTCGCTCAGCTAAGGCGATTGCATAGGCTCTACCTAAGCCTGATGCCGCGCCTGTCACTACTGCGACTTGTCCCTCAAAACGCATAGTTTTTGACCCCTAAGCAAATTCGTTCAATACAAATGTAGTCGTTAACTGCTAATACAGCAGTTTCGAATCTAAAGCGAAAACAATCGCTCATATTCTGGGTTCACTTTAGAGGTGTAATATTGCATACACTCCTGCCTAACAGTTGTGCGCTAGTTCAAACTTATTCAATAAGCCAAACTGAAAAATAGTAATGCTTAGCAAAGTGTTAAGCTAACCACTTTTGCTGCTATAAAATCCACTTTTTAGAAGTTGTTAAATTTGCTATGCTATGCCAACTTTTTTTACCTTTATGTCTGTTTTCTCTGACGTAAACCTCTGTAAGTAAATATAAACCATGAATCCTTGGATACTTGCCATCCGCCCTCGCACCTTGCCCGCGGCGATTGGACCACTGCTGGTCGGTAACGTACTCGCACTGCAACTTGAGCAGTTCAGCCTATTCATCGCGGCTGTTTCAATGCTCTGTGCCCTGCTACTGCAAATTGCCGTAAACCTAGCTAATGATTATTTTGACTTTAAAAGTGGTGTCGATACCGAAGAACGCCTAGGGCCTGTTCGTGTCACCCAAAGTGGTATGTTAAGTCCAACAGCAGTGCGTAACGCCATGATCTTATGTCTAGTGTTAGCCCTGCTTGTCGGCTCGTTCCTTATCTATCATGGTGGTCTACCTATCGCCTTTTTAGCCTTGGCTGCGGTTCTTGGCGCCTTAGGTTATAGCGGCGGCCCATACCCACTCGCCTCTCACGGCCTTGGCGAAGTGGCTGCATTCGTGTTCTTCGGCCTTGTGGCGGTTGTGGGAAGTTATTTTTTACAAGCGGGTGAAACCGCAACCAGTGCTTGGTTGCTAGGCTGTGCTATCGGCTTTTTGAATGCAGCAATTATGCTAGTGAATAACACCCGTGATATGGAAACAGACATCAAAGCTGGGAAAAAGACACTAGCGGTTCGTATGGGGTTAGAGCAATCGCGTATTTTCTACCAAAGCTTTGTGTTCCTTCCGTTTGCCATCATCATTGCTGGTTTCTTTATGGGTGCACTACCTGGTCTGCCGGTGCTTTTGGCTGGACTCGCATTTATTATGGCAAGAAAGTTAAGCCGTGATTTTAATGAGGTAACAGGCGTAGCTCTCAACCCATTACTTGGTCGCACCGCTAAGCTGACCATGATTTTCAGCGCGCTGTTCAGCCTTGGTCTGCTTATCGATACCTATCTGTTAGTGTCCTAGTCTTGCCACTTGCTAAACTCTAACAAGCAAAAAAGCCTATCAAAATTGATAGGCTTTTTTGTTTTCGGGTATTGTCCTGTGCATCTCGTTTTGAGTGCCTATTTTTAAATAATAATCTTGAAATAAGACTCTTGAGATAAATAGCCTTGAGATAAATAGACAATACACATCAGCTAGCAGGGGTCGGCTACACCTTGTTTAAGCTGCGATCGCCGCTCCAGTTCAGGTGATACTTCTCACCTACAGGCTTATCTATGCGCTCAAAGGTATGGGCGCCAAAATAGTCTCGCTGCCCTTGTAGTAAACTCGCTGGCAAGGTTTTACAGCGATAACTGTCGTAATAAGCCAAAGCCGAACTGATACAGGGTGCAGGTATACCACTCAGAACCGCTTGCGAGACAGCCACTCGCCAATCTTGCTGCTTTTCAGACAAAGCTTTAGCAAAAGTATCGGCCATCAGCAGGTTTTCAAGTTCACCATCTTGCTGATAAGCCTGAGTAATCGACTGCAGAAATTTCGCGCGAATAATACAGCCTGCGCGCCAGATCTTAGCTATCTCGGCAAAATCTAACTGCCAGCCTTGCTCTTTAGCTTGCATCGTCATGAGCTGAAAACCTTGGGCGTAACAAGACACTTTGGCACAATAGAGTGCACTTTCCAGCTGTTCGATAAAAGCTTGTTTATCGATACTGACTAGGTTCTTAGTCGGCCCTAATAACCGCTGACTTAGCTGCTGACGCTGAGTCTTTTGAGTACTGAGCGCTCTAGCATATACCGCTTCAGCAATGGTAGGAGCAGGACAACCTATTTGCAGACTGCTTACTGCCGTCCAAAGACCCGTGCCCTTCTGCCCCGCCTTATCAAGAATCATCTCCACTAACGGCGCCCCCGTTAATGGATCGGCCTGTTTAAGGATATCGGCACTGATCTCCATTAGGTAACTATTCAAACTGCCTTTGTTCCAGCGTTCAAATACCTCCCCGACTTCACTGGCCGTTAAGCCTAAACCTTGAGTCAATAGCTGGTACGCCTCGCAGATAAGTTGCATATCGGCATATTCGATACCGTTATGCACCATCTTAACGTAATGGCCAGAACCCGCTGGGCCAATATAGGTGGTGCAAGGCTCGCCCTCTTTCACCGGGTTGCCCGGCTCGAAACGTTCGATAGGTAGACCCGTTTTAGCATCAACTTTAGCTGCGATCGCTTGCCAGATTGGTTCAATTCTATTCCAGGCTTTTAAGCTACCACTAGGCATCAAAGATGGACCAAAACGAGCACCGACTTCACCACCAGAGACCGCGCAGCTAAAGAAAAGGAAATCATTAGCGTAGCGCTGCTCGCGCTCAACCGTATCGGTCCATAAACTGTTGCCAGTATCAATCACGATATCATCACTGTCGATCCCGGCTTCAATCAGCGACTGACACACCCCATCAACGGGAGCACCTGCGGGGACAGAAAGAAGTAATACACGCGGTTTTTCTAATTTAGATAACATTTCAGAAAAATTGTTACAGCCTTCTATTCGTGGCTCAGTTATCTTTTTTAAGTATCGCTTACGTTCTAGTTCTTCTTGCAGAACAGTGTCTTGTACCTTGAGTTCATCAAGATCGAATGCTGCTACACGATATTGATTGTCGGCTATATTAAGTGCAAGGTTCTTACCCATTACACCTAAGCCAATAACGCCGATATCGTAAAGATTTGATTGGTTATTCATGTAGATTTCTTCCGTAGGTCACAGAGAATTACCCGTCTATTATTTTATATAGGCAACAATAACTGGTGCTGCTTATTGGGATGACAGGTTTAATTTTGTTAGTGATTATACAGACTTTGGTAACTTAATTACTAGAAAAAGCCAAATGAGTTAACAATTAGCTATTAATAATGAACAATAAATTTAGTTCAAAAACAAAAAAGCTGAAACCTAAGCTTCAGCTTTTTCTCTACGCTTGCAGTTATATCAATCGGTATGGCTCTTTGATAGAAATAGCCCTTCAACAAGCATGCTCCCCCTGACGGCATAAATCTCTACCTTTGCTTTTGCAGCTTGTATCGTCTCAGCTTCCCTCGTCCCTAGGACCTATTTTTCCTAGAACCTGGCTTTGGTTTTCCTGCTTATACCGTCTCAGCTTTGCTTTTCCTGCCTGTATCGTCTTAGCTTTCCTCGTTCCTAGAACCTGCTTTTCCTAGGACCTTCTTCAAACATGCGCATCGGCATAGCCCATACGGGTTAAGGTGTTACGTACGATATCGAGTGTGGCAGGATCTTCGATGGTTGCTGGCACCTTGTAGCTTTGATTGTCGGCGATATTGCGCATGGTACCGCGCAAAATTTTGCCGCTTCGTGTTTTAGGCAGCTTCTGCACCGCGCTTACCAGCCTGAAAGATGCCACCGGCCCTATCTCTTGACGTACTAAGCTCATCAGCTCGCTGTTAAGTTCATCATCACTTAAGTTAGCGCCTTTCTTCAATACCACCAGCCC
Source organism: Shewanella schlegeliana (assembly GCF_016765635.1). GTDB lineage: Bacteria > Pseudomonadota > Gammaproteobacteria > Enterobacterales > Shewanellaceae > Shewanella > Shewanella schlegeliana. Next base: position 387,188 of record NZ_JAESVD010000004.1, read on the forward strand.
TAAAGGCACTTGCCCCTTAAGTACGTCTTTAACGCCAATTACCGCAGCTTCAGCAACTGCCTCATGTTGGCAGAGCACCTCTTCAAAACGACCTGTTGAGAGTCTGTGCCCCGCCACATTAATAATGTCATCGATGCGACTCATAATATAAAGATAACCATCTTCATCCTTATAGCCTGCATCACCCGTCAGGTAATACCCGGGATACATAGAAAGGTAGCTATCTTGAAAACGCTGCTCATTTTGCCAAAGGGTGGTTAATGTTCCCGGTGGCAATGGCAATTTAATCACCACATTGCCGGACTCGTTAGGCTCGACTTCATCTCCCATGACATCGACTACATCAATTTGATAACCGGGCACCGCTAAAGCGGGCGAACCCGCTTTGACCACAACCGGAGCATATCCCATCAAATTAGCCGCCACTGGCCAGCCCGTTTCTGTCTGCCACCAGTGATCGATAACTGGCTTTTGTAGCTTGTCTTCAGCCCAGTGCAAAGTGTCGGGATCGCAGCGCTCACCAGCCAAGAACACGTTCTTTAGGCAAGCGAGGTCAACATTCTGTAAATAGTCACCATCGGGATCATCACGCTTAATTGCACGTATGGCCGTAGGGGCTGTGAAGAAACTCTTCACCCTATATTTAGCAATGGTGCGCCAAAATGCCCCGGGATCAGGTGTGCCAACAGGCTTGCCTTCATACAGAATACTGGTCGCACCCACCAGCAATGGGCCATAAACGATATAGGAGTGCCCCACCACCCAACCAACATCTGATGCCGCCCAAAATGTATCTCCAGCATTAATGTCATAGATATGCTTCATCGACCAAGCGAGTGCCACCGCATGACCGCCGTTATCACGCACCACCCCTTTAGGCTGACCCGTGGTTCCCGAGGTATACAGCACATAGAGTGGATCGGTAGCATCGACGGGCAGGCAATCGATATTAGGCGCTGTAGCCATTGCCGACTGCCAGTCATAATCACGTTCAGGCTGTAACTTAGCCTCTAACTGACTCCTGTTTAATATTAAGCAGCGATCCACCTTATGAGTCGCTTGCTCAAGCGCATCATCGAGCAAAGGCTTGTAAGCGATAACGCCTGAAGGCTCGATGCCACAAGAGGCGGAAAGCACAAGCTTAGGTTTAGCATCGTTAATGCGGGTGGCTAGCTCATTTGCCGCAAAACCACCAAATACCACAGAGTGAATCGCGCCAATACGCGCACAGGCCAACATAGCAAATGCTGTTTCCGGCACCATTGGCATATAGATCACCACCCTGTCACCTTTCTTTACTCCGACGGAGTCCATGTAGCCTGCGAGCCTACTCACTTGCGCTTGCAGCTCACGATAGGAGATCCCGTACTCACTCTCGGTAACGGGGCTAACGTATTGCAAAGCGATTTGATCGCCACGTCCGGCTTCAACATGCCTGTCTACGGCGTTATAACAGGTGTTCATTTTGCCGCCTTTAAACCAATGGTAAAAAGGCGCTTCACTGTCATCTAAGACCTTATCCCATGACGAGCACCAATCAATTTTGCTTGCCGCCTCGGCCCAAAAGCTTTCGGGTTGAGCGATGGATTTGGCATGTAGCTGCTTATTTTTATCGATCACAATGCTGACTCCATTTGCTAAAACTCTGCCTAACAGCCCTAAATACGAGCATATTTTGTTCACTTCTTTCTTAAGCGCATTATGCTACCGCGCACAAAAAATCCCCATTAGACCTTAGAATAGGTAGCAAGCTGTGATTAATCTGCAGAGCTAACACTGAAGCCAAATGAGTTAACTAATTGTTTTAAAGGAATATAGATAGAGCAAGCCTCTTTATTGCCCTAGCTGAATTGGCCCTAGTGGCAAGCGCGATTGACATAAAAGTCATTATCGGCGAGGGCTGCAAACTTTACCTTTACGTAAACTTCATATATCGTGCAGTAAATGTGAACAATTTTGGTGTTTTTTGATGGTAGAGAATCAACTCCCACAGACGACATACTCAATCAGTGATCTCTCTAAAGAGTTTGATATCACGACTCGAAGTATTCGTTTCTATGAAGACCAGGGGCTTTTAAAACCTAAGCGCCGTGGCCAAACACGTATATACAGCCTTAAAGACAGAGTCAGGCTCAAGCTTATTCTGCGTGGCAAGCGTTTAGGCTTTTCACTGGCCGAAACAAGGCGCTTATTCGAGCTTTACGATGCCGATAAGAACAGTAGTAGCCAACTGCACACCATGCTTGAGCTAGTCGAAGAGAAAAAGGTATCGCTTCAGCAACAGATGGATGACATCAAGGTCGTGCTGATGGAGCTTAACTCGGCGGAGCAGCAATGCCGCGATGCGTTAGCCAACAATGCACAATAGAGCACTGCACAATAAAACATCTCCCCAGCAATAAGGTTAAGCACTGATTTAAAAAGTAGAACTTAGACAGATAATTAAACGGACTTCCCAAGTATCACGGCAAAGATCGCTGAACTTGAATACAAATAAAATTGACAGGACACAAGCAGATGACTCAACTCTACAGCTCTCTAAACTTCGGCCTCGGTGAAGAGGTCGATATGTTACGCGATGCGGTTCAAAGCTTCGCCGCCAACGAAATCGCGCCTATCGCCGCAAAAACCGATCTCGATAATGCCTTTCCCAACGAACTCTGGCCGGTACTTGGTGACATGGGGCTGCTGGGCGTAACGGTTTCAGAGGAGTATGGTGGAGCCGATATGGGCTACCTTGCCCATGTGGTCGCCATGGAGGAGATCTCACGAGCTTCGGCGTCCATAGGTCTAAGTTATGGCGCCCACTCTAATCTGTGTGTTAACCAAATCAACCGCAACGGTAACAGTGAGCAAAAAGCCAAATACTTACCAAAGCTTATCAGTGGCGAGCACATTGGCGCACTTGCCATGAGTGAGCCTAATGCGGGCTCAGATGTGGTATCGATGAAGTTGCACGCTCGTAAAGAGGGCGACAGATACATACTCAACGGCAACAAGATGTGGATCACCAACGGGCCTGACGCTCACACCTATGTGATTTACGCCAAAACCGATCTCGATAAGGGTGCCCACGGCATTACTGCATTTATTGTTGAGCGCGGTTCTAAAGGCTTTAGTACAGCTCAGAAGCTCGACAAGCTAGGTATGCGTGGCTCCAACACCTGTGAGCTGGTGTTTGAAGATTGCGAAGTACCAGAAGAGAACATTCTTGGCGGCCTCAACAATGGTGTAAAGGTGTTGATGAGTGGCCTAGATTACGAGCGTGTCGTGCTCTCAGGTGGCCCACTTGGGATCATGACCGCCTGTATGGATATCGTCGTCCCTTATATTCATGAGCGTGAGCAGTTTGGTAAATCTATCGGTCAATTCCAGCTCGTACAGGGCAAGCTTGCTGACATGTATACTGGCATGAACGCTGCTAAATCTTATATCTACAACGTGGCTAAATCTTGTGACCGTGGGGAAACCACCCGTAAAGATGCAGCCGGCGCCATCCTCTATTCAGCTGAACTTGCCACCAAGATGGCTCTCGATGCGATTCAACTTCTTGGCGGTAACGGTTATGTCAACGAATACGCCACAGGCCGACTACTGCGTGATGCCAAACTCTATGAAATTGGTGCTGGCACATCTGAAATTCGCCGCATGCTGATTGGCCGCGAGCTGTTTAACGAATCAAAGTAAAGCCTATACCCGTCTCTCAGGGTTATAAGCAATGCATAAAGGCGGCCCGCCATTAGCCGCCTCACTCTGACCGCTTCAAAAGGATTGAAATTGTGACGCAACTAAGCAGCCGTATTAATGCACGTAGCGATGAGTTTAAAGCTAAATTTGATGACATGGCTACCGTGGTTCAAGACTTAAAATTAAAATTACATCAGATTGAACAAGGCGGCGGAGAAGTTGCTCGTAACCGTCATCTTTCAAGGGGCAAGTTGCTGCCACGCCAGCGTGTCGAAAAGCTACTTGATCCCGGCTCACCTTTTCTTGAAATTTCACAGTTTGCCGCCTTCGAGTTGTATGAAGATGTAGTACCCGCAGCAGGTGTTATCGCCGGCATTGGTCGTGTCAGTGGCGTCGAATGCATGATTATCGCTAACGATGCCACGGTAAAAGGCGGTACCTACTACCCGGTTACCGTTAAAAAGCATCTACGCGCTCAAGATATTGCCAGCCGTTGCCACCTGCCCTGTATCTATTTGGTGGACTCTGGCGGCGCAAACCTACCTCGCCAAGATGAAGTCTTCCCCGATAGAGATCATTTTGGTCGCATCTTCTATAACCAGGCGCAGATGTCTGCCAAAGGTATCCCACAGATTGCCGTAGTAATGGGGCTTTGCACCGCAGGTGGCGCGTATGTACCAGCGATGGCCGATGAGTCGATTATCGTAAAAGAGCAAGGCACCATCTTCTTAGCGGGTCCGCCATTGGTCAAAGCTGCAACCGGTGAAGAGGTCACAGCTGAGGAGCTCGGCGGCGCCGAGGTGCACACCAAAATTTCCGGCGTAGCCGATCATATGGCGCAAAATGATGAGCACGCACTAGAGCTTGCCCGCAAAGCCGTGACACGCCTTAATCACCAAAAAGAGATTCGCGCTCAACTTAGCCCTGTAAAACCACCAAAATTTGATATCAACGAGCTTTACGGCATTGTGGGCACCGACCTTAAAAAACCGTTCGATGTGAAAGAGGTGATTGCCCGCCTAGTCGATGACTCTGATTTCGATGAGTTTAAAGCTAACTACGGTAACACCTTGGTGTGTGGCTTTGCCCGTATTCATGGCTATCCCGTTGGGATTGTGGCCAACAATGGTATTTTGTTCTCTGAATCGGCGCAAAAAGGCGCTCACTTCATCGAGCTGTGCTGCCAACGCAAAATCCCACTACTGTTCCTACAAAATATCACCGGCTTTATGGTTGGTAAAAAGTACGAACATGAAGGCATAGCCAAACACGGCGCTAAGATGGTAACGGCTGTTTCTTGTGCCAATGTACCTAAGTTCACCGTGATTATTGGCGGCAGTTATGGCGCAGGTAACTATGGTATGTGCGGCCGCGCATTCGAGCCCACTATGATGTGGATGTGGCCCAATGCCCGCATTTCTGTGATGGGCGGAGAGCAAGCTGCTGGTGTATTGGCGACAGTTAAGCGCGATGGCTTAGCTCGCAAAGGCATAGAGTGGTCAGCGGATGAGGAGCAGGATTTCCGTCAGCCGATTGTCGATAAGTATGAGCAGGAGGGACACCCCTACCACGCCAGCGCCCGGTTATGGGATGACGGCATTATCGATCCGGCTCAAACTCGTGACGTTGTTGGTTTAGCGCTATCTGCCGCGCTGAACGCCCCGATTGAAGAGACTAAGTTTGGTGTATTCCGAATGTGATGCCTAAAGGCATTAAAAATGGAACATCGACTTAGATAACACAATGGATCGACAACAATGAATAATTCAGCCACAACCGAGATAGAACAGCTATCTCAACAATTACAATACGTGAGTTGTACACTCGATGGCGGCGTAGCCCAGATGGTGCTGGACCGAGCCGACAAGCACAACGCCTTCGATGAAGTGATGATAAGCGAGATGATTAAGGTGCTGGAACATTTCAGTGCCAATATTCAGTGCCAAGTGTTAGTACTAAAAGCCAACGGTAAAAACTTCAGCGCTGGCGCCGATCTTAACTGGATGCGCAAGCAAGCCAAGATGGACTTTGAGCAAAACCTGAGTGATGCCAACGAGCTTGCTAAGCTGATGTCAATGCTGGATAAATTCTCAAAACCAACCATTGCCTTGGTGCAAGGGGCGGCATTTGGCGGCGCACTCGGGCTTATCTGCTGTAGTGATATCGCCATCGCTAATCAGCGCGCCAGCTTTTGTTTAAGTGAAGTCAAACTCGGGCTTATTCCTGCCGTTATTAGTCCTTATGTCACTCGCGCTATGGGGCAGCGAGCGGCTCGCCGCTACATGCTGACCGCTGAACGCTTCGATGTTCAAAAGGCGCTGCAACTACAGATAGTCCACGAGGTACATGACGATCTAGAGGCTGCGGCTCAGCCAATCATAGATGCGCTGCTCAGCAACAGCCCACAGGGAATGGCTTGGGTTAAAACCTTACTGTCCTCGCTCGAAGGTGGCGTAATAGACCAAAGCACCTTGGACTATACCAGCGAGCGCATCGCGCGTATTCGCGTATCAGATGAAGGCCAAGAGGGTCTCAACGCCTTCTTCGAAAAACGCAGCCCACAATGGCCCAGAACGAGTCACTCTCGTACTAACAAAAATAATAATGACGCCAGCGGGCAAGGAGCCAAATAACATGTTTACTAAATTGCTAATTGCCAATCGCGGTGAAATCGCCTGCCGCATCATCAACACTGCCAAGGCCATGGGCGTTCGTACCGTTGCTCTATATTCCGATGCCGATATCGATGCTCGCCATGTCGCCATGGCCGATGAGGCATTTTATTTAGGTGGCAGCGCGCCTGCCGACTCCTACCTTAAGGGCGATTTGATTATCGAGATCGCCAAACAATCTGGCGCTCAGGCGATACACCCGGGTTATGGTTTCCTATCGGAAAATGCCGATTTTGCCCTCAAATGCGAGCAGGCCAATATTGCCTTCGTTGGCCCAAGCGCCGCTGCAATTGATTCGATGGGCAGCAAGAGTGCCGCCAAAGAGATCATGGGCGCGGCTCATGTACCACTAGTGCCGGGCTATCATGGTGATGCTCAAGACGATAATTTACTTGTCAGTGAAGCCAACAAGATGGGCTTTCCTCTGCTGATTAAGGCCGCCTTTGGTGGCGGTGGTAAAGGCATGCGCATCGTTGAAAATAGCAGCGAAGTGCTCGATGCAATTAATTCAGCCAGACGTGAAGCCATTAGCTCATTTGGTAACGATAAGTTGTTAATGGAGCGCTACCTGCGTCAACCTCGTCATGTTGAGGTCCAAGTCTTTGCCGATAGCCATGGCAACTGCATCTATCTCTCTGACAGGGACTGCTCAATTCAACGCCGTCATCAAAAGGTGGTTGAGGAAGCGCCTGCACCAGGACTTAGCGATGCACTTAGAGTCAAGATGGGCGAAGCCGCCGTTGCCGCAGCTAAAGCGATTAACTATGAAGGCGCGGGGACAGTTGAGTTTTTGCTTGATACCGATGACAGCTTCTACTTTATGGAGATGAACACTCGTCTGCAGGTAGAGCACCCGGTCACAGAGTTAGTCACGGGCCAAGACTTAGTCAAATGGCAACTGATGGTTGCCAGTGGCAGTCCGTTACCCCTTAAACAGGATGAAGTGACGATTAAAGGTCATGCTTTTGAAGTACGAATTTATGCTGAAGATCCGCACAATGATTTTCTGCCCGCCAGTGGTAAGCTCGATTTTTTACGCGAACCCACGCAGAGCCAATTTGTACGTATCGACTCAGGCGTACGTGAAAATGACGTGATCAGTAATTTTTACGACCCGATGATCTCAAAGCTTATCACTTGGGATGAATCACGCCCTCGAGCACTGCAACGCTTAGTGCATGCATTAGAGGATTATCAGATCAGTGGCCTTAAACATAATATCGAGTTCCTCGCTAATATTGCTAAGCACCCTGCTTTTAAGGATGCCAACTTTAGCACCGATTTTATTGAGCGTTATGGTGATGCGCTAATTCAACAAGGCCTCAGTGATGACCAATCAGATGAGTGCAAAACCGCTTTAGCCTTAGCCGCGCTGTACCAGCTATGTGCCCGTAAACAACAAGCTAAAAACGACACATTGACCAGCCATGATCCCTACTCACCTTGGGGCGAAGTGAGCGGCTTTAGGCTCAACAGTGCTAGCCAACATCAAGTGGCGTTACTCGATGATAATCATGAGATTAATCACCTTGAGCTAATCGAGACGCAAGTCGCTGGAAAGCCACAATATCAGCTGCAGCTGAGTGAAAACTTACTCACCCTTTCTGGCGAGCTAATTGACGAGATCCTGCATGCTGAAATTGTTCAACACAAGCTGAGCGATAGCCAAACTGAGCAAGCCAGTAAAGCTAACGGCCATAAAATCAAGCTCCCAGTTAGCCAAGTCGGCGATGACTTTACCCTGTTTATCAACTCAAAAAGCTACCACTATCGCGCCCTAGAATCAGAAGTGATTGAAGAGCAAGACAATCTTGAAGATAAGCTCAAAGCACCAATGAACGGCACTATCGTCACTCAACTTGTCAGCGTTGGCGATGTGGTAAAAGCGGGCCAAGGCATTATGGTGATGGAAGCGATGAAAATGGAATACACCATAGAGTCCCCCTTTGACGGTGTTGTCAGTGCATTCTTCTTCAAACCCGGCGAACTCGTTAGTGATGGCGAGCTGTTAGCCGAGGTTGAGGCTGAAGTTGAAGCTGAAGTTGAGCCAACAGCAACTGTGGCTGCGGAGGAAAGCGCATAAATGGCAATCTCTTACCCACAACAAGTCAGTATCTTTGAAGTCGGCGCCCGTGATGGTCTACAGAACGAAAAACCGGTCACGACCCAAGATAAAATAGTCTTGATAGAGGACTTAGCGGCGGCGGGAGTTAAGCGAATTGAAGCCGCCAGCTTTGTGTCACCTAAATGGGTGCCACAAATGGCAGATTCAGCTGATGTGCTCGCGGGGATCACTCGTCACAAGGGCGTAACCTACAGTGCGCTCACTCCAAATTTAAAAGGTTTGGAACTCGCACTTGACGCTGGCGCCGATGAAGTCGCCATTTTTGGTGCCGCCTCAGAAAGCTTTAGCCTGAAGAATATCAACTGCTCGATAGAGGAATCGATTGAGCGCTTTATCCCAGTAATGGAGCTAGCTAAGGCCAAGAATGTCCCGGTTAGAGGTTATGTATCTTGTACTTTAGGCTGCCCTTATGAGGGGGAGATAGCCGTTAGTGAAGTGGCTCGGGTGTCTGAATTACTTTACAAAATGGGCTGTTATGAGATCTCCCTTGGCGACACCATAGGCGTTGGCACGCCACTTAATGCCCGTAGAATGGTTGAAGCGGTAGCAGAAGTGGTGCCAAAAGACAAACTGGCACTGCATTTTCACGATACCTATGGCCAAGCACTGGTCAACATTCTGGCCTGCTTAGAAACTGGTGTCAGCGTAATTGACTCATCGGTCGCAGGCCTTGGCGGTTGCCCCTACGCCAAAGGCGCATCCGGTAACTTAGCCACCGAAGACTTAGTTTATATGTTACACGGGCTTGGCATCGAAACGGGTATCGACTTAACTAAACTCGTTAATGCAGGCAATAAGATAAGCCACGCACTCGGCCGCCAGTCGGGCTCTAAAGTAGCTAGAGCCCTCAGCGAATAAAGAGCCCTCAGCGAATAAAAGAAGGTTCTAGGTTCTAGGTTCTAGGTTCTAGGTTCTAGGTTCTAGGTTCTAGCATGATTTAACAATGGACAAAACATAAGCCTGTAAACGCAGATGTGATCCCCCTTAGGTCTGCGTTTAGCTTCTAACTGATTAGAACAGGCTTAACTCACTCCTAAATATAGGAATAAGGAGATAACAATAATGGCAGGACTAAATAAGGTCGTCACAAGTTACGATGAGGCACTCGCAGGCCTAAGTAATGATATGACCGTCATGGTCGGTGGTTTCGGTTTATGTGGTATACCTGAAGGCTTAATTGCGCAGATGGTCAAAACTGGTGTCACGGGGTTAACCGCAATCTCGAATAATGCCGGCGTCGATGACTTTGGTTTAGGCCTGTTATTAAAGAGCCGTCAAATCGATACCATGATCGCCTCGTACGTAGGTGAAAACGCCACCTTTGAACAGCAAATGTTATCCGGTGAGCTTAACGTTATCTTGACCCCGCAAGGCACCTTGGCCGAGAAAATTCGCGCCGGTGGTGCAGGTATCCCCGCGTTCTTTACCGCAACGGGTTACGGCACGCCAGTAGCGGAAGACAAGGAAACCCGTGAAATTGATGGTCGTCACTATGTATTAGAACCTGCACTCAAAGCAGACTTTGCACTGATTCGTGCATGGAAAGCCGACACCATGGGTAACTTGGTGTTCCGTAAGACTGCAGCTAACTTCAACCCTATGATGGCAACCGCAGGTAAAATCACCGTGGTAGAAGCTGAGCATATCGTCCAGCCTGGAGAGCTGGATCCTGACCATATTCACACACCAGGCATTTACGTTAACCGTGTGATTCAAGGCAAGTTCGAGAAACGTATCGAGCAACGCACAGTTAAACCAACCACTGCAACAGACAAAGCTTAAGGAGGCAGCACGATGGCATTATCAAGAGAACAACTGGCACAACGTGTCGCTCAAGAGCTCCAAGATGGCTTTTACGTCAACTTAGGTATCGGTATTCCAACCTTAGTGGCCAACTATATCCCTGAAGGCATTGATGTCATGTTGCAGTCAGAAAATGGTTTACTGGGCATGGGCGAGTTCCCCACCGAAGAGACCATCGACGCCGACCTAATTAACGCCGGTAAACAAACGGTTACCGCGGTCGATGGCGCATCATTTTTCTCATCAAGCGAGAGCTTTGCCATGATCCGTGGCGGTCATGTGGATCTCACTGTATTGGGCGCATTTGAAGTGGACGAGCAAGGCTCTATCGCTTCATGGATGATCCCCGCTAAGCTGATTAAAGGCATGGGCGGCGCAATGGACTTGGTGGCTGGCGCTGACAATATCATCGTCACCATGATGCACGCCGATAAGAAAGGTAATTCTAAACTATTGCCTAAGTGCGAGCTGCCATTAACTGGCTATGGCTGTATCAAGCGGGTATTGACTGACTTAGCCTTTCTAGAAATCAAAGATGGCGCCTTTCATCTACTAGAGCGTGCACCCGGCGTATCGGTAGAGGAGATTGTCTCTAAAACGGCTGGTAGGCTTGTGGTGCCAGAATATGTGCCAGAGATGAGCTTTTAATCCTTTAAAGATACTGTACATATTTGATTTAAATCTTTTGATATCCCAGAAGCATTATCTGGGCTTTTTGTACGCGAGCCTATATCTTCCTCATCTTTAAAATTTTATAGTTCAGGCGACTCGCCATTAACCCATCCATGGGGACTTAACGAAAAAGTCCCTTTTTCCGATGGTCGCTTGCACCATATAATTTTCGAATGTCTTATCCCAAAAACTTAGTATTGCGACTTTGGAGTCTATCAAAAACAGATTCCCCTAAATTGATAATAAGGCAATAGAAAGTAAACTAAAAAAGCCGTAATATATCACCACTTACACGGCTAAATCACATCGCCCGATACGGATACCACATGGCTTATAAAAGTTTAAATGACTCTCCGGTCTTAATTGACGACTTAGACCTCTACACAACTTTCGTCGAAAGTATCGTTGAGGATATACGCCACAGCCAAGCTCCAAAAACCATTGCAGTTACTGGATATTGGGGCAGTGGAAAAACTAGCGTATTAGCCCAGATATATACAAGCCTACTAGGTGAACACCCGCCTATTTTCAATAAGTCAACTGATGGTAAGAAAGATACTATTAACAAAAACTATCAAGGTGTGTGGTTTGAAGCATGGCGCTATCAACATGAATCTCAGCCCATTATTGCTCTTATGCATACCATGCGTCAGTCCTTCAGCCAAAAAAGAAAGCTTTTTGACCAAACCGGAAAAATTCTTAATGTCAGTACTGTCGCAGGTCTCAGTATATTCGACGGTGTGATAAAAACACTCAGCGCAGGTACTGTTTCTGGCTTAGATAAAATTCAAAAAATTGGCGAAAAATATGAAAAAGATAATCTACTGAGTCAATTGTCTACCGATCAAATCAATAATGCTCTCAGCACTGCTATCGACCATATGCTTACAAACAAAGTAAAATTTAATGAGATCGACAGAAAATGTATTATTTTCATTGACGATCTCGACCGCTGTGATGCAAAAACGGCAAAAAAGCTTCTAGAAGGTATCAAGGTTCACCTAAATCTGGAGAACTGTATTTTTGTCATCGCTATCGACCCTGAACAGCTTGAATCAAGCTTTAAACTCGATCACGCACAACTTGTCAATTCTGCAAAAAATCAAGATCAATCCTGCCATCACGCAACAGAATATCTTGAGAAGCTTTGCCAAGATGCGCATAGGCTCCCCATTGCTAGCCAGCAGCATATTGCTGATTTTATAAGTAAAAGTCTTAATAAAATTTTTCAGGATGAACATCAAAAATATATAGACATAATCGCATTGATTAAAACTGAACTTGAACGACAAAGCTACCTGCCAGCAAACCCACGTCGTCTAAAGATGATATGCAACCGCCTAGCTTCTTTTATCAGAAAGACATCTAGCAAAGAGCAAGACCAATATCATGCTCAGTCATTACTTTTCCTCGCAAGCACTTATGTCAGCTACCGGGAAGTGTATGAAATGATAAGTGTATGTCCTGAAGCGATTAACGATTTATTTAAGTTTGCTGAAAATGGAAAATCTGACATCCCTGCTTTGCAAAGCTTAACAACCAAAAATACCGAAGCACAGGGTATATTTGTACACCCTAATAAAATCTCAGAGTTCCGCTGTGCAGAACTACTAATTGAAATGGAAAAAAATGACAAATTAACGGCTTGGGGGGACTATTTACATCAGCTCATTCAATTCTATAATTCACCGATTCCCCCTGAGGGCCGAGGACAAGCAGAATGAAGTACTTTCCAGAGTACAAAGCTACAGAAGACTCCATTTACATAGACCTCTACCGTCAAGGCTTTGAGCGTTACTGCCGAAAATTAGCAGAACATTATGGTTGTTTAAATAACCAAGGTCTTGCGCTGCTCGATGATGATGCAGATATCGAACAAGATAGTGCCTTCATCGATGACCTATTCATTCTACCGAGCTTTAACACCAGTGGTACAAGTGCCGAGAACTACGATACAGAGCAGCAAGCATTACAGATAAAGAATAATATCAGTGTGGCTAAACTGTTAGCCAGTAGACCTCGACAGTTCATATTAGGTGATCCAGGGATCGGTAAAACAACTTATCTGCATTGGTTAGCGATTAGTCTAGCTCATCATAGAAGCAATTATGTCAAGCAGTCCATAGGGCCGTTACTACCGATATTATTGCGCGTCAGAGACTTTAAATCTTACCTAGCGACAGCATGCGATTCAGAGCAATTTATAGCCAACCTTAAGCACTATCTTGGCTCCTTAGGTGAGTTACTAAAACTAGAACTATTGACCCAAGCTATGGATAATGGTCAAGTTTTGCTTTTAGTCGATGGACTTGATGAAATCGGTAACACAGAGATCCAAAATTTAGGACGTTCGCTTGCAACGCTATTTAACCGATTTCCTTCCATAAAATGTATTATGACAGCTAGAGTAGTAGGCTTTGATGCCGCTCTGCTTTGGCCAGATGAAGAACATGCTAAGAAAAAAATAGAAATCAAACTAACGAATGAGCCAAGTGAATTAAACAGTACTTATAAAGATAATACGGCCTGTTCAGATTTGTACTTTCATAAAGACCATTCGTCACAACTACATGATTTTTCAACCTATTTCATTCAACCGCTTAATAACGAGCAACGACTGCAATTCAGTCAGAAATGGTGCCGTATTTATGTAAAAAACAACGACGATCAAGCTAGATTTCTCGAGGATCTACAAGCTGCTTTCAGCGATAATAATTCACTCAACAACTTGTCCCGAACTCCTGTATTACTGAACATGATTTGCTTTATTCAGCACCGTCGAGGCCGTCTTCCGAATGGTCGTGCTGAGCTGTATCAAAAGATCATCGAAACCTACTTGGTCAGCATGGACAGAGCAAGAGGCATCGATAATAACTTTATTGACAGTGAAGACTTCGATTATACAGATATTCGCAACTGGCTTGCTAAATTAGCCTATGCAATGCAATTAGGTAAGCTTGCTGTATTACTGAGTAATGCTGATAGTACTTCTCAAATTGAAGACCTGCTATTTGAAACTCAGGCTTCCCGCAGTACTAGCCTAACAGAGTCTCAGCTATTGACCTTCTTTTCACGTGAACTAGAAGAAGTCTATGAAGACAAAAATAAGTGCCAATACACCGCCGAAAAACTGATTGATTACATCAAGCGCCGCACTGGATTTTTGATTGACAGAGGACAAGATGCCGAGCACGACAATGAAACCCTATTTGCATTCAGCCATTTATCATTTCAAGAATACTTTGCAGCACACTTCATTAGCCAACAGTGGTCGCAACTGAGTATAAATGACAAGCTGGTGAATTCATTAACACAAAGCTGCGATACTCAAAGCTGGTTTGAATGCTGGCAGTTAGTATTTGAAGACTTTTCACACAATGGTAATAACCGCCAACAACACACTCGTTTTTTGGATCAATTATTTGGTCCTGTTGACAAGCTTACTCAAAAATTAGGTTATACAGGTGTAACTTATCGAGAAAAACAAGATTATGCTGTTCACCTATTAAGTAAAATAATACTTAATCCAGCAGTAAAACTACCTCCAAACTACCGTCAAGAACAGCTCTCTAACTTATGGTTATTTAACCTCAACCTTGACTCTAATCATGGATCAACTTCCATCTCTACATTGTGGCCAGAACTTAGCAAAGACTTCAACAATCATGACAGCTTTAGTCGTAGAGCAGTCGATACTGCTATCAAACTGTATGATAAACAAAATTTAATTACTCTGGATTTAACTGGTGAGAAATCTGCAGACCTACGGCCATTGAAGCTCTTTCCAGAATTATTTCAATTAAAATTGAACAACATTCTGATTAATAGCTTACGCCCACTAGCATGTTTAAAACACTTAGGGATTTTAGAGCTAACTAACATTCATGTGTCTGATTTTTCGCCATTAGCAAATTTAAAAAATCTTCGACTTCTAGCGATTTCAAACACTCCTCTGGTAGATTTGGAGCCCATAGCTAAATTATTAAAATTGCGATCACTCTATTTGAACAATACTAATGTTACAGACTTGGCTCCTTTGGAAAGGTTAAAAAATATTGAAAACTTAACACTTAAAAATTCAGGAGTTTCCGACTTGGCGGTTTTGGAAGGAATGACAAGATTAAAATATTTGGATTTTGGGCAAACTTCAGTGAAGGACTTAACTCCATTAGCTAAACTAGTAGAATTAGATTCTCTTTTCGCTAGCTATACGTTAGTTTCAGACCTTAGTCCACTCAGTAATTTGACACAACTAGAGTACCTAGATTTAGACGGGACTGAAATTGCAGAGCTAGGCCCAATTGCAAGATTAAAAAAACTCGGTGTGCTTTGGCTCAATAATACGATTATTTCTGACTTAAAGCCTTTGACAAACTTAATAGAGCTTACGAGCCTTTGCATTAACAATACTAATGTTACTGACTTGACGGCAATAATGAATTTACAAAAACTCCGAACTTTAGAGATTAAAGAGTGCCAACTGTTAGATAAGAATGGATTAGAAAGTTTACCTGATAATTTAAAAATCTATACTGATTAATACTTTAAGCGTCTAATTACATTGTAGTTAACAGGCCAATTAATAGCCGGTAGGCTTGTGGTGCCAGAATATGTGCCAGAGATGAGCTTTTAACGACAAGCCGTTCGATAAAGCGAGCCGATAAAACAAGCCTAAAGTGCAATTTGATAGAGCGAGTAAATAAAACGCAGCTTAATAAAAGCTGCGTTTTTTATTGTTATAAAGCAGCGACAACACGGGTAAAGGTGACTCACATGATGGAGTCGCTCTTGAGTTTAAGCCATTCATCATTACCCACTCATTATTACCTACTCATCATTGTCCACTAAGCCCATAAAAAGCGCTTTTATCCCTAAGCTTAAACATTTACTATCATACCCACTAAGAAGCTGAAGAAACCTAACTTATGATAGAGCGCATCCAAAATGCTTACGATGGCGAAATTTATGGCATCTCTTTTTTCAGCTATTTAGACAACAACTATCAGTTCAAAGCATCCTCAAAAACATTGTGGAAAACCTTAATTCAAGTTGAGACGCTAACCGCTAACCTCCTCGAAAATACATTAGCTGAGCATCAATTTGAGTACGATTGTAATAACGGTGCAATGATCAACAAGGGCAACAGTGATGCCCAGAAATGGTGCCATCTACCATGGGCAGAGCTAGTCGATACCCTAGTCAACTGGGTTGAACCTTACGAGAAGAAATATCGTGACTGGGCTGATGAAGCCAGAATAGAAACCGACAGTTTCCGATTAATCGCCGAGCATGAGACGGCCATATACGAATGCTTCAAAGCTGAGAAAGTTGGAATATCAGGGGAAATGATTCTTTTAGATTTTATCAACAAGTATCAAGCCAAAGTCCAGAACGGCTAAGAAAATACGCTCCATCTATCCTACTGCACTCTCTGCGCCAGTTATCTCTGTTCCACCTCACTTCAGCCGTTATACGGCAGACTCAGTAGAAAACGCTCACCTCAAATACTGGTACGGCTTGACGACAGCAATATTTGAGGCTTGCTAGAGAATTAAAAACGCTCCTTGTTGAAAAGTATCGTTAACTCAAGGTTTTCAATTACTGATATAAATTTGAATCTACTGTTTTGTCGCTAAACGGCACGATCTCAAACTTTTCATCGAACTTAACTAAGGTACTAACCAACTTACTCAACACCGTATCATCGCCTTCAAGAGTCGCGTCCTTCGATGCAATCAGATCTGACAGACGGGCTTGACCCAACAATATTTTTGTAAAGCCATCGTCATCCAAGGTGATTGTTGCATCGGCATCCTTTTTAGCCTGCTCGACTTTAATATTACTTAAGTTGCCATTAGACATTTCAACAAAATAGACTTCACCGTCAACGATAATATTCATCGTAAATGGCGTATGTTGAGCCTTTAACGAATCTACTTGGACTGCAATATAATCGAGTAACATCCCAGGGTCCATTTCAGATAGGATATCAGCTGAGGCCGTTTTAGGGGCTCCAGGGCTGACCTTACCCAGACGTAACTCTTGTGCGCCAGTGAGATAAATATTGCGCCATCCCGCCCCTTCCGCTTGATAACCCATTTGTTCATAGGCATCTGCCAGCATCGCTCTTGCCTCTGTGTTATTAGGCTCGGCCTGCACGACTTTATTTAAAACCGTAGCGACAAAGCGATAATCACCATCGGAAAAATCTTTTTTCGCTTTATTTAAAATAGCCTTCGCGCCGCCCATATATTCTACAAACTTGGCAGACTCGGCTTTAATCGGTAGCGGGTTTAAGTTGGCAGGATTCATATCAAAATAGCCCAAATACATATTGTAAACGGCGCGGGCATTATGTGAGTAGGTACCGTGGTAACCATTGGTATGCCATGCTTTTTGAATACTCTCAGGCATCACTTCATATATTTTGTCACCCAGATCTTGCAGAACGTAGCCATTATTGGCGAGTCTCAAAGTTTGATTATGAGTAAAGCCATAAGCATCTCGCTGCATTTTTAGATAATCTACGATCTCCTTTGTTGACCAGATAGGTGCCGAATGCGACGCAAACAGTACCTCGACCTCACCTCCCCACATATTGAGCATTTGGTTGATTTTCTTTGACCACTTTAAGGCGTCACGAACTTTAGCACCTCGTAAGGTGTAAATATTATGCATACCTTGATAGGTAACCTCACCAGTCCACAAGGCTTTCATTGAAGGTATGTAAGTCACCATTTCTGATGGTGCTTCGGTTCCCGATGCATCGAGGAAAACCATCTCTAAGCCATCGATGGTTAACTCCTCCACATCGGCCTTTAGGTTAAGCTCATAATCGGGCGTAACATAGGTAATTTGGCCCGAGGATAAACCTTTAGCTAAAGCCGCATCGACGATGCCGTGCTCATTACGTCCCAGTGTGGCGCCATATTGATAGGCTGCACGACGTGACATGGCATTCCCAGCAAGGACATTTTCATCGACCGTTTCCTTGGTGATATTTTTTGATCCATAGACCTTCACATCAGGAAAGGCCTCCTGGATAGCGCGGGCACCGCCAAAATGGTCGGCATGAGAGTGGGAGTAGAGCATCGCAACAACCGGGAGATCACCGTCTTGAGGCACATTCTCTTGAAAGAACTTCAAAGACTGCGCCGCAGCCTCCTTAGTGGTTAACACATCATAAACTATCCAACCTGTTTTCCCGCGAATAAAGGAAAGTGAGGCAAGATCTGCCCCACGGATCTGATATATTTTCCCGGGTAACACCTCATAAAGGCCTTCGGCCTTCTGATTCAAAACCGCCTGTCTCCAAAGCGATGGATTGACTGTTGCTGGCGCACTATCTGCAGAGTTTTCATCGATAAACTTAAAACTATTACGAATGATGTCACCGGTTTTTTGGTCAAACTCAGCAACGAGCCCCTTATCATTATTCTCAAAGGCTCGAACATCGGTGAAGTTTAAGGTCTCGGCATAGGCTCGATTTGCAGCCTGAGTTTGCGGTGTCGCAGGCTTTCCACCCACATCTTTAATCGAAAGGTCATGCTCTTCGGCATAAATTGAAGCGCTCGATAATAGTAGGCTGTATACGATGAATCTGTATCTCTGTTTCATAAGTGCATCCTGCAACGTCATAAATGTAAACAAATTGTAGCGCATCGTTCGGTAAATCTAAAAATAAATTAGCATCAACCTTCTGCGGAATCGGAAGCTATTCCTATACTTATGCAATAGCTCCCCACCAAAGCGAGGGGATTAACTCAATTTGCTTTCATAGTTCGTATTGCCCAAATTTATCGAGAACCGAACAAGATGAAAACTAAAGCTGAAGGATTTACCCTAGTTGAATTAGTTGTTGCCATTATCATTCTTGGCATTATCAGTGTTATTGCTATCCCCAAATTTATCTCCTTTGAAGATGAATCTCATGATGCCGTGATGCGGCAAACTTATGCTTCAGTTAAGAGTGCAATCAGTCTTGTTCGGGCCAAGGGTTTTGCTTCAGATAAAGACTGCGAGTCAAATAATAGTCGATTAGAATCTTTTAAGTCTGTAGAGATCAATAATGTGCAAATCTGTGTCGATCCAATACAGGGATTTCCCCATATCGATCTATTTCGCCGCGGCACAGAGTCTGAACAAATCAATGCCATGTTGGACTTAGATAATAACTTTGATCAGGTTTGGTGGGCTGGGGGATTTTACTTATACCCAAAAGGGATCACTGACGATCAATCGATGAATTGCTATATTTTTTACGATTTTGATACTAAGACTACTGAGATGGTAAACACAGATTGCTAACGATTCAAACTAGGCCATTATACACACTCTTCTCCTCTGTGGGCGCATGGATAGCAGTTATAAAAATTAAGGATAAACGTGAGATAAAAAAATCCGAGAAGCCAACTTCTCGGATTTTATTAAAGTCACAACCGTTAACGTCTACTCACCGCCGTTGGTCGCCTTATATTCAGCTTCCCACTTAGGTACCACTTTCTCGATAAAGATTGCTTTATCTGCATTCATTTTTTCCATATCCATGCCTAAAAGTGCCTGCGCTTTCGCTTCTGTGGAGATATCTGGAATTGCGACAGCCGTTTTAACACCTTGAGCTGCCAATACTTTAGCAAGCTTAGCGCGGGCATCAGCGGTTTTAGTTAATGACGTCTCTAAAATACGCAGTCCCTCTTCCGGCGCGTGAGCAGCGATACCGTGAGATGCAATGGCAAAATCCCAACGCCATTGAGCATGACGAATGTCCGTTAACGCCGTAGTCATTTGCTGCTCTGTTGCTCCCGCCTTCCAAGCGGCATCGGCCTCAAAGTGAGCTTTCACTAACTCGGCCTCAGCCTTAAGCTTTAGGGTATTAACCTTATCTTTATTTGCCTGTACTAGCCCTTGCAACTGGTCTTTGGTTTGTTCGTGACAGGTTGCACAGGTAAATTCAAATTTATCAAATGGATTACCTACATTATGGTCTGTGTATTCTTTACCTTCAGCATTGGTTACACGCGGCATATGACAATCTGTACATGATATTCCCATCTCACCGTGCATACCCAGAGCGGTAGTCTCATACCCAGGGTGCTGGGCTTTTAACATAGGCGCTTTTGATAGTTGATGGGTCCAATCTTTGAACTTCAACTTGTCATAGTATGCTTCCATCTCTTCTACTGAGGTGCCATCGTCCCAAGGGAACTTAACCCAATTTGGATGCTCGGCTGTTTTTTCAAAGTAATACTCCACGTGACACTGGCCGCACACCATATTTTGCTTCTCGCTTTTTTCAGCCTTATCAAATGGTGTACCAATTGCCGCAAAGGCACGCTCAGCAAATGGCCGTGCGACCCTTAACTTAGGTGTTCCAGGCTTATGACAATCTGCACAACCAATGACATTATCGATTTCAGGGCCACCTTTAGCCCACTTGCCCTTGAAGTACTCTCCCTCACCTTGTTCTTCGATAACACGCGGGACATCAGGGCTCTTACAACTCCAACAAGCCATCGGCATAGGGCCTTCATCCGCTTTCATCGGTGCGCCAGTTCGTAGTGTGGTTCTCACATCGGTAATTGCATACTGATGCCCTCTAGGGGCGTTATAATCTTTAGAAAACCCATAACCCGCCCACAGAATAACTAAGTTAGGATCAGCGGCTAATGCATTGGAAACCTCTTTGCTTTCAGCTGTTTTTTGCCAGCTTTGATATTGCTTAGGAAAGCGCTTCTCGTACTGAGCATTATCTGCTGGATTCGTTTTTGCCATCGCTGTACTACTTAAAATGCCAATGCAGACTCCAGCTATCAAGGAAACTTTGTATGCTTTCATAGGTTATCCATCCATTATGTGAGGGTATTGAGATATATAAAATGTAGTCGCTATAACCACGTTGTCAAAAGCTACAGCAATTTAATTTTCTTTTTATTTTCAAAGGGGATTTTCACATAAGCTCAATAATTAACCCGGCTGAAAATGAGGCGTTTACCTCTGCTATTGAGGGCTTAAATTAGCGCTATCTGTGCATCGGAAAAAACAAGCTCAATTGAGGCTTATCAGTCTTGAAATTAAACTGGCGCTCTCTATGTCTTTATCTAGTATGAGTGAAAGTCGGTTTGGTTAAAGTCAGTTGGCTAGAATCGGGTTCGTTACATAGAGTTAATTCGAATAAATCTGTTTAGGGGGCAATCTTGAAAATTGATATCTCTGGCAAACACACCATTTCCGTGTTTCAGCTGACAGCGGTGTTTAGCATGTTGTTTGCTTTAGTGGGGTTTAGCTATAACGTTTGGCGCATGGAGATCACCGAGTACAACAGCAATGTGCGTTCGGCGAGTTTTGAACTGTTACTACAGCTGTCTGAACTTGAATCTATCGTCTATGCCGCTCACTACGATCAAGACCCGGTTTTAGGTAATCCACGTAAAGGCTGGGTAAAGGTCAATTTGATTGCCGACTTAAGCATGGTAACCGAGCCTGAGCTCAGTATTGCCGCAGAGGAGCTTAAACTGAGCTGGCAATCCAATTGGCAACAGCTGGCCGATAATGAAGCTAGCGCCCAAGCGGTAGTGACTAAAATTGATGATACTCGCGCCCAAGTGCGTCATCTGCTCAAACGCTTAGACTAAATCCTCGATTAGAATAGTGAAACATAAATTATGCGTAATCATGTTAACGGGTTTCCCCTCATTGAATGAGTTGGTGTCATCATTCTAGGCATTATCAGTGTCATCGCCCTTCCCAAATTGATCTCTTTTGAAGATGAATCTCGTGATGCTGTAATGTACCAATCAGTATAAAGATTTAGTCGCTCAGCGAGAGTTTAGCGGCTCTGAGACAAGGTCATTAAATGCTCCTCTGTAACTGCCACAGCGTTACTCTCGATAATCGCTCCTGCATTATTCAGCCTTCGCCATCCATGGTCTCGTACCTCCTATATCCATATAGTCGTGCATTAATGACATTCACCACATCTGACCTCCAAGGATGGAGAAAATGTCTTAAGTATGTCGGGAACATACAAGACCGCGTGGTTTGCAACGAGTGAAGAGCATAGTTAAACTAGGTTTAAACTCCCTCTTGTTCCTTAAGAGTCACAGTATCAGAGCCGCTAAAACTCGCCATTCTGGAGCGATTTTGGCTGCCTACTTCTGCGTTGAACAACTTCACAAAGAGAGTAACCATTCTTTCAGTTATTCGCCTTGATTAGTTTGCCAAAAATCGTTCTGAGTAGATCAACTTCTTATACTGATTAGTATAAGACAACTGAAATGGTAAACACTGATTGCTAGCTATTTAGAGAAGAAAGTTGAACTGCCACTTTGCCCTCTATAGATGCATAGACTCGCAATCTTTTCATTACTCATTGCAACGAAATAATGACCAACTAGCTTTAGATGATACTTTTTAGGTGCTGAGTGCACTGATAGCGGTATATAAATAAAGAATAATCATGACATAAAAAATCCGGGAAGCTAAATTCCCGGACTTTATAGCGTAATAACAATTAAAATCTACTCACCATTAGTGGCTTTATATTCCGCTTCCCACTTTGGCACGACTTTCTCGATAAAGGTGGCCTTATCGGTGCGCATCTTTTTCATATCCATGCCTAAGACGGCCTGTGCTTTCGCTTCGGTCGAAATATCTGGAATAACCACAGCGGTATTAACACCTTGAGCTGCTAATATTTTTGCTAACTTATCACGAGCTTCTGTCGACTTAACTAATGAGGTTTCTAAAATACGAAGACCCTCTTCTGGTGCGTGAGCGGCTATGCCGTGCGAGGCGATGGCATAGTCCCAACGCCATTGAGCATGACGGATATCCGTTAACGCTGCAGCCATCTGCTGCTCAGTTGCCCCCGCTTTCCAAGCGGCACCAGCCTCGAAATGAGCTTTCACCAAAGCGTCTTCAGCCTTTAGCTTAAGTGCATTAATCTTGTCTTTATTGGCTTGAACTAAGCTTTGTAACTGCTCTTTGGTCTGTTCGTGGCAAGTTGTGCAGGTATATTCAAATTTATCAAACGGACTACCGATATTATGGTCAGTGTATTCTTTACCCTCTGCATTGGTTACCCGCGGCATATGACAATCGGTACACGATATTCCCATCTCACCATGAATTCCCTGTGCAGTAGTCTCGTAACCTGGATGCTGGGCTTTTAACATTGGCGCTTTTGATATTTGATGTGTCCAATCTGTAAAATTAATCTTATCGTAATAAGCTTCCATATCTTCGACTTTCGTACCATCATCCCAAGGGAATTTAACCCAATTAGGATGTTCTGCTGTTTTTTCAAAGTAATATTCCACATGGCACTGCCCACATACCATATTTTGTTTCTGGCCCTTCTCAGCCTCATCAAACGGCGTTCCAATTGCAGCAAAAGCACGCTCAGCAAATGGACGTGCGATCCTTAATTTTGAGGTGCCAGGTTCATGGCAGTCTGCACATCCTATATTATTAACAATCTCTGGACCTCCCTTGGCCCATTTACCTTTGAAGTACCCAGTTTCCCCCTCCTCCTCAATCAATCGTGGCACATCGGGGCTCTTACAACTCCAACAGGCCATAGGCATAGGCCCTTCATCTGCCGTCATTGGGGCGCCAGTTCGTAATGTACTCCTCACATCAGTAATAGCATATTGGTGACCTCTTGGAGCTTTATAATCCTTGGCAAATCCGTAACCAGCCCAGAGAATAACTAAATTAGGATCCGCAGAGAGTAAATTTGTCGCCTCTTTACTCTCTGCGGTTTTTTCCCAACTTTGATACTGTTTTGGAAAACGCTTCTCATATTGAGCATTATCTGCTGGATTGGTGTTTGCCACCACGCCAGTGCTTACCATGCCTAAACAGACGCCAGCTATCAAGGGCACTTGGTATGCTTTCATAGTGTATTATCCTTAGTTTTGGGTTATATGCAGTAAAATATGATCGTGACATGTTGTAATCACCCCATTTTTAATGGAGCTCATAAGTAGACTTATTCATTTGTGCAAACCTTGCACAAGAGTTTTTATCTTCAATGCAATGTTGGCTTTCATCGTTATAAACCCTAAGCCATTTAGTTGCAAAGATTTATTGCTATTGCGAGAAATAAAATCTGCCAAATAGCAAAAATAGCAGCATATAACCCCGCGATTACACAATATAAAGAGATTTAATCCAGCACCAACTAATTAAGCAAAACAAAATACTAACGCCACGCAATGTAAAAAGAGCTAAAAAGGTACAATGACGAAACCATTTTTGTCCCACACAGGTTCACTCAATATTGGTACACAATCGTAAGCAAGCGAATAAATATCAGAGACCTCCTGAACGGGTGAGTTTATGAGTTTATTGCTTAAGAGCGACTGCAGTCATGAGCTGATATAGAGTGAGTTGACACATGCTGGAGCACCAGTGAGTCACGAGTGAATTTGTTGAATTCGAGAGTAGATAAGTTTAGCTATATCGTCAGGATCGGAAGTCACCGAGTACAACAGCAATGTGCATTCAGCCAGTTTTGAGCTGCTACTGCAGCTATCTGAGCTTGAGTCAAACGTGTAGGCAGTCCATTACGATAACGACCTGCTCCTATGAAACCCACGTAAGGGCTGGGTGAAAGTCAATTTGATTGCCGACTTGAGCATGTTAAGCGAGCCTGAGCTCAGTGTTGCCGCAGAAGAACTGAAACTGAGCTGGCAATCCAATTGGCAACAGCTGGCCGATAATGAAGCTAGCGCTCAAGCGGTAGTGACTAAAATTGATGATACTCAAGCTCAAGTGCGTCATCTGCTCAAACAGCTAGATTAAACTGTTAGCTTTAGTCACTACTTTGAAAGTGTCGTTAAGGCTTTACTTAACCGCTGCAACAAAGGCGATTTCAAGCAAATACTTAGGATCGGCTAACTCGACTTTTAAGCAGGCGCGACTCGGGGCACAACCTTCTGGTAACCAGGCTTGCCATGCTTGGTTAAATACCGCCACGTTTGCAAAATCGGTAACATAAATCGTCACCGATAATAGACGTGATTTATCACTGCCTACACTGGCTAATGTGGCTTCAGCCTGCTCAAAAATCTGCGCAGTTTGACTTTGCATATCACCGTCGACATCAGCAGCAATTTCAACAAAGTGTGCCATGTTATTGAACACGGTAGCATCGGACCAATTTGCACATGGGTTAACGCGTTGAATATCCATTTTAAACCTTAAAAATTCATCATAATAGCAGGCGATTTTAGCAGAAATGTACCACAGACCTAGTAAATTTAGCGCCTTAAGTCGATTATGCTGTGCTATGCACACCTTGCAATAAGTCATAATGCTAAACTAAACGCTTAGCTTGATTTCGCCTCAGTTTTGAGGCCGTTTATACGAGATTTTGATTAAATGACTCTAAGACGCTCATTAGGCCAGCAGTGGAGTAAGTCGATTCTTGCGCACAGATTAGCCTTAACTCTACATAGCTCTGACAAGGTGCATCAACTGTTTGGCGGAGCAACGTCACTCACCACTGTTACCAATACTATCGCTGCACTGGTATTTGCAGAGGGTGAACCGGTCTGGCTGCCACCAATGGAAAGTAACGAGCAGACGCCGCTAGAATATGAACTTGCCCTGCACTGCTTGTTTGCAGCTAGCCGTCTGTTGTTTGTCAAAGAGATAGAACAAGGTGAGCTAGGACAAGCAGAGCATTTAGTGCTAACGATTGCCTATCAATGGAGTCAGTCACTGAATAATTGCGAAAGCAACACATCAGCTCAGACACTCAGCAGCGACGCCCAACGGCTTTGCCAACTACTGCAGACTATCAACACTCAGTTAGAGAAGGTTCGTAGTGAAAAGCGCCAATCCAGTCGTAATATGGGTAGTCATAGTTAATTTGAATCTAGGTTTAACTGTAAAATAAAAAGCCCGCAAACACTCATTTGCGGGCTTTTTGCTATTCACTGACTCGTTCTGGAGTCTGCTTACACATTAAGCAGTATTAACGAAACAGTCGTTTATCAAGCGGCAACACCTGAAAGTCTTGCTGCAGTTGCATCAAGAAGTCAGCGGTTAGCAAGGCGATACCACGATAAAAATCAGTCTTGGCATGCTCATTAGCTAATTGACAGCAACGCATTGCCCAAGGCAATAGGTGCTGCTGCAGTAACACTTGAACGAAGCGAACCAAGGCTTGATTGTCGCTCTCAGTCTGTAAACGACCAAAGGTTTGATCCAGTACGGCAAAAAAGAGTCCGATATGATCAATTGGCTGCTTATAATCGAGTTGTAACTCAACGCCGTGAGCGCGATAAAAGTCCATCAGTTCAACGGTGGTTCTGTCATTAATCAACTGTTCTTCACACAGATAAACTGAGCCTTGCGGCACAGCTGTCGGTTCGCCTGGCCCGAAGAAAAGTTGGCCGTAATCCAGCTTTAAGCTGATTAATGCCTTCTCCAGATCCGCGCAATCAATATCAGAAGACCATTGCTGCAGAAAAGTCCCCAGCAATTGACGTCCATTGCTATTTTCCAGGCGATGTTCAAACTCAGGCCAGCTGCCTGCTACATCGCAATCTTTTAACCCATTGATAAAATCGGCTTCTGGGTAACGAATAAGGCAGTGATGCAGTATTCGCGCTAAACCTTGATACTCAACAAAATCAATTTTGCTTAAAGATGATTGAGCAGTGCTAGATTGAGTAATCGACTCTGTTTTTGAAGACATAATTTACCTTACAAGTTAAGCGGGCCAAAGCCCGCTATGCTTGTGTTACTGACAGTACCTTGATAACTAACTTTTCGCTGAAGTTATACTTCAGTTGGGTTAAGGATATCGCCGCCTTGTCCGCCATGCACGTTAGCCTTAATGATAAGGTTTGGTGAAGTAATAGACTCTGGTGGAAGTGGTGCAATATGGCCATCGCCATTACCGTACTTAGCGCGTAGGTTATCCATAGTGTCAAAGTCTAGTGCACGTAGTGGGCAAGACTCAACACACACAGGCTTACGACCTTCTGCGATACGCTCGAAACAACCGTCACACTTGGTCATCACTTTACGTTCACGGTCAATTTGCGGCGCATCGTATGGGCATGCTCGAGCACAGCTCTCACAACCGATACATAGGTCTTGTGCAACGTGTACTAGACCATCTTCGCGGCGCTTATGCATTGCACCTGTTGGGCAAGCTTTAACACACACAGGCTCTGAGCAGTGGTTACAACCGATTGACATGTAGTAAGCAAATACGCTTTGCTCAAAACAGCCATTTTGGCCTTCAGTCCACTGTCCACCACCGTATTCATACACGCGGCGCCATGTAACACCGTTCAGTGCCGGAACACCATTAGCTTCTGGGTTAGTGTTATTACGGATCTCGTTACCTTGACGGTCTTTACAAGATACATGACACGCTTTACAACCAGTACACTTAGTGCTGTCTACGTAAAAACCGTATTGAGTTGGTTCAGTCATAATTAACTACTCTCTTAAATCTTTTTAATGGCAACACGGATAGTGTGCTGTGGGTTACCTTTAGCAACTGGGCTTGGCTGATAGCGTGTTAACGAGTTAATCGCACCGCCTTCGTCAACGATATGGCCAGTGCTGCCTCGCTTGTTACCTGGGTTGTACCAAGCACCTTGGCCTAGTGCAAAAACACCTGGCGCAACACGTGGCGTGATACGAACAGTCACTTCAACTGAACCGCGCTCGTTGTACATCTCAATCTTGTCGCCAGAGCTTAGGCCATGCTTAGCACCGTCCATTGGGTTAACCCAAACCGCGTCTTCTACCGCTTCACGTAGCCATGGCACGTTGTGGTAGCTTGAGTGAGTACGGCCTTTAGTGTGGTAACCCGCAAGCTGGATTGGGTAATCCGCTTTAGCGTCTTCATCTTCATAACCGTGCCACGTCACTGTGTACTGTGGAATAGCTGTGATGGTATCGCCTTTAACGCCTGTTGGGTTTTGAGCACTGTTCTCTTGGTCCCAGTTAGCTGCGCGCCATGCAAGTTCCGCTGAGTAGATTTCAATCTTGCCACTTGGAGTAGAAAGCGCTTTACCTTCTTTAACAAAACTTTGCAGTGCAACGTGGTTATCGTTCATGTTCTTACGGAAGAAGCCAATTTTTTGTGCTTCTTTGTAAGTTGCAGGGAACGCTGGAGACACGCCGATGTTATTGCTGTTAGCTTTAGTGCTTTGGTATAGCTGTTCTAACCACTCATCTTCGTTCTTGCCGTCTCTAAAGCCAGCGCCAACGCCCATCTTGTCAGCGATCATCGCAGCGGCTTCGTACATAGACTTACAATCCCACATTGTCTCAACAGATGAAGACATTGCAGTTAGGTAACCTAGAGAGCCTGAAGCATAAGAGTCGTTAACTAAATCGTTTGATTCTAACCAGCTAGTATCAGGTAGGATAATGTCAGCGAACTTAGCGCCTGGGGTCATCCAGCAATCACAAGAAACGATGAATAGATCTTCTGCTGTGCGGAAGATTTCAGCCGTGTTGTTGATTTCTGCATGCTGGTTCAGCAGTGAACTATCAGAGGCTGATAGAATGAACTTAATATTCGCACCCAGTGGTGTATCTAAACCGTCTGTACCGCGAACGCCGTGACTACGTGCCGTCATGGTTTCACCGTTTAGAATCGCTTCAGACCAAGTGAAGAAAGAGATGCTTTCTTTAACTGGATTGCTACCTGTTGGGATGCCAGCACGAGACATGCTGCTCATGTATGGTAGCTCACCGTTTGATGCACCACGTGTGCCTAGCTTACCGGTTAGCACTGATAGCATGTAAAGTGCACGCATGCTTTGCTCGCCGTTTGCTTGACGGTTAACACCCGCACCAATCACTATGTATGGCGCGTTAGCGGTCATTAGCTTGTCGGCGATATAACGAATTTTGTCAGCAGAAATACCACAGATTGACTCTGCCCACTCTGGTGTTTTAGCGTCAGTGTAAATACCTTGACCTAAAATGTAGTCTTGGTAGTTATCATCAGAATTCATCACTTTTGCGTATTCTTGCTTAGTGGCATCGCCGCTCGCTGCGAAAATAGCAATTTGATCTTCAATTGATTGCTTAGTAAAACCAACAGAATTCTCAAGTACAAATGGTAGTGACTGAGCTGCAAAGTTAGCGTGGTTGATCATCTCATAAGCTACCGCTTCAGCAAATGCCGCATCGGTGCCTGGACGGATTGGTAACCAGCTTGACTCTTTACCTAGCATAGAATCTGTGTAGCGAGGATCGATCATCACCACTTCTAGGCCGTTGTTTCTTTGTAGCGCTTGTAGGTAGTCGTAACCTTCACCTGAACCCGATTGACGGATTTCGCTAGGGTTGTACGCCACGCCTAGGAAGAAGTCACTGTCTTCGATAGTGATGGTTGACGAACCAGCTGTACTACCCGTACCGAAGGTGTGCTTCGCCGCTTCCATCTGCTGTGCCCAAGAGTAGTTACCATAAGCATTTAGGCAGCCACCGTTGAGATTAAATAGACGGTTGAAACAAGCATTTGATGCAAAACCGTAGTAAGCACCTGAACCATAGCTACGGAATACTGACTTAGCACCATTTTCTTGTGCATAAACAGCAGATAACTTTTCAGCAATAATGCTAGTTGCTTCATCCCAACTAATTGGTACAAATTCTGCTTTACCGCGCTCACCAACACGCTTCATTGGTGTCTTTAGGCGGTCAACTGCGTAGTTTCTTTGACGTAGTGAACGGCCACGAGCACAAGCACGAACTTGGTGTAGACCATAGTTGTCTTCTACTTCGTGGTCAGTTTCAACGCGTGTCACGATACCGTCTTTAGTAAAGACCTTAATTGGACAGTTAGAACCACAGTTAACTAGACAAGATGACCAGTTCACCACTTCATCTTTAACAGGTGGTTGTGGTGGGATCACGTTGGCATCGTCAGAGCTTGAATTACAGCCGGTAACTGTTGCTGCGCAGCCCAGCGCAGCACTCATTTTTAAGAAACTTCTACGTTCCATAATCTTGTTTTCCTCAAACTTATTAGTGACTGACTCGACCTATTTCAGCTTGTAGCTGAAGGTCAACATCAGTTGATGGGCGTTGTAATTGTGGTTCAGGTCACCCAAGGTGATTAAACCTGGAATGCTATCGGGAGCAACCGCAGCACTGTCGGTATCAAAATAACGTTCAAACTGGTAAGCCAACTTGACTGCCATCTGCTCTGAAATCAGGTATTGCCCGTATAAGCTCACGCTGTGGTTGTACGAGTAATAACTGCCATAGCTATTGTTGATGTTGCTGCCAGAGTTGTAACCATTCACACCGGTATTACTTGATGAGTTAGCAAATAGGTAATCACTACCTAAAATCAATCTGCCATCCATTAAGCCTGAATAAGTTGCACCTAGGCCTAAGTTGATGAACTCATCATTAATCTCTGTGTGCCAAATCGACGCTTGGTCGCCACTTTGGTCTGAATCGATCCACTGTTGACCCGCAAATGCATATACCGATAGCGGCGCTGAAAGCTGAGCATGAACATTGATGTCATAGCCGTAGTCTTTTGCCTGAGTTAGACCGATTACCGTGGCATCATAGTCATCATTGGCGTAGTAAGTGCTAACATCAAAGCTCAACCACTCAAGCGGTGCATAGTTTGCTCTAGCATTCACTTCACTGCGCTTGCGATCGGCAAGGTTGTATTTGCGCATTAACGACTCAGTCTCGTCGCTAGTCAGCTCATTCGCTTGATACTCACTACCGCCACGCTCACCATAGCTCACACCAAAATCTAGGGTCAGCTTGTCGATAGCACGAATGCTTAGCTTGCTCCAAAACTCGTTATCACGAGTCTCTTCACGCTCGCCGTAGCTACGCTCAACTTGTTTGTAGTCGTAACCTGCTTGTAAGCGGTAACCACTGGCAATACGGTAGCTAGCGTTAGTTTTGAAAGTCTGGCGCTCGATATCCATCGGTGTGTTCTGTTTAAACGCACCAGACATAGAGTTGAATTCATACTGAGCGAAATCAAATACCGATGAGCGGTTATCACGCTTGCTATAGTCATAGCTTGCACCTAGGCGTAAGCGGTTACTGACTCGCGTACTGGCAGCAAGGTTTGAACTTAAAGTATCAACCTGACCGTCCCAGTTGTGAATTGGGTTGCCGCTCATCTGGATAAGGTCTTGATCTTGGATCATACGACCAGTAACCACACGACCACTAAAGACACTAGAAGCTAAACGGTACTGTCCCGATAACGACACTTGATGTGCTTGGTTATCTGGTGTCGCACTGTATACGTCATAGGCATAAGGTAGGCTTAAATCGCCCATATGGTTGTTATAACGTGAGCCGTTATAACTCAGCTCTGACAACCAGTTAGCACCATCAAGCACAACACCAGCGCTGAAGTTATCAGTGGTTTCATCAACAGCTTCAGCGAAGTTTGTTGGTCGTGGACTCGTTAGGCTTGCGCTACGGTGACCGGTTTTATCTTCACGATCAAAACGTGCGTAACTGTTTAAGCCCAGTCCCAGCACCTCAGAGAAGTCATACTCGAAACCGATGCCGCTGCGCTGTCTCTGTAGCTCAAGATCCAATACGCGAGTATGCTCACTCGGGTTAAGCATGCCATCGTTTTGCCAAAGGTTAGTGGCCGCATTGCTGCCTTGGTTAGTGGTAATAGTCTGAAAATCCAGATCCAGCTTGTAATGACCGCTCTTACCCGCTTGCATGCTCACAAAGCCATTATCCATACCCAATTGGTGGGCTTGAACGTTAGCTTTATAACCATTTTGCTGATATGCAAGGTCGCTGTTGACACCAGCAACAGCACCATCTTTACCTGTACCAAACTGGTTTATCGCATAGTTGTCATCGGCATCAATCGCGCCAACACTCACACCTACACTACCAGTGTAACCTTGAGGTTCGACACAACGCTTACACTGATAACTCTCAGCTTTAATGTTCGCCGTGTTTGCGTTTTGGATGCCGAAGTTGGCCGCCATTGCGCTACTGCACGTGCCCAATAGTGCAAGAGTGATCAGGTTTAATGAAAAAGGTTTAATTGAACGCATAATAGTCACTCCTAGACTTAACGGGCAAAGTTGCTGCCAGCAGGATGGTTAGAACCATGGATCTTGCTGTGGCAATTTAGGCAACTCTTACCAGCACTGAATGCATCTAGACCTGCTTGACTCGTCATACGACTAGCATGACCATCATCGGCGTGACATTGCTGACACAGCTGAGGAGTACGAGACTTAAGTAAGTTGTCGTTGACACTGCCATGAGGCGTATGACAGCTAGAGCAGTCTTCCATTACTGGCGCATGTTCCCACAGGAATGGGCCGCGTTTGTCGGCATGACACTCGGCACATGTCTCATTTAGGCTTGGTTTGATAAGCGCACTTTCGGTCATCGAACCATGAGGGTTGTGGCAATCGGTACAGGTCATCTGATCCCACTTCATTGGGTGCGATGAGCGCTTGTTCATATCGGCTTTAGCGCGAGTGTGACATGAAGTACAGGTGTCATTTACCGTTAAGCGGTCAAGTGCAGGATCTTTCGCTGCATGGATGTTATGACAGTCGCTACAGGCCACTTCTTCTAAGTTGTGGGTACTGTTATGCCATGACATCAGATTAGGGTCGTTATGACATCCCTCACACACACTGTTTTGGCTTGATGCTGAAAGCTTGCTATCAGGACTAAAGCTAATCATGGGTTCTTTACCACCACGATTATGCTGACCAAGTGGGCCATGACAGGCTTCACATTGAATGCCAGCCATAGGTGACTTGCTATTACTCATATCACCGTGAACGCCGTCAAAGATCTCCATTACCTTGGCATTTTTTTTATGGCACATAAGGCAAGAGTCCGCCCCTTTCGGAGAGTACTTACCTTCGCTAAATTTCTCTGTTAATTTTTGTTCGAGTTGCGTTGAGTCAAGCTTATCCCATGGAGTTGCTTGCGCAGGCAAAACACTGATGAGCATAGTGAGTAAACTACTAGCCATTAACTTGGCCATAAAATTCACTGACTTTATGGTTTTTATTGTGGACATTAACTACAGACCGGTTGTATATCGAAGTGGGTATTTTATTCAAGTAGGATATCTAAATTCAAGATTGTGCATATCTGGCAATAACTTGAGGCTTGCAGCAAGTTTTCGTGAAAACCGTCTGTTACCTCACAATATAAACACGCAAAACAGATACACCTTAATAGATAGGTAAAACCAATTCACCATTAAAATCACTAGGATATGTGGTGTTTGAGAATGATTATTATCTTTAGCTGTTGCGCATATAATAAAAAGATGTAACACATTTGACTTAACGAGTATAAATTCTTGAAGCTAGATCACTAAGAATTATTAACTGATTCAGGCTTTAGCCATCAATACCCCATAAGAAGTACTAATATCGAACAAAAACTCAACAACCCCCAGTTAATAAGTACTGAGTACAACAAGGGTTTTCTCTACCTAGAGTAGAAAAAGGTAAAAGCAGCAGAACAAACACCTGCATAGTTATTATTTGAAAGACTTTCTAACTCAATCAATGCTTATTGCTTAGCGTATAGTGCTTATAAACCAAGGAGCTATTTATTAATGGCCGATAACATATTACTTTATTAACATTGAAGCGACTCAAAGGAAGAGCCTTGCACAATTTCAAGATAAAGTTAGAAAATAAAATCCCCCCACCCATAATCATGCTTGTTTTTGCAGCGCTTATGTGGGCTATAGCTCAAGTAACTCATAGTAATAAAATCACATCTAGCACAGCATCGACCATAGCGGCCGACAGCTCGCTACCTTTTGTCCAGTTAATGGCAACCGCTCTACTGTTAGCTTTCGGTGTATTTTGTGCGATTGCAGGAGTGATTAGCTTTAATCGAGCAAAAACCACAGTTCACCCACTCAAGCCTGAAACGGCATCCGCTCTGGTGACATCCGGCATTTATCGATTCAGCCGCAACCCCATGTATCTAGGTATGGCATTAGCCCTCTGCGCATGGGCGTGTTATTTAGGCTCTATTTGGAGTGTGGTGGGTATTGCAGGCTTTCTGCTTTATATGTACCGCTTTCAAATACGTCCAGAAGAGCGCGCACTTGAGGCGATCTTTGGACAGGAGTTTATCGGCTATAAAAAGCGTGTTAGGCCTTGGATATAAAAGAGGTAAAACATGATAGATAAGAGCCGGTCCCTATTACTGAATATCGGCTCAAAATCATCTCATAAGCGATTAAAAGTCGCGGAAAATAAGTGACTCTAGGGTTAGTTCAAGCTCCCTTAAGCGTTTTTCGGACAAATCAAGTTTACAGCCTATCATGACAGGCAGCCCCATCGAACCTTCTAAGTAGCTCAGCCTAACCGCCTTACAAACATCGTTACGATAAGTTAACCAAGAGGCTTGCGCCTGATGGAGTGCTGCCGTTAAGTCATTATTCTTTGCTACGCGTTCAAGGGCGTTAATAGAGTCGATGACTTCAGAAATTTTTAGATCGATACTCGCTAATTCTCGTTGGGCGCACTTGACCATCCCGTCAGTGGTGTATGCTTGCTCAGATTGGCAATCAATTCCGGCAGCAGGATCTTCACCCACAATCACAGTGCTAACGGTTGTGGGCAGATACCAAGCACCACCAGGGGCTATTTCACGACAGGCTCCCGTGGAATAGGAATCAGCTAAAACAAACTCACTGCCATTCCAAATATAGCGCCTTGCAGAGATACAATCACCAACCCCTCGACCTTTCATATACTCGTCAATTCTGCCATTTGCATAACTAACTGCGCTATCCGTTACTAACAGAGGTTCAATCTCAGTGTTATCGTCAACTAGCCATACAGCACTGCCAAAGTTATATGCTGCATACCAACACATTGTTGAGACGACGAGTTTACTTGTCGTAATCCTAGCCACATCAAGATCTAACGAGCCGTCTTCGGCGGGTACGATATCACACGCTAAATTAAGCGCTTTTCTCATCCGAAGAATAAAATCAGGGTTACTTGCTAATGCGCGATCTGCAGCTGTTGTGACAGGTATCGGCTGCTCAGGTATAGAAACAACCGGGGCTTGTTTGGGCTGGACAATATGAGTGGTACGCGGGCCTTTTTTTACAATTGCAAAAGGCGTATCCACCAGCCCTTGATAATCGTCCATTTTCAATAAAACGGCTGTAGACCCCGTGGTCGACAAATGCCACTCTTCCCCTGCAGGACTATTAAATTTAATAGAGACACGACCTTTCATGGTTAAAGCTGTAAGCAATTGGTTAACCTGTTCTTTAGTTAACTCACGCTCGCCACTAAAACTCATGCCCATCTCTTTGTAGGCAGGTAATTCTGCGCCAAGTAAGCTTTGGTAGTCGTCATTAATACTCAGTGTGATGGTGTCATTTTGTGTTTGGCTGTTGTCGTTATCGTATGAAATTGAGCCAAACTTTACTTTGCCTTTTATTTCGGCATTTTCGCCGGCTGCGCGCTGAAAAATAACAGAAACAGGGGAAGGAGCATCGTCTTGTTGCTGGTAGTCTAGATTTTGGTAACCGACAGCACGACAGGTATGGGTATTATCA
Organism: Shewanella schlegeliana; assembly: GCF_016765635.1. Classification (GTDB taxonomy): domain Bacteria; phylum Pseudomonadota; class Gammaproteobacteria; order Enterobacterales; family Shewanellaceae; genus Shewanella; species Shewanella schlegeliana. Next base: position 422,724 of record NZ_JAESVD010000004.1, read on the forward strand.
CAAACAACTTGCCAGTCACCATGAGAGAAACTCTGCACTTCATCCGCTACGCTAGAGGCAGAAATAAAAAATGATAATAACCCCACTATACGTATATATCTTTGCATGATTAACATGCTCCCCCCAAAATAACGACTTAATAAAATGGTTTGCAACGCAATATGAATATTTGCCTAAAAGAAGCTGACTCGCATTGATTTTGACGATTGTTTATCATGCCTCTAAAATTGCGTGACCACAGAGTTCACATCCAAACGCAAACTTAAAACCAGCACTCTAACAAACAAGCTATCCATCTGTTTTAACGGACAATAGTCCCATGATTAACAACAAGGCACAAGTTGCAATGTTCACATTTAAACTGCGTTATTTTATCGGTAGTTGTGCGGTATTATTGCTTTTAAGCTTTATTGCCCTATTTATTCACGATGGGTTTATTCGACCTTTTGTCGGTGATCTGCTCGTTGTGGTATGGATGTTTTTATTTCTGATTTCATTTATTCATGTCTCACCAATGAAACTTTCAATAAGCGTATTATTGCTCGCTTACGGCGTAGAAGTTGCGCAATTTTTTAATCTAGTGGACCGACTCGGGTTACAAAGCTACCCGTTAGCTCGAGTCATTATCGGCTCAACATTCGATTGGCTGGATTTTTTAGCCTATAGCTTAGGTTGGTTAACTATCCTTATCTGGCTAACATTCAAACCTGACACCTCTCCTCGTAACTCTAAATCACACGAATGGAAAAAATCTGCAGTTAATTATCCTAGTAAAGCTAACAAGAGAAAATGAGCAACTCCTGTGAGGCGCATCGCAAATAACTGACCCCGTTAACCATTTACAGTTTATAGAGTTGCAATTATAAACTAACACTCTATAAGCTACTGTATTTATTATTTAAAAACCATCAAACCAAATTGCTGTCGCCATTAGCGTTTATCCACACTTCATAATTAGGCCACGAACAAGATGCCAAATGCGATCTCAACTTTCATGCAAACTCAGCTCGGAAAGGCCATATTTGTTATTGCGGTTCCATTACTGCAATTTATCGGCCCCAATTTTCTGATTGGTATCGTACGAGTCGACCATGAAGGCGTTGGCACAGGTCTACTGTTTATCTTCAAATGCCTCATTTGGGTATGTGGATTGGTCATTGCCAGCCTTGTTGTTTCAAGGGTTTATTACAAAACATTCCGCTATGGTTTATGGGCAAATAGCCCTTTAGCTATCCTTGTGCTTTATCAGTTAAACCAGTACCTGCCCTACCTTTTATCTTAAACCAGAGCTAAATGCTTATCGCCACAATCGATGCCAAGGAACTGCATGGCTAATATATTCGCGCCAAAAACCACCAGAACACAAAAAGTACTGGCATACATTTCTATGCTGTTATTGGCCTTGATGCTGGTTGCCGTATTTAGCAACACCTTAGTTAACGACGAGGTTTACGAGCAACTCAGTCTATTTGCCGCCGTGCTATCGCTGCTTTTACTTATTGCTATGTTTTGGAGCTTAAAGCAGAAGCATTCTTGGCTGAGAATCAAGCTTGATAATCCCCCCCGCAGCCCGATAAAAGTTATCTTATCTGTCACTATCGCTATTCCCATTTTATTGCACTTCTCACTAGCGAAAGGGCTGCCTGTGGTTATTCATACCCTGCTGGCCGATAAAGCCGTCGTTGTTGCCACCATAGATGACAAACGCTTTGGCTATTACAGCCGTACCTGCGATGGTGGTTTATACCTTCAAGGCTATCGTTTTTGGGGCAACGACTATATTTGCGGCATTAGCAAACAGGATTGGGATAGTTATCAATCGGGAGACAAGCTCGTGCTATATGGTGATAAGTCGCTCATGGGTTTTACCTACCAAAAATACACCCAGCTCACCGATGAATTGTTACAACAGATTATAGCCGAGTCAGCCGCCTTAAGAGCACAAGCTATCACTAGCAATGAAGCCATGAGCCTTGAACAGGCACGCAAATTTATTGCAGATTCAGACCCAAATAGGTTACCGAAATAATCATGTCTATGTTTACTAAAGCGGGCTCGAAAACCCTAGTTGCAACCTGTATTACAAGTATCGGTTTACTGGCAGGCTGTAGCTTGTCACCCAGTCAAAATCGACTAGAGATAGGACAACTGATGCTGGAACTGGGCAGTTGCCAGTTCGATGACAATGAACGCAAAGCCATGTATCAAGCCGCAAGTGCCGGTAACCGTATCCCCTTTCCCCTGCTTATTTGCGAAGGTAAGCGCAGTGACTCGTTTAACAAACGTTGGTTGCAAAGCCGCCGAGCAGTTGATTACAACATTCTCGGCAGCCACTTTGAGGGTGCAGGCTCAGGCTCTGGTGCTAATTCTAGTGCTAATCATGACGGTTATGGCACAGCTTTAATCGAGATCACCATGCCTGACTGGGGCGCGGCATGCACCGATTTTGGCTATGACGATACAACCTGTGATCATTTAGTTTATGGTATTAATGCACCGCATATCGATAAAGTGTCCGCAGAGCAAACACAAACATTACTGCGCAAGCAAAACAAGCTGGCACAAATCACCAACATCCCCGTCATCAAAGACACCATTTTAATGCCACTCAAACATAATGCTAAAGGCCAGTTAGTCGCCAATTGGGTGGAAGATGCAGGGGCACAAAGAACCACTAAAGCCCTTGCCGACAAACTGGGTGAAACGATTAGCAATAACGGTAAGCCATTAGCTGTCACTAGCTATAACTCGCAGTATGATTTGCTACAGCAAAAAGACTTACCGGCGCAATATCGGGGCGTATTTTATTATGCCACGCCGCAATATATCGATTACAGCAACCGACCAGCGCCGCAATACGCTATCCCCCTACGCAAGGGCGTACAAGTTCGCGGTTATAAAACCTCTATTTATCGCGCCTTTACTAACTAATAAAATCACTAGACCAACGTTATCAACCTTATGAACAAACCATTAATTGTTTTTACGACATTACTTTTGGCCATTATCTCCAGTGCCAATAGTTACGCACTCGGCAGCCTAAAAAAAGACAGTCTTGAACAAAAGCTATATGAGCAACAAAAAGATCAACAGCAAGATTGTAGATTAAATCAGTTAGACAGCGTGCTCGATTATGATGCCGCCCTCGTCACCAGAAAGTACGGTCTTAACTTGTCCACTGACAATTCGGTTTGTTGGGTGTTGCCACATAATAAAGAGCAAGCGTTACTATCTTATTTCCAATATTACCAATCTAACCAAGAGGGCTACCCGAGCTATCTATGGCGAGTGATACTCGTTAATCGATACAGCAATAAAGTCGAAGCGCGTTATACGGGAGTCATGCAAGAAAATAGCGCCATAAAGGTTCATTCTGACACGAATAGTATCGTTCACGGCGAATACGCCCTAAACGACAATACGCCAGCATTGGGTTTAATCCTCGACCTTGTCAACTACGACAATTCACCACAAAGCCAGCAACATGGTGACTATCAAGCCTTTAAAACCAACCGTTTTATGACCTTGTTTGTACAACAAGGTCATAAGCTGCGCCCAGTGCTGAAACACCTGCCACTGGATTACGAAATAGAAGGTACGGATATGCAGGGCAGTAATGGCGGCGTCTATCTGCACTACGGCGTACAGGGCAAAATTGAGGTGCTAGCAACAAGCAGCCATGGCTACCACGATTTAAAGCTAATGACTCAAGGTCAACAATACCGTACCGATGGTGAATACGATCAAGTTGAGCCAATCCACTTTAGCAGTGAGCTTAAATTTGATGGCACGCGTTACCCTGTTATCACTGAGCGACTCCCCGCTCCTGAGTTTTGGCAAATAAACCAAACTGGCGTCAATTTTTTAAGCGAGAGTAACGTTCAGAACGAGAACCGCGATGAAAGCCCTCAACAAACGCCTAATCCAGCGTCAAATCCAGCGGAGAATCAAGATGCCAACTAACAACGCTTCGATTTACCCATTAAGCTGCAGATTATCCGTTCTATTCAGCGCTGCCGTTTTGACTTGCGCAGCATTATTCTCACCCGCAAGCTATGCCAAGCAAGAATGCAGCTTTGACGCCCTTGAAGCGATGGAGAATGACAGTGGTTTCTTCCGCGGTTTCACTTCTGCAGTTTGTAAACAGCTGCCCCATCAAGAGCAATTCACCATGGGCGCTTATTTACAATGGACTGGCGGTAGCTTTGCTGGCGAAAGGCGCTATACCCTGCGCACAGTGATTATGGATACTCAGACTCATGAGATTATCGCCCGCCATACAGGAAGTTTAAGCGAGCGCCCCGGATTAATTGTCGAACCTGGTGCGCAAGCAGACCAAGTTAACCCCATACAAGCGCCGCTTTGGATTGACACCGCCAACTACAAACTTAACAGCGACACACGCGCTCTTGGGGTGAGAATAATGGCGCAGCAACACCCTGACGGGGCGATGCATTATGAGTCAGATTACTTGAGTTTATTCGTCCACCAAGGACGCTTTTTAATCCCAATGGTAGAGAAGTTGCCGCTATACTATTGGAAGATCTGGCAAAACGAACAGAGTAGCTACAATCCGGCTAGAACAAGTGATGTAGCTCAGAGTGAAGCTAGCGACAAATCGAGCATGGCACAGCGCTACATCGTTGAAACAGGCAAAGCTGCGCTGCACATTGAAGCTAAACAACATAGAGGCTTTGCCGACCTAAAACTGCTCACTAAGACTAAGCTGTCAGGTGCTTTGCCTAAACGTACTGATAGTACTCAAAGCCGAACCATCATCACCCGCCTAAGATTTGATGGCGAAGGTTATTACATCTTAGATTCAGGGTTTGGTGACAAAAGAGACTGGCAAAGTACCGAGCGTTGGTGGAAACCTTGGTAAACCTCAACGCGAGGCCTTGTCGCTTTTTAAGCTAAAGCAATCACGCTGCGCTTGATAAAGGTCGTGAACTTCCAGCTCACACCTTTATTCAGCGTAGCCTGATATTTATAAGCAGAAGCTGTAAAGCCCCCCCCACAAAACTCAATGTCATTTTTCAGCTGAGAATAACAATCAGCAAAAGTGGTTCCAATGGCCTGCGGCCAGCGCATGTGCAGACACTTCTGAGACACGCTTCAAGTACGTCCCTGTAAGCTCTACGATGGCATCCATGCCATCAAAGGCCTCAGCCGTATCTGCACTTGGTTAGAACAGCACATTCTTGGAGTTTAGTGTTATGACGTAAGGTGTCATTACTAGGGGAAATTGACGGGATAAATACCAGTCAAAATTGTCGTAGTAGTACAGTCTACCCCCACCACTAATAATTTGCATCACACATCGATATTCAATGCTTGCGATCTCTTGAGTCGGA
>NZ_JAESVD010000005.1 GCF_016765635.1 Shewanella schlegeliana
ACTAGTAATGCTGATCCTTCCATCGATAACCTTACAAATAATATCGACAGTGAATTGGGATTGGGAGTCCATGTAAAACATCCTTAGTGCCCTCTGAATTTTGAATTTATTTATTCAGAAGACACAAAAAAAGAGTTACGTCAATTTCCCTTGGTAGTTACAGCAATGACAAAGTTGCTTGGTAATTAAGATACGACAGAATTGCTTGGTGATCACAAGTGTTATGACGTAAGGTCTAGCTCATTTTTGGACAAAAATGCGTTAGAGCCGTTACTCTAGAGCGTTTATATCAGATTAAGAAAAGTATCTTGAAACCTTAAACGATAGTTGCCAGTATGAGAAAGGTGGTTGTGATATTACCTTCCCCTTAGTCAGGGAGATACAGACTTCTTTCAGTCTGTCAGCTTTGCTGGGCAAACAAAAAAGCCACTACTGAGTAGTGGCTTTTGGGAGAGAGTGAGATTTTGCTACTTAGACGCGTCTAAGAATCGTTGATAACGCTCTTCACCTTTAAGCAGTTTTGCACGCTCAACATCATCAAATACACCAATCGTTGGCATCTCCTTATCATGGCAAGAGGCACAGGCGTTTGGCAGTACCGCAGCAGAGGTACATACAAATGCATTTGGTACAAATGGGCCATCAGCATGACAAGCAGGTCCCCAGCTCACAGCCATATCAAAGTAAGCTTGTTGCTGTGGGTCGCTACCTTCATTGCGGCTATATGGCACTAATGCATCATAGTTCGCAAGTGATTCAGTAGGTGTTATCACCTCAAAATCATGGCTGCTGTTATCCCACATAAAGGCCACTGAGCTAATCGCTGTTGAGTGACAGTCCATACAGGTTGCTCCTACCATATCGTGGATCGGCATTTTATGATCGGCACCTTTATCATGGCAGTTCTGGCATAGTTTATCTGGGTTGTCCGCAGGAGCGTTAACTTCCATGCTGTGTGGGTTGTGACAATCACTACACGCCACCTGCATTTCAGCATGTTTTGAACCATTGTACTCGACCACTGAGTTTTTCTGACCTTTAATCCGATCAGTACCTAGCCATACACCTTGGGTATCAAAGGTAGTGAAGTCTAGTACGCGATCGCCCACCTTAAATGTCTTACCAAGCTCAGTAGTTGGGTTGCCTGCATCATCCAATACAAATTGATATAACTGCGAGTATTGTTTTAAATCATGATGTTTCGACATTTGGTGGCACTGCACACAGCTGTCATTTTTCTGCTCAAAGGTCAGCTTAGCTGGGTTAGTAATATCATCGCCATTCATCGAAGTGGCATGAATAGAGCCGGCATTGTGGCATTTCTCACAGGAGATACCATCTTCCACTTCACCACTGTGCATGTTGCCTTTGCTCACCAACATGCCGTAGTAGTCATTCTCCTCCCAGCCCATCACCTTAGAGCCTGTCGTATGACAAGTCATGCACTGGTTTTCCCAGCTCATTTTATGTAACTCGTCGGCGACAATAGCACCATTACTATGAACGTCATCCATCTTTTTAAGGCTACCGTCAGCGTTCCAAAACACTGAACTGGTGTAGAAGCCGCTAAAGTAGCTTCTGCCTTCATAGTTCACCCAAGCAAATGGCATGGTAAGGCCGATGGCATCTTGTGGATCGGCAGACTTTTGCTCGTAGTCATAACTGATAAACTGTTTGGAAGTCGTGGATGAAATACCGTCAATGCGATAAGTTTTACTATTATCAGGATTCACTTTATCAAGCAAAATCACATAGTATTTACCGTCATCACCTTTGTATGTGGTAATACTATTATTGGCTTTATATTTTATTTGATGAGTTATCGGGTCAGCTTCAGTGCCCCAGTCTAACTCAGGAATAATTGCTTCAATGGTTTTATCGGCATCACCAGTATACAAGCTGCGATAATCGTCAGCGTGGGTGGTGTCTTTCCACTCATTGTATTGGCTAGAATGGCATGTCTTACAGGTTTGCGCCGTAACAAAAGTAGCCTCTTGTTCTGGCGGTTGTTCTTTGGCTTCAACGGTAATGGTAATGGTTGAGCTTGCCTCTAGGTCGCCATCGGAAATGGTATAGCTATAGGTTTGCTCACCCACTTTGTCATCATCGGCTGAATAGTACACCACATGGTTGTTGTCTATTTCTAAATCACTGGCGGACACCACGGTTAGCTCATCACCATCCAGATCGCTATCATTGGCTAATACGTCAATCACAACGGTACTGCCTTGTGTCACCGTGGCAACATCTGGCATCGCTATAGGCGCCTGGTTTTCAGGCACTTCAACGGGCGTATCATCATCACTATTACAACCGAACATTATCGGTAATATTGCTAAGCACACTACACTTAATTTTCTCATGTTCATCACCTTTACTTCTTATAATAGGCTTATTGAATAAACCTTCTATTAACAGGTTAATGACACAGAAAATTGCTTCAATTAGCAAAATTGTCCCCCCAATACCTTATGTGATTAACGTCACATGCCAAGCACACATATTTAACTTTTTGCTTACGCGAACACGGTAAGTGACAAAATATCTCGCTACAATCATTGTCAATGCTAGGTGCTAACCTCCATAAAGAGGTAGTTATCACACAAGAAGTTCAATATGCATGAACACAGTCTGGGGGGGCTCAGTCTGAATTAGCGTAAGGGTGAATACCTATGATTAAATATAGTGTTAGACCTGCGGCGGCAACGCAGAAATTGTTAAGCTATTGTGACGGCGCACGATTTGCGATGCCAGCAAAGTTTGATCATTTCAAAACCCTAGAACCCACTGACCTCATCAGTGGACAAACAATTTTTTCCGCCCTAGACACAATGGAGAAACACAGTGACGACAAGCTGTTTTACAACAACTTAGAGCCTTATATTCATGGGGATGAAGGCAGCATGGCCAAAATTTTAGGTGTACAGGCTAAAACTCCAGCTGAAATGTTGGTGAGCTTTGCCAAGATCTATTCAAGTAAATTAAGCTCAACCAAGCTGCAACTGCTAGAAACCAATACTGAAATCAAACTCATTTCACCGCGCTTCACTAATCATGCAATATTGAAATATGGTGATCTGATGTTGCACACCACCATTAAAAGTATCTTGTCGCCGTTTATGAGCTTAAAAAACCAAGATATCAATATCGAACTGCCTTTCGATAAACGTTTTTATGGTAAATACGCGGACAAGTTTGAAACGGTCTACTTTGACACTAACGCATTCGCTGTAACCATTAAAAAGCATGCATCTGAAAGCAATCTTATTAGTCATGTGCAGCTCAACACCCCCTTACCAGTGCAGCAACAAATCACAGCGGCAGCCAATATGCTACCGCCGGATCAACTGTCAATCAGCAATATTGCATTTATACTCGGTTGTAGCGAAAGACAGCTGCTAAAAACACTGTACACTATCAAGGTGCCGGCGTCACAAGCACTGCAAAAAATCAAATTCCAACGCCTCAAAAGTCAATTGGTACGTGAAAACTGGAATCTAAAAAAGGCCGCCGCCGACTTTGGTTATAAAGATCAAAGTGGCATTACCAAACTATTTAAAAATATCGTTAACCTTACCCCGAAGGCATATAGAGAACAATTATGAAACAAAGTCATTGAGTTATCTCGACCTTTATCTGAGCTTACTCGTCACTGAGATGGAAAGGTTTTATCACAAAGATGCTTTTAAATTGATTATTTTGATGATAATGCCAATGTTGCTCAAAGATCTAATCTAAATAGGCTGCACAAAGTCTGTATTGGGTTAGCAAATTTGGCCACAGAGTTTGAGCTTTAGACATGAGGAAAAATAAGCCAAAATGCAGATGCTTCAAATCATGGTCAATCTCGCTCTGGCTTGCTTTGGGGCATTTCTTAGTTAGAAAACCAAACTCTATAACCTAATGATTACTCCAATTATCAAGTGTAGATACGGCCGTGACCGTCCATGACATGGACGTCATGGCCGAGCTTCCAAGGATGGACTTGCAGCGTGTCACGGCAGTGTCTGCACATACCTCGCTGGAGGCGATTGATAGCTACATAGCTTCAAGTTCAGACGGGCTACCCCATAGCAAGGATACAAAGATAATGTAATCAACCTTCATTCCAAGGCTAACTCACTTTGGAGCAAAAATGAGTCACAAAACTCACAGAAAACACCAGTTCCCCTTTGGAGTTGCCGAAATGCGTTGGAAACTCTTTACAAACCAGAGTCGCGTGATGCCGACATGGATGTCGGCGTAGCTTTCGCGGGGCAGGATGCCCCATCGGAAGCGTTAGCTATTTATCCATAAGCATGAGGGAGACAACTTCGTTTGGGGCGGCTAGGACTCTTTATAAAAGAAATGGTCAAAAGGAGGAAGCTGTTGTCCCCTCTTGCCCGGGTGTGGGATGGAATCCCACGACGTTTATCAAGCGCAGCTTGATTGCTTAAGTTCAGACGCAGCCTGATACCCTACTAGGGCTAAAGCCCAGACCAATGGGCTATAAATTAGGTTTGTACTCAAACCCAGCCTGTGCTTCGCTATCACTAAAGCTTGCGATTTTCTGCTTACGTACTAGCATGCTGTTGATGAGTGATCCGGGGAACATCTCAATCGCGTTATTAAAGTCTTCTACATTGGCGTTGAAAATACGAATCGCGGCGCCAATCTGCTCTTGCTGCTCGCTGATCTCTGCCATCAACTTCATATATACATCAGAAGCTTTCAGCTCAGGATAAGCTTCAACTGTGACTTTAAGGCCTTGCATCAATTCATTAGTGCGCTGCTCGGCTGCAGCTAGTTTGGCGGTATCAACACCGGCGCTCATATCCGCAATGGCGCTGCGCAGTTCAGTCACTTTGGTTAACACTTCAGACTCGTGCAGTTTGTATTGCTCAACTAACTGCTCAACCATAGGAATTATCTTATTCTTCTGGCGCTCTTGAGTCAGTACCGACGCCCAAGCACGATCTACCGCATTGTGTTTACCAATAATGCCGTTGTACAGCATGATGATAGCGACGACCACAACGGCAACAACAATCAAGCCTATTACTGAACTATCCATTTAACTTTCCTTTTTATCTTTTAATTAACTTCTATTTATTTCACGCTTTTTAATCTTTACTACTGGCTTTTTACTCGTAATAAAATGCTTTAAGCACTGACCTTAAAATTGTTATCGCTATAGCGCATCATCTCGTGCACTAATCCGAGCATTTGTTTCATTTGCTTTAACTCGGTATGGCCTGCTAACTCTTCGGCAAAAGCTTTAGGGTTATCTAGACCATGCACACGTTTTACCGCTAATAGATCATCAGTTACCGCCACACAAAGCCGACCTTGGTTGCTAAATTCCAGCACTGGTTTTTTCAGCCCTTGTGCAAATACGGTTAGCTTTTCTTCAATCGCAGGGGACAATAATCGCGCTGCGGTCATCGGCTCTTTGGCATAGACTCGATATTGACGATTAAACGCATTAGAGGCGCTTTTATAGCGTTCACCACGGCGCTTTATGCCAAAGTCACTGGCAATACTCATGTCACTGGCAAAAGGAAAATCAAGCAATACCCCGTGACGATAATAGTGATCTCGTACCGTCCGCGTAGTGGTTTTACCATTAGCGTCAGTGGTGGTTTCAGTACGCTTTATGACGTAATGAAAACGATAGAGTTGGTAATCAAACTGATGAATATCACCTTGATAAGTGCTCTTATACAGGCTTTGAATTTCTCGCAAATCATTACCGCGCTTAAATTCTCTAAAGCTGGCTTCAAGCTCCTTAGCCAGCTTTTTGCCCTCAAACGGTACAGCCTCTAAGTTATTATTAAATAGCGCATCTTTTAAAAAGATATTATCCGACAACTTGTTACGCCATTTCATCCGGCCTCGAAGCCAAAACAGCATGAGTACACCCACCACGCCATTATGCGCCGCAAAGCCTGAGCTGGGATACCAAAAGCCTAAAAATGAGGCCAAGCTATCGAAATAAAGATCCCAATACCAATATGGCCATTGGGGGATCAGATTGAGCCCAGCGCCCACAGCCGCCATCAGCAGCATTCTGCCCCATATAGGGCCAGGAATAGGTAAGCGCTTACCTTTATCCTCAAAATAACGAGTCAGCGTTGCGAGCACTAACATCGGATACCAAACCACGCTGTAGCGAAGTGCCCCGCTGAGAATTTGCATCACAAAGTCTGGTACCACTAAGCCCAGCTCGAAAGCGATAGGCAGTAAGGCAAAGAACAGCGAAATCGCGCAGAAAAAACGATACCAGTTATCACTATAATCGAGCGGTCCCTTGTGCTGCTCGACCCTTTGCACTAATGCAATCAAGTCCTCTTGGCTCTTTGCTGCATCGACATCACTACGGATAGCAGCAATATTGCGAGTCACTTGAGCATTATGAGCAAGCATGAGTGTTGTTCTCCGTATCTTTTATTGGTGTTGCTTGTGTTACTGCTGTGAGATTGGCGGCTTTATGTGTATCGCTAATAAAACGGGTATCACTTGCAAAATTATTATCAGATAGGCGCATTAGATCATGAATCACCTCAAGCAATCGCTGTACCCGTACCAACTCGGTATGCCCGGCGATTTCCTGATAAAATTCATCCGGTTTTACCAGTGAATGCTTACGCTTTTCAATAATCAACTTACTGGTAGAGGCAATACATAAGCGCCCTTGTGGAGAAATCTCCACCATAGGCGAGATAAAGTGACGATTGAGATCGAGTAGCGTTTCAATCATCGCAGGGGTTAAAAAGCGTGCCGCGGTGAGTTTATCGCAGGCCTGTACTCGAAAAATATCATTAAATGCATTCGATTCTGTGTGATACTTTTCTGCATAAACCGAGCCTTTTAGCTTTACCTCATCCTCGGCATCGATACATAAGCCTTTAGTAAAAGGAAAGTCGAGTAAAATGCCGTAACGATGACGGTCTTCATACACGGTCTTGGTTTTATAACCACCATTACCATCAGAGCTAGTTTGGCTGCGTTTTACCGTATATTGAAAGTGATAAAGCTTATAGCTAAAGCTGTGCTGCTCGCCTTGATAATGCCCCTCAAACATCTGTTGTATATCACGGGTGCCATTACCGCGACGAAACTCTGCAAACTGCTTTTCGAGCGCACTGGCTTTATCTTCCGCTGCAAGCTTAGTTTCTTTTAAGCCATTATTAAATAGCGCGTCTCGCAGGAATATTTTATCTGAAAGGTGTTTACGCCAATTGGCACGATAATCCAGCCACACCCAAGTGAGTGAGCTGGCAATAACCAACACAAACCACAATGAAAATTGATGATCGTCAATTTCGCCTACACTAATCACATAGCCAAAGCCATACATCAGCGCCCAATAGATTTTCGGCCACTCAGGTACATATAGCGTAACAGCAACCATTGCCGCTACCAGCAGTGCAAAGTTAACAGGCATAGGTACAGGCAGCCAACCGCGCTCGTGGCAAAAACTGACTAACAATGTGCTCAGCGCGACTGGGAGCCAATAACAAGAGTCATCGATAATAAGCTTGGCTAGCATTTCAATCTCGTCATAACCAAGGCGCATGAATATGAGAATGATGCACAAGACGCTGGCTGTAACCAATAACCACTTAATGCCGTGCGTTATCTTATCGCGGTAATCTAACGGTCCTGGGTGGTGTTTAACTTGGGTGATGACTTCGAGAAGCTCATCTTGAGAGGTAGCGGCGTCAACATCTTTGCGAAGCTTGTCGATATGTTGTGCGACCAATCGGTTATGCTGCATTGAGAGTCCTTTTACAATTAGGTCAACAACAGGCCTTAAGGCAAAAAATATGGCGGATTATACTGAAAAGCGACCATAACGACAGAGACTTAAGTCGCTTACTCTATAATTATGTTCAAGTTTTTAATTATTCTGTTTTAGTCAAACTCAGTAATACTCAAGATGCGATAAAAGGGGCCGCACCGATATACTGTAGAAAATGAGCAAGCTTCTTAATCCCTTAATCATGTTCAGACATCTCTTGTTAGCTAGCTCTTGTTGGACAGTTCTGAGTAGGAGCAACTTGCTTGTAAATAAGATGCTGTAGCAAAGCTCCATTTATAATCTTATCTCAAGTAAATAGGCATTAAAAAAGGCTAACACCATAACAGCGTTAGCCTTTTTTATTTCTGGACTCAGTAAAACTTAGTCCCAGATAAATTCTCTAAAGTGCTTACGGCATACTGACTCGTAGCTCTCATTGCCGCCAATAGCCACCTGCTCACCTTCACGCATCGGCTTACCATTACCATCGAGGCGCACCACCATGTTGGCCTTACGGCCGCAATGACAGATAGTTTTAAGCTCGACTAGCTTGTCTGCCCAAGCAAGTAAATACTGGCTACCGCTAAATAACTCACCCTGGAAATCGGTTTTCAAGCCATAACAAAGTACAGGGATATCGAGCACATCGACCACGTAGGTCAACTGCTTTACCTGCTCTTTACTTAAGAACTGTGATTCATCGATTAAGATACAGTGTAATGTTTGCTCTGCAAGACTGGCACGCACCATCTCTGTTAGATTGTCATTACAACCAAACACCTGGGCATCGGTTTCAATACCGATACGAGAAGCAACTTTACCCACGCCATATCTGTCATCAATTGACGCCGTCATTACTAAGGTATTCATACCGCGTTCACGATAGTTATAAGAAGACTGCAATAACGAAGTTGATTTACCCGCATTCATTGCTGAGTAATAAAAATAGAGCTGCGCCAAACTAAAATCCTTAAAGGTGAATTCGCCGCTAGTTTAGCACCATTTTCGATAAAAAATCATCCTACACACGGTTCAGTGGCCGATATTAGTCATAATTCGATAAAAAAACTGTGTATGACAAAATACTTACTTTTCACTGTAATTTAGCGAGTACGACTTGGAATTCAACTTAAATACCAAAATATCACTACCCTCGGTGCAGTTAAGTTTATAACCCCACTGTAAACATCAAGTTAACCTAAACCGCATTATGTGACAAACACTACAAAACTCACACAAAACACTGCATTGACGCACAAAATCAATCAGATTAAGACACTTTTAATACCAAAATATTAGATTAGAAGCACAATTATAATAAAGGAAGTCAAAAATCTATGCATAAGACACTCGTTGCCGCGGCCATTGCCGCAACCTTAGCCTTGAGCGGCTGCTCATCGACTACTCCGACTCAACACTCAAATGTAGAGATGGTGCAAACACAAAACCCATTCTTACAAGCGAGTAAACTACAATATGAAGCGCCAGACTTCACTCTAATTAAGGATGAGCATTTTCAGCCTGCATTAGAGCGTGGGATTAAAGAGCATTATCAAGAGATCTTAACGATCGCTAACAACCCGCAAGCAGCGACATTTGAAAACACTATCGTAGCGATGGAGAAAAGCGGAACACTTCTCAACCGCACTTCAAAGGTTTTCTATAATCTAACGGGTTCAAACAGCAATTCGGAACTGCGCAAAGTTCAAGGTGAGATGGCGCCAAAAATGGCCGCACACTCAGACAATATTAACCTTAATCCTGAACTATTTAAGCGAATAGAGACCCTCTATAACCAGCGCGCTAACTTAGGCTTATCGGCAGAAGAGAATCGCTTAGTCGAGGTTTACTATAAACGCTTTGTTCGCGCTGGTGCGAAACTCACCGAAGAGCAAAAACAGCAGATCCGCGTACTTAACGAAGAACAATCAACACTAACTAACGAGTTTGCTCAACGCCTAATGCGCCAAACCAAAGAGATTGCCGTTATCATTGATAGCAAGGCGCAACTTGCAGGCTTATCTGACAGTGCTATTAAAGCCGCCGCTATCGATGCCAAAGCAAATGGCCATGAAGGCAAGTACCAACTCAATATCACAAACACCACTCGCCAACCTGTACTCACACAGCTACAGGATAGAGAGTTACGTCAACAGATCTGGCAAGCCTCTGCCGACCGTGGCCTTGAGGGTGAAAATGAAACCGCATCACTGGTTGCCCGTCTCGCCCAACTCCGCGCCGAACGAGCCCAGTTACTCGGGTATGACAACTGGGCTGAGTATCGCCTAGAACCACAGATGGCTAAGACACCTGAAGCGGTTTATAAGATGTTTGGCTCTATGGTGCCAGCCGTTGTCAAAAACACCCAAAAGGAAGCGGCCGATATTCAATTGATGATCGACAAAACCGGTGGTGACTTTGAGCTAGCACCTTGGGATTGGGCCTACTATGCCGAACTTGTTCGTAAAGAGAAGTTCGATTTAGATGAAAGTGCAATTCGTCCCTATTTCGAGTTCGACCGCGTGTTGGAAGACGGCGTGTTCTTTACCTTAAAAGAGCTGTATGGGGTCACCCTAAAGCCACGCCCTGATCTTCCTGTGTACCATGAAGATGTAAAAGCTTATGAGATGTTCGATGAAGATGGCACCAGTATGGCCATCTTCTATGCAGACTACTTCTCTCGTGAAGGTAAGCGCGGCGGTGCATGGATGAGCTCGTTCGTGACTCAGTCAGAATTACTAAATAGCAAGCCGGTTGTGGTTAACGTAATGAACATTAAGAAGGCACCTGAGGGTGAACCCACTTTTGTTAGTTACGATGAAGTGACCACCATGTTCCATGAGATGGGCCACGGCACTCACGGTATGTTCTCGAAAGTCACCTATCCGACTCTGTCAGGAACTTCGGTGTCACGCGACTTTGTTGAGTTCCCATCAACTTTTGAAGAAGACTGGGCCGCCCACCCTAAAGTGCTCGCGAACTACGCTAAACATTACGAAACGGGTGAGCCTATTCCACAGGAGTTGCTCGGTAAGCTGCTTAAGTCTCGTAGCTTTAACCAAGGCTTCGATACCTTAGAGTATATGTCTGCGGCGCTTGTGGACTTAGAGTGGCATACTCTTAAGGCCGGAGCACCATTGCAAGATGTCGCCAGCTTTGAAGCAGCAGCGCTTAAGAAGCATGGGGTCGACTTACCTGCCGTGCCACCACGCTATAAGTCAGCCTACTTCGCTCACGCCTTCCCAGGAGGCTACTCGGCAAGCTACTACGCCTATATGTGGAGTGAAATCTTAGCCGCCGATGCCTTTGCTTATGTGCAAACACAAGGCGGGTTAGATCGCGAGATTGGTATGAAGTTTAGAAAAACAATCCGTGAAGTGGGCAATACTGTCGCCCCTATGGATGCTTATAAAGCCTTTAGAGGCCAAGAGCCAACTACCGAGGCGCTACTTAAGCGTCGCGGCTTAAACTAGGCTATCGCCCTATAGCTTTGTATTAAGCTCATCAGTCCATAGGATGAGTACGAAGCACAAGCCAAACGCCTGAAAACAAAAAATCCGCTCTAAACAGAGCGGATTTTTTTTTGCTAATGACTGTCTTTAACAGATGACTATCGTTAACGAATAAATTGCCTTTCGTTTTTCTACATCACCATTCGGTCATGACTAAATCGATTAACAACTTGCTATTGCTTGCATTGAGCATCAGGCGAACAAGCCTTGATGCGCAGTAGAATGATACTGATAACAAACAGTACGCTACATGCAATTAAGCCAGCAGTAACCGACTCTGTGAAGCCAAGCACTAAATAACCCACCAAGCTGATCCCCGCAACGATTAATGCGTATGGAAGCTGGGTCATCACGTGATCGATATGGTGGCAGTTTGCACCAGTCGATGACAAAATTGTGGTATCGGAGATTGGCGAGCAGTGATCTCCAAATACAGCACCCGCAAGTACCGCCGCTAGCATAGGTAACATCATGCCCATGTGGCTACCCATTGCCATATCGGCTGCGATAGGTAACATAATACCGAAGGTACCCCAGCTCGTTCCCGTAGAGAAAGCCGTTAAGCCAGCAAGAATGAATAGCACCGCAGGTAACATGGCAAATGGAATGTTACCCGTTGCTAGGCTCGCCATATACTTACCCGTTTCTAACTGGCCAATAACACCTGCAATCGTCCACGCAAATAGCAAGATATAGATAGCGGGTAGCATAGACTTCGCGCCTTCAAACAGGCCTTTGCCGATCATCGACTTAGCTACGCCTTGGTAGATAACTAAACCTAGTGTTACCACTAAGCCAATTAACGCACCGAAGAACAGTGATGAACCCACATCGGTATTTTCGAATGCACCAATCAGGCTAAATTCCTGACCTTTAGCGACTAAGGCATCAGCGCCGCTGCTCACCATAAAGTAGAAAGTCGCAAACACTAATACCACGATAGGTAAGAATAATCCCATCACCTTACCTGTGTCAGCCTCTGGTAAACCTGAGTTTGCGCCAGGTGGCAAACCTTTTGATTTGTCATAAAGATCGCCCTTTTGCGCATTGAGCTCATGTTGACGCATTGGACCAATATCCAGTCCCATCAAGGCAACACAAAGTAGCAATAGAAGTGCAAAAATCGCATAGAAATTCATTGGGATCATCTCTACGAACACGC
Source organism: Shewanella schlegeliana (assembly GCF_016765635.1). Classification (GTDB taxonomy): domain Bacteria; phylum Pseudomonadota; class Gammaproteobacteria; order Enterobacterales; family Shewanellaceae; genus Shewanella; species Shewanella schlegeliana. The sequence goes on from NZ_JAESVD010000005.1 coordinate 12,458, forward strand.
TTAAGTGTCCAGTATCGGTGAAGCCATGTGCCGTCAAAATACCGCCAATAAGAGCGATGATATAGGCTCCCCAGCTCGATACTGGCGAGATCACACAGATAGGTGCGGCAGTCGAATCGAGCAAGTAAGCTAACTTACTACGAGAGATGTAGTAACGGTCGGTCAGTGGTCTTGCGACGCTACCGACAACTAAGCTGTTGAAGTAGTCATCAATAAACACCACACAACCTAAAAACATGGTGAGGAGTTTAGCATCACGCTTATTGCGGATACGAGTACGCGCCCAATCAGCAAAGGCTCTTGCCGAACCACTTACCGTGATAAGTGCGGTAATCATCCCAAGCAATACTAAGAAACCAAGAATATAGAGGTTCCAGCTATTAAAGGCGCCATCATCCCAAACGAGAGCGGAGACTTTCTCGCCTAGGTATTGTGCGCTTTGCGTGGCAGAGAAATCGGTAAGCAGCAGCGCGCCCAACACAATTCCCACACCCAAAGAGAGTAAAACACGACGCGTTAACATCGCCAGTACAATTGCGACTACCGGAGGCAGCAGCGACAGAGCCGAATCGGCATAGCTTATAATTGTCATTTAGTTATTTTCTTCGCTAAGTACGAATGGAGGGCGACTGAACTGGTGGGATATAGCAATAGATATCTGATTACACCTGTCCTATCAGTAGCGCTCCATAGTAATATTGATGGTTAGTCATCAATATAAATCTTCTTATCTTCCGGATAAGAAATACTATGGCAGTGCTGCCCCTATTTGGTCACAGCCCCAGCAACTAGCCCCGATATGCTATGTCACTTCGGCATTAAATCCTTTCTCGATAGATCAGCGGCATCACCCTACTTATCGATACTGATATTTAATGCACCTCTACTTCTCAGGACGCAATTTAAGACTAGCTCAAAAAGCGTGACAGACATAAAAACATAAGCGGCTTTAGGGATGCTACCCTAAAGCCGCTTATCGTGACACAGATCACCAACAATACCAAGCCAACTTACTACCTATTAACAAAGCTAATACTAAAATAAAACATTTAAGACTTAGCTCAGAGCAAGTGACTTGACTGCTGTGCTCTTAAAGCTGGGCTAATAATTGCGGCACGGCGTCAAACAAATCCGCCTCTAGACCGTAATCGGCAACTTGGAATATTGGGGCCTCAGGATCTTTATTGATTGCCACAATCACCTTCGAGTCCTTCATACCAGCAAGGTGCTGAATCGCCCCAGAGATCCCGACGGCGATATAGAGATCTGGCGCGACAATCTTACCCGTCTGACCCACTTGCAAATCGTTAGGTACAAAACCAGCGTCCACTGCAGCACGGGATGCACCAACAGCGCCACCGAGTTTATCTGCTAGCTGCTCGAGCAGAGCAAAGTTTTCACTATTACCCAGTGCGCGACCGCCAGATACCACAACCGATGCACTACCAAGCTCTGGGCGCTCAGATTCAGTAAGGCTCTGCTCAACAAACTCAACCTGTGGTGCAACATCTTGTGTTAGGACCACACGCTCAGCATTGCCACCCGATGCAACCGCATCAAATGCACTCGAGCGAACTGTCATCACTTTCTTATCATCTAAGCTTTGTACTGTCGCGAGCACGCTACCTGCGTAGATAGGACGAACAAATGTGTCACTGCTGACCACTTCAATCACTTCTGAAAGTTGAGACACATCCAACAGTGCAGCTACGCGCGGCAACACATCTTTACCGAAACTCGAGGCTGGTGCTAAAACGTGCTCATAATCAGATGCGATTCCAACCATCAGCTCTGAAATATTTTCAGCGAGGTGGTTAGCGTAAGATGCAGAGTCGGCAACTAAGACATTACGTACACCAGCAAGCTTTTGTGCTTCGCTAGCGACGCTATCGCAATTATGCCCAACAACTAATACGTCGATCTCTCCACCAATCGCTTGACCACATGCAACCACCTTCGCGGTATCAAGCTTTAAACTGGCGTTATCGTGTTCTGCTAATACTAAAATTGCCATTAGATCACCTTCGCTTCATTCTTTAACTTTTCAACCAACTCTTCAACAGACGCAACCATCACACCACCACTGCGCTCAGCAGGTGGGGTAACCTTAACGATTGTCTGATGTGACTTAAGGGTGACATCAAAATCTGCTGGGCTAAGTGTCTCTAGAGGCTTACGCTTGGCTTTCATAATATTAGGAAGCTTGGCGTAACGTGGCTCGTTCAAACGAAGATCTGCAGTAACAACTGCAGGTAATGGCAAATGAATGGTTTGCAGACCACCATCAATTTCTCGGATTACGACAAGTTTATCGCCGTCGAGCTTCACTTCAGAAGCAAACGTGGCTTGTGGCATCTTTGCAAGCGCAGCAAGCATCTGTCCGGTTTGATTATTATCGCCGTCAATTGACTGCTTGCCTAAGATCACCAATTCTGCCTGCTCTTTTTGCTGCACGGCATGGATTAGCTTAGCAATCGATAGTGGTACTAACTCTTCATCAGTCTCGATATGAATGGCGCGATCGGCTCCCAAGGCTAGCGCAGTTCTAAGCTGCTCCTGAGAGGCTTTTGGCCCGATACTTAATACGACAATTTCAGAGGCGCTTCCTGCTTCCTTTAAACGAACGGCTTCTTCAACGGCAATTTCACAAAAAGGGTTAATCGCCATTTTTAGGTTTGCGGTATCAACGCCAGTATTATCAGCGTTAACCCTGACTTTTACATTGGCATCGACGACACGTTTAACTGGCACCAATACTTTCATAGGGCTTCCTTCTTACGTCTCTTATAATGTTCGAAGTTAAGTAACGAGCCACAGGTATAACGCACATGCGACTATTACCGAAATTAGAGTCACTTTACGTGCTGTTAACGTTAACGTCAACTAGCTTTCAAACACCCGTTCATCGGTAATGAGTCGTACATAGCCATTGCCTGATATAAACAGACAGAAAACATTTATTAACGCTTTATATTAGTTCTGTCATTCCAATTAACGAATTAAAAGAATAAATAATTCAAAAATAATATTTGATCATAGGCTAAATAGTTTCTATTATTTAAGGCAATATTGTTATCACCATCTTATTATTAATTGGATTTGAATAATTATGAGCGATTTTCTTGAAATATTGACCCACGGTCGTCGTTTTAAAGCCGCAGTGAAAGAGTTATCACTTAATGATTTAAAAGAGCTATCAGTAAAGCTTGAAAAAATTATTGAAGAAAAATCTTCTCAAGAAGCCGCAGAACAAGAAGCTATGGCTGAGCGTAATGCTAAAATCGAAGAGATCCGTAAGCAAATGGAAGCTATCGGTTTATCTGTAGATGATATTGGTGGTGCTGCAGTTAAAGCCGCTCCTAAGAAGCGTGCTCCTCGTCCAGCTAAATATCAAATTGAAGTTGATGGCGAAATGGTACAGTGGACAGGCCAAGGCCGTATGCCAACCGTATTTAAGAACGAGCTTGAAAAAGGTCGTACAATGGAAGATTTCTTGATCTAATATCAAGTTTTCCATAAAGAGCCTCGCAATTGCGGGGCTTTTTCGTTTTAAAGTTAAAAAAATCACATCTATCGTTACAATTACTGCTTAGTCATTGTTAATAAGTTAGGATATGCTCATCATTTTCCTGTTTATCTAACAATAATAAGTAGAATAATGCGTAAACATATAATCAAAACCCCTATCGCTTTACTTAGCTTGTTATGCAGCCAAGCACTATTGGCTAATGAGCAACTGTCTGACAATACCCCTAGGCTCACAGCATTAACTCATGCAAACCTAATGCTGGCACCGGGTGAACTACTAACCGATGCTACCCTGCTGATTGAAAACAGAAAAATTAAAGCAATTATCAAAGATAATGATATTCCTAAGGATGCATTTGAAATTGATCTGTCGGGGCATACTATATATTCAGGCTTTATTGACCCTTTCACAGAATATGCTATCGACTATGAAAGAGAGGCTGAAGATAAATCTGGCCCCGTATATGAGATAAAGCGCATCGGAGGTAATGCGAGCAATGGCGCAATCCATTCACAGATGCAATGGTTTAATTATGTTTATCCAGATAAAGAGCAAGCAAAGAAGTGGATTGATAATGGTTTTACCAGCGTTCAATCGAGTTATTTAGATGGCATATTTCGTGGTCAAGGAGTGACATTATCGTTAGCGGATAAGAAAGCAAACGATGTTATTTATAATGCTCAAACAAGCCAATTTATGGCCTTTAACAAAGGTTCATCCGTTCAAGATTACCCACAATCTTTAATGGGCAGTATGGCATTAATCAGACAGACCTTCGCCGATGCTAAATGGTATAACCAAAATAAAAATAAGAGCTCAGGAAAGGCTGTTGAATTTAATATCGCATTAGAGCGATTAGCTGATGCCAAAAAACAAAACTTCATCTTTGAAACGAAAAACCTCAATAACCAGCTTAGGGCAGCTCAATTATTAAACGAATATGAATTAAGTGGCAGTCTAATTGGCAATGGTCGCGAATATGCGAGATTAATTGAATTAAAGTCCTCACCCTTTAGCCTCGTTCTGCCACTTAATTATCCTGCTGCGCCAGAAATAACTGACGGTGACAGTGAACGCGAAGTCAGCCTAGCTTCTTTAAGACATTGGGAACGTGCACCGAGTAATTTAGCCATGGTTGAAGCTGCTGAAATACCATTCGCATTAACACAATATGGAATAGAGTCAGATAAGTTCTGGCCAAGATTAAAACTGGCACTCACAAGAGGTTTATCAGAAGACGCAGCTCTCGCCGCCTTAACGACCGATGCGGCTGAAATAGCGGGGATCGAACATTTGGCTGGTAAGCTAGAGCCCGGCTTTATGGCGGACTTGGTGATCACCGATGGCAATATCTTCGATGAGGGGAAAATTGTCAGTATCTGGTTACAGGGTGAAGAACGCCAGCTCATTAATCGCGACCTAGAGCTACTCGACAACACTTATCAACTGCAGCTTAATGAACTCAGCTTCGATCTTAACCTCACTCAATCGCCATCGTTAACTGGCACCCTATCGAGTGGTGAGGATACAATTGAGCTTGCCAACCTTGAATACCAGCAGGGACGACTCACTTTCAGCGCCGACCTGTCTGATGCGGGCTTTAACGGGATCAGTCGCTTCACTCTTTGGTTAGATAACCAAGGGCTCACTGGCAGGCTGCTCGACAGTAATAATCAAATGCACCCCTTCGGTGGCATCACACTTGAGCCAATAAAGCCCGTAGATAAGCAGGAAAAAACCACTCAAGCAGCGCTTATCTCTAGACTCACGTCACCGAATGTCGCCTATGGTCTCAGTGAGCGTCCAGCGCAAGATAAAGTACACCTTAAAAATGCCACTATCTGGACCTCAGATAGCAGCGGCATATTAGAAAATAGCGACTTGATTATCTCTCGAGGAAAAATCAAAAAGATAGGCACAGCTCTTAAAACACCATCGGGATACACGATTATCGATGCCACGGGTAAACATGTCACCGCAGGCATTATCGATGAGCATTCGCACATTGCACTCAATGGCGGCACTAACGAGGGCAGCGATGCTATAACCTCAGAGGTGCGTATTGGCGATGTTATCAACCCCGACGATATTGCTATCTATCGTGGCCTCGCGGGCGGTGTCACCACGGCGCAAATTCTTCACGGTAGTGCTAACCCCATTGGCGGCCAGGCGCAGATCATTCAACTAAAGTGGGGCGATAATGCCCAGCAGCTTAAGTTTGAGGGTGCGCCAGCGAGCATTAAGTTCGCCTTAGGTGAAAATGTTAAACAGAGTAACTGGGGAGATGACTTTACCCATCGCTTCCCCCAGAGCCGTATCGGTGTAAAGTCGCTGTTTAGCGAGGCCTTTAATGAAGCGCTCGCCTATCGTAAGGCGCAAGCCGATTATAACAAGATGCGCTCAAGCGAGCGTAGACGCACAGTCGCGCCGCAGTATAACTACCGCTTAGAGGCAGTTGCCGAGGTGCTAGAGCAAACTCGCAACATCCACATTCACTCTTATGTGCAATCTGAAATCTTGATGTTCCTGCGTCTAGCCGAAGCTTACAACTTCAAGGTCAGCACCTTTACCCACATTCTTGAGGGCTACAAGGTCGCCGATGAGATGGCCAAACACGGCGCCCACGCCTCTACCTTCTCTGACTGGTGGGCCTACAAGTTTGAGGTTTACGATGCGATTCCACAAAACACTTGCTTGATGCAGGACAAAGGCGTACTCACCAGTATCAACTCTGACGACTATGAGATGCAGCGCCGCCTTAACCAAGAGGCTGCTAAATCTATGATGTATTGCGGTATGTCAGCTGAGGATGCGTGGAAGATGATCACCATTAACCCAGCAATTCAACTCGGGATCCAAGAGCAAGTTGGCTCACTAGTCGAAGGTAAGCAAGCCGATGTTGTGCTTTGGGACAATACGCCACTTTCAGTGTATGCCAAGGTCGACTCCACCTGGATTGCTGGTCGCCGTTACTTCAGCCGTGAACAAGATAAGGCCCTGCAAACTAAGGTCACTCAAGAGCGCGCCGCCCTCATTCAAAAGGTACTACTAAGCGACGATGCCCATAAACAGGGTGAAACACCGATGGAGCTAACCGAGCCAGAGTGGCACTGTGATACCCATTTCAACGCCTGGCAGCAATCGGCTAAAGGAGCACTGTAATCATGTTTAATCACACTTTAAAACAAGCTATCGTGCTAATTGGCCTCCCCTTAAGCCTAATGGCAAACGCCCATGATATGCTGCCTGCTAAGGCGCAAAATCAAGCCATCTTATTTACTAATGCCACGGTGCACACGGTGACTGATGGCGTGCTCGCAGACAGTGATGTGCTTGTCGCCGACGGCAAGATTGTCGCTGTCGGCCAGTCTTTGTCCAGCCCCTCCTCACAAGAAACGCCACAGAGCCAAGCGGATGAAGCTAAACCTAATGACTCTTCGTTAAATGATCACTCTGCGTTAATCGCCAATGCCGAGGTAGTTGATGCAAGAAATAAGCATCTATATCCGGGGTTAATTGCGCTCGATACCACTATGGGACTGGTTGAAGTAGAAATGATGCGCCCAAGTAACGATGCCTATGAGGTGGGCTATATCAATCCTCAGCTAGAGGCAACGGCAGCATTTAACCCAGACTCGGAGATCATTCCCACCGTCAGAGTCAATGGTATTACCCACGCCCAAGTCGTGCCTCAAGGTGATGGTTTATCCGGACAATCGGCGCTTTTGTCGATGGATAGCTGGACCGTTGAAGACGCCTTAGTCGAGTCCAACAAACAGTTCCACCTATACTGGCCTCATATTCGATGGCTATCGACGGATGCCGATAAACGTAAAGAGCAGCAGCAAGACTTAAAGCTCAGAATCGATAAAGTCTATCAAGCCTTTATCGATGGTCAACGCTACCGGCTTGCCGCCAAGGCTGGCAAGGTTACCAAGGTTGACCTTCGCTGGCAGGCCTTAGCGCCGCTCTATGATGGCAATGCGCAGCTCTTTATTCATGCCCAGTCGCAAAAGCAGATTGAGGAAGCGATAGCCTTAAGTAAACACTTTGGTTTTAAGCTGGTAATAGTGGGCGGTTATGATGCATGGCGCGTGGCTGGTGCCCTGACAGAAATTAACGCGAAGGTGATTTACAACCAAACCCTGACATTGCCAAAACGTAACGATGAGCCGATTGATTTAGCATTTAAGATCCCAGCTCTACTCAAGCAAGCTCAGGTGCCTTTTGCACTCGCCTTCTCATCGGATTGGAATAGTCGCAACCTGCCATTTGCCGCAGGGCAAACGGTCGCTTATGGCTTAACCAAAGAGGAAGCGCTAAAAAGCATCACGCTGGATGCCGCTAAAATGCTAGATATTAATGATATGGGGGCGATAGCACCGGGATTTAAAGCCAATATAATTTTGGCAACGGGAGACATTTTAGACCCGATGCAGGCAGGAATTGAATCAATCTATATCGATGGTCGTAAAATTGATCTCAATAATCGCCATCAACAGCTTTATCAAAAGTATCTAAAGCGCTAAAATTTCAAACTTATAGCGCGAATTAAAGTTTAACAGTAAAAAGTGCTCATAATGAGCACTTTTTTATTACGGTTTTAATCACCATAACGGCTCATTCACCTCAATAAAAAACAGGCCAGCGATCATGAAATACCTATTACCTTCAATTTTTGTTCTTATGCTCGGTGGCTGTGCGGGTGAGTACACCTTTAACAGTAATCTCGATAGCGATGCCATCAATGACTACTTTAAGGCATCGGATGTCACTGTCTATGAAGGCACACTTCAGCCGGTAGGGCCTTTTGAAGTTAAGGGACTCGTCGAAGGCGAAACTTGTCAAGTATCAGAAAATGACGCACCCGCCTCTATCAGCGAAGCGCGCACGCTTGCTCGCCGCGCAGCAGCCGATAAGCAAGCCAATGGCTTAGTGATCAAGAACTGTTTATTGATTGAAGAAGCCAGCCAAAACTGCGTCACTCGTGCCCTTTGTGTCGGACAAGCGATTGTCACCACCAGTCGCGAATAGCAATCACCCATTTTTTATAAGTAGCCTTAATGTCTTTTAATAGCCAAATTCAAGCCGTGGCCTATTGCCGCACTCCCTATAAACAGAAGTTTGGTATTCCCAGACAACCTGGACTGGTGAGCGCCGCCCGCGGCTTTGTCGAGTTAGCTCCACCCTTTAACCAAATCGATGCCGTTCGAGGCTTAGAGCAATACTCACACCTATGGCTGCTATTTTGCTTCCATGAGAATCTCGCCGCAGGCTGGAAGACCACGGTGCGCCCCCCAAGGCTCGGCGGTAATGAGAAGCTAGGTGTATTTGCCACTCGCTCCACCTTCAGACCTAACGGAATTGGCCAGTCAGTGGTTAAACTGCACGGGGTACATACCCACAAGGGTAAGGTCAGTCTCGAGATCTCCGGTATGGATCTCCTCGATGGCACGCCGATTATCGATATTAAGCCCTATATCCCCTTCTCTGATGCGATTACTGACGCCAAAGGCGGCATCGCGCAAGAAGCACCAGTATTGGTCGATGTCTCCTTTTCAGAAAAGGCTCAGCAACAGTTAGAAAGCTATCAGCAAAACCCGGATTATCCACGCCTTGCTGAACTGATTGAAGGGGTGCTAGCCCAAGACCCTCGCCCAGCTTATAAGAAGGCTAAAACCGATCCTAAGTTGTATCAAGTCGCCCTCTATGACTTAGATATTTTATGGGTGATCACCGAGGCTGGAATCGAAGTGACCGAACTTAGAGCCTCGCAGGTGGGCAAGACTGAACAACCCGATAAGTAAGGCTAGATAGAGCAGATGACACTTCCACCAGCACAAGATAAACCTGACTACCAAACCCAGCATAAAAAGCGTCTGTCTTATATGCCATGGCTCTATTTCTCCTTAAAAGAGAAACACCTATTATGGGCCAGACCTTGGCAGGAGCAGGTGCAAGCCCATTTTTGCGCGGTCGAAACCGTCGTTATCGGCGATAACTGCTTCGTGGCGCCAGAGGCAAACCTATTTGCCGAGCCGGGACGTGATATCACCATAGGTGCTCAGTGCATGATAGCTGCCGACAGCTTCTTACACGGCCCTATTACATTAGGTAATGAGGTGGCGATTAATCACGGCTGCTCTCTCGATGGCGGCCGCCACGGGATTAGTATCGGCAACCAGACCCGCATCGCCAATAACGTCACCATCTATGCTTTCAATCACGGTATGGCCCCCGATACACCTATCTATCAGCAAGCCTCTAACTCCAAGGGCATAGTGATAGGTGAAGATGTATGGATTGGTGCTCAAGCGGGGATCGTCGATGGTGTTACCATTGGCAATCACGCCGTGGTCGGGATGGGAGCCGTGGTCACTAAAGATGTCGCCGATTATGCGATTGTGGCCGGAAATCCTGCGCGGGTCATAGGTGACAGACGAGATAAGCTCTAATAACTTCAGCCGCCCTTGTTATATCTGAAAATGACCGCTTCTTTAGCGGTCATTTTCCACTCAAAGCCCAGTCAATACCATAGCTGTAAAGATTATTCCCCACTGATTCAAGATGTTTAGCCTCTGTTTAGTCAGCAAATTTGAGCTGGGATATTTAACCGCCTATATTTAAGGGGTGGCTACTAGCTAAATAGGGAAGCGTTATGAGAACTCGCCAGATCCTCTGCCCAACAGATTTTTCAGAAACGGCATCACATGCCATGAGTTACGCCTTCGAAATGGCCCATTTCTATAAAGTGGGCGTGCGTCTATTACATGTGGTCGATAAGCCTTTTGGTGATAGAAACACTCGAGTGCTATCGATGACCCCAGAAGAACTGGCCGCCAGAATGGAGAAGCCCGCCGCAGAGAAGATGCAGCAACTCATCGCCACTCTCGAACAGGAAGTTGAGATTGAAGGGGTTATTCGCCACGGACATGCTGCAGAACAGATCTTAGCGACCGCCAAAAGTATGAATGCTGGCATGATAGTGATGGCAAGCCATGGGCGAACCGGACTCGATCACTTTCTCCACGCTAACATAGCAGAGCAAGTTGCCAATAAGGCGACCTGCCCAGTCTTGGTAGTAAAGTAGCTACTAGGTAAGAGTTAACCGCAAGCATAAACAACTTGCTGGTTTTTATTTATATGGAGGGGTTATGCGTACTCGCGATATCTTGTGTCCAATCGATTTTTCAGAGACATCGACTCATGCCTTAGGCTATGCCGTGGAGATGGCAAGCTTATATGGTGTCAATATCAGGTTATTAAACGTGGTCACACTGCCTTATGTCGGGCCCGATTATGGCATCATATTAGACAACCCTACGGGCCTCCTTCATGACTTTGAAACCATTGCCAACGATAAGATGAAGGCAATTGTTGCCGAGGTGCGAGAACAGATGCCCAAGGGCTTAATGGTGCATACCAAGGTACGAAGTGGTGGCATATTGGATCAAATTTTAGAAGAAGCCGATGAGCAGAATGTGGGGATGATTGTAATAGCAAGCCAAGGTCTTACAGGATTGTCCCATATGCTAACTGCCAACATCGCCGAGTCTGTCGCCAATCAAGCCAAGTGTCCTGTGCTAGTGGTTAAGTAAAGCCAATAAGTGATGCTCCAAGCGTGACTAACACCGTCATAATATCAGGCTATAGGCTGCTCTCTTAGTGGGTATCGATTGCTGCCACCATAATTCTCAGCCTAGGTAGCCGTTCAGTATTGGTCCTAATTAGGAGTAAGCTCAATTAAGGTTAAGCTATGATTGAGGCTAAGGTTGAGCGCCGACAGAAGTTATCTGCGCTTAGCCTCTCCTAGATTGTGATGCTCTGCATACTGAAATAATCGCCGTGATAAGTGGCTCGCTGAGCCAGCCACTGGTATAAGCTAAGCCAATCCTCTTTATCAACTCTATCCCCTCTATAGGGCGCAATACTAAACCATCACTCTGCTTTATCTCCTCCCAGTCAGGTAGCAATGCCACACCAACTCCAGCGCTCACCAGTGGCCAAGCATATTCGATAGTTCTGATATTGGCTCGATTCTGAAACTGTACACCTTTGGCTGCCATTGCCTGTTTTAACTTCTCTAGCGCGTCACAGGGGGTACGATTAATAAAAGCGATGCCATCGAGATCGCTAAGCGTGATAAGCGGCTTGGTAGCCAGCGACCAACTCTTTGGTATCGCTAGTTGGTACCTGTCTTGCCAGATTGGTAAAAATGCCTCGCAGCTATTAACCGATTGAGAAAGCACCACTCTGGCATCACAGGCTTCATCAGGATCGACCAGAGTCAGCTCTAAATTATCAATCCGCTTCGATAGGTCATTAAGCAAGGAGCTCATGCGCTCGGCGCCTAAGGAGCGCATCAGGCCAAGCTTCAAGGGAGTAGACGTCGGCGCATCGCTAAACAGATGTAAAATCGTTTGTTCATTGTCGCTCATCGAACGCGCTAGGGGGTAAAGTTTATCGGCGGCCGAGGTCGGACTGACGCCACCAGCATGACGGATAAATAACTCAATCTCGAGTAGCTGTTCCAACTGTGAAATCGCAGCTGTGATTGAGGGCTGAGACACAAAACAAGCCTTTGACGCAGCAGTGATACTGCCCAGCTCATAGACTGACCTAAAATACTTCAGTGATCTGAGTTTCATTAAACCTCCTATTCAATCGTGGCTAAACTTTTCCTGCTTCTACCGCCTCGCCTGTACCTTCTTTTCCGTTTCGGCTTTCATCGTCTTTGCTTTTAAAGAAGGAGCTAGCTCCTAGGGCGCTTCGCTGCGAGGACGGGCTGCGCCCTGCTAAGAAAAGCAAAAGCTAGACGGGCTAAAGCCCGACCTACAACAATCACCACTAATCTATTTTACTTTACGCCTTAGCCTTACCGTCTCAGCTTTTCTGCTTTTCCCATCTTTTCCTGCTTTTCCTGCTTTTCCTGCTTTTCCTGCTTTTCCTGCTTTTCCTGCTTTTCCTGCTTTTCCTGCTTTTCCTGCTTTTCCTGCTTTTCCTGCTTTTTCAGTCTACGCACTCTTACCTATGACCTCAACAAACAGCTATAGCTTTTCCCTATACCCCACATAAAAAGATAGTATTTTTGCCATACCCACAAAAACTATATGGTTAACACAATGAGCTAAATTTTGACCGATATCGACCCTTTTAAATAGATAGGACAATAATAATGAGCACTCAATCCCCTGCCCAGCAGATCTTGGTAACTTCATCTTCAGCCCCTACAAAGCATCTGGTCGTAAACCGTGATTCCCGTAATCGCACCATGGCGCGTTACGGTTATAGCGATGAAACCACTAAGATTATTGATAACGAGAATCTACTGCCAACGGGCCTACTGAGCCGCCTACATGCATCCTATCCACAGCACTCAGGTTTACTCGAAAGCCGTGAATTTCTGTTTACCGATAAGGATCACTACTCGGGTCTATCTGGCTTTCGTGAGGTGTGCGCCATCCTTAACAAGAATGGCATCGACATCGGTCATATCGATGAACGTGAGTTTTTCGTTGAGGTCTATCGCTTTCTCGCCACCCGCCACTCACTAAACAGCATCAACTGGGACGATTACCCGACAGACTCGGTATTTCAGCTGGTTTTCCCACAGCCCGGAATGATCAATGCTGAGACGACCCAAGCCTATATCGATGCCAGCGATCCCAAGGCACGTACTCAAGTCGCCATCGAGTATATGGAGAAAACCAACCCCCATGACGGTAATCAGCAGCTCAATAAGCCTTGGTTTGTTAACGATGAAGGCGTACTCGAATTTCTCGATGGCAGTCAGCACAAATACCCTCAATGCCAGTTAGTATTCGATAAGACCACCCAAAACTGCTTCTCATTTTGTACCTACTGTTTCCGCCATGCACAGGTTCGTGGCGATGAAGATATGTTTATTCAAAAGGATATCGCCCAGCTGCATGAGTACTTAAGACGCCATAAAGAAGTGACCGATATCCTGATCACTGGCGGCGATGGCGGTTACATGCCGATGAGTCGCTTAAAGCAGTATGTGATGCCATTGATTGAAGACCCAAGCCTACTGCATGTGAAAAACGTACGTCTAGCGACCCGTGCATTGACATTCCAACCGGAAATCGTGCTAACGGAGAGATACGAGCCGATGCTTGAGCTATTCGATACCATGCGTGATAACGGCGTTCAGCTAGCGTGGATGGCCCACTTCTCGACGCCAAGAGAGCTGCTGAACCCAAGCACACTGGCGGCGATCCGCCGCTTACAAAACCATGGGGTGAATATTCGCAGCCAAAGCCCGATGATGAACCATATCAGCCTATTTATGGATGATAAGGGGGGCGTCGATGTTGAACGCTCATCACAAAGCTGGATCGATCTATCCAATATTCTTGGCATGCTCTGTATCGGTTTCCACTCTATGTACTGTGCCCGTCCAACAGGCGAGCATCACTACTACACTGCACCTCTGGCTGATATGAGTAAGATTTTTAATCGAATTTATCGCTCATTGGCCTCCATTAACCGTCCATCACGTCATATCTCAATGACGATTTCAGCAGGTAAGCTCGCTATCTTAGGCACCTCCATCGTCAATGGTGAAAAGTGCTTTGCACTGCAGTTTACTGAGGCAAGAAACATGGAGTGGATGGACCGGGTTATCTTGGCTAAATATGATGAGAAAGAAAACAAGATCGATTGTCTAACCCCTTATGACACTGACAAGTTCTTCTTCGAAGATGAACTTAAAGAGATTGAAACTCAGCTTGCCGATGCACTACAGCAAAGACTGGTTGGAGCATAAGATGATAAACAAACTGATGGCAACGCCAGCCCAGGCGGTCGCCGATATCTTCGATGGCGCCACCGTGATGATTGGCGGCTTTGGCGAGTCAGGCAGCCCGATTGAGCTTATCCACGCTCTAATCGATCATGGCGCTAAAAACCTGACCGTAATCAATAACAACACAGGTAGCGGTCATGTTGGCTTAGCGGCGCTGATTGAAAATGGTCAGGTGGGTAAGATGATCTGCTCCTTCCCACGCACCGCCAATTCAACGGTATTTCCCGATCTGTACCGCGCAGGCAAGATTGTGCTTGAACTGGTGCCTCAAGGCACCTTGGCCGAGCGCATTCGCGCGGGCGGCGCAGGCATTCCTGCGTTTTACACTGCCACCTCGGTAGGAACGCCGCTAGCCGATGGCAAAAAGCATGAAATATTCGATGGCCGAGAGTATGTGCAGGAGCTAGGACTTAAGGCCGACTTTGCCCTGATCAAATCGCTACAAGCGGACCGCCTCGGCAATCTGCGCTACAACAAGACCGCACGAAACTTTGCCCCCATTATGGCGATGGCCGCCAACTGCACCATAGTTCAGTCTCAGGAATATGTAGAGGCCGGCGCTATCGATCCCGAAATCGTGGTGACACCGGGCATTTTTGTCGATCGCATCGTCACAGTGAAGCAGCCAGCCCAAGAGTCAAAGCTTGTTGCCGCAGGAGTAAGCTACCCATGAGCAGCCCAGTAACTAATAGCAAACCAACCGATAGCCAGCATGAGCAAAAACAAACATTCGGCTGGAGCCGCGAGCAGATGGCGCAAAAAGCGGCACAGGATATTCCCGATGGCGCTTATGTCAATTTAGGCATAGGCATTCCCGAGAAAGTCGCCCGCTATGTCCCAAAAGGCCGAGAGGTGATCTATCACACCGAAAACGGTCTACTGGGCATGGGGCCGACACCAGATGAAGATGACATTGACTTTGAGCTGATCAATGCAGGCAAGAAGCCAGTGTCGGCAATCGCTGGCGCGGCATATTTTCATCACGCTGACAGCTTTGCCATGATCCGCGGTAAACATATCGATATCTGTGTATTAGGCGCAATGCAGGTCTCGCAAAAAGGCGATCTTGCCAACTGGTCAACGGGAGCGGCCGATGCCATTCCTGCCGTAGGTGGAGCGATGGATCTGGTTGCGGGTGTGAAGACCATCTTTGTGATCACTCAGCACACCACTAAACAGGGTGATGCCAAGCTTTTAGAAAACTGTAGCTATCCTCTGACGGGGCAAGGCGTTGTTAGCCGCATCTATACCGACCTTGCCGTAATTAAAGTGACTGAACGGGGCTTTGAGATTGTTGAGCTGGCACCGGGTGTCGATTTTGACTATGTGCAACAGCGCACCGCCTGTGAGCTTATTCGCCCTTAAGCGCTTACTTAGCTAACCGTTTAAGTATGAAAGAGTCTACAAGTGCTGAAATGGAATTAAGATGATGTCAGCTTTTAAACAAAAACATGATGAAAACAGCAATCCCACTGAGACAGGGACTGACCGCAGTGCCAAGCTCTACCAAAAGGCCCTCAAACTTATGCCCGGAGGTTGTAGCCGAAACACGGTGCTGCGCAAGCCAAATCCACTTTACGCCGAGTCGGCTGCAGGATGCTTCGTAACCGATATAGAGGGCACTCAGCGGGTCGATTTTGCTAACAATATGGCGGCATTGATCCATGGTCATGCCCACCCAGAGATAGTAACCCAAGTGAGCGAACAGCTACAAAAAGGCAGCGCGTTCACCTTGGCAACCGAAGCCGAGGTAGACTACGCCGAGCATCTGTGCAGTCGCAACTCAGGCTTTGACAAAATTCGTTTCGTCAACTCAGGCACCGAGGCGGTGATGAGCTGCCTAAAAGCATCGCGTGCCTATACAGGACGAGCCAAGATAGCCAAGGTCGAAGGTGCCTATCATGGGCTGTATGACTATGCAGAGGTTAGCCAAACCGCATCACCGGCAACGTGGGGAGAAGTCTCATCCCCCAACAGTGTGCCTGTTGCCTTTGGTACTCCGCAAGCGGCGCTCGATGATGTGGTGGTGATCCCCTTTAATGATGCCCCCCGCGCCATCGCTATCTTAGATAAACACAAACAGGAACTTGCCTGCGTATTGGTAGACCTGCTACCTCATAGAGTAGGGCTTATTCCTGCATCGACCGAGTTTGTGGTTGCACTTAGAGAGTGGAGTGAAAACAACGGCGCTCTACTGGTGTTTGATGAGGTGATCACCTTCCGTAACGGTTATGGTGGCGCCCAAGATAACTACCCCGTCACGCCAGATCTCACCGCCATGGGCAAGATGATCGGTGGCGGCTTTCCTGTTGGTGCCCTTGCAGGTAAAAGCGAGGTGATGGATGTGATGAATCCCTTAAATGATAAGGTGTTGTTTCCTCACTCAGGTACCTTCTCGGCTAACCCCGTCACTATGGTGGCAGGTCTTAGTGCCATGAGGCTATTTGACACAGAGGCAGTCGCTAAACTCAACGCACAAGGTGATAAGCTCAGAGCCATAATCACAGATGCGATAACCCAGGCCGATGTGCCTGTCTGTGTTACAGGCGCAGGCTCTATGTTCCGCATCCATATGAAGGCTACGCCGCCCACAAACTACCGCGATGCCTTTGCATCCCCTCAAGAGGCGAAGCTGATGACCGCGCTAGTAGATCATCTATTTGATAACGGCTTTATGATGATTAACACCTGCTCCGGCACCCTGTCGACGGTGATGACAGATAAAGAGTTAACCCATTTTGCCGAAGTCTTAGTTGCAGGCCTTAACAAGTTAAAGCCACAGTTAGATGCCCTTAAATCTTCAGCGACACTAACAGAATAGGAAACGATAATGAGCTCAGATTGCTTAAAAAATGCCTATAGCGGAAGAGATGTCTATATCTGCGATACGATAAGAACCCCAATCGGACGCTATGGTGGTGGGCTATCATCAGTGCGCAGCGATGATCTTGCCGCCCTGCCAATAAAAGCACTGATGGAGCGAAATCCTGATGTTGATTGGCAACAATGTGATGACCTGCTGCTTGGGTGTGCCAACCAATCAGGCGAAGATAACCGCAACATTGCGCGTATGGCAGGCTTGCTTGCAGGACTTCCCGTTGAAGTACCTGGCTGCACCGTAAACCGTCTTTGTGGCTCTGGGCTTAACGCTCTAGGGGATGCCGCTCGCGCAATCAAAACTGGCGAGGCCGACTTGATGATTGCAGGAGGCGTCGAGAGCATGTCTCGCGCGCCATTTGTGATGCCAAAGGCGACAAGCCCCTTTGCACGCTCAACCGAATTTTACGACACCACCATGGGCTGGCGCTTTATTAACCCCGAGTTTGACAGGCAATATGGCACCGAGGCTATGCCGCAAACCGCAGAAAACTTAGCCCAAGACTTTGCTATCTCCCGAGAGGCACAGGACCGCTTTGCCCTATGGAGTCAGCAAAAAGCGGCTAGCGCTCAGGAAGCGGGTCTTTTCGATAATGAAATCGTGCCCGTCACAATCCCTGTGCGCCGCGGCGAGCCGACGGTTTTCAGCAAGGATGAGCACCCACGTTTAAGCAGCTTAGAAAAACTCAGTAGCTTAAAACCACTATTTGACAAAGGAACCATCACCGCCGGCAATGCCTCTGGCATCAACGATGGCGCGGCGGCGCTACTGTTAGCCTCGGCTGAAGGTGTAGCGCAACACAAGCTGAAACCTAGGGCTAAGATCTTGGGAATGGCCGTTGCTGGTGTGCCTCCTCGCATAATGGGACTCGGGCCTGTGCCTGCCACCAACAAGTTGCTAAAGCGATTAAATCTGTCTTTAGATGATATGGATATTTTAGAGTTCAATGAAGCTTTTGCGGCGCAGGCACTCACCTGTACCCGAGAGCTAGGCTTGAAAGATGACGACCCCAGAATCAACCCACAAGGCGGCGCCATCGCACTCGGTCATCCACTGGGTATGAGTGGTGCAAGGCTTGCGACCACTGCCGTTAATCAGCTTGAACGCACCCAAGGACGCTACGCCCTGTGCACCATGTGTGTCGGAGTCGGCCAAGGCATTGCCATGATCATAGAAAGAGTTGACTGAGAGATTGGCAGTAAGAATGAGTTAAAGCATTAAAATGAAGCTACCTTATCGAAAGGTGGCTTCATCGAAATACTGGGTTGTATTTCAGTAAATATGTAAAAAATGAGATCAAAGGTACAGCATGACTACTGGTAATCGTGCGGTCATTGGAATAACAGCAAATAGGCACTAAAGATGTTACCTATTACGTAAGTTATTTTAAGCTTATCACCAGCTTCCTTGAAAAAAATCAATTTTTAACGGTTATCTTCCACTATTTGTTCTATCTTCAATAGTAATGTTAAGTCCTTGGCCGATTAAAAATCTCTAACTAAGGCACTGCATACAGGCTCGCCCGTTAACGGCGATCGCCGAAAATTGTGTATCCACCGATAACCAATACTCGAAATTTAATTATCAGCACTGATATTTTATTTAAAATTGAACACTTACTAAACAATGGGTTCTGTAATGAAACATCAAAATACGCCATCAAACACTGCTAGGCATATGAGCCTATTTGGATTCTTTGCCCTAACCGCTACCATGGTTATGACGGTATACGAATACCCAACATTTGCTTCCTCTGGCATATCACTGGTTTTTTATTTAGTTGTTGCCGGCATTTTCTGGTTTTTACCCGTAGCCCTATGCGCAGCCGAAATGGCAACGGTTGAAGGCTGGGATAAGGGCGGAGTATTCACCTGGTCAGGGCATGCATTAGGTGAACGCTGGGGATTTGCCAATATCTTTTTCCAGTGGTTCCAAATCACCGTTGGCTTTGTCACCATGATTTATTTCATTCTTGGAGCGTTATCTTATGTATTTCAGTGGTCTGCACTCAATGATAATAGTACGGTGAAATTTATCGGGGTCATGATTATTTTTTGGGGTCTGACCTTATCTCAACTAGGTGGAACCAAGTACACAGCTATGATCTCCAAAGTCGGTTTCCTACTCGGTATTCTCATCCCAGCCTGCATTCTATTTAGTCTTTCAATTGCATTTTTTGTGACAGGTGGTGTCAGTGATATGCCGATTACCACTGAAGCCTTATTACCCGATTTTACCAAACTGAATACCTTAGTTGTGTTTGTGTCATTTATCCTTGCCTATGCAGGTATTGAAGCATCTGCGACTCACGCCAATGAAATGAAAAATGTAAAAAGAGATTATCCTATAGCTATCATTATGTTGGTGATATTGGCCATTGTGCTCAATACTATTGGTGGCGTCGCCATTGGTGCTGTCGTACCGGAGAAAGAACTTGGGTTATCGATTGGTGTGGTACAGGGCTTCGAAGGGCTATTTAACTACTTCACCCATGATATGGACTGGGCTATTCGAGTGATTGCGGTGTTAATTGCGCTCGGTGTGGTTGCTGAGGTTTCAGCCTGGGTGGTTGGCCCATCATGGGGTATGTTAGAGGCGGGTAGAAAGGGGCTACTCCCCGCTAAGCTATCTGCTACAAACACTGAAGGTGTGCCAGTTAACTTTTTGCTACTGCAAGGCGCGATAGTGTCAATATGGGCTGCAGTACTTACCTTTGGCGGTGGTGGCGCCAACGTCTCCTTCTTTACAGCCATCTCGTTGACAGTCGTGATATACGTTGTCGGCTATATTATCTTCTTCCTCGCCTATATTAAGGTCGTGCTAAGCTATTCCAACCTGCCTCGCGCATTTGAAATTCCCGGAGGTAAAGGCGTTAAACTGTTTGTCGCCGTCAGTGGGTTAGTCATATCCGTTGTTGCACTGGCTATTTCATTTATTCCACCAGCACAAGTTGGCGGTGGAGATGCAGCAACTGAGTATATGACCATTCTGGTTGTGAGCTTTGTTATTACGCTTATTCTGCCGTTTTGGATCTACCACGTAATGCGTAAAAGTAATCCCTTGCCACCAGGTGTAAAAATGCTGGATGACAAGGACACTTCGAGCTAATGGCTAATAAATAGCTAAGTTAGTAAATAGTAAATAGCTAATCGAAATTAAGAAGAGTGAAGTGAGTTCACTCTTCTCACTTAAACTCAATACCACTGTATCCTTAAAAAGCCACTAAACTTATTAGTGGCTTTTTTGCTCCTATATCTAGCTAAAACTATTAATGCAGTAAGTTAACCTTATTCATCTCACTTTCCTTTGTTTTAACGGCCACATAACAGCTTAAAAGCGGTAAGCATAAATAACACGTTAAACACGCTTTATCTTTGACAAAACCCTTAAAGCAATGGTTCAACCAAGGCCTGCTTCAGCTAAAATAAAAAGCGATGAGTTAGAGTTAGTTAAAGAAAACAATCAGCGCGATGAACGCCGTGCACACTCCCAACATACTCAATACTCGAATCACTGAGATTGAATACTGAGTTTGTATCTCCGGGAATAAATAGAAGAAATACGAGATAGAAGGTACGGCTAAGTAAAGCCCCCCTAGCCTAGAACTTGGCGGCACCTCGGCCCCCATGAGTGCCACGCCATAGGCCAAAAACAACCCAGTAAAAAGCCACTCTAAACGTTCAAAATCTCGGTATTTAAACAACACCAAAAGTAGGGGTAAAAATATCAATGCCATCTTTTTATTATCTCAAAACGCGCTAAAACACTCTTTTTGGTGACAGACAAACACCTAGGAAAAAATTAGAATAAAAGTAGGTTGAATACGATAAAAATACACAAGAAATACCAGAAGCAGTTAGTACGTTTTCTATTTTGTTCACGAAAATGCGCAAGCATGTCACTCACAGATCCTTTGTGTACTCCAAATCGATTGAGTACCACCTTGCCATTAACGTACATTACACAGTCATCATGTTTACCCACAAAGCGACGGATCCCAAATTGCGGTATACCCGTTTCAAGAGAGAGTGATATTACGCCACGTCCGCCTCGACCATGTTTCTCTACGCTTTCTAGAAGTAATTGGATCTGCTCAAATTTCACTTATTCATCCTTGAGTCTTGCAAAAAATCACGGCTATGGGTCTAGACTAAGCCCCCCACTCCCTCTTAACTTACCACAGAGTCGCTAAAGCAAACTATTTACAAATAAGCAGCGGACCTTACGCCCCAATAATTTAGCAATGTAAAAGACCTCTTTCTCACCTATTTACAGCCTATGCCAGCGATTAAGCAACAGACTATGGACGCTTACCATCCTCACGTCCCCCTCAACTAAAACCATACATTGGTCATTAACAGCTAAACTTGATAATGCAGTTTGAGTGCAGACTTCAACTAGCTGCAACTAAGCTAAACCGTAAAGTAACCAGATAAAGTGAGCGACAAACATAGGGTAGATAGAGAGGGTGATGAACATGAAAAAAGTCGCAATTATTCAACAGGCCCCTAAAGTTCTTGATAAAGAAGGCACGATTAACAAAGCTGTAGAAATTATTCGCGCCGTTTCTGCGCAGGGAGCTGAGCTTATCGTTTTCCCTGAGGCTTTTATTCCTGGATACCCAGCCTGGATATGGCGTCTAAGACCCGGCAATGACTGGAGCCTTTGCGAAGCATTACATGTTCGCTTATTACATAACTCGGTCGATCTCGCATCCAGCGACCTCAAACCGCTCCTCGATGTTGCTAAAGAGGAAAACGTCACCGTGGTTTGTGGGGTTAACGAACGAGACCATCTCAACAGCCAGTCTACGATCTACAACAGCGCCATCACCATCGATAACACAGGTAAAATTGCTAATCATCACCGAAAGCTCATGCCAACAAACCCTGAACGCATGGTTTGGGGGTTCGGGGATGGCTATGGCCTCAACGTAATTGACACTCCCGTAGGAAAAATTGGCAGCCTGATCTGTTGGGAAAATTATATGCCTTTGGCACGGTATGCCTTGTATTCTCAAGGAATAGAAATATATATCGCACCAACCTATGATAGTGGTGAAGCTTGGATTGGAACCATGCAGCATATTGCTAGAGAGGGAAAATGCTGGGTGCTATGTTGCGGTGTTGCACTGGAAAGAAAAGATTTACCTGCAGACTTTCCTAATATCGATACCCTTTACCCTGCTGATGAGGAATGGATTAATCCAGGAGACTCGTTCATTGTATCCCCAAGCGGAGAAATTGTTGCCGGTCCACTCTCTAAGCAGAAAGGCAATATCATCTTAGATATTGATGTTGAAAAAGCTGCCAGCTCAAAGCGTGCTCTGGATGTGGCTGGACACTATTCCAGACCTGATGTTTTTAGATTGGAAGTCGACAGGTCTCGGCAGTCACCAACCCACTTTAACAGCAAGCCTGAAGAAGAATAATTAAGGTCCGCTCATCAGTGGCGAGCGCGACCTTATTATGGCAAACAGGCCATTCATCACTTTGGCTATTGGTATGACAGGCAATAAGCCTGACGAAGAGCATTCAGTAACGCCTAAGCAACATAGCACTCGCTTAGGCATAATAATTCTGGTTCTGCGCCCCATCAGGCTACTCAAAGCCAATAAATTCCACCGAATCGCGAAATCCATAGGTGACAGAACCCCAACAAGTGATAAAATAGCGCCCATTCAACTCAAATTTGGACACCGGTAATGCGCGTAAGCAAGTACCTGCTATCAACTCAAAAAGAAACTCCTGCCAATGCAGAGGTCGTTAGTCATCAGTTAATGTTACGTGCGGGTATGATCCGTCGTAACGCATCAGGCTTATACAGCTGGTTGCCAACAGGTTTACGTGTACTGCGTAAAATCGAAGCCATTGTTCGTGAAGAGATGAACAAAGCGGGCGGCGTTGAGATCCTTATGCCTATGGTTCAACCTGCGGATCTTTGGGTTGAAACGGGTCGTTTTGACAAGTTTGGTCCTGAGCTACTTCGTTTCCAAGACCGTCACAACCGTGACTTCGTACTTGGCCCAACTCACGAAGAAGTGATCACCGACATCGTGCGTAAAGAGATCAACTCTTACAAGCAGTTGCCACTTAACCTATACCAAATTCAAACCAAGTTCCGTGACGAAGTTCGTCCACGTTTTGGTGTAATGCGCTCACGTGAATTCTTGATGAAAGATGCTTACTCTTTCCATTTAGAGCAAGAAACTATGGATGAGACCTATGAGGCGATGTTCCAAGCTTATAGCAACATCTTAACTCGTCTTGGCCTAGCGTTCCGCCCAGTAATGGCAGATACAGGCTCTATCGGTGGCAGCATGTCACACGAGTTCCACGTATTAGCTAACAGCGGTGAAGACTTAATCGCTTACTCAACGGAAAGTGATTACGCAGCCAACATTGAAAAATGTGAAGCGCCAATGCCTACCGAGACACGTCAAGCTGCAACCAGCGAAATGACCCTTGTCGACACGCCAAATGCTAAGACCATTGCAGAGCTTGTTGAGCAGCATGGTATTGCTATTGAGAAAACGGTTAAGACACTAATCGTTAAAGGTGCAACTGAAGAAACACCATTAGTGGCTATCGTTATCCGTGGCGACCACGAGCTAAACGAAGTAAAAGCTGAGAAATTAGATGCGGTATTAGCGCCATTTGAATTTGCAACTGACGCAGAGATCCGTGATGCAGTTGGTGCAGGCGCAGGTTCTATCGGTCCTGTTGGCCTAAATATGCCAGTATTTGTTGACCATAGCGTTAGCATCATGAGCGACTTTGGCGCGGGTGCAAACCAAGACGGTAAGCACTACTTCGGCATCAACTGGGAGCGCGATCTTCCAGAAGCTGCAGCATTCGATCTACGTAACATCATCGAAGGTGAGCCTAGCCCATGTGGTCAAGGTACTATCGCACTACTTCGCGGTATCGAAGTGGGTCACATCTTCCAGCTAGGTACCAACTACTCTGAAGCGATGAATGCTAACGTACTTGACCAAAACGGTAAGTCACAGACGCTATTAATGGGTTGCTACGGTGTGGGTGTTAGCCGTATGGTTGCTGCTGCAATTGAGCAGAACAACGATGACCGCGGTATCATCTGGCCAGATGCGATTGCACCGTTCACCGTTGGTATTTTGCCAATGAACATGCACAAGTCACACCGCGTTAAAGATATCGCCGAGAAGCTATATCAAGACCTAAACGATGCGGGTATCGAAGTCATGTTCGATGACCGTAAAGAGCGTCCAGGCGTGATGTTTGCCGATATGGAGCTTATCGGTATTCCACACGTAGTGGTTATTGGTGATCGTAACATCGATAACGGTATGTTCGAATACAAAAACCGTCGCACTGGTGAGAAGAAAGATATCCCACTAGACGAAATCGTTGAGTTCTTAAAAGCGCAACAAGCCTAATCGCTAGCTAAATGAATAAAAGCCGATGACTTCATCGGCTTTTTTTTGCCTGTAATAAATGGGGCTGTGACAGAGCGAAGCACAATACTTTTGAGTAAGTTTAAACTTGTAACTTGAACATCCTTGCGGACTCACATATTCTAAATTTAAGCAGTTGGTTTTGAATTAGTTTTAATTTTCAAACGATAAGGAGCGTCGAATTGCCAAATAAAACGGCGTTAGTACTGGGTGGTGGTGGCGCGAGAGCCGCATACCAGATAGGGGTACTCAAGGCGATAGTACAGTTTTATCCACGTAACCATGGTATTCCCTTTAGAATCGTCTGTGGCACTTCTGCAGGCGCAATTAACGCCACCTCAATTGCGACTCATGCGTCTTGCTTTCACTTAGGAGTGCGTAAACTCGAGTGGGTATGGCGCAATATACATGCCCGTAAAGTCTATCGCGCATCGATTCCTGGCGTGCTAAGTCACTTAAGCAAAATGGCCTTAAAAGGCCTGCAGAGCGATGGTGCCTCTAGCAGTGCTGGCAGTCTATTTAACAGTGATCCCTTAAGAAAATTACTCAGCGATTTAATCAGTTTCGAGCGTATCGACCGTAATATTACTAGCGGCGCTCTCGAAGCTATCAGTCTCGATACCTCTTGTTATAACAACTCGCGCTCTGTCACCTTTTTTCAGGCCAATGCTCACCTCGAAAACTGGCAAAGAGACAGACGACACGGTATACGCACACGGTTAAATACCGATCATCTACTGGCAAGTTCCGCTATTCCTATGGTATTTCCCTCTATTCGATTAAATCAGGAGTACTATGGTGATGGCTCGGTGCACCAACTGGCCCCCTTGAGCAGTCCTATTCATTTAGGAGCCGAGAAGATCATGGTCATTAACCTTGAGAGTCCCCACAAAATTCAGCCAAAAGAACTTGATCATCACCCAAAGACCGCCACTATAGCCGGTCATCTGCTAGACACCATCTTCTCTGATACGCTCAATAGCGATCTAGAGAGACTTGAGCGGATCAATAATACCCTCTCTTTGATCCCTGAGGAAAGTAAGCAGAAATTAGCGCTAAAAAATATCGAAACCTTAGTAATTAAGCCCAGCGAAGATCTCAGCGCAATGGCATCGCGCTACTTTCAAGATATGCCGTTCGCCATTAAAACCATGATGAAAGCATTAGGGATCAACGAACATTCAGATTCAAGTATCATATCTTACTTACTGTTTGAGCAGGGTTATTGCAGCGCCTTAATCGAGCTAGGCTATGAAGATGCCATGTGTCAGATTGATGAAATAAAGCATTTTTTCAATATCAATTAACCTTGGACTTATTTAACAAAATAGCTTTAGCGGCGCTCAGCCCCCAATCTCGATAGATGAGTTCCCCGGGATGAAATCCATCTATCGCCATCGCCTCGGCATCTAGCTGGTGACCAAAGTCCAGCAGAGTAAACCTTGGCTCCTGAATCGAAAATTGCTCCAAATGCCGATTAAACTCCTGGCTGCGACGCCCCAAAAACCAGCGCAGAGGTTGCGGAAGTACAGGAAAATCCCCCATAGGTGGCACTCTAGTCAGCACGACCGTCTGACAATCGAGTTCAACGCTTAATAGCTCAACAAGTATCTTTTGCTGTTCTATCCATCGCTTTGCCGATAGTGGGCTCAATACATCATTAACTCCAAGCGACACTATCACAGCATCGAAACGAAGGTTTGATTGTGTGCCCAACTCCGTTCGCAGCATTCTCATCGCCTGAGCCGTGTTATAACCTGAGTTAGCCAAAAGCCGCCACTCAACTCGGTATTCATTGGCAAGTGCCTGACTCACCACTCCGATCAAGGCTTGTTGCTGACTTTCAACACCAACTCCCGCCGCAGCCGAGTCACCAAAAACCAATAGTGATATGTCGCAGCCTTCACCAACGCGCCCAGCTCTTGGACCTGCCGCTTCAGGCAATTTAGGTGTGTTACGTTTGACTCTTTTGCCCTGTAGAAACAGCAATGGCGCTATCAGAATAAAAATAAGGTAATGCACTCATTCACTCCTATTGGGTTAGCGGTGACAATCCATAAGCTTAAACTATAGCTCGAAACTATTGCTTTAAACCGCCCTACCACGCCAATAGAGTGCTGCCACATTAACCTTGTAGCAGAAACGTCTCAGCCTTCTCTATTCGTCTTGGTTTACCCAATAAGATAAGTATATCCCCAGATTTGATCTGCCAATCGAGTTCGGGGTTTTCCACCTCCGCACCAGCGCGCCTGACCGCCCTTAATTCGACCCGTAATTTTTCCCAAGGGATCTGCGACAAGGTCAGCCCCACAGCATTTGCGCCCTTGGGTAAGGCAACCGCATGTAGTAGTTCCAAGGTAAAGTCAGTTTCGGCCCCAGAGAAAAAACCATGTAAATATTGATAGTGGTTACGCCGCTCTGATTCGAGGCGCTTTAAAATGCGGGCCAAAGGAACGCCACACTGATACAAGACCTGCGACACCAACATAAGGCTGCCTTCGAGGGTTTCTGGAATAACCTGACTGGCACCCGCCTGCTCAAGTGCTTCCATTCCTGAATCATCACGGGTGCGGACCAGAATTTTAGCTTCGGGAGCGAGTTGTCTACACAGGGTCAAGACCTCCTCGAGGATCCGCTCGCTACTAAAAGTCAGCACAATAAGTTTGGCATCCCGGACTTTTGCCTGCTTAAGAATACTTCGCTTACAGACATCGCCAAAATAAACTGGCTCACCTGCCGTTCTCGCCTCGGAGACTCTTTTAGGATCTAGATCTAATACCAGATAGGGGATAGCCTCTGTTTTCATAAATCGTGCGATGGTTTGACCGACACGGCCATAGCCTAGGATCAGCACCAGATCACCTTTGCTGTCTATCTGCACCTTGAGTGGCTCACTAGTTTCAGCTTTAGGCTTGAGTCCTTGTAGCATTCTAGCAATATCCACGCTATGACGGACTAGCCAAGGCGCGAACGCCATAGATAACACCGCGACCATCACCAAGATGGTGCTTATCTTGGCATCCAGCAGTTGATAGTTCACCGCTAGCGCCAATACCACAAAACTAAATTCCCCCACCTGTGCCAAACTCAGGGCGGTAGCCACCGATGTGCGAAATGACTCTTTTGCAAACTTCAGCAATGAAAAAATCACCAGCGACTTACCTAGGATTACGGCAATCAGAATGAGGATTATCTGCCACCAATACATGGCAACTAACTGAAAGTCGAGCAGCATACCAATTGAGATGAAAAACAAGCCCATTAGCAAGTCGCGAAATGGACGGATATCCGCCTCAAGCTGACGTCTATATTGACTCTCCCCCAGCAGCATCCCCGCCATAAAGGCGCCCAATGCCATCGATAAGCCTAACCACTGAGTGATCGCGCCAGTCACTAAGGCGACTACTAAGGTAGACAATACAAACAACTCATTAGAGCGCGAGCGGGCCACCTCATCGAACAGCTTTGGCAGAGCCCACTTACCAAACGCCATCAATGCGATAAAGGCGAGTCCCCCTTTGAGCAGGCCGAAAACCACATCACTCCACATTAAGGTTTCGCCATCGCTGGCAAGAATAGGCATTAAGATCAATAAAGGAACAACGGCAATATCTTGAAATAACAGCACACTGACAGACAGCTCACCATGGCGACGTCTGAGCCAGCCCTGCTCATTAAGCAGTTTTAGTACAATTGCGGTAGAAGACAGTGCGATTGCAGCACCGACAATAACAGATTCAGTCACGCTAAGGTTACAGACGAGGGCAATGCCCATACTCAAAACTGTGGTCACAACCACTTGAGCGCTACCTAAACCAAATACGGTACGCCGCATAGCCCATAGCCTAGGCAATGAAAACTCAAGCCCTAAACTAAACATCAATAACACTACGCCGAGTTCGGCAACAGACTGCATCTGATGCTGAGTAAACCAATGAAAACCGCTAGGACCGCTTATCACCCCTGTCACTAGGTAAGCCAGAATCGCTGGCAACCCGGCGCGCCTCAATATGGCAATTGACACAATAGCAATGACCAACATCAGCAATATTTGAATGAGAAAGCTGTGTTCCATACCTGCGGTCTACTCCTTAGCTTATCGATACTTGTCAAAATATCGACGGCCTGTTTCCATTCGCTTAACTAGAGATTAACTGAATGACAAATAAAGACAAATGATTATTCCTATCACAGTGCTTCCTCTTCTAACTCTAATCCTGTTCAAGCTTAATACAGCAAACATCAAAGATAATAAAAGTGAAGCTGTTCTATGGGATAAAACCAAGCCTAATACATAGGTAAACAACTAATAAATAGATATAAAGTTGCAATATTCAATGATGAGTCCCCTAGGGGCTAGGGGGGGCTATAGATGGACTGTAGAAGTTGAAACAGTCAATTAGTCTATAAGGCCGACGCGACTTCGCTACAAAGATACTGCACAACAAACTAAAGGCACGATTTTTGCTTACCTAGTAAGGTAAGTCATATTGACGCTGTAATAAAAAATACCGGGAGTAAACACCAATGGAATTTGGCCTAGCAACGGAGTCCAGCCCTATTCAATACCGCCAGACTACAGAGATAGGAATGTCGATGCCGTTGGAAATAGATCTGGTCAATATTATCCAGCAGCTGCATCAACACTTAGATCCTAGGACTGTGTTTGCCTGCTTCGGCCAGATAATGGGACAACATTTGCCGCTCTACGGTATTCGCCTGAGTTATAAACAATATCAGTTTCATTGGGGCCAGCAATACGGCTATGCCTTTGAGCAGAAACTGACTTTTACGCAGCAACCAATCACCATTAACTATAACTTAAAAGCCGCCTTAGTGCCGTCGCAAACCTTGATGCTAAATCAGCTTAAAGAGTTGGTACTGCAGCCACTAATTAACGCTATTCAATATCAAGAGATGTCACAGCAGGCGATGTATGATGCGCTAACCAAACTCGGTAACCGTCATTATTACCTGCAATCACTTAAGAAAGAGATTGCGCGCGCTAAGCGTAGCAATGGCAGCTTCTCTT
This sequence comes from Shewanella schlegeliana, assembly GCF_016765635.1. GTDB lineage: Bacteria > Pseudomonadota > Gammaproteobacteria > Enterobacterales > Shewanellaceae > Shewanella > Shewanella schlegeliana. The sequence goes on from NZ_JAESVD010000005.1 coordinate 42,160, forward strand.
TGGTGGCTTTAGACCTAGATAACTTCAAACAACTTAATGACGACTATGGTCATCAGTTAGGTGACAATGCCTTAATTGAGTTTTCCGATATGCTCAACGCTACCATAAGGGATTCAGACCAAGCATTTAGAATTGGTGGGGATGAGTTTACTTTGCTAGTACAAGCCGATGCGAAGGCCGCACAAACTTTATGCCAGCGGATCCTCGATGCACTGAGTAACCACCACTACTTAGAAAGATATCAAGTCAGTACCAGCATGGGGGTCACTCAATGGCAGGAAGAAGATACCGAGCAGAGCCTGTATCAACGGGCTGATAACGCATTGTATGAAGCAAAAGCAGCGGGAAGACAATGCTATCGGATCTGTGCCGCTTAAAATGTGAATTTGCTAAAGCCGTGTAGATATGGGCCGAGCACTTGCTTAACTCTGACGCAAATTTAGACTAAGGCCAGAGGTTCCATCACGAGCCAAAAAAGATTTCTCAATCCAGTAACCCACGGCGGCCACAAGCTTGCCGTCATAGCACAGAAGTGGCACATCACCTCGCTCCCAAGGCGGCAGCGCTAACTCTTGCCACAATTTCTTCAGCTCTCGTCCCTTACTACGATTATGGGGCTGACACCTTGTACTGCCGGGCAGTGCGAACACAATTGAGACCTGCTCAGAAGCTGTAGGAAATCTCAGACAAGCCCCGGTTTGACAGCGCTGCGTCAATAGCGTCCCGCCTGTTGGTAGCGCAATATCGCCACTTAATAACGCGTCGATATTAACCACATCTACCACAGGATAGACTTTGTTAGCTTTGTTTTGCACCGAGTCCAGAGATAAAAAGTAACCCTCTCGCTTAAAACGCCTGATCACCACATCTGTAAGACGAATTTCAACACTTGCATCGACTTTGGCCTCTAGTAGCTGTGCCAATATCTGCTCACCTTGTACCTTAGATGGTGGCGCAAAGCCCTGTGACTCCATATGACCGCGCAGTAACAACGACTGCCAGGCCTTGGAGTAGGTGGCGAGCTTATCTAGACAGAGGGTCCGTCCCCTCCCCTTTTGCTGTTGAAGCTCAGGTAACCGAATAGCAATCTCTTCATCGATAACTGACTGCTGTAACGCACATAACTCGGCGCTACGGCTAGCTGTTGCTGCAATAGCGCTCCAGCGCTGCTTTAGCGCAGGTATGACTTCTAAGCGAAGAAAGTTTCTATCGTATTTATCGTCGAAGTTACTCTCATCTTCAATATGGGAGATATCGTGCTGTTTTGCGTAAGCTTGGATCTCTGCCTTGCTGTAATCGAGTAAGGGCCGAATAATCCAATTTTGCTGATTAAATCCTTGTACCTTACCCATGGCCGATAAGCCTTTAGGGCCAAGGCCGCGTTTAAGTGCCAGCAAAACCGTCTCTAACTGATCATCCTGATGATGAGCAGTCATAAGCAGATCATCCGGCTCAAGCTCTGATAACAGTGCGGCATAACGCACACTGCGCGCCTGAGCTTCAACACTCACTCTCGGCGCAAGCTTAACCTCTACTCGCTTAACGATGCAGCTGAGACCATAAACATCAGCCTGAGATAAACAGTGCTCAGCCCACTTGTCTGCATTGCCACTCAAACCATGGTGTACATGAACCAGCAAACACTCAAATTCTAAATGCTGTTTTGCAAACAGAGAGAGTCCATGAGCGAGAATTTCTGAGTCAACGCCACCACTATAAGCCAGCACTAACTTGCGCTTTTTCAGGCAAGTTTGCTCTCCAGTTATCGGCTCAACTTGTACTGAGCGCTGAGGAAGTTGCTTAATACATTGCAAAATCGAGGCGGCGATATTCATTTTAAAACTGTTTACCTTAAAAGCTGTTCATCTTAAAAAACAATCCTAACCTTACCCGATCCCGTTAACGACTCTAATGCCAACATCAACTCATCGGTTGGGTTAACGCGCCACTCATCTCCTAGAGTAAACTGAGCTTGAGACTGATGCTGCGCGTAATTAATCACTACAGGAACGGCGCCTGCCTTCCAAGGGGCTACGGCGGCTTGAAACTCACTTAGCCACTGCGAGTTAACCTTGTCTGATTGCAGATCGATCTCTACCGCATGAGCAAAGTGACTGCGTGCCTCTCCCATATCGATGATATTGCGCGCGGTCATACGGTTGCCACCAGAGAAGTCATCAAAGCTCACTTCCCCCTCGATGATAAGAATACGATCTTTCTCAAGCAGATGATTAAACTTCTCGAAGGCTTCGGTAAATAGCATCACCTCAAGACGGGCGCTCTTATCATCGAGTGTGACTAAGCCCATCTTAGCGCCGCGTTTGGTCATCATCACGCGCGTGGCAACCACAAGGCCGGCAGCTTTCATGGTTTTGCCACGATCTGTCGGATGCACGTCTTTCAAACGACCCGATGTATAGTGCTTAAGCTCTTTTAAATACTGGTTTATCGGGTGACCCGTCAAATACAAACCTAAGGTATCACGCTCTCCTTCGAGCCAGACTTTGTCGGGCCAAGGGGTACAATCGACAAATTGCTGCTTACTGTCTTCAGGCTCACTATTAAGCAAGCCAAACATATCATGCTGACCGATAGCTTCGGCTTTAGCATGCTGGTCGGCAGCGCGAATCGCTTCCGGTAGTGTCGCCATCATCGCCGCACGATGCGGACCTAAATTGTCCAGTGCACCAGCGCAGATCAGCTTTTCAATCACACGGCGATTAAGCTTTTTCAGATCAACACGAGCACAGAAATCGAATAGATCGATAAAAGGGCCGTTCTCGCGTGCTTTTAGAATTGACTCGACGGGACCTTCACCGACACCTTTCACCGCCCCAATACCATAAACGATATTGAGTTCATCATCGACGGTGAACCTAAATAAGCCCTTGTTCACATCAGGCGGCAACAAAGGTAAGCCCATACGCTCACATTCATCCACCAAGGTCACGATCTTATCTGTGTTATCCATATCCGCCGACATTACCGCCGCCATAAACTGGGCCGGATAATGGGTCTTGAGCCAAAGCGTCTGATAGGATACCAAGGCATATGCGGCAGAGTGCGATTTGTTAAAACCGTAACCCGCGAACTTTTCTACCAAGTCGAAGATTTTCATCGACAATGGCCCATCTACACCATTTTTAATTGCGCCCGCTTCAAACGTACCGCGCTGCTTGGCCATCTCTTCGGGTTTTTTCTTACCCATGGCACGACGAAGCATATCCGCGCCGCCTAGGGTGTAACCAGCAAGCACCTGCGCAATCTGCATCACCTGCTCTTGGTAGAGAATAATGCCGTAGGTTGGCGACAGCAGCTCTTTTAGTGACTCATGCTGATACTCAGCATCAGGATATGATACTTCCTCTCGACCATGCTTACGCTCAATAAAGTTATCAACCATGCCCGACTGTAGCGGTCCCGGTCTAAACAGTGCCACCAGTGCGATCATATCTTCGAAGCAGTCAGGCTGAAGACGCTTAATCAAATCTTTCATACCACGAGATTCCAGCTGGAACACGGCGGTCGTTTCATAACGCTGTAGTAACTTAAAGCACTTAGGATCGGTTAATGAAATCGATTCAATTCGAACCCGCTCTTCGCCGTTTTTATCTTTAACGGCATTAACCATCTGCAGCGCCCAGTCAATAATGGTGAGCGTTCTTAGTCCCAAGAAGTCGAACTTCACAAGACCTGCGGTTTCTACATCGTTCTTATCGAACTGAGTTACCGGGTTTAAACCTTCGGTATCACAATAGATGGGCGAAAAGTCGGTGATCTTAGTCGGTGCGATAACCACACCACCGGCATGCTTACCGGCGTTACGCGTCACACCTTCAAGAATGCGACACATGTCGATAAGATCTTTGACCTCCTCATCGGCGTCATAGGACTCTTGCAGACCTGGCTCTACTTCAAATGCTTTAGCCAAGGTCATGCCGGGTTCTGCTGGGATCATCTTAGAGATCCGATCGACAAAGCCGTATGGGTGACCAAGCACACGACCCACGTCTCGAATAACCGCTTTCGCCGCCATGGTACCAAAGGTAATGATCTGTGATACCGCATCACGACCGTAAAGGTCTGCTACGTGATCAATCACTTCATCTCGTCGATCCATACAAAAGTCGACGTCGAAGTCGGGCATAGATACACGTTCAGGGTTCAAGAATCGCTCGAACAGCAGGTCGTATTCCAGTGGATCCAAATCGGTAATTTTCAGCGCGTAGGCCACCAAAGAACCCGCACCCGATCCACGGCCGGGGCCAATCGGGATATCGTTGTCTTTACCCCACTGGATAAATTCCATTACGATAAGGAAGTAACCTGGGAAGCCCATCTGGTTAATAACCTTAAGCTCCACATCGAGACGCTCATCATATTCAGGGCGTCGCTCGGCTCTGACTTCCGGATCGGGGAAAAGAAACTCCAAACGCTCCTCTAGGCCCTTCTCTGACACAGCGACTAAGAAGTCCTCAATGGTCAAATCACCTGTCGGAAAGTTTGGCAGGAAATATTCGTGTAGACGTACTGTTACGTTACAGCGCTTTGCGATTTCAACGGTATTTTGAATCGCTTCAGGAATATCCTCAAACAGCTCACACATCTCATCGCTGCTCTTAAAATACTGTTGGTCGCTGTATTTCTTCGGTCTACGCGGATCGGCAAGAGTAAAGCCATCGTAAATGGCCACGCGAATTTCGTGCGCCTCAAACTGCTCTGGCTTATTAAATACCACCTGATTGGTAGCAACCACAGGCAGGTCTTTTTGCTCGGCAAGTTCAACCGCCATGTGCAGATAACGTTCTTCATCAGGGCGACCTGTTCGCAGCAACTCTAAATAATATCTGTCTGGGAAATGAGTTTTATAAAACTCAATTAAGCTATCGACTTGCGCTTTATTTTCTTTTAGCAGCGCACGACCCACATCGCCGTCTTTACCGCCAGATAATAAAATGAGTCCTTCGCTATATTTGGCTAACCACTCCTGATCGATCACCGCCTTATCGTTGATGTTACCGCGTAGGTAAGCATCACTGATCAATAACGTCAGGTTTGAGTAGCCCTTGTTGTCCATGGCTAGTGCGGTAATAGAGCAAAAGTCATCAAAACCTGGCACTTGAACCCAAAAGTCAGTACCGATAATCGGCTTAATGCCATTACCATGACAAGCCTCGTAAAACTTCACCAAACCACACATATTAGTCTGATCGGTTAACGCCACCGCAGGCATCTCAAGCTCAGCCACCTTAGCAAGAATAGGCTTAACTTTAGAAAGTCCATCAGACATGGAAAAATCACTGTGGACGCGCAAATGCACAAAACGTGGATCAGACATAATTTGGAGTATCTTTATATTGGGTAAACGAAGACAAATAATGAATCTTACAGAGTAAAACAAGGGCCAGCAGCAAACAAGTTAAACTGCTAACCCTAGGGATAGATGTATTACTTTTCAAACAGCGACAAAACCAATGGCTATAAATTTATTCCATTGCTTCTCGTACAGGCCTAAAGCTCTTACGATGCTCAGGCAACACGCCATGCTGAGCTAGCGCTTCAAAGTGCGCTTTAGTCGGGTAGCCCTTATGCTTTTCAAAGCCATACTCAGGATATTGCTCGGCAAGGGCGTCCATCTCTCTATCGCGGACAACTTTGGCAATAATCGATGCCGCACTAATAGCATCGATAAGACCATCGCCTTTAACAATTGCATGGCTTTCAACGCCAAAATCTGGTGTGCGGTTGCCATCGACTAACACACTCGTAGGCTTAATATTAAGACCAGCAACAGCGCGCTGCATGGCAAGCATAGTCGCGTGCAAAATATTAAGTTCATCAATCTCGGCTGGCGTAGCCGAGCCAACGCTGACACTGAGTGCCTTCTGCTGAATTTGCTCAAACAGTAACTCACGCTTCTTCTCAGATAGTTTCTTAGAGTCATTCAAGCCTTCAATAGGGTTGCTTGGGTCCAAAATGACCGCAGCAGTGACCACATTGCCGATCAGTGGACCGCGCCCTACTTCATCGACGCCGGCATAGTGACCAACGCAAATTTGAGCAACCTGCTCAGGTGTAATCCCTTTAATCACCGCCATTAAACCTTATCCTCTACTAACTTAATCACTGCATCTGCAGCACGAGCACTAGCATCACAACGAAGGGTCTTATGCATCTGCATAAAGCGCTCGTACATAGGGCTAAAATCGCTATCGAGCTGAACACCAACCGCTTTAGCTATTTTTTCTGGCGTACAGTCGGCCTGAATGAGTTCTTCGACAATATCGTCATCTGCTAGAAGATTCGGCAAAGAGTAGCGCTTAGTCAGCATCATACCTTTAGCAATACGGTAAGTGATTGGGCTAACGCGATAAGCCACCACCATAGGGCGTTTAACTAGCATAGCCTCTAAAGTTGCAGTGCCCGATGCCAGCAGAATGCAATCGGCAGCCGCCATTACTTCACGGGACTGTCCTTCGACTAAGTGAATTTCTAAGTTCGGCGCGTGTTCGCGTAACGCTTGTTCGAATTGCTCACGGCGCTTCTGGTTTACCAATGGAGTGACAAACTTTATATCAGGGTAGCGCTGCTTGATAAGACTCGCAGCCTTAACAAAAGGCTCGGCTAACATCTTAAGCTCACCGCCACGAGAACCCGGTAGTATTGCTAAATATTCGGCATCCTTGTCCAGACCGAGTAACTCTCTAGCAACAGATTTAGGGCTTTCCAGTGGAATATCATCGGCTAAGGTATGGCCGACAAAGGTGCAAGGCACTTGATATTCATCGTAAAACGCCTTTTCAAAAGGTAGCAGCGACAACACCATATCGGTTGCTTTCGCTATTTTGAAAATACGTTTGGGTCGCCATGCCCACACCGATGGACTCACGTAGTGTACGGTTTTAATACCACGGTTCTTAAGTTTTAACTCTAGACCGATATTAAAATCCGGGGCATCGATACCGATAAAGCAGTCTGGGTTTATCTTAACCAGCTCATCGATTAGTGTTCCGCGAACTTTTAGCAATCTAGGAAGGCGCGATAAGACTTCGACGATCCCCATCACGGCCAACTCTTCATAAGAGAAGATAGACTCAAAACCTAGAGCCTCCATGCGGGGCCCGCCTATGCCGACAAATTTGGCATCTGGATATCGCATCTGCAGCGCTTTTATTAAGCCTGCACCTAAGATGTCACCCGAGATCTCTCCGGCAACCATTGCAAATACACGAGGATTGTTTGAACTCATAGAATGGCGTCTGTCATTGATGATGAGGTGGAAACAAAGAACCCGCTTTTACACGGGTTCTCAGACTTGACTAGCGAATGATGCCTCGTTGAGAGGAAGCGACAAAGTCTATTAAAGACTTAACCTGCTCATCATCCACAGCAGCTTCTTTAAGCTGCTCAACGGCCTCTGCAACTGTCAAGCTGCTACGGTACAAGGTCTTATATGCTCGACGAACCGAAAGCTGGGACTCTTTAGAAAACCCTCTACGCTTCATCCCTTCGAGGTTTAAGCCTCTTGGGATAGCAGGTTGACCCGATGCCATCACAAAAGGTGGTACATCGTTAAGGATCAATGAACTGCCCGCAGTAAATGCGTGAGCGCCGATATGAACAAACTGATGAACGCCAGTCATACCACCTAAGATAGCCCAGTCACCAACATGTACATGGCCCGCAATAGATGCGTTGTTGGCCATAATCACGTTGCTACCTACTACACAGTCATGGGCGATATGCACATAGGCCATGAAAAGGTTATTCGAGCCAATACGTGTTTCCCAGTTATCCTGAGTCGTACCGCGGTGAATCGTTACCGATTCGCGGATCACGTTGTTGTCACCGATAATCAAGCGAGTCGCTTCACCGGCATACTTTTTATCTTGGCAATCTTCACCCACAGAGGCGAACTGATAAAACTTATTACCTTTACCAATAACGGTTGGGCCTTTCACTACAACGTGTGAACTGAACCAGCAGTCGTCGCCAATTTCAACATCTGCGCCAATATAGGTCCATGGACCGATAGTGACATTGTTACCAATCTTTGCATCTGGGTGGATGTAAGCTAATTTATCAATCACTTAGAAATCTCTCTACGTGCACACATAATCTCGGCTGAACAAACAACCTCGCCATCCACTTTGGCTACACCAGTAAATACGCCAATCCCACGACGCTCTTTAATCATTTGCACTTCAAAATGAAGCTGGTCGCCTGGCTCAACGACACGCTTAAAACGCGCTTTGTCGATACCTGCAAAATAGTATAACGCGTCATTAGAAGGCTCTTCACTCATGGTTTTAAACGCCAACAAACCTGTTGCCTGCGCCATCGCTTCTAAAATCAATACACCTGGCATCACGGGTTGAACCGGGAAGTGTCCCTGGAAAAATGGCTCATTAATAGTGACGTTTTTAATAGCATGTAGAGTTTCACCTGGAGTAAAGTCTAGCACTCTATCGATCAATAAAAATGGATACCTATGAGGCAAAAATTTTAGGATCTCTTTGATATCCATTGTATTCAATTGATTTGACACGAAATTTTCCTTTATCTGCTCGAAGCAGTAATTCATTTACTTTACGTTATTTTCCAGTGCTTTCACACGTTGGAATAGCGTATCTAACTGTCTAAAACGAACGGTATTCTTTCGCCAAAGCTTATTGTCCATCGCAACAGTTGCAGATGAATAAACGCCCGGCTCTCTGATCACGCTTGTGATATTAGTGCTACCAGTAATGTGCACGCCATCGGTAATAGTTAAATGACCTGAAATCGCACAGTTACCACCGATTATACAGTGTTTACCGATAGTGACGCTGCCAGCCACGACAGTAGAGCCAGCGATAGCCGTATTAGCACCGATAATATCGTTATGGGCGATCTGAACTTGGTTATCAATAATCACACCATCGTGAATTTCGGTATGGGCGATAGCCCCTCTATCCACAGTCGTGTTTGCACCAATCTCTACGCGGTCACCGATGCGAACGCCGCCTGTTTGTGGAATTTTAATCCACTGTCCGCGCTCATTGGCATAACCAAAACCATCAGAACCTAAAACAGCACCTGAGTGAATGATACAGTCTTGGCCTAAATGCACATTGTGATATACGGTAACATTAGCCCACAGCAGAGTGTTTGAACCAATCACGCTGTCTTGACCAACGACACTACCCGCACCAATCTGTACGTTGTTGCCTAAAATAACATTTTCACCAATCACCGCATTTGCAGCAATCGCAACACCTTCACCCAGCATAGCTGATGCCGCTATCTGCGCAGATGGATGGATGCTATCGGCAGCCTTTGGAGTGGTATCGAGAAATTGTGCGATGCGAGCGAAACCGACATAGGGATCGTTAAGCACGATCGCATTGCCAGCAAAACCTTCTGCATCGGCAGGCGCCATCAAGATCGCCGACGCAGCTGTGGTTTGCAGCTGCGAGCGATATTTTGAATTTGCCAAGAAAGAGATTTGACCTGGACCTGCACCGTCCAAGGTACCTACAGTTGAAATTTCAACTGAGTCGTCACCTTGAACGTCTGCATTTAAATGGTCAGCCAGTACTCTTAAAGTATAGCTTTTCATCTATTTAATTGCCTTTACCTAAAGCTTCAACCACTTTGTTACTGATGTCAGCGCTTGGCTTAACATAGATAACGGCGCCACGTTGAAGCACCATGTCGTATTGCTCTTTTTCAGCAATAGAGTTAATAGTCTTTTGAACTTGTAGAAGCAGCTTGTTTTGCTCTTCACCATTACGACGACGCATATCTTCATCTAGTGCTTTGCCCTTCAATTGTAGCTCAGCTTTCATAGATTCCATTTTACGCATCATGTCAGTCTTTTGTGCTTCGCTCATTAGCGCTGCATCACGCTGCTGCTTTTCTAGCAAACCACGTAGCTCTTCCTGCATCTTTTGGACTTCTGCTACACGGTCACCAAACTCAGCTTTAAGTGTTTCGTTCACTTGCTCACGCTGAGGCAACTGCTCGAATACTGCTTGCATATCAACTACTGCGATCTTCTCAGCGTGTGCCGCTAGTGGTGCACCTAGAAGAACCATAACCATCATTGCGCGATTCAACATCTTATTCAAAACAAACTCCTTTATTCAGCAAAACTTGCCGATGTTTTTCAAATTGATTTTAGAAAGTTTTACCAATATTAAACGAGAAGATCTCTGTTTCATCATCCTCGTATTCCTTGATTGGCCATGCAAGGCTAAAGACCATAGGTCCCATCGGTGATAACCACTGCACGCTCATGCCCCATGAGGCACGAATACGGCTCGGATCGCTATAATCTTGCAGTTTATCAAACTCTTCAACTGGAAGATAACGATATGAATCGTAGTCAAACTCAGTGTCCCACACGTTACCCGCATCCACAAAGAAGCTAGTACGTACAGAATTTGTATAAGCCTCATCCAAGAATGGTGTTGGCACGATTAGCTCTAAACTTGCCGTAGCGATAGCGTTACCACCAATTGAACGGCCTGAGCTAACCTGAATTTGGTTAGGGTCGCCCGGCAAACTACAACCTTCTCCCGATGGATCTGGCGCACATGGTTCACTACCACGATACAAGTAGAATGAACGTGGACCTACAGAGTTAGACTTAAAGCCTCGTAGTGAGCTACTGCCACCAGAATAATAGTTTTCCCAGAACGGTAAAATTTGGTCGTTATCATTAAATTGACCATAACCATTACCATAACCTAAACGCGCACGCGTTAGCACAACAAAGCTGTGGCTACGGTTAAGCGGGAAGTAAAAGTTGGTATCAAAATCTGCTTTGAAGTACTGCAGATCCGAACCCGGTACCGTCATCTTACCGTTTAAACGTTGTGATGAACCATCCGATGGGAAGGTTCCACGGTTTAAGTTACTACGAGACCAACCTAGGCTCAGTTCGAAGTTGTCGAAACTTAAACCTGCGTTTGGATCATCGCTGTCACGATAGATATCGTAGAAGCGAACTGCCTGCTCATAAGCCGAAATCTCAGAAATTTCGTTGTGACGATAACCAATACCACCGTTAATACGGTTGTATTCGTTAATAGGGAAACCTGAGTTTAGCGAGATACCATAAGAGCTGTTCTTATAGGCTTCAAGGTTTGCCTCATCGGCATCAAACTCACTCCAATAGATACTACCACCTAGGCTCACACCATCTTTTGTGAAGTAAGGATCGGTATAGTTAATATTGACGTTCTTCGAGTACTTGTTGGTGTTTAAGTTAACGCCCGCTTGGTTACCCGTACCGAGGAAGTTACTCTGCTGAACACCAAACTGTAGGCTAAGACCAGACTCTGTACCATAGCCCACACCCGCGTTAAATGAGCCAGATGGCTGCTCTTTAACGTTAAATGCAACATCGACTAAATCATCGGTACCAGGTACCTGCACGGTTTCGGTATCAACAGTTTCAAAGTAACCTAGACGGTTAAGGTTAGATTTTGACAGCTCAACCTGCGCTGAGTTAAGCCATGCACCTTCCATCTGACGTAGCTGACGACGCATCACCTCATCTTTAGTAACCGTGTTACCAGCGAAGCTGATGTTGCGTACATAGACGCGCTTACCCGGCTGGATGTTGATATTAAGATTAACTTCTTTAGTCTCATCATCAATTTCTGGGTAGGTCTTAACTTCTGGATAAGCGTAACCGAATCGACCTAAGTACTTACCATACATCTCTTCGGTAAAGGTCACATCCCCGCCGTTATACATATCACCAGACTTTAATGGCAAGATGGCTTCTAACACCTCTTCTTTACCCATTAAGTCACCAGTTAAGTTAACGTCTTTAACTTTATACTGCTCACCTTCGTCGACGTTAATCGTGATATAAAGCCCTTTACGATCAGGTGTCATTGCCACCTGAGTAGAGGTGACATCGAAACGGATATAGCCACGATTTTGATAGTAGGTCTTGATGGTTTCTAAGTCAGCTTGAAGCTTTTGCTTCTGATAGCGACGCTCACCAAATAGATCCCACCAAGCCACATAATCTTTAAGCTCTAGCATGCCGATAAGCTCAGCATCGCTAAACTCTGTGTTACCCACGATATTTATCTGGCGAATTTCAGCAGCGAGGCCTTCAGTAAAGGTAAACTTAAGCTCAACTCGGTTACGAGGTAAGTTGATAATTTCAGCCTTCACTTTAGCGCCATATTTACCGACACCGTAATAGAAGTCTTGTAAACCTTTTTCGATACCAGAGAGCATGGTACGGTCTAACGACTCACCGACTTTTACGCCAGAGCCATCAAGACTTTCTTGCAACTGCTCATCTTTAATATCTTTGTTACCTTCGAAGGTAACTGAGCTAATGGTTGGACGCTCAGTGACTTTAACTACGAGCACATTACCGTCTCGCAGCACTTCTATTTTTTCGAAGTTAGTTGACGCATACAAGCTCTTAATCGCTTGCTGCAATTTTAATTGATCAACAGTATCCCCTACCTTCACAGGTAAGTTAAGCAAAGCCGCACCGAGTGCCACTCGCTGTAAACCTTCAACTTGGATATCAGCTACTTCAAAAGGTTGGAATGTCTCTGCCCAACCGTTCCCTGAAAAAGACGCTCCGACTAATAACATCGAGGCAAAAAGTTTATTCAATCTCATAGAGCACTTCTAATTATTTGTCTGTCCTTGCTCAGAGTCGGGAAAAGTCATTGAAAAGCGCGACACTCATCAACATCAGCAGCATAGCTGCCCCAATTCTGAATCCAATTTCCTGTACCTTCTCCGGTACAGGCCTGCCTGTTATTACCTCAATGAAGTAATACAAAAGGTGTCCCCCATCTAACACTGGCAAAGGCAATAAGTTAATAATGCCTAAGTTCACGCTTATCAATGCAAGAAAACCTAAAAAATATACCAGTCCGACGTCAGCACTGTTTCCCGCACCTTGTGCAATAGAAATAGGGCCACTCAAGTTCTTAACTGAAACGTCACCGGTAAGTAACTTGCCAATCATCTTAATGCTGACAGAGACAAGTTGCCATGTTTTATCTAACGCAACCGGAAAAGAGTCCAAAAATCCGTATTCCAGTTGCACTTTCATATTTTCAGGCCAAGGTTCTGAGGTCGGTGCAACACCGATAACACCCTCAAGTTTACCTTCAGCGTTCTCACGAGACTTTGGTGTCACCTTAATCGCTAGCTGTTCACCGTCACGACGTACAGTGATGGTCACCATCTTGTTAGCCGAGCCCTGAATGATCTCTACAAAACGTGGCCAGTCTTTATACTTCTCACCGTCAATGGCGACTAAGGTGTCACCCACCTTAATACCTGCAAGCCCAGCAGCGCCATCCTCACTGACTAACGCAAGCTTAGGCAGGATCGCAGGGCGATACATACCTAAACCGATAGAGGTGATCGGCAACTCTTTCTCTGGGTTAACTTTCCAATCTTGAGTATTTAGCGAGTAGGTCTGTTCATCACCCGATGAGCCTTCTAAGCGAGTCAGTGGCGCAAGCGTAATATCGACCTTGCTATCTCCAATATGACCCGCCAATGCGAGGTTGACCTCCTCCCAGTCTCTTACCTTTTGGCTACCGACAGCCATTACCTGCATAGGCTCTTTCACCACGATCTGTGCGGCAGGCGTTCCAGCAAGGGTTGAGTCAATAACAGGTTTAATGGCGGGTACGCCAATTAGGTACATGGCGTAGAGAGCAATAATAGCAAAAATGAAGTTAGCAATCGGACCTGCGCTAACAATCGCGATTCGCTGCCAAACTGATTTGCGGTTAAAGGCTTGTTCTTTTAACTCTTCCGGGACCTCATCAACACGCTCATCGAGCATCTTAACGTAGCCCCCCAGAGGGATAGCGGCAACGACATATTCAGTGCCATCTTTGCCCGTTTTACGCCAAATGGCTTTACCAAAGCCGATAGAAAAACGCTCGACCTTCACACCACAGCGGCGCGCCACCCAAAAGTGCCCATACTCATGGGCAGCGATTAAGATCCCTAAAGCAACAATAAAGGAACCTAAGTTCCATAAAAAATCTATCATCCCTTTCCTCTGAACTAATTCAGCTTGCTGATGGCTTCTAACGTATATTGACGGCTCTGAGTATCTAACGCCAAGATATCATCAATATTGTTTAATGGATGCGTTGCCGTATTCATTAAGCTCTGTTCGTTTATTCTTGCTATATCGGTAAATCGAATCTTACCGTCTAAAAATGCCTGCACAGAAATCTCGTTGGCAGCATTTAACACAGTTGTCGCTTCTTGGCCTTGTTTACAGGCTTCAATCGCCAATGCTAAACAGGGGAATCGATTAAAATCAGGTTCTAAGAAGCTTAACTGTCCGACTTTGAAAAAGTCTAAAGGTTCAACTCCTGAGCTAATTCTCTGTGGAAAAGACATACAATGTGCAATCGGTGTACGCATATCGGGGTTGCCCAATTGCGCAAGTACCGAACCATCACGATACTGTACCATGGAATGAATCACACTTTGGGGGTGAATAACGACCTTTAACTGCTCGGGGCTGGCGTTAAATAACCAACGAGCCTCGATATACTCAAGACCCTTATTCATCATAGTCGCAGAGTCGACTGATATTTTACGACCCATAGACCAATTAGGATGTTTACAAGCCTGCTCAGGCGTCATTGCCGATAACAATGACAACTCAGAGGTTAAGAACGGGCCGCCAGAGCCAGTAAGCAGAATATGAGACACCCCCGCCCCCGCTAAGTCACAGCGACCAATCTCGAGCTGTGAACGCTCTGACAAGCACTGAAAAATAGCATTGTGTTCACTATCAACCGGTAAGACTTGTGCGCCAGACTCCTGCATCGCTTCGATAAACAGCTGACCCGACATAACCAGTGATTCTTTGTTGGCTAATAAGACACGCTTACCCGCTTTAACAGCAGCAAGTGTCGAAGGTAAACCCGCTGCACCAACAATCGCCGCCATAACGGTGTCAACCTGACTGCTGCTGACGAGAGATAACAGCTCATCATTCCCCGTCGTTACTTCAATATTTAAATGGCTTGGCAGTTGCTGCTTAAGCTCGAAAGCCGCTTTAGCATCTACCATATGGGCAATCTTAGGCTGATGCGTAATACAGATCTCTAGCATCTTGCTGACATTGGTATTTGCCACTAGCGCAAATACCTTGTATTGCTCTGAATTACACGCCATCACACTCAAAGTACTGGCACCAATGGAGCCTGTCGCACCTAAAATCACCACATTTTGCATTTAGTTACATCCAAAAAGCTATATAGATTAATGTGAATACGGGTAGAGCTGCCGTTAAGCTATCGATTCTATCTAATACGCCACCGTGACCAGGAAGAATCGAGCCTGAGTCCTTAATTTTTGCGACGCGTTTAAACATACTTTCAGATAGATCGCCTACCGCAGAGGCTAATGCCGTAAACAGAGTGACAGCAATGATTAAGCCTAACTCCTGCTCTGGAGAGAAATACATCACACCAGCAACGACTATCATGGTGGTCAACAGACCACCGAGAAGGCCTTCAATCGTTTTGGCAGGACTCACATTTGGCATTAATTTGCGTTTACCAAATCGCTTACCCACAAAGTAGGCGCCAGAATCTGTTGCCCAGACGACTAACATCACTAACAAGACTAAGGTGCCACCGTAATAAGGTGAAGCTTGAGTACTTAACGCCTTAAGCGAGACGAGCGAAACGAAACATGGGATCAGCGTTAACTGGCCAAACATAGATTTGAGCATATGACTCTTTTCCCAAAAGCGCGCGCTCTTAGGGAAAGACAACACCATGATAAAGGAGATAAACCACCAGAAACCGCCAATAAGTATGACGCCTAAGAATATCGGATGCATCATGCCACGCAGCCAAATTTCATCGGTAGGTACCAAAATATTCAGTGCAGCTAACAAAACACCAATGGTCACAGTGAAGCTCCATTGGGTCATTTCACAGCGGCTATCGATAATGCGCCCCCATTCCTTAGCGGCGATCAAAAATACTCCCACTAGTGCCCAAGAAAAATACTCAGTCGGTAAACCGAAGATGGCACCAAAAACTAAGGGGATTAACCATATTGCTGTTATTATTCGTTGTTTTAGCAAAAAACTTCCCTCATTAATTATTACAAAGAGCGGATGGTATCGATTTGAGTTCCTGTCAAACCGAATCGACGTTGACGATTGGCAAAGATTGCAACCGCGTCTTTAAACGCATCCTCATCAAAATCCGGCCACAAGGTGTCAGTAAAGACTAACTCAGCATAAGCGGCTTGCCACAGTACAAAGTTACTTATGCGATAGTCACCGCCGGTGCGGATCATTAAATCAACTTCGGCTTGATTTTGCATGCACAAATGCTCACTTAAGGCCTCTTCGGTAAACTGAGTGCTGCTCATTTCACCAGATTCAACCTTAGCAGCCAATTTTTGTGCTGCCTGCAAAATGTCCCAGCGTCCACCGTAGTTAGCCGCCACATTAAGCACTAAATCGTTATTGTCTGCCGTTTTCTCTTCTGCCGCAGCAATTTGCTTTTGCAAGCGCGGAGAAAATCGACTGATATCACCGATAATATTGAGGCGAACCCCATTTTTGTGCAGCAACTTAAGTTCACGCTGCAACACGGTAAAAAACAGTTCCATTAACAAGCTGACTTCTTTATCAGGTCTGCGCCAGTTTTCACTAGAGAACGCAAACAAAGTTAATGATTCGACCCCTAAACTTCGGGCCGTACTCACTGCTCGTCTAACGGCCTTGACGCCGGCTTTATGACCGACAACTCGAGGCTTTCCCTGAGCCTGTGCCCAACGTCCATTGCCATCCATAATGATAGCAACATGCTTGGGGATCGACTGTTTTACCAAGGCGGAGATCTCGCTCGGTAAGGTCTCTGTCACTTGAGTGTCAGACTGGGAATCGATTGACATCTATTACAACCCTTAAAAATAGACAAACGCCGTGTAGTATACCTCTACACGGCGTCTGAACTCTAGGGCATGTTGACTAATCAAGTTTAATTTTTGTTCAAGCTCAGCGCTTTTGTTACAAGGCGTGAGCTATGAAGCCAAATGAATAAGACGAAAAGTTCGTTATCTCTCACTAAAAAAGCAAGACCTACTCAAATAACCAGATTCAAAATTAACCTAAACAGCTAACATTCCCTCTACTGAGGAGTGATATTAGAACTCCATCAGTTCCTTTTCTTTCGCAGCAAGAATCTCATCGATTAGCTTGATGTGTGCATCAGTGAATTTCTGCACGTCATCTTCACTACGGCGAACATCATCTTCAGTACACTCTTTCTCTTTCTCTAACTCTTTAACACTTGAGTTAGCGTCACGGCGTACGTTACGAATCGCAATGCGGCCATTTTCGGCTTCAGCGCGGACAACCTTAATTAGGTCTTTACGACGTTCTTCTGTCAATGCTGGCAATGGAATGCGAATTGTCGCACCTGCTGACATTGGGTTTAGACCCAAATCTGAGCTCATAATTGCTTTTTCAACGGCTGCAATCATAGTACGGTCGAAAACAGATACCGTTAATGTACGAGCATCGCCAATTGAAACACTTGCCACTTGCTTAAGTGGTGTCAGTGAACCGTAATATGGTACTTGAATGGTATCAAGAAGGCTTGGGTGTGCACGGCCAGTACGAACTTTAGCCATTTGAGTTTTAGTAGACTCTACACATTTGGCCATGCGTGCTTGTGCATCGCTTTTGATTTCGTTTATCACTTTATATGTCCTTTTAAGTCACTAGGTGCCGCGGCTCTTCGGGTTCGCTTCAATAGGCTTTTAGTTGCGTGATGAACTCTTAGCTTAATCGAATAAGCATAGTCGCTCATCTCACCACCACACAAATTGAACTCAAACCTAAGACTGAGCTCGAAAGAGCAGCAGCTCTCGTTTGATTAACCTGCTTTAATCAGTGTGCCTTCTTGCTCGCCCATGATCACTCGGCGCAGCGCACCAGGCTTATTCATGTTAAATACGAGCAATGGCATATTGTGGTCTCTGGCCATGGTAAATGCAGCCAAATCCATTACTTTCAATTCTTTTTCGAGTACTTCATTGTACCCCATAACATCATATTTGACGGCATCTGGGTTTTTCACCGGATCATCTGAATATACACCGTCAACTTTTGTGCCTTTAATCACAACTTCTGCTTCAATCTCGATACCGCGTAAACACGCAGCAGAGTCAGTTGTACAGAACGGGTTACCTGTACCTGCAGCAAAAATAACAACACGGCCAGATTTTAGCAAACTAATTGCTTCAGCCCAGTTGTAGTCATCACACACGCCTTTTAGCGGAATGGCTGACATTAAACGTGCATTTACGTATGCACGATGCAATGAGTCACGCATTGCTAAGCCGTTCATCACTGTTGCTAACATGCCCATGTGGTCACCAACAACTCGGTTCATACCGGCGTTCGCTAGACCTTCACCACGGAACAAGTTACCACCGCCAATGACAACACCCACCTGAATACCTAGCTCAACTAGCTCTTTGATCTCCTGGCCCATACGATCAAGCACTTTAGGATCAATGCCGAAGCCTTCTTCACCCATTAGGGCTTCACCACTTAGCTTTAAAAGAACACGACGAAATGCAGGTTTAGGATTGGTACTCATATTTATTAGTCCTGATTATGGCGATAGGGAGTTGTACACTTAACCAATTTGGTTGGGCTTAATCTAGCCAAACAAAAAACCAGTTGAGTATATACGATAAGACCGCAGCAATTGCTACGGTCTTATGTTTGCTAAATAAGGAGATTAAGCCTTATTAGTAGCAGCGATTTGTGCAGCTACTTCAGCAGCAAAATCTTCTTCTTTTCTTTCGATGCCTTCACCAACTTCTAAACGGATGAAGTTAGTTACTGAAGCGCCTTTCTCTTTAAGAATTTCGCCAACAGTTTTCTTTGGTTCCATGATGAAAGCTTGACCAGTAAGAGAAACCTCACCAGTGAACTTCTTCATACGACCGATAACCATCTTCTCAGCGATTTCAGCAGGCTTGCCTTCGTTCATAGCGATTTCGATTTGAAGAGCTTTTTCTTTCTCAACAACTTCCGCAGGAACATCTGAAGGGTTAACGTATTCAGGCTTAGAAGCAGCAACGTGCATAGCGATGTGCTTTAGAGTCTCTTCGTCAGCTTCACCAGCAACAACAACACCGATACGCTCGCCGTGACGGTATTCAGCTAGGTTTGCACCATCGATGTACTCAACGCGACGTACGTTGATGTTTTCACCGATTTTAGCAACTAGAGCAACACGAGCTTCTTCGAACTGTGCTTTCAAGTCTTCGATAGTTACTTTAGATGCTGCAGCAACACCTAGTACTTCGTTAGCGAATGCTAGGAAGTTAGAATCTTTTGCAACGAAGTCAGTTTGACAGTTAACTTCTAGTAGAGCAGCGTAACCTTCGCCTTGCTTGATAAGGATTGTACCTTCAGCAGCGATGTTACCCGCTTTTTTAGCAGCCTTAGCAGCACCGCTCTTACGCATGTTATCAATTGCTAACTCGATGTCACCGTTAGTTTCAGTCAGTGCTTTTTTACAGTCCATCATGCCAGCGCCAGTGCGGTCACGAAGTTCTTTAACTTGGGCAGCAGTAATTGCCATTGCTAAATCCTCTACAGATAATTTTTCAAATTCAATAGATAAGAAACAGGGGCCAATCATATTGAATGAAAGTGCCCCTGTTCACCAATCATGTATCTTGGTTAATAAGGGTGATGAAAATTCATCGACCGTTATTATTCAGCTTCTACGAAACCGTCTTGTTCAGCTTGAACAGCTAGGTCTTGACCACGGCCAGCTTTCGCAGCAGCAGCAACAGACTGAGTGTATAGACGGATAGAACGCATAGCATCATCATTACCAGGAATGATGTAGTTGATACCGTCTGGAGAAGAGTTTGTATCAACAACAGCAACAACAGGAATACCTAGGTTGTTAGCTTCTTTAATAGCGATATGCTCGTGGTCAGCACCGATTACGAAAATCACGTCTGGTAGACCAGCCATGTTCTTGATACCACCAAGAGACTTCTCTAGCTTCTCAAGTTCACGAGTACGCATTAGCGCTTCTTTCTTAGTCAGCTTGTCGAAAGTACCGTCTACAGACTGGCTTTCAAGGTCTTTTAGACGCTTGATTGATTGACGAACTGTTTTCCAGTTAGTCAACATACCACCTAACCAACGGTGATCAACATAGTACTGGTCACAAGAAACAGCAGCTTCTTTGATAGCTTCGCTTGCAGCACGCTTAGTACCAACAAAAAGAACCTTACCTTTCTTAGATGCAACGTTGCTGATGAAAGCAAGTGCTTCGTTGAACATTGGTACAGTGTGCTCTAGGTTGATGATGTGTACACCGTTACGAGCGCCGAAG
Organism: Shewanella schlegeliana; assembly: GCF_016765635.1. GTDB lineage: Bacteria > Pseudomonadota > Gammaproteobacteria > Enterobacterales > Shewanellaceae > Shewanella > Shewanella schlegeliana. Next base: position 62,577 of record NZ_JAESVD010000005.1, read on the forward strand.
ATGAATGGCTTCATCTTTGGGTTCCAGTAACGAGTCTGGTGACCGAAGTGAACACCGGCTTGTAGCATGTCGCGCATTGAAACTGTAGTCATTTTATTTACCTTAAATAATTTAGGGGTTAGACCTCCACATATCCCATATCTTCGACCCAATTAGGGCACCCCGAAGAACGTGTCGATATGTGTGTGATTTAGTATTTATCAATAGCCATGTATAATGGCCGCCATCTTAACTCAGACGAACCACCTTGAGGTGGGAACGGCAAGAGTCAAACATAACGGCGCGCTTTATACCATAATTTGAAAAAAAGCACAAATATTTACGTCGTTTTTTGGGCAACCTTGCCATATTAAAAGACGACTAATTTTAGACATTGAAAGACATTAAGAGACATTAGAATGAGTATAGTAATTAAGACTGCTGAAGAAATTGAAAAGATGCGTGCCGCGGGTAAATTGGCCGCACAAGTGCTCGAGATGATCGCACCACACGTTAAGGCAGGTGTCACCACCAACGAACTTAACGACATCTGTGCTAAGTACACTGAAGAGCAAGGTGCGATTTCTGCGCCTCTCGATTATCACGGCTTCCCAAAATCTATCTGTACTTCAATTAACGAAGTGATCTGTCACGGGATCCCAAGTGACCGCGCGCTCGTTGACGGTGACATCGTCAATGTTGATATCACAGTAATTAAAGATGGCTACCATGGCGATACCTCTAAAATGTTCCTTATTGGTGATGTGAGCCCTAAGAACGCGCGTCTTTGCCGCATTGCTCAAGAAGCTCTGTATACCAGTATCAAGAAAGTGAAGCCGGGTATGAAACTTGGTGAAATTGGCACCTTGATAGAAAAATTTATTAAGTCTAAGAAAACCGGTCTTGAGAAGTACAGTATCGTTACCGATTACTGTGGCCACGGTATTGGTGCAGGCTTCCATGAGGAGCCTCAGGTGATGCATTACAAAAATAATGACAAAACGGTACTGCGTGCTGGCATGTGCTTTACCATCGAGCCTATGATCAACGCAGGTCGCCATACTAGCGTACTAGACAAGAAAGACAACTGGACAGTCACGACCTCTGATGGCAAGAATTCTGCCCAGTGGGAACACACCCTTCTTGTCACTAACACTGGCGTTGAAGTGCTTACCCTAAGAGAAGAAGAGAAAGAAATAACGAGAGTGATTAATCACTAATTTCTTCTATGCTTATCATCGAAAAGGCGTGTTAATACACGCCTTTTGCTATTTATCCCTGCTAATACCTCACTCCACCGTTTTATTGCACCAAAATAAAGCAAGTTTAGCGATATATCACCTGTCGGTAATAAAGCCCTTTAAATTAGCGATTTTTGCATAGATAATCGTTGCATAACGGATCCGTTCTCGAAGAAGAGATTTGATGAATAGTGCTCAATCTGCCAAAAACGCGTTAATCGACTTAAACCAAACGATTCTGGATAGCTTTAACGCGAAATCAGATATTCGTTCAATAGTCAGCACTCGCTGTCAACACGTCGATAAGCTACTTCAACAGCAGTGGAGCGCCCATCAACTGGACCAATTCCCTATCGCTTTAGTTGCCGTTGGCGGCTATGGACGAGGAGAGTTACATCCACAATCTGATGTAGATCTACTGTTCCTCACTGAAGGTGAGCTATCTCAAGATGCAGAACAAGCATTAAGCGCTTTTATCGCTTTTATCTGGGATGCTGGGCTTGAGGTTGGCCATAGTGTTCGTAGTATTGAGCAAACCCTTGAGCAAGGCCGCGCCGATATTACTGTCGCGACCAATCTACTCGAATCACGCCTTTTGTGTGGCCCACAGGCCCTATTTACTCTGCTTTACCGCAATATTCGTCAAGATGATTTTTGGCCTAGCAGTGAGTTTTACGTGGCCAAGCGCGATGAACAAGCTGCCCGTCATAGCCGCGCTAACGCCTTTGACTTAGAGCCCAATCTAAAAAGCTGTCCGGGGGGACTTAGGGATATCCAGACTGTCGCTTGGGTGGCCATGCGTCACTTTAATGCCGAAAGATTTGAAGAGCTGGTTTACCATGGTTTTTTAGACCCGGTAGAGCTCGATGAACTGTTAGAGGCGCAAGACTTTTTATGGCGGCTACGCTGTTCACTGCACTTGGTCTCAGGTCGTGATGAAAACCGACTATTGTTTGATCTACAACCTCAAGTCGCCAAATTGATGGGCTATGAAGATGGTACACAATTAGCAGTTGAACAGATGATGAAGAACTATTACCGCACGGTTAGGCGAGTAATGGAGCTTAATCAAATGCTACTTCAGCTATTTAAACGCGCCACGTTAGGCCATATAAAAGCACTCGAAGTCGTGCCAATTGATGAAAATTTCCAGCGTCGTGGCAAATTCATTGAGAGCCTAAGCAGTGAGCTATTTGATGACCCAGAAAATATCTTAAACCTATTTTTGTGGGTCGCTAAGAACTCTAATATTCAAGCCATCTATGCCGTTACACTGCGCAGCTTGCGCCGTGCACGACGCGCCCAACCTCAGGCGCTGATGTACCATGAGTCTTGCCGTAAACTGTTTATGCAAGTATTGCGTCATCCACGTGGCATTGTCGCACTTTCGCTTATGCATAAGCACGGTGTGCTGTCAGCCTACTTGCCCGCGTGGCGCGCCATTGAAGGCCAGATGCAGTTCGATCTATTCCACGCCTATACCGTCGATGAGCACACCCATAGATTATTGCTTAACATCGAGAGCTTCGCTCAGCCTGAGCAGAAAGAGGAGTTTCCATTAGGCTCTGTGCTGATTAACCAGCTGCCAAAGAAAGGCTTACTGGTATTGGCAGCAATCTTTCACGATATCGCCAAGGGTCGCGGTGGCGATCACAGTAAACTTGGCGCTATTGATGCGCTCGAGTTTTGCAAATTACACGGCATGAACGATCATGATGGTCGTTTGGTCAGTTGGTTAGTTGAAAACCATTTAGTGATGTCGGTAACGGCCCAACGGCGCGACATCTCCGACCCCGATGTAGTGGCTGACTTTGCCGAGCATGTACGTGATGCGGTCCATTTGAGTTACCTCTACTGCCTTACCGTTGCCGATATTTGTGCTACCAACGAAAGAACTTGGAATAACTGGAAAGGCTCACTACTAAGAGATCTCTATTTTTCAACGCAACGGGTACTCGCCCGTGGTAAAGAAAAACCCGTCGATATCCGAGCTCGCGTTCGCGAACATCAAGCTAAAGCCAAGAAAGAGTTACTACGCCGCGGCATTAAAGAAAAAGACTTAGATGCACTATGGCAACGTTTTAAAGCCGATTATTTTCTGCGTAACCAGCCTAACCAAATTGCTTGGCATGCAGAGGCCATCATCAAACATAAGCAAGATGAGACCTTAGTGGTTATCTCAAAACACATGACCCGTGGCGGTACAGAGCTATTTGTCTACGGCAAAGACAAGCCTAAGTTGTTTGCTACTGTGATGGCAATATTAGATAATAAGAATATTACTGTTCATGACGCCAGCATCATGACATCCAAAGACAACTATGCACTGGACTCTTTCGTGATTTTGGAACAAGATGGCGAGCCTGTGTCGCAGCTTTCCCGAATCCAAGGGATCAAGAAAACGTTAATAAAAGCCTTAAGTAATGAAACGCCTAAGTTGCCGAAGTTTAGAAATCTTTCAAGAAAGATGAAACCTTTTAAAGTTGCAACCCAAGTCAGTTTCCCTGCGACCCGAAGCCATGGTAAAAGTATGATGGAACTCATCGCGCTTGACTCACCAGGGTTGCTCGCAAGAGTCGGCGAAATTTTATATCGCTGCGAAATAACCCTGCTTGCAGCAAAGATCACCACCATCGGTGAGCGAGCAGAAGATTTCTTTTTGTTGCAAACCGCAGACGGGCAACAACTCGATGACACGCAACAAGCAAAATTGCGTGAAGCACTCACCAGTGCCTTATAGATTTTTTTAAACAAAATATTGGGAGAAGTTAATGGAGGCTTTACGCCAACGTATTGAGGCGGCTTTTGAAGCACGCGCAGAGATCACACCAACAACCGTTGAGCCTAGTGTTCGTGCTGATGTTGAAAAAGCGATTGCCATGCTAGACACTGGCGAAGCCAGAGTTGCTGAGAAAATTGACGGTCAATGGCATGTTCATCAGTGGTTAAAAAAAGCCGTACTACTTTCATTCCGTATTTTTGATAATCAAGTTATCGATGGCGCAGAGACCAAATACTTCGACAAAGTACCAATGAAGTTTGCCGATTATGACGAAGAGCGTTTCCGTAAAGAAGCGATCCGTGTTGTACCACCTGCAACGGTTCGTAAGGGTTCGTTCATCGCTAAGAACACAGTTCTAATGCCATCTTACGTTAATCTAGGTGCCTATGTAGACGAAGGGACTATGGTTGATACTTGGGCGACTGTTGGCTCTTGTGCTCAAATCGGTAAGAACGTTCACCTATCCGGTGGTGTTGGCATTGGTGGCGTTTTAGAGCCACTACAAGCAGGCCCAACAATTATTGAAGATAACTGCTTCATCGGAGCACGCTCTGAGGTGGTAGAAGGCGTTATCGTTGAAGAAGGTAGTGTGATCTCTATGGGGGTCTATATCGGCCAAAGCACTCGCATTTATGACCGTGAAACCGGCGAAATCCATTACGGGCGCGTACCAGCAGGTTCTGTCGTTGTTGCGGGTAACCTACCATCTAAATGTGGTACCTACAGCTTATACGCCGCTATCATCGTGAAGAAAGTCGATGAGAAAACTCGCGGTAAAGTGGGGATCAACGAGTTACTACGTATCGTTGACTAAACGCTTATCCTTAGCTGTTACATACACTACAAAAAACCCGCCTCTAGCGGGTTTTTTCTTATCTTTTCACAATTGACACACTTTGACATCGATAGACACATTCTGTGTGCTCCTCAACATCTTGATACAACTCTTCCACTGTTATATAGGTGAATAAAAAACATTAAGCTTTACTCAAGTGTGAACCCCATGTGGAAGGAGCAAGACATGATTAAAACGTACATTTTAGCAGCATCCGCGCTAGTAATGTCATTTGGCGCTTCGGCAGCTATGTCACCTCAATTAGAAAGCACATTGATTAGCGTCTGCAAAGCAGGGGCTAGCAACAGTGTTGTCCAATTCAATCGTACAATGAAAGATTATCGTATCAATAAGAGCCGAGTTTTTCCGCGCTTAGTCTGTAATGGCGAGAGTTTCTATAATTTCACGGTAAATGCTGGCGCAGATAAAACGGCCAAGAGAATTGCCCCATATACTCGAGGGCAAGGAAGGGTAACGATTAAAGATATCGCGATGACAGAGTCTGATACTGAGCTTTATGTCGTCAATTATGAATAAGATTTTTTTAAGCCATAACAGTACAAAAGAGGCACTAGCCTCTTTTGTACTGTTATGGTGAGGATTGCTAACAGGCTTTCCTCAAGGGGGGAGTCTCTGCTTGAGTAACGAGGAGCGCAGACTGACAAATAGTCGAAAAATCGATGACTTAAGCAGCAAGCTCGCTATCAACCAGCTTATTCCAAAGAGGCAACCAAGCTAGCGCCTCAACTTCAGGCTCCATTGTTTCACCCGCGTCTATTTTTAAAAAATCACCGACCTGTTTCGCTCCTAACTCTATAAATAGACTTAAAAGCTGTTCTGCTGCACCACAGTATGTCTCGTAGCTTGAGTCCCCTAATCCAATCAAACCAAACTTAAGCTTAGGTAGATAGGGAGCCTTTGATTTCATCTCATAAAACCAAGGTTGGATATCGTCGGGAAGATCGCCTTGACCTGTTGTCGAGCAGATAATCAAGAGTAACTCGTTCTCTGGTGGGACAAAACCAACAAGCTGCTCAGGTTGATACAACTGAGTCTCTTGGCCTAATTCGAGCAATGCCTGCTCAAGCGTCTCGGCAACGAACTGCGCGCCGCCATAAACTGTTCCAAAAACTAGATTCACTTTTTTCATGTTTTACTTCGCCTAAAAGCTATTTAGTTATATCCTTAACATACTGTACTGATAGACGTTGCGGCAAGCGCTGTCGCAACAATGAAGTAAGGCTAACAAGGATCTGCCATAATGAGACACTCTTGTAGAAAAAAGCACCGTAAACATATTCAACGCAGTGCCCACATTCGCAGGATGTGTTATTTCCATACGATACAATGCTTCAAATTAAGTATGACCCCGCTCCTTGAACTCGCCCCCACAACAGAAACAAACAAAACTTAATCAGAGTGTTAATCTGATAATTTTTTAGTTAGGTACTCTATATCTCGGACAGAGCACGTCCTCAATTGCAAGAGCGGTTATCAAGCGATGATAAAGGACTGAGCATCTAAACCAAGCGTTTTCTCATCCCAACCTAAGCCTTCAAACAAGCTTAACCATTCCGCTTCAAGCTCGGTCTCAACGCTAATACGCTCACCGGTTCTAGGGTGGTTAAAACTGAGTTTCTTCGCGATTAACCATAATCGATTAACTCCAAAATGAGTGCGGAAAAATTTATTCTGTTTACCGTCACCATGGGTAGTATCTCCAAGGATCGGGTGACGTAAATGCGCCATATGACGTCTTAATTGATGTTTACGCCCAGTATGGGGAGAAAGCTGCACCAAAGCGTAACGACTGGTTGGATAACGACCCGAAGAGTATGGGATCTCACTATTTAGCAGAGGCTTATAACTGGTTACAGCATCTTGCGCAGCTTTATTGGGATCGACATCCTTATCTCCTAGCTCATCGAGTTCCTCTTTTAGCGCGTAGTCGAGGGTGCTCGCCTCATGCATGTTGCCACGAACGATAGCCAAATACTCCTTATCGACTGTATGGGCAGCAAACTGCTCACACAAAACATTGGCCATTTCACTACTTTTTGCAAACAGCAAGATGCCAGATGTGGGACGGTCTAAACGGTGCACCGGAAATACATGACAGCCAACCTTATCCCGAGTCAATTGCATAGCAAAGAATCGCTCACGCCTTGCAAGGTAGCTACGATGGACCAAAAGCCCTGCAGGCTTATGGATCACCACCACGTCGTCATCTTCAAATAATATTTCAATATGCGGCGCTACCTCTTGTTCAGCCTCTTGCCCATCAGGCAAGTCATTATCTGTTATCACTGTCTCGTCACTCATTTTAATTCTCTCTCGTCAGCGTTATTCAGGCTGACTCAATAATGCGTCTAAATCCGTTAGAATCCGGATTAAATGCTGATGTTTAGCGCCTTCAGCCCAAACATGCTGCGCCATAGGCGCTACTGCTATCTTGTTAGGCAGCGACATCTGCTCATCGAGCAGGTAATGCAACTTGGGTAAAAAAATAAATTGTAGCCACTGCTCGAATGGCATCAAATCACAAGCAAAAGGTGCTGTACTGGCTAATGCTTCAGCGCTCGGTAATTGCTGGCTCAATAGTCCCTGATTTGCAAGTTCTGCCTCTAAAGCAACCAGCATTTTTCTTGTTTCAATTTCAATCAAAGATCACACTCCAGCTGATATCTGGCATAGGAAATTTAGCTCGCGATGATACCATCTAGCTCGACTTATCCCTATAATATGCGTTAATTAACCTACACTCGATAACGATATGACAGAAATAACGACCCTCAGCCAATTTTTAAAAACAGCTAACACTCAATTCCAAGTTTATGACATGGGCCGTCGAGTACAACATATCGATATGATGGCATTTCATCAGATTGAAGAGCTTCACTCACCTTACCCTGCACCTATTCAAGGTCATGCTCAATTTGCCATTGTCTTCTGGGATGCGAGTCAACAGCACTATATCTGGTTTATCAAGCTACCTCTCGATGAGCGTGGGCTTCTATCTCCAGCCCCAAGAACGCAATTTATCAAGATGATTGTTGAAGCCCTTGGTCGAGACCCAACTCAAGCGTTAACGGAGCAACAGCAAGATCAATTAGCTAATCATCCATTTAACTTTAAGCCTACTCAAGAAAAGCTCGCGGTTTTTAACGCTTTAGTACGTAAGCAGCTCGGTGGCAAAGCCTCACCTCAGTATGAATTTGCTTACCAGTACTTATCGGGCCAACATCCAACAGAGGACTGGCAAAATATCGGCTTACAAGGTATTGCCGATGTTTGTGTTAGAGCCAGTGAACTGGATCATCAAACTCACCTGACAAACGGCTTTAACAGTTGGGCTTTAGAGGTGCAGATAGCCGTATGTCAATGCTTAGAGCACTTGAGCGTCGATGAAGCACTCGCGAAAAAAATACTCGCTAAACTGGAAACTGCTGAGGATAAAGATAAAGGCTATTTCCTGCGCGCTCTTGCATCTCATCCAGAACTGAGTCAGCAGGCCATTGCTCAGTTAAGTGATGCTAATGCCTTATCTGCCGATATGCTCATTACCATTGCTGCAAGAAACTGGTCAGCATTAAAAGATGAGCAAACTCTCACAATCTACTTAGAAGCCTTAGCAAAACAGCCACAACACTTCTTTAACCAGATTTTTGCTGATATTGTGGCTATTCCATTAATTCGCACTCAGCTCCTCGCTCAACTTCGTAATCCAAATCGTAGTACTGAGCTTGCAACTGCAATTGGCGGTTTGTTTAAGGTAACTAAAGGATGATGACAGATTTTTTAATTATTGCCGCAGTGGTTATGGTTGCTGCATTTTTTTGGCAATTAAGGCAAATGGCAGAAATAAGCAGAGTTTTTACAAATAAAGAATGCCAAAAACAAAAAGTTCAACTACTGGCAATTGCTCAAGAGTCTGCCAAACCTAGCCTTGGTGGCAGCAGTGGATTAACTTGGAAGGTTAAATACCTGTTTGAATTTAGCACCGACGGTATCAATCAGTATCGTGGCAACTTATGGATGCATGGCAAGAAAATACAAAAAATACAGTGGCCCATATTCCCTGAGCCTGAATGGCATGAAGCGCCTGAAGCTAAAGGCTCCCTCGGTGGTGGTTGTGGTGGACGCTCCCGTGGTGGTTGTAACTCAGGACGCTGTAAATAGCACGGCGCGATAAAAACTAAAAGCTGCATAAAGAAGTAAAGGCACGGCCCCTGAGGGGACGTGCCTTTTCTATTGTTGTGTAAGCTCATCCAGCTATATGAGTGCTCCCTGCACCATCCATGCGTAACTTTGCTCCTGCCTCTTCCTTGAACCTTTTATCCCTGTATCTGACGATACATCTCCATTGGCTCTTGGTCTTCCCTACACCAAGCTTGCTCCTTCTTGAGCGTGTCCAACGTCATCCTTGAGAATCCATTCAATTGCTTTCCATCGCATTCTACCTTCCTAGGTAGTAAACCTTCCATCCTGGATGTGTTTATCCACTCCTTGGTAGTATCCTTAAAGTGTTAATCCTTCAACACCAGATTATCCCTAACCTTTCCGATAGCATGCTTCCTTGCACACTTAAATAATAAGTCAAAAGCTAACAAAAATACCGGCTTAAACATTTATTTAACATGCAGGTTATCAAACATAACTTACAGAAAATCAGCTAATCAATTGTTTTTAACGAACTTAACTTGTAAAAACTATTTCTAACAGCGATCTTTAGGACTAATTTCTCACGAGTTTGTAAGAGATCTCGCACATCAAGTTAGCCAATAATCTTAACCATGACTTAAAACGAAGAAAGGGCGCACCATTCGGCACGCCCTAGCACAACTTCATTTTAGCATTCCCGCTATATATATGCGTTCCCTGCATCATCCTTGGTTAACTTGCATCCTGCATCTTCCCTGAAAATCCATTTCGATCCCTGTACCAAAGGTACTAACTCCCTTTATTAGCTTATCCTAAGCTAAATTCCTCTTCCTGAGGTTGTCCTTATTGCATCCTGCAAAACCATTATGTTCAGCTAAAATCAGCTTTGATCGGCAGGTCTTAGCTAAAAGTAATAGCCGTTATAGTAAAAAGTTAAGCGCCATCCTAGCTCTCATCTCTTTACGATAATAAGTTTACAGCGGCAGCTAGCTTTTTACCTGCGCCCAGTGGGAGAATACAAAATAGCAACCAAATATTAACACGCCACACAAAGGGCAAGACACTGAAATAAAACGGTTTTCACATGAATCGTGAATAATCTCTCTATGTAACTCGATTTATCTCCCACAACAAAGTAAGAGATCTCGCACAAGAAAGTTATCTCAAAACGAATTTATATGTTTTTTCTTCGACTTAAAGCCTGATAGAGCATGACCCAATCAGCCAGAAAACTGTATAAGGGGTAGTTAAACGTCGCTGGGCGATTTTTTTCAAAAGCAAAGTGGCCAACCCAAGCAAAACCATAGCCGATAACAGGCAAGGCTAATAACATCCACCACTGGGCGCTCAGTAAGCTATAGGCAAATATCAATAACACCAAAGTACTGCCGAGATAATGTAAGGCTCGACAAGTCTTATCTTGATGCTGTGACAAATAAAAGGGATAAAACTCTGCAAAAGAGGCATAACGTTTACTCATTGACCAAGCCTCTATAAAACAAAAGCTCTCCGTTGACCTTACCAATACTAAGCCGCTCAATCTTTTCAAAGCCATGGTGAGTAAACAAGCTAATATGGTCTGGGTCATTAGCAAATACTCCTACGCCATCGAGATGGCGTTGCTCATCACACCAACTCAGCACTGCATTAACGAGTCGTCCACCATAGCCCCTACCCTGCTCATTATTAGCGATAGCAATGAATTGCAAAATACCGCACTGGTTACTGGGTAAATTCTCGATGATCTGGTTTTCTTTATTAATAATTGCTTGAGTTGACTGCCACCCCGCGCTTAGCAGCATCTTTAAACGCCAATGCCAGTATCTCGCCTCACCAAGGGGGACTTGCTGGGTCACAATACAAGCAACTCCCACTAAGCGCTCACCAATAAACATACCTATTAGGGCTTGTTCTTGCTGCCATAGTTCATTCAATTCTTCTCGGATAGCTCCGCGTAGTTTTTGCTCGTATTGCGCCTGATCACCGGTATAAAGCGTTTCTAAAAAGAATGGGTCATCATGATAAGCGTTATAGAGGATAGAAGCGGCAATACGTAGGTCTTCTGCTGTAAGGTAAACAGCACGGCACTCTTCCATGGCTTGATTCTCCATTTTATATTCCTTGATCTAGATCACACAACACCAATGTAACAACCCCGTGAAAAAGTGCAAATAATAATCAATTCAAAAAGCTTGAGCCGATTACTTTACAGCATAAAACGATTATTAAAATTGCAGTGGGTTTGGATATATCAGCCATAATTAAAGGAATAAATCGCAGATATAAATAGGTGACTAAATGGATACGACAACGAATAACTTACCCAACCTATTTTTGCAGCTGGGGCTAACAAATGAAGAAGCAGCTATTGAGGCATTTATAAGAGAACATTCACTACCTGATACAATGCAGCTACATGAAGCCCCATTTTGGAGTGCTTCACAGAAACACTTTCTCGTGGAGTCTTTTAACCAAGACGCCCAGTGGTCGGAAGTTATCGACCAACTGGACACCCTATTGAGAAAGCCTTAGGCTTAGTTTTGATTTTAAGATTAAATCTTGCTGTAGGCCATCTCGCCCCAGCCTACGACCGCATTATTACTGATCACTACAGGTGTGCACTCGTCTTTGGTTGTTTTACCATCGCCATGAGTACGCTGGGTGCGATAAAACAATACATATACCTCTTTGTCTTGCTGAATATAAGCCTCATTAAAATCAGCGGTCCCCATTAATGTTGTCACCTGATCTTTAGACATACCTAAGGATATTTTGGAGAGGTTATTACGGTTATTCTCCTGAGTCTTTTCCCATGCAGCATTGCTGTCCCAGCCCGATTCCCCATCCCCAAGATTGACCACGCAGCCCGTTAGCCCTAAGCTTGCAATCCCAAAAAACGCTAAACCTAATAATTTTGTTTTCACTTTAACTTCCTGTATTAACATTGTTTTTAGTTTTATTTAAAAAGCAATTAACATGCCAAGCATCAAGTTACTGTTTTTGCATGAATTTATTTTAAAGCAGACCTTGGGTATTATATGGCGATTAACAAAAAGACTAACGAGTAAGGAATTTGACTAACCATGAGTCCATTAGAACAAGTACTCAGTGCTGCTAAGAAGATCAGTGATGAAGGTAGAACGCCAACCCTCGCACTCGTTAAGAGTAAGCTCGGCAGTAGTATCCCCATGCCGATACTGATCCAAGGGTTACAGCAATTCAAATCCATGAGCAGCGACGAAATTAAAGCCCTATCGGCTGATTGTCCTGTAAAAGCCGCTGATGATGTTGCAGAGCAATCTGCGGTGGCAAGCCAAGCCGACACAATAGCTAAACTCGAACAAGAGCTCGTCGACTTAAAAGCTGAGTTCAACTTATTGAAACAGCAACTAAATAATCTAGAAAAACAGTGCGGTACCAACGAAGGACATAAATAAAATGCATGTGGTTGAGTTAAGGTTCGAGTGTTTTGATAACACCACGATTAGCGCAGCAGAGAAAGCGATCAATGGTTTACTCGAGGCCTATCGTGCCAATGGTCAAGTTCTTGGGCGTGAGTTTGCCGTTGCCTTCAACGAAGGTGAGTTTAGAGTCAGACTGTTAATGCCTGAGAAGAGCAGCCTATCAAAGCGTTTCAACAGCCCTTGGGTTGATACCGCGCTAAATGAGCTCACCGATGCAAAACTACTCGCTCCACGCGAAAAATATATTGGTCAAGACATTAACTCCGAAGTTTCGAGTCAAGATACCCCAAGTTGGCAGCTACTATATACCAGTTACGTGCATATGTGCTCGCCACTGCGAAACGGCGATACACTGCAACCCATTCCTCTATATCAAATTCCGGCTACCGCCAATGGCGATCATAAGCGCATGATCCGCTGGCAAACAGAATGGCAAGCCTGTGATGAACTGCAGATGGCAGCAGCCACCAAAGCAGAATTTGCAGCATTGGAAGAGTTAACTAGCCATCAGAGCGACCTGTTTAGGCGTGGCTGGGACTTACGTGGCAGAGTTGAGTACCTGACTAAAATCCCGACCTATTATTACTTATATCGTGTCGGTGGTGAGAGCCTTGCGTCAGAAAAGCAGCGCCCCTGCCCAAAATGCGGCAGTAAAGAATGGCTTCTGGACGAGCCGTTATTGGATATGTTTCACTTTCGCTGTGAGACTTGCCGCATAGTGTCTAACATCTCATGGGATCATCTATAAGGAACTATCTCGTTCCTTATATTATGCCTTCCCATAAAATAGCGTCCTCATAAAAAAAATGGCCCAATCAATATTGAGCCATTTTTATTACATCTCGCGCATCAATTATTTGCCACGTAAATTACGCCACATCAACTTCATTCGCTGCCAAATACCAGGATGATCCAGCTCAGGCATAGACTCCTCTATCGGTTTTACCGGCGGTGTCACTCTAGGGGTGAGTAAACCAATAAATTCATCCAACGACTCTGTAAGCTTAGTGCTTTGAGTCTCACCAGGGATCTCTACCCAAACACTGCCATCGGCATTATTCACCGTTAGCATCTTATCTTCATCATCTAAGACCCCAATAAACCAAGTTGGCTCCTGCTTAAGTTTTTTCTTCATCATCAAATGACCGATGATATTTTGCTGCAGGTACTCAAAATCGGTTTGGTTCCACACTTGGATAAGCTCACCACTGCCCCACTTGGAGTCAAAAAACAGCGGCGCGGAGAAGTGACGGCCATAAAATGCATTTATCTCAGCAGACAAGGTCAGTTCAAGTGCCGTTTCGACATTATCAAACTGACCAGCCTCTTGACGAACAACCGCTTGCCAAAACACAGCTCCGTCACTATCCATTTCGCCTACAACGCAGTCAGACTCTTGCTCTTGGGCATAATATCGTGGCTGTTCGCCGAGTTGTTCCACATAGGCTTGTTGATATTTAGATAAAAAAAGATCTAAAGCGGGTAAAGAAGACACTGAAGACAGTTCCAAATCAGTTATAATAGGGGTCTATTTTGACATGGAAACCGTATTGATGACACAACATCATGATCCCTATAGTAACGCCCCCGAACTTTCTGAATTAACATTAGGAAAGTCGACAGGTTATCAAGAGCAGTATGATGCATCTTTACTTCAAGGCGTACCGCGTAAGTTAAACCGTGATGCAATTGGCCTGACTCAAGAGCTACCTTTTCATGGCTGTGATATCTGGACAGGCTACGAGCTATCTTGGCTAAATGCCAAAGGCAAACCTATGGTGGCTATTGCCGAATTCAGCCTAAGTTTTGACAGTAAAAACCTGATTGAGTCTAAGTCATTCAAGCTGTATTTAAACAGTTATAACCAGACTCGATTCGATAGCGCGCAAGCGGTACAAGAACGCTTAACTCAAGACTTAAGTGCCTGCGCCGAGGGTGAAGTGACAGTAAAGGTTCTTGAGCCAAAACAGTTCAGCCATCAACGAATTGTTGAGCTACCGGGGACATGCATCGATGATCTCGATATCGAGATCGACGACTATAGCTTTAATCCAGACTACTTAGTCGACAGTGTCGATAATAAAGCGATTGTTGCCGAAACGCTGACATCTAACTTGCTAAAATCAAACTGCTTGATCACCTCGCAACCTGACTGGGGCACGGTAATGATCCGCTATCAGGGTCCTAAGATTGATCGTGAAAAGCTACTCAGATATCTCATCTCATTTAGACAGCACAATGAGTTTCACGAGCAGTGCGTTGAGCGGATTTTCGTCGATCTTAAACGCTTCTGCCAATGCGCCAAGCTGACAGTTTATGCCCGTTATACTCGCCGTGGCGGTTTAGATATCAACCCCTATCGTAGCGATTTTGAACACCCAGCCGAGAATCAACGCCTCGCACGACAATAAACACAAGTCATTACGGCTTAGTAAAGAAAACAAAAAACGGGTCAGTGTGTCATTAACCCGTTTTTTATTATAAATTTCGGACAAAAAAAACTCCCATCAGCGATAACCAATGAGAGAGTGAGAGAGCGCTGCAACTCTGAGGCTGCTCTTGGTCTTTTTATAAAACAGCCTGCTCTCAAGGCTATAGATTGTTCGCAATGGTCGCCAATATTTTACCTCAATATTAAACTACCACTTAAATGACAGGCCAAATTCATAGAATTTTTCGCCATAAGGAAAGTAAGTATAGGTAAAATAAGGAGATAACTTCCATACCTCAGTGGTTAAAGTAATTTCGTGATAGTTGTAATTTCCTTTACTTAACCTGCTTATTCTTTTGTCATCATATTCGAAGTCAGGAATATGGATCTCTCGCTGTACTCTATCCCCTGTAGTCTCATATACATGGTTATAACTATAACTAACGTTCAATCGTTCAAGAGCGCTCCAAGAAAATCCCAGCATGAAATCTATAGTATCTGAAGGTGAATATGAGCCATCGACTTGGATAGATTCTCCATCGTATTGGAAGTCATAGCTCGAGGTAGACCAGTTGTAATTGGTATCCGCCATCAAAATCACAGTTTCACTCACCGGAATACCTGCAAACACGCCAGCACTATAGCCACCACGATTAGCCTTTGCGGTAACTTCAGTAAACATGAATGAACTATAGAAGCTCTTACCCACACCCGCTTCCCAAAACTCATTACTGTCATACTCACCAAACACACGCCAGGTTTCACCAATATCAAAACTGGCATTCAAGGTATAAACCGCTTCGCCATCCTGCATCTTCACATCTAGCCCAACTGACTTGTACAGTGGCTCACTTTCATCTTCTTGACCTATTTCAATTCCCTTCGGTGGGAAGATAAGCTCAATATCACTTGAGATAGAAGTTGCTTGGGCAGTCGAAGCCAAACTAATGCTGAGTGTAATAGCCGTTACACGAAGGGCTCTTGGTAGGGCTGTCATATTAAGAAGATATTTAGATACTTGCATATGGCATTGCTCTCAAAAAATTCAATCGCGTCCGCCTCAAAGTGAGGCGGACAAAAGGTCTATCCATTTTTAAAGCTAAATATTACTTAACGTTTCTGTTGCTGAACTTTCATCCTTACATTATTAACTCTTGATTTAAGTGTATTTCGTTGAGCTTGTGACAAACTCTCCACTTTGGGGGCCTTATCTTGTGCCCCCCAACCAGCATCGATTTCAGACCTCTCCCAATCAATGCGGATTTGACCAAGGTCATTTTGATAGATCACATAAGTATTATCCCAAGACATTGCACCATCACGTACCGTATAAGTACCGTCACCATTTGGTTCAATGATGGCTATAGTTTTACCATCCTCTTTACGATAGATTTTGGCTTGCCCATTCTCTTCGTCAATAACGAGCTCGAATGGGTTCACATCAGGTTTGGGCTTATTAGTTGGGTGTTCACTATTCCCCCAGCCACTATCTCCATCAAACTCTGGAGGAAGCTCATTGACAGGAGGCCTGTCTAAATCAGGGCGGGGCTTTATATGGGGGAGCTCACTATTCCCCCAGCCATTGTCACCGTCAAACTCTGGCGGTAACTCATTAATTGGTGGCTTCTCTAACTCAGGACGGGGCTTATCATCATCGAAGCCAGGCCCCTGATTAGATGAAGTTGATGAGCATGCAGCAAGGAGTAACGAAGTCAGCAGGACTGCCGTGGTCTGTTTAAAATTCATAATATGTGCTCTCATAAAAAATATAGAAACGGCTGACAAAAGTGCCTAAGCCAAATGGTTAATCAGAGTATCGAATGGGGTTGTTTCCCCCTTCCACTCTATAGCTATATATTAGCGAGATAGTTGAAGATAATTGATGGGGCTAGATAGCCTTGATACATTCAAGGAGTGAATGTATCAAGTGTGAGATTAATCAAAATAGTACTGATCGATAAGTCCTACTCGCCCAAACGATACTAAAAAGCAAACCAGACCAATTAAGTTATCGCTATCATAAGCCAGTGATGTGCAAACACTCCTACAACAACTCTCCATAGCAGAAATCCCATAACAGAAAGTCCATAAGAGGACGTCCGTTGCTATAGCGATACTAACAGTCTTGTGTTTCTACTGTGGTGTGGTTATCGCTGTTACCGTAATCAGGAGCGACATTCTGGTCCACTAAGACACGACATGCGTCACTAGCTAGGTAACCATTAAAATAGAATGCAGCAGTCTTAGCTGTTTCTGCTCCAGAAACAGCTGCCAAATATTTCATAGTTCATATCTGACTTACCTATCTCTTCAAGGGTTTGGTAGTTAATAGGTTGGCCGTGAAGGTCTTCAGCAATAACAATTACCACGAAGGCCAGTTCAATTAGGCTAATGCCACTTTATTTTTTGTAGAGTTCACTTAAGTAATCTTGAGTAGGGTATGAAAGGAGGAGCTCACAATTGAGAGCCCCTTTAAAATGTTGCTTCAATATTTAGCGTTTAAGCTGAGTCTTGATGCGTACTTTAGCTGAATTTGCTTTAGATTTAAGGTGAGCTTTTTTATCATCAACTCCCCAGCTTCCATCTACTACAGAGTTTTCCCAATCAATACTAAGGGTGCCAGAATCATTTTTGTAAACACGGTAGGTATCGTTTGAGCCATGAATAGTTAAGGTGTTTTTCTCAACGCTAGCAACTAGAACGCCATCTTTCGTTATATGGCCTGTCGTTGCATCGTATGTACCAACAACTTCACCATTTTTGAGAACTTCCCCTTCCTCGGTCAACTGCCAATGATTAATACCGTTCTCAGGGGGGGTATCGGTTGGAGGGGTAAGTCCCCAATCACCATCTACAACAGAGTTCCCCCAATCAATGGTAAGCGTCCCTAACTCATTTCTATAAATGCGATAAGTATCATTCGATCCATGAATCGTTAAAGTATTTTTCTCAACGCTTGCGACAAGAATGCCATCCTTCCACACAAGGCCAGTAGTTGGATCATAGATACCAACTGCCTCACCATTTTTAAGGATTTCTCCAGTGTCGCTTAACTGCCAGTGATTAAGCTCATTACCAGGCGCATCATCAGTAGGTGGTAGCTCTGGACTAGGCTTAGTAATACCAAAATCTGGATCAACATTTTCAAAATCTGGATCGCCATCAAAGCCCGGAGCTTGGTTAGAAGAAGTTGATGAACAACCAACAAGGAAAAGTGATGATAGTAGCGCTGTTGCTACAGTTGCTTTCTTAAAATTCATAATGTGCTCTCAGTGATTAAAATGAGTATCGGGTTACTCAAAAAAGTAAACTGGATACCTAGCTCCTTGAATCAGCGATAATAGAAAAGTTGATGAATCAACTTCTGTAATATCGCATTCAGCTAGGTCTCCAAAACTCAACACTCATCTCCTTCAAGCTACATCAGCTGCATCCTGGCAGCTAGCACATAGTAAACACACACTATCTCCTTGGTGTGATTACTTAGTGTTAAGTTAGGGAGCTACTTTAATAAAAATATTCAGCAAGATAATTAGTGCTAGAAACTGTTAACAAATTCACAGCGTGAATGCCTTAAACCTAATTAAGCAGAATAATCACTTAGACTCATCAATTTGAACATCATGATGAACAAATTAAATACAAAAACATCAGTACTAACATTATTGAAACAAACTTGTTTTTTGAAACTTAACCATGTCTGAATACAGAGTTAGTTATGCAAATATTTTCAAGAAAAATTGAGGGGAGAAAGATTCAAAAAATTTTAAGGAGTTAGAGAGGCTAACTAATTACAGAATGCAACTAGCGACTTCCCTGAGTAAACTGAATATTGAAACTCAGTAATCCATGCTTATTTTCATAAATTAACAATCCCTCTCCCGTTAATTATCCACTAACAAGAGTATTTGCTCTCTAAGCCAAATATGGGCTGGGTTGCGATTATGTTTTTTCTTCCATACCATCTCAATATCTAACGTCTTTGTTTTAAATGGCAACGGAAAAAGCTTGAGATTAAACAGCTCGCAAAAGTCACTCGCGTAGCTTTTCGGGGACACCCCAATGGCATCACTAGTTGAAACAGCCGCAAGCAAGCTCAACATCGATGACTTACTGCTGTGAAGTTTGCGGCTAGGCAAAACCTCTTCACTAATCAGATCAACGGCAGTAAGGTTAAAGCGCCTGAGCGTAACTAATATATGCCGCTCAGCAAAATACTGCACTCTTGAGAGGCTCTGTTCAATCCTAGGGTGCTTGTTACTGACAACACAAACTGGAGGCTCCTTCATTATAACCACTCTTTCGAAGCGGTTATCCTTAGGTAAGCCGATATCGATGACGACATCCGCCTGCTCAAGGTTAAGCATCTCAATTATCTCATTATCAAAGTCTGGCGGCTCACGAAAGATGATCTCGACAGGGAGATCTTTAACCATATCGTCGAGTCGTCTTTGTAGCATATGGGCGATAACATCATTGGCAAGAATGACAAACTGACGCTCAGAGGTGACTGGGTCAAAGCCCTGTAGCCCACTGATCGTATTTTCAATATTGCTAAAGGAGTCGTTAAGTTGCTCATAAAGATAGTTAGCCATGGCAGTGGGTTTGATATTGCGCCCTGCACGGACAAAAAGCTCCTCTCCAATTACTCCTTTAAAGCGAGTAATGGCATTACTCACCGAGGGCTGGTCAGATCAAGCTCCTCAGCAGCTAAGGTGTAGGAGCCTGTACGACACACAGTTAGAAAGACTCTTAATAGATTTACGTCAAACTGCTTTTGTTGCGTCATTGCTTTCCCTCTATCTTAGCGCTTAACCGTTGAACCATATTTAAGCAAACAACTCACTTTAACACATTATCTAAACTCGAATTAACTTACTTATTTAATTAACTTTAGTATCGTATTTCTCAACCAAATATTAGCTGGGTTTTGCTCGAGCTTATGGCTCCATACCATGTAATATTCAATAGGCTCAACATCAAAGGGCAGATCAAATACCTGCAGGCCAAACAATTCTGCATATTCATCGGTATAGGACTTGGAGGCGATAGCTAAGGCATCACTTTTTGAGGCCACGGCCATCATACTTAAAATCGATGATTGCTCACTGTGCATCTGTCTCGCCGGTAGAACATGTTTAGTCAGCAGATCTGCAACGCTAAGGTTATAGCGGCGCATCTTAAAAATAATATGCTTTTCACTAAAATACTGTTCTTGGGTAATCGCCCCTGTGATGCGCGGGTGATCTTTTCTGGCCACACACACCAACTTATCTTGCATCACCTTTTGGCTCTTAAAAGAGCTCGATTCAGGCAACCAAATATCCAGTGCTAAGTCGACTTTCTCAAGCTGCAACTCCATCTGCAACTCTTCCTCAATTAATGGCGGCTCACGAAATACAATGTTGATTGATAGCTCTTCTAATGCTTGCTCTACTAAGCCTTGCAGTAGCTGAATTGCCGATTCACTGGCATAGACATAGAAGGTACGTTCACTGATACTGGCATCAAACAATTCAAAACTAGAAGCGACCAGCTCGATTTCAGACACAGGGATCGCAAGCTGTTGATAGAGATTCATCGCACTCGCCGTTGGTTTCACTCCTCTACCAACGCGAATAAACAGCTCCTCCCCTACCGAGAACTTAAGACGCGCAATGGCATTACTCACCGACGATTGAGTCAGGTCTAACTCCTCAGCTGCGCGGCTAAATGATGAGGTACGGTATACCGCTGTAAAAATGCGGAACAAATTAAGATCGAATGACTTTTGCTGTGACATAAATATTTCCGCTTAGCGTTAATAATGGCTGTAATAATATTCATATTATAAATATCAAAAGTAAAGTTCACCCTAATTATTATTCGAATTTCCCTCGCTATACTGGCCACATTCAATCGAACGACATTCATAAAAAGACGTCTCTTAAGCATTAATTTATCAGAAAACTCTGAGACGCAACGCTTTGAACCGACTTAACTTACTAAGGAAATCTCATGAAGCAGACTCTACTTACTCTCTCAATCCTATCCGTTTTCTCATTTAATGCCGCTGCCGCCCAGCATGAACACGACCACATCACGGTGCACTATCATGGTAAAGACGCCACTGAGCACACCATTGCCCACAACAAAGCAGTCGCGGATACCCTTAACTTTGCCGATACGCGAGCATTCGAGCAATCTTCTAAGAACCTTATCGCCAAGTTTGATAAAGCCACCGCCGACATTCTAAGGGCTGAATTTTCCTTTATCAGCGATAAGACTCCAGACTCGGTAAACCCGTCGCTCTATCGCCAAGCCCAGCTCAACATGGTGCCCAATGGCCTATACCAAGTCAGCGATGGGATCTACCAAGTTCGCGGCACCGACCTGTCGAACTTAACCCTTATCCGCAGTGATAACGGCTGGATTGCCTATGATGTGCTGCTAACCAAAGAGGCGGCAAAGGCATCACTGCAATTTGCCCTAAAGAACCTGCCAAAAGATGGCGACCTGCCTGTCGTTGCCATGATCTACTCCCATAGCCATGCCGACCATTTTGGTGGCGCCCGCGGAATACAGGAGATGTTCCCAAACGTCAAAGTCTACGGCTCTGATAACATCACCAAAGAGATTGTCGATGAGAATGTGCTTGCCGGTAACGCCATGAGCCGCCGCGCCGCTTACCAATATGGCGCAACACTGGGTAAACATGATCACGGTATTGTCGATGCCGCATTAGGTAAAGGGCTATCGAAAGGTGAGATCACCTATGTCGCACCGGACTACACCTTAAACGGTGAAGGAAAGTGGGAAACACTCACCATTGATGGCTTAGAGATGGTATTTATGGACGCATCAGGCACCGAAGCCGAGTCTGAGATGATCACCTATATTCCATCCAAGAAAGCACTTTGGACTGGTGAACTCACCTATCAGGGCATGCACAATATCTATACCCTTCGCGGCGCTAAGGTGCGTGACGCTCTGAAATGGTCGAAAGATATTAACGAGATGATTAACGCCTTTGGCGATGATGTCGAAGTACTATTCGCCTCCCATTCGGCACCCGTCTGGGGCAATCAAGACGTCAATGAGTTCTTACGTCTACAACGTGATAACTACGGTTTAGTCCATAACCAAACACTAAGACTGGCTAACGATGGTGTGGGCATTCAGGATATTGGCGATGCGATTCAAGACACGATTCCTGAGTCTATCTATAAGACATGGCACACCAATGGCTATCACGGTACCTATAGTCATAACGCCAAAGCGGTGTATAACAAATATCTTGGTTATTTTGACATGAACCCAGCGAACCTAAATCCGCTACCAACAAAGCTCGAATCGGCTAAGTTTGTCGAGTACATGGGCGGCGCAGATGCAGCGGTTAAACGTGCAAAAGATGATTACGCACAAGGCGAATACCGCTTTGTGGCAACCGCACTGAACAAGGTGGTTATGGCCGAACCGGATAATGATGAAGCGCGTCAATTGTTAGCCGATACTTACGAGCAGTTAGGTTATCAATCTGAAGGTGCGGGCTGGCGAAACATCTACTTAACTGGCGCACAAGAATTAAGAGTTGGTATTCAAGCTGGCGCCCCGAAAACCGCATCGGCTGACGTGATAAGTGAAATGGATATGCCGACACTGTTCGACTTCCTTGCGGTTAAAATTGACAGCCAAGTTGCCGCTAAACAGGGCTTAGTGAAGATGAATATCATCACCCCAGACACTAAGGACATTCTTTACATTGAACTTAGCAACGGCAACCTAAGTAACGTCGTTGTCGACAAAGAGCAAAAAGCCGATGCCAACCTTATGGTTAACAAGGCGGATGTGAATCGCATTTTGCTTGGGCAGACCACCCTTAAAGCGCTATTAGCCAGTGGCGAGGCTAAGCTGACAGGCGATAAGGAAGCCTTTGGCAAAATCGCTGGTAGCATGGTGGAGTTCAACCCCGCTTTTGAGATAGTGCCAACGCCTGTGAAATAGCACTCAAACTCACTACACAGACAAAACGGGGCGCATGGAGCGCCCCGTTTTTTAATTCTTTACTGTTAAACATTAACGGTTATTAAACCCTTTCTAACAGCGCTTTCAAATCAACCTTCACCGCCTTGATGCTCACTTGCTTGCACTGTCCAACACTGATTGCAAACCGATACTGCTCATCTGATTGCCCGACATCCAAGTGCCCAATATCCAAGTGCCCTACATCCAGGTGCCCGAGCCAGCAATGCCAACCTTGCGCGGCTTTCATCTTCTGTAGCGGCTGTTCACTCGCAACTTGCTCATCATCACTCTCTTGTCGTGTCGAGAGAGAAATGTTTTGCTTAAGGCGTATAGGTGACGGGCCTAGCTCACTCGTAACGGCATGCGCTAAGGGACTCACACCTTGAGTGACGTCAAGCTCGAGTGAAGTCTCAACCAAGGTCGAAAAATCAAAAGCAAAAGATTTAAGTGACAGGGCTAAGCCTAAGCCTTTGGCTTTTATATAGGACTCTTTAAGTGCCCACAGATCGAAGAAACGTTCTCGTTGCAACTCATTTGGCAGTGCAAATAGCGCCTGTTTCTCAGGCTCAGAAAAATAGTGACTTAAAATAGAGAGGATGTTGGTACTAGCACGACTTCGCTCAATATCGACGCCAAACTCTAGCCTCGATGCAGTTGGCTTGTCGTTACTGGTATCGTCATTGTCAGATTGCTGTTTGCCTATCCCAACAACCAGCCAATCACCACTATGGCTTATATTGAAGTGGAGTCCGGTTTGTAAAAATTGCGCTTCGCTTAATCTAGGCTTCCCTTTTTCACCATACTCGAAGCACCACTCTTGGGGTTTAATCTTAGCTTGTTGTGATACTTGCTTTGATAAGAGTGCACGCAGAAAGCCTCTCACCATCAGGGCGTGCTCTTTAGCTTCCTGTTTGATGTAGCGATTAACTTTATCAATTTCATCTTGCGGTAGCCAAGTGTTAATCAAGGCTGCAGATTCAGTATCGAGCTCCGCGCTGTTTAACGGACAGAAATACAATTTTATTGCAGTGAATTCAGACAAAACCAGCTCAAATGTGAACGTAGATATATGGGCTATTGTGGCCTGTTTTAATTCAAAACAACAGCCACAAACTCAAATGGCACCACAATAGCTCAAATGACCCGAAACCTCCCTATTAACCCATTAATGTAGCCTGTACCCTATCGGGAACCACATCATAACGACTAAAGCTCATTGAGAACTGCCCCTCTCCTCCCGTCATCGATTTTAATCGAGTAGAGTAGTCGGCAACATTCGCAAGTGGCGCTTCTACACTCACCTCGACCATGCCATTGGTTTGCGCCTGAGTGCCGCACACCATGCCTCTAGAAGCACTGATATCACCAGTGATCTCCCCAACGTAACCCTGCTCTACACAGATCTGCATATCGACGACAGGCTCTAAGATCACTGGTTGTGCCGACGTAACAGCCTCCATAAAGGCACGCTTGCCCGCCATAACAAACGCAATCTCCTTTGAGTCCACGCTATGATGTTTACCATCTAATACCGTAACTTTAATATCCTGCATCGGGAAACCACCCAAACCACCGGCTAACATGGCTTCGCGTACGCCTTTCTCTACCGCTGGAATATATTGGCTTGGCACTGAGCCACCCACCACTTTACTCACAAACTCAAAACCTTGGCCACGGGCCAACGGCTCAACCATCAACTCGACTTCACCAAACTGCCCTGAGCCTCCCGACTGTTTCTTATGGCGATAACGGGACTTTGCCTCTGCCATAATCGTTTCTCGATATGGCACGGCTGGAATTTCAGTTTCCATATCCACATTGAACACGGTTTGCGCCTTCTCAAGGGCTATTTGCAGGTGTAGGTCACCCTGTCCCTGCAGCAGAGTTTGCCCATGGGCTTCACCTCGAGTCACGTGCAAACTGGGATCTTCAGCCACCAGCTTATTTAATACCTCAGATAGCTTTTGTTCATCGCCACGCCGTTTAGGGGACACTGCTAGGCCGAAAATAGGCTGAGGTAATGCGTTCTCTGGCATATGAAAATCATCTTCATCATGACTGTCGTGCAACACCACACCGATCTCAAGCTCTTCGACTTTGGCAATGGCATAGATATCCCCCGGTATCGCTTGAGCCACATCAATATGCTTCTCACCTTGTAATTTAATCAGGTGAGCCACTTTAAATGGCTTACGTCCATGACCGATATATAGCTTCATTCCCACATTGATTGTGCCTTGATATAAACGAAATACCCCCATGCGCCCAAAAAATGGGTCAACTGCGACCCTAAATACGTGGGCGAGTACATGCTCGTTAGGATTCTGATTGACTGTGACGGCTTTAGCGTTATCACCAAAACCTTTTACAAATTGCGGTGGATTCGCCTCTAGTGGGTTAGGCATTAGCTTAATAAGGATCTCTAGCAGCGAACTGATCCCTATCTCTTTTTCGGCACTGGTAAAGCAAACTGGGACTAAGTTGCCTAAGCGTAATGCCGTTTCAAGTGGAGCATGAAGCTGCTCTGGGGTTAACGATTCGCCCTGCTCAAGATAGAGCTCCATTAACTGCTCATCTTCTTCAAGCACGGTATCGACTAATTCATCTCGCGCACATTCGGCGCCAATAAAAGCGGTTTGAGCTTGTGGGTTACAGTGCAAATAGCAATCCACCACCGCATCACCAGCAACATTAGGTAAGTTAACGGGCAAGCATCGCTGACCAAACTGTGCTTGAATCGCTGCTAATAAGGCGGCTAACGCCGACTCATTACCATCAATATGATTAATAACGATGAGTACCGCTTTACCTTGACGACGGGCAGCTTCGAAGGCTCTTTTGGTTATCGTCTCTATGCCTACCCCGGCATGGATCACTAATACAACTGACTCAACACCTGGTAGTGGTAACAGGGCTCGACCGAAAAAATCCGGTAATCCGGGGGTGTCAATGATATTGATATGGTGATTAGCGTAATCGAGATTGAGAAATGAAGGTTCTAAACTATGGCGGTGGGATTTTTCTTGGGCGGTAAAGTCAGCGTGATTTGTTCCCTTATCGACCCTGCCTTTCAATGTTATCGCCTCCGCACGAAAAAGAAGCGCCTCTAGCAGAGAAGATTTTCCAGAACCAGTGTGTCCGAGCACTGCCAGATTTCGGATCTGCTCGGTAGTAAACTCAGCCATCTTGGCCTCCTTTTTTTACATTATTTAATCAATCCATTTTCTATTTGCAGACTTAATTGAGCGAATTCTAACCAGTATAGACCGCTGTAAACTAGTAATATTTGAGCTAGATCACTCTTTTTAATAACAACTAAAAGCAACACTTAAAACAAGCAATTAGCTTACATGTGTTCACCGAATCTGGTCATATCAGTAATTAATAAGTCCCAGGTGATTGTATTGCCACACAGGCTCAGGTAGTCTGCTCAGCCATTAGCCAAAAAACATCGACTTTATTGCGATAGATAGAGACCTAAGGTCCAATGACTACAAGTGGTATCGCTATTGAGTCCCAACAGATTATTAACGGGTAGCCGCTAAACTGATGGTAAAAACAAGCAGTAAACACTTAGGGGAAGGAAGCCATATCCCGAATGAGTGTACGCAAACTGAGACAGAGACAAGGCATAGCAATGCCACTACGACTCCGGAGATGCGCCGATTCATCCAAGAATCGCATCTCAGTGTCAGTCAATTATCAAAGATACTGAATATCAGTGAAGCTACCGTTCGCAAATGGCGTAAGCGCGACTCCGTTGAAAACTGTCCCAATACCCCTCACCATCTCAATACCACGTTAACCCCCTTGCAGGAGTACGTGGTCGTTGGACTGCGCTATCAGCTAAAGATGCCATTAGATAGGCTCTTAAAAGCGACACAGAAATTTATTAATCCAAATGTGTCCCGTTCCGGTTTAGCAAGGTGTTTAAAACGTTATGGAGTTTCAAGAGTTAGCGATATTGAAAGTCCGCATGTGCCGATGCGCTATTTCAACCAGATCCCTGTCACCCAAGGCAGCGACGTACAAACCTACACCCTACACTATGAAGCACTGGCTAAAACGTTAGCCCTGCCTAGTACTGATGGTGACAATGTGGTTCAGGTGGTTTCGCTTACCATTCCACCTAAACTGACCGAAGAGACACCCAGTTCAATTTTGCTCGGCATCGATCCTCACAGTGATTGGATCTATCTCGACATCTATCAAGACGGCAATACCCAAGCCACCAACCGTTACATGACCTATGTACTTAAACATGGGCCGTTCCACCTACGAAAGTTACTCGTACGTAACTATCACACCTTTTTACAGCGCTTTCCTGGTGCGACGCCAAATCGCCACACCTCAAAAGAAACGCTTATAACAAACAACAAGACGCCTGACACTCAGGCACCCAGCGGAGACTCATAATGAGCCAGACCTCTAAACCTACAAAGTCAGCTAAAACGACTGAGCAAGCACAAGACTCACAAGCTGATTCACGCTTAAATAAGCGCCTTAAAGATATGCCTATCGCCATCGTTGGCATGGCAAGCATCTTTGCTAACTCTCGTTACTTGAATAAGTTTTGGGACTTAATCAGCGAGAAAATCGATGCCATCACCGAATTGCCATCGACTCACTGGCAACCAGAAGAGTATTACGACGCAGATAAAACCGTAGCCGATAAGAGTTACTGTAAGCGTGGTGGTTTCCTGCCTGACGTTGATTTCAACCCAATGGAGTTTGGCCTGCCGCCAAATATCCTAGAGCTAACCGACTCATCGCAGCTGCTATCATTGATTGTCGCCAAAGAAGTATTAGCCGATGCCAACCTGCCAGAAGGTTACGACAGAGATAAAATTGGTATCACTCTTGGCGTGGGCGGCGGTCAAAAAATTAGCCACAGCCTAACGGCGCGTCTGCAGTATCCGGTACTGAAGAAAGTGTTCGCCAACAGCGGCATTAGCGATGAAGACAGTGAAATGTTGATCAAGAAGTTCCAAGATCAATATGTGCATTGGGAAGAGAACTCATTCCCAGGTTCATTAGGTAATGTGATTGCCGGTCGTATCGCCAACCGTTTCGATTTTGGTGGCATGAACTGTGTGGTCGATGCAGCCTGTGCAGGCTCACTAGCCGCAATGCGTATGGCGCTGACCGAGCTAACCGAAGGTCGCTCAGAGATGATGATCACCGGTGGTGTCTGTACCGATAACTCACCGTCTATGTACATGAGCTTTTCTAAGACTCCCGCCTTTACCACTAACGAAACCATTCAGCCATTTGATATCGACTCAAAAGGCATGATGATTGGTGAAGGTATTGGCATGGTAGCGCTAAAACGCCTTGAAGATGCTGAGCGCGATGGCGACCGTATCTACTCGGTGATTAAAGGCATTGGTGCTTCATCAGACGGTAAGTTCAAGTCTATCTATGCACCGCGTCCTGAAGGTCAAGCAAAAGCGCTAAACCGTGCCTATGATGATGCAGGTTTTGCACCGCACACCCTAGGGCTTATCGAAGCTCACGGCACAGGAACTGCTGCAGGTGACGCCGCCGAATTTGCAGGTCTTTGCTCAGTATTTCGCGATGAGAACGACACTAAGCAGCACATCGCATTGGGCTCAGTGAAATCGCAAATCGGTCACACTAAGTCGACTGCGGGTACAGCGGGTCTAATTAAGGCCGCATTGGCACTACACCACAAGGTGTTACCAGCCACCATCAACGTCAGCCAGCCTAGTCCTAAGCTTAATATCGAAAATTCACCATTTTACCTCAATACCGAAACCCGTCCGTGGCTACCTCGCGTTGATGGCACGCCGCGCCGTGCCGGTATTAGCTCATTTGGTTTTGGTGGCACTAACTTCCACTTCGTATTGGAAGAGTACAACAATGAGCATAGCCGTGTTGATAGTGAAAAAGCCAAGTACCGTCAGCGTCAAGTCGCACAAAGCTTCTTAGTCAGCGCCAGCGATAAAGCTAAGCTAGTAGAAGAGTTAAACACACTGGCAGCATCTGCAGAACAAGCTGAATTTATCTTAAAAGATGCCGCAGCAAATTATCCTCTGCGTGAGCTTGAAGCCAATGCGCCACGTATCGGCCTTGTCGCCAATACTCGCGAAGAGTTAGTCAACCAAATCAAGCAAGCAGTCACTAAGCTTGAATCAAGTGACACCAGCTGGCAGTTACCGGGTGGCACTAGCTACCGTGTTGCAGCCATTGAAGGCAAAGTTGCCGCACTATTTGCAGGTCAAGGTTCTCAATACTTGAATATGGGCCGTGAACTGGCTTGTTATTACCCTGAGATGCGTCAGCAATTTGTAATCGCTGATAAAGTCTTTGCCGCTAATGATAAGACACCGCTTTCACAGACTCTGTATCCAAAACCAGTATTTAATAAAGATGACCTTAAAGCACAAGAAGCGATTCTGACCAATACCGCCAATGCGCAAAGTGCAATTGGTGCTATCTCTATGGGCCAGTATGCGCTATTCACTGCGGCTGGTTTTAATGCCGACATGGTGGCAGGTCACAGCTTTGGTGAACTGAGCGCTTTGTGTGCCGCAGGCGTGATCTCAGCCGATGATTACTACCAGCTTGCCTTCGCCCGTGGTGATGCTATGGCGACTAAAGCAGAAGCTAAAGATGGCGTAGAAGCCGATGCAGGTACCATGTATGCCATTATTCACCAAGAAAAAGGCACTACAGATCTAGCAACCCTCGAAGCAACCATTGCTAAATTTGATGGCGTTAAAGTGGCTAACTATAACGCGCCAACTCAATCAGTGATTGCAGGCCCTACCGGTTCAACAGGCGATGCTGCTAAGGCACTCGCTGAGCTTGGTTACAAGGCGATTAACTTACCTGTATCGGGTGCGTTCCACACCGAGCTTGTAGGTCACGCGCAAGCCCCATTTGCTAAAGCCATTGATACGGCGAAGTTTACTAAAGCCAGCCGTGCGCTTTACTCAAACGCAACCGGTGCCCTTTATGAAACTACTGCCGCGAAGATTAAAGCCTCATTTAAGAAACATATGCTTCAATCGGTGCGCTTTACTAGCCAGCTTGAAGCTATGTACAACGACGGCGCACGCATATTTGTTGAGTTTGGGCCAAAGAACATCTTACAAAAGTTAGTTCAAGGTACCCTAGCCAATACTGACAATGAAGTGTGCACTATCTCTATCAATCCGAATGCTAAGGGTGATAGCGATCTACAGCTTAAACAAGCCGCTATGCAACTCGCCGTATCAGGCGTAGTACTAAGCGAAATCGACCCATACCAAGCCGATATCGCAGCGCCAGCTAAAAAGTCGCCAATGAGCATCTCGCTAAATGCGGCTAACCATATCAGCAAAGCCACTCGCGCCAAGATGGCCAAGTCATTAGAGACAGGCACTGTCACTTCTCAAATTGAACGCATCGTCGAAGAGAAAGTGGTTGAAGTTGAGAAGCTGGTTGAAGTCGAAAAGATTGTCGAAAAAGTCGTTGAAGTTGAAAAGATTATTGAGGTAGCAGTGCCTGTCCAAGCCGGTTCAGTTACAGTCAATTCCGTTGAAGATTCAGTTATAGAGAGCCAAGTAGTGTCTAAAAACAGCAAGCCGTCAGTGGCGCTTAATATTGGTAATGATGCTCTGAGCAATTTCTTTGCCGCTCAGCAGCAAGCAGCCGAGCTTCATCAGCAGTTCCTTGAGATCCCGCTGCAATACGGCGAGACTTTCACCACGTTGATGACTGAGCAGACTAAGCTGGCAGGTTCAGGTATTGCGATCCCTGAGAGCCTACAACGCTCTATGGAGCAATTCCACCAACTACAAGCTCAAACACTGCAAAGCCACACTCATTTCCTTGAGATGCAAGCGGGTAGCAACATTGCGGCGCTAAATCTACTTAATGGCACTGCGACCACCACTTATGCGCCACAGATTCAAAGCGAAGTAATTCAAAGCAAAGTAGTTCAAAGCGAAGTCATTGCACAGCCTGCAGCCATAACTGTTCCAGCGGCAGCACCTGTTCAGACTGCGCCAACTCAGGCTGCTCCAATTAAAACGGCACCAGCACAAACAGCCCCAGTGGTGAATGCACCAACAGCACAGGTTGTTCGCCAAGCTGCGCCTGCTCAAGCCGCTGTTGTACCGACTAATACAAGCCCAACAACGCTTTCAGCAGAAACAGCCTTGAGCTCGCAAACAGCCTTGAGCTCGCAAACAGCCTTGAGCGCGACAAAGGTACAAGCCACCATGCTTGAAGTGGTTGCCGAGAAGACCGGTTACCCGACTGAGATGCTAGAGCTTGAGATGGATATGGAAGCCGATCTCGGTATCGATTCTATCAAGCGTGTAGAAATTCTAGGTACAGTGCAAGACGAGCTACCGAGCCTACCTGAGCTTAGCCCTGAAGATTTAGCAGAGTGTCGTACCCTTGGCGAGATCGTGGCTTATATGAACTCTAAGCTTTCTACAAGTGCCGTGGCGCTAGCTCCTCAAGTGAGTGTTGCACCAGCTGCAAACGGTCTAAATGCCGACAAGGTACAAGCGACCATGATGTCAGTGGTTGCCGAGAAAACTGGCTACCCGACTGAGATGTTAGAGCTTGAGATGGATATGGAAGCCGATCTCGGTATCGATTCTATCAAGCGCGTTGAGATCCTTGGCACAGTGCAAGATGAGCTACCGGGTTTACCAGAGCTTAGTCCTGAAGATTTGGCTGAGTGTCGTACCCTTGGCGAGATCGTGGCTTATATGAACTCTAAGCTTTCTACAAGTGCCGTGGCGCTAGCTCCTCAAGTGAGTGCTGCACCAGCTGCAAACGGTCTAAGTGCCGACAAGGTACAAGCGACCATGATGTCAGTGGTTGCCGAAAAAACTGGCTACCCAACTGAAATGCTAGAGCTTGAAATGGATATGGAAGCCGACCTCGGTATCGACTCTATCAAGCGTGTTGAAATTCTAGGTACGGTGCAAGATGAGCTACCGGGTCTGCCTGAGCTGAGCCCTGAAGATTTGGCCGAGTGTCGTACCCTTGGTGAAATCGTGGCTTATATGGGCAGTAAACTGCCGGCTGAAGGCTCTGCGCCTCAAGTAAGTGCTGCACCAGCTGAAACAACCTTGAGCTCGCAAACAGCCTTAAGCGGTGAAACAGCTCTGAGCGCTGACAGAGTCCAAAGCACTATGATGTCAGTCGTTGCTGATAAGACTGGCTACCCAACAGAGATGCTTGAACTGAGCATGGATATGGAAGCAGACCTTGGTATCGACTCTATCAAGCGTGTAGAAATTCTAGGTACGGTGCAAGATGAGCTACCGGGTTTGCCAGAGCTTAGCCCTGAAGATTTGGCCGAGTGTCGTACTCTTGGTGAAATCGTGGCGTACATGAACTCTAAGCTGGCTGATGGCTCTAAGCTGTCTCATACAAGTGCCGCAGCGGCGCCTCAAGCAGCTGCGACTTCTGTAGCGAATGGTCTCTCTGCGGACAAGGTACAGGCTACCATGATGTCAGTGGTCGCCGATAAGACTGGCTACCCAACGGAAATGCTTGAACTGAGCATGGATATGGAAGCAGACCTTGGTATCGACTCTATCAAGCGTGTTGAAATTCTAGGTACAGTGCAAGATGAGCTACCGGGTCTGCCTGAGCTTAATCCTGAAGATTTGGCTGAGTGTCGCACCCTTGGCGAAATCGTGACTTATATGGGAAGCAAGCTTCCAGCTGAAGGCTCTACGCCTCAAGTGAATGCAGCACCAGCTGAAACAGCCTTGAGCTCGCAAACAGCCTTGAGCGCACAAAAGGTACAAGCGACCATGATGTCAGTGGTTGCCGATAAAACTGGTTACCCAACAGAAATGCTTGAACTGAGCATGGATATGGAAGCTGATTTAGGCATCGACTCTATCAAGCGTGTTGAAATTCTGGGGACAGTGCAAGATGAGCTGCCAGGCTTGCCTGAGCTTAATCCTGAAGATTTAGCCGAGTGCCGTACCCTTGGTGAGATTGTGGACTATATGAACTCTAATCTGGCTGATGGCTCTAAACGGCCTACAAGTGCAGCTGAAGGCTCTATGAACTCTAAGCTCTCTACAACTGCCGCTGCTGTATCAGGTGCAGTTAAGTCAGCAGCGGAGACGATTACCTCTTCTCTAGAACTTCCTCCTCATAGCGAGGTAGCGCTAAAAAAGCTTAATGCGGCGGACAAACTAGAAAACTGTTTCGCCGCAGACACAACTGTTGTGATCAACGATGATGGTCATAACGCAGGTGTCCTAGCAGAGAAACTAACAAAACAAGGTCTTACCATTGCTGTAGTACGTCTACCTGAAGGCCAGCCACAATCGCCACTTTCAAGTGACGTAGCCAGCTTTGAGCTAGCATCAGGCAAGGATTCTGAGCTTGAAACCAGTATTGCTGCAGTTATCGCACAAATTGAAACTCAGGTTGGCACGATTGGCGGCTTCATCCACCTACAGCCAGAAGTTAATGCAACTGAGCAAACGGGTGCAGTTAACCTAAATACGCAAAGCTTTACCCATGTAAGCCACGCGTTTTTATGGGCAAAACTGTTGCAACCAAAGCTCGTCGCCAGCAGTGACTCGCGCCGCTGTTTTGTTACCGTAAGCCGTATCGATGGTGGCTTTGGTTACCTAAATACCGATGCGCTTAAAGATGCTGAACTAAACCAAGCGGCACTAGCAGGTTTAACCAAAACCCTAAGCCATGAATGGCCACAGGTTTTCTGCCGCGCACTGGATATTGCAACGGATGTTGATGCAACCCATCTGGCCGATGCTATTACTAACGAACTGTTCGATAACAGCACTCAACTGCCAGAAGTGGGGATCGCTGTCGACGCTAAGGGGAACGTTTCACGTACAACCTTAATTGCAGGCGATGCGAGCAATAAACATACGGCTTGCGAACTAAATAGTTCAGATAACATACTGGTGACCGGAGGCGCAAAAGGTGTGACCTTCGAATGTGCCCTTGCCTTAGCCAAGCGCACACAATCTCACTTTATCCTTGCTGGCCGCAGTGAGCTGCTTACTATTCCCGCATGGGCTGAAAATAAGCAAATTAGCGAGCTAAAACCCGCTGCCATTGCCCATATCATCTCAACAGGAAATAAGCCGACGCCTAAACAGGTAGAAGCCTTAGTCTGGACGGTAAAGAGTTCAATCGAGATCAACACTGCCCTTGAAGCTTTTGCCCAAGTTGGTGCAAGCGCCGAATACGTCAGCATGGATGTGACCGACAGTGGTGCTATCACAGCAGCTCTAAACGGTCGCTCAAATGAGATCACTGGCCTAATCCACGGTGCAGGCGTGCTTGCCGACAAGCATATTCAAGATAAGACGATAGAAGAGTTAGCTCGCGTCTACGGCACTAAGGTTAACGGCCTTAAAGCCCTGCTTGAGGCGATCGATTCAAGCAAAGTAAAACTACTGGCGATGTTCTCATCGGCTGCCGGTTTCTACGGCAACACAGGTCAGAGCGATTACGCCATGTCAAACGACATCCTTAACAAGGCGGCGCTGCAGTTCACTGCTCGTAATCCACAAGCTAAAGTGATGAGCTTTAACTGGGGACCTTGGGATGGCGGCATGGTCACCGATGCGCTGAAGAAGATGTTTACCGAACGTGGCGTTTACGTTATCCCACTAAAAGCAGGTGCTGAGCTATTCGCTAGCCAACTGCTTAGTGAGACTGGCGTGCAGTTGCTGATTGGTACCTCTATGCAAGGCGGTGCTGATACAAACAAAGCAGAAGGCTCTTCTGTAAAAAAGCTTAATGCGGGTGAGGTGCCAAGCGCACTGATCCCGCAGAGTCTTGCGCCTATGACGTTAACAAGAACCTTAAACCCTAGTGCGATGGTCTTTATCCAAGACCACCGCATTAGCGGTAACCCTGTGCTCCCCACTGTATGCGCAATTCAGTGGATGCGCGAGGCCGCGAGTAAAATGCTCGGCTCTCAGGTTAAAGTTCTCGATTATAAGCTGCTCAAAGGGATCATCTTCGAAAGCGATGATATTCAAGAGATAACGCTTGAATTGACGCCAGTAGTTGCAAATAGCGAGCCTACAGCTTGTGAAGCTCCAACGTTGCAGGCTCTGATCACTAACCAAGGACGCCCGCAATATAAGGCGACCCTAATCGGTGCAGAGGGCAACCTTGATGATGCGACATCGAAATCGTTCGCAGCGCTTGGTAATGCCGTCACATCGGCGGATAAGCTCTACAGCAAGGGTACCCTATTCCATGGGCCACGTTTGCAGGGCATAAAGCAGGTATTTAACTTTGATGATAAAGGTCTGTTAGCCAGCTGCCAGCTACCACAGGTGAGCGACAGTGATTGCGGCCAGTTTGTGGCAACAACGCATATCGGCGGCAGTCAGCCGTTTGCTGAAGATCTGCTGCTGCAGGCGATGTTGGTATGGGCAAGGCTTAAGTACGGGGCTGCGAGTTTGCCATCAAGTATCGGCGAGTTTATCTCACACAAGCCATTGGCATTTGGTGAC
Organism: Shewanella schlegeliana; assembly: GCF_016765635.1. Taxonomy (GTDB): domain Bacteria; phylum Pseudomonadota; class Gammaproteobacteria; order Enterobacterales; family Shewanellaceae; genus Shewanella; species Shewanella schlegeliana. Next base: position 97,974 of record NZ_JAESVD010000005.1, read on the forward strand.
AAAGGGATGCTAGAGCTAGAAGTCGTTAAGACAAGTGCTCGTTCACTTGAGGCGAATATCGCGCTTTACCTTGAAAATGGTGAGCTTAGCGCGATGATGAAAGGGGCGAAAGTCACTATCAGCAAGAACCTCAACAGCGCTTTTTTGAATGGAACAGCCATGAGCGCTGAAGAAAAAGCCATGAGCGCTGGTGAATCAGCCTTGAGCGCCTCGGGAGAAAAGTCATAATGGTTAACTCGACAGCTAGTAATAGCGTCAGTGATCAAGTTATCAAGAGTGAGATGCCACTGCGCATCGCACTCTTGGTGCTACCTACGCCACTAGACCTAAGCCTTTATAACGCAGAAAACGCTAAGCTACTGCCTCACTTATTGCCTGAGCTGTATCGCTCAAAATTGCTTGAGACAACTGAGCTTGTCTCTATCAAGGTCGATGATTTTGAGGCTAACTTAACAGCCACTATCGAGTCGATTGAGCAAGGCAAAATAGTGCAAATATCAACAGAAACAAGCTCGCTGTTGATGATGCCGGCGCTAACTGCCGCACAGAATCGCATTCACCCTCATGCGGTGCTTGCTGCAATGCAGATCCAAACAGAGGCAGGTTTAGTGACCTCCGCCCTCACAGACACATGTATCGCTGACTCTTGTGTGGTTGATTCTTGTATGAAGAGTGCTTTAAACCAAGCCAAGCGTAAGCAAGAGAATGTTAGCAAACGTATCGATCTGCCTGAGCTTAGTAGCACAGAGCAGTTTGATGCCGTGTGTGAACAAATCAAAGATCTGGCCTCTCGTACCCACCATAGAGATGCGACATCGATTAGCCCTAAACAAGCGACGAGTCACTACTGGTTTACCGATCACCATCAAGCACGCGTGCTGGCGATCAATCTGACTAACGCTTCACAAAGCAGCTCAAAGACTCAACCAGCAGCGAGCTGTATCAGTTTTGTCGTCTCCCAAGGCTCAGGCTTTATCGCTGCAAAATCGATTATCAATGAGCAGCGATTACAGTTTGTTGTTTGTGCTGATAACCAAGCAGAGCTTGTCGCCGAGCTTGATGCACTACAAGCCAAACTAACAGCGCTGGCATCAAAGCCTAGGCTAAGAGACTCACTGCTGACCTTGATGCGTGATAACTTACTCGCCTTCGAAGCCAGCACGAATCGTACATATGCCATCACACTGCAAGCGAGTTCAATTAAAGCTATGCAGCAAGAACTTGATGCAATTGCCTTAGCTTTGCCTAAAATGATGGATGAAAAAAGTCAGTACCGCACACCAGCAGGAAGTTATTTCACGGCTGAGCCTCTCGGTACAACTGACCAGAGTGGCCTTGCCTTTGTCTACCCTGGCGTGGGCACTGTCTATAGCGATATGTTCAGTGAGCTACATGGATATTTTCCGTCACTCTATTCACAGCTAGAGCGTGAAGGTGACTTAAAATCCATGTTTCAAGCTGAGGCTATCTATAATTTAGACCCAAAAGTGACGCCCGCTATGCCACTTGGCGATCTGGCGATTGCGGGTGTGGGGAGCAGCTACCTACTGACTCAGTTATTGGTGAAAGAGTTCGGCATCACGCCTAACTTTGCCTTAGGTTACTCCATGGGTGAAGCCTCAATGTGGGCAAGTCTTGGTGTATGGAAAGACCCACACGCCTTGATTGAGAAAACCAAAACTGACCCGCTATTTACACGCGCGATTTCAGGCAAGCTAACCGCTGTTCGCAGGGCATGGCAGCTAAATGAAGCCGATGCTGAGATTGTATGGAACAGCTTTGTGGTGCGCTCAGCCGCTGCGCCGATTAAAGCGCTACTACCAAAGTTCCCTCACGCCTATCTTGCGATTGTTCAGGGGGATACCTGTGTGATTGCAGGCTGTGAAACTCAGTGCCGCGAGCTGCTAACTCAGTTAGGCAAGCGAGGCATTGCTGCAAACCGTGTCACTGCGATGCATACGACTCCAGCAATGGAAGAGCATAGCAACGTAGCGCAGTTCTATCAGCAGCCCCTTGAAGCGTCATTACCGACTGAAATTAAATTTATCAGTGCAGCCTCCGGCGATAGCAAGGTTACAAACAGCCATGGCGGCCTCGATAGTCAAACAATCGCAAACTCAATTGCCGATACTTTCTGCAACACCTTAGACTTTACTGCGCTTATTCATAGCGCACAAAAGCAAGGTGCTAAGCTATTTGTCGAGTTAGGAGCTGACAGACAAAACTGCACTCTTATCGATAAGATAGCCAAGCAAGACCGTCAATGTGGCGCTCAGTCAACTGACTACCTATGCTGCACCGTCCCCGTCAATGCGAAAGGCGGTGATGATATCACTACCCTACTCAAGGCATTAGGCCAACTCATTAGTCATCGCGTGCCACTCACGACTCAACCACTTATTGATGGATTAAATCGTGAGATAGCACAGAGCCAACTGCAAGCTGTATCGACCGCACAAGGAGTCACAGCCGAGCAGGTGACAAACCTAACATTACAAGGAGAAGTCTAATGTCTTCTTCAGATAAAAAAATACCCGCAGGAAAGCAAAGCAAGATCGCCATTGTCGGTCTCGCCACTCTCTACCCTGATGCTAAATCTCCACAGGAGTTTTGGCAGAACTTACTCGATAAACGCGACTCACGTACGACACTGACCAATGAAAAATTGGGGGCTAACAGCAGCGACTATCAAGGCGTTCAAGGCCAGTCAGACCGTTTTTATTGTGATAAAGGCGGCTATATTGAAAACTTCTGTTTCGACCCAAGCGGTTATCAGCTACCAAGTGAGAGCCTAACCGGACTCGATGACAGTTTTCTATGGGCGCTAGACACTAGTCGTAAAGCACTCGATGATGCTGGGATCGCCTTAAACAGCGATGCATTAGCGCGCACAGGTATCGTTATGGGAGCATTGTCGTTCCCAACGACTCGCTCAAACGATCTATTTCTGCCTATCTATCACAGCGCCGTTGAAAAAGCGCTGCAGGATAAACTAGGTCATCAAGGGTTTAAGCTAAACCCAACCAATGGCCACACCACTCGTGCCCAAAGCGAAGTGGATCTCGACTGCGCCAATGGTGCGATAGCTCATAACGCCTCAAAAGTCGTGGCCGATGCTTTAGGCCTAGGCGGCGCACAGCTTAGCCTCGATGCAGCCTGTGCTAGTTCGGTTTACTCACTTAAACTCGCCTGTGACTACTTAAGCGCTGGCAAGAGTGATGTGATGTTAGCGGGTGCGGTATCGGGTGCGGATCCCTTCTTTATCAATATGGGATTCTCAATCTTTCACGCCTACCCAGATCACGGCATATCAGTCCCCTTCGATGCCAACAGTAAGGGCCTGTTCGCTGGCGAAGGTGCGGGCGTTTTAGTATTAAAGCGCCTTGAAGATGCCGAGCGTGATGGCGATAAAATCTATGCTGTCGTCAGTGGTGTAGGCCTGTCTAACGACGGTAAGGGGCAGTTTGTCCTTAGCCCTAACCCTAAAGGCCAGGTCAAAGCTTTCGAGCGCGCCTATGCTGCCAGTGATATCGAACCAAAAGATATCGAAGTGATTGAATGTCATGCTACGGGGACTCCACTGGGCGATAAGATAGAGCTGACCTCGATGGAAACCTTCTTCGAGGATAAGCTTCAAGGCAATGAAGCGCCGCTAATTGGCTCGGCAAAATCTAACCTAGGTCACCTGCTGACAGCAGCTGGCATGCCGGGGATCATGAAGATGATCTTCGCCATGAAAGAGGGCTTCCTTCCGCCAAGTATCAATATCAGCGATGCGATATCCTCCCCTAATAAGCTCTTTGGTAAGCCTACGCTACCCAATATGGTTCAGGGGTGGCCAGATAAAAGATCCAACAATATCGATGGTGTAAAACATCGTCATGCTGGCGTGTCGGTATTTGGCTTTGGTGGCTGTAATGCCCACCTTTTACTAGAGTCCTACTCAGCTGCTCAGGCCACTGGCTTACAAGCTGCTAGCAAGCAAGCTGTGCAAACAACTAAACCTGAGTCGATGAAGATCACAGGTCTTGCCTCGCACTTTGGCCCGCTAAGCAGTATCAACCAGCTCAATGACGCTATCAGTAGCAAGAGTAACGGCTTTATTTCGCTACCAAAGCAACGCTGGAAGGGCCTAGAGAAACATAACGAATTGCTAGCAAAGTTTGGCCTAAACGCAGCGCCAAAAGGCGCCTATGTCGACAGTTTCGAGCTCGATTTTCTGCGCTTTAAACTGCCGCCAAATGAAGATGATCGCCTGATCTCACAACAACTGATGTTGATGAAGGTGACCGATGAGGCGATTCGTGATGCCAAGCTAAATCCGGGTCAAAAAGTAGCGGTATTAGTCGCTATGGAAACCGAGTTAGAGTTACATCAGTTCCGCGGCCGCGTTAACCTGCATACTCAGCTGCAAGAGAGCCTATCGGCCATGGGCGTGATCTTAAGCGATGATGAGTATCAAGCCCTAGAAGCGATCACCATGGACAGTGTACTCGATGCTGCCAAGCTGAATCAGTACACCAGTTTTATCGGTAATATCATGGCCTCGCGCATCGCCTCACTATGGGACTTTAATGGCCCTGCATTTACCATCTCTGCCGCAGAGCAATCGGTGAGCCGCTGTATCGATGTCGCCCAAAATATGATGGCAAGCGAGGCACTGGACGCTGTGGTTATCGCTGCGGTCGATCTCTCGGGTAGCTTCGAGCAGGTTATCTTGAAAAACAGTGTCGAGCCTGTCTCAATCGATGCGACAGCCACCCAAAACAGCAATGGCTGGAATGTGGGTGAAGGCGCTGGCGCTATCGTATTGGTACCGAGCGATTCTAGCGCTGCCGATAGTCAAGACTCGTATGACCAAGGCTCTTATGGAGAGACTTCTTACGGCCAACCTTCTTATGCAGAGATAAGCGCCCTCGCTTTTGGCAAAGCAACAGAGGCTAGACACGTTACGGATAAACTACTGACTCAAGTCTGCGCGGAGCCTAGCAGCATCAAGCTGGTTGAAACCAGTGTTGCACCAGGAAGCTGTGTACATTCACCGCTAAACAATCTACTGCCTCACGTCACCAGCACTTGTGCAGAAGAGCGTGTGGGCCATAGCTTTGCCGCAGCCGGTATGGCGAGTCTGCTGCACGGCCTACTCAACCTGTCTTTACAAGCGCAACAGGGAGGCGCGCCGCAAAGCGCATTGGTCGTCAACACCAGTGAAAACCAAGTCTCTCAGTTATTGATTAGCCAAAGTGCAAACCAACAGCGTGCACTGACATCGCGCTTAAGCTGTGAGCTTAAGTCTGATGCTAAGCATCAACTATTAAAGCAAGTCACCTTAGGCGGTCGAGATATCTATCAACATATCGTCGACACACCACTTGCGCACTTAAGCTCAATTCAGAGCAAGCTTGCCCAAGGCACAGCATCCTCTGTTATCAAGCGAGATAAGCCACTTATTACCCGCACTGTTGCACCTGTTAGCCCTACACCAGTATTAGGTAACCCTATGACCAATCTAGCTAAAACTATTACAACTGAAGCGCCGCCGACTAAAACCGCAGCAATCGATGTGTCTGCAGGCAACTTAAGCGCATTTCAACAGAACCAGCAACTGACTCAAGCGGCTCACCAAGCATTCTTAGAAAGCCGCTCAGCAGGTATGAAGGTCGCCGATGCACTGCTTAAACAGCAGCTTGCTCAAGAGATTGCACAAGCAAAAGGCCAAACCGCTTCGCTAAACCAAAGCACGTTAACCCAGCCAGTTAATACGGTTCATGCTCCTGCAACCGCCTCACCAGCAACAAATACTGTACTCAAGCCTGATCATGCTAACGTACCGCCATACACGGCGCCGACACCTGAGCTAAAGCCCTGTATCTGGAACTATGCCGACTTAGTCGAGTATGCCGAAGGCGATATTGCCAAGGTATTTGGCAGCGACTACGCGATTATCGATAGCTACTCTCGCCGCGTACGTCTTCCAACCACTGACTATCTATTGGTGTCACGCGTGACTAAGCTCGATGCCACCATGAACGAGTTTAAGCCATGCTCAATGACCACTGAGTATGATATCCCCGTTGATGCGCCTTACCTTGTCGACGGTCAGATCCCATGGGCTGTAGCCGTTGAGTCTGGTCAGTGCGACTTGATGCTCATTAGCTATTTAGGTATCGATTTTGAGAACAAGGGAGAGCGTGTCTATCGTCTGCTCGATTGTACCCTCACCTTCTTAGGTGATCTGCCACGTGGCGGTGACACTCTGCGCTATGACATCAAGATCAACAACTATGCCCGTAACGGCGATACCCTGCTGTTCTTCTTCTCTTATGAGTGTTTCGTTGGCGACACCATGATCCTTAAGATGGATGGTGGCTGTGCAGGTTTCTTCACCGATGAAGAACTTGCCGATGGTAAAGGGGTTATCCGCACCGAAGATGAGATCAAGGCGCGTAACTTAGCAGTAAAGAAAACCTTCAGCCCACTGCTAGACTGCCCGAAAACCAGCTTCAGCTATGGCGAGATCCATAAGCTACTCAGTGCCGATATCGAAGGCTGCTTTGGCCCAAGTCATAGCGGCCCCGCGCAACCATCGCTTTGTTTCGCATCGGAGAAGTTCCTGATGATCGAACAAGTCAGCAAGGTTGAACGCAATGGCGGCGCATGGGGCCTAGGCCTTATCGAAGGTCATAAGCAACTCGAACCGAACCACTGGTACTTCCCTTGTCATTTCCAAGGTGATCAAGTGATGGCGGGCTCCTTGATGGCTGAAGGTTGTGGTCAGCTACTACAGTTCTTTATGCTACATCTTGGTATGCATGTTCAAACCAAGAATGGTCGTTTCCAGCCTCTTGAGAATGCCTCTCAGAAGGTGCGTTGTCGCGGACAGGTGTTGCCACAATCAGGGACACTGACTTACCGCATGGAAGTGACTGAAATTGGTTTCAGCCCTCGCCCATACGCTAAGGCGAATATCGATATCTTGCTTAACGGCAAAGCCGTAGTGGATTTCCAAAACCTAGGGGTGATGATTAAAGAGGAAGATGAGTGTACTCGTTACCCGATTCTTACTGCTCCAGCGACAGCCGCTAACGCTCAACAGGCAACTAATGTTCAGACAGGTGCGAAGAAGGTATATAAGCCAGCATCAGTGAATGCGCCTTTAATGGCACAAATTCCCGATCTAACCAAAGAGCCAAACAAGGGCGTGATTCCAATCTCTCACGTTGAAGCGCCAATCACCCCGGATTATCCGAACCGCGTTCCTGATACCGTGCCGTTTACGCCGTATCACATGTTTGAGTTTGCTACCGGTGATATCGAGAAATGTTTCGGCCCAGAGTTCGCTATCTATCGCGGCATGATCCCACCACGCACGCCTTGTGGCGACTTGCAGGTGACGACTCGCGTTATCGAGGTGAACGGTAAGCGCGGCGACTTTAAGAAGCCATCATCGTGTATCGCCGAGTATGAAGTGCCTGCAGATGCGTGGTATTTCGACAAAAACAGCCATGGCGCAGTAATGCCTTACTCGATTCTGATGGAGATCTCATTGCAACCTAACGGCTTTATCTCAGGTTACATGGGTACCACTCTTGGCTTCCCTGGCCTTGAGTTGTTCTTCCGTAACTTAGACGGTAGTGGTGAACTGCTGCGTGATGTGGACCTTCGTGGTAAGACGATTCGTAACGACTCGCGTCTGTTATCAACCGTTATGGCAGGCACCAACATCATCCAAAGCTTTAGCTTCGAGCTAAGCACCGATGGTGAGCCTTTCTATCGCGGTACCGCAGTATTTGGTTACTTCAAAGGCGACGCCCTTAAAGATCAACTCGGTCTAGATAACGGCAAGGTCACTCAGCCTTGGCATGTGGCTAATGGCGTTGCAGCTACAACCAAAGTGAACCTACTCGATAAGAGCTGTCGTCATTTTAACGCTCCAGCCAACCAACCACACTACCGTCTAGCCGGTGGCCAGCTGAACTTTATCGACAGTGTTGAGATTGTTGATAATGGCGGCAGCGAGGGATTAGGTTATTTGTATGCTGAGCGTACTATCGATCCAAGTGACTGGTTCTTCCAATTCCACTTCCATCAAGATCCGGTTATGCCCGGTTCACTCGGTGTTGAAGCGATTATTGAAACCATGCAAGCTTACGCTATTAGTAAAGACTTAGGCGCTGGATTTACCAATCCTAAATTCGGCCAGATTTTATCGAACATCAAGTGGAAGTATCGCGGTCAAATCAACCCGTTAAACAAGCAGATGTCGATGGATGTCAGCATCACCTCGGTTAAAGATGACAACGGCAAGAAGGTGATCACCGGTAATGCCAGCCTGAGTAAGGATGGTCTGCGCATTTACGAAGTCTTTGATATTGCCATTTGCATCGAAGAATCTTTATAAACCGGAGTGAGTGACTGGCTATTTTACTCAATTTCTGTGTCAAAAGTGCTCACCTATATTCATAGGCTGCGCGCTTTTTTCTGGAAATTGAGCAAAAGTATCTGCGTCCTAACTCGATTTATAAGAATGGTTTTATAGAAAAGAACAACAGCTAAGAGCCGCAAGCTCAATATAAATAATTAAGGGTCTACAAATAATGAATCCTACTACAACCAGCGAAATGCTTTCACCGTGGCCATGGGCTGTGACTGAATCAAATATTAGCTTTGATGTGCAAGTGATGGAGCAGCAGTTAAAAGATTTTAGCCGTGGCTGTTACCTGGTCAATCACAGCGAAAATGGTGTGGGTATCGCTCAGTCGGCAGAGATAGTGTCAGAGCAAGCGGCCAATCATTCGGGATTACCAGTCAGTGCTTTTGCACCCGCCCTTGGCACCGAAAGCCTAGGCGACAGTAATTTCCGCCGAGTACATGGCGTAAAATACGCCTACTATGCAGGCGCAATGGCTAACGGCATCTCTTCTGAAGAGCTGGTTATCGCACTGGGTAAAGCCGGTATTTTGTGTTCCTTTGGCGCGGCGGGTCTTATCCCAAGTCGTGTCGAAGAGGCTATTCACCGCATTCAAGCGGCGCTGCCAAATGGCCCATACATGTTTAACCTTATCCATAGTCCAAGTGAGCCAGCGTTAGAGCGTGGTAGCGTAGAGCTATTTTTAAAACATAAGGTGCGCACGGTCGAAGCATCGGCATTCTTAGGCTTAACGCCACAAATCGTCTACTACCGCGCAGCGGGCTTGAGCCGCGATGCTAACGGCAACGTAGTTGTTGGTAACAAGGTTATCGCCAAGGTCAGCCGCACCGAGGTTGCCGAAAAGTTTATGATGCCAGCCCCCGCCAAGATGCTGCAAAAGCTAGTTGATGACGGCTCAATTACTGCTGAGCAGATGGAGCTAGCGCTACTTGTACCTATGGCAGATGACATCACCGCTGAAGCCGACTCAGGTGGTCACACCGACAACCGTCCACTGGTTACGTTACTGCCGACAATCTTGGCGCTGAAAGAGGAAATTCAGGCTAAGTTCCAATACGAAACGCCTATCCGTGTGGGTTGTGGCGGTGGTGTCGGTACCCCCGATGCAGCACTTGCCACCTTTAACATGGGCGCGGCCTATATCGTTACAGGTTCAGTAAACCAAGCTTGTGTGGAAGCCGGTGCCAGTGACCATACGCGTAAACTACTCGCCACTACCGAGATGGCCGATGTGACCATGGCGCCAGCGGCTGACATGTTCGAGATGGGGGTTAAGCTACAGGTCGTTAAGCGCGGGACTCTTTTCCCTATGCGTGCTAACAAGCTTTATGAGATCTATACCCGTTATGACTCTATTGAAGCGATTCCAGCGGATGAGCGTGAAAAGTTAGAGAAGCAAGTATTTCGCTCAAGCCTTGATGAAATTTGGGCTGGTACCGTTGCCCACTTTAATGAGCGCGATCCAAAGCAGATTGAGCGCGCCGAGGGTAACCCTAAGCGTAAGATGGCACTGATTTTCCGCTGGTACCTAGGGCTTTCGAGCCGCTGGTCTAATTCTGGCGAAGTGGGACGCGAGATGGATTATCAAATTTGGGCAGGTCCTGCACTGGGCGCCTTTAATCAGTGGGCCAAAGGCAGTTACTTAGATAACTACCAAGACCGTAATGCGGTCGATGTGGCTAAACACCTGATGTACGGCGCCGCCTACCTAAGCCGTATAAACTCACTGACAGCTCAGGGCGTAAAACTACCGGCACAGTTACTGCGCTGGAAGCCTACTCAAAGAATGGCTTAAGGCCAGCCTTGAGCCGCTCGTAGAAAGTCAGCCTTGAGCGGCTTTTATAAAAAGACAAATCAATCTAAAAAGCCACTAATCTCCATTAGTGGCTTTTTTATTTTGACACTGAAGCCCCCTTCAGCCCCTGCACTGGGCGCCTTTAACCAGTGGGCCAAAGGCAGTGACTTGGATAACTCCTTCACACAACAAGCAAGACCGTAATGCGGTCGATGTGGCCAAGCACCTGATGTACGGCGCAGTATATCTAAGCCGTATTAACTCAACCTTTCACAACATAAGGCTCAAGGCGTTAAACTACCGACGCAGTTACTACGCTGGAAGCCTACTCAAAGAATGGCTTAAGGTCAGCCTTGAGCGGCTCGTAGAAAGTAGAGAGTCAGCCTTGAGCGGCTTTGATAAAAAAACAAGCTAAAGAAAAAGCCACCGAACAGCTCTTATTTCACTAAGAGGTTCTGGTGGTTTTTTATCATAAGCCTTAACAAAAGATATAGCAGCCCTATCTTTTACTAAGGCAAGGATATGGCAAGGATATACTCTCGAAGTTGTAAGCTCCCCTTATATTGATATTGAAATACTGCCCCTTAGATACCGCAGCTTCAAACTCTTCAATAACACTAACCGGAACCTCCCTATATCGATATAAACCACCTTTAATAAAGTTCAGATCAAGTATTCGACTTTTCCCTGATGAGCCATAACTTGAAAATACAGATGATGAGGATAGTGTTTGCTTATAAACAGGAACTGGGGTCATATTCATTGCAATATCAATAATCTGATTTGCTAAATTGCTAGCTTGCTAGCTTGCTAGCTTGCCCAGAAGATAGAAGGTACGAATCAATTAGGCCATGCCCAGACCAATCATGTTCATTAAATTCAGCATCAAAATTTGAGTCGATAGAACCAATAATATTTCTAACCCACTGTATAATAAGGTCGTTATCATTGGTTAAGTGTCCAACTAAATTTTCGTTATTCCCACCAAAGTCCCCTGCTACCGCTTCTGCTGGATTTGCAACTCCAACTTGGCCTAGCATTGGGTATTGACTCAATTTCCATCCTCCAGGGAAAGTAAATTGTGAATAAATAGACTCTACTACTGAATTCCCATAAAAGTTCCCTTGCGAATGAGATATTAAAACGGTTCGACTGCAGCCCTCCATGACACTACTAAGAGCAGTATAGGCTTGCCTGTAATCTTGCTCTTGGTTCATTTCAGGCAGAAACTGTCCCAACGCATCTGCTAATGTGTAAAGTAATATCTCATAGTTTTGCGTTCCAACAGTGACAACATTACCAGTTAAAAATTGATTCATAACATCAAGGTAGCTAGCTAACTCCGTAGTAGATTCAGATTTTTCTTCTAGTTTTTGTTTCGTAACCTGAAGAATCTGAAATAAAGCTGCTTCATCATTGTTGTACGAGCCTTTTACGGCTCCTGCAGAAGGCATTTCTGAGTTAAGATATTTTTCCTGAAACAGAGTTAACTCCCTTTTATTATCAAGATAAGATGTATACGGGGTAAACATTCCATTAATATAAAAAAGACGAAGGAAATCAACGTAGTCTGCACACGACTTTGGTGCTGAAGCCACCGAGAGTGAGCATAAACATAAAATTGCAGCAATTATAAACTTCATATTTACTCACCTCCAATGTTTGCAATAAACTTGCAGGGTTCTCTCGGTACTTGGGGCTCATAATCATCGCCAAGCACCTCATATAACAACTTTTGAGCCATTAAAAACTCTTGAAAACGCTCCTGTGTATTTACATATTTATGCTGATATCCATTAAATCCCTCCCAACTTCTAATGTTCTGGCGGTTGCAAACACGTAAAGAAACAAGCTGGTCAGTAAGCTGTGCCACCTCCTGAATAGATATTTCACTGATATCAATCTGCGCAATATCAAATAGTTTTCGATACAGTTGTGCAGCTTGCAGGCCTAAATGGCGTAACATGGGATCTGTGTGCTCCATTACAACAAAAATTTCATAATCATCCCTGATACCGTTAAAATTTGAGTCAATTCCATCTACGGTTAAATTAGCATTATCGTAATCAATATCTGGCAGTGCATACCCAATTGCTGGATGGGAAAACTCTTCCCATTGATAACTACTTCTATTCGTATCAGGCCTACCAAAGCCAAGCTTTTTTACGAAATAGAATTTATCTTGGTAACTTACAGCATTACCTAAGGGATAAAATTGGCCGAAATGCCATTCATCTATGTTGGATAAAGCAACTTGACTCCACCTCCATGAGTTTTTAGTAGGTACCTGATTAACACTAGGGAGTCTGGATACCCAGATGTAGTTTTGATACGAGACTATGTCACCTCTTTTATAGTATTGATCACTATCAAACTTGGGGTACTCGGCATAATCTAGAGCAAAAACAATACAGGGGAAAGTTAGTAATAAAGCGGTTATCTTAATCATTATAAATTCCTTTTATTTAATGATATAAGTTAATAATTATTGGCTTTTGGAATACCGACCTAAAACCCAAAACGACTCGTCCATGAGTAACATTAAAAGCATAGTTACTGAAAAGTAAGGTAGCCATATTAATTTAGTATAAGTTCACCAGCCAACTCATAACAGGGAAAAGCCCAGAAGCACTTGATGTACGGCGCAGTATATCTAAGCCGTATTAACTCAACCTTTCACAACATAAGGCTCAGGGCGGTTAAACTGCCAGCACAGCTACTACGCTGGAAGCCTACTCAAAGAATGGCTTAAGATCAGCCTTGAGCGGCTCGTAGAAAGTAGAGAGTCAGCCTTGAGCGGCTTTTATAAAAAGACAAACCAACCTAAAAGCCACTCATCTTCATTAGTGGCTTTTTTATTGATGACTATTTTACAAAACCCGTTGTGAGATCACGGAAGCGAATCACATATGGAACGCATACTATTGAGGTTCAAAGCAAATAATTTTACGTAAAGTAATCAGACCTGCTGTAAAAATCTGGATACTCATCAATTATTGAGCTTTACTAGAGTAATACTCTGTTTTAAAAGGTTTCTAACTATCATTCAATTAAAACCTCAAACCTTTAATCAGCTACAACTTAAGATCTCTTTCGCTATCTTTATTTTGTTCGCTAGCGCCGCGTTTGCCTATCGGATCTGGGTGCAGGTTCCCGCTATAGAGCGCTCATTATTAAAAGTCTCTGAGCAAGAGCTAGTCGCTTTAAACTTCGCTTTCGAGCAGATGAGTATGCCTTTGCATACCATCAATTACGATTATGCGGTTTGGGATCAAACCTACAACTACATGAAATCAAATAGCCCAGTGGCTAAAGAATACTATGAGCAACACGAATACCCTGATGACACCTTTAAGAGTCTAAAAGTCGATGGCATCTTTATCTTCGATAACGATAATAACGCGGTATTTAGCAAAGGGTTCCATCACAGTAGTGATGCCCAAGGACTAGAGTTTGATATTGCGGATTTTTCTAAACACCCTGAACATAAGCTCTTATCGCCTCTAACAAAAACAGCTTCTCCTCCGCAAGTTCAGCCTTTTAATAGCCCCAGTAGTGTTCCAACAAAAACCGGAGTCATTGCCACTAAATATGGCCCAGCCCTCTACAGCTCCAGCAGCATTTTACAGTCTGATCGTACTGGACCGATAATGGGATATATTGTTTTTATCCGATTGATTGACGATGAGTTTATGGCTGAGCTATCAAAGTTCACTTCCGCAGGAGTAGAACTGAGTGAAATCAAACCATCTGACGATGTCGCTCACATCCCCTATCTGGGCTCAGGCTTTGATCTAACTAAATTAACACCAACTTCTCAGCGCCTGGTTCGCAATATTGATGGTCGACCATTGATAAAATTTACCCTGTATCACACCAACTCAGAGCCCCCTTCCGTACTCGGAAGTGATATCTATATACTAGTGGCAGAAATGTCGATCCTACTATTATTAGCCTACTTTCTATACTCGTACTTTTTAGTGCAGCCTGTAAGAAAGCTTGCTATCGATATCGAAGAGATGGATAGGAGTCGGGAGATCAAGAAGCTGAGATACCGCTACCCCATCACAGAGCTAGTGAATGTCGCCACCCACTTCAACGCGCTTATGGGCACCATTCAAGAGCAAACGAAACAGCTCAATGAGCAGGTTTATATCGATAAGCTGACCAATATCCCCAACCGTCGCGCGTTTGAGCAAAGGCTTGAGACCTATTGCCAGCTCCTCGCTCGGCAACAGATAGCTTTTACCCTAATTATTGCTGACGTGGATCACTTCAAAGAATATAACGACACCCTTGGACACGTAGCGGGTGATGAAACACTGATAAAGGTCGCGCAGGTACTAAACCAACAATTTTTCCGTGCAGAAGATATCTGTGCCCGTCTTGGTGGCGAAGAGTTCATCATGCTCTACCGTGACATTCCGGACGAGCCACTGCAGCGCAAACTCGATGCCATGCTCCAAGCCTTTGAAGACTTGGCGCTGCCCCACCCCAGTGCAACAACCGCGACACATGTCACTGTCAGCCTAGGGGTGTGCAAAGTGTTGGCCGTAGAAGGCTTTGAGTTTAAAAGTTCCCCTAACATCATAGGCCGCCAAGCAACACTCGCTGCCGATAGCGCCCTTTATCAGGCTAAAAAAGCGGGCCGAAACTGTTATGTTAAAACCAGCATCTCGGTAGATGAAATAGAGCAATTAGAGCATGAGTCACCCAGCAATCAACCCTAAGTCACGAACCTGATACGAGGAGTGAGTATTGTTCAATGGCTCACTCCTGCGCCGATAGCCCTCCAGCACACGTAAGCGTTAATCAGTAGGCAAGATCTGCAGTCGATGAACAATCGCCCCTGGCAGTAAAGGGGTGCTTTGTTGACCCACATAATCATCAAAACCAGAGCGGTAAAAATCAGATAGCGGGTGCCCTGACTGCCCACCAGGGATCGTCATAATCGCATTTGCCTCATCACCGGGCTGCACAATAAAGCGCTGTGACGCACCAAAAGATGCACCCTGTACTGCAGGCATAAAGCTGTCGCCAAAGCCTTCAACTACCGGCATATCTAATAATTTGCTCAGTGCAGGGATCTGCTTAGAAAATGGATGTTGGATCTTAAGCTGGTTAACTGTGCCCCAAGCCAGATCGGCCATCTCATTATTGTTACTGTATTTAGCTAAACTCGCCTCTTTAGCATTGAGGTACATCTGCAGTAGATGCCCAGACCAGCTTTGCGTATCCCGAGGCAACCAACTTGGTTCTTGTGTATTAATAAGCTGCCAGATCCCCGGCTCTAAGTAACGCTTAATTGGCGACAAGCTAAGCTCATATTGAGCCAGTTCGGTTTCCAGTGGTGCAAAAGTGCTATCGATGACTTGAGTTCTAAAGTGACGCACTAAAGTGTACCCCACAGAATCACTACAGGCACAGGCTTGCCATGATTTCAGATACTCTATATCTTCAGCGAAACGCTCTGGCTGAGTGCTCAATTGCTTGAGTAGCAGTTGCTGCCAAGGCACTAAAAAGCGCGCCTCATTATCCAGCTGTAGCTTGTAAAAATCCTGCACAGAGAAATGCTCGGTCTCAAGTAGTCTGTCTCTTATTTGTGTGCTACGAGCCCCTAGCGCATAGCCGCCATCACCTAACAGCTTATGGTCATCAACCGACACCACACGAGAGTTGCCAGTCCATAACCGGTTACTTTTGGGGTTAATAACCTGCGGAAGCTCATGTTGATCTTGCAGCCAATTAACGCTCTGAAAATCCTCCGTCTTCATCGCAACATCACTTGGGTTGGTTCTAGATGGGTAGGCGCCAGTAGGCCTCCATGCTGCGCTGCCCATGCTGTCTACCAACAACATGTTCTGCACCGGGATCCCCATGGTTTTTGCAACTTCAATCCCTTGTTCAACAGTCGCAACACTATCGAGCTCAATCAGCTGCATATCCACCGCATAGTCAGTGTGAGCAACCCAAGACAGAGCGTACCTTTGTCCAGCGACTTCTCTTACCGGGCCATAGGGCGACACCTCTATCGCATAAGCGACCTCGGAGTCAGGCAGGGCGATGATTTCATTTTCAAAATAGATTGGGGTTTGCTCATCAATTGCCACCCAATCCGCGGTATCGATATATGCATTGGTGAAACCCCAAGCGACATCGCCATTACTGCCCACGACAATTGCTGGTGCACCGGGTAAAGACACGCCAGTAACTTGTCGCTTTTTACCGCCTTGTTGATAGTTAAGCTGCGCCCGATACCAGATAATTGGCACGGCAAAAGACAGATGCATATCATCGGATAACATGGCATTACCGCTCTCAGTCAACTCACCCGTCACCGCCCAATTATTACTGCCGATATCCCGTGGTTCTGCAATCTCTAGGGTCTTAGCCTGTGCGAGCAAATTGTTTGCGAGTACTGGGGTTGGCACAGGTGTTAACGCAAGCTGACTGCCATCTAGCGGCGCTTGATATTGGCTTGGTTGGGTTAAAAAATTGACCATATCGCTGCCAAATAGCGTCTGAATTTGAGTTAGCGCTAAATCACGCTTAATAGTGTTGCCTTGCAGGTCGAGATACATGCTGTAGATCACCAGCAAACTGTCGGCTGGCAGCCAAGGCTTAGGCTCGGCGCCAGTCACTATGTACTCGAACGAAGAGAGTGTTTGGGCTGCAAGAGCATCATTCACCCCTTGGGCATAGGTGGTTAGCACTGCTAAATGCTCGGCATCCAGTTTGGCAACGATCGACTCTGCACGTTTACGCAGTTGATGAAAACGGCGACGCTTGTCTAAATCTAATGCTTTTGCGCCGAAGATCTCTGCCAACTCCCCTGCTGAGTTACGGCGCAGCAGATCCATCTGAAAGAACCTATCCTGCCCATGGGCATAACCTAAACCGTAAGCGGCGTCTTGGCGGTCATCGGCGTGAACAATTGCCGTACCTAGCCTATCTCGCTCAAGGCTTACCTTGTGTTTTACGCTATCGCTGGTGATGTTTTTATCGAGTGTGGGTAAGCTCAAAGATAATGCTAGATACAAGCCACCAGCTGCGATTGCGATAATTGATGAAGTGCCAATAAGTGCTATTTTTATTATTTTATGCATTGAGTTAGCTATCCCTGCGCTAAAAAATTAACTTAGCTCATCATAAACTCGGTTACAAAAATGTTAAACCGTCATTCGAGTTTTATCCTCAAATCGATCAAATTCAGCGCATCCTACTAGTGATTGTCTCAATGACAGTTAACTGAACTTTTCTGCTGAGCAACAAAATAGCTTACTGCTTACGACCAATTTAAGGGGTATTTATGGCAAAATAGCGCCAATCAATGAGGGAGTAATATGGCGAAACCCAATAAGAAAGGGCCAACACAAACCGTCGAGATTTTCTGCGCTAAATGTAAAAGCCAACTGTTTAAGTATCGAAAAGGTGGCAAAGGTGCATTGGTTAAGTGTTTTAAGGAGCGCATTGTCGATGACTACACTCAAACACCTTGTCAATGCCCGAGCTGTGAGCAAATATTTGCCCGCGACACGCTTATTCGCGGTGCACCAGCGTTTAAGATGATTGGTGGCAAGGTCACAATGAAGTAGCTAACCTTCGAATGAAGGCTGATTACATTGTTCTTTGGGGTTGGTGCTACCGAGTAGCGAGTTTGAGTTTGGTACTTAGTCGCTATTAATCGCTTGCAGCGGGTGCTGAACAGGATGTCCGAATGTCGTGATCACATGGTCAATGATGTTCCCTACATCATAATGACATCTGACCCATATCCCTATGGGTCAGATGTGAAAGAACGACCTTATGTGCAGACACTGCTGAGACACGCCTCTAGTACGTCTGACCTCCATGGATGGAGGGAATGCCAAATTCAGTATGGAACTGAATTGGCCGTGTAGGCTCAACGAAAACAAACAACATCCATGTTTAAAGGCCAGTTCAGCATCCTGCTTCTCGTTCGAAATCTTGATAACTTTGTTACCTCTCACCATGTCATCGAAGCCCGCAGCCGTATCTGCACTAGGTTAGACAAGCAATATTCTGATGATTAGGAGTAATGGCTGCAAGGCTAGCTAATTATCTGTCTCTAAGTCACTTCGATGCTTTTATGCACTGAATAATTTTCACCCCATTTGGGTAATAAAGGTTTGCTCGTCATCCACAAAAGCCACAAAGCCGCCGTGATAGATAAATACCCGACCACGCCCCTCAACTAGGCAGGCAAGCTGTGGGTTCAAATCTTCTTCGTTATCCTGACTTTGAAAAGTGCCTGTATCGGTGATTACGCCGCTGAGTGTAGGCAAATATCCATAACTGCGCTTGGCTTGATCAATCAGGCTCAATTCACTGGCGGTAGAGAAGCAAAGTGGGATCGCACCAGCTTCTTCAATAAATAAAGTTTTCAGTTCTTCAAAAGCTGTAATCACCAGCCAGTCGATGCCGTTAACATGATGGATATGCATAGTGTTTCTCGGTAATTCTGATGCGGAGATTCTATCACTATCAGCGGCTGAACGTAGTAGAGATTTAGTTACTAAACGTGGTAATTCGGTGCCACTTCCGGGCATTAATTAGGCCAACTTGAAACACACTTTTGCCCCAAAGTTGGTTAGCCTTGGAATGAAGGCTGATTACATTTTTATCTGTGCTGTTGCTACAGGGAAGTGTGTTCTGCATTGTAGCTTCATGGTTGCTAATCGCCTCCAGCGGGGTATGTGCAGACACTGGGTTATTTGCGTACTGATTAGGGCTCGTGGTTTTGGGTCTAACTTGGAAATGCCCCAAAATCATTTTTACTACAACAAGTGTTGAGTAGCAGACGTGAACTTTTGCTTATAGAAAACCTAATATGAAAAGCTTATGCATAGTCTCATCTTTTGACGACATAGCGCATTTTTACACTAGCTGTACATATAAACAGTTATAATAAGCATTGTGAATTTTCAGTATTTTTTTGGTGTAAGAAGGAAAGCAATTTAGAGTTAATAACTGCTAAGTGGCTGTTTAATAAAATTTATCCCAAATAGTTAAATCAAATCTCGTCACAAATAAGTAAATTCTGGTTTTCACCATCAGAAGAGTCAGTGGGCTCACAAGACTATGTACATTAAAGTATTGATTAAAAAGACATTTAAAGTTACCTTGTTCGCATAGGATTAACTAGGCTAACTGTTCTTATTCGGAATTCAGCCTAATATACTGTTAAGTTTTAAGGAGGGTTGAGTGCAACTTAAACTTGAAGGTGCAAAGGAACATAAAGGTTTTCAATTACAAAACCCTATCCTTATCTATGACATTAATGGCTCAGGACTTGCTGATGATATAGATGAGTTTTCCATTGCTAAACTATCCAGCAGAGTTGGAGGTAGCGACTTTGATGGGTTGCTAACTCTAGATACTAACAATGATAATTTACTTACAGCTGAAGATTATAATTATGAATCTTTATATGCATGGTTAGCCAACGGAGATGGAATCTGTACCGAAGACGAAATGAAATCATTCAGCGAACTCGATATTGAAATGAATTTAGCTAGCAAGAAAGAAAAAATAATGTTAAAGAATGGTAACATAGTCGCAAATAAAATTACGTTCTCAATTTCTGGAGTAGAAAGAATTGCACATGATGTTTTTCTATATACAAAGTTAGAAGAAGTAAAATAATATAAAAATGTAATTATTTGATGGGATAACCATTTACTATGAACTTCATAAAAGAAAGCTCTAAAAAATATGTTTTTGCAATAATTTTATTGGTTGGCGCTATAACAATAGCCCTAACAGAGCGCTTGGGGTTCTCTAATCCTGATTATGCATTTAGAACATGGTTAACCATTATTGTAACTCCGTGGGCTCTTGGCTATTTAATTAATGAATTAATTAAATACCAAAAGCTCCCTTCAATAATAAAGTTAAAAAAGGATACAATTGAACACCTAATCGACGAGGAAAATAAAGAATATTCATTAACTGACTTAGAGTGGTTAATAATATACCAAAAAGATGACTGTTATAAATTCAATTTCAAAACAATTGAAGGTGAAAATTTAAAAACTGGGTTTGATTATTCCAAAAAAAACAGAACATTAGATCATGAAATAAAAGTGTCACCCAAAAATTTAGATGAAAAGATAGAAATAAATACCTTAGATAATCACCCATACTTTGAGTCTAATTCTAATTGGAATACAGATGAGGTGTTAGTCTATAAGCTAAAAACGGCAACCTAATTATACGTGTAATAATAAGGCCCGAATTCAACTGCACAAACATAGTATGTGGAGTATGTGGGGTCAGAGTAAACTTTATTTGCTTGCCATATTTTTTCTTATCCCACGACCTAGCTTTAGACTCCTTACTCTAACCAATTTCTGTCCAAAAATGAGTTAGTGCTTTAGTCATAACTCTACATGCCAAAGGTTATGTTGTTCAAACTACTTTTAGATACGGCTTAGACCTTCGAAAACAAGGATCTTTGCTGCGATAGCAAGCAACATCAATAAAGCGCACGGTGCAACAAGCTGTTATAATGGCAAACAGCAACACAGTTATCAGCGCCAATCAGCGTCTATCTACGCCAAACCGATAACTGCAATAGATAACCAGACACCTAATTGAGACTCACCATGCCGTTTTCTAAGCTTGGATTAAGCACACCTATCGTTAAAGCTGTTACCGAGCAAGGCTACACTAGCCCAACTCCGATTCAAGCTAAGACCATTCCCGTTATTTTAAGTCAGCGTAACTTAATTGCTGCAGCGCAAACTGGTACAGGTAAAACCGCCAGTTTTGTATTGCCAATTTTAGAGATGCTCAGCCGCGGCGAAACCCAGCGTAAGAAGCGTGTCCGCGCCCTAATTCTTACGCCGACTCGCGAACTCGCGGTGCAGGTTGAAGATAACATCAGCAAATACGGCAAGCATTTAGCGCTGACCTCTATGGCCATGTATGGTGGCGTCGACTCCAAGCCTCAGCGTGCACGCTTAATTGAAGGCGTCGATATTCTAGTGGCGACACCAGGCCGCTTGCTCGACATGTATACCCAGCGCGCCATCCATTTCGATGAGATAGAAATCCTGGTTCTCGATGAAGCCGACAGAATGCTGGATATGGGCTTTATTGAAGATATCAATAAGATCATCGAAAAGCTGCCTGTCGATAGACAGAGCCTACTTTTCTCGGCGACCTTATCACGCCAGGTAAAAGAGCTAGCAAGAGCCACGATTACTCGACCAATCGAAATTTCGGTCACTCATAACACCGACAATAAGCCCAAAATTGAACAGTGGCTGGTCACGGTTGATAAAGACAAAAAATCGGCCTTGTTAAGCCACTTAATTCAAGAGAATAACTGGCAACAAGCGCTTATTTTTATTGAAACTAAGCAAGGCGCTGCCAAGCTGGTCAGCCAGCTTGAAAAGCGCGGCATTACCGCTGAGTGTATTCACAGCGGCCGCAGCCAAGAGATCCGTGAAAAGATCTTAGCTGACTTTAAGTCGGGTAAAATAGGCCTATTGATTGCTACCGGAATAGCCGCTCGTGGTCTAGATATCGATGAGCTGCCATTAGTGATTAACTATGACTTACCTTACCCTGCGGATGACTATATTCACCGAATCGGACGTACAGGCCGCGCTGGTGCCAGCGGTGAAGCGGTTGCTCTAGTCTCGAAGGATGACTTTAAAAATCTGTGTATGATTGAAAGCCGTTTAGGCCACCTAATTGAGCGCAGAGAAGTTGAAGGATTTGCACCACGCAAAGAGGTGCCAGTCTCAATTTTGAACTATAAGCCTAAGAACAAGCCAAATGCTGGCGGCGATAAAAAGCCCCATCGTGAGGCTAAAGCCAAAGAGCCTGTGAGCCGTAAATCGAACCATAGCGGTGAGCGTAAAGAACACGCTAAAAACAGCAATAAGCTACCACCGAATCCGTGGAACTTATAAATTTTACCCACGAGTGACTCTCCTTAGGTTGTCACAAACTTTGTGCTAGCGGCTTATCAAAGCCGCTTATGCTACAGCCAGCAGCTAACTCATTTAGCAATGATCTATTGCCCTACAAAGCGGCTTAACCCTAAGCTGCTTTCCTCTCCTGCATGAATAACACTTTCTTTACAATATATTTCCCATAGGCTAGCTTACAGCTTCGGCTAATCTATACTCAGCTTATGCATGTATTTAATCTGTTTATCTTACTCTATGTCGCGAACCACTTTAGTTAGACTAGACTCAGCCTAGGAGCGTCATGCTTGCTTTTATGCAAAAAATCAATTCCAAACAACGGCTTTTAATCATTCTTGTCACCTTAGTTTGTGCCATTCTGGTTACAGCTCTTCTAGTCTTCAATAAATTTCAAGCTCAGCCAGTGCCTACTGGATCAATTATCGTGCTACCCATCAAAGCGCCACCTGCAGTTGGTGCCAACGACTGGCAAGAGTACGCGCAGATGGAGCAAGTGATCGCAAACCTAGGAACATCAGCCCAGTATCCGGTGCTACAAACTGAAGATGTGATTGCTATGCTTTCCCAAGCATCTAGCTTTATCCAAGATCAGCAAGCTATCGATCTTGAGCGACTCTTTATCGTTTCAGGAGCATCATTAATAGTAGAAACGACGCTCTCAATAAATGATAACAGTTACCAGCTCGACTACCGTTTATTAAGCGCAAAACAGGTAAAGAGTGGAACCATTATAGATAGATCTCTATCAGAGGCGAATACTCGGCTGGCTATGCGAATTCAACAGTTCGTAGACCTCCCTCCTAGCCAAATCAAGGGGAGCGCCAATGCTTGGTTTTCTCAGCCACAACTCATTCAAGCGCTTAAACAGATCCAATATAGTGAATTAGCCGATGCACAAACAAGCCTCAACGAGCTACTGACGCAAACGCCCAACAATCTTATCGCCATAAGACTATTAGCCGAGTTGCTCACGGCACAAGACAGCAGTGAAGACGGAACTGGCGATGCACTCATCCTAGCCAAGCGATGGCTTGATAAGGGCATAGCCCATGGGGTTGCGAGCGGTGACTCACGACAAGTAGCAAGATTAAGGCTCACTTTAGCCCAACTCCTACTGAAAAAAGGATTGCCAGAGTTAGCGATTACTCAGTTGTCTCAAGCAAGAACATTAGCCGCCAATAGCCAAGATTGGCTCTACCTAGGCTATATTTCCAACTGGTCAGGGCACATCTACCAACACCTTAATCGCTATCAAAACGCCAACGCACAATACCAATACTCTCTAAACTATCATCAAAAAGCAGGCTACCCCGCAGGTCAAGTTATGGCACTAAACAACCTTGCGGAGTTGGAAGTATTGCAACATAACTATTCGCTCGCATATAAAGCGATTAATCAGTCAGTAGCAATAGTGACTCAAAGAGACTTAACTCAACTTCGTGAACCAACATTTAAGCTATTAGCTCAGATTGAAAATAAGCTGCAACGCATCCGCTAATTGTTAGCCTGCTTTGTAAACAAGTCCATGGCGCTGTTTGTCATGGCTCTAACACCTGTATTAATCGTAGTCGGATAGTCTGGGGCAAATTTACTGGAGTGCAATGACGGCAAAGCTTCGCCAGATTTAAGGCTAGATTGATACTCGCTCAGCTCCACAGCGCCTAACCAGAAAAGTGTAATGGGACGCTTATCCTCAGTTAAACCGTAAAGCCCAAAGTCTTCTCCCGCCATCACAGGTGTGGCAGCAATGACGTTTTCTGCGCCGATCTCTGACTCGATACTTGCCTTTACTAGACCTGCTAATTCAGGATCATTATAGGTTGATGGAATACTCTCGCCTTGATGCACAACGACCTCTGGATACAAGGCTTCATCTAATCCAGCACTCATCGCAATTCCTTTTGTTAAACGCTTAATGGCAGCAATTTGCTGCAGGCGAACCTCTGGATTATAGGAGCGCAGGGTAAGCTGTAACTTCACCTCATTGGGGATGATATTGTGCTTTGAACCTCCGTGAATCGAACCGACAGTGATAACATTAGGTTCGAGCGGCGACAGCTCTCGACTCGCTACCGTCTGCAATGCCAAAATGATTCTCGCCGCTAACACCACAGGATCCTTAGTTTGGTGCGGATAGGCGCCGTGACCGCCCTCGCCTTTAACTGTGATATCGACGGAGTCGACATTCGCCAATGCATAGCCTGAAACGATCCCTACCTTGCCAGCAGGTATCGACGCGCTAACATGTAAACCAAGCACATAGTCAGGGGTGGCAAACTCCTCAAACAAACCTTGCTTTAGCATGGCTTTTGCGCCACCACCGACCTCTTCGGCAGGCTGAGCCACCACCATCAAGGTGCCCTGCCAATGCGCTTTATTGACCACAAGTTGCTGAGCGGTACCCACGAGACTGGTCATATGTATGTCGTGACCACAAGCGTGCATGACCCCGACCTCATTGTTATTGGTATCCAAAGATGTGACTTTCGAGGCATAGAACTTACCTGTTTCTTCAGTGATGGGTAGGGCGTCAGTATCAGCCCTTATCATGACCGTCGGCCCCTCTCCATTTCTTAAAATACCCACCACACCATAACCAGCAAAATTTTCAGTAACTTGGAACCCCAAACTTGCTAACTCTTTGGCTATACGCGCGCTACTGTGTTTTTCTTGATAGGAGAGCTCTGGATTTTGGTGCAGATGTAGATATAAGGCTTCAAGACTTGGCATCGCCTTAGCGGTAGAATCTACCAAGTTGGTGGCATAACAAGCATTAATCAAATTACAACTAATGATGAGTGCAAACGAGGACAGCAGAGGTAATCTCATGATATTTATCTCTTATTTTCTGTTAGGCCATCAATGGCTTCTCAACAATCACTCGCACCAAGCTAGCATAATGACGAAACATGTAAACCAGCTAACACTAAATTAGCGATAAAAATCAGGAGGGATTTACAATAAAATTATCCGCCAGAAAATGTATCACGCAAACTACATTTGTTAACAACAAATGACAGCAAGACGAATTAGTAGGCATCTGTTTTTCCGACAGAAAAGATAAATGTGATCCACTTTCAAGATTTGTTTTTTTGTTATGTAAAGCCTGTAAATTCACTCAATTCAAGCGAGACCCTACCCAAATTAGAGTATAAGATAACGCGCGTTTAAAAAAGAGAATAATTCTCATTTGGTTAAAGTTAAGGTGCGTCATGAATAAGCTCAAAGTTAGTGTACTGGCTATAGCAGTAAGTACAGCGCTCAATGCTCAGGCTCAAGAAGCCACGGTAGAGACTCAATCAAACCAACAGGCCAGTGCACAAAAGCACGAGGTAATCGTTATTTCAGGTTCGCGTATGGAGCAGGAAATTGAACAGGTTGCTGGCTCGATTGTGGTCATTGATGAAGAAGCTATTGAAAAAAGCATGAGTAATGACTTTGGTAGTTTGTTTAGAAATGAGTCTGCCATCGGCGTTAAAGGCGGCGCAGGCAAGCCGACCACTGTGACTATTCGTGGTATCGGTGGCAATCGTGTAATGATGGTCAAAGACGGCGTACGCGTTAATAACCAGTATGCATCACCACTAGGCCCTGGCGCAGAAGGTACTGGCCGCGGTCTTACCGAAGTGCAAAGCCTAAAGCAAGTTGAAGTCGTTAAAGCTGCAGCCTCAACCATGTATGGCTCAGATGCCTTGGGCGGCGTTGTTGTAATGCGCACCAAAGACGCCAGCGACTACCTAATGGGCGATGACTATTATATGTCGGTTAATGCTGGCTATGCGGGCATTAACAACGAATACGCAGCCGGCTTTACCAGTGCTGCAGCCTACGGCGGCTTTGAAAATCTGCTGACCTACCAGCACCGTAAAGGTGAAGAGCTGCCTAATTTTTATGACACTCAGCCAGACAGTGATCTAGTGCAAGACAGCGTGCTGTTTAAGAGCAAATACCATTTCAACGAATACACCTCAGTTCAGCTGACCCTAGACTATCTAGAGCAGACCCTTAAGCGCTGGGACTACGAATTTGATAAAGACAATGTTATTGAGGAAAATGTCGATACTGACCGCGACACTCAAGTCATTAATGGTGCCCTGCAGTTAGTCTCAAACAAGCCAACCCAAATGCATGACACCTTAACGGTGACAGCCTATTTTGGCCAAACTGAGCAGTTAGAGCATAGGGACTATTTTGAGTGGGATAAAGCTGGAACAGCAAGCAGCTTAAGTGAAATCCGTGATTACAGCTTTGAAGATCAACGCATCGGTATCAACAGCACCTTCAGCAAGTATGTAGGCGGTGACAGCTATGGTCATCAGATCACCTATGGTCTGGACTATGAGTTTTCTACTATGTCACGTCATCGCGAAGTCAATGATACCGCTACAGGCGAAACGACGACCCCATTCACCTTTGCCACGACCGACAGTCAACGCCTAGGTATTTTTATACAGGATGATGTCACTCTGCTTGATGGCGACTTGAATCTAATTGCGGGTCTACGTTATGACTATTTCCGCAACTCTCCAGATCAACAGCAAGCCGTTGACGCAGGTAAAGATGCTGCAGATTTCCAGACAATGAGTGACAACTTCTGGTCGCCTAAACTGGGCCTAGTCTACCAATTATCAGATTCTGTTAGCGTCTATGGTCAGTACGCCTATGGCTACAAGATGCCAACCCCAGATCAAAAATGGGGTGAGTTGGAAGTCGATGCGGGCTCGATGACTGATGTGATTATTCAGGCTAACTATGACTTAGAGTCTGAGCAATCTCATACTTGGGAAGTCGGCGTTCGCGGCAATCACAGTGACACCAACTATGAGCTAACCGCCTTCTATACTCTGGCAAAAGACTATATTGACTGGCAGTATGTTAGCTTCAAACCGCCAGTATTTATTCCAGGCTTCCCGCCAGTGATGGAGCCTATGGAGTTTAAGTACCAGTACTACAACCGCGATGAAGTGACCTTATACGGCGCAGAAGCTCAGGTCAATCATTGGCTAACTGATAGCGTTGAGCTATGGGGTAACATCTCTTACACCTACGGTGAAGATGAAAACGGCGATTACCTAAACAGTGTCAGTCCACTCAAGGGAACCGCAGGTGTTAACTGGTATACCGACATTGCCGATATGGAAGCCGATTTTGGCGCAGTCGTACGCTGGGCGGATGATATGAACCGTACCAATGATATCGAGCTAGCCGAAGAAGATATCTGTGCCATGGGCATCTGCATCCCTAAAGAGAAGTTTAATGAGGTATACGGTACTGCTGGTTATGCGGTAATGGATCTTACCTTTGGCTTACGCATTGACGATAACTGGAAGTTAAGAGCTGGCGTATATAACTTGTTTGACAAGGAATATATCGATTATGCCGATGTCGCAGGTCAATCAGTATTCTTACTAGGTGCTAGCATGGATCTAGAAAAAGAAGACTTTACCCAGCCGGGTCGCTACTTCAACGTGAGCGTGAACTATCAGTTCTAACGCGTAGCTTGATGATATAGCACCAATAAAAAATGCAGCCTAGGCTGCATTTTTTTATCAATCGAAAGTGAGCGGCAATAAAGTACGATGATGGTGGCAATAACTCACAAGGTGACCCGCCAGACGATCATACAAGTCATCTTTAATATAGGGCAGCTCGTCACTGTAAATACGACTGTCGAGTTCTGTTGGTAATACAAAATGAGCGAGGCGGTTAATATCAGCCTCTATAGATAGCCTAGTCTCAATAGAGAAGGTTTTTGCTAATGGGTAATCCGATGACAGGAAAGCCCTTCTTAAGAACACTAACATCGCATCGAAACTAGCATCCCAATTAAGGTTACCGTTAGCCTGCGCTTCCCAAGCCAGTAACTCTAGCACGCGAATCACTTCACCCTGTAATGTTTGGCACTGACCCGATACGGGCACCAAATGCTCCCACAACCAGAGCACGGTATCGGCGCTATTACCAACAATTTCAACCTCACTCTTGTGTGTCGTATAGCGCTTTTCCTTTACGATGCACTGGCTTGCATACTGTTCATTGATATCCGCCACTTGCTCCATGTTTTCGCTCCCTGCTGCTGTCTGACCGGCAACTGATTGTTGCTAGCGAGTACAATCTTTGCTCAACATTTTAACGGCCCGAATTAAGATATCAATGCTAGCTTTTGGTTGGATCGCTCTTGAACCTTCTTAGGGCGAGTAAGCTAAACAGCAACAATAGCAAACCCAGTGACAGGCTAGCGCCATGATAATCCTCATCAATATAGATATCATCTCTGTCGCTGCTCTCCAGCGGCAGCGCATAAAGACTGTCAAAATCGTAGGAGCTCACCGTTGCCACAATATCGCCATAACCCACCTCATAGAGATCGATTAGCACATCGTAGTGATCGGTCGGGTAACCATAATCCAGCGTGGTTAATACTTCAAAGTCATCATCGGTAGCATTGCCATAAATGCTAAAGATATCTGTGGTGTAGTAATGCTCCCATGGTCCACCATTACGGCTCAAGTAAAGCTCGGCAAACACGTCTGCTCGTTCATTAACATAATACCCTTGTACATCGGCATCGAAGGTCACGCTAAAGGTCTGATAGAAGCCATCATAATCGTTGTCGACAAACAGACGGCTATAGGCATCGTAAATATAAAAATCGCGGTAGATGCCGTTGGCAAATTGCTTAGACGAACCACTCTTTGCTAAGTCAAGATTGCCCTGCGTCGCCTTATCGATATGGGCTTGGACTATTTGCTCACGGGTCAGTTTTTCTCGAGTAAGTGGCTCACGGATAGTTCTAGCCTCGCCTTTCTCCTCAAAGCTTGCCTGTTGCTCTGCTTGCTTCACTCTTTGTGCATCGAGCTGACTTATTTGCAGCTCAGATAAAGTATTGCCGTATTGAGCCGTTTGCGCACTTTGCTCATCGCTAGTAACCGTTTGCGTAACTGAGATGCTTTGCGGCTGCGAAGGCAGACTCATATCCGAGCTGGCACTCGCAGGCTGTATTACTGTCATTGGCAGCATCAGCAGTGCGAATTGAGCTAGTCGCGCCATAATGGGATTTTGATTACAAATTTGGGTCTTATGATTTTGTTTTGTGTTCATTTTCACCTCGAAGTTCTTGCTTAATGAGGCCATTAGAGTCCATTGAGTGTGAACACAAGCTGAACGTTATGAAGCGGATGCGCTTCATCCATATCTGAGATTTAAAGCATCAGGCTACGTTTGACCAAAGTCGAGGCGCTTCGCCCACACCCGAGAGCTAAGCAATCAAACTTCGTTTGATAAAGGTCGTGAGCTTCCAGCTCACACTCGGCCAAGATAAGTTAGCCTTCGAATGAAGACTGGTTACATTTTCTATCGGTTCAGTTGCTACATGGACGCGAGTTCTGTGTTTTAGCTTCATAGCTATCAATCGCCTGCAGCGGGTGCTGGACAGGATGTCCGAATGTCGTGATCACATGGTCAATGATGTTCCCAATATCATAATGACATTTCCCAAATCCCTATGGGTCAGATGTGAAGGAACGACATATGTGCAGACACTGCTGCGAGACGCTGTACTGCTTTATGAAAGAAAAGGTCCCTATACGCTCTGCGATGACATCTGATGTGAATGGATTCACAAATGCCGCGGTGGAAATGGATGCCATAGAGCGGCCCTGAAACCGAAGCCCGCAGCCGTATCTACACCGGGTAATTGGTGCCTTCATTTAGCCATGGTGATTCGATTTCTAAATTGAAAATGCCCAATTATCATTCAGAGTAAAAGCTCATTCATATCGTTTTAA
This sequence comes from Shewanella schlegeliana, assembly GCF_016765635.1. Lineage (GTDB taxonomy): Bacteria > Pseudomonadota > Gammaproteobacteria > Enterobacterales > Shewanellaceae > Shewanella > Shewanella schlegeliana. The sequence continues at coordinate 127,950 of NZ_JAESVD010000005.1, forward strand.
CGAGATTTTGGATTAGTTTTATTTGCTGTATATATGAACAGCCATAATGAAACATGGTGATTTTATCGCTTGAGTTCTGTTTTTATTTCTTACTTTATAAGTTGGTCAAAAAGCATTTTAAAGATAGAAAAAGCAGAGCGCCAAGTGCATGAAAGAGTTGGCGAAAGCCGAGCCAGATATCGATGCACTGCTGCCTTGGAACTTCAAACACTAATAATATCGACCCGTGGGTTCATGGGGCGGATACGTAGTACGGGAGAGATCTGCCTTTATGAATCGCTTATTCAATATAGAGGTCGTTTTTCAATAAGATTGGGGCAATAGTAGGGCTTATTTACCAACTCAGATTATTTGCAACAATCCCCTCCATCAAGGGGTAATCGAAACAAAACGTAAAATTTCTAATGCCCAAAATAAAGTACAGAAAGTGCTATTTGACGATCAATATCTTCTTGTCTACCTCCGATAGGAAGCGATGACATCATACATATAAAGGTATCATCAGAATTTGAATCATGATGACTTTCAATGGTAAATGGCATTTCATTCGCAGAAGTAAGAAAGGGCACAAATTCAGGATTTGAGTATGATCCTGAAATTATAGGGTGGTCATTAGGATCCAAGGTGATTTCATATACCTCTTGAATCTGATAGTTATTTATAGATGTAGGTATAACATACTCTTGAATTAAGTCTGGGCCTGATCCATCTAAGATGGGAGGGATATAAGTAGGATTATGTAGAGCATAATACTGTAATGATTCAACTGCAGGATAAAAACGAGAATCTGGCTCAATCACATAAACATAGATTTTTAATTTTTTTTCTCTTCTTTAGTCATATTTTGTGATAAAAATTCAATCTTGGCTTCTGCTGCACTAATAACACCATCTTCATTTGCTCCTGTAGATATAAAGCCTGAGTCTCTCGCTTCTCTCGGTCCTGCACATGAATCGCCTGAAATATGAGCCAGTAAATCCATGTTATCCCCCCAACTCTTAAATCCCTTTTTAAATATCTCTTCTGGTGGGCGGCTATCAAACCTGTAAACTCTATTCACATCGAATGGTGCCCCTACGGATAGGTCACTGAACAGTAAAAAAAAAGAAAATAATATTATTCCAATAGTATTTTTCATTTTGATCCCACTACTATATGAAACTCATCATCATTTCCCATGCAATTATCATCCTGACTGTCAATCCTGATTCTTTTGTTTAATGAAAAAGCCATTAGTAATATATCTCGCTTGTGTTTCCACCTTTGATATGAACTTCCTTGCTACATTTGAATTCTTCCATTGTTATAAGCAGATTGATCCAAGTTAATACTTTGGGTCTTAATCCGTATTTCTGTCCTATTAGAATTAGGGATCAGGATGGAGGTTATCTTACTGTAGTTCACGCATGTTACTGCATTTGAAGCAAAAGAGGCGGACATTAAAATTGGTATTAAAAAATAAGTTGGTTTCATTAATAGATAATCCTATGGTAATTTATTTTTTAGACCTGAATAATATTAGAGGTGATTACAAATAATTCAAGATAGCAATGCTACGCATCGAGCGCTGAATTTGACTTCAATTTATCAACCGATAAAATCGTTGAAAGTCATGCGGTAAGATATGTGGGATCAAAGATATGTGGGGTCAGTGTAAACTTTTGTTACCATAAATTTCCTAATTCTACGGCCTACCTTTAGACCCTTTGCACTAACGCATATTTGTCCACTAATGAGCTAACGCTTTAATCATAACGCCCAAAGCCAAAGATTGTGCTTTTCTAATTCGGTATAGATACGGCTTAGCCCGTCGGAAACAGGGTGAGAGAAAACGAAGTTATCAAGCTCTCGAGCGAGAGGCATGGATGTTGAACTGGCGTTTAAACATGGATGTTGTTTGTTTTCGTTGAGCGGTCAGGGCAAATTCAGTTCCCTACTGAATATGGCATTTCCTCCACTGACCCATAGGGATATGGGAAATGCCTTCAAAGCGTATGGAACGCTTAAGGCCATGAAGGTCAGATGCGCTTGCAGCGTGCCTAAGAAGTGTCTGCACATGCGCTGACCGCAGGCCATTGGAACCACTTCTGTTGGATGTAACTCTCAACCTAAAGGTATTTCAAGTCGTTTAGGACTTTGCTATCAATCGAGGTTTCATTGATGTGACTTTTGATGCAGCAGAGAAGCAAGCTCCTACAAACTTTAGAGTCCAAAAGCGAGTTAGAAGCTTCTTTAATCTTTAATCTTTAATCTTTAACCATAAAGCTAGATAATTCCCGCTGGCCTACAGAAAACACCAATTCCCCATCGAAGTTGCCGAAATACGCAGATAAAAATGCCGCAGAGCCATCATGGATGATGGTTCAGGCTCGGGGGACATGGATGTCCCATCTGAGCCGTTAGGCGATTTTTGTTGGAGTATGAGGCCCGTGTCCAATGCATGTAACTTCGTCGGGGCGCTGAGGGTTTACTCTTATGAAATCAATAGCGGGGACAAGCGCTTTCCCCCTTGGCTCGACTCTTTACTACAGAAAGGGGCGAAGCGCCACGACGTTTATCAAGCGTAGCTTGATTGCTTCAAAGCCTAGTTGTTAGACGCAGTCTAACTTGAAGTCATCTGTGAGCAGGAAGCTCACAACCAGCCACATTCAGCCAGTGTTCATCTAACCTTATGTATACCTATACCCGAACTTGGCATAGACAGGATAGTTCTAGCCTTATGCTGGTCTAGACCTTGGTTTAACATAGGCAAGATAATGACTAATCGAATAGGATCTTTTAAACTGGCTGTATCTCAACCCTTTGGTACCTTTAATGAAAACTGCTTTATTTATCGTATTGTTCTCGCTCTCACTATTAGCCGCAAAGCCTGCAGCAGCTAGCGCGGTGCAGGCAGTCACATCTATGGTGTCTGTCTCGATGGCGGCTAGCAATAATAAGCAGCAGAAATTAAAGGTTCGCAGCAAAGAGCAAGCTGTACAGTTAGCAAAAAGGCAGTATCGCGGCAAGGTGCTGAAGGTTCAGTCCAGCCGGGTCAATGGCAATCCAGGTTATAGGGTAAAGCTACTATCGAGTGACGGTGTGGTTTTTTATGTCAATGTCGATGCCAAAACAGGCCGCGTTTCTCGCAACTAGCTTTAGGCTATTGCTTGCAACGCTTTAATATCGAGCCGAACAATAAGGACCCAGACCATGAGATTGTTATTAGTTGAAGATGATTTAGAGCTGCAATCGAATCTTAAACAACACCTTATCGAGGCGAATTATACCGTCGACACCGCCGATGACGGCGAGATAGGCCTATTCCAAGGCCGCGAATATAATTATGATGCGGCCATTATCGATGTTGGCTTACCTAAGCTTGATGGCATCTCCCTCATTAAAGAGCTTAGAAGCCTAGATATCGGCTTTCCTATTCTCATTTTGACCGCCCGTGATAGCTGGCAAGATAAGGTCGAAGGCTTGGATGCGGGTGCCGATGATTACCTCACCAAACCCTTTCATCCTGAAGAGTTAGTCGCGCGCTTAAAAGCCCTTATCCGTCGCTCAGCGGGTAAAGCCAGCCCGATTATCACTAATGGCCCTTTTAGTCTAAATACCAGCAGTTTAGAGATCACCAAGTCCGGCGAGACCATCACCTTGAGTGGCTCTGAATACAAGTTATTTGAATACTTCATGCTGCATATCGGTGAGGTAAAATCGAAAACCGTACTGACTGAGCACATCTATGATCAAGATTTTGATTTGGATTCTAACGTGATCGAGGTGTTTATCAGGCGATTACGTAAAAAACTCGACCCCGATAATCAGCTAGGCCTGATTGAAACCCTTAGAGGTCAAGGTTATCGTCTTGTGTCACTTAATGACGGCGCTAAAAAGTAAACCAATGGTAAACCTTAAGCGCTTGCCCACTCTTATGCACTCTTTAAAGGCGCGTCTTATCGTCAGCGCCATGCTGCTAATCTTAGTCTTAATTCCCATCGTTGGCTTAACCCTTAACGATGCCTTTAAACTGCAGGTCAAGAGTGCCTCGGTCAAAGAGCTGAAAGCCTACGTCTACTCTATCTTGGCGGTTACCGAGGTCGATAATCAGCAACTGTTTATGCCTGAGGCATTATTAGAAAATCAGTTCAATGTGATCCAGTCTGGTCTATACGCCTTAATCACCGTTCCCGCGACTCAATCACAACTTCAACCTCTGACTACGCCAAGCGTCAGCGGTGAACCTCATCAAGCTAGTAGCTTCGATGCTAAGTTTGTAGAAGCGACTACCGCAAAACCAGTCGAGGACGAAGTGCCTGATAATGCGCAAGTCAATGATGGACGAAAAGTGGCTTGGCGCTCCAACTCATTGCTTGGCATCGACCTCACTTCGGCAATCACTACCGCGGTTCATACTGATCCGGCCTTTCCACAACCAGAAAAAGGCCAAGGTCAGTTCAGTGAGATAATTCTTAACGACGAACCTCATTTGGTTTATGGCTTTAGCGCGAGTTTCGAAACCCAGCATGTCGATGACCAAGGCAACGAGCAGATCACGCGCTTTCCTGTCACGGTTTATATCATTAAAGATCAGAGTGACTATCTGCTCCAAGTGAATGAGTTTAATCAGCAACTTTGGCGCTGGCTATTGATCTTGATGGCCGCCCTGCTAACGATTCAAATATTATGGCTATGGTGGACACTCAAACCCCTCACTCGTTTACAGAGTGAATTAGCCGCGATTGAAAACGGTAAAGCCGACCAGTTAGAGGGAAACTACCCTACCGAGCTGAGTGCCGTTGCCAAGCAGCTCAACACCTTACTCAATACCGAGCAAAACCAACGTAAGCGTTATCGTAATGCCTTAGCAGACTTGGCCCATAGCCTGAAAACGCCGCTGGCGGTCATTCAAAGCCAAAAGGATTTAAGCCCACAATCATTTGAGCAGGTAAGCCAAATCAACCGTATTATCGGCCACCAGCTCAAACGAGCGCAATCGGCGGCGGGGTCAGCCTGGCACTTAGGCGTTGAGGTGGTGGATGTTTCAGACAAGCTGGTGCGCAACCTGCCAAAAATTTACTGCCAGCCACCGATAGCGATCACCGAAGATGTCGACAGAAGCGCCATCTTTAAAGGGGACGCCAGTGATTTAACCGAGATCTTAGGTAACCTGCTGGATAATGCCTGTAAGGCCGCAGTGAGCAAAGTGTTATTAACCGTTAAATCTGTCGACTCATATTTAGTTATCAGTATCGAAGATGACGGTAAAGGCATCGACGAGGCGCTGCACGCACAAATATTTGAACGGGGTATTCGCGCCGACTCTTATCAACAGGGCCACGGCATCGGTCTGGCGATTGTGCGTGACTTAGTCGACAGTTATCAAGGACAACTCATCGTTAGCCGCTCAACAGCCCTTGATGGCGCTAAGTTCGAACTGCGATTCAAGTCCTAATCTCCTTCAAGCCCTAATCTCAGTGATTTTTTAGCTGTCAGCTTCTGTTCATCTTGGCTTTCTTATACTGGTGCTAACCGATAAGGAGAGCATATGAACAGATTCAACAGATGGTGTTGGTCATTGATCATCACACTTGCTATCGCAATGCCTTTGATGATGTCAGCCAACACAGTCAAGGCACAAGAACACGAGTACTCTCAATACACTGAGGGGCAACTGGCGCAGATGCTTGCACCTATTGCGCTCTATCCCGATAGCTTACTCACCCATATCCTCATTGCCTCAACCTACCCACTGGAAGTGGTGCAGGCTCACCGATGGCAAGTTGAGCATAATAATCTAAGTACACAAAAGCAGATCGACAAGGCGCAAGATAAAGACTGGGATCCCAGTGTGGTGGCGCTTATTGCCTTTCCGAATGTACTGCAAAAGCTCAGTGAAGATCTCAACTGGACTCAATCTCTCGGTGATGCCTTCTTGCAAGATGAAGCCCAAGTATTAGCGAGCATTCAAACACTGAGACAAGAGGCGGATAATGCCAATAGTCTAGAGCAGATGGACAATATGCAGGTCACTCGGATCAGTGATCAGATCATTATCGAGCCGGTGAGAAAAGAGATTGTCTATGTGCCCTACTACGACCCGAGAACGGTTTACGGATATTGGCGCTGGTATAACTACCCACCAATCTATTGGGCGGTTTACCCTGGCTATGTCAGACCCAGTTACGGTCACTTTTATTGGCGAGCTGGGGTGCACATCAGTTTTAACTATTACTTCAGTGCATTCCATTGGCACAAGCGTCATGTGGTAGTGGTGCATCACCATAACTCACATCGATATCGTCATCACGGCCGTATCGTCACCAGTCACGGCGCCAAGCGCTGGGCCCACAAGCCGCAACATAGGCGCGGCGTGGCTTACAGCAACAATGCATTACGCCACAAATATAACAGCCATTACCCAAGTCGCGCCCAAAGCAAAGCATTGCGCCATAACTCTGGCAAGCATGTTAACCACAAGATGAACAGCCATAAGCGGATAAACAGCCCTGAGCGAGTCAAAAGTCATGATCGGCTTAAGAGTCAGATCCGTGGGAACAGCCCTGAGCGCATTAACAGTCATGAGCGAGTCAAAAGTCATGAGCAGATTAAGAGTCAGATTCGTGGAAACAGCCCTCTACACAATAACAGCCATGAGCGGGTAAAAAACCATCAGCGAAATAACAGCCATCAGCAGCACTTTGTAAGAAGCTCACAGCCTAAAACCAATAAAAGCTATGACAACAGAGCTAAGCATCAAGGCCATACAGCTAAGCCAGCGAGAAACCAAGCACCTCGCAGCCATGCACCAAGAAGCAGTAACCAGCACAAACCAAGGAAAGAGTAACAAGTGACAGATGAAAGGGATCTGTAGGATGAACAGGCTTGATAAAAAACGCCGTCAATTGACGGCGTTTTTTATCTTTAATACTAAGCGGCTAAACGCTTTGGCATAATTCTGTCTCTAGCTGCTCCATCAATTGCAACAGCTGTTCTTCAACCTCTGTAAAGCTCGGACGTAACCCTAAGTTCGGCTGCAAACATGCCTGTTTTAACTTAAGCAACTTGGCAAGAACCGTTTGGCTTACTTCTGTTGGATTTTGTAAACAATGCTCGACTAAGTCCTCTATAAGGCAACCCAAGGCGCGAACCTCTATTGCCTCCATCGCCTCTCTTTGCAGTAAAGGCAGTTGGCTTAAATTCGTTGCCGCGCCAAAGTCGCCAAATAGGATCTCAGCATTGCTATTGTACATGGTGTTATGAGCGTAGATATCGCCATGACTGACTCGATTTTGGTGTAGATGAGTCAGTCCCGACGCCATCTGTTTCAAGATATTTAATATCGTTTGCAACTCAAACTGAGATCCATCACTAAAGGTATCTCGAGTACAAGTATCTAGTGAGGGGGGCAGACCTAAATTTTGGAAATGACTTGGAATAAGCTCCATGACAAGCCCAGATTTATCGGCCTGATTAAGCTGAGCGATGACCTTTATCAGATTGCCATGCTGCCCTGCCTGTAAACAATTAGCCAGCTCATCTTTGGGGTAACCGTCGCTTGTGACCTCCCCTTTAAATATTTTAACGGCAATATCGAGGGGCGTCCCGGTCAATTCAACAGGTTGCTTAAGCCATTTGGCTCGGTAAATCACACCCGATGCACCTTGGCCTATCACCTGTATCAATGCGAGATCGTCAAGGCTTACACTGGGCATTGAGGCAACATTTATAACCCCTTTATCGGCTAACTCTTGCTGTGGTATGAATGGGCTACCATCAAGCGCTAACCAGCTCAGGAGAGGTAATTGAAATAACCAATCTGGCAACACCTTAAAGGCATTAGCCGATAAGCGAGCCAACTCTAGCTTGGTGCATTTAGCCATGCTCTCAGGTAAGCAAGTGAGCTTATTGCCTGCTAGAGCTAATTTTTGCAGGCGATGCAGACGTCCCATATCCTCAGGCAAAGACTCGAGATGATTATCGGTTAAGATAAGCCAGCGGGTATTATCTGGGAGTGCTTTTTCAGGCAGTAGTGTTAACTTGTTCGATTTGAAACTGATCATTTCAAGCTTAGGGCATGAAGCCAATACCGAAGGAACAGTTTCAAAACAGTTATTGGTTAAAAAAAGAATTTTTAACTGATGCAAACGCGCAAAGTCATCGGGTAAGTGAGTGAGTTGATTATCTGATAGGTCGAGTATTTCTAGCGTGTCGGCAAGCTCAAATATCTCTTCAGGAAATGTTGTCAGCCCTTTTGAGAGTTGTAGCCGTGTAATCCCTTTTAACTGTCCCGATGTTAACTGCTCAATAGTATGCAAAACTCTTACCTTCACCCTGATAAAAAACAGCGCGCAATACTATACGATTCCCCGTCAATGAGAAAGCCAAATGCAAGAAGCTAGCGCATTATGGAGCTAATGTATTTTGGAGCTAATGTATCTTGGAGCTATAGCTAAGGGCCTCACCGAACAATTGAATAATCTTGTGGACTAGTTGGTCAGGCTCTCTTCTGTAGACTTGGCTTCTATAGCTTTAGCTTATGTGGATTTAGTAAGCCTAGCTCTTTCATCACGCTCAAGTTGTAATAGCTCTTGGCCCTCGGTAATCGCCATCACCGCTTTTGACTTAAATTCGCGGCGATAGAGTGTATATACCACGAAAATACTGGCGGAGATCAAGGCTAACGGATGAATAAACCAGCACAGTGCTGCCATTGAAAAGTAGTAAGAACGTAGACCGTAGTTATAGGAGTGGGTCGCCTGATCTTGTATTACAGCCATCTGCCTGGCATAACGGCGTAGATTTTCATTAGAGCCTGTCTTATCGACAGGAGCGGCCCCCACCATCACATTTAAGAAGCCATATTGACGCATCGACCAGGTGAACTGGAAGAACGCCATCACAAAGACGAAGGTCAACATACCGAGTTTAAGTTGCACCAAGGCATGGTTGGGAGATGCGGCAAATGGGATCGTTGCGATCACCGCCTCTAAACGCTCGACTTGAGCAAACAGGGTTAACACACCCGCAAGCACCAGCATGGTTGTCGATGCAAAAAAAGCGATATTACGTTCAAGGTTTGCCAACAGCGCAGCATCACTGACTCGTACCTCTCGACCTAATAGTTCATACATCCAATGAATGCGATGTTGATGCAAGCATCGAGCAATACAGTTGGTATTTTTCGCTTTGTGTTTAGCAAAATAGGTATAGCCAACCCAACTAGAAATAAAGCAAAAAGGCGCTACAAGATCGAGTAACGAAATGGTCATGCCGGTGTTCATCAAAAAATTACCTGTCTATCATTACCAGTCTATCAAAGTCAGCCACCAATATTTAGAAAACTGGGCTAACTCACCTATCCAAAATTTGCTTACTTATGCAAGCTTTGCTTGTAGATCTGTTTTAACTATCTCAAGGGCTGCTAAGGCAACACTTGGCTCTATTTGATGACTCTCTAGCAAATAAATAAGGTCAACTGCCAGTTTCACCTCATCAGGAGCCTTGTCTAACTCACTGGGTTGCTTGTCATCACTCATTTGGTTAACTCTAATTCGAGGGGGAAAGAGTGGGCTAGTATACTCAGAGAGTTTACGCTTCTCAATATCGTTGAACTAAGGTTAAGCTCGTTAACACAGCATCAGAATCGCTAAAACTCGCCAATCTGGAGCATGTTTGGCTGGTTAATTTTGCTCAGCTATTCGCCTTGCATTAGTTTGCCAAAAAACGCTCTGAGTAGATCAACTTCTGATACTGATTGGTATAAGGCTTTATTACCGCTCAAAGCCTAGATATACTGCGGGATAGATTAAGACTCAAAAAGCCACAATCAATATTGTGATTAGCAAATTCAAAGGCAAAAATTATTTATGGCAAAAATGGATTTCTCGGTGATCAATGACACCACAGCAAAATCTTTTAATGAACAAAAAAACCTGATCAAAAGAGTGTTTAAAGGTAACACTGTTCTCTGCCCTGTGTGCAATCAAGCACTTGAGATGAAATTGCCGGTAAAAGGTCAAGAAGACAGCGTTTCTGGGATCTGCTGTAAGAAAGGTTGTACCGATATTGAGCTGGATATGGAACTTGTGCTCTAAGCACGTCAGCTTTTCTCAACAAATAATCTTCCAATAAAAAATGGCTGCTAGCATCTGCTGTGTGGCCATTTTTATTTTTGTTACTTATTCAAGGTCACAGGCTGACTCGTACGCGTCCTGAAGCTGTAATTGTCGAACGAATACTGAGTACTAATGTGAGCGAGACTGAAACCGACAGGGTGACGAAAATCGCCACCGAGATCACCAGCTGATACTTAATGGCGATCAGTGGATCTATGCCCCCCAAAATCTGTCCCGTCATCATTCCAGGCAAGGTAACCAGTCCCATTGTCGCCATCGATGCCAAAATGGGCGCAAAGGATTGCTGCATCGCCGTCTGCACAAATGGCAGACTCGCCTGACTCGGCGATGCTCCCAGTGCTAGCGAGCCTTGGTACTCCTGCTTTCTATCATTAAAGGCACCAAATAGTCGCTGTAATGCGATAATGTTGCCGCTCAAACAATTACCAAGCAGCATGCCTGCTGTGGGAATTAAGTATTGCGCGGTATACAGTGGCTCGGGTGACAACAGATAGACAATCATCAGCCACAGCACCGGAAACATGCCTAAGGCTAGGCCAGAGAACACTGGTAGATAGAGTAACCTCTTAGGTAGTTTCGCCTTACTAATAATCGCGCTCGAGCCAACCAGTAACATCACCAGCAACCAAGCAAGGTTTACCCAGATATTATCGAGTAAAAAGAGGTATTGTAGATAGAGCCCCACCAAAATCAGCTGCGCCGTCATGCGCACAACTGCCCAGGTCATATCACGGCTAAGACCTAATTGAAAATATCGCCCTATCGCCATAGGTACCGATAGCACCAGCATAAATAAGCTTAACTGTAACCAACCGATATCCATTTAACTCTATCTCTTAGACAACAAATCTATTGCCTAATATAACCAAACCTTAGGCAAGGTGATAGCGCCATACTCACTGATATTTCTATCTAGACTAACCTGACTAATTATTCATCTATTGAGAAAAACTTGATCGATGTCTAATGAATTCCAGTTTTGCCTTGTTAGACTCAAAACACTTTTTGCTATTTTAGAAACTATGATTATGAAGCAGCAGCTACTCGAGCGATTTTTAAGTTACGTCAGTTTTAACACTCAATCTGACGGCCAAAGCCAGAATGTACCTAGCACTCATAGCCAATTTGTATTTGCTCAGCATTTACGTAAAGAGCTTGTCAGCCTAGGATTTGAGGATGTGCAACTCTCAGATAAGGGTTATTTAACCGCAACGGTACCTGCCAATGTAGAGGGCGTACCATGCATCGGCTTTATCGCTCATTTAGACACGGCTCCGGACTACAGCGGAGAAAATGTCTCTCCTCAAGTCATTGAAAACTATGATGGCGAAGATATTCAGTTAGGCCTAGAAGAGGTGTTATCACCAAAACAATTTAGCAGCCTAAACCAGTATGTTGGTCAAACGCTTATCACCACTGACGGCAGCACCCTGTTAGGCGGGGACGATAAAGCGGGTATCGCCGAGATTATCAGTGCACTGCATCATCTAATCACTCACCCAGAGATCCCTCACGGCAGAATTCGACTTTGCTTCACGCCTGATGAAGAGATTGGCCGCGGCGCCGACCATTTTGACGTCGAAAGCTTTGGTGCTCAGTGGGCCTACACCATTGACGGTGGTCAAGTCGGTGAACTTGAGTATGAAAACTTTAACGCAGCAACCGCGGTGATCACCGCAACGGGTAACAACTGTCACCCTGGCACCGCCTATGGCGTGATGGTTAACGCCCAAACCATCGCGGCGCGATTCCACGCTAAGATGCCGCTAAAAGACACCCCAGAGCATAGCCGCGACTATGAGGGTTTCTTTCACCTACTCGGTATGGAAGGCGTTACCGAAAAGGCGACGCTGACCTATATCATTCGTGATTTCGACCTAGAGCTTTTCGAGAAGAGAAAGCAATGGCTAACCGAGTTAGTTGAAAAATATAATGCAGAGCTGTCTATCGGTCAGTTAACCATAGATGTTCAAGACTCTTACTTGAATATGAAGCAGCAAGTCTTGCCGCATCCGCATATTATCGACATCGCCAAACAAGCGATGCAGAACTTAAGTATTGAGCCAATAATTAAGCCTATACGTGGTGGTACCGATGGCTCGCGCTTGTCCTATATGGGACTGCCATGCCCTAACCTATTTACTGGCGGGCATAACTTCCACGGTAAGCATGAGTATGTATGTGTCGAGTCCATGGTAAAAGCGACAGAGACCATAGTTGAAATCGCTAAACTCACGGCGCAGCACAAGTAACTCACTCTTGTATAACTAACAGATCGAACTTGCATATAAAGGCCTGCCCAGCAGGCCTTTATATTTTCCTGCTATTTAGCAAACAAATAGTATTTGCTTCCTTGGACACACTCTCTAAACTGACATCATTGATACCGTAAACTAAGACTGAAATGAACGCTGCTATCATTGGTGCTACAGGACTGATTGGACAACTACTGCTACAGAAATTAATCGACTCGGGGCAATATAAGAATATTCTCGTGCTTGGCAGAAACCAACCCCACTACCGTAACCTACATGACACGCAGGTCAGCTTTATCTCGTGTCAACTCAGTGAACTTCCCTCTCTTGAACTCCCCTTTGCAATCGAACACGCCTTTTGCTGCTTGGGTACCACCATTAAAAAAGCCGGTAGCCAAGCGGCCTTCATTGCGGTTGATAAAACGGCCTGTATCGACTTTATTGCTAAATGTGATGCAAGCAAAAACTATGTGGTAACGGCATTAGGGGCAAACAGTCAATCAAGCACCTTCTATAACCGTGTTAAGGGGGAAACCCAAGAGGCCCTTGCTGAGTGGCTAAACCAAAGCCAGAAGCCAGCAAACCCTAAGCGGTTATGGCTGTTTCAACCCAGCTTACTGTTAGGTGAGCGCAAGGAAAAACGTACACTAGAAGATATAGGTCAACTGCTTTCTAAGCTTATCTCGCCTCTGTTTATCGGCTCACTTAAGCAATACCGCCCTATCGAAGCCGAAAAGGTCGCCAGTGCCATGTTGGCTCAAGCACTGTCTGTACAAGGCCTTTCTGTACCTGCCGAGCCAGCACAAGCTCTGTCTACACAAGCAGCACCAACTCAGCTTGTCACCCTTGTCTCCAATGACGAAATGCTCAAGTCACTAATGCTCAAGTAACTAACTCTCTAGAAACTCGTGCCCTGACTCGCACCTTACACGCGCTCTAGTTCAACCGCTAGAGCTTGCGGCTATTGACTCTACCCCCTAAAATAGCCGCCCTTATCTGATGTCACCGAGAATCCACTTGAAAATTAGCCAGCGCCTGCAGCACATAAACACCATGATTAATGACCATTACGATCATATTTGGGATTGCTGCTGTGATCATGGCTTATTAGGGGCTGCACTGCTAAAGCGAAAGGCTGCTGACAACCTACATTTTGTTGATGTTGTGCCAAGTTTGATGCATGAAGTGAAACAAAAGCTGCAACGATTTCATCCTGATGCTGAGCTAAGCAAGCAGACCGCCTTAGCCCATGACCAAAGCCACTGGCAGGTACATTGTCTCGATGTCGCCAAGCTAGCATTAGCCACAAAAGAGCAGCGTCAGCTCATTATCATCGCAGGGGTTGGCGGCGAACTCACCATTGAGTTGGTGCAGCAAATTATGGCCCGCCATCCACAGCACTCATTGGAGTTTATTCTCTGCCCCGTGCATCACATCTATAAAGTGCGTACGGCGATGCAGCAACTTGGTTTAGGCTTAGTCGATGAGCAGCTAATGCAAGAGAACAAGCGCTTCTACGAGATCTTACACCTATCGACCGCGAGTCAAGTCCCGCTAAGTCCTGTAGGCTCTAGCATGTGGGATTTGAGTCGTGAGCTTGATAGGGATTATCTACAAAAGAGTGTTAAGCACTATCAAAGAATTGAGCAAGGCCTATTAAAAGCTCAGCAAAACGGTCAGTTAAGCGCTGAGCAGCAAAAGGAAAAAACGATGATAGGTGCCATTATTGCCGCCTATCAGGGCGTGCAAAACCTATCGCCTCTATGATTTAAGGTATAATCCAGCATCTTTTATCTATCATGCGCCAACTCACATTAATCAACACGAGCCGAACTAATCAATGCGTCTGTTAAAATCTACCGTTCATGCCGATATTGCTCACCTTACCGCAGATGAACTTACTGCTAAAAGCTTTCACCGCCAAGCCGCTCGCGGCATTATTCTTAAAGGCGAAGAGATCTTAATGCTCTACACCGAGCGTTATCATGATTACAGCATTCCAGGTGGTGGCGTTGATGAGGGGGAAGATATTCGCAGCGGGCTTATTCGCGAACTAGAGGAAGAAACGGGGGCGCAGCATATCGAGATCATCGCTGAGTTTGGCCGTTACCAAGAGTTTCGCCCTTGGTATAAAGATGATTTCGATGTGGTGCACATGGAGTCATTCTGCTTTGTTTGCGACATTCATGCCGAGCTTGGCGAGACCAAGTTAGAAGCTCATGAGATCCAAAATGGCATGACCCCAGTTTGGATCAATATTCATCAAGCCATCGCCCACAATGAGCACACCATGGCCAACAGCCCTAAGAAAGGCATGTCGATTGAACGAGAAACCTTTTTGCTCAAGCAGATCGTGACAGAGCTTTTATAATCAACATTACCCCATAACTAAGCTGTATGAGCTGTAATCACTAGGCCAAAAGCGCGTGAATTATTCACGCGCTAATAACTCCTCCCCCTTAGGCTCAAGCTTGGCAATAGCCAGCTCCAAACGCTTTATCTCACGGGCGGTCGCGTTGCGGTTCATCTCATTATAGATCCACATCTTAATCGCAATTTGCATCATGCTTGCCAACAGCAGCGTCACGCCCCACTTGATTAGTGCTGCCGGACTGACCACAACAAAAAAGAACTGATAGCCCGACCATAGCATCAGCAAGCTCAATAGAAAGGCAATGATGCTCATTAATATCAACCAGCCACCTAAGCGGCCCTTGTAAGCATCGCCTAGCATGGCAAATAAGCTTGGGTCGCGCTTAAGTCGACTATTTATCTGCTCCGACTCCTTTAGCAACTGCTGACGGATCTTTTTATCGATATCCATAATCTCTACTCCTACTCTTGATCTAATACTTACTCTAATGCAGAGCCTAATGTTTGCTTTAAGCGCTCTCTTGCTCTGAACAAGCGCGACTTAACGGTTCCTTGTGGGATCTCAAGCACCTTGGCGATCTCCTTTAAACTCAACCCCTCGAGATAAAAAAGATGAATAACTTGCCCCTCAACCTGTGGCAGGTTGGCTATCGCCTGAGTCAGTTCATCATTTTCAACGACAGCAGATACTGGCTGAAGATCGCTGGGCTGCAATGCTTGATAACGACTCTCGTGCTTAATCATGTCTAACACTTGCCAGCGAACCAGTTTAAATACCCAACTATTTATCGCCGCAGGATCTTCTAATCGCGTAATTGTCTTAGATAAGCGGAGCAATGCATTGTGAGCCGCATCTTCGCAACAGCTAGCTCACCACATAATTTCACCCCAAAGCTAATCGCGCCCGGGTAAAAGTGCTGACACAAGGCAGAAAACGCATCGCGACTTCCCACCTGTGCTTCTAATACCCAAAGTTCTATCTGTGCCTGTGGGATGCTGATAAGAGCTCTCCAAAGTTTGTTTTATTAAAGACGATGCAACAGCTAAAAAGGTTCAGGCTATTTTTTAACTCTATTTCCATCTAAGTAAAAAGGGAGCATTTGCTCCCTTCTCTCTGCCGCGCTGGCAATGTAACCGGCGATTTAGCCTTAAAAAATTAAAGCTTAAAAATAAACGAATAAATTAATGATCATCGCATTGATAATATCGATAAAGAAACCGCAGACTAGCGGTACGATAATAAAGGCCCTGTGAGCCGCACCGTACTGCTGCGTTACCGCCGTCATATTCACAATCGCCGTTGCAGTAGAGCCTAAGGTCACGCCGCCAAAGCCTGAACAGATCACCGCCGCCTCATAGTCTTTCCCCATCATTCTAAATACCACAAAGATGGTAAAGACTATCGATAACAATACCTGCACGGCCATCACCACAGAGATATAGAGCAAGCTGCCCTCTAGCTCCCAAATCTTAAGGCTCATCAGCGCCATCGTCAGGAACATACCCAAACAGATATCTTGAATCAGCGACAAGCCTTGTGAGGCATCATCTAAGTAGGCTCTATCTTTGACCTCTCTGCGATTAAGGATGGCCCTGCCGATATTGCCGATGATAATACCAGCCAATAAACAGGCAACAAACATCGGCAGCTTAACCCCAGCCTCTTGCAAGGTTAAGTCGATAAAGTAACCAATGATCAAGGTGACGTTTAACCATAGCCAAGCTCGCAGCACGCCAAAGTAGTCGACCTTTATATGCGAGGAACCAGCCTGATGACTAGTACCAATATCGAGATCAGAATCATGGTTAGCCTGAACCTTATGCCGCTTCATCAAGTACGCAGCAATCGGGCCGCCAATCACACAGGCAGAGATAAGCCCTAGGGTATTAGAGGCGATACCCAGTTCACTCGCATTGACGATACCCAGCTCTTCAACAAAGGTTGGCGTCCAAGCCATCGCGGTACCAACACCGCCTATCAGTGCAATCGAGCCTGACATCAAGCCCGCCTTAGGATCTAGGCCGAACAGTGAGGCGATTGTCACACCAGTAAAGTTTTGCAGGAAGATAAACACACTCGCCAGCGTAATTAGGATAAGTAGCGGTTTGCCCCCCTTTAATAGAGTGGCAAAGTCGGCTTTCAAGCCAATTCCCGCAAAGAAGTAAAGCAACAGCACATCGCGAACTTCGAGGTTAAACTCGATCTGAATATCGAAAGCATAGTAAAGAATACCCACGATAGCGGCGCAAGCGAAGCCACCAACAACGGGCTCAGGAATACTGTACTTTCTAAGTAGCTCGTATCGAGAGATGATGCTTTTACCGATAAATAGCGCAATTATCGCTAAGGTAAAAGAGACAAAGTCTTTTATTTCAATTAACTGTGTTTCCATGACAACTGATTAATCCCTTTGGAAGGTTAATAAGAAATACCTGTAAAGAGAGACTCCCTCCCCCTCTTGCAGACAAAACCAACAGATAGTCTTTAGACTTGGTTACTTGGCTAAGGACATCACTCAAGACATAGCTTAAGACATAACGCATTGGTATCACTCGGATCAGATAGCACCATCATAGAGACATTACGCTAATTAATCACCCTGTTATTTTACAATAATTTAACCTAATGATTCAGTAATCCAAGCCTCTCAGCGAGCATAAACCTATGCCTCGTTAGTTGGTGCATCTGCGATGGCCGCCCCCCAACCGCAGCGACATTCAAACTCCACCATTAGCCGTATTAGACAAAATAAGCCAAATCGCGCCAGCGCAACAAAGCGCCAAACTTGCAAACAAACATCGGAACATATACGGTAAAACACACAAAAAGGTTAACAGCTTGATAACAACAAGTTTTGTGGTTGAGTGTAATTTAGACAAACTGCATCAAATAGCTTGGTCGGACTTGTGAACCCCGTCTCTTTAGTTGAATACTTTTTATACCAATCAAGGAGCGTTTTTCTAAGGAAGGAAGTAACCAACATCATTGAAGGCAGCAGACTTATGTTCAAATCATTATCATCCCGTATATTCGTCGGTTTATTTGCCGGCCTCATATTAGGGACACTGATCCAATACGGCTTTGGCGAAAATAGTTTTGCCAATACCACCCTTGTCGATATCGCATCCGGTGCGGGTAGCATGTTTGTCCAGCTCATCATGATGCTGGTTGTGCCGCTGGTCTTTTTTAGTATCGTTAGCGGAATTATCGAGCTTAAAGACCTAAAATCATTTAGCCGACTCGGCAGTAAAACTTTTGGCTTGTACCTAGTCAATACGGTTATCGCGATTGCCGCGGCCATCGGTCTTGCGTTAGTCATCGCCCCCGGACAAGGTATGCAACTAACGGGAGAGGACGGCGCAGCCCTTACCTCCACCAGCCTACCTAGCTTTATCGATATGATTGTTAATATTATTCCAAGCAATCCATTCCAGGCGTTTGCAGACGGTAATATGCTACAGATTATCTTTATGGCACTGTTAACTGGCGGCATCATTAAGGCATTAGGAGATGATGTAAAGCCTATTGTCACTTTCTTCAAGTACGGCAATAAAGTCATGCTCAAGGCGATAACTGTGGTTATGCAGGTTGCGCCAATTGGTGTCTTTGCACTAATGGTTAAACTTGGCGCGACCTTCGAGCCTTCAGCATTTGTCAGTGTGTTAAGTTACATGGCGGTGATCTTAAGCTTGTTAGCAGTATGGGCTCTGGTGGTTTACCCAGTTGTAGTCGGTATGACAACCAATATATCTGCAGGTGAATTCCGCCGTAAAACACGTGAGCAGTTTCTGTTTGCTCTCTCGACGGCAAGCTCAAATGCAACGATCCCTGTCACCATGCGCACCCTAACCGATAAACTAGGCGTTAAACCCAGCGTGGCAGGCTTTGGCGTGCCAATGGGGGCAACCATGAACATGAGTGGCGTTGCGATATACATCACCGTCGCTGCTTTCTTTGTCGGCAATGCATTTGGCTACCCTATCACCACGGAACAAATTCCAGCACTCGCCTTTAGTGTATTTCTTCTGTCTATCGGTGCCGGTGGCGTTCCTGGCGGTGGCATTGTGATGATCGGCGTACTTATTCATCAGATGGGACTGCCAATCGAAGCCATCGCACTCGTTGCTGCTCTCGATCGCATCATAGATATGTTCTGTACCAGCACCAACGTGGTCGGTGACTCTGCTGTGGTCAGTATTGTCAACCACAGTGAGAAGTACGACTTATCTCCTGAGTCGTCTCTGGAACTTAATGCACAAACGCGTACTTAATCGCCTTACTTAGTCGCCTATAGTCGCGTACATAAACACGCATAGAGTCAACAACCGCTTAAATAAAAAAGGCACCGCAAGGTGCCTTTTTATTTACTTTGACTCTAGAACTATTTCGCGTATTCAACCGCAATATTAGCCGCAAGTTTTGCGTTATTAAATACAAGCTCGATGTTCGCCGCTAAGCTTACACCTTTAGTGGTTTCAGCCACTTTAGCCAATAGGAATGGCGTCGATGCCTTACCAAAAATACCTTTGCTGTCCATTTCAGCAACAGCATCAGCAATCACTTGATCGATCATCGCACGGTCTAGCTGATGCGCTTCTGGAATTGGATTTGCAATCACTAAGCCGCCCTTAAGATCCATATCCCACTTCGCCTTCATTGCCGCTGCAATTTGAGCTGGAGTGTCGAGCTGATAATCAACACCAAACTCACTCTCACGAGTATAGAAGGCAGGCAGAGTACTTGTTTGATAACCAACAACCGGTACACCTTGAGTTTCAAGGTACTCTAGTGTTAAACCGATATCTAAGATTGACTTTGCGCCAGCACAAACCACTGCCACATCGGTATTCGCCAGCTCTTGAAGATCGGCAGAGATATCGAAAGTCTGCTGCGCGCCGCGGTGAACGCCACCAATACCACCCGTTGCAAACACTTTAATGCCCGCCATCTGCGCCAAAATCATGGTAGAGGCCACGGTTGTTGCACCATCAACGCCTTTAGCAACAATAAATGGAATATCGCGGCGGCTCGTCTTAATCACATCTAGACCCGCTTTACCTAAGTACTCAATCTCTTCATGGGTCATACCCACTTTTAAACGGCCTTTTAAAATTGCGATTGTTGCAGGCACAGCGCCGTTGTCACGGATGATCTGCTCAACTTTAAGCGCCGTTTCTACGTTTTGCGGATAAGGCATACCGTGAGAAATGATGGTCGATTCCAATGCAACTACAGGCTTACCTGCTGCTAATGCTGCTGCAACTTCTGGATTAATATCTAGGTACTGCTCTAACATAACGACTCCTTGATAACGCGCTTAACGGTAATTTCAGACATATTAGGGTTTATTGTGGCTAAGTGAGACAGCGCAACGACTGCGGCTCCCATAGCAAATTGAGTAGACTCTTCGGTGGTCCACTGCTGGATCCAGCCATGAGCGAGACCGGCAAGAAACGCATCGCCGGCGCCGTTGGCATTCACCATAGAAACTGGCATCGCAGGGATTAAGGCTTGCAAGCCTTCATCGCTATAAAACACCCCATCACAGCCTAGACTTAAGAAGATGCGCTTCACGCCTTGGCTATGGAACCAGTTAGCTAACTCTGGTAACTGCTCGTGGCTGTTGATGTTAATACCTGACAGTTGCTCTGCTTCTTTAAGGTTGGGTTTTAAGGTGTGAACGGAGCTTAAGAACGGCTTAATTTTCTTGGCTTTAGCACAAGAAACCGTATCGACAAAAATCGGTCTATCTGAGAAGTTACTCAGTAGGTACTCCAAAGACTCTGCCGATAGGTTGGCATCGACAATAATAAGCTCTGCCCGGCGCAGTACTTCCTCATGGGTCTTCAACACGGCAACGCTGAGTCTATCCAAAATAGCCATATCATTAATGGCAACATGCATATCGCTGTCACCATCGAGTACAGATAGGTAGGTAGAGGTTGCAAACTCATCGAGATGAATACAGGCCTTCATATCGATACCGGCCTGCTGACACTGAGTCATGATCATCTGACCATAGGTATCTTTACCTAGTGCGCTAATCAGATGGGTCTCTGAGCCAAGTCTTGCTAAGTTTTCTGCGATATTGCGTCCCACGCCACCTGGTGAGCAGGTCACGCTGCCAGGATTAGAGTCGCCGACTTGTAGGGTATGCAGAGGACGGCCAAGAATATCCATATTGGCGCCACCAATCACGATGGCATATCGTGATTCGGCAAGAATATAGCCTTTACCTTTAATCACGCCTTTATGGGTTAAATTCATAATATGACCGGCTACAGCGGAGCGGCTAATTCCCAGATGATCCGCTATATTTTGCTGCGGGATCAAAGGGTCTTGTTTAAGTAGTGCTAGTATCTCGAGTTCGCGTTCTGTCATTGTTATTATCCAGTCGACACGGCCAAACAAACATTTGTTTGGATACCAAACTTTTGTTTAAACTTGTGCTAAGGGTATTCCTTATTACCTGAGTAATCAAGGACAACAATTTTTCATTGGAGGAAATTGTGATCAGGATGCTAAAAGAATCCTATCTAAAATAACGCTAAATTAGGCTTAGATTAACAAGCTATTATCAGCAGGCAGATTAAAATACCTCGCGATTTAAGGCCCGGCTCCCTGTCAGACCAAGAGCTGAAAGCCGTTAGAATTTCTCTGTTTTTTTACGTGTGATGACTGGAGATAAGGCACTTTGATTTGATTGAATTAAGAAATACTAGAGGGAGATGCACCTAGATATGAGAGCGTATAAATATGGTGGCTGAAAAAAGTTGAAACCGATTGGCGTAAGATGGGACGATATTCACACTCTATAAGGACCATTTCCATAAGGAGTATTTCAATAAGAAACCTCTCCATAAAGATATGAATATCGCAAATGTATTATCTATCTTCTCACCCTAGAGAAGCACTATTTTGAAGCTAAAGCTAAATGCTTAAACCAAGCCCTAAATCCAAGCCCTAAATCTAAGTGCTAAAGCACCATCGATAAGTATCCTAATACCAGCACTATCATAGAGGTAATCGCATAAGGCACCGGATAACCTATCGCAGGCATATCGCTTTGACAGACATTTTGGGCCCCTTTCATTGCAGAGATGCTATTACGCCCACCAGCACAAGCCCCCGCCAATATGGCTGGATTCATCTTGCAGAAATACAAGCCATAGATCCAAGCGAGTAAGGGAGGAACCAGCGCGGCAGTGGCTCCCAAGGCGGCGATCTTTATGGCCACCACACCTTGAAATGATGCCAGAATCTTAGGTCCAAGCGTTGAGGCGAGCACTGCAACAAACACGCTCAAACCGATATCTTGCAAGAAACTTCTAGCGCCTTCACTCATCGCCCCACCAAAGTTTGGATTACGGGCCCTTAAGAATGAAAAAATAATCCCCGTCAACATGCAGCCTGCCGAAGTCCCTAAAGCAAAGGGGATCCCCCCAAAAGTTACACTGAAGTGACCGCAAACATAGCCAATGAGTAAGGACAATGCGAGATAAAATGTTTCAGTGAGCGTGCTCTCAACAATAGGGGTGCTATTGAGTTTCTTGGCGACCTGTTGGACACACCAATCCGAGCCTGCAATACGAATGACATCACCGACTTCTACAACAGCTTGCCCAGTAACGGGTAATTGGTGACCTTGTCGAAACAGGGCTTTAATGTACACACCGAATCCCACTTCATCGCTAATTTTAGCAATGGTTTTACCTGTATAGCAGGACTTACCTAGATGGATATCGGCCACTTCAATATCAACGTTTCTTGCTCTGGGTTCATCGACCTCGACACCGACAAAAGCGCCATCGTCTATCAAAACATGATAGTCGCCTCGAATACCGAGCACATCACCAAGCGCAAGTTTTGGATTATCTGCGGCATCAAATACTTGCTTGCCCCTAACCACCTTTAAGATGGCGGCATGGGGAAAGCGTTGAAATAGAGACTCAACACTCTGGCCAACTAACTCTTGATGCTCTACACGGTAGGCTCGAATATCTAACGGCAACACGCCAATATTTGAAAAACCATTAGTACTGGGCAGAGCCTCGATATCATCACCGACCCCAAATTCTGCTTCAGCATCTTTACCCGCCTTAATCGGATCAATGCCAAACATCGCAGGTAAGTATTTTATAAGTAAAATAATGAAAAAACTGGATAAGACATAACTGATGACATAGCCCACAGCAATATTGGCACTCACTTGATCTAGAGTCATTCCAGCTGGCGCCTTAAATGCACCGGAGGAGATAGCAGATTGCGCCACTCCCATCACAGCCGTGACGGTGTAACTGCCCGAGATGATCCCAGCAGCATAACCCGGTGCTAAGCCGAGTAATTTAGCGCCTAAGAATACGATAAAAAAATTACTGAAGACCACTATCAGGCCTATGACGACAAAATCGAGACCGTCTCTGGCAAGGCCTGAGAAAAACTGTGGCCCCACCTTCATGCCTATCGCGTACATAAACATCATCAAGAAAATGTCAGACACTAACCCGGGTTCCTCTATTTTCAAACCATAAACAGAAAAAGCGATCAGGGCGATAGCAAGGCCAATGACTAAGGTTCCTGCCGTTGAACCTAGGGCTACTCCCTTGATAGAAACCTTTCCAAGTGGATAGCCGATAGCAATGGCTATAAACAGGAACACAAAGGGGTTATGAGCGATATAACCAAACAAAAAACCAAATAACTCAGAAATATTCATGATCATTTCTCGTACTAATACCAATCGATATAAGAAGCTGAGCGACTCAAAGTGTTTTTGGCCAACTAATTCAAGGAAGGTGGATGATGGAATGGTTATTCCCTTACGAAGCCATCCAACGCAGAAGCCGCCCGCAAAAAGCACTCCTAAAAGGCGAGTTTTCGCGCATAACAAGCTTAAACCTAGTTCAACTATGTTCTTCACTCGTTGTAATCAATATGGCCTTATATGTTTCCGACATGCATAAGATATTTCCTCCATATATGGAGGTCATATTGTGGATACCATTAATGTACGACTATATGGATATAGGAGGTAGAGTAACGCTGGAGACGTTACCGAGGAGCAATTAATGGCTTTGCCTCAAAAGCGCTAAACTCTCGCTGAGTAAGCACACCTTTGATACCGATTGGTATAAGCTGGATAGAAAAAAGCCGTCTTTGCGGACGGCCTCTCGACTAGTTAACCATGATTGAAACCGGATGACTCTTTAGCATCACTGCCGTGTGAAATCGGATGGGAGGCAAAGAAGTCGACACAATGCTTCAGATCTGCCACTAGGAGATCAGCCTGATCTCGACTAAAGCCATGACGAACCAGAATACGCATAATGACTAAGTCCTCTCTTTTTGGTGGCATTGCATAGGCTGCAATCTGCCAACCTCGAGAGCGGATACGATCCGAGAGATCAAACAGATTGAACCCAGGATCAACGCCCTCTTTTAAGGACCAACTCATCGCAGGGATCCCGCCATGGCCATCATAGATAATCTCAAACATGCCCAATTTTTCAATCTCGCTCGACAGGTATTGCGCCGTGTCGTAGCAAGCCTGATGGATCTTGCGGTAACCTTCTTTACCTAAGCGTAAGAAATTATAGTATTGCGCAACTATTTGCCCACCTGGGCGAGAGAAGTTCAATGCAAAGGTCGGCATATTACCGCCTAAGTAGTTCACATTAAAAATAAGGTCTTGATCTAGAACTGAAGCATCACGCCAAATCACCCAGCCCACCCCAAGAGGACTCAAACCAAACTTATGTCCTGACGCATTAATCGACTTAACGCGTGGTAGTTTAAAGTCCCATTCAAGATCTGGTTGGCAAAATGGTGCTAAAAAGCCACCGCTTGCAGCATCAACATGCATTGGAATATCCAATCCAGTATCTTTTTGAAGCTGATCGAGCGCATCATGTACAGCCTTTACAGGCTCATACTGACAGGTAAAAGTAACACCTAAGGTTGGCACCACGCCTATGGTATTTTCGTCACAACGCTTGATCACTTCTTCAGCATTCATGATTAAGCGATCGCCTTCCATCGGGATCTCACGTAACTCAATATCCCAATAACGCGCGAATTTATGCCAGCAAACCTGCACCGGTCCACAAATCATATTGGGCTTGTCAGTAGGTTTACCCAGCGCTTTCATTTTCTTGCGCCAAGCCCACTTAAGTGCCATACCGCCTAACATCGCAGCCTCACTAGAGCCTGTAGTTGAGCAACCTAATGTGTTTTCTGCATCAGGCGAGTTCCATAGATCGGCAAGCATATGCACACAGCGGGCTTCAAGTTCTGCAGTTTGAGGATATTCGTCCTTATCGATCATATTTTTGTCGATACATTCATCCATCAATTGATGAACTTCATCCTCAACCCAGGTTTGGCAAAATGTCGCAAGATTTTGACGGGAGTTTCCGTCCATCATCAGCTCGTCGTGTACGATTTGATATGCATGGCGAGAATTATTTTCCTGCTCTGGCATCTTATATTTAGGCATGGATAAAGCTAAATCTGTCGATGAGTAGATATCATCTAAGAGGTCGTCTCGCACAGTATCTTTTGAGTGAAGAGGCATTATATTTTACTCCAATGAATTAAATAAAATTTCCTACTAGCTGGCGATGGTCAGCTGATGTAAACAACATAGAAGATAGTAAGACTCCCTGCAATACTCAAATTAAAATAAATCTGTAAAAACAACCCCAAAGCCGAACAAAAAAACCAACAAAGACCAAATGGGCAGCCAAAAATAACAGTGAAATAACCACAAGCAGCATTTCACCCCATTACAGCAACCTTAAAATAACCTTAAAACCTGTTCGGTAACCCTACTAAAAAGCTAAGTTATCACTCATTAATTGCGACTTTACGTTAGACCGATACGAATTGAGGTTTGAGGTGCGAATATTCCCCCGCTAAGACAAGTTAGTCGCAGTATTCCAATTAGCTTGTGACGTTAGCAATACTCACCGAGCAATTTTCACATTCAAAAACTGAACTTCAAGAAGGCTTTGGCAAGCTTATATTGAGTTCACCTCATCTCAAGGGCTATGTCACAACAACCAAGAGAATGGTTGAAGCCTTTACTCTCAATGAGGTGAGCTTCATCGGTTAAGTGAGTATAGCTTAAGCGAGAAGAAGCTAAAGACAGCCCCATGCCTCGCTCACTCGCAACAAGATAGAGAATAGAGAGTGTCCTGTTCTCAAATAGCTTTCTTACACTAAGGCTTATGCATCCTCTTCATGCATATAGCCCTCAATCAGCTCCATCTGTTCAGAGAGTTTGTCATCTAAGTTAGCTAAGCGGTAACCTCCATGGGGCAGTTTATCTAAACGAATAGTATCCCCGTCCTGAATATGTAACTGCTCGACGACCTCTTTTGGTAGTGTAAAACCTAAGCCTTCACCAACCACCTGTATTTTAAGTTCAGCCATAATCCCTACCTACCTAAATCAATTGACCAAATAATGTTTTGTCTATTACTACGCGCTATAGCCACAGTACAGCTAACATTATAGTTGAACAATCCATTTATTAGGCGAGCACACATTCCGTCTAACAATGAACAGATAAAGCCAATAACGACTCATTCGTTAGCACGAACTTAAACCCCATACTAAAAAGGAGAGCATTTGCTCTCCTTTTTCTATATCAGCCTATTTTAGGATTAGATCTATTTTAATGCCCGGTAAGTCGAACATTAATTAGGGGAAAATAAGGCCTTAACTAGGCTTATGATGCTTAGTAATAAACCGGTCTAACTGATTACCAAAGGCTTGCTTCTCGCTAGCACCGATCGCAGAAGGACCACCGGTTTGCACACCACTGGCGCGCATGGTGTCCATAAAGTCGCGCATATTGAGAATCGATTTGATGTTCTGCTCGGTATAGAGCTCCCCACGAGGATTGAGGGCGACTCCGCCTTTATCGATCACCTCTGAAGCCAGCGGAATATCGGCGGTAATAACAAGATCACCAGCCGTTAAGCGTTTAACAATTTCATCATCGGCAACATCAAACCCTGAAGATACGCTCACTAAGTTGATATAAGGCGATGGAGGTATACGCATCCAATGATTAGCCACTAAGGTCACTTCGACTTTAGCCCTGTCTGCTACTCTAAATAAAATCTCTTTAATCACACCCGGACATGCATCGGCGTCAACCCAAACCTTCATTTATGCTCCTCTTTGCGCTGTTAGATTTGCGCCATAAAAACGAGCGCTGATTATAACAGCTATTTTGTATTAATCTTAGCGGCGCACACGGCTAAAGTAGATCAAGCCCTACCACTAAGATATGCTCTATTCTAATTTTCTTTTCAAAGCTAGGATGTTACTTCTATGAGTCTGTTTTCTCCTGCGTGTTTTGAGTTTTTAAACCAGCTTTCAGTCAATAATGACAGAGAATGGTTTAAGGCTAATCAACAAACATATGAAGACAAGGTGCGAACCCCTGCACTTAAGTTCATCGAAGCGATGCAGCCACAGATCCTTGCGCTATCCCCCCGTTTGACTGCAGTGCCCAAAAAGGTCGGCGGTAGCATGATGCGCCCCCAGCGAGACAGCCGTTTTAGTAAGGATAAGACTCCCTATAAGACCAATGTCGGCATTCAATTTAGGCACTTTCAGGGGAAAGATGTGCATGCGCCAGGCCTGTACCTGCACCTAGCCAATGATGGCTGCTTTTTGGGTGCGGGGATTTGGCACCCAGAATCAAAAGCTCTCAATGCAATTCGCAGTTGTATCGATGAAAACCCTAACGGTTACAAAAAAGCACTACGTGAGTTAACGAGTCACGGTTTTGAGATGCAAGGCAGCAAGCTTATTCGCCCACCTAAAGGCTATGATAAGGGGCATCCATTGCTAGAGGAGCTAAAGCGCAAAGACTTTATCGCAATTAAGCCATTAAGCATCGAGCAGGTGTGTGCTGCTGATTTTGCCGATATTTGCGCCCAAGAGTTTGCCGCCTGCCAGCAACTGATGCACTATCTCTGTTTTGCGTTAGATCTCGATTTTTAACGCCCCCCTTCCTAGTAACAACAGAGCGAGGCGTTTCTTACAAGCGCCTCTACACTCCAATGCAATCTCTGCTACAATTGCGCCAGTTTTTATTTCCAGCCAATTTAGGCAAGTTCAGGCACATTTTAATGGTAGAACCTTCATCATCTCCACAAGACGCTTTTCAAGCAGAGACTCCTGCGCAAAAAAGAGCATTAAGCTATAGCAACACCATACATCAGCTGTTTGTCAGTGTGATGAATGAAAAGCTACCTGCGGATCGCATCGTTGGGGAGTACTTTAGAACCCATAAAAAGCACGGTTCTAAAGATAGACGCGTCATTCGCGAGAGCCTGTTTGCATTATTTCGTTGGTGGGGCTGGCTCAAAAAAGTCCATACCAGTGAGCAACAAGATGCGAGTTGGTTTGCCAGCTTGAGCCTAGTCGCCGAACTTGAAGGGCATCAATGGAGCCAATTTAGTGATGCATGGCGAGAGTTTGCCAACCTGTCACCCGAGTTTAGTCTAGCCCCTGCCAAGCATGCATTGGCAAGTATTAGCGACAAGTGTGAGTATTTAAACCAGCAACTTGCCAATATTAGCTTTAATGATGCCGAGTTATTACCTGAGTGGTTTTGGCAGCTTGCCAATGTCGAAAACAGCGATAAGCAGGCGATTATCGAAGCCATGTGCTCACGCCCTCCAATTTGGGGTCGAGCACAAACAATCACTCAGCAACAACTTATTGAGTCACTCGCTAACGATGAGATAACAGCCGTTGCCAGCGAGTTCTTTGATGATGCAGTGAGCCTTGGGCATAAGAGCGTTAACCTCAATGCGATTACGGCTTATCAACGTGGCAAGCTGGAGATCCAAGATCTAGGTTCACAGGTTATTGGCCAAATTTGTGCGCCGAAAGCAGATGAACAGTGGTGGGATACCTGTTCAGGTGCTGGAGGTAAAACACTGCAGCTACGCTCTTTAATGCTAAAGCAAAACGCCTCGGCGCAAGGCTCGATAGTATCCTCAGATATTCGCCGTAAGCCGTTAGAGGAGCTAGCTAAACGCGCTAAACGAGCAGGTTTTAATGGGATTACCACTGCGCCATGGAAAAGCGATGACTTACCCGTTAAGGCCAATGCGTTCGATGGAGTATTAGTCGATGCGCCCTGTAGCTGTACCGGTACCTGGCGACGTAACCCCGATATGCGTTGGCTTGATGATGCGAGTGTCGTCACCGACAAACATGCCCTGCAACTAGATATCCTGAGTCGCAGTGCCAACGCGGTTAAGTCGCAAGGTCAGCTGGTTTACGCCACTTGCTCACTCTCGCCTATCGAAAATGAGCAAGTAGTAAACGCTTTCTTAGCTGCAAACCCGGAGTTCGAACTACAAACTGTGACACATCCGTTTACTGGACAGCAAGCACAGATGCTCACCATCTGGCCTCACGAGGCCGATACCGATGGTATGTTCGTCGTGAAGATGAAAAAGCACTAGTTGCGATACATTAACAATAAAAAACGCCATACACTGTATGGCGTTTTTTTGGCAATATATTCTCGCCCATCTATATGCTTAGATGGTTATGCAGCTCTTTTGAACACATCAAAATAGTAGCATAAGTAGGCCAAATGCAATTTAGAATGAGGCTTTGGCACCAAGATAGAAGCCAGAATCTAAGCTAGTGTTTGACGCATTATCATACTGCAAACGGATATCTCGGTAGCCCACAAATAGGGCTAACGCTGGGTTCAAGTTATACTGCACTCGACCATCTAACTGCCAAGAGCCGTCAATATCGCCAAACGACAATACCGATGGCGAATAGTAGCCTGAACCATGGATAGAAACATTAGAACCTAAGTGCATCGCATAACGACCGCCAATTCCGACGAAGTTACCGTTTTGGCTCTTCTTTGACCACACCTGAGAAAACTTAGCCCCCAGCTCAAAGTGGTGAGCTCCCGCATCATGCGCTATATGCAGTGCGCCTGATAACATCTGGCCACCTTTATCGGCATAGATATACTCAAGAGAGCCGTTAACATCTTTATTAAGATCAAACTGTAATTCAGTCGATAAGGTGTCGTCATTGAGACCAAATGTAAAATCTGTCGCATGTGCATTGATAGACAAGGCGCTCAGTACAAGCGTTGCCATTATGGTTTTAACTGTCATTGATAATTCCGAAACTATAAGCTTTCGGCAAGCATACACAAAGCCTTAGCGCTTTTTTATAGAAACCTGAACTCAAACTGTGCATTTAAATAAACACCGACAACTGAAAAACTTCAACACAACAAAAACAACCACATCCTTGCAGGTGTATCCAATTGCAACACGAAGAAGGAGTATTAATTTTACCTGTTAAATCTTTATGTTAGCGCTAGCTTTAACAGAACTAGCGCCTTTAGCGTAAAAAAACACAAATATCTTATTTTCTATGTGGTAATTTAACCCTGACTTTATCAAGTATAAGTCCTCAAAGCCTTGCCTTCTCTAGGGTTGAAGCGAGTTTTTATTCATTTCAAACTCCGCAAAAATTATGGCAGCGACTATACTAAATTATCAAAAGAAAACTGCTTTGGAGTACAGATGAAACAGTTAAAATTAACATCACTCACTATCGCTATCGCAACAGGCTTGATGCTATCAGGTTGCGGTTCAGACAGTGATTCTAATGAGCCAGAACAAGCTCTGTTTAGCCTTGGTGTTTCAGACAACCCTGCTGACGCTAACATAGTTAACGTGGCTTTTAAGCAAGTTGTCTTAAAGAACAGTGAAGGCGCTTTCTCATTCGATGTATCCACTGGTGATGATGGTTTACAACATGTCGACCTATTAAGCTTTCAAGGGCAAGCTGTCGAAACATTAGTCAGCGGCCAATCTGTGCCAGTGGGTGAATACCAGATGTGTATTTACATGGAAAATAACACCATCTCTAGCGATGAAAGCTCTTATGTACTCAGCGGCGCCACCGAAGATGAGAATGGTGAGTTCGTAGGCGGTGATATTGAGGGCTTAGTCACCAACAGTAACGGCTCTTGTGGTGGTGTTGGTGCCGATGAAGAAAATACTGGCCGCCTATTCTTCAATAAATCATTTACTATCGCTGCGGGTAATAACAGCTTTGTTGCCGAGTTTAACCTCGCCAAAGGACTACAAGCACCCCATGGCAATAAGAATTACTGGACACTAAAACCTACCTCAGTGCAGCTTGTTAATGCCTCCGAAGTCGGTGCAATTAAAGGTCAAATTAGCCAAGAAACTATGGTTAGCTGTGAAGCAGAAGCTGGAGGCTCTGAGTTTAGCCCTGCAGTTTATCTATACCCAAGTGAGACAGCACTCGATCAGATGGCAGACTTTAGAACGGGTCCAAACGTCTTGACACAGGTTGCTCCCATCACATCGGCAAGAGTCAATCCTATCCTTGATAGCAGTGAAAATGTCACGGGTTATGAATACGAATTTGGTTTTGTCGTAGCCGACACCTATAGCCTTGGCTATACCTGCTTAGCGCAAAATGATGATCCTGAAGAGTCTAACGTGCGTGAACCTGAAGATGACAGTGCACCATTCTTCATCGACTCAGCCGAGCAAGATGTCATTGTGACCCTTGGTGAAACAACAATACGTAATTTTCCAGAGTCATTTGAGCCAGTAACTCCTTAACTCAAAATTACAGCAACAATCGTTATAAAGGGGCGATTATCGCCCCTTTCTTCTCAGCTTTACATTCGCCCAATAGCACTTCTCCACAGCAAACCACCTTCTCCAGTAAATTCTCTGCACAAGCCGATAAAATCACGCTAGAGTATCCCTAACGCAACGAGGGGAAGAAATAATGACAACTTCTATTTATGACTTTTCAGTTAACAATATTCAGGGGCAAGCTATCTCAATGGCGGAATTTAAAGGCAAAGCCATTTTAATTGTCAATACCGCTAGCGAGTGTGGCTTTACCCCTCAATATAGAGAGCTTGAAACTTTGTATCAAAAACATCAGTCTCAAGGGCTCGTGGTGCTAGGGTTCCCCTGCAATCAGTTTGGTGAGCAAGAGAAAGGCGATAACCAGGCCATTAGCACTTTTTGTCAATTGAACTTTGGCGTGACCTTTCCCCTATTTGAAAAAATAGAGGTCAATGGTGCTAATACCGCACCGCTTTACGCCTACTTAAAACATTCCGCTAAGGGTTTGCTCGGTTCAGAGCGGATCAAATGGAACTTTACTAAGTTTCTAGTCAACAAACAGGGCAAAGTCACTCAGCGTTTTGCGCCAACAACCAAACCTATGGCGATTGAAACTGAGATCTTAAAGCTACTTTAATCCATAAAATTAGCGACTTAAAATTCCCTTAAAAAAAGATAAAATAATCTAGGTTATTTTTTGAACTTTATCGAATTACTCGCCTCTAACTTTTTGAGCATTGATTTTTTATGTTCATCATTCTCCCTGGGGCTTCTAGCGCAGCCCCCTTGATCTCCATGTAGATCAATCTGGCAACCCTTTGGGTTGCCCTTTTTTTATCCATTTTTCGCAAATTTTCTGCTTTTGACCTTTTTTTAAAAAAATTTTTTAGGCCGGATTGAACTAAAGCTGAATTGACGAGTCTGACTATATGAACCGATTCTCTTTAAGTGAATATATTAAGGATTAACGACTTAATATATTGGCTTGATCTTAGTTTCATTGTTCATCATCATTCCCTTAGGCATTCCTATTAGGTTTGCCATAAAGTTAAGTGTTTTAGCTAGCGCATTAAAGACTTAACTCTTGAACTTATACTTGATGGCAACCTGATTAGGTTGCCTTTTTTTTCATTTTAAAACGACACCTTAAGCATTACTCCCTTCTAACCTAACGTGCTAGCCAGTTACCCTTTCTTGTTGCGAAGCCTAACAAGTGTCTCACTCTCACTCACACCCAAACCAAAACATGAACTAACCATTTAGGGAACCTAGGGAACCAAAAAATAAAATAAAAAATCAAACCTAATGGGAACTAATTCGAATTAATGGACTCTGACTATATGAACCGATTCTCTTTAAGTGAATACATTAAGGATTAACGACTTAATGTATTGGCTTAATCTTAGTTTCATTGTTCATCATCATTCCCTTGGGCATTCCTGTTAGGTTTGCCATAGAGTTAAGTGTTTTAGCTAGCGCATTAAAGATTTAACTCTTGAACTTATACTTGATGGCAACCTGATTAGGTTGCCTTTTTTTTTGCCCTTCTAAAACTATAATTCAATCAATCAGTTTAAGCATTACAGCCAGCATCTAGGCTAAAGTGCTATTACCTATTGCTATAGGAAAGTTCTAACCTGCTAGCCTTTTCCTGTAGCACAGCCAAGCAAACGCCCAACTCATATCTAGAAAGAAGCAAATATCAAATACTAACTAACCATTTAGAGATATAAAAAATTAAAATCAAAAAAAATTGAACCTGATGGGAACTAATTATAATTTGTCGACTCTGACTATATGAACCGATTCTCTTTAAGTGAATATATTAAAGATTAACAACTTAATATATTGGCTTAATCTTAGTTTCATTGTTCATCATCATTCTCCTTGGCATATCCCCTCTTGGGTTTGCCATCAAAATAAGTGTTTAGCTAGCGCATGAACAGTTATTTATAAATAGATTATTACGGCAACCCATTGGGTTGCCTTTTTTTTGCTCGTCATTTATTGCAGCGATAAAACGTCTATATAAACAAAGAGATAACAGGTGTACCAGCGAGCAACATCAAGTAATCGATGCTAAAACCCTCCAATATAGCAACTAACCATTTAGGGATATAACAAATTAAAATAAAAAAAATTAAACCTGATGGGAACTAATTTGAATCTATCGACTCTGACTATATGAACCGATTCTCTTTAAGTGAATACATTAAGGATTAACGACTTAATGTATTGGCTTAATCTTAGTTTCATTGTTCATCATCATTCCCTTAGGCATTCCTATTAGGTTCGCCATAGAGTTAACTCTTTCGCTAGCGCATTAAAGAGTTAACTTTCAAACTGATACTTTTATGGCAACCTGATTAGGTTGCCATTTTTTTTACCTATTTTTCACTTCATCTAGCTTCGACTACAGCAACTGCTGATCTAACATCACCACAATCGATGGATGGTAACCGTCACGAGCCAAGGCATAGATCTGCTTAACCTCCTCCTTAAACCCGGCCTTAAGTAGTTCAGCATAAAGAGGTTTTACAAACTTTCCTCGACCAATTTTTACCAAATAGTCGCTAACTGTCGTTAATACGGCGGTATAGCGATTACGAATCGCCACTCTAAACCAGTCACAAGCAATCTCTGCATTAGTCGATTGAGTAAACTTAAATACCGTATCTAAGTCTGCAAGCTGCTCATGGGAAAGCGCTTGAGGTAAGTTAGTTAAGAAGTATTGCCAGTGGTGAACACGCCAGCCATCGGTTAACAAACTCTTGGCGGATGCACCATCATCGAATGCCCGTAATGCCATTGTCACTTTGTCTAAGCTTTTAGACTGAGGCTCGATAAACCAACTCGGCATCCCCTCACCATAAATCCACTCGAGCATCTCTGCCTCTGATAGCTTTTGTGAATGCTGCTTCAGCAATGTTTGTTTAGCATAATCGACGAAGGTTTCTGTGGTGATAGCTTCGAAAGCAAAAGCTTGCACATATTCATACAAAAACTTATCAAAGGCCTCACGCCCTAATCGCCTCTCTAAATCGTGCACAAACATCGAAGCTTTATCATAGGTAAAACGGTTAAAGGCTTCATTTGGATCTTGCTGCTGCATACTAGCAGGCAGTGTCTGAGCATGGAGTTCAGTTGTCGACATCGCCTCCTGCAAACGACCATTTTCGAGCACTAACTCAAGTTCCGCGAGCTCCTTACCGTAAACCTCTTCCACAATGCGATTAGTAAAATAGGTGGTAAAGCCTTCATTAAGCCAGAGATCACGCCAAGTGGCATTACTCACTAAGTTCCCCGTCCAGGAATGCGCTAGCTCATGAGCCACCGTCGATACTAGACTCTTATCACCAGCAATCAGCGTGGGGGTCATAAAGGCAAGGCGTGGGTTTTCCATGCCACCAAATGGGAAGCTTGGCGGCAAGACTATCATGTCATAACGCCCCCAGGGGTATGCTCCGAGTAGCGACTCGGCCACCTCGACCATGCTCTCAGTATCTTCAAATTCGGCTACCGCCGCATCAATAACCTCAGGCTCGGCATAGACTCCCGTTCGCGCGCCGAGTTCGCCAAAGGCTAAGTCACCAACGGCAATCGCCAAGAGGTGAGTCGGCATCGCTTTTTCCATGGTAAAGCTAAACTGACCCGTTAATGGTGCCTTAGCGTCATTCATCGCACTCATCACTGCACGCATCCCTTTAGGAGCGTTCACCACGGCATCAAAGGTGATCCGTGCTTTTGGCGTGTCTTGTAGCGGGATCCAGCTACGGGCATTAATGGGTTGAGACTGGCTAAATAGAAAGGGCTGTTTCTTACCACTGGTCTGCTGGGGTGTCAGCCACTGTAGCCCCTGTGCTTGAGGCGAGGTACGATAACGAATTAGGACACTGGAAACGCTGGAATCGATTTGAATGTTTAAACGCTGGCCCAAGATCTCATCTTGCTTATCTAGGCTATAGGCTAGTGGCTGCTGAGTATTTGACTCAACACTCTCAATCGTTAAGTCCCGACAATCTAGCCAAAGTTCTCGGCTCTGCTTATCAAGAAACTCAAGCTGTAACTCCACCAGACCTGCCAACTGTTTCGCCTCAAAATCAATATCGAGGGATAGCGAAAGATGCTTAACTCTCACCTCATCGGTATTGGCAAACGAGTGGTAATCATGATTATTATCCCATTGCTTTAACACGGCATATCCTTTTTATGTGGCTGGTTAATTAATTGTATTCTAACGCTATTCGCTATGAATAAAAGCTCCATTTGACTTCAACAGAGCGAAATGAAACACTTGTGAATATTGTATGCAAAACAACAAATCAGAGAAACCCTCTATGAAGAATAAATACACCCTACTCTCGCTAACACTCGCTTCACTGCTGCCCATAACGGCTCAAGCTCAGCAAGACGCTAGCATTGAAGAAGTGCTCAGTCAAAATCATGCCTGTAGCGATACCATCGTCATTCGTTCTCAGGCCTTAACGGAAGCGCAGCTCGCTTCAGCTTGTGAGCTATTAGTAAGACAGGAAGCGAACTTCCACCAGCTCTTTGGCACACTTAACAAACCCGTTGCCGATGATAACAACCACAGCATGCGCGCCAATGTCTATCACTCAAGAGAAGACTACGTGGCCCACGTGACTAATCATTTTGATGTCCCCAGCGATAACGGTGGCATGTATTTAGAAGGCTTACCTTGGAAGAGCGATAATCAAGCCGAGTTTGTGGCCTATGAGAAAAAGGGCCAAGTGTGGAACCTAGCTCATGAGTATGTGCACTACCTCGATGGCAGGTTCAACCTCTATGGTGACTTTTGCCTCTCGCTGCATGATTCCCACAGCGGCCCAGAGTACTGCCCTAAACCTGCGCCCCTTTACCCACACACTGTTTGGTGGAGCGAAGGTGTAGCTGAGTATATTTCTGTTGGTGATAACAACCCTAAGGCGCTTGCCTTAATTGGTGAGCAAAACCTTGATCTAAGCGAGATCTTCGATACCAGCTATGAGCAAAATGGCGGAACCGACCGTGTTTATCGTTGGGGCTATCTCGCCGTGCGCTTTATGATCGAAAACCATAAAGACAAGGTCGATGAGATGCTTGGCTTCACCCGTAAAGGCGATTACCCAAGATATCAGGCTTTGCTTAAGCAGTGGGATACTAGTATGGATGATGAGTTTCAAACCTGGCTCAAGACTCTGCAATCCTAATAATTTGTAAAATTAAAATCCGATAAAGGGAAAAGAGTACAGCTCGTCACCAAGCTTAATCCAATTTTTGAATTTAATTTTGAACTTTACGCAATATGACGACTCTGACTATATGAACAGAATGACAATCGATGTGTTTTACGAAATGGGTCGATCTATTTTCACCGTTCATCATCATTCCCTTTAGATAGTGTCTAGCGCCACTGTCCCAGTGATTCCTAATTGGAACCTTAGCGACCTCATTTAGGTCGCTTTTTTTTATTCTTTTCCAGCCACTTTGCCGCTGTGAGAGGCTGTTCAGATAAGCCATTGCTTTAAGCGACGAATCACGAACTATGAATTTCGAGCAATGAAAAGCGCAATGAGTGCGCGACTATGGCTATTGATAACCACATTCTATGCGCCAGCCTATCGGCTAAATACCCCAAACAAAAAAGGCCTCTATTGAGGCCTTTACATTAATATTCACTTGTATCATTTGTGGTTAATTCGTAGCTAAAGACGAATACCCGCTTTCGCTAAATCTTTAGCAATAACGCTGCGCGGAAGTGCAACATAACCGTCTTTTTCTACGATTTGCTGACCTTGCTTAGATAGTACATAACGGATAAATTCACGATCCATTGGTGCAAGATCTTTATTTGGATGCTTATTCACATATACGTACAGGTAGCGTGCCAGAGGGTACTTACCCGTTGCTGCATTTTCAGCGGTCGCGGCGATATAGTTTGTGCCTTTCTTAGCAATCGCAACCGCTTTCACCCCGGCAGTCTTGTAACCAATTCCAGAGTAACCAATCGCATTCAGTGATTGAGAAACTGACTGTACTACGGACGCTGAGCCTGGCTGCTCATTTACGTTTGCTTTGAAGTCACCTTTACACAGTGCTTTCTTTTTAAAGTAACCGTAAGTGCCCGATACCGAGTTACGACCGTAAAGCTGAATATCTCTCGCCGCCCAGCTGCCCTCAAGGCCAACTTGGCCCCAGCGTGTCACATCGCCGCCACCGCACTTATCTGTAGAAGAGAAGATGCCGTCGATCTGCTCGATGCTCATGCCTTCAATCGGGTTATCTTTATGGACAAATACCGCTAGCGCATCGATTGCGACGCGGATAGGTGTTGGCTGATAGCCATAATGCTTTTCAAATGCCTCAACTTCATTCGGCTTCATCTTACGGCTCATTGGACCGAATTGAGAAGTTCCTTCAGTTAATGCGGGTGGCGCAGTAGAAGAGCCCGCCGCTTGGATCTGAATATTAACGTTTGGATAGAGCTGCTTAAAGTCTTCAGCCCATAGCGTCATCATGTTCGCCAGTGTATCTGAGCCAACAGAAGATAAGTTACCTGACACGCCGCTTGTCTTTTCGTAAGTGGGTAAAGACTGGTCGATTTCAGCCATTGATGCTGCAGAAAATACAGTCGCTGCAGTAAAACTTACCGCGCCAACAAGTTGTTTCAGTTTCATTCTTTGCTCCAGTGTTTATCTATCTTCGTTTTTAAAACGCTGTCAGTATTGACTCCATTGATGACAAGTCTATTACTCATAAGTGACACTGAGATGACAAACCGATTGAATCGCTATTTATTACTAAAAAAACAGGCCTAAGCCCATCCTTCATGACAACCCGATGGAAAAAGTTAAAGTGTGCGGAGGAGATTAAGCCAACTCTTGCTTGGTAAACTCGACCAAATTAGCCGGGATAACAAAGCTGAAGGTACTGCCCTTACCTAGCTGGCTCATAATATTAAGCTCACTCTGGTGATGACTCAGTGCATGCTTGGCTATAGCCAGTCCCAAACCTGTACCACCACTTTGCCTTGAACGAGCGCTATCGACCCGATAGAAGCGCTCGGTTAAGCGGCCAATATGCTGCGGAGCAACGCCTTCACCGTTATCTTTCACGCTAAATAGGCCCCCAGAGGCAACTTTTCGCCAACTAATCTCTATGTTACCGCCGGGCTCTGTGTAACGAATCGCATTTGAGATAAGGTTGGAGCAGGCACTGCGCACCAGTAACTCATTACCATACAGGTCCAGTCCTGGCTCACAGTAAAAGCTCACTTCGTATTGATCTTGTGCTAGCGCCAAGGCTTCATCACGCAGAATATCCATCATTTGAGACATACTGACTTTGACTTCAAGATCCACATCACTGGCATCTTCGATTCTTGATAGAGCCAGCAGCTGCTCAACCATAGAGCGCATACGGGTAGTTTGTTGCAGCATCTGATCCATGGCTCGCACATTGGGGGAGTCAGGCTCAGCCATCGACTGCATCATCTCTAAATAGCCCTGCAATACCGTCAATGGAGTCTTAAGCTCATGTGATACATTAGCAACAAACTCTTTTCGCATCCCCTCTAGTTGGCGTACACGAGTAATGTCTCGAGCAATCAGTAATTGCTGCCCAGAGCCATAAGCCATGATACGGATCTCAAGAATATGCCTATCCGATTGTGGCGAGGCTAACTCTAGGGGCTCATGATAATCTTTGTTTTTCAGGTAAGCTGAGAAGTCAGGGTGGCGAATGAGGTTATCGATCCGTTGGCCATTGTCTTGCGGCCATACAAATCCCAGCAGCAACTGCGCCAGCTTGTTACACCATAAAATATTATTATCAGAGTCGAGCACGACCGCCGCATCGGGCAGCGCTTCGGCCCCCTGCCTAAATCTACCCAGCAAAAATGCTAACTGAGAGACTCGCTTACGATTCTTGCCCTGTAAGCGATAGATGCCATTAAACACGGCCTCCCAGCTACCACTGCCGTTAGGCGGAGTCAGGCTACGATCGTGCCATAACCAAAAATTTAAACGAGAAAGCTGACGATAGTGCCATAGCAATAGGCAAAGCGAACCCAACAATAGGAACAAAAGCACTTCACCAAATAGCAATCCAACTATCAAACATAAGGTTAGATAGATCACCAGTCGTGAAATTAAACGGTACCCTGAATATGAATCAAACATATAACGACCATAAGGGAGAACTAAGCACAAGATAGCCTAAAAGCGTCCTTGTGCCTAAGGAGTGTTAAGCTAAAGTCTCGTTGAGAAACGATAGCCTGCACCGCGGACGGTTTGGATCAGACGATCATGGCCCGAAGGGGTCACCGCCTTACGTAAGCGTCGAATGTGTACATCGACAGTGCGGTCTTCGACATAGACATTGGTTCCCCACACATTATCGAGAAGCTGTTCACGGCTATAAACACGCTCTTGGTGTGTCATGAAGAAATGCAGCAGTCGAAATTCTGTCGGTCCCATATCGAGTACCTGTTCTCCAACAGACACTCGGTGGCTCACAGGATCGAGCTGCAAGCCCTGCACATCGATGAGCTCTTCTAAGCATGTCGGTGCACTACGGCGCATAACCGCCTTAATACGAGCGACCAACTCTTTGGGGGAAAACGGTTTGGTAATAAAGTCATCCGCACCAACCTCTAGCCCTCTGACTTTATCTTCCTCTTCACCACGTGCCGTCAGCATAATGATAGGAATATGACGAGTGAACTCATCTTGGCGTAAACGCTTGGCTAACTGGATGCCATTACCACCTGGGAACATCCAATCAAGCAATACAAGATCAGGGTATGGCTCCGTTAACATCGCTAATGCCGAGTCATAGTCCTCTGCAGCAGCAGTGGTAAAGCCGTGTTGTTCTAAAACAAAAGTTAACATCTCGCGGATGGCTAACTCGTCTTCAACTATCAAAATCCTTGCAGTCATATTCGATCTTCTATCAGTGAATGTCTACGTTGGCTATTATTGGTCACTTTTATGACAGTAATATTAAACACCAAGATATTTTGCCATATTCAAGTGCATTTGGGTCATAAATATTATCTTTAGCTTATCTTTATATAGCGGCTTAGAACCTTTAAATAAAGCCAACCTCATGTTTTAGCATTAAAGTAAAAAAGGGCCCTAGGCCCCTTTTCACAACAGTGGTTGATTTAGAACTTATGTTCTAGACCCACACCGAAGTAGCTATCATCATTATCAACATTTTCGAATGAACGATTGGTGTAGAAAGCGAACAGCTTAGTTGGCTTACCTAGTTTGTAGTCGCCACCAACGGACCATGAATCACCTTTATCTTCCATATCTTGGAACTGAGCTTTTAATACAACCGCATCAATTTGGTATGCCGCGCTGACTAGGTAACCCGTCTTACTTTCGCCGCCAACCGTAGGCGAACCGTCTTTCTCATAAGTCTCTTCCTGCTGCTGATACATACCACCTAACTTAAGACCAGCAATTTTACCTTGAACGGTTGCACGAACGACTTCGTAGCCTTTCACATCTGCATCATAGGCAACAGAGGCATAGATTGGTGATTGCTTGAGTTTTGCGTCACCATACATAGCCGCAACGCTGAAACCGTCTTGCTTATACTGTGAGCTCGCACCTTCTGCGGCATAGGTCACACCCACTTTAAAGCCACTGAAAGAGGGAGTGATATAAGTGGCAGTTTGTTCGATACGGTTCTCACCTTTAAACAAGTTTTTCAAGTCACCAGATAGATCGTTAAACTGATCGACTTTACCTTGCGAGACTTTTAGCATTGTGTCGTTACGACCAACAGAGAAGGCACCAAAGTTGCCTTTTAAGCCTACAAACTGGTTGCGAGCCTTAAAATTTTCTTTTACGTCATCTCCGGTATCGACTTCATACTCAATAGTATAAAACGCCTCTAGAGAGCTGCTTAATTCGAAAGCACCTTTAACACCAAAACGAGAAGCATTAGATTGAATCGTTGTTGTCGATTCATCATTTACATCATTTGACTGAGCAGTCACATTTAGCTTGCCATAAACCGTTAGCGGATCAGCAGCGTGAGCAGAAGACAGTGTTGCTGTCGCAAGAGCAGAAGCCAGTAGAGTTTTACAAAAAACGTTCATCATTTAATCCTTTTGACGTTATTCGTCTTGGTTATTGGTTTGGACGAGCGCCATAATGCAGCCCCTTTGTTGCACTTTTATTTCAGTAAATCGTTAATTAAGGTCTGATTGGCCAACTTGAGGACAGAGGTAGACGCGAGCCCAGAGCCAATATGGCTTTAAGCGAGCACTAGAGAAATATGACACTTTGATGAAATATGACATTCTGATCATTCTTGATCGATTGCGAGGCGGTTTACCCGAATCGAACAATGGCTTACACTGCGCCTTTAATTTTGACTGAGCATTTATCTATGTGGTTTAAAAATTTAACTGTATACCGCTTCAATAAGCCTTTTTCTGTTGACCCAGATTCTCTCGAAAAATCACTGGAAGACTTCACCTTTTCTCCTTGCTCAAGCCAAGATATTAGTAAATTTGGTTTCTCTAAGGCGATGGGCAAGCATGGTGAAACGCTAATTCACACAGCCGGTGACAGACATCTAATCTGCGCAACGAAGGAGGAGAAAATCCTACCTTCTCAGGTGATCAAAGAAGCCGTTGAAGAAAAAGTGGCGCAAATCGAAGCCGAAGAGAATCGTAAGCTAGCCAAAAAAGAGAAAGACGCACTAAAGGATGAGGTTACCACCACCCTATTACCGCGTGCTTTTTCTCGTCGCAGTCAAATTCGTGCATTGATCTTACCTGAGATCCAGATGGTGCTTGTCGACAGCTCAAGTGCGGCAAAATCTGAAGAACTGATGGCTCTGCTACGTAAAGCGATTGGTACCTTGCCTATTATCCCTATGAGTTTTAAAACGCCAATTGAAACTCAGCTGACGGAATGGCTCAAAGAGGGCAAAACACCTGCTGCGTTTGAGATGCAAGATGAAGCCGAGCTAAAGAGTGACTCAGATGAAGGCGGTATCGTTCGCTTCAAGCAACAAGACTTGAGTGAAGATGAAGTATTAGCGCATATCGAAGTAGGTAAACAAGTTCATAAGCTTGCACTTCATTTCGGCCAGTCAATTGCTTTCTTGTTGCAATCTGATGCGGCTATTAAGCGCCTTAAGTTCTCTGAAGAATTTAGAGCTGGCAACGATGATTTAGGTAACGATGACCCAATGGCGAAACTCGATGCCGACTTTGCCTTGATGAGCAGCGAGTTGATTGCGCTGATCAACGCTGTCGTAGAGTCTCTCGGTGGACTAGAAGACAGTATCTAACCTAATAAACTAAAACAAAAAAGGCGCCATTTGGCGCCTTTTTTATGGCTATTGCACCGACTTAAATTGTCCCTGCTTATCGAATGGCCAATCTACTCCTAACCACGCCTTAAAGAAGGCCTTTTGTGCACGACTGGGTTTATCGACACTGGTAATCGACAGCTTACCGCTTTGCTGCTCACCCAGCTCAAGTGATAACTCTTTCAATCTATCGTTACTAAACAGCGTCACTTTTATCGTGTCTCCCGCCTTAAAGTCTTTAATGCGCGACTCAAAGCCACTCGCCGTCACCTTAAGGCCATTGATCGCGACGATTTCATCGCCTAGTACTATCCCCGCATTCCAAGCTGGACCATTGCGCAGAACTTGAGACAGGACTAATGAGCCAGACTTTAATGTGACACCGGTGAAAGGCTCAATTTTTGCGTCTTTGCCATAGGTGGTTTTCAGACCCGCTTGCGCTAAAAGCGCGTTAAAATTTAGGCTAACTGGCGAGTTGATATATTGCTGCCACCACGCCTCATAGCTCGTACCAGAAACCTCATCTAAGATCCCCTTCACATCGGCAATGGTGTAGCCCGCTGGAATGCGATAGTCATTATAGAGTTTACGGTGCACATCACGATATGAACGTTTCAGCTTGGTTTCTTCAAGCAGTGAAAAATCTAACGCTAAAGAAGTTAGATAACCTTCTGAATAGATATTAGTGCTGTGATTGACCGCATAGTCGCCGCCGCTGCTGGCCCACTGGTTTGCACTGGCACTGGCAATTGATTGGATCTCCCTGCCCGGCGTTTTCTCACTCTGCGCCACTCTTCTTGCTAAATCTTCAAAAAACTCTTTTGCCGTCATCACCCCAGCACGTAACAGCAACTGGCTCTGGAAATAACTGGTTGATCCCTCTGCAATCCAAAGTAGTTCGGTTATCTCTTCATCTTGATAGTTGTAAGGCACTAAGCCATCGGGTCGATAAGCCTTAACGTTCCAGGTATGAATAAACTCATGGGAGGCGGTTTTGATAAAACCTAAATAATCTTTACGCTCTCGATAGCTAAAACGTGGACGCTGAATAATGGTTGAATTCAGATGTTCAGTGGCGCCGCTTGCACCACTAGTGGCATGAACCATATAAACATAACGCTCAAATGGGTAATCGTCCCAAATCACATCGGCTTGACCACTGAGCTTAGTCAGATCGGTAACCATCTTATCGATATCGTAATTACCCTCCCCCCAAACCACTAACTCATATTGTCTACCATCGGCGCTGAACTCTCGGTGCTCGCTGATCCCTGTTTCAATCGGTGAGTCGACCAAGATGTCATAATTGTCGGCCGCAAATGAGTGCTCTTTTGCTCCTCTATCCATTCCCGAATAGCTGTTCCAGTTATTAGGCACTTTGAGAGACACCCTGATCGGTTCATCTCTAAATTCTGGGCTATAAACAAATGTGCCGCTGGCATCTAAAAAAGCATGAGATGCATCAATATGGTTAACTCTTTGTCCCAACTTATTGGCATATAACTGATAGTTCACGGTGACACTTGTCGGTTCCGATAGGGCGACAGTCCATTCTCCGCTTGCCGTCCGCGTCCAAGGCAATAGCGAACCGCTATCATCGGTTGCGGTAAATTTTCTCACCGCGTCAGCTAAAGGTAAGACTTGATACTTCCCCGTACGCCATACGGGTAAATTTACGACCAGAGAGTCAGATTCCGTTACGGGAAAGTTAACCTCTACTTTTGCTAAGTGATGTTCTGGACTCGTTAAATCAATCTTGTAATCGACATCGGCAACGGCGTTAGCACAAGCTAAGCTACTAAAAGTTAAGATAAGGGGAACTACAGGTTTCACTCTCGCGTCCTTCTGTTATTATTGTTTTCCTGAGTCGGAAAAATATAACATTAGACTTAGTTAAGCCAATAGAATTATAAAAATTAGCCTCTTAATTTAACGATTAAGCATAAGGAATGGCCTTTTGATACGCACTTTCATTACCCTACTCACCATCATACTGCTGCCCTTTTTCAGCAATCAGGCTCATTCAGCAGCAAGAGACGAACAACTTACAGAGATGCAGATACGAGAAGCCGCTAAAACACTCGAACGTTCTCTATCAAAAACACTGCCCTCTCTACCAAACTTCGG
Organism: Shewanella schlegeliana; assembly: GCF_016765635.1. Classification (GTDB taxonomy): domain Bacteria; phylum Pseudomonadota; class Gammaproteobacteria; order Enterobacterales; family Shewanellaceae; genus Shewanella; species Shewanella schlegeliana. The sequence goes on from NZ_JAESVD010000005.1 coordinate 172,858, forward strand.
CTCTGTAGCAGAATTTAATCGTTTTGCCGAAAACCAGCGACTATCACAAGCTGAACTTAAGCGTGATATTCAGCTATTGGCTCGCTTAAAGATGGAGCTTTATAACAAAGATAAAGACCGCTACATCATAGCGAAAAGACTCATCGAGCAACTTGAACTAATAAGCAATAGTGCCTTCGATAAGAGCTATGTGCTAATGCTCAAGGGACGCCATGCTGGTAGGAGCCAACAAGATTACACCAGCGCCATCTCCTTGTATCAACAAGCAGTAACGCTCATGGAGATGTCTACGGATGAGACAAGTTTAATCTTGCGCTATACCCTGCAGGAACATCTTGGGATGATGCATATGATCTTGCGGGAGGAAACAACGGCACTATTACATTTAAAAGAGCTATCTAGACTATCTAAACAGCTTCAGAATGACTATTTGATTGCGCATGCCGAGTCCGTGCTAGGTAAGTATTTTTATAAGCAAAACCAGCTTGGTAAATCCCTGTCTCACTACACCGAGGCGACTAAATACTCCCAAGGCGATAAGAGTTCATCTCAGAGTGCTCATATCGAGCTACAGCTCGCTAGGATCTATCGTGACTTAGAATCTTGGGAGGAAGCCCTTAGCGCTGCTAACAATGCAGCGGAAACATTTAGCCAGCTCGGTAACGAAAACTATGTCTCTTCATCGATGACGGTTATCGCCATGATATACGCCAACCAAGGACAGTGGTATAAAGCGATTGATTATCACCTCAATGCGCAACATATCGAGTCAAAACTTGGAAACTATATCGGTCTAGGACTTAATCTGCATAACTTAGGGGAAGCCTATTATAAAATTGGTGATACCCACAGCGCTCTTGAAAACCTTAAGCGAGCTAATGAGATCTTCACTTCGAGAAAGAGTAATCACTACCTCGTTTATAATGACCTGCTTATCTCAGAAGTCGCAGCGAATGACGCTAACTGGGAGATGTCGCTAGATTACGCATCAAAGGCGGCAGACATTGCCGAGTCCAAACAACTGAACGCAGAACTTAAAGAAGCCATATCGAGACAGACTGACGCCTTCGAAGCACTTGGCTTGTATGAAGAGGCCTTTAACAGCGCGAAGAAGTTAAACAGCCTCAACAAATTGATTCAACCACAATCAACTGGATTTGATGAGCAAAAATCAATTATTGCCGAGCAAAAGCTCGAACTCAGTCTTAGCCAAGCACAGAATGAGTTACAAACTAAGATAGAGCAATTTAATAACGCTCGATTGGTGACCATCTTTTGTGTATTTGCACTTTGCTTAACCCTGCTGATATTACTCAAACTTTGGCGACATAAAAACAAACTCAGCATCGAAACCAAAATGCTGCAGCAAACTCAATTATTAGAGCCTTTTACTCGGCTTCATGGTTACTTAGCTTTTAAACAAGACTATGCGAACTCTAGTAATAACCCGATGAAAACCATGGCACTTATCTCACTGTCTGATCAACTCAACGCCGATATCTCTCAAGGTTATGAGTGTAATTCCGAGATGAATAAACAACAAATTCTAGCGATTAAAAACAGCTTAAACTGTCACACCTATGTTATTCGCCCTGGTCTGTTTTTACTCGGCTTTAATGAATCGATAGAGCCTAATCACCTGCTCACTCTGCTTAGGAATATCATCTCGAACCACCATGGGAAAACAAGCCTACATATGGGAATATTGCACCTACCATTACTCGCTGACCCCGCCATAAAACTCACCGCAGCACAGCACTATGGTAGCCTACAGATGATGCTTCATGCCGCCAGAACACTCGGTAACGATAAAGATTACTTTGTGACAATGAAGATGCTCAATTTTGCCTCTGCAGGCATATTTAATAACCCTCTTTACCTTAATATCGAAAAAAGTATCGTACGCGGGATCATTAAAGTCGACACTAATGGCAACAAGGAAAAGATCATTTGGCCCAGATGGAAGAGCCATCAAGACATAGACATTAATGAGGATAAATTAGCCATATAACTCTTTGAAGGCTAGGGAATAACGATGTTAATATCTCTTTTTTAGCACTACTGATAAGATAAGCTCTAAAAAGAGTCTATATTTCGACACTACGTAATTGATAGGAAAAATAAAAACTATGAAGGATGCCGCCATAGGTACGTCTCAAGTTAGTGTACTGCAGCAGAAACTTTACTCTGCAAAGCAGGCGTTAGAAGAGATGAACGAAGAGCAAAATGAAAAGCTGCGCATCCTCATGCAATTTATTGCCCAATTAAGTCTAGCCTGTAAAGGGCAAAGTCTAGAGCTTGATAATAAACTGGCAAAGTTACGACATAAGTTAGCAAGCTTTAGTCAAGTTGAAGAGTCGTTACCAACCCTTTATGAAGCCGAAGCGACATTGAAGCAGCAATATGCCCATGTCATGCTTCAACTTGAAGATAGTCGCAAATCATTATCGAATATAGTCGGCCAAATCCAAAGAGTGGAGTCGCTACCGAGCAAGTTAAAACTTGAGATCTCTTATTTCAAAAAAGACCTGCTTAAGCCATTTCATAGCTACTGGGATTACATACCCAAAGTTGAGAAGATCATTGGCTTCTATGATGCTATCTTGCAAGAGAAACTGAATTTAGGTGATCAGTTTGAGGTGTTACCTCGCCACCGTCAGGCTGCTCATGAATTGGCACAGCTACTTTCTGAGATCGAGTTTCGAAAAGAGCAGCGAATTCAAATTTCTGAAATCAAACAACAACTCACCGAAGAGTTTGAACTCAACATTCTGCTCAACGCCTACCAGATAGTACTCGGCTTATTACTGGATAATATCGCCCGAGAGAAGACGGCATCGCAAGAATTTTTATACGTACTCAATAATGCCTTGAGCAACGTACAAGAGGTCGTCGCAGACTCATATAGCCACTCAATCAAAAACTATCAGGTTGCTAAGCAACTCAACCGCGATATCAACCATCAAGTCGATAACGTCGGAGAAACCGTGATAGAAGTTGATGATATCAACGAGCTAAAGAACCAAATCACGACCCACCTCGCCTCATTACGTAAGTCTCTTAGTCGTAAAGAGCTACTAGAAAATAGAGAGCAAGCTCAGCTGAAGCAGTCAGTAGAGACTCTGCGTCGGGAGCTTAAAGAACTTGGAAAAGAGACGGAGTCTTACAAGGAGCGTTTGTTTGAGCAGCAAAAACTCAATCTACTCGACTCACTCACTCAATTGCCTAATCGCAGCGCATTAGAAGAGCGAATGGATATTGAGTATCGTAATCACAAGCGCACTAAGCAGCCATTATGGGTGGCAGTCGCCGATATTGATCACTTCAAAACCATTAATGATAGCTTCGGTCACAGCACGGGAGATAAAACACTGCAAGTCATTGCTATGGCTCTAAAAAATTCGTTACGCGAATCAGAGTTTGTGGCACGTTATGGCGGTGAAGAGTTTGTCCTTTTGCTACCCGATGTTGCCGAGAGTGATATCCTCCCTCTACTTAACCGAGTGAGAGAAAAGATAAAAAGTATACCGTTTAAGTTTAAAAATCAGCGAATTACAGTTACAGTGTCTATAGGTGCTGCGCAAATAATTGAAAATGAGCTTATCACTGAAACGTTCGACCGAGCCGACGCAGCACTATATAAAGCCAAAAACGAAAGCAGAGATAGGGTCATCATAGACTTCTAAGCTTCTCCCCTTGTGTTAACGCCCGTTACACCTCTCTTTTTGGGATAGCTTACTCATCACTGCTTAAGGAGTTGCTATGATAGTAAAAATAAGTCCTAGAGGAAGCCTAGATCAGCTTTCACAACTGGAAGTTGATCGGTTAAAACAAAACGCCAAAAGTGAGCTTTATCAGCTCTACCGCAACTGCTCACTCGCCGTACTCGCATCAGGCCTTAAAAGCGATAATGCCGAGGGGCTCTTCAACCAATTTAGTGATTTTAATGTTAATGTGTTACGCCGAGAGCGTGGCATTAAAATCGAGTTAACCAATCCACCGGAAGAAGCTTTCGTGGACGGTGAAATCATCGCGGGGATCCAAGAGCATCTCTTTGCGGTATTGAGGGATATCGTCTATATCAACGATAAGTACGATAACCTTAAGCATATCAATCTCACGAATGCGAGCCACATCACTAACGTCGTATTCGATATCTTACGCAATGCGCGCTCGATGCCGATGCTCGACCCAAATATTGTCGTTTGCTGGGGCGGACACAGCATCAACCCCGTCGAGTATCAATATACCCGTGAAGTGGGTTACGAGTTAGGCTTACGTAAACTCGATATCTGCACAGGCTGTGGACCCGGCGCTATGGAAGGGCCGATGAAAGGTGCAGCTATTGGTCACGCAAAACAACGAGTGAACCACGCTCGTTATATTGGTCTAACTGAACCGAGTATTATTGCCGCAGAGCCACCTAACCAGATCGTCAACGAACTGGTCATTCTGCCTGATATTGAAAAACGCTTAGAGGCCTTTGTGAGGCTCGGCCACGGCATCATTATTTTCCCAGGCGGCGCAGGAACAGCCGAAGAGTTACTTTACCTGCTGGGTATTCTACTCAATAAGGATAACCGCGATATCCCATTCCCGTTAGTGCTTACAGGCCCTAAAGAGAGTGAAGAGTATTTTCTGCGCATCGATGAGTTTATTGGCGCAACCCTAGGTGAGGAAGCACAGAGCAAGTATCAAATCGTGATTGATGATCCGGTAAAGGTCGCTCGAATACAGAAACAGGCTATGGAGGAGATCAAAACTTTCCGTAGAGAAAATGGCGACTCTTATCAATACCAGTGGTCGTTAAAAATTGAGCCTGAGTTCCAGCTTCCTTTTGAGCCAACCCATGAGGTGATGAGTAACTTAGACCTGTACTCTCAAGCTAATAAGGCCGAGCTTGCGGCAAACCTGCGTAAAGCGTTTTCAGGGATTGTCGCAGGTAATGTCAAAATGGATACCATTAAAGCGATTGAAACCTATGGCCCCTTCGAGCTTAAAGGTGATCCTGAGCTTATGACGCTAATGGACGACCTATTAGGTGCCTTTGTTTCCCAACAGCGAATGAAATTACCGGGAAGTGAATACATTCCCTGCTACAAAGTTATAAAGTAGTTAAATGGATAAACTGCTTATTTCCATGCTATGAACTTAGTGCGGCGGATCCACGCCGCACAGTCCAATGAGTCAGATGTTACAGGTAAGCGAGTACTTTCCCTGTTATAAAAGAAAGTCATATAGTAAAAGTGATTAAATGAATAAACTGCTTATTATCGATGGTATGAACTTGGTGCGCCGGATCCACGCCGCACAGCCCAATGAGTCTGATGTCACTGGGTTAAAGGAGCGTGTCAATGGTGCCTGTCGCAAGCTACTAAAGTTCCATGCCCCAACACATGCAACTATCGTCTGGGACGGCGATGCTATCTCGTGGCGTAAAGTCCTCTATGAAGATTACAAAAAAGGCCGCAAGCCTATGCCAGAAGCATTAGCTAATGGCCTTAATGACATCAAAACTTATCTAGCAGAGCACCACATTCACTCTATTGATGCAGAATCTGAAGCTGATGATGTGATAGCGACCTTAGCCACAAAGCTTGTCAACATCGATGGCGAAGCGATTATCGTCTCAACCGATAAAGGCTTCAGCCAATTAAATCACCCCAATATCAAGCAATGGGATCACTTTAATCAAACCTATCTGACAATTGAGGAGATGGAGAAAAAGCTTGGGATTGAACGCACTCAATTAATAGACTACTTGGCATTAGCGGGTGATAGTGGTAATAAAATTCCGGGAGTTCCCGGTATCGGACCAAAATCAGCGGTTGAGTTACTCAGAATTTATCGCTCTCTAGCAAACATCTATAACTCCATCGACAAGGTGGGCTCTAAACAAGCCAAAAAACTTGAAGAGGGAAAACAGATGGCGCGCCTAAGTTACAAATTGGTTCAACTAAAAACCGATATGCCTTTATGCGCAAACTTGAAACAGTTTAGAATCGAGAAATCGGATCCCGCTTAAACTTACATTTGTTAACATAAAGTTGTCATCCTAGCGTTTACCGTTGTACGTTCACGTAGTATCTTAAGCTAATTGAAAGAGCCGCATGAAGGAGCCGTTGCTAGGATGAAATCTAAACTCCCCGTTATTATCATCAGTATTTTCGTCGCTTACGTTGCTTTCGTCGCCGTAATAATGCTCACTTACGATCCCAGCCCCGATGAGATGAAATGGGAAGATAGGCAAGCCTACAACAAAGCAATGATGACCGAAATCACCATAGGCCAAAGTATCGCTGAGATAAAATCCCTGTTTGGTAAAGCCGATTTTACCGAAGCTAAAATCTCAAATGAGCAACAGTTACAGGTACTTTTCTATCGAACTCATCATGTTACCTCAGATGGTGAAACCTCAAAGGAGGAGTGTACTCCGTTACTGTTTAAGCAGGGAGTGCTCATCGCTTGGGGTGAAGATACGTATAACCAATATCTTGCCAGCCAGATTGATAGCTAAACCATCATCAAGATTGAGTCACTACTCAATAAAGCCTACTTAGACTTGGGTGGTAGAAAACAAAAAAGCAGCATCTCGATGCTGCTTTTTGAAATTAGAATGGGTAACCTGCACTCATTCTGAGCTAATATTTTTAGCTCTTGTTTCTAGCTAGATTAGTTATCCTGTAGTTCCTTCTGAAGCTCTTTTTCCGCCTGTTCTCGTTTAGCTAATTCGGCTAACAAACGCTGCTCCTCAGTTGGTTTAATCTCACCTTTATCACCCGCTCTTTTTCTCGCCTCCCAATCAGGCTCACCTTCAAGCGGAGCTTTTGCAGTGACTATAGCGGACCAGCCTAACAACATCACAGTAACTAACGTTATCACCTTGGACTTATTCATATACCTTCCTTGAGTATGAATCAAAACTAAATCGTCATTTTATCTGTTACGATACCGACAATATGCTCCTTCCAACAAGATAAAGATGCACCTAGCGATATTCCTGCTAGGCACAACAATCATCATAACTGATTAAGATTAAAACAGCTATTTAGCAGAAGTCTAATATTCGACACCAGCCACACGACCTTGCTGTCAACGCAACCTCGTTGCTCAGCCAAGCGCCCTACTTCATTAGGCAAAAAAATGCCGAGGTAAAGAACCTCGGCAATTTAACAGTTAACAATCTTATTTAATCGGCCTTTTTATATTCGGTATAAGCTTCACCTTCACTCAACCACTTAGGCGCAGGCAAGCCCTTTAGGTAATGATCGAAGTATTCCATCATGCGAATACTGTAATCTAGCTTATTAGGGTACTTCTTAAGATGATGTGGTTCATCTTGATACTGCAAGAACACCACATCCTTGCCCGCACGGCGCATAGCGAGATACAACTCAACCCCTTGCTCCCAAGGCACCGCATCATCTTTATCACCAAACATGATCATCATAGGTGTCTTGATCCGCTCAGCATAAAATACTGGTGAGTTCTCAATATATTTCTGTGGTGATTTAAACAAGCTTTCACCAATACGGCTCTGGCCTGTTTCATATTGGAACTGTCTCGCAAGGCCACTGCCATGACGAATACCGCTATAAGCACTGGTCATATTAGACACTGGAGCACCTGTGACAGCAGCTTTAAAGATATTGGTTTTTGTTACCGCGAAAGCCGTTTGATATCCGCCCCAAGAATGGCCCTGAATACCCACAGCTTGTGGATCGGCAACCCCAATATCAATCAGATGCTGTACGCCAGAGGTCAATGCTTGAACAGAGGTCTCTCCAGGATAACCCACTTCAAAACGAATATCGGGCAAGAAAATGGCGTATCCGTTATCGGCGTACCAAGCAAAATTCGGCCTATGGTTAATTTTCATCTGTGGGAAGGCGTGCAATCTGTCACTCATAAAGCGGTAAAAATAGACAAGTACAGGATAACGCTGACCTTCGACATAATTGGTTGGCTTGATCAATACACCATCAAGGAGCTTACCATCGCCATTAGTCCACTGAACTAGCTCAGACTGTCCCCAGTTAAAAGCGTCACGCTGCTTATCTAAGTGAGTTTGGCGTGCTGCGTTTTGCGGTGCATCCACAGAGGCGGTGTAAAGATCGGGGAACTGATCGTACTGCTCTTTAGAATACACTATTGTTTGTGCATCTTTACTGCGGGCCAGTAACTTAAGTTTATAGTCCCCCTCCAATAAAGGAGTCACTCCCGCAACGCCGATCTGCACCTGATAAAAACCATCGCCCTTAGTATTATCGTTATAGCCATGAAGCAAAACTTTATCATCATTTGCTAGAACACTTGGGTATTCTTTATCTTGAACCAAGCCCGTCACTCGATATTGGATCTGCTGCTTACGTCCCTGACCTGCTGTCAGCTTAAATGTGTCATTAGATAGGGGATTAACCTGCCAAATATCATATTTATCGTAAATCAAAAAACCTGCATCATCACGGATCCAAGGACCAAAGCCATAACTTGGTGCATTTGATGGGTAGTCATGATCTTCATCTGCAAAAGAAACACCTAAGTCTTTAGTGATATTGGTGCGTCTATCTTGAGCTATCTCATACAGGAACACATTTCCATGCAAGTAATAGGACACAAACTTTTCACCCGGAGACAAATTAGGCTCTTCTGAGCTGCTCTGCTGGGTTAGCAGTGGGATCTTCTGTCCAGTGTTGAGATCAACAAGATAGAAGTCACGATAAAACCCGGCCCAAGTGATCATCTTTCGGTATGGTAGATCTGAACTTGCCAGTGCATAGCGCTGCTGTTGCTTCACCTCAACATCAGGTACCTCCAAGTCTGCAAGCTGTACTAAGTTATTCCCCTTAACGTGCAGTACCGCTAAATAGGTTCGTTTAACCTCTTTTTTATACTGCTTTACTTCATGGGATTTAATGCGAGGATCCTCACCATGCCATACTCTGAGCGCACGGTTTGAGGTAATAATATCTTTATTAAATAGATCATCCTGCTGCTCATATTTAGCCAGTTCTAATTGTTGGGCAACTTGGGGAACACGGCCAAAGAACAAACGTTGACTGTCATCGGAAAAGCGAAGCTGTGCGTAACGATTCAGTGTCCAATCTGGTGACTTAGGCGTTTCAACAAGCTGATTATTTTCAAGACTCAAAAGCGCCAGTTCATATTCACGACCAAAAGGTGCAACCTTGGCATCACCATAGGTAAAAGCTAAATACTGACCATCATTCGATAACGCAATCGAACCGAACTGCTGCTGTTTTAAACTATGGACAATTGAAGCGCTATTATCGGCCAGTTTAACTCGCCTTAATTCATGCTTATTGGTTTCGATGTTATTTATCGCCAATGCAAAATTTAACCCTGACTTATCGAAACTAAGCGCGGTAACATCTTTAAAGGTAATTGATTTCAGGCTCTTAAGAGAAACAAGCTCGACTTTAGTCCCCTTATCCTCTTTATCGACTTTTATATCACTTTTAACGCTTTGCCCATTATCTGCTGGTTTTTCATCTTTTTGGGGTTCTTCAGCTTCAAACCAAATAGCTAAATGAGTCCCTTTATCATTGAACTCAAAGGATTTTACGCGCTCATAGCGTATCTCTTCTCCCGTTGAGGTATCTAACAAAACCAAGCCAGACTTAAGTTTCTTCTTGGCTTTCTTACTGGCTTTCTCTGAGTCCAGTAACGGGACTTCATCGACAAACGCCACAAAACGGCCATCTTGGCTAATTTTTGGCTTGCTACCACCTTTTACCTTAAACTGCTTATTGGCAAGGAGGTTCTTTACCAGGCCATGACTATCGCCACGATCCGGGGCGACTTCAACGGCCAGCATATTGCCAGCATCTGAAATAACAGGCTTTTTAAGCGATTCGAATCGCATAATATCGTCGGGAGTGATGCTATTGTTGGCCGCCACCAAGTTTGCTGACAGCAAGCTTGTCGAGAATAGCAATAAAGATGTAATAGGTAATGACTTCAAGGTCTTCCTCATTATTTATTATTAGACTAAAGTAGACTTTTTAACCTTCTAACGATCAATCATCGTCATAAGCAGTTATTTATGCAAGTTACCCTACAGAAAAAAACGTGAGATTGCTCACTATTTCCTGTGAAAGTTGTGTAAAAGTGTTTAAAATACATCGAGCAAAAAGAAAATAATTCCAACTAAGTTGCCGTGTCCTTAGACATGGTCAGACAATTGCAGTAACGCCTAACCGCGGTAGGACTATCCATGACAAAAAGAACGATAACCGTTATCCCTGGTGATGGGATTGGCCCAAGCATTATTGACTCAGCTCTAAAAATTCTTGATAAAGCTGGTTGTGATTTTGAGTATGAGTTCGCAGACGCAGGTTTAACTGCACTAGAAAAGCACGGTGAACTATTACCTCAGCGTACCCTAGAGCTTATTGAAAAAAACCGTATCACCCTAAAAGGCCCATTGACGACACCAGTAGGTGAAGGCTTCACCTCTATCAACGTAAGCCTACGTAAGCAATTTAGCCTTTACGCAAACGTACGCCCAGTGCTGTCTTTTAAAGGTACACAGGCGCGTTATGACAATATTGATATCATCACCGTTCGTGAAAACACTGAAGGTATGTATTCAGGACTAGGGCAAACCGTCTCTGATGACGGCACGACAGCTGAAGCGACCAGTATCATCACTCGCCAAGGCGCAGAGCAAATCACCACATTTGCTTATGAGCTTGCCCGTAAGGAAGGTCGTAAAAAGGTCACTATCGTCCATAAAGCTAACATCATGAAGTCAACATCTGGGCTATTTTTAAAAGTCGCTCGTGAAGTGAGTCAGCGTTACCCAGACATCACTACCGAAGAGATGATTGTTGACGCAACATGCATGAAGCTGGTGATGAACCCAGAAAATTTCGATGTGATTGTAACCACAAACCTATTTGGTGACATCCTTTCGGATCTTTGTGCTGGCCTCGTTGGCGGCCTAGGTATGGCACCTGGTGCTAACATTGGTAGCGATGCAGCAATCTTTGAAGCAGTGCACGGTAGTGCGCCAGATATCGCTGGTAAGAACCTAGCAAACCCAACCTCTGTTGTTCTTGCATCGATTCAAATGCTTGAATACTTAGGCATGTCAGATAAAGCCGAACTAATTCGCGCAGCGATTACTGCTGTGATTGAAGATGGTGATCGCACCACACGCGATCTAGGTGGTACTCACGGAACAACTGATTTCACTCAAGCTGTGATTGAACGTCTATCTTAATCCGCTTTAATCAGCGGTATTAAAACTAAAAGGCCCCATGTTTTCACATGGGGCCTTTTTATATCTATTCGCTATCAGCTAAATAGTTATCTGAAGCATGATTAAGCGATTACCAAGGCTGAGTCGGTCTCAGACAAAGGTGAACGGTCACTTCATCGCGGTCATGGTAAAGATGCTTAGCGGCAATAGAGAAATCATCGACGCCGTTCTCTTTTAAGATCTCATCCATGGTCGCTAAAATGGTCGATACTTCTTTATAACGTGCTTTCATTGGTAGCTTTAAGTTAAAGATAGCTTCTTTAAACCAGCCATTAATCGCCCACGCTTCGATCAACTCTGCCACACGAGATGGCTTTTCAATCATGTCACACACAAGCCAGGTGATGTTCTTTCTTGGTGGTTCGAATCTAAAGCCGTCGGCTTGGTAGTGCTTTACCTGCCCAGTATCCATTAGGCCTTGATCCATAGGGCCATTATCAACAGCGGCGACAAACATGCCGCGTCTCACTAGCTGATAGGTCCAGCCACCTGGACATGCACCTAGATCCACAGCCTTCATGCCACTGCTAAGACGCGTTTCTTGCTCTTCTTTAGGGATAAAGTGGATAAAGGCTTCATCAAGTTTTAAAGTCGAGCGACTCGGGGCATCGGCTGCGATCTTAAGTCTTGGGATCCCCATAAAATATGGCGAGCTATTGTTACTTAACGAGTAACCGACATAGGCTTGACCCGAAGCAACGAAGCAGACATGAATAATCGGACGCTTGCTATTTTCTTTCTCTAACAAGGTGCCCGACTTCTTTAAAGCCTGTCTTAGCGGCACAGTAAACTTACGACAGAAGTTAGATAGCTCTTTCGCTTCGTTAGTATCAGGCGTCTCAACCCGTAACTCACCAGCTTTATGTACTTGAGCTAATGCTTCAACAATCGGACTAATTCTATCTTGCTCAGGCAGGCCTTTGAGTAGTTCCTTGGCCGCAAACATTTGTCTGGCAAAAATAAGTGAGTCCAGACTGATATTTTTAGCTAAGACCTCTGCATCACCGGCTTGGAAGCATTGAAAAATCACATAAGCATCGTTGGTGTTGGTTTTTACAAATCCACCAATATCGAGCTCAGCCGCGCGCACTTGGATCTCTGCTGCGCAATCTTTCTCATAACCAGCACGGCAAAATAAAAATAGGTTTATCATTGAATTTCCTGAAGATAAAAATAATATCAATCAAAGTACCAATAATTAAAATGGCACAATTGCTTCAAAGCATAGCGCTAAAAACGGTCTGCGCTATTGAAATATTGATATAAAAAAGCGGCCAACAAAGTTGTTGCCCGCTATTTTACACTGTTCAAGCTTAGCTGTGTACTGTCTAAAATTTAATATTCACCGCTTAGTCTCAGATTGCTGATGCCAACCGCTATAAGCTTAATCGAGCTCTTTAACACGATTACGCCAAACTGCGACGGCAATAAATAACCAACCTAACAGCAAGCAGACGCCCCCCATAGGGGTGACAGGACCGGTCCATTTAGCGCCTATCAATGCATAGAGGTATAAAGATCCTGAAAACAGCACCATACCCGTGATAAACAGATAGCCAGCCCAGTCCAGTAGTCGTGACTTTAACCAGTGGCCAGATAACGCCACCGCAATCAGTGCGAACGTATGGTAAAACTGATACTCAACGCCTAAATTAAAGATGGCAATGAGCTCTGGCGGTGCCACATTCTTCAATCCATGGGCACCAAACGCACCTAATGCGACGGCAATAAAACCACTCAATGCTGCTAGCAGCAAAAATCCATTACGCATTTATCCTCCAACAATCTATCGGCTCACCTGCCGACAGATAGAAAATTAGCCATACAAATAACTGTATCGTCTCTCGTTATGATGACTGTTAAATAAAGTCTTTGATAAGTGAGACAGCCTGACCTAGATTAGCCTCTAAGGTTGCCCCTGACGACTTCCTAGGCTTAAAACTATGATCGCCATCGGTTAACCAATGTAGTTGTACGCTTTTCATCACAGGCCAAGTATCAACTAACCCCTTATGACCAAACTTATCTCGCTCACCTTGGATCACCATCAGCGGCACCAAACACTTCTCGATCGGCTCTAAACGCGGCTCCCCACCACTGAGCGGAATAAAGGGGTACCCAAGGCAGACGACACCATCAACCTTTAGGCTTTCGGCCAAAATAGCCGACATTCGACCGCCCATAGACTTGCCCACCAAATAGACTTTCTTCGGCTTAAACTGCTGTTTAAGAATACTAAGCTGCAGTGCATAATCGGCAATTAACTTAGGCGCCCTGTCTGGCGGACGACGCTTACCATCGATGGCATTGGCGCGCATGTAGGGAAAATTAAAACGCACCACGGTGGCATCCACACTCAGGGCATTTGCCATATCAGCCATAAACTCATGACACATATTCGCACCCGCACCATGGGCCAGTATAATCAAGGTGTCGCAGTCTTTATCGACGCAGTCAACAAGGTATTGCTGCGCATCGAAAGCTAATTCTTCTTGCTTTAACTCGGCAACGGCCGCAGCTAACTTACCGTCTAGATAGGCTTGCTTTAATTTATCCTGTAAGCAGCTCACTGCGAGTCTCCTCTTCGAACATATCTAGCATCCACTCTCTAAAGGCCGCGACTTTACCAATATCGGCATGGCTTTGTTGGCACACCAAGTAATATGCATTTTTACTGACTAAAACTTCGGGGAAAGGGCAGATTAGACGGCCCGCCTTAATATCGGGTCTTGCCAGTACACTGTAGCCTAGCGCCACACCTTGACCATGAGCGGCAGCTTGAAGCACTAACGAGGAATGACTAAATATTGGCCCCTGGTTCACATTAATATCAGTAATTCCACACTGCCTAAACCAAGCCTGCCAATCTTGACGGCTAGAGTCATGTAATAGAGTATGATTTTTCAAATCACTGGGTTTTTCTAATGGCTTAGGACCGCTTAATAATAGAGGCGAACAGACAGGAATTAATACCTCATTTCTGAGCTTATCAGCTCGCATTCCAGACCAGTTCCCCATACCATAGTAGATAGCAACATCGACGTCATCGGTCAGCGAACCATCTTCATCATCTACCGCCTTAATTCGCACATCGATCTCGGGATTTTTCTCACTAAACTTAGCCAAACGCGGTACCAACCACTGAATAGCAAAGCTCGGAGAAGTCGCTACAGTAAGGGAGCCGATAGCACTTCGAGCTAATAATCTATCGGTAGCATCGGCAAGTTGAGTGAAAATATCTTTGATGTCGAGAAAGTAGCTTTGCCCCTCCTCAGTTAGCAGTAATGAGCGGTTCTTACGTCTAAATAATTTTAATCCTAGATACTCTTCTAATGCCTTGATTTGGTGACTCACGGCGGCCTGGGTAACAAACAACTCTTCTGCCGCTCGAGTGAAGCTCAAATGCCTAGCTGCTGCCTCAAATGCCTTCACCGCATTCAGGGGAGGTAATCGTCTTGCCATAGTGATCCAGATCCCGGTTTTTAATTAGTTTTTCTAATGGCTATTGTTACATTTTATCGTTTGTTAAGGCTAGTACTTTCGTTCAGAATTTGCCCCAACGAAATGATACTAGTTGGACAGCCTCTACGACGTAATTGGGGAGTGTCTAACAACCCGAATACTAGCCTGGAGGCTACCGCGTATGTTAAACCTAAAATCTGTATTTGTTATCGTAATCCTCGGTGCGTCAGCCAGTGTTAGTGCTGATGAGATCTCTATCAACACCAAAGATGTTGAAGCCACATTAACAGCTAACCTAGCAGAAAGCATGGAGTTAATGCAGACTCAACTTACTGCTGAGCTAGATACCATGTTAGCGACTGATGAACTAAAGAAGAGCGAAGAAGCCACGGCCCAAGTATTACTAGCCGACTAGTTTAGCCTAGTTCTTCAACGTTAAAACCACCTTATTAGAGGTGGTTTTTTTGTATCTATTAATGACAAGCTAGAATAGTAAAGCAACAAAAAGGCGACCAATATTGGTCGCCTTTGTCGTTTAAGCCCAAACAAGCGCTCAAAAACGCAGTTTAAGGACGGTAAACCTTAACATTGTTATAACCTTGCTCTTGTAAATAAAGAGCCTGTAGTTTGCTCATGACGCCACGGTCACAATAGAGAAGATAGTTCTTCTCTTTATCAAGATCACCAAACTGTGTCGCTAACTTATAGAAAGGAATCGCCTTCACTTCGACACCTTCGATCTCAAGTGGAGACTTCTCCTCCTCTTCCGGTGCACGGACGTCAATGATGATCTCACCAGCACTAATCGCATCGACTGTTTCTGTTGCGGTAATTTTGGTATCCATCTGCGTAGCAATCTCCCTAATATCGATAACTTCTGCATCTGCGATCACACGATCGAGCAGATCTTCAGAAAACTTCGCTTCTTCGGCTTCAACTTTTGACAATACCGCCTTTACCGTTGGCTTTTGAGAAATCACGCCACAATACTCAGGAATTGACTTGGCAAAGTCTTCAGTACCGATTTGACGGCTAATATTGATGATGTCTTGCTTATCCATTGCAATCAAAGGACGTAAGATTAGCTGTTCAGTACAGCGGTCGATGACATTTAAATTGGTTAAGGTTTGGCTAGAAACCTGCCCCATCGCCTCGCCAGTCACCAAAGCTTGAATACCCAACTTGTGAGCCACTCTAGCTGCTGCACGCATCATCATACGCTTCAATACCACGCCCATCTGGCCGTTATCGACGCGCTCTAGAATTTCTTGTACCACAGGATCGAACGGTACAGAGATAAACTTAACCTTATGTGATTCACCGTACTTCTGCCACAAGTGATAAGCCACCTGCTTAACACCGATTTCGTGTTGGTCGCCACCTAAGTTAAAGAAGCAGTAGTGAGTACGAGATCCACGCTTAATGAACTGGTAACTCGACACGCCAGAGTCAAAGCCGCCAGAAATCAATGACAAAACATCTTCCTGAGTCGCCATAGGGAAGCCGCCTAGGCCTTCGATACGCTTGTCGATAAGATAAAGATTGTCATTATCAATCTCTAGATGCACAGTCATATCAGGATCTTTTAAGCGTACACCTGCCGCTTCAGTGAATTGATTCAATCCACCACCCACATAACGCTCAACTTCAATAGAGTTAAAGTCATGTTTACCGGCGCGCTTAACACGTACACAGAAGGTCTTGCCTACAAGTTGCTCTTTATAAACAGCTAACGTCTGCTGGTAGATATCATCTACTGAAGTGAAAGTACTCACGTTAACTTGTAGTACATGAGCGATACCAGGAATACAGGCTAAACGCTCACCAAAGGCTTCGACCAGATCAGGCCTATCATCTGGCACCATCACCATGATCTTGTCCCACTGACGCTGTACTTTAGCGGACTCATCCACCTTTTTAAGTACATTACGAATATTGGTCTCGAGCATCTTGGTAAAACGCATTCTTACCGGCTTGCTCTTCATCATGATTTCAGGAAACAGTTTTACGATAAATTTCATTGGTCTTCCGCGAGGGGGTAGTTTAAACAGCAATTTTCCGATTATAACAAGAACGCAGGCTAATTGCGTATATCCAATGTCAGTTTGTCACCATAAAAAATCAATTATTCTAGCGCCCAAATGCATCACTTAAGCCTTAAAAACAAAAACACCTAATCAAGTTGCCTCAATTAAGTGCTTTTATCGGGATAAAATATGGCTACTGACTCACTTGGATCTCATGAGATTCTTTAGCTTTGCCCTGCTCTATCGCAATCTCTACTCGGCGATTTCGCGCGCGATTCGCGCTGGAGTTGTTCTCCACTAACGGATCCGATGACGCCATTCCCACCACCTTCATCCGATTCGGATCAAAGCCCTTCACTTTAATCAGTTCATGACCAACAGCCACTGCACGCTTGCTCGATAGATCCCAATTAGAGCTATAAAGCTCATTAGAGATATTCCAGTCGTCGGTATGCCCCGACACAGTAACAATTCCTGGCACATCTTTAAGCAGTTCACCGACGCGGCGTACCACAGGTTTAAACCTAGGTTGCAAGAAACCAGAACCCGAAGCAAAAGCGCCTTTTTCTCGAATCCGGATGATAATCTGTTGCCCAAGAGACTCTATCTCGATGGCACCATCGACGATCTCTTTATTGAGCTCCTGAGCCATCTTCTTCACTTGCTCATTAATTTCATCTTGAGCAGAGGCTTGAGTTTTTGTGGATTGCGTATCCGATTGAGCCGCATTTTCAGCCTTAGCTTCAGCCTCACTCTGCTCCTGTGCCGTCGCCGATGCTTGGCCACCGCGCTGTTCGCCCCGTTGCTGCTGAATACCGCCAGCACTATCATCTTCGCCCTCTTGAAACTCGAGCATAGGCTCTGTCATCTCGTTAGTTTGCTGGTTGATGATCTCAATCGGCGTCGGCTCTGGCCGGCCCGGTCTAAATTCAAGGGCAATCACCGAAGTGCCTTTAGGGATATCTTTAACTTCAACCTTATTCTGCACACCGAAAGCGTATTTCATCGAGCCAGCAATCTGCTTAAACTTCATCACATCCATTTCTGAAAACGCGAGCAGCAGTACGAAGAAACACATCAACAGTGACATCAAGTCTGCGAAGGTTGCCAACCAAAGCGGCGCACCGGGTGGCGGACAATCACATTTGGCTTTTTTAGCCATCTGTTTACGCCCCGTCCAAGGTGTCTATTTTTCTTGATTTTTCAGATAGGTAATTTTTCAAAAAGCCTTCAATCACTCTTGGATTCTGGCCATCTTGAATCGCCAACACCGCATCCATAATAAGGTTACGGTTTAACATCTCCTCACTCATTCTAAGGGATAGCTTATCGGCAATCGGTAGTGCGACCATATTGGCAACCACTGCCCCATATAAGGTCGTTAATAGTGCAACCGCCATCGCAGGGCCAATAGACTTAGGATCATCCATGTTCGATAGCATGCCGACAAGACCGATTAGGGTACCGATCATTCCCATCGCTGGCGCCACATCACCAATAGACTTAAAAATACCGATACCTGTTTTATGTCGCTCCTCGGTCAGGGCGATATCTTTCTCTAACGCGTCTCTGACCACATCCCCATCGTGGCCATCCACCAGCATGTCGACCGCTTTTTGCATAAAGCTGTTACTGATCTCCGCCTCTTCCAATGCGAGGAACCCCCCCTTACGCGCAGCATCGGCCATAGAGATGGATTGTTCGATAAGATCTTCTGGTTTATCTAACTTGAAAATAAAAGCCTTAGCAGCAATTTTAGCGGAGCCTAAAAACTGTTTGAGGTTATATTTCATCATAACCACAAATAATGAGCCGATTAAAACAATGAGAATCGAGGGCACATTGATAAAAATACCAATGCCACCACTACTGACCATTGCCATGATAATGAAGACAAATGCGCCAATAAGTCCAATTAGGGTTGCTAAATCCAAAACCGCTCCTCAAATACCAATCAATACACTGTTTATCGACTGTCTCGAATACCAAGTGCTACATAAAATGCTGAGAATAAAAATAAGTAGCGACAATATTACGCCTTAGATGCTACGGCAAGTGCCAAGACACGAAACATGCCATTAGCCGCTATTTTTTGGCATTCCAACTTATATAACGACCAAAATGATAATCTCTTGAGTGATATTTCCAGCAATTCTTGCTCATTTTCCGCTAAAATACGCCTTCGCTTGCAGGAAGTCGCCAATCCCCTAACTGTTTGGCCGTAGGTCAGCACTGTTAACTCATGGATGTTTTACTTACTTTAAAAGCATGTTTGCGATTTAAAGCGTGCTTTTGCGCAAATAGTCAACGGCTCAATTTGACCCATGTGCCCTGCTGATATACTTTGTGTACCGCTTATTTCTAGGAATGATCATCGTGGCAAAAAAACCAGAAAATCTCTCATTTGAAGATTCACTTTCCGAGCTAGAAAAAATCGTAACCGATTTAGAGCATGGCGACATCGCTCTCGATGATGCATTAAAGCAATTCGAGCGCGGAATTAAACTTGTGCGCAATAGTCAGAGCAAGTTAGAAAATGCCCAACAAAAAGTCGCGGTGCTAATGCAAGATGAGGGTGTCGACACCCTTAAACCTTATGATGTTGAGGGTGAGTAATTGTTAGTAGCGTCACTGAAACAGTACCAAGAGCGTATCAATCAACAACTTGAATTACGCATCGACTCGCTCGCCGATATCGAACCGCGGTTAAAGGCAGCCATGAAACATGGTGCCTTAATCGGCGGAAAACGAATTAGACCCTTTCTGGTTTATGCTATCGGCGATATGTTAGGCGTAAAACTTTCAACCTTAGACTCTTGTGCTGCAGCCGTTGAATGTATTCATGCTTACTCGCTTATTCATGACGACTTACCCGCCATGGATGACGATGCGCTGCGCCGCGGTCAACCTACGGTGCATATCGCTTTTGACGAAGCGACAGCGATATTAGCTGGTGACGCACTGCAGGCACTTGCCTTCGAAATTATCAGTGATCCGATTGAAAACATCACTCCATCACAGAATTTAGCAATGGTTAAAGCCTTAGCCAACGCCTCTGGGTATAGTGGTATGTGCGGTGGTCAGGCGATGGACTTAAGTGCCACCAATAAGCAGATCGAACTCGCCACCCTAATACAGTTACACAAATTAAAAACCGGTGCGCTTATTCGCTGTGCGGTGGAGTTTGCCATTATTGCCGCAAAAGTAGAGGGACAAGAGCGTCAAGCCCTACTCGACTTTGCCGATGCTATCGGCCTCGCCTTTCAGGTACAAGACGATGTGCTCGATATTATCGCGAGCACCGAAGAGCTCGGAAAACCGCAAGGTTCAGATACAGATTCAAACAAAAGCACCTATCCAAAGTTGCTTGGATTAGAGGGCGCCCAAAAAACTGCTAGCAGTTTGATTGAGGACGCACTATCAGCGCTGGCCAAATTACCATACAATAGCCAGCTAATTGCAGAATTCGCCCGTTATATCGTTGAGCGAAGAGTATAATAAAGAGACAAAGAATCTCGATATGAGTTTTGATATTTCTCAATTCCCTGTGCTTGCACAGGCTAATACCCCAGATGAGCTAAGACAGCTCCCTCAGGCCGTATTGCCACAACTGGCAGATGAGCTTAGAGGTTTCCTATTGAAGTCTGTTGGTAAATCAAGCGGTCATTTCGCTTCGGGCCTTGGTACGGTGGAACTCACCGTAGCACTTCATTACGTGTACAACACGCCATTCGATAGACTTGTCTGGGACGTAGGCCATCAAGCCTACCCACATAAAATCCTGACAGGTCGCCGCGAAAGAATGCACACCATTCGTCAGAAAGGTGGCGTGCATCCATTCCCATGGCGTGAAGAAAGTGAATACGACACCTTTAGCGTTGGTCACTCAGGTACCTCAATCAGTGCAGCATTAGCTATGGCAGTTGCCGCCGAAAAAGAGCAAGCTGGCCGTAAGGTTGTAGCGGTTATCGGTGACGGCGCCATGACAGGCGGCATGGTATTTGAGGCAATGAACCACGCGGGTGACTTGCATAACGACATGCTAGTGGTGCTAAACGATAATGAGATGTCTATCTCTGAAAACGTTGGCGCACTAAATAACCATCTTGCCCAGTTGATGTCAGGTCGTTTCTACACCACGATTCGCGAAAGCAGCAAGAAAGTGCTTCAAGGTATGCCTGTTATCAAAGAGATGGCTAAGCGCACCGAGGAGCATCTTAAAGGTATGGTCGTGCCGGGCACCATGTTCGAGGAGCTAGGCTTCAACTACATAGGTCCAATCGATGGCCATGATGTTGATGCCCTCGTCGAAACCATGCGCAATATGCGCAATCTAAGTGGACCACAGATTTTACATATCATGACCAAGAAGGGTCGTGGTTATGAACCTGCAGAAAAAGATCCTATCGGCTGGCATGCGGTTCCTAAGTTTGATCCGTCAACCTTTGAGAAGCCAGCTACCATGCCGTCAGACCCAACCTTCTCTGAAGTGTTTGGTAAGTGGCTATGTGATATTGCTGAAAAAGACGAAAAGGTCTTGGGGATTACCCCGGCTATGCGCGAAGGCTCAGGTATGGTTGAATTTTCTCAACGATTCCCTAAGCAGTACTTTGACGCCGCAATTGCCGAGCAACACGCCGTAACCTTAGGTGCTGGTTTCGCCTGCGAAGGCTACAAGCCTGTGGTGGCAATTTATTCGACCTTCCTGCAACGTGGCTACGATCAAATGATCCACGATGTCGCACTGCAGAGACTACCGGTACTGTTTGCTATCGACCGCGGCGGTATTGTCGGTGCCGATGGCCCAACTCACCAAGGTGCATTCGACTTAAGCTTTATGCGCACCGTACCTAATATGGTGATCATGGCACCATCTGATGAAAATGAATGTCGTCAGATGCTGTATACCGGTTATTGCTATAACGATGGCCCGACAGCTGTGCGCTACCCACGTGGCAGTGCCACAGGGGCCAAACAAGTGGAAACCATGACGGCGATGCCAATTGGTAAAGGCTTGATTAAGCGTCAAGGCAAAAAAGTGGCTATCCTAAACTTTGGTACCACATTAGCGAGCAGCTTAGTCGCCGCCGAAGCACTGGATGCTACCGTTGCCGATATGCGCTTTGTTAAGCCGCTTGATGTTGAACTGGTTAAAGAGTTAGCTGCAAACCATGATGTGCTAGTGACAGTTGAAGAAAATGCCATTATGGGCGGCGCGGGTTCTGGCGTACTCGAACTATTACAGACACTTAAGATGCCAAAGCCGGTATTACTCATCGGTTTGCCTGATGAGTTTATTAAGCACGGTGCACCTGAAGAGATCATCAGCGAGCTAGGGTTAGATGCTGCGGGTATTCAAAGGCAGATCGAAGAGTTTCTTGCGTAACCTTATCTTACTTGAATAGAAGCTTTGATTGAAAAACAGCTAAATAAAAAGGACTGCCATGGCAGTCCTTTTTTATACCTTTGATGCTAAACAACCGCTTAGCATCAATAGCTCATTAACCTTGAGAAACCATCACCATCGCAGGACGAAGTAAACGATCATTCAAAGTGTAACCCTTCTGCATCACCATCATAACCGTATTTGCAGGAAAATCTGCGCTTGGCTGCATACCAATAGCTTGATGTAACTCAGGGTTGAAAGTGTCACCTTGTGGATCGACCTGAACTAAGCCAAACTTCTCAACAGCGCTTACAAAGCTCTTAGCGGTTAACTCTACGCCTTCGTAAATAGCCTTAGTCGCTTCAGCTTCAGCGTCAGTTCCTTGCAGAGCGCGCTCCATATTATCTAATACAGGAAGCAACTCATTAATGAACTTTTCTAAGGCAAACTTGTGCGCCTTCTCAACATCGATTGCTGCGCGACGACGAATATTGTCAACTTCTGCAGCGGCACGGATCACTGAGTCTTTTTGCGCTTCAACTTTTGCTTCAGCTTCTTGCAAAGCTTTTTCTAACTCTTCAACACGGAAGTTAGCCAGAGTAAGCTCATCCATCAAAGAGGCTTCGTCAGTGGTTTCTGTGCCGTTCTTATTTAGCAATTCACCCTCTACGATCTCTTCAACTTGGTTCTCTTGTGCTTTATTTGTTTGGTTGCTCATTTTTGCTCCAGCTAAAAATGCTTTGTTTCTGCATGCTCTGAGCATATTATGGGGATCAAATTTAAGGTTTCAAGGCCTAAAGCCGGATCTAACATAAATTATGAGCAATACGTTTCACACAATTGGTCTAATCGGTAAACCTAACCATAAAGGAACCACGCAAACCTTAAAAAGGTTGCATCATTGGCTTAGCATGCAAGGCTACAAAGTCTTGGTAGAAGAACGCGTCGCTGGTGAGCTTGGGCCTCAAGTCCAATCTGTAGACCTATTAGAAATTGGTCAGCAATGTGATTTAGCCATCGTAGTCGGTGGTGATGGTAATATGCTAGGTGCAGCTCGTGTACTTGCAAGATTTAATATCGGCGTGATTGGTGTTAACCGTGGTAACTTAGGCTTTTTGACCGACCTGCCACCGGACTCTTTTGAAGAAGCCTTATCAAAAGTGCTTGAGGGCGAATTTGAAATTGAGCAGCGCTTTCTACTCGAAGCTGAAGTTCACCGTCATGGCGAGTTAAAGTCGAGTAATACCGCGGTCAACGAAGCGGTGCTTCATCCGGGTAAGATTGCCCATATGATTGAATTTGAAGTTTATATCGATGACAAATTCATGTATAGCCAACGGGCCGATGGCATGATTGTGTCTACTCCTACAGGCTCGACGGCCTATTCACTGTCGGCTGGCGGCGCCATCTTAACCCCTAATCTTTCCGCCGTGATCTTAGTCCCAATGTTTCCCCATACTCTCTCATGTCGACCCATTGTCGTCGATGCCGCCAGCATTATTAAGCTAGTTGTGTCCCCCCATAACGGCGACAATTTGGAAGTTAGCTGTGATGGTCATGTGCACCTGTCTGTTTTGCCTGGAGATGAGATCATCATCAAACGTAGTGAAGAAACCCTAAGGCTAGTGCACCCTAAAGGTCATAACTACTTTCACGTATTGCGCAGCAAGCTAGGCTGGGGCAGTAAACTTTTCTAATGATGTAACACTGCCGATATGCCGACTTAGGCTATCGGCATAACTCTCCCCTCCTTTAAACTCGTAAATTTCATTACTTTCACTGTTAGTAAGCTACTGTATTTTTTGCATCCTAATTTAGGCTGTAAAACCTAATGTGATGCTCGTTAAATAACTAAGCTAGCTGAAACATTAACTTAGATTAATAATGATATTTAAACGCAAAAGAACAACACCCAAAGTGAGACGCAAGTCACACAAGGGATAATAACCAAAGCTATTAGTAAGTACCCAATAAGAAAGTTAACGATCAAATTCAACGCAAATTCACTGCAAAAAGTTACACATCGATACGTTTGACGTGGAAAATGTTGCAAACATCCCTATGCGCATGACAACCTAGCATCAACGACTACATTTAGCGTGATCGCGATCACCTTATGCAAAACCAAAGAATTGTGATCGATCTCACTAACGGTATTATCAACCACAATTAGGGCGGAGCATGATCTAGATCATCTTTATTAATTACTAATTCACGTTTAGTACACACCTCTACCCGTCACAACTAGCAATAACCAGATATTCGGGTAGCAACAATTGAAGTGAATCACTCAAATTTAATCATTTGAAGTAGAAATTGAAGTTAGATACAGAAATTTAAATCAAACGAGGCAAGCATGACCTTTATTCAACTACTCGCAAGCTTAACGCCGATCATCAGCGTAATGCTGTTTTTAGTCCTATTGCGGATGCCAGCATCTAGAGCAATGCCAATTTCTATGGTGTTCACAGGGCTTGCAGCAGTATTTATCTGGCAGATGGATACCACCTTCCTTGCCGCCTCAGTGGTTGAGGGCTTACTTTCAGCTTTAACGCCATTGACCATTATTTTTGGTGCGGTATTCCTGCTTAATACCCTTAAGTATTCAGGTGCAATGGATACCATTCGTGCAGGTTTCACCAATATTAGCGGTGATGCCCGAGTACAGGTGATTATCATCTGTTGGCTATTTGGTTCGTTTATTGAGGGTTCAGCAGGCTTTGGTACGCCAGCTGCAATTGCAGCTCCGCTACTCGTATTACTGGGCATTCCACCGATTGCTGCGGCTGTGGTGGCACTGATTGCCGACTCAACTTCAGTATCATTTGGCGCTATCGGTCTGCCTGTACTATTTGGTATGGAGCAAGGCCTAACCCAAGGTGGCTCAAATATGGCTGCTGAGCAGATTGCTCAGCATGGCGGTAGTTTCTCAGATTTTGCCCAGTTTATTGCGATGCATATGATCACCATCGACCTTGTTACGGGCACTCTGATCCCATTAACTATGGTAGCGATTCTTACAGGCTTCTTCGGTCGAAACAAATCCTTCAAAGAAGGTCTAGCTATCTGGAAGTTTGCCCTGTTTGCAGGCCTTGCCTTCACGGTTCCCGCTTGGTTGATCAACTACTTTGCAGGCCCAGAGTTCCCATCGGTTATCGGTGCTCTTGTCGGTATGGCATTGGTTATTCCGGTTGCTAAGAAAGGTTACCTACTACCTAAAGAACAGTGGAATGATTTTGCAGAGAATGATGGCCAACAGCGCAAAGAGCTAGAGACTGAAGTCAAGTTCTCGCAGCTTGCCGCTTGGTCTCCATATCTTATCATGGCTGCCCTACTGGTACTTTCACGTACAGTCGCACCACTCAAAGCCTGGTTATCTAGCTTCAACATCAGTTGGACTGGCTTATTAGGTACAGAATTAAAAGCAGGTTTTGCAACACTCTACGCACCAGGAGCCTTCTTCATCTTAGTCTGTATCCTTGGTTTCTTCCTATTTAGAATGAAGTCTCCGGCGATAAAGGAATCTATCTCGGTATCGTGTAAGTCTATGGTACCCACCATTATCTCCCTTGGTGCATCAGTGCCTATGGTGAAAATTTTCCTAAACTCAGGTGAAAATGCCTCAGGTCTTGCCTCTATGCCTGTTGCACTGGCCGATACATTAGCAAACAGCATGGGTGCGGTGTGGGCTTGGGTCTCGCCAATTGTGGGGATTTTTGGTGCTTTCCTATCAGGCTCAGCCACCTTCTCAAATATGATGTTCTCAGGCCTTCAATATAGCGTTGCAGATAACATTGGTGCTAACCATGCGCTTATTCTAGCAATGCAAGGTATTGGCGCTAACGCCGGTAACATGATGTGTGTAATGAACGTGGTTGCCGCTGCAACGGTTGTGGGTATGGCTGGACGCGAGTCAGAGATCATCCGTAAAACAATGCCTGTGGCACTAGGCTATGCTTTAGTCGCTGGTACTATCGCTGCGGTTTGGGGTGGCTTCTAAACTCCTCCTCTCCGGCAAAAATAGATAGATAAAATAATAACATCGAAAAGCCGCAGAAACTGCGGCTTTAATTCACTCAAAGTCAGTGTGTGAGAGAAAGTTCATGTCGATTAATTATGAAGCTGTATTAAGAGATTTACGCAGACAAGTTGGCGAGCATGCCGCTACCAACGATCCTGTTCGCCGTTTTGCCTGGTCAACCGACGCCAGTTATTTCCGTATCGTGCCAGAGATTGTGGTTCACGCCGATACGCTAGAGCAAGCTAAGCGCACATTGGCCATTGCCCGTACCTACGGCGCACCAGTCACTTTTAGAGCAGCGGGCACCAGTCTTTCAGGCCAAGCCATCGGTGAAGGTATTTTGCTGATCTTAGGTCATGACGGTTTCAGAACCCTAACGGTCAGTGAAGATGCATCAAAGATCACCTTAGGCACAGCCGTCATTGGCGGCGATGCTAATGCGGTTTTGAAACCGCTAAATAAGAAAATTGGTCCAGATCCGGCAACTATTGCATCGGCTAAAATCGGCGGTATCGTGTCTAACAACGCCTCAGGGATGTGTTGTGGTACAGCGCAAAATAGCTACCAAACAATCGCTTCGGCCAAACTACTGTTTGCCGATGGCACAGAACTCGATACAGGCTGTGAAGAGTCAAAGGCCGCCTTTACGCAGTCTCACCCACAACTTTTAAAAGAGCTAACTGAGCTGGCAGAGCTAACGGTTAACAACACAGTGCTCGCTCAACGCATTCGTAAAAAGTTCTCTATTAAAAACACCACAGGTTATAGCCTCAATGCCTTAGTTGATTTTGCCGACCCCTTCGAGCTGATCAATCACTTAATTGTGGGGGCAGAAGGCACCTTGGCCTTTGTCGAAGAGGTCACTTACCACACGGTCGATGAAGCACGCTTTAAAGCCTCTGCCATGGCGGTATTTTTCAATATGGAAGATGCCGCTCGCGCGGTTCCACCACTTGTGGGTGACAGCGTAGCCGCTGCAGAGCTATTGGACTGGGCCTCTATCAAGGCTGTAACGGGCAAAGCGGGTATGCCAGAGTGGTTAGCACAGCTACCTGAAGGCGCCGCCATTTTGCTGATTGAATCTCGTGCTAACGATAAACAAACCTTAGATAGCTATACCCAAGATGTTATCGCTAAGCTTGCTCATATCGAGACAGAGCGCCCTATCAGCTTCAGTGATGACCCTGCCGTATTTGGCCAGTACTGGGCAATGCGTTCAGGCTTGTTCCCTATTATTGGTGGCGAGCGCCCTAAAGGCACCTCGGTAATCATCGAAGATGTCGCTTTTGAACTTGAACACCTAGCGGCCGCGGCAAATGACTTGACCGAGCTGTTCCATAAGCATAACTACCCAGAGGGGGTTATCTATGGTCATGCACTTGCGGGTAACTTCCACTTCATCATTACGCCGACCTTCAACTCTCAAGCCGATATCGAACGCTTCCACGCCTTTATGCAAGATGTTGCCGAGATGGTGATCAATAAATATGACGGCTCAATGAAAGCTGAGCATGGCACAGGCCGCGCAGTTGCGCCTTTTGTTGAAATGGAATGGGGTAGTGACGCTTACACCTTGATGAAACGCATTAAGCAGATTTTTGATCCTGAAGGTCTGTTAAATCCAGGGGTTATTCTTAACGATGATAACCAAATTCACGTTAAAAATATCAAGCCGTGCCCTGTAGTCGATGACTTAGTCGACAAGTGTATCGAATGTGGTTTCTGTGAAAAGACCTGCCCGACTTCGGCGCTAAATATGTCTCCACGTCAACGCATTGCGACCTTACGAGAGATCGAGCGTCTAGAGCAATCTGGTGATAAAAAAGCGGCAGAAGAGATGCGCGCCGCCGCCAAATATGATGTGGTCGATACCTGCGCCGCCTGTCAGCTTTGTACTATTGCCTGCCCTGTTGATAACAGCATGGGAGAGCTAGTACGTAAACTCAGAACGCCTTATATCACCAGCACAGAACAAAAAGTGCTCGACTTCCAAGCTAAGCACTTTGGCGCGGTAAATCAGGTGATCAGCACTGGTTTCGATGTACTGGGTACCATTCACAAGATAACGGGCAGCGCGATTACCGGCGCGATAATGAAAGCGGGACGCGTAGTCAGCAAAGAAGTGCCCTATTGGAACCCCGACTTTCCAAAGGGTGGGAAATTACCAAGGCTCAGCGCACCGATCCCTGGTCAGGAAACCGTGGTTTACTTCCCCGCCTGTGGCGGCCGCACCTTTGGTCCGACACCAAAAGATCCCGATAACCGAACCTTACCTGAGGTGGTGGTGACGCTACTCGAGCGCTCAGGCTATAACGTGATCACACCAGAAAAGACGCGTGAGTTATGTTGCGGGCAGATGTGGGAGTCCAAGGGGGATTTTAAAAATGCCGATGCTAAACGCAAGGAACTAATTGAGACTGTTGCAGCAATGACACAAGGTGGCAAGTTACCCGTGATCATCGATGCGCTTTCATGCACGTACCGCACTCTTGCAGGTGATAAATCACTGAGCGATAAGGTCGAGATTATCGAGATTGTTGATATGGTTGACTTCATCCATGACAAACTGCTTGATAAGCTAACCATCACACGCCAAAAACCAGCTGTCGCACTACACCTAGGTTGTAGCGCACGCAAGATGAAGATTGAGCCTAAGATGGAAGCGATTGTCGATGCTTGTACTAAGCGAGTGGTTCGTCCTGCAGGTATAAACTGCTGTGGTTATGCCGGCGAGAAAGGCCTGTATAAGCCTGAGATCAACGCTAGCGCACTGCGCAACATCAAGAAGCTTATCCCCGTCGATGTGAGTGAAGGTTACTATGCTAACCGCATGTGTGAAGTGGGTCTAACTCAACATAGTGGGATCTCGTATCGTCACCTCGCTTATCTGCTAGAGGAGTGTACTCGTTAACCCAGTGCAATATTTTGCCTAAATCTGAGCAATATTCAATTAATTAGGGGCAGATACTGTCCCTAATTAATTCATTTTCATCAAGATATCCCCCACCTCAACCAAACAAACCATTTTTAGTCAGTCAGATTACCCACCTAGAGTATCAACTCAATAATTACCATATTATACAAATAGATAGATTATTTTCATTTTTGCAAAAATGCCCGTTATTATTTGCTAAATTAGCACTACTTTTTACAAGGTTATCGGCCTATATTTAGTGTGTGAATAAATATAGGCGAATGACCGCTTACGATAAAGTCGGCTTTTTGAGCAGGCTTTTTGCGGCTACTTTTACAGTTAGAAAGTCGCTAACAATGTCTGCAAATATAGAAGAGAAAACACAATGAAGATCGCACTTTTCATTCCGTGTCTAGTGAATCAGATGGTCCCAGAAGTGGGAATCGCCACCTTAGAATTATTAGAAAAGCTCGGACACCAAGTCATACTGCCAAAAGGTCAAACATGTTGCGGCCAGCCAATGACAAACTCAGGTTGTTATAACGAAGCCAAGAAGACCACCATGAAACTACTTAATGCCTTCAAGGGTGTTGAGTGTGATGCCATCGTCTGCCCAGCCGCTTCCTGCCTCGTTGCCGCTAAAGAGAACTTTCATGAGTTCGATAGCAGCCCAGAGGCTCAAGCTGTCATTGATAAACTGTATGAGTTAACCGAGTTTCTTCACGACATCTCTCCTATTCCAGCCTTTAGTAAGCCTTTCCCACACAAGATCAGCCTACAGATGAGCTGCCACGGCATTCGCATGCTGGATCTTGCCACTCCAAGTGAGCAGATGGGGCCACGCATGAACAAGTTCGAAGCCGTACTTGCTGCGATTCCCGAGATTGAAATTGTCTACCCAGATCGCCGCGATGAATGCTGCGGCTTTGGTGGTACCTTCGCCCTAGACGAGGGGGCGGTATCCGCTAAGATGGGCAAAGATAAAGCACAGGCGCATGCCGAAACAGGCGCAGCTTATGCCGTTGGCTTCGATCCCTCTTGCCTACTGCATATCGATGGTATGGTCAGAAGGCAGAAATTGCCAATTGAGACTCGCCATATCGCTCAAATCATCAACGCAGCGCTTTAGGAGAAGATATGTCTAGCTCTAAATCAGCGGTACATGCCTATAAAGCGGAGATCTTCTGTAAAGATGAGTCTCGTGTCGATTGGCACTCAAAAGCCTTGTGGATGTTACGAGAAAAACGCGACCGCGCTGCTGGCAGCCTGCCAGAGTGGGAGCAGTTGCGTCAAATTGGCTCAGAGATGAAACTGCATACGCTAACGCATCTAGCGGAGTATCTCGAAGAGTTTGAGCAAAACTGCCTCAAAAACAATATTAAAGTGCACTGGGCTAAAGATGGCGCAGAGCATAATCGTATCGTGCATGAGATCTTGGCTAAACATCAGGTCAAGAAGCTGGTTAAGTCTAAATCTATGCTCACCGAAGAGTGCCACATGAATCCATTTTTGGAGCAGCGGGGCATCGAGGTGATCGATACCGACTTAGGTGAACGTATTATCCAGCTCGCAGGGCAGCCACCATCACATATTGTAGTGCCGGCGATTCACCTGAAAAAAGAGGAAGTGGGCGATCTATTCCACGACAAACTCGGCACCGAGGCAGGAGCCTCAGATCCGCTGTACTTAACCCGCGCCGCCCGTGCGCACCTGCGTGAGCAGTTCCTATCCGCCGATGCGGCGATGACAGGGGTTAACATGGCGATAGCAGACAAAGGAGCTGTGGTAGTGTGTACCAACGAGGGCAACGCCGATATGGGCGCCAACCTGCCTAAGTTGCAACTGCACTCAATGGGCATAGACAAAATCGTGCCTAACATCGACAGCGCTGCAGTACTGCTGCGTACACTGGCTAGAAATGCTACAGGCCAGCCTATCACCACTTACAGCTCTTTCTATCGCGGCCCACAAGAGGGCGGCGAGATGCATGTGATTATTGTCGATAATGGCCGTACTGATATGCTGAAAGACAAAATCTTGGCCGAATCACTTAAGTGTATTCGCTGTGGTGGCTGTCTTAATACTTGCCCAGTTTATCGCCGCTCTGGTGGCTATAGCTATAATTACACCATTCCCGGCCCAATCGGTATCGCTGTAGGGGCGAAAATCGATGATACTAACTCTATCCCTTGGGCCTGTACCTTGTGTGGTAGTTGCTCCTATGTGTGCCCAACGAAAGTGCCACTGGATAAGATCATCCATCACCACCGTCGCCTAAAAGCCGAAGCGGGGAAACTGCCTTACGGTAAGTCTAGTTATATGCCATTAGTAGGTAAGTTTATGGCCAGTGAAACGGCGCTTAATTGCTCGATGAGTATTGCCCGTACGGCACTAAAAATCCTGCCTGGTAGCCTATTAAAACCATTCTCAGGCGCTTGGGGGAAATATCGCGAGTTACCTGTGGCACCCAACTCAAGCTTCGAAGCTTGGTTTAAGAAAAATAGAGGGTAGAAACATGTCTAGTAAACACGACATTCTTAACGCGCTAAAGAGCGCCGCAATCGCGCCTCAAGCTATGCCGGTTATCAAGGTTTCACCGCGAATTGATGACTTAGTCGGTCAGTTCGAAGCCAGCCTTAATACCGTAGCTGGCACTTTGCACCGCGAAGGAGGCCTAGCTAAATTACAAGAACAAGTTGATCAACATATTGCACAGGGCATGCAGATCATCTCTATGGTTGATGGCATTAAAGGCAACCGCGAGGTGACCGATACCGCCCACCAGCTAAGAGATATCGATTATGCGGTGATCCCTGGAGACTTAGGTGTCGCCGAAAATGGGGCAATCTGGGTTAACAACAAAAACCTTGGCCACCGCGTGACGCCGTTTATCTGTGAAAATCTATTCTTAGTATTAGATTCGAGCACGATAGTGGCTAACATGCATCAAGCTGCGAGTAAGCTAACTCTGAATTCTGGCCAGTTCGGTACTTTTATCGCAGGTCCATCAAAGACTGCCGATATCGAGCAAGCATTGGTTGTCGGTGCCCACGGCGCGTGTAGCCTGAACGTATATTTGGTTTAACTCTCAGATAAATCAAGTTCGATCAAAAAAGCCCTAACATTATGCTAGGGCTTTTTCATATATAGAGTTTTTCTAGCGTACAGGACCAAGATTATAATGTAGCAGTACTTTAAGCCCTTTAACTTCAACTGCTTTTCCGTCAACAAACTTTGGGGCATAGCGCCACTTTTTGAGCGCTATTAGTGACTCTTTCTCAAACTTACTGCCCCCCTTTAAGTCAACAACCACGACATCTTTAACGAAACCCATTTTATCTATGGTAAACGTCATCTCTGTACTGCCTTCTTTGCCAGCTTTTACATAAGAGATCGGATAATCAGGCGGTTTTCGAAACAGAGGTACAGGTTCGATATCCTCTTTCCAAGGAACCATAGTACCGATAGCAATACAGTGCTGGGTAGACTTGTCACTTTGCCCTTCAAGTTCATATAGCTCAACTAACTTGGCATGAGCAGCAAGCTCATAAGGATGACTAAAATCAAGCTGCTTGAACTGCTTAATCACCTCAAGTAATAACACTTCTGCCTCATCATAATCTTTTTCAGCAAAACGAATATTACCCACAGTGAAACTAGCAAGCACTCGCTTCATTGCGTTATCTGGTAGTAACTCGACATAGATTTCCTGAGCTTCGATAGCATAATTACGCACCTTGCGGCTGTAATAGGAAGAGTTGACTAAGCGCTTAAAATAGGCCATCTGGGTATCGGCAAGTAGCAAGCGATTATCTGAGTCTTCGGCTATATCGAGTGCATCATCTAAATACTCACGAGCATCTTTTTTACTGCTAGCGTCACTTAACCCCATAAGCGGGTCAATCAGTTCGACCGCCTCTTCGCCATATGTTTCTCGATAAGTTCGAAGTGTCACTTGATAAAGCTCAAATGCCTGCTGCTTTAGCTTTTTAGCCTTAGCAGCGTTTTCTTCATCGAAGGTGTACTCAGGCAGGTTCGCAATCAAAGCATCACCCGCATTGAGAGCCAATATCGCCGTATCTAAACTATCGGCGCCGAGTTTTACTTTACCAAGCTCATAAGCCTTAAGTGCATAAGTCTGGGTATCCACTTTATCCTTGGCTGTCACTGCCGCCTTATAGGCTGAATAGGCGTCACCAAACTCTGAAGCTACCAGCTGAGGAGGGAAAACCATTGCACTTGCCAAGAGAGCTGTACAGATCAAATTACGGCAATTTAGGCTATGTCGTCCTTGTAACATGAAAAATCCTTATTCATTGTTATTATCATTGTTATCGACTTCAATCTTCATTGATTTCAAAAGTTATTCCAGTTCAACTTTTGCACTGCAACACATAAAACTAACATAACCACTGACCTCCAAACAAGACTGAAAGTGGTTACAACAATTAAAATCAACGGCTTAACCCCATTTCCTACCGCCAGATTTAGGCTAACAGTTTAGTGTGGGTTCGCTTCATAATCCAGCCCATCCAGATCACCAATATCGTGCTGCAAGTCGCCAGTGAAATCCACACGCCAGGTACGCCAAAGGCCCAAGCAAACACATACAAAATAGCTGCAAACAGGATCAGTTTGGCGCCAGTTAAAATAGAGGCCTCTTTTGAGTAATTGATGGCTTGGAAGAAAGAGGCGCCAACTAATAACAAGCCCTCCATCGGTAACCCCCAGAAATACCAGCGCATTCCTTCGGTTGCTATTGGGGTGAGTAAGGCGTTGTCGCCAGCAAAGATATACACAAACAGCTGCGGTACCGAATAGATAAACACTAATCCAAGCGCAGCACAGACTAAGGTCACCGAGAAGGCCATCTTCAGCGCCTGCTTCACCCTATCGAAGCGCTTGGCGCCAGCGTTAAAGCTTAAGATAGGCTGCACCCCGAAAGCGATCCCCTCAAACAACAGATAGAAAAAGGCTTCGGTATAACTCACCACCCCATATGCCGCCACATGCAGCGGCGTGCCCACCGTGAGAAACGCCACATTGTGCAGCGTTAGCACCACGGTCAGGTACATATTCATTAAGAAGCTGGGAATACCAACACGGATGATATTGGCGCAGTGATCCCACTTAAGCTTCATCTGCTCAAGATTGATGCCGATTTCGGTTCGACTCGAAAAGAAATGTTGTAAACACAGTGCGCCAGTGACGGCTTGGGAGATCATGGTCGCAATTGCCGCGCCCATCAATCCGTAGGGAAACACGACGATGAGTAACCAGTCGAGCACGGTATTAAGTACGCCACCTAGAATTAAAACAAATGTCACAAATCCTGGGCGGCCATCGTTTCTAAGTAACGCGGTAAATGCCATCGACACAATTGGAAATGTGCCTAAGGCAAAATACCAAAACAGATAATCATCGGCGCTACTGAGGATCTCTCCCTCAGCCCCAAGCAACACCAAGATATCTCTTGAAAAATAACAACCTAGTACCGTAGTAATTAAGCCAGAAAGCAAACATAGGCTAAAGGTATTTCCCAATATACGCCGCGCAATATGACTCTCACCTTGCCCGAGGTGGATTGAGACAAGGGCTGCACCGCCCATACCCAGAGTGGCACCAATAGCATAGAGCACTGCAGCGATAGGATAGGCCAAGATCATGCCCGCTAGCCCAACCTCGCCCAAATAATGGCCGATAAACATACCATCGATGGTGACGTAAATTCCCGTCACTAACATAGATAGAATTGTCGGTATACTATAACGCCAAAATAGCTTGCCTATTGGCTCGGTGATCATCGGCGAGTCAACTGCGACTCGATTCGTTTCAGCTGGCGGCATAGGGTGGGTCATGGTCATTCTCTTATTATTGTTATTCTTTCGCCGATTTACAGCTCTACAACTTAATCGCTAATAAGCTACTTAAAATAGTAGCGAGTTAACATGCAAGTGAGCAAAATAGCTATTTCAACATGGATAGCTAGATGCCAAGACGCGAAGATAGTGCGAGCAAAGCCGCCTCTACTGTTTCGATATCGATTGGTGACATAGATAACAGCTCAATTCGCGAGTCCATCGCATCATCGAGCTCAACAATGGATAGCTCTGAATCAACACGATTAAAGCCTGCAATCCCCTCTTCGGTGATCATCACAGCTTTAAGCCTAACCACATCTAACCCTGTAACTAACGTCAGCAGCTGGTCAAAGTCGAACTCATAGCTTGGCTCAAACACCCAGCCACAACTATAAAAGCCATCACCTTGATTGGTCTTACGCTGCAGCCCGCATTGATCAAATTCAATATATTGACTCGAAGCTGAGCCTGTATCTTGCTCAGAAAAGAGTGGACTATAATTTAGATCTATCAGACGCGGCTGCTGAATGCTCTTTGCACTTGCAGCCATTATTTTAGGCTCAACGCCAGAAACTGAATCTTTCGCTCTATTTGCACTGATAGAGGTCACGCCTTTATGGGGAAGGTCTAATAAGGCTAAAATTGACGGACTGAGTTCCTCTGCTTGTTTAAGGCTCCACGGCTTAACAGTAACGGCTTGCCTATCGGCGCCGTTAACTAATTCAAGGTAATCCGTTAATCGTGTCATGAGTGATACTTGGTAGCTATCAACCTTACTCGCCAGCACCAGATCGGCAACTTGCAGCTGCTGATTAAAGATTTCATGTTCGGTATAACGCTTATCATCGAGCTTTCTCGCGTCCACTAGAGTCACGCAGGCTTTCATCGCTAGGACTTGTCGGTAATGAGGCTGAGTCAACACCTTAAGCACCTCTTTGGGATGACCTAGACCCGTAGGCTCAATCAGTAACCTGTCGGGCTTAGCTTTGGCAATAAGCTGGTTGATTGCCACCTGCATAGGTAAGCCTGCCGCGCAGCACATACAGCCGCCCGCCACCTCTTTGATCTGCACCTGGTCGCTGCCCGTATCAAGCAGCCCGGCATCGATACCGATCTCACCAAACTCATTGACTAAAACGGCCCATACCTCTCCCTCTGGCTTATGTTGCAATAGGGTTTTAATTAAAGAGGTCTTGCCGACACCTAGAAAGCCGGTAATGACATTAGTTGGGATTATTTTGTGGATCATAGCCTAACTCATTCAATCTAGTAGCTAGAGATTCTAATCGTTAAGAGGCTTAGATGTCACGTCATAGCCAAATAGCAAAGTGGCCATATAGACTCTAAATCTGTGGCAAATACTTAATCTGCCCCCTCTAAAACAACTGTCTTGGTGTGTATTTGTATGCACTCCCACTACATAGCAGTTTTGAGCAAAGGTCACAAAAATTTTGAAAAGACTGCAACTTAAGTTAACGCGTTAAGTTAACCGCTAGCATTAAGAGCTTAAATTAACAGCTAGGGCCGACTAAGATAATGCTTTTCGATATAATCACACCACTGCTCAGAGTCTAACTTTGGATTTGCCTCATTACCACGAATCCCCAGTTTAAACTCAACGACAGAGCGCCACTCTAACGAGCCAAGATCGGGGCCATGCCCTTGTCCATCTCCAGTGGAAATTTGCTTTTCGACTTGCTTAAACCAGGCTAAATTACAACGATTTGGATTAGACTCAGGCGCCGATGCCTGCTTAACTTCAGTTTGCTGCGCTATCGATTGCTCGGAACTCGCTTGCTCATCATAAGCGGCGCAGCCCAGTAGCAGACTTGTCACGGTTGCAACCAAACCCAAGTTAATTAACTTGCTCATCTTTCTCTCCTCTTTCGCTTTTAAACAATTCGCTTATTCCTCTGCTTAGGAGCCTAAAATAAACTAAACCTAAACTTCTCACTAACAGCGCTTATATTTCCCTTTCGAATTTTTACTTTAAAAGACTTACCTTACCCCATAAAAAAAGTGAACACACGAGTAATCGATATGTTCACTTTCTGCACTTAATTAACGGCGGTGTCCGCTATTTTTTTGCTTTGTCTTTCGAGCGGCCATAACTGCTCTTACCCGATGTCGCGCCGCGGAAGTTGCTCTTACCCACGGCGTTTTTAGCGGTGCGGTTTTTGTCTTGATACTTTCGCTTATTATGGCTCTTCTCTTTAACCGGTTTCGCCACCACGTCACGATAGCGAGCCGGTAAAGGGGCACCCTCTTCATAGCCAGGCATGGTGATGCACGGCAAGCTCTGACCGATTAACAGTTCAATCTCCTGCAACATGCTTTTATCTTGCGGTGATACAAACGAGATAGCATGACCAGCAAGACCTGCACGCCCAGTGCGGCCAACACGATGCACATAGTCCTCGGCGGCAAATGGCAACTCAAGGTTAATCACCAAAGGCAAAGCTTCGATGTCTAAACCGCGTGCAGCCACATCGGTCGCCACCATGACTCTTAATTTTCCAGACTTAAACTCTTCAAGTGCACGATTTCTCGCCCCTTGAGTCTTCTCACCATGAAAAACGGCGTTTTTCACACCATCAAGTTTTAACTCTGTATGCAGATGCTCGGCACTTTCTCGAGTGCTAACAAACACCAATACTTGCTGCCAATTATTACGACCAATCAATTCAGAGAGTAGCTCAGACTTTCGGCGAGTATCGACTAGGTAAACTTCCTGAGTGATAAGACTCGCCGTGGTCGATGTCGCAACATTGATCCATTCCGGCGCAATCAACATCTTCTCGGCTAACTTTTTAACCTCTTCACTGTAAGTTGCTGAGAAGAAAAGTGTTTGGTGACTAGCAGCCACCAGCTTTTTGACCTTTTCGATATCACGAACAAACCCCATATCCAGCATGCGATCGGCTTCATCAACCACTAAGTGAGTCACATTCGACAGATCGAGACCAAATTGACCAATATGATCGAACAAGCGACCCGGTGTAGCGACCAGAATATCGACTCCAGCTTGCAGCGCCTTACGCTGGGGATTCATGTTTGATCCACCATATACCGCAGTGGTCTTAAAGGGTAAGAACTGCGCATAAGCGGTGATATTATCGGCGACTTGAATGGCAAGCTCGCGTGTAGGCGTCAACACCAATACCCTCAGCTGAGATTGGTACTCAAGTTCTGCCTCATCCTGTCCTGAGAGGTTATATTCCTTAACTAACCAGTTTAACAACGGCAGGGCAAAGGCGGCAGTTTTACCTGTACCGGTTTGCGCACACGCCATAATGTCTTTACCTTCCATGGCAACGGGTAAAACCTGCGATTGAACTTGGGTCAATTGCTGGTATCCGCGCGCAGAAACTGCATCTAATATTTGGGGATGTAAATCGAATGCATCAAAGTTCATGGTCGGCTCAATAGGACTAAGTAAGGGTATAAGGAATAAAAGTGAGCGCGGAGTCTAGCAAAATACCGCGTCAGATAATAGCCAAGATCAAGCCTAAACCTTTTCTACTAAGCTCTTTCTATCAAGCTCTCTCTATTAAGGTATTGTCGGGCTCTAGATAGGCCTGCTCAAATTTTTCAACTGGGACAGGTCTTGAAAATAGATAACCTTGTCCGTAATCACAGCCTGCACCTGCTAGTACCTTACGTTGGTAATCAGTCTCAACCCCTTCTGCTATCACTTTCATACCTAATTTATGGGCCATCACAATAATCGCTTCACACAGGGTAAAATCATCACTATTACTGTCTAAGTTGCGAGTGAAAGACTGATCTATCTTTAAAAAGTCTATTTCAAACTTCTTTAGGTAGGCCAATGAAGAGTAGCCCGTACCAAAG
Source organism: Shewanella schlegeliana (assembly GCF_016765635.1). Lineage (GTDB taxonomy): Bacteria > Pseudomonadota > Gammaproteobacteria > Enterobacterales > Shewanellaceae > Shewanella > Shewanella schlegeliana. The sequence goes on from NZ_JAESVD010000005.1 coordinate 211,668, forward strand.
TCATCTAGTGAGATCTGTATGCCTGAGTCACGATATTGTTTCAATTTAGAAGAGATAGCACTATTACCGTCAAGCAATAAGCCTTCGGTAATCTCGATACAGATGTTGTTATTGGTTAAATTTAGTGTCTTTAACAAGGATACCCAAGACTCAAAACTTTCACCTTCATCCCTAAACTGTACGGGAGACTTGTTAATACTTATCTGTACCTCAACTCCGAAGCGATCACGCCATAACGCACTCTGCCGAGCCGCTTGCTGAAATACCCAATTACCTATTTCAATAATTAGCCCTGTTTCCTCTGCAACTGCTATAAACTCTATTGGCGAAACCAAACCACGTTTAGGGTGACGCCAGCGGATCAAAGCCTCAGCCTTAAGTCCCTGCTCCCCCTGCAAACAGACTATGGGCTGGTAGTAGAGTTCAAACTCTTGATTAGCAATTGCCTGACGTAAATCTTGGATCAATCGCATCCGGTACTTAGCGTATCGCTGCATCGATGGAGTGAAATAATGAAAACGATTTCGCCCTTCATCTTTGGCAGCATACATAGCCTGATCGGCATGCTTTAATAGCCCTTCAATAATCGAGGCATCATCGGGATAAAGAGTAATTCCGATACTACCACTAATATAGGCCGTTTCCTCGCCTAAATTATAGGGCTCTGCAATACGAGTTAAGATATGCTTCGCCACCTTATCAACACCTTTGATGTCGGTGATCCCCGATAAAACAATGGTAAACTCATCTCCCCCCAACCTTGCCACAACATCGGTTTCCCGAATACACCCTTTAAGTCGCTTGGCGGTTTCTGTTAACAGCATATCGCCCATATCATGACCGAGCGTGTCGTTCACTTCTTTAAAGTAATCTAAGTCTAAAAACATCAATGCAAAATGCAGCTCTCGAGTGTCTGACTTCAAGATCTCAGCATTAAGATAGTCAAGCAACATGCGTCTATTAGGTAAACCCGTTAGCGGGTCGTAGTTTGCCTGTTTCCAAATAATCTGCTCAGCTTGCTTCTTTTCGGTGATATCAGAAAACAGTGCCACCCGTAGCTGGCTCTGGGCTTCGGCATCAAATAGCGCATTTAATGTAAGCCAAACCACGAACTCCTCACCACTTTTGCGCCTTAGCCATATCTCCCCCTGCCAACGCCCCTCCTCCTCGAGGGCCAAATTCATCTGCTCATAGGCACCACGATTGTTACGGCTGCACTGCAATATCCTAATATTTTGATGCTTAACTTCGGCTTCGCTGTAACCAGTAATATCGGTAAACGCCGAATTGATATTAATAATGAAGCCCTGCTCATCCTGTACACTCATGGCTTCGCAGCTGTTGTTATACACTGATGCCGCAAGCTTTAATGACTCCTCAACTCGCTTTCTTTCAGTGATATCGGTATGGATACCGCACATTCTTATGGGGCAACCACTTTGATCGCGGCTCATCACTTTGCCAGAGTCTAAAATCCACAATGTTTCAGCAGCCTGATTACGGATACGGTACTCAATTTTATGCTGCTTAGTTTCACCGTTAAGATGAGCCTGTATCGAGTTAATCACCGCGACTCTGTCCTCAGGATGAATCGAATTAACCCACAATTCTGGCGTTCGATTAAGGGTATCAAGATCACACCCCAGTAAAGCGGCGCTATGCTCATTACGCTCGATGACATCACTAGGAATATCCCAATCCCAAAATCCCAGCGCGCTGCTGCCAAGCACTAACCCTAATTGCTCCTGACTCGCAGCTCTGTCTTTCTCGGCCTCCTTTTGAGAGGTACGATTCAATAACCCGGTAATGATCAACGCAACCTTTGATTGCACTCTTTGACATGCCACCGTCATGTGGGTGTACACAATCGACTCATCTTTTGCGATAAGAGCGACATCGAGTTCAAATTCGTCAACCTCTCCCTCAACCATCTGAGTAAAATAATGCTGATACAGATGAAAGTCATCTGCTGGAATCAACTCCTCCCAAGAGAAACCCAATAGCTCCTCTTCGGTATATTTGAGCATCTGACACAGGTTTGGATTAACTTTAATCCACTGATGATCGACATCGGTTATTGCGATGGCCATATTGCCGCTATGGAAATGTGACTTAAACAACAGGTGATCCTGTAACTTGAGCTTTTGCTCTCGCTCAATTTCAATCCGCCGAGATAATAACAGCCCCAATAACACGGTCGTGATAGGAAAGATAAGCAACAAGGGGATAGTGATCTGCTTTAATAAATCGACAGCCATTTCTGTAGGCATGGTCAAGCCCCAGAGTAAGGCCACACTGTTTGTCAAAAAGCCAAAGGCCAATAACTCAATGATGCGGATATCCTCTATATCGCCTTTACGATACTTTCCCCACAGGTAACCAATAAGCCCTGATGTCACTATGGTACCTACGCCTGACCATACGGCGATTCCACCTTCATTCAAACGATATAGGCTACTGAGAACCACCGCGACGAGTGTGGGAATACCACCAAAAAATAGACCACAAATACTCAGAATAATGGTTCTTGAATCTAAGAAAATACCATCACTGTACTGCCAGGGCATTAACATAATGGCGATGGTGATAACCGCAATAAGGCAACCACTGCCGACACGCCATAAGTTAGCTAATGAACGTTTTTGAGTACGCGGAAAGGCGTCATAGACGAGTACTATCGCAAGTAATAAGGCGGCATTTTGTATGAGTGAGAGAACTAAGCCTTGATCCATAAGAAGCTATTCATCCTTGATAAATTCTTTTTAAAAGTTATTTTTATAGTTCGTAACCTATTCTAGAAGGCGGCGATTACGCCTTGTTGGTAGCGATTAAACCATTAACGCCTACCAAGCCTAAAAAGTGTCTAATGCTCCATAGGTATGGGACAATATTGAACTCAGCGGCATTATTTCCCCTCTTACAAAGATAAACGCTAAATAGCTAAATTTCAAAGAACTTAGGCGAAATATTACACTAAGCAAACATCAGACATGGTGAAGGTTTGGAGGAGTGAGCCGCTAGTACAATAAAAAGTGCGATTGAAAGTATCGAGTAAGAACTATGCGCCCAAAGAGTCTGGGTTGCATAACACTGGTGCGTTCAATTATTTAGGCGATAAACCGCTTAAGCCGTCAAGCAATACTTCACCACCGCTTTAGTGTGATGAAGTATTGCAAATATTTATGATTAGCCCGCTTGATGGGTCACTAACGTTGGCTTTAATAGATTGTCATGCACAGGGCAGCGATGACAAACTGTATCGATAAACGTCTGTTTTTGCGCTTCGGTTAATGGTTCATTATTAGCTGCAGCATCCATCTCAACGGTGATATCGATATGTTTAAATCCAACCGGATCGTCTGTGGTCTTACCCAGCAGACCTAACGTATTTAGCTGTGCCTTAATGGATACATCAAAATGGTTAAGTGTTATTTTTTGTTCTCTAGCGACCATTCGAGCTATGGTGGAGATACAGCCCGCGAGAGAGAATATAAATGTTTCTAATGGATTCGCCCCTTCGTTACCCGCTGTTGGCTGATCGATTATTAACTGGTGCTCTCTTACCTGAGCGGTAACCTTCCAACCTTCACCCATGTGTGTTTTAACTTCAATGCACTTCTCTGCCATCAGACCCGACTCCATTAGATTTAGTTTAATGAGATTATTCTAATGGTTATTTCAACAAAAACTCAAGCACTGCTCACGCTTTCTCCAATTTTTCAGTTAGCGATTTATAGAACGCGACTATGATAAACTGATGACTACAGATCCTACATTGGCAAAAATAAAGCTAAATCACTATGTCACAAACTCAATCTCTGCAGTCAAATACGTCTGAGTCTAAAGCTGTACAGTACAGCAAGACCTATCACTTCCCGGTTCAAATTTACTATGAAGATACCGATTTTTCAGGTGTGGTTTACCACCCTAACTTTCTAAAATACTTCGAGCGTGCGCGCGAGCACGTAATAGGTGCCAACGAGTTAGCCAGCTTATGGGATGAGTATGACTTAGGGTTTGCCGTATATCGTAGCGATATGCTTTGTCACGACGGCGTCGAGTTTGCCGATATTATCGATATTAGAACCAAGTTTTACTTTGAGAGTAAATACCGTACGGTTTGGTTACAGGAGATCTGGCGTCCCAATGGGAAAAAACCTGCAGTCACTGCTCAGATTGAGATGATCTGCATGAATAAGAAACGTCAGCTAAGTCCAATGCCTGCACAGTTAATTGGGCGACTAGGTGAAGCCTTCTCTGAAGCGATTATTTTTTAAAGCCTAACCAAGACTGACAAAGGTAAGTCTCAAAGTTGATCTGGGACTTACTTTTTTTGGAGTGTTACGTCTTACTTATTTTCGCCCAGCGGGACTCCAACTCTTTCGCCGTTAAAGGCTTAGAAAAAATATCACCTTGAATTTTATCAACGCCCATACTGAGCAGTAACTGCAAAACATCTTCTGTTTCCACCCCTTCAACAGTCACCTTAAAACCAAGGCCTTTCGCCAGTCTAATGCTGGTATCCATGATATGCCTCGCCCTGTCATCAACGTCAAGATCATCTAAGAAAGCTTTATCAATCTTGACTTCATCGACAGGTAAATACTTAAGATAAGCCAGAGATGAGTGGCCAGTACCAAAGTCATCAATAGCCACATCGACGCCAATTTGGCGTAAACGCTTAATAGTGGCGACCGCACCGTCAAGATCTTGCATAAGCTTGCTTTCGGTGATCTCTATCGAAATCATTTCCGCGTTGAACTTATACTGCTCAAGCCTAGCCTCTATACCTGTGATCAAAGAGGCATTACGCAGATCTTGAGTCGATAGATTAACCGCTACCTGCAGTTTTATGCCACTTTGCAGCCATTGGGCTTGCTGGGCGAAAACTTCATCCAAGACCCATTGGCTAACGATATCTATCATGCCGGAGTATTCGGCTAATGGAATGAACTCTGCGGGCGAGATCTTCCCCAGTAACGGGTGCTGCCAGCGCATTAACGCCTCAACCTGATGGCAATCGCCTTGGGGGATACTTTGCTTAGGCTGATACACCATATAAAGCTCGCCATCCCGTAGAGCCTTGGCGAGACTATTGATAATCGAAACTTCCCTAAGCTGCACCGCATCATCACCCAACAAGTATTCAGACAGTGCCACATCTCGGGTCTTAGCTTTTTTTAGCGCTAAATCGAGCCGACGTAGCATGGTACTAATATCACTGTGAAACGGCTCTAACGCCAAGTGCCCCATCTGCACTCTTGTGGTTATGATGCTACCAAAGATGTCATAGGGGAGCTGTAGCTTATCGATAAGCTGCTGCAGCTGCGGCTCTGTCATTGCACTAGTGAAATAGATTAGAAACTCATCTTCATTCATTCTGGCAATGAGCGAACCTTCGGGAGCAAGGCTTCTCACTCTCGCGGCTATCTGTTTAAGCAGTTCGTCGCCAAAGTTAAAACCAAACAGATCATTCACGTAGCGAAAACGATAGATATCGAGTAAAACTAAACTGCCTTTATCTAACGGCATCATGGCCGCCATCTTACGTTTCATACTCAAGCGATTATCAAGCTCGGTGAGCTTATCGCGTTCTGATTGCAGACTCTGTGCATAGAGGCTTGCGATGAGTTCTTGTAAGCCTTTCAATTTAGCAGATAAAGAGGCGGGGCTAGAGGGGAGCTGAATATCTTTAAGGCTTAGGTGGTTAAACAGCTTATTAATTTGATTACGCAGTCTATAGTACCGCCACAATACCCATACTAACAAAATAAGCAGTAATAAACACACAGTGGAAATCATCCAAAAACTGTCCATAAATGAGTACTTTACCTGTTATCACGCCTCAACTTATTCTGATATAAACTATAGCGCCTGATTGCATCAACGCCAGCAAACACTATAGTTTAACTTTGCAAACTAGTACCACTAACGACTCACTTATTCGTAGCTAGCCTTAATAGATTGATAATTATCTAGAAACTTCTCACTGGTTAATTCTTCGGTCGATACAGGTAGGCCACGCTCAATAAATACAGCCATTCTTTGTTCTAGATCTGCACCCGCTCTCAACTCGCCGGTATAAAAAGCCGCGGCTCGAATGAAGTCCAAATAGGTCACTCGCTCTGTACTGTAGGTCAGATCAGCCCAGCGCTCGACGACTTCCATCACATCAGGAGAAAACTCCCAACTGCGCAATACCGCACGACCTAATGGCCCCTGCAGCTTTTTAACCAAACCACGCAGTAACTCGATATTATCGAATAACTCAGGTTGCGCTTCTGCTTCGGTCAACACAGGTAATGCCCCGATATTATGCACCAGCCCCGCGAGCGTCATGGTGTCATAATTTAGAGCGCTTGCAGGATGTGTTTCATTGTAAAGCTGTAACATGGCACATGCGGCTGAAGTGACATCAATAGAGGAGTTCCACACCTCATCCATCACCTGCCACACCATCTGATTGGTCGAGATGAAGAGTTGCTCCATCGCTATAGAAGTTGCAATCGATTTTATCTGCATCAAACCGATTCGATTAATCGCAGCATTAAGGTTATCGGCAGGGATCCCACGGCTGTATAGGGCACTATTAGCGATGCGGATCACCCGAGCTGAAATCGCCGCGTCTTGACCAATGATCATCGCCACATCTTTAAGGCTGACATCGTCTCGGCCAACCACCTCCTGCACTCGCATCGCCACTTCAGGCAACGTAGGCAGAATTAAGGCATCTGACTTTAATTTTTTCAACAAACCAACTAATACTTGATGCTCTGTAGACATCCCTACTCCCTTATTATTCGTATTAATTTGCAGCGAATTGAGTATATCAGTAGAACGCTTTAAGCGTGTGTGCAAAATGTTATTAAAGCGCTAATACTTAAACAAGTGCCAAGATTAGCGTCAAATCGCTTAAAAATTGATAACGGGATCACAAGACTTTATAATAAACGACTCAGATCGACCCTAATCCACTTATTATATACGGCTGACTTTCTTGCATTAGCACACCCGCATTCAGTAAAATGCGCGGCCGATTGTCGAGCCCTTATCCGTTAACAGAGAAGCTATTATGTTTAAACCTGAGCTATTATCCCCCGCCGGTACGTTAAAAAATATGCGTTACGCCTTTGCCTATGGCGCCGATGCAGTTTATGCCGGCCAGCCAAGATATAGTCTTCGCGTACGTAATAACGACTTTAAAATGGAGAATCTAGCAGCGGGTATTAAAGAAGCCCACAGCCTGAATAAAAAGCTCTATGTGGTCAGCAATATTGCACCGCACAACGCCAAGCTTAAGACTTACATCAAAGATATGGAGCCAGTGGTTGCTATGCAGCCTGACGCGTTAATCATGTCAGATCCAGGTCTTATCATGATGGTACGTGAAGCGTTTCCAGATCAAGTGGTTCACTTATCGGTTCAAGCCAACGCCATCAACTGGGCATCGGTCAAGTTCTGGGAATCACAAGGTATCAAACGCGTCATTCTTTCTCGCGAGCTGTCTCTTGATGAAATTGAAGAAATTCGTCAACGCTGCCCAGATATCGAGTTAGAAGTCTTCGTTCACGGCGCACTATGCATGGCCTATTCTGGTCGCTGCTTACTGTCTGGTTATATCAACAAGCGTGATCCTAACCAAGGAACTTGTACTAATGCTTGCCGCTGGAAGTACGATGTCCATGAAGCCAAGCAAACAGAGAGCGGTGATGTGGTTGCCGTTAACCCTGAAGTACAGATAGAGACACCGACTTTAGGGGCTGGCCAGCCATCTGATCAGATCGTACTGCTACAAGAGGCGGGACGTCCAGGCGAATATATGCCAGCATTTGAAGATGAGCATGGTACTTACATCATGAACTCAAAAGATCTGCGTGCCATTCAACACGTAGAGCGCTTAACTAAGATGGGCGTTGACTCACTTAAAATTGAAGGCCGCACTAAGTCTTTCTACTATGTAGCCCGTACCGCACAGCTTTATCGCCAAGCGATTGAAGATGCCGCTGCAGGTAAAGATTTCGACCGTACCTTGATGCATAACCTAGAAGGTCTTGCACACAGAGGCTACACCGAAGGCTTCCTACGTCGTCACGTACATGACGAATATCAAAACTACGAGTATGGCTATTCAATCAGCGATACCCAGCAGTTTGTAGGCGAGTTCACCGGCGTTCGTAATGAAGCAGGTTTTGCTGAAGTAGACGTGAAAAACAAGTTCCTTGTTGGCGACAGCGTTGAAGTGATGACACCACAAGGCAACTTGACCCTAAACGTTGATAGTCTAATCAACCGTAAAGGTGAGAGTGTTGAGGCGGGTCTGGGTTCTGGACACTTCGTATTCTTAGACGTGCCAGCAGGTGTAGAGCTAGATAAAGCCGTGTTACTGCGTAACTTGCCACAAGGTCAAGATACCCGTAACCCGCATCAGCCAACAGCTTAATGCTCTTTGCAGAGTTCGTAACACAGCTCTGAAATCTAAACGCTACAAATTTAAAAAAGGCCTCTATTAAGAGGCCTTTTTAGTTTGGGTTGAAATAAGTTTGAACTTGTTAACTATAAGCTTATTAGAAAGTCACTCTCGCCCTTAAACCTATAACCCAAGCATCATCTTCGGTTAAAATAGCTGGGTTTTCAATATACTGAAGATTAAGATTAATCAAACTGACGGCGATACTGACTGGGCGTCATGTTCATTTGGCGTTTAAAAGCCCGGGTAAAATGAGCTGCATCTGAGTAACCCATCCTGATCGCAATTGAGGTGATTTTTAATGAGGGGCATTTTAGTAGATCTAAGGTTTGCTCAAGCACCATCTCCTCTATCACAGCCCCATATTGAACGTCCTCCTTTGCTAAGCGGCGCTGCAAAGTTCTCACATTTAAGTTTAAAATTTGGGCAGCGGTCTTAATCGGTAACTTTCCCATCGACAGGTAAGGCTGGATAGCCAATTTGAAGGTCCCTAGAAAGCACCCCAATCTAGGCTCCGCAGCGAGATGAGCTGCAGTTGAAATATAGGGATGGGTAACAGGCGCCATCATTAGGCTTTCTGAAATAGAAAAAGCCGTTACCGGCCGATTGGTGAAGAACTGAGCGCGACTCAGCTGTGGTAAACTAGAAAATACAGCGTCATTTGTGGATTGGATCCCCACTTGCTTCGGTCGCCATTTATTGTTTGTAAGCGCTGATAACAATTCACAAATAAATATCGCAGAAAATAACTCTGCATGGGTGAACCAGGCTTTATCCACTCCTTCTTTTTCCCGAACTAACCACCACCGGTCTCCACTGAACTGGGTATAGACCTGAGTGTGGGTCATGTTAACTTTTAATTGCTCAGCAAACTCATCTAAGGCCGCTTTTAAGGAGTCCTTCTGGGTTAAACGTCTAATAAAAATCGGGATATAAATATTTTTGCATGCGGTCTGGATAAGTTGAACAAATTCTTGAGGTTCGAGTTTTTCGCCCAGTGTTTGAATGAGGTTTTTAACGGTATTTTCAGGAAGGTAGTCATAGTTGCTCTCATTAGAGTAGAGATCAACCGGAACCTTTGCTTGTTGCAACATAGGATAAATACTTCCATCTAACCCTCTGAGCAAACTTGCAAAAATACCACATCTTGACGCTGAATCAGCGGTATTGCTTCATTATAAGAATCCGAGCGAGAATCAGACGACATAGCTTCCCCTTAATAATATTTTTTAGTTATAAATCAATATAGAATGCCTGTCTATAACCCCCCTAAAGCTCATCTTAACCTTGATAAATTACCTGTACGCATTTAAAGCATGCTATCAGCATGATAATAGTCCGTCTTACCTCACGACTAGCCTAGTCTGTGGCCCTTTGTATGGTATAATTAGCGGGTATCACTTTTAGACTGCTCCGCTAAGCGGAGTTTAAGTACATTTAATAGGCACGCTAATTCAATGGCATTATTAATCGACGACAGCTGTATCAACTGCGACATGTGTGAACCCGAGTGCCCTAACCAGGCCATTACGATGGGGGAAGAGATTTATGAAATTGACCCTGTACTTTGCACCGAATGCGTCGGCCATTACGACAAACCTACTTGTATCTCTGTGTGTCCTATCGACTGTATCGCTGTCGACCCTGACCATAAAGAGTCAGATGACGAGCTGTTAATTAAATATCATATCATCACAGGTAAGCCAGTGGAGTAAACCTAGCTTATTGATATAAATGGAGCCAATTGGCTCCATTTTTGTTTTAACGGTAAATGATAGGTTCTAAGGTCATTTTCGTTTAGTTGTTTAAGGTTGAGGTCACTCAAAAAATACCCACAGACTAATGACTTCGTTATCGTGACAGCGTAAAATCTCGCCTCCCTAAGTGCTAGCCTAGCTTAGCGCTCGTTTATAAAGATGTTAGATGCCCATGTACTCTGCTCAGCACTGTTTTATCCCTTTTAAATCTGCAGTTAATGATTATGAACTGCCACAGCGCTTTACCTTTCCGTTTTATTACGAGCCACACCCGCTATGCTTGTTGGCCGCCAAAGAGCTGCAAAGCTATTTGAGCACCCAGAATGACTGGCAGCATAACTTTGGTTTAGACGACGCTGTCGACAATAAAAGCGGTGCCATTGGCAAGATGTTTGGGGTATTGCTGGTGCGAAATTCAAACGGTGAACTTGGCTATTTGGCGGCGTTTTCCGGCAAACTCGCCGAGCAAAACCTAATCAATGGTTTTGTGCCGCCAGTATTCGATATGCTAACTCAAGGAAGTTTCTTTCAAACAGGGACGCTAACGCTCAATCAATTGACAGAGCAACTACAAAGCTTGGAGAAACGCCCTGAAATTGAAGCCTTAACAGCGAAACTCGCTGAGTTACAAACTCAAGCCGATAGTGAGTTAGAGGCGATTCGAGCACAAATTATTGAAAACCGTAAGGCACGCAAACAACGTCGTACGCTTGCAGAGGCAGAGCAAAACCCAGCACAGCTTAACCAGCTTAATATTGAACTCGGTAAAGAGAGTGTGGCTGAGAAGTTTGAGCTAAAAGCTGCCAAGCAAAACTGGGATCATCGATGTGCCGAGGTGTCATCACAGCTAGAGCGCCTAATCAGCGAAATTGCAGAAATTAAGGCTAAGCGAGCTCAACTCTCTAATCAATTGCAAAAACAATTGTTTGCCCAGTATCGATTCTTAAACCCTGCTGGTGAGTTTAAAGATCTCAACGAGATCTTTAAAACGGCTCCCAATCAACAACCGCCAGCGGGTGCCGGTGAGTGCGCCGCCCCTAAACTACTGCAATTTGCATTTAGCCAAGGCTTTACCCCCTTGGCAATGGCTGAGTTTTGGTGGGGCGCGTCGCCTAAGTCTGAAATCAAGCAGCATAAGAACTTCTATGGTTCGTGTCAGGGAAAATGCCAACCTATTTTGAGCCACATGCTCGAAGGTGTTGAGATGGATCCGAATCCTTTGCTGAGCAATCCCGCCGAAGGTAAATCGCTAGAGATTGTCTACCAAGATGAGGTAATGGTTGTGGTAAACAAACCAGCCGAATTTCTCTCCGTACCTGGTAAAAATGTGACAGATTCAGTTTATGCTCGAATGAAATCGATGTTTCCTCAGGCTACTGGTCCACTCATCGTGCACAGGCTAGATATGTCGACCTCGGGCTTAATGGTGATTGCGCTAACTCGAGATGCCAATAAGTCACTGGCACAGCAGTTTATTGCGCGAACGGTAGAGAAGCGTTACGTGGCGCAAGTTGCCGGTGTGGTACAAGGGGATCAAGGGGAAATTAGCTTGCCGCTTAGAGTCGATTTGGATGACAGACCGCGCCAGTTAGTATGTTATGAGCATGGTAAGCATGCCCATACTCTGTGGCAGGTAAAATCTCGCAGCACAAAACACACCATGCTGTACCTCTACCCTCACACAGGAAGAACCCACCAACTGCGAGTGCATTGTGCTCATCAAGATGGCTTACATCTACCGATTATTGGCGATGATCTCTATGGAAGTAAAGCCAATCGATTACATCTTCATGCCCAAAGGTTGGTACTCAATCACCCCGTGACTAATGAGCGTTTAACCTTTGAGGTCGATACCAACTTTAACTTAGAGGCTTAGCCTTTAACTAAAGGTATCTGGCTTAGCCTAAATGGCTAAGCCAGATTGCAAAACGATTAGCTTAATCCGTTACGCAAAGCTAGGCTGGGCTCTTGCTTGCAAGGTTTGTAGCGCCTCTGCCAACTTTTCAATCGTCACTCTAATGGCCGCAGGCATGGCATCAAACTCCACACTTAACAGTAAGTTTTTCACCTCGAGTCCAAGCTCAGTATCGCCTTCAATGCAAAGCTTACGCTGGAAAAACAGTGTATCAGGATCTTCTTTAGCTGCGGCGATTAATAACAGCTCTTTAGACTGAGCGGTAAAGGTCACCTCAGCACCTTGCAGCTGTCGTACATGCCAGCATTCATCATAGGTGACTTCGAAGGTTAACCCTAAGTCTTCAATGTTAATCGCAACCCAGCGGCCTTCTAAAAAGCTCAACTCATCGTCTTCAGCTTGCTCTGAAAGTAACAAGCCTAAGATACGCTTTAGCAGTTCAGCCTTCATAGCAAAGGGTACGATGGCTAATGGACGAGCAATCACTTTAGGCCCAATTTCGAGTATTTGTTGCGCTAATTTATGAGGAAGAAAACCTTGCATGTAGAAATGTATCCAAAATGTGGCAAAGAAAGGAATATTACCTAGATTTTATGATCACAAACATGTTTTACATCAAAAATATGATCTTCATTCCCTTTTAAACTCCTGTTTCATTCTTTTTGGAGCATCCATATGGAACTGCTGTGCCCCGCGGGAAATCTCGCTTCTTTGAAAACCGCTCTCAATGCAGGAGCCGATGCGGTCTACTTGGGTCTAAAAGACGATACCAATGCGCGCTCATTTGCAGGATTAAACTTTACACCTAAAAAGCTACAACAAGCTGCTGAATACACGAAAAAATGTGGCAAGAAACTATTTCTAACCATCAATACCTTTCCCAAACCTGGCGAAGAGAGTCGCTGGTATCAGGCGATCGATCTTGCTGCCGATACAGGTGTCGATGCGTTAATCATGGCTGACTTATCACTGCTCGATTACGCTCATAGTCGTTACCCCCATCTCCCCTTACACCTATCGGTACAGGCCAGTGCCACTAACTTAGGTGCACTGACGCTATATAAGGAAGAGTTTAATATTGAGCGTGCAGTACTGCCACGAGTGCTATCGATGAAGCAAGTGCGCGATCTTGCCAAAGTGACCCCAGTCGATTTAGAAGTCTTTGCTTTTGGTAGCCTATGCATTATGGCCGAAGGACGCTGCCACCTCTCTTCTTATGTTACAGGGCAATCACCTAACACAGGCGGCTCATGCTCGCCTGCTAAACACGTACGTTGGCAAGAGGCAGGAAATGACCGCCTAACGCTACTAAACGATGTATTGATTGATAAATCAGGCTTAGATGAGCAGATGGGATACCCTGTGGTATGTAAAGGCCGTTACACCACAGATGAGAACCATAGCCCCAGCCATATTCTTGAGTCACCAACTAGCCTAAATACCTTAAGCTTGCTGCCCGAGCTTGCCAAAGCCAACGTGGTATCGCTGAAAATTGAGGGGCGTCAACGAAGCCCAGCTTATGTTGAACAGGTCACTAAGGTGTGGCGCGCAGCCATCGACAGTTATATGTCTGCACCTGAAAAGTACCAAACACAGCAGTCTTGGGATCAGGCCCTAGCAAAAGTTTCTGAGGGACAAACTACGACTCTTGGTGCTTATGAGCGTAACTGGCAATAAGGAATAATAATGAAAACGTCACTCGGACCACTGCAGTATTGCTGGGAAAAAGAAAAAGTTACCGCTTTTTATGACCAAGTTGCCCAGAGCAATATTCCTTTAATTTACTTAGGCGAAACGGTATGCAGTCGCCGACGCCAGCTTAAGTTTTCCGATTACTTCGCTCTGGCACAGATGCTAAAGGAGTCAGGCAAACAAGTCGTCCTCTCGACTCTGGCACTATTAGAGGCGCCATCGGAATACAATGAGCTTAAAAAACATGTCGATAATGGCGAGTTTATGATTGAAGCTAATGACATGGGTGCGGTACAAGCGGCAAAAGAGCGTAACTTACCCTTTGTCTGCGGACCAACAGTGAACAACTATAACTTCGCCACACTTAAAAAACTCCACCAGTGGGGTATGCAGCGCTTCGTGATGCCTGTCGAGCTGTCTAAAGAGTGGTTAACTAGCGTTATTGAAACTGAACAGCCAATACCTTTTGAAGTGGAAGTCTTTGGTCATGGCTATTTGCCATTGGCGCACTCTGCACGCTGCTTTACCGCTAGACAGCAGGGACTACAGAAAGATAACTGCCAAATAGTGTGCTTATCCCATTCCAAGGGGTTGCTTGCCCAAACTATGGATGACCAACCTCTACTCAGGCTAAACGGTATTCAAACCCAATCGGCAAGCTTAATTGATCTCTCCAATGAAGTTGAGCAGATGAAACTGATGGGTGTCGACTACTTTAGAGTGTCACCAAATAGTCTACAGAGCATAGAGGTTGCAGAACAGATCCTGCAGCAACCTAGCAGCGATAAAACTCAGTCCTGTAATGGCTATTGGCATCAAACCGCTGGATTCAATCAAGTCTCCTCAAGCTAAAAATAACTGAGTCTTCAATTATATAGCAAAAGCCCGCTTATCTTTCGATAGCGGGCTTTTTGTTAACAGGAGTTTAGGCTAAACGCACTGCTATACAGTTAACGCCCAAGGCTTTATGTCACAAAGATAGCGTCAGTTTGTTAAGAGACCTATCACCTGGTACAAACATAGATTATCAAACAAAGTGAGCAGCACTCGCTAACAACCAATAGCTCCAAGCTTGACCTATCGGTATCCCTTTGCCACCTCAATACCTGCCGCCTCTGGTTGATGCTTTTACTCCACCAGTAACCTTTAGCCATCTTCAATAAGTACTAATAGTCAAAGCTTCATAGTTATCCCTTGTGATTGGACTAAAAATCAAAACAGCCACTCAAAAGAGTAAAAATTAGCCACTGTGCTTATTATGGGCTATGCATAATAGACGGGATTAACCACAGAGCAATCTTCACCTAGAAAAGTTACCAACTATTACTCAATGGTAAAAGTTATTTGCATTTAGTGGCGATTATCGCCGGCTTGGAATTAGTTATAATCTTTCCCACTAACTACGGTGGTGAGCCGTACTTCTAAATTCATTTAAAGTAGGAATAAAAGATGACAGCAAAAACGATCAAATCAAAAGCGGCAGTTGCTTGGGCTGTTGGTGAACCACTCTCTATGGAGATCGTAGATGTTATGCCACCTCAAAAGGGCGAGGTACGTATTAAAATGATAGCAACCGGTGTTTGCCACACCGATGCATTCACCCTTTCAGGTGACGACCCAGAAGGTATTTTCCCTTGTATTCTTGGCCACGAAGGCGGCGGTATCGTTGAATCTATCGGTGAAGGGGTAACGAGCGTAAAAGTAGGCGATCACGTGATCCCGCTTTACACACCAGAATGTGGTGAGTGTAAGTATTGTAAGTCAGGCAAGACTAACCTTTGTCAGAAGATCCGTGAAACCCAAGGTAAAGGCTTAATGCCTGACGGCACCACGCGTTTCTCTAAAGATGGTCAACCTATCTTCCATTACATGGGGACATCGACATTCTCTGAGTACACTGTTTTACCGGAGATCTCATTAGCAAAAGTGAACCCTGCTGCACCACTTGAAGAGGTGTGTCTATTAGGCTGTGGTGTCACTACTGGTATGGGCGCGGTAATGAATACCGCTAAAGTAGAAGCGGGCTCGACTGTTGCCGTATTCGGTATGGGCGGCATTGGCTTATCAGCCATTATTGGTGCTGTAATGGCTAAAGCATCACGCATCATTGCCATCGATATCAATGAAAGCAAGTTTGAGCTAGCGCGTAAACTGGGCGCAACTGATTGCATCAACCCTAAAGATTACGACAAGCCAATCCAAGATGTGATTGTTGAGCTAACTGATGGTGGCGTGGATTACTCGTTCGAGTGTATCGGTAACGTACATGTAATGCGTAGCGCACTTGAGTGCTGCCATAAAGGTTGGGGGGAGTCTGTCATCATAGGCGTTGCAGGTGCAGGTCAAGAGATCTCAACTCGTCCATTCCAATTGGTAACGGGTCGAGTATGGAAAGGTAGTGCATTCGGTGGCGTAAAAGGACGCTCAGAGCTGCCAGAATACGTTGAGCGTTACATGGCTGGTGAGTTCAAGTTAGATGACTTTATCACCCACACTATGGGTCTTGAGCAAGTTAACGACGCGTTTGACCTTATGCACGAAGGTAAGAGTATCCGTACGGTGCTTCACTTTGATAAGTAAATAGTCGATAAAACAATAAGCGCTCTCGGGCGCTTATTTTATCTAAGGGGCCAAACAGTGGCACCTCATTAGGAATAAATATCAACCCTCAAAGTAGCCACAATCCCCCTTATTACTTTACTTCGAGCTTTATTGAGGACCACCTTCACTTCAATAGTCGTCAATTAATAGGTTTCAAATCCCTTTTTAGGACCTAACATCAACGGCTTTAGTTTTTATCACTAAAGCTGTCCAAAATAGAAATGTCGTTAGGCTAGCCCATTGAATGATGGCTGGCCACCAGATCTCAGCTCTAGACGGCTCGGCTAACAACTCATTATAAAAAGCGCTGTCTCCCACAGTAAAGCCCAATTCGAGTAGAGGCAGTAATAGAAAAGAGGTCATAAAAACAAAGGCAAACAAGGCGCAAATATAGGTCAAAATTGACCCTTGTGTTTCAGAGGCTATCCACTGTTCCAAGCCATAAAGTATTAAAGTGGCGCTACCAAAGATAAAGAAATATTTAATCGCGATAATATGTAGATGGTAGACATTAATAGGAAATAATCCCGTCGCAGCAAGGGCAAAATAGGTTAACCCTAGGCTAACGTAAAAAAAATAGCTCCAAGGCGAGGCGTCAAGTTGTAGGCTTAGCAAACAAAACAGCACTACGCAAAGCCCGCCGAAAAACAGCCCGCCGTTAACGATCACCGCAAAATAGGAGTGACCATAACTCCCCAGCTCACTTAATGTATTGCTCAAAAAACTAAAGTTTGTACCATCAAACTGCTCAAACATCAGCACAGATAAAACCAATCCCAGCACTTGCCCAAAAATACCAAGCATGCCGAACCTGAATGCTAACCTTGAAACTTTACTGTATTTCTTAACGAGCATAGTTCCCTATTTAATCATTTTATTAACGTTTATTAATGTACATCGAATCGGCTAATGGTAAAGAGGCATAGCTCAGAGTTCTAACAAACCGTTACAGCACAGTTATGTAACATAATTGTTATTTTTATAATCTGCGCAATAGAAATTCAAGCTTTTTACTAAAAACAATCTAAAAATAATAGACAAAAAAGAGAATAAACCCAAAACCTTAACTAAATTTTGTCAATAGAATTGTTCATGGTAAAGCCGCATAAATAAGCGGCCATTATAGTTTAAACGCTTGTATCAATGTTACACACTATGAGCATGCGTTAATGCATGGCAACACGTTCAAGAAGATACAATAAACCCCATGACGTCCAGAGATTGGCACCTCAAGTTAACTAGACTGATAATCCCCACCAGCCAATCAGCCAATCAGCCAATCAGCCAATCAGCCAATCAGCCAATCAGCCAATCAAGAGTCAGCCAGTGCAATATCATAGACCATCAGCATATCTAAAAGTGATAATAAAAGCTCTCTATGCTGCCCTCTAGTCGAAGTAGTGGTTAAGAGTAAGTCTCAAGCATTATTATGCAGTGAAGATGCTGAAATTTCCGTTATAAAGGTGGAAACCATCCACCAGACAGTGAAAAACATTCAAGAATTAACCATTCAGAACGCGTTTACTGGCGAGCAACAGTCCTTGGTCGAGACTGGAATTAACCAAAATTTCAACAAAACCAGCCAAACCTTAAGTGAGGATCTATGCGCTACAAGTTTGGTAGAGGTCTAGATGATATAGTTATTGCTCTATGTTGAAAAAGCAAAATCATGGAGAAAAACATTTAGTTAATCCCTCTTCAAAAGCCCATTAAGCCGTCAAGATATAAACTTAACGGCTAAAACACCCCACAAGCAAACAACTCGAGCGCAACATTTATAAACATATGTTTTAAAAAAGATTTAACCAAAAAAAGTTTTGTGCTTTTTCGCAAACTTCCGATACAATATAAATAATCATATTGAGCTAATAACTATTCGACAGTAGTGGGTATCACTACTGAATAACTGAATCGTTTTACTGAGATATTTTAAGGCGGTAACCTCGCCGACTAACAGTTGAATGGATATTCAATAATATTTATGTTGATGCATAGACGTCTATTTATCGTCATATTAAGCAAAAACTCGTTATTTAGGGTGTAGAGAAAGTGTCAGAAAAACAAACCCATAATATAAAAACAATACTTACGTTCATCGTGCCATCATTGATAGGTCTATTGCTGTTCATGATGCCGATCAGCTATCAAGATGCACTGACGATCCCTATCGCAATCATCTCAAAAGGCCTGCAAAATCTTTTAAGCGGCGTACTCGTCGGTATCGTAACAGCGATTGTTATCTTCACCGCTGTCGCCTCGCTAATTACAAAAGTATTACAGCCAAAAATTATTGTTGAGAATCATTTTTTTAACGCTCTCTTTAACGTAAGCCCCATCTGGCTAGTCGTGCGCATATTGGGTGCGATTTTTATCGCTTTGACATTCTTCGATGTTGGCCCTGAAGCAATCCGTTCGGGTAGCACTGGCGCTTTGGTGCTTAACGACCTACTACCTGTACTATTTTCAGTATTTTTATTTGCAGGTATGTTGCTGCCACTGCTGTTGAACTTCGGTTTGCTTGAGCTTCTAGGTACCATGCTGACTAAAGTTATGCGCCCTATCTTTAACCTACCAGGTCGTAGTGCTATCGACTGTATGGCCTCTTGGTTAGGTGACGGTAGTGTTGGTATTTTGATGACGAGCAAGCAGTACGAGGCCCGCTTCTACACTCAAAGAGAAGCAGCCGTTATCGGCACCACCTTCTCAGCGGTATCGATTACCTTCTCGTTAGTGGTCATCTCTCAGGTTCAGCTAGAGCACCTATTTGTTCCTTTCTATTTGACCGTGTGTCTTGCAGGTTTTGTCGCTGCGATCGTCGTGCCTAAGCTGCCACCACTGTCTTGGAAGAAAGATCTCTATGTCGATGAAACACCTCGCCATGCTGATGATGAAACTATTCCTGCTGGCCACGGCGTATTCTCATGGGGTCTGCACCAAGCACTCGCTAAAGCTTCTCAAGCTGGCGGCGTTAAGCACACCCTCGTAGATGGCATGAAGAACGTAGTCGATATGATCTTTGGCGTGATCCCTGTCGTTATGGGTATCGGTACTATCGCGCTAATGATTGCCGAGTTCACCCCAGTCTTTGAATACTTAGGTATGCCTTTCATTCCGCTACTAGAGCTATTACAGGTACCGGAAGCGGCTGCCGCATCTAAGACGATTATGGTTGGCTATGCGGATATGTTTATCCCTGCAATCCTAGCAAGCTCTATCGAATCAGACATGACTCGCTTTATCATCGCGACCTTGTCTGTAACTCAGCTTATCTATATGAGCGAAGTGGGTGCATTACTGATTGGTAGTAAGATCCCGGTTAACTTCCTTGAGCTATTCGTTATCTTCATCCTAAGAACGTTAGTAACGCTACCTGTGATTGCCGGTGTTGCTCACCTAATCTTCTAAAACCGACCTCAAATAGAGTCACGGTTTTAGCTAAGCCAGTTGCTATTGCGACTGGCTTTTTTTATCTTTTTAATTCATTACATTTGTCTGCCTTCAGACTATCTTCAGCAATCTTGTCTATCCAACTTAATGACTAAGTCAAAGTGCTAATGTACAGCTCTTCACAGCCTCTTTAATGACATTCTGCGAAGCTTAATCACTAGTTCCCCCTAGTACGCTATTAACGTTGCGACCCTTTAGCCTCAGCCTAGGAGCCATCCTTACTCACTTAATCTGTCTGTATCTGGCTCAATCTGTCTTTACACAAAGGGGCTTCAATCTAAGCCCTCATATGAGCTTACGCTTCATGAATATGCTTACAACGAGTAAGAGTCTCTAAACACTGGAAGCTATAAACGCAGACAAAAAAGCCAGTCATCAATGACTGGCTTTTCTATTCGTATGGGTAACGCTACGGCTATGCTTATTAAATTGCCCAACCGCCCATGTAGAACACCACTAAACCTAAGGTAATGGCGAGCACACCAGGCTTTAGTTTACGCCACTCGCCGCTGCATAGACGACCAATGACTAAGGTCACAAAACCTAGCATAATCCCCGTCACGATATTACAACTTAGAATGATAAATACCGCACAGGTTAGGCCAGCCATCGCATCAACTTTATCGTCAAAATCAAGCTTAGTGACATTACTTAGCATCAGTAGACCCACATACATCAATGCAGGTGCAGTTGCGTAAGCTGGAACTAGGTAGCTTAGTGGTGCTAAGAACATCATAAGTAGGAATAACACACCGACTATCGTCGCCGTTAGACCCGTCTTACCACCCGCTGCCGTACCCGCTGCAGATTCGATATAAACAGCGGCCGGAGCACCACCGACCGCGCCAGCAAAGATACTGCTCACTGAGTCTGAGGTTAGTGCCTTGCCACCATCGATAATGTTGTCATTCTTATCGAGCAGGTCAGCTTGACCCGCAACTGCACGAATAGTGCCTGTTGCATCGAAGATAGCCGTCATCACCAATGCTAATACGATAGGCAGCACCACAGGATTTAATGCCCCCATGATATCGAGCTGACCGATAAGTGACTTATCAGACATCAGATCTGGCAGAGCGAAAAAGCCTTGGAACTTAACTGCAGGATCGAATATTAACCCAAATACAGATAGCGCAACGATCACCAATAAGATGCCACCAGGCATGCCACGGCGCTCTAGCCCGATAGTCGCCGCCAGGCCGATGATGGTCGCAATCACAGGTAGGCTATGAATATCGCCTAGCGCTACAGGCAAGCCCGTATCGTTGGCAACAATCAACTGCACACTGTTAGTCGCAATCAGTAGTAAAAACAGACCAATACCAATACCGGTTCCGTGAGCGATGCCCTTTGGTAAGTTGGTTAGTACCCACTGACGTACGCCTGTTACGCTCACTAGCGTGAATACGACGCCCATTAAGAAGATAGCGCCCAGGGTCACCGGAATCGAAATCCCCTGCCCAAGTACCATACTAAACGCGGTGAAGGCTGTGAGTGAAATAGCACAGCCAATTGCCATAGGCAAGTTAGCCCACAAGCCCATCAATAGCGAACCAAAGGCCGCGATTAAACAGGTGGCAATAAATACTGCACCAGTATCAAAACCGGCGGCGCCCAACATATTCGGCACAACAATTACCGAGTACACCATGGCTAGGAACGTAGTAAAGCCCGCGATCACTTCGCGTCTTAAAGTACTTCCACGGGCTGAAATATTGAAGTAACGATCCAGAATAGAATCACTAGGAGTAGCAGAGTTTGGCAGAGTCTGTTCAGACTTCATAGTTTTAACCTTTTGATCTCTTAAATATTAGGCAAACCAACTGGGTTCAGTTGGCGACTAGGCTATGGCAGGTAGAGCCCCGACTAAAATATCGGGTGAGAGATCCACTTATGTCAAAATCGACACCGGTGACCTGCGAGCAATATGCCTGGTAAAATTTACTCTTACCAACACAGCCTTTGTTGGCGCGGAGTTTACAACAATCGAGACAGCGGAAATAGCTAACGAGGAATATTTTTGATTAGCATCAATAAAAATATGCGATTAGCTGACGATTATTCTTCTTAGGTGCAGTAAAACGCAAAAAGCAGCACTTAAGCACTGCTTTTTTACTCTAAGCTAATACTTAACGGCGACGCTTACCGCCACCTAAGGCACGCTTCTTTGCTCTTTGGCGCTGAGCTGCCTTACTGTTTTTTCGGCTAACTGGCTCCATTTTAGTAAGATCGGGCTCAAAGCCTGCAAGCCATTGCGGCGCTAGACGTTTATCCAATACCGTTTCAACCTCCTCCAGCAGCAAGGCATCATCTTCACTATAGAGTGTTATCGCCTTGCCAACACTGCCCGCTCTTCCCGTACGGCCGATACGATGAATATAATCTTCGGCAACAAAAGGGATCTCGTAGTTGACCACATATTTAAGCTCAACAATATCCAGTCCTCTCGCTGCTACATCAGTCGCTACCAAGGCTTTAATCTTACCCTGCTTAAAATCGTTCAGTACCTGCTCACGAGCGCCTTGACCTAAGTCACCGTGAAACGCCTTCGTCTCAATACCTGCAGCTAACATCTTCTGCGCGATACTGTCTGCCGTCTGTTTTTTACGGCTAAAAATAAGCACCTGATGCCAGTCGTGCTTGTTAATCAGATGACAAAGCAACTCTGTCTTACGATCGCTATCTACCGCATACACTATCTGCTCGACACTATCTGCCGCACTATTGGCCTTATCGACCTCTATACGCACTGGCTTATGCAATAGTTTCTTACTTAAATCATAAATCGCTGGACTAAATGTCGCCGAAAAAAGCAAGGTCTGACGCTTAGCTGGCAGTTGTTTTAAGATCGCACTAATTTCATCCATAAAGCCCATGTCTAGCATGCGGTCGGCTTCATCAAAGACTAAATAGTCGATACTCGATAAGTTCAATGAGCCACGACGAAGATGATCCAATAGGCGACCTGGTGTCGCCACCACTATGTCACAACCCGCCCTAAGCTTTGTCGCCTGAGCATCAATACTCACGCCGCCATAGATCACCACGCTAGAAATATCGCTATTAGCCGCATATTGACCAACATTGGCATTAACCTGTACAGCCAACTCTCGCGTTGGGGCTAAGATAAGTGCCGTAGGCTGCTTATTTGATAAAGAGGCATCAACCGCCTTATCGAGTAAACGTTGCAATAAAGGGAGGGTGAATGCCGCGGTTTTACCGGTACCGGTTTGTGCACTAGCCATAATATCTTGGCCAGCTAAAATAGCCGGGATAGCCTCAGCTTGAATCGCTGTTGGCTGCTGATAGCCCTTCTGTGCAATCACGCGTTGAAGTTTGTCACCTAAGAGGAGTGATGAAAATGACACGCTGGCATTCCTTAACTTGATACAGAAATCACAATCTAAACGGCTGTAGAGTTTAACAGAACTCAAGGCGAATAAACGCTAACATTTATCCCTATCAGTATAAAGATTTGGTCGCTCAGCGAGAGTTTAGCGGTTATGAGGCAAGGTCATTAAATTCTCCTCGGTAACGGCTCCTGCGTTACTCCACCTTTTACGTACATTAATGACATTCCCTCCATAGATGAAGGGAATGTCATTAATGTATGCCAGGAACATACAAGAGCATGTAGTTTGCAACGAGTGAAGAGCATAGCTGAACTAGGAGTAAGCTCGTTAACACAGCATCAGAACCGCTAAAACTCGCCATTCTGGAGCGTTTTTGGCTGCCTACTTCAGCGTTGAACCACTTCACAAGGGAATAACCATTCTTTCAGTTATTCGCCTTGAATTAGTTTGCCAAAAAACGCTCTGAGTAGCTCAACCCCTTATACTGATTGGTATTAAACATCCACAAAAGAAAGCTCTCTGATGAGCAAAGGGCTAGTGCAGCCACCAGCTTTTATCTATCTCAGGAGTACTTGCAGGCAACGTCGGGTTAGCTAAGTGAAACAGTTTGCGCTGAGGTAATTGCGCTTGCTTTATCAGCCCTTTATGGTGCTTTAAGAATAACTGCTTAAAAGAGCCATCGGCGAGCGCCCTGTTTAGCCCCTCCTCAATACGCTTTGCCAGTGTGGTGTTATTCTTATTCACGAAAAAATACACCGGGTATTCGTATTGTAGCGCGATATATTTATCAACAACCAAGTCAGGGTAAGCTTTTGAGTATTCAGCTATTTCCCGCCAAACTTCATTGACACCTCGGGGAAAATAATCGAAGCGTTTTGCGCTGAGCATAGCAAATAGGTTTTCATAGTTAGGTTGTTTCTGCACCGGAATTTGATTACTTTCCAAGATAGCCAAATCTGCCCAATGAAATACAAAGCCAGCCTCAAGTTGCTTAAATTGCTCGAAGCTATCTGCTGTAGAGCCTGCCACGCTGGCAAACCGATCAATATTATCTCTATGGATCAGTAACACTCTTAAGCCTAAGATCCCACGCATGATAGGTATTTTTACCGCTAAAAATGCTTGCTCCCGCTGCTTAGTTGTCGCTAGAAAAACCACATCTATCTCGTTATCTTGCAACATCACTAGACCGCGGCTCTGAGTAACGACCTGCTCGATAGGCTCAAGTTTGGCAGTACCATACTTCGCAGCGGTTTTCTCTAACACCAAGTTAAGCAGCGCAATACGGTAATTGAAGCGAGAATCCAGTTGATAGTATTTAACCACCTGCGGCTCTGTAGACAAGCCAAAACTTGAAACGGCTTGCCCATGGCTGACTTGAACAGTTCCTGTCTCCACAGGGGTAACGGCGCTTTCATTAGACTCACTAGCGATATCGTTAGCTAATGAGCTCCAGCTAGCGATAGTGAGCGCTATCGTAGCAAATCGCTTAAGAGGCTTACTTCTGCTAGTCATCTGATCACCCTATCACCAACTCTTGGTATACCTTGCTATGCAGCTATGATGGCCGAATAGCCAAATAATTGAAACCGCTTTTATGACTCATCAGCAATGATGAGCAAACTCATTTTACAGCCTATCGTTATCGCATCAAAAATTTCATTACCCACTTGTTATTTGCTTGTTTTTTATACTTTTTCTTATACTATATCTACATCATTAATTATAAGAAAAATAATATGATCCCAAGCAAAATAGCCAACATTAGCCTTGCCGCTATCATCTGCTCTCTAGGCTTTGACTCTACTGCGGCGGTTGAGTTTTTCGATCCTATCGATGGCTACTTTGATGCAGGGCAATACCTTGCAGAAAACGCCTATGGCTTTTTACCCGTCCCCACCATTATCACCGAGCCTTCGGTGGGTAATGGCATTGCCGTTATGGGCATGTTTTTACATGAAAGTCCCCAACAGCAACAAGCGCGTAAGGAGCTTGCCACTCATTCTGTCGATGGCGGCGCTCAGCTATTGACCCCCGGGATCTCAGTTGTCGGTATTGGTGCAACGGATAACGGCACTAAAATGGGATTTGCTGGTCACAGGCAAACCTGGTCACAAGACAGCATTCGCTACCTTGTTGGCGGTGGTTATGGCGATATCAATATGAGCTTTTACAGCCAAAGGGATTTTGCTCAAGGCTTGTCGTTAGATATGAATATGCAGGGTTTTGGTGTGATTCAAAAACTTCAATATCGTATCGGCTCCAGCCCACTCTTCCTTGGCCTATCACAAAAGTATGTCAGCTTAGATTTAAGCAGTCGCCGTGAGTTTGAAAATATTCCACCAGAGCTTATAGATAGGTTAGCTGATATCATAGACACCTCCCCAAGGGTCTCCTCGATTGGAGCCATTGCCGAGTATGATAGTTTGAACAACTTCTTCATGCCCACCAGTGGCTACAACTATCTACTTGAGTATGATTGGTTTAGTAAAGATCTCGGCAGTGATTACAACTACCAAACACTGAATGTTAAGGGGCTGAACTATTGGCCGCTGTCCAACAGCCTCACCTTAGGGTTAAAACTGCATTATCAAACCATAGACAGCGATGGGCGCCTGCCGATTTTCACCTACCCTTTTATCGATCTACGGGGGATCCCTAAGAATCGCTATCAGGGCCAAAACGTCGGCTCAGGAGAGGTTCAAATCATGTGGAAGCTTTCCCCTCGCTGGATGCTCCTTTCATTTGCAGGGAGTGGAGTCGCAGGTAAGAGTAATAGCGATATGTGGGACAGCGAACAGCAAAATGCTTATGGCGTAGGTTTTAGGTACACAATAGCGCGGCGTTACGGTTTACATATGGGAGTCGATGTAGCTCGTGGTCCAGAAGATACCGCTTTATATATCAATGTCGGCAGCGGGCTTTAAAGAAACAACAGCGTCCTTCGCTAAAGACATTAATTTAGGTAAGACTGATGTAATGAGAACTGGCTCACAACTCCTCCCAAAATCGAATAACTAAAACTGGGTAAACCGCTTAAGATCACAGCTTTCAAGCTCAAAAAAACGACAATGACAATCCGTTTTTCCCTTGTGTTTTAGGTTTTGCTGTTTAGTGTTCGAATTATCACATCACGCGTTATTATGGGCTCAAGCCTTAGGCTTCATCTCAATGGCTGTAGGTTGGTGGGCCAACTCCCAGAAAAATGACCGACAATTACTCTCTGGCAACCTCATAGCTTCAAGTATTACAGCCATTCACTTAGGTCTGCTTGGCAGCAGCTTAGGCATGTTTAATCAGCTGCTTAATGCTGTACGCTTCGCGACATGTCAAAAGCGCAGTCGTCGTGGGTTCTTGCCTATTCTATTTTCAACTGTTGCCATTATGCAGGGATTGATATTTGCAGAGCATTGGAGCGAATGGTGCGCCGTTACAAGCGCCGTGTTGATAAGTTTTGCTCTATTTTACTCAAGCGGTGCGAAATTGCGCTCGGCAATGGTGATAAGTAATCTTCTTAACTTAACCCTTTCCGTCTATCTATGCTCTTGGTCTGGGATTTTATATCAAGTTGTGACACTGCTGATATTAACCCGTAGTCTGATGCCTCATAAACAGGCTAAGTGCTTTGATGAACAGACCGCTTAAATGTTCCAACTTGCTATCTAACGTCAATTTATTCGCTGTAAATTTGTACAAGGATAATCACTTAGCTATGATTGCCATAATATTATGACACACGCATAGCTGTTCACAGGCTGTAGGGATCACGGTTAGATATGGATGACAGACGATTATTTTCGCGGGTACTATTTGCAACGGATGCCAAGTTAATCAATCACGATAGGTGCTGGGCGACCAAGCTATTGGATATTAGCCTTAATGGCGCCTTAGTCGAACTCCCCCAAGACTTTAACTTTAATGGCACCGAACTGACACTGGAGTTCAGCCTTCAAGAACCTGAATTTAAGATTTCGATGCTAACAAAGTTAGTACACAGGGAAAATCAACAGCTGGGGCTAGCATGCCAGCACATTGATGTTGAAAGCATTAGTCACCTTCGCAGACTACTGGAACTTAACTTAGGCGATGCCACTTTACTCGACCGAGAATTAGAGCGCTTGTTCAAGCAAAATAACGGATAGCTTCAGATAAAAGCGCCGCAATTTATAGCGGCGCATTTTGTTGTCGTTTATGAATCGCTAGTTGATTAACTCCAGCAACTCATGGATCGTCTTCACCGGAATAATCTTCGCTCCAGATCCTTCCATCGACTTATGATAGTTTCGATAGGGAATAAATATCTCTGTGAAACCATGCTGAATCGCTTCCCTGACTCGCGGCACGCCGCTATCGATTGGGCGAACATCACCGTTTAAACTCAGCTCGCCCATAATGCAGGTGGTTCTCGGCACCACAAAGTCATTCAAGCTACTGAGCAGCGCCGTCACCAACGCCAGATCGATACAGGTTTCAGACTCATCAATTTTAAGGCCGCCCACTAAGTTAAAGTAAGTATCATGGAAAATCTTGGTCTTAGTGTGCTTACGCAAAATACCGGTTAACATCTTAATACGGTTCATGTTCAAGCCTACACAAACTCGCTGGGGGAACTCCGCCTCAGTTTCAGTGGTTAAACACTGGATCTCAAGCAGTAAATTACGATTACCCTTACGGATACAGGTAATTGCTGCCCCCGGTGACTCGGTGGTTGAGCCTGACAGAAAGATCTCACTCGGATTGTCGACACTTATCATGCCGCGCTCTGTCATCTTAAATATGCCCACAGTATCGACATCGCCAAAACGGTTCTTATTCGCCCTAAGGGTACGTACTTGCCCGTCATTACACTCGATATGAGTTAAACAATCGACGATATGAATAAGGGTTTGTGGCCCCGCAGTTTCATTGTTCTTATTAACGTGAGCTACTAAAAACATCGTCACGTTGTTTTGCTTACAATACTGAGTTAATGCCTGCGCACTGCCCTTAACCTGTGACGGCGAACCTGGGCTACCATTCGCTAAATCGGTCACTACGGCCTGAATTGAATCGATGACTGCAAACTTAATCTTCTTCTCTTCTAGCTCGGCGATAATAGCTTCTACACTGGTTTCAGCCATCAAGTAGAGGTTATCTTCATTACAGTCTAACTTAAGACGATTTACTCGGTTTTTAAACTGCGACAAAGACTCTTCGGCAGTACAATAAAGTGATGGCATTAACTGCGACATGCGAGAGACGAGATCCGACAAAATCGTGGTTTTACCTGCCCCCGGATCGCCCGAAATAATATTCACTGAGCCCGTGGTTAATCCACCACAAAGGACTCGGTCCAGCTCACCAATCCCCGTGAGCATCTTTTGAGCTTCAAACTCTTCAATCTCGGTTAACTTTTTGGAGCCGCCGCCCACAGAGCCTGCGTAGCCAGAAACCGAAGCGCGAGCGGGTTTAACCGCCGAGATCTTCAGTTCACTAATGGTGTTCCACTCCTGACAGGCACTACACTGCCCCTGCCAGCGAGGAAAATCCTGACCACATTCATTACATACGTAAGCTGTTTTATTCTTTGCCATAGCCCTTTCTAAATCACATAAAATCGGTAAAGTAATGCCAATATTGGCCGATACTAATTAAAGTAGGGATAATAAGCGAATACTCCCTTAAAAAATTGTCTAATACCAATCAATATAAGAAGCTGATCTACTCAGAGCGCTTTTTGGCAAACTAATTCAAGGCGAATAGCTGAAAGAATGGTTACTCCCTTGTGAAGCTGTTCAACGCAGAAGTAGGCAGCCAAAAACGCTCCAGAATGGCGAGTTTTAGCGCCTCTGATGCAGTGTTAACGAGCTTAACCGTAGAATAACTATGCTCTTCACTCGTTGCCTTGCCTCAGAACCGCTAAACTCTCGCTGAGCGTCCAGATCTTTATACTGATTGGTATAAAATCCTATCAGCCATCGCTCTATTTAGCACCCCAAAAGAAGTGATTAATGACTTTAGAATTGCATAAAGCCCTTATTGAACAGTTAAAACCCCTATTAATGGAGCCTGAGTTTTCGGAATTATTCGAACAACTAACTGCCGATGAAACCAATTCAACTCGCTTTTTGCTCAAGATGGAACTCAATAGACTGGCCTCAGCCTGCACTAGACTGATCGATTTACGCAATAAAACCGAGCTCGACTGTGAGGAATTTACTTTCGCAGGCCAGCAGCACTATCTCGATGCTCCAGCTAAAGAAAGCTTTTTACAAGCCCTTGCGCTTTACCGCGACGAGTATACCTTAGGTGTTTACGAGCAGGTGATAGAGGCGCATAAGCGTCGAGTTTTAAAACAGCGACAATCTAACCAGAGCGAGATCATTAGTGATGCTTCACCGTTTGTAGCCAAGGCTGTGGTATTAGGCAGTTACTTTGCCCGTAGCGAAGAGCGCATGAACTACAGCATGCGTATCAATGTTACTCAGGGGCACCTAAGTTTTAACGGCATCACCGTCGATCTCTCCGTTGGCGGTGTGAGGATCCGCATTCCAGCGAAGCATGGCTTGCAGCCGAATATACCTGTCCGTATTAAGCTGTTGGAGCTTGGGGAGGAGTACTATCATGAGGATCTACAACAAGGTATCGACTATCAAATTGTCGATACAGACCAAAATCATGAATACAGCTGGTTAAGACTAAAGCGAGTTTCCGGCAGTGAAGCATTAGCACAAATGCTAGAAAAACTGATCCAAGGTTATAAGTTTCGCTACAAGGTCGATGTTAATGATGTCTTAGTGACGACAAAAGGACTGGGATTTGAACGCCATTACCTACCGCACCTGCCACATCTACCACTGTTTGTCAGCAACAAAGCTGACGGGACTGATACTGATGAGGCAAAACTATCACTGAGTCATATGCTACTGAGTCGTGATAATCAAAATGTCAGTGAATACTTTAAAGATGAAGATAATATTAGTCAGCTAGGCGCGTTTCTCACCCAAGCTAGAATCAAACGTATTATCGACTCTGAAGACAATAGCCCGCACACTCAATTCTTCAGCTTTACTTTTAAAGCGCAAGGAGCGGTCTACTTTTACTCAGCAAGCCTAGCCGAGCTTAAGTCACTTAACCTGCTGGCACTTTTCCTTAGCTTTGCCTCTACCAAGCCTAGCTTTCGGATTTTTAAAGTCACTAAGCAAATGATTGACCACCAGCAATCCTACAAGGCCAGTATTCTTCCCAGCGAAGAAGCACGCTACTCAGCGCTCACCGAAGCACAACTTGGCACATTTAGCCATGTACTGCAGCTTAGTGATATCACCCCAGAAAAAGCGGCAGAGCAATATCAGAGTTGGAACGAAGTCCATTTAGCTGGCGATACTCAAACCGGAGTGAATGAACTAAAAATCTTTGGTCAAAAGAAAGTTACTCAACACGACATAAATCCGATTTCACTGCAGTTTAGCGAGCGTCGCAATGAGTCGCGCTTCGCCTTTAAAACCGCCGTGATGTTAAGCCAAGGTGAGCTACATACAACGGCAAGTACTGACGATATTTCCAGCCGCGGCATGAAGCTCACGCTCACAAGTCCCGTCAAGTTTAATCAATCTGAGCCTATTTTAACTAGCTTCCCTAAACTGCAGGCTATCGCAGGCAAACGCACGCTCCAATCCCTGCCCTATCGTTTGATCCGTACCCGTAAGGATGGAGTAACCATGCATTTTGCGGCGCAAATAGGTCACACGCCTCATGTGGGGGTCGAGTTCTTAAATCAGTTAATTGAACAGAATCGCGAAAAGCTAGAAAAACTCAGCGAGAACAATCAAGACGTAAAAGAACTGGCCGATGGCATGAAAAACATCGTCATGCGTAAGCTTGCCTCTTTACCTTATTTTCTAGAGCGCACGCCAAAATCGGCCTATATCTCAACCTTAGGTATAGGGACTGAGCAGAACCATATCGCCAATATTTTTGCATCTAAACGTGATAGCACCACTAAGTATGATCTTGCACCACTGTTAAATAACGACAGACTAAAACGTGATTTCATCACCCCAATTCGCACAATGAAACCACAACAGGGTTTATCCCATTTTGAAATCTATGTGCAGATCTCACGTATGTCCCAAGGACAGATAAAAGTACGCTGCATCGGTGAGCAAGATCTAGCTGAACGCTCACAACAACTGAGCTTTATCCAGCGCAGTCAAAACCTTGGTGAATTTGTGGCACTGAGAGTCTATCGCGGCGCGACTGGCAAACCCGACTTAAACTATATTCGCAAAGAACGAGATTACATTCAGACCCATTCCCCCCATAAAGCTAAGAAGCTAGAGGAGCAACTGTGGAATATTATTGGCGTTGGCGAGTTACTCGATGTCACCCATGAGGTTCTATTACGCTTTCCCGAGCTTAACGGTTAACTCATTGCTATTACTATAAAAAGTCATAGGGCACCTGTCACGGCATTCAAATAACGGTGACTAACCCATAACCTGCAGCCGAGGCATATCGCTGCAATGCGCTAAGCCTCAGCTCCTAAACTTAAGAAGCCTGAACTTAAATATCTAAAGTTGAGAAAACTAGACTCGAGGATCTGGGTGATGTTTTATCACCCTATACATATAGCCGACAACCACAAGATTAATCATTAACACGGCAACCGTGATAAAGTTAGGTTTCGTAAATAATTCATAAGCTTCAAAAGGTAGGTAAATTCCGCCACTGAGTAATGCAAACCACTCGGTCCACACCAAACTATGCCACAAGCCATAAGCTTCGATAAAACGTATAGCCGCGTACAACAAGGCGCCAGCTATCACAAACATAATATTGGCCTCTGTCACCTTCCCGGCCTCAGTAATCACCTCCTGTACTAGGTGATTCGCAGGGTTTAAATGAGAGTGCCGCAGTAACTCTTCCACCACTAACTGAATATCTTGCCCGGCCAGTTTATGCAGCCCAAAAACGACTAATACCGATATTAAGCCTTTCGTAGCCTCGAGAAGTGCGATGGCTTTTAAGCCTTTCTTAACTGATGACATGGGATCCTTTAGGGCTACAGGGAGACTCTGTAGCTATCAATGATAAAAAAATAGCGCTATTTACTTATTTTACGTCATTTTACAATATATAAGTGCGGTATTAATTACCTTTAATGGTGAAGTAAATTTTAACAACATTAGTGCAACCAAGGTCGACGTACTTAAACTCATTTTCAAGCTCATTTTTAATGGCCTGAATGACTAATTATTAGCCTCTCATTAATTAATGATGAACTGAAGATGTATTTTTATTAATGAAAGCGAATAGTTAATTAGCCCTGATAACTCCTGAGGTATAGTGCTAACTAAGGCAATTTATGCCTGTAAAGTGGCGATGTTCTAGGTCTGTAAAATCACTACGACTAGCAACAAGCTCACCACTTTGCAGTATTAAGCAATCGCCTTGATAACTATGCCCCTTTAGGAACACCAACAATGCTAGATTCATTCGTCTCAGTCATTACAGCCCTATGGCAACAAGACTTCGCTTTGCTACAAAGCCCTGGCAGCGCAACCATGATATACGTTTGCGTTTTCACCTTAATTTGGCTAGAAAGTGCATTTCTTCCCGCGGCTCCCATGCCCTGTGATAGCGTGGTTATCCTCTCAGGCAGCCTAGCCGCAGCAGGAATCATCAGTTTACCCATGGTATTTGCCGCTTT
The DNA here is from genome assembly GCF_016765635.1 of Shewanella schlegeliana. Lineage (GTDB taxonomy): Bacteria > Pseudomonadota > Gammaproteobacteria > Enterobacterales > Shewanellaceae > Shewanella > Shewanella schlegeliana. Next base: position 244,591 of record NZ_JAESVD010000005.1, read on the forward strand.
AGTTATTGCTGGCGCAACTGGCAGCTGGGTGGCTTTCATTCAAGGCAGATGGCTACATAGGCTACCTAAAATCCAGCGCTGGATCGATGCCGTCCCAGAGAAACGCATGAAGACGGTGGATACTTTACTTAATAAACATGGACTGCTGGCCCTGTTTACTGCGCGCTTCATTCCTGTTGTACGCCCTCTATTACCATTAATGATGGGATTACACATAAAGAAAGTCTCAAACTTTCATTACTTTGCCTGGTTAAGCGCGGCGATCTGGTGTGCACTATTAATTGGCTTTGGTTACGGTTTATCTTACCTACCTGAGAGCATTGCACGCGTTGTCACCATGGTACTCATTATCGCTCCATTTGTGACGCTAGCAATTGCCATTGTGAGTCTGCTAAGCGGCTTCATTATTAAGAAGAGGCGCGCTAGAAAAGCTATTGTCAGCGAGCTAATTCAAGAGACAGTGCTACCAAAGGCGCAGCCTATAATGAAGAAAACCATAAAGTAACGTCTTAGACGACAAGCTATCAGATAGCTTGGTTTTACAACTGAAGCCACCTTGGGGTGGCTTTTCTATATCAGCAACTTGAGCTCCAAAGTCACTTAGACCTCGCCTCTGTAAATGCCGTTCACAACACCAATATTCCCTACCAGCACAACCACTTAATCGAATTTATCCAAACGTGCGCTCATGCCAAGCTATTCATATGCGCAATAGCTGCAAATATCAAAACCAATACTGGCTCTTAAACCTACAACCGCACAGTTTAAGGTCTGTTGAGAGGTCAAGCCATCACCACTCCCTAAACCGTGGTTAATACTTGCTATTGCCGCCTTTAAAAGCGCCTGCTATATCCTGATATCCAGCGATTTGAGTGCAGCCTAGGAAAAGTAAAAAATCCACCGCTTCAGTAGATAGTTAGCCTTGAAAACAAAAAGCCCAAACTTACGTTTGGGCTTTCAATGGAGTCTCGAGTTATTTAGGCGTTAGCTGATATAGCTCTGACCCGCGTAAACCACGAAGTGTCTCAGTGCGAGTACGCCAAGAATCGTGCTACAAGATACAGTGATCAAGAAGCCTTTGCTGTGACGCCATGCCTTAGGGGCTAATGTACTGGCCAATACCGGTACCACAAGACCTAAGCCCACAACGCCAATCCAAAATACACTGGCCCAAGTACCCGTCGTTATCGCTGCCGTTGCCGCCTGAGCCGCAGGGCCAGAGAAGTTAAGGCCGACGAATAACAGTACTAAACAGAGTGCTTCGTTAAAGGCCACCGGGTATTCGATACGATGAACCTGCTCGATACAATCTGACTCTTTCTTGCTGAAGAACAAAGTTGCCACTAAGATATTACCCGCTGAGCCCACAGATAAGGCTGAGGCCAAGAACAACGCAGGCAGTACTGCGGTGTTCAGGATTGGGTAACTGATCATCGCTGACAACAAGAAGCCAGTATAAACACCCACACCAAGACCCAGAGCAAAAATCAGCTTATTAAGGCTATTCTCCACCTGACGGCACACTTTAAGCGTACCAGCGAGCCAAGGCGCATATTGCAGAACCTGTTTTTCAAATACCAGCGCCGAAAATACAAACACGAGTGGAATATAAACCAGCAGTGCGATTACACCCCATGCCATCACTGACGTTAAGTTGTAGTTGAGCAGGATATGATAAAACTCAAATGGTTTCGTCAAATCCAGCACCAGCAGCGCCATACCTAAACAGATAGCCACAGGGCCAATCACAGCCGCGGCCTTAATAACAGGCAAACCTTCTGTCGGCTGACCACGACTCTGCTTATACCATTTAAGACCTATAGCCACCAGCATAGAGCCAGCAGATAATCCCGCCATAAACAAGTACACCGCGATGATCCAGTTCCAAACTACCGGATCGTATTGCTCCATCGAGCCCCAGATATTGTTCATGCTTTGATCCCTCCTTTACGGCTAGGAATACGGTAGACGCGAGGCTCGGTGCCAAGGTTTACCTTCTGTTGGTAGTTAGGTTTCGTGTCTAACACTTTGCGTACTTCAGAGTTCATGTCATTTGCATCACCAAACACCAGTGCTTGAGTTGGGCAAACGGTTACGCAAGCTGGCTCTTCACCGCGAGCTAAGCGCGTTTCTTTACAGAAGTCACACTTATCTGGCACTCGTGTTTCTGGGTTAATGAATCGAACCTTGTATGGACAGGCCGCAACACAGTAGAGACAGCCCACACACTTCTTTTCGTTAATAGAGACGATGCCGTCATCATTAACGTAAGCGGCACCCGTTGGGCAAACCTTTACGCAAGGTGCGTTTTCACACTGCTCACAAGAGACACGGTTATACTTAAAATGTAGGTGTGGGAAGTTGCCGTAAGGCCCCTCGATTCTGACCTGAATGCGAGTCACCGACTCAGGCACATTGTTTTCACTGCGGCAAGCCACGTTACACGCTTGGCAGCCAATGCACTTATTTTCATCGTGCACGAGAACATAACGCTTAGTCATAATTAACTCCGATTAAATCTTGGCAATCTTGACACCGGTGGTATGCAAGTTCATACCTGTTACCGGAGAGGTCACATGAGGAAGTAAGTTACCGCAATGCACACCTTTACCGGTCGCACGAGCGAGTTCCTTGTTCTTTGAACCACAGCCCATATAGGCAAAGACAGTATCTGGGCGTATACCTGGCGTAACTAAGGCATGACCTTCCTCACTGCCGGTATCGTTATAGATACGGATCTTGTCGCCGCTGGCGATCTTCAATAGCCCTGCTGTTATCGGGTGGATCCAAACGGCATTATCTGACATCAGATTTGCCAGCATAGGCACGTTCTGCGTACCTGCGTTGGTATGAACGGCAACCTTACCTTGAATGAAAAATAACTCGTCGGCCTTTTTCATCGTCACTTCGCGGTAACGGATCACCCCGCGCCCAGGCGCCATTTTCTCGACTTTGGCAGAACTCAACTCAATCTTGCCTGTCGGCGTTTTAAAACTTAGCTGGCTAGCGTAAGTACCATCTTCATCAACCGCTTTAGCATTCGGGTAAGTATTTACAAAGTCTCTCACCATGCCACGTTCACGCAGCATTAGTGGTTTACCAAAGCTCACATAACCGTCTTGTTTGATTTTTCTCAATAAGTCAAAGTCACGCTGCACTTGGAACAGCTGCAAGGTTTCCATATTCTCCCAAGGGAAGTACTGGCCTTGGCCGAGTCTGTCAGCCAACTCTTTCCAAATTAACCAGCTCGGCTTAGTGTCGCCAATAGTTTCAACCACGCGTTGACGTACATAGTAGGCAGGGTTCTTACCCGACTTATCGGCAACCTCTTCATCACGCTCAAGATAGGTAGACTCAGGAAGGAAGACATCGGCATAGGCCGCGCTCTCACTGATATAGATATCGCACGCCACCACGAAATCGAGTTTTTGCAACGTCTTAACGATGCGTGCTCTATCTGTCATGGTTTGCATAGGGTTTGTACGACTCATCACCCACGCACGTAGCTGATAAGGAGTCGCGTCCAGTGTAGAGTCAAGAATCGTCTGGTAAATACCACCAGAAGACCAAGTTAAGGCATACTGCTCATCCACCATATCGATACGCTTAGCATCAATTTTGGGCATGCCATCGACACCAGGTTTGGCTAGAGTCGGCGCAACAGGCTCACCTGCGAACTTGTTGTAGCTCGAGGCTTTCTTACCAAAGTACAAGCCACCTTTACGCTCAATGTTACCAATCAATACGTTGGCAGCGTATAGCGCACGGCGCATCTCAAACTCTTCGGTGGTAAACGATGAACGGTGACCAAAATCCACCATAGCATGTGGTGCAGCCGCTGCGTATTCATGGGTAATGCGGCGAATATCTTCGGCAGGTACGTCACTGATAGACTCAGCCCACTCTGGGGTGTACGCCTTCACCTCTTTGGCAAAATCGTCAAAGCCTGACACGTACTGTGCAACGAAAGCTTTATCGTATAGATCGTCTTCAATCAACACATGACATATCGCCAATGCAACGGCGACATCGGTACCCGGTTTAATCGCATACCATTCATCGGCTTTGTCAGCCACAATCGAGAAGCGTGGTTCAAATACCACTAGCTTTGCGCCCTTTTCCATCTGTGCATTCATCATGCCTCTGGTTTCTGACATATTAATGCCTTCATAGAGGTTATGACCGAAGTTGATGATGTACTTAGAGTTGCTTAAGTCACGCTTAATCTTGCCACCAAACATCGCTTTGGCTGCGATAACATAACTGCCTGGACAGGTCGATGCATGGGTAAAGGTATTTGGACTGCCAAAGGCCTTGGCTAAATGGAAAAGATGTCCTGAGAGTGAGCCTGACTTTGATGAGAATGCGACAGTTTCTGCGCCATGCTCAGCTTTGATTTTATTAAGGTTCTGTGCAATCAGCTCATAGGCTTCATCCCACTCAATCTCTTGCCAATTGCCTTCACCACGCTCACCAACGCGCTTCAATGGCTTAACGATTCGCTGTTTATCATAAAGCTGGCTATGACCCGCACCACCACGAGCACAGACGGCGCCACCAAATGACTTAGCATTTTTGTTACCGAGAATCGATACGTTCTTACCATTAACGACACGTGCCGATATAGGGCAGCGAGTTGAACACATTTCACAAATACTTGCGACAGACTCTGCACTACCTTGCAGTTTTGAATCACCAAAGGCAGCTAAAGAGCCTGGAAGCGTTGCTAATGCGCAAGTCGCTGTGCCGGCTCCGGCCCCTTTGATAAAGGTTCGCCGATCTAGTTTCATGTTAAATCTCCCAATGACAGTTGTCCTTAGGAGAGCTGTAGGTGAAGCCCTGAGTTAACCGCTTAGCACAGTTAACATCCTCCTAAGGTTTTCATCATTGTTATTGAGGAGAGTAATATTGGATATTGTGGTAAACCACATACCGAATGTGAGATAGCAGCGTTTGTGAAGCAATTCACAGTTCAAATTTGCACCAACACAGCTAAGTAAATGTGTAAATTGTGGTAAACCACATAAAGGAAAAAAGGTTAAAACTTTGCTGGTTACGCCATGTTTTCGATACAAAACGTGCGGCTAAATAGCCGCACATTTCATTAAACTAACGTCACGATTGCGGCTTAGCTAAACCTCTATCGGTGCCTCACTGCCACGCTTTTTCAAGCTCAGCATTGCCACACAGCCTAAGACACCATCATCACGGTTGCATAGCATAAAGTGGCCATCATGGTCGCTAATCACCTCTTTACAGATGGCAAGCCCTAGGCCTAAGCCATCTACCTTAGTCGTGTAGAAGGTCGCCATAACCGTATCGGAATCCATCGCTAAACCTTGGCCATTATCGGTAATATGCACATTGACTTGAAACTCTTTAAAATTCAGTTCGATGTTAATTTTACCAGCACGGGCATTTTCACTATCCGCTATCGCATCTAAACTATTTTTGATGAGGTTTATTAGCACCTGCAGCAGACCGACACGGTCGGCGCTAATAAAGAAGGGCTCACCTTTTATCTGGGTATTAATCTGTATCTCTCGTCTGGCTAACTCGAGTCTTAATAGTGAGATACTCTCCTCGACTAAAGTAAGGATATTCACATCGACCATCACCGCCTCACGGCGCTTAAGCAGGCCTCGAATTCGATGCACTACCTCACCTGCGCGAGTCGATTGCTTATGGATTTTCTCTAAAAGTTCGATACAAGACTCAACATCGGCTTGCTGCTTTCCTTGCAGACGCATGATGCCACCCTCACTGTAACTGGTTATCGCTGCGATAGGCTGGTTGATCTCATGGGCCAAACCAGCACCAATCTCCCCCACAATAGAAGCGCTTTGTAAACGCTCAAGCGCCACAGCCTGCTGTTTAAGTTGGCGCTCTGACTCGATTAACGAGCTGCTCTTTTGATGAAAGCGGTATTCAATCCATAGGTGATAAAGCGTAGCGATAATAAACACGAAAACGGACAGAATGCCCCAGTGACGATTCTCCTCTAGCCACTTTTTCACCGCCTCCCAGCGGCTACTATCAGGAGTTTTAACATGCAATTCTTTAAATAACTTAATCACTGCAAGCTGACTAATGGGAGAAGTCCACCCCTTAAGTTGCGCCTTGATAGCTGCTGGTGAATCCGAAGGCAGCTCCAATAATGCTTGGGTGATCTCTTTGCTCAGTTCAGGACTAACGCTCTCTGTCGCAGCAAATGACCAGTTAGGGTACAAGGTCGTACTGCACTGACACTCAACCCCATCAGGGCGACTCGGATTCAACACTCGAAAATCACTACTTTTAAGTACCCCACGCGCCACCATATCTTCTAAGGTACACAGAGGGGTAATGGCCGCATCCACATTGCCATCTCGCACTTGATAGAGCAGCGGATCGAGTGGGAACCCTAGAAACTTGGTCTCGCCAAAAAAGGTATCAGGATCCATACCTAAACTGTGCATCAAGCCCACAGTTGCTTGATATCCACCCAGCGCATGGGGATCACTCGCCGCGACCACCTTGCCTTTTAAGTCATACAAGGTGCGATAGTTACTGTCGGCCTTAACAATTATCGCCGAGCCAATTGCCGAAGTGGTGCCGTTATGGCGCTTAGAGCGCATCGTCGCCAGCCAAGACAGGGGGTATTGGTTCGATAGGTATAGATATTGTCCTGGGTTGGTGATAATGAACTGGATTTGCCCCAGCTCCATAGCAAGATTAAGCGCCTCAAAATTTCCCGGATACACATGGAACTCGGCATCAGGAACATGCTCATTCAGATACTCCATCATGGGCGTCCAACGCTCTATCGCGTGTTGATGCCCCCAGTTTGCTAACACGCCCACATAGAACTGCTGCGGCTTAGACCAAGCTACCGATGAGAACAAAAGTACACATATACAAAGCAACAACCGAGACAATTAACGTTCCTTAAAATCCACTCCACTCGGTATCTAGCTATAAAGCCATAACGCAACAATATTAGGCGCTCGCTTAGGTAAAAGTGGAGTTATGTTATTTAGCAATAGCTTACGCTAGCCTGTGAATTTTAGAGCGTGATGCAATTCATGCTTTATAGATTATTGTTGGATTAAAGCGGCAAACTGGGATATCTATCATCTAAACACCAACAAACATAAGGGGTTTGCGTGCAACAGGAGATAAATGGGCCAGTCTATCTAGTCGATGACGATGACGCGATTGTCGACTCGATAGGTTTTCTGATGGAAGGTTATGGCTATAAACTCAATAGTTTTAACAGTGGCGATCGTTTTTTGGCTGAAGTCGACTTAACCCAAGCAGGATGCGTAATATTAGATGCGCGCATGCCAGGACTAACAGGACCTCAAGTACAACAACTACTCTGTGATGCCAAGAGCCCACTGGCTGTAATTTTTTTAACCGGACATGGCGATGTACCTATGGCGGTAGATGCCTTTAAGAACGGGGCTTTCGACTTCTTCCAAAAACCGGTTCAAGGTAGCTTACTGGCGCAATCTATCGCCAAAGGGTTGGCTTACAGTACAGAGCAACATCAAAAGCTCACAAACCAAGCCTTAATTGATACCTTATCAGAGCGGGAAGCCCAGATTTTCCAGCTAGTGATTGCAGGCAACACCAATAAGCAGATGGCAAATGAGCTTTGCGTTGCGATTCGCACTATCGAAGTTCATCGCTCAAAACTGATGACTAAGCTAGGAGTAAATAACTTAGCTGAACTCGTCAAACTTGCTCCACTACTTGGCCATAAGGCTGAATAGGTTCAGCTAAGATAATGGCTAGCTGTCATCCAGTCAGCTAGCTATTAAAATTATGGTACCAATCTCGAACCCGAGGAAAATGATCCTTCACCGCATCTTTGTGAGTCAGCATTCCGCCGTGATCATAGTCATGTTTAAAGCCCTGCTTTTTTGACAACAAAGTATAATCGACCTGCTTAATTTGGCACTCGGCGATCATCCGCTGTACGTCACTTGGATTACCCAGTACCGTATCGCCTTTGGCTGCGATAAACCAAGACTTGGGCCAATTAGCGTGACTCGCCGCAAGTTGGTAGTCAAAGCCATCGTCGTGATCGACCCACTTGCCTCGTACCCAATCGATGCTCTGACGTAATGATGCCCGAGACTCATTATCCATGCCAATTCTGAGTTTATCGGCAGGCAGATAACCACTACGCCACGCTATCATCGGTGCCACCTTGTTCCAAACGAGATCGACACTCAGCCACTTTTTAATAGACTTGACCTTAATGCGGCGTTTACTACCAAAAGTCACCAAGGAGGCAACGGACTCTTGCAAACTGCTATAACGAGCAATGGCACTGGCCATCAACACCCCACCCCAGGAATGAGCACACCAATGCACTCGCTTAACCTTAGGGTGAAGCGATAAAATATACTGTTGAATAAGCGGCAGTTGCTCTCGAATAACCTCACCTTGACCCGCTTTAAAACCACGAGCTAGCTTCGGTTCACTCAAGCCTCGCCCTAAGGTATCTAATACATATACCACCACACCCGAATCAGCCAAATAACAGCCCAGCCCTTTGCCCGACTCACTGTAAAACACGCGTCCATTCGACATAGCGCCATGCAGCATGAGCACTGGCGGCTTACTCATATCTGCTTGAATAGGACTTATCTGCCTTAAGTGCAGATGGCCGTGATTGTAGGGGATATAGAGGGATTTCTGCTGAATATTCAAATGCTAAAACTCTTATTTTTTTCTAAAACTACTGAAGTTAGAGGGCAAAAACAAGAGCAAAAACTCTAATCAAATAGCTGTGGTAAGGCATTTAAAACAGACATAATAGCCAGCAGACTAAAAGGATCAAAGTGATAGGGGCCTTTTTTAAACGTAAAAAAGGCTCATAACAAAATTGTTATGAGCCTAAAAGCTGAACGTCAGTATTAACAATCAAACTTGATGTCCAATCCCTAGCACTATTTACCAGCTAAGTGCGTTGAAACAGATAAGGTAACACCTTAAGGTTGAGTCGATTGATACTGACATCCGCAGCTTGAACCAGCTTTGGCTTAGCATGGTAGGCAATACCAAAGTCTGCAGTATTGATCATCGGAATATCGTTTGCGCCATCACCTATCGCCACCCTCTGCCCTACAGCAATCTGCCACTGCTTGGCGCAGTTAAGCACGGTATCGGCCTTATATTGAGCATCGACCACTTGACCTGAAACCGTACCAAGCAGCTTACCGTTATCAATATCTAGCTTATTAGCAAAAGCAGCATCAAGCGCCAAAAGCTGTTTAAGGTGGTTCACAAAGGGAGTAAAACCACCTGATGCCACCACAGTGCGCCAGCCATGACTCTGCAGCTCGGCAACCATCTCCTTAAGACCCGGCATTAATGGTAACTTGGCACATAGGGTATCGATAATTTCAGCATCGGCACCTTTAAGCTTAGCAACGCGCGCTCTAAGGCTCTGTTCGAAATCCAGTTCACCTTGCATTGCCAGCTCGGTAACTTCCGCTACAGCGGGTCCCACCCCCGCCATTGCAGCTAATTCGTCGATACACTCGATTTCAATCGCCGTTGAGTCCATATCCATGACTAAAAGACCCACTTGGCTTAGCTGGGGCGCATCGAAAGTTAACTCAAATAACTCTAAAAAAGCCGTCTCACTAATAGCGGCAATCTGTTCGGCGCTTAAAGGCTCTGGAGTACAGACTTCAATGCAATTGAGGCCGCAATCACGTTTAATCAGGGCAAGGCTCAACTTGCAATTTAGGGACTCAAGCCAACGGTCTACGGCCTCATTAATAATCTGCAGCTGCGTAGCGTTTAGGGTTTCTAGTTCGGAAAACAGGATCCGATAACGAGAAAACCCTTTTGGATATTCCGTCTCATTATGACGAAAATAACTTTGTTCCCCAGCAGTAAAAGACATGCTACCTTCAGTACTTAACCAAGCAAAAACAGTCGATTGACTCAAACTTTCCATTAGTTATAGCTCTCCAGCTACCGAGCACAGACATAATCAATTATGATTAGGTGAGTACACAATAAATTAAGGGTTTCAGTGTTCTATTTAAAAGGCCTAAAAAAGAGCCATCGAATAAGTCGCCTACTACAAATCATTATAGCGATCGCCCTATTCATCGGTCTCGATCAGTTGTGGGAAACTAGCCTACTACAAGGACAGCAGCTTCTAAAGTCCCAAACAGAAAAGATGGCAAGATTGCTGGTTCAGCAAACGGCTTATGGGGCTGCGCCTGCGCTTCAATTGGAAAATGATGAACAACTGCAGTGGCTGGCACAAGCATTGGTGTTAGACCCTAAAGTCATGTCCGCCAGCATCTTCAGCGAAGATGGTGTCAGGTTATCATTCGCTCAAAGCGTTATCGATGAAGAACTAGAGCCTGATTCTGAAGAACTCGCCTCTATTTTAGAGCAATACCCCCCCTATGTTGAAGCCGTGTCTCAAGATGGCAAAAACTTAGGTTATGTTGAGGTGCGTCTAGAACCAAAGTATTTCTTTAATGAGATTAAAGAAGCTCATCATATCAATATGGAACAGCAACAGATAATGCTGCTGATTGCAGGCCTCATCGGCATGTTGCTATCTCGAGCGCTCTCTTTTAAGCGCGCAGACTTTGATAGGCGTAAGGCCAGAGTCAAACTACGACGACTACTGGCAAAAAAAGCTGAGAAGGCCGCGGCAAAGGCTGCAAAAAAACAAGCAAACGATGCCAAAAAGCAGGCTAAAAAAGTAAGCTCAGATGATATGGGAAATGCTAAGTCAGCTCACGATGTAGCAACACTACCGCCCGAAGCTGGACAGGTTGAGTCTGAATCTACAACGCCTAAATCCACTGAGTCAGCAGTGGCTGTCGTCGAAACGAAAGCGAAACCTGCGACGAATATCGTACCGAAAACAGAATCTGAGACTGTGACTCATATTGAGTCCATGACTGAAACGCAGGTAAGGCCTGAAGTCAAAGCGAAGCCAGAAATAACGGTTAAACCAAAAACAGCGGTAAAACCTAAGGCTACAACCAAGTCAAAAGTGACGGTTAAAACGGCATCAAAGCCCAAGGCAGCGACAAAGGCTGGATCTGAAAGTAAGACGAAAGCGAAGGCTACACCTAAGGCTGAATCTAAGACTAAGCCAAAGCCAAAGCCAAAGCCAAAAGCTCAACCTAAGCCCGCTCCGAAGACGACTCCAGACTCAGACTCAGACTCTGCATCAGAGTCAGAATCTGACTAATACTAAAAATCAGACGATGAGCCAGTGCAAAATTCAGCTGACCACATGCTCAGGCAGGCTCTTACGGGTATGAGTTACAGAGAAGCCTTAAATGTATGGGGTATAACTGACTGACAAGTCACATAAATACAACTGAAGCAGAAAACAAAAACGGACGCATAAGCGTCCGTTTTATTACACTGCAGTCTGCGACTGCAAAGCATTACAATTACAGAGTAATTGCAGCTTCTAGAGTCATCTCGATCATTTCGTTGAAGGTAGTTTGACGCTCATCAGAAGAGGTCTTCTCACCTGTACGGATATGATCTGATACAGTAACAACACATAGTGCCTTAGCACCGAACTCTTTTGCTACGCCGTATAGACCAGCAGCTTCCATTTCGACACCTAGAACGTCCATCTTTTCCATTACGTCAAACATAGTTGGATCTGGTGTGTAGAAAAGGTCAGCAGAGAAAACGTTACCAACGCGGTACTTAGTACCTTTTGCGTCAGCAGCTTTAACAACTGCGCTTAGTAGGCTGTAATCACAGATAGCAGCGAAGTCTTGGCCTTTAAAACGTAAACGGTTAACTTGTGAGTCAGTACATGCACCCATACCGATGATTACGTCGCGAACTTTAACGTCAGTGCTAATCGCGCCACAAGTGCCCACGCGGATTAGGTTCTTAACACCATAATCTTTGATCAATTCAGTTGCATAGATTGAGCAAGATGGGATACCCATGCCTGAACCCATAACTGAAATGCGAACGCCTTTGTAAGTACCAGTGAAACCTAGCATGTTACGAACGTCAGTCACTTGCTCAACGTTTTCTAGAAACGTTTCAGCAATGTACTTAGCGCGTAGTGGATCGCCTGGAAATAGAACTGTATCGCCAAATGCACCGTCTACGGCATTAATGTGTGGTGTTGCCATCAGAATAACCCCTATTTGTATTTTTTAGACCGTCGTTAATAACTTGAGTCTTTGTTTACTAACGGTCCAAAGTGAACCGTCAAATTTAAATATTTTCACGGTTTATGAACGAACAAATGACTCGCCATATTCCATAGGTTCAAGCTTAAAGTAACTCGCAATTGACTGCCCCATGTCAGCAAAACTGCTGCGGCGTCCTAATGAGCCAGCGTCAAGACCTGCACCATAAGCTAAAACAGGTACGCGCTCACGAGTATGATCGCTACCAGGCCAGGTTGGATCACAGCCGTGGTCTGCGGTTAGCAGTAAGAAATCATCTTCGTCGAGTAACGCTAAGATCTCTGGTAAACGTGAGTCAAAATACTCAAGGCTACGCGCATATCCAGCAACATCACGGCGGTGACCATAATGAGAGTCAAAGTCGACAAAGTTAGTAAATACAATCGTATTTTCGCCCGCTTGCTTAACTTGCTCTAAAGTCGCATCGAATAGATCTTCAAGACCTGTAGCCTTGACCTTCTTAGTGATACCACAGTGTGCGTAAATATCAGCGATCTTACCAACACTGACCACTTCACCGCCTGCCGCTTTAAGCTTATCGAGCACGGTGGGTGCTGGCGGCTCAACTGCGTAGTCACGTCGATTACCTGTACGAGCGAAATCACTAGGGCCAGTACCAATAAACGGACGCGCAATCACACGACCAATATTGTAATCTGCTAGTTCCTCACGAGCGATAATGCAAAGCTCATAAAGCTTCTCAAGACCAAATGTCTCTTCGTGACAAGCTATCTGGAACACCGAATCGGCAGAGGTGTAGAAAATAGGCTTACCAGTGCGCATATGCTCTTCACCAAGCTCCTCTAAGATAACTGTACCAGAAGAGTGGCAGTTACCAAGAAAATCACTTAAACCCGCTCTGGCTAGAATCTTATCTGTGAGCGCTTTTGGAAAAGAGTCCTGCTTATCACCAAAGTAGCCCCATTCATAAAGAACAGGTACACCCGCCATCTCCCAATGCCCACTCGGTGTATCTTTACCCGAGCTTAACTCGTCAGCATGGCCATAAGCGCCAATGATCTCGACATCATCACCAAAGCCTGCAGGAAACTCACCCGTGCTCTCTTTTGATGCATGACCTAAGCCTAAACGTGCCAGGTTTGGAAGCTTCAATGGCCCTTCTCGACCATCATTTGCCTTACCTTCTGCACACGCTTTAGCGATATTGCCAAAGGTGTTTGAACCCACATCACCAAAGGCCTCTGCATCGTGTGCTGCACCGATGCCGAACGAATCTAGCATCATGATTATAGTACGTTTCATAAACTGTGCTCCGTTACAGATCCGACTCGCGGATATAACGATAAATTTCCGGTGTTTTTTCCGGTTTAGTATCGCCAATGTGAATCGCTTTTTTCACTGCAGCTTCAGCTTCAGCAAAGGCGTTTTCAGATTGAGCATGAATAAAGGCAATCGGCTTATCAGCATTGATCTCATCGCCCAGCGCACAGACCTTAGAAAGTCCAACACTATAGTCCAGAGTATCCCCTGGCTTGCGGCGACCGCCGCCGAGTGTAACAACTGCAAGGCCGAGTTCACGAGTGTCCATTGACGATGCAAAACCAGCTCTGTCCGCATAAACAGGACGAATAATTTGCGAGTCTGGTAGATACTTACTGTAGTTCTCAACAAAATCAGTTGGACCACCAAGACCTGACACCATGCGACCAAAGATCTCTGCGGCTTTACCGTTATCCAGTACCGCGTTCAATTTGGCGCGCGCATCGCTTTCGCTACTTGCAATACCACCAAGCTGTAGCATTTCTGCGCACAGACCCATAGTCACTTCATATAGACGTGGGTTACGGTATGCACCTGTCATAAAGTCGACCGCTTCTTTGACTTCAACCGCGTTACCTGCACATGACGCCAATACTTGGTTCATGTCAGTGAGTAATGCCGTCGTCTTAGTACCAGCACCATTGGCAACAGCAGTAATGCTGCGCGCTAACTCTTCAGAAGCTTCATAGGTTGGCATAAATGCGCCCGTGCCAACTTTTACGTCCATGGCTAATGCATCTAGACCGGCAGCAAGCTTTTTAGAAAGAATGGAAGCTGTGATTAACGAGATAGACTCAACCGTTGCGGTATTATCACGAATAGAATAGAAGCGCTTATCAGCAGGAACCAGATCGCCTGTTTGACCAATAATGGCCACGCCGGCTTCTTTTACTACCTTGCGAAACAGTGCGCTGTCTGGCTCAGTATTGTAACCAGGGATGGCATCAAACTTATCTAGGGTACCACCAGTGTGGCCAAGGCCTCGACCAGAGATCATTGGCACATAACCACCGCAAGCCGCCGCCATAGGGCCTAACATCAAACTAATGACATCCCCCACACCGCCAGTTGAGTGCTTATCGATAATCGGACCATTAAGATCCAATGACTGCCAGTTGAGCACAGTGCCGGAGTCACACATCGCAGTGGTTAACGCAATACGCTCATCCATGTTCATGTCATTGAAATAGACCGCCATGCCCAGGGCTGCGATCTGACCTTCTGAAACCGTATTGTTAGTTATCCCTTTGACGAAGAATTGGATCTCTTCAGTCGTTAGGGCCTGTGCATTACGTTTTTTACGAATAATTTCTTGAGCTAAAAACATGTACTACCTCCAAGAATGTAACTGAGTTTCTACTAGGTGGAAATTTCAGTTATCAATCTGCTTAAGGGGAATCAAAAGTCGTAATATTGTTACATACTAACGAACTTTTGATACACCTAATTAGATTTAGATCACACTTAACAACAAGCTTAATCTTTAAAGGTTAGTAACCTTGTGCACCTTGTGGAGCATCGCCTAACTCAAGCGTATGAAGCAGGTTAGTCAAAAGACTTGAAGCACCAAAACGGAATGTCGCTGGAGTTGCCCAGTCGTCACCTAGAAGACGAGCTGCAACGCCTAAGAACTCAGCTGCAGCTGCAGCGTCTTTTACGCCACCCGCAGGCTTAAAGCCAACTTTAGGATTCTTTTCGCTAATCACTGTCATCATGATCTCAGCCGCTTCTAGAGTTGCGTTTACAGCAACTTTACCAGTAGAAGTCTTGATGAAATCAGCACCCGCATCGATAGATAGCTCAGACGCCTTACGAATAAGAGCAGGATCGGCTAATACACCTGATTCGATGATCACTTTAAGAAGTACATCTTCGCCGCATGCTTCTTTACAGGCTTTAACCAGCTCGAAACCAACCGTTTCGTTACCTTCCATTAGTGCGCGGTATGGGAATACTACGTCAACTTCATCAGCGCCGTAAGCAACTGCAGCGCGAGTCTCTAATACTGCGATAGCGATATCATCGTTACCGTGTGGGAAGTTAGTCACTGTTGCGATTTTAATGTCATCGCCACCGATTTCATTCAACGTTTTACGTGCAATAGGAATGAAGCGAGGGTAAATACAGATTGCAGCGGTATCACCAGCTGGTGTCTTAGCTTTATGACAAAGCTCAATCACCTTCTGATCGGTGTCGTCGTCATTAAGAGTTGTAAGATCCATTAGACTAATGGCTTGTTGTGCTGCTTTTTTTAAGTCGCTCATAATAGCTCTCCGAGAAAGATTCAAATTATTAATTTAAAACAGAAAATTATCGCACGGCGATGCCTAAAACTGGCTGATTTTGATTATAGTTATGGGCCGGGCCTTCGGACATTACCGAATATATGTTTAACGGCCAATAGGCATTAAACACAAAAATACTATACAGGTATCCAACGTTGTTAACTCCAATGAGCGCAACTATCCTGACACTAGTGTCACGACTTGAATCCATGAAGACCGGGAAGGGAAATTGATACTACTTATTTCTGCCTTTCCGCGAAAAATCCATTTTAGCGCGTAATTAATCTATTATAACTTTTTCTGTAACTTCTCTTATGTCGCTTTTTTATTCGAGAAGAGTCGTTAATACTTACCTAAACAAGCTTGTTAGCTGAGCCCCGTTAAGTGAGCATAATAAATATAGCTGATGCTTAAGTAAAAATTAACACCTTAATATTACCGTTTGCGATTTAGCTGACCAAAAATTGAAATAAAATTTTAAGAACAAAAGAACAGTGAGTGGAAGTTAGATAGAGCCGCGAAATTCGCGGCTCTGACATAAACTCACAAAGTTTAAGCTAATGCTTAGAACTTGTAAGTCGCAGTGAAGTAATGTGCGAAACCAGTAGATTCTAGACCGAAAGTACCGTCATCTTTAAGAAGGTAAACATCGTTGTATGCCTTCAGACCGTAACCAAGAGCATAGTTCTCTGAGTGCCAGTGTAGACCGAAGTATGCAGCACCACCACTAGAAGTGAAGGTAGTGTTTACGAAGTCACCATTGTCGTCGTATGCATTAACTTCATCAGCGCCAAACTGGTAATCAACATAACCTTGGAAAGAGATGAAAGATCCGTTGTCGAAGTTAACAACTGGCTTGAACCAGTTCATAGAGAACTGGTAACCGTTCCAGTCTTTAGCATTCATGTCATAGTATGAGTATAGGTTCATGCCAGTTTTACCTAACCATGGAACCATTACGTCAGCACCAATACCAACTGAAGCATTGTTAACGTCTTCACCGATAACACCACCACCCCAGTTAAATAGAGTTGCGATATAAACTTCTTGGATAGGACCAACAGAAAGATCCATACCTGTCATAGCATCGATAGAGAAGCGAGGAGCAAACTTCATGAACATTCTGCTCTTGTCTGCGCCTACAGCTTTGTCGCCTGAGCTGCTAGTTGTTAGGTTGAACACGTCAACGTAACCGTATAGATCAACGATGCCAGCACGGCCACCGAATTCCATCTCTAGGTAATCGTGACCGCCGTCATCAGCTTCAGAACGTGGAAGTTCGTTTACAGCGTACATAGCGTTAAACTGCATCCAGCTGTAATCGCCAGCGCGAAGGTCAGTACGGTCAGCAGCGAATGTAGGTGCAGACATTGTTGCAGCAACTGCAGTAGCAGCTAGTGCTAAAGTTTTAACGTTTTTCATCATCAACCCCATTTCTATTTATGGTTTGCTGCTCCTCTTTATTGAAGAGTCAGCGTTTCTTTTTTATGGCGCGCATTCTACTTTATTTACATCAAACATCAACATTATTAATGTAAAAATGCGAACACTAAGTTTTAACATTCGAACAACTTTATGGTTTTGAGACAGCTTATGCTGTCACATCACTCTTATTGTTGTTTTTAAGCCGAAACAAACCCTAACCCTAGTTATTGATCATTTCGTTAAATGTTAAGTTTGGAAAACGATTGACTTACATTTGTTTTAGCTCGACTAGAGCTAAAACAAAGACTGAGCCATATAGGCTCAGTCTAATTTAAGGCTTACAACGCTAGGAATAGACCCGCAATTGTTGCACTCATTAAGTTAGCTAGAGAGCCAGCGATAACCGCGCGGATACCAAGCTTAGCTAGGTCATGGCGACGAGTTGGAGCCATAGAACCTAGACCACCAAGTAGAATCGCGATTGACGATAGGTTAGCGAAACCACATAGAGCGAAAGAGATAATCGCTTTAGTACGGTCAGACATTGCTACGCCAGTCTCTGCAACAACCATACCGCCGTCAGCAAGATCTTTCAGGTATGGAGCAAAGTTCAGGTAAGCAACGAATTCGTTAATGACAATCTTCTGACCGATGAAAGAACCTGCAACTAGTGCTTCGTTCCAAGGTACACCGATAAGGAATGCTAGCGGCATGAAGATGTAACCTAGAATCAATTCTAGTGTTAGATTTTCCATACCGAACCATCCGCCTACACCACCGATGATGCCGTTGATCATAGCGATCAAACCAACGAATGCTAGAAGCATCGCACCAACGTTTAGTGCTAAGTGCATACCAGATGAAGCACCCGCAGCAGCAGCGTCAAGAACGTTAGCTGGCTTATCAGGATCTTCTGGTAAGTCGCTCATGTCGTTCTTTGCTTCTTCAGTTTCAGGATGCATCAGCTTAGCCATTAATAGACCAGCTGGTGCTGCCATGAATGAAGCGGCAACAAGGTATTCGATTGGTACACCCATCTGCGCGTAACCAGCCATTACTGAACCCGCGATAGATGCAAGACCACCAACCATAACAGCGAATAGCTCAGAGTTAGTCATCGTCGCGATGAACGGACGAACAACAAGTGGCGCTTCTGTTTGACCAACGAAGATGTTAGCGGTAGCTGACATTGACTCTGTACGACTTGTGCCAAGCGCTTTTTGTAGAGCACCACCGATGATACGGATGATCCACTGCATGATGCCTAAGTAGTAAAGAACTGCGATTAGAGAAGAGAAGAAAACGATGATAGGTAGTACGTTAATGGCAAAAATAAAGCCAACTTTGAAGTTAGCTAAATCACCAAATAAGAAACCGATACCACTTTGAGCGTATCCAATAACACTAGATACGGCATCCGACACGCCTTGCAGAATGTCTTTACCGACTGGGACATATAGAACAAAACCACCAAAAGCGGCCTGAATTGCTAATGCACCAAATACAGTACGTTTATTAATTGCTTTTCTATTGTTTGATAACCCGAAAGCTATCGCTAGTAGGGTGACCACCCCTACCAAACTCATTAAAATATCCATTAACCATCACCCTATTGTTAATACTTTTTAATTATGTTGTTAACCAACCTTTTTTTACGACCCCGATTATACCCGACCAAGCTGCTAAAAGCGTTGTCTTGATCAAATTTTTGAGGTTTTATTTCAATGATTTCGTTGAGATTTATGGTGCGAGATACATCTGTTTAAATAGAAAAAAACTAAAGGTCAAAGAGTTGCGTGACATTAAAAAACATCTGTTCTGAAATAAGAACGGCTGATTTTTTTTGTAAATCTGCCATTTTTTCTATGATATTGGGCAAAATTAATGGGGTATTGCGATTATTTCGACTACTTTTGGGTGCCATCGAAGGTGAATCTGTTTCTAAAACGAATGACTCTAACGGTAAATCAACCACGGTTTGTTGTAACTTAGGTGCATTATCATTGAGTAATTGACCGCCTATGCCTAACTTGTAACCTAAATTTACATACTGCCTTGCTAGCTGCGGTCCACCGTAAAAACCATGAACGACCCCTTTTCGTGATGGGCTCTCAGTTTTAAGACACTTTAGGATCTCATCATGGGCTTTAACAGCATGCATTATGAGAGGTAGATCAAATTCCTTTGCTAGACTAATTTGAGATCTAAAGAGCTCTATTTGTGTAACGAAATTACCTTTATGTAACTTATCAAGCCCACATTCACCCACCGCAACTAAACTTGCATCATCTTTATGCCGCTCAAGCAAGGCTCTTAAGTTCCGCATATCTTTCGGCGTTACACCTTCACAGCTCCAGGGGTGAATGCCTAATGAGTAGTAACAACCATATTGCTTAGCTATCTCTATCTGTTTTTTCCACTTATCGGGGGATACGGCAGGGATCAGCAACTGTTTAATGCCGACTCGATGCATCTGCTCAAACAGAGAGTCTCGGTCGTTATCAAATTCGGGAAAATCCATGTGCGCATGACTATCAATAATGGGCAGCATAAGCGTTACTGGTTATCCTTATATGATTTTAGGCTCACTGTAACTGTTTCTTTTGATTGTAAGGGCTGGTCAACTTTCGATTTTATGCTCGTCAACTTAAGTTTAGGATCCGACAAGCGGGGCGCACAACTACGACGATTCTCGGGTGTTAAGCCCATGCTGTCACACCATCTGATATATCTTGCCCAAATCGCGCGAATAAACTTCATATCAGCCTCCTGTAACCTTATTTGAGTTTATCCTAACTAATATGGGTTACCAATATAATTGAAAAGATGAAAACTCAGCGATGTAAAAAGCAAAACCCCAGGCAGAGCCTGGGGTTTTTAGTATTGAATAGTTAACCGCGTATTAGTTTTCGCGCGTCTTAGCAAATTCAATATCTGGGTAACGCTCCATCGAAAGATTGAGGTTAACCATGGTTGGTGCGATATAAGTCAGGTTGTCACCACCGTCTAACGCAAGATTTTGGCTACACTTACGTTTGAACTCATCAAGCTTCTTATGATCATCACAGTACACCCAACGCGCTGTGGCAACACTGATCGCTTCGTAAATCGCTTCAACCTTATATTCGGTCTTTAGACGGCCTACAACCACTTCAAACTGCAGTACACCCACAGCGCCAACAATTAAGTCATTGCTATCGAGTGGTCTAAATACCTGTACAGCCCCCTCTTCAGAAAGCTGAACAAGACCTTTAAGCAACTGCTTTTGCTTAAGTGGGTCTTTTAGACGAATACGACGGAACATCTCAGGTGCGAAGTTAGGCACCCCGGTAAAGCGAAGTTTCTCACCTTGGGTAAAGGTGTCACCAATTCGAATCGTGCCGTGGTTATGTAAACCGATAATATCGCCTGGGTAAGCCGCTTCAGCTCGGTTACGATCGCCAGCCATAAAGGTCAAAGCATCGCTCACGTTAACGTCTTTACCTAGACGCACATGATGCATCTTCATGCCCTGCTCGTAACGACCAGAACAGATACGCATAAAGGCAACACGGTCACGATGCTTAGGATCCATGTTCGCTTGGATCTTAAATACGAAACCGCTAAACTTTTCTTCTTCAGGCTGCACATCACGCACTTCAGTTTCACGAGGTTGTGGTGTTGGCGCCCACTCAACGATACCGTCAAGAATATGGTCAACACCAAAGTTACCTAACGCAGTACCGAAGTAAACAGGTGTCAGCTCGCCTTTTAAGAACAACTCATGGTCAAATTCGTGTGATGCACCAACAACCAACTCCATCTCATCTCGGATATCAGCAGCATAACTACCAATCGCTTCATCTAGTTCAGGGTTATCTAGCCCCTTGATGATCCGAGAGTCTTGGATAGTGTGCCCCATACCACCTTGATAAAGGATCACTTCATCACGTAGCAGGTGGTAAACACCTTTAAACTCTTTACCCGCGCCAATTGGCCAAGTAATAGGAGCACACGCAATATTGAGCACTTCTTCGACTTCATCCATCAGTTCGATAGGATCACGAATATCACGGTCAAGCTTGTTCATGAAGGTAACGATTGGCGTATCACGCAAACGGGTCACTTCCATTAACTTAATGGTACGTTGCTCAACACCTTTCGCAGAGTCGATAACCATTAGACATGAGTCTACCGCCGTCAAAGTACGGTAAGTATCTTCAGAGAAATCTTCGTGACCAGGCGTGTCTAGCAGGTTAACGAGTGCGTCGTGATATGGAAACTGCATCACAGAGGTTGTAATTGAGATCCCGCGATCTTTTTCCATCTCCATCCAGTCAGACTTAGCATGCTGACCTGACTTTTTGCCTTTTACCGTACCCGCTTTCTGCAGCGCGTTTCCGAATAAAAGAACCTTTTCAGTAATGGTGGTTTTACCCGCATCTGGGTGAGAGATGATGGCAAAAGTGCGACGTTTGTCGACCTCAACTTTATAGCCTGACATGTTTACCTGTAATTCTGGGAGTTCACAAAGGCCGCAATTATAGCCCCTCACCTATCTTTTAGCTACCAAACAAGGGCGTAAAATAAGGATGTCCGCAATTTGTAATTCAAGCGCAATAAAAAAGCCTCCCGTAGGAGGCTTTTAAAGCTAATTAACTTTAGTTTGTTGTCGCTTTTAATGCTTCATTGGTTCTAGCTAACTCAAGCCTTGCATAACGGTGCTCAACAAAGTCATAGATGTTGGTTGCCAGTGCTAACCTAAAGTAGTTAGCGGCCTCAGCGTTATCGCCACGCTTTTGCGCAATCTTAGCCATATAGAAGTAGGCCTCACAGAGTCGCTCTGCATATTCATTAGGATGCTTTAATCCCTCTTTTGCGAGATTGAATACCTCTTCCTTACTCTTTTGCCCTAAATAGTAATCGACCAAGGCACTTGACCAGGCGTTAGGCTGAAGGCGCTTACGATTCTCCGTTAGCTGGGCTTGTGCACCTTGCTCATCAACCTCGCGCTCGGCTAAATAAAGCCACAATACTCTATACCCATCAGACGGGTCTCGGTCATAAAAGGCACTCATATCCGATACGGCGAGTTCCATACGCTCACCATAATAAAGCGAAATACCGCGGTTAAGATAAGCATAATCGTAATCTGGCGACAGCTCTAATACTGCATCGAATGCTTCATAGGCACTTTCGAACTCACTTTCTTGGGTGTAATAGATCCCAAGGAAATTATAAGCATCGGCTAAGTTAGGCTGCAATTTTAACGCTTGATGGAAATCGATACGGCTTAATATACGCAGGCCGACACGATCATAGATAACACCTCGGTCATAATGAAAACGCGCACGCTGCTCTGGCGTTAACTCCACCGAAGCCAAGATCTCATTCAACTTAGCTAAGGTAATTTCTAACTTATAATCGGGCGAAACAGGGGCAACCCTTATCGATGCTTGCTGATCACTATCTGGCTGAGTAGATACACATCCTGTCAGCAGCATACTCACACTTGCCATAGCCAATACCACGGCAGTTCGTATCTTTTGATTCATCCATTTAACCTTTTGATTTCGCCAATAGCACCAATCATAGCAACCCCTTATCACTACTGCTATCAAGGAATTGAAAATATTCCACTTAATGTAGATTAATTCAACACCCTATTAAATTGCAGACATAAAAAAGGAGGCCAATGGCCTCCTTTTCATTCAAAGTGCGAGTGCTTATTCAGCAGCTGGCGCTTCAGCTTTAGGTGTCGCTTCTTTCATAGAAAGACGTACACGGCCTTGGCGGTCAACTTCCATCACCTTAACTTTAACTTCTTGACCTACTTCTAGGTAGTCAGACACATTAGCAACGCGCTCTTCAGCGATTTGAGAAATGTGTACTAGACCATCTTTACCTGGAAGAATCGTTACGAATGCACCGAAGTCTACGATACGAACAACTTTACCGTTGTAAACAGTACCTACTTCAACTTCTGCAGTGATCTCTTCGATACGACGGATAGCTTCTTTAGTCGCTTCACCGTTTGAAGATGCAATCTTCACTGTACCGTCATCGTCAAGCTCGATAGTCGTACCGGTTTCTTCAGTAAGTGCACGAATAGTCGCACCACCTTTACCGATAACATCACGGATCTTCTCTGGGTTGATCTTGATAGTCGTGATGCGTGGAGCGTGGTCAGAGATATCTTCACGGTGACCTGAGATAGCTTGGTCCATTACGTTTAGGATATGAACACGTGCGCCGTAAGCTTGCTGTAGAGCAATCTGCATGATCTCTTTAGTGATACCTTCGATCTTGATATCCATCTGCAGTGCAGTAATACCGTCGCGAGTACCCGCTACTTTAAAGTCCATGTCACCAAGGTGATCTTCATCGCCTAGGATGTCAGAAAGAACTACGAAATCGTCGCCTTCTTTAACTAGACCCATAGCGATACCAGCTACAGAAGTCTTGATTGGTACACCTGCATCCATAAGAGCAAGAGAAGTACCACAAACAGACGCCATAGAGCTTGAACCGTTTGATTCAGTGATTTCTGATACGATACGAACGCTGTATGGGAACTCTTCAGCTGTAGGCATAACAGCG
This sequence comes from Shewanella schlegeliana, assembly GCF_016765635.1. Classification (GTDB taxonomy): domain Bacteria; phylum Pseudomonadota; class Gammaproteobacteria; order Enterobacterales; family Shewanellaceae; genus Shewanella; species Shewanella schlegeliana. Next base: position 268,367 of record NZ_JAESVD010000005.1, read on the forward strand.
TTAATACCACGCCATGCTAGCTTACCGTGACCAATTTCACGACGCTTAGGAGAACCAACCATGCCTGTTTCACCAACAGAGTATGGAGGGAAGTTGTAGTGAAGCATAAAGCGGTTAGTAGACTCGCCCATGATGCTATCAATCTTCTGTGCATCACGCTCAGTACCAAGGGTACAAGTTACTAGTGCCTGAGTTTCACCACGAGTGAACAGTGAGCTACCGTGTGTACGAGGAAGTACACCCGCCATAACGTTAAGAGCACGAACCATATCTGGCTCACGACCATCGATACGTGGGTTGCCAGCGATGATGCGGCTACGAACGACTTTCTTCTCTAGGCTACCAAGAAGGCCATCGATTTCGCGTAAATCAGCGTCTGCGTTTTCAGCCAATAATGCTTCTTTAGCAGCATTCTTAACGACACCGACCTGAGCGTAACGATCTTGCTTAACTTCGATTTGGTAAGCTTCAGTTAGACCAGCTTCAGCCAAATCTTTGATCTTAGCAACAAGCTCTTGGTCTTGAACTGGTGCAGTCCAATCCCATACAGGCTTGTTAACTTCAGCTTGTAGCTCTTTAATTGCTTTGATTACAACTTGCTGCTGATCGTGGCCATAAACAACCGCGCCTAGCATGACTTCTTCAGGCAGTGCGTTTGCTTCAGACTCAACCATTAGTACTGCACTTTCAGTACCTGCAACAGACAGCTCAAGCTGACTATCAACTAGCTGAGAAACTGTTGGGTTAAGAATATATTCGCCATTAACATAACCAACACGCGCAGAACCTAGCGGACCATTAAATGGAATACCAGAGATAGATAGTGCTGCAGAAGTACCAATCATAGAGATAACTTCTGGGCTGATTTCTGGATCGACAGAAACAACAGTGATGATTACTTGAACTTCGTTCTTGAAACCGTTCGGGAATAGTGGACGGATTGGACGGTCAATTAGGCGTGCTGTTAGCGTTTCACCTTCTGATGGACGACCTTCACGCTTGAAGAATCCACCAGGGATCTTACCTGCTGCGTATGTTTTTTCCTGGTAATTAACGGTTAGCGGGAAAAAGTCACGGCCTGGCTCTTCAAACTTCTTGCCAACAACAGTAACCAATACTGTTGTATCACCCATACTTGCCAAAACAGCTGCATCTGCTTGACGTGCAATAACCCCAGTCTCTAATGTGACTGTGTGCTGACCATATTCAAAACTCTTTACGATTGGATTCACGTGAACCATTCCTTAATATTTAATTACCTTAATTACGCGCGTAAGTATACTGCAAGTTTATTCAATAGATAAAGAGAATAGATTGATGACAAAGCACAATCTTTTCTCTAAAGTGAATCAATTCGTCAGTTACCAACGTAACACTAGCTGGCCACCAACGTGCAAAAGAAGCCTAAGCCATTGATACAAGGGAAGATAATTGATGAAGGAGAGTTTCAAATCGCTCACATGGAAACAGACATTCTTACTCGTTTCTTCCACTTTATTTTTTGCCGTGGCAATCTTTTTAATTGAAATTTTTCTACTCGTTACTGAAGCGCGAGAGGAGCTCAGCAAGACCCAACATGAGCTAATCGATTCTGTTGAGCAACCAGCGACGAATGCGATTTGGGCTCTAGATAATTTATTAGCGGCGCAAACCATTCAAGGGATCCTAAAAGTAGAGCACGTTGGATCAGCAATATTGGAACTTGAAGACGGAAGTCGCTTTGTATCAGTCAATAATGGTGCCCCCGCGGTTAATCTAGAGTTTTTTACCCATCTCAGTGCCGAACTGTTTGGCGATCTAAAAGAAATTTCTCGTTCCTTATATCGGCCCTACTACACTGATGTGAATGGCGATAGAGAGCTTATAGGTACCTTAACCGTCTTTTACGACACGCAAGAGCTGACCAACTCTTTAATTTCGAGTCTCAGGTTTAACCTTTGGGCCACCTTAGCAAGGGCTTTTTTGTTGACTCTTGTTTTATCGATTGTCTTCCACCGTTTTCTCACCCAGCCTATCGCTAAGATAAGCGACGCTATCGATAAAATAGATCCTGAGTCCCCGGCTAAACACCTACTTCCTGTCACTCGTTCCCATAGCAATGATGAACTTGGAATGGTCATCTCCAAGCTCAACCTGATTTTAATTCAGTTCGACGCGACGCAAAATAAATTACGCAAAATGGCTACCCGAGATCCTCTCACGGGCTTACCTAATCGAACCCTGCTCCTAGAAACCATCACAGTAAATATTCAGCGAGCAAGAGCACAAGAAGGCCGGTTTGTCTTACTGTTTATTGACTTGGATCGTTTTAAAAACATCAACGACTCCTTAGGGCACGACATTGGGGATCAATTTTTGGTTCGAGTGGCTCGTAATCTCGAGCTTTTTGCTGGCCAGGTAGGCACAGTATCTAGGCTAGGCGGCGACGAATTTGTGGTATTAGCTGATGGCATTCAATCACCAACACTTGCGGCGGAATTTGTAGATAAATTACTCGTTCAACTCAACGCGCCTATGCAGCTTAATGAACATACAGTCCATCCAGCAGCTTCTGTAGGAATCGCCATCTACCCCGATGACGGCCTGCGAGCAGAAGATCTTATTCGCCACGCAGATATCGCCATGTATAGTGCCAAAGCTGCGGGTTCGAATCAGTGGGCATTCTTTAAACCACAGATGACGGAGCGAGCAGCGGTGCGCTTAAGAACCGAAGCCTCCCTGCATGATGCCCTAGAAAATAATGAATTCTTACTCCATTTTCAGCCAAAATTGGATCTTAAAAGTGGAGAAGTCGTTGGTTGTGAAGCACTGATCCGCTGGCAAAAAGAGGGGCGTCTTATCAGCCCTGCCTCATTTATTCCAGTTGCCGAGGAAACCGGGATAATCATCCCCATTGGCCGCTGGGTCATAGAGCAGAGCTGTAAAATCATTCAAGAGTGGAAAGTTAAATATAATCTTTCCATGCCGATAGCAATTAACGTCTCCTCTCAGCAGTTTCAAGACGCAAGCCTAGTACCGGATATAAAACAAGCTGCATTGCGCTACCAAATAGCCCCAGAGCTATTGGAAATAGAGATTACTGAAACTTCTCTGATGAACGATATTGAGTCTGCAATCATTAAACTGAATCAATTAAAATCAGCTGGGTTTGGTATTGCGGTAGATGATTTTGGCACAGGTTACTCCTCTCTGTCTTATCTACGTCGTCTGCCGATAAGCACCATGAAAATTGATCGTGGCTTTGTTTCCGATCTACCTGGTGACAGTGCGATAGCATCGACGATTTTAATGCTAGGAAAACAACTCAAACTGAGCATTGTCGCTGAGGGAATCGAAAATGAGCAGCAACTCGAATGGTTACAAAAACGAGGCTGTGAGATAGGCCAAGGCTTCTACTTTAGTAAGCCTCTAGCAATAGACAGCTTTGAAGCCAAATATCTGGTGCCAAACCACATTGCTATCGAAACCAGTAGTTGAGTATGCAGTGTTAACAGCTACAGTTTGCCATTAAGCAACTGAGGTTTAACTGTATTAAGAAATGCCCGTATCAAACAGGCACAAAAAAAGGAGGCATAGCCTCCTTTTAATAGATCAGACGTTAAAATTAACGACGTAGACCTAACTTCTTGATTAGCTCTTGGTAACGTACGTTTTCAGTACGCTTAAGGTAAGCAAGAAGCTTACGACGAGAGCTAACCATACGTAGTAGACCACGACGTGAATGGTGATCGTGGATGTGCTCTTTGAAGTGACCTTGTAGGTGGTTGATTTGTGCAGTTAACAATGCAACCTGAACTTCAGTAGAACCAGTGTCGTTTTCGCAACGACCGAATTCAGCTAGGATTTGAGCTTTAGCTTCAACACTTAGTGACATTTCTATCTCCAAAATATTACATTAAAATTCTTTAGCCGATCACTAACTCAGCCAAAGGGGCGCGCCATTCTACCTATTTAGACAATAGGTAGCAAGACTAATGTCGGATTAATCTCCTTAATTAGTCTTGTTGCTCCCTTAATACAATAAGGCGCTTAGGGGCCAGTAAGCCGTCATCGTTCATCTGACCAATACCAACAAACTGATGTGATTCACCTATAGTGATCCGTACCAGCTCGTCAACAGGTAAATTAGCCACCTGAACAGGATTACCGTTCATCAAGTAAGTCGCTAACTCATCAGAGACGTTAATCTCTTTAAAGCCACTTACCGCTGTATCCATAGGCAATAACAGTGGGTCTAGCACCTCTGCTAACGGTAAAGATTCGGCATCGGCCTTAGCAACTAACTCTTCTAGCTGCTTAAGCGACACCATCTTATCGTAGGGGTAGCCAGCAACTTGAGTACGGCGCAACATAATGACATGCGCGCCACAACCTAGCATCTCACCTAAGTCATCGGTGATAGTGCGGATATAAGTGCCCTTTGAACAATGAATATCTAAGGTTAATTCATCACCTTCAAGGCTGATAAAGTTAAGCTCAAACACATTGATTGGACGTGCCTCGCGAGGAACTTCAATGCCTTCACGGGCATACTTATACAAAGGCTGACCTTGGTACTTTAGTGCCGAATACATTGAGGGAACTTGCATCGTCTCACCGCGAAAATGTTCCAGAGCCGTATCTAACTGCTCTTGAGTGAAGTTAACTTCTCTCGTTTGAACAACTTCACCGTCTGAATCACTAGTATCGGTACGTTGACCAAGCTTAGCAGTCACCAAGTAACGCTTATCGGCATCGAGCAGATGCTGAGAAAACTTAGTCGCTTCACCTAAACAGATTGGTAACATGCCAGTGGCTAATGGATCCAGAGCACCAGTATGGCCCGCTTTATTTGCATTAAAAAAGCGCTTCACTCTTTGTAGAGCAAAGTTTGAGCTCATGCCGGTGTCTTTATCTAACAGTACAATACCGTCGATAAAACGGCCGCGAGAACGACGTGCCATTATTTGTCGCCCTCTTCCTTGCTGTCTTGCTCAGCATCCGGCTCAATGCCATGTTGCTTCTGCTTTGCTTCATCATTGCTGATAACGCGGCTAACAAGGTTAGACATGCGCATACCTTCAACCAAAGAGCTATCGTAGATAAAGCGCAGTTCAGGCATCACGCGCAATTTCATGCGGCCAGCAACCAGTGAACGGATATAACCTGCCGCGGCATCTAATGCTTCTACTTTCTGTTCAACTAGCTTTACGTCTTCTTCGAAGAAGGTCACGTAAACTTTTGCGTAGTTTAAATCGCGAGAAACATCAACGTCATTGACTGTGACAAACCCAATGCGCGGGTCTTTCATATCACGCTGAAGAACAACGGCTAGCTCTTGTTGTAGCTGCTGTGCAATACGGCGTGTACGACTAAATTCTTTTGCCATAATATTATTGCCATAAATATTAAGGGCGGCTTGCGCCGCCCTTATAACTAATAAGATAGATTACAAGGTACGTGCTATCTCAACGGTTTCGAATACTTCAATCTGATCGCCAACTCTGACGTCATTATAGTTCTTCACACCGATACCACATTCCATGCCGTTACGAACTTCGTTAACGTCATCTTTAAAGCGACGAAGTGATTCAAGCTCACCTTCGTAGATAACAACGTTTTCACGTAGTACGCGAATTGGAGCGCTACGCTTGATGGTACCTTCGGTAACCATACAGCCCGCAATTGCACCAATCTTAGGAGACTTAAACACGTCGCGAACTTCAGCAAGACCGATAATTTCTTGTCTGAATTCTGGTGCTAGCATGCCGCCCATCGCGTCACGAACTTCATCGATCAACTGATAGATGATGCTGTAATAACGCAGATCAACACTTTCGCTATCAACAACTTTACGCGCCTGTGCATCAGCACGAACGTTAAAACCAACCATGATAGCGTTAGACGCTGCAGCTAGAGTTGCATCAGTCTCAGTCAAGCCACCTACACCGCGAGCGATGATGTTAACTTTAACTTCGTCTGTAGATAGCTTCTCAAGTGAGTCAGCAATCGCTTCAAGTGAACCTTGAACGTCAGCTTTAAGTACCAAGTTAAGCTCTTGAACTTCACCTTCAACCATGTTGGCGAACATGTTTTCAAGCTTAGACTTCTGCTGGCGTGCAAGTTTAACATCACGGAACTTACCTTGACGGTAAAGTGCAACTTCACGTGCTTTACGCTCATCACGTACTACTGTCGCTTCGTCACCCGCTGATGGCACACCTGATAGACCTAAGATCTCAACAGGGATAGATGGACCCGCTTCAGTGATAGACTTACCGTTCTCATCTTTCATTGCACGGACTTTACCGTACTCTAGACCACATAGAACGATATCGCCTTGCTTAAGCGTACCTTCTTGTACAAGTACTGTTGCAACTGGACCGCGGCCTTTATCAAGCTTAGATTCAACAACAACACCAGCAGCCATACCTTCACGAACAGCTTGAAGCTCTAGTACTTCTGCTTCAAGAAGGATACCTTCTAGTAGCTCATCAATACCTTCACCCGTCTTAGCTGAAACGTGAACAAACATGTTGTTTCCGCCCCAATCTTCAGACATTACGCCATGCTGAGAAAGCTCAGACTTAACGCGATCAGGATCTGCCTCTGGCTTATCAATCTTGTTAACTGCAACAATCAGAGGCACACCACCCGCTTTAGCGTGTTGGATAGCTTCGATTGTTTGTGGCATCACGCCGTCATCAGCCGCAACCACAAGAATAACGATATCGGTCGCCTTAGCACCACGAGCACGCATAGCGGTAAACGCCGCGTGACCAGGAGTATCTAAGAAGGTGATCATACCGTTGTCTGTTTCAACGTGGTACGCACCGATATGCTGGGTAATACCACCCGCTTCGCCTGAAGCTACTTTCGCGCGGCGAATGTAGTCAAGAAGCGATGTTTTACCGTGGTCAACGTGACCCATGATGGTAACAACTGGTGCACGTGGCTCAACTTTAACGTCGCCGTTACGGTCAGCAAGTACTTGATGCTCTAGCTCGTTCTCACGAGTTAGTACAACTTTATGACCCATTTCTTCAGCAACTAGCTGTGCAGTTTCTTGGTCTAGTACTTGGTTAATGGTAACCATAGAGCCCATCTTCATCATCTGTTTGATGATTTCAGTGGCCTTGATAGACATCTTAGAAGCAAGCTCTGCAACAGAAACTGTTTCACCGATACTTACGTCAGCCTTAACAACTGCTGCTGGCTTAGTGAACGCGTGGTCCATTGACTCAGGAGCAACGCTACGGTTGTTACGTGAGTTACGTGGGTTACGGCTATCGCGACGGTTATCTTTACCACCGCGCTTACCTTTACCTTTACCAGCTGGGCTGCCGCTATTCGCGTCATTACCCGCTTTTGCAGCAGGCTTACGTGGGCGACGACCGCGCTTTTCTGCGTTTGCGTCTGCAGTATCTTCGGCCGCACGCGCTTCTGAAGATGTTGTCACATGGTGATCAACACTCTTCTCAGCTTCTTTACGTGCTTTCTCTTCTTCTGCCCAACGCTTCTCGTTTTCTTCAGCTAAGCGACGTGCTTCTTCAGCAGCAGCGCGAGCTTCTTCGTCAGCCTTAGCTTTCGCAGCAGCTTCTTGAGCCGCTAACAATTTAGCTTCTTCAGCTTTAGCTTCTTTGTCGTCTGCAGTTTCTGCTACTGGCTTAGCGACTTGAGCTTTAGCCTTAGCTTCTGCCTCGGCTTTAACCTTTGCTTTCGCTTCAGCATCGGCTTTAGCCTTTGCTTCAGCTTCTGCCTTAGCTTTCGCCTCTGCTTCTGCAGCAGCTTTAGCTTCCGCTTCAGCCTTAGCGGCTAATTCAGCTTCAGCCGCTGCATCGCGCTTAACGAAAGTACGCTTCTTACGCACTTCAACTTTAACGTCTTTTGATTGACCGCCGCTACCCGCCACGCTCAATGTCGAAACTGACTTACGCTGTAACGTCATTTTCGTTGGTGCTGAATCGCCACCATGCTGCTTCTTAAGAAAATCAAGTAGCTGCTGTTTCTCTGATTCAGAAACGGTATCCGTTGCAGTTTTCTTTATACCAGCTTGTGAAAACTGCTCGACCAAGCGTTCAGCGCTTTTCCCTACTTCTTTGGCCAATTTATCTACTGTAGTATCTGCCATCTATAAAACTCCCCTCTGCTGATCGACTTATGCTTCTTCGCCAAACCAACAGATATTACGGGCAGCCATAATTAGCTCACCTGCTTTTTCTTCTGTTAATTCTTCTATTTCGATCAAATCATCAATGCCTTGTTCGGCTAAGTCTTCAAGCGTAATTACGCCTTTGCTTGCCATTACGAATGCCAAGTGTCTATCTAGACCTTCTAACGCAAGAAGTTCTTCACTTGGTTCAGCACCGTCAAGTGCTTCCTCAGTCGCAAGTGCGCGAGTAGAGATCGCCGCCTTGGCGCGCTCTCTTAATGACTCAACGATATCCTCGTCGAATCCATCAATTTCTAGTAATTCTGATTCTGGTACGTAAGCAATCTCTTCAAGAGAAGTGAAGCCTTCGTCAGAAAGCAGTTGTGCAAACTCTTCATCAACGTCTAGTGCTTGGATGAATAGGTTCACCACTTTAGCGCTTTCAGCCTGATGCTTAGCTTTCATGTCATCAACTGTCATTACGTTTAGTTCCCAACCAGATAGCTGAGTGGCTAGACGAATATTTTGACCATTACGACCAATTGCTTGCGCTAAGCTGTCTGCTTCAACGGCGATATCCATTGAGTGGTTATCTTCATCAACGATGATCGATGCCACGTCAGCAGGAGCCATACAGTTAATAACGTACTGTGCTGGGTTATCATCCCAAAGCACGATATCAACACGCTCACCACCAAGCTCGTTTGATACAGCTTGAACACGAGCGCCACGCATACCAACACACGCACCGATAGGATCGATACGACGGTCGTTAGACTTAACCGCAATCTTAGCGCGAGAACCTGGATCACGAGCAGCGCCCATGATTTCGATCATCTCGTCTTGAATTTCAGGTACTTCAACGCGGAATAGCTCAATCAGCATATCTGGCTTAGTACGAGTCAAGAACAGCTGTGCACCACGTGCTTCTGGACGTACAGAGTAAAGCAATGCACGAACGCGGTCGCCAGGTCGGAATGATTCACGAGAAATCAAATCTTCTTTAAACAACACACCATCTGCGTTGTTACCTAGATCAACAACCACACTTTCACGGTTGCTCTTCTTAACGACACCAACAATCAATTCACCTTCACGGTCACGGAACTGATCAACGATCTGCGCACGCTCAGCTTCACGTACTTTCTGTACGATCACTTGCTTAGCGGTTTGAGTAGTGATGCGGTCAAATGCAACTGAGTCAATTTCATCTTCGATGAAACCGCCTAGCTCAACTTCTGGATCATCAAACTTTGCTGCTTCAAGCGTAATTTCGCGGAATGGGTTCTCTAAAGGAACACCTGCGTCTTCTACAACCATCCAACGACGGAAAGTTTCATACGCACCGGTTTTACGATCAATAGCAACACGAACGTCGATATCACCTTCGTATTTTTTCTTGGTTGCTGTGGCTAGTGCAATTTCCAGCGCTTCGAAAATCTTCTCGCGCGGTACACCTTTCTCATTTGAAACCGCCTCAGCGACTAGCAGAATCTCTTTATTCATTGTCTTGCCTCGTTCACCTTGAATTCATCAAAACTTAGCGATTAAGTTGCCTTTACGGATATTATCCAAAGCAACGATCAGTTCGTTCCCATCTACCGACAGATTAAGCATTTGCCCATCAACGCCAGTAACGGTGCCTTTTAAATTACGACTGCCTGCGACAGGCATCGTTAATTGTACTTTTACGGTCTCACCGATGTAGGCCTTGTACTGCTCAGCAGTAAACAATGGTCTATCTACACCAGGAGAAGAAACTTCTAGTGTGTATTCTGTTGAAATTGGATCTTCAACATCCATTACGGCACTGACTTGGCGGCTGGTTTCGGCGCAATCTTCAATGAAGATGCCTTTCTCATTGTCTATATATAAACGCAAGATAGAATGCTTGCCTGCTTGAATATATTCCAAACCCCAAAGCTGATGCCCTAATGCTTCAACTGGCGCTTTGAGCATCTCTACCAGTTTGCGTTCTAATGTAGCCAAGGTTAACCCCCAGAAAAACAAAAAAGGGCCTAATAGCCCCAGTACACGTCACCCTCGGTGACAGGTTTTATAAGCTCCAGATAACAAAAAACCCCGTAATGACGAGGTTGATATATCCAGAACCTGTAACAGCATAGAAATAAATTTCTTTACTGGGAAGCTGGTTGCGGGGGCCGGATTTGAACCGACGACCTTCGGGTTATGAGCCCGACGAGCTACCAAACTGCTCCACCCCGCGACAACTTGTGCAAGTATATTGAGAAACCTCTCAACTTGCAATAATAAAGGGCTCTTTAGCCACTTTATTATCCTCGATTCCGTCGTTAACGAAATCAGGGATTTGGTGCGGATGGAGGGACTTGAACCCTCACGAGCATAGCTCACCACCCCCTCAAGATGGCGTGTCTACCAATTCCACCACATCCGCATAAAACCGTATTGTTGACTGTTTTTCCTTGCTGCCACTTTGAGAGGTTAATGGCAGTTTTACAGTCGGTATCAATCGATATCGATTGATACCATCATAAGTTAACTTATGATTTAGTCAGGGATCTTATCTTCTGACTTTTCAGCTTCTTGCTGAACTTGTTCTACAACTTGAGCTGCATCGCTTCCTAAATCGTCCCATGCACCTTCTGCTTTAGAGTGATTTGCACTTAAGTTACCGATAGTAAGACTTAGTGCGAAAAACGCTACCGCTAGAACCGCAGTTGAACGAGTCAAAAAGTTACCAGAACCAGATGAACCGAACAGAGTACCTGAAGCACCGGCGCCGAAAGAGGCCCCCATGTCAGCACCTTTACCTTGCTGGATTAAGATCAGGCCAACTAGACCAATCGCAACCAACAAGTAAACAACCATTAGAACTTCATACATATTATGCGCTCATCGCTATCGTACATAAACTGAGAAATTCGGTAGCATTGAGGCTTACACCGCCAATCAAACCACCATCTACATCAGGTTGAGCAAACAAGTCTGCTGCATTACTCGGTGTTACGCTACCACCGTACAAAATCCTGATGTTTTCTCCGATAAATGGAGATACTTCAGAGAGGCGTTTGCGAATAAACGCATGAACTTCTTGAGCCTGCTCTGGCGTAGCACTCTTACCAGTTCCTACTGCCCATAATGGCTCGTAGGCGATAATCGCGTTGTCAAAAGCCATGGTGCCATTCTTTTCGATGACCACATCTAACTCTTCAGCAATCACTTCAAAAGTGCGTCTTGCTTCACGAGCTGGACCCGACTCACCAACACATAAGATTGGGGTCAAACCGTGCTTCTGAGCTGCAGCAAATTTCTCTGCTACAATGTTGCTCGTCTCTCCGTACATACGGCGACGTTCTGAATGTCCGATAATAACATATCGACATCCTGAATCTTTTAACATCTGACCAGATATTTCACCAGTATAGGCACCGAAGTCATGCTGACTTAGGTTTTGAGTTCCCATTCTGACTAAGCAACCGTTTAAGGTTTCTTTGTTTTCATCTAGTAGCTGTCGAACACTTTCTAAGTAAATAGAAGGTGGACACAAGACCACTTCCACTGAATCATCTTGGAGCTTGGTAGCGAATTTTTTGAATAGCTCTTGCGCTAACTGCGCACTGCCGTTCATTTTCCAATTACCAGCAACCATGGGACGTCTGAGTGCCATTACTGTCTCCTTTGAAAGCGGCGTGAATAATAGCGAACCACTTGTGAAGTTACAATACCTAAAGGTGTTATTTTTTCATAATATCGGCGAGAACGCGCACTTTTTACACGACCACCTTTGCAATGACACGATTAAACATCAATTTGCAGAATATTTAATCGCGTCATAGGTTAACACCTTAGTTAATCCATTAATTACTAAACTAAATTACGTACGGCATCGGCAATATAATTAGCATATTCAGTCACTGCAGCTTGGTCATCACCTTCAACCATCACTCGCAGTAGAGGTTCAGTACCAGACTTACGCAGTAATACTCGTCCACGAGCTCCTAGCTTTTGCTCAACCTCTGCTTGTGCAGCAAGCACGATCTCTGAAGACAGTGGATCGTTGTCTCCTTCGAATCGAACATTGACTAACACCTGTGGTAGCATCTTAATCTCAGCAGTTAACTCTTCTAGAGTGGCGTTTTGACGCTGCATCGCAGCTAACACCAAAATCCCCGCAACGATACCGTCACCAGTCGTACCATGATCTAAGTTCAAGATATGACCTGAATTTTCACCACCAATACGCCAATCATGCTCTTTTAGTAGTTCCATCACATAACGGTCACCCACTTTAGAGCGAACAAATGGGATCTCGAGTGCTTGTAGCGCTAGATCTAGGCCTAGATTTGACATCAAGGTGCCAACCACCCCACCGCGTAGCACACCACGTTTTTGTGCATCACAGGCTAAGATATATAAGATCTCATCGCCATCGATTACGCGTCCATGACGGTTAACCATCATGATTCGATCGCCATCACCATCGAGCGCGATACCTAAATCAGCATTTTCAGCCAATACGGTCTCACAGATCTGTGCCATAGATGTCGCACCGACTTTATCGTTGATATTCAACCCATTTGGCTTGTCACCAATCGCAATCACTTCCGCGCCAAGCTCTCTGAAGACACTCGGTGCGATATGGTAAGTTGCGCCGTGAGCACAATCGACAACAATTTTTAGTCCGCTTAACGTCTGCTCCGCTGGGAAGTGACTCTTACAGTATTCAATATAACGACCCGCAGCGTCGTCGATACGATTAACCTTGCCAAGTAAGTGAGACTCAACACAGGTCAGTGGCTTTTCAAGCTCGGCTTCAATTTCAAGTTCGACTTCATCATCGAGCTTGCTACCATCGTTGGAAAAGAACTTAATACCGTTGTCATAATAAGGGTTATGGGAAGCACTGATCACAATTCCTGCCTCGGCGCGGAATGTACGAGTCAAATAAGCAACAGCTGGCGTTGGCATAGGACCAATCAACATCACATCGAGACCAGCAGCTGAAAGCCCAGCTTCTAAAGCCGACTCAAACAGGTAACCAGAAATACGGGTATCTTTACCTATAATCACCTTCTGGGTACCTGAGCGAGATAATACTCGACCAGCAGCCCAACCAAGCTTCAGTGCAAGCTCTGGGGTCATCTTACCCGCGCCGACTTTGCCACGAATACCATCTGTACCAAAAAATTGTCTCTGTTTCACTTGAACTCCAAACTCAATAACGAGGAAGAAATAAATCCGTCATTTCTACCATAAAAACACTAACCTCAGCTTAATGACCTTTGTATTTAAGGGGGTTAAGCTAAAGCCTTATAATCTTTTGTTGCGTTTAATACTGCTATCATATCTGCGGTTTCTTGCACATCATGCACACGCACTATCTTTGCACCCGCTTGTATTGCCAGCATATTACCAGCAAGTGTGGCACTTAATCTTTGTGATACCTCACGCCCAAGTAATTGACCGAACATACTTTTACGCGATAACCCTGCCAACACGGGTAAGTTGAAGCTTGAGAACTCAGCCATCCGATTGAGCAACTCATAATTATGAGCGAGTGACTTACCAAAACCAAAGCCAGGGTCTAGCACAATATGCTCTCGTTTTATTCCAGCGGCAATACAGATATCGATTCGTTCGCTAAAAAACGCACTGATATCGCTCACCACATCATCATAATGGGGCGCATTCTGCATGGTTCTAGGCTGTCCCTGCATATGCATCAAACATACTGGTACATCTAACTTGGCCGCCACAGCTAACGCTCCAGGCTCCTGTAGCGCTCTGACGTCATTAATTAGATGTGCGCCAGCCTTCACCGCAGCCTCCATCACGTCAGCCTTACTGGTGTCGATAGAGATCCACACATCATGATTGTGACTAACATATTCAATTAAGGGCAGCACGCGCGCTAACTCATCCTCAATCGAAACCTCTTTCGCTCCGGGACGGGTCGATTCACCACCGATATCGATAATTTTAGCGCCCTGCGCTACCATCAAGTCGACTTGCTCACAAGCGGTTGCAATCGATGAGTATTCGCCGCCATCCGAGAAAGAATCAGGCGTAACATTGAGGATCCCCATCACTACAGGAGAGCTCAAATCAAGCTGGTTTTGACCACTGGTTAATATAGACAAAATAAAGTTCCGTAAACAAGAAAACCCCTAGACGGGGTTTTCTTTATCAAACTAAAAATTACTTAGCTGGAGATTCGTCAGCATCACTGACATCTGGCTTATCTTCTTTAGTTTCCTTGATCTCTTCTTTCTTTTCAGATGAAGTGTTATTGCTGTCATTATCGTTAGACAGATCATCTTTCTGCCATTCAGCAGGCATACGCACTTCGCGACGAGCCATCAAGTCATCGATCTGTTCAGAGTCGATAGTCTCATATTTCATCAATGCATCTTTCATCGCATGAAGAATATCCATATTTTCGGTTAAGAAAGTATGAGCTCTACCGTAATTGGCATCGATAAGCATCTTCACTTCTGCATCGATAACACGAGCAGTATCATCAGACATATGCTGAGATTTACCCATGCTACGTCCTAAGAATACTTCGTTCTCATCTTCAGCGTAAAGTACTGGCCCTAGCTTCTCAGAGAAGCCCCATTGAGTCACCATGTTACGCGCGATAGAAGTTGCATACTTAATGTCTTGTGATGCACCGGTAGACACTTTCTCACTACCGTAAATCAAATCTTCAGCAATACGTCCACCGTAGGCAACCGAGATCTGACTCTCAAGCTTACGACGGCTCTGACTAATTGCATCCGCTTCTGGTAGGAAGAAGGTCACACCAAGCGCGCGACCACGTGGAATAATAGTCACCTTATGCACAGGATCGTGCTCAGGAACCAAACAACCCACAATCGCATGACCCGCTTCGTGATAAGCGGTCATCTCTTTCTCTTCTTCCGACATCACCATAGTGCGACGCTCAGCGCCCATCATGATCTTGTCTTTAGCACTCTCAAACTCTTCCATACCGACTACACGGCGGCTGTTACGGGCAGCAAACAAGGCCGCTTCGTTAACTAGGTTTGCAAGGTCAGCACCTGAGAAACCTGGGGTACCACGAGCGATAACACTAGCTTTGACGCCATCAGCCAAAGGCACTTTACGCATATGAACTTTAAGAATTTGCTCACGACCACGAACATCTGGCAAACCTACAACCACTTGACGGTCAAAACGACCTGGACGTAATAGTGCAGCATCCAGTACGTCTGGACGGTTAGTCGCAGCGATAACGATAATACCTTCGTTACCTTCGAAACCATCCATCTCAACTAGCATCTGGTTAAGTGTCTGCTCACGTTCATCGTGACCACCACCCACACCCGCGCCACGCTGACGACCTACGGCATCGATCTCATCGATAAAGATGATACAAGGTGCAGACTTCTTCGCTTGCTCGAACATGTCACGTACACGTGATGCACCGACACCCACGAACATCTCAACGAAATCAGAACCTGAAATTGTAAAGAAAGGTACTTTAGCTTCGCCGGCAATTGCCTTAGCAAGCAAAGTTTTACCCGTACCTGGTGGGCCAACTAGTAGTACACCCGTTGGGATACGTCCACCTAGCTTTTGGAATTTCGTTGGCTCTTTTAGGTAATCAACCAGCTCTTTAACGTCTTCTTTGGCTTCATCACAACCTGCAACGTCACCAAAAGTCGTCTTGATCTGATCTTCGCTCATCAACTTGGCTTTACTCTTACCAAATGACATCGCGCCTTTACCGCCACCGCCTTGCATCTGGCGCATAAAGAAGATCCACACACCAATCAGCAATAGCATAGGGAACCAAGAGATAAAGATCTGAGTTAAGAACCCTGACTCTTCAGCTTCTTCGCCCTTGAATGTAATCCCCTTGCGATTTAACTCATTAATTAGATCTAAGTCTGGTAACGGCATAACAGTGACAAACTTTTCACCGGTACGCGTTGTTCCCTCAATAGTGCGCTGATCGCTTTTAACCGTCGCAGTACTGACTTGTCCATCTTTAACGTTATCTAAAAATGTTGAATAATCCATCTTCTGTTTAGTCGTAGAAGAGGGGGAATAGCCCTGAAAAACTGACATCAACACAACGGCGATGACAACCCAGAGAATTAAATTTTTTGCCATGTCACTCAAATTACTCGACCTCTTTTAAAGTCTTCCGAAAACTAATGTTAGAGTACTTACGATAGATTACTATAACTTGTAACCAGTCGCCACAAGATAGACTTCACGAGAGCGTGGTCTCGAAGAATCTGGCTTACGTGTTTTAACGGTTTTAAACGCCTCTTTAACCGCCTTCATGTATTCATCAAAACCCTCCCCCTGAAAGACTTTGACTGCAAAGCTACCATTAGGTGCCAACACTTGATGACACATATCTAACGCAAGCTCCACTAAATACATAGCGCGAGGCTGATCGACCCCACCTGAACCACTCATGTTTGGCGCCATATCGGATAATACAACATCAACCTTGGCATCGCCTACACGCGTGAGTAATGCGTCTAGCACTTTCTCTTCACGGAAATCCCCCTGTAGGAAATCAACACCAACAATCGGGTCCATCGGTAGGATATCACAAGCAATAACTTTACCACTGTCTCCTGCCAATTTAACGGCAATTTGAGACCAACCACCCGGCGCGGCACCTAAATCGACAACCGTCATTCCCGGACGAATGAGTTTATCTTTTTCTTGGATCTCTTCAATCTTAAAGGCCGCACGCGACCTTAAACCACGCTTTTGCGATAGTTTGACATAGTGATCGTCGAAATGTTCCTGCATCCAGCGAGATGAACTAGCTGTTCGTTTTTTTCCTGACATTTAAAATCCGCAACAAAATTGAGAGTTACACAAAGAGTATATAAGGGTAGAATAGCGGGTTTTCAACAGTAACTCAGCATAAAGTTGGTATAAATGAACTTAACAACCAAACAAAAACAGCACTTAAAAGGCTTAGCGCACAGTCTCAAGCCTGTAGTGATGCTTGGTGGCAACGGCCTGACTGAAGGAGTACTGGCTGAAATTGATAATGCACTTTCTCATCATGAATTGATTAAAGTGAAAGTAGCCTCTGGTGACAGAGAGCTTAAAAACGCTATCGTAGACGCCATTGTACGTGAAACTCAAGCTGAAAAAGTACAGCTTATCGGTCACGTCTTAGTACTGTTCCGTCAGTCTGAAGAAATGAAAATTGCTGTGCCTAAGGCAAAGTAATTAGCAAAGGCTTCTTTAAGAAGCCGTTGCAAGATAAATAAAAAGAGCCGCTGTATTAACAGCGGCTCTTTTTTTGTCCAAGTTTTATCCATTTGATAAAACGCTAGGGAGCATCGCTAATAGGTTCGACCTTGTAATGTTCAGCACTTACCTTTAAGTATTCAGGTAAGCAAGTACCTACAGATACCGATGAGATTGTTCCAATCATAATGCCGAGAAACATGGCAATGGAAAATCCCTGCAACGGGGCGCCGCCCATTATCCATAACGCAGCAACGGTAAACAGGGTTGTACCACTGGTGACCATGGTGCGTGAAAAAGTGGCTTGCACCGCACTACTACAGACCTCATCAATCGCCATCTTAGGCTTGGCGATTAGAACCTCTCTCACCCTATCGGCAATCACGATAGAGTCATTTAGGGAGTAGCCTAAAATTGCCAGTACCGCAGCCAGAATCGTTAAATTAAACTCCATCTGAGTTAACGAGAAGAAAGCCAACACGAAGATGACATCATGAAACAGTGCCAATAAGGCTCCACTGGCAAGACGCCACTCAAAGCGAAAACTCAGATAAGCCAGAATACATATCATTGCCGCAAGCAACGCCAAGCCGCCCTGCTCAGCTAGCTCTTGACCAATTTGTGGTCCAACAATACTAGAGTTAAGCACTTCAACATTATCAGTCAACGGTGCCAATACCGTTTTGATATCCTCTGCCCCAGCATTATCTACTTTGGCATAACGCAAAATCCAGCGACCAGGCTCACCCGCGGAAATAACGCTAACCTCCTGCTCAGAGGTTTTTGCTAATAACTCACTGATTTGTTCGGCCTTAATATTGGGATCAAGTTTGACTTCAGTAACAATGCCACCAGTGAAATCTAAGCCCCAATTGAAACCATTGACTAAAATAATGCCGATAGATGACAGCATAATCAGCACAGAGAAGATACTTGAAAGGTAACGTGCCTTAGTCAACTTACTTAATTTACTCATATTTTTAAGTTCCATATTACACCTTCACATTACGACTAAAGTTACGACCATATGCCCAGTTAACTAATGCTCTGGATGCAAATATTCCGGTAAACATACTGGTTAACAAACCTAATCCTAGGGTTAATGCAAAGCCTTGAATGGGCCCGTTACCGATAGCGTAAAGCACGACGGCTGTTATCATGGTGGTGAAGTTAGCATCGACAATGGTTGAAAAGGCACTATCAAAGCCCCTATCGATAGCATGAGCAAAGCTTCTCCCTTCCTTTAACTTGTCCTTAATCCTCTCAAATATTAATACGTTAGTATCGACTGCCATGCCGACGGTCAACACGAGTCCGGCAATCCCCGGCAGAGTTAATACTGCACCAGGGATTAATGCCATTAAGCCAAAAATAAGGATCATGTTGGCTATAAGTGCCACGTTTGCTATCCAGCCTAATCGGCGGTACCAAAGCCCCATAAACAGCAAAGTCACTGCCATACCTAAAGCAAGTGCTGAAAAACCATTGGTGATATTCTCCTCGCCGAGGCTCGGACCGATAGTACGCTCCTCAACGATAGTCACAGGCGCAGTCATCGACCCTGCACGCAGCAATAGCGCTAACTGCTGTGCCGCGGCGTATTCCCCTACGCCAGTAATACTAAAGCGGTCACCAAGTTGTGCTTGTATTGTCGCAACACTGATCACCTCGGTGGTTTGTCTTATCTGGCCTCTGTCGTCACGGCTATACTCGCTGTATGAGGTCGCCATGGGCTTACCAATATTGTCACGAGAAAAGTCTGACATCATGGCGCCGCCTTCCCTATCTAAGTGAATAACCACTTCCGGCAAGCCCATCTCTCCAAGAGACGCTCTCGCATCGACAATATGCTCACCGCCTAGTACCGCACGTCTAGCGACATAGATAGGTTGGCCCTGCTCATCTTTGAGAACTTTGGCGTTAACAGAGCCCTGCTGCTTAACTTGATAAAAAGCGAGGCTTGCTGTAGCGCCGATCACCGATTTTGCGGCCGCAGGATCTTGTACGCCTGGGAGCTCAATGCGAATGCGGTGCTCACCTTGACGCTGAACCACGGCCTCACTGATCCCAAGCTGTTCAATACGGCTACGCATGATCTGTAAGTTTTGCTTCACAGTTAGATCGCGAATATTAATTTTTTCAGCTTCAGATAGCCCAACATTCAAAGAGTGCTCACCGGAATTAGTCATTTGCCAATTAGGATACTGAGTATTAATAAACTCTCTTATCGTCGCTCTTTGAGTTAGGTCTGTTGTTGCAATATTCACATGACCGTCAGCCTGTTCCTGAATCGTGACCCCATATAGCGATTGTTCTCGCACATATTGTCTAACGGACTCAATGAAGGTATTAGAGTGCAGCTTATAGACGGGATCTATTTCAACATCGAGTAGAAACTGCACTCCGCCTCGCAGATCCAGCCCCAGTTTAATGGGTGAAAAACCAAGTGACAGTAGCCAGTTCGGCGCAGCTGGTGCGAGAGTAAGGGTTAACTTTGAAGGATCTTCTACTTGGCTGACAAGTAGTGTCTTGAGCTTGCTCTGTTGTGAATTGTCATCAAGCACAATCAAGGTTTGGCCTGACGCTTGATCGATACGCTTAACCTTGACACCTTGGGACACCAATAGCTGATGCAGCTCCAAGGGATTGATTTTTAGCCCGGCCTCATCACTAACCTGTACCGCAGCATCCTCACCAAAGAATGTAGGTAACGCGCTGAATAACATAATGGTGATAGTGACGATTAACAGCACATATTTCCATGCACTGTAATGATTTAAGATTGTTGGACTCTTGTTTTCTCTCATGATTTTTTTGCTCTTTATATTGCCTAAGAACGCGATAACAACTTGCCAATAGTCCGGGTTATTAACCTGTAAAGATGGACTCGCGCGCAAGTAACATCGCGGTAATCGCTATCGAGAAATTCTGCTTTTAGTGACCTGTCAGGTCATGCTTAAAACAGCAAATAGTTCTTACCAATGCAGTCCTAACCCATAAAAATGAGCGGATAAACACACGGATAGGCAGGAAACTTAGGCTTCTTGCTACTGCACAGAGGCAAAAATATTCTCGATAGGTAAGCCAAAACGGCTTATCGAACTTAGCTAATGAAGCGAGCTTGAGAGAAGCGATAGAGAAGATTGGACTCTTTCCAAGCGGAGAGTCGATGGGTGGAACTTGGGATATGTAACAACCAATCAAGAGCGGGAGTAAACTCCACTCGGTAACCAACCGTTAAAGAAGGGACGGATGGCGATATAAATTCAAACGCAAGTAGGTAATCGGGGCGAGTCTGCTGTGGATCATGCTGTGAAAAGCTAACGAAACGTGATGAAACAAGCGGTGCATATTCAGAGTCATTACCCTGCTTCTTCTCCGCGTGGTTATCCTTTAGCGTAACTGAGTTGACATCTGATGGGCTTAACACAGATAAAATATTATTGGCCAGAGCCAAGTTAGAAGCTTGCAGCGCAATCGCTTGCTCTTTTAATTGCGATGGTTCGTTAGAGTGCTTAGGCGCTGAAACTTCAGCTTGCTGTAGGTTTTGCTCAGACGCACTTGCAGGCACAGGTGTGAGAAATAATCCCCCTATGAACAACAAGATAAATCCAAACCGCACCAATAACTGCAATTAACACCCTAATTATATGTCTTATTTACCGCTAACATAGTAAACACAGTTAGCAGAAGACACAAACCTTTTATCCTAATTAAACCAATAATAAAGCCGCTAAAAAGCGGCTTTATTCAACTCTCTCATTTTAAAGTTATCTGTTAGATATATTCAACTTTAATGATTTCAAAATCGTTAGTGCCACCTGGCGTTACGATAGAGATCTCGTCATCTAAGTTCTTGCCGATAAGCCCACGGGCAATCGGAGAGCTTACAGACAGAAGGTTTTCTTTAATATTCGCTTCGTCTTCACCTACGATGCGATAAGTCACCTCTTCATCAGTATCGACATTCAAAATGGTAACGGTAGAGCCAAAGATAACACGGCCGTTATTATCCATCGTAGTCACGTCGATGATCTGTGCGTGTGACAACTTACCTTCGATATCTCTAACGCGAGCCTCGCACAAGCCTTGCTCTTCACGAGCGGCGTGATATTCAGCGTTTTCTTTTAGATCGCCTAGTTCACGTGCTTCACCAATTGCTTCAGCAATTTTTGGGCGACGCTCAAATTTAAGATGATCTAATTCTTTACGCAGTCGTTCAGCACCGACAACTGTCATTGGAACCGTACTCATAAGCTTCTTTCGTCTCCTTTAAAACAAAAGCATGCCCCACTGAGCCTAACTGTCAGTGAGATAAATAATCTGGTGGAATTGCGCTATTGTAAACGCTGAGGGCAAACGATGCACCCTAATCTATCTGTTGCGCTCGATAACCTATCTTTTGTGTTCAAAATATAAGTCAAGCTGGCGATATAAACGAGGAATACTGCAATTACGATATCGCGGCAGCTAGACTAGAGCTTACTCAACCTTAGCTAGAGTTACTAGCCGCTACAGATAAATTTTTATTAACCCGCTTCTCGCCTGCAATAAAAAAGGCCGCGATAAGCGGCCTTTTAATTGCAAGCTTAACTTACTTAGTAATGCGCTTATGTAGCTCTTGTACTGAAGTCACGTTCGAGCGGTCATCCGCCGAGTGTGCCATACAAGTTGCAAATGCAGCATTTAACGTGGTTGTGTAGTTCACCTTGTAACGCAGTGCACCACGGCGAAGTTGACGCGAGTCTTCAATCGCCTTACGGCCTTCTGTCGTGTTAACTATGTAGGTGTATTCACCGTTCTTGATGCGGTCAAGAATGTGTGGACGACCTTCATGTACCTTGTTCACTAGACGTGGGTTAATACCCGCTTCGCCTAAGATCACTGCGGTACCGTGCGTTGCATCGATTTGATAACCAAGTTCAATTAGCTGCGCCGCCAAATCTGCTACACGAGCCTTATCGCTGTTACGAACAGACAATAGTGCGCGGCCAGACTTAGGTACTTCTGATGTCGCACCTAACTGCGCTTTAGCATAGGCTTCGGCAAATGTATCACCCACGCCCATCACTTCGCCTGTTGAGCGCATTTCAGGGCCAAGTAGAGGGTCAACACCTGGGAACTTGTTAAATGGCAATACCACTTCTTTTACAGAGAAGAATGGCGGAATCACTTCCTTGGTAAAGTTCTGTGACTTAAGGCTTTGGCCGGCCATCACTCGCGCAGCAATCTTGGCTAATGGCACGCCAGTTGCTTTCGATACGAATGGTACGGTACGCGCTGCTCGAGGGTTAACTTCAATCATATAGATCTCGTTATCCTTCACTGCAAACTGTACGTTCATCAAACCGATTACGCCAAGTTCCATTGCCAGCTTACCGACCTGCTCACGCATGCGGTCTTGAATCTCTTGACTCAAGCTATATGGAGGTAGTGAACAACCAGAGTCACCAGAGTGAACACCCGCCTGCTCGATATGCTCCATGATTGAGCCAATCACAACCGTTTCGCCATCACATACTGCATCGATATCGATTTCAATCGCGTTGTCTAGGAAACAGTCCAGTAACACTGGAGATGCGTTTGAGACACTTACCGCTTCATTAAAGTAGCGACGTAAGTCTTGCTCGTCATATACGATTTCCATTGCGCGGCCACCAAGTACATAAGATGGACGAACAACTAGCGGATAACCGATACGCTCTGCAGAAATCACAGCACCTTCAACAGTGGTTACTGTATCGTTTTCTGGCTGCTTCATGCCTAAACGTTCAATCGCTTGCTGGAAACGCTCACGGTCTTCAGCGCGGTCGATTGCATCTGGGCTTGTACCAATAATCGGTACGCCAGCCGCTTCTAGGTCACGTGCAAGCTTAAGCGGTGTTTGGCCACCGTACTGTACGATAACGCCCTTTGGCTTCTCGATACGTACAATTTCAAGCACGTCTTCAAATGTCACAGATTCGAAGTACAAACGATCTGATGTGTCGTAGTCGGTTGAAACTGTTTCAGGGTTACAGTTAACCATGATGGTCTCATAACCGTCTTCACGTAGCGCTAGCGCCGCATGTACACAGCAGTAATCAAACTCAATACCTTGACCAATACGGTTTGGACCGCCACCTAATACCATAATCTTGTCACGGTTCGATGGATTCGCTTCACACTCTTCTTCATAAGTAGAGTACATGTAAGCGGTGTCAGTTGAGAACTCAGCCGCACAGGTATCAACACGCTTGTAAACTGGATGAATTTCAAAGCGAGTACGCAGTTTGCGCACTTCCGATTCGCTCACACCAGCAAGAGCCGCAAGACGAGAGTCGGCAAAACCTTTACGCTTAAGCTTGCGTAGCAAGTCTTCGTTCAAACCTGCAAGACCGGCTTCAGCTACGTCAGTTTCAGACTTTAGCAGATCTTCAAGCTGTACAAGGAACCATGGGTCAATATTCGTTAGGCCAAAGATATCTTCGACAGAAAGACCTGCACGGAATGCATCGGCGATGTACCAAATACGCTCTGCGCCTGGCTCTTTTAGCTCATGACGAATGCGAGTTAGCGCTTCGCTGTCAGCTAGGTCGATATGTGGACATAAGCCATTCTTACCCACTTCAAGACCACGTAGTGCTTTTTGCAATGACTCTTGGAACGTACGGCCAATCGCCATCACTTCGCCCACAGACTTCATCTGTGTCGTTAGGCGATCGTTTGCACCAGCAAACTTTTCGAAGTTAAAGCGTGGAACCTTAGTCACAACGTAATCAATTGCAGGCTCAAATGATGCTGGAGTTGCACCGCCAGTGATATCGTTACTTAGCTCATCAAGTGTAAAGCCAACTGCTAGCTTAGCGGCGATCTTAGCAATCGGGAAACCGGTTGCTTTAGATGCAAGTGCAGATGAGCGCGATACACGAGGGTTCATCTCGATGATAACCATACGGCCATCTTTCGGGTTGATACCAAACTGTACGTTTGAGCCACCAGTTTCAACACCAATTTCGCGCAGAACAGCTAGCGATGCATTACGCATCAACTGGTATTCTTTATCAGTTAGGGTTTGCGCCGGTGCGACAGTGATTGAGTCACCGGTGTGCACGCCCATTGGGTCGAAGTTTTCGATTGAACAGACGATAATACAGTTGTCGTTGCGGTCACGAACCACTTCCATCTCGTACTCTTTCCAACCAATCAAAGATTCGTCGATAAGCAGTTCATTAGTTGGTGACAACTCAAGACCTTGAGAACAGATATCCTCAAACTCTTCTTTGTTATAGGCGATACCGCCGCCGCTACCACCCATAGTGAATGATGGACGGATAATACATGGGAAGCCAACTTGGTCTAATACGCCGTAAGCTTCTTCCATGGTATGTGCGATACCCGCACGCGGACACTCAAGGCCAATCGACTTCATCGCTTTATCGAAACGGCTACGGTCTTCCGCTTTGTCGATTGCATCGGCTGTTGCGCCAATCATATCAACATTGAACTCTTTTAGTACGCCACGGCTTTCAAGCTCTAGTGCACAGTTAAGTGCAGTCTGGCCGCCCATAGTTGGCAAAATTGCGTCAGGACGCTCTTTAGCAATAATGTTACGTACCACTTCCCAGTGAATTGGTTCGATGTATGTTGCATCGGCCATCTCTGGGTCAGTCATAATAGTTGCAGGGTTAGAGTTAACTAGAATAACTCGGTAGCCTTCTTCGCGTAGGGCTTTACAGGCTTGAGCGCCTGAGTAGTCAAACTCACAGGCTTGACCAATAACAATTGGTCCAGCACCTAGGATAAGAATACTCTTTATATCTGTACGTTTTGGCATTGCTTAAATCTTCTCCCGGTGAATTTACTACTTGGCGTTTTTACGGTACAACTCAATCAAATCAATAAAGTGATTGAATAATGGCGCAGCATCGTGTGGTCCAGGGCTCGCCTCTGGGTGGCCTTGGAAACTAAATGCTGGCTTATCAGTAAGGTGAATACCTTGCAAAGAGCCATCAAATAGTGACTTATGCGTCACTTTAATGTTGGCTGGTAGTGTGGTTTCATCGGCAGCAAAACCGTGGTTTTGGCTGGTGATCATCACATTACCTTGCTCAATATTGCTCACTGGGTGGTTAGCACCATGGTGACCAAACTTCATTTTCAGTGTTTTAGCACCTGAAGCTAACGCTAATAGCTGGTGACCCAAACAGATACCGAAAACAGGAATGTCTGTTTTTAAGATCTCTTGGATTGCAGCAATCGCGTAATCACATGGCTCTGGGTCGCCAGGACCGTTCGATAGGAAAACCCCATCTGGGTTCATCGCTAGCACTTCGGCTGCAGGAGTTTGTGCAGGTACCACAGTCACATCACAACCGCGGTCAACCAACATACGTAGGATGTTGCGCTTAACACCATAGTCGTAGGCTACCACTTTATACTTAAGCTCAGCTTCAGGGGTGTCAGATGGCAAACCGCCAACTAAACGCCAGCTGCCGCTGCGCCATGAGTACGTTTCGTTTGTTGTAACTTCTTTGGCTAAATCCATGCCTTTAAGACCAGGGAAGGCTTTAGCTGCAGCTAGCGCTTTAGCTTCATCTAAATCACCCACCATGATACAACCGGCTTGAGCACCTTTTTCACGTAGGATACGAGTTAATTTACGGGTATCGATATCAGCAATGCCAACAACGTTGTGAGCGATCAAATAATCGCTTAAAGATTGCTGATTACGAAAGTTACTTGCGATTAGCGGCAAGTCTCGAATGATAAGGCCACATGCATGAACAGAATCAGATTCTGTATCTTCTTCATTGGTACCAGTATTACCAATATGTGGATAAGTGAGGGTTACCATTTGACGTGAATATGATGGATCAGTCAAAATTTCTTGGTAACCAGTCATTGAAGTGTTAAAAACGACTTCACCAACAGACATCCCTTCAGCACCGATTGCAGTGCCAGAAAAAATGGTTCCATCTTCAAGTACGAGTAAGGCAGACTTTGTCAACGCGACCTCCGGAAAGAGCCAAATCATTGAAATTGATTGTTTTTTGTATGTTTTTAAAATACCAACTTTCGCTATAATGCGAAATTTTGACAAATTCCGCCGATTTTATATGTAAAATAACAACCTGTCCATAGCTCAAATAAATATTTTGTCAAAAAAATTTTATTGCAAAAAAAAACCGCTAATAGCGGTTTTAAATAATTATGCTTTCAAGCCCAAGACTTGCTGCATATCGTAGAGCCCTGCATCTTGCTCAACGAGCCAAGTTGCGGCGCGCATCGCACCATTGGCAAAGGTCATTCGGCTTGATGCTTTATGGGTGATCTCTAAACGCTCGCCGATATCGGCAAATAGCGCAGTGTGTTCACCAACGATATCGCCTGCACGCACAGTCGCAAAGCCTATGGTTTCTCTGTCACGCTCACCGGTAATGCCTTCGCGGCCATAAACAGCACACTTTTCAAGGTCACGGCCTAAGGTTTCGGCGATCACTTCACCCATCTTAAGCGCCGTGCCTGACGGCGCGTCTTTCTTATATCTATGGTGGCCTTCGATGATCTCAATATCGCAGTAATTCCCCATCACCTCTGCAGCCACTTCAAGTAGCTTCCACATCAGGTTTACGCCGACGGCCATATTGGGTGCCATTACAATCGGAATTTGATCAGCATAGGCTAAAACTTGCTCTTTCTGAGCATGATTGAACCCGGTCGTGCCGATAACGATTGCCTTACCGTTTCTTGCACACCAATCGGTATGCACCACACTGGCTTCAGGAGAGGTAAAATCGATAAGTACATCGAAATCGTCCACCGCTTTATCCAATGAGTCAGTAATAGCCACGTTCATCGAGCCGACACCAGCAAGCTCGCCCGCATCAACGCCCATTAGGGTCGAACCTGCACGCTCAATCGCTGCGCCTAGCAAAATAGCGTCATTTTGCTTTGCCGCTTCAATAAGAGTACGTCCCATACGACCACTGCCGCCGGTGATTGCCACTCTTACTCGTTCAGTCATCTCAGTTACTCCCTACATATGTCAAAAAAAAGCCTAAGTATTAACTTAGGCTTATTGTCCAACTTAGATAATATCTAATAATTCAACTTCGAATACCAAAGTTGAATATGGTGGGATCGCTGCACCTGCGCCGCGCTCACCATAAGCTAGGTGCTGTGGTACGAACAGTCTCCACTTAGAACCTGTAGGCATAAGCTGTAGTGCTTCAGTCCAGCCAGCGATAACGCCTGAAACTGGGAATTCAGCTGGTTCACCACGAGCTACTGAGCTATCGAATACATCACCAGAGATGAAAGTACCGTGATAGTGAGTACGTACAGTAGAGTCGTAACCTGGCTTCTCACCATTACCTTCAGTAATGATTTCGTACTGTAGACCTGAGTCTAAAGTCACAACGCCTTCACGTGCACCGTTATCAGCAAGGTACTTATCACCCTCTTCAGATGCAGCAGCCGCAGCAGCTTCTTGAACTTTCTGGATACGCTGACTGATTTCAGTGAATGCAATTTGCATATCTTGCATAGATACAACACTTTCTTTACCTTCGAAAGCGTCAGATAGACCCAATTGAACAGCAGAAATATCGATACCTTCAAACGAGTTAGCAGCTAGTTGCTCACCTAGTTGACGACCAACACCGTAGCTTGCTTGCGCTTCAATTGTACTGAACTTCTCAGACATAATGATTGTACTCTCAATGATTCAAATGAATTTTCGCGCGCAACTTTATCATAATTTCTGTGATATTGCCCTAAAAACCGTAGCTATTTTGGTCTTTGACAACTATTTTTCACACTCAATTTATTCGCTTGATATAAAGGTTGGGCTTTTGCCTGCATCTGTTGCAGTTGAGCGATACGCTCTCCATGGGATGGATGGGTAGAGAGCAGTTCTGGTCCTTGCTCCCCGCCCGCTTTTGACATGTTCTTCCAAAGTTCAACGCTTTGCGCGGGGTCAAAACCCGCTTTTGCCATCAGCTCAACACCGATCACATCGGCTTCTGACTCTTGGTCCCGTCCGTAAGGTAATATGTAGCCCACCTGCACACCGAGCCCAAGTGCTGCCATGTACAGCTCTTTATCAGCGATACCGCCAACACCGAGAGCCAAATCGGCGAGTTGCATACCCGCACCTGTCATCTGCGCCCGAGAAACTTGCTCGTTACTGTGGTTTGCCAGTACGTGAGCCACCTCATGACCAATGACTGTTGCGAGCTGGTCGGCACTTATCGCCACATCAAGCAAGCCGGTATACACGCCAATATGCCCCCCTGGTAAAGCAAAGGCGTTCACTTGATCTGACTCAAATACCACGACTTCCCAAGGTAAGCTTTGATCGGGTAGAGCTTGGGTCACTCTATCTGCAACACAATTAACGTACGCGTTTACCGCTTTGTCCTGACTAATTTTCTCCTGCTGCTTTATTTGAGCAAATGAGGAGTCACCAAGTTGTGACATCTCTTGAGAAGAAAAGAGCAAGGTTTGACCACGACCAGTGGGTGATTGGTGTGTTGCGCAGCCCGTTAAAAACAGCGCAGCGCCAAGCAGTATTAGTATTCCTTTCATAGTGCTAAATTCCCTATTAGGTGTAGAAAGTACAGCCAATAAAAAGCCCCGCAATCGCGAGGCTTAAATTATATACTGGATGAATCCAGTTTTAGCTATTTAGATCTTGAAAAAACTTCTTCACGCCATCGAAGAAACCTTCAGCCTTTGGGCTATGTTTCTTTGACTGACCTGTTAAGGTCTCTTCAAATTCACGAAGTAACTCTTTTTGGCGCTCGTTAAGGTTAACTGGCGTTTCCATCACAACCTTACATAGCAAGTCACCTACCGCATGGCTGCGTACCGACTTAACGCCTTTACCACGCATGCGGAACATACGACCTGTTTGCGTTTCAGCTGGGATCTTAAGGTTAACCTTGCCATCAAGTGTTGGTACTTCAATCTCGCCACCTAAAGCAGCCTTGCTAAATGAGATTGGTACTTCACAGTAGAGGTTGTTGCCATCACGCTGGAAAATAGCATGTTCACGAACACTTACCTGTACATATAAGTCACCTGGTGGTGCACCGAATTCGCCCGCTTCACCTTCGCCAGATAGACGAATGCGATCGCCAGTGTCGACACCGGCAGGGATCTTAACTGACAGTGTCTTGCTCTTCTCAACGCGGCCTTCACCATGACACTTGTTACAAGGATCTTTAATGATCTTGCCGCGGCCATGACAAGTAGGACAGGCTTGCTGTACTGCGAAGAAACCTTGGCGCATCTGCACTTGGCCTTGGCCATGACAGGTACCACAGGTGGTTGGTGAAGAGCCTTTCTTAGCACCGCTACCGTCACATGCGTCACAGGCAGCCAATGTTGGAATACGTAGCTCTTTAGTCAGGCCGCGAACAGCCTCTTCTAGAGATAGCTCTAGGTTGTAACGCAGATCGCTACCGCGTGCTGCTTGGCGCTGACCACCGCGGCGTCCACCGCCGAAGATATCACCAAACACATCGCCAAATACGTCGCCAAAATCGGCTCCGCCACCGAAACCACCGCCACCGCGGTTAGGATCGACACCTGCATGACCAAACTGATCATAGGCTGCTTTTTTATCGCCGTCGGTTAGGATCTCGTAAGCTTCTTTAGCTTCCTTAAAGCTGGCTTCAGCCTCTTTATCACCCGGGTTACGATCTGGGTGAAATTTCATAGCTAAACGCTTGTAAGCTTTCTTAATTTCGCGTTCGCTGGCATCACGTCCGACACCTAATATTTCGTAATAATCACGCTTTGACATAGTTTTAATACTTTCTTTGCTAAAGTTGCACAAACGGGCGTTAGAGTTTCCTCGTAACGCCCGCTACAATAATTTAGGAGTTACCCGGCATTATTTTTTGTCATCTTTAACTTCTTCAAACTCTGCATCTACTACGTCATCTTCAGGCTTAGCAGACTTTGCTTCACCTTCTGGTTGACCTTGCTGTGCTTGCGCTTTAGCTTGAGCGATTTCCATTAACTTAGAAGACGCTTCCATTAGCTCTTGAGTAGACTTTTCAATCGCTTCTTTGTCATTGCCTTTAACAGCAGTTTCAACGTTAGCCATTGCAGCTTCAATCTTCTCTTTCTCGTCCGCTGGTAGTGCTTCACCCGCTTCTTCGATCTGCTTCTTAGTTGCGTGAACCATGCCATCAGCTTGGTTACGAGCTGTTACTAGCTCTTCGAACTTAGCATCTTCGTCAGCGTGTGCTTCAGCGTCACGAACCATAGCTTCAACTTCTTCATCACTTAGACCTGAAGAGGCTTTGATGGTGATGTTTTGTGCTTTACCAGTCTTCTTATCTGTAGCAGATACATGCAAGATACCGTCAGCATCGATGTCGAAAGCAACTTCAATTTGTGGCATGCCACGTGGAGCTGGCTCGATACCTTCTAGGTTAAATTGACCTAGAGACTTGTTACCGCTAGATTGCTTACGCTCACCTTGAAGTACGTGAATAGTCACGGCACTTTGGTTGTCGTCAGCAGTCGAGAATGTTTGTGAAGCTTTAGTCGGGATAGTGGTGTTCTTCTCGATTAGCTTAGTCATTACGCTACCCATAGTCTCAATACCTAGAGATAGTGGAGTAACGTCTAGTAGCAATACGTCTTTAACGTCGCCAGATAGTACACCCGCCTGAACAGCTGCACCAATAGCTACCGCTTCATCAGGGTTAACGTCTTGACGTAGCTCTTTACCGAAGAATGCAGAAACTTCTTCGCGTACTTTAGGCATACGAGTCTGGCCACCCACTAGAATCACTTCGTTGATGTCAGAAACTGAAAGGTCAGCATCTGCAAGTGCAACTTTTAGTGGCTCAAGTGAACGCTTGATCAAGTCTTCAACTAGTGACTCAAGTTTTGCACGAGTGATCTTAACCACTAAGTGCTTAGGACCTGTTGCATCTGCAGTGATGTATGGCAGGTTAACTTCAGTTTGTGTTGTGCTTGATAGTTCGATCTTCGCTTTTTCTGCCGCTTCTTTTAGACGCTGCATCGCGAGAGGATCGTTACGTAGGTCAAGACCTTGCTCTTTCTTGAACTCGTCAGCAAGATACTTAATCATACGGTTATCAAAGTCTTCACCACCTAAGTGAGTATCACCGTTAGTCGCTAGTACTTCAAACGTTTGCTCGCCATCAACACTGTCGATTTCGATGATAGAGATATCGAATGTACCACCACCTAAATCGTATACAGCAACGATGTTGTCGCCTTGCTTCTTATCGATACCGTAAGCAAGTGCAGCCGCTGTTGGCTCGTTGATGATACGCTTAACTTCAAGACCCGCGATACGACCCGCATCTTTAGTAGCTTGACGCTGTGAATCGTTAAAGTATGCAGGAACAGTAATAACCGCTTCTGTTACTTCTTCACCTAAGTAATCTTCAGCTGTCTTCTTCATCTTCTTCAAGATTTCAGCAGAGATTTGTGGTGGAGCCATTTTCTTGCCTTGTGCTTCAACCCAAGCGTCACCGTTGTCGGCGCCGATGATTTTGAATGGCATGATATCAACGTCACGTTGAACTTCGTCATCTTTAAAACGACGGCCAATAAGACGCTTAATAGCAAATACTGTGTTAGTTGGGTTTGTTACAGCCTGACGCTTTGCAGACTGACCAACTAAAGTTTCATCAGCAGTGTATGCGATGATTGATGGTGTAGTACGATCGCCTTCAGCATTCTCCAAGACGCGCGCTTTGTCGCCATCTAATACTGCAACACAAGAGTTAGTTGTGCCTAAATCGATACCAATAATTCTACCCATGGAGTCCTCCGAAAAAACTTTTAAAAACTAAATTTGTTGTCTGTTTATTGAAATGGGGATAGACCGAATCGTTTTCAAGTCTTTTTTTTCATCCCAAATCGTCTCTTAACCCCTATATTGGGACGT
The DNA here is from genome assembly GCF_016765635.1 of Shewanella schlegeliana. Taxonomy (GTDB): domain Bacteria; phylum Pseudomonadota; class Gammaproteobacteria; order Enterobacterales; family Shewanellaceae; genus Shewanella; species Shewanella schlegeliana. The sequence continues at coordinate 300,661 of NZ_JAESVD010000005.1, forward strand.
TTAGAATGAATACAAGGGAAAATTTAAAAATTATCTTAAGAATGCATTAATTTGATCTGTGACTCGTTCGCAATCACAGTGAAAACGTATAATGGATACAATCTAGAGGTAGCGTGTCAATTGGCTTCATCAAGAATCAATTTACGCTTAGTTGTCATCTCATTTTGTAGAGTAGTAAACATTGAAATCATCCCATCAAGCCTATCTGTTTGGTATCGGTGCCATTTTTCTATGGTCCACCGTTGCAACTGCATTTAAGTTGGCATTGGCGCACTATACGCCGCTGCAATTGGTATTCGTTGCCGTCACCACCTCAATATTTGCTTTAGGCGCCATCTTAATCGCACAAAGAAAGTTGCCACTCATTAAGCAGCAGTTTCTCGCGAGGCCGTTTTTCTACTTACAGACGGGACTACTAAATCCATTCCTATACTATTTAGTTTTATTTAAAGCTTACGATCTACTGCCTGCTCAGCAAGCATTGTCTCTTAATTACACCTGGGCAATTTTACTGCCGCTACTATCGGTACCTTTGCTGGGTCAAGTACTGCGCAAGAGCGATATCACTGCGGCTTTGGTTGCCTATTGTGGTGTGTTCTTTATTGCCACCAAAGGCAATATTACCAACTTTCAGTTCGAAAGCATGGCAGGTGTCGCCCTTGCGCTGACTAGCACCGTGCTTTGGTCGCTCTATTGGATAGTGAATACTAAAGATAAAGGCGATCCCGTGGTCAGTTTGCTGCTCAGCTTTTTAGTGGGCTTACCCTTTATTGTTGTCGCACTCATGCTGACCCAGTCGCTACCAAGTCTAGATATGAAGGCACTATTTGCGGGCGTCTACGTGGGTCTATTCGAAATGGGCGTCACCTTTGTTCTGTGGCTAGTTGCCTTAAAGAAAGCCGAGCGCACTGCCAGTATCAGTACTCTGGTATTTATTACCCCGGTGATGTCGATAGGCTTTATCGCTTGGATATTGCAAGAGAGCATAGAAAAGTCGACCTATATAGGGTTAGGGCTAATTATTCTCGCACTGATATTGCAGCAGGTTTTACCCAAAGTCGGCCAATGGCGAACAAAAAAACGCATATCTGCTTAAACGCCTAAATTAGATAAGTTAGCCCTATAGCCGAACCCAGTGTTCGGTTTTTTTTAGTTTCAAAAGGTATTTATGAACTAAACTATAATTGTAAATCAGCTTAGGCACGGGTATAAAGTAACAACTGCGTAACAAAATGGACCTTAGTTATGTATTACAAATATATGGATGCATTTAAATTTTTCAGGCAACCCAAAGTAGCCATGTTTATCAGACTTAGCTCAATGCTAGTTGCCGTGGCGATGCTATTACATGAGTTACAGCTAGGACGCTCTTACTCTTGGTATTTTGCGTTTCTATACTGCTTTTTTCTCATTCCCTCACTCTACTTTACCCGAGCGAACCGATACCGACATTTCTTCCATATGCGGGACGTGCTTAAACCCTTTAGGATCTATACGGTACTGATGACCCTGACCTATTTTGTGTTGTACCTACACCAAATCATTACTTATGAGCCTCTGCCCACATAACAACCCTGCTCATATAACAACATAGTGTTCAGCCCGAAAAAGTCATAAAAAAAGCCGCTCAATGCGGCTTTTTTATGTGGACTTAAAACGGAGTAAGTAAACCCAGTTTAACCACGAATCGTATAATCGCCCCAAGCTAACCATTTATAGGTCGTCAGTGCTTCTAGTCCCATAGGTCCACGAGCATGCAGTTTTTGCGTACTCACCGCCACTTCGGCGCCTAGGCCAAACTCACCACCATCGGTAAAGCGGGTACTTGCGTTCACATATACGGCCGCCGAATCAACCGCGTTCATAAACTCACTCGCGGTATGAATATTATCGGTCAGAATTGACTCAGAGTGGCCACTTGAGAAAGTGCGGATATGCTCAACGGCATCGGCTAACTCTGCAACCACTTTGATCCCTAGGGTCAGGGATAACCACTCTGTCGCAAAGGTCTCGTCGGTTGCAGCAGCAACAGCGATACCTTCGACAGCCAAGATAGCTTGCGTCTGATCGCAGCCGCAGAACTTAACGCCTAAACTGCTAAGGTGTTTTGCTAAAGCGGGAATGAACGTTTTTGCATGACTTTGGTGAATAAGCACAGTATCCAGCGCATTACACACCGTTGGCCGCTGCACTTTAGCATTTTCAATAACCGCAACCGCTTTGTCTAGGTTAGCCTCAGCGTCAACATAGATATGACAGATACCAATACCGCCCAGGATCACTGGAATGGTGGCTTGCTCGGCACACAGACGCTGCAAGTTTTGCCCACCGCGAGGCACGATCATATCGACATACTTATCTAGCTTTAACAGACCAGAAACTAGTGCGCGATCAGGATTGTCAATTAACTGTACGCAATCTTCAGGCAAGCCCTGTTCTACCATGGCACTACGGATCACTTTACACAGCGCCTTATTCGAAGCGAGGGTCTCTTTACCACCACGAAGAATAACCGCATTACCGGTTTTCAGTGCTAATACCGCAATATCAACGGTCACATTTGGGCGTGCTTCATAAATAACCCCGATGACCCCAAGAGGCACACGGCGACGTGACAATCGTAAACCGTTATCCAACAAACGACTATCGATCTCGCTACCAACAGGGTCGGTCAAACCGATCACATTATCGATGTCGCTAATTACGCCCATTAAGCGTGCTTCATCGAGTAATAGGCGGTCAATCATCGCATCTGACAGGCCATTAGCCTTCGCCTGTGCCACGTCTTGTTGGTTAGCGCTAACTATATCGGCTTTAGCAGCCGTGAGTTTATCGGCTATACAGCGAAGCAGTGCCGACTTTTGCTGTCCAGAAAGATTCGCTAAAGCATAACTTGCCTGTTTAGCATTCTGCCCTAAAGCCGTTAAATATCCGTCGTTACTCATAACACCACCATGTCGTTGCGGTGAACCACTGCATCACCATAATCATATCCAAGCACCTCTTCGATACTATCGGAGTGCTTTCCTGCAATCTTAGTCATATCTACTGAGCCATAACGGCTCATGCCTTTAGCATACACCTTGCCCTTGGCATCAATCAGCTCGATGGTATCGCCACGCTGAAACTGGCCTTTAACCTCGGTAATACCTTTAGAAAGTAAACTTCTGCCCTTCTCGGTCACAGCTGTAATGGCACCAGTATCCAGCACGACTTGTCCGCGAGCTTTAGGTCCGGCCAAAATCCACTGTTTACGGCTTTCTAGTGGGTGCTCAAGCGCGGTAAAGTGAGTACCGACAGGCTTAGCGCAAACCACATTTTGAATAACATCTTTATGGTGACCAGAGGCAATAACCACCTCAATCCCTGCGCGACGCGCAATATCAGCAGCCTCAAGCTTAGTCGCCATACCGCCCGTTCCAAGCCCAGATACCGCACCACCCGCTAGCATGCGCAAACTATCATCGATATTTTGCACTTCGGTGATCAATTTGGCGTCTGGATTTTTACGCGGGTCGGCGTCAAATAAGCCTTTCTGATCGGTCAACAGAATCAATAAGTCCGCATCACACAATAGTGCGGCGCGAGCCGATAAGTTATCGTTGTCGCCAACCTTGATTTCCGCTGTTGCGACCGCGTCATTCTCGTTAATAATTGGAATGATGCCATTGTTAAGCAAGGCATTAAGCGAATCTCTCGCGTTTAAATAACGTTCTCTGTCATGCAGATCGGCGCGGGTTAACAATAGCTGCCCAACATGCAAACCATAGATACTAAATAACTGAGACCAGGCAAGGATCAGTTGACTCTGCCCAACCGCAGCAAGCAACTGCTTACTGGCAATGGTATCGGGTAATTCGGGGTAGCCTAAATGCTCTTTACCTGCAGCGATTGCTCCAGAGGTACACAAGACGACTTCGACACCCGCTTTCATCAAGCAAGCCATCTGCCGTGCTAATTCAACCATGTGCGCTTTATCTAGTTTTCGGCTGCCAGATGTCAGTACACTCGTTCCCAATTTAACCACTACGCGGCGGTAACTAATCTCACTTAAGTTCATTATCTGCTAACAAAATTACATTGAATAAAACCTTATACCCAATCTAGGTTTGAAATGGTAGTAAGCACCAACAAAGAAACTGAAAAAAAAAGATGAAATAGGGTTATCTCATGATAATTGCTGGAAATTTAGCAGAATATTGAAATTTCACGCGAGATTTTTTAACAGTCGACGCTAAATCGTCATAAGAGAAAGCCACACTGAGTGTGGCTTTAAATTGGCTTATGAGCAGTTAACAAGACTGACTAGCCATAGATAAACTTAGCAACAAACAGTGCGGCTAAGATCACCACTCCGACGCTTAAATCTTTATAGCGTCCGCTCATCAATTTTATCACCGCATAAGAGATAAAGCCCATGGCTATTCCTGTTGCAATAGAGAAAGTCAGCGGCATTAAGATACAGACAACCACCACCGGTGCCGCCTCGGTAATATCTTCCCATTCAACATGAACCAGCCCCGCCATCATCAAGATAGCGACGTAAAAAAGTGTCCCCGCCGTCGCATAAGCAGGCACCATTCCCGCTAATGGCGAGATAAATAATGCCCCTAAAAATAGAAGCCCCACGACCACCGCGGTTAATCCTGTACGGCCGCCAGCACTGACACCCGCGGTACTTTCGATATAGCTGGTTGTGGTTGAGGTACCCAACATGGCACCGGCAATGGTTGCGGTGCTGTCAGCGGTTAAAGCTCGGTTTAATCGCGGTAAACGCCCTTTATCATCTAGAAAGCCACCACGCTGCGCCACGGCCACTAAGGTGCCGGAGGTATCAAATAGATCGACAAATAGGAAGGCAAACACCACAGATAGCATGCTGATCTCTAACACACTAGAGAGATCCATCTTCATAAATGTTGGCATGATAGACGGCGGCGTTGAGACAATACCTTGATACTGAACATCTCCAAATAGCAGACCTAACCCGGTAATCGCCAATATGCTAATAATAACGGCTGACTTCATTCCACGATGAACCATGGCAATAATAAGGAAAAATCCTAACGCCGCCATAACCGCTGGAAAAGCAGTAATATCCCCCATAGCCACCAGTGTTGCCGGGTTAGCCACAACAATGCCAGCACTCTTAAGGCCAATCAAAGCCAAAAACAGACCAATACCCGCAGCAATACCGATCCGCAGCGACATTGGGATGCTATTTACCACCCACTCACGAATGCGCACCAAAGATAAAACTAAGAAGCAAATACCAGACAGGAACACCGCACCTAATGCCGTTTCCCATGAGTAGCCCATCTCACCCACGACGGTGTAGGTAAAGAAGGCGTTTAAGCCCATACCTGGAGCCAAGGCGATTGGATAGTTAGCAACGAGTCCCATGACTAAACAGCCGATGGCCGCCGCTAAACAGGTCGCGACAAACACGGCGCCGTGATCCATACCCGCATCGGCTAGCATCATAGGATTGACAAAAATGATGTAAGCCATGGTCAGGAAGGTCGTTAGTCCTGCGATGACCTCTTGCTTTAGTGTTGTTTGATTTTGTTTTAATTTGAATAATTTTTCTAACATGGAACTAAGTCCCTTGGTTTTTATTATATTGATTTGTAGGGTGTAATCATTGGTAACTTAAGTAAGACTTTTCTATTTAGCAAACAATCATTATTTGATTCACAGTGAGCCTTGGTTAACAAAGTACGAATATGGATATGTACAAAAACCGCTCAACCTGTACATTTCGGTGCGATTATACGGGGGGTTTAGGTCAGAGACCAGTTATTTAAAACACCTGTTTGTTTGTGAGTTGGGCAACTTTGGAGGCCACTCGGGAGGCGACTTGGTTCAGCTTCAGTCAGCTTTAGCGATCTGATTGTTTTGCTGTTAACAACAATTAGGAACTGTCGAGTTTTCTACTTGAAAGTTAGACTGCGTCTAACAATTAATACCGTGGCTATGCCACATATCAAGCTGCGCTTGACCAACGTCGCGGCGCTTCGCCCGCACCCGAGAGATTGTATAACATAGCCATAATGTTATTTTTAGGCCAAGCATGACAATCAGCTAAAGTGGTTCCAATGGCCTGCGGCCAGCGCATGTGCAGACACTGCCGTGACACGCTGCAAGTCCATCCATGGAAGCTCGGCCATGACGTCCTTGTCATGGACGGTCACGGCCGTATCTACACCGAGTTAGAAAAGCACAATCTTTAATGTTTAGAGTTACGGCTAAAGTCCTAGCTCGTTTTTGGACAAAAATTGGTTAGAGCAACGAGTCTAAAGCTGGGTCGTGGGAGGAGGAAAAATATGATTCTCAAATAAAGTTTACCCTGACCCCACATATCCTTTTGTGACCCCACATATCCTTTTGTGACCCCACATATCCTTTTGTAGCTTTTATCATTCTTCTTCCATGCTTTTTACTTCTGTTTTAATACAAGAACGATCTTCTGCTAAACCAATTTGCATCCAATAATTTATTGATAATACACCAATATTTTCATTTTCAGATGGTTCATAATTAACTTTAACAAACTGCTTTTCAGTAACCTTACCAATTTCGATAGACTCGAATAAATCTTTAGTAGTCAGCAAGCTGAAGTTAACGTCCGAAAATCGAATACTGTATACGATAATATTACCTATATGACAGATATAATTTCGTCCATAACCATCGATAAACGATATATCAAATTTATCTGCTAAATCTTGTTTATACTCTGCTTCTCGAAGTAATTGATTTAACTCCGAGCTTCCTGAGAACAAAACAGGGTTTAAAATATTTTTGCTTAACTCTGAAATATCAAAAATATTATCTTCTGCATTGGCATAGAGTTTTGAATCAGAGGTTTTGTAGCGCAGTAGCTTCCTTAATATATTGAGTTTAAGATTGTTTCCTGTTGATTCTTTTAGCCAATCGTCCTCGTTAAAAGCTCTATTGGTATCAATCCTTTTCGCAATTTTCTCTTTTAAATACCCCTGTATGTTTAATTTGCATAAATTATCTTCCATAGGGGTACCATTAAAACTAACCGATTTAAAGAGGTTCATAGGAAATTCCAAATTCTGCTCTTCGCCTGTAAAAGCCTCGGAACAAGTTAAACCAAACTCTGTTAGAAGCTCTTCGTCAATTTCAGCATCTGTAACTATGTCATTCTGTCGTTGGTTTATTTGATTAATCACCTGCTGAACTGAAGCTTTAAAGTTATCTAGGTTACTATCAAACTCTTCTCTAGAGATAAGGAATGGCTCTTTGATTTCGTCAGACAATTTAAGCCATTGTTGTAAGTCACGAACAAGGGAATTTTGATCTTGATGGCGAAACGCATCTGAAAAAATGATATCGAACCATTTACGTTCAAGTTGCCATTGGTTATTTGAAAATGAAACGGCAATTTCAACATAAGCACTATTCATACTATGAGGATCGTTGCGTCCCCAGCCTGAATAGGTACGTCCTGATACTCTTCGCTTTTCATTAACGCGCCCAAAAGACTCAAGAACTTTTGAAAGCCATGAGCCGTAGCTACTGTCACCATAATTGGGGTAATCTCTATGCCTAATATACGCCCCAAGGATGTCGTTAGCATTAGATACAGATTTCGTTCTACCACCAATTGAGCCTGTTGGATGGATTGAATCACTAGAAAATAGTGCTCTAACATATTGTCTTATTTTATCGTCATCGTTCAAGTTAGGCTTGAGCAGAATGTAACAAGCAGTAATAATTCTCAGGTCAAACGCAGCATTCTTTAGTGCAATATTAAAAGCAGGTTGAAGCTTAAATTCATTACCATTCAAAGCAGTAATCCATGACGGCGCATCGAAGCTTTTAAGCAACATGTCATGGGTCACCAATTCTGAGTGCCATGCATATTCTTCAAATACATGACCATAATCTTCTACAGAAAACTTTTCGTGCCAGTTATTTAACATGTCTACTCCCCAACCAGCAGCTTCAACATTGTTATACCTCAATGCTGATACTGCGGTATGAGCTGTAAACTCTAGGTGTGCAAGGAACAATGGTAATGAATCAGTAAAATTATCCAGCCGTTTACTTCTTGGTTCAATGTAATCCAGCCAAGACTCCCATGACCCAACAAAATCAAAAAGTACGTCTTCATATTTATTGGCTACACGCATATCTGGTGAAGAAGAGTTATATGAACGCCATTCCATCAATAATGACCAAGTAAAGTAACTACCTTGGATCAATGAAATCCCCTCATGCTTAACTAATTTTTCTCGATCTGAAAATATTCGCTTATGCAAATAAATGACTTCGTCAAAGTATTCAATGTTTTCAGGGATTAGTTCGACAGCAGCTTTAGCAATTTGAAAATATTCTGTCAAAATTTCATCGAGATAACTTCTACTGAAAAAGCCGGCCGTTGGCAGCAATAACCAGTTGTCGTCTTCTCTATTATCATTTAAGAAGCTTAAAGCTGAAGCTATCTCGATGTGCCATTTCACGATGTTGTCTAAAGCATATTTGAATTCTACAGTGTTCTTTTCTCGAATCGAGTCATTAGCTGAGCCAACCAAGCCTAGCATCATGGATGTCAGGCTCTTATCATGTTGTTCTTCGTTTTTCTTAGTTGCAAAACTATTTTTAATCAGTGTTTTAGATAACCAACCTAGATCAAAACCAGTATATCTAACAACTACGAGACCCGTTTCATTTTCTCTAGTCCAAAAAGGTTGTAGTACTAATTCTGGCTTATCATTAAAATCTAAACCCTGCCTGCCAAAACCTTTTTTCGAAACTAGCCACTTGCCCAAACTCCGGCAACTGAACCAACTAAGTACTTTGAACTTCTTAACTTGGTAACGAATTACCGCGTTGATGATTGCGAAGTAGACATTAGTAACCTGAATTGGAGCTGCTGCCGGAACTATAATTTCGTTGTACTTATCAGTAGAGTAGTTATAAGTGCTAACTTTCAGTACGTTTTCATCTGGGCTAGCCAGAATATTATTCTGCACTGAGTTTAGTAGTAATAGCTCATGAATTCTTTGCCTAATATCGGTCTCACACAGTTCATGAATAGTGAACCGAACAACTAACCTGTCACGTTTCGTTTCATCTAGCATAAAAAATGTAGCAGTAAAAAACCAACTAGTTAATAGGATATTAAGAATCAACCATAGAGCTGTAGTTATGCAAATCGCTAGATAAGTTGAGTGATCCATACTTGCACTGAGGAAATAGCCTGCAACTATAAAAATGGACAAAAATAAACCACTCAGACCAGCAAACATGAAGCCAGAGTACATCTGATAAATAGGAAACAGTGTTTTCTTACCTGACTTATTCTGAAAAAGCACACCAATCAAACCAATAACAAGGGGATACACAACGCCGACAATGGTTAGCTGTCCTGCTAGAAAACCTCCTTGCCAGTCAATTAATTTTTTCCAGTGAGGGAAATACTCAATAGCAAATGGAGTTAATTCTTCTTTCCAGAGTAATAAATTAGTAACAAGCAAACTAGCTAAGGCGAAGGTGAGAAAGGTGTAATAACTATGCCTTTGAGACCAGCGTAATATGTTGTGTTCAAAAAAACTCCACTTACTAGATAAGAACGCCTTGTTTTGATAAAGAGTTTCATCAATGTTTTTATTTACATGATACTGAAGTGAATTTAACATTTTCTCGATTTTAACAAACACTTAAGTGCCTCAAACAGCTAGAAGGATCATTTTCAAGTACAACCACTTTACTAGAAAGCGTGTGTTAATCAATGATATGCGTACCTTTATATTGTTTAGTGCTTATGATGGGGAGTCAGGCCTTGCTTTTTGCATTCCGATTAAAATATGTATGGCAAACGTAGCTGACTACTGAGTGTCTTTTTTCGAGATGAAAATGATAAAGGGGCAAAAGTAAGTTACTAAACATACGGGAAACACCCATTCCCCATCGGAGTTGCCGAAGTACGCAGATAAAAATGCCGTGGAGCCATCATGGATGATGGCTCTGGCTCGGAGGGACATGGATGTCCCATCTGAGCCGTTAGGCGATTTTTATTGGAGTATGAGGAATCACAACTTCGTCGGGGCGGCTGGGGAGATCCAAGAGGGGGTAGCTGTTGCCCCCTTCTTGGCCGAGTGTGAGCTGGAAGCTCACGGCTTTGGTCAGGTGCAACCTGATTTATAGCCTTAAATTCAAGGCAAAAAAAACCAGCTCAAAGGAGCTGGCAAGACATGTTTCAAGTGTTCCAAAAGGAAATCGGTTAGCGCGCTAGCGTTAATCAATGGTATATCAACAAGGTCAACATACCACTTGAGTCTAAACACACCCAAAGGGTGTTATAAGGTTGATGGATGATGGAACTACCTTTAAGGAGGGTTAGCCCTTAAAAGTCATGGCGTATAAACCGCCACGCAAAACAGTTGAATCCAACCAAGTGTTTTGCCAGTAAATCGTAGTTTGTCCTGTATAAGGCACAGTCAATACTCCTAACAAAGTTGTAAACATACACTCAAATTAAATCAGTCAAAGGGGTTGAGCCAAACTAATTTAATGAGTCAACTTGTCGCTCGATTCCTTGGAGAATTATCCTTCCTGGATAGACTTCTTAATTGGCAGACATCTGTCTAACCAAGGAGGGTGATTATAGAGCGCTGTAATTTTATTACAACCCTTTCTTGTAAAAAATGCTTAAAAACGATCTAAGCGGTAATTTTACGACAAACTAGAGCGATGCAGATCACAAAACTGGGGCGCTATCGGCTTACATTCACAATCAAACACTTTTTCTGATCAAAAAAACACATCTTTAACTGCTGTTTTATGGATCTTCCATGCTCTCTTAGTAAATAAAATACAAAAAAAAGCCCACTCAATGAGTGGGCAAGACATTTCAAGCGTTCCTAACGGAAATTGGTTAACGCGCCAGCGGTAATCAATGGCAAGCAGCGGGAGTATACTAACTCAGGCTGTCTGCGACTTGGTCTACAAGTATCTAAAAGATACATTAAAGGTTGATGGAAACTGATTAACTAAAAAGGAGGGTTAGCCCTTGAAAGTCATGGCGTATAAACCGCCGCGCAAAACCTCAGTGTTTAACCAAAAGCTCTGCGAATAAATAGTGTTACTAAAAAACATAATTAATACTCCTAACAAAGTTGAATTCCAAATACTCTACTTTCATAAAAGCCGTTCGATGGCTTGTAGAGTCAACTTGTCGCTCGATTCCTTGGAGAATTATCCTTCCTGGATAGACTAAGTGTCGCTAAGCACCTTTGCTTACCCGACGAAAGCTATTATAGATAAATGTAGTTTTATTACAAGCTTTTTATTTAAAAAAGCCTAAAAAAGCTTATTTTGGTAATTTTATTACATCAATTACTAAAGCAAGCAGACTCTCGGGCCATTTCGGTTAGCCAAGAACATAAGCTTTGCATGCAATGAAAGTTAAAAAGCCGATAAAAAAATCGGCTTTTAAAAGTGACGGTGTGGCCTGTAGCTACCTCGTGGTCATATAACTAAATAAGCCGACTAATGGGGTGGCCGTTGGCGTACCATATTGAGGATGCCCCTCGGTTGCGCTACCCGCAATATCTAAGTGTGTATAAGCAATCGGCTTGTGATCATTTAAACCATGGCCACTTAGGCCTGAGGCTTCAATCAAGAATGCAGCAGGATACTGATGGCCTCGTGCCGTCACCGATGAAGGGGCATTATTTGACGACAACATGTCTGCAGCAGCAGAGGGATCGACAATTTTGCTAAAATCATCACGACGTAACTGAGTCACCTCAATCGGCTCACCCCAAAGTGATGCTTGCTCTTGCATGTTATAGGCAAGATTAGCCTGCTTAGCGACACTGTTTTCAACCGCCGCAGTGTATCCACCAAAGCAGCGCACCACATGACCCGTTAATGTCGCTACCGAGAACATCTGTGGATTAACCGCAGCAACAGCCTTTAAACGCAGGTGGGAGAGCAGATCGGCCAAGACTAGACGCCCCTCTGCATCGGTATTACCAATTCGGACGCGTTTGCCTGCATGGCTGGTGATGATCTCATCGGTGACAAATGCTTCACTGCCGATACTGTTTCGCACTAGGCCCAATTCGGCCACAACACGGATCCCCTTAGGTTTAAGCATGCTGATGGTCTTCATCAGGCCTGCGACCGCAGCCGCACCACCTTTATCTCGGCTCATCCCCGCCATACCACCCGCTATTTTTAGATCGGCGCCGCCAGTATCGTAGACCACACCTTTACCGGCAAACAGATAAGTATGTTCAATCTCCCCTTCGCCAACATACTCAAGCTTTACCACCCGAGGTTGATGCCTTAATACGGCAAAAGAGGAGCGACCGACAGCGCTTAATAGTGGATAGTCACGCTCGAGAATATCTCTATCTTCAACCACGCTCATGGTTAAACCTGAATTTGCAAGTGCTGCAACACAGTAATCGGCAAAAGCGGGCGCAGACATACGCTCAGGTTCAGTGCCACAAAGATCGCGCGCAAGTGTACGCCCCGATTCAATCGCGGTTAGTGTGTTAGCACAGGTTGCTCCCTCTTTAGTGTCAGCTAATAGTCCTATCGCCTCTAAAGGTTCATCACCGCCACCGGCCTCTCTTAGCTCCAGTGCTTGCCAAAGCTCTTGCCCACAAGCGAGCGCTGCAACCTGAGCCGCATGTTGGTAACGCTGCTCGGTTGATGCGTTCACTAATAGTAGAGGCCGCTTCGCTCCCGCCTCTTTAGCCAGTTTAATCCCCTCTCTCGCCGCATCGGCAAACACCCGCACATCTTGGTAATCATCATCTGCCTTTTTAACTGGCGCGATAATCAAGCGCCCCCCTGCGAGTCCTGGAGCAAAGAGTAAAGTAACTGATTGACCAACACGCTTATCAACCTTTTGACCATGATTCGCCAGCAGTGAAACTTCATCGAGTTTTACCGAGCTGAGATCTGGGGTAACCACCACCAGCGCATCCCAACCACTGCCTTCGAAAATGGCATCTTGTTCTACTACATCAACAAATTTTACCGACCCCATAATCTATCCTTGTTATATTTTATTTTTGATTACGCATTATTCCCCTATTAAAGCTAGATTGCCAACGAGTCAAATCTATATGTGGAAACTTACCCTGACAAGAGCACTTAAGGGGTGTTGTAAACGACTCTGCTGCGCACTAAGACTATGCTAGACTGTCTGCAATTTCTGCCTTAATGGCAGCTGCGCTGCTATAGACATTACTCGAATAGGGGATTTTTAAGTGACCACTCTAAGTCAGTTACAACCACAAGCACTCTGGCAATGGTTCGAACAGATCTGTGCCATTCCGCATCCATCTAAACACGAGCAAGCTTTGAGTGCTCATATTCAAGCTTGGGCTAAAGATAAACAACTGAGTGTCGTTGAAGACAAAGTCGGTAACCTGATCATTAAGAAACCGGCTACCGCTGGCATGGAAAACCGTAAAACTGTCGTGCTGCAAGCGCATATCGACATGGTGCCACAGAAAAATGCAGACAAAGTTCATGACTTTGAGAAAGACCCAATTGAAGCCTATGTCGATGGCGACTGGGTTAAAGCCAAAGGCACAACGTTAGGTGCCGATAACGGTATTGGTATGGCTTCTGCGCTAGCGATTCTCGGCGCCAATGATATTCCTCACGGCCCACTAGAAGTGCTGCTGACAATTGACGAAGAAGCAGGCATGACAGGTGCTTTCGGCTTAGAAGCTGGCATGCTAGATGCTGAGATCCTAATCAATACCGACTCTGAGCAGGAAGGCGAGATCTACATGGGCTGTGCTGGCGGCGTCGATGCGCAGCTTAGCGTGCCTATGGTTTGGCAATCTCCAGAGCCGACTAATGCCAGTTATAAGCTGTCGATCTCAGGCCTAAAAGGTGGTCACTCAGGAGTTAACATTCATTTAGGTCGTGGCAACGCTAACAAGCTTTTGGCTCGTTTCCTGTTTACTCACGGTGATGAGCTTGCGATTGAGCTAACGCAATTTACTGGCGGCTCACTACGTAATGCTATTCCTCGCGAAGCGGAAGTAAGCTTTATGCTACCCGCTGAAAACATAGCGCTACTGCAAGAGCGAGCGACACAGTTCCAAGCATTAGTGCGTGAAGAGTTAGCGATTGCCGACCCAGATACTGTGCTCACACTGGAAGAGATCCCAGCGCAGATGCAGGTGATGAGTGAAGAGTCACAACAGATCTTAATTGATCTGCTTAATGCTTGCCCTAACGGCGTGATTCGCATGAGTGACGAAGTAAAAGGTGTGACAGAAACCTCGCTTAACGTTGGCGTGATCAGCACCGAAGACAATGGTGTACAAATTCTTTGTCTGATCCGCTCACTTATCGACTCAGGCCGTGAAGAGATTGAAGGCGTTTTAAGCTCGCTGGCAAACCTTGCAGGTGCAAACGTTGAGTTTAGCGGCGCCTACCCTGGTTGGAAGCCAGATAATAGCTCACCAGTAATGGCAAGCGTGCGTGAAACCTATGAGGCAATTTATAACAAAGAGCCGACCATCATGGTGATCCACGCAGGTCTTGAATGTGGTCTATTTAAGAAGCCTTACCCAGAGATGGATATGGTCTCTATTGGTCCAACGATTCGTTACCCACACAGCCCTGATGAAAAGGTTAACATCACTACAGTAGATCAATACTGGAAGCTGTTATTAGCTGTACTGGAACGTACTCCAGTCAAAGGCTAATCAACCTTGAATAGTCAAAAGGCCACTTAGCAATAAGTGGCCTTTATTATTTCTAGCAGAAGTTAGGGGACCGATTACCGTTCTGGCCCAAAGCCATTCGTTATCCACTTTACCAAAACAAGAACCCAGATGAAAAAGTTAGCATCACTACAGTAGATCAATACTGGAAGCTGTTATTAGCTGTACTGGAACGTACTCCAGTCAAAGGCTAGTCCCGCAGTTAACACCAAACTAAAACCCAAAAGGCCGCAAATTAGCGGCCTTTTTAATATCTAAGTATCACTTAACGACAACACGCCTAAAAGCCTAAATCCATCTGCGAGCTATCCACATCTGCCTGATCCGAAACAACGCTATTAGAGGCGAGTCCAACGGAAACTCCCAAGAGGCGGATCCCTCGTTCATGCTGTCTCTCCATCGCTTGTTCAAGCAGCTGGTAAAATAAGTTTACTGATATTTCATCACTTCTATGCTCTATCGTCGTCTGCTTAAAGTCTTCAAACTTAAGTTTAACCACTTGCTTATTGATCACCCTATCCTTTGCGCTGCGGTTCACACGGGCTGCCAGCTCCTGAATCAGTTGCGGCATCACGGCCCTACACTGCTCCAGTGTGTGAATATCTTTTGCCAAGGTGGTTTCAACCCCTACAGACTTTCGCTCTCGGTTAGGTGAAATACCTCGTTTGTCGACCCCTTTGGACCGCTCAATCAGCACGCTACCGAATTTTCCAAAACGTTCAATCAGCTTAGGCTCAGGGTAAGCCTGAATATCGCTACAGGTATGCAGCCCCAACTCTGCTAGCTTTTTGGCAGTGACCTTGCCCACGCCAGGTATTTTTATCAAGGGGAGAGTTTTAACAAACTCATCAATCATGTCCGGTCGAATCACATACTGTCCATTGGGTTTATTAAGATCGGAAGCTATCTTGGCCAAAAACTTCACCGGTGCGATGCCTGCCGATGCGGTCAGACCCGTTTCGGCCAAGATATCGGCCCGAATGGCCTCGGCGATTAAGGTTGCAGAGCCCTTGCAATGGCAGCTGTCGGTTACATCTAGGTAGGCTTCATCTAGCGATAGTGGCTCGATTAGGTCGGTGTAGCGCTCAAATACCGCTCTGATCTGGCTCGATACCTCTTTATAGACCTGCATACGCCCTGGAACCAAAATCAAGTTGGGGCACAGCTTTAATGCGTAACCTGATGCCATCGCCGAGCGCACACCAAATTGGCGCGCCTCATAGTTACAGGTACTGATCACCCCGCGGCGATCGCTGCGTCCACCGACGGCTATCGGTTTGCCTCTTAGTTCGGGAAAATCACGCATCTCCACTGCGGCGTAGAAGCAATCCATGTCTACATGAATAATTTTTTGCAAGCCCATATCCTCCGAAAAGAATATTACTGTATATAAAAACAGTATTCAATATAAAGCACACAGATCAAATGCTAACTTTTGAAATTGGCGGTGAGTAAAAACGCTAAGTAATTATTCTAAAATATGATTTACATTTTAGGCTCGCGGTAAAATAGCTGACTGAGCATCGTCAGCTCTTCTGCAGATAGAATGGATGAAGGCTTTATGTGAGCAGAGAAGCTCTGCCTCGCTGCCGCTATAAGCTGGTCATCACAAATCTGCGCCTCACGGCGCTCGATATAATCAAGCAGGTAGTCAATCTGAAACTGATTATCGACACTAAGGCAAATCTGCTCTGCTTTCGCTATCGTCAACATAGCCTGCTCCCCCACTGTCAAATAGATATTTAAGACTCATAACGGCACAGTGTATTCAAATCACTGCCGTTAACATCGATAACGCTATCATCAGACTAACTCAAACCGGCTGAATACAAGCTGTATAAGCAATTTGTAAAGTGACAATTTGGCTATAGAGGAAATAAAAAAGAGGCGCATTTAGCGCCTCTTTTTATTCATTATTGTATGACTCTACATTTTGCTCTGTAGATAATTTTGTAAACCGACTTTGTCAATCAATCCAAGCTGCTTCTCGAGCCAATACATATGATCAGACTCAGTCTCCTCGAGCAAGACCTCTAAGATCTCTCGACTCTCATAATCACTTTTTTGCTCACAAAGCGCTATCGCACTGCGTAAGTTATCGGCGACTTGATACTCATAAGCTAAGTCATTCTTAAGCATCTGCTCTGTATCTTTACCAATATTAAGCGGTTCTCTGCTCGCCACATCGGGTGTGCCTTCAAGGAACAAAATACGCTGTACTAACTTCTTCGCGTGCTCTCTTTCATCATCTGACTCATGAGAGATCCGCTCATGTAACTCATTAAGCCCCCAATCTTCATACATCAAACCATGAACAAAATATTGATCCATTGCAGACAGCTCACCAGTGAGTAGTTTATTCAGAGTATCTATGACTTCTTGGTTACCTTTCATGTTAGCCTCCAGTTAGCTCATCTTTGACTGCAAGTAGTTTTGAATGCCCATCAGTGAAATAAGCTCTAACTGAGCTTCGAGCCAATCTAAGTGCTCCTCTTCATCTTCTAACAGGTCTTCGAGAATGTCTCGGCTGACATAATCGGCCTCTAGTTCACATAAAGCTATTGCCTCGCGAAGTAACTGTAACTCCTCCTCGAGCATCACCTTGTCACACTCAAGCATCTCTTGGCTATGCTCGCCAATACGAATTTTGTCGAGCTGCTGCAAATTCGGCAGACCTTCAAGAAACAACACCCGCTCAATCAACTTGTCAGCATGCTTCATATCTTGAATCGATTTCTTGTAAGCCTTCTCGTCTAGCTCACCTAATCCCCAATTTTTGTACATGCGCGCGTGGAGAAAATACTGATTAATCGCGGTAAGCTCGCTGGTCAGCACCTTGTTAAGCTGACTAATGACCTTAGGTTGTCCTTTCATCTGTTCATCCTTAGTAAAAATTGATCTATATCAATATTCACAACCTAGAACAAAAAACACCCAAATTCAAATAAACTTTATATTTCAAAACCTTAATAAAGAAAATAATTATCATTAGCACTATATTTTCCACTTGGTAATTGGTGCGGACAAATCAGTTAATTATGTAAGGAAACTAAGCAATTAGTAATGAAAGTCACAATTAAAATAGACAGGTTAGAAGCCCAAGCGGGGGCGGGATATTAGCTCAAGCAGTAATAAACGCGAGATTTAGTGAAAATTGATATAAAAAAGGCTCCTAAAAGGAGCCTTAATCTGCGCCGAGTAAACGAGCTAAATAATACGATTCTGCTCTAATTTTTCACGACGTTCTTGTTCAGCCATTTTGGCCTTACGTTTATCGCAAGGGTCGTCACAATCACAGGCTTTCTCGATTCCGAGTGCACCTAGGCCACCACAGCTGCCAGCCACTGCTTTCTTCTTAAGTAAATAACCGATCGACATTAAGAAAAAGAATGCCAGTAATACGACAAATGCCGCAATAAATGTGCTCATATTCGTCTCCAACTACTGAGTAACGAAAGGTTTGAAGGCTTCGCTATAGAAAACCTTAAAGCCGTCATCTTGCTTTTCAATTAGCATTATCGCTAGATGCTCACGTTTAGCAAGTTCTAATGATGCTTTTGTGCCCAACACCATCATGGCTGTTGCGTAGCCATCTGCAACCATTGATTCAGGGTGCAGTACAGTAACCGAAGCCAATCGATGATTTATCGGGTATCCCGTACGCGGGTCAATCAAGTGAGAAAAGCGCTGTCCGTCCTCTTCATAATAATTCCGATAATCGCCCGATGTGGCCATCGCCATGTTCTTAGGTGAAATGACCTGTTGTACTGCGGTACCTGAATCTGATGGCTGCTCTATTGCGATACGCCATAGTGAACCATCGGCTTTAGTGCCTCGAAGACTAATTTCGCCACCAATCTCAACAAGATAGCCAGTAGGGTGGTACTTATCTAGCAGTGCTGCGACTTTATCGACACCAAAGCCTTTCGCGATAGACGAGAGATCCACATAGATGTCAGGATTCTGCTTACTGATCCTATTACCATCGACCTCTATTGCTTCAATTCCTGTGCGATCCATTGCTGTATCGATCTCTTGCTGCGAAGGGATCTGCGTTGGGCGCTTATCGGGACCAAAACCCCATAAGTTAACGATAGGACCTAGGGTGATATCCAGAGCTCCATCTGTTTTTTTGTAAAGCTCGATACCTTCCTCAATGACGGTCGCGGTATCGGCCGATACTTGCATTCGCTCTGGGCGGGTCATCTGATTAAACTGAGATAACTCTGAATCAGGACGATATGTCGACATCTGATCGTTAACCTTTTCAAGGGCTAAATCGATCTCAGCTTGCAATAAGTGGGGGTCAGGCATCGTTTCATTAGGCACGACCTTAATATGATAAGTCGTCCCCATAGTGTTGCCAGACAGTGAAATCACTTCAGCTTGTTTAGAACAACCTGAAATAAAAAAGGCTAACCCGATAAGGGCCAGCCAATTTACTAAGGTCTTAACCATTTTGACCTAGATCTCCAATAAGCGAGAGGTTAGCCACCGAAGTCATCCAATAGGATGTTTTCATCTTCGACACCAAGGTCTTTCAGCATACCGATTACGGCAGCGTTCATCATTGGCGGGCCACACATGTAATACTCACAATCTTCAGGTGCTTCATGATCACGCAAGTAGTTCTCATACAATACGTTATGAATAAAGCCTGTGTATCCGGTCCAGTTGTCTTCAGGCTGAGGATCAGAAAGAGCAACATGCCATTGGAAGTTATCATTCTCTGCCGCTAGGCCATCAAAATCTTCAACATAGAACATTTCACGGCTCGAACGTGCACCATACCAGAAACTCATCTTGCGCTTAGACTTAAGACGCTTAAGTTGGTCGAAGATATGAGAGCGCATTGGCGCCATACCAGCACCACCACCGATGAACACCATTTCGGCATCGGTATCTTTAGCGAAGAATTCACCAAATGGACCAGAAATCGTCACCTTATCACCCGCTTTTAGGCTAAAGATGTACGAAGACATCTTACCACAAGGCAGAGACAAATTGCGTGGGGGTGGTGTCGCAATACGTACGTTTAACATGATGATCCCTTCCTCTAAAGGATAGTTCGCCATCGAGTAAGCACGGATTGTGTCATCATCAACCTGAGATTCTAGCTTGAAGAAGCCAAAGTGTTCCCAATCACCACGGTATTCAGCAGGAATATCGTAGTCTGCATATTTTACATGGTGCGCAGGGGCTTCAATCTGAATATAACCACCAGCACGGAAAGGAACTGAATCACCATCAGGGATTTGAAGCTTAAGCTCTTTAATGAAGGTGGCTTTGCTATCGTTTGAGATAACTGTACATTCCCACTTTTTAACACCAAAGATCTCTTCTTCAAGTTCAATCTCCATGTCCGATTTTACGTTTACCTGACAAGATAAACGACAACCGCCACGAGCTTCCCCTTTAGTAATATGATCCATCTCAGTTGGTAGAATATCACCACCACCTGATTTAACGTGTACTTTACACTGACCACAAGTACCGCCACCACCACATGCAGACGAAACGAAAATCCCGTTCTCTGCTAAAGCGCCTAGTAGCTTTCCACCTGCAGCTGTTTTAATTGCTTTATCTGCATCATCGTTGATGCCGATTGTGACATCACCACTTGGTACTAACTTTGATTTGGCAAACAAGATGACCAAAACCAAAATCAATACAATCGCGGTAAACATACTCACACCGAGATATACATCGATTGGTGTAGATTCAAGAATACCCATTAACTTATCCTTAAAGGTTCAAATTAAGACGTCGTTATGGTGTCTCTATTACAGAGACACTCCAGAAAACGACATGAAACCTAGAGCCATCAAACCTGCAGTCACAAAAGTGATACCGAGACCGCGCAGCCCATCAGGAACATCAGCATATTTCAACTTTTCACGGATACCAGCCAGTAGCACGAGTGCTAATGCCCAACCGATACCAGAACCTATGCCAAACACCAAGCTTTCACCTAGGTTGTAGTCACGCTCAACCATGAAAGATACCGCACCAAAAATCGCACAGTTTACAGTGATTAGCGGTAAGAAAATCCCCAACGCATTGTATAGTGGTGGGAAATACTTATCTAATGTCATCTCAAGGATCTGAACCAAAGCCGCAATCACACCGATAAAGGTAATGAACTTCAAGAAGCTCAAGTCAGCATCCGGAACACCAGCCCAAGCTAATGCACCTGGAGCGAGTAAACTTTGATAAATAATTTGGTTAACTGGAACTGAGATAGCCAGTACCACGATAACTGCAACACCCAGACCCATGGCGGTTTTTACTTTCTTCGATACCGCAAGAAAAGTACACATACCAAGGAAAAAGGATAGCGCCATGTTTTCAATGAAAACAGAACGAATTAATAGACTAATATAATGTTCCATTATGCTTATCCTTTCGCTTCAACTTGCTCTGGCTTCATCACACGAATAATCCAGATCAATGCACCGATCAAGAAGAACGCACTAGGAGGCAGAAGCAATAGACCGTTAGGCTGATACCAGCCACCGTCTGAAACCTTGCTCAAGATTTCAACGCCGAATAATGAACCATTACCAAACAATTCACGTACGAAGCCAACTGATAACAAGATTGCACCGTAACCAAGACCATTACCGATACCGTCCATGAAGCTCATCATAGGAGGAGTCTTCATTGCATAGGCTTCAGCACGGCCCATTACGATACAGTTAGTAATAATCAAGCCAACAAATACCGATAGTTGCTTAGCAACATCATAAGCGTAAGCTTGCAGTACTTGGTCAACCACGATTACCAATGACGCAATAATCGTCATCTGTACGATAATACGTACGCTGCTTGGAATGTGATTACGAATTAATGAGATAAATAGATTTGACAGAGCACATACTGCTGTAAGTGCAATCGTCATTACCAATGCTGTTTCCATCTTACTGGTTACAGCCAAGGCACTACATACACCCAAAATTTGTAGAGCAATCGGGTTATTGCTGAGGATAGGTCCGATTAGAACCTGTTTAAGTTCTTTAGCATCAGCCATTAGCTAAGTCCTCCATTACGAGCTTTGTCGATGAAGCGTGCAAAGCCTTCATTACCTAACCAAAACTCCAGCGAATACTGCACACCGTTACTGGTTAATGTTGCACCTGAAAGGGCATCAACACCATAAACAGTTTCCGCAATAGCTGGGTTTTTAGTGATAGTAATCGCCAACTCGCCCTTATCGTTATATAACTTTTTACCTTGCCACTTAGCAACCCATTGTGGGTTTTGTACTTCACCGCCTAGACCAGGTGTTTCACCTGCACCAGAAAAGTCGTAATAAACTAAGTTTTGAATGCTATTCAGATCTGGATCCAATGCTAAAAATGCATACATCGTTGACCACAGACCATAGCCTTTAATCGGTAAAATAACGCTAACCAGATGACCAGCATCGTCTTTAACCAAATAGACAACAGCATCATTAGCAACACGCTTTACTGACGCGATATCATTTTTAGGCACAAAAGATGATTTAGGATCTCGAGCGGCTTTTTTCATATCAAACGTGTTGCCATCAACACCTTCAACAAAATCACCGGTACTCAGTGAAACCACTTTTGCTTCAACATGTTTGTCGTAAAGTGCCAAGATGTCAGCCTTAGACACATCGCCATCTTTAGTCGAAATCAAATTTGCCGCTTCTAGGATGTATTTTTGCTTATCGAGAAGCTTGTTTTCCTGCTGAATCGGTTTCAACAAAACTGCAGCTGTCGAAACGAACATAGAGCAGATAAAGCACAAGCCTACAACAACAAAAATTGTTCTTCCGAATGAATCTTTATTACTAGCCACGAGCAATCCTCCGCTTGATATTCGACTGAACCACGAAATGGTCAAATAATGGAGCAAATAGGTTAGCGAACAAGATGGCCAACATCATGCCTTCAGGGAAAGCAGGGTTGATAACACGAATGAAAATGGCCATAGCACCAATAAGAATACCGTAAGCCCATTTCGCGTTATTAGTGAAAGACGCCGATACCGGGTCTGTCGCCATAAACATCATACCGAACGCAAAGCCACCTAATACAAGGTGCCAGTACCAAGGCATTGCAAACATTGGATTCGTGTCACTACCGATAAAGTTAAGTAGGTAAGAAACAGCAATCATACCGACCATCACACCACCAACGATGCGCCATGATGCGATACGGGTGTAGATGATAACCGCGCCACCAATCAAGATAGCCAGCGTAGAGACTTCACCAACAGAACCAGGAATGAAACCGAAGAAAGCGTCCCACCAGTCTGCCGTTAGTCCGTACTCCAGTGTGCCTTGCGCCGCTTGACTCAGTGCAGTAGCACCAGAGAAGCCGTCAGCAACAACCCAAGTGGTGTCACCAGACATGTTTAGCGGGTAAGCAAAGAAGAGGAATGCTCGACCAGCCAGTGCAGGGTTTAGGAAGTTACGTCCTGTACCACCGAAGATCTCTTTCGCGACAACCACACCAAAGGTGATACCTAAGGCTACCATCCATAAAGGAATGGTCGCAGGCAGTGTCAAAGCAAAAAGAATTGAGGTAACGAAGAAGCCTTCGTTTACTTCATGACCACGGACGGAGGCGAACAAGACTTCCCAAAAACCACCGACAGCGAATGTCACAGCATAGATGGGCAGGAACCAACAGGCACCGTACCACATCAACGCGGCAATACCTGAGCTTGCGGTCAATTCCGTACCAAATAACCCAAATAGGGCGACTTGCCATGTGTCTGGAGTAGAGAAGCCAGCAGCAAGTGCTTCTTGCGCCTGAAGACCTACGTTATACATACCTACAAACATCGCAGGGAATGCACAAGCCCAAACCATGATCATCATACGTTTTAGGTCTAAGTTATCACGAACATGGGTACGTCCCTTGTTCACCAGACCTGGAGTGTAAAAGACAGTGTATGCCGCTTCAAAAAGCGCATAAAACTTCTCGTATTTTCCGCCTTTTTCAAATTGCGGTTCAATATTCTCGAAAAACTGTTTTAAGCCCATTAGCCTTCCCTCACTATCGTATCTAAGCAGTCACGTAGATATGATGCATAATCATATTTACCAGGACATACGAAAGTACACAGTGCTAAATCTTCTTCATCTAACTCCAGTGCACCTAAAGTTGCTGCGCCATCATAGTCGCCAGAAACAAGGTCACGAAGTAGCATGGTAGGAAGAATATCTAGCGGCATAACACGCTCATAGCTACCGATAGGTACCATGGCGCGATCTGAGCCACCAGTGCTCGTAGTCATGTTAAACATGCGAGAAGATGAAAGATGGCCTAAGAATGCACGAGTGATTGAGAACTTTTGAGCACCAGGCATCGCCCAGCCAATAAACTCTTTCTCTGTGCCCTCTTCCAACAAACTCACTTGATTATGGTAACGACCAAGATAAGCATGTGGTCCAGTTGCATTGCGGCCATTTAAAACTGAACCGGAAATACAACGGATATTGCCTTGTGCCACTTCGCCGTCAGTCAATTGCGCCATAGAAGCACCCATTTGGGTACGAACTAGACGAGGCTTAAGCGCTTTAGGGCCAGCAATAGCCACTACACGTTGCGTATTTAGCTCACCAGTCACAAAAAGCTGACCGATAGCGATTACGTCTTGATAGTTGATATGCCATACCGTTCTGTTAGCAGAGGCTGGCAGTAGATAGTGAATGTGTGTGCCAGGCAATCCTGCAGGATGCAAACCAGCAAACTCTTCAACTTGAGCATTAGCAGCGGGAATATCAGCACCAGGTGCCTTACAAAGGTAAACCTTACCTTCTGTTAGCTTAGAAAGAAGCTTTAAGCCATTCTCAAAATCTGCTTTGTGCTCAGCAATCACGATAGCAGGGTCGGCTGCTAGCGGTTGCGTATCAATCGCGGTGACGAAAATACCAGCGGCGACAGAGTCAACTGCGGGTACTCGACTGAAAGGGCGTGTACGCAAAGCCGTCCACAAGCCTGACTGGATCAGGTTGTCACGTACTTGCTTCGGTTCAACTGTATCGATTGCAGTGGCGTCATATTTAGCGAAAGAGATAGATTCATCCCCTTCTACATCTATAACAACAGACTGCAGAACACGTTGAGCGCCCCGGTTAACTTCGGAAATTATGCCACTGGCTAAAGCAGTATATATCACGCCAGGGTTCTTTTTATCTTCAAAAATAACCTGACCTTTCTTAACTTTGTCTCCCACCTTAATTTTCATGGTAGGACGTAAGCCGATATACTCTTCACCCAAAGTAGCTACGTGTTTGATGGCAGGGCCATCATGGATAACTTGCTCTGGCCCGCCTGCTATAGGCAGGTCCAATCCTTTCTTTATTGTAATCATATCCACAAGCACTACGTTATGAAGGAAAGACAATGCGCCGCGTTCCTGCTAAACACACAAGTTTAAAACAAACCATTAACGTGTTGAGCTAGCGCAGATTTATCACGGAAATGCGACAGCAATCACGCTAGTCGCGCGCATTTTACCGCAAATATCACAAGGTAGCCATGAAAATTGTGTCTGTTTTGAAAGCTTGCGTACGTTTTGATTACAAACTAGCAAGATAGATGAAGAGATTAAGAGTTTTCGAATATAGCTACAGGCCACATTCCCCATACAATTAAAGGGGTTAATTAACTTTGACCTCATTATAGCAGCAGAAAGATTACATCAAATAATAAAAAATCCGATTATTTCCAACTGCACACTATTTAACCTAACAAGATCTCGCTCACGAAGATTTTCGTCTGTTAAAAAAGCAATTTAGCACGCCCTTTGAGTAGCAACAATTGATTAACAACTCAATATTCTAATGTTATTTCTCATTGAGTTAGATCGCTATAAATAAGCTTCTCAATGAAATTTGCACTAAAAGTCGGTGAAAGAGTGCTCTCTAGTACAACAAAAAACGGCCGTAGCCGTTTTATTGTTAATAGACTTTTGCCTATATGAGCACTTATAGGCCGTTTAAGATCTCAGCACTTAACGCTAACTCATCGTTGCGATTCACATTAACCCCCGCAGAGATGACATTACGGGCAATCTCTTTTGCTTGCTCGAGCGAGTGCATCTCACAGGTACCACACTGATATTCGTTAAGCTCGGGAATATCTGATTGCGCAGCAACCTTAAGCACATCTTGCATGGCAGCAAGCCAAGCATCGGCTACCACAGATTCGCTCGGCGAACCGATAAGGCACATATAGAAGCCTGTACGACACCCCATAGGAGAGATATCGATGATCTCAATGCTATCTCCGTTAAGGTGATCACGCATAAAGCCAGCAAACAGATGCTCTAAAGTATGGATACCACGCTCACTCAAGATCTCTTTGTTAGGCGCGCAAAAACGCAAATCAAATACCGTTATCGTATCGCCTTTAGGCGTCGCCATGGTTTTAGCGACACGAACCGCAGGCGCATTCATTCGAGTATGGTCAACGGTAAAACTATCTAATAACGGCATATTCATTTCTCCAAATTCGCTCTAACGTGCTTATGAGCATGGGTTAAGTTACTGCCTAAATCGACTGTAAGCATCTTCTGAGATTAAGTGATACTTACGTACCCCCGCTTCGTAGTCAACATATGCATCATAAACTTTTTTCATAGCCGCATTCTGCTTAGACTGCTCGGCTATCACTTGCTTAGATAAAACGGCAAGCGTAGCCATCACTTCATCGGGGAACGGTTTGATAATCACGCCGTGATCATTGACTAAAGACTCGAGGGCAGCGATATGACGGGTGGTGTACTCATCTAACATATCTTGATTAACCGCTTTCGCAGCCACTTTCACTATGGCTTGTAGATCGGCTGGCAAAGCATTGAAAACTTTCTGATTAACAAGAAACTCTAAAGTCGTTCCTGGCTCATGCCACCCCGGATAATAATAAAACTTGGCCGCCTTATGTAAGCCAAAGGCTAAATCATTAAAAGGCCCCACCCACTCTGTGGCATCAATGGCTCCTGTTTGTAGCGCGGTATACAGCTCACGGCCTGGCAAGGTTACTGGCACACCACCCGCTTTTTTAAGCACTTCACCACCGAGGCCAGGCAGACGCATCTTAAGGCCTTTCAGATCCGCCATCGAGTTAATCTCTTTATTAAACCACCCGCCCATCTGCACGCCAGTATTGCCACCCGCAAGTGGCATGATCCCAAAAGGCTGGTACAACTCCTGCCACAGATCCATGCCCCCACCATAGGTCAGCCAACTATTCATCTCCTGAGCATTTAATCCAAATGGAATCGAACTAAAAAACTGCGCCGCGGGTACCTTACCTTTCCAGTAATAGGCTGCACTATGGCCCATCTGCACCGTGCCTTGGCTGACAGCATCGAAGACTTCAAATGCAGGCATGAGCTCTCCAGCGCCGTAGACCTTGATCTTAAGTCGGCCGTTTGACATCTGCGTCACCAGCTGGGCAAAGCGCTCGGGAGCCATGCCTAACCCAGGAAAATTCTTCGGCCATGAGGTCACCAACTTCCACTCTATCGGTTTAACTTCAGTAGCATTCACGACACTTGTGTGTGTGTCGCCGGACTCCTGTTGGCAGCCGCCTAACAATGAGACCAAGAGTGTAAACAGCATCCCAAGTAAAAATCTCATAGCAGTATCTCCTTTACTTTCATAAGTCACGATTATCCTTATCTCTATAATAAAACTTAGCCATAAATCTGGGCTGGCAACCAAGTGATGAGTGCAGGCCAAATACTTAACAGTAACAGCAACAAGAGCTGCATCAATACAAAGGGCAGAACGCCACGATAGATCTGAGCGCTACTGAGTAGCTCTTTGGTCACCCCACGCAGATAAAATAGGGCGAAGCCAAAAGGCGGAGTCAAAAATGAGGTCTGTAGATTGACCGCTATCATTATTCCAAGCCAAATGGGGTCTAAGCCCATCGCAAGCAAAATGGGAGCGACGAGAGGCACAACAACGAAGGTTATTTCGATAAAATCCAGAATGAAGCCCAAAAGAAAGATCACCAACATCACTAATAGCGTCGCACCTATGACCCCACCCGGCATATTGGTAAACAGCTGATGGATTAGCTCTTCACCGCCTAAGCCACGAAACACCAAAGAAAATATAGATGCGCCAATTAAGATCAAAAACACCATAGAGGTCACTTTAACCGTGCTTATCATCACCTCTTTAAGCACGGCTAACTGCAACTGTTTTTTACTCATCGCAATCACTAACGCACCAAATGCCCCCACAGATGCAGCCTCAGTTGGCGTTGCCACACCAAATAAAATTGAGCCCAGTACCAAGAAAATAAGCACTAGTGGCGGTATTAAGGCATTAAGGATCCGCAGGATAAAACTGAGATTTACAGGCTGAATCTGTGTTGGCTTGGGAAAACTATCGGGCTTTAACTTAATTAATATGAGGGTATATAGGCAGTACATCCCCAACAGCAACAGTCCTGGCACGATAGCGCCAGCAAACAGGTCGCCAACCGATACCGACTTTGGACTAAAGATCCCCATCTCTAATTGCGCTTGCTGGTAGGCGTTAGATAGCACGTCGCCAAGTAACACTAGGGCTATCGATGGCGGAATAATCTGCCCTAAGGTACCCGTCGCGCAGATAGCCCCTGCACTAAAGGCTGGATCATAGCCCCTCTTCAATAGGGTCGGCAGCGACATCAGCCCCATAGTCACGACCGTTGCCCCAACGATTCCAGTACTTGCCGCCAGCAACATACCGACAAAAAACACACTGAAGATAAGACCACCACGAAAGCGACCAAACAGCTCAGCCATACTGATTAATAGTTGCTCCGCCACCTTTGACTTTTCAAGCACCACCCCCATAAAGACAAACAGCGGCACCGCCATTAGAATCGAATTATTAATAATACCAAACAGTCGGTTAGGTAGCGCGCCAAGCAGCGTGGCATCGAATAGCCCGATGAACTGACCTATACCTGCAAACATCAGTGCGACGCCCGCCAAGGTGAGCGCCACCGGGTAACCAAGCATCAAGACGAGACAAACGGTGACAAAGAGTAAGATAGCCACTATTTTACCTCTCGAGGAGATAAAAATAGCGCCTTACCATGACGAGCCAAGTCAACAATTCCTTGCAACATAAGACTTATAGGTAACAGTAGTAAAAGGGATTTTTGCAGATAAACAAAGGCAAGCCCCCCCGCCTCGACTGACGTCTCGCCATAGCGCCAAGAAGCCATGACATAGTCGAAACTCATATAGGCTATAAATAGCGATACGGGAAAAAGAAACAGTAACGTGCCGAGAAAATCGACCCAGTGTCGGCCTTTGTCAGAAAAGCGCCGATAAAAGATATCCACTCGAACATGGGAGTCATGCTTTAGGGTATATCCTGCGGCTAAGGTAAACAGCGCACCGTGCAGATACAGAGCCGTTTCTTGAAGTGCTGTCGCACCAATATTAAATACATACCTTAAAATCACCACCAACAAGGTAATGACCACCATAAACAGGGTAAACCAACTTATGCAGCGCCCTAGGGTTTCTGTAAAATTCTCAAGCAGCTTTATCATCAACAAGTACGGCCAGAACCAAATATAAATTATTGATAACAGAAAAATAACAACAATGATACACAACTCAAGAAATGATACGGGTCCTCGGATCTGATACTAAAAAGCCACAGCAATTAATACCGTGGCTTTAATTCTCACCCTGATGGGGATAATGACCTAAATAAGGAGGGCCTTTAGTGCGGCCTAATAAACGGGTCTTGGCAGTTTAACCCTTGCACTTAGGTGAAGCTGGCACATCAACCTCTACAGCCCATTCTTCTGGTGTATAGGTGTGCATTGAAAGTGCATGTAGGCCTTTAGCAAACTCTTCTGCTAACGCTTCATTTACAGCTCGGTGACGACCAATAAGACGTTTACCCTCAAATTCACTGCTGGTGATGATCACTTTAAAGTGAGTCTCTGAGTTTGGTGGCACGTGGTGATTCTGACTCTCGTTGATCACTTCAAGATGAGATGGTGACAGTGCGGCGGTGAGTTTTTCGGTAATGATCTGTTCAACTGACATAACGATGTTCTCAATAAGGCATAAATGCGACTGCGGCAGATTACTGCGATAGTCTACAAAGATCAACTTATGAGGCCTCAACCTTTATAGGTTCAAAAAAGCTAAAGCTGCAGCACTTAGCTTTATTCGCGAGCTCTCCCCTGATGAAAACCAACGATTAAGCGCCTAAAGGTGTAGTTAAACCGTGCTTGCTTCTCTTTGAGACGCCTCGGCAGCGAGTGCTCCCACTGCGATTGCATCGGCCAATGCATAATAAGTAAGTCCCCACTATCAAGATGTAAACACACCTTTTGCCGAGTGGTTTTATGACGAATAAAAAAGTCTCGACTCGCACCGAGCGTCACCGAAGCAATATCTGAGCCCGAGTCAATCTCTGGCTCATCATCACTGTGCCACCCCATTGACTCATTGCCGTCTGCATATCGATTCACCAGTACACCATTGGCGATAAGACCAAAATCGCTTGCCAACTTTAAACGGAGTTTTTGGGCATACTTGGGCCAAGGCGACGCCTGAATAAATAGGCCGGAATAGAGGTAGTCACACCCCTCATCGGCAAACCAAACTTGGCTACGGGGAATGGGATGACTCTTTCCAAATAGGCTGACTTGCGGCCGCGTAAATTCATAATGTTGCGATTCATTAATCAGCGCTTGTTGCTGCTGTAGATTCAGGTAACCTTTGATTAGGGTGTAAGGCGGCTTCTCTAGCGGGGCTGGCATGTTCGATGTTGAATCGTGCTTTGTTGGGCTAGACCCAACAGCACTAGCGGTATTAAATTGCGCTCGCTCATCAGAATCAGAGCTCGTATTGGTGTCAGTATTGGTGTCAGTGTTGATGTCAAAATCAAAGCCCTTTTGCTGCATCATTTAGTCCTTCACTAATAATAAGCATCACAAAAATGTTAATCTCACATTGGTCCTCTAAATTCCCCCTTTAACATATCACTACTCCATCATATACCTGCTATAAGAAATCTGCGATAATATGCGCCCTAATTTATTTGGTACTTATTGGCATATGACGACACAGTTTTCAGTATCGGGTATTGAACTCGAACTCTTCCGTTACCCTAGCAAACAAGAGTCTAACTTGCAGGCGTGGGACGCCGCCGATGAGCACCTAATTAAATACCTAATCGATAACGAGCAAGCCAGCGTAAACACAGCCGTTGTTAACGATAGCTTCGGCGCATTGTCTGCGGCGCTATTGTCTATCGACCCAAGCTGGCCGCTCACATTTGAGACTGACGCCAAGACCAGCTTATTAGGCGCCAGCCAAAACCTCAGCCATAACCATTTATCGCAAGAGTCGGTAACTTGGGTTAATAGCCGTGACGAATTCCCCCGAGGGTTTGAATTGGTACTGATGAAGTTACCAAAGAACCTCAACTACTTTAGCCACCAGCTAAACCGACTTTCCCATGTATTGCCAGCGGGCACCCGGGTGTTAATTGGCGCAAAAGCAAAGTCGATCAATAAATCACTGCTAGAAACTATCGAGAAAAATTTAGGTACGGCGAGCGCCAGCCTAACTTGGAAGAAGACCCGCGTTATCACCTGCATTAGCGATGGCAAGGCTCGGGCATTACCAAAAGCTACAATCTGGTCGGTACCTGAGTTTAAGCTGCAGATCAGCAACCTCAGTAACGTGTTTGCCGCCAATAAACTCGATATTGGTGCCAGAATCATGCTGGATAATATGCCAAAGGGTAACTTCAAGTCGATTGTCGACTTAGGTTGCGGCAACGGGATTTTGGGACTACACGCTAAGCAGGTATTCCCAGAGGCTTATATTCACTTTATCGATGACTCAGAGATGGCCGTGGCGTCAGCTAAAGAAAACTGGGCACTGAACCAGTTGGATAATCCGGCGCTTGTGGGCGAACAAGCAACCTTTGCTTGGGATGACTGCTTAACCAATATGAGTGAAGGGTTCCGCCCAGATCTGGTCTTGTGTAATCCACCGTTCCATCAAGGTGAAGCGATTACCGATCATATCGCATGGCAGATGTTTTTAGATGCCTTTAGACGCTTAAAGAATGGTGGAATATTACACGTTGTGGGTAACCGTCATTTGGCCTATCACGTCAAGTTACAGCGGATCTTTAAGAACTGCACCACGGTGGCATCAAACGGTAAGTTTGTAATTTTACAAGCTCAAAAAATCAGTAAAAAGGCTCAAGAGCCAGAGATAGACTCAAGCACTGAAACCGACGCGCCTCATCCTCAGAGCGCGCTATATGGCAAGCCTAAAGCCTAATCTATTGCAGCCTTTGCGACTAAAAAGCCACCTTTGAATAAGGTGGCTTTTTGTTATTGGTGCTGGCTTATGGATGACGGTGAATGGCTTTACACTTCACATTCAAGAGCTACCAGCGCGCAAAATGATCTTCGGTTAAGCCCTGTACTGCTTGTAACAGATGCTTGTCTCCAAAATTATCGATTATGTAACCGTCAAAGAAACCTAGATATTGCCTAAAGTTACTCTTTAGCAGCCAGAGATTTAGCTTTTCTTGGCGACAATTTTGCGCTGTAAAAATCAGCTCTACTTGACCGTTATCGGAATAGACTCGCCAGTGCCCCACAGGCTCGTTTCTGTCTCGCTGGCGGATAAACTCAAAATGAACCGGGCCGAGCAGATGGCGCTCACCATCATGCCAAAACGCATTCTCATGGCACCCCGTCTCGTTGACCCCTGCGGCTAAGTTAAGCCCAATGCTGCCCTGCTCCGTTAAGCTATTAATACTGGCCCAGCGCCAGCTGGTTTCACGGCGCATGTATCCGGCGCTAAAATCATATCCGGCAGTAACACGCTGCAGGGGCTGTGGTTCATGGTTAATCACCAGACTGCCCTTAACATTTAAGCCATTGTGCTTTTGGGTATAGGTCCAGCCGCTATAACCCGTTGGGTTACACATCGCCATGGGTAAACTCAGCGCTGTAGGGTGCAGAGTTAAATCGGCCTCAATCCCTAGGGCTGCTATTTTAATTCGCCATATTCCCTGCTCAATAGCAAACTCAAGCCTACCCTTAGCGCCTTTTATCTTGGTGACGCCTTGCATGGGGGATGACGACATTTGATAGCCCATTCCAAGCGGTCTTAGCCAACGGGTCTCAATAAGTCTATTTCGATGAATATCATACAGATAGCAAAATGCGTTACCAAGATAGCGAATATCGGCTATCGCCATCCCTATAACGAAGTGGGGCGTTACTATGCTGACAAATTGAAACTGCTTATAGTCAAAATGCTTAGACCAAGAGGATGCAGGCTTATCCATCTCATTAAAGTAGGCAAACTTATCGATGGCTAGCTGCTCGACGGGTCCATCGAAATGGCCATAAACAGGGCAACCAGTATCATCGATCAGACTTTTAGGTGCTGCAGCACTGGTCAGGATTGTTGGTGTCCAAGGCTGGCTATTTTCTGGCATAAATCAGGTTCCCAAGAGCATCGTCACACCTTTTACTCTAACTGGAATTGACTGAGGTTAAAAGCCGTTCAATTTTTCCTTAGCTCGATAAAACCTACAAAAACCAGACTGAGACAATCACCTTGCAACAATAAGCCGTAACAGCATTAAGTAAGCTAGAACGATAAAAGCGCCTTTAAAGGCGCTTTTATTCAAAACTGTTATTCCGAAACTGTGTATTGAATGCAGTTTTGAAAGCCGTTGGATCCGAAATTGACCAGTCCGGTCTCAATTAAAAGCGGTAACTCACGCCAATATTAAGATTCTGTACCTCTAATATTTGTACTGGCACATATTGATACTCAATATTAATCCCTATCCCAGAGTTAAACCTAAGGCCCCAGCCAACGGCAGCATATATGTCGGTCCCATCCGTTTCTATATGGTTAACCTCGTCACTCCCCCAACGACCCACATTGTAAGAAAGTTCATTTGCACTAGCACCTAACTTTGCATACAAACGATTACTTTTAGATAGCATGTACTCACCATATAAAGCAGCTCTATAACCTGAGTACTCAATATCGGTAATTCGACTAATAATTCCAGTAAAGATACTCGCAACTCCGCCGCTACCTGCAAAGTATCCAGCCTCAATACCAAAATTATCGTGCCACATGTAACGGTAATAAATGTCAGCAACAAAGTTATCACCACCACTACTGTTGTGACTTTCAGATTGTTCTAAATCTTGAAAACCGTAACCCACGCTTCCGCCCAAAATATGAGGAGACTCTGCAGCAACAGCGTTACAACTTAATAAACCTATAAAAAGCACAGTAAAAATACGCATATAAATCCCTTAATGCACTGGATACACAGTAGTGTATTACACGACATGTTTAACAAATCACGGTTAATAACTTATATCGATGCAATACTACAATAGCGTTGTCGACACTATCTAGGTTTTATAACGCTAATCAATAGCCAAATTAGCAAAAGTTAACACAGACTCTGGAATCACAAACATCTTCTGGTATGCTGATGGCACTTAAAATTAGATAAACTATAGTGACAATGAAACGTTTACTTTTACTTATTACCACCGCAGTTTCGCTTGTAGGCTGTGCTAGCCAAGGTCCGTCTCATATAGCCTTAAACCCTGAGGTGCCGAGCATCACTCAACAAACTGAAATGGAACTTCCTGTCGCACTTGAAACTATTGATACCCGCTCAGCCAACTTTATTGTCCGCTTTAATGATGGTGATAAAGCTGCACGCTTGGTGAGTCCAAGTGAGGCACCACGAGCACAGATGGATCAAGTCTTTAGAGATGGCTTTACCCAAGCTGGATATCGTATAGCTCCAAGTTCAGTCAATCATATGCAATTCCAATTAGAGCAACTGTTAACTGATGTCGATGAAGGTACATTTGGATTCGAAGCTAATAGCCAGATTATTATCAATGTCATCGCTAAAAACGCCAATCAAGAACTCACTAAGCGCTATCGTGCAAAAGGCTTGTTAAAAGGGCCTTTCAGTGCAGACTTTGCCACTCTCGAGCTTGAGATGAATAAACTATTGGGTGAACTGACTCGCGATATCATCAATGATCCTGAGCTTAATACCTTTATTCAACAATAGATATCTGGCTAGGCTTGCTGTATTCAACTTGCCATGAAAAGGGACACTATGAAAACTTGGATAACCAACATAACTAAACTAACAACTAAATTAGCCAAGGCATTCGCGCCATTGGCCCTGTTAGCCGTCAGTCAATGCTCCTATGCTGTGGATATTCAGCCTAACACCCTTTACCCACAAGTCGAACTCGATACGACTATGGGCAAAATAGTGGTGGAATTAGATAGAACTCGTTCACCAATTACTGTCGATAACTTTCTAACCTATGTGGTTAAGGGGCACTATGACAACACCCTATTCCACCGAGTCATCGCCGACTTTGTGGTCCAGGGGGGCGGTTTAGACTTAAACAAAGAGGAGAGACCGACCGATAAGCCTATCGTCAATGAGTCGGGTAATGGCCTGTCTAACCTCACGGGAACCATCGCCATGGCTCGCGAAGCCGAGCCGCACACGGCCACCAGCCAGTTCTACTTTAATGTGGTCGATAATGAGAAGTTAGACCCCTCTTCTCGTCGTTGGGGCTATACCGTCTTTGGTGAAGTCACCTCTGGAATGGAAGTGCTGCAAGCCATGTCACTGGTACCTACTGAATTCAATACTCAGATAGAGTGGCCAGACTTCCCTGTGCAAGATATTGTTTTAAAAAAGGCGACCTTGCTACCTCGAAACTAATCTGTCTATATTGAGCAAATATAGACTTTGAATTTTTTTGAAATAATTTGAAATATTTTGAGCATAACTCCTAATCTTCTGCCTATACTTATTGCGTTAACTAGAAGGAGGCGGCTCAGTGACACCTAACGAGTTCATTGACGATAAAGCGCCCCAGCTGGCTTTCTATGGAAAAGCGTTTTTGAGCGACAAGCTCGATTTCAAAGAGATCCAGTTATATCTATGGGACACCCTAGAAGAATGGCAGATGTACAATCATCAGGGTGATGCGCAAACAGATATGGAACGTGTGTTTTGGCACCTGCTACATGCCTTTGATAGGTGGCCAAGTTGGGCGATTCGTGGCAATCAGTTTTTGCGAAAACAGGTCGACGATTGCTGTGATTACCTCAGCATTGGTGGTCAAATTCCTCAAGGCTGTATCGGGATTAGACCTTAACATCTGACACATTAGTATCCATAAGAAAATATCCACCTAAAGAGCAATCTAGCTCGATCAAAGCCCAGACCACTTTTTTGGTTTGGGCTTTTTACTGCCTTCATAGTATAAACGGGCTAAATCTGGCTAAATACCTTGAACCTCACTGCGCTGAACCGTAAGATTTAGACAACTAATTCCAGTAAAGCTTGTTTATGTCTTCTGCATTCGTGCCCTCTTTTTTTCAGCGTTTTAAAAACGCCGCATCAATCTATTGCCATAAAAGGGTATTAATCTTACTTCTACTCGGTTTTTCGGCTGGCTTACCCCTGATGCTGGTTTTTTCCACCCTATCATTCTGGTTACGTGAAGCAGGAGTTGATCGTACTGCCATCGGTTACTTTAGCTGGATAGCACTCGCTTATGGCTTTAAGTGGGCTTGGTCCCCCCTTGTGGATCGGATGTCACTGCCAATATTCACTCGGCTGTTAGGACGCAGGCGCGGTTGGATGATGTTCGCCCAGCTACTGCTCGTCGCCGCAATTATCGGCATGAGTCAAAGTGATCCCCTTGCCGATCTCGAAAGGCTAGCCCTATTTGCCTTAATGGTTGCCTTTGCCTCTGCCACCCAAGATATTGTTATCGATGCATTTCGAATTGAGTCGGCGCCGGTGAAAATGCAGGCCGCACTGGCTGCCGCCTATCAAGTGGGCTATCGAAGCGCCATGATTGTCGCGACAGCTGGTGCACTTACAATAGCTGCATGGATAGAGCCTAACAGCGAAAGCTACAGCTTAATGTCATGGCAAACAGCGTATTTAGTCATGGCAGGTCTCATGTCTATCGGCATTTTAACCACGCTGTTTAGCACCGAGCCCGCCGTTGAAACTAAAGAGGTCGATGAAAAAGAGGCCGAACTAAAAGTTAAATTTGCCGCACGTTACCCCAAGGTTGTCGCCGCCAGTTTATCTTGGCTCTATACCGCGAGCGTACTGCCTTTTATTGACTTCTTTAAGCGTTATGGTCGCAGCGCAATCCTCATCCTAATACTGATCTCCTGTTACCGCATCTCTGATATCGTAATGGGGATCATGGCTAATGTGTTTTATGTGGATATGGGATTTTCGAAAACTGAAATCGCCACATTGAGTAAGATCTATGGTCTGATAATGACTTTGGTTGGCGCAGGAGCAGGCGGACTACTCATTGCCCGCTATGGCACCATGAAGATATTGTTCTTAGGTGCACTCTTGGTCGCGGTGACGAATCTGCTTTTTGCCTATCAAGCTATGATTGGCTATAACGTCAGCTTCCTCACTTTCGCCATTTCGGTGGATAACTTCAGTGCGGGTATCGCCACTGCAGCCTTTATTGCCTACCTATCGAGCTTAACCAGCAGTGGCTACAGTGCGACGCAATATGCCCTGCTGTCATCGATTATGCTGCTTTTCCCTAAGTTTGTGGCAGGCTTCTCCGGTGCTTATATCGATGCCTATGATTATGTCAGCTTCTTTATCGCCGCCAGCTTAATTGGCTTCCCGGTACTTGGGCTTATTATACTGGTGCAGAAATATGCGCCTAATCCAAGCTTGAGTGAACAAAGCGAAAATGATTCTGTTGAACAAGACAAACAAAAAGAGCTCGGCACTTAGTGATTAACTAAGCCCAAGCCCTTGTTAACATGCGTAGCCATTGAGCTGCGCATTTTTATGCTTTCAGTGATGGTTAACTAAATAGCAATCAATATGAATCACTGGTCAACGTATCAAACGCCTACTTATAAGCGGATAGTGAGTGCGATTAGTCTCTGAAGTTATTAAACTGGAATGGTTGTCCAAGTTCAGATTCGCGAGCAAGTGCCATTACCTGCTGTAGATCATCACGCTTCTTACCCGTAACACGCACTGAGTCACCTTGAATAGATGATTGTACTTTCAGCTTGCTGTCTTTAATTATCTTAACTAACTTTTTGGCGACTAGAGTTTCGATACCTTCTTTAAACTTCACTTTTAAAGAGAAAGTCTTACCGCTATGTACCGCCTTTTCATCGACATCCATCGACTTAGGATCGACATCACGCTTACTCATCTGCATACGTAAAATATCGACCAGTTGACGACACTGAAAGTCATCTTCTGCAGTCAAGGTGACAACATGATCTTTATATTCGATGCTGGCTTCTTTGCCGCGAAAGTCAAAGCGACCTTTCAATTCGCGAACTGAATTATCAACCGCATTACGCAGTTCAACTTCATTTACTTCTGAAACAATATCCATTGAAGGCATAAGTTTGGTCCTTAAAAATTTGCTGTAGCCATATTTTACGCACAGAGCCTGTGAACTTGAAACAAATAAACCATTAAAGCATAGGAAATTGTGGGTTATTGATGACTTTACTGTCGGGTTTTCTTATGATTGAAACAAATAACCCTGATGAATACGACGTGATAAACAGACAAACAATTTTTAAATGGGCACTGGCTATAATGCTTATTCTGGTGAGTTACTTGGTTTTTTCAAAACCTAGCTACCCCACAGGGATCCCTAACTTAGATAAAATTGGTCACCTTGGTAGCTTCTTCATTTTATCTTACCTGACCTATCTGGCCTTTAAACCTAAGTGGTACGTTCTAGCCGTCATTTTAGCGGGCTATGCCGTATTTATCGAAGTCGTACAATCCCAGCTCTCTTATCGTAGCGCCTCTTTTGCCGACTTTATTGCCGACATGGTCGGTATTTCATTGTTCTATTTTACTCATTGGCTTTATTGCCGCTACTTCAAAACAGCTAAGCTCACTGAACCAGACATCCAGTAACCTAACATGCCTTCAAGACCATCGACCCCGGTAAGCCCTAAGCAGATAACAATATTAGGCGCTGGTGCTATAGGCCAGCTCATCTTCCATCAGCTTGCTGAGGCTAATCAGCAAACGGCTTCACGACTAAACTTTATCAGTAAAGAGACTGATTCTGCTGTTACCCCACTTAAATTTACCACACTTGATGGCCAGCAAATCACTCGCCACGCCAAGTTTGTCGGCCTTAAAGATTACGCTCATGAACTTGCCAATACCGAGCTACTGCTAGTCTGTGTTAAGGCATATCAAGTCAAAGCAGCACTTAATTCGGTACTGCCCTACCTGTCCGCAGATGCCCATATTCTGCTGCTGCATAATGGCATGGGACCACATCTAGAGGTTCAGCCAGACCTTGATAGTCGCAGCTTAAGCCTAGGCACTACCTCACAAGGCGCGTTCAGAATAGACAGGTACCATGTAAAACAGACGGGAGCGGGGCTAACTCAGCTTGGGGCATTTATTGGGGCCGAGCTGAGTGAAGAACTTAAGACATTATTACTCAGTAATATTGACCGAAGTACATGGCATAGCGATATCTTACCGCTGCTTTGGCAAAAGCTGGCTATCAATGTGGCGATAAACCCCTTAACGGCGATTCATGATTGCCCTAATGGCGAACTAGCCAAGATTGAATATCGAGATACAATCCACAAAGCGGTCAAAGAGCTCGTTGAAGTTGCCGCAGCAGATGGCCTCAAACTAGAGTTAGCGCTTTTAATTGAGCGTGTTTATCAAGTTATCGAGCTCACCGCACAAAACTTCTCCTCCATGCATCAAGATGTCTACCATCAAAGGCAAACTGAGATAGATGCGATTAATGGCTTCGTTCTGAAACGAGCCCAAACCCACCAAATCTCAGCCCCTTTTAACCTGCGGCTTGTCGAGCAGATAAAGCAGCTAGAAGCGAAATACTCTTATTAGTCTTGTTGTATCGCAAGTCTGGCGAGCCATACATCTTTAACCTATTGCCTTTATCATTAAAATTAAGCATTTCATAAAGTAAAAACCTCAAGCAAGTTCTTCAATTGTGACTAAAATTAGTTCTGTTAGTCCTATTTACAATCGTGTAATAGGAAATAATACAGGCGCACTCAATGCAAAGAGAGCAATGGAACTCAAGGACAGGCTTTATTCTCGCGGCTGTAGGCTCGGCAATTGGCCTGGGGAATATATGGCGTTTCCCCTATATGGCCTACGAAAATGGTGGCGGCGCCTTCTTTATCCCCTATCTGTTTGCCATGCTTACAGCAGGCATCCCCTTTATGATAATGGAGTTCAGCCTCGGCCATAAGTACCGCGGCGCGGCGCCTAAGATCTTCGCCCAACTCGGTAAATCACTCGGCTTTAGGTTAGAGTGGTTAGGTTGGTTCCAAGTGTTTATCGCCGCAGTAATAGCAATCTATTATGTTGCAATTATTGGCTGGGCTATCTCCTACTTCACTTTTTCTATATCCCAAAGCTGGGGAACAGATACCAATGCCTTCTTCTTCAATGAGTATCTGCAATTAGGCGATAACTCTCCAACCAAGCTAGGCTCAATACAGTTTCATATTGCTATCCCAATGGCGATTGCTTGGAGCATTACCACTTTGGCGGTGTATAGCGGCGTTAAAGGCGGTATTGAGCGTGCTAGCAAGATAATGATGCCGCTACTGTTCATCATGGTGCTGCTATTTATTGCACGTATTATTTTTCTGCCCGGTGCCTTAGAGGGCCTCAACTACCTATTTAGACCCGATTTCAGCATGATTTTAGATGCAAGAGTTTGGTCTGCGGCCTATGGTCAGATATTTTTCACCTTAAGTGTCGGCTTTGCGATTATGTTGGCGTACTCCAGCTATCTGCCTGAAAAATCCGATATTAATAACAATGCCTTTATGACAGTGCTTATCAACTGCGGTTTCTCTATCTTAGGCGGTATTATGATCTTCTCCGTTCTCGGCTATATGTCCGAAGAGCAAGCAAAACCCATCACAGATGTGGTGTCATCTGGTGTAGGGCTGGCCTTTGTTACCATACCTGCCGCCATCAATTTACTCCCCGCCCCCTATATCCTGGGTCCGCTATTCTTCTTAGCCCTAGTGGTGGCAGGAATTAGCTCACATATCTCGATTATCGAAGCGGTAGTCTCAGCAGTAATCGATAAACTGTCGATATCGCGAAAAAAAGCCGCACTGCTGGTGTGCGGAACGGGGTTTATTCTCTCCATGGCTTTTTCGAGCAATGGCGGGTTATTACTGCTCGATCTTATCGATTACTTCATAAATAACATCGCCCTACTCTCTAGTTGCCTAATATAATTGGTTATTCTCGCTTGGCTATTTAGGATTGCCGATATTCGCGACTACGCCAACCGATGTAGTGAGTTTAGTATCGGTAAGTGGGCAGAGATCTGCTTGCGCTTTATCTGTCCAATCATGCTAGCAATCATTCTGGTTAAGAACCTTATCAATACACTGGCCAATGGCTATGGTGACTATCCGATAGTGGATCAGTTATTTCTCGGTTGGGGATTAGTGGCCAGCATGCTATTTTTCGCCATCTTTATCAGCGTCATTTCTGGCAACCATTCAAAGGAGCCTGAAGCATGAGTACCGGTGCAATGATAATGATGATATTCGCTTTACTCATCACCTGGGGCGGTGCAGCTGTCTGCATCTCTATCGCGATGAAAGCATCAAGAAGAAAATAACACACTTTAATAAGCCGCTTACCAATAGCAATAAAGGAGCCCTAGGCTCCTTTATTGCTATTGGTATTG
Source organism: Shewanella schlegeliana (assembly GCF_016765635.1). Taxonomy (GTDB): domain Bacteria; phylum Pseudomonadota; class Gammaproteobacteria; order Enterobacterales; family Shewanellaceae; genus Shewanella; species Shewanella schlegeliana. The sequence goes on from NZ_JAESVD010000005.1 coordinate 342,236, forward strand.
GTATAAACATTGATATGAATATCGAGGTTTAATAATTCTTTATATGGACCTCTGGATGAGCATCATCGGTTTTTATGTACATATCAACCTTATCGCCATGAACATCAAAACGGGTCGAGGTCACTGTTCCCATCATCTCGCCTCGCCCTTTCCAAAGCACAGATGTCTCGGCAAAGTGTTGAGATTGTGCCTTGCTTGTATCCACCGTAGCTTTTTGCATAAATGCTTCTGCTGCCGCCTGACGCGCTAAAGACTTAGCGGCAAAGGTATCATCAACGAATTTTTTAGCCTGATACAAAGAGTGGTTAGCATGCACTTTCTTATCGGCATATGAGTAACTCACTTTACCGCCGTTGCTGCCACCAAAGTTATTTTCGATATTCAAAACAGGCTTATCGCTATCGACTACTGTGTAAGTGAAAAATGCCGTGTATTCATCATAAGCATTAAACACAGAGATCAAATCGCTAGGCTGCTCAATATTATAGGCTTCCCAGCTGAGATAATATGATGGCGTTGCATTAGCCGTTAAGATCTCGCCATCGGCTTTTTCACGGGCAGTGCCTTCATCGGCCATGGTGTTCATCAACATGGCTTGGCCACCTTTAGCAATACCGCCATAAGGAATTAATCCGGCCCATGTCTGAATAACTCGAGTTTTCCCATCAGAATCGATGTGATTTAACACTATCAGACCTTCATAGTTAATCCCCATATAGTCAAAATTAGCCTGACCCCATGCACGTCCCTCTTGATCTGACATCCCCATCACGGTGCATTTAGCAGGAGCTGCCGGATCATGTGATGGCTTTTCAGCTTGCAAGAACCCCATACCACCTGAACGCTGAGACTCTAGAATCGCTTCATCGGACATGCCAACAGCAAGCAATAAATTAGGAGAGCGATTAAGTGACTCGGACAGACCTTGAATATAAGCCGCAGCATCGGGTGAGCTTGCTTGAAGCTTACCAAACACATCTTGAGCATCAAATGACTTAGACAAAGCGATAACATTGAGGCCCGGTAACATAACGCCAAGGGTTTGATCAAATCGGTCAATCCCATCTAAGATCTGAGCTTTGGCAACCTCACCAACATGCTTGCCCAACTCATAGCTTGAACCCTCAAACTTAACTTCTGCAATTTGGTCTGTATGCTGAATAATTTCAGCCTGTGCTCCCGCAGTGAATAACGAAGATAAAGCTAGCGATACCGCAATGATTGTTCTGTTCATGCTAAGTCCTCCACAAGATGTTGAGGCTAGAATAGTCACTCTTGCTTTACTATGCATTTCTAAGAGAATTAGTTAACTTAGTAACCAAGTTAATAAGGTATTAAGATAAACTTGTAATTAAGACTAGGTACCCATACCGCTTCAGCAATCCAGTTAGAGTCACCATTTGAATGAATCAAACAGATAAGCAGTCAGCATCGACAGACAGCCCAGCTTTATCCCAACGCCAAGCATGTGCTTTACGCAACTGTGTATGGTTATATCTAGGGGCAATTAGCTGCACTGTTTTTAGCGTGCTGTTTTTAGACCGCCCACTATCAACTTGGCTACACCACAATGTTGATGCCAGTGCCATCTTTAAACCGCTCAGCCAGATGCCTTTGCTGTTCGAAAGCCTCTCTGCCGTCATCATTCTTGCTTGCATTAATTCCGTCTGGCGTAACAAGCTTGCCTCTATGGCGCGAGCACTGTTAATAACCTTACTTATTGCCAGCATCGCCAGAGTCGGCGCTAAATTTATATTTGGTCGCACCTGGCCAGAAACTTGGATCTACACAGATACCAGCAGCAATCTCTCTTGGATCCACAACGGCGTAGAGAGGTTCCATCCTTTTGCCATAGGCGCTGCCTATAACTCCTTCCCCTCTGGTCACGCACTGTTCACTTTTGCGTTGGTCACTGTTTTTTGGTGGCGCTTTCCCAAACTCTATGGTTTGTGGCTATTGGCTATGCTCGGGGCTATTGCTGGACAGTTAGGGCAGAATTATCACTTCCTCGGAGACCTGCTCGCAGGCGCAACCTTAGGCGTACTGAGCGCTCAAATAGCGATCAGGCTCAGTTGCAAGAGTGTTGTGAAAAACCCCTTCAATTCTGATCCTTCAGGCAGCCCTTCTAAAAAAATTCGTTGATATTCAGACCTACGCTAGCTAACTCCACATTACTAAGATAGCGGCAACGGCAATCAGAACCAGCCCTAGCATATCTTTAATTTTCACCTTGTCTTTGAGCCAGAATGTGGCGATAAGCAAGGTGAAGAACACCTCTACCTGACCAAGCGTCTTAACATAAGGCACTGCTTGCAATGACATGGCACTAAACCAACCTATTGAGCCTAGACAACTCGCACTACTGGTAAGCAGCGTCAGCTTTGGCCTTTGCAGTAATCCATCTATGGTGTTCTTGTCTATGACATAGGCGTAAATCAACAGCATCGTTGTCTGTATCGAAATAACTAACAGCAATACCCATGCTGCGCGATGGGGAAAGGGCAGGTCTAGGTTAAGGCTGGCCTCTCTTACCCAAAGAGAGGTCAAAGCAAAAGCTGTACCGCAAGCGAGCCCGAGTAAAACCGTCGATAAGGAGAGTTGTTTAATTCCTTGCTTGCAGCTCATCATAAACACGGCAATACTGCCGACAAACACACCAATCCAACCAAGCAGTGACAGATGAGTACCAAAAAACAGTACCCCAAGAATCGCAGCCACTAAAGCTTCACTCTTAGCTAGGCCGGCCCCCACTGCAAAGTTATTCATTTTGAATAGCTTGACCATCAAAGCCGTTGCAAGAATCTGCACCGCCGCGGCACCAAGCACATAAACGCTAAATTTGAGCGTGATATACGGTAAGCCTACTGGTTGCCAAATATAAAGCGCTACCAAATAGATAATCGCTATCGGCGTAGCCCAGATAAACCGCGCTAGGGTGACGCCTGCAATATTAACCTCTCTACTTAGCTGACTTTGAAAGGCATTGCGCCAAGCCTGCATCGAGGCAGCTAGAAGAGTAAATAAGATCCATGCCATGGAGGTAAGTGCCAAAATTAAAAACGCTATTATGCCTGTAGAAACAAACTGGCGGTGAACAAACGGACAATACTGAAAATAACTCTTGGTGATAATGTGAAACAGTCACAAGTGATGAGCAAGAATAAAAAGGGCAGCGTCTATACGCTGCCCTTTTTCATCATGGAAATTTTCTCGCTAAAAGCTAGAGGCTAGAGCCCGTAGGTGTAGCTAGCACCGAGCCCTAATGGGAAACCTAACGCCCAGTAGGCTAGTAACCACACACTCCATATCGACAGTAGTGCCAAGCTAAATGGCAGCATCATAGAGATCAGCGTACCGATACCGATATTCTTCACATAGCGCTGGCAGTAAACCACCACTAACGGGAAGTAAGGCATCAGTGGTGTAATAATATTTGAGCTTGAATCACCAACGCGATATGCCGCTTGAGACAGATCAGGGCTGATATTAAGCTGCATTAACATAGGCACAAGAACAGGGCCAATCAATGCCCACTTAGCAGATGATGACCCCACAAATAGGTTCACAAAACCCACTAGAATAATCATACCCACAACGGTAATTTCCGCAGGTAAGTTCAGTGCTTTAAGACCACCAGCACCTTCAACCGCAATCAAAGCACCAAGGTTAGATGCTGAGAATGCTGCCACAAACTGAGCACAGAAAAAGGCCATCACGATGTAGTGCGACATACCGCTCATCGATTTAGACATCGCCTGCACAACATCAGCCGATGTCTTAAACGCACCAGTCATATACCCGTATACTAGGCCTGGTAGCATAAAGAAGATAAAGATTAGCGGCACAATTGACTGCATCAAAGGCGCTTTAAAACTCGTCAATGAACCGTTCGCATCGCGTAATGTGGACGTTTCAGGCACAGTTAAAGAGAAGAAGGCTGCAATTGCTACCACCATCACTAAGGTTGCCACACGGAACGCTTTAACTTCAGACGGTTTTTCCTCTTCCATCGCAGGAAGGTCTACTTCTTCACGCTTAACCTTATGAGTGCGGTTTAAGCGTGGCTCCAATACTTTATCGGTCAGATACCAGATAACTAAGGTAATAGGGATACAAGAAGAGGCCGCGAAGAACCAGTTGTTCAGAGGGTTTACTTCGATAGTCGGGTCAACAATTTGTGCTGCAGCTTGGGTAAAGCTTTGCAGTAATGGGTCAATTCCTGACGGGATAAAGTTGGCACAAAAGCCACCAGATACACCCGCAAATGCCGCCGCGATACCCGCCAGAGGATGACGGCCAACGGTGAAGAAAATCACACCAGCAAGCGGAATCACCACCACGTAACCAGCATCGGTTGCGGTGTGAGAGATGATACCGACCAACACAACCGCAGGAGTTAAAAATTTCGCTGGGGTGATTTTTAGCATGCGTTTTAGCGCAGTGTTAATAAAGCCTGAATGCTCAGCGACGCCAACACCCAACATGGCAACCAACACGACACCTAAAGGAGCGAATGCAGTAAAAGTTGTTACCATCGAGGTTAAGAACTTAGTTAGCGCTTCAGCGGTTAACAGATTATGAACCACAATTGGAGAATTAGTCGTCGGGTCGATAGCTTCAAAGCTCACCCCCGATAGCAATGCTGATAGTGCCCACACTGCAAACATGAGTATTAAAAATAACATTGCCGGATCAGGTAACTTATTACCAACCCGTTCAATGCTGTCTAACGCTTTACCTAACATTCCTTTCGGCCCTTCATCAGGAAGCGCGTGTTTGTCTGCTTTCATCATTCAACCTATTTATTATGTTCTTTCACGTTTAAAGCATGCCTAGAACGATGACATCTTAATCACGTGTCTTTTTATAACCTACTAGAATAAATGTCTAATCTGTATCGAAGCTTAATTTACATGGATCAAAACAATAAAACCCTGACTCAATGCAGGGTTTTATATTGTTTAATAAACCTAAAACGGTTTATTACACTTGATTATTACTTGCTTGTGTCGATTGGTTCAAAAGATTTGACCAAATCGTCAATCGCCTTCATCTGCGTTAAGTAGTTCTCTAGCTGGTGTAGAGGTAGCGCACATGGGCCGTCACACTTAGCGTTATCAGGATCTGGATGTGCTTCGATAAACAAGCCAGCTAAGCCAAGAGCCATACCACTACGGGCAAGCTCTGTTGCTTGAGCACGGCGTCCACCAGCACTATCCGCACGTCCACCTGGACGCTGCAGCGCGTGAGTCGCATCGAAGATCACTGGGTAACCCGTTTGCTTCATCTCATCCATACCAAGCATATCTACAACAAGGTTGTTGTAACCAAAGCTTGAGCCACGCTCACATAGCATGATTTCATCATTACCCGCTTCATTAAACTTAGTGATGATATGACGCATCTCATGTGGTGCTAAGAACTGCGGCTTTTTCACGTTAATGATGGCGCCAGTCTTTGCCATAGCCACAACGAGATCGGTTTGACGAGCGAGGAATGCTGGCAACTGAATCACATCAACCACTTCTGCAACAGGTGCACACTGGTGAACCTCATGTACATCGGTGATCAATGGTAGATTGAAGGTAGATTTGATCTCTTCGAAGATCTTCAAGCCCTCTTCCATGCCTGGGCCACGGTAAGAGTTAACAGATGAGCGGTTAGCCTTATCAAAAGAGGCCTTAAACACGTAAGGGATCCCTAGCTTTTGGGTAACTTCAGCATAGGTTTCAGCAATTTGCATTGCCAAGTCACGTGACTCAAGTACGTTCATACCGCCAAACAACACAAAAGGCTTATCATTTGCGATCTCAATCGAACCTAAACTAATGATTTTATTGCTCATCAATCTCTTCTCTCTTCGTGAGCCAAGGCCTGTGCCTTGGCATTAATCAAATAGGCTTTGGTTGCAACCTTAACTGGCTACAACTTGTAAAATTTGGCCACAAATCCACGCCATATAGGTGCCTAAAGCATAGCCTAATACTGCAAGTAACACACCTACAGGTGCTAATGCCGGGTGGAATGCAGCTGCAACAACAGGTGCTGATGCCGCCCCTCCGACGTTAGCTTGACTGCCTACCGCCATATAAAACAGTGGCGCTTTAATCAGCTTGGCTACGATCAGCATAAAGCTTGCGTGCACTAGCATCCAGATCATACCAATGGCAAAGTACCAAAGGTTGTCAGGGTCTGCTAACTTCGAGACATCCATATGCAAACCAATGGTTGCCACTAGGATATATAAAAATGCCGATGCGACCTTAGACGCACCTGCCGCCTCGATATGTCGTACCCGTGTAAACGACAAGATTAAGCCTATTGTTGTCACAGTAACAATTAACCAGAAGAACTTAGAGGTTAAGCTGTAATCTCGAGTCCACGGATAGTTAGTTTCAAAAAATGGTCCTAATAAATCAGCGATGATATGAGCAAAGCCTGTAACACCAAAGCCGATTGCAACAATCATCATCAAGTCGCTCAAGCTTGGAATTCGTGCATTCTCGGCGTGATACTTCTCAACTTTATCCTTCAATGCTTCAAGTGCTGTCGTGTCTGCGCCTGTTTTAGCGTCTATTTGCTTAGCCTTTGATGCCATAAACAGCAGCACTGCCATCCAGATATTTGCCACGATAACGTCCACCGTCACCATGATGGAGAAAATATCACCGCCGACATCGTAAATTTCTTTCATCGCAGCCTGATTGGCTCCGCCGCCAATCCAACTACCAGCAAGAGTTGTCATACCGCGCCACACAGCATCTGGGCCGGTAACATTGAGTATCTCCGGGTTAATCGCCGAAACGATAAGCAATGCAATCGGCCCACCAATCACAATACCCACTGTTCCGGTCAGGAACATCACAATGGCCTTAGGGCCTAGAGATAAAATGGCCTTTAGGTCGACACTCAAAATCAGTAACACTAAACATGCAGGTAGTAGGTAACGCGATGCAACAAAATAAAGTTGCGAAGTATTACCATCGATAATATTAAATGTGTTTAACAAAGAAGGTAAGAAATAGCACATCAACAATGCAGGAACGAAAGTATAAAACTTCTTCCAAAATGGATGACTACTATTACTGGTGTAAAACACAAAACCTAGCACTACAGCTAGAATACCTAATGCGGTGGCATCATTCGTCACCAGTGCACTAGTCACTGAATCCGTACTACTCATGAACTCTATCCCCTTGATATTGGCAGTCATTTGCCTACTTATTATTTTTTTACTTCAATTTGTTGGTGTAACACTTTCTATGTTGACGCTTTTATTGCCATCGCTATGTGGCTGCGCCTTTTTATTTCTATCGACGATCAAACAACACTATCAACACAAAAGGGCCTATACGGCCCTATTGCTTTACGTTAGTGGAAAGTTTCGACTTCCTCTTTAAGTTCTTTTAACTGCATCTTCACCAGTTCAATCACCGGATCATGTGGACTATTTTCCACAAAATGCGTTAAATCTGCAGTTGCAACACTGATACACCCAAGCTGTTGAGCAATGAAAGCGCGCTCTCGATTAAGATTTAAATCATCGCCATGCCATTGAAGTAGCAAGTTGCAACACTCCATTGCAGGTTCGAAGTTATGGCCAACAATGCTACCCGCTTTCATCTCATGTAACATACGAGAAATGATGCGCTTAATGCTCGCAGGCTTTAAGTAGCTAGGCTTAAACTTAGCTGCATTACCGAGTTCACCACGCACAAAAACATGCAACTGATGTTTAGTCAACTCAGCCCCAGTTAGTGGGTCGATGTAGCGAACTTCATCATCAATTCGGCTACAAAGTACGGTATGCCCTGGTAATAACAATAACTCCAAGCTCAGGTCTAGTTGCTTGGCCAGCAACATCAATACGGTTGCGAGCGTTGTACTATTTCCCTGCTTTGAGGTTAGACACTTACCTAAGTCAGCCGCTTCGACGCTATAATACGCCTCTCGCGGACAGAAGCCTAAGTCGTTGTAAAACCAGTTAAGAAGCCCTTGCAAGCGAGCATGCCTATCAACAACATAAAAGCTCAATACTGAACCGGCTAATTCGAGCCAAGCCCAATTAGCGTTTTTAACCTTTGAAAAACCAAGATGTTCAGCAATTTCTAAGGCTGTTTCTGGAAGTTGAATCGAGTCGTGAAGTTTCAAATCTGTCATTAACCTAATAATACTGCTTGTTTAAACATCGCCAGCTTAGCGGCATACACCACCCAACCAATCGCGCCTAATGCAGCAAACACTTTAAATAATTTATTACGATCGGCTTTGAGCGCAATAGTCGCTAACAGGATATATGCCGCAACGGCACCAAGTTTTTCAGTCATCCAAGGGTCGACAAATGGATACTGCTTGATTGAAAAGCACAAGATTAATCCTGAAATCAGCAAGAAAGTATCAATAACATGGGGAGCGATCTTAATAACCTTTTTTTCCAAAACTGGCGACTGGCGTAGATGCATGACAAAACGCACTAAAAAAAACAATACGCTAGCTACGATAAGCGTCATATGAAGATGCTTAAACACTGGGTATAAACCGTAAAAAGTTTCCATGATAAAAATCTATTAGCCGATAAAGGCGGCTAGTGTACCCCATACATTAACCCATAACCAATATACCGCCGCGCAACAGGAAGAAACGCACAAAGTTTAACCAAAGCGAGTATTGCTGCGATTTATTGCAAGCATGCTTGTACCAAGTTTTACCTTATGGTGTTATTTGGGCCTAATAATAAAGAAGAGACACAAATAATGAGCTTAGATATGCAGTTTACCCAAGACGACAGTGATGAATTTGCCGATGTCATTAAACAGAAAATTGCGGAGTTTAACTGGCAACACTGGGAAGTATCAGAAAGGCTACCTCTAGGGCTAAAGCTTGAAGACGATAATGGCCAACTTGTCGCAGGATTTTCAGGTAGAACCTTTGGCAACTGGCTTATGATAGACAACCTGTGGGTCGCTGAAAGCCTACGAGGACAGCAAGTCGGTCACCAACTGCTTACCGAGGCAGAGACTATCGCCAAGGCTCGTGGTTGCCAATCAGCAATTTTAGATACGCTCAACTTCCAGGCTAAGCCATTTTATGAGGCAAGAGGTTACCAATTGAAGTGGACCCAACAGGCCTATCCCAAAACAGGGTGTAAATATTTTATGGTAAAACAGCTCTCATAACCCTCTTACATGTTCGTCCTAGTAAAGACCAGTACTTGCAGAGATCTCTTCTGGGCTAGAAACAAAAAAGGCACTAACAATAGTGCCTTTTGTTTAATTCGCAACAACATACTACCTAGGCCAACGTCCTAGTGTGCAGCGGTCGTTACTACCAAAGTCACGAACCGTCGCCACGTTTTCATAGCCCAGCTCAATTAACTTCTCTCTTAACTCGATAGCTTGCTGATAACCATGCTCGAGTAACAAGTAACCACCCGGTGCTAAGTAATCGCGAGCCGACTCTGCAATATAAAACAGATCGGCAAAGCCTCGCTGTGGCGCCGTTAATGCGCTGGCAGGCTCAAATCTGACATCGCCTTGAGAAAGATGTTCATCTTCCTCATCGATATAGGGCGGGTTAGACACAATCAAGTTAAAATCATAACACTCAACAGCATCGAACCAATCGCTTTGAAACACATCGACTTGCTCAAGCTTTAAGTTGGTACGGTTTTCTTTAGCTAACGCCACCGCATCTTCAACTTTATCAATCGCACAAACTTGCCACTCACTACGCTCATGGGCTAATGACAGTGCGATAGCCCCTGTCCCCGTGCCCAAATCGAGCACCTTGGCATTATCAGCCAAAGGCAGATTCAGCGCCGTCTCAACTAGGATTTCGGTATCGGGACGAGGAATGAGTGTGGTCGGGTTGACCCTAAAAGGCAGCGACCAAAACTCCCTTTCACCCACAATATGTGCAATAGGATTACCACGTAAACGCTTGGCTAACATCTGCTTAAACTCAAAAACCTGCTCGGGTTCTAAGCTTCTATCGGGCCAAGTGTACAGATAGCTGCGCGGCTTGTTGATCACATGAAGCAGCATGACCTCGGCATCAAGAGATGCCGAGTCTGAAATACTTTCAAGCTGAGAAGAGGCCCACTTAAGCGCCCCTGAGATAGTTAATTGCAAGGAATATCCTTATTCATCTGTAGCACAATGAGTTTGCAAAGGTTTAAGCTTCACCCAGCGCTGCAAGCATATCCGCTTGGTTTTCTTGGATTAAAGGCTCGATAACCACATCGATATCCCCTTCCATAAACTCACCTAAGCGATATAAGGTTAAGTTAATTCTGTGCTCACTCACTCGGCCTTGCGGGAAGTTATAAGTACGGATACGCTCCGAACGATCACCACTGGTTACCAAGTTACGACGTGTGCTTTCTTCAGCGCTGCGACGCTTCTCGTCTTCTACCGCTTGAATACGTGCAGACAGAACACTCATGGCTTGAGCACGGTTCTTATGCTGTGAACGCTGATCTTGACACTCAACCACGATACCCGTTGGAATATGGGTAATACGAATAGCCGAGTCGGTTTTGTTAACGTGCTGACCACCGGCACCAGATGCGCGGAAAGTATCGACCTTCAAGTCAGCCTTGTTGATCTCAATCGCTTCTGCTTCTGGAATCTCAGGTAGTACAATCACAGTACAAGCCGAGGTATGTACACGGCCTTGAGATTCAGTTTCTGGTACACGTTGTACACGGTGGCCACCTGACTCGAATTTCAGTCTACCGTAAACGCCTTCACCGCTGATCTTAGCAATCACTTCTTTAAAGCCGCCATGCTCACCTTCGTTGGTGTTCATGACTTCAATTTGCCAACGCTTACTTTCGGCGTATTTGCTGTACATGCGGAATAGATCACCGGCAAAAATCGCCGCCTCATCACCACCCGCACCCGCGCGGATTTCGATAAAGCAGTTATTGTCATCGTTTGGATCTTTTGGAAGTAATAGGATCTGTAGTTCGGCCTCAAGTGCAGCGATAGCTTCTTTAGCGGCTTTATACTCTTCCTGAGCCATCTCTTTAAGCTCTGGATCATCCTCTTCCATCATCTCTTTAGCCGACTCAAAGTCTTCTTCGGCTTGTTGGTAAGACTTAAAGGTCTTTACCACATCTTCAAGTTGAGAATACTCTTTAGACAAGGCGCGAAAACGCTCCTGATCGGCAATAATGCTTGCATCGCTCAGTAACGCCAACACTTCTTCATTACGTTCAAGTAAGCCTTCAAGCTTACGAATCACACTGTCCTTCATTAAAACGCTAACCTTAGTCTTTATCTAGTCCAAGCACAGCTCTTAATTGTCCAAGAGAATTCAGGTCCCCTTGTCGACTCGCAGCGGTAAGCGCTTGTGTCGGCGCATGGATCAGTTTGTTGGTAAGCTTATTGGCTAGCTCTAGTAAGACCTGCTCACTATTACCACCTTGGGCCAACTTGTTGACCGCTCGCTCTACCAGCTCATCTTTAATCGCCATACTTTGGGTGCGATATTCACGGATACTGTCTACCGACTCTAGTGAGCGGATCCATTCCATGAATTGATAAGCTTGATCTTCTGCAATTAATTCTGCTTGCTCGGCGGCTTCTCTTCGAGACGCCATATTCTGTTCAATAATGCTTTGTAGGTCATCCACGGTATAGAGGAATGCATCCTCTAGATCCGCAACTTCAGCCTCGATATCTCGAGGAACTGCTATATCAACCAACAACATAGGTTGATGACGACGCTGCTTAAGCGCTTTTTCTACCATGCCTTTACCAAGAATTGGTAATGGGCTAGCCGTAGAGGATATCACGATATCGGCCTTAGGGAGAAAATCTGGAATCTGTTCTAGTGTAATAGCTGTCGCACCGAACTCTTCGCACATAGCTTCCGCACGTGAAACAGTACGGTTTGCAACCACCATGGCTTTAACACCATTGTCTTTTAGGTGACGCGCAACAAGCTCAATTGTCTCACCCGCACCGACTAATAATACCTGAGTCGTACTGAGTGATGAGAAAATATGCTTGGCCATGCTGACAGCAGCGAATGCTACAGAGACGGCAGCGGCGCCAATCTCGGTTTCGGTACGAATTTTTTTAGCCACTGAAAAGGTGTTTTGAAACAACCTATCCATAGTCGTCGCAACGGTACCCGCCTCTTTTGCTTTCACAAAAGACTGCTTTACCTGACCGAGAATTTGCGGTTCGCCTAAAATTAGTGAATCGAGTCCAGCAGATACGCGCATCAAATGTTTGACCGCTTCCTGACCATTATATTGGTATAGACAAGGCTCAACGTCTTCGTGGGAAAGTTGATGATAATCTTCCAGCCATGCAACCACGTCAGCGGCTTCACTGTTGTTACAGTAAAGTTCTGTACGGTTACAGGTGGAAATGATGACGGCTTCGCCAGATTGAGTGCTAGCAGCTAGACTCTTCATGGCATCATGAATTTTATCTGGGCCGAATGCGACTTTTTCTCGCAGGTCGACCGTGGCCGTTTTATGGTTAATTCCGATTGCTACAAGGCTCATTTGACTCGTTCTGGACTCTTGGGCATCTCATTTATTGGTGCCATTCTACTGAATTGGTATTGTTAAAAACAGAATACGCTTAACAAAACCGAATAATAATCTCTGTTCTTACCCATTTTTTCAATTAGCATCACTTTTTTAACTATTCATATATAGTTATGTCACGCATTAACGACATTGAGCATTGTATAAATTTATATTTTTGCATATGGGCATTGGTAAATCATTCAACCCCTCGTATCATAAGGGCTCTTTTATATCAGTAATAGATGAATAATTTGAGACGCATCACAAAAAACACTTATCTATGGGTGATTCTGGGCACTCTTTTTGTCAGCGGTTGCTCAACTACCATACCAGACAACCTGGTTCCCGTCTCTGTTAACAAAGTGCAGCAGGCTGACGCGTGGGAGATGCAGGGCAAACTTGCGGTCAGAACACCTCAAGACAAGTTCAGCACCAATCTTTATTGGCTTCACAGTCCCGACCGCGATGAACTAAAGCTGACGACCATGTTGGGTACGACAGTACTGTCGCTATCAAACCATGCAGGCAACGCCACTCTGGAAGTTGACGGCAAGACCTACACAGATAGTGATCCTCAGCGCCTTCTCACTCGAGTATCGGGTTGGTCAATACCGATAGAGTCACTGCCTCTTTGGATCACTGGCCAGTTAACCGTCGGTGATAAATTGATGGCTAAAGACGCCCAAGGTCGTCCTGCGAAGCTGGTTAATTCTGAGCAGTTTCCCCCCTGGGAAGTGGACTTTAAGAGCTGGCAGGAGCAAAGCGGCGCCGAAGTGCCGCGTTTACTTAACCTGCAGCGTGGCGACGTACGTTTAAAGCTACAGCTCAATCAATGGCAAGCTTTAGCCCCTCAAAGTCAAATACTTATTCAACAGACGTCAAAACCCGAGAGTTCTTTATGACAGCGTCACTTTCTCTAGGCTGGCCAGCACCAGCTAAACTTAATCTGTTTCTGCATATCAACGCTCAGCGTAGTGATGGCTATCACGAGCTGCAAACTCTGTTTCAATTCGTCGAGCATTGTGACTACCTAGACTTTAAAGTGTTAGAGACGTCGGAGCTAAAATTACACTCCAATATGTCGGCAGCTGTTGCCGACAGCGATAACTTAATTCTCAGAGCCGCAAAATCACTGCAACAACGAACAGGCTGTCAGCTTGGCGCTGAAATTTGGCTCGATAAGCGTCTGCCTATGGGCGGAGGTCTTGGTGGCGGTTCCTCCGATGCGGCCACCACTTTGGTCGCCCTAAATCAGCTTTGGAAAACTGGCTTATCAGCAACTGAACTTTGCGAGTTAGGATTAAAGCTAGGCGCGGATGTCCCTGTTTTCGTTAATGGTTTTTCAGCATTTGCCGAAGGTGTGGGTGAGAAACTGCAAAACGTTGAACCCTCAGAGCCTTGGTATCTTGTGTTGGTACCTCAGGTGCATGTCTCTACAGCTGAAGTATTTCAAGATCCAGAGTTGCCTCGCGATACGCCAAAGCTAAGTCTCGAGTCATTAATGAACAGCCCTTGGAAAAATGACTGCCAAACATTAGTCGCAAAACGCTACCCTCAAGTTGCCAAAACCTTAGACTGGCTGCTAGAATATGCGCCGTCCAGAATGACCGGAACAGGAGCATGTGTTTTTGGTCAATTCGAACAGGAGCAACAAGCTAAAGATGTATTGGCGAAATTGCCTGCATCGATAAAAGGCTTTGTCGCGAAAGGGGCAAATAAATCGCCGTTGATGCTGAGATTAGCTCAGTGTTAACCACTTTCTGGGATACTTTAATATCCCAGCCACAATCATGAAGCATACGCCTGAGGTTCCTACAGTGCCTGACATTAAACTTTTTGCCGGTAACGCTACACCTAGTCTCGCTAAGAAGATAGCCGATCGTCTATTTTGTAAACTTGGAGACGCGGAAGTAGGCGTTTTCAGTGACGGCGAAATCAGTGTCCAAATTAATGAAAATGTACGTGGTGCGGATGTATTCATCATTCAATCTACTTGCGCTCCTACTAACGATAACCTAATGGAACTTATCGTTATGGTTGACGCGCTTCGTCGTGCATCAGCTGGTCGTATTACAGCGGTTATTCCTTACTTTGGTTACGCGCGTCAGGACCGTCGTGTTCGTAGTGCTCGTGTACCGATCACTGCTAAAGTTGTTGCAGATTTCCTATCAAGCGTTGGTGTTGATCGCGTATTGACATGTGATCTACACGCTGAGCAAATCCAAGGTTTCTTCGACGTTCCAGTTGATAACGTATTCGGTAGCCCAGTGCTACTAGAAGACATGTTAGCTAAGAACCTAGAAAACCCTGTAGTTGTTTCTCCTGATATCGGTGGCGTTGTACGCGCTCGTGCTGTCGCTAAGCTTCTGGATGATTCAGACTTAGCAATTATCGACAAGCGTCGCCCACAGGCGAACGTTGCTCAAGTAATGCATATCATTGGTGACGTTCAAGGCCGTGACTGTATCATCGTTGATGATATGATCGACACTGGCGGTACACTATGTAAAGCTGCTGAAGCATTGAAAGAGCATGGTGCAAACCGCGTATTCGCATACGCTACTCACCCTGTTTTCTCTGGCAACGCTGCTAAGAACATCGCTGAGTCTGTAATCGATGAAGTTATCGTGACTGATACTATCCCGCTAAGTGCAGAAATTGCAGCGCTAGATAAAGTATCTCAGTTGACTATGTCTACTGTTATGGCTGAAGCAATTCGCCGTGTAAGTAACGAAGAGTCAATCTCTGCAATGTTTAAGCACTAATCCTTAGCGAACAAGCTAATAATTAGGCTAGCAAGATAGAGAATAAAAACGCACTCCTTGGAGTGCGTTTTTTATACCTAAAAATCATCATTACCCTATTGAACAAACCTTCGCTTCAGTGCATCGTCTCTCACAGCCTTAGTCACATCGTAAGCGATACTACGGCGCAGTTTAACCAACCAGCCATCAACCCTATCCATATCGACTTTACAGCTCTTTTTACCACAATCAGGTCGCTCTGCACTTATCAGCTTAACAGCAACACTGTTATCCTTTACCACCAGCTCAACTTTTACCTTATAGCTCTTATAATCTAAATTAGCAGACCTTAGTCCTGACTCCTCTTTGCTAAATACCCAATGATGACGTTTAGCCGCATCGCTCAGCATCCTATCGAGGTCTGTAATATAGTTACCGTATGGGATCGGATCTTGGTAGAGTTGCAGCTCACTCGCCGCTACAGGTATCGCCCCCAAATAGCCTACAAGCAAACCTGCTATGATTTTTCTCATCTTGTTATCCTTAACGTTATTAAAGCCGAGCTAATTGTTTGCTGATGCTATTTCTAAGGTTTTTAATGTAGTTGTAGTAGCCTCGGCTGTTTTTATAACAGATATCGTCTACTAGCTTCTTACACACATAGTCACCAAGAGCATCGTGATACTTTAGCTGGACCAAAGACTGGTCATACTCTATTCGCATCACATTGGTATCCCCACGGTAGTCAAACCGCGCTAATATATAACCTTCTCCCTCACCTTGGTACACCCAAGCGAAGCCTTTGGTGGTCAACATTCCCTCTAAAATTCCATAACGGATCTTAGCTAGCTCATGGGTTCCGGTTTCAATTTCTTTATGAACCGCTCTTATATAACGATCAGAAGACTTAGGCGTAATCTTGTCATTGACCTCAAGTGTCGATGGTGCGGCTTGAATGGCACAACTCGCTGCCAGTAAACACCCAAGAGATAAGGCTGTTAAAGGCCTCATAGTATTCGCTCCCTGAAATGATAAAGCAGAATCCTAGCATAGAATTTAAGCAATTGTGTAAAGGGAAGGGATGGGGCTGTGAGCATGAAGCAGTTTGCAGAGTTTCTAAAACGCGAAAAACAAAAAGCCCATCCGAAGATGGGCTTTTTTGTATATGGCTGGGGTACCAGGATTTGAACCTGGGAATGCCGAGATCAAAACCCGGTGCCTTACCGCTTGGCGATACCCCAATCAAACTTTTACTACTAATGAAGAGTTAAACTCATCATTATTTAAATAAATGGTACGGGAAGAGAGACTTGAACTCTCACACCTTGCGGCACCAGAACCTAAATCTGGCGTGTCTACCAATTCCACCACTCCCGCACAACATCAGTTTTTACATCTTGATTAAGATGACTCTACGTTTAATATCCTGAGCAGGATCTTTTCCACATTCAACAGTAATGCATATATCTTATACTGCAAACCATCAAGGTCAAGAATTTGGCTGGGGTACCAGGATTTGAACCTGGGAATGCCGAGATCAAAACCCGGTGCCTTACCGCTTGGCGATACCCCAATAAATCTTGTTAAATTCGATGGTACGGGAAGAGAGACTTGAACTCTCACACCTTGCGGCACC
Source organism: Shewanella schlegeliana (assembly GCF_016765635.1). Taxonomy (GTDB): domain Bacteria; phylum Pseudomonadota; class Gammaproteobacteria; order Enterobacterales; family Shewanellaceae; genus Shewanella; species Shewanella schlegeliana. The sequence goes on from NZ_JAESVD010000005.1 coordinate 359,166, forward strand.
AGAACCTAAATCTGGCGTGTCTACCAATTCCACCACTCCCGCATCGAACTTTACTGCAAGTTGCCTTGCTTTTATCTTACAAGCTCTAAAGCTTATAAGACAAGGTCAATTACTCAACCTTTTAAAAATGGCTGGGGTACCAGGATTTGAACCTGGGAATGCCGAGATCAAAACCCGGTGCCTTACCGCTTGGCGATACCCCAATCAATCTTTCTTACTCATAGCCAGCTTAAGCTCGCTATGCTAAATAAATGGTACGGGAAGAGAGACTTGAACTCTCACACCTTGCGGCACCAGAACCTAAATCTGGCGTGTCTACCAATTCCACCACTCCCGCACTGCATCAAGTTTTACATCTAGATTAAGATGATGTTTAAGTATGGCGTGTCTAAAATCAACATCCACAACTCTCACACAAAATCAGATTTTACATCTTGATTAAGATGCTCACTATTTTACATCCTGAGAAGATGGTAGCAATGGCGGGACTTGAACCTGCGACCCCAGCATTATGAGTGCTGTGCTCTAACCAGCTGAGCTACATTGCCAAAGATGGCTGGGGTACCAGGATTTGAACCTGGGAATGCCGAGATCAAAACCCGGTGCCTTACCGCTTGGCGATACCCCAATCAAACTTTCAAACTCACAACCAGCCTTGGCTAATCATGCTAAATAAATGGTACGGGAAGAGAGACTTGAACTCTCACACCTTGCGGCACCAGAACCTAAATCTGGCGTGTCTACCAATTCCACCACTCCCGCACTGCATCAGTTTTTACATCTAGATTAAGATGGCGTTCAAACAGCCGTGCCTAACATCAACACTCACCATTTTCACACAATATCAAGTTTTACATCTAGATTGAGATGCTTCTAGTTTACATCTAGAAAAAGATGGTAGCAATGGCGGGACTTGAACCTGCGACCCCAGCATTATGAGTGCTGTGCTCTAACCAGCTGAGCTACATTGCCAAAGATGGCTGGGGTACCAGGATTTGAACCTGGGAATGCCGAGATCAAAACCCGGTGCCTTACCGCTTGGCGATACCCCAAAAATCTTGCTTTCAGTAACAAGCCTAAGCTCATTACTTAAATTAAATGGTACGGGAAGAGAGACTTGAACTCTCACACCTTGCGGCACCAGAACCTAAATCTGGCGTGTCTACCAATTCCACCACTCCCGCACAACATCAGTTTTTACATCTTGATTAAGATGATGCTCGAATATGGCGCGTCTAACATCAACATCCACCACTCTCACACAACATCTAGTTTTACATCTTGATTAAGATGGTAGCAATGGCGGGACTTGAACCTGCGACCCCAGCATTATGAGTGCTGTGCTCTAACCAGCTGAGCTACATTGCCATCTTTCTTTTTCGCCCCCCAGTCTGGGGAACGGGGCGTATTATGCTTATTCGGGTTAATCAGGTCAACTGCTTTTTTCTGCAAATTTACCGAAAAAGCATTGTTCGGCGATAAGTTCACCAAACTGAGCAACAGACATTCAAAAAAGCACCTTTTATAAGAGAAATTTAGCGCTTTTTACTCACGAACTTGCCAGAGACAGTGAGTTTTACACCGCAAGGCCACTGTATTCATCGGCTCAAAACCACTTGTTACCAGTGAAAACTCCCGCTTTTACATGTGCAGTTTACGAAAACCAAGCAACTGATTATCACCCTTATTATCACTTTAGTTCTGCAATACTTCTATTAATACCTTGGCCCACTGCAGCCAAAAGCTATGTAGGTGTGGCAATAGCAATCAGTATAAGACAATACGAAAGACGGATGTTTGTTCAAGTCGCAGATACAAAAACGGCGACTATAGTAGTCGCCGTTGGCTATTAACGTGCCGTCTGGCTTATACGTTAAATAGGAAATGCATTACATCACCATCTTTTACGGTATAGGTCTTACCTTCTACACGTAACTTACCCGCTTCTTTCGCACCAGCTTCACCTTTATAGGTAATGAAGTCTTCATAAGACATAACTTGAGCACGAATAAAGCCACGCTCAAAATCTGTATGAATCACGCCTGCAGCTTGTGGAGCACTCGCCCCCACTCTTACAGTCCAAGCACGAACTTCTTTAACACCAGCGGTAAAGTAAGTCTGTAGACTTAACAGGTCGTAACCTGCGCGAATGACGCGATCAAGACCTGGCTCTTCTAGACCAAGATCGGCCATAAACTCTTCACGGTCTTCTGCGTCCATCTCTGCAAGCTCTGACTCGATTGCCGCGCATACAGCAACAACCACAGCATTCTCTTCAGCTGCAATGGCCTTTACGGTATCTAGATGAGGGTTATTTTCAAAACCATCTTCAGAAACGTTAGCGATGTACATAGTTGGCTTAAGCGTTAGGAAGTTTAGGTAACCAACTGCTGCTAGCTCTTCTTTAGTAAGCTCCATTGAACGCAGCATTTTGCCTTCGTCTAATACAGGGCGCATTTTCTCAAGCACGCTTACTTCAAACTTAGCTTCTGCATCACCGCCCTTCGCACGCTTAGCTTGACGAGTGATAGCACGCTCACATGAGTCAAGGTCGGCTAGCGCAAGCTCAGTGTTGATCACTTCGATATCGCTTGCTGGTGATACCTTATTAGCTACGTGAACGATGTTGTCATCTTCAAAACAACGAACAACATGGCCAATCGCATCGGTTTCACGGATGTTAGCTAGGAACTTGTTACCTAGACCTTCGCCTTTAGATGCACCAGCAACTAGACCAGCAATATCAACAAACTCCATTGTTGTTGCCAATACACGCTCAGGCTTCACAATTTCAGCCAATGCGTCTAGACGTGAATCTGGTACAGGAACAACACCAGTGTTAGGTTCAATTGTACAGAACGGGAAGTTTGACGCTTCGATACCAGCTTTAGTTAGTGCGTTGAAAAGTGTTGATTTACCAACGTTTGGCAGGCCTACGATGCCACATTTGAAACCCATATTGTTACCTTTATATCAATGAATGACTTGGAGCCTAGCTCCAAGCACTTGTTTAAGCTTTAAAAGAATGCAGTCTATGCATCGCCTTTGCCATATCTTGGTTGAACAAGACTTCTGTCGAACGTACTGCTTCATCAACCGCTGCGTCCATCAGCTCTTGATCCGTTGGGGAGGCCTTACTCAGCACATAATTGCTCACCTGATTCTTATCACCAGGATGGCCTATGCCAATCCGTAGTCGATAAAAGCCTTTATCATTGGCCAATTTTGCAATGATATCTTTAAGACCGTTATGACCACCATGACCGCCGCCCAACTTAAACTTTGCTACACCCGGTGGCATATCTAGCTCATCGTGTGCAACTAATATCTCTTCGGGTGCGATGCGGAAAAAATTTGCTAGCGCACCAACCGACTTACCGCTTAAATTCATAAAGGTAGTCGGAATTAATAGACGAACATCTTTGCCATGTAACGTCACGCGTGCCGTCATGCCAAAGTATTTACTGTCTAATGTTAAAGTGGCACCACAGACTCTAGCGAGTTCTTCAACGTACCACGCACCAGCATTATGGCGAGTCCGTTCGTACTGTGCGCCGGGGTTTGCAAGCCCAACTATCAGTTTTATATTGCTCATAGTACCCAGTCTGTTATTACCTAACTCAGGTTTTGTCGCCGAGCAAATCACCCAGCAGCAAAATTAAAAACGCGACATTTTAGCACTCAAATAGCCTGCCAACAAATTATACGCAAATTTCTGCCCATCACAGTGCTAAACGAAGTTATTTTCGGCACTCGCTTTACTCACATATCTTCAATAAAAAACAGCTGTGGCGGCTAACGCCCATAAAAAAACCGAATGCATAGCACTCGGTTATTCTCTTTAAGAAACGGTTATAACTTAAAAACCCATTGCGTATTTCAATACCTGTTTCTTTATTGGTGTGTCGATATTAGCAAGCTTTAATGCGCCATTACGCAGTAGTTTAAGTGGCAATATGTCATTACTAAAGCTTGCATAAAACAGATCCATCGTCGACATCATCAACTGATTATCTCGGTAACGACTCTTCTGGTACTCGGCTAAGACAGGCTTTTGCCACCAGCCCGTTTTATCTTCGAGGTGACCTGCAATTGTGCTAACCAAGGCATCGACATCTTTAAAGCCTAAGTTAACCCCCTGCCCAGCTAGCGGGTTGATCGTGTGGGCTGCGTCTCCAAGAATCACTAGATTACTCTGATAATAAGTTTGTGCATGACGTCGAGTCAGTTTAAAGCTCGCCTTATTTATCACTCTGAAGTCACGATCTAATCGCTGTGGGAAATATTGATCAATTTGCACTTTTAATGCTGAATTATTGAGTTGGCTAAGTTGCGCAATCCTATTAGCCTCATCATACCAAACTAATGAAGCATTATTGCCCGGCAACGGCAACAGTGAACGGGGTCCACTGGGTGTAAACTGTTGCCAAGTGACATCTTGCTCACCGCATGCGGTTTCAATATTAATTAGCATTGCCGATTGGGCATAATCCCACGCGGTAATGCCAATGTTTGCCCATTGGCGCACCATCGAGTTAGCACCATCAGCCCCAATAAGTAAACGAGCCTGTATGACCTCGCCATTATCAAGCCCAACCTCTATTTGGTCTTGAAGTGGCTTACGTGACATCTCAGCAATTTTTACAGGGCAAAACAGAGTGATATTATCTAGTTGCTGCATTCGCTGCCATAGTGAGAGTTGGATCAAGCGATTCTCTACAATATGACCTAAGTGGGGCGAACCAATTTGGTCGCTGTGAAAACGGGTAATACAACCGTCCAGCTCCCAAGTCTCTAATCCTTTATAGGCAACTTTGCGCATCGAATCGAGCCCAGCCAACGCCCCCAAACGTTCAAGCAATGCCTCGGACGCCGCGCTGATGGCTGAGACGCGCAGATCCAAAGGCTGTTCGCAGTCATAAGACTTCGGAGCAAACGCTTCAACAATTGCCACCTTTAACCCAAGCTGGCCAAGACCTATTGCCGTTGCAGCGCCAACCATTCCACCACCAACAACAACCGCATCATATAGATGGCCTTTACTATTCGTCTGTTCCACTGCTACTCGTCTCCTGACAACTAATACTGCTTCTCGTATCCGAGTTTACACTTAAAAGATAGCGAAATTGAGGCTTTATATAACAAAGTTGCACTAATTTGAAGCAAACCTGATTCTCCTACCTGAGTATGCAAATCAACCTCGGCCAAATATGTCATTTGATGTCATATTTGCCTCTAACGTATACAAATGTGTCTGAACTAGGATTTCCTCACACCTGCTTACAAACAGCAAAACCAAGAACCAAACTATGCCATACACTCAAACTATCAAAAGAATGCATACATTGAGAAATGAGTGAGGATATTATGAAAGCCATTATCTGCGCCATACTATCAACGGCATTAATAGTGCCATCGATAGGCTATGCCAACTCCAGCGATGATCAGATGGAACGCATCACGGTCACTTACCGAACCCCATTTGAGTATGCGCTATACCAATACACTACTGATATGCTCCAGGAGTTCAACCAACAAGTGCGAGTTGAAATTCAACTACAAGCAAAGTTAAACAGTATGCAAATGGCTAAAGAACAAGGCATGATGATTAATGAGCTATCTAAGATGAACAAGCCGAACAAAACCTTATTAAGTTCAAGGACATTAAAATCAGCTGAATAATTTCACTTTAATAGCGGCTAAATGCTAGCCACAGGCTAACTTAGGCGTTAAAATGTCGCGCTATTTTTTCGGTGCTTCTAGAGTGATACAGACTGATGAGTAAAAAACTCCATATTAAAACTTGGGGCTGTCAAATGAATGAGTATGACTCTTCAAAGATGGCTGATCTTCTTGACGAATACGAAGGTTACACATTAACAGACAATGCTGAAGAAGCTGACGTACTGCTACTTAACACCTGTTCTATTCGTGAGAAAGCACAGGAAAAGGTTTTTCATCAGCTAGGGCGCTGGAAAACATTAAAAGATAAGAAACCCGAGCTGATTATCGGCGTGGGTGGTTGCGTTGCCTCACAAGAAGGCAAGGCTATCAAAGAGCGTGCTCAATGTGTGGATCTTATTTTTGGACCACAGACTTTACACCGCCTACCTGAGATGATCGATCAGATCCGAGCGGGTAAGAAAGCTGTTATTGATGTGAGCTTCCCTGAAGTTGAGAAGTTTGACCGCCTTCCAGAGCCACGCGCCGAAGGTCCAAGTGCATTCGTATCAATTATGGAAGGTTGTAGTAAATACTGCTCTTTCTGTGTGGTGCCTTATACCCGCGGTGAAGAAGTTAGCCGTCCACTTGATGATGTCATTCTTGAGATCGCACAACTTGCAGAGCAAGGTGTACGTGAAGTTAACTTGCTTGGCCAAAACGTAAACGCTTATCGCGGTGCAACCCACGATGACGAGATCTGTACCTTTGCAGAACTTTTACGTTATGTGGCGGCAATCGATGGTATCGACCGTCTGCGCTTTACCACCAGCCACCCAATTGAGTTTACACAAGATATTATCGATGTGTATGAAGACACTCCAGAACTGGTTAGCTTCTTGCACCTGCCAGTTCAATCTGGTTCAGACTTAATCTTAACGCAGATGAAACGTGGCCACATGGCAATCGAGTATAAATCGATTATTCGTCGCCTCCGTAAAGCGCGTCCAGACATTCAGATCAGTTCAGACTTCATCATCGGCTTCCCTGGCGAGTCTAAGCAAGATTTTGCTGACACAATGAAGTTAATTGAAGATGTACAGTTCGACCATAGCTTTAGCTTTATCTATAGTGCGCGTCCAGGTACGCCAGCGGCAGATCTACCCGATGATGTTAGCTTAGATGAAAAGAAAGAGCGCCTCGCTATTTTGCAAGACCGTATTACTCAGCAAGCGATGCGTTATAGCCGTCAAATGTTAGGTACCGTACAGCGCATCTTAGTTGAAGGCCCATCGGTTAAAAACCCAATGGAGCTTCGCGGTCGTACTGAAAACAGTCGAGTAGTGAACTTTGAAGGCCTGCATGAACATATTGGTAAGTTTGTCGACGTAGAGATTGTTGATGTTTACACGAACTCACTACGCGGCGAATTTATCCGCGGTGAAGATGAGATGGACTTGCGTCGCGACCTACGCCCATCTGACATCACGGCTAAATATAAGCAAAGTGATGACTTAGGTGTGACTCAGTTTAAGCCTGCTTAAGCCAATAACACCACTGAGATAGAACACGCTAAAGGCGGCATCCTTAGATGCCGCTTTTTTCTTCTCATTCATCACGCAAAAATACCATTCGCAATTATTAAGTATGCCTCGTAAACTAGCACTATTAACGTATAACCTTACGTCCATAGATGGAGTGATTTTTTGTCAAACAAGTTAACAACGCTCAACCTGTATTTAGAGCCTGCAGACACTCGTAGACTGGCTTCGCTTTGTGGCCCTTTTGATGACAATATCAAGCAGCTAGAACGCCGAATTGGCGTTGAGATCAGCTACCGTAATAACCATTTTCAAATTGTTGGTATACCGCGAAACTGCTTGACCGCTAACAACTTGCTCAAAGATCTCTATATCGAGACTCAGCCAGTCAAAGGTAGCACCCCAGATCTTGAGCCTGATGCTGTTCATATCGCGATTCAAGAGGCGATAGCCTTAGATATGGAAGCGCCTCGCGATGAGAAAGAGTTGTATATTAAGACTAAGCGTGGCGTCATTAAGCCTCGCAACCCGAATCAGAGTGACTATGTTCGCAATATCGTCACCCATGATATTACCTTTGGTATTGGTCCCGCAGGTACAGGTAAAACTTACCTAGCAGTGGCCGCGGCAGTCGATGCATTAGAGCGACAAGAAGTGCGACGTATTTTACTGACCCGCCCTGCTGTTGAAGCGGGTGAAAAGCTTGGGTTCCTGCCTGGCGACTTAAGCCAGAAGGTCGACCCTTATCTGCGCCCACTTTACGATGCATTATTTGAGATGATGGGATTTGAAAAGGTCGAGCGTCTGATTGAGCGTAACGTCATCGAAGTGGCACCACTAGCTTATATGCGTGGCCGCACACTGAATGATGCCTTTATTATCCTCGATGAAAGCCAAAACACCACGGTAGAGCAGATGAAGATGTTCTTGACCCGTATTGGCTTTAATTCACGAGCAGTGATCACTGGTGACATTACTCAGATAGACTTACCTAAGCATCAAAAGTCTGGCCTGCGCCATTCAATTGAAGTGCTAGGGGAAGTGGAAGAGATTAGTTTTAACTTCTTCCAAGCAAAAGATGTGGTACGTCACCCAGTAGTGGCTCGCATCGTTGAGGCTTATGAAGCCTTCGACTTAAAAGCACAATCGAGTAAAGGCAATAAAGACAGCCAATACCAATTACAGGAAAGCGCAACCCATGAATGATAGTCAAACGGTTATCGATCTCGATCTTCAGGTCGCAGTTGAAGGCTTTGAGCTGCCATCGCAAGCCGATCTTGAACTTTGGGTAAAAACAGCACTCAGAGATACTATGAGTGAGGCTGAATTAACGATTCGCATCGTTGACGTTGAGGAAAGCCAAGAGTTAAACAATACTTACCGTGGTAAAGATAAACCGACTAACGTTTTGTCTTTCCCGTTTGAAGCACCACCGGGCATTGAACTACCGCTACTAGGCGATTTAGTGATCTGTGCGGCGGTTGTTAAGCAAGAAGCAATTGATCAAAACAAACCGCTAATCGCACATTGGGCACACATGGTTGTACATGGTTGTCTCCATCTGCTAGGGTATGATCATATTGACGATTCTGAGGCTGAAGAGATGGAATCATTAGAGATTCAACTCATTGAAAGCCTTGGTTATACTAATCCTTACAAGGAGCAATAATTGGCTCAAAAGAGTCAAGAAAACACTATGAGTGACGATATCCCACCGAGTACTAACGCCCACAAGAAGGGCTGGTTAGAGAAAGTAAGTCAGTTGTTCCAGGGCGAACCACAAAATCGCGAAGACTTGGTTGATGTAATTCACGATGCAGAGATGCGTGAAGTGATCAGCGAAGACACCCGCGAAATGATTAAAGGTGTTCTAGAGGTTTCCGATCTGCGTGTACGGGATATTATGATCCCACGTGCACAGATTGTTGCAATCCAGATTGAAGATTCTGTAGAAGAAGTACTATCTACCGTGATCAGTTCAGCACACTCTCGTTTCCCAGTAGTCAATGAAGATAAAGATCATATCGAAGGCATTTTGCTTGCGAAAGACCTGCTTCAGTATGGCTTTAAAAACAGCAGCGAGAAGCCGTTTGAGTTACGCCAAGTAATTCGCCCAGCTGTCGTTGTACCAGAGAGTAAGCGTGTTGACGTACTACTAAAAGAGTTCCGTTCTCAACGCTACCATATGGCGATTGTTGTCGATGAATACGGCGGAGTATCTGGCCTAGTGACCATTGAGGATATTCTCGAAGAGATCGTAGGTGATATTGAAGACGAATTTGACCATGACTCAGCTGAAGAGACTGAGATCAAGCAAGTCGGCAAACAAGTATTCATGGTGAAAGCACTAACGCCAATTGATGACTTCAACGAGCAGTTTGGCACTGAATTCAGTGACGAAGAGTTCGATACTGTCGGTGGTATGGTGTCTCACGCGTTTGGCCACTTGCCAGAGCGTGATGAAAAAGTCATGATCCAAGATATCGAGTTTAAAGTGGTTAATGCCGACACTCGTCGCTTAATCCAACTTAGAGTGAAGTTCCCTGATAACAATCATAGCAATGATGAGACAGTAGCTTAATTACTGACTGACGTTATCTCGACCCAATGATGAGGCTGTATGCTGAATAAACTTCGGGCATTAGCCCATCATCCGCGCTCGAAAATGGTGCTGGCCTATGCGGCTGGCGCCACTACCGCGCTCTCATTTGCCCCCTATTCTATCTGGCCTATCTATCTGCTTGCGATGGCCTATGCTGTCCATCAAAGTGCCAACTTAACTGCAAAACAAGTGTTTAGCTATTGGCTTAGCTTCGGTTTCGGCTGTTTTTCTGTCGGAATTAGTTGGGTGCATGTCAGCATGGATGTCTATGGCGGAATGCCGCTTATCGCCTCCATCGCACTAATGGCACTGCTTGCCTTGTATCTCGCGCTTTACCCTGCACTGGCTGGCTGCCTACTGCAAAAGCTTGCGCCGAAGACATCTGTTATTCGTAACTTGCTGGTATTCCCTGCGCTGTGGACCATTACCGAATGGGCGAGAGGCTGGGTGTTAACAGGTTTCCCATGGCTATGGGGTGGCTACAGCCAGACAGAAGGACCATTAAAGCCTATTGCCTCCATGTTTGGTACATTAGGATTAAGCTTCATTGTCGCCTTACTAGCAGGCGCTATCGCGCTATTAGCCGTTAAACGTTGGCAAAGCCTAGCGATAGCGATTCCTGTACTTGCCGTGCTGACAATTATTGCGCCTATGACCTCACAAGTTACGCCAAACGGCGAAACCATCAAGGTCGCGTTAGTGCAAGGCAACATCCCACAAAGTATGAAGTGGGATCCAGATGCACTGTGGCCAACCATGCTCAAGTATATGGACTTGTCTCGCCCAGAATTCTCAGCCGACCTAATTATTTGGCCTGAAGCGGCGATCCCTGCACCTGAGTATATGGTGAAAGATTTTCTTTATAACGCTAACAAGGTGGCCAATTTAAATAATACCGCCATCATCACAGGCATTATTAGTAATCACGGTGATGCTTTCTACAATTCGCTGATTGTGCTGGGTAACTATAATCATAAGCAGCAATCAGAAGCCGATTACTTAGGGGACGGCACTAATGAGTTTAAGAAACATCATCTATTGCCTATTGGAGAATTTGTACCCTTTGAGTCGCTCCTGCGCCCATTAGCACCATTTTTTAACCTACCGATGTCCTCCTTTAACAGGGGCAACTTTATTCAGCCTAACTTGAACGCTGTAGGTCACCAAATATCACCCGCTATCTGTTACGAAATCGCCTTTCCAGAACAGCTACGCGCCAACATGAATGACACGACGGATCTGTTAATGACCGTCTCCAACGACGCTTGGTTTGGTACCTCTAATGGTCCACTGCAGCATATGGAAATAGCTCAGATGCGCTCGGTAGAGCTAGGTCGGCCGTTAGTGCGCGCAACCAATAATGGCGTCACAGCCGTTGTCGACGAGCAAGGAAATATCACCCAACAACTACCGCAGTTCGAAGCCGGTGTTTTAGTCGCTGACATTCAACTAATGAAGGGACACACACTGTTTACCACGATTGGCCAGTGGCCAGTGTTGATACTGAGCTTTTTAATCGCCTTAGGCGCGATGATTAGGAAAAGAATGCAGTCACACTCTTAGCAACTTTAGATACCAACAAATGATAGCCACCAGCAAGTCTATCCACTTGCCCATTCACTATGGTGGCTAACGACTAGTATAAAAAAATAGCGCAGCCAAGGGCAGCGCTATTTTTTTATCAGCCTCAAGGCTTATAAACTCTAAGTGCTACCAACTATGGCGCTAACGCTTCACGAGTAAACTCGTTATTGTCACACTCTGTACAGTCAGGCAATATAGTTGGAAATTCAATTTTTGACTCATGTCCACAGGACGTACACACCATAGTGCCTTGGCCGACAATCTCGCCACTCTCATAATAACCATGATGTTTAAAGTCTTGTGCAACTTCATGCCATTCCACTTGGCTGCGATCGGTTATCTCACCCAACCAGTGCCATAACGTGCTTTCGACGGTGATAACAGTCGGGCTATGACTCAGATCGGTGGCATTTTTTTCCTGTAAGAAACTGGCAATGTCACGTTTTAAAAATTGTTCGACTAAAGCGAGCTCTTCTTCCTTCGCCTGCTGTTTTATAGCCAAGTATTCTTTACATGTTTGCATTTGTGCATATAAACTCTTTACAGTCAAAGAGTTATCATCATTGTATTGAGATTGCAATTGGCTAATAAGTGCCTTATACAGCGAAAGTAGCTCAGTACTTTGTTCACTCATGGTAAATACTCCTTCAACGAACCTTTTTAATGACTCACTTCTAGTTTATTCTATGCCGATATAACTCGCGCTGAAATAGCGCTAGATCAAACAATGGGCGGCATGGCCGGAAATAGATTGATGCAAGAGCAATATACTCCTTCAGAAATTGAAGCAAAAGTGCAGCAGCACTGGCAAGACACAAAAACATTTGAAGTCACCGAAGACGCAAACAAAGAAAAGTTTTACTGCCTTTCTATGTTCCCGTATCCATCGGGCCGACTGCACATGGGTCACGTACGTAACTACACCATAGGCGATGTTGTGTCTCGTTACCAACGTCTGCAAGGTAAAAACGTGCTTCAACCTATCGGTTGGGACTCTTTCGGTCTACCTGCTGAAAACGCTGCAATCAAGAACAAGACCGCACCAGCGCCTTGGACATACGAAAATATCGATTACATGAAGAACCAGCTTAAAATGCTAGGTTTTGGCTATGACTGGTCACGTGAAATCGCTACCTGCACACCTGAATACTACCGCTGGGAACAGTGGTTCTTCACTAAGCTTTATGAAAAAGGCCTAGTGTACAAGAAGACCTCTTCAGTTAACTGGTGTCCAAACGATGAAACTGTATTGGCAAACGAGCAGGTTATCGATGGCTGCTGCTGGCGCTGTGATACCACTGTTGAGCAAAAAGAGATCCCGCAGTGGTTCATTAAGATCACTGAGTACGCAGAAGAGCTACTTAACGATATCGACCAACTAGACGAGTGGCCAGAGCAAGTTAAGACCATGCAGCGTAACTGGATTGGCCGTAGCGAAGGTATCGAAATGACCTTCCAGGTTGCTAACAGCGACCAGAGCTTCGATATCTATACTACGCGTCCTGACACGGTTATGGGTGTAACTTATGTGGCTATCGCTGCAGCGCACCCATTAGCAGAGCAAGCCGCTATCAATAATCCAGCACTAGCTGAATTTATCGAAGAGTGCAAAAACGCCGATACCACCGAAGCCGCTATGGCTGCGATGGAGAAAAAAGGTGTTGCCACAGGCCTTAACGCTATTCACCCAATTACTGGCAAAGAAGTGCCAATCTGGGTAGGTAACTTCGTATTGATGAACTACGGTACTGGCGCAGTGATGTCAGTTCCAGCTCACGATCAGCGTGACTATGAGTTCGCGAAGAAGTACGAGCTTAACATCGAAGCAGTTGTAAAGCCTGTTGACGGCGAAGTCGACATCAGCGAAGAAGCTTACACCGAAAAAGGCGTACTATTTAACTCTGGCGAGTTTGATGGACTAGATTTCCAAGCAGCATTTGATGCAATCGATGCCAAGCTTACAGCTGAAGGCAAAGGCAAGCGTCAAGTGAACTTCCGTCTACGCGACTGGGGTGTTTCACGTCAACGTTACTGGGGCGCACCAATCCCTATGGTGACTTTGGCCGATGGCACAGTGATGCCAACACCTGAAGACCAGCTGCCAGTAATTTTGCCTGAAGACGTAGTTATGGATGGTATCCAAAGCCCAATCAAGGCAGATAAAGAGTGGGCAAAGACGCAAGTTAACGGTCAAGAAGCGTTCCGTGAAACCGATACCTTCGATACCTTTATGGAATCATCTTGGTACTACGCACGTTACTGTAGCCCGCATGCAGACCAAATGCTTGATCCTGCAAAGGCTAACTACTGGTTACCAGTAGACCAATACATTGGTGGTATTGAGCATGCTTGTATGCACCTATTGTATTTCCGCTTCTTCCACAAGTTGCTACGTGATACAGGTCTAGTGAACTCTGACGAGCCAGCTAAACGTCTACTCACTCAAGGTATGGTATTGGCTGATGCTTACTACTATAACAACGAGAAAGGCGCACGCGTTTGGGTTGCACCATCAGATGTAACCGTACAGGAAACTGACGACAAAGGCCGTACTGTTAAAGCGGTAGACAGCGAAGGTCATGAACTGGTTTATACTGGTATGAGCAAGATGTCTAAGTCTAAGAACAACGGTATCGACCCTCAAGAGATGGTTGATAAGTACGGTGCCGACACGGTTCGTCTATTCATGATGTTCGCCGCGCCTCCAGAGCTAACACTTGAGTGGCAAGAGTCGAGTGTTGAAGGAGCACATCGCTTTATCAAGCGTCTGTGGAAAACCGCACACGACCATATCGCTACAGGTCCAACAACTGAACTAGATGTGAAGTCACTCAACGCTGCTCAAAAAGAATTGCGCCGTGAGCTACATAAGACGATTGCTAAAGTGGGTGATGATATTGAACGTCGCCAGATGTTTAACACCGCTATCGCATCGATTATGGAACTGATGAACCGTCTACAAAAGGCGCCATCTGAAACGGAACAAGATAAGGCATTAATGCAAGAAGCCTTAAACGCTGTGATCCGTTTACTTTACCCAATCATCCCGCATACTTGTTTTGTACTGTGGAACGAACTAGGTAATCAAGGCGCGATTGAAGATGTACTTTGGCCAACCGTTGACGAGTCGGCGCTGGTTGAAGATAGCAAGCTTATCATCGTACAGGTTAACGGTAAGCTACGCGCTAAGATCACCGTTGCAGCCGATGCTAGCAAAGAAGAGGTTGAAGCTGCGGGTATGGCCGAAGAAGGCGTAGTTAAGCACACCGAAGGTAAGACCGTTCGTAAGGTTATTTACGTACCGGGCAAGCTGCTCAATATCGTGGCTAACTAACCCTTCGCAAACAAGGAAGACTAAACAAAGATTATGCTAATTAAACGCATACTTTTAGCAACCTTGGCACTGAGCGTTTTGCTCAGTGCTGGTTGCGGCTTTAAACTCCAGGGTAGCTACTCGATTCCTGAGCAGCTACAAACCTTAAGTCTGAGTAGCCAAGACGAATACAGCGAACTCACACGCTTAGTACGTGAACGCCTACGTTTAAACAGCATTGCTGTAGTTCAGCCAGCTGATGACATTCCGGCGCTTCGTATTCTCAATGACTCACTAGACCGTTCTACACTCTCTATCTACCCAACGGGTAACGTGGCCGAGTATGAACTCATCTATCAAGTCAGTTTTTCTGTACAACTGCCACACGCCGAATCACAACGCTTCGATGTCGCAATTCACCGCGATTACCTTGATGATCCCCGCACTGCACTAGCAAAGAGCCGAGAGATGGAGCTTTTGCTAAAAGAGATGCGTATCCAAGCTGCCGACCGAATTATTCAAGCTTTGGCAGCGACTAAGGTCAATTAATGCGGGTCTACCCAGATCAATTAGCGCGTCAGCTTTCTCCCTTGCCACAATGTTGCCTGATTTTTGGCGACGACCCTTGGTTATGTGAGCAAAGCCGTGCAGCACTGCACAGCGAAGCCAAACGCCAAGGTTTTGAGGAAAAGATCCAGCTGACCCAAGAAACCGGATTTAGCTGGAATGAACTATACGAGCAGTGGCAAGCGATGAGCTTGTTCTCTAGCCGTCGTATTATCGAGCTAACTTTACCTCAGGCGAAGCCCGGCACCGAAGGCAGTGCCATGTTGCAGTCACTGATGCAGATGGATAATCCTGATGTATTACTGATCTTAACTGGCCCTAAACTCGCTAGCGAGCAAACCAAGACTAAATGGTTTAAGAGTCTCGACGCCAAAGGCATCTATGTGCCTTGTACCACACCAGAGGGCGCACAGTTTCAGCGCTGGTTAGACGGTCGTATAAACCACTATGGTTTATCACTAGCAAGGGATCCCCGTGAGATGCTGTTTGCACTTTACGAAGGAAACCTACTCGCAGCAGATCAAGCATTGCAATTGTTGCAGCTACTCAGTCCTACGGCGCCTATCGATTGTGAGCAGTTATCGCAATACTTTGAAGATCAATCTCGCTTTAGTGTATTTCAACTAACCGATGCCATGCTCAACAATCAACAAGATAAGGCGCAGCACATCCTGTCGCAGCTAAAAAGTGAAGGGGTGGCTATGCCTATTATTCTCTGGTCACTGTTTAAAGAGCTCGCAGTCCTGTTGCAGCTAAAGACAGCACTGAATAATCGCGAAGCACTGCAAGGGCTTTGGGGCAAGCTGCGTATTTGGGATAAGCGTAAGCCTATCTATCAGAACGCCTTAAATAGACTAGAGCTGACCCATATTGAAACTTTACTTGCTAGCGCTTCTGCCATCGAGCTTAAGCTAAAGCAACAGGGTGTTGAAGATTGGACCGGTCTTAGCCATATCAGCTTGCTGTTTGATGCCAAGGCCCATAGTAAACTGGCCCATATAGTCTTAGATTGATGAAAATTGGCATCTTAGGCGGTACATTCGACCCTATCCACTTTGGCCATATTCGCCCGGCACAAGAGGTTAGGCAGCAGCTTAACCTGGATGAGGTTTGGCTCATGCCAAATCATATTCCACCACACAAGTCTAGCACTCACGTTTCCAGCCAAGATAGACTCGCCATGGCACAGCTGGTCTGCGATCAGCTGCCCCATTTTAAGCTCTGCGACATCGAAGCTAAGCGCGATACGCCGTCATATTCGGCGATGACCTTAACCCAATTAACTAAGATCTACCCAGAACATGAGTTTTACTTCATCATGGGGATGGATTCATTTTTAAGCTTTACTCGTTGGCATAAATGGCAACAACTACTGGATTTATGCCACCTAGTGGTCTGCAAACGCCCCGGCTGGCAACTCGATACTAACGACCCGATCCAATCGGTCTTAAGGCCTCGAGTGCATGACATAGCCACGACCACATCTGAAAAATTTGGCCGGATCTTTATGGTCGATATTACAGAGCAAGATATCTCTTCGACTCAGGTACGACAGCAGCTGTCTTTGGGGAACTTACCTAAAGGTCAACTTCCCACTGAAATTGAAGCCTATATTGTTAATCATCACCTCTACCAAAACCCAACTGCAGACAATTCAAACTAAAGCCGATTGAAACGCAGATATTTATGCCAATAGCTATTAATCTAGATCTGAAATACTGCTATACTATCGCGCTGTCTTAAAATTAATGGGGTACCAGCGTGGAAAGCGCAGAGTTAAAGCAATTTGTAATCGATAAGGTTGAAGACCTTAAAGCAAAAGATATCGTTGTAATGGACGTATCTGAGAAATCTAACATCGCCGATTTTATGGTTGTATGTACAGGTAACTCAAAAACACACGTTAAAGCAATCGCTGAAAATCTAGTGGTTGAATCTAAGCGTGCTGGCATCACTATTCTTGGTGTCGAAGGCCGTGAAAGCAGTGAATGGGTTCTAGTGGACCTAGGCGACGTGATCATGCACGTTATGCAAGATCAAACTCGCGATTTCTACCAGCTTGAAAAACTTTGGTCAGAAAAGCCTGAGTAATGAAGATTCAGTTAGTCGCAGTTGGGACCCGCATGCCAGATTGGGTCGAAACAGGTTTTAAAGAATATCAGCGCCGCTTTCCTAGAGATATGGCGCTTGAATTAGTTGAAATCCCCGCTGGCAAACGCGGTAAAAATGCCGATATAGCTCGCATCCTCCAAAAAGAGGGCGAGTTAATGTTGGCTGCGATCCCGAAAGGGAATCATATCGTCAGCTTAGACTTACCCGGTAAAAACCTGACCACTCCACAGCTAGCTGAGCAGATGAACAAATGGCTACTCGATGGCCGTGATGTTAGCTTGCTGATCGGTGGCCCTGAAGGTTTATCACCAGAATGCAAACAGGCCGCAGCGCAAAGCTGGTGCCTATCAGCCTTAACCCTACCTCATCCATTGGTACGCGTGATTGTTGCCGAAAGCCTTTATCGTGGCTGGAGCATTAACAATAATCACCCCTACCATAGAGAATAATATCGAATCATTATTTGGTTAAACTGACCTTAACAGGACTAGCATATGTGCTTGGCACCCTTTTTTAAGCTGGAGAGAATGTAAGTGTCCCCAAGAAAGCGCATAACGATGAACGACCACGCGGCCGAAGCTTCATTGTTTAAGAGTCGCGCGCTGTTTACTTTCTTCAGTGTCGTTACTCTCCTGAGCCTGTTGCTGGTTAATCTTTATAATCTGCAGATCACCTCTTTTAAAGACTACGAAACTCGCTCAAACGACAACCGTATCCGCGTTGTTCCCGTTGCACCTAGCCGCGGCTTGATCTACGACCGTCATGGGCAACTACTTGCCGAGAACCAACCTTTCTTCTCATTGGAATTAGTGCCTGAAAAGGTCAAAAATATCAGCGAAACCTTAGATGAGCTGAGTAAAGTGATTGAGCTTTCCAGTGATGAAAAAGAAAATGTACTCGAAGCCCTTAAGTATCATCGCCGCTTCAAGCCACTGACGATAAAGAATAAACTCACCGAAGAGCAAGTTGCCGAGTTCAGCGTTAACCAGCACCGCTTTCCAGGGATCACCGTCGAAGCAGGCCTTAAGCGTCACTACCCCTATAACGGCTTAATGACCCACGCACTGGGTTATGTCGGCAAGATTAACAGCAGAGACCAAGACTCGCTTATACGTAATAACTTATGGGCAAACTATGCTGCGACCAAAGATATCGGTAAGCAAGGCATCGAAAAATTTTATGAGGGCTTGCTGCTAGGAAAACCTGGCCACCTCGAAGAGGAGGTCAACAACCGTGGCCGCACCATTCGAACCCTAAAATCTGTTCCTCCAGAGCCCGGACAAGATATCTACCTAACCTTAGATCTAAAGCTTCAACAAAAAGCGATGGAACTACTCAATGGTCGACGAGGTTCGATTGTCGCAATTGATCCTCGAGATGGTGGAATTTTAGCCCTTGTGTCTAGCCCGACCTACGACCCGAACCAGTTTGTTCATGGCATTAGCAGCAAAGCCTATAGTGAACTATTAAACTCCAAGTCTAAGCCGCTGATTAACCGTGCAACTCAAGGGCAGTACGCCCCCGCTTCGACGGTTAAGCCACATTTAGCCTTATTGGGGTTAGAGAATAAAACGGTTACCAGCAAGACACGGATCTGGGATCCAGGCTTTTGGCAGATCCCTGGTGTCGAGCGTAAGTACCGCGACTGGAAACGCTGGGGTCATGGCTGGGTAGATGTTAACAGCGCTATTGTTAGCTCTTGTGACACCTACTTCTATGATCTCGCCTATAAAACAGGCGTAGACTCGATAGCTAACTTTATGGAGCCATTTGGTTTTGGTGAACGTACAGGTGTAGATATCTTCGAAGAGTCCGCAGGTATTATGCCCTCTAAAGATTGGAAGCGCCTACGCTATAACCAGCCTTGGTACATTGGCGATACCATCTCTGTCGGTATTGGTCAGGGCTATTGGACTACGACACCATTGCAACTTGCCAATGCGACTGCGATATTAGCCAATAATGGTCGCCGCTTTGTACCGCACTTTCTAAAGTCTATCCAAGATCAGACTGCCAAAATTGATACACCGGCCGATGAACTGCCACCTATTGTGCTAAAGGACCCGAAGAACTGGGATATCATCAACGAAGCGATGCGCGATACCGCCCATAAATCACGCTTTACTGATGCGCGCTATACCGCAGCAATGAAGACAGGTACCGCTCAGGTATTTAGTGTTGCCGAAGATGCAGAGTACGATGCAGAAAACATTGACGAGCGCCTACGAGATAACGCCTTGATTATCGCCTACGCTCCCTATGAGAACCCCAAAATTGTACTCGCGGTAGTACTTGAGAACGCTGGCTGGGGTGGAGTTAATGCAGGCCCTGTTGCTCGCGCCTTGTTAGATGAGTATTTATTAAGAGATTCATGGGATAAGACAAAATGAGCGCACACCATCACCGACCAAATATCTGGCAGCGCTTACATATAGACTTGCCATTGTTACTCGGCCTTTTAGCTTTGATGGGCTTTGGGCTAGTTGTTATCTATTCTGCCGGTGGTGAAGACTTAGCCCTGATGGACAGACAGCTATTTCGTATGGGGCTGTCACTGTTGGTGATGTTTGCTGTCGCACAGATTAATCCTGAGGTACTCAGGCGCTGGGCTTTTCCCATCTATCTCGCCGGAATCATATTACTGATTGGTGTGCACTTTTTTGGAGAGATCAACAAAGGTGCTCAGCGCTGGTTAAACCTCGGCTTTATGGAGTTTCAGCCATCAGAGCTGATTAAGCTTGCCTTCCCTATCACCATGGCTTGGTATATCAGTAAGTTTCCCTTACCACCAAAGAAACGCTACTTAGCGGGTGCCGGGGTTATCTTACTGGTTCCAACCCTACTTATTGCAAAACAGCCGGATCTTGGTACCTCTATTTTGGTTGCAGCCTCAGGTATTTTCGTGCTGTTTTTATCAGGCATGAGCTGGCGAATCGTGGGTAGTTTTATCGGTAGCGTGCTAGCAATGCTACCTGTGCTTTGGTTCTTCCTTATGCACGATTACCAGCGTACTCGCGTACTGACCCTACTCGACCCAGAAAAAGATCCGCTTGGTGCTGGCTACCATATTATTCAGTCTAAGATTGCCATTGGATCCGGCGGCCTTTGGGGCAAAGGTTGGCTACAAGGCACACAGTCACAACTCGAATTTTTACCCGAACGCCATACCGACTTTATCTTTGCCGTAATTGGAGAGGAGTTCGGCCTTATCGGTGCACTACTGCTACTTTCTCTCTATATCTATGTTATCGGCCGTGGACTGGTTATCGCCTCTCGTGCACAAACCAGCTTTGCTCGATTGCTGGCAGGTAGTATTACCCTAACCTTCTTCGTCTATATTTTTGTCAATATTGGCATGGTTTCAGGCCTTTTACCGGTTGTAGGTGTACCTCTGCCATTAATCAGTTATGGTGGTACATCGATGCTGACATTGATGACAGGATTCGGCATCTTAATGAGTATTCATACCCATAGACGCTTTATCGATAGATAGCTTCTAATTCAAACCAATAGATAATTAATTCTCGAAAGCATTGTGTCGTCTTCGAACACTCATACATAATGCTTTTCGATAACTTTCGATAATTAACTTCAACAATTACTTTTCGACTATTAAGGATGGCCTAAAGATGACGCTGTTAAAACGTATTCTTGCACCTTTGGCACTTTCGCTATTTTCATATTCTGCCGTAGCGGCGACCTCCGACGCCAATGTTGAAACGCTTAAAACCGAATTTATCAAAGCCCAAAGCTCGAAAGGGTTTGATACAACTGAAACAGCAGATTTCATCAAAAATGCCAACTACAACCAAGCCGTTATTGATGCTATGACCAAGCCATGGGAAGCTAAGCCTTGGCACCAGTACTATCCTATTTTTCTCACTGAAAAACGCCTAGAGACAGGCCTAGCATTCTGGAAAGAACACGCAAAAACAATCGAACGAGCATCGAAAGAGTTTAACGTTGACCCACAGATCATCGTGGCGATTATCGGTATCGAAACCTTTTATGGTGGCTACATGGGTAACTATCCCGTAAAAGACGCACTATACACTTTAGGATTTCATTACCCGCCACGAGCCACCTTCTTTAGAAGTGAATTTGCAAACCTGCAATCGCTAGTCAAAGAAGAGCACTTAGACATCAATAGCCTAAAAGGCTCTTATGCGGGTGCGATGGGATTCGGTCAGTTTATTCCATCGAGCTACCGCCATTACGCGGTGGACTTTGACAATGATGGCAGCCGTGATCTGTTAAATAGTACAACAGATGCGATTGGCAGCGTGGCTAACTATTTTCACCAACATGGTTGGCAGAAAAACCAACCTGTCACTCTTCAATTAACCTTGAGTAAAGACTTACCTGATACAGTAAAAACTTGGTCTGGAGAAAAACTCCATTACAAGGTTGCCGATATCCTCTCGCCGAATGTTGCACTCGCTGAGTCGATGGATCTCGATGTCTCGCAACCAGCTCTTGTAGTCAAGCTTGAGCAAGCCGATCACGATGAGTATTGGCTAGGCCTTAAAAACTTTTATGTTATCACTCGTTACAACCGCAGCCCGCTATACGCCATGGCTGTGTACCAGTTTAGTCAGGAATTAAAGAAAGCCTATGCCGCGCAATAATACTCTCGCCATCTTACTGTTAACTGCCACCCTAGCTGCATGTTCGAGTGGCGGACGCTATGAACTTGATGACGATAAAGCACCAACTTCAGCCCCAGATGTCACTAAGGTCGAAGATGCTCACCCCAAATATGAGCCTTATAGTCGTGGCGGTAATAAAAAGCACTATACGGTATTAGGCAAAACTTACCAGGTGATGGATACGGGCGAAGGCTATGCAGAAAAAGGTATTGCCTCTTGGTATGGCGCCAAATTTCATGGCCATCTAACCTCTAACGGTGAAACCTATGACATGTACTCCATGTCAGCCGCTCATAAGACCTTGCCACTGCCTAGTTATGTGAAGGTGACAAATCTTAAGAATAATAAGACAGTCATTGTACGGGTAAACGATAGAGGGCCATTTCATGAGAACCGTATTATCGACCTATCCTACGCAGCCGCACACCGTCTAGATATGCTTAAAACTGGTACTGCAAATGTTAGCTTGGAGGTGATCTATATTGCCGATCCTGAGTCTACCGCCCTAGCCGAACTTAAAGGTACAGAGCTGCACTATATTCAAGTGGTGGCTTCATCGAATAAAGAGCGTTTAGACAGCTTAGCTAATAGCTTAGAGCAGAAATATCAGGTTAAAAGCCGTGTGCAGAGCGCAAACAACCTCTACAGGCTGCAACTGGGTCCTATCGGGCAGGCGCAACTAGCGAACAAGCTCACCGAGAAATTAAAACAAGAAGGTTACCCTCAAAGTTACCTGCTAACTGAATGAACCAAGATTAATGAACCAAGGCTGAATTCCCTTGTCCACTAATGTTATACTCGTGGGAATTACACTTTCTTCATACTTCAACTTATTAAGACGTGCATTATTAATATGAATTTACTGAACAAACCATTAAAAACACTTTTGTTCGCGACCTCCGTCGCCGCCTTATCAGCGCAAGCGGCACCTGTCGTTACCCCAAATGCACCAACTGTTGCAGCCAAAGCTTATGTGCTAATGGACTACAACACCGGACAGATCATAGCTGAAGAGAACGCATACGAAAGCTTAAATCCAGCCAGCTTGACTAAGATGATGACCAGCTATGTAATCGGTCATGAGATTAAAGTCGGCAACGTGTCTCCGACTGACGAAGTGACCATCAGTAAGAAAGCTTGGTCTAAGAACTTCCCAGACTCTTCAAAGATGTTTATTGAAGTGGGTAAAAAAGTCACCGTAGAAGATCTAAACAAAGGCATCATCATTCAATCGGGTAACGATGCCTGTGTCGCAATGGCTGAGCATATTGCAGGTACCGAAGATGGTTTCGTTGATCTAATGAACTCATGGGCTAAGCAGCTAGGTATGCAAGATAGCTACTTCGAAAACAGCCACGGTCTAGATTCTGATAACCACAAAAGTACAGCTTATGATATGGCAATTCTAGGCGCAGCGATTATTCGTGATGTACCAGATGAATACGCCGTCTACAAAGAGAAATCATTTACCTACAACGGTATCAAGCAGTACAACCGTAACGGTTTATTATGGGATAAGAGCTTAAGCGTTGACGGTATCAAAACCGGCCATACCTCAGGT
Organism: Shewanella schlegeliana; assembly: GCF_016765635.1. Taxonomy (GTDB): domain Bacteria; phylum Pseudomonadota; class Gammaproteobacteria; order Enterobacterales; family Shewanellaceae; genus Shewanella; species Shewanella schlegeliana. The sequence continues at coordinate 382,756 of NZ_JAESVD010000005.1, forward strand.
GCTGGCTTTAACCTAGTCACTTCTGCAACTAAAGACGGCATGCGCCTTATCTCTGTTGTAATGGGCACTAAGAGTGAAGCTGCGCGTAAAGCTGAAAGCAAGAAACTACTTAACTATGGTTTCCGTTTCTTTGAAACCGTTACACCATACAAGGCTGGTGACACTTTCGTTACTCAAAAAATCTGGTACGGCGATCGTGAAACGATTGATTTGGGTGTAGTAACGGATACACCGATTACCATTAGTCGTGGTCAAGCTAAAAACCTACAGGCAAACTTTGAATTAACTAAAGAGCTAAATGCGCCAATCGCTAAAGGTGAAACTGTTGGCCGTATCTACTTCCAATTGAACGGAAAAGATATCGCCCAGTTCCCACTTGTCACCCTACAAGAAGTAAACGAAGGCAGCTGGCTCAGCCAGTTGATGGATTATTTCAAGCAGATGTTTGCGGGTTGGTTTAGCTAATCATACTCAGCATAACAAGAAGCCACCTTAGGGTGGCTTCTTGCGTTTATCCAAGCTAACTACCCTTGAATTAGGTATAATTGCCACCATATTAGTGAATATAGAAATCTTAGAGAGTAAAAAAATGTTAGATACTAAATTTGATGAGTTAATGGAGTTCCCAGCATCTTTTCCATTTAAAATTGTTGGTGACGCAAGTGATACACTAGCTGACCGTGTTGTAGCTGTCGCTCAGAGCCTAGCACCTGGCGATTATGCGCCAACAACAAAAACCTCAAGCAAAGGCACCTACAACTCAGTAACCATACGTATAACGGTTACAAGTAAAGAGCAGATTGAGAAGCTTTATACTGAACTTTCTGCGATTGAAGGCGTAAAGCGCGTACTATAAATATTAATCATTACTGATAAATGTGATCTGTATTACATTTATCATTTTGAAGCGTATAATAGCCCGCACAAATATTTGAGGGGAGAGGTTGCCCTTGCACGATAACGCTTTGCATATTCGCCATCTAGGTAAACAAGATTACCAATCAGTGTGGCACGCGATGCAACACTATACAGATAATCGCGATGAAAACAGTCCAGACGAGATCTGGATTGTTGAACATACGCCTGTCTTCACTCAAGGCCAAGCAGGTAAGAGTGAGCACATCCTAAACCCAGGTGATATCCCTGTTATTCAGGTCGACCGCGGCGGTCAGGTAACCTACCACGGCCCAGGTCAGCTTGTTGTGTACCCTCTTCTCGATATTAAGCGACTCAAGGTGGGTGTGCGTCAACTCGTCACCCATATTGAACAGAGCATCATCAACATGCTTAAGCGCTATCAGATTGAGGCCTATGCCAAAGCTGATGCGCCTGGCGTTTATGTTGATGAACGCAAAATTGCGTCTCTCGGTCTTAGGATCCGCAAAGGGTGCTCTTTCCACGGACTGGCCCTCAACGTCGACATGGATATGTCACCCTTCCAGCGTATAAACCCCTGTGGTTATGCTGGCATGGAAATGATCCAATGCAAACAGCTCGGTGGACCACAAACTGTTGAAGAAGCTGGTGCCCAACTGATTGAAACCCTCAGCCAAGAACTCGGTTTAGATAAGCTAGTTCACCACCAAGGATTACCAGAGTCATATGAATAGGCCTGAAAGATTACAACCTGGCGTCAAACTCAGAGACGCAGAAAAGGTTTCCCGCATCCCTGTTAAAGTGGTGCCATCAGAGCGTGACACCATGCTAAGAAAACCTGACTGGCTACGAGTCAAACTACCGGCATCAAACCAGCGCATCACAGACATTAAACAAGCTCTGCGCAAGAACGGTTTACACTCTGTTTGTGAAGAGGCTTCTTGTCCAAACCTGTCCGAGTGTTTCAATCACGGTACGGCAACATTCATGATCCTAGGGGCTATCTGTACCCGTCGCTGTCCATTCTGCGATGTGGCTCATGGTCGTCCACTCAAGCCTGACGCCGAGGAGCCGAAGAAGCTTGCACAGACCATCAAAGATATGAAGCTTAAGTATGTAGTGATCACCTCTGTAGACCGTGACGATCTCCGTGACGGTGGCGCTCAACACTTTGCTGACTGTATCCGTGAAATTCGCCTACTGAACCCAGAGATTAAGATTGAAACCTTAGTACCTGATTTCCGTGGTCGTATCGATGCAGCCCTCGATATCTTAGCCACTGAGCCACCAGATGTGTTTAACCACAACTTGGAAACGGCGCCTATGCATTACCGTAAGGCTCGCCCTGGTGCTAACTACCAATGGTCATTAGATCTATTGAAGAAGTTCAAAGAGCGCCACCCTAACATTCCAACTAAGTCAGGATTGATGATGGGCCTTGGTGAGAGCAACGAGGAGATCGCACAGGTATTACATGATTTGCGTGAACACAAGGTAGAGATGCTAACGCTAGGTCAATATCTGCAGCCATCTAAATTCCACCTGCCAGTTGAGCGGTATGTCTCGCCAGCAGAGTTTGATGAACTTAAAGAGCTCGCCGAAAGCATTGGTTTTACTCATGCAGCTTGTGGTCCGCTAGTTCGCTCTAGCTACCATGCCGACCTTCAGGCACAAGGCAAAGAAGTTAAGTAATCCAAGCTTTGCTAATGACTATAGATAGAAAAATAGCGCCAATGGGCGCTATTTTTATTTCCATTTCAGAAATCGATATGAGTTATAACGACAGCTGCATCAGTATGGCATCTTCACTGCCAACCTCAGTCTTATAGTAGCCCTTACGAACACCTGTTGTTTCAAAGCCTAGTTTTTCATATAAAGCTCTAGCTGTGCCGCCTGATTGCCTCACCTCCAGCAGTAAGACCTCTGCGCCTCTATCTTTGGCTATAGCTATTACAGCGTTTAACAGGGCCTTACCAAAGCCTCTTCCCTGATAACCAGGCTCAACACAGATATCCATCAAGGTCGCATCTTCAAAAATCTGATGCAAAATAGCAAAGCCACAAAGTGTTTCACCATCAAAGATGCCAAAGCTGCGATATAAATTCCCAAAACAGCTTCTGATACTCCCTTCGGACATAGGATGGCTATGCGCTTTAGCCGCAACAGAGGCCATCTGAGAAGCAAAACTATCGCTCAAGACAATAGGTATCATCAAACTTCCTTTTGCACCAAAAAAGGCTGCATATTGAGCCATAGTATCTTTTTAGCTTCTGCTTTCGCTTCGAGCTCATTAATAGGTGCAGAAACCAAAACCTCGTCATTAACTACAGCCTGCTTCCCTCGCATGTCCCATATCACCCGGCTCCCCGCTTGAGCACGTACAGCGAAGCGACAATTAGCCACATCATGACCTAGCATACTAAGCACAGTACTAATGATCGGGCTGCTGACATCGTTAACCCGCAGCGGATTGACCAGCACTGTTAACACCTCTGACGGGTGAACGGCTTTCTTCCAGCGCACTATGCCCATAGCGTCTAAATATGCACTTGTTTTCATTAAGACTCGACCAAAAGGATTTAAAACGATAGAGAGCATAGCAGCTAGCCTATGCCTAAGTGAAGCAGCCAAGATGAAGTCTCTGAGATAAAGTCACTCAGCTCCAACAGCTATCACGTAACTAAAACATTAGGTAAAGCGTTAGGTAGAGCTTCAGTTGTAATGGTAAATCGCAGATACGAAAAAGCCGAGCTAATGCTCGGCTTTCTCTGAATTTGGCAGGGGTAGCAAGACTCGAACTCGCAACCATCGGTTTTGGAGACCGCTGTTCTACCAATTGGAACTATACCCCTGTTGTTGGAACGCATTATGCTTAAACAGCCCTAAAAGGTAAAGCACTTTTTTATAAAACACGCATCAACTGTAGGAATTTCGGCCAATTGCGCAATTAAGCGATTAAAAGGTATTTGATAAACTTCAGATACGAAAAAGCCGAGCTAATGCTCGGCTTTTTCTAAATTTGGCAGGGGTGGGGAGATTCGAACTCACAACATCCGGTTTTGGAGACCGGCGCTCTACCAATTGGAGCTACACCCCTGTCGACGAAACGCATTTTGCTTAAAATCACCGAAAAGGTAAAGTACTTTTTATATAAAAGCTATCGCCTGCGGCTTTTTCAAGCGCTTAGTACATGCTTTAAACATTAATCGCTAAAATATGCACCTATAGACCACATGGTGAAGGCTCGCTAGCTTCGCCTTCGACAATATCGTCAACCCGCTTAATGCCTTGCCGTTGCAGATGAGAATCTTCACTTAATAGCCGTTCCTAGTTGTTTACTTCACCATGAAGTCCCCCTCAAACCGATACCTTACTCATATTTGCTTCCCCCCCCTTTTTTGAGACGTACGCATTCACTTTGAATCAAGAGTTCATTCAAAGGATTCTTAGGTAGTTGTTCAAATTATTGAAAGCTACACCACTCTCAGCAATCACAGAGCTTAAGTTAATCGCACAGCTACTTACTTCATCAGTTTACGATAATAGCCTCTACGCTCACGTGAGAGCGCTGTAAAAAGTAGAAGTAGGCAAGGAAGAACGCTGACTTGCTCTTGAGTTTTCGATCCCTCAACTCCCCCCTGAGAAGCCCTGATTATGCACGACTATATGGATATAAGAGGTAGAGTAACGCTGGAGCAGTTACCGATGAGCATATCAGTGACATCACGCAGCGAACACATGGAGGTGAAAGTTCGGCGCTTTGAATACGCAGTATTCAGCCTGACTTGAACGCGGAGCAACTGTGACCGCCAAGAATAGCGGAAATGCAGTTATTGCAGGAGCAATAATCTATTCGAAGTAGGGGTGGGCATTTATGCCTGCTTAAGTGGATAAACCACCTACTCTTCTCATATAAAGAGGGGTGGCTTCTTCACTGTTAAATCAGGGGTGCGCCTGGAAATACCCACTCGGTTCGCGCAGCGAACACATGGGGGTGAAAGTGAGGCGCTTTGAATACGCAGTATTCAGCCTTACTTGAACGCGGAGTAACTTGTTACGAAGCTGGAGCCCCCGCTCAGCGGCGAGGCGACGTCGGGAATAGGTATTGCATGTACGTGCTTAAGTAGAAAAGCCACCTTTACCAATAACGAGACATTAATTAGGTAACCTAGATTATTTTAGTTTCGCCCAAACACAACTCCTCTCCTATGCCATCCATGGCATTCGAGGATAAGTACTTCCTGTACAAAAAAGCCACCGACTCTTCTCATATAAAGAGGGGTGGCTTCTTCACAGTTAAACTGGAGTGAGTCTGGAAATCACAAATTCAAGACGTAAAAAAGCCCGCTACATCGTAGCGGGCTTTCTTGTATTTAGCGCCTGGAAATGACCGAATCGGTTCGCGCAGCGAACACATGGGGGCGAAGAAGCCCTGCAGTGGATGCAACGCATTCAAGGGCTTTGTAGCGCGAGTAAATTGTTACAAAGCTGGAGACCTCGCTCAGCGACGGGTCGACGTAGGGGGTTGGCATTTATGTCTACTTTAAGTGAAGCAGTCACCTTAACGGGTAGGTATATACTAGATAAGTTAGCGTTCAGTATTTTACAAACACCCAAACGCAAAAAAGCCACCTTATTCAGGTGGCTTCTCTACTTAAATAGGCGCCTGGAAATGACCTACTCTCACATGGGGAGACCCCACACTACCATCGGCGATACTGTGTTTCACTTCTGAGTTCGGAATGGATTCAGGTGGGACCACAGCTCTATGGTTTCCAGACAAATTTGGTAAATTTGAAAAGCTGTTACTCGCCAGAGCAAGTAAACTGAAATTAAGTTTGAGTCCACACTACATTAAGTGCTTCATTCTAATTTTGTCTTAGAAACATTAGTCTCTCATACAAAACCCATCAGGGTTGTATGGTTAAGCCTCACGAGTCATTAGTACAAGTTAGCTCAACGCCTCACAACGCTTACACACCTTGCCTATCAACGTCCTAGTCTCGA
>NZ_JAESVD010000006.1 GCF_016765635.1 Shewanella schlegeliana
TTTCGCTAGATCGACTCCAACAACTGAAATGTTATTCATAATCTTCTCCACTTACGTAAAATCATTTAGACAACGTAAAAGGGAGGAGCGTCCATCTCATTATTTGTATAGTGCGCATGCGCGTTTACCTCATTAGACCAGCTAAAACGCGCACAACTAAGTTTTTGTATTTATTGGGTAAAACGAAATATAGAAAAATAACCTTTTAGAGAAAACGCGCATGCGCGTTTATTAAACCTGTTATTTAAATAAACACCAATATAAGGCATTGATGTTACAGGACAAATATTTTCTCCTCAAGTATAAGTGCGCATCATTTGTACAATATTTTTCTGGAAAAATGAGCAAAGCAGATAATACTGTGTAAATAAACAGTTTAAGAGTGACTTCCCATGACAGCTAAAAAAAGCCCTTTTTTGACTCAAGTGAGTCAAGGTATGCGTATGCGCGGTTATAGTATCAAAACTGAAAAAGCATATTTATATTGGATTAAAGCCTTTATCAACTTTCAAAGAAAGCGCCACCCAGAAGTCATGGGCCATGCTGAAGTGACGCAATTCCTAAGCTTTTTATCTAACTCGCGTAATGTCGCAATTAATACACAGAAGGTTGCGCTTAATGCACTTGTGTATCTTTATCATAAGCACTTAAAACAAGAGTTAGGTGACTTGGGCTTTAGATATGCAACCAAGCAAAGGCAGTTACCTATTGTACTTTCAACAGACGAAGTTGCAGAGGTTCTTTGCCAGCTCAATGGGCGAGACCAGCTTATTGTCCAGTTACTCTATGGCAGCGGGCTACGTATCTCAGAATGTTTGAGATTGCGTATTCAGGATATCGATCTTGCACGTTGCTCACTCACTGTCAGAAATGGAAAAGGCCACAAAGATAGACAAACCATTCTCAGTCAAAAATGTGCTAATAAACTCCCTGCTTATATTGATGCTGCGCGTGCTATTCAAATTAAAGACAATACCAATGGTATTGGGCCATCTTTACCCAATGCACTAGAACGTAAATACCCCAATGCATTTAGGCAAGCAGGGTGGATGTTTGTTTTCCCATCAAGTACCACAAGTGATAACCCTTATACTAAAACCCACTGTCGACACCATTTACATCAGAGTGTTATTCGAAAAGCGCTTGCGGCAGCGGTACGAAAAACTAATATCATCAAGCGTGTTACATGCCATACTTTTAGGCATAGCTTTGCTACCCATTTACTTCAGGCTGGGAGAGATATAAGAAGCATTCAGGAGCTACTCGGTCACAATGATGTTAATACCACTCAAATCTATACTCATGTGCTTGGTCAACATTATGCCGGAACCGTTAGCCCGCTAGATAATCTTTAATCTACTTAAACGAGAGTCTCCTAGATTGACTTGTAACAATGTCCATATCTAACGGCCAGTTCAGAATCCTTGCTTCTCGTTTGTCACACAAAGTTTCGCTTTACTCACCGTGCTGCAGCAGTATCTGCACATAAGGTCGTTCCTTCACATCTGACCCATAGGGATATGGGAAATGTCATTATGATGTAGGGAACATCATTGACCGTGTGATCACGACATTCGGACATCCTGTCCAGCAGCCGCTGCAGGTGATTGATAGCTAAGTAGCTGCAACGCAAAATGTACTCACCCTTAGCCAATAACTAAAACATGTAATCAACCTTAATTCGAAGACTAACAAGCTTTGGGGCATTTCTAATTTAGAAACCAAACATCTCTGCCGAATGAGTACGCCAATTAACAAGTGTAGATACGGCTGAAGCCGTCGAAAACAGGGTGAGAGATAACGAAGTTATCAAGCTCTCGAACGAGAGGCATGGATGCCGAACTGGCTTTTAAACATGGAGGTAGTTTGTTTTCGTTGAGCCTACAAGGCCAATTATGTTCCTTACATAATTTGGCATTTCCTCCATCCTTGGAGGTCAGACGTACTTGAGGCGTGCTTCAGCAGTGTCTGCACATAAGGTCGTTCATTCACATCCATGTGGTCACGACATTCGGACATCCTGTCCAGCACCCGCTGCAGGCGATTGATAACTATGAATCAACAAGTTCAAACTGCTACTTGGTAGCACCAACCCCAAAAATGTAATCAGCCTTCATTCGAAGGCTAATCAACTAGTTGTAAGCTTCTAAACATTCAACAATTAAGTCAACAAAGCCTTGTCTATCGAGCTTGCACAATACTTGGGTGTTGTGTGGATTATTGGTTAGCTGATAGCGGTCAACCACCGTCATGCCCTGGGTGTACTCACCTTTGGTTTCAACACCGACCCAGCAATCGTACGAGGTGAATAACTCAGGCTTGAGTAACCAAGCGATGGTGCAAGGGTCGTGCAACGGTGCGCCTTCAAAACCCCATTTGGGATCCCTGTGGTAGATCATAAAGAAATCCAGAAGTTCGGCCACACACTTGGCGACTGGGTTATGAATTGCACGAATACGTTCAATATCTTCATCCATGATCTGCGCCTGGTGGGTAATGTCTAGGCCGCACATGGTGATAGGAATGCCCGATTTAAACACCATGTCAGCCGCTTCCGGATCGACGAAGATGTTAAATTCAGCCGCAGGTGTCCAGTTACCGGCTTCAGCTGCGCCGCCCATCAGTACGATGCGCTCAATCTTGCAGTGAAGCTCTGGGTAAGTTGCTAAAAATAGCGCAATATTGGTCAGCGGGCCTGAAGGCACTAGGGTTACGGTTTCATCACTTTCGCGCACTTTTTGCGCCATCAACTCGATACCTGAAATCGTTAGCGGCTCAAATGCAGGGTCGGGCAGTTTAGGGCCATCTAGGCCACTTTCTCCATGGACATTATCGGCAATGATCAGCTCTCGGGCTAAAGGCTTAGGCGCTCCTGCTGCAACAGGAATATCGTGACGCTCAAGTAGGGTTAGAATACGCAGCGCGTTGTTCAATGTTTTGTCTGGGGTTTGGTTACCTGCGCTGGTTGTTACCGCTAACGGTTTAAGTGCACTGCTGCTCATAGCGAGGATCAGAGAGATGGCATCGTCATGGCCTGGATCGCAGTCGAGGATAATTGGGGTAACTTTTTGGGATAGTGGTTTTGCTTGAGTAGGGCTCATTGTTTGGCTCCGCAAAATGAGTGACTATTAAAATAATTTATCGAATTTGTTTAGCATCCTAGTGAGTTATAGAGGTAAAAACTGTGACTGAGCAATCGCTTTGGGCCGCTGTGCAGATGTTTTGCTTCATGTTTACGCATTTGTTCAGCTTTTGCACAACCTATAAAAAAGGCCCTTACTAAAGCAATATTAGTAAGGGCCGAGTGTCGCTCTTGCTGTGTTAGTGGCTTAATTGCAACACTTCAGTAAACAAACTGCTCTCTATAGAATTCACTATTAGTAACCTGCAGTTTCGCTACCTGCGCGGCGGGGATCACTGGAGCCAAATATGCCTTGCTCTGTGACCATAATCGACTGAGTGGAGCCCATGGCATTATTTACCTTGACCTCATGGCCCTTGGCTTGAAGCAAGCTTTGGGTATCACGGTTAAGGGTATGCTCAACCCGCAGCACGTCCGGTAACCACTGATGGTGCACACGAGGGGCATAGGTCGCCTCGGCAATATTCAGATCATGATCGATAACATTCATGATGATCTGCATCGTGGTGGTGATAATGCGTGAACCGCCTGGGCTACCTGTAACAATATAGGGCTTGCCGTCTTTCATCACTATGGTTGGGCTCATTGAGCTCAATGGGCGCTTATTGCCTTCAACGGAGTTGGCTTCACCGCCCACTAAACCATAACCGTTCGGAGTGCCGGGCTTGGCTGAAAAGTCATCCATCTCATTATTGAGTAAAATCCCGGTACCTTTTGCTACAAGGCCTGAGCCATAGCTGAAGTTGAGGGTATAGGTATTCGATACCGCGTTACCCCACTTATCAACCACAGAGTAATGGGTGGTTTGATTGCTCTCATAGGGGGCAAGTTTGCCCGGCTTGATTTCGCTGCTAGGGGTTGCCTTGTCTAGGGAGATTTGGCTCGCTAGGTGCTTGGCATAATCTTTACTCAGTAGCGCTTTGACAGGCACATCATAAAAGTCAGGATCGCCTAGGTACTCGCTACGGTCGGCATAGGCGCGTTTCATTGACTCGGTCATCAGGTGCAGTGTGGCGGCAGTGTTGTGGCCTAACTCTTTAATTGGGTAACCCTCAAGCATATTGAGCATCTCGATAATGTGTATACCGCCAGAGGAGGGAGGTGGCATAGAGACCACTTGATAACCGCGATATTCACCCACGACAGGCTCACGCTCGACAACTTTGTAGTTTTTGAGATCGGCTAAGGTCATGATCCCGCCAGCTTCTTGAATGGCACTAACCAGCTTTTCTGCTGTTTCGCCTTGGTAGAAGCCTTTGCTACCGTGCTTGGCGATGAGTGATAGCGAATGAGCCAGTTCGGGCTGCTTTAATAACTCACCACTTTGATAGTCACTGCCGTCGGCCTTATAAAAAATTTCGGCAGAGCTAGGCCACTGTGCGATGCGTCTCTTAAGGCCCGATAGTGATGCTTGTAGATCGGGGGTAACAATAATGCCTTGTTTCGCCATCTTTATCGCTGCGTCGGTCACCTGTTTCATGGTCATAGTGCCGTATTTCTCGAGTGCCAACTCCATGCCCATCACAGTGCCGGGGACGCCGACAGCTAAACCGTGTTCACGGCTGAGCTTATCGACAGGATTGCCATCTTTATCGAGGAAAATATCGCGATGTGCGCTACTCGGGGCCATTTCTCGGTAATCGATGGCGATAGTTTTGTTAGGCTCATTTAGGTGAACCAGCATAAAGCCGCCGCCACCGATGTTGCCTGCTCTTGGCAGAGTTACCGCTAAACTAAAGCCTACGGCTACCGCCGCATCGACCGCATTACCGCCCTGTTTTAAGATCTCAACACCCGCTTGTGTGGCAAGAGCTTCTTGACTCGACACCATGCCGTACTTAGCCCAGATTGGCTGAGCGGTAGCGATATGGCTATAGATAGAGGTTTCGTTGGCCTGTGCGGGCAGGGGAGTTGTGGCACTAAGCGTTAACGGAATAGCCATTGAAATGGTGAGAGCCAATGCTTTTATCGAATAAGGCTTAAGTGAATAAGATTTAAGCAAGAAGGTCTTAAAAGCGCGCATGTTCAATCCTTTGTATTTATTGTTATCGCGAAACAGTAATGGTTGTCTGTTATGGCTTGAAGACAATCTGTTAGAACATTGTGACTTCAAACCTTATGACAGCAATGTGACGTTAATAGTCAATAAATGCAAGTGTGCGGTGCTGGGTTTATGAGCATTGCTTAATGAGCACTGCTTGAGGTTCAAGAGTTGTGCTGCTTTCTATTAAGGCAAGGCTAAAGCTTTAGTTCGACAGTGCCTTTAGTCTTGCTGACTCGGATTTCGCCTCTTGTAGGCCTTCGATTAGCTTATCCACCTGGGCATCATTTAGGCAGTAGAGCGACACGATATCGACTGCAAATTCGCCAACGGCGGTAAACTTTACTCCGCCATTAGCACAAAGAACCGGTGCCATGTAGGCTGATACGTAGAGCGTTGCGTCATTGGCACTGACTGATATTTTTTTGCCTTCAATGGTCATTGCATGGGAAGTTGTTGAGGTAAGTAAACCCATAATCATGATTAAAGCGATAATAATGTGAATGAAACTTGAGCTAAATATTCTGGTCATGTGGCGGTTCTCTGTAAGTTATGTTGGTATGAGTATACAGGTGTATACCGTCTGGGTTCAATACAGTTGTCTAGTTTGTTGTATTTTTCTTGAACTCAGTCAAATGAAAACGGTTGTGCAGCTTTTTAGCTTGATAGGAGAAGATTGATATCTCGGCGATAAGTATTGGAAATGATAGGGATTAGGTGAAAGGATAAGAAAATGCCAAGCATTGAGCCTGGCATTTTGGTAAAGATAATTTATTGGCTGCTTAGCTGTTGCTGTATAGACGCCGCTAATTTGTGGACCCACTTATTATAGTTTCGGTGGATCTCACCATCGCTATAATCGAGGTTAGTACTATCTACATAGTTGATATTGTAAAAATGCTCATCATAGCTAATACGCACATGTGCTTTATGGGATCTCACCGTGATGTAGGCATCGATGGTGTTGTTGTCAGCTTTGATTGGCGTCCAGCCCTTGGCTTTACAGCCTTTCATTATCGCAACTTCTATCGACTGCCTACTCTCTGCTGGTATCGGTTCTTGAGTTAGGTTGACGAGCTTAACTGAGGTGCAAGCTGACAAAGATAACGCGCTTACTAGTAAAAATAGTATTTTGAATGATTTCATTAGGTGTACCTTTTTATCCTTTGCTCTGTAAGCTTGATCCATTCGATTATTAAATCTAACTAACGTCTCTACTCTAAACGAGGCTTAGCCTAGCGCTAACCATATACCCACTGCTAACATCAAGCTACCTGCAATACGGTTCATCCATTTGATATTATCGCTGCGGCTTAAGAATATTCTAAGGCTCTTACCACCTGCGGCATAGGCCATCATGCTGATGAGTTCTGTGAATAGAATAATGCTCACCAGCGCTACAAGCTGTGGGGCAACGTCGCGTTCGACGCTGATAAACGGTGGTAATAAGGAGACCATAAACGCCCAACCTTTAGGATTGGCGATAGCGGTGAAAAAGCCTTGGGAGATCAGCTCAATATTACTGACGCTAGGCGTTTGCTGACCTTCAATGATGGCCATCTTGCCTCTTGAGCGCCACATATTGATGCCGATATAGCATAGATAGAGCCCGCCTACCCATTTGAGCATGGCAAAAAGCTCTGGGTAGTTAAGCATGATGCTGGCTACGCCCATTACCGCAGCAACGGCAACTAAAGCGACACCAACCAGCTCGCCGACCATCATCCACAGGGTACGACGAAAGCCAATACTCATGCCAAGCGTCATGGCTAATGTCATGCACATACCGGGTGTGATAGAGACAAAAAAGAATGTGGGAAGAAATACGGCTAATAAAGTTAAATCTGGCATTTTTTATAAGTTAAACAGCTAAACGTGAAAAGGCGCACAGTGTAGAGAAGAAGGGCAATTTTGGATAGGGGAAGATAATAAAAAACCAGCCTTTTAGCTGGTTTTTATCCTAATTGGCTCATCGTCACCAATCAAGGTGAAAGGGCTGTGGTTTAAAGCACGCCGCGGCGCTGTTGATCGCGCTCAATGGATTCGAATAAAGCCTTAAAATTACCTTCACCAAATCCGAGGTTATTCTTACGCTGAATGATCTCGATAAAGATGGGACCAAATAGGTTTTTGGTAAAGATCTGCAGTAGGTAACCTTCATCATCGCCATCAACCAAGATCTGATGATGCTTAATGCGCTCACGATCTTCCGTTACCTGGGGCACCTTGTCGAAGATGGTATCGTAATATTCAGGAATAATATCTAAGGTCTGAATCGATGTGCCTTCCATCGCATCGAGTGAGCCAACAATGTCACGGCTTCTAAAGGCAAGGTGCTGAACGCCTGGACCATCGTATTCACGTAGATACTCATCAATCTGGTTTTTATCGTTGCCTTTACCTTCATTAATCGGGATACAGAAGCTGCCATCGGGTGAGCGCAGGGCGTAGGAGATAAGTGCCGTTTGTGAGCCTTTGATGTCAAAGTAACGAACCTCAGTAAAGCCAAAGATATCTTTATAGAAGTTTGACCAATACTCCATGGTTCCTTTGTAGACATTATTGGTAAGATGATCCACCTCGATAAAGCCTTTCTCTTGAACGATGATCTGCTCGTCTAGATCTTCAAAATCGGTGGCATAGATATTATCTGTTTCGCCAAAGGTATCGATAAAGTAGATTAGGCTATCGCCAATACCGTAAATAGCGGGATAGGGCATGTCTTTTGCTGCGTCATCGGCAGGCTTTGCACCACGGGCTACCGCGCTATCGAATGCAAATTGGGCGTCTTCGACACGCCAACCCATAGAACAAATAGCCGGGCCATGGCTTTTTGCAAACTCGGCAGAAAAACCTTTGCGCTCGGTATTCAATAAAAAGTTAATGTCGTTCTGCTTGTAGTACAAAATCTCTTTCGTTTTTGACTTCTTTAACAGTGAAAAGCCAAAATCGATAAAGACTTGATGCATGAAGTCTTGTTCTGGTGTCGCAAACTCGGTGAATTCGATGCCGAGTAGGCCCAGTGGGTTTTGTTCGCTTGCCATTGTTGTGTCCTCTGTCAATTTATTGCTACATGCCAGCCATTCTGTTGATGGCTTCTTTTGATAGCTTAAAGTCTTGATAAATCGCCTTGGTTAGCTTTCAATCCAAGAGCGGTTGTAGTCGTTGCTCATGCAATGCTTTACATGTTCGGTTAGTTTTAGTGGGGCGAAGGTGTCGACCATCACTGCGTATTCATAAGTTTCAGTTTTGCCGATAGAGGCCTCTGTGCGGCCCGGCTGTGGACCGTGGGGTACCCCTTTTTGATGCAGGGTCATATAGCCTGCTTCTATGCCGGTACGACTCATAAAGTCACCGTCGACGTAATACAGCACTTCATCGCTGTCGATATTGCTATGGTAATAGGGGGCTGGAATCGACTCTGGGTGGAAATCATAGGGACGAGGCACGAAATTACAGATCACAAAGTTGTGGGCTGTAAAGACTAAGTGATCCGATGGCGGTAAGTGAATTTGGCCAACCTTTGGCGCGTACTCTTGAATGTTGAACGCCCAAGGGTATACACAGCCATCCCAACCCACGAGGTCGAATGGATGCCACTCAAGTGATGTCAGTTGATACTTATCGCCAAACTTACAAATAAGTGGGAAGTCGCCTTTTTCTACTATGGCCTCCTGTAACTCGGGTGTGCGGAAATCGCGCTCACAATAGGGGGCAGACTCTAGCATCTGGCCATATTCATTTCGAAAGTGCTTGGGGACTTCGACCATGCTCGATGACTCGATGACAAATAGGCGTACATTGCTGTAGTCATCAAACTTTAATTGGTAAGTCGTGCCCCGTGGGATCACTAGGTAGTCCCATTTTTTAACAGCTAGTGCGCCATATTCACTCAAGAGTGTGCCTTGACCTTCATGAACAAAAATCACTTCATCGGCATAGGCGTTGCGGTAAAACTCAGTACTTTCTTCGCTAACGCACGCGGTATACATGGCCACATCATTATTAAAGAAGATTTTATTGCGACTGCTAAAAAAATTGCCGCCGCAGTCGGCCTTCTTGGTGTCGAGCTTATAGTTCTGTACTAAAGAGTCTTGCCAGTCTTCGCCGTGGGATAAGCTATAAGGACTCACAGCTAATGCCTTCGTCGGCATGTTGTGATGGTACTTATTGGAGTAGATATTAGAAAAGCCGTGGGTAGAGAACAACTCTTCACGATAGAGCTCTCCATTGTCTTTTTTAAATGTGATATGGCGTTTAGGCGGCACCATTCCTTGCTTCACATAAGATGGCATATTTGCTTTCCTTCGGCGCTCAAGCGCACTTATTAAAATAATAATGTGATCTAGATTCAATTTAGTTGCTTGAATGAGCAAAAAAAAGAATAATAATTAACCTAACTTAATCGAAATTTTAGATGGTAATTTAAGGTTTACGCGGGAGGAGCTTATGCGTATCGATGTCGATGCTTTCAAAGTGTTACAGGTTCTAGTCGAGGAAGGCAGCTTCGCTAAGGCCGCAGAGCGCTTGCATAAGGCGCAATCTGCGGTGAGTTATCAAGTGAAGAAGCTGGAGCAGCACCTTGGTGTAAACCTTTTTTGTCGCGACCAATATCGGGCCGAACTCACTCCCGAGGGGGAGGTTATCTTGGCCGAAGGGCAAAAATTGCTGCAGTACCTTGCTAATATTGAACATTTAGCCAGTCGGTTTAGCGAAGGCTGGGAGCCTAAGCTTGAGATCATCATAGATGGTGCCCTGCCGATGAAGCCAATTATGCGAGCGTTGAAACGGCTGTCGCAGTTACAACTACCGACAAAGGTTCAGCTAAATATGGAGTTCTTAGGGGGCGTACAGGATAGGTTCGAGCGTGATAGCGCCGATCTAATGCTAGTAAAAGATTACCGCACCGGCCCGAATTATCGCCCTCAACCACTGCCGCAGATCACTAGTGTTTTGGTGGTCAGTGCCGAGCATCCTTTAGCGAAAGAGCAAAGTTTGAGTTTATTTGAACTGCAGCGCTATGTGGAATTAACCATCGAAGATTCATCGGCCGATAAACATTATCGAGATGAGTTGCAGTTCGGGGGAGATAAGGTGTTTTATCTCTCGGGCTTCATGATGAAGAAAAACGCACTCATGATGGGGTTGGGTTTTGGTTGGATGCCTGATTTTCTCATTGAAGAGGAGCTAAGCAATGGCGAGCTTGTCGAAGTGGATTTTAGTGGTGGCAGTCGTTACAGCTTTATTCCTCAGTTAGTTTCAACCATGGAGCGTCCGCTCGGCCGAGCGGGGCGTTTGTTTACCAGCTTAATTATGGAGGAGTTTGCCTTAGAGAAAAGCCTCGACTAAGAGCGAGACCTAGATCAAGCTTAAATCCTGCGCTTATTGCCGTTTTACTATCACTAGAATTGCAAAATGCGTATATAAATGCGATTGCTCCTTTAGCATTATCACTCTGCAGTACGTTTTAGAATAGCTTCTATCAACGAGGCTCCTGTATGAAAATCAATTTTAAATCGTTAACTGTCTGATTTGCTACGTTATTTATAACTTTCACTGTTTGTTTTAAACGTTAAGCTTGAGTTCAGTTTAGCCCAATTAGAATAGTCTTAATTAAGCTTGGTACAGCATATGCAAAAGTTAAGTTGCAGAAGTAAGTTCATGGCCATTATGGCGCGGCTTAAATTTAAGATGCATAGCTAGGTTAGGTGGAGGTTTATGATGAACAACTCAATATTACAAGGTTACCTTACTAGCCTGTACAGTAAGTATGTGAGCGATCTTAAGCTAGGTGAGCATCATGTCTCAGATAAAAGGCTTCAAGAGTTTGTTGCCGATCTAAAAAAGGCGGGTATCTTACTAGAGACATTTAACTGGGGCGAGTGGTATCAAAATAGCTATATGGTGGATAGACCTGAATACATAGCCGATGCGTCATTTTACGAGTGCCAGATCTTGTTAACTGCCATGTCACGCCTCCATAGGTTTAGCCCTGGGATCTTAAGTAACATGCGCTGCCAAGGAGTGTTAATCGCCATTTTGGAACGTTTTCAAAGCCTTTATTATCAAAAGGCTGTTTAATGGTAATGAAAAAATTCCCGCATTAGCCTGCTATACCTCAACTAGAAAGAGCCGCAATATGCGGCTCTTTTGCTTTGCAATTCGTTAAGCTGGTCTAGCCCTCGAAAGGCACCGGACGAGGTGTATTCTTATTAGACGGTGGTAAGATTGGCAACACAATTTGTGGCTGCTCACCAGTTAAAGAGTTTAGGAATGCGACCATCTCTTTGACCTCATTATCTGACAGCTTTTGTCCAAGCTGAATATCTGCCATGGTGTTGACCGCTTCTTCAAGCTCCCAAACACTGCCATCGTGGAAGTACGGATAGGTAAGCTCGATATTACGCAGTGTAGGAACCTTGAATACAAATTTATCGGCTTCTTTGCCTGTCACGCCTTTTCTACCCTCTGCTGGGTTATTGGTGTGGAAAGGCTTAACAAGACCCATCTTCATATACATGGTGCCACCAACCGCAGGGCCGTTGTGACAGCTCACGCAGCCTTTATCTTTAAATAGTTGGTAACCCGCCTTTGCTTGATCTGTGATTGCATCTTTATCGCCCTGAAGATATAGGTCGAACGGCGCATTTGGTGTGACTAAGGTTTTTTCAAACTCAGCAATGGCGTCGGTGATCATATCGATGCTGACATCTTTAGAGTCATACACTTTTTCAAAGCGTGCTTGGTATGCTGGCATAGAGCGTACCGTATCTACTGCTAGCTCATGGCTAAAGCCCATCTCTTTAGGGTTGGCAATTGGTCCACCCGCTTGCTCTTTAAGATCTTTAGCTCGACCATCCCAAAACTGTGCTAGACCATACTCGGCATTAAGTACGGTTGGTGAGTTAATCGGGCCTTCTTGCCAGTTATGCCCAATAGAGGTTGGTAGTGCATCAACGCCACCTATCGATAGGTTGTGGCAAGAGTTACATGAAATGAAGCCTGATTTAGATAATCTTGGTTCGAAAAATAGCATTTTACCAAGCTCTACTTTCTCTGGGTTGGTGATCACTGCCGCAGGGATAATTTCAATGGGCTCGTTAGCCGCATTTGCGCTGACGGATAAGGTGGAAAGTAGTGCGATGGAGAGTAAACTAAGCTTATTCATAATGGCCTCAAGTAAACATTACTGTCTGTAGGGTTAATTTATGAACCAATAATAATGAGCTTTAGAAAAAGAATATAACGCTTTGTTTCGATTAGGACTATCGTGGATTTGGATTGATATTTTGCGATATAGATCGCAGACAGACTACCTAATGATAGGTAGGTTAGGTTAAGCCTTAACCGAAAGAGGAACCCCTAATCGCAGTTAGGTTCTAATTGCAGTAAAAAACCGTTTAAGAGATAAAGACGGCTCCACTCTTATTTGTTCAGTCTTCTCAAAAGTAGTTTTCTATCTAACCAGCGTGCAGTTTGACTAAGGTGGACTTGGCTTTTTTTTAGCCAGTGACGCGCCCAAGGGTATTCAAGGCTCAATATTGCAAGGCCTATAGGCAGCAGTAACCAAGCTGGCCCGGGTAGCACAATTAAAAGCGCGCCTGCAAGCGTTAGACTCGCACCTACCAGCGTAATAACCGCTTTTTTTATCATTTTATTTACCTCTAGCTTTGTCTGCGTTTACTCCTCACTCGTTATCAGTGTAAACCAAAGTAAAAGTAATCATTTGTGTTAATTGTAACAAAGATTCCTTTTCAATAATCCTGCTTATAAAGCGGCTAGTGCTTAGATGCATCAAGGCTAAGGCTTGGTGTTATTCTGGGTTTTGACTAAAATCTTTGTGTAGATTAGATAAATTTCTTACTGAGCGCCAAGGGGATGATATCGGCTTTTGCAGTAAGTTATAGGGCAGGATGTGATATTGATTCTTAGTATGTGTATTCAGCTTAAAACAGTTTGGCGATCTTTTCGTAAAAGGTTCGCTAGGGCTAGCTTGTGCCTATTGCTTATCGGTTACTCAAGTGCGCTTTATGCTGACACCCTGTATTTGACATCTCTGCACTGGCCACCTTTCTCCGGTGCGCAGTTAAAGAACCAAGGGGCCTGTATTGCTATCGCAAGAGCGGCTTTAGAGGCGGAAGGGCATACACTCGTTGTGGACTTTTATCCATGGAGCCGTGCGGTGAGAATGGCATCTCGTCGTGACTCTAAATATTTAGGTTACCTACCCGAATATACTTACCCGACCGATAAGTTTATCTTTTCATTGCCGATGGGGAGAAGCGCACTAGGTATAGTCGAGCAAAAAATACACCCGATTAGTTGGACGCAACAAAGCGATCTTAATCACTATACGATAGGAGTGGTTAAAGATTATGTGAACACCCGTGAGCTTGACAAGATGATGGCACTCGGCATTCAGCCTTTTGAGGCGGTCGCATCGGATCTGCATAATGTAAATAAGGTCGCTACAGGCCGGATCGATGCGGCAATTATCGACGAACATGTGCTGCAATACTTACTCGCTCAGCCCAATATGAAGCATGTGAGGGATAAGGTGCAATTTAATAAAAAGTTACTGACCTACAAAGAGTTATTTATCGCATTTAAGAATAATCACGCAGGCCGTATGTGGCGCGACAGGTTCAATCAAGGGATAAGTAAAATCGATGTGCAGCAGATCTTAGAAAAGAATATGCGCCAATAACGCGTATTTCAGCTCCTAGTTAAGAGGCTGATTTTAAGGAAGCGAGTTTAACTGAGTAGGTTTAACGGAGCGAGTATGGCGACAGTGGTGTTAATCCGCGGTCTGATGCGCGATAAACGGCATTGGAATGAGTTTGCTAAGCTTCTGCAAAAGCGCCTACCTAATGGGCATCAGGTTATCTCGTTAGATATTTTAGGAAATGGCGACTCTGTGGACAGCAGAGGTCCGCTGACTATCGATGAATATGCTGAAGAGCTTCTATTTCGCCTGCGACAGCTTACCTGTGATGATTGCTATATCGTTGGATTATCGATGGGCGGCATGATAGCGCTACAGATGGCAAGTTTACAGGCAAAGTCTGTGGACATGGCTAACGAGGTACAAATAAAGGGGGTGGCTGTGCTCAACGCTAGCGCAGCAAATCTGTCACCTTGGTATCAGCGTTTTCAACTCGGGGCGGTGTTTAATGCGTTTCGTCACAGAGTTAAGGATCCAAAAGTCAGTGTACTGGAGGCCATGATTATTGCTTCAACGAGTGTGACTCAAGGCCGTAACCTACATTTAGTGCTCAAGTGGACTCAATACCGCACACTTGGCCATACGCATTTTTCCAATGTGCTACGCCAACTCTGGGCCTGCCGTCAGTTTAATTGCCCGGCTAAGATAGCGACGTCAATTACAGTCATGAGCGGTCTTAAGGATAAGTTGGTTAGCCCCAATTGCAGTCAAAAGCTTGCGCGGTATTATCGAAGCAAGCTTGTTGAGTTTGACTGCGCAGGACATGACTTGAGTTTAGATTGTCCTGAAAAGCTTTGTCAGATGCTAATTGAGCGTTTCTTTCTCAACTCCTAAGCTTTAGCAACGACGGTTTGGCCGATAGGCGTTAAACTCAATATGGCCAACTTTAGATGCTGTAAGGCAAATGGGATCCCTATGATGGTGACGGCACAGGCTAACGCATGAACGATATGACCTATTGCTAACCAGATCCCGAAAAATAGGAACCAAATAATGTTCCCCACCATGCCAAATGCTCCGGTTCCAAGGTCTTCGTTGCCTGTCAGTGTGCGCCTGTTAATGGCGTCTTGTCCAAAAGGCCAGAATGTCATTTCGCCTATCACGAAACAGGCTCTGCCAAAGGGGATGCCAATAATGCTGATAAAGCAGAGCAGTCCAGCTAGCCACCATGCGAGTCCCATCACAAAACCACCTAAAACAAACCAAGCAATATTAAACACTAAACGAAGTACTGCCATTAACGGCTCCTTATATTTGTACTCGCCCTTGTGGGCTAACTATAATTAAGCGATTTTCGTGCCAAACTCGCAATCAGCTGTATTTGCAGGTTTTATATGGGTTTTGCATTGGTTTTTAGTTTGGTGGAGTGGCAGGTTTGACTAATAGTTAGTAATTTCAACACCATGAATAATGAGAATTGACTAACTGTTGTGAACAATTGAGGTCAGCATTGGCCTGCTAGCTCTATTTATCACTGCGTTAAATGATTACGCGCACAAAGAGTTAAGGTTTACAATGGCAATATCAACCAGAACCAAACGATGAATTAACGGCTAGCGAGTTAAGTACCAAGTCTTTGTCGCTTGAAGTAAGCCCTCGTTAAACCATCTGTAATAATAGAATGTGAGTGAGTAGCTTTTGTTAACTAATACCCCTGTAGAGTCTATTAATTTTAATGGTATTCAGATCTATGTAAAACGTGACGATCTGCTTAGTGAAGAGTTTTCTGGCAATAAAGCCCGCAAATTTGCTTACTTTCTTGATAATGACGTAGTAGGAAAGAAGGTTTTAGTGGGTCATGGCTCACCCGTTGCCAACTCCTTATATTCCATGTCGGCGCTCGCCAAGCTCAAGGGATTACAACTGGATTTTTATGTCGATCATATTGCCAAGCAGGTATTAACTTCGACAGTGGGTAATTATGCAGCAGCCATAGCCAATGGAGCCAATGTTATTGACCTGTCTAAAGTTACCGATCGACAAGCGTTAAGCTGCATCGAGTATATCGAGCAAAAAGTGTTACCAGGAAACGATGAGCTGTTGTTTGTACCTGAAGGTGGCCGCTGTGAGTATGCAAGATACGGCGTTCACAAACTGGCACAAGAGGTTATTGAGTGGGCTAATGCACAGCAGTTAAGTCAACTACGTGTTTTCTTACCCTCTGGTACTGGCACGACTGCTGTGTTTCTCAGTGAATACCTCGCGATGAAAGCGCCGCATATTCAAGTGTTTACCTGCGCCTGTGTGGGAGACTCTGAATATTTGCAGCAGCAGTTTAGGTATCTTGTTGCGGATGAGAGTTTGCACCCACAGATTGTCGAACTCGGTAAGAAGTACCATTTCGGTAAGCTGTATAAGCCTTTTTACGAGATGTATAACAAGGTCTGTGCGTCTGGCATTGAGTTTGAACTCTTGTACGATCCTCTTGGCTGGATGTGCGTCGAGAAGTTACTCAACAGTGGAACGGTGCAGCCAATGCTTTATATTCATCAAGGTGGCTTACTGGGGAATGCGACTATGCTACCAAGGTACCAACGTAAATACGGTAACTAATGAGCAGTACAAAATGGTTTAAGGTTGGGGTTTCCATTTGGTTAGGCTTAATACCTTTTAAGGTATGGCCTAACCCAAATGAATTTGACTAAATAGCTGAGTAGATGTTTCAGTCCTATTCGTTTGCCTATGAAGACAAACATTCGATACGAGTGAGAGGAGGTGTATCGAAGAGTCAGTTTTTACTCGTTACTAGCTTATTTATTACCAGACAATAACCATTTCATAAATGATAGCGCTTCAGTACGCTTAGAAAAAGTCTGTCTATTTTTGCCTCGACTGTCAGTAAAGGCGATTGATGTTTTGTTGACTGAAATTGAGTCTACTGGAAAGTTAACGGTAATTTCATGTCCATTTACTAGGTATGACATATGCCACACTCCTTATATTTATTGCTACCTATTATAGGTAGTGTTTTTTAACAATAAGATATCCTTAGCATTTTTGCGAAAGATGAATTTTAAGTTCTCTGTGAGAGTACTCATCTTTTTATGCTTATACAAGCTGCTTGTGTTCAATAATATCTGTAAATATGTTTACTAGATCTCAAAATAAACATAAAACAAGCTACTAAAGTTAAGCATAAAGTTATGACAGTGATATGACTGTCAATAAAGATGATTTAACCTGTTGAGATAACGCTTATGTGGGGATCGAACGACGAGTCGTGGATTTTACAAAAAGACGGTTTTAACTATCTAAAAGGGACTTTCTTAAAAACTGGACGAATTATATTCAGTAAAAAAGCAATGTCAATAAGCCAAACTAAAATTTTGTCTAAATAATTGCCATAATGAAGTGTTAATAAGGAGTTGGAGTTTGTTAAGGTATCGGTAGTGCTTGCCATAATAGCAAGGGTACCTATTTTTGAATGGAGTCTATATGCCACTGCGAATTTTAAATACCTTGTTCCTGCTTATGGTATTTTCGAGCTCGTTTTTTACCCATGCAACAGGGCTTGTATCGGTAGCCAAGCAGTCTACTGAAGCGTCTGAAACTCAGTTACCTAAACAAGAGTCTTATGACTATAAAGACAGTCTATTTCGAGACACCCCAAGAGGCGCGCTAGCAGGCCTTTTTGAAGCGGCGTTTGAGCAAAATTATGACAAGGCTGCTAAATATTTAGATCTGCGTTACCTGCCCGAAAGCATGAACGCCGACCTCGGACCTGAATATGCTAAGCAGCTGATCGCCATTATCGAGCGTAATATCTGGGTTAATTTGCAAGAGGTAGATGATACTCCCAGCGGAAGCAGCAATGATCAATTGCCTAATTATCGGGACGCCTTTGGCCGAGTAGAGGTGAAAGGCAGTGAAATTACCTTATTACTTCAAAAAGTCCCTGACAAAGAGCTAGGTTCTATATGGAAGATCTCTAACGCGACGATTGCGAAAGTACCACTGCTATATAGCGAGTTGGGCTATGGACCTGTGGTCGAGTGGTTTGTACAGCATATCCCACAGGGGCATCTTTTTAAGTTAAACCTCTGGGAGTGGGCGCTTCTTGTCTGCTATCTATTACTTGCTCTGTTGGTGGTCATGCCAATAACTTGGATCGTTAAAAAGTTCATATTACGCAGTGAGTACCAGTATAAAGAGGATGTGGCGCATCTGATTATCGGCCCATTTCGCCTACTCGTTGCGCTATTACTGGTCAGGGCGTGGATGGCACACACCACACTGTCGGCTAACGTGATTGAAGTGGTGAATACTGGTGTCTTACTCTTAATCGCGGTGATCTGGTTTATCTGGTCGTTAACCGATGTGATTCAAAACAGTTTACGCCTGCGTTGGATAAAGCGAGGCAATAGTCAGAGTGCATCTCTATTAAGGCCTCTGGCCAATTTTACTCGAGTGGTGTTGGTGGCGTTATCGGTCCTTATCTGGCTAGAGCACTTAGGTTTTGATGCGTCAACGATATTGGCGGGTTTGGGCATTGGTGGTATTGCCATCGCCTTAGCCTCAAAGCAGTCGATTGAAAACTTTATCGGCACGATAACCCTCTACTCATCGGCGCCGATTAAAGTGGGTAATATCGGCCGTTTTGGCAGCATTACTGGCACTGTGGAGGAGATTGGACTTCGCTGTACCCGGATAAGAACCATCGATCGTTCGGTGATCAATGTGCCCAATGCGCGATTGTCAGAGATGGATATAGAAAATATTTCCGAACGGGAAAAAATCCGCCTTAAAACGGATATTCGCCTAGATTATCGGACAACAACTGAGCAGATCCACAACATTATTGATGATATACGCACGCTATTAGAGGAACATGAAAAAGTGGAGGAGAGCCCACTGAGAGTGACTTTTAAAGGTTTTGGTTTATATGGTTTGCAACTCAATGTGTTCGCTTATATCGGTACCACAGATTTTGCAGAGTTTCAGTTAGTGTCAGAAGAGCTACATTTTGGGATCATGAACGTCGTAGCAAGACATGGCTCGCGCATTGTGCCAGTGGTGCCGGTCGCGACAACTCAAGGTTAAATAAAAGGTTATTCTGTGGCATAGGTAAATGATTTACACTTGCAAATCATTATAATCTAGGCCAAATAACAAGATTTTCTAAGGGACTCACATGGCTCAAATGCTGGCAAGTGTCGATCAACGTACTAAGCTCGTGGGTGAAAACCGACTCGAGCTGTTACTGTTTCGGATCAGTGCGACTCAGCTCTTCGCGATTAATGTTTTTAAAGTGAAAGAGGTGGTTAAGGTTCCAAAATTAAGCGCCATGCCGGGCAGCCATAACAGTATCATTGGAGTCGCAAACCTGCGTGGTATGTCTATACCAGTTATCGATCTGCGCAAGGCGATTGGTTTTAGGCCCTCGGTTATTCAGCCTGAAAGCAATCTGATCGTCACGGAATATAACCGCTCCGTGCAGGGGTTCTTGGTCGATAAGGTTGAACATATCGTTAACCTTACCTGGGGCGATATTATGCCGCCACCAAAATCCGTTGGGCGTGATAACTATTTAACCGCAATAACACGTATCGAATATCAAGATAAGCAAGAACTGGTTTCGATTATCGACGTTGAGAAGGTGCTTGCCGAGATCATCCATTACGATATTAAGCTGTCGGACGGCGTACTCGATGAGCGCTTGTTGCCTTTGATGCATGGTCGTAGAGTGTTAATTGTCGATGATTCGGCAACTGCACGGCGTCAAGTGCGTGAAACCCTCGAGCAATTAGGTTTAGAAGTGATAGAGGCAACAGATGGCCTAGTCGCACTGAATCTTTTAAAGGGTTGGTGTGATGAAGGCAAAGTGATAACCGATCACATTTTAATGTTGATCACCGATGCCGAAATGCCAGAGATGGACGGTTATAAGCTCACTCATGAGGTGCGTAGCGACAAACGCATGTCAGATTTGTTTATCACTTTAAATACTTCTCTAAGTGGTAGTTTCAATAATGCCATGGTGGAGAAAGTCGGCTGCGATCGCTTTATCTCAAAGTTTCAACCGGACCTGTTAGTTGAGGTGGTACAAGACAAATTAAGAGCAAGCTTAACGGTTTAGCTAAGCTACTCGATTGAAGAGCCGCGACTGAAGTCTAAGCTGAGTTATTCTGCGTGCTCTTCTCTTAAATCCTGTAGTACCTGTTTTTTCAATTCAGGCACAGCAGCAATATTAATCTGGGCGATACGTACCGCAAAGCCGAACCTCTCTTTACCAACGATAGCGATTACATCTTCTAAAAAGCGTTTATCGAGGGTGAACTGTTTGGCGTAAAACCCAATGGCTTGGCTGACCGAACGGTAGCTCACGCCATCGAAGCTAAATGAGGCCTCGTAGCCATAATCGTCGATGACAACACCGTTAAGACTCAAAGGCCAGCCGCTATAGTTAACCCGGTCTCGGGCGATTTCATACATCATCCAGCCGCTTTTCCTAAAACCACCGAAGACTTTGTCCTCGAACTCAGACTCCTCTAGCTCCTGCTTGGTCCAATTAACACCTATAGCAAGGTGCTTCTCGTAGATCCGCATTAGCTCATCTTTGACCGCCATTTTACAGTCCCAAATTGAGGTCAACTTATGTTGCTTAGCGAGCCTTAAGCATTCACTGCAACAGGGAACGGTTAGGGAGGGGTGAGGAGTATAGGTTTCTTTAAGGTAACTCCATTGCTGATTGCTTGGCTCGCCGCAAAACCAGCAGCTATGCCTATGCTCAAAGGGAATATCGATTAAGGGGGCTAAATCCAGCACAGAAGCGTTCCTTCGTATAAAAACAAAGCGCACAATGGATTAGATTGTGCGCTTTGGCAGTTACGTCACATGAGACTAGTGATTACTCTTTTTCGATGTCCACAAGTGAAGTGGCTAGAACGATTGGGTCGACTTCTTGGCAGTCTTGATCGGCAATCCAGTCCACACCAATCAGTACGCCGTCATCGTTAAGATCGCCAACCCAGAACTCTAGAAACTCTTCAAGAGTAATAGCTACAGCTTTGTAGTCTTGCCATTCGTCAGTGCAGTGGCTTTTTGCTTGCGCTTCTTCAGACCATAAAGGCATCACGTCTGTGGCTTCATACTCAGAAGAGTCGCAGACAACCCAGCCTTCACCTGTTTCATCTTGTAGGCCCCAAACAACTTGGGATAATTTTACGTTGTTGATGAAACTTTCTAATGCAGGAGTCATTTCAGTCATGATTAATCTCTTGTTTGGTTAGATATCGATTAGCTATCGAAAAGACGAGCTTTAATGGGTATTAGTCTGCAGTTGACGCCGGATTTTAGCAAGTTATTTAAGGTATATATCTCAGTTACAAGTTACCAAGAGCAGGATATTTCAACGCCATTCGTTTGCAAATTGAGCACTTGCAACACAAACATCATTTGGTCGTAATATTTAAGTGAATTTAGTCTATATTATGCAGCGAACATAGTATGATATTTTACAAAGGTTTGATTAAACAATGCTCAAGGAGTAAGCGAGATTAAGTGTATTTAAGGAAAGTTTAATCAAACAGGGTCATGTTATACGTTACAGTCATTCATTTTGGGAGTCTTCAATTGTTAAAATCAATCCCCCTGGCTACAGCGCTTCTTCTATCTACCTCTGCTGCTTATGCGGCAGACGAGCAGCCAAACTGGGCTAGCTGCGTGGCCGATCTACAACAGACGGCAAAATCTGAAGGTTTGTCTCAACAAACTATCGAGCACACCTTGGCAAACGTTAAATATGTGCCAAGAGTGATAGAGCTAGATCAAAAACAACCAGAATTTAGTAGCTCTTTTGAAAATTACTTCAGCAAACGTGTCACCGACTGGCGAGTGGAGCAGGGAAGGAAGCTCTATCGTGAGCATAAAGTGCTATTACAAAAACTGGCAAAGGAGTATGGGGTTCCGCCTCAGTACCTACTCGCATTCTGGGGACTAGAAACCAACTTCGGCTCCTACAAGGGCAAGATGTCGGTGTTAGACTCTTTGGCGACCCTTGCATGCGATCCAAGACGCAGTCGCTATTTCACTACTGAATTAATGCAGGCATTAAAGCTTAAAGAGCGTTACAACTTTGCTGAAACCGATATGGTTGGCTCTTGGGCTGGTGCTATGGGGCACACTCAATTTATGCCATCGGCCTATGCAAAATACGCTATTGACGGTGATGGTGATGGTAAAGCAGACCTGTGGAATAGTACCGAAGATGCGTTAACTTCTGCGGCTAACTTCCTACAAAATTTAGGCTGGAAGCGCAACGAACGTTGGGGGCGAGAAGTAACGCTGCCTGCAAACTTCTCCTATGCTCACCTCGGTAAGGCCGAGGCGCAGCCGTTGACTCGTTGGGCTGAGCTTGGCATCACTCAGACAAATGGTGCACCTTTGAGTACGCCTGATATGCAAGCGGCGCTGTATCTACCATCGGGTCATACTGGGCCTGCGTTTTTAGGTTATGACAATTTTGACGTGATCATGCGCTGGAACCGGTCAACCTTCTACGCTATTGCTGTTGGCCACCTTGCCGATAGGATCAATGGCGGCGTAGCTCTTAATGTGGCACCACCTAAGATGCCAAACCTTAGCCGAGCTCGGGTTAAAGAGTTACAAGCCCAATTAAATACCCTAGGTTATGATGTCGGTAAGCCAGATGGTATTTTAGGTGCGAAGTCATTGAAAGGGCTGAAAGCTTTCCAAAAGAGCCAAGGACTCGTAGCCGATGGATATCCAGACGAAGCTACATTTAAGGCATTGAAAGTTAAATAGAGTTGTAAATTGCTAGGGGTGTAATCAAAACGATTGCACCCTTACTCTTTGTCGCTTAGATTAGAATCCATAAAATTTTGTTGGGGAATATTATGGACGATTTAACGCACGCGCAGCGACAACGTTTAGCCTTTATTGATTTTAGTCTGCAGTATTTTGGCCAAGTTTCACGGCAAGATCTGATTAAGAAGTTTGCCACGGGACTCGCCGCTGCAACCCGAGATTTTCAAAGTTACAAAGCCTTGGCGCCAGAGAACATGCGCCTAGTGCATCAGACGAAGAGCTATCACCGTCTCGACGACTTTACCCCGCTATTTGAGCACGAGCCACAAGCTATTTTGCACGGTTTAGCAAAAGGGTTCGGTGATGGTCTTTCTCATCCAGTTCAGCCTAGTAGTGTATGCATAGATGCGCTGCAGCTCATTCATCCACACACCTCAATCGTTGCGGCGCTGATGCGCGCCATTCAAGATAAGCAGGCGGTAAAGGTCGCCTATGTGTCGGTCTCCTCTGGAGAGAAAAGCCGCGAAATCGTTCCCCATGCGTTAGTCAATAATGGCCAGCGCTGGCACGTTAGAGCCTATGACAGGGTTAATGGGCTCTTTACTGACTTTGTAGCAACGCGTATTAAGTCCATTGAGCTGATTTGCGCTGAGATTAACGATAACGAGCACAGCGAGAATGATTTAATGTGGCATAAAGAGGTGCAGCTGATGCTAGTGCCTCACCCATCTTTGGCGCACCCAGAGGCGATTGAGCTGGACTATCAAATGCAAGATAAGCAACTAACATTAACTTCTAGGGCGGCTTTAGCCGGGTATCTGCTGCGTCAGTGGAGTGTTGACTGTTCAACTAAACACCAGATCACTTCAGGTGTTTGCCAGTTAGCGTTGGCGAACACAGAGGTTCTGCAACAGATTGAACACATAGCTATTGTGCCAGGCGC
This sequence comes from Shewanella schlegeliana, assembly GCF_016765635.1. Taxonomy (GTDB): domain Bacteria; phylum Pseudomonadota; class Gammaproteobacteria; order Enterobacterales; family Shewanellaceae; genus Shewanella; species Shewanella schlegeliana. The sequence continues at coordinate 23,618 of NZ_JAESVD010000006.1, forward strand.
GAAGCATTAGTTTTTAACCGATCCAATGCCCTCTCGCCAAGGCGTAACGGCAGATAAAACTAGAGGCTTTTAGTCAGTTTTGCTAAGCTGCGGCCATTAATTAGAGTTAAGGAATACCATGAGTATTAAAGACGATTCAGTTGTGCAGTTTAACTACACACTACGTGATGAGCAGGGTGATGTGTTAGAAACCAATGAAGGTTTAGACCCGATTGCCTATCTTCACGGCCATGACAACATGATGCCTGGTGTAGAAGATGCGCTAACGGGTAAAGAGGTTGGGGCTAAGTTTTCTGTGACTCTGCCAGCAAGTGAAACTTATGGTGAGCGTAACGAAGATTGCGAGCAGCGTGTTTCTGTAAAGCATCTACAGGGTGCGAGCGTTTGGAAGCCAGGAATGCGAGCATTGATCAGCACAGATCAGGGCCAGCGCCAAGTGACTATCTTAAAAGTAGGTAAGTTTATGGCAACAGTGGATATCAATCATCCACTGGCGGGGCGAGAGTTGACCTTCGATCTAGAAGTCATGGGCGTACGTGATGCGACCAGTGAAGAGATTGCCCACGGTCATGCCCACGGTAAAGGCGGCCACCAACACTAAGTTGATGTCGGCGGATAGAAGCCCAACAGTGTTGGGCTTTTTTGTGGTTTTTAAAGAAGATAGTTCATTATGATTATTCAATTTTCCGCAGGAAAACTCATTGTTTCACCATTTGAAGTGCAAGTACGACTGAATAATGGTTGCCAGCTATATGCCATGGTTGACGATATCAAGTTTCATCAAGATGCACTGATACTTGTTGCCGATGCTGGCGCGGTGCGTTGGAACCTCAAGCTCGACTCAAATGAACAGCTACAAGAGATTAAAGACGAGCTTGGTATCTGCTGAATAAGTGAGTTAGCTGAGTGCTAAGTGTTGCTCATTAGGCTGCTATATCAAATTTTTTTTTGCTTTTCCGATAATAGTAAATAGAAAGGAACCCTATGTCTGTTTCCCAATTAGAGCGTATTACCATCGAACCAACTGTTGCCGCTAATGCCTGTGTTATCTGGCTTCATGGCCTAGGCGACTCCGGCTCAGGCTTTGCCCCTATTGTGCCAGTATTAGAACTTGGTACTGAGCATGGGATCCGTTTTATATTCCCCCATGCGCCAGAGCAAGCTGTGACCATTAACGGCGGCTATATTATGCGTGCTTGGTATGATATTAAGAGCATGGAACTGCACGAACGTGCTGATAAGCAAGGTGTTGAGCAGAGTGAGAGACTGATCATAGCCTTGATTGAGGAGCAAGTCGCGCTTGGGATCCCAACAGAGAATATTGTATTAGCGGGATTTAGTCAGGGTGGAGTAATGAGTCTTTATACCGGGCTTAGGTTACCACACAAACTGGCTGGCATAATGGCGCTTTCTTGTTACCTTCCAAGTGGTGATAACCTGCCTAAAGGGCTGTCAACTGTAAATCGTGACACGCCAATCTTGCTGCACCATGGTGTCGAAGATGATGTAGTGCCAGTGGACGCCGGCGAAATGGCCTTTAAGCTACTGCAAGGCGAGGGGTTTAACACCCAATGGAAAGCTTACAACATGGCCCACAATGTTGTGCCTGAACAGCTACAAGATATCTCACTTTGGCTGCAATCAGTGTTGCCATACGGTAAGTAAAATCTGTTTGCTTAAATTTTGTGCAGCGTGGCGACGGGAGTTTCGTTGCCTGCTGTTCTGCAATCAGGATAATCAACTCTATTTTGATATTATTTTAACTTAATGTATTTTAATATTTTATTCTTTTGTTAGCTTTTTCTCTCTCGATTTTCCCTATGCTTTCCTGTTTAGTTAACTTGCCTTGTTTTATATAGTGAATGATCTAACGCGTAATTTGTTTATAAAAGAGTCGCTTAGATCACGATGTGTAATAATTGTGACACAAATTATAGTTAAGGTTTGCTAAGATAGGGCGCGATTAAAAATCATCGTATTTTCTGCGAGATCATTTTAAAGCGATGAAATATAAAAATAATCAAGGGGTTGATTGTAATGAATAAGATTTTACTAAAAGGACTAGTTGCAACGGCTGTTGTATCTGCGTTAACAGCTTGTGGTAGCGATAATAACGACAACACGCCTAAGACATGTGCAGAAGCGGGTGAGGCATGTAAGACGTTCACAGTTTTGCATACTAACGATAACCATGGTCGCTTCTGGGAAAATAGTAAGGGCGAGTACGGTATGGCGGCTCGCATGACGCTTATCGAGCAGATCCGCTCTGAAGTTGAAGCTGCTGGTGGTGATACTATTTTGCTTTCGGGTGGTGACATTAACACGGGTGTACCAGAGTCTGATATGCAGGATGCAGTACCAGATTTCGTCGGTATGAACCTACTTGGTTACGATGCAATGGCAATTGGTAACCATGAGTTTGATAACGAGTTATCAGTACTCGATATGCAAGCTAAACTAGCTGACTTCCCAATGCTAGCAGCAAACATCTACCACAAAGATGATGAAGGCAATGTAACTGACGAGCGTTACTTTGACCCTTATAAAGTATTCGAAGTTAACGGTGTGAAAATCGCGGTTATTGGTCTAACAACAAAAGATACCGCTAAACTTGTTAACCCAGATAACGTTGCTAAGATCCACTTTGCTGATCCTGAAGAGGAGATTGCTAAAGCTATTGCTGAAGTTAAAGCCAATGAAACTGTAGATCTTATCTTTGCGACTACCCACATGGGTCATTACGCTGACGGTAATCATGGTAGTGAGGCCCCTGGTGATGTGACCTTAGCTCGTTCTTTAGAAGCTGGTCAATTAAACGCAATTATCGGTGGTCATTCACAAAACCCAGTTTGTATGGAAGGTGGCGAATACGCTGATTTTAATCCTGGCGACGAGTGTAAGCCGGATGAGCAAAATGGAACTTACATCATGCAAGCCCACGAGTGGGGTAAGTATGTTGGACGTGCAGACTTTGAATACTTTAACGGTGAGCTACAACTTGCTAGCTACAAACTTATTCCAATTAACTTAAAAACTAAGTTAAAAGATGAGAATGGTGAAACAGTTAAAGATGAAGATGGTAACAGTGTTTACGTAACTATTGGCGAAGAGATTGAGCCTGATCCCGTTGTTACTTCTGTATTGAAGCCATTCCAGCAACAAGGTCAAGAATTGCTTGATGAAGTGATTTCGGCAACTGACGCTAAACTGGAAGGTGATCGTAATGTCGTTCGTTCTGAGCAAACGAACTTAGGTCACCTACTTGGGCACGCGTACAGAACATTTAACCTTGTTAATGCTGACTTTGGTGTAATGAACTCTGGTGGAGTACGTGATTCAATCGCTGCCGGTGAGATCACATACCGAGACGTATTGACTGTACAACCATTTGGTAACTTCGTAACTAAAGCAACTATGACAGGCGCTGAAGTAAAAGATTATCTGAATGTTGTTGCTACTAAGACTGCCGGTTCTGGTGCATATGCTCAGCTTGAGAATATCTCTATGACTGTTGATTGTGATGCTGGTAAAGTTGATATTACCGATATCAATAATAAAGGCTTTAGCTCAACTGACACATACTCGTTCTCAGTTATTAGTTTCAGCGCAGCTGGCGGTGATGATTATCCTGTGATTGATGTTGAGTCAACTCAAATTACTGACGCTGCAGCATTACGTGAGTTCTTTGTCGCGAACCCGAGCGTTAAAGCTGCTGATTATGCGCCGGTTCCAGGCAAGCTTATATACATGCACAATGGTTCAGAAGTTAAGGGCTGTCCTGCTTCAAACTAATTACTAAAAAGCGAAATTTTAGTATTTACTCGTGAGCTATTTTGCTACATAAAACCAGTCCTTCGTGACTGGTTTTTTCTTAATTTCCCACTGCTTAATAAATTTTATATTCACAGAAGCTTAAAATAACGAGCAAATTTCATTATTTTTCGATCTCTTCCCTTGAAAACATTTTTTACGTCCACATATTAATTGTAAGGTCGCTCAACGAGGGCCTAAACAACCGACTTAGACTTTGTGCCTTCGGGGCAAAGGATAGGTGAGAAGCGAATAATCGCTTCGATGTGGTGCGACAGTTGTCGGCCACCATACTTTTAAATATATTGCTTAAGACAAGGATATACCCATGAGAAATTATGACTTAACACCACTATACCGCAGCGCTATCGGATTCGACCGTTTGGCACAACTTGCCGAACACGCAGCGTCGAATAAAGGCAATTCTGGTTACCCTCCTTATAACATCGAATTGATTAATGAACACCGTTACCGTATCACTATGGCTGTAGCAGGTTTTTCGATGCAGGAGCTTGATATAACAAGCGAAGGCGATAAGTTGTTAGTCAAAGGCACCAAAGCCGACGCAACAGATGAGCGTACGTACCTTTATCAAGGCATCGCAGAGCGCGGATTCGAGCGTACATTCCAACTTGCAGACTATGTGACAGTGATAGGTGCAGACTTAGAGAATGGTTTACTTAATATCGACCTTAAGCGCGAAATTCCTGAGGCGATGAAACCGCGAAAAATAGAGATTGGTAGCGCAAGATTACTCGACAGTGAGTAATAGGCTGGTAACCGCATAGGTTATTACCCATAAGCGAATTTAAAAAGGGAGCCAGTTGGCTCCCTTTTGCTATGTTATGGCGAGGACTTTCTAAGCTTTCATCGCCTTCTCGCCGCGGGCTAAGCCCACCACTCCTGAGCGTGAGATTTCAACCACCTTAGTAAAGTCTGCGAGTGCTGTGATACAGGCATCGAGTTTTTCACTGGTACCGATTAGCTGTACCGTATAAAGGCTTTGGGTAACATCGACGATTTGGCCACGGAAAATATCGGCCAAGCGCTTAACTTCTTCACGATTGTCACCGTGGGCTTTGACTTTGATGAGTGCAAGTTCCCGCTCCACATGTGCCGACTCGGTAATGTTAGATACCTTAAGTACATCAATCAGCTTATGCAGTTGCTTCTCAATCTGCTCCAAGACATATTCATCGGCATTGACCGTGACCGTTAAGCGTGACAGGGTCATATCTTCAGTCGGCGCAACGGTTAAGGTTTCGATGTTATAACCACGCTGAGAAAACAGTCCAACAACTCGTGAAAGAGCGCCGGGCTGGTTTTCAAGTAACACACATATAATCCGACGCATTAGCTTTTCTCCGTTTTGCTCAGCCACATTTCGTTCATTGCTCCACCGCGTATCTGCATCGGATGAACGTGCTCTGTCTCATCGACATGGATATCCATAAATACCAGTCTGTCTTTGATACTAAGGGCTTTCTCTAGACCCGCCTCAAGTTCGGCTGGGTTGCTAATCGTCATACCAATATGACCGTAAGCCTCAGAAATTTTAGCAAAATCAGGCACAGAGTCCATATAGGACTGTGAATGACGGCCTGCATAGATCATGTCTTGCCACTGCTTTACCATGCCCAAGAAGTGATTGTTCAAGTTAATGATAATCACAGGTATATCGTATTGTAGGGCAGTAGAAAGCTCTTGAATATTCATCTGAATAGAGCCATCCCCGGTCACACAGATGACGGTTTCCTCTGGCATTGCAAGCTTTACACCTAAAGCCGCTGGTAACCCAAAGCCCATGGTGCCAAGGCCACCGGAATTGATCCAGCGACGAGGTTTATTAAAGGGGTAGTAGAGTGCTGCAAACATCTGATGCTGACCCACATCGGATGCGACATAGGCGTCACCGTTAGTGAGTTTATGTAGTGCCTCGATGACCTGCTGTGGCTTAATCTTTTTGTCATTAGTAGAGTATTTTAGGCTATCAACAGCTCGCCATGTGGCGATATCACTCCACCACTCATCATTAGCGGCGGGATCTGTGATGCCAAAATCGTTGGCTTCAATTTGCTGGAGCATATCATCTAAGATTTTCTCTGCTGAGCCCACGATAGGAATATCGACTCTAATTGTTTTTGAGATAGAAGAGGGGTCGATATCAATATGTAAGATCTTGGCGTTCGGGCAGTACTTCTCGACATTATTGGTCGTACGATCATCAAATCTCACACCGATGCCGAAAATAAGGTCGCTATTGTGCATCGTCATGTTCGCTTCATAGCAACCGTGCATGCCTAACATGCCGACACTATTTTTGTGGGTGCCCGGAAATGCACCTAAGCCCATCAAGGTACTGACAACTGGGATCCCAAGCTTTTCTGATAACGCTAGAATTTGCGCATCGCAACCAGAGATCACCGCTCCACCACCGACATAGAGTACAGGCTTTTTAGCATTGAGTAGCGCTTGTAGACCACGGCGGATCTGCCCCTTATGACCAGATGTCGTCGGGTTGTATGATCGCATGCTGATATCTTCAGGGTACTGATAATCATGTAGAACTTGAGGGTTCATACAATCTTTAGGGACATCGACTACGACTGGTCCAGGTCGACCGCTAGAGGCGATATAGAAAGCTTTTTTGATAATGGCTGGAATATCTTTTGGATCGGTCACCAAGAAGCTGTGTTTAACCACAGGGCGTGAAATACCGATCATGTCACACTCCTGAAACGCATCATTACCGATGAGGTGGCTTGGAACCTGCCCCGAGATCACCACCAAAGGGATTGAGTCCATATAGGCGGTGGCAATACCGGTAATCGTATTGGTTGCGCCGGGACCAGAGGTTACTAAGACAACGCCGACTTCGCCAGTAGCACGGGCATAGCCATCAGCCATATGAACGGCAGCTTGCTCGTGACGGACTAAGATATGTTCGATATTAGATTTTTCGTGCAGGGCATCATAGATATCCAGTACGGAACCGCCTGGATAGCCAAAAATATGTTTAACACCTTCATCAATAAGAGAACGGACAACCATGCTGGCGCCTGATAACTTCTCCATAGTACTTCCTCTTAAGTTACCGCTACGGTATGCAGTATCTTGATACAGCGACGGTAATCGCTCTAATAATTAAGCTCAGATGGTAATCTTTGCTCACGAAATGCCAGATAATCTAAGGTAAAGATTAATGCGCAATCTAATTGCTCAGCAAACACTCGAAAACGAGAGTGGTTTCATCATATAAAACCCTTGAGTTATTACAAGTGCTTTAAGGGAAAAACTGTTCTTAATGAAGAAAATTCATTATTGCTAACAAAATAGTGAGTAAAAACAGAGGGGAATTAACGAGTGAGTAATAATTTACTCACCTAGATGGTGATAGCAAGCAGCTGGTTGGCCTCACTTTCAAGTTACGGGGTACTCTATGTGAGTCACTGTGACTACCCACATGCTTGCGCAATAAAACACCTTGCTTATTCTGCTAACGTAGCGGGTTCATGACGGCTTAGAAACTGGCACAGGGCCACTAACAACACCGCCGTTAGCATTAGTGCTGAGAAGGGCACTGCGGTTCCGGTATAAAACAGAGCGAGTAAAGGGCCCGCTAACGCACCAAAACCAAAACGTAATGTTCCAATGACTGCCGTTGCCGTACCCGTTTCCTTTTGAAACTTCATCAATACAATAGCATCGGCATTAACCGACATAACCCCTAGGCAGGCCATAAGGGGCAGAAGCATCATAACGGTAAAGTGATAGCTTAACCCAAGCAGATTGACGCTTAGCAGCGCAATACCAGAGATAGCTCCAAAAAATGTTGATACCTTAAGCATACGTTTAGAGCCGTAGCGGCCCACAATCTTACTGTTAACCACGTTAGCCAACATTAACGCACCAACGTTGGTGCTAAATAGAATCGCAAACAGTGACTTATCTAGAGCAAATACCTCCATATACACAAAAGGCGAAGCGGTGAGATAACAGAAAAAAGCAAATGAAGTCAGTACGCCGCTGGCAATATTGAGCTTGACGCCTTTTTTGGTAAACACTGTGGCGTAGGCTCTCAAAAATGATTGAGTGCTACGGTTGCTATTGTCTTTATCACTGGGCATCTTGAGTTTAAGGCTAACCAACACCAATAAAATAAAGGCATAGAGTGCCAATATAAAAAAGATCAGTTGCCATTCGCCGAGCTCTAAAATTAGGCTGCCGATACTCGGGGCTATCAGTGGCGCCAGCATCATAATAAGGCTGACGTAAGACATACCTTTAGCGGTATTTTTACCATATAACTCTTTAATATATCCCGGCACTACCACTGTAGCGGCCGCGCCAATAAAAGCTTGTAAAAAGCGAATACTTAAGAAGGCTTCGATAGAGGTGACAAAAGCAAGTGACAAACTGGTACACATAAATCCCGTTAAGCCCAGAAGTACTAGTCGTTTACGACCAAATCTATCGGCTAAAGGGCCAAAACAGAGCATGCCTAATGCATAGCCACCTAAGTAAAGGCTAAGTGATTGTTGAACTAAGGTGATATCGGTATTGAAACTTACAGCGAGTGTTGCCATTGCTGGCAGGTACATATCAATTGCAAGCGGTGTAATAGCGACTATGGCGGATAGCATAGGGATTAGTAATGTTAAGCTGGCACCAAATGGGTACTTAACAGTGGTTTGGAAATTTGGTGAGTTGTTCAACGAAACCTCTGCCTAGTGCTAAAACCTGTTATTGAAAATAAATGGAACAGTGAAACTTGTAATTTACACCTATTAAAGAGCCAAGCTTTAACGGGGATGAGTTTTGATAACTTATTGCCGATAAGTGATGAGAAGAAATCAATTTATCATTTTGAGGTGAGCTGAAAAGTGTTCTGTTGCGGCTGCTCAAGAGGTTCATATTAGCGTTTTGCACACTAGAATCAATTGTGAGAAGCTAATTTTTTATTGGGTATGCTTTTCAATTTGTAAGCAAACGCAACTGTAGTCAAGTAAGGCTGTAAGATTAATGAGTATGCATGTTACTCGGCTTAATACAGGCAATAGTGAGCGAGTTGGTTCTGCCTTCATTATTGCCTGATAATGTCATCAATAAAAGCTAGTGTGGAAACAAGGTTAGAACGCACTAAGATTTGAAAGTAATTATCGTGCTTGTATTTGTCTGGTTAATAATTTCTAGTGAAATCACTTTGCCATTATCATCTTGTTGTTGCCATATTTTATTCGGCTCACTGATGGTATGGGTGTAATCGATAGAATTAGTCCCCGTACTGATCGTGAGCTTATCTCCCTTATTCACTGGGTCATAATCAATGGCTAATAGAGGAGAGGCGTCAGCGAGTGGTTGATCTCCAACGGTCAGTCCAACCATTTCGATCGTGATCATACGACCCTTATTACCATTACTGAAAGTAACAAAATGGTCTAACCAATCTGCTTGGTGCAATTGCTTAGTTTGTTGCATAAAATTAGTCCTCTAATGAAATTGACCATGTCTTTTTAATAGCCTTGTAAAAGCCACAATAAATATAGTACAGCATACTTTTATGGGCAAGATATCGGCATGGGGAGGGCTCTGACGGTATTGTCTATCAGATGGTAGCTGCCAGCTAAGTGAGTTTTGAGTGACTTGAGATAATAAAAAACTCCGTTACCCTAAAGTGACGGAGTTTTTTATTAATCGAAGTTGGCAAATGGTTTGCCTCTACGATAGCTCTTAATCAATGATGATTAGAAACCGCGAGGAAGTTGACCTTTACCGGCTAGCTTTTCACGCCAGAGTTCTTTTGGTGTTTTACCACCACTTTTGGCTGCAGGCTTAGCTGCTTTTTTCGCTGGGGCTTTCTTAGCTGCAGGTTTAGCTACAACAGCCTTTTTCTCGGCTTTAGCCTCAACTGGTGCGCTATCGCCACCGAATTCAGCTAACATCGCTTCCAAATCACTAAAGCGTAAAGATTTACCGCCATCGATTTTGTACCAGCTACCTTTCTGTTCAATTTTAACAGCTTGGCCATCACGCTGAGTTAGCGCAGTCTCAAGTGAGCTGATAACTTCTTCTTTGGTCAGTTTAGACATAATAATAACCTGTTTATTTTTGTGTGTACTTGAAGGTTTGAACTGATTTTATCGTTTAATGTACTGTAAAGTCCAATTTTAGCCTGAACTGGCTGTATTTATATGACGTTTTGAGCACTTTAGCGTAAATAGTGAGTTAAATCGGTGTGCTTTTTAAGCAGATGCACTCAGCGTCTTATCTATGAGTTAATTGTCTATTTATACTAACAATAGGTTAAAATACGTTTTTTGCTACTCTCGGTGGATTTATGACTCGGACCGAATTAGGCCAATACTTGGCCAACTTATTACAACTCTCTAATTTTAAAGACTATGCACCAAACGGTTTGCAGGTCGAAGGTAAGGCAGAGATCAGCACCATTGTTACTGGGGTAACAGCATGTCAGGCATTAATAGATGCGGCGGTTGAGCTTAATGCCGATGCGATTTTGGTTCATCATGGTTTCTTCTGGAAAAGTGAGCCTGAAATCATCGTCGGTATGAAACAAAAGCGTATTAAAGCCCTATTGGTAAACGATATTAGCTTATTTGGCTATCACCTACCGTTAGATGCTCACCCTGAATTGGGGAATAATGCGCAGCTGGCAAAAGTATTAGAGATTGTCGAGCCAGAGAGCATTGAGAACGTTGCACAAGGTTTAATGTGGCAAGGAAGGCTCGCTACGCCTTTATCGGCCAAAAGCTTTAATGAGCATATTTCAGCGAAACTCAATCGCCAATGCCAACACCTCGGTGATAGTGATGCTGTGGTGAGTACCGTTGCTTGGTGCACGGGGGGAGCGCAAGATTATATTGATATTGCGGCCAATATGGGGTTCGATGCGTTTATCAGTGGAGAGGTCTCTGAGCGCACTTATCACTGCGCCGTAGAGCAGGGGATTCAGTACTATGCAGCTGGTCATCACGCGACAGAGCTATATGGTATTCAGGCGTTAGGTGAGCACCTAGCCGATAAGTTTGGCATTAAGCATCATTTTGTTGATATCGTAAATCCTGTTTAGTCTAAATTAAACAGGTTATGTTCGATGGCCTTGTTTGAACAGTTGTTTGCCGAAGTTAAGTTGTGCTATTTCTGATTAACTGAACGGCAATAAAAAAGCCGCTTATGAAATTAAGCGGCTTTTTAGTGTCTCAACGAAAAGTTAAGCTTAACAGTTTATTTTACTTTCATACCTGGTTGAGCACCTTCGTGCGGCTCCATGATCCACAAGTCTTTTCCACCAGGGCCTGCGGCAAGAACCATACCTTCAGATACGCCAAAGCGCATCTGACGCGGTGCAAGGTTTGCTACCATTACCGTTAGCTTACCTTCTAGGTCTTCAGGTGCATATGCAGACTTAATACCTGCAAACACTTGCTTAGTTTCGCCGCCTAAATCTAGCTCAAGACGCAAAAGCTTATTCGCCTCTTTTACGTGCTCAGCTTTAGCGATACGAGCAATTCGAAGATCGATCTTGGCGAAATCATCGAAGCTGATCTCATCGCTAATTGGATCTTGCTCAAGTGGTGATTTAACTTCTTTTTTCACTTCAGGCTCTGCTGCAACTTGAAGGTTTTCTTTAGAAGCTTCGATAATCGCTTCGATACTCTTCATCTCAACACGTTGCATTAACGCCTTAAACTTAGCGATTTCATGACCTGCAAGATCAATGTCTAGGTTATCCCACTTAAGTTCCATCTGTAGGAAGGCTTCAACATCTTGCGCAAGCTTTGGTAGTACAGGCTTAAGATAAGTCACCAGAATACGGAACAGGTTTAGTGCATTACTGCATACCTGATGTGCTTCTTCTTGCTTAGCGTCATCTTTAATTAACTGCCATGGAGCAGAATCTGCTACATAGGCGTTAGCAATGTCTGCCAAGGTCATCACTTCACGCATTGCTTTACCGAATTCACGGGTCTCGTAGAAGTTAGCGATGGTTTCTTGTTTAGCTAAGAAGCTCTCTGTTAGGCTGTTATCGGCTATTTTAGCCAACTTGCCATCGAAACGCTTACTGATAAAACCTGCAGTACGAGAAGCGAGATTAACCAGTTTACCAACTAAGTCAGAGTTTACGCGCTGGGCGAAATCTTCAAGATTCAAGTCCAGATCGTCAATTCTGCTGCTCAGCTTGGCGGCGTAGTAGTAACGTAAGTACTCAGGGTCTAGGTTATCTAGGTAAGTACGCGCCTTGATAAAGGTGCCTTTAGACTTTGACATCTTAGCGCCGTTAACAGTGACATAGCCGTGAGCATAAACACTTGTTGGTTTACGCAGACCTGCACCGTCAAGCATTGCTGGCCAGAATAGACTGTGGAAGTAAACGATATCTTTACCGATGAAGTGGTAAACCTCAGCTGTCGAATCCTTGTTCCAGAATTCATCAAAATTGAGATCGTCACGCTTGTCACATAGGTTCTTAAATGAGCCCATATAGCCGATTGGCGCATCTAGCCATACGTAGAAGAACTTACCTGGTGCATCTGGTATTTCAAAGCCGAAGTAAGGCGAATCACGTGAGATGTCCCACTGCTGTAGGCCTTGCTCGAACCACTCACCTAACTTGTTAGCCATCTCTTGTTGCAGAGAACCTGAGTTAATCCACTCTTTTAACATGCCTTCAAATGCAGGCAGGTCAAAGAAGAAGTGCTCAGTATCTTTCATCACAGGTGTTGCGCCAGATACAGCTGATTTAGGATTGATTAAATCAGTCGTGCTATATGTTGCACCGCAGTTATCACAGTTATCGCCATATTGGTCTTCAGACTTACAGCGTGGGCAAGTACCTTTAACGAAACGGTCAGGTAGGAACATCGACTTTTCAGGGTCAAATAGCTGAGAAATTGTTTTAGTCTTGATGTAGCCGGCGTCGCGTAACTTAATATAAATCTGGCTAGCAAGCTCACGGTTTTCATCACTGTGAGTGCTATGGAAGTTATCGAACTGAATATTGAAGTCGGCAAAATCCTTCTCATGTTCTTTTTGAACTTGAGCGATCATCTCTTCAGGAGTAATCCCCAACTGCTGTGCTTTAAGCATGATCGGCGTGCCATGAGCATCGTCAGCGCAGATGTAGTGACATTCGTGTCCACGTAGTTTTTGAAAACGTGACCAGATATCAGTTTGAATATACTCAAGCATATGACCCAAATGGATTGGACCATTAGCATACGGAAGTGCACTTGTGACTAGGATTTTACGTTGTGAATTTGCCATCTTTTCTCAAAATCGCTGGGAACCTAATTGGAATGGCATAGATACTAACCGATCCAATGCATAGTTTCATCAAAAGCTCGCACAAGTGGATTAAATCTAGACTAATGTTTGCCAGAATATCTGGTACAATTGCGCAAATTATATTTAGGGGGTCCGTATTTTGTCTTCAACACATCCAAATTATCATCTCGATGATGATCTTCTCAGCTCTGTATTAGCGATTCTCGATACTTTTCAAGACACGTATCTGAATAAAAGCCTGTTAAGCGCAGGAATGGTCACTAAACTGGCAATTGAAGGTAAGCGACTACAGCTGGGGTTATGCTACTCATACCCTTGCCAAACTCAATATCGCGACATCGTAATGGCCGTGACAAAAGAGTTAGCGGTATTGGATGCCATTGATGAAGTTGAATGCGAAATTGACTTCCAACCAGACACGGTCTCAGCAATTAGTGCAGTAGAGCCGCTACCTAACATTAAGCAAGTGATTGCTGTTGCCTCAGGTAAAGGCGGTGTAGGTAAGTCGACCACTGCGGTTAACCTAGCCTTAGCTTTGGCGGCAGAGGGAGCCAGTGTTGGTATTTTGGATGCAGATATCTACGGCCCATCGATTCCGATGATGTTGGGTGTGGAAGATTTCAAGCCTGTCTCTCCAGATGGCAAGATCATGACCTTTGCTCCGGCTCACGGTATCGCGGCGCAGTCTATTGGCTTTATGTTGGATGGCGACCAAGCCGCAGTCTGGCGTGGCCCGATGGCCGCAGGCGCTTTAGTACAGTTACTCACTGAAACTGAGTGGCCAGAGCTTGATTACCTCGTTATCGATATGCCACCTGGAACTGGTGATATCCAATTGACGCTTTCGCAAAAAGTACCTGTTAGCGGCGCGGTGATTGTCACCACCCCACAAGATATCGCGCTAGCCGATGCAAAGAAAGGCGTAAGCATGTTCCAAAAAGTGAACATCCCAGTTTTAGGCATCGTGGAGAACATGAGTTTCCACCTATGCCCAGAGTGTGGCCATAAAGATCACCCATTCGGTGCAGAGGGGGGGCAGAAAATGGCAACTCGCTACAATGTACCACTCTTAGGCCAATTGCCTCTGCAGTTAAACATTCGCGAAGATGTGGATAAAGGCACACCTACAGTTGTAGCCGATGAGTCTAGCCAAGTTGCTGGGATTTATCGTGAAATCGCTAGAAAAGTTGGGGCTCAGCTTGCACTATGTCAAGCGCAGCCAAAAGTATCAATCAGCATGTCTGATGACGAATAAAGGTTAGTTTAATGAACTCTAAAGATTGTGTTGTTATTGGTATTGCGGGTGCATCGGCATCGGGTAAGAGTCTTATCGCTAAGACGATTTATGAAGAACTTTGCCGTGACCTAGGTACAGATCAAATTGGCGTGATTGCAGAAGATGCGTATTATCGCGATCAAGGTCATCTGTCGATGGATCAGCGTATATTGACAAACTACGACCATCCAAAAGCCTTGGATCATGAGTTGTTATGCAGTCATTTGCGTGAGCTTAAAGCGGGTAACGCAGTTGATATTCCTGTTTACAGCTATAACGAACACACTCGTACCGATGAGAAAGTGACTCTAACACCAAAGAAAGTCATTATTCTAGAAGGTATTTTGTTACTAACCGATCCGGCTCTGCGTAAAGAGATGGACGCGTCTGTATTTATGGATACACCTCTGGATATCTGCTTTATGCGTCGACTTTCTCGTGACGTTGCTGAACGTGGTAGAACAATGGAGTCGGTCATGTCACAGTACACTGAGACGGTACGTCCGATGTTTTTACAGTTCATCGAGCCATCGAAGCAGTATGCCGATATCATCGTGCCGCGTGGTGGTAAGAACCGTATCGCTACCGATATCCTAAAGGCGCGTATACAGCACTTATTGGCAAAATAAGATCACTTATCAATATAAGGGACTCTAGCGATCATGCGTTTAACTGATATCGAAATTGAAGCGTGTTTAGACAACGGTACAATCATTATGGAGCCTCGCCCTGCGGCAGAGGCGATCAGTGGTGTGAGTGTCGATGTTAAGTTAGGCAATCAATTTAGAGTCTTTAAAGATCACACCGCCCCTTATATCGATTTGAGTGGCCCGAGCACCGAAGTGCAAGAGGCATTAGATCGCGTGATGAGTGAAACCATCGTTATCGAAGAGGGTGATTCTTTTTTCCTGCATCCAGGAGAATTGGCGCTATCTATCACTCATGAAACCGTGACTCTACCTGCTGATATCGTCGGATGGCTCGACGGCCGCTCATCACTGGCCCGTTTGGGCTTGATGGTACACGTTACGGCTCACCGTATCGACCCCGGTTGGCAAGGTAAGATCGTGTTAGAGTTTTATAACAATGGTAAATTACCCTTGGCACTAAAACCTAATATGACCATTGGCGCACTTAACTTTGAGCGTTTAGCACATGCTGTTGCGAGACCTTATAACAAGCGTGAAAGCGCTAAATATAAGGATCAACAAGAAGCGGTTGCTAGCCGGATTAGCCAGGATAGCTAATGACACAAGTTTGGGTCGATGGACAGCCCGATAATAGTGTTAATCCTCTCGATAGGGGATTGGCTTATGGTGATGGTTTATTCGCGACGATGCGAGTACATCAAGGCGAGATCCAATTCTTAAACACCCATTTTGAGCGTCTTACTCAAGGCGCTTATCGTCTTGGTTTCCAGTGGCAACCATCGAGCGATTTGAAACAGCAACTTAGCGCTTTAGCCAAGACTAACCCCAATGCTTGTATCAAAATAGTGCTGACGCGCGGAGTAGGCGGTCGAGGCTATGGTGCTGCCGTTGTTAGGCACAATCCAGCAATAATTCTCGATAACGAAAGCATCCAGCAAATCAATGATAAGCCGGTATCGAGTTCTCAAGTTTCAACGCCACTCAATACTACAGAGATTGTCTCTGTACATCCATTACCGACTTACTACAAACAGTGGCAGCAACAGGGGGTTAGTCTCGCTCTTGCTGATATTCGGTTAGGTCGACAGCCTAAGCTTGCAGGAATTAAGCACTGTAATCGCTTAGAGCAGGTACTGATCAAGTCTGTGGAGTTAGCTGAGGGAAACCAAGATTGGCTCGTGCTGGACTCTGATAACAATGTCATCGAGTCATCGATGGCAAATATATTTTTTGTGGTGGACAAGATAATTATAACGCCGCGAATCAGCTTTGCCGGAGTGGCTGGCATGATGCGCGAACAAGTTATCCATCAACTACTACAGATGGGATATAGCGTCCAGATCACCGACTTTCATCACAGCATGCTAGCAGATGCTAAGCATGTATTTATAACCAATAGCCTATTTGGGCTCGTTGATGTTGTGGCTATCGCTGATAGGCGTTTTAGCCGTGCATCTTGGACTTCTAGAATAAGAGAACATCTCTGTCTGACATTATGAAAAAAGCAATAATAGGTCTTTTCGCAACGCTTTTTACGCTATTAACTTTAGCTGCCGTTGGCGCATATTGGGGATATAACACGCTACAGGCATATGGCGAACAACCGATTAAGATAACGGCTTCTCAGGAGCTAGATATTAAACGCGGCACCACCTTTAGCCAGTTTATTGCTGTTTTAGAATCAGAGAAGCTGATCGATGAGGGCTGGAAATTAAAATGGTTGGTTCGCTTAAAACCTGAGTTAGCCAATATCCGTTCAGGCCTTTACGATGTTACGCCAAAGGATACCGTTAACAGTTTGCTAGAAAAAATCATTAACGGAAGAGAGAAATCTTTCGGCGTGACCTTGTTAGAGGGGCAAACGGTGAAAGAGTGGCGTCAGGTTCTGGATCTGCAGCCAAGACTGACTCAGCAAGAGGAGGTCTTTATTGAAGTATTACGTGCTAATGGTGATGAGTCGGGTCTTGCTGAAGGTAAGTTCTTTCCTGACACTTACCACTATCGTGCAGGCAGCAGTGAAAAAGCTTTACTCAATGAAAGCTATCTTAAGATGCAAGCTGAGCTCGATAAAGCCTGGCAGGGTCGCCAAAAAGATTTACCACTGAAGTCGGCCTATGAGCTGCTTATCTTAGCGTCTATTATCGAAAAAGAGACGGGAAAAGCGAGCGAGCGCCCTTGGATTGCCGCGGTTTTTGTTAACCGTTTGCGTAAAGGGATGCGTCTGCAAACAGACCCCACTGTGATCTATGGCATGGGGGATAGATATAAAGGCAATATTACCCGCAAAGACCTACGTGAAACCACGGCCTTTAATACATACAGAATTAATGGATTGCCACCAACGCCGATTGCCGCACCGAGTTTAGCGGCGATTCAGGCCGCTGCGCATCCTGCGGATGTCGATTATATTTATTTCGTTTCACGAAATGATGGCAGCCATGTTTTTTCAAGAACACTGAACGAGCATAATCGCGCAGTGAACAAATACCAGAGAAATCGATGAATACACAATCACAAGCAGTTCAGTCAGCCAAGTTTATCGTTATCGAAGGGCTAGAGGGAGCTGGGAAATCTAGCGCCATCGCGCTTGTTAGAGACTTTATCGAGAAGCATACAGGCAAAGCCCCTATCTGCACCCGGGAGCCTGGTGGCACGCCGCTTGCGGAGCAGATGCGTGATCTGGTTAAGATTGCCAATGAAACTGACCCATTGTGCGATGAAGCTGAATGTCTGTTATTTTATGCCGCTAGAGCGCAGCTTGTGGCAAATGTGATCAAACCTGCCTTAGCCAACGGCGAGTGGGTACTCGGCGATAGACATAACTTGTCTTCGCTTGCTTATCAAGGCGGTGGGCGAAACTTGATGCCGCTAGTTTCTGCTATCAGTGATGCAACCTTAAAAGGTTTTAAACCAGACTTAACCCTGTACTTAGATATCGACCCTAAACTTGGTCTCGAGCGCGCCGCCCGTCGTGGTGAGTTGGATCGTATTGAGCAGCAGGAGATCGATTTCTTTAATCGTGCACGGGCAACTTTCTTGTCATTTGCCGATGCCGATGACTCTATTAAGATTGTCGATGCAAGCCAAACGATGGCGCAGGTACATAAAGATATTATCGCAATCCTTCAAGAGCAGAGTTGGTAATATGGCTGCGCTTCCTTGGCTGCAAACCACTTTCGATAATTTCTCTGAGCAGATCAAGACTGCTAGAGTCGGCCATGCCTATCTTATCGGCATGGATACGGGCTATGGTGGCGAGTTATTAGCACTCGAATTAGCCAAAATGTCACTCTGTAATCAGCTTGGTCATGGCGGTGCGTGTGGGTTTTGTAAATCTTGCCAACTGATTGAAGCTAATAATCATCCCGATCTATACCGAGTCGAAGCCGATGGGGCGCAGATTAAAGTTGATCAGGTTCGAGAGCTTTGTCAAAAATTGACGACAACCGCCCAGCAGGGCGGCAGGCGAGTCGCGGTTGTTTTGAATAGTGAGCGCTTAAATCAGGCGTCGGCCAATGCCTTGCTTAAAACACTTGAGGAGCCAGGTAAGGATACGATATTACTATTACAAGCCAATGCGCCGAGTCGATTGATAGCGACTATTAGTAGCCGGTGTCAGAGATTGCGTGTTGAACTTCCAAGTAAGCAGCAAGTGAAGCAGTGGTTAAAAGAGCAATATAACTTTGCTGATGATCCGTCTTGGTGTTTGCCTGTTGTAGGTGGCCCTATGGCTGTGTTATCAGCTGTTGAAAATGACCGATATCAAACCTTGCTTAGCTATCGAAAGGGCTGGACACAAAGTTTGTCGTCAGGACAACTGTGTGCTAGTTTAATAAATGTTAATGAAAAGCAAGTTTCTGATGCTCTTAAAGTTTTGTATCTAGTGATACATAGGACTTTGATTAAGAAGCAAGACTGTGATCCACTAATTAGAACTCATCTCGCAAATTTTGCGGCGAAAGTGATGCAACTAGAAACTCGTTTATCGGTGATGCCAAACGTGAACACGTTAGCGTTATTTGAGGGGTTAACTATTGAGTATAATCAGCTAATGAGCCAATAAAAACCTATGACTAATCTTGTTGTCAAATTTGATTCTTTACAGCAACTCTACCGCGCTTATATGCCATTTATTAAGCCTGTAGGCATATTTGTGAGTTGCAGTGAAAGTTTTACGCTTGGCCAAGAGATACAGGTTTCCTATCAGCTACCAGGAGGTAGTGTGGCTCACAATTTTACTGGCTCGGTGATCTGGATTAATCCCCTAGGCGCCTCTGGCGGTCGACCCGCTGGCATAGGGGTCAAAATTTTATCTGACTCCGGTTTTCATAAGCATCAAATTGAGCAACTACTTTCACAGCAACTTGCCTCGGGTGATTTGACCTGCACAATGTAGCTGGGTAGACTTGCGGTCCTTTTTGTTGTTTGTTGGATTTTGACCGTGCTTATCGATTCACATTGCCACTTAGATCGTTTAAAAATAGCCCCAGATCAGGCTTCACTTCAAGATATTATTACTGCAGCTAAAGCTCGGGATATCGCCTACTTTCTTTGCGTCAACGTAAGACAGCAGGGTTTTGTCGAGATGAAGCAGAAAATGGCCGCATTCGACGAAGTGTTTCTTTCTGCCGGCGTACATCCTTTAGATGTACAAGATGGCTTGAATATTCAAGAAGTTGAGCAGTTTGCACGTGATGAAAAAGTCGTCGCCATCGGTGAAACAGGCTTAGATTATTTCTATGCCAATGAAACTAAAGCTCTACAGCAGACCTGCTTTGAGCAACAAATAGACCTCGCTGTCAAAGTCAATAAACCACTCATTATTCATACTCGTGATGCTCGAGAAGATACCATTAATTTTTTAAAGCGTGGTAAGGCTGACACTGTCGGTGGTGTATTGCATTGCTTTACCGAAGATTGGGAGATGGCAAAGGCGGCAATCGATTTAGGTTTCTATATCTCAGTTTCAGGAATCGTGACCTTTAAGAATGCAGGAGAGCTTCGAAACGTCATCAGAAAGGTGCCAAAAGACAGATTGTTGGTGGAAACGGATTCTCCCTATTTAGCGCCAGTTCCTCATCGTGGTAAAGAAAATCAACCCGCATTTGTACGCGATGTTGCCGAGTTTGTAGCTGAGCTCAGAGGGGAAAAATATCCAGAACTTGCCCAGTACACCACAGATAACTTCTTTAAACTATTTAAAGATGCAGCAAGGCTAGCAGGACGTTAATTCACCGTTTTGTTGGTAAATTCTAGACAAAAAAAGACCCAAAACTATTCCGATTGTTCTGGGTCTAGGGGAATGGCTCACAAGGAGCCGTGCGCTACTGTTGTTTACCATTACTGGTAAGAAAAGGTTAAATCACATCTTCGTTAAAGACTAATGATATAGAGTGTAGACCAGCTTTTAGTATTGTGGGAGGTTATTTTTTGACAACCCCCACCCAAATGTAACTAATTGTGTATTACTGATACAGTGCAATCTTGTCTTTGACTAAATCTCTAGGGAGGTTGTTCTTTAATTTATTTCCCAAGTGCTTGGCGACGCCGAGTGGATTATTCGCATAACTGACGATCACTTCCCCTTGAGGTTTGACTCTTTCTTGTAAGCTTATATCACGACCCATCAAGAAATCCTTAGCCTGCTCATCATTCAGCTCAAATCGTGTGGGAGATGATAGCGCCAATACCGCTTCATGGCGGACCTTGTAGCCTTTCTTTAGCGCATCGGCGAGCTTTATTCCTATCCGCTGAAAACGCATCTTACCAATCAGCGGCATGACAGGAGTTGGGAATAGCCAGAACTCCAGATCTCGCACCATTACTTGAGCATCTTCGGGTAGGTTGATAGAGAAGCTCTCTTTAAAGTATTGTGCTAATTCTTCTACTTGTTTGGTCTTAGCAGGCGTAAACGGAAAGTTTTTCTGCTTTCTTGGCTCCGGAAGTTGGCGCTCTACGGATACATGTTTGCGAATTTTGGCCACAAAGAAACCTTCACTGTCATAGAGCTGTGGCCAGACATGTAAAAAGCCCTCTTCGGTGCAGGCTTTTTCCGCTTGTGGGAATAGCTCTGTTAATGAGACAAACTCAACGGCTTCCCCATACAAGGTTCTTAAGTGGTGACAGACATCTTGGTTTTCTTGGCGGCTTAGTGCGCAGGTGGAGTAAACTAAGCTTCCGCCAACCTTTAATGCAAGAAAGGCCGACTCGATCAGTGCTTTTTGGGTTTCCACGATACCTTTGGCATCGTTGTTATCCCAATTTTTGAGTGCATCAGGATCTTTGCGGATCGTGCCTTCGCCGCTACAGGGAGCATCGAGTAGAATCGAATCAAAGGTCTCAAACATATATTCGCCAAAAACACGCGCATCGAAATGGGTTAGGGCACAATTAGCCACGCCCATTCGAGCTACATTGGCATGCAATACCTTAACTCGACTTGCTGAATACTCGTTGGCGACCAACAGGCCTTGGTTGTGCATAAGAGCGGCTATCTGGGTGGTCTTAGAGCCTGGCGCAGATGCCATGTCGAGCACTATGTTATCGCAAGAGGCATTTTGCAGCCCTTCGTTAGTGATGACGTCAAACAGTGCCGTTGGCGGCAACATGGAACTGGCTTCTTGGATATAAAATAAGCCTTGAAGATGTTCAATGGTATTGCCTAACTGGATGTCTTGGTTCAAGGTCACCCAAAAGCCATCTTTACACCAAGGGATTGGGTCAAAGTGCCAGCCTTTTTGCGTCATCAAGTCGATAAAGTTGTCGCTACTGATTTTGAGCGTATTGACTCGGATAGAAAGTCGTAACGGCTTATTGCTATAGGCGATAAAGTCTTCCATTGATAAGTGAGATGGAAGATCGCGTTCGATGCTATCGAGAAAATTCTGATTAAAATGAGCCATATGTCGAAGATAATGCGGTAAAGTAGCGGGATTATAACAGATTAACGAAATGATAAGAGGGAACTTGGGTGCTAAATAAGATCTGGTTTGGCTTTTTTGCTACCGCACTCATCGCAATATTGCTTCAGGTACTAACGGGACACACTCAGGTGCTCTCTGAAAGCGTGAGTGCAATTTTTTCGAGTTCAAAATTGGCGGCTGAAATCGCACTCGGCTTAATCGGGGTATTATCACTTTGGATGGGATTGATGCGGGTGGGGGAGAAAGCTGGCGTTGTGGCGGTGTTTTCGAAAATGTTTGAGCCATTATTGTCTAAATTGATGCCCGAGGTGCCAAGAGGTCATCCCGCTTTTGGCAGTGTCACCATGAACCTAACGGCGAATATGCTAGGTTTAGATAATGCCGCTACGCCGCTAGGGCTCAAGGCGATGCAGGATTTGCAAACTTTAAATCCCAATAAGACTGTAGCCACCAATGCCCAGATCTTGTTTTTGGTATTAAATACTTCTTCGATCACCTTAGTGCCAGTCACTGTATTTTTATACCGCGCACAGCAAGGGGCTGTAGCGCCTGCTGATATTTTCCTGCCGATTTTACTCGCCACAACGGCATCGACACTTGCAGGCTTAACTATCGTGGCTTTAGTGCAAAGGCTCTCTTTAATCAATGCAGTTGTGCTCGGCTATGCGGGTGTTATTCTGTCCTCCATCATAGGCTTAGTATTTTATTTGAGCACCCTGACGGTATCGGCTATTGGAGAGGTCAGTACTGGTCTTGGAAATGGTATTTTATTGTTGCTTATCTTCAGTTTCGTTTTGGTCGCTGGGATGCGAAAAGTCGCTGTCTATGATGAGTTTATTGAGGGCGCAAAAGAGGGCTTTTCACAATCAATAAAACTGATCCCTTATTTACTTGCAATGTTACTTGCTATCGCGCTCTTAAGGGCGTCAGGTGCATTAGATTATCTATTACAGTTGATTGCGGGCTTAGTCGCGTTTGCAGGCGGGGATGTGCGTTTTGTTGATGCCATGCCGACAGCGATTATGAAGCCTTTCAGTGGCTCTGGAGCAAGGGCTATGATGCTTGAAACGATGCAGCATTACGGTGTTGATTCATTCGCTGGGCGCTTAGCAGCAATATTACAGGGCAGTACTGAGACGACCTTTTATGTGTTAGCCGTATATTTTGGTGCTGTCGGGATCCGTAATGGAAGACATGCGTTGGCTTGTGGCTTATTTGCTGATCTCGCAGGGATCATTGCTGCAATAGTGGTTTGTTATCATTTCTATGGCTAATTAAAAAAGGGTGACATATCAGAAATGAAAAACGAGGCAAATAGCCTCGTTTTTTTAAGGTTGAAAGTACGTTTTAACTCTCGCTCAAAAGTACTTCCTCAATGTTAATTTAGTTAATCGCATTCGCTGCTTGCACCGGAGACCAACTTAGCCAGTCAGGATCGACTTTCGAATTGAGCTTAAACGTCTGCTGCTTAGAAAGGGTGTTTGCAGAGCTGGTCGTCTCCTTAGTCGCCATCCCAATGCCACCGGCTAAAATGGTTTCTAGGGAGCCAGTTTCAATCTGCGCACCTGAGAATAGGCCCACATCAACCTTTACCCCAGATAGATCCCAAAATACGCTAGATTGATTGACTAAGTGTCGATACTCATTTTGAACGTGGGCGCGCATAATCACGCCAGTTCCTTGTTGAGATAGCTGGTAACCATCAACTTGGCCGATTTTTACCCCTCTAAAGAAGATGGCCGTTCCGGCTTTTACTGAGCCGAGGTTAGCCTTACTCAAGTTAAAGGTTAGGGCGCCATCGATATTATGGAAAGGCTTTTCAATTTGTCCTGTAAAGCTAGATGACTTAACTGCGCTTTTACCTGGGAATACTTCAATATAAGGACCTGTAATAAGGGTTTCAGGTGCCTTAATACCCGCTAACGAGATATCGGCATCGATAATCGAGTAAGATGCATCCTTCTGGTTAAAGTTAGCTGCATATTCACCATATAGGTAGGCGGTAACATTTAGCCGTTTCAGATCTTTGGTTAAAGTCACTGAGTCGACTTCACCAACCTTATGGCCAAGATAACGTATAGGAGCCTTTGCAGCCAGTTTTACGTTAGCAGGGAAGGTCAGCTCGATTGCTTTAGCTTGGCTTAGGGCTAAAAAGCGGCTGTCATACAGATAGCGATTATCGGCGATTCGGTCGCCTTCGATTAGCCCAAGGCTAATGCCACCTTTTAATGCGCCTTTTAATGGAGCGACTTCGACCTCAACACCCGACAAACTCGCATTAATTGATATCGCACTGTTTCGCCAAAATACCGTTTTGCTGGTCAGTAGACTTTCAAACGCTCGCTCAATCGTCATATCGATAGCAAAATTATTGTCAGATGCCTGCCAACGAACGCTGGCAACTTGACCAATTTGCATCTTTTTATAATAGATGGGTGAGCCTGCGGATAAATCAGCAGCATCTTGGCTTAACAGGCGCTTTTTGATCAGGTTTTTACTGGCAAAAAAGTCTTTAGCTTCATCGTTATTAGCAAATACACGTAATGAACTTTTGCTAGTTGCTAAGGCTTTACTTGAGCCTCTAACTAGACTTAAAGCACCACTTGTTAAGGTATTTAAATCACGGGTCTTAACTTGAACACCATCAAGGCTGGCATTAATAGCTAGGGCAGACTCTGCGATAAAGTGGCTATTTGCGCTGACCAAATCGATGAAGTCTGGTGCTATCTCAATTTGGTATTCAACCTGAGTGAGTGCACTATTAAGTTGACTAGAAAGCACTTGGCCTATTTTTATCTGTTTATAGCGAATTTCGGCGCCAGCGCTGACCCCTGGATTTGTCTCTGAATAGAGTGTCAAAGTCAGCTTGCTGATATTTTTAGGCTCAGGCGCCTGTGTTAACAGGCTATATTCTTGCTTTGCAGCACCTGTACCAGGAACAAAATTGATCACACTGCCAGTGATTAAGCGCTCAGGATGTTTGATCCCTGATAGCGAAATATCGGCACCTTCAAGCCAGAAGTCTGCGGTTTCGGTCAGCAGTTCCTGGTAGTTCTTATCAATTATTGCCGTTAAAATAACCCCGTCATCACTCAGCGCCTTTTGAATGATTTGACCAATTTTAATGCCTCTATAGACGATAGGTGCATTTTGGTCGACCGATTCATTACCACTGGTCGTAAGGGTAAACTTGACACCGCCTAATGCATCTTCTTGATTATCGTAAAGGGTAAATTCGTGCTTATTCTCGGCGGGCTTAGCTGTGCCATTTGAACTAAAGCTAATCCCTCCTGCAAGAATGGATGCAAGGCTCTCGCTACTGACTTTCACACCTGACAGGGAGGCGTCAACGCTTATCCCAGATACGTTCCAAAACTGGGAGTCGACCTTTACTAGTTGGGCATATTGCTGCTGGATAAAGGCGGTAACCAAAATCTCATTGGCGCTTTCAAGGTGATAGCCCACAACTTGACCCACTGGGATCTGTCGGTAAAACACCGGCGAGCCCACATCTAACGACCCCAGTTTGTTAGTGGTGATGTGCACGATCAACCCTTCCACACCAGGAGTAATAACGGGGGCTGTCGTTTCGGCCTCGAAAAAGGAGCGTGAGTCACCTTCACCGGGTAGAATACCAATATAGTTGCCAGAGAACAGGGTATCTAACCCCTCTATACCTGTAATTGTCGCTTTAGGTTTAACCAACCAAAACTTTGTTCCTTGATTAACGAAAGGAGCTGCACGGTAATCCATGATGACATCAACATTTACACCTTGAAGGTCATCGGCGATACTCATATCGACAACTTTACCTACAGTCAGGCCCTGGTATTTAACTAGGGTTTTACCTATTTCCATACCTGTTGCGCTTGGGAAGTGGATCGTTACCTCTATGCCTGATTCACGTATGCTTTTCACACCGAGCCATGCGCCTAAAGCGAGGGCAATAATGGGTAATAACCAAATCGGTGAGAATAGTTTTTTCTTTACGATTTTAGGCGTTTGTACTTGAGTCATCTTTTGCTTCCAATCTATCCCAGAGTAAACGGGTATCTATGACTTTTGCAGCTAACTGCGTGAGTAGAATTACTAAAGCGAACGCAGTAGCAGCAGGAGCTGGCTTTGCGTCTAGAAGCTGTCCCATATTGACGACAGCAACGGTAAGAGAAATAACAAAAAGGTCTAACATGGACCAGCGGCCTATCCATTCAATGATGTGAAACCCAGTCATGAGTTTCTTTTTAGAAATAGGTAATTTAAAGCTAATTGCTGACAGGTAAATCGTTAAGCCTACAATTTTGAGGATGGGAACCAAGATACTAGCGACAAAGAGTATGATCGCGATTGGGATCATATCGGTTTTGACTAAGTGGGCAATGCCAGAAAAGATAGTATCTTGGGTTACTCGTCCCTGATTGGTTAAAGTGGAAATAGGGTAAATGTTGGCAGGGATTAACAAAATCGTGGCCGTTATGAGTAGCGCCCAGCTCTTTTGTACACTGGAGTAGTCTCTGACAGTCAGAGGTGCATCACAACGACTGCAATGGGTCGATTTAGCGCAGGTTACTTTATGGCATGTTGGGCATGAGGTAAGCCCGATATCTTTGCCAAGTATGATTGGCTGATTATCGCTCATCGAGATAACTCCACATATGTTCTAAGTCATACTCCCGCATTAAAAACAGTGTCATTACAAATAGCATAGTAAAACAGAACGTACCGAAACCAAAAGAAACCGTGGCAAAGTCGGCTAAGTTAAAAGCGGCCACTAAGAAGCTAATGACGAAAATTTCTAACATGGTGAGCTGAGTCAGCACTCCTTGTGTTTTTAACGCATGCTTTAGTACGGTTTTTAGGGAAGGGGAGCTCAGTCCATACTTTACGATTAAAATCTGCATCAGTATAGATAATAGTAAAAGACCAGGTGCGATGACTGCAGAAGTTAAAACGGCAATTCCCACTAACCAATACCCTTGATGGTAGACTGATAACGCCCCCTCTATCACTGTAGTGGTTCTCACACTCCCTAAAAACTCTAACTCTAAGACGGGGAATAGATTGGCAGGGGCGAAAAAGAAAATGGCTGTTAAGCATAAGGCCAGCATGCCGTTGATAGAACAGTATGGCGTATCGTATAACGAGGTGTGACATCGTGGACATATAGCACGTACGCCTGTTGGTAGTGCTCGTTTCCTAATAACTAAGTCACAGGAGCGACACAAAGTAATACTGCTGTCTACAGCTTCCTTTCCCATTCGTTTTAATATCCAAGTGTACCGTATACGCGTAAATAATACGCATAAGCTGGTCTTTGCAGCTATGCGGTTGAAATTACTGAGTCATTAACGCAATAAGTTTATCAGATATTCAAGAAAACTTGCATAAGAAGTTCAATGTATGAGACTCTCCACTGTATATAAAAACAGTGTGAGGTTGGATATGGCCGTTATAACTCAATTTGTTGTCGTTAGAGAAGGGGTTGAAAAGATGACTTTTACATCGAAGAAGGAGGCTGATGCCTACGATAAGATGCTAGATATCGCTGACAACCTTATTCCCTTCCTAAGTAAAAGTGAATTGGAACTCGACGAACGTGATGTGGAGAAGTTGAGCTTTTTCCTCGCTCAGAACAAGGAAGATCTGCAAGTATTGCTTAAGGGCGGTTCACTTAATAAGAAAGCGGCGCCTAAGAAAGCGGTAAAAAAGGCAGAAAACAAGGAGTCTAAATAAACAGCTTGTTAAAATACCCTAGTTTGTTGTTAAAATGCTGCAATTGTATTTTATTCGGTAGATAAACGGTTGGGAAGTATTCATTGTGAACGATTTTTATGACACGCTAAATCGTCAGGTGCTGGCATTACTGACCGGCGAGGACGATACGATTGCAGCGTTAGCTAATTTTTCAGCGCTGCTAAACGATAATCTTACGGATCTGAACTGGGTAGGCTTCTATTTACTGAAGAACGATGAATTAGTACTTGGGCCATTTCAAGGTAAGGTCGCTTGTTCACGTATTCCAGTTGGTAAAGGGGTCTGCGGTACGGCTGTTGCGACCAATTGCACACTGCGTGTCGATGATGTTCATCAATTTGATGGGCACATTGCTTGTGATAGCGCCAGTAATTCAGAGTTAGTCGTGCCGCTGCGTCAAAATGGAAAGGTTATTGGTGTGCTGGATATTGATAGCCCTTCGTTATCAAGATTCAGTGAAATTGATCAACAGGGCATCGAAACTTTGGTTAAAAGTCTCGAAATTTGCCTAATTGGTTAATCTACGACCAATTATCGCTAATTGTAGGTCGCAATCATTTGAAGCCTCTCTATAATAAGCGGTTTGAGTAATGAAAAAAGCAGACGCACTTGTATGCTAGATTTGAATACATGAAGTTTGTGATTTATTGCTAAGGTAGGTTTGGTTTTAGGACAAAAACAGATGTTAACAATTTTTCATTTGTGGTTTGTTCCTTGATCAGACAAATATAAACGACACATAAGTTGATACATGCCCTAGAGCTTGTCGGCGGTGTCCCTTTTTAAAACTGTGGAAGTAAAGATGGAATCAACAGAAAAGTTGACCGATACCAACGCTATTCTTGCGTATTTGTACGAAACATTTCCTTTGTGCTTTATAGCTGAAGGCGAAACGAAGCCATTAAAAATTGGATTGTTTCAAGATTTAGCGGAAAGGTTAGCTGATGATTCTAAAGTCAGTAAAACTCAGCTCAGAATCGCGTTAAGAAGATACACCAGCAGCTGGCGTTATCTAAAGTGCGTTAAAGCTGGCGCACAGCGTATCGATTTAGACGGCAATGCTTGTGGCGAGTTAGAGCAAGAGCATATTGATCACGCGGCAGCTACACTTAAAGAGAGCCAAGACAAAGCGAAAGCTAAGAGAATGGCTCAGGCTAAGAGTGCTAATCCAGCACCTAAAGCGGCGAAAAAGCCAGTTAAGAAGCCAGTTGCTAAGCGTCCAAAACCAGCTCAAAGTAACAAACCTGCAAAAGAAGCTGTTGTGGCAGAAAATCTAACGCCAGCAGTTTTAGCTGAATTGAAACCAAATCAGCGCGTGAATGTCAAACTAGGTAAGGCACCAGTCGCTGGTGTGATTTTGGACATCAAAAAAGAAGATGTTCAAGTTCAGTTAGACTCAGGTTTAACCATTAAAGTTAGAGCTGAACACATACTGCTGTAATGGCTTAAAAGCACATAAAGGAGTGACTTGTTGATGCGAAAACTTTCTCTGGCTGTATCCATTGCCGGTATTTTTGTCGGATTTTCGGCGTGGGCTGTGAGTCCCACAATTCAATTCAGCGAGTTACCCGCTCTTAAGCAGGAACCGCAGCATAAGGTAGCCAGTAAGCGTGTTACTGGATTATTTACCCGATCTCATTATCATCGCTTTGATATGGATGATGCATTCTCACAGCAAGTGTTCGAACGTTATCTAAAACAGTTAGACTACCGTAAGAATGTATTGCTGCAGTCAGACATCGATAGCTTTAAGCCGTACTCGAGTCAATTCGACGATATGTTGAAAAGTGGCGACCTGAATCAAGCTTATACAATGTATGAATTGGTGCAAAAACGCCGTTATGAACGCTTTGCCTACGCATTGTCTCTGCTCGATGAAGAGATGGCATTTGATGTGCCTGGTGACAAGTATGAGTACGATAGAGAAGATGCGAGCTGGCCAAAAACAGAAGCTGAGTTAAATGAACTTTGGCGTCAACGTGTTAAATACGACGCGTTAAATCTTTCTCTTACAGGAAAAAACTGGGACGAGATCGTTAAAGTGCTTGAAAAGCGCTATAACAATGCCATTAAACGCCTGAGTCAGACACACAGTGAAGATGTGTTCCAGGGTGTGATGAACGCATTTGCTCGTACGGTAGAACCACACACGAGTTATTTATCTCCACGCAATGCCGAACGTTTCCAGATGGAGATGAACCTAAGTCTAGAAGGCATTGGTGCGGTGTTACAAGTTGATGACGATTATACCGTTATTAAGAGCCTGGTTGCTGGCGGTCCCGCTGCGACGAGCGAGAAATTGTCACCTGAAGATAGAATTGTCGGTGTCGGTCAAGATGGCGAAGAGATAGTTGATGTTATTGGTTGGCGATTGGACGATGTGGTTGAGCTGATTAAAGGGCCGAAAGGCAGTAAAGTCGTGCTAGAGATCTTGCCAAAGAAGGGCGGAACGAGTGCGAAGACCTTTGAACTCACTATTGTTCGCGATAAAATTCGTTTAGAAGATCGCGCTGCAACCTCTAAGGTGATTGAGCCGACAGAGGGGCCGTATGCTGATCGTAAAGTCGGTGTTATTCAGATCCCTGGCTTTTACATGGATCTCTCTAAAGATGTTTCCAAAGAGTTAGCGGAACTAAAAGAAGCTAAAGTTGAAGGGATCATCATCGACCTTCGTGGTAATGGCGGCGGCGCTTTAACCGAAGCAACTCTTTTGACTGGTTTATTTATCGAGCAAGGTCCAGTCGTTCAAATTCGCGATGCCAACGGCAGAGTTTCACAAAATCGCGATAATGATGGACGTGTTACCTATGACGGTCCTTTGACTGTTATGGTTGATAGATACAGTGCATCGGCATCAGAAATTTTTGCCGCAGCACTTCAGGACTACGATCGCGCTCTCATTGTTGGTGAGTCGACTTTTGGTAAAGGTACGGTGCAGCAACATAAGAGCTTAGGCCGTATTTATGATATGTATGAGAAGCCTATCGGTCATGTGCAGTACACGATTGCAAAATTTTACCGCATTAACGGTGGAAGTACGCAGCTTAAAGGTGTGACACCTGATATTCCATTCCCAAGTGCGTTAGAGCCTGGGGAGTATGGTGAAGCAGAAGAAGAAAATGCTTTACCTTGGGATAAGGTCCCTGTTGCCCAATACGGTACGCTTGGTGAAATCTATCCGCAGTTGATTGCTAACCTAGATGGTAAGCACAAAGATCGTATTAAGTCTGATGTTGAATTTGGTTATATTTTTCAGGATATCGCTGAGTTTAAAGAAAATCATGACGACAAAACGGTTTCTTTGGTTAAGAGCGAACGCCTAGCTGAACGTGAAGAGAACGATGCGAAACAACTTACCAGAGCTAACGACAGACTCGTTAGAGAGGGACAGGAAAAGGTTAAGTCTTTGGACGATATCCCTGACGATGTTGAAGTTGCTGATGCCTTCTTAGATGAAACGGCATATATCACTCTTGATTTGGTTGATATCGAAAAGTTAGCTAAGAACCAGAAAAAGTAAAATTGAATAAATAAAAAAACGCGCTTACAGCGCGTTTTTTTTAATGAAAAATAATAGATAAGAGGTTTATTCATGTCACAGCCACAAGCCAAATTCCTCAGAGATTACCAGAAACCTAAGTTTAAAATTTCCCATATCGACTTAGACTTCACTCTTGCACAAAAGCAGACACAAGTTGTCGCAACCAGCAAGGTTTTTCGTCAAGGTCATCATCAAGAGCCATTAGTATTAGTTGGCGATGAGCTAACGCTGCTTAGTGTGATGATTAATGGCAACAAAGCTGAGTATCAGTTATTAGCTGGAGAGCTTGTTATCGATACGGCTCTTGATAATTTTGAACTGCAGATAATCACTCAGCTTGATCCTGAAGCAAACTCTAGCCTAGAAGGCTTATATATGTCTGATGGTGCCTACTGTACTCAATGTGAAGCCGAAGGGTTTAGACGTATCACCTATTTCTTGGACAGGCCTGACGTATTAGCCATCTATACAGTACGTGTTGAGGCTGATAGACAAGCATTCCCGTATCTGTTAAGTAATGGCAACTTGATTGATAGTGGTGAACTCCAAGGTGGACGTCATTATGCCAAATGGCATGATCCATTCCCAAAACCGGCCTATCTTTTTGCTCTGGTTGCAGGTGATTTTGACCTGTTAGAAGATAAGTTTACTACTTGCAACCAACGAGAGGTTAAGCTGCAGGTGTTTGTCGATAAGGGCAACCTAAGCAAGGCTCATCATGCAATGGCCTCGCTTAAGAAGTCGATGACTTGGGACGAGAGCCGCTTTAATTTAGAGTATGATCTCGATATCTATATGATTGTCGCGGTTGATTTCTTCAATATGGGGGCAATGGAAAACAAGGGCTTAAATGTTTTTAATACTAAGTTCGTCTTAGCCGATAAAGCCTCTGCAACCGATGATGATTATCACGGTATCGAGTCCGTCGTGGGTCACGAGTATTTCCATAACTGGACCGGAAACCGAGTCACTTGTCGTGATTGGTTCCAGCTTAGCCTCAAAGAAGGTTTGACTGTCTTTAGAGATCAGGAGTTCAGTTCCGATCTTGGTTCTCGAGCCGTTAACCGAATCCACGCGATTAAAGCGATAAAGAACCAGCAGTTTGCGGAAGACTCAGGTCCTATGGCGCATCCTATCAGACCTGAATCCGTTATCGAAATGAATAACTTCTATACGGTTACCGTCTACAACAAGGGAGCTGAAGTCATTCGTATGATGCATACTCTTCTTGGCGAGGCTGCTTTTCAACAAGGTATGAAGTTGTATTTTGAGCGTCATGATGGTCAAGCGGTAACATGCGATGATTTTGTTGCAGCCATGCAAGATGCCAGTGAAGTGGATCTTACCCAGTTTAAGCGTTGGTATAGTCAAGCAGGGACGCCTCAAGTTGATGTTAAAGAACACTATGATGAGCAGGCTCATGTATATCAACTAACGCTATCACAAATGACACCAGCGACACCTGATAAGGCAGAAAAACAGCCATTACATATTCCTTTCGATATTGAACTTTTAGATGTTGACGGAGATACGGTATTTAATAGGGTGTTAGATTTTACAGAAGAAACACAAGTCTTCACTTTCGACGGCATTAAACAAAAACCTATCCCGTCTTTGTTACAGAACTTTTCAGCACCAGTAAAGCTTAACTTTAATTACTCTGTAGAGCAGCTGGTACATATCATGCGATTTGCCACAAGTGAAGTTGCTAAATGGGAGGCATCTGTTTCACTATTTAGCCAGTCTGTTTGGCAAAATGTCGAGCGTCTGCAAAATAATCAGTCAATGTACATTGACCCGAGGATCCTTGATGCATTCAAGGGGGTTATTTTAGCGCAAGATCTTGATAAAGCCTTGATGGCAGAAATTTTAACACTAGCGAGTGCGAGTTCGCTTATTGAGCAAAAAGATGCTGTCGACCTCGATAGCCTTGCTTTAGCAAGGGAGTTTGTGGTGTTCGAAGTTGCTTCTGACTGTGAAGATGAATTGTTAGCAAGGTTCAGAGAGTTAGAGAAAGTTGACGATGCAGCAGCTCGAGCCCTGAAGAATATCTGTTTGAGCCTGTTGTTAAAGGTCGAACAAAGTTACGCTGCGCTGGCAAAGCAACAATTCCAGTCAGCTGAGAATATGACCGATAGTTTAGCTGCGCTATCTGCATTAAATAGTGAGTCATCTCTTATTCGCGATGAGTTGATGAGTCAGTTTGAGAGACAATGGATTGACACGCCATTGGTTATGGATAAGTGGTTGGTGTTACATGCGACATTGGCTTGCAGTAAATGTATTAATCAACTGCAATCCCTATTTGAGCATGAGGCATTTAGCTTTAATAATCCAAACCGGGTACGCTCATTGATTGGCGCATTCGCTGCAGGGAACACTTTTGAGTTTCACCGAAAGGATGGTGTGGGTTACCAATTTTTGGCCGATGCGATTATTAAGCTTAATAGTGTTAACCCTCAAGTTGCCGCGCGGATCATTACGCCGTTAATTCAATTTAAAAAGTTTGATGCGACGAGACAGGCAATGATGAAACAGCAGTTGCAACGTATTCTCGCTGTTGAAGAGTTATCAAAAGATCTGTATGAGAAGGTCACTAAAGCGTTAGCTTAGAGCGGCAGTAATATGTTGGATCTCAATCTTAGTCATCGTATGATACGGTTACTGAATTGAGGTCCAACTTCTTTAAGAGAATTAGGTTTTGGCATCATCCCATCAAGTTTTTCAATTTCCGCTGAATATCAGTTATCAAGAGTTTCTCCCCTACTATCGAGGTGAGGTTAATAAAGTCGAAGTCGTCGATATAAAGGGGCGGACGCTGTGGATCAATGCACGCCATTTCAGGCCTTTTTTGTCGAGTATTGGCATAAAAGCTTATTTCACTATGGTTGTCGATGGTCAGGGGAATTTAATCAGTCTTACAAAAATTTAGAGTAATTACTTCAAACGGTCGATTGCTTTAAACAACTATCTATCCACTCACATAAAATTCTTAGGTCATTGTAATAACGAATAAAATGACCTTAAAGCCTCTCTAGTTTAACTTTACCTATTGCTGATTTAAATACAGCGGTAAAAACCATCAATAAGATCTCTCTTAAGTAACGAAATCTTTTGAATATTTTCTATGTTTCATCCTTGCTCACTTCATGTAAATGCTGTAACAATGGTGTCACCTGTAAGTTAACAGAATGTTGGCTATCAATTCCTATAACAAAAGAATCCAGCAGGTTACGGAGAGAAGCTAAAATGAAAAAGGTTAAAAACGGCTTTAATAAGTCGGCGCTCGCTTTGGGGATAGTCGCGGCGCTCGGTTTTGGCATGACAAACCATGCTAACGCAGTCTCATTCAATTGGGGTGAGGTAGAAGGCACATTTGATTCAACTTGGACTGCTGGTGCAAGTTGGCGAGTTGAGGGGAGAGATTGGGATAACCAAATCGGTAAAGTAAACCATCCGCGTTTCGATTGGTCTGGTTATTCTGCTTTTGGTGACACTAAATACAGTTCGGCAGAGATCTGGGCTCAACCAGGATCTTATTCGAGTAACGGCGATTTAGCTGACCTGCTTTATACGCAAGGTGATACGACTGCTGAGATTTTTAAAGGTCTGCATGAGCTTTCCTTAAGATACAAGAATTTTGGTGTATTTGCTCGCGGAATGTATTTCTATGACCGTAAGGCTAATGATGGCGATTATGGTTATAGCAATCCATTAACTGGCAAAGAGTATGATCCTTGTGAAGATAAGAAAGCTTCTGAAGTTCAATGTAAAGATATTCGCCTACTAGATGCTTTTGTTTATGCAGATTTTGATTTTAACGATGGTGCAAACCCTCTTTCAATACGAGTGGGTAATCAGGTTGTCTCGTGGGGAGAAAGCACACTGATTGCACACGGTATTGGTGTCATCAATCCAGTAGATTTAAATATTCTAAATGCGCCAGGGGCCGAGCTTAAAGAAGCTTTTAGGCCACAAGGTATGGTTTGGGCTTCGTTTGGTGTGACCGACAACCTATCGGTAGAAGGTTTCTACCAATATGACTGGGAACCTGTTTGGGTTCCAACTCCAGGCTCATTCCTTTCAACGAATGATTTTGCAGGTTACGGTGGTTATTACCAAAATGCACAGCTAGGTTTTAATGCCAACCCTGATATGGATCTTGACTTTTTACTGTCTGAATATAACACCCTTGTTGGCATGGTCGGTTCCGGTCAGGTAGACGGCGCAACGCTAGCAAGCCTTGCACTCGCGTATCCAACCAAAGCAACATTAGTAGAAGATCCTGCCTCGGCAAGCGATGATGGTCAATGGGGGGTCAAGCTTGGCTATTATGCGCCGCAACTTGGTGAGACCGAGTTTGGCTTGTACTACATGAACTATCACAGTCGTCGTCCGCTGATCAGTGGTACTACGGCGAACTTTACTGAAGAAGCGATAGGTCGAGATCTGCAGCGACTAGGTGGTAAAGCACAGTCAGGTGAAGCCATGACTCGCGAAGATCTATTAGCGTTAGAGACGTTCTCAAAGGCACAGATTGTTTATCCTGAGGATATTCAGTTAATGGGCTTTAGCTTCAACACCTTGGTTGGTGATACTTCTGTCGCTGGTGAAATTGCTCACCGCCTTGATGAACCTCTGCAGATTGATGATGTTGAGTTGCTGTTTGCAGCTATGCCTCAGCAGTTAGCTAATGCTGGAATTCGTCCTGATTTTGATGGTATTTCGCAAGTTGAAAACTACGGGCCAGGTGAATATGCAGAAGGCTTTATTCGTTTAGATACCACTCAAGCACAGACTACTTTTACTCATCTATTTGGTCCAACTCTTGGTACCGATAACTTGACCATGTTAGCTGAGATTGGCGGTGTGTGGATCCATGATATGCCGAGTCAAGATGAGCTGAGACTCAACGGACCGGGTACCTCTCGTTCGGGCGGAAACCCCGATATGCCGGGAATTATTGAAGCCTTGCACAATGGTCCAGAAGTCAATCCGTTCCCTACCGATTTTGCTTGGGGTTATCGTATCGTGGCTAAGGCTGATTATAACAACGTATGGGGAGGGGTGAATATTGCACCTAGAGTCATATTCTCTCATGACGTTGATGGTATTACGCCAGATCCTATGTTCCTGTTTACTGAAGGTAAGAAGTCTGTTGCGCTTGGTATTAACTTTGACTATCAGAGCCGCTGGGGCGCAGATGTCTCTTATAACACCTTCTTCGGCGGCGTAGGCACGACAAACTCTCTGGCAGATAGAGATTATGTATCGTTCAATATTAAGTATTCAATCTAAATCACAAGGACAATAACAATGAATAAACTTGCGATATTGCCTGTAGCAGTGATGTTTGCGTTAAGCGCACCAAGTGCTTTGGCTAAAGTTTCTGAAGCAGATGCTGCAAAATTAGGTACCGAGTTAACCCCGTTAGGTGGCGAGAAAGCGGCTAATGCCGATGGTTCAATTCCTGCGTGGGATGGTGGTATTACAAAGCCTGTGGCTGGTTACAGTAAAGGTATGCATCACCCAGACCCGTTCACAGCTGACAAAATCGAATTTACCATCACTAATACCAATAAAGATAAATATAAAGACTATTTATCAGACGGTCAGCTCAAGCTGTTTGAGCTATATCCTGAAACGTTCAAAATGAATGTGTATCAGACCCGTCGCTCTGCTTCTGTCCCTCAGTTTGTTTACGATGCGACAAAAGAGAACGCAACGCGTGCAGAGCTAATTGATGGTGGTAATGGGATTAAAGGGGCATCAATTGGCATTCCGTTCCCAATGCCTGAAAATGGCTTAGAAGTTATTTGGAACCATATACTTCGTTTCCGCGGAGTGGATATTAAGACCTCTCGTAGCCAAGCGGCACCGACAGCAGGTGGTAGTTATACCCTTGTTGAAACGGCGGAAGAAATTCGTTTTCAATATTCTCGCCCAGAGATGTCGTTAGACAAGCTTTCTAAAGACAATACTCTGTTTTTCTTTAAGCAAGTTGTTACTCAGCCTGCGCGTTTAGCGGGTACAGCACTGTTAGTAAAAGAGACGATGGACCAAGAGAAGCTTCCACGCCAAGCTTGGACTTATAACACGGGACAGCGTCGGGTTCGTAAAGCGCCAAATGTCGCATTTGATACGCCAGGTACCGTTTCTGATGGCTTAAGAACAACCGATGATTTTGATATGTTTAATGGCTCGCCAGTACGTTACAACTGGGAGTTAGTCGGTAAACAAGAGCTTTACATCCCTTATAACGACTATAAGTTGCACTCTGATAAGCTTGAATATGAGCAGATTATCACCCCTGGTCATATCAATCCTGAACATGTCCGTTATGAGAAGCATCGTGTTTGGGTAGTTAAAGCGACGTTGAAAGATGGTATGCGTCACATCTATAAGGCCCGTACTTTCTATATCGATGAAGACTCGTGGCAAGTGTCTGTTGCTGATCTCTACGATAACCGAGATGAGCTTTATCGAGTTGCGATTGCTCATGGCCTTAACTACTACGAAGTACCAACTCAATGGAGCACCTTAGAAGTCTTCCATGATCTTCAGTCACGCCGATATATCGCAATGGGCTTAGATAATGAAGGCCGTATGTACGACTTCGATGCCAAGTTAAGTGAAGCAAACTTCACTCCTGCGGCATTACGCCGTGCTGGTATTCGTTAACCCTGCTTGTAGAGGGGCTAAGGCCCCTCACTATTTTAAAGGAAGTCTGTATGTCGTTTAGCATGCTTCGATTTGTCTCAGTATTGAGTTTAATGAGTCTTTTTCAGGCTTCTCCGGTATTGGCGCAAGAGAATAAATTACAACAACAAATTCAGCCTCTTGCTGCAAATTCTTTAGTCTTAGACATCGTAAATAATCAAAATGCCTTGGTTGCTGTTGGTGAGCGAGGTCACGCATTCATTTATCGAGATTCTTGGAGACAGGTACCTACGCCAACACAAGCCTTGCTGACTAAGGCCTTTTTTATCACACCTGATAAGGGCTGGGCCGTGGGTCATGACGCGACCATTCTCCATACCATAGATGGTGGTATGTCTTGGAAGCTGCAGATGCAGTCTCAGGAGATAGAAAAACCATTCTTAGATATTCTATTTTTTACAGAACAACATGGCGTCGCAGTCGGCGCCTATGGCTTATTTTATCGCACCATTGATGGTGGCAAAACATGGAATAGTGAATACCACCAAGAGCTCCTTTTTGAAGAGGATGTTGCTTATTTGGAAGAGCTAAAAGCTGAGGATGAAGCACTCTACCTTTCAGAGCGAAGCACATTACTACCCCACTTTAATCGTATTATCCACGCAACAGATAACACCCTTATTATGGTGGGGGAGTTAGGTCTGGTTGCTACTTCAAAAGATCAAGGGAAAAACTGGCTAAAGCAAGACTTTCTCTATGAAGGATCTCTGTTTAATGCTTCGATAGTGGGAGACACTGCATTTGTTATGGGCCTTAGGGGCAATATCTTTAAATCTGACTTAAGTCTTGTCGATTGGGAGAAGGTCAGTTTACCTGTTGATTCAACGATTAATGCAGGAATAAGGCTTGGTGAAGGTAGGTTGCGATTAGTGGGTAATGCCGGCGTTATTATCGACATATCTGCGACAGGGGAGAGCCAACTTGTAGAGCAGCGTCAGGGGGAAAACCTAGTCGCGATTGCCGAAGACTCAGAAGGAAACTTATGGGTTGCAGGTAATAAAGGTCTCATCAAATTAGAACAAAAATAATAGGACCTTACTATGTTAGATAAATTAGTTAATGGATTCGAATCTTATCTATTTCGTCATAGAGCGTTTGTCATATTCCTTTTTGCGTTAACGACAATTTTTCTCGGGATGCAAGCAAGTAATCTTAAAATGGATGCGGCGTTTGTAAAAAATATCCCACTTAACCATAGTTATATGCAGACTTATTTGAAGCACCAAAAACAATTTGGTGGTGCAAATAGCATTATGGTGGCTGTTGAAGACACTAGCGGTAATATTTTCAATGCCAACTTTTTCGATGCTCTGAAGAATGTACACGATCAGTTGTTTTTTATCCCGGGAGTAGACCGTGCCCAGGTTAAATCACTATTCTCACCTTCTACACGTTTTACCGAGGTGGTTGAAGATGGTTTTGCCGGTGGACCTGTCATTCCTGCAGACTTTTCAACCACAGAACAGGGGTTAAAAACTGTTCGTGGCAATATTGAGAAAGCGGGAATTGTCGGTCGTTTAATTGCCGAAGATTATTCTGCTGCCATGGTGAGCGCACAGTTAATGGATTTCGATCCGCAAACGGGTCAGGCGCTCGACACCTTAGCGTTTGCCGCTCAGTTAGAAAAACAGTTACGTGAACAATATGAAACCGATGAGATTAAGATCCATATCATAGGTTTCGCTAAGATGGCCGGAGACGTCGCCGATGGTGCTAAAGGAGTGTTGCTATTTTTCCTGATAGCGATTCTCGTTACCGCTGTGATGGTTTACTGCTTTTCCAAGTCAGTTGTACTGACTATCTTACCACTACTGTGTAGCTTGATAGCGGTGGTTTGGCAGTTGGGTTTACTTACGGTCGTTGGATTTGGCTTAGACCCTATGTCTATTCTGATTCCCTTCCTAGTGTTTGCTATTGGTGTCAGTCATAGCGTACAGATGATCAATGCTGTTAGAAGGCGGGTATCCGATGGGCGAACCACAAAAGCGGCTGCTGCACTCGCTTTTCGAAGTCTGTTGATCCCAGGTGGGGTTGCATTACTGTCAGACACCATAGGTTTTATGACCCTATTGGCGATCGATATTGGGATCATCCGAGAGTTGGCAATTTCTGCATCCTTGGGTGTGGCAGTTATCATCTTAACTAACTTGGTGCTCTTGCCATTGGTGATCTCTTTTACCCACCTTAAAGTAAAACAAGATAGAGAGCCTAGCGCTGTTAATATTATCTGGCTCAAGTTGTCTAAGTTCGCTACGCCAAAATATGCAGTGTGGGTATTATTGATTACAGCGGGTTTATATGCGGTCGGATTGCAGCAAGCGAATAAGATGAAGATTGGCGATTTACAAGGTGGAGCGCCAGCACTACACCTCGACTCTCGGTATAATCAAGATACTTTCTTCATCACCGATAAGTTCTCAATCACAACCGATGTGATGACAGTTATTGTTGAGGCGTTTCCTGAGGCTTGTACCTATCACTCGGTACTGACTCAAATTGATGAATTCGAATGGCAGGTGAGCAATACGCCTGGTGTTGAGTCGACTGCAAGTTTGGCATCGGTGGCAAAACGGGTTAACTCAGGCTTTAACGAAGGTAATCCTAAGTGGAGCGTATTGCCGCGTACCACTGCGAGCTTAGTGCAGGCTGTTGGGCGTGTACCGACAACCTCTGGATTGCTCAACAGCGATTGTTCGGTTATGCCTGTCTATCTGTTCTTAAAAGATCATAAGGCTGAGACCATTGAAGTGGTTATCGATAAAGTTAACCAGCTACAAAAACAGATGGATACCGATAAAATTCAGTTTAAGTTGGCGTCAGGCCCTGTGGGAGTGATGGCTGCAACCAATGAAGCCGTGGCCGAGGCGCAGTTGCCGATGATGCTGTACGTATATGGCGCGGTGTTCTTCCTTTGTTTAATC
This sequence comes from Shewanella schlegeliana, assembly GCF_016765635.1. GTDB lineage: Bacteria > Pseudomonadota > Gammaproteobacteria > Enterobacterales > Shewanellaceae > Shewanella > Shewanella schlegeliana. The sequence continues at coordinate 64,516 of NZ_JAESVD010000006.1, forward strand.
AGCTTTCGTTCATTGAGAGCCACGATTGCCGTGATTTTGCCTTTGTATGTGGTGTCCACCTTGGCACAGGCGCTAATGACACAGCTTGATATAGGGCTAGCGGTGAGCACCTTGCCTGTTATTGCTTTGGGTGTGGGGATCGGTGTTGATTACGGGATCTATATTTTGTCGACAATGGCTGTACGTTTACGAGATGGTATGCCAGTACAACAAGCTTATTATGAAGCCTTGGTCGAACGCGGCAGCGCTGTTATTTTCACGGGGCTGACTTTAGCGATTGGCGTCAGTACTTGGTTCTTCTCGGCACTTAAGTTCCAAATGGATATGGGGATCTTGCTCACATTCATGTTTTTGGTAAATATGCTCGGTGCCATAATTATCTTGCCTGCGATAGCCGCTATGTTTTGGCGGCAGCCCAAGTAGACCCGAATAAAGAGGAGCATTAGCTCCTTTTTTTTTATGCATAAAAAAACGTTCTTACCGATTGTTATTTCATATATAAGGAGAAAATACGACATAAGGGCGGCGCAGGGAGGCTGTACCACTAAAATAGTTCTCGAAATGAAGGGGATTTAGTAATAAACTTCGCGCTATGACCTAGGTCACAGAAATAGGCTCAGGTCGGTTTACGAAGCATCCATAAAAATTAAAAAGCGCTGCCATAGCCCCTAAGGAAATAGCAACATGGCCTTGAAAGATGCAATGCCTTCAGTACTGCTCGAAAACGTAGTCAACCTAATTCACTCTAAAGTACCCAATTCACAAGCTAAACAAGTAGAACAATTTGCCACCTGCCTCTATGCGCATATGTCGAAAGATGATCTTAATGCGCGTAATGACAGTGACCTTTATGGCGCTGTTTTGAGTCAATGGAATGCGCTGAATAAGACCGCCGTCGGGGAAGGTCATATCAGAGTATTTAATCCTAGTCAGTCAAAACATGGCTGGCAGTCAAGCCACTCAATTATCGAAATCATTCAGCCAGATATGCCTTTCTTAGTTGATTCGGTCGGAATGGCTATTAACCGTTTAGGGATTACCGCACATATGATGCTGCATACGCCGATGGCTATTGAGCGTAAAGACGGTGTGGTAACCCATGTAAGCTACAGTCCAGAACAACAAGAAAACGTCGATAAAGTTGCGGTATTTTTAATTGAGATTGACCGTCAAAGTAGTGATGACGATATTAAGGCGCTCACCATAGAGATTGAGTCGGTCATTGCCGATGTTGGCGCCGCGGTTAATGATTGGGAAGCGATGTCAGCTAAGCTTGGCGAGACAATTGCAGAGTTAGAAACCCGCCCTTACCCTGGTACAAAGGAAGAGCTAAACGAAGCGAGAAACTTCCTCTCCTACCTCAATGATCACCACCTGACATTGCTCGGTTACCGCCGGTACGACTTACATAAAGTCGAAGGTGACTTAGAACTCGTTGCAGATAAGTCGACCAGCTTAGGCTTGATGAGTAAATCGACAAAATCGAAAACTGAAACAGGTTTACTGCTTTCTAACTTCTCTGAAAATGCACGTAAAGAGGCGTTAGATAACAGCCTATTAGTGCTGACTAAGAGTAGTGAGAAAAGTCGCGTTCACCGTCCAGCTTATGTCGATTACATAGGTGTTAAACGCTTCGATGAACAGGGTAATGTGATTGGTGAAGACAGATTTATCGGTTTGTATGCATCCAACCTATATAATCGTAGCCCGCGTGAAATCCCACTTTTAGCACAAAAAGTTCAGCGCGTATTGGACCGTTCAGGTTTAGCACCGCGTTCACACGACTATAAAGCCTTAATGCATATTCTTGAGACGCTACCTCGTGATGAATTAATCCAAGCCAGTGTCGAACAACTTGCCTCAATCGCTCACGGCGTACTAGAGATGCAAGATCGTGACAAACTAAAACTGTTTGTTCGTAAAGATGGCTTTGGGCGCTTCTTCTCATGCTTAGTCTATGTATCAAAAGATAGATATAACACTAAGTTACGCGAAGACACTCAGCGTATTCTTGCGCAGCATTTTAATAGTAGTGAAGATGTGGAGTTCACTACTTATTTCTCAGAGTCTACTTTGGCAAGAACGCATTACATCATCAAAGTTGACAATAATAATATGGACGTAGATGTGGCAGCGATTGAGAATAATTTGACCGAAGCGGCCCGCTCTTGGGAAGACAAGTTAGCAAGCGCGGTGTTTAGTGCTCAAGGTGAAGAGTTAGGTAACAGCCTGATTAAGCGCTATGTAGATGCATTCCCACGTAGTTACAAAGAAGATGTACTACCAAGCTCTGCCGTCGTGGACATTCAGCACCTTGAAGAGCTTGATGACGATCATAAGTTGGGTATGTTGTTCTATCAGCCACAGGAAACGGCACTAAACGACAACAAGGTACGTCTTAAGTTATTCCACAAAGATGAACCTATCCATCTTTCAGATGTACTGCCTATGCTTGAAAACTTCGGTTTGCGAGTGATTAATGAAAGACCTTATGAAGTTAAAACCGTCGATGGTGCAACATACTGGATCTTAGACTTCTTGATGACAACTCAGGGGGTCGCCTCTGATGATTTGGCCGATAGCCAAGAACGTTTTCAGACTGCTCTGTCTCATGTATGGAAGAAAGAGTTAGAAGATGACGGCTTTAACCGCTTAGTACTCTCCACAGGTCTTACCGGACGTGAAGTATCGGTACTTCGTGCTTACGCTAAGTATATGCGTCAAATAGACTCTACATTTAGCCAAGCCTACATTGAAGAGACTTTCGCAAGTTACCCTCAAATTGCTGATTTGCTAGTTAAAATGTACATTCGCAAGTTCAACCCTAAGTTGAAAACGCGTACGTTGAACAAGTTTATTGAGCAGATTAATCTACGTTTAGATGATGTTTCTAGCTTAGATGATGACCGTATTATTCGCCGCTATCTCGATCTAATTAACGCGACTAACCGTACTAACTTCTATCAGCTTGCCGAAGCTGGCCTACCAAAATCATATATCTCGTTCAAGTTTGAACCCGCTATGATCCCTGAGATGCCAAAGCCGCTGCCTAAGTACGAAATCTTTGTTTACTCGCCACGTGTTGAAGGTGTTCATCTTCGTGGTGGCAAAGTCGCTCGTGGTGGTTTGCGCTGGTCTGACCGACGTGAGGATTTCCGCACCGAAGTGCTAGGCTTAGTTAAGGCGCAACAAGTTAAGAATACGGTTATTGTACCTGTTGGTGCAAAAGGTGGCTTCGTCTGTAAGCAGCTTCCAACTGACGGTGGTCGTGAGGCATTCTTTGCCGAAGGACAAGAATGTTACCGCTTATTTATTCGTGGTTTACTCGATATCAGCGATAACATTATTAATGGCGAAGTGATTGCCCCAGATAATGTTGTTAGGCACGATGAGGATGATCCTTATCTCGTGGTTGCCGCCGATAAAGGGACGGCAACTTTCTCTGATATTGCCAACGAAATTGCCATCGAATATAACTTCTGGTTAGGTGATGCGTTTGCATCAGGCGGTAGCAACGGTTATGACCATAAGAAGATGGGTATTACCGCGCGTGGTGCTTGGGAATCGGTTAAGCGTCATTTCCGTGAAATGGGGATTAACTGCCAAACAACCGATTTCACCTGTTTAGCCATCGGTGATATGGCTGGTGACGTGTTTGGTAATGGTATGTTGCTGTCTCAGCATACGCGTTTAGTCGCTGCATTTAACCATATGCATATCTTTATCGATCCAAATCCAGATGCTGCCACCAGTTATGCAGAGCGTGAGCGTTTGTTTGCACTGCCGCGTTCAAGCTGGGAAGACTACAACCAAGAGCTTATCTCCAAAGGCGGCGGCATTTTCTTACGTTCTGCTAAGTCAATTCCATTGTCTGCAGAGATGAAGAAGATGTTGGGGAGTCAGAAAGCTTCGATGACGCCACTTGAGTTACTTAAAGAGTTACTTAAGATGCAGGTCGATCTTATCTGGAACGGTGGTATTGGTACCTATGTTAAGGCGACAAGCGAGTCTCACGCTGAAGTGGGTGACCGCGCCAACGATGCTATCCGTGTTAATGGTAATGAAGTTAAGGCCAAAATTATCGGTGAAGGTGGAAACTTAGGTTGCACCCAATTAGGTCGTATCGAATACTGTGCGAATGGCGGCCGCATGAATACTGACTTTGTTGACAACGTTGGTGGTGTAGATTGCTCTGATAACGAAGTTAACATTAAGATTTTGCTTAATGCCTTGGTCGCTGATGGTGAGATGACGCTTAAACAGCGTAACCGTTTGCTTGAAGAGATGACCGATGAAGTGAGCCGTATTGTACTGCAGGACTGTAAAGATCAAACTAGAACGATTTCAGTGACTCAAGTACGCGGTGCAGAGCAGTTAAAAGAGCAGATTCGTTTTATTCATCACTTGGAAAAAGAAGGCAAGCTAGATAGAGCGCTTGAGTTCTTACCCAATGAAGATGAGTTGGCCGACCGTTTAGTTAACGGTAAATCATTAACTCGCCCTGAGCTGTCAGTTTTAGTTGCTTACGCCAAGATGGTGTTAAAGGAGCAGCTATTAACTTCAGAGATCACCGAAGACAGCTTCTTGAGTCAGCTATTAATCGAGTATTTCCCTAAGCAGTTGCAGGAAAAGTACATCGAAAGTATGGCATCGCATCCACTGAGAGGTGAAATTATTGCCACTTCTTTGGCCAATGAGTTGGTCAATGATATGGGACTTAATTTCGTTCAACGTATGCAAGATGAGACAGGTGCCTCAGTAGCGGAAGCTGCCATTTGTTATACTATGGCACGCGAAGTGTTTGGTTTAGCAGATTTAACTAAATCAATTACAGATTTGAACGGTGTCATTCCTGCTGTTGTACAGTGTGAGATGCTGCATCAGCTACGCCGTAATATTCGCCGCGCGAGTCGTTGGTTCTTGCGTCATCGTAATCGTAACTTGAATATCGAACAGACGATTGAGTTCTTCAAACCCGTATTTGATGAGTTGAAGGCAAGCGTTCACCAATACATGGTTAACGAAGAAGTCGAAGGTATTCGTGCTGAATCGAATGCGTTGATTAATGAAGGTGTACCTGAAGATGTTGCCATGGTTGTGGCAAATGTGAGTACCTTATTCTCTGCGCTGGATATTGCCCAAATCTGTGATCTTGAAAGCAAGCCAGTTCCGTTAGTGGCCGAAACATACTTTAAGCTTGGAGCAAGTGTTGATTTGCATTGGTTCCTAGAGCAAATTAGTGCTCAACCTGTTTCGAACCACTGGCAAGCCCTTGCTAGAGCAGCCTTTAGAGAAGAGCTTGATTGGCAGCAGCGTGCGCTTAGTTCTGTGGTATTGAGAACCTGTACCGAAAGCTGTGATGCGAATAAGATCATTTCAGAATGGATTGAGTCAAATCAAAGCCTATTGGAACGTTGGTTCCATATGCTCGCTGACTTTAAGACTTCGCAAAGCCATGAGTTTGCAAAGTTCTCTGTAGCCTTACGTGAACTTAATCTTTTAATCCTTCATTGTGAAGGACAAAAGTAATCTGATTATAAATCAGAAGCCCTGGCAGATGCCGGGGCTTTTTTCGGTCTAGGAGAAAACATGTTTTATAAAATCGCACAAAAGTTCATGTTTCAGATGGATCCAGAACTGGCCCATAATTTCGCTATCGGCAGTTTAAAATCTACTGGTAATTCACCTTTAAATTGCTTTTATGCGCAAAACATAAAGCCAGCCCCAGTTACTATGATGGGTCTAACTTTTCCAAATCCTGTTGGTCTTGCTGCAGGCATGGATAAAGATGGTGAGTGTATCGATGCTTTCCATGCAATGGGTTTCGGTCATATTGAAGTCGGTACCGTCACGCCGCGCCCTCAGCCAGGTAATGAGCAGCCGCGCTGCTTTAGACTTAAGCCTGCTAAGGCAATTATTAATCGTATGGGCTTTAACAATAAAGGTGTAGACAACCTTGTTGCCAATCTAAAAGCTGTCAAGTCGAATGCGATGGTGGGTGTCAATATTGGTAAGAATAAAGACACACCAGTAGAGCAGGGTAAAGATGATTACTTGATCTGTATGGACAAGGTTTACCCTTATGCAGCTTATATTGCAGTCAATATCTCATCACCAAACACACCTGGTTTGCGATCGCTGCAATACGGCGATCTATTAGATGATCTACTTGGATCACTTAAGCAGAAGCAGAAAGAGCTTGCTGAAAAGCACGGCAAGTACGTTCCAATTGCTCTAAAAATCGCGCCAGACCTTTCTAGTGAAGAGATTGAAAAAATAGCAGAAGCGTTAATTCGAAGCGAATTTGATGCGGCAATTGCGACTAACACTACCTTAACTCGTGATGGTGTCAGTGGGTTACTGAATGCTAATGAAGCGGGCGGTCTTAGTGGTAAGCCATTGAATGCATTATCAACAATGGTTATTAAACAACTTGCTGATTGTTTGAAGGGCCAGCTTCCTATTATCGGTGTGGGCGGTATTAACTGTGCTGAAGACGCGCTAGATAAATTAGATGCAGGTGCTGAAATGGTGCAAATATATACTGGCTTTATTTATCAAGGGCCAAAGTTAATTAAAGATATCGTCGAAGCATACAGAATTAAATAAGTCTGTTTAGATCTAAGCTTAATATTTAGATCGTAAAACGATCATTTGGATCTTAATTGGATCTTAATGATCGTTTTTATTAGTAAATTAAATATCATCTCGAACAAAATTTATTTTGATATTGATGAAATAATCATCTATTATTCAATTGTATCTAAATAAAGGTAAACGTTATGTTATTAATGCCAAAAAGGGATTGGCAATGGGGATATAATGAAACATATGGTGTATTAAGTGTTTCATTAGGGGATGACATGGAGTTTTTGTCACCTTACAAGTTGAAGTCCCTAATACCTGATGCCAAAGAAACAATGGAGTTTAGTGTCGAGCATGCTAAGTTCTATATCGATCTGGTTGACCGTTTATCAAAAACTCTTTCATTGAACGATGCACTCATTGTTCAAATAGCTTTGAATGCAACCGTTGCCCATTTTTTATTAAAACCTCAAATGCCTAAGTCTTGGTTTTTTAAAACGTCAAATCAATGTGTGTATAGCGAAGTAGGTAAACTATTTCAGCTGACAACAAGTGAGCACACTGTACTTGCTATGGTCATCGAGTCTGGATTACAAGCGTCTTTAGTCATGATAATGTCCACTGAGTGTCGTTTAACAGATTCTAAATCTTTAAAGCAGTTTGAGACGATCAAAGTGATGCACGATAGATTGGCACCTTTATCAGTTCAGACTCAGCAACAGTTCCACGCAGCCTAAAATTCATACTACATAACGCAATTCAGTGCTTTTTAGTGCTGTAATTAGGCTAGGGTCATGCATTTCTCATTTCTGAACGCTCTAACAGCTTTTCGTTAATAATTGTCCATAGCACGCTCGACTTTTTTGTTATTCACCACTTTATTTCCCATTCTTAAGTTATATGAGTTAAGTTATAAGAGAACGACGAATCATTTTTCTTTCAATGAAATTTTGTTCTTAATGGATAATGATAAGACTTAGGTGAACCTATGGTAGGGTTTATTCACTCATTGTTGTTCGATAAATGAGCAGCGAGTGTTGCGTGGGTTCTCGCTAATTATAAGAAATTAATATCGCGTCATGCTTAATATGACGCGATTATAGATTTCTTGGCTATTAATTAATCGAGCAGCTTGCTTCGGTGACTGAATTAATAATAACCTCTGTCTTTGGTAAATCATCGCTATTGGTATCAACGATACTTATCTGATCGACTATATCCATACCCTGTAAGACTTTGCCAAATACTGCATAGCCATAACTAGAACTCGAAGCATCAAGCTGAGGATTGTCTAATATATTGATGAAAAACTGAGAGGTGGCAGAGTGAGGATCATTGGTTCTAGCCATCGCTAACGTGCCACGTTTATTACTAATCCCAACAACTGCTTCGTTAGTGATTGGTTCATTTCCTGGTTTTAACACTAACCCACTAGTGAATCCGCCCCCTTGAATGACAAAGTTATTAATGGTGCGATGAAACAAAGTGTCGTTATAGAAGCCATCAGCGACATAGTTTTTAAAATTATTTCCCGTAATAGGCATATTCGTTAGGTCGATAGCTAGGGTCATATCGCCCATAGTCGTCGACATCAGGTAACAGACATCAGCTTGTAAATCTGGGGCCTGAGCTGGTGGTGGAAGTATTGCAGTATTTTCACTATCACTGCCACCACAAGCGGCTAAACTAAAACATAGTAGGAGAGGGATTGCTTTATTCATTTTGTTCTCTCTATTAGGACGTCAACAAAGTGTTGTAAGTTTTGCTTGTGTTGAATTTATGTTGCATTTATGTGTGGTTGCGATTTTAGCAACTTTGGAAATTGGATCAATAAGATAGTACTAATGGTTACAAACTGTCGCAGCTTTGAGTTGTCTTTATATTCTTCAGCTGCTGGAGTTATTTTTGAAGTAAAACATCGGCTCAAGAGAAAAATTGTGAATTTAAGGTATAAAAAATCAGCTTTCGTTGGCCTAGATGTCGCTGCTTTATCATGTAAAGTAAAAGTGGTTGCAACAAGGGAAGCGACCTTCGCTATACATTATTAAAGAGTTGAACACGACGAGCTAACAGACGACTTTATCGAGCGTATGAATTGTATTTTCAGCTTTCTTTCATCGGTAAGGAAGTGATTACGAAAGTAGTGTTACTTTTTATAAAGCTAGAATCGCAGTTAGTGCACAATAAGCAGTTCAGAGTCGTAGTTTTTATGGGAGCAATGGGGTGTAAGGGGGGAAGGGGTGTAAACATAAGTTTTAGGTACAAAAAAACCAGCTTTCGCTGGCCTACATATCGCTGCTTTAGCACATAAAGTAAAAGTGGTTGCGGGAGCTGGATTTGAACCAACGACCTTCGGGTTATGAGCCCGACGAGCTACCAAACTGCTCCATCCCGCGTCCGAATTGTAATTATTAGTTTTACTTCATTATAAGGAAGTGGTTGCGGGAGCTGGATTTGAACCAACGACCTTCGGGTTATGAGCCCGACGAGCTACCAAACTGCTCCATCCCGCGTCTGAATTGTAATTATTAGTTTTACTTCATCATAAGGAAGTGGTTTCGACAGCTGGATTACTTTCTATAATAGCAGGGCAACGACCTTCGCCATGTTTTATAAATAGTTGAGTCCGAGTAGCTTTTATACTGCTCCATCCCACGTCCGAATTGTATTTATTAGTTTTACTTCATTATAAGGAAGTGGTTGCGGGAGCTGGATTTGAACCAACGACCTTCGGGTTATGAGCCCGACGAGCTACCAAACTGCTCCATCCCGCGTCCGAATTGTATTTATTAGTTTTACTTCATCATAAGGAAGTGGTTTCGACAGCTGGATTACTTTCTATAATAGCAGGGCAACGACCTTCGCCATGTTTTATAAATAGTTGAGTCCGAGTAGCTTTTATACTGCTCCATCCCGCATCCGAATTTAAACCTCAAGGGAGTTAAACAGACTTAGTACTCAGCGTCTGCCCCGAAGAGGTGGCGAACTATAGCGATGGCTTAGGCTCATTGCAAGAAACTTTTAGAATTAATCATTTACATGGGTGTTTTTTATTCGCTTAATGATTTGTTGGCATCGAAATCACTATTGTTGGTTTTAAATTGAGCTTTAGCCAATAACTTTTATCATTTAACGGCGCTAACAGGTATAATGTCCAACTAATTTTTACTGTGTGTCGACTATCAATCAATGTTAAATTTTTTTGCTGCAGCTCCACGGGGCTATGAATACGCGTTATCACTTGAGCTTGCCGAGCTTGGCGCTTCTGAAATTAAAGAAAGTGTTGCTGGGGTTTATTTTTCGGCCTCGTTAGAGCTTGGCTATCGTATTACGCTGTGGTCGCGTTTGGCGAGCAGAATCATTTTCGTCATTTATAAAGGTCCTTGTGAATCACCTGAGCAACTTTACAATGCGGCTTATGGTATTGACTGGCAGATGCAGTTTTCCAATCGCAGTACCTTCAGCATCGATTTTCATGGCTTAGGTGGTTTCATTAAGAACACCCAGTTCGGTGCATTAAAAATCAAAGATGCGATTGTTGACCGTTTTAGAGACGATGACTTTTCTCGTCCAAACGTTGAAAGAGTGGATGCTGATTTTAGAATTGATGCCCATTTTAGACGTGGTGAGATCACTATCGGCTTCAATTTTTCTGGCCCAGCACTGCACAAACGTGGTTATCGCTCAACTACTGGTGAGGCGCCACTTAAAGAAAATCTTGCAGCTAATATGTTAGTTCGTAGTGGTTGGCAGGCTACTCCAACAGATCTGCTAGACCCGTTCTGTGGTAGCGGCACGATTTTGATTGAAGCTGCGATGATGGCTTGTGATATCGCGCCGGGCATCCATCGTGAGCGTTTTGGCTTTGACCATTGGTTACCCCATAACAAAAAAGTTTGGCAAGAACTATTAAACGAAGCCCGTGCGCGTGCGTCTATCGGTAAAACACGTTGTGGCATCAAGTTCTTTGGCTCAGATATTGATTCTAGACTGGTTGCGCTAGCAAAACGTAACGCTGAAAATGCCGGTGTACTTGAGCTAATCGACTTTAGTGTCTGTAATGCACTTGATGTCAAAGTTCCTGTAGAGACGGGATATTTAATTTCGAACCCACCATACGGTGAACGTTTAGGTAATGTGACTTCTCTACTTCAACTGTATTACCAGCTAGGTGATAAGTTTAAAGCTGAGTTTGGCGGTTGGAACATTGCTATCTTAAATAGCGATATCGAACTTTTATCTGCGTTGAAGCTTAAAGCTGATAAGCAGATGAAGATGAATAATGGCGCTTTAGAGTGTGCGTTTAACCTTTATACTGTGCATGCAGAAAATACCCGTCGTGTCGATCCTGCAAACATCAAGATTGAAGGGGATGTCAGTGATATCGCCGTGCCTTTTGCTAACCGTATTAAAAAGAATTTTAAGCAGTTAGAGAAGTGGGCTAAGAAAGAGGGCATCGATAGCTACCGTTTATATGATGCAGATATACCTGAATATAACGTAGCGATTGATAAGTACCTCGATTATGTTGTGATCCAAGAGTATTCAGCACCATCAGAGATCCCTGAAGCGGTGACCAAACGTAGATTAACTGACGTATTGATCTCACTACCTAGCGCAATTGGTATCGACCCGAATCATATTATTTTGAAGACCCGTGAGCGTAAGAAGGGCACGAATCAATATGAGAAGTTGGTTGCAAGCAAGCTTGAACTTATTACGACAGAATATGGCGCTAAGTTTAAGCTCAACCTGAAAGAGTATCTAGATACAGGCCTGTTTTTGGATCACCGTTTAACACGTAAGTTAGTGGGCGAGAAGTCAAAGGGGCGCAGCGTATGTAACCTGTTCTCTTATACCGGTTCTGCATCTGTACATGCGGCGCTTGGTGGAGCTAAGTCTGTCACTACCGTTGATATGTCTAATACCTATATCGATTGGGCAAAAGAGAACTTTGCATTAAATGGCCTAAACAGCGATAAATATCAGTTTGTACAGGCTAACTGTTTGCAGTGGATGAAGCGCACTCATGATAGATTTGACCTGATTTTTATCGATCCGCCGACCTTCTCAAACTCGAAGCGTATGGAAGACTCATTTGATGTGCAGCGCGATCACGTTGCCATGCTAAGCGATGTGTTCAAGCTTCTGAATCCTGGTGGGGAAATCATTTTCTCTAACAATAAGCGCAAATTTAAGATGGAAATCGCGGAGTTAGAAGCACAAGGTATGTCGGTTAAAAATATTGATAACCAAACACTGCCACTGGATTACAAGCGCAATCCGCATATTCACAACACATGGTTAATCACCCATGCAGGCTAACGCCTCAGTTATTTTATATCACACAGATGCGTGTCATCTGTGTGAATTAGCAGCTGATTTACTCATGCAGGCCGGCGTCACCTTTGATGCTTTGGATATCTGTGATGATGATAATTTAGCTGAGCAATATGGCATTCGAATCCCGGTCGTCAAAATTGTCGATTCCCAAAGTGAACTAAATTGGCCGTTTGATCTCGAAGCATTAGAAGAATTTTTAGGAGCGTAAGTTGAGTCTTGTACGTATTAATAACGGCTCTTTAGCCTACGGCTATACCCCATTATTACAAAATGCCGATTTTACTATTGAACCTGGCGAGCGTGTTTGTATCGTTGGTCGTAATGGTGCCGGTAAGTCTAGCCTGATGAAAGTTTTAAGCGGAGACGTATTACTGGATGAGGGTGAGTTTAATATCGCCACCGACGTTAAAGTGAGCCGTCTGCAGCAAGATCCACCTAAGGCGGAGCAAGGCACTGTTTATGCGTATATCGCCGCTGGCTTGAAAGAGGTCGGTGAAAAGTTAGAGCGTTACCATCAGCTTTCTCATGATATTGGCACCGCTTCTCCAGATGAGATGGAGCGAATGCTTAAGCAGATGGAACGTTTGCAAGAAGATATCGACCACCTTAATGGGTGGCAGTTAGATAACCGTATTAGTCAAAACTGTGAGTTGCTAGGCCTTGATGCTGATGCGCCTTTGTCCGAACTGTCGGGTGGTTGGCAGCGTAAGGTTGCCTTGGCACGCTCATTAGTCAGCGACCCAGATCTTTTACTACTCGATGAGCCAACCAACCATTTAGATATCGACACAATTGAATGGTTAGAGCAATTCTTATTAAGCTATCGCGGCGCTATTGTGTTTGTCAGCCACGATCGTGGTTTCATTCAACGCATGGCGACTCGAATCGTCGATTTAGATCGCGGTGTGGTCACCTCTTGGCCGGGGAATTATCAAGCTTACCTAGATGGTAAAGCCGAATGGCTTCGAGTGGAAGCTGAGCAAAATGCTCACTTCGATAAAAAGTTAGCAGAGGAAGAGGCTTGGATCCGTCAAGGGGTTAAAGCACGTCGTACCCGTAACGAAGGGCGCGTGCGCGCACTTAAAGAGCTTAGGGTTGAGCGTATGGCGCGTCTTAACCGTCAAGGCGGTGCCAAGATGGCGGTTGCCGACACTGAGCGTTCGGGTAAGTTAGTCTTTGATATCGAGAACCTTGAGTACAATTTACCAGAGAAGAACCTAGTTAAGAACTTTAGTTCAACGGTAATGCGTGGCGATCGTATCGCGCTAATCGGCCCTAACGGTTGTGGTAAATCGACACTGGTTAAATTGCTTATTGGTCAATTAGAGGCGCAATCGGGTAGTGTCAAAGTGGGTACTAAACTTGAAATTGCCTACTTTGACCAATATCGCGAAGCGTTAGATCCAGAGAAAACCGTCGAAGATAACGTTGGCGAAGGTAAGAAGACAGTAACTATCAATGGCCAAGATCGTCATATTTTGAGCTACTTACAAGACTTTCTGTTCTCTCCTATGCGTGCAAGAACGCCGGTTAAGGCATTGTCAGGTGGTGAAAAGAATCGTCTGCTGTTAGCGCGTTTATTGCTAAGACCGGCAAACTTAATTATTCTCGACGAACCAACAAACGACCTTGATATTGAAACATTGGAGTTGTTAGAGTCATTGCTTGCCGATTATAAAGGCACACTGTTACTAGTAAGTCACGATCGTGCATTTATTGACAATACAGTAACCAGTAGCTGGTGGTTTACTGGAAACGGTGGTTGGAGTGAGTATGTTGGTGGCTATCAAGATGCGGTTTCTCAAGGCGCTAGATTTTATTCTGAGGAACCTCAAGAGGTAAAAGCTGTCCAAGCTCCAGTGAGCGAGCCAAAAGCCGTTGAACAACCGAAAGTAGCTAAAGCTGAGAAGAAGCTTTCGTACAAGTTGCAACGTGAATTAGAGTCTTTACCTGCCTTAATGGAGCAGCTAGAGCAGGAAATTGAACAGCTGCAGACTGTTGTGAGTTCACCTGAGTTTTATGCTCAGGAGCAAAAAATAGTGAATGAAAACTTGAAAGCATTGTCCGATAAGGAAAGCCAGCTTGAAAGTTGCTTTGAGCGATGGGAAGAGCTCGAGTCATTGAAGTAAGCTAAAAATAAGAAATAGGAAGCGAGTTAATGAAGTTTAAGTTGGATAAAACCTTATCGTTAGTAGCTGTTGGTGTATTAAGCGTACTTCAAGGTGTGCAAGCGGCACCTGTTTATGAAATTGTTAATATTGATGGCTACCCTAATGTACAGAGCGGTACCTACGACCTTAATGGTACGATAGCCAATACTCGTAACGGCTACGGCATGGCTGTTAATGTGAATAATGAGGCGGTCGGTGCAGCGAAAGGTAAAAAGAAACTGACAGTGTCAGAAGATGACGATGGTGTGATCGACATCGAAGACGGAGTCGCGGATTCTGAAACGATCAGCTATTCTGTTGATCTTCCTATCATCGCTAACAACTTCACTTTTACTTCAGTTGGTAATGCGTGGATCCCTACGTTTGAAAGTGTCAATGGCACCACAGCGCCAACCTTTCCAGAAGATGAGGCCACGGTTAACTCGGTCGATACTTTTTTCTATGACATTAATGACAGCGGTCTTAAAGTTGGTGCGATGACTGCACCTGAGAAAACAGTTAAGTATGATGGTAGTAGTGAGACTCAGGAGTTTTGGTATTACCGTGATTACGAGCAGCGTGGCTTTGTTAAATCCGGGACCGATGCTGAAATTCCTTTAATCCCTCCTTACAGCGAATATATCTATAAGGAAGGCGAGTCCGGTGAGCAAATTATCAATGTTGGTGGTTTCTCAAGTGCCGCAGCGGTTAACGCTAGCGGTTTAGTTGCGGGTTATGCTAGTACAGATATCAGCGATAATAGTGCAAACATTATTAACTCATGTGTTGAAAAGGATAGTGAAACCGCGCCGCAAGAGATCTGTATACAAGGAAAGCAGTTTCCAAACCGATATGGCTACAGTGAAATTCAGTATCAGATCCGTGGTTATGTTTGGCAATATGAAGCTGGTGGCGTAACGGCGACAGAACTTCCGTTAGGCTTAGAGGTGACCAATGACAACGTTTAT
The DNA here is from genome assembly GCF_016765635.1 of Shewanella schlegeliana. GTDB lineage: Bacteria > Pseudomonadota > Gammaproteobacteria > Enterobacterales > Shewanellaceae > Shewanella > Shewanella schlegeliana. The sequence continues at coordinate 79,562 of NZ_JAESVD010000006.1, forward strand.
AGTGCTCAAGGTCTAGGAATCAATAGTGACGGGGTCGTTGCTGGCCGCTCTTATGTCTATCGCAAAAATGACAAAGACAGATTGTATTACGATGCAGCCTACTGGACTAAAGGGGCTGATGGAAAGTATGAGTACAATTGGGTAGATGTTGACGAAGCAAGAGATGTTTACTCATCGATTGCTTATGATATTAATGACAATGGCATCTTAGTCGGTAGTTACAATAAGTACATTAATGGCTATAGAAGAGATAAGTTCTTCTATTTCGATACTAACAGCCCTGAAACGCCGCTGGTTACGCCTAATGACTTCTATAACAACCTATCGGACTTGAGCAGCCGCGCGCGCGATATTAATAACCAAGGGCAAGTTGTTGGTTATATTGAGACGACTCACGATAAAGAGAAGCCTCGCCCTAAAGCGGCTTTTCTCTATGATCTACCGACCGATGAGTTTAGCAATGTAAATAACTTATTGACCTGTGAGTCGAAAGGGTATGCGAAAAATGCTGAAGGAAATTGGGAGCGCCACTTAGTTAAAGTACAAGATGGTTCGGGCAAGACATTAACCTATAAGAGCGAGATCATTGTCGTTGAGGGCAACAGCATCAACGAAGATGGAACTATAGTGGGTACCGCCTTAATTCGTAAGCCATCATATAAGTTTGATGAGGATGGTAACTTGGTGATTGGTGATAATGGGTTACCATTCTTCGAGATTAACGGTTATGGCGACCCAGTAACCTCTTTCTTACCTCGTATGGTTGTGCTACAGCCTGCAGCTGCAGGTGCAGAAGCTTGTACGGTTAAAGATGATGACGATAATAATGATAACTATAAGCGTAAAGGTGCGGCGAGTTTTGCATGGTTGCTAGCTTTACCACTACTATGGTTTAGACGTCGAGCTAAATAAGCACGATAGATTATTTACGCAGTATAAATCGAGGCTATAGGCCTCGATTTTTTTTGAAATAAATTTGTAATACTTCTCAATAGGTTAAAATTTAACCGTCATTTGAGCGGTTTTTAGGGATTGATCTCGAGTTTAAAAAGCATTATTTATGGTGGTGAAGCGTTAGCTTCTTTTGTTATCTCAAAGAGGATGCTTGCATGAAAAGACAAAAAAGAGATCGATTAGATAGAGCTTTTTCTAAAGGCTTTCAAGCAGGAATTGGCGGCCGGTCGAAGGAGATATGTCCATATTCGACACTTGATTCAAAATCGCAATGGCTGGGAGGATGGCGTGAAGGCGTTGATGGCAGACTGAGTGGCTTATTTAATAAGTAAGGCTCAGCACCTTATTTTAAGAAAGGGTTCTTGAAGTAAAGAATCATTGAGAAACTATTTTGCCCTCTAGGATAAAGAGGGCATTTTTATAGCATTAGCTAGTGTTTCATTGCCAATTAGAAGCTTGTGGTATCAGTAAAGATGCCAACTTTAAGATCTTTTGCACTGTAGATCTCACGACCATCCACTTCCATCGTAGCATCTGCGATACCCATAACGAGTTTACGGTATACCTTACGTTTTATGGTGAGCTTGTAGGTGACTTTTTTTGCCTCAGGCAGTACCTGTCCAGTAAATTTGACTTCACCGACACCTAGCGCACGTCCTTTGCCCTCAGCGCCTTCCCATCCAAGAAAGAAACCGACTAGCTGCCACATAGCATCCAGACCTAAACAGCCCGGCATAACCGGATCGCCTGCGAAGTGGCAGTCAAAGAACCAAAGTTCAGGATTAATATCGAGTTCTGCAACAATTTCACCCTTACCATATTCACCACCATCCGCGTTAATCTTAAGAACACGGTCGATCATCAACATGTTGTCTTTCGGTAATCTCGGAGAGTTCGGTCCGAATAGTTTGCCAAGTCCACAGGCAATAAGATCTTCTTTGGTAAAACTGTTTGCGTTACTCATTATTTTTGATACTCCAGCAATTTGAGCTGCCAAGGTTAGCGAACACGTGTACGCTAAACAACTCCGATCAGCTAGAAAATCTTAATTTTTCGATCAATCTTGCAAAAAGGCTCTTGTCCTCTTCTTGGTAGCCAGCCAAACTTTCTAAGCGTGATTGCACCAGGCCATAGAGTGACTCTTCAGGGAATTGGTTGTCTTCATCGGCAGTTCCGGCTTGGGTTTGCATCAAGATCTCGACGGCTTCATCAATATGCTTCACTTGATATAAGGTGAACTTTCCAGCCGTAATCGCTTCGACTACATCGTGATGCAAATTGAGTTGCTGCATGTTAGAGCTAGGGATAATAACACCTTGCTGCCCAGTGAGTCCTCGACGTTTACACAGCTTAAAGAAGCCTTCAATTTTTTCGTTTACGCCACCAATGGCTTGAACATTACCAAATTGGTCAATAGCGCCAGTCGCTGCCAAGCTTTGCTTAATTGGCTTTTCTGAAATAGCTGAAATCAAACAACAATATTCTGCAAGAGATGCACTATCACCATCGATCTCCTGGTAGGATTGTTCAAAAACAATATTGGCATTGAGGTGTAGTGGGGCATCTTTACCGAAGATCCGATAGAGGCATGCAGAGAGGATCATCATTCCCTTTGCGTGAATATTGCCGCCTAATTCTGATTTACGCTCAATATCGGCAACTTCCCCATCGCCATAATGAACAGATGCGGTAATTCGAGCCGGTTCACCGTAACTAAATTCAGCATTTTCAACTACGGTCAAACCATTTATCTGACCTATGATTTCATCTTGAGTAGGTAGGTTGATAAAAAGGTCATCAAAATTCTGCTCCGAGAGTTTCTCCGATGCATTATGACGCTGATTAATCATGGCAATGCTGTGCAGTAACACCTGCTCAGAGATCTCAAGGCTTTGGGCATAGGCTTTAGCTTGAGCCAACAGCTGTTCAATGTTTATCGCCATGAGGCTAAGGCGCTGCTGATGATCCGCTAGTTTTGAGCTGTATTGTAGCAGCAACAGCAGTGCTGAGCGGGTGAGGCTGATATTAAGATCATTGAATATATGAGCTAGCCAGTGGCAGTAATCTAATGCTGAATGTTCGGACAGATCCATCTCATTGATCAACTCGCCAAGCAGTGGGAAGTGGCGTGAGAAGCTCGGTTCACCCAACCAGCAACTACCATATTGATGGCTAGAGCCAATAAGCACAATTTTGCACTTTAAAGCGACAGCGGGTAGCTGTGAGTGGACATGATAAGTTTGCTTGTCGAGTATTTCGAGTAGCAGATCCCACAGGTTTTCTTTTTTCCACAAAGAGTCGGCGCAGATAAAAAGATAGTGGCTGCTGGCTAGCATTCCGGCTTCATAAGTTTTTGTTTCGCTGTTATAGCGACCAATTAAATCGGCCTTGCGTATGGAGCCCGACAGATATTGATACTGGTGAGTCTTGGTGGCAAGCACTTTACTTTGCTGTACTTCATGTTCAACCCAAGTTGTGACGTTATCTTCATCAAGGATTAAGCAAGATGTTTGAAGCTGTCCTTGCTCTTTAACTAAGGCATCGATAATTCGCTTTCGGTTACAACCAAAATAATCAGCCAAAAACATATGCTGATTATCTGTCTCAGTGAGTAAGCGAAATGCGTCTAGGCTGCGCTCTTGACCGAGTAGATCTGCCTTGGGGCTTGAGATGAACGCCTGTTCAGCAGCAAGGTTGAAACTGGGAAGAAGAGCAGAAGCAGGAATAACGTTTGAGTTCATAAATGTATATGTCTAGTTTTAGTAGGGAGATACTAGCACATTTTTAAGCAGGCTTTGACTGTTAACGTTTTGCTTATATATTTGAGTGCATCCGAGTGATATTGGAGTTGTTAAGTTAGACGATAGAGAGCCGCTTCAGAACTTATCGATCAATAGTTGAGCGGTAGAGCGCGTTTGGGAGCTTTTTTGCTGGAAATGGGTTTACATCACTAAAGGAAACACCTAATATTTACCTCGTTCGGAGAGATGGCAGAGTGGTCGAATGCACCGGTCTTGAAAACCGGCATGGGTTTGTAGCCCATCTAGGGTTCAAATCCCTATCTCTCCGCCATATTTAGAAAAGGTAGCCCAAAAGGCTGCCTTTTTGCATTTTCATCATTAAGTTATTGAATCTTAATGGTATCCCCTTCCTCTATCTTATTCATTTTAGATAAATTTTACTTTCTATATTCAGTTAGATGCGATAAATTAACCTTTATAACATTATCGATTTGATGTCTGTTAATTAGCAGATTTTAAGTTGAACTGCGAAGGGTAAGGCGACTTTGATCTCTGTATATTTAGTTGATGACCATGAGTTAGTAAGAACCGGCATTCGACGGATCCTCGAAGACGAACGTGGCATTAAAGTCGTGGGTGAGGCCGGAGATGGCGAAACCGCTGTCCAGTGGTGCCGTAAGAATGAAGCCGATGTTATTTTGATGGATATGAATATGCCCGGCATCGGTGGTTTGGAGGCAACACGTAAGATCCTACGTTTTCAGGCTCATGCAAAAATTATTGTACTCACCATTCATACCGAAGATCCTTTTCCGACTAAAGTGATGCAAGCGGGGGCATCAGGTTACCTGACCAAAGGGGCGACTTCTCCTGAAGTCTTACAGGCGATTAGGTAGGTGGCTCATGGGCAGAGATATCTGTCACCAGAAATTGCCCAGCAGATGGCCTTGAGTCAATTTAACCAATCTGAAGAGAATCCATTTAAGTCGTTATCGGAAAGAGAACTGCAGATCATGCTGATGATCACTAATGGTCAAAAAGTGAGTGAGATCTCTGAACAATTAAATCTAAGCCCTAAAACCGTCAATAGCTATCGTTACCGTTTATTCGCCAAATTGGGTATAGGTGGAGATGTTGAGCTGACTCGCTTGGCTATCCGGTATAAAATGTTGGATACAGGACAATTTTAAGAATTTAGCTCCCAACTTATGTCTGATGCATTTAATGCCGAACAATTTTTAAAGACAGTGACATCATCACCCGGTGTATATCGGATGTATGATGATAAAGGTGTTGTTATTTATGTGGGGAAAGCCAAAGATTTAAAGAAGCGACTTTCCTCTTACTTCCGCAAAAATTTAGCCAATGTTAAAACTCAGGCATTGGTGTCCCATATCGCTAATATCGACGTCACTGTGACTCATAGTGAAACCGATGCCTTGATATTGGAAAATGATTATATCAAGCAGTACATGCCTAAATACAATGTATTGCTGCGCGACGATAAGTCTTATCCCTATATTCTTCTAAGTGACCACAAATATCCTCGCTTGGCGTACCACCGCGGTGCTAAGCGTGATAAGGGGCAATACTTTGGCCCGTATCCTAATGGCGGCGCCGTACGAGAAAGCCTGCATTTAATGCAGAAAATATTCCCGATAAGGCAGTGTGACGATCTTTACTATAAAGCTCGTTCGCGGCCTTGTTTGCAATACCAGATTGGTCGGTGTAGTGCACCGTGTGTAGGTAAGATTTCATCACAAGATTATCAAGAACAGGTTAGGCTCGCGACTCTGTTTTTAAAAGGCAAGAATCAGCAGGTGATGTCGGTGCTGGTTGACAAAATGGAACATGCTGCGGCCGATATGCGTTATGAACAGGCTGCGCTCTATCGAGATCAAATTACCGCCTTAAGACGGGTCTCTGAGCAGCAAGAGGTATCAAACGCTTCGGGCGATATGGATGTAATAGGTGCATATTATGCTTCCGGTGTGGCTTGTTTTCATCTGCTATTTATCCGGGAGGGTAAGATTTTCGGTAGCCGCAGTTATTATCCTAAGGTTCCGGTCAATACCGAAGTGTCAGAGGTATTGCGCTCGTTTATGCTGCAGTTCTACCTTAACTCGGATAGCCAGCGATTAACGCCAAAAGAGATCTTAATCAGTGAGCCGTTCGAGGAGCAAAATGAACTTGCTGACGCAATTAAAACCGCTCAAAATAAGAAAGTTGAGATAAAAACACAGGTTCGTGGTGAGCGAGCAAGCTTTTTACGCTTGGCATTGACCAATGCGACTAATGCCGTTAATACGCGACTTTCTCACAAGAATACAGTTGAGCAGCGCTTCCTTCTTCTAGAAGAGGCGATTGAGTCGACAAATAAAATTCAGCGCATGGAGTGTTTTGATATTAGCCATACAATGGGGGAGAGCACAGTAGCCTCCTGTGTGGTGTTTAATCGAGAGGGGCCAAGCAAAGCTGACTATCGACGCTATAATATTACTGGGATCACCCCAGGCGATGACTACGCCGCAATGAAACAGGCGATAACCCGACGTTTTGATAAAATTGGTAGTGGTGGCAAAGTCCCCGATATCCTGTTTATTGATGGCGGAATAGGGCAGTTACGAATCGCTCAGAAAATAGTAGATGAGAAATTTGTCGCGTTAGACAATGCGCCGACCTTAATCGGTGTGGCGAAAGGAGAAGGGCGTAAGCCAGGCCTAGAAACATTGATCTATGGTGAGAATGAAGAATCATTCACACTACCTGCAGATTCAGGCGCTTTGCATCTCATTCAACATATTCGAGATGAGTCCCATCGTTTTGCTATTACAGGCCATAGAAATAAACGCCAGAAAACGCGCAACACCTCTACCTTAGAGTCGATAGCCGGAGTGGGACCTAAACGGCGCAAAGCGCTACTGCAATATTTGGGTGGTTTGCAGGAAGTTAAAGGTGCAAGTGTGTCTGAATTGGTAAAAGTGCCCGGTATTAGCTTAGAAATGGCACAAACGATACATGATGCATTGCGAGGGTAACAAAATTAAGGCAAGATTGGCGCTGCTTTTGAATATTAGGTTCTAAAATGCCGTTTAACATTCCTATTGCGTTAACATTGTTCAGGTTATTACTGTTACCTGTTTTTGTTGTACTTTTTTATATACCAGCACCTTGGTCACCCTTTGCTGCTGCATTTGTGTTTTGGCTTGCTGCGGTAACAGATGCGTTAGATGGTTACGCTGCGAGGAAATTAAAGCAGTCGACCCGTTTTGGTGCCTTTCTCGATCCTGTTGCCGATAAAATTATGGTGACAACGGCGCTAGTCTTATTGATTTCTGAATACAGCAATATTTGGCTGACACTACCCGCGTTATTTATGATTGGCCGTGAAATCGTGATTTCGGCCCTGCGAGAGTGGATGGCTGAAATTGGCAAGAGAGGAGCTGTTGCGGTTTCTTGGATTGGTAAATATAAAACCGCTGCACAGATGATCGCAATCACAGGATTGATTTGGCAACCGAATGAACTATTAACTTATGCTGCGTTTGCGCTGTTTTATGTGGCTGCGGTTCTGACATTCTGGTCTATGGTTAGCTACATTCTAGCCGCTTGGAAAGATTTGACGGCCGAATAGTCTGTTAAATCAACGATAAGATCAAATAGTGCGCAAACGGTTATTTATCTATAAATATAGCGTTGACTCTTAGAAGTAAATCGGTAGAATGCCATTCCGTAGTCAAGGGGAAGCGAACTAAGCAAGAACTTGAATACAGTTTAAATTGAAATGCGACATTAGCTCAGTTGGTAGAGCGATACCTTGCCAAGGTATAGGTCATCGGTTCGAACCCGATATGTCGCTCCAATTTAAACCATGTGGCGCGATGGCAGAATGGCTATGCTGCGGATTGCAAATCCGTCGATCTCGGTTCGACTCCGGGTCGCGCCTCCACAAATTAAGAGTTTGATGAGTTTAACCTTAATCTGGTTAGGCAATATTGATACCGACAATATGTATCATCAGAGTCAAAGAGTTTGCCCGTGTGGTGGAATCGGTAGACACAAGGGATTTAAAATCCCTCGCTGAATAAGCGTGCCAGTTCAAGTCTGGCCACGGGTACCAAATAACTCTCTTGTAGAGTTGCAGAGAAGCCTCGACACTGTCGGGGCTTTTTTGTATCTGGCGCTTAAAAGCACAAGAGATTTATTTTTTATAAGAGATGTCTCGTTGAATAGGCGTGCCAGTTCAAGTCTGGCCACGGGTACCATCTTCTTTTAGAAGAGTGACTAAACCAGCCTAGAGCTGGTTTTTTACATCTGAAATTTGAGATTTTATATCCCAAGGGATTTACTTTTTATAAGAGGTGCCTCACTGAATAGATGTGTTAGTTCAAGTCTGGCCACGGGTACCAAATAACTCTCTTGTAGAGTTGCAGAGAAGCCTCGACACTGTCGGGGCTTTTTTGTATCTGGCGTTTACAACAAAAGCACAAGAGATTTATTTTTTATAAGAGATGCCTCGTTGAATAGGCGTGCCAGTTCAAGTCTGGCCACGGGTACCATCTTTTTACGAAGAGTGACTTAACCAGCCTAGAGCTGATTTTTTTACGTCTGAAATTTGAGATTTCATATCCCAAGGGATTTACTTTTTATAAGTTCTGCCTCACAGAATAGATGTGTTAGTTCAAGTCTGGCCACGGGTACCAATAACTCTCTTGTAGAGTTGCAGAGAAGCCGCGACACTGTAGGGGCTTTTTTGTATCTGTTGTTTAAGGCGAAACACAAGTTATAAGGGATGCCTCGCACTCTTTACAAAGTAAGGCGTGCCAGTTGAAGTTTAACCACGGGTAGCACTTCTATTGAAGAGTAGGCTATCGAGCTAGTTTTTTATGGCTGATATTTGCCGCTGATGAAGAGAGTTCAAGGGGATTACTTTTATAACAGACGCCTGATACTCTCATAAAGCAAGACGTGTATACTCATGTGTGCTAGGGATAGGGCTAGGGGCTGCACCTTCTTGCTTCAGAGTGATTAATCTAGAATAAAACAGGTTTTCACATCAAAAATGAAAATTCAAATTGTTTAATCTCAACTGATTTTACTAAACTTAATTAATCCCAAGTGACGAAACTGAATTTGCGCGTTATATTGTCATCGATCTCATTGTAATGGATTTTCCTATGAAAGTATTAGCTAAAGGTTTTACCCTAATTGAGTTAGTGGTCGTCATCATAGTGTTAGGGATTTTAGCCGTTATCGCCGCTCCCAAATTTATTAACCTCAGCCAAGATGCTCATGACGCATCGATCAAAAGTGCTTTTGGTAGTTTTACTTCAGCTGTGAAACTGTACCACAGCTGCTGGTTAACATCGGGGAAGAGTGGTTACCAAGTGGATTTAGCTTGCTATGGCGATGGTACACTCGACTCTTCAGTAACAGGCTACCCTCTGGGGAAAGATACCTCACAGAGCGATAATGGTACAAAGCTACAGGGAGAGTATTGCAAAGAGATTTGGCAAGGCTTGCTAGATAACGATGAATATACGTTAGAAAGCCATGGCAATAACACCTTTGACAAGGGAGATGACATCATTTATTGGTACTCAGGAGGGCCGTTGAGCTCGAGTAATACCTATTGTTATTACAACTATATTGCAGATGATCGTAGCCAAGGTGTTAAAAATTGGCAATTGAAGTACTATCCTGCAACAGGAAAGACTGAAGTTGGTAAAGGTGAGCTTAGTGTAAACTAATCCCTTTAAGACAATGGCTTATAAAAGTTTTAAAATGCTCCTCTACGCAGGAGCTTTTTTATGCCATAACGCCCACCATAAATGCCAACTTACAAACTTGGCGACTTAATTTTTGACCCGTCATATACAAAACATAATTGTTTGCCATACTTTAAATATTGGCGATGATGGGGCGGTTAAATGCGAGTTGTTAGTGTTATTTGCTGTATAGCATTGTTGTTTATGACTTTTACTTCACCTGCAAATGAGCGGATGAAGAGTGCTCAAAAATTATTATATCAGCAGGTCTCTTTACTCGCCTTAGTCGAAAATAGCGACAAGTTTAATGAATATAAACAACTACTTTTTAAGTCTAGTTTATCAGTAGAACAATTGATAATCATCGAGTCTGATATTGCTCAGTTTTGGTTTCAGCGCCAAATACCCATACGAAGTGAAGAGTTAACCCAGACCAAAGATCCTTTTGTTAGAGCGATGGCAATAGAGCCTCAATTAGCAGGTTATCTTGAGCTTCAAAATCGTATTCGTCACTTGCAATGGTTAGCTGAACAGGATTGGTGGCAGCCGATTGAGCTTGACCACTTGGTTAGACCTAACCAAATGGATGCAATCGTTCCTGTGGTGCTTAGGCGGCTATGGTTACTCGGTGATGCTAAAGTTGCAGTTACCGAATCGACTCGTTTGAGCCCCGCTATTGTAGATGCTATTAAGCGGTTCCAGGGCCGTCATGGTTTGAAAGCCGATGGGATCATAGGACCTGAAACGTTAAAGTGGCTCAATGTGTCCCCTAAAAAACGAGCATCAATTTTAGCTAAAAACTTTGTAAACAGAGCCGAGTTTATGGCGCAGAGAGGCGATCGTTTCCTGGTGATTAATGTGCCTGCATTTGAAATGGAACTGTTCAATAATGGAAAAGTTGAATTAGTTTCTCGAGTAATAGTGGGCAAGCCCTACAGGCCAACACCGCTTCTCAGTAGTTCCATTTCTAATGTAGTCATTAACCCAAGCTGGCGAGTCCCTAAAAAAATTCTTTATAACGACCTATTACCTCAGGTTAGAAAAGATGGAAACTATATTGCGGAGCGTAACTTCGATGTGTATGACCGAAATAATAATTTGGTTGTAAGAACGCCCGAGCAGTGGCGTGATTTAGCTAAAGGGCCATTTCCATTTAGGTTTGTACAACGTCCTGGAAGTAATAATACACTTGGACGATACAAGTTCTACTTTCCGAATGAGTTTAGTGTTTATCTGCATGATACTTCTGATCCTAGATTGTTTCAGCGAAGTAATCGAGCCCTCTCATCAGGCTGCATACGAGTCGAGAATGTTGAGGGATTGGCAAATTGGATGGCCGCAAACTTAGTTAAAGATAAGCAAACTTGGGTTGATAGGCATGCAGATCGAAACCGGACCCAATGGTTTGCACTGAACTCAACGCTTGATGTGCATTTAGTTTATTGGACAGCTTGGATAGACGATTCCAATCAAGTGCAGTATAGAAATGATATCTATCAAATGCAGGCTGGCTCTTAGGTCACAGCCATCTGACAAGCATAGATCAACGACTTATAATGCAGTTTTTACTAATTTAGTATAATTGCTTGCTTTCTTGGAACCAACGAGGTAATTTTCTGCCAGTTGTTGGAAAAGTAGTCAGTGGTGTAAGTGTGTCAGTAGTATGTTCCTCTCGTAGACAGTTATTATTAGGTTTAGGCGGCGTAGCGATGTTTTCTATGTTGCCTTCTAAAGCACAAGCAAGTCGTTCAACCAAGGGAGTTAGAAGCCTAGGGTTTTATAATCGTCATACCGGTGAACGCGGGCAGGGAAGCTACTGGGTAGATGGTGATTATCAGAGTCAAATTTTGACTGACTTTAGTCAGATCCTTCGTGATCACCGTCAAAATGAATCCGCACCAATGGATAAGCGCTTATTTGATTTTGCTTATCAATTAAGAGAGTCATTGAGTTTTAAAGATGATCTGCATGTAATATCAGGCTATCGCTCACCGAAAACCAATGCAATGCTAGCAAAGCAGAGTAATGGCGTGGCCAAAAAAAGCTATCATATGAAAGGTATGGCGTTAGATCTTGCCCTGCCGGGTGTAAAACTTGCTCATATTCGAGAAGCGGCTATAGAGCTTAAACTTGGCGGTGTCGGATATTATCCAAACTCTGGCTTTGTTCATATCGATACTGGTCCGGTTAGGCACTGGTAATTTCGCTTGAAACAAAGTTCAATTGTGGGCGTGATAGTCTTTGTGAAGTGAAATGTTTTATGGTAGAATCCGCCCGCTTTTAGCAGGTCATGGTTGGTCGAAAATCGTGGCCGTTATTTTATATCTTTTTATTAAGTGAGTTAAATATGTCTTACACTATCGCAGCACAAGTTCGTACAGAAATCGGGAAAGGTTCGAGCCGCCGCCTACGTCATGCGAAAAAAGTTCCTGGTGTTATCTATGGTCCAGGTAAAGAAGCTATCTCTATTGTTTTTGAACACAAAGATATCATCAACATCCAAGAGAACCAAGATTTCTACACTTCTGAGCTAACTATCGCTCTAGAAGGTAAAGATGTTAAAGTTCGCGTTCAAGACATGCAACGCCACGCGTTCAAGCCAATGATTGAACACGTTGACTTCAAATTCGCTTAATTGTTAAGTTGATTTGATAAAAGCGCCTAATTAGGCGCTTTTTTTATGTCTAACTTTAGTCAAAGATTAAGCTATGGTGCTTCGGCTTTCTCTGGGCAGGAGGCGATGATGTGGGATTTACCATCATCATATTGCTCAAGTTTTACGTCAAATCCCCAAAGTCTATGCAGATGCTTAACCACTTCATGGCAAGTTTCCGCCAGCGGGATCCTAGAGTTCGGTACATATCTTAAGGTGATAGAACGATCACCAGTGACTTCTACATTCTGTACTTGAATATTAGGTTCCAAATTAGACAGGTTATACTGTTGCGATAATTTCTGCCTGATCTCTTTATATCCCTCTTCATCGTGAATAGCCGAAACACTGATGTGGTTTTTTCTATCATCATCTAAAACCGAAAAAAGCTTAAACTGCCTGATGATATTAGGCGAAAGGTACTGACTGATAAAACTTTCATCCTTAAAGTTTTCCATGGCGAAGTGTAACGTTGTCAGCCAATCACTGCCTGCTATTTCCGGAAACCACTGTCTATCTTCATCGGTTGGATTTTCACAGATCCGTCTAATATCGACAAACATATTAAAGCCTAATGCATAGGGATTAATACCGCTGTAATAGGGACTATTGTAGCTAGGTTGGGCGACCACGTTGGTGTGGCTTTGTAAAAACTCCAGCATGAAACGGTCCGTTACTAACCCCTCATCATAAAGGTGATTGAGGATGGTATAGTGCCAAAATGTTGCCCAGCCCTCATTCATTACCTGAGTTTGTTTTTGCGGATAGAAGTATTGCCCCATTTTTCTGACAATCCGCACTATCTCTCGTTGCCATGGTTCAAGTAGGGGGGCATTCTTTTCTATAAAATATAGAATATTCTCTTGTGGCTCAGACGGAAAGTGCTTTGCTTCCTCTTTTACCTCCTCCTGTGGCAGATCGGGTATGGTGCGCCAAAGCTCATTTACCTGACTCTGAAGATAAGCCTCTCTATCTTTTTGGCGCATCTTCTCCTCTTTGAAAGAGATCTCACTGGGACGTTTATACCGATCGACACCATAACTCATGAGCGCATGGCAGGAGTCGATAATTCCCTCTACTTTTTCAATGCCATAAAGCTCTTCACACTCGCTGATGTAATTTCTAGCAAATACAAGGTAGTCAATAATTGAGCTAGCATCAGTCCAAGTTTTAAACAGGTAGTTACCTTTAAAAAAACTATTATGACCGAAACTTGCATGAGCCATCACCAGTGCCTGCATGGTGATGGTGTTCTCTTCCATTAAATAGGCAATACAGGGGTCGGAGTTGATGACAATTTCATAAGCTAAGCCCATTTGCCCACGCTTATATCCCTGCTCTGTTTCAATAAAACGTTTACCAAATGACCAATGTGTGTAGCCGATGGGCATTCCAATACCTGCGTAGGCATCCATCATCTGTTCTGCGGTAATCACTTCAATTTGGTTAGGGTAGGCATCTAAACGATAAAAATCTGCCACCCGCTCAATTTCAGTAAGGTAGGTCTGTAATAAGTCGAAGTTCCAATCTGGGCCATCGTCTAATGGTGTTCTCTTGTTTGGATTTTCCATAATCGCCCCCTAAACAGCCTGCTTTTTAAATAACTCTCTAAATACTGGGTAGATGTCTTCAGCTTGTTTTATATGTTGTACGGCAATATTGCTGTGAGACTTCTGTAGATCTTCATATTCGCGCCAGAGTGTCTGATGAGCGCGATTGGTGATCTCTATGTAGCTAAAATAACGAACAACGGGCAGTAACTGCTTCTCTAAGATCTCATGACAAGAGGGGGAGTCATCTGCCCAGTTGTCGCCATCAGATGCTTGGGCCGCATAGATGTTCCACTCATTTTCGGGATAACGCTTTTGTTGAATTTCATGCATCAACTTAAGCGCACTCGATACTATGGTGCCACCAGTTTCTTGAGAATAGAAAAACTCGTGCTCATCGACCTCCTTAGCTTGGGTATGATGACGAATATACACCACCTCAAGATTCTTGTAGGTCCGTGTCAAGAATAGATAGAGTAGTATATAGAAGCGTTTTGCCATGTCTTTGGTTGCTTGATCCATGGAACCCGATACATCCATTAAGCAAAACATAACCGCTTGGCTTGACGGTACCTCGCGCTTGGCGAAGTTGTTGTAGCGAAGGTCAAAAGTATCAATAAATGGAACTTTCTTAATTCGCTGTTTAAGATCGGCTATCTCATCCTTAAGCGTAAGAATACGTTCGGCCTTAGAGCCGGGGGTATTCTCTAGTAACGCTAACTCCTCCTCAAGCGCCTTTAACTTAGCTTTCTTAGTCGAAGTCATCGCAGTTCTTCGAGCGAGTGATGAACGAAGTGAGCGCACAATATTGATATTGGCCGGTACGCCATCATTGGTAAAACCTGCACGATAGACCTGATATTCAACCAGTTTATTTAAACGATTGTTCTGGAGGTTCGGTAGTTCTAGATCTTCAAACAGAAGTTCAAGATATTCATCTTTTGAGATCTGAAATACAAAGTCATCTTGACCCTCACCAGAGTCAGAGGCTTCACCTTGACCCGCACCTTGGCCTTGACCAGATGGTGGACGCTCGATTTGGTCTCCTCGAGCAAATTTATCATTTCCCGGGTGAACTCGCTCTCGAACACCGCCATTACCTTGATGAAAGGTGGGCTCAGTGATGTCTCTGGTCGGAATACTGATCTTCTCACCCTTGTCGACATCGGTAACGCTACGATGGGTGACGGCATCACTAACGGCTTTTTTTATCTGCTTTTTATAGCGATTGATAAAGCGCTGTCGATTAACCGTGCTCTTACCCTTAGAGTTAAGCCTTCTATCAATGAAACTTGTCATGCGCACCTCCTAGCCAATTAGAAGGGGAGAAACCTCCCCTTAGGGCTTTTTACGAAGACTTTCTTACTCTCAAATACCACTCTGAAAGGAGTCTTACTTGTTTTTGGGTGTAGCCTTTTTCCATCATGCGATTGACAAAGTCGTCATGTTTACGCTGATCGTCTGTCGAAGTTTTACCGTTGAAAGAGATAACAGGTAACAGATCTTCGGTGTTAGAGAACATCTTCTTCTCGATAACGGTTCTCAGCTTTTCGTAACTGGTCCATAACGGGTTTGTACCTTCGTTGTTTGCTCTAGCACGTAATACGAAGTTAACGATTTCGTTTCTGAAGTCCTTTGGATTACTGATCCCGGCAGGCTTTTCGATTTTCTCTAGCTCAGAGTTCAACGCTGCGCGATCAAATAACTGTCCTGTTTCTGGATCGCGATACTCTTGATCCTGAATCCAGAAGTCGGCGTAGGTAACGTAGCGATCGAAAATATTTTGACCATATTCAGAGTAAGACTCTAAATAAGCTGTTTGGATCTCTTTACCGATAAACTCTACATATTTAGGGATAAGGTAGCCTTTTAAGAACTCAAGATAGCGCTCTGCAGCCTCTGATGGGAACTGCTCTTGCTCAATTTGACGTTCTAAGACATAAAAAAGGTGTACTGGATTTGCCGCAATTTCGGTGTGATCGAAGTTAAACACCCTTGAAAGGATCTTAAAGGCAAAACGGGTGGATAATCCCTGCATGCCTTCATCTACACCTGCATAATCACGGTATTCTTGATAGGATTTGGCTTTTGGATCTGTGTCTTTTAAACTCTCACCGTCATACACACGCATCTTAGAGTAAATCGATGAGTTTTCTGGAGCCACAACCCTAGATAGCACACTAAATTGTGCCAAGGTTTCCAACGTTCCTGGTGCACAAGGAGTGTTAGCTAATTCAGAGTTAGCAAGTAACTTCTGATAGATCCGTACTTCCTCTGAAATTCTGAGGCAATAAGGCACTTTGACAATATAAACACGGTCAAGAAAAGCCTCGTTGGTTTTGTTATTTCTAAAGGTTGTCCACTCAGACTCGTTGGAGTGAGCAAGGATAATACCACTAAAGGGCAGGGCGGATAGCCCCTCTGTGCCGTTATAATTACCCTCCTGTGTCGCAGTCAAAAGTGGATGTAGTACCTTAATTGGTGCCTTGAACATCTCCACAAACTCCATCAAACCTTGATTGGCACGACATAAGGCTCCTGAGTAGGAGTAAGCATCAGCGTCATGTTGGGCAAAGTGTTCGAGTTGACGGATATCGACCTTACCTACGAGTGAGGAGATGTCTTGATTGTTCTCATCGCCGGGTTCGGTTTTCGCAATGGCTAACTGATCGAGAATTGAGGGATATACCTTAACGACTTTAAATTTAGATATATCACCGCCAAACTCATGTAAGCGCTTCACCGCCCAGGGTGACATGATAGTTTTGAGATAACGCTCTGGGATCTCATATTCCTGCTTAAGAATCGCCCCGTCTTCATCGATATTAAATAGACAGAATGGATGGTCGTTTACAGGACTACGAACGCCATCGGCCGTAAGAACGTAGATTGGTACATTTTGCATTAAGGCTTTAAGTTTTTCTGCCAGCGATGACTTACCACCACCCACAGGGCCAAGCAGGTAGAGGATCTGCTTTGATTCCTCTAACCCTTGAGCTGAATGTTTTAAATATGCAACAATCTGCTCAATCGCCTCTTCCATACCGTAAAAGTCTTTAAATGCTGGGTAACGAGAAATTAGACGGTTTGAAAATAGGCGGCTGAGAACAGGATCTTTAGAAGTATCGATGAGTTCTGGTTCACCGATGGCCATTAATAAACGCTCAGCTGCCGAAGCATAGGCGCTTCTGTCTTTTTTACAGATAGCTAAAAAGTCTTCTAATGAATATTCTTCATCAAGCTTCTTTTCATAGCGCTGTTGGTAATGCTCAAATATACTCATAATCAGGCCCCCTGAAACGCAAAAATAGTCAGTTTAGAGGTGAATAAAGTGCACCTCCTACCTTTAATGTTAGACGTTAAATGAGACATGTGTTGTAAAAAACTAAATAAAAACAACAAGAAATAGTTGCATTTGCAATTATTGCACTTGATATAAAAGCCTAAGGTTTTTACAGGTCATAAAAAAGGAGCCCTAAGGCTCCCTTTAATTAATGGCGAAGTTAAATAGTTAACCTGCGAAGTTTGCGTTAACAAAATCCCAGTTAACCAACTCCCAGAAGTGCGCTAAATAGTCAGGGCGCACGTTACGATAATCGATGTAATACGCATGTTCCCATACGTCAACAGTCAAGATAGGAGTCACACTTTCGTCTGTCAGTGGTGTTGCTGCATTACTTGTATTAACAATAGCAACGCTGCCATCGGCATTCTTTACTAGCCATGTCCAAGCGCTACCGAAATTGTTAACCGCTGCATCGGTAAACTGGGTCTTAAATGCTTCAAACGAGCCAAAAGCTGCGTTGATAGCATCGGCTACTGCACCTGTGGCTTCACCACCACCATTTGGTGATAGGCAGTTCCAGTAAAAAGTGTGATTCCAAATCTGAGCTGCGTTATTGAAGATACCACCAGTAGAGGTCTTGATGATCTCTTCTAGGCTCTTCTGCTCAAGTTCAGTACCTTCAACTAAACCGTTAAGCTTTACAACGTAAGTGTTGTGATGCTTACCGTAATGGAAGTTAATTGTTTCTTCCGAGATATGTGGCTCAAGTGCGTTCTTTGCGTAAGGTAATGCTGGTAATTCAAAAGCCATTTCTGTTCTCCATTAACTCTGGTTTGTTATTTTGTGCGTTCTTGCTCACTGCGACACATTTTACCTAATAAACTTGTGAAGTGTATCATTGTTTATTCAAAAAGAGCGATTATCTTAATCGATTATTTCTATTAGTAATTGTCCCTGCAAAAAGTAGGTTTTTGTTCTGTGAAATACTGACGTACAATGGGGCGATTGTAATGATGTTTAAATCAGGAAGAAAAATGGAAACTGTAGATAAAATCAAGCAGCAAATTGCTGAAAACCCAATTATCGTTTACATGAAGGGCTCACCAAAGTTACCAAGTTGTGGTTTTTCATCTCAGGTAGCACAGCTCATGATCAACTGTGAAGAGCAGTTTGCATTTGTTGATATCCTTCAGCACCCAGATATCCGTGCTGAGCTACCAAAATACGCTAATTGGCCTACCTTTCCTCAGCTATGGGTTGAAGGTGAGTTGATTGGTGGTTGTGACATTCTGACTGAAATGTACCAAAAGGGTGAGCTACAGACGCTTATCAAAGAAACAGCGGCTAAATTTAAGACTGAAGACGATCAAGCATAAGCTTTTTTAAGTTACAAACTTTAGTTAATAAAAAGCCCCTAATGGTGATACCAATAGGGGCTTTTTAATACACAGAATAAATTATGAGGAAGGGTTAATTTTCTCTGCGATAATTTTTTCATGTGAGGCAGCATTATCCGGTAGTAATAAATTCATACCAATAGCCAAGATACCGCAAAGACTGATCCCCGTTAAGCTAAATGAGCCGATGCCAAAAGCCATTCCGCCAATACCAAATACTAATGTGACACCAACGATACTCAGATTGCGTGGCTCGTTCATATCGACGTGATTCTTAATTAGTGAGTTAAGTCCCACAGCTGCAATTGAACCAAACAGTAAGCACATGATACCGCCCATGACTGGTACCGGGATCGTCTGCAGTAGCGCACCGAGCTTGCCAACAAAAGAGAACAGAATCGCAGTAATGGCAGTCCAAGTCATCACGACAGGATTAAAGTTTTTAGTGAGCGTTACCGCCCCTGTGACTTCACTATAGGTAGTATTCGGTGGGCCACCAAATGCAGAGGCTGCTATGGTCGCAACGCCGTCACCTGCTAGTGTGCGGTGTAATCCCGGCTTTTTAAGGTAATCTTTACCGGTCACGTTTGAGATAGCGAGAATATCGCCGATGTGTTCTACTGCTGGTGCAATTGCCACTGGGATCATAAATAGAATGGCATGCCAGTTAAACTCGGGAGCGACAAAGTTTGGCATCGCGATCCACGCTGCCTCTCTAACAGGAGTAAAATCAACAATGCCATAAGCAAGGCTTAAACCATAACCTACAGAAATACCTGCAAGGATTGGCATTAGCTTTAATAGCCCTTTAGCGAAAATGGCGACAGCGATAGTGGTAAATAATGATGCAAGGGAGATAAATAGCGCGACATTCTGCTCAACGAGCACTAAGCTACCATCACCACTTTTTCCGACTGCCATATTAACGGCAACAGGGGCTAGACCCAAACCAATAACGATAATGACAGGTCCGACAACAACTGGCGGAAGCAGGCGCTTAATAAAACCGCCACCTCTGACTTTTATTACTGACGCTAAAATAACATAGACCACGCCTGCCGCCATTAAGCCGCCCATGGTTGATGGGATCCCCCAAGTTTGTACGCCATACATAATAGGCGCGATAAACGCGAAGGAAGAGGCAAGAAAGATAGGGATCTGACGTTTTGTAATCAATTGGAAAAGCAGGGTGCCAATGCCAGCGGTAAAGAGTGCGACGTTTGTATCTAAGCCCGTAAGTAGGGGCATTAATACCAGGGAGCCAAAGGCGACAAACAGCATTTGCGCTCCCTGCAAAGGCATCATTAATTTTTTCATTATTTTTCTCTTAATTTTATGTAAACCTATCAATGATAACTGCTTTTAGGTTTTATGTGTGTGACCTTGGTTGGGTAAATGAAGGGCGCTTTACGAAGGCGTGATGGTTTTTACTCGGCCTAAAGCATAAAAGATGTGGTACAATTTTGCCTATTGAGTCGTCCTTGAATCTTAAACATGTTGAAATTCATATTAGGTATTTTTGTTATTTTTCCCTTTCTTGCGAGTCTATCTGCATCTGTACATGCTGCAGATGTCAGTTCGCTTGATGAAGCCGCAGTCTCTATTGAATCAAGAGCTACAACACTGAGAAGTGAGGGAATCAAGCAGGCCTTTGAGGCTGTAATTTTGAAAAACTCTGGCACACAGGCGGCCTTAATCAATCCTGTAGTTCAAAAACAGTTAAAGAGTGCTAGCTCGTTAATGACTCAGTATGGTTATTTTGAAGATGCCGGTGAGTTGTATCTGAAGGTGAATTTTGACCATAAACGCATTATTCGACTACTAAGGGATGCGGGTTTACCTGTATGGGGTAAACAGCGTCCATTAACCCTAGTTTGGCTGGTTATTAATGAAAATGGCGAACGCGAAATATTAAGTGACGGCGCGATTTCTTCTAGCCGCAACACATTTGATTCTCAGTCAACGAGCCGCGCAGTTCCCTTGTTGTTTCCTTTGATGGATCTTGATGACTCGATGAAGGTGGGGGTGAACGATGTTAGGGGACGTTTTACTGACAACATTGCCAATGCCTCGCTAAGGTATAAGGCAAATTATTTTTTAATTGCCACAATCGAACCTCAAGGAGCTGTGTACCAGTATCAGATGGGACTGTATCCAAGAGACAAAGATCCGCAAGCGCTGCAGATGACATCGCTTATTACCAGTAGTGGTGAAGCGGCGACCGTTGAAGATGCTGTTACCGCGATAGTGGCTGCAACCAGTGAATATTATGTTGGCCAGTACGCGATTGCCGATTCGGGTGAGCGTAATACCACAAAAATTGCTTTTGTTGATGTGACGGATATCAAGCAGCTTGTGGCAATTGAGCGATTCCTTGCTCAACTAAGTGCGATTAAGTCAGCCAGTATAGCCAGTATTCAAGGACAAACAGTTGAGTTTAATTTAGCTCTATTTGGCGATGAAGCCGATCTACATAGACTGATGTCTCTCGACCCTCAAGTGGGGGCGATTGAGTCAAATAATCAACAAAACCTTGATTACTCGTCGGTAGAAGCGGTAGAAGCACCCCAGAAAGAGACACAGATCTATTATTGGAAAGGGCAATAGCTCCCAATCATGAGACACACATGCTACCATGTGTGTCTAATATAGAAATATTGCGTCCTTGAGAAGTACCTGAGTGAAGTTAAACTCTCCTTTACAATTATCACTGCCAGTTCATCTACCAGATGATGAAACTTTCAATAGTTATTACCCTGCAGCGGGTAACGATGAGCTTATCCAAAGTTTACAAGATTGTGCTGAAGGCAAGTCAGATGGTGCTGTATTTTTGTGGGGGCCTGAAAAATCAGGGCGAACCCATCTTATGCATGCTGCCTGTGCTCACGCCAACGACCTCGGGCGAAGTAGTTTCTATATTCCCCTTGGGATCCATGCAAGTATCTCTACAGCTTTATTAGAAGGTTTAGAAAAACTGGATTTAGTCTGTATCGATGATGTTGACGCAATAGCAGGCCACCCTCTGTGGGAAGAAGCAATATTTGATTTGTATAATCGAATTTCAGAACAGAAAACCTGTGCGCTAGTCGTAAGTGCAAGTGTTTCACCTAGTGACAGTGGTTTTTCACTACCAGATCTCGTGTCTCGTATGCAGTGGGGACTCAATTATCAGCTGCAGCCTATGGCTGATGATGAAAAGCTAGCTGCACTGCAGCGTAGAGCGGCTATGCGTGGCCTGCAACTTCCTGAAGATGTTGGACGTTTCCTACTGAATCGTTTAGCTCGAGATTTAAGAACTTTATTTGATGTACTAGATAGACTAGATAAGGCCTCTATGGTACATCAGCGAAAACTGACCATCCCTTTTGTTAAGGAGATGTTGCGACTCTAGCTGCGTGATTTCGTTAAATAAACAAGCCCAGATAATAGTCATTATCTGGGCTTTCTGTTTTCAGTGTTTATTTCGTCTTTAATCGACAGGCCTTACATGTCTATCTCCACTTAATCGTAGCTCTGGAGAGGAATTTGCTTTAGGTGCAACTCTATAAAGCTGTGGGCTATTAACTGGAGAGATGGTTAAGTTATCTGACCAAGACTGCCCCTGTTTCATCTCTATCGGAGTCGGCAAATCACTAACCAAAGAGAGCCCATTAAGTTCAGGCATCATCTGGTCAATGACAAATGCGGCTCGGCTCTCAAGTTTTATATCACCAATTCTTCCACGCTGGCCCCAGTCAACGGTAATGCTACTCGCTGTCGGATTATCAGGCTTATCGGTAACAGCGACGTCTCGTTGTATGGCGTATCTGTGGCTCATCAAGGCTTCTTCGAATAACATTGCCGCATCTTCACGTCTAGTTGAGTAGGCATAGTAATCTGTGGCGCGGTCAGGCGAAAAGAAGCTGCTGATATCACTAGCAATGTAGGATTTTTGAGTGTCATTAGCCGTTTCACCTTTAAAGCTGACTTCAGCTAAATTGACCATTTCTTGGCTTGCTAAGGGATAAAGCTCAATGAGCTGATCGGAAACCAGTTGTTCTGCATCGCTTCGGCGAAGGTAGTCATCAAGCAGTGTTGGCCCAGACAAACTAGCATGTACGCTTCGCGGGAAAAAATCATTTGCGTGTGCAAGTTCATGGTAGAGAAGCGATGCGAGATCTGGCATCAGCTCTTGAGGTGTACGGTCGGTACGGACGCTTCTTGGCACAACATAAGAGGTGTAGCTGTTATTCTTAACATATCGCCAGGGCATCAAAAAATTCAAATCATTGCCAAAACCACTGCGATAATCAGGAGCTTCATTGATGGTGTCGCGCTCCTCTGCTAATAGCCATAGATCGTTTGGATCTAAGTAGATGGCCCCAGTAAGAACCCAATAAAAAGAGGGACGCACATCATAACTAATCACAATAGCCGTGACAGATTGTAACAGGGTGGCGAAATCGCTGTTGGGATCAAGGTTTTCAAGGAAGTACTCAAAGTTCTGCCCCATCCACTGATGGGATACTAACACTCTGTCCAATATTGCTTGCTTGTCGATACTGGCTTGCTGACCGATTAACGGCAGACGGGCTATAGTGCAACTTTGCTGAAGCTGATTGGAATATACACACGCCTGTAGGTCATTTTTATATGGAGAGTTATCCTTATAGGCGAAGGTTTTTGCCACTCTTTCATCAAAATACTGGGAGGTGATGGCGTCCTCTTTAGTGATCAGCAACTGTACATCATCGGTAACTGACTGACCGTCGATAACAGCCGAGACTCTTAGAGTGGATAGGGTGTCCTCTGCGACACTCGGGGCGGTGAATAAAGCGATTTCCGGACTGCTAATATCAACATTAAGATCCGGGCCTGCAGCCACACACCAACTAATTTGTGAAGGCGTGTTGACATCTGGGGTATCGATTCTAAAGCTAACAGAATTGCCTTCACTGGCTTGGTGATCTACTCGTATGGCAAGTTGAGCTGAATTTGCTGCATCTATGCTTATCTCTATTGATTCTGTATAAGATGCTTGGCTGCTGACTGCTGTTAATTCAAACTTGTAGTTACCACTTTCACTGGCTGTAAAAGCCAAAACCGGACTTTTATTGCTGATTAAAATGAGATTCGGGCCGCTGGTTTGAGTCCAATTGTACTGATAGTCCGAGACATTTTTACCTTTGATAGTTGCGATGACGGCTGCGGGTTGGCCCGCTTTGTAATGTGCCTCAGTAATAAACATAAGATCGGAAGAGGTGCTGATTTGATTGTGCTGAGATTGTGCGTCACAACGCACTAAACCATCGGGCACAACCGGCGGGGGAGTCACTATACCGCCACTGGAGTTATCGCCACTTCCACCGCAGGCTGTTAATCCGAGGGCACTTATCAATAGGTAACTTAAGGATCGTTGCATAAATTTATCCTTTATTTTTATTGTTTTTATTGCAGGTTAAGTAGGCAATATAGCACGGCAATTGTTGCACAAACAAAGGATAGTTTAATGATTTGTTAGGGTTTTGGCGTGAAATCGCGATATGACAATCGGAAAATCGAAGACGAGTCAAAGCCCGTCTTCATTAATGAATGGGTTAGCTTTTCTTTTTCTTTAAGCCAAGGCCGAGTTCACGGCCGCGGATCCGTGCATAAAAAGGAAAGCCAATGAGTAGGCAAGCTATCAGCAAGCACTCAATGATCGCGAATAGGGTGTCAGTTTCGGTCACATAGACTAAGGTCAGTCCATGTAACATATAAAGGCACAAGATAAAACTAGCCCAGGCATAGGTGTAGGGTTTGCCAGTTAAGATCCCTTTTAGAGGGAGCAATAGCGGTACTAGCCAGAGTAGACTAAATAGCATCGAATATTCGCCAGTTAGCCCTTGGCGTATGAACCATGCCCCTAACAACATGACCAATGCCACATAACCCGTGCGGCAGAGCTTAAATAGGGTGGTTGAGTTCATGGTAGGCCTCACTTATAAAATAGAGAGTACATTTTCTGGAGGTCGGCCAATCGCGGCCTTGTTATTTGCTAATACAATTGGACGCTCAATAAGTTTTGGCGTCGTGAGCATAGCTTGGATTAATTGCTCATCGGTTAGCGATGAATCGGCTAAAGCTAACTCTTTATACTCGGTTTCTTTGACTCGCATCAGTGCTCGTGGGCTAATATCGAGTTTTGTTAAAATATCGGTAAGTTCAGCAGAGGAAACAGGGGTTTTTAAATATTCTACGATATGAATGTTACAGTTATTCTCTTCTAATAAGGCAAGAGTTTGGCGGCTTTTGGAACATCTTGGATTGTGATAAATAGTAACGTTTGTCATATGCTTTTTATTGTTATTGAAAATTGTGACCATGATACTTTATTTTGTGATCATAGTCACAATCAAACTGGCGCTATTGTAATTGTTCTATGGCTCGTTCAGCCTGTCTAAACTGTCTTATCCGCGCTTCAATTCTCGCAAGTTGTAGCGCATCACCTTTTGAAGCCTTGTAAGCAAAATTGAGCTGGTCAATAGCGGTCTTATAATCGGCTACCAGTGCCAGCGACTCCGCTTTGACGAAGTGTTCCATCGCCTTGTTACCATTTTTCTTGTACGCTTCATTCAATAAGAAGTAGGGTAGCTGGTTTTGTTTATCGAGAAAGATTAGATCTTCAAGCAGAGGAATTGCTTTGCTGACTTGATTATCTTCAATGTAGACGTTTGCAAGGTTGGTATTAATCACTTGAGAAGTCGGTTTCAACTGCTTTTCAGTTAATAACAGTGTAATCGCTTCCTTCTGTGCGCCTCTTTGACTAAGCAGATCGGTTTTAGTATCGATAAAAAATAGGTTATTGGGACTCTTAGCTAATAGTTCATCGATAATTTTTTCTGATTCGTCATATTTCTTTAATCTAAACAATGCCAAAGCCTTACCATACTGTGCTGCACTCTTAAATGTATAGCGATGATGCTTTAACTGTTTATCAAAGATGGAAAGCGCTGCTTGCTCGCTGTAACCAGAAAACCTGACTTGAATTCGTGCTTTCGCAAGCTGAAAATTAAGGTTATCTGGGATCTGCCGATGAGGATATTGCTCGGCTCTAATTCGAGCCTCTGAGATCCGTGATTCCGGCAAGGGGTGAGTCAGTAGCATTTGTGGTGGTTTAGTGGTGAAGCGATATCGAGTTGCAAGCTTTCCGAAAAAGTCCGAGGCTCCGTTGGGGTCAAACCCTGCATCAACCATGACCTGCATCCCTATACGGTCAGCTTCTTTCTCATGTAAGCGAGTGTAGTTAATCTTTGACTGCGTCGCTAGAGCTTGAGTCGTTGCTAATGCAGCCATACCAGCTTGAGGGGATGCAATCGTTAGCAGGATAGCGCCGAGCATACCTGCAATAGTCGCTGGAGACGTTTTTTGCTGCGCCTCAATTGAGCGTGCTAGGTGGCGCTGGGTAACGTGAGTGATCTCGTGACCTAGGACTGAGGCCAACTCACTTTCAGTATCTGCATTGAGAAATAAGCCTGTATGAACTCCGACATGTCCACCGAAAAAAGCAAATGCGTTGATCTCATCGTTTCTTAATAAGAAAAAATAGAATGGTGTTTTTACACCAGTTGCATGAGCGACCAGTTTATTACCTAGCTCTGTTAGGTATTGGTTTAACACAGGATCATTAAGCATTGGAGCTGAGCCGCGGATCACCCGCATATAGGCATCACCGACTTCAGTCTCTTTTTCCAAACTGAAAGTATTAACAGCTGCAGTGCCTAAGTCAGGTAAGTCATTATTGGCATAAGTGACTGCTGAGCTTGTACATAAAATAAAAGACAGGGCACCAGCGATAATGGATTGTGATAAAGTTGATTTACTCAAGCGGATCCTTAATTTGGGCTATGCTTCTGTTATTAGCAATTCACAATGCTTGCTTGTGGTTTGCGTTGCTTATTAGGATAATGGTCTTAGATTGGATATAGCAAGTTCATTATGATTATTATTGATTTAACGCCATATCGTTGTCCGTTACCGCTAGTTAAAGTCAAGCTTGCTCTCAAGCAACTTTCTGCGGGCGACTGCATTCGTGTTGTATTATCTGACCCTGGTTCTAGGCAAGATGTTCCCCGTTATCTTAAAAAAGCGGGATATTGTCATACAGTCGAGCAAGATAATGACGCCATTTTGTCTATAACAGTGTCTAAGTAAAAGAGAGTTTATACAATTTTACATTGAGTGAAATATCATTTTAACGATGGCTGCAAGGAGTCACTCAGTCGTCTAGCTAGGGAGTATGAATGTTATCTGTTTTAAGCCGTTGGTATAAAGAACGTTTTAGTGATCCACAAGCTGTAACCTTAGTACTCATTTTAGTGGGCTTTGCGCTCGCGATATATTTTGCCGGTGGCTTATTAGCCCCATTACTGATTGCACTGGTATTGGCATTTCTCCTTGAGTGGCCCGTTGCTCAGATGGCCCGAATCGGGATCAATAGACCTACAGCCGCTTCTTTAGTTCTTGTTCTGTTTATCGGTTTAATGCTGTTAATTAGTTTTGGTCTCGTACCGAGTATTTGGCGTCAGGGTGTAAACTTGATGGCAGATTTACCGAGCATGATCGATAAAGGCCTGAATACCGTCCAACTCTATATTAATCGATATCCCCAGTTTGTTAATCCAAGTCAGCTAGACACCATGGTTGCAGAACTTAAGAAGCTGTTAGATACCCAGCATCTGCTGGATATAGGTAAGCAACTTTTGGGATACTCTGCATCACTATTAGTGCTGATGGTGTATGCGATATTAATCCCTTTATTAGTGTTTTTCTTTTTAAAAGATAAAGATGAACTGATAAAAGGCAGTAAGCGTTTCTTTCCTACCAATCGTGATTTAGCGCGTAAGGTCTGGAATGAGATGAATCAACAGATTTTTAATTACATTCGCGGAAAAGTCATCGAGATTGTTATCATCGGCGTGGTCAGTTATATCTTCTTTGCCGTAATGGATCTGCGTTATGCCGCCTTACTTGGCGTGTTGACTGGACTGTCGGTACTTATTCCTTATGTCGGCGCAACATTAGTGACTCTCCCTATCGCTTTAGTCGCATTTGTGCAGTGGGGAATTAGTCCTGAGTTTGGCTATCTAATGGTGGGCTATGGGATTATTCAAGCCTTAGACGGTAACGTATTAGTCCCGATTTTATTCTCAGATGCTGTCGATCTACACCCGGTATTTATTATTGCTGCGGTGCTGATATTTGGCGGTTTATGGGGCGTTTGGGGGGTATTCTTTGCGATTCCGCTCGCCTCGTTAGTCAAGGCTGTCATCAATGCTTGGCCTGTACCGATTCAAATTGATGAGAATCAAGATGAGTCTCAGACCGGTGAAAGAGTATTACATGACAGCAAATAGCATCGTATTTGCTAGATAAAGGGGCTAAGGCCCCTTTTTTAATGAGGCAACTTATATGAAGCCGATTTAGGTCAGTAGCAGTTCTTTGGCACTCGTGGCTAATGCACGGTAAATGATGCTAGTTTGCTTCGCCTTAATGTTCCAATGTTGCCAATATAGTGGTACCTGCATGCGTTTATGGGGAAAAATTTCTATCAGCTCGCCTTTCTCGAGTAGGGGTTTAGCCTGTAAGTGGGCCACTAAGCCATAACCCAGTCCCATTCTTATGGCTTCAAGAAAACTCTCGGAAGAGGGAATTTTGTGTTCCCGCCAACTCTTGTCATTGATATCAAAGTAAAAGCTTAAGAACTTGTCGTGAAGTTTATCTTTAGTTGAAAACACTACCGCAGGAGCATGCGCAATGTCATCAGTAGCCAGATCAGATTGAAAATACTGCTCGATAAATGCTGGTGTTGCGACACATTGATACTCCATATTGCCAAGGTATTCACTGCTACACCCTGATAGGGCAAGCTGTGTGGTCGTTACACATCCAACAGCTTCACCATTTTTTAAAAGGTGATGTGTGTAAGCCTCATCATCAACAACGAGTTCTAATAACCATTTATGATATTTAAATGTCTCGGTTAATGCAGGAAGAAACCATGTCGCGAGGCTATCGGCATTAACCGCAATTCTAACTATGGTTGGAAGCGAGGGGTCGTCCACATCCATTTCAGAGCGAAGCTCACTCTCGAGCAGTTGTACTTGAGCATAATGTCTGAGTAGTCGTTTACCCGTTTCCGTAGCGACAACTGGGTTTGACCTAACGAGTAGGGCTTGTCCTACTTTATCTTCAAGCTGTTTGATCCGCTGTGATACTGCTGATTGACTGATATACAGATGTTGTGCTGCTTTATCAAATCCACCTTGAGACACGACAATTGACAAGGCTTTAAGGTGGGCGTAATCAAACATCTGTAGCTCCTTAGAATAAGTCTCAATCGAGATAAGTTTTACTTATACATTATTAAATTTATTAGTTGTACTTATTTTTTGCTCAGCATTATTCTTGCGCTATTAAAATTTAGTTCGTTTTGAGGCAGATATGCAGACAGCATTTATTCAGGGGATGGGAATTGGCGGAAGCCTAATTATGGCAGTAGGTGCACAGAATGCATTTGTTTTAAAACAAGGGCTTAAACGGTCGCATTCGTTACCGATAGCGGCTATCTGCTCCTTTATCGACGCGGTCATGATAACCGCTGGTGTCGCAGGATTAGGCCACCTTATCTTGGCTTTCCCACTGATTAAGGATATTGCCAGTTTTGGTGGAGCGCTGTTTCTGCTTATTTATGGTTATGGTGCCCTCAAATCGTCTTTTAGTGAGTCGAGAATGGAGAGCGATGAGACGTTAGCTGCCGATAGTTTAAAGAAGGCGATATTAACGACTCTGGCGATTAGCCTACTCAATCCGCACCTTTACTTAGACACAGTGGTGTTACTCGGCAGTATTAGCGTGCAATTTGAGGGAACGGACAAACAGTGGTTTGGTGCGGGAGCGGTATTGGCATCCTTCGTTTGGTTTTTTAGTTTAAGCCTAGGTGCTAAATATTTAAGCCCTGTGTTTAAAAAGCCAAAAGCTTGGTGTTACCTCGATAGGTTTATCTGCATCACCATGTGGTCAATTGCCGCAGCATTGATTTATCCCTATCTTGCATAAAACCTGCGTAAAAAAAGGAGCCAATGGCTCCTTTTTTTACGGGCAATATCAGCTATTTTTAAGGTGTGCTAATACAACTTCGTGATGCTCTTTCGTTTTGAATTTATTGAACACATGAGCCACCTTACCATCTTGGCCGATCAAGAAACTCAAGCGATGAATGCCGTCATAGACTTTACCCATGAACTTCTTTTCACCCCAGACACCAAACGCATCGGCTATTGCATGATCTTCATCGCTCAATAGAGAGAAGTTAAGTGCTTGCTTGTCAGAAAACTTAGCAAGTTTAGCAACAGGATCTGGGCTTAGCCCCAACACTGTCACAGATAACTCGTTAAGCTCGGCCATACTGTCTCTAAGACCACAGGCTTGTATCGTACAACCAGGCGTCGACGCCTTTGGGTAGAAGTAAACCAGTACAGGGCCTGTTTTCAATGCCTCTGCAAGACTAATGGTTTCGTCTCTTTGGTTTTGTAGGGTAAAAAGTGGCGCATTGTCGCCAACGGTTAAGGTTTTCATATTCTAATCCTTAAAAGTTTAGCTTTCGACGCCTTGTATACGTTCAATCGTACACTCGAGCGTTAATTCTTCTGCTAATTCGTTTATACCAATTTCGAGTTTATCTAAGTCAACTTTTTCAGGCACATTGATAGTTAAACTAATATTTTGTGTTGGCTTACCAGTAGCGTCTTCTTCTGCATGAGACTTCACCGCAGCAAGATCTAATGATCTGTCAGCTAAAAACTGGGTGATCTTTTTCATTGTGCCACGCTGATCATGACCACTGAAGTTAACATCTAAGCTAGAGATGTAGTTTTGTGGTGTGTGTTTCGACGTGCGCTTCATAACCGTCAATAATTCTAGTTCGACACTTAAGCTTGGTAACATCGACTCAATTTTAGTGATTGATGGCCATGATCCGGAAAGCATCATAATTAGGGTAAATTCATTACCAAAAAGTGCCATGCGACTATCAACGATATCGCAGTCACACTCACTAGCGAGTCGTGCAAACTTACTTACAATACCTGGACGGTCGGCCCCCATTGCAGTAACGACCAAGTGATTGGACATTTAATACCCCATTTTCTTATTAGTTAGACTTAAAAAAAAGCGTCAAATAAATAACGTTTTTTTGTGCGGTGGCTAATGCTATCACAACTTAATCAGAATGCGACCCTTGTCATTGTGATCCTGTAGCATATTTAATATGTTTCAACTTGATGATGAATATGCTTAAGTCTTGCGTCGTAGTGCTTGTTTTTAGTGGATTGCATCAGTACCATAGCCTGTCCTGAACCCTTGGGGAATATACATGATATACGGAAGCATCGTAGCCTTAGTCACACCAATGAATAGTGACGGCACAGTTGATTATAAAAGTCTTGAAAGTTTAGTTGAGTACCATATCGCCCAAGGTACAGATGCCATCGTAGCGGTAGGCACAACTGGTGAGTCAGCCACATTGCCTGCTAAAGAGCATATTGCTGTTGTTGAGCAGACAGTGAAGTTTGCCGCAGGTCGAATTCCAATTATTGGCGGTAATGGCGCCAATGCAACCGCTGAAGCAATAGAGCTGACTAAAGGTCTATCTAATACGGGCGTAGCGGCAATGCTAGGTGTTACCCCATATTATAATAAGCCTACCCCAAAGGGGCTTATTGCTCATTATACCGCGGTTGCCGCAAGCACTGATGTGCCGCAAATTCTTTATAACGTGCCGGGAAGAACCGCTGTTGATATGCGTCCTGAAACCGTTGCTGAACTAGCCGGAATTAGTAATATCATTGGTGTTAAAGAGGCAACGGGAGATCTTTCTCGCGTAAAAGAGTTACGTCAATTATGTGGTGATGATTTTCTTCTTTATAGTGGCGATGATGCAACCGCAAGAGAGTTTCTCTCTTTAGGCGGCAATGGCGTCATCTCTGTTGCTAACAATATCGTACCTAAGCAGTTTAAAGCCATGTGTGATGCGGCTTTAGCTGGCGACATCCCTGCAGCACTTACCGCAGAAGAATCGATTAAAGAGTTGTTTAGTGTACTGTTCTGCGAAGCCAATCCTATCCCTGTAAAATGGGCTGCCCATCGTATGGGACTCATTAGCAATGGAACAATTCGTTTGCCTTTGACTGAACTTTCTACCGAGTTTCATGGTCTGTTGCTAGAAGCGATGAAAAATGCCCGAATAGAGGTTAAATAATAAATGCTAAAGCAAATATCACCACTGATTTTAGTTGCAGCCGTTACTGCATGTAGTACGCCGATTGACAGAAGGCAGGCTAACGACACAGATCAGAACTATCAAGATCTCACTGTCGAGCCACAGCTCGTTATTCCAGCTGGCTTACATAAGCCGACATATAGCAAGGAGTATGATATTCCTGCTGTAGGCAGTAAAGTCGACCAGAGCTTAGTGGGTAAAAAATTAGATATTCGTCCGCCGCTACAGGTATTGCCAATGGCAGAAGGTACCCGTGTAGAAGAGGGCAGTGATAATATCAAAATCGTTGTTGAGTCGATTGATAATGATATCGATCTTAAGCAAGAGCTTTTCGAGGTGCTAAAAGAGTACTTCGCCAGCAAATCGATTTCGTTACGCAGTGAAGATTACGACAAAGGCACACTAGAGACTGATTGGATCGAGAGTGACCAAGTGATTGAGTCAAGCCTCTGGGGAAGTGATAAGGTCTATAAGCTCAAGCAGCGCTATATGTACCATGTAGATGTTCGTCCCCATGGTCGCAGTGGTAATTTAACTATTGATCTTATTGAACATGAAGAGAGCTATGATGGCGATCTACAGGACATTTTACTAAGTGGCGAAGATAAGCGTCGCTATACTATCGATAGATTGAATGACTCGATTAGCTATATCAGCATTGAACGTGCTAAGGCACTGAAGGCTAAGCGTCTTAAGCAAAGTCTAGGTATCGATGTTAACCTAATAAGTGAGGCTGAAGAGCAGGCGTATTGGCTAGCCGATGCTGAGTTTAAACGTACTTGGGATCGTCTACGTATCGTATTACCAGAGATGGGCTTTGAAATTGTCGATATGGACAGCAACAAAGGCTTGCTTTATATCAACGTCACCGATGACTCAGGCTTCTGGAGTTCACTCTGGAGCGAGAAAGAGCTGCCAATCGAGGCGGGTTCATACCGTATTGAACTAAAAGATGGCATTGATGATAAAACAGAAATCCACCTATTGAATGCGAAGAATGAACCTCTATCAAACGAGGTTGTTACCGCTGTTTATGATGGTTTCTCAGAGTTAATGCAAGAAGATCGTAAAGTGCGTTAAATTCGTCATCAACCAAAAGAAAAGGAGCCCTAGGCTCCTTTTTTGTTATTTATACATCTCAGGTGTGACAGTCACCTTTCTATTGTCGCCATACTCTCTAAAGACACTTTCTGCTTGTTAAATAGTTCATGCCCATTAATTATCCTCCCGCAGCCGCTGATTAACCAATATTGCTTCAATATTGTTGGTAATATCCTGTTTTGCATCGCCACCGAACGAGTGTGACTCAAGTGTGTAATTTGTAAGAAAAAGTAAAACGTATTGAAGCCAGTTTGTATCAAGGTAAACTAGACAGAATTGGATATAGTCGTCTGTCAGGGCACTCATGAAAAAAATAATAATAATAATCTTCCTCGCATTAATTGGCGCCGCAGGTGCTTATTTCTACCAACAACAACTCCCGAGCGAAAAAGTTAATAGAGCGCGGCCCACACCTAACGTAGTTGTGACTAAGGCATCGATGCAAGCGATTCGTGACGAGGTTGAAGCCCTCGGCACGAGTAAAGCTAATGAATCGATTACCGTGACACCAAAAGTGACTGATGTGGTCACAAAGGTAAATTTCGATGACGGTGATTTAGTTAGCAAAGGTCGCTTATTGGTACAGCTTCAAGATAGTGAACAGCGCGCCCGTGTCACCGTGGCGAAAGTAAAAGTAAAGGATCATCAGCGAGAGCTCGAACGTATTCGCACCTTAGTCACGAGCCAAACTATCGCCGAACTGGAACGCGATAGACTGCAAACACTTATCGATACGGCGAAAGCCGAACTTGCTCAGGCTGAGTCAGCATTGAGTGATAGACGCATCATCGCGCCATTTTCGGGCTCACTTGGTTTACGTCAGGTGAGCGTAGGCGCGCTGGTCTCTCCTGGCAACGCCATTACCACATTAGATGATATTTCTGTTATTAAACTTGATTTTTCAGTGCCAGAACGCTTTCTACAAGCATTGGCACTGGGCAAAACCGTCGAAGCGACTGCGGTTGCGTTCGATGGTGAGGTGTTTAAGGGCAAGGTTGTTTCAATCGACAGCCGCATAAACCCAACGACTCGTGCGGTGATTGTCAGAGCTGAACTCCCCAACCCTAAGCAGCGTTTACTGCCAGGGATGTTGATGAAGGTTAAGTTGATTAAAACCAGTCGAGATGCGCTGATCTTACCTGAGTCTGCAATTATTCCCATTCAAGATAGGCACTATGTTTACTTGGTTAATGAGGAGGGGGTGATAACACAGAAGCAGGTCTCTTTAGGTCTTCGTAAGCGAGGTTGGGTCGAGATCTTAGATGGCGTAGCGCTAAATGAACAGGTCGTGATCCGCGGATTATTAAAGGTGCGCCCAGGCGATAAGGTTAAGGTGACCTTTAGCGAGCGTTTTAGTTTTCTTAAGCAAGCGAGTGTGGAGCCTGTGGCATGATCTTAACTGATATCTCGGTTAAGCGACCGGTTTTCGCTTCGGTGATCAGCATTTTGCTGATTATTTTTGGACTCGTTGCGTTTGAAAAGCTGCCGTTGCGAGAGTACCCCAATATTGACCCACCAGTGGTGTCGATACAAACAAATTATCGCGGCGCAAGTGCTGCGGTGGTTGAGAGTCGCATTACCCAGCTTGTCGAAGACAGGATTAGTGGTGTTGAGGGCATCAAGCATATCAGTTCATCGAGCAGTGACGGACGCTCGAACGTGACTCTGGAGTTTGATGTAGGTCGTGACATCGAGGCCGCGGCAAATGATGTGAGAGACAGAGTCTCGGGTCTGTTAAATAATTTGCCGGAGGAAGCCGATCCGCCAGAGGTACAAAAAGCCAATGGCGGCGATGAAGTCATCATGTGGTTAAACCTGGTTTCCGATCAGATGACCACACTTCAACTGACCGATTATGCAAGGCGTTACTTAATCGATCGCTTTTCGGTGATTGATGGGGTGGCCAATATGCGCCTAGGTGGAGGTAAAGTCTATGCTATGCGGGTGTGGATCGACAGACAGGCACTCGCGGCAAGAGATTTAACCGTTGCCGATGTGGAAGCGGCACTGCGCTCGGAAAACGTAGAACTTCCAGCCGGTAGTGTCGAATCTAAAGAGCGCCACTTTACTGTGCGCCTAGAGCGAAGTTTTAAAACATCTGATGATTTTGCCAACTTGGTATTGGCAGAGGGGGAAGATGGTTACTTAGTTAAATTGGGTGATGTTGCAAGAGTTGAAATAGGCTCTGAAGAGGAGCGTATTACCTTTAGGGGCAACCGCGAAGCCATGATAGGTCTTGGTGTATCAAAGCAATCAACGGCTAATACACTCGATGTTGCCCGTGCCGCTAACAAGTTAGTCGATCAGCTCAATCCAACGCTACCTGCCGGCATGGAGATCAAGCGCTCCTATGATAGCTCGGTGTTTATTGAAGCATCGGTCAAAGAGGTATACCAGACGCTGTTTATTGCGATGTTTCTGGTGATAGTGGTGATCTACCTATTTCTTGGCAGCGTACGCGCCATGCTCATTCCAGCCTTAACGGTGCCTGTATCTTTGATGGCGACATTTATCGTACTGTTTGCCTTAGGTTACACCATTAACTTATTGACGCTGCTGGCAATGATTTTGGCAATCGGCATGGTCGTTGACGATGCCATTGTGGTTCTTGAAAATATTCATAGGCGAATAGAGGAGGGAGACTCACCATTAAAAGCGGCGTACTTGGGAGCTCGTGAAGTGGCTTTTGCCGTGGTGGCGACCACCTTAGTGCTAGTCGCGGTATTTATGCCGATAACCTTTTTAGAAGGGGATTTGGGGAAGCTGTTTAAAGAGTTCGCGGTTGCCATGAGCGCAGCGGTGATATTCTCCAGTATTGTGGCTTTGACCCTAAGCCCTATGATGTGCTCAAAGGTACTTAAGCCCTCAGGGCAAGATCCTTGGTTAGTGCGTAAAATTGATGCGGGAATGGATAGCTTGTCAAACCATTATCGCGCCATTCTCGCCAAGGCTATGCGCCATCCATTTTTAGTCTCTTCATTAATTCTCGTTGCTCTGGTGAGCAGTGCATTTCTTGCAAAAGAGGTGCCTCAGGAATTTGCACCGAGAGAAGATAGAGGCTCAATGTTCTTAATCGTTAATGGCCCCCAAGGGGCGAGCTTTGAATATATTGAGTCCTATATGGATGAGATTGAAAATCGCTTGATGCCGCTAGTTGAGGCGGGGGAAATTAAGCGCCTGCTTATTCGTGCTCCCCGTGGATTTGGCCGTAGCGCAAACTTCTCAAATGGTATGGCGATTATCGTCTTGGAGGATTGGGCGGTCAGACGTAGTGCTTTTGAGATTATCGGTGATATCCGCGGTCGCTTGTCAGATTTAGCCGGTGTGCGCGCCTTTCCTGTAATGCGACAAGCCTTTGGACGAGGAGTGGGTAAACCTGTGCAGTTTGTCCTAGGTGGTCCAAGTTATGAAGAACTGGCTAGGTGGCGTGACATTATTATTGAGAAAGCGAAAGAAAATCCAAATCTAGTGGGTTTAGATCATGATTATAATGAGACGAAACCGCAGCTTAGAGTGGTGATCGATAAAGATAGAGCCGCAGCACTGGGTGTGTCGATTTCCCATATCGGTCGTACACTTGAATCGATGTTAGGCTCACGCTTAGTGACGACTTTTATGAGAGATGGTGAAGAGTATGATGTGATTATCGAAGGTAACCGAGATAATCAAAATACCGCCAATGATCTAGAAAATATCTATGTGCGTTCCGATAGGAGCAAGGAGCTTATTCCTCTATCCAACCTTATCTCTATAGAGGAGTTTGCGGATGCCAGTCAGCTAAATCGTTACAACCGGATGCGGGCTATTACCATTGAGGCCAACTTGGCCGATGGCTACAGCCTAGGCGAAGCGTTAGATTACCTCAATGATTTGACCCATGCGTATCTGCCTACCGAGGCGATTGTTAGCTATAAAGGGCAATCACTGGATTATCAAGACTCAGGCAATTCGATGTACTTTGTGTTTATCTTAGCCTTAGGCATCGTATTCTTAGTGCTTGCGGCGCAGTTTGAAAGTTACATTCATCCACTGGTGATTATGTTGACAGTGCCCTTGGCTACGCTTGGGGCCTTAATTGGCTTATGGCTAACAGATCAGAGTCTCAATATTTACAGTCAGATAGGCATTATTATGCTGGTGGGCCTGGCTGCAAAGAATGGTATTTTAATTGTCGAATTTGCGAATCAGCTAAGAGATAAAGGATTTGAATTTCAGCAAGCGATCATTCAGGCTTCGAGCCAACGGCTTAGACCCATCTTAATGACGGGGATTACCACTGCTGCGGGTGCTGTGCCGCTAGTACTTGCCGAGGGGGCGGGGGCGGAAACTCGCTTTGTTATTGGTGTGGTTGTGCTTTCTGGGATCACCTTAGCGACATTTTTTACACTGTTTGTCATTCCTGTCGCTTATTCGTTATTAGCTAAAAATACCAGTTCTCCAGAGGCGATAGCCAAGCAACTTGAAAAGGAGTTGTCTCAATAGCGTCGAGTTAACCCAAGATGAGTTTTTGAGAAAGAAAAAAGGCGCTATGAGCGCCTTTTTTGTGAATAAAAATTTAACTGGCTACTATTTGTTGCCTAGTTACAATGACTTATCTCTTTATGACTTGCCTGTCTTATCGCTCTGACCTGAGTGATTATTAGTGGGCGTATCATTACTTGTTGTGGTATCACGGCTTTGAACACTTTCTTCCTGTTCAGATCCTTCTTTTTCAGAAAGTTTTTTGTCGTGATGATTTTTACCAAATTGCGTCATCTTGTGTTTAGCACTGTACTTTAAGACCGCAAGGTTACTGGCGATCACTCCGAGCACCAGTAAAATCAATAAACCCACTTCAAGATCTGACATCACTTAACCTCAATTAGTCTACAGCAAGTCTAGCTTCGCAAATGCGGATATCTTCAGGGGTATCTACTTCAGGTGAATCGAAGGCGCTGATGGCAACTTTGATTTTGTAGCCGTATTCGAGCGCTCTAAGCTGTTCAAGTTTTTCAAGATCTTCTAAGCGGCCAAGTGGAAGCTTTGCGAATGTCTGAACAAATTTGCGTGTATATGCGTAAATACCTAGATGCTTGTATACCGGGTAATCGCTGTTGTCACGACCAAAGGGAATCGTTGCACGAGAAAAATAGAGCGCATTAAAATTATTATCGAATACCATTTTCACATGGTTAGGATCATTAATCTGAGCTTCGTCAGTAATCGCAACACCTAATGTTGCCATATCAAATTCGCCTGGGTGGCGTTCACAAAGGCTAACAAGTTGCTCAATAGAGATTGGATCAATAAGTGGTTGATCGCCTTGCAAGTTAATGACGAGATCATCATCAGCAAGACCTAGCTGAGTAATTGCATCGTCGATACGGTCTGTACCCGATGCGGCATCTGCACCTGTCATAACAACTTTGCCACCAAAACCTTCTACAGCGTCTTTAATGCGCTCATCATCGGTGGCGACATAGATGTCTTTAAGCCCTTTTGCTAAAGCAGCGCGCTCGTAGACATGCTGGATCATTGGCTTGCCGTTAATCGGCGCCAATGGCTTGCCAGGGAAACGGCTAGAGCCGTAACGAGCAGGGATTAATAAGGTTACATTCATTCAATTTACCTACTTAAAAAAGTATCATGGGCTTCTTTTTGAAGCCCATTCTATGCTTACGCTAGAGTTTAGATACGACGGAATAGCTTAGTCAGCATTTCGTCGGTGACTTTTTCTTCCCAGCCCTCACCGTAAACATTGTCCCAAAGTGGCCCCATGCTCTTGGTGACGGCAACCATCTTAGCGATAGTTTCGTCAGGAAGATCCTTACAGATGTTCTTCGGCAGAACGATATTGTGTTTATCCATCATCTTACGGAATTCAGCAACACCTTCTGGGTAGAACTCTTCAAGTACATCAAATGCTAGGCAATTACCGATCCCATGATGGTAGCCTAGTACATAGCCTAGACCATAAGATACGGCATGACACGCGCCAACTTGGCTATAGGCGATACTCATACCACCCATATAAGATGCCATCATCAGCTTGTCGTCTTTCTCTTCATGATCGTCTAGGAAGACTTCACGGCAAAGATCCATCGATTTTTCGGCAAATGCTTTAGCAAATTCGTTTAAATATGTGCCTTCGAGTGACTCAACGCAGTGGATATAGCAATCCATACCTGTGTAGAACCACTGGTCTGTTGGCACGCCAGCGATAAGCTCAGAATCCATAATGATCTGATCAAACACTGTGTAATCAGAGTTTAAGCCTAGTTTACGTACTGGTCCACAAAGTACCGCAGTACGTGATGCTTCTGCGCCTGTTCCCGATACCGTTGGAATACCAATATGGTGAATAGCGGGGTTCTTAATGAGATCCCAACCTTGGTATTCGGCACTTCCGCCGGGGTTTGTTAGCATCAGCGATACAGCCTTTGCCAAGTCTAGGGTCGAACCACCACCAAGGCCAACAATACTGACTGGTAACTTGTTATTAAAGGCTTGAACTTGCTCAGTTAGAGCATCAACTTGTTTTGTCGTGGGTTCGTCGTCCACATTGACATAAATGAGTAAGTCTTGTGCTTTGGCTGGAACACGATGACCTAGTGGTTTTGATTGATGTGCATCATCAACTAAAAATACCACAAAATCATCTTCTAGCTTACGCTCTTCTGCTAGCACTTGATCTAGCTGAACAAATGAACCGCGACCAAAAATCATTTTTGGTACACATTTGAAATTCTTAAAACTCATTCCGACATTCTCCGTTGGGCCATTAATTTAAAATGTGCCATCGCGTCGAAATCCTCGGCGCGACGGATACTCGTTGTTGCTTAAGCGAAAGCGCGTTTAATATTTTCGATGCGCTGCTTAATTTCTTCCTCAGTCCATGACAGTTTGATAAGCATTGAGATAGTACGACTCATAATTGCATCAGACTTAGGCACAGACACGTTAGTATAATCCGGTCTGTCT
Source organism: Shewanella schlegeliana (assembly GCF_016765635.1). Taxonomy (GTDB): domain Bacteria; phylum Pseudomonadota; class Gammaproteobacteria; order Enterobacterales; family Shewanellaceae; genus Shewanella; species Shewanella schlegeliana. Next base: position 119,269 of record NZ_JAESVD010000006.1, read on the forward strand.
TCAATAAGTGTTATCGGGAGCGCAGAAGGAGATTTAAGCTCCTGGATATGCTTCCAATTTGATAAATAATGCCAGTTGTTGATATACCAGTAGAAGCAACCATCGACGCCATTTTCAGCCAATCTCTTATTGACTTCGATAGTACGTTCTTCAGTTGGCATAAAGAAGGTTAGGAAGCCTGCTGAATCGCCTTCAACATCGGGGATCTCGCGGAAAGACACTTCGGAGATCTCAGCCATCGCATCTTTAATTAACTTTTTGTTGGTGCGCTGGATGTCGATGATCTTGTCTAGCTTACGTAACTGCGCTAGACCCATTGCCGAGTTCATCTCAGAGATACGGAAGTTCAGTCCCATAATGGGGTGGCCTTCGGCGCCGCGGTCATTACCAACGTGATCGTGACCATGATCAGAAAACATATGCGCATAGTTGTAAATGGTTTCATTGTTGGTAATAACGGCACCACCCTCACCGCAGGTGATGGTTTTCACCGAGTCAAAAGAGTAACAGCCGACATCACCGATAGTACCGAGTGCTTGACCTCTGTAACTGCCACCAATAGCTTGGCAGGCATCTTCGAGTAGCACTAAGTTGTGCTTGGCACAGATGGCTTTGATCTCATCCATTTTAGCCATAGAGCCACACATATGAACTAAGTTAACCGCCTTAGTTTTTGGTGTGATTGCCGCTTCGATACCTTCTGGAGAAAGACATAGTGTTTCATCGATCTCAGCAAATACTGGAACAGCCCCCGCCATAAAGACGGCTTCAACTGATGCGACAAAGGTAAATGGCGGCACGATAACTTCGTCGCGGGCACCAATACCAGCTGCAGCCATTGCCGTTTGTAAGGCAGCTGTACCACTAGAGACTAAATGCGCATGCTTGGCATTCATCTTTTCGCACAGCAGAGCTTCCATTTCACGGGTTTTCCAGCGGTCGTTGCGCATATGATCAAAGTTATAACGGAAGGTAAAGCCATTCTCCATTACATCCGCGACTTCTTGTTTCTCTTCAGGACCAAATAATTCAAAACCAGGCATGGATATTTCCTTAGTGTTCACTGCGCTAAATTACGCCAAAAATAAATAACCGATTATAACTGTGTAGGAGAGGTAACTGCGAGAATTCTTACGATTTTTCTCATATTTAGTAAAAATTTAGTAACGATTGCTAAAAAAAAGGGCTATCTCAGCAAATCGCTTGAGATAACCCTTTTTATTATGTTTAAAAACTAGGCGTTGCTAGCTATCTTGTTTAGCGGTTTCTTTATTAACGGTAACATCTAAATCGGAAAGCAAACCGTTTTCTACGCTGTAGATCCAACCATGGATGGCGACATCTTGACCTCTTGCCCACGCTTCTTGAACAATCGTGGTGCTGGTTACATTGGCAACCTGTTCCATAACGTTCAGTTCGCACAAGCGATCGAAGCGCTCAGACTCGTCCATATTATCAAGATCGGCGTTATGCAAGCGATATACGTCGCGAATATGACCTAGCCAGTTATCGATAAGGCCTAATCTGTCGGTGCCCATTGAGGCCTTAATACCGCCACAGCCATAGTGGCCAACAACCATAATATGCTTTACTTTAAGCACCTCGACAGCATACTGCAGTACCGATAAGCAGTTTAAATCGGTATGAATGACCATATTGGCGATATTACGGTGGACAAAAACTTCGCCTGGCATCAAGTCAATGATCTGATTGGAAGGGACACGACTATCGGAGCAGCCAATCCATAAATACTCAGGCGTTTGCTGTTTGGCGAGTTGTTCGAAGAATTTTGGATCTTCTTCTAAGATCCGGCCTGCCCAGCGACGATTATTTTCAAAAAGCGGTTTTAGTAGTTTCATTTGGGCCTTATATTTGCTCAGTTAAGATTAACTTGAATGCAGGCTAAGTTTATCACTGTAACCTAACCTAACCTAGCTGGTCTATTCAGTACTATAGAATAGTAATCTTAAATATTTGTTAATAATGTTGCTTTTGGTGTGCGAGTGTTGCAAATATCTTAATATAACATTGTGCTTAGGCTTGTTTGAAAATGCCTTGCTAAAACTGAACCTAAGCACTGAGTGAAAGCGTTGCTAGCCGCAATTGTGCTCAGGAATTAGTCGATAAAAAATGGCTAAGACGTTGATTAATAAATTCTGCTTGCTCTAAGCTTGAAATATGACCGCAATCGGGAATATGTACGTATTCGCTACCATCGATGGCATCATGCATCAAATAACCTTCTAATACGCTGCGCGCTTTATCTTCGACTCCAGTCATGATTAAACAAGGTAGGGTAAGCAGGTGGGCATCATCCATGGTGTCACGGCGTCCGAAAATCATTCTGCCTATCTGGTATAGGTTGTCGATATTACCGCTGTCGAAGTGCGTTAACTTCTGCTTGAAAGTCTCGACTAATTCGACTTTGGCTTGATTAGCAAAGAAGAGCGGCGTAATCGTGTCGATGATTTTGTTTGAAATTGTTTGTTCATTCTTGATGACTTCGAGCATGGCGTAATATTTATCACGTGTGATTTCAGGCTCATAACCGATAAAGCTGCCTAACATAACTAAGCTTTGCACGCGAGTAGGGGCTTTAAGCGCAAGTTCTGCTCCCCACATGGCACCAACTGATAAGCCAATTACTGAGAATTTTTCGATTTGAAGATGATCCATAAGCAACAGCATATGGTCGGCTATATCTCTTAGGTTACGAGTGTTGCTAGGTAGCGCGCCTGAAAAGCCATGTCCCCAAAGGTCCGGTACGATACAGCGGAAGTGCTGACTGAGGTGAGCTATCTGCGGCGCCCACATATCGCTATCCCACAGGTAACTGTGCCCCAAAAGCAATACAGGTCCTTGGCCTATATCGAGGAAGCTTAGCTCGCTGCCATCAATGGTTAATTGTTGTCTGTATTGAGCGTACGGGATGGTTGTTTCTGTCATGTTCACAGTGTGATCTCAAATATGTGTGAATAATTTAAATTTAAAAGGCTTTACTGGCTGTTAGGGATAGGAGCGACTCTGATGACGTATTCGTTAATGAGTGACTCTAGCTGGGCCAATATCGTCTCTTTTTCTAGGATGTCTGAAGATGCCAGCACCGATTTAACCGACTGCAAATCATAAGCTTCAAGATAAGCAGCAGAAATAGGAAAATAGCTTAAGTGCCAAGGTTCGGGGCTTACGCCACTGAGCTGTGGTTGATAAGGACGGTAAAACCCGTAATCTTGTGCGTGCTTGTTTAGCCACTGGTTTAATTCAAAACAGGGGCCATTAACCTGATACTCGGAGGGAATCAGACGAAGTTGTTCACGGCTTATTTTATTGGCATCAAAAATATCGATATCTGTTCCCCAGTGATGACGGGACATTCCTGGAATAGCAGACCAAATAAGGATAAGGTTGATCAACTGATTTGAAGATAGGCTCTCTATTGATACAGGTTGAGACTCTCTATTTAATAAGACTCTTTTACCGCTTGCCTTGGCATTCCAAATGGATAGTTGCTTTTCGAAATTACGATAGCCGGAGCAGATTTGAAGGTCGATACCATCGCTAACGGCTGCACGCTGCATTGTTAAAAATGCAGCGGCAGTATTGGTTTCCAGAAGATGCCCTAAGCAATTGACAAGTCCTTGTTTGTCAAGGCCGTATAAATGGGACTGAGTTACTTGCACAGTAGGTTTTCCAATATCGCTTCATAGCAGTCGGTGAGTAGCTCAAGATCTGAGACTTTCACGCACTCGTTCACTTTATGGATGGTGGCATTGACCGGGCCTAGTTCGATAACTTGTGCGCCAGTTGGTGCAATAAAGCGTCCATCAGAGGTGCCGCCAGAAGTTTGAGGATCGGTATCTGAGCCTGTCACTTTTTTAACCGCAGCCTTTGTTGCTTCTAATAGAGGGCCTTCTCCGGTTAAGAAAGGTAAACCGTTATAGACCCAATTGATATCATAATCTAGGCCATGAGCATCTAGTATATTGAGTACACGCTCAATTAAAATCTCAGCGGTAACTTCAGTGGAGTAACGGAAGTTAAACATCACCTCTAGTGCGCCAGGAATAACATTTGATGCGCCTGTGCCGCCATTAATATTGGCTATTTGGAAGCTAGTCGGTGGAAAGAACTCATTGCCATTATCCCACTTCATTCGGGCTAATTCATCCAGTGCCGGAGCGGCCTTATGAATAGGGTTATCGGCTAGGTGAGGGTAGGCAACGTGCCCCTGGATCCCTTTCACTGTTAGGTTACCTGTGAGGCTGCCACGGCGACCATTTTTAACAATATCACCGAGCTTATGGGTCGAAGAGGGCTCGCCGACCAGTGACCAAGTGATTTTTTCGTTGCGCGCTTCTAGAGTATCGATGACGCGAGTGGTGCCATTGATAAACGGCCCTTCTTCGTCACTGGTAATTAGAAATGCAATAGAGCCTTGATGATCAGGGTGTTTGCTCACGAAGCGCTCTGTGGCTACAACCATGGCTGCCAATGAACCTTTCATATCGGCTGCGCCACGACCATGAAGATAGTCGTCAATAACGACTGGATCAAATGGTGGCGTGTGCCAGCGGTTTAGATCACCGACAGGAACCACATCGGTATGGCCCGCAAAGCAAAAGAGTGGAGACTGTGTTCCTCGGCGAGCCCACATGTTAGTGGTATCTTCAAACACCATGGACTCAATTTCGAAGCCAACTTGCTGTAGCCGCTCGGCCATCAATGGCTGACAGCCTTCGTCTAAAGGCGTGACTGAAGGGCGAGAGATAAGATCTTTGGCGAGTTTTAGTACTGCAGACTCGTCATGCTGGCTCATAGATTGAACCACACACGGTAATCAGCCTCTTTGAATCCAACCTGTACTTGATTATTTGCCACCAAAACGGGACGTTTGATCAAAGTTGGGTATAGGGTCATAAGTGCGATGGCTTTCTTCTCATTCAGATCGCTCTTTTCCGTCTCGGTAAGGTTTCTAAAGCTAGTACTACGCTTATTGAATAACGCTTCCCAGCCAATAGCTGCTACCCATTGCTCTACCTGCTCACTGGTGAGTCCGTCTTCACGAAAATCATGAAAAGCCACATCAATTTGATTAGCTTCTAGCCATTTACGCGCCTTACGTACGGTATCGCAATTCTTAATCCCAAAAAGTGTCAAAGGGTACTCCAATCTGTTTTTATAAATTTTGTGCATTGTGGCATTGCTTTAGACTCGGCTCAAGAGCGAACTGAGGCGATGCTGCCGTTGTTGAGTGTTATTCAATGCATATTGCTGTTTGACGGTATTTGTTGAGCAAAAGCAATGGCGATTACTCTGCACTACAAAGGTTACAGCATGACAGAAAAGATCACATCTTTACCTGCTTCGATATGCCCCTGCTTCTTGTCTAAGCCCTGTATGTCTTCCATATTGGCAATGAGCACAGGTGTCAGTAGGCTATCGGCGTGCTCGGTTAAGTAGTCAAGATCAAACGCTAAAATGGGGTCGCCTACTTTAACCTCTTGCCCCTCTTCGGCTAAGCGCTTAAAGCCATTACCTCTAAGTTCAACTGTGCCGATGCCAAAATGGACAAAGATCTCAAGCCCTTGGGGAGATTCAATACTAAATGCATGGTTAGTTTCGAAAATTTTTCCGATTGTACCGTCAATAGGTGCGAGGATCTGCTGACCTTTAGGCTCGATAGCCAAGCCGTCACCAACAATTTTCTCTGAAAAAACTGCATCAGGTACTTTTTCTATGGCAACAATTTTTCCGGAAACAGGGGCATAGACATTCACAACACCTGCGATGTCAGTTTGACCTGAGATCAGTCGTCGAATTCGGCTTAAAAATCCCATCTATATTTTGCCTCTTGCTATGTTCATTGGTGATTGATGAAGGCGATAGCCATTATATCGGTATTATTTGAAACCGTTAATGTAAAGATATAATTCCTCGATTCTTTTTATCTTTAATGCATGCTTAGCTAGGGTTAAGCATGTTTGATAACTTATATCACGTAATCCTGATTTTACCTCTAATAATGAACTTAAATTCACACTAAGCTCATCGATCCCCATCCCAACTAATAAGGGAGCAACTTTGGGATCGCTGGCGAGTTCACCACACAATGAAACCTTAATATTGTTTTCCCTAGCGTGGTCAATCGCAGTTTTAATGAGTTGCAATACCGCAGGAGAAAGGGAGGGGTAGGTTTTTGTTAGTGATGGGTTGGTTCTATCTGCTGCCATTGTATACTGGGTCAGATCATTGGTGCCTATGCTTATAAAGTCCAGTAACGGTAACATTGAGGATAGATTGAGCACTGCTGCAGGAGTTTCGACCACAATACCGTAGCTTAGCTCACCAAAGCCTTTTTCCTCTTCGATAAGCTCAAGCTTACACTCTTCAATGAAGCCAAATAACGCCTCTAGTTCTTCAACTTGATTGATCATTGGGAACATCAGGCGAATGGCGCCATGGTTGGCAGCTCTTAAGATTGCCTTTACTTGGGTGTTGAAAAGTTCTGGGTTTGCAAGACTATAGCGAATGCCTCTTATGCCCAATGCTGGGTTATCCTCGATTAAAGGCGTTAGACAAGGGAGTTCTTTGTCGGCGCCGACATCTAAGGTTCTGATGGTAAAAGTCTTACCTTCCATCAAGTGCAGTGCATCGCAGTAAAAGTGGTATTGAGTTTTCTCATCGGGCAGTGTGCTGGTGTTCATTAACATGAACTCCGTTCTGAACAGACCTATTCCTTCAGCTCCGACGTCAGCTAAGTGACTAATCTCGTTTAAGCTACCGACATTTGCTAACAGAGACACACTATGACCATCTAAGGTTTCGGTCGGCAGATCTTTAAGGGTCAACAGTTGCTGCTTACGCTCGACATCGTGCTGCATCAATTGCGTTAATTTAACCCGATTTTCATCACTTGGTTCGACAACCAACTCACCGTCGATAGCGTTGAGAACAACTTGAGCGCCGTTTTCAATATTAGCCTGTTCATACTCGCAACTAAGCAGTGCAGGTATGCCTGCACTACGGGCTAGAATGGCTGTATGGCTGGTGATCCCGCCTGTATTGAGTACTAATCCATTAATATAATCTAACGGCAGCATGGCAAATTCAGCAGGCGTTAAATCATGAGCAAAAATGATGGTATCCTGCTTAAGCTGGCTAACATCTAGGTGCTGTGCGCCATTGAGTCGTGCTATGAGGCGATGACTTAAACAAAGCATGTCTTGGGCACGATTAGCTAAGTAGGGGTCTTCTAATTGCTCTAGCTCCGATGCTTGATGAGCAAATATACGCTCAATCGCGGCGGCGGCTCGGATCTGCAGTGTAGAAATTGCGTCCTCGATTTGGCTAAGCAGTTCTTCATCTTCTAATAGCAAAATATCGGCTTCGATGAGTTCAAAATGACTTGTTTTAGGCTCTAACTTTATAAGTACTTGGTGTAAATGATGTTTTTGAAGCTCAAATGCTTTTTTGAGTTTTTGAATTTCGATGGGAATTTGCGCTGTGTTGATCACCCTATAATCGATTTTCTCGTGATGTAAGTTAAGATGTAAGGCGTGGCCAAAGGCTATTCCTGATGAAACAACGATTCCCGTAATCGACATAGCAAGACCCTTAACTTAATGTAATGAGTAATTCAGACACTTCTTCCACAGCTTGCTCAGCATGTTCTCCTTCGGCGATAACCTTAACCGAAACGCCTTGATAGAGGCCTAATGTTTGCAGTTTAAATAGACTTTTTGCACTGGCCTGCTTGCCATCGCACTCAACTATGATGTTACATTCGAAAGACTTAGCTTTTTTAACCAAAAGTGCAGCTGGGCGGGTATGGATCCCGTGCTTAGCGGTAATGGTAACTATTTTTTCATACATCATCGTGGGACTCTTCGAAGTAAGCGAACAACCAGCCAGTGCTTATTATTTTTGAATGATTAATCTAAGAACAATTGAGCTAATAATCAATGATTTGATAGTTTTTCTTTTTTAGGGCCTTGGTCGCTGCTTCTAAGGTCTCTTTTTTCACCAGAATATAGTCAGTATCGAAGGTGGAGATAGCAAAAATACTGATCTTTTCATTTGCAAGTGTGCTGGAGACGTTGGCGAGGATCCCTGTCATTGAGAACCCTAATGGACCGATGACTTCAAGGCAGCGCCAGTCATCTTCCTGTTCAATGCTATCAAGGGCAAGTTTTGATGAAACGACAACGGAGATCTCATCCTTGGTTTTGCCGATAAAGAACATCTCCTGCTGAAAAATTTCAGCTGGTATAGTGCAATCGGATGAAAAGCTATGAATAGTGTAGAGTTCAGGGTGACTAGCTAGGGTCATACGAGCCATAAATTAACTCTTAGATAAGTTCCATCTGTGAATTTAGCTTATCACAAATGGCTAAGAGCGCGAGGGTCAATATTACCCTCGCATCTTAAACGCTAGTTGTTAATTAACTTTAAACTGACCTAATGTTTGTGCACAATCTTTGCTGATAGCCTGAAGCGATATTGCCGCATTATGGTTACTCTCATTGGCTTTTACCGAGACTTCGGTAAGCTCGGTGATGGTACAAATATTACGGTTTATCTCTTCGGTAACGATCGATTGCTCTTCTGTTGCACTGGCAAGGTGAGTATTCATATCGCTAATGTGGGCGATAAGGTTAAGGATATCGTTCAATGACTCACTGACACCTTTAGCTTGCGATTGAACTTGTTGTGATTGATTCTGATTCTGCTCATTACTGGCGACAACCGAATTGACACCAGATTGGATATCTTTGATGATCCCTTGAATTTCATTAGTGGAGTCTTGAGTGCGATTAGCTAATGCACGAACTTCATCTGCCACAACGGCAAACCCTCGTCCATGACTTCCTGCACGTGCGGCCTCGATGGCGGCATTAAGCGCGAGTAGATTCGTCTGCTCAGCAATGGCTCTGATCACATCCAAAATGCTGCCAATTTGTACCGATGATTGACCTAGAGCATGGGTGAGTTGTTGCGCATGTTTCAGCTCATCGGCAAGATGTTGAACGTTATCTAGAGTCGAGTTCATCATCGACATGCTTTGTTGAGCTTGCTGTTTTACGCTGTTCGCCGCATCAGCTGCTTGGTTAGTGCTGCTCGCCATCTCTTGGGTGGTGGAGAGCATCTGATTTATTGCAGTCGCCACACTAGATGTTTCTTGATGTAGGTGTTCAACACTACTATTAGACTCTTCTACTGCGGTTAGCAAACCGATAGCATCTTTATCTAAGTTTTTGCCTATAGGTTGAAGTTGAGCAACCATGTCCCGAATTTTGACAACAAACAGGTTAAAAGCCTCTGCTAACTCTGCGACTTCATCTCTTCCTTTTGTTGGAAGCTTTTGGGTTAAATCGCCTTCCCCTTGTGCTATGTCCTTCATCGCCGCGATAGCATCTTTTAAGGGCGCAGTGATAGACACATTGAGTACTAGGAAAAAAAGAAAGATGGGAACAGAGATCATCAACATAATAATCAAGTAATCTAGGGCCATTGAATACATTACATCATAAATATCACTCATCAAGCTGCCTGTAATCACTGTCCAACCCCAAGGCTGATAGAGTTTAGCTTCCACTAGCTTGGCTTCTAATTGACCATTACTTGGGTTAGGGAAGCTTATCTGCGCTTTAGCCGACGATTGGCTCGCTGCAAGGTCTATTAAGGCGTTTAGATTGGGTCTATCTTGTGAGTGAACTAGGCTTGTGACATTTTGTGATATGGTATTAGCATCAGCGCCATTAGCGATAATATTTCGTTGTTCGTCTAATATGATGAAGTAACCATCATTTCCGAAATGGATCTGATTAATCAATGCCGCGGCACTTTGTTGTGCTTTAATTGTATCGAAGATTTGACCATCAACTTGTTTATTCTTAGCTTCAATGATGCTGAGCGCCGTACTAATTTGAGCGTCATTTTGTAGCCACTTTTGAGTGATAATATTGTTGTACTGCTCATTGATCGAAAAACTAGCGAAACAAACGGTGCCGATTGCGGCGAGCATGAGCATTAAAATTAGACGTTGTAGAATAGTCAATTGTCTTAAAATGGCGGTCATTGCGTTGTTACTCTGTTAACGAATACTTAAATTAAATCTACTCTTAATATCGGCGTGACGAAACCGTAAGTCTATGTTTATTTAAAAAATGTTAACTGTATCTATTCGGACTATAGCGGGCGAGATCAGCTAGATATAGAGCGAGCCGTGAGTGATGTCATATAGTCAGGTTTGTATCACTGTATATGGGTTTTTGTATAGCGGGATATGCTGGTAAGGTTGATGAGGCGATATTAAATGCTGTAGGTGTCGGCTGATAAACTTATCCAGTGGATTACTCGTTTAATTTGTTTTCTTGTTTTACTTTGTTTTGTTAATTGGCTGGGGCAATATGTCTCGACTATTTTAAAAAGGTTAATTTTATGCAGGCCACAGTATCAGTTACCACCGATGATATTTTGTTAAAGCTATGTCACTCAGTATCTCATGTGCTGTTTAGTACTACGCATAGCCAAGTTACCCACGCAGGTATGGTGCAATCGATTACCCGTACCTGTTTGAAGCCTGACTTAGGCTGTTTCTCCATTTTTGACGGCGGTTTTTCTGGCTTGGTGGTGATTAATTTCTCGGCGCCAGCTGCGCTAGAGATCTACCGTGAATACATGCTTAATATGGGCATGCCAGAGTCTGAGCTTGCGTTCTCACATACTTCGGATGAAGTCGGCAATGTGATGGGGGAGTTGATGAATCAGATCTTAGGGGATTTCATCAACAAAATAAGCAAGGAGTTGCAAACGAGTATCAGCCAAAGTCAACCTAAGATGTTGACTATTAATAAAGAACTGACTATCTCTATCGATACTAATCTAGATGAAGCTGTCGCGAGAAGAGTATCGTTTAAGACCAAAAATAACCATATTTTCTATCTTGAATTTGCAATGGATAAGACGGAGTTCATCAAGATAAGTGAATTCGAAGCAGATGACGATTTTGATTTAGATGAGCTACTTGCAGAACATGGACAGCTACTCGCATCTTCTAATAGCGAACGAAGTGCTAGTAAGGCGCCAAAGGCAAGCGTAAGCAATACAGATGCAGATGATCTGCTCGATGAGCTCGGGTTATAGACGCTCCGCGGCGATAGAGTGGTTTATTAGGTACACTGCTTTACCTATAAAGCAGTGTACTGTTTGATTATTTTTGGCGCTGTAGATACTGGTTGATGTTGGCTTTACTCTGCTTGGCAATGCTTTGCAGTAAGCCAAAGTTAGGACTAGACAACTGGTAGTCTCTGTCTAAGTCTTCTAGCATGGCTAACCATAAGCTCGCGGTCATTTCACTATCGGCTAAAGCTCGGTGAAACACACCGTCATGCTCAATATTCTTATAGCTAACAAGGCTCCCCAACTTATGGTTTGGGGCGGCTTGGTAGAGTCTTCGTGCAATCAGCATGGAGCAAGCAAATTGACCGATATAATGACTGCCCACTCGCCTAAGCTCTGCATCTAAAAATCTTTGGTCGAAAGAGGCGTTATGGGCAACCAGATTATAATCTCCGATAAAATCTGCAAATTGTGCCATAACCTCTTCGCATGAAGGCGCACTGGCTAACATGGCATTACTGATCCCAGTATAGCTTTCGATAAAGCCGCTTACCCTAAACCCTGGATTCATTAGCTGCTGAAAACGGTCGATAACTTTGCCATCTTTTAACATGACGGCACCAATCTCAATCGCTCGGTCGCCCTGTGTTGGAGACAAGCCGGTGGTTTCAAAGTCGAGTACGATAACGGTATCGGCTGGGCGTGATAAGTTGGCGTGTTTGCTATTGGTCAATTTAATCATTTATCTGTGATGTTTGCTTGGTATTGTATTGATCCCGCCATTGCAGTCAATTCTCTTTGTGCTCCTGACTCTGCTTTTAAAGATTTTCGTTAATAGCTGCGCAGAATAAGCATGTTTTCATGATCTCACCGTGATTTTTATCTAGCCGTATTTGATAAAATGCACACAAATTTTCGTGAGTTAATAGCATGCAATTAGATATAAATGGTTTAACGCCAAAGGAATTTCTTGAGCAGTACTGGCAAAAGAAACCACTTGTGATCCGTCAAGGATTTAAAAACTTTCAAGATCTGCTTTCTCCTGATGAGATGGCTGGACTTGCTTGTGATGAAATGGTTGAGTCTCGTCGCGTTTACCGAGAGAAAGGGGAGTGGCAAGCTGAGTTTGGCCCATTTGAATCTTATGAGCATCTAGGTGAGACGGATTGGACCTTGATTGTTCAAGCCTTGAATAATTGGGTACCTCAAGCCGAAGATCTACTTAAGTGTTTCGACTTTATTCCGCGCTGGCGTTTAGACGATGTGATGGTCAGTTACGCTGTGCCAGGCGGCGGAGTCGGTCCACATATCGATCTCTATGACGTGTTTATCTGCCAGGGTTCAGGAAGACGTAGATGGCGTGTAGGAGACTTAGGTCCTCACAAAGAATTTGCAGCTCATCCTGCACTGCTTCATACCGAAGCATTTGAGCCGATCATCGATGTAGAGTTATTACCTGGTGATATTCTTTATCTGCCACCCGGATACCCCCATGACGGTGTTACTCTTGAGCCATCAATGAGCTTCTCTGTTGGTTATCGCACGGCATCTGCACGCGATATGGTGAGTGCTTTGGCCGATCATCTTATCGATAACGAACTCGGTACTAAACAGATCACCGATCCAGATCGTAGCCTTAGTCAGCATTCTGGTTTAATCGATGAGAAAGATCTTAACCTTATTAAACAGCAACTTGTAGATAGTTTGGACGATACGCTAATTAGTGAATTCAGCGGTCGCTATCTGACACAATCTAAGTGCGAACTGGATCTGCCTGAGGCTAACCTAGGTTTCGAGGTGGAAGATATTAAGGCTATCATTGCCGAGCAACCTTTGATTCGCTTAGGTGGTTTACGTTGCCTTTATTTCGCCGCAACCTTAGGTTCTGGTGTCATGTACATCAATGGTGAGCAAGTTCAGTTTACCGACGGTTGCTCAGAGATTATTGAGACTTTCTGTAACAAACAGATGCTTACACTTGAAGATATTCAAACTTGGTTTGATGATGACGCCGTTATGTCGCAGTTAACACAGTGGGTTAATGCGGGCTACTGGTATTTTGACGATTTAGATTGAGCGTGATTATCCCGTGTATTATCCATAGCCGCGATAAATAATATATTAAGCCCAATTGCAGTTGAAGCGATTGGACTTTTTTATTAGCTAACGTTAGTTTAGAGTGTGCTAGTTATTGATTAAAAACGATATTGCCATAGTGCGCCAAATGTATTGAAGTCGTTTCCCACTTCGGTTATCACTCCTGTGTTGGCGTAGAGCTTGACGCTATGCTGGGCGCTAACGGGTACCGAATAGGTGATACCGAAGCGCGAGTTACGCTGATCATCTGATGACGCAATTTTATCTTTTCTGGTTTCACCACCAAAAAACAAATTTGCGTTTAATGAGATCCAATGTCCACGACTAATGTTATAGATGAGGTGACCTTGGAGAGTATATTGTGGCTCTTGCTCCAAGCTTGTGTTGTTAAAATATTCGTCATTATCACCGTATAGTCTAATTGAGGCGATAAGGTCGTAATACCAGCGCCCTAGCTTATGTGACATACCTATCCCTGGACGAAAAACCCAGCGATTAGTCCCTGCATTGAGCAGTTTATCTGAGTCATAACTGCCGATTGGTAAAGTGATCTGCATACTGGCACCAATGACAATGCCTTGTTGCCATTTGGAAAAATCCTTCGGCTTTAAAGCTGGTGCGCCAAAAAAGTTCCAGGTTAGCCTTATTGTCGGATCACCATATCCACAGCGGTCAGCATAGAGCCGCTCAGAGTTAAATGTTGCACTACCTTCAAAACAAACTCGGGTCGTGGAAAGATCGACCTTTGATGAACTACCAGCTAAATTGAAGGTGTGAGCGTACCCTATAACGGCTGCATCGATAGTTAAGTTGGCATCGGTAATGGGGGCGGTAGGTGCAGGAGATAGATCGCCCTCGGAGTGTACAATACCCGCAGCTAAGAAGTGCATGCCAATAGGGATATTGGTGTAACTACGGGGCTCAAGATCTTGAGCCAAACTAGGTGTACAGACTAGGAGCAGAGGAGGCACTATTAACCACTGCCATTTAACTAGGTTACAGGCAAGAAAATTGGTGAATACCTCATCCCAAATAAGCTTGTATTTATTCTTCAATCTTATTCCTTTACGAACGTCGATATAACACTGGTGCTTTTAAGGTCAGTTTAACTTATAAACACAGAGATCTTGATTTAAACAAACTCAAACTATTAACACTAAGTTAACGAATTCACAGTGTTTATCAAGTGGATTTTGTTCAGACATTGAAATATTAATGCATCATCTGAGTGTGGCTTTGGTATTCTAAGTGTAGTGGTAAGTTTATACTCAGGATAAGTAAGAGAAGTGTTATCTATTAATCGGTTACATCACCTCATTCGACAAGAGCTTGAAAAAGCACTCACAAGTGCCATTGCTGCTGCAAAGCGGGCCCATGAAACGGCAACTGACACCGAGAGTATTGCTAAGAGTAAATATGAAACCTTTGGTTTAGAGGCATCCTATCTTGCCCACGGGCAGTCTGTGAGAGTAGCGCAATGTCAAGCCGATATAAGAGACTTTGAAACCATGTTTACTCGGTTAAGTGATGTTTCAGAGACAAATGCGAAGGTGGAGGTAGGAAAGCTGGTAGAGCTGATGGACACCGAGGGGAAATGTCAGTTTCTGTTTGTTGGACCGAGCGCTGGAGGCTTAAAGGTAACCTTTGATAAATATTCGGTTATGATTGTTACGCTTGCCTCTCCACTAGGCCAAGCCATGATTAATAAGCTTCAAGGAGATGAATTTAGTCTGTTGGTCGCGGGTAGACGCCGGGATTATGAGATTGTAATGGTGAGCTCGTAAGGTCTAGGTAGGTGAGGGCGTTTTGCTTATCTTCTGCCACTACATTAGGTTGTGAGGGAGGGGGTCTAGTCTTAGGCTCTCGTGTTAATCGACAATAGCGTTTAAAGGAATGGGTTATGGCAGAAATGGGTCGTAAATTAGTATTAATATCGGCAGTGTCTCTTACTATGATGGGGTGTAATATCGCCAATCATGGCTCGTTTGTGACTAGTACTTACCAAGATAAATCGACTAATGACCATCTCGTCAAATTAGGGCCTGTTTTTGGTGAGAGCTGCCAAACTCAGTTTTTATATCTTTTCCCTGTCGGCGAAAGTGTTTCATCTCCTAAGGCCATTGAAAACGCTAAATCGGCTGTTCAAGGTACCGTGATCATCACCGATGTGACCATAGACGATTCACTGTCGTTTGGTATTGGCTACTCTGAGCAGTGTATTCAGGTTCAAGGTGTGGCATTCGGAGTGCAGCCGCTCAAATAAATATTTAGATAAACAGAACACAGTCAATTCTGTTTATCTTTTTAATTACAACAATTACTAAGTCAGTTGGGTCTTTCCGGCTAATATCAGTTCTCACTGCACTGCGACTTTCCCGCTTGATAACAACTTGGTTGTCTTGGACAAACGGCTCCCCTAGAACAAATCAGTCTAGCTTCGTTATCTATACCTCTTTCAATCCAGTTAATATTCAATATTTTTGCAACGCTCATTAGGCTTTTTTTAATGTTTGTTGGCATCTCTACTGTACCGTTGTTAGTTGCACAAGATTGTTTTAGGTCGGCTGCAATGCTTGCTGCATCACCACCTTGAGCATCAATAGCTGGGTTAAGATCAATACCAGCGCATAAGACGTGGTTATTACCGGCCATATCTTCCACTTTTACTGACTCACAGCAGTAGATCCTGGGTTTTTCAGCAACATCGAGAATTGAGATCTGTGCAGAGGTACCTACTTTAGGCTCGTTAATCATCCTAAATACGGCCCAGTGCTGGCAAGGATCTTCAACAACTCGCATATTGCCCCAAGGTAGTGGAATACCATTACCGCGATAGACAGCTTTTAACTTTCCCGGTGCATAGGCATCAAAGTAATGCCAGTGTGGGTAGGGGGACACGACTGTCATGCGGCGCATTGCAACAGAAGCCGACACTCCTAAGGTTTTATTCACTTTGATCTCATAGCCGTGGCGATCGAGTAGCTGTCTAAAAGGCACTTTAGGGCAAAGTAGTGCTCCTGCAAAAAAACTAGATTCAAAATCTCGCCAAGCATGCAAGATATCTTGTGCATTGAGCGTCGATGAAACTGGCGCGGTAGACTCTTCATGAGCGGCTGTATGGCGTCTTCCAGCGGTCAAGACACACTTTAATCCATCTTTATTATGTAAAACACAATGACCTATATGCACTGCCAAGTCGTATTTTAAACGTGTTGGGAACGACTTAAGCATCTTGTTTAAGTAGATTGTCGAAGGTGGTTCAAAAAAAGAGGTGACAACATGTGTGGTGCTTACGCCCATCTCATCAACGACCTCTTGGGGCGTCCTATCGATCCACTTTAACCTTAGCCCGATTGATTTGGCGATATCTTTAAGATCATCAATCGCCAACGGCAAGCGTTTATGACCAACCTCTTCGGCAGCGCGCTCCAGATCAGGAAAGTGGTTCTGGTGGTGCTCTTGATGAGCACGAATTAAAAGGTGGGCAAACTCTCGTCCTGTCGTCCCTGTTTGAGATAGCATCTCTGGGATCGCAATTTGTAAAATATCATTGGAAAAGAGAAAGCTTGGCTCTAACGCCATGCCGCTTATACCACCACGTCGTCCTTTATTCGGTGTAATGGCATCATCTTCGGGTACATCATCAAGAAACCAATCGATCTCTTTTTGGAACACCGCTGCGATGACTGCAAGCATCCCAGAACTTGGTACACGTTTACCACGTTCAATCATGGATAAGTAAGATACAGAGGGAGCAGACTCAGGATCTACACGTACACAGCGCGCAGAGAGATCCTCCATAGTGAGGTGATTTCTCTTTCTCAAGTTGCGGATCTTTGTGCCCAAGAAATGTGACTTTCTAATCAAGCTCTGATTGTTTTTCATTCTGTAAAATTCACAATGTAAAATTTTTATTGTGAAATTGTAATGAAATTTACACTAGACTACAAATCAAGCAATCAGGAAATAGTCTTGTTTTCGGTTGTGACAACAAAAGATAACGACCCACGATTTCAAAAGTAAGAGGATAGGGCCATGGATATATCAACAATCAATAGTACTCAAGTAAATCAAAACAATAACTTTATTGGTGCAGAGCTTGTTGATGTGGATCTTGTCAAAGTGGCAACGAGCTGCGATACAACGGCCCCATGCGCGAAAACGTTCTTAGATGCAAAGTTTCCTTTAGCTAAGGGCTCACATAAAAATGCTTGTAGCTACGTGGTTTACTATTCACAGCTGCTGATTTTTATGGCTGACGGCTCCCAAACAGGTTTGCGCTTTCCAAAGCAATTCGTTGCGCTGACGGGTCATAAGAGTGAACCGAGTGCAATTCTGCTACGAGACAGAGGGACACACGTTGAATTGAGTTTTGATAGAAAGCAACCAAATAGAGGTCAAGACTTAGCGAATATCAAAGATATTCAGTTACAAGGGCATGACTATTGGATTAGCTTAATCAACATTGAGAACACGGCCACTGTTACCGCAATTCAGGAGCGTGAGTTTACCGCAAAAGATGGCAGTGAATACTTAGTTAAGAATCAGTATTAACAGGTAAAGGGAGCAGAGGTACAGCTCCTTAAGCTTTAACGATACAGACAAAGCCGCTAAGTCAACTTAGTGGCTTTGACCTTTTTTGGGCTTTAAATTTGTCAGTCAACTTTATATATTGAATTGGGGTTACAGGACCTTTTGAGCTATTTTAGTTACACATAGTGAGTAGCTTAGCTATTATTGTACTCGAGTTTCTATAAATTCCCCCTTTTCACAGGGCTTAGCTTGCGTATTTCTAACTTTACTCCTATGATCGCAGCGTTTTCTTTCTAGGGTAACTTTTTAATGTTGAAATCTCCGCTTTCTCCCAGCTCAAATGAACTTGCGATAAGTATTCTTGATCTTGTTTTATCAGAAGGTAAGCCGTTAGATCGCGCCTATTCTCAGCATTTCTCTGGGCTAAAATTAGAGCCTACCGAGCAGGGCCGTATTACCTTTGTTGTGGGTGATATCCTGAGACGACTTAACTTATATTGTTACCTATCAGATGTTAAACCTGAAGAGATGGCGCGTTTAGGTACCCGTTTACTCAACGTGTGGCATCTGTTTAATGAATTACCTCTGCCAAAAATGCAGTATTCGTTACAAGTCGATGCTGCTGAGCTAGCTGCGCGAATTGAGCAAGCAAAACAGCAACCTGTTTTGTGGGATGGATGCCCAGATTGGTTAAATGAGATGGGTGAAGCGCAGATGGGTGATAAGTGGCCGGCAGAAAGAGCCGCCTTAAATCAGCCTGCGAAACGTTTTTTGCGTACTAACACGCTAAAGTGTACTCGTGATGAACTCGCAAACGCCCTACGTAAAGAGGGCGTGCAGACTGTCGCTGTCGAAGGTGTCGATACCGCTTTGGAAGTGACCTCGGATTCTGCGCTATTTAGAACTGAAGCGTTTAAAAATGGCTGGTTTGAGCAGCAGGATGCGGGGTCTCAACTGGTTGCGCTAGCACTGGATGCAAAACCTGGAATGCGAGTCGTAGATGCCTGTGCTGGTGCGGGTGGTAAGACACTTTCTATTTCTGCACAAATGCAGGGTAAAGGTCGTTTGCTAGCGATGGATGTTGAGCAATGGAAATTAGATAACCTTAAACAACGGGCACGCCGCGCGGGAGCGCATAATGTTGAAACTCGAATTATCGCCAGTAGCAAAACCATTAAGCGCTTAAAGCTAACTGCTGACCGAGTGTTATTAGATGTGCCTTGTTCAGGTCTTGGCGTGCTGAAACGTAATCCAGACGCAAAATGGCGTGATACCCCAGAGCGTCTACCTGTACTGGTTGAGCTTCAAAAGCATATCTTGCAGAGCTATAGCCGTATGGTAAAAGTAGGTGGCATATTAGTCTACGCGACATGCTCGATCATGCCTGAGGAAAACCGTGACCAAGTGGATGCGTTCCTTGCTGAGAATAAACACTTTAGGTTTATTGAAGATGAGACAATTAGTCCAGCTGAAACCGGTTTTGATGGTTTTTATTTAGCAAAACTAGAGCGGATAGCAGAAGCATAATTCACTAACGGAAGAAATAGTCAAAAAAGAGCACCCTAGGTGCTCTTTTTGTTTTTACTCACCATGTAACGTAATAAGTAGTCTTCTATTGCCGCCATTATCTCTATGCTCACCTAAATAAATCCCTTGCCAAGTGCCTAAGTTGAATCTGCCATTGGTAATTGGAATAGTAATCGACACTCCTAAAAGGCTAGACTTAAGGTGTGCAGGCATATCATCATCCCCCTCATAGGTATGAGTGTAATAGGGGGCATTTTCTGGTGCGAGTCGATTGATATAACTTTCAAAATCAGCTCTTACACTAGGATCGGCATTCTCGTTTAGTGTGAGGGATGCCGATGTGTGCTGAAGTAACAGATGAGCAATGCCAATTTTGATATTTGATAATTCACTGAGGGATTCTTCAATCTCTTTAGTAATTAAATGGAAACCACGAGGCTGTGGTTTTAATGTGATTAATTTTTGTGTCCACATGGCTAGCTTCCCTGGTATTGGCTTATCGTTAGCATTGTAAACTGATGCTAGGTGAAAATTAAATAAAGCGAAAATTTGTCTATTTTAGAGTGAATTTCGAGTGGGTAACTTTAGTCGCTGGATGTGTGTTGCCATCATTGATTTGTCGTATATTTAGACTAACCCTCCGATAGAAATCATTCAGTAATCTGAGTCAGTCATCGAGGGGACTCTCATTGGCAGCAAAACTCACAGTTATGCTGTTTAAGCATTCAGTTCCCTTCATAGGGCTTGTTGTTAATGGGGGTAATAAATTGCTGCGATCTAAGCTCTATAGGTTTAATAACGAAATTATCAACTAGGCTTGATACTTCGAATCGTTAAGCCAAGTAAGAGTCCTAGTCCATCTCCTAATGTC
Source organism: Shewanella schlegeliana (assembly GCF_016765635.1). Lineage (GTDB taxonomy): Bacteria > Pseudomonadota > Gammaproteobacteria > Enterobacterales > Shewanellaceae > Shewanella > Shewanella schlegeliana. The sequence continues at coordinate 139,418 of NZ_JAESVD010000006.1, forward strand.
GTTATCATACGTAGCGTTACCGCAAGTGATAAAGCCAGTCCACTGCCATAGACTGGTGCGATTAACGCTATCAGTACGGTTTCTCTTATCCCTAGTCCTGCGGGCGCGCCTGGAGTAATAAAGCCAAGTAGCCAAGCGATTGAAAATGATGAAGTCAAAAACCAATAGCGGGTGGCTTCTGTTTCAGGATAAGACAGAGTTATCAAATACAGAATTTCACCAAAAACTAAAAAGCTTACTGTATAAAGTAGGTAGCACTCAGACAGTGCGCGTTTAGGGGGGAAGCTTAATCGCGAAAGATAAAGCTTTGCATAGCGATATAGTTTTGGCGCAAATAGTACTGAGATTATGAGTATGGATACCATAATCAGTGATAGAGATGGACTAAATTGTGTAATGCTTGGCATAGAAGACAGTAATAGAGAGTGATTTAGTAGTAATGCTGTGGTACCGATAATAGCTGCAGATATGATGACAATCATAATCTCGTACGTCATTGTGATGACAATAGACTGGTTCGATAAGCCTATTCTATGAGCCAAAACCGCGCGACCAACATGGTGAGAAAAATTGCCAGGTATATACTTGCCAAATTGAGAGATTAAAATAATGATCGCTATTTGACGCATCTGAGGATGCTGGCCAATAGAACTGAGTAAACGATACCAGGCTATCGATGTAATCGCGAAGCATACAAGATATAAGATCAAGGATATCGTTAATATAGAGATATTGTCTTTGGCAAAGAAAGACATTGAAAGCAGTGACCAATTGTCGTGTAGATACATGACGAAGAAAATACTACATATTGTAACTAATATCCCTCCTGCCCAGTGATATCCTTTCTTCAACATAAACTCCTCTGATATTTTGCCGCAAGGCTTGGCTAGTCTTTGAAGTGACTCGGTGTCTTTTTTGGGGTTAGCAGCCGATTCAATTTTTCATTGTTAGTTTTTATACAGCTGTTGAATACGTTAGCGATTTTCTCCGCAGAGCCTAGGCTCGTTAAGCTTTCTGCTTTCATTTTTGCGGCTCGAATCAACTTAGCTTCCAATTCTTTATTTTGAATTAGTCTTAATACGCTACCGGCTATCTGCTTCGGATTGCCCTGTTCGACGAGTAGTCCGGTTTCCTCATGTTGAATGACATCAACAATTCCGCCCACATTGCTCGCGATAACAGGGGTGCCAGCTTGCATCGCTTCTATAAAACTGATCCCTTGAGCCTCTACACTGCCATCTTTAGTCGATTTAGAAGGGCCAATAAATATATCGGCTGCGGTTAGGTAGTTGATAATGTCATTTGATTCTATCCACCCCATAAACACGACATTCTCAACGAGGTTTAACTCCTTGGCTAAGGATTCTAGGGCGCTTCTTAACGGCCCTTCACCTAAGATGAGTAATCGAATATTTGAAAGTTGAGCTTTTAAGATTGATAGAGCATTAAGCAAGTCATCTACCCCTTTTACGTCCACTAAACGCCCGACAAAGATTAGCAAAGGGGCGTTCCCTACCTTATATTTATTGCGTAAATCTTCACATCGATTTGGGGTGGGTTGTGCACGAGTTACTCCCATAGGTATTAAGTTCAAGTTTGCTAAGTTAGGTGCAATGCTAAGCACTTGCTGTTGAGTCGCAGAACTGTTTACGGTAACGGCATCAGCATGAGTTAAAGAGAATTGCTTGAATTGTGATAACACCTTTCCTTTTAGTGCAAATGCATCGCTACCATGGACTGTAATGACATGGGGGATCCTCAAGGGGATAGATGCGAGTACGCCATTGAAGCCTTGAGGAAGGATCCAGTGGGAGTGCAAAAGGTCATATTTACCACTCATCAGTAACTTCATGATCGCTAGCCACTCACACATAACTAATAATGGTAATTTTAAATAATTTAAATGATTCTTCTGCAGGTTCATTAATGCCCCGCCTTGATAGCATATAGTTTGAGCTTTCTCTGGTAACAAGTAGCGGAAACGTTTTACTGAAACACCGTCGTAAACCTCTTCTCGGGCTGCACCTATAAAGTGAGGCGCAAGTACGTCAACTTCCCATTCGAACTCCTTTAGGCTAACGGCTAAATGATGGACAAAGGGAGTAGTACTATCTCCATGCCACCTTGGATAATTTGAAGTAACGCATAACACCCTTTTTTTCACTGGATTATGGGAGTGAGTTTCTGAGATTATATTATCCAATCTGCTTCCTTTATATTGCTGTTGCATATAGGGAAAAAACGAAAAATTATTGATTAACGATCTTATTTGACTGCTTGCTCTCTTTTGTAAAAGTAGAGGAAACTTCAGATTTGGAAGAAACTTCTTGCTCAACCTTAATGACCCTTTCATCCATTCTCTCCATTTTATGAAGCATTTTCTCTGTTAATTTACGGTTGAAGTTGATCAGGTCTGCAATTAAGCCCACTAAAAGTGTAATCACACCTAATGTCATGAGTGTGGAGCCTAGTATGAGTGACTGCATATGCCCATCGCCGTTGCCATGAGCGTAGAAGTACACGAACCTTATAATGGGTAGCATTCCGACTAGGATGGCGATTAAACCTAAGGAGAGAAATACCCGTAGAGGTCGGTACATGGTGTACATTCGTATCAGGGTTGTGACGGATAAGTAAAGAAACTGCGGAATGGATTTAAATAGCCGTGACTCCCGAAGCTTTTGATTTGTTTGAATTGGTACAGACTTTATACTCATTCGCTTTGCACTCGCTTGAACTAACATTTCAAGGGTATAGCTAAACTCTGAAACGATATTTATCTGTCTTGCTGCCTCACGTGAAATAGCACGAAACCCACTGACGGCATCTGTAATATCTAGTTTGAGAATCGATCTGACGACAAAGCTTCCAAAGACCTGAAGGCTGCGCTTCAATAGTGAAAAGTGGGGGTTGTTGAATCCTCCGCGATCACCAACAGTAATGTCAGCTTCCTTATTTATGATGGGTGTAACCAATAGTGGAATGTCTGCAGAACGGTACTGATTATCGCCGTCAATGTTTACAATTATATCGGCACCTTGCCGAAGGCACTCTTCAATGCCGATGTGAAATGAGCGAGCTAAGCCTTTATTCGTTGTGCTAGTTATTATGTAATCGGCCCCGGCTTGGCCTGCGACATCAGACGTGTTATCTGTTGAGCCATCATCTATAACGAGTATTTCAATGCTATCAATTCCGGATATTTGCAATGGAATGCTATCGATTACATCACTTAGATTCTCAGCCTCATTAAAACAAGGAATTTGCACAATTAGTTTCATCTTTTGATACCTTTTTATATTGTCAGGCACTTAAAGCGCTAGAACCCAGTGAAAATCGGTTGGAAATGGGATTGCAACGGTGGTCGATATAAATGATTCCCCCAGCGGAAGCTGACTTCTTGATTAAGTTTAGTCGGCTTTGCTATATGATTCCCCTTGACTAAGAATAGTGTCTCTCCGGGAGACAAGTTCTGCTCATTAACGATTATGGGATGAGTCGCTTCGAGGGTATATTCGCCTGGAATGTTAATCGAAAAATGAGTGTTCCTAGCCCGTAATTGTAGTTGCTTCCCAGCGACATAAAGCGCTCCCCAGTGAGGAATATAATTTTGTTTTAAAGCGGCTAGATCTGCTGGATGTAATTGCTTAGAGAACGTTTCAGATGCGCTTGAATGGTTTAAAAACCGATTATTGGCGATAACAAAAGCTGGCTCTTTCACAGCAATAACACTTTTTAAAACAGGTTGCTTAGCTTCCAAATAAGCTTCCATCCCCCAACTGCTCATAAAAAAACCTTGTTTAGGATATGAAGCGATCATGGAGCAGCAATCTATGTAGCTCGTAGGCGAAGGGAAAAGTCTGTGGATCAGTTCGACAAAGTTTTGTTGTGTCTGCAAGGTTTTCTTCATTGGAATAAAAAATCCGTGATAGGTAATACTTACCGCTATGAAAAGTAATAAGCAGCTGGTAATTACACTCGTTTCTCTATTATTTCGAGGATTAAGTCTAAATCCATCCCATGCCACACCACACAAAACCGTTACCGGAGCGAGCATAAATGAATAGAAATAGGGAAAGGCATTTCGATAGAAAAAAATTGTACAAAGAGGTAAGCAGAAACTTAATAGAATGAGTCGATCGCTTTGGCTTAGCTGCCTATGAGGTAAGCGAGCGAAATAGGCTACTTTAACTCCATATATCAAGGTTAACCAGAACAAAAAATCGTAGAAAAACGAATACTTTAAGTAGATAAAGCCAGGCAAGAAGGTACTGGTTTTGATCGTTTTATCGAAACTTACACTAACGATTTCAGCTGCTACTTCAGAGTTAGGCAATAATAAAAATGTGCCATGAAGAAGGTATAAAGCGTAGAAGGAGAGCAGAGCGCAGGATAATACAATAATTGGCTTATATAGAAACCGACTTTTTATCGGTGCTTCTAGGTAGAGTGCTAAAGCAATGAGTCCAAAAGTAGGCAGATATAGAAGAGATTTGATGGTAATAAGTATTGAAACCGCGATACATAAACCTGCAATGAGCAAATGTCTAAATTGAAGTCTCTGGGATAAAATAAGCGTAAGGCTGCTCATTAAGAAGAAGGTTGTTAACGGGTCGGCCCTAAAGCTCGCGCCCATCCGGATATTAAAAGAAAATGCAAAGTAGCAGAGTACAGAAAATAGCGCGGCAGGAGTACTTACAAAGCGACGAGCGATGCGATAGATGAAGTAACCAGTCAGGATTTGAAATAGTACTAAAACTAAACGAGCGGCTTTAATCTGAATGACTTCGTTTGAGGAGACCCATTTTAGCCAGTTAAAGAAGTGAACATGGAAGGTCTGTAATTGAGTAGAGAGTGCTCCGGATTCATATTGATAGACAAAGGATAAGTAATAGAACTCATCCCAGTTAACCTCATAGAATAGGGCCACATGAATACGAGCGACAACGGCAAACGCAAGTAACAGTGACAGTACGGGTATTTGACTGAGTCTACGGCGCTCACTCCCTACATCAGAGGGGGAAATTTCTTTGTCATAAGAGACATCAAATTCTTTGCTTGTCAAAAGGTTACCTGAAAAAATCATCTTTAAGGTAACTGTAGTACATATTTTTGTTCTTGTTAGTCTTCTAACAGATTTGTTTATTTTCCATTAACATTGCTCGTTGTATAACTTTCTTGTAAGGCTGAACGCTAGATTTTACTTCTATTTCCTTAAATACAAAATTCTTACCGCTATGACTAAATAGACATTAATTTCGAGTATTGTGGCTAATAATAAATTCTGTACAACTTGCGTGGGGGTCAAATCCAGGATCCTCTTTGTATTGAGAACAAAGCGCTCTCATCATAGGCTGCCAATTAAAATCACCACGGTAATTATCAGTGTCGTAAATTTCATTTGTTGCTGTGTTTAAAAGCACGGGGGAGTCATAATCTGGTAACAAGCTTAATTGCCAATTCTGGAAATAAATTGCCCGCTGTTTTTTGGCTATTAGCTCTATGTAGTTTTTAGTGCGCATGTAAGCTTTTCCATCATCTCTGACTTCATAGTTTGAAGCCGTCTCGGACATGACCTCTTTTTTATCAATAAAGCTCTTATTAATGGACTTTACCGGGACAGAAGATTCAACAACAACATATCTTTGATGCGATACCTGTTCTGCAGTCCAAGGTAGAGTTATACCGTCGAAACTAGCAGTATTTAATCTTGAAGCGGATGCACTTGAAATACCTGTACTTGAAATAGCTAGTGAACTCACTAATGTAGGTACTATATCCACCAGCGAATAAAGTCCGTCAATCTTTTGTGCTGGGGTAACTACAGTCCCATTTTTGAACTCAGCCCGCGCTAGCAGAATAAGGGATTGCTGCTGATCCAAGATATTAGTGCCATGACCCCAAGACTTCGTTTTAGGGAACGCCTTAAGGTTTTGTGGGACAGGAGTTTTGAAGGTGGGAAGCTTAAAGCTCTCACCATGATCGGAGATAATATAAACAATTGCGTCGTCCAGCATTCCTTCTTGGCTTAAGCGAGCAAACAGATCTGCCACCTGTTTATCTACACTTCTTATCATCTCTTTATACATATAGTGGTTGTAATTGCCATCCCAGTTTTCCAGAGGCTGAGATATAAAGTCTTTAGACGTATATGGCCAATGCAATTGACAATAATGTAGGGCAAGAAAGTTAGGGGCTTCATGAGCAAGGCTCTCGATTACTGCCTTATTAAATGCAATAGGCGAGTAAGCTTTACCATAGGCCCTATTATTGTATAAATAAGGCAGTATATAGGAGGAGTAGGGGTGCAATAGTAGTATATTTAGGTAGGGGAGATCGCCTAATCCTGATATGAGTGCATCTGCTGCACCAGCCTTTGGACCTACTGTATTATTAAAGCCATAGCTAGAGTCAATTTGGTTGAAGCGACGCTCATCAATTGCATAAGTCGTGTTATAGCCTCGCTCTTTTAACAGCTCGATAAACGGAAGTGTTTTATTGACCATTTCTGGTGGAGCTAAATTAAACCTAATGCCGTTATTAACCGGATACTTTCCAGTAAGAAGGCTCATCCAAGCAACGTAAGTTCGTCCCTGAGGCGTATAAGCATTCTTGTATACAGTCATACTATCGAGTACGCGGTTCAAGTTAGGGGCAATTTTAGGGTCTGCTCCAAGGTATTTCAAATGATCTGGCCTAAGACCGTCAATGCCTAAAATAATAATATTTGGATCTTTTTGAGCTTGTGCTCTTGTTTGACTGATTGAGATAAAAGGGCTTAGGACCCCAGCTATCAATAACAGAGAAATGCAGAGTGCGACAGATTTTGTAGTTAAATGGAATAAGCCTCGATAGAAACTGATAACTAAAAAGCTTGCTAAACCTCCCCATACAAGTGGTTCGCTGACAGGCGTATGCCTAAAGTATGAAACTAATGAAGTTGGGAAAAAGTATGAGTTAACTGCAATCAAACACGTAATGTTAAGAACAACAAATAGCATCCAGTAAAGTTCTTTCTGGTTTTTGCTCTTTAGAGGAAACCAAGGAGAACGGGTTGAAACGGTAATAATTCCTGACCAGATGATGTGTATGGCGATGAGTACACAGAAAAAAAATATAATATCGTATAGCAGCCCATAAGCAGCTAAAGAATCACTATCTAGGCTGTTCATCGTGGAAGCTAGAGACATTACCGAATAGACTTGAAGCGAGGACTTGAAGTTAAACAATATGACGGTAAACAACATTAAAATAGCAAGCGTCCTAAAGAATACCCTTAATAACAGTGCTCTTGCTCTGGAGTCATTAGAATCACGGTTTTTGCTCATTCTCGCTCCTTTTGTGAAGCGTTATTACTATTTACTCTGATGGGATAATCGATATCAGATGATACAAAGTCATGCTCTTTTGATGCTGGCCATCCCCCTAGAATAAGATATCGCTCAGCTAAACTTGAACCTGACGGGGTACTTGTTCTAATTTCTTTGGTGTAAAGATAATCCTGATACATCGCATTTGCGTTCAGCAATAATAAAACTGTAACGCCTATCGTTAATAGTGCGGATGTTGGGCTGAGTCTATACCATCCTCGCTTCATTATATTTATCCTAGCTTTTCAGAACATCATCAGAGCATCAATAGACGATTTTTAAAGTACTGGTCAGCTTGAGTATAGAAGAGTGTAGGCAAAAAGCTGAATATATTATGGGCTACAATAGAAGCTTTAGTTGTGGGTCAGCGACCTAACAATACAAAATAAATCACGTTAACACCTTGCCTAATCGTCTTTTTTTGTACTAAACCTAACAATTAGTTGTTTGCCGAAACGTAAACTTAGTTTATTGACTCGTTTCATTCTTTTTTCTGTTTCGGCTTCATGGATGTTAACTCTTTTATTGAGTTAATTAGGAGTCAACTTGTTAATCAAACTTAAATGGGTTGTATATCATTTACTTGTTACTCTTCTAATCATTCTAACTTCGGCTCAGGTCGGGGCGGAAACTGCTTTTAATAAGGTATCCAATAATTCTGAAGCCTCTCGTCAACTCAGTTCGTTAGCTTATGACCTCGGTGCAGGAGTGAGAGTGAATGAGACTATGAATAAGACGGGTTTGGCAAGGCTATTAGATAACCATGTTTTTGGCGAAGATTTTAAGCATCAATCTTTATCTGCTGAACAGTACCTGACTTTAATTGAGCGTAATGATGTAGAGCGTTTAAGGATGTTAATCAAGCACTATAAGTCGTTAGAGCGCTATCAATGGCCGACGGTAGCTCCTATAGAACTGAGGTTAGGTTTAAGAACGAAAGAGGTTGCAAAGCTTAGGTGGATACTAGCGCAGCTTGGAGATATAACACCCTATTCTATGCCTGTTTACCGAGAGAGTATTTTTGACCCTAGCATTGAGGAAGGCCTTAAGCTGTTTCAAAGACGGCATGGCCACACTGTTAATGGTAAGTTGGTACCCCAAACAATACTAGCGCTTAATACTGAACCCTCTATAAGAGTGGCTCAACTACAGAATGCTTTGAAGGAAACCCTGATAGAGTTCGACGGAACGAAGGATTATGTTTCTGTGAATCTAATGGCTCAAACCTTACGTATTACAAAAAACGGTGTTGTGAAGTTAGTTATGCCGGTAATCGTGGGGAAACCTACCAGTAAAACGCCAGAGTTAAACACAACGATAAGTGCTATAACAGTGAATCCTTCTTGGACACCACCAGCAAGTATAATCTATCAAGATATTTTTAAATATATTGAAAAACAACCAAATTATCTCAGAAATAATGACTTTGTATTCAAGAGCTATACAAGCAATAGCATCGATAATAATGTGGGCGGAATGGATTCAAATAGCTTAAAACACAAGTTAAAGAACAGTGCCCTCGTACAGTTACCCGGCACGAAAAATGCCCTTGGAAAATACCGATTTACAATACCAAATTCAGAAGCAATTTTTCTTCATGACACGCCAGGAAAACATTTGTTTAAAAGAAGTAATCGAGCCCTTAGTCATGGATGTATTAGACTTTCGCAACCAGAGTTATTTGCAAATTACTTAATGAGTAAAGAACCTGAAAATACGAGGTTTGTATTTAAAAATGCGATAAAAAACAAACAAACAAGGCATTTTAATCTTACGAGTAAACTACCTATTAATGTGTCTTATCAATCAGTTTGGATTGATAAAGCTGGTCGTTTACAGGTAAGAGCTAACACATTAGCTATAAGGGGGAAAGATGGATAGTTTTTGTCACGATAATGCAGCGTTATCCAAGCTCATACGCAAAGAGAAGAACGCCAGAATGAAACTTAAGTTGTTAGCTGTTTTACATTTTCAAGATGGGAAATCAAGATACCAAATTGCAGATTTTTTGAAAGTTAGCCGCACGAGTGTTAACCGTTGGGTTAGCCTCTACCTATCAAGTGGCCTTGAGGGATTAAAAGATAAACCCCATTGCGGTAGGCCGAGTATTTTAAGCCAAGATCAGCTAATACAACTCAAACGCTACGTCGACAATAAGAGTAATCATGGAGAAAAGAGAAAGTTGACGGGAGGTGATATTCAGCTATACATAGAGAAGCAATTTGGGGTTAAATATGAAATATCGAGCGTTTATAAATTGATGGAGCGATTTTAGTCCATACTATCTAATGTATTATCTGAAAGTGATTAAACTTATACATGCTAAATGAGTGATTATTTAGTATTGGAACTATTTTTATTCTTTAAAATTCCCAACGGTAACAAAAAAACATCAAACTCCTTGGTTTTCCTCTTGTAACCATAGTCATTCTCGATTTTTATGGAATAATAAAGTGGTCTGATTTTACAATGCATTTACCTTTTGTCAGCTTGTAAAAACAAAAGATACCAATATCAATTTTATAGTGTCTAATGGATTAAGGAACTATTCCCTACCAAATTTAAGGACATTGAAACTAATTCTGAGTTAAATGGTCTCTGCAATGACATAAATTGAATAATACTTTTGTATATTTGATGGGCATTGACGTGCTGACATAGCAAATGAATAGACCAGTAAATTATTCCACATGGTGAGTTAACCCTGCCTTTGCTACCTTTATATACAGCGTTACTTAAGCAATGAAAAACTTTGCGTCTGTAGCCGAACTTGTTAAAGCTAGTTTTGAGATAGGACAACAATAGGTGGATAAAATTATGGATATCAAAAGTTTACTAAAAGAGTTTGTTGAGGACGAAAGTGGTTTGACTGCTGTTGAGTATGCGATTGCTGGTGGATTAGTTGTTGGTGGCATGATCGCTGCGTTTAATACCTTAGGTACAAATGCTACGGATAAAATTGATTGTCTAGCTTCTGCGGTAAATGGTAATTCAGCTGATTGTACTGCACCTTAAACTTTGGATGAATAGTTGGAATAAAGATTGCTCACTTTCAATGTGAGTAATCTTTTGCTGAAAGTTAAGGGAATAATATGGCTGATTATCAATTGTTACTTCAAGTTGTCATTGCTGGTGTATTTTTTATATTAGCGATTATCGTGGATTTAACAAAGGAGAAAATACCTAATTGGCTATGTTTATTGGCAATATTTTGTGGGTTTTCAATAAATAGTTATTTTGCTCAGTTAAGTGGTTTAATGATCTCATTTATTGGGTTTAGTCTTGCATTTATTATTTTATTTCCAACCTTTATTTTTAAAATATTAGGGGCTGGTGACATCAAGCTAATGATGGGGATTGGCGCTTTAATGGGGCCACAATTGTTAGTGTGGAGTATTGCCTATGCAATCGTTGCTGGAGCAATAACCAGTACCTTACTCATAATATGGAAGTCGGGATTTTCTGGTTGTTTTAAAACAGCGAAAAGATATTGGGACTGCTTCTACTTAAGAACGTATTTCAAGCCAGAAGTAGGTGAGGCCGCAGGGCAAAAAGTGCCCTACGCACCAGCCTTAGCTATGGGGTGGCTGTGGGCATGTTCACTGAATCCGGATATTACACATTTATACTCTTCTGTTAGTCACTCTCTATTTTCTTAGGATATGCGCATGAATATAACTAGAGAAGAGCAGTCTCCTGAATCTATTGCTTCAATTAACACGGTTTTGCCAATGGATACTCAGCTTGCTCCACGTCCGAAAACAATCAGTGAAACAGGGGTGTCAGAGTCTGTACTTCTCGATTTAGTGACAAAGCATCTTTTAGCCGCTGGAGTGTTAACAAGAGAGCAACTCGTTAATTTGGTGGGTGTAACAGGCGGAATTATCCAACAGTTATTGGATACTGCAAAATCTTTAGCCTGGGTGGAAAATAGACAAACAACCCCTGATGGCCAGATGCGTTATGCACTAAGCGCTGGTGGGGAAGTACATGCAAAGCAAGCTTTGTCTAGAAATGGCTATTTGGGTTTGGCCCCTGTGCCATTAAAGCAGTACGCAAATATTTGTAGAAAGCAATCTAGCAGGGCCAAAGCGATTACTTTTGAAATGTTAGAGGCCGGCTTATCCGCTTTAGTATTGCCTAAAGACCTTCTCTTTAAGATCGGGCCAGCGATGAACTCTAGTCGACCAGTACTTATTTATGGGCCTCCTGGTACAGGAAAAAGCTACTTGTGTCGCCATCTTAACTTAACTCTAGGTGACAGCGTTTTAATTCCTTACGCTTTAGCAATTGGCAACGAAGTAATTCAAGTGTATGACCCAGAGCTACATCATAAAGTAGAAGGCAGTGCCGAAAACAGTAGTTTGAATCTATCAGAGGGGCATGATCCCAGATGGATAAAGTGTGAAAGGCCGTTAAGGATCACTGGTGGTGAATTGACAGCTGAGATGTTAGAGGTTCAGTTTGACAGTCATAGCCGCACATATATGGCTCCACTTCAACTCAAGGCAAATAACGGAATTTTGTTATTAGATGATTTGGGAAGGCAGAAAATCAGTGCGAAACAGTTATTTAACCGCTGGATCATACCTATGGAAGAGAGAAGAGACTTTTTAAGTCTACAATCTGGTGAGCATTTTGAAATTCCATTCGAACTCATTCTTCTATTTTCAACTAACCTTGATCCAAAAGAACTTGTAGATGAAGCCTTTTTAAGGCGACTTGGATACAAAATTCATTTTGATGCCTTGGATGAGGAGTTATATAGAAAAATATGGTTTCAAGTCTGTGAAGACTTAGGTTTAAGTTGTACTGAAGAAGTTTTTCAGTATCTCTTAGTTGAGTATCACAAGAGGTACGATAAACCACTGATTCCATGTTATCCGAGGGATTTGTTGGGGATTATGTCTGATCAAATAAGTTTCATGGAGTTTGAACCTGTGGTGACACCCTCCTTAGTTGATTCTTCTTGGTCGATATATTTTGTATAAAATTTTGGAGTTTGATTAGGAGCGACAAATGAATAATAGAACAGTCTTATTTGTCATTTTGTCATTAGTGTTTGGAGTTACCGCTGTGTATCTTGCACAAAACTGGCTCAAAACAAATACTAAAGCAGAAACAGTTGGAACAACATCCAATGTCATTACCATGGTTACGGAGGTGCCCTTAGGAACCATTATAGAAAGGAAGCACCTTGCCTTAACTCCTGTTCCTCAAAACCTTGTCCCAGAAGGTGCAATTACAGAAATCACCCAGGCTGAAGGTCAAGTTGTAAAACATCGACTCTATCAGGGAGAGGTGTTACGTAAGGAGCGGTTAACACCAAAGGGAGAGGGAAGTACATTAGCGAGTTTAATTACGCCAACGATGCGGGCAGTCACCATCAGAGTTAACGATGTCGTTGGTGTTGCAGGCTTTCTTTTGCCAGGCAACAGAGTCGATATTATCAATATAATTAAAACGCCAGGGCTAAAAACCGACATCGTTCTTTCAAACGTAAAAATCTTAGCGATCGACCAGAAAGCGTCAAATGATGAAAATAAGCCGGTGTTGGTTCGAGCAGTCACATTAGAGTTAAGTCTAGAGCAAGCCGAAACGCTAATGATTGCTAAGAGTCGAGGCTCTTTGCAATTAGCACTGCGTAACCCTAATGACACTGCGGTTATAGAGCTTGCCGATATACAAGAAAAAGCAATTGAAACAGATAAAGAAGAGCCGGTTAAACAAGCTGAAGCGGTAAGCGTTGCTAGAGTTTCGGAAGCGAGTTCAAAAAAAGTTCTTTTGCTTAAAGGCATGAATGAGCAAGAGATTAAAGTCGACAACTAATAATTAGTTGATAGCAAGCATAAAGTTTCATGTTTTAAGGAGAATAACATGTCATTCCTTCGTTACCTTTCGATTGTTTGTTTATTGGCGTTATTAGAACTGTCAACGGCATATGCAGGAGGCCCAACAGCTGGGGCGAGAGCAGATGTTCAACGGATCCCTATTTTTAAATCCAGAGTTTTAATGCTCAACGGACCTGTACATCGTGTTTCGGTCGGCAACCCTAGTATTGCCGATATTAAGTTACTCCCTAATGACGAGCTTTATATTTTAGGAAAGCAGTTAGGTAGTACTAATGTCATGATTTGGGATAAAAATGAGCAGCTTGCAAGAGTGATGGATATTGAGGTCACTCATGATCTGAATGGCTTAAAGACAAGGCTATATCAATTTCTTCCCACTGAAAAGTTAGGCGTACAAACCTCTCAAGGACAACTGTTATTAAGTGGTCAGGCATCTAATCTTCAAAAAATGAATACTGCTGTTGAACTTGCTCAGGGCTACGCTGAAGCTGCTGCTGGAGGTCGCGCACCGAGTAAAGTGCTCAATATGATGACGATAGGTGGAGATCATCAGGTCATGCTTGAAGTCGTTGTCGCCGAGGTACAAAGAAATGTAGCTAGACAGTTCGACTCTAAGTTTTTCATATTTAATCAGGGATCTAACCTATCTGGTGGTGTTGTTGGGGGGGGCGGAGGCTTTGACCCTGGAAGCATAGGTGGTATCGATGCCAAAGGTATATTTGCGCAGTACATCAATGGTGATTTAATGATGAATTTTGCGCTAGATGTCGCTAAACAAAACGGTTTAGCTAAAGTCTTAGCTGAACCTAATGTTACCGCAATGAGTGGTCAATCGGCTCAGTTTCTTTCTGGAGGAGAGTTTCCTATTCCGGTTCCGGGGGAGAATGGTAATACAACTATCGAGTACAGGGATTACGGTGTTGGCGTGAAATTTGTTCCAACTGTTCTTGACTCTGGTCAAATTAATTTGAATTTAAATGTAGTGGTTAGTGAAATTAGTACTGCAAATAGTTTTGCGATTTCAGGTAATACCTCAACGACGTTAGTTGTACCATCGTTGGTAAAAAGAAGTACTGCGACAACGGTTGAGTTAGCTGATGGGCAAACAATTGCAATCAGTGGCTTAATTAGTGACACACTTAGAGAAAATATCGATAAATTACCTGGTTTGGGAGATGTTCCGGTTTTGGGGCAGCTATTCACGAGTAAGAGCTTTCAAAGTGGTCAGAGTGAACTGGTGATTTTAGTGACCCCTAGGCTAGTTAGAGCGTTTAATCGCAAAGATATTTCCCTACCTACTGACGGTTTTGTATTGCCTTCCGATGTAGAGTTTTACCTACTAGGAAAACTCTCTCACAAAGAAAAGAATGACGATACTAGCGAAACACCTTATGAGCCTGTCGAGTCAGATGCAAAATTAGATGATTCAGGAACTCAGCAAAAATATGGTCATTCACTTTAAATCTAAAAAAGGAGTAGGGCTCATGAGAGCAAATATAAACGGTACCTGTAATATTTTCTTTGCAGTCTTAGTTGTTTCTTTTTTTAGTTTGACGGGCTGTACGAAAGTCAACGACTTCCCAATGGGTGAGAGTCATTACCAGATTAAACAAGTACAGATATTGGACCCTGGGGCAGCAGAACGTAACGACGGTATTATACTTAGTCTGGAAGGTAACTATGGGCGTGAGGTTATGCAGTCTTACCGGGCAAGTTCTGCGAAGCCTGAGAAAGCGAGGCATATGGGCTCGATAACCGCTATTGGCTCGGGTGGCAATTAGATTGTAGAGGCTACAGTTATGGCGAGTAAATTCAGATTATTAGTCCAACTTAGACGTCCTAAAAGAAATCAATCTGGGGCGATTATCGTCATGTTTACGATAGGACTGTTTGCGATTGTTGCCATGGCAGCCTTAGCATTAGACAGTAGCCACATGTTATTGAACAAAGGTCGGTTACAAAATGCTGTCGACTCAGCAGCTTTATCTGCGGCTAAAAAGCTTCAGGATGGTGGAACGCTTTATGATGCAAGACAAGTTGCCGTAGCTATTCTTGCTCAAAACCTTGGTCATGCCGAAAATAGTGAAATTGCCGATGTAGTCACTTTGTCATCACCAGACTACAACTCTTCTCAAGTGACAAGCCATGTAGCGATAGAGTTTTCGGCATTACCTGACCCGTTTGTCCCCGGAACAGATAACAATTATGAATATGTGCGAGTGAGAGTTGAAGGCATCAGCTTAGATAACTTTTTAGCGCAAATTATGAATTTTGATAAAAAAGTTCGTGCTTCTGCTGTTGCGGGACGCAGTACCGATATCGAGTGTTTGAATAAAGTGGTTCCCTTATTAGTTTGTGGTGATATGACAAAACCCGACGATTACGGAATGGCTCACGGTGGCCTACATGTCATGAAAATTGGCTCCAAACAAAACCCTACAGATCCCGATGTAACCTTAGGGCCTGGTAATTTTCAGCTACTCGATCTTGGTGGCTCTGGTGGTAAAAGTATTGAAGAGGGGCTTGCCGGAGAGTTCTCTCCTGGAGCATGCGTCAGTGTTGATCAGCAGATACCAACAGAGCCAGGAAATAAAGTTGGCCCAGTTTCAGATGGACTTAATACGCGTTTTGGTGAGTGGCCAAACGGTAATCAATTGAATTCACTCGATCACCCTAGAGACATTAATACTTGCCAGGGAGATAGGTTATTGGTCGATGAAGAGGCCAATATCACTAACCCAGCAGCAGAGTATTATAGCTATGCGGCTTATTACGGGCAGGATATTAACGAAAACCCTGTTTCGCATACTCAACACTGTAAAACTGGAAATATTTTAGACGCGTCAGCATATAACAAGGCCGATAGGAGAAAGTTGCCGGTTGTTATTGGAGATTGTACCGGAAAGATTAATGGTAAAAATGTTGTAGAGGTTAAAGCTATTGGCTGCTTTTTCTTAACGCAGACTGTAGCGCACGAGGGAAATACATCGATTATCATCGGAGAGTATATTTCTGAGTGTGGCTCTTCTGGGAATGCTTCGTTAGACCCTGATTTCGAGAGTGATAACTTCACAATTGTACTCTATCGTGATCCTGATAGTCCTGATTCATAGGTGGTCTTATGAATTTTAAAAAACAGAACGGAATTGCAGCCATAGAATTTACACTTGTTTTACCGATTCTTCTGCTGCTTATCTTCGTTACAGTAGAATTTGGTCGAATACTTTACCAGTATAGCGAATTAACTCGAATGGCACGCAGTGCGGGGCGTTTTATTTCAAATGCAGCAATCGTCGATACAACAGGTAATTTACCGGATGTTTTATCTGATGAAAATTGCGATTTTTGTATAAGTAATATGAAACGCATGTTGTTAAGTGGAGATACACTAAACACAACTTCAAATCTATCTGGATTGGCAAGCACTGATATCACTGTGACAGAGTTTCCTGCAGATAGCGGTATATTAGTAATACAGGTAAGTTATGACTGGCAACCATTATTTACCGATAAGTTATCGACACTTTCTTTTGGAGAGGGCATAGATCTTACTTTTAATTTAAATGCCTCCTATGCGGTAACGGCCTTATGAAAAAGCAAAAGGGAGTTTATGCTGTTGAATTTACATTTGTTGCGGGGATATTTTTTGTTGTACTTTTCGCTGCAATAGAGTTTGGACGTCTATTATTTACCTACAATGTACTCCATGAGGCTTCGAGAAGAGCCGCAAGGTTAGCTGTAGTATGTCAAGTTGATAGCGATATAAACTCTAGAGCTCTGTTTAATGATGCCTCTATTTTGCCTAATTTAAGCGCAAGTAACCTAAGTATTAGCTATTTGGCTTTTGATGGAACGCCTGCTACAGGAATAGACATCGATCTAGTAAGAGCCGAAATCATAGGTTATAACCATCAGTTTCTTGTGCCTGGTTTATATCGCACGATTAATTCCCCTACTTTTACCACAACACTTCCTAGGGAGAGTCTTGGTATATTTCAAGGAGGAACAACTGACTGCAGCTTGTGATTAAAAATATAACCAAATAAATAAATACCCTAGGGATTATTGTCTATAGTAAATATAGACGTGTTTAAAAAGGGAGGTAAGTAGCATAATGGATAAGCCGCTAGAGCTATGTGTCTCGAACGATAATCAACAGCAAGAGCAGCCTATGCATTTTAGTCTACCATTTCCTGTTCGTGCTGTAGTGCTATCTAATGCCAGTGAGTCTCTTGCTTGGTTTAGTGAAAACTTAAATCAGCTCGAAAACTTAGACTGGCAGGCCGTCTCTTATGATGAGCGGAACTTACCAAAAGAAAAAAGCTACTTTAACCTGGTACTATTGGTATTACCCTCTGATGAGGTTGAAGCTGCCAAAGCACTAACATATGCATCAAATTTTGACTGTGACACGATATTAATAGGCTTTAATACTCCGCAGAATATCTTAAGATTGGCTTTTCAATATAATGTAATTGATTTTATCCCCTCAACCTCTCCCTTAAATGAGATTTTTACCTCGTTAGAAAAGGTGTCAAACCGCCTTGTTCAAAATGCAGATTTAGCTCCTGTTATTGCGATTATTAACGGTAAGGCGGGCTCCGGTGCCAGTTTTATATCAGCAAGCTTGGCGGATGTTGTATCTCAAAGAGAAGGGGCTGATTTAGCATTATTAGACATGGATCTACACCATGGCACCTTGTCACATATTCTTGGGTTTGACTCAAAATATTCTGTTTGCGATGTACTCGGCTCTATTGAAGAACTCGATGAAATAGCGTTGAAAAGTACTATGAGTAAGAAAGGCAATTTAAGCCTACTTGCAGCCAAACCTTTTGAACTACTTGGACTAGATAAAGAAGTAGACTTTAGTCGGATTAAAGGTTTGATTTGGAAATATCGTAATTTTTATAAACAAGTCATTTTGGATTTCTCAAGAGGTCCGGAGTACTGGAATTGCGATCTTCTTTTAGACGCGACAATCTTAATCGTGACTCAACAAAATATAATGCATTTACGTCAAACAAAGGATTTGGTAAATCAATTGACGAAAAGATTAGGGGTTTCTCCAGATAAAATAAATCTTGTTGTAAATCGATATAATAAAAATTCAAATATAAAATTAGAAGATATCAAAGAAGCAATTGGAATACCGAGTATTAGCACTGTTATTAATGATTATAAGTTGTCCAATGAGTGTGTCGACCTTGGACGACCGTTAACTGATGTTGGAAAAAAACAAAGGATCGTCACTGACATTCGACTTTTAGGGGACAAAATACTCCCCGTTAAAGCTGACGAAACTAATAGTAAGCCTAGTTTTTGGAAGCGTCTTTTAGGGAATTAATATGGAAATAATACAGGAAAGTAAAGGGGTAAGTGATT
This sequence comes from Shewanella schlegeliana, assembly GCF_016765635.1. Classification (GTDB taxonomy): domain Bacteria; phylum Pseudomonadota; class Gammaproteobacteria; order Enterobacterales; family Shewanellaceae; genus Shewanella; species Shewanella schlegeliana. The sequence goes on from NZ_JAESVD010000006.1 coordinate 158,025, forward strand.
TCCAACCTTTAACTCAAGAAGAGCAGGATATCAAGGTTACGCTTTACGATAAGTTATTGAGCGTGATGGACTTGTCTCTTATTGAGACAGTCTCTAAAGAGCAAGCCAAAATCCAAATAAGTGAAATATGTGGTCAGATTTTAAATGGCTTGAATCTACCAATTAATCTATCCACTCGAAAGAGGCTAATCGGTCTTATTATCGATGAAGTGTTAGGACTTGGCCCGCTAGAGACGCTTTTAGCGGATCCGTCTATATCTGATATTCTTGTTAATTCTTATGATCGTGTTTATATCGAAAGAAGGGGTAAGTTAGAGTCAGTCAATATTAAGTTTCACAGTGACGCTCACCTTTTAAATATTATTGATAGAATTGTTTCAAGTGTGGGTAGGAGAATTGACGAATCATCTCCTATGGTGGATGCAAGGCTTGCCGATGGTTCGCGTGTGAATGCAATTATTCCACCTCTAGCTCTAGATGGCCCATCCCTTTCAATCAGACGTTTTGCCGTTGATAAGCTTAATGCAAAACAGCTTATTGATATTGGTTCAGTGACAGAGTCTATGATTGAACTGCTTAAGGGGGGCGTTAAAGGTAAGCTAAATATCTTGGTATCAGGCGGAACGGGTAGTGGTAAAACGACCTTACTTAATATGTTATCTGGATTTATTCCGAGCGATGAGCGCATTGTTACAATCGAGGATTCAGCGGAGCTTCAACTTCAACAACCCCATACCGTACGTTTAGAAACACGCCCTCAAAATATTGAAGGAAAAGGAGAAGTTACTCAGCGAGATCTTGTTAAAAACTGCTTGAGAATGAGGCCAGACCGTATCGTTATTGGTGAGGTTCGTGGTGGAGAGGCCCTCGATATGCTAACAGCGATGAATACCGGCCATGAAGGTTCTCTAACGACTTTGCACGCTAACAGTCCAAGAGATGCATTGGGTAGACTGGAGTATATGGTTTGTATGGCTGGCTTCGATATGCCCGTCAGTAACATACGAACCCAGATTGCATCGGCAATTGATTTGGTTGTGCAGTTAGAACGTCAAGAGGACGGCCGCAGAAGAGTCACCAGCATTCAAGAGATTAATGGTATGGAGGGGGATATCATCACTATGTCTGAAATATTCCGCTTTACTCGTAAAGGGTTAGATAATGAAGGGATGATTATTGGTGAGTTTCAGGCGACAGGAGTTATTCCAAGTTTCCATACCAAGCTAAAACAACATGGTATCGATCTCCCGTATCACCTTTTCAATTGTGGCGATCCATTTGCTGAATTTTAGGGAGTCGACACATGTTTTCTAATCAAGTTATTTTCTTAGGCCTAGTGTTTGTTGCAGTTCTATTCTTGTCACAAGCACTATTTTTACCTGTTTACAGTCCGCAAAGAGCGAACACTGCACTAGTGCGCAAGCGCCTAAAGAAGCTATCAGAAGAGTCCGGTGATATTACCTATGAAACGTCATTACTTCGTAAGAGCCGTTTAGGGAAATTAGGCCCTATTGGGCGTTGGTTAGAACATTTCCAGGTTGTGGAAAATCTAAGCTATCGATTAGAGTTGGCCGATTACAAATTGATGGGGCATCAATTTATCTTTCTTGCGGTTTTATCTGCATCTATTGCTGCATTCTTGGCTTGGGCTTATTTAGCGGAACCTATCGCAGCAGCTCTTATGTTTGTGGTAACACTTTTTCTATTTAACTTTAAGTTAAACCGCGATACAGCGAAGCGAATGGATAAAATTGAGGAAAGTTTTCCTGATGCTTTAGATGTATTGCGCCGTGCTCTCCAAGCTGGTTATTCATTCTCTGATGCAGTTAAGTTAGTCACCGAAGAGATGGAGGGGCCGCTTGCGAAGGAATTTAGCTTAATGTTCGCTAACATTAACTACAGTAAAGATACGAAAAGAGCACTCTTAGGGTTTATTGAGCGGGTGCCCAGTGTTTCAGCCATGGCTTTCGCTAGCGCGGTTATGGTTCAAAAAGAGACTGGCGGTAATTTAGCTGAAAATATTAACAACCTGGCAAGAGTCATTCGACTGCGTTTTACGTTTAGGCGCAGAGTGAGAACACTCTCAGCCGAAGGGCGTTTGTCTGCATGGATCCTTATCTTACTGCCGTTTGTGCTTTTCGCTGTTATTTATATTCAAACACCAGGTTATGTTGGTGAGCTAACCGGTACAGAAGAGGGTAATCAGTTGCTGATTTGGGGGGCTATCGGAATGTTTATCGGTGGCATGTGGATTAGTAAGTTAATAAGGATAGATATGTAATATGGACTATCTAATTGGTTTATTTGGTCAGTGGTTTGATGATCCTCAACATGTTGAATGGGCTATTTACACCGTTGCTGCGATTGCCGGAGTTACCCTTGCAATATCTGTTTCTTACTTGATTAGCGGTGTCTACTCTCCTATTAGAAAAAGGTTGAAATCACTTAATGATGAGGAAAAACCAGTAACTCAAGATGTGACTGGCACTTTGGAGCATGGCATAGACGAAATGGCTAAGAAGCCATTCCTCAACTTTTCTAATCATGAAACAAGACGCCTACTTATTCATGCTGGATTCCACTCTCAAAATGCTCTCGCAGTTTTTAACGCTTCGCGCCTGCTTCTTATCTTGCTCGGATCCATTATTTCTTTGGTGGTTTTGAATCTGTTTCCTAATATTTCGGGTATTTGGACAATTTACATCTTTTGCTTATTTATTGGTGGCGCATTTATTATTCCATCAATCGTATTGCAGTCTTTAGCAAATCGTCGTATGCGCCGTCTTAGAGTCGGGTTTCCTGATGCCTTAGACTTACTCGTTGTTTGTTGTGAGGCAGGTCTTGGTTTAATGGCGGCTATGCAGAGGGTTGCTAAGGAGTTGGCATTCAGCCACCCGAACTTGGCTAGTGAACTGGATTTAGTATGTAGTAAGGTGAGAGCGGGCTTAACCATTAAGGTCGCGCTACAGGAGTTTACCGATAGAACAGGTCTAGAAGATATTAAGGGGCTCAATTCAGCAATTTCTCAGAGTATGCGCTTGGGTACGGGGATTGCTGAAACGCTAAGAGTATTTTCAGATGAATATCGTAATAAGCGATTACAAGCGGCCGAAGAGCAAGCCGCAAAGCTTGCGGTGAAAATGATATTTCCAATGATGTGTTGTATCTGGCCTTCGTTCTTTATCGTTGCTGTAGGCCCTGCGGTATTAAAAGTAATGAAAGTATGGGGACAAGCGTTTTAAGCGCTAGATTGAAGGACATATAGGGGATGGATATGAGCATAAGATTGATACCATTTAATACTAAAGGTCTAAAATTTTACTGTTGGGGATTGGTTAAAGCCTCAGCAATGCTAGGCATATTGCTTTTTGTAACTGCTTGTAGCTCTACCCCTGAAGAGGCTCCTGTAGAGGTTAAAGAGCCTGAACGCCAAGATTTACTGGATGTTGGGACACTCTCATCTGTAGCATCAGACTTCTCTGCCCCAAAAACGGAAGCAGACGCATTAACTAAAGCACGCACAGAGGAGCAATCCGGCAACCTTGAAAAGGCATTATATGCTTATATCCAAGCGTTAGACTTTAATGCTAAAAATGCGGAAACCTTTTATCAGATAGGCCGCATTCATACTATGAGAGGTAATATTGATATTGCTTTTAGAGCGTATAATGAAGCGCTTAGTCTTGATCCTAATCTAATGAGGGTTCATGCAGATCTTGGGGTCATCAGCATGGATAAACGACAGTACAGGGAAGCACGTTTATACTTAGAGAAGGCGATAGAGCTAGATCAATACAGACTCGAACAACTGGAAAATAAGCAGGTTATGAGAGAATTTTTGGTACCAGATCAAGACTCACCAGCACGAGTTTATAATGCTATAGCCATATTGGAGGATGTCGAGAATAACCATCAACAAGCCAGAGAGTACTTCAAGTTAATATTGGAGCTTCAGCCTCATTCCCCAGTACTTATTACCAATTTGGGTTATTCATATTACCTAACGGGTGAACTAAGCATGGCAGAAAAGTATTTGCGCCAAGCAATTCGCCAAGATTCAAACTTTGATCGAGCTTGGACTAATTTGGGGCTAGTCTATGTACGTAAAGGTTTGTATAAACGTGCACTAGCCACATTTGAACGAACCATGTCTCCGGCTGAAGCATTAAATGATTTAGGTTACTTCTTAATGCTAGAAGGGCAGTATGAAAAGGCTATTGCGCTGTTTGAGCGAGCAATAGATACATCGCCTAGTTATTTTGAACAAGCTCAGAAAAACTTAAGGAGAGCTAAAGCTGAGATTTCTGATGAATTTCAGCATGCGGGTTATTGATTATCAAGTTGGGAAATAACCCTGTGTTAATGTCAATCTTGGCAACACAATGCTCTGCAATAATAAGCCCTACAATATGACAAGTAGGGCTTATTAAGTTATCGTCGTTAAGCTTGCTCCAACTCAAGTTGCATTAACAGCATATCTTCACCGTCTAGTACTTTCGTTTGGCCACTTTGACAGTGACTGCAAATGACACTTCGTTCACTATGTTCTGTGCTCTGCCCACAGTCCAAACACATAAGTATTAATGGTTGGATATTCATCACGAGCTCGGCTTCACGGCAGATCCCTTCTAACTTGAAGGTTTCAAAAGCCGTCTTGAGTAGCTCTGGCTCTACACCACTTAAGATCCCAAGTTTTATCTCAACTCGACTTATCTTAATAGCGTTATTCGCCTGAGCATGACGTTCACATTCTTCGATTAATGCAGTAACAATGGAGTATTCGTGCACTAGCAGATCCTCGGCAGTAACTCACCCTGAGGTAAGTCTAAATATCGAGTACTTCCCCAAGGAGTGTTTAGGATCACTTTTCCTTTTCGGTTCTGATTTACATCTCCAATTATGGCTGCTTGCTCGCAGTGGCAAAAACGCTTCATAATCTCTAATGTTGCATCGGCACTCTTCTTCGGTACAGCAAGGATAAAGGTACCCTCATTAGCGAGATCAAACGGCTCGAAGCCATAAAGCTCACATAAGCCTCTTACTTCATCGCAGACAGGGATCGCTTCCTCATGAACATTAATCTCAACATCAGATGCCAGAGCCCACTCATTAAGAACCGCAGATAATCCACCACGGGTTGCGTCTCTCATTGCGTGGATTTCGATGTTGGCAGCAATGAGTTGCTCGACAATAGGCCAAAGCGTAGCGCAGTCACTTGTCAGCTCAGAGTCTAGCGTCAGGCCTTCTCGCGCCATCAAAATTGCGGCGCCGTGGCGACCGATGTCACGAGAGACGATGATGACATCATCATCGGTTACGCTTTTTACCGATATACCTTTTTGTAAAATCCGACCCACACCAGTGGTATTGATGAAGAGCCCGTCGGCACAGCCTCGTGGAACCACCTTAGTGTCTCCGCAAACAATCCTTGCACCGGACTGTTTCAGCTCCTTTGCCATGCTTTCGACGATAGTTTTTAACTTGGCAATCTCAAAGCCCTCTTCGATAATAAAGCTACAACTGAGATACTGTGGTTCTGCGGCCATCATCGCCAAGTCGTTAACGGTTCCAGCTATAGAAAGCTTACCGATGTCGCCACCAGAGAAGAATAGTGGTGCTACAGTAAAGGAGTCGGTAGTAAAGGCGACATCGCCGTTAAAATGTAAGACCGCGGCATCTTCTTCACTTCGTAAAATGGGATTATCGAACGCTTTAAAGAACAGGTCTTTAATCAGGTGGTTCATCTCTTTACCGCCGCCGCCATGACTGAGCTGTACGACTTTCTTGGAAATGGTTTGATTCATTCTGTGACTCCGTTATAGCGGTAGTAGGCGTTACAAGCACCTTCTGAGCTGACCATACAGCTGCCTAATGGGGTTTCAGGGGTACAGCCACGTCCAAATACCTTACAGTCTTTGGGTTTGCATAAACCTCGAAGAATGTCGCCACACTGGCAGGCTTTATGATCGTCAATTTCATCAGTTGGAAGATGGGCAGCAAAAACAAGTTCAGCATCTCGATGGGCATATTCCTCTCTTAACATCAATGCAGAAGAGGGGATTGGACCAAGACCGCGCCAGCGGAAATTGTCTCTTACTTTGAAATAACGGTTAACCATTTTTTGGGCCGCAAGATTGCCATCTTCCGATACAGATCGGCTGTACTGATTTTCCAGTTCTGCCTTCGATGCTGCTTTTTGTTTTACAATCATTAAAATAGACTGCATGACATCCACTGGTTCAAACCCTGAAACCACGACCGGAGTATTGTAATCGGTCACGGCTGGGCGGTAGACCTTCGCGCCACTGATCACGCTAACATGTGCAGGACCAATAAAGGCGTTCACCTTTACATTCGGGTCGGCCATCACGGCATCAATCGCAGGCGGTACCAGAACGTGATTGATATGAAATACCAGATTATTAATCTGTCGTTGCTCGGCTTGATCGATAAGCACTGCGGTCATCGGGGTGGAAGTTTCGAAACCTATCGCAAAGAAAACAACCGTTTTATTGGGGTTATCGATAGCGATCTGTAAGGTATCTAGAGGGTCATAAATAGGTCTGATATCACAGCCATTTGCACGATAGTTTGCCAAACTGCCTTTAGAACCTGGAACACGGATCATGTCGCCTAGGGTTACCAAAATCGTATTAGGTAAACTTGCCAGAGCAGCAGCATGATCGATTCGCTCTTTTGGCATGATGCAAACTGGGCAGCCCGGACCATGAATAAAGTCGATATTATCGGGCAATAGCTGATTTAACCCATACTTCATGATGGTGTGAGTATGTCCGCCGCACACCTCCATAATATTAACACTGCCGTCAACCAAACTTGCATAGTTAGCTATCTCTTTGGCTAAAGAGCGAATGACCTCGGGATCTCTGAATCCTTTGTAAAGCTCTGTTAGGGCTATCATTAAGACTCCTGCTGTTCTTGTTCGAGTTTTTCCACAATTTCTCGATACAGAGCTAAACTTTCCATAGCGTCGGCTTTATCAATTTTATTCATAACGAAACCAATATGGATCAGAACATAGTCACCAATTTCTAATGCATCTGCCATTAGGTGACTGCTGACCTTACGTTTGACGCCCATAGTATCGACGGTTACCGCCTGCTCATCTTCATGTAGCGCAATAACTTGTGATGGAATAGAAAGACACATTAGGCGCGGACTCCTGCTTGTTGAAGCAACCAGTCAGCCACTTTGATTAGGGATTGAGGATCTTTAACTGATACCTCTAATAGCTCAACATTAGGGTTTAGTTTCTTTAGCTGAGCACGGGACTCTTCCATGCTGAAGTCAAAGTAGGGCATGAGATCAGACTTGGTGATCAAAACTAAGTCCGCACGGCGGAACATCACCGGATACTTCTCAATTTTGTCGTCCCCCTCTGGTACAGAAAGCAACACGATATTCTTATGGGTGCCCACATCGTAACTTGCTGGGCAAACTAAGTTACCGACGTTTTCGACGAAGCAGATATCAATCGGGTCTAAGTTAATATGATGAAGGGCGCTGTGCACCATGAAGGCATCTAAGTGGCAAGCTGCACCAGTTTGGATCTGATAGGCATCGATGCCTTTTGCCTTTAGTCTGTCTGCATCTCGGGAGGTCTCAAGATCTCCTTCGATAACCGCATATTTGAGGTCGGTATATTGATGTAAATGCTCAAGTAACGTGGTTTTTCCGCTACCAGGACTACTCATCAAGTTAAATGCTTTGATGCCTTTAGCATCAAAGTGCGCTCGGTTATGCTGCGCCTCAATATCGTTCTTATCCAAAATTTTATGAATGATGGATAGGGTCTTTTTGTCATTGAGTTGAGGGTTGCTAGCGATATTATCGTCAGTTTTAGAATGCGAATGACCTGAACTTAAAAGATGATCATGACGAGTGATCGAACAACCACAGTCTTGGCACATAGGTAACTCCGTTTTTTTATCGTTTTAATGATTGTCACTTAGGACGATTGTATCGGCCTTGATGCAAATCAGATTTGTGTTTGTTGTTTGGTGATGTTTGTCACACATGTTTGTTGTGCATTGCATACCATAATTGGCCGAGTGCAATGCCAGCATCGTTTATCGGTACCTTATGACTCGAAAGCAGCTGATTTCCTTGTGCGGTAAGTTGTTTCTCACAGCGCTCAAGTAAATACCGATTCTGAAATACCCCGCCGCAAAGTACGATTGGTGTTTCTAAATGAGCTTTAACGCTTTGACAAACCATATCGCATAGAGCATCCATAAACGCTTTGGAAATGAGTGCCACACGTTGAGGAGTGGGCGGTTTCAAGGTCATTTGCTCTACGATTTGGCATAGCAGATCTGAGGAGTCCCATTGCCCATTTGTCAGCTTGATTACAAACCTAATTGACTCATCGTGCTCTGCTATAGTTTCACGGGCTTTGCTGTGTAGCGGTTGAAGCTTAGAATGGCTTTCAAAAAAATTCGGTTTATAAATCGTGTTCACTGAGTTGGCTGCGGTTTCAATTAAGATCCCGGCTTCGCCTTCATACTGAGTATCACTAATCATCCCTAGAGCCACTGCTACCGCATCAAACAATCTTCCGATTGATGAGGTTTTAATACTTGTCTTCGCCTGCCAAAGCTTAACTAAATTATTAAACATCGTCGGTGACAGCGTTTTTAGCGCCGGAATATCGAGTAGCTTGATCTGCTCTGGTGAATATTTTTCAAGCAAAATGGCAAGTAAGAGCCTTACCGGTTGCTTAATCGCTTGTTCACCGCCAATCAATGCAAAGGTACTCAAGTGGCAAAGACGCTGATATTTGTGAACATCACAGCTCAAAAGTTCTCCGCCCCAAAGTGTTTTATCATCGCCTAATCCCGTACCATCAAAACTAAAACCCAGCACGGGGGTGGTGATCTTATTGGCTGCCATCACACTTAACACATGCGCATAGTGATGCTGAATTGCTGCAGTCCTTTTTACATCTTGGGATTGGGCCCAGCGACTAGTTGCGTAGTCGGGATGGTTATCATGGATAAGGCAGTTGGCATCGAATCCATATAATCTTGAAAAAGTATTTAGGGTGTGATGGAAATACTCCTCAGCCTCAATCGACACGAGATCGCCAATATGAGGACTAAGAAACAGGTTATGATTAAAACCGAAACAGATACTGTTTTTCTGTTGGGCACCAACAGCAAGAATGCTTTCATTTAATGCTTGCTCGCTATAGAAAGATAGCGGCGCATAACCTCGTGCTAAACGAAGCACCTGTAGATTATCGTTTATAACTTGTACAACGCTGTCGTCACAGCCATTCAATATCGGACGGTTGTGATCGAGGATATTGTCGATAACATGACTCAGTTTGCTATTGATTGCCACGCTATCGGTGATGATAGGTTCGCCGGAGAGGTTTGCACTTGTCATGACTAAGGGGCGTTTTACGCCATTTAATAAGAGTTGGTGCAAAGGCGTATAGGGAAGAAAGATCCCAAGTCTGTCGATTCTAGGTGCAACAAGCTGACTAAGTGATGGCTCGACATTGTGAGCATCGATTTTGCGCATCAAGGTTATAGGGCGCTCGGCGCTGCTGAGGACTTGCCATTCTGCCGTGCTGCCTGTAACGAGCTTTTTAGCAGCCTCAATATTTTCAACCATCACCGCAAATGGCTTAGCCGGGCGGCTCTTTCGCTGGCGCATTAGACTCACGCAGCTATCGTTTGTGGCATCGCAAACGAGGTGAAATCCACCTATACCTTTAATGGCAAGTATTTTCCCGTTTAATAATGCCTCTATCGCATCTTCAAGCGCGCTTTCTTTGCTGCTGACTAGCGTCAGATCGGCTTGTTTAAAGCTTAATTGTGGACCGCAATCTGGACAACTGACGGGCTGGGCATGGTAACGTCTGTCCATTGGGTCTAAATAGGCTGACTTGCATTCAGGACACATATCAAAGTCTGCCATGGCAGTATTGGGTCTGTCATAGGGCAGGGCATTGATCAGTGAATACCTTGGTCCACAATTAGTGCAATTGGTGAACGGGTATCGAAAATGGCGGTCATTAATATTGGCGATATCGTTAAAGCAGTCATCACAGGTACATTTATCGGACGAAACGGCCACAACGGCAAGACTCTCTTTTTCGCTATGTACAATACTAAACAGACCACAATCATCCATTATAGGTAGTGGCGTGACCTCAATACTGTCAATGCGAGCGAGAGGAGGCGGCTGCTTCCTAAACGCCGCTTCAAACAGAGCAAGTTCGGCAGGGTGCCCCTGAGCCTCTATTGTTACTCCTTCACTATTATTTAGTACGTTTCCGGTTAGGTTGAGCTCATGGGCCAACCGATATACAAAAGGTCGAAAACCGACACCTTGAACGATGCCGGTGATCTTTAGCTGTAAACGACAATTTGTCAGATTTTTAGTCATATATGCTAGCACAGCTAGTTAGTGTCTACGCTGCTTAAGGTATAAAGCACCCGCTGCGATATTTAAGCCATCTAGATCCATTTGTAGATTGGTGTTGAGGGCAAAGTTTTTACCGAGCCGTAGAGCAACTCGTTGTGCTAAGATCTCATTGGCAAAGCTATCTCCAGCGATAACGACTGACTTAATACTGATATTTTGATCAAGGTGCTCAATCCAGTTACACAGATAATCAGCAAAGGAGTCGTGCATACCAAAGGCAAGTTTATCGATGTTTTCCTCTTCGGCGAGTCTGAAACTGATAATAGTACCTAATGTTTTACACCAGTTTAGGCTTCTAAAGGCTTCGCCCCGCGTTAACGGGAAATCGACTCTAGGTGCATTAGCCCCTTTATGGCACATAGCTCGTGCGACAACAAAATCGCAAAGTTCAGTTTTGCTTAAGTCTCTTGGCTCATCTATTTTGCTGGCGGCACCGAGGAAGATCGCCGAGATCGCCCAAAGTGTTTCGATATTATCGGTTGGCTGCGCAAGCTTTAAGGATAAAAGCTTCAGATAATCATCGGGGTAATGAGCCTTAAATTTATCCAGTAAATTCTTTTGAGGTGAGAGCTCAAGCTGATGAACTATGTCATAACCGTTGTCTGGTAAGTTTGGAAACTCGAAAAATAGCTCTAGTTGCTGTTTACCATCCAAGGTCACTATCTGCGTCTTATTGGAGCGGCTAAAGTATAAAGCAGCGACGTTCTTAGGTTTATTGTCACCGATTGTCGCGCCATGTAGTGCGCAGCTAGCAGCACTATTAATCGGCTCGACTTCATTGTCAGCTTGTTTGTTAGTTAAGATCTCAATTTGCTTGCTTGCCCATCTTGCTTGATAACTTCCAGCCTTGGCATCATCGTGTAACGGTTGTCGTGCGGCTTCAATCAGGACCTTATGAGGAGTTGGCGGCGTTGCAATCAATGACCATTTTGCATCTATCATGGTAATTCTGGGGTTTTGGGCATTTGCGATATAGATATAATCGGTACCTTGCTGCCTAAGAATTTCGCAGATCACCAATAACAAACGTGAATTTGCAAAGCTAATTTCATATAGCGGTTGTTTCAGTCTTGGATGGTTATTGATAGACCTTGCTCTAATAAACGGCTTTTCTATGCTTGAAAGTGCGAGTATTTGGCTATCGTTGACTGAAAAGTGCGCGTGAAGATTATTAGGATTACAGATCACCAACTGGTGGCGGTTTTCGGGCGGTTGATTTTCTATGGGGTGGAAACTGATAATCGGGCCCGTTTTATCTTTATCCTGAGGTAGCTGAATTGAGCCTAGCGTATCAAGCTGTTTAACCAGTGCTCTAGCGTCGGCTAATGAGATGGCTTGCTCAGCAGTCGATATACGAGTATGAGCCTGACAGCAGGGGCAGTTAAATCCAATGTCACCAAAGTGCTTGGCTTGATTATCCCCAAGTTGTGGTTGGCAATGCTGACAGTACTCGATTTCTAGAGCCTCAACTGGAAGTAATTTTTTTCTCCCGATAGGCTCTTCGATGGCTTTTATCTGTGGTTTTACTAACCAAGTTGAAATTAAAAAGTCATTAGCTATCGCATCGGCGAGTTGTTCAAGCTGTGCTTGCTCACCTAAGGCCTCTATGTAGTAAAGGTTATCTTTTTTACCAATCGTTACATCAAATTGTTCGTTTTGCAGGTACTGATTGCACAGGTGCCCATAAAAAGGCACATCGCGGGTACAATTAAACTCAAATCTAATATTCTTCATCTAAAGTTAAGCCACGTTTGTATGAGTCGGGAATGAGACTGTTAATATCAATGTTTGCAATACGTTGGTGAGTAAAGCCTAAAGAGTCAAAGTGATTCAGTAGTGTCTTTTCCATCAAAGGCACAGCGGCCAAGATCTGCTCGGTTAAACCAAGCGTCATAGGTTCAAGAACCGTTGGGGTAACACCTAGAACGAAGGTTTTTGGTCTATCTCCGACCATCTCCATCATGATTAGTGTTTGTAACATCTCGACTTCATGGGCACTGCCTTGCCAATCAATTTCGGCGGGGGCCTTGTCGAAGTCAAAGAAATAGACTTCTCCTGGAGCGACACCATTAGCGTTGACGGTATCAACGACGATGAGGTAGTCGTAATGACAAAGTGTTGGGATAAGACCTTGGGCAAGTGTTCCACCATCAAGCATATCAAGCTGATCGATTGGATGGTGGAAGCTGTAGTTTTCTTGGATGTAATTGACGAAATGTACGCCGATGCCCTCATCGGCGTACAGGACATTGCCAATACCAAGTAGCAATATCTTCATGTTTTCCTTTTATTATTTTTTCTTATGGTAATCATAACCAGAGACGATAGAGTCAACGGAGTTATGTTTAAAGCGAATACCAGACCAAACTGCCATATACACGTGTATTACCACAAAGATGATAAATACCCAGGTAAGGTAGTGGTGCCAGATCCGAACCGGTGCTAATCCACCCATCATTGCCGTGATCCAATTAGCCACTGGCGCAATTAGTCCACCAATACCTTCGTGGTATACATTGGCATACAAGACTAAGCCTGTAACGCAGATCAAAAGCGCAACGACAGATATTGCAAAGTAAGTCACGAACTGTAGCGGACCATATACCCCAGCTTTGTCTAAATGTCCCATCCATAGATAAGACTTAAGCTGAGTAATCCAACTCTTAAGACTCATAACATCTTTAAAAGAGCGGCGTTCAATATCACTCTTACCGAAAAAGAACAGGTAAGCGCGCACCACAGTGATTGCGATTAAAACAAATCCGAAGATCTGATGAGCAGCTCGAATATAGCCCTGTACCAATACATCTGAGTTATCTGGCGCGACCAAGAAAGGCCACGCGATATAAAACCCAGTTACTATCAATACAAGAATGGCTAAGGCTCTTAGCCAGTGAAATATCCTTATCGCTGCACCAAAGATCAGTTCCCTTTGATAGCACTCAGATTGAGTAGCCATGTTATCCCCCTTGATTAGAATCCGTTGGGATCAATTTTGAATTCACCTAGGTTTTGTCCCTTGTAGTCCATAACGTGCACTGCACACGCCATACAAGGATCAAAAGAGTGAATTATGCGGATAACTTCTAAAGGCTTAGTTGGATCTTCAAGCTTTAAGCCGATAAGAGATGCTTCATATGGCCCCATTTTTCCTTGGGCATCAACAGGGCCTGCGTTCCACGTTGTCGGCACGACAGCTTGGTAGTTCTCTACTAGCCCACCTTTGATTCGGATCCAGTGACTGAGCATGCCTCGCGGCGCTTCAATCATGGCGTGACCGATATATTCTTTACTTGAGTCAATCTCAGGCTTAGTGTAAGTCGCTTCATCCGATTGCATGTTGACTAGCATTGCATCGAAAGTTTTAAGACCTTCTTCGGCAACGATAACGGTTTGTAACATACGTGCTGCGGTGCGGCCCAATGTGGTAAAGAGTGCTTCAACGGGTAGACCTGTCGCTTCAAGTAAACCATTTACCGAGTCGACTACGACTTGATTACCACGAGCGTAGCTCACAAGTAAGCTCGCTAGAGGACCTACTTCGACCGGTTCACCGTTGTAACGTGGTGACTTAACCCAAGTGTACTTGCCGTCGCCATCGACAGTCGGTAACTTACCGTAAACAGTGTCTCTTTCAACAAAGCCGGTATAGTCTGGTATTGTTGTACCATCATATGGGTGTTGCGGCGCATCAGCTTTGTACCAAGCGTGAGTCGCATCTTCTGCAATCATGTCTGGGTCTAGATCACTGACGTTGGCAAGATCGCCATTCATGATAACACCTTGGTTAAACATGTACTGGCCGTCACTTAGTAAGAAGTCCTCGGTTGCAAGGAAGTTCTTAACGTTTACGCCACCGAGTACACTCGGCTCATTACCAAATGCCGCTGCGGCCATCACGATATCAGCTTTATAAGCGCGAATAATAAAGTCTTGTACGGTTTCATGTTTTTGCTTCCACTCTTGTAAACGAGCAGGGCTTAACATGTCGCGTACTGAAGTGACGCCACCAACAACGATTGATTGAGGGTGAGGTGACTTACCACCGAAGATAGCAAGCATTTCAGCGGCGATACGCTGGATTTCAAGTGCTTTAAGGTAATGTGATAAAGCGATTAGGTTTTGTTCTGGTGTGAACTTATAAGTGCCATTGCCCCAGTATGCGTTAGCAAATGGTCCAAGTTTACCGGTTTCAACTAGACCAGCAACTCGCTCCTGTACTGCTCGTAGATCGCCTTCACCTGCCGCAATAGGGTTCTCGGTATACTTCATCGCTTCTTGTGCGGCTAATGCTGGATCGGCGCTCAAAGCAGAAACGACATCAACCCAGTCTAAACCGTGAAGGTGATAGAAGTGTACGATATGGTCGTGCATATAAAGCGAGGTTTGCATCAAGCTTCTAAGGTACTTGGCATTGAGTGGGATCTTTACCCCTAAGGCATTTTCTACTGCTTCAGTACCACAGCGATAGTGTGAATAGGTACACACACCACAAATACGTTGTACGATTAGGCCAACATCCATAGGTGTACGGCCTTTAAGAATTACTTCGATGCCGCGCCATAAAGTCGAAGATGACCAGGCTTTTTTAATAACATTATTTTCGTCGACTTCGACTTCAACTCGCAGGTGACCTTCGATACGAGTGATTGGATCTATGACTACACGTTTACTCATGATTATTCCTCTTCAGATTTGGCAAAAATACTGGCGACGGCGTGTGCACCAATACCGACAGCAGTAGCACCTAAAATTACAGCGCCAACAGTGTCACTGGTCGCATCAAGACCATGCAGTAATTGCCTTCCTAAAGGTTTTTCGAAATCGGCCATATCATCCCAGAAATTTGGCTCTGAGCAGCCAATACAGCCATGACCCGCAAGCACAGGCCAACTCGTATGGTGGTTAAATCGTTCAGTTGGACAGTTGTTGTAGGTGTAAGGACCCTTACAGCCGAGTTTATAAAGACAGTAGCCATCTTTTGCGCCTTGATCGCCAAACTCTTCAACAAACTCACCCGCATCAAAGCGACCACGGCGTTCACAGTTATCATGAACGCGAGCACCGTATGCCCATTTAGGGCGATTGAACATATCTAGAGCAGGTAACTTGCCAAACATGATGAAATACATCAGGGTGCCGACAATATTTTTCTCACTTGGTGGACAGCCACCTAAGTTAATAACGGGCCTATCAATCACTTCATAGACACCTTTAGCCCCAGTTGGGTTCGGTGCCGCAGCTTGAATACCACCAAAGGCGGCGCAAGTTCCAACAGAGATAATCGCTGCAGCGTTTTCTGCAGCTTCCTTAACGATATGAAGACCTGTGTGACCTTTACAGCCTACCGTTAAAAAAGCACCATTATTTGCAGTAGGTACGGCGCCCTCTACAGCAAGAAGGTAATTGCCTTCTGCTAGTGCACGCTCAAGGTTCTCTTCTGCCTGCCAGCCAGCAGCTGCCATAAGGGTTTCATGGTACTCGAGAGAAACATAATCGAAGATTAGAGTGTCTAAGTTCGGTGTGTCGGTACGAATAAGTGACTCACTGCAGCCTGTACATTCGGCCATGTGCAACCAAACGAGCGGGACTCGGTCTGCAAGCTCTGCGGCTTCAGCGACTAGGGTGCTAAAAGGTAGCGGTAAAGCAAGCATGGCGGTAACTGCAGCGCTCCATTTCATAAAGTCGCGACGAGTAATACCATTTTGTTCCATTTTTTGCTGTAGCGTTTCACCTGAACGAGGTTGTAGTTTGCGAAGTTCTTCAATTCGCGCCACACCTTGTTGGTAAAGGGCTTCATGTGTTTCCATGGTTAAACCTTTTGTAATTGTAAGGAATTTGCTCAACGAAAACAGTCTAGGCCTCAAAAAGCTGGGGATTATTGATATGAGTCAAGCTTTTGAGTTCTTTGATGGATACTACACAGACCAGTTGTAACTCAGTTGAGCTAGATCATTAAAAGGGTTTTAAGCGGGTCAAAATGACCCTGGATAAATGAAAAGGTGATTTTCATCACATAAATCGAGCGGGTTGTTTAACAGGAACTTAACTACGACACGCTTATAAACTTCTGATTTTATGAGTTGTTCTGAAACTTGTTAATTAGGACGTTGTTATTATGTTGATAATGCTAGGGCTTATATCAAGTGATAGGGATTGGCTGCACAATTTCTCTAATGGCTATGTTTTAATCCTAGTTATTAAATGAGTATTGGATTTTCAATGGCCAATAAAAAAGCCTCTAACATTTCTGCAAGAGGCTTTAAATTGGAGTTCAGACTAACTGAAAGCTTAACTGCTTAGAAGTTGGCTGAATTTGGTGAACGTGGGAACGGGATCACGTCACGGATGTTCGACACACCAGTTACATATGAAACCAAACGCTCAAAACCTAGACCGAAACCTGCATGCGGTACAGTGCCGTAACGACGTAGATCACGGTACCACCAGTAATCTTCTTTACTTAGTTCCATCTCAGCTAGACGTGCGTCAAGAACATCTAGACGCTCTTCACGTTGTGCACCGCCGATGATCTCACCGATACCTGGGGCAAGAACGTCCATAGCCGCTACAGTTTTTCCATCATCATTTAAGCGCATGTAGAATGCCTTAATGTCTTTTGGATAGTTCTTAACGACTACAGGTGCTTTGAAGTGCTCTTCTGCAAGGTAGCGTTCATGCTCAGAATGTAAATCGATACCCCATTCAACATCAAACTCAAAGTCTTTATCACAGGCTTTAAGGATCTCAATCGCATCGGTATAGTCGATCTGGGCGAAATCACTCGTGACAAAGTTCTCTAAACGCTCAATCGCTGTCTTCTCAACACGTTGCGCGAAAAACTCGAGGTCATCACGACGCTCTTCTAGAACCGCTTTAAAGCAGTACTTCAGCATATCTTCAGCAAGCTTAGCGGCATCGTTTAGATCGGCGAAAGCCACTTCTGGCTCAACCATCCAAAACTCAGCCAAGTGACGGCTAGTATTTGAGTTCTCTGCGCGGAAAGTTGGACCAAAGGTATAAACCTTTGACAACGCACATGCATAAGTTTCAGCGTTCAGCTGACCCGATACAGTTAGGAAAGATTCTTTACCAAAGAAGTCTTCACCGTAATCTACAGTGCCTTTATCTGTGCGTGGTAGGTTCTCAAGATCTAACGTCGATACACGGAACATCTCACCAGCGCCTTCAGTATCAGAGGCTGTGATAAGTGGTGTTGATACCCAGATATAACCCTGTTCGTTGTAGAAGCGGTGGATAGCTTGTGACAAACAGTTACGCACTCGTGCAACCGCGCCAATAATGTTGGTGCGTGGACGAAGGTGAGCAAGTTCACGAAGATGCTCGATTGAGTGGCGTTTAGCTGCCATTGGGTAGGTGTCTGGATCTTCAACCCAGCCAGCGACTTCAATCTTAGTCACTTGCAGTTCGAATGCTTGACCTTGACCAGGAGACTCAACAACTTCACCTGTCATCACGACAGAGCAACCAGCAGTAAGCTTTAACACTTCGTTGGTGTAATTTTCTAGATTATTTGGTACAACACCCTGAATAGGGTCGAAACATGAACCGTCATAAACAGCTAGAAACGAGATCCCAGCTTTAGAATCGCGGCGGGATCTTACCCAGCCACGTACTGTGATTTGCGAGCCGATCGCAAAGTCACCTTTAAACACAGAAGCGACAGATGTAATGCTCATTGTTGCTTAGTTCTCCAACGAAACGTTTTTGTAAATAATTTGGAGGTTTATATTACCTGTATAAACGCTTTTCTCAAGTGGAAAGTAGGGTATCTTAGTGCCTAAATTGTTATTCTGACGACAATCATGACAAAAACTACGGATGGCAAGCATGAATAGAACAAAATTTTTCCAATTTCTATTGTCAACGCTATCGATTATAGGCTGGTCGTTGGCTATTTATGCGTTGTTGATTTTTGATAAAGCGCGCCCCGATACGGCTATTGGGTATTACCAGAGTAAGGGGGCAGCTGTGAGGCTCGAATGGGATCCGACCCAGACGGTATTGCTGGAGCACATTATATGGGTATGCGCAGGGTTGAGCTTTGTGAATCTAGGTTTTAACTTTTATGTTGCCCAACATAGTCGCTTTGGTTGGTGGGTTAATATTCCACTTCTATTTACCTGTTCTTTAGCTGCGGGACTCTATATTCGTTTTGTCGTGTAGCAGCGTTTAGAAGCAGGAACCCTGAGCTTTGCCATTAAATGGTTAGTGGTGAGTAGCCGCTGCGTTGAGTATGTTTCCCTTTATGAGCGTGATAGATGAGAGTCGGGGCAGAGTTGTCTACAGAGTAGATCGATCATCGCTGCAGTTGCTCCCCAAATGAAATAGTCTTGGTAGGGGATAAAGTGCACTGGGTATTGCACTCCCTTACGCTTAAAACATTCGGTGTGGCGATTATATCGCTTGAGTAAAAACGAAAGCGGCACGGTGAAGTATTCATCGACTTCGCCAGGATCAAGAATAGGATTAAAGGGCTGCTTTACTATGCCGACAAAAGGGGTGATCTCAAAACCTGTGAAGGTCTTATGTGCTGGAAGGGAACCGATAACCTCGACATTCGTGCTAAGTAGGCCAATTTCCTCCTCCGCTTCTCTTAATGCTGTAAATTGATGACTGGGATCGGAGCGCTCAACTTTTCCACCTGGGAAGCTAATTTGTCCAGGATGGGCTCGTAGGTGGCTTGGCCTACGGGTCAATATCAGCTCGAGTTCCTGCTCCCTTTCATAAAGCGCAATTAACACCGCAGCTTGACGAAGCTCTTCACTCAGTTGAATAAGATCCAACTCTGGCAGAGGATTAAGGTTATACCTGAGTCTAAACTCTGCCAGCTTCATTAAAGCTCCTTGTCGCTTGTAGGGGAATAACTTTTGAATTGGATTACATCTGTGATAATACAGGCAAAATTCGACTGACTTTATCAAAACTCTCTTGATATTCGGCGTCCACTTTGGAGTCGGCGACTATACCACCACCCGCCCAACAATAAAGCCTGCCTTCACTCGGTAGGCCGTTATCTGCTTCACCGCTATGCCTTTGGGCGACTAAAGTACGGATTGTAATACTAGTATCCATCTTACCGTCTTGGCTTATATAGCCAATAGAACCACAATAAATGCTTCTCCTAGAGGGTTCAAGTTCTTCGATGATCTCCATTGCACGGATCTTTGGTGCGCCAGTTATCGAGCCGCCGGGAAAACAAGCTCTTAATAGGTCGGTCGGACAAAGACCGGTTTTAAGGGTTGCAGTCACTGTGCTCACAAGATGATGAACGGCTGGAAAGCTCTCAACCTCAAATAGTTTAGGGACGCTGACACTTCCTGGTGCGGCAACTTTTCCGATATCGTTACGCAGCAGGTCGACTATCATCAAGTTTTCGGCGCGATCTTTCTCGGAGTGCTTCAACTGTTTAGCAAGTGCACTGTCACGGCTCGCATCTATATCTCTTGGTAAAGTACCTTTAATTGGTTTGGTTTCGATTTTGCCATCTTGATGTTGGATAAAACGCTCAGGCGATATCGATAATAGTGCATGGGCCTCTAAACGAATAAATGCCGAAAAAGGTGCTCCGTTAGTTTGACGTAGTGTCTTATAAGCCTGCCATTCGTTACCGCTATAGTCCGCACTAAAACGTTGGGTTAGGTTTATTTGATAGCAATCGCCACTGTGGAGATATTCCTGTACCTTGTTAAACCTTTCTATATAGTCCTGCTCAGACAGTTGATTATGCCATTGGCTAGTTAGCTTAAACTCAGTTGAGACGTGATTTTGCTCAAGCTGAGACCCGAAGATGAGCGCTTTAAGTCTAAGTTCTACAGATTCTAATGCCTCTTGGGATTGATAATGCACCAACTGCCAGTATCTCTGCTGATAATCGAATACGAGTGCCCAGTCGTATACGCCTAGGTTCATTTCTGCTAGTGCTATATCTTTGTGGGCTAGAGTCGGTAGCTTTTCGATACCCCGGGCTAAATCGTAGTTAAAACTCCCCATTACACCACCAGAGAATAGCTGCTGACTGGTTTTAGCCTGTGGGTAATACTCGTTAATGACTTGTTTAACTACATCGAAGGGATCCCCTTGTTGTTGAGTCATCAATGGGGGAATGTGGCTTGCCTGTTTGCACAGGCTAAACAGAGGCGTTCTGTCCTTAGTTCGGGTCACAATTGTTGATTGGGCCTGAGTGACAATAGTGGCTACAGGTTCTGCACAGATCACATCAAATCTAGCGTCAATGTGATCTGCATTGGCTGAGTCAAGCAGAATTGACCAAGGAATAGCCGAAAAATAATCAAAAACTTGAGTTGTGCTCAAATTCCAATCAAGACGCTTTGTGAAAACTGCATTTTGCGTCATTTTGTTCATCTGTTAACCCTATCTAAAATGTGATGTTTAACTAAAACTCGTGAAAGAGTATCATATTGCTTACACAAGTAATAAAAACAAAACACGTGAGCTTTAATGGCGACTGAAGTCATTCACACTAGCAAGTGGCAGTGTGGTTTCAGCCGATTAATAAGTGTCTGCTAAAAAGGAAGTGTCTGTGAGCAAAGAAGTCCCTGTAATCAAGCAAGCCGATCTCATTGAAAGCGTTGCTGATGCCCTACAATATATCTCCTATTATCACCCGAAAGACTTTGTAGATTCTATGGCTGAGGCCTATGAGCGTGAACAAAGCGCTGCCGCTAAGGACGCGATTGCACAAATTCTTATCAATTCTCGCATGTCGGCCGAAGGTAAACGTCCGCTTTGCCAAGATACGGGTATTGTGACCTGTTTCGTTAAGATTGGCATGGGTGTGCAATGGGATAAGACAGATTTAACCGTTCAAGAGATGGTTGATGAAGGCGTTCGCCGAGCTTATACCAATCCGGATAACCCATTGCGTGCATCCATTGTTGCCGATCCCGCTGGTGGACGTAAAAACACTAAAGACAACACGCCATCTGTTGTGCATGTTGAAATGGTTCCAGGTAATCATGTTGAAGTGGCTATTGCTGCTAAAGGTGGTGGCTCAGAGAATAAATCGAAAATGGTGATGTTGAACCCTTCTGACGACATCGCTGCATGGGTTGAAAAGACACTGCCTACGATGGGAGCGGGTTGGTGTCCACCAGGAATGCTTGGCATAGGCATTGGTGGCACCGCTGAGAAAGCGGCTGTTATGGCAAAAGAGTCCCTAATGGATCCTATCGATATCCATGAGCTTCAGGCTCGCGGCGCAGAAACGACTGATGAAAAGTTGCGCCTAGATATTTTTGAACGCGCAAATAAACTGGGTATTGGTGCTCAAGGTCTAGGTGGTGTGACTACGGTACTGGATATTAAGATTAAGTCAGCACCGACTCATGCTGCATCAAAACCTGTGGTGATGATCCCTAACTGCGCAGCTACCCGTCATGTTCATTTCCACTTAGATGGTACAGGCCCTGCGGATCTAACCCCTCCTTCACTGGAAGATTGGCCAGAAATCACTTGGGAAGTGGGTGAGAGCGTGCGCCGCGTCGATCTAAATACGGTTACTCAAGAAGAGATGCAGCAGTGGAAGAGTGGTGACACCTTGTTACTTAACGGCAAGATGCTAACGGGTCGTGATGCTGCGCATAAGCGTATTCAAAGCTTGATTGAAAGTGGTGAAGGGCTACCTGACGGGGTGGACTTTAAGGGCAAGTTTATCTACTACGTAGGTCCTGTCGATCCTGTCGGTGATGAAGTGGTTGGCCCTGCGGGTCCGACGACAGCAACGCGTATGGACAAGTTTACCGATCTGATGCTCGATAAAACGGGATTGATGGGGATGATTGGTAAGGCTGAACGCGGTCCTGCGACAGTCGAATCGATCAAGAATCATAAATCTTGCTACTTGATGGCTGTTGGCGGCGCTGCGTATCTAGTCTCTAAAGCGATTAAGCACGCTCGTGTGGTTGCATTTGAAGATCTTGGTATGGAAGCCATCTATGAGTTCGATGTTAAGGATATGCCTGTCACTGTCGCAGTAGATGCTGAGGGCGTAAATGCTCACGAAACCGGGCCTGCTATTTGGAAAGTAAAGCTAGAAGGCTAATTAACAGAAAAGCTGAATTGTAAGCTTTGAGTGGCTAATTTGTTTACCATTAGCCTTAAGAATGGCTTAGGCGTATTGCTTAAGCCATTTATTTTGGCTAATGTGCAGAACAACCCATAAATGTACAAGTTGCGTAACTGACAAGTAACAATCATAAATTGATCACTAAAAGCTTTTAACGTTACCTTTAACTATAAGAATAAGATTATAACGATGAAAAAAACTGCAATCATAATGGCGCTTGCATCGGCTGGAGCCGTCTTTAGCGCTCAGGCCGCGTCACAATCACCTTTCACTGTGCAAGATCTCGTTAAAATGAATAAGCTTCATTCGGCAGCTTTGTCTAACGATGGCACTAAAATTGTTTATGCCGTGAAAAATATTGATGCAGAAGGTGAGGCTAGTACTGACCTTTACATTCAAGATCTAACTTCTAGCACATCACAAGCAAAACAACTTACCAGTGCCGAGGGTACAGAGCATAGCGTCGCTTTTGCGCCTAATGACAAGAGCATCTACTTCTTAGCGGCACGTAATGGTTCAAGCCAAGTGTATAAACTTGCACTCGATGGTGGCGAAGCGACTCAGGTTACTGATTTCCCGCTAGATGTAGAAGGCTTTAAGTTATCTCAAGATGGTAAACAAGTCGTGGTGAATATGCGCGTATTCCCCGAGTGTAAAGATTTGGCTTGCTCGAAAGATAAGTTTGAAGCGGAAGCTAATCGAGATACCACAGGACGTGAATACAAGCAGCTGATGGTGCGTCACTGGGATACTTGGAGTGACCATTCTAGAAGTCACCTATTTGTGGCTCAATTAAATGGTGAGAAGGTAAATGGTGAGAAAGTCACTTCTGCTGTCGACGTCACCGCGGGGCTGGATACTGAAACACCGCCAAAACCCTTCTCTGGCATGGAAGAAGTGACCTTTACGCCTGACGGCAAGTACGTTGTTTACACCGCCAAAGCACCAGGAAAAGATCAGGCTTGGATCACAAACTACGATCTATGGCAGGTAAGCGTTGCTGGTGGTGAGGCGAAGAATCTAACAGAATCAAATAAAGCTTGGGATGCACACCCAACTTATTCTGCCGATGGCCGCTACTTAGCCTACTTTGCGATGACAAAGCCGGGTTTTGAAGCCGATCGTTACCGCATCATGTTACGTGATACCGTGACAGGACAAGAGAAAGAGGTTGCGCCGCTATGGGATCGTAGCCCAAGCTCTTTAGCTTTTGGTAAAGATAACAAAACCTTGTACGTTACTGCGCAAGATGTTGGCCAAGTGTCAATCTTCGAAGTTAACACCCAATTTGGCGACGTTAAGACTATCTATAACGAAGGTAGTAACAGCGTTGTAGGCGTGAATAACGACAAGATTGTCTTTAGTCATAAATCACTTGTTGAGCCAGGCGATCTCTATACGATTAACCTTGATGGGCAAAATCTTAATCGTTTAACCGAGGTAAACAAGGAAAAGCTAGCTAAGGTTAAGTTTGGTGAATACCAGCAATTTAGTTTTAAAGGCTGGAATAACGAAGAAGTCTACGGCTACTGGATCAAGCCTGCTAATTATAAAGCTGGTGAGAAGTACCCAATCGCTTTCTTGGTTCATGGTGGTCCACAAGGTTCATTTGGGAATTCATTCAGCAGCCGCTGGAACCCGCAGTTGTGGGCGGGAGCGGGTTATGGGGTCGTAATGATCGACTTCCATGGCTCTACCGGTTATGGGCAAGCTTTCACCGACTCAATTACTCAAGACTGGGGTGGTAAGCCACTTGAAGATCTGCAAAAGGGTCTAGCAGCTGTGACTAAGCAGCAGAAATGGCTCGATGGTGACAATGCATGTGCCTTAGGCGGCTCATACGGCGGTTACATGATGAACTGGATCCAAGGTAACTGGAATGACGGCTTTAAGTGTCTAGTTAACCATGCTGGTCTTTTTGATATGCGCTCAATGTACTACGTGACCGAGGAGCTGTGGTTCCCTGAGTTCGAGTTTGGTGGTACCTACGAGAAGAACAAAGAGCTGTATGAGAAGTTTAATCCGGTAAACTACGTAGAGAACTGGAAAACACCAATGCTTGTTATCCACGGCGAGAAAGACTTCCGTGTACCATATGGCCAAGGCTTAGCAGCCTTTACCTATATGCAACGTAACGGTATTCCATCAGAATTACTTATCTATCCTGATGAAAACCACTGGATCTTGACGCCTGAGAACCTAGAGCAGTGGTATGCCAATGTTCTAGGCTGGATGGATCGTTGGA
Organism: Shewanella schlegeliana; assembly: GCF_016765635.1. Classification (GTDB taxonomy): domain Bacteria; phylum Pseudomonadota; class Gammaproteobacteria; order Enterobacterales; family Shewanellaceae; genus Shewanella; species Shewanella schlegeliana. The sequence goes on from NZ_JAESVD010000006.1 coordinate 182,837, forward strand.
CCGAGAAATAATCGAGACTCTTAAGCGTTAGTCATAAACAAAAAGCCAGAATCTAATTCTGGCTTTTTGTTTTTCAGGGTTGAAAAACGGTTACAACAAGGGATAAACGATAGACAATCGTGATGAGCTATAGCGGGTTTGGTTACCTTGGTTTATTAGTAAGCTTTACAGTGCTTAGCAGTCTTCAGTATAAGTTCGAACGCTATACTCTCGCACCGATGTAGGGGCGCTGTATTCAACATGGCACTGAAAGTCACCTTCTCGGATCTCACTGAGTTTGCTTTGCCACTCGATAGGTACAATCGCGACCGAACCCAAATTTGTTGGTACCACTGTAAATAAGAAGCTCGTTTCAGGTAAGCCAAATACTTCACGATAATTGTCACCAATAGCATCGCCAGATGAAAGAGGAGACAGTGGATAACCTAAGCTGACATAGACTCGAGTGCCGGATACGTCGACGAAGTATTGCCCAACTCTGACATCCCAGTTTGGATGATCGGCACACTGAAAGCTACAACCAGTGAGACGCTCAATATTATCAATCACACTTTTGCTGTGGATCAGCTGGTTTTGTTTACTGATTTGAGCTGCAACTCCCTTTATCTGAGCAATATGGGCATCACGACTAAAGCTTAGATATTTACTCGTTGCGATTACGGCGATTATCCCCAATATGATAATGACGGCTGTCAGCTCTAGAAGTGTAAATCCACGGATGCGATAGCGATTTAATAACATAGTGAGCGGCCTATTTTTACAAAAGCACGCAGGTTATCGGGCATTTAACCCGATAACAACCACATACCGATACAGCTTGATACATTTTGAGTAAACCGTGAGTAGTTTCACATTTGCCTGGGGGCTGCATGTGAGTTAGCTTCGTTTCTGTACGTGAGTAAGTTTAGTTGCTAGCCTATTTTCAGCCTTTTTGTTTGAGGCTGGGTGGGTAGCCGTGATGGTGTAGACAAGTTGTATAAATGACTCAATATTGCTATTACAGTTAGGATTAGACCAATCAGTATAAGAAGTTGATCTACTCAGAGCGTTTTTGGCAAACTAATTCAAGGCTAATAACTGAAAGAATGGTTACTCCCTTATGAAGCTGTTCAACGCAGAAGTAGGCAGCTAAAAACGCTCCAGAATGGCGAGTGTTAGCGACTTTGATACTGTGACTCTTAAGGAACAAGAGGGAGCTGAAACCTAGAATAACTATGCTCTTCACTCGTTGCAAACCACATGGATGTGGTGAATGTCATTAATGCAGGAGCATTTAATTACCTTGTCTCAGTGCCGCTAAACTCTCGCTGAGCGACCAAATCTTTATACTGATTGGTATTATTGCTGTGATTAAAATAGAAGGGATTTAAATTTCCTCTGCCAAGTTTGGCAGGAAAATACAGATTAAAGCCATTTTTTAGGGCTTAGCTGCGTTCAAATAAATGAATGACTAATAATTGTTTGGTCTTAATGATAAGTAAAAAGGCCTACACAGGGTAGGCCTTAAGTAATTAGCTCATTGTCGTCAAGTTAGTCCACTTCAAAAACTAACTGCGATAATGACGACTTAGCTAAATTGGTTCATGGTGTTGTCTTTACCGGAAGCCTTCAAAGCTTGATCTCCAGAGAAGTACTCTTTGTGATCATCCCCCATATCAGAACCTGCCATGTTTTGGTGCTTAACACATGCAATACCTTGGCGGATCTCCTTACGTTGCACGTTAGCCACGTAACCTAGCATGCCTTGGTCACCGAAATACTCTTTTGCTAGGTTATCGGTAGACAGCGCAGCCGTATGGTAAGTCGGTAAAGTAATCAAGTGATGGAAAATGCCCGCTTCACGTGCAGCATCTGCTTGGAAGGTTCGGATCTTCTCATCTGCTTGTACTGCTAGCTCTGTGCCGTCGTAATCGATACTCATTAGCTTATCACGGTTATAAGCTGATACATCTTGACCAGACTCTTGCATTGTATCAAACACCTGTTGGCGGAAGTTGAGCGTCCAGTTAAACGAAGGAGAGTTGTTATAAACCAGCTTCGCATTCGGAATCGTTTCACGGATCTTATTTACCATTGCACCAATCTGAGCAACGTGAGGCTTCTCTGTTTCAATCCAAAGCAGATCAGCACCATTTTGTAGAGAGGTAATGCAATCAAGCACACAGCGCTCTTCACCGGTCCCTGCTCGGAACTTAAATAGACCGTTTGGTAATCGAGCAGGCTTTACAAGCTGTCCGTTTTGTTGAAATACCACATCGCCATTTGCAAGTTTGCCCGCATCAACCGCTTCTACCTCTAAGAAAGAATTATACTTGTCCCCTAGATCGCCAGCCTCGCTTGTTACTGCAATCTTTTGTGTAAGACCTGCACCTAGTGAGTCAGTACGGGCAACGATAACACCATCATCGATTCCTAGCTCTAAGAAGGCATAACGAACGGCGTTGATCTTAGCTAAGAACTCAACATGAGGCACAGTAACTTTACCGTCTTGGTGACCACACTGCTTGACATCAGATACCTGGTTTTCTAATTGAATACAGCAGGCTCCGGCTTCAATCATCTGCTTAGCCATCAAGTAGGTGGCTTCTTCGTTACCGAAACCAGCATCGATATCGGCAATAATGGGGACCACATGAGTTTCAAAGTTATCAATTTTTGTCTGAATCGCAGGTTTATCGTTTTCACTAGCTGCATCGAGTTGACGGAATAGGCCGCCTAATTCGCGGGCATCTGCTTGGCGTAGGAAGGTATATAGCTCTTTAATAAGTGATGCGACAGATGTCTTCTCGTGCATAGACTGGTCCGGTAGTGGGCCAAACTCACTTCGAAGTGCGGCAACCATCCAACCAGAAAGATAAAGGTAACGACGTTTAGTGGTCAGTAGATGTTTCTTAATAGAGATCATCTTTTGTTGACCGATAAATCCATGCCAGCAACCTAGTGATTGAGTGTACTGCGACGAATCTTTGTCGTAGTTGTTCATATCTTCACGCATGATCTTAGCAGTGTACTTGGCAATATCTAATCCAGTTTTGAAACGATTTTGTAGACGCATACGTGCTACAGACTCTGGGTTGATTGCGTTCCATGCACTACCTTCAGCATTAATCAAGGTAGCAGCTTCATCGATGTTAGTTCTGTAATTTGTCATGTGTCTATTCCTTTAACAATATGATTAGCGGCGATTGATTACGTTGAAAATATTAGTAAGATTTGTTTAAATAAGTCTAATTTATAGTTTCTATATCCGGTATTTGTTTTATGAATATGTCTCGTATCGACCTGAATTTATTGGTTTATTTAGATGTGTTATTACGTGAAAAAAATGTTACAAAGGCGGCGGATCAGCTTGGGATCAGCCAGCCAGCCATGAGTAATGGCTTAAAGCGTTTAAGAACGCTGTTTGATGATCCGCTGCTGATAAGAACGAGTCAGGGCATGACGCCAACAGAGCGAGCGCAAGAGCTGCAGCCAACCATCAGCGAGTTGATAATCGGCTTAGAGAAAGCGGTACAGCCAAGAGCCAAGTTTAACGCCGCAGAGAGCGAGCAGGTGTTTCGAGTGATGGCAAGCGATTATGCCGAGGCAACGCTCATCCCACCACTAATCGCAAGGCTGCGCACCGAAGCGCCTAATGTTATTCTCGATATTATGACCCCTAGTGATGTCAGCTTCCCCGATGTAGAGCAGGGCCGCGTGGATATGGTTATCAACCGGTTTGACAGTATTCCACAATCGTTTCATCAAAAAGTACTTTGGAGTGACGACTTTAGTTGCTTGATCAGTAAAACTAATCCTGTACTGGAAAAATTTTGTCTGGATAGCTACTTAAAGGCTAATCACGTCTGGGTCAGTAAAACGGGTATGGGAGTGGGAGTCGGTATGGATCCTGGCGATGTACAGAGGCTCGGTTGGGTAGATGAAGCCTTAACTCGGATTGGGGTTCAAAGGCGGATAACTGTCTTTACCAGACACTACCAAGCTGCCTGCTTATTGGCAGAACAACAAGATTTGATCGCGACCATACCAAGCAAGATGGCAAGGCAGCATGAAAACAATGACCGTGTTTGCATAGTACCGCCGCCGTTTGTTATCCAGCCTATTGCACTGACTATGGCCTGGAGCCCGCTTCTGCAGCACAACCCAGCCCATAAGTGGATGCGCCAACTTATCACTCAAACCGCAGATAGTTTCGGTCGCAGCTGAGCTAGTTGAGTGGCTGATTTAGTGCTTCTATTTCAACTATGATGATTTTTTACACCAAAATGGCTATTGGTAATCAGTTTGGTGAATAGTGGCCATAAAGGGTATAAATTTCCTAAATAGACAGCGCTTGGTATAGGGTAGTTGATATAGAAAAGTCCCATTGCTGAAAATGGATAAATCAGGGCTAAGGGCATCAGTTAATCGAGCTGCCATGCTAATAGCAGAAACAGACGGAAAACAGAGATAAGGGCATATTATGACTTCACGGATCCGAGTAGGTGGTTTACAAATCGAAAAATCCCTTTGGGAGTTGGTAGACAGTGAGATCAGTCCAGGGACAGGTATAAGCTCACAGATATTCTGGACTAAGTTCGAAGAGATCGTTAACGAACTCGGTCCACTTAATCGCAAACTATTACAAAAACGCGACCAACTTCAGCAGCAGATCGATGAGTGGCATAAAGGGAATTGCAATCGACCTTTCGATTCGAGTGAATATAAACAATTTCTAACGGATATTGGCTATCTTGTTGAAGAGGGAGAGAGTTTCGTTATTAGTACTGAAAACGTAGATAGCGAAATCACAACTCAAGCAGGACCTCAATTAGTGGTCCCCGTAAAAAATGCCCGTTTTGCCCTAAATGCGGCCAATGCGCGTTGGGGAAGTCTATATGATGCACTCTATGGTACCGATGCAATACCTCAAAGCGAAGGGGCCGAGTTAACAACAGAATATAATCCGCTGCGTGGTGCAAAGGTCATCGCTTTTGCGAAAAACCTTCTAGATACGGCTGCGCCGTTAGCATCTGGCCTACACAGCCAAGTGACCCATTACTTTGTAGAATCTGACGCTTTATGTGCAGAGCTGGAAAATGGTAAGAAAACGACTCTGGTAGATCCGAGTAAGTTTGTTGGTTTTAGAGGTTCAAAGCCAAGCCCAACTGCATTGTTACTGGTTAATAACGCGCTACATATTGAGATCCAAATTGATCGCAGCAGCCCTATTGGCCAGACGGATTTAGCGGGAGTTAAAGACTTACTTATTGAAGCTGCTGTAACGACCATTATGGATTGTGAAGATTCAGTCGCTGCTGTCGATGCTGTGGACAAAGTCGAGGTCTACCGTAATTGGCTTGGACTCATGCAGGGTAAGTTAACTGCGACACTTAATAAAAACGGCAAAGCGATAGTACGTGAGCTAAATGATGACAGAGTCTACACTGGCGCAACGGGTAGAGATGTGACACTGCCCGGTCGTAGTTTGCTCTTTGTGCGTAATGTGGGTCATTTGATGACAAATGATGCAGTGCTTGACTGCAATGGTGAAGAGGTACCTGAGGGGATCCTCGATGGTATGGTGACCGTGTTTGCGGCGCTGCATGATCTTCAAGGCAACAATAATAACCGTAGTAACAGCCGCAAAGGTTCGGTCAATATCGTTAAGCCAAAAATGCATGGGCCTGAAGAAGTTCAGTTCACCTGTGAGCTATTTTCACGCATAGAAGATGCGTTAAAGTTGTCGCGAAACACCATCAAAGTCGGGATCATGGATGAAGAGCGTCGTACCACGGTGAACCTAAAAGAGTGCATACGAGCAGCGCAGGAGCGTGTGGTATTTATCAATACAGGCTTTTTAGATAGAACCGGCGATGAAATCCATACCTCTATGCTCGCAGGCCCGTTTGTACCTAAGTCGGTGATGAAGCAGCAGCCGTGGATTAAAGCCTATGAAGATTGGAATGTGGATATCGGTCTTGAATGTGGGTTACAAGGACGTTCACAGATAGGTAAAGGCATGTGGCCAATGCCAGATGAGATGGCGGCGATGTTAGAGCAAAAGATTTGTCATCCAAAGGCGGGAGCCAATACTGCTTGGGTCCCATCACCTAACGGCGCCGTTTTGCACGCAACCCACTATCACCAGATTAACGTTGATGAAGTACAAAATGAACTCAAGCAGCGTAAGCGCGCAAGTTTAGACGATCTACTTACTATTCCGCTGCTGCACCAGGGTGAAAATCTTAGCCAAGAGCAAAAGTGTTTTGAGCTAGATAATAACGCTCAAGGGATCTTAGGTTATGTGGTTCGCTGGATAGACCAAGGTGTAGGCTGCTCAAAAGTGCCGGATATTAATAATGTTGGTTTGATGGAAGACAGGGCAACGCTACGAATTTCATCACAATACCTCGCTAACTGGTTGCACCATGGTGTATGCACCAAAGAGGAGGTGATGGCGTCACTTAAGAAGATGGCGCTGGTTGTCGATAAACAAAATGAAGCCGATAGTGCTTATATAAAGATGGCGCCAAGTTTCGATGGTGTCGCGTTTAAAGCTGCTTGCGATCTGATCTTCAAAGGAGAAGAACAGCCATCAGGTTATACGGAACCTCTACTTCACGCTTATCGTAAAGAGGCTAAAGTAAGTTAAATCTCATGGTTTGTGTCTGTTAGCAAGTTAGTAGAATTAAATGAATACAGTTAAATCAGCTCTGAATGTCCGTTCACAGCTGATTTTTTATTGACTTTAATTCTTGGTTTCCGATGGTATAACGCATCTATTTCTCTCTATCCGTTTCTCACTTTAGTGTATTCATTTTACCAGTATAGGATATAAAGCATCCATGTTAAATTAGTGAATACTAAAGCTTTATTTAGTCTCCATTAATTTTAGTCTTTTATTACAAATTCTTTTGGCATCAGGTATATGATTCTTTCCTCGCACTAAGTTAAGCTTGCTGATTATTCGATTAGATCTACAGGAAACCTCTTTGAACGCTAAACCAACAATTGTAATTATTGAAGATGAGCCAGCGATTGCTGATAACCTTATTCATGTACTTGAAATGGATGGTTTCAAGGTTTGTTGGTTTGCAGCCGGAGAACTTGGTTTAGCTTATTTAACTGAAAACTCGGTTGAACTTGTCGTGCTAGACGTTGGTCTCCCTGATGTTAACGGTTTTGAACTGTGCAAAACTATCCGAGAGTTTTCAGATGTGCCTATTATCTTTCTAACTGCAAGAAATGATGAGATTGACAGAGTCGTCGGTTTGGAAATTGGTGCAGATGACTACGTGACTAAACCCTTTAGCCCCAGAGAAATGTTGGCTCGAATAAAGTTGCGAATTAAAAAAATGACAAGCCACAAGGGGGAAAGTGACAATAAGCAAACGACTGAAAATGCGTCAAGTTGTAGCTTACAACCTTTAAATTTCGATTATTGTATCAATGGTCATATGTTAGGGTTAACGGCAGTAGAATTTAAAATCTTGCATAAGCTAATTAATGAGAGCGCCAATGTATTAAGTCGAGAACAGTTACTTGTTGCTGCAGATATTGCCCCGTCCGCTTCATATGAGCGAAACATCGATTCTCATATAAAAGCGATCCGTAGCAAGCTTAAACCGTTTAATCAGTCTGAATTCATTAGAACTAAGCGAGGATTTGGCTACTTTTACAGTGAGAGTGATATTTAATGAATCGCTGGCCAAAAATTCCATTAGGACTAAGACTGTTTTCGCTGTATTTCATCCTTGTTGGTGTTACTGCGTATATGGTGAGTACTACGGTCATTAAAGAGCTTAAGCCTACAGTACGGCAAACTACCGAAGAAACGCTAATTGACATGGCCAACTTACTCGCTGTGTTGGCAGAAGAAGAGGTTGCAAATAACCGTATTGCTGAAAGTCGTTTTTCAACGTTACTCACGACATATGGCCAGCGCGAGCCTGAAACTCGAATGTGGGAGCTAGGTAAAAAAGCATTTAACCATCGGATTTATATCACTGATAAAAACGGTATCGTAATAGCGGATTCTTGGCAACAAGATGTGGGTAAAGATTACTCCCAGTGGAATGATGTTTACCTTACCTTGCGCGGACAGTATGGCGCTCGCAGTACAACAGAAGACCCAAACGATCCATTATCAACGGTAATGCACGTAGCAGCGCCAGTCTATCATGATAATAAGATTATTGGCAGCGTAACAGTGGCGAAAGCTAATCGTTCAGTACAACCATACATAGACCTATCTAAACGTAACGTTTTGTACTGGATGATACTAATGAGTGGTCTTGTACTTATGGCTGGTGGTTTATTCTCTTGGCGGATCCATTCAGCACTGCATAAATTGGAAAACTATGCCGATAAAATGGGTCGAGGTGAAAAAGTCGATAAGCCAACATTTCGAGTCTTTTATGAATATTCGAACTTAAGTAACGCCTTAGAGAAAATGCGCGAGCAAATTGATGGTAAGAAATATGTAGAGCAATATGTTGAAACGCTAACACATGAACTTAAAAGTCCGCTTTCAGCAATCAAAGGGGCTAGCGAAATACTGCAAACGCCCTTATCAGCAGAGACGGTTTACAGATTCTCGGCCAATATTGAGCGCGAAAGTGACCGTATGCAACATTTAATTGATAAGCTTTTAGAGTTGGCTAGATTAGAAAAAATGCCACAACTTGATGCTTTAGCGCCAATTAATCTTAATAAAATCATCAATGAAATCAATCAGGCTTCTGAAGTGCGCTTTGTTGCTAAGTCTGTGATATGTCAGTTAGATGTACCATTTTCACTTGGCGAACAGATTCATTTTTATTTGTTTGGTGATGTATTTTTATTTAAACAAGCACTTTTTAACTTGATGGATAATGCGATAGATTTTGTCGATCCAAACGGCACGATTAAATGGTCACTTGTAGAGAGGGACAAGGGAATTGAGCTCAGGATTTATAATACAGGATCGCCCATTCCAGAGTACGCTATGGCACGGATTATTGAGCGTTTTTATTCTTTACCACGAGCAAACGGGATGAAAAGCACAGGTTTAGGATTAAATTTTGTCGAACAAGTCGTAAATCTTCACCAAGGTACGCTTAAAATAGAAAATGTTCAGCAAGGCGTTCAAGTCACAATTGTTTTGCCTCAGACAACAAACTCCATCTAATCTCCACATTCACTCCATTCAATCTCCAATTGTTGATTTTAATATTCAGTTATCAACAATTGGAGAAAAACCCGTGAAAAATATACTCAATAATCAGACCGTAACAAAATTTGGTTTTGTTCTTTTGCTCTTTGTTTTACTGCAGATCCCTTTGTCGATGGTAAGTAATTTAATCTCTGAACGCTCCTCTCGGTTAGAGGAAGTACGCAATGAGATAGCGCGCAGCAGCACAGGTGAACAGAGGATCATTGGGCCATTCATCATGGTTAAATATACTGAAATGGTTAATCACGAAGGTAAGACTTATTTTACCGACTACCATAAGTACCTCCTACCTGAAACATTTAGTTTAAACGCCAACTTAGAAAGCTATGCTAAGCATCGTGGCATATATCAAGCTCGGTTATATCAGGCTGATAGCAACTTAACAGGTACGTTTGATTTAAAGCCACTAACTGAGATAGCCGAAGAAAAGATCAAAAGCATTTCTATGGTTGTTGGCGTGAGCGACAGTAGGGGATTGATAAAACTGAGGGATATGACATTAAATGGCGACAATATTGAAGTGAAACCGGGTACTGGAATTAATCAATTAGTCCAAGGCTTTCATACAAACTTAGCACCAAGCCAACTGCAAATCTCATCCCAGATGACGTTTGATTTCAATTTTATATTGCAAGGAATGGAATCGATTCAAGTTAGCCCAATTGGTAAAGTCTCTAATGTCGAGATGACCTCACCTTGGCCGCACCCGAGTTTTACTGGTGACTTTTTACCGATTTCATCAAAAGTTTCAGATAAAGGTTTCAGTGCTCACTGGACGAGTAATAATTTTTCTTCAAATATTGGTCAATTGTTTGATCTTTGCATGATGAACTCAGCATCTTGTACCGAGTTAGATCGTAGGCAGATGGGCGTAGATCTAATTGAACCCGTTGATCATTACCTAAAGTCCCATCGCGCAGTAAACTATTCATTGCTAGTTATTACGCTTGTATTTGCGAGTTTCTTTTTGTTAGAGCTGTTTCAAGCACGCTTGATGCACCCTGTGCAGTATGGTTTTGTCGGTCTAGCATTGGCGGTGTTTTATCTATTACTTATTTCCCTGAGTGAACACCTAGGTTTCAATTTGGCCTACGCTTTGTCAGCCGTCGCATCAACAGTATTACTGAGTATTTATGTTAGTGGAATATTGGATAATGCTAAGCTGGGCAAATTATTTGGACTGTGTTTAATAGGCCTTTATGGTTTGTTGTTTGGATTGCTGCAGGCTGAAAGCTATGCCTTATTAATGGGAAGCTTACTTTGTTTCGCAATCTTAAGCTTACTGATGTTAATCACTAGACATGTGGACTGGTACAAAAAAACTGAAGTAACCTTTTCTCTAAACTCAGTTGTAAATAACCAAGTAACAGAACCTAAAAACCATATTGATAATAGTGGAGCTTAAGGGGGTGAATAAAAACTTGCTGGCTAAACCAATGGAAGCTTTTGATATGATCAAAGTTGTAGCAAGCAGAAGGATAATCAAATGAGCTGTAACAACCGAAGCCTTGCATTAAGCTGGCCTGGCGCTTCATATTTTCGAGTATCACTGCCTCGAGTAATAATAAGCTTAATGCTATTATTATCTTTAATTGCAATAGCACTATTTATAACAGGTGGATTTATCAGATCCACTTTAGGTGATGTGCTTGTCGTTATCTGGCTTTATTGTTTTTTATCGAGTTTTATCAATTTAACCTATCGAATATTAATTCCCGCCAGTGTATTGGTTGCATTTGTAGTGGAGATAGCTCAATACTTTAAGGTGGCTGAATTATTAGGGATTGAACCTGATACGCTATTGAGCATCATATTTGGTGCCACATTTGATTGGGGCGATATGGTGGCTTACATAGTTGGCGGGTGTGTTTGCTTAGTTGTAGAGCGGCTAATGAAAGCGAGTGTTTCAGTACACTAATTAAAATATGAAAATTTAAGTACGCTAATCACAAAAAAACTAGCCCAATATGGCTAGTTTTTTTGCTTAAGTTAACTACTACAGTGAATGTAGCCGTTATTCGTCGCTGTAATTTTGTCCGTAATAGCTCGCGAGTAACACTTGTTTAAGTTCAGCAATTAGCGGGTATCTAGGGTTGGCACCAGTGCATTGGTCATCAAAGGCATCTTCGGCTAGTTCGTCGAGTTTGGCGAGGAAGTCGGCTTCGTTGACGCCAGCTGCTTGGATTGAGCATGGAATGCCAATCGTCTCCTTGAGCTCATCAATTTTTTTAAGCAACGCTTCGACTTTTTCTTCATCACTAATGCCTTCACCTAGGGTTCCTTCGAGTTTCAAATATTCTGCGATCTTTGCATAACGACACAGAGCTTTAGGCCTATCGTATTGGCTAAAAGCGGCTTGCTTAGTTGGCAGATCTGTGGCGTTAAAACGGATAACATTGCTGATGAGTAACGCATTCGCTAACCCATGTGCCAAATGAAACTCAGCACCGAGTTTATGTGCCATTGAGTGACAGATCCCTAAAAAGGCATTAGCAAAGGCGATACCCGCAATAGTGGCACCGTTATGAACTTTTTCTCTGGCAATGGGGGCACTCGCTCCATGCTCATAAGCATCAGGAAGATGTTTAAACAATAGTTCAAGTGCTTGCAGAGCCTGACCATCACTGTATTCGTTTGCCATCACGCTCACATAAGCTTCTAAAGCATGGGTCACCGCGTCGATACCGCCAAAGGCGGTTAGTGACTTTGGCATGTCCATCACCAAATTTGGATCAACGATGGCCATGTTCGGGGTTAATTCATAGTCAGCAATGGGGTATTTCATCCCTGTTTGCTCGTCAGTTACCACTGCAAACGGAGTGACTTCTGAGCCTGTGCCCGAGGTGGTTGGGATTGCAACCATCTTGGCTTTTTTACCAAGCTTAGGGAATTTGTAGATACGCTTTCTGATATCCATAAAGCGTAGTGCTAGATCGGCAAAGTCGACATCAGGATGTTCATACATAACCCAGATGATTTTGGCTGCATCCATTGGTGAGCCACCGCCTAATGCAATGATCACATCGGGTTGAAAGCTTTGGGCGACTTGAGCACCTTGCTTAACTATCTGCATAGTGGGGTCAGCTTCGACTTCATAGAAGACTTCAGTTTCTAGGCCTTGGCTCTTTAAGATCTTAATGGTTTCATCGCAGTAACCATTGTTAAATAGGTACTTGTCGGTCACGATGAGCGCCCGCTTTTTATCGCTTAGCTCTTCTAGGGCTATGGGTAAACTGCCACGGCGAAAATAGATTGAAGAAGGAAGTTTGTGCCACAACATATTTTCTGCCCTCTTTGCGACCATTTTCTTATTAATTAAGTGACTAGGGCCGACGTTCTCAGAAATAGAGTTACCGCCCCAAGAACCACAACCTAGGGTCAGTGAGGGGGCAAGCTTAAAGTTATATAGATCGCCAATACCACCTTGGGATGCAGGTGTGTTGATTAGAATACGGGCGGTTTTCATTCTAAACCCGAAAGCCTTAACTCGTTCTGTTTGAGTGTCTTGGTCAGTATATAACCCAGATGTATGGCCAATGCCGCCGAGCGCAACTAGGGCTTCAGCCTTATCTACTGCATCCTCAAAGTCGTTAGCGCGGTACATAGCAAGAAGCGGTGACAGTTTTTCGTGGGCAAAAGCTTCCGCTGTATCAATATCGCTCACTTCTCCAATAAGCACTTTAGTGGTGGGATGAACATCGATTCCGGCCATCTTGGCAATGCTCGCTGCGCTTTGACCGACGATATCGGCGTTGAGCCCACCATTTTTTAGGATAACGCTCTGCATTGCGGCAGTTTCGTCTTGGTTAAGTACATAGCCGCCATGACTGATGAACCGCTCTTTAACCGCATCATAAACGGCATCGACTATTACAACAGCTTGCTCAGATGCGCATACCACGCCATTGTCGAATGTTTTAGACATTAAAATAGAGCTGACGGCACGTTTAATATCAGCGGTTTCATCGATAACAATCGGTGTATTACCCGCACCGACACCAATAGCTGGTTTTCCAGAAGAGTAGGCGGCTTTTACCATTCCTGGCCCACCAGTCGCAAGAATGAGGTTGATATCTTGGTGGGTCATCAGTTGGTTCGATAGCGCTACCGAAGGCTCATCAATCCAGCCGATGATATCTTTTGGTGCTCCAGCGGCAACAGCAGCTTCTAATACCAGACGGGCTGCAGTCGTGGTTGAGTTTTTAGCACGAGGATGAGGCGAAAAGATGATGCCGTTACGGGTCTTAAGGCTGATAAGCGCCTTGAAAATCGCGGTAGAGGTTGGGTTGGTCGTGGGGACAATACCACAGATTATCCCGACAGGTTCGGCAATAGTGATGGTACCAAAGGTGGCATCTTCTGAAAGGATCCCACAGGTTTTTTCATCTTTATATTTGTTATAAATATATTCAGAGGCAAAATGATTCTTAATCACCTTGTCTTCAATCACGCCCATCCGGGTCTCGGCTGCAGCCATCTTGGCTAACGAGATCCGCGCGTCTGCAGCAGCAAGGGCTGCAGCTCTAAAAATTTTATCGACTTGTTCCTGAGAGAAGTTCGCAAACGTCTGCTGGGCTGTTCGCACTTTTTCTACGAGGAGATTGAGTTCTTGCTCATTTGTTACTGTCATAGTCGCAATCCTGAAAAAATTTAGCCAAACCGTATTTGGCTAAACATTCTCTGGTGCTCTAAAATTCTTTTGATGAAGAAAAATTACACTCAATTAAGGCTATTTGCTGTGACGAAGAGCGCAACTTAACGGTCTAATGTAATTTTATAACCAGAATAATGACATTTTTAAGGGTTTTATCGGTCGTTACTTTCCCGCTTGAATATAAAATATTGTTCAAAGTTGTGATTTAGGATAGAAAATCTCATTTTTTGTTTTTAGGTGCATGAGTTAGAGTAGCGCCACATTTTATGAACAGATAACGCCTTGGGCGCGTTGAGGATACCACGGTGGATTTAACACTCTATGTTAAATTTTTTCTCGGCTTAGTTGCGATAATCAATCCTTTTGGTTTATTACCGGTTTTTGTTAGCTTAACTAGCCACCAGACTGAAGCAGAGCGTAATCAAACGGCTAAAGTCGCCAACTTCGCCGTTGTGGTGATTTTGCTGGTAACGATATTTGCAGGCCAGCATATTCTTAACATGTTTAGCATTTCACTTTCGGCATTTAGAATTGCCGGCGGTACTCTAATCGCCATTATTGCTATGTCGATGCTGCAAGGTAAATTAGGTGAAGTTAAGCGCAACAAAGAAGAGGGACGTGAAGCCTCTGCAATGGATTCTGTCGCTGTTGTACCTTTGGCTCTGCCACTCATGGCGGGGCCTGGTGCGATCAGTTCAGTGATTGTTTCCTCTGCTGAGCATAATAGCCTACAAAACCTTTTCGGAATGTCATTTGCCATCGTTGTGTTTGGTATTTTGAGCTTTTTACTGTTTAGAATGGCACCGATCATTTTTAAAATATTAGGTAATACAGGCATTAACGTGATCACCCGTCTAATGGGTCTGATAATGTTGTCGATTGGTATCGAAGTGATTGCAGCGGGTGTGAAAGGTTTTTATCCAGGTTAGCCTAACGCTTTATAAGTAGTGATAATTCAAAGCGCAGAAAAATAGATAAACAACGAAAGGCACCCTTTGGTGCCTTTCGTGTTAACAGGGGGAGTTAAAATCTAGAAATCACTGTTAAAGTCCATCATAGAGTGGGATTTAGCACTGAACAGGTGTTGGTGTAACCTAGCTGCAAATCCATCTGTCATCCCCGAAATATAATCAGCAATTACTCTGTGACTATTTTCACCTAAGCGTTCACTTGCGATCCACCGCTCCTGAGTATTAACAGGTAGTAGTCTTTCGGGATCGGAGATAAACGCTTCAAATAGCTCCATCACTATCTGCTGCCCTTTATATTCAAGCATCTGTATTTCGGGTTTGCGGATCACGTATTTATAGACAAACTGTTTTAATATATTGAGGGCGTCAGCAAAAGCACTTTCCAATGCGGCATTGTACTTTAATAATGGTTCATCAAAACCTGCAGCCTCTGTAATTGAAATCGCAGTAACAAAGCCATTCACTAGGGTGCCGATCGCGTCTTTACGCTCATGATGTTTTGAAGAGAATAGCCGCTGACTGATAGTGGCAAACTCTTTTTTGAGCCATGCATCCGGGCTATTGCAGAGTGGCTTGGATACATCACACAGCCATTGCTGTTCGCTGACGATTCCCATCACTATGGCATCTTCTAAATCATGTACTGCATAGGCAATATCATCTGCCAGCTCCATGATTGAGCAATCTAAGGATTTATAGCGAGTTCGCTTATGCTTGAAGTCATTGGTTATATGACTCGATAGGAATTGCTGTCTGTCCTGGTCAGTTAACGGTGCTAAGACCCAATCTAAGATCTCAACATCATCATCGAAGATCCCTTTAACTGGCGGCCACTTTGAGGGCTTTAACTGTCTGAAATCACCAACCTCGGTAGCTAGTTCTATACTACACAGTTGAGAGTGGGGCGCAGGGTATTTTAAGATCCCCAATAGTGTACGACGACAAAGATTCATTCCATAATGTTCAGTATAAGGTTCAAGCCGCGTTAATATGCGAAATGTTTGACCATTGCCTTCAAAGCCACCATGGGATCTCATCATATAATTGAGGGCGACCTCACCGCCATGCCCAAAAGGAGGGTGACCAATATCGTGAGCAAGACACAAAGATTCGATAAGGCTCATTGAATCAATCAAATGACTAAATTGAGGTTGCTTTTGCTTTAGTTGTGCGGTGATACCAGTGCCAATTTGTGACACTTCAAGAGAGTGGGTGAGGCGAGTACGATAAAAATCATTCATGCCGACACCTAATACCTGAGTTTTAGCCTGTAAGCGTCTAAATGCAGCGGAGTGAAGTATGCGTGCACGGTCTCGCTGATAGGGACTTCTATGATCATTACGCCTGTGTTTATCTTCCCCAAGACGTCTTTCATTCCAAACTAGGTGTGTCATAACAGCTCCTTTATGCCCTATAGCAGCTTATTGATATCGTCTAGATCTAAGGTGAAACTTGGAATAAAACTCTCGATGAAATAATTGACTGCAGGATTAGGGTCGTTCTTTAAGCTTTGTTCTAGTCGTTTTTGTGCGGTATTGAACTCGGTATTGCCAGCACGTTTCTCCTCTAAGCATTTAAGGTAAGCACAGAGCGTATCGGCGGATTTTACCAATGCCTTGTATTCACCATCTGCATATTCGCTAGTGAGCAGGGACTGATAATCTTCTTTAAACTCTTCAGGTACCATTTCGAGTAAACGCTGCTCGGCAATCGCTTCAATTTTCTTGTACTCGGCTTCTATCTCCTTATTGAAGTACTTTACCGGTGTCGGTAGATCGCCTGTTAGGATTTCACTGGCGTCATGAAAGATAGCGATGGTTGCGGCTTGATAAGGGTCGTAGTTGCCTTGAAATTTTTTGTTGCTAATCAATGCAAGTGAATGTGCTACCATAGCGACTTGTAACGAGTGTTCCTGAACGTTTTCAGTGCGAACATTGTACATTAGTGGCCAGCGTTGAATTAATTTCATTCTAGCTAGGTGGGCAAATAAGTGGCTCATTACATTCCTTTTCGGTTAGGAGTCGAACCAATTCAGATTAGCATAGAAGTCATACAAAAAAACGACCCGAAGGCCGTTTTATTAGATGCGATTTAATGAATGACTTAGCTTAAACTATTGTTTATAGGTGCCTAAGAAGTCACCAAACTCAGATAGTGCTTTGGTCAGCTCTTCTTTGTAAGGCAGGAACACCACACGCACATGATCGGGTTCAGGGTAGTTAAACGCTGAGCCTTGCACGAGTAAAATCTTACGATCTTTTAATAAATCCAACACTAAACGTTCATCATCACGCAGGTTAAATTTCTTTTGGTCCAGTTTAGCAAAGGCATACATAGCCCCTTTAGGTGTCTTTACGCTCACACCTGGAATGGAGTTAAGCATCTCAACACAGGCGTCACGCTGTACACGTAATCGTCCACCTGGCTGCACTAACTCTTGAATGCTCTGATAGCCGCCTAATGCAGTTTGAATAGCATGCTGACTCGGTACGTTTGCGCAAAGACGCATAGAGGCCAACATATCTAAGCCTTCGACGTAGCTCTTGGCAGCCTTTAGGTTACCAGTCAGCATCATCCAGCCCATACGGAACCCCGCCGCACGATAGACTTTTGATAGACCGTTAAAAGTCACCGTTAGGATATCGTCAGAAAGGCTAGCAGCCGGGATATGTACTGCCTCATCATATAAAATTCGGTCGTAGATCTCATCGGCGAACAGAATCATATCGTTTTGGCGACAAAGCTCAATCACTTCAAGGATAAGCTCTTTAGAGTAAACGGCGCCCGTTGGGTTATTCGGGTTAATCAACACGATACCGCGAGTTCTTGGAGTGATCTTATTTTTAATATCTTCCAGATCCGGGAACCAGTCTGACTCTTCATCACAGCGGTAATGCTGCGCCTTGCCGCCTGACAGATGAACCGCAGCAGTCCACAATGGATAATCTGGTGAGGGAACGAGTATTTCGTCTCCGCTGTTTAATAAACCCTGCATCGCCATAACGATCAGTTCAGAAACACCATTACCAATGTAGATATCCTCGATATCTACACCAAAAATACCTTGAGACTGGTAGTGCTGAACGATGGCCTTACGCGCCGAGAATAAGCCTTTAGATTCGCAATAGCCCTGTGCACTTGGTAAGTTTAGAATAACATCACGGACGATCTCTTCTGGGGCCTCAAATCCAAATGGTGCAGGGTTACCGATATTTAGCTTAAGGATCCTGTGGCCTTCATCTTCGAGTCGACGTGCTTCTTTATGCACTGGACCACGAATGTCGTAGCAAACAGAATCTAATTTATTGGACTTGATAATAGGGCGCATCTACACCTCGAAAATGCATAAAACATAAGTCAGAAATGACTTTAACTTTGATGCAGGCACAATAACCAAATTCATAGGACAAATAAAGGATTAATTCACTGATTTGAGTGGTGTTTGAAGATGATTGCTCGGGCTTGATTGGTTTAAATTGCTCAATTTGAAATAATTCACTGTTTTGTGTGGTGGTGCCAGTCGTTAGTATTGTGCTTTTCTCGATCACACTATTTAAAGTCTAAATCATTTATTTGCTACTTCGGTCGCGATTTTTAGCATTTGCTAATGCGGAAACAAAAAAAGCCAGCGTAAACGCTGGCTTGATAAGGCGATTTAAAAAATTAAACGCGCTTCTTGAATTCGTTTGTGCGAGTGTCGATTTCGATCATATCGCCAGTCTTAACGAAGTCAGCAACACTTAGCGTACCACCGCCAGTGATAGTAGCAGGCTTCATCACTTTACCTGAAGTATCACCACGAGCTGAAGGCTCAGTATAAGTCACTTCACGAACAACTGAAGTTGGAAGTTCAACTGAAATTGCTTTGCCTTCGTAGAAAGTTACTTGGCAATTCTCTTCCATACCGTCAACGATATATGCTGCTGCATCACCTAGGTTCTCAGCTTCAACATCATACTGGTTGTATTCTGCATCCATGAATACATACATAGGATCTGCATAGTATGAATAAGTACAGTCAAGACGCTCTAGAATGATATCTTCCATCTTGTCTTCACCTTTGAAGGTGCTTTCAGTAGTAGAATCTTGTAGAACGTGCTTAAGTTTTAATTTAACGATTGCAGCGTTACGGCCAGAACGAGTTGTTTCAGTTTTTTGAACAACCCATGGGCTGCCATCTAACATGATCACGTTACCAGGACGGAGTTCATGAGCAGTTTTCATTACACTATTTCCTATTTTAGGTTTTTCTATTTAAACGTAGTATCTTAGCTATTTTTGACGAATTGAACTAGTCGAGAAACAAGATCTACATCATTTATCGCATCGATTGGCCATTGTTTTGCGTGTCGCAATAGTGGCAGACCGATTAAATTTAGTTTTTGCCAGTGGCTAACAGTCAGCTCTTGCTGCTCTTTATTGAAGGCAAGATTTAACGCTTTCCAGCTTTTAGCTAATTCTGGCGGCAGATTATTACAGTAAAGCTGCATAAAGGCATCTAATTTTATTAGATGATAGTCGTCTTCTTGAGCATATATGTGCCAAATGAAGGGTTTTGCAGCCCATTGGGCTCTTAAAAATGAATCTTCGCCACGTACAATATTAAAATCACAGCTCCAAAGTAACTTATCGTAACCCTCTTGGTCAGTCATTGGCAAAATGTGGATGACTAAATTTCCAAGCTTGATCTGAGTTCCCGCTGTGAGTGTTTCAACAGAACAGGGAAGTATTGGTTGTAAGCTATTAAGGCTACGCCCTTTAGGGAATAACGCATGCGTGGTGTGCTCACTATTTTGCCACGCTTCACAAAGTGCCTGTAGCGTGCTTGATTCATAGCTAAAAACGCTAACGACTTCATCGTCAGCTGTTATACCACTTAGACCGAGGCTGGAAAACAGATCTAGTCGATTCTGCGGCTCTCGTTGCCAAGCATCACGCTTTTCAAAAAGCTCATTTTCACAAATAAGTCCACCAGTTTTCGCGGTAAAACCAGGGAAGTAAAAGTACTTCTTTAATCCACTCGCTTGCATTGAAGGTAAGCCATGACACCCCTCGACCCAAGATTCTGCACTGAGGTACTCAAGGTTGAGCCACAAGGGCGGCCTTTCTGCGTTTGGATCGAGCTTGGATGCTTGATGCATGGAGATTAAACGAGTTTTTACTTGTTCGGGTAATTCACACGCAAAGGCCTCGATAAGCACATTACCAGCTTGATATAAGATAGGTAATGGATCAGACCACTGATTGATGGTGACACCGAAATGGATCTGGCTAGGTAAAGCTGGATCTAATGCAGGAAGTATGTGCGAGAAGCTTTTTAAATCATCGACCCAAAGGGTGATAGCAATGCGATGCTTAGCAGACAATTGTTTTGCAAGTCGCCATGTGACGCCAATATCGCCATAATTATCAACGACTGCACAAAAGATATCCCAACGTTCTGGGTTATTTTGACTTGTCATATTACAAAAACTCACTGGATCAGCTCTATACGAGACAGTATAAGAGGCTATTGACTCGCGTTATTAATGAGACAAAAAAGCGGCATAATGATATGCCGCTTTTACTGTAATGCGATAAAGCAAACGATGGCTTTATACTGCGATTCTTAGTCTTCTAGCTCAGCTAAACACATCTCTTCGTAGATCTGTTTAACCCAAGCATCAACGCGCTCTTCTGTTAGTTCTGGCTGACGATCTTCGTCAATACCCAGACCCACAAAATGCTTGTCGTCTGCTAAACCTTTTGATTCTTCGAAATCATAGCCTTCAGTAGGCCAGTGACCAATCACGACAGCGCCACGTGCTTCAACGATTTCATTGACCATGCCCATCGCGTCGAGGAAGTATTCAGCGTAATCTTCTTGGTCACCACAACCAAAGATTGCGACTAACTTATCTTCAAAGTTGATCTGCTCAAGTTCAGGGAAGAAATCATCCCAGTCACATTGTGCTTCACCATAATACCAAGTTGGAATGCCGAAAATAAGCAGATCGTAATCTGCAATCTGTTCCTTGGTACTTTTGGCAATATCTTTTACCTCAACCATTTTTTTACCCAGTTTCTTCTGGATCATTTTGGCGACGGCTTCGGTGTTGCCTGTATCAGACCCGAAAAAAAGACCTACTGTTGCCATTGTTGTTCCTTTAATATCTAGTTAACTATTAATGGTATGCGTGTTTAGAAAGTGGTTTAGTTACTAACCAGCTTTTGCAGTATAGATTCGATTAGTTGGCTGCGGCTGATATTACTGGCCAAAGCTTGTTCATTCAAGGCGTCGTACAAATCTTGTGACACCTTTAACTCTATTCGTTTTAATCCGTTTGCACGGTCACGCTGAATTTGGTTTCTTTTATTGATTTTGAGCTGTTGGTCCCGAGGCAATGGATTGCTGCGAGGCCGACCACGTCGCTTTTCTGTTGCGAACAGATCAATGGTGGTTCTATCTGATGTTTCTTTTGCCATTGAGTTCGTATTTACCCGATACCTGAGCTTTCCCAGGTCATCTGTATAATCCCTTTTGCAATAAACCCGGCGCAGCCGAGAAATAAAACAAGCCAAACGATGTTTCGCCCAAACGTTGGCACATTGCCTTGTCTGAGTACATCTCTGATAGCCATACCAATAAAAAAGAAAATGGCTGCAAAAAACAGGTTTAAGCCGAGTGCTTCAATCTGCTCCATATATTGCATCAACATTCGCCATTCCTTTCTAGGCTAAAAAAAGTTGCGCGAATATACCATATAAGTTTTCGAGCGGCTATATGCTTTACAGCTTTCTGCGGCGAAAATTAGCCTAATTATTTGTAATAAAATCTTTGACTATTCGGTTGAAAATGGTTGGCTTTTGCGCATGAAGCCAGTGACCCGTCCCTTCAATCGTTTTGGCTTTAACTGTTGGAAATTGCGTTATAATGGCTTGTCTGTGTTCGGCGCTAACGTAATCTGAGTCACCACCGCGAACAAATAAACAGGGGCCTTGATAAGAGTGAGAGAACGTAGGCCAATCTATGATATTTGCGTAACTTGCCTTGAGTCCGGTGAGATTCATTTTCCAGCTAAAACCTTGTGCTGCTCGGGTGAGGGACTTCAACAGGAATTGGGCAGTGCCATCATCAATCCCCCAATTTTTCATATGAGCGAGCGCTTGGCGGCGATCTTTGATCTCTGCTAGCGGCATAGACTCTAATGCGGAAAAGACTTTATCGTGGCGACTTTCATAGGCAACAGGTGCGATATCGGCAATCACCAGCTTACTAACAAGCTCTGGGTAACAAAGGGCCGTGGCCATCGCGATCTTGCCCCCCATTGAGTGGCCAACGAGAATGGCTTGACTGCCTGGTAACTGTTGAATCAACTTAGCCATGCTGTCTGCAAGAGAGCGGTAATCCATATTGGCAACAGATGGACTTGCGCCATGATTCAGTATATCAACCCTGACCACAGTAAAACTGTCTTCGAGTGCTTTTGCTAGGGCTTTAAGATTATCAAGGTCACCAAATAAGCCATGAATAAGAATGACAACAGGGCCTTGACCGCTCGTGACGTAGTGCATTTTGCTACCGTTTGTTGTACTTACTGTGGCGCAGATTGTGCCTAGGTTTAATTAAAAATCCAAGAACGCATCATAAAACAGCTACATTGCGATGTTTTTTTATACAGATACGGCTTAGTAAATGGACTCTTTCATCCTTGGATCGCAGTTTTCATTTATTGACGCTTTATCAAGACTCTAAACCTCGCTACACTGAGCCGATAATTCGGGATAGCGATGCGACAGGATCGCATTTAAGAACACCGATCCGCTTTTCTACTTAAGGAAGATAACTGTTATGAAATATATCGAAGTTGATGAAGAGCTTTATCGACACATCGCCAGTAAGACTGAACATATTGGTGAGAGCGCTTCGGATATTTTGCGCCGTATATTGGGACTAAGAGTTGATTCAGTGGTACAAGAAGAACCCGAAGAGATTAGTCATCCAAGCTTAGATCAATCTGCGCCTAAACCAGCAAAGGTTAAGACGGTTAAAACTGAGCCCGTTTCAGACTTTTTAAGCGTGCTCGATCTCGATCTGTTAGCCGCACAGAAAGGTGCCGTTGGACGTTTCTTATTCATCTTAGATACGGTTTATCAAGCTTCAACAACTCAGTTTGAACAGGTTTTACAAATTCAAGGCCGCGATCGCTTATATTTTGCAACCTCAAAAGAGGCCCTGCTAAAAGCAAGTAAATCGGCGAACCCGAAAGAGATAGGTAACAGTGGTTTCTGGGTGACAACCAACAATAACACCGCAAAGAAACGCACCATATTGTCTGAAGTGTTAACTCAGTTTGGTACTAGCGAAGAGCAGATTGAACAGCTAATCGTAAAAATTTAATAGCAATTGCTGGCGCCAAGTAAAAATTTGGCGCCAGGTGTCGGCCTACAAAGAGAAAGTTGTAAGGCGACAGAGATATGTAGGAGAGGGAATTGGCGTTACACAAGAGAGCAGGATTGATTGCAGAGCAAACGGATTTGGACAATATCCCGAAACTCGTCAGCCTTTATTACCGTTTATCGCCCAACGAAGCCGATGTAGCACAAAGGGTGACATTTGGTACATCCGGGCACCGTGGGAGTGCCAAAAGTAAAAGTTTTAATGAGGCACATATCTTAGCCATTGCACAAGCTGTTGCCGATTACCGTAAAGGTGCAAATATTACTGGTCAGTTGATCCTAGGTATCGACACTCATGCCTTATCTGAGCCTGCTGCGATGTCGGTTATTGAAGTGCTTGTGGCAAACCAGATCTGCGTTGTTGTCCATCAAAATAACGGTTATACACCCACTCCGGTTGTATCACATGCCATTATCAGTGCTAATTTGGGTAAAAACCGAGATGACGGCCTAGTTGATGGTTTGATTGTCACCCCGTCTCATAATCCGCCTCAAGATGGTGGGATTAAATATAATCCACCCCATGGCGGTCCAGCCGAAGGTGAGATCACGACTTGGGTAGAAAACCGTGCTAACCAATACTTGGCCAATCAGTTAGATGGGGTAAAACGTGTCAGTTACGCTCAAGCATTAGAGAGCCAGTACTTGCTTGAGCAAGACTTAATTACTCCTTATGTTGAAGATCTGCGTAATGTTATTGATATGGAAGCGATTGCCAAGTCAAATATTCGCCTTGGAGTCGACCCGCTTGGAGGCTCAGGCGTTCATTATTGGCAACCCATCGCTGAGCACTATGGTATCGACATTACTGTGCTTAACGACAAAGTCGATCCTAGCTTTAGTTTTATGCCACTTGATAAAGATGGCAAGATCCGCATGGACTGTTCTTCACCCTATGCCATGGCTGGTTTATTAGCCCATAAAGATAACTATGATCTCTGCCTGGGTAATGATCCTGACTTTGACCGTCACGGAATCGTCTGTCCAGGAAGCGGCTTGATGAATCCAAATCATTTCCTTGCAGTTGCAATCGACTACTTGGTGACACATCGTCCAGAGTGGACCGAGCAGATGGTGATCGGGAAGACACTGGTATCGAGCGCAATGATAGATAAAGTTTGCCAGATGCATAATAAACGCATGTCTGAGGTACCGGTTGGTTTTAAATGGTTTGTAGAAGGCCTTGCTAATAGTGAGTTTGCTTTTGGTGGTGAAGAGAGTGCTGGTGCTGCCTTTTTAAGACGTGACGGAACGACCTGGTGCACAGATAAAGATGGTTTTATTCTTTGTTTATTGGCAGCTGAAATTTTTGCTGTAACAGGTAAAACCCCGCAGCAAAGATACCTAGAGCTTGAAGCCCTGTTTGGCGAAAGCTTCTATCAGCGTATTGATAGTCCTGTGAGTCTTGAAGATAAGGCAAAGTTTTCTAATATTCAGCTCGACGACATCACTTCAACAACTCTCGCTGGTGATGAGATCTTGCAAAAGCTGACTCATGCACCAGGTAATAATGCTGCCATTGGTGGCATTAAGGTGGTAACTAGTAATGGTTGGTTTGCCGCTCGTCCATCAGGGACCGAGGCTCTGTTTAAGCTATATGGTGAGAGTTTTGTTAGCCAAGCACATTTGCAGTGTCTCTTAGAGGAAGCGCAGCAGATTGTCGCTGAAGCGTTAAACTAGTCTGTATAATATGACAAGCTCACAAAAATGGCACCCAAGGGTGCCTTTTTTGTGAGCGGGAGAAGAGGGGCATTAATAGCTTATATGGCAGCTAGGTAATTGGTTTTTGGCTAAATAGTCCTGATGATAAGCCTCTGCTTGATGAAACCGCTGACAGGGGACAATTTCGGTGACTATCTGTCTGTTGCCCCATTTTGCACTTTTCATTAACGCAAGCTTACTCGCTTCAGCTTGTTGTTTCTGAAGATTATCATGAAAGAAAATGGTGCTACGATACTGGCTGCCAATATCACCACCCTGCTGATTTAACGTGGTCGGGTTGTGGTTTTGCCAAAACACTTGTAATAACTGTTCGAAAGAGACTTTGGCTGCATCATATTCGACTTGAACAACTTCTGCGTGGCCTGTAGTACCCGTTTTGACTTCGTTATAGCGTGTGTAGCAATCTTTGCCGCCCATATAGCCACACGTACAGTCAATGACACCTTCAACTTTTCTAAAAAAGTATTCAACTCCCCAAAAACACCCTGCGCCGAATGTTGCCAATGCCATTGCTGTCTCCTTAACAGTTTATAAAAATAAATAGCCGTTTAGATGGCTGCACGGCTTCATCTTGTTTTATTTTTTTGCTTTACGCAAGTAAAAAAATGCATGGCTGATGGATTGTTGTACTACACAGCCTAAAAAGGACACGAGATACATGAGTCAAATATGCTACTATCGGTGCCAGAATTAGCGAAGCTAGGTGTTACAAATACCCGTGGTATTTGAAATTTCTGCCAAAATAAAGCTGACATCGATAATAAGGAGTAGTTTGTGTTTCACGAATTGAAACAGTCTAAGGACTTTTTAGCGCTAACCCTCGCGCATCCGCAATGTTTACCCGAGGCTTTTGAGTTTGACCTTAATAATCAGATCCATGTTGAGGTCTGGGATACGGGTGTCATTATGTTTGAGCCTATCGGTGTAAAACACTCTAAAGATATTGTCTTATCTTGTGCCGTCCACGGTAATGAGACCGCACCGATTGAGCTATGTAACGACCTAATGACTCAGTTGCTGGGTGAACAACTAGAGCTCAAGCAAAGGGTACTGTTTCTAATTGGTAACCCACCGGCTATCCACAACGGAACGCGATTTATCGATGAAAATCTCAATAGGTTATTTAATGGTGCTCATTCTCGCGATAAAGGGCTCTGTAACCCAGAGCGAATAAGAGCGCAAAAGCTCGAGCAATATGTCGATAAGTTTTTTAGCTCAGAGTCTGGCGATCGCCATCGAATGCATTATGACTTACACACCGCAATTCGCGCCTCTAAACACGAAAAATTTGCCATCTATCCTTACCGAGGAAGTCGCAAATACAGCAAAGAGCAGATCATGTTTCTTGAGTCATGTGGGGTAAATACGATTTTATTCCACCATGAGCCAACCACAACCTTCAGTTACTTCTCTTCTGAAAATTATCATGCCGATGCATTTACTATCGAACTCGGTAAAGTGTTCCCTATGGGGCAAAATGATATGACGCGCTTTATTGCGATGAAAGAGATGTTAACTCTGTTGATGTGCGGTAAGGCATTACAACTACCAGCCTTCGATCTGAAGCGTTTAAATCTTTATCAAGTCTGCCGTTCGCTAAACAAGCGTTACGACGATTTTGAATTTACTTTTACTAATGATGTCGAGAACTTTACTGCTTTCCCAAAAGGTTACACCTTAGCGAAAGAGGGTGGTGAAGAGGTAAAAGTAGAGCATGAGTTTGAATCTATTGTATTTCCAAATGCTAAGGTGCCAGTAGGGCAGCGGACAGTCTTGTGCTTAAAGTCTGCCGATGAAAGCCATTTGGAGTAGATCCAAACTGAATAACTGTGCATGTAAACCAATATATACATGCACACTGATGCTTAGTTGTCATTTCAATGATGGGAAGTATTGAGAGTTAGTTTACGTTAACGTAATGTTCTTCCCGCGTATTAAAATAGATAGGTGCTGAATTTTCGTTTAGCAGCACCATAAATAACAAGAGCACATTATGAGCAACGCAACCACGAATGCTGAAACAGTCCATCGCGTGAGCTTTTTAGATAAAGATTCACTGGCGATCCCCATTTTAAAAATTCTTCAAGCCGATGGCACCGCATATGAAGATGCCGTGTTACCCGCTATCGACGAGACGTTAGCCGGGAAAATCCATGATACCTGTGTATTCACCCGAGTGTTGGACGAGCGCATGTTGGGAGCGCAGCGTCAAGGACGGATCAGCTTCTACATGACCTGTACAGGTGAAGAAGCCTCTATTATTGGTAGTACCGCAGCACTTGATAAGGGCGACGTCATTTTAGCTCAGTATCGTGAGCATGCCGCGCTTAGGTACCGTGGTTTTACCACTGAACAGTTTATGAATCAGATGTTCAGTAATGAGAAAGATTTTGGTAAAGGTCGTCAGATGCCAATACATTACGGCAGTAATGAATTGAACTATCAAACCATCTCATCTCCGCTTGCCACTCAGATCCCTCAAGCAACGGGTGTAGGTTATAGCCTTAAGATGCAAGGTAAACGCAACGTTGCTATCTGTTACTTCGGCGAAGGTGCAGCCTCAGAAGGTGACTTCCATGCAGGCCTCAATATGGCGGCAGTGCTCAGCTCTCCCGTGATCTTTTTCTGTCGTAATAATGGTTATGCTATCTCTACACCAACCGATGAGCAGTTTAAAGGTAACGGCATTGCAAGTCGCGGTGTAGGTTATGGCATGCATACGATTCGTGTTGACGGTAATGACATGTTGGCGGTACTTGCTGCAACGCAACAGGCTCGAGCATATGCGCTTGAGCATAATGCCCCTGTACTGATTGAAGCCATGACCTATCGTTTAGGCGCGCACTCTTCATCGGATGACCCATCGGGTTATCGCTCAAAAGATGAAGAAACTAAGTGGCAGCAACACGATCCAGTTAAGCGCTTCAAGTTGTGGATGATTAACAAGGGTTGGATGAATGAACAACAGGATGCCGACCTTTACGTTAAGTATCGCGAAGAGGTATTAACTGAGCTAAAAGTGGCTGAGAAAGTTGCGACGCCACATATCGATAGCATCATCGAAGATGTGTATGACAAGCCAACACCTATGCTGAAGAAACAGTTAGCCAATCTAAAAGAGCATATTAAGAAGTATCCAGAATCCTACCCAAAAAGTGCAGGGAGAGTATAAGCCGTGGCTCAAATGAATATGTTGCAAGCCATTAACCAAGCCCTAAGCTCGGAAATGGAAGCGGATAAAAAAATGATGGTGTTTGGCGAAGATGTCGGACATTTCGGTGGTGTATTTAGAGCAACCTCTGGCCTTCAAGAGAAGTTTGGCCGTGAGCGCTGTTTCAATACACCGTTAACTGAGCAGGGGATTGCTGGTTTTGCTAATGGTTTGGCATCCAATGGTATGACGGCGGTTGCCGAAATTCAATTCGCCGACTATATCTTCCCGGCGATCGATCAAATCGTCAATGAAAGTGCCAAGTTCCGCTACCGTAGTGGTAATGAATTTAGCGTAGGTGGCCTCACCTTTAGAACGCCTTATGGCGGTGGCATTGCCGGTGGTCATTATCACTCTCAATCACCCGAAGCGTATTTCACTCAAACGCCAGGACTTAAGGTTGTTGTGCCAAGAAACCCTGAGCAAGCTAAAGGGCTACTTATCGCATCTATTCGCGATAAAAATCCCGTTATCTTCTTTGAGCCTAAACGCCTATACCGTGCATCGGTAGGTGAAGTGCCTGAAGGCGAGCATGTAATTGAGCTAGGAAAGGCTGAAGTTGTTAAACAGGGCACTGATATCACCTTACTCGGTTGGGGCGCTCAGATGGAAATCCTCGAAAACGCCGCTGAGATGGCCGCGAAGAAAGGGATCTCTTGTGAGATTATCGATTTGAGAACCCTGTCGCCATGGGATGTTGAAACGGTTGCGACTTCGGTTAAGAAAACAGGACGTCTTTTGATTAACCATGAAGCGCCGTTGACTGGTGGCTTTGCTGGTGAAATTGCCGCGACAATCCAAGAAGAATGCTTCTTGTATCTTGAGTCGCCAATTGCACGAGTGTGTGGTTTAGATACGCCGTATCCTTTGATCCATGAAAAAGAATATATGCCAGATGCGTTAAAGACGTTTGAAGCGATCAAAGCTTCGGTTAAATTTTAGGAGCCAGCCATGATTAAAGATTTTATCCTTCCGGATATCGGCGAAGGCGTCGTCGAATGCGAGCTGGTTGAATGGTTAGTACAAGAGGGTGATACGGTTGTTGAAGATCAACCAATTGCCGATGTGATGACAGACAAAGCCTTGGTGCAAATTCCTGCACCCAATGCTGGGGTGATCACCAAGTTATATTATGCCAAGGGTGAAACAGCCAAAGTGCATGCACCGCTTTATTCTGTCGATGTTGAAGCTGACAGCGACTCCCAAGCTGCTGTCGTGGAGTTACAAGACGGTGTTAATAAAACGGTTGCAGAAAGTCGCTCTGCACCTGGTACCGAAATCGAAGAATTTTTGCTGCCCGATATTGGTGAGGGTATCGTTGAGTGTGAGCTGGTAGAGTGGTTAGTCAGCGAGGGGGATACGGTTAGCGAAGATCAACCGATTGCCGATGTGATGACGGATAAAGCACTGGTACAGATCCCAGCGATTAAAAATGGCAAGATAGTTAAGTTGCATGTTCGAAAGGGACAACTTGCTAAGGTGCATGCGCCGTTGTTTGCCATTGAAGTAGAGGCTGAGCAGGTACAATCTGCTGCAGCATCCACTCAAGCCCTTGAGGTTAGCTCATCAAATCAACCACTTGAAGCCGTACCTCAAGGAAAGGCGTTGGCAAGCCCGGCCGTTCGTCGTTTAGCTCGTTCATTGGATATCGATATCGCAACCGTTGCCGGTTCGGGTAAAAATGGCCGAGTTTATAAAGAAGATGTTCAGCGCCATCAGGCAAATTCGGGTAATTCATCTGCTATCGCCTCACCAGTAACTGAGAGCACAGCGCCAGTTACGCAGCAAACTATTGAAACTACACTACCTCAGTCAAAGCCTGCAGATCGCATTGAGCCAATTAAAGGCGTACGTGCTGTGATGGCGAAGATGATGATGGAATCGGTATCGACAATTCCGCACTTTACCTACTGCGAAGAATTTGATCTAACCGAACTTGTTGCACTTCGCGAAAGCATGAAGAAAAAGTACTCCAACGATGAGCTTAAGCTCACCATGATGCCTTTCTTCATGAAGTCGATGTCACTGGCATTGTCTCAGTTCCCAGATATGAATAGCCGCGTGAATCAAGATTGCACTGAGCAAACCTATCTGGCTAGTCATAACATAGGTATGGCTGTGGACTCAAAGGTCGGTCTGTTAGTGCCTAATGTGAAAGATGTGCAAGATAAAACTATCTTACAGATCGCAGCCGAGATCACCCGTCTAACCAATGCTGCTCGCAGTGGGCGTGTATCTCCGGCGGATTTGAAAGGCGGTAGTATCTCTATTTCTAACATTGGCGCATTGGGTGGAACTGTAGCAACACCGATTATCAATAAACCTGAAGTGGCAATTGTGGCACTAGGTAAGCTGCAGGTGCTACCACGCTTTAATGATAAAGGTGAAGTTGAAGCACGAAAGATCATGCAAGTGAGCTGGTCAGGAGATCATCGTGTTATTGATGGTGGCACCATCGCACGCTTCTGTAATCTATGGAAACTGTATCTTGAGCAGCCTCAAGAGATGTTGTTAGCGATGCAATAATCTGTAGTACACCGATACTCAAAGGCGCTAGCGATAGCGCCTTTTTTATTGCGAGAACCGCTATAGGAGTTTTAAATTTGTGAACTATTCCGTATAATTCCGCTAATCTGTTATTGCCCATTGGTTGTATTATGAGCGCGTTTGTACCAAGTATCGAGACTATTGACTATCCTTTCCCGCCAAAACCTGTTCCTCTTTCAGATGTTGAGAAAGCGGAATCGAAAGCAAAAATTAAGCAGCTTTTAAAAGAGAAAGATGCGGTGCTTGTGGCGCATTACTATACCGACCCTGAGATCCAAGCACTGGCTGAAGAAACAGGCGGTTGTGTATCTGACTCATTGGAGATGGCGCGCTTTGGTCGAGATCATCCTGCAAAAACGCTAATTGTTGCTGGGGTTAAGTTTATGGGGGAGACCGCAAAAATTCTCAGCCCAGAAAAAACCATCCTAATGCCAACGCTTGAAGCGACTTGCTCTCTTGACCTTGGCTGTCCTATCGAGACATTCAATGAGTTTTGTGATGCACACCCCGATCATACCGTTGTTGTCTATGCCAATACCTCTGCAGCGGTAAAAGCGAGAGCGGACTGGGTTGTAACATCGAGCATTGCCCTAGAAATAGTTGAGCACTTAGACAGTGAAGGAAAGAAGATTATCTGGGGTCCAGACCGCCACTTAGGCAGTTACATCGCTAAGCAAACTGGTGCAGATATGCTCATGTGGCAGGGCGAATGTATCGTTCATGACGAGTTTCAAGCTAAAGCACTACGCGAGTTGAAAAAGCTACATCCCAATGCGGCTGTATTAGTCCACCCAGAGTCGCCTGCAAGTGTGGTTGAACTCGCCGATGCGGTAGGCTCGACAAGTCAACTTATCAAAGCTGCACAAACCATGGATAATGATATGTTTATCGTGGCTACCGATAAAGGTATCTTCTATAAGATGCAGCAAGCGGCACCAGATAAGAATCTTATCGCGGCCCCTACCGGTGGCAATGGTGCAACTTGTAAGAGCTGTGCACATTGCCCTTGGATGGCGATGAATGGCTTGAAGGCTATTGAGAGCGCACTGCAAAACAGCGAGTCTCAACAACATGAGATCTTTGTCGATGACAGTCTACGTTTAGATGCGCTAAAGCCGCTAGATAGAATGCTAAACTTTGCTCAAACGCTGAACATGAAAGTTAAAGGTAATGCATAAGATTTAACCAATTATATCAAACCTTTATAAACCGACATTGATCACGTATCGATGAAAAACTTGATCTAGAACAATAAGCCCGTTAATTCGGGCTTATTTTTTATGTCAATTTTAAAAAAATATTTACCTATATCCAGTTTCGACTATGCTAAGGCAACAAATAATAATATTTAAACAGGGTTGTTTAACATATGAAGCAAACTTGGATCGCTAATCTCAGCTTAAAGCAAAAATTTTTCATTCTTATTCTCCCGCCGTTATTGATCTCGATCGTGTTTGGTGGCCTTTACGCTAAGACCCAATATCAACTGAAAAGTCAACTCACAGAAGTACTTGTGTTAAGTAAATTGGCCGAAACCAATAGTAATTTGGTGCATGAGTTACAGAAAGAGCGGGGCATGAGTGCGGGATTTATCGGTTCAAAAGGCCAATCATTCGCACAAAAATTACCGAAACAACAAAAAGATACCGACGCTTCTCTTAAGTCTTATCAGCAGTTTATCAATAGTAATGAGCTACCTAATACCTTTTCAACACAGATCGCACGGGTTGATTCCCTTATTGCTCAGATCCCATCGATGCGTACGCGGGTTGCAAAACTGTCAGTTACGGTTGCCGATGAGGTTAAATTCTACACAGAACTCAATGCGCTGCTACTCAGTATCGTTGACTTGACGGCGACCAATGCGGCAAACCAAGAGATAGCTATAAGAGCGGCAGCATTTTCTGCTTATCTTCAGATGAAGGAGAGAGCGGGTATTGAGCGCGCAGTTCTCAGTTCTACCTTTGGCAACCAAGGATTTAATGATGGGGTATACCGCCGCTTTGTGACCTTAGTTGCTGAGCAAGCCAGCTATCAAGAGCGCTTTCTAGCCTTGGCTGATGAGCAAACTAAGGCTGACTACCAAGCTTTGTTAAATGCTAAAGCCGTACAAGACGTTACACAGTATAGGAACATCGCTTTTAATCAATCAGCCTCAGAAATAGCCAGCCAAAAAGCTGAGCAGTGGTTTCAAACGTCTACTCAACGTATTGAGCTGGTGAGAAAATTTGAGCACGAACTGTCAAGTGCGCTGGTATTGGTTACGGAGCAGCGCTTATCAGCGGCCACACAAAGTTTTTATATCACCCTGTTAGGGTTATTGCTCGCAGCGAGTCTGGTACTGACGCTCTCTTTCTTTGTTCTACGCTATATTCATCGTAGCGTTGCTAATTTGCACAACAGTGTTACTCGAGCTAGGGCTGACTTTGACCTTAGTATTCGTATAAAACAAAAGAGTAAAGATGAGTTTGGTGAATTGGCCGTAGCCTTTAATGAGATGATGTCGGACTTTGAACGTGTCATTGAGCATGTGCGTAAAAACTCGACCTCCTTATTAACGGCGGTGTCTAAGATGGAACAATACTCTACCCAACTGCGCCAAGATGTAGAGCTAGGCCATGGGGAAGCGGAGCAGGTTGCTTCTGCAATGACAGAAATGAGTGCAACCGTGGCTGAGATTGCGATTAATGCCGAGCGGGCATCAGAGGCATCCACTCAAGCCAGTACCGAAGCGAAAGAGGGCAATGATGAAGTCGGTCGTACCAGCGATGCTATAGGTGTACTCGCCGATGATATTCTCGACTCTGCCAAGGCATTGGAGCAATTGGAGCAGGACATTCAAAATATTGTCGCCGTATCAGATGTCATTAGTGGTATCGCAGAGCAGACAAACCTTTTAGCACTCAATGCAGCAATTGAAGCGGCGCGAGCAGGCGAGTCCGGCAGAGGTTTTGCCGTCGTTGCCGATGAAGTGCGTGGTTTAGCACAGCGAGCTCAAACAGCGACTGGCGATATTAAGTCTATGACGGATAAGCTACGTAGCGGTGCCAATACGGCTGTGTCGGCGATGGAGCGCGGCACTAAGCAAACAAACGAGAGCGTTATCGAAGCCAATAAAGCCAGCTCTGAACTGGATAAGATAGTTAATCATATCGGGGTCATTGAGAGTATGAACGAGCAGATCGCGGCAGCAACCCACGAACAAAGCGCTGTGGCAGAAGAGGTCAACAGGAACGCACTAAAAATTAGTGAGATCTATCTGCAAACCCACGGCGTAGCTGACCAGTTAAGCTCACTCACTGAACAGTTAGTTGAAGATACCGCCGAGATGTCTAAAGAGGTTCAAAAGTTCAAGTTAAGCTAATCCTTTCGATAAAAGGAGGTTAACTGGCTAGCAAATACGCAAACGTTTGAGAATACGGCTATTTGGCTTGACGCAATAGGGGCTTTTCAGTAAAGTAGCGCTCCGTTGATAGCCAATTGTCCCTGTTAGGGTAATTGCTTCAATCGTGATGATTACTCACGTAAAAGTAATTAGTTTGGTGAGCTGGCTGAGTGGCTGAAGGCGCACGCCTGGAAAGTGTGTTTAGGTTAATCCCTAACGAGAGTTCGAATCTCTCGCTCACCGCCAAATTCTGAAAAGCCCGTTATCGAAAGATAACGGGCTTTTTGCTGTCTGGCTTTTATACCTCCGCTCTTGCGCTAACGCTTTACATTATAATCGAAAAATTTTCTGCGTAGAGGCCCACTGCTATTGGCACTTACCTTATTTTGATGTGTATGTTCTTCCCAGCAAGCGACCTTTCTTCCTCTGTTCAGATGAGGAAACTGTGGTTTGCCTTCGATCTCTTTCCCTAGAAACGTAAGTAACTTGGTTAAGCTCTCTTCATGACTGATATTAATCTGAATCAGATCATCTCGACCATTAAAGTAGTTGAGAACCTGTTGTTTATGGCGCAAGTAACACATCTCTAGGTGAGCAGAGGCATCTGGAGTATCTGTTTTGTCTAAATCGAATGTATGGGTAAAGCTGCGCTTTAGTACTGGGTGAAATGTCCCTGTTATTGGGGCTAGATGGGTCTTCATCTTATTAATCAGCATCTGCATTGAGGGCAGCCACAGTGATAAGTCGCGCTCTAGGTAAACAAATTTAGAGTGTGGGAATAGCTTATCTAACTCTTGGTAATCACAAAAACAGGGGGCATCAGAAATGATATCGGCTAGATGAACGCAGTATGGGCAACCTTAAAACCATAATCTAACATGGCTACACTGATACTCGTGGTGCCCGTTCGTGGTAAGCCAATAATAAAAACTTTGTTCATGACAATCCAAATGATGTCGCGCCCAAAATTGACCAGACGCGACGGAAGGCTTAGTTTTGTGTTGAAAACCGACGAGTTAGAGTAGTGGGCTAAATAAATAGAAAATACGTTCAGCCGCACGGCTCGGCAGTGAGCGCTTTTGCCACTGCTCGGCACATAGCTGATTGCAATTTTTTAAATAGTCCTGCTGTACCTGCTCAAGCTTTTGCGTAAAGCCTAGGTTATCCACTGCAAGGGTTACCTCAAAGTTAAGCCATAAGCTACGCATATCCCAGTTTACAGTACCAATTAAACAGTGATTGCTATCGATGACGACCGACTTAGTGTGCAGTAAGCCGCCTTCAAATCGATGTATATTAACACCAGCCTCTAACAACTCGCTAAAAAACGCGCGACTAGCCCACTCAACCATCAATGAGTCATTTTTATCGGGAACGATAAGGTCTACCTTCACATTCCGCTGTGCGGCGATAATCAGCGCCATATGTAGGTTATCACTCGGTACAAAGTAGGGAGTCGTGATAACGATACTCTTTGAAGCCTGATAGATGCTTTGCAGCAGTACTCGGTGGATCACCTCTTCGCGCATACCGGGCCCTGAGGGGATCACCTGCACCAAATCAGTGATCTCACTGTCCTCATGAGACAAACATTTTGGTTGCTCGGGTAAAAAACGTTCATTGGTTTCTACTTCCCAGTCCCAAGCATGAATGCTATTGAGCACGGGTACCGAGGTCCCTGTGATCCGGACCATCACATCAATCCACTCACCGACACCGGCATCTTGATTGAAATACTTGGGATCAACGAGGTTCATCGAGCCCGTGTAGGCAATTTTGTTGTCTATTACGACAATTTTTCGATGTAATCTAAGATCCAAACGCCTAAAGAACATACGGAAAGGTGAAACTTGCAGTGCACTGATCACCTCAATGCCACTTTTTTTCATTAGTTTTGGCCATGGACTCTTGAAAAAATGTCTACTGCCTGCTGCATCGAGTAATAAACGAACTTTCACACCTCTTTCAGCGCTGTTTATCAAGGCTTCGGCCACATCGTCTGCACGGCCACCAGGATGCCAAATATAAAACTCAAGCAAAATAGTCTCTTGTGCCTGCTCAATGTCTTCGATTAGGTTTGACAGAATTTCGTAAGTTTCACTGCAAAGAGTCAGGTGGTTATCGGCTAACGCGGGGATCCCAATCTGTTTTTCGCATATCGCACTGATTGGCTGACCATAGAGGCTAGCAACATGGGGTCGGTATTGTCGATATTCATAGAGCTTCTTAAACCACTCTCCATAAGGTTTGAACATAAGCTCTGCACGTACAGCCCTTTTTTTGCCTAGGTTCAATTCACCAAATAGAAGGTAAGCGAAAGCCCCACCTAAAGGAACGATATAGATGATCATTAACCAGGCCAAAGAGACGCCAATAGAGCGTCGTTTGGCCACGACTCTTATGCTAATACCAGCAATGATGAGCCAATAAAGAAATACCCCAGCTATGGTCAGAAGCTGATAAAATTCATACATGTTGTGTTTGATGGTCGTACCCTTAGTCGCTAATGTCAAAAAGGTGTCACAAAACGCTGACCTTAGCTAACCAACCTCTTGTTTGAATGATTATGTGACTAACACTAATAAGCCATTATAATGAAAAGATTACTTTAAATCTAAGTACAGAGTTGAATAAGTCCATTATGGCGAAAATTATCCGCAAACTTCTTCTAATATCGCTGATCGCTACTGCTGCTGTGGCTGTGTACGTGTATGACGCCTCAGTGATCCCAACCGATGACACCTTGGTTACCAACCTTGACCGTCCCGTCCAATCGGCGCAGTGCATGACACAGGCTCCAGATGGGGTGTTAGATAGATATGGTAAGCTTGATGTCACTACATGGAACTTATATAAACAGAAGGGCGATGGCTGGGAGGAAACATTAAAGCAATTGGTAGACCGTTCAGATCTGTTGCTACTGCAGGAAGCTCAATTAACGGGGGCGCTAAATGACTTCATCAACTCGCTCAAACTAAATATGTTACTTGCTAAGGCCTTTAATTTTTCTGGCGTTCCTGTAGGGGTCATGAACTTGTCTAGAGAGTCAGCGGTGAGCAGCTGTGTTTTTAGGAAGGCTGAGCCCTATATAAAATATCCTAAGTCTATGTTGATTTCATATTATTTATTATCGGATAGCAGCCAACTGTTGGTGATTAATATTCACAGTATTAATTTTACCTTTGGAACTGAAGACTACAAAGCACAACTTGGAGTGGTTGAGCAAGCGATAAAGGAGCATCAAGGCCCAATTGTCTTTGCCGGTGATATGAATACTTGGAGTGATGAGCGAGGGGAGGTCATTAACCAGTTGGTACGTCAAATGGGGCTTCAAGAAGCCATCCCGAGTGTCGACTCTAGAAGTAAAGTGCTTGGTCACAATCTCGACCATATCTTTTATCGTGGCTTAGAGTTGGTTAAAGCGGAGTCAATTTTGACCTCTAGCTCTGATCATAATCCGGTTAAAGCTTATTTCAGATTAAAGAAACAATACCCCGTGAAAAAAACTAACCCTGAAAGCTAATTCATAGAGCGGGTTCAGCAAGTTTACATTGCAAACTAACTCGACAAACTAAATACAGGAATAACTATGGATAACGCCCATGCGTTACTAAGCCGCTACTTTGGATTTGACCAGTTTCGCGAGGGACAGCATGAGGTTGTCCAAAATATTTTAAATGGTCATAGCGCAGCTGCAATTTTTCCAACGGGATCGGGAAAATCTTTGTGTTACCAACTACCCGCTTTAGCTTTACCTCATTTAACTTTAGTGGTGTCGCCACTGCTTGCATTGATGGATGATCAGTTACAGTTTCTGCAAAATAGGGGGATTGCAGCTGCGTCTATTGACTCGACTCAAACTAATGAGCAAGCAAGTGCCGTTATCGAAGGAGTAACAGCGGGACGAATTAAGATCTTAATGATTTCGGTAGAGCGTCTAAACAATGAACGTTTTAGACGTTTTATCGCATCAGTGCCTATCTCTATGTTAGTGATCGACGAAGCACACTGTATCTCCGAATGGGGACATAACTTTAGGCCTGATTATTTGAAACTTCCGGCCTATCAAAGGCAACTTAAGATCCCCCAAGTCTTGCTGCTGACAGCCACTGCGACACCTAAGGTGATTGAGGATATGGGTAAGAAGTTCTCCATAGAGCGTCAATGCGTCACCTTGACAGGGTTTTATCGGCCGAATCTTAACCTACAGGCCGTCGGGATCCCGTCTTGCGATAAGCTATCTTACCTCTACCAATGGCTTGAGGCGAAAAAAGGGCTCAGTGGTATTGTTTATGTGACACTACAGCAGACTGCTGAGTTTGTTGCAAATGAATTAGTCAAAGCGGGGTTTGCGGCGCTGGCTTATCATGCTGGCATGGATAGCGATAGACGTAAAATTATTCAGTGTCAGTTTATGAAAGGTGAGGTGCCCATTATTGTGGCTACCATCGCTTTTGGTATGGGAATAGATAAGAGCGATATTCGGTTTGTTGCCCACTATGATCTGCCTAAATCGATTGAGAATTACGCCCAAGAGATAGGTCGCGCTGGACGTGATGGTTTAAGCTCTGATTGCTTGGTTCTCGCTAACAGGGACAATCTTAATGTACTCGAAAACTTCGTCTATGGTGATACGCCAGAGCTGAGTGCCATCGAATTTGTCATAAAGGAGATTAAGCGTGATTCCCAAAATAATGGCGTGTGGGAACTTATGCTAAACCCCTTGTCTAGTGCTTCTAACATTCGGATTTTAAGTTTAAAAACCCTTTTGGTGTATTTAGAGATGTTAAAGGTTCTCAAGCCGAAATACAGTTACTTCGCCGAATATCGATTTAAATTACTTTGTCCTATCGAAGAGTTGTTAGCCAAGTTTGATCCAGATAGGCAAGTTTTTATCAACGCCGTTATCGATAGTTCACAAAAAGCCAAGCTTTGGTATAGCGCAAATTTTGAAGTTCTTGAGCAAAAAGTGCCAAACAGTAGGGATCGGGCAATTAAGGCTCTCGATTATCTTCACCAAAAGCAACTCATTGAATTACAAAGCAAACAGTTAACTCAAGTTTATCAAGTTTTCAGCGATAATCTCGATGATTCAATCGCACTAAAGTTGTTTAATCGATTTAGTGTAAAAGAGCAGAGTGAAATTAGGCGGATAAATCAACTTGTAGACTATTTTGATAGTGAGTCATGTTTAAGCCTACAACTAGCACAATA
This sequence comes from Shewanella schlegeliana, assembly GCF_016765635.1. GTDB lineage: Bacteria > Pseudomonadota > Gammaproteobacteria > Enterobacterales > Shewanellaceae > Shewanella > Shewanella schlegeliana. The sequence goes on from NZ_JAESVD010000006.1 coordinate 222,176, forward strand.
CTTTGCCGACCCCCGTTTAACGCAGCCCTGCGGTCACTGTAGTGTATGTAGTGGTCACAGTGCTAAGCTTCCACCTTCGGTTATTCTAAGACCTTTGAATCAATTTGACTTCAATGAACTGTGTAATGAAGCAATAAACAGACTTGGTAAGCATCTAACACCTGTGTTACTCACTCGTTTTCTATGTGGTTTAACGACACCGATTTTTACTAAATTAAAAATGCGTCAAGTGAAAGGATTCAGTCGATTTGAGCAGTATCGTTTTGCCGATGTACTGTTATGGGCCGAAGCAAATTTACCGTCTTCATCTTGCTGATTAAAATTTGACTCTTTGTGTAACAAAACTTGTTATATTTTGTCTAGTTACTGAAAAAAAGAGCAGAACATGATTTACTGAGGCGTTAAAAAAAAGTGGCATAGACCATGAACTAACAAATTAAGGGACGAAATCATGAAAAGAGCCATGCTGCCATTGGCAATAGCACTTTCTTTGGCGAGCTTAACGGCCTGCCAAAGTCAGCAAACAGTTGAACCCGTTGCCGCAGAGATCACCGATCAGAATGTGGCATTTTCCCAATTTAGTACTAACTTCATCGATGCCTTGTGGTTGGAATCACCAACTTGGGCGTTGTACAGTGGCTTTCATAAATATGACGGCATATTAAAAGTGCCTAATGCAGAGACTCGCCAAGCGAGTTTAGCTTTTGTTGAAGCTCAACAGGCACTGTTAACGAAGTTTGACACTCAGTTGATGACACCTGCGTTGCTTACCGATTATCGTCTTATCGAAAATTTGCTGGCTGAAATGAAGTGGGACATCGAGACCTTTAAATCGTGGCAGTGGGATCCATCCCGTTATAATGTGTCTGGCGGTTTTGCACAGATCATTAATGAAGACTTCGCTCCATTGAGTGAGCGTCTGCGTTCTGTAACGGCTAGAATGGAAAATGTACCCGCCTATTATGCCGCTGCACGGGATAACATTAAGAATCCAACTCTTGAGCATACTCAGCTTGCCATCATGCAGAATCAGGGCGCATTTTCGGTTTTCTCAAAGGACTTACTCGATCAAGCGATAAAATCGGATTTAACCAATGAAGAGAAGGCGCTGTTTGCTACTCGCTTCAATAAGGTGACTATTGCTATCAACGAGCATATCGCCTGGTTAAAAGCCTTAGAGTCCAAGCTTGCGACGCAGGGGGCAAAAAGTTTCCGCATTGGGGCAGATCTTTATGAGCAAAAGTTTGCCTACGACATTCAAGCTGGTATGTCAGGTAAGGCGCTTTATGAGAAAGCGGTAGCAGACAAAAATCGGGTTCAAGCCGAAATGGCAAAGATAACCGCCAAAATTTGGGACAAATACTTCGACACACCAAAACCAAAAGACGATAAAGTTGCAATTAAACAGTTAATCGATAAGTTGTCGGCTAAGCATGTTAAGCGTGAAGACTTTGTAGATGAGGTGCGGGCACAGATCCCAGAGCTTGTCACTTTTGTTAATGAGAAAAACCTCGTTACTCTGGATCCGAATAAGCCTTTAGTTGTGCGTGAGACGCCTGCTTATATGCGAGGTTATGCTGGTGCTTCTATTAGTGCACCGGGACCATATGAAAAATCAGGCAATACTTATTACAATGTCACACCTCTAGATGGTATGAGTGAAGAGTCTGCTGAGAGCTACCTTAGGGAATATAACCACTGGATCTTGCAGGTACTCAATATCCATGAAGCGATTCCTGGTCATTACACACAACTTGTTTATTCAAATGAGTCACCAAGCTTGATTAAGAGTTTATTTGGTAATGGCGCTATGGTAGAAGGCTGGGCTGTATACACCGAACGGATGATGCTTGAAGAGGGCTATGGTAATTTCGAACCCGAGATGTGGCTGATGTACTATAAATGGAATCTTCGGGTGATCTGCAACACGATTCTTGATTACAGTATTCAAGTTAACGGTATGACCGAGTCGCAAGCGTTAGATTTGATGATGAATGAAGCTTTTCAGCAACAAGCCGAGGCTGAGGGTAAGTGGCGCCGAGCAACATTGAGTCAAGTGCAGCTGACTAGCTACTATTCAGGTTATCGTGAGATCTATGATTTTAGAGAAGAGTATAAGGCGTTAAAGGGCGATAATTTCAATCTGAGAGCCTTCCATGAAGAGTTTTTAAGTTATGGCAGTGCTCCAGTTAAATATATTAGAGAGTTGATGTTAAGTAAGTAAAACGCACTGTTATCTAAAAGCCAGTTACGACAAAGTAACTGGCTTTTTTATTTGGAGTCTTAAAAATGTGCAAGTTAATACAAGCACTAGCAAAATAGACTTCTTTGCTGTAATCTAAATGGGAACTATTCGTATTACGTGGTGGGTAATGAAACAGATTTTACTGGTGGATGCGGATTCTACCATTAGAGGAGCACTACAACAGGCGCTTGTTGATGAAGGCTATCATGTTGCAGTGGAAGATTGTGCCGAACAGGTACTATTAAACAAAACGTTTGTATCGGCAGAGCTAATATTATTAACGCTAGATATGAGTGATACCAGTGCACTAGAGCGTTTTTCTTTACTTGAGATAAATACGCCGATAATTGTGATCTCACCATCTGATGCCGAGGAAGATAGGATAAGGGCTTACGAGCTTGGTGCAGACGATTTTATAGCACAACCATTTAATCAGCGTGAGCTATTAGTTCGAATTCAAGCATTAATTCGAAGAGTCGGTAAGACGAGCTGTAAAACTGGTGTCGATTTAGGCTTGGCTGATAAAATTACTTTTGATGATAATCAATTTATCGTCTCGATTTCTAAAATATCGGTGGCCTTAACTCAGACTGAGTTTAGCCTATTTAAATATTTGTTTGAACGAAAAGGTGAGGTTGTGACGAAGCAGGAGTTGCAGCGGCGTATATTGCATAAGGAACTGGGGCAGTTTGATCGTAATCTCGATATGCATATCAGTAATACAAGGCGAAAGTTAGCGGCTAACGAGTTACCTAAGAGCTTAATTAATACAGTAAGAGGTAAAGGTTACAGCATTTCTGCTCTTGCTTAATCTTGATTGGGTTTTTCACAAAAATGAATAAGCACAAAAAAAGGGAACCCTTGGTTCCCTTTTTGATATGGCAGAATTTATTTAAGCAAAATCATTGGATCAACAAATTCAAAATTAAGTGCTTCGGCCACTTCTTCGCATGTAATCTTACCGTGCATTACATTCAAGCCATTAAGTAGATGCTTATCTTGAAGTAAGGCTTCACGATAGCCCAGTTCTGCAAGCTTGATGATGTATGGCAAGGTTGCATTGTTAAGTGCAAATGTAGAGGTACGCGCTACGGCACCTGGCATGTTAGCAACACAATAATGTACAACATCGTCGACGATATAGGTTGGATCTTGGTGAGTCGTCGCATGAGATGTTTCAATACAGCCACCCTGATCGATAGCAACATCGACAATTGCAGAGCCGGGCTTCATGCGTTTGATATGATCTTTGGTAACAAGCTTAGGTGCAGCGGCACCTGGGACTAATACACCACCGATCACAAGATCTGCTTCTAGTACATGCTTCTCAATTGCGTCAGCAGTTGAGTAAATGGCTTTGACCTTATTATCGAACTGAGCATTCAAACGGCGTAGTGCATCGATGCTTCGATCTAAAATTACAACGTCAGCGCCAAGGCCTACAGCCATCTGGGCAGCATTTGTCCCGACCATACCGCCACCGATAATAACCACTTTAGCGGGTTCTACGCCTGGAACGCCACCCAGTAGCATACCGCGCCCGCCCATAGACTTTTCAAGGGCCATAGCACCTGCTTGAATTGACATACGGCCTGCAACTTCAGACATAGGTGCGAGTAGTGGGAGGGTTCCACGGTCATCGGTTACAGTTTCGTAGGCGATACAGACCGAGCCGCTTTTTACTAGGTCTTCTGTTTGAGGGAGGTCTGGAGCAAGATGAAGGTAGGTAAATAGCAGTTGGTCTTCACGTAACATCGCACGTTCAACGGCTTGAGGTTCTTTCACTTTTACAATCATTTCAGATTGCGCAAAGACTTCTGCAGCTGTTTCGAGTATTTTGGCACCAACGTCGATATAATCTTGATTAGAAAAACCAATGCCTGAGCCAGCATTTGTCTCAATAAAAACCTCATGACCACGTAGGGTCAATTCACGTACACTCGATGGAACCATGCCAACACGATATTCGTGGTTTTTGATTTCTTTTGGAACGCCTATAATCATCTTCGAGCCTCAAATTCGCATAAAAACCCATTTTGTATGGGTGTAATTGTTATTTTGTCTTGCCTGAACGTGAATGTTTCAGGGAAATCTAGTATAGTATTCATTCTGCAGTTTATGCTGCTGAAGATTGTGTAAAACTAGCAAATAATATCGTTGTCGTTGCCAACCAGGGTTATAAATATGGTTAATAATAAAAAGAGTCCTATAAAAGACTTAGATCGTATAGATAGAAATATTCTTAACGAACTACAGATTGATGGCCGAATTTCAAACGTAGAGCTATCAAAGCGTGTGGGACTGAGTCCAACGCCTTGCCTTGAAAGGGTAAAAAGGCTGGAAAAACAAGGCTACATCAAGGGCTACACGGCACTTGTAAACCCTCATTATTTGGGCGCATCGCTACTTGTTTTCGTTGAAATCACATTAAACCGAGATACAGCAGAAGTATTTGATAAATTTAATAAAGCTGTTCAATTGCTCGATGATATTCAAGAATGTCATTTAGTCTCTGGTGATTTCGACTACCTATTGAAGACGCGAGTGTCAGATATGTCTGCTTATCGTCGCTTGTTGGGTGAAACGCTCCTCAAACTTCCTGCTGTTTCAGATACTCGTACTTATGTAGTAATGGAAGAGGTTAAACAAACAAATCGTGTCGCTATCAACACTGTGTCCGATCTTTAGTCCTGTGTTTTAGTCGAAAAGGAGCCTAAGTGGCTCCTTTTTTTATACAAAATACAAAATGATACAAAATGATGCAAATTCGTAAAGTGCATAATTATGCAGGGGTGTGCAAAAGTTGCAAACGCTGCATAAACTCTTAATTTCTGGTATCTTGTAGCTAATTAACGTTTTTTTAGTGTAGGTTTCCATTGTCTAAGGGAAATAGTGTCAAAACGCTTTCAGGCGTACAACGACTACTAGAAGGTAGTCTCATTATCTGTTGCATGCTAGCAACATACGTTTTAATCGCTTTAAGTAGTTTTCATTCCTCCGACCCAGGCTGGAGTCAGGCCAATTTTGGTGGGGAAATTAACAACTTAACTGGTGCCGTTGGTGCATGGTTGGCCGACGTCTTATTTTATTTCTTCGGGTATTGCGCCTATATAATTCCTATCATAATCGCTCTAACTGGGTGGTTACTCTTTAAACGTACCCATAAATTACTCGAAATAGACTACTTTTCAGTCGGTTTGCGCTTGATAGGCTTTCTGCTTATCGTCCTTAGTCTCGCGGCACTGTCGAGTATGAATGCCAATGGGATTTACGGTTTTTCGGCTGGCGGTGTGGCAGGTGATGTGATTGGCCAAGCTATGTTGCCTTACTTTAATAAGCTCGGGACAACATTGTTGTTACTCTGTTTTGTCTGCGCTGGTTTCACTCTGCTTACAGGGATCAGCTGGTTAACTGTTATCGATTTAACGGGTTTTGCAACCATATGGTTATTGAAGGCACTAAGAGATTTACCCAACCGATTTAAGCCTGAATTGGGCGATACAGAAGACACTCGCGGTTTCTTGTCTGTGGTTGAGCGCTTTAAAGAGCGCCGAAATAAGGTTGAAGACCAAGACCAAGACCAAGACCAAGACCAAGATTTAGAAACGGATTACGATGATGGCATTTATGAAGAAGAGCCTTTACACCAAAGCTCGGCAGATAATAAGGTGCAAGCTAAAGTTGAACTAGCCACGTCTAGGGTTGAACCTAAGATAATCGAACCGTCATTGGATATGACTCAAGTTGCGGACTCCATTGTAGCAGAGCCGAATTTTGAAGCGCCTTGGGTGAATGATGTGACTGATGAAGTTGAATCTATCGATTTTGATAAGACTGCATCAGTTGGCTTAGATAATACGATTAAGCGCAAAGAAGCGGAAAAGGCTAAAGTCGTCGACGGAATCGTGGTTTTGCCTGGCCAAGAAACTGAGCAAGCACGTGCACCAATGGCACCGTTACCTTGTATCTCTTTGTTAGACGTACCAAATCGTAAAGCTAATCCAATTAGTCAAGAAGAGCTTGAACAGATTGGTAAATTGGTCGAAGTAAAGTTGGCCGACTTTAATATTACGGCCAATGTTGTGGGTGTATACCCAGGCCCTGTCGTCACTCGTTTTGAACTTGAACTGGCGCCGGGTGTAAAGGCATCTAAGATCACTAATTTATCGAAAGATTTGGCTCGCTCTCTTTTAGCTGAAAACGTGCGAGTCGTTGAGGTGATCCCTGGTAAGGCTTATGTCGGTTTAGAGCTACCAAACAAGTTCCGCGAAACTGTGTTTATGCGCGATGTACTCGATTGTGAAGACTTCAGAGATAACCCATCACACCTTAGCATGGTGCTTGGAGCTGATATTGGCGGTAAGCCTGTTATTGTTGATTTAGGTAAGATGCCGCATCTTCTGGTGGCCGGTACCACAGGTTCAGGTAAGTCTGTTGGTGTTAACGTGATGATTACCAGCTTGCTGTATAAATCAGGTCCAGATGATGTTCGTTTCATCATGATCGACCCTAAAATGCTTGAGTTGTCAGTGTATGAAGGGATCCCGCATCTTCTTTGTGAAGTGGTAACCGATATGAAGGAAGCCGCTAACGCACTGCGATGGTGTGTCGGTGAGATGGAGCGCCGTTATAAGCTGATGTCAGCGTTAGGGGTGAGAAACCTAAAGGGTTACAACGCTAAAATCAAAGAAGCTAAAGAATCCGGAGCCCCCATCTATGATCCACTTTGGAAAGCATCAGACAGTATGGATCCTGAAGCGCCGGAGTTAGATAAATTACCTTCTATTGTTGTTGTAGTTGATGAGTTTGCCGACATGATGATGATTGTAGGTAAAAAAGTGGAAGAGCTGATCGCCCGTATTGCGCAAAAGGCGCGAGCCGCGGGTATTCACTTAATCTTAGCAACGCAAAGACCCTCGGTGGATGTGATAACAGGCTTGATTAAAGCAAACATTCCAACCCGTATGGCGTTCCAAGTGTCGTCACGAATAGACTCTAGAACCATTTTAGATCAACAAGGAGCTGAAACCTTACTCGGTATGGGTGACATGCTTTATCTGCCTCCAGGTACTAGCGTCCCAGTGCGCGTTCACGGCGCCTTTATTGACGATCATGAAGTGCATAAAGTGGTTGCCGATTGGCATGCCCGTGGTAAGCCTCAATATATCGATGAGATTTTACAGGGCTCTGCCGAAGGAGAGCAGGTTCTGCTGCCAGGCGAGGCCAGTGATAGTGAAGAAGAGATGGATGCATTGTACGATGAAGCGGTGGCCTTTGTGACGCAAACTCGTCGGGGCTCAATTTCGAGCGTGCAACGTAAGTTCAAAATCGGTTATAACCGTGCTGCACGTATTATTGAGCAGATGGAACTTCAAGGCGTCGTCAGTGCCCAAGGACATAACGGTAATCGAGAAGTGTTAGCGCCGCCACCGCCAAAAGATTACGTCTAACATCAATAAAAGAACACTAAAGAGATTCTGTGTTAAGCCTCAGCCGAGGCTTTTCCTTGGAGAGAAAAATGAAAAAGATATTCACAATCGTGGCACTTAGCTTGCCTTTGTTTACCCATTTCCCAGCATTTGCAGATGCATCCAAAGAGCTAAAAATAAAGCTAACCGATATCAACACCCTAAAAGCTAACTTTAATCAAACTGTGACTGACATTAACGATAAAGTCATTCAAACAGGTGAGGGCGTGTTTGCACTGTCTCACCCGAATCAGTTTTATTGGCATTTGACCGCCCCTGATGAGTCATTAATTGTTGCCGATGGTACGGATGTCTGGATCTATAACCCATTTGCAGAGGAGGTCTCTGTTATGGATATCAATCAGGCGATTAATGCCTCTCCCATCGCATTATTAGTACACTCAGACGATGCGACTTGGGCGCAATATAATGTTGTTAATGATGGTGAGTGTTTTGAAATTAGCCCTAAAGATAAAGACAGTGGCGTATCAGAAGTGGAAGTTTGCTTTAATCAGCATAAACTGACTAAGATGGTTTTAAAAGATCAGCAGGGTAATATCAGTGACTTCACGCTGACCAATCAGAGTTCGATAGCTGAAAATGATAAGCAACTATTTAAGTTTATTGTCCCCGATGATGTCGATATTGATGATCAGCGTTTAAATTCGCCTAATTAAGAGAAGTTTGTGTCTAGTTTCAGTTTTGATTTTGCTCCAGACTTTCGTCCTTTAGCCGCAAGAATGAGGCCGGAAGCAATAGAGCAGTATATTGGTCAATCCCATCTGCTTGGAGAAGGGCAACCTCTGCGCCAAGCACTTGAGGCCGGTCGTGCACACTCTATGATGTTTTGGGGGCCGCCAGGTACAGGCAAAACCACATTAGCTGAGTTAGTTGCGCGTTATGCAAATGCACATGTTGAGCGTATTTCGGCAGTGACTTCGGGTGTAAAAGAGATCCGCAGTGCAATTGAACACGCAAAAAATGTGGCGCAATCCCGTGGACAGCGCACCCTGTTATTTGTCGATGAGGTGCACCGTTTTAATAAGAGCCAGCAAGATGCTTTTCTTCCGTTTATTGAAGACGGAACCGTTATTTTTATTGGCGCAACCACAGAAAATCCCTCTTTTGAGATAAATAACGCTTTACTATCTAGAGCTCGGGTTTACGTGATTAAACCGTTAGAGCCGCAAGAGATAGAGCTGATCGTACAGCAAGCACTGGAAGATGAGGAGCGTGGCTTAGGCAAACGTAAGCTTGTTATGCCTGCAGAGGTTTCGTTAAAGCTAGCGCAAACCTGTGATGGAGATGCCCGTAAGGCGTTAAACCTAATTGAGCTGATGAGTGACATGCTTAAAGATGGTGATGCCTTTACTGAGGAGATGATCGTTCAAGTTGCGGGCCAGCAACTTGCTGGTTTCGATAAGAACGGCGATCAGTATTACGATCTTATTTCGGCGGTTCATAAGTCAATTCGTGGCTCTGCGCCCGATGCGGCCCTTTATTGGTATTGTCGAATGCTCGAAGGGGGATGCGATCCTCTCTACGTTGCTCGTCGATTGTTAGCTATCGCATCAGAAGATATTGGTAATGCGGACCCTATGGCAATGACTGTCGCCGTTAATGCTTGGGAGTGTTTTCACCGAGTGGGCCCATCGGAAGGTGAGCGAGCAATAGCACAAGCTGTGTTGTATCTTGCTAGCGCCCCTAAAAGCAATGCAGTTTATACTGCATTTGCGAGAGCCAGGCAGCTTGCTAGAGAAACAGGGAACGAGCCAGTTCCAAAGCACCTATGTAATGCGCCAACAAAATTGATGCAAGAGATAGGTAATGGTGAAGGCTACCGTTACGCACACGATGAACCCAATGCTTATGCTAGTGGTGAAAAGTATATGCCACAATCCTTAGTCGAACAGCAGTTTTATTATCCAACAGAGCGTGGATTTGAAAAACGAATTAAAGATAAGCTGACTCAGCTGAGGCAGTTGGATGAACTAAGTATGGTGAAAAGATATGAATAATGTTCTATTTGTGGCCTTAGGTGGCTCAATTGGTGCGGTTTTTCGTTATCTTATCTCATTATTGATGCTTCAGGTATTTGGTAGTGGATTTCCTTTTGGTACACTGGTCGTCAATATTTTAGGTTCGTTTCTAATGGGTGTTATTTTTGCACTCGGTCAAGTAAGCGAACTTAGCCCTGAGATTAAGGCGTTTATTGGGGTTGGCATGTTAGGGGCCCTAACCACGTTTTCTACTTTTTCCAATGAAACTCTGCTGTTGATGCAAGAGGGGGAGTTGGTAAAAGCCGTATTGAATGTTGTTGTTAACGTCGGCGTTTGTATTTTCGTCGTTTATCTAGGACAGCAATTGGTGTTTTCTCGTTTTTAACTAGTAAGATAATAAAATATGTTAGATCAAAAATTTTTACGCAGTGAATTAGAAGTGACCGCCGAGCGCCTAGCGACTCGTGGATTTATTTTAGATGTTGAGCGTCTAAGCAAGCTTGAAGAAAGTCGTAAGTCGCTACAAGTTGCGACCGAAGAGCTACAGGCATCACGCAATGCTATCTCTAAGTCAATTGGTCAAGCCAAAGCGAAAGGCGAAGATGTTGCACCTATCATGGCTCAAGTGGGTTCGTTAGGCGCAGACCTTGATGCTAAGAAGGCTGAGCTTTCTGCGTTGTTAGAGGAACTGAATGCTATCGCAATGAGCGTACCTAACTTGCCTGATGAGTCTGTACCAACCGGTGCCGATGAATCTGAAAACGTTGAAGTACGTCGTTGGGGAACACCAAAAGAGTTCGATTTCGATGTAAAAGACCATGTTGAGCTTGGCGAAAATGTTAATGGTTTAGACTTTAAAAATGCCGTTAAGATCACCGGTTCTCGTTTTATCGTGATGAAAGGGCAGATCGCTCGCATGCACCGCGCTCTAGCTCAGTTCATGTTAGATCTGCACACTACCGAGCACGGTTATACCGAAGCCTACGTCCCATTATTGGTTAACGAAGATAGTTTGTTAGGCACAGGCCAGCTACCTAAGTTTGGTGAAGATCTATTCCATACTAAGCCAGCTACAGAAGAAGGTCAGGGTCTAAGCCTTATTCCAACAGCAGAAGTGCCACTAACTAACCTAGTTCGTGACACTATCGTTGAAGAAGACGAGCTACCAATTAAACTAACCGCGCATACACCGTGTTTCAGAAGTGAAGCTGGCTCGTATGGCCGCGATACACGTGGTTTGATCCGCCAGCATCAGTTCGATAAAGTTGAAATGGTTCAGCTCGTTAAGCCTGAAGATTCAATGCAGGCTTTAGAAGAGCTGACTGGTCATGCTGAGGTTGTACTACAGAAGTTAGGTCTACCATACCGTACAGTTGTGCTATGTACAGGTGATATGGGCTTTGGCTCGGCTAAAACCTACGATATCGAAGTTTGGTTACCTGCTCAAAATACTTATCGTGAGATCTCATCTTGCAGTAACATGCAAGACTTCCAAGCGCGCCGTATGCAAGCACGTTACAAGGGTAAGGCTGATAAGAAGCCAAGCCTTCTGCATACCTTAAACGGTTCTGGTTTAGCTGTGGGGCGTACCTTGGTTGCTGTAATTGAAAACTACCAGAATGCCGACGGTTCTATCACGGTTCCAGAAGCACTGCGTAGCTATATGGGCGGTCTAGAAAAAATCGGTTAATCGATTGTTCGCTCATAGAAAGCCTTCACTTCGGTGAAGGCTTTTTTATTTTAACAAAGATAAATAATCACGAATTTTATTGATTATATGATTATTAATATTCGTCGATGTTATTGATGAATATTTATATATATCAGCACTAAACTGATAAAAATAACGCTATCACTCAAAATTTGCTAATAGTCGTAAATCTCTCTTTCTCATAAATAGCTTCAATGTTATAAATACAGGCGAAAACCCTACACTTCTAATATTTAGGAAAGCCATAATGATATTTTCCCAGGTTGAACTGGCCGCAGCAGATCCGATTTTAGGCTTAACAGATGCATTTAAAGCTGATGTTCGCGATAACAAAGTGAACTTGGGCGTAGGCATATATAAAGATGAATCAGGCCAGACACCTATTCTCAAGTCTGTAAAATTTGCAGAAGAGAAGTTATTAGCTACTGAAAGCAGCAAGAGCTACCTAGGCATGGAAGGCGTTCAAGCTTACAACCGCGTTGTACAAACATTGCTGTTTGGTCGTGAGCATACAGTAGTCACTGAACAGCGTGCATTGACTGCTCAGGCACCAGGCGGAACTGGTTCACTAAGAATTGCGGCAGAATTCCTAGTTCGTCACACCAACTCAAAGAAAATTTGGATCAGCAACCCAACATGGGCGAATCATCATAATATTTTCAGCACTGCAGGATTAGAGATTGCAGAGTACCGTTATTACAAAGCTGAAACTCATGGTTTAGACTTCGATGCAATGCTTAGCGATCTACAAACAGCAGAAGCTGGTGATCTTGTATTACTACACGGCTGCTGTCATAACCCAACAGGTATCGATTTAGATAACGCACAATGGCAACGAGTTGCACAGCTTTGTTTAGAGAAGCAATTAGTCCCGCTATTTGACTTTGCCTATCAAGGTTTTGGTGCTGGCGTAGAGGAAGATGCCCAAGGGTTACGTATCGTTGCAAGTACGGTTCCAGAGCTTATCGTTGCTAACTCATTCTCGAAGAACTTTGGCCTTTATAACGAGCGTATCGGTGCTGTCACGGTTGTTGCATCTAATAGCGAAGAAGCGGTCAATGCATTCAGCCAGATCAAGAGTACTATTCGTGCATCATATTCAAATCCGCCAGCACATGGCGCACTAATTGTAAGCACTATCTTAGAGGATGAGACGCTGAAGCAGCTTTGGCATGACGAGTTAAGAGAGATGCGTGAGCGTATCGCCGAAATGCGCATACTGTTTGTTAAGTCACTAAAAGCTGCAGGGGTTGAGCAAGACTTTGAGTTCATCTCTCGTCAGAACGGCATGTTCAGTTTCTCAGGCTTAAGCAAAGAGCAGGTAAATCGTCTAAGAGATGAGTTTGCTGTCTATATTGTTGGCTCTGGTCGTATTAGCGTAGCGGGTATGACTAAAAGCAATATACCCGTTATCTGTGAGGCAATTGCTAAGGTTGTTTAATCTGCGACGACCTGAGCAACATCGCTGATGTATAAGTTCAGTCTTGTTTAAACTTAAATGCGCGTTAGTAAAATACTACGCGCATTTTTTATGTCAAAAAGCTTGTTACATGAGCATAGAGTTAATTATTGCACCGCTTGTTATATTGCAACCTTGTTCATCGCAACAATGGATACCTTTAACTGCTTATACTGATTGGTATTACTCCTTCTTTTCTGAATAGGGATATATATGCCCAGGAATTAATCTATGGTAGAGCACCGCTAATGCCACAATTGCTAAGGTGCCGATTAAGATGGGATGAAGTAAGAAGGTCCAACTAGTGTGGGCACCAAGCATAATAAGCAGCGGGTTTCCCCCGGCAGGTGGATGAGTGACATCAAAAAGTAACATGAAAAATAGTCCAAACCCTACAGCTAGTCCAAGTGTTAATGAGGTTACCGGCAGGTAGTTAATGAAAATGAGCCCAACGGTGGCGGTAATTAGATGCCCAAATATGACATTTTTTGGTTGTGCTAATGGGCTTCGGTGTACACCAAATATTAGTACCATAGTTGCCCCAAATGGAGCGATTAAAACATAAGGTGAGTCCATCCCTGTATCGATTGCAGCAAGAGTCCATATACAAAGTGTTGCGCCAAGTGCTGAAACCGACGCGGTGACGAGTCGATTCTCTTTAAAGAGAGCAAGGATAGAAGTTTTCATAGAGGCAAATAACCATTGATAAAAAGCGCTAAGTAGTTATGAGTCTGGTTAGAGGCGCTTCTGAGGTCAAGTTGTTGAGGGCGAAATACCACTATTTAAACTATTTGTGGCATTGATGATTACAAGCAGAGGCCTGTGTTATGGCATGTTAAAGATAACTAATGTGGCTTTTGATAGAAAATATAGCTAACTAAAAGCCACATTGTGTTAATTCTCAAATAGTGATTGAGATTTTTACATTACGCTTAATTCCTGAGTAACCATCAGTGACAGCGCATCAGCTAGAGAACGTTTATCGTGTAAACCAATATGGTGAGCGCTGCGTAGAGGGTAATAACTGATATTATCTTCTTGGTAAACAGTGTCAGCGTGACATAGCACCTTGTCGATAATTTTTAATCCCAATACCTGATGACACCAGTCGACCTTGTTGTTAACACCGCAATTGGCAATCGGTGAAGGTTCTTTTGTGAGGTTATCGATAAGGATCACCTCGGCTTTTGATTGCGCTAGTGCATTAGCTATCTTAGGTAGCAGCAGAGGAGGCATGATGCTAGTTAAAAAGCTTCCAGGGCCTAAGATGATAAGATCGGCGTCACGGATCGCTTCACATGCTTCACACGTCGCCTGCACTTGAGGGTCGAGTGATAACGCGATTGGCGTATCTTGCATCCTATCGACATCCGTTTCACCAAACACACTTTCACCACTGGCTTGCAACGCGACTAAGTGTGTTGGCTCTTCGGACATAGGGATAAGGCGAGTATCGATATTAAGAAAATTGCGCACCAAGTTAACGGCGTCAAGAGGGCGAACACAGAGCTCATCCAGTGCCATTAACATCAAATTACCAAGGTTGTGGCCAGTAAGTTCACAGTCACCACCGAAACGGTATTCAAACATTAATGAGCCAACAGATGGGCGTTTCGCTAATTGGGTCAAGCAGTTTCGTAAATCGCCCCAAGCGATGCACTCTTTTTCCGCTCTTAAACGACCTGTGGAGCCACCGTTGTCGGTAGTTGTGACAATGCCCGTCAGCTTAGGACCTAAAAAAGAAAGTGCTGAAAGCACCCGACCGAGTCCATGTCCGCCACCTATGGCTACCACATGGCTATATTGATTAAGGCCATTTTGTTTCATTGAGGGGTCTCCTTCCTGAATACCCAGCACAGATATATAAAGAAGTTGATATTATACCTAGATAATCAAAATTTTTCGCGATGTATTCTCAGCTAAAGCTAGCATATAATACGCAAAACCAAATTAAGCAAGAATTCAATAAAGGAAAATGAGTGAAAACAGGTAAAGTAGGGTTGTTTACCATCGCCTTAGGTTTGGTTCTTGGATTACTACTGGTCGTGAGATTAGTATTTATTCCTAGTAGTGAAGAGCAAGCCCAACCATTAGGCAAAGCCGTCATAAATGAAGAGATCGCCAATGTTGTGCCTGATTTCGCAGCCATTAAGGATGTTAGCGAAAAGAAGCGCGCATTTTTTGATTTTTTAAGACCGTCGATCAAACACCAGAATGCCATTATTCAGGGGGAAAGAGACTTTCTTATTGAGATAAAGAAACAGCTCATCAATGGCAAAGAGTTGACCGAAGCCGACGAGTTTAGATTGCAGCAGATCTCAGAAAAATATCAATATACTTTAAGAAGTCTAACACTTAATAATATAGACACCCTATTAGAACGAGTCGATATCATCCCTGAGCAGATGGTATTAATACAAGCTGCTAACGAAACAGGTTGGGGTAGCTCTCGCTTCGCTAAAGAGGGGCTTAATTTTTTCGGCCAGTGGTGTTTTAGAAAAGGCTGTGGCTTAGTGCCTCAATCAAGAACCGAAGGTTTGTCTCACGAGGTCGCGTTATTTAAAACTGTCGAAGATTCGGTGGCTTCATACATGCGCAACCTAAATTCGAACGCAGCATACTCATTGCTGAGATCGATTCGTGCCGATTTGCGAGCCCAAAATAAGACACCTCAAGCACAAGACCTTGTATATGGCTTGATCAATTATTCAGAACGTCAAGAAGCTTACATCGATGAGCTGCTTGAAATGTTACGCCAAAACCAACGATTTTTAGTGGATAATAATGAAAAAACAACTGCTGCTTAGCTGCATTTTATTAGGGATCTCTTCTGTGAGTCAGGCTCAGCCTATTTCACTCGAGTATCAAAGCTTCTATCAGCGCCTCAAGCAGGTGAATAAAGGAAGTTACCAGTTGGTCGAGCTGGCATTCTCTGTATCTAAGGCTAATGGTTGCAAGGTCAAAGACGGTACCATTACGACCGAAAACGATACATTCCCGCTGACGATAACTAAAGACCAACGGTTATTTTTACCCTTTGACAGCCAGCTTAAGTCAGACCGGGCGCTGATTAACTTAAATGTTGAAGGTAGTGCGCAAACATGTGCGATTGCAATGCAAGTCAGAGCTAAGAACACCAAGACTCATTACGACAAAGCCGAGCTAAAGCAGGTAGAGCAGGAGATGAATGCACTGCTTAGCCGTATGCAAGGTTTTCCAATGCGTTACTTTGCAGCAGATATCGCAGGGCTAAACCTCGAGTTTTCTCAAGATGCGACTCTTACAATCGATGGCAAGGTGATCCCGGTATCGGGTACCTATCGTTTAAGCAGCGAGCAGATCGATAAGCTAGAAACACTCACCTCGAGTATTAAGCCAAATGTCATCAGTCCTTGGACGGTAAAGTAGCGATTAATAGCGAGTGCAATAGCTAAGTGATAACACAAAAAAGCCCTGTTAATCAGGGCTTTTTACGTCTAGTGATAGTTTTTCAATTTATTCTGGTGTATATGTGCTGACGACATCGATTCGAGCCGCCTTATCCAGATTAATATGACCATTATTCGCCACGTCCACAAAATCGAATGCAGGAAGATCGGATTCTGCAACATCGCCTCTAAGCGGCGCATCGGGGTCACGCTTAAGCGATAAAAAGTCAAACTGTTCTCTATCGACACCTTGAGAAGGTGCAGTGTTCTGCATCGCGGTAAAGATTGTCTCGATACGGCCTGGGTGCTGCTTATCCCACTGCACGAGCATATCTTTGACTGCTGCACGCTTTAGGTTTTCTTGTGAGCCACAAAGGTTACAAGGAATAATTGGGAAGTTTTTAAGCCCCGCATATTCAGCAATATCTTTCTCACGACAATAGGCCAGCGGGCGGATCACCATATTGGCTCCATCGTCAGACAACAACTTTGGTGGCATGGCTTTCATCTTACCGGCGAAGAACATGTTAAGGAACATGGTCTCTATGATGTCGTCTCTATGATGCCCCAGAGCAATTTTGGTCGCACCAATCTTCTGTGCGAAGCCGTATAAGGTCCCTCGACGTAGGCGAGAGCATAGCGAACAGGTAGTCTTGCCTTCTGGGATTTTCTCTTTAACGATAGAGTATGTATCTTTTTCGAGGATATGGTACGCCACGCCCAGTGTATCTAAGTAGGCCGGTAAAATATCTTCAGGGAAACCCGGCTGCTTTTGATCTAGGTTCACCGCAACGATTTCAAATTTAATAGGTGCGCGTTGCTGAAGGTTCAACAAGATATCAAGCATGGCATAGCTGTCTTTGCCACCCGATAGGCAACACATAACGCGGTCACCTTCTTCAATCATGTTGTAGTCACCAATAGCGCGGCCAACTTCAGCGCGTAGACGCTTCTGCAGTTTAGACATGCGGGTAACTTGTTTTGGGGTTAATTCTTCGGACATAAAAAAACGCGCCTAGTACACAAATGTTCAGGGCGCGTATTATTCCAGCTAAATGGCTTGGGGTAAAGCTTAGATAGCGGTTATAGCTCTTCTAATGGTGATTTATAGCCATCGGGTTTAATTGCTAATAGGTCGCAGTTGATACTGTCGATAACATGTTCAGCAGTATTACCAATTAACGCCGCTGAAAGACCTGTTCGACCAACGGTTCCAAGTACTACTAACTCTGCGTCTAGCTCCGCGGCAAGGTCTGGGATGACATCTTCGGGGAGGCCTTCTTTGACATGACAGAAGTCAGGAGAGATCCCGTATGCGTTGGCAAGGTAGCAGATCCGCTCCTCATGTTGCAGCCTAATCGTTTCGCTATAAGTATGAGCATCGAAATCTGGCAGTTCAATTGCCAAGTTGACTGGGGTGCCTGGGTAGCCGTTGACGAGATGTACCTGAGCATTAAATTGCTTTGCCAGTTTTTTGGCATGGGAGATAATTTTACCGTTGAGTGTTTCGTTAGCATCGTCTTCGGCACTCACATTAACAGCGCAAACAATCTTACCAGCAATAGGCCACTCATCAGATTTTACCAAAAGTACAGGAATAGGGGCTTTTCGCATTAAGTGCCAATCGGTTGGAGTAAAGATCACTGACTTAAGCTTGTCATGTTCGTGTGTGCCCTTGACGATAAGATCGTAGTTACCGTCAATGGCATGTTTAATGATGCTTTCGAATGGTCGATTATGCCAGATAACTTCTGTCGTGATCTTGATGCCATTTTTGCAATAGGGCTTAATGATGTCGTCAATCCATGCCTTACGCTGATTGACCACACCTTCTCGCATAGCTTCTCTTTCATGACCCGATAGTATCGAGGTCATCTCATAGGAGAAATCAAAAATGGACAAAAATACCGTGATTTCTGCATGGTTGTCTGAGGCGAGTTCAACGGCTCTCGCTAGAGCCGCTTGCTTATCCGTTGTTGGGTCGATAACCACAAGGAGTTTCTGATAGTCCATCATTACTGTTTCCTCATCTAAATATCGTCTAGTTTCATCTTGCATGATTGCGATGAATTTAAATTGTTTTAGATCAAGCTGATTGCCGAATAATTCCTATCGCGCAATATTACTGTTACCGGATAGCTCACTTAATGCGTCTATATCCAATATGGTAATGTACTTTCCTTTCACTTCAATCAGTTCTGACTTTTGGAAACGGCCCAGCAAACGACTGATAGTCTCAACGGTCAAACCTAGGTAATTACCGATATCACCACGAGTCATGGTTAATCTAAACTCTCTTGGAGAAAAACCTCGGCTACCGAAACGCTTAGCTAAGTTGCTAATAAATGCGGCTAATCTTTCTTCAGCATTCTTTTTACTAAGCAGTAGAATCATCTCTTGGTCGCTTTGAATTTCATTACTCATTAAGCGCATGATCTGTTGTCTAAGTTTTGGCATCTTTCCGGTGAGTTCATCCAGAGTCGTGAAGGGGATTTCACATACCATAGAGGTTTCTAGTGCTTGAGCAAAGCTTTGGTGAAATTGTGAATGAATGCCATCAAAACCAATCACATCGCCGGCTAGGTGAAAGCCTGTTATCTGCTCATCACCTTGTTCGGTGATAGTGTAGCTTTTAATCGTGCCTGAACGGATTGCAAATAAGGACTTGAGTGGGTCACCAGATTTAAAAATCGGCTCGCCTTTTTGTATCGGCTTTTTACGTTCGATGATTTCATCAAGCTGGTCTAATTCGTTGGAGTTCAGTGTGAATGGAATACAAAGGGTACCCATACTGCAATCATGACAATGAATCGCACATCCTGACGCCATTTGACGGCGGTTCTTATTGTTATCAGCTGACATCGTCTCTCTCAATTTTGACTGTTCGTCTACTATGTTAAACTAATTTGATATTCGGAGCTAGCTAAGCTGGCTAATCGCCACATACAAGGTTTGTATTCCGAATGCCACTAAGGCAAGTCCGCTTATCATTCGCACCGATTTTTTTTGCACCCAGCGACTGAAAGTGCTCGCAGCAATCCCTGCACTCAACAGCGCAGGTAACGTACCTAAACCGAAACAAAACATGATTAAGGCACCGTCAAAAGCGTTTCCTGCAGCGACGCACCAAGTGAGCATGCTGTATACCAACCCACAGGGTAGCCAGCCCCAAAGTGCACCAGCTATGAAGGCATGACAACGGCTTTTAATAGGAATAAATTTATTGGCGACAGGCGCTATGTATTGCCACAGCCATCTGCCTATACGTTCGATCTGCACCACACCGGCCCATAACTGTGCGATATAGAGACCAGTTATGATCATCATGATACCGGCAAAAATACGTAAAACGAGAAGGTAAGCGTCGGCATCGAACAGTAAGCCAAGGGCACTGGCACTGCCGCCGATTAGGCCGCCAGCAAGGCTGTAGCTGATAATGCGGCCACTGTTATAACTCAATAGGTAGCCGAGCTGGGACATGAGGGCATTTGTCGCAGGCTGTTTTGGTAAGTTAGCTGAGAGTGCACCAACGAGGCCGCCGCACATGCCAATACAGTGCCCAGCCCCCATCAAGCCAACCAATAGCGCACCAATCAAGCTGTAATCATTCACGATTCAAGCTCTCTTGTTTTTCGCTGTCCTCTTTATCAGTCTCTGGTTTTATAGCATTAGTTTTCTGATCATCATCTTCAAAAAGAATCGATACGCTCTGTTTTTCTAAATCATCAAATTGATCGGACTTTACCGCCCAAAAAAACACGGCCACAGCGACCACGACAAACAACATGGCGATTGGAATTAAGACATAGATGATACTCATAAACGAACCTTAAGAAGTCTTAGGCTATTGCTGACAACAATGAGTGAACTCGCTGACATGCCTAGTGCAGCGATATAGGGAGCGACGTGACCTGTAACGGCCAATGGAATTATAAACAGGTTATATCCCAGCGCCCAGAATAAATTCTGCTTGATGATCCGCCCGGTGGATTTTGCAACTTTAACCGCGTCAGCAAAACGCGAGAGGTTATCGCCTAACAGGATAATATCAGCACTATTTTTAGAAATGGCTGCACCACTGCCCATCGCGATTGACAGATTCGCACCAGCCAAAACAGGCGCATCGTTGATACCATCACCGAACATGGCAACTTGACCTTGTTGCTGAAACTTATCAATCAATGCAAGTTTATCTTTAGGTGAAAGTCCTTTATGCACATCATCAATACCGAGGCGTTGTCCTAAGGCCGCAACTTCTGAGGAGTTATCGCCACTGGCAATACTGATTTTACAGCCCATCGCTTTAAGCTGGGTAACGGCTTGGGTGGTCTCAGGGCGAACTTCATCATTGAGACTAATTTTGGCCAGTAAACGCTCTCCTTGACTGAACCAAACCGTTGTCGTGGCTTCATCAATCGATGTGCCATTAACAAACTGCTGACTACCCACGCGATATTCTTGGCCATTGATAGCACCGCATAGGCCATTGCCAACAACACTCTGCCTATTGCTGACCGTGAGTCCACTACTGAAATAGGGGGCAAAGGCTTTTGCTATCGGATGTAATGAGCCAGACTCGAGCGCAGCAATGTGCGCAAGCACATCCTCTTTTGACCAATCATCCGTCAGTTCTACATGACTAATCGATAGTGACCCTAAGGTGAGGGTGCCGGTTTTATCAAATACGACGTGTTGTATTTTTGGCAGTTTCTCAAAAATGCCTGAACGCCTAGTGATAATGCCGAGGCGGGTCATAATTGCAGTACCACAAGTCACCGCCGTTGGCGTTGCTAAGGCGAGGGCACAAGGGCAAGTTGCAACTAATACCGACAATGTCACCCAAAACGCATCTTCAGGAGAGTAAAAATACCAGAACAGATACGTTAATGCCGCAATCAATAAAATGATGGCGGTAAAGTAGTTTGAGAACCTGTCGGCGTAGAGTGCAACCTTGGGCTTATTGTTTGAGGCTATCTCTTGTAAGCGAATGATCTCCGAAACCAGCTGATCTTGGCCCAAGGCCGTAACCTTGACTAAAATTGGTTGCTCGATATTAATCGTACCGGCAAAAACCTCAGACTGTAAGGCCTTTTGTAATGGCATTTGCTCACCAGTTAACATGGCTTCGTTGACGGCAGATTCACCTTCAACGACAACGCCGTCAGCGGCGATGACATCACCAGGTTTAACTAAAATAATATCGCCAATGACCAGACGTTTAGCAGGGACTTCGTCAAATCCATCTTCAGTTTGTAATTGAGCGGTTAACGGTACTAATTTATGCAGATTACTGGAGCTAACCGAGGCTTTTTGACGCGCATTTTGCTCGAAGAAGCGGCCAAGTAACAGGAAAAAGGTAAACATGGAGACCGACTCGAAATACACCTCGCCAGTACCATTTATTGTTTCGATGCAGCTGGCGATATAGGCACCGCAAATAGCGATACTTACCGACACATCCATATTGACTCTACCCATGAGCAGTGAGCGCACTGCACTAAAATAGAAGGGCTGAGCAGAATAAAACACCACTGGCGCGGCAAATAGCATGCTGACCCAGCGGAAGTAATCACGGTACTCGGTGTCGAGATCGGTAAAGTAGCCAGAATAGAGGGCGAGAGCAAACATCATCACCTGCATGGTAGCAAAGCCCGCTAGCCCGAGTCTCAGTAAAAACTTACGCCCGTCTCGCTTACTCTTTATCTCTTGCTCATCGACTTGAAAAGGCGCTGCTTGATAACCAATTTGACTGATTTGATTAAGAATTTCACTTAACTTTATCTGACTTGCATCCCAAGAGATCAGTGCTCGCTGAGTAGTCGAGTTAACTTGAACCTTAGCGACACCTTGAAGCTTATTGATTTTATGTTCAATCAACCAAGCACAGGCCGCGCAAGTGATGCCGTCTACCGTCAATGAAACTTCACTCAGGGAGTCTCTATTTTGGATAAAGTCCTGCTGCACTTCAGGTAGATCGTAAGCGCTAAAGTTAGAAAGCTCTTCGGGCACTAAAGCGGTCTGTTTGCTACCCGGCTCGGTACGAAAACGATAATAGTTAGTCAGTCCCGCATCGATAATCGCTTGTGAGACCGCCTGGCAACCTGGGCAGCACATCTGCTGCTCAACATCGTTGATACGGGTGATGAATTGCGAACCTGTCAGTACAGGTTCGTTACAGTGAAAACAGCTTGGTTGACTCATACGGTAAGTTTCTTACTCTTGTATTTCTGATAGCTTTTTAGCGTCAATGGTAACGAGGCTTAGGGATCAGTTTAACCAATACTGCTGATCATCAACTAAGGTTACACGCTGCTGAATACGCCAGCTCTGATCAAAACCTTCGATGCGCACTTCCCATGGGCCTTCAATGGATTGTGTTAAATCGATACGGTAAACACCGTTTGCATCTGCAGTGACAATTTGAGAAAAATCTCGTTCTTCGAGAGTTGGGTGATAAAAGCTAACGCTCAGTGCTGCGAGGTATTTTTCACCGCCTTGCTGTGAGATCTCGACATACTTGTCATCGAATTCTAGCAGGTAGTTCATGCCGAGGTGCTTAGCTTGCTTTATCTTGCGAAGGTCAATATTGATGCCTTTACCTTCTTTATAATAATCTTCAGTGACCAGCGAGTCTTTGGTATCTATTGCAATCATCAATAAATTGATACTCGCGAGCACTGCACATAGCGGTAATCCAATGAGAAACCAAGGCCAGAACTGCTTATACCAGGCTTGTGGAGTAGACATTTTTATCACCTATAATTATTAGAATAGTTGTTAGAAACTTGGAAAAAAAAGAACAGTTATTTTACCTATAAAACTGTGATTTAGCACTTAAAAAAAAGGCCTCGTTGGTGACGAGGCCTTAATATTACACTCAGTGTTAACGGAAGAGATTACTTGTTAGACAAGCTGTAAACGTAAGCTGTGATTACGTGAACTTTCTCTTCACCTAACACATCTTTCCAAGGTGGCATCACACCACTTCGGCCGTTCTTAATCGACTGCTCGA
This sequence comes from Shewanella schlegeliana, assembly GCF_016765635.1. GTDB lineage: Bacteria > Pseudomonadota > Gammaproteobacteria > Enterobacterales > Shewanellaceae > Shewanella > Shewanella schlegeliana. The sequence continues at coordinate 245,499 of NZ_JAESVD010000006.1, forward strand.
TAGCTCCGCGACTACCACCATAAACCCAAGCGTTATCCGTTAGGTTAGGGGCACCCATGAACTTGTTACCCGTGCCGTCCATGCCATGACAAGCGAAACAGCCCTTCATGAATGAACCTTGGCCTTGTGCAGCAAGGGTTTCATCGTGATCGCGACCAGATAGCTTAACAATATATTCAGTCAGACCTTTAAGTTCGCTGTCTTCAATCGGTAAACCACCTTTTGGCGGCATCATACCGTGACGACCGTTCATAATAGAGGTCTTAATCGTTTCAAGCTCACCACCATATAACCAAGCATTGTCAGTTAGGTTAGGGAAGCCTTTACTACCGCGCGCATCACTACCATGACACATGGCACAGTTTTGCAAGAATAGACGTCCACCTACTTTTAGGGCTTCCTCATTCTTGACTAACTCTTCCAATGGCGTGTCAGCGTATGCCTTGAAGATAGGGCCAAACTTTTCGTCTGCGTGCTTTACTTCTTGGTCATACTGTACCCAACGACCTTCATTTTGGGCGTCAACAACTGCTTGGTTAGACTCTTCAACAGTGCGTACACTTTGGTTTGAGCTTGTCCAGCCTAAAAAGCCTTTAAAGCTACCAAGACCTGGGTAAAGTGCAAGATAGATGACGCTGAATATGATGGTGATATAGAACATATAACTCCACCACTTTGGTAGTGGGTTATTCAGTTCTTCAATCCCATCGAAGCTGTGACCCATTGATTTGCCTTCTTCTACGCCCGTGTCGTTCTTAGAACAAGCACGTAGTAGAACAATACAACCAATGATTACCACAACCGTGAGTACGATAATCCATATACTCCAGAAGTTACTCATCACTTTTGTTCTCCTGAGTCCTTCGAAACCGAGTTTTGCTCATCGTCAGAGAAAACTAGGTTAGCTGCATCGTCGAATTGTTGCTTACGACTAGAGCTATATGCCCAGGCAAATATACCGATGAAGGTCACCATTACAACGATAGTAATAATTCCACGTAATGTGCCGTAATCCATAATTTGCCTCCTTATTTAAACGCGTGGCCCAGTGATTGCAAATATGCAACCAATGCATCCAGCTCAGTTTTACCTTTCACAGCTTCTTTAGCCCCAGCAATCTCTTCAGGCGTATACAGCTTGTGAGTTGGGTGAAAGTTTTGCAGGATTTCCATCTTCTCACCAGTAAGATCACCAGTAAGGATGTTATCTGCTAACCAAGGGTATGCAGGCATATTTGACTGAGGTACCACAGCGCGAGGATCGATTAAGTGAACCTCATGCCATTGGTCACTGTAACGACCGCCAACACGGGCAAGATCAGGACCTGTACGCTTAGAGCCCCACTGGAATGGGTGATCCCAAACTGACTCGCCAGCTACAGAGTAGTGACCATAACGCTCAGTTTCAGCGCGTAAAGGACGGATCATCTGACTATGACAGCCATAACAGCCTTCACGAACATAGATGTCACGACCTTCAATCTGAAGCGCCGTATAAGGGATCTGACCTTCTAGTGGCTCAGTGGTGTCTTCTTGGAACAGTAGGGGAGTGATCTCAACCAAGCTACCAAAGCTGATTGCGATAACAGTGAAGATCCCTAATAGACCGATGTTTTTCTCAACTATCTCATGATTAAATTTCATCGTATCTACTCCTTAAGCTGCTTTTGCTTCAGCAATTGCTGGCAAAGAATCTTTAGGGGCCTTAACAGTACGCAATACGTTGTATGCCATTATGAACATACCTGCAAGGAAGAATACACCACCTAGGAAACGCACAAAGTAGAACGGGTATGAAGCTTCTAAGCTTTCAACGAAGCTGTAAGTCAATGTACCGTCAGAGTTAACTGCGCGCCACATTAGACCCTGCATAACACCAGAGATCCACATTGAAACGATATAAAGAACAGTACCGATTGTTGCCAACCAGAAGTGAACGTTAATTAGGTTTGTGCTGTACATACGGCCGTGGCCGAATAGAACTGGGATCAAGTGGTAAAGAGAACCGATTGAAACCATTGCAACCCAGCCCAATGCACCGGAGTGAACGTGTCCAACAGTCCAGTCAGTGTAGTGAGATAGTGCGTTAACCGTCTTGATTGCCATCATTGGACCTTCGAAGGTAGACATACCGTAGAAAGACAATGAAACAACGAGGAAACGCAAAATTGGGTCTGTACGCAGTTTGTGCCATGCACCAGATAGGGTCATGATACCGTTAATCATACCACCCCAAGACGGAGCAAATAGGATTAGAGACATCACCATACCCAATGACTGAGTCCAGTCTGGAAGTGCAGTGTAGTGTAGGTGGTGAGGACCAGCCCAGATGTACAAAGCGACTAATGCCCAGAAGTGAACAATAGATAGACGGTACGAGTATACTGGACGGCCAGCTTGCTTAGGAACGAAGTAGTACATCATACCTAAGAAACCTGCTGTTAGCAGGAAGCCTACGGCGTTATGACCATACCACCACTGAACCATCGCATCGACTGCACCACTATAGAGTGAGTACGACTTGGTCATAGTTAACGGTACTGCCATAGAGTTAACTATGTGAAGTACGGCAACCGTGATGATAAAGGCGCCAAAGAACCAGTTAGCCACATAGATATGTGACGTTGTTCGTTTCACGATAGTGCCGAAAAATACCACTGCATAGGAAACCCATACGACGGTAATGGCGATATCAATTGGCCATTCTAGCTCTGCGTATTCCTTACCACTGGTAATACCAAGCGGTAAACTGATCGCTGCTGATAGAATGATGGCTTGCCAACCCCAGAACGTAAATGCGGCTAACTTAGGCGCAAATAGTCGAGTTTGACAGGTGCGTTGAACGATATAATAGGATGTGGCGAAAAGGGCTGAGGTACCAAACGCGAAAATCACGGCGTTCGTATGTAGTGGTCTTAGACGACTATACGTTAACCATGAAGTTTCAAAGTTTAGCTGCGGCCAGATTAACTGCGCTGCAATTAGTACACCTACTGACATCCCAACAATTCCCCATAACACGGTAGTTAGAGCGAATTGACGGACGATGGTGTAGTTGTAATCAGCGCCTTGAGGCTGGGAATGGTTCATCATATTGCTTCCACTGCTTATTACTTATACTTATTATTGTGTAGAGTAAAACTCTACCCGTTTATTATGACGACAAATCATGTCCCCTATCGGAAACAAGGGTTCTGTGTCAATGTGTAACCTTACATTTCATGATGTAACGCAAGGCAAAGCCATGATACTTGAGCTATATCAAAAAAGATAGGAATTAAGCCTCTTGATAAGTTGATCTAGATCAAAGTACTCAATAGAATGTTAACACTTCTAATTGAAAGGTTAATTAACGTGCAAGTTACTCACAAATCAGCAGTATTAAGCTTTGTGTATAGCATAGTATTGGGGACTTTCGTGCTTGGTTGCGAGCCTAGCAATCAAGTGCCACAGGCCTCTAAGGCTGTGGAGCCAAGCCTTTGTAATTTTAAGTCTGGCCCATGTGCTCAAAGTGTAGCCGATGTAGATATCCAGTTAACAGTCAGCCCTTGGCAAACCCCCAGTGAGCGGCCGTTACAGCTTTCTATCACCACTTCGCAGCCCCTGAGTAATGTAAAAGTTAAAGTTCAGGGTAGAGATATGTTTATGGGCATTATTCCGGTAAAACTTACCCAAATAGACGAAAATAACCATAAGGGAACGTTAATATACGGCTCATGCAGTAGTAATTATATGGTTTGGAGTGCCGTTGTTAGCTATGAACTCGATGGAGTAGAATACTTCACCAACTTCGACTTCCTCGCCGACAATCCTGGCTAAAGCAAAGTTAAAGGGTAAGGCTGATAAAACGAATGAAATCCCACCAATATTTCCAAATAACTCGACAAGCTTATTGATAATCATTATCATTTGCACAAGTTATTTAAAACAAGCTAAGTGAGCAATAGTGAGTCGCAAATGCTTAGTTACTAATAACCTAGACACAGCAAGCTTAGAAACGGTATTAATTGGGGGAAGGGATGATGCGTGGCAACAGACAATTAAATATCCGAATTTCGGAACAGAAAATTGCTCAACTGATTTCACAAGGCGTACTTTGCGCCGCAGACTTTAACTGCTTAGACTCAGAGACTAAGCAAGCGGTGTGGCAACTATGTCTTTGGAGCTGTCAGAAACGCATTCATTGTGACAAGCAGTGTCAACAAGAATGCCAAAAGCTATACCAAAGTCCGTGCCAAAACCAAAATCCTAGCCAAGAAACAGTTGAGTGCGGTATATCGGTTATAAATCAGTAAAACAGTCGCCTAAAATTAATTAACCATATCGCTTTTTAACCTTACTGATTAGTATAGAGATATCGACCTTTATACTAATCTCTTTATGCAGTTACCTCCGGTTATTCCACTTTTTGATTCCATCGATTTCATTCAAATTGGCAATCCATTAGTCAATCAGCATATCACCCAGCTAAGTCTAGGCGAGCTCGACGAAGCAGGCTTAGTGTTTGAGCACGCCACAGACTGGCTATTTGAGCAGAAATATAATGAGAATAACTATAAAGCCTACCGCAGTGAGCTAACCACATTTCTGCACTGGTGTTTCGATGTGATTAAACTCAATGTCAGTGCCATAGGACGCAGAGAAGTGGGTTTATATATAGAGTACTGTAAGAATCCACCAATTGAACTTATCGGCTATTTCAATGTGGCCCAATTCAAGTCAGATAAGGCTAAGTCAGATAAAGCTAGCGGCGAGCGCACACCAAATCCAAGCTGGCTGCCCTTTAGAGGTAAGAAAGTCGACGGTAAAACCTTGCCTTATCAGCTAAGCGATAGCGCGCTTAAAACCAAGGTGGCGATTTTATCGAGCTTCTATAGTTATTTGATGGGGGAGGATTACTGCGAGAAAAACCCGGCGCAGATGTGGCTCAATAAGAGTCGATTTTCCTCAAGGCAGAAATACCGCCTTAACACTGACGATGATAACCAATTGGCCTTCACTGAACTGCAGTGGTCCTACGTTATGTCTGCGGTAGAAAAGCTTGCCAAAGCACAGCCCGATTTGCACCAGCGCAGCCTGTTTCTAATTAAACTTATCTACTCCTGTTATCTGCGCGTCTCAGAAGTTTCTGCTAGGGCAGGTTACTCACCAGTGATGAGTCAGTTTAAGCAAAACCGCCATTCAGGGATCTGGAGCTTTCATATTCCCAAGAGCAAAGGTGGTAAGAGCAGAAGTGTCGCCGTATCCAAAGCATTACTCGATGCATTGAGTCAATATCGCAGCTACTTGAAATTGTCGCCATTACCATCGAGCAGCGAGCAACATCCGTTGATCGTGCGCCAAAAAGCGGCGGGGCGAGGGCGGGAGGCTGGCAGCTTGAACGCAAATCTGGGGATCCGCCAAATTCGCGAAGAAGTAGACAAAATCATCGAAAATGCAGCTAATAGCATTGAAAGTGATGGCTTTATCGAAGATGCGCAGCAGATGCGAAGCTTAAGTATTCATAATATTCGTCACACAGGGATCACCCACGACATCAATATTAATGGCAGGCCACTGTCACACGTACAGGCTGATGCAGGCCATGAGAGTATCGATACCACATCACAATACCTGCACACCACCCAGATCGAACGCCACGAGAGCGCCCAGAACAAACCGTTAGATTATCTGCAGGGTATTGAGTAAGTGTTTGTAAACAGGTTTTGCAAACTTCTAATTTAGTTTCTAATCACTGAACCTAAGATGAAATTTGATAGCTGTTAATGCCGATAAGTGACATTATCGGCAATTGCCTTAAAAGGGGTTTTCGCCGCTATCACTCTCTACTTATCTGTTTATTACTTTATCCATCTATATACAGGCTATAGCTTGCTAGATATTACCAGCATCTATTTGAAGTCCGTTATTAAGATACTGCGTTCATGCGCCTTTTCACAGAAAGGTAATTATCACGCGTTTGGCCACAACAGCACCATTCTTATCGCTACTGAATATCGACGACTACTTATGTCTACATAGCTGCGGGCTTCACTGTTGAGTAATTTGATGCTCAAGTCATAGTAATCAGTTGTACTATGACGCAAACACGAAGTTTAGTTATAGCTATTCCAAGTATTCCAAGTTATGGCTATGGCAATGCCTAAACAAGGCTAAATTTAGACAAGACTCTATTTGTACAATAGCTTGAATCTAGATGGTTAGCACCTAAATAACTTGAGCCTAGATCAAGTTAATATAAACCCGTTTGGAATCTGGACATTGTCGCTTGCCATTGTTTAATCAGCCAGCTTAGGCGGTTTAGCTAGCTAGACTGGCTGGGGTGAATTGAGCGAACATTTGGACAATTCAACACGACGTGCTGCGTGGCTACTTTAAAAGTTTGTGTAGCTCAGCTAAGCAGATTTCACGTAGCGCACGATAAAAATAGCCATTCTCGGCATGTTTTCAATCTACTGCGAGTTTTCAAGTTATCAACTTTAAGTTATAAGATTTTAGTCCTGAGCTTTTAGTTCTGAGCTTTTAGTTCTGAGCTTTAATTTGTGTGCTCAGTTCTAAACTCTAAGCACTAGCAAGCTTTGAGCTTGGGATATTAGAGCTAGTCGAGTGCATGACAAAACAACTGAGCGTCACCGTGAAGCCAGTTGCTGTCACTATAAACTGTAGTTGCTAAGTCACCATGCTTTTAGCCAGCGCATTCTTTCATTTAGTAAAAAATATTGAACTCTAGATGCTGACGTTCAAAATACGATGCCGAGTTATAAATGCCAGGCAACAACTATATAGCTTAAGGAACACTTAAAAAGGACATGAGCTGAAATATACAAGTCGATGCCGCAACAAGGTTAAGTGGCAATTGTGGTAAAATGATTAATCGAAACCATCAGCCTTAACAAACAGTTGAACCAGGATATTCTCATCTAACCCCATTCTAATGACTCCTACACAGCTGTGCGCACAATGTATATTATGTTAAATAGGATTTATGAAAAACTATTGTATCAGTTATTCCTGGGAATTGTCAGGTAAATCGAGAATCTCCGTCAACTGATACTTCTTTCCATCTGTATACAGGATCTATTCGGCTGATTTAAATACCTGTTAATTTGAGCTAATCACTGCCACAAATCATACATCCACTTAGTCGTACACTAGATAGAACTTAGCCCATTGTTATAGGTGGTCTAAGATCTCTTTTCTCAGTCCTATTAGTTCACTATATTCACGCACGTTCAATGCTACGTTGATATTAGATTTAATAAATATGCTGCTTCAGTTATAACGATAAACAGTAACTTTGTTTCGTCCTGAATTCTTCGACTCATAAAGAGCTTCGTCAGAAAAATGAAATGCTTCCTGCAATTTCATTTCAGACTCAGAGTAAATAGCGCCTATAGATATAGTGACGGCTATATCATTGATGGTTTCACTATTTATTATGCTCAATATACCATTTGCTTTACAGTTGAACTGCTCAAAAGACAGTTCATCATTAAAAATAACGACAAACTCTTCGCCGCCCCACCGGATTGCAAGATCAGCGGCTCGCATTGAAGACTTTATTCTATTAGCTACTTCCGAAATAACAATGTCACCGACAATGTGCCCGTAAACATCATTAATTTTCTTAAAGTGGTCGATATCAATCAGGCACATAGAGTTAACAGAGATTTTTCTACTGATAAAATTATCTTTACGATAGAATCCCGACAACCTATCGATGCTGCTTTCGACATAAAATCTTCTAATGTATGCAGCAATTAAAAAACAACCGTGTATGATTAGTGTACATATTAAAATGGCAACAGCGTTGTACTGTATGGGCGTTTTTATTGTTAGGCCCACTTTTCTGTCTTCCGTCTTAAGTGCTAAGGATTCGTATATAATTGTACTTATGTTTTTACGATCTTCATCCGACATTTCAAACCAAGTGAATTCTTCATCGTTAAAATCAGCTATGAAATCATTTAAAAAATCACTTTTTACATCAATAACTAAAACGGAAAACACAACGCCTTCTAAATATAGTGGGTAATAAATCGAAAATAACTCTTCATTAGTTCCTTCTTCTATATAAGGACCGAACACTCTCACTGTTTCAAATACAGTTAAACCACTTCCTTCTAGCGTTTTTTCAATGTTTTCCAATTTCAAAATACGTTCTAGGTAGTTTTCCTCAGCAAAATCCCTATCAAAAAGATTAATGTACTCCTTTCTAAATGGCCTTGGAATGACATACTCTGGGTATACATTCGCGACCGTCCATAAGTTGCTAGATATGATTGGATTAATTTTCAATACAGTAAATAGACTATCTATATGTTCAGATAGGTCTCGAACTTTTTTAGCTTCAGAATTTTTTACTATGACGCCCTGCTTTAAATCATCTGACGGTAGTGAAATGTACCTACTGTTAAGACTGTTTACATTAAAGCGGTATATTGCATCACTAATAAAAAGGATGTTGGTTAAAAACTTACTATTCAACTTACTTTTATTAACAGTCAAGAATAAATTAACTATACATATAGAAACAATAAAAGATAAACAAATGCTGAGTGCATTTCTTCTTGTCATATCATTTAACACCCGGCGATGGTAATAGACTAGAGCAACAACAGCAACCCATTAATTAGCAACTGCTTGTTATTATTAGCTAAGAATAAGCTACATGAAATTGTAGCAATAAAAGCTATTGTAAATAAAAGTGTAAGTATTGAAAACCTGTCTTTCAATACCATGTTATTAGAGGAGAATACTGCGAATAGAGTCTTAGGTAGTCATTGCCGGCTTTTTGAAACAGATATTCAACCGCTAACAGAGCTTTACCCTACTCTTTTATATACACAGCAGCGAGCGATGAATCCCCATCAAACTTCAAACTGCTCACATCTCACATATAGTTGCCATCCTCATTGCGCAAAATGACGCAAAGCCACTATACTGTATAGATATACAGTTAACTATTTTTAGCATGAACATAATCCCTATTTCAGCCAGCGCCGGTATTACAGGCTTCGAGTCTCCAGCGACCGATTACCGGCAACTACCGTTAAGTCTTGATGAGTTATTAATTGAGCACCCAAGCTCGACTTTCATCGGTCTTGCTAATGGTGACTCCATGCAAGGTGTTGGTATATTCGATGGTGACATTCTGATTATTGATAGGCATGTTGAAGTGCGAAATCAAGACGTTATTGTCGCTAACTACAACGGCTCTTTTGTTTGTAAGATTATCGATAAGGTAAACCGACTTCTTCTGTCTGCTAATGAATCCCATATGAGCACGCCCATTCTTGAGCACGATACCTTTAGCGTTGAAGGCGTAGTGATCCGCTCTATTCGCTGTCACCGTAAAAGCCCGATTCTAGAGAACGATTAATCATGTATGCGCTCGTGGATGCGAATTCATTTTATTGCAGCGCCGAGCAGGTATTTAGACCTGACTGGCGTAACCGCCCTATTGTTGTGCTTAGTAACAACGATGGGATGATTGTTGCGGCAAACAGATTGGCAAAAGAAGCCGGAATTAACAAGTTTTGGCCCTACTTTGAAGCCCAAAAACTGTGTGATCAAAAAGGGGTTATCGCGTTATCTTCAAACTATGAGCTTTATGGTTCGTTATCCGCAGCCATGATGGAGGTGATTGGCCGATTTGCACCAGAGCAGCATATCTACAGTATCGATGAGTCATTCTTATCGTTTAAACACTGTTACCCAGCTATACCTTGTTTAACTGAGCATGCGATGAAGATAAGGCGCACTGTTTGGAAAGAAACACGACTGCCGGTGTGTGTGGGGATTGGTCCGACGCTCACCTTGGCTAAGGTTGCCAATCACGCGGCGAAGAAAATAGCGGGTTATAAGGGTGTATGTGCTATTACCAGTGATGAGCAGCGCATTTCCATTTTAAAGACCATGAAAACCAATGATGTGTGGGGAGTGGGTAACCGAATCGCTAAAAGGCTTGGGATGATGAATATCCATAGCGCTTTTGCTTTGTCGCAAATGAAAGTCGGGATCGCAAAAAAACAATTTAGCATCGAGCTTGAGCGCACAATTAGAGAGTTAAATGGTGAGGAGTGTAAAACGTGGGATGAAGCTCGTGCAGACAAAAAACAGATCTTTTCCACCCGCAGCGTGGGTAACCGAGTCACGGAGTTAACATCATTGTGTCAGGCATTAAGCAAACATGCGTCAACCGCGGCGGCTAAAGCCAGGGCTCAAGGTTCACTGTGCAAAAGTATGCTGGTGTTTGCCTCAAACTCCCCTTTTGATGATCAGCCTGGCGGCTTTAAATTTGTTCATCATTTCAGTTACCCAACAAGTGATACCTGTGAGCTGATTGAAGCTGCAACAAGGGGGGCTATTGTCAGGTTTAACCCTGCAATTCGCTATTACAAAATCGGTATTGGACTGATTAACTTGTGTAGTGAGGCCAACCTACAACAGGACTTGTTCGAAAGCTGCAGAAACCCTAATAGAATGCATGTTTTAGATAACATTAATGCTAAATATGGCACTGACACTCTATTTTTGGCGGCCCAGGGTATATCGCAGAAATGGGGCATGCGCAGAGACCTGCTTACACCGCAATATACGACTCGCTGGAGCGACATTCCATCAATAAAATGTTAACCCTGCGTTGACATGCCGGATTAAATGCTTGGTTGCTGAGGCTGAGCAATATTAAATATGGTTCACTTTTGTGGTTTTTTAGTCACTTACATTGTGACTACAACAAACTAGGTCTAATATTTGTTGAAACGAATCGAATGAGCACTTTGCTGTGCCATGCGTTTTCCCTTCCCTTATCGACTAATTGTCGAAAAACCAAGCTGGTTAAAATTATGAGCGAAAATTCAGCACAAACACCGTCCCATCTTGCACGTAATCTTATTGTTTCCACCGTAGTGCTCGCCGCACTTGTTACACTTAGCTATTTCTATATCCAATATCAAAAGAACTATCCGAGCACCGATGATTCCTATGTGCACGCCAATATTATCTATATTGCTCCTCAAGTCAGCGGCAAGGTGATCAGTGTTAATGCTTCGGATTATCAAAAGGTAAGTCAAGGTGACTTACTCGTGCAGATAGACCCAGCTCCTTTTCAGGCTAAACTTGATGAAGCTCGCGCTGCTTATGAAATGGCGCTACAAAATAATGCCGCCACCGATGATGCTATCCTTGCAGCCAGTGCCAATGTTAAAAGTGCAGTAGCTCAATTATCCGATGCTCAAGCCACTTATAAGCGTATTAAAGACTTAGTTGATAAAGAATTGCTGCCTGCTCAGCAACTCGATGACACCCGTGCCAAGCTTTCAGCTGCCGAGCAGAGTGTGATAGCCGCACGCGCAACCATGGCTCAGCTTATTAAGTCTCAAGGCGCACATGGTAATGCTGCGCCAGAAGTAAAGAAAGCTGCAGCAGCGCTCAGTCAGGCAAGTTTATCCCTTTCATACACTAATATTTTTGCTCCTAAAGAGGGTAATTTAGGCAAGTTAAGTGCTCATGCTGGTAGTGTTGTATCCCCCGGACAAGCTCTCGTGCCTCTGGTTGTTGATAACACTTATTGGGTTCAAGCTAACTTTAAAGAAACACAACTAGAACGACTTACCGCCGGCCAGACAGCTACCATAACCCTAGACCTTTATCCTAATGTGGATTACCACGGCACCCTTGAAGCAATTTCTCCTGCAAGTGGGGCATCTTTTACCTTGTTACCGCCTGAAAATGCAACGGGTAACTGGGTTAAAGTTCCACAACGTTTTCCAGTATTAGTTCGTCTAACGAATGAAAGTGAACATCCTGACTTTCCTCTACGTGTTGGTGCAAGTGCTAACGTAAGCATAGACACGGTTAATAGCCCATCTAAGCATCAAGAGCAGTAACATGAGCGATAATTCAGAGACGATACCTGATACTGATGACAGTCAGGTATTGAGTGAAAGCAGCCGTAAACTCGTTACTTTAGCGGTAATGCTGTCGGCCATCATGGTGTTGCTTGATATGACTATCGCCAATGTTGCCCTGCCACATATGATGGGCGCATTGGGGGTTACATCAGATCAAGTTACTTGGGTACTGACTTCCTATTCTATGGCTGAGGCGATATTTATCCCGCTAGCCAGTTTTCTCGCACTTAAATTTGGAGTTCGTAATCTACTGCTGATCTCTGTCGGTGGGTTTATGATCAGCTCAGCACTTTGTGGCCAAGCTGATACCATTGCTGAAATGGTTACCTTTAGGGTGATGCAAGGAGCATTTGGTGCATCCGTTATTCCGCTTTCTCAATCGATCATGGTGCAGATCTATCCTGCAAACCAACGTGGTAAAGCCATGGCACTGTTTAGTGTCGGCGTGCTGCTAGGACCCATTTTAGGACCTACGCTCGGCGGGATCATTACTGAGAATATGAATTGGCGCTGGATTTTTTACGTCAACCTGCCTATTGGTGCTGTCTGCCTCACGCTGATTTACACTTTTGTAAAACTCAGTGGAAAAGGTAAAGCTAAAATTGATTGGCCAATCGTCATCGCAATGACCATTGGTATTGGTCTACTGCAAATGGTGCTGGACCGAGGTAATCAAGAGTCTTGGTTTGAGTCTGATACCATCTTGTTTTCAGCTATCATCAGCGCAATTGCGATTGTTTTCTTTGTTGCACGCTCTTTCATTACTAAGAGTGAGATAGCCCCAGTTTGGTTATTACGTGATCGTAACCTTGCTATGTCATGCCTTGTTATGGCGGGCTTCTCTATGGGAATGTTTGGCATCACTCAGTTGCAACCCATGATGCTAGAACAGCTATTGAATTATCCTGTTGAAACAACAGGTTTTGCTATGGCACCAAGGGGGCTTGCGTCTGCGATTGTTTTACTTGCGATGGCCCGCTATATGGACAAAATCGATGCAAGGCTACTTATTGCTGTTGGCCTTTCACTTAACGCCCTTGGCACATATTTGATGACTCAATATTCTCTTGAGATCAACATCTATTGGATTTTGCTACCCAGTATTATACAAGGCGCTGGGATGGGATTGGTTTTTGCGCCGTTAAGTCAGCTTGCCTATGCAACTCTAGCACCGAAAGACACTATCGGTGGAGCTGTGGTGTTTAACTTATGTCGGACAATTGGTGGCTCTTTTGGGATCTCCATCGTTAATACCTATTTCTCAAGGATCCAGCAACAAGAGTGGAATCAGTTAGGCGGCTCACTTTCTCCTACTAACCCGGCTCTACAGCATGCCGCACAGGCACAGGGGACGAGTATTACCGACCCAACATTTTTAGCTCAGATCCAAAATATTCTACATCAACAATCGACCCTCACCGCCTTTGTCTATACATTCGGTTTTTTACTATTTTCTTACTTATGCCTTATTCCACTGCTCGCACTGTTTAAGCTTAAGCCTAAAATGGGAGCAACTTAACTTAAAAGAGGTTTTCAATATTGAGTATGAACTTATTACAAGTTCATACTCATAGATTCTATTTCAAGAGGGTCATTAACAGACGCACTACTGTGTATCTGACAGAGTTTTCGGTTGCGGGGCAATAGCTTTGTCTATCGTTGCCAACGGCTCAGTTAAGTAGTGATTAGGTTCTGCAGGCTTGTCAGCACATTGATAGGCATTGGCCATCATAGTTACCGAACCTGTGAACCCCAATGGCTTATACAGGTAAATGGTATCGGCATCGAGTTGTGCGGCCTTGATGCGCATCTCATTTAACGTACCCCAAACCATGTCTTTATCGGCGTGTAACCAGTAATCGTAAAAATGGCCCTGCGATCCAATCACAGTCCCCTTGTGCTCACATCCTTGTAGTGCTTGAATATCATCCCACAGTACCTTAACCGTGTTGGAGTCATCCGTTGGAAAAGTGATACAAGCGGTAAGACTTGAACACATCAATGCTATAGCAGTCAGTTTTACAAATTTCATGGTTAATCGTTTAAGAAAAAAGGGACGGGATAATATAGATTTTTTTCATCATGTGGAATCCCTTTCGGTCACAAATTTCGCCTGAACAGAAAGACCAAATACCAGAAAGATAAGTGCTTGCTGTTTGCCTATCGGCTGCAATTTAAAACCGCATAACCTTAAATATCAGCGAATAAAAACTACGAATTGTTGGAATATCAATCAAAAACAAGCCAGTAACGTTCAACACTTGCGTGACCTTTCGTCTCAAATTTGTACAAATAATTGACGAGTTTTTCAGTAAAACATGATGAGTCCCAAATTAGTCAGCAAAAAAACAAATAATGAGTGCGTTTGCGGCTAAATATTGTTACTACAGGCACTCTTTAGCAATGGTTATGTTGGGTGTTATGCAGTTTTCAAAGTTTGGTGAAAAATTTAATCGTTATTCCGGTATTACTCAGTTAATGGATGATCTTAATGAAGGTTTAAGTACCCCCGGGGCAATTATGCTCGGTGGTGGAAACCCGGCGACCATTCCTGCGATGCACGATTACTTCCACCAAGCTTCAGCCAAGCTGTTAGCAAGCGGTGAATTGGTTGCCGCCCTTGGTAATTACGATGGCCCTCAAGGGAAAGATAGCTTCTTAAAGGCATTAGCCAAGCTTTTACGTGAAACCTATGGCTGGGAGATCAGCGAGAAAAACATCAGTCTCACCAACGGTAGTCAAAGCGCTTTCTTCTATCTATTTAATCTTCTTGCCGGTAAGCAAGTGGATGGTAGCCACAAGAAAATAATGCTACCCATCGCTCCCGAATATATCGGCTATAACGATGCTGGCCTAGATGACGACATCTTTATCTCTTACCGCCCTGATATCGAGATGTTGGATAACCGCTTATTTAAATATCATGTCGATTTCTCCAAACTGGAGATCGACAGCTCGGTTGCGGCTATCTGTGTTTCACGTCCTACAAACCCAACTGGCAACGTGCTCACCGATGCTGAGATCGCAAAGTTAGATAAGTTAGCTCGAGACAATGACATTCCACTCATTATCGATAATGCCTACGGTACGCCCTTCCCTAATATTATCTTCGAAGAGGTGAAGCCTTTTTGGAACAGCAACACCATTTTGTGCATGAGCCTATCAAAACTCGGTTTACCAGGCGTGCGCTGCGGTATCGTTATTGCTAATGAGGAGATCACTCAGGCACTGACAAACCTTAACGGTATCATTAGCTTGGCTCCTGGCAGTTTTGGTCCTGCTATCGTTAAACAGATGATCGACTCGGGCGACCTTCTAACCCTAAGTGAAACGGTCATTAAGCCATTCTATAAGGAAAAATCCGAGTTCGCGGTCGCATTATTGCAAGAGTCAATTAGCGATAACCGATTTAAGATCCATAAACCTGAAGGCGCAATGTTCCTGTGGCTTTGGTTTGATGAGTTGCCAATCACTACCATGGAGCTTTATGACAGATTAAAAGCCCGCGGTGTGTTAGTTGTCCCTGGAGAGTACTTCTTCTTTGGACTTGAGCAAGATTGGCAACATGCGCATCAATGTTTACGCATGAACTATGTTCAAGATGAAGCCAAGATGCGCGCGGGTATTCAAATCATCGCCGAAGAGGTCGAAAAGGCTTACGCTAACCCATAGCACATGGCTATTGTTAGGTCGTTTACTTTATCTACATATTGTAAGCCTACATATGCGAGGGCGCTTATTTGTGCTCTCGTTTACGCCTCAAATCTAAACCTCCTTAAATGACCTTCTCATTCCGACACTCTAGTTACTCGACACGTATTTTTTCATCCTTTCAATTAAACAGTTCAACAATAGACTGAAAAGCATCCTAGATTCGGTAACGCATCAATAGTTAGCATGGATGAGCATAGTAGGCAGTACGCTTGGTTTAAATGGTAACTGTTTGGTTTAAATAGGAGTCAAAGGTTGTGAAACAGATACTTTGCCCACAGAGATAGCAACCTTATTGCATCATTGGTCGCACCAAATAGTAACCAATGAATCGATTTGTAATAGCGTGTAGTTAATTGCTTGACTCTGTATTCATTATCACTAAAATACGCGCCGTTTGCCTGAAGCGCACAGACTCAGCCTTTCCTACAGCTGGAGTTATTTGCAATTTTGGTAGGCCGTGAATTTTAATTACATGACCAGAGGCAATAAATGGCAAGCGATAATAATTACAGTTTAAGTCCGGTTCCTCAATCGGCCCGTAAAGGTGTGTTCTCTCTGACAATGGTAATGTTGGGGTTAACCTTTTTTTCGGCAAGTATGTGGACAGGAGGGACACTTGGAACAGGCCTCTCTTTTAATGATTTCGTTCTAGCGGTACTAATTGGTAATTTAATTCTCGGTATTTACACTTCATTTCTTGGTTACATCGGCGCTCAATCTGGCCTCTCTACTCATCTCCTCGCTCGTTACTCATTCGGTTTAAAAGGTTCTTGGTTACCTTCGCTACTTCTCGGTGGCACTCAAGTTGGTTGGTTTGGTGTTGGCGTGGCGATGTTCGCGATTCCTGTCCAGAAAGCGACTGGCATAGATACAAATCTGCTTATCATTATCTCTGGTCTGCTAATGACCATCACCGTTTACTTTGGTATCGGTGCGATTATGATCTTATCAGCCATCGCCGTTCCTGCAATCGCCCTATTTGGTGGTTACTCAGTACTCCAAGCTGTTGATACCGTGGGTGGCATGGATGGCTTAAAAGCGTTAACGCCAGAAACACCGATTGAGTTTTCAACGGCTCTTGCTCTAGTGGTGGGATCATTTATCTCTGCTGGTACCTTAACCGCTGATTTCGTCCGTTTTGGTAAGAAACCGATTAACGCCGTGTTTATCACCATGTTCGCGTTTTTCGTTGGTAACTCGTTGATGTTTATCTTCGGTGCGGCAGGCGCTGCGGCAACTGGTCAAGCGGATATCTCTGAAGTGATGATTGCACAAGGTCTGTTGATCCCTGCCATTATCATTTTAGGTTTAAACATCTGGACCACGAACGATAATGCGCTCTATGCATCTGGTTTAGGTTTTTCAAATATCACCGGATTATCGAGTAAGTATCTATCACTCTTTAACGGTGTTATCGGTACCCTGTGTGCGCTTTGGTTATATAATAACTTTGTCGGCTGGCTGACCTTCCTGTCTGCTGCAATTCCACCAATTGGTGGCATTATTATCGCCGATTACCTACGTAACCGCGAAAAATACAAAGACTTCACTAACGCAGAATTTGCTACGGTTAACTGGGCGGCAATTAGCGGCGTCGTGATTGGTGTGCTTGCTGGCCACCTATTACCAGGCATAGTACCAATTAATGCCGTGCTCGCTGGCGCAATCAGCTACCTGCTATTAGATGAAGCATTAAAGCGCTTAAATAAACAGAATTTAGTTAAATCAGATTGTCAAAATGCAAACAATGCATAAGGAAAACACCATGTCATCAGCAAGTATGTTGATCAAAAATGTCACGCTTAACGGCAAAGAAGGCCTTCATCAACTGTTGATTGAAGACGGTCAATTCAGCGCTATTGCGCCTATGAGCGAAAGCATTACGCTTCCAGCGTCTGATTCATTAAATGTGCTAGATGGCGAAGGCGGTATGGCCGTTGCTCCTTTTTGTGAGCCTCATGTTCATTTAGATACAACGCAAACTGCGGGTGAGCCAAGCTGGAATATCTCCGGTACACTGTTTGAAGGCATTGAGCGTTGGGCAGAGCGTAAGTCTATGCTCTCTATCGAAGATGTGAAGTCTCGTGCTAAGCAGACACTAAAGTGGCAGATAGCTAACGGTATTCAACATGTTCGTACCCATGTCGATGTTTCTGACCCGACCCTTATTGCGCTTAAAGCGATGCTTGAAGTTAAAGAAGAGATGAAGCCGTGGGTTGATATCCAGATTGTTGCCTTCCCTCAAGAAGGTATTCTGTCTTACCCTAACGGTAAAGAGCTTCTTGAAGAGGCGGTTAAACTTGGCGCTGATGTCATTGGTGCTATCCCGCACTTCGAATTTACCCGAGAGTATGGCGTAGAGTCTTTACACTATGTGTTTGAGCTTGCACGTAAGTACGATCGCTTAATCGATGTTCACTGTGATGAAATCGATGATGAGCAGTCTCGCTTTGTGGAGACGGTTGCAGCCCTTGCTCACAAATATCAGATGGGTGAGCGTGTAACCGCGAGCCACACCACGGCAATGCATTCATACAATGGCGCGTACGCTTCTCGTCTGTTCCGTTTACTTGGCATGTCAGGCATTAACTTCGTGGCAAATCCGCTGGTGAATATTCATCTACAGGGTCGCTTCGATGACTATCCAAAACGTCGCGGTATTACCCGCGTTAAAGAGATGCTAGCGGCCAACATTAACGTCTGTTTTGGTCACGACGATATCTTTGATCCTTGGTATCCATTAGGCACAGCCAACATGCTACAAGTGCTGCACATGGGCTTACATGTTTGCCAAATCATGGGTTACGATCAAATCAATAACTCACTTGAGTTGATCACCAGCAAATCGGCACGCACACTGAATATTCAAGACAAGTATGGCATCGAGCTAGGTAAACCGGGCAACTTGTTAGTTCTACCTGCCGATAATGGCTTCGATGCGCTACGTCGTCAGGTGCCAGTGCGCTACTCTGTACGTCACGGTAAGGTTTTGGCTGAAACTCAGATCGCAACCACACAGATCCATTTAGCAGAAGCTGAAGACGTTACCTTCCGTCGTTAAGTCAAAACGACTTCTATCTTAAACAGATGGCTAAGCTAAACAGCTTAGCCATTTTTTTATCTACAGATTTGTTGCAATCAACTCGATAATTTAACCATTTTGCTAAAGCGCTAAAATGACTTTAAATTCATATTTTATGCAGCCATAAAAATATAACCCCGGGGATTATTGATACCTTTATTCAATTGTTCGCATATCCATGCGAAAATAATTAATGAATGCATACAGATACAGCGTTTAACTGCACTGACTTTATGTCGTTTTGGCCACAGCTGTTTATATTCAGTTGCTGACATGAGTAAGCTGCTTCTCTGTTTATCACTTCTCTTATTTGATTTTTATTCCAGCTGTGAGAAAATCCGCGCCCTCGCAATTAAGCCGCAGAATGAATGACACAAGTGATAGAAGATAGAAATTTTGATGATTTGGCCCATAAGTTTGCCGCCAGTATTTATGGCACCGCTAAAGGTGAGATTAGGCAGACCGTCGTTTGGCATGATATCGAGCAGATCCTTTTAACTCTTTCACAAGACAAAGCACTGAACGTATTAGACGCAGGGGGGGGCTTAGCACAATTATCGCAAAAGTTAGCTAGCCAAGGCCATCGAGTCAGCCTTTGTGATCTCTCAAGTGAGATGCTCGCGCTTGCAAAGCAAGAGATCATCAAGAACGACTTAATTGAGCAGTACCGCTTCATTCACAGCCCGGTGCAAGAAGTCGCAGAGCACTTGCCTGCTAAAGTGGACTTAGTGCTGTTTCATGCTGTTATGGAGTGGCTGGCCGAACCGCTACAGGCGCTAGAAGGCTTGTGTGAACAGGTCAAGCCTGGTGGCATCATCTCGGTCATGTTTTACAACTACAACGGATTGCTGTTTAAGAATCTTATCTGCGGTAACCTTAATCATATTGAAAAAGGCATGCCCCATCGAAAGCGCTTTAAGTTGCAGCCACAGCAAGGCATACAACCCGAGCTTGTTTATCAGTGCCTTGAACATGCAGGTTTTAAGATCTTGGGCAAGACTGGTGTGCGGACTTTTCACGACTATATGCAAGATCACGATATGGGTGATTTTAGCTTCGAGCAAATTGTCGCCATGGAACAAAAGCTCTGTAGGCAGGAACCGTTTTTGTCGTTAGGCCGCTACATTCATGTCTATGCGCAAAAACCTATCTAAGGTGAGCATTTTGAACTTAGGCATTAACGGTTAACTATTAAGTTAGAGTTAATAGCTATTTGCTAACATAAAGCCCGTGATATGAAGCACTTCACTGCAGTGATAAATCAGTGAGATAAATGGCTTTGTTAATTGAAAATTCTCGGTGGTTTTGTGTCACAGACTAAGTCATGACGTAAGGGAGGCTTTATGTTTGATAGTACAGTGTTAATCAATACTGAGTTAGCAATGAGATGGATTGCCGTGGTTGTGTTTTATATCGCGTTGATCCGCATCTGCTATAAATGGTGAACAGCCAAGATTAAAAGCTATTCACCACCTCTATCACTCTGCCTTAGCTTAGTGCTGCTAGCTCTTGCTTTACACTGTCGACAACCGCTGCAGGCTCCGATAGGAACTGTGAGTGGTCAATAAAAATAGCCTCATCGCCAGATGTCATCACAAGAACTGGGAAGGCGTTGGTACCTATCGCTTCGCCAATCTCAGCAATACCTGCTAGCACACTCTCAGCTTCATGACTGATAGCATCTTTGAAGACCTTATTTGATGGAGATAATTTGTATTGGTTAATTATCTTGTCAAAATCGGCTCTTGAATCTAGCGGGTTCGCTTCAATAAAGTGTTGCTGCTGGAGTACTCTTAGTAATTCAAACTCTTTATCGGCCTGCTTTGACTGCACCCAAGACATGAAATTCGCAGTCTTAACTGAAGACATTTTTGTGTTTAACCCCTTCAAGTAAGCGTCACTAAATGGCACATTACTTAATGCGCTAATCTGTTCGACTTGGGCTTTCTTTGGCGCGTCTGAACCGTTGAAATGTGCACAATGGAGCAAATGAACGTCAGAGTAGTCGAATGCATTAATTAGCTCAGCCACAACTGGCGTGGCAGCATAACTCCAAGGACAGTGGGAGTCATAGATAAAATAAAGCGATAGAGGTTCGTTTTGCGCGTGAGTCTGCTTAGAAGTCATTAACTAAGATCTTGTTAGAATAATCTGTAGCGCGATCCTAAGATCTTTGTCGAAAATATTCAAACACCAATTAACGATAGCACTCGTTTCTTGGCATTTTAATCATAAAAAAGGGAGCCTAAAACTATAGGCTCCCTGTTTGACACTCGCTATGGCCGCTAAACGATCTCTTCTACGGTTTTAACGCCTTGCCATTGAAAGTGATTGTTCGGCTTTTTAGAGACGATGCCTTCACTAAACATACGGCTAAAGATCTCATCCACCTCCTCGGTGGTGATATTGAGATAATTACTGACAGCCCGTTTGCTGCAATTAACTCTATTGGCACCGAGCGCATCCAAGACCTGTTCATAGGTAGACTTTGGCTCGGCTTCCGGTAACTGTTTAGGTTCGAAGTGAGGTAAGAAATCAGAGTCCGTTGCATCAAGAGGTGAATAGCCTTCGAGTGTAATGGGATGAATTTGGCTGAATCTCTGTCTAAAGCGATTCTCTTCACCAATGAGTCCCACAAAAAAAGCGGCAAAAAAATCCAATAGGATAGATAGAAATACCACTAGGCCAAGCTGAGCAGTTTCGGCTTTGATGTTGAGTGACAACGCTAGGCTTTCAATCAAACCGACAATAGAACCTTGGCTAACAACGGGGATGTTATCGCGCTGCAGTGCAAGCTGTTGCTGTTGCTCTCTTAGCTTATTATTCTCTTTTTGAATGCGAGTCACACCCGTTGCGATACGTTCCATCTGAATGTACTTTTCGGCTGCAATGTTATTGAGTGCAATCTGCTTATCGATCGCTTCAATCTGCATGTTAAATGCATTCACTTTATTCTGCTGAACCTGAACATGTTCCTGAGCTTTATTGGTCGCGCTATTGATACCACCGATCGAGCCACCAATAGAGATAGCAGCAAGCACAGCATAAAATCCTAACGCCGACAGCATTCCCATAATGTTTTTTCTAGCGTAGCGTTCGCCGACTTCATACCAAGCGAAGAACTTTCCAAGCTCAAAAATAACCGCTAAGCCGCCAAACAGCAGCTGCATAACTGGGTCGTCATCGATAGAGAGGAACAGCAGTAGCGAAAATATAATGGAAGCGAGGATCGATGCACCGGTGAAGCTGTATACACTCCACATGGCAAACCTGCCTTTTGGAAAACGAATAGCGTGATTTTGATTGTAAAGCATAGTGGACTTCTAAATAAGAATAGGAAGATAACTCTGAGTATGTATAACTTGAGAAGATGAATATTTAGCTTACACTAATTCAGCCTGATTCTCTTTAAATAACTTGAATATTAGGATCTTATGCGCAATATTCAGTCTGATATTAAATTTATGCTAATTACATGTTTGCATTTGGCATTTTTAATGGCTTTATAAAAGCAGTAATATTCACAGTGAGCCGACGATGACGGTATTACAACCTATATGAACTGCACCTGAGTACAACTTCGCTTATTGAGTTTCTTAGAAGAGCGTTAATATAGAGACAGCTTTATAAATAAAACAATATAAATTCAGCTCTCCACACTCAAGCATTAAGAATACCTGTTTACATCCGGTCGATAGCTCTATCTTTCTGACCACTCAACGAAAAGTCAGTCTGTTAAAATTCATTTAGATCTAAACTTCCCCTCTAATAGCCGCTTTTAGCTTTGTTGAAATATCATTGCAGGTTCAAATGTGATGTTGTGCAACATATTCCCCCCTTTTTGCTCTCTATAATCCTGTCTATTCAGAGCGAGGTGCTTTCCCCCTGCAACTTACTTCGCCCTGCTTAAAATAAAAATAACCCGAAAGTGATGAGTTAAACTTCACAATGAAATTGGAGAATAGATGTATGAACAAAGTGGTAAACATGACGTTATTATGCGCGCTATTAGGACTTAGCTCTCAGGCTATCGCTTATGATGCAAAGTTAGCGCAAGGCTTTAACGAACAATTTAGCCACGCAAAAGGTAAAACCGTGGGTAAGGATATCGGACTTATCAGTGCCGAAGGTTTTGTAAAACAACTACAGAGTAATGCTAACGTTACTGCCATTGATATCCGTACTCCAGAAGAGCGTCAAGTCTTTGGTCTTGCGATGAAAGATCAGCTTAACATCAGCTTAGATGAACTGTTTACGGCCGAAAACCTGGATAAAATCCCTACAGATAAACCAGTGGTTATTGTCTGCAAATCTGGTGCCCGCGCCATGGCGGCCGGAACGGCGCTGCGTCAACTAGGCTTTGATAATGTCAAAGTATTAAAAGGCGGTTATAGTAAGCTATCTGGCTATGTAGGCCCAAATATCGCTAACTAAGTATTTGCGATAAAATGTTGTTTTGGGCAAGGTGACATATAGAGTCGCCTTGTCTAATTGCTCCAGTCTCCTCCTAACGCCCTACCCTTTAATCACGTTTTTTGTAGAAATTCATCTTCATTATCTTCTGTGTTTTAGGAATACCATTTTACGAGTGAACTCTATCACTCTGCAGGCTAATCGTTAATCACTGCATCTAGCTATAGCGATGGATCAATATCATAAATTAGTAAAATAGGCTTATCCCTCCTAGATCTCAACGGTGGCACACCTTACAATTCCCTGCTTTGACTAAACTGCGCCATAATCTAGCAGTCCCCAAGAGTTCTTTTACGAATTCACCATCAATAGGAATACCATGAGAAAACTTGAACTGCTCGCGCCAGGTGGTGACATTGAGTCAATCAAAGCGGCCATTGTCGCTGGGGCGGATGCGGTCTACTGCGGCCTAAACAGTTTTAATGCCAGGACTCGCGCTGAGAATTTAAGTTTTGAAGATCTAATGGGGCTACTTAGAGTTGCTCACCAGCACGACTGCCAACTGTTTTTGACCCTGAATATCATAGTGTTAGAGCAGGAACTGCCTGCGCTACTTAAGCTATTGAATCAGTTGGTTAATACCTCTATAGATGGGGTTATTGTTCAAGATCTTGGTTTGTTTTATCTGTTAAAGCAGCACTACCCGACACTGGATATTCATGCGTCAACGCAAGTGACGACCCATAACACTGGCCAACTCGAATTCTTGTCAAAGCTTGGCGCTTCCAGAGCCAATCTGTCTAGAGAGCTGAACCTGTCAGAAATTAAGCTGATGTCAGACAAAGCCCACAGCCTTGATATGCTCACCGAAGTCTTTGTTCACGGTTCTAATTGTATCGGGTTTTCAGGCCTCTGTTATTTCAGTTCGGCTCATGGTGGCAATTCTGGTAACCGTGGCCGGTGTAGTCAGCCTTGTCGTGATCAATATCAGACTACAGAGGTTGGCGCACAGTACCCACTTAACCTTAAAGATAACTCCGCTTACTCTGACTTAGATGCACTCTACGATGCTGGTGCAGACTCATTCAAGGTCGAGGGGCGAATTAAAAAGTCCCATTATGTCTATCGCGTCATTGATACTTGGCGCCAGCAAATTACTCGTCTAGAGCAAAAACAAACGATGAGTCATGATAAAACCCCGTTATACACAGTATTTAATCGCGACTTTTCAAATGGCTACTTACATGGTGCCGTCGGTAAAAATATGTATATCGACAACCCCCGTGATAATGCCGTACAGCATTTTACCCAGATAGAGAGTTTAAAACCGACTTCTGGCAAAAACACACAAGCCTCACCCAACGTTAAGAAAGCACTCTATGATGAAAAAACAGAGATCATCGAAACCGTTACAGGCAAAATTGCCAAACTGTCACTAGATAAGCCTATCGTGCGTTTACGTTTTGCCGGTCAAGAGGATCAGTCCTTACGTATTGAGGTTGAACTCGAGCCAGCCGTTAAGCACCATGTTCTAGACTCTAATATAAGGTTTTCGGTGCATTCAGACTCTTTACTGCTTCCCTCTGATAAGTATGGCTTGCAGCAAGATGAGCTATCAAAGCGATTTGCCAGTATTGGTAATATAGAGTTTAGTTTAGCGCCGATTAACTATGATGATCTTGGGGAAAGCCTGTTTGTCCCCTTTAAAGAGATCACCGAGATGAAACGCCAAATCGTCTGTTGGTTAAACAACGGCCGAGAGCACCTTGAGCCTATCGAGCTTAAACAGGTACGCCAACAGTTGCTATCACTGTCTTCAAAGTCCCAAAACCTGCTGGTACCGCCAAAACAAACTGGTTTATCTGTGCTTATTGCTAACCGACGTGATTTGGTACTTTATCGTCAGATTAAACAGCAATTAGCCGATAAAGAGATCAATGTTTATTATCAGGTACCAGACGCAATAGAAGCTGAACAGGAAAAGCTTAGCCTTTTGTTTACCCAAGAGCCGGGGTTGATCCCGTGGTTTGGTGCAGTGGTAATGGAGCCAGACTTTATAGCTGCTAAGCAATTACTCGCTGAGATTAAGCCCAGTTGCATAGTTACAAACAACTCTGGTGTTGGCATGGCTGCATCCAAGCTTGGCATAGACTGGGTCGCCGGTCCCCACCTCAATACAAGTAACTCCCTCAGCCTGCACAGTTTGCAGCAACAAGGGTGTGTTGGTGCTTTTGTGTCTAACGAATTAGACAAAAAACAGATTAAGGCAATCAAGGCACCCGTTAACTTTACCCTTCATTACAGTATCTTCCACCCTGTCATGCTGATGAGCAGCCGTCAGTGTTTGTTCCTGCAATCAAGTGGTTGTGATAAAGCGGTAATGGATAAAGAATGCCTAACAGTTTGTAAAAAGAGTAGTACCTTGACCAATGTGAAAGGCATCGATTTTGTTATCGACAAGAAACGCCGCGAGCATAATGTTTTATACGGTAGTCAACACTTCTTTAATCCGCAAATAGTAACGGAATTATCAGGATACTTTGATTACGTGATGCTGGATCTACGCGCGATTGCTACAAACAGTCAGTTACAACAGAGTCAGTTCGATACAGTCATTGAGATTAACAAGCTGTTGTCAAACCAATCTACGCCAGAATTGACACATTTAATTAGTCATACCACCAACGTCCAATACCTAAAAGGTCTGTAAGACCTCACTCGTTCTAGTCGTTAATTCAGACCATTAACTCTTACTGTTTAAGTTAAGAGTTAATGGATTAGCATTCATGGGGTTAACATTAATTAATTTAAGACAATCTGATACTTCCAGTGATCTTGACATAGTGCAAAGACATTGGAAGTTACAGTAATATTTAATGCTGCGCGACTTGTCAAATCCACTATTTTGGACCATAACAGATAGCATATTATCCTGCTTCCTCATCTAACGAGAGCCTGACTGTTATGACATTAACAAGACGTGACTTCATTAAATCTGCATTCGCAAGCACAATTGCAGCACAAGGACTTACCCTATTTCCTGCCGGGAAAGTATTTGCAGATGACACTCAAACTATTCCCCATGCCAGCCATTATGGTCCCTTCAATGCCGTCGTCAAAGATGGCGTTTTGATCGGAGTACAGCCATTGAAGGATATTGATCCCTTGCCGACAAAGATGTTGTTAGAAGGGATCCTTAGCCGCACATACAGTGACACAAGGGTAAAATACCCTATGGTGCGTAAATCTTACTTTGAAAACCCTCTAGGCGATCATAAACCACACCTAAGAGGTAAAGAGCCTTTTGTGCGCGTCGATTGGAATACGGCTATTGCGATGGTCAGTACAGCGATTGCAAATACCATAGCAAAGCATGGAAACCAGGCGATCTTTAGCTCATCCTATGGTGGTTGGTCCCACGCAGGATTAATGCGGCCTCAGACATTGCAGGGGCGATTTTTCAATTTAATTGGTGGACAAAGCGCTTGTAGCGGGGATTACAGCGCTGGTGCATCTGAAGTGATATTGCCGCATGTAATTGGCGATATGGAGGTCTATTCTCCTCAAACTGCATGGCAAGTAATTGAAGACAATACAGAGCTGATGTTATTGGTGGGATGTGATCCATATAAAACCAATAGAATTGAATTTAGGGTGGCAGATCATGCTATGCATAAGCACTGGCAAGGTTTTGCAAAGAAAGGGATTAAGTTTATTTCTATCAACCCCCAACAAACCCAAACAGATAAAGCCATGGCTAGCGAGATGATAAATATTCGCCCCAACACCGATGTCGCACTGTTTACTGCGATGTCCTACCATATTTACCAATCTGATTTGTATGATAAAGCATATATAGAGAAATATACGGTTGGCTTTAAGCAATACCTTGATTACTTAAAAGGCACGGATGACAACATTGCTAAAACCCCTGAATGGGCTGAGAGCATTACAGGTGTGAGTGCTAAGCAAATTCGTAAATTAGCAGAAGAGGTAATAAAGAAACGCACACAGATCTGCGCTGGATGGTCACTGCAGCGAGCGCAACATGGTGAGATGATCCACTGGGCTATTATCAACTTTGCTGCGATGGCGGGCAAAATAGGTAAACCGGGGGAAGGTGCTGGTTTTAGTTGGCATTACGGTAATGGCGGTATGCCTGTATCGGGTAAAAAGATGCCTGTAGGTTTATCTCAAGGCCGTAACCCAATAACCGCCCGTTGCCCTGTTGTATTGATTTCTGAAATGCTAAATAACCCTGGCAGTAACTACACACGTAATGGCCAAAACCTTAAATTCCCAAGTGCTAAGCTAATTTATAATGCGGGTAATAATTTATTGTCCCACCAGCAAAACACCAACGAATTAATCCAAGCCCTAAATAACAATGTTGAAACCATCATTAATCAAGATCCTTGGTGGTGTGCCTCTTCCGTTTATGCCGATATTGTACTGCCGAGCACAACGACGCTTGAGCGCAATGATATAAGTTCTGGTGGCACCTATTCTAACAACAAGATTTACGCAATGAAGCAGGTGCTCAAGCCTGTAGGTGAAAGTTGGAATGATTATGAGATTTTCTCCGCGCTGGCAAAAATATTCAATGTTCAACAGCAGTTTACCCAAGGTAAAACATTCATGCAGCATCTTAAAGATGCGTATGCGGCGTCTGATGCTAGCGAAAGTTTTGATAGTTTCTGGCAAAAGGGTGTCACCCACCTCAGTACGCCAAAAGTGGCAGATAACTGGGTAAGACACAGCGACTTTTACCACGATCCGATAAAACATCCATTGCACACCCCTTCAGGTAAAATTGAGCTCTATTGTGAGCAGATAAAGTCATACAACTTGCCAGACTGCCCACCTATGCCTGAATGGATCCCGCCAGCTGAATGGCTAGGCAATGCAAAACCTGAGCAAGTCCATGTTTTGAGTCCTCACCCATGGATGCGACTGCATTCTCAGATGGCCAATGCAGACGTTAACAGTTATGAGTCTGTGGATGGCCGTCAATTTGCGTTAATTAATAAAGATGATGCTGCAAAACGCGGCATTAAAGATGGGGATTTGATTGAAGTATACAATGAACGCGGTGCGTTATTAGCAGGAGCTAAGATCGCTGATAATGTGATGCCAGGTGTCATTTATATCCATGAGGGAGCTTGGCTTCAATTAGACAGCAAGGGCCGCTGCAATTCTGGCTCCATTAACATGTTAACCTCAGCAAGACCATCAAGCGGATTAAGCCAAGGCACGAGTGCTAATACTTGTTTGGCAGCCTTTAAAAAGTGTTTAGACCCAGAATCACCGAATAAAGCTTATCAGCCACCAAAAATTGAAACGGAAAAAAGTCCTTTTGATATAAAAAGCCTAGGCCTTGCTGCGAGCCTAAAATCGATAAAGTCAGTTAAACAGCAAACCCAGAGTAAAGGTGAAAAGATATTCTATCATGCGTGCACCATGTGTCATGCCGCACCCAATCCAGCCGATCATAGTTACGAGCAGTGGCAAGGTATTACTCGTAGTATGTTCCCAAGAGCGGGATTAAATCCAGATGAACAGGCTGAGGTGCTAAAATTTTTGAAGCAGCATGCTAAGCAATAAATACCTTTTCTGCGTCAACTCTTTGGTTCGCGGTTTTAGCCATCAAAAAAAATAATAGCAATGAGAAAATAGTGCTGTAAGCCCTCAATTGATATGAGGGCTTTTATTTTTACTCAGATTAACTTTCAGTACGACTCAATATGAATAACGACAAAAGTCTTTGAAATTGTCACCTTTTTAAGAAAATGCTGCCGAAAAACGCAATTACAAAATACGAATTGATTATTAATTAGACAGTCGTAGCTATTTATTGGTCAATAATCACCCTAACAGTAAATAATTGCAGATATATGTTATCTAACTGTATAGAGTGGAATTATGTACCGTCATAAAGAGGACGCATTATGCCAATAAAACCTCTCAGCAGTACCAAGCTTTATCGCGCATCGTCGCTAAAGAAGCTCTCTTCAGACTGCAAGTCGACCAAACATCTAGAACCTTTAGACGAAATTGTCGGCCAGGCCCGTGCGCAACAAGCAGTAGAATTTGCCCTCTCGATGAAAGAGAAAGGCTATAACATCTATGCGCTTGGCCGTAATGGTCTAGGCAAGCGCACCATGGTGCTACGCCACCTTAATCGTCAAGCACCTAATTCAAACGGCCGTACCCTCTTTGATTGGTGCTATGTGGTTAACTTCGATGATACCCGTAGCCCCAAAGTGCTAAAACTTCCCGCGGGTATGGGTCTTCAATTTAAAAAAGACATGGAAAAACTCATGTCTAAATTGCTTAAGGCACTGCCTTTAGCGTTTGACAATGAGATGTATTACAACCGCGCCGACAAGCTTAAAAACCAACTAGCATCAAAACAGGAAGATGCACTGCGCTCACTAACCGAGGAAGCAAAGCGTCATGGTGTGGGGTTATCTATTTCACCTCAAGGCAATTACGAGTTAGTCGCGTTAAATGGTGAAGAACCTCATACCGAAGAGAGTTACCTCGCGCTCTCAGCGACTGAACAAGCCAATATGCAGACGGCGATTTCAGCACTGGAAGCTCAGCTTCGCGGCATCATTCGTCAAATAACACTTTGGGAAGAGGAGTACTCAGAGAAGCAGCAAAAACACGATGAGCAAGTTGCCGAGGAGGTGCTAACTCACGCACTTGAGAGCCTTAAAGAGCAATATAGTGATCAGAGTAGCGTCAAAGCCTATATCAAGGCGATGCACAAAGATATTCTCGACAATCTAGATATCTTCTTAGAGGAAAGTGAAGAGCAAGCCGCCCTCGCCTATGCCTCAATGAGTAAGAAGATGCCGAGACGTTATCAAATTAACGTGCTGGTCTCACAAGAATCTCAGATGCAGCCAATCATTGTTGAGGAAACCCCCAATTACCACACCATCTTTGGCTATGTGGAAAATGCTACCTATAAAGGCACGGTTTTCACTGACTTCTCTCTTATTCGTCCAGGCAGTTTGCATAAGGCTAATGGTGGCGTACTGATGATAGATGCGGTCAAAGTGCTTGAGCACCCTTACGTTTGGGATGGCTTAAAGCGTGCACTGAGATCGCGTATGTTGAGCTTAACCTCACTGGAGCGGGAGGTGACGCTATCGGGCACCATCTCTTTGGATCCCGAGGCCATTCCGCTAGATGTTAAAATCATCCTGTTTGGTGACTTTGCCACCTACAAGTTATTGCAACAATACGACGCGGAATTTACCGAACTGTTCAGAGTCACTGCAGACTTTGAAGATAGAATGCCTCGCACCGATGAGTCAGAGGCACATTACGCTCAGTTTATCTCAAGTATCGTACACAGCAATCAGATCCTTCATTGTGATAAGAAAGCCATAGCACGGGTTATTGAGTTCAGCTCTAGACAGGCCGACGATCAGAACATGCTATCACTCCACTCGGTGGATATCGCCAATCTTCTGCGGGAGGCAAATTACTGCGCCCGGGCCGCCAATGCTAACATGATAAGAATAAGCCATGTTGAGCAAGCGCTGTTTAATAAAGAGAAACGCATCTGCCGTGCAAAAGATGACTTTATGCAAAGCTTTATCAATGGCACAACGCTGATTGATACTCAGGGAGAAACCGTTGGTCAAGTAAACGGCTTATCTGTTATGTCGACTTCTGATTACCAGTTCGGTGCACCTAGCAGGATCACCGCAACCACCAGTTTCGGTGAAGGTCGAGTATTCGATATCGAACGAAAGGTGGAACTCAGTGGTAGCATCCACTCAAAAGGGGTAATGATTTTAACCGCCTATATCGCTTCCATTTTAGGCAAGACGGACAAAATTCCACTTTCCACCCACCTGACCTTCGAGCAATCCTACGGTGGAGTCGATGGTGACAGTGCCACCATGGCAGAACTTTGCGCTATGCTGTCCTCATTTTCAGGTAAAGGACTGCGCCAAGATATCGCTATCACGGGCTCGATGAATCAGTTTGGTGAGGCGCAGCCTATTGGTGGGGTCAATGAAAAAATCGAAGGCTTCTTTGACGTGTGTAAAATTAAGGGGCGTAGAGATACTCAAGGGGTGATTATTCCTCAGTCTAACGTTCACAATCTAATGTTACGTCATGATATCGTCGAAGCCGTCGAGAAAGGCAAATTCCATATTTGGGCTATCTCTCATGTGAATCAAGCGATTGAACTACTGACAGGTGCAAAAGTTGGAACCCTCAACACAAAAGGTGAATACCCGAAAAATAGTATCTTGGGCTTGGCTCAAGCAAGGCTTAGCGAGTTACTTAAAAAGCATGCCAAAGATATTCATTCTAAGTAAGAGGAATACTTGCTAGTTGTAGCTGAAAACAAAAAGGCCGAACGCAATGTTCGGCCTTTTTTAATGCTGCTTTTTAATACTGTGATAACGTGATTAAGCGAAAACGTCCTGCAATGGTGGTACTACTTGCTTCTTACGGCTTAGTACACCATCTAACCATACTTTGTTGTTTTCTGACATGCAGTTATAAGCAGCTTCAACTTTAGCCAAGTCGTCACTGACGATAAGCATCTCTGAACCTTCTTTCATGATATCAGTAAGCAGTAATAGCACGCTATGACGATTACCTTCTGCCTTTAAAGCAGCAATATCGGCTTCAAGTTCGGCTTTAATGTCGTCGAATACTGAAAGATCGATCACTTCTAGCTGACCAATACCCACGAGGTTACCGTTCATGTTGAAGTCTTTAAAGTCACGCATAACAAGATCGCGTGCTGGTGTGCCTTCAACCGCAGACTTCACTTTAAACATATCCATGCCTAGTGCTTTGAAATCTTCGATACCCGCGATTTCAGCTAATGCTTCAACACACTTGATGTCTGCAGTGGTGCATGTTGGTGACTTGAAGATAACCGTGTCACTTAAAATTGCACACAACATGATGCCAGCGATCTCTTTTGGGATCTCAACATTGTAGAAGTCGTACATCATCTTGATAACTGTGTTACTACAACCCACTGGACGGATCCAGCACTCTAATGGTGTAGAGGTCGTTAGATCACCCAGTTTATGGTGATCAACAATACCTACGATAGTCGCTTCAGCGATATCGTCTGGTGCTTGCGTCAATTCAGAGTGATCAACGATATAAACTTCTTCGCCAGCATAGCTAAGCTTAAGTTCTGGCGCTTCGAAACCAAACTTCTCTAAAATGAAGGCGGTTTCAGGTGAAATATCACCTAAACGCGTTGCAACAGACGTTTCACCGATCTGGTTTTTTAGGTGTGCAAGTGCGATAGCACCACAAATTGAATCTGAGTCTGGGATTTTGTGGCCCACAACATAAACTGGCATATAAAAGCTCTCCTTTAATTTGCGCCGATTTTAACAAAGTTTTTCTCGATGCGGAAATAGCAAAAGGTCTCAGATAGCAAACTCTTGAGTGAAACGGTCAAAGTTACGACGTTAACCTAGGTTTAGAGCTTAAAACGGCCCTTTTATCTATCTCCAATAGTTATTAGACACGTTAGGTTAAAGCGAGTTCTGAGCCAGAAATTCTGTTGGGAAATTGATTTTTAAACCACTTATCTGAGTGACAAGGACAAATTTGTCCTTAAAAGGCATCTAAATTGAGTCTTAGATACCACTAAAGGCATTTTTGTAGTATAAGCTTGCGTAAATTTACATTATTTAGATTGAGCACCATAGCGATGTCAGACAAATTCTTTTTTAAAGGGCGTAAAACCCCAAAGCCTAAGCACGAAAGCTATGGTTACAACACTAAACGTGAAGTTAAAGTGGGAACTGAAGAAAACCCATTAATGCTAACGGTTCAAGATGCCGATCGTGAAGCGCAAGTACAGCAGTTACTTATCGAAAATAAGCTGGTGGGCGAGATCACTATCGATGCCAACCTAGAAGAAAACATCGTCGAATTGATGGGCCTTATTAATAAGCCTAAAACGACCCGTTTTGAAAAGACGCCTAATCGTAATGACCCTTGTGTCTGCGGTAGCGGTAAAAAATACAAGAAATGTTGCGGCTAAAACCTAGACGTTGAACCGAAAAGCAGCTCCTTTGGGGCTGCTTTTTTGTATTTGAATCCCTAGCATAATGCCACTTCCCTATATTCTGTGCCAAGCACTTGTAATCCTCTCTATCTTCCTAGTCACAATCAGGATTACGATCATTTAGCTTTTGTTACATTTTCACCTATAAAAACTCGCTAGCTTTTTTACTGATGGTCACCAAGTGTAAATGTTCATTTTCCGATGAAAAAACCTTAATTATTAACTTGTAAATCAGTTGGATAGAAAAAGATTTGGTATAGTTCCTATAAGTATTGTCAGATACCCACTTCAATTATGTCAAATTTCGTTACACAAGTTTACATAATCACGCTGTTACATCTCACCACTTTCGTTAACATACATTCAAAATTCTTATTAGATCGCTCTTTTCTGCTTTCAACAGCATTGCTTTCATAGCAATAGAGGCTGTGTATTGAGTTCAGATTTGCTTCAACAAGAGGACGTGTTTGTGGCTACGAAAAAACAGATCATTTTACCAATGGTTGTCATCGCTGTCGGTGTGGCAGGATTTATTGGCATGTCGGCATTAAAGAAACCCCCAGAGGAAAAGGAACAACTCGATACCACGCCGCTAGTCTCTGTTCAAGCGGTTGAAATTAACCCAATGAGTTTTGCCGTTAGTTCATACGGCGTGGTTAATGCCAAATATGAAACTGAGCTGGTTTCGCAGCTTAATGGTGAAATTGTCTATTTATCGGATAAGTTCGTTCGTGGTGGCTTCGTGAAGAAAGGCGATATACTCGCCAAAATTGACCCTAGTGATTATGAAGCCGCGCTTATTGATGCCAAAGCAACCATGGCATCGGCAAAAGCGACACTGGTACAAGAAAAAGCTTATGGCAAAGTCGCCGAAGCGGAATGGAAACGAATTGAGAACGGTGTACCAACTGAATTGAGTCTACGTAAACCACAGCTAGCCCAAGAGATAGCCAAGTTGAACTCTTCAGAGGCTGGACTTAAACGTGCCAATCGTAATCTCGAGCGCACCATAATTAAGGCTCCTTATGATGCACTGATTGAAGCTCGTAACATTGGTTTAGGTTCCTACGTCAGCATGGGCACACCACTGGGTAAAGTCTTGAGTACCGCAAAAGCAGAGATCCGCTTACCCATTGCCGATAAAGAGCTGCAATTTTTAGATGATAAAGGGCGTAACTCCGAAGTCATATTAACCGGAGAGTTTGCCGGTAAGACTCAGCAATGGCAGGCAAAAGTGGTACGCAGTGAAGGTGTTATCGATAATCGTAGCCGCATGACCTACCTAGTCGCTGAAGTAACCGATCCTTATGGTCTTAAGTCGAACAATAATGAACTTCGTTATGGCACCTATGTGACCGCCACTATTGATGGTAGCCATGCAGGTCAAGTTGCAGAGCTTCCTCGTCACTTAGTGATCAACAATCAGGTCGCTGTATTAGATGATGAAGGTAAATTAAGATACAAAGATATCACCATCCTTCGTCAAATTGGCTCTAAAGTTATTGTCTCCGATGGGCTCGAAGCAGGCATGAACGTGATCACCTCTGCCCTCGACTATCCAATAGAAGGCATGCAGCTAGCTTTGCCTGAAGACAAGTTATTACGTGATGAAGACAATCCTGAGCAGCAAGCTACGCAAATTGCGATGGAAGAGAAGGATTAATTCATGATAGATACCAATAAAGGCATTATCGCCTGGTTTGCCCGTAACAGCGTGGCAGCCAATCTACTGATGATCATTATCCTGATTGGTGGCTTACTCACAGCTAACACTATTCGTAAGCAGTTTTTCCCTGCGGTAGAGATCAATTGGCTTGAGTTTAGTGCTGTTTATCCTGGCGCTGCGCCTCAAGAAGTAGAAGAAGGGATCACCATTAAGATTGAGGAGGCGCTTGAAAATGTTCAGGGCCTTAAGCGCGTCATCACTTACTCCAATCGCAACGCCTCATCTGGCTACTTTCGAGTCGAGGACTCCTACGACCCACAAGTCGTATTGGAAGAGGTGAAGTCGGAGATTGACTCTATCTCCAGTTTTCCCGATGGCATGGAGCGCCCCAAGGTTGAGCGAATAAAGCTTCGTCAAGAAGTCATGTATATGAGCCTATATGGCGACTTGTCCCAAAGACAGCTAAAAGATCTTGGCGAGAAGATCCATGATGAGCTATTGCAATTGCCATTGGTGAACATCACCGACTTTTATGGCGGGCTCGGCTATGAAATCGCGATTGAAGTCAGTAAAGATAGATTGCGTGAATTTGGCCTAAGTTTTAACGATGTTGCTGAGGCGGTACGCGGTTATTCTAGAAATATGTCTGCAGGGCAAATTCGTGCAGAAAACGGCTATATTAACCTTCGTGTACAGAATCAAGCCTATGTAGGCTATGAATTTGAAAGCTTGCCACTTATCACTTTAGAAGACGGCACGACCCTATTACTGGGCGATGTTGCCACTGTTGTTGATGGCTTCGAAGAAGGCATTCAATACTCAAAATTTAACGGTAAGAATTCGGTTACTTTCTTTATTGGTGCGGCAAACGATCAAAGCCTGACTGATGTAGCCGATGTGGTGAAGGCTTATATCGCCGATAAGCAAGAAGTATTGCCTGATGGCGTAAAACTCGAGCCTTGGGTCGATATGACCTATTACCTTGAAGGCCGCCTAAATTTAATGCTCGATAGCATGAAAAGTGGCGCTGTGCTGGTATTTATTCTGCTTGCGCTATTCCTGCGAGTAAGACTCGCATTCTGGGTGATGATGGGACTACCAGTTTGTTTCCTTGGCACTCTGCTGTTTATGCCTATGGGCATGATTGATGTCACCATTAACGTTATTAGCCTGTTCGCCTTTATCTTGGTGCTCGGTATCGTGGTGGATGATGCTATTGTCATGGGGGAAAGTGCCCATGCCGAATGTGAGGAAAAAGGTCAAAGTCTAGATAATGTGATCCGCGGGGTTAAGCGCGTAGCAATGCCTGCAACCTTTGGTGTATTAACCACTATCGCAGCCTTCTTACCGATTACCCTCGATGATGGTCCCTCGTCTGCTTTCGGTCAGGCTATCGGTTATGTGGTGATCTTATGTCTTATCTTTTCACTGGTGGAATCTAAGCTTATCTTGCCAGCGCATCTAGCACGCATGAAGCAAAAAACCATTGTGAAACCAGGCTCGAAGAATCCACTGGATTGGCTAAGAAATGGGGTTAACTTTTTACAAGGCAAAGTCGATTCAGGCTTGAAGATAT
This sequence comes from Shewanella schlegeliana, assembly GCF_016765635.1. Lineage (GTDB taxonomy): Bacteria > Pseudomonadota > Gammaproteobacteria > Enterobacterales > Shewanellaceae > Shewanella > Shewanella schlegeliana. The sequence goes on from NZ_JAESVD010000006.1 coordinate 281,945, forward strand.
TGATCAGCCGCTATTACCGTCCAACGCTTGCGGTGGCAGTTAAGTATCGTTATACGGTGATCATGATTTTTATCAGCTTAATCTTGGTTTGCGCGGGGCTGTATTCTGGTGGCTTAGTTCGCTTTATCGGCCAACCTAAGATCCCGCACGACTTTCCACGGATCTCATTTGAGATGAATATTGATGCCTCAGAAAAAGCGACACTGTCAGCAGCCTTGTCTATCGAGGAAGCATTGAAACGTGTCGATACTGAGCTAGAGGCTAAATATGGTCAGAAGATGATCTCAGACATGCAAGTTGAGCTACGCGGACGCACATCGGCACAGGTGATGACTAAACTTGTGGACCCTGAAGTGCGCCCTATCGATACCTTTGCAGTAGCTGAACTTTGGCGCCAAAATATGCCGCTGATACCAGGCATGAAGTCCTTCACCATACAAGACAACTTGTTTGGAGGTGGACGTGACGATGGTGATATTAGCTTTAGACTCGAAGGTAAGGATGACGAGCAGTTAGTCGTCGCAGCAAAAGAGCTAAAAGCTAAGCTCAATACCCTTAAGGGGGTTGGCGATGTAAACGATAGTCGCCAGTCAAGCGCTAAAGAGATCCAGTTTGAGCTAAAACCCTTGGCTCATAGCCTTGGTCTAACGCTCGCCGATATTGCCCGTCAAGTGGGTAATAGTTTCTATGGCCTCGAGGCTCAGCGTATTTTGCGTAATGGTGAAGAGATCAAGGTGATGCTGCGTTACCCAGAGGAGCAACGCAACTCTATCGCACAAGTTTCAGATGTCATGATCAAAACCCCACAAGGCGCTGAAATCCCGTTATCTGAAGTGGCATCGATTGTCGTCACCGATGGTGTTAACAGCATTCGCCGCGAAAATGGTAATCGAACCATTAATGTTTGGGGGTCGGTTGACGCAGATCAGGCAGAGCCCTTTAAAATTGCCAAGGATATTCGCGATAACTTTCTTCCTGAGTTATTGAAAAAGTACCCAAGAGTACAGAGTGAAGTGTCCGGTAATATTCAGGAGCAGCTTGATAGTGCTGATACTCAGTTACGAGACTTTTTAATCTCTATGCTAGTGATCTATAGCCTGTTGGCCGTGCCACTTAAGTCCTATTCACAGCCGTTCATGATCATGTCCGTGATCCCATTTGGTGTGATTGGCTCAGTACTTGGCCATATGCTCTTAGGACTCGACCTTAGTGCCCTATCTGTGTTCGGTATTATTGCCGCTGCTGGTGTGGTCGTTAACGACTCATTAGTTATGGTTGATTACATTAACAAGTCTCGGGAGTCAGGTATTGCAATGAAGCAATCGGTTCTCGAGGCAGGTTGTCGCCGCTTTAGGGCGATTTTATTAACCTCACTCACCACCTTCATTGGCTTAGTCCCCATCATGACCGAAACCAGTATGCAGGCGAAAATGGTGATCCCAATGGCGGTATCTTTAGCCTTCGGTGTGTTATTCGCCACTGTTGTGACCTTGGTACTTATCCCCTGCTTATACGTGACAATTGAAGATATTAAACGCCTGATTGGCAGTAAGTCTCGCGTACAGGAGCCTACAGAACCCGCGGTGTCAACTGAACACGCGGTTAGCTAATATGTAAATGTAAGCTCAATCAAAAAGCCTCTAGTCAAAATCATAACGACCAGGGGCTTTTTATTTTTAACAAACTTACCCCGCTAAGTAAGTGTTACTGATTAACATTAAAAACGGCCAAGATAAGCTTTGCCGATGATGTTACTGTCACGATTAAGCAATGTATGAATAATTTTATCAATCACTTCAGGCTTAATTGCTTGCAAACTTCCTTTCATCGGTAGCAAATTAGAAGCATGGGTGCTATCTATCAAGAGCTCTTCTCTATTGAGCGTATCCAGCAAAACCTTTACTTCTTCAAGTACTTCGTACGAATCCAGTAGCGTAAAGTCTCCCTTCTCAACCAGCCTGCTAAGCGCGGTCCCTTCTATAGCGACAGTTGTTAATAACCCTAAGAGGTATGGATTCATCATATTGATTAATTTGGCAGTTTGTTTCGCATGTTGCTTAGACAGCTCTCCACGTCCTCCAAGGCCAATCATCACCATAGCTACCAGTTTAATGCCCGACTCTACAATATTTTGCCCGGCGGTAAGCATTTCTTCCGAACTAACACCTTTACGTACAGCTTTTAACACTTCATCAGAACCAGACTCAACCCCTAGATAGGTCATGGTGAGCCCTGCGTCCCTAAGCTTTTTGAATTCATCCAAACTTTTGTCTAACGTACTTTGTGGTCCGGCGTAAGTGCTCACGTGATTTAGCTTAGGAAAAACGCGATATAGCTCTGATAAAATCACTAATAACATCTCTGTTGGAAGCGAAATTGCGTCACCATCACTTAGAAAGACTTTCTCAACTTTATCGCCAAAGCTTGCTTGGGCCATTCTAATATCTTGTTTTAGCTCATCAATGGTCCGTACCCTATAACGAATATCTTTATACATAGCGCAGTAAGTACACTTGTTATAGGAACAACCGATAGTACATTGTAAAATGTAAGCATCGGCTTCTGGTGGTGGCCGATAAATATTTCCTTCGTATCTCATAAATTACCTTTGTAAATACTATCTAAATAAGGCCGTTTAAAATGGCCATTCAAGTAGATAATTAACCTGTGACTATTGAGCTAACAGTTTATTGAATTAGCTCTGTACTAAGTGAGCTCAGCAGCGGTATCAATAAAAATTCCCTGTATGTCTTTTGCTTCTCGCAGTGTTTGTCCACCGTGCTTAAGAAATGCTGCGATGATAGTTTCTGTCTTTTGCTCTTTAGCTCGCGCTAAGAAATATCGCAATTCTAACTCCGCTCCGGCTTCTTCATCTCTAATCGATGTAGCAATAATCTCTTTGTACATCACGATATCTCGTACCTCTAGCTGGCTAATAACTCCAAGTGTCATGGCTAAAAACGTATCCATTTCAGCCTTCGGCACAAATTGCGTAATGATATTTAAGCTTTCAGCCTGCTTAGCACTAAAATCATTACCAAGTAACAGAGCTTGTAGTGCCTTGTTTTTACCCATTCTTCGGGCAAATTGCACTGCTCCTTGACCACCAGTTGGAATATTCACGTGGATCTCTGGTTGAGCAAATGCTGCATTTTCTGTTGCATAAGCAAGATCACAAGCCATCACAAATTCGTTGCCACCTCCACGAGCGACGCCATCAACCACAGCAACGGATAATTGCTTCATCGCTTTAATATTGGCGATCATATGATTGAACTCAATGGAAGCCGCTTGACCACCTTGCGTACCATTGATCACATTGAGATCCAAGTGTGCTAAAAAGAAGGAATCATGCATTGATTTAAATACGACGACTTTAGTATCACGATCGTCTCTTAGGCTGAGAACAAACTCATTAATTTCGTTGATCAGCTTGATGGTTAAAACGTTCATAGGAGGGTTGTTTATTGCAACTGTAGTGATGCCCAAGTGATTAGTAATTGATATTGCTTTCATAGTAGTTTCCATATTGGTTACCTCATTTTGAGTCAGGTCGTTTATATAAATGCATTAACTAAACGAGCCGCCTCTGTTTCAATGTCATCACTATAAGTTTTGCATTGATGATAAAAAATACTATTATCAGCACAATACTGGTGCCAAATAAGCATCAATATGAAATTGTCCAATTCAACAGAGATATAGAGGGTTTGATGGATTTATCCAGTCGCTTATTGTTATTGCTTGACGTTATAGAATTGGGTTCATTTACCAATGTTGCCGAACAAAAAAACCTTGATCGCTCTGTGATTTCAAAACAGATTGGCCGATTAGAGGCAGAACTCGGTGTTCGCCTGCTCAATAGGACAACCCGATCACTATCTTTAACCTCTGCCGGCAACGAGATGGTCAGTCAGGCAAAGCAACTTAGGGATTTACTCAATAACACACAACGGCTCGCACAAAACTATCATTGCGAGCCTAGAGGGTTACTTAGAATAAGCAGTTCAATGATGTTTGGCCGCCAATATGTTCAAGATGCGATATCAATTTTTCAAAAAAAGTATCCCGAGGTTGAATGTGAGTTAAAGCTAGAAGATAAAGTCGTGGATATCGTACAAGAGGGTTTTGATATTGGTTTTCGAATTGGCAAGCCGAGAAATTCGAGCTTAATTTGTCGTAAACTTGCTAGAAGTAGGCTGTTAATCGTCGCCTCACCTGAATTCGTTAATAGACACGGGGATATCGATACCATAGAAAAACTTGAGCAAGCGCCAGCAACAATATATTCAGCGCCGGGTTTGCTTATTAATAAATTTAACTATCTTGATGAAAACGATACAGAGCAGAGCTTTCAGCTTAATGCCGCCTATAAAGTTAATGATGTAGAGATGGTGGTAAAAAGTGTCGTTGCAGGTAATACCTTGGGCGTAGTTACCGCGCAAATGCTTCAAAATGAAATACTTGAGGGCAAACTCATCCCAATTATGACTCACTTGGCTTTGAAGGATTTCGGAACGTTTTATGCGGTGTACCCTCACAGAGATGCACCGATTAAAACCAAACTATTTATCGAGGTACTTAAGTCTGTTATAGGCGAAGATGTGCCAATTTGGGAACAAAATATCCCCAATTTTGGTAATTTATACCGTACTCATCACGAGTAACTGCACTTTACTATAGCGTGCACAGAGATAGATAATTTGGGTAATTGGCCTCTGGCTTCCTATTAATTTACGACCAAAACGAAAAAAGGCTTCCAATAGGAAGCCTTTTTTCTTGAATATGGCGGAGAGATAGGGATTTGAACCCTAGATGGGCTATAAACCCATGCCGGTTTTCAAGACCGGTGCATTCGACCACTCTGCCATCTCTCCGAACGCCGCGAATAATATAGCGCTCTTTTAATCTTGTAAAGTGATAATTTTAAAATCTTCTCACTTTACTGTTTGAGAAAATCGATTTGCTTATTTCTCATCCTGATTGATTGCAATACGAGCAGGATCAGGCATGACGATCTCTTCACTCACTTCATTCCAGTTCTTATAGTTACGCAGCTTGTAACCGATAAAAACGATGAATGAACAGATCATGATCCCCCAACCTATCGCAACTTCACCACTTGTCGCCCACATAGCAACTAAGCTTGAAGCACCAAAGGATAAGCTGATCTGGAGGAAGTTCTGTAAACCCGCGGCTTTGGCAGCGTTATCTGGAAACTCCTGCAGTGCACCGTTAACAACAATTGGGTAAATACCACCGCTACATGCAGCGAGTACTGAAAATATTGCCAACAAAGGAAAAATTGATAGCCCTTGTAGCAAGATAGTCACTACCGCAATGGACATAGCACACGTACCAAATACAGATAGCAATACCTTCAGGGTTTTCTCTGAACCGATTTTACGAATAAGTGTTTTGCTCGCATAGCCACCTAAAATAAAGGTGATAGTTTGCGGAATAAAACTCAGTCCAATTGCCGTAGCATCAAAACCATGTTGCTCCATCACTACTGGCCACAGTGTTAGGTACGAGAAGAACGCACCTGAACAAGCACCAAAAATAATCACATTTCCTAGGTATTTAGTATTTTTAAGGATTGATAAGTAACTGATCTCTTTCTTGTCATGGCTTATTGCTTTAGTTTCTGCAGGCACAAACCAAACAGTCAATAGGATCATTACAGCAGCCATACCGGTCAATGTAATGAAAATACTTTGCCAACCTAAAGATTGTAAGATAAACGCACCTAAGATTGGAGCAAGCGCTGGAGACAAGGCTACTAACGGCATAATATTTGAAAATACGCCCTGTGCTTTTGCCGCATCGTATTTTTCAATAACAATCGCCTGCCAAATAACACCAGCAGAACATGCACCTAATGCTTGCATAAAACGTGAAATATTAAATACTAAGATTGAATCACTTACTGCTAATGAGAAACTTGCAGCAGCAAACAATACAAGACCAAAGATCAGCGAATTACGTTTACCGAAACGCTCAACTAAAGGACCGTAAAGTAACTGTCCCAGCGCTAAGCCAGCTAAAAAGAAAGTCAAAGACATAGCGACCTGAGATGGCGAAGTCGCCATTGTGTCTTCAATCGCTTTGAATGCAGGCAAATACATATCGGTGGCAATAAAGCCTAACATGCTTAACACCGCTAAATATGCGAGAAAAATGTAGTGTTTTACATTTGTTAGTGAGTTCATAAGTCAAAATTCTGATCTGGATTTATTAAAGTCGCGCAGTGTAAACACTTGCTATAAGCCTGTGAAACGTTTATTTTTCACATTAGCCTTCAAAAAAAATCACAGCAGGATGTGGCCTATGCTTTCAGAACAGTCCCTTCAACTTATCGATATGGTAGCCCGTGTCGGCAGTTTTACCGCTGCGGCAAACAAGTTACACAAAGTCCCTTCTGCTGTGAGTTACGCAGTCAAGCAGATTGAAGAAGAGCTAGGTGTAGTGCTGTTTGTACGGCATCACCGTAGCGTGAGTTTGACCCCCGCTGGCGAGCACTTTGTAAAGCAATCTAGAAGCTTATTAACCGATATAGATGCAATGCGCGCCGATACCATACGCGTCGCTAATGGTTGGCAGCCGACTCTTTCAATTGCCTTAGATAATATTGTCAGAGCCGATAAGATCAGCAATCTGATTGCGGATTTTTACCGCACTTTCGATAATGTTGAGCTGATAATTCGCATCGAAGTCTTTAATGGCGTATGGGAATCGATAGCCACAGGGCGAAGTGATATTGCCATTGGCGCGACAACGGCAATTCCCGTCGGTGGTGATTATCATTTTAGAGACATGGGACAAATTGAGTGGTGCTTCCTCGTTGGCAAGAACCACCCTCTTGCTGATATTGATAGGCCACTTACTGATGATGAGCTCAGGCAGTATCCCTCTATCTGCCTAGAAGATACCTCAAGAGAGATCCCAAAAAGAATGACCTGGCTGCTTGAAAACCAAAGGCGCCTAGTTGTTCCTGACTGGATAAGAGCAATTAACTGTTTTAGAGAAGGCCTAGGTGTTGGTTACATGCCTGCACACTTTGCATTCCCATTTATAAAAACCGGTGCGTTAATCGAGAAACAGCTTGAGCGGCCTAACAAGACCAGTCCATGCTGTTTGGCTTGGAACGCAACGAATAAGTCCCCTGCTATGGCTTGGGTACTGGAATATTTGGGGGATAGTGAAAAGCTACATAAAGATTGGTTAGATTAACTAAGGTTAACTTCGGCTTATTTTATGCTTCAAGCGCTTTATACCTTAGGTTAGCTGCTGTATGATTTAACAAATTAACACTGGAACATCACTCATTTTCATCTTGAGGGAACTCCTTGTTTAACTCGTGTTCAAACAAAATAGCTTGAAAATTTGTCTTCGGAGAAAGATATGAAAGATATGACACAACAAACCGCGTATAGCAGTACTTCAGTTGAAGTAAACAAACTGCTAAAGAATACTTATATGCTGCTTTCTATGACCCTTGCATTTTCTGCAGTGTGCGCAGGTTTGGCGATGGCATTAGCAATCAGTCCAATGATGTCTCTAGGTCTATCTATCGGTAGCTTAGTATTGTTATTCGTAACTCTTAGAAAGGCAGATTCTAGCGCCGGTATTTTCTGGGTCTTTGCGTTTACCGGTATGCAAGGCGCTTCACTCGGTTATATCCTTAACCATTACGCAGGCATGGCTAACGGTCCACAGTTGATCATGCAGGCACTAGGTTTAACCTCTCTCATCTTTGTGACCCTTTCAGGTTATGCGGTAACAACTAAGAAAGATTTCTCGTTTATGCGCGGCTTCCTTATCGCAGGTCTTGTGATTATGGTTGTAGGCTTGCTAGTTAACCTATTCCTAGGTAACAGTATGGTGTTTATGGCGCTTAACGCAGGTATTGCGCTGCTGATGACTGGCTTTATTCTTTACGATACAAGCAAAATCGTTAACGGCGGCGAAACTAACTACATTCGTGCGACTATCTCTTTATACCTAGATTTCCTAAATCTATTCATCGCCCTACTACATTTAATGGGTGTTGGTGGTGATGACTAATACCAATTAATTTTAATTGAGTTAAAATGGCCCTATTACAGGGCCATTTTTTTTACCATGAGCAAATTCATTATTCAGGTTAACTCCGCAGCCTATGGCAGTGCGTCGAGTTATAGCGCCTATCGATTCGCTAAAGCCGCCATTGAAAATGGCCACACTATTGAAAAGGTGTTCTTTTACCAAGACGGCGTACTCAACACCAATCACCTTAATTCTCCAGCTAGCGATGAGTTCGATCTAAAACAAGCTTGGGTCGAGTTACATCAACTTCACGGTGTTGCTTTGGTTAACTGTGTTTCAGCCGCACTGCGCCGTGGTGTCTTATCGGAGTCTGAAGCAAAAGAGAATCAGTATAGCCATTGGAATATGCAAGCTCCATTTACTATGGGTGGATTGGGTGAGCTGGTTATCGGAATTGAAACGGCCGATAGGCTTGTCAGTTTTTAGGAGCACAAGTGAAAAAACTTTGTATTATCTTTAGGCAAGCTCCCCATGGCACAGCTCATGGCCGCGAAGGGCTTGACCTATCATTGTTAAGTGCCAGCTTTGAGCAGGAAGTGAGTCTTCTGTTTTCCGATGAGGGGCTATTGACTCTTTTAAAGAGCCAAGATCCTGAGTCTATCGGTAGCAAGGATTACATCGCAGCCTTAGGTGCGTTGTCACTTTATGATATTGAAACTGTGCTTGTATGCCAGGAGTCGATGCAAGCACTAGGGCTTGAGTTGGAAGATTTACGTATTGATCTATCTGCAGCCTTGCCGACTGAAATCTCTAAACACTTAGCAGAAGTCGATGAGGTACTGGTTTTCTAATGATATTACATCACATACAAGATTCGGTTGAACAGAGTTCAGGCCTAACAACTTGCCTACGTTACATTGCACTGGGTGACAGTATTTTATTGTCCGGCAACGCAATTAACTGTTTACTCAAGCGTGAGTGGCGCGCAAAATTAGCAAATCTGCGCGTCGTAGCCTTAAAAGAAGACGTTAACGCTCGTGGTCTGCAAGATTATTTAAAGGACGTTAAGCAAATAAGCTATAACGAGTTTGTTGAGTTAAGCCTTGAGCACGAAAAAGTAATTAGTTGGTAAAATGATAGAATTTAATGGAAAACAGATAGAAACCGATCATCAAGGTTATTTAAAATCAGTCAATGATTGGACCCCTGAACTCGCGCCAGTTATCGCAAAGGAAGAGCAAATTGAGCTGACTGAAGCGCATTGGGAAGTGATTAACTTCGTGCGTGAATTCTACCTAGAATTTAAGACAAGCCCTGCGATCCGCGTGCTCGTTAAAGCGATAGGTCAAAAGCTCGGTGAAGATAAGGGTAACTCAAAGTACCTCTATACCCTCTTCCCTGTTGGCCCAGCAAAACAGGCAACCAAGATAGCGGGTCTGCCCAAACCAGCTAAATGTATCTAAGATAAAGCTGCATCGATTCATTAAATGAAAAGCCCTATTCGTTAGGGCTTTTTTGCATCTCAGCATAGCTTTGATGGACTGCTGCGAATAGGTTACCCCCCAAGGCATAACAAACACTGCTAAGCAGCATCTCCTTACATGGCTCAGCAGTACATTTTTACGATTTCGATACTCTTAGATGCAAAGAATGTTTTTACATTCTAGAAGCCCGCTCAACGCACTCAGAATGCTTTTAAATTAGGAGAAAACGTTCGCTTTAACAGACGACAAAAGTCACTCTGACACCAGCCCCCCTGATTTATAAGTAAGTGAGACTGAGTTAGTCTGTAGATCGGAATCGTATCGCTAGTCGCCTAGTTTATCAAAAGCGAGACATCTTTTATCAAAAGCAAATCCCTTGTACTTTTATCGTAAACGCCAGATACAAAAAAGCGCTGGCATTCATATTTAACGAGGTATCTCTTATAAAAAGGAATCCCTTGCCCTCTCTCAATAAGAGATAAATTTCAGATGAAAAAAAACCAGCGAAATGGTTGGTTTAGTCACTCTTCATAAGAAGATGGTCCCCGTGGCCAAGACTTTGTGAAGAGTGCGAGGCGGCTGTTATAAAATGGAATCTCTTGTACGTTCTTCATAAATGACAGATACAAAAAAGCCCCGACAGTGTCGAGGCTTATCTGCAACTCTCAATGAGAGTTATTTGGTACCCATGGCCAGACTTGAACAGGTTCTCTTATGCAGCGAGGCATCTCTTATAAAAAGGAATCCCTTGGCTCTTTTCTGATGAACCAGTTTTAGATGTAAAAAAACCAGCTCAAAGGCTGGTTTAATCACTCTTCGTAATGAAGATGGTACCCGTGGCCAGACTTGAACTGGCACGCTTATTCAGCGAGGCATCTCTTATAAAGGGGAATCCCTTGGCTCTTTTCTGATTAACCAGTTTCAGATGTAAAAAAACCAGCTCAAAGGCTGGTTTAATCACTCTTCGTAATGAAGATGGTACCCGTGGCCAGACTTGAACTGGCACGCTTATTCAGCGAGGGATTTTAAATCCCTTGTGTCTACCGATTCCACCACACGGGCAAACTCTTTGATTCTGACGATACGTATTGTCGGTATCAATACTGTTTCTCTTTTCAGAAAAACTCACCAAATTCTTATTTGTGGAGGCGCGACCCGGAGTCGAACCGAGATCGACGGATTTGCAATCCGCAGCATAGCCATTCTGCCATCGCGCCACTTTGTTTCCCTTCTTGCCGGGAACGAGGCGTACTTTACTAGAATAAAAATTTCAGTCAACAAGTAATTTGTCGATTTTATTCAAATGGTTAAAAGGCGCTCTAACTTGTCAAGAACTAATCAATCCAAGCTCGGTTTTTATCCTTCATGATGGCAATATCGCGTGAGGCAGGCTATTCAGTCCCCTATTGTAAATCTTGCTTTATTGTCAGTTTTTCATAAAGATTAAGCTGATAAATTTATTTTTGCTAAAATGTACGCCAACAGCAGCAGATACATACTTTCATCGCTATTGCCTCAATTGCAAAATGGCTAAAGTAGGATCCCGCAAAACGTAAAGACCTCACTAGATACTCTAAAGAGTCGCTATTTATAAACGGATGCCTGTCGCCCTTTTGGTAAGTGAGTGGGGAACTGATTAAGAGTACGTAGTCTTTCTTAAGGAAGGTGAGCTCTCGTTATTACTTGATGGTCTCCAAAAACTCGGATTTATTTGTGGTAACCCTATTACTCTCAAGTAGAGTTATTTTTACTAGCTACCTACAGTCCCTCTTTCATAAATAATGCCATAAGATTGTTTATGAAGATCGCGAGTTACCTTATATAAAAACAAATTCTTTGTACATTTGCCATAAACGCAGATACAGATAAGAGCGTTATTTGGTACCCGCTACAGGGTTACGCTGGCATTCATATTCAACGAAGCATCTCTTATAAAAAGTAAATCCCTTGTGCTTTTTTATCGTAAACGCAAGATACAAAAAAGCCTCCGCATGTCAATGCGAAGGCTTTAATGGTGGTACCCGTGGCCAAGCTTGAACAGGTTCTCTTATGCTGCGAGGCATCTCTTATAAAAAGCAAATCCCTTGGGATATGAAATCTCAAATTTCAGACGTAAAAAAACCAGCTCTAGGCTGGTTTAGTCACTCTTCGTAAGAAGATGGTACCCATGGCCAGACTTGAACTGGCACACCTATTCAACGAGGCAGCTCTTATAAAAAATAAATCTCTTGTGCTTTTGTTGTAAACGCCAGATACAAAAAAGCCCCGACAGTGTCGAGGCTTCTCTGCAACTCTACAAGAGAGTTATTTGGTACCCGTGGCCAGACTTGAACTGGCACGCTTATTCAGCGAGGGATTTTAAATCCCTTGTGTCTACCGATTCCACCACACGGGCAAACTCTTCGACTCTGATGATACATATTGTCGGTATCAATATTGCCTAACCTGATTAAGGTTAAACTCATCAAACTCTTAATTTGTGGAGGCGCGACCCGGAGTCGAACCGAGATCGACGGATTTGCAATCCGCAGCATAGCCATTCTGCCATCGCGCCACATGGTCTAAATTGGAGCGACATATCGGGTTCGAACCGATGACCTATACCTTGGCAAGGTATCGCTCTACCAACTGAGCTAATGTCGCATTTCAATTTAAACTGTATTCAAGTTCTTGCTTAGTTCGCTTCCCCTTGACTACGGAATGGCATTCTACCGATTTACCCATGAGAGTCAATCGACAAAAAACAAATTAGTGACTGTTTGACGTTAAAACCATCAGAAATAACAAATTTCATGCTATTTGATTATTTGGCAGCCTTGTTTATGGCATTCAAAGTCGTTTCAGAGTTGGCTATTGCAAATAATCGCTTGATAAAAGCCTTGGATTCTTTCATCGCTATCATTTACTCCACACTTTCTCTTTGCCGCTTAGGTATTCCAACCTCCCCTTTTCAGTTACCAAACTGAAAACAAAAACGCCTCTATGATTAGAGGCGTTTTATAGATGGGCTTAATTCAGTAGAGAATTAGCCATGAGGTAATGACTGGTAGTTAAGGCCAAGCATTTTCTGCATAACACCAACAACCTGGCAGCTATAGCCAAATTCATTGTCGTACCATACATACAGTATCGCTCGATTGCCTTCTGCAATAGTTGCTTGTGAATCAACAACACCTGCATAACGTGAACCGACTAAGTCGCTAGACACGATTTCTGTAGAATCTGTGTAATCAATCTGGTTTTGCAGCTCTGACTGTAATGCCATATCTTTTAGATACTCATTTAGGTCATGCTTGTTTGTTTCACCATTAAGGTTAAGGCTGATAATTGCCATAGAAACGTTAGGCGTTGGAACGCGGATAGCATTACCCGTTAACTTACCTTCCAATACTGGCAACGCCTTAGATACGGCTTTAGCAGCACCTGTTTCGGTGATAACCATGTTTAATGGTGCACTACGGCCACGACGGTCAGCTTTATGATAGTTATCAATTAGGTTCTGGTCATTGGTATACGAGTGAATTGTTTCCACATGACCATTTTCAATACCGTACTTATCATTCACAGCTTTTAGCACAGGTGTAATCGCGTTAGTCGTACAGCTAGCTGCAGATACGATTGTGTCTTCATCAAGAATATCTTGCTCGTTTACACCGTAAACAACGTTCTTGATGGCGCCTTTGGCTGGAGCGGTAAGCAATACCTTGCTTGCACCTGGAGACTTAAGGTGTAAACCTAGACCCGCTTCATCTTTCCAAATGCCTGTGTTATCGACAACAAGCGCATTTGAGATGCCAAACTTAGTGTAATCCACTTCATCTGGAGAGTTTGCGTAGATCACCTGAATATAGGTACCGTTGGCGATGATTGCATTGTTCTCTTCATCGACTTCAACTGAACCATTAAATGGACCATGAACAGAGTCACGACGCAATAGGCTGGCACGCTTTTCTAAATCGCCAGTACGGCCGCCACGAAGTACGATAGCACGTAGTCTAAGCTTGTTGCTTACACCCGTTCTTTCAATAAGCAAACGTGCGAGTAGACGACCAATACGACCAAAGCCATAAAGAACAACATCTCTTGCTTCTTGGTCATCTTGATGGGTGATTGCATCTGCAAGTTCGCGGCTCATGTAAGCTTCAATCTGACTTGCATCTTGATATTCGCGCCAGTAATTAACCGCGAGTTTACCGATGTCAACTTTACACTGCTTTACCGCCAACTTGCTTAGGGCTTCAACAAATGGAAAGCTTTCACGTAGTCTCAGTTTTTCACCAACATGGCGACGCACTAAACGGTGCGATTTGATGATTTCGATTGTAGAGGCATTAAGTAGAGGTTTGCCATAGACGACGACTTCTACACCTTGGTTACGGTATAACTTACCAAGCAATGGCTGCATAGCCTCAGCCATCTCGAAACGTTCTTGCCAACTTTGTAGGTGTTTATCAGCGCTCATTAACAGATCCTTTATCTCACTTTTCTGACTTTTTTGTCAGAAATGTTTGAGTAACAAAAAGAAAAGACCAATAATCTATCGTTATATAGGGGATCTTTCCCCGTTTGGTCGGCGCTATTGTAATGAAAAGTGTGCTCTCAAGCTAGCAAGATATTTTTCATAACATTGTAATTTTATTAGATAAAAAGCTATCTGGAGCCTGGTTTGAACCGAAAACTTGTAATGATTACATCATTTTTTGGGATTCCGCTTGTTTTTGGTCTTTTTGGCTGCGAACAGCCGACAAATACTCAGATCATTTGTAACAAAAATCCTGAACTTTGTGCAGATCTACATAAAGATAGTTGGTGTCGATTTGAACGAGGAGACTTGATCCGCAATAGGTTCAAGCTAAAAAGTATACAAGACCCATCTGGTAAGGAGATTTATCAGCAACTAGTGTACTTAGAAAGTTACAACAAATGCGTCGAACTTGCCGCGGGTGTACAACACATTTTACATCCAGAGCGCACCAATGATCGGGCTCGCGCATTCGGATTAAGCTCACAATCACTAGCGCAGTTACAAGAAAGCACCAAGGGGAGCTCTGACCCCCACCTCGCCTATTATCATTGGTCACGCTTTAACGATAGTGATGCAGAGGCAATTGTTTTCGCAGCAGAGCAAGAGAATAAGATTACAGATACTGACCTAAAGGCCCAGTTAGCGTCTTATTTTGTGAAAGTCAGTCCCCAAAAGTCTAAACAACTCTACGCTCAAGTATTTCAAGGCAGTACAGCAGAAGAGTTCGATCCTGATTGGCTTCTAGCATTGGCGACGCTCTACCGCCTAGAAAACAAAGCGGAAATTGAATATTGGCTATCAAAGACCAACATCGAGTTGACTCAGGCAAACTTTTCTAAGGAGCAGATGCTCGCCCTCATTAAGGGAGATAAGGCACTGCAACGAAGATTGGACCAAGATGCAACTAAGCTTGCAGATCAGCTTAAAGGTGGAAAGTATCAACAAAGTAAGCTAAAAATATTGCTTGATAAAGAGTTACCCAAACCTCTATAGAGGTTTGATTGTCGAACACTCTTTTTCGGCAATATTTTTGCCAACTTACAGTTATTCTGTAGATTGACACAATTTATATTCGAATTCGCGACACGTGTAAAAAAATTACCTAAACAATAGCAATATTTAGCCATTTATCACCGATATCACTTGACGGTGGCTGCCAGTTTGGTAATTTTACTACCAGATTCTATTTTTTCTTTTACCTGAGGGATATGAGATGACTATCCGAGTTGCAATTAACGGCTATGGCCGTATCGGCCGCAATGTTCTACGTGCACTATATGAAAGCGAAAAGAACTATCCTATCAAGATTGTTGCACTAAACGATTTAGGTGATGCTTCAATCAACGCTCATTTAACTAAATACGATTCTGTACATGGTCGCTTTAATGCAAAAGTAGAGCACGCAGATGATGCTATTTTTGTGAATGAAGATAAGATCCTTACCTTCCAAGAGCGTGATCCATCAAAACTTCCTTGGAAAGAACTGGATGTAGATGTGGTATTCGAATGTACTGGTATTTTCACATCTAAGGAGTCTGTTCAGCCTCACCTAGACGCGGGTGCCAAAAAGGTCATTATTTCTGCACCAGGTAAGAATGTCGATGCAACTGTTGTTTACGGCGTAAACAATGATGTCATCACTGCCGATATGACCGTTATCTCAAATGCTTCTTGTACAACTAACTGTTTAGCGCCATTTGCTAAGCCGTTAAATGACGAGATTGGCATTGAATCTGGTCTAATGACCACAATTCACGCTTACACGAATGACCAACGTTTGTCTGATGTTTATCATACAGACCTTCGTCGTGCTCGTGCAGCGGCTATGTCGATGATCCCAACTAAGACTGGTGCAGCAGCTGCTGTAGGTCTTGTGGTTCCAGAGCTTGCTGGTAAATTCGATGGCTTAGCGGTTCGCGTTCCAACCGTTAACGTTTCACTAGTTGACCTGTCTTTTGTAGCTGCACGCGACACAAGCGTCGAAGAGATCAATGCAATCATCGAAAAAGCGGCCTCTGTTGCGCCACTGAGTGAAGTGTTGGCTGTTAATCATGAGCCATTGGTATCTATCGACTTTAACCACAACCCATACTCTTCTAACTTCGATGCGACACAAACACGTGTTAACGGTCGTCTAGTTAAAGTAATGGCTTGGTACGATAACGAATGGGGCTTCAGTAACCGCATGCTAGACAATGCCGTTGCACTAATGAATGCTAAGTAGTTCGTGAGTAAAATTAAAAAACCCAGCATCTGCTGGGTTTTTTTATGCTTAGATATTTTCTGTTTAGAAAAGAAGTCATCGCCTTATTAAGCTAAGCAATAAGCTCTCAAGCCTCTGAACAGTCTCCTCCACTAAAAGAAACATCAAAACAGTTAACCTGTGAGTGTTCTCACCCGAGGAGCCCCTATCGCTTCATCAATATTTTCAAGGTTTTGGTCAATATATCCGAGCAAGATGTTTTTCTCAGTACTTCCCATATCTGCAATCAATATGGCTCTATGCAGCTCGAGGGATTCTGACTTAAGGGTTAAAAGCGTTAAGGCGGAGATCTGATCTTCGTTGTTATAGCGCCTCAGCAATGTACGCAGAGTGATCTCTAGCGATGTTTGCACACTATGATTCAAAATGCAGATCTTTTCATCCACAATGCTTTGCGCTGCTAAACCACAATACTGTCGTTGCTGCTGTAAAGTATATTGCATGGCCACCTCTTAAGGTTGTAGGCCTACATAGGTAGGCTTTGTGTGACACATCATAGCAATTTGGAACTGTACTAATACTTAATAGAGTACTTAATAGAGATCAATTAACAGTGGTAGGACAGCAAGTGATTAAACGGTTTAGCTTCGTTTAATACGCACAACTTTAAAAATATCCATTTCAAAACCCGCAACACCCTGAGTGTCTGGATAATAAGTCACATTGACTCTAGCCCCATTAAGGCTTTTGTATTTTTTGGTTCTGCGAAATGTAAAAGGTGTATCGCAGTCATCGATCATCACTGTGTGTTGTACCCAATCATCTTTAACTCTTTGGGTATGTGAGCACACTTTAACCCCTTCAGAATGTACTAGCTTATCGTGCTTAACTAGCATTTTGTCTACTGTGGACTTCACAATTTCCTCCATAGCAAAAAAGTAGTCTTTAACCGTAGCACAGACTGGCTATTGAGTAAAAAATTCACTTAAAAATAGCGATCTTTTACCCAGCCATACTGGTAGTAACCCCATTGCCCTAACCTTCTTAAACGAGCACAGGGAAACCTTGGAGCAGCTTGATGGTATAAGGGAAGCGAAGGCACTGGGAGGCCGACAATTTGCTCAGAGAGCCGATAAGCCGCCTGAGCACTGAAAGATACTCCTGCACCACAGTAACCTAAGCTATAGCCAACTCCGTTAGTTTCGAATACATGGGGAATATCATCAAAGCTGGCTGCAATCCACCCGGTCCAGTTATAGTCCAGTTTTTTAAATTTTAGTGCGGGAAAACATTGTGTTAAAGCGAACTTCAGCCGTTCTTGATACACTGGATTTTGTGAATTTCGCCCAAAAATTGCACCTCTACCACCAAAAAGCAGACGATTATCAGGTAACAAGCGATAATAATATTTTAATATGCGGGTATCCATTACTACTTCTCGTGTATGAATACCCAATATAGCAAGCTCGTCTGCAGTTAAAGGTTCGGTAACAATAATATTGCTTAATATAGGCAGGAAACGATTATCCACTGTCGGATGAAAATGCTTGGGTGTATAACCATTTCCCAAACTTACGACCTTCTTCGCCCTTAACTCTCCATTTGATGTGATTAACCTATGAGTCCCTTCTTCCTCAACCCACGACTCGACGCACGTATGCTCATACAGGGGAACACTCAATTTTTCGACAATCCTTTTATAGCCCTGCAGTAATTTAAGCGGGTTAACACCAAAGCCTTGCTCTACCCTTAAGGCACCAACTGCCTGATGGTGGTTCAAGTATTCGGCCTTAAGCTGCGCTTCGCTGATAAGTTGTGTACTCTCTCCTAAGTGTTTATCGATAAAGTTGGCAGTATCGCTTAGTTGTTTGAATGCTTTTCGGTTATGCGCAATTTTAAGATACCCCTTAACTTGTGGTTCACATTCAATTTTGTGATCCGCGATTAACCTTTCTACCCGCTCTACTGCTTGTGTAAACTCATGATGAATACCTTTAGCAATCCCCAGATCCCAACGTTGTACCATTTGGCTGTAGCCCAGACGTCCAGAACCTCTTAACACAAAGCCGGCATTGCGAGCACTTGCACCAAATCCTATCCTATTCGCCTCTAGCACACAGACATCGACATGATGATATTTGGCAAGGTAGTACGCGGTTAAAAGGCCTGTATAACCACCGCCTATGATGGCCACATCAGTCTGTAGTCTTGCTCTTAGTGGGGCTCTCGCCGTACAGAGTTCAACGGTATCAGACCAGTAAGAATGGCAATGTGAAAGTGATTTAGGTGAAGTGGCAACTAATGGATCAAAGCGATCACTTTGTTGATTGCTCATGCGCCCTCCTAAAAAGTCAGTAGCATTTCACATGCCACGCAATGACAATTCGGGCCACACAGGATACATACATAGTCAGGGTGCTCCTCGGTATCATTCCATCGGTTAGGATGTTCGTATATCAACTTACCGCCAGCTTTTGTGAAATACTTAACGGCAGCATTATTAGGGCTTTGTTGCCAAAGGTGACTCACGCCAGCAGTTGCGCCCTGCTGCGTTAATGCTGAAATGGAAGCTTGGAGTAACCTTCCCCCTAATCCTTTCCCTCTTGCGTCCTTAGCGACTGTATTACACTTAAAATAACCAACGCACTCCTCTTCTATGCCCCATAGTTTAGGCGAGCACCATTTATCTATCGGCCATTGACCTGGAGCATAGCAGAGCCTAAAGCCAAGTAAGGCGCCCTTTTCTATGGCAACAAAACAACTGTTAATGCCCTTTTTATATCCAAGACTAACGATGTGCGCTAACGATTTTGCGTCTAGATAGCCATCTCCGTGAACTTGGTTTCCAAGTGCGATAACGGCATCAAAATGTATAGGGGTTAGTGGGACAATCATGTGACCTCTTATTATTAACCTAACACGAGTATCACATTAACATGTTTTGTTTGGGGAGTTCCTCTGAGGTGTACTGACTTATCAATTTCAATTAACAAGCATAAAAAAAGCGTTATGTCTTAGACATAACGCTTTCTCATTGAAACTATTGGTTTGACGAGTTACTCAGCCTTCCAACCTAGTTTCTTCTCGATTGATTCGATCATCGCACCAGCGATATCGATACCAGTAGCAGACTCGATACCTTCAAGTCCTGGAGAAGAGTTAATCTCCAGTAATAGAGGGCCTCTGCTAGAACGAATAATATCAACACCTGCAACACGCAGACCCATGGTCTTTGCCGCTTTCAATGCTAGTTGCTTCTCTGCAGCGCTGACTGAAACGATTGATGCACTACCACCTTGATGGATGTTAGCTCTAAACTCACCAGGAGCCGCTGTACGCTCTATCGAAGCAACAACCTTACCGTCAATCACAAAGCATCGTAAATCTTTACCTTGAGCTTCTTTGATGAATTCCTGAACTAGCAAGTTTACGTGTAGCGATTTAAAAGCATTAATAACACTTTCAGCAGCTTTCGTTGTTTCTGCTAATACAACACCTTTTCCTTGAGTGCCTTCAAGTAACTTAACGATAAGCGGTGCACCACCCACCATATCGATAAGATCTTTAGTATCAACAGGCGAATTAGCAAAACCGCTCGTTGGAATATCTAGGTTATTCTTTTGCAACAACTGCAATGAGAATAGCTTATCTCTTGAGCGTGTAATCGCGTCAGAGGTGTTAAGCGCCATAATATTCAAACTTTCAAAGTGACGTGTTAATGCACAGCCGTAGAAAGTCATACTTGGTCTGATGCGCGGAATAACTGCATCTAAATCATTTAAAATACGACCACCACGATAGTGTACTTCTGGCTCTGATGCATCAAGTTTTAAATAACACTGCTTGATGTTCAAAAATACCATCTCATGACCGCGCTGCTCACCCGCTTCGATGATACGACGGTTACTGTACAAATCTGGGTTACTTGCTAGCAAGCCAATCTTAAGACCACTTTTCTTTGCAGTTTTAACGCCATAAAGTTGTTCAACTTCTACGTCGTTCTGCTCGCCTAAGCAAAATGATTCAGATGGATCAACCAAGGTCTTATTGCTCATTGCTTCGCGACCTAATAGCATCCGGTATCCCATGCTATCACGGTTAGTCAATGTAAGCTCAACTTCCCATGCGTGACCGCCTAGCTGGATAACAGAGGCAATAACGTAACGCTTTTCTGATTCGCCATTTGAACTCTTGATATTACGACGGTCAATAACTTTACTTTCACATCGAAGGATGATCTTGCGACTGTTTTGTATCGGATGAAGTTCAAAAGAAACCCATGGCTCGCCTTCTCTTTTAAAAGGACGGATATTTACAGCATGGATTGATGACGTTCTGGCGCCAGAGTCAACTCTAGCTTTAATTGCTGGAACACCAAGAGCAGGGAATGCACACCACTCTTCACTTCCGATAATAAACTTATTGTCGCTCATTACAATTCTTCCAGTTAAGTTAAATTAAGGAGCGCGAAAGTACTCCTTTTTTCAGCAGATGCAAACTAAATTTTAGTTATTTTCTACAATCGGGCAGGATTTTTTTAAAAATCGCGCAAATTTAGACCTCTATCGTGATTTTTTAGCCGTATAAATGGCTGACATCACTATAAAATCCATTATAGATGAAGGGTATCAAAAATGCGGATTATTGAGTAGTTTTGCTCGGTTAATTTTAATTTATCAGCATTTAAAACCTTATTTGCTATCACCATGAGGCTTTTCTGAAATGGCACAATTCACATCGTCTCTCCCTCGCTTCACCAAGGGATCGCTTGCCCCTGATAGTCATAGAAGTTACCACTCTGTTCAAGCTCTAAGCTATCGATAACATGAATCATTCCAATAACTGAGGTATCAGTATCAATTAGAGCATTTGGCCCGCCCATCTCTGTTTGAACCCAACCAGGGTGCAATGCCACACATCTTATTTGATCTTGCTTAAGGTCAATTGATAACGATTTCACAACTGAGTTCAATGCGGCTTTAGAGGAACGATAATAATATCCTCCTCCGCTGCTGTTATCTTCCATGCTACCCACTTTTGATGAGATAAAGGCCAACACAGGATTTTTTGAGGCTTTTAGACCAGCATAAAGTGACTCGGTCAACAGTAAAGGGGCTATCGTGTTGACCTCTAACACGCGTCGCCACTCCTCAACATCAGAGTGACCAAAACGGACACCTTTCGGACCGTAATAACCCGCATTATTAATCAATAAATCAATTGACTGCATGTCTTTGGCTTGTGCAAGTTTAGCAACAGAAGATGCATCTGTTACATTAAGCTCTGTCACTTTAAGATTAACGTACTTCGCCATTAACACCTTCAATTCTTGGGCTTTATTCGGCTCTCTACAACACGCTGTCACCTGCCACCCAGATAACAAGTACTGCTTAACAAATGAAAGGCCGATTCCACGATTAGCACCGGTGATCACTACATGTTTCAAAACTTATCCCTATCTTTATTAAGTGCTTAGTACTTTATTCGTTTGCTGTTCACTACCTTGGCAATGATTAGCATTAAGTTCATAAAGTTTATCACACACTTTGCTTATACAAAGGCACTAACAATATCATTCAGGTCTGATGCTAGATCTTGACTGTTCAACGGAGAGAGTGTTGAGCCTCAAGACAAGTGAAATCCATTTTACATGCAACAAGCTGTGTTTTAGTCGATATAAAATAGGCCTACAACTCGGAAGAACTTAACTGTAGATAGCTTATTAATTCACACTTAAATTAATAATCAGCTTTGTTTAAATGTAGCCATAATTATTTTAAGACTTTAATTTAACACCACATAACCACGATTAGTCATACAGTTTTTAATTACAGTTTGTTGCTCAGCAGCGTGGGTATCTTTATTACCTCGTCTCTCTCTGCCTTTGGATATTACGCCGACACCTAGCCCGATTGCCGCTCCCTTTTTAGCTCCATCGGTTCCAGAACCACCTGCAATCGCTTTACCAGCAGAGCCAATTGCCGCACCTTTGGCAGCAGTACCAATAGCGCTTCCTTCCGTCTTTTTTTGCTCAACTTGAGTCGACATTTCAGTACATTGGTGTAGATCATATACATAGTCTTTTTCATCAACCCCAGTTTTATCGACAATGATATTTGCCATCGCACTGACAGGTAGTAACAATAGGCCAAGGCTTAATAAATAACGTTTCATTCAAAAACTTCCTCTCTATTCAAAAATTCTCGCGTTAATCACCCAAAACAATGTTATGAGTCTGTTTTGATTCCGCTTCTTATCAATTATAGTACAGCGTTCTACCTGTCTGGTTGTTGAACAAAATTTTACTTAGGCGCATTAATGGATCTGACCAATAGCTCAGTTGAAAATGTGTTAGTTGATTTTTTTGAATCTACTAACTTCAAAAAAAACTCAAAGATTCAATCTCTTTGGTCTGGATATGGTGAAGTTGCAAGATACAGTTTCACCTCGAAAGAGTTAGTTAATAAATTTGGAGTTAGTCAATTTATTGTTAAACACATTTGCCCTCCTAAACAGGTTAATCACCCTAGAGGCTGGTCAACTTCGGTTTCTCACCAGCGAAAAATTGACTCTTATCAAGTTGAAACTAACTTTTATAAAACATTTTCTGAACGTTGCGATAGTTATTGTCGAGTCCCAAGATTTCTAGGTGAACGTCGTTTTATTGAGGATGGTAGGTCAAGCCAACTGATCTTGATGGCTGATCTTGATGACCAAGGTTTTTATTGCCGAGCGACAAGCCTGACTGTGGAGCAAACAAAATTATGCCTTCGATGGCTAGCCCATTTTCATGCAAAGTTTATGCACTTCTCTGCTGGCAATACTTATGATGAACTTTGGCCAATCGGTTGTTACTGGCACCTTGCTACACGAATGGAAGAGTGGCAATCTATGCCTGAGTCCAGACTAAAACAACAGGCGTCAGCAATAGATAACCTACTGAATAATTGCGAGTATAAAACAGTTGTACACGGAGATGCCAAGGTTGCCAACTTCTGTTTTAATCATGATTTTACCGATGTTGCCGCCGTTGATTTTCAATATGTCGGCAGTGGCAGCGGCGTTAAAGACCTTGTATACCTGATTGGCAGCTGCTTATCAGAAACCGAATGTGAGAATAATTTTACACAATTAGTGAATGAGTATTTCATCGATTTAACCCATGCTTTAGGTTTGTATCAGCCTACAATCGACCCTATTCTAGTCGTTAAAGAGTGGCAAAATATGGTGAATTTTGCGTGGGCTGACTTCGAGCGCTTTCTTGTCGGTTGGGCCCCTAACCATAAAAAGAGAAATCAATTCAGTCAGCGAATCACGAGCAAAGCCCTAGCATCCATTTAAGCTATTTTATTATGCTGGGCCTTTACGCAACATGATCGTTCAAATAGGTAACTTTGTTAAATGTTATGAACAGTTCTTAGTCAGCACTCAATACGTCTATTCATGACAGTACCACCCAAAGGGATTTAGGTAATGGATAACTGTTAGAAGCAAGCTTTGATTTTTGATATATAGGTAGAATACTCATATTGGCTCGGCCACAAACTTTGCTTGTTTAACAAAGCGAATTATCGAGTCTTGCCAATCATAAGGCACTGACATACTTAGCAGTTAAATAGACTTGCAACTTAAAACTCTTCTGTTGCCTTTGGGTATTCACTCAACAAGTGATCTATAGCTTGGTCGAATGTATCGATTTGATTTTGTGCCATGAACTCCTTGAGTTTTACTACAAGATCATTGCCAATCTCGATGTGGGATTTTTTTTTGCGTTTCTTTATTTGCGATAGCTCCTTTCGCACCATTCTCCAGCCATAATCACTAAAATAGCGATTAAGCAGTAAATTTGTTTGTAACAGAGCTTCATCAACACCAGTCGCTTGTTTTCGGAGCTGATTCAGAGATGACAAGCTTTCGGTTAACAAGATGTAGAGTTGCTCACGCTCTACAGCTTCTTCGAATTCATAAAACCAATCCTTTCTTTTTTCAACTTCAATCAAAGAGATTAGTCGATAGATTAGAGGCAAGGCAACGAGCAACTCTTCTGCTTCTAACAATTTTAATTTCCGACCTGCAGTTGGTTTTTGCTGATGATACTGCCAACTCTGCCCTGCGCTTTCTGTTTTGTTTTGCATTTCATTCCATTCTTAATCGCTAATTTCACTAGACTTTACTGGTAACCACATGAAAAATTAAAAGTATGGTGTAACCATATATTAGTCTAATTACTGCGTTAATGCATCATCTAACTCACTACCTCTACAAGGTTTTTTTACAAAACTTGACCATGAGTTTAATTGATACAATAAAATGGTGACACCATGCTATTAAATCTAAAACGGTCCCAAGCTAATCTTGGTTCTGCGCTAACGACTTCTTTGTTATTCGAATGGCTTATCTATATCACTCACAGCATCATTACCTAAAGCTCTATTTCTCACACCTGAATACTTATATTGAAACATAAGTGCTAAGCCATCGTTTGGATAACCAGCAGGTTAAAATTATTCGTGATTGATGTCAGTACTAAAGTTTAGCCAAATTTCCATACCACGAAATTTTTTGGCAGGCCTGAAAATCATCACAGTTCACTGCAGTGTCATTCATACTAAAACGGATTAAAACAGAATAACCAAGGATTAAGAAAAACAGTTCAAGCGTAAACATCTTCATAATAAGTGAAGATGTGAGTCCGGTTAACTTGTAGTCAGTAATGAACTTACAATCAATAACGTAGTTAAACCACCTTATTAAATGTACCGCCTTCATCAGCCCCTAACTTCAATATGTTATATTAGCCAAACAATAAATGGTTATACCATTCTTTTTCAAATAAACTTATTACCCACAGAGTTACAGAATAATTCAAATATAGATTTCATAATAATAAGCTTGTCTGTGCTTAATATTTCCTCCATCACAATAGATTAATCTCAATTATTGTACGTAAAACACTCAGTAATCATCATCACTATCTCTACCAGTGATAATGACGATTATCACTGGTAGAGATAACGGTTTTTAAGTAGAATATTGACCGTTAAACGATGGATTTAACGTCACTTTTGTAGATTATGGGTCAGCAATAATAGATGAATTCGGAACAACAACTTCCTAGGCAAGTCAGCTCTTTAAATGAACAAGAACTTGCATTAGGTCAATTTAGCGGTGGCTTAACAAACGATCAAAATGGTCAACGCGATCCGAACAACACAAACGAAAAGTTTTTCCAAGAACAACAACTTCCTATTTCGATCTTAGATGATTACAAAAGTGCAGCCAGCGAGACTCAATATGAGATCTCAGAAAACACTCGCCGAGTCTATCGTTCTAGTTTCGCTATTTTTAGAAATTATTGCGAACAACATAACTTAAGTGCCCTGCCCGCCGATCCAAGGAGTGTTATTTCCTTTATCGGTCATCAAAAAGAAATATACCAAGAAAAGAGTGGCCACCAGCTATCTAAACAAACAATTAATACCCGTTTAGCAGCGATTCGTTTTTTTCATATTCAAGCCGCATATCATTCACCAACTGAACACCCCCTTGTGATCAGGGTAATGCGTGGTCTAATGCGTAATCAATATCGTCAGATCTCCGACTACGATCAGCAACCGATCACCTATGATGAACTTGAAATGTTATTGGCAGTTATTGATCAACAGCCGCAAGAGTTAACTCGATTACGAGACAAAGCAATTTTACAGCTTGGGTTGCAGGGGGGATTTCGACGTTCGGAGTTAGCGGAGATAAGAGTTGAACATATCAGCTTCTTAAGAGAAAAGCTTAAGATTCGCGTGCCCTACTCTAAAAGTAACCAACAAGGTCAAAGAGAGTGGAAAGATCTACCAAAACAGGAACTATTTTCTGCTTATGAAGCCGTTCAACAATGGCTTGATGCCACCAAGATAAAGCAGGGGCATCTGTTCCGCTCCTTGAGTCGTGATGGCAATTCGCTTCGAGATTATCAAATCACTCAAGCGAAATTGGGAAAAGGTTTTTTAAAGGGTGACGATATTTATCAGATGATAAAAAAATACTGTGACAGAGCGGGACTAAACTCTCGATTCTATGGTGCGCACAGTTTACGAAGTGGTTGTGTCACCCAGCTCCATGAAAATGATAAAGACCATCTTTATATCATGGCAAGAACTGGGCATACCGATCCGAGATCATTAAGGCATTACTTGAAGCCAAAGGATTAAGTTTCTTCAATAACTAAGTTTTTGTTTAGTGCGTAGTTAAAATGATACTGGGTTTTAAGATGATAGTTTCTTGGCTAACCATCATTAAAATGGACAGGGACTGTTTGCAAAGATCCTCTCACCAGAGATAGGATGATCAAATTCAAGCTGAGTTGCATGTAGCATCAATCTTGGTGCGAGTCGGTAAGAGGTCTCGGAGCCATAAAGATCACAACCGATAATTGGATGGCCAAAGTACTGACTATGGATCCGTAATTGATGTGTTCGGCCTGTTTTCGGAATAAACTCAACTCTCGTCACAGTAATCGAACTGTCGGTTGCTTGTTCATTCATGCTGGAGACAGCTGCGTTATCATTATGGCTGGAATAAGATTCTAAGGCTAAAACTCGATATAAAGACCGTGCAGTTTTACCCTCTTTGTCGCAGATCTTCATTAACGGAAAGTTAGGTTTATCTTTCGCAATTGGTGCATCGATAAATCCCTGATCATTTTTGAGCTTATCAAATAGCAATGCTGTATAGGTTTTTAGCACTGTACGTTCACTAAATTGCTTACACAATAACGCATTAATTTGTTTATTTCGTGCTATCACCATAATACCCGAGGTGCCTAAATCCAACCTGTGAACTAAGGTACAACCTGGGAAATCCTTAACGAGACGATAATGTACTGAGTCAAGATTGGCAGGATTTTTCCCCGATAGAGATAGCAAACCTGAAGGCTTATTGATCAGCAAAAGATACTCATCTTGAAACAGTATCGTGATCTCATCTAAGCAAGGAGGTGCAATAAAATCGTCTGTTAATGGTGGTGAAACTTGCAATGCAGTTAACTCTAAGGCGTTTAAATTGCCGCCTATGATACAGGAATTTGCGTTAAACAACGAACTGATAATCTCTGAACCGATGGTGTTATAACTTGCTAAAATGAGTCTAATTGAGCTGGCTATTCTTAGTCATTACCACAGCCTTCCCCCTATTTATCTATACATTATTCTGATGTAATCGCATATATAAAAGTCATACTTAGCACCTTGTTCTGGCTATTATATTGCCTCATTTAAGTCCATTGACGCACGGTTTCTAGGGTTGCAACCTTATGCAAAAATCAGCATAGTAATGCACAAATTAAAATATAATCCCGAGATATTTTTAACTAGATTGATTTTATAGTCAGAATAATGAATAGCAACCAGTCACTAGAAGTGTGATAAGCAAATAAACTTGAGCGGTGTAGAGCGTATGTCCATATACGCTCCATGGGGGGCAAATAGTACAGCTTTACATAAAAACTAGGGGGGAATTTAGAGGTGGAAACCTAGATTAGAAGTCAATTCTGAAGCCAACACTCGCAATCGTATCATCAAAATCTGAGTACTGTTTTACGGCAAACTGACCCAGCTCTGTGTGTACTCGAGTTGATTTTGAAAGACGATATTCTGCGCCAATTGCCCACTGTGAAACCTCTGGAACCTCTGTAGCCGCAGCGCCTAATTTGTCATAAACACGTCCAGCAATTTTACCCGTACCAGAATCGTCCTGACCATATTGAGCTTTTAGTGTTAGCTTATCGATCTGATATTTAGCACTGACGATAAAGCCGTCACCATCACGTTGCTGCCAGTTATCTAAATTTGGATTAACGATTTCAGAGCTTTGATAAATTGTTCCTAACATTAACTTATCAATCTTATACTGAGCCACCGCGCGGAAACCTTTGATGTCTTCAACACCATCTGTGTAAGCAGCCGCAAGATACAGATCACCGGTTTTGAATAATTTATCACCGTAGGTTAACGCAACCTGGTAATTACCGTTGTCACGACGTACATCATCTTCACCGTAATAGTTATCTTCTAGAATATAACTGGCGCCAAATTGTAACTTGTTCCATTTAACAGTTTTATATTCTAAAGAGTCACCCCAACGCTTATCACCTGCAAATAAACGGTCATGTTTTAATGAGTACATGTCCATTGCATCGGCAGTGCCTTTCGCCATCTTAAAAACGGGGTCTATACGGCCTGCGGCAAGTTGACCAGCAGTTGAGTGTTTAATACCAAGGAAGGTAGGACGTGCTGAAAACGGGTTATTTTGTTTACCTTCTGTCGCACCATTTACGCCGACTTCTATTTGATAAAATACGGTGAAATCGTCATTGAGTGCAGTATTACCTTTAACGCCTAATCGACTCCAGTTGTTTTCTAAAATAGTGCCACTCTTTCCGCTATGAGTAGCACTACCACTATCAGAGTGAGTCACTGAGTAGTCGATACGACCATAAAATTTGTAGGCATCGGCCATCACACTTGGTGAAGCTAATACTGCGGCGGCAAGCAAAGTTAATTTAACAGTTTTCATCATCTTCTCTCTTAGTTCTTTTATCAATTTGAAAGGCAGACGACTCCGGCACTCTATGGCGATAGGGAGTCGGCCGCTAGAGCAGGATTACTTTTTCTTGTGTTCGTTGATCATTCCGTCTTGACGCATCTCTTGATACAAGATCTCAGCTTGCTTCAAGTAGTTATCCCAAGAGCTTGAACGCTTAGTGAAACCAGTGGCAGCATAACTTCCGGTATCGCCGGTGGCAGGAAGATCATCGATGATAAATAGTGAGCCGCCCTGTTGTAGGTGAGCATTCAAGCCATCGATCATCACATTGAAACCAATTCGTGCTGGCTCGACATAGTTGATAGATTCATACTTAGACTGGCGATAGAATTTTTTCAAAGATGCGTCTTTTATTTGGGCCTTTTCGTCTGCAAAAATCTCATCATAATGAGCTTTGACAATTTGCTTGGTATCACTATCCACAACGATTCGTAGCATGGCAGTGATGCCAGTCCAGTTACCTTTAGCATCAATTAGCTTTTCAGCATGTTGATAGAATCTTTGCTTGGTTCCGTCACCATTGATCTGGGCATGTATTTTGGCCGTTAGCGGAACCATAGATTGCTGAATACTGTTAGATGCACCTGCAACCACATCGATACCGGCATACTTCAAACGATTAGGTTCTTTTAGTTTATTGCGCAGTGTTGGGTCGTAATCTGGGTTTAAGTTAAACGTCAACTTA
The DNA here is from genome assembly GCF_016765635.1 of Shewanella schlegeliana. Classification (GTDB taxonomy): domain Bacteria; phylum Pseudomonadota; class Gammaproteobacteria; order Enterobacterales; family Shewanellaceae; genus Shewanella; species Shewanella schlegeliana. The sequence continues at coordinate 311,467 of NZ_JAESVD010000006.1, forward strand.
TCCTGCTCAACCATAAGCTTTTCCATGGTCAAAGATGATTGCACCCAGGCTGTGCCTTTCTTCTTACCCATTGAGAAGTTGTATTCAGACATACGCTTAGGAACGTCTTGATATAGACGGGTATAGTAATTCGGTCGACCGCTTTCGTTAAACTCTGCAAAAATAACGTCTTCGGCGTTATTGCTATCGGTTACAATCGCAACACTCCCCATATGGCCTTGGCGGAATCGCGCCTCCTGATAGTAGTAATCTCCCTTAAGCAAACCTAACTGAGGTTGAATTGACCACTTAAGCTTGAAATCTTCATCGCCAGATTGCTCCTTTGAACCAACAGCCACATAGGCTGGCTGACTGCCGTCTCGACGTGGGATACTGTTTACCGCTTCTAAAATACCGTTAGAGGAAAAAGTTGCCCCCGACACAGCATCAATGCCTTCGTGGCTGTTTTTTGCGACAATTTTCGAGAGTAACCGCTCGGCGTTTAGATACAGAGATTCGGTCTCGTTATGAGATTTGGTCTTAATATCAACAATATGACCGTTTTTAACCTCTACTGTTAAGGTAATGAGTCCTTTCTTACCTTTAGCAGAAACGTCATGTATGCCGTCTGCGTACTTACCTTGATCCATAGCGGTAGAACTCGTTGCAGAACAACCTACTAAAGTCATTGTGGCGAATAATACTGCGCTACTTACCAGCGTTTTATTGAAGTTTTTTATGCGTTTCATTGTCTCTGCCTTCAAGTGTTTTTTCATTGAAGCCAGAATAAAAGGTTTTAGATTCTTAACAATTGCGGAAAACCGCAATGTCTTAGTTTGAGTTATATTTATTTGACGCAGTTAACACAAACTACAGTTAATTATCTTCATCTAAGTTAGTTGTGATATTTATTTAAATATATCGCGACAAACAGACCTTATTATGAAAAGCATTTACCCACTATTATTTTTACTAACTGTCACTAATCACATTAGCGCAGCAACATTAAATTCAGCAAATAACAGTAGGACTCAAACAGAGTCAGAACTTATATTTAATCTGCCACCAGCACCTGACTTTAAGATTGTTAATGTCGATACCAAAGGGAAACCCTACCTCTGTGAGGGTAACGCTATTATTACAACAAGAGAGGGAGTCACAAATTTAACGACTCTTAAATACTTTGGCACATCAATTAGTATTGATATTTATGACGCTGGTAGCAACAATTCAAAACAAGCACTTTGTAATGCACTAAATGTAATACAGGAGTATCATTACCTTGCATCAAACTACAGTACCTATCCCCATGTCACAAATATCAAAAGCATTAATAATGCGCCTGAGAAGCAACACAAAATCGATCCAAAACTGACTGAGTTAATCAAACAAAGCATAGATTGGCATGATAAAAGCGATGGCTATTTTAACATCGCCCTATCACCTGTAATCCAAATTTGGCGTGATTATAGAGCACAATGTATCGGTGAACGTAAAAACCAAGACCGATGCGAAATCCCGACTCAAGCAGAATTAGAAGCCGCCAGGCCTCTGATTAACATAGAAAATATCAAGCTAAATTCAGAACAAAATACCATACAGATGCTGGCAGGCATGAGCATAGATCTTGGTGGGATAGCCAAAGGTTGGATGGCCGAGAAGGTTTACTTTAAGTTGAAAGAAGATGGTGTGCAAAACTTTATGATCAATGCTGGTGGAAATATCCGTCATTATGGCGTTCATCCACAAGGTCGTACTTTTGTCACTGCTGTTGAAGATCCCATCTGTAAGAAATATCAAAATTCACTTAGCCGCTGCCAGAGCTTTGAAGGCCAATACCATGAAGTGATGACGGGGAGAGATATTACAGTGGTATCGAGTGGTAACTACCTAAAATATTATCGCGTCAAAGGTGAAGAGTTTCACCATATTATTAACCCAAAAACTTTGTACCCAAAGCGTAGTGGCATATCTACAACGATAGTGATGAATAACAATCAAATCTATGCTGACATTATCTCAACTGCCTTGTTTCTTATGCCATTAGATAAGGCACTTGCATATGCAAATAACAATAATAATGTAGAAGCAGTATGGTTTTTAAATGAGCAAGGAGAGAAGATCGAAAGTGACGAATTCAATATATATAGAAAACAACTGTAAAATAAGTTTAGAGATCAAAAAAATTAAACCAACTTATAGAGATAATATATTCCACACCAAGCTTAGTGCTTATTTATTATAAATGAGCTTTAATGAATTATGATGTAGTGGTTTTCCGCATGGTTGAAATTTATGTGACTCGGTTCACTGAGTGCCTGTGTTTGCCACTACTTTTATCTAAAATAGAGTCATAATACCAAGGTGTTTCTTTCTTGTACTCCATCATGATAGCCAAACTTCGTCCTTTAGCCACCATAGGTTGCCTTATACTCTCGAGTTTTCATGCTTGTTATAGCTATGCTCAACAGGTTGAGCCTATTCGAGTTGGCGTGCTTGCGTTTACCCACCCAGACAACGTCGCTAAACGTTGGCAACCAACAATCGATAGAATTGCCGTCGATCTCAATAAGCCTTTCGAGCTAATCGCCTTAACACCAAGTGAACTCGACTCTAAGGTCGCCCAGGGCAAGTTAGACTTTCTAATTACCAATGCGCTGACAGGTGTGAGTTATAAGAAAGACTACGGTACTACCAGCTTACTCACCCTAGTACCACAGGGAAATAACCAACCCACTCAAGCCGTTGGTTCTGCATTGGTCACGCGCTCAGAGCAACAAGTAAATAGTTTCAGTGATTTAAAATCGCTCAGAGCCGTTTCAACCGATAAGCAAGCATTCGGTGGGTTTCAGATCTTCGCTGGGGAGATGGCACATAATGATTTAAACCCTTTCAATGACTTTAAAGCGCTCTCATTTGTCGGCTTTCCTCAACAGAAGTTGTTGTCACTGGTTGCTAACGGTAAAGCAGATATCGCGATTCTGCCCACTTGTGTGCTTGAGAACGCAGTTAAAAAAGGTGATATCGCTGCAAATAGCTTAAAGGTCGTGTTAACCAAAGCTGCTCCAACATTTCACTGTAAAACCTCCAGTGAGTTATACCCCTATTACTCTTTCTCGAAGCTGGGAAAAACCGACCACCGTCTTGCCACCGATGTTATCCGCTCACTGTTGACCATCGAGCCTACAGAACCCGCAGCGGTTATAGGCCGCTACGACTCATGGTCAGCAACCGTTAACGACAGCCATGTATTTAAGTTACTAAAACAGCTACAACAATGGCCATTTGTTACCAACTGGACCACAATTTTTAGAAGTGCGCTGCCTTGGGCCGTCGTCATTGCCATATTCTTGTTACTGGGATATATCCACCACTTAAGAGTCAAGCGCTTAGTTGTACTACGCACGCGCGATCTACAATCGGAAATACAGCAGCACACTCAAACACAAAGAGCATTACTAGAACAGACAAAACAATTCTATAAAGCCCAGCGAGTACTGTTAACAGGAGAGATGGCCTCTGGCATAGCACACGAATTGAATCAGCCATTAGCTGGGATCCGTTATCTAACACAAGGCTGTATTTATCGTCTATCTGATGAGCAAACCGAACTAAAAGAAGCGATGAATAAAGCGATTCAACAGGTCGATCGAGCCCAATCGACGATTAAGCGTTTTAGGCACTTCTGCCAACAGCCCAGTGTCATGAGCGAATGCTACCTAAATCAAGTTTTAGAAGATACATTAAGTCTCATGGCTGCAGAGTTCATGCGTATGCAGCTGACTCCAGAGTTTAAATGTGAAACGGTAGAGTTAACGGCAGATCCTAGCCTTCTACAGCAGGTATTTGTCAATATCATACGCAATGCACTCGATGCAATGAGCCAGTGCCCTGCTCCTAACCTATCAATATCGCTCTCAAAGCAAGCACAACACGCCGTTATTGTATTTAAAGATAATGGAACAGGTCTAAGTGAAACGGCGTTGGAGCGGCTATTCTTCCCGTTTGAGACATCTAAAGAGAACGGCTTAGGTCTTGGAATGATCATCTGTAAGAGGATCATCGAAGAGCATAGCGGTGAGATCGTCGCAGCCAACAATCATGTTGATGGTTCACGCGTTCCCGGCTTGACCATAACGATAACCCTCCCGATTAAGGAGTCATAAATTGAGTAATCTATATCTAGTCGACGATGACCAAGCAGTTTTAGACTCGTTAACTTGGATGCTAAATGGCCTTGGCTACGAACCTCAGGGCCATTTGTCTGCCGATAGTTTTTTGAAGCAAGCTGAACTGCAAAACGAAGGAATTGCCATTTTAGACGTACAGATGCCTGGGATGGATGGCAGCGCGTTACTCAGCCACCTGACTAAGTCTCAAAGCCCGATTGCCGTGATCATGTTAAGCGGTCATGGAAATATTGCCATGGCGGTACAGGCGATTCAAAAAGGCGCACTAGACTTTCTGGAGAAACCTGTGGACGGCGACAAACTCGCAGTCCTGCTTGAACAAGCTAAATTACAAACTAAGCTCAATATGCAGCAAAAAGTGGAACGAGATGCGTTAGCCGATAAGCTCAAAGCACTGACCCCTAGAGAGCATGAGGTAATGGAAAAGGTGTTAGAAGGCAAACTAAATAAAGTGATTGCCGCGGAACTTAACATTGCCCAGCGAACATTAGAGTTACACCGTCAAAAAGTGATGCAAAAGATGCAGGTGAGTAACGTCGCCGAACTGGCATTTTTAATGGGCAAAAGTACCTGATTTCTGTTCTATTCTGTAAAGAGGCAAGTCATATGAAGACCCGAACGAATACAAGTAATAGTGACTAGCGTCGAAAATATGAGTATTCAATAACTAGCTAGGCGAGTCGACTTCTTGGGCTGCGTCTAGAGTGAGCCCAACGGGCACAAAACTCCCAGCCCTTATCTTGACAGACTAGACCGGCATTATAACGGCCTTTTGCCAGTCGAGTTGGCATCGACCTTGAGACTCGCCAAACATAAATATCGAAGGCTAGCCTGTCACTCGATAGATTAGCTACACTAACGTCAAAACGTTTCTCATCCGGACTCACGCTTGGGTTATCGCACATCAGGTTAGACAAGCAAAATAACGCCAGTGAAGAGGCAAAGACAAAACGATGACTAGGCCTAAAGCCTAAATAGCGTATAACCTTGTCGAATCGCATCCAACGCCCCTATTCATATGATTACGAATATTAAGCATAACGCAAATAGCTGCAGATTCAACGCTCTGCTCTCTAGACTAACTTATACTCACATTCAACAAAATTGAGCTTAACCCCCATTATCGGAGGCCCTTTGACAAGCCTCCATATAATCTTGCCTTCGCTGCTGTAAAGCTGACTGTTCACGATTATTGCGGCTACGGCCATGTAAGGATGACTCGACAAAAAGTGCAAACCAAGCCTGTAACACCTCAGCGCTTTTAGGCTCCCCAGCTGCTGCCAAGGCTAATGCTGCCACCTCAGCCGTGCCAAGCTGAAAATCTCGCGCGCCTTTTCTTAAAGCGTAGGATGCAGTCGTCTCTGGTGAAAATGAAAACAGTGGCAGTCCATGCAGGTATTCACTTTTCCTAAACATCTTTATCGCTTCACGCCAGCTCCCATCAAGCAGAATAAGCAGAGGCGTCTTGCCTGGCGCTATCATCGTTGGCTCTATACGCTCAACTACAGCTTGACCTTCTACCGCGTATTCTGACGGAAAAATGACATAGGCTTGATAACGAGGATCGTTAATAATCTCCAACATTTTGCGGTTAGGCTCATTGCGAGACCAGATAAAGGCATGGGTGTCAGGCACAATATCTGCGATTAGACGACCACTATTGCTCGGCTTTAGTACCTCATCGTCATACATGATCAGCATAAAGGCCAAGTGACTCTTGTTATGCATACGATAGCTGCAAGTACAGAGTTTCTCTGCCAGCAAGCAGGACTGGCAGCGAATAACATTCTTACCTCTTGCAGTGAAAGGCCGTGAAGAGATCGCTTTTCTATATTCATACAAACGGTGAACCGCATGCTTTGGCAAAGTCATTTAGCTAAAACCTAATAATATCAACGCTGGCAGCGCCAGTTAAAGAAAAAGCCTACTCATAAGTAGGCTTTTAATCGTTAGTCAATCGACAGACTTAAAGTATACGTCTTAACAGAAAGTCTGCTTTCAAACGTTTAATTCGCTTCATAAGCTTACGCACTGGCGCTGGATAGCTTTGTAACGTTTCAATCTGGCTATAGTGGTACAAACGCTCAGTGTGTTCGAGAATATGCTGCTGCTCTTGCTCAAACTGCTCTTTCCAGCATTCGCTTTCATCTTGAAGCAATAGCCCATTTTCTAGATCAAGTGCCCAAGCTCGTGGATTCAAGTTACTGCCGGTGATCAAATGACGATGACTGTCGGCGCTGATCCCTTTCAAATGGAAGCTATTGCGACCATCTTTCCAAAGATGAATATTTAACTGGCCATTTTCAATCGCCCATTGCTGGCGCTTGGCAAATTTTCGCAGTGACTGCTCATACATATAGGGCAACGCACCAATGGTTGAAAATTCTTCCTCTGGTGGAATATAGAAATCATTTGAGGTTTTATCGCCAACAACGATATCTATCTTCTTGCCCTTACGAAGGTGCTTGGTTAACGCACGAACTAAAATGTAGGGCGGATTAAAATAAGGAGTGCAGATAAAGAGTGAGTCTTTTGACTCCTCTACCATAGCAACGATCACCTTGTTTAACTTGTTCTTCTTACGCCCAAGCCCCATTAAAGGCGTAACACGGTTACCAATCCTAGTCTCTTGGAACTTATACTCAGCCTTAGCTAAACGGTGTTTAAGACTCGTTATCTCTGTTTTAGCCGGTAGACGTTCAGTTTCTTTAGGTTGGGTCAATGAAGTTACGGCAACGTCATTCACGAGATAATGCTGGATCATCTCGCGCATGCTTCGGGCAAGCTCGGCTGACTCTATTACGTGGTAGCGGTCGAAACGATACTTATCATCTTGGTGCAAATAGATATTGTTTAAGCTCGCACCACTAAAGATCACGCTATCATCAATAACAAAGCCCTTAAGGTGTAACACGCCCATAAATTCACGGGACTTAACTGGCACACCTAAGATATCGATTGGATGCTCTGCAGCCTCGATAACCTTGCGATACATAAAGTAATTGCCACTGTCGCCTTTATGGCCGATAAGACCACGACGGGCACGATGAAAATCCACAAGGACTTTAACATCGAGCTGAGGGTTTTGGTTTTTAGCTTCTATTAATGCGGCAAGAATTTCTCTACCTGCTTCATCATCTTCTAAATAGAGCGCTGCGATATAAATAGAATGCGTTGCGCCTGCAATTCGAGATAACAATTCAGCTTTTAACGCTTTCGGCGTTAGCAGCCAAGAAAGCGAATCTGGTTGTAGCGGTATGCCACCTAGCTTACTCAGCAAGGCTCTCTCCTTAATAGTGCTGACCATCTTTGTAATAAGTGCTAGGTTCAAGCTCTCTAAACATGACAATCACATGTTGTAGCTCCGGATAAACCTTTAATAAGGCTTCACGGATAACCTTCTGTGCACGATGGTGTGTTTCAGGATCTTTTGGAAACCATAACACCTCGACTTGAGCAATATCTTTGATCTGTTCGCCATCACGGTAGCTATTGCTATTTATCCAATCGAGAATGAAAGACTCTGGTTTTGCCTGACAGATATCGGCTAATGCCTCTAGCAAGCAGGTACTCAGTGTGGCTACCGCCGCCTCTGGTAATCCGCTAACTCTTATATGTGGCATAAAGATCCTCCTAGATAAGGGCATAGAAATTACCGATTTAAGTTAGTTTGAGCAAGGTTTTTCTGTTAATAACGGTCTCTAGAGCCAGTTTTAGGTGGCTTCTTGCGCGGTTAGCCAAATATTTAATCACTTAAAGCTAAATAATCAATCACTCGCTTTCCCCTAATGCCTTCCACTTTGTTTGTCGCTGGTGTCACTGAAAATGAGCTTAGGTTTTGGTAAAATTAACGCGACTTTTACGTTTTGGATGATTTGATGAATATTAAGACCCTTTTAACGCTATTGGTTGTACTCCTAGGCGCATGGAGTATATTTCACTTTAAAGCTCAGTTAGGCATGCTTGTTTTACCGCTGTTTTTCGGCTTGGTGCTGTTTGTGACATTAAGGCTTTATCGCTTGATGGAAAAAGACGAACCTAATGGTAAAGATTAATCTGACGTGACTATCACAAGGATAAAGGACACACTTTTGCATAAACGCTTGATTACCACTCTCTCGCTTAGTCTTCTGGTGATTTCGGCTTCCGCTAAGTCTAATGATTACCTAGACAACATAGTCAAAGTCATCGAGCCTAAGACTTCTCAGACGGCCATCGTTGTCAGCGCCCTTGGGAGTGAGGAGCGAACAAAATCGGCCGCAGATAACGAATATCGTAAAGATGCTGAACGGTTATTCATACCTGCCAGCACAATGAAACTATTGACGGCCGTAGCAGCGACAACCTCTCTAGGAAGAAACTTTAGGTTTAACACTCAAATTGATGCATTTGTCGGCATTCAAAATAGTCGTATTGAGGGCGATCTATTTATACGGTTCGACGGTGATCCGACTTTGACGGTGAGTGATCTTAGGCAACTGTTTAAGCAGTTACATAAGCAAGGTCTTAAGCATATCGATGGTAACGTCTACTTGGTAGGCGATCAGCAAGAGACCCTTCAAGCGCCAGGTTGGGTCTGGGATGATTTAGGGATCTGTTACGCAGCCCCAGTTTCTCGCTATATCCTTAACCAAAACTGCGTTAAAGCTAAGCTCTCACCTACCCTAGCCAATAATCAGTCAAAACTTTCGTTAAGCCAATTTGAACCCGTCTCGATTACCAATACCGCCGTGTTCGACAAAGTTGGTGATATCCCTTTTTGTGAGTTAAGCCTACAACGCCAATCTAATAACCAGTTTTTACTATCAGGATGCCATACCGGACAAAAACCGTTAAAGCTTGCAATCGCCATCTCGGATCCAGCCCTTTATGCTAAAAATACGGTAACCAATATGCTAGCTAATTTGGGGATCACTATTAAAGGCAAGGTACTATTAACCAGTAAGAGGCCCGCAAATACATTACTGCTTGCTGAGCATGAATCTAAGCCACTTTCAGAACTTACTGACACCATGTTACTAAAGTCAGATAACTTAATTGCTGATAGCCTGTTAAAGCGCCTAGGGCAGCAAATTTATGGTGTACCTGGCTCATTTGTTAATGGCAGTGCAGCAATGAAACAGATTCTAACGGATCTTGGTGTTGAGCTTGATAGTGCCAATATCGTAGATGGTTCAGGATTATCACGCTACAACTTGTTAAGTGCAGAGCAGTTATCCCAAGTACTGTTACTTATCAAACAGCATAAGGATCTTAACTTCTTAATCGAACAATTACCTGTTGCCGGCTACAGTGGTACCTTAGAGTACCGCAGTGGTTATACAACTTCGCCTCTTAAGGGCGCGGTACTTGCCAAAACGGGCTCTATGATGGGGGTTGCCAACTTAGCAGGTTTCATTAAGGAAGGTGGCGAGCTAACCAAGGCGTTTGTAGTCTTAGAAAATGGTCATAGCCCGGCAGTCAAAAAGAACGAACTATCGCCGTTTAACGTGTTGTTTTTACAATCAATGGTTCAACCATAATAAAAAGTCTAACACTTTATTAGATCTAAGGTTGGTCCCCTATTATCACAACAAAAACGCCACTTAAATAAGTGGCGTTTTTGTTGCTACTAGGTGATAGGAGCCGTTTAGAACAGACTTGCATCCATCTGCATAATTGAGGCATCACCCTTGCTAACCTGCGATAGATGATAATCCGCTTTGGTGATTAACTTGTCGAAGTAGAAGCGACTTAGGTACGCTTTTTGCTGCTTAAAGCTGTCATCTTCATGGTCATGGGCAGCGTCTGTCATCGCTAACCAGAAACAGCCATACAGGCTATAACCGAATGCATCGAGATAATCCACCGCGCAAGCGTTAATGAGAGCTGGCTGTGATAGCTTATTCTCGTTAACTTGCTTAGCCACCTCGAGTAACTGCTCCAATAGCGCCAACACCTTAGTTTTATCAGCGTCACTGACATGACTATAACCATTGATGTTAGCCACTTGCTCAGCAACAAACTCAGAAAGTGCGGCCACATTATCACCAGTCACTTTACGGCCTAAGAAATCTATCGCCTGAATGCCGTTGGTGCCTTCATAGATCTGTGCAATTCGGGTATCGCGAACCAATTGCTCGATGCCAGTTTCTCGAATATAGCCATGACCGCCAAAGACCTGCTGCGCCATAATCGCTGCGTCTAGGCCGCGATCGCTTAGAAACGCTTTCGATACCGGAGTTAACAGCCCCATGTAGCGGCTAGCCTTAGATTTTACATCTGCGTCTTGTGAATACTTGGCTAAGTCCAATTGCTGTCCAGTATAAACCGATAATGCGCGCCCAGCTTCAGTCAAAGCTCGGATGGTTAGTAACATACGTCTGACATCACCATGAACTAAGATAGGATCGCTACTCGCCCCTGTAGGAGAACCACCCGCAGCCACGCCCTGTACTCGCTCCTTAGCATAGTCAGCTGCCATTTGATAGGCCGCTTGTGAAGTACCTAAGCCTTGAATACCAATGGCTAAACGCTCGTAATTCATCATGGTAAACATACAAACGAGTCCACGATTAGGCCGCCCAATCAGGTAGCCTTCTGCGTCATCGAAGTTCATCACACAAGTTGCAGAGCCTTTCAGCCCCATCTTATGCTCGATAGACCCCACAGTAACGCCGTTTGCTTCACCAAGACTATTGTCTGCATTAACTTTGATTTTCGGCACTAAGAACAGCGAGATGCCACTGGTATTGGGTAGTTTCGCCAACACAAGGTGGATAACGTTTTCAGTTAGATCATGATCGCCACCAGTGATGAATATTTTGCTACCGGTGATCTTATAACTACCATCTTCATTTGGCACAGCTTTAGTGCGAATGTTGCGAAGATCTGACCCTGCTTGTGGCTCAGTCATATCCATGGCACCAGCCCACTCGCCGCTGTACATCATCGGCAAATATTGTTCTTTAATCTCATCGCTGCCATGGGCATGAATAGCGAGTGCTGCGCCAGCGGTTAATGAACCATAAAGGGTAAATGCATTACACGCACTATAGGCCATCTCATCGACAAGCACGCCAAGCATCTTTGGCATGCCCATACCACCAAATTCAGGATCACCACATAGCCCGACCCAGCCCCCCTCGGCATACTGGTCATATACCGCTTTATAGCCATCGGGTGTGATCACCCTATCAGCTTCATGACGAACACCTTGCTCATCGCCACTGCGATTTATAGGATGGATTAGTTCGCGGCTAATCTTGTCTGCTTCATCTAAAATAGCCACTGCAGTATCCATATCGACAGACTCTGCCATTGCAGGCATTTCAGACCAAGTTTTTGGGGCATCAAAGACTTTTTCGAGCAAGAAGCGCATTTCAGCTAACGGGGCGTTATAAGGGTTCATATAGGGCTCTTAAACATTAGATTTAAACAGTTGTTTCAAATCTATCAGATGTAGCTAAAAAAGACACCCTTTTGCGACGAAATCTTTTGCAGAATCCTCTTGAGTACTTTACTTCTGATCATCACTGCCGTTTTTATCGCAACAGTGATCGCATATTTAACTACTCGCTATTTGTGTCACCTCAGCCTATTTCATCTGCAAATTACGACTGCACTTTACTTTGATTCAAAAATCAATTACCTATTTAGATGCTTTATCTTTGCAATCATGGACTAATATTCAATTATCGCTTTCAAGTAACACTTAGTATTTTACGATGGGGACAACATGATCACTGCGTATTGCAATAGAAATAACCAAATCACGCCTACCGTCATTACGGTTGATGACCCAATACCAGTAGCAAGTATTTGGTTAGACATATATCAACCGACAGAGGCTGAACGGCTATGGTTAGCTAGCTATTCCGCCGAGGACGTGCCTGACAGGAATGATAGGAATGAAATCGAAGCCTCTTCACGATTTTACCTAAATAGTGATGGTCTACATATTAATGCCCTATTTAGTCAAAGAACTGGGCCAACACTAGCCTCTGTTAATGTGTATTTTAACCTTAGAGAGCAGTTATTGATCACCATGCGAGATGATGATGAGCCCTTAATTAGCTCATTAATAACAGATATTGAAAAAGTTCAGTTCCTCCACAGCACACCGCAGCAGTTATTTATTCACCTTTTCAAAATGCAGGTCGATCATTTAGCGGACCTTATCGAGGAGATCTACAGTGCTTTAAACAATGTTAGCCAAGAAGTATTTGATAAGGACCGCATAGATGAGGTCTTTAAACTGATCACGATAAAAGAAGATTCAAACGGAAAAGCTCGCTTAAATTTACTCGATACTCAACGAGTACTGAAGCACATGCAGCGTGATTATCACAATAAGTTATCCGGTACCGAGATGAAAGAGATCAGTCACATGCTGTCTGATATCGAATCGTTAATACCACATAGTCAGTTTCTGTTTGAAAAGTTGAACTTCTTGATGGATGCAGCCATGGGCTTTACCAGTTTACAGCAAAATAAGATAAGCAAAATCTTCTCTGTAGCAGCCGTTGTATTTCTTCCTCCAACATTAATCGCCAGCACATACGGCATGAACTTCGATCTTATACCTGAAATACATTGGCGATATGGCTATCCTTGGTCTTTGTTACTCATGCTTGCAAGTGCTGTAGCGACCTACTGGTTCTTCAAAATAAAACGTTGGCTATAATTGGGGATAAGTTTTTATGATACAAAAATCCACAGGATGCGCATGACACTTTATCAAAGCATATTTACAAGTTTGTCTGCCGTTAGGCAAACTTACTTCTGAATGCAAAATACACTGCGCCAACTAAGCACAAGCCCGCCCAGAGATAATCAAGCTTGAGCGGTTCCCTAAGATAAAACACCGAAAATGGCACAAAAACCATCAAGGTGATCACTTCTTGAAGGATCTTTAACTGACCGACATTGAGTTCTGTATAGCCGATTCTGTTGGCAGGAACTTGTAGTAAATATTCAAAAAGTGCGATGCCCCAACTAATTAATGCGGCAATAATCCAGGGCTTATTATTCAGCTCTTTTAAGTGGGCATACCAAGCGAACGTCATAAAGATATTGCTACAAACGAGCAGAGAGATACTGATAAAAATCGGATTCATGGTCGACTAGAGTCACGCTATAAACTCATCAAACCTGAGGCTTAATGAGGTGGGCTAAAAATGTTGGCGCATTCTACTGATAGCCCTGTTTTCCGTAAACAAGTATTTAGCGCTCGTTGCTGCAGAGCAATGTTTTCTTCCCATTAAACTCATCAAACAAGGATTGATGAGTTAATAATGAGAAAGTATCTTGCCTGGTTTCATACTGTGCAATCCAGTCAATCAACATTGATAAGTTGTTATCTTGCGCGGCCTTAGACTCATACTTATGGGGTTCCCACGGACGCTGTTTAGCATTGGCAATACAATCCTCGATTGACAAGTTCAAGAAGACAACTTCGCAGGCGTGCCTAATCGCTACCTGCAACAGATCTGAATAGCAGCCTTCAATCACCCAAGAGTCTTTTTCATTGATAAAATCTTCAATATCAACAGACGCTTGCAGTAATGGTTTTCGCGCTGGCGGTGTTTGTGGTAACCAAGCAATTAGATCTAAATCAAGATGCGCGAGCCCATATTTCTCGCATAACTGTTTAGCTAGTGTGGATTTACCTGAGCCTGAGTTTCCAAATATAACAATTTTCTTCAAACGCCAATGTCCTTATTTTAATGAAGTACGCTAATTTAAACGCGAAAATTCGATTGACCTTAAACCTAGCTTATCATTCTTGTATTGAATAGCAGGGCCTTTTAAATGCATACATAGCCAAAAGGCCCAACCTTTGTTCCTTATGGATTATAACGTTTAGGTGCAATAATATTGTTTGGGTCCATAGCCTGCTTTATTTTTCTCACTAACGTCCAATGAGGATCATCTGCCGACAAAAAGTGCAGTTGTTGCTCGACATTGAGCCTGTATGGAACAAATCCACGTTTACAGCCCTGCATGAACAGCTCATCGAGGCAACGTTTGGCATTTTTAATCGCTTCGGCGTCTCTCCTATTGAAAAGCAGAGGAATAGTACTGTCGATACAATCATGCCTCAGTGCAGTCATAGTGATCAGTGGCTCTACCCCATATTTTGGACACACAGATCTCACCATGTCTACAAACTCCCTTATTTTTGAGTTTGACACAGGTATTAAGGGCGCATACCAGAGCAAACCACAATTATCACGAGCAGGATTGAGCGCTTCATAGGAAGTTGGCGCTAAGTCATTGCGCCAGTACGCTAATGGTAAGGCCACGTCACAGGGTACCCCACGCATGATCAACGTACTCTTCTGCAGTGCAGCAAGCTGTTTTCGCAAACCACTAAATAGTTGCTGAGGTAAGTGGTCAAAAACCTTAGATGCCACCTTCAATTTATTTGTGCTAATAAATACAGAGCGATTTACACAGCTAACCTCTTTTATCCGCTTTTTGAGCTGTCGCTTTACAGCCTGAACCACTTCATGATTTCCATAAAGGCTTCCCATACAGGTCCATTGATAAACCTTATGACTCGCTTGCAACCGTTCGACATAATCTAAATCATTCATATGGTTATTCTTAGAGGGTTGAACAACCATAGATAACATCCGTCTACAATCTAAAATGTTAATCGAACCGACTATTCCAGGAAAATCTTTCAAGATTTTCCTTACTAGCGTAGCTACAGACTCGAGGGCTTTATCATCGACGCAAAAGAGGTAAAAAGACTCGACACATTCGGGCAAGGGGGCAAGCCTAATGGTCATATCAGTTACAACGCCCAAATTACTTTGAGAGAAGAGCCCATCAAGGTAAGGGCCTAACCCCCATTTATAGCAACTGTCGACAGTATTCTCTGCCGTCTGATCTAACGAGTGAACAGCAGAGCGGTAGACAGAACCATCAGCTAACACAGCTGTTATGCTGGTTACTGCAGCAAAATGATCAGTATTCGGGGTGATACCATAGCCTCGCTCGATAGCGTTACCAACCAAACTGCATGTAGGGCCTGCCCCTGTTACTGGCACCATCAACCGTAAGTTATCCCTATCTAACCTTTGCCGAAGCTCTTGCTGTGTTACACCGGGCTGCAGTCGCACAATCCCCAACTGTGCATTAATCTCTATCCGCTTTAACTTAGATAAATCCAAAATAAAACAAGGTGCAACATCATCCACTGGATTAGCTGAACCGTAACCCCAGTTGTTACCACTACTAATAGGATAAAGCGTGATCTGATACTTGCCCGCAAGCCTCAAAATAGTACTGATATTCTCCTCTTCTGCAGTTTGACTCTGCTTCCCATCAATAGGTAATACAATAAATGCGCCTGTAATATCCCTGTCTGTGGCAATGGTGTTAGCCCCATAAACCGATTTAGCCTGCAGCGCATCATAGTAAACGACTCGCCCAGCTGTAGCCTGAGATACATGCTCCGTGAACGATTCAATATTAAGTACCTGTTTAACCGTACGATTATCATTATAAATCATGATGGATAGCCTCCCATCACAAAACCTTCAAATGAACTTTGTTCCTGTTTAGCCCCAGAGTCTCTAAGGAGATTGACCAATCCAAGATCTCCCATAGACATTTGATCATGTGAACTCTTATCCTTCAAATGACGAATTAAGTCATCACCGAACACTAACTCACCAGTGAGAACGGCCCCGTCCGTCTCGCCTAAGTCTCGACAAAAGGAGTAGATCTTTGACCTTAGAGATTTTCCTTTCGTAGGCCTTAATTGATAATCACTGTGCTTCATAAAGGAGTTAACTAATATTCCATCATCTCCAATTGACTCGTTAATGACTTTTTCGAACGCCCTATGACGGTCTCGAATTCGGTCATTAATAGGCAGATCATCAAAGCCTGGATACATATTAGTTCCTAAACTGTAAACAGTTTGCATAACGCTTGGGTTCAGTGTTCTGGTAATAAATGGCATGGGTTTGCCCAAGTTATTTGCACTATTCCAATAAGACAGCACCCCTCGTATAATCTGGCGTGCATATAGTCGTGAAAATAACTCAGCTTTATTATTAACGTCATCTGCGACCATACATGCTTTAAACACATATACTTGTTCACCGAAATCAGTATAAATATGACTCCCCGAAAGGTAAGCGACTAACTTTCCCTGCTTAAAAACCAACCATAAATGATCCGAATTAATTGCTGAGCGATGCACATTTAATTTAGAGAAAGTACTGTTCTCTAACGTTAAGCGATGCGCTTGGTCTCTGGCATAGATCTGTAAAACTAGCTCCTGAATATCGGTAACAATTGCGGCATTGATATGCAGTTCTTTGGAAGACGGATTATTAATCTCTTCTATTTCAAACTCATTCAAAACCGTAGTTGTTTCGCCGTAGTAGCCGTTAGTCTTATTGATTAAACTCATAAAAGATCCTTTTTTATCAGACTCCTCTCTAATTCTGCATACCCATGTAAACAGTAATGATTGGAGTGAAGTGTGAGGCGTGGTAAGTCGATAAAACCGACACACCTCCCTCATAACCAAGAATTAATAAGCTCTTGATTATGAGATAGAGTCTAAAGAATTTACTTGGGATCTAAATACCGATAAGAGTGCTGAAATTATTAACGCGCTTATCAAGCTTGTTATTCAGTAAGTGCTAAACTAAATTTAAAACAGCAAAGTTTTAATTAGTCTTCAATTTAGATTTGACATGAAAAATACCTAACTGACGATTTATCGATAGAGTTTTAAAAGCTAGGCCGCCAACTAACCCATAAGGCAACAATTAACTTAACAAGAGATAAGGGAGAAGAGAGAAGATAAAAAATAACAGCGGTCAAACCGTCATCTTTATATAACTATTGTCCCTTTTACCTACTCCGTTAAGTAGAGGTTTTCTATTCAAATACAAATGGAGTTAACAAATAGCGAGAGTTTTAATTGCTTTGGCAATTGCGAACAATAAAAAAGCCGTAACGATGAGTTCGTTACGGCTTTAATGATTCATTATTTCACTGCGGCAGAGAAACTGATGAAGTATTGATTACCACATTAGATCGTCTGGAATGACATAATCAGCATACGGATCGTCTTCTTCAACAACCTCTGTGCTATCTTCTTGAGACCAAAGATAGCCAACCCAAGCAGGGACGAGCAAGTTTACTCTTTCTACCAGCTTATGGGGAACTAAGTAACTTACCTCTTCATGTCTGATAATACCTAGGTGGCCGTTTAACAGCTGACTCTGCATTTTTTCATCCACATACAGCGAATAAATTTTATTTTCAAAAGTGAAGTTAAACTTAATCTCTGCATCTTTCGGCGCAGAGATCGCAAGCTTCTTGAACTCGGTAACTAAACCACGAACCAGACCTTTTTCTGCAGCCTCAGCAAAGCGTTGCTCATTTAATTGCTTATCTTTGTCTATCTGCGCTTGCTTCTTAGCTGCAATCTCTTGCTTAAGCGCTTCGGAGCCATCATCGACCTTAGCTTTTCTGTCGCGGCGCTTTTGCGTTTTAGTGTCACGCACTTTCTGTTTACTTACCAAACCAGCCTTAAGAAGCTGTTCTTGAAATGGGTTTGCCATATCGTTTATCTCTAGTTAACTTTTACTTTAATTCTAAACTTAACTGCGTCTTGCTAATTGTCCAATCTCAGCAATTGCAGAACCAGCTCCACCGAGTGACCACCCACCATCGACAGGTAACACGGTACCAGTAATGTATGAAGCCATATCTGAGGCTAAAAACAGTGCCGCATTGGCAATATCATCGCAGCTGCCGTTACGCTTTAAAGGTACACCTTGTGCAACGTGGGTCTGTAACTCTTCAGAAGGAGCTAATCTGTTAAACCCTTCTGTGTCGGCAATAGGACCAGGCACAATAGAGTTGATCCTAATTCCTTTAGGGCCCCACTCTATTGCCAATGTTTTAGTCAACATGTCAACGCCCGCTTTTGCCGCACAAACATGCACCTGCATAGGCATGGGAACGAAGGCTTGTGGCGCCGAGATCTGAATAATTGCGCCACCTTTTTCGTTCATTAATGGATATGCCTGCTTAAGTACTTGGAAACTACCTAAGAGATCGATATCCATTACCGATTTAAAACCGTTTTCCGAAAGTTTCTCGGCAGGTGCGGGGAAGTTTCCTGCCGCGCCACTGACTAAGATATCAACCTGCTCCATGGCATCAGCAATAATGGCAAAGCCTTGTGATAATCGCTCTAGGTCCCTAACATCAAAGCAAACACCGAGGTGATTTCCACGAGGATTTGCCTGTTTTAGCTGCTCGACTGCGGCATCAACTTTAGCAGCACTACGGCTAGCTACCGCGACATTGGCACCGGCTTGAGAGAAGCGAACGGCAATAGCAAGATTTATCCCGCTGGTGCCACCGACAACGACAACATTCTTTCCATGATAGCTAAACATTGTGACTTCTCCCTATAGGTCATATTTTAAGGCACTAAACGCCAAGATCCAATATAACCTACTAGGCAACACTCAATTAAGCAATCGTTTGGTGGATAGCCTGCAGTGCTTTTAACGGATCTGCCGCTTTAGTGATTGGACGGCCAATGACTAGGTAATCAGAACCAGCAGCTAATGCTTCAGGCGGCGTCATCACGCGATGTTGATCGCCTCTATCGCTGCCCACTGGACGAATACCCGGAGTAATAAGCTTAAAGTCTTGCCCAAACTTGGCTTTTAGAAGCGTAGACTCTTGCGCCGAACAAACCACACCGTCTAGGCCTGCTTGTTTCGTCAGTGCCGCTAAGCGCAGAACATGCTCAGACGCTGGTACATTGATACCCAGCAGTTTAAGCTCATCGTCACTCATTGATGTCAGTACAGTTACAGCTATAAGCAGCGGCGCTTTATCGCCATAAGGCTCCAGTGCGCGTTTAGCCGCTTCCATCATTGCTAATCCGCCAGAGGCATGAATATTGGTCATCCATACACCTAGCTCAGCAGCGGCACTCACGGCTTTAGCTACGGTATTTGGAATATCGTGAAATTTAAGGTCGAGGAAAAGGTCAAATCCACGACTATGAATGTCGGTTACCAACTCAGGACCGAACAGAGTGAACATCTCTTTGCCGACTTTCAATCGACACATATCAGGATCTAATTGATCAATAAGCTGCAAAGCATCATTTTTATTATCGTAGTCTAGGGCAACTAAAATAGGCTTGTCAGTCATTCTTTCTCCAATCGCTTTGCGGTGTAGGTTTTACAGTTTTTAGTTGATAAATCAGAGGTACTAACGGTTACTCACCGTCTAGTCCTCTGATCCTTTTGATGCTGCCCCAATGTTTACAGGAGGGGCAATGCCAATATAATCGGTGTGAAGGGAAGCCACATTCACGGCAGCGATAGCCAGGTCGATATTTTATCTGCTGCTCAACAAGCTGCTCTAGCATGGTCAGACTCTTCTTGGCCTGCCCCTCTTCAGCTTGTTGCAGGTGGATCTTCATTAAATGCTGAAAACTTTTCATGGTTGGGTGTCTGATCAACCCTTCCATAATCAATTTTTCGGCATCTTTAGGGTGACCTTGCTCTATCATATGTTGAGCAAGCGTGATGGCAATACTTGCACCAGCCCCCTTTTCGATAGCCTCTCTCAGTAGCTCTTGATACCCAATGCTATCGCTGGTTAATAGATATGCTTCTTTCGCGATGGCTAAGGCATCAGGAAATAGGTCTATATCTGTTTTTAGCAGCTTCTCTATGGTTTGCTTACAGGCTTTAAACTCTTCTTGCTTTAAGTACAGCTCTGCGAGCGTTAATAGTGCTCGGCCGCATTGATTGTCTTGTTTAATTGCGAACTGCAAATTTTTAAGTTTGCTAACATCATCTTGGGCTTCGTTCGCCAACTCACAATAGAAGTGTGCACTATCGTGTTTAAGTTCCTGCTGACGTTTGCGTTTGAGTTTTTTGATGATGTCGATGGCTTTCTGCCACTCTTTGGTCACTTGGTAAATCGCAATTAGCTGGTTCTCAGCTTCCTCACTATGATCTTCTTGGTTAACTAAGTTAATGAAGATCTCTTCGGCACGGTCATAAAAACCCGCCGCGAGATAATCTTTGCCTAGTTCCATCATAGCGATATCTCTTTGCTCTGTTGTGAGGCTAGGTCTTGCAATTAAGTTCTGATGAATACGAATTGAACGGTCGACTTCGCCGCGCTTACGAAAGAGCGAGCCTAACGAAAGATGGGTGTCGATAGTGTCATCATCGACGTCGAGCATACTGATAAATAGATCGACCGCTTTATCAGACTCATTAGACAATAGAAAATTAAGCCCAGTGAAGTAATCTCGGCTTAACTGCTTTCGCTGATTTGTCTGTTTTTGTCTAACACTTCTGCGTCCCATATACCAACCGTAACCGGCGGCGATTGGAAGAAGCAGAAAGAGGATTTCTAACATATTAAGCGTCTACTTCTTTTTCAGTGCTTCTTATTGCCATTGATTTTGACTGTTCTTGCGCAGCTTGCTTATCTTCATATACAGCAAGTTTCTTGTTTGCACGGCGCAAAGACAGCTTAAGTCCTGCAATGTGGTACATGGCAAAGATCCAACTCACCAGAAAACCCGCTAAGAAAACAAACGCTAAAACAACAGGTAGCCTAAATTCGCCTTGTGCAACAAAGTAACTAATCGTCACGACCTGCTCGTTGCGGGCACCGAAGATAAGCGCTAAGAAAAAAAATGCAGCGACTAGAAAAGCAATGATAAATGACTTCACGTTTTGCTCCATGAACGCGTATGTGAGCTTTAATTATCTAAGAAAAAGAGAGAACTAGCTAGCGATACCTAAGTTTTAGGTATAAAAAAGCCTCCTAATGGAGGCTTTTAATACAATGTAAATTACGCGTTAATAGCATCAACACGTTCGCGCAGTTCTTTGCCTGGCTTAAAGTGCGGTACGTACTTGCCTTCCAATTCAACTGAAGTACCAGTCTTTGGGTTACGGCCAGTGCGTGGTGCACGATAATGAAGTGAGAAACTACCAAAACCACGGATCTCAATACGATCACCTGATTCCAATGTCTCGGCCATTTGCTCCAACATCTCTTTGATAGCGGCTTCCACTTCTTTCGCAGACAGCTGCGACTGCCTAGTGGCAAGTTTTTCGATCAGTTCGGATTTAGTCATCCTATACCCTCTATTATCAAGCCAAACACAGTCACCTTTTAGGGGTGCAAGCACCCCTGAACTTCAAGGCGATTATTTACGAGCTGCTTTGAACGCTTCAGCCATTGCGCTGCTCATAGCAACGTCATCTTGCTTGTTCAAGCTAGCCATTGCTTCTTTCTCTTCAGCTTCATCCTTAGCACGGATAGATAGGCTGATGGTGCGGTTCTTACGATCAACACCCATGAACTTAGATTCTACTTTGTCACCTACAGAGTAAACTGTAGATGCATCTTCGATGCGCTCACGAGAGATATCTGAAACGCGAAGGTAACCTTCAACAGTCTCAGCTAGTTCAATTGTAACACCTTTTGCGTCAACTGCAGTAACAACACCAGAAACTACAACACCTTTCTTCTTGTCAGCAAGGTATGCATTGAATGGATCGTCTTCAGTTTGCTTAACGCCTAAGCTGATGCGCTCACGCTCTGGGTCAACAGAAAGAACTACAGCGTGGATTTCGTCGCCTTTCTTGTATTCAGCAACTGCGTCTTCGCCAGTACCATTCCAAGAAATGTCAGAAAGGTGAACTAGACCGTCGATGCCGCCGTCAAGACCGATGAAGATACCGAAGTCAGTGATTGACTTGATCTTACCAGAAACCTTGTCGCCCTTGTTGAAACGCTCTGCGAAATCATCCCATGGGTTAGTCTTACATTGCTTAAGACCTAGAGAGATACGACGACGCTCTTCATCGATGTCTAGAACTAGAACTTCAACTTCATCACCTAGGTTAACAACCTTAGATGGGTGGATGTTCTTGTTAGTCCAATCCATTTCAGAAACGTGAACAAGACCTTCAACGCCTTCTTCGATTTCAACGAAACAACCGTAGTCAGTTAGGTTAGTAACGCGACCAGTCAAACGTGTGTTTTCTGGGTAGCGCTTGCTGATTTCTAACCATGGATCTTCGCCAAGTTGCTTAAGACCTAGTGATACGCGTGTACGCTCACGGTCATACTTAAGAACTTTAACGTTGATTTCGTCACCAACATTAACGATTTCAGATGGGTGCTTAACACGCTTCCAAGCCATATCAGTGATATGTAGAAGACCGTCAACACCACCAAGATCAACGAATGCACCGTAGTCAGTAAGGTTCTTAACGATACCCTTAACTGATTGACCTTCTTGAAGGTTCTCAAGAAGAGCATCACGCTCTGCGCTGCTTTCAGATTCGATAACTGCACGACGAGAAACAACAACGTTGTTGCGCTTCTGGTCAAGCTTGATAACTTTGAATTCTAATTCTTTGTTTTCTAGGTGAGCTGTGTCGCGAACTGGGCGAACGTCAACTAGAGAACCTGGTAGGAATGCACGGATACCGTTTAATTCAACAGTGAAACCGCCTTTAACCTTACCATTGATGATACCGATTACAGTTTCAGCATCTTCGTACGCTTTTTCTAGAACGATCCAAGCTTCGTGGCGCTTAGCTTTCTCACGAGAAAGTTGAGTTTCACCGAAACCATCTTCTACAGAGTCAAGAGCTACGTCAACTTCGTCGCCAACTGCGATTTCTAGAGCGCCTTGAGCGTTCTTGAACTGTTCAGCTGGGATTGGGCTTTCAGACTTAAGACCAGCGTCAACTAGTACCATACCGTTTTCGATGGCTACAACTACACCACGTACGATAGAACCAGGACGGAACTCAAGTTCATTAAGGGATTGTTCAAATAGATCAGCAAAAGATTCAGTCATGTTTAAGTTACTTTCTTTAATAAACCACGGACCATCCTGGACGTGGAGTCAGATTAATAATTCGTCTCATCCATGTGACGAATAGTTAAGTCCCTGCTTACGCCGGAACTTGGAGCTTTTGGTGAATATGCGTTAGCGCCATGTCTAACACATCTTCAATGTTTATGTTCGTCGTATCGATGACCAGAGCATCTTCAGCAGGCACCAAAGGAGCGACACTACGATTCATATCGCGGTCGTCACGCTCTTTTATCTCAGACAAAAGTTGATCGATATTAACATCGAAGCCCTTGTCCTGCAACTGATTATAGCGTCTTTGGGCCCTTTCTTCCGCCGTTGCCGTTAAAAACAATTTGGCAGGCGTTGCAGGGAATACAACTGTTCCCATGTCACGACCGTCGGCGATCAAACCTGGTGCTTCTGCAAATGCACGCTGACGACGCAGTAACGCTTCCCTAACGCGTGGGAATGCCGCTACTTTCGATGCTGCGTTAGAGCACTCTTGGCTACGTATCGTTGTGGATACATCCTC
Source organism: Shewanella schlegeliana (assembly GCF_016765635.1). GTDB lineage: Bacteria > Pseudomonadota > Gammaproteobacteria > Enterobacterales > Shewanellaceae > Shewanella > Shewanella schlegeliana. Next base: position 335,063 of record NZ_JAESVD010000006.1, read on the forward strand.
GCCCTCTAATACAACTTTAATACCTTTACTTTCTTTACCAGTCACAAATTGCACATCCAAATGTGCTGCAAGTAAAGTTAACGCTTCTTCATTATCTAGTTCTACATTGTGATGAATAGCCGCTAACGCTAATACGCGGTATATTGCACCACTATCGAGTAACTTGTAGCCTAATCGCTTGGCAAGTAACTGACTAATAGTACCTTTTCCCGCACCGCTTGGGCCGTCAACAGTGACAACAGGCGCCCTTTCTGACATAAAATCCTCCACAAGAAATTCCATCTTCCTTGATATAACCGAAAAATGAGCGCGCGCATTATAAACCATGTAACTTAAGAAAGCGGCAAAAACTTCAAATATTCGGGAACTTGGTTCAGCTAAGCTTCAGGTTTATGAGACAAACACCCGAAGCTTTATGCGACTTGTTGGGGTAATGGCTTAGTGAGCAAGCGCATTAAATTGATTAAAATAGTCTGGGAATGTTTTTGAGGTGCACTCAGGTTCGTTGATAGTGATGCCGCAGTCGGCGAACGCCAACATCGAAAAACACATCGCCATACGATGATCGTTATAAGTATCAATGGCAGCAGTGTTTAACTTAGCTGGCGGTGTAACACTGATGTAATCATGGCCTTCATCGACAATCGCGCCCACTTTTCGAAGCTCTGTCGCCATAGCCGCTAAGCGATCGGTTTCTTTGATGCGCCAGTTATAGATATTGCGAATATGGGTAGTGCCTGTGGCAAATAGTGCCGTTGTGGCAATCGTCATGGCCGCATCGGGAATATGGTTCATATCTAAATCAACGGCGTTGAGGTTGCCGCCGCGAGAGATAATGTAATCATCCCCCCACTCTATTTCAGCGCCCATCTTTTCCAGCACATCGGCAAACTTTACATCGCCTTGAATACTGAGCTTACCGACACCAGTGACTTTGACTTCACCGCCTTGAATGGCGCCCGCAGCGAGAAAGTACGACGCCGATGAGGCATCACCTTCAACCAAGACTTTACCCGGCGAAACATAACTCTGCCCTGCTTTAATCACAAATGAGGCATAGTCATTATTTTGTACTTCAACGCCAAATTGTGCCATTAAGGCAAGTGTAATATCGATGTAGGGTTTTGAAACCAGTTCGCCCTTAATTTTGATATTCACATCGCCCTTAGCTAAAGGGGCAACCATAAGTAGCGCGGTGAGAAATTGGCTAGAGAGATCGCCAGCGATTTCAACATCACCGCCGTTTAGCCCGGTGGAGGTGATATCTAATGGTGGAAAACCATCATCCTTTAGATACTTGACCTCGGCTCCGAGCTGTCGCAATGCATCGACAAGATCGCCAATGGGGCGCTCTTCCATACGCGGTTCACCCGTTAAGGTGAACTTGCCTTGCCCCAATGTCAGCGCCGCACATAACGGGCGCATTGCCGTACCGGCATTACCCAAAAATAGCGTTTGTGGCTCACTCGCATTTAAAGGACCACCTAAACCCTCTAATTCACAAATAGTGTTGTTTTGTGAAAGACGGTAATTAACCCCTAACTGCTTAAGCGAGGCCAACATATAGCGAATATCGTCGGAGTCGAGTAAGTTGGTGAGTGTCGTGGTCCCCCTTGCGAGGGTCGCCAATAATAAAGCACGATTTGAAATACTCTTTGACCCAGGAATATTAATGGTTCCTGACACCTTTTTGATCGGCTCTAAACGTAATTGATTCATTGCATACTTCTTATTATTGCTGCAGGAGTCAAACTCGCCTGCGGGTTAACAGTAGATGTTCATGCTAGCGGACTTTATGCGGTCACCACGACAAAATGACGGTCGACTATGCGTTTGTTTGAACTTCGTAGCTATAAAATTACTTATTGCGGCGCAGGATTCAACCGTTTTTTTACTAAAATCCCGCTTTAGAAGTTAAATTCTGCTCAAGTAGTAAAAATGACTAGTTTATTGAGTGGTATATCTGAGATTAACTTTGCTGTTTACGTGGGTGGAATGATTAATTGCCAAATTAATTGATTATTAAAAATACCGTGATAGCTGTTCACTATTATATTTTTTACGTTACTCTAACGCTATAACGATAAACGGCTTTACATGCGCCGCTCACAGAAAAGGTAAACTCTGACATGTTCAATAAATTGACCGCTATGCCAGCCGATCCCATATTAGGTTTGCTGACAAAATACCGTGAAGACATTCACCCTCAAAAAGTCGATCTAGGTGTAGGCGTCTATAAAGATGAGACTGGGCATACGCCAATCCTTTCTTGCGTGAAAAAAGCCGAAAAGTTCCGATTGGACACAGAGTCAACCAAGGTTTACATCGGACCAACGGGTTCTGCTGACTTTAATCGCTTGATGTCAGAACTGGCTTTTGGCATCGATAACCCTGCTATCATCGCTAATCGCGTGCGTACTCTATCCACTCCAGGGGGAACCGGCGCATTAAGAGTCGCGGCTGATTTTATCAAACGTTGTAATCCAAATACCGTAGTCTGGGTGAGTGATCCAACTTGGGCTAACCACACTGGATTATTTGAAGCTGCTGGTATTACTGTTAAAACCTACCCATATTACGACTACGATACTAAATCATTAAAGTTCGATGAGATGAAGGCAACCTTATCGAACGTCAGTGCAGACGATGTCGTGCTGCTGCACGCCTGCTGTCATAATCCAAGCGGTGCCGACTTAACGCCTACACAATGGGACGAGATCATTGCCCTCACTGCCCATAAGGGCTTCACGCCACTCATTGACATGGCTTATCAAGGGTTTGGAGATGGCGTAGATGAAGATGCTTACGGCGTGCGTAAGATGGCGGCAAGCGTAGAAAATATGGTCCTCTGCAGTTCATGCTCTAAAAATTTCGGCTTGTACCGTGAGCGCATCGGCGCTTGTTCGATTATTGGTAAGGATGCCACAAGCGCCGATATCGCCTTCTCAGTACTGTTATATGTTGTACGCTGTATCTATTCAATGCCACCGGCACACGGTGCAGCCATTGTAGAAACCATACTTGGCTCAGACGAGCTGAAACAAGAGTGGTTAGGTGAGCTTAAGGTGATGCGCGAACGAATTAATGGTAATCGCGCTATGTTGGTAACCAAGCTAAGAGAGAAAGGTGTGCAACGCAACTTCGACTTTGTCGCTGAGCAAAAAGGCATGTTCTCCTTTCTCGGGATCACCCCAGCCCAAGTTACTGAGCTTCAAGAACACTATAGCGTATATATGGTTGACTCGAGCCGGATCAGTATCGCAGGAATAGGTACGGGAAATGTCGATTACCTTGCAGAATCAATTGCTAAAGTGATCGATTAAAAACAGCCATCACTCCAATATTCTGTTCACGACTTAAAAATTAAAAAGCCGATAATAACGATATTATCGGCTTTTTCGTCTCAAGATTAATCCTCTATTCGATTAGCTATGCTTAGCTGCAAACGCCTTCATAAACTCGATTAAGGTGTCTACGCCTTCTAATGGCATTGCATTGTATATACTGGCACGCATCCCGCCCACACTACGGTGGCCTTTTAGCGCTACAAGTCCTGCAGCCTTAGCCTCTTCTAAAAACTGGCTATCTAGCTCAGCATTAGTTAACTGAAAGGTCACATTCATACGGCTTCGATTTTCTTTGGCCACACCACTAACGTAGAAATCTAGCTCATCGATACAGTGATAGAGTCGCTTAGCCTTCTCAATATTGAGCTTCTCCATCTCTGCCACTCCGCCAACGCTCTTAAGCCAGCTAAAAACTTCAGCCGCTAAGTACCAAGCAAAGGTTGGCGGTGTGTTATACATAGAGTCATTTTTTACTGCTAAGCGATAATCCATAATTGACGATTGCGGCAGAGTCGGCAGGGCCAGCATGTCATCGCGAACGATCACAATACTCAGACCCGAGGGGCCAATATTCTTCTGTGCTCCTGCATAGATTAATCCGAACTGGCTAACATCGATTTTGCGCGACAAGATATTCGACGACATATCAGCAATCACAGGCCATGGACTATTTATGCTTTCAAAAATTTCGATGCCATCTACAGTCTCGTTTGGACAGTAATGTACATAGCGATAATCTTTATCGATCTTGCTCAAATCTGGCAGAGAAACATGGTTTAAACCATCAATATTACTCACAAGTTCTAGAGTATCGATATTATCTTTACCCGCTAACTTTTCAGCTTCTTCTACTGCGGCTTGTGACCAGCTGCCATCGACTAAATAAAGGGCGTTGCCATCATTGCCTAGAAAATTATTCACAACAGCAGAGAACTGGCCTCGCCCCCCACCGTGCATAAACAGTACATGGTAATGACTCGGGATCTCCATTAATTGACGTAAATCAGCTTCTGCTTGTTCTGTTAACGCGATAAATTCCTTACTGCGATGACTGACTTCCATTACAGAAACACCTTGGTCATTCCAGTTTAGTAGTTCTTTCTGAGCCTTTTGCATAACAGCGGGTGGCAACATGGCTGGGCCTGCACAAAAGTTGAAAATCGCGCTCACAGTATTATCCTTCTATTATAATCAGTTAAAACATTAGGGTATTAGTATTGTTTACAGCAGTATATCCCAAGTTATTGGCAGCTAACATTAAAAAATCAAATAACTGCAACCAGTTAAAGCGATAGTAACTCACGATTTTTGAATTTTAGTATCTGCTTTTGTTACTGTTATGGTTAAAATAGTCCTCTCTTAGAGTTGCTAGTGAACAGTTATTAATAAACACGTCTAAAGCTTACATAACTCTTAACCTAGACTTCGGGCTTAATAACCGATAAAGACTGACATAAACATCATCGTTAGTACGCGAAGTCGCAATAAATTTACTAAACAGACCGCTTTAACGGCAAATTGGATTTGTACATGTTTTTAAAGTCTATACTCCTACTGGGCTCAATATCTATTGGCTCTTTGTTTTCACTGCAGCAAGTGTATGCTGGCGAGTCTCAATACACAGACCTTTCGAATAATTTTAAAAAACGCTTCAATTATGAGTTAAAAGATAGCAAGGTTCCTGGGGGCGCCTTTGTGATCGTTGAAGCAAACAATGTGTTAAAACTCGGCACTTACGGAAAAAGAATCAAAGGTGGCAATCAAAAAGTTAACGCCGACACCGTTTTTAGACTCGCTTCGGTATCAAAAACATTTGCAGGCACACTTGCCTCAATGTTAGTCGAAGAAGGCAAACTTGACTGGCAACAACCTATTGTGAGCTTTTTGCCTGAATTCACCTTAGCCGAGCAGCAAAATGCAACACAGATTAACCTCGGTCACATTATTGGTCATAGCACAGGCTTAATGCCAAATAGTTACGACAATCTTATCAATGCCAACGTCAACATCACTAAAATCGTCAGTAAATTCGATGAACTCACGCCAATCTGTCAGCCGGGAGTCTGCTATGGCTATCAGAATGTGGCGTTTTCATTCATCGAAAGAGCCATTGAACAACAATCGACTTTCAGCTATGCAAACTTTATCCAGAAACGGATTTTCTCTCCATTGAGTATGAGTTCAGCCTCCGTTGGTTACCACGCTTTTCTCAATACAAGTAACCGAGCAGAACCCCATGTAAAAACTCAATCAGGCTTTAAACGGGTAAAAGTCAAACCCAATTATTATCAACTTGCGCCAGCGGCAGGGGTAAATGCCAGCATTAACGATCTTTCAAAATGGCTAATGGCCAATTTAGGTCAAAACCCCGAAGTGCTTTCACCGAGTATGATTGAAGATTTAACCACACCTGGAGTAAAGACCACTAAAGAGCTACGCCGCAGAGATTGGCGACCTTATCTCGATAGCGCACATTACGGTAAGGGTTGGCGAGTCTATGAGTTTAATGGTCGCCCGCTGATCTATCATGCTGGGTGGGTTGCAGGCTATGTTGCAGAAGTCTCCTACTCACCTGAGCTCAATATTGGTATGGCAATGTTACTCAATGGCGAATCTAGAGTCATCGCTAAATTAAGCGCTCAGTTTTGGCGTGATGCGTTTAAGCAGGCAGACAAGTTGGGGATTTAATACTGCCTATAGCAGTAATCTAGCGTAAAGCAGCAACAAAAAAGGATGCCAATGGCATCCTTTTTTAGTCAAATCAATAGTACATCAAATTTGATGGATATTAATCTTCAGTTTTTGGTGTTTCGGTAGTTTCAGCATCGGTGTTGCCAGCTTCTGCTTGGACATCTGTTTCAGCAGCACCTTCAACGATGATTGGGTTACCCTCTTCATCAAGCTCAACTTCAGGCGCTTGAATTTCATCGATACGCTGTAGACCAACTACTTTTTCATCTTCAGCTGTGCGGATGATGGTGACACCTTGAGTATTACGACCAATAGTCGAAACGCCTTCTGCTGGTGTTCTAACCAAAGTACCTTTGTTACTGATCAGCATGATTTCATCATTGCCGCCAACTTGTACAGCACCAACAACGGCACCGTTACGCTCGCTAACCTTAATAGAAACCACACCCTTAGTACCACGGCTCTTAGCAGGGTATTCAGCTAATTCGGTACGCTTACCGTAACCGTTTTCCGTTACCGTCAAAATAGCGCCATCGCCCTTAGGTACGATTAGCGATACAACGGTTTGGCCATCTTCAAGCTTAATACCACGAACACCCGTTGCAGTACGTCCCATTGCACGTAATGCGATAATTTCTTCGCCTGTTTCAGGATCAATTTTAACTTCACCTGTTTCAGAGCTACGGGCTTTCTCGTTAAAGCGAACCACTTTACCTTCGTTCGAGAACAGCATGATATCGTCATTACCATCGGTAATATCAACACCAATCAATTGGTCACCATCTTTCAGGTTGACCGCAATGATGCCGTTTGCACGTGGGTTGCTATAAGCAGTCAAGGCTGTCTTCTTCACAGTACCGTGAGAGGTAGCCATGATGATGTACTTGTCTTCAGCATATTCACGTACAGGTAGAATCGCAGTAATACGTTCACCCTCAGCCAATGGTAATAAGTTAACAATTGGACGACCACGGGCCGTACGGCTAGCCAACGGCAATTGATATACCTTAAGCCAGTACATCTTACCAAAGTCAGAGAAGCACAAGATGGTGTCGTGGGTGTTCGCAACCAATAACTTTTCAACGAAATCTTCGTCTTTCACCTTAGTTGCAGCCTTACCCTTACCACCACGGCGCTGTGCTTGGTAATCAGTTAGTGCTTGATACTTTGCATAACCTAGGTGTGAAAGCGTAACCACTACGTCTTCTTCGTTAATAAGATCTTCAAGACTCATATCAACTTCATTAGCATTGATCACAGTACGACGTTCGTCACCAAAGTTGGTAAGAACTTCTTCAAGTTCCTCTTTAATCACTTCCATCAAGCGCTGTGGACTGCTAAGGATTAACAATAGTGCTGCGATAATTTCAAGAAGCTCTTCGTACTCAGCGATGATCTTGTCATGCTCTAGACCCGTTAGACGGTGTAAGCGTAGTTCTAGAATCGCTTGAGCTTGCTGCTCAGTTAGGTAGTACTTATCGTCACGAATACCGTACTCTGGCTCTAACCACTCTGGACGAGCCGCATCATCACCTGCTTTTTCAAGCATGCCTTTAACGTGGCCAAGTTCCCATCCCTGCGCAACTAGCTTAACTTTCGCTTCTGCTGGGGTTGGAGAGGCTTTGATCAAGGCAATGATCGGATCAATGTTAGCCAGTGCAACGGCTAATGCTTCAAGAATATGTGCTCTTTCGCGTGCCTTACGTAATTCGAATACGGTGCGGCGTGTGACCACTTCACGACGGTGAAGGATAAAGCACTCTAGCATCTCTTTAAGATTAAACAGTTTTGGCTGACCATTGGTCAGTGCAACCATGTTGATACCGAAAGAGCACTGCATTTGAGTTTGTGCGTAAAGGTTATTAAGTACAACCTCACCCACTTCGCCACGCTTAATCTCGACAACGATACGCATACCGTCTTTGTCTGATTCATCACGTAGACCACTAATACCTTCAATCTTCTTATCTTTTACAAGCTCGGCGATCTTTTCAATCAGACGTGCTTTGTTAACTTGATAAGGGATCTCATGAACAATAATACGCTCACGGCCATTCTCTTCTTCAATATCAGCGCGAGCACGCATAACGGCGCGACCACGACCCGTCTTATAAGCATCGATAATGCCTTTACGACCGTTGATAATTGCAGCTGTTGGGAAGTCCGGACCTGGGATGTGCTCCATCAATTGTTCAATTGACAGCGCAGGGTCTTCGATTAGCGCTAAACAGCCACTGATCACTTCATTTAGGTTGTGTGGCGGAATGTTAGTCGCCATACCAACCGCAATACCCGATGAACCATTGACTAATAGTGCAGGAATTCGGGTTGGTAAAACCGCAGGAATAAATTCTGTGCCGTCATAGTTAGGGACGAAATCGACCGTCTCTTTGTCTAAGTCAGCTAATAGCTGGTGCGCCAACTTGTCCATACGGATTTCGGTATAACGCATTGCAGCTGCAGCGTCGCCATCGACAGAACCAAAGTTACCTTGACCATCGATTAACGGATAACGCATAGAAAACGGTTGAGCCAAACGAACAATAGTGTCATAAACCGCTGTATCACCGTGTGGGTGATATTTACCGATTACGTCACCAACGACACGGGCAGACTTTTTATAAGGCTTGTTCCAGTCGTTCTTCAATTCATTCATCGCGAACAGTACGCGGCGATGTACTGGCTTTAGGCCGTCTCGAACGTCAGGCAGTGCGCGGCCAACGATCACGCTCATAGCGTAATCTAAGTATGAATTCTTTAATTCGTCTTCAATATTAATTGGTGTTATAGATGAAGCCAGATCAGTCATAAACTGCTCGATCCCCTGAAATTTAGCGAGCTATTTCTTTTTCCTAAAATAGCTAAGCTTGAAAACGTGATTTGGCATTCTAACACAGTTATTTAATGGCGCTAGACCCAAATATCGATTCATTTTAAATAACCAGATAAACTCAATTCACTTGATTAAAATCAAGGCATAGGCGCAATAATCCACCACATTGTTCCACAAAATCATAACTTGTTTGTTTCTTGCCACTATTCATTATAATCTGGGCTAAATACGGATTTGTCACTGTGAGGTAATTAAAGTGCAAACACATAACAATGTTGATCCACAAGAGATCGCGAAGTTTGAAAAGATGGCCGCTACTTGGTGGGATCCTAAAGGCGAATTTAAGCCTCTGCACAACTTAAATCCATTACGCCTTAATTATATCGATCAAACCGCTGGTGGCATTTTCGGTAAACAGGTACTGGATGTCGGTTGCGGTGGCGGTATTTTATCTGAAAGCATGGCAAGACTCGGCGCCCATGTCACTGGCCTCGATATGGGGGAAGAGCCTTTAGATGTTGCCAGACTCCACGCTTTAGAAACTGGGGTAGAGATTAACTACATTAAGAACACCGCCGAAGCCCATCGAAATGAACATCGTGGCCAATATGATGTCGTGACCTGTATGGAAATGCTTGAGCATGTCCCTAACCCAAGTTCAGTTATTCAGGCTTGTGCAGATATGGTCAAACCCGGTGGTTATGTTTTTTTCTCAACCATTAACCGTAACCTTCGTGCCTATATTGAGACGGTTTTAGGGGCTGAGTATCTATTAAAGATGTTACCTATTGGCACCCACGATCATAATAAGTTTATCAGGCCATCCGAGCTCATTAATTTAGCCGAACATTCCGAGCTTTTCTGTCAAGATGCCGTGGGGATCACCTATAACCCCATTACAGATATCTTTAGATACACCAAGAGTCTTGATGTGAACTACATGATTGCTACGGTGAAACATGACTAAGGCGGAAGCATTTAACATTAAAGGCGTGTTATTCGATCTCGATGGCACGCTCGCCGATACCGCGCCGGACATGATTGAGGCGCTAAATATCAGTTTAGAATCTCGGGGGCATCCTCGCGTACCGTTCGAGCAGATCCGTGCCAGTGCTTCACATGGCAGTATCGCCATGATTAAGGCTGCACTTCCTAATATTGACGAACAGAACACTGCTGTCATGCAACAGCTACTGTTTGATAACTATGAATTGATAAACGGTGATGACTGCAGTCTATTTGAAGGACTAGATAGGCTACTGGACACACTCCAGCGACTCTCCATTCCTTTTGGTGTGGTGACCAATAAACCTGCACGATTCTCAAGACCACTTCTAAATAGGCTTGGGCTAACGGCAAACATGCCGGCAGTGATCAGTGGCGATACCACCCTATATGCTAAACCCCATACGGCACCGATGCTTTTAGCTGCCCAACAACTGAATGTTTTACCCGAACATATTCTTTATCTAGGCGATGCTGAGCGCGATCTCGTCGCAGCAAAGGCGACAAATATGATCTCAGGCCTTGCCCTATGGGGTTATATTAGTCACGAAGACGACATCCATAGCTGGCCAGCGGATCTCAGCTTCGAAACTGGCGATCATTTGGCCGATTTTTTCAACATCGCACAGCAAGCTTAAAAGCGTTGCAATAAAAATCTGAGCAGTGTTTAAGCAATAGCTAAAACTGGTTCCCAAGTCATCAAAATGATCTGTTTAGATCGCTCAACTAAGTGGCGATCTCACAGATCATTTTTATCTGTTTAAATAATCTTGCATATTAAGGAAGTCAAAGCAAAACAAGCCTTAGCGGTTAGCCGTTACTAACAGGTTCAATTATCCTCAAGATATCCACAACTTGTCCCCTAAATTCCCACTTGCAAAAAACCAAGAACCTCACTATCTTGTAGCTATTGAATCTCAAAACACCATATATAGTGTGTGAGTGACAAAGTTAGGCACTATTTAGTCGTTTGTGTCAACAAAAGGAACTCTCCGGTTTTCGGTTAAAATCTGTTTGTTTACAGGGAAACGTACGGTGTACCTAAACAGGTCACTTTCATAAATATAAAAACCAAGGTTTATCGTTAATGAATAGCAATATGACAGTCACCAAGCGTAGTGGCGAACGTGAAATTATCGATCTCGAGAAGATCCATCGCGTTATTGAATGGGCGGCAAAAGGACTCAACAACGTCTCTGTTTCTGAAGTTGAGCTACGCTCACACCTACAGTTTTTCGACGGTATTCCGACTGAAGCCATCCACGAGACTATCATTAAAGCCGCAGCGGATCTGATTTCACCAGAATCACCCGATTACCAGTTCCTGTCTGCACGATTAGCTATCTTCCACTTGCGTAAGAAAGCCTTTGGTCAATTTGAGCCGCCTAAGCTATACGAACATGTTGTTAAGCTGGTTGAGTTAGGCAAGTATGATTCGCATATCCTTGAAGATTACAGCCGTGAAGAGCTCGACATGCTCGATAGCTATATCGATCACTGGCGTGATATGAACTTCTCTTATGCCGCGGTTAAGCAGCTAGAGGGTAAGTATCTGGTTCAAAACCGTGTTAGCCACGAGATCTATGAAAGTGCCCAATTCCTTTATATCTTGGTTGCGGCTTGCCTATTCGCTAAATATCCAAAAGAGACGCGCCTGAAATACGTTAAAGATTTCTATGACGCAACTTCGACTTTTAAAATTTCCCTGCCTACGCCAATTATGGCTGGTGTACGCACGCCTACACGCCAGTTCAGCTCATGTGTACTAATTGAGTGCGGAGACAGCTTAGACTCGATAAATGCTACAGCTTCATCGATCGTTAAGTATGTGTCTCAGCGTGCTGGTATTGGTGTCAATGCGGGCCGTATTCGCGCTCTGGGCAGCCCTATTCGCGGCGGCGAAGCATTCCACACCGGTTGCTTACCTTTTTATAAATATTTTCAAACTGCGGTTAAGTCGTGCTCTCAAGGCGGCGTACGCGGTGGTGCTGCGACCCTCTTCTATCCAATGTGGCACTTAGAAGTTGAATCACTATTAGTCCTTAAGAACAACCGTGGTGTTGATGATAACCGTATTCGTCATTTGGACTATGGCGTACAAATTAACAAGGTGATGTATCAGCGTCTAATTCAAGGCGGCATGATCAGCCTGTTTAGTCCATCTGATGTTCCAGGTATGTATGATGCATTCTTCGAAGATCAAGAGGAGTTTGAGCGTCTCTACCTTAAATATGAAGCCGACAACAGCATTCGTAAGAAGCAAATTAAGGCGGTAGAGTTATTCTCGCTAATGATGCAGGAGCGTGCCTCAACTGGGCGTATCTACATTCAAAACGTCGATCACTGCAACACTCACAGTCCATTTGACTCTAAAGTTGCACCAGTCCGACAGTCTAACTTGTGCCTAGAGATCGCCTTGCCAACTAAGCCGTTAAATAATATTAACGACCCTGATGGCGAAATCGCACTTTGTACGCTTTCGGCACTTAACTTAGGCGCGATTAAGAAACTTGAAGAGCTAGAACCATTAGCCGACCTTGCAGTACGTGCGCTCGATAATCTATTGGATTATCAAGATTACCCAATCATCTCTGCGAAGAAAGCATCGATGAACCGCCGTACGCTTGGTATAGGTGTAATTAACTTTGCAAACTATCTAGCTAAAGAAGGTGTTCGCTACTCAGACGGCTCAGCCAATAGCATTACTCATAAGACATTCGAAGCGATTCAATACTACCTATTGAAAGCGTCTATGAAGCTTGCTCAAGAGCAAGGTGCATGTCCAGCGTTCCACGAGACCACCTATGCGAAAGGTATTTTACCTATTGATACCTATAAGCGTGATCTTGACAAAATTTGTGATGAGCCATTACATCTTGATTGGGAAACGTTACGTGAAGAGATCAAGACTCACGGTCTTCGTAACTCAACGCTTTCTGCGCTAATGCCATCAGAGACCTCTTCACAGATCTCTAATGCAACTAACGGTATCGAACCACCTCGCGGTCTGATCAGCGTTAAGGCGAGTAAAGACGGTCAGCTAAAGCAAGTGGTACCTGACTTTGAAAAATACCAGTATAGCTATGAGCTATTGTGGCAAATGCCTGGTAACGAAGGTTATTTACAGTTAGTCGGTTTAATGCAGAAATTCGTCGATCAGTCGATTTCTGCCAACACCAACTATGATCCTACCCGTTTTGAGGGTGGCAGAGTACCTATGAAGGTACTATTGAAAGACCTGTTAACCGCTTACAAATATGGTGTGAAGACACTTTACTATCACAATACTCGTGATGGAGCTTCAGATAGTCATGACGATATCACTGCCATTGAGAAAGAAGATGACAGTTGCGCTGGCGGCGCATGTAAGATCTAACCCAAGATATTAATCATTAGTATTAAACGTTAATTTAAGGGGGCCTCGCCCCCATTATCGGAAGATAGAAAAATGGCCTATTCTACATTTTGTCAAACACCTAATAATGCACTGCTTGAGCCAATGTTTCTTGGGCAGTCAGTTAACGTCGCACGTTACGATCAACAAAAGTATGAAGTATTCGAAAAGCTGATCGAAAAGCAACTTTCCTTTTTCTGGCGCCCGGAAGAAGTCGATGTTAGCCGTGATAAAATCGATTATGCGGCACTGCCTGAGCATGAGAAGCATATTTTCATCTCAAACCTTAAGTATCAAACACTGCTTGATTCAATCCAAGGCCGTTCACCAAACGTTGCCTTCTTGCCTTTAGTCTCATTGCCAGAACTAGAAACCTGGATTGAAACATGGTCGTTCTCAGAAACGATTCACTCGCGCTCATACACTCATATTATTCGTAATATCGTTAACGATCCTTCAATCGTGTTTGATGATATTGTGCAAAACGAAGAGATCTTAAAGCGCGCAAGTGATATTGCTAACTACTACGACCATCTGATCAAATTGAGCCAGGCCTATCATCTAATGGGCGAAGGCCGACATGAGATTAATGGCGAAGTAGTTGAAGTCACTAAACGTGAAATCAAGAAAGCGCTCTATCTATGTATGATGTCGGTTAACGTACTAGAAGCGATCCGTTTCTACGTCAGCTTCGCATGCTCGTTTGCGTTCGCAGAGCGCAAGGTGATGGAAGGTAACGCAAAAATTATTCGTCTTATCGCTCGTGACGAAGCGCTTCACCTTAACAGCACTCAGCATATTTTGAAGATCATGCAAGGTGGCAAAGACGATCCTGAAATGGCTGAAATTGCCAAAGAGTGTGAACAGATTGCTATCGATATCTTCGTAAAAGCCGCTGAGCAGGAAAAAGAGTGGGCTAAATACCTATTCAAAGACGGCTCGATGATCGGTCTTAACGAACACATCCTTTGTCAGTATGTTGAATACATTACCAACGAGCGTATGAAAGCGGTGAACCTAGCATCACCTTATGAAGAGAAGAGCAACCCACTACCGTGGATGAAGAACTGGTTAGAGAGTGATTCTGTACAAGTTGCGCCACAAGAAGTAGAAGTGTCTTCTTACCTTGTGGGTCAAATCGACTCTTCTATCGATGACGATGAGTTTTCAGACTTTGACCTATAAGCCACAGGACTTTAGTCAAGCAAGCTTTAAGAAGGCTCCGATTGTGAGCCTTCAAGGCATGCCTGTGTTGCTATTTAATCAGCAACACTTAACCTTGCTTGAGGCGCTTGAACAAAAGCGAGTAAAGATATTCTCTGAATGCCGCAGTGGCTATTGTGGCCAGTGCAAGACAAAAGTAAAGACAGGTAAGGTCAGCTATATCCGTGAGCCACTTGTCACATTAGAAACTGATGAGTGCCTCCCCTGCTGCTGCATTCCCGATGGGGATATTGACTTGGCGCTTTCAGCAAATGGTGCTGAGATGGTGGTACGCGTGCCTGACGATAAATCAGCGATTACCAAAGGGATTTAGTTACATCTAAATATAACGTGTTGACTAGCTTAGCCGTTTACCCATCAGGGATATTGGCACTTAACATATCGATATCCCTCACTTTTCTGCAATAAAAAAATCAAAGTCAGCCGAAACGAGCATTTCTTACTCTGCTGGGTATAATAACCGACAAAAGGATTTAATGAAGGTTAGTATGCAAACAGACAATTCAACACAGCTTTTATCCCTATTAAACAACGTCACCATCATAGGTAATGCAAAAGGAGATTGGCAACTTCCGCCAACTGGCGTCACCTTCATTTTTAACGGTACAAAGTCACTCAGCCAGCCCGATTCAAAAAACAGTGCGCTTATCAATATCAGCAATGGCCCATTTGCTGGCTCCCAGTGCCCTTTTGTGGTGTCAGCTCCTTTTACTGATAATGAGTTGCAGGCATTAACTCGGCAATTGATTGAGATAGCAGAGTCATTAGAAAAAGAGCTTAACTGTTGGCCATCAACAGGACTGGTAACTACTGTATTGATGGCAAACGTTGCGGATCAGTTAGACGTGAAGCGTATGTCGCTATTGCCAAGTCTTAAACGGGAATTGACCATGGCAACGGATGTTCACTTACCTTGCATGGTTCACAATTGGCTCGGAGAGCGTCGTATTGCATTAGGTTTACCTAACAACAAGCTTAACTGGCCTGAGTTGATTTTAGCCCAACCAGATGCATTTCAAGAACTAGACAATAATGCTGAGCTAAATAAGGGTCAATACATAGATCAATGCCCTTTTATATTACTTAAACAATTGCGCGAACAAACAGTGTCCAAATTGAACCAAGATAAGAAGCAACGGGAAACAAACCTAATGTTACTGAATTATTTAGCGACAAGTCCCATCGAATCCTGGATACATCGCTCAACCCAAGAAAAGCTTCTAGAATGCGAACTCATGTTCTTTAATCAAACCCCTGAACAAACAAGCTCTTATTGGTATTTAGTTGATAATCAAGCCTCTCAATATTTAGATGGTATTAGACACCGACTGGCATATTGCCAGCAAGTTACCGCAACAGAACAACTGATGCTCTAACACTTATTAGAAAGTGCTCCTGTTAAACTACAGATCTCATCCTAAAAATTGAAAACAAAAAGACCAGTAGCAAATACTACTGGTCTAATAGATTTATTAAATTAGCTTGGAACTTACATTGCAAAGCCCAATCATTACAACCTAAGTCAATACACTGCTATTTTGCTAATTTAACCGTATCTACATCAATTTGTGTGTAAGACCAGCTGCTATCGACCTCACCTTCTAGCACGACCTTGGTTTCAGGAGTCGCTTCAACGCCATTCCAGTCACGATCATCAATTTCAACGATGACTTCTCCGGTCTCATCTTTAAACTTGTAAGCTTCATCACCCAAGCTAGCCACGATGTAACCCGTTAATACGACAGGCGTGTCATCCTTGGCATCTAAAGCAACTGCAACTGTTTTCACACTGACATTACTAGGGCCAATGAAACCGCCCTGTGGCTCACTTGTTTGAGCTGCGAATACACTTGATGATGCAAAGATTAATGCACTTACTAATAATACTTTTCTCATGTCATTATTTCCTCTATGAATTAATACTGTAGTACATACTACTTTTCGTGCTGGATATTATGTTGAAACCATAATAGACCGAGCGTGAAGGAAGTGTGAATTTTTACTTTGAATATAGACTAATTAGCTGTTGGGAAACAAGATCTCTGCTTCTGTCGAATAGACTGGCCCAAAAAATCAATTTGACACCAAACTTAATAGCATCAGAAATCGCATCACAATAAAAATGGCCAATAAAAAACCTGCTCAGTCAAAAACTAAAGCAGGTTTTCTGATTGTTCAAACTTGGTGCTTAGAGTGCGATAGCTAACTCCGCACCTTGACGGATAGCGCGTTTAGCATCGAGCTCGGCAGCCACGTCTACGCCTCCAATAAGATGGACAGGAATGCCGGTAGACTTCATCTCATCTACAAGCTCAGTATTTGATACTTGGCCAGCGCATAAGATGACATTATCGACATCAAGCACCTCGGCTTTGCCCTCTACCTTAATATGTAAACCTTGCTCATCAAATTTCTCGTAGCTGACGCCCGTTTTCATCACGACTTGATGTTGCTTCAGCACTGAACGATGGATCCATCCAGTCGTTTTACCTAAGCCCTTACCCATCTTGGTCGTTTTGCGTTGCAGTAAATACACTTGGCGATGCTTTTCTTCCGCCGCAGGCTCAGTCAAACCACCAGGTTCTTTATAGTCTTTATCAATTCCCCACTGTTTTAACCAGCGGTTTAGGTCGAGCGTTGAAGACTCAGACTCACATAGGAAATGAGCCATATCGAAACCAATACCACCCGCGCCAATAAGTGCAACCTTTTGGCCAATTTGTACTTCGCCAGTCAGAACCTTTTGATAATCGACCACCCTTGGATTGTCAAAACCGGGTAAATCGATAGGCCTTGGTTTAACGCCAGAAGAGATCACGATGTCATCAAACTTCTCATCACGGACGACACTAGCATCGAGACGAGTATTTAAACGCAGCTCCACCTTATGCAGTTTTATTTGATTGAGGAAATAACGAATGGTTTCGTTAAACTCCTCTTTACCCGGTATTTTGCGTGCAAGGTTAAACTGGCCGCCCACTTCCGCTTTAGCCTCAAACAGCACTACCTCATGGCCACGACTCGCAGCATAGATAGAGAATGCCATTCCAGCAGGACCCGCACCCATCACCGCGATTCGCTTCTTGTTTTGTGTCGGAGTAAAGTTAAGCTCAGTTTCATAACACGCTCTTGGGTTAACAAGACATGTAGCGCGTTTTAGTGAGAAGGTGTGGTCAAGACATGCCTGATTACAACCAATACAGGTATTGATAAGCTCCGGCGTGTTGGCTGCAGCCTTATTTACAAACTCAGGATCGGCGAGGAATGGACGAGCCATCGACACCATATCCGCCTGACCCGATGAGATAATATGCTCGGCGATTTCTGGTGTGTTAATACGGTTAGTCGCGATCAGCGGAATTGACATCTCTTTCATCAGTCGCTCAGTTACCCAAACAAATGCGCCGCGCGGCACACTCGTGGCAATCGTCGGTACCCTTGCTTCGTGCCAGCCAATACCGGTATTAATAATGGTAACACCTGCCTGCTCAAGCCATTTGGCGAGTTGAACCACCTCTTCCCAAGTGGAGCCATTATCCACAAGATCAAGCATCGACAGTCTAAAGATAATAATAAATTCAGAGCCGACCTTAGCCCGAATTTGTTTAACAATCTCGAGCGGGAACTGGGCGCGATGTTCAAATTCTCCTCCCCACTTATCGGTTCGTTTATTGGTACGTGAGCTGATAAATTGATTAATCAAATAACCTTCGCTGCCCATCACTTCGACACCATCATATCCCGCCTTCTTAGCTAAAGCCGCGCTGGTGGCATAGTCCTTAATCGTGCAAGCGACCTGCCTTGTCGACATCGCCGAAGGAGTAAACGGGGTAATAGGTGATTTTATCTTACTCGGTGCGCTTGAAAACGGATGATATCCGTAACGTCCTGCGTGCAGTAACTGCATGCAGATCTTACCGCCAGCCTCATGCACAGCCTTTGTCACTATCGTGTGTTTCTTTACTTGCCAAGGAAAACTCAGTTGGCAGGCATTCGGTGCTAGGCGACCACGTAAATTAGGTGATATGCCACCGGTAACGATTAAGCCTACGCCACCCAGTGCGCGTTCTTTATAAAACGCTGCCAGTTTCTCAAAGCCGCCCTTTTCCTCTTCTAAACCAGTGTGCATTGATCCCATCAATACGCGGTTTTTTAACTGAGTAAATCCCAGATCTAAGGGTTCTAATAAATGCGGAAACGACATTCAAACATCCTTTTTAAACAAGTGATTCAATCCAGCATACCCTGTGTAAAGAATAAGCTCAATAAGTGTATGAATAGATTCCTTTACAATTGAGTTTTCCTTTCAAGCAAGATTTCAGTTAGCATTATGGCAACTACGCTATATAGGAGTGGCAGATGTCCACTAAACCCTCAATATTTAAAAGGATGTTCCTCCTTATTTGGAATACCGTCAATGGACTAAGGAAGCTTTTTCTTAATCTGATTTTCTTTGGCGTGATTGCCGTTATCATAGTGAGTCTCACAGCAGACGATGGTATTAAAGTGGAAGATGGCGCCGCACTAGTACTGAATCTTTCAGGGGTTATTGTTGATCAAAAGCGCCAAGTCGACCCTATTGAAGCGGCGATGAAAAGTGGCGGGGAAGCTGACGGAAGTGGTGAGATCTTGCTTTCAGACGTGTTATTAGTCATTAACAATGCAGCATCTGACAAGCGTATCAGTCAAATAGTGTTAGATCTTGACATGTTACAAGGCACTGGGATTAGTAAGCTGCAATCGATTGGTAATGCTATCGATTCATTTAAAGCGACAGGTAAAACAGTGGTGGCAAACGCGAACTGGTATGGGCAAAACCAATACTTTCTTGCCAGCTTTGCCGATAAAATTTATTTAAACCCTCAAGGCAGTGTTGAGATTGAAGGCCTAGGCCGCTACCGCCTCTATTTTAAGTCTGCATTAGAGAAGTTAAAGATCAATGCTCACGTCTTCAGAGTGGGGACATTCAAATCTGCAGTGGAACCTTTTATCCGCGATGATATGTCTGATGCGGCGAAAGAAGCGAATTTAGTGCTATTGAACGATCTATGGCAAAGCTATGCCGATACCGTCTCGGCGAATCGCGGCATCGATAGTGACACCTTGGCGCTGAGTGCTAATGATTATCTGGCCCAACTTGATAGAGCCGGTGGTAACTCATCAGAGATGGCACTTAATATGAAGTGGGTTGACGGGCTAAAAACTGCTGAAGAGTTTAGGCTTTCCATGGTTGACGCTGTTGGTAAGTCTACCGATGGAGATTCTTTTAAGCATATCGACTTTTATGATTACCTATCTATCGCTAAGACCTTCCCTTCTTTATCACTTAATGACAAAGTCGGTATCGTTGTCGCCAAAGGGAATATCCTTAATGGCTCACAACCTGCAGGCCAAATTGGTGGAGAGAGTACCTCTAAACTGCTCAGAAAAGCCCGCTTTGATGACTCAGTTAAGGCGGTCGTGCTTCGTGTCGATAGCCCTGGTGGTAGCGCTTTTGCGTCTGAGCAGATCAGGCAAGAAGTGCTAGCATTAAAAGCAGCCAACAAGCCGGTGATTGTCAGTATGGGCAGTTACGCCGCATCGGGTGGATATTGGATCTCGGCCAGCGCCGACTATATCTACGCAACGCCAACGACCCTTACTGGCTCTATTGGGATCTTCGGTATGGTAACGACTTTTGAAGAGTCTCTTGCCAGTATTGGGGTATACACCGATGGTGTCGGCACTTCTGAATGGGCGGGCTTCTCAGTTACTAAAGGCCTCACACCTCAAATAAAGGAGATAATCCAGCGTCATATCGAGCGTGGTTACCTCGACTTTATTTCGCTTGTGGCAAAAGAGCGAGATATGACACTTGATTATGTTGATGACATTGCACAAGGTCGAGTTTGGACAGGCCGTGAGGCACTTGAGCTGGGTCTTGTGGATGATTTAGGTGAACTTCAAGATGCAGTAACTAAAGCTGCAGAAATGGCGTCACTCGACTCCTTCGATACCGAGGTGATTGAGCGAGAGCTATCGCCTCAAGAACAATTCATTCAAGAGGTATTTGCTTCAGCGGCAAGCTATCTGCCACAGAGTTTAGCTCAGTCTAGCGTACTTGAATCTGTGCTAGCACAATGGTCTGGTGTGATAGAGGAGTTTAAAGCGTTTGACGATCCAAATGGCGTTTATCTCTACTGTGATACCTGCAATTACTAACCCTCATTTAAGATAGCGGTTAGTAAAATAAGCAAGCCCAGCAAACGCTGGGCTTTTTTATTGTAAAACAGCCAGCTACTTCAGCTATCACTAATCATGATGCTAAACATGTAGCTTGTAGCAAGTTTGCTACATCTAGTTTCAACCCCGTAATCTACCATTTAGAATATTTAACGTGTTAGCTTACCGGAACCACATTTTTGTGCGCCTTACAGGGGATTATTACGCCTTATTACCTGCACCTATATTCAGTTTGGGTATATAATCTCTGCATCGTGATTTAAACCAGAACTAAAATACAAAATCAAATGACTAAACGATCTATCTATGTAGCCTACACTGGCGGTACCATTGGTATGCAAAAGACCGAACACGGTTTTGCCCCTGTTGCCGATTTCCTTACTGGCTGCGTCAAAGCAATGCCTGAGTTTTACCATGAAGAGATGCCTGATTTTGTAATAAGTGAATATACACCGCTGATTGACTCGTCAAATATGAAGCCGACTCATTGGCAGATGATCGCCGATGACATTAAGGCCAATTATGACAAGTATGATGGCTTTGTGATCCTTCATGGTACTGACACCATGGCATTTACCGCTTCAGCCCTCTCCTTCATGTTACAAGGCTTACAAAAGCCAGTCATCGTTACCGGTTCGCAAATCCCCCTCGCTCAGCTTAGATCAGATGGTCAAACCAACCTACTCAATGCCCTGTATATTGCAGCCAACTACCCTGTTGCCGAAGTTTGTTTGTTCTTCAATAACAAACTCTTTCGTGGTAATCGTACGACAAAAGCTCATGCTGATGGCTTCAATGCCTTTGCATCGCCCAACTTCCCACTGCTGTTAGAGGCTGGAATTAAGATCCGTTGGCACGCAGGTAAGCGCGCCGTAATAGATCCTAATTTGCCACTCAAAATCGCCAAGATCAGTCCTCAGCCAATTGGTGTTGTAACACTCTACCCAGGAATTAACACCGAGATCTTTGCTAATATTCTTCAGCAACCAGTTAAAGCCCTTATCTTATTAACTTTTGGTGTTGGTAATGCGCCACAGACTCCTGAGTTACTAAAAACGCTAAAAGATGCCCACGAACGCGGCATCGTACTGGTTAACCTAACTCAATGTATGCAAGGTCGAGTCAATATGGACGGCTATGCAACAGGCAATGCTCTTGCTGAGGCCGGTGTGATTAGCGGCTATGATATGACAACAGAAGCGGCGCTGACTAAACTGCACTACTTATTGTCTACCGATTTGAATCCAGAAGAAATTCGTGCAGCAATGAAGCGCTCTATCGCTGGTGAGCTAACATCAGATTAATTATCACAAAATAAAAGCCCGCAACGGTAATAATCGTCGCGGGCTTTTTATTCGTATAAAGAATCCTGATATCAGTAATTAAAGCTCTTCTTGCTTAAACTCAGCAATAGATTCACCTTTAAACTGCTTTTTTAGCTCAGACTTAGTCAGTTCATTGACCTGACCTTCACTGTTGATGGTGAAGTGATCGGTCTGCTTCAGTCTTCTCGCTTGATAGAGCATCACCACTTGTTGAGTCGATGCACGCTGCTCAGCAGTTAATACGGTACCATCTTCCCATTTACCCAGTTCAACGGCGCTCAGTAGACGTTGATAAACCTCTGTGGGCATTTCATCGATAACTTTATTAATGTCGGTCATACTTTCTTCCGTTTATGCAAAACGATCTGGATTCGAGTTATTAAGTAGCCAACAAAACCCAGTGAAAAAGCACCCACTGCAACATTGGCTCGCAAGCCTTCAGCGGGTTCTCCCCCCCAAAACCAAGTCACTACGCCACCAATAAACAGGGTCAGCGCTAAAAAGCTCTGATTCATTAGCTGATTCGAACGCTTAATATGGCTTATCACTTTATGGCTCTCATTATCCGACGATATACTCGCCTTACAATATGAGCACTCTTTCGCCATACTCGAAATACGTTTATTACAGCTAGGACAATTAACTAATGCCATTGGCTACCTCTTAGTTTATCCCAATCACTTATTTAAGTTTATCAATCACTGCGTTCATTGCAATTAATGAGGCTTCACCCAGATAAATACAACGTTCTGGTGACCAGCCAGCCATTAGATCAGGCATGTTAGCATTGTCTTTGAACGGCATCTCTAGAGTATTTGAGAGGCAACCAAAGGTATGAGCGACCCAGTTCGAGGCCACGGTTAAGTTAGCTTGGCCAGGCTGGTCTTTATCGTAACCAAATTCATCTTGGAAATCGGGGCTCGCCATCAACAGCGCATCGACAAATGCCTTTTGCATCGCAGTGTCTTTTTCGCTAAAGGCTGGAACGCCTTCGCAACCCGCTAAGAATACGTACGGTAAGCCTTCATCACCGTGCACATCGTAGAAAAGGTCGACACCAGTCTCTTTCATCTTATTAACCACGTAAAGCACTTCAGGGCTCTTCTCTAGCGAAGGCGTCTTCCATTCACGGTTAAGGTTGGTTCCCACGGCATTGGTACGCAGGTGACCACGTGCACTTCCGTCAGGGTTCATGTTTGGTACGATATAGAAGTTTGCTTTGTCTAGCAGCGCTTTAGCCGTTGGACAATCACTATCAAGCAGATTGTTTATCAGGCCTTCAACCAACCACTCAGCCATGGTCTCACCTGGATGCTGACGGGCTGTGATCCAGATATTGGCTTTATCTTCATCACCATCACCAATTTTTACTAAGGTCATATCACGACCATCTAAGGTTAGACCTAAGTGTTCTAGACTGACTTGAGGGTGCACTTGAACGGCAGCTAATAGATCTTGGTGACGCTCGTAACTGTATGGTGCAAAATAGCTAATCTGAATCGCATCACAGTCTAAATCGACTTGAATCGTCAGCTTCCCCTCTTTGTACTGGGTCGGCAGTCTAAACCAGTGCTGTCTGTCGTACGTCGCTACCGCTTGATAACCTTCCCAACCTTTAGTGTAAGAAGCTTTGTCTGCATTAACGATGTTAAGT
This sequence comes from Shewanella schlegeliana, assembly GCF_016765635.1. Classification (GTDB taxonomy): domain Bacteria; phylum Pseudomonadota; class Gammaproteobacteria; order Enterobacterales; family Shewanellaceae; genus Shewanella; species Shewanella schlegeliana. The sequence continues at coordinate 358,758 of NZ_JAESVD010000006.1, forward strand.
GTGTACTGGTTACCCACCACACCTTCTAGTTTAAAGTTAAACCACTGAAAGAATTCACCGCCTTCATCGGGACGGATCGCTAGCTGCACATCATCTTTATTATCTAAATTGATAACTTCGATATTTCCACTATCAAAATTCGCGGTAATACGCATAACACTTCCTTTTACTTTGCTTATACGATTTGACTCTTACGGTTTGCCGCGCAAACAAGTCAACTGTCGATCTTTGCGCTATAGAATAAACCAAAATGTGATAAGGAGCAGCTTAAACCCAATAAAAACCACTAAATATCACAAGCATGACTCCCCTAGAACCAGCCTAAAGCCAAATACAGAGCTTTACCCCTCCCCTGAAATTCCATACAATCGCAGCAATTCGTAAAACAAGAGGAAGTGATTCCCCTTGCAGTACCGCATTCGTTAAAGAACGGAGAGACTAATGACCCAAGCTAGACATTGTGAACTACTTATTCTGGGTTCTGGCCCAGCAGGCTACACAGCAGCAGTTTATGCCGCGCGCGCAAACCTAAAGCCTGTATTGATCACAGGGATGCAGCAAGGTGGGCAGTTAACCACGACGACTGAAGTTGAAAACTGGCCAGGCGATGCAGAAGATCTAACCGGTCCTGCATTAATGGAGCGCATGCAGAAACATGCTGAAAAGTTTGAAACTGAGATCATTTTCGATCATATCAATGAAGTGAACTTGAATGTTCGCCCTTTCCAGCTAAAAGGCGATAACGGCGAGTTTACCTGTGACTCACTCATCATCTCGACGGGTGCATCTGCTATGTACCTAGGTCTTGAATCAGAAGAAGCCTTTAAAGGCCGTGGCGTATCTGCCTGTGCGACCTGTGATGGTTTCTTCTACCGCAACCAGAAAGTTGCAGTGATCGGTGGTGGTAACACCGCCGTTGAAGAGGCACTTTATCTGAGCAACATCGCATCAGAAGTTCACCTTATTCACCGCCGTGATAGTTTCCGTAGTGAAAAGATCCTAACCAAGCGCCTAATGGACAAGGTTGAAAACGGCAATATCATCCTTCACCTAGACAACACACTTGACGAAGTGGTTGGCGATCAAATGGGTGTAACGGGCCTTAAGATGAAGAGCACAAAAGACGGCAGCATTAACGATCTTGAAGTGGCTGGTGTATTCGTTGCTATTGGTCATAAGCCAAACACAGAAATGTTTGATGGCCAGTTAGAGATGAACAATGGCTATATCAAGATCCAAAGCGGTCTAGATGGCAATGCGACTCAGACCAGTATCGAAGGTGTGTTTGCTGCAGGCGATGTGATGGACCAACATTACCGCCAAGCTATCACCTCTGCTGGCACTGGTTGTATGGCAGCACTTGATGCTGAGCGTTACTTAGACGCACAGAAGTAACCCTTACTTCTTATTCACATTAATAAGCAGGCGCTAAGCCTGCTTTTTTTGTGCCTGTATACTTAGGAAAATAGAGATACAAGGCGTAAAACTTTTTGGAAACTTAAACTGGTCTAAGTCTTTAGATACTGTTAAATATTGCTAGTCAAACCAATCGAATATGATGCGAATTTCACAATAAAAAAAGGGAGCCCTAAGGCTCCCTTTTTCAAAAGATTCTAAACTAATTACTTAGCTAAAGCGTCTTTTGCTTTTTCAACTAAAGTTGCGAATACAACTTTATCGAAAACAGCGATGTCAGCTAGGATCTTACGGTCGATTTCGATTGATGCTTTTTTCAAACCATTAATGAAACGGCTGTAAGATAGGCCATTTTGACGAGATGCCGCGTTGATACGTGCAATCCATAGTTGACGGAATTGACGTTTCTTTTGACGACGGTCACGGTAAGCATATTGACCAGCTTTAGTTACTGCTTGAACAGCAACACGGTAAGTACGGCTACGAGCGCCATAATAACCTTTAGCTAATTTAAGTACTTTCTTGTGACGAGCACGAGCGGTTACACCACGCTTAACTCTAGGCATTGTTCTTTACTCCTCTAATTAAGCGTATGGTAGTTGACGTGCAATTGCTGGCACATCAGACTTAGCTACTAAACATTTAGCACGTAAGTGACGTTTACGCTTAGTGCTCTTCTTGGTCAAAATGTGACGTAAGTGGGCTTGCTTGCGCTTGAAACCATTAGCGGTTTTCTTGAAACGCTTTTGTACACCCTTGTCTGTTTTCATTTTAGGCATTGCTAAAACTCCGCATTGGGACAATTAATAAAACGCAAGGCGAGCAGGAAACCTTAACAGGCCCCTGCTACTTTTTATGGTTGCCTTACTATTTCTTTTTCGGCGCTAGAACCATAACAGCTTGGCGACCTTCCATTTTCGGGAAAGACTCCACGACTGCAATTGCTTCCAAATCAGCTTTGATACGGTTCAAAAGATCCATACCTAGGCTTTGGTGAGCCATCTCGCGACCACGGAAACGCAGCGTTACTTTCGCTTTGTCGCCGTCTTCTAGAAAACGAGTCAGGTTGCGTAGTTTTACCTGGTAATCGTTTTCGTCTGTACCGGGACGGAATTTAATTTCCTTCACCTGTACAATTTTCTGCTTCTTCTTTTGTTCTTTTTGAGCTTTAGCTTTATCAAAAAGGAACTTACCGTAGTCCATAACACGACAAACTGGCGGCTCAGCATTAGGACTGATCTCTACTAAATCTACACCTGCTTCATCAGCAACTTCTTGTGCTTCTTTAATAGTTAAGATGCCTAACTGCTCACCATCTAAACCGTTTAGACGGACTTCAGATACTCCAACGATGAGTTCGTTGATTCTGTTCGGGGCCGCCTGGCGCCCTGCTGTTTTCTTGATCTTTATGACCTAATCCTCCAACAAATTGAGACTACGGAGCGAAATCTGGTTCTTGAGCTTAGTAGCAAATTCTTCGATTTGCATCTTACCTAAGTCAACGCCTTCACGGGTACGCACCGCTACTTCCTTATTTTCCATCTCTTGGTCACCAACGACCAATAGATAAGGCACACGCCTTAAGGTATGTTCGCGTATTTTAAAGCCTATCTTCTCATTCCTCAAGTCTTTAGTTGCACGAATTCCATGTTCTTTGAATAAATTAACGACTTCATCCACATAATCGGACTGTTTATCGGTAATATTCATTACAACAACTTGAACTGGTGACAACCAAGCTGGGAATTTACCTGCGTACTCTTCAATTAGAATACCCAAGAAACGCTCTAGCGAACCTAAAATCGCACGGTGGATCATAACAGGTGTTTGACGACTATTGTCTTCAGCAACATAGGTTGCACCTAAACGTCCTGGCAGTGCGTAATCGAGCTGCACTGTACCACATTGCCACGCTCTGTCCAGACAATCATGCAATGTAAATTCAATCTTAGGTCCGTAGAAGGCACCTTCACCCGGTAAGATTTCAAATTCGATGTCGTTAGCTTTCAGCGCTTGTTTAAGTGCTTCTTCAGCTCTGTCCCACATCTCATCATCACCGATGCGCTTTTCAGGGCGAGTCGATAGCTTAACCACGATGCTTTCAAAACCGAATGTAGCGTATGTATCGTAAACCATCTTGATACAAGCGCTCACTTCCTGCTGAACTTGCTCTTCAGTACAGAAGATATGCGCATCATCTTGAGTGAAGCCACGTACGCGCATTAGGCCGTGTAGTGAACCCGATGGCTCATTACGGTGACAGCAGCCAAATTCAGCCATACGAAGTGGTAAGTCACGGTAAGACTTAAGACCTTGATTGAAGATCTGTACGTGACCTGGGCAGTTCATTGGCTTAACTGCGTATTCGCGGTTTTCAGAGTTCGTAGTGAACATGGCTTCTGAGTACTTGTCCCAGTGACCACTGCGTTCCCACAATACTCTGTCCATCATCAATGGACCTTTCACTTCTTGATAAGTGTATTGGCCAAGCTTTTGACGAATAAACTTCTCAAGTTCTAAGAACAGGCTCCAGCCGTCGTTATGCCAGAACACCATACCAGGTGCTTCTTCTTGCATGTGGTATAGATCTAACTGCTTACCAATTTTACGGTGGTCGCGTTTAGCCGCTTCTTCAAGACGGTTAAGGTGAACTTTAAGTGCTTTCTTATCAGCCCAAGCCGTACCGTAAATACGCTGCAACATCTTGTTGTCAGAGTTACCGCGCCAGTAGGCACCCGCAACACTCATCAACTTGAAGTTTTGGCAGAATTTCATGTTAGGTACGTGAGGACCACGACACATGTCGATATATTCTTCATGGTGATATAGCGCTGGCGTTGAATCTTTGCTGATGTTCTCATCAAGAATTGCCATCTTGTAGCTTTCGCCACGCGCTTCGAAGGTATCACGGGCTTCTTGCCAGCTAACAACACGCTTATCGACGTTGTAATTAGTCTTTGCAAGTTCTGCCATGCGCTTTTCTAGCGCATCGATGTCTTCCTGAGTCAATTTATGATCTAAGTCAACGTCATAGTAGAAACCGTTATCGATCACTGGACCGATAGCCATCTTAGTTTCTGGGAACAGTTGCTTAATAGCATGACCAAGCAAGTGAGCGCATGAGTGACGAAGAATTTCTACACCCTCTTCATCTTTAGCAGTGATGATCGAAAGGTCTGAATCGGTTTCAATCATATCGCAAGCATCTTTTAGTTCGCCGTTCACGCGACCAGCGATACACGCTTTAGCAAGACCAGGACCAATATCAGCAGCAACATCTAAAGTAGAAACAGGGTTAGCAAACTCACGTTTGCTTCCATCAGGAAGTGTAATTACAGGCATGATTATTCCTTTTCCAGTGGTGACCCCTACGTAGGGCCACTTGGTTTTAAATTAAGTATGGGTGTGCGCTACTGGGACTAGACCATACAGTGGTCTGTGTTTTCCAGCGCGCAAGCCGCTAATTCTAAGTGATTGCCACTAGATGATGCAAGTTTTCCAGTATATTAGTTTTTATTATCAAGTCACCTAATTAACCTTGGGCAAATGTAATGAAACTAACAAGTTAATGTCACAGTTTATTCACGTTTATCTCCTAGCATAGCGACAACTTATGTAAGGAGATTCAGATGATTAAAACATTGATGTTTACTACAGCACTTCTGCAAGCTGATCCCAACCACACAGAGCAAATAACCCTAGTAGAGACGGTGTTAGTTATAGACAAACAAGCGGTAGCTACCCAGCTTAAAGCTGAACTTAATAATGCTTTAGTGCAAATGTCGCAATCGCTAATAGAGGGGGAACAACAGCATGATGCGAGCACCAATCGCACAGACGTAGTTGAGAACAACATCCTTGATGCCGACAAATTAACCCTCATAACCCCAAGTTTAAGCCACTTTAAACGGCAGTAAATCAGTAAAGCCCATTTCAATTAGGCTAAAGCTATGGCTATGATGTATTTATAGAGGGCTAATAACTAACAAAGGTTATTTTTTGCCACTACTTTTACCCGCTACCTAATTGATATGAAAGTGATATAAATATGACAACTTGGGCACTCGTTACCGGCGCAGCGAAACGGATTGGACTCGCGATTGCAATTCAACTGCATGATGATGGTTATAATATCGTGATCCACTACGGACAGTCTGTAGATGAAGCCCAAGCGCTGTGTAATAGACTCAACGCTAAGCGTGCCGACTCTGCAATCATGATTCAGGCCGACTTAGCCAACGCTAACGCATTAAATGAACTCATTGCACAAATAGAAGCTCAAGAGATCGACCTTGAGATTCTGATAAATAATGCCTCTTGTTTCTATCCGACCCCTATCGGCGAGAGCTCTTTTACTAAAGCACAGCAACTGCTTGCGACCAATCTTATCGCACCTTATATACTGGCTGAAAAACTCAGACCTCAACTAGCATTACATAATGGCTGCGTGATTAACCTTTTAGATATCCACGGTAAGCGCCCACTAAAAGATCATGGACTATACTCTATATCAAAGGCTGCACTTGAAATGGCGACACTGTCATTGGCGCAAGAACTTGCCCCCAAGATACGTGTAAATGGTGTATCACCCGGCGCAATTCTCTGGCCTGCACAGTCCAATATGGAATCGCAACAAGCCGTTTTAGGTGCAATCCCCTTGGCGAAGCTTGGACAGCCAGAAGACATTGCCAAGCTTATTTCACATTTAGTTAGCGCGCCTTATATCACAGGCCAGGTGATTGCTGTTGATGGAGGGCGAAGTGCAGTAGGTTTTATGGGAGCGTAAATATGCGATTCATCAACAAGACGATTAGCTGTCCTCACTGCGGGCACCATCAACACATTAATATCGATGCCACCTGTGGCGACCAAGATTATTATGAGGATTGTCGTGTGTGCTGTAACCCAATCCACATGCGATTACACATGGATGAAGCCCAGCATAAGATTGAATTATTTATTGACTCAGACGACGAGCAGATCTATTAGTCACGATTGCCTTCCCTCATTGAGATTGGCGCAGCAGCGAGCCTCACTGCTGCAACGATTTTACTCGGCAAATCGCTTCGCTAATACACGTTCAACCGTGTCTACGATCGCCTGAGTTTGGCTATCGATTTCAATATTAATCATATCCCCTTTCTGATAACCACCAAGATTAGTCAGCTTTAACGTTTCTGGAATTAAGTGCAGCATAAAGGAGTCATCAGTCACTTCTCCGACCGTCAAACTACAGCCATTCACCCCAACGAAACCTTTGTACAAGATGTAGTTCATCCATTTAGGTGCAACTTTCAATCGAATGTCATAATGCTCTTCGGTTGCACTGACGAAAACGACCTCAGCCAAAGTGTGAACATGGCCCGATAAAATGTGCCCGCCAATCTCACTACCAAAGGTTAATGAACGCTCGATGTTAACCTGTGAGCCAACTCTCAGTTTTGACAGGTTAGTTAGCTTAAGGGTCTCTTCCATTACATCGAAAAACACCCTATCATCTTCAATTCTTGTAACTGTTAAACATACACCGTTATTTGCGACACTTGCCCCTAGTGAAAGTCCCTCGCGCAAATCCGGCCCAATTGCGATTTGTAGCGTGTTTAAGCCTGATTTCTTATCTATCGCCAACACTTCGCACGTTGCTTGAACTATACCTGTAAACATTATTATCTCTCATTAGTATATTAAGGGCTGTACCCATGAACCATTCTGGCTTTCAAGCCAAACGTTTAATCCAATTAGCGCTACCTGTGTTAATTGCCCAAGTCACGCAAACGATGATGGGCTTTATCGATACCGTCATGGCTGGTCGTGTCGCTGCCGTCGATATGGCTGCCGTTGCTATCAGTGCCAGTCTTTGGTTGCCAGCATTGCTATTTGTTCAGGGTCTACTTATGGCCTTCACACCGGTGTTTGCTCACCACCATGGTGCAGACAATCAAAAAGCGATTCAACCTTTGGCCTATCAAGGCGCTTATATTGCCATAATCGGTAGCATAGGTGTGGTGCTATTCCTCTCATTTGCTGAGAATATTTTCACCATGATGGAGCTCGAGCCTGAAATGGCACGACTTGGTATTGGGTACCTAAATGGCTTTATGTGGGGCGTCCCCGCATTTGTACTTTATCAAGTACTAAGAGGCTGTAGTGAAGGGATCTCATATACTCTGCCAACGATGGTAATCGGCTTTGTGGGACTCGCGGTTAACATTCCTGCCAACTATATCTTTATCTATGGTCACTTTGGCATGCCCGCTATGGGCGGTGCTGGTTGTGGTGTTGCGACTGCGTTAGTGTTCTGGGCAATGCTTATTGCCATGATTATCTATATGCAATTCCATAAGAAGTTTAAAGAATTAGCTCCATTCAAATCTTTTCACTTACCAGACTTCAAAGTCATGTTTGATATGACAAAACATGGCTTTCCGATAGCTATGGCGCTGTTTTTTGAAGTGAGTTTATTTGCAATCATTGCTCTTTTACTTGCACCTTTAGGCGCAACTGTTGTTGCAGGACATCAGATAGCACTTAACTTTTCATCGATAGTGTTTATGTTGCCGCTTTCGCTAGGTATTGCAGTATCAATTCGTGTCGGCTATTACCTAGGACAAGATAAGCCTGAAATTGCAGCCTTAGTGACAAAACTGGCGCTGATGATCTCGTTTTCTTTAGCCGCCTGTACCGCGATCATTACTGTGCTATTTAGAAATCAAATCGCACTACTTTATAATGATAATCCAGAAGTAGTCGCACTGGCTGGTAGCCTGATGTTCTATGCAGCTATCTATCAGCTATCAGATTCAATTCAAGTGGTTACTGCAGGTGCACTTCGTGGTTATAAAGATACCCGCAGCGCGTTCTATATCACTCTGGTTTCCTACTGGGGCGTGGGTATGACCTTAGGCTACACTTTAGCACGCACCGATATCATAGTGCCGCATATGGGGGCTCAAGGCTTCTGGATAGGTTTAATTGCTGGTTTAACCGCTGCAGCTATCATGTTTGCCGCTCGATTAAGATACATCCAGAAACGGGGCGTTGTACACTCAGCGATCTAATTAGAAGCTATCCCACTTAGCGTTAGTTACAAAGAAAACGTAAAAAAGGCCAACTCTATCGCAGTTGGCCTTTTTATTTTTCTGTCTTACCCAAGTAATTCTTTTGTCCTAAATGTGTCACGCATATAGGACTTAATTATGACAACCTAATCCCGCACGTATTAAACATGCCAGTACGTATTCATAGATGTTCCATCCTTAGATAAATTGGCATTTGGCCACTTTTCTATAAAAGCGTCAATTTCAATCTCCGGTAAACCAATACAAAGTCATGTTAGATGAGGCAAGAGAACAAAAAACAAACGATGCGTAACTGATTGAATTTTTAGTTAAAAAAACCCAGTAAATACCATACGTCAAATAAGCAATAAAAAGACTGTGGAAAATAACAGTCTTTTTCTCTTTCCATTTTGGGTGTGATCTTTACCTCGTTTAAACGCCAATTTAGCCGCTATATTCCTGCCGACTTAAGGGTGTTGATCAACTTAATCGGGAACGTGGTGAGACTCCACGGCTGTACCTGCAACTGTAAACAGAGCGAAACATTATTACCACTGGTGTTACCGGGAAGGAATGTTTCTAGACGCTGTAAGCCAGGAGACCGACCCCTAAGTACTATTGACTCAAGCGGGTTTCTTGAGCAAATAGATGATGTAGGTGTTCGACTTTGTGTACATGTGCCCCCCTACTCTCTATTCGTCAAATCAGTTGGTTATCAATCTTATGACTAGCTATGACGCATTTTCCCGCAAATTTCTAACTCAAATAATTAAAAGGCTAATCATGAGTTTTAAACTGCGACTTTCAGTACTTTCAATTGCTATTTTTCAAACATTTTCGGTACAAGCTGCAATACCAGCGAATCCTAGTATCGAAACAATCACAGTTACCGGAGATAGATTTGATGCGAGCCCGGAGCAACAGCTAGCTGTCATCAATACTATCGAGCGAGAAGAGATAAGTAGGCTGAACCCTAAGTCGGTTGTCGATCTACTTGAAACCCTACCGGGTGTTAGCGTGACGCGTAATGGTGGTGCAGGCCAGTCTGCTTCCATCAGCATGCGCGGCACTAATTCGAGTCATGTATTAGTCCTTATCGACGGTGTACGTATTGGCTCTGCCACATTAGGCGCCGTCAGCTTCAATGCGCTGTCACCTGAAAACATCGAGCGAATCGAAGTAGTAAAAGGCCCAAGAGCCGCAGTTTGGGGCAGTGACGCTATCGGCGGTGTGATCCAAATATTTACTCGAAAACTTGAAGGAGGTGAATGGTTTGCCTCTGCAGAGTACGGTAGCGATGAATATATGCGTGCAACGGCAGGCCTAGGTGTAAGTCATGGTGATGGCCATACAAGTTTGAGCATCAACCGTGAGCAAAGCGATGGTTATGATATCAAGAATGATGCTGAAGACGATGATGACGGTTACGATCGATTAGGCATCAGCATCAATGGCCAGCAAAACCTCAATCAAGAATGGACCCTCACCTGGATCGGCCAACTCGATACGGGTCACTATGAGTACGATAATAGTCGTGCCAACGAAGCCGATTATGATAACTACCTCTGGAACGTTGCAGCCCAATATCAAACTGACACGCTCACCAGTAAACTAGCCGTTGGCCAATCACAAGATAAAAACGAGAACTTTCGCGCAGACAATTCAGATCTAGGCGTTAGCCTCTATAAAACGACTCGAGATCAAGTCAACTGGAGTAACCGATATTCTGCAAGCGATAACCTCACCTTTATTGGTGGTGTCGATTGGTCTAAAGAATCTATCGCCGGTGACTACGCCATCGATGAGCGAGATTTAGTCGGTATCTACGGCCTTGCTCGTTACCAATACGGCAAGCTGCTGATGGAAGGTATTGTCCGTTATGATGATGTGGAAAATATCGACAGCGAAACGTCCTACAATGCCAGTCTAGCCTATCAACTTAATGAGCAGTGGCGGATCACCGCGAGTGCGGGTACCGGCTTTCAAGCTCCGAGTTTTAACGACTTGTACTGGCCAGGTACTGGTAACCCAGATTTAGTCTCTGAGACATCAGAAAACCTCGATCTAACCGTGCATTACTCAAGCGATAACCTACGGGGTTACGTGAGCCTGTATCAAAATACCATCAATAACCTTATCCAATGGGCACCAACGCCGGAGCTAGATGAGGATGGCTACGAGATCTGGAAGCCAGCCAATATTCAAAATGCTGAAATTACAGGTGTCGAGCTATCACTAAACTACAGCACTTGGGGGGTTGAGCATCAACTAGGCTACAGCTATATCGATGCGATAGACCAAGACGGCGATGAGCAACTCGTGGGCCGAAGCGAGCATGAATTTGACTACGCCATGAGCTATACATGGTCAGCTCTCGATATATTGATGAACTATCACTTCCAAGGTGAGCGTAACGCTGGCGACATCGATTATGACGGCACCACAGACTATCTTGATGCCTATCATCAGTTAGATCTCAGTCTAGGCTATAAGCTTGGCGATGCTTGGCTACTCAGACTCAAAGCCAACAACCTACTCGATGAAGAGATAATCTCAGATAGAAACTACTTCAGCCCGGGCCGTCAGCTCTTCTTAAGCGTCAGCTATCAAGCTTTCTAACCTAGATTGAAACAGACAGCGCCGGCAGTGTCGGCGCTACATTGGATCCCTGTAATGCCGATAACAGTTCACACGCACTCCCATATGGAAGTGAATAATTTAAGTTGGTCAACGTCATCCAAAAAGGTGCTAGACGACTTAAGCTTTACCATTGAAAAGGGCCAATTCGTCGGGATCTTGGGGCCTAATGGTGTCGGTAAATCAACACTACTGCGCTGCATGTATAAATATCTGACTCCTGACAGCGGAGAGGTGCTGCTCAACAATCTGAATGTGAGTGCTATTTCACACCGTGAATTTGCCTCTAAAGTAGCAGTGGTATTGCAGCACACGCCCGTCGGTTTCTCGATGACAGCAAGACAACTGCTCGCAACGGGATTAATCAACCAGCAAAAATGGTGGCAACGCATTAATCAAGTCGCAGAAAAGCACGAAATCGACCGGGTGCTGTCATTGGTTGGGCTGACAAGTAAAGCCGATCAAATATTTGAATCACTTTCTGGGGGTGAGCGTCAACGCCTGCTTATCGCCAGAGCACTTTTACAAAAACCAGAGATCTTGCTGCTCGATGAGCCAACCAATCATCTTGATGTTGGTTATCAAGTTGAAATTCTAACCTTAATAAAAAGCCTTGAGATCACCGTTGTAGCAACCATACATGATCTTAACCTCGCCAGCGCATTTTGCGATAAGTTACTGCTACTAAGAGATGGCAGGTTAATCAAGTCTGGTACTCCCGCTCAGGTGTTCACCCCAGCCAGTATCGAAAATATCTACGGAATAAAAACCGAGGTCGACAGCCACCCTCAAGGCCGTCACCCAAGAGTCACTTACCATTTTGATGGGGGACGTCATGCGGCTGTTTAACCCCAGACTATTATTACTATTGCTGTTACCACTCGCTCTACTGTCACCTTTAGCAGCAATTGCGCTGGGCACCGCCGACATTAGCCTTAAAGAAGTTATTGGCGCCATCATCCGTACCCTCAGTGGCCTATTTAATTCCGAATCGAGCAGCACACTAGCCGATCGCATTATTATCGAGCTAAGAATGCCGCGGGCATTGATGGCGATGATCTGCGGTGCCGGATTAGCGGTATCGGGCTCAGTACTGCAAAGCGTGACTAAAAATCCCCTAGCCGATCCCTACCTTTTCGGGATCTCCGCCGGTGCATCATTAGGTGCGATACTTGCCCTTACTGGCGGTTTAACCTTATTACCACTACCCATTAGTGCATTCTTAGGCTCATTAATTGCTGTAGCTGTCGTTATCGTGATGGCAAAAGATGGTCAGGTGGAAACTCTCGTGCTGTCAGGTGTTGCTATCTCCTTCCTGCTGTCATCCATCGCCAACCTCATTTTGTATTTCGCAGACCCCCAAGCGATGCAAGCCGTGCTGTTTTGGTCGATGGGCAGTTTCAGTCGAGCGACTTGGAGCTCACTGATGTTGCCAAGCTTAATCGTACTCACTGCAACCTTAATTATTTATCAATTTCAGCGACCACTGCAGGCACTGATGGTCGGTGATGAAAGCGCGCACACCCAAGGCGTTGCGGTGCTGCCACTACGTTTAGGCATGTTATTGCTCACCGCTCTGATGACCTCATCACTAGTGGCGACCTGTGGCGGCATTGGATTTGTTGGGCTTATGGTTCCGCATATCGTGCGTATGCTAATCGGTTCGGCCTCTTCAAGTTCACTCATTGCCACCGCATTGCTTGGCGGTATTTTAATGGTGTGGGTCGACCTATTAGCGCGATTGTTACTGCCATCACAAGAACTGCCTGTCGGCGTGATGACCGCCATGCTCGGCAGCGTATTTTTCATTGGTTTACTGGTTAAGCGTAAACAAGGATTTAGATAGATGAAGCAATTAATCATTGGTGGCGCTCGTTCGGGTAAAAGCCGTTTAGCACAAGATTACGCCGCAAACTGGCAAGCACAAACTAACGGTGATGTAATTATCATTGCCACCGCAGAGATAACCGAAGGCGCGATGGCTAAACGTATTGCTCACCATAAAAGCAATCGACCAATACAGTGGCAAGTTATCGAAACCAACTTGGATTTAAGCCAAGCCCTGCTAAAACACAGTCAGGCAACTAACTTAATCTTGGTTGATTGCCTAACTTTGTGGCTATCCAATACTTTACTGAGTAAACGCTGCTGGCAACACGAGAAACAGGCACTACTGAATGCACTGCAACAACTGCCTGGAGAAGTGGTGTTTATCAGTAACGAAGTGGGTCAAGGCGTAGTGCCATTAGGCGAGCTATCGAGGGAGTTTGTCGACGAGTCAGGTTGGTTGCATCAGGCTCTAGCAAAACAGCTCGATAAGGTCACTATGGCGGTGGCTGGATTACCGCTAGTACTCAAGTCGCCAGTCCATACTCAGCGAGATCCTAACTCTGTGGTTAATTCCACTGTGGCTAATTGCTCTAGCGTAATTCGCTCAGCCAACACTAAATCGCTGGAGGCCTAGGATGAAATATCTACCTTTTAGGTTTTCTATTTCTAAACAAACAGCCATAGCCATAAGTCTGTTATTTACATTCGGCATCAGCTTACCTGCTAGCGCAAAGGCACAACCTCGCTTAATTGCGCTCTCTCCCCATGCCGTTGAGATGCTATTTGAAATCGGTGCTGGCGAAAACATCATAGGTACGGTCGACTATGCCGACTACCCTAGCGCGGCCAATCAAATCCGTCGTATTGGTCGTCACGATTTTATCGATTATGAGGCAATCATGTTGCTACAGCCTGATGCCATTATCGTTAGCGGCACCACGACGGCGAGCATGCAATCAAGACTAAGAGAGTTAGGCTTTAAGGTCGTCGATGCCAGCGTCAGTGAGCTTAAACAGATCCCCGAGCGCCTTATTGAGCTTGGGGAACTGACTGGGCATAACATTGAGGCAAAGCTAAGTGCCGAGAAGTTTACCCACACACTCGCAACGCTTAAGCAGACCTATCAACACCGGGCGCCAGTTAACCTGTTTTACCAGATCTGGCCTATGCCATTAACGACTACAGCCAGCCCTTGGATGAATGAAATATTCACAGGCTGCGGCGCCAATAACGTCTTCGCAAATAGCGTCAGTGAGTATCCTCAAGTCAGCCTTGAGCAAGTGCTGTCTTCGACTCCAGAGCTGATCATCAAGCCGGTATACCATGGTAATAGCGATCAAGAAGCGGTGAACTGGGGAAAATGGCCAGAGATCCCCGCCGTTGCGAATAAGCAGATCGTGACGATTGAAGGCGATCTTGTTCATCGAACCGGGCCACGCGTCCTACAAGGTATGCAACTGGTGTGCGACATCGTCGATAGCGTTCGCAGCCAACAAGTCACAGCTCCAGCGGCGGTGGCACTATGATCAGCCTGTATATTGGTGGCGCCAGAAGTGGTAAATCAGGGCTAGCCGAGCAAGAGGTGATAAATACCGCCTTGCCGACAACCTACATTGCAACGGCCAGAGCCAGCAGCTCTATGGCTACACGAATCGCCCTACACCAGCAGCAGCGCCCTCACAGTTGGATAACGGCTGAAGTCCCTCTCGAACTGACCGAAAACCTAATAAAACTTGACCGTAAACAGAGTGTGATTATTGTCGACTGCCTCACCCTTTGGCTGACCAATCAGTTGATGGCACAAAATGACTTAGCCGCTCAAATCAACCTGCTTTGCCACACATTGGCTGCGCTTGAGTGCCACATCATCTTGGTTAGCACCGAAGTCGGTCAAAGCCAGATCCCAGAAGATGAGATGAGCCAAGAGTTTGTCAATTTCAACGGTCTAATGCACCAGCAAATTGCGGCGATTGCTGACTGGGTTTGCTTTTGCCAAGCCGGAATGGCGATTCCATTAAAAACTCCGACTAAACGGAACTTGAATCTTAAAAGGCAAATGAGCGACTACGCGCAGACGGGAGTCGCTTAAGATGAGCTATACCCACTTTACTCTACTGCGCCACGGTCAGCCCGAACAGGCAAATTGCTTACTTGGACGCACCGATCCGCCGCTCACCGACAAAGGTTGGCAACAGATGCACAGCAGCGCCAACACGCTTAAGTTCCATCTTATTATCAGCTCGCCACTCCTGCGCTGCCGGGGTTATGCAGAGCAACTGGCAGATGAGCGTAACTGTCAGTTAATCCTTGATGACGACTGGCAAGAGTTAGATTTTGGCCTTTGGGACGGTCAAGTTATTACAGCGCTTTGGCAACAGCCAAATCAGCATCTTAGTCATGGTACTGAGCCAACGTACAGCCAATTTTGGCATGCGCCAGTCGAGCATATTCCGCCAGCTGGCGAGTCCAGCCAAGCCCTGCTACATCGAATTACTTCCAGTATCGACACGCTCAGTCGTGCATACCCAGGAAAACAGCTGTTAATTGTTAGCCACTCCGGTGTGATGCGTATGGTGTTGGCTTGGCTACTCAATAGCCGCCAAGCAGGAAACGCGCACCTAAGCCAGATCCAGCTCGATCACGCAGCACTATTACATTTCAACACCTATATCGATGAGACGGGCACCCTTTGGCCGCAACTGCAAGGTTTTCACAACCCTTGTGTCTATCAACACACTCTGCAGGATAATTAAATGAAAACCATCTGTTTCAATATTTTAAACGGTGCGGCGACTCAATTACCTAGCCTGCATCAGCTATCAGATGCTGGTGCTGGCCAAAACCTAATGCACCTAACTCCAACCAGAGATACCGAGCTTATCGTCTGCGGCCAGAGTCAAACCCCACTGCCAGGCTTATCAGCTCGTGGTAATGGACTACTGCCCAATCGCGGGATCAGTCCCGCTGTACTAAGCCGTGGCTTACTCAAAATGTTTTATCAAGCTGGCTACCAGATTGAGTTTAATAGCTTCAACTTCAATGTGCCAAAACCTCAAGTGACCGAGCAAGATTGGCTAAGCATTAATCAGCACTTTGGTGGCGTTAACTGCAATGGCGATCAGTTAGTAAACCAGCAACTCTTACCCACGTTAATCTCTCAAGCAGAGCGAGGTTGCATTAGCATTTTGGCCGAGTGCGGCGTAGGGGGGACTACCTTTTCAACTTTCTGGCTGAGGATGCTCACAGGCCTTCGCTTATCGCCTGCTGGAAGTACGCTGGACAAAAATAAGTTAGCCAGCAAATCACAGATTTTAGTGCAAATTGAGCAAACCTATCAGGCAGAAAATCCTATTTTTAATCTCGACGTGATCCTTGGCGACACTCGGTTTCATGATGATATTCAAAAGGCGATCTGTGGACTGGTCCGCCAATGGCCAAGTTCACTATCCTTGCCCCATTTTGCTGGTGGCATGATGTTCGTCGCGCCGTTACTCGCGTCAAGAGAGGCTAAGCATCTTAATCAAGCGGTGAAGATCTCCACTACCCGCTGGGTACTTCAGGGAGATGGCTTTCATCTGCTAAATCATTTTAATGCCAACGATGAAATTAATGCCAACGCCACCAGCTTTAATGCATCACGACTTGAATGCCTCAATGTTTATGAGCAGGGAGTCGTGGTTGAAGGCTGTGGCTTAGGCGGCTGTCTAGTGATTGCAGAGGCACTTGGCTTCAGTGAGCAGCAGATCATTGCCTCACTAGAGCAGGCCGTTGAGCTTCATATTAATCATTTTATAAATTTGTCACCTTCACTTGAGGAACACTTTTCCTTACAGCGAAAAGCCTTACTAGAGAGAAACATTGCATGAGCAATTTTAAATTAATGGTGCAAGGCACCACCAGCGATGCAGGCAAGAGTGTTATGGTTGCCGGCCTTTGCCGAGTACTGGCTAGAAAAGGCATAAAAGTTGCTCCCTTTAAGCCACAAAATATGGCTCTCAATAGCGCAGTAACTCCTGATGGCGGTGAGATTGGACGCGCTCAAGCGGTACAAGCTCAGGCCTGTAACCTGCCCTTAAGTGTGCATATGAATCCGGTTCTACTAAAACCCAATACCGATACTGGAGCGCAGATCATCATTCGCGGTAAAGCCATTGAAGATATGGATGCCGTTAGCTACCACAGCTTTAAACCTCAGTTGCTAGAGATGGTGTTAGAGAGCTTTGAGATTTTAGGCAAAGATACTCAAGCTAGACTGGTGGAAGGTGCGGGCAGTCCTGCTGAAGTGAATCTTCGTCAACATGATATTGCCAACATGGGCTTTGCCTTGGCTGCAAACACCCCCGTTGTGATAGTCGCGGATATCGACAGAGGCGGTGTCTTTGCCCACCTTTACGGAACCTATGATCTTCTCAGTGCTGATGAGAAGAAACTGATTAAAGGCTTTATCATCAACCGATTTAGGGGCGATGTATCACTGCTTGAAAGTGGCCTAACTTGGTTAACAGAAAAAACCGGCGTGCCTGTTCTTGGCGTTGTGCCCTATCTTCACGGACTCTATTTAGAAGCAGAAGATGCGATCAATCAGCAGCAACTCGACGATGACTGTCAGTTTAAAATAGTGGTGCCAGGCTTACCAAGAATAAGCAACCATACTGATTTTGACGCGCTTAGGTTACATCCGGGTGTCGATCTCTGCTTTGTCAAACCAGGGGATCCTCTGCCGGCAGCCGATCTAATCATCTTACCTGGCTCTAAAAACGTGCGCGGCGACTTAAAAGCCTTAAGAGATAGGGGCTGGGACAAACAGATCGCCCGTCATTTAAGGTTTGGCGGCAAGATCATCGGTATTTGTGGCGGCTATCAGATGCTAGGACTCTGTATTGACGATCCCCACGGCATCGAAAGTGAAGCTGGCCAGTGCGATGGGCTTGGCTACCTCAATATCAGCACCACACTAGAGAAGTGCAAAACCCTTAAGCAAATTAATGGTGAGCTTTCCCTTAACGGTAACGTTTATCCGGTTAAAGGCTACGAAATTCATGCTGGCGTCAGCAAAGTTTACGAGCGACAATCCATCACACTCGGTAAAGACAGCAACGCTTACGCCGATGGCGCGCTATGCCCAAATGATCAAGTGCTCGGCACCTACCTACATGGCGTGTTTGATGAACCACTCGCCTGCAACGCCCTGCTTAACTGGGCTGGCTATAAACCAAACAAGGCACAAGATATGACCAGTCTAAGAGAAGATAACCTTAATAGACTTGCCGACAGCCTTGAGCAGTCACTGGATCTTAATCTGTTATTTGATGGACTAGAGGGCTTTAAGGCATGAGTCATTATAAAGCCTATTGCCCTGCACTGTTTATAACGGCGCCAAGTAGCGACAGCGGCAAGACCACATTAGTCTCTGCTATGGCTAGATACTGGCGAAACCAAGGTAAAAATGTCCGGGTATTTAAGACCGGGCCTGACTTTATCGACCCTATTTTTCATGAGTTCGCTAGCGGACAGCCAGCGCATCAGCTTGATCTAGGCATGATGGGCGAAAGTATCTGTAAGCAACATCTCTATCAAGCCGCCATTGAGGCCGACCTGATTTTAGTGGAAGGCGTGATGGGCATGTTTGATGGCGCGAATAACAGCGCCAGTCTTGCAGCCAAGTTTGGTATTCCCATGCTTGCAGTGATCCCCGCCGACAAAATGGCGCAAACCTTCGGCGCTATCGCCTATGGTCTGGCTCACTATCAAAAAGAGGTGAACCTGTTTGGTGTTATCGCTAATTATGTGGGCAGCCCAGGGCATGCAGCAATGCTAAAAGATAGCCTACCTAATGGCATAACCTTTTGCGGCGCGATGCCTAGGGATCCAAGCCTTGCCCTGCCCGAGCGCCACCTAGGGCTAGTACAAGCACAAGAGATTGAAGCGATAGATGAATGGCTTGAGCACACGGCGAAGGTACTGGGCGAAAACTGTGAGCTTCCACTGCCTGAACCTGTTTGCTTCGAAGCTGTCAGTTTTGAGCTTGAACAGGACGATAACAGCGCATTTTTATCATCAGAACTCTTATCGCAATCACTGTCACAATCACGGTCAAAAACACAATCTCGACCATTAACAGGACAGACAATCGCCGTAGCCAAAGATGCCGCCTTTTCGTTTATCTATCATGATAACATCACGCTTTTGCAGTCATTAGGCGCTAGCATCCGTTATTTCTCCCCCATACACGATGGGGCAATGCCAGAAGCTGATAGCCTATATCTACCTGGCGGCTACCCAGAGCTGCACCTTAACGCGCTGAGTGACAACACCACTATGTGTGAGTCGATTAAGCGACATATCGACAATAATAAACCAACACTCGCCGAGTGTGGTGGCATGCTCTATTTACTTGAAACATTAGGCACAAATGCTCAAGAAACGGCGCCGATGGTTGGTGCACTCCCCGGGAGCGCAAGCATGCAGAGCTCACTGCAAGGACTTGGTATGCTTAGCGCCGAGATTAATGGTTATAGGCTCACAGGTCACTGCTTTCACTACTCGAAATCGAGTGTTGATCTAGCGCCCATTGCAATTGCATCTCAGTCGGGTAAAACCCAGATGCAAGAGCCAGTGTTTGTTTACAAAAACACCCTTGGTTCCTACGTGCATTGGTACCTGCCCAGCTCACCTCAACTGGTTTGCCAACTGTTTCTAGGCCTACTCTCTCAAGGGCAGCGTTCTCAAGGGAGGCTTTCTCAGGGACAAGTTAGTCAAGAGCGGTTTAAAGAAAAAAGTGATCAATACCAGTCGAAGCGAGAGCCATCTAATTTGGCCAACGGGGCATCAAGATGAAGCGTCATCTTGGCGCTATTCTAGCAGCCGCAAGTTTTCTAACACGGCTGCCTATGCCTGCTTGGGTGGCAAAAGACAGTGCCGCAATCGCTCAGTCGAGTCGCTGGTTTGCCTTAGTTGGCTTGTTGATAGGACTCATTGCTGCAACATTGCTGTATATCTTAACGACAGTAATGGGTCAAGCACTTGCAGTAGTGATGACCCTTGTGTTGATCATCGTGCTCACCGGCGCTTTTCATGAAGATGGGCTCGCCGATCTCTGTGATGGCTTTGGCGGTGGCTGGGAAAAAAGTCGAAAACTGGCCATCATGAAAGACAGTCAAATTGGCGCCTATGGTGTTTTGGCACTGGTATCTGCCTTTGCAATTAAGGTAACTGCACTCATTCAACTACCACTCGATATTGCCTGCATCAGTCTGATTGCGTGCCATGCTGGCAGCCGTGCCATCGCGGGCTTAGTAGCGGTATACCTGCCCTATGCCAGAGAAGACAGTAACAATAAAACGCCACAAAAAGATGCTCCGTTACCCTTTAGCAACAGAATAATCCTATGCGTTAGCGGCATTCTGCCCCTACTGCTTTTACCCATAAGCTGCGCGCTGATGTTACTTGCCGTTTGGCTAACGACATTTATCGGTCTGATTAAGCTGATGCAGCGTCATATTCAAGGCTATACCGGCGACACTTTGGGCGCAACGCAGCAAATCATCGAGATCGCAGGCTTAATATTTTTGGTTATTTACTACTTTCAAAGCCCAATTTCAAACTAATGCTTTCAAACCAATACTTTAAAAACAGTAAGGCTCCTCTATGAGTTATCACCCGAAAAAACAGCAACAACATAAAGAGAATGTCGAGAAAGCGATACAAAACGCGCAACAAGAGCGCGGTCAAATATTGGTGATCACAGGTAACGGTAAAGGTAAGACAACCGCAGGCTTTGGTAATACCACTCGCGCCCTGGGCCACCAACAGAAAGTGGCTGTCGTGCAGTTCGTAAAAGGCGTTGGTGAATGTGGCGAGCGCAACTTACTCGAGTCTCTCAATGTCCCCTTTCATACTATGGCCACCGGTTTTAGCTGGAACAGTGAAGACAAAGCTAAAGACAAGTTAGCCGCCGAGCAAGCCTGGCAACAAGCCAAGGTTTGGTTGCAAGATCCCGAGCTGGACATGCTGCTGCTAGATGAACTTACCTACATGATTACATGGGATTTTCTTGAACTGAATGACATCCTTAACGCACTTAAGAATAGACCCAAAGAGATGTCGGTCATCATCACAGGCCGCGCGGCACACCGTGAGCTGAAAGAACTTGCCGACACAGTGAGTGAAGTGCGTCCAGAAAAACATGCCTTTCATCAGGGTCTGATGGCTCGTAAAGGTCTGGACTGGTAACAATCTAAGATAGGTCGTTCCCAATAAAACATGCAGTCTCTGGTTAAAAAGTCAGTATTCAAGCAGCAAGGAAAAGTGATGCAGCAATTAGCCAATATTACTGTGACCCCAAAACCTGGCCACCTGTTCGATTCATGGGCAAGCGCGGGTCAATGGCTCAGCAATATGCAGTTATCAGGGTTTGAGATCTATCCCCACGGCTGCGTTAATGCCAAAGATATTCCCACAGGGTTAGTCGGTGGTTTTCATCTGCAATCCTTTCCAATCTTAACGCCGCTGTTATATAACGATAGCAAACGATTAATGCAGATCTTTGGTGACTGGAAAACCGTTGAGCAATTCTATGGCGGCACCGATGCCAACCATATCGTCAACGTTATGGTCAGTCAGCTTAATCTTGCCGCAGAGCTTAACACCCCCTATGTGGTGTTTCATCCCATGGACTGCGATATGGAGCATCTGTTTTGCCAGCAGTTCCCTTGGACACTGAACGATACACTCAATGCTTGTAGCGAACTACTCAATCTAGCCCTTAGTCAGAGTCACTTTAAAGGTTGGCTGCTATTTGAAAACATGTGGTGGAAGCAGAGCTTCCGGTTAGAAAGTCGATGCGAATATGACAAACTGAGAACGCTGGTTAACCATAACAAGTGTGGGATCTGTTTCGATACAGGCCACATGATGTCGACAAATTCTAAGCTCACCAATGAAACTGACGCCGTTGCATTTTTACAACGCAGATTGCAGCAGCTCGATTTGAACCAAGAGATAAAGACACTGCATCTCAACAGTAATTTAAGCAGTAAGCCAAGCAATCATGAACAGCATAGCACTTGCCTTTCTCACCACTCACCATCGCACTATGAAAACTGTAATGGTTTTTGGGAGCAATTTGACGTTGCACTGGAACATATTACTCACTTAGACCCACACAATGGATTTAATCATGTCGAACTCGCCAATCTAATTGAGACTATTCAACCCAGTTACCTTGTTCATGAGGTATCACAAAACAGCCTTTTTGAGTGGAGCCGCGCCATAAGCGTGCAAATGGATTGTACCGCTAACCAAGCACCTGCTCCTCAAACAGAGCAGATGCTAGGAGAAAGGTTAACAGCGTAGCTATACGATATTCTCAATGACTAGTATGCTTGCCAATAGCGACAATAACGACTTAAGTTAAAGCTTTAAGATTAAGGAGCAAATCAATGGCCTTTGCGCTTTGCGATCTCACCATAACCAGCACAGCTTTTGAACAGCTAGGTGAAATACCTAAAACACACACTGGAGAGGCTGAAAACAGCTCCCCACAGCTCAGCTGGACAAGCATTCCTGATGGCTGCCAATCCTTTGCCGTTGTCTGTCACGATCCCGATGCCCCCCGAGTCAGCGCAGACGGCTCATACGGCTTTGTGCATTGGCTTGTTTACAATATCCCATCAGATATTCGTCAACTTGAAGAGAACAGTAAACTCTATACCTCAGGACTGAACGATTTTGGACGAGGCGCTTACGGCGGGCCAATGCCACCGAAAGGCCATGGCACACACCTGTATTACTTTTGGGTTTTGGCATTAGATAAAGAATTGGCTCTCCCCGAAGGTTTAAGCATGCGAGAACTGCTAGCCAAGGTAGAACCTCACTTAATAGGCATGAACCGATTAGTTGGCAAGTATCAACGAGACTAGCCTTGCGGGACTAGACAACTTGGCCTAGCTTCTAACTCGTTTTTGGACAGAAAACTTGGCCTAGCTTCTAACTCGTTTTTGGACAAAAGTTTGCTGGAGCTTGCAGCTCGACGACCTCTTAAAGCCAAATCAAGCTTCGTTTGGTAACAAAGCCCACAAAGACTCGATATATTTTTAACTGAGAGTGGCATCCAACAAACCTGGTTCCAATGGCCTGCGGCCGGCGTATGTGCAGACACTTCTGAGACTCGCTGCAAGCACATCTGACCTCCAAGGGTAGAGGGAATGCCAAATTCAGTATGGAACTGAATTGGCCATGTGAGCTCAACGAAAACAAACAACATCCATGTTTAAAGGCCAGTTCGCCATCCTGCCTCTCGTTCGAAAGCTTGATAACTTCGTTATCTCTCACCATGTTTTCGACGGTCTCAGCCGTATCTACACTGAGTTAGAAAGACATAATCTTTGCCACTTGGAGTTATGACTAAAGCCCTAAATCATTATTGGACAGAAATGCGTTAGAGTAAGGAGTCTAAAGCTAGGTCGTGGGATAAGAAAAAATATGGCAAGCAAATAAAGTTTACTCTGCCCCCTCAGATCTATCACATACTAACATAAAAACAATCAGTTAAACTTTAAGGCATGGAATTTTGACATGTATTCTGTAGTAACCAATGGCACTGCTTGCAATAAATAAAACGTCGATTAATACCGCTACTGGTGAGCCAACTATAACATCATGCACACCCCATACTCCTGTCCCAATAACCATCAGCCAACGCATTAGCTTGTCATCGCTACTAAACGAAGCTTTCGTATGCAATAGCGATGCAGTGCAACTCAGAACGCTCGTTAAACCACTGAAAGTAAAAACCGTACCTAACAAAGTAACAAAATAGAACAGCCACTTTGTTTTAGGGTTTGAAATGAAGATACCGGCTAAGTATCGGCATGCTCCTATGACCAGCAAACATGCCGCCGTCCACTCATTAAGTAGCGCGAAATGCGCGGCAATCAATAATGCCGATATGCTTAATGCCGACAAAAGAAGCGTACGATTTTTAAACTGAAACGATGCAATATCGAATAACGCAGCCAAGCCAACCAATATTTGGGAGGCAACAAAAAGGGACATAACCCCTCCAATAATAACCAAGTAATAGAGTAACGTTCTAGCAGCTCAGAACTATAGAGCGCTGAGCGCATGATTCAGGTTATAAATTGCAGGGGAGATATATCGCGACTGCGTGAGTCTGAAGAGGTTGAGAATGACAGATAGAGGAAATTTCAACGTTAAATATATTCATATCGTATTCCTCCCGTCAGCACAGCTAATAATAAACGCGATTCTACAGGAAAATGTCGAAGAAAAAAGGGATTGTTACCTTTCGTTACCATTCGATATAACCCATTGATCTTATGGATTATGACAATAGCTGAAAAGAAAGATAACGCCGGCAGCAGCGGCCGGAGGCGATTGGCGCCTTTTGTGCAGCTCCACCGCACAAAAGGTGACAATTGCCGGAGGTCCTTTGCCTGCCCTTGTTAAGTGCCTGTTTGTTTATTGAGCTCATACTCAACTAACTCTTTTACATTAAGTGGCTCAACATCGTAGCCCGTTGCCCTAGAGCCAGACCAATTAACCCCTACAGACAGTCCATCTTTATCTAAACCAATAAGCCACTTGTCTCGAAACTCTTGCCAGCTCAGTTCAAATATCTCGAATCCTTTATAGGCATCTACAGTCGAAACTACTTTTTCTGCTCTGCTTCTAGTAGACCAGAAAGGCATAGCCCTTTTACCATTATCACCCAACGGTGCAGGAATACCTTTATCATCTCTAATTCCCCAAACCGATTTTTGTTTGGCTACATCTCGATAAAATGATCTCGCTTGTGAAGCTGATTGGCTCATATTTCCCTGCACTTAACATCTATGGACGCTCCGTTTTGTGCAAGCTAAATTGTCATTGAATTCAAAGTTGGTATTGCAGCCATCTATTCGGATTCTAGTTAAGGCTTAAGCCTTGATCCCTGATGAGTTCCGCTAGCTCA
>NZ_JAESVD010000007.1:0-168123 GCF_016765635.1 Shewanella schlegeliana
CGCTCAGTGACTTGTTTAACAGCTTCTATTTTGAACTCATCTGGATATCGTTTTCCGCGCATGTAACACCTCATATTTTTGGTTAAGTATAACTCTATGAAGTGTCTACTGTTCTAGGGGCTTACCAGCCTTAGAATTACTTAAATCATACCTGAATTATGATGAGTCATTTGCACATACTAAGTTTATTGAGTTATGTACTAAAGATATTCGGGTCAGTGGGGGGCATGGTTCACACTTTTTTTTCAACCGTGGATTCGAAAGTGACCATGTAAATGGATATATTGAACTTGTTCAGCGAATGCTAAACTCTCAATTTACTGATATTAGAAAAGAAGCCTCTAGACAAATTTATGCCCGGTGGTTTTTCAATGACCTATTTAAAGATGAGCTAGCCTTGGTTCTTAAAGGCGACAAAGAGCTAAGGAGTGGCTGCTCTTCAGTTTTATGTCAGTTTTTAAGGGAAGATAAATACCATGACCGAATTAGCAAAATTGAGCCGTCATATAGGATGTTAATAAACGATGAGGACAAAGATATTTCACGGGCTGTGGGTTCGTGCATTCAGTATGACAACTACTGGGCAAAGCACAATTCAACTATATTATTCAGTGATTTTGTCAAATCTAAAGCTGTAAAATACTGTATTTACGATCTGTTTAGAAAATTAGAAAGCTTTCCTGGTATGCTTGTCGATATAAGTGGCTGTCTATTGAATCTAGTCAAAAACATCGTTGAAATAGATAAGAATGAAGAGTCTTTAAAGCATCGACATATGCATATCCGCGACTCTTCTCTTCTAAGCGTGTTACAACGTCTTTATGATGAAGCTACGGAAGATGAAGACGATGAAGCAATCAGTACTTGTTTGGATATATGGGATGAACTGTTGAATTCGGAAATTTATACAGCAATGAATGCAGTAAAAGAGCTTGATAATGGGCTACTCACATAAATTATATGTAGTTGTAGTAGCCCAAACTTACTTTTTCTAACAGCTCTCTTCTCTCTTCCTCTGAGAGCTGTTTTATCTCCTTCACTAGCCTATCAACCTTAGTTTCTTTCATATCACTTCCCAACAGCAACGCGGCAGTCATACCTAGCTCTTTCCTTAAGGGTTCAACATCAAGATGTGCATAAGTACTTGCGGTTATACTGATATCACTGTGCGCTAGAAGCTTGCTGGTCACTTGGATACTCCCTCCACGTGTCATATTCCAGCTGGCTAATGTTCTACGTAGATCGTGTATAGTAACGCTCTCACCTTTTTCAGCACTCCGTAACCCCGCTCGCTCTGTGATTCGCCACCAGAAGCTGCCTTTGCCAGATTTTTCACTGACGTGGCCAGATTTGCTGCGAGAAGAGGGAAAAACATACTTTTCCCCTATTTCAGCCTCTTTACTTCGCCGTTTAAGAATATCCAACATCTCTTCTGTTAATGGCACAGCATGAGCCTTTTTAACTTTCATCTTAGTAGCAGGAATAATCCAAATGCCTTGTTCATAGTCAACCTCAGCCCACTCCATACTAAAAACACAGGATTTGCGCTGGCCTGTTATCAACAGCGTTATAACGACATCACGCCTGTCAGGCTCTTCGTGGTTAAGCGCTTCGAGTAATGCAGCAACCTCTTGCTTACTTAGAGTACGCTCTCTCTTCTCCTCTCTTAACTTTTTAATCCCAGCGAAGGGGTTAAAGCCTTGTTCTGAATACATAGACTTCATCAATGTAAGGCTCTTATTTCTTATCGACACTGAGTTTTGACTGAAAATACTCTTTAATAATTGATTAGCATCAACAGAGCTAATTGCATCAATCATTAAATTTCCGACTCTGGGCTTTAAGTGATTACGCCATGTAGCCTGTATATCCCTTAATGACTTTTCTCTGCGTTCACCTGACTTTATCTTTAAGTAAAACTCACTTTCGAAGCCGTCAAAGAGTTGTTGTAAAGATATCGCTAATGCCAATTCTTTTTCACGTTCTAACTTTTGTTGCTGTTTGACCTCATTTGGGTTTTTTCCTTCTGCAATTTCCATTGCAATACGTTGAGCGCACTTGCGAGCATTTTCAATGCTTATGCCTGGAAATTCGCCAATCGTTACCGAAATATCACGTCCTAACCGTTTTCGACGAAACCGATAAACAAAATTTCCTGATGGTAAAACTTCTAAAACTAAGCCCTTTACCGAGTCTCGATGTCCGCAATCTTTAACCCGGTACCGTTTGTCTTCAATCGTTAACTGTTCAAAACTTCGTTTAGTAAATACGTGAGCTTTGGTCATAACCTTCTACTTCCCTTTCATCTTGTGCCGCCTATGTGCCGCCATAGGCAATCATTTTAGGTAATGAAGGTTAATGTTGCACAAAGTTGCTTTCAAACTAACTTATTGACTATTAATAATAAATAACATCTGTCAATGTCTGTTAAGGTTGTAGCTTATCCCCTGTGGGGAGACCATAAGACATTCGCTCTTGTGCATTTCTATTCGTTATCATATTCAACTGTACTGCGTGAGCCTATCTGGTATTAGTCTGTGTTTGTTGGACTTATTCACATCCATGTGAAAGCAAATGATTACGTTGAGTATTACGCTATTCAATGTCGCCGTTGATTTATATGGCTTCACATATTAGTGGTTGAATGATCCGTGGTAGCACTCCCTGAAGTTTTGAAATTGCGACACCATAGTTGGTGATCGGCACATTTCTGCGTTCACATTCGCGGATCCGCCTTAGCATTTCAGTACGATTGAACATACATGCACCACAATGAACCACTAGCGCATACTCTTCTAGGTTTTCAGGGAAATCATGACCACTTATCACGTCAAAAGTAATCTTTTTCCCGCTATAGCTACGGATCCAATTTGGCAACTTTACTCGACCAATATCATCATCTTGGGCATGATGACTACATGCTTCACAGATTAAGATCTTACAACCATCTTGCAATTTATCTAAGGTATTGGCACCAGCAACCATTGGTGGCAACTCGCCTTTAAAACGAGCAAATAAAGTTGAAAATGTGGTTAATGGAATCGTTGCGGGCACGATACTATCGACCTGTTTGATCACTTGTGCATCTGAGATAATGAGTGCTGGCGGAGAACTAAATTGAGTTAGCAGATGTGCAAGCTGAGACTCTTTGACTACAGTCGCAATACAATTATTATCTAGTGTCTCTCTCAGTACTTGAACCTGAGGCAGGATTAACCGTCCTTTGGGAGCCGCAGTATCAATGGGGACAACACATAAGATATGTGCACCTTCATTGTAGAGATCGCCTGCAAGAGGGGGCTGTACTTTAAGGTTTGCAGGTACGAGCTCAGATATCAGTCGCTTAACCTCTTTATCTCCCTGCCCTTTCGCTGCAGATACGGCAATGAAAGACAGCTTTCTTTGCCGACAAAAGTCGATATCTTCAGCTTTTGGCATGCAAATATCAACTTTGTTAAATACGATTAAGAATGGGAGTTTTAATGCTGTCATTTCTTCAATCAGCGCAAACTCATGCTCGGTTAGGCCCTGATCATCAACAACTAATAGTGCTATATCTGCACGGTAAAGCACATGTCGAGTTGCTTTTACTCTTTGCTCACCAAGTGTTCCATTATCATCAATACCTGCAGTATCGAAAAAAGTAACGGCCCCTAGCGGTAACAACTCGTATGGTTTAGCGACTGCGTCGGTCGTTGTTCCTTTTATATCAGAAACAATGGCGACTTGTTGGCCGACTAGCATATTTAGTAATGATGATTTACCAGCGTTACGTCGCCCTAATATTGCAATTTGATATCGCATCCCTCTTGGAGCAATTTGACCTTGGCTGGTTTCAGGGTTAATACCTTGACACATATTGATACCTTCTTGAGTCTCCACGGCTACAGTTAGGTTGTAAACCATGGTGTTGTATTTGTTGAAACATGGCTGCCAGTCGCTGTTCTATATGGCTGGTAGCGGTATTTTTACCCGGATAAATATTATAACTGGCATAGACTTGTGAGGGCGTAAATGAGGGCATTACAACGTTACAACCACGCATAAGTCCAAGTTCTCGCGCACCGAGTTCAATGACTTCCAATGAACTCGTTGCTGGGATGTTTGCACCGGGATTCATTAGCCGCAATATCGCGCTAACCCGATGACTTTTGAGCACCTCGCCATTTGGACTTTGTGCAAAAGGGGTTTGGGCGTGTGCGACAAATGGGCCGCATGCCAACATATCGAGCTCCAAGTCATAAAGCCTCAATATATCTGTAGCAAGAATTTCATCGGTCATCCCAGGTAAGTCGGTTATGACTCCCGAGCCAGTTTGATAACCGAGGGACTGAATATACAATAAGCGTGCTAATCGTTCGTCAAAGTTGGCATTAGGCCTACATTGGTCAAATAGTTGCTTGTTAAAGGTTTCCATTTTCAGCAAATAACGGTCAGCCCCCGCCTCGCGCCAAAGTTTAAGTTCTTGGTGCTTACGGTCACCTAGCGATAATGTTATCGCTAGGTTATGCCGCGCTTTGATGGTGCGAATAAGTTCCGCGATTGTCTCTGCGCGATATTGCCAATCATCACCTGATTGCAACACCACTGTCCCAATGCCGAATTGTGCAATGTCATCGACAGCGTCGAGGATTTCATCAATGCTTAATCGATAACGTTCAACTTGGCGGTTACTACTGCGCAGCCCGCAATAGTGGCAGTTATGTCGACAATGGTTGGAGAACTCGACTATACCGCGGATAAAAACCTGATTATCAAATACCCCTTGGGTAACCGCTTGAGCGTTAGCAAACAACCATTCATCTTGCTCCCCATTGAGTAATCCAATGATCTGTTGTTCACTAAAACAGATGGGGGATAGTGAGGAACTGGCAGAAATCATTAATTTTCTTCTTTAGTTAGATGGGTCATTGAGGGAGTGACATGTGGGTTAAATGCAGCTACTTGGCGGCATTCGTCCACATAACGGCTTATAGCCAGTCGCCAGTCGCCAGAGACTTCTGCTGGTAATCCTTGTTGATACCAAGATTGTAGTTCTCCAGGTTGCAGCCCCATTAATGAGCACTCAATCTGAAACCAAAGTCCTTGCGCTGAAACTAAACGACTATGGGCATACTGGCCGACAAATAAACAATCGCCAATAAGCAAAATAGGTTGTAGAGGTAACGCCTGAGTTAACACCCGATTGACTTGTTGTGGAAATTCAAAGCTAAGGGCCCCACTCCAGCGCTTAGATTCGGCGAACATGGGTATCACTTCATCTTTTGTCATATTAGGGCGTAAAATTGCTGCAAATTCATCGCGCCAATACAGATCGGGTTGTAACTCGATAATATCGAGTCGATGTAAACTACCATCAAGCAATTTTCTGCGAATAAGACTGCCCACTTCAGAGTGGGCAAAATTAGTATAAATCGCAGCGTGTAGAACCATCGATGTCGCGCTTTCCATTGCTGTTAATAATGATTGCTTATCAAGACCAGCGGATGGACGTATGGCATTAATGCACATCGGGTACCTTATCTATTAGTGAAATAATTTTGATGCTAAATTAAAGGTAGATATCTCGTTCGCCAGCTTCAGTTTTCGCTAAACAAGTACGTACGTTACGTTCTCTAGCGGGACTCATCGCTGCGAGTTCTCGTTCAATCAAAGCGGTACCTGCTGCACGGGTTTTGGGCCCAGCATAATCATTTAAATACTCTTTAAAGGTGATTAATGCGTTAGGTTGGCAGAATTTCCCGATAAATTGTTGTTTCGCTAAGCCTATAAAGTGATCACCAGTTCGGCCCTTACGGTAGCAGCCTGTACAGAATGATGGGATTGCATTCGACTCTGTCACTAACTCATAAATGATGTCATCCATCGCGCGATGATCCCCAAGACTAAATTGCTCAGCATCATATTGATCTTGCTCGCTGTCTTGATAACCACCAGGAGATGTACGGCTACCGGCACTGATCTGCGATACACCGAGTTCTAATAACTCTTTACGTAAGCCCGCGCTTTCACGGGTACTCATTATTAGCCCTGTATAGGGTACAGCTAAGCGAGTAATAGCCACGATTCGTTTAAAGCATGCATCATCCACTTCATAGGGGGGCTTTTCACTTATAGCTGACCCATGAGCAGGTTCAATTCGAGGGAACGAAATCGTGTGTGGTCCAATTCCGCAAACGGTTTCTAGTTGCGCCACATGAGTTAACATGGCTAATAACTCAAATCGGTGGTCATATAACCCAAATAGGGCACCGATCCCAACATCATCAATACCCGCTTCCATTGCTCGGTGCATTGCATATAGACGGTATAGATAGTCTTTTTTCTTACCTTTTAAATGCACACTTTCATATGTGGGTTGATGGTATGTTTCCTGAAAACACTGGTAAGTTCCTATTGCAGCGGTTTTAAGCACTTTGAAGTCAGCAGTACTCATCGGCGCACAATTCACATTAATGCGGCGGATCTCTCCCCCTTTGTCATCTTTGACGCTATACATGGTTTGAATGCTATCAACAATAGCATTGACATTGTTACGTGGGTGTTCGCCATATACGGCTAGAATCCGTTTGTGTCCCATCCCTTCTAAAATGGTCACTTCTTTTCTAATTTCTTCTTGATTTAACGTCTTGCGCTTAAGTGCATGATTATCTGCATTAAAGCCACAATAACTGCAGCTATTGGCACAATGATTGGATACATATAGTGGAGCAAACAGAACGATGCGGTTACCGTAAATGGTATTCTTTACCTCTCGAGCGACGGCAAACAATTCCTCATCTAATTGTTCATGCTGGTTTTGTAATAACAAAGCCGTCTCTTCAATGCTCAGGCCTTGGCACTGACGGGCTTTAGCTAGAACCTGACGTACTTGCTCTGCAGAGGGGGCAGCCGCATTATTAATCGCAGCCCAAATAGCTTTTTCATCAATAAAGCTCTTATTAGCATCGTAGTGAGAAATGGAGATTGAATGCGGGTGTTCTTTTGTAGTCATAACCGGTAAAACTCTATTTGTATAGCAATCAAAAGCAGCAGCTACCTAAAGGTAACTACTGCTTTGTCGTTAGAAGGTGGGGAAGATCAACTTATTTGTTGCGCTGTTGATTCACTGTAACGGGAACGATTTCCTGTTCAACCCACAATGGTGTGTATTCTGCAGCATCGTGATAAGGCACATTACCGTGGATCATCATCGCCTTGAAATCATCAAATCGATAGACAGCCAAGAACAAGTGCACTGGTAGGAATGCCGTTAGAATAAGACCTGCAACTAAATGGATTTGTCCTAATAGCCACACTAGATCACGCGGCGCCGCATGTGGCACTAACCATAAGACTAAACCAGATAGTATTAATAGGGTGCCGCCGATTAACACACAGGCTCCAAATAATTTCTGACCTGAGTTATATTTGTTCATTGGTGGCACAGGAACTTTTTTACCCAATAGAAACTTCTGTGGATAACCACCTAATACCATAAACCATTTCACATCGCGTTCTGACAAGCTAAATACTCGAGCGATAAATAACACCACTCGATCGAAAGCTATCACAGTAAATGCGAGTGCATCTAGACTCAATACAACACCAGCAATAATGTGGATGTCGTAGGTTAATTGCATACCTTCTTGCGATAACGGTTTGAAAAACAATAGTAATCCAGTAGCTGCTAACGGCAAAAAGCTTAGTAATAAAATATAGTGAAACACTCTTACATTAAGAGGGTGTTTCTGAATAGGTCTCATGTCATGCTGGTTATGATGCATTTTCTCATCTCCATTAAGAGTTCAGCTTGGTACGGTCAACAAAGTGAGTGTGCAGCAGATCGTGGGACATATGTCCTAGTGGCTGACCGCCAAACTCTTTGTAGTACTTTTCAACTGCCGGGTTAGCATGACTCACACGTAACTTAGCAATCGCATCATCTTTATATAAACCTGCACTACGTGCTTTTATATAGTCATTTCGCTTGGCCACTTTGCTTGCAAACCAGCCTACTGGAATCGCCATTACTGCGATAAAAGCCGCACCGATGGCCATAAATTTGCGACGGGATATAAAAAAACTATCTTCAGCAAACACATGCTTTTTGTTGTTCATGGTGTTGCTCCTTATTAGATATTACCAATCCAAGATGAACCATTGCCGTCAATAGGCTGGCCACCGCCGTTTACGCAACCACCAGCGCAATTCATCACTTCGATGAAGTGATAAGGAGAAGTGCCAGCCATTATGTCTCGTAAAATCGGCTCTACGTTATTACCCATATCATGCACAACTGCCACGTTAACAGTGACATCTTGCGATAAACTTTGATCAAATAACGTCACAGATGCAGCTTTTACACCCGCTAAACCACGTACGGGTTCGAACTCAAGCTTGGCCATTTCATCGCCAGTTAAAACCTTGTGTGCGGTACGCAGCGCAGCCTCCATTACACCGCCTGTCGCACCAAAAATGGTACCTGCGCCAGTATATTCAGAGAATAAGCTATCGCCTTCGTATTCAGGTGTTTTTGCTAGGTCGATCTCAAGTAACTTTAATAGCTGCGCCATTTCACGAGTGGTCAATACAGCATCAACATCTTGATATTCAGGTACATTGGCACCCTGTTGTTGATTATATTTCCAAGCCGAATTGAACTCTGGACGAGACGCTTCTACTTTTTTAGAGGTACATGGCATAACTGCAACAGTGAAAATATTTTCTGGTTGCATGGCATAAACTTTTGCACCATAAGTTTTGGCTACAGTTCCAGCCATCTGCTGTGGAGACTTGGCTGTTGATAAGTTTGGTAGCAAACTTGGGTAGTTGGTTTCTAGGTAGCGAACCCAGCCTGGACAACAAGAAGTGAATTGAGGTAATGCACCGGCATCAGCTTCCCCTTTCACGTTTGCGTGCAAACGATGTATGAACTCACTTCCCTCTTCCATAATGGTTAGGTCAGCGGCAAAGTTACAATCGAAAATCTTGAAACCTGCTTTATTCATAGCGCCGTACAGCTTACCCGTCACTAATTCACCAGTGCCTAAGCCAAACTCTTCACCGATGGCAACGCGTACAGCAGGGGCAATAATGCCCACGACTTTAACGTCTTTATCCGCCAGTTTTGCAATTACGGTTTCTAGTGCTGAGTGGGTCTCAATAATAGCCCCAAAAGGACAATTGATTAGACATTGACCACAACTTAAGCACTTCTCTTTATTAATCGAGTGTACAGCGCCTGAAGCACCTTCTATGGCATTGGTAGGACAAAATTTCTGACAAGCATCACAGCCTTTACATTTAGATGCTTGTATCTCAATCAGCCCCTGGATCTCTCCGGGTTGATAGGTGGTGACAGTCATAGATTTACGCGTTCCTTATTATTAGCCATTAGTTGATAGTTAGTTTAAACCTAAGTTCTAATAGGCTTTATTTTTAGTTAGTAATAAAAAGTCGGCAGAATATAAAGTAAATATCAGACTTAAAATGCTTTACTGATCAAATTATTAGAACTTTATTATTTATAACAACCAAACTTAACGTGACTCATTGAGCCAATTAATTTTTGCGAATTATATTTCAGTGTGACATTTATTTACTAAACTGTTGTGATTACGTTTTATTTGTTACACACCACCAAAAACACAAGCCGCCCAACACATTGATTTAGAAAGGATTGCGTAGCACAAGCAGTTCCCCCCCCCTGCGCGGATATGTTATTTATTTATTGCCAAAGAGTATTTAACCAATAA
Organism: Shewanella schlegeliana; assembly: GCF_016765635.1. Lineage (GTDB taxonomy): Bacteria > Pseudomonadota > Gammaproteobacteria > Enterobacterales > Shewanellaceae > Shewanella > Shewanella schlegeliana. The sequence continues at coordinate 9,738 of NZ_JAESVD010000007.1, forward strand.
ACATTTCATTGGCAACCCGAAATCAATAATGCATAAATTAATAAGCCGTATTAATAAGGCATGAATTAACAAATTCATTAGTAAGGAGCAAATTAATAAGCCGCATTAATAAGGCATGAATTAACAACCCCATCAGTAAGGAGTAAATTAATAAGCCATATTAATAAGGCATGAATTAACAACCCCATCAGCAAGGAGTAAATTAATAAGCCGTATTAATAAAGCATGAATTAACAACCCCATCAGTAAGGAGTAAATTAATAAGCTGCATTAATAAGGCGTGAATTAACGAGTTTATTAGTAAATAGTAAATTAATAAGCCGCGTTAATAAGGCATGAATTAATAAACCCATTAATAAGAAGTAAATTAATAAGGATCAAATTAATAAGTGATAACTTAACAAGATGAGGGGGAGACGTGAGTTAATAAGCTGTAGGTTATTAGATTGTGGTTATATAACACACACCAGCGAAGGCATTAATTAATAATTAACATCTTTATGAATATAAACATGGTGATATGATGTATATTGCCCCAGACAAGTACATACCTACGACTTCAATAACACTCCTTGTGGATAACTGGTTATTTTCACCAAGGCGTATATCAAAAAATCAAAGCTTTCTTGTCTGATGACCCTCTACAGCTCTGTAAGCAAGAAGACATTTGGCGGCTAAATCAGGCTCTTTCAGATATTATTGACCGCACACTTGAGCTTATGCCTCAAAAGCTATCTATACGGACATGCGAGGTTGACTTGATGGTAACCCAACCAACCCAAACCCGTTGTCACATAAACAAAGTGCAAGAAAATATTAGAACAAGGCAAATAGCCAACTGGTCACCTGAGCAGTCCTTTTGTGGTTCAACCACAAGATGTGACTTCTTAGGTGACCCTAATACTTTGAACATGGCTTTACTATTAGTTATTGCCTTCGCTTCGTTGCCACTTATCGACAACTAGGGCCGCGATGATATCGCCTTCGACGTTTACAGCTGTGCGAAAGGTATCCAATGGCCTTTCAATTATCAGCAAGATTGCAATCGCTTCTAGGGGGATCCCAGCTGCCAGCAGCACTAGCTGCATACCCGACATCGAGCCCGATGGCATTCCCGGCGCACCGATAGAGGAGACCATGGCCATGATAAAGATCATCACTATGCCAGTTGTGGTCAGGTCGACACCAAATAGCTGCGCGAGAAAAACCGCGGCAACACCTTCAAATAGCGCTGTACCGTCCATATTCATCACAGATCCTAACGGTAACACCATACTGCTAGTGGTGGGTGATACCCCTAGATCTTGGGCACTTCGCATCGATAAAGGCAGGGTTGCCGCACTCGATGAGGTGGCAAAAGCCATCGCTAGAGGCGCACTAATTCCTTTAAACAGCGTGGATATTTTAATCCCAGTAAGCAGCTTTGCTAGGCTAGGTAACACCACCAGCCCGTGGAGCATAGTTAGTGCAAAAACCAAAAGTGCAAACAGCGCTAATTGACTAAATAGCGCCGTACTTCCTTTAAGGGAAAACTCCAGTACGATGGCAAAAATGGCCAAGGGTGATAGGCGAATAATGCCGCCCACCATGGTGTTTATGCCCTTATTTAAGCCATTTATCACTTCAAACAGCGGATGCTTTTCAGGTAATGCTGATAAAAGCGATATACCTAACATGAAAGAGAACACCACCACTGCGAGCAGATTGCCATCGGCGATGGCCGCAACCGGATTTACTAAGGCCATATTAAGCAGCTTAGTCGCAATCGCCCCGCCGCTCGCTGCCTGCTCACCAATTAGCCTAGTTCCTTCGGCTAAAGGCACAGCCTGAGTGAGTGGCTGCCAAGCAGGCAGCAGTAAGGATGCCCCCAAGCCAAGACTTACCGCTATCATGGTAGTGAAGGTGTAAAATGCTAATGTGCGTCCACCTAAGGTTTTTAGCTTAGCGATTGCACCGATATTACTGATCCCTTCGATAAGCGACAGCATCACCATGACGCCAACGACCATCTTCAGTAAACCGATATACACCGTTTTACCTAACATCAGGAACTGATACCAAGCTTGCTGGTCTATTTCGGCAGTGCCGTTAGGATAAACAAAATGGGTTAACCCGCTTGCCAAAATCCAAGCAGCACCTGCGGCAAAGACTAACTGTAGTGGCAAAGAGCCACGAATTTTATTCCACATCAAGGGGTTCCAGTTTTGTTTGATTTGTTGGCTAGCGAAACTAGCGGCATGTTAAGGCTCAAGCGGCAAATAATCGCGGCTAAATCCCATATGGAGTCATCGTGCGTCTAATAGGGGGTCAGGATTATAGTCAGTAATAAAGAAATGAAAATTAGCGAAATTGGTAATTAACTATTACCTGTGGGTAATAGTTAATTTCTATGTGCAATGAGTGCAACACGTAACAATTGAGATTCAAGCTTAGGGAGCAAAGCTCGCTTATAGGAAGGAGGCGCCTCAGTATCATTCAACATTAAAACTTTATGATTAAGTTGAAAGATACTGCGGCTGTTATCGACTCTAGCGGTAATAGATTTGGCAGTACTAGAATTAGCTGTACTAAATTTTTACACAGGCAAATATGGCGTTACCTGAGACGCCATCCCAAGACATGAGCTTGTCGTAATCGTGCTCTAAAATGTGCACTTCAAAGTAAGGTTGCAGCAGCAATTTAAGCTCGGCAAAACCGACAGCTACCATTGGGTGCTCATCTTGCCAAGACTGGGTAACGCCCGCTGTTGTTTTTTCAATGCTCAGCTTTAGCGCTTGCTTTTCACCGTCTCCCGAATAATACCAACCCGAGCTAAACACAAACTTGCTGTCTTCATGGCTTGCACTGTGGCTAACCACTGAGCTGTTGTCTATTCTGCTTTTCTTAACCGCATTAAAACAGAACATACCGCCTTCACTTAACGCAGCATGAGCACTACGAATACACTCTTTTAGCTTCTCAATACCATCACTATAGTGAATTGAGTAGAGAAAACAGGTGATAAGATCTAAAGGCTCAGCAACCGTAAAATTAGCCATATCATGGCAGATAAACTCTGCTTCAGGACAGCGTAATTTTGCGATATCCAGCATAGGCTGATTAATGTCTAGGCCGCTACTTTGATAGCCATTTTCAATAAAATATTGCACATGTGGCCCGGTGCCACAGGCTAAATCTAGGTGACGAACACCTCTATTGCCAAACAACTGATGCAGGCGACGAATGCAATCGCTCTGGGCTTGATAGTTAATGTCTGCACACATTAAATCATAATAACCAGACAGGTCGGTATATAAGGCGTTGGTTTGCGCTGTAAGCAAGGGGGTTTACCGTGAATTTTTGGGGTGGCGCATACTATACTAATTGCTCCCATTTGCGAAGCAGATAAATGAGCCTTTATGAACATAGGGAGCAATACAGGAGGTTAGACATTGCAACCCTATGGTCATGGGAGAAAAACCGTAATTGATAGTGGTTGCCAACCATGGTTCACAATACAAACTGCACTTTGCATATATATTTTATGATATGACGAAGCGAAACAATTAAATAAGCACGACTTAACCCAATTAACACTCGCCATAAGCCCCACTCCTTGCCTAGCGAATCGTTCAGTTTTATGACCTCACAGAGCCCTGTTTATCTTATCTATATCGGCTCACCTAAATTTTGCCAAAACCACTAAAATAACCTGACAAATGGTCGATAGATAAAATGGTGAATGCGCTTACTGATGGGATAGATTCTCACCAGTCAATTCTCTAGAGTGTGGTATCCTCTTCCAAATATCACTATAAAATCAACATGCTTGTTTAGCTGAAACTTGCAGCACTTATTTCATCCTCGAAAATAGGAAAATTGAATACATGAGTCAGCCCCTATTTATTGCAGAAGTCTCTAGTAATCACCACAAAAGCTTAGATCGCTGTATCGAGTTTATTGAAACCTCAGCGGCAATTGGCTGCGATGCCGTCAAATTCCAGCTTTTTAAAATTGATGAGTTATTCTCACCTGAGATCCTTGAAAAAAGCGCGATGCACCGTGATAGAAAAGAGTGGGAACTCCCGGTCGAGTTTATTCCAGCACTACGGGAAGCCTGTGAGCACTTTAACATTCAGTTTTCCTGCACCCCTTTCTATCTAAAGGCCGTAAAAGAGCTAGAACCTTACGTGCACTTTTTCAAAATAGCCTCATATGAACTACTGTGGACAGACTTATTGATTGAGTGCGCTAAGACCAAATTGCCAGTTGTCATCTCTAGCGGCATGGCAACCATTGAAGAGATAGATGGCGCAATTGCCACCTTAAAGGAACATGGGGCTGAAGATATCACCCTACTCCACTGTGTTTCAGCTTATCCCACTCCTGAAGAGCAGTGTAACTTAGCCGTACTCCAAAGCTTTAGAGAGCGATATGGCGTCAAAGTCGGTTGGTCTGATCATACGGTATCGCCTGCGGTGCTCAATCGCGCGATTCATCGCTGGCAGGCCGATACCATTGAGTTTCACCTTGACCTCGATGAGCAAGGCGCAGAATACGCTGCTGGACACTGCTGGTTACCGCAACAGATTGCCCCCGTTATTCGAGGTGCAAAACTGATCGAAGAGATCGATGGTAGCTCTATCAAACAGTTTGTCCCCTGTGAAACGTCAGATAGAGAGTGGCGCGCCGATCCCGATGATGGTTTACGCCCTTTTAAACAGATCCGTGCAAGCTTTCAGGGCGATAAGGCTTAGGTTAATAGTTTTCAGAAGCAAGCTTTGCAACAAAACTAAGCTTGTGCCTAACAAAAAGCCCTATCACTTAAGGGCTTTGATTTTAACTGCTATAGGGTTGTGACTTTTAAGGTGTCATATACCCATTTAACTCTCTGCTCCAATTGCTGTCGATCATCGGCGGTGACGATAAAGACTCCGAATCGACTCGCGTGACTGGTGGTTTCGGGCACGACATCACCCACTTGATACCAGATCTCAAGCTTCTTAACAAAGTCTTCAGCTTGAATAGCTTCAATTCCCGAGATAGACGTGACTTTTCCAGGCTTGGGAAAGAAGTAACGATTCGCTACCGCTTGGTCGATAACAGGAGTTAGCTTCTCTAACTCCGGTGGCTCGCCCAAGGCAATTTTGAGTGCCGCTTCGACGTAATTAATCCCGAGACCTAAAGGAACCAGGCTTTCAGAAAAATCACCACCGCTTAGACGAGTTGCAACCTCAATAATTTTCGGGCCAACATCGGTATAAACGATATCCCCTTTAATCACGCCATCTGTCAGGCCAAGAGCTAAAGCAGCTTGCTCAATCAAGGCTTCAACTTTAGCTCTTTTTTCACCTTGAATTAAACTTGGCTGCCAACCACCATTCTCAATGATATTAGGTGCAAAGCGAGTTAACATTTCGTAGTTACGATCGACATAACCAGGTGTATAGGCTTGCCCACGATACATGATGGTCTCGGTACTGATCTGAGGTCCAGCAAGGTACTCCTCCACCATGACATCACCAGCAAAAGACTCTCTTTTCGCCTTGTCATAAAGTGCTGACAAATCCGAGTCCTGTGTCAGTAAAAACACCCCCCTGGCACCAGAGCGATCGAGTGGCTTGATGATTAACGGTAGCCCTCTTTTAGCTGCTATATCCGCTAAATGCTCGGCATTTTCTAATAAGCAAAACCAAGGAATAGCAACACCGTGGCGCTCGAAACATTGCTTCATCTTAAGCTTATTGGTGGTAATCATTGCCGCTTCGATAGGAATATGTGGCACCTGAATATGTTCAGCCAGCTGAGCGACATATTGTGATATATCGCTGCCCATAACGCACACGGCATCAATTTTTCGCTGCTGCTCTTGGTAGTCATCGACAAAAGCTTTTAAGGCTCCTAAGTCCATGGTACTGACAACGGCATAATCATCGGCAATCGCAAAACCTGGAGATGCAGGGTTCGCATCGACCACGACCGTGTGTAAGCCCATCTTGTTTGCGGTTTTGATCAAAAATAGCTGATCACGACTGCCACCAAGTAGCAATACTGTTTTATGACATTTGGCTAGCGACATCCATTAAGCTCCTAAAATAGCGCCGCCACTCACAGCGAGCACCTGAGCCGTCATATACTGCTGCTCATCAGAGGCTAGCATCACACAAGCACTGGTGATGTCTTCCATACGAGCCGCCTTCTTTAGCAATGTCATATCGATCACTTTTTGCCCCGCTGGACTATCTATCTCATCGGCGGTCTGATCCGTACGAACAATTCCAGGCGCAACGGCATTAACAAGAATATTGTGCTCGGCGCCATATCGTGCGATCACCTTAGTTAGGCTATTGAGTCCTGCTTTAGATACCGCATAGTGAACCGTTTTAGGACCATGGTATTGTCCGGCTACTGATGAAATATTGATAATGCGGCCCCCCTGCTGCGCTTGCATGTAAGGGAACACTTCTTGGCAACAGATAAATGGCCCTTTAAGGTTCACTCCCATTATCTCGTCCCAAGCTTCATCGGTCACTTCATCGAACCAACCGCGCTTATTGATCCCCGCATTATTGACCAAGATATCGATCTTTCCAAAAGCGGCTACGGCCTGTTCGAATAGCTGCTTTATCTCAGCTCGCTCGGTAACATCAGCCTTAATAGCAATGGCATTGTGTCCATCAAGATTAAGCTTATCGGCTAACGCCTGAGCTTGCGCTTCACTATGGACATAATTGATTACGACCTTGGCTCCTTGAGCGCAATACTCCTGTGCGATCGCGGCGCCAATGCCTCTTGAAGATCCAGTAATAACCGCGACTTTACCGGCTAAACGCATCACTTGTTCACTCCTAAATAGTTTGGCCATTGCTGTGCAATTTGCTCAATGATCTGCCCTGGCATCATGCCGCACTCGGCGCTGCACTCATCTTTACTGCCTGGATAAACAAACTTGTCATCAATACCACTTCTTAGTACCTGCATAGATAAGTTTGCATCAGCAAGGGTTTCTAGCACTAGCGAGCCAAAACCGCCATTAAGCACGCTTTCTTCAAGTGTTATCAGGTGCTTTGTTGGTGCAACTAACTCAACGAAACGCTCAGCAGGGAAAGGTTTAATCGATTGCACACAGATGATGCCGTAGTCTTTACCTTGCGCTTCCAATAGTGCTTTAAGCTCATATGCCGCAACTAAACGGTTACCCAAACAGACTAAATAGCCATCACGGCCCTGCACTGGGACAGATAAGCCACAAGGCTCAATCAAGCCAGCATCGGGTTCTGGAGCAGGAATAGGCTCATAGGGATATAGGATCACCATAGGCCCCTGAGGATTGTCGAGGCGCTTTTCAATCAACTCTGTTAATGCTGTGGAGCTTGCTGGGTACACCAACTGCATATTTGGGAATGAGCGCAGGTAGGGAATATCGTAAATTCCGTGGTGGGTCGCGCCATCATAACCAGCGAACCCCGCACGCACGCCAAATACCGTCACAGGTAAATCCATATAACAAGCGTCATGAATAAGCTGATCGTAGGCACGCTGCATAAAGGTCGTTTGCATACAGACGACAGGCTTCTTACCACCTAGTGCTAGACCACAAGCCATACCTACCGCTTGTTGCTCAGCCATTCCTACATCCAGTGCACGCTCAGGAAACAGAGCCAAACACTCATCCAATGATGATGCATAAGGGGTAGCTGGGGTCATGGCAAATACATCGTCATCCGTTGCCATCTTTTGTTTCAGAGCTTCAGCCGCAACAACCGCGTAGGTTCGCCCCACAACCGTTGCAGCTGCACCTTTGCCGGTGGCAGCATCGAATGGCATGGAGAAGTGCATCTTATAGGGATGATCTTTTGCACAGGCTAAGCCTTTACCTTTCTCGGTTTTAACATGAACAATCACTGGCCGCGCTAACTGCTTCGCTGCAGCTAATTGCTCAAGCAGAGTCGGCATATCATGGCCATCTTCGACCAGTAGATAGGCAAAGCCCATCCCTTCGAAGAAGGCTCGGCTATTGCTCTGCCAGTTTTCCCCTGCTGTAAGATTGCGCATTCCTCCAACAGACTTCGCAATCGCCATTTCATTATCGTTAAGCACAATCACAAGCTTACTGTCTTTATCTTCAGCACAGTAATTAAGCCCTTCGAAGGCCATGCCCTCAACCATCGAGCCGTCACCGATCAAAGAAACAACATAGTTAGCCGGCGAAGTCAGCTTAAGGGCTTTGGCATAGCCTGACGCAATAGAGAGTGAAGTACCTGCATGTGACGCATCGATTGCGTCATGCTCACTTTCATCTCTGGCAACGAATCGGTTCATGCCGCGATATTGGTTTAATGTGGCAAAATTTTCCACCCGTCCCGTTAAAATCTTATGGGTATAACCTTGATGACCCGTATCAAAAATCACTTTATCAGCTGGAGAGTCAAAGAGTGCATGAATGGCAACCGTGAGCTCTACCACTGATAAGTTAGCGCCGATGTGTCCACCAGTCGCAGAAATATTGCTAATAAGAAACTGCCTAATATCTTCGGCTAATTGGGTTAATTGCGCCGCCGACTGCTGTTTCAGTTCATTGAGAGTCGGCACAATTAATTGATGGGTTTTCATTATCAATCCTTATTATTAGGCTTTACGCAGATAAGCACAGTATTGGTGCCATAAGGGTCTGTTTCGTCATAAATAATGCCCGCTTTGATACCGATCACTTTGACGACAATAAAATACTGGTTAACGAGTGCCAGCAGCTCATCGAGAGAATATTCAATAAGGTGACAAGAGTTAACAGGGATATGGCCTATGCTATTTTGAGGTGTACTTAACACTAAGACACCGCCAGGTTTCAGCACGCGTTTAATTTCACTTAAGCACTCATGCTCTGGTACATGCTCAAGGGTTTCAAAGCTGGTTACAGCGTCGTAGGACTCATCGGCAAAAGACAACTTTGTGATGTCTTCGACAAAGTAATCGGTGTTGGCAGCGCTGTTATTTTTCTTCGCAAACTCTACACTCAACTCATCTAAATCGGCTCCATGAACCTCTTTTAAATGACTCGCCATAATGTTGACACCGTAACCATCAGCACAGGCGATGTCGATAATCTTCATATCAGGCTTAAGATGCTGCAAGGCGAGCTCGTAATGAAAGCCTAATCTGTCACCTGAGACAATACGGTGCTCATTCACCTCTTGGCGCGGAATCGCATAAATTTGCGTTGCTAAGTGGCGGCACTCAGTCAAGTATTCATCCGAATAGCTTGGTAACTCTGTTAAGAACTTAACTTTGTATCGTTGAGCGTTCATCGAAAAGTAACACTTAGGGTGCACGAGAAACTTGGCATCCTCAGTCTGAGTGAGTTCATTATTAATAGCTTTTAGTGCGCCGATACGAAAGATTTCTGAGGTAAAATGCACAGGAAAATCATCGGGTAACTTAATACAATCTAATTGCTCACTAATGGCGATATCCAGCATCGCTAAACTTGCCTGAGGGTCGAAGCAAAAATGAATGCCATCGACTCTGATCACATAATCGCTATCGGCTAAATCTGAACAAGCATCAATCATTCGATTAAGCGGGCTCGCATCGTGGCCGTAATACAGAGAGAGACGTTCATCATCGATAAGCTTAACGATCTCATCGAGCTCTCCACCACGATCAAACTCCGGAGCAACCAAGACAACATCTAAATCGGTAAAGTGGCTCAAGACACGGCGAATGGTTCGAACAACGGCAATCTCGTCCTCGACCATCCCCATACAGATATCGACGCCACCAGCCCATGAGCGTGAACTGGCTTGCACTAAGACTCTTGTTTTTATCATGTTAATTCCTATTGAAGCGGCTTCATTTTGCATTATCAACTGCGCTTACGGGCGTAGATGCAGATCTCTCTGCCGACACCGATTTCAGCCATGGATTGATACCAAGCCCTTTTCAGATCATTCTGACCAGACTCGATCAGGCTCATTTCAAATTTCATTCGTTTCTTATGACAAGCTCTGCCTAACTCATCGTTACCGACATAGTTATCCCCCATCAACAAGAACATATCTATTGGGAAACTCGACTCTTTCAAGAAGACATCAAACCCAGAGTTATTCAGCAATTGAGTCAGAGAGTTGACATCAAAATAATTAAGGTGATGAGGAGGCGCTAACCACCAAGGCTCAAGCCCATCGACCTCTCTGACGGTCTTTTGGAATGGATTGTAATCATTGGGAACTGAGATACATAACAAGCCGCCATCTTTAACGAGTGAGTTAATACACTCGAGCAACTCGATAGGGTTGGGAATATGCTCTAACACGTTACACGCATGGACCACATCAAATGGTTCAAATTGCTTTACACTAGCTGGACTTAAAAAGTCGCTCACCACATCGAGCCCCAACTCTCTGGCATGCTCACTCGCCTGTTTGGAGGGTTCAATACCTTGAGTCACCCATCCTCGTTGCTGACCGTGATGCAGAAAAAAACCTGGACCCGCGCCGACATCAAAGACACGCCGACTTCCCTCAGGTAGATGCGCTTCAAAAGTGTCAAATCGGTCTGCAAAAACACGCTCCCACCAGATAGCGTCCTCTTTGCTTTGGCTTAAAAACAAAGGTTTATCTTTAGTGTAATACTCTTCCCGATAAACCTGCTCCAACTCCTGTGCTGTTGGCATTGGCGATACATGCTTAAAACCGCATTCTTCACAATCGATGACATTGAAGCCATGACGATTGTCGATGACGTTACCAGTGTGCTGTTGAGCATCGCTGTTTGTGCCAGCCATGTTTACTTCTCCTTTACGCATTCTTCGCTGTGACAAGCAAAATGCATACCGATAAATTTTTGACGAATAAAAAACACCAAAAGTGATGTTGAAGCTAGGCCGATCTTTTCATTAACCTTTAAAGGAAGGTTCATTCACTGGCAAAAATCGTGCGGTGAGTATTTTACTCATAATATTGTCTATGCCATTGGGAATTGAGCATGATTCGGATTCAAATAAACAAATTTTGTCCAACTCTGTCATATCAATCGTTCTGGCGAGCTGTTTTTCGGCAAAACTTTGGCTGGCGATATGGTGATCGGGCTGAGTACAGATATGACAGGCTGGAATATTTAGCACCGCAAGCTCATATGCGCTCATGCCAAAAGTGATAACAGCAAAATCCATCTGCCGCATTAACTCTGCCATATTCGCAAGATTGGAATACAGGGTTAAATTCTTAGACAACTGCTGTTGGCGGCTCAAAGATATATAATCTGGGTGACTCTGCTTTATAACAACATGCAGGGAAAGTTCGCTGTCTAACTGACGTAATCGCTCAACGGCGGACAAGGTTAAACGCTGGGGATCGGTCCCCCCCATCATAACCAACACCTTACGCGGTTGATTACAGGGCTTTACAAATGGTTCAAAAAACGCCCCTCTGACCGTTAAGTAATCCCAGCCCACATATCGAGTGCCATTAAAGCCTTGCCAATTTAATGCCTCCACTAATGGGCTCGGAGGATAAAAGAGTAGATCGCAACCTAAGCGGTAATCACTTGGTTCATCGATGGCCACGGTCAAGATGTTCGCTTGTTTCATCATCTCTATTACCTGCACAGGCAGACCGTCACGAATATCACCAATAAAGATATCGGGGCATTGTTGCGTAATCACTTGCTGGCACCATTGCTGGTAATCAATGTGCTCAAACAACTGCACATCAAAACCATGTCCTGCTAATGCTTCTATCGCAATAGCATCATTATTAATAACAAAGGTGACTCGATGACCCGCTTTAACAAAGGCGTTGGCTAAACAGATGCAGCGAACAATATGGCCCATTCCGACTTGAATTGATGCATCACAACGAAACATCACATGCTGAATAGTCATATTGTTTTAGTACCCATATTTAGTAGCTATATTTAGTAGCTATAGAATGAAATGTCACAACCAAGATAAAGCAAAGCTTACACGATAAAGTGAGTTACCAGCCTCCATGTAATGAACTGCATTTTTAACACTTTTGTAGCCTAAACGGTAGCTTATCTGTGCTAATTTGTTAGCGCACGAAAATAGCCGCAGCGAAAAGCTAAGATTCAAGTTCATTTATTGCAGCGATTCACCATCTTAGGTTAAACAATTGCCGTGACTAGTGATTGAGAATCGTCTCATTTATGCTTAAACTAAAATGCCTCTGACAGCGATAAAGCTGTTTACTGTTAATAAAGAGTTTTATTGCGCTAAGAGTCCCTATGGCCAACACCCAGCTCCCTAATGTCTACGCGATTTTCCATTTAAACTTAGCGTTTTCCTCTATCGACACCAGCGAACATCAGCGTGTAGTCGATCTGTGTTACTGGCCGTTACTGCACTTGATTGAGCGTGACAATATTCCTTTAGGTATTGAACTCACAGCTTATACTCTCGAATGTATTCAAGCTGTTGACTCTAGCTGGATCGAAAAATTTAAATCTCTACTGACAAAGGGATGTTGTGAGCTTATCGCCAGCGGCGATAGCCAAATTATCGGGCCACTGCTTCCTTGGGAAGTGAATAGTAAAAACTTGGCACTTGGACAACAAAGTTACCAAGCCCTCGTTAGCTACCAACCTAAGATTGCCTACATCAATGAGCAAGCCGTATCGGCGGGGTTATTAGATTGCTATATTGACTGCGGCTTTGATGCCGTTGTTGTTGAATGGGATAATCCCTTTTCTCACAATACAGACTGGGATAAATCATCTCGCTATCAGCCGCAGCAACTTGTAGCAGCTTCTGGGCGGACGATCAAAGTGATCTGGAACCATGCCGTAGCTTTTCAAAAATTTCAGCGCTATGCCCATGATGAAATGACCCTAGCCGAATACTTCGAGTACCTAACTAAGGCGACAAACGGCGCAACAGCCTTCTCACTTTATGGTAGTGATGCCGAAGTCTTCAATTACCGACCAGGGCGTTTTAATACAGAAACAACACTGGATGTCGATGAGTGGCAACGTATTGAGCGCTTATTTACTCAGATTAAATCCCAAGAACACTACTGCTGGGTCGCTCCAAGCGAGCTATTAGCTTTGACTCAAGAGTGCACCACGCTTAAGGTTCAGACCCCTGCCCACCCAATCTCAGTAAAAAAACAGGCAAAATATAACGTAACCCGCTGGGCACTATCGGGACGAAATGATCTCAGCCTTAACAGCCTCTGTTATAGGAAGTATTCCCAGCTAAAGGGGTTAGATGAAGTCAGTGAGCAGCAGTGGAGAGAGCTTTGCCGTCTCTGGGCCAGTGATTTACGCACCCACCTTACTCATAATCGCTACCAAGACTTGCTGAGTCGTTACCCCATTACGCCAAGAGCTACAAACCAAACGGCTCCAAAAGCAGAGTTAGCTGCTGGCTGTAAAACGAATAGCGACTATCAAGTGTTTCACTGTAGCGAGCGTAATATACTCACTATTGAACACCCACAACTTAAGCTGGTGCTTAATGGTAAACGTGGCATGACGATAAAATCACTGGCTTTTGCTCGGCACAATTTTAAGCCGATTATCGGTACACTTGCCCATGGGTATTTTGATCATATCAGCTATGCTGCCGATTTTTATTCCAACCATTTAGTCATTGAGCGCTATAGTGAGAGAGACAGAGTCACGGACTTAAGTCGAACCCAGTTCAATGTGACTCACACCAGCACAGGGCTAGTCATCAGTGCAGAGATAGCAACGCCACAGGGTAAACTGACTAAATGGTATAGACTCGAAGAAGAGCAAGTCGAGTGTGGTTTCGATTTTGAAAATCAACATCGACCCGAAGCGACTATCAGGCTCGGCTACCTTACGCTACTAAACTGCAAACAACGCAATTGGTTTGCCTGCCACAATGGTGGCAAATTGTTGGAGCTCTATCATGCAGAGCAAGACTTTAACCATGGAAGGCCAGTATCATCAATTGTTTCTGCCAATAGTGCCTTAGGGGCGACGGAAGGTGTTTTTTACACTGGTTGCGACGACCTAGGCCTTAAGATCAGCTGGTCGCCTCAGTCTTGTGCCGCCCTACCTATGCTTTCTAGCCAAAAGATTGATGATAGTTACTTAAATCGTGCTTGGTTTTCACTCTCTGAGGCCGATGAAACACTCAAAGCGGATGGCGAGCTGTTGAACTTTAGCTATCAAATCACTCCATGCTTTAAAACGGATATCAGTTAAAACATGAACGTCATAGCAATTATCGGTGCTCGCCTAAACTCAAGCCGCCTTCCGGGTAAGCACCTTCTGCCCCTTGCCGGGAAGCCAATCATTGAGCATATTCAAAACCGCTTAGAGCACTGTCAGACATTGACGGATATCGTACTGGCTACCACCTTAGATGAATTCAACCAACCACTCATCAACTGGGCTAATAACAATAGTCAATGCCTCGCCTACTCCGGCGATGTTAATGATTTAATGGGGCGAATTAATGCCGTTGTCGAGCAGTATCAAGCCGATATAGTGGTCTATATTTGCGGGGATTGCCCACTGATTGATCCCGGTTTTATCGATCATGCAGTCAACCAATTACGTCAAAATCCACAAGCCGATAGTATCTCTCTAGCGCCAGATGTACGTTCAATACATGAGGGAATGGCATTTTATACACGCCAAGGCTGGGATAATCTGTTTGTTAATAGCGTAAGCGATATGGAGAAAGAACATGTCGGCTATGCCAATCAAAGATGTCACTGCCTAACTCCGTTACTCATCCAAGACAGTGACGACTTCTCTGGCGTAGAGCATAGGATTTCAGTCGATACCGATGCCGATTACCGTTTTATGCAACAGATATTTCAACGTTGGTATGCACAAAACAGGACCGATCCCATCGTGCCATTGAAGTGGGTGGTAGACACTCTCAAACAAGAGGCCTCTCTAAGGCAGATAAATGGTCATGTGAAGCAGAAAAAAGCAGATCAGCAATACCCTTCAGTGTCACTTTATTGTGCTTATCGAGCCGCTGATGACGCCCTATATCAACTGAGTGTAAAACTAGGTGCAGCGTTACAGGAACACTACGGCTTAGGAACTCAACTTCATGTGCTGACAACAGAAACTCTGCAAGCCACATGGTCACAAAATTGCCAAACCTACCATGATGAACAGGCATTTATTGATGCATTAAAACACGATGACAGACACTTAACACTTTGTCTGCTCCCGGTACCATTACAGCAGCAAGTCGAGCAATTTAAGCATGTGCTTTCAGGGAATAACAGCCTTGCCATTGAGCTTTTCGATGCTAAAGAGCACAGTGCGACCTCCCACAGTATCGCATTTAAATGGTTAAATAACGGAGCAACTCAAGCCACAGCGCAAGAAACAGTGATTAATGAATTGACTTTTAATAACCTCACACAACTAATTTCGGGGTTGTTTTTAGCCTACTCTAAAGAAATATAAACTTAAGCAACATTACTTCTTACCCTCCCTGAGCTAGAGTAGATATCGGCAATCCTTACTTTTTTACAAATGACTAATGTCAATTGCTCAATAATAAAGTCCAGTTGCTTTTTTTCAAGTTGAGGATGCAAGGGTAATGTTACAATTCGCTTATAAAATGCCTCTGCTATTGGAAAATCCCCCACCTTAAAACCACACTTCTGATAGTAAGGCTGTGTGTGAACAGGTATATAATGCACATTAACACCTATACCTGCGGCTCTTAATTGATGAAATGCAAAGCCTCTATCAACATGTTCCGGCAATAATATAATCATCAAATGCCAAGAGCTGTAATCTCCTTCATATGGAGAAACAAAACTCACCCCCAATTCGAGCATTTTTTCAGCATAATATGCTGCAATGGCATGGCGCTTACTAACAAACTGCTCAAGTTTATCAAATTGACTCACTCCTAAAACAGCTTGTATCTCCGTCATGCGATAATTAAAACCTAATGCCTGTTGCTCGTAGTACCATGGTTCGTCAGTATGTTTCTCTATAAAATTACTTCGAGTTACACCATGACTACGTAATAGTTGCATAGACTTAGCTAAGGCTGCATCATTGGTTGTCGCCGCGCCGCCCTCAGCCGTGGTGATGATCTTCACAGGGTGAAAACTAAATACCGTAATATCACTGTATTGACAGCTACCTACGGGGGATTCCCTATAGCGGGCACCGATACAGTGCGAGGCATCTTCAATCACCTTAAAGCCATACTCTTTCGACAGCAGTGCTATAGCTTTCATATCGCAGCTATGTCCAGCCAAATGAACAGGGATCACCACTTTTGGTAGGCAACCGTGTTCTTTAGCCCAAGTAAGCTTTAATCTCAACTTATCCACATCTATTCTGCCGGAGGCCATTTCTACATCAACAAAATCAACTGATGCATCACAGTAGAGCGCACAATTAGCAGAAGCGACAAATGTAATCGGACTAGTCCAAACCCTATCCCCTTTACCAACACCTAGGGCTAAGCAGGCAATATGCAGTGCCGAGGTCGCACTATTAACAGCTATAGCATACTTGGCTTGCGTGAATTGGGATAATCGCGACTCAAATAAAGGGACTTGCGGGCCTTGGGTCAGAAAGTCAGACTTAAGCACACTCACAACAGCATCTATATCGTCTTGGCTAATATGCTGTTTTCCGTATTGAATCATAAATCAAAACTCTCTTTTAAATCAGGTAACATAAAACCACATGTAGAGTGGCTATACAAAAGGCACTGCTAAACTACAAATTAAAACCATCGTTCTCCGTGACAATATAATAAGACGTTTTGGTTTATAACGTTCAAGGATGGTTTTTGTGTACATTCTTCCAAATGAACCTGTGCCACCCGTTATCAAAATTGATTTATTATTAAACATTATTTTTCACCATCGCCCTTCAGAATATAAGCTGTCAAAAAAATATCACTGGGTTATCTTTAATACTATTAACGGCAAAAAGTGTGCCAAAAAAATAAAACACTTACTGCTGCTCTAATCGATAACATCGGCTGTAAACTACCGAAAAACATACATACTACAGCATCGATTAACCAGAAAACGTCTTTATACCACTAAATAAGCATTCTCATAGGAGCTAGCTCCTATTTATTTAACAAAGGTGGTATTAAAATTGCTTTCTTAAAAGAATACCGATTTTCTAGCTGTAATGCTCGTGTAATAACAAGTTCCGAAGCACCCGCGATCAAAACACTGAGGACAAAATGCAAAGCACCAATCCAAATACCTTTAACACTTTTGCGATAAGTCAGTTTAACGAATACTACTTACCTAGTGTCAATCGCCAAATCTTTGAAACTATTGATTCGAAAACTCACTTCGACAAGTTATTTAAAATTGAGTTTGCCAAAGAGAATCAGCTGCATGTCATTATCGGTATCGATTCAGGGCTACTAGCTAACTACGTTCTTGAGTCATCCCTACCTGCCGATAGCCAATTTATATTTGTTGAGCTAGACAGTGTATTGGAGTTGCTCAATGTAGAGATCCCTGAGCCATTAAAGCAACAGGTCTCTATTTGTACTATTAACGAGCTTGCTGAAATACTCAATAGTCGTAGTAATCCCGTTTACATCATTAAAGATAAGCTTGCCGTTCACCAGTCTCTCGGTGTAAGAGCCCAGCATTTAGCCGAATATGCCCAACTGAGCAGTGACGTCATGGCAGTGGTTAATCAAGCAACATGTGAACATAAAACCTCTTTTAACCAAGAGATCTTCGTAGAGCAACAACTGCTTAATTTAACTGAAAACCATATGCCGGCATCGATCCTAAAGGGACGATATCAAGGTAAAACCTGTATTGTCACCGCCGGCGGGCCCTCATTAGATGAGCATATGCCATGGATTAAGGAGAATAAAGACAAGCTCTTTATTATTGCGGTTTCGCGAGTCGCGGCAAAATTAACCAAAGAGGGAGTATCACCGCAGATTATTGTCTCTGTCGATCCCCAAGAGCTAAGCTTAGAAGTTAATAGCGACATGATGGCATTGTATGACAGCTCTCTGCTCATTCACTCCTATCACATCTGCTCAAGAATTCTTTCTCAATGGCGTGGACGCCACCTATTCACTGGCAATCGCCTGCTATGGGATGAAACTAACGACAAACACAATATTGAATCTGTTGGCCCAACGGTGACTAATGCCGCTATCACGATTGCAGCGGAACTAGGTTTTACTCAAGTGCTACTAACAGGTGCAGATTTTTGCTATTCGAAAACAGGGCATACTCACACCAGTGGAACTTTAGAGGCTAACCTAGGCCCCAATATGGGACACATAGGTGACTGGGTTGAAACCTATTGTGGCGATAAAGCCGAGACAATCTTCCAATTAACTGAAGCCAAAAAAGCCTTAGCCTATCAGGTGTCTACCCTGCCACAGTGCAAAGTCATCAACCTATCACCTAATGCTGCTGTCACCGCCAATGTGGCTCATCTAGCATTAGATAAAATCGTTATTGAAGCAGCGAACTGTAACCACCAAGCGCTATTTTCATTCGTCGATAGCCAAACCGTTGATTTGAAAAAGCACTACCAATATTGTCTAAAACAGATGAGTGAGGCGGTGTCATCACTTCAGGCGATATTAAAATTGGCCAACTCTGCCCTAAAGCTCAATCGAGCGGGAAACCAAGCTGAGCAATTAGATAAAATTGAACACAAGATCAATAAGCATCACGGTAAGCTTGCTAAAGTCATTAAATTCTACGGCTACTTGGAATTTAGCCGGTTTCTCTCTACAACAGAGAGTAGTCAGTGGTCTCAAGACCACGTAGAGCAGATGACAGCTAACTACTATGAGGCGTTTATCTGCGTGTCTAAAAAGCTTGAGGGGATCTTTAAGCAAGCACAACAACGTTGCTTATCACGCCTAGACGAATTAAACCCACAAAGCGATGTGGAGCCTCTAATTCAACAATGGCTACAAGATAATCAGCCCGGCCGAGCACTCGTCTGGATGCACAATTTAACTCGTGAATTATCTACAGAAGAAGTATTAGCATTAGAACCTTTAGCTCGTGAGTTTCAGCTACAACTTACAGATCATCAGCGTTACCAGTCAAAGTTGGCAGCAGGTTACTCCCTTGAGGAAGCGTTTAATAAGATAATGACTTTAGTTATCAAGAAAAACCTTCAAGGACTCACGCTCATGGCTAGCACACTCAAGGCTCGGGCTGTAGAAAGTGATCTAGCAAAACGCTTGTATTACTTGGCTGACTCCTACTGTTTAGATCTACAGGGCAAGCCTCAACAGGCACTCACAACATTGCTAGAGTTAGGTTCTGAGCTATTTACTGAAGTCGAGTTTAAACAAGTGAGTGTACTGTCACTGAAACTCGGTCAGCTAGAGCTAGCAGCCCTTGCATTACAGCAATTGGTAAGTTTAAGCGATGAGTACCTGCCTCAATATGCACATTTGCTCAAGCTTCAAGGGCAAGATCAACTCGCGTTGAACACCTATATGGATTATCTAAATAAATATCCTAATGACATCTTAATATGGTTAAAGTTGGGCTCATTTCTATATGAAATCGAACAAATACAAACGGCTAAAGATGTCTTTAACCAAGTTCTTAATCTTGACCCAAGCAATCAAATTGCAATCAATCAATTAGCTAAGATAGCTTAACTCCTCAAGCCGCTGCCAACATTGTGTTAGCAGCGGTATCTAAATCCCATACAAAGTCTTATAATCGCCATCATTAATTTTCTATGATTTTGTTTCGGAGATCAGCGCTTGGCACATACTTATATTCCATTTGAACAATACAAACGTAAATGGATTTTTAATCATAAAGATCTTCCAGTTAGTGACGAAGATAAAGCATTGATCCATCCCCTAGATCAGAAGTCGTCAATGGAAGTATGGAATAAATGGATTAGCAACAAGAGTAGCCGTACTGAGCAATTCACTAAAGGTGACTGGGCAGCTAAAGACAGTGCCTGGGTGTTAACTGAGCATTGGCAGAGTGCATGGGACAGCGAAGCTCCTGCATTACCAGAAGGTTTTAGCGAACATTTCGACTGGGCCGATGATGCAACTGTTTATTTCTGCTACGAAAAGTATCAAGTAATCGAGACTCGCTGGGACGTATTTGTCCGTAACTGGAAGTGTTTCCTGTTCTTCGATGATGGCCCATTACTGATCTCACCAAAACAAAAACAAGCCGCAATCTTCCATCAAAGTGGCCAATTTCAGTTAGGTTCACGTGGGTAACTTACACAGTTAACTAAAGCCAAACGTGAGCTTCTTTCTATTATTATGAGGTTTTTATGAAGTCCCTCTCTACCCTATTACTCGCTTCAAGCGTACTGCTGTCATCGTCATTACAGGCCAAAGAAGTCTCAGGCGTACAGCTAGATGACTCAGTACAACTCGACAACCAAACACTGGTTTTAAATGGTGCAGGTGTACGCAGTAAGTTTTTCATCGATCTCTATGTTGGTAGCTTATACGTACCAACACACCTCAATACTGCACAAGCTGTTATTGATGCACCGAGTGCTGCAGTACGTCTTAATATCACGTCTGGCATGATCACCGCCGACAAGATGAAAGACGCCATTAACGAAGGCTTTGATGATGCAACTGACGGCAATACTGCGCCGATTGCTGCTAAAATTGAGCAATTTATGGGGCTATTTAGCGCTGAAATTGTTGAAGGCGATCAGTTTACTTTGCTTGCTGATAAAACTACTGGTGTAACAGCCTATAAAAATGGCCAAGCACAAGCGACAATTGCCGGTGAAGAGTTCCGTCAAGCGCTGCTTAAGATCTGGCTAGGCACTGAGCCAGCCCAAAAAAGCTTAAAAGACGCCATGCTTGGCAAATAAGTAAGACTCTAGATTTCAGCTAGAATCTCACCGTCACATCCAGGGCCGCAGCGCCCTGGTTGTCGATAGCCTCTTTGCAGTGTTGTGGATTAAGCTCTAACTCACCATTAAAGAAGTATCCCCCATAGGCGCTCAAACTCACCGACTGCGATATATCCCAACCGACTCTAGTAAAAGCTACCCACTCCTCAATCTCAGCCGTCAGCTCATCATCGGCAATTAAAAAGCGATTTGTACGTTTGGATGTGCCAATACCCATATTCCAGTCAGGGCTTAACTGATAACTCAGCTCTAAACCAGCTGGACCACTAAAGCCTGCAGAAAATGGGTTGCCTAAAGATAATTTTTCAGTGAGCTGCCAATTAACGGCAATAAAAGGCACGGTTCGCACTTCATCAATATCATTGAGGTAGGCCGCACCAAAGCCCAACATATTGCCGGAATCAAATCGGTACATGCCCGAAAACACGGCACCATAACTCTGTGCGTTACTCGATGATGCCGTATCAGCGTAGGCATATTGCAGCTTAGGAGCGAGAATAAACATCCAGTTTTTATTAGGTCGATAAGAGATCGACAGACTCGCGCGGTAACGCTCAATTTTATCCCAGGTTTTCGTGCCATCTTTAAGAGTGGCTTTAGGACTTGGTGAACGCCAGTCATAATCGAGATTATCGTAGCCGACACCTGCACCAATCGACCACTGCCTGTTAAGCGCCAAACTCCCCTTTGCATCAAACATCCACTGTTCACGCTGCAACTCGTTTCCCTCATCCCCAACAGATGCTGTGCCAGTCATTATTCGCGAAACACTGACACTCAACGGACTCGGCCTATAGGAAGGTTTTGACTCTGACTTGGCAATGGCACTCGGTGCAACAAGCAAACTTATTATGGCAAGGTTACTCATAAACAAAGGCTTTTTCATCAAGCTAACTCCATTAGCAACAAAATCAATTAATCAAACTCGTTAAAGTCATTTTAGCTTACGTTCAAAAATATCTGTGGAGCAATCGAAGACAAAAAAGGAGCCTTTAGCTCCTTTAGTTAGACTCAACAATTAACTGACTTTATAAGCCCTCAGGAACATCTCTACGGTTTCGTTAATGTACTGCCCTCGACTATCGAGAAGATCGCTCACATCCAAGCCAAGATCGAGTCGCATACGCATCTCTCCAAAAATCATCAAGCAAAGCCGCACAGCACAGTGATGTGGGTTAGCGAAGTGATACACACCTAGCTCAGACACGCGGCTTAAATAATCTCTCAATAATCCTACAATATGCTTTGGGCCGGCGCTATAAAACAGCTCTGAGAGCTCAGGATGCGAATCAGCTTGAGCGACGCAGGCCTTAAACACTGTTACCGCTTCAGGACTTATAATCACCTCTCCAAAATGTTTTGCAAATAACATCAGGCTTTCTTCAGGGTTCTCAGGATCAGATAAGATGTCTTGATTCACGCCATGAATTAAACACTTGGACTCAATCGATGCCACAAATAGATCATCTTTACAGCCGTAATGAGAGTACACGGTTTGTTTAGATACCCCCGCTAACTTAGCCACTTCATCCATGCTGGTATTAGGGAAGCCTTGCTCACAAAACAACTGCTTTGCAGCCTGTAGGATCTGCTCACGCTTCTGCTCACTGCGACTCAATACTGGTGAATCCATAACGGGCCCCACTCCCACATTTTGCCAATTCCAATTACCGAAATGCTATTTAAGCATAAAAGAAACTACTGCGTCTATTTAGACTAATTTATATAAATTCAGACTAGACAGTCTAGTTTTGCAACACTAGACTAACAAGTCCAGTTAACAAGCTGATTACTTAAAATTCATCTTTGAATTAACAACACAGGCTAAACGTAATGGATATTAAGCGTGTTATAACTCATCACAAACTCTTTATAGGCTTAGTTGCAGTCACTTTATTGACCGCATGTCAGGACTCTTCCGTTGAGCAACCGGTCACAGTGAGTTATCAATCTGTTAATGTTGAATCATTAAGGTTTGAGGATAACTATCAATTTAATCAAGAATTTTCTGGCACGATTCGAGCAGGCAATACCACAGGGATAGGTTTTGAATTAGCTGGAAAAATCAAGGCTCTTGCCGTTGATAGCGGTGATAACGTCAAGCAAGGTCAACTGCTAGCACAGCTCGATACACGGTTATTGATGGCACAACAAAATGAGTTAACCGCAAGTCTTACACAAAACAAAGCGGATTTAGATTTAGCTAAGGCCACCCTAGATAGAAGCCTAGGTTTGCAAAAACAGGGTTATGTGTCAGAGCAGCAACTTGACGAATTACAAGGCCAGCTTAATAGCTTACAGGCGGCGAAAACACGCTTAAATGCTTCACTATTAGCCAATCAGTTAAAAATTGAAAAGTCTGATTTACTCGCACCGTTTGACGGCGTCATAAGTAAGCGTAGCCATAACTTAGGCGAAGTGATCGATGTCGGTAGTCCAGTCTACACCATTATTGAGCACAATAACGTACAGGCTTATATCGGTGTGCCAGTACTGATAGCGAATAACTTAACAGCCGGTCAGCTGGTCGATTTGAGGGTACGGCAGCAACACTATCAAGCCACAATCGCCGGCATTGGTGCCGAGCTCAACCCTGTGACTCGTACCGTTGAGCTAAGAGTTACCCTGCCTGAAAACGCTCAGGTGATAAACGGAGAACTGACCTACCTCTATTACAATAAGACCATGGCTAGCCAAGGCTATTGGGTCCCGCTTAGTGCCCTAACCGATGGCGTACGCGGGCTGTGGAATATCTACGTACTAAAGCAATCAGATGATTCCCTTTATACGCTGGAGCGCCGTGACGTCGAGATCATCTATACCGCTAAAGACAAAGCCTTTATTAATGGCGCCATCGCCCCTGATGAGCAGTATGTTTCAGTGGGCTTACATAAATTGGTCGCGGGTCAGCTAGTGACTAAACAAACTCAACTCGCGACGAGGTAAGAGATGGTTAAGTCATTAGTGGAAAACGGTCGCCTGATAAGCTTGGTGATAGCCCTGCTTGTCGTTGCAGGTTTTGGCGCAATATCCAGCCTACCGCGTATGGAAGATCCCGAGATCACTAATCGCTTTTCCTCGGTGATCACTTACTATCCCGGCGCCTCGGCCGAGCGGGTTGAAGCCTTGGTCACCGAGGTGCTAGAGAGTGAACTTCGACGCCTCGAGGAGTTAAAGCTGGTGCAATCGACTTCTCGGCCAGGGATCTCCGTAATCCAGCTAGAACTAAAAGATGATGTTACCGACACTGCGCCGGTGTGGTCCAGAGCCAGAGATCTGATAGCCGATACCAAAGGGCTATTGCCACTACCCGCACAAAACTCGACATTAGATGATCAGCTCGGTTACGCTAACACCGCCATACTCGCTGTAGCTTGGCGCGGCAGTGGCGTGGTACGTACCGACATGTTAAACCGCTACGCCAAAGAGCTACAGAGTCGGTTACGCCTACTCAGTGGTACCGATTTCGTTAACCTTTACGGTCAACCTGCAGAAGAGATCTTAGTCCAGCTCGATGGCAATAAAGTTAATCAACTTGGACTATCGGCGCAAACTATCGCGCAGATCCTGCAAAATGCCGATGCAAAAGTCTCCGCGGGTGAGATCAATAATGATAACTTTCGTGCCCTAGTGGAAGTCTCGGGTGAACTAGACTCCATTGCACGAATAAGCCAAGTTCCGCTAATAGTCACCGCTGACGGTCAGATGATTCGCCTAGCCGATATCGCAGCTATTAGCCGCCAGCCCAAAGAGCCCGCTAACAGCATTGCCCTTATCGACCAGCAGCAAGGTGTAATGGTCGCGGCAAGAATGCTCAGTAATACGCGAGTGGATCTCTGGCTCGAACAGGTCAGATACGCTGTCGATGAACTACAAACAAGCGTCCCTGCCAACATAGAAATTCAGTGGCTGTTCGACCAAAAGGGTTACACCACACAAAGACTCAGCGATTTAATCGGTAGTTTATTACTGGGCTTTGTGATCATCTTAGCCGTATTGATGCTGACCTTAGGCCTTAGAAATGCTGTTATCGTATCACTGTCTTTACCCTTAACAGCACTATTCACCTTAGCCTGCATGAAGTATATCGGTTTACCTATTCATCAGATGTCAGTCACAGGGCTGGTGGTTGCCTTAGGGATCATGGTCGATAACGCCATTGTGATCGTTGACGCCATCTCTCAGCGCCGTCAACAAGGGATGGATAGGCTCAATGCGGTGAAACAAACTCTAGCGCATCTCTGGCTACCGCTCGCGGGCTCAACTATTACCACTATGCTCGCCTTTGCACCAATAGTATTGATGCCGGGCGCTGCCGGTGAGTTTGTTGGCGGCATCGCTATCTCGGTGATGTTTGCACTACTGGGCTCATTTATCATCTCGCACACGATTATTGCAGGGCTCGCAGGGCGCTTTGGCGTCGATGGCAAAGGTACGCGTTGGTACCATCACGGGATCAACTTGCCCTTTTTGAGTAACGCTTTTAGAGAAACACTCTCTCTTGCCCTATCTCGCCCACTCATTGCCGCTATTATCATCGGCGTATTACCTGTTATGGGCTTTGTTGCAGCAGGCAAGATGACTGAACAATTTTTTCCACCATCTGATAGAGATATGTTCCAGATTGAGGTCTACCTAGCGCCTTATGCCAGCATAGATAACACCAAATTACAGGTAGACAAAATAGATAACCATTTACGTGCGACGAGTGGCATAACCCGTATCGACTGGGTTGTCGGCGGTAATGTCCCCTCCTTCTATTACAACTTGTTGCAGCGTCAACAGGGCGCCAGTAACTACGCTCAAGCGATGGTGAAAGTAAAGGATTTTGCTACTGCCAATACGCTTATTCCACAGTTACAACAGGAGCTAGACAGAGTCTACCCCGAGGCGCAGATCATCGTGCGTAAACTGGAACAAGGCCCCCCTTTTAACGCTCCGGTTGAGGTTCGTATTTTTGGACCCAATCTGGATCAACTCAAGTTGCTTGGTGAGCAGGTACGTAAGGTTTTATCCAATACGCCAGATGTTATCCATACCCGAGCGACGCTTAGCGCAGGAGCCCCTAAGGTTTGGCTACAGATCAATGAGGATGCCAGCTTGATGAGCGGTCTGAGTTTAACTGATATCGCTAAACAGGTAGAGATGGCTACCACAGGTATTAATGGCGGCAGCGTTTTAGAGCAAACAGAGTCTCTCCCCGTGCGAGTCAGGCTTAGCGATAGCACCCGCGAAGAGCAAACAAAACTGTCGGCAATCACGCTTATCTCAAACCAAGGCAAAGGGATCCCCTTATCGGCTATCTCCACGAGTGAAATAGAGGTCAGTCGCGGTGCCATTCCAAGGCGAGATGGGCAACGGGTTAATATTATCGAAGCCTACCTCACTTCGGGAGTGCTACCGCAAACGGTTGTGGACAGTGCCAATGAGGCACTAGCAGGCATTCAACTTCCTAGCGGCTATCGTATTGAGCTTGGTGGCGAAAGCGCTAAGCGCAACGAGGCTGTGGGTAATCTGATGTCTAATCTGGTGCTTGTGGTTACCCTGTTGCTAGCGACCGTTGTATTGTCATTTAACTCATTTAGGCTCACAGGTATTATTTTGTTTAGTGCTATGCAATCTGCAGGGCTGGGGCTACTTGCGGTCTATAGCTTTGGGTATCCGTTTGGCTTTACGGTGATTATCGGCTTACTTGGATTGATGGGATTAGCGATTAACGCCGCCATTGTCATTCTAGCCGAACTTGAAGAGGCGCCAGAAACACGCGCGGGAGATATTCAAAAGATTGTAGACTTAGTCACGAGCTGCGGACGCCATATCGGCTCGACCACCATTACCACCATCGGTGGATTCCTACCTTTGATTATTGCCGGAGGCGGATTCTGGCCGCCCTTTGCAATTGCGATTGCAGGTGGAACCTTGCTCACTACCCTTTTATCGCTAATTTGGGTGCCAACCATGTATCACTTAATCATGGGGTCGAAAAAAGCTAACCAGACTGCTTCGAATGGGACACTAACAGTTGATACAGTTGGTCTTTAAGCACAGCGCGCTCGGCCTTTAACTCGATGAAGTGCTCATCACTGATGGGCACTTCATTTTGTTCGAACCCACGAATTTGATGATCGAGTTGATGATAACGCTTTGCCATTAGACAAAATGTATTATTGGTCGACTTGAGCTCAATAATCGCGGCCAAATACTCAGGAAATTCTTGGGTTAATAGATGATTCTCGCCCAACATAATGCCTCTCCTTATCACTAAACGCCTGTCATATTATCCTAGGTGGAACCCAGCCCCTTTGATGCAACGCAATCTATGACCAACAGCCTTGCTACTATTATCGCAAGTCATCGGATGCTTAGCGACAAATAACGCTTATTTTTTGCACTACCCGTTCTTTAGCCATAACCTAGCAAATCTGCATCTATCTTCATAAATCCATTTAAAAAGTGTGACTTAATTAGACATCCATCAACTCTTTTTTCCAAAATATCAATTACATTGTAGTCACCATAAGCAAACTAAAATTACTATGAATTATAAGAATTGGCCTATAGCCAAACAAATAGGCTTGCTCGCTTTAGTCCTCACCGTGCTCGTTTTTGGTTTTCTCGGTTGCGTATCTTACTTAACCGCCTCCGATGTCCTTAGAGATAAAGGGATCAGCGCAATGCAAGCGCAAACCGAGGGCACTGCAGATTTAATTGAACTGCAATATGAAAGTCTGCAATCGCTGGCTGAACGCAATGCCGATGTATTTCGCTCAATGTACCCAGGCGACTTCTATAAACCCAATAAAACCGTCAGAGTGATGGGGGTTGAGACTCCTGCACTAAGGCATAAAAAAGAACAGATCAACGCATCAAAAAGTAAGGTCGATCGCTACTCTAACCTTACTGGTGGCAATGCTACCGTATTCGTACGCGACGGTGACAATTTCATCCGTATCTCCACCTCGCTAAAGAAAGCCGATGGCCAGCGCGCCCTCGGCACCTATCTAGATAAAGATCATCCAGCTTACCGCGCCCTAATCAAGGGCAATAGCTACGAAGGCTATGCACAGCTATTCGGTAAAGACTATATGACTATCTACCGTCCAATTAAAGACAGCGGGGGTGAGACTATCGGGATCATGTATATCGGCTTCGATATTAGCAGCTCACTCAATCAGTTACGTGAAGCAATTAATAAGCTACAGCTAGAAGAATCTGGCAGTTATCTACTCGTACGTAAATCAGATTTAACCATTATAGCCCACCCTCAACACCAAACGGGTGGCAAACTCACCGCTGAAATGCTGGGCGGAATAAGTGTAGAGCAAGCTCTCACCCATCAAGGCTCTTGGGAATATAGCGATAATTTTGGTAAAGAGGCGTATGCCTATAGCATCAACATTCCCGGTTGGGATTGGGCGCTCATTGGCCAAGTCGATGCTGCAGAGCTAAATGAAGAGAGTGTCACCCTGCTTAATATCAATATGGCGGTATCTGTTATCGGCATGATAGTGATTACCCTGTTACTATCACAAGTATTGATAAGAGCGCTTAGACCACTGCGTTGTTTGCAAGGACAGTTAGAGAGACTGGGCTCTGGGGATCTTTCCCAAAGCTTCGCTTCAATCGATGCAAACAGCAAGAATGAGGTGGATCTGATCACTAACAGTACCTCAAAGATGGCCGCGAACTTAAGAGAGCTCATCTTGGCGCTGCAGCAATCTGTTACCGCGCTGCAAACCCATTCTAATCACACTCAGCAAACCGCTCGCCTTAATGGCGAAGAGGCGCAATCTTTGATGGCACAGACTGACCAAATTGCCACCGCTATCGAAGAGATGTCCGCCTCTGTTCGTGACGTCGCCAATCATGCCAGTGAAGGCGCGACCATGAGTCAACGGGTAGATGATGCAGCTAAAGGGGGACAGACGAACTTAAACGATCTGGTCAACGGTCTACAAAGCCTGAGCCACCAACTAACCGACAGTCACAAGAGTGTCGAAATCGTCAATAAAGAGAGCCAAGCGATTAGTCAGGTTACCGAGGTAATTAACAGTATTGCCGAACAAACTAACCTGCTCGCCCTTAATGCAGCGATTGAAGCGGCAAGAGCGGGTGAACAAGGTCGAGGCTTTGCCGTGGTCGCCGATGAGGTTCGTACATTGGCTCAGCGAACGCAAACCTCTATCGCCGAGATCTCTCAGACCATCACGCAATTGCAATCTCAAGTCAAACTGACAGCAGATCAGATGAACCAGAGCAATGAACTTGGTGATGCATCGGCAGCTCAAGGCAACGAGGCTATCACTCAGCTAATCGAGATCAACAGCAGTATCGCTGAGCTAGCAACGACCGCTAGCAGTATTGCTAGTGCAACCGAACAGCAAAGCGCGGTTGCTGAAGAGATCACCCGTAACCTACATCAAATCACAGAGCTTGCCAGAGATGGCGAACAACGTGCAGGTGAGAGTGTCGACTCTGCGGAAAGTTTAGCCGCAATCGCCAATGAGATTAACACTAAGATCAGCGTGTTTAAGGCGTAATTTCTCAGGCTTAATCAGCCAACCTTATTGGTGGGTTCGTAAAGGCAACAGTGATATCGCTGTTGCCTTTTATATTTGCAATTCATCCAACACAGCCAACTACACCTATGATTTAAAAAGAATTTTTTGTCATCTCCGCTAGATTTATTTACTGACTTCGAATTATAATCGCGCCAATTTCGTGCTTAAGAAATACCAACCTCAGCCCCATTACGAGTATAAATATGTTACGCAATCTATTTTTTATTACCTTCATCATTATCATGACAGGCTGTGCCAGCCCACAGACCAATACAGTGGAAGGAAAAAAGCTGTTGATTGTCGCTGGAAACGGACTCAACACCACCTATGAAGACAGCCCTGCCGCGAATGCTTTTCTTTTTGAAGTAGGTGAAACCTTTGCCACCGATCTTGGGCTTAAATTAGAAGAATTTGGCTTTGAATCTTACCTGTTTGTCAGTAAAGATTCGGCGACCTATAAACAAGAGTATCAACGCGCAGTAAACCGCTTAATGACTGACGCGACCATTGATGGCGTCGCCGAGATTAAAGTGCTGCACACCAAAGATGACAAGGTCAATGAAATTGCGGTATACGCAACTTACTTTACCACCGACCTAATGACAAAAGGCTGCGATCTGCGCACATCTGCAAATTGTTATAGCGTCAAATCGTTAGACAAAATCGGTGACAGAAAACATTTAGTCGTAGATCAAGCAAGCAACAGCTTTAACGACACCCCAGTGTCTGAAATGGTGACCGACACCGCGTTATTTATCTATCGCGCCGAGTTGTAAGTCTATATATCTCACTACAAGTTTCTGCTGCACTAGGCTTCTAAAGAGGCCTAGTCACAGCGTTTCCACCAGCGACAGCACTGCTTATTGTTACCGTCTCTTACCATCTCTTACCGTCTCTTACCGTCTCTTACCATCTCTTACCGTCTCTTACCGTCTCTTACCGTCTCTTACCGTCTCTTACCGTCTCTTACCGTCTCTTACCGTCTCTTACCGTCTCTTACCGTCTCTTACCGTCTAGCACTATCATTAAAAGCTTGATGGGCTAAAGCGCAACCTACAACAAACAGCAACGGCTTTTCCTAGAAGCGAAGCGCCCTCGAAGTGGCGAAGCCACGCCCTAGTCCCTAGCAGCGCTCTTCTTTTCCGTAATTGAGCCAGCGAACGTTCCGTAAGGCCGTAGGCCGTTCCACTTTTCCATCTTTGCTTTTCCTGCTTCTACCGTCTCAGCTTTTCTTGGCCTTTCTTTTATCGGCTTTTACCGTATTTGCCCTTTGCTTTTCCTAGATCCTAGAACCTGCTTTTACCTAGGACCTTACTTTAAAACAAAAAGCCCCGCAATTGCGGGGCTTCTATACTTAACCATTTAGCAGATTAAAGATTAATCTTCACTCTCAGGTTCACGGTCCATGTTCTCAGTTGTCTCAAGCCATAGGGCGTTGATGATACCGAAAGAACAGGCTAACAATACGCCTAAAATCCACGAGAAATACCACATAATCTAGGCTCCTTATTAGTAAAGTGAGGTCTTATTCTTTTCGATGAAATCGCGTGATAGGCGACCAAACATCTTCAAGTAAGTCCAAACAGTATAGCTAAGCACGATAGGTACGAAGATAATCGCCGCCCATGTCATAACGGTTAGTGACATCTGGCTCGCTGTCGAATCCCACATAGTCAAGCTTACGTTTGGCTCTAGTGAAGATGGCATAACGAATGGGAACATTGCTGCACCACAAGTTAAAATAACCGACGCAATACCTACTGAGCTAAAGAAGAACGCAAAACCAGAGCGGTTCAAGCGGCTAGATAGCAATACTAGGATTGGCATTAGCAGACCCAGTACTGGGAACAACATAGTCACTGGGTACTTCTCATAGTTAGCTAACCAAGCACCCGCTGTAACTTCAACCGTCTTAAGGGTTGGGTCAGAGATACCGTGAGTATCGATAGCAGAGGTAATCACATAACCGTCAATACCGTTAACTAACCATACACCTGCAGCGCCAAACAGAACAAACAGTGCTACCGCTAGCAACTGAGAGATCTTAGTTGCACGAATACGTAGCTCGCCTTCTGTCTTCATCTGTAGCCAAGTCGCACCTTGTAGCATAAACATGCTAACGCACACTAGGCCAGCCAATAGACCAAATGGATTCAACAGACCGAAGAAGCCACCATGGTATGTAGCACGTAGGTACTCGTCAAAGTTAAATGGTACACCTTGAAGTAAGTTACCGAACGCTACACCAATGATCAGTGGAGGAACGAAGCCACCAACGAACAGTGCCCAATCCCAAGACTTACGCCATCTTGGATCTTCGATCTTCGAGCGATAGTCAAAGCCCACAGGACGCAAGAACAATGCAAACAGCGTTAGCATCATTGCAATGTAGAAGCCTGAGAAAGACACACCGTAGACCATAGGCCAAGCAGCGAACAGTGCACCACCAGCGGTGATCAACCAAACTTGGTTACCATCCCAGTGCGGCGCGATTGAGTTAATCATAATACGGCGCTCGGTGTCATCTTTACCGATAATCGGTAATAAGGCACCTACACCCATATCGAAGCCGTCGGTGACAGCGAATCCGATGAAAAGCACACCAATTAGTGCCCACCAGACAAATCTTAATATTTCGTAATCAAACATAATCAGATCTCCTGTTTAGGCATCAAGCTTTTCAAAGTGATAACGACCCGTCTTTAGACAGCTTGGGCCAATACGCGCAAACTTAATCATTAGATAAAGCTCGATCACTAGCAAGATGGTATAGAACAGCGTGATAGAAACGATACTGAACATTAGGTCGCCAACCGATAGGCTAGAGGCTGACATGAATGTCGGTAACACTTCTGAAATCGTCCACGGCTGACGGCCATACTCTGCCACAAACCAACCACACTCAATTGCAATCCAAGGTAGTGGTAAGCTATAAAGTGCCGCTTTAAGAACCCATGGTTTCTCTTCGATTTGATGACGCGTGCTTTGCCAGAAGGCTGCTGCAAACACGAACAACATGATCATGCCTGTACCCACCATCACACGGAAAGTCCAGAACATAGGCGCTACGTTTGGAATAGAGTCATTAGCTGCCGCTTTGATCTGCTCCTCTGTTGCATCAACTACGTTTTCAGTATAACGCTTCAGTAGTAGACCATAACCTAGGTCAACCTTTGCTTCTTCAAATGCTGCGCGAATTTCAGGTGTTTCTTCACCGTTACGCAGTTTCTCAAGTAAACCGTAAGCCACCATACCGTTACGAATACGTACTTCGTGCTCAGAAATCAGATCTTTAATACCGGTTACTTGCTCATCCAGTGAACGAGTGGCAATGATGCCCATCGCATAAGGGATTTTCACCGCAAAATCTGTTTCCTGTGTTTCCTGGTTTGGGAAACCTACTGCTGTAAATGCTGCTGGAGCTGGCTCTGTGTGCCACTCAGCTTCAATTGCAGCTAGCTTAACGCGCTGTACTTCACCGACCTTATAGCCTGACTCGTCACCTAGAACGATTACAGACAGAATTGACGCCATACCAAAACTTGCCGCGATCGCGAATGAGCGACGAGCAAACGGTAGGTCACGCTTCTTAAGGATATAGTAAGAGCTGATAGCAAGAACAAACATCGCACCAGCTACATAACCTGATGCCACAGTGTGAACAAACTTCACCTGAGCCACTGGGTTAAATAGTACGTCGGCGAAGCTTGTCATCTCCATACGCATGGTTTCGTAGTTGAACACACTACCCACAGGGTTTTGCATCCAGCCGTTCGCTACTAGGATCCACAATGCTGACATGTTTGAACCAATCGCAACTAACCAAGTCACCGCTAAGTGCTGGCGTTTGCTGAAACGGTCCCAACCGAAGAAGAACATACCCACTAAGGTAGATTCGAGGAAGAATGCCATCAGGCCTTCAATAGCTAGTGGAGCACCAAAGATGTCACCGACGTAATGCGAATAGTATGACCAGTTAGTTCCGAACTGGAACTCCATCGCCAAACCAGTTGCAACGCCAAGTGCAAAGTTGATACCGAATAACTTACCCCAGAACTTGGTCATATCTTTATAGATCTGCTTATTGGTCATCACATAGAGTGATTCCATAATGGCCAGCAAGAATGCTAACCCCAAGGTCAAGGGAACAAATAGGAAGTGATACATGGCTGTCATCGCAAACTGAAAACGCGACAGCTCAACAACCTCTTCTAAAATCATTTGTGACTCCTTAGGTGGTGCGTCAAATCACAATCGTTAGATCCCCATCAACGAAAGTGACTGCCTATATAGGAATAGTAATGCAGTAAATATAGTCGAACTTTGTTAACAAAAAGTCGACTTAACCGCGCTTCATTGTTTAATTCATAAATTTTGTAATTTAAAGCCTAAAACCTTAGCAAAAAAACCGCTTGCCCTCACGTTTTTATAGACTTCCGTGACAGCCGTCTCAAATATGCAGATAAAAAACAAACAAATTAGTTAATATCAGTCACTTGCAATAAGAAATAGAGCTGTTCACCGGGATTTTATAACATTCAAAATTGATTCAAATCAATCAATCCATTCGGTTTCAATGGGTTTTGGGGGGCAGCACACAGTTCCATATAGCACGCAATTGACAACATGAACCACGCGTGATAGGGGTGCAGCATTTTTAGGCGAAAACACTTTTTTAAGATGTTAAATAAAAAAATCAGCCATAAACCCACAAAAGTGCAATTGTTAATAAATTTAGCAACAATATTCATACTGCAAACTAATCCACGCAAAAACAAGAAAACACACAATACCAAACCAATACAATGAGTTATAAAGCAGGCATAAAATAAAGATAATCATCAATCTGATTTTCAGATTAGATTTTATAATAGCAAAATGCAATTTTTCTCGTTTGATGAAAAACTAACACTCGCCTAAAATGTGCACCAAGTTAAGGAGACGGTCTAGCCAACCCGGTGAAGTAGCCCGGTAAAGACTAACTCCGCTTAAATCATCAATCTATGTGGAGATACCATTATGACAAAATTATTCGAGCGTCTAGTTGTTAGCTATCAGCGTGTTTTTGTTGAGCTTTATACATCTAGAGAGCTGTAAGTAAAGTTTCTAATGCAAGATTTATCTTGAAGTTTTGTTAGCGCAAAGCGGCCCTCCTTAGTAATAAGGAGGGCTTTTTTATATCTAGAGTTTCCTAAAACGACATTCGTCCCTTCTGCATTAAAATTAGTAATAACACTGTGTTCTCAATAAACGCTTAACATCATGGCCAAAAGTTTTTTATTTAGTATTCCATATAGCACTAATTAAAGATTAATCTATTGTTTAATAATGGTTTTAACGATACTAAATCCAGAGCAAAAAAAAGCCCCTACAATTTAGGGGCTTTTTAGTGAAGCTTTTGTGAGTAATTAAGCGTTTAGCTAATTAGCCAACCGACTTTCTCACGTTACGGAACATTCTCATCCAAGGGCTATCCTCACCCCAAGATTCAGGATGCCATGAGTTAGCAACCGTTCTAAATACACGCTCAGGATGCGGCATCATAATCGTAACTCGACCATCAGTTGAACTCAGTGCCGTAATCGCATTAGGCGAACCGTTAGGGTTCTGCGGGTACTGAGTCGCGATCTGTCCATTACCATCGACATAACGTAGTGCAATTGTGCCAGAGGCTTCAGCCGCAGCTAATGCCTGAGGTGTGGCAAACTCAGCGCGACCTTCACCATGTGATACCGCGATAGGCATACGTGAGCCTTCCATGCCTTGGAAGAACAATGACGGACTCTTCTGCACTTCAACTAGGCTGAAGCGTGCTTCGAAGCGCTCAGAACGGTTACGAACAAAGTGTGGCCACAGCTCGGTACCAGGAATAATGTCTTTAAGGTTAGACAGCATCTGACAACCGTTACACACACCCAATGAGAAGCTGTCATTACGTTCGAAGAACTGGCTAAACTGCTCACGGGCACGATCGTTAAATAGAATCGACTTCGCCCAACCTTCTCCTGCGCCCAGTACGTCACCATATGAGAAACCACCACAAGCCACTAGGCCCTGAAACTCTTCTAGGCTAATACGACCGCTTAGAATGTCGCTCATATGAACGTCACGAGATTCAAAACCTGCGCGGTCAAATGCCGCCGCCATCTCGATATGTGAGTTAACGCCTTGCTCACGTAAGATAGCCATCTTAGGTGCAGCGCCTTTTAAGATAAATGGCGCAGCCACGTCTTCACTTGGGTCGAAACTCAAGTCAACCGTCAGACCTAGATCGTTACTGTCTTGCTTAAGCTCAAACTCTTCTTTCGCACACTCAGGGTTGTCACGTAGCGCCTGCATGCGGTAGGTAGTTTCAGCCCAGATAGAACGTAGCGAGGTTCGCGTCTCAGTTAGCACTTCGCGCATCCCATCAAAGATGGCTATGGTGTCTGCATCTGTCAGCTCAGCTACTTTGTGGCAAGGTACGCCCGCAGCGGCAAACTTAGCAGTGATTGCTGCTGCATCTTCACGGCGAACCTGAATAACCGCACCTAACTCTTCGTTAAATAGACGTTCAAGATCTGTGCCACTTAATGCGCTTAAGTCGATATTCAGGCCTGTATGACCGGCAAATGCCATCTCAACTAGCGTGGTGTATAGACCACCGTCACTTCTGTCGTGATACGCGATGATAGATTTATCGGTGATCATCGGCTGAATGGTTTCAAAGAAGCCTTTCAAGGTCGCCGAGTTATCCAGATCCGGCGCGATATCACCTAACTCACTGTATACCTGAGCTAGACAAGAGCCGCCTAAACGGTTCTTACCCAGACCAAGATCTAACAATAAAAGGTCGGTTTTGCCTTTATCACTGCGAAGCTCAGGTGTCACCGTGTTACGCACATCTTGCACCACACCGAAGGCGGTGATCACAAGCGACATTGGCGAGGTCACGGTTTTCTGTACGCCGTTATCTTCCCATGCGGTCTTCATCGACATTGAGTCTTTACCCACTGGAATAGTTAGCGACAAGTCAGGACATAGCTCTTCACCAATCGCTTTTACCGCTTCGTAAAGGCCGGCGTCTTCACCCGGGTGACCCGCAGGTGACATCCAGTTAGCAGAGAGCTTAATGCGCTTAAATGAGCCGATGTCGGTACCGGCAATGTTCATGATTGACTCGGCAACCGCCATACGTGCAGATGCGCCAAAATCCAGTAGTGCAAGCGGCGTACGCTCGCCCATAGACATGGCTTCACCCGTGTATGAATCGTAGCTCGATGCCGTCACAGCACAATCGGCTACAGGAACCTGCCAAGGTCCGACCATCTGGTCACGATTAACTAAGCCGGTTACCGTTCTGTCACCGATGGTGATAAGGAAAGTCTTCTCAGCAATGGTTGGCAAACGCAGCAGACGGTGTGCCGCTTCTTTAACTTCAATGCCTGATTGGTCAAGGGCTGCAGAGTTAGCTTTGGCGCTCACCACATCGCGGCTCATCTTAGGCGCTTTACCTAATAGCACTTCGAGTGGCAAGTCGATTGGATGATTTTCAAAGTGCTCATCGCTCAATACCAGCTCTTTCTCTTCTGTTGCGACACCCACTACCGCAAACGGTGCACGCTCACGCTGACAAATTTGGGTAAATAACTCAATGTTCTCAGGTGCTATCGACATTACGTAACGCTCTTGCGACTCGTTACACCAAATTTCAAGTGGGCTCATGCCTGGCTCATCAGACGGTACACGGCGAAGTTCAAACTTGCCGCCACGCTCACCATCATTCACCAGCTCAGGGAAAGCGTTTGATAATCCGCCCGCACCCACATCGTGGATAAACTGGATTGGGTTAGCTTCACCCATCTGCCAGCAACGGTCGATAACCTCTTGGCAACGACGCTCCATCTCTGGGTTTTCACGCTGCACAGAAGCAAAGTCTAAGTCTTCACTCGACTGACCCGAGGTCATAGATGACGCCGCGCCGCCGCCCAAACCGATGTTCATCGCAGGACCGCCAAGCACGACGATCTTAGCGCCAACGGTGATTTCACCTTTCTGTACGTGCTCTTCACGGATATTACCTAAACCACCAGCTAGCATGATTGGCTTATGGTAACCGCGCACTTCAACACCGTTGTGGCTGTTAACTTCCTGCTCGTAGGTACGGAAGTAACCCACAAGTGCTGGACGTCCAAATTCATTGTTGAATGCCGCGCCACCTAATGGCCCTTCGGTCATGATATCAAGCGCGGTCACGATGCGGTCTGGCTTACCGTAATCGGCTTCCCAAGGCTGAACAAAGCCAGGGATCTTAAGGTTTGATACGCTAAAACCAGTTAGACCCGCCTTTGGCTTTGACCCGCGACCCGTTGCACCTTCATCACGAATTTCACCACCACTGCCCGTTGCCGCCCCTGGGTATGGACTAATGGCTGTTGGGTGGTTATGGGTTTCAACTTTCATTAAGATGTGCATCGGCTCTGTGTGGTAACCATAAACGCCATCTTGTTTCGGGAAGAAACGACCAGCTGTAGAGCCAGTCATTACCGCTGCGTTATCTTTATAAGCAGATAATACGTTTTCAGGGGTCTTCTCGAAGGTATTCTTAATCATCTTGAACAACGACTTTGGCTGAACCTCGCCATCGATTGTCCAATCGGCGTTAAAGATCTTGTGACGACAATGCTCAGAGTTCGCCTGAGCAAACATCATCAACTCCACATCGTGTGGATTACGACCTAAACGGGTGAAGTTTTCAACGAGGTAATCAATCTCATCTTCGGCCAAGGCCAAACCTAACTGAGTATTCGCTTGCTCAAGCGCTGTGCGACCTTCGCCTAATACATCAACACTGTTAAATTTAGCAGGCTCTGTACGGGCAAATAGTACGCCAGCGTCATCGAAACTTGGCAAAATCACTTCAACCATGCGGTCATGTAGTAATGCCGTTAACGCTTTAGTTTGCTCAGGGGTTAACTCATCGCTAACAACATAATAGGCAATACCACGCTCTAGACGCTTAACCTTATTAAGACCACAATTGTGGGCAATATCTGTTGCTTTTGATGACCAAGGAGAGATGGTACCGGGACGGGGTGTAACGAAGTGGAGATGACCTTCTGGCGTGTGCGCTTCAATAGCGGGGCCGTAGGTTAGGATTTTTTCAAGCTGTTGACTTTCTTTTTCATTTAACGATTCGTTTAAATCAGCTAAATGGACAAACTCGGCATAGATTTGGCGCACTGGTAGTACTGCCGATTCACAAGCTTGCATCAGCTTCTGGACTCTAAACGCCGAAAGTGCAGGGGCTCCGCGGATGATCTCCATCACGTCTTTTCACCTTATATATTATAATTGCAGGGTCAGATCTGGGCGCTATTATAGGGAAATGTTTGCCACAAATCATCAGCAGTCGCTGTAGAAAACAGTGTTTCCTGTATAGGAAAAAGCGCCTTAAACTCATCACTCTTGCCCTTAATAAATTTCAAGCAAAAATTCCATTTAGGCTCATACTCAAACTAAAGCTCCCTCATCCAAAAGACGGTTTTTTTACGGCAACCAAGATTGTGGTATAATCGACGGCTATTTCTTTATATTCGTTATAATTTAAGTTAAGCGCTAACACTAAATAATCAATGAAAAGACTCTTACTTGCCCTATGCTGTATCACCTTACTGGCTTCCTGCCAGAAGGTTGTCGTGGAGCAAGAAAAAACCTCTCCTCCGCCAGAACCGACTGAACTCAAGGTCGGGACGCTATATGGCCCGCAGATCTACTTTACTTCCGGTCAGGGAGACTCAGGCTATGACTTTGAGATGGCTCAGCGATTCGCCGAATACTTAGAACTTGATCTCATCATGAAGCCATTCGCCAATATCAGCGAGCTCTATACAGCGCTTCGAAAGGGGGAAATTGATATTATTGCTGCGGGGCTTGCCGATACTCCCGCAAGACGAGAGCAGTTTAGGCTCGGGCCACCACTTTACCGAGTAAACCAAATTTTGGTATATCGCCAAGGCACTCCTATACCTAAAGATATCAATCACCTTAAAGGTGAAATCACCGTTACCACCGACTCCTCATTTGTAGACACCTTGACCGAGCTGCAAAAATCCAATCCAGATTTGGTGTGGAATCAAGAAAAAGATAAGGATGCCGAGGAGCTATTAACCATGATCGCGGCCGGCGATATCCCCTACACCATTGCCGATTCAACCAGCTTCGATATCAATAGACGCTTTATGCCTGAGCTGAGAGAAGGTTTGGTGTTAAAGCGTAAACAGCCTGTAGTCTGGCTATTACCGCCAAACAATAGCGACAAGCTAATGAGTGAATTATTGGCATTTTGGCACACAGAGAAACGTAACGGCACACTTGCCCACCTCAATGAGAAGTATTTTGCCCACGTTGAGCGATTCGATTATGTCGATACCCGCGCCTTTATCCGCGCCATCGATAATAAACTGCCTAAGTATCAAGCCATATTCGAGAAATATGCTGGTGATATCGACTGGCGTAAACTAGCAGCAACCGCTTACCAAGAGTCCCATTGGAATCCGAATGCGCGCTCACCAACGGGTGTGCGCGGCTTGATGATGCTGACTCTGCCAACGGCGAAGCAGGTCGGTATTGCTAACCGCCTCGACCCATACCAAAGCATCAAGGGTGGGGCAAAATATCTCAACAGCATGCTGGAGCGGCTGCCCGCCTCTATTCCTGAGAGTCAGCGCATGTGGTTTGCCCTCGCCTCTTACAACATTGGCTTAGGTCATGTGGAAGATGCGCGCAAACTGGCACAATCTCAGGGACTCAACCCCAGTGCTTGGCGAGATGTGAAATCGGTGTTGCCGCTGCTACAGAAACGCAAGCATTACAAGAAAACCCGCTATGGCTATGCCCGTGGTAATGAAGCGGTGCACTATGTGGATAATATTCGCCGTTACTATGATACGCTCGTGTGGATAGATAACCAAAATATGCTACTGGAATTAAAGAAAGAAAATATCCAAACCGCCGAAGCTAAAGAAAGCGAAGAAGCCAAGGCAGAAACCGCGCAACCACAATAGCCTTGAGCCAAG
This sequence comes from Shewanella schlegeliana, assembly GCF_016765635.1. Lineage (GTDB taxonomy): Bacteria > Pseudomonadota > Gammaproteobacteria > Enterobacterales > Shewanellaceae > Shewanella > Shewanella schlegeliana. The sequence continues at coordinate 50,197 of NZ_JAESVD010000007.1, forward strand.
CGAGTGTGAGCTGACAGCCTTGAGCGAAATAAATAGCCTTGAGCCCAATACTAGCCTTGAGCCCAATAACTAGCCTTGGGCGGTACACTACTAAGCGAGGTTTAGAAACACAGGCTTGAGTCAAAACCTCTACTTCCAATGTCATCGCAACACAGCACAATTGAACACTTTTGCGTCAACGGGCACACGGTTAACCTAATTTTTAACGAATTTATCAAAGAATAATCACACTCAGATGGACTTTTACAGAGTAAATTGCTAAAGCTCTTAAGGGTAAACAATAAGTGAGGTCGATATGAGAAAAAAAACAATTAAGAATGTCGCGGCGCGCCGTCGTTCTCAGTTAAAAACGCGCCACCTAAAAGTCCTTAATAGACACAAACGATTTTTCACATTTATTAAGCCATCAGAAGACGGCTTCTTTAATCTTTAACGTCAACGTTGAGGGCCTGCTGCTTAACTAGGGCTTTTGCAGCTTTAATCTCTTTCCTTCGACGCTTGAAAAAAGCACTGAGTTGTTCGCTACACTCAGTTTCAAGTACGCCAGAACTAACATCAACCTGATGATTAAAAGCACTGTGACGCACTATGTCGATCACAGTGCCAGCTGCGCCTGTTTTCTCATCTTTAGCACCGAAAACCAAGCGACCGATCCGGGAGTGCACGATGGCACCGGCGCACATAGCACAGGGCTCAAGCGTCACATAAAGTGTAGTATCGAGTAAGCGATAGTTTTGCATTATCTGCCCTGCTTGGCGTAAACACTGCATCTCTGCATGGGCGCTAGGATCGTGCAAACCGATACTAAAATTAAAGCCGGCACTGATCACCTCGCCGTCTTTAACCAGGACGGCACCGACAGGCACTTCTCCTCTTTCTTCCGCCTTGGTAGCCATATCCATCGCCATCTTCATGAAATGAAGATCCTGTTGCTCTTGTGACAATCTACGCCCCTAACCTTTATTTTAAATTCGCTAATATTGCTGATAACGCCATGTAATACCAATCAGTAAACACCTAGCCAATCAACATGAGGCGCGATTATATCAAGCTTTAATCGCTAACGAGTCATCTATCGGTGATTTTCATTAATACCGATTGCATTAAATACTTCCTAACCATTTAACCTCATCGACGCGCCCACCAAAGAACGTCGCCCCCGCTACCGTATGATGACCATAATCATAAAAGTACTTCTGGTAATCGTTGTCTATGGCATAACAGACTCGTTCGTGCCGATTGCAAACATAATCCATTCTATCGAGTAACATCACATCGGGGTACTTATTGGCCAATGCTACCAAGGTAAGGTTGGCCTCTAGGGGAAACGGCTTAAAGCCTCGATGAGAAAACTGCTCATAATGTTTTTCATTAATCTTTGAGATCTCTACACTAGAAATATTGTTAGCACCATGCTCCTGTGCCAAGAGATGAAACAGGAAGTCGGCATAGGTACGCTGGCCAAACTCTTCAAACTCATAGATATTCTTAACTACTATGGGTTTCTTTTTATCCTCTATTAAACGTGTTACTAGGGACTCTATTCGAGTGAGATCTTGTGGCTTATACTGAGATACCAGCATGACGGTATCGGCGAGAAGGTAGTTAGGCGCATTAAAAAATGACTCATCGATATGGCCAATCTCACTACCGAAACGAGCTAATTGAAACTGTGATTGTGTCACCTCACTGCTTGAGAGCACGTTAAAGAGATCTTTAGAGTGAGAGTTCCCTACAATGAGTAACCGCTGCCTATCATCCTCAATATCGAACCACTGCGTCCGATCAAAATGATTCTTATCGACACCATAATCTTGATTGCCACTGAGTGCGCGCAAATAGCTCCAACTATCGGCACCTAGCTCGCGATTATCGGGCTGATAGGATTTAACCATTAACTCTAAATAGGCGTCATTAGACTTATATAACTGTTGACTATCCACCAGCACTCCGCCCACAACGAATGCCGCTGTCAATATAGCTCCGCTACTAAAGATGAATCGACGACTATAGGCCTGCTTATTTCTAAAGGGGATCTCGACAAATCGCCAACTAAGATAAGACAGCAGTGCGATGCCTACACAGAGTGACAGCATCAAATAGACTGAGGGTTCAGTAAAACTGCGGTACTTTACGAATGCAAACACAGGCTGATGCCACAGATAGGCACTGTAACTTATCAGGCCAACGCCAACAAACAGCTTATAACTGAGAAACCGTTGTGCCAAAGTGCCCTCTTGGGCAAATAGAATAATCAACACAGTACCAACAGTGGGGACAAGGGCATAAACACTGGGAAAAGGAATACTGGCGTCGAAGATAAAAACGGAGAATAAAATCAGTAGCAAACCAAAGCTGCTTAACAGGTTATTCAGTTTTGGTGACATCCACTTAGGAAGCGGTTGATTTAGAAAGAAAGCAGCAAACACACCAATCAACAGCTCCCAGCCTCGGGTTGGTAACAGATAAAAGTTTGCCGTGGGTGCGTTATAAGCGGCCCACTGTGCTAACGATAAACTCAGCAAAAAAATAATGGCCAGTGCGCCAAGAATGACCTGCCTGCCTCTACCCCACAGCGCCATTAGCAGCAATGGGAAAAAGATATAATACTGCTCCTCAACAGCCAAGCTCCAAGTATGCAGCAAAGGCTTAAGCTCTGCCGCTGTATCAAAGTAATCACTCTCAAGCCAAAACAAAATATTCGACGAAAAGGTAGAAACCGCGATGATGCTTTGAAAGAAGTCTTGCAGATCCAGCGGCATTAGCCACAGCCAAGCGAAGGGAATACAAACGAGCATCACGAAGAAGAGCACCGGTAAGATCCTTCTAGCTCGACGCTCATAGAAGTTAATGATGCTAAACTTATCGCGTTCAAGCTCGGTCAAGATGATGCTAGTGATCAGGTATCCACTTATCACGAAGAATACATCGACTCCGACAAAACCGCCGCTAAATTGGCTAAATCCAGCATGAAACAGAATCACCGGAATAACGGCTAAGGCTCTTAATCCATCCACTTCAGCTCTATAGCGCATAGGCAAACTCCCTTTAACCGTAAAATCCTTTTGATTAGTATAAGAAACATGACTGGATTTCGCTAAATTACCCCCATAAAAAAACGCGCACATATTGCTATGTGCGCGTCTTTCTCATCGGTATAAACCTGACTTTAGGGGGCTTAAGCCATTATTCCCATTCAATCGTTGCAGGTGGCTTACCAGAGATGTCGTAAACTACACGTGAAATACCGTCTACTTCGTTAATGATACGGTTAGATACACGACCTAGGAAATCATAAGGTAAGTGTGCCCAATGCGCTGTCATAAAGTCGATAGTTTCTACCGCACGTAGTGATACAACCCAGTCATACTTACGACCATCGCCCATTACGCCAACAGAGCGTACAGGTAAGAACACAGTAAAGGCTTGGCTAACCTTGTTATAAAGGTCAGCTTTACGCAGCTCTTCGATGAAAATAGCATCGGCTAGGCGTAGCAAGTCACAGTACTCTTTCTTCACTTCGCCAAGTACACGTACACCAAGACCTGGTCCTGGGAACGGGTGACGGTAAAGCATGTCGTATGGTAGACCTAGCTCTAGACCAATCTTACGCACTTCATCTTTAAATAGTTCGCGTAGTGGCTCAACAAGACCCATCTCCATATCATCTGGCAGACCGCCAACGTTATGGTGTGACTTAATGCAGTGTGCCTTACCAGTCGCGCTACCTGCAGACTCGATAACGTCTGGGTAGATAGTGCCTTGAGCAAGCCATTTAGCGTTAACGCATTTCTTTGACTCTTCATCGAAGATCTCAACGAATACACGGCCGATGATCTTACGCTTAGCTTCCGGCTCAGCTTCACCTGCCATTGCATCTAAGAAACGGTTCTCAGCATCAACATGAACGATGTTCAAGCCGAAGTGATCGCCAAACATATCCATGACTTGCTGTGCTTCGTTAAGACGCAGTAGACCGTTATCAACGAACACACATGTTAGCTTGTCGCCAATTGCGCGGTGTAGCAGCATTGCCACAACCGATGAGTCAACGCCACCAGAAAGACCTAGGATAACTTCGTCATCACCGATCTGTGCTTTTAAGCGTTCAATTGCATCTTCAATAATTGAAGCTGGTTTCCAGTTTGCTGGACAGCCACAGATCTCTAGAGCGAAATGCTCAAGCATACGCTTACCTTGACGAGTATGCGTTACTTCTGGGTGGAACTGCACGCCGTAGAACTGCTTGTCTTCATTGGCCATAGCGGCAAACGGGCAAGTTTCAGTTTTAGCGACGGCAACAAAACCTTCTGGAATTTCAGAAACCTTGTCACCATGGCTCATCCATACGTCAAGCAGTGGCTTGCCAGTTTCGCTTACAGCGTCTTCAATGGCTTTGAACAGTGCAGATTCAGCTTGAAGCTCAACTTGCGCATAACCAAACTCACCTTCACCAACACCTTGAATAACTTTACCACCAAGCTGTTCAGACATGGTTTGCATACCGTAGCAAATACCTAGTACAGGTACGCCGGCGTTAAACACATATTCTGGAGCACGAGGTGAGTTCTCAGCGGTAACACTTTCAGGGCCACCAGCTAAGATAATGCCGTTTGGAGCAAATTCACGAATTTGCTCTTCAGAAACATCCCAAGCCCAAAGTTCACAATACACACCGATTTCACGAATACGACGGGCGATCAGTTGAGTGTATTGCGATCCAAAATCTAAAATGAGGATCTTATGCTCATGAATGTTGCTCATGGGGTACCTTATCTCTATTTTTTCTTCATTGTGAACTAACCAAGCAGTGAGTACTCTGCGAACCTTCTACTTGGCTTAATTTAAAGGCGACTTTATCTGCCGCCTTTAATTTCTAAAATACTAATTAAGAGCGAGTGCTATAGTTAGGCGCTTCTTTACTGATAGTCACATCGTGAACATGAGACTCGCCCATGCCCGCAGCAGTGATCTTCACAAATTCCGCTTTCTCATTTAGCTCTTTAATCGTTGCACAACCTGTTAGGCCCATGCATGAACGTAGACCGCCCATATGCTGGTGAATGATCTCTTTAAGCTTACCTTTGTAAGCCACACGACCTTCGATACCTTCAGGAACGAGCTTGTCTGCAGCGTTATCACTTTGGAAATAACGGTCAGACGAACCTTGAGTTTGTGTCATCGCACCGAGTGAGCCCATACCACGGTATGACTTATAAGCACGACCGTTATAAAGCTCAGTTTCACCTGGCGCTTCGTCGGTACCCGCAAACATAGAACCTGCCATGATACACGATGCACCTGCAGCCAATGCTTTAGCTAGGTCACCAGAGAAACGGATACCACCATCGGCGATAACTGGAATATCTAAGTGCTTAACCGCAGCAGCAGCATCAGATACGGCTGTAATTTGTGGTACACCCACGCCAGTTACGATACGTGTAGTACAGATAGAGCCAGGACCAATACCCACTTTAACAGCGTTAACGCCCGCTTCAACTAGCGCAATTGCGCCTTCAGCTGTTGCAACGTTACCACCAACAATTTGTAAGTCTGGGTACTTAGCACGGGTATCACGAATACGCTGTAACACGCCTTCTGAATGTCCGTGAGATGAGTCGATTAGCAATACGTCAACACCGGCAAGAACCAGTGCGTCAACACGCTCTTCGTTACCAGGACCCGCACCTACAGCTGCACCGACACGTAGACGACCTAACTCGTCTTTACATGCGTTTGGCTTACGCTCTGCTTTTTGGAAATCTTTTACAGTGATAAGGCCTTTAAGCTTGAAGTTGTCGTCAACAACTAACACCTTCTCAACACGGTGAGAATGCATCAGCTTTTGAACTTCATCTAGCTTAGTACCTTCAAGTACTGTCACTAGGCGCTCTTTTGGTGTCATCACTTGATCAACCGTACGCGACCAATCGGTGATAAAGCGTACGTCACGGCCAGTAATAATGCCCACTAATTCGTTAGCTTCGTTAACCACAGGGTAACCTGCGAAACCGTTTCTTTCGGTCAATACTTTAACGTCAGCTAGCGTGGTTGTCGGGGTAACAGTGACTGGCTGCTGAACGATGCCCGCTTCGTAAATTTTTACTTTACGAACTTCTTCAGCTTGTTGCTCAATCGTCATGTTTTTATGGATAAAACCAAGGCCACCTTCTTGAGCAATAGCAATTGCCAAGCGGGCTTCAGTAACAGTATCCATAGCAGCAGAAACGATCGGAGTATTCAACTCAATCTTATTCGTCAGGCGTGTTTTTAAAACAGCTGTATTTGGGAGGACGGTCGAGTGCGCTGGAACCAGCAACACATCATCAAAAGTTAACGCTTCTTTTTTCAATCTTAACATGCAACATCTCCCCAAGAGATTAGGAATTAGAGGTGAAATATTGCGGCGAGATTATACCTTGCATATCGGGGTTGGTAAATGGAAAATAGACACTAATTCGCATTTGTGTGTAAAAAAATTATGAAAAGCCCAAAAAACGATGTTTATACCGTCTCCCGCCTCAATGGTGAAGTTAGACAACTTTTAGAGGGGCAGCTTGGCCGAATTTGGCTAAATGCTGAAATTTCTAACTTTGCAGCACCAGGCTCAGGCCACTGGTATTTAACCCTCAAAGATAATTTCTCACAAATTCGCTGCGCCATGTTTAAAGGCCGCAATCAGGCGGTAACCTTTCGCCCAGCTAACGGCCAACAGGTTTTAGTTAAGGGCAATATCAGCGTTTATGAACCACGCGGTGATTATCAGTTAATCATCGAGTCGATGCTGCCTGCTGGTGACGGTTTACTCGCCCAGCAGTATGAAGCACTAAAGATGAAGCTCGCCGCCGAAGGCTTATTTGCCAGCGACACCAAACGTCCACTGCCAACTAATATTCAAAAGATCGGTGTGGTGACCTCGCCAACCGGCGCCGCCATTCGCGATATTTTGCATGTACTCGCGCGCCGAGATTCATCTATCGAAGTCATCATCTACCCCACTCCCGTACAAGGCACTGATGCGGCAAAGAGCATTTGTGATGCCATCAATCTTGCTAACGCTCGCAACGAAGTAGATGTCCTGTTAGTTACTCGTGGTGGCGGCTCATTAGAGGATTTATGGAGCTTTAACGATGAAGGTTTAGCCCACACTATCTATAACAGTGGTATTCCTGTGGTATCTGCCGTAGGTCATGAGGTGGATATGACCATCAGCGACTATGTCGCCGATCTACGCGCACCAACACCATCAGCCGGCGCCGAGCTATTATCAAAAGATGCCGACAATAAGGCGCAAAAGCTATTATCTCAGCTATCGCGTTTAAAGCAGGCTTGGCAACATTATCAGTTAAAGAAGCAAAACCAAGTACAGACCGTTGAGCACCGTCTGCAAAAACAAGATCCCCAGCGCCGCCTGCAGATGTATGAGCAAAGCTTCGATGAGATGCAACTGCGCTTACAGCAAGCGATGCAAACCAAGTTACATGCTTATACCTTAATGCAGCAAAACCTCAGTAACCGTTTGGCCAACCAATCACCGCAGCACCGCCTGACGCTTGAAGCGCAGCGTTTAAGTTATCTCAGTGCCAAACTCAATGATGCCATGGATGATAAATTAAAGATGAGTGAGCAGCGCCTTGCCCACCGTGCGCAGCAGCTAGAAACCGTGAGCCCATTAGCAACACTAAGCCGCGGTTACAGCATTACCTTAACAGGTGAAGGTAAAGTGGTGCAGTCACCAAGTGATACCTGTGTTGGTGATACGCTGACCACGCGTCTGCGTGATGGCAGTGTGACTTCCACTGTGGTTGAAGTGGGTTAACTTTACTTTGAAGTTAGATTCAAACTTCATTCGAAGATTTTTGTTCAAACTTCGTTTGGTAAAAGTTTGATAAAAAGTCATGGCGCTTCACCCCTTTATTTTGTTAAGAGTTGAGCTAAGGGGGAAAGCGCTTGCTCCCCGCTCATTATTTGATAAGGATAAATCCTCAGCGTACTAGACGACTTATTTCCCTCGGCTATTTTAAATATCGCTAGCGCCTCATATTCGAGAGTTAACATTGCGGATAAGAACTCCCCCTCCTCTATGGGCTCTCTCCTCACAACCTATCACTCAGATCATTCTAGCAGTGATTGATCTGCATCAATTAAATCACTCGACTCACTTGAGTTATCGCCATTGTGTACGACTCTTATAAGGCACCTGTGTAAAACAGCTATATACAGATATTTTAACCATTTACATTTAACTGCCTCTTAGCCTTTCCCAAGAGACATGCAAAAGGATTTGTATGAAAACTCAGCTCACTATTAGAAAGAAGATCATCTTCATGGTCTCAGCGATCCTGATGCTAATTACCGTATGCGGCAGTTACTCCTATTACTCAGTCTCCCCCCTCACTAAAAGCTGGAGCAACTTCCAAGAGCAAGCCGCCATGCGCCAACAGTTATTAATGAATATAAAGGCCGACTTTGGCTATGGCGGGATGATCCACAATTTCAAGAACTATGTTTTACGAGGACAAGATAAGCACCTGCAAAAGGTAGAGAACGACTTCAAGAATTTATTGGATAATATTGCAAAATATCAGCTACTCGAAGGTGTAACGCCGCAAGAGAGTAAGGCGCTAGACTCAATCACCGAGGTTGCCAGTAACTATTATTCAAACAGCAAGCGTATTAGCCACTTTTTCGCTGATGGAGAGTCCCCCCAATACGTTGACTCCGTGGTGAAGATTAGCGACAAGGCCGCATTAGAAGGTTTTGATGTGCTCGATAAACAGTATCAAACACTGACTCAGGAGTATGGCTCACACATTAACGGCGCGATTGCCTCTGCCACAACGGCCACCATATCAGGTCTGTTACTTGTAGCCATCGTTATTACTCTCGCATTTATCGGGCTATACCGTTCACTAATCCCACCTCTATTAACACTCAATCAAACAATGACAGAGATCTCTGAAGGAGAAGGCGATCTCAGCGTTAGACTTAAAGTCGACAACAATGATGAGCTAGGCGGCGTTGCGACGGCATTTAATCTATTCATTTCCAAACTAGAGGTGATTATTGTCGAACAGAAGCAGCTTATTGAGCAGATAAACTCCAGCGCCGAAGATCTACAAGTTGTAACCCAAAGCAGTAACAGTGCTATCGAATCTCAACTTAGCAATACCGAGATGCTCGCTACCGCAATCAATCAGATGACCGCAACTGTTCAAGACGTAGCCGAAAATGCGGTCATGGCGTCAGACGCCGCGGTAAACGTTAATACCAGTGCCCATGATGGACATAAAGCCGTCAACAATACCGTGGAGCAGATCCTTAATGTACACCAACATATCGACCAAGCATCTAGTGTTATTCATGAGGTCAACCGAGCTTCAGAGAATATCGATCAGGTTCTCAATGTCATTTCCGGTATTGCCCAGCAAACGAACCTGCTGGCATTGAACGCCGCTATCGAAGCCGCCCGCGCAGGTGAGTCAGGCCGAGGCTTCGCTGTTGTGGCGGATGAGGTAAGAGGATTAGCACAGCGAACCTCAACTTCACTTGAGGATATCAAACAGATAATCGAGCAGTTGCAAATCGGTGCCAATAGCGCTGTTGCGTCAATTGAGCTTGGTGTCAATGAGGCCTCCAACGCCTCTGAAATCGCTAAGGTTGCAGGCACCAGCATCGATGGTATCGTCGAGTCAATACAGGCCGTCGAAAGTATGAACTTACAAATTGCTACCGCAACAGAGGAGCAAAATACCGTTGCTGAAGATATGAATAAGAGTGTGCATGATATCTCCACCATGTCCTCATCGATTTATGATGGCTCACTGCAGATCTCGAAACAGAGCGATAATTTAGCGCAGACAACCAAGAGGTTAAAACAGCTGGTTGGGAATTTTAAGACCCAAGTTAGTTAGCCTTCGAACGAAGGCTGATTACATTTATTTTTTAGTTACGGCTACGGGAAAGTGTACTCTGCATTTTAGCTTCATAGTTATAAATCGCCTGCAGGGGGGCAGGACAGGATGTCCGAATGTCGTGATCACATAGTCAATGATGTTCCCTACATCATAATGATATCTCCCAAATCCCTATGGGTCAGATATGAAGGAACTACCTATGTGTAGACACTGCAGTGAGGCACTGCACTGCTTTATAAAAGAAAGGGTACCTATACGATCTACGGTGACATCTGATGTTTGGGGATTCACAAATGCCGCGGTGACATGGACGTCATAGAGCGGCCCTGAAACTAAAGCCCGCAGCCGTATTAACACTGGATAATTAGTGCCTTCATTTAGGCTGTAGCGATTAAAACTCTCCCTCAAAGGGTGCTCCCTGCATCTCGTTATTTGAAACATATCATTATCAGTTATCTAAACTATTACCTTTGACCTAACCAAAAGGCTTATTGTTCAACTAACTAATAGTGATAAGTTATTAAAATCATGAGCAATAAGTAACACTTGGGCTCAGGCTTAGCGATTTTATAGTCGTTTGCGCTAAAACAAGGTCATTTAAACATGGAGCGATTATAGAATATAACTACTAGGCAGCTTGTTTGGTTTAGCTTTGTTTTCTTATGCTCCTATTTAGCGACGCCACTCATAGGCTATCGCTCCCACAGTCTTGTTGGTTATTGAAGCTTTTTAATATTTGTTGTCGAGCTAGCTATTTGGGTCGTCGTAAGTAAGGATATTCGAACAGAGTTAAATCATTCTACTTCCGGCTCCAAAGCTTTACGAATGCGAGTAAGAATTATCGCAAGTTTGCCTTCTTTATATTCGATTTATTAGCTCTCGCTATAGGTTAAGCAATTACCCTTTGGGTTTATATAGCATCTTAATATAAATCCAGACAGAGTATTCAGTTTCAATCATTCCAAGCTGGGTATTACCTTATTATTAATTTATAGGGGCATTAAAATGTTCAAGAGCGTAATAGAAATTGAAAGTTAATAAGAAACACATAACAATACGAGCAAGAAGGGACTGGAAGCATAGAGATATTGATCAGACTAAAAGTTTAGATTGATTTCGTCACAGGAATAATAAGCGCTTATTGCATGCGTAAACCAGTAAATGTTTTTGCCCCCCCTAAAATGGGGAGCAGCAGTCTTTCTATTCTTCGATACATATATCTATAGCATCACTAAAGGTGATAGCACTCTCTTTTCAACCATAATTATTTTGTTTTAATAAAACTGATGACAAAGAATAAACCGACACAAGCCCAAAAAAATACCAAATATGAAAACAGCCCTCCAATAACAGTAGGCATGAAAGTCGCTTGCGAAAAGCGCACTAAACAAGGAGCTAAACTCACTTCACCACCACAGAGCCGGTGGGTATTTTTAAACTGATTACTGTACTTGACCACAATACTTTTAGGTGAAATAATCATCAAAATATAAGCTGAAGGTGTTCATAACCAAAAATCAAAAACTTAGCCCCTCAGCACAACGTTTTTTGTAAAATGGTTCAATTGATGACCCACTAACCTTTAATTCAATGTCTTTTCATTTTTTACAAATTAACTCAATCATTACTTTATGACTCAGGATATTTACATTGAGCAAACATCTCTTCATTAAATTTTTCTTTGACCTAAAAAAAATACAGACAAGCTATCTTTTATTTTTCAAAAAAATACCAATATATACATTTTACAAAATGAAATTCCTGATGCAAAGGAATGCAAAAGTCAGTGGTAATGGGCACCTTATATTAGGTAGGACATGGAGAAATGAGTTTTATAAACAATCACAATTCATAATGAGAAAAAACAGTAACCTTGTGTTAAATGGGGACTTTGCTATCTACACTGGGTGCAGTATTGTAGTACAAAGCAACGCCACTCTTACACTCGGTTCTGGCTACATCAATAATGATGCAAAAGTCAAATGCTACAATTCAATAACGATAGGACATAATGTAGTTATCTCAGAAGGTGTGGTAATAAGGGATTCGGATAATCATCACATAAACGGTGTTATGAATCAGAATCCAATAAACATCGGTAATAATGTTTGGATAGGATTAAACGTGACAATTCTCAACGGGGTGTCAATCGGAGAGGGGGCCGTTATCGCGGCTGGTTCAGTGGTAGTTTCAGATGTCCCCGCCTATACATTAGTTGCTGGTTGTCCGGCTAAAGTAAAAAAAACAAATGTTATGTGGCATTAGAGCTCATTGAACACTGAATCTTCAAGGCCAATAACCCGGCCCTCCTTGTGAATAGGTTGTAAATGTCTAAAGTAATCGACTCTTACTAAAGTTATATTTAACAACAAGTATGGGATGGTGAGCTAGTTACAAATAGTCAATCCAGTCAATAATCAAACCCAAGACAACAAAAAAGGAACCCTGAGGTTCCTTTTTTTAAATCATTTTGACCATTTTGCAGACTAGTAAAGCCTAAGTCTTTCTAACAAGAAAAGGATTAATCCTTATTCTTATCGCGAATATGACCAACCATACGCTTACGACGGCGCTCTTGGCTCACAGTCAGCTTCTTGGTGTTCATGCCCTCAAACGGGTTGCCACCCTCTTGGAAGCGTAGCTGGATTGGAGTACCAATCACCTTCAATGAACGACGGAAGTAGTTCATCATATAACGCTTGTAAGAATCTGGAAGCTTCTTAACCTGGTTACCGTGTACAACCACGATTGGTGGATTGTAACCACCGGCGTGTGCGTATTTAAGCTTAACGCGGCGACCGTTAACCAATGGTGGCTGGTGATCGTCTTGTGACATCTGCATGATACGAGTCAGCATAGAAGTACTTACGCGGCGCGTCGCACTGTCATAAGCTTCTTCGATTGACTCAAACAGATGACCAACACCCGTACCGTGTAGTGCTGAGATAAAGTGAATACGGGCGAAATCGATAAAGCCTAAACGGCGATCAAGTTCACTCTTCACTCTGTCTTTAACATCTTGGTCGATACCGTCCCACTTGTTGACGGCGATAACCAATGCACGGCCTGCGTTTAATACGAAACCTAATAGGCCTAGGTCTTGCTCGGCAATACCTTCACGGGCATCGATAACTAGCAATACCACGTTACTGTCTTCAACCGCTTTAAGAGTCTTAATAACAGAGAACTTCTCAACGGTTTCATGCACCTTGCTACGACGACGTACACCAGCAGTGTCGATCAATACATATTCACGGCCTTGACGCTCCATCGGAATATAAATACTGTCACGAGTCGTACCTGGCTCGTCATAAACCACGACACGCTCTTCACCTAAGATACGGTTAGTTAGCGTCGACTTACCAACGTTAGGCTTACCGATGATGGCAAGCTTAATTGGCAGGTCTTGCAGACGCTTCTGCTCCGCTTCCGCTTCCTCTTCGGTGTACTCGCGCTCTTCTTCGTCATCATCACCGTCTTCTTCTTTAGTGATCCCCATCGCTTCTGCGTATGGCGCTAAAGAATACTCGATCATGTTGGTCACACCACGGCCTTGCGCTGCAGCCATCTGGTAAACTTCACCTAGACCCAGTGACCAAAACTCAGCGCAAGCCGAGTCAGCATCGATACCGTCGACCTTGTTAGCAACAACGAAGGTTGTTTTTTCACGGCTACGTAAATGTTGAGCAATCGCAAGATCGGCAGCGGTTAAGCCAGCGCGAGCATCGGTCATGAATAACACAACATCAGCTTCTTCAATCGCCGCTAGAGATTGCTCGGCCATGCGAGTTTCAATCCCCTCTTCGGTGCCATCAATACCACCAGTATCGACTACGATGAACTCATAACCTGCAAGATGTGCTCGGCCGTATTTACGATCCCGAGTTAGCCCAGGAAAGTCAGCGACAAGCGCATCTCTGGTACGGGTAAGTCGGTTAAAAAGGGTCGACTTACCAACGTTTGGTCGCCCAACTAGGGCCACAACAGGAATCATTTAATTGCCTCTATTACTCAATTTCTAATAACTAAAAAGCCCCCGGCATACACGTCCAGGGGCCTTATCATCTCTAACGATTAGGCTTACGGAAGTGTGACTCGAACCACTTTTCCATCACGAGTCTGCACATATAGGTTATCGTTAACCACCAATGGCTGACTGTATAAACCTGAGCTATCTACCTGTACTCGTCCAACGATTTGACCGTCAGACTTATTTAAGAAGTGTAGATATCCCTCAAAATCACCCACAACCACGTAATCTTTAAACGCTACGGGTGCGGTTAAATTACGGTTAGCTAGTTCAGCATTATTCCATAACTCTAGACCATTTCGTCTATCAACAGAATAAATACGGCTGTGATCGTCGACCACAAACAGGCTGATGCCAGAATAAGCTAACTCATTGAAGCTCGAGTAACTGCGTGACCATACGATACGACCAGTGCGCATCTCCATCGACACTAAGTTACCGTTGTAGCTAACGGCATATAGGTTCTCGCCCACTAACAATGGCTTCATGTCCACATCGGCCATGCGCGAAAACTCATTACCGCCTTTAGGCGTGTAGATGGCTTGTTCCCATGCCGCCTGACCATTGTTTTTAATCACAACAGCAATTTTACCATCGGCGGTACCAACAAAGAAGCCACCAGCTTCATATGAAGCAGCACCTGTACCACGCAGGGTCAAAGTTGGTAGTTGGTTTTCATATACCCACTGCAGAGTACCGTCTTCCACGTCAAACGCTTCTAACGTACCCGCACCTGTATTAACCACAACCACATCTTCGCCAACAGTCGGTGCCGATAACAGCTCACCACCAGCAATAACATGCCAGACCGCTTCACCTGTTGCTTCATCAAAAGCCGCCAGTAGGCCACTTTCTCCACCCACAAATACCTTGTTACGTGAAGCTGTCACACCACCTGCTAAGCGTGCTCCCTTGTTTTTAGCTAAAGCATTATCTCTAAATGCAGAGCTAAAATCATTTTGCCAAACACGCTCACCTGTCGCTTCGTTGAACGCTTCAACCTTACCGTAACGGTCAGCAACAAACAGCTTGCCGTAATTGGCTGCAGGGCGCAGGCGAGAGTAGTAATCACCCACACCATCACCGATGTTAGCGCTCCATGTCACTTCAGGAAATACGCTAGCCTCTATCTCTGTAAGCGGTGTAACCGGCTCTTCCTCTACATCACTTGATGAGCAAGCAGACAACATGCCTATGCTTAACCCACATGCGAGTAGTGTTTTGCACCAAGACTTCATGGGCAGATTCCTTATGCCTTGTTCAGATTATCAAGCTTCATTTGTAATGTTGGACTAGTCATAGTGCCACCATTTTCTACTGCAGCTTGATAAGCAATCTTTGCCTTCTGAGTTTCACCTTGGCGTACTAAGAAATCACCTTTTAGCTCATCTCTTTGTGCCACAGATGCTGGATCTGTAATTTGCTCAAGGGTAGTGATCGCTGTTGCATATTGACCTTGCTCAGCCTGTACGCGTGCAAGACGCATAGTCGCAATCAGCACAATACTGTCGTCAACATTGGTCGCTATCACATTTTTTAATGTTGCTTGTGCTTTATCTAAGTCGCCAATTTCAACGGCTGACTTAGCTACGAGTAGCTCAAGCAGAGACTGGTAACCTTTTTGACCGTGCTCTTTAGCAAAGTTATCGGCAGCAGCTAACATCGCTGCATCGGCAGTGTTTTGGCTGCTCAAGGCTTGGAATGACTCAGAAGCAGCTTCTGCTTGTGCCACTTGGTGGTCAGAATAATAATTCCAACCAAATAATCCACCTAAACCGACAACGGCACCGACAACTACTGAGGTACCGTAATCTTTCCAGAACTGTTTGATAGCATCTACTTGTTGCTCTTCTGTGCTATAGATTTCCACTTACTCTTCCCCTTTTAAATCAGCTCTGCAATATATGTCGCCAATGCATCACGGGCAACTAATTCTTGTGCTTTATCTTCGCGAAGGTGTTTCACTGCAACTTGGTTATTGGCAACTTCATCTTCACCAATCACCAGTGCTACTGTGGCACCGCTCTTATCGGCTCGCTTCATCTGCTTCTTAAAGTTACCGCCACCACAATGGCTCATCACTTTAGCAGTAGGCAAGCTTGCTCTTAGCTCTTGTGCAATCTTAATTGCTTCGACACGGCTGCTATCTCCCATCGCCGTCACATATACGTCAACAGCTGGGCCGATATCTTTATCTAGTTCTAGAGTTTGCATTAGTAATACGATGCGCTCAAGGCCCATTGCAAAACCTACTGCAGGTGTTGGCTTACCACCTAATTGACCCACAAGACCATCGTAACGGCCACCAGCCAATACTGTACCTTGCGAACCTAGGCTCGATGTCACCCACTCAAAAACCGTGCGATTATAATAATCTAAACCGCGCACTAGGCGAGGATTGATTGTGTATTGGATGCCGACAGCCTCTAAGAGTTCACATAAATGTGAAAAATGTGAACGTGTGTCTTCGCCAAAGTAGTCCATCAACACTGGCGCATCGGCTAAAAGAGCCTGTACATCGGCATTCTTAGAGTCCAGTACACGCAGCGGATTGCTATACATGCGGCGCTGGCTATCTTCGTCTAACACCTCTTTATGCTGCTCTAGGAACGCAATCAAAGCGTCACGGTATGCCGCGCGCTCTTCAACGTCACCTAAGGTATTTAGCTCTAGGGTAACGTGCTCAGTAATACCGAGCTTTTCCCATAATTTGGCTGACAGCATTAAGACTTCTGCGTCGATGTCGGCCGTTGGAATACCGTAGACTTCAACACCAAACTGGTGGAATTGACGGTAACGACCTTTTTGAGGGCGTTCGTGGCGGAACATTGGCCCCATATACCAAAGGCGTTGTTCTTGGTTATATAGCAAACCATGCTCGTTACCCGCACGCACAGTTGAGGCTGTACCTTCAGGACGCAAGGTTAAGCTATCGCCATTTCTGTCGTCGAAGGTATACATCTCTTTTTCTACGATATCGGTTACTTCACCGATTGAACGCTTGAAAAGATCGGTACTTTCAACGATAGGAGTACGAATTTCGCTATAACCGTATGCACTCACAGTTTCTCTTAATACGGTTTCTAGTTTTTGCCATAAAGGACTTTGAGTAGGCAGAATGTCGTTCATTCCGCGAATCGCTTGGATCTGTTTTGCCACTATTCGACTCGTTAAATTTGCTATATAAAAATTAAAAAACGCCTCGCATTATAGGCGTTTCATCACTAAACGTACACTAGGGTGTCGCCACCCAAAAAATCACCGCGCAACTCAAGTGGTTTAGCGGCAACTCTGTTGTTACTTACTCAGATCTTTAGCTTGGATTCGGCCAGCAACGATTGACGCTTTAGCGCGGATCTTCGCTTCTAGTGAATCGACGATGTTGGTATTATCAAAACGCTCTTTTTGGCGCACACCATCATCATAATAACCACTCATGCGGTTACCACCAGTCAAGCCGATATCTGATACTAGCGCTTCGCCTGGACCATTTACCACACAGCCAATAATCGATACATCCATTGGGGTGACGATGTCTTCGAGACGTTGCTCTAGCTCATTAACCGTTGAAATTACATCAAACTCTTGACGCGAGCATGACGGGCAAGCAATAAAGTTAATACCGCGGGAACGAATACGTAGCGATTTTAGGATATCGAAACCCACTTTAATCTCTTCGACTGGATCGGCCGCCAGTGAAATACGTAAGGTGTCACCAATACCATCAGCAAGCAACATGCCTAAACCTACGGCTGACTTCACCGAACCCGCACGGGCGCCACCCGCCTCAGTAATGCCAAGATGAAGCGGCTGTACTATCTGCTTAGCCAATAAACGGTATGACTCAACAGCCAAGAATACGTCTGAGGCTTTCACGCTGACTTTGAACTGATCGAAGTTTAAACGATCTAGGATGTCCACATGACGCATCGCCGACTCTAGCAGAGCTTCAGGTGTTGGCTCTTTATACTTGTCCATTAGATCTTTCTCTAATGAACCGCCATTAACACCTATTCGAATTGGGATATTTTTATCGCGTGCGCATTCAACCACGCTACGGATACGCTCTTCGTTACCAATATTACCTGGATTGATACGCAGACAGTCGACGCCGTACTCAGCCACTTTAAGGGCGATACGGTAGTCAAAGTGAATGTCAGCGACTAAAGGCACACGAGTCTGCTGCTTAATCAGTTTAAATGCCTCTGCAGCATCCATGGTAGGCACTGAAACACGTACTATATCGGCACCCACTTTCTCTAACGCCTTAATTTGCGCAACGGTCGCTTCAACATCTGTTGTACGAGTATTGGTCATCGACTGAACCGCAATTGGGGCGCCGTCACCAATAGGGACATCACCAACATAAATTCGGCTAGATTTGCGTCTAATAATAGGAGATTCGTTATACATCGTCTTTGTGCTCTGTGATCCGTTATTGTGCTGCGCGTGGCAATGTCATTTTTGCCACCTTACCGTGTGGGTATTGCTCTAGGCTAATGGGCGTACCGTTTAGCGCTATGGTAACAACTTGTGGAGCGCCTAAGGTCACTGCAAAGGGCTCGGTTCCACTCAAGTTAATTTCGCTACCCGCTTTTTTAAGGTCGCTGACTAAGGTCTTGCCTGTCGCATCGGTGACCTTAATCCAACAGTCTCCACTTAGGCTTAACTTCAGCGTCGAGCCAGTGATAGCGTCTGTCGTTGTTGATTCAGATTGAACGCTTTGCGCTACAGGTACAGCCTCTGAAGACTCAGCTGCTTGTTGAGGGTTCGCGTCAGGGGCTTGCGGTGTTTCAACTGTTGACTCTAAAATCGGCTCAGTGACCAAACTTAGATCTTCTAGCAACAATGGCTCCGTACTCGAATCGGAAGTTTCAGCCGAGGCGGCTACCTCTTCCGCAGTCGGTTGTGAGTAATCTACCGCAGTGTTCAGCGATGACTTTTGGAACCACCACCAGACCATGAGTCCTAACAGTACGAATACTATCAGATAGGTCAGTGCCATCAAGCGGCCATCACGAGCCTGATGAGTAGTCTTGCGAGAAAAGCTCTGCATCGACGGTTTGTCGTCATTTGCTAGCTGCTTATCTAAACATTCTTGTACAGTAAATGGGTCAGCCTGCACCGCACGGGCGTAGTTTTTCACATAGCCGCGCACGTAGGTTGCAGCGCCAACTTCGGTTAAATTATCGGCCTCAATCTCTTGAACAATAGTAGGGCGCAAATGCAGTTGTGATGCTATCGCCTCTACCGACAGCCCTTTGCTTTCGCGGGCTGTTTTTAGCAAAACGCCCAGTGTGAGCGTAGGCTCATCCACTAGGCTTTCGTTGTCTAAGTTGGGCTCTTGATTATGTTCATTTTTCATTAATGCATGCTAGCCCGATATTCTTTGGCTTGAACAGACTGCGGAAACTTTGCCAGCAGTAAGATGCCGAACCGTTTTACCGCTTCATCGTCTTTCAAACCTTGCTCAATTTTAATCCCGAGTGCCAAACTGCCGGCAGATTCTGCCGCGACTCTATGAAAGCGAGAAAGCTGCTCTCTCGCTTCGATGAATCGACCCTGCTCATAATCGATCTCTGTTAGCTCGATAAGAGAGGTGCGCCTCCTAGGATCGTACTTTAGCGCCATCGCAAAATATTTTTGCGCTTTACTGACTTGCCCTGCTTTTCGACTACAAATTCCGAGGTTTTCATAAGTCGATGCCGAGCGGGTATATAGAGGTTGGTCAACGGCTTTTAAAAACATCTTCTCTGATTCAGCATATTTACCCTGCTGACACAGAAAAGCACCAAAGTTGTTATAAGAATCGCCCGTTGCATCACTGGCTCTAGTCGCCTCTCTATATGCTCGTTCTGTTTTTTCTAGCTCACCCACCGACTGGTAGTAATAGGCAAAGGCGATGTGAACTTCTTCCAAATTGGGGGCAAAAGCCAAGGCGCGATCGAGATTGGCTTTTGCTTGCTCACTATTGCCCTTTTGTAGATAGGTTAGCCCCAGTTGCACACGCTGGCGTGCGGCGGCCACTTTATCGATTTTTCGTTCAGAGACAGGCGTATCCGTACCCGCATAAGTATCTTGGGTAACACAGCCAGTAGTCATCATTGATGACAAGATTAACACCAGCGGCAGCACCACCTTTCTCTGATTCATTCTTAAGTCCATCTACCAGTAGATACAAAGAGTTAGTTTATTGTGACTGAAATCTGACTCTGTTGCATTTGTTTTTTCGCTAAACGCTTGGTTCTGTCGCGAATATCACCAGCTAGCTGACCACAAGCCGCGTCAATATCATCGCCACGAGTCTTACGTACGATAACGGTAAGACCATATTCCATCAATACTTTCGAGAACCTGTCGATACGAGAGTTAGATGAACGCCCGTAAGGAGACCCAGGATACGGGTTAAACGGAATAAGGTTAACCTTGCACGGTGTGTCTTTCATCAATTTAGCTAACTCATGAGCTTGGTCCGTGCTGTCATTAATATGATCCAGCATGACGTACTCAAGTGTTACTCGGCCACGGTTAGCATTTGACTTAGCAATATAGCGACGAATTCCAGCTAGAAACTCTTCTAGTGGATACTTTTTATTAATAGGTACCAGTACATCACGTAGCTCATCGTTTGGCGCATGAATACTCACCGCTAGCGCTACATCTAACGCATCACCCAGCTTGTCTAAAGCGGGAACCACGCCCGAAGTCGATACGGTTACACGGCGCTTTGATAGGCTGAAACCGAAATCATCTAGCATGATATCCATTGCAGGAATGACGTTCTTAAGGTTTAGTAGTGGTTCACCCATGCCCATCATCACGACGTTAGTGATAGGACGCTCACCGGTATCTTTTACGAAACCGATAAAATCGGCGACACGCCAAATTTGGCCAACTATTTCGGCAACGGTAAGGTTACGGTTAAATCCTTGCTGCGCGGTTGAGCAGAAAGTACATTCAAGAGCACAACCGACTTGAGACGATACACACAAGGTCGCGCGATCATCTTCAGGGATGTAAACTGTTTCAACTTCTTGGCCGTCACCCACGTTGATAGCAAACTTGATAGTCCCATCAGCTGACTTTTGGTAGCTTGAAATTTCAGGTGCGACAATTTCACATTTTGCTGCAAGTTTTGCACGCAATGCTTTGTTAATGTTCGTCATTTCTTCGAAGTCACTAACGCCAAAATGATAAATCCATTTCATCAATTGATCGGCACGGAATGGCTTCTCACCCATTTCGGTAAATAGCGCTCTTAATGCCTTACGATCAAGATCCAATAAATTGATCTTCTTTTCACTCATTTAGTCTAACCTCAAAAAACCTAAAACCTGCTTGCGGGCGGCGAATTATACAGATCTTACCAAATATTAGCCAGCAGGCTATCACCAAAGTTAAAAACCTGTGCTAGAATCCGCCCAGACTACTTTTGGTCTGCCATTTGGAGGTGTAATTTCACCTTTATGATAACCCTTATCATTATAATATTAGTCGCGATTACAGTCTCTTTTCTTTGTAGTGTGTTTGAAGCCGTTTTGCTATCTGTCACACCGAGCTACATAGCCTCATTATCTAAAACCAATCCTGGTGCAGCTAATCGGTTACGTAAACAGAAAGAGAACGTTGAATCTCCACTCGTGTCGATCCTTACACTGAACACTATCGCACACACCGTTGGTGCTGCTGTTGCTGGTGCGCAAGCAGCTAAGGTATTTGGCGATGAGATGTTAGGCGTATTTTCTGGTGTTCTTACCTTCTTAATTCTCTTCTTCTCAGAGATCATTCCTAAAACCTTAGGTGCAAACTACTGGCGCTCACTCGCTCCAACGGTTTCTATCGCATTGGTTTGGATGGAGCGTAGTACCTTACCGCTTATATGGATGTCTAATCAGGTTACTAAGCTGATGGGCAAAGGCGATGAAGGTCAATACATCCGTCAAGAGATGAGTGCTATGGCCGAGATAGGTCGTGCATCAGGTGAACTGGATGAGCAGGAGTCGAAGATTTTGACTCAAATGCTGTCGGTAAAAGAGATGCCTGTAACGGCTATCATGACGCCAAGAACGGTAATGTTTAGATTACCGACTGACTTGACGCAAGATGAGTTTGCGCAGCGATTCATGGCAAAGCCATTTACCCGAATTCCTGTCTATGACCAAGAGCCAGATAATATTATTGGTTACGTCAATAGAAACGATATTTTGCTTGCTGAGCGCTCGACACCAAAAGAATCGATCGCAGTGCTAAAAAGAAGTTTATTGGTGATCCCCGAGACCGCCAAAATCCTGCCTCTTTTTGAGCTCATGATTAAGCGAAATACCAAGATTGCAATGGTCGTTGATGAGTATGGTTCTAACGAAGGTATTGTTACCTTAGAAGATATCGTTGAATCACTACTAGGCCTTGAAATTGTTGATTCGAATGACCCTGTAGCCGATATGCAGCAATTTGCTCGTAAGTTGTGGAGTCGTCGAATGAAAGATAAAGGTATCGTGTTATCTGATGATGGCGATTTCGAAAAAGAAAAGAGCTAAAAATCAGAACAGAATTAAAAAGGGAGCTTAGCTCCCTTTTTTAATGCCTCACGTTAACGGATATGGCCTATCGGCTTCAGCACCGCCCTCCTCTAAAGAGTTAACTCCCATAGCGTTAGATTAAAACTTGTTAACCCAAGCCTAAGATACAAAGTCGGCGTATTAATAATCGTCCCCCTCATGCTATACTCCTTGTTTGGTCCAGAGGAATAAGATGACAACGCAACAAGCTAAATTAGAGCAGTACAAGTTAAAACTTGCCCACATCAATGACACTCACTCTCACTTCGATGCTAGCCGTATTCAATTTACGATTGATGCCCTGCAAAAAGAGCTGACTCTTTATAGCCACAGTGGTGGTTATGCCCGTATCGCCTATCAGCTCAAGCAGGCAAGAGCTGCCGCCAAAGACAATCAACAGAGCTTTCTATTTCTGCATGGTGGTGACAGTTTCCAAGGCACCCTTTATTTCAATGAATTTAAAGGTAAAGCCAACTCAGATCTGTTAAATATGCTCGAGCCCGATGCCATGGTACTCGGCAACCACGAGATTGATGCAGGTAGTGAACCAGTTGTCGACTTTCTTAACGATATTCGCTTTCCACTAATGGCGGGCAATATGGACTTGAGCCAAGAGTGCCAAAAGAAGAAGGTACGCCTGAGTGGTCATCCTAATCTGCTCGACTTCGATCCGAATTCTCAAACGGCCAAAGTGTTATTAAAGCCACTACAAGATAAGCAAGTGGCGATTATCGGCATCACCTTAGATCAGATGAAAGAGATAGCCAGCCCCGATGAAGACACCCACTTTGTCAGTGCAATCGAAACCACTCGCCGAACCGTCGCTCAGCTTAAGACTCAGGGTATTGACCACATTATCGTGCTAAGCCATCTTGGGCTGGATCAAGATAAGGTGCTAGCCGCAAAAGTCGACGGGATCAGTCTCATTGTTGGTGGTCACTCACATACGCTGCAGGGCGACTTTAGCGAGCTTGGCTTATCGAATATGCCCTATGGTGAGCGCGTTAACGATACAGCCATTGTGCACGCAGGAAAGTATGCCGAGACCTTAGGCATCGCCGACATCATCTTCGACGGCAAAGGCAAGATATTAGAGCTGACAGGCGGTAATTACTTCATGTTAGATCAGCAGTTTATTCTGCAGGCATCTGACGATGTAAGCCCTCAAGATTACCAAGACGTACGCTTAACGCTCGAATCTCATCCACTTATTCTGTGGGATGGTGAGGACAGCCGCGTTATGAACCAAATTCTACAAAAATATCGTCCTAGCCTAGATGAGCTAAAAAACAAGATATTGGGGTTTGTACCAAGAAGCTTAGTGCATACCAGACTCCCCAGCAAAGCTCTGCCTCACGGCAGTGAAATCGCACCTTGGGTGAGCCGCAGTATGTATCAAGAGACCCTAGAATTAGGCATAGAAGTCGACTTCGCTCTACATAACGCTGGCGGGGTGCGCCAATCATTAGATAAAGGCGAGCTTAGTTTAGCCGAGGTGATAGGCCGTATTCTGCCGTTTGATATTCCACTGGTGAGCTATGAGATCCAGGGGCAGTATCTATTTCAGATACTTGAATCTGCGATAAATGCCGCAACCAATAATAGTGTCATCGGCACAGGCGCAGGCAGCTTTCCCTACACCTATGGCTTAAAATACTTCTATGATGGTCGGCAAGCTGTTGGGCAACGTATCATTAAGCTTGAAGTATTACGTGAGGTTGCAGGAAAGCAATTGTGGCAAAGCGTCGATGCAGCCGCTTACTACACCGGGGTGTCATCGTCCTACACGGCCTCAGGTAAAGAGGGTTACTTTCCTATCTTACAAGCTAACTGGCAGCGAGATGTTAAGGGGTTAACTCTCCCAGGCGCCTTTACCCGCTTTATCAGCAAGGCGCAAACCTTAGATGAAGTGCTAGAGCCTCAGGTTCACTACACTAGCCATAATCAGCTGTGATAGGTAATAGCCATCTTTTATCGATTAAAAGGACAATTTGAATCTAACTTTTTGCCCTTATATCAACTCTTTGAACATGCTGAAGTTAACTAATTTCTGTCCATCACGCGGATGACTATTCTTACGCTTAACTTGAAACTCAAACTTCTCAAAAAAAGGCTTAGCTAAGTATGATGCTTCAACGGTGAGGCTGGTAAGCCTTAGCGCCCTAGCGTGCTTCTCTAGTGTGCGGTATAGCTCACTTGCTACCCCAATCCCTATATAATCTGGGAGGGTAAACAAACAGTCCACTTCCGCTATTTGCCGGCCCCTTTTTTTCAAGTCGCCAGCGATTAAGTCATCTGTTATCAAATCATCTGATTTCAAATTGATAAAGCCTACGACGCACAAATCGCATTCGGCAACCCAAGTCTTAGTTCCCGACAAGCGGGTTAACCAATACTCGTTGCTTCGAAGGTTTGGCGACCACACGGCTCTTTCGGCCTCACTGTAGTGGGAGCTTGCACCTTGATTGATACTAAGGTGGAACACTTTAGCGACTTGCTCAACATCGCCGCAGGTAAAGGGGCGTACAATAAAACACTTTCTTTCCATAGATAAAACCCTTTATACAGGTGCTAATGTCTTACTCATGTAATACCCCATGATCACCACGCCACGCTTCTCTTGATAACTTCGATGGTGAAGCTTAAATCCCATAGACTCGAACAACGGCTTAGACAGTTTAGAGGCATCGACAAAAAGCTCTGGCACAGCCATGCTAACCGCCCATTGTGCTAATGACTCATATAGACGTTTAGCCACTCCTTGTCGCTGATACTCTGGGTGAACATACAGGCTGTCGATATAGCCACGGCTATTGAAGTGAGTCTCTAGGTTGATAAAGCCACAGCAAAATGGTCGTCCAGATACTAAGCGTTGCTCATCAACCATTAACCATGTTTGAGATCGAGATAGGCGTTTATGCCAGTGATACCGCGATCGCGGTGCAAAAGACCAAGCTGACTTCTCTTGCTGTGTATAAACGTCATCGTTTATCTGATTGATGGCCATATGTGCCAATACAGAGACGTCGGCGGCATAACATTTTTGGTAAGGGATGATTTTTAACATGGGCAAAAAAGATTTAAATGACCATTGTGAGGCAGTTTGACGCAAAAGAAAATGGCGTAGACTCAGTCTACGCCATTTAATGTATATTCTTTCAAGCCAAGCTTATCAGCTTAGGGCATCAAAGTGATACTTACTTCTTATCGATGCGACCAACAAACAGTAACTCATCAAAAGTACGGTTTAGGGTTTTACTGCTAAAGTCGCTCATCCACATCTGCTCTTGAACAACAACCGTATCGCCTTTCTTCACTTCAATCTGTGGACCTGCAGCCCAAAATGTCTTGTCAGCTTCTTTGATCTGAACGTAGGTATAACCGCCGCCATTCATGGTATCCATGACAGTACCTTCATGCATAACACCTTGTGCCCATGCGCTTGAGATACCGAGTGCTAGAGTTGCTGCTGCAGCCAATTTCACTAATTTAGCTATCATCGGAAATTTCCTTTATATAAGTTATCAATTCATCAGTATTAAAGCATGCAATAGATTATAAATCTCTAATTAGTCACAACTATATTGTGTTAAAACTCAACTATTAGATCCAACTCTCATAACCAAATATTTTAGTCCCTATCACGGAACTTTATTAATTGCTGCCGATTTATCACGCAAATAGTTCAAAAAACTTTAAGAACGTTTAGCCTCATCTAATATAGGCTGTAGCATCCCTTCTAAGCCGTTGAGCTTTACCTCATACATTAAGGCTAACTGCTGACCTAATTTTCCCTCAGGAAAACCTTTTGAGTGGAACCATACCAGATATGGCTCTGGCAGTTCGAGCAAGCGCCTTCCCGCATATTTTCCGAAAGGCATCTTCTGAGTAATGGCTTCGAGTAAAAGCTTTTCATCCATCGCAAGTGAGTCTCTGTGTTCAATCATCGGAACGATTCTATTATCAAATAGTATTCTATCAAACCTCGACAAAAAAACAGCTTTATCGATACCGATAAAAATGAGTAATTTTTCGACCGCTTTTATACAAAAACAAATATATTATTTAGATATAAAAACGCATAAATCTATTACTTATAAAAAAATGGGTGACTCGACACCGCCCAGTTAGCGCTATAAATACTCCTATTAGCCCGCAAGTGTTAGTGGCCTACTTCCGCAAAAAACAGCTAAACAACTAATTAACTTAACAAATAGCCACAAATAGCAACACATCACGACTGACGCCAAAAAACCATCAAAAATAGCAGCAGCGTCAAAAAACAATCACAGGTCAATTAAAATAAATACGTCAAAAATCATACTGTTGACGAAACCAACTACACAACCTAGATTAATCTGACAAGTGATAGATAAAGTAAGTTGAATGTCGAGATTAACAACTTCAACACATTTAACCGTACGCACACGTTCAACACCTTTCATTTAATGAAAAGCTGTAAATTAAATTCATCGCGTACAAAGAGGATATAAATATGATCATACTCGTTGGTGGCGAAAAAGGCGGTAGCGGCAAGAGCTGCCTAGCCCAGAATATCGCTGTATTTCTAGCAGCAGAATGCCGAGCCTCAGTTATTATGGTCGATTGCGATCCTCAGCGCACAACCTCAGACTGGATCCATGCGCGCAATAACAACCCGGATCTCCCCAGCATCAACTGCGTACAGCTATACGGAAAAATACGTAACGACCTTCTGAGCTTAGAACAACATTACGACTATGTAATTGTCGACTGTGGTGGTCAAGATAACCTAGCATTACGTGCCACCATGTCAGTGGCTTCACATGTATTGATGCCACTACGCCCTAAGCGCCGCGATCTCAAGACCGTTAGCCACATGGATGATATCGTCGCCACCTGTATGATGATTAATCCCAAGATGCGCGCCACCTTTGTTATTACTCAATGCCCCAGCCTACCAAATCAAGCCAATCGAATCTTCGAAGCAAAAGATGTCTGTAAAACATACGACATCAATGTATTAGATGCCATCACCTATAGCCGTAATATCTACGACGACAGTGAAGAATCTGGCCTATCGGTTCTCGAGATCGAGCCTAAGGGTAAGGCTGCAGGAGAAATACGAGGTATTGCCTGTGAAATGCTCCAAGTTACAAACGCCACCGAAGTTCGTAATCAGCTTGCAGAAAAGCAAATGAATAAGATGAGAGGTAATTATGGGTCTGGCAGATCTCAAGAAAAACTCTACGCCGTCTAGTTCAACCCATAGGCAGATCCAAACGAGTCAATTAGCACTCGAAGATCTTATCGATGATTTCATCAACGATGCGAGTCGTTATGCTATTGGACAAGAAGAGCAGGCTCCCAAACTAAGTGAGTTAGTGGATTTAGAGTGCCATTCACAAGTGGAGCTACTTACTAATTTGAGAGGCGACAAGTATAAGGTTGAGCGACTAGCAGAAAAGGTATTAACGGTTAAAAAAGGCAAACTTCCTGTGAGAAAGGCAACCTTCACCTTAACTGAATCTGCTATTGCCCACTTAGCCGAATTAGCCGATGACTGTGATGTTGCGAAGTCTAAGCTCATCCGCTTTCTAATTGAGCACCACTTTAATTTAAGCCCTGAACAAAGGAGAGCAAAAGAGAAAAGTATCATTGTTGAATGATAGCCGTAGAATAATAACCAAGGATATAAGAGTAATCTCCCTTCCCTTAGCTGGCAGTAGATAAACAGTTTTGAAGTACTGCGCTGCCAGCATTTTTTTCTAATCGCTCCATATTAATATCTCCCATCTTCTGCCTAAAAAAATACCAAAGCTTGAATTTCAACCATAAGTGCCATATATCAGAAATAACGCAAGTTAATCTTACTCAATGGCTAGGAAGTCTATGTTAGCAATCTCAGTTATTATTGTACTTAGCATCACCGCTATAGGCTGGATTGCCAGTACCTCATGGCGTGATAACCGTCGCCGTATAGCCATCACGAAACAGCCCTTCCCAAAAGAATGGCGCGACATACTAAAAAGGCGTATTCCATTCTTTCGCGTCTTACCCACCGATCTGCAGTTACAGCTCAAGAAGCATATTCAGGTTTTTATCGCAGAGAAGCGTTTTGTCGGCTGTGATGGTCTCATCATTGATGATGACATTCGCGTCACCGTTGCAGCTCAAGCCTGCCTGTTACTGCTTAATCGCCAAACTGATTTTTATCCCACGCTCAAAGAGATCCTTATCTACCCGTCGGCATTCATTGTTGAGGGGGAGCAACAAAACGGTGATGGTGTAGTATCAAACCAGCGTCGAGTACTCTCTGGAGAATCATGGCAGCATGGTCGGGTGATCCTATCTTGGCAAACCACCAAGTTTGATGCAGCCGTTCCCGATGATGGAAGCAACGTTGTGATCCATGAGTTTGCGCATCAGCTAGATCAAGAAGATGGCAAGGCCAACGGTGCACCGCCACTCAAACACCGTCAAGATTACGCTTCTTGGTCTGAAGTGTTGATGCAAGAATATCAAGTATTAGTCAGAGCCAGTCAAACTGGCGAACAGTCACTGTTCAACTACTACGGCGCCACGAATCCTGCCGAGTTTTTTGCGGTAATAAGTGAAGTGTTTTTCGAACGTCCCCATGAATTCATTACCTTGCACCCAGCCCTCTACCGAGAACTCAGTAGTTTTTATCAGCTCGACCCTGTGAACTGGCACTAAAATCGTAACCAAGATAAAATTAACTGGCTACAAATAATCAAACGGCCATGCCTCTAAAATATAAGAAGCAGAACAAGGATGCCTATGCTAACTCTTACCTATCAAAAAGCATGGGGCTTAGCCCTACTGTTATTCATCTCCTTTTCAATGGACGCATCGGCTGAGGAGACGCCAAACAGCGATAAACAACAAGCAGCTGCGGTTTTATACCAATCAGTATAAGAAGTTGATCTACTCAGAGCGGTTTTTGGCAAACTAATTCAAGGCGAATAGCTGCAAGAATGGTTATTCCCTTGTAAAGCTGTTCAACGCAGAAGTAGGCAGCCAAAAACGCTCCAGAATGGCGAGTTTTAGCGCTTCTGACGCTTTGTTAACGAGCTTAACCGTAGAACAACTATGCTCTTCACTCGTTGCCTTGCCTCATAACCGCTAAACTCTCGCTGAGCGACCAAATCTTTATACTGATTGGTATTAGATGCGTTAAACCAATACTCCTCCAGTGCAGATTGGGACAATTACTTTGCCCTATATGATGAAAAGGGGATATTTATTGGAACTGATGTAAACGAACACTGGGGAAAAACCGAATTTGAACGCTATGCTAGGCCAACTCAAGGCTGGCGTTACGACTTAATCAATAGAAAAATGACCCAACACGGTGACGTCATTTGGTTTGATGAGATCTTATTAAGCCCCTCATATGGTGTAAGCCGTGGCACAGGAACCTTAATCAAAACGGTTAAATGCTGGAAGATTGCGCAATATCATTTAAGCTTTCCAATTCCTAACGCTATCGCTAAATCCATTACTGAGCAGATCAAAGCTGCTGACAAACAGTAAATGAAATCCAATTAGCTATTCACACAAGCTATCCACATAAGCTGCTCACACAAGCTTTGTCACATTGTGATAAGTAGCGTTTATACCATTATATAGGCGCTACTTTGCCACAGCAGAGAAGCAAACATTTGCCATATTAGCCACATGGGTAAAGTTAGCGAAATCCTCCGTCATTAAACGTCGGCCAGAGCTGTCTCTATCGGCATAGATTACCCCTATCACAGTATGATCCATGATAAGTGGCGCTAGCATAAAGCCGGTTGCGCCAGTAATAGTTTTAACATTATCATCCATATAAAAGCGCCATTTGGCAGAGTGTGGGTTATCTACAAACAAGGCTTCTTTCAAGGAAATACAGTCTTGAAAAACATTCTGGCAATTCTCTAACCTTATATTAAATGAAGCCTTTACCTTTTCTGCATCATCACCGAGTACAATCCTTGGCTGCAACGACTTACGATTAGGGCTCAGTAACATCACACAACAGCGATCGACTCCAACGCCTGTCAAAATACCTTTAAGGGCAATAGAGAGTACCTGATTAAAGTCCTCCCTGTTTAGCGCACACTGCGTTAACTCGCGCAGACACTCCAGCTGACGGTTAACATTGGGGGCATATATAACGGTTTCAGTTCCCTGCTCCACAAATTTTTCGTTCAAATGCTTAGGGCTAGGTAAATACTCCAGTAATATTCGAGCGCCGTAAGCATCGGCCATGGTTTTAGTCGCTTTGTGACAACGCAGCATACGCCCCTTTAGCACATCAACTTCGATACCTAACATATCTGAGGTTTGCTTTAACCGCTTAGACAACTCAGCCATATTAGGACTATCTTGGCATAATAGTTCACTGAGCTTATTGGCGAGGAAGATACTGCGTACCTCGGGTGTGCGTTCATCGGGTAAACTGAGGGATTTTATCAATAAACAGCCTAAGCCCCAGTTACGCGCTAGTCCCACAGATAACTGCTCAAAGCTTGCTCCGAGGACATCTCGAATCGCTTTGTTCGATTCTGCCACAGTGTCACACCGGCTTAGCTTGCTATCTAAGACTAAGGTTTCCGCACAACCTGTACTCCAAAATGCACTCTCACCTAAGTGATAGAGTAAAGAGGCAATAAACACCTCCTCTTGCAGCTCCTCATCATAATCTTTAAGCAATGTTTTAGTCAGCATTGCCGCCAAAAATGCTTGTGCCATCAGCTTAAGCATTCGTTTGTAGACATTCTCAGATAGCCCCTCAGCCTCGAGTAAACTGCTGAGTAGCTTAGCGGTAATACAGATATTCTTTATGGTATCAAAACCTAAAACCACAGCCGCTCGGCTCACCGTGGTGACTTGACTGATGCCTTTACTGTAGGTGACACTATTTGCCACCCGCAAAATTCTGGAGGTCAACGCATTATCATGCATCACACTCTTACCCAGAATCGATAGCGAGGACACATCATCTTTTGCAAGCTTTTCTAACGTTTTAACTGTCGAGCAAAGAGCAGGCATCTCTTGGTCGCTGATGCGATTGGTCCAATACTCAACCCCTTTGAACTTATTGTTTTCAAAATTAGTTGCTTTCACATCTCTCCCATCAAACTACAGCGACACCATCTAGCCTCAAACTAAAGTGAACTTAGGATTTCGCTTTATTCGTGTTGCTAAAAACACTGCATTATTTTGGCAAATACCCTAATAACAGGTAAAACCTATGTTCACAGTCTAGCGGTTAATAGATAACACCGAATAATTACACTCCATTAACCTTATACCTTTGCAAGGCCAAAGACGATAGAAGTTGAGTGAATATAGGCAAATTTTTGCAAAAAAAACGGCTCCAAAGAGCCGATAATCACAAGCAAAGATTACACAAAAAAAGGGTAACGAATAAAAACCCGCACAGCACGTAGGAATACTGTGCGGGGGACACAAGCTACAAAATGCAGCCAAACTTTTATAAAATCGATTTTACTCCACTAGCATTTGATACCCTGGCTCTGTTAAGAAATCGACCAGTTCATCTGAAGTGGTGATCTGCTCTAGCAGCACCGCAGCCTGAGTAAAGCGACCATGAGTAAAGCGGTCAGGCCCCACTTCATCTTTCACATTGGCCAGCTCTTCCACCAGCATCTCTTTAAATAGCGATTGAGTAACCACTGGCCCAGAAGTTAATTGCTGACGATGCTTAATCCACTGCCAGATTGAAGTACGAGATATTTCAGCCGTTGCCGCATCTTCCATCAATCCGTAAATAGGAACACAGCCGTTGCCACCAATCCAAGACTCGATATATTGCAGTGCAATTCGTATATTGAGGCGCATGCCCGCTTCAGTGCACTCCCCCTTTGCGACTTCGAGTAACTCTCTGGCATGAATAGGAGCGTCAACATCGCGAGTGATGTGCAATTGATTTATATGATCTTCACCTATGTACTCGTTAAATATGGCCATCGCAGTATCGGCAAGTCCAGGGTGAGCGACCCAAGTCCCATCATGACCATTACGCGCTTCTAACTGCTTATCTTGCTTAACCTTATCTAACACTTGCTGGTTAACCTCTGCATCCTTAGAGGGGATAAAGGCCGCCATTCCTCCCATAGCTAAGGCACCACGCTTATGGCAGGTTTTAATCAACAAGCGAGAGTAAGCACTTAAGAATGGCTTATCCATGGTCACTGACTGTCTATCGGGCAATACTCTATCATTATGGTTATTTAGGGTTTTAATATAGCTAAAGATATAGTCCCAACGACCACAGTTCAGTGCAACTATGTTGGAGCGCAGCTCATACAAGATCTCATCCATCTCAAACACGGCCGGAAGTGTTTCAATTAAACAGGTGCACTTAATTGTGCCCGGCTGCAAGCAGAAACGCTCTTCAACGAAGGCAAATACTTTAGCCCACCACCTTGCTTCAAGATGACTCTCTAGCTTAGGTATGTAAAAGTAAGGACCACTGCCTTTACTCAATAATTTACGGTAGTTATTGTAAAAATATACGCAAAAATCGAACAACCCCGCGGGAATGGCAACACCACCAAACTGTACGTGCTGCTCTTGCATGTGAAGGCCGCGCACACGACAGATGAGGACTGCAGGGTTGTCGTTCAGTGAATAATGTTTGCCTGTTTCTGCGGTATAGCTAATATCACCGTTTACCGCATCACGCAGATTAATTTGACCTTGTACCACTTTGTGCCAACTTGGGGCCAAGGAATCTTCAAAATCTGCCATAAACACTTTGGCATTAGCATTAAGCGCATTGATCACCATCTTGCGATCCACAGGACCTGTGATCTCTACACGCCTATCTTGCAAGTCTTTTGGAATGCCGCGGATCTGCCAACCTCGCTGGCGTAGCGCTTTAGTTTCTTCTAGAAAATCGGGTAACTCACCCGAATCGAAGCGCTTTTGCTTAACCTGTCTATTGGCAAGTAAATGAGGTACCTCAGGGGCAAACTGCTTACATAAAGCTTTAAGTAAACACAGTGTGCCTTCGGTTAGCACCTGCTGCTGACCTGCAACAGTTGGCCCGTTAACCTGTAACTCTTGGCTCGACACCAATGTGTCAGAGCTCTCTAGTGCAGTTAATTGCTCTGTCATCTTCTATATCTCCTAAAACTTTTCCATATCCTTGATGACACCTAGCATTGACAGCATTCGGTCGTCAGTGTTCAAGCTTAGAGGGCTCAAAATATTCACATTGGTAGCGTCATCACTTTGAGCCTTCAAACTTACGACTTAGTTTTTATTGCTTAGCCTATATGAATTGGCCATATAACTAAGCTTGTTGCTGCTAAGCAACCTAAGTCTGCATCTGTTGATTTACAACAAAACCTACTGACTAAAAGTTTCAGTTGCAAGCCTGCAGCGTCTCAACCAATCCCGCTAAAGAGCACCTTAAACTGTGCAAACCCACAATCCAAAAGCAAATACAAGATCGACAAACAATTGATTATCAACGATAAAATTCAACCGCAAAATAATAACCGGTGTAAGAGCTAAGACTTGTAAGACAAATTGACCAGAGAAAGAGGAATAAAACTAAATTCGTTATTATCTTTCATGATGTTAACCTATCTTTCCAGAAAAAAGGTTATGCTAACAACACATCGATTTAGCACAACGTTTACGACTCACCTTGTGGTCAACCCAATAAATCATATAAAAACAAAAACTTAAAGCATGGTGGCATCAAGGTAAATTTAAACAGGTGTTTTAACCTAACGTTTACGTTAACGAAAGGTTAACTGTTTTTGGTGATTATCGATTTCTACATGATAAATATTGACTAACATCAGGAAAAACATTGGTTCAATCCAAAAAAATTTAAATTTCCCCTTAAAACACGTTACAACAGACTGGTGCCGATTAACGTAATTGAACTCGCTTAAGTAACAGACTCAATTGAACTAACTTAATTGAGCTAAGAAAAAGTGGGAATGAGTAGAGAGGTGATCAGTAGAGTAGAGAAGCTAAGGAACTGTTTAGGGGCTTAATAATTAGAGATTGAGAACAGGAATACGCTTAACGCCTTAGGTGAAGTCGTTAGCTTAATATAATGGAATGACTAATATCGACTATTGTTAGCAGCTTAACTCTGGCTAGACTCTTACCTAACTTAAGCCTAGCTAAGTATTAATTAAATATCAGTGAGCGCTGAGTCTCATCGCTTTTGCACTGCAGCTCAAGCTCTGGAGTATATAATGTTACCCTGTTGCGACCCGAATGCTTCGATGCATAAAGTGCAATATCAGCGCGCTTTAACACAGGATCCAAACTAAGATCCTCTCGGTTATTACTCGATACACCAAAGCTCGCAGTAATATTAAATAGATGACCCGAGTACTTAGTATCGATTGCCTCTATCGCATCCTTACAGCGCTCTGCGATCTTTAGTGCTGTTTGCTCGCATGAATAGGGCAGAAATAGCGCAAACTCTTCCCCTCCCATGCGAGTCAGAATATCGCTGTCACGAATAAGTGGTTTAATCACCGACACCACATGTTTTAACGTCCAGTCACCTGTTGCATGACCAAAGCTATCATTGATGTTTTTAAATAGATCTAAGTCAAGCACGACCACAGAAAAATGTGCTTTACGCATGCAGACCTGTACGAACTCATTTTCGGCAAAATCCTGCCCAGCACCACGGTTATAAACACCTGTTAATCTGTCTGTTAATGCCAGTTTGCGGTAACGCAACTTCTGCCTATGGCTGTACAGCAAAAATAGCGACAGGAAGATCACGCTGCCCACTAACATGGTCATAATCATGACATCATTAGTACGATCGGCTTGGTCTAACTCTTTCTGAGCTTCAACTAACTGCCGTTCCTGATTGAGTAAGGCAATCTCGCGCGCCTGCTCTTGGTGCTTAAACTTGGCCATCTGATAGGCATTAGCCTTGGCTTTGGTGTCATCGTGGATCAAATTTGTATAGTACTGGTGTGATTCAAGGTAATCATAGGCAAGCTGATACTGTTTTAACTCAAAGTAACGCTGCGACAGCACTTTAGCGGCAATCGCTTTATATACGATGTGACTGGGGTCATCACTCAAGTCCATCACCTTATTGGCAAACTCTTCAGCTTGGGAATACTGACTTAATCGAAAGTTGGTCTTAGCTAATAAGGCATAAACACTTGTTATCTCGGTTTTATAACTAAATTTTTTGTATCCTGCTAGAGCATTATTTAGGAGTCTATTTGCATTTTCAAAATCATCTGTTTTTATGGCTATTTCAGCTAAACCTTTTTCAGCTACAAAACCGAATAGAGGGAGTTCATTGTTATCACAGAAATTCTTACTCTGATTAAATCCCTCTTTAGCATCCGAATACTTAAATTCACTATAATCAGCGTAAGCTGATAATATTAAAGAAAAACAGTAAAGTTTAGCATTGGTTCCCTTAGCGAATAAAAGTGCTTGAGAGCTATATTTCCTAAGCTCTTCATTAGCATCTAAATTTAAAGCTAGGTTACTCAACCGAACATATGCACCTGCTTTCGTTTCAATATCGTGAATACTGCTAATTTTTTCTAAATACTTAGCCATCAGATCAAACGCTTCAGTGTACTGGCGTAAAGCAATTAAATTTGCAGTTTGATACTGATAAATACTTATTAATAGTTCATCGGTAACCTTATACTTCTGAACCTGTAGTAATAATTCTTTAGAAGACCAATAATCTCCTTTATAACTCTTTTGTATAGCCTGATATACCATCAGGCTCGCTTGCTGTTGTTCAGTTAACTCCTCCCATGAAGAGAGCAGATTATCAATCAAGCTCTCAACCTTTTCCGGAGAAGAATTAAATGACTTGTCAATTATAGACAACTCGTCATCGTAGTTAGCCCTGCTCTCCAGCGCATAAACTGGATGCATTAAAGCAATAACAAAGCATAAAACTACGATTCGCTTCATACGATGATTACTTATCGAAAGAGTGAATCAAAACTAACGACCTATAATTCTTACTACCAGATAGTGAATGAATTTGCTTTTCATCACCCGACATCACCGCTTGGATTTCATCATCACTTAGACCATTGGCCTGCATCACACCTTGAGGATCTTGCTTATACTCCTCTAGCAATTTGGCATCTGAACCTAACTTCTCAAAAAACTCATTAAATTTTGACATTTTTATTCCCTTAAATTAAATGAAACACGTTATCGCTTTGTGAGCCTAGTTATATCAACCTAGTTATATCAACCTAGCTCTTCTGCGGTGATCCCAAGTTTAGCCAATATCTCATGGTTAAACTCAAGCTCCCGCGAAGGTGGAATGAGCAAAGTGGTGATAGCTGAAAGCTGCGCAAACGGCAGTTGCTTCAGGGCTATCCTCTCTATTCTTGGAGACTGAGTCGGCAAATTCGGCGCCTCATAGAGCACAATTTCATGTTCAAGCGGGTACCACTCACTAAGTTGCTCCACAAGCACCTGTAATCTGTCAGATGAGGTGTGAAATTCAGTTAAGGTGTGCTCACCGGCAATGCCTATTTGCCACAGTAAAAGGTGGGTTGTTGGATCAGGTGTATGCTTATAGAACATAAACTGGCTGGCTTCGAAGCTTTGATGACCAGAAGCACCTGGATCTATGCCAACATCGGCCCATAAACAGGCCTCGGCAGAAATCCCCGGTTCCATTTGTGCTTGGTAGCCCTCTTCTCTTGCTTGAGCAATAGCAAAATGCGAGACACAAGCAAACACCCCTGGGTGACCATATAACGCACAGACGACTTTTTTTCCTAGACGCACTTGCACCAAAATAGCGGCTACCATCTGCTCATAGGTCTCGCGGCGGTTTTTAACTTCGCCCTGTTGAGCATAATAGGGCTGAAGACTGCGCACATCGTCATTGAGTGACTCAAGCCAATGCTGGGCAAATCCATCTGGTACCAGTGAGAACACCACATCGGCATGCTCTATGTAGCTCTTACTCAATACGCTAATCTGCCCAGCCAAATTGAGCCCGGTGCCAACACAAACCAAAGTTCCCTTTTCTATTGCCATCTACTCTATGCCTATCTATGCAAATTGTATTGTTGCGATTAGTTCGCTACTTAATCAATACAAAATAATTGTTAAATTAGCACAACAATTACGCAACTTAAACTAAAAATAGACTGACACGTCTCATTAGCATGAGCCCCATAATTAGGTTTCAGTTAAAGCTGCTTTATCAGCAACATAAATTGCATGATTTGACGACTACGGCAAACTAGTTTTATCTAAAGGCAAACGATAAAACGGAGTGCTTAAGCGCTAGAATTACCATATAAAATGAACTTCTTAAGCATTTTTGACTCCATATACTCACAGATTGGGGTTTAAGCTTAAATCCACCATATAAAGTAAAGTACTCTGCCCAGAGCACGCCTTAATGCAATAGCCCTTGTCATAAGGGGGAGTGCTTGGGTATTATGACCGACAGATTTTTATGAAGTAGCGCATTCAATGACAATTAAAAAGAAAAGTCTTACCCTTTTGGGCGCTGCTGCGCTCTCGTTATCACTTAGTGGCTGTGGTGTTTTTGACTGGTTGATCTATAAACCAGATATCCCTCAGGGTAACTATATGGAAAAACAGCAAGTCGAAAAGTTGCGCATAGACATGACCAAAGAGCAGGTCGAATACGTGCTTGGACGTCCGGTTTTACGCGACAGTTTTTCTGACGACACCTGGTATTACGTCTACCACTATAAGAGTGGCCGTGATGCGAGTATCATCCATAAAGAACTTATTATTAACTTTAATGGCGATAAGCTGGTCGAAGTGAAAGGCGATTATGAGCTAAGCCCAGAGTTTAGTACGCCACTCGAAGAGAGTAAGTTACCCGAGATCAACACCCCAGAAGCGGATCCTTTGATCCCAGAGCAACGCCCTCAGGCTGAGCCATTAGTTGAAGAGAAAGAGACTCAACCTGAGACACTTTCTGAAAAGTTTGAATAACTTTAATCAACTAACACTGACATAAATACAAAAATGGCGACTCCCTCTTTTGGGCATCGCCATTTTTTATCACTGCTTTTATTAACGCTACTGAAGTTAATTAAAGCTTACTACCCGTCTTTTTATTGACCCGGCCTTCATCTTTGGCCTTTTCCGCCCGCTTACGGCGCACATCTTTAGGATCGGCAATCAATGGACGATAGATCTCGACTCTCTGCCCCGGTTGTAACACTTCATCATGTTTAACTAAGCGGCTAAAGATCCCTAACTTGACGTTATCGAGGTCAATCTCTGGGAAGTAAAGCTGCATATCACTTAATCTAACCGCCTCAATACAGGTGGTTCCCGGCGTGACATTCACCTTAATCAGCTTCTGCTGCTTGGGCAGTGCATAGATCACTTCAACTAAGAATGGGGTTAGTTCGTTACTCATTGATATATCACCTTCGCGCGGCTGGTAAATGCGGTCACCATTGACGCCATCAGCTCTTTGAATACTTTACCAAAGGCAAGATCTGCAATAGAGCTTGAGAACTCAAAACTCAGCTCAAACTCCACCTTGCAGGCATCTTCGGCCAGTTCGGTAAACGTCCACTCGCCAACTAGCTCTTTAAATGGGCCGTTCTCTAACTGTAACTGAATACTCTTACCAGGAATAACCTGATTACGTGTGGTAAAAGTTTTACTGATCCCCGCTTTTGCCACATCCACCGAGGCGACCATGGTTTTTCCATCAAATTCTAGGACCTTGCCCCCCACACAACCGGGCAAGAACTCTTTATAAGACTCAACATCGTTGACTAGGTCATACATCTGCATCGCGCTGAAGCGAACTAATACACTGCGAGAAATTTGCGGCATCTGACGATTGGTACTCAGTAATTAAACACGAAGCGTCGATTTTAACATGAACACAAAAAAACGCATCTTTGATACTGCAGCAGTCTCTTGAGCGCCTAAAAAGCAGACAAACTCTCTCAGCAAAGAGATAAAACTTGCAATAAATTGATTTGCCCAATTCCATATTTGTTTAGCGCGAGTATAATGGCTGCCTATGGCTAAGAATAATGCAAAGAAATCAAAGAACCCACCAGCGACGATAGCACGTAATAAACGCGCGACTTTCGACTACAAATTTGAAGAGAAATTTGAAGCTGGCTTGTCCTTAATGGGCTGGGAAGTAAAAGCAATTCGTGTGGGTAAAGTAAACCTATCTGAGAGCTATGTGTTCCTAAGAAATGGTGAAGCTTACCTATTTGGTTGCACTATCACTCCACTTAATACTGCATCAACACATGTGGTATGTGACCCTATGCGTGACCGTAAGTTACTACTTAACCGTCGCGAATTGGATAAGTTACAAGGCTTAGTGGATCGTCAAGGCTATTCTATCGTACCTATCTCTATGTACTGGCGAAAAGGTGCATGGGTCAAAATTGAAATTGGCCTAGGTAAAGGTAAGAAAGAGCACGATAAGCGCGATGACACCAAAGAGCGCGAATGGAAGATTGAAAAATCACGTACGATGAAAAAAGCCGTTCAACAATAAGTTACAACGGTTAAAACGTACGGATAACGAACAATCGATTTAACTTGTACTATTTATCCTTGTTTATAGGGGAATACACGGGTTACAATCAGTTTGTACTTGGGGGCGATTCTGGATTCGACAAGATTCACGAAACCCTAGGAGCATGCCGAGGGGCGGTTGGCCTCGTAAAAAGCCGCACAGTTATAGTTGCAAACGACGATAACTACGCTCTAGCAGCTTAGGCTAGCTAGCCATCTTGCTCACGTTTATCAAATGGGCAGAGTATATAGATGGTCACCTTTACATTTGATAGCGAGGGAACCTTGTTCAGGGGTGAACCGCGAAACAGTACTGGACTCGCCAATTGCAATCCTGTCTTTCGGAGTGTACTTGGTTAACCAAAAGAGAGACTAAGCATGTAGTGCCGAGGATGTAGGCTTTTTGGACGCGGGTTCGAGCCCCGCCGCCTCCACCAAATATAGAAAATGGCGGTAACTCATTGAGTTATCGCCATTTTTTTCATTTGCACATCAGTGGATAGGCTATTTGTACTAAAAAATGGTACTAAATATGCGCTATTTAACCCTTTCAAAATCTGGAACTTGGTACTTTAGATACCAATTACCATCACACTCCAGAGCACTCTTTGATGGACGTAGAGAGATTAAGCGCTCCCTAAAAACCTCATCAAGAGACCAAGCCAAAATCCTTGCTTTGCAACTAGAACTAGATATCCGAAAAACAATGGCGACAGGCATCGTCACCACGGCTAAGCTCCCTATTCTTCAACCAGAATACACTCCGATTAATATTGCAAGAGACACCAAGCTAACTTGTCCATACTCCGCTCTAGATAAATTTTATCACTATAAAATTGATCATATTTCACCAAAAACCGCTGATAGCCTTAAATCAAAGTGCAAAACAGTCCTTGATCTAATAGGCAAAACCTCAATTAGGCAAATCAGGCGAACAGAAGCTGAGACAGCAAAGCAGCAGCTTCATTACTACCCTACCAACGTAAAAAAGCATTTTGAGTTCCAATTATTAAATGTCACCGAAGTGATCGAGTTAAATGAAAAGCTTGGCAAAGAGACATTGAGTGAAGAGAGCATCAAAAATTACGTTCACGCAACTTCATCTTTTTTTGAATGGTGTTTACAGAACGAAATAACAGACGTAAATCCGTTCAAAGCGATCCGCTTTAGAAAAAACACAAGAGATTCAGATGCGAAAAATGCTTATACACCTGATGATTTGCTGAAAATTTTTTCACATCCAATTTTCGTAAACAACGCTCACCGTCATCCTCACTACTATTGGCTGCCTTTGCTAGCCAAATTCACTGGAGCTAGAATGAATGAGCTATGTCAGCTTTATACAGACAACATAGTCCACATTGATAACACCTGGTGTATTTCGATTGAAGCTACACGGGCAGATCAAAGACTCAAAAACCCCCACAGCCGCAGAATCGTTCCTATTCATGGTGAGCTGATCCGTCTTGGCTTTATTGACTATGTTGGCTCAATAGCCTCAGAACGTCTGTTTCCTGAATTGAAAAATAGTCGAGACGGCTATGGAACAGCAGCATCAAAATGGTATGGGCGGTTCAAATCAGCTTTAAATTTTGATAGAGGCCATGATTTCCACTCTTTTCGCCATACAGTTGCTACAGAATTAAAAAACTCATTAGTCAGTTCAGAGGTTGCATCAGCCATTTTAGGTCACTTATCAAACAGTATTTCTTACGATAGATATGGAAAGGGGTTTTCTATTGAAATTCTCAAAAATGCTATTGAAAAGATCCCTACAGGCGCCCTAGTGAGGGTAAAAACTTATAGCTCCCATCCCATAACCTCCCCTCTTCGTTGACGATTCCCGTCTATCAACGAAGAGCAAGACCCACAATGTGAAAACCAACCGATATACCATCTCCTTCTTACGAGACCACTATCACAAATTAAAATGAATTTAGAACTTTTAAAAATTATTTTTCGTTCGCTGAAAGGAGTACTAGAGCCGCCAGCAGCAATATAGAGCCTTAAATTCAACGCCTTACTAGAAGACAATGCAGATTTCGAGTAAAAAATATACAAGTAAAAATTACTTGCACCACGAATTTATATGTGGTAAAGGGGGTGAGATCTAGTGCTATGATTCAGCCACTCAACAACAGTATGAACATAATTAACTAAATGATTAAATATTTCATTTCCATATTTTCTTTGATTATCTCATGGATTTTTTTACAGAATGACCACAAAAAACTAATACCAAGAAGCAAAAAAAACAAAAGGAAAAAAAATTGCTATCAGCTACGAGATGAGTTTATAAAATCCAAAATATGCTTTGGTAAAATAACAAAAAAAACAGCAGATGATTATTACTACATAATAACTTTAATTTTAGATTTATTTGGTCATCCAGATCTTAATGAGATGGATAGAGAAAATGCAGAAATAATTAGAAATGCTTTACGACAATACCCAAAGAACAAGTCAAAATATAAAGAGTTTAACTCTTTAGTTGGTTTTGATGTTATATATAAAAACATTGAATTAAAAAAGGAAACATTAAGCCCTAGAAGCATTAGGAAAATAATTAATGCGTTCTCTGGTTTTTCTGAATGGTGTGTTAGTCACGAGCATATTAACAAAAACTACTTTTATAAATTACAGACTCTTCCCCCTAGGCATGATGATGTACGTTACGAGTTCAGCGATGAGCAATTATCATTAATATTTAAAATGGAACAATATATAAAGGAAGAGTTTAAACATCCATATTATTACTGGCTCCCTTTACTATTAAGGTTCACTGGTGCACGGCTAAATGAATTATGTCAACTCTTGAAGGGGGATATTGTATTAAAAGACGGGATTTACTGCATAGAAATTAGAGAACAACTTCAAGAACAGAGTGTTAAGAATAAGAGTTCCACGCGAACGGTTCCGCTTCACAAAGCGATAATTGAAAGAGGATTCATTAATTTTGTTGAGCAATGTAACTCAGATAGAGTTTTCCCAGAGCTTCCATTAGTCAGGGGGTACTACTCACATAATGCCTCAAAATGGTTTTCAAGGCGAAGAGAAAAACTTGGTCTTTCCAAAGGGCTTGATGCTCACTCTTTCAGGCATAGCTTTGTAAATGAACTTAAACAGAAAGGGATTAAAATTGAAATAATTAAATGCATTGTAGGACATTCAAATAACTGTATCACCCTTGATATTTATGGAAAACAGTATCCGCCAAAAACATTAATAAAAGTGATCAACAATATAAGTGATTCGCATGTAAAACATATAAAACCATACAATATCTAATAAGAAACAAAATAAGTTACAGTCAAAAAGACAAATAACATCACCAAACTGAGACAATATATAAATATGAATTATTTTAAAAATTTATTCCCGAATAGTAAAAAATCAAACAAAGATGAAGTAAATAAAAATGAAGCACCGGTTTTAAAAGACAAAATTTTTGAAATTAATCATGTTACAAAGATCCGCCCAGTATTAGACCCGCTTGGCTTACCGGGGTTGATTGGGGATATCTCTCACTTATTGAGTAGTGGTAGTGAAGCAAGCGAAGAGTTTATAGCAGCGCATTCATTAATCAGAATCTCTATTTCTATACCTCGTGGCTACATTACACTACCATACGGTGCAACCTTTACTGAACCACGCCTAAACGCAATTTTCGTCCAATCAACGGGCGGAGGAAAAGGGGTCAGTGAAAAACAAACCAATGCAATATTTAACCTAGCTGGGGAGCTAAACAATACTGAACAACCTATAGCACTCCATGCTCGTATCCATTCAGGCGGTCTATCAACAGGTGAGGGTATCTCGTACGAGTTGAGAGATGATAGTACTGATAGCAAGGGGAATTTCATTCAAGGTCAGAACGATAAAAGACTTATTGTCGTTGAGGCTGAGTTTGCTAATCTTCTAGCAAAATGTAACCAAAAAACTAGTATCCTTAGCGGTATCATAAGAAAATTATTTGATGGCGAATCACTCGAACCTCTGACTAAAACAGACAGAACTAGCTGTACAGATCCTCATGTAGGTATTCTGGGACATATTACAGCCACAGAACTAGTCTCTAGGTTAGATGACACATCTATATATAATGGGTTTCTTAATAGATTCACTATTTGTTGTGGTATGCCACAGGAATTACAACCGTTCCCTAAAATTCCTTGTCCAGATAAAATGGCTGAGCTGGCTAAAAAACTTAATGATGTACTAATTTGGGTAAATCAGGAAAAACGAGTTTTAGGTATGAGTGATTGTTACAGAGAGCTTTGGGAGGATAAATACGCATATCTAAAACAATTGGGAGCTAAAGATTCTATCGAACAGTCACTGTTAACAAGAGCACCGCATTATGCAACAATGTACGCAATGCTTTTTGCTGTGTTAGATAAATCTAATGTTATTAATTCTTCACATCTTACCTCAGCATTAGCTTGGATAGAATATTGGCATCAATCAATAATTTATATTTTTGATACTGAAAAAGATAAAATAAATGCTAATGAGAAATCTAAAATAGCTAATGATGTATTGCAATCAATAGAGAATCTAATCAAACAAAATAATGGCCAACCAACTGACAGAACGCCACTGCAAAAAGCAGTTGGAAAAAAATATAACTCTCAGCAGGTTTCTGATGCGCTTCAGTCATTACAAGAAATGCCAAAACCCCCAAT
Organism: Shewanella schlegeliana; assembly: GCF_016765635.1. Classification (GTDB taxonomy): domain Bacteria; phylum Pseudomonadota; class Gammaproteobacteria; order Enterobacterales; family Shewanellaceae; genus Shewanella; species Shewanella schlegeliana. Next base: position 94,940 of record NZ_JAESVD010000007.1, read on the forward strand.
AAAAATTACTGTTCACGCTCACAATCGACAAGTAATTTCATTAACCAAAAACATATAACTTCCAATCTGCTTAAACTACTCAAACTAACTAGTTTGAGTAGTTTACCCCTTGAGTATAAAACAATGCATCTAGCTATTCACAGTCATAATTTGGCATAGCCCTCACTACTTGCTTAGCTAATATACCAACTATAATTGCTGCCGTTTTTTTCTTGTTAACTACAATTTCATTTACTGTCTTAGTCGTTAATTCTAAATAGCACTTCCCTGTGGATGCATTTTCTAAAGCTTCAGCCTGAAGATATAACCCAACCATTTTCTTAACCCATATAGATTTTGATGATTTCCTTTCCGAATCAGTCTCATCAATAAATTTTGATTTAATACACAATTCAAAAACAAGGTCTTCTACCGTAGTAAACTGACAGTTCTCTATACTGTAAGCAAGTGAGATCAACGAATCATTATTAGTGTTATTCATAGTTTTTATTTAATGATACAAAATTACCTTGCAACAACAAAATATTACTTCTAATTTAAAATATTATCCTAATAAGCTAATTTCTTAATTGTTTTTTAGGGGTAGTCAAGAAGGGGGAACCCATTATTGCAAGTGGTCAAAATAAGAACGAAGTGGTTGACCTATCTTGAAATACAGGTAGATATGGTATGTTAAGTAGAGTTGTTTGCAATTTAAGCATGTTGTTTTTATTCTTAAATAAAAACAACATGCTTAAAAACTGGACGGTAACGACTCAAGCAGTAAAGAACGGTAGCGATGGCGTAATAACGCGTGAGCGTTATCTCCTATCGCACAAACATCCTAATCATAAACATACAGAAAAGCTGATTTCTATAATTGGGAACACTAGCACCTCTCAGCGCATAGCGATCACTGGAGAGCGATTTAGACTACTCCAGCAACTAAATAACACTCGTGGTGGACGACCATTATCGAGCTACGCAATGGAGTTTTGTCTAACACTGCCCAAAGGGCATCGCCCAACCCCAAAACAATGGCATTCAATTACTAGCGACTGTTGCCTACAGTTAGCTAAACTACTCAAACTGACATTAGAAGAGCGTGAGCAGTATAAAACTCAGATCCGAGCAGTATTACACCAACAGCCACAAACTGGTCGAACTGGTACTGGTGATCACTTACATCTAATTATTGGTAAAGTAGTTGGTAATCGAGTGCTAAAACAATTACAACAAAAACAGGCCACAAGGCTAATCAAGTCGGCATTTAACGCGGCAGTATTAAAACATATTGGTATAGACCATCGCGAGTACAAACCCTATGAATTAGAGCGAGGCAAACGGCTAGAAATGTGGAAATACCAGCACCAGAAAGCGCAAGACAGTCTTTGGATTCAAAAACTAATCACTAAGCTACAAAAGCAGGCTGATAAATGGTTTCAAGCATTGGATATTAATGATGATAGACAGCAAAAGCGACAATGGAACCGCATACTAAAATCTTTTGAAGAACTATCAAACTGCTCATTATCTGAAGAGCAACAAGGGCAAATAAGCAACTTGAAAGTTAAAGTAGGTATTCACTAGTATACTTAGCCATAGAGTACTCTGGAAACACATAGTTAATATGGTTTTGAGAAAAGCTAGTCCTCTAAATAGTTAAAGTCTAGAAAGCCTCTTTCGAGGCTTTTTATTAGATAGTTACTGTAGTTTCAATCGGTATTTCAAGTTCAATTAAATTTTCAATTTCATTATAAATATCGAGATTATTACTTGAGCTTTCGATAGACACTATTAAGCTATACTTCGCGACACTAGATTGTCGATTCTCTGTTCGCAGTTCTTTCCACCATCCCGCCACAGGGTATACTGCCAAAAATTTTTTCTCAGCAAGTTCCCTACCTGTCCCCTCCCATATATCGCTATGGATTGAGCCGTGGCTACGAAGTTTCTGTCCTAATAACCACTTTGATGAGTCACTATCAGTTCTTGGTGTATCAGGGTTATCTATACGGTATTGTTGGTTAATACGATACGAGAATTCATCCTGATCTTCTTCAGCTGAGTTGAGTTCAAATCTTAATCCATGCGAGCAATATTTATACTTATTACTCCATCCTCGTTCACCAGGGTTTGGCTCAATGAAATATGACAACGTAACTCTAAGTTTAACAACTTCATTCTCCAACTTGGAAAGTTCATTGGACGGCCAAGGTAAAGCATAAAGAGCCATTTCATTTAATTTTCCATCGGAAGTATATGGTTGGATACTATCCTCAATAACCAAGTTCACATTTCGGTCTCCACTACTTAACGCCTTTGTTAAATTTGGATAACCATATCCGCCTAGGCGCAAAAGAGACTCAACGTCCGGTTTAGTTCTTAGAGGAGCAAATCGAGATAGCAATTTCTCTGGCCACTCAGCACTATGAATTACGAGTCCTCGAATAGTTTCAGGAGAGTAATCTGGATACTTTGCCCAAACTTTGGATATAAAGTGGCTAGCAAGTGCAGTTGCCGCGGAGGTTTCTCCAAAATATGTAAGATAATCCCCATTCGAAAAATCATGTGATGTCGTTAGTATGCTTAAATCTTCAAATTCAGATGTAAATTCACTACCGGTATCATAACCGAAGTTCCCACCTTCGAAGATAACTTCGGGTTTTAAAGGTGAACCTCTATGCCATGAATGACTTGAGGTTGATGTTGGGCCAATATCAGTCAGCTCTGCAAATAATTCATAACCACTTTGATTCAGTAAACCCTCACTGCACCAGTAGCCAACAGTCAATGCATTATAAGCATTTGCAGGGTCTTGAACGCTTGAGTTCTGGTTAGTCGTTGGTATGTCACGCGCTGAGTTTAGTATAAAGTTACCAGCAGAAACAACAAAGAGACGAGTAGTTGGATCATCCGGCGTTTCTGATGCTAATTCATCTATAGTCGCTGACCAACTTGATGGTGCGCCTAAAAGAGTATAATCAGCAGTAACTGCTAATGTATAAATTCTCTTGTCAGATGGAGACATTGAATCTACAGAGTAAACAACATGGCTTGTAATTAAACCATAAAGTTCCGGATCATTTACATTTATACCAGAGATAATTTTACCTGATTCAACTTTACCTGTTATCTCAACTTCCATATTGGTCAACTGGTGTTTTAAATCTCCATAAATAGAGGTTCCAGCCATCCACGTTCCATGACCAAGTTGATCTCCAGCACTCCAGCTAGGGTCATATTGAACCTGAACTTCTGAGTCTGAAATTGGTGATAACAAAGGGTGTCCAATATTAACGCCACTATCAAGGATACAAATAGGGACAGCATTTGGTGAACGCGTTAGTGTTAACCCTTCGCTCCAAGCTCGTTGCTCTGAAGGTGACATATTAATATATTCAGAACAGACCGTTGTTGCAGGTCTTACTTCAACGATCAAATTTGTTAACACTTGAAAAGTGTTCAACTGTTCTAACGATGCCGAAACTAATTTTACCAAACGATCTTTAAATGTTATTCGACCATTCCTAATTGTTAAGTTTGAAATGTTTGCCGCGGTAGCTAACTTTACTTCAATGTCATCAAAGTCTAAGTTTTTAGATGTAAACCAAAGCTCATAGGTTCGTACTTCACTTTCATCAGGAATTGGATCATTACTGAACCAAAGATCTCTAATGGAAGTGCTCCTGATTTCTGATATAGATTCGATCAAAGGCTTATTTTTAGCGTTACCAGACGAAGTGTTCTCATGTCCGTATTGATTAATTGTATTGCTAAAACGTTCGATTCTCTCAAGTGGAATGGCTACATTTGCAGTGCAAAGGCCATCGACAGTGTTAACTGACAGTAACTCTATGTTGTTGTTATCTAAAGATTCAATCTTTAAACGATTTGGATTAGCAGCGCTCTCTGATATTGAGAGCAAGACAGTGTTGGGTACATCTCTAGCTTCAAGTCGTGATTGAGCGAACGCAATATTGTTTCGCCCAACAGATACGGCGCGATCAAATGAAGCTCTTATGCTACTAAAGTGTTCTGCTCTATCGATGTTTGTATCTCTGGTACGGACTACCATCGGAATGGAACGATAACTAAGTAGGGACTTAGAAGGGGAGATCTTAAAATGTTTCTTCATTTAACCTAGCCTAGGTAATTGTTAGTTTTGATATGACCTACGTTCCATCAATAAAGATACCAATAGCTCTTGTTCTACAGTTTTAACATTATTGATAAGCGAGTATTTTATTGCATCATCACAACTTTTTCTTATTTCTGCATAACTTAATCCTTGCGCGGCCTCTACAATAACCTCAGTGTTTACAACATTAAGTTTAAAAGATATAAATCTAGATTCTATCAATTCAATAATCGAAAGTTCTGTTGGTCTATCATATTCAATTACATCGTCGAACCGACGATAAAGAGCATGGTCTAAAATCTCTTTATGGTTCGTTGCAGATATGATTAAACTATCGGATTCATGCTCGTCTAAAAGCTGTAAAAATGTATTTAAGACCCTACGAATCTCACCAACATCATTAGTAACACTTCTTTTGGTACCTATTGAATCGAATTCATCAAACAGATAAACACCTTTATGTGAATTTATGTATTCAAAAATACTTCTTAGCTTTGCGGAAGTTTCACCCATAAACTTGGTCATAAGTGAATCCATTCGTACAGTAAAGAGCGGAAGGTGTAGTTCATGAGCAATGACACTTGCAGACATCGTCTTTCCAGTTCCCGGTGGGCCATATAACAACAGGTGTCTACGAGGAACTAAACCATACTGACGAATTTTAGTTGAATTTCGGTTTTCATCTAAAAAGCGGATCAACTTTCCTTCTATGTCACTAGAAAGAATCATGTTTTTAAATGTTAGCGTAGGATGACTTACCGAAAACAGCTCGTTAGCCCTAGCTAAATCGATTCTTGACGAGTTGGAAGATAACACTTCAGGGACTAAAGAAGCTGGAGAGCTAAAAGTTAATTTTGCATTATCCACCAGATTCCGTAACTCTTCAGCAACTTTGGTATGGCCTATTTTTGCTTCGTGCGCAGCTATTTGTAAAACAACCGATAAAAATCTCTTTTCATCTTTCTTTATAAAATGCCTTACGAGCTGTTTGATTTGATTTGCGCTTGCCATGATAATTCCCAAAGCTAGGTTTCATCGTATTATAAGCAACTCTAATCAAATTCTCTTCAACTAAACCAAAAATTTTTAAATAAGATGTTGAATCACTTTAAATAAACATGAACTTTAGCTGAACCATAGCGATTAATCACCTCTATTTTCCTCAAAAAGCACTTCTTAATCAAAAAATTAGAGCCACACAGCTCTAATTCAAAATACCGGAAAACAGATAGTTACTACGAACAGCTCACTTCGTAGTTCCTCTATTCTACTTAATTTGCCATTACCCCGTGGGTTCGGTTCCCGCTTAGGGTCTCGAACCCGAGTCGAGCTTTAATGAGTTCTCTGGCTGTTTTTCTTCTGTCTATATTGGTTCTAGCTCACTAAACAAATACAATAACTGGCTGTAAAAACAGCAGCTTAACCAAATACTAGAAATATCTCAAGAATCACCGTACCGTCTATTATGGAAACAATAAAACCAAGTTAGTAACCAGAGAACATCTGGTAAGCAAGTGTAATTTAAAGAACTTGTTAATGATATTTAGCTGTACTAAAATCTTGTACTAACAGAGCAAAACAACAATCTCAAGTAGCTTTAAGCTGTTGATGACAAATGATTTATATGAGTTTGGTGGTGTGCCCCGCCGCCTCCACCAACACAAGGTTAGCAATAACCTTCAAAGGCCGCTAAATCCTAACCAGGTGGATTTAGCGGCTTTTTTGTATCTGAAATTTTTGTATCTACAGTCTCGAACCTTTGTTTGCTCCTGTTCATCAGCATTTAGTTCTACAGTCAAAATCTCCCCTAACTTAATCAGCCACTAACCTTAAATAAGTTTATGTAGCGGATTTATCAAACTGCCATCCAACTAATACTTCTTAATTTTCAGTAACTAAAGATTGTACAAAATCAAAGAATAATGATATTCCTTATAAGCTTACTAAATTGTTATGGATAGCAATATTTACCTTAAATACAGTAACATAAAACTCCTTAACCGCAGGGGAGTCGTCAAGCCTCACTATTCGTCGTATTAATGTTAAAGACTTCTAAACAGATACGAACTTAAGTGTATATACCACATCAAGCGTTGAAAGAATTGGGAGACTAATTATGAAAGCTTTTGAGATTTGTTTTACTGGTTTTAATGCTGTTGAGCTAAACGAATTAGAGACATTAGGTGAATTAGTAGGTCTATCGGTCAAGAAAAAAATAACCACTGGCCTCCATATTTTATGTGCTGGTGATAACGCTGACCCCAGCAAAATAGATAAATCCCGCGAGTGTGGCTCGGTCATTATCGACAAACCCCAATTTGTGCACTTTGCTTATACTGGTGAACTTCCACAAACTACAGTCGAACAAATACTAGCTCTCGTTGAATCCAGAACTTCCATTAAACCTAAGCAGCAAAAAACTAATGCTCTCCTTTTAAACAAGGATGCCCAGCCATACGGTCACTTTAATCAAGCGGCTAATATCGAAAAAGCAATTTCTTCACTACAAGGCATTTTGTTGGGGATCACTGCTGATAGCAAACTTAAGCCAGCCGAATATGCCTTCCTCGATTTGTGGTTACGAACTCATTGGGAAGTTTCAGATGATCCAGATATAGTTGATATTGTCGATGTGCTAAATGATGTGTTAGAGGACGGCGTTATTGATGGAGATGAATATGAAGATTTGCTCTCTTTAATAAATGACGTAAATGATATTCACGGATTCATTGAACCAAATAGTCATAACCAAATAAACCAATTGCTTGGCATGCTTCAAGGCATATCTGCAGATGATGACGTCAACGAAAAAGAAATTGATGCGCTAGCCGTTTGGCTAGATGAAAACCATCAAATCCTAGATAAGTGGCCTGCGAGTGTCGTTACATCGAAGCTTTGTGATATTTTTGAAGATGGCATTATCACCGAGGATGAAAAGAAAGACTTGTTGCTAACAGTGCAAAAAATCACGGGCAGTCGTTTCTGTGAAACTGGTGATGTAACAGACAACACTACCGAGTGCTTTGACGATATAAGTGAAATCCCACACGATAATATTGGTTTTTGTTTCACTGGAAAGTTTAAATCTGGTAGCCGCAAAACAGTTGAATCTAAAGCTCAAAGCCTTGGAGCCATAACAAGTAAAGATGTCCTGCTCTCCACCCAGTTTTTGGTGATAGGTACCCTTGCTAGCCGCGATTGGAAATATCTAAGCCATGGCAGAAAAATTGAAAAGGCTATGTCACTGAAAGAGAAAGGGCATGAGATTTATATCATTTCAGAAGAACAATGGTTAGCGGCTATCTGAATAGTAAAAAAGTTAACTGGGAATCAAGAACATCAGCAGATGCTGTTATTGCAGCAGTGATAGCAAAAGAACCAAAAATATTTTAGTTGACCACCGCAATAACAGTGCCGGTAATTTTATCACTCTAAAAGTGTCCTAGGTTAGAGGGAAATACCCTTGCTAATGGCAAATATTATTACTTCTTAACAGCTGTAATTACCTCAAAAAGTAGAGCAAGCATAAAATGCTTGCTCTACTTGTGCAATTAAAACTAATTACCTTTATTAATGATGTAATGTGCAGCGGACTTACCTGCTTGGCGACCAAATACAACCGTATCAGCAATCGCATTTCCGCCTAAGCGGTTTGCTCCATGAACCCCGCCAGTAACCTCTCCAGCTGCGAACATGCCAGGAATAATCTGATCGTTTTCATCTCTAACTTGAGCTTCTGGCGTTATTCCCACACCTCCCATTGTGTGGTGAATCGCTGGCGCCGTATCAACTAAGTAAAGTGGGAACTTAAGTGAACGAGCCATAAATTTACGCCCGAAATCAGGATCAGCTCCATCCTTTTGATACATGTTATATTGCTCAAGAGACGCTTTTGCAACAGCAGGATCGATATTGACCTTCTTAAAATCATCATAGTTTTCAATCTTAGTTAGCATACCTAAAGGCTCAAGCCCCTTAACTTGGCTGACTTCATTCATAATTTCGTCATCCCAAACTAACCAGGCACTTCTCTCTTTTAACTTCCAAATACATTCAGAAACCTTATCTCTAGGTCCCATCTCATCACAGAAACGTTTTCCTTGATGGTTTAGTAAAATAGCCCCTGCTCCACGAATTGTCCCTGTAATAACCAACACGCCATTACCAGCCGTTGGGAACGTTTGGATCTCTTTAAGGTCGACCATCTTAGCGCCTATCTCCTTCGCTAGACCAATTCCATCTCCGGTATTACCAGGGGCATTGGTAGACGGTGTGCCAAGCAGGTCAGGTCTGTATTGTGCAACCAGCTTATTATTCCAACCAAAACCACCTGTTGCTAATACAACCGTTGGCGCAGCGATAAAACGAAGCCCTGAATGTTTACCTTGGACGACAACTCCAGCAATTTCACCACTCTTAGCGCGAACTATCTTCAATACTTTGTTATTAGTCTCGACTCTCACCCCTAATGCATCTGAATTTCTTTGAAGCACCGATATCAATTCAGGACCATTCTTCTTACCACCAGCTGGTCTATGAAGCCTATCAGCTGTATGCCCTCCTCCACGTCTAGCAGCAGAAAAGTCTCCTCCTAAAGCAATCAACCAGCTAATTCCATCAGCACTATCTTCCGTTAGTTTTTTAACTAACTTAGGATCATTAATATTATGACCGCCTTTCATTGTGTCGTTATAAAACTGTTCTACACCATCTTTATACCCTAAGCGTGCCTGAGTAATTGTTTCGGCAGCAGAGTAACCACCCGCAGATAACTGAGAATTACCACCTATGTATGGTTGTTTCTCATAGATCACAATATCATCTAAACCAGACATACTTGCCTGAACCGCAGCAGAGTATCCCGCTGACCCAGCACCAATGATAATCATCTGATGTGTTTCAACAGGTCCTGCCATGATCGTTTCAGTTAATTGCGCTTGCTCGATCTCATCAAATTTATAAGACGCTTCTAACTTACCATGCAAGAAAGGCATGTCGAACTTTTCCGAGAAGCTCTGATGACAAGTGATACAGTTCATTACAGGTTCTGCGTGACCTGAATGACAAGATGTACAGCCAATATCAACTAAATGATTATGATGAATGGATAAATTTTGCCCCTTTAACTCCTGCGTAGCCATGGCATTCAGATCTCCGTGACAAGAAACACACGCTTGATCTTGTTCAAGCTGGCTATCTTGAATGTTAGCCACTCCCGTCGCATGGCAATCTTTACACTCAATTCCAGACTCATTATGAAACTCTGCAAGATTATCTGCTGCATGAGCAGAAAAACTTGCAAAAATAACTAATGATAACAATGTTAATTTTTTCATCAACTTACCCTATAAATTGTTTTTTATTAATATGCTTATAAACAAACTTTTTGTTCATCTAAGTAAAAGTAGTAATCAATAATTAAGAAGCTATTATTAGTATCGACTACTACTTTTGAGTTATAACGCTAAAAGAATATTAAATAAAAAAGAAGTTGATAATGAGATCTGAATAACATTTTAGCCACACAGTTAAACATTAATATACATCAGAGCAATTAAAATAAACTGACAAACAAACGATTTAATTTAGCTATCCTGTCAACTTAGTTATTTTGCAATAAGCAAAAAAAACTAAACTGACAGAACAACAAAGATAAATAATAAATGTAAGCTGACAATTTAATTTAATTGATCACATCATTTATTTATAAGGGATTGTATAAAATGAGAACACTACCACCAATAAAATCTATTATTTACTTTGAGTCTGTCGCACGTTTTCAAAGTTTTAAATTAGCGGCTGTTGAACAAAATGTGACACCTGGAGCGGTAAGTCACCAAATCAACAAATTAGAAGATTTTATAGGTAAGTCCCTATTCAGTAGAGGAAATAGACAGATACAGCTAACTAGTTATGGACTTAGATATTACTCTCGGATCTCCATAATTTTAAAAAATATAGAGGAGGCAACTATTGATCTTGGAATTGAAGGGAAAAGACCAAATATTAGACTCGCTGTGCCGCCATCTTTACTAAAGAATTGGTTACTACCGGTATTAATGGATGATGCTAAGTCAAATATCAGCAGCAACATCGAATTTGTTGACACACTAGATTATTTAGATTTCTCTAAATCAGACTTAGATCTCGCTATTAGATATGGTTACGATACATGGGAAAATATGTACTCTGTTCATTTATTTGATGAGATCATGATACCTGTTTGTCATCCTGACTATCTGAAAGATAAAGGTCATCACTTTGATCAGGAAACAATCGATAATAGCACACTTATCTATACCAATAATCGACTAGTACAATGGGATATCGTATTGCAAAGACTAAATCTATTAAGTAATAATTTGACACAACAAAAACTTACTTTTCAGAATTCTATCCAATCGATTGAAGCTGCTATGCAAGGTGGAGGAATAGCCTACGTAAATAGTATACTTGTACAAAAAGAATTGAATAATGGACGGTTAATAAAACCTTTCGATATAAAGATCCCTGATCATAAATCTCCTTCTTATCACTTAGTTACAACCTATGAAAAAATGAAAAATGAATCAACAGCCAAGATGTACTATACGATTTTAGAACATTGTAAAAAAAACACTTAAGCAAACTGGGCTTCACTACTATTATTAGAGTAATCTTCTCAGGCTATCTAGATAAATTTATCTTTGAATTTATCCAGATAGCAGGGAAAACAATTAACTTGAGAGTGTCATTGAAATTTTACTTTTCTCGACACTAAGCCAAGCAATACCTAAGAAAACGATATCTTTAAATATAAAGAACTCAGTTACAGGTACACCATCAACTAACTTCCAGACTCCAGGCAAAGTGAATAGGAAGCTCAATGTAGTAATGAAGATAATTATTGCAGCGAGGCCACTCCAGTAACCAATTTTTGGCTTCCAAATACCAACAATCATACCAATAGCAACAATAATTTCAGTAATTCCAATTAGATTCGACACTCCTTGTACGCTTAAAATACTGAACATCCAATTCATCAAAGGGTGGCTTTCAACTAATGGTCTAATTGCCTCAGCCTCTGTTGGAGTAAACTTAAATACGCCAATCCATAATAACGTAAGCACAACACCAGCTAGACCAACTAAGTAACCTTTTTCTTGCTGCATAAATAGCTCCTTTCAATATCAAACAGTAAGACTAACTTCCGGGAAATCTATATCTGTTTGCGCTAAATGGTTTGCATAATTGGTAAAGATATTAGCCGTCACCAGGGCTAGCACCTCAAAGATCAACTCACTATCAACTCCATTTTGAGCAGCTGTATCTAATTGTTCTGTAGTCAGTTCACCACGCTGCTCAACCAAATCTATGGCTAATATAATCAGTGCTTGATCCAGCGCATTATCAGCCTTACCTTCTCTTGCTTCCTTAATATTTTTCTCACCTAACCCAGTACTACCAGCAATAAGGGTGTGAGCAGATAAGCAATACTGACACTGATTTATCTGAGCTATAGCCAAAGCTATTAACTCTCGTTGTTTCGTGCTTAAACGTCCTTTGGATAAAGCATCACTAAATGTAAGATACGCATTAAGCACCGTTGATGAGTGACCAACTGTCGCATAAAGGTTAGGTACCATTCCTAACTTACTTTTGATTGCTGAAAGCGTCGTAGCTACATCACCTTTTGGATTTGAAACTGGAAGAATACGGCTCATGGTGAGCTCCTTTGATTAAGTGAATTTACGGTATTGATATTGACACCATCAACAATACGATTTATCACTATTAATCTAGATATACATACCTAGAGTCTCAAATGGATACCTTATCAGCATTAATCTCTCATGCAGAACCAAAAGCGAACTTATTCTTCTCAGGCAATTTATGTGGAAGTTCTTCAAGTACAGATCACCCTGCAGGTGGAATATTGCACTTAGTTAAAACTGGTGAAATGTTTTTATTCGAAGATCCTGGCTTAACACATAAAATCAACGAACCAACACTCATCATTTATCCCAAAGGTAAAGCGCATCGCCTCCAACCACAAACTCTAGAAGGCTGCGATGTGGTATGTGCTAACTTGAGTTTTAAAGACTCACCACTTTACCGAGCCCTTCCCGATGCAATAGTCCTCCCTCTCAGCAAGTTAGATAGTCTATCGAATATAATCAACATGCTATTTGTTGAAGCTTTTACATCGCGTTTTGCTCAAACTGCTATCATCTCAACGCTACTTGATCTTCTGTTGTTATTAGTACTCCGTCATTTAGTTGAAAATAAAATATGCCAAGAAGGGGTCTTATCCGCTTTATCAGATCCTAAACTCGCCAAAGCCATCGAAATAATCCACAAACAGATAGATTACCCATGGACCATTGAAGAGTTAGCAAGCCAAGTCGGCATGTCACGTGCTAGGTTTGCAGCATTATTTAATCAAACCATTGGACAACCACCACTTAGTTACGTAACTGAGGCTCGGTTACTGTTAGCTAAGAAATTGCTGCAGAAGGGAGAACCTATCAAGTCGGTAAGCTTAGAGGTAGGGTATAGTGGAAGCGTTGCATTTTCTCGTGCATTTCAACGCCAATTCGGTGTAACTCCGCGAGTCTGGCATAAAGAACACAGCTAAGCAGGCACAAAAAAACCTGCACTTGGCAGGTCTTTTCATATCAGCTTATGTTTCAAAGCTGCTTATATTTCAAAGCAATTAGTTTTGCTTTCTAACAAACTTAGACTTAAGCATCATCTGGCCGTGACCATCAACTTTACAATCGATATCGTGGTCAGCATCAACGAAACGCTTAATAACCGCTTTAGTACCGACTTTAAGGATTAGCGATGAACCTTTTACTTTAAGGTCTTTGATTAGCGTAACCTTGTCTTCTTCAGCCAATAGGTTGCCAACAGCATCTTTTAAGATGATTGCATCAGGATCAACGATAACTTCGTTCGGGTTCCATTCATGAGCACATTCTGGACATACTAGGTTTGAGCCGTCTTCGTATACATATTCAGACTCACATTTTGGGCATGGTGGCATTGCGCTCATGGTATATTCTCTTTAATAAGTAATCTACTGAGCCATACTTGATACGCCATTTGTAAAAACGACCATCAATACGACTCGCATTTCAAAGACATATTATAATCAATATTTTGAATATCAGCTAGGTTCAAACCGCCATCCTGTGAGCACTCCTCAATTTGCATTTTACCCGACATGATCTAGGTATCAGTTTTCCCATCTCGGACTCGCTCATGCATACAAATTAATTACAAATGATACGCGACGTTTAAGTTCAGCTACCCTCTGTTTTCGCATTTAACAAATCCGCACCAGAATTGCTCGGCGACTTTATTTCAGCCTTCCCCCTTAATAGGCCGCATCAAGTCCTGCCTAAACAGTACCAAGGTAATAAGTGAGAGAAGAAGTTTACCGAGACAGAGTCACGCTTTATGAACCACACCCAAGCTTGCTTATAGAGGTTATTCGGGATATTGGGAACATTGATTTTGTAGCTTGCTTTGCAATCTATCTAGACGGGGTAATAAAAAAGGCTCGCTAAAAAGCGAGCCTCAGAGATGAGTGAAAAGCGCGTCGGGGTAGCGATACTGTCACACAGGGTTATGCTATATCCCTCGTTGACCGCGCTGTAAGCCCAGAAACTTACGCGGTTGCTGCTCTTAGAGCCATGACCTATTGCCTACACAGCCGCTAGCTTATACCTACTAACACTTACACATCCACTAGCCGACTTTTCTACTTACTACCTACTACTTGCAATCGTAGTCACTGTCTAAAATACGCTTTTCAATGTTAAGTATAGTTGATATTTTCAATGCAGCTACGTTCTAGAGCCAATATTAATAGATCAAAATTGCCTTTAATTTCGATCCAATATAACCAATATCGGTATCATGACTTAGCCCCTGATCGTCTTCATATATTGCTTTAGCGAGATCCCGAACTGTGCCTTAAATCGTTGGCTAAAGCGAGCTTCTGACTGATAACCACAGCGTATCGCTAACTCAAGCTGCGATAGCATTGCGCCGTTTTGAGCACTAATCGATTGCATGATACCGATGGCATATAACATTCTCACTTCGGCCAAGATCAATCGAAATGAGCTTCCCTCTTTGCTTAAATGGCGCATAAAAGTCGCCTGGCTCATCGCAAAATGGTAACAGGTGCTATCAATCGTGTGGTTGGCAGCGGGCTCTGTCGACAAATAATGGCTAACTTGCTCCCTGAGCGTCAGCACATCACTTTCAAACAGCTGAGATAACATACCAAACTCATTAAGTTGCAAGTAAAAAGCATCCAAATAACATTGCTGCACCTCTCGGCTTAAGTTCTGCTCCGCCATGGCGATAAGCTGTGAGAAGGCAAAGTTTAGGCTAGTGTTAACGCTTAAAATGGGTGCCGCGGCCAAGCTTGTCGAAGAGGATTCTCTGTTAGCTATCTGTTTTAAAATCCTCTCTGAGGGCAAAGATAAAAAAGAGAGCTGAACAGATTGAAACTTATTCTGATGGGGCTCATTAACAAAGGTGAGCGCTCTATTAGAAGAAGCAAGCAGCCAATGGTTACGATCGAATGTTAGCGATTCCCCCTGCCAAAGCAGGGTCTTGACCCCCGTGGTCACCGCAATAATACTCGGCGAATAAACGGGGACGTTTCGTAAGGCCTGAGGTTTCTGGCCATAGAAGCGCTCTATCTGAACCAAAGATGCCAATCTTGCTCTCCTCTAACGGTCATATTTAGCTTAATAGATTAATAGATTAATAGATTAATAGATTAATAGATTAATAGATTAATAACTAACGAACATAAGTGGCAGTCAATACCGCCTTATCTAGTGCCATTTTATTGAGGGTGAATCCCACTACTGCTGGAGAAATATCCGTTGGCAGATCAATTTTAGCCTCAGGAAGTGCCCAAATAGTAAATTGGTAGCGATGCATTCCATCTCCCTCTGGCGGACATACTCCACCATAACCCGGCTTACCGTAATCGGTTCTGGTTTCGTGGCCCACTGTTAACTTTCCAGAAGCGCCTTGGGCTAACGATGTAGTTGTTGCAGGAATATTGAGTACAGTCCAATGCCACCAACCACTTCCAGTTGGTGCATCGGGGTCAAATGCGGTGATAGCAAAACTTTTAGTCCCTTTAGGCGCATCACTCCAACTCAACTGAGGAGAAAGGTTCCCCCCGTTGCAGCCCATGCCATTGTACTCAAATTTTGACGACATCAACTGCCCCTCATTGATATCACTACTGGTTAACTCTAAAGCGTAACTATGTGCAGAGAAGGCTATTAAGGCGATAGATAAAGCAAGACGTTTCATTTTGTTATCCTAGATTACATGTTGAATATGCATCTAGTTTAGCCAAAACACAGGCATAAAATTCACATTAACAATCATTAAGCACTATAAAGCAAGATTAGATGATAGTTTCTGTAGTAAACCCATTCAATACCATCAAAGCAGCACTATCTAATAATAATGTGCTCATCAAAGCCTTATCCTTTGACTCCTGCAACTGACTTACTTAAGGCTGAATCCTTGCCCTTCAATATAATCTTGCATAAAGGGTCTAGATTCCTTATTTAAGGTGCCGTAATTTGCTCAGACCAAGATGTCTGTCTGTTGTTACTGCTTCTGCTGGAATAATACATTTTTATATGCTGATCGTACTTCTCAAGCTCTTGCTTATCGAGACTTTGATAACGTTCTCGATGCACCACGATACTCAATGGTAAACGGGGTTTAACTTCGGAGACTTGAGCGCTATAGCCTAAACACATACCAAATAGCGGTAACACATGCTTTGGCAAGCCAAGCAGCTCGGTGACTTGCTGTGGGTTATTACGGATCCCGCCAATATAGACGCCACCTAAACCAAGGGATTCTGCGGCGAGTAGCGCATTTTGCCCCATGATACCGGTATCAATCGCCCCTATCAGGGTCTGTTCGGTAAATCCGAGTTGGGCATCTGGATGGATCTGTTGATGGCGATTGAAGTCGGCACAAAACACCAAAAACTCAGCGGCAGATCCCACATAGGTTTGCCCTCCAGCCAGTTCCGCAAGCTTGGCTCTTACCTCGGGCAAAGTGACTCTGATAATGCTTGTGCATTGCATAAAGCTAGAACTCGATGCGGCATTGGCGCAGCGCAAGATCAGCTCTAGCTTTTGGTCTTCGATTTTTTGCTCAGTAAAGTGCCTGATCGAACGGTGCTGTAAAATAGCTTCGATAGTAGAATTCATGCTCTATTCACTTCCTTTTTGCCGATAAATTTAACTGGATTGTCCAAACATCCCATAAACAATAGACAGTCTAAAGCGAGTTAGAATTCAAAAACAAATATAAAAAGAGGGGGCGCGAATATGAAATTCGAGACAATATAATCGAAGCAAGCTCCTAAATTATACTAAAACCTCAAAGCTTAACTAAAAATTAAATGTAATTCATACTTATTGACCTACCTTCACATCAGGACTAGCTTATAAACATGGTATCAAGATCACATTCTGTCATCTCGTTCAGCCATTACATTTATGGAGTATTCTAATGAGAAATCTTGAGTTATTTAGTACTGCTTCTATCGATCACCTTATGTGGTCAAGTAGCGGCTATGCCGCTAAGCTAGACTCGCCAGCCCTATCCATCTTTACTGATTTTGATCACTCCCAGCCAATGGCAGTGGATTCATCGACTGGCGCTATGGATACTGCCGACATCATGGAGAAAACTCACGCCTTTATGCGTCTTGTTGTCGATAAATCAAATCGATTTCTTGGAGTCGTAACCAAGTACGAGTTATCCGATAGCAAAATGATGAAGCTAGCAAACCAACGTTCAACCACTATTAAAGACTTACAAGTCACCGATGTGATGGTTCCCCGTGAGGCTTTGATGGCGTTAGACTACCATCAAGTTTCGACGGCGAAAGTCAGTGATGTTATTCGTGCCTTGCAAGAAAATGGCCTACACCATATCTTAGTTATCGACCATGAGTTGCACCATATCCGCGGGCTGATCTCGGCCAACGACGTAGCAAGAAAGCTCAATGTTCCGATTGATATCCAGCAGCCACCATCATTTATGCAGATTTTCAAGGCAACGAAGTGATCTTGAATCAACTTCAAAACTAACGATTCCTTATCTTTAGTCACGCTAACGATACAGGGATAAAAAGCAAAAAGCCTTAGTGCGATAACACTAAGGCTTTTTGTATAGTGGGAGTGTTAAATCACTTTAAGTAAGCCTTAAGCTCCTTAATAGGCATTGCCTTTGAATAAAGCCAGCCCTGATGTAAGTTAACCCCGAGTGTTTTCAAGATCTCTGCCTGCTCTTGGGTTTCTACGCCCTCAGCAATGACCTTAATATTTAACTCTTTCGCAATCGCAATATATGACTCGATTAGAGACAGCTTGCTTTCAGGCGTCCCTAAGTAACCAACAAATTGTTGATCGATTTTCAGGTAGTCAAACTCTAAATGTTGTAAACACAGACTACCACCATATCCAGTACCGACATCATCGAGCTTAACCTTACAACCTAACTCTTGGCATAATAAAATGAACTGTTCGAGTTGCTGCCAATTACTGATCGGTACCCTCTCGGTTAATTCGAAACTCAAGTACTCAACTGGGCAGCCTTGGTTCACTAACTCCGTCAAAAACTGATGCATCTGCCCCTGCTCAATTTCCATTGCACTGACATTAATACTGCACCAGCGAATAACATTCGCATCCAGCAAGCCTCTAAGCTCTGTCAGGGCCGTTTTAACAACCCAGCGAGTGACCTCTGGCATAATAGGATCTCGTTCGAGTGCCCCAATAAAGTCACAGGTACTCCGAGTGGTGCCATCTCGAAGCGACCACCTTAATAGTACCTCAACACCTAAACTGTCTAAATTTTCAGTATCGACAATAGGTTGATAAGCTAAATAAAACTCCTTTTTGCTCAGTGCAGCAGTGAACAACCTATGCCAATAATATTGCCCTAGGCCCCCTTTTAACAGCTGCCATCCGACAAAGAACATACTAAAAAAAGCGATGACAGCGATAAAGTAGCCAAACCACAATAACGCCTTTGTATATAAATTAAGAGAGAATCGATATATTAGCCCAGTCGTTTCAGATCGGTATTCTAAGACCCCCCAATATAGATCACTGCTTTTAATTCTGAACAGTTCATATTGATTTTCAAGATGAATACTGAACATACCGCAATCTGAGCAGTTCTCTAATGTATCCTCTATGTAAGGTAAGAGCTCTATTGCGATAAACAACTTATACTGCTCTGTATGTCGTCCCACGTAGATAGGTTTCTTTGCATTAAGGTTACGACTATCCACCTCTTGATAAATATGTAGTCCATTTTCCATTGAACCAATCACATTATAATATTGTGGCTGTGGCAGCTGAGAAACGCCAAGGGCCGAACAGATACACTGCCCACCAGTAAACCTAACCCAAACAATAAGTTGGTTATCCGAAGTTAACAGCTGACTTTTAAGTGCATCAACAACCTCTTGCGAACAGGTATTAACAGTTAAGTCTTGCAGCTCTTGCTCGATAACCACTAAGCTCCGATTAGCACTCTCTAGGCGCTGGCTGTAAAAGCTATCAAAATCATAAACCCTAGTTGCGAGCCTTGTGTAGATCTCATGAAGAGTCAAAATGTAAGAGATGACGGCACACAACATTAAAATAGCAGTAACCAGCCAAGGGAGATTCTTTGTATTCAACACACGGTTGAGCATCCCTTACGCCTTTACAGATTGAAAGCAACTGAACGGTAATGCGAGCCCCAAACTGTAGTCTGCAGCATCTGCTATCCCCGATAGTATAAGAGTGAACCCTCTCTCTCTCATGGTAAACAGAGAATCAACGATCTCATTATCTTGTTGTTTCTCTATCGCGACTTCGAGGTTTTTACTGTCGAACATCAAAAAATCAAACGGATAGACGGTCTTTAAATTGTCATCAAATTTACAGACTAAGCAAAACTTAACCCCAGCGTCTCTCAATAGATACTTAATATGAGAGGTATATTGGCTCAGTTCTTCACCATCATTATTGAGTATTATCACCAGCGTCATTTCGAGACGGCGTAACGCCGTGGCCAATGCTAGCAAGGCTTTAATAACTTCTGAGTCTAATAAGAAAATTCGCTCAACGGCTAAGAACAGCTGTTTATTATGCTTACTAATATTGCTGTCCTGCTCTAATCGAACGCTAAGCGTCGCTAGCATTCTCTTATATTCATTAATATGAGCGAGATAATATTGCGGTAATGGACGAGACGCTAATTGTAACTCTAACCAACTAGACTTAATCTCTACGCCACAAAGTGTTCCCTTTCGCTCAACGATATTGCTAACACTGAAATGGTATAAGCATGTTTGACTGACATCACTTTTTCTATCTAAAGAACAGCTCTGTTTTAACATTTCATTTTGCTGCGTGCAGCAGTGCTTAAAAAAACAATTCATCTAAAAAGCTTCTGATTTCATATACAAATATAGAGCGACTAGCTCAAAGGGAGCGCGAATTTACGCCTATTCAAGCAAGAATTCAACAACTATTTTGTATATAAACCAGACAACCCCACAAAACTTTTCAATAGAAAAACTAATGCATTTGAAATTTCCTATATCTTACGGGAGATGCAGGCTTGTGACCCTATCTTGCTATTAAATCAAGCTGGCCAATATCATCAGCAAACTGCCCCCCTAAAATAAAGAGGAATAAATTGAGTGGACGCGTGGCTAGATAGTTACGCCTAGGGCTGATTCGACACAACAGGGTTATCACCAAGGGCTTATTCAAACCTGTACTAATAGATTTGCACCTAAAGACTGTTTAGGGCTATGCTGGGCTCGTTAGTGTTATGTAGCTCTTAGCCTGAAATCATACATTCCTGACCTTTGAGGAGTCGCCCATTGACCTTCTTATCGAATCTCCAGTCGCTCAGCAGAGCAAGCTTGGCGAGCCTGCTTATCTGTGCCTCCTTCCCAGCCTTGGCCGATCAATGGCACTTTAGCTTTGATAACGATGTGGTCATTGGCCAAGATGGCGACTACTCCAATGGTTTCGTCTTTGGTTGGCAAGTCCTCCCTCAAGCTGATTTTACTCAAGCACCTTGGCCATTTCGCTGGCAAAAAGGGTTACGCTTCTCAGACCAAAGTAAGACAGTGCAATGGGGAGCGAAGGTTTACCAAAGAATGTGGACTCCAAGTGAGATTGAGCATGATTATGCCCAGCCCTATGATCGCCCCTACGCAGGCTTACTCGAGTTAGAAAGCTTTACTGGTAGCTATAGCCCCTCCTTAGCGCAAAAAAATTGGTTCAGTGTCGGCGTAATTGGGCCTGCATCAGGCGCTCAAACCATGCAGGAACTGGTGCATAAAATAACCCCATCGACACCTCCAAAAGGCTGGCAATATCAAGTGGAAAATCAGCTAACAGTTCAGCTTGCCTATGAGGTGGATGCATTGGCGTTTCGTCGAGATGCGACCGATGATAGTCAGTGGGAGCTAAGTGGCTACGGTCATACCATGTTGGGAAACTTTCGCTCTGAAGCTAACTTAGGTTTTACCCTTCGCTGGGGGGAGGATTTAGCCGACTCATTTGGTCAACTCAGTAGCCATGCAGGGCATTTCGGTCAATACAGCACAACGGCACGCAAAAATGGCAGCTGGACGGTATATGCTCGCGCCCAAGCTGGGTATCGTTTTAATGATCTCAGCATAGATGGAGATCTGCCCTATGACTCCTATGTCCAGATGAAACACCAACAAGCGAAGGCGAGTGCTGGGGTCATTTGGGCATTTCCCACTTGGTCTGTGAGCTGGAGTTTTGAAGTTTACACGCCTGAATATGAGCCAGATCCTAACCAGTGGCACGGCTATGGTGTGCTTAGCTACAGCTTTGTGTTGTAGCTAACCGTTAAGCCCAATCTTGTTAATTGTTAAAAGCTGAAGGCCCAACCTATCTGCGGGCCTTTCTCAATAAAGTCCATCTCATACTTAACCCCATCGACCTCACTATCATTGCCAATTTGCAGATAACGATAACCTATCCAAACGTTATGCAGATCGCCAAAACGGTATAATGCCGACGCATTAAAACCATAGTCTCTGTCATTATCGCCATAGATTTTTGTATCGGCCCCCACAGAAAGCCCCCAAGACTCCGAAACCCAGTATCGGTAGGTCATGCCAACAAGCCAATCAAAAAGATGCTCATCGGCAATGGGGACTTGAGCATTAATGTTAATCAAGCCATCGTCGCTCAGTGGCTTAATATTCAGATCAATTTTACTAAATACATGGCGAACGCCGGTAAATAAACGTAAACCTGGCGCAACCTCATAACCCGCGAGAAAGTCATTAACCGCGAGATGCATATCGGTTTCGATATTGTGACCCGGTGAGATAATACCGCCTGTAATGGGTCCAGTTAGTCCCTCCGTTTGAGTGTCACTTTTAATCCTTAAGTAATTAACCCTAAGACTATAGAGCCAATCGCCTTTTTGAGCATAAAGCTCCCCAATAACACCAAAGTTAAGGTTATCGATGATATTTTTAAACGGCACATCAATATCAACTCGTTGACTATCAGCAGAAATAGAGCCAGAAATATCCGGTGCCCAAACCATCGGAAAGGCAATCAAGTAGCTCCACTCGTCTTTACTCTCACCATAAGAGTCAGGTCCAATCTCATACTCTTCACTTGCAAAGGCCGCAGAGTGAGCAATCAACGTAAGCAGTCCCACAGTAAGCTTTTTCACCAACTATACTCCGTGTCCTATACGACTATTTGTTTGTTACTCTTACTCTACTCAATGTAACACATCTTTAATCACTGACCAGCGAGGCTGCACAGGTTTAGCATTGTCACGGATCATCTAGATTACCCAAGCTTTAATAGCTTCCGGATTAACTTAGTTTACTATCCAACGGAAACTCACGACTGAAATATATCGCTAATCATGCTTTGCAAAATGCAAAATCATTCTAGCTCCTCCACAAAAAAAACATTTAATTGACTGAAAATAAACAAAAATACCTTATGGCACAGCTTATGCTTTATCTCATCACATAGATAACATGACAATGAGAGATGCATTATGAGAATATCCAAGCCGACTCCATTTAGCTGCCGTTCTGCCTTATTTTTACCTTTGCTACTTTCAGCGAGTGTTAATGCATCAGCCCCCTTTGATGCCTGCCCGACAGAAGCCTTCGTTATCCAAAAACAATCCAACATCCCTAAAAGCTATGGTGTGAACCTAGCGACAGGTAGCTACATCATCTTGTCTGATGATATGGGGACAGGTAACGGTTATAACGGTGTTGGCTTTAACTACCACGATAATTATCTCTACGGTTGGGATTATGCTAGTGGATCACTGGGACGCACTGGTAATGACTACCAGATAACGGCACTGACAATCAGTAAAGACTCCGCTTCTGCAACAGCCGGTAACTTCTTTGTGGGTGATATCGCCATCGATGAAAACGTTTGGTATGGCTACAGAAAAGGAAAAGGCTTATTTAAAATCCCACTGGATGATCCCGATAGCTACAGCATGACGGTGGTACCAGGGAGTATCAATTATGCCACCTACAATATCACCGACTTTGCCTTTCACCCCACCGATGGCTATATGTACAGTATCAGTAACGGCGCTTCGGGAAAGTTATTGCGCATCGATCCCGCCACTGGTGAAGCCTCAAACCTAGGTACCGTTATTACATCATCTTCAGGCAACTTTACCTTTGGCGCTCAGTTCTTCGATCCCGATGGCAATCTATATGTTAGCAACAACAGTAATGGCTATATCTATAAACTCAATGTGAATGCCTCTTCACCCAGTCCCGTGTTATTCGCCTATGGCCCAGCCTCCTCGAGTAATGATGGTGCCCGATGCGCTCTGGCCGAAGTCGTTCTCGGCGATGACGTCGACTTCGGTGATGCGCCCGATAGCTATGGCACGCTCCTGGATTCAAATGGTGCCAGACACACCATCAGCGAGAATCTATATTTAGGTGCCCTCGTCGACAATGAGTCCAACGGCTATCCATCACCACTGAGTGATGACAGTAGTGATAATTCTGATGATGATGATGGTGTATCTATGCCGACAGGGTTTGAACTAGGAGAGAGCGCCATTTTACTCATTACAGCAACAGGCGGTGACGGCTACCTAAATGCCTGGTTCGACTGGGACAAGGATGGCAACTTTAGCGCTGAAGAGCAGGTCAT
Source organism: Shewanella schlegeliana (assembly GCF_016765635.1). Lineage (GTDB taxonomy): Bacteria > Pseudomonadota > Gammaproteobacteria > Enterobacterales > Shewanellaceae > Shewanella > Shewanella schlegeliana. Next base: position 118,331 of record NZ_JAESVD010000007.1, read on the forward strand.
TAGCGGTGAAAGCCTCAATGATGGCCAAAATACCCTTAGCATCGATGTGCCAAGTTGGGCCAAGGCAGGCTCAACTTGGGCGCGCTTTCGTCTAAGCACTCAACAAGTGATTAACCCGACGGGGGGCGTCGGCGACGGCGAAGTGGAGGATTATGCGGTGACCCTAACCGAAACAGGCGTCACAATTAATTACTACCCCTCTTCTTCAACCTATACCACCCTCGCCTACGAAGATCTCTATCCAGATCAAGGTGACTTCGATATGAACGATGTGGTGATTCAGCTACGTCTTATTGAATATGTCAAAAATAACCAAGTTAGACGCATTGGCTTTGAAGCCCAGCTAGCCGCAATGGGCGCCGCCTACCATAATGGCTTTGCCGTTCACCTACCGGGTGTCGAACGCAGCAAAGTAAAAGAGTCTGTCATTAGCTGGTCGATAGATGGCGTTGAGCAAACAAGTTCGCCCCTCGAAACAGGGCAATCTAATGCGGTATTCGTGTTCACTCAAGATCTACAGCAGTACGTCACACTAGAGCAAGGCTGCCAATACCTTAGAACCGAAACGGGTTGTGAGACCGCCTATCGAACCACTTGGTCATTCGAGATCCCCTTTGAAAGCCCAGTGGATGAGAACCTTGTACCTGCATTTCCCTATGATCCATTTATCTTCGCTACGCCCAACACCGATCATGGTTTAGCCGCGAAAAATGTCGTGGGTGCCAATCCAGGTCGTCAATTAGAGATCCACCTGAAGAATCAGGAGCCTACAGACAAGTTTTCGACTAACTACTTTGGTGCCCGAGATGATGCATCTAACCCAGGTGCATCACAGTATTTTCAAGATGAAAACGGCATGGCTTGGGCCATCGAGATCCCTGTAACTTGGAAGCACCCGAAGGAGAAGGTACGTCTAGACGACGCTTATAGCGACTTTGTTGATTTTGCAGCAGATAGTAGCGGTAGTACCAAACCAACATGGTACGAAAATGCTAATCAATCATTAACCTTTAACGACTAATGGAGCATGCCATGAACATCCGATTCGAAAAATTCATCAACCTCCCATATAGCCTGATGGTATGTTGCGCGCTAGTTATCACGGCTTGTGGCGGAGGAGGCGATGATGCCGCGCCCGAGACGCCTGCTCCAGTTGCAACGACAACAACAGATCCCACAACTACTCCGACTCCAGATCCCACTCCGGATCCGACATCACTGGACGATCTCATTGTTGATGCCGATAACAAGCTAGAGTCTGCCTACGTGTTGACGATTAATGTCGATAAAGACAGCACTCAAAGAGGTTACTTCTCCCTGTGTGATGATTACCAAGTGCAAGGTAATGGCTACTCGGTTAACTTTGACTCCTGTCTGTTTAGAGGTCCACTAAATGAAGGTAAGCTCAACAAGGAGGTAAAAGTAGCCAATCATGAAAGCCAACTCATCGCTGTTATTTGGTTCTATGAGGGGCAAGCACCTCAATACTCCGAGTGGCAATATAAACAAGATACTGACTCTCAAGTACTTTCCATGAACTAGCCTAACCTTTAAAGTTCCTTATAACGGGGAGCAACTCAACCCAACTTTGCAGCGATGCGTCTCCACTCATCGCTGCTTTTTTGTAGCAAAGCAAAGGCCAACTAAAAGTTTAAAGGCGAACATCTGTTGTTTTCTAAATTAGAGCAGAGCCTAATGATCACGCCGATACAGTAGCCACTCTTCGATAATTTCGCCATCGGGTAACCTGCAGACTCCTATCTGCCCCTCTTTACCTTTCTTTATCGCTAAATCACCACCTAACGACACACAATACTCAGATGCGGGATTGGACATACTCGCCCCTGAATTCATGCTTTGCTGACTGCAGCCAAAAATCAAAATTAATAACACAACTAGAACAACCGAAACACCAAGGTGTTTGTTCATCTGTTAACTCCTATTTAGCAAAAGAGCGCCCTTAGGCGCTCTTACAAACAAATATTTAAAAATTCGATTAGAAGCGGTAACCAACCGTGAACATCCAAGTGCCGAAGTCTTTATTTTCTAAGTCATTTCGTCCTAACGAGATAGACTTAGGCTTACTATTGTTATAACCGCTTGCCGAGTACTTCATATCTCTTGAGCCATTTTGGAAGGTGTAATGCACATTAAAGTTAAGGCCGTTATCTAAGTAATAGCCCACCCCAACCATTGGACGGACTTCTGTATTGCTTTGGGCTTCCAATCCTATGCCGGCTTTATTTAAAGTTCCGCCTTGGCTGTATTCCGTAATACCAAACCCAGTTGACGCACTGTACTTAGAAAAATCGGCACCCGCTTTAACGGCTAGGTGTCCCGCACCTACGGCAAACTGATAACCCACATAGAGAGTGTGCGCTTTATACTTTTCTGAAGTGTGTACAGATGCATCAAAACTGCGCCACACTGGTTTCTCATTTTCGTCATTATCATCAAAACCAAAACTCTCAGTATTGCTACGATTATCTGTTTCGCCTGTGTAGGTGTAACCTAAGATAAAATCTTTATAACCAGCCTCTAGACCTGCAGCGACATTGGTACCCATCGCCTTGTTTTTTGACGCACCAATCATTGGGTTGATAGTAAAATCACTAGCGCTTGCAGTGTGTGAAACCGCCATTGCAGAAACAGCTAAAACCGAAGATAACACGCTAGTTAGTAAAACTTTTTTCATGATTCATTCTCTCTATGTAAATAAACTGAGGCTTCTTGCCTGAGTTACCACCTCATCCGTTGTCAGTGGCGATTAATGTCAGTTGAAATTGATGAAGTTATCTCCGTCAAACTGACTTTAAAGTCACTTAACAAACCTGTGATAATCTCGTTTGTAATCACCGATGTCGTTAAGATGAGTACATGGTAAAGAACGACGATTTACCAAACATCACTAAGAAAACTGGTAAAAACTAGAAATCTAAATTGATCAAAGAGTGACACGATAGAAAGCTGCTTTTGAGAGCATAAGTTAGCGCACGTAAATTAGAGTGCATCAGCTAAAAGGCTAAGTAAAAGCCGCTGCAACGGTTAATACAATCTCCTAAGATGTGAAAAATCTAGGCATGCAAAATCAGGGATAATAAGAGGTGGCACCATTGCATCGAGCTATTCACGCAAGTATTAACCCACCGACTTTACGCATCGAGAACAAGTTGAGCTTTGAGGCGTGAGGCCTAAGACTTAACAGTCGGGAGTTAGAAGTTAGAAGTTAAGAATAACGTATTAGTCATTATCAATTTTGTTGCTTTAAAGCTCGCATACCGTACTCATATCATCAAACTGGGTAGAAAACGCATAAACAGTGATAGCCATGGCTTATTGACTCGCGAGCTACGGCAGCAACATTTGTTTCAGAACTAAAAAAGCCGCTAATTAATAGCAGCTCCTGTGTCTCAGTCTAGTTAGTACTGAGAAAACCAAATAACAACAGCACTCACAAAAAAATAGGGGGCCATCCTTGGCTAGAGAGTCCATGAAACACCTATCTAATTAACTTATGCCAGTAAGGCTCATACCGACTCTAATCAACATCAGCACCTGTGACTGGCATGGCATCTAGAATCGCTGGAATAATCTGCTTAAAGACCATCAAGGCCATTCTTGGCGGCTCCATATCACCAAAACCTGAGTTCATCGCAATCACGGTTTGACTCTCTAAATCCAGTGCGAGAATTTGCCCATGAATGCCGACCATAGCCAAGACTTTATAGGTTTCTCCTTTACCGTTAGCGATATGCAGCACTCTAAACTGATCTTGATACCAGCCTTTAGCAAGCTTGAACTCCTTGCCCTGTCGCCATGCATGACGTACCTTGTCGTTGCCTTGTATCAGTGACTCGATGAAAGCGACTGGGAGAACTTGCTCACCCGCAAAGTTCTTCCCTCCATTAACAATCACTTGTCCGATTCTGGCGAGATCTCGGGTAGTGATATTTAAACCACCTGATGCCACCACTTCACCATTTCGATTGGCCATCCACCGCGCTGGATTTTCAGCATCGATTTTATGCCATAATTTTTCAGCAAAAACGGCAGCTAATGGCTTACCCTGCACCTTTTCAACAACCTTACCCAGCAGTTCAGTATTGATATCTAAATAATCATAAACTTTACCGATTGGGCGATGATTATCTAAGAGCTTGGCATAATCCATAATGCTGCGCATATTGGGATATTTGCTATCACCATTCCAGTCCTGTGCTTCGGTCATGCGATCGTCCCAAAGCTTACCTTGGGTAAATTTAACCCCAATTCCCGAACGCATATCGGCAACCTCTTGCACCGTCGCGTCTTCAAAGCCACTATCGATAAGCTCTGGTAGATAACTCACTATCGGCTGGCTCATATCTAGCTTTCCCTCTGCTACCGATATTGCAGCCAGCATCGCGGTAAATGACTTAGTCACCGACATCTGAAGATGTGTTTGATTTAAGTCGTAACCATTGAAGAAATGTTGATGTACCAACTTGCCTCTATTTAGCACCACCATAGAGTGGTTCTTTAACCGATCTCTGAGTAAAACCTCTAGTCGATGCTCACCGTCCAGATCGCTGGCACTCAGCTCGAGCAGATTAATCGGTGCATAGTTCCACTCCTGCTTCCAAGACTTTATAGTCGGGACTATCTGCATATGAGAGGTAAACTGGTACGCATTTGGAAAGGTCGCAGCGGCATTAGCTGCATCATCCCAATTGTCTTGCGTTACACCAAATGTTGCCGCTTGATTGATAAAGTCTGCATTTGTAGACTTAAACTCCACAGCATGAGTTGTACTGCATAACCCTGCAAAGAATAAACCTATTACCGAGTGACTAATCGATTTCTTCATATAACCTCTGACTTTAATAACTTAATTTCAATACCTAGCTTTGACAGCTTAGCTTTACTTAGAGCTAAAGGCTTGGTTCTAAACATTTAATCCTAAAGACCCACTCCTAAAGGCTTGGTCATAATGGCTTGGCTCTAATGAACTATCTCTAATGACCTATCCCTAATGACTAACCACGGTTTCAAACTCAAAACAAACATGACCGTTATGCTCGAAAAACGCTGAAGAGGTGGTGATCCTGTGAGGTAACTTGGTCTTTAGATATACGTTAGCGACCTTTCTTGCAGAGTTCTCACTGGTATCGGCAAATAGCCCCGTTGTCGTGAAGCAGCTAAGCAGTTCTGTCCTATCCGCCGAGCGCGGCTTAGGAAAAGTCATACGCATCTCTTCGAAGGTAAATTCAGGAGGTGTCGTCCCCACCACCTCATAATTTGTCATCGCTTTAGCCGCTCTATAAGCATGCCCCATTGAGCAACCGCTCATCAGAGCAATGAGTAAAATGACCGAAAATTTCTTTCGCACAACCTGCCTCCTTTTAATTTGATAAGCGCAATGTGCCAAGCTATCGATCACTAAAAAACTACTCAGCTCTTAGTATCGCTTAGTAGTCCTTGGAAATTAGTCTGAAATCGGTAATATGGAGCCACCGATTAGCCAAGAATGGATCCCACATGGAAGTAAAACTTTCACAAAAGGCGCAAGCAGAACTTGGAACTTTAATGGTCAACACACCAGACCTCATCCACCTTCTTTCCCTGTTGCCTAAAGAGAACTTAAGCGAATATCCGTTGTTGCAAAAAGAGCTAACAAGCAAGCACCCCAACAGCCGTAGTTACAATAAAGCTATAAAAGATAAAGCTTTTACTAAAGAGGAATTTAGAGACCGTATCTTTGCAAGACTGGATGTTTTTGCCTATGAAATGGCAATTAACCTCAATACAGACTATTTGATTGAACGGGTGAGCTTAATCGTGGGGGATGATATTAACCGCATCGACGAGCTCGAGATCAATGAGATCGGCGCTGATGTACTACAACGAATTTTGACTGACTTAAGCACCGATGTTTGTAAGCAGATTCAGCCCAAAGGGGACCATCCTTTTCTGGCTGAGCGGGGACGGATCGACCATGGCTTTTGGCGTCATGCAGACAAAACCTATAGCGCATACATTGATGGATATAATACCCAAGCTTCATTAGATGCCTGGTGCCAACTTAACTTACATACACGCTGCCCTCAGAGTTTTATTCGCTGGTTGAAGACCTATGGCAACCCTAAAGAGATTGCCGAATGGATGAGCTATGTAGCCTAACCTAGGCTCTGTTTTGCAAGCCTTTTAAAGGCCATTTTGGGGCTAAATTTAGCCCCAAACATCTCCAAAAACATCTTAACTATTTCCCCTCTATTCAATACATAATTCATATACGTAACCCATTGCGTAAGTCATTATGTAAGTCATTACGTAAGTCATTACATAAGCCATTACCTGATAAATTGCCGTCGAAATCTAGATCTTGAGCCACAACTCTTAGCGACTACCTTAACGACTAGTTGGCTACTACTAGATGACAGCTGACCTTTAATTAAAGCCAAAACTTTATCTATAAATTCATATAACTAAAAAATAATTTCATTCCAGCGTACAACCGTAAGCTCATGAAATTTTTACCGTAAACAATCAAATCCGAACAAAGCTCGTACAAAAATCCAAACAAGCGTTTAAATTTATCGTTTGAAAATTTGATCTATCGCTCATTTTATGACGTAATGTGAACCATACTTCTGGTCGGACGAGCACTTAATATGAGCATAAGAACACAATTTAGAAAAATATTGCCAACCATTTCCACCACAGAACAAGAAGCACTCGATGCCGGAGATGTGTGGTTAGAAGGTTCAATTTATCAAGGCGTTCCTGACTTTACCGCCCTTCGCGAGATCCCAGTAGCAAGCCTATCAAGTGATGAACAGGCCTTCCTCGATGGCCCTGTTGCCACCTTACTTGAGATGGTGGATGACTTTGAGATCCAGCAAAGTAAGCACCTTCCAGATAACATTCTTAATTACCTAAAAGAGAATAAATTCTTCTCGCTTATTATCCCAAAATCTTTCGGTGGCCTAGAGTTTAGCCCTTATGCCAACTCCACCATTGTGGCGACCATCGCCGCTAAAAGCTCCGCCGTTGCGGTAACCGTCATGGTGCCTAACTCACTTGGACCTGGTGAGCTTCTGATGCATTACGGCACCGCCGAACAGCAAGATTACTGGCTACCGCGTCTGGCTAACGGTCGTGAGATCCCCTGTTTTGCCCTCACAAGTCCTGAAGCTGGCTCTGACGCAGGCAGCATTCCAGATATCGGTATCGTCACCATGGGGGAATACCAAGGTGAGCAGGTGCTAGGGATGAATGTCACTTGGGATAAGCGTTACATCACGCTATCTTCTATCGCAACAGTATTGGGCCTCGCATTTAAAGTCGAAGATCCAAATGGTCTACTCGGTAGTAAAGAAGATTTAGGGATCACCTGTGCGCTCATTCCAAGATCGCACCCAGGCGTTCAGCTAGGTAATCGTCACGATCCTATGGGGATTCGTTTCTACAACGGTACCACTCGTGGTGAAAATGTGTTTATCCCTATGGACTTCATCATAGGCGGACAGAAAAATATTGGTCGCGGCTGGTCAATGCTCGTTGCCTGTCTCGGTGCTGGACGAGGGATCTCACTGCCCGCCCTAGGCGCATCGGTCAGTCAGGCCTCTTTCAAGTCTTCAGCTGAGTATGCCGCGGTACGTGAGCAGTTTGGTTTATCAATTGGTAAATTTGAAGGTATTCAAGAAAAGCTCGCCGATATTGCCGGTAAAACTTACCTACAAGAAGCGATGCGTGTACTGACCACTGAAGGTTTAGGTCTAGGCTTAAAGCCATCGGTGGTTACCGCTATCGCAAAATACCATATGACCGAGCTTGGCCGTAACATCCTCGAATCGGCGATGGATATTCAAGCGGGTAAGGCGATTCAGTGTGGCCCCCAAAATACCTTAGCCTCTGCTTATGTGGCGCAGCCGATTGCCATCACGGTTGAAGGCGCAAACATTCTCACCCGTAACCTGATGATTTTTGGTCAAGGTGTGATGCGTTGTCATCCACACTTGCAGAATATGGTTGAGACCATTCACTCAGACGACAAAGGTGCCGATAAAAAGTTTAACAGTATCTTGAGTAAAACCATCGGCTATAGCGTGGCTAATAGTCTACGTGGGTTTAAGCTTGGGCTACTGCCTTTTACCGCTGCGGCCAACTCAAATCTTGCAGAGGTTAAACCTTATGAGCAATCGGTGAATAAGCTTGCCTCAAAGCTTGCAGTCTATGCCGACTTCTCTCTATTAGTATTGGGTGGCAAGCTCAAGCAAGCAGAGATGCTCTCAGCCCGTTTAGGTGATGTCATGAGTTACCTGTATGCGGCAATGGCGTCTATCCGCTACTATGAGCAGAAGCTTAACACTGCCGAACGAGCAGAGGCCGCGCCCTACTTCCACTACGCCACGCGCTGGTCGTTATGTCAGGCAGAGAAAGCCTTATTGGAGTTCTTAGAAAACTTCCCATCGTCGGCAACACGCAAGTTTATGCGTCTAATCACAGTGACTTACTCACCGAAGATGCCAAAAATTAATGATGATCTCGTTCGTGAACTCGCTGAGCAAGCGCAGCTCAATACTGAGTTTAAGCAGAATCTGACTCACCTTGTTAAGCCTATTGCTGGCGACGGTAATGACATTAACGAGCAAGCTTATCTTGCTAAAATGGTGTGTTTACCCCTGCTTGCTAAGGTTAGAAAAGCCCTAAGAGCACGCACCTTTAAGGCGGGAGTGAAATTCTCGCTGACCTTAGATGCGGCGCTCGAAGCTAAGGTGATTAGCAGTGATGAGCACAAGCAGCTACAAGACTACAACCTTAAGCGCGAGCGTGCTATTCGAGTCGATGAGTTCGATTTTGACTTAAACCTAATTAGCGATAAGCCAGATTTAAAGATCGCTAACTAACTAGCCTTTTTCAGTCCCCAAAAGCCACCTCAGGGTGGCTTTTTTAGCTTCGAATGAAGCTGATTACATTTTTTGTTGGTGCTACCAAGTGGCCAGTTTGAACTTGTTACTTCATGGCTATCAATCGCCTCCAGCGAGTGCTGGACAGGATGTCCGAATGTCGTGATCACATGGTCAATGATGTTCCCTACATCATAATGACATTTCCCATATCCCTATGGGTCAGATGTGAAGGAACGGCGTATGTGCAGACACTGAATAATTGGCGTGCTCATTTAGATTGGCGTGTTTGATGCCTAACACGGAAATGCCCCAAAGTTGGTTAGCCTTCGAATGAAGGCTCATTACATTTACTCTTGAATTGGTGTTACCAAGTAGCGAGATCTGAATTGTCACTTCATGGTTATCAATCGCCTCCAGCGGGGTATGTGCGGACACTGCTGAAGCACGCCTCAAGTACGTCCGTGTAGGCTCAACGAAAACATCCCTGTTTTCGATGGCTTCAGCCGTATCTGCACTGGATAATTGGTGTACTTATTAGGTCATAGTGGTTTTCAATCAAGCTTAGATGAACTGTGTTTTTGCACGGTTATATCGTAATGGCTAGGGCTTTATTGCTTACTTTGTCCGGTGTAATGCGCGTTTTGCCGTTGGGTTATGTAGAAATAATGGTGAAAAACCATAAAGATGTAAGTGTGCATGATCATTTATCAGGGATAACAGGCAAGCAAAGTGCGCGAGCGCACTTTTACCAAAGGCGTATTGGATACAATTATTAATAATGACGTTTAATGCATTGTTATTATTTGAGTTTTATTGAATAATGCAGTGCGCGCTTTTCCAGCAATCATCGACAAAACGCGCGAGCGTCATATTAAAATGTTATAAGCCACTTAAATTTGGGAGTTTAATAAAAATATGGAAGTTATATTAATGATTGTAGGTGCAATTATTGGCGCCGTAATATCTTGGTCAATTGCACATAAATATCATAAAAAAGCTAGTGATGAGTTTCAAGTTCAGATTGATGCAATAACCTTACTTAATAAAGATTTAGCAAAGTCAGTGAGTGAGTTAATTGATGTTTCAAACTTCACAGCTGAGAAAGCTGAAATGATAGAAAAGCATGCAGTTGTTGGTACGACAGACGATCCTGATTATCCATATAAGTAGCATGTGGCTTATAACAAGCTAATAAATAAGGACAAATTACAGTTGGTTTTTGCTCCTTCGTCGCGTATTTTAACCAACTGAAATTTGCCCATTATTAGGGCGTTACCACATACCTGATTGCCATACTTTCCCTAATAAGAGTCATAACTTTAAGAGCTTTAACTCTAACAAGCTTTTGCCCAAAAACGAGCTAGGGCTATAGTCATAACTCTAAATTTTAAAGGTTGTGCTGCTCTAACCTAGTGCAGATACGGCCGTGACCGTCCATGACATGGACGTCATGGCCGAGCTTCCAAGGATGGACTTGCTGCGTGTCACGGCAGTGTCTGCACATACGGTCGTTCATTCACATCCTTGTGAACACGACATTTGCACATCCATATACTGCACCGGCCGCAGGCCATTGGAACCACTTTTGTTGCAAGACAACTCTTAGCGTAAATACCATCGAGGACTCCAATACTAGGGCGCCCGCTATGACGCCCAATCATCATAGCTATAACTATTATGTGACAAACTAGGGGGTGACAATATTAAACACCCCTTTTGGCTTATCGAGCGAAGAGAAGAAGCTGACCAGAGCCAACTTGCTTCCGTCAATCTCAAGTTCATCCGAAAACAACACCTCCTTCACTCCGGCTTTGCCTATGATGAGATCGACAAACAGCTCATGGCTGATGTTAAGCGTTGCGTTAGCACTAGCGGACTTAGGTGCAAGCTTATGGTGTAGCACTGCATTTTTAAGGCTTAATACGTAGTTTTTATCGAGATCGATAAAGTTAATATTAAGCTCAAACTCCTCACCAAAAACCTCTGGGCCAATCACCCGCGTTGCCATCGACTGCATAAAGTTATCGAGGGGTGATTGCAGTAAAATCTGTTTCATAGAGGCTAAATCAATCCCCACCTCAGGACTGCCGTGTCGCAGCTCATAGGCTGCAGTGAGGTATACATCTCGCCATGGCGCCGATTCGGCTTGATAGCCTAACTGATCATAGATCCTTGCCAGCAAGGCTTTTGCCTTATCGTTATCATCATCGCTAACCACCAGATGATTAATCAGCTCAGCAGCCCAGCGGTACTCCCCAGAGTCCACGGCCACTTGCGTTGCCGCCATAACCTTATCTGCGCCCCCCATGAGCTCTACATATTTAATAGCTGTGGCCGTGGCCGGCAGCGGGTCTAAGTTAACGGGGTTGGCGTCATACCAACCTAGATAGGCTTGATACACTGCCTTGGCATTGTGCTTGGCCGTTCCGTAATAGCCGCGCGATGCAAATGTGTTAGATAGCGCAGGTGGCATCTGGATCTGCTCGGCAATTTCTTCCGGCGTCAGACCTGCATTGAGCATTCGCACAGCTTGGTCGTGAATATATTTATAGGTGTCACGCTGCTTCTCCAAGAACTCATTGACTCTCTCTTGCCCCCAAATGGGCCAATGGTGGCTACCAAAATAGACTTTGGTATCTCGCTGGGCCGTTAGCGCCTCATCGATAGCCCGGCTCCAAGTCAAAGCATCTCTCACCTTCGCGCCTCGCAAGGTATAGAGATTGTGCATATTCTTCGAGACTAACTCGGCGCCGCAATAAGCTTGCTGCTCAGGCAGATAGAAGGTAAATTCTGCTGGCGCTTCTGAGCCTGACACGATTTGGAACTCGAATGGCACGCCATCTATTGTCATCTCAGTGTCTTGCTCGACTATCAAGGTCGGATTCAAGATCCCAAATTGACCAAATGCAGGTTCTTTACCTAGGCCCGAATCGATATGTCCCCGCTTTGATCGCGGTAACTGTTTACCATACATATACATGGCGCGGCGACTCATGGCAGTACCAGCCATCACGTTCTCGCTAGTCGCCTCATGCATAAAGCCTGCAGGGGCGATGATATCGACCTCCTCAGTGGGGGTCTCCCCCTCTGGAAACAAACCGAGTGCGCCGCCAAAGTGATCCATATGGCTGTGGGTGAAAACGATGGCAGAGATAGGCCTTGCTCCTAATCTCTTATTGAGAAAATCAAAGGCAACCTTTGCCGTTTCGGCTGTGGTAAGTGGGTCAACAATTATCCAACCGCTATCGCCCTCTATCACTGTCATATTGGCCAAATCAAAGCCACGTAGCTGATAGACACCCTTTGTCACTTCAAATAAGCCATCAATATTATTAAGGCTCGCTTGGCGCCAAAGGCTTGGATTGACACTGACTGGCGCATCCCCCTCAATAAAATCATAAGCGCTTCTATCCCAGACAATGCTGCCGTTTGCATCGAATACCTTCAATTCTGGCATTCTCGCGATAAAGCCGCGCTTGGCATCATCAAAGTCCTCAATATCATCGAAAGGAAGCTGAGATAATAGCCGTTGATTAGCTTCTATCGTGTGGGAGCTCGCGGCAGTGAAACCTGCGCTATCAGGCTTGTCTTTATAATTGGCCGACGCCTTAAACTCAGGTTGGCAGCCAGCCAGTAAAAGTGTCGTTAATCCCGCAAGCAGATAGGGTTGCAAAGCCTGTTTTGTCGTTATTGTTAGCATATGACCAGATCCGTTGGTTAATCCATACGGACAAGCTATTACATTAACGCAACATGGCGGTTATCATTTTTCGCCAACTATCCCCCTAAATTTTTGGCAAATCTCATTAGTTGAACTCTAGTGGTTTTTACGAACAGAACTGTTCACGATGCTTTTCACGGTACAGTGAAGGACTGCATCCCTGCCAAGAACGGAAAGATCGAGTGAAATTACTCAGGTTGCTATAGCCCAAAGTGTCGGACAGTAAGCTAATGGGCATATCGGTGTTAATGAGATAATGCAGCGCCAGCTCTTGGCGCTTAAGTTTGAGTAGCTCTCTAAAACCAGTCCCTTCATGTTGTAGGTAGCGACCTAAACTACGTTCGCTAATATTGTACATCTGAGCGATTTTCGCCGCCGTAGGCTCTTGGTTAAGCAAGGCCGCATGGATCCCTTGACTGGTTTTCTGCCGCCAACTCAATGCCTGCATATCAAGCAGATATTGGCGCACGGCCAGTTCATTGGACTCGGCCAATTGAGGATTTTTGGTCAGCGCAGTCCGCTCCAGCACACTTCTGTCCATCCACATACAGTTGTCAGTTGCATTCATCACCACAGGGCAGCCAAAACAGTCTTGCCATGCTTGATTTGATTTAGGCGCACTACGCATTAATTCAACCCTGCGCACAAAGTGTCGATGGCCAACCATCTGCTTACCCTGCTGCATCAAACTACTAAAGAAAGCATCGATTGCTAATTCGCTGATCTCGACCCCTTTTAGAGGGCTAATTGTAAACCCAAGCCATTGTGGCGTACGTTGCAAGCGGATCTGACCGCTGTTACTCACTAAGGCTGAATAATCGGGAAGTGCTTCAAAGGCTTGCGCTAATGAGTCGCTACTCATCAAAAGTTTTCCCAAAGAGTGAAAGTGCATAGGGAAAGCATACTGACCAACGGTTAGACCAAAGGCATCCGATGCTGACGCCTGCTCAGCCGCTTGCCAAAGCCGAGTCATTTTATCGATTTCGACTCTCTCCCCTGGCTGGGCCTGCAATGCATCAAGATCTAATCCAACTTGCTCAAATAACGCCTTAGGATCTATTTTACTAACACTTAATGCTCTTGCAATCGCCAGGGACCAAGCCGCAATCGTGGTGTAGCTAGTTGAGCTCAAGTTAGCTGGATCTATGTTAGCCGAGCTCAAACTAGCCGCCCAGCCGTAAAAGTAAAGGGGGAAAAATCAAGATCACAACGACTCACCATGACGACGGATATGACTGATAAGCCCATTTTGATTAAACTCTAAGCTAATCACGCTGAGGCGATCGATATCCAATGCCTGACTTTGACCTGCGGGTTTAATTTTGCCTTTTTCTAGCAGCTTTAATACTACGAGGTTAGGCCCGACCATCATCTGCTGTAGCTGCACCTGATTTTCTAAGCTTTGCAGTTTCATTTTCTCAATCAAGCGGGCACGTAACTTGGTTTTGTCGGCAGAAAAAGTCACCTTATAGTGGACATATTCATCGATAAAACTCTCTGATAATAGGCTAAGATAATACTCGATATCCTCAACGCTACTATCGAGCCTCTGCCTAGCATTCTTCGCCGCAACAAACTCCAGTCCTTTCTGCTTAAGCTCCGCCTCGCTCAAATGATCTAAAGCAAAGCTAGGCGCTGATAAAAAGAGACTGAAAAAGCAAACCGGTAACACCAAAATCAACAGGTTGCGCATACAATGTCCTTGTCGTTAGCGGCAGTTATTTGAACTGCACCTCTACGCCTGTATAAATTTAATACAGATTATCAGCTTTAATAGATAGCTGTCATCTGTAGCTGTCATCTGTAGCTGTTATCTGTAGCTGTTATCTAGGAATGGTGATGATAAAAAAGGCTCAAAGGAGATCCTTTGAGCCTTTAAAACGAGTCACGAACTTAAGTCATGTTAATAAAGCGATTAGTAACCGTAACGAGTCACTTCTGACCAGTTCTTATCGACCTCTTGTTTAATAAACTGCTGCTTATCTTCAGTCAGCTTATCAAGCTTAATTCCGACAGCGGCTTGGGCTGACTCTTTACTGCTAATATCAGGATAATCAACCTTAGTCACAGCGAACATCTTCAAGATTTCGGCTAACGATTCTCGAGCATAGTTAACCTGTTTAATCGACATATCGAGCAGTGCATGGCCCTCTTTCGGGTTGTGAGCATATAAACCATGGGACGCCATGGCAAAGTCCCAGCGCCACTGTGAGTGACGAATAGCCATAATGGCATCATTCATCAATGGCCAAGTAGCGCCCGCCTTCCACGCCGCAGCGGCCTCGTAATGAGCTTTAACTAACAAGCCTTCTACTTCTCGAGCCTTGGCATCAATTGCCGCCTTACTGTTTTCAAGAGACTTGATAATGGTTTTTTCGCTCTTATGGCAGTTTTGGCAAACCGAATCAAAATGATCCAGCGCTTTGCTCACCTTGTGGCTGGTAAAAGTATTGCCTTTATCGTCTGTCTCTTCAGGCATGTGGCAAGTAATACAGGTTACTCCTGCCTCGGCATGTTCGCTTTTCACCCAATGTTCAAACTCAGGGTGACGCGCCTTTAGGATCGGGGTTTTCGAGATAGGGTGGATCCACTCGTAGAAACGACGGGTATCATAGTACTTCTCGATATCGTCAACATTGTTACCAAAGATCCAAGGGATATTGACCTTATCACTGCGTTCCGGCTGGAAGTAGTAAGTCACATGGCACTGACCACAAACCTGCGCGCCTTGCATACTGGCGTCTTGCTTATCGAAAGGTAGGTGCACTTTGGCCATCGCATCTTGGGCGTGAGGGCGCGGTAAAGCCAGCTCCGCCTTACCATCCACATGACAGTCGGTGCAGTACACGACACTGTTTATCTCCGTCCCTAGGTCGGTAAAGTTCTTCCCAGAGAAGCCCTCTACACCTAGCTCTTTCATCAGCCTTGTAGCATCTGGGGTCTTACAGGTCCAGCAACTGGCCGATAACCCCTTTTCTCCCGCAGCTGGCGGCACACCTGTACGTAACGTGTGGGTCACATCAGCTACTGCAAAGTGGTGACCACGAGGACTGTTGTACTCTTTTGCAAATGACGAACCTGCCCATAAAATAATGGCCGCAGGGTAACTGGCAAGCATATCTTCACGCTCGGCTTGCTCTGAGGTCTCCTGCCAGCTCTCATACTGCACTGGAAACTTAGCCCTTAGCGCTTTATCGCGTTGCTGCTGCGCTTGGGCGCCTGCAGTCTGTGCATTGGCGTTTTCCTCTGCTTGCACACTCGTTATCGGCATTAGCAAGGCTAAAGATATCGACCCGGCAATTTTTATCAGATTTTTTACTGTCATTTATTTCTCTATCAACCTTATGTTCTTTTTACTGAGCTATTTCTTATCAACCCGTTTTCTTATCAATCAATTTTTCGTTTAAGCATGAAACCTATCCAGGTCTACCGTCGATACGCGGTTTAGAAAGTATCGAGGCGTAATTGAATACAAACATAGCAAAAGCTAACGACCAAAATCCCCCCGCGAGCCATAACCATAATTGGTACTGCTCTGGTGCGACAATCGGCATCACAGCGCGTAATATTGCCGCTATTGGTAGACAAGCAAAGGCTAACGCCATATTAGGGCCTTCATAAATATTGCGACTCGTATGGCCAAGGGAAACTCTGGAGATCATTGATAAGCATATCCCGGCTAACGAGCCTATGGCGAACAGGTGCAATAGATGGCGATAGGCCATGGCATCATCAATGCTCCAAGCCATAGCTAATAATGTTATTGGTAACAGCAAATATGAGACTTGCAGCGACCAAAGCATCGGCTCTTTTAGTGTCTTAAGAGGGTGCCACCGCGACCAACGCAGCAAATGTAATCCACCAGCAAGGTACAGTAACCCTTGCTCCACCTCTTTAGGCATCACCTGAGTAATCGCCTGCACAACTAAGGCCACCATAATAACGATTAAGCTTCTATCAAGCAGTGCGATAGGCTCAGGTTTAGTCTCCTTTATGCGAATGGCGGTAAAGAAGGGAATAACACGTCCACCGACTATAGTGATCAGCAGCCCTAACCACCATAACATCGACTGCCAAATTTGCTGACTCAGAGAAAAGTCTCTCTCACTCAAGGCGTAATAGCTTAAAAGATTAATCAGCATCGCCACAAATAACATGATGGGAAAGCCGATATTGTGCCACTGCTTAACCTTATAGATGCAGCGCCAAAGCTTAATGGCAGTCAAGCCTAAAAATAACGAGTCCAGCAGCGCGGGTAGCCACAGCGGAATAGACACTGGCAGCAATAGGGTCAATCTAGCCAATAACCAGCAAGCAAACGTCAGCGCCAAGGCCCAGCCTTTCATACCTGGCTGGTTCGTCCAGTTTTGAACCGCCGTGAGCAAAAAGCCACAGACGATTGCCAGCGCAAAGCCAAATAACATCTCATGGGGATGCCACCACAGCGGAACGACTTTTACCCAAAAGTCAGTCTGGAATAAACTGTATTGAGGATAGAACCAGGTGAGTAACCATAAAGGCACGAAGAGCATAGCAACACTTGCACCGCCTAAGAAGAAAGGCCTGAACCCTAAGCGAAAAATAGCGGGGATTTTTTCACTTGCAGCAGGATCGTCAATATTTAGCATAATTTTACCCCAACAAAACAAACATCTTAAATACAGCTTTAACTTTACGCTAGTTTATCTGCGCCCACTCGCGATAACAATCACTATCTGCTCTGATTATAGCTTCTGTGACTCATGTAGCTATCTAACTGTTTTAAAACTATATCTTTTTGAGTAGGTTCTTCTGATAACAGCATACATCTACTGGCACTAAGTGCAAACAATCATGCTAGATTGGGTTAGTCCGCCTCGTTCCCCCTGTCCCAGATGGCACTGGATAAATCTAGAAGAATTCTAACTCAAGTGGTGTATATAAGTCTGTCATGGCTAGTAAAACCAAGCCATCTAAATTCCCAAAAACAGTTAGCGCATCTTGCTGTCTATGCTAGATTAAATAGTAATCTGTTATGTCAACTGGCTGGATGAAAAATGACACTCGCTGCAAAAAAAATCCTCGTGCTCTATGCACATCCCTCCCAAGAACGCTCCGAAATCAATACCCCTCTATTTAAAGCGACCCAATTACAGCCAAACGTGACCGCGGTTGATCTCTATGGTGAATATCCCACCTTTAGGATCAACATAGACAAAGAACAACAAAGGCTCAGAGACCACGACATCGTGGTCTTTATGTTTCCACTGTATTGGTACTCCACTCCTGCCATTTTAAAGGAGTGGCAAGATCTCGTTTTAGAGTACAACTTCGCTTACGGGACTAAGGGTAAAACCCTATGCGGAAAGACCTTTCTGTGCGCCCTTAGCGCCGGAGGCAGTGAGTCTGCTTACCAACATGATGGCTATAATCACTTCACTTTAAGAGAGCTACTACGGCCCCTTGAGCAGATGGCCAACTTAACAGGCATGAGCTTCTTAGCTCCCTTTGCGCTATTTTGCGCCCGAAGCGCCTCCGAAGAGAATCGTGTGGACACTCATGTTCAAAAGTGGGTGAGAACACTCCGAGCACTCAGTGAAGACAGGTTGGATATCGAACTGGCGCAATCACTCGAAAAACTCAATGGCCACCTTGACCAGCTGATCCAGGATCACTAATTATGACAGCTTACTTTATTCAAGCTTTTATCTATTTATGCGCAGCCGTAATTGCGGTGCCCATCGCCAAACGACTCGGTCTGGGTTCAGTGCTGGGCTACTTAATGGCGGGGGTTGTGATAGGACCGATTATTGGTCTTGTGGGCGCTGAAACCAACACTTTGCAGCACTTTGCTGAATTTGGTGTGGTGATGATGCTATTTCTCGTAGGCCTCGAACTTGAGCCTAGAATGCTGTGGGATATGCGTAATAAGCTTATCGGCTTAGGTGGCCTGCAGGTGGGTCTATCTACCTTAGTCGTGATGGGCATCGCCCTAAGTTTCGACTACGGCTGGACTATTGCCCTGACAGTGGGGATGATTTTTTCGCTATCGTCGACCGCAATCGTATTGCAGACCTTTAATGAGAAAAACTTAACCAAGACAGAGGGAGGGAAAAATGCCTTCTCGGTGCTGCTGTTTCAAGATATCGCCGTGATCCCAATGCTGGCGTTTATTCCTTTGCTGGCTCTGCCTGAATTAGTTGAAAAAGCGCAATCTGTTGCCAGTAGTGCAGCCGAGCACCATGAGGAGCTGTCGTTAGTAGCGGGACTGCCGGGCTGGGCTTACGGTATTGTGGTCTTGATGGCTATTGCCAGCGTTGTGGTTGGCGGCCATTACTTAAGTCGCCCGCTATTTCGCTATGTTGCCAGCTCAGGGCTGAGAGAAATCTTCACCGCTACGGCACTGATGCTCGTTATCGGCATTGCTGCGCTTATGAGCCTTGTCGGCCTGTCTCCAGCACTAGGCACCTTCCTTGCGGGCGTTGTGCTCGCTAACAGTGAGTTTAGGCATGAACTTGAGTCCAATATCGAACCATTCAAGGGGCTATTACTCGGGCTATTTTTTATCACAGTGGGCGCAGGCATAAACTTTGATGTGCTTATCAGCAATATTGGCCCTGTAATGGCGATGACCGCAGGGATTATTCTGATCAAAGCCTTAGTATTACTGGCACTGGCCTTTATATTTAAGATCAGGGGCAGTGACCGCTGGCTATTTGCCTTGAGCCTAGCGCAAGCCGGTGAATTTGGCTTTGTACTACTTAGCTATACCGTGCAAAACCATGTTATCAGCACCGAACTCGCGCAGTTGCTGTCACTGGTTGTAGCCATCTCCATGTTCCTCACTCCAGGGCTATTTATCCTGTTTGATAAGGTGATATTACCTCGATATGAAAAAACAGAAAATACTCGCGAGCCTGATGATATCGATGAAAAAGGCACGGTGATTATTGCCGGGGTGGGCCGTTTTGGACAGATAGTTAACCGTCTGTTGGTAACCAATGGCGTGAAAACCGTGGTTCTTGACCATGAAGTTCAGCAGATCGAAAACCTAAGGAAAATTAACACTAAGAGCTATTACGGTGATGCCACCCAACCGGATCTACTCCATACCGCAGGTATTGAGCAGGCTAAGATGTTAGTGGTGGCGATCGATAACCCTGAGCGCGCCGTAGCCTTAGTCGAATATATCAAGCATACCCACCCCCATGTGATTGTGATGGCACGTGCATTTGACCGAAGACACCTCTATCGCCTACGTAATGCTGGAGCTGATTTTATGGTAAGTGAAACCTTCCATTCGGCGCTCAATCTAGGAAAGCATGCGCTGATAAGATTAGGTGTACATCCGTTCAAGGCAGAGCAGCAGCGGGCAACCTTTTATGAGACAGAAACAACCCATAAAGACACCCTATATGAAGCATGGAAACAGTTTACTGAAGACGATAAATACCTAGTGCATTACCGTGACATGTTTATTCAGCTTGAAGAAACTCTGAGTGCGGCAATGAAAGATGAGCGCTATCGTAGCTACTCGAAAGCGGAGCGAAGTTGGACCCCGCCACCCAAGGAAAATCATACCGAGTTTTCCAAGGCGGAAAGCGATTAGCGTTGCGAGTCATTGCAACGGCATAGCTATCAAACTATGCCGTTTTAAAGCCGAACATCTGCAATCTCAAACAGCAGGTTATAGGAAACAGTAATTAGAAATCTTTCATTCAAAAAAAGCCCTCGTTACCGCTTGGTAACGAGGGCTTATATCTATATGTCTGGTGACAAAAATTTTAGCTTTGGAGATTAGACTAAGTTCATCTCTTGAACTTTCTCATGTGCAATCTCAGGTGTCGTCACAACTGGCTTGGCATGTAAGTCTGCCTTCAGTTGGCCTTTACGATGCTTTAGTGCCGCATCGAGTTTTTTGGCTGCGTTGGTAATCGCTGGATACATAACGGGATCATTACCAGACGCGGAAATACGGCTTCCTTCATAATTGGTTCTAATTTCAACCTGGAATTCGCCATGCTCTTTAGAAATGATAATATCTAGGGCGATCAGGGTTGGAAAATGACTCTCTATCTTCGAAAACTTCTCTTGGACATGCTGTCTTACTACGTCTGTAACATCAACGTGGTGACCAGAAAGATTTATTTTCATAGGTTTTCCTTTTTACAATGACTTCTTACCTATTACATTTGAGGCTTTCGCTTTAAATTACAAGCTTTATTAAAAATAATTTATACAAAAACTTGAGGAAATCATTCTTAAAAATCGCTGCAGCCCAGTCTGTATAGGGGAAAGACATATTTTGTTATATTAATAGTTTTAATCAAGCAAACACTTAACCATGGTTAAAACATAAGCTAATAGTGGCATTCATAAGGATACGGTGCATTAGTAAACAGCAATCTAATCTCGTTGTTCCTCTACTAATTTAGACAAAAAAATTTGCTTTAGCTTGATTTTTATCACTCTTTGCTCAAATAAATTTAATTTTATTTTGATGTCTACTTCTAATCAGACACTTACAAGCAAAAATCATTACATTCACCAGGATGAAAATCACTCAGATTTAAGCAATCCTTACTTCCCTAGCACTCCTTGAGTAAACAACACATTTGAGAGCTATATCGCAGTTTGTTATCCAAACAACTAAACACGAATGAAAACAGTTCTCAATTGCATTTTTTAATGTAGAATGCCGTTATCTTTTTAGCTGCTTCAAACTTACAAGTTAAATTAGGTGTACCTAGAAGTGCAAACAACAAAAATAACCTTACCTAAAACACTGGACTCAAACAGACTAAAGATAGGCTTTCGCGTATTTTCCGCTATTTTTGCAGGTTACCTTTTAGCCGCCACAGTATCAGGTTTGCTTGCCGTAACCCTTCCCTTCTCGGCGATAGACAATGTATTAACGGCAATGATGCTATCGTTTGCAGTTTACGCTACAGCTGGGATATGGGCATTTAGTGTACGCAACCATTGGCGCGCATTGAGCGACCTACTTTTACTTAGTGGCCTTTTTTATCTGCTTGTTGTAGCGATAGGTTAAACAATGAAAGAGACATTTTTTCGCAGCATGACTTGGCTGCACACCTGGGTTGGCTTGCTCGTTTGCTGGGTATTATTGCTGGTATTTTTCGCGGGTACCCTGAGTTACTACCGTTATGAAATAACGCTATGGAGTAAACCTGAACTCCATAAAAACGTGATCCAGCCATATGATGCTAGCCAAGTTGCTAATGAACTTGAGCGTGCTCAACACTATTTAACTGAACATGCCCCCGATGCACGTGACTGGCGAGTCAACTTCCCTACAGATCGTAAACCCTATATGAGCTACGGCTGGCAAACACAGCCAGAAGAGGGGCAACGTCGCGGTAAGTTTATTGAACATATCGCGCCAATTGAAGGTGATAAGTTAATCAGTGAGGTGCGTGAGTCTAAAGGTGGGCACTTCTTCTATCGTCTGCATTTCGACCTCCATTACATGCCGGCAAAAGCTGCACGCTGGATTATTGGTTTCTGTACCATGTTTATGCTTGTAGCGCTGATCAGTGGCATCGTTATTCATAAACGGATCTTCAAGGACTTCTTCAGTTTTAGACGTAACAAAGGCAGTCGCTCATGGCTAGACGCCCATAACGTAAGCTCGGTAATAGCCCTGCCTTATCATCTAATGATCACCTACACAGGCCTTGTAACACTGATGGTGATGTATATGCCATGGAGCGTGTTCACTGCCTACGATGGTGATTTTAAGGCGTTTAGTAAGGAGCTTAGGCCGAGTAGAGTACTCGTAAAGCCTATAGGCGTTGAGGCACAAACTGTATCTCTGATCGCATTACTTCCCCAAGTTAAGAGCATCTGGGGGGAGGCACAGCTAAAACAAGTGGTAATCAATAACCCAAGCGATCAAAACAGCCGAGTTAACTTTTACAAAGAGACTGGTGAAGCCGTTACCGATAGAAGAACTGCGATTATCTTTAATGGCACCAACGGCGAATTACTCAGCCCAGGTATAGAACCTGACTCAGGTGTGCGTAATACCCACGACACGCTTATCGCCCTGCATACTGGACGCTTTGCCGAGCCAATACTGCGTGCACTGTTTTTCATCTGCGGACTCTTAGGCTGCGCCATGATCACAACAGGGACATTGCTCTGGGCGGTGAAAATTCGCCAGAAACAGCAAAAGCAGATCAAGCAAGGCGCTAAAGCGAGCCTTGGTTTACGCCTAGTAGAGGGGCTCAACCTGACATTTATTACAGGTCTACCACTTGCGACAGCCGCTTTCTTTTATGCTAACAGACTATTACCTGTGGATATGGTTAACCGTGCACAATGGGAAGTGAATACTTTCTTTATCGCCCTCGCCTGTGTGGCACTATTAGCCTGTATAAACCGAACACTAGCCGCTTGGCGCCTTGTCATAACAGTAACGGCAACAAGTTTAGTCGCAATCCCAGTTTTAAATGCGCTGACCTCCAGCAGTCACCTATTAAGCAATATAACTCAAAGCCAATGGCCATTAGTGGGCTTTGATCTAATGTGTGTATTTATCGGGATGTCGCTCTTTTTCGCTCGTAGGAAACTAGTTACCAAACAAGCTGTCACACCAAAAAGAAAAGTACGTACAGCCACTAAAAGCTGTCAAGTTAATGTCGATGCCTCATCAGCGACAAAAGAAGGAATATAAGCGGTGATCATAAGTCTTTTAGGATTTAGCTACCTCGCATTTGGGTTACTAGCTCTAGCCATGTTCTCCCACTATCGGGACACTTTTGGCAGCGCACCAAGCCCTGTACAGGCTAAAGTGTTATATATCGCCGGTTGGCTAGCCATCGCAGGCACTTATTGGGGATGTATAGCAAACCTCGGCGCCGCTTACGGCAGCATTTTATTCTTTGGTTTACTCTCTTTTGCAGGGCTATTGGTCATTCTAATGCTGAGCTATCGAGCTAAGTTCTTACCGTACTCTATGGCATTGAGTACCCTATTTAGCTCTATTTTGATCGGATTAAATTAACGATAACTGGACGTTCACTAAAACATAGTCAGTAAGCATATTGCCAATCTGATTAGCGTTAACCACAGAACAGCTAAATAAGCGGTTCTGGGTTCTCAAAGCCACATCATCAAAAAGCCTTTTGCGTTACTGTTAAGTTAGTGCGAAAGGCTTTTTTCACTCTCTATACCCTTAATGAACCTAACAAAAATTACATGATTCAGCTTACATACAGCAAGTAAGCGCTAAGGTGAACCTCATAAAAGACTGACTTGGAGACTTCATGCTTGATTCAAATCCGCCGATATCAAATCCCCTTGTTTCAAATGGCCTTGTTTCAAATAGCCAAGCACAAGTCAGTCCAAGTTCACCACACAGGCAGCAAGCGCCCAAACCAAACAATGCTGCAGTGTTGCAAACCGATACCGTCACCCTTAGTGCCAAGTCTATTGCGCTATGTAACCAAGCCCTTGAATCCAATCCTTCACAAACGCTCCCTGCACAGCCAAAGCGACCTAACGAAGGGGAAAAGATTGAAGGTTACGTAGAATTTAAAAAAGCGAAGATGCAGTACCAGATCTATGCTGACATGGCGAATATTGCCACAGGCCGTGACAATAACGTCTCCCCTGCAACGGTTTACTACCTATCAAACAATGACGATGCTCGCGCTGCAACACTGAACGCTAAGGCTCAGCAACAGCAGATAGCAAGTATGCAAACTTATGTAGAGACTAACCAAGAAAGCAACAACACCTAGTAATTTCAGATATTTTATAACAACTTAAGTGGACGATAAGCATAAGCAGAGCTGGAATTCGCTATGTCACTAAGCAGCTATTCCCCAAAGAACACCCCAAAGTAAACTCATGCAGTTGATTAAAATCAAGCTGCAGCCTCCTTTCTAAGAGTACACTCCGCTTTAGTTATTTGCAGTTGCAACGTATTGACTTAAAGAGTTAGCTTAAACCACTTCCCCCCTAGTCATTAGCCATGTATTTGCATATTCATCTATTAGAAGAGTTAACAGTATGACTTTTAATATCAACCTCAGTTGGAGCGCCTCTGAGGAGCCTATTACCGATCCCCAAAACTTTTGCCGTGACCACCAGATTAGTTTTGGTAGCGGTCAGCAGATCCAAGCCTCATCTGCACCAGAATACAGTGGCAATGCGGCCAATGTTAACCCAGAGGAAAGTCTACTCGCAGCGCTAAGCTCCTGCCACATGCTAACCTTTCTGACAATTGCACACTTAAAACGCCTCCCCATCATCTCTTATCAAGATAATGCTTATGCAGAACTCGGCAAGAATGAGGCGGGCAAAATCTTTGTGAGTAAGATAGTCCTACGTCCGGAGATCGAGTTCGCCACAGAAGTTGAGCAAGAAGTGCTTACTAAGATCCACGAAAAATCCCACAGCAACTGCTTTATCGCTAATAGCTTAAGCCCTGAAACTCAGTTTGAAATTAAATACTAAATCTACTTTTCATTAAGTAGTTCATATTAAATGTAATGGGTATCTCTCAGAGAAGCGTCAAGCACATCTGCGAATGAGGCTAGTTCAAATATAAAAAAGCTAGGTTATAACCTAGCTTTTTTATTGAGATAACTTATGTGCTAACCGTCATTTTCTACGAAGTCATCGGTAAAATCGGTTTCCCAGTACTTGTATCCTTGTACAGTGGCTTGAGCTGCAGCGCCCATCAAGTTCACTTGATAAGTCTTCACACCAGACACATCAACCGACTGGTTTGCCGAAGCTTGCTCGCCGCTGCCCTCATATTCGGCACTCGCCTCTGCTTGCGCTTGACCTTCATACCCCGACTCTTTAAAACGAGTCAATGCATCACGCTGAGTAAAGGCTTGTACAAACGCCATCTGCTTCCAGCCAATTCCCGCGCCGACACCGCCAGTTGCGAAACGATAATAAGAGAGCTTGCTACCTTCGTGTAGTACACAGATCCCGCCACCCGTCGATAAGGCAAACAGATAACTATTACTGCCTGTACACACCACATAACCTACGGAGTTAGCCACTGCAGTTCTAGCTGCAGGATGCTCCGTATAGATCTCCTGTAGTGCAGCCTGAGTCTCTTCTCTAGCATGCATTTTCTTAGCTTCAGGGGTATCACCTGTCGCACAACCCACAAGTAGTACAGGTAGGGCTACTGCTGCTAGTTTTAGTTTGCTTAGTCGAAACATAGTTTCATCCTTATCGATAAATAATGAGTGCCAATGCACTCTCTGTCACAGCTATTCATTAATATTTCGCGCCATTAAACATATAGCATATGAACCAAGTTATTGATTCAGTTATATATCACAATGTTGCTTAACCAATCCTTTATCAAGCTTTATCTCTGAGGCGCATAGTCAATTAATCAAGATTGTTTATAAACAACCTAGTTATCGACAGCCTCATACTGTAAGTAATGGCCTCCATGTTATTGCTTATCACGACCTATTGATTGCCATCTGGTGACATCATTATTAAACGAGTTGTTTTTTACCTATAAAAAGGGGTTACCCCACGGCTTTGCTTTATAAGCTATTGCGCTTTTTTAGAAACTTCCAATCTCTGGACTCTAAAAAGAAAGAGGCAAAAATCATATAAACGCCCACTAAAAATAGCTGTAAGATCCTAAGATAAAAATTCACTGCAACATCTTTATCCGTTGACGATGCCGTAGAACCGACAACCACCAATAGTGCCGATAAAATACCGGCATACAAAGGCGCTTTAGCTGGGTCGGCGTAGATCTTCTGTCCAAAGAACAAAGCCGCTAACATCGACATGCCGATATAAAATTGGACCTCAGGTACTATGGTGAGTAAGTTATAAAACACGACCGCTAAGGCGCCACCAATACCATTGGTGACCAGCAGAAACAGACTCACCTTTACGCTTTTTGCTCCAGCTGCCTGCAAAGACAGGATCGCGATGAAGATCATGGTCAACAGCGCGCCTGAGATCTCTAAGAAGTAGAAAAAACAGATCACAGGAAAAGCGATGATTAATGCGCGAAATGCCTCATGAGTTCGCTCATCATGGCTCTGTTGAGCATCCGCTAATTGCTCTTTTTTAGGTGAGAGATCAGGTAACAAGGCGTGAAGTAACGCAAAGATAACCACAGCGACGACACCTGAAAAACTTAAGCCCACGCCAACTAATATCGCGGCTCCCGGTTGCAGTAAACTCAAATAAGGCAGTAACAGCGTTGCCACAATGAAAATAGTGGCGAAGAAGTTCCATTTAGGGTCGCTAAACAGGTAGTAGCCCCACAACATCATCATGGCGAGCAATGGCAGCAGCACCATAGGATAATGAGTCGGACCAAAGCTCACCAACCAAGCTAAGCCGATGGTACAGATCATAGAGATAAGCAGCTCATACACAGTCTGCATTGTGGGCTCTTGCCTATCAACCAAAAACTTCGCCACAAACACAGGTACAATAAACGCAAGCGGCCAAGCCCAAATAGCAGACACGGCAACCGCGAGACCAATTCCAAGGGTGAAGCGCAGTACCCTACGAGTATAAATCGTCTCTTGTGTTACATCTTCTGCTGCATTAGAAGCAGAAAGTGAACTATCAGCTCGTTTGCTATCTGACATAGGAGAACCAGCTCACTATGCGGATCC
The DNA here is from genome assembly GCF_016765635.1 of Shewanella schlegeliana. Taxonomy (GTDB): domain Bacteria; phylum Pseudomonadota; class Gammaproteobacteria; order Enterobacterales; family Shewanellaceae; genus Shewanella; species Shewanella schlegeliana. The sequence goes on from NZ_JAESVD010000007.1 coordinate 145,573, forward strand.
AGAACTTACCAAATAAATTGATGATACTGTTGTCGCTGGTGTAGACAATCACATCGGCTTGGCCACCGACACGCCTTAGCCCTACAGCTTCATCGGCAGGCAGTACAATAGTAACGGGGAAGCGCTGAGATTGACGTAACCAGCCAGTTTGACCCGATACCTGTGCCAATTTGCCTGTTTGTTCGCTCTGGCCCCAGTCAATGCCGTAATCAATACTGCCAACCTTAGCCTTAAAGACCTTTCCAGGTGCATAATCGAGGGCAAACTCAACGTCATCGCCTGGCTTCATATTGCCTAAGCTGTTTTCTCTAAAGTAAGCCTCAATCCACACATCTTCCGAGGAGATAAAGGTCATCACAGGCTGCCCTGCACTGGCGTATATACCCTCTTTTAGCCTGAAGTTTGACGCTACCCCATCAGTTGGTGCTGTGATTGATGTACGAGCTAAGTCCAGCTGCGCTTTCTCTAAGCTTAATAGGGCAGACTTAACATTAGTATTATTCTCCCCTTCAGCCCCTAAACGCTCCTGCGCCTTCGCAAGATCGGCTTTGGCACTCGCGACGCCCGCTTCAGCCTTAGTCAATTCGGCTCTAGCATTATCGGCATCGGCCTGTGACATCACGGCTCTGTCGACCATAGCAAAAATACGCTTAGACTGAACTTGTGCATTTTTCAGGTTTGCTTGAGCATTGGTGACTTTTGCCTGAGCGGCTGCGACATTGGCGGTCTGGGCACCGACATTCTGTCCAGCTTTCTTGAGTGATTGTTCTGCTTGATGCAGCGCGATTTCATAATCTTGTGGGTTAATTTTGGCAAGTACATCCCCCTGCTCTATGAGGGTGTTCGGCTCCACCAAGATATCGATTATCTCACCGGATACTTGAGGGCTAATAGGGACGACATAGCCGCGAATACGGCCAAGATCGGTTGAGGGAATAAATCTATCTGCGATAAGGTGAAACACAAATAAAAAGCTGACTACGATTAAGATGATATTGGTCGCTTTGCGAATTTTTGTGTTTTTCTTGTTTTCAGTCTGCTCGGCCTCTTTACTCTGCTCGCTACTAGCTGCTTCACTCGAGCTCACACCCTTTTCTTCCGTCATACTCATCCCTTTAGTCGCCGATAAGCCTGTACCGAATTGCCATTAGTACAAGCGTTCAATATTAGTGTCGATAAACACACTATCATTGAACTATTTTTAGTCAGTTTAGTGCCTTAAACAGTTAACATTCAATACTTTTATTGACATATTTAGCAAACCTTTTATCAACAAAAGCACTTAAGAGAATAGACTAATAATGATGAGTGAACATTAACAAGGTTGACAGCATAAATAAGAAAATGGGCGTTAGTAGCCTAATGACTAATAACGCCCATACAATGAAGCTACACTGATTTCAATATAATAGAGATCAGTTTAACTTATATTTTAAATGCCTTATGAACGTCTTCAGCCATGCCCTTGGCCGGCATCGGCTTTGGCATTAACTCCTGAACAGGTTGCGCTTGCAGAGCATCCTTTAAGTAGCTAATCGCTTTATTCAACTGCGCATCATGGCCAGTAAATGTTGCATAGGGTAAGTTATCGACCTCAATGTCAGGGCTCACACCGCGCCCTTCGATGATCCAACTGCCGTCCATCGCATATTGCGGGTACTCGGCAACTCTGGCCATACCTTTGTCCGTTAGTGAGTTGCGACCAGATAACCACACTCCTGCACCTGCTGTTTGCTTACCAATTAAAGGCGCGATGCCAAGCGCCTTAACTCCTGCCGAGAAGGTCTCGCCGTCTGAGTAAGTCAGCTGGTCGGTCAACACCACCAGCTGGCCTCTAAAGGTCTGCTGCATGTTACCCGATGGCGTGCCATGGGTCGGTGCCCAGAATGCCCAAGTTCGGCGCAGTAGCTTTTCGATGATCCAGCTATCAATATTGCCACCACGATTGCGGCGCACATCAATAATCAAACCATCCTTATCGACATTAGCGTAAAACTCTCGGGCAAAACTGGCGATATCACCGCTGCCCATAGCATACAGATGCAGATAACCTATCTTGCCGTCACTATTTTTAGCCACCTCATCGCTATTATGACGCACCCAGTCAATATATCGGAGCTTGGCGTTTTTAGATGCCGTAACTGGTTTAACTATGGTCTGGTGAGCCTTACTGCCACGCTTAAGCGTTAGCAATACCTGCTTTCCATCTTGGTTACGTAAAAGCCTTGTCACATCGGCAATATTGCTTAGCTTCTTGCCATTGATAGCCACAATCACATCACCCACTTTTGCGTTAACCCCCATCTGCATCAATGGCGCAGCTTGTGCGGGTAATTCGGGATCGCCCAGATAGATATGCTCAATCACAACGCCCGCTTTAGTTTGCTCCAGTCGTGCCCCTAAGCTTGCAGATTTGGCTTTACTAAGATCTTTAGGGCTATCGCCACCACGTACCTGAGAGTGCAGAGAGTCGAGCTCCCCCATCATCTGCATAAAGATATCGTTGAGTTCATGACGGTCTGTGAGTCTATTAACCAAAGGCTGATACTTAGCCTTAGTGGCTTGCCAGTCTAAACCACGCATGCTCTTGTCATAGAAGGAGTCTCTATGCATTAACCATGCATCTTCAAACATCTGCTGCCACTCTGCCGCGGGCTCGATGGCGAGTTGCCATAGATTAGTTTGCACTTGGGCATGGTTAAGCTCTTTAGGTAGCTTATCACCCGCATCGACAATCAGCATTTCACTGCCCTGCTTAGACTGCTTACGGATAAACAATTTTTTGCCATCTTGAGACAATTGATACTCGCCAACATCTTTAGAGAACGTCTCAACCTTAGGGCTGAGCGCATCGAACTTAACCACTTTCAGTGTCGACTTACCACTGCTTGATGTATCCAGTAGATAGAACTTATCTTTTGCCATCTGCAGCGAGTCATAGTTACCTGCAGCAATAGGCACTTGCCATAACCGACTCGGTAGGCCATCCCACTCGACCTCTGTTTCAGTCTCATCGCCATTCTTCTGTGGCTCAGATAGCAGTTCATTGGGCTTTTGAAAGGCAAAGCGTGCATCTTCATTTAGCGCAATTGCGAATACTTGCGTGCGCTTATCAAACATCGGACCTAAGTTTCTATCTCCCCATGGTGAGCTAGGAGTGGAGACAAACTCTCGATTAGACAGGAAGTATAACCAATCACCATCGGCGCTAAAGCTAGGGGAGAAAGACTCATATTTATCACTCGTTAATGATTCAGCGCGATTCTTCTTTAGCGAGTACAGCACGATTTGTGGCCTAGCCTTTCCCATCTCAGCCTTGGTTAAAGCGATAAAATGGCTGTCTGCAGACCAGACGATATCCGCATAGGGACCGAGGCCTTCGCCTTGGGTGATAATTTTTTTATTACTGCCCTTTTTAAGATCGAATAACCAAACGTTGCCATCGTAGTCGTCATGGGCAAGGTAGCGGCCATCGGGGGACAGATGCAGATTAAGCCTTAGGCTTTTGCCATCTTTAGTCAATTGCTTAGCGTTATCACTACCATCGGCAGCAAATTGCCATAGCTCCTGTTCACCAGAGGCATCGCTTATACCATAGACCCAAGCGCCATCTTGGCTCATTACCGCGCTGCGAACTCGACTATGCTTCGGCAATGCAATTTCAACTAAACGTTGGCCATCCGTGCCCGCTATCGCCACATGACTGCGAGCGGTGATCACCACTTTATCGCCTTGAGGGGCTAACAGTGTCGAGGTAGCATACTTCATCGGCTCTTTGACCCAATGCTCCCGCTTTTGAGCAAAGTCAGAGACGAGCTCAATATCGAGAGTCTGATCTTGGCCTGACGCGATATCGAACAACTTGATATCCGCACCTTGCTGAAACACGATACGGCCTTGATTCAAACGAGCCGCACGAACTTGCCACTCTTTATAATGAGTGTGCTGCTTAATATCACTGCCGTCAGTCGCCATCGACCAGATGTTGTCATTACCATCACTGTCACTAATAAAGTAGAGGCGCGACTGCCATAGCATAGGCTGTCTAACAGAGCCTCGGTGAGCCTGAGTCAGCGATATCGCCTCTTGCTCACTACCTAATTTAAATTTCCACAACTCACCTTTAGCGCCGCCGCGATAAACCTTGGCATTATCACCGGTTGTCTGTAGTCCAAATCGTGTAAAGTAGAGGTACTCACCTTGCTCATCGATCGCACCTTCAATCGCATCCGCTAAGGGGAGATCGTTTGTTATCAAGCTTGCCGGATCGACCGTTCTTAATACCCAATAGTTAGCAGGGCCGAAAGCATTATCAGTTGAATAAAGCACCTTACCATCGGCAGTCCAACCTTGGACTCGCACACGACTATTTTCAAAGCTCACCCTCTTTGCTTGACCACCAGCGATAGGAATAACGTAAACCTCGGTCGAGCCTTCGTAATTGGCAGTATAAGCCACAAATTTACCATCGGGGGAGATGGTCGCTCCTAACTCCTGCGCGGGTAAGCTTGTTAGACGCATCGCTTTATCGTCTGCTAAAGATTGCGTCCAGAGATCGCCTTCGGCGGTAAATACCAAGGTTTGCTGGTTTAATGCTGGCGCACGAAAGTATCCAGGCTTGACAGCAGATTGTGCGGCAAAAGCGGGAGAGATACTAATCGTGCCGAGGGCAAGCATACAGCACGCAAGAGAATGACGGAGTTTCATCTGTTCTACCAATCCTATTGTTTTTGTTCTTAATTGAGGCAACAAGGTAGCAAACTTTTCATAATACAGCAGCAAAATACTACCAAATAAGTATTAGCGAATGTGTTTATCTCTCTGAGTAAAGTTAAGCTAAAACTTGCTTAGCTTCCGCTAATCAATCACTGCTAAGCTTAAGGTTAGCGCCGTTAATATATGGAGCATTAATGCCAACAGAGTATCTTCGTCCATCGCTAAAAGATGATATTGGGGTCAATCGAGCATTGGGGAATATGCCAAAGGTCCACGCCGATAGTTTTTCTGAACCACAGTTACTCTACCTAAGACGAGCATTAATCAACAACCGATGGCAGAAGCATATGATAGATAGTCGTGGCAGTTTCTATCTTCCCTTCATTGGCTGGCGCTTTTTCTATGTGTTTTTGTTTGGACGTAATAAACGTGCATACAGTCGCAAAGAGAAGCAGCTTTCGTTAGCCCTTTTCCTGCTTAGCATAGTTGCATTTATCTTGATCTCTATTGCCTTTGGCTTGCTACTGCTCTACTTGTTGAAATCTATGTTAGGTATCGACCTTTTTGAGGGGACTTCACTTGAGATTTGGGACTGGTTCAAAACGCTTTAACAAAGGTTATAAATCGAGTCCTATATCTGAAGCATTCACCTAAAACCAAGCCCGCAATCGCGGGCTTGATTATTCTGAGGCTCATTAATAGCAGTCAGTATAAATGCTAACGCCAGTTAATGGCCTGACATCACCACTTTTTGCAACTTAAGATACCTCTCGTTAAACGGGTGGGTCGCCTGTAGCAACTGCGGTGCCTGCTCAGCCAACTGCTGAAGCAAGTCATAAGCTTCTGCTATCTTTTTATCTCGGATCAGCTGCTCGATATTGTCCAGTTGCGCCGTTAAATCAGCACCTACAGGAGCACTGTCCTGCACAGCCTGAGTAACGTTGTTATCCATTTGCTTAGGCGTGTCCATCGAGCGCATCATCTGTGGCTTAGGTGGAGATGACATCATCACAGGCTCGCCTTGCTCTAAATTATCGCCACTTTTCATCGCTGGATTTATCACAAAAAGCGTCACTACCACCAACACAGAGGCTGCTGAAGATAGTGGCCAGCGATATTTACGCCAAAAAGATTGACTCTGAACAGGCTTAGCAACTCGGCTACGCGCCATTGTTAAGATCTGCTCATCAAGCTCAGTTGGGGGCTGCTCTTTATCAATTTTTTGATAAAGCGACTTAATTTCTGCTTCAACAACTTCATGCTCTTTATCTGTCATGTTCAGCCCCTTGCCATTTCAAGTCTACGCAGTCCTTAAGTCCCTTATAAGCATAGCGAATACGGCTTTTTGTCGCTTCTAGGGTTGCCCCTGCAATATCGGCGATAATCGCTGCGGTAAAGCCCATCTCAACATTGAGCAAAAATGCCTCTTTTTGCACTTGTGGCAAATTTGCCACACAAGCTTTCAGCAGCGTTGATTTTTGTCTATCTAACATCTGCTCTTCTGGATTAAAGTCATCATTACTGAGTTGAGTATCTGCTTCTTGCTCCGGCTCAAACACCTCACTAAAACTATTCACTGGCTTAACGGCTCTTACGTGATCGATTATCAGGTTATGGGCGATACGATACAGCCAAGTGGTAAATTTGGCGCTGGTTTCATAGCCGCTAGCGGCCTTTATCACTCGACTCCAAGTTTCCTGATAGAGGTCTTCTGCTAGCTGTTGATCGTAAATTTGCCGAACGAAGTATCGGTATAGCGGACCTTTGTGCTTACGATAAAGTAACTCAAACGCTCGAGCACTGCCGGCTGCATATTGCAACATCAAGGCTTGATCTGAATCAACCTCATTGGTCGGTTCGACTGAGGGCAAGGGTTGCTCCACGGTATCTTCCTTAGCTAATAAATTTTTACAGATTATCGACCGCTAAGCTTTGTCTAGTTTAACTTAGATTGCAAGTGCTTAGGTCACGAGCAGAATAATAGATAGGGTAATGAGTATTTGCAGTAAGGAAACAACTGAAAGATAGATAGAACAAACTCCCTTATAAAAAATGCCACCTAGAAATTAACTAGGCGGCATTTGATATTGACAGGCCAAGAGCCTGTTAGATTAAGCTAGCTTAGCTTGCAGAGCAGCATCTTTAGCTTGAACGGCTTCAGCAGACTTAGCACGTTCTTCTTTAACTGCTACAGCAAGTGCATCATCACCCACAGCTAACATTTGTGCTGCAAGGTAACCCGCATTTTTAGCGCCAGCACTACCGATAGCAACCGTTGCTACTGGAACGCCGCCTGGCATCATGACTGTAGATAAGAGTGCATCGTGACCCTGTAGTGGACCACAATCAACAGGCACACCGATTACAGGGCGAGTAGTAATACCCGCAACAGCGCCAGCGAGGTGCGCAGCAAGACCTGCTGCACAAATAAAGACTTTACAACCACGCTCTTCAGCATCTGTTACGTAGGCATGCGTAGCAGCAGGCGTACGGTGCGCTGAAGTGACCTTTGCTTCAAAGTTGATTTCGAAAGTTTTAAGCACATCGAGGGTGGCTTGCATTGTAGGCAGATCTGAATCAGATCCCATTAATACTGCAACAAATGGTTTGCTCATTTTAAGTCCTTGAGTAGGGCGGTACATTATTATATTTGCGCGCATTATAATGAAATTTAGCGCGTTTGTTAACAGGCTTCCCCCAAGCCTGCGACGCAATTATCCCTAAGGTTGTCCTCAACTGCAAATAACTTATTCATACATATGTATAACAAACCAGTAAAACTTAACATGCATAATTAAATACATAAAAATGCTTAATTGTTAGGCCAGCTATGCTAGGGGGATCCGACAAACGTAATCCAGCTCTCATAATAAAGAACCGCTACAGAAACTAAGCTCTCAAGGGACTTAAGTTTTGATATAGTGAGCGACTTTGCTAGGCATTTTTATCACTAAAATTAACATGATAAGTTTTCAAGCAGGCAATAAATACAAATCACAGATTTCTTTTGGGCTGCCCTATCAAGCAGATGCCTTACTAAACGAATAAGGATATTCATGCTCTCTATCAAAGATACTTTAAAGAGAAAGATGATTGACTCTCTGAGTCTGAAAACCCATCTAATTCTTTTAGGCATCCCCATGCTATTACTGCTTGTCTGCTGGGAAAGCCTCCTAAATATCAGTGCTCCACTCAATCTTATCGTTACAGTCTGTATCTATCTTATCGGTTACGGTCTGAGCCATTACTTTCATCAACGTCGCCTAAACCGACTCTGGAATCACCTTCAGCAAGTGATCCACCTCAATAATACGACCTTCGAGCTGGTTAACACTGCCAACCAATACCAAGATGAGTCCGAATTTTTAAATGCCTTGCTAAGCAAAGCCGTTAACGGGGTAAAGGCTGCTGAAATGGGCTCAATTATCAGAGTCGTCCCCGACAGCGATGCACTTTATTTTGAGTCAACTATCGGCATCGACATCGAAAAGCTTAGAAAAATAAAGTTTAATCTCAGACAATCCTTCGAGTACCGGTTTTCCAAGGGTAGCTGCGACAGAGTCGTACTGATTAATAATATGGCCAGTATTAATGGCCACAGCACGCTCACGCCTGAGGATCAGGAGGCACTATTAACCGCACCACGAGCCCCTATTCAATCGACATTATCAAGCCCTATTCATATCGATGGTAAGCTTTACGGCATGCTTAACCTAGACAGTTCAAAGATGGATGCCTTTAGCCATTATGATAGAAATCTTGCCGCAGTCTTGACCCATGAGGCAGCCAATGCCATCGCCCTTTATCAGAAATCACGCCAAATTTATCAACTGGCAAATTTCGACAGCCTAACCCAGCTGTATAATCGTCAGCATTTTGAGTCCGCAAAGACAGAGTGGCAAATCGATAATGCTCAAGGCAGCTACTTAGTCATTTTGGACCTAGATAACTTAAAGGCTATCAATGATAACACCGGGCATCAAGCGGGAGATAAGGCGTTAAAGCGTCTTGCCGCAGCGCTAAAACAGCAATGGCACCTAAAGCATCTAGTCGCACGTTATGGGGGGGATGAATTTATCGCTCTGTGTCATGGCCCCTTAAGCCAAATAGAGGATGAGCTTAACCAGATCCAGCAAGCTCTCGCTACGCAGTACTCACTAGAGAAAGCTGCAGGAAAGCAGGCTATTGAAGTTAAGTTTAGCTTTGGAATTGCCAGCTACAGTCATAAATGGAGTCAATGCTTTAAAGCCGCCGATGACAACATGTACCAACAGAAACGGCGTAAGCAGCAACAAAGCCTAGCGAGTTAAAAAGCCCCTACATTTGTAGAGGCTTTAGTCTGTGTGTCTTCTCAAAAATATCTGACGCTAACCAAAAAAGAGTCGCCATAGCCAAGAGGAGTCAAGATCTTCCTGACACTGCCTGTACTGAGCGGCATAGCGTTTAGAGCGAGCATCGACCCTACCAGCGACCTTAATCAACCAAGCTTTCTGGTTGTAGGTTTTACGTTGGTAGCCCCCCCACCCTTCATGGTAATTGAGGTATTGATTACGGGCATCCCACTTAGATACCCCATTAATCTTGTGCGTCTTATAGATAAACCAACCCATAAAATCCATGGCATCATCGAAATTGCTGCGACTCGACCAAGAGTTACCTGTTTCTCTTACGTAATCGTCCCATGTCATGGTCTTGGCCTGAGCGTAGCCATAGGCATCACTGGCACGTCCGATAGGAATAAAACCTAAAAAGTATTCCATTGGCGGCGCAGCATTATGCTTAAAGGAGCTTTCTTGGTACATCATGGCCAAAGGCACATGAACTGGGACCCCCCACTTCTCTCGGGTATTTTTAGCGGCACTATACCAAGAACGATTTTCGGTGTAGATCGAGCAAAGGTTCTCAGGATCTTTTGGCGGAGGAGTCGCGCATCCAGTCAACAGAGTAGCCAAAATAATAGTCGCAAATAATGCAGGCCATTTCATAAAAAACAGTACCAATAGACAGTAATAGCAAAGCGACAGTGTCACATTGATAGACTAAAGATGCAATTAAGCGTTTGGGGAATTGTGTTATAAATCAACTAGAGGAAGATAAAAGAAAATGACTATTGCGCTGGTGTAAATTCACAATCGTGGGCTTCTTGTTGCCATACTTCTGGTAGCCAAAAGTCACTATCATTGCCGCGATACACCTTGTCAGTTTTAAATTTTGCGCCTATGTGATATCGCTGATTATGTGCAACATTAATCGTAAGTTGTTTAGGTGTGCGGGCTGAAAGCTTAACTTTCAAACTCGGTGCATCGATTAACTCAGCAAGCGTAAAAGTATGCTCTCCTATCGCCAAACGGTAATTAGGCTGAGAAATAACCGGTTTACCATCTAGATGGGTCACCACAACTTGGTAAATATCGGCCTCTCGATTGGGCTCCATATAGGTCGCAACAATGCCACACTGATTGGCAGTATCGGGTTGTGAAGCACAGCCCGATACCATCAATAACAATGCGGTAATGCCTAGTACACTTTTGAAGCCCTGCGTCATCGCAACTAAACCTTAAAGTAATCTGCTAAGAACTGATCGAAGCTCACGCTAGGTTGTGCCTCAAGATTTTTCTGTTTCTCAAGCGACGCAACGGCATCCTGTTGGTATCGCTTATCGATATGCTCTGCTAGCGGATAAGCTTTCAACTGCTGGTGATACTGCTCGGCTAACTCCAATACCCATTGGCTATGATCGATTTGCTCATCTTTCAAGCCTTGCATAATTCTACCCGACAGGGTTTCATTAGGATTTTCGACCGCCTTATGCCACTTAGCCAGTGCAACTTGATAATCATCACTACCTTCATCATCAAGCAGTTGAGCAATGGTTTTTAAGTCAGCAAATAAGCTCTCTAACCAGCTTGCAAGAGCGACCTGCTCACCGCCTCGAGTCAACATTAGCCCAGGTTTACGTCCCTCTAACACCACTGATTTTAGATTAGCGGCAATTTCAATCTCTTCATCAGCATCAGATGCGAGTGAAGGCTGCAGTAAACAATTCAATAGGAAGAGATCTAAGAAGCGGATCTGTGACTTTTCGATGCCAACCGCACTGTAAGGGTTAACGTCTAACGCCCTAACTTCGATATATTCGACACCGGCACGAGCCAGAGATTCCGATGGTTTCTCATTGCCTTTTGCCACTCGCTTAGCGCGAATAGGAGAGTAAAATTCATTTTCTATCTGTAAAATATTGTCGTTCAGCTGACGGTATTCACCATCCACTTTAACGCCAATTTTGGCAAAGTTTGCCGACGGCATATTTATCGCCGCTTGCATGCCCGTTAAATAATCACTAAGGCTGTTGTAGCTGATATTTAGGTTATCTTGCTCTTGATTAGTATAACCTAAATCACTCATGCGTAACGAGGTTGCGTAAGGCAGGTACAAGGTACCATCGCCAATTACCTCAAAAGGAAAATTGCTGGTTTTTGGATCCTGAATAAAGGTGCTACACAATGCAGGAGAAGCACCAAACAGGTAAGGCAACACCCAAACTAAGCGGCGGTAGTTACGAATAAGGCCAAAATAAGACTCTGAGATAAAGTCTTCTAAGCTTAATGAGCTATCCGATAGCTCATACAGTCTGTCCCAGAGTTGATCCGACACAGAAAAATTAAAATGCACGCCAGAGATGATCTGCATCTGTGCGCCATATCGATAAGTTAAGCCTTTTCGATATAAACGCTTCATTTGACCTGAGTTAGAGCTACCATAGTCAGCAATAGGAATATCGGCCCCGTCACCTAAATAGCAGGGCATACTCACTGGCCATAAACGCTGGCCATTGAGATGACGCACACTGTAGGCATGGGTCTGAGTAAGATCGTCAACGAGTTCATCGATATCGTTAAAAACTGGCGTAATAAACTCAAGCAAGGATTCACTGTAATCAGTGGTGATCCGCGAATGTGTTAATGCAGAGCCCAGTGCTTTAGGATGTTTATCCAACGCCAAATGACCCGACTTATCAATTCTTAACGCTTCACGCTCAATGCCTCGTTGCATCGATTTTAGCGCTTGTCGACTTGACGGATCCGACAACTTCCCAACTAATTCATTGAAAGATTTCAATATATTATTCTCTAGTGCGTGACTCTAAATAACGGGTCTATTAGACCAGTTATAGCTTGCTAAAATTTCAAGTCGTACCAAGTTCGCGTTTATTAACTCCAGCCTAATAAACGATGAATTGTGCCATAACCATGGCACCATCTTTCGGATATATGGCCTAGCTTAACCTTTTACAACTGTAAAATTTCAATTGGATAACCAAGTGTTGATAATTCAGACTCAATTTTAGCGCGATCGCCTACTACTAAGATCACCATGTCTTCAATGTTCAACTGCTCTTTAGCCAACTTATTCAATTCATTACGACTAATATTCTTGGTGATAGCACTCTGCTGCTCACTAAAGTCTTCATCTAAATTATAGCGCTGAATATTACGCATTAAGCCTGCTTTTTGATATGGCGTTTCATAATCGAGTGCTTTTGACTGTGAAATCGAGCTTTTCATGAAGTCTAGCTCTTTATCTGTCATACCCGATTCTTGGAATGCATTAATCTCTTTGATAAATTCGATTAACGCCTCTTTCGTCACATCGCTACGTACGCTTGCCGTTGCTTGATAAAAACCTTGCTCCGGGCCACCTGAGAAATAGCTTCTCGCGCCATAGGTATAGCCTTTATCTTCACGCAGATTAAGATTGATCCGGCTATTGAACGCACCACCTAGTGGGTAGTTCATCAAGTAAGACTTAAAAAACTCGCCTGTTGCATCAAACGGCAATGCACGCTTACCTATCTTGATCACCGACTGCGCCGCGTCAGGTTTATCAAGGATAAAGATCTTACCGCTTTGAATCTTTGGTAGCTGGGCAAGTTCAGGCAGTGGGGTGGCAGCCCCTTTCCAACTCGCAAGACTCGAAAGTTTACTCAGCATCTGTGATTCATTCAGATTACCCACCGCGACAATTTGCGCATTACCGGCAGTGTATTGCTGTTTATAGAAAGCTTTAATATCATCGAGCGTCATTGCCGATACCGTTTCTAGCGAACCTCCACTGCTAACGCCAAATGGACTCTTTTCACCATATAGCAAGCCACTAAATGCGGTATTTGCCAAGTAGTTCGGCTCTGTTAGCTCACGCTGCAAATGTTGCAGTTTTTGCTGTTTGACTCGCTCAAAGTCAGCCGCCTTGAAGCCTGGCTCAAATAGCTTTTCCTGCACAATCGCCATCGTCTTATCAAGGTTCGCCGTTAGCGACGAAATCTTCACTTGGCTTTGATAACCACTGGCACTAAAGTTCACGTTACTGCCCAGCATCTCTAACGCTTGAGTGAGCTCTTCGGCGCTGCGCTTTTGGCTCGACTCATTCATCATAGCCGCAGTCATACCCGCAAGCCCAGCTTGATTAACACCCAGTAGTCGATGACCACCATTGAGATAAATCACTATCTCTACCGTTGGCGTCTCACTGGTTTGAGTTCCTATCACCTCGATATCATTAGCAAGTTTACCTTGCCAAAGCTCAGGCATCGTCAGCACAGGAGCAGGACCTGCTGCCGGGATAACACTTCTATCGAATGATGAAACAATCTGCGGCGCTGGCGCTAACTCCTCAACGGCAACGGCAGCGATTTTTTCTGCTGGTGCTACGAAGTTATCGGCCTTTGCAATAAGCGCTGTTTGTCCTTGAGGCACTACACTCATCACCACCATAGGCTTATCTTTGATGTACTTATTAAATACCCGCATTACATCTTCTTTAGTGACATTGGCGTAACGAGCCAAGTCGAACCCAATCATATTGGGGTTATCTGAGAAGGTCTCATTGAAGGCTAAACTGGCAACCTTACCTTGAACGCTTTGTAGACCAAAGATGGTTCCCGCCTCGAAGTTAACTTTCACTTTTTCAAGATCGTCATCGGTCACACCGCGTTTTTCAAACTCTTTAATCGAGTCACGCATCGCCTGCTCAAGCTCGGCTAAATTACCGCCTCGTGCAGGGTTCGCTAATGCATACATGGAAAACTGACAGGCTAACTCTTGGCAAGGGTGATTCACGCCGGCTTGTACTGCGAGGCCATCTTTGACTAAGTTTTTATAAAATAACGAGGTTTTTCCACCACCTAAAATATTAGACAGTAGATCCAGTGCGGCTTCATCTTCATGACGGGCATAAACTGTTGGCATTCCGATTCGAAGTAGCGGTAGGTGAACTCTATCTTCCATCGACAAATAACGCGTCTCATCGAGCGTCACTAACTCTTTTTTCGGTGCATCGACTTTAGGCCCAGATGGGATCTCGCCAAAATATTTGTTCACCCACGCGAGCGTTTGCATCTCATCGAAATCGCCACCTATGGTTAAGGTCGCATTATTAGGGCCATACCAACGCTGGAAGAAATGTTTCACATCTTCAACATCGGCGCGGTTCAGATCTTCAGGCCAGCCGATAACGGGCCAAGAGTATGGATGCCCCTGAGGATAAAATGCCTGATTAAAACGTTCCCCCATACGGCCATAAGGGCGGTTATCAACCCTTTGTGCACGCTCATTCTTAACCGTCTCACGCTGGACTTCGAACTTCTCTTCGGTCAATGCAGGCAGAAAGAAGCCCATACGGTCAGATTCTAGCCAGAGCATTTTCTCAAGCTGGTTATTGGGTACCGTTTCAAAATAATTGGTTCGGTCGGTATTGGTGGTGCCGTTTAATGTGCCACCGGCTTCGGTGACCATCTTAAAGTGTTGCTCGTCACCAACGTTTTCTGACCCTTGAAACATCATATGCTCAAAAAGGTGAGCAAAACCGCTGCGGCCTTCGAGTTCTCGACCAGAACCGACATGATAGGTGACATCAACATGGACTAAAGGATCGGAGTGATCTTCATGCAAGATGACCGTTAAGCCATTAGCCAATTGGTATTTCCGATAAGGGATCCCAACCTGCTCACCACTGAAGCTAACCGTTTCTAATAGAGTGACTCCTTGTGGTAAAACGGTTTCGCTCTGTTGCTGTCCCGCACAACCCATTAATGCAGCACTAATAGCCGCCGCTAATATCCATTTTTTCAATGACTCTCTCCTTTTCCAACTGGCTGTTTTTTCAAACATTGGCCATGTTGTTTGTTAATCCAGCTAGTATTACCTACTACAGATAAAACAACCAGCATAGAAACTTGAATTAATTTGCCATTAAACCTGTGATTTTTTATAACAAAAAATGGCAAAAAACCTATGACTTATCGACTATGACATCTAACGGTAAGTTCCTTAGCTTATGAATTAACACTTTTTTTCACACGTCACACTCAAACAAGCCTACAATGTTGCAACATGGTTAATATTTAAAGTTATTAAAACAAACTCATTTATCACGATAAGTTATAACGAAATCGGTTTGTGATGCCAGTATCGCTATCTATAGAATGAGCTGCAACTGGGTAACTAAATGTAAATATTAATAGCGATTGCCTAAAACTAGCACTGGAGTGAACAAAGATTCACCCGTAAAGTAACTTGATAAAAATTAAATAATTGGAATTCGATAATGTGGCAAACGATTAAGAACATCCCATTTTGGCAGAAAGTTTTAGCCGCCTTTATATTAGGCGCCGGTGTCGGTGTCGTTTTCGGTGAATCTGCAACAGTATTAAAGCCTCTTGGCGATCTGTTTATCAGTGCAATTAAGATGTTAGTTGCGCCACTTATTTTCTGCGCCATCGTTGTCAGCATCACCTCGTTAGGCTCTGAAGTGAGTTTAAAGAGGCTGAGCTTTAAAACCTTGGCCATGTTTATGCTTACAGGCACCATTGCCTCACTCATTGGCTTAACCATTGGTTCGCTGATCGATATGGGCGGCTCGATGGAGCTAGTCGCAACAGAGGTGCGTGAGCGTAATGTACCAGGCTTCGCTCAAGTCTTACTCGATATGATCCCTGTCAATCCATTTGCTTCTCTTGCAGAAGGCAAGGTATTGCAGATCATCGTTTTCGCCGCATTAATCGGTATTGCGATTAACAAAGTCGGTGAGAAAGCAGAGCCTCTTAAACGCACTATCGAGGCTGGCGCAGAGGTGATGTTCCAGCTCACTCGCATGGTGCTGCAACTGACTCCAATCGGTGTATTTGGCTTAATGGCTTGGGTTGTTGGTGAATATGGCTTATCGACGCTACTGCCACTGGGGAAATTTATCGGTGCTATTTATCTTGCTGCACTCATCCACATTATCTTCGTTTATGGTGGCTTAATTAAGTTTGCAGCTAAGCTAAGTCCTGTTCAATTTTTCCGTAAGGCAATACCTGCACAGATAGTAGCATTTACCACAGCATCAAGCTTTGGCACCTTGCCAGCAAGTACGCGCTGTACAGAGTCAATGGGCGTCTCTAAGCGTTATGGCTCTTTCGTATTGCCTCTTGGCGCCACAATGAACATGGATGGCTGTGGTGGTATTTACCCTGCGATTGCAGCTATCTTCATTGCGCAGATCTACGGTATATCACTGGATATGACTGACTACCTGCTAATTGCTGTGACGGCTACGGTAGCGTCAGTCGGCACCGCAGGTGTGCCAGGTAGTGCCATGGTGATGCTAACGGTAACTTTAGGCGTAGTCGGCTTACCTCTTGAAGGTATCGCCTTTATCGCAGCAGTTGATCGTATTATCGATATGATCCGCACCGCCACTAACGTCACCGGCGATATGATGACAGCAGTTGTCATAGGTAAATCAGAGGGGCAACTCGATGAAGCGCAGTTTTATGCACAAGAAAATGCCCCGCTAGAGCAGGCCAGTAGCTAAACAGAGTGATTCATCGAATAAAAAGGCCGCAATTGCGGCCTTTTTAATTTATACTTTTCAATATTCTACTGCTTTAAACCAATAATTCAGGAGTGGCTGGATATGACAAAACTCTTCATTCTTCCCATACTGCTTTCACTGGCGTGGGCTCTGTTTCTTAACTATAACGGTGTGCCTTTAAAGCAAGGTAAGACAGGGTTTCTCTATATCATCGGCATCAGCCTAACCATTGTTTTTTCCCTCGCCTTTCTGCTCTGGCTCACTGCGGGACAAAACCTTAAGTCTTAGTACTTTTTCATCACTAAATAGTAAAATAACGACAAAGAAAATGCGCCCGAGCTATTTAGCCACAGTTTCAGCATAAAAAAGTCCTGCTAAAGAGCAGGACTTTTTTCGTTTGAGAGAGCTTGGCTAACCCAGTACGGCTAACAAGACACCCGCTGCGACAGCACTGCCTAATACCCCGGCTACGTTTGGCCCCATGGCATGCATCAATAAGAAGTTCTGGTTGTTGGCCTCTAAACCAACCTTATTCACCACCCTTGCCGCCATAGGTACAGCTGATACACCAGCAGCACCAAGCAGTGGATTAATCTTACCGCCAGAAAGCTTACTCATGAGCTTCGCCATTAACACGCCTGCTGCTGTACCGATAGAGAAAGCAACAGCGCCAAGTACTAAGATCCCTAGGGTTTCCATCTGCAAGAACTGTTCGGCAGAAAGTTTTGAACCTACAGCTAAGCCTAAGAAAATAGTCACTATGTTGATAAGCTCGTTCTGAGCCGTACTTGATAATCTATCGACCACACCCGACTCTTTCATCAAGTTACCTAGACAGAACATGCCCACCAGTGGTGTGGCGGCTGGCAGGAACAAAATCGTTAAGCCCAGTACCATCATAGGGAAGATTATCTTCTCCTTCTTGCTCACCTCCCGAAGCTGCTCCATCTTGATTTTGCGCTCAGACTCAGTAGTCAGCAAACGCATAATCGGTGGCTGGATCAGTGGTACCAACGCCATATAGGAATAGGCTGCGACCGCAATCGCTCCGAGCAAGTCAGGCGCTAACTTAGACGCCAAGAAGATAGCCGTTGGTCCATCCGCACCACCAATAATGGCGATCGCCGCCGCATCGGTCATTGAGAACTCAAAGCCTGGTACCCAGTTAAGTGCAATCGCACCAATTAGGGTTGCGAAAATACCGAACTGAGCCGCAGCGCCAAGCAATAGCATCTTAGGGTTTGCGATAAGCGCACCGAAATCTGTTAACGCGCCAACCCCCATAAAGATGAGCAGCGGGAATACACCCGTTTCAATACCAACGTGGTAGGCAAAATAGAGCAGCCCTCCCTCTTCGGTAAATCCACCATTAGGGATGTTAGCCAATATCGCACCAAATCCAATCGGTAACAGCAGTAATGGTTCAAACTTCTTAGCGATTGCTAAATATAGCAATAGGCAACCGACACCCATCATTAGCAGTTGGCCTGAGGTAAAATTAGCAATACCCGACTCAGACCAAAACGCGATTAATCCTTCCATGATGACCCCTAAGCTAATGCCAACAGTTGGCTACCAGCTGCTACAGCGTCACCTTCTTTCACCCAAACCTTAGAGATGACCCCGTCGGCCTCTGCGCGTACCTCGGTTTCCATCTTCATCGCCTCGAGGATAATCACGACATCGCCCTCTTTCACGCTATCACCTGGTGACACATGCACTTTGAAGATGTTGCCCGATAAAGGCGCATTCTGCTCATGCTTTACCGCAGATAGATCGACAACCGGTGCTGCGTGTACAGGAGGTGTAAAAGGCACCACATTTTCGGTAGGCGTGATCTGGCTGATATCCCCGCCTTCGGCGACCTCAACCACAAAACTCTGCCCCTGCACAGTAACCGTATAGGTTTCTGGCCCTTGTTTGCTAGCCGCTGCAATCTCAGCCTGCTTGGCTTGCTCAAGTGCTTTAGCCGCTAGCTCAGGCTTTGGCTCAAATGCATCGGGGTTATTACGGTTACTCAAGAATTTAAGGCCTATCTGCGGGAACAGCGCATAAGTCAGCACATCGTCATCTAGCTCTTGAGCGAGCTCGATTCCTTCAGCCGCTGCCTTCTCTTTTAGCTCTAATCGTAATTTATCTAACTCCGATGCAAGCAGATCTGCAGGGCGACAGGTTATTGCTTCGCTGCCCGCTAATACACGCTGCTGTAGCTCAGCATTAACAGGAGCTGGAGTCGCACCATATTCGCCTTTGAGTACGCCCTCAGTTTCTTTAGTAAGTGACTTATAGCGCTCGCCAGTAAGAACGTTAATCACCGATTGGGTTCCGACGATTTGAGAGGTTGGTGTAACTAAAGGCAAGAAGCCTAAGTCTTCACGCACACGAGGGATCTCTTCAAGTACCAGATCTAACTTATCTGCGGCGCCCTGCTCTTTTAGTTGACTCTCCATGTTAGTCAACATGCCACCGGGGACTTGAGCACGAAGAATGCGTGAATCAATGCCTTTTAGTTCGCCTTCAAATGCTGCATATTTCTTACGTACGACTCTAAAGTAGGCTGCGATCTCTTCTAGCAACGCCATATCGTAACCCGTTGCTCTATCGGTGCCTTCAACCATGGCGACTAAGGTTTCTGTAGCACTGTGACCATAAGTTTGGCTCATTGAAGAGATAGCCGTATCGAGCACATCAATACCCGCTTCAATCGCTTTTTGATAAGTTGCCGTGCTTAGACCGGTAGTCGCGTGGCAATGCAGTGACAAAACTAGATCGGTTTGCGACTTGATTTTGCTAATGAGTTCGAATGCTTCGAAAGGCTTTAATAGTCCAGCCATATCCTTAATACATAGCGAGTGGCAGCCCATATCTTCTATGCGCTTAGCCATGTCAATCCAAGTATCTAAGTTATGCACAGGGCTTGTGGTGTAAGACAGCGTGCCCTGGGCGTGGCCACCGACTTGGACAACCGATTTGACAGCAGTTTCGAGATTACGCACATCATTCATCGCATCGAACACACGAAATACATCAACACCGTTGGTATGGGCACGCTCGACAAAACGATGTACCAAGTCATCGGCATAGTGGCGATAACCAAGCAGGTTTTGTCCCCGCAGCAACATCTGCTGTGGCGTATTTGGCATCACCTTCTTCAGTTCGCGGATCCGCTCCCACGGATCTTCTCCAAGATAACGAATACAAGAGTCAAATGTGGCTCCGCCCCATGACTCAAGTGACCAGAAACCGACTTTATCCAGTAACGGTGCAATAGGTAACATATCTTCGGTACGCAAACGAGTAGCGAGAATAGATTGGTGTGCATCTCTTAAGGCAACATCAGTTAAAGCCAATGGCTTGCTCATACAAAAACTCCCTACTTTTATTATGCTTTTTTACGGTGCTGATGAATTGCAGCAGTAATTACCGCAGCCATTAATGGGCTCACGGCGGATTGACTCGATTGCGGTTGCCTCTCGGTAACGGGACTACCACACTTAGGCGCAGGTCCAAACTTTAGAGCAACCAGTTTCATCGCAACAATAAGAATACTCAGAAAAACAAATACCAGTGACATACCTAGTATCATGATCCCCAATGCGTCATATAACTGCTCAGATATTGAAGCCATCTCTTCCTCTCATTGATATGAAGTTGTGAATACAATTGGATTCCCAAAAATAAATATTCACCACTCATTCACATGTTATGCAAATTATTCTATTCAGTTCAGGTACAGATTTACTGCTAAAGGGCTAAAGCCGATTAAAACAATAACCAATCTATAACAAAATAGCGAGTCAGTTGTAAATTGGTCATACCATAAAAACGATAATTATCCGGAATGAAGTGATAAATTCTCATTAAATCAACAGCAAAATTATACATCCGATAATGTACAAGCTTTTGCAGAGACTTTTTCTAATTTAACAGTGTATTTACGGAAAAATGAATTCAGGAAAAAGAACAGATAGCCGTCAGAAAAACAGAAATGAAATTTTATGCAGTTTGATTTAACTCGATTTCAATTTGTTCAATTCAGCGTTGATTTGGCGTATGGACAGCTTGGTGACAGGGTTTTGAAAGTTAGGTTTTATCGTTAAGATAGGGAAGCTTACAGTAGCAATGTAATTGTAATACCAAAGCAACAGCATTATTAGAGCGAAGGTTAGAGCGGAAATAGCAAGCGAGTCGATTTTAGGCAAATTTCAGATACAAAAAAACCGCACTAGGTGCGGTTTTCTTGTATGAATGGCGGAGAAGGAGGGATTCGAACCCTCGATGGGAGTTAAAGCCCATACTCCCTTAGCAGGGGAGCGCCTTCGGCCACTCGGCCACCTCTCCGCAAAACATGGTGCGCGTGGGAGGATTCGAACCTCCGACCGCCTGGTTCGTAGCCAGGTACTCTATCCAGCTGAGCTACACGCGCAAACTCGGTACTATCTAAAACTCATTTGTTTTATATGGTGCGGATGGGAGGATTCGAACCTCCGACCGCCTGGTTCGTAGCCAGGTACTCTATCCAGCTGAGCTACATCCGCTCATATAAAACTTTCACAATCATTCTTAGGACAAAAAACCGCAACAGAGTTGCGGTTTTTTGTACGAATGATGGCGGAGAAGGAGGGATTCGAACCCTCGATGGGAGTTAAAGCCCATACTCCCTTAGCAGGGGAGCGCCTTCGGCCACTCGGCCACCTCTCCGTCAAAACATGGTGCGCGTGGGAGGATTCGAACCTCCGACCGCCTGGTTCGTAGCCAGGTACTCTATCCAGCTGAGCTACACGCGCAAAATTCGGTACTATTTTATATGGTGCGGATGGGAGGATTCGAACCTCCGACCGCCTGGTTCGTAGCCAGGTACTCTATCCAGCTGAGCTACATCCGCTCATATAAAATATCTGCGGTAAACTTATTCTATGGTGCGGATGGGAGGATTCGAACCTCCGACCGCCTGGTTCGTAGCCAGGTACTCTATCCAGCTGAGCTACATCCGCGCATATAGAATGTTTACTGCTATAAATGATTTAATGGTGCGGATGGGAGGATTCGAACCTCCGACCGCCTGGTTCGTAGCCAGGTACTCTATCCAGCTGAGCTACATCCGCTCATTAAAAACATTTATCACATCAATAGAAATGGTGCGGATGGGAGGATTCGAACCTCCGACCGCCTGGTTCGTAGCCAGGTACTCTATCCAGCTGAGCTACATCCGCATCGTTGTCTATTGTAAGAAATGGCGGAGAAGGAGGGATTCGAACCCTCGATGGGAGTTAAAGCCCATACTCCCTTAGCAGGGGAGCGCCTTCGGCCACTCGGCCACCTCTCCGTTTCTTGGCGCACATATTACTGTCTGCCGAAAATAAGTCAAACCCTTTTTAAGAAACCATTTCCATTTGAGCTGTTTTTAAGCATCTTGTCTGTATAACACTCTAACCTACGGCTTCAAGGCGTTTATTTCGGCATATTATTTAGAATTAAATAACCTCTAATAATAGAAAAGCCAGTTATTAACCAGCTTCTATTGCAGGCTAATAACGTAAAAATGATCTCATTCAGATCAAAATCAACGTCATCGAGCGGCGCAGCCGACTTGTCGGACTGAATGCGCGGGTCAATCAGTTCAGCAACTATAAAGATAAACTCTTTGGAAGTGGATGCTTTTACGCAAACTAAAACCAAGTTAGTGCAAAAGCCAGAAGTTAACGCGAAAGCCTAAAAACAGCCAGAAATAAAAAAAGCCAGTTAAAAACTGGCTTCTACTATTTTTAAATAAGTCTTAAGTGATCCATTCAGAGCAAAATCAGCGTCATCGAGTGGCTCAGATGACTTGTCAGACTGAATGTGCGGTCAATCCGTTCAACAACTACAGGTTCTTGGAGAGTCGATGCAATTACGCAAATCTAAACTCTGTTAGCGCAAAACCTAAAACTCAGAAATAAAAAAGCCAGTTAAAAACTGGCTTCTACTATTTTTAAATAAGTC
>NZ_JAESVD010000007.1:168133-260211 GCF_016765635.1 Shewanella schlegeliana
GGTCAATCCGTTCAACAACTACAGGTTCTTGGAGAGTCGATGCAATTACGCAAATCTAAACTCTGTTAGCGCAAAACCTAAAACTCAGAAATAAAAAAGCCAGTTAAAAACTGGCTTCTACTATTTTTAAATAAGTCTTAAGTGATCCATTCAGAGCAAAATCAGCGTCATCGAGTGGCTCAGATGTCTTGTCAGACTGAATGTGCGGTCAATCCGTTCAACAACTACAGGTTCTTGGAGAGTCGATGCAATTACGCAAATCTAAACTCTGTTAGCGCAAAACCTAAAACTCAGAAATAAAAAAGCCAGTTAAAAACTGGCTTCTACTATTTTAAAATAAGTCTTAAGTGATCCATTCAGAGCAAAATCAGCGTCATCGAGTGGCTCAGATGACTTGTCAGACTGAATGTGCGGTCAATCCGTTCAACAACTACAGGTTCTTGGAGAGTCGATGCAATTACGCAAATCTAAACTCTGTTAGCGCAAAACCTAAAACCCAGAAATAAAAAAGCCAGTTAAAAACTGGCTTCTACTATTTTTAAATAAGTCTTAAGTGATCCATTCAGAGCAAAATCAGCGTCATCGAGTGGTTCAGACGACTTGTCAGACTGAATGTGCGGTCAATCCGTTCAACAACTACAGATTCTTGGAGAGTCGATGCAATTACGCAAATCTAAACTCTGTTAACGCAAAACCTAAAACCCAGAAATAAAAAAGCCAGTTAAAAACTGGCTTCTACTATTTTAAAATAAGTCTTAAGTGATCCATTCAGAGCAAAATCAGCGTCATCGAGTGGCTCAGACGGCTTGTCAGACTGAATGTGCGGTTAATCCGTTCAACAACTACAGATTCTTGGAGAGTCGATGCAATTACGCAAATCTAAACTCTGTTAACGCAAAACCTAAAACCCAGAAATAAAAAAGCCAGTTAAAAACTGGCTTCTACTATTTTAAAATAAGTCTTAAGTGATCCATTCAGAGCAAAATCAGCGTCATCGAGTGGCTCAGACGACTTGTCAGACTGAATGTGCGGTTAATCCGTTCAACAACTACAGGTTCTTGGAAAGTCGATGCAATTACGCAAATCTAAACTCTGTTAGCGCAAAACCTAAAACTCAGAAATAAAAAAGCCAGTTAAAAACTGGCTTCTAGAATTCTTAAGTGATCCATTCAGATCAAAAGTTTCCGCCTTCAGACGGCGTACCTGATTTTTCAGACTGAATGCGCTGGTAAATCTCTTCACGATGTACAGAGACTTCTTTAGGTGCATTTACACCAATTCTTACTTGGTTACCTTTAACGCCTAATACAGTGACAGTTACTTCGTCACCAATCATCAGTGTTTCACCAACACGACGAGTCAATATCAGCATTACTTGCTCCTTTAGTTCCTAGTTCTGCTTTATACGGCATAATTCCGTTATATTTGTATTATAAGGTCAGCTTAGTACAAATTAACAGTATTCTATTAGAAAAGCGTCAAATAATTACGTCTTTTTTAGTAAAAATCACAGTTATGCGCCTGAAACCTTTTTAACCATATTAAGAATAATCTTTACTCGATAATTGCAGTATCAAGCATTGACATTAAACTAACATGAAAGCATATATTACCCAAACCCAAGGCCACATTGTCGATACTTTAATCAAACAAATAGTCATTTTCTTGGTTCGAGCTTTGCCCATTTGATTACATCTCTAACTAACCAATGAGGTTCGGCTGTGAAGGAAAACGGCTACGAATGACACTGGCCCCTCCTCTTCTTCAAACTTACCATTTTGTTTACTCCATAAAAAAACGCCCATTAAGGGCGTTTTTAAATCTCTTTATCGCTAACGATTAAGCAAGCTTAGCTGTGATCCATGGGATCACTTGTTCTAATGCGCCATCAAGGTTCTCTGGCTGACTGCCGCCAGCTTGAGCCATATCAGGACGTCCGCCACCTTTACCGCCAACTTGTGCAGCGATAGAAGCAACCAACTCACCCGCTTTAACCTTAGCAGTTAGATCCTTCGTCACACCTGCTATCAGGTTCACCTTATCGTCGCCTGCAATAGCGAGCACAACGATGCCTGACTGCAGCTTCTGCTTAAGCTCATCTTGCAAGCCACGTAGTGCGCCCGCATCCACGCCTTCAAGCTTCTTAACTAGAACTTTAACGCCATTGACGTCAACAGCTTCACCAGCAAGATCGGCACTGGTCGCCGCTGCTAGCTTATCTTTTAGTTGAGACAACTCTTTTTCAAGTAGCTTAGTCTTATCAAGCTGTGCTTTTAACTTAGCAACAACCGAAGCGCTATCACCTTTTAATAGTGCAGCCGCTTCTTCAAGTTCAGCTTGCTGCTTAGCGACATAGGCCATTGCTGCAGCACCTGTTACCGCTTCAATACGACGTACGCCTGCAGCAATACCGCCCTCAGAGGTGATCTTAAATAAACCGATATCACCAGTACGACCAACGTGAGTACCACCACAAAGCTCAATAGAGAAGTCGCCCATAGTGACTACACGCACTTCTGAATCATATTTCTCACCAAACAGTGCCATAGCACCTTTTTCTTTGGCAGTTTCAATATCCATCACTTCCGCAGTCAATTCGTGGTTACGACGAATTTGAGTATTCACGAGTTCTTCAACTTCTTTAAGCTCGTGTGCTTTAACCCCTTCAAAGTGAGAGAAGTCAAAACGTAGACGTTCAGGGTCAACCAAAGAACCTTTTTGAGTGACGTGTGTACCCAATACCTGACGAAGTGCCGCGTGCAAAAGATGAGTCACAGAGTGGTTAAGCTCTGTTCTATGACGAAGCTTCTTGTCAACATTCGCAGTCAGTGTTTGACCCGCTTTGATTTCACCAGACACAACACGGCCGATGTGACCAATCGCTTGACCATACTTCTGTGTATCAGTGACAGTAAACTCGATACCATCGGCAATCAGTACACCTTTATCACCACACTGACCGCCTGACTCACCATAAAATGGCGTGTTATCCAGTACGATAACCGCTTCTTCGCCAGCAGTGATAGACTCAGCAGTCTCGCCCGCTTTATAGATTGCAGTCACTACCGCTTGGTTGTTCAGCTCGGTATAACCAGTAAAGCTGCTTTGCTCTTCAATCTTAAGACCTTCGTTATAGTCGGTATCGAATTGACCAGCTGCTTGTGCACGCTTACGTTGCTCAGCCATAGCGGCTTCAAAACCAGCTTCATCAACTGTGATATCACGCTCACGACAAACGTCAGCAGTTAAGTCAACAGGGAAGCCATAAGTGTCATATAACTTAAATGCTGTCTCGCCGTCTAAGACCTTACTCGTTAGCTCATTTAGCGCCGCATCTAAAATGCCTAAGCCACGCTCCAATGTACGAGCAAACTGCTCCTCTTCAGCTTTTAGAGACTTCTCAACAATTGCTTGAGTCTCTTGTAAGCCTTTCGCTGCATCAGCACCCATCACTTCGATTAGAGTCGGTACTAATTTGTAGAAGAAGCTCTCTGTTGCGCCTAGCTTGTTACCGTGACGCACTGCGCGGCGGATAATACGGCGTAGCACATAGCCACGACCTTCATTTGAAGGCATAACGCCATCAGCTATTAGAAACGCACATGAACGAATGTGATCGGCGATAACGCGCAAAGATTTGTTTTCAAGGTCTGTCACACCAAGAATCTCAGCGGTCTTCTTGATCAAGGCTTGGAAAATATCGATTTCGTAGTTTGAATGCACGCCCTGCATAATCGCAGCGATACGCTCAATACCCATACCCGTATCAACCGATGGTTTTGGTAGTGGCTTCATCTCACCGTCAGCTTGACGGTTATACTGCATAAATACGATGTTCCAGATCTCAATAAAACGATCGCCATCTTCTTCAGGCGTGCCAGGACGGCCACCCCAGATATGATCGCCGTGATCGTAGAAAATCTCAGAACAAGGACCACATGGGCCAGTATCACCCATCTGCCAGAAGTTATCTGACGCGTATGCCGCACCTTTATTGTCGCCAATGCGAATAATATTTTCCGCCGCTACGCCAATTTTCTTATTCCAAATTTCAAACGCCTCATCATCTGTTTCATAGATGGTGACGCATAGGCGCTCTGTAGGAAGCTTTAATTCTTCAGTTAAGAAAGTCCATGCAAATTTAATTGCATCTTCTTTAAAGTAATCACCAAAGCTGAAGTTACCCAACATTTCAAAAAATGTATGGTGACGTGCCGTGTAGCCAACGTTATCTAAATCGTTATGCTTACCACCCGCGCGCACACAACGCTGTGAAGAAGTTGCACGAGTATAGCTACGCTTATCTGCACCCAAAAACACATCTTTAAACTGGTTCATACCCGCATTCGTAAATAGCAGTGTTGGGTCATTCGCTGGAACGAGGGAACTACTATCAACTACCTGGTGACCATTTGTGCGGAAATATTCCAAAAAAGCACTTCGCAGTGCTGCAGTGGTTTGATACATGAAACCGTCCTGAATTAGGTTGTGCAAATAGCCCTTAACGAGCTGAGATAAATTTTTATGGATAGCATTATAAGCAGAGTCATGCACAACAACCAGCCCTGTTGATGCAAAACTGTGTGAGGAACATAAATTAAGGAGTTAAAACGCAGTTGAAGCAGCTTAAGCTTTGATGAATCCTGTTTTTGGCTGAACTTTTAACTTAAAACGAGGCTTGTAATGATCTTTAACAATATAGCTAACACCGAAAGCACGTATTAAAAAGTTACTGCAGGAGTACCGCTCAAATAACAGTGTTATTACTGCTATTCAATGATTGTTTCATCTATTGTGATTGAAGCGTTGATGTTTGGAGTTTGGAGTTTGGAGTTTAAGCGGAGAAAATTTAACGCAGTCTCTTTATGAGAGTAGTCGCGAAGCTCAACTGGTTTTTAGTCAGCGCTTCGCGACATGTATAGCAGACGACTTCGTCTGCTATCTAACAGGCAAGCTTAAAATACTTCGCCAGTCTCTAAATCGATGTTATCGCCAGCGGTATCGGCTGAATCAGCGCTCACCTTCTCACCGTTGCCTAAAAGCATAGCGCGTAACGTCGTTTCAATTTCATCTGAAATTGCTGGGTTTTCGATTAGGTACTTACCTGCGTTTGCACGACCTTGACCAATCTTATCCCCCTTGTAGCTATACCAAGCGCCAGACTTCTCAATTAGCTTGTGCTGTACACCTAAGTCAACTAACTCACCCGTGCTATTGATACCTTGACCGTAAAGGATTTGGAACTCAGCTTGCTTAAATGGTGCTGCAATCTTGTTCTTAACCACTTTAACGCGGGTCTCGTTACCAATTACTTCTTCTCTATCTTTAATCGCACCAGTACGACGGATATCTAGTCGAACAGAGGCGTAAAACTTAAGTGCGTTACCACCTGTGGTGGTCTCAGGGTTACCGAACATCACACCAATCTTCATACGGATTTGGTTGATGAAGATAAGCAGTGTATTTGACTGCTTAAGGTTACCTGCAAGCTTACGCATTGCCTGGCTCATCATACGCGCCGCAAGACCCATATGAGAGTCACCAATCTCACCTTCGATTTCTGCTTTTGGTGTCAATGCAGCAACCGAGTCGACGATGATAACGTCAACAGCACCGCTTCGAGTTAGTGCATCACAGATCTCAAGCGCCTGCTCACCAGTATCAGGCTGTGAACATAATAGGTTATCGATATCTACACCTAGCTTTTTAGCATAGATAGGGTCAAGCGCGTGCTCGGCATCGATAAAGGCACAGGTCTTACCCTGTTTTTGCGCCGCAGCGATAACTTCTAGAGTTAATGTTGTTTTACCTGAAGATTCTGGACCATAGATCTCAACGATACGCCCCATAGGTAAACCGCCTGCACCTAAAGCCACGTCCAAAGCTAATGAGCCAGTAGAAATCGTTTCTACGTCCATTGAACGGTCTTCGCCTAGCTTCATGATTGAGCCTTTACCAAACTGCTTCTCAATCTGTCCTAAAACGGCGTTCAATGCTTTCTCTTTATTTGGATCTATCTTCATTCCTAATATCCTCTGGATCACAGTGCAAACACCTTTGCACCACTGATTTATCATTTGGGTGACGACTCAATTTGCCTTGGCTAGAGCCTCAATATGAAACTAGTATACTGTACAATCATACAGTATCAAGTGCTGTGTAAAAATATTTTATAAATACTTATAAATCATACACTTCTTTAATATAGTGTTCTATTCACAGTAATTTATTCAGTAAACACTGTAAGAATTCCGCCTCAACGCGACAAAATATTGTTAATATTAGCGTCAATATTGTTTAAGGCACTTTAAGCTGCCACAGTAAATGACAGGCAAAACAAATCGATGACCGCTATTGATCCCCAAAGCTTAGAAAAACACACACCTATGATGCGTCAATATCTGACGCTAAAAGCCCAGCATCCTGATATGTTGCTCTTTTATCGTATGGGCGATTTTTATGAGCTCTTTTATGAAGATGCTAAGAGGGCATCTGAACTACTTGGGATCTCGTTAACTGCCCGAGGCAAGAGCGGCGGCGACCCAATCCCTATGGCTGGCCTGCCTTACCATGCAGTAGAAGGCTACTTGGCGAAACTGGTTCAGTTACGGGTTTCTGTGGCTATTTGTGAACAGGTTGGCGACCCTGCAACCTCTAAAGGCCCGGTTGAGCGTAAGGTCGTACGTATTGTTACACCTGGTACATTAACCGATGAGGCTCTGCTACAAGAGCGACAAGACAATCTGCTTGCTGCGCTCTATCAAGGTAAAACCGGCTACGGCTATGCGACCTTGGATGTGGCATCTGGTCGTTTTGTTATTACTGAGCTTGCTAATACAGAAGCGCTAGAAGCCGAGCTACAGCGCACCAATCCTGCCGAGTTACTCTATAGTGAAGACTTCTCGCAGATGAGTCTTATTGCAGGCATGAACGGTACTCGCCGTCGTCCAGAGTGGGAGTTTGATTACGATACCTGTCATCGCCTCTTGCTTAATCAGTTTGGCACCAAAGATCTAAATGGCTTTGGCATTGAAGACGCAAGGCTATCCTTACAGGCAGCAGGCTGCTTGATGCAGTACGTGAAAGACACCCAACGTACGGCTCTGCCCCATATCAACTCTATTGTGCGCTTCAATCAGTCAGACAGCATAGTACTAGATGCCGCCACTCGTCGTAACTTAGAGCTAACGGTAAACCTGCAGGGCGGTCGTGAAAATACCCTCGCTTCAGTGCTCGACAATACTGTTACCCCTATGGGTAGCCGTATGCTACAGCGCTGGATCCACCAGCCTCTTCGCAATCATGACACTATTCGAGCCAGACAAACATCGATTGAAGAGCTGATGTCCACAGGCTACTTTGAGACACTCTCTGAAGATCTTAAAGCACTGGGTGATGTGGAGCGCATCACCGCGCGTATCGCACTGCGTAACGCCCGTCCAAGAGACTTTGCACGCCTTCGTCAAGCTTTGGCGCTATTGCCTCAGTTGCAACAAACGCTTACTCAGGCCAATGCGCCACATCTTAAATACCTGTCACAGGTAATCGGTGAGTTTCCAGCAGAACTTGAGCTACTGTCTCGCGCCGTTGTCGATAATCCGCCTATGCTTATTCGCGATGGTGGCGTGATCCGTGAGGGTTACTGTGAAGAGTTGGACCAATGGCGCAAACTGAGTGAAGGTGCCACCGATTACCTACAAGAACTCGAAGCCCGTGAGAAAGAGCAGACTGGGATCTCAACCCTTAAAGTCGGCTATAACCGCGTTCACGGTTATTATATCGAGGTGAGCCGCCGAGAGTCCGATCTAGTACCACTCAGTTACCAGCGTAGGCAGACACTGAAAAATACTGAGCGCTACATCATTCCAGAATTAAAAGAGCATGAAGAGAAGGTGCTCTCAAGCCAAGGCAAGGCATTAGCACTTGAAAAACAGCTATGGGAGCAGCTATTCGATCTTATCTTGCCAAAGTTATATGAACTGCAAGATTTCGCTAAAGCTTCGGCTGAACTCGATGTGCTATGTAATTTTGCCGAACGCGCCGAAAGCTTGAATTACCATTGCCCAGAACTCTCGAATATATCGGGGATCCAGATTGAAGCGGGTCGCCACCCGGTTGTGGAGCAAGTGAGTCAGAGCCCGTTTATCGCCAACCCGGTAACCTTAAACGCTCAGCGTAAGATGCTGATCGTCACAGGTCCAAATATGGGGGGTAAGTCGACCTATATGCGCCAAGTCGCCTTGATCACCCTCATGGCACATATCGGTTGCTATGTCCCTGCTGAGCACGCAGTCATCGGCCCAGTCGACAGAATATTTACCCGTATTGGTGCATCGGATGACTTAGCCTCTGGTCGCTCAACCTTTATGGTTGAGATGACAGAAACCGCTAACATCTTGCATAACGCTACGCCAAACAGCTTAGTATTGATGGATGAAATTGGCCGCGGCACTTCGACCTATGATGGTCTATCGCTTGCTTGGTCTGCAGCTGAGTACTTGGCAAAACAGTTGCAAGCGATGACGTTATTTGCGACCCACTATTTCGAGCTCACTCAACTACCTGAACAGTTATCTAATGTCGAGAATGTGCACTTAGATGCAGTAGAGCATGGTGACAGCATCGTATTTATGCATGCAGTGCAAGAGGGCGCAGCCAGTCGCAGCTATGGTTTGCAGGTCGCGGCACTTGCAGGTGTGCCAAATTGTGTCATCAGCGCTGCAAAACATAAGCTACATCAGCTTGAAAGCCGAGATCATGAGCTTCATCAAAGTGATACTCAACAGCCTCTGCAGCAAACCATCACCTTCTCATCGCCAGCTCCCTCTCCAGTGCTTGAAGCCTTAGAGAAGATGAATCCTGATGAATTGACACCTAGGCAGGCTCTTGATTATCTATATAACCTCAAGAAGTTAGCGTTATAAAGCCCGCCACGCTTAGTTAAACGCTAGATAGTAAGAGCTAGAAACAAAAAAGCGCAGTTGCTTATCAACTGCGCTTTTTATTTGCCCTACCTATGGGCAAGGTATTGTATCTTAGGCTTTAAATATTGCTTCAACCGATAGACCCTGTGCTCCCAGTAAGTCTTTCAAACGCTTAAGCGCTTCAACCTGGATCTGGCGTACTCTTTCTCGAGTCAGTCCTATCTCTTTACCTACATTTTCTAAAGTAGAAGGCTCGTAACCTAACAAACCAAATCTGCGCGCTAACACTTCTCTTTGCTTGGTATTGAGTTCATCTAACCATTTCACCACTGACTTAGACATATCTTCATCTTGTACTTTATAGTCAGGTCCAACTTTATCATCGTCAGCTAGCACATCTAACAGTGCCTTATCACTTTCGCCTCCTAAAGGCGTATCGACGGAAGTAATTCTTTCATTGAGTTTAAGCATTCGGCTTACATCTGCACTTGGCAGTTCCAGCTGTTCAGCAATCTCTTCAGCCGTAGGCTCATGGTCTAACTTATGCGCCAGTTCTCGAGCGGTACGCAGATACACGTTTAGCTCTTTGACGACATGGATAGGCAGTCGAATAGTTCGCGTCTGGTTCATGATCGCACGCTCAATTGTCTGTCTAATCCACCATGTAGCGTAAGTTGAGAATCTAAAACCACGCTCTGGGTCAAACTTCTCTACAGCTCGGATCAGACCTAAATTGCCCTCTTCAATAAGATCGAGCAGCGCTAAGCCACGATTATTGTATCGACGTGCAATTTTAACGACCAACCTGAGATTACTTTCAATCATGCGGTTACGAGATTTCTCACACCCCTTAAGGGATTTACGTGAAAAATACACTTCTTCCTCCGCACTGAGGAGAGGGGAAAATCCTATTTCACCTAGATACAGCTGCGTGGCATCTAAGTTTTTCTGTAAATCATCTTGTACCTGTTGTTCTAATTCCGCTTCTTTTACATCCTGTTTAGTAAGATTGTTTGATGAATCCTCTGCAGAGTGACTTTTAGCTTGCTCTGCGACAACAGCATTATTTAATCTGCCCATAATATATCTCCCGAATTTTTACATTTAACTACTGCACTTCACTATCCTCCGATTTGCCAAAATGGCGGCCCAACAACTATTGTTTAGGCAAAAATTTAAGTGGGTTTACTGACTTTCCGTGGTAGCGGATCTCAAAATGTAACATGATCCGATTTGTGCCAGTACTTCCCATTGTTGCTACTGTTTGTCCAACATTAACAGTTTGCTTTTCTTTAACTAAGATCTTATCAGCGTGGGCATAAGCACTTAAGTAATCATCACTATGTTTAATGATGACTAAGTTACCATACCCCCGAAGTGCACTACCTGCGTAAACGACCCTACCGCTTGCAGCCGCTTTAATTGCATCACCTCGGTTACCTGCAATCTTTATCCCTTTATTTCCCTGCTCTTTGGCTGAGAAAGTTCCAATCACCTTACCTTTCACAGGCCAAGACCATCGACTCACTTTAGTTGGAAGCTCGGCTGGCTTGTGGACAACTTGGTTAACATCTTGTTGACTGCTTGTTACAGAATACGCAGGCTTTGTAGCAGGATCAAGCTGTTTTTTTGACCCATCAGTTTGACTGTTTTTTACGGTAGGCTTACTGCTAACAGGTTGTTTATTAGTGGCTTTATTGGTTACCGAAGCCGTTTTAACCGTCGAATTCGTCGTTTTTTTGACGCTTTGGCTATTTGTAACAGATTTTTTAGAGCTAAGACTCAATACTTGTCCAGGGTAGATGGTATAAGGCTTTGGCAGACGATTTTGCTTGGCAAGGTCCACAAAATCTTTATTCGCTCCCCAAGCAATAGAATATAAAGTATCACCGGTTTTAACGATATAACGACTTCCCCTAATCGATCCTTTGCTGATCGATGGAGTCTGAGGACCGTTAATAGATTCTACGGGAGCGGGTCTATCAGACTGAAAACTACAGCCTGAAAGCAGCAACAATGCGCAGACACAATATAAGCAAACCAACCTCATTCTTAACTCTTCACCCCAAATCATCTTGTTGTCGATACTACTTCATTATTTATCTGTCGCTTGATAAGCCAATGTTAAAACCTAAGCAAGATCGCCGCTAACGAGTGGCACAAAGCGCACATCCTCAATGACCTCTGATGTAAACTGGTCACCAACACGCGTCACTTTCAACAAGCGCTGTTGCGTCTCACCAACAGGAATAACCAATATCCCACCGTCGGCTAATTGAGCCACTAACGCATCTGGGATTGAGCTTGCGGCTGCCGTAACCATAATTGCATCATAGGGGCCTTTACTCGGCCAGCCTTTCCAGCCATCACCGTATTTAAAGGCAATATTGTGTAAGTCGAGCTTTTTCAGCCTTTGCCGTGCTTGGATCTGCAGACTTTTAATTCGCTCAACGGTGCACAGCTGTGGCACCAGCTTCGCCAAAACTGCTGCTTGATAACCCGAGCCCGTGCCAATCTCCAGCACTTTGCTCGGTTTTGCTTGCAAGATGATCTCTGTCATTCTCGCCACGATGTAAGGCTGCGAAATCGTTTGCCCCTGACCTATCGGCAAGGCGGTATTTTCGTAGGCTTTATGCCCAAGAGCTGGATCGAGAAACTGCTCCCTTGGTGTATTAGCGACAGCTTGTAGTACCGCTTCATTACGGATCCCAGCCTCATACAGACTTCTTGCAAGATTCAATGCTGATGTTGAGGCGACAGGGGTCATAGATCTCTTTTCCAATATTTATACGGTTGTTAACACTGTGGTAGCCCTTCTCTATGGAGCTACCGATATAGGGCTTCACTGACTTTATACACAGCAAGCCAGTGATATAAACCCGAGTTAGTCGGTTACTTTAGTTAGTCGGTTACTTTAGTTAGTCGGCTATTTTAGCTAGCCAGTTATCTAATGTTTTAAGCTGTTCAAAAGCCGTCAAGTCCACCGTCAGCGGTGTGATAGAAACATAACCATTGGCTACCGCGTAAAAATCGGTACCGTCACTAGCGTCTTGCTCATCGCCTGGTGGCCCTAACCAGAAGATCTCTTTTCCGGCTGGGTCTTGCGTTCTCACCATGCCTTCCGCTCTATGCCTTGCACCGAGACGGGTGATCTTCATTCCCTTAACTTCTGCTAATGGCAAGTCAGGCACATTGATGTTCAAGATCTTATCTTGAGCAACAGGATTTTCCTGTAAGGCTTTGACGATTTTTAACGCATAGTGAGCCGCGGTTTCGTAATGTTCATGGCCAACTAGAGAGATAGCAATAGCAGGAAAACCTAGAAAGCGCCCTTCCATTGCTGCAGCTACCGTTCCCGAATACAAGGTATCGTCCCCCATATTAGCCCCCGCGTTAATACCAGAGACCACCATATCGGGTTCATCTTGGTATAACTCTCGGATCGCTAAATGGACGCAATCTGTCGGAGTACCACTTACAGAGATAAAACCATTGTCTAAGGTATTCAGTCTCAGAGGGTTGGTCAAGGTTAACGAGTTACTCGCACCAGAGCAGTTTCTATCAGGCCCGACCGTGAGTGTTTCAGCTATCTGACTCAATGACCGAGTTAAAGCAGCAATGCCTTCGGCATTCACTCCATCATCATTACTGATAAGGATTTTCATCATTGCGCTCCAGCTGCGTTTTGTGCGGCTAGCATCTGCTTACGAGCCACTTCCTGCACATCTTGGTACTGGAACAGTTCGCGTAGAACAGAAGTTGCGTAAGAACCTGATGGTAATGCAAATTTTAAAGTAATGGTACCTTCATCTACCTGATATTGCAGATGTTGTGGCTCAAGTAACAAAGCGCGCCTCTCTTGATTAAGCCCTGCTTGCTCAAGTCCTTCTCTATCTACCATTAATGACGCGAGTGCTTCAGCTTCACATGTTGCGGCATCACCTTGGGCTAAAGGAGTTCCTCGGCCCCATAGAGGTGCTGATAATTGAATGTCCTTTTTAGCAAGGCGCTCTAATAGCGTCTCATCCCAATTTTCGGCAACAAAGTAGCTCTTACTTCCTGCCAATAATACACAATCGCCCTCTAATGGCGCCACGCCGTGAGCCGATAGACGCGCAGAGCAGGCAAGGTTAAACAGGTTAGAGCGTACCGCAGACAGGTACATACTGCGCTTGTTCCTATCTTTTACTTTACGGCCTGTAAACATCTGACGACCAAACATGAGATTCTTACCATCATGACCAAAGCGCTGCTCACCAAAATAGTTAGGCACGCCCTGCTCACTCATCTTCTCTATCCGCTCAACGACATCACTCATATCGGAGACGTTACGCAAAGTTAACGTAAAACGGTTACCGGCCAACGCACCGATGCGTAGCTTCTTACTGTGTCTTGAAGCGCTTAACACGGTGATCTGCTCACTATCTAACTCTTGCCAGTCTGGCGTCTCTTTACCAGGAATACGCACACCAAACCATTGCTCAGTAATCGCATGCTTATCCTTTTGGCCTGCATACGTCACCTCTTTAGGGTGCACATGGGCAAAACTCGATAGCATCTTGGCAACTTCAACCGTATTCAGTCCCTCTTTGCGGATATGCAGTAGGTGGTGCTCACCTTCACCAGTAGGCGCAAAAGGTAAAATCTCCTGAACCTGAAAATCGCTATTATGGGTTCGAAGATCAGCCGTCGAGGTTGGCTGGCCGTATAAATAATGTAGTTCGCTCATAATCTGTTTATCTTCTATCTATGGCTTAATTTAATTATGACTGAGTCATCAACACCACAGCTTCCACTGCAATGCCTTCTTTTCTGCCGGTAAAGCCCAATTTTTCGGTGGTGGTTGCTTTGACGTTGATATCATCGATATCCGATGCTAAATCTTCGGCCAGCACTGCGCGGATAGCCTCAATATGCGGCGCCATTTTAGGTGCCTGAGCAATCACGGTAACATCTAGGTTTGATAGGCTGTAACCCATATCGATAGCCAGTTGATAGCAATGTCTTAATAACACTCGGCTATCGGCGCCTTTGAAATCAGGATCCGTATCGGGAAAGTGCTTACCAATATCTCCCAGAGCCATAGCACCTAAAATCGCATCACTAATTGCATGCAAAACGACATCACCATCTGAGTGAGCAATTAGACCGACCTCATAAGGTACAGAAATGCCACCAAGGATCAGTGGCGAGTCACCACCAAACTTATGTACATCAAAACCATGACCAATTCTAATTTTCATCGGTGTTCCCGTTTATCTATCTAATTGAGTTTCTAGCTAAGCCTTTTGAGCTGCGCTGTTAAGAAAGAGTGATGCTAATTGCAGATCGTCTGGGTGAGTCACTTTTATATTATCGGCACGCCCAGTAACAATCCCAGGGGCAATACCCGCCCACTCCATAGCCGAGGCCTCATCTGTAATTACTGCTCCAGCGGCTAAAGCATCGCTGAGATTTTGCCTTAAACTGTGAGCAGGGAAAAACTGAGGTGTCAGTGCATGCCAAAGATTTTCTCGGCAGACTGTTTCGGTAATTAAGCCTTGTGCGTTGCTACGCTTCATAGTGTCACGCACGGGAGCGGCAAGAATTGCGCCTTGTGAAAAGGTGTCTGCCGAGGCAATCAACTTGTCGATATCTAGATGAGCGAGGCACGGGCGAGCAGCGTCATGCACTAAAACCCAGCTATCTTCACCTGCAAGCATTAAGGCGGACAGTACCGAATCGGCTCGCTCTTTTCCACCAACCACTGCTTGTAACTTGGGGTGTTTCGCCTGCGGTAAACTCGTAAAAAACTCATCTTCCGGGTTAAGTGCGACAATCACTTTTTCGATACTAGGATGTGATAAAAGACAGTCTAGCGTGTGTCCTAAAATACTTTGTTCATTGAGCTGTAGATACTGCTTAGGAATTTCTGCGCCCATGCGGCTGCCAATTCCGGCAGCGGGAACAATTGCGATAATATGTTTAGGGATTTGGCTCATGATAGAGCTCCATGTAATAGCGGCATTTTTCTAAAATCGATTAGGCTGAAATCAGTGACTGGAGTTATCCCCACGATCGCCACCAACGACGCGAAAGAAGGTCTCGCCCTCTTTAACCATCCCCAACTCATTGCGGGCACGCTCTTCTAGCGCCTCGGTGCCACTTCGAAGATCACTGATCTCCTCTCTCAAGACTTGGTTTCTGGCCACCAATTGTGCATTACTTTGCTGCTGCAGCCTAATCTGCTCCTGTAGATGGAAAGAGTCAGCGAGGCTCTTATCACCCAACCAAAGGCGATATTGAAGCATGGCAAGTAGAGCGATTAATACAAAAAGAAGCCGTTTCATGATTCTACATAGAAGAAATTGAGAATATTACCCAGATAGTACAACAAAAAAGGCCACCGAGTGGTGGCCTTTTTAAAGTTTATAGCGTTTTATGCTTGACCTTTGATCTCTTTAAGACCGTTATAAGGTGCTTTTTCGCCTAACTGCTCTTCGATACGAAGTAGCTGGTTGTACTTAGCAACACGGTCACTACGACATAGTGAACCCGTCTTGATTTGACCAGCAGAAGTTGCAACAGCTAGATCAGCAATAGTTGCATCTTCAGTTTCACCACTACGGTGTGAAATCACAACAGTGTAACCCGCATCTTTCGCCATGCGAATTGCCGCTAGAGTTTCTGTTAGTGAACCGATCTGGTTAAACTTAATCAGGATTGAGTTAGCAATACCATTGTCGATACCGCGCTTTAGGATCTTAGTGTTAGTTACGAACAAATCGTCACCAACAAGTTGGATCTTATCACCCATGATTTGAGTCTGGTAAGCCCAACCGTCCCAATCTGACTCGTCTAAGCCATCTTCGATAGAAGCAATTGGGTACTGCTCAGTTAGCGACTTAAGGAAGTCAGAGAAACCGTTTGCAGAGAATACTTTGCCTTCACCAGATAGGTCGTATTGACCATCTTTGTAAAACTCAGATGCCGCGCAGTCTAGTGCTAGTGTTACATCAGTACCTAGCTTGTAACCCGCTTGCTCTACAGCAACCTTAATGATTGCAAGCGCATCAGCATTCGATGCTAAATCAGGAGCAAAACCACCTTCATCACCCACTGAAGTGCTTAAACCTTTAGCTTTAAGCACGCTCTTTAGGCTGTGGAAGATTTCAGCACCCATACGTAATGCTTCACGGAAGCTCTTAGCGCCAACAGGCTGAACCATGAACTCTTGGATATCGACGTTATTATCTGCGTGCTCGCCACCGTTCAAGATGTTCATCATAGGAACAGGCATAGAGTATTGGCCAGGCGTGCCGTTTAGGTCAGCGATATGCGCGTATAAAGGAATACCTTTAAATGCTGCAGCCGCTTTAGCAGCAGCTAAAGAAACAGCTAGAATCGCGTTAGCGCCTAACTTATCTTTGTTTTCAGTGCCGTCAACGTCGATCATGATCTGGTCAAGCTCAGCTTGAGCCGTCGCATCTTTACCCATTAACGCATCGCGGATAAGTCCGTTGATGTTCTCAACAGCTTTTAATACACCTTTACCCATGTAACGAGCTTTGTCGCCGTCACGTAGTTCTAGTGCTTCACGGCTACCTGTAGATGCGCCTGATGGTGCAGCAGCCATACCCATGAATCCGCCTTCTAAATGAACTTCAGCTTCAACAGTTGGGTTACCGCGAGAATCCATGATTTCGCGACCGATAATGTTAATAATCTTAGCCATAATGCCCTCGATTTAAGTTTTAAAGATAAATTTAAAGATAAAAGTAAAACGAAATTCTGTGCAGTTATTACATCGCTAGAAACAAAAAAACCGCCCCCATAGCATGGAAGCGGTTTTGGCGTAATTAGTCTTCTAAATCACGTTTTTGGTAGGCAGCTGCGGCAGCAACAAAACCTTCAAATAACGGCTGACCATCACGAGGAGTCGATGTAAACTCTGGGTGGAATTGACCCGCGACAAACCATGGGTGGTTTGGTAGCTCAATCATTTCAACCAATGAGCGATCTGATGATAGACCACTGAAGATAAGGCCTGCTTTCTCAAGACGCTCTTTGTAATTGTTGTTCACTTCGTAACGGTGACGGTGACGTTCAACACAAGTGGTCGACTTATAAGCCGCCGCAGCTTTAGTGCCTTCTTCAAGATGACATAGCTGTGCACCTAGACGCATAGTGCCGCCTAGATCTGATTCTTCATGACGCTCTTCAACTTGGCCATCTTCGTTGATCCACTCAGTGATCAAACCAACAACAGGGTGTGGAGTGTCTGGCATAAATTCTGTTGAATGTGCGCCTTCTAGACCTGCAACGTGACGAGCGAACTCAATCAACGCAACTTGCATACCTAAACAGATACCAAAGTATGGAAGATTGTTTTCACGAGCGAACTTAGCCGCCATGATCTTACCTTCAACACCACGCTCACCGAATCCGCCAGGAACTAGGATACCGTCTAAACCTTGTAAGACTTCATCGCCTTTAGCTTCAACGTTCTGAGAGTCGATATACTTGATGTTAACTGACACGCGGTTAAATAGACCGGCATGCTTCAGTGCTTCGTTAACAGACTTATATGCATCTGGTAGCTCAATGTACTTACCAACCATACCAATGGTAATTTCACCCGTTGGGTTAGCTTCTTGGTAAATAACCTTTTCCCACTCAGAAAGATCGGCTTCTTTGCAGTCGATACCAAAACGCTTAGTCACAAGTTGGTCTAGACCTTGTGCTTTTAGCAATGCAGGGATCTTATAGATACTGTCTACGTCTTTTAGTGAGATAACTGCACGTTCTTCCACGTTACAGAATAGCGAAATCTTTGCTTTTTCGTTTGCAGGGATAGCGCGATCACCGCGACAAACCAATACATCAGGAGCGATACCGATTGAACGTAGCTCTTTAACTGAGTGCTGTGTTGGTTTAGTTTTCACTTCGCCTGCAGCGCCTAAGAAAGGCACAAGCGTTAGGTGCATAAATAGGGTTCTATCACGGCCAAGCTCAACGCCTAGCTGACGGATAGACTCTAGGAATGGTAGAGATTCAATATCACCTACCGTGCCACCAATTTCAACGATAGCCACATCATGACCTTCACCACCAGCAAGCACTTTCTCTTTGATAGCGTTAGTAATGTGCGGGATAACCTGAATGGTTGCACCTAAGTAGTCACCACGACGTTCTTTACGCAGTACTTCTTCGTAAATACGACCCGTAGTAAAGTTGTTACGACGGTTCATCTTGGTACGGATGAAACGCTCATAGTGACCTAAATCTAGATCAGTTTCAGCGCCGTCTTCAGTCACAAACACTTCACCGTGCTGTGTTGGACTCATGGTACCTGGATCAACGTTAATGTATGGATCCAGCTTCATAATGGTTACGTTTAGGCCGCGAGCCTCTAATATTGCAGCCAAAGAAGCTGCTGCAATGCCTTTACCTAGTGATGAAACAACGCCACCAGTAACGAAGATATACCTTGTAGTCATGCTGAACCTGAGAAAATGAGTTGGAAATATGTGCTTGTAAGAAAGCACTAGGACGGGGCAATATTATACCAAAGCAAGCTGGATTCGACAAACTAGAATTAACTTAAAACTTAAGTTATTTATTCGACTCATCCAGTTTCACTCTGTTCCAGTACCCATCCAGCTCTTCAAAAGAGTGATCGTTTAGGGCTCTACCATCGGCCTGTGCATAGGCTTCAACCCCCCTAAAGCGTCGTTCAAACTTCTGATTCGCTTGCCTTAAGGCCTTTTCTGGCTCAACACCTAAATGCCTTGCAAGGTTCACAACGGCGAACAATAGATCGCCCATTTCATCTAGCACTTTTGTCTCATCGACAGTTTCTTGTTCAACTTCAAAAATAACTTCGTCGATCTCCTCATGAATTTTGGCGACCACAGGTTTAAGCTCTGCCCAATCAAAACCGACACGAGCCACTCGTTTTTGGATCTTCATCGAACGCGATAATGCAGGTAACGCCAGAGGAATATCATCCAGCACAGAGTCAAGTGAGCGCTGACTGCGCTCCTCTGCTTTTAACTGTTCCCAGTGATGCTTAATCTCAGCCGTACTGGTTGTGGCTAAATCTTCAAATACATGGGGGTGGCGACGAGTGAGCTTATCGCAGATCCGCGAAACCACAGTTTCAAAATCAAAAAGCCCCTGCTCTTTACCTAACTGACAGTAAAACACCACCTGAAATAGGAGATCACCTAGCTCATCGGGTAACTCATCGAGTGCCATCCGTTCAATGGTATCGGCGACCTCATAAGCTTCCTCTAGAGTAAAGGGCACTATGGTCTGAAAATCCTGAGCCCTGTCCCAGGGGCACCCCGTCTTTGGGTCACGCAGCTTTTGCATAATTGCCAACAAAGGTTGGGTATCACCCATTTGCTTAGTCATTTACAGGTTCCTAATTGGTATAAGGCTATTGTTTCTCGACTCGCCGTTATTGTAAATATGCTTATCAGAGCCGCAAATAAAAACGGCAACCTTAAGTTGCCGTTTTATCAATCTGTATCCAGTTATAGCCTGCGTGCTTGGATCACGCCATCTACCTGGTTTATTTTCGATAACACTTTCGATAGGCCATCTAGATTATATAGTTCAAGCTCCAGCTCGATGGTCGCCGTTTGTGTTTTAACATCTGAGGTCGAACTCATCGCCATCACATGGGTCTTCTCTGCGGCTAATACCGAGGTTAAATCCCGCAGTAAACCCGAACAGTCATTGGCTAAAATACTCAAACGGATCTTATAACCACCGGAATAGTTCTCGCCCCAGACCACATCGACCGAGCGCTCTGGCGCGGCGCGTATCAGCTCTTTGACTTGATCGCAGTCGGCTCTGTGAACCGAGATCCCGCGTCCCTTAGTAATAAAGCCGAAGATCTCATCACCGGGTACAGGCTGACAGCATTTGGCAATATGGCTCATTAGGTTACCAACACCGTTAACCTCGACTTGGCCCTTGCCTTTCTTAATCGACTTGCTCTGGCTCTTCTTAACTAAATCTTCAACCGCCTCTTCATCGGTGAGTTCTTTGGTACGCAGGCGACTTTGCACATGGTTCACGACCTGATTGAGGCGTACATCTCCGCCACCAATACCGGCAAGTAGATCGTCCATACTCACCAAGTTGAACCGCTCTACCGCAGATTGCGCGTCTTTTATATGAAGGTTGATTCGAGACAGTTCGGCTTCAAGCATCTCTCGACCAGCAACAATATTCTTATCTCTATCTTGCTGCTTAAACCAGTGTTGGATCTTCGAGCGAGCGCGTGATGTCTGAATATAACCCAAGTTTGGGTTTAGCCAATCACGCTTGGGGTTCGGATGCTTAGAGGTGATAATCTCTATGCGCTGGCCCGTCTCGACCTGATAGGTAAACTGCACGATGCGGCCATCGACCTTGGCACCGATACACTTATGCCCAACATGGGAGTGAATATAATAAGCAAAATCGAGTACGGTTGACCCCAATGGCAAATCAACCACTTCACCACTTGGGGTGAATACATAGACTCGGTCCTCAAAGACCTGACTACGCACCTCATCGACCAAGTTGCCACTTTCGGCCACATCTTCCTGCCACTGTAGAATTTTACGTAGCCAGTTGATCTTATCTTCGTAGCCGCTTTGTTTACCGCTGGCACTGCCCTCTTTATACTTCCAGTGAGCAGCCACACCAAGCTCGGCATCTTCATGCATCTGCTCAGTACGAATTTGGATCTCGACGGTTTTACCTTCCGGCCCAACCACCACGGTATGAATAGACTGGTAACCATTTGGTTTAGGGTTAGCCACATAGTCATCGAACTCACGTGGAATATGGTGCCAGAGGGTATGCACTACACCTAGGGCGCCATAACAGTCTTGTAGACGGTCAGTCACGATACGTACCGCACGGACGTCAAACAGCTCATCAAACTTAAGCTGCTTACCCTTCATCTTCTTCCAGATACTGTAGATATGCTTAGGTCGACCATAAACCTTCGCGCGGATCTGGTCTTGATCTAGACGCGCCTGCAGCTGGCTAACGAAATCATCAATAAAGGTCTCTCTATCGAGACGCTTACCATCGAGCTGCTTAGCGATATCTTTATAGGTTTGCGGATGCAGGTAGCGAAATGAGATATCCTCTAGCTCCCACTTAAGCTGACCAATACCAAGGCGGTTAGCTAAGGGCGCATAGATATCGGCAATCTCGCGGGCGATAAGGACTTTAACCTCCTCATC
Source organism: Shewanella schlegeliana (assembly GCF_016765635.1). GTDB lineage: Bacteria > Pseudomonadota > Gammaproteobacteria > Enterobacterales > Shewanellaceae > Shewanella > Shewanella schlegeliana. The sequence continues at coordinate 189,291 of NZ_JAESVD010000007.1, forward strand.
GGCATTCTTAATCTCTCGTAATAGACAGATGCGCTCAGCAAGTTTAATCACCACCGCACGCACATCTTCAACCATGGCCAATAACATCTTACGAATATTATCGATCTGTGGTTCACCGCTGCGAGTCTGATTATCGACCTTAAGCGCACCGATGGCATTCATGGTCTCAACACTCGACACCAAGACGGCCAGCTTGGCGCCAAACTCCTCTTCGATATCTTCTTGAGTGATAAGACCTGCGTCAAACACCACAAACAAGATTGCAGCCTGTAAGGTTTCAATATCCATATTCAGCGGCGCAAGGATCTCAATCATCTCGCGCGCACGTTTTAATACGGTAACGTTCGCTTCTTTCTTTTGCCCCACGAGCAGTTCGACCCGCTCGATTAAGGCCAACAGAATTTGAGCTTCCGAAGCATCACTTATATAACGTTGCACCCATTCATCGATTTGAAAGTCAGGGTCGCTAAAATGTGCTTCACGAACAGATACCATTGAATTTGATTCCTTTACATACCCCAGACAGAGATTAACAAAAGTTTAACTCTACCGTTTAAATTTATACGCTCTATATTCGCGATTCAGCCGTTATTGTCAATGCGCAAAAGCAGACAATTGCGACTAAAAACAGCTATAGCGCCAGACTTTGAATTGTATGAGTTATATTTAAGCAAAAGGTTTCACTAAATGTATCTATTTGTGTCTTTTTGTTTAATTTTTTAACTCAAACAGTGCCATCGACTCCAAGTGATGGGTTTGTGGAAACATATCCACTAATCCGATCTTTTTAAGCTGATAACCCTGCTTTAATATCACTTCACTATCACGGGCTAGGCTCGCTGGATTACAAGAAACATAGACTAAGGCTTTCGGCTTTAGTTTCTTCAGAGATTGCATGCTCTCATAGGCGCCCGCTCGAGCCGGATCGATTAGCATCTTATCGACTTTACCTAACCAAGGCTCTTTTGAGAGATCTGCGCTTAGATCTGCATGATAAAATGAGACTTTATCTAAGCCACTCTGCTTGGCATTAACTCTTGCCTGCTCAACCATAGCCTGCACACCTTCAACACCAATCACCTCGGCACCATCTTTTGCAAGCGGCAAACTAAAATTACCGATCCCACAGAAAAGATCTAACACTCGCTCGCCCGCCTTTGGTGATAGCCACTCAACCGCTTGACTCACCATGGCTTGGTTAACCTGACCGTTAACTTGAATAAAGTTACCCGGCGAGAAGTTAAGTTTGACTTGGTTATCATCAAAACCATAATAAGGCTGCTCACCCGCTCCATTTAGGTGCTCGCACTGAGCATCATCATCTTGCAACAGCAAGATAACCTGATGCTTATTCGCAAACTCAACTAACCTAGCCTTATCTTTATCCGATAACGCCTTAGTCACACGCAGCACCACAAAGTTACCGTTATCGGCCTGAGTCAACTCAACGTGACCTAGGGCTTTTTTACCGCTTAATTGATTAAGCATAAAGGCCAAGTCTGGAATTAATGCCGATAACGGCTCGGCTAATACGGCGCAAGACTGGATCTCTATCACGTCACTGCTACTGCTCGCCCTAAAGCCCAAGCTAATATGCTTAGTATTTTTATCAAACCATGTTGCTAAGCGAGCGCGGCGGCGATAATGCCAAGCGTTACCGCTTAGGGTGTCACACACTTCACCCGCCTGAGCCTGAGCAAACTTACCCACCAAATCGACCAAGGTATTGGCTTTATGTTTACGCTGAGCGTCAATATCTAGATGCTGCAGATCACAACCACCACATTTGTCAAAATGTGGGCAAAGAGGTGAAACCCGCTGCGCTGAGCGTTTCTCTATTTTCAGCAACTTTCCCCGGGCAAACTTCTTCTTCTGCTCCGTTAGCTGCACCGATACCGTTTCATCAGGCAGCGCGCCATTGATGAAAACAATCTTACCGTCGTGATGGGCGATGCCTGCACCTAGGTGATCCAGTTGCGTCACCTTCAGCGATAACTTTGACGATAATTGCTTAGATCTATTTGGTTTTGCTTTAAAAAATTGTGCCATTTTACTCTCAAAATAGATAAAAAACTGGCCAACACAGGTCAATATCTGGCAGTCTATCGATTACAAACACTATATTTAATGGTAACCCATACAAAGAATGAATGATGCCAACGATATGACCAAATACAGCCTTCGCTCGTGGGTTCTGGTATTGGCGTTAGCCCCAACAATCTTAGTGGGTTTTCTATTGGGTAGTTATTTTACCATAAATAGATTCTATGAACTTGAAGAAACTCTCGTAGACCAAGCGAGTAATATCATTGAGCCCCTCGCCATTGCCGCCGAAGTGGGCCTTGAGACCAAAGATTTCGAAACCAGCAAACGACTGATCACTTCTGCACAATTAAACAAAGCCTCACTGGTAGAATTTATTGCCATCTTCGATGCCAGTAATCGAGTTGTTGTCACCTCACATCATTATAAGAATCATGAGATGATGCGTTACGATAAGCCCCTCGATTCTATGCTGCGCACCGAGCTCGAACAGATCGGCGATAGCATGATTTTACGTAGTCCAATCTATAAGAGCAGTGATGCACCGGTAAAAGGTTTAGAAGACAACACGCCAGCCACCAGGTCTGATGCCAAAAAAATCGGCTATATCGCCATACTCATCAACAAAGAAAGTGCGCTACTACAGCAGCATAGGGCTGGGGTTATCGCCTTTATTATTGTGATGATTGGCGTACAGCTAAACCTCTTCTTTACCTTCCGTTTACTTAAAAACGTGACCCAACCTATTACCGAGATGGTGCGGGTTGTCGCCAAAATTCGTGAGGGTAAACTCGATACTCGCTTAAACGGTAACCTTATTGGCGAGCTGGACCTACTTAGACGAGGCATCAATGCGATGGCCGGTTCGCTGTCGGAATATCATGACGAGATGCAGCAGAACATCGATCAAGCCACCTCAGACCTACGTGAGACGTTGGAGCAGATTGAAATACAAAACGTTGAGCTAGATATGGCAAAGAAGCGTGCCCAAGAGGCCAGCCGTATTAAATCCGAGTTCCTCGCCAACATGTCACACGAGCTTAGAACGCCACTCAACGGCGTAATCGGGTTTGCAAAGCAGCTACTAAAGACCCCGCTGCACTCAAGTCAGCAAGACTATATTCGCACCATCGAGCGAAGCGCTACCAACCTACTGGGTATCATTAACGACATTCTCGACTTCTCCAAACTCGAAGCGGGTAAGATGGTACTCGAAAATATCCCCTTCTCACTACGTGAAACAGTGGAAGAGACGGTTACCATGTTATCGAGCAGTGCAAGAGAGAAAGAGCTGGAGCTGGTGATTGATGTTGACTCTGGGATCCCTGAGGAGCTTACCGGCGATGCGATGCGCTTTAATCAGATCATTACCAACTTAGTCGGCAATGCGATAAAGTTCACTGACAAAGGCAGCGTTCAATTAAAGTTTCAACTCGAGAAAATTATTGATGACAAGGTCCACCTGCGCTGTGAAATCATCGACACGGGGATAGGGATCGATGCCCAGCAGCAAGCTTCACTATTCCAAGCATTTGGCCAAGCGGACTCCTCTATTTCTCGCCGCTTTGGTGGCACAGGACTTGGGTTGGTCATCACCAAGCGCCTGGTCAATCGCATGGGCGGGCAAATAGGTTGTTACTCTGAACCCGATGTCGGTTCAACTTTTTGGTTCTCTCTGCCACTCAATATCAGTCAATACCCAATCAACAACACAGTGCCACTGATGTCGCTTGAGGGTAAGACTATTCTATTATTTGAGCCAAACACCCTGTCTCAACATGCCATCGAGCGCATGTTGCAGCGCTGGGGCTTGAAGGTCACCCTAGTTAAATCAACCAAGCAACTTGAGTTTATTACTACTCAATCTCAGCATATTTTTGACTTTGCGCTAATCAGCTGCCGCGCCATCACCGCATCTAATGATCCTGCAGCCGTACTCAGTTTGGCTAAGAAGAAAATAGATAACTTATTGCTAATCTCTGATTGCCCCGAACAAGAAGCGTTCTACTCCCAGTTGCGCCCCTATATCGATAAGCAGATCTCTATGCCTATCGGTGAAAAGAAGCTCGCCAGCTCATTACTTACTCCTCACTCAAATATCATGAGTGAAACCCTTGCAGCTCCAACATCGGTAGTTCCTCCTGCTAAACTGGAAAACCTCAGTGTTTTAGCCGTAGACGATAACCCGGCAAACCTTAAACTTATCGATACCTTACTAAAAGAGCTCATCACCCATGTGCAGCTGGCCGATAACGGCGAGCTTGCCGTCAAACTGGCAAAAGAGCGCAGCTACGACTTAATCTTTATGGACATTCAGATGCCGGGGACCGACGGCATCACAGCAACCAAACAGATCCGATCCAACTCAGCAAACCGTAACACGCCGATAATCGCCGTCACCGCACACGCTATCGCCGAAGAGAGAGAGCGGATCTCCTCCAGTGGCATGGACGGATACCTGCCAAAGCCTATCGATGAAGCCGCTCTTAAAGGTGTGATCACTCGCTGGAAGACTAAACCTAAGTTTACCCATTTTGATCTGCGCACACTTAATTGGGAACTTTGTTTGACCCAGGCCAATAACAAGCCAGACTTAGCACTAGACATGCTAAAGATGCTATTGAAGTCTCTGCCTGAGACTGTTGAGCATATTGAGGCAGCGCTTGCCAGCGCAGATAATGACAAGATGCTTGCCTGCATCCATAAGCTTCACGGCGCCTGCTGCTACTGCGGGGTGCCGACCACTCTCGCACTTTGCCAAGAAATAGAGTCAGGGTTAAAGCGTGGCGTGCCAGTAGAAGATGTCGAACCGGAAATACTTGAGTTACTTGATGAACTAACTAAGGTAGAATCTGCCGCTAATCAAGTGATCTCCCAGCTATCAGTGGATATATAAGATGACAAACAAACAGGGATTTTTTAAACGCCTAAAAGCATTAGAGTTACCCCAGAAAAAGCTTTTTGCGGTTGCCCTATGCCAACGCATGCTGCCTAACTATCAGCTTTTTTCTGAAGTGTGCGAATTTGGCGATCCAAAAGTACTCGATACCTTGCTAAATCTGCTTTGGCAATCGATGTACGACAACAAGCTCAAGTTGAACATAGATATCTACCTCGAGCGCCTAGAAGACAATACGCCAGATCCTAGCGATTTTGATGTTTACGGCGTGTATCCTGCGATGGATGCAGCAGTAGCATTAACCTCACTGATCAGTGCGCTACAGAGCAAAGTAGAAGAAGATATCACCAACATCAGTAAGCTATCTTCATCAACTGTTGCCAATTATATCGAAGCAACTTGTGAACAAGAGTTCAAAAACGAAGACGCGCTCGATGACTATATCTTTGGCCACGAAGTGATGCTAGAAGAGAAAGAGATGCAAGAGTCTCTTTTACAGATTATCGAAGAAAACCCTTCGATGAAGGCCGACTTTATCAAAGGTTTACGTAAAGAAATCGTTGAGATTGGTGTGTCTAATATCGGTATCGAAGCCACAAGCTAGTACTGAGCACCTCGCAGCTATGAGCGCGTAACGGAGCAATACTTCGTTAGGCGCCCATCAAGCTCAAATCAAGCACTGCGATAAGTAATAACAACCCGCATAATACTCAGTCTTTACTCAACTCTGTATCAGCTCAACTCTGTATCAGCTCAACTCTGCATCGAAAACAGGCTCTGCGCCTTTGACTGCATAAACTCAATAAACAGCTTTACCTTCAGCGGCTGATGACTACGCTGATGATAAAGAATTGAAATTCGCCGCTTCTCACCAATCCACTCGGGCAATAATACCTGCAAGGCCCCCGACTTAAGCTGCTGCTTAACAAATAGCTCTGGGCCGTAGAGAATCCCCCCATCATCCACAGTCGCCTCAACCGCACCATGCAAGTCACTTAAGGTCAGCTTGGCCTTACCATCGTAGTAAAATGACTCACCAGAAGGGTGTTTAAGCGACCAGTTATACAGAGGCCAAACCTTGATCAATGAGTGACTAGGCAGCTCACTAGGATGAGTCAACTCAGGGGCATTGTCGATATAACGAGGTGAGGCGAACAGACCATAATTGAGTACGCCCAAAGAGCTTGAGATCCAGGAGGAATCGGGTTGAGTGCCACCAACAATAGCCACATCAACTCCTTCATCGATCAAGTCGATAACGTTATTGTTTTGCGCAATATGCAGCTGAATATCCGGATACTGTTCGCAGAACTCATTGAGGGTCTTGATAAAAATCATCGAGATAATCGACACTGGCGCGGCGATGCGCAGCGTGCCTTCAGGCTTATCCACGCTGACGCCGCTAATGCTATCAAACTGAGAGATAATCGACTGATATTGCTGAAATAACGCTATCCCCTCTTCAGTCAGCCTCAGTTTACGGGTATTACGCATCAACAGCTGTTTATCTAATACCGTCTCCAACTTAGTCAACTTACGGCTCACAGTGGCAATCGGCATATCCAGCTCTTTCGCTGCCTGAGAAAAACTGCCCGCATTCACCAGATGCACAAATTGATAGATCAGCTGTAATTCCAAACCAAAGTTGGTACTCATGAAGATAAACCCTGCAACTTAAGATAAAACTTATCTGAACTAGGGCTCAGATTCGGCCTAGCTCTCATACTCGCCACAATATTATACCAAAACATAAATGACATCGTGTTCTAGCGCAATGTTATCGGGATTTACCCTATAGCTATTCAGCAAGGCTTTAAGCTGAGCGAGTATAGGAGAAAATAATATCTCGCTCCAGCCAGTCGCTTTGCTACGTCTGGGCCCAAGGTGCCACTCAAGTCAGAGAGATAATTAGCCGCTGCGATAACGTCACCAGACAACATTACGCAGAAACGGTTTAGGGATAAACGCCGATAACCCATTAAACATAGAGTTAGACTTTGTCTAACAATTAGGACTTAACTCTGGCTCATGAGTTTTAGATTAGGAAAAATATGGCGCCTAGATGTGTGGTAACGCCTAGCTAATAAGCGACCAAAGTAGGTGAGCGAATTGCTCTTCAATCAGCATGACGGCTTTGATGTATCTAAAATTAGTCACTTGTTAGCTGTGATTTGTCAATTGCATTAATTAAATTATCAGGATCATTAGTGCCTAAACTCAAAGTTGTTCCATCTTTAAGCTTTAGTTCGATGGCTGTTAAACCAGAAACGTTGTACAACCAACCAGTTGAAATTAAACGAATACCAAATCCGTAATACCATTTAGTCTTTATTTTTCTTACCGATGCTATCTCTGATAGCTCTAACGACTTTTGCCAAAACTTCGGACCAAAAAACCAATAGATTTTTGACCCATCAATTTTTATCGTCAAAGATGAGAAAAGAAGACCTATGACCCCAACAATTATAAATGCAAACCAAATGGATTCCTCAGGTTTACTATATGAGGCAAATATCAATAGTCCAGATACTAAGCCCATAATTGTTAGCATTGTAGACCCTAGTTGTGTATTTTTATAAAGCACACTGAACCCCTTTCGCAATTAACGCCCATTTAAGGGGCTGATAATAGTTTGCTAAGCAGCTTTAAATTCTTGCTAGCTGTACTTTACACCCAAACATCATTTTTGGCTGTTAGCTCACTCTCTGAATCACCTGTATTAACAACACCTTTAGGTTCAACAATCATGATTTTACATTCACTGTTAGCAACAGGTTTATGTTCTACACCTTTAGGGATTACAAACATTTCTCCCGAATTTAGAGTAACGAGACCATCACGAAATTCTATATTAAGGATACCTTCCAAAACGATGAAGACTTCATCGGTATCAGGATGATCATGCCAAACAAATTCGCCTTCAACTTTTACTAATTTAAATTGATAGTCATTCATTTCTGCAACAACACGCGGAGACCAGTGTTCAGTAAATTTCGAAAACTTATCTTTAAAATTTATAGCATCAAACTTCATTTTGACTCCATATATTCATGTACTGCTAACGCCCCTTTAATAAGTGAACCATGTGCTGGCGGGCGATTTGCACAGCAAATGGCATGACAGCCTTGGTGAATCTGAATTTAGAGGCTTATTATCCCCCCGGTTGATAAAGGCAAAGCGTCCCGTTACACGCAGCCCTCTCTTTTTGTCACACCAAAACTTGTATAAGGGGTATATGCCAGCTGAGCCCAAAAGCGAAAAAAGGAATCCTAAAAAGCCATACACTGCAGAGGAGAACAAAAACATTGATGACTCAACCTCTGTTGAGGTTGCTGCAGTAGTGACAACTAATTGCATTGCTACAGCTGAAGTAATAGCAACCCCAAAGCCCCCCCATATTGCAACAGCCATAAAGGAATAGAAGTCCAATTGCATTCTTGCTTCTTGGCTGTATTGCTCACTAACTTCCATTGTTAATCGCACTCCATTTATGGGGTATAACAGCTTATTTTATAGCAGCTCAATAATGTTCCGATTCAAATTAAACTTAGCAGCAACCATACCAAGCCAACCGACTGTTTAATATTGACAAGACTAAAAGGTTCAGACTAATTTCTTTAATATCGAATCGACAAACTTGAGCACCTTGATGTAGAGGTCTCTACAACCTTTTACTAGGCTCATAAATTAAATAAGTTATCAAAAAAGTAGACGTTTATCGAGCATAAAACACCCAATTCAGTCCTCTATATTCACGGGTTATTGGCTATCCGCTAGTGAGCTAACCTCTCTAGCTAACAAGTATCGAAGTATTTTTAGTTAGACATCAAACCACTATTCCCTGAATGCAGGCACCCGTTATCCAGTGTAGATACGGCTGAAACCGTCTAAAACATGGCTGCTCTATGACGTCTGTCCATGGGAAATGTCATTATGATGTAGGGAACATCATTGACCATGTGAACACGACATTCGGACATCCTGTCCAGCACCCGCAGGAAGCGATTAATAACAATGAAACGACAAGTTCAAACTGGCTAATTGATAACACGCATTAAAAAATAAATGTAACCAGCCTTCATTCGAAAGCTAGGCTAACCTCTCCTTTTTTAAGATTTTGAAAAGGGATGCTTTTATTCCTACACTCATAAAAAGGTAACAAAGATCTGTTTTGAATAACCCATAGAATCCATCTGAAAACTAATACAAGACTAATATAAAACAGACTTAAACCAGAGCGAAAACCAGAATGAAAACGTGATTCACCTCAACGGATTTATCAACCAGGTATTTACTGTATAGATAAACAGTATATACTGTTCATCAATACAGTGTTTTGATAAAGGACATCACTATGCTTTGCCAACTCAGCATCAACAACTTTGCTATTGTGCGTTTCTTAGAGCTCGACTTTAAAGCCGGCATGACCAGTATTACTGGTGAAACCGGAGCGGGTAAATCGATCGCTATCGATGCCCTCGGCCTATGTTTAGGTAACCGAGCCGACGCCAATACCATTAGACCTGGTGCCACTAAGGCCGAAGTAAGTGCCCGCTTTTTATTAGATGATACCCCAGCGGCAAAACGCTGGCTTGAAGATAACGACCTTGAGCTCGAGGATGAGTGTATCCTGCGCCGCACAATAAGCAGCGACGGCCGCTCACGTGCTTACATCAATGGCAACCCTGTGCCGTTGGCGCAGATAAAGTCCCTTGGGCAGCTGCTTATTGGTATTCATGGTCAACATGCTCACCACGCTATGCTAAAAAGTGAGCATCAACTTACCCTATTAGATAGCTATGCTAACCATAAGATGTTACTCGACAGCGTTGCAGCCAGCTATCACAGGTGTAAAACCACAGAAAAAAAACTGCACCTGCTTGAGATGTCGCAGCAGGAACGCTTAGCCCGTAAACAACTGCTGCAATATCAAGTGGAAGAACTCAATGAATTCGCTATCAATGAAGGTGAATTTGAGTCAATTGAGACCGAGCATAAGAAGTTAGCTAACAGTACTGCATTAATTGAATTGTGCCGTAATCAGCTACATATTTTACAAGACAATGATGAGGGTAGCGTCGAGTCACTGCTTAACACCTCTATCAGTCAGGGGCAGGATCTCGAAAGTTACGATCCTGAGCTTGGTAGTGTACTTGCCATGCTCAATGATGCCCTGATCCAAGTGCAAGAGAGCAGCAGCGAAATTGAGCGTTATTTAGATGGTTTAGAGCTAGATCCTGAATATTTTGCACACCTAGAGCAGCGCCTGTCTAAGACAATGCAGCTTGCTCGTAAGCATCAAGTGATGCCAAATGAGCTCTATACTCATCACCAGAGTTTGCTGGAGGAACTTGAAGACCTAGGCTCAGATGATGACAAGTTAGATGATATTCGTGAGCAGTTAAACGCTAATCGAGAGGCTTACCTGCAGCATGCTAAAAAGCTCAGCCAAAGCCGCGGTCGTTATGCTAAAGAGCTCGATAAGCAAGTCACTCAATCTATCCATGAGCTGAATATGCCTAAGGGTAAATTCACTATTGCGGTTAACTTCAACGAGTCGGTTATCACCCCTACTGGCTGTGACAATATAGAGTTCTTAGTCTCAACTAACCCAGGCCAACCTCTGCAACCAATAGCTAAGGTTGCATCAGGTGGTGAATTATCCCGTATTGGCTTAGGCATTCAAGTGATCACCGCCAAGAAGGTCTCGACACCGACGCTGATCTTCGATGAGGTGGACGTGGGGATCTCAGGCCCGACGGCGGCGGTTGTTGGCCGCATGCTGCGTAGCCTTGGTGAGTCGACTCAAGTGTTTTGTGTGACGCACCTGCCGCAAGTAGCGGGTAACGGCCATCAACATATGTTCGTTAATAAGAGCAGTAAAGCGGGTCAGACCGAAACCTCAATGGTGGCGCTGGATAAAGAGCAACGTGTCGAGGAGTTAGCACGTCTTTTGGGCGGAGATACCATCACCAGCAATACCTTGGCAAATGCTAAGGAACTGCTGCTCAGCTAACGGTTCAGCTGCTACTAAAAACAAAAATGCAGAGCCTAGCTCTGCATTTTTTATGATGCTAACTGATGCAGTTAAGCAAAGTAATAGGCTAAACCCTGTAAGCAGAGCATGGCAAAAATACCAGCTAAGACATCGTCAATCATGATGCCGAAACCACCGTGGACCTTGGCATCGAGCCAGCGAATAGGCCAAGGTTTTAAGATATCGAAAATACGAAACAGTAGAAAACCAATAGCTAACCATTGCCAACCCGCTGGGGCTGCTATCATGGTGATCAATAACCCGGCAATTTCATCCCAGACTATCGCGCCATGGTCATGCACGCCCATGTCTTTCGAGGCCTTGTCACAGATATAAAAACCTGCAAGCACACTAATAAAAGTCAGTGCCAGATACCAAGGCAGACTCAGAGGCGCCATCAGCAAAAAAACAGGGATTGCGGCTAATGTACCAAAGGTGCCCGGCGCTTTCGCCACTAGCCCTGAGCCAAAGCCCAAGGCAAGAAAGTGAATAGGATTCTTCAGTGATAGCTTTGCAAGCACTGGATCCTTAGAGAGTAAATTCATCAATTAAAGTGCTCAAAACCTAAATTTATCGGCTCAAATGGCTGATTGTCACTAAGCAGTTTTAGCTGCCCGCCAGTACATACCTGACCTATCTGAGTAAACTTAACGCCCGATTCGGCCAAGGCAATTTCTAACATACCTTTTTGCGCTTCGGGCACAGTAAATAGTAGCTCATAATCTTCACCACCAGTCAGTGCATAACTGAGTGCCATCTCTGGCGAGACCGTGGCTTTAAGTGGCTCTGACAACGGCAGATTATCGACATTGATCACCGCACCGACATTTGAGGCTTTAAGCACATGCTGAATATCAGACATGATGCCATCTGAAATATCGATGGCGCTTGAGGCAATATTTCGAAGCGATTGACCAGCCAGCACTCTTGGGGTCGGTCGATAATGACGATTAATGAGATAGACGCTATCTTCAATACTCGCCTGCTGTTTATCGCGCAGTAGATCTAAACCTAACGCCGAGTCGCCTAAGGTGCCAGTGACATAGATCCAGTCACCATTTTTAGCGCCGCTACGAGTTAAGCCTTTATCGCTAGGTAGCTGACCATTAATGGTGATAGTAATTGAGCGCGGGCCGCGGGTAGTGTCGCCGCCCACAAGTGCCACGCCATAATACTCGGCAATATCAAACAGGCCGCTACTGAATTCGGCCAACCAAGTTTCATCGACCTCGGGCAGAGTTAGTGCCAAAGTCATCCATGCAGGCTCAGCGCCCATAGAAGCGAGATCGGATAGGTTAACCGCTAAAGATTTATAGCCAAGTTCTGCTGCGGGCATATCGGGGAAGAAGTGGACATTTTCCACTAAGGTGTCGCAAGAGATGGCAATCGATTTATTTTCGGCGGGTTGTACTATCGCACAATCATCGCCAATACCAACAGTCACATCTTTGCGGGACTGGGCGCGCCCAGTAAAGAAGCTTTCGATTAATTGAAATTCTTTCACAATACCAATCACAAATAAGAGTAAGTATTCAGGGAGAGATGAGATAAGTGTCGTTCAGGCCGTCACTCGAGCGAAAAAGGAAACCACAAGGTTTGCTCAAAGTAAGAATACGCGGACTGATCTTAGCTCCCTGTCGGATATAACAAAAACGGCATCCGAAGATGCCGTTTCTACTACTTATTGCGTGCTACCAGCTTATCTAGAATGCCGTTAACAAACTTATGTCCATCTTCTGCGCCGAACGCTTTTGCAAGCTCGATAGCTTCGTTGATCGCTACCTTGTAAGGCACATCCTTACGGAATGTCAGTTCATAAGCTGCGATACGTACAATCGCTTTTTCAACTGGATCCACTTCATCGAGTGGACGAGTCACGAATGGAGCAATAAGCTCATCCAATTGACTCTTCTTTGTTGCAACGCCGCCTAATAGCTCACGAAAGTAAGCGATATCAACGCCAGCAACATCTTGTTCAGTTAGAAACTCATGCTCAACATCAGCAATATTGTTACCACTTAGCTGCCATGAGTAGATGGCCTGAACGGCTAAACGGCGGGCCTTACGGCGCTCTGAAGGCTTCATTAAATTGTCCTAAATTACAGCTGTTCTTCAAGTGCTTGCAGAACGTTAACCATCTCTAGCAGACCAAGTGCAGCTTCACCGCCCTTGTTACCCGCTTTAGTACCCGAACGCTCAATAGCTTGTTCAATGGTATCTGTGGTTAATACGCCGAATGAAACTGGGATATCGAACTCAAGTGCAACCTGAGCCAAACCTTTATTACATTCACCTGCTACAAAATCGAAATGAGGTGTACCACCACGGATTACCGCACCTAGTGCGATGATTCCGTCAAATTTTCCGCTCGCCGCAACACGACGCGCAGCAAGTGGCAGTTCAACAGCGCCCGGGACTCTGACTACAGTGATGTTTTCATCTGCAACTTGGCCGAAACGCTTAAGAGTGTCTACCGCGCCATCGAGTAAACTATCAACAACAAAGCTGTTAAAACGTGAAACTACGATCGCAACTTTGGCGTTTTTCGATTCGATATTACCTTGAACTACGTTCATTTATCTTACCTAAATTAGCTTAATTACCCAGCATAGGGACGGAAGAGGCGGTATGATACCACAGCACTCCGCGCTGATCTCTATGCAATTAATAAGAAAAGTGTGAATTTAAGCCTCTGACTGACTATTAGCCAGAGGCCAGTATTTATTCTGCTATATATTCAGTTACTTCAAGGCCAAAGCCTGAAAGCGAGTGATAACGCTTTGGTGAGCTAAGTAGTCGCATTGAAGTCACGCCTACGTCAGCCAAAATTTGTGAGCCTACGCCGACTTGACGTGACGTCCCCTGACGCTGCGCGGCAACCGGTGCACTGCCGTTATCTTCGGCTTCAAATGCCTTCACTTTAGCAAGAATGTCGCTGCTGTGTTCTTGATGACCCAGTAACACCAACACTCCGCCCTCTTCACCGATACGCTTCATCGCCTTCTCTAGCGGCCAGCTACGCTGCTGATCACGCTCTGAGTGTAATAAATCGTTGAAGGTATTTTGTAGGTGAACGCGTACTAAGCTGTTTTCAGTCACATCGCCTTTAACCAATACGTGATGCAGTTGGTTGTCGATAGTGTCGCGGTAAGTCAGCATTTCGAACTCACCAAAACGAGTTGGCAGTTTACATTTTGCTTCGCGAACGACGGTTGTCTCTTTAGTGTTACGGTATTCGATAAGGTCAGCAATCGTGCCCATCTTCAAACCGTGCTTCTCAGCGAAGATTTCAAGATCGGGACGACGCGCCATAGTGCCATCGTCATTAAGGATTTCAACGATAACTGATGAAGGCTCGAAACCTGCAAGACGGGCTAAATCACAACCCGCTTCTGTGTGACCTGCGCGGATCAAAACGCCACCTTCCTGTGCCATCAAGGGGAAGATATGTCCTGGTTGAACGATATCCGATGGCTTAGCGTCTTTTGCTACCGCAGCCTTAACCGTTACGGCGCGATCTTGCGCCGAAATACCGGTTGTCACGCCTTCAGCCGCTTCAATTGAAACAGTAAAGTTAGTCGAGAACTGCGCGTTGTTGTTGGTTACCATTAACGGCAAGTTAAGCTGCTGACAACGGGCCTTAGTCAAGGTTTGACAAATCAGGCCACGGCCAAATGTCGCCATGAAATTTACCGCTTCAGGCGTCACCATGTCGGCAGCCATGATTAGATCGCCTTCATTTTCTCTGTCTTCGTCATCCATCAAGATCACCATCTTACCTTGACGAATATCTTCGATGATCTCTTCTATACTATGTAACGCCATTTCCAGACCTTTATTTTTTGTCACTGTATCGAGACTGAAGCCAGTTTATAGCCACACCTCTACTACAGAGAGTAAATGTAATGATTATTCTATTTTATTAAAGCAAATCTTACCGTTAAACCAGTCTCTATCGTAAGAAACCTGAGCGAGCTAACAGTTCCATAGTCACTTCAGACTTAGGAGCGCTCTCTTGCTCTTGACTGGCATAACTCATTAATCTTTCTAAGTGGCGCGCTATCAGGTCGACTTCAATATTGACACTATCGCCCGCTTTCAGATCCACTAAGGTGGTTTCACCTGCAGTATGGGGCACGATAGTCAGTCTAAAGCGATGACCTTGCACCTCATTGACGGTCAAACTCACGCCATCGATCGTAATCGAGCCTTTATGGGCAATATAACGGCCAAGCTCGGCAGGTGGACTCAGCCAAAACTCAATGGCTTGACCACGAAACTGTCTGTCATCCACGTGGGCGATACCATCGACGTGTCCACTGACCATGTGGCCGCCTAAACGGGTTGTCGGTGTGACCGCTTTCTCTAGGTTAACGGCTTTTCCCACCTGATAATGAGAGAAACCCGTCAAACTGACGGTCTCGGCAGAAATATCTGCCACATAACCGTCACTCATCAATTCAACTACGGTTAAACACACACCGTTAGTCGCGATACTATCGCCAAGCTTAACGTCTGACAGATCCAGTTTACCACTGGCAACCGTTAAGCGAATGTCATCGCCGCGACGCTCAACTTTACGTAGGTGTCCGACTGACTCAATAATTCCAGTAAACATAAACTAATTACTCACTCTTAACGTTAAGCGGGTATCTTTACCCACCTTGCGCTCATCGGTTAGATTGATCTTTGGCACTTCTGACATCAATTGATAGTCATTGAGTGCAAGTAGGTTGCGCCCTTGCGAGCCTAAGATCTTCATCGCCTGATAAAGTACTATCTCATCGGCCAGCCCTTGGTTAACGAATGCGCCAGCAAGGGTTGCCCCTGCTTCAACCAATACGGAGTTACAACTCTGACCCAGTAGCTTCAATAGTGCGTTTAAGTCGATACGTGAATCAACCGCGGGTAGCACCTGACTCTGAACATGGTCTGGCCAAGCTGCCTGCACGCTTTCAGGATAAGCCTGAGTCGATACCAACAAAATCGGGCTATCAATTTTAAACAAGTTTAGCTCATTACCAAGACGCGCCTGACTGTCTAACACGACTCGCAGCGGTTGATGAATTTCTGCAGGGGCTAACTGATTTGCTAGCGAGCCTAACTCACCGTGACGCACATTTAAACTCGGATCGTCAGCAAGTATGGTTTCAACGCCTGTGACTAAGGCGCAGTGGCGCGCACGTAGTCGTTGCACATCACTGCGCGCTTCAGGGCCGGTAATCCACTTAGACACACCATTAGACAGAGCCGTTTTGCCATCGAGGCTGGCAGCAAGTTTTACCGTCACCCAAGGCAGGCCCTTTTCCATACGCTTTAAAAAGCCTAAGTTGACCTGTTTCGCCTCTTCGGTCATCAAGCCCACATCGACTCGAATCCCCGCATCTTGCAGCATAGCAATACCACGGCCAGAGACTTCAGGATTCGGATCGGTCACGGCGATAACCACGCGGCTAACACCGTGCTCGATAAGCGCTTTAGCGCAAGGTGGGGTACGGCCGTAATGACTACAGGGCTCGAGTGTGACGTAAGCGGTAGCGCCTTTGGCATCACTGCCCGCCATATTCAGGGCGTAAACTTCGGCATGGGGACCGCCAGCTCGAATATGGTAGCCCTCACCCACGATCTCGCCATCTTTAACGATAACGCTACCCACACTTGGATTTGGACGGGTGGTGTACATGCCCTTTTGTGCCAGTTCAATGGCAAGGCTCATCATTTGACTGTCTTCGATAGACCACATAATGGCGGCAATTCCGATTGTTCGATTGATGAAGGGCTAGGCGCTAAGCTTAGCCCCAATTGTGTAGGTTACTTTTGCAGTTTGGCGATCGCTTCACCAAACTCTGAAACGTCTTCGAAGGCACGATAAACAGACGCGAAGCGAATGTAGGCAACCTTATCTAGGTTAACTAATTGGTCCATCATCAAGTTACCAATCATCTCAGATTTAACTTCACGCTCGCCAGTGGCGCGCAAAGTCGACTTAATCTTAGTTAATGCCTGCTCGATTTGATCCATAGAAACAGGTCTTTTCTCTACGGCTCTTAACATACCACCGCGCAGCTTCTCTTCATCGAACGGCTGGCGACTGCCATCTTGTTTCACCACGCGAGGCATTACAAGCTCGGCCCCTTCGAAGGTGGTAAAACGTTCATGACACTGAACACACTCTCTACGTCGACGTACCTGATGGCCGTCAGCGACTAATCGCGAATCAATCACTTTTGTGTCAGTTGCGCTGCAAAATGGACAATGCATTTAGCCTCCGTTTAGAAAAAATGTTATGGCTCACTGGATTTATACCTAACCTATTAATTATGTCACCTTTGACAATTATTAAAATGTGATTGGTACGACTTAAAACCTCAGAAAGTATGCTCTATTACATACAAAAATGGCCGCAAAAATGCGGCCATTGGAGTCTAACTGATTTAACGCTTAAGGTTAACCGTAAACAGGGAACTTAGCGCACAATTCCAGAACCTGAGCCTTAACGCGCTCGCTAACGGCAAGATCTGAAATATCATCTAAGATGTCACACATCCAGTTAGTTAGCAGCACACACTCTTGCTCACCAAAACCACGACGTGTGATTGCTGGAGAACCGATACGCAGACCTGAAGTCACAAATGGTGAGCGTGGGTCGTTTGGTACTGAGTTCTTGTTAACTGTAATATTCGCGTTGCCAAGGGCAGCGTCAGCGTCTTTACCCGTAATATCTTTGCTGATCAGATCAAGCAAGAATAGGTGGTTATCAGTACCACCAGAAACCACATCATAGCCACGCTCGATGAAAGTACGTGCCATTACCTTAGCGTTAACTACAACTTGCTCTTGGTAAGTGGTGAACTCTGGGTCTAGCGCTTCTTTAAATGCAACCGCTTTTGCAGCGATAACGTGCATCAAAGGACCACCTTGACCGCCTGGGAATACAGCTGAGTTTAACTTCTTGTAGATCTCTTCATCGTTAATTGATGAAAGGATCAAACCGCCGCGTGGGCCAGCTAGTGTCTTATGTGTCGTCGTTGTCACAACGTGCGCGTGTGGCATTGGGTTTGGATAGATGCCTGCAGCAACAAGACCTGCAACGTGTGCCATATCAACGAATAAGTATGCACCAACTTTATCGGCGATTTCGCGGAACTTGCCCCAGTCGATGATACCAGAGTAGGCACTGAAACCTGCGATGATCATCTTTGGCTTGTGCTCAAGCGCTAGACGCTCAACTTCAGCGTAATCGATCTGGCCAGTAGCCTCATCGATACCGTACTGAACCGCGTTGTATAGCTTACCAGAGAAGCTTACGTGAGAGCCGTGAGTGAGGTGACCACCGTGTGCTAAGCTCATACCAAGAACGGTGTCGCCGCCTTGAAGTAACGCCATAAATACCGCGGCGTTAGCTTGAGAACCTGAGTGTGGCTGAACGTTGGCATAAGTTGCACCAAACAGCTCTTTAGCACGAGAAATTGCGAGTTCTTCGACAATATCAACATGCTCACAACCACCGTAGTAACGCTTACCAGGGTAACCTTCAGCATACTTGTTGGTTAGCTGAGTACCTTGTGCTTCGATTACGCGAGGACTTGTATAGTTTTCTGAAGCAATGAGTTCGATGTGCTCTTCTTGACGGCGCGTTTCATCTTCAATTGCTGCAAATAGTTGTGGATCGTAATCCGCGATATTCATATCTTTTTTCAGCATTACTCACTCCAGCTGTAAAGTCTTGTAATAGGGTTGCGCGGTATTCTACAGCGCATTCGATCACAATCCCAGCATTTACAACATGAAATTACTTGCATTTCTAGATGAGTGAGTTTTGTAAAACGGGTTAATCGATATAAAAAATGACTTAATTAAACGTGATGGTATTTGCCCTGAATGTTCATTGTCAAAGAGTCTAATTCAGATTTAAGTTCTGCAGCGAATCTTGTAGAATTGCCGCCATTCCCGATTCAAAAAACAGTCAAAGAGAAATAAAATGGCTCAGTTTGTATATAGCATGCTTAGAGTGGGCAAGATTGTCCCGCCTAAGAAGCAGATCCTTAAGGATATCTCATTAAGCTTTTTCCCAGGCGCTAAGATTGGTGTATTAGGTCTAAACGGTTCTGGTAAGTCTACCCTACTGCGCATCATGGCCGGTATCGATACCGAGATTGAGGGTGAAGCGCGCCCAATGCAAGATCTTAAAATTGGTTACCTACCACAGGAACCAAAACTAGATCCAAACCAAACAGTACGTGAAGCGGTAGAAGAGGCGGTATCTGAGGCGAAGAATGCTTTAGTACGTTTAGATGAAGTCTATGCACTCTATGCTGAGCCAGATGCCGATTTTGATGCCCTTGCTAAAGAGCAAGGTGAGCTAGAAGCCATTATTCAATCTCAAGATGCTCATAACCTAGATGTAGCATTAGACAGAGCGGCTAACGCACTACGTCTTCCTGATTGGGATGAGAAAATTGAAGTGCTATCGGGTGGTGAACGTCGCCGTGTGGCAATCTGTCGTCTGTTACTTGAAAAGCCAGACATGCTATTACTAGACGAACCGACCAACCACTTAGATGCTGAATCTGTAGCTTGGTTAGAGCGCTTCTTACAAGATTACACGGGTACTGTTGTGGCGATTACCCACGATAGATACTTCCTTGATAATGCTGCTGGCTGGATCTTAGAACTTGACCGTGGTGAAGGTATTCCATGGGAGGGTAACTACTCTTCATGGCTTGAGCAGAAAGATGCTCGTCTTCAACAAGAGTCGGCAACTGAAAGTGCCCGTCAAAAGACCATTGCCAAAGAATTGGAGTGGGTACGTCAAGGCTCTAAAGGGCGCCAGTCTAAGGGTAAGGCGCGTATGGCTCGCTTCGAAGAGCTTAATACCAACGACTACCAAAAACGTAACGAGACCAACGAGCTGTTCATTCCACCTGGGCCACGCCTAGGTGATAAGGTTATTGAAATCACTAACCTGACTAAGTCTTATGGTGATCGCGTACTGATTGATGACTTAAGCTTCTCTGTACCTAAGGGCGCTATTGTCGGAATTATCGGTGCTAACGGTGCGGGTAAGTCGACCCTGTTTAAGATGATCTCTGGCGCTGAGCAGCCAGATAGCGGCAGCGTGGAGCTGGGTGAGTCGGTACAGATCGCCTCTGTCGAGCAGTTCCGTGATTCGATGAACGATAAGAACACCGTTTGGGAAGAGATCTCTGGCGGCCAAGATATCATGCGTATCAACAACACAGAAATTCCAAGTCGTGCCTATGTTGGCCGCTTTAACTTCCGTGGTGGCGATCAGCAAAAGATTATCGGCACTCTATCTGGTGGTGAGCGTAACCGTGTACATTTGGCAAAGCTACTGCAAGCGGGCGGCAACGTACTGTTACTCGATGAACCAACCAACGACCTAGACGTTGAAACTTTACGTGCACTAGAAGAAGCACTGCTTGAGTTCCCAGGTTGTGCCATGGTTATTTCGCACGACCGTTGGTTCCTAGATAGAATCGCAACCCATATCCTAGATTACCGCGATGAAGGTAAAGTTAACTTCTACGAAGGTAACTACACCGAATACTCAACTTGGTTGAAAGACACCATGGGTACCGATGTAGTTGAGCCACATCGCTTAAAGTACAAGCGTATGGTTAAGTAAGTTAATTACACATTTAGAAAGGAGGCCTCAGCCTCCTTTTTTTGTTGCTATAAAGCCATAATTTAACCATCGCCACTGAGCCCATTTAAATCCACAGCATAACCATTTGCTTCAATCGCCTAAGCAAAGGGTATAAATATTTCGCAATTTGGTAACAAAACGCTTAATAATTATGCCAAAATGGCATTTGGTATAATTTAGCCAATTGGCCAGCGACCCTATCGCTAACAATAATAAAAAAACGCCAAAAATGGACAAGTGAATAATGGACGATAAAGCTCCCTCCTCTCAGTTGAACAATGATTCCGTAAGTGATGCCTCAACAAGTTCAGCTCAAACTACAGCAGCGACCGATACAAAAAAGTCGACCGGATTTTTAAACAGTATTAATCACTTTCGTGGCATCGCGATTATCTTTATTGTCATGGCTCATTGCTACCGTCCTGCAGGCTGGCAGATAGAAACCTTTGCCGACAAGGCCTGGTTTAACTTAATGATGAATGGCACGGTGTTTTTCGTGTTTATCTCAGGTTTTCTGTTCCACCATGTGTTTTATCACCGCTGGGACTATAAGAAGTATATGAAAAGCAAAACCAAGTTTGTTTTTCTGCCCTACCTATTACTGTCACTGCCTTGGATTGTCTGGCATATCACGGTCGGCACCGATCCTATGATGCATAAAGAGCTAGCCGATATAACAGCCCCAGCACAGGCTGCTAGTTGGTATGTGATCACAGGTCGCACGCTTACCGCATACTGGTATATCCCCATGGGCATGATGCTATTCGCATTGTCGCCTTGGGTCATGTATCTCATTAAGAGGCAACAACTGCTCTACTACGCTATTCCATTATTGCTGATTGCCATCATGGTGCACCGCCCTATCTCCAACCTGAATGCGATTCAGTCTTTAGTCTACTTCTTACCGGTTTATCTGCTGGGAGTATGGGGCTCTGCCCATCGCGATAAACTGTTCCCCTTCATCGACAGGTATTGGCTCCCCATGTTGCTAGCAGGCATCGCCCTAGCACTCATTCAAGCACACTACTTTGGCGCGGGCGTACTCAATAAGGCGCCGTTTGAGATGACGGTACCTGATCTGATGTTGCCGCAAAAAATCTTACTCACTTTAGTCATTCTGGCGATCCTAAATAAGTTTGAGCATATCTCGATTAAGCCACTACAAAAGCTGGCCGATGTGAGTTTTGCGATCTACTTTATTCATCCTTGGATCACCACACCTTGGTGGATGATCTATGACAGTCCCGATCTGTTGGGCTTAGCGGGTCAAGGTAATATCTTGACCACCTTAATCGTCACGCTTGTGGTGGTGGCTATCTCATACATGATTGCGATACTGATAAAGAAGTTGCTCAGTAAGCGTAGCCGCTACTTGATTGGTTGGTAATGACAGACATTAACCCAAGCTAGAACTAAAAATTTAAACAACAACCAAACACAATAACGAGTAATAAGAAACCAAAGATGATGCTCAAAACCCTACTTTACACTACCGCGCTAGTGGGTCTATCAAACCCGCTTAGCGCCAATGAAACTAACGACTATCAGTTTGATGGCCCCTATGTAACTCATGACCAGAGTGCCACACTGCCCCAGCGAACAGCCTACTGGATCTGCAATAGCAAACTAATGAGCTCTCAAATTAGCGAGCACACACTAAAGAGACCAGAAAACTGTGGCCAGCTGCCCGAGCCTAGCTTGAGTGAAGAGATAAAACAGGTGATGCCTGACAGCTATAGTGGTGTAAAAAAAGTTGTAGCCCTCAGCGATGTCCATGGCCAGTACGATATATTGATCGAGCTACTCAAAAACCAAAAGATCATCGATGCCGATAATAACTGGGCCTTTGGCGATGGCCATATGGTGATGACCGGGGACATGTTCGACCGCGGCGATCAGGTAAATGAAGTGCTGTGGTTTATGTATAAACTAGACCGTCAAGCCAAAGCCGCAGGCGGCATGCTGCACTTACTTATGGGTAACCATGAGCAGATGGTGCTCGGTGGCGACTTAAGGTATGTCCATGAACGCTATGAGCTAGCCAGTAAGCTACTCGATAGAAGCAATGATGCCCTCTATGGCGAAGACACCGAAATTGGCCAGTGGCTAAGAAGTAAGAACACCTTAGTTAAGATTAATGATGTGCTGTATATGCATGGCGGTATAAGTAGTGAATGGCTTGAACGTCAGTTGACAATAGCTCAGGCCAATGAATTGTTTCGTGCCAACATAGGCAGGCCGAAAGCGGAACTAAAACAAGACGAGCTATTAAGCTTCCTATTTTACGGCAATGGTCCCACATGGTATCGCGGCTACTTTAAAGATAGCTTTAGTGAAGCTGAGCTCGATAAAATACTCGGCTATTTCGATGTCAAACATATCACCGTAGGC
Source organism: Shewanella schlegeliana (assembly GCF_016765635.1). Lineage (GTDB taxonomy): Bacteria > Pseudomonadota > Gammaproteobacteria > Enterobacterales > Shewanellaceae > Shewanella > Shewanella schlegeliana. The sequence goes on from NZ_JAESVD010000007.1 coordinate 212,331, forward strand.
CACACCTCACAGAAACAGGTATTAGGGTTATTTGATAATAAAATTATTGCCATCGACAGCAGCATCAAGCTCGGGGAACAGGGAGAACTGTTACTCATCCATGACGGTAAGCTAACTCGTGGCCTTTATGATGGATCTCGTCAAGCGTTATAGCTCAAAGTATAAGTGCAGGGCATCAATAGGAGTCAACCGCTATGGTTGGCTCTTTAACACCCGCCATTAACATCTTGCTCGAATTCATCTCTGCTTCAACACCCATTTAACCAGCATAAACTCACGCTTTACAGGTTCAAACTGTAACCAATAAAGACGAGATGATAACAAACAGATGAAAATGTAAAATTTGATAAGATAACGATCAAAACTTGTAAAGCGCTAACTTCTAATTTTCTTTACTTTACATTGCTTTACTCTACATCAGCGGATTTTTCTCTAAAATAATCCCAACTTTGGCTGTGTAAGTAATCACTCATGAAACCATCTTATTACCTTGTCCCCATATTGCTCGTTGTAGTAGGTGCAATATCCTATAGTAGCTTTTCTGAAGCTAAACGCTCCGACAACAAGGAGCGTCCTGTTCGTACCGTTCCAGTGGTCACTGGCGTTGTTGAGCAGCATGAGCTTTCTCAATCACTGTCCTTGATAGGCAAGCTCGATGCCGAGCAATCGGTTTTTATCGCGCCGCAAATTGCCGGCAAGATTAAGTCTATTATGGTCAACACAGATCAACAGATAGACCAAGGGCAAATATTAGTGCAGCTTGATGACGCCAAAGCACAAGCCGCTCTAGCCGAAGCTGCGACCTATTTAGCCGATGAGAAGCGTAAACTAAAAGAGTTTCAGAAGCTTATCGATCAAAACGCGATCACCAAAACAGAAATTGACGCCCAAAAAGCCAGTGTCGATATGGCCAGCGCTCGCTTAGCCGCGGCTCAAGCAGATCTCGATTACCATTACCTCAGTGCGCCCTTTTCAGGCACAGCCGGCCTTATCGACTTTAGCCAAGGCAAGATGGTCAGCGCAGGCACTGAGCTATTAACCCTTGATGATCTTTCCAGTATGCGACTGGATCTACAAGTGCCAGAGAACTATCTCTCGCAGCTCAGCGTCGGCATGTCTGTAACAGCCAGCAGCCGCGCTTGGCCGCAAAAAGAGTTTATCGGCAAGATAACGGCCATCGATTCTCGAGTGAATCAAGACACTTTGAACCTAAGGGTACGTGTGCAATTTAACAACTCAGGCCACCAGCTAAAGCCCGGCATGATGATGTCGGCGACCTTGATGTTCCCAAGTGTGGCAGAGCCAGTGATCCCTGTGCAAGCGCTTGAGTACTCAGGCACTAACCGTTTCGTTTATGTGATCGGTAAAGACGGCATCGCTAAGCGTACCAAGGTCACCTTAGGCGCCCGCATCGATGACCAAGTGTTAATCAGCGGCGGCCTAACTATCGGCGACAAAGTAGTGGTACAGGGACTGGTCAATATGCGCGATGGGCTAAGAGTCAATGATCTAGGTGAAGCAGCACTGGCTCAAAAAGAGGCTGTAAACCAAAAATATGAAGAGCAGCAAGCAAGAGGTAGCATCTAAATGTGGTTGTCTGATGTTTCAGTAAAACGCCCTGTTGTTGCCATTGTACTGAGTCTACTGCTGTGTGTTTTTGGCGCAGTGTCATTTACCAAACTCGCCGTGCGCGAGATGCCAGATGTAGAAAGCCCTGTTGTCACAGTGATGACCACCTATGAGGGGGCTTCTGCCACCATCATGGAGAGCCAAATAACCACCGCGCTTGAAAGCGAGTTAACAGGTATTAGTGGTGTCGATCAGATTGAATCTATCACCCGCAACGGCATGTCACGTATTACGGTGACCTTCCTGCTAGGGTGGGATTTAACCGAAGGGGTCAGCGATGTGCGAGATGCAGTGGCTCGTGCTCAAAGGCGTTTGCCTGACGAAGCCAACGACCCTATTGTCTCTAAAGACAATGGCTCAGGTGAACCTGCGGTTTATGTTAATCTTAGTTCATCGGTTATGGATAGAACTCAGCTGACAGATTACGCTCAGCGGGTACTAGAAGACAGGTTTAGCCTTATCTCAGGCGTGAGCAGTGTCAATATTTCAGGTGGCCTGTATAAGGTCATGTATGTGCAGCTGAGCCCAGAGCTGATGGCGGGCCGCAATATCACCGCTGGCGATATCGTCAGTGTTTTAAAGAAAGAAAACGTCGAGACTCCGGGCGGAGAAGTACGAAATGACACCACTGTGATGGCGGTGCGTACGGCGCGTTTGTATCAGACTCCCGATGATTTCAACTACTTGGTACTGCGCACCGCAGCCGATGGTTCGCAGGTGTACCTAAAAGATGTCGCCAATGTATTTATTGGCGCAGAGAACGAAAACTCTACTTTTAAGAGTGATGGCGTAGTTAATATCAGCTTGGGCATAGTGCCCCAGTCTGATGCTAACCCGCTTGAAGTCGCCCAAGATGTACATAAAGAGGTGGAGCAGATCCAAAAGTTCCTCCCCGAAGGCACCAAACTTATCGTCGATTATGACTCCACCGTGTTTATCGACCGCTCGATTGATGAAGTCTTCAGTACCCTAGCAGTTACAGCCCTACTGGTCGTCTTGGTGTTATATATCTTTATCGGCCAAGCAAGGGCGACACTGATCCCTGCCGTCACCGTACCTGTATCATTAATCTCAGCCTTTATCGCCGCCAATATATTTGGCTACTCAATTAACCTACTGACCCTAATGGCGCTAATCCTATCTATCGGCCTAGTGGTAGATGATGCCATCGTGGTGGTTGAGAATATCTTCCACCATATCGAAAAGGGTGAACCGCCAATCTTGGCCGCCTATAACGGTACCCGAGAAGTGGGCTTTGCCGTTATGGCCACTACAGCGGTGTTAGTGATGGTATTCCTACCGATCTCATTCATGGAGGGGATGGTCGGTCTGCTCTTTACCGAGTTCTCGGTTATGCTGGCGGTATCTGTGCTGTTTTCATCATTGATCGCTCTGACCTTAACGCCGGTACTCGGTAGTAAAATCCTCAAGGCCAACGTTAAACCAAACCGCTTTAACCTCTGGGTTGAGTCGATATTTGGCAGCCTTGAAAGCTTCTATCGCAAGATGGTTACTAAGGCTGTTTCCCATCGAATCGCAGCGCCGCTGGTGATTATTGCCTGTATTCTAGGCAGTGGCTGGTTGATGCAGCAGGTGCCAGCCCAACTTGCACCACAAGAAGACCGCGGAGTGATCTTTGCCTTTATTAAGGGCGCCGAGGGCACCAGTTATAACCGTATGGCGGCCAATATGGAGATCGCCGAAGACAAGCTGATGCCGCTACTTGGCCAAGGCGTGGTGAAATCATTCAGCATTCAAGCCCCAGCCTTTGGTGGCCGCGCAGGCGACCAAACTGGTTTTGTGATCATCCAGCTTGAAGATTGGAATGAGCGTACCGTTAATGCCCAGCAAGCCCTTGGGGTTGTGGCAAACGCCCTAAAAGGCATTCCCGATGTGATGGTGCGCCCACTACTACCAGGCTTTAGGGGCGGCTCAAGCGAGCCGGTGCAATTTGTACTCGGTGGCTCTGACTATGCGGAGCTGTTCAAATGGGCGCAACTGTTAGAGGAAGAAGCGCTGTATAGCCCGATTCTCGACAGCCCTGAGATCGACTATAAAGAAACTTCACCCGAGCTGGTGGTTACTGTCGATAAAGAGCGCGCGGCACAACTTGGAATAAGCGTGGCCGAGGTATCTGAAACACTCGAGATCATGCTAGGTGGCCGCAGTGAAACCACCTTTGTCGAGCGCGGTGAAGAGTACGATGTTTATCTTCGTGGTGATGAAAACAGCTTTAATAACGTGGCAGACTTAAGCCAGATCTATATGCGCTCAAGCAAAGGGGAGCTGATCACACTCGATACCATCACCCATATTGAAGAGGTGGCATCGGCGCTGAAACTGAGTCATAACAATAAGCAGAAATCGATCACCCTAAAGGCTAACTTAGGTGAAGGTTATACCTTGGGCGAGGCGCTAGACTTCTTAGATCAAAAAGCGATTGAGATGCTGCCAAGCGATATCTCAGTAGCCTACACGGGAGAGTCTAAAGACTTTAAGGAAAACCAGAGCAGTATCTTTATCGTATTTGGCTTGGCACTCTTGGTGGCCTACCTAGTATTAGCGGCGCAGTTTGAAAGCTTTATCAATCCGCTAGTGGTGATGTTTACTGTGCCAATGGGCGTGTTTGGTGGCTTCTTAGGTCTGTACTTAACTGGCCAAGGTCTGAATATCTATAGTCAGATTGGTATGATCATGCTTATCGGTATGGTTACCAAGAACGGCATCTTGATTGTTGAGTTTGCTAACCAGCTTAGAGACAAAGGGCTTGAGATTGAGCAAGCAATTATCGATGCCTCGGTAAGACGCCTACGCCCAATTCTAATGACCGCCTTTACCACCCTGATTGGTGCAATTCCGTTGATCCTTTCAACAGGAGCGGGGGCTGAGAGCCGCATCTCTGTAGGTACAGTGGTATTCTTTGGAATGGCGTTTGCCACCTTAGTGACCTTGCTGGTGATCCCAGCTATGTACCGTTTAATCTCTGGCGCGACCAAATCGCCAGGTTTTGTCGAGTCACAGCTTAATCTGGCAATTGCAGAACAGCAGAAGACGCTAAGCAGTAAATAAGATAAGCAGTAAATAGCATTAACAAAATAAGGAGCTAAGTCCAAGGACTTGGCTCCTTAAGCCTTGCTTCACGCTTTACTTAAGCCATCCACAAGTGGCTTTCTACATCCCTCCCCCTTTTTTCAAAACAGAGTCTGAGGACTTGTCTAAAAACGAGTCTGAGAACGAGCTCTGCGATTATTATCTATACTTATAGCCATTACACGTGAGTCAGGTCATGCCTATGCAAAAGCCATTGCCAAAAGATCAACAACCTATGCTATATGAAACCTTTAATATCAACGGTCAATTTGTCACTGAGCGCCGTACCAGCATAGATAGGCGAGTCAGCGAACAAACTAATAGGCTAGATCTGTATGACCGCCGCCAAGCCCCTCAAAGACGCACGGCTCATATCGATCTCTATATTTAGCACCACAGACTAGAGCCGTTAATATCTCAGCTAAAGCAGCCATGATCCTATTGTGATATCGATAACCTCATACTAAAAGCATCGCTATTTTCCCCTCGATGCAATAGTATTCTTTATACTCTTGTGCCCTTTGCAATGGCGCGCACACCTTAACTTCCAAGCTACCCAAACGAGCATACAGTGAAAAGAATCGCCCTATTTGTCGATGTGCAAAATATCTATTACACCTGCCGCCAAGCCTATGGAAGCCAATTTAATTACCGCAAACTTTGGCAGCATCTCGGTTATGAAGGTGAAATTACAGCGGCTACCGCTTATGCCATTCATCGTGGCGATGATGGTCAGCTAAAATTTCAAGACGCACTCAAACATATCGGCTTTGAGGTAAAACTTAAGCCTTTTATCCAACGAAGCGATGGCTCAGCTAAGGGGGATTGGGATGTGGGGATCACTATAGATATTATGGAAGCCGCCAGTGAAGTCGACTCTGTGATCTTACTTTCAGGTGATGGTGACTTCGATCTCTTGATGCAAAGAATCCAGCAAAAATATGGCGTCGAAACGCAAGTGTATGGCGTACCAAGCTTAACGGCCAAATCACTTATCGACTCTGTAACCCAGTTTCATGAGATAGATAGCAGCCTACTGCTTTAACTTTAGCTAAATAACTCCTAGCGTTAGAGCAATTAACGAGCCATAACTCACTTTAAGCCCCCTTTTGTGTCATAAAATTACAAGAACGGGAAGATAGATCCAACTTTCGAGCTAATTCTCAACAAACCCTAGCGAGAGTTAGAGCAAGATCACACCTTTATGCCATTAGTGTTGGTACTTTAATTACCAGAAAAGATAACAACTTTTAACATTAAGCGTATAGGTGATTCTTATGGCTGCTAAATTTTTCATCCCATCTGTCAATATCTTAGGGCAAGACGCCGTCACTGAAGCTATTGGTGACATCAAGTCGCTGGGCTTCAAAAATGCATTAATTGTTACAGATAAACCTCTGGTTGATATTGGCCTTGTAGCCCAAGTCACCGATAAACTTGCCAGCAACGATATCAACTCAGTGATCTTCGATGGCGTTCAACCAAACCCAACTGTTGGTAACGTTGAGGCAGGTCTTGAGATCTTAACCGCGAATCACTGTGATTTTGTCATCTCTTTAGGTGGTGGCTCACCTCATGATTGTGCAAAAGGCATCGCACTTGTGGCCACAAATGGCGGCAGCATTAAAGATTATGAAGGCTTAGATGTCTCTACTAAGCCACAGCTTCCTCTCGTTGCGATTAATACCACAGCGGGCACCGCGAGTGAAATGACCCGTTTCTGCATCATTACCGATGAAGAGCGTCATATCAAGATGGCTATCGTCGACAAAAACACCACGCCAATTTTGTCTGTAAACGACCCCGAATTGATGCTACTTAAGCCTGCAGGTCTAACGGCTGCAACGGGGATGGATGCGCTGACTCACGCTATCGAAGCTTACGTGTCTATCGCTGCTAACCCAATTACCGATGCCTGCGCTATTAAAGCGATTGAGCTTATCCAGGGTAACTTGATTGAAGCGGTTGAAAACGGTCAAAGCATCGAAGCGCGGGATCAGATGGCTTATGCCCAGTTCCTTGCGGGTATGGCATTTAATAACGCGAGTCTTGGCTATGTTCATGCGATGGCGCATCAACTTGGTGGCTTCTACGATCTTCCTCATGGTGTATGTAACGCACTGTTACTACCTCATGTTCAAGCCTACAACGCAAAAGTGGTACCGGGTCGTCTAAAAGATGTGGCTAAGGCGATGGGCGTCGATGTGTCAGCCATGACTGACGAACAAGGTGCAGAGGCTGCAATTACCGCGATTAAGGCACTATCTGTCGCAGTAAATATTCCAGAAAACCTCACCAAGCTAGGCGTGAAGGCTGAAGACATTCCAACTCTTGCCGACAACGCGCTAAAAGATGCTTGTGGCTTCACAAATCCTAAGCAGGCAACTCACGATGAGATCTGCAAGATCTTTACTAATGCCCTTTAACCTGCGCATTAATTGACTGAGTTATAGGTGAAAGGTAGCAGGCAAATTACGCTCCCAACAGTTAGCTTGCTATCGTTCACTTTTCATTTTAACGGTCAACAGCAATACATATACCGAGGCACATCTTTAATAACCGAGGCACATCTTTAATAAGCTTTACTTTTTTAGAAGTAAAAAGAACTGAATTGACGCAAAATTCAGCACAACATCACTATTTAAGACTATTTTAATCTTAAATACTGATACAAAGGGTTACACATTTGGTATAATCGACTGGTTCGCTTTTTCCCTGCAAAAGTTAAAGCAAGCTTAGAAGCCCACTCCTCGGAGTGGGCTTTTTCCTTTCTGGGGTAGTTTCAGGGCATGTCTCCACTATTCAATCTCTCTATAGCTCTCGTCACTCAATAACATTTCAAATGAGCCTTTAGTCTAAATAACTCCCTCAAGCTTAGTGACGCTATTAACGACAATAGCAGCTGATGATCGGCGGTAACCGCTCCTGTTTTAAGTTTTCTTTTAATAGCCATTGCCTTTTAAGCTAGGCGTAATTTCGGAAAAACTCCAAAGAACCACAGTCAAAAATAGTGGTTTGGGACTGGAAATAAAAAGGCCTGCTATCAAAGCAGGCCTTAGTTCTATCACTACCACTCTACAGGCATAAGTTAATTAGCAGCCTCCTTGTCTTGAGGCTGACCTTTCACCTTTTCACGCATCTTCTGCATCATGACGTAAAATACTGGCACCAGCAGGGTGCCTACAACTGTTGCCGCTAACATACCGCCAAATACCGAGTAACCAAGGGCACGGCGACTTCCCGCTCCAGCACCAGTAGCAATAACCAGTGGCAGTACGCCTAAAAGGAAGGAGAATGCCGTCATCAAAACCGCACGAAAACGCAGTCTTGCCGCCGTCTCGCCAGCTTCTAAAATGCTCTTGCCTTCTTCACGCAACTGCTTAGCAAATTCAACAATTAGAATGGCGTTCTTACAGGCGAGGCCGATAAGCAGTACCAGACCAATCTGGGCATAGAGGTTTAAATCAGACCCGACCAGCAATATATTGAGGAATGCACCTAATACGGCAATAGGTACCGCGAGAATAACCGCAAATGGAATGGTCCAACTCTCATATTGAGCGACCAAGAACAGGTAGGTAAAGATTAGCGCCAGTCCGAAAATGAGCGGTGCTAAGTTACCCGCCTTAATCTCCTGATAGGTTTGCCCCGTCCACTCAAAGGTGTAACCCGATGGCAGCGATTCGTTAGCTGCACGCTCCATTGCACTAATGGCATCACCAGAGCTAAAACCAGGAGCCGGGAAACCATTGATGGTTGTGGAGCTAAACATATTGTAATTGTTCATCACATCCGGGCCTAAAATCGGCGTTACAGTGACTAGAGTGCTAAGTGGCACCATCTCCCCCGTGTTAGAGCGCACATAGAAGCGAGAGATATCCCGGTCAGAATTACGGTACTCTGATTCGGCCTGCAAGATAACCCTAAACACCTTACCAAAACGGTTAAAGTCGTTAACGTACATAGAGCCGAGCATGGTTTGCATGGTAGAGAAGATCTCGTTGAGTGAAACCCCCATCGCCTTGGCCTTATCTCTATCGACATCGACAAACATCTGCGGCACATCGGCGCGGAAGTTACTAAAGGCCATGGCGATTTCAGGCTGTTCATTGGCCTTCATAATCAAGGCGCGCATCACAGATGCCAGCTCTTGTGGACTCCGACCTTGAGTGTCTTGCAGCACAAACTCGAAGCCACCAACGCTACCAACACCTGGGATAGGCGGAAGCGAGAATGCCATCGCCTTCACTGCAGGATTCGCAGCATATTTCGCTTGTAACTTGGCCACAATCGCTGACTCAACCATATCGGGTGATTCACGTTCACTCCAGGTCGATAGGGTCACAATCATCAAACCACCGTTTGAAGATACCGAACCAGTCAAGATACTAAAACCACTGGCGTGAATAACATTTTCCACTCCCGGCTCAGCTAATGTCAGCTCAACTAAGTCACGCATCACATCTTCGGTACGGTTAAGCGACGCGCCATCGGGCAGCTGAATATCCACCATGAAGGCTTTCTTATCTTCCATAGGTACAAAACCCGAGGGTAAGATTTTCGCGACGCCCCCTGTTAGCAAGATTAAGCAAACATAGACAATACCAACCAACACAAGCTTACGTGTCAACAACGACACTAACTTCATGTATTTTCCGGTGAAACGCTCAAATAACCTATTAAAGGCTGCATGAAAACCTTTCTCATGGGCCTTAGGTGGACGCAATAAAGAGGCACACAGCGCGGGACTCAGAGTCAGTGCGTTAATCGATGAGATCAATACCGCAATACAGATGGTCACAGAAAACTGCGCGTACATCTGGCCGGTGATCCCCGGCATCACGGCCGTTGGGGCAAATACAGCGAGCAGTACCAAGGTGGTAGCAACAATAGGGCCGGTTACCTCTTTCATCGCCTTCGAGGTTGCCTCTTTCGGCGATAAGCCCTCATCTTGCATCAGACGGGTAACGTTCTCCACCACAACGATGGCATCATCCACCACGATACCGATGGCTAAGATCAGGGCGAATAGTGAAACCGTGTTGATGCTCATACCAAACAGCAACAGGAAGGCAAACGTACCGATAAGCGATACTGGAATGGCAATCGCTGGCACTAGCGTTGAGCGTACATCTTGCAGGAAAATAAACACCACAAAGACTACCAGCGCAATAGAGATAAACAGGGTCTGCACCACCTCTTTGATTGAGGTTTCGACAAACTCGGTGGTGTCGTACAAGACTTCATATTCTAGGTCATTAGGAAAGCGCTCTGAGAGTTTCTCCATCTCGGCTTTAATCGCTTTACCTACCTCCAACGCATTTGCATCGGGAGACTGGTAGATAGAGATAATCGCCGAAGGTTTGTTATTTAGCTTACCTTGCGCGTCATAGGTTTGAGAACCCAGCTCCACTCGTGCCACATCGCCAACGACCACTTTTGAGCCGTCGTTATTGGCACGGATCATCACATCATAAAACTCTTGCGGATCTTTAAGACGCCCCTTGGTCTGAAGGGTGTACTGGAACTGCTGGTCAGGATCCACTGGCGCGGCGCCGATGCGCCCAGCCGCAACCTGAATATTTTGCTCCTGCAGTGCACCAATAACATCGGTTGCGGTCACCCCAAGACTCGCCATCTGATCAGGATCGAGCCAAATACGCATCGCATAATCGAGCGCACCAATGACCTGCACCTTTGACACACCATACTGACGCGCCAGCGCATCTTTTACATTAAGCCCAGCATAGTTAGTGATAAACAGTGAGTCGAAGGTTTCATTAGGGGAAACAAGGTTCACCACCATCAACATGTTCGGACTTTGCTTCTCTACCTTCACACCTTGACGCTTAACTTCTTCAGGCAGACGTGGCATCGCCTGTTGCACACGGTTTTGCACCTTCACCTGCGCCATATCGGCATCGGTACCCACATCGAAGGTTACATTCAACGAATAACTACCGTCGTTAGCGCTTTTAGACTCCATATAGAGCATGCCTTCGACACCGTTAACTTCGGCCTCAATGGGCTGGGCAATGGTGTCTTTAACAATGTCGGCACTGGCACCTGAATAACTGGTTGAAACGCTCACCTGAGGTGGCGCTATCTCGGGAAATTCAGATACGGATAGGACAGGAATGGCGATCAAACCAACCAAAGTCAAAACAGTTGAGATCACAAAGGCAAATTTAGGCCTGTTAATAAAAAATTCACTAATCATGACATTCCCCCGTCAAAAGCAGCAAACTTAGGGCTTCTGTTCTAATAAAAAACTGACTAATCATGACATTCCCCTGTCAGCCTTAATATTAAGGCTTGGGCAGCTCATAATGCTGCTAATTACGAAGTAAGCAATTAAACAAATAGGTCTCATCACCACCTCCAACTATGATTTTTCATCTTCTTTGAAAGGCACCACTTCTTGCTCTACTGGGTTGACCTTGATACCGGGACGAATTTTCTGTAATCCCTCAACAACGATACGATCACCATCTTCTAAACCGCTAAGCACCCGCCACTCCACACCAAAACGCTCACCGAGCTCAACAACGCGCTTTTGCACTTCATCTTGCTCATTAACTACCATCACAAAACGACCCTGCTGATCTTCCTGCACTGCGGCTTGAGGGATCAGTAGCGCATTCTCTGTGATTGGCGATTCAACCACTAAAGTGACAAACAGCCCTGGCAGCATTAAGCTATTGGCATTTTTAAAGGTGGCACGCACAGGTAAGGTACCGGTTGCTGCATCGACTCGGTTGCCAATAAAGTCGATATGGCCAACTTCATCAAACATGGTGCCATTCGGTAGACGTAGTCGCATAACCAGATCTTCAATTTTGATCTCTTTTTCTTTCGCTTTTGAGAATTGTTGTTGAGCTGTGATTAGAGCCTTTTCGGCTATTTGAAAATTAACCCACATAGGCTGAAGCTGCACGATATTCGCCATCTCTGTCTGAGGAGTGATGATGTCACCGAGACTTACTTCAGACTGACTGACACGACCGGAAATCGGCGCAAAAACTTTGGTATAGCTTAATTGAAGCTTGGCAGCTTCTACCGCCGCCTCCGCTTGCACAACACCTGCAGCGGTAGTGAGTTTGCGGCTAGTCAGCTCGTCCATATCCTGAGCACTGATCATACCATCAGGTAGCAAACGACGACCACGTTCCCAATTCATCACCGCCACATCTCTAGAGGCTTTAGCCTGCTTTAAAACCGCTTGATGCTGGGCAAGCTCCGCTTCATAAGTCGATGGGTCGATTTCAAACAACAGATCGCCAGCACTAATATCATCGCCTTCAACATAACTGCGCTTCAGTAACTGCCCCTGGATCTGCGGTTTAATCACCACGTCTTCAGACGCTCGAGTTCGGCCAACAAACTCAGACTTAGGCGTGATCATCTCTTTATGAGCAGTATTAACGATAACGCTCGGAAGTACAGCTTGCTGCGGCGCTGGTGCGTCACCACAGCCTGAGATAACTGCAGCGCTGAGAATGAGCACCCACAACTTAATATTTGAAACTGAACCGGCCATTTAAGCCTCCTGATAGGTAGGATATGCGCTTTATTTTCATCCTGAAATTATAGACTTATGCAACACACAAAAGAAACCTATTGGCATCAAATTAGCAATTTATTTAACAAGAGCGTGATATAAAACTCTAGCTATTTGGCTACAATGAATCTCAATGACCCTAGTACGAGCAATTCAACTGTTGCTTTATTAGCCAAAGCCGCTACTAATTCGGCATCATCCGGCAAAAGTGCGATCTGGAACAAAGTTATCGACTTAAGTGTCATGGTAAACAGGAGGTACAGCGACTAAGGTTTTAACTAGCATATAAAAATAGATAATGAGATAACTTGATTGTATTCGCCGATATGTGGATGAATGTATAGAGAAATTAAGTTAACCAAACTTGAATATGCACAGAAAAGTGATACACATCAGTTAATTCATCGTTGTTCAAATAAAAAACCATAAAATACGCCCAAACCACTAACGTGGTTGACCAAGATAAAAAACAGTGCCTAAGATGGCACTCGTCACAGCGAACAGGTAGGTAATTTATGACAGCAATCTCTCATGTATACAACTACACCGTCCGATGCCCTCACGTTAAGGATCCTGCGCACCCAACAAGCTGGCGCAATCATATTGAGTTAAACCGCTCATGTGAAATCGCACTAGACCGAATTACTAAGTGGCACAGCCATTCTGGCAACCGACTATTTGAACATGATGGATATGTTGTAAGAGAATGCGAACAGGAGCAGGCCTACTTTGCCATGCAAAATAGTCGCCTCAAAGATGACAAACATGTATTGGTCACCTTCAAAGTCTTTATGGATAACAAAACTAAAGACGCTTCAGTGCAAGAGATCATGGAGCATGTTATCGAAGATTATAAGTCTCGCTTAAGCAAGCTTTAATAATTGCTGGCATGTTTTAGTTATAAACACCTAAAACATGCCGCTTTTGATTTTCCCCTTACAAAAGAGCAAGATCACACTTCTGACGTCCCTCTCCTATTCAGCTCACAAAACACTAGCGTTCATTTGCCAGACAAGGCCAGGAAAACCTTGCAAAAGAAAACAATAAAACCTTAAAATACAATACTATAAAATCAAACAACCTCACTTTCCCCGCCTTTTCAGCTAACAAAGCGCCTAATTGCCGTTTTTCATATCTACTGCTACACTTTTTAAGCGTATTTTTGGTGACTATTCTCAATGTAGAACAATCGTTGACCACAACAATCACACTCGTTAAATAGTGTTTAATCGTCGGACCTATTTTTATTTTACAGTTCTATCGACTTAAGGATTAAAAATCTCATGCATGAAATGGCTAATATTGTCATCGTTGGTGGCGGCGCTGGTGGAATGGAGATCGCAACTAAACTCGGTCATCAGCTAGGGCGAAAAGGAAAAGCGAGAGTCACACTAGTAGACTGCGCCGAAAGCCACATCTGGAAACCACTTCTGCATGAAGTTGCCACTGGTGCACTAGACATCGGCATCGATGCTATCAGTTACCGTGGCCATGCTGCTAGCCATGGTTATCACTTCCAGCAAGGAGCGATGACCGATATTGATAGAGATGCAAAGCAGGTCATTCTAGCCCCAATAAACGATGACAAAGGGCGAGAGTTATTACCTGCTCGTCGTATCGATTATGATTACTTAGTCATTGCCATTGGCAGTATCGCCAATGACTTCAATATCCCAGGCGTACGAGAGCATTGCGTATTTTTAGATAGTACCGAGCAGGCGATGGAGATCCGCACCATGCTGCTTAATAAATTTATGCGCTATGCAAGCCACCACCAACTCGATGACAAAATAAAAATCGCTGTTGTCGGTGCAGGCGCAACAGGCGTTGAAATGTCGGCGGAGATGCATCACGCCGTTGAGCAACTACGCGGTTTCGGTTATAAAATCGATAGCAGCCTACTGGAAATTACCCTGATCGAGGCTGATGAGCGTATTTTACCTAAGGTAGAGAAAGAGGAGATCTCAGCCTCTGTAGCTAAAGAGTTAACCTCTATTGGCGTGAAAGTCATGACCAGCACGCGTATTAATCAAGTCACCGCAGAGGGTTTACATACCTCTGAAGGTGAATTTATCCAGTCAGATATGGTGATCTGGTCGACGGGAGTTAAAGCTCCTGATTTCTTGAAAGATATCGGTGGCCTTGAAAGCAACCATATCAATCAAGTGATGGTGCAGCAAAACATGCAAACCACTCGCGATCCTGCAATATTTGCTATCGGTGACTGCGCCGCCTGTCCGCAAGAAGACGGTAGCTGGGTGCCGCCACGGGGGCAGTCAGCAAGACAGATGGCATTGATGACTGCCGACAACATCAAGTTATTGCTAGCGGGTAAAGCCGCTTCAAACAACTATGTATATAAAGATTTAGGTGCATTGGTTAACCTGTCAAAGTTCCACACTGTAGGTAACCTGATGTCCTTTATCGGCGGCGGTATCATGGTTGAAGGTAAGATTGCCCGTTTCGTATATACCTCTTTATACAGAAGACATCTGATTGAACTACATGGCCCAATCAAAGGCACCCTATTAATGTTTGCCAAAGGGATCAGCCGTATTATCCATCCACATTTAAAGTTGCACTGATAAAACTGCGCTTATCGGCTAGCGAAACTGAAATATTGCTGGCAAAATGCCAGCAATATTATAAGAAAGGGATAACTCCTCCATGAAACAGTTAAGTTTAGTTGCCGCCTTATTGTTCAGTTTAATCGCCACTGGTTGTGCAGAGCTTAAAGACGCTGGTCGTCAAATCGGCCACACAACTAAAGAGGTGACCACTGATATTGGTCATGCAACGCGAGATACCACTAAAGCAATTGGCCACGCCTCAAGAGATGCGGTTAAATCGGTCAAAGAAGATCTTAGCGAAGAATAACGATTTGCCACTCTCTATATAAAACAAAGGCTCATTATTGAGCCTTTGTCTTGTTTGCCCCATATACACTACGCGGCATTAGTCCGCATACCATGCTCAGCGGGCAGTCCTTTCTCATTAACATGTACAAATACTATTTTGTCGATACTCACTATTGGTAGTTGAGTCAGCTTATTACGCACTTTACAACACACTGTAATAGAAGTGGCTCCAGCACTAATTAACTCTAGACCGAACTCAATCACATCACCTTGACGCGCTGGCGCCATAAAGTTTATTTCTGACATAATTTTGGTGACATGGCGCTGACTCTTCATCTGGCAGCCAGCAAATATTGCCGCTTCCTCATCAATCCAACTTAAGAGTTGCCCGCCAAACAGGAAATTGGCTGGATTTAAATGCTCAGGTTTAATAAAACGGCGACTGTAATATTTCATTCTGTTCTCCTAAAAGCAGTATTCATATTGAGGAATTGCAAGAAAGACACCAGAAATAATCACCATGAAAAATCAATACGTTACAACTCTCAGGTAAGCTTACTCAATCGTTTTGCACTAAAAAAGAACCAAGTTGCCCCGTTAACTAGCCCTTTATTCCTGACTAATTTAGCACTTCAAAATCCTAACCCATTACTTCAGCAACAAAACCAGCATAGATCCGACTCAATAGCATCATACTTTTGCCGGGCAAACATCTCTCCAGCATCTCTAGCCCAAAACAAAAAACCTAGGCTATTACCTAGGTTTTTAGTAATTAAATGACTAAAGAACGAACTAACTCTGGCTTAACAGCCCCTTTAATTCACTGATAAAGCGCGTGATATCGGCTCTAGAAATATCAGCATGTGTCACCAAACGGATGGTTTTACCTGGACTGAGTAAAATCCCCTTAGCCTTCAAATCAACTGCTAGTGCTTTGGTATCAATTTTGTCACTCACAGCAGCGAATACCATATTGGTCTGCACTTGCGACATATCGACTTCAAAGCCTTCAATTGTTGCCAACTCTGCAGCTAAATATGCGGCATTGTCGTGATCTTCAGCAAGACGCTCTACCTGCTCAGTTAATGCTAATGTCGCCGCAGACGCTATTATCCCTGCTTGACGCATGCCACCACCAAGTACTTTCCGCCAGCGTCTCGCCTTAGTAATTAAACGCTCATCCCCCAGCAATATCGAGCCGACCGGAGCACATAGGCCCTTAGACAAACAGATTGAAACTGAGTCGAAGTACTGAGTGATCTCGGTCATTGGGATATTCTGCGCCACAGCCGCGTTTGCAACGCGTGCGCCATCAAGATGAATTTTCAATCCACGCTCAAAAGCCAAAGCCTGAGCCGAAGCTAAATACTCTTGTGGCACAATCTTGCCGCCGATGGTGTTTTCTAAGCTCAATAAACGTGTACGTGCAAAGTGAATATCATCAGGTTTAATTGCAGCTTCAATATCACTGAGTAAAATGCTGCCATCGGCTTGATTTGTTAGTGGTTGAGGCTGAATACTACCAAGCACGGCAGCCCCGCCGCCTTCAAACTTATAGTTGTGAGCTTGCTGACCACACAGATATTCATCACCACGCTCACAGTGAGCCATCAAAGCAAGTAAGTTTGCTTGAGTTCCTGAAGAGGTAAACAGTGCATTATCATAGCCAAACATCTCGGCGGCCATCTCTTCAAGGTAGTTAACGCTTGGGTCATCGCCGTAAACATCATCCCCAACCTCAGCCTGACTCATCGCGGCGCGCATAGCAGCCGTAGGCTTAGTAACCGTATCACTGCGAAAATCAATCATTGTTAACCTCAAGTTTCTAGATCTGGAATTATCAAATAGTGACTAATATTACTTTGGCGTAGGGCCTACTACCAGTAAAAAACCAAAGTTTACAAACTGGCAAAAACAGCGCTCACAAAAATATATCAACAGCTAAAGTGCAAATTAAGCAATCATGAATACTTCTAAAACAAAAATCTTATTAAGAATACCTCCTAACCCACGACCAGATTGAAAACCAACACCCACCCACTAAAACCACATTAGAAAATATAATGCTAAATCAAAACTTTTATCATTGTCTTTTTGGCCTAAAAAGAGGCAGAATTCTCTTCCTTTTATTTAGCTAGTGCGAATTATGTTAGAAGTTAAAGTTATCAGCTTTTTATGGCTAATCGGTATTTTGGCCGAAGCAATGACAGGTGCACTGGCTGCTGGGAAAAAACAGATGGACCTGTTTGGTGTAGTCATAATAGGTTGTGTTACCGCGATAGGTGGCGGCACGTTGCGCGATATCTTACTCGGCAACTACCCATTAATCTGGATTGAAAATGTCCATTATTTGATTGCCATTGCAGCAGCCTCTTTACTGACGGTAATGATAGCCCCTGTTATGCGTCATCTGTCTAAACTCTTTCTAGCCATCGATGCGATTGGTTTAGCTGTATTCTCTATTATCGGCGCGCAAAAAACCTTAATGTTAGGCTTTAGCCCCGAGATAGCGATTGTGATGGGAGTGGTGACAGGCGTATTTGGCGGCGTCATTAGAGATATTCTCTGTAACCAAGTGCCACTGATCTTTAAGAAAGAGCTCTACGCCTTGGTCGCCCTATTGACTGCGTCGGCCTATGTGGCGATGAAGTTTAACGGCGTTCCTGAGTGGATTAATCTTTCAATATCTCTGGTATTTGGCTTTAGCTTTAGAATGCTAGCCATTCGCTATAAGTGGTCTATGCCCAAGTTTGATTACCAATATCAGTCAGACAACGCACATTAAATTAGTTTTAATATACTAGTTTAAAAGAGACAAAAAAGGTCGGCATATGCCGACCTTTTTATTACCTCGCGCTTATCTCATTTGGGATGGATTAAGCGCGTTGAGAGCCTAATTCACCGACTAAGCAGCAGGCGTCTCTTTCACATAAAGATCCATCTGTGGATATGGAATACCAATACCCGCCTCATCGAGTGCATTCTTAACTTGCTCAAGAATTTCAAAGTGTGCAGGCCAGTAATCAGAGCCTTTTACCCAAGGGCGAACCACAAAATTCACCGACGAATCAGCAAGCTCTGAAACAGCGACTGTATAAGCAGGGTCTTTAAGTACATACTGACTATTTTCTAGGATATGAGTTAGTACCTTTTTAGTTTCGGCTAGGTTCGCATCATATGAGACACCTATCACCAAATCTAAGCGACGTGTTTCCATCGCCGAATAGTTAATAATAGTGCCGTTCATCATCGCTGAGTTAGGCGCAATAATGACTTTATTATCTGGAGACAATAAGCGAGTTGAGAAGATAGTAATTTCATCAACCGTGCCAGCAATGCCCGCCGCTTCAACATAGTCACCGACTCGGCATGGTCTAAATAGCACCATCAATACGCCTGCAGCAAAGTTAGACAGTGAACCTTGCAGCGCTAAACCAACTGCCAAACCCGCGGCACCAATCACAGCGACTAGAGAGGCGGTTTGTACGCCAATTTGGCCAAGGGTAGCTACAATAGTAAATACAAACACCAGTGCCCAAGCAATATTGGCAACAAACGACACTACCGTCGTATCGACTTTACGCTTCTTCAATATTTTTGTGGTGAGTTTTTTTGCAACATTCGACAGGAACTTACCGATGACAAAAATGATAATGGCAAAGACTATCTTCATGCCATAAGTGACGATTAGCTCTGGCGCTTGGTCCATTAAACCTTGCAAGTTATCCATTTACATACTCCCTTAAATTTATGATAAAACTATTGAACAATAACTAAAAACTCAACACGTCGGTTTTGTTCACGACCATACGCATTTTGATTACTGGCAATGGGAAGTTGACTTCCCATACCTTTAACCTGAAATCTATTGGCAGCAAATCCAAACTGCTCAACTAATATTTTTTTTACCTGCTCAGCCCGAAGTAATGATAACTTTTGATTAAAACTCTGCTCACCTATTGAATCTGTATGCCCTACAAGCAAAAGAGGCACTCTTGTCACTGCCAGCCAAGAGTTAAGCTTCTCAAATGCTTGCTCTTGAGACATGAGAACTTGAGATTGAGCAAACTCAAACTTAACACTAATAGATGACTTTTCTGTACAGCTAGCTGGAAAGAGTTGCCCATTACTCGTTGCAAAACACAAGTTTGACATGATTCTAAGCTGCTGTGCTTTCATAGTACTGGCTTGACGATTATCACAGCCACGAGCATCTACAATCTGGCCTCTCGCAGTATCTTCACAGGCATCTTTCAGATCTGGCACCCCATCAAGATCCGTATCTTGCCACTGGCGAGCGAGTCCCCCTACTGAAAATAGCACGCTAACAATCAGTATTAACGTCAACTTTACCATAGCTACCCTCCCCCAGATCCAACACACTCCTCTAAGATTTTAGCCGCAAGCCTGATATCTGACTAGTAATGCTCAACGTCATAAGCGATATCTATCATTAATCCTCACAGGTTAACTAAGCAGCATTTTATGTCAAACAATCTAAAAACACAGCCTAATAATTAACTTAATCATTACAATCATAGTTAATATCAGCCAGTTTTCGATTTTGTCCCACAGACAAAAGGGGACTTGTAAGGGGCGATATAAGGCTAGCCCCCCTCTTTCTTACCCAGCTAACCAAACTAAAATAGATAACGATATTGCAGCTGTAATGTACGAGGAGCACCTAAGCTTGCGATAGGGTACTGCGCTTTATGACCGTGCTTAAAAATACTTTGGGTCACCTCACTATCAAACAGGTTATCGATAGTAAGAGAGAGTTGCTGATCCTGCTGCTCTGTTATCCAAGCTTGAATGCCGACATTCGCTAGCAGGTAATCGCCTGCAATAAGGCCGTAATCGAGAAACTCACCAACATACTGACCACTCACCCAAGCAGCAATATCATCATTGACATCATAGCTAAGTTTCGCAAACCCAGTATATTCAGGTACTCGTTCAATCTGTTCGCCAGTATCTTGCCGTTCGGCAGAGGCATAGCTACCACTCAGTTCCATAAGCAGCTGTGACGATAACTCAGTTACTAGATGTAGATCGATACCATAACTCTCAACACGGGCATCGAGGTTATCGTAGATAAATTCCGTCGCGGTGATGGCGCGTGGCTCAATAAGGTTGTCGATACTTCGCCAGAAACCATCGACAGTAAGGGAGATATCGCCTTGGTATTGAAGTCCAACATTAATGCTATTGCTCGTTTCGGCGACTAGCTCGGCGTTGCCTAGTGTACCAACTTGAGAGTGCAGCTCAGAAACCGTTGGTTGACGATAACCATTACCTAGATTTGCCTTAAGTTGTAGATGCTGAGCGATATCATGGGTTAATGCGAGATTACCAACCCAGATAGTTTCATCATTTGCTAGGCGATTAACCCTAGCACCGATTGATAGTTGAGTATCTGGCAAGGCATAAATCTTGGGTTGATACTGACTAAATAGCGAGTAGCTTTGATCTTTTTCTGCGGTGAATAGCATCACCTCATCGGCACCTTCATACTCTTCATATTGACCACCGAAAACCCATTGGCTTCCAGCTTCTGTCTGATAGTTAGCGCTAACCGTTGCCCCCAGATCTTTAAAGCCCCAATACTCCTGCCAGTATGTTACTTCGGCATTACCCTTCTCATCTTGGGTGATTTCACTGTATTGGGAGTCCCAGTGCTGGTAATTGACTTTAGCCTGCAGCAACAGCTGCTCTGAAGCCTGCAATTGCCAGTCTGCATAGGCGATAGTTTGTTTGCGTTGATTCTCACTTAATATCGCATCATAGGCTAATGGGCGCTCAAGCAAACCATCACTATATTGGGCAAACACGGTAAGCTGCTGAGCATCACTAAGTGACCAGCGAAGCTTGGCATTTAGGTTATTCATTTGATAGCCACGCTCTTTATCCAGCACGGCCGTTGGTGAATACTCTTCATCGGGCCAGAGTGCGTAACCTTCAGACTGACTCGAGCTTGCAGCTAGACTTAATTGAACCGAGTCGATTTCACTGCTAACAAAACCAGAGAGATCATAACTCGGCAGGGTATCGGCTGCTAGACTCAGCTCTCCGGCATCGCTTCCCTGATAACTTTTAGTGATGATATTAATGACCCCAGCAATCGCTTCTGAGCCAAAAAGCACACTCTGGGAGCCTTTGATCACCTCTATACGTTCTATCATCATAGGGTTGATGCTATCGGTATAGGTTGAGCCATAGAGCCGGTTATTTAATCGATTACCATCTAACAGCCAGAGAATATCTTGTGGTCGACTGCCTTGCAGCGAGTAATCGGTATCGGTATGACGTCCAGCCCGCCCATTGGCAAACAAACCCGGAACGAACTGGCTTAGGATCTTATTAATATCCACACCACCAGCAGACTGGATCATCTCATTACTGATAACCGTAACATCACTGCCTAAATAGATATTTGTGTAGGTACCATCGTCTTGATGTTGTAGGCCGTGAACGGTAATTTTTTCAATTTCATCCGCGAAAGAGGTGGAAGCGGTAACAGATAAAGCGAGGGTTATTATTTTGAGTTTTTTATGCATCTTTATATATCCATATAGTTATAAGCAAATGTTTAAGCTCATTTTTTCAACACGGACTATATATATTCGCAACCCAAATATGCGTGATGGAGATCACCTCAACGATCATCAGTATGACGAATTTAAAAAAAGTATTACCACAAAACATTACCCCTATCACAAGCTAACAGCAGATAAAATAACCTACAGAAAAAAAGCCGCAGCTTTGTAGGCCGTGGCTTTTTGTTCGCACTTATAGATAATCCTGATACTAGTTTGCCACTTTTAGTCTGTTCTTGACGTTGTCGTAGCACCAGTTAAATGCCACGGCATAAAAGAAGAAAAAGACTAAGAAGGCCGCCTCCAAAACTAATGCCTGCAGCAAGGTGATCCCTAAGAACCAAGCGATAGCCGGCACGGTAATAAAGATAAGCCCTCCCTCAAAGCCACAGGTATGGCCAATACGCATCTTTAGAGTACGATTAATTCTGTCTGCACCGAACTGCTTGTCAAACCAGATGTTATAGAAGTAGTTCCAGATAACGGTGTAGAGACTTAAACCCACCCCCACTGTTAGCATAGAAGTCGCTTCTGTACCCGATAGCATAGATGCCGCCGGAACAATAATCGCTAAGGCTACGGCCTCAAAAAGAATCGCGTGAATAATTCTGTCTTTAACAGTCATGATAAATACCCCTAAAGTTAAGTTGCAGCTATTATCATCTTTTATTACGATAGATAAAAATTAGATACCATCACCTTTACTGATATGTTGACTATCGAACAACTCTATTCATTTGTAACAACCGTCGAAACGGGTTCCTTCTCTGCCGCTGCCAGAAAGCTTGGTAAGGTTCAGTCTGCAGTTAGTCAGCACATTATCAATCTAGAGATAGATACCAATCAGACACTATTTGATAGAAGTCACCGCTATCCGGTACTAACAAGGGCAGGCGAGCAACTTCTGCCACAGGCTCAAGCCGTGCTCGCTCAACATCAACGCCTTAATTTGCAAGTGCAAGCACTAGACAAACAAGATGAGCTAAAACTCACCCTTGCAGTTGATGAAGCGATCCCCTATGACAGACTCACAACCATGCTGAAGAGTTTTTCAGCTCAATACCCCGAGTGTGAATTGGAATTACTTTGTGCTTCCAGCTTAGATATCATTCACCTCGTGGATACAAAACGAGCTAACTTAGGAATCGTGTTTAGCGAATTATCGTACCCACAAAGTTTAGATTTTGAATCACTTGGAACGGTTCAATTTGAGTTGCTGGTAAGCCCAAATCACCCCCTTTCCCATGAAACCTCATCACATATCGATGTACTCAAACTACATCGGCAACTTTTAATTGGCTCAAAAGAAAATCACAAAGGTTGGTTTAATACCCCCCACTCACCCAATGTGTGGCATGCAGATAACTACTACATGCTATTCGAACTGGCCAAAGCAGGGTTTGGCTGGGCCTTATTGCCATTACACCTTTGTGAAGAAGCAATTGCCGCTCGACAACTTTGCAAGCTCAAGATTGATTTTGAACAACTGGGTTGGCAAGCTAACGTCGATGTTATTCAACATAAAAGCCGCTCGGAAAATGAGTTCAATAAGAAGATAAGAACCCTAATGCGCGGGTTACTTAACTAATCGCCCGTTGCAGATCTATGTTGTTTATTTAGTAAAGGTTCATAGCAAGTAAGAGTGAGCGAGCGTATTGAACGCAAAAAAAAACATAAAAAAACGGCCTGATGGCCGTTTTTCGAAAAGTGCAAGAAGGGTTAGATTACTTACCTTCAGGCTTTGGTGGGTAATTAAGTAATAATGCCGCGACCGCTTCATTAACCACTTCTACGCGTTCTTCCGGGGTATCTTTATCTCGCATAGTATCTGCAACAGAGCCTCTCCAGATAAGCTTACCAGTCTTGGCGTTAACCATATCAAGGATCAAAGTGCCAACGTCATACTCACGTACCGTTGTTTGAGTGTGACCTGTGCCGCCCCAGCCCCAACCAGGGCCATAGTATGGGTTATAACCATAGTTGGTATTAAAGGTATCAACATTGATTTTCTTGTCGACTTTAGTGAGATAATTGACCAATACATCAGCATTGGCTGCATCAGTCTCTTTTAGACCTTTTAACTGCAGTTGATCATTAACTGCTTTACGAACGCGTTGATCCATCAAACCATCTAAATGATATGCCGAATCAGCTGTTTTCTTCTCTACCCAAGCGTAGGTTTTCACATCTGAAAAATTTACACCAGGATCATAGTCTGAACTTGTTTTAAGTGAACTACATGCACTTAACGCCAGCGCAGCCATGACAACTAATAACTTCTTCATGATTTCTCCAACAATAATCTTTTGAGCACTTAATAAAGTCAGCTTACAGAGCAATTTATTATTCTACAACTCAATTTTATTAAATAACCAAAGCTTAATCTTGACTTCAACACACCATCAAATGATAATGATTATCAATTGAATTAGCTTTTTTAAGAGAGTCGTTATGCTTTGGTTTATCGCAGCTTTTGCTATCGCAACCGTGATGTTTTTTATTACCCCAGAGAAAGTCACTAGCAACTCAGATTGTCAGTCATCGATAGTCGATAAACTCAGTAAGTACTCGTTAGTTATACTGCCTTTATTAGTACTGAGCTGGCTCATCATCGCAATAGTAAGTGCTCCGGTGATGCACTTCGCTGGCACGGCAATCGGCTTTGTATTAACCTCTTGTGCCATAGCGCTGCCAAGTACCCACAAATATCTGGCACCTTTAGCAACACTGACTTTTGCATCATTACTGATTGAGTTAGCGCTATACCTTTAATGTACTCGCGTGTTTACCCACTCACTTAGCGATTGGTTAGCAATAGCTTAGCGCTTGGCAAACACGCAGATTCTCTTCCCCCCCTCTCCCGTAACGCTAGTAACTTTGCTAAACTGCTTCCATTAGTTCATCAGCGACCATACAAATGAAATCCGATCCAAATGTATCTTTAGTCTATAGCACTGATAGCGGCAGAATTGCCCCTGAAAAGCAGACCCAGTCGGCGCCAGAAGGTGACGGTATCGTTAGAATTCATAAAGACAGTAAAGGCCGTAAAGGTAAAGGCGTGTCAGTAATTAAAGGGCTAGGCTTGCAAGAGAAAGAGTTAAAAGCCTTAGCTCAAAAACTAAAAAAACAGTGTGGCTGTGGCGGTACGGTGAAAGAATTCAATATTGAAGTGCAAACCGATAATAGAGAGCAAATCAAAACTCTGCTCGAAAAGCTTAATTACACTGTCAAATTAGCGGGCGGTTAAGCCCTGCCACTATGGAAAAATCGATGGACAGTTTACAGAATCACTTCTTAATCGCCATGCCTTCACTACAAGACACCTTTTTTGAACGCTCATTGATCTATATCTGTGAACATGATGAAAAAGGCGCCATGGGGATCGTGGTAAACAAACCCAGTGGCATCATTGTCGATGAGCTTTTAGAGCAGATGGAGTTAAACGAAGAGCCAGAGCCAATCACCTCCTTAGCAAAAGAGGTGCTTGTTGGTGGTCCGGTTAACCCTGAACGCGGCTTTGTACTGCACACCACTCAGGAGTGCTGGAACAATAGTGATGCGATTACTCCAGAGGTGATGCTAACGACTTCGCAAGATATCTTAACCAGTTTAGGCTCAGACAAGGCCCCAGAAAAGTTTGTTATCGCACTTGGCTATGCAGGTTGGACCCGCGGTCAATTGGAGCAAGAGCTCACCGAAAACACTTGGCTATCTATCCCCGCAAGCCCTGAGCTATTGTTTGACGTCGAACATGACAAACGCTGGCAACTTGCCACCGAGTCACTGGGATTCGATATCTGGCAGCTGTCTCAACACGCTGGTCACGCTTAGGTTTATACAGCGACGGCTAACTTAGCCATATACACGATTAGGAATAAACAAAATGGGCGATAAGAGCGTCTTAGGATTTGATTACGGTACCAAGAGTATCGGCATCGCGATTGGACAAGAACTCACAGCCAGTGCAAGACCGCTGTTATCGATTAAAGCAGTTGATGGCATCCCTAAATGGGAGGAGATCGGCGCACTCATTAGCGAGTGGAAGCCGGATCTCATCGTTGTAGGCCTGCCACTAAACATGGACGGCACCGAGCAGGAGATGACCCAAAGAGCGAGAAAGTTCGCCAACCGCTTAAATGGCCGTTTTGGGGTAAAAGTTGCCACTCAAGACGAGCGCCTAACGACTGCCGATGCCAAGGCGAGACTGTTTGAAATGGGCGGCTATAAAGCGCTGACCAAAGGTCAGGTCGATGCTATGTCAGCGGTGTTGATTGTTGAGAGTTACTTCGAAAATCAGTACGGCGACTAATATATAAAAGGAGGCTTAGCCTCCTTTTTATTTTCTACCGATAACTCTAAAAAAACATGCTAAATATGCGGTTTAACGATATTCGCCATCATCTGAATATGGGCATCATCGTCATTAAGCGCCGCAATATAGCGATACTTTTCACCACCTGCAGCTTCAAAGATCTCTCGGTTTTCAACTGCAATCTCTTCAAGTGTTTCTAGACAATCAGCACTAAAGGCTGGGCACACAACGGCAATATCCTTTACATCTTGGCCTGGTAAGGCTTCCATGGTTGCATCAGTGTATGGCGTTAACCATTTAGCTTTACCAAAGCGAGATTGGAATGTCGTGATGTATTGTTCCTCAGTTAACCCCAGCTTTTCCACCACCAGCTTAGTTGTTTGCATACAGAAACAGTAATAGGGGTCGCCCAAATGCAGATTACGCTCTGGCATTCCATGGTAAGAGAGTACTAGCTTTTGCGGCTGACCATTAAGCTCAAAGTCTTTGGCAATCGATACGGCTAAAGCATCGATAAAATCTGGATGATCATGATAAGTGTTGATAAAATGCAGTGCTGGCAGATAACGCCAGCTCATAAGCTCTTTGGCAATAGCATCGAAAGCTGAAGCGGTTGTCGGGGCTGAATACTGGGGATACAGGGGCAATACCACCATCTTATCGATGCCCTCTTGATGCATTCTCTGCAGCGTCGATGTCACCGAAGGCTTACCATAACGCATACAGAAATCCACAGAGACTTGAGTGCCCTCTTTTGCAAAATACTCAGCCAGTTTTTGGCTTTGGCGGCGTGTGATATCCATTAACGGTGAACCCTGCTCAGTCCAAACCTGCTGATACAGTGCCGCTGATTTCGCAGGGCGCACGCGCAAGATAATGCCATGCAAGATAAGCATCCACACCAGCTTGGGGATCTCCACCACTCGCGGATCGGCGAGGAATTCCGCCAAATAACGCCTTACCGATGGTGTCGTTGGTTCATCAGGTGTCCCCAAATTAACTAATAACACACCTGTTTTGCCACGCTTTTGATGGCCATTTTCCTTAGTGAGCCCTAAATATTTAGCCAAGATAACTCCTTAACTGATTCTTCTTTGTCGATACAATTAAACCCTTTATGACTCGCAAAAAAACAGGCAATAGAATCTATTGCCTGATTTATACTCACATAAAGCTTAATCTAAATTGAGTGTGACACCATCCATCGAGCTAGAACTCATTGGATCTGAGCTTTGTAATTTAATCATCAAGCGTAGATCGTTCGGCGAATCAGCATAATGCAAGGCATCCGCGTAACTAATCTCGCCATCTGTGTAGAGTTTTAACAGCGCTTGGTCAAAGGTCTGCATCCCCTGCTCATTCGATTTAGCCATGGTATCTTTAAGCAGGTGAAGCTCATTCTTGGCAATCAAACTCGCCACTCGAGGTGTGTTAATCAATACTTCAATCGCCGCTCGCCGCCCAGTACCATCACTCTTAGGTACCAACTGTTGTGCCACAATACCGCGCAAATTTAACGACAGATCGAACAGCAACTGATGGTGTTTACTCTCCGGCACTAAATGCATAATACGATCCAGTGCTTGGTTAGCGTTGTTGGCGTGTAAGGTCGCCATACAGAGGTGGCCCGTCTCGGCAAAAGACAGAGCGAACTCCATGGTTTCTTGGCTACGGATTTCACCAATTAAAATGACATCTGGCGCCTGACGCAGTGAGCTCTTAAGTGCAGCATCGAAAGACTCGGTATCTATTCCCACCTCGCGCTGGGTGATAATACTTTGTCTATGGTCATGAACAAATTCAACCGGGTCTTCAATCGTTAAAATATGACCGCGAGCATGGGTGTTTCGATAACCGACTAAGGCTGCAAGTGAGGTCGACTTACCGGTTCCGGTACCACCTACCATGATCACAAGTCCACGCTTGCTCATCACTAAATCTTTTAAGATTGGCGGCAGCATCAAGTCATCGACCTCAGGGATCTTGGTCTCAATACGGCGCATCACACAACCGGGAGATTCACGCTGCCAGAATGCACTAACACGGAATCGACCAAGATCTTTGGCAGAAAAAGCGAAGTTACACTCGTGGGACGCGTGAAACTCCTGCTTTTGCGCATCGGTCATTAACGACTCAACAAAATCGAGAGACTGAGCAGGGCTAAAGGCGTTCTCACCGAGTGGGCGCAGCTCACCATCAATCTTGGCGCTGGGCGGAAAACCTGCGGTAATAAACAGATCCGAGGCTTTACGCTCAATCATCACCTTTAGAAAAGGACGAACATCCATAGACTAACTATCCCTATTACCAATTACTGATTAAAAGTTTGCTTGTTTATTCGAACTCTTGGCCATCGCGTCTTCACGAGTGATCTGTCCACGATTAACCAAGTTCTGTAAACACTGATCCAACGTCTGCATACCATGAGCCATACCGGTCTGAATAGCTGAATACATCTGTGCGACCTTGTCTTCGCGAATAAGATTTCGGATCGCAGGTGTACCCATCATAATTTCGTGAGCCGCCACACGGCCGCCGCCGACCTTTTTAATCAGGGTCTGAGAGATAACTGCCTGCAAGGATTCTGACAACATGGTACGCACCATGCCCTTCTCACCTTCAGGGAATACATCGACAACACGGTCGATAGTTTTCGCGGCAGAGGTGGTATGTAAGGTACCGAAGACTAAGTGACCGGTTTCGGCCGCCGTCATCGCCAGTCGAATAGTCTCTAAGTCACGCATCTCACCCACAAGGATCACGTCCGGGTCTTCACGAAGCGCACTTCGAAGCGCGGCGTTAAAGCTATGAGTATGACGATGTACTTCACGCTGGTTAATCAAACACTGCTTGTTTTGATGCACAAATTCTATCGGGTCTTCGATAGTAAGAATATGATCATGACGATTCTCATTCACGTAATCGATCATTGCCGCTAAGGTGGTACTCTTACCCGAACCTGTAGGGCCGGTAACCAGCACTAATCCACGAGGGTAACTTGCAATCTTCTTGAAGATCTCTGGTGCACCTAGCTGCTCAAGGCTCAAAATGTCACTGGGAATGGTACGAAAAACCGCTGCAGCACCACGAGACTGATTAAAGGCGTTAACACGAAAACGTGCAAGACCGGGAACCTCAAACGAGAAATCGATCTCTAGATGTTCTTCAAAATCCTTACGCTGCTTATCGTTCATGATGTCATAGACTAAGCTATGCACACCTTGATGATCTAAAGCGGGTAAATTAATCTTTCTCACTTCACCATCAACACGGATCATGGGAGAAACACCCGCTGAAAGGTGTAGATCTGACGCATTGTGTTTTACACTAAAGGCTAGTAACTCTGTGATTTCCATAGTTTGGGATATCCATTCAACCAAAAACTTACAACATGACAACAATAACAGACAGACTCGCAATCGCCCAGAGCCGGATAGCACAAGCGGCGCAAAATTCTTCTCGCCGTGCAGAAGATGTACAACTGCTTGCAGTGAGCAAAACAAAACC
Organism: Shewanella schlegeliana; assembly: GCF_016765635.1. Lineage (GTDB taxonomy): Bacteria > Pseudomonadota > Gammaproteobacteria > Enterobacterales > Shewanellaceae > Shewanella > Shewanella schlegeliana. The sequence continues at coordinate 241,884 of NZ_JAESVD010000007.1, forward strand.
CAATAGTCAGATCATCGAAGCCTACCATGCGGGTCAACGCCGCTTTGGTGAAAACTACGTGCAAGAGGGTGAATCTAAGATCAACGCGCTAAGCCAAGAGTTCCCGGATATCGAATGGCACTTTATCGGCCCGCTACAATCGAATAAAACCAAGGTGGTTGCCACACTGTTTGATTGGATGCATACGGTCGATCGTGAAAAAATCGCCCAAAGGCTTAATGAGCAGCGCCCAGAGTCTAAGTTACCGCTCAATATATGTATTCAGGTCAACATTAGCCAAGAAGCGAATAAGTCTGGTACTGAAGCTAAAGAAGTATTTGCTCTGGCTGAAAAAATAGCACGACTACCAAACCTGACTCTACGCGGTCTCATGGCGATTCCATCGGCAGATGTCGATGAGCAAACAGCCACACAGGAGCTGGCAGCCTTACAGTCGCTTTATCAGCAATTAGCTGAGCGTTTCGACAGCGTCGACACCCTTTCAGTCGGTATGAGTAATGACTTAGAGCTAGCCGTTGCCCACGGCTCAACCATGGTACGCATTGGTAGTGCTATCTTCGGTGAACGCGATTACACCAAGGTGTAAGTTTCATATGGCTAATTTAGTCGCAATATGAAAATTGTTTAATAGCATAAAACGAGTATTCCTCTTATCCGCCCAGATATTAACAGGTAAAATAGTCTGTATCTGTGCGGCTAAGATTTGTTGCTGCTAACTAAAATTAAAAAGAGATCTTCATGACACAAAAGAAAGTATGCTTTATTGGTGCAGGTAACATGACCCGCAGTATCGTCAGCGGCCTAGTAAAAAGCGGCTACGCCCCTGAACTAATTGAAGCGACCAATCCAAGTCAACCTAAGTTAGATGCGATGCAGGCAGACTTTGGCATCAAGGTGTCTAACAGCAACCTCGATGCAGCCCAGACAGCCGATGTTATTGTGCTCGGTGTTAAACCGCACCTAATGCAACTCGTCGGTGAAGAACTTAGCGGTCTCGATCTTGCTGATAAACTGATTATCACCATCGCCGCCGGTGTTACCGCTAAACGTTATGGCGATTATTTTAAGCAAGAGATCAAACTAATACGCACTATGCCTAATACTCCAACGCAAATCGGTGTAGGCTTAACAGGGCTTTATGCGGGAGAAGAAATTTCAACTGAACAAAAAACTATCGCTGAAACCTTAATGGCTACAGGCGGCGAAGTTGTTTGGGTAGATAAGGAAGATGACTTAAATCAGGTGATCGCCTTAGCGGGTAGTTCTCCAGCTTATTTCTTCCTGTTTTTAGAGTCTATGGTAGAAAGTGCAGTTAAAGGTGGTATGCCTGAAGTTGCAGCCAGAGAGATGGCCCAGCAAGCAGCCCTTGGTGCTGCATTAATGGCTAAACAGAACCCTGATGTTAGCTTGGCGCAGCTAAGAGCAAACGTCACTTCAAAAGGCGGGACAACTGCGCAAGCCGTTGAGACGTTTGAAAAAGGCAACTTACGTGGCTTAGTCGATAGTGCGATGGGAAATTGTATCGCCCGCGCCGAAGAGATGGCAAAGCAGTACTAGTTTTTAAATTTAACTTGAACAAGTAGAGTAAACAGATGAATGCATTTAGTTTTCTGATAAGCACGGTATTCGATCTATACCTGATGGTCGTGGTATTACGTATTTGGCTACAACTGGCCAAAGCCGACTTCTATAACCCTTTCAGTCAATTTATCGTAAAGGCCACTCACCCTATTGTTGGTCCTATGCGTCGCGTACTACCATCATTCGGTAGCTTCGATACCGCCTCTTTCGTACTGGCAATAAGCGTAGTTGTGCTTAAGTTTGTCACCTTAAGCTTGATGGCTGGAGCGGCAATTAGTATACCAACCCTACTGCTTGTCTCTTTAGTCTCAGTGATTAAAGAAGCGGGTGTATTACTGTTTTGGATGTTAATCCTACGTGCCATTTTGAGCTGGGTAAGCCAAGGTAACAACCCTATCGAGATGGTAATGGGTCAGCTAACAGAGCCACTGCTTGCACCTATTCGCCGTATCCTACCGCCAATGGGCGGGCTAGACTTATCACTATTGGTGATGATGATTGCACTTAACTTCCTTAATATCTTGCTAGCGCAATACGTTCCATTCTGGGCTAGCGTATAGTGACTCCGGCACAAATGCAGCAGGGCGACCTGCTGCTGCAACTCTATATTCAGCCTAAGGCCAGTCGAGATCAAATCGTTGGCCTGCATGGCGAAGAGATAAAAATTGCTATCACAGCCCCACCTGTCGATGGCAAAGCAAATGCTCACCTTACCAAGTATCTATCTAAAGCCTTTAAAGTGCCTAAAGGGGATATTGAAATTATCAAAGGTCAGATGGGACGCCACAAGCAGGTAAAAATCACAGCCCCAAAGCTTATTCCAGAGGAAGTACAAAACCTTTTGTAACCTTATACTGATTGGTATAAGGCATTGAGTCCAACTAAGTTATATACTGTTAACAAGATATCTTCCTAAGGAATACTCAATATGGTCCGTGCTTTAACCACTATGCTAATGCTCTGCTTTTGTCTAAGCAGTAACGCATTTGCCGAACAAAAAGAAAAAGTGGGTAACTACGATATCCACTATGTCGCCCTTAGCAGTACCTTTCTAACCCCAAGTATTGCCAAGTCCTACGGGATCCAACGCAGCAGTTACACTGGGATTATTAATATTGCGGTACTCGACACCAGTGTTGAAGGAAATCCGGCGGTTCCGGTTGAGATATCTGGTGTTGCCAATAACTTACTCGATGCCAGAATCGAGCTTCATTTTAGAGAGATCCGTGAAGGAGACTCCATCTATTACATAGCCGAAGTCCCCTACCGTGATGATCAAGAGATCAACTTTAAAATCGCAGTTAAGTACGGCAAAAAGCTCAACACGACACTTAAGTTTAAACAGAAGTTCTACGTCGAATAGGCGCTAGTGCTGAGTAAAAATCAGGGGCCTAGTGCCCCTTTTTTTATGCACTTTGACTACCGAAACCCGCTTATCTCGGCTATTATTGCCGCCATTATTGACTGACTCATCTACAGGCGTCCCATGAATCAAATCGTCCTCGCTAGCGGCAACAAAGGTAAACTCAAAGAATTTTCTGAATTGATGGCCGATTACGGCGTCGAAATCTTAGCTCAAAGCCAGTTCAACGTATCGGAAGTGGCTGAAACCGGTACCACCTTTGTTGAAAATGCCATCATCAAGGCAAGACATGCCGCCGAAATTACTGGCCATGCAGCTATCGCCGATGACTCGGGTCTAGAAGTGGATTTTCTGCAAGGTGCTCCTGGTATTTACTCGGCTCGCTATGCCGGAGAAGGGGCTAAAGATGAGCAAAACTACACTAAGCTGCTAACCGCACTCGAAGGCCAAACAGAACGTAATGCACGTTTTCAGTGTATACTGGTTTATATGCGCCATGCGAAAGATCCAACCCCAATTATCTGCCAAGCATCATGGGAAGGTAGCATCGGCTTTGCCCCACAGGGTGAGAACGGCCATGGCTACGACCCAATATTTATCCCTGCAGAGCACGAATGCGCAGCAGCAGAACTAAGCTCTGACGAGAAAAACAAACTCAGCCATCGTGGTAAGGCACTAGTATTGCTAATCGAAGCTATGAAGCAACAAGGTATCTTTAACTAATGCTAACTCTGCCACCGTTAAGCCTCTATATTCATATTCCTTGGTGCGTACAGAAGTGCCCCTATTGTGACTTCAATTCCCATGGGCAACATGGTGACTTGCCGCAAGCTGAATATGTCGATGCACTGATTAAAGATCTCAAACAAGATCTTGCTTATGTGCAAGGCAGACGTTTACATACGATTTTTATCGGTGGCGGCACCCCTTCTCTGTTTGATGCTAAGCAGGTTGGCCGTTTATTGACAGAGGTGGATAAACTCATCCCCTTTAGTGACAATATCGAAATCACCATGGAGGCTAATCCTGGCACCCTAGAGCATGATGATTTTGAGGCTTATTGCAAGGCGGGGATCACTCGGCTTTCAATCGGAGTACAGAGCTTCTCTACCGATAAGCTCAACCTACTAGGGCGCATTCATAATGAAGATGAAGCGCAAATAGCCGCTAAAAAAGCCAAAGCTTCAGGCTATCAAAGCTTTAATTTAGACTTAATGCATGGTCTTCCAAACCAGAGCTTTGATGAAGCCCTTGCCGATATTGAAACCGCTGCCGAGCTGGCGCCGCCACACCTTTCTTGGTACCAGCTAACGATTGAGCCTAATACCCTGTACCACTCTAAGCCGCCACAACTACCCGATGATGAAGACTTGTGGCAGATCTATGAGCAAGGACAAAAGCGTTTAGCCGAACTTGGCTATCAGCAGTATGAGATCTCGGCTTATGCTAAAGAAGGTTATCAGTGTCAGCATAACCTTAACTACTGGCAGTTTGGTGACTACCTTGGTATTGGTTGTGGTGCCCACGGTAAAATCACCATGCTAAGTGACAACAAAATTGTCCGCACAGTAAAGATAAAGCACCCTAAAGGCTATTTAGCAGCTGATAACTACTGCTACGAAACCACTGAGGTAGCAGAGGAAGACAGAGCGTTAGAGTATCTGATGAACCGTTTACGCTTGATGAGTCCAATCCCTAAACTTGAGTTCGAGCAGCGTACGGGTATGCCTAGAGATACGATTAGCGATGGCATCAAACAAGCCTGTGCTAAGGGATTGCTGACTGAATCCGATGAATACTGGCAACTCACTAGCAAAGGGCACATGTTCGTCAATGAGCTGCTGTCACAATTTCTATAATTAACATCGAAACTGACTATCGCTTACTAAGCAACTGAATAGGTTGACGATTGTTTTAATGACTATCGATTTAGAAATATTTTCTAACACTTAAACCAAAAAATTGACCGACGGCTTCTTTAGGATAACTAACATAATTCTAAGGAAGCCTAAAAATGCCCATAAAAACAAAAATGAGCCTTATCGCCCTTTCACTATCTATTGGGCTAAGTGCCAACTCTACCATTGCCGCACCAACCTCAAGCCCTTTTTTAAGCCCAAGTGAACCCGTAGCCCATAAGGTTGAGAGTGAATCGGAAAAAGCCAACGCCCTGTTCGAAAGCATTTTCATGGAAAATGTGATGGCAAGTCCCATCTCTCAAACCCACCTAGGGATAAAAGCCGATTATGACAAGTGGGATGAGATGGGCGACGGTGCAGACGATGCCGCCCTTGCACGCACTAAGAAACATCTTGCTCAACTAAAACAGATCGATGCCAGCAAGCTTTCAGGTCAAACCTTACTCAGCTACCAGCTACTGACCCAGAAACTTGAGCAAGGCATTAGAGATGATAAGTGGCGTCACCATAGCTATCCTGTCAACCAGATGTATGGTGGACACTCACAAATAGCTTCGTTCCTGATTAATCAGCATCAGATTGGCAGCATAGAAGACGCCAAAGCCTACATCAGCCGCTTGCAAGGCGTACCTAAGCGTTTATCTCAACTACAGGGCGCTTTAGAAGTGCGTGAAGGCAAGGGAATTATTGCGCCTAAGTTTGTCTTCCCATACGTGATCACCGACAGCGAAAATATTATTACGGGAGTGCCCTTCACTGCTAAGTCTGATAGTGGTGAAAAGCCACAAGACAGCGCACTTTGGGCCGACTTTAAGCGTAAAATCTCAAGCCTTGAGATCAGCGAGAGCGACAAAGAAAGCTTATTGCGTGACGCTAAAACCGCTTTAGTTAACGATGTAAAACCTGCCTACAACAAGCTAATTGCCTACATGACCAAGCTTGAAACCAAGGCCGATACCCGTGATGGTGCGTGGAAGTTCCCACAAGGCGATACTTACTACAACAACGCACTCGCGCGCACGACCACAACGGATATGACTGCGAGTGATATTCATCAGCTGGGTTTGTCTGAGGTGGCGCGTATTCACAGCGAGATGCGTGACATCATGACCAAGGTCAACTTTGAAGGATCGCTACAGGAGTTCTTTAAGTTTATGCGCGAGGACGAACAGTTCTACTACGCCAACGATGATAAAGGTCGCCAAGCCTACCTCACCGAGGCCACCGCACTTATCGATACCATGAGCAGCAGGCTCGATGAGGTGTTTAAGATAAAGCCTAAGGCACCAATGATCGTAAAGCAGGTAGAGGCCTTTAGAGAAAAGTCTGCGGGTAAGGCGTTTTACAATAACCCATCACCAGATGGAAGCCGCCCAGGTACTTACTACGCTAACCTCTATGACATGAAGGCGATGCCTAAATATCAGATGGAAGCACTGGCCTATCATGAAGGTACGCCGGGTCACCATATGCAGATTGCTATCGCTCAAGAACTTGAGAGCGTACCAAAGTTTCGTAAATTTGGTGGCTATACCGCCTATATCGAGGGTTGGGGTCTGTACAGCGAATACTTCCCAAAAGAGATGGGCATGTATTCAGATCCCTACTCAGACTTTGGCCGCCTAGCCATGGAGCTTTGGCGCGCATGTCGATTAGTGGTGGATACCGGAATTCATGCTAAAAAGTGGACCCGCGAAGAGTCTATCGAATACTACGTCTCCAATACACCGAATGCCAAGTCGGATGCGGTGAAGATGGTTGAGCGTCATATCGTAATGCCATCCCAAGCCACCGCCTATAAAGTGGGGATGATCAAGCTTCTCGCTCTTAGAGATAAGGCTCAACAAGCCTTGGGCGATAAGTTCGATATTCGTGACTTCCATACCATAGTGTTAAAGAACGGCCCGGTGCCATTAGACGTACTAGAAAGCGAAATCGATCTTTGGATTGAACAGAGCAGCTAGATAGCTAAATAAGATCCCTATCTAAAGTTTGATAGGGATTTTTTTGCCAGAATATTGCCAAGATTCTGTTCAAAGCCCTTGGCAAATTAGCATCGACACCTTGTTTGCTGTAAAAACACTTCAACATAGATTTACCTATCCAGATTGTGCTTATATCAACTACATATTTAGTACTATTGGTAATATCATCACAAACAACTTAGTTTTAATAGCTAAGGTTGTAACATGAGTTGAAATATTCGCTGGTAAGGAAAACATATGTCAGACAGCACATCAACAGAGCTAAGTACAGAAATAGGTCCAAACTGGTTTGCCTCGGTTATGGGCACAGGCATCATAGCTAATGCCGCCATCGGCCTGCCGATGTTTGGCAATCACCTAGCGGGCGCGGGGCTCGTTATCTGGTTAATCGCATCCTTGATGTTAATCATTATGCTTGTGATTAAAACGGTTCAGACAATAGTCAGGCCGCATATTATAAAGCGCCAATTTAACGATCCCGTGATGTCTCAATTTTTTGGTGCACCTCCAATGGCCATGCTCACAGTAGCAGGGGGCTCTATCTTGTACGGTTCACAAGTGATGAGCAATGAGACAGCGATTACCCTAGCTTGGGTGCTATGGATAGCGGGCACACTTCTGGGACTGATCACCGCTATAGTGATCCCATATCGACTGTTTACCCATCATCAGGTTCGCGAAGATGCTGCTTTTGGTGGCTGGCTTATGCCCGTTGTTCCCCCCATGGTCTCGGCGGCTATTGGCGCTATGTTAATTCCCCATATAGAAAATATCGGCCAGCAACAGACTCTTCTGTACGCCTGCTATGCCATGTTTGGCATTAGTTTACTCAGCGCATTGATTATTATTACGATGATCTGGAGTCGATTAGCGCACGCTGGTACATCGGGAGGGGCACGAGTCCCTACTCTATGGATTGTATTAGGCCCACTTGGTCAGTCCATTACCGCAGCAGGCGCTCTGGGTAGCGTGGCGCTACTTGTGGTTGATGACCCCATATCGACAGCAATGAATGCCATGGCAATTCTTTATGGCGTACCAATCTGGGGTTTTGCTTTTTTCTGGTCAATATTGGCAAGCTTACTCACATTACGAGCGCTGCGTAGAAAAATGCCCTTTGCACTCACTTGGTGGGCATTTACTTTCCCAGTTGGTACTTGCGTTACTGGCACGACACAACTCGCACTGCATACAGGGCTCCCCGCCTTTGAGTGGGCCGCAGTGATATTATTTACAGGCTTAATTTGCGCCTGGATTATTGCAGCAATTGGCACCATAAAAGGTTTAAAGGCAGGTCATATAGTGAAAAACCCAACCACACCATCCCATGTCGTTTCCAAAAAAGGTCAGCAATAAAAACCTCCATGCAAACGATATGAGTCTATTTTACCTAGGTCATATCAAGGCTGAACCAAGGTCATAAGTATTAACTCCTTGGTTTCAGCTCCTACTAGTATTTAGTCGTAATCACCGACATTGGGGACAGTATAACTTGCATCATTCCATGGCCAAGGTACTGTCGCCATAAAGCCTGCAAGCTCTGGCGTCCCAGCGTGTTGCTCAAGGATCACCGCCATCGTTCTGTGCACATGAAATGGATGAATAGGTTCTTGGCTGCCAATGGCGCAGAAATATTCGGCTAATGTATCTAAATACTCGCGCTTATCAGCTAAAGCTAACACCGCGTTGGCGATAACTGGCGCCCCCTTTAGACCAGAAAGATGGGCAGCACACGGCCAGCTAGCAAACTGCTTAATAATGCTCGCTAATAACGCCGCTCCCTTTTCATCGTAAGCTGCCGAAGAAAATAGCTCGTATTCACTTTGGATAGAACAGCCATTGACTTGCTGACTAACAAAGCCAAAGAATAACGATGTTTGGTCACTTTGAAGGTAATGCGCCTCAAGTTTGGGCATAAGAGTATTAAGCTTTTCAAGCGAGTGAACCTTTGCTTTAGTATCATTGACATCTTGCAGACAAATATCGACCTGGCCATTTGAGCTCGGTACTTCAGTTAGTCTAGTCGACATAGCTAAGCTGAACTCCACCTGCTGACAGACGACTGAAGCAACACTGTTAGCAGGGCTTTCTTTCTGGTTCAGGCTCTGACATTCACTGGCGGTATTGTGATGGCTCTCAACCTGTTTTGTAGGAGGCGTCCCCTGTTTATCTGCAAGCTCCATCGACCAAATACGTGCATCCTCTTCTTCACCTACCGCGATAATCAAATGGTTGTCAATTTTCCCTTGGATCACTACGGGCTCATGGCCAAATACCAGCACAGAGCGTAGGCTGTCATCCCTCATCACCTGCATTATTTGATACAGAGGCGATATACACTCACCCGTTAACGATAATTGCTGCACTACGCCATCTTGCCAACCGAGCCACAGGCTGTTGCCATCCGCATTGACAGTTACCGAGGTTAAGCACTCGATAAAGGTTTGCAGCTCATCATGATGGCTTGAGCTCATATCACCAGCGGCAATCGCGATTAATGACTCAACCAGCTCCTCAGCATCATAATCGGCGCAAATCTGCGATGGGCTAAGCGTTCTAACGCTGCGACTCCACAGCGTCTTCTTTTGCTGAAAATCAATTAACTGCAATACAAAATCAAAGCTCGGTGCCTCCGCAGATAATTTAGAGGCATTATCTGAAGGTTGAGCCAAAGTAAGCGTCTCAGTATTGGCGAGCAACGCAATACCACGTTTGTTATCCATGAAAAAGGTATTACGAAAAGAGATCTCCGTTGGCGCGCTCTTACCCTCAAGCGGATAGACTTTAGTTTCTGAGGTCTGTGGATTAAAGCTCACAAGTTGGTGCATTCGACGCTTTTCACGTTGATAGAACACAAACTCATTATCAGCTAGGTAAACCATGCTGCCATCGATAAACCTGAAAGGCATTGCGTAGCAATGGATATCCGATGAGAGCAATTCAAACGAACTAGACTTTCTTCCACGCCTAAGAACATGCTCAATATTGATACAGTACATAGACTCGGCGCTGCGTCGCCCCCCCTGCTTGGCGCCCACCAACCAAAGCTTGCCGTTGCAGAAGCATGCATTCTTAGTCGGGTATAGCTCCAAGGACACAATCGCCGACAAGCCCGGCTTATTAGCTTCTACGCGCACTTCACTGCATAGGGAGTTAGAAGCAGAGCTAAAATCAGAGCTATAAATTCGACCCGTTGAATCCACAGCAATAAAGCGCCCGTTATCGATCCAATCAGCCAAAAGCAGATCGCAGTTACTACTTCCTAAGAGCTCAAATTGCTGCACAAGCTCAGTATTGAATCCACTGCATTTCACAATTTGCAGCTGGATAAGTCCATCATAAAACAGGCGGTGGTGCTGGAAAGTGTATTCAGTTTGAGTCACTTGCCATGGGCTAGCTTCAGATGCTGCTTCTAAGTCAGCAGCGCGCGAAAAAAGTGATTTAATAAATTTATTCATGGTCTAGATGTTTGATAAATGGCGCGACTAAGCACAGAGGAAAGATAGTTCAATATTATCCGTAGCTTAAGGCTCACTAGCCTTTACTTTCAAGTGTTTTACTCCAGAACGTCGACCAGACTCGACACTTAACAAAAAAAGAGAAGTGCAATGAGACGTGCCAACTGCAAACTCGAATAGTTGCTATGGTGATAACTGAAGTTAGCGCTAAGAAATCTGCAACTGTCCCATAAACAAAACAGCAAATAACAAAGGCTAGAGAATTGAACTTTGGCAACCCCCTAAAAGAAAAATACCCCGATTAAAATCGAGGTAAACCAAAACTAGGATGATGGTTTTAAGGCTGACATTGTTTTAGTTATTAAAGCCTGCCAGCATTGATGCAAAACTGCTTTTTAGCTGCTCTGTATAACACAATTGAGAGGGGTCATTCTCGATTGCATTATAGGACTCAGAACTTTTGAATCAACTGCCCGCAATTGTATTAAAATGAGAACAAACTGCAACAGAAATGATGAGACGCTGTTTAGTCAAACCTAAATTTGATTTAACTAAACAACAGCAAGCATAGCATAAACAACTGAATTGATTAAAAATAAGCATCTACTACATTAGAACGGATTCACATTGTTCAATATCTAGAACAATGTTTCTCCATTTTACTTACGTTTTGCATACAATTCTTTTAACGGCTCATCCCAATATGGTGGGGTGCCAATATGATCTTTTATAAAATCGATAAAGGCACTCACCTTTGGTGCTAAGTGTTTACGCCTTGGGTAAACAGCTTGCAAAGGCAGGTGATGAGTTAGCTGCCAATCTTCAAGAATTGGAACTAAAGTGCCCTTTTCAAGCTCATCTTCAAGCAGGTAACTGGCTAGATAAACCACACCGAGTCCACTTACCGCAGCAGACTTAAGTGCAGGGGCATTATCGACTCTAAAATTACCGGTTACGCCAATTTCACAGTAATCGTCACCTTGCTTAAACTGCCAAACACTGTGTTCATGCCACTCGCCTTGATATACCAAACAGTTATGATCCACCAATTGTTCGGGGCGGCTAGGAACTCCATGCTTCTCGACATAAGACGGGGATGCGGCTAACAAGAACTGACACTTCATCAGAGGTCTTGCTACCATACCTAAGGGTAATTGCTCAGACATGGTAAGCAGTAGATCTAAACCTTCGCTGACAACATCAACTTTATGATCTAATAGACTAACTTGTAGTTCAAGTTCTGGATGCTTTGCCATAAACTCTGGCAGAGCAGGAATGATATGCATGGTACCGAACGACTGAGAAATACCTACTTTCAATACGCCTCGGGTAGCGTCATTAAGATTATGAACACTAGCAACGGCCTGATCGGCATCTCTTAATAGCTCTTCACCTTGGGCATAAAGCAGCTGTCCAGCTTCAGTTAAGCTCAGGCTTCTTGTGGTACGCTGAATAAGTTGTACGCCAAGTTTATGTTCCAACTCAGCAACTTGAGTGCTGACCTTTGACTTAGATATGCCTAACTTTCTCGCCGCAGAGCTAAAACTCCCCGCTCGAGCCACATGGGTAAAAATTGCGATCGGTTCTAAAAGTTCTAACATGTAAATCGCCTTAAGGTGTTTACGACAGTAATAGTACTTCCATCGCTAAGACATGCTGTTTTTGTTACAAAACAATATCTTAAGTGAATATATGTACGCTAGAGTAGAGTTTTAATTATTTACCAATATTTGGTTTTTGCTTTTATTTTTAGAAGTATACCAAAAAATCCCCATAACTCATCAAATAAGTCGTTTGGACGATCTCAGCAAAAGATTGGTTTGCCAGCTGTTGTGGCCTATAAACGGAAAAGCCCCTGCACAAAGGTGGGATGCAGGGGACGTTGCAAATCAGTCAAAAGCAACAGATTAAATCGATTTACTCCAGCAAAGTCGTATTTGCTGTTTCGACCAGGGGATAATTCGCTAACTCAGGGATCTCATCTCTTAGCTGCTGCTCAAGCACCACTAAGGTTTTAAATCTTTCACATAACTTTTCACCACGAGCCTCTATATCATCGGCTTGCTGTTCCATCTGCAGTTCAATCTCTTCACCGATAGAATCCATCTTCTGTGAGAATGAATCCATCTTCTGCTCGAAGCTATCGCCATCACCAGACATCATCTGGGCACCTAGGTTCATCATCATGCTGCCAAGGGAGTTTTGCACAAGTGCTTCCATCTCTTGCTCAAACTCTTCACCAAATGCGTCCTCAAGAGAAGATTCAGTTGAACCAAGGTAAAACTTATCACCGTGCTGGTAGGCAACGCTTTCGATACGCTCTTCAAGACCCGCCATCATTTCGTCTATCTTGGCACCAGCGCTATCACCTAATAGTGGAGTCATGGCTAGACTCACTGCTGTTGATGCCATCTCGACAGCATCATTAACGAGTGCAATGACTTCAGGCACCTGCGAAGAAACTTCTTGCGAATATTGATTCACTAAAGCCTGCTGCTGTTTATTCAGTGACACTTGTTTGCCATTAACAAATAGCTTATCCATTTCGATGCGATATTTTTCATCACCAACCTCACTCACTATCAGCTTTTGAGGTTCAACGGTGACGTCATAATTTAATGCCACTTCGCACTCATTATGAGGATCATGGTCGCTATGAGCGGCAACGGTTTGTAGGCTAGTTGCCGAAAGCAACACCGCGGAGATCCCAACTGAAGTAAGTAATTTTTTCATCGCATCAATCCTTTATCGCTATTGTCTGTATAATTTTAATCTTGTTTTAGATAAAGCACAGACTGTGCCAAGCAAGCTAAGAGCTTATTTTAAAAGGAATAGATTGATAATCAAATGAAACTGACTAGTCGCAATAATAAGATATTTGGCCAATAAAACTAACAATTGGCCAAATATCCCAAGATAGTTGATATAGGCAGTTGATATGAGGAAATTAAAAAATTGAACGCCCTAAAGTCTGGCTCAAGGCTTCTAATACTGCAGTGCCAGCTAAGGAGTTACCATTAGTATCGAGCTCCGGAGACCAAACACAAACTGACATATCACCAGGGATCACAGCAATAATACCGCCGCCAACACCACTTTTACCAGGCATACCGACTCTATAGGCAAATTCACCCGCACCGTCATAAAGCCCCGATGTGGCCAGTAGTGCATTAAGTTGCCGAGTCTGTACAGGGCTAATAAGCTGTTTACCGGCGAGAGTTTTACCTGCATTAGCCAAATAAAACATGGTACGCGAAAGGTCGGCACAGCTCATACGTAATGAGCAGTAATGAAAATAGCTGTGTAACACGGTATCGACGTCATTGTTGAAGTTACCAAAGGACTTCATCAAGTAAGCGATAGCCGCATTTCTCGCGCTATGCTGATACTCAGATGCAGCAACCACTTTATCGTAACCGATACGATGGTTTTCACTGAGTCCGCGAACAATCTCAAGCATACGATGCTTTGGTGCACCAAGGCGACTCTGTAGGAGATCGGCAATAACTAACGCGCCAGCGTTGATGAAAGGGTTTCTAGGAACGCCTTTTTCCAATTCTACTTGTACTAATGAGTTGAAAGAGTGACCAGACGGCTCCTTGCCGACTCGTGACCAAATTTCATCCTCTTCATACAGCATGAGCGCTAAGGTCAGGCTAAATACCTTAGAGATACTCTGAATTGAAAAGGGCTCGAGATAATCTCCAGCCCCAATAGTGACACCGTCGGAGGTTGTCACTGCAATACCTAACTTATTAGCATCAACTTGGGCAAGAGCTGGAATATAATCAGCGACCTTGCCCTGTCCAAGAAGAGGTCGAACTTTATCGACAATCTCTTCAAGTAATGCCAATTCAGGCATTAGCCCCACCAAATATCGTAAAGCTCGCCGATTTCAAGATCAGATACAGGCTGAGCATCGAAGAAAGCTTTAACTGCAGCTCTGTTTTCTTCAGTGCACTTACCGATAGCTTGAGTCGCAATAATACCTTCCCACTCTCTGTGTCCACCACCGTGGTAGCCCAGATCGTTAGGCTCAATCACTTCATCGATAAATTGATCAACGATTGCATCAATTTGCTCTTCAGTCACTGACTCATTGAAGGTCCAGTTAACGTCAAACCCAAACTCTTGGAACTCATCTACGCGTAATTTTTTACGTAAGCGACGACTACGGTTTGCTGCCATGGTAGTTCTCCTAAAAACAATATTTAAAGTAAACAAGAATTGATTTAGCGTTTATACACGCTCAAACATAAGATCCCAAACACCGTGACCTAAACGATGGCCACGAGCCTCAAATTTAGTCAAAGGTCTATGATCTGGACGCTCTACAACATCGCCAGTAGCTGACTGGTTTTTATAACCAGGCGCAGCATTCATCACTTCTAGCATATGCTCGCTGTAGTTTTCCCAGTCTGTTGCCAAATGGAATACACCACCCACTTTAAGCTTGCTTCGGATCAATTCAGCAAAAGGAGCCTGAACGATACGACGCTTATGGTGACGCTTTTTATGCCAAGGATCTGGGAAGAACAACTGCACACGTGCCAAGCTGCCTTCTGCAATGCTGTTTTCTAGAACTTCAATCGCATCATGGTGATAAATGCGTAGGTTAGTCACACCAGCTTCGGCAGCATCAGCCAAACAAGCACCAACACCTGGTTTATGAACTTCGATACCGATAAAGTTTAATTCTGGTGCAGCCTTCGCCATCTCAACGAGCGATGCGCCCATGCCAAAGCCGATCTCTAAAACCGTATCAGCTTCACGCCCAAATACTTCGACAAGATCGATTGGTTCAGGAGTGTAATCTAGGCCCATGATTGGCCATTGCTGCTCCATCGCTTGAGCTTGACCTTTAGTTAGGCGCCCCTCTCTCAATACAAAGCTTCTTACTTTGCGAAGGTATTTACCTTCTTCATTGAATTCAGCGGTTGTTACGTCGCTCATTTTCGCCCTCGCTTTAAGCCTGCTCTCGCATAAGACAGCTATTATTTAAAAAAAGAAAGGCATTATCCAAAGTTAAACCTTCAGTGCAAGCCTTATTGTGGCGAAATTATACCAATAATCTCAGTTTGTGCGAGTCGCAGCTTTACTTTGCCGACAAATAACTGGCTTTTAAGCTCAAATAACACGCTTATCCTCTACATATTAGCCGCGGCCCTTATCATGTAGAGGCCTGTCAGGATATAAAGCGCAAGTGTTTCCTTGTTAATCGCCAAGGCTAAAGTTACACTGCGCCGATGAAAACTACCGCCTCTTTTTCAACACGAATTATTAATTGGTACGATGCATTCGGTCGTAAACAGCTCCCTTGGCAAATCGCTAAAACCCCATATAAAGTGTGGATTTCAGAGATCATGCTACAGCAGACCCAAGTTGCAACCGTTATCCCCTATTTCGAAAAGTTTATCGCACGATTTCCTGATATCAATACCTTAGCAATCGCCGAGCAAGATGAAGTTCTACATTACTGGACAGGCCTTGGTTATTACGCCCGCGCGCGAAACCTACATAAAGCCGCCCAAATAATGCAGTCACAATTTAATGGTGAGTTTCCAACCGACTTCGATGACGTTTTAGCGTTGCCCGGGATTGGTCGCTCAACCGCAGGGGCAGTTCTATCTCTATCTTTAGGACTTAACTTCGCTATTCTCGATGGTAACGTAAAGCGTGTTTTAGCTCGACATGGTGCCATCGAAGGCTGGCCAGGTAAAAAAGCGGTTGAACAAGCACTCTGGCAATTAACAGAGAAGCTAACACCGGCTAAAGATATCCAAAAATATAATCAAGCGATGATGGATATTGGCGCCACAGTCTGTACGAGATCTAAACCCAACTGTGCTCAATGCCCCGTCGCCATCGACTGCAAAGCGCAGTTAAGTGGCCGACAGAGTGAATTTCCGGGCAAGAAACCAAAGAAAACCATCCCTGAAAAGTCGGCTTGGCTGTTAGTCATTGAAGATAATCATCGAGTGCAACTCGAAAAACGTCCTCCTGCGGGTATTTGGGGAGGACTCTGGTGTTTTCCGCAGTTTAGTCAGCGCCATGAGTTAGAGGCCTATATAAAAGACAAACAGCTAAAGGTGCTGTCTACACAGGATCTCACAGGATTTAGACATACCTTTAGTCACTTCCACCTCGATGTTCAGCCCGTACTGGTGCGTGCAAGTGGAGATAGCGATAACCAGATCATGGAACATACATCCACTGTCTGGTATAACTTAACTCATCCACCTAAAGTTGGCTTAGCCTCGGCTACCGAGCGAATTTTGGCCGACTTAGGTTCTGTATTAAATAAGGAGTAATCATGGCTCGCACAGTAAACTGCGTCTATTTAAACAAAGAAGCAGAAGGCCTAGGTTTTCAGCTTTACCCAGGCGACTTGGGAAAACGTATTTTCGACAATGTGAGTAAAGAGGCTTGGGCACTTTGGCAGTCAAAGCAGACCATGTTGATTAACGAAAAGAAACTTAACATGATGAATATCGATGATCGTAAGTTTCTTGAAGAGCAGATGGTAAACTTTCTATTTGAAGGTAAAGAAGTTGAAATCGAGGGTTACGTACCTCAAAAAGATGACGAGTAAGACTCGAAACTTCTAAAATGAACCGATAAAGGCGCCGCTTTAACTCAGTTAAAGCGGCGCCTTTCTATTTAACTTGCACTGACAGTTCAAAAATCAGGCTTTCATTTATCCTTCGCAAATCATAACTTTGATTATTTGAGCTAACAATCTCTACCCGCCTCCTTTATCGAGTAAAAAAACCTAGGGTTAATCGGCCAGCAAACAAGCTTAAAATCGCCGCACTCACTCGGTTTCAGCTAGTTTTTTAATCAGCAACACCACTGTGATTGTTCACATTCCAGAAAGCTGCACACAAACTAAGCGAACAGTCAGCGTTAAGCAAAAAAGCCCTTGCAGTAAAAATTTCACCGCTATAAGATGTGCGCACTCCAAACGAGACAGGCTTAAATGGCTTGGTTTGAGTAGCAAATCTAACGTCTACATTAGTAGCGCTTAGTTGCCCGAATAGCTCAGTCGGTAGAGCAGAGGATTGAAAATCCTCGTGTCCCTGGTTCGATTCCGGGTTCGGGCACCAAAATTTATTAATGAGTTAACTATTTACTTAGTAACTTGTGAAACAAATAAGCCGGCATAGCTCAGTTGGTAGAGCAACTGACTTGTAATCAGTAGGTCCCGAGTTCGACTCTTGGTGCCGGCACCATAAAAACAAAAAAGCCACTCCTTCGAGTGGCTTTTTTGTATCTGAAAATCCATCAGCATTAAACTAAGCTAACTGTTCAACAAGAAAGTCCTGCAATAACCAATGTAATTTCTTATAGTTGCACTCACTAAGATCCGAGCTAATCTAAGCCAGCTGTGCAACAGGCATTTCGATCTATAACTAGTGTATTTTTTGTCTGCAATATTTAAATTTAGACCTTGTTATCTCAAAGCCCAGCAAGCTCAACATCCTCAGGGGCAATTCGAATAATTACCCAACCGAACTATCATGTACTTAATAATTACACCAAACAGGCTAAATCCCCATCAACCAAAGCCTGAAATGAGGGATAATTCCTCACAAAGTCTATTTGTTGTGCAGTCAGACTCTAAGGCACTTGCACCCTCGAAAACATCGCTATACTATACGCGCACTCCAAACGAGACAGGCTTAAATAGCTTGGTTTGAAGTAGCAAATCTAACGCATACATTAGTAGCGCTTAGTTGCCCGAATAGCTCAGTCGGTAGAGCAGAGGATTGAAAATCCTCGTGTCCCTGGTTCGATTCCGGGTTCGGGCACCAACATTTATTAATGAGTTAACTATCTACTTAGTAACTTGTTAAGCAAATAAGCCGGCATAGCTCAGTTGGTAGAGCAACTGACTTGTAATCAGTAGGTCCCGAGTTCGACTCTTGGTGCCGGCACCATAAAAACAAAAAAGCCACTCAATGAGTGGCTTTTTTGTATCTGCAAATTTATCAGCTTTAAACTAAGCTAACCGTTCAACAA
>NZ_JAESVD010000008.1 GCF_016765635.1 Shewanella schlegeliana
TCACCCGTCCGCCGCTCGTCACCTCAGGAGCAAGCTCCCTTGTGTTACCGCTCGACTTGCATGTGTTAGGCCTGCCGCCAGCGTTCAATCTGAGCCATGATCAAACTCTTCAATTAAAGTTTTTTTGTTCGACTACGTCGAACTGCTCAATGAATTCTGTATCTTTTGCTTTCACTTTTTAAAAAGTGAAGACAAAAGTCATATTGCTATGAACACTCATTCATTAAGTAAATTTTTGATTGCTTCGTTAGAAGCAATTTCGAATAACTTAATCTCTGTGAGTGCCCACACAGATTTGCTTGTCATATTGTTAAAGAGCGTGAAGTCGTCTTTCAGACTTCGCCTTAGACGCTTAGGTCGTTTGGCTGAGGAGGCGTATTCTACACTTCCCGTTGTCGGCGTCAAGCGCTTATTTTAAGAAGTTTTTCAAGCGATGATTCTTTATACAAGGCACATCTAATAAAGCTCTTAAAGCGATTGTCACCAGATTCAAATCTCTTTCGATTTTTGAATCCCTAACACCGCTGCAAGTCCCGTTCTATCTAGCGTTTACGCTGGGTAGTTGGCCTGCTGTGCCGTGTCAGTGGATGCGCATTATAGGGATGTGAGATGAAAGCACAAGGGGCTTTTTCAATAAAAGCCGAATAACTTAACCAAATGAACATTAATAAGGCACTATGCGGTTTAATCCAACAAGAATACCGAGTTCAGCATAGGTTAGCGGCTATCACAGCGAGTATTTAGCGGGCGTTCGATAGCTCTTTATATAGTGCCAGCTCTTATAGTAGTGCGACTTATTGAATAATCTATCGCCATATTGGCATTCTATAGCATTCACGCTAGCATGGTACGGGTGAGTATCAGACTTCATTTAAGTCAGTTCATTTTAACTATGGATAGAAAAATGATTAAAACAATAAAAATAGGCGACACTAAGCTTCAACTTCCTGCCAGCACAACTGCCATTGCTAGCGCACTTTTGGTATTGTCACTCTGGTCGTCATCATCCCATGCCAACGTTATCTACACCTGGATCGACGACAAAGGGGTTACTCACTATAGTCAACAGCCACCTGAGCACACTCAAGAACAAACCAATTCGGATAAACTGTACAGTGAAGATATCGAGCCCAAGCAAATTGGTACAGTAGCGCCATCCGCATCAATAGTAGATAAGGCCCCAACAGATTTAGAGAATAAAGCAGCAGTCATTACCCAGAATGACCAGAAACAAGCGGAAGGGATCTGTAAAAATGCTAAACATAGCCTTAATGTGCTTACGACTCACACTAAATTAAATAAGAAAGATGCTAGCTCGGGTAAAGTCGTCGCAATGACAGAAGAGCAGCGACAAGCCGCAATCGCTGAGCATAAACAGAAAATCAAGCTCTTTTGCGTAAATTAAAGCTCATTGACACCTCTTATGGCCCTCGGTTCTGACAAAAAAACAGACTCAAATGAGTCTGTTTTCTTATAGAGTCACACTAGTTACTCGCTTGAAGAGTATACATCGAGCGTGCAACACCATCTTTACAGGCTTCCTGCCCCGCAGCCCAACCATCATCAAAGCGTTGTAGGCCGTCCAGTGCAGTATCTTTCTTTATCGAGTCATATAGCTCAGTCTGCTTCTTCGCTGTGACATAAGCATTTTTACAGCCACGGTAATAACCATAGTGATAAAGGCTTTCATACTCCTTGTTACCTTCACCAATATAAGGCCCTGACACCGACTTTTCTTCATAACTCGAACTTGAAGAACAGCCAATCACACTAATTGAAACTAATGCGATAAAGGCTAATTTATTTTTCATAATGCTCTGCTCCGTGTCCATTTCAAATTTTGAATTCACAATTTCAGTACATACCTTGAGTATTATCCATTACTTAAATAATACCAATTAGGCGAATAACAATCGGTAAAGGCTAGATATTGAAAATAAATATGTTTAGGTAAATTAATCGTCATCCATAACCAATATACCTTAAGACAGAGGAGTGTTGAGGTTAATTTTTAAACAAAAAAGCTTCAACCTAGGTTGAAGCCTTTTCACCAAACACCTAATGTCTAGGTTCTAACTTATTGTGTAAATACTAAAGCATCATCAGCAACTGAAACCTTAATATCCTTACCCGGCAAGAGTTGACCACTAAGGATCTTCTGCGCCAATGGATTTTCAACCTCTTGCTGCAGCGCTCTCTTTAGCGGTCTTGCACCATAGATAGGATCAAAGCCCGCTCGTGCGATCATTGATAGTGCCTCGTCTGTCATCTCAAGTCCGAAGTCTTTTTCAGCAAGACGCTTCTTAAGCCCTTCAATCTGAATGCCAGCAATATGAGCAATGTTTTGCTCATTCAACGGATGGAAAACAACTGCCTCATCAATACGGTTCAAAAACTCCGGTCTAAAGTTCTGCGTCACAACCTGCATCACATCTGACTTCATCTCATCATAGGACTGAGTACCAAAACCGAGCTGAATAAGATCAGAACCTAAATTTGAGGTCATGATCACCACAGTATTTCTGAAATCTACGGTACGGCCCTGACCGTCGGTAAGACGTCCATCATCTAATACCTGTAGTAAGATATTAAATACATCAGGGTGCGCCTTCTCTACCTCATCCAATAAAATTACTGAATATGGCTTACGTCGCACGGCTTCGGTTAAGTAACCGCCCTCTTCATAACCGACATACCCTGGAGGAGCACCAACTAAACGCGAAACCGAATGTTTCTCCATAAACTCTGACATATCGATTCGCACTAATGCCGATTCGGTATCGAATAAGAACTTCGCCAGTGACTTACACAGCTCAGTCTTACCTACACCGGTTGGGCCTAAGAACAGGAACGAACCAATAGGACGATTCGGATCTGCAAGACCAGCTCTGCTACGGCGAATAGCATTAGACACTGAATCAACCGCTTCATTTTGACCAATCACCCGCTCATGCAGCGCATCTTCCATCTTAAGCAGTTTTTCACGCTCACCTTCAAGCATCTTAGACACTGGAATACCTGTGGCCTTAGATAGTACTTCGGCAATCTCAACATCGGTGACTTTATTACGTAATAAGGTCATGTCCTGCATCTCAGCTTGTGAAGCAAGATCTAGTTGCTTTTCTAGCTCTGGAATACGGCCATACTGCAGTTCTGACATGCGAGTTAAGTCACCTGCACGCTTAGCTACCTCCATATCCATTCTAGCTTGCTCAAGATCGGCCTTAATATGCTGAGTTCCGGCTAATGCCGCTTTTTCAGTACGCCAAATCTCATTTAGCTCGGCCGCTTTTGCCTCAATATCTTTCAGCTCGCTACGCAGCACTTCTAAACGACGTAAACTCGCTTCATCTTCCTCTTTGCTCACCGCCTGCTCTTCCAGTTTTAACTGAATTGCGCGGCGCTCTAATCTATCTAAAGATTCTGGCTTAGAGTCAATCTGAATACGGATACTCGATGCAGCCTCATCAATCAGATCGATTGCCTTATCGGGCAACTTACGATCAGAAATGTAGCGGTGTGACATGCTTGCCGCCGCCACGATAGCAGGATCGGTAATTTCAACGTGATGGTGTAGCTCATAACGCTCTTTAAGGCCACGCAAGATGGCGATAGTGTCTTCAACACTTGGCTCGTCAACCAACACTTTCTGGAAACGACGCTCAAGGGCCGCATCTTTTTCAATGTACTGACGATACTCATCCAATGTTGTGGCGCCCACGCAGTGTAAGTCACCACGAGCCAGAGCAGGCTTAAGCATATTACCTGCATCCATTGCACCATCAGACTTACCAGCACCAACCATGGTGTGCAACTCGTCAATAAAGAGGATGACTTGCCCCTCTTCTTGAGAAAGCTCATTGAGCACTGCTTTTAAGCGTTCCTCAAATTCACCACGATACTTAGCACCAGCCACTAATGCGCCCATGTCTAATGACAAGACACGTTTATTCTTAATGCCTTCTGGAACCTCATTGTTAATGATCCGCTGAGCGAGACCTTCAACAATCGCCGTTTTACCCACGCCAGGCTCACCAATAAG
Source organism: Shewanella schlegeliana (assembly GCF_016765635.1). Classification (GTDB taxonomy): domain Bacteria; phylum Pseudomonadota; class Gammaproteobacteria; order Enterobacterales; family Shewanellaceae; genus Shewanella; species Shewanella schlegeliana. The sequence continues at coordinate 4,043 of NZ_JAESVD010000008.1, forward strand.
CACTGGATTGTTTTTACTACGACGCTGCAACACCTGAATAGTACGGCGAATTTCATCGTCACGGCCAATAACAGGGTCTAACTTACCCTGCTCTGCTCGTTCTGTGAGATCGACGGTGAACTTTTTCAGAGCTTGGCGTTGATCTTCAGCATTTGGGTCATCAACTTTTTGGCCATTGCGGATCTGATCAATGGTCGACTCCATTAACTCTTTTGTCGCACCAGACTGCTTCAACGCTTGTGCTAAAGCATCATTACCCTCGAGTGCAGCTAATACAAACAGTTCACTAGAGATAAACTTGTCTTTACGCTTTTGCGCTAGCTTATCGCATAAGTTGAGTAGGCGAACTAATGCCTGAGATAGCTGTACATCGCCGCCCGTCCCTTCGACTTGCGGTCTTTGCTCTAAATCTTTACTTAATAAAGAGCGCAGGGTACTCACTTGGATCCCCGCTTGTGTCAGTAGAGGGTGAATTGACCCCCCGTCTTGATTTAGTAATGCCATCATCAGGTGTGATGGTTCGATAAATTGATGATCTCGTCCTAGTGCCAATGACTGAGCATCTGAGATCGCCATCTGGAATTTATTAGTCATACGATCGAGTCGCATAAATCCTCCGAGAACACATTAAAATTCTATAAATAAAAGGCAATGAATATTGCGCATCTGCTTCGAGAAATTGAATTGGATGCCATTATGACCATTGCTAGAAACGGTATAAATCCATTCGTACTTCTATTCACATTAGAAAAGGGGGTACTCCGCTATTAAGCAGAATATCTGTTACTTAAAAGATGGGGACTATTTAAACAAAATCAAGTCTGAGTTAACGATTAAGCCAAATAAATGATGCCATGCGGCCAGTAATACCGTCGCGGCGATAGGAAAAAAAGTGGGATTCATCTGCAACAGTGCAGCGCTGGTCTTTAAAGACACGCTTCACACCTAACAAAGCCAATCTAAATTCAGCAAGGCCTTGAATATCGGCTAGGAATTTAGCCTGACCATTGGCATCGATATGTGCCGTAAAAAATTTCGCAGCTTGTGGGTGCTTGGCTTCAAACTGTGCCTTTACCTCACTGCCGACTTCAAATGCGTTTGGTCCAATCGATGGCCCTAAATAAGCCACTAACTCACTCGGCTGATGAGCAAACTTATGCACAGCCGCTTCAATAATGCCATCACACAATCCGCGCCAACCAGCATGAACAGCCGCGACCTCGGTGCCCTGTTCATCGCACAGTAATACTGGCAAACAATCGGCGGTCATGACTACACACACTTGATCTAAACTACGGGTGTAACTGCCATCGGCATGGTGAACTTGGGTGTTGTCAGCATCGATGACATCAATACTGTGGATCTGCTCAAGCCAAGCGGGTTTTGCAGGGAGGGATAACTGCTTTTCAATATGCTGACGGTTAGCTAAGACCTTTTGCGGGTCATCACCGACGTGCAGCCCTAGATTAAGGCTGGAAAATGGTGGCAAGCTGCAGCCACCTTTTCGAGTAGAAAAAGCGAGGTTTACCCCGGATGGGATAAACCAAGCTGGATTTTCTATTTTAGCCGTCATTAGTACGCTGTCGGGTTTTCTTCAGTGTCTTTACGCAGCGCTTTAGTCAGCTTAACCATATCCTCAGGGATAGGCGCTTGCCAGCTCATGATTTCACAGGTAAATGGATGTGCTAACTCAAGTCTTACAGCGTGCAGTGCTTGACGCTTGAAGCCCATGTAAGTCTCAAAGAAGTCCGGCGCCGCACCTTTTGGTGGACGTGGGCGACCCGCATAAACAGGGTCACCAACCAATACATGACCAATATGTGCCATATGCACACGAATTTGGTGAGTACGGCCAGATTCCAGACGTAGTCTTAGGCGTGTATGCGCTCTGAATTTTTCCGCTACGCGGTAGTGAGTCATCGCAGGCTTACCATTATGAACCACTGCCATATGGGTACGCTTAGTCGGGTGACGATCGATTGGCTCATCGACGGTACCACCAGCAATAATAGTGCCTGTGACAATCGCTTCATACTCACGGGTAATATCACGTGCCTGTAGCGCCGCCACTAGATGTGTTTGCGCTTCAACAGTCTTAGCCACTACCATCAAACCTGTGGTGTCTTTATCCAGACGATGCACAATACCTGCACGTGGCACCAACTCAATACCAGGGCAATGATGCAACAGGGCATTCATTAAGGTACCAGTTTGGTTACCCGCACCTGGATGAACCACTAAGCCAGCTTGCTTGTTGATCACCAAAATATGGTCATCTTCATAGATGATATCTAAATCAATCGCTTCAGCTTCAGCTTTAGTTTCTTCTTCCAGCGTGGCATTTACGGTTACAACCTGACCTTCTAGCACCTTAGTTCTAGGCTTGTCAGAAACCTCGCCATCAATAAAGACTGAACCTGATAAAATCCACTCTTTAATACGTGTGCGCGAGTAGTCCGGGAACAATTCGGCCAGAGTCTGGTCTAATCTTTGCCCGGTTTGTGTTGCTGTGATCTCGCTTTTTAGATTAATCTCTTGTGTCATATGAACCGTACCCACTTTTCTGGGTCCAAAAATGTTTACTATCTGTTACAATCGGATTGTTTCTATTTTATCGTGAAATGGAAAAATTCTTAACAATAACTTTAAAAGAATCGAATTCAAGTATGCATAAAATTGCCAAAAGTGTCGCTGTAGTCCTTATCACACTTGCAGCTACGGCCTGTAGTAGTAAACAGGGCGAAGACCCTGCGATGACAAAGAGCTCTCCAGAAGTGCTCTATTCTCAAGCAAGAACCTCTATGGAACTAGGTAATTACAGCAAAGCTGTTCGTTCTCTAGAAGCCTTGGACTCACGCTTTCCATTTGGTCCGCACAAGACTCAGGTTCAACTTGATCTTATTTATGCCTATTACAAACTTGACGATCCAGCATCAGGTATTGCGAATATCGATCGCTTTATTCGCTTAAACCCAACTCATAAAGATATTGATTATGTTTATTACATGCGCGGCCTAGTCAATATGCAGTCTGATCGATACCTGTTTCACGATATGCTAAATATCGATCGTTCTGACCGCGATCCAAAGGCTGCGCAAGATGCATTCAAAGATTTCGATAGACTAATTAAGTCTTATCCAAACAGTAAGTATGCAGCAGATGCACAAAAACGCATGCAGCACCTAAAAAATAGACTGGCACTTTACTCGATCAAGGTAGCTGAATACTACATAAAAATGAATGCATGGAGTGCTGCGGCGATCCGCGCTCAGTCGGTTTTAGAGACCTACCCAGGTACTCCATCAACTGAAAAAGCATTAGAGATCATGTCTACAGCCTATGGCGAACTTGGTCAAGAAAAGCTTAAAGATCATGTACTCATGGTAATGAAGGCCAACTATCCAGATAATAAATTAGTGGCTAAATAAGCTGTTAGCCAAGCATATTTGACGATAAATAATGGCCTCTTTTAGAGGCCTTTATTTTTTGTTCAATTTACAGCACTTTCTTAACTAATCAGCCCTAGTTAGCGTTTTTCCACTATATCTGCCGACTAAAATGAAATTCTAAGGCGGTTTCCTTGCGATAAACTGACCACTCACTATTTACCGCATCAATTCAAGCGAGTGCTTTCCTGTTGCCATAGGCCTACTGCTTAGGGATAACCCAACGCCAATAAAGCACTGGCAGCATCAACACATCGAAACCCCAAGCAAATATCACCACTAAGCATGAGAGCAAGCTCAGTTGAGCAATAGGCGCAAAGGCAGACAATAAACCAATAGAGAAACCCAGTGCGATTGTCAGCGTGGTAAAGCTAATGACTGGCAACACCTTGTTCAGGCTCTGCCACATAGAAGTCACGGTTAATGCTTTACTATCAGGCAGCTTTAACATCAGATGCAGCGTATCATCGACGATAATCCCTAGCATCATGCCGAGCACCACCGCCGTGCCTAAACTAATAAAGCCGCCGTTTAGTTGCCAAAGGGCAAACACCCATAATAACGGCAAGAAGTTAAGCAATAGTCCCATCAAACCAAACAGCGGTGAGCGCTTAAGTAAACTCAATAGAATCGCCAAAGCAATCAAGGCTAGTGCAAATGACAGCAGCATATTATTGGCATTATCGACGCTTAGATGAGCGAACATTAAATTACTGGCAACAGGGGGACTCACCTTTACGGCAGCAGAATGCTCTGTAAGCCAGATATCGACCTTTTGTTCAAAGCTAATCAACTCCATAGCCGTCAAGGGCTGAAGATATAAAGTCACTAAACTCGATTGCTTATCTGCCGACAATTCACTGGCAAGCCCGAGCTCTTTCACCGAGTTACTGGCTAAGATCTGTTTAAACTGATTCTTGCCAATGCCTGCACTCTTAATCCAGTCGCCGATATGCTGCACCTTTACGACCTCTGGTTGGCGTTTTAAGAAACGACTGAACTTATAGATAAAACTTATCTCACTCTTAGCAAGCTGCTCATCATTCGCAGAGCTCACGACATAATGCTGCAGGTTAATGCCTGCAAAGTATTGAGTCATTTTCTGACTAGAGAGGGCAAAAGGATTTGTAGGTTCAAAATAACTTAGCGGATCGTCATTTAACCTCAATTTAGACACACTGAGCAGCGCCAAGGCACTTATCAAAATAATTCCCGTCATCACTGCCAACGGACGCTTAGCATTGAGCTTTGCAATCTGAATCACTGCCGAAAAGTCTAGACCTTTACTCGCTGAGGCTTTGGAGTAACCTGCAAAAAAGATAAGGCTAGTTAATGTCAGCAGGTAGTTACAAAGCACCGCAAAGCTCACAAGCAGACCAAAGCTTTGAATGGGAGGAGAGGGACTGAACATCAATAGGCTAAAGCCAAATATAGTGGTGATGCTGGAGTAAAATAGTGGCGCCTGATTAATCTTTACCGTATGCCTTAGGGACTGCTCATTTGTTTGACCACGATTAATCTCGGCGCGCCAACCAAAATACAGGTGAGATGCATAAGCAAAACCTAGGGTCACAATTATCACAGGCACAAAGGCGGTGATAGCCGCGAGAGTAAGCTTTAACCAAGCCGCGACCCCTATGGTCAACACTAAGGTGATAAGGTTATTAAGACTAAGCGCAAAAACCCATAACCTCTGCCGAATAAACAGTAACGCCATCAAAAAGATGATGCCCAATAATGCGGGGGCAAACCAACTCAAGTCATGGATTAATACCTTGGCATATTGCCAATTAAGCGCATGAGTACCATTTAGATAACTGTTAACCCCTAAAGGCTGCCAGTACTCACGGCTGTTATTGTTCACTCTTTGCAATACATCATCTAACCATAAACTCTGATTAGTAAAATCTTGCACTCTATGGGTGTTCAGCTGTAACTGCAGCAACAGAGCCCTACCGCCTTGAGACAAAACAGACGCCAATCTAGGATGGGTTTTATAGGCTAATAACTTATCTTGTTTGGCAGTGCCCTCAACAAACTGGTTATAACCTTGAATACTTGCGATATCTTGGCTGGCGTTAAGCAAGCTGAGAAAGACCATTAATTGCGCCTGTGGCTCTTTATCTCGCCAATCTGAATCTGTTTCTAGCAATAGCCAGAGTTGATCATGGCGCTCAAATTTATCCATCATGCTGTTAAACGCCACGAAGCGTGGTTCAGATGGGGCGAAATAGTCATTAAAGTCTATATCGAGATTAAGCCGAGCAAAGCCCGCCACACTGAGCAACAACAGGGCAGCGATTACCATAAACATGATTATCGGGTGTCTTTGAATACGCCAGATGGCACGATATTGGTAACCCAATCACTCTCTCCCTTTAAATAGCAGTGAATAAATCAAAAAACGGGTAAAGCCTCTTCTCACCTCATCTAACTCTACGTCCACATCCATTAAGCGGCTCATTTACGATTATTGCTTACTTCTATAGCTATACGTCTAATTATTCAACGAACAAGCAAGAAAACTCACTTATTTTCAGAAATGGGTTGACTCAAAACCTTAAAAGCCTTTTAATAGCGCCCGTTGCCCGAATAGCTCAGTCGGTAGAGCAGAGGATTGAAAATCCTCGTGTCCCTGGTTCGATTCCGGGTTCGGGCACCAATATTTAGTTTAGGTGTTGCAACAGCTAAACCAGCGATAAGGCAAATTAAGACCTCAAATCGCTAAACTAAACCTCGCACTGCGAGGTTTTTTTATGCCTGTTATTTAACTATTTTAATTCAATCCACATAAAAAAGCCCCGAGATGACTCGAGGCTTAATAGAGGCTGTTGTTTTAAGTTAAGCAGTGAAGCTAGACCTTAAACTTACTCACCGCATCTTGCAGGTACTCGGCACGCTCACGCACCTCTTCGGTCGCACTGGAGTTCTGAGTGGCGACCTCAGCAGTCTCTTGAGCGATATCACGGATCACCACCACATTTTGGTTCACCTCTGCGGCCACCATACTTTGCTCTTCAATCGCGGCTGCAATCTGCGTACTCATATCCATAATATTGGTCACGTCACCGTTGATCTGCTCAAGCAGGGTGCCTGCCGATGCCGCTTGCTCTGCACTTTCATTGCCCTGTTCACGGCTCGACTGCATCAACTCAACGATAGAATGAGTGCGCGACTGTAGGGTCTGAATGATCGAAGCGATCTCCTCTGTTGACTCCTGAGTTCGCATCGCAAGACTACGCACCTCATCGGCAACAACCGCAAAACCTCGTCCCTGCTCTCCAGCTCGAGCCGCCTCGATAGCGGCATTTAATGCCAGTAAGTTAGTTTGCTCGGCAATGCCGCGAATAACATCGAGCACGCTGCCTATGGTTTCACTGTCTTTCTCAAGCTCACCAACCACAGCGGCAGACTCGTTGATCTGCTGCGCCAGCAACTCAATTTTCTCAATCGTCTGCTGCACACCAACCTGCCCGGTCTGAGCGTTGTCGTGGGTCATACTGGCTTTGTTTGCCGCAAGCTCAGTGTTCTTAGCGATCTCATCAATGGTTGCTCCCATCTCGGTGATCGCCGTTGCCACCATATCGGTCTCATTTAGCTGGTTTTCTGCGCCTTGGGAGGCGCGCGCCACATTACCTGAAAGTTCTTGGCAAGATTGATTCATGGTCTCAACTGACTGAGTAACCTGATGAATAAGCTGCTGAAAGCTTTCAACCATGCTGTTGAAGTGCTTGGCAATCTGGCCAAGCTCATCATCGCTGCTGGCGTCACAGCGCATCGAAAGATCTTTATTTTCCTCAATATGGGTAATCACATCGGTAATGCGTTTCACAGGCTCTATGATGCTGCGAATAATCATCAAGGTTGTAATCGCTAAAGCGATAGCAATTAAGACGGCAATAGCGAGGCCGAAAATAAATGCCGAACTCTCTTTATCGCTAATCGCATCTAAGGCTAAAGATTCAAGCTGATTAAGGGCACTATCAGTATTGGCAACGGCTTGGCGTAACTGGCCGCGCTCACCTTCAGAAATCGTGAGGCCGAGTTGCTTCTCTTTTTGTACTAAGGCTTTAAAGTCAGCGTTATATTGTTGAATATAATTCAGCACCTGCTGCTTGGCTTGTCTGTCCAACTTGGACGCATTCGCTATATTGATAAACCCTTCGAGGTTATCATCAAATTTCGCCACATAGCCTTCACTGCGCCTAAGCATAAAGTCTTTCTCGGCGCGTCTAAGTTGCAGCATCTGCACCATCAGTTGTGGTTCATCATATTGCTCAACTAAGCTTTCAACTTGATGAACAGCGCCTCGCAAGGTGCCATATAAACCAGTCTTCGGCGTGAGACCTATCTGCTTATTTAAGCTAACCACATTGCTAAAGGCGGATTCATAACGACCGAGCTCTTGACTGAACTCGCTTAGGCTTGCTATTGGAATAGAGTATTTATCGAATACTCGTGTCAACTTCACTACCGTTTCCTGAGCTTCTCGGTTGTCGGACACATGCTGCTCGACATACTTAAGATCCTTTCTTGCCAGAAAGTCCTTTTCATCTTTACGTAGCATTAATATCTCATTCTTAAGCCCTGAGATATCTTGCGATGCTTGTGCTAATTCCGTTTGCACTTGACTAAAATAAACTTGAAGGCCAAACATCGCGGCTAACGCCGTGATCGATACCCCTGCACTTAACAGTAACTTGTAACGTATTAGCATTTTACATCTCTACTTATTATCAACTTGTCTCCCCTAGCTAACGCAAACTGCGTTTGACCAAGGCTGCCCCCTTAACTTATCGGCCGATTATATAGTAGATTTAGCTACAAAAAACCACAAAAACAGCAAACTATAACTAACATTCTAATTATTAAGTTGAAATATAATTCAACAACTAAAAGTTCATTGACTCAGTCCAAACCTGCAAATAGTATAAAATATACTTAAATGGAGGTTTTCATGTTAGTCATTAATGCAGAATCAGTTCATCAGTCACTTAATTTCCCCGATCTAATCAATGCCCTAGATGAGACCTTCTCTCGCCCAGCAGGCATGCCGCAACGCCAAGTCTTTGGCCTTGATGACTCGGGTGAGCATCATGATGCATTTGCGGTATTACCCTCTTGGAATGATAAAGCGATAGCCGTAAAAGCCTTTACCTATTTCCCTGGCAACCCACAAAAAGACCCACTGCTTGCTAGCCTCTACTCAAAAATTTTGGTCTTTAGTCGTGAAACTGGCGAACCCCAAGCCCTCGTTGATGGCACCAGCGTCACCTTCTGGCGCACAGCGGCCATCTCGGCATTAGGCAGCCGGTACCTATCCCGAGAAGACTCAAGCAAGCTACTGGTTTGCGGCACAGGTAACTTAGCCTCCTTTATGGCGCTCGCTCATGCCAGCGTACGCCCGATTAATCAAATCACCGTTTGGGGACGCAGTGAAGAGAAAGCCCGCAAAACCATCGAGCTTATTCGCAATAAGCGTCCAGATCTTGAAGTCATGCTCTGCACTGAGCTTGAACAGAGCGTACGCCAAGCCGATATCATTAGCTGTGCAACAGGAAGCCCAACTCCGCTGTTTGATGGAGACTGGGTACAACCGGGTACCCATACTGACTTTGTGGGTAACCATAATCATGACAGACGTGAGTTCGACACAAAGCTGCTCTGCAAGTCTTCGGTATTTGTCGATTCAAAAATCAACGTGTTTGCTGAAGCGGGCGAACTGCTCTTGCCTATTGAAGAGGGGGTCTTCTCTCTTGACGAAGTTAAGGGAGAGCTCGGTCAACTGTGTACGGCGCAAATTAAAGGCCGCATTAGCAATGATGAGATCACCATCTTCAAGACTGTCGGTACAGCCTTGGCCGATCTCGTCGGTGCGCAACTGGTGTTTTCAAAACTAAGCTAGATGCCAAGCTAACTTTTGGCGAGCAGTTGTTTGCTGCATAAAAAGAGAAGCGTATTAGGCTTCTCTTTTCTATTTCTCTCACTCAGCCACTTCGTCATTAAACCCACAGTAAAAATCCCCCCTTCCCCATTTACAAAAATAATTTCTATTGCATTTAAACCTTTTTATCTATTGGCTATGTCTTATTAGTATCGCAAGCGCACAAGGAAAGTTGAGTGACGGCACAAATACGGGTAATGGAGCCAAGGCCGCTTCTAGAGCCTGAACTTATAGATAAGGCAAAGCTAGGTGACAAGTCTGCTTTTAAGAAGCTCTACCAGCTGCACCACCAGCGTGTATATGCACTTTGCTTGAGGATCACTGGCCAAGTGTCACTGGCCGAGGAAGCAACCCAAGACTGCTTTGTCAGGCTTTGGCAGAAGCTGCCGCAGTTTCGTGGTGAGAGTCAATTTACCACCTGGCTACATACTCTGAGTGTCAACCAAGCTCTATCTAGCCTAAAGAAGCACCGCTCATTCTGGTCACGGTTTGTCAGCAGCGATACCGACCTGCAGAGCGTCAGGGACGAGTATGAAGACCTAGATAAAATTTTGCTCAAACTGCCAGAAAGAGCGCGCATCGTCTTCGTTCTCCACGCCTTAGAAGGTTACAAGCACGAAGAGGTCGCGCAACTGATGGGCATCGCACCCGGTACAAGTAAGGCGCAATACCACAGGGCACAGAAATTACTTGAAGCACTAATAGAGCAAGGCCAAGTCGATATAGGAGGCCGCCATGAATGATGCTAGCGCTAAACTGACCCAATTAATTAATCAGGCGCCTAGAGAGATCGCACCACAAAAAGAGCTATGGAACGATATTGAAAGACAGCTAGATAAAGTAGAGCTTGACCAGCCTCAAAATAAAGCTCAACAGAGACCTGTATTTAGGCGTCTTGCCGTTGCCAGCATCATTTTGCTCGTGGGGCTGCTAGGCATGAATATTTGGCAGCACAATGGTGAACTTTCAACATTAGCAACGCCATCGCCGCTATTAGCCACGTTAGCTGAGATAAAGCTGCAGCATCAACTACAGGTCGAACAGTTAAGCCAGCAGCAACACCTTACCAATTGGCAAGCCAGTGAATTGGGCTTACCGCTTGAAAACGGTATCGAACAACTTAGAAAAGCCGCAGAGCAGATCTATCAAGCCCTGCAACAAACCCCCAACGACAAGGAACTTTGGCAGCTATGGCTTTGGACTCAACAGCGAGAAATTGAGTTACTCCAACAAGGCCAAACTCTGCCAGTTAACCCATTACCCCAAGGAGTTTAAATATGAAACCATTACTGAAAAGCACGCTGATGGCGAGTGCACTTTTATTGAGTCATATGGCGATTGCAGGAGAAGCGATCGAGCAGCAGCAAACGGTTGAGGCCAATCCGGTAGTGAAAGTAAAAGTGCAGCGAGGTAGTGTCAGCTTTAAGTCCTGGGATAAAAATGAGATCGCCGTAAAAGGCACACTGGACGACCTCAGCGAAGGGTTTGTCTTTTCCGTCAAAGGCAACAAAGTGCTTATTGAAGATACCCTGCCACGTCAATACAACGGCAGTAATAAAGAAGGCTCTGAGTTAGTGATAACACTGCCAAGTAACCTAAGACTTGAAGCCGAAGGGGTATCGGCAGACTACCACCTCGATGCATTAAACGGCAAGCTTGAGGTCAGTTCAGTCAGCGGCAATATCAAAGCCAATGACCTAAGCGACAAAACCCTGCTTCAGACAGTGTCTGGCGATATTTCTACTCGCAGTCTTGCAGGTAAAAGTAAGCTGCAAACCGTTTCAGGTGACATCAAGGATACCCAAAGCTCCGGCACATTAAGCTACCAAATGGTGAGTGGTGAGCTCGCTGCTGATACTCAGGCAACCAAGGTGACGATAGAGTCTGTATCTGGTGATGTAACCATAGCGTTAGATAGTGTTGATACTCTGGCAGTCAAGACTGTCAGTGGAGATTTGGAGTTATCCCTCAATTCCTTATTAAACCGCGCGAAACTCGGGAGCGTCAGTGGCGATATCGAGGTTAACTTTCTCGGTGATACCGATGTGAGCTTCAATATCAACGGCGGCCCTAGCGGTAAGATCAGTAACAAGTTAACCGAGGATAAAGTCACTAAAGAGAAGTACTCACCGCAAAGTTACCTAAAATTCCAGACGGGTGATGGCCGAGCCGAGCTCAACGCTTCCACCATTAGTGGTAAAATTGAGTTACTGAAGTAAGCAATTTAAGTCACAGCGACTCCAACTAGATACAAGCTTTACTTCATCATGATAAACAACAAAGGCTGTAACCACTATGAGTTGCAGCCTTTATTTTACCTTCAAAGCGTGGCGAGAAAAGAGACTCCCGACCTAACAACCTGTGGTGCCAATAAAGGAGATAAATTCCTTTGCGGCAGGTGTTAAGGCACGAGACTTTAAATACACAGCACCATAATCCACTTTAATATTCGGCATGTCTTGCACCTTTAATAATACTAACCGCCCCGCTTTTAATTCGTCCTCAATAATCACTTGAGGCAATAGACCTATCATATCGCTGTTATAAAGTAGCAAACGAATTGATTGAAAGATCTCAAATCGCAATAGACCAGAAAAAGCCTGTCGGCTTGAATCAAATAGATCGCCAAACAGATTTTCTATTTCATGGGTCGTGGCGCGAGGCAGGGCTATTGGGAAGTCTTTTAGCCTCGGGGTATAAAGGTTTGCTTCTCTAACGAGTGGATGTTCTGGTCTACAACAAAAAACCCCGCTAGAGTGACAATAGTTAATCACCTCTAAGTCATCTCGCTGATCGAAACCTGTTACTTTGGTTTCTGAAACAAACAGATCCAACTTCCCTCTTGAAAGTAGCTCACTCAACTCACTGACATCTCGAGTCCGTAACTCCACACTTATCGATGGTGAATACCGAGAAAACTCACTCAAAATCTCACTCAAAATATTGCTAGATGCTAAGGTTCCGCCACCAATTACAAGCTTACCGCTTGATTTACCACTGTTAACTTTTATATCAGACTCTAGAAGATGCACACCATTTAAAATCTTGTCGCTATGCTTTAAGACTAAATCACCATGAAAGGTCAACTTTACATGCCTTGAGTCGCGAGTAAATAATTGCACTCCAAGGTTCTGCTCCATCTTCTGAATACTGCGTGTCAAAGAGGGTTGAGTGATGGCTAACTTATCGGCCGCGACACTGAAGCTCTTACATTCAGCCAGCGCCACAAAGTGTTTTATATGCCTTAACTCCATATACCTCATCCAACAAAATTTTCATTAATCTAGATAAACTCAAACTCGCCATGAGCTTCGGCTAACAAACAGATAGTAACAGTTGAAGGTTAACCCTCGATTAAGCCAACTCTGCCCCTAATAAGCTATTCCAGATATAACGTTGATTCAAGCTTCGCCCATTAAAGGTGTGACAACTTGTATCAATTGTAACCATCCCCTAAGTCGTCCATACAAGCGGCATTAAACCTTGATATTTCAATGCCACAAGATCGATAGCAGATCGTTATTTCAGTGTAATAACTAAGAGAACTCACCAAAATATGAACATATTTTTCATAAAAAAAACTGAAATACCTATCAGCTATACCTGCATTCATTCTGACTATTGGCCACAAAAACAACAAACAGTTAACAATTGGGTTGCACAAATACAACCAGAAGGCAGGACAATGAAACTAAAAAAAATAAGTCTGATGACAGTTGCGGCTATCTATGCCGCAGGCGCTGGAGCTACGGCACTTAACAGTGCCCCCAATCGTATTGAGTTAGAAACACTCAGTGTGAAACCCTTTGAGATGTCAAATGAGCATTATGAAGCGATAAAAGCGGCCTCCCAGGAAAGGTTAAATCGCCCAGGAATGACAGCGAAGCCAAATAACCACCGTCCGCAGGGACAAGCTGAAAAGATACCGTTTAAATTTGAAAAAAACATAACCGGTGAACACACCTATATCATTCAACTCGCTGAACAACCTGTGGCAACTTATGATGGCAACATAAGCGGTTTTACCGCGACAGCATTGAGTTCATCGCCGCAAAATTTTAGCTCAAATAACAAGATAAACCTTAATAGCAGTGCCTCTCATACCTACCTAAACTATCTCGAAAATAGACAACTCAAGGTGAATAGCCTGATCACTAACACCTTAGGCTCACCGAAAGAGATCGAACAATCATACCGGTACGCTTTTAATGGTATGAGTATGAAGTTAACGCAGCAGCAAGCTGCACGAGTGGCAAAAATTGATGGTGTTCGTGCGGTAACACGCTCAGTGGTGCTTGAACTTCACACCGATGTTGGCCCTCAACATATTGGCGCCGATAAAGTTTGGAGTGGAGAAACATCACAAGCTAGTCCCAACACGGGGCACGGTGTGGTGGTGGGTATTTTAGATACAGGGATTAACTCTGACCATCCCTCTTTTGCTCCGGTAGGCGACGATAATGTACAGATAACCAATCCACTCGGAAGTGGTAATTTTATCGGTGATTGTGCACTTGAAGAGTTTGCCAACCTATGTAATGACAAGCTTATAGGTATACGCTCCTACTCTGAGATTACCGACTCCTATGGAGACCCTATCTTCAGAGGTATGGGACCACTCGCGCCTTGGGAACGCATTCGTCCGGCAAACGGCGAGGACTATAATGGCCACGGTTCCCATACTGCCTCAACGGTTGCGGGTAATGTTCTTTTTGATGTTCCCTACCAGATGTCAGAAATAGGGGCAGATAACAGTGTCACGGGCCGTGATACAGAGTTTGTATTTGAACGTGTTTCAGGTGTGGCTCCACACGCCAATATTGTCGCCTATCAAGTCTGTTTTCCAGGAACGGGCTCCACGCAATATGTTGGTTGTCCCCAAGATATCACCCTGAAGGCTGTCGATGATGCAATCGCTGACGGAGTTGATGTTATCAACTACTCAGTCGGGGGGGCAGAACAGCTTCCATGGGAGTCGCCAACAGAGCTCGCCTTTCTTGCCGCAAGAGAAGCAGGCATATCTGTTTCAGCCTCTGCAGGCAATGCAGGTTATGGCTGGATGGATCATGTCTCACCTTGGCTAACATCTGTCGCCGCAACAACCCACAGCCGCGACCTGACCTCTGCAGATAAGACATTAGATAACTTCGAAGGCGGAGATGAAAACCCAAGCCCATGGGGACCAATGACAGCAGCATCAATAACTGGTGGCTATAGCGGTCCCGTGTTTTTAGCAGCGGATTACAATAGCGACAATGGTCATTGTGATACTCCCTTTGCCGAAGGGACTTTCAACTTTATGCCCGATGGTGTCACCGCACTTAGCCAAGCACCTATCATTGTTTGCGCGCGAAGCAACCAAGCTCGGGTGACAAAATCTGACAATATAAAAGCCGGCGGTGCTGGCGGCTTTATTCTCTACAATCTTGAAGATGATTGGAGCGTTCCAGCCTCAGTACGTATCAGTGATTACTACTCACTGCCCGCGGCTCACGTCAATACCTATGATGGCAGTAAGATCATCAATTGGCTCGCTTCCGGCACGGGTCACCACGTGACAATCAGTGACGGGTCAATTCAACAAACAGAGGCCGAAGCAGACCAATTGGCAAACTTCTCCTCCCGTGGGCCAAGTGTGACCAATCCTCATGTCATGGCACCAACACTGGCGGCACCTGGGGTTAATATTTTTGCAGCTTATGCCAATGACAGAATATTTAGCCTAGATAACTGGGGAATGAATTGGTCAATCGTAAGCGGCACATCAATGGCAGCCCCCCATGTAGCAGGTACGATGGCACTGCTAAAGAATGCGCGCCCTAACTGGACACCGGCGCAAATTCAATCAGCATTAACAACAACGGCGAATAAAGTCGAATATTCACAAGATGGATACGGAGGCACCTACGCAGTCACCTACGATGATGCGGGCGCCGGTGTTGTCGATGTTGCCAAAGCAATTGATGTTGGCCTCGTCATGGATGAAAACATCGAAAACTATAAGAGCTCAAACCCGCTTGTCGGCGGAGATGTTACAGCACTGAATACACCTTACATTGTTAATCGTGACTGTAATGGCACCTGTAGCTGGTACCGTACATTTACAGCTACTCAAGATGGTAGCTGGAATGTGTCAGCGCAAGAGTCAGACTTTACTGGGGCTTCGACATTAAAGCTTGAGGTTTCCCCAAAGACATTTAGTCTGCAAGCTGGCGAGCAACAGCGGGTCATGATTACTGCGCATATGCCCGATATTGACTACCAGTCAGACTCCCCTGTCGGCCCTGGTAATACAGATGGCATTACACTCTATGGCAAGCTCACATTAGCGCCGAGCAGTGCAACAATGCCAGTTCAATCACTGCCTATCATTGCCAGTTACGAGCGCGCTAAACTTCCCGTTATCATTCAAACAGAAATTGGACGAGATCAGGGAAGTTATGAAACACCATCGATGCTATTACCACAAAGCGCTGAAATATCGGCCGTAGCCTATGGCTTAACCACTGGCACTGAAACAGAACACCATCTGAAGATGAATACACAGTGGCCATGGGAAGTCGAAGGCACTGTCCCTGCAGCTGAGACTCAACTAGCCTATAAGATGTTTACTGTTCCAGAAGGGACCAAACGCTTAATTGTCGAGATCACCGATGAAGATGACTACGCTCGTTACTCTAGCCGTATTGATCTTGGTCGTGATGTTAATAATGATGGCAACATCGACTATATGGAAGAGGCACTGTGTGTCTCAGACTGGCGCTTAAAAGATTACTGCGCAATCAACAATCCAGAGCCAGGACAATACTGGTACATGGTCAGCAACTTAAAATGGTCTGTAGGCAACCTTTGGGATCCCTATGATGAGGCTCACCGTATCGTTTCTAATTTGGTTATCGTATCCGATGAGGTAAGCAACAATCTGACTGTATCACCAGTTATATCTGATGGTGTCACTCCTAGCTCCTTATCCCTGAACTGGGCTTTGGACCAAGCTATTGAAGGCGATATCTTACATGGCGTTATTGAGTTAGGGCTTGATAGTAGCAACCCTGATGATATTGGTATGCTGCCAGTAAGGTTTACTAAAGGCGAAGCTGACGTCCAATTTACGGCAAGCCATGAAGGAGCGAGAATTGGTAATGTCATAGACTTTGAGCTTATCCAGCAAGCTAACCTATTTGGTCATACCCGCGATATCGATATGAATGTTGCGATTCCTGAAGGGCTAACTCTGATAGCAGAAAGTGTTCGTGGTAATGAGTTTACGCAGCCGCTAATCTCTGTCGACGGTAACCAGATCAATATCGCTGGTACACAGCAATCTTCCAAAGATGCCCCTCGCACTTACGAGTATACGACAAGCTTAGAAGATGAGATGTGTCGCCTACCCTTTAGTGATTATCCAACCTTTGTCGATCTACCCGGTATCGGTGTACCACAGGTTCCTGGCTTCGAAAACATCTGGGATCAGATGTTTGAAATTCCTGATTTCGAAGGCTATGACAAATATTTCCCACACGTGCCTCTATATGGCATCGAAGCGAAAGACACCACCAATATTATTCAGATCTATGGTAATGGGATCTTGAAGTTTGATGCTCACGCCTTTAATGCAAACTGGGCAGGCTCTAGCTTAGCACCCGATGGGATTAAAGATTTGATCGTCGCACCTCTTTGGCGTCGTGACTCAGCCACTTTAAATGAGTCAGGCATGGATCTAGATACCTTTACGCCTTACGAGCGAGGCGTCTATGCCGCGTCACTAAACCAAGAGAAATACTTCATCGTGCAATGGAAGGAGATGTATAACGTAGAAGCAGGAGACGGTCCTTGGGGTATGCCAACAGTCGATCGTGAGCAGAACTTTGACTTTCAAGTTTTAGCCTCAACCAATATCGACTTTACACCTGGTGCTTATGAACTTTACTTCTCTTATAAGGATCTTAACGGTGATAAAAGTGACCATACGATTGGCTTAAAAGGTTATCAAGGTACTCGAGGCTTCTACTACCCTGTAAATGGTTTCCACTATGATGATTACGCGGTCAACGAAGATGACAAAACTGACAGCGATATGATTATCTGTGCTAACTACCAAGGGCCGGAAAGTACTCGAATGGTCATGCGCTTCTCTGCAGTCGTTAACCCATCTGCAGCAGCAAATGTGTCAGAAGTCTCACTCACAGCAGCTGCCACAAATGGTAATACGGTAGAGCGAGCACTTCCAATAGCGGTCGCAGGCAATATCACCATATTTGATATTGCAGATCAGCTTACAGAGGAAAATACGGAGTCAAATCCGCTAACCGTTGAGTACCTGCATAATCAAAATAGACAAGTAACCATGAGCGTCAGCGGGGAAAATGTGACGGCCAATATTGATGGACTGAAATTCAGCCTCGTGCCCGACAGTGATTGGCATGGCACCACTGAGGTGACCGTTACCGTCCATGATATGGCTTACCCATCGGATCAAGCATCAACCCGCTTTATGCTGACGGTTAATTCTGACGGTATAGAGCCGACTCCGCCACCAGCGGAAGAAACACCGGATGAACAACCCAAGTCAGATAGCGGTGGTAGCCTAGGTTTCTTAGCGCTGACACTACTTGGACTCATCGTAGCTGGTCGCAGAAAGCGTCACTAAGCTAACGTCATCAAACAGAGATAAGACGAACCGTTACTTATCTCAGGACAAAACAGTAAGTCATAAAAAGGGCCCTTATCATGAGGGCCCTTTCTACATCTGTGACTAAAAGATCACGCTTTTGAGTTTGAAAGCATCAATTGTAAGAAACGCTTAGCCGCAACACTTGCCTGACTGCGCAACATCACCACACTAAAGCACACATCTAATTTCGGCATATCAACAGGCTTAAAGGTATGTAGTTCATCTGCCACAGTTTCATCCAATAGCGCTACCTGAGGTGTCAAGGCTAACATCTGTGAGTGTTGCATTGCCGCGTTAATCGGTGGGAAAGCGTCATAATGTAAAAGCCCGGCAAAATCACTTCGATATTCAAACAAGAGATCACCAAACAGCTCGACAACGCCAGCGGGTAAGTTTCTTGGGATAGCGATAGGATATTGGCGCAGATCCTCTAGGCTCAGACTATCTCGCTCTGCAAGAGGATGGTTTTTTCTCGCGCAGAAAACCGCGTTATAAGTGGGTAAATTAAAGCATTGGACTAAAGCCTCATGACCTATCTCCTCTCCCCTGACATCAGTGATCAGCAGAGATAGTTTTCCCTGAAGCAATTTAACCAGATTATTTTGCCAAGTCCCCTCTTCTAGCTCAACATGCACATCTGGGTAGCGATCGATAAAACGACCTATGGCAGGCCCAAGTATGGTGTTTGCAGGGACCGGACTCGTCCCTATCGCAAGATGGCCACTACTTTTACCTTGCAGGTACTGCAGCTCCTTACGCAAAGTGTCCACACCTTGAATGATGCTTTCACTATGATTGAGCACTAGCTCTCCTGAAGCTGTCAAGGACATCGCTTGATGACCACGGATCAAAAGCTCAGTTCCAAGCAGCCCTTCCAACCGCTGAATGCTCCGGCTCAGCGATGGCTGTGCTAGGTTCAATCTCTGCGCCGCCTTTTGGTAATTTCCCTCTCTGGCTAACACAGTAAAATTTCTTAAATGTCTAAATTCAATCAAGACTCATCCGAAAGTCGGTAATTAACAAGTTAACAACATACCCATGTTAAAAATATTGGACAAGCAAGCTGCTGTTACAACTTGTATCTGCACAGCAAAAAAAAACGAATATTAACAAAACTCCCAACTCATTGTTATAGCAAGAATAAAGCGTAGCAGCCCAATGATTGCATACAGAATGCGTATCAAGACATACGTATAACGCATTAGCTGTAAACGCTTAGCTACCGTAAAAACAAATTGCGAAATTAACAACTTCGCAACAACAAATAACAAGGAATGGACCATGAAACTCAAGAAAATTAGCGTAGTCACTATGGCTGCGTTATATGCTACTGGGTTAGGGACGCTAGTCGCGAATCCTCTATCCATAGACACCACTAATGGTGGTAATAATGAACTTATTGGAATAAAGCTTACACCAGAGCAAATCGAACAATATCAAAACAAACCAAAACACCCTGGTGTCAATCAAGCGAATCGCCCTGGACAAGTCGGCATGAACGTACATCGTGCGGCTAAAGGCAGTAGCCATAAAGCGCCATTTGTATGGGAAGATGAAGTTGAAGGCGATCACACCTACATCATTCAGTTGATGGATGCACCTATTGCCTTGTACCAAGGTGAACGACCAGAGTATGCCGCGACCTCGCCGCGCAACCAGCAGCCATCTATGCGCAGCAGTGAACGCTTCGGTACTCTCGATGTTAACAGTCAGGCAGTTAAGAGCTACCGTAGCTTCTTAACAGAAAGCCAAGATTTAACAGCAAGCAAGATCAGAATGGTCGCACCACGCGCCGAGATCAAGCGCCGCTTTAACGTTGCCTTAAACGGCATGACCATGACATTAAGCCAGCAAGAAGCAGCTAAAGTTGCCGAACTACCGGGCGTTAAAGCCGTTACACGCGCTAAAGAGTACAAACTCTTTACCGATGTTGGGCCTAAGCACATTGGTGCAGATATGGTTTGGCAAGGCAGCGGTGTCCCCGATGGCGTAGAGATGCGCGGTGAAGGTATCGTTGCAGGTATTATCGATACTGGCATTAACTCAGATCACCCATCATTTGCCGCAGTCGCTGGCGATGGTTACGTCCATGAGAACCCACTCGGTGAAGGTAAGTTTGTCGGTGACTGTGTTGAATATCCAAACATGTGTAACAGCAAACTCATTGGTGTGCGCTCATACGATATTATTACCGATACCTTTAAAGACCCAATATTCCAGCCCGATATCCCAGAGTGGGAAGCTGACTATAAACGTGCACCAACTGGTGAAGATTACAACGGCCATGGCTCACACACCGCAGGCACAGTAGCCGGTAACGTCCTACACGATGTTGCCTTCCAGCTTGCTGGAATGACTGAAAAATCCGATGGCTTCGATACGCCATTAGTGTTCCCTGAGATCTCTGGTGTTGCCCCTCGCGCCAACATTATTGCTTACCAAGTATGTTACCCAGGTGGTGGCTCATTTGGTGAAACCTATGGTGGCTGTCCTGGTGATGCGCTGGTAGCAGCAATTGAAGACGCGATTGTTGATGGCGTTGACGTTATCAACTTCTCAATTGGTGGTCTTGAAAGCTTACCTTGGTACGATGCCATTGAAATGGCATTTTTATCGGCACGTGAAGCCGGGATCTCTGTTGCAGCCTCGGCAGGTAACTGGGGGCAATATGGTCCATCTTATATCGACCACGTATCACCTTGGTTGACCTCTGTTGCGGCGAGCACCCACGGTCGTCAAATAGAGCCTGTGGCGGGTCGTATTGGTGACTATGTTGGTGCCAATGCGCCAGATGATATCGAAGGTTACGGGATCACCGGTGACTTTACCGGTAACTTAGTTAATGCCGCTGATTTTGGTGACGGACTTTGTTTAGAGCCATTTGCAGAAGGCACCTTTGAAAGTGACGATATCGTTTTATGTAAGCGTGGTGATATTGCTCGCGTACAAAAAGGCGTTAACGTGGCTGAAGGCGGTGCAGGCGGTGTTATCCTTTATAACGCCATCTCTTGGGATGATGGTCGAGGCGGTAACACCCTTAACTTAAACCCCTTCCCAATTCCAGGTATGCATATCGATATGGTATCGGGTAACGCACTTGTTGACTGGGTAGCAAACTCAGAGACTGCGCCTCAATTAAGTATCTACGCATCAGAGATTACCACCACAGAACGTGAAGCCGATATCTTAGCTAACTTCTCATCTCGCGGACCAAGTACCACGAACCCAAATACTATGGTGCCGAACGTATCAGCACCGGGTGTCGATGTATTTGCAGCCTATTCAGATGAGATGCCATTTAGCTTGTATCCAGCACCAAGCGATTATGTTGCAATCAGCGGTACTTCGATGTCAGGCCCCCATGTAGCAGGTGCACTAGCCTTGCTAACACAGGCGCACCCTCAATGGACTCCAGCAATGATCCAGTCGGCATTGATGATGACGGCACAATCGGGTAAAGCCTACAATAACGATTATCCACCCGTCCTTGAAACAGCGGGTTTCCACGAGATGGGAAGTGGTGTCATCAATGTGGCTAGAGCGGTAAAAGCCGGTCTCGTCATGGATGAGAACGGTGATAACTACCGTGCAGCTAACCCAATGGAAGGTGGCGATGTAACGGCACTCAACGTGCCCTACTTAGTTAATGCAGCGTGTAAAAGTACTTGTACTTGGATGCGTACCTTTACCGCCACCAAAGATGGTGAGTGGAGTGTCGATTCAGAAGTGCTTGAGATGGACGGCGCGCCTTTCTTAGAGCTGGATGTATATCCAAAGAGCTTCACCGTAAAAGCCGGTGAAACTCAAAGCATCATGGTGACGGCAAAGGTACTCGATGTAACCTCGGTAAACGCCAGCTCAGCTAACCTTGATCTCTTCGGTAAGGTGAACCTAACACCTGCAGATAAAGCAGTGCCAAATCAGTATCTGCCAGTGATTGCAAGCTTCAGTGGTTCTAACCTTCCAGAAATCGTATCGGGCCTTATCCACCGTGATAACGGCACCTTGCTAACACCCGAACTCATGACAAAAGAGATTGCAGAACTCAATGTTAAAGTTCACGGCTTAACAGCGGGTGATGTGGTTGAAAGCCAGCTAAGTGCGGCTTATGTAAACTTCGAAGATCCTGAAACCATGCTAGACAATCCAGGGATCAAAGTGCACTTCTTTGACGTACCAGAAGGCACAGCTCGTATTGTTTGGGAGCAGGTATCAGAAGATAAAGCGGCAGCGTCATCGCTCGATATCGGTATGGATCTTAATGAAAATGGTCTAGTTGAATGGTATGACGAGGCGATCTGTTACTCATTTACCGACGTACAAGATTACTGTGCAATTAACAACCCAGTGCCAGGCCGTTATTGGGCGATGCTAGGTAACTTCAAACGCCCTTGGGGTGATGAAGAAGATACTCAAGATACCATCACCACCAGCTTAGCGGTAATCCCAAGTGTAGATAGTGGCAACCTAAGCGTTACAGGTCCACAAACCACTAACGGTTTAGAGCCATACAACTTAGCGATGAACTGGTCTTTAGAAGGTGCAGAGAAAGGCGATCGTTTCTATGGTTTGGTCGAAGTCGGTAATAGCGCTGACAACGTGGGTAACCTTGGTAAGATGGCGCTTAACTTAGTCCATGCTGGTGACGATGTGATGATTAACTCCAGCCAGCAGCAAGCTAAAGAGGGCGATATTGTTCAAATCAATGTTCAGATGGCACCTAATATGGTTGGTCTTGAGCGTGATGTGAATATGCAGTTAAACCTTCCAGAAGGTTTACAGCTTATCGCTGATTCGGTCACGGCAAACAGCAGCAATCAAAACTTAGCCGACGCATTAACCGTTGAAGGCAATCAAATCAGTCTTGCAGCCATGCAACAAGCCAGTAATGCACAGGCGCGAGAGTATCAGTTTACCACCAGCGAAGATGACATGACCTGTCGCGTTCCTGTTGGCTCAAACCCTTACTATCTCGACTTGTATGGCGAAGCCTACATTGAGCCTGAGTTTGCCATTGGTGGTCGCGCGAATGAGACGATTACCGTGCCATTAAGTATCTTTGGTGTCGATAGGATCCCGCTTTACAACAACAATCCCGACTACATGGAGAAGGATACATTAACTATCTCACCAGCGGGTTTCATTCAGCTTGATAGTATGCCGCTATTCTGGCCACTGCACTTCCCAATGGATGAGCAGTTCTTCCCAGATACTGTGATTGCACCGCTATGGCGTGGTGATGGATTTATGCTACCAGGCTTTGATATGGCAACAGAGGCTTATGATGGTGTATCGCTAGCAACAACCACAGATGGTCGCTACCTGATTGTCGAGTGGGACAACATGCGCCAAGAGTTTGCCTTCGGTGTTAACTTTGATCCTGACTACGATGCACGTTATAGCTTCGAGCTTATTGCATCAACAGAGCTTAACTTCTCTGCTGGCGAACATGAATTTATCTTCGCCTACGACAAGCTTACCGGTAAGAAGTCGCACTTAGGTTCAATTGGTCTGCATGGCTTCCACGGTCCTCGTGGCACCTTCGGGCCAGCTTATGGCTACAGCGGTGACGGTTTCGCCTTCAACGATGTTGATGAGAAAATCTCTGAAGGCTTAGTTGTTTGTGCTAACTACTTCGGTCCTGAGCAATCGGCTATCGAGTTATCATTCTCTGCACGTGTTGCCGCAGCGGGTGTCGGTCAAGATCTACAGATCTCAGTAGACAGTGATTACACCGGCAGTGACAGCATCACCACCACTTCTGTACTAACAGTGCCTTCAAATCTTGCGATTGGTGCACTAAACGACATGAATGTGGATGAGAACGAAAGCATCAGCTTTGAAGTGATGGTTCAAGATAAAGAGAACACAGCCAACGGCATTCAGGTGTCTGCAGACAATGTTACTGCAACTATTGAAGGCAATATGGTGACTCTGACTCCTGCAGCAGATTGGCATGGCGACACCACGGTAACCGTAATGGCCCATGACTTAGCCTTCCCTAATGACGCAGTGCAGACTAGCTTCACACTCACGGTTAACTCAGATGGCACTGAGCCGACTCCGCCACCAGCGGAAGAGACTCCAGATGTTGAAGAAACTGATGATTCAAGCGGTGGTAGCTTAGGCTTCCTAGGTCTTGCACTACTAGGCTTATTTGCTGCTGGTCGTAGAAAGCTGCACTAAGGTTGCAGTAAGACCAAAAGCTTTAACGAGCATTGAGGTTAAGTCACTGCTCCAACTGTTTTCACAACGCTTAACCTTGTTTTGGGCCCTCATATGAGGGCCCTTTTTTTACAGCGAAATAATCGCGAGTTCGCTTACTTGACCTTACTTAACTGATTTGATTTCAGCATCCGTTAGGTAGCGCCATTCACCCAACTCTAAATCGGCATCAAGCTCAATAGCGCCAACGCTTTCACGATGAAGCTTAGTCACCTTGTTACCAACCGCTGCCAGCATGCGCTTAACCTGATGGTACTTACCTTCGGTAATGGTCAAACGCGCTTGGTTTGAGCCCAAGATCTCAAGCTCTGCAGGTTTAGTCAGGCCATCTTCGTTATTGAGCTGCAGACCATCGGCAAACTGCTGTACCAAATCATCGCTTAATGGATCAGCAGTTTCTAATAGGTAGCGCTTACCACACTCTTTCTTTGGCGAGGTGATCTTATGGGACCATTGACCATCGGTGGTAATCAACACTAGTCCAGTGGTATCGGCATCTAAGCGACCCGCAATATGTAAGTCTTCAGGGCGAATCACATCAAGCAAGCCAATTACCGATGGATACTCTTCATCTATGGTTGAGCAGATGGTACCAACAGGCTTATTTAGCATGATAAAGCGTGGGCCAATAATGGTTAACACTTCACCGTTAAGGCGGATCTCATGCTCATCGGTCACTTTAAAGCCCGAGTTTTTAACGACCTCGCCATTGCAGGTCACATCGCCACGATGCAGGGCTTTCTTAGCAGAAACACGAGAGTGTGAGGTCGACTCACAAATAAATTTATCTAAACGCACAGTAATAACTCAGCTTATATAACCATAATGGCCGACATTATGAGGCCAGCGCCGCCAAAGGGCAAAGTTTTGCTTGGTTCTTCTACAACCAAAGGCGTATCGTGCAAAATAGTTTTCTAGGAGAAAAGTATGGATCAGACACCGAGCTTTCAACCCACGTCGAAGAAAATTGACGTCTCAGCAACAGATACAACTGTTCTCATTAAACAAGCTGAGCAAATCAAAGAGTACAAAGTCATGCTCTCAGGCGAGGCCTACAACTGCCTTGATAAGGAACTAAACCAGTTTTGGCACCAGCAGCAAATGCGTAATCAACAAATGAACCTCAATAGAGAAGTTGACTCTGCACTCCTACCCCATGTTGCTAATAGCGCTTTTATAGCGCTCCCAATCAATATCAGTTACGGCATCAATATCAAATTGGCCGATAAGGTATTTATCAATGCTAATACCACACTGCACGATAATGCATTCATCACCATCGGCTCACAAACAATGCTTGGGCCCAATGTGCAGATTTACACCGCAAGCCATCCATTAGATGCCGAAGAGCGCTGCCGCGGCATCGAAACCGCTAAAGCGGTGAATATAGGCTGTAAAGTCTGGATTGGAGGAGGCGCAATCATATTACCCGGTATCAACATTGGTGATGAAGCTGTGATAGCAGCAGGCTCAGTCGTCACTAAGGATGTTGGCGCAAGACAAGTGGTAGCAGGCAATCCTGCCAAAGTGATAAAAAGCCTATAGTCGATATCACTTTTAACTAAAGATTGCTCAATTTTTAGTTAAGGAAACCTTTTCTTACACATGAAAGGGGAAATATACAGATAAGTTTACGCACCAGACTTGTTCACAGCACATTAAAAACCTTAACATGCGTATCTCAATGTAGTTTATGCGTTCTCTATATCTGCCTAGGTATAAAGTATAAATACGCCAATTGAACTTTAAGAAAAACAACTCGCTCGACTCAAAAGCAAGAATAAATTGACGATATAGATTAAGGAAGAAAAATGAAAAAAGTACTCGTTGGGGGCTTATGCGCTTCCCTTATCGTTGGCCTTAGTGCATGTAACAGCGAACCGACTGACATTAAAACACCTGACACCGACAAAACCGAAGCCGCCGTTGCCGTTGAAAAAGCACTAACCTCAGGTATCGACTTCGCCAATTTCGACAAATCAGTTCGCCCACAAGATGACTTCTATTCATATGTAAATGGCACTTGGGTTAAAGACACCGTTATTCCAGGCGATCGCACCAGCACGGGGGCATTCTACGACCTACGTGAAAAATCTCGTGACGATGTTAAAGCCATTATCGAAGAAGTGGCTGCGACACCAAACCTAAAAGCGGGAAGCGACGAGCAGAAAGTGGCCGACCTATACAACTCATTTATGGACGTTGACACCCTCAACAAGTTGGGCGTAACACCAATTCAAAGCGAACTTGAACGCGTTAATGCCATTAAGTCTAAAGATGACCTTGTCACTTACTTCGCTCGCAGCCAAATTATCGGCAGCGGTACCCCGATGGCATTTTATATCAATGTCGATGCCAAAGACTCGAGCCGTTACGCCACACATATTTGGCAATATGGCCTAAGCCTGCCAGAGAAAGATTACTATCTGAACCAAGATGAGCGCTTCGTTAATATCCGTAAGGCCTATCTTGAGCACATCGAAAAAATGTACACCTTAGCGGGTCTGCCAAATCCAAAAGCCAGCGCTGAAGCGATTTTGGCATTGGAAACAGAGATCGCCAAAAAGCACTGGGACGTGGTTGAAACTCGCGACAGCACCAAGACATACAACAAGTATCAGGTAAAAGACTTACCGACATTGGCACCAGATATTAACTGGGACGGTTACTTAGCAACGCTTGGCGCCGACAAACAAGCCGATATCATTATCAATCAGCCTAGCTATATTCAAGGCCTGAACCAAGTCATTAAGGATACAGACCTTAATACCTGGAAGACTTACATGCAGTGGCAGGTGCTAACTCACGCTGCAAGTAGCCTAAGTGAAGATCTGGATACCGAAAACTTCGAGTTTTTCTCTAAAACCCTAAACGGTCAGCAAGAGCAACAGCCACGCTGGAAACGCGGAGTATCATCAGTAAACGGCCTATTAGGTGAAGTGGTTGGTAAAGTGTACGTTAAGCGTCACTTCAAGCCAGAAGCCAAAGAGCGCATGCAGATGCTAGTAGAAAACTTACGTGGTGCCTATGGCGACAGCATCGACTCACTGGAGTGGATGAGCGCCGACACTAAAGTGGCAGCCAAAGATAAGCTCGCCAAGTTTGACCCTAAGATTGGTTATCCTGATCGCTGGGAAGACTACAGCAAGTTGACCATCAAATCTGATGATCTGTATGGCAACAACCAGCGCGCAAGCGAGTTAAGCCATGCAAAAGAGTTAGAAAAACTCGGTAGTCCAATCCGTAAGTGGGAATGGCACATGACGCCACAAACCGTAAACGCTTACTACAACCCAACTATGAATGAAATCGTGTTCCCAGCAGCAATTTTGCAGCCACCATTCTTTAATATGGCCGCAGATGATGCCGTTAACTATGGCGGTATTGGTGCGGTTATCGGTCATGAGATGGGCCACGGTTTTGACGACCAAGGTGCTAAGTTTGATGGCGAAGGTAACATGCGCGATTGGTGGACCGAGCAAGACTTAACCGAGTTCGCAGCACGCGGTAAGGCGCTAGTCGATCAATACAACGACTACGCGGTATTTGACGACTTAAACGTGAACGGTGAACTGACACTTGGCGAAAACATTGGCGACCTTTCCGGTGTCACTATTGCCTACCGCGCTTATAAGAAGTCACTTAACGGCAAAGAAGCGCCAGTGATCGACGGCCTAACGGGCGATCAACGTTTCTTCATCGGCTTCACTCAGATCTGGCGTGCAAAGATCAAAGAGGAATCGATGCGTAACCGCGTGGCAACCGACCCACACTCTCCTGCAGAGTTCCGTGCCGTTGGTGCGCTATCTAACATGCCTGAGTTCTACAGCACTTACGATGTTAAACCTGGCGATGCCATGTACATCGCACCAGAGAAGCGTGTAAAGATCTGGTAATAAAGAAAAAGCTGAGATGAACGGCCTGCGGCCTAGGGAACGTGACGGTGTCACTTACGGAACGCTTCGCTGACGGAAAGGCGAAGAAAGGTCCTAGGAAAAGCAAAGACGATGAAAGCCAAGACGGGTAAAGCCGGTTAAAAGCAGGACAAGCGGTGTTTGTTGTAGGTCGGGCTTTAGCCCGTCTAGCTTTTGCTTTTCCTCGAGGGCGAAGCCCGTTCTCGAAGCGCAGCGCTCTAGGACCTAGGTCCTCAAAAATAAAATCTAAAAAGCCGTTGATGTCTCATTTCATCAACGGCTTTTTGTTTATTGTTGTCCCAGTTAACACTATGAACAAATGTTAATTTGTCATTCAGCATAGCTTAAGCATTTTCCAGTTAGATTAGCGATACAGCCACAAATAGAGACTGCTATGAACCGGATATTACGGACATTTTTCATCTTTTTACTGTTACTGTCGACCCGTACGGCCTTTGCTCATAATGTCGATCATGGACAAGGCAATACTAAAAATAACGGTAGTTACGCCGCCAAACAGGCCTTCTCCAAAAATCTCGATGGCCTGACCGCCATTCAGTCTATGCAATATCAGGTGCCCAGACAGACCAGTGCCGATCTCGATACTCTCTATAGCCAAGCCAACGATGCACAACAGGAATTAGCCGAGCTGCTTAATATGATCACGGCTCAATCTCATACTCAATCTGTGTTAGCCGATATTAAGAGCCGTGAAAGAGCACAGGCCAAAGTGCAAAGCAAACTTAATAACGATGCCAGCCAACTGACCGACATCGTCAGAGCCAGTATCGTTAGCCACGATATTCACAACCTGATGCAGGCCTTTGCCTTGCTTAAGTCTGACAGCGAACTGATTCAAGTTAAGAACCGCTTCGCCGCCCCCAAAGAGTCGGGCTACCGCGATCTAAACCTACTGGTCAAATTGCCACAATCACAGATGATCGCCGAAGTGCAGTTACACCTTGCCGATATCGCCGAGATTAAAAGTGGTGCCGAACACCAAGTGTATGAGCAGGTGCAAACCATTCAAGCCTCAGCAATGCAGGAACAGCGCGACTTAAGTGACATTGAAACCGCTAAAATCACTCGGCTTCGCCAAGAATCCCACAAGCTGTATCACAAAGCATGGTTAAGATATAAACGCAGTGACCAAGAAAGTACTTTTAGCACTGCAGCTTAATAGTAAAAAGCTTGTTTAAAGGGCCCGCATAATTGGGTCCTTTTTTATTGCGACTTTTTATCTCCTCCCACCACAAAGCCTTTTGTGACTTAGGCAATAATTGTCTATACTCCCGCCCAATAGTCTATATAGCCAAAATACAGCCCAACTTATGAATGATATTATTGAGCAACTCCAAGAAATGAGCGAAACGGTTCCTGTACCGTTAGAGCTAGCAACCTTTGAACAAATTGTTGAAGTGGAAGAGGAGATCCTTATTCCGCTACCTATGGAGCTGAAAGAATACTTACTTTATGCCAGTGATGTTATTTGTGGCAGCCTAGAGCCCGTTACCGCTAGCGACCCGAACTCGCATACCTACCTACCAGAGGTAGCGGCTTATGCTTGGTCAATTGGCCTGCCACGTGAGTTCATCCCTATTTGCCAACAGGGCGATAGCTTCTTTTTCATTAGCCAAGAAGGGCAAATTCAGCTTTGGCAAGATGACGAGATCTACGAGGATGACTCATGGGAGTCTTTCTGGGATTGGGCTGAAGATGTGTGGATGCGTAGCTAAATTTAGCGAATACGCCATCACAACAAAATTTACTAAGGAAATATCATGTCTAAAGAACTTGGTTTGAATGCCATTGAAATGCAGTACCTTCGTCACTCATTGGCGTTAACCACAGCCCAAGTTGCCGAAATTGGTAAAGTGACCGAAGCCGATGTTATCGCTTGGGAAGCAGGTGAAAAACCAGCTCACATGCCAGTACAGAAGAAACTACTCGAGATTGATGAAGCGATCGAGATGCAAGTACTTAACACCTGTGATGGCATCGAAGAGCTATTCAAGTCTGAGCCAAAGCGCACACTTAGCTTCGTGGTTTACCCAACTCAAGCGCTATATGCTCAGTACAACCCTGAGTTTCTTGGCACACTGCCATTAGCCGAGCTATATAACGTTTCTGCATACCGCATCAAGAAAGAGTGTAAGCTAATGCTTGAAGTTGACGTGGTACTGGTAGCGCTAGATTTTGAATCTTACAAAGCGTTCCGCGAAAAAGAGGGCTTGAAAGAGAGCCGCGAAAACCGCGCGAAATGGGCTAAAGCGCAGTTATAAGTTCTAGAACCTAGATCCTAGGTTCTAGGAAAAACAAAGAAAGGTCCTAGGTTCTAGGAAAAGCAAAGACGGTAAGAGTCGAACGGCCTGCGGCCTTGCGAACGTGACAGTGTCACTACAGAACGCTGCGCTTACGGAAAAGAAGGTTCTAGGTGCAAGGAAAGCGGCGTTTGTAGTAGGTTGGGCTTTAGCCGCTTTGCTTTTGATTTTCCTAGCAGGGCCAATCCTTTACAAGAGGCCCGCCCTCGAAGCGCAGCGCTCTAGCACCTAGAACCTAGGTCCTGCATTAAGCCGCTCCCGCCTCCTCTTTAGCAAGGCCTGCAGCCATGGCTGGACGCGCGGTAATTCGATCGCGATATGCGGTCAGTTTTGGTGGAATATCTTGCTCAAATCGTGTCGCCCACAGCAAGGTGTGCCCCAGTAAAATATCGGCAATAGTCAGCTCATCACCGAGCAAAAACTCACTCTCTGGTAACCATTGCTCTGCAATTGCCGCAGCTTTATCAAATTCCCACTTAGCCACCGACAGCATCTCTGGTAAGCGCTGCTCCTGTGGTAAGGCAAATTTATGTTTACCTATGCTCCACAGTGGCTGCTCAAGTTCACTGGTGATGAAGCTCACCCACTTATGATGCAGTGCCGACTCATGACTGCCCGCCTTTGGCAATAACTTGCCCGCGCCATATTTCTCAGCCAGATATAACACGATGGCGGCCGACTCGGTAATAGCAAAGCCATCCTCCACCAGCGCAGGCACCTTAGCGCAAGGGTTAACCGCTAAAAAAGCAGGATCACGCCCATCGCCCTTAGCAAAATTGATATAGCGATATCGCCAATCGAGTCCAAGCTCTTCTAAGGTCCATGACACTCGCAATGAACGACTACGGGGGATCCCATACAGTGTAATCATCTGACGATTCCTTACTTAACATGAATTAGCTAAACCCATAAGCTACTGTGAAGGGCCGGTAATTAAAACCAGCACATTGTTTCAAAACATAACAGCTTCAAAATAAACAGTTTCAAATTAGCGCTATTTTTGCTTAAGTAACAGATGAAATAACAAAAATCAGCGCTACAACACAAGGGAATGATGATGCAAAACAGCCAAGAAACCAGTATCAAACAGGCAAGCTTCGCTAACAACCTAGGCCAATACTGGCTCACTCCCTTCGCTATCGTGTTGACACTCTCTGTCGTTGGCATCCCGCTATTACTGCTATATCTACCATTAGGCAGCATCTTAACCCGTCGCTACATCGACAATATGAGCACTGAACTCACCGATAGAAAACTGATTGTGCGTAAGGGCATTTTCACACGTACCGAAAACAGCGTGCCACTGGATAAGATCACCGATATGGCACTGATCCAAGGACCACTGATGCGCATCTTTAAGCTACATAAGCTCACCATAGAGACCGCAGGACAATCAGGGGCTGGCGCACTACTGAACCTGACAGGCATCAATGATGCCGCCGAGTTTAGAAGCCTAGTGCTGGCACAAAAAGAAAGGCTGACTCAACAAGAATCACTAACCGTTAAAAATGAAAGTCATGCTCCCGACGTGATAAGCGTTTTGCAGGAGATCTCTGCGACCCTAAAACGCATTGAAGCCAACACTAAACACTAGACGGTTCCTGTATTAACTCGCATATTGTTTTTTCAAAGAGCTAGTTATCCCGCTTGAATTTGTTATGATTATCACCCTAATGGTGACAATGATAATTGCTGGCTTAACAATAAGTTGATGCTCAGCACAGCACTGTTGCCCGCAGGCGAGTATGGTAGCGCCATAAGAGTGCTATCATGGCTAGGATTAACTGACTCAGTGATTTTTGCCACGCTCTTTATCTGTTTGATGCGAAAAAATAACGTTAACGGACATCTAGATTTCAATGCACCTAATAACAAAAACGCTTATAGGTACGGTCGTTGTTGGCTGTTGCCTTTGGGCGGCAAACAAAGCCAGTGCCAACCGGGTCGCAAACAGTGACATAGCCAAACAGCTTCCTACCATTATCAATCAAGCAGAGCGTCCCTTTAGTGGCGTAATCATGGTTAAGCAAGATAACCAACCTGTGTTTGCTTACATCTCTGGCAATCATATTGACAAACATTCCAGCTTTTTAATTGGCTCGTTGTCAAAACAGGTGACCGCTGCACTTATCTTAAAAGCTGTCGATGATGGCCTAATCGATCTACATAAAAGTGTCAGCCATTACTTACTAAAAGATGGCAATAAGCCCCGCGCTTATGTGCCACCAAGCGTGACCGTATCGCAATTGCTTAGCCACACCTCTGGTTTACTCAAAATCGGCGAAGCGCCGCTTTTTAAGCCCGGCAGTCAATTTCAATACTCAAATTATGGCTATACGCTACTTGGCGACATACTTGAAGTGGTTTACCAACTCCCCATTGACGAGCAAGTTAAACGGCTAAATCAGCACTATCAGCTGCATGGTTTATATGCGCAAACAGGTAGCATCAGTAGTATTAAACCGAACCACGCCAATTTCATCCTAGGTAAAACAGAGACCTTAATCCAAGACAGTGAAGGTAGAACTCAGTCACAACTTAATCCTGTCGAGCTTAGCATAGATAAATCCATGATAGCGTTCGGCGGTATGGCGGCATCGGTTGAAGCTTATGCTCACTTTCAAGATGCCCTTTATAACGGCAAGCTACTAAGCCCTAAAAGTTTAACCCTAATGACCTCACCACAAGCCACCCGTGAGCATAGATGGGGAACATTAGAGTATGGTTACGGTACGCAAATCAGCCGTGATGAACCGTTAGTCGAGTACAGCCACAGTGGCTATCTCCCCGGTTACGTGAGCCTAGCGGCGTATTATCCAAAGTCTAAAGTGAGCTTAGTGATTTTAGAAAATACCTCTTGGGATCTTAGCAACCCTGAACGCACATTTGGATTACATGACGCCATACGCAACAGTATACGAAGTAAGCTCATTGCGCTTGAAGACCGCCCTGTCGCCAAGTTATATCAAGCAGGAGTCCGCGCCGTAGAAAGTGCGATAGCCCCAACTCATACGGTTTCAAAGGTCGCCGAGTAATTGCTATTGCAGGGTTAAGTTCTGCTATAATACCCAGCGATGATCGCGCAGCCGCGCGCTCCCATAGTTAGAAGAAATCAAACTCATGATTAACAATGATATTTTACGTAAAGTTCGCTATATCCTCGACTTAAGCAACGCAAAGATGATCCGTATTTTTGCTAAAACTAAGCACGAAGTGACCCAAGAGCAGATGATCGACATGCTAAAAAAAGAGCATGAAGAAGGTTATGCACCGCTTAATGATAAAAATATGTGTCGTTTCTTGGACGGTCTAGTGATCTACAAGCGTGGTCTAAAGCCAGGCGCAGAAGCTCCAGAGCCGCTATCTCAACTGACCAACAACCTTATCTTCAAGAAGTTAAGAGTGGCATTTGAGCTACGTGAAGACGATATCATTGAAGCACTAGCACTGGCTGAGTTCAACATGAGCAAGTCAGAACTAGGCGCGCTATTTAGAAAGCCTGGTCACAAGCACTACAAGCCTTGTGGCGACCAAGTTTTACGTAACTTCTTGATGGGCTTATCAATTAAGTACCGTCCAGAAAACGCAAACTAACTCTCACTCACATTGATATGTAAGTGATTAAAGCACTGCCAATGGCGGTGCTTTTTTTTTAAAAGAAGGTACTAGGTTCTAGGGCGCTACGCTTCGAGAGCGGGCTTCGCCCTGCTAGGAAAATCAACAGCGTGACGGGCTAAATCCCGACCCACAACAAACACCGCTTCTCCCTGCTTTTAAACGGCTTTTCTCGGCTCGGCTTTCATCGTTTTTGCCTTTTGCATTTCCTAGGACCTAGGACCTTCAGCTCTTTTCCCCTTCTTTATCCGTAAGCGCAGCGTTCCGTCAGTGACGCCGTCACGTTCGCAAGGCCGTAGGCCGTCCGTCTTAGCTTTTCCGTCTTAGCCTTCCCTGCTTTTCCCGTCTAAATTAAAAAAATCCGCCCGCAAACCACAACAAAGATCACTGTTTATGTTAGTCTTCCGTGATTAGCATCACTTGTAATCCTAACTAACAAAAATAACGTAAAGGTTTCCAATGGACGATAACAAACGCCCGCTCTATCTTCCTTTTGCCGGTCCAGCCATTCTTGAAGCCCCTTTGATCAACAAAGGCAGTGCTTTTACCGAAGAGGAAAGGATCTTTTTTAATCTTGAAGGCCTACTGCCCCACGTTATCGAGACTATCGAAGAGCAAGCCTCAAGGGCTTATGATCAATACAAAAACTTCAGTAACGATCTCGATAAGCATATCTACTTAAGAAATATTCAAGATACCAACGAGACACTCTATTACCGCCTAGTACAGAACCATATCACCGAGATGATGCCCATCATCTACACCCCAACAGTGGGCATGGCCTGTGAGCGTTTCTCCAAAGATTACCGTCGTAACCGCGGCCTATTTATCTCCTATGCCAACAAAGACCGTATCGACGATATCCTCAATAACTCGACTCGCCAAAAAGTGAAGATCATCGTGGTTACCGACGGTGAACGTATTTTAGGTCTAGGCGATCAAGGCATTGGCGGCATGGGGATCCCAATTGGTAAGCTGTCGCTTTACACCAGCTGTGGTGGCATCAGCCCAGCATACACTCTGCCAATCACACTCGATGTGGGAACGGATAATCCACATCTGCTTGAAGATCCAATGTACATGGGCATGCGTAGCCCACGTATTGGCGGCGAAGAATATAAAGAGTTTGTCGAAGCCTTTATGCAAGCGGTAAACCGCCGCTGGCCAGATGCGCTGATTCAGTTTGAGGATTTCGCCCAGAAGAATGCTATGCCACTGTTAGAGCGCTATAAAGATCAATACTGCTGCTTTAACGATGATATTCAAGGCACCGCCGCCGTTACCGTTGGCTCGCTTTTAGCTGCCTGTAAAGCGGCAAAGAGTAAGCTTAGCGAGCAGCGCATCACCTTTCTAGGTGCAGGCTCTGCTGGCTGCGGTATTGCTGAGGCCATTGTGGCACAGATGGTCTCCGAAGGCATAAGTGAAGCTCAGGCTCGCAAGCAGGTGTTTATGGTTGACCGCTGGGGTATGTTGCAATCAAACATGCCAAACCTACTGCCGTTCCAGCAAAAGTTAGCCCAGCAGTGTGACGATGTCGCTAACTGGGATAACTTCAGTGACAATATCTCTTTATTAGATGTGGTCAATAACGCGAAGCCAACCGTGCTTATTGGCGTTTCAGGTGCACCGGGTCTGTTCACAGAAGAGATCATCAAGGCGATGCACAGCCACTGTAAACGCCCAATTGTGTTCCCACTATCGAACCCAACTAGCCGTGTTGAAGCAACGCCGAAAGACATTCTGCACTGGACGCAAGGTCAGGCACTTGTGGCGACAGGTAGCCCGTTTGAGCCGGTGGTGATTGATGACACCACCTATGAAATTGCCCAGTGCAACAATAGTTATATCTTCCCAGGCATCGGCCTTGGCGTATTAGCGTCAGGCGCAAAACGTGTCAGCGACGCCATGTTGATGGCATCGAGCCGCGCGCTTGCGGAGTGCTCACCACTGGCAATAGACGGTGAAGGCTCGTTATTGCCAAAACTTGAGGATATCCATCTTGTCAGTAAGCGTATTGCTTTTGCAGTTGCCCGAGTGGCCATTGAAGAGGGCCATGCGTTGCCAACAACCAAAGAGTTACTGACTTATGCGATTGAAGATAACTTCTGGACCGCAGAGTATAGACGTTATAAACGAACCTCGTTCTAAGGTTCTGTTTCGGAACCTTAACTAACGAAGTTAGGTAAATCAAGCTTCGCTTGACCTTATCGATAGACTGCGTCTAACAACTAAAGTCGTGAGCTTCCAGCTCACACTCGGGCAAAAGGGGGACAACAGCTTCCCCCTCTTGGCCATTTCATTCATAAAGAGTCCCAGCCGCCCCAGACGAAGTTGTTGGTCCTCATACTCCAATAAAAATTGCCTAACGGCTCAGATGGGGAATAGGTGTTTCCTGTAAGTTATATAGAACCTTTTTTATACTCCAGACTAGTTGCCAACACTTCAAGTCCCACTTCACTAATTCTAAGTTTGACCAGCTTTCTCTTATATGCAATAAGTGTAAAAGATAACAATTACTGACCACTTATCTCTAGAAAATAGGAAAGGAGTCATGTTAAATAAATATAATATTGATGAACTTACAAGATTTTTCAGGCAAAAAAACATACCACTTTGCGAACATGAATTTATTATTCGAGAACTCGAATATGACATGTGGGATTTCAAAGTCAGAGAGTCTAATGCTAACCAACGAGCGCAATTGAAGCTTATACAAAAGAATGCAGCATCCCTACTAAGCAAACTAAAAAGTATCTCTTGGGAGCTATCATCTGAGCTTCATGAACTTTTCGACGATGAGTATAGATCAGATTCAGTATTGGACGCTGAAGAGAATAATTTCGAGGAAGAAAGCATTGACTCTAAATTTATAAAAGCGTTAGAAGAGAATGCAGATAACCGGATATTACAGAATATTTATGATGAAGCAGTTAGTAGCGCATTTTATGAAGTACCCATTGATGGCCCAGCAAATGCACTCGACTATATAAATAAATTAGCATCAACCTGCCAGAGACTGATTGATAAAAAATCAGATAGTAAAGACAAGGAAATATATCCAGCTCTTCAATCACGATGGGATAGCATTGGAGAAAAATACAACATAGAAATAAGTAAAACAAACTCTATAGAGTTCATCTCGGTATGTATAGGTAAGGATGTTGAGACAGTAAAAAAACAGTATTTAAGGTTAGATATTCGGCCATATACAACGGTAAAACTAGAACTCACCGAAATAATTAACCTTGAAACTCTAATATTAGAGAGATATCGAGATGATTGGCAACGATTACTAAATCTACCTAAATTTAATAACTCAGCTGCTAATGTAAACATCCATTGGATTTTGGCCGATTCATTTCAGGAGAGAAAGGCTGAATACTCAAACTACAAAAAGTATCTTCAGTTTCTTAGTGATGAAGGAATTAGGGACATAATCGGCGAACATAAATAGAATTGTCCCTTACTAAGCATAACTAACTTGATAACATTCTTTGTAAGAAAAATTGAATGCGCTTAGGAGCCTACGTATGCTTTTCCCATTTTTGAAACTTATATCAAAGCAGTCAGTCACAATAAAAGGGCAAACGTCTACAGAAGGAGCAGATAAAGCAGTGAGGATAATAGCTACAGGGCTAGCATTGTCACTTGTAATCATATCTCTTAGTGTACTGCTACTTACAGTAACATGAGCTGAATAAGTAGCTCAGAGTAAACCTAGCTAATTATCATTAATTTCCTAATACTATTTCCCCTCCTTTAGAGCCTTATATCAAACTAAGGCTCCAGTCCTTGACCGTAACTTTAAAGCTAGCAGATTCCTCTGATTCACAGAATACGCGAGATTCCCCATCGGAGTTGCCGAAGTACGTTGAAGAAATAACCGTGATGCCCACACGGACGTGGGCATAGCTTTCGCGGGGCAGGATGCCCCATCGGAAGCGTTAGGTTATTTCGAATAAGTACGAGGGTGACAACTTCGTCGGGGCGGCTCGGGTGATGCAAGAGGGGGAAGCTGTTGTCCCCCTTTTGCCCGAGTGTGAGCTGGAAGCTCACGACCTTTATCAAACGAAGTTTGATTGCCCTCAACACAGATAGAAAATTGCATTATCTATATGCAAATAAAAAGGCTATAGGAAAACTCCCATAGCCTCTTAAAAATAGCCTTTTTGACTTAACTTTTTAGCAAAAAGCTAAACCAACCTATTTGCCTTCGATTACCGACTTGATGCTATTAAGCATCGAACGGTCGGTACGGGCTTTCTTCAACTTGCGTACACTTTCCTTAAGCGAAGCGTCAGACAAACGAGTGAAGATGCCGTTGTACTCTTTCTCGGCGATCTCATCATCGGTATCAGCCATCTCAGCGATGTCTTGTGCTACGCGGCTAAGTTGGAACCAAGCGTTAGCGATATAAAAACCGTGGAAGTCTTCCTTCGGCAATAGCGTCTTAGCACTCGCTGGTAGAGCTTCCCAACCTGAATTGAACTTAAGATCGGTATCTTCGATAAGCTCATTACACAGGTTAGCGTAGGCTTCAAATAAGTTCTCCGGGATCTCTTTCATCGGCATCACGGTATTGCATACGTTCAGTGCCACTTGCTCTGCGCGCTCTCTGTACGCTTGAGTTACTTCTGTCATTTTTCTCTCTCAAAATTGCTGTAAATAGGTCTACAAATTCGCTTCTATTATCGGTTAACTAACCGATTAAAAACTGCCACTAACATAGAGGCCGTAATTGCCATTGCCAACAACCGGCGTGATAGTGATGCCCTTGTAGGGATCGGTAAAGTATAGACCAGACAAAATACCGATAGCGGCACCAGCTAACACATCTTCAACGTGGTGCTTGTCACTTTCAACCCGAGTGTAACCCACATAAGCTGCGCCGATATAAGCAGGAATAGCCCACTCCCAACCGTAACGTTGCTGTACAAAGGTCGCTGCGGCAAAACTGTCAGCGGTATGGCCTGACGGAAATGAGTCATTGCCAGAGCCGTCGGGCCTGTCTTTATCGATGCTGTACTTAAGACCTTCGACCACCAAGCGAGACACGACGCCCGTTTTTGCTAGCTGCCATGCCCCTTCGTAACCATCTTCATAGATAAGAGCTCCGCCCAAAGCGACGGTAGGCAGTAAAAGGTGTAAAACATCACCGGATTTTTCTAAATCCGATGCGGCAGATGCCGATCCACTTGCCAGCAATAGCATAGCAATAAGTCGTTTTCTCATTCGATTCACCTTCCTGTTAGCCCTTTAAAAGGCGTTGTTATACAGACACCTCGAAGCAAATGCAAAGACTTGTCTATTATGGTTTTGACGCTAGGATGAACGTGAATAAAAAATAGCGTTCAAAAAATAGTTTATAGTGTATGCTTGTGCATAAATATCAATGACTTTAAGACAAAGCAAACGCTAAATGCCCAAGCCGTTTTTGTTAATAAAAATCATTCTTTTTCTTGGCTTATTTTCGGTAAGTGCTTTGGGCTTCGCCGAGCAAAGCGATAGTGAAAAAGCCGATGAGATTTTTAAACTGCTTGATAACGGCACCATTGAAAAAAACCAAACCTACCAAATTTACCTCGCAGAACTCGACACTCTCATCCCAAAAACCGATATTCAAAGACAGTTGCGCTTAACTCGAGCTCGTTGCTGGGCATTTGATGCGTTTGAAGAGGGACAAGTTAGCAAGGCGCTGGCCTTTGCCGAGCAGGCATTAAACAATCCCAATCTGGCCAATTATCCAAACGACAAGTTAGATCTCGAGCTTTGCCAAACTTGGTATACCGAACAAGATGGTGATGTGGATTTAGCGCTAGCGGGTTATAACAAGGCGATCGCTCAAGCCTATGCATTAGAGAACTTACGCTTAGTCGCCGACGCCAGAGGCATGCGCGGTTACCTGCACTCCTATCAAGGAAACTTTACTCAAGGGCTAGAGGACTTACTCACCTCACATTCGCTTTACCAGAGCCTTGCTCTACCGGCTTGGTCTCGCACCAGCTTGTATGAAATAGCCACCAGTTATCGCCGCCTTGGCGATCAAAAAAGTGCCATTCGTTACTTTAAACAACTGCAAAACAGTTATATCAAGAGCAACAACTTAGATAGTGCCAATGCAACAAAGGTCTCTATTGCCATTGCCGAAGAGGAATCAGGCAATTTAGAGCGTGCCAAGCTGCTGTTTGAGGAGGGTTATCGCTATTGGAAAACCAATAACCAAGAATTAGAGCAAGCGACCGTCGCGGTTAATATCGCCGGTACCTTGATTCAACTCGGTGAACTTGAGCAAGCCAGTCAATATCTTAATGAAGCCGAGCCATTTATCCTGCCAACAGATGAAGCCTTCTACAGCTTTTTGCACCTGTTTAGAGCACAGATCTATCTCGCCCATGATCAACTGCCACAGGCACATAAGAGTATCGCCTATGCACGCGCCGCCTTTAATCGTGTGAAAAACCTTAGAGGGTTAGCACAGCTGCAAATGGTTGAGAGCCAAATTTTTCTTGAAGAAAGCCAATGGCAACAAGCCTACTTTGCGCTGAGTGAGTATGTGAAAATGCATAACGAATTGGATGCCAAGCTACTCTCAAGCTATACCACTGAGATGCGTACTCGCTTTAATGCGAGTCAGATCGAAGAAGAAAATCGCCACCTGATTGAAAACCAGCAGCTTAAGGAGCTAGAGGTCGCAATGCTTGAGCAAAACAAGCGCCAGCAATGGATCATCATAGTCCTTGGCAGCTTTTTAATGCTTATCATCTCGGTGTTTGCCTATAAACAGATCCAGAAGAATCGCTTACTGTCTGCCCTAGCTCTCACAGATGATCTGACCCAACTGCCCAATCGTCGCTACATCTATGACAAGGCTCAAAGCCGCTTCGAAGAGGCACAAAGTGCACTATTGCCTCTGTCGGTCATCGTGTTCGATGCAGACTACTTTAAGCAGATTAATGACAAGTACGGCCATGAGGTTGGCGATCAGGCTCTTGTACTATTAGCCGAGACTTGCCGCGATTTGCTGCCCCCAGAGCATAAAGCTGCACGAGTCGGCGGTGAAGAGTTTTTAATCCTACTCGTCGATACCGATATGACTCAGGCCTATAAGATTGCAAAAGATTTGGTGCAAAAGGTGAGTGAGAGTAACTTTAGCGCATTCCCACAAGGCTTTACTATGACCATCAGCGCCGGCGTTGCCAACCTAAGAGCTGAGGATAACAAGCTATCGCAACTACTCAAGCGAGCCGACGACGCCCTCTACCACGCTAAGAGCGAGGGGCGTAACCAAGCGAAAATGAGTTAGACTCACCATAACAAATGGACAGGCATACCTATTTTATCCCAATAACTGCTATCATTAGCGGTTACTTTAAGCCGTTACTTTCCCTTGAATAGACCTATGTCCGACACTCCTTCACAACTTGCCACGCCCGATAGCTTAACGCCAACTCAACTGGGGGCATTAGCCCTGCAAATTAAAACTTGGGGTCAAGAGCTAGGCTTCGCTCAAATCGGCATTTGTGACACAGACTTAAGCAAGGAAGAACCCAAGCTGCAACAGTGGCTAGAGATGGGCTATCATGGTGAGATGGGCTATATGGCCAATCACGGCATGATGCGCGCTCGTCCCCATGAGCTACACCCGGGCACTAAGCGTGTCATCACGGCGCGCATGAATTACCTGCCACCTGAAGCGGGGTTTGCCTGTAACCTTAAAGATCCTAATCTTGGTTATATCTCTCGTTATGCAGGTGGGCGTGATTATCATAAGATGATCCGTAATCGCCTCAAAAAACTGGGCGATAGAATCGAAGCAGAGTTAAAGCTGCTTGGAGTTGATAAACCTAACTCCCGCCCCTTTGTCGACTCGGCGCCGATTTTAGAGCGCCCCCTAGCCGATAAGGCAGGCCTTGGCTGGACTGGCAAACATAGCTTATT
This sequence comes from Shewanella schlegeliana, assembly GCF_016765635.1. Taxonomy (GTDB): domain Bacteria; phylum Pseudomonadota; class Gammaproteobacteria; order Enterobacterales; family Shewanellaceae; genus Shewanella; species Shewanella schlegeliana. The sequence continues at coordinate 46,120 of NZ_JAESVD010000008.1, forward strand.
GCTCAACCAAGACGCTGGCAGCTGGTTCTTCTTAGGCGAGCTATTAATTGACCTGCCGCTGCCCGTGGATATTCCTGTTGCCGAAGGTTGTAACACCTGTGTAGCCTGCATCAAGTCTTGCCCAACCAATGCCATCGTCGAGCCTTATACCGTCGATGGTAGCCGCTGTATCTCTTATCTCACTATTGAGCTGCAGGGTGCAATACCAATGGAGTTTAGACAGGCTATCGGCAATCGGATCTATGGCTGTGATGACTGCCAACTGGTTTGCCCGGTCAATGCTAAGGCGCCTCTAACCGAAGAAAGCGACTTCCATACTCGCCCGTCACTCAAACAGCCTCAACTACTTGAGCTGTTTTCTTGGAGTGAAGCCGAATTTTTAAAGCTCACCGAGGGCAGCCCTATTCGCCGTATCGGCCATGGCCACTGGCTAAGAAATATTGCCGTCGCGCTGGGTAATGCCCCCCACAGTGAAGCTAGCATCACTGCACTTGAGGCACGTAAGTTATCGAATGAAGTGGATGAGATGGTAGGAGAGCATATCGACTGGGCTCTTGAGCAGCAACATCAGAAACTGCAAGCTGCGCATAGTCTTGGTCTTAACGAAAGCGCCAGCAGCCTAAGCCGCAAAACCCAAAGGATTATTCGCAGTGTAGAAAAAGGCCTAACGCGAGACGCGTAGGCCTAATCAACTCAATCTGTGTAACAAATCATCAAAAACCGCTATGCATTTTGATCTAAGGTGAAACCTATCTTCACTGTGACCTGCCAGTGAGCGATTAAGCCCTCCTCTAAGTGTCCTCGGGTTTCCACTACCTCAAACCACCTAAGGTGTTTTAGAGATTCATTTGCTGCGGCAATCGCATTTTTAATGGCTTCATCAGAGCTAATTGGAGACGATCCTGTTAGTTCGATGATCTTATAAACATGACTCATAGTGACTCCAACTGTGGTTAAGGGATGATCTTAATCAGTATAGAACAACATCTATTTTAGTCAGTCTGAGAATGAAATTTCCTACAGCCAAATTTCCTACTGAACCTCGAAACTGCCCACACCAAAGTCAAACGTCTTCGCCAAGCGATTCCAAGCATTAATTTGAATGACAACCAGTGTCAACTCACTTATCTCTTTCCCAGTGAAGTAAGCCTTTAGCGCTTTTGTCGCCTCAACTAAACGATTCTCTTCATGGGTTACCCCGGCATGAGGTAGGTCCGTTAGTGCTTCGGCCCAATTCAACACCACGCGCTCTTTATCTGTGTAATAAGGTGCTTCACGCCAGATAGATAAAGAGGTCATTCTCTGCGCGGTTTCGCCGGCGGCCAGTGCTTCTTTAAAGTGCATATCGATACAATATGCACAGCCGTTAATGAGTGATACTCGGTAACGAATAAGCTCGAGTAGAGTGTGGTCAATACCGCAGCTGTTGACATAATTTTCGGTTTTTAACATACAGCCCATTACAGCGCTGGCGATATCGCTACTCTCTAGTGCCGCAGTAATTGAAAGCTTGTGATTAGTTACTTGAGTCATCTTATGTACCTTCTAGAAAAATAAGTTAATGGAACAACACCTATTATCCATAGTTACAAAAAAGCTAGAATACCCATCAAAACTGCTTTACCTTTGCATAAAACGCAAAGATAAATTTAAGGCTGATTATGCTAAGTGCAATGCGGATCTTCATCAAAGTTGTTGAACTTGGTAGCTTCTCAAAAGCCGCCTATGTACTCAATATGGCCCCATCGAGCGTCGCCCGTAATATCGATAACCTTGAGCAAGACTTTAATGCTGTCTTATTAAAGCGCAGCACTCGACAGCTTTTATTGACCGAGGCTGGAGAACAATTTTTAGCAGGTGCTCGTAAACTCGTAAGCGATGAGCAATTACTTAAGGCATCACTGTCAAAGCAAGATCCACAGCCCGAGGGTACATTAAGGATTTCGGTATTCGAAGGTTTTGGCCGGGTAAAAATCTGCCCTATTCTGCCGGGATTTCTAGCCCAATATCCCAAGGTAAAGATTGAGATAGACTTAGACAATCAGCTTGTTGATTTGCATTCAGAAAACATTGATATCGCTATCCGTATTGGAAGCCCCGCCGACTCCAGCCTGCATGCTAGAATGCTGATGGCTAACCAAACCTCACTCTGCGCTAGCCCTCGCTATTTAGCGCAGTTTGGTACGCCCAAAAAACCTGACGATCTGCAGCAACATAACTGTTTGCTACTCGACCGAGACAGACAGCGCACCTATTGGCATTTTCGTAAAGGTAAACAATACAAAAAAGTCCCTGTGCAGGGCAATTTAACCTCAAGAGGCGGCACGCCCATTTTAGAGGCTGCTATTCATCATGGCGGTATCGTGCTGCTATCGAGTTGGATGATGGATGACTTAATCGAAGATGGTAGCTTAGTGCGCTGTCTGCCCGAGTGGACGCCTTCTTTATCAGAGCAATCCAGTGGCGATATCTATGCGCTATACAGTGGCGGCAAACATATGCGTCCAGTGATCCGCGCCTTTATTGATTACCTAGTCAAAACACTAAAGCTATAACTAATAAAAAGCCGCATAAGCGATGATATGCGGCTTGTTATACAAGGTTTATCTTGGCTCACTTTAAGCCAGTAACATACGCCACCAGATCCCCGGTAAGCTGGTAAAGCCTGTGGTATAGGACACCACTTTCCCCTCTTTGATGATCATCAAAGTCGGTGTGACATGTACCGACCAGTCACTAGCGCTGCGATTATCGGCATCATTGATCACCGGAAAGTGATAACCGTACTCCTGCATATATTCACCAATCTCATTATTGGAACCCGATGCTATCGCCACACTCACCACGGGAAACGATGCAGAAATCGACTCCACCGATGGGCTCACCGAGCGACAAACCGGGCACCATGTGCCCCAGAAATAAACCAATACCGGCTCATTGGCACTCAAGATGGAGACATCAATTTTCTCGCCACCGATAGCCACACCGCTAATGGCAGGAAAATTATCGACCTCTAAGTTTCTACTGCGCCACTTATCCATTACCCATGCCACGCAGCTCACCAAGACAAGCAAAATCAATAACTGCTTGAGCCAATAGCCAAGACGTTGTTTAAATGTGGGCTGTTTCTCTGTCATCAATCCCTTCATTACGCGCATAATGTCGCGAAGCTAAAATGAATATGTCATACCAATTAAATGCATAAGACCGGAGAAATGACAAAATAGTTCAGCACTCGCGGCTAATATCAAACGGTATAATAACCCGTTTCAGCTGCTAACCTTCAGCCTTGTACTAGCCCAAAGTACGCCTCAATTGCTTAGCAGCCCTAACTAAGTTAACTAACGCAGGCTCAACTTCATCCCATGTACGAGTCTTAAGACCACAATCGGGATTCACCCAGAGTTGCTCAACAGGGATCTTGGTCGCGGCCTTTTCCATCAAACTTATCATCTCCTCTACCGTTGGCGTATTCGGTGAATGAATATCGTAAACCCCAGGGCCTATCTCATTAGGATAATTAAAGTCTTCAAATGCATTGAGCAGCTCCATTCTAGAGCGCGAGGTCTCTATGGTGATCACATCGGCGTCCATTGCCGCAATCGCCGCTATGGTCTCATTAAATTCGCTGTAACACATATGGGTGTGAATTTGCGTTTCGTTGTTAACGCCAGCGGCGCTGAGCTTAAAGGCATTGACCGCCCAGTTAAGATAATCCTGCCAATCGCTCTTTTTCAGCGGTAAACCTTCACGAAACGCAGGCTCATCGATTTGAATCATGCCAATCCCCGCATCTTGCAGCTCCATCACCTCATCACGAATGGCGAGAGCGATTTGAGTGGCTATCTGCTCACGACTGATATCTTCGCGGGCAAATGACCAATGCAGAATCGTTACCGGTCCGGTGAGCATGCCTTTAACGGGTTTCTCGGTAAGGCTTTGAGCAAATTTGGCCCACTCTACAGTCATGGCTGCAGGGCGTGATACATCACCATAAATAAGCGGCGGTTTAACGCAGCGAGAGCCGTAACTTTGTACCCAACCAAACTGGGTAAAACCAACCCCTTCAAGCTGCTCACCGAAATATTCCACCATATCGTTACGTTCTGCCTCACCATGAACCAGCACATCGATATCCAGCTTTAATTGGCGCTCTATGGTGTCTTTGGTCACTTGACGTAACTGCAGATTATACTGCTCAAGGCTAATTTCACCTTTGCGCCAGCGACTGCGTAAGCCACGAATGGCTGGCGTTTGTGGAAAACTGCCTATGGTCGTGGTGGGAAGTAAAGGCAGGCGATACCTAGCTCGTTGGGCAGCTTGTCTTACTGGGAAAGCATCATCACGCTGATAATCTTGCTCAGTTAGTGCATCGACACGAGCGATCACCTGTTGATTCGCCGCCTCAGCACGAGCATCACGCCTTGCTTGGCATTCGAGCACAATCGCATTGGCCTCGGCTGAATTAGGCTCCGTGAGTAACAGTTTGAGCTTTGTGAGCTCAGCAAGCTTTTGTTTGGCAAAAGAGAGTTGCAGCTTAAGCTCTGGTGCAAGGTTGGTTTCTATCTCTAAATCCACCGGGCTATGCAGCAAAGAGCAGGAGGGTGACAACCATAAACGCTGCTTAAGATCCCCCACGACACTCGATAACCCCTCTGCGAGTTCGTCAAGCTCTGCCGCCCATACGTTACGACCGTTAATCACGCCCGCCGATAACACTTGCTCTGCGCCTAAACTGGGGAGGAATGTTTGTAACTGCTCCGGGGCCGTCACTAGGTCTAAATGCAGGCCTGCAACGGGTAAGTCGGCCACGAGATGATGATGGTGAGCGATGCTGCCGTAATAACTGGCTAGTAACACCTTTAACTGACTGTTTGCCAATGAGGTATAGCTCTGACTGATAGCTGCTTGCCAATCGCTATTTAGCTCTAATGCCAAAACGGGTTCATCGAGCTGCACCCACTCGACCCCTTGGCTAGCAAAACGCTGTAAGATCTTTTGGTACGCCTCAATCAGTCTTGGCAGTAAGCTTAACTTATTAAATTCCCCCTCGACCGTTTTAGACAGATACAGGAAAGAGACAGGCCCTAAGATCACCGGCTTTGCCTGATAGCCTAGAGCCTGAGCCTCACTCACTTCATCAAACAGCTGTTGATAATCGATGTCGAAGCGCTGGTCTTCGGTGAGCTCGGGAACGATATAGTGATAATTTGTATTGAAAAACTTGGTCATCTCGGCGGCTGGTGCATCTTTGCCACTCGGTGCTCGGCCACGACCGATACGAAATAGAGTATCAAGATCCGTTGGCGTCTCTCCACGGTGCCGCTTAGGGATCGCCCCCAGAGTCACACTCAAGGTCAACACCTGATCATAGAAAGCAAAATCGCCAACAGGCAGTAATCTAACCCCGGCATCAGCCTGCCAGCGCCAATGTGTTTGACGTAATTCCCTAGCAACTTCATGTAACCGTGACTGCTCAATCTCACCGCGCCAATACTTCTCTAAGGCAAACTTTAGCTCTCGTTGACGACCAATACGTGGAAAGCCCAAATTATTTAATTGCATATTGTATACCTTTTGATGTTAAGATGAGTAAAATTCAGAGTTAACGCCCTTCTGAATGACATATAACGAAATACAACAACGGGCGTCTGGACGTCTAGAAGTTTATTGTGATAGCCTTGGTATTCGCAATCGAAACGAATTCAAGCGCTACATGAGCGAATTTCATGTGAGGATAATATGATAGAGCTTAGACATTTACGTACGTTAGTTGCCCTAAAGGAAAGCGGCAGCCTCGCTGGGGCTGCAAAAAAACGCTTCGTCACTCAGTCGGCACTGTCGCATCAGATCAAGGAATTAGAGACGCGTATTAACTCCGCTATTTTTGTGCGTAAGAGTAAGCCCCTCTCTTTTACACAAGAAGGCGCGAGACTGCTCAACCTTGCTGAAGATATTCTGCCAAAAGTGATCGAAACCGAGTTTGATCTGAAAAGAGGCTTAGAGGATGGTGACAACCACCTAGGCGTGGGTATCGAATGTCATAGCTGTTTTCGCTGGTTAATGCCGGTGATGGAAGAGTTTAGACAGCAATACCCTCAAGCCGATCTGGATCTATCTAGCCGTCACCTATTCGATTCCATCAACGCCCTTGAGCAAGGTGAGCTCGATGTTGTACTGACATCTGATCCCGTGCCGGGTCAATCGATTGCCTATCAACATCTATTCGATTTTGAAGTGAGATTAGTGATCGCCAGTGATCACCCTCTAGCGCAACAGGAATATGTCACACCTAAGCAACTAGAGAACTTGCCTATTTTAAGTTATCCGGTTTCACTTGAGCGTTTAGATCTCTATCGTCACTTCCTAGAGCCTGCAGGCATAAAAGCAGGACCGCAAGTTAAGTGCGATCTGACCATGATGCTACTACAGCGAATCGCCTGTAAGGACGGTATCGCGGCGCTACCAAGCTGGTCGATTAGCGAAGCCCACGGCCTAAGTCTAACGAGCGTGAAGTTAGGCCCTGAAGGTCTGAAACGCCCATTGTTTGGTGCCTACCGTCGTAACGGTGCCAACGCACGCCTAGCTCAGCACTGGTTAGAGTTGGTAGCAAAAGAAGGTTTAGCAAAGCAGAGACTAAACTAAATGAAATGAAACAGAAAAGCCTGCAGATTTGCAGGCTTTTTAATATGACTGTCTTGCCCTGAGATAACTTGAGTTTATACGGCTCTGAGTAGAAGATTTCGCTTAGCGAGTACTCTTCTTAATATCAGGCCAGGCGAGTTAACGTTATGGGTTTGGCGTAAGTTGTGTGCCACCATAAACTCGCCACAGAGCTCTTCATCTAAGCCCAATGACTCGAACGCTTCGATGGTGAGCGTCTGTTGCTTATCTTCAATCACAGATTTAAGCACACTTAGCGGATAGGGCTCTTTAAGCTCAGAGTTGAGATAAGCAAACGCCGTAAGGGCGATGATCTCACCAAATACACTAAACAAGGCTAAGGTCTGCACTTCATCAGGGTTAATCTGTACGTTATCCATTTGATGAAGCTGATCGACAGCATCGACAGCAATCGACTCGGTTAATGTCCAATATCCCTGAACCAACTTCTTATAAGGCTGCTCCAACTCATCTAGGCGCTCTTTCAAGTAAAAGGTAAACGCGTAACGATAGATATTGACCTGACCTAATCGCACTAAAGCATCTTTTAATGAACGATTTTTTGTCGACTGAGGCGTTGCGTGGTCTGCACTGCTGCTACGCCATAACAGGTGAGCAGATAAGGCAGGATCTGACGAGACGATGTCGATGACATTGCGGATATCGCCGTCTGCTATGATAGCCTTCTTCAAAGGGATAAGGATCCCTCTACGACCTATTACCTGCTCTTCATTGCTGATAATAGCACGTACTTGAGTAAATACTTGCTGCTCAAGATCTGTCATGGGAAACGTTAAACCTTATTCTTCTAATATTGATCCGCAAACTACTTAACGCTCCTAACTGGAGACCACAAAAGTAGCTTGGTTTTATCTGAACTAATTCTATATAAATTAACCCATAATTTGAGGCTAAAGGTCAAGCCATATACGCCATTACCTTATCAAGTTTCTAATGTTTTCGGCGTATTAATTTAACTAAGCCGAACAAAACTGTGATAAAGCCTGCAAACTAGCCATAGGACGAGGCGTTTAACTCTCTCTGTAACGACTGTGACTATATCGCTTGGTAAATTGCCTGGGCGAGTTCTAAATAACCCGCGTCATTTAAATGTATTGCGTCAGACTTTTTACTCGGGCTCTTCAACAGGCTGCTTAGCGTATCTTCTATTAACACTAACTGGTATTCATCGGCTAATTCGGCATAAATTGGAGAGGGAGACAGGAATAAACTCTTTTGTGGTACCGCCACTAGCAACACAGGGATCTGCTTTGCCTGAGCCTGTTCAATCATATTCGCCAAGTTCGCCTTGGTCTTATCCTGTGGCTGATTGCGAAGAAAATCATTGCCCCCCTCTAGTAAGATTAATAGCTCAGGGTTATGCCTTGCTAGTAACTCAGCTAAGCGCTGCTTACCTGCAGATGTGGTTTCCCCCGAGACACCAGCATTAATCACCTCATAGCCGCTAATACCGGCAAGCTGATTTGGATAATCCAGCCCCTTACTGGCACCGACACCATAGGTCAGGCTATCACCAAAGGCTAGTACCCGCGCATTTTCTGTTAACGGTGGAATGCTCGGGCCTGAACAAGCTTGTAATAATAGCAAAGGCACAATAACCAATAGACGGAATAACCTAACTGCACGGCGATAAGAAAAATGGCGTTTCATCGGTCAACCTTATGGATTGAAATCAAATTGGTATTAGCCAAAAATAACATAAAAAAAGCCAGACTCAAGGTCTGGCTTAGAGTGTTATCCCATCAAGTTAAAATGCTTGGTAGCTGACACTAAAGAACAACTCTCTTCCCGGGCCAAAGTAGTTTTTATCTGAGATAATCTCTTCATCAAACAGGTTATTGGCCTTCAATCTTAGACTCCAAGCATCATCAATTTGGTAACCAACGCTGAGGTCTAACTTATGGTAAGCATCTAAAAACTGCTCAGATCCGGCATAGCGTTTGCCCTGATAATGGTAGTTAGCCAGCAGATCAAACTGCAGCCAAGTGTAGCTCAACATATAGTTAAACTCGTTCTCGCTGCGGCCAATAAGTTGCTCTCCCGTCTGCGTATTTTCAGCATCCAGATAGGTATAGCCCAGCTGATGGTCAAGCCCAAACAACTGGTAATGAGCCGACAGCTCTACCCCGGTGATCTTGGCTTCATTGATGTTGGCAGGTTTCCAAATATCCCAGCCAAAATCATCTTTTTCACCCGTTGGGGCCCAAGCGATCAGGTTATCAATCTTATTTTGGAACACACTGATATAAGCACGAAAGGCTTGGTTATTAAAATGCAAAGTGAGGTCATAACTTTCAGCCGTTTCAGAGAGCAGTTCAGGATTACCTGAATCCGGCCAGTATAAGTCGTTAAAGGTCGGCGCTTTAAACGCAGTGCCCGTTGTCGCAGCAAAACTCCATTGCTCATTAAACTGATAAGCAAGGCTGGCATTATAGGAGAGTTCATTATCGATATTTTCCACATCATCATAACGTACAGCAACTTCAGCCAGCAGCTTACTCCACTGCTTTTGTACTAATGCATAGACTGCAAAAATATCGCGCTGATCTTGAGCGTAATCTCCTTTTACTTGCTCTGTAGACCAATCTATACCGCCTGTTAGGGTAAGCTCATCGGCAGCTAAGTACTGATTACTCCAGTTAACTTGATCTCGCTTAGTTTCAAATTCCGCAATGGCAACGCTTGCGTCGTCACCACGGAAGTTTTCGTTATTATCCCGAGACTGGCTCAAGGCTAACTTACTGGTGAACTTATCATTATGGTACTGACCCGCAAGGTTCCACAGGTAATTCTCATAGTCAGACTCATCGGCAGAACCCGACGCATAGATATCGTCGTATTGTGTATTGCCTTTATCGTACTGACCATTCCAAATCGCTTGCCAATTCGAGTTGATCTGCTGTGAACCTTTTAGTGAAAGGGCGTTGCGTTTATAACCGTCATCGTCATTTTCCACCTCGGCACCATTGTAAACATCATAGCCCTTAGACTGCTCATGGTTTACCGCGATGGTCGTACTCCCCTCCCCATGGCTCATACCAGCGCCAAATGAGCCACGAATGTAGTCATCGCTGCCATATTCCGCACCAGCAAACCACTCTCCACCACTAAGTTGACGGGTGAAAATTTGAATGACGCCGCCAATCGCATCGCTCCCCCAAACAGAGGCTCTTGGGCCTTTAAGCACTTCGATACGCTCGATGTTCTCAGGTGAAAGCGTGTTAAAACTCACGGTGCCCAGTGTCGCGGAGCCAACTTTAACGCCATCAACTAGCACCAAAACATGATTTGAATTGCTGCCACGAATACTAATTGAGGTCGCCTGCCCCGCACCACCATTGCGCGATACACTCACCCCAGGTAGTGTTTCCAAAACATCGGCAACAGACTTAGGATTCAAACGTACAATCTCTTCGCGCTCAATAGTATTGATAACGGTCAGTTGCTGATCTGCCGTTCTATCGAAACGTGAACCGGTTACGGTGATCGTTTCATCAATGTTTGCAGAGGTGATATTGGTTTCTTCGGCCTGCGCCGAAAATGCAGATAAACTGATAAGACTGCTCACGAGCAGTGCGATTTTAGATGGTTGTGTTCCCATTTACCTTTGACTCCTAAAGGAAAACGGGGCAAAAACGTCACGGTGATACAAGCCAGAAATGGAAAAAACCTCCATTTAACGGGTTCGTTCAATTGCCGCATTTCGAGATCTGCCCGCCGAAATCATCGAAATCACTTTGCTGGCCGGTCTCCGGACTTAGGTTCTGTATTACTCAGTAATACACGAGTACAAGCTTTACAACACCTATCCATTAAGGCGCACTCGTCTCTCACCATTCACCGTTGCGGGGGCAGTGTCAGAATTTAACTGACTTCCCGATTATCCCTAATACCAATAGGTATAAGTTGCAGCTGCAACATAAGGCACCAATAAAGTTGACTAAATTACTCTGTTTTATTCAATTATATACTTGTTATCCCTCAGAGCGACAAAGCATCATCTCAGAGAGTGCGCGCATTATAGACGTCTATACGGTTAAATGTCTAACTTAACCATCAGAGAAGGCAGTCTTTTAGAATAGCGTTTTTCATTACATCAGTCCTTACCCAGTGAGCGAGCTTGCTCTGGTTTACAGCAGACCATTAAAAACAAAAATAATCAGAAAGGTTATGGGGGGGAAATAAAGCGGCGCAACAAAGACTAGCTAGGGTTGAGCCGTTCTGCGTCTACGAAGGGAGTCAAAAAAGCGAATCCACTGCATCCGCTTTTTATTAACGATTAAAGCAAGGCTAACGCCGATTTCAACTTATCTTCTAGCTCTGAGTTGCGAAGCACCTGCTTCTCCATATCGAAGTTATCGAAAAAGCTTGGAACTGACAGCGTTGCTTTTACCTCTGCAGCAAAGTATGGCGCCGAGCCCGCTGCTGCCGCTAAGACGCTTGCAGCACCTCCAGGTCCTGGAGACGTTGCTAACAATAGCATCGGCTTATTTTGGAACACCTTCATATCGATACGCGATGTCCAGTCAAACAAGTTTTTATAGGCCGCCGTATAGGAGCCATTATGCTCAGCAAAAGAGATAATAATCGCATCGGCCTCACCAATTTTGGCAAAGAACTTTTGTGCCAGCTCTGGGTGACCTAACTCCTCTTCTCTATCTTGACTAAAGATAGGCATTTCATAATCGTTGATATCGAGGATCTCAACGTCGGCACCGTCTACGAGCGATGCCGCATAGCTTGCGAGCTGCTTATTAATTGACTTAGAACTGCTGCTGGCTGCAAAGGCTAATAGTTTCATAATTGGGCTCTCTTATTCAGTCACTGCAGGTTATGCCTGCAAAAGTAGTTGATTTGGCTGCCGCTAGCCTTAATGTGAAGATTAACTTGTGAGCGACAACCCGATGAAGAGCAGTGTATATTAGTTACGATTAGTTATTAATAACCTAAAAAGACAATAACTATTTCCATACAACTCTTAATCAGGCGATTGATGTGATAATGAATAAACTGTTTGACGGTATCGTGATTTTTACACAGGTGGTTAAGAGTGGTGGTTTCTCGGCTGCAGCAGAGGTGCTGGGACACTCCACCTCCTATGTGAGTAAAGAAGTCAATAAGCTAGAGGCGCGCCTCGGAGTGCGACTGCTCAACCGTACTACCCGCTCTATTGGCTTAACCCCTGAGGGGGAGGCTTATTTCCAGCAATGTCTACAACTAATAAGCGATGCAGAACAAGCTATCGGCTTAATCACCCAACATGATATTAGCCCCCGCGGAGTATTGAGGATCAGCTGCCCTGTTGGTTTTGCCCAGAACCACCTCAAGCCTATTATCAGCGAATACCTGCAGCGTTACCCCAATGTCAGCCTAGATTTAGATTTAAGTGATAAGCGCACCGATGTGATTGCCGATGGGTATGATTTAGTGATTAGGGCATCGGCGCAGCTTGAAGAGTCGAGCCTCATCAGCCGCAGACTCTATAGCTGTAAAGCCTATACAGTGGCCTCGAAAGGGTACATCTCTCGCCACGGAAAGCCTCACCATCCCAGAGAGCTAGAAACCCATAACGGGATCTGTTACTCCAACCATAAACAACCAAGCAAATGGGATTATATTGATCATGATGGCAAACACTTTGTAGTGAATATTAGACCTAAGATCCTCTGTAACAATGGCGAGATGCAGCTGAGCATGGCCTTGGCTGGCCATGGTATAACCCGCTTACCGAGTTTTTATATGCAAGGTGCACTCGAGAGCGACCAGCTTGAGATCCTCTTTGACAACTTTCCCAGTGCCGACATCGACGTCTTCGTGGTTTACCCAAGCCGCAAACATCTATCACCTAAAGTCAGAGCCTTTATCGATCTCGCTGCCGAGCGTTTTTCCTCTCACGATATAAAGAAAGGAGATAAATAGCTGGCAATGTTAATCTTTATGACTATTTTTTAAATTTATCGCTTTAAAGTTAACCGGCGGAAAACTTATAATAAATCAGCCTTCCTACCCCACGGCAAAGTTACATTGAGCCAAGGCGCATTCTTTGGGGACAAACAACTTAGGTGAATTGTGTGCTAAAGAAAATTCTTGCAATGACCAGCTCAACCCAGATGTTAGTAGCCATGTTTGTCGGCTTTGGTGTCGGCCTGTTTTTCGGCGAGTCCGTTGGCTGGATGGGCACCATTGGCACTAGCGTTATTCTGCTGATGCAGATGACTGTACTGCCCTATATCGTTGTGTCGCTGGTTGGCGGTATCGGCAAATTACAAAAGAGTACCGCTAAACTTATCTTTAGCCGCGCAGGCCTTATCATGTTACTGCTCTGGCTGTTAGCCATCGTCATGATCGCCTTGATGCCGCTCTCTTTCCCCGTTATTGAATCGGCCTCCTTCTTTAGTACCAGCAGTATCGAACCTGTCACCCCTATCGATTACTTTAAGCTATATATTCCATCAAACCCCTTTGAGTCGATGGCCGATGGTTATGTGCCTGCCATGGTGGTATTTAGTATCGCTATGGGGCTAGCACTGATTGGCATGCAGGGCGAAAATAAACAGCAAATATTAACCTTTATGCACACCAGCTCTGAGATCTTCTCGCGCATCACTCAGGGGCTAGTCAAAATTCTACCAATCGGTATTTTTGCCATGTCCGCTTCGGCGGCAGGTACCATGGGCGTGGATGAATTTGCCAGCATGCAGGTTTACCTGATCAGCTATTTTGTACTGTGTTTACTGCTAACCTTCTGGGTGCTGCCCTGGATTGTCGCCTCGCTAACACCGATCACCTTTGCCCAAGCGCTACGAATTTCGAAATCGAGCCTAGTGACCGCCTTTGCCACGGGTAATATCTTCATCGTGATCCCTGTGATTGTTGAAGAGTGTAAGCAGGTAATGCGCGAACACGACGACTTATGTGAAGACGGTGCCACCTTAATTGAAATTTTGGTGCCGATTGCCTTCACCTTCCCCAATATCGGTAAGTTAACGGTTATCATGTTTGTCTATTTTGCCGGTTGGTTTAACGGCACGCCAGTGGACGTAGCCAGTATTCCATCTCTTTCAATTAGTGGTCTTTTAGCGCTATTTGGCAGCGTGTATGTCGCGATCCCCTTTATGCTCGACTTAGTCAAACTGCCAGCCGACCTGTTCCAGCTATTTGTCATGTCAGGCTTTATTACCGGTAAGTTTAATTCTATTGCCGCAGTGATGAACCTATTTGTACTGACTTTGCTGACGGCATCCCTGTTTCAAAAGTCACTTAAGCTGCGTCCGCCACAGCTGCTAAAAATGGGCATAGGGATCGGCGCCAGCGTATTGTTGACCTTGATTGTTTGCCGCATCGGCATGGGGATATTTATCCATAGCCCAGAGATCACCAGTGGGGTTATCGCTAATATGCAAGTGGCCGATAAGGTGCCGACCAAGGTTAAAAAGCAATTCCCGATTGTAGGCAAAACGCCTTCAACACCTATTCGCAGCGTCCAAGCAATTCGAGATGCAGGCACACTCCGAGTCGGCTACATCCCCAGTAATGTGCCCTTTAGTTATTACAATAACGCGGGGCAATTGGTTGGCTTTGATACCGCTATGGCCACAAAACTTGCCGAAGACTTAAAGGTTAAAATCGAATTTATTCCCTTTAAAAAAGACCAATTAGCCGCATCGCTGAAGGCGGGATTTTTCGATATAGCCATGTCTGGCCTCGCCATGGATATCGAGCAGATGGATGCACTTAGCTATGCTAACCCCATTTTAGAGCTTAACCTTGCCATCGCCACTAAAGACCACCTGGTGAACGACTTTAAGAGCAACGAAAAAATCAAAGAGATGCATAACATGACTATCGCTTATGTTGAACACAGCGATGCGATTGAGGAGGCCAAACTCTTTGCCCCTAATCTTAAGTTCGTCAAAATAGAGGGCTATAAAGACTTCTTTAGGCAGAAGAAGCACAAGTATGATGCGGTGGTCATTAGCGCCCAAGCTGGCTCTGCTTGGACCCTGTTCTTCCCGGGTTACGGCATTGCACTTTTAGAGAGTAACTCCCATTATCCCGTGGCGTACGCTGTCGCGCAGTCTAACCAATCGCTGCTCAACTACATCAACAATTGGCAGCGTTTACGTAAAGTCGATGGTACTCAAGAAGGTATCTATGATTACTGGATGCTCGGTAAAGGCGCTGAAAAAGAGCAGCCACGCTGGTCGATTATGCGTGATGTATTGCACTGGGTTGACTAAGGTTTGATAGGCTAGAGCTTAGAAGAGTAAACAAGTCTGCAGTTGAGAAAAGTCTCCATTAAAAAGCCCTTAATCGATATCGATTAAGGGCTTTTCTATTTTAGGCTTTCGATTGCGGCGTCGGAGTCGACAATTGATGCACCTCACCCTCGCTTAGATAACGCCACTCACCGACCTTAAGATCTAAGCTCAAATCACCAATTTTCTCTCTGTGTAGGCCGTTGACCCGATTACCCACCGCGGCAAACATCCGCTTAACCTGATGGTATTTGCCCTCAGTAATGGTCAGTAGCACCTCTTTTTCAGTCACTAGCTCCAGCTTAGCTGGCAGGGTAAGTGCTTGCTCATTTTGCAATTGCAGCCCATGTGCAAACCTAGCAACCATCTCTACTGCATCATCAATAATGGGATCTCGCAAAGTCACTCGGTATGTTTTCTCGCACTGTTTATCGGGCCTGATAATATCGAATGACCAGCGACCATCGTCGGTCAGTAACACTAAACCCGTGGTATCGGCATCGAGCCGCCCAACAATGTGCAAGTCTTCCACCCTTTCAATATCGATGCAGCGGAATAGGCTTGGGTAGTCGCCATCAACATTGGAGCTGAGAGTATGGAGCGGCTTATGCAACATGATATAGCGCGATGGCCTTGCGACTAACCTTTGTCTTCGATAGCGCACCTCATTGCTTTCATGTACCTGAAAGCGAACATCAGTGATGACCTCACCATTAACACTAACTTCAGCCCGCTCTATGCACTCACTCGCCTGGCTGCGGTTAAGCTCGGTACTCTTGCAGATAAATTTATCTAGACGCATATCACTCAGCTATCACTTCTTTCTACGACAGAATTATCGCAAGCTACACAAATTGCACAAGGGTTCATTTTAAAAATGCCAGTATTTATCCAGTCCTGTAGAGGTTGAGCTGTTAAGCGGGTGCGATTTCAGGCACAATACCCGGCTAAGAAAAGGCATAAAAAAGCCTATTTACTTTGTCGTAAACGCTTAGGAACCCACAATGACGCAGATCACCCTACTTACCCCTGACGATTGGCACTTACATTTTCGCGATGGCGATATGTTACAAGAAACGGTTCCCGCCACTGCGCGCCTGTTTCAACGTGCGATTGTGATGCCTAACCTTTTACCACCTGTCACCGATGCAAAGATGGTAACTGAGTATCGTGAGCGTATTTTGGCGGCACGACCAGCGGGTTCAACCTTTGAACCGCTAATGACGATCTTTCTAACCAACAACACCACAGAGCAAGACATCATCGATGCCAAAGCCGCAGGTGTTGTTGCCGCAAAGCTTTATCCAGCAGGCGCGACGACTAACTCTGACGCCGCAGTAAAAGCCCTCGATGCGCTATTCCCAGTATTCGAAGCCATGGCAAAGCACGGCATGTTGCTACTGGTTCACGGTGAAGTGACAGAATCTCATATCGATATCTTCGACCGCGAAGCTATGTTCATCGAACGCTACCTTGCGCGCATCGTTGCATCATTCCCAACTCTTAAAGTGGTATTCGAGCATATCACCACTAAAGATGCGGCTGAGTTTGTGATGGAGGCTGCTGACAATGTAGCGGCAACGATTACCCCGCAGCACTTACTGCTAAACCGCAATGACCTGCTAGTTGGCGGCGTTCGTCCACACAACTTCTGCTTACCTGTGCTTAAGCGCAGTACTCACCAAGAGGCGCTACGCGCAGCCGTTGCGACAGGCTCGAGCAAGTTCTTCTTAGGTACAGATTCTGCGCCGCACGAGAAGCATCGTAAAGAATCGGCTTGTGGCTGTGCGGGTTGTTACAGTGCATGGAGTGCATTAGAGCTATACGCACAGGTATTTGATGACTTAGGTGCACTGGACAAGCTAGAAGGCTTTGCCAGTAAGCATGGCCCAGATTTTTACGGCCTAGCGCGCAACACCAGTACCGTTACCCTAGTCAAAGAGAAATGGACAGTACCGAGCGAGATCATCTTGCCAAACGGTAACCCAATTGTGCCATTCTTTGCTGGTGAAGAGGTGAACTGGAAAGTGAAAACTGCTTAAACGCGGAGCACTACGCCAATCATGCTAAAAAAAGCCTGCTCATTGCAGGCTTTTTTGTTTTTTAACTGTGTTCCGTCCTGAGATAATAGCAAAGCTAGCTATGTGTCTAAATGTATCCATATCAGCGCCAAATACACACACTGTTACCTCAAGACATCGGCTGAATTGAAAATAAGATAAAGATACATTTGAATACAAAGTTAGCACATCTTTTTTCATTGCCTTGCGCTTAAATGCCTCCATGCAAACGCATAACTTAAAGCTATTTTAAGTCCATAACGCAAGGAGCAACCGATGAAGAAACTATTACCATTAACCGCGATTGTACTGACCTCAATCACCTTTAATGCATCAGCTGCAATGGAACCCAATTTAGAGAAAAAGCTAATTGCCGTCTGTAAGACTGCTTTAAGCGATAACCTGCTTCTTTATAGCAGAACCATGCAGGAAAATAAGATAAACAAACACAGGGTGTTTCCAAGGCTGGTCTGTAACGGTCAGAGTTTCCACGATTTTGCGATCTCAAATGGTGCCACTAAAGTAGCCAATAAGATTGCGCCATATAATAGCTCTGGCAGCACATCAATTACCGACCTTGCAATGACAGACTCGAAAGACGTCGGCTATTCTGTCATTTTCTAACGCTCAAGCCTGATGAAAAGGGAGTTAACCTTTTCATCAGGCCTGCTGAGATTTAAGTTACTGAGACAAGGGTTACTCCCGCCCCAATGCATCCCCTAATGGCTCAAAATAGGCGATAAGCGCATTGAAGATCTGCGCCCTGTGCTCAAGGGTCGGGTAACCACCCGCATCAAACAGGGGGGACTTTAACGTTTCATCTACCAAGTAGGGGTTAGTGATATCTGGGTAAGATTCGATGCAGGACTCAAACGCCCGCGCCATTAGCTCGGTTGGCCGTGAAAAATACTGAGTACCATACTGTTTATCCAGTGCAATGGCACGATTAACATAATCGTACCCATCCTCGCCATTTTCACTGAGCATACTCACCTCAAACACACGATCTAAACGCCGGTTAAGTGGATGCTGAATCGGTTTAACATCGGCAATCCAGCTGTGGCTGGCAAAAGAGATCCCTCGCGGTGAGATATGAAAAGATTTAGAAGCGATGTAATGGTCAAACGCATGCCAGAACTCATGCGCCAGTGCTCCCGCGCCGGCATTTTTAGCCAGTGCTAGCTCACGCCGCTGCGGAGCATAATGGGCTTGTACGCCTTTTTGACCGCCACTGCCAAAGGCAAGGTTCAAGGTTTCGCGCAGCCCCAGCGCCTTAGGGGGAAGTTTTAAGATAAAAGCCAAGTCGGCCAAAGAGTCAAAAATCAGATTAGCAGCCTTGTCGCGCTCCTCATTTTCAACCCACTTACCTAGGCGGATATGGCCAAGACCAAATACCTGTTTGATATCGACAAAGCTGACCTGCTCGTCGAAGCGGTAATCGGGACCTATACGCTTGTAGCTGCGGCTTTTTAGCACCTATGAGTTCCCTGTTGGTAAAGTTCTGAGTTTTTGTGGCATCAATTATAAAGCGATAACCGATCCTGACTAGCAATTACTATAATTCTATCGCGATAATCCATCGCCACAAATTATCCGCTTCGCCTTAAGGCTAGCTTAGGCGATGCCATAAGCGATATAATCGCCCACATTAGTTTCAGATCATATAGGCCTTATCATGGCACGCACCGCAGCCGCACTACACATTTTGGTTAAGCACCAAACACTTGCCGAAGACATTATCAAGCAGCTTAACAAAGGGGCTAAATTCGACGTACTCGCCAAGAAGCACTCTACCTGCCCATCGGGCAAAAAAGGCGGCAGTTTAGGCGAATTTAAGAAAGGGCAGATGGTGCCTCAATTTGATAAAGTCTGCTTCACAGGCGAGTTAATCACCCCGCATCTAGTGAAAACAAAGTTCGGTTGGCATGTGATAAAGATCCTTTATAGAACCTAGGTTCTAGGACGCTTCGCTGCGAGGGCGGGCTTCGCCCTGCTAGGAAAAGCACAAGCTTGACGGGCTTAAGCCCGACCTACAGAATAGAATATGTTTTTTGGCCGTTCGTCGTTGCTCTTCCTAGGACCATCTTTTCCTAGAGCCTAGGCCCTTTCTCAGCTTTTTCCAGCTTTTCCGTTAGCGCAGCGTTCCGTAAGTGACGCAGTCACGTTCGTAAAGCCGTAGGCCGTTCGTCTTTTCTTTTCCCGTCTTTGCTCTTCCTAGGACCTGCTTTTCCTAGAACCTAGCACCTTCTTTACCGCTTAAGCTTATAAAGATTGCCGCTATCGGTACTGAAATAGATATCCCCTTGTGGCGACACTTCAATGTCTCTAATTCGCTCGCCTAGCTCTGACATGAGCCGCTGCTCAGCAACCGCTTTGTCTACGTCGTTAATCGTCACCACATTGATGTGGGTCAGCTTTAATGCCCCCGCCAATAACTTACCATCAAGCTCTGGAAATTTATCACCGTGATACATCACCAGACTGCCTGGGGCAATAGAAGGAACATACACCTTTACTGGCGGTTCAATCCCCTCTTTTAATTTACCCTCGCCAACGCTTATTGGTCCCCAATACTCTTTCCCATGGGAGGTTACTGGCCACCCATAATTAGCCCCTTTTTTAATTAAGTTGATCTCATCACCACCACGTGGGCCATGCTCAATTGACCACAGCTTTTGGCTTTGAGTATCAAAAAATAAGCCCTGAGGGTTGCGATGGCCGTAGCTCCAGATCTCATCAAGCACGGCTTTATTATCAATAAAAGGGTTATCGCTAGGCGTGCTGCCATCTGGTTTCAAGCGTAAAATGGAACCTGCATGAGTTAGCGTATCTTGGCCATTATCACGTACACCACGATCACCAATTGAGAAGTAGAGACTATTCTTATCAAAGGTAATACGACTACCAAAGTGCCTACTGGTATCTGTGCGCGAAGTTGATACAAACAGATCTAGCCAATCAGTAAGCTTACCGTTTTTGTAAGTCGCTTGAGCAAGTGTCGTGGCGCCCTCGCCACCAATGTCTTTGCTGTAAGTCAGGTAAACTTTGTTAGCTTCAAAAGGAGATAGTGCGATATCCAGTAAACCGCCCTGCCCTTGGGCCCACACACCTTCTGGCGTAAACAATGTTTGATGCTTACCCGTTTTAAGGTTTACACGCTTTACCACGCCTTGTCTCTCTGTCACCAGCATGGTTTGCGGGTCAACATAGGCTAAGCCCCAAGGCACACTCAACCCACTAGCCACCTTTTCGGCTTCAAGTGCTTGAGCACTGCTTACCAGCATAAGAGCAGACATCAACAAACTGATAGTTTGAGTCACTTTCATCGACATACCTGTCCTTTTTTAATTACTTTTATAATTAAGTTCTAGGTTCTAGGTTCTAGGTTCTAAAACCAGCATAAAGCAGTCTATTTAAGATTCAAGTTGGAATTGAGAGAGGACATCTACATCTATTAGGCCCTAGGTTCTAGGTCGCTTCGCTGCGAGGACGGGCTTCGCCCTGCTAGGAAAATCAAAAGCGTGACGGGCTAAAGCCCGACCTACAACAAACACCGCTTCTCCCTGCTTTTAACCGGCTTTTCCCGTCTCAGCTTTCATCGTCTTTGCTTTTTGCATTTCCTAGGACCTTTCTTTGCTTTTCCTAGAACCTCGAACCTTCTGAGCATTCCGTTAGGCCGCAGGCCGATCAGCTTTGTTTTCCCTAGCACCTGCTTTTCCGTCTCAGCTCTAACCGCCATAGATAAAAAAACGCCTTGCGGCATCAGCAGCAAGGCGTTCGACTTTCTATCAACTATCAACTATCGATTAGCAGCAAACTGGATTAACGAATTGCTGAAATAAGGTAATCGATTACGGCTGTCTCAGGTGTCGACTTGTGCTTAAGCTCAAATAATGGCGTAGGACGCTCTAACATATTACGCTCAACCATTTCGTTCAGAATAGGTAAATCCAGCGTCCCCGCTTTACCCGCTAATAAGTTATCTAACGAGGTGGTTTTACTTAAGTTAACGATATCTCTAAAGCCCTTGAGGTAGAGAAAGTCTTTAGTTAAACCGCCGCCGCGATAAACGCGAGTCGTTAAGGTAAAGGCTTGCTCTGTGGTTTGACCATATTCACGTTTCAACGTTTGGAAGGTCATCGAAAAGTCACGCTGCTCTAGCATCAAGTTCACCGCGATAACGCGCAGCGCCAAGATCTTAAGACGATTAAGGGTTAAGTTGCCCGAGCAATATTCGCTATAAATCGCCACACCTTCTTGAGTATGGGTATTGCCCACTAAACCAAGTGACAACACTCTTAGCTTTTGGCGACGAGCATTCACAGTGGTGAGCATATGCACACCTAGCTCATGGTAAGCAAAAGCGACTAACTCTTTGCTGGTAAACATGGCATCTTTGTTGATTAACAGGCTGCCGCGCTCGTTGTTTACCATCGCCTTAGCTACGATACGTGTCGATTTTTCAACCTTACACTTAAGGCCCCATTCATCGGCCTGCTTTTGGAATGACTTCACCGCATAGGCAGAATCATAAATCGCTTCCTCGTCATCCCCCTCGATATCAGGTGCACGCAACAGGAACTCGGCATTGGCGATATCTTCTTTATCTGGCTGGCCGTAATACTTAAGCGAGTTATAGACAAACTCGTCTGTTCCAATTGAGCATAAAAGATCAATTTTAGTGGCTAAGTTATCGATCACGTGACGATAAAGCTGCTGAATATCGGCGTCCATGATATTAGAGACAGGCAGCTTATATAACTGCTCACGGAACTGATATGGATTCAGGTTTAGCTGCTTGTAGCTAAACTCAGGCGCAGCAGCACCTTTACGCGCCAAGAACTTTTTACGCTCACTGGCAATATTAATCGGGTTAATATATTTCAGCGTCGCAACGTTACTGGCCAGCTTAAATAGGCTCTTATCAAGCGACAGTATTTCAGGTGGCAGCGTTGATGACAGCAGATCGACATTTCTTACTGACTTGCGCTTACCAAAACGGCGCATAAAGTAAGCCGCAGTTTCTGAGATAGCTTGCTTAACCCCTGCCTTAAGCTCTTCTAAAACCAGCGGGTATAACTCACCTGTGGTTTCATCCATAAAGACTTTTTTCACTTCAAGTGGTAACACTAGCGTGTGGTCGAAATGGGCGTTCACATGGGCGATAAGATAACCACGGCCTTGGAAAACTTCGTCTCGTGCGGCGCGAACATCAAGGTTTGGCAGCTCAATCTTGCTTAACTGTTTCTCAAAACTCTGGCAGGTCGTGCCCCAGCGCTCAATATCTATCTGGCTGGTACCAATATTAAAGGTCGGTGTATCACCTTCAATTTTCTGGTAATTATATGAGTGCACGTCAAATACAATACTGTTATTAAACTGCTTCTCTAAACGTGCAACCAAGGCGCTCAGTACATTATAGAAAGACTGATGCTTAGCATGGCTTTCATTACGCTGCTTAGTGGTTAATGGTTTTTTCCAAGCCGTCTTATAGTTGGTTGAATGAGACTTTGGGCGATTCAAGTCATATTCAAAACGTGAGTCATTACCAGTCAATACGATCGGGAAAGAGGACAACATGTCAGCGGTATAGGGTGCCTCAGCGTATAGGCGCTCCTCAGCGGTTAATTTACAGTTGTTTTTCAGCTCATCACGTAAATGGTGACCGTTATGAATAGCGGTACACACAAACGGAGAGTATTCATCAATCTTTACTGTAAATGAACCTGCTTCAACTTCCGCATGGAAGCATTCGCCTTTATTAATTAACGCTATACACTCTTTTTCAGATAACCTGAGCATCTTCAATCGCCTTTCTAAATTCAGTTTTTCTGGTGTTCAATGCTTCTTTGGCATCGATTACACCTTCAATAAAATCAATAACTTTCTTCTGAAGCTTAACGCTGTTTAACTTGTTGATACGCATGATGCCACCAGGGCTTTGCACGTTTACTTCAATCAACTTTTCGTTAATCACATCAATGCCGACAAAGAACAAACCATCACGCACAAGCTTAGGTCCTATATGCTTGCACAGCTCCTTTTCTTTTTTAGTCAGCACATGCTTCACCACACTGCCACCGGCATGAATATTTGAGCGAACCTCACCTGGTGCTGGCACACGCTTCATCGCACCAATAGGCTCACCATTTAGCATGAGAATACGCACATCGCCCTCTTCGGCGCCTTCAACATATTCTTGCAAAATAACGTAATTACCACCTTTGCCACTATTGATGTAGAACTGCAGCAGCGAGTGGAAACTCTTCTGCGCCGCTTTCTCAACGAGAATAACCCCCTGACCACCAAAACCATCTAAGGGTTTCATGATCATCTTATCGGTCTTGGACTCACGCAGTACCTGCTCTAAATACTCTGGCGTCTTAGATACATGAGTGACCGGAATGAAGGTATTATTTGGATCATCAAATGACGCGGTATACAGCTTATTATTGGCAATACGCAGGCCATCGATGTCGTTCATGATAAACACATCATCGCGTACCGAATCGAGGAAGTTGAGCGCAATCGGGTCGAGCGGTGGGCTCGCACGCATAAAGATGCTGTCAAACCCTGCAAGCGGCAACTGCACCTTTTTAAACTCAGCCTTCTTATAGAAAGAGACAATATTGCTCGGCGTAGGCTGCTCTTTATTGAATACTTGGCAAAACGCACTCGCCTCAGAGTCACGCATGGTTAAATTACTTGTGGTAGCCAGCGCAACGGTATGCCCCCTTGCAACACACTCATGAATTAACCTCAGTGTGGTGTCGGTTTCAGGCACAATAGTAGACCACGGGTACATCAAAAATAGAATATTCAATGGGATCTCTTTATAAAACGGAATGCTCTAAAGATCTTGGGCCAGATGGTGGCTTGGGGAGGTGTAGAGTATTCAAAATAAACAACACAATGACTTAGGTGAAATATGACCTAAATCGGACTATGGCATCTATCTATCAATACAAGTTGTACTAGATATGGTGTCGCTAATTTACACCAAATTTTGCAATTGGAATATAAAAATATACCCACAAAATAAAATAAATTCATTCACTAATCACACAACTAGTCGACAACCATCAAGCCCCTATAGCATGGCCTTTTCAGGACTTTGTCATCATGCATAAACTTGGGCTAAAGGCCTGTCTATGAGTGACGTTCTATCGCTGCTAATGGCAAAAAACAATCTGAATATCTATTAACCCAATGCTGCTATAACCGCTTTTGAAGTGGTACGACTGTGCTCAGGCGCATAAACCTTTATCTGATTTCTTCCCGAGTGTTTCGCATCATATAGGGCTAAATCGGCACGTTTAACCCAAAGCTCAGGCTCTTCAGCTGCGATAGATTCAGCAATACCTATGCTAAGTGTCACTCCTGAGGCTTCGGGGTATAGCTTGGTTATGCCCTCAATCACTTTGTTATTGATCGTGTGAGCCACTGCCACCGCGCTCTCAACGCTGGTGCTGTCGAATAACAGCAAGAATTCATCGCCTCCGAGGCGAAAAAGCAGGTCGCTCTTTCTGCAATTCATATTAATCCGTTCGACGACAACCTTTATCACTTTATCACCCATATCATGACCATGTAGATCGTTCACCAGCTTAAAGTTATCGATATCGATGAGGGCAATACAGGTTCCCAGCCCCATCTTGGCGTTTTCACTTGCCATCAATAAGGAATCATCCATCTGATAACGGTTCAACGCTCCAGTTAATGAATCTTTTATTGAGAGTTCACGCAAATCTCGTTGTAACTTTCGCATAGCTCCAATCACAACATGCGCAATAGATACACATATCAGCAGCGCCAAGACATATCGTAGAGTGACCATATAAGCTTGATGTGGAATCGCTGCTAGCGCCGAGCCGAAAATAATCAGTGCATTGGTCAACATCGCCATTTTTTTTGGCACCATAAACACTATGGTCATAACGACAGGAAACACCCAGTAAGTCGCTAACGTACCGAAAGTATGGATACTCAACACTATCGATATACACAGTAAAAACAGTGGGGGGAAATACCCGATAAGTTGACGCTTTAAACGAAAAATAGCGATGACTTCGATAATTAAACTCAGCTCAAAAGCCAACAGAAAAAAGCCTAAGCCAAGCTCACCGATAAAGAGGTTTTTAATCCCCAAGGGGACAAAAGTAACAAGGGTGACAAGCAGAATGAAAGCCAGTACACGCCTATGCTTGTATAGATCCAAACGATCTTTATCCCGATGTTTAACTGAAAAGGTTAAGCTATCCATAATGCGACCTTTTTAATACAAAAATTTAAGCTTTGGAACAAAGGCACCTAATACACAAAATACGACACATTAGAATAAGGTCAAGTAAATAGCCTAATATATGTAGCGATATGCTTACCGATTAGGCCTTGATAAAACAGATAATCAGACCTTTAAGTAATCAAAAATTTCAACTTATCGAAACAAACACCCTATAATATTTCTAGCATAAAAAACGCAGCCTATTGGCTGCGTTTTGACATTACTGAATGCCGTTTTAAAAAATCATTCTGTTAAATAACTTTTTAAACAATGTAAGGTGGGAAAAGTTGATGCTCTAAAATTAGCCAATGACAACATCTATTGGCATTGACACCTAGCAGATGCTCCACACGGTTCTACCTTGGCAACAACACACTCGCCACTGCTACTGCCCTTACCCATACACCAAGCATTGCAGTCGAAAATGTCCGGATGCCCAGTATCATCTCTATGAGAGTGCAACACGCCTTTACCCGGGTTAGACTCCACCAGCAAACCATTTGCTAAACAGGCTTCACCAAAACTCCTGCCATTAAAACTCCCCTCCTCATCAGTCGCCAAATGACAGCCAGCAATACCGGGAGCGACACCGTCAGTGTCTTTCCACCAAGTGGTTTCCCCTGCAACCCAATCAGTAGGTTTAAAAGTAAAGGTGCCTATAGCACCGGACTGTTCCTTAGCACCCTTCGATGGCGGCCCATCTGGTGTTTGTGCGTTTAACATTGAGGAGAAGATGATACAGATAAGCACACATACCTTTTTTAACAGACCCATTTTATGACCTCTTTACACATGCCTCTTTCTCATGACATAAGTCGTCAAGCTAACCATTAAACTCACTCATTGAAAGATTTCCCAAAAAAATAACGCTCAAAACTTAACCTGCAAACGTCAAACATTCAAGATTACTAAAGTAACTATCATCTTTATCGATAAAGCACGCGACTAGCCACTCGCATACAAAAATGCTTAAGCAAGGGTCTCCATCAATATTAATTTATGACTATGCTTTAAGCTGATGCCTGCAAAGAACTTATAGCGAGCCCATCTTAAGAGGGGAGAAACATGAAACCTATCATTGCCGATAATAAACCCATAAAAGTCAGCCTAGAAAAGGGTAAAGAGTATTATTATTGTCGCTGCGGCCGCTCGAAAAGCCAGCCATTTTGTGATGGTTCCCATGCAGGTACTGAGTTTACACCTCTGGCATTTACTGCCGACAAAAGTGAAGATGCCTACCTGTGTCAGTGTAAACACAGTGCAAACCAACCTTTTTGTGATGGCTCACATGAACAGTTTTCTCAAGTGGATGTTGGCAAGCAAGCTCCAGAGGCTGCCCTAGCCGCCGATACCACTCCTCAAGCTAAAAATACAGCAGCAGAGCCAACCCTCGAGTATATCCATCAACTGGCGCGAGAGGGTTTATCTAAAGTGGGTCATCACGGCCCGATGACGGCGATGGGCGTTCCGCGTAACGAGCTACCACACTGGGATGATTTACAATTGATGGTGGCGCAAATGGCAACCAAACCGTTAATGGAAGATGCCAAGGTAGCCACCGAGTTAATCATAGGCCCACAAGCAAGAAAGCCACTTAAGTTAGCAATTCCACTGTTCGTTTCGGATATGAGTTACGGCTCCCTATCAGAGGAAGCCAAAATCGCGCTCGCCCGTGGTGCCGAACTTGCAGGTACCGGGATCTGCTCTGGCGAGGGAGGCATGCTAATAGAAGAGAAAGCCGAAAACTCTCGTTACTTCTATGAACTTGCTAGTGCAAAGTTTGGCTATAAAGAGGCCTTACTTAACCAAGTGCAAAGTTTTCATTTTAAAGGCGGACAAGGGGCTAAAACAGGTACTGGCGGTCATCTACCCGCGAGCAAGAATGTGGGTAAAATATCTGAAGTTCGTGGCTTACCAGAGGGCACAGATGCCATCTCTCCTCCTACTTTTATAGACCTAAACAGTAGCGCCGACTTTAAGCGTTTTGCCGATAGAGTCCGAGAGGTTTCGGGGGGGATCCCCATAGGCTTTAAACTCAGTGCGAATCATATCGAACGCGATATTCAGTTCGCCCTCGACGCCAGTGCCGATTACATCATACTGGACGGCCGAGGTGGTAGCACGGGCGCTGCACCTGAAATTTTTCGCAACCATATCAGCGTTCCTACCATTCCAGCGATTGCTAGAGCAAGGCGGTATCTTGAGCAGCAAGGTGAGAGTGGTCGAGTAACGCTAATCGCGACGGGAGGAATACGCACTCCTATCGACTTTGTTAAAGCGCTAGCCTTAGGTGCAGACGGAGTTGCAATATCGAATAGCGCAATCCAATCCATTGGCTGTGTTGCCGCGCGTATATGTAATACTAACAACTGTCCTGCAGGCATCGCCACTCAAGATCCGCAGCTTCGAAAAAGGCTTAACATTGATAAATCAGCCAAACAGTTACAGAACTTTTTTGAAGCGTCAGTTCAACTGATGCAAGTGATGGCCCGTGCTTGTGGTCACAACGATTTGTGCCAGTTTAATAAAGATGATTTAGCCACCTGGCACATTGAGATGGCACGCTTAACAGGGGTTAAGTATTCCGGCTTCATGGCGCCTTAGTCGTCCACTGAGTGCTAACCAATCTTTAGAAACATGATAAACGGTTAATACATTAGGTTTAAAAAAGCCCTGAGGAAAGCATCAGGGCTTTTTTATTTAAGAGTGAATAGATACAAACCTTTATTGCGCTATTCCTCCCATAAAGGCTTTATCGGCCAGCGCTAACATGGCAAGATCTTCTTTGGTATCACCGTAGGCGTAGATCTGGCTATAACGACTTAAATCAAACTCCTGTGATACCTTATAGGCCTTTGCCTCACAGCTACAGTCTCCAGTGCTGTAATAACCGCTATAGCGATTGCCGTCAATTGCCATCTCACTGCAGATGAGTGAAATGCCCATCATCTGACACCAAGGTTTAAGGTATAGATCCAACGAGGCCGAAACCAACACTATGGTCGCGCCATCGGCTTGATGCTGTTTTAGGGTTTGCAGCATGTCGACTCTTAAACAGGAAGGAATAACATAGCGAGCATAAGCTTCACCTATCGCGGTGACCTTTTGTTCACTGCGCCCAACGAAGGCAAAAAAACTCACAAATGGCCTCAGCTTTCGCGCGGGGATAACCCCTAATTTATAAAGTAGATAGAGCGGCGACATAAACACTATGCCAAGTAAGAGGCGAAGTGGCGTTGCCGAATAGAGGATAAACTTGGTAAACATATCTTGATGGGTCAAGGTGCCATCAAAATCAAACAACACTAGCTTCAAGCCTATCTCCTAAGCAGCCAATACAATAGCGAGCTATTCTAACAGCTTTTAGGCGATCTCCTCCTCGATAATATCCACCAGCTTTAATTGCTCGTCATGACCAAAGACCGTTTTCTCGGCGTTCGAGACCATAAATACATTCTCGGTACATTCACCTAGGGTACTGATTTTTGCGGAGTGAATAACCAGATTACGCTCAGACAATAAATTACAGATCTGCTCTAGATAGATAGGGTCATCTAGGCTGTTCACCTTGAGTAAGGCACGGTTTTTCTTGGTCGTATGCAGCACGGTGACCACGGGTGGGCTATCGAAGTTTTTTAATGCTCTTGGCGTCATCAACTTTCTCGGCCTCTCGCGTCGCTCAATTGCACGGAAAATTCGTTTGATGATCTGCTCAATACGCGGTTCATCATCAATGGGTTCATCCTTATGATCCAGCACCTTGATGATCTCCAATACTCGACCATCTTTAGTCTGCATCATCTGTGCATCTTTCACCTTAAGTTTTGAGCTAGCTAAGGTCTTAAACAGATCCACAAATAACTTGGCTCTGTCTTGGGTATAGACAAAGAGACTGGTAAAGCCATGGTCACTGTTCTGGCCTGCAAACACTCGGGTTGTCCCCGGCTCAGTGGTGAGAATATGCTGAGTGATCTCAACGATATCCGCTACCGAGTTACTACTAAAGAAGTTATTCGGTAGAGTATGCCAAAAGGCGCTCAGCCGCGTTTCATCTATCCCTTGTTGCAGCAATAGAGGTTTAGCATCGGCCTGGTTTTCACGAATAACGGTGCGAACCTCGAATATATTTTCAATCCCTTGCTTTAATGCATCACGGATCGCCATATACAAGAGCGTCAACTGGCTCTCCTGCCAATCGTTCCAGTAACTCTCGTTGGTTGCCATCATATCCGCGATGGTAAATAGGAACAGCGCATTAAGCTTATCTTGTGAGCCTACGCTTTTAGCGAGATGTTTAATCACATCCGGCTCACTAATATCTTGGGTCTGAATCGCACTGATCAACAGGTTTTGGTTTGCAACTAACCAATAGATAAGCGAAGTCGTAGAGCCCTTTAGCAAGTGCTCTTCCGCTAGCTCTTTTGCTTGAATGGCGCTCAGCTCACTGTTTTCTATGGTTTGCTTACCTGAGAGATGGTGACACAGGGTTGCAAACACTAAGGCAAAGCGATTACTGATATTTTGATAAATCGTATAGGTAAGGCTGTTCTTCTTGTTGAGCGCGAAACTGTCGATATATTGAATCGCCTTAAAGGTATGCTCATCCACGGTAAAGGCGTTATGCATATCAAACTGCATCTGCCCTTCGATGGCATGCCACTGTGAGCAGTAGGCCGCTAACACGCCGTATCTATGCATCAGCCCCAAGCACTTTCGCAAACCCTTTGGGTGAGACAAGATGGCTAAAAATTCTTCTCGGCACCCTTGATAATCCTGAAGCTCACCGAGTAAACCACGCCTAGTTTGCCTGAGCAGTCGCAGAGTTTTCGGCGCTATGCCTTCGATATTGTCATTCTCGGCAAGCAGTTTAAACATCCGCATGACTTGGCGTTTGTCGATGAAGGCCTGAGTAAATTTCACCTCAATGAGTCCATTGCAGACACTGAAGTATTTATCGATTGAGTCGAGGTTGCTGCGCTCAGTTTCATTTAAGGTGTCGAGCCTAAAAGAGTCACAGATGATCTGGTTTAGCTCTCGCACTCGGGTCATAGCCCTAAATAACTGGCGCATCATACGCTCAATGGCGAGCTGACTATTGTCACCTTGGCCAAAATGCATAAATTCGGCCACAGCCGCCTGATGCTCAAATAGCAGTACATCTTGCGCAGACTGAGTTACACAGTGCAGAGCCCACCGAACTCGACAGATAAAGTCATAGGCCTCTAGCAGCTCATAGACTTCGTCTTGCTGTAAAAAGCCAATTGTTTTTAATGCGTTGGCATTGGCTAATGAAAAGTGTTTCTGTGCAATCCACATGATAGTGTGTACGTCGCGCAGACCACCAGGATTGTTCTTTAAGTTAGGTTCTAAATACAGCGCAGTATTTTGTGCTTTGTTATGTCGTTGCAGCTGCTCATCCATTTTA
This sequence comes from Shewanella schlegeliana, assembly GCF_016765635.1. Taxonomy (GTDB): domain Bacteria; phylum Pseudomonadota; class Gammaproteobacteria; order Enterobacterales; family Shewanellaceae; genus Shewanella; species Shewanella schlegeliana. The sequence continues at coordinate 76,831 of NZ_JAESVD010000008.1, forward strand.
GCGTCGTAGAAGGACAAACTGGTCCACAACTCATCTTGATAGAGCTGCTCTTTAATGGATTGCGCATGTTTCTTGGAACCCACTAAACAGCGAATATCGAGCAGATTTGTCGCGATGGTAATATCTGATTTTGCAGACGCTATAGATTCAGAAAGTGTTCTTACGGTTTGACCAATGTCTAAACCAAAATCCCAGAGGCGGGTGAGAAAGAGGGATAATTGTTCTTGCTGTTGCGGGGTTAACTCTTGTTCGACAATAATGGCTAAATCGATATCCGACCTAGGGTGTAGTGCCCTTCGACCATATCCTCCCACCGCATTGAGTGACATTGAGGTATTATGCAGATGGTACATCTTCCACAGTGATACCAACATCTCGTCTATATGCTTCGCCCGCCTTTTCAGCAAAGACTGCACTGGCAGGGTTAAAAACTGCTCGTTAAGCTTTTCATCAAAGGTTTTTATATGGAGCTTTAACTCCGAGATGGAGTTCAGATCCAATGCATTAGACATAATAAGGGCTCTTTTCCTATATCGCTAAACAACAAGTTCACACTAGCTTACGACTCACTCATATTTAATGGCTAGTGACTAAACTTAGCCGCCTAAAAGATGATTCGAACTGGAGCTTCAACCGCAAAACAATAACAATTACAAGACTTTTTTTCAACAAAACACGAAATAAAGCCTGTTCAAAAGCCTGAATCAACACAAGGTTTACCTGTAAATAACCGCTTAAATTGCAATCAACTCCAGCCCTTTAAAACGTTAAAAAAACTATCGACATTGATAACGAAACCCATTGAATAGGCACCATTAACAACATTTACCTGCAGCCTTTGATAGGGTACTCTCTGGAGCCATAGATACCTATAAACTGTAAATAAATTAGCGATAAGGTAAAGGTCGCCCCAATGAAGCAAAAAATTGTGCTGGTTAAGAGTTATTTCGCCAAGATTAAAACGGATATGCGCGAAGAGATGTGGGCAGCTAAGCCAAAAACCTCAGACTTTGAATACTCCACCTGCAAGATTGATAGTGATAGACTCAATGCAGACCTGCAGCAGGCACTCGAAACGCTAAACCAAGACGGTTATAAGGTGGTACAGATAACGCCAGTGACCTCTGGGGACTTTGCCTTTAAAGACCACTTCAGCGATCCACACCTACTCGGCAATGGGGTTACAACCGAGGGGGGCTACGGTTATGGCTTTTCTTACACGGATAGTTTGATTATTCTGGCAGAGCTTATTGCTGAAGCACCCAAGCAACAAGTGGCAAATGAAAGCCTAGACAGTCCTATTCTAGATACCAATATTCCTACAGATGAGCTTAGCTAAGCTCATTCATTCTTGGCTAATGTTTAACTAGACATTCTGAAACAGCATCTCAATGGTAAAGGTAAGGACAAACTGATTAACCCGCTCGGAAAATTCATCCTCTTTACTCCAATTGTATTCAGGCGTAATTGCAAAGAATAACCAGTTCCTAGCAAAATTTTGTCTGTAGGTCATACTGACACTGGCATTCTTAACGTAATGATAGGGTTCATCGACGCCATAGATGCTCGCCTGATAGCTCAGCGCCTGCTTGTTATTGATGTATTGATAGACTTTAACGCTAGAGCCAAACTCCCAACCATTGTCTCGATTCTCATATTGCGCCACCGCGCTCCAACGACCAACAAATGTCTCGTTAAAGGCATGCTCAATATCAAACTCGGTTGACTCACCCGTAACCTTCTTCTCTTGATACAGCTTTTGAGTCAATCGAGTCACTGTACTCTCTGAAAGAGGATAAGTGTAACGCCATCTCGCTTCGACCTTAGGCTTGAAATTCGCCTTAATATTGAAACTGACACGATCTTTGGCGTACCAATCATATCTAAGACCGATATCTCGTTCATTATTGTCATCTGGTGATCTAATAAAGGCGAACGGATCATCCTCCCCTGTCGAGTCTAAAATAAACTTTAAGCGCTTGGTTACGCCAGGTAAATTTAATCTGGCATTGAGATTCGCTCGGTATTTGAACCCCTCTTTTTCGTAATAAGCAAAGTCGTTATACCAGCGCACAATGGTGCCTGCTCTGGCATCCTCTTCGACTCGCTCATCTACAAAAAAGCTATCGAACCAGATGGCGGGCTGACAGAATTTAGTGTTGAGGTAATCGAATGCTTTATCTATCGCTCCTTCCATCTGTGACTGGCTATAACAGGGATCATCTTCTGGTGTTAGCTTGGCTTCTACTGCTGCTGATTTAACTTCAATATTCTTAGTTTCAGTCAGCCTAACTTCTGCAGACTTAGTCTTTTCAGGTTGAGCATCAACAGTGGAGTGCACTTCAGGCTTAACCTCTGCGCTCCTCGCTTCTTTAGGAGCACGCACAGGAGTATCCTCCCCATATGCTGGAGCAAGGTTTAAAGCTAAAACAGTAAATAACAACCACTTAGGTGACAAGCGATGCACTCAACATATGACATTAATGTATCGAGATAGTACCATCCATTACATCAATTTTACATCTTGCGGTTCACTCGCCTAGCGTCATTCTTCTAGAGTCTGACTATCGATAGAGTTCGGCGACCAGACAAACTGAGGTAGTTGAGTAAGATCTAAGCAGTCTCCTTGCTCGGCTATCACACTCTGACTCGGTGCTAAGCTAGGATCAGCATTCAACTGTGCTAACAACACTTTCTGCGCCTCAACCTCTCCATGCACTAAGATCACTGGTGGGGAGTCATTAAAATGTCGATACCAGTGCAACAACTCAGCTTGATCCGCATGAGCCGACAACCCTCCGACTGTATGCAACCTAGCAGCAACATTAACGCTTTCGCCACTGATGGTTAAGCTTTTAGCGCCATCGACCAAGAGTCGCCCAGGAGTACCCTGAGCCTGATAACCACAAATAATCACATCCGATAACGGGTTGGCTAAGTTATGTTCTAAATGGCAGCGAATACGACCTCCATTACACATGCCACTACCAGCAATAACGATCAAGCCTTGGTGAATATGATTCAGCTCCATCGACTCCTCAGTGGTATCGATAAAATCAACATTTGACAGTAGCGGGTGCTTACCCGGTGACATACGAGTAAAACGCTTAAAATCTTCATCCATTAGGCTATAGTTTTCTACATAGATCTGTGTCGCCCGAATTGCCATAGGGCTATCTAGGCAGATCCGCCAGCGAGAAAGATCCCACTCCTTGGCATGGAGGTGAAATAGATACAGCAGCTCCTGCGCTCTACCAACGGAAAATGCGGGCAGTAAAATATTGCCTCGACTCTGCTCAATGGTGCGGGCAAATATCGATTTGAGCTCTTCTAAGGTGTCATCCCAACTACGGTGCAACCTGTCGCCATAGGTGCTCTCCATCAGCACCAGATCGGCCTTATCGATTAGCGTGGGGTCATCGAGAATCGGCATCCCCTCTCGGCCTAGATCGCCACTAAAAACCAGCTTTTTACTATCAGCTCCTTGTCCCAGCCACAGCTCAACTACAGCTGAACCTAGAATATGCCCCGCATCGGATAAACAGACTTTAAGCTGGGAGGTAACTTGCGTCCTCTCACCATAATCAAGCGCCACAAATTGCTGCATTACGCGATCAACATCGGCTTCATCAAAGAGTGGTTCTAGCAAAGGTAAGTCATTCTTTGCCCGTTTCTTGTTAAGTCTTTCAGTATCTCGAGCCTGCAACATAGCTGCATCTTTTAGCATCACACCACAAAGCTCAACGGTGGCCTTCTGACTATAGATGGGCCCCGTAAATCCTGATTTAACCAACAAAGGTAGCCGACCTGAATGATCGATATGGGCGTGACTCAGTACCACAGCATGGATCTGAGATGGAGTGAAGAAAAAGGGCTCATGGTTGCGCAACACATCGGCCTTACTGCCTTGGATCAGACCGCAGTCGAGCAGTACTTGGCATCCATCAATATTGAGTAGATGACAAGAACCAGTCACCTCTTGTGCCGCGCCGAGAAAAGAGAGAGTCATCTGCATCGCAATCTTCCTTAAAAGGCACCTTAATCCCCTTTACTATAGTGTTAATAAAGGTTGAGTCATCTCTGGTGCTTATGCTTAAAAGATATACCCTGAAATTGATTCCGACTAGTTGAAGTGTAAAAATATCTTACCGATAACGTGGCGACATAAAAAAAGCAGGAATAACATAATTATCCTGCTTATAAAATGGGAGCTTAGAGGTGAGCCCAAGTGTGGGCTCAATGCGACTCTGTTAGGCTTTATGCCTAGTTTTACTTAATATTTAGCTTGCAGTGTTACCCACAATTTATCTGTATCATTGGAGAAACCGTAGCCAGCATCTGCACCACTAAAGCTGGCGTACTTAACACCTACGCTGTAATACTTAGCGAATGGATAGGTAGCAGAAACGCCCCACTCTTTACCCATGTCGATATCGCCATAGTCAGAATCAAACTTGTGGTATTTAGCTAGTAACTTTAGTCCTGCAAGCTTTGCAGTCAAAGTAAAGCTCGCGTCAACTAGGCCATTTTCCCAGTTACCTTTACCGCCAAATAGGAACTTATCGGTCCAACCGTTAAAGGCATGTAGTGTCGCTAGCGGTGTAATAAAGCCAGCTTTACCGTCATCAGAGCCCAGTACTTCGTAACCTACTTTTGCGCCAAAAGCATCAAAGTTAATACCAGCCCCAAGGTGGTAATAAGAGGCGCTATAAGTCTCAGGGTTATTAGCAGCTTCTGATTGCTGAGCAAATTCAGCTTGGTAGCTTAGTTTTAGAGCGTCAAGCTTAATATCACCAGTTGCACGAATACCGTAAGTGTCGGTAGAGAAAGCAGCAACATCAACATTATCAATCAAATATGCATAGCCTGAGATCTTAGCGAAATCTAGCGCCTTGTAATTGATGTTGACTAAATTAGTCTTGCTTTCATTCTCTTCTTTGCCTGAACCTTCAGGGAAGATACGGTTCACATTCGCGACATAAGCGTAAAATGCCGTTAAACCTTCAACAGCGGTATTCTTAACAGACACAGCGTCATAGGTCTGTTCATTTTGACGGAAGCCGACACCACCAACAAAACGCTGGTTATCAAGTAAAATACGCTGACGACCAAGCAAGGCTAATGTTTCTGCAGGGCCTTTATAACCAATATAGCCCTGATTTATTTGAGTATACTTATAATCACCAATCAATGGCTCATTCTTAGATGAACGCACATCATCAATCTCAGCAACTGCGTATAGGTTATAGATATCGCCAGTTTGGTAATTTAAGCGTGTGCGTAATGTAGTTTGATTTTGCTGATCGACATTAGCCACATCCACATCTTCATAGCGAAGACGGAACTGCACTTTCACAGCAGAATCATCAATAAAGGCTTTCTTAAGTGGATCAACTGTTTCTGCAGTTGCAGCAGTTGAAGCTAAGCTTGCGAGTACAGCTAAAGTAAGGGCATGGACTTTCATTTATTGTAATCCTTTTGTTTCATCATTCTCATGCGTAGTTATATTGATGAAACAGTTTTAACTTTTTGATCTAAAACAATGTTACATAGCGATTACAAGCTGGTTACCAAATTTGTGATATAGATCATCATTAGATACTAATTTAGTAATACCTATAAATAGGTACCACCTTGTTTATCTAATGATTTAATTACTTAAAAAGTTTGCGATTAAGAGTTTTTTCAGTGGACTATTCTAAGGGCTGTTTGCTATGCAAAATTCAACGCTAGGCTAGTATGGGTTAACGAGACATTAAAAAATGAGTATTAAACTGGGCCTCAACACCTTGTAATTCCCCATGCAATTAGCTTTACTTACCTAGCAACAATACTGTTCATTAACTATTTAGGGGTTAATATGTTAGGTGAAAACCATTCAATTATGCATGAGTTTCCTGAGTACCAAGATACTATTGTTAAGCTATGCCAAAGTGATGACACTTTTGCACAGGATACCAAACGTTATAACACGCTGGATAAAGAGATCCGCGAACTTGAATTAAAGGGCGCACCAATTGATGACACCGCCATGCATCAATTAAAACTCGATCGAGCAGAGCTAAAAGACTCACTGTTTCATCGTCTCAGCACAAATACCTAAGCAGCACATACCAAGTCAATAAACGGCGAGCGTTAGTCGATAATAAAAAGGGAGCCTAAGCTCCCTTTTTTAGTCTAGCGATATCGTTACTGAGGCATGCTGCCTTGGATGATTGTCGCACTATTATGGCTTCCTACTGAAGTCACTGTCGCAGTATTATGCGCTTCATACTGGGTCACAGAAACATGGTTGCCCACACCACCATAAACATAAACATCAGCCGCTTGGAACTCACCACTTTGTGCAACAGTAATCTCGTTTTCAGCGCCCCACCAAGACTCAACTGAAGCTTCGTTGAATTCACCGTTTTGTGAGATATCAACTACCGACTGATCATGCGCCGCATCAGCATAAACACGGTTACCTGTACCGTCTTGGGAAACCATCAATATGTTATCTCTGCCCCAAGTTCCTGCACCCACAGTGTCACCATAACCACTTGGTGTATTACCACCACCTATGATGACGTTATCTGTACCTTGCTGGTCAATGCTGATCTGGCTACCGCTACCGAAGCGCGTGCCTGCTGCAGCAAAGTTACCTAGACCATTTTGGTTAATGCTAATGCTGTTTCCATAGCTATCATCTGCTTGTTCAACTAAAGCATGGTTACTTTCACCCACTTGAGTAATGATGGCTGAATCGCCGTTACCCTGCTGGCTTATTGTCGCTCCATTACCCTTACCCGTAGTGCTGCCACTTTGAGTCAATGTAAGTTGGTTATTCGCACCGCCTTGAAGCACACTTGCAGTGTTAGATTCATCGAATTGGGCAATGATTGCCGTTTGAGCTGTGCCAGTTTGGTTTACAACAGCGCTGTTACCTTGTTCTTGCTGGCTTAACGATACAACACTTAAATCACTTGCTTGAGTAATGCTAGCGCTTTGACCTGCACCTGACTGATTCACACTAGCCTGGTTTTCATTACCGATTTGCTCAATTGTCGCAGACTGTGAAGCCCCCACATCAGCGGTTTGATTTACGTAGATGCTGTTGAGGTTACCATTTTGACCCGTGCTTAGAGTATTACCTAAATGTTCTGAACCCACTTGGTTAGCAAAAAGGCTGTTACCATTGCCCGTTTGAGTCGCGGTGACACTGTCTTTAGCTTGCTGATTGATATAGCCTTGGTTGTTATTACCTGTTTGCGCAAGGTTAGCAATGGCCTCTTCGCCTGCTTGGCTAACGCTTGCAATGTTTGCATCGCCAATTTGCTCTACATTAGCCGTTGTTTGCATCGCTGTTTGGCTAATATAACCATAGTTGCCCGCACCATTTTGATTAAGAGTAGCACTTGTAGAATCTGAATCATCGTAAAACTCATCGGCATTGGTGAACTGGTCTATCACACCAGTATTTGCACTGCCCGTTTGAGTAAGTACTGCGCTCGCATAGTCAGCATCAGCTTGTTGAATGGTTGCACTGTTACCGCCGCCAATAGTTTGGGTAATGGTGGCACTGGCGTGATCCGTCGATAAGTTATTAATAAAAGCGGTATCACCAGAACCATTTTGAGTGATGCTTGAAAGTGAACCATCGGCGCTATCTTGGAAAATTATCGCGTGATTAGCATCACCATTTTGAGTAATTACCGCATTGGCTTCCTCTTGAGTGCCACGCTGCTGTCTGATGCTAGCAACATTGGAGCTACCCGTGGTATCTATCGTCGCTGTTGAGCTACTGATCTCATCATTTTGCTCAATATTTGCGTAGTTACCTTGCCCAACTTGATCGATATCAGCCGTTGTATTCGCCGTTTCAGTTTGTGAAACAGAGGCTTGGTTCGTGGAACCATCTTGATCAACTGTCGCCTTATTATTCTCACTGCCATTAGCTTGATAAACATAAGTCAGGTTTGAATCACCTGCTTGATTTACCGTCGCTTCATTATTTTGGCTATCTGCAGCGTAAACGCTAGTCGATGCGAATATTACCGACGAAACTAATAACGCAATTTTAGTGTATTTCATATCCCTATACCCTTTCCCTAAGTTGGCATTATGAGGTAACAGGCCAAGCCCATCACAGCATGGAGTTAATATTTTTACGCAAGAACTCCAGTAAAATATTCTGAAATGCTTGCGATTAACGAATGCATATTTGAGCAACACTCATAATTGAAGCCACCAGAATAGTGCCAAAGATTATGCTTAGAGATGCGCCTAACTGAATCCCTCCAAAGTATTAACCCAGACTAGCCTAAAGTCGTAAAATCCCGCTCAGATATAGACTTAAATACTAAATATGCTTAAACCACTGCAAAACTAAAGAATACAAAGAAGTTGGTCTTGAGCACCAAAGAACAGATGCCTATTACCATTAAGGTCGGCGCAAACTTGGGGCGGCAAACTCCGCACAAGCATGATGGGTAAAGGTTCGATGCCGATTATAGACATTCACCAGTTAACTAAATTAGTCTCTGTTTTTGAACGTCTTGCTAAACTTAAGGTGGATCTTTCATGCCCCATCTCGACCTCTGGCCTCAAACATTCATGATCAGCAAAACATAAGGTGCGCCAGATCTAATTATTTACCAGTACGTACAAATTGACCTACGAAACTATTGAATTGCATCATCAGTATCAATATATTTATCAAACCGATAACATGCAGATTAACTGATTGTATTACACAATTACTTTTCCCTATTTGCATTCCAATTCATAACTCTATTTAGATTCACGGAAGATTAATGTCATGCAGGATTCGCTAAAGGGCATCGTTACTTATTGGTTCTTTCTCATTAGTTTTTGGTCTATTGCCGTTGCCTGCTGCTTTACCGGTAAAGAAGCCATAAAACATTTATCAGTCAAACGTAGCATCAAGCACATCATGTTTGGCCTACCGATTTTCATACTGTTCTACTTCGTGGTTAAAGCCTTCGGTGTGCCAGAATTCGTCGTTTATGACCATGTAAAACCATTAAAGTATCAGAACGAAATCATCTATCCAGCAGTTCAAATCCATCCCATACTTCAAGATGCACGCTATGAACGCCTTGGCTATATCAACCAAGATCTTAGCCAGTTTGAACCCAGCGTCGAGATATTTGCGCAATTTAAAACACCTAGGTTAGAACATACTACGGTGCATGGGCTAAACAGTTACATTAATGAGGCTGCTCTGCTGGCGTTAATACTCATTTGGTTGCTATTTACCAATAAGCTGCATAATTCATTGAGCGCTTCCGATGCCTATTACGATGCCATTGAAAACCCCAATCTAGAAAGCTACTTAAGTTATATCAATGCTTCTCAGCCCATCCGTTTCTTGCAGCCAATAAAACGTAGAAAAGCGAAGAAAACCATTAAGCTTATCACCCGCTTCTACAACAAAATTCAAGTTCGCTTCTTCGAACGACTCTATGAAAAACACCCCCTTCCGGTCTACATGACCTTAATTGACTATTTCAATAACAACACGGAATCTCATCCTAGCCTAGCATTTAGCGTAAGCACCGAGAATGCCTCTGAAAATGCGTTAACTAAACGGATGAACGATGGTGCACCTTTCAATCAAAACTACATGCTGCCCAACTCAAGTCAGTTATCTAAGTCACTATCGGAGTCAGTCATTTATGTACTCAACAACCTGACCGCCGAGAATTACATTAGCTACACCAGCGAGGCTGCTTTAGCCGTTAACTGCCCGCTGCAGTACCAGTACAGCCCTCACTGGCTTGAAACCGAAGGCAAAGAGAAGGTGATCAACGTATTTTTTAGCAAAAAACCAAACTCTTGTAACGATGCTAAGACCTTCATCCCTGAGGGCATGTTCTCCATTATCAAAGGAGTCAAGCAGGTCAAGAAATCCAGTAGTAATAAAGAAAAAGTGTCTATCGCTGTCGCAAAGCAGATCATGCCAACCTTTATCAAAGGAAGTGCCATCGCCCTGCAAGCAGAAGCCAGCACGGTTAACAAACAACAGATCCAAGATAAGCTGAAGTACATCTCTAACAAGAACAAAGATCTGTTAGATAAGGTGATCCGCTCAGGAAAAGATGCCGTAAAAGATGAGGTCATCGACAAAGTGATCGAGGAGGCTCTGAGCCAGAACGCAGTCTTCATCGATGGCATGATCGGTGACGTATATGATCTGGTTACTGAGCACTCAGATCTATTCAATGAGATTATTGATCCTGAAACCGTTTTTGGCTTTATCGAAGTACTGGCGGAAGGGGAATAAATATGAAGTATCTTTTGATTATTCTCAGCTTTTTATTCGCCACTAATGCTCAAGCTGAAAAAGTTAATATTAAAGACATGGTTGCCGATCAAATCGTTAGCCAGCCTATTGAATATACCGTAGATAAAGTCTTCAGCATTTTCCCATTTAAGTATTGGTATAGCTTAATACAATCTAACAGAGTGCATAGCGCGACCAGTGGTAAGGGCTACCGTGTAGCCATTCCTGAAATACAAAATAACTTGGTGCTATACGCACAGCCAGTCAATACCGCAGGTCCAAAAAGACGTTTGTTTAAACACAACACACTGTTTAAAGGAAAGTACCGCCTCACCTCCTCCAAAGGCACTAAAGCCGGTGGCCTTACAGTTTCAAAAGACACCAACATTGACTACCTGAAAATATTAGCCGTCACAGGCAGCAAGGCGGATCTACAGTTTGCTAGGCTAACGATAGAAACTAGCCCCAGCAACGCTCAGATCACCATTAAAGGTTATCCCGATAAGTACCATAAAGGCATGAAAATACCCGAAGGAAAATATCAGGTTAGTGTGTCAGCTAAAGGTTATAGTGCAAAATCTGCCACGCTAGACATTAAACAAAAGCAAAATAATCATTTCAAACTTAGCCTCAACAAAGTGAAACCAATCCCTAGCAAGACGGCACAGAAACCGACGCCAAAAGTAGCGCCAGTTATTGCTGTGAAGCCGCAACCTCAACAATTAACTCAACCCACTATCAAACAAGAGCAGCTAACTCATACCAAAGCGACCGCATCGACAGGCATAGATCCGCTAAAGCCTGTAGATGTGGCGCTAACTTTTAATTGGAAAAGTCGTCAAAGTGACCGTATTTTGCTGACACTAAAGGACAAAGAGGGAAATAGTTACAAGGATAGAAGCCGAATTCGGGGACGCGAGGTCACCCTAAATATGAAGCTCAAACCTGGGGAATATGAGGCCAAATTATTGCTACGTAACAAAGGGCAATATGAAATCGGTAAGATTACCGTTGTTGCAGGTAAAGACAATATACTGACTAAATACTTGCAGTAACATCTTAGCAAGATTATTACGACTCAGTCAGAATGCGACTCATAACCGTGCTCCTAACACCATTGGGAGTAGGAGTTAACTGCTTAAAATAACTGGAACCATCTTCCCCAGTGTCAGAACAGGCATAATTTTGAGCTAATCGAGCTAAAAGCTGGCAAGGATAGATAAGTGAACACAATTCACTTTCACTCATCTTTTTTAATTTTCTAAGGGAAATAACACAAAATTAAGCTGGATTGCTGGCTCTAAAGGTGCGTGTTTTCTAGAGCAACATAATCTTTGCTTTCAAACTCTAAATTGATAAAAGCATGGTCACGGCCTACCATCTTTTGCTCCAAGCTAACAGTAACCCCTGTTGAATCAACTGCCATCCAGTGCTTACCATTACATAGCCCTTGTAATACACATTGGTAAGAGCTTAACTCACCTGGTGAGAATGCTAAGGTGTGGTAACCACTGTCAATTAATGAATCTTTAATTTCATGAAAATCGGTTTTGAAACTAACACCGTGAGCCGAGTAATCATGGGTCCTCATTACCACTTTCACTAAACCTTTACCTGGTTCTTGAACTAGCTTATACAACTTAGCGATGGAATTATTTTTAGGCAAATGATCTGTTTTAACTTCACAATAACTCTCTCGTTTAGTCACCTCCCCATACTTAGCGATGTCTTCTCCCCAGGTAATTCCAAAAGGAGTCGATGCAGATACAGCCATAGGTGCAATCAGTAAAAGTAAGCTAAATAATTTCATCCCATATCCGAGCTAGTCAATTTTTTGGCGCATACTACCACTAAAGAGGTATTTATCAAGAGGCGAACTCACATAAATAAAAAAATGTACAATTACAAGCAGTAAAGATCATACAAGAACTCAACATTGGAAATATTAAACTAAATTAAGCTCAAACAAGTTCGATTAATTGACACTAAATCCTCTCTATACAATCACTTCTAGCAAATTAACTTCAACGAATTAACATATAAAGCAATCAAGGAGAGTTAAAGCAACTTAACAAATACCTATATGAGTTCGAATAGGCTTTATGCTATTTTCCCCGCCTAAATAAGTATATCTCCAATTGGTTAGGTGACGATTACTTACAATCATAACAAGCATATAAGGACAAGGACTCAATGAGATCATCGAAGTTAACCATCGCCTTACTAAGCTCAACGCTATTGGCCCTAGGCGGCTGCGCACTCTCCCCGGCTCCTAAGCTTGTGAGTGAGCTGAAATTCACCGATCCGCTCTTTGCAAAATGCGTACAGCAAACTGGAATAGAAGAGCTGGTTCAGATCACTGAACTTAGCTGCAATAACCAGCAAATAACCAATGTTGATGAGGTACGCTTCATGCCAGCATTGACAGCATTGGTGTTACTGGATAATAAAATCACAGACATCGATATCAGCGAGCTTGAACAGCTAGACCGCCTCATTATTGGCAATAACCAACTGAACTATATCGATCTATCTAATAACCCACAGCTCATCGCGGTCAATGTTTCCGGTAATAACATCGATGCACTGGATATTCGTGCGAACCCTAAACTCAGGAGTCTCTACGCCTATAAATTGCCACTGAGCAGCATCGATGTTTCAGCACAACCAAAACTCAGGGATCTAGGCTTAAGTCGCCATCAACTAACCGATATTGACCTTTCTGGTAATAGAGAGTTGCAGACACTAAATCTATCGGTCGGTACCCTCAAAAAAATTGACCTGTCGAATAATCCAAAGCTAAACCACCTCCATTTGTCAGGTAACCAACTCACCGGCCTTAACCTTGATAACAACCCCGAACTAAGAGTCGTTGTAGTCAGAAATAACCAGCTCAAGCATTTAGATCTAAGCCACAATCCGCAACTAATTAAAGTAAAAGCCGATTACAACCAGATTGCTGACATTCAATTAAGCGATGGCGCACCATTAACGGAGCTGGAGCTCAATAACAACCGCATTACAGAGTTGGATATATCTTCATTCAAGCAGCTTGAAAAGCTCGTCGCATTTAATAATCCACTACAGCAGCTGATCTTAAATGAGCAGTATCAGCCTAAAGTGCTATCAATAGAAGGCACACAGATTTCAATAGCCAATAACAACCTCAATAAGCAGAATATCTCTAACTTGTTGTCACCACGAGTGAGCATTGTCGAAGGCGGCACAATTACTCAGAATGGTAGTCAATACAATGTATCAGCCAGCCAGCTAGTGATGCCTACCCTAGGGCAATATATCGGCTTTCGTTACGCGGTTAGCCTGCCAAAAGACAGGTCAGGCAAAGTCGATTCTAGCCTTGCCAATCAAAATCAATTTCCAATTACGGTGCGTATGACTCACCCAGAGATAGTCGACCCTAGAAGTGGAAAGGGCTTTACCACCTCAAGCTGGACCGACACCATGTTCAAGCACGACCGTAATTTGGCCATGTGGTATTTCGGAGAGCCCCATGAGCTAGTTACTGGGCGCTGGACACTCGAGATCCTTTATCGCGACACTGTTGTGGCGAAAAAATCTTTCATGCTAGTCAATATGGATGAAAAGCCTAAACTAAGCAGTCAGCAAAATAGAGTCGTTGAACAAGGGCTAACGCTAGAAAAACTGGTCACTCAAGGTGAGTATTACCTTTGTAATCAAGATAAATACCAAAACTGCTTAGGTTTTAAAGATGCCAATAGTTGCTCGATTAAACTGCAACCTTTTAAATCACAATGTTTAAAAGATGCACTAACGACCGTCAAGCAACTTTCTGAAATCCCAATGAATGACCAACTAAAAGAGTTCTTTAGTCATTACATCGCCTGTATGGGCAGTCAATACATTGAAACGACCGAACTTAACCCACAACAGGTAGGTCACTGCTTAAGCCAATAGCATTTCACCGGTTTATAATGCATCTCCTTTTCAAGCCCGCCTCGCGCGGGCTTTTTATTAGTGATACCAATCAGTATAAAAATTTGGGCGCTCAGCGAGTTAAAAATTCGATACCGAAACGCCTTGAGCCCCTCGTTCAACAATACTTATTAACAATTCAAATGTTGACATTTTATGGCAATTCTAGAAGATAGCTTAGTTAACAATAATAAAAAGTTTGTAAAAAAATCATAATAAGATCCGTTAAATAACGATAAAAACTTTTGACAAGGAAGAAAGCATAAAAATGAAAAAGTCCCTAATTGCTATTGCCTTAGCCACGACCTTTCTGGGTGGCTGTGGCACATCAGACGTAAATACTCAAACTAAAGAAACCAAAACTGAAGTCACTAAAACCGCGAATACTAAAGCCGAACTCGGTAGCTTTGGCGTTGACTTAAGCGCCCGTAACGAAGCAGTTAAACCCGGTGATGACTTCTTTATGTATGCCAGTGGTACTTGGTATGACAACTATGTGATGCCTGCCGATAAGACTCGCTTCGGTGCCTTTACAGGTCTTGCTGAGCGAAGCGAAAAGCAGGTTAAAGAGATCATCGACGATATCGCCAGTCGCAGCGACCTAAATGCTGAAGAGCAGTTAATCGCCGACTTTTATCAGTCTTACATGGACACAGATACCATTAACAAACTCGGTATCACCCCAATCCAAGACACTCTTGACCAAATTAAAGCCGTTAAAAATACCGATGATTTGACTAAGATCTTCGGACAGGCTTGGCTAACAGGCGCTAGCTCGCCTATCGCTGGTGGCATGTGGTTTAACCGCCTCGATCCAAATCAGTACGAGATGTCTATCGGTGCTGGCGGCTTAGGCCTACCCGCTCGCTCATACTACCTAGAAGATGCCGAGCGCTTCGTTAAAATTCGCGAAGCTTACGTCAATCATATTGCCGAAATGCTGGCCTTCGCCGGCATTAAAGATGGCCAAGCACGCGCCGAAGCGATCTTAGCGTTAGAGACTAAGATGGCTGAAGGTCAATGGCCACGTGAGAAGCGTCGTAACCGCGACCTCACGTTAAACCAAATTAAGCGCACTGATTTAGCAAAAGAGTACCCAGGTTTTGATTGGGACGTTTACTTTGCCGAGACAGGCTACCAAGTGCCGCAGCTGAACATCTCTCAGCCTGAGCCAGTAAAAGCCATGATTGACCTCGTCAATAAACAGCCACTTAATGTTTGGCAAGACTACCTGACCTTCCATACCGTTAGTAATAATGCTGGCTTACTGTCTGAAGATATCTACGCAGCAAACTTTGGCTTTTATGGTAAGACCTTAAGTGGTCAGCAAGAGCCACGCCCTCGCTGGAAACGTGCAATTGCTGAAATGTCTGGCACTCAGTCACTCGGTTTTGCTATCGGTAAAGTGTATGTCGCGCGTTACTTCCCAGAGTCATCTAAGCAGCAGATGGCTGAACTGGTTGAAAACCTACGTACCGCAATGGGTGAGCGTATCGATGCTCTAGACTGGATGGGCGCCGAAACTAAAGTTAATGCTCACGCTAAGCTTGCGGCGTTTAACCCGAAAATTGGTTACCCTGATGTATGGCAAGAGTTTGATGGTGTCGAACTCACTAACAACAACCTTGTTGGTAATATTCAAAACCTGCGTCAATTCTTTAATGCCGATAGCGTTGCTAAAGAGCTTAAGAAGACCGACCGTAACCGTTGGGGCATGACCCCACAGCGCGTAAACGCCTACTACAACAGCTCGTTTAACGAGATTGTTTTCCCAGCGGCGATTCTACAACCACCATTTTTCGATCCGAATGCCGACCCAGCGGTAAATTACGGCGGTATTGGTGCCGTTATCGGTCATGAAATGGGGCACGGTTTCGATGACCAAGGCTCGAAGTCTGACGCTAACGGTATTCAGCGTAACTGGTGGACCGACTCCGATCGCGCCGCATTTGAAGCTAAAGCCGATCAGCTTGCTGCCCAGTACAGCAAGTATGAGCCTATTCCTGATAACTTTGTTAACGGCCGCAACAGCCTAGGCGAAAACATCGGTGATGTGGGTGGCCTTGCTATGGCTTACCACGCATACAAGCTAAGCCTTAACGGTAAAGAAGCCCCTGTGATTGACGGTGTTACCGGCGATCAGCGTTTCTTCCTTGCTTGGGCACAAGTGTGGAAAGAGAAACGTACCGAGCAAAGCATGCTTAACCAGCTACGCGCAGGGACTCATGCACCGGGTCGTTACCGCGCTCTGGCACCACGTAACCACGATGCTTGGTACAAGGCATTTGACGTAAAACCTGGTGACGAGCTGTACCTTCCAGAAGATCAGCGCGTTCGCATCTGGTAATACGCTCGCGCGAACACAAGCTAAAATTAGCTAGAAATAATGCCAGTCACTTGACTGGCATTTTTTATACCTCATTGCTCTCAATCAGATTAAATAGTTATATCCATAAAGGGTTTTAAAAAGGTAAATCGACCCGATATCTATACTGTTAAGCCTAAATGAAAGTTAAGCTAGAGCAGGCAAGCCGCTCGACTCAAATAAGCGAGATTGACGCACTAATACCCATAGGACATGAGATGACAAAGCAATATACCCCCGCAAAAGTTTGGACCATGGATAATCAAAATGGTGGCCTGTGGGCCAGCATCAACCGTCCAGATTCAGGTGCTAGACATGAGCAAGCTTTACCTAAAGGTAAACAGCCATTGCAGCTATACTCATTAGCAACACCTAACGGCCAAAAAGTCACTATCATGCTGGAGGAGCTGTTGGCCAAAGGTGTAAAAGAGGCGGAGTACGACGCCTATCTAATCAACATTGGCGAAGGCGAGCAATTTTCATCAGGCTTTGTTGAAATCAATCCAAATTCGAAAATCCCAGCCCTAATTGATACCTCTGCCGATAACCCAATTCGGGTATTTGAGTCCGGTAATATCTTGCTCTATTTAGCCGAAAAGTTTGGCCACTTGCTGCCAAAAGAGATTGCCGCCAAAACAGAGGTGATGAACTGGCTATTCTGGTTGCAAGGCTCAGCCCCCTACCTAGGTGGCGGCTTTGGTCATTTCTATGCTTATGCACCAGAAAAGTTCGAATATCCAATTAACCGCTTTACCATGGAGACCAAGCGTCAACTGGATCTGCTCGATAAGCAACTTGCCAACAATGAGTTTATCGGCGGTGATGAGTACAGTATTGCCGATATCGCTATCTGGCCTTGGTATGGCAACTTAGCCCTAGGTAAATTATACGATGCTGCCGAGTTTTTAGATGTCGACAGTTATCCTCACCTGCAGCGCTGGGCGAAACAGATAAGCGAGCGCGACGCCGTAAAACGAGGGCGTATCGTTAACCGAACATCGGGGGAAGAATGGGAGCAGCTTAGCGAGCGCCACTGCGCTGCCGACATTGATGCTGTGCTCAGTAGGAAACCTTAGGCAGCCCCCATAATATGACAAGATATACGCGCTGTTATTTAAAAGAGAAGGCACTCGCTTAACTGCGAGTGCCTTCTCAATAGCCTGAATTCACCGACTCGCTGCCGACAACTAACTACCAACACCACAGCGGCTTAAGCGTTTTATCATCGCTTCATGCTGCGGGTAATCCTTTAATAATGTTTCTTGACTGAATAGTTCAAAGTCATCAAAGGTGAAGCCTGGTGACACCATGCATCCCACCAGAGAAAAGCCTGGTTTATTCATCGCCGAGCCAAAAATGCAGCCTTTAGGTACGAGGAATTGTGGTCGCTCACCTGCCGCCAAATCTAAGCCTAACTGCGCAGTTGTCAACTCACCTTGCTCATCAATCATATAAATCGTTAACGACTCGCCTGCGTGAAAATACCACATCTCATCGGCTGTTAAGCGGTGAAAGTTCGACACCTCCCCCGTACGCAGCAGAAAGTAAATACTGGTCCACAGTGCACGTGTATCATCGAACTGCTGCTCAGAGCGGTATGATGAGCGGAAATAGCCACCTTCAACATGTTGTTCTAATTCTAAATGTTGAATGAATTGTTCAGCAGTTTGCATCGCAAATACCTATTTTTTGGGTTGGGAGCGTTTTAGTTAAAACGTTTTTTGTAGAGGAGTTTCTATAAAATCAGTATCCGAAAGTATAATCCAACACAGCCCCCCGGACTGCGACCACAATTAAAGTTTCACGCATTTACAGCCTGATGCCCCAACCAAAAAGCCTTGAATATTTAACTCTGGGCTTTTTAAGACGAATTAGAAAAGCAGTTAAAACGCAGCGAGAGCCATGTTAATCGCTAACAACCTTCAGTGTTAGCTTAGTGCCGAGTGCTGGCCTCGAACGCCATCACGCACCATCTCTTTGCCAGTCTCATACACCTTACAAGTTACCCAAGGTGCGTGTAGCAACCTGTGAGCATTATCGAAAACCACGATTACTGCAGCAAGCCTCTTTACTGGCGATCACTAAGTATGATGATGATGCTTAATAATCTCTCCTCTATGACAATAAAGACATTAGCAAAATCCCATGACGTTTATAAATATTTAAATTAACTAAGGTTGAATCAAATGAGAAAAGCACTACTCACTCTATCTGTTCTATTTGCAACGTCTTATGTCAATGCCGCAACACTGCACGAGCCTGATGCCGAATTTATTACGAATAGCAAACAAGTTGGGATCTCACAAGCTAATTGGGATCATGGACAATCTGCTAAATTAACCATGCAAAACGCCTATAAGTTCACCTATAGCCAAGAGATGGAAAATGGACCATTTATCCATGACCTAAGTAAAGCAACGGGATTTGATCTCAGTAAAGCGCAAGGATACGACGCTGATGGGCCTCATAGCCTTGATATCATCATCCGCGATAGGTTAAACCAAGAGTCATTGATTATTCTAAAAAATGGCAAGCTTGTTGATGAATTTTACTGGAATGGAATGAACAAAGATAAGACACACCTGCAAATGTCTATCACTAAATCTTTTACCTCAATGACGTTAGCTCAACTTGTTGATGAAGGTAAAGTAGACATGCAAGATCCTATCGTAAAATATCTACCAGAGCTAAAAAGTGCTCCTGGCTATGCAGGTGCAACAGTGCAACAAGTTGCCGACATGCGCTCAGGAATAAAGATCAACTTTACCCCGGGAAAAATCTGGGATGAACGTATGACCAATGTCCAAGAGTGGAACGGTGTGAACAAATATCCAGAGTTAAAATCGATATTAGATTTTGGTGCAACGTTAAATAAACGCTCAGATTTCAACCATGGTCAAGCTTATGATTACCAATGTGTAAATACCGAGATGCTAGGCATGATCGTAGCAAGAGTCACAGGTAAATCACTTGCTGAAAATATGGAGCAACGCTTATGGAAAAAAGTGGGATTTGAACACAATGCTCGCATTCAATCTAATAGTCATGGTGAAGCGGTTGGCTCTGGTGGCTTAAATGCAACAGGCCGCGATGTAGCATTAATGATGGACGTATTAGTTAACGGTGGAAAAAACCGTCAAGGTGAGCAAATTTTACCAACAAGCTTCATCGATAATCTTCTAGCTGGTAATGATGAAGTACGTTCAGCTTGGAAAAATGGTGCAGAATCTAAACTAGCTCCTGATGCTTGGTATAAAGATCAAATTCGAGTATTTAATATTGAAGGCCACAAGTTCCTCGCTTTCGTTGGTATCCATGGGCAGGTAACTGTTGGTGAACCTACTACCGGTATCGTTATTCACATGAATGGTGCTCAAGATGAAATGCAAGCAACAAGAACCGTTGCTATGACTTTCTTAAATGTTATCCCTACGCTACTCAGCGAAGTTAATAAGCAGAAATAAAGTATCACTCATCAAGCAACGCAAAAAGATTAAGACTTTCCCATGAAGGTCTTAATCTGTTTATAGGCTAAACGACATAAAGCTCAGCCGTTATGATTAAAGAAATAGCTATATGTTTAGGTATATACCTAATATTCCAATTACTTATCGCACTACTACTCACGAATATTCATTGGTTAATATTAATTGAGAATATATATTCTTAATCCTGGTTAACTATGCACCACCAATATTTAGACCTACAATACAAGAGTAAAAGCTTTATCAAGAAACTTAGTGATGCTTAGTAAAAAGCTAGCGAGTATCTTATGATTGAAGAGTAGCGATGTTTGTTTGTCACTCTTCAATATAAACTAGCTTCCCGGCGACATATTGAAGAGAGGAGACTCTCTTCAATATACCTTAACCCACACTTTTAATCGCCAGAGACACTTTTAAGCCCATACCTATTTGGTGTTTAAACGTTTTATTCAGCACCGCCCATGGATACGAGTTACACCTCATTTAACTTGAAGTATGTACCTTCTCTCTAGGTTATTCCCTTGCCCCATGAAGGTTATGACCTTGAACCCTAGTCACTTTATAGAGTGAAAATACGAGGAACCAATGCATTAATTGTGAATCCCCACAATTATTCTATGGCTAGCTCACAAACCAACAAGACACCTTGAATACCTATATTCACTAAGACTGTTAATAATGCCTAGTAACCGTTTATTTCCGATACTAACGCCTCCTAACTTTTAATTAAAATCAAACGAATAGAGATATATGCATTGGTAAAATAGACGTGTTGAGTGTCTGCTGTTTATAGACAGTTGAGCATGTAGCAAAAATCTTTATTCCTGTTTTCTGATATCAAAAGAGTCAGTCTCTTTTGTGTGGGAGCTACAATGAAAAAACGTTCACTCGCAAGTATTTTTATCATTTCATCAATAAACGCTACACACTGCTATGCAGCTGAAAATACAATTGACACAAACCTGACTCAAGTCTCCGTCACCCCCGCACAATACTCACCTATCTTTCAAACGAAAACCTATAGCACTGCACTTATCGCATCGGAAAGAGTACAGGTTATTGCATTAACAACAGGCTACCTAGAGAAGAAGTTTGTTCGTAATGGCCAAACGGTCACCGAAGGTGATGTCATCGTCAAGCTTGAGGATATTGACTACACCATTAATCATCAAGAAGCCATGGCAAACTTAGCCCTAGCGTCTGCCCAGCTTAAAGAAGCAAAATCGGCCTATGAAAGAGGGATCAAAGTCCGTAAACATGGGGATATTGCAGAATCCACCTTTGATAAAATGGAAGCTGCCTATGAAAGTGCAAAAGCACAACAGTCACTAGCAAAAGCTTATGAAAAGCGCGCTCTAGTCGAACTAGAAAGAACTCAAATTCGTTCCACAACAAACGGTAAAATTACCTCTCTGTATGTCGATGAAGGCCAAGCACTAAATCGTGGTGAGCCAATCAGCTATATCGTCAATGATGCTCATATCGATGCAGTAATCGAACTCCCCAGTAACGACCCTTTTATTCAAAATATTCATAACCTAACGGCGAAGCTTATTGTTAATAACCAAGCTTACTCAACCGATGGCGAGCTTTACGCTATTGATGGGGCTATCGATCCTAAGAAAGGGTCATTAAAGATAAGCTATCGCTTTGATAATAATGGAGAACTTTTAGATGGTCAGTACGCCAAGGTTGTACTGTCTAACACCACCCCTAAAGGCAACATCGCAATTCCCCAAGCCTCAGTCTTAACCGACCGTGAGGGTAAATTTGTTTATCTAGTGGTTGATAATAAAGTTGTAATAAAAAGGGTTAACTCGTTAGGCACAAATGAACTCCATGAGCTCATCGAAGGAGTGAATCAGGGCGATAGTGTAATAACAAGCCCGACAATCAAACTCTATCCAGGTCTAGACGTTAGCATCAAGGGGTAAGCTATGAGTCGTTTTTTTATTAATCGCCCTAATTTTGCCATCGTTATAGCCCTATTTATGAGCATTATTGGTGGTATTGCAATCGCTTTACTTCCAGTGGGTCAATACCCCAATGTCGCGCCTCCCACTGTGATGGTTTATGTCAATATGGATGGTGGCTCCACCGATGTGATGCAGAAATCAGTAGCTTCAATCATTGAAAAAGAGGTCAATGGCGTAGAGGGTATGACCTATATGAAGTCTAATATAGGCAATGATGGCTCATACTCATTAGAGGTTAGTTTCGAAATCGG
Organism: Shewanella schlegeliana; assembly: GCF_016765635.1. Classification (GTDB taxonomy): domain Bacteria; phylum Pseudomonadota; class Gammaproteobacteria; order Enterobacterales; family Shewanellaceae; genus Shewanella; species Shewanella schlegeliana. The sequence continues at coordinate 99,150 of NZ_JAESVD010000008.1, forward strand.
AATCGATGCCGATAGAGCGGTAACTTTAGTCCAAAACCGAGTGAATAAATCTATTTCTCGTCTGCCTGAAGGTGCTAGGCGTTACGGAGTGACTGTTGAAAAGGTCTCATCGGGTATGCTGATGGCATTCAGCGTGCGTGACAATACCGAAAAAATGGACTCCATCGAACTCTCTAACTGGACATCTGTCGCACTTAAAGAGGGGTTACAACGGATCTCTGGCGTGTCTCGCGTCATGGTGATTGGCGAAAAAAACTACTCTATGCGTGTTTGGCTAGATCCAAGTAAAATGAGCGCTTTGGCATTAACAGTTGAAGATGTCCAAGCCGCCCTTTTAGAGCAAAATCAAATATTAGCTGCAGGTAGAGCAGGTACGGAACCGAGTGCAGGCATTCACTCTTGGGAATATACATTTAAAGTTGATAGCGCGCTGGCCTCTGCAGAGCAGTTTAGCGAAGTCATTGTTCGCTCAGATCAATTTGGCTTAGTCAAAGTGAAAGATATTGCAAGAACTGAACTTGGCTCAGTGCAATACCTTGCAAATACTTATCACAACAATCAAGCCGCTTCGACCGTATTTATGTACCGCACCCCAACATCTAACGCGATGGAAGTCGGCAGTGCGGTAAAAAACTACCTTAACACAGTGAAACTCCCCACAGGGATTGAAATTGAGATCCCATATGATGGTACTGTATTTGTACAAGCAGCCATTGATGACATCTTTAATACTCTGCGTGATGCCGTTATTTTGGTTGTATTAATCACCTTACTCTTTCTGCAGAGTTGGCGGGTTACTTTAATCACTGCCGCTGCCATCCCTGTTTCACTTATTTCAACCTTTGCAGTCATGCTGGCCGCAGGCATGACGATCAATATTATCAGTATGTTCGGCCTTATTCTGGCAATTGGTATTGTGGTGGATGCCGCTATTATCGTGATTGAAAATGTCGAGAGACTACTTGAGGAAGATGAGTCGCTCAGTATTAAGCAAGCCGTCTTGCAAACCATGCAGGAAGTCACAGGCGCAATTATCGCGTCAATGTTGGTGCTGCTATCGGTATTTGGACCAACCCTCTTTATGCCTGGAATGACTGGCATCTTATATGGCCAATTTGGTATCGCGATTAGTGCAGCAGTCGTAATCTCCACCATTGTCGCTTTAGTACTAACACCAGTTATGTGTGTCCTACTAATGAAGCGCGGTGAAAGCAAAAAAATCTGGTTATTCAGAGTATTTAATAAAGGTGTTGACCATACCCGAAACGGCTTCGGCTTTACTGTTAACTTTTTAAGTCGACGACTTGGCTTAGCAGTGCTGCTATTTACAGGCATGCTAGGCAGCATCTACCTGCTTGGGGAAAACACTTCAACAGGGTTCCTACCTGAAGAAGACAAAGGCACATTGTTTGCCGTAGTTATGCTACCCGATGGTTCAGCACTTCACCGCACCGATGCAGCTCTGCATCAATTATCGGAAAAAGCCCAACAGATTAAAGGAGTCAAAACGGTTCTATCTGCATCAGGATTCAACCTTATAACCAACACGACAGGTTCAAATGCGGGTCTGTTACTGATCTCTCTCGATGACCTAGAGGAGAGAAAGTCAGATGAAACCGTTAGTCAATGGGCGATTTTAGAACAAGTCCAAGCAGTGATTAACAGCAATGATGAAGTTTACGGCTTTGCCTTTGCTCCCCCAGCGATTCCTGAACTAGGACTCGTGTCAGGCTTTGATTTAATGTTTAAAGATAAGTTCGCTCGCGATCCAAGCGAGCTTGCCGATGCAGCAAACACATTTATAAACAAAATCAATGAAGATCCAAGGGTCGTAGGAGCTTACACAACCTTTAATGCCAACACCCCTAATGTGGTATTAGATATTGATCGTGAACAGATCAAAATGCAAGGCCTGCGAATGGATCAGGTATTTAATACAATTCAAGCCCAATTCGCAGGCGCTTTTGCAGGGGAGTTTAATCATGAGGGGCGTAACTTCTATGTATTTGTACAAGCAGAACAGGTAAGTCGTAAAAACATAGATGACCTCAACTATCTCACCGTGCGTAATGATAATGGTGACTTAATTAACATCAGCTCATTAGTGACCCCTAGAGTCGAATTTGGTCCACAGGTGATCCAGCAGTTTAACTTGATGCAAGCGGTCAATATTAATGGTTATCCAGCACAGGGTTACGCTTCAGGCGACGCTATCGCGGCCGTTGAAGAGGCAGCTCAAGATCTACCAGAAGGATTTGAGATTGAGTGGTCGGGTCTAACGAAACAGGAGCTAGCAGCGGGTGACTCTGCAGTCATTGCTTTCATGTTGGCAATTCTATTTACATACCTCCTACTTGTTGCACAGTATGAGTCTTGGGTCATCGCATTATGCATCATCCTATCGGTTCCTACGGCCCTACTCGGCACCTTGTTTACCGTATTTGCTATGGGTAGTGATATTAATATCTATGTCCAAATAGCCATGGTACTGCTGGTCGGCATGGCAGCTAAGAATGCAATTCTAATTGTCGAGTTTGCCAAAAACCTAAGAGAGGAAAAAGGCTATGACATCGTCGAAGCCGCCGTAACCGCGACCAAAATGCGTTTTCGTGCAGTAATGATGACGGCAATGAGCTTCGTACTTGGACTAGTACCATTAATGTTCTCTGATGGTGCAGGTTACGCAGCCCAGCAATCAATTGGTTGGGCCGCATGTGGCGGTATGATTTCAGCAACGTTTATCGGCTTACTTATTGTCCCAGTCATCTATGTCATGCTTCAAACCTTGCGCGAGAAGTGCGTCAACGTACCGCTTGCGCCAACCAAGGATCCAATCCCCAATTAAATAAGCTATTGTCTAATGAAAATGCCAATTCCGATTGGCATTTTTCATTAGAGACTGACTAAAATCCCCTCCAAAATCTGACACTTAAAAGCCTAACTCAACCATAAGCACTTCACTAAAAACGACTAAACCTCCTAGTGATGTCTACCTAAGTTAAATTCATACAATGGCGTTAAATAGCTAGTGATATAGCGATGAAACCTTCTCCCTGTATACCAGCTTAAAACATGAATAATGCTTTTTTGGAGGTACTATGAACAAATCAATCTTATCTATCGCACTTATTATCGGTTTATCAGGAACCGCGCTTGCTAATGATTCTCAGCCAGACCCTTCCGATCTCACAGCTGTAAACTCATTTGCCTACGGCACAGTCGACAATGACGGCAAGCTCAACGGCATGGTTGGCGTCGCTGGTGCTTACTCTGAAGGCAATAACTTTATTGGCCTAGTCGAGCATGCAGTGGCGACCAAAAACAATGAATTTGGCCAAAAGGCGCAAAACTCGCGCCTACGCTACTTTCAAGTTTTAGACACTAATAGCGCATTGCTACCACAAGCAGGATTTTCAGTTGACTACATGAAGGGCTGGAAGAGTGCAGATGACGATGTCAGCACTGATATCGTTGCACTTGGCGCTATCGCAAAAATGACCACGCCATGGGAAGCCATTTCGCTCTACCCGAATGTCGCTTATGTAAAAGGTGAAGCTTCCCAAGGTTCTGGCAATAGTCTTGACTTAAGTGGTTATCAACTCAACCTATTTGGCTCTATTGCCCTTGGTGAACTTGGTAAATATCTGATACTTCAGCCCCAATTTATGCACCTTGATGGCGAACCGAGTAAAAACGCAAAGGGTGAAAAGCTTTCGGCGAATATTTTCAAAGTAAAAACGGGCTTTGGTATGCCAATCAGTGAAAGCGGTCGATGGTGGGCAGAGCTGAGTCATACCTATACCCGAAGCGACAGCCAGGTAAACATCACTGGCACGTCCATCAATGCAACGGATAATGACAATAAGTTTGAACTCGGGATCTCCTACTACTTTTAAACCGATTCAACTTGAAGGGCAGCGAGGAGTTATCACTAATACGCTGCCTTCTTTTGAAGTGGCGTCTATAGCAGACCGTCTAAAAAGTGAGCCAGTTAAAGCCACGACACCTAATATAGAACCGCCTTTTACATTGTACTTTTGAGAACCATCAATATGAAAAAAACAGTACTATGCCTATCTCTATTCTTTTTCTGCTCTATTTCTATGGCGAGTGATTTTTATGTGCCAACAACTATCTCAAAAGAGGGGCAGCTTTTCCTAAAAGAAAACTTTTCCCATGAACTAAGAGATAAATCGGTGATCCCTGCAGAGCTAAACAAAGAAGGTTGGCAACAGATGCAAGCGCTCTCGAATGAACAGGTAAAACCACTCAATGATGCTGCAGTGTCTATCTATAAGCCAAATATTAAACACGATGTTATTAATGGTGTTCCTGTACTCGATATCAAGCCAAAAAACTGGAAAGAGAGTGCCAAAGTATTAGTTTATGTTCACGGTGGTGCTTATGTCGCATACAGTGCCGAGTCCTCGCTAGCGAGCAGTGTTCCCGTCGCTAACGATACTGGATTAAGAGTCATCTCTGTCGATTACACCTTAGCGCCTCACGCACAATTTGACAGCATAACGAATCAGGTTATCAGTGTTTTAACCGGGCTAAAGCAGAAAGGTTTTAAAATGTCGGATATAGCGCTGTACGGTGATTCAGCAGGTGGCGGCTTAGCAGCCGGAAGCTTACTAAAGATGCGAGATTTGGGTGAAGAGCTACCTGCTGCACTAGTTTTATGGTCTCCATGGTCAGATATCACACAAACTGGTGACTCTTACCACACATTAAAAGATGCGGATCCACTCTACCGATATGAGTTGTTACTAAAGCCTTCTGCTGATGCCTATGCCAATATTAAAGATCAGAAACACCCCTATGTATCACCTGTGTATGGTGATTACACAAAGGGTTTCCCTCCGACGCTCATCCAAGCGGGTACAAAGGAAATATTTTTAAGTAACGCAGTACGTTTATACCAACAAATTGACGCTAATGGCGGTGAGGTAAAGCTCGATATCTATGAAGGGATGTGGCACGTGTTTCAAGCCTTTTCATTTCATATTCCCGAAGCTGAACTCGCAAGAAAAAAAATGGCAGGTTTTCTAGAAAATAAGCTCAGCAGTAATACGCAAAGATAACTCAAGAAAGTAGATAAAGAACGTGCATAAAAAATAAGGGCGTTAAAATTTTAACGCCCTTATTCATTAAAGCCTTTAATCATTAGATCTGAGTTGGCAAGCCTTAGTGCTGGCCTCGAACGCCATCACGCACCATCTCTTTACCTGTCTCATACACTTCATCGGTTACCCAACGCGCATGTAGCAGTTTATGCTGATTATCAAACACAGCCACAAAATGACGACCATCGGCATTATTGGTTGCCATACCGATACCAGCAACTCCCTCTAGACCCAAACCACCAGTTTCAACCGACACCAGAAAGCGTCTTAGGTCATCGAGATTATCAATTACGTTTTGCTCATCACTCATCTTTAATACTCTTATCTGTTCACTCAACCAAAGCGCCTATCGGCCCTAAGTATATTATGCGGCGTACTTTACAGATCATAGCTAAGGATTAAAAGAGTGCACTTCTACTTTGAACAAAGGTAAATATCACGCAAGCCATTTAACGTCTGGCTGCAATTTAAGCAGACGCTTAATTTAGTCTATTAGCTTGGTCACAAAACGCGTCTTATTTTGTTCAATTTAATAATGCTCATGTAATACTCCCGCCGCAATAACCCTACAATAAATAAGATGGATTGAGACTCATGACTGAGATTAAATTTGGTGTATTAGGGCAGTATTTTCATTGCCCTGTGAAAGGTGATTTTGAGTATGCGTCTAACGCATTGGTGCTTGTTGATGATAAGGGCGTGATCGCCTCAGTCCTCACCGAAAAAGATGCCGACTTTCAAACACAGCTCAGCCAATTATCTGCCAATAAACAACTCATCGAATTAAGCAGTAGCCAGTATCTAATGCCTGGCATGGTTGACTTACACGTTCACGCACCGCAGTTCCCGCAAGCGGGTAAAGGCCTAGACCTTCCCCTTTACGACTGGCTACAAGATTATACCTTCCCACTTGAAGCCAAGTTTGAAGATTTGAACTTTGCCAAGAAAATTTATCCAGAGCTAGTACAGTCACTGCTCGCCAATGGCACCACCAGCGCCGTGTATTTTGCCACTATTCACAAGCACACTTCTGTAGAGCTTGCGCGTGAGTGCTTAAAGCAAGGTCAGCGCGGCTTTATCGGTAAAGTGAATATGGATGAGGCGAGCCAATGTCCACCATTTTATATTGAGCCATCCACACGCGATGCCCTAATCGACACCGAAGACTTTATTCAACAAGTCCTACAACTTGAAGGCAACGAACATCAGTTGGTTTCACCCGTTGTTACTCCGCGCTTTGTGCCTAGCTGCACCAGCGAGATGCTACAGGGCTTAGGCGAGTTAGTACAAAAGTATCATTGTCATGTGCAGACTCACTGCTCTGAAAGCGACTGGGCGCGCGATTATAGCCAAGAAAAATACGGCAAGACTGACGTTGAGATCTACAGCGATTTCGGTTTGATGACGAGCAAAACCATTTTGGCGCACTCGATCTTTTTAACGCCAAATGATCATGCGGTGATTAAGGCGACTGGCGCAAGTATTGCTCACTGCCCGCTATCGAACATGTATTTTGCCAATGCGGCAATGCAGACCCGTGAAATTTTAGATAATGAGCTAAAATGTGGCCTGGGTAGCGACTTAGCTGGCGCACCTATTCCATCGATTTTCCACACCTGCCTAGATGCCGTTAATCACTCTCGTGTACGCGAAGATGGCACATCAACTTATCTACCAGCAGATAGTCGTGGTGAAAGCGGCTCTCGCATCTCCTTCTTAGAGTCTTACTGGATGGCAACGGTGGGTGGCGGACAAGCGATTGATGCCAGAGTCGGCCTGTTCCAACCCGGCTTTGAGTTTGATGCCTTAATCGTTGATACCGCAGTTGCTGACAGCAACATCTTTATCCTCGATGAGATGGACAGCGCCAAAGACAAACTAGAGAAGATCATCACCCTTAATAGCCGCCAAAACATCCGTAAGGTGTGGGTGAAAGGCCAGTTAGTGATAGAGAAGTAATCTCTAAAATTATTGGTTTGATGTTGCACTAGATATAAAAAAGGCTCAGAAGCTTACCCTTCTGAGCCTTTTTTGTTTATCAGTTTTACAAACTACACATTCAAGCGAGTCGGACTAATGCCCATCTACAAAGGCAAACTTAATAATAAACAGCAGTGCAACTATCGCCACACCTGGGTGAATCTCACGCCAGCGGTTAGTACCAGCTTTTAACACACAGTAAGTGATAAAGCCTGCTGCCACGCCTTCGGTAATCGAGAAGGTAAATGGCATCATCACGGCAGTGATGAAGGCCGGCGCCGACTCTGTCAGATCTTTGCCATCAATTTTAGCCAGCTCTGACGACATCAAAATGCCCACATAAACCAGCGCACCAGCAACCGCATAACCCGGTACCATAGCCGCAAGTGGCGAGAAGAAGATAACCAAAATAAACAGTAGACCCGCAACGATAGCGGTTAAACCTGTACGGCCACCCGCAGCAACACCCGCCGAGCTTTCAATGTAAGCGGTTACCGTTGATGTGCCCATATAGGCGCCAACGACTGAAGTTGCAGAGTCGGTCATCAAGGCTTGCTTCATACGTGGAAAACGACCGCGCTTGTCGGTGAAGCCACACTTTTCGGTTACACCAATCATGGTGCCCGAACTATCGAATAGACTCACTAGGGCAAACGAGAAAATAACGCCCATTAGCGCCACATCTAACGAGCCAGCAAGGTCTAACTCACCAAAGGTATTAGCAATACTTGGCGGCATTGACACAATACCTGTGTACTCGATATCCCCCATCAAAGCCGCAATAGCCGTCACAATAGCAATCGAGACCAGTACTGCTGAATGGATACCACGAGAGGCTAAAATAACGATAATAAAGAAGCCTAACGCGCCTAACACACATTGCAGAGAGCTTAAGTCGCCCACGGTTATCATGGTCGCAGGGCTTGCCACCACAATGCCCGCATTACTAAAGCCGACCATGGCTATCAGCAAACCGATACCGCTAGGAATACCGATACGCAAACATTTGGGGATATTGGTTAAGATCCACGAGCGGATCCCAAGTAAGGACACAATAGCAAAACAAACGGCTCCCCAAAAAATGGTGCCCATACCAATTTGCCAACTCACGCCCATGCCTACCACCACAGAGAAGGCAAAAAACGCGTTCAGCCCCATCGCAGGTGCGAGTGCGATAGGTAAGTTAGCAATCAGGCCCATGGCGATACAGCCAATAGCACTGATAATACAGGTCACGACAAACACCGCACTGGCATCCATACCGGCAGCGGAGAGGATTTGTGGGTTAACAAACACGATATACACCATGGTCATGAAGGTGGTAATACCTGCAATGACCTCGGTTGAAACAGTGGTGTTATGGGCCGACAGTTTAAAAAAGCGCTCCATCAATCCCGTTTTAGCAGGGATTGCCTTCGAATTAGCTGCCGTGTTAGCAGCTTCAGGGCATGCTTTTACATCACAGTGCGGTGTGTTACTTGGCGTACTCATAAATAGATTGTTTCCAACTTAAATTCACAGAACCAGCGCCCTAAACATTAGGTTTTAAGTTAACTGCGCCAATATTGATTGAGAGGCGCGCGCACTTAATCGCCAGAAACAGGTATTCCGGCGATGACGACTTAGCGATTACGGTTTTATACAACGAGGGGCGCTATTGTAGAGTACCCACGGTGACAAACAGGAGTGATTAGCATCACAAATTGCAGAGTTATTTAGAAAACGGTCAACATGAATAATCACTAGCCCAGTTACCAGTTTTCTCGATAGCAAAAAATTGGCAACAGAGTAAGAACCTCATCCCTTAAGGCTTCTGGCTAAGCCTTTAGATACAAAGTAATTATTGAGCTAGAACACGCTCAATGCTAGTGTCAGCCACAAGTTTGTTCACACTCCAAGGAAAAAAATGCTAAAGAAAATCTTAGCCAGTGTCGGGATCGGCAAAGCGACTGTCGATACTATATTGCTCGATGAACAACTTAGAGCTGGCGAGCCATTTACAATTGAAGTGGTTATCAAGGGCGGCGAAGTCGAGCAAGAACTCAATGGCCTTGAGTTTGCCATCATGGCCGAAGCGAAAGCCGAGAAGCAAGTCGGTGACGATGAAGTAAAGTATAACAAGAGTATGGTACTGCAAAGCTGGAAACCCAGTTTCAAACAAACCATTCAGCCAGGCGAAACCATTACTCGTCAGTTTAATTTAAGCCTGCATCCAGAAGCCCCTTCCACTAATCTTTTTGGTCAGCGCATCGCTAAGGTTTGGCTGCAAACTGGGCTTGATATTAAAAACGGTATCGACGGTAGTGATAAAGACTCACTGGTAATCGTACCTTCTAATACGCAACTTGCAGTATTAGAGCTGATTGAAAACAGCGGTTATCGTCTGTTTAAATCAGATATTGAAGCGGGTTTTGTTCGCGCGCAGGGCTTTGCATCGCATCTACCTTGCTACCAAGAGTATGAGTTTAAGCCTCAATCACGCTCCTTTTTTGGTGCACGCGAGCTAGAGGTGACCTTTGTCGATAACGGCGCCGAAACTGGTGTATTGATTGAAATAGACAGAGCCTTTACCGGTGATGGCTACCACAGTACCTCGATTCCAAATCACTGTGACACTGTTGAAAGTGTAAGACCCTATATTGAGAGACTGCTTGCTTAATGTAGGCGAGTACACAATTATGTGTACTGATACAAAAGTGCCGATAAGCCATGCTTATCGGCACTGTTTAATCATCTCCCTGTTATTAACTTTTGGCTAACTTCAGGGACTAACTCTAAGTGATAGCGCTAAGGAAAAGCTTTAGAACTTGTGACCCGTTACCTGCTCAACAAATTCAATATTAAGTTCGATACCTAATCCTGGCTTATCACTGACCTCTATCGCGCCATCGACAATCTTAGGCTCGTTAAGTGTCAGCTGCTGCGTCAAGGTGCCGTTCCAGAAATCTGGGTGCAGATACTCGACATATTCAGAGATATGACAAACGATACCAAAGTGACGCGCCGCTGCAGCAGTTATGCCTGTTTTCCAGTTATGGGGCATTAGCTGAGCGTTATGGTGCTCACAAATATCCATAATGCGCAGCAGCTCAGTAACACCACCACAGCGGTTATAATCAGACTGCACTACCGAAATCCCGGTTTTCTCAAGCCATTCTTGCGCTTCAAAGCGTGTGGTCGACATCTCGGCGCCACATAAGCGAGTATTAATCGCCGCTGCGAGCTTTTGATGACCAATCAAATCATCATGCTGTAGGCAGGCTTCAATAAAGTACAGGTCAATGTCTTCTAGCTGACGGAAGGTCCAACGGGCTTTCTGCCAATCGGTCCATCGATATAGACAGTCAACCATCATGTCCATATCCCAACCGATGATCTCACGCAGCTCACGTAAATAAGCTACAACCTCTTTATCACTGACCTTATCATTAGGGATGATGCACACCTTAACGGCCTTGGCACCACGCTCTTTCGCTTTAGCGATCAGCGGCTTATATGCCTCAACAATATCACTAAGTGTGGCATCGGCAGCAACAGATGGATACAGGGTAAAGTAAGGCGTCAACTGAGCTTTCTGAGCGCCGCCCATAAGCTTATAGGCAGGCACACCTAACTGCTTACCTGCAAGATCATATAGCGCCATATCAATACCAGAGATAGCAAATAACCCTAAGCCTCGCATGCCGATCCACTTTGTGGTGTCGTACATACGGTTGTAGTTAGCGCGAAACTCTAGCGGATCTCTACCGATCACCGCTTCTTTAATGTTATTAAGCCATTTATGCTCGTTCTCAATTTCCGAGAAGGCTTTCATGCACTCTGGTGGGCCATCGGCCTCACCCAGTCCATAAACACCATTTTCATCGGTAACCTTAACGATAACGGTGTTTTCACTCCAGTTAGTAGCAGCTACGTTTACCGGAATAAATTCAACTGAAACAATATTTGCGCCCATCTCGTTATACCTCAACCTTTGCTAATTCAGCATGAGCAGGCACAGCCTGTTCTACATCGGATTTAACAGTCTGTGTTGCTGTTGATTTGAACAGTTCAGGATGGTCTTTTCTAATCCATTTCATCAAACACACTACCATCATGATATTTAAGACAATCATAGGTAAACCAACAATAATACACATGGACTTAATCGTGTCGATACTGCCGCCCATAAAGAAGGCTGCCATCGAAACTGCACCAATACCGAACGCCCAAATCAATCTTACAGAGACATCTGGATCGGCATCGGCGTCCAATTCTTTGGTCGTCATCATAGAGATAGATACCGCAGCCGATGTCATGGTTGTCGACATCAGGAAGAACTCAACAATGAGGAAAACAATCAAAATGGCCGCACCAAACGGCAGTGCATTAATCACCTCAATCACAGCCATGGAGACCCCAGCCTCATTCATCCATTCAAGTACAGGCAGTGCACCTGTTAACTCACTGAATACCGAGTAACTACCAAAGATAGCGATAAAGAAAGCACAACCCGCCGAGCCAAAGAAAATCGTGGTCAATACCAACTCTTTAATCGTGCGTCCCTTAGAAATTCGCGCTAAGAAAATGCCCATCATTACAAGGTAAGCAAAGTACCAAGCCCAGTAGTACATGGTCCACGCTTGTGGGAAACCAGACTTTTGTACTGGATCGCTCCAGAAGCTCATGCGAACAAAGTTATCGACCATCACGCTCAAGCTGTCGAAGAAGTAAGACAGAATAAACGCAGTAGGGCCTGATAACAGGATGAAAATACCTAAGGCAAACGCTGCATATACACACCAGTTAGCAAGCTTAGCAACGCCCTTCTTCATACCTGCCAACATCACCACGGCATAGAAGACAATAAATAGCACAATTAGGCCGACCTGAAGCCAGATATCATTTGGTAAACCAGTGACTTTCTCAATACCCGAACCGATAAGGTCAACAGCCAGCCCCATTGAGGTAGAGAAGGCACCTAAGGTACCAAAAATGGCGATAATATTGATGAAAGAGCCTAGCGGACCATCAGCATTTTTCTTACCAATCACATCTTCTAGTAAGTTAGATAGACGTAGGTTACGCTTCTTTTTCTTATGTAGATAATAAGCATAAGGTACAGCTGGCAAACAGAAAATCGCCCAACCTATTGGTCCCCAATGGAACAAGGTGTAAGTGATAAGCCACTGAGAAGCCTCTGCACTGCCAGCCTCAGCAAACATCGGCGGACTCTGCATATAATACATAGGCTCACCAACAGCCCAAAAAATCAATGCTGCGCCCACACCCGCTGTAAAGATCAAAAACGCATAAGTAGCATAGGTGAACTCAGGTGCATCGTTATCGTCACCTAACTTAATATGGCCAAAACGGCTAAAAGCAATCCACATCAAAAAAACAAGTGCACCAAAACCCGCTAATTGGATAAACCAACCAATATCATTGGTCACCCACTTCATTCCCGCATGGGCAACTTCTTTAGAGCTTTCAGGAAAAAATACCGCTAACGCCAAACTTAAAAACGTGAAGCTGATGGCAGGCCAAAACAGCTTATGATCGAGATTCTTGAAATTCATAGCTAAATTCCACGCAGCTCCTTTTTGTTATTATTTAAAGGAGCAAGCTTGATGCCGCCTTATGCTGTTAGCACAATCTATGCGGCGAGTTATATTGGGTTACAGCGCACTACCATTAGCAATCATAGCGGCGCGGATCTCTGCAACATTTAGGTCACGGATGTGACTTTGGTTATCGATAGCTTGTATTGCAGCTACGCCAGCGGCGTGGCCTAATTCAAAACATTGAGCGGTGACACGTGCAGAAGCTAACGCTTCATGCTCAGCACTAAGGCAGCGACCCGCAACAATGATATTTTCGCCGACTTGAGGGACTAACGTCGCGAAGGGAATATCGTAGTAGTCATTCAATAACCAGTGTAGCTTTGGCTTATCGCCAGAGTGCAACTCAATTGGCCAAGGTGTACGACAGATACCATCTTGCTGTTTGCGGCAGTTAACCACATCATCATTAGTTAGTGTCTTCACCCCTTTGATAGAGCGTGTCTGACGAATGCCGACTTCAACACCAGTATCAACCACATAGGCATTGTCACAACCCGGCACAAACTCATTAAGAAACTTGGCATAGGCACGAACTTGACGACGCCCAAAGACTTCGGCTTCAGTAAAATCAACAGGGTCAATCACATTCAGCACTCGGCCATCTTGGCCAGCCAAGCGAGTCGCATTAACCATCAGCTCACCGGGGCGAGTTGTCGGGAAGATCCAGATCTTATGGCGTGGCAGTTCCCACCCCAGCTCGGTATTCGCTTTAAGAATGTTCTCAGTCACCTTCGGCGGACAGATGGTGTCCATTCCGTAGTAATCCAAATACTGCTCCATATCCACACCCGCAATACGGAAGAACATGGTTGGATTTTGAATACGGCCTTCATCACCAAAATAAGTATCTAGGCCTGCACGAGCGATGACTGCGGCATCACCCGATGCATCAATAATCATTTTTGCAAGAATGACGCTCTGGCCTGCATTTGATTCAATCACCACACCCTTGAAAGTATCGCCATCCATAATCACGCCCGTTACAGCAGTGTGATACAAGATATTCACTCCTGCGGTCGTTAGCATGTCATCAGCAACTTCACGCCACACTAGAGGATCATGAGTAACGGTAAAGGTCTTGCCATAGCGCTGCGGTGCGGTAACGCCGTTATTATCAGCCAGTGCGTTACGGAAACGCTCGGTAAAGCCGAATACAACTTGTTCAGGCTCGGCGGCTTCATCATCGGTCGCCATATACATGCCACAAATAGTGCCAGATAAACCTGCGACAGCAGCACCACCACAAAAACCATACTTTTCAATTAAATAGGTATCTTTACCCGCCGCAGACGCGGTTTCTGCTGCAGCGACACCAGCAGGACCACCACCCACGACTAAGACATCAATCTCAGCCAAGATAGGTAGTTGTGGCACCTGCTCAAAACGATTAATAATTTGCCAATTTTTCATTTTTGCTCCAATGGATACCGATATAGACCAGATGAACACTAATACACAGCTAATATGCACCTGATATTCATCTGATATATCAGTTGTTGAGAGCTAATATATTCCTGTATCATGCAGCGAACAAGTGAAAGCTACAAAACCGTGATCTAGATTGCGAAGATAGAAAAGGAGTGTGACGATGATCATTAATGACGTAGCGAATAAATCTGAATTTGCATACGACCAGCTAGAAAAGATGATTACTTTCAGGGAGCTTAAGCCTGGTTCCATGGTTAGTGAGAAGCAACTTTCAGAGCAGCTTGGTGTTGGCCGAACACCTGTTCGCGAAGCGCTACAACGTTTATCGTACGAGCGAATGGTAGAGATCCATCCTCGCCGCGGGATCCAAATTCCACAGATATCATTAGAAAGCCAGCTTAAAATTCTCGAGGTACGTCGAGATGTTGAAGCGCTATGTGCTCGCTTTGCTGCAACGCGAGCCTCAGAGTCAGAAAAGATACGAATGACTAAGCTAGCGAGTCAATTAGAAGATAATGCCGCCAAGCAAGATGATCTGATTTATGCCCAGTTGCTGAAGCAGATCCATATTTTATTAGTACAAGTCTCTAATAATGAATATTTGCAACTGGCGATGGCGCCACTGCAGGGACTATCACGTCGTTTCTGGTTCGCCTACAAGAATGAATCTAGCGATCTGGCTGATGCAGCGTACTTACATGCGACCATACTGCGTAAAATTGTAGAGGGCGATCCCATTGCAGCAGTAGAAGCATCTTATGCGCTCAATGATTACCTCACCAACATGGCTCGCCGCACAATTAGTTAAAATAAGCACTACCCCAACCATAGTGGAGTCGTCTCAGGCTCCATTACATCTGCTCATCTGATAATGATTTTCTCAAATTGAAAACGATGAAGGAGAGGTGTTTGAGCAATGGCTATCTGAGTCGATGCAAAGCTCTACTGACGTAGGCGATTACCTGCTAGTAAGTTATTCACGTATATTCTGTAAGAAAGGCATCTGACCTACGGCGAATATAATTACAATATCAGCAAAGGCAGATGGCACAGTCCGTGGTCAACTTTGACGAGACCAGCTTTAACGCCAAATTTGTGGTGGCACTACTACTGGGGTTAGCGGTTATCGCGGCCTATTATAGTAGTGAGAACCTTATCTGTGCATCTGTTCTTGGGGCAATCATGGCAACCGTTTCCGGCCTAAACTTACGTAATAAACGCCGCAACCTAAAAGCGGCAAATCAGGTCATTAAACCTATCATGGACACCCTATATCGGGGTCGCTATGGCAAACAGCAACTTTTAGAATTCTTGCAGAAGCTAAGCTAGAGTAGAACTAGAGTTAAGCTAACAAGCCAGCATCAATTGCTGGCTTTTTCTTCAATATTATCGCGATAGGCATAGACTTAACTCAAACAACCTACTCAGGAATGGGTTTCTTCTCAGCTTCTCGCTTTAGCTCATCAGCTTTTTTACGAGCATCATCTTCATACCTGTCGGCATCCTCTCTCGCATCACGCGCATCTTGCTTGGCCTCTTTCATATCTTGGTCAACATCTTTACGAGCCTCACGCTCATACCTGTCGGCATCCTCTCTCGCATCGCGCGCATCCTGCTTGGCCTCTTTCATATCCTTGTCCACAGCTTTACGAGCATCACGATCATACCTGTCGGCATCCTCTCTCGCATCGCGCGCATCCTGCTTAGCCTCTTTCATATCCTTATCCGCAGCTTTACGAGCATCACGCTCATATCTGTCGGCATCCTTTCTCGCATCACGCGCATCCTGCTTAGCCTCTTTCATATCCTTGTCCGCAGCTTTACGAGCATCACGATCATACCTATCGGCCTCTTTGCTTGCTTCGTGTGCATCCTTCTTGGCTTCTCGCATATCCTTGTCTGCAGCTTTACGGGCCTCACGTTCATACTTGTCGGCCTCCTTTTTCGCTTTCCTAGCCTCTTTCTCAGCTTCTTTCTGAGCCTGCTTCTCAGCTTTTTCCGGTGGCTCGGCCATCGCACTCGACGATAATGCAGCTAAAAACGTAGATACAACTAGTGCTTTTATCAGTTCAGTTACTCTCATATTCAAACTCCGTTGTTGCCCGGCATATCCACCACAGCCGTTTGTCTAACCAATCCAATGATTCAGGACCGACTCAAATGAAAACTCATCTCAATTTATTATAGCCAAGCTGAAAAAATGAGCCCTTAAAAGAGGATGAAATCAGCATTTTGCTCGGTTTTTACGCGCTCACAAATACAAATTCGAGATATATAAATAAATATTAATCTTATTTGCGTATTTTTCCCTCTTTCAAGGATATCCCAGAGATAAATAAGTGTGGCAGTATATGCCGCCGACACAGGCGTATAAAAATCAAAAATAGCTCAATAAAAATAAAAACTTAGTAACAAATTGATAGTTAAAAAATAACGCTTTACTCTATTTTCTAGGAGTCATATGAATACAACCTTTACAATTGGCGAACTAGAGTCGTTTCTAGTCGCGATTCTAGTGCTATTTATTGGCCACGCGGTCAATCGCTATATTCCAATCTTAAAGAAATATAATATCCCCGAACCCATCGTCGGCGGTTTAATCATTGCCGCAATAATTACAGTTCTACACTTTAACAATGTAACCGTGGCATTTAGCCTATCGATGCAAAACACCTTGATGTTGATGTTCTTCAGCACCGTAGGTTTAGCGGCGAACTACAAACTTCTACTCAAGGGAGGCAGCAAGGTATTTCTATTCTTAGGTGTTGCCTCCTTGTTCATCGTGATTCAAAACATAGTCGGTGTAGGCCTAGCCAATGTATTGGGTCTAGAGTCATTTATGGGCCTAATCGCAGGCTCTATCACCCTCTCTGGCGGACATGGCACTGGCGCTGCCTGGGCTGATACTTTCCAGACTGAGTATGGAATTAATACTCTTGAGTTTGCTATGGCTGCTGCAACATTTGGCTTGGTCATGGGTGGTATTATCGGCGGCCCAGTGGCGCAGCGACTCATCAATAAAAATAACCTAGTATCGTCATACGGAGTTGGCGGCAACCATCATAAAGACCATCCAGACCTAGTTACCTATGACCAGCTTGAAGAGGATAGAGTGACGGCTAAAAGCGTTCTTGAAATCCTGTTTATCATGCTGCTCTGTGTGGCTGGTGCTAAATGGACCACGGCACTCATTGAGGCTGTGGGTGCAAACTGGCTGAAAATGCCTGAGTTTGTCTATGCGCTATTTATTGGTGTGATCATCACTAACCTTACCGAGATCTCTCGCGGCTATAAGATCAACAGTGAATGTGTCGATGTGCTCGGTTCTGTGTCCTTAGCGCTATTCCTATCTATGGCTTTGATGAACCTAAAGCTGTGGGAGATTTTTGACCTTGCCATACCATTGCTTATCATCTTAGTAGTACAGACAGCGGTACTTGCGTTGTTTGCCTACTTCGTGACATTTAGAATGATGGGCAGCAACTATGACGCGGCCGTGATGGCTGGCGGTCACTGTGGCTTCGGCCTAGGTGCAACACCAACTGCCGTAATGAACATGGGCGCCTTAGTATCAAGAACTGGCCCATCACCACAGGCCTTTATGGTTGTGCCAATTGTTGGCGCCTTCTTCGTGGATATCGTCAACGCGGTGATCCTAAAAGGCTTTATGGTTTTTGTTGGTTAAGTGTCAATAGCAAGCAACATTCATAACCATAAAAAAGCCAGCGATTAACGCTGGCTTTTTAGTCTTTGCTTTATTAAAGAAGGGGCTAGGTTCTAGAACGCTTCACTGCGAGGACGGGCTCCGCCCTGCTAGAAACAGCAAAAGCGTGACGGGCTAAAGCCCGACCTACAACAAACAGCACTAAACCTGCTTTTCTTATCTCAGCTTTCATCGTCTTTGCTTTATAAAGAAGGGTCTAGGCTCTAGGGCGCTTCGCTTCGAGGACGGGCTCCGCCCTGCTAGGGAAATTAAAAAGCCCGACTTACAAAGTAAAATTAAAACCGCTTTTCTTATTCTTAGCTTTAATCGTCTTTGCTTGTACCGTCTTAGCCTTTCCTAGAACCTATAACCTAGCACCTTTCTTTGCCTATCTTTTCCGTAAGCACAGCGTTCCGTCAGTGACACCGTCACGTTCGTAAGGCCGCAGGCCGACCTGCTTTGCCTTTCCTAGAACCTCGAACCTTCTGTGCTTTTCCGTTCGGCTCTTACCGTCTCAACTTGTACCGCCTTGGCCTGCTCTGCCTTCGCAAATCGACGCGATAATTTGATATACAGAAATAGCGACACAAATATCACCCCACCGCCTATCAATTTTTGTGGCTCAAGCGTCTCTCCAAGCATGGTAATACTCAACAGCAGCGTCCAAACAGGCTCTAAGATCATCAGCAGCGCCGCAGTTTCCATGCTCACCTTATACTGTCCCATCGTCTGTAATAGATAGCGTACAGAGGTGGCAATTAGGGTCGAAATAGCAAACCAGATAATCAGATTACTGGAAAACTCTATGGAATGTGGCTGAGTGAACGCGGCATATACAAGGCCCACTAAGCCAACAACAAATAGCTGCAAGCAGATAGAAACCAGCGGCTTTAAATTGCCACTAATGCGTTTGTTCATCACAAAGTGCACTGAAAGCAGTGCCGATGCCAGCAAGAACAGCAACTGGCTCGCTTCCATCCGCCAGCCGTTAGTTAGGCTCAATAGCATCATGCCAGTAACACTCACTGGCAGTGCAATCCAAAAGGCACGGTTGGGTTTAACTTGAAACAGTAGCCAAGCGGTCAGCGGCGCGATAATCATCGCAAGGCTCATAATGAACGCCCCCTCTGACAAGCTATCACTTATCGATACCGCATAGATCCAAACTTGCAGCGCCAGTCCAAGAAAAACGCCGACGCCACAGGCCGATAACACCTGCTTCATACTGAGTTTCAGCAGGCTTTTATAGCAAAAAGGCAGTAAAACTAGACTTGCCAATAGAAAGCGAGAGCCAATAAATAGCTCCCCAGGCATAGATTGCACCACTAGCTTTGAGGCAACCCAGCCCACTGCAGCCAACAGGGTGGCGATAAATAGATACAAAACACCGCGCATTACTTGCACTCTTAAAAAGGGGCTAATAGCCAATTGAAATGGGATCTCAACACGCAGTGCCGTTTAATAAAATGCGCCGCGCTAAAAACAAAATAGCAATCCCATCTACATAGGATTGCTATCATTCAACAATGTGGATTTTAAAACAGGTCTAGCTATTAAAGCTACTGAGAATACTCACAATAACAGCACCAACAAAAAAGCGAACCTATGGTTGATGCCAAAAGGTTCGCTTTTTAAAGACTAAGCTAATCGCCAAGCCTCTCAAGCAGTTACTTAGCAGCCGCCTTCGC
Organism: Shewanella schlegeliana; assembly: GCF_016765635.1. Classification (GTDB taxonomy): domain Bacteria; phylum Pseudomonadota; class Gammaproteobacteria; order Enterobacterales; family Shewanellaceae; genus Shewanella; species Shewanella schlegeliana. Next base: position 118,678 of record NZ_JAESVD010000008.1, read on the forward strand.
TCGGGCGCTATGTAGCTTCTTGTAGCTTTCAATCAAGCGTAAGTGTGGCTCAATGCCTTCAAGCGCCATGCTGGTCTTGGTTAGACCGAAGAAGCGTACTTCGCCGCTCACTGAACCTATGACGTTTTGCATCACCTCGATACCGAACATGCGGTTAAAGCTATGGATAAAGTGCTCTAGCTCTAGCTCGTCGTCCATTTCAACTTCAAGCACCGCACTGACCGCTTGATAGAACAAGCCGCGCTCAACGGTATTGTCGTTATACTGTAGGAAGTCACCTACCAGCTCCATCGCCTCTTCAGCTGCGCCAAGAGCAAGATAGATTAAGATCTTAAGTTCGATAATAGTTAACTGACCCCAAACCGTGTTCTCATCGAAGACGATACCGATCATGGTGCGAATGTCAGTGTAGTTATCTAACTGGCTTTCTTCTAAGCGGTTAACCAAGTCCACCAGCTCATCATCAGACAGTGAGTGCAGATTTAAGATGTCTTCACGGTAATCGAGTGCCTTGTTGGTGTTATCCCAAATCAGGTCATCCACCAGGTAAACTTCAGAGAAGCCCGGAACCAACATACGACAAGCCGACGCGCCAAGCTGATCAAATTCAGCTGTGTACACCTCTTTACCTAAAGTTTTTAAGATGCCGAAAAGGCCATCGGCTTCCTCTTGGTTAGTCCCAGAGAAATCCCACTCACAGAACTCATAGTCATGCTTGCTGCTAAAGAAGCGCCATGAGATCACGCCCGTTGAATCGATAAAGTGCTCGACGAAGTTTTCAGGCTCAGTCACCGCCATGCTGTTAAAGGTAGGCTTAGGCACATCGTTTAAACCTTCGAAGCTACGACCCTGTAGTAACTCAGTTAAGCTACGCTCCAGTGCCACTTCAAAGCTTGGATGCGCGCCAAATGAAGCAAATACGCCACCGGTTTTCGGGTTCATCAAGGTTACGCACATCACAGGGAACTGACCACCGAGTGAAGCGTCTTTCACCACGACTGGGAAGCCCTGCTCTTCTAGACCGTTAATACCCGCAAGAATGCTTGGGTACTTCTCTAGCACTTGCATCGGCACATCTGGCAATACGATTTCTTGCTCGATGATTTGACGCTTAACTGCGCGCTCAAAGATTTCAGACAGACACTGAACCTGTGCTTCTTGCAGGTTGTTACCTGCACTCATACCGTTACTTAGGAACAAGTTTTCAATCAGGTTCGATGGGAAGTACACGGTTTCGCCATCTGAATGTCGTGTGTAAGGAATAGTACAAATACCGCGGTCGATATTACCTGAGTTGGTATCAATCAGATTCGAGCCACCTAGCTCCCCTTCTGGGTTGTAGATAGCTAGACAGTAATCATCGAGCATGCCTGCGGGTAGTGAATCGTCATCTTCTAACTCGAACCATTTCTCGTTCGGGTAATGCACGAACTCACTGTTAGCGATCTCTTCACCGAAGAACTGGTCGTTATAGAAGAAGTTGCAGTTTAGACGCTCGATAAACTCGCCTAATGCCGAGCATAGAGCGCTCTCTTTCGTCGCGCCTTTACCATTGGTAAAACACATAGGTGAAGCAGCATCACGGATATGCAGTGACCACACGTTTGGCACGATATTGCGCCAAGATGAGATCTCAATCTTCATGCCTAAATCAGCCAGCATACCAGTCATATTGGCAATGGTTTGCTCAAGCGGCAGGTCTTTACCCAAGATATAGGTGCTAGCATCACTGTCGCTTTGGCCCATCAACATGGCGTTAGCGTCGGCATCTAGGTTTTCAACGGTTTCAATCTTAAACTCAGGTCCAGTCTGTACCACTTTCTTCACGGTACAACGCTCAATCGAGCGCAAAATGCCTTGGCGATCTTTATCAGAGATATCCTCTGGTAACTCAACCTGAACTTGGAAAATCTGGTTATAGCGATCTTCTGGATCGACAATGTTGTTCTGCGACAGTCTGATGTTTTCAGTAGGAATATCGCGAGCCTTGCAGTACACCTTGATAAAGTAAGCCGCACACAGTGCTGACGATGCTAAGAAGTAATCGAAAGGACTTGGCGCAGAGCCATCACCTTTGTAGCGAATAGGCTGGTCGGCCGTAACGGTGAAGTCGTCAAACTTGGCTTCGAGTCTCAAGTTGTCGAGAAAGTTAACTTTGATTTCCATTGAATATGATTTCCACTTAATAGCGAGCGTCGCCCTTGGCTCAAATATGAGTCTTGAGGCCAGATGAACTTAATGAGGGGAATTATCGGTGTTTTTCGCGCATTAGTCTTGGGTTAATTACAGAAAAGCTCAGATTAGCGACAATGAAGCGCAAACACAGCTGACCGACATAGGGCTAATACAGCAAGGTTATAAACTGTAGCAACAGCTAGACTATTGATTCTTATCGGCTTCGCGTTTAACTAAGATAAAGGTCAAGTACATTTTAGTCGGCAGTGACAACACCATGCCAAAGGCCACACAGACGGCGCTAATGATGATCCCCCGCACGCCCATGGCTTCAACGGTTTCGTTAAAATTGTGCAGGTAGATCCCCACAAGGATCAGGCAAATTCCAAAGCTGATACAGATCTTTAAAATCAAAATAAGCTTCTGGTCTGTCATTATCCCTCCATTAACTCTAAGACTTAAGATTATAGGGCTTAAGGTTCTAGGTACTAGGTACTAGGTACTAGGGCGCTGCGAGGATGGGCTCCGCCCTGCTAGGAAGAGTAAAAGCTTACAAGCAGAACAGCTCTCTCCTCGGCTTTTCCCGTCTTAGCTTTTAAATCTCAGCCGTTCCAGCTTTTCCCGTCTTTTTTCTTCCTAGGACCTTTCTTTGTTTTCCTAGCACCTCGAACCTTCTTTTCCTGCTTTTCCTTCTTTTCCTTCTTTTCCTGCTTTTCCGTAAGCGCAGCGTTCCGTCAGTGACACAGTCACGTTCCCTAGGCCGCAGGCCGTTCGGCTGTTACCGTCTTAGCTTCCCCCGCTTTTCCTAGAACCTGCTCTTAAACCTAAAACCTTCTTTTTCTCTATTCCGGATAACCCGTAATATCGCGGATCTTGCCATATAGTGGCTGCAACTTCTTATAGATATCAAGATAGATCTCTTTATAGAGTCGCTGATACATATGATGATGACCATTATCAGGCTCGAAACGCTCACCGTCATGCACCATGGCCTTAATGGCGCTATCAAAGTCCTCATGCAGTCCCAACCCTACAGATGCAGCTATCGCGGCGCCTAGCCCAGATGTTTCAACCGTGTGCGCCCTTACCGCAGGCAATCCAAACACGTCGGCTGCAATCTGCATCGCAGCATCACTCTTGGCGCCACCACCAGAAACTCGTAGCTCTTTTACTTTACAGCCGCCCTTTTTCTCAATCGCTTCCAGCCCCTCTTTAAGGCCAAAGGCTAACCCCTCTAGAATGGCGCGATAAAGATGAGCGCGGGTATGCACATCGCCAAAGCCGATCACCGCCCCTTTAGCTTCGGGCTGCTTCACGCCCGGCCCCCAATAAGGCTGCAACATCAGCCCCATGGAACCAGGTGGTACGCTGTTGACTAACTCATCAAACAGGGCTTCGGCTTCAATCCCTGCTTGTAGTGCTTTTTCCTGCTCGATATGGGCAAACTGCTCCTTAAACCAACTCACCATCCAAAAGCCACGATAAAGCATCACTTCACTGCAAAATGCCCCAGCGATAGCCGAGGGATAAGCGGGCAAAAACCTTACGGCTTCAGTATAGCGCGGCATGGTCACGTTAATCGTGGCTGTAGTACCGAAGCTTAAACAGCCCACGTCGGAATTTTGTCCACCCGAGCCGAGTACTTCACAGGCTTTATCGGCAGCGGCAGCGATGACAGGTAATCCTTGGGGCAGCCCAGTTTGCTCACTGGCTTTTTCGGTTATTTCGCCCACCTTTTCGCCGGGCTTTAACAGCGTCAGCAAATGCTCTGGTTTCACATGCAGTGCTCGCCACTTCCAATCCCACCTAGGTGCCCATCTATGTTTCTTGTAATCGAACGGCAGATAGCCTACCTGAGAGCCCACCGAATCGGCCCACTCTCCCGTAAGCTTGTGATGGAAAAAACCCGACAGAAAGGCAAATTTATGGGTCTTGTGCCAAAGGTCAGGCTTAGCCATATAGAGCCAATTAGGCTGAGCACGACTGCGAAAGTTAGCAATGGTTTCGCTCAGTCCCAGCAGCTTAAACAGCGGGTCCCACAGGCCTCCTAAGCGTGACTCATTCTCGGCCTTGCGCTGATCGAGCCAGAGGATCGCCGGATACAGGGGCTCTCCATCACGGTCTAATGGCAACATGCTGCCACGCTGAGTGGTCACCGACATGCCTTTGATGCGTGCTTTATCAACGCCTTGTTGCCAGAGCGCCTGACAAGCAACACAAACGTTTTGCCAGTAATAGTCGCCACTTTGCTCACACCAGCCCGATTGCGGCGACTCGTAGGGGGTCAGTTTGACCTGTGACTTAGCAACAAGCTGACCTTTTGCATCAAACACTATGGCTCGTACGCTCTGAGTACCGTTGTCTATGGTTAATATGTAATCCGCTTGCCTCTCTACTGGAGTCTCTGCTGGTGTCTGCATTTGTGTTTGTGTCTGGCTCTGCTGTTTTTTGTCTATCACAGACACTCCCTTTTCTCTTGTTGGCTCGGTAAGCGGTAACTGGTATTCATGATCTGATCGAATCGCAGCCACTCACTCTCAGCCTTTGTCTTTGACCAAGCTAGATGCTGACAACACAGAGACAGTATCGCCTCTCGGTACTGATTGATTTCGCTGCCTAATAGCAATGCTAAACGGGTTCTGCGTAGCAAGAGATCATCCAGATGCACCACACTCTCATTGACTAGCGACCACTCGAGCTCTCGCCACTGACAGCGACTAATGCCTATCATACGTGCGTTTTTCATCTCTGATATTTGCGGCGCGAAATGACCAAAGTAGCCCCTTAAGTGTTCATCGGCGTAGCCTTGTGTCGCTTGGCTAAAAGGCGCTCTTTTCAGTTCAGCACTAAAGAGGTTTGGTAGCTGCTGTTGAACTTGCGCCAAGGTCTCTTTAGCCATCAGGTGATAACTAGTTAGCTTGCCGCCCGTGACCGAAATAAGCCCCGGCTTAGACCAGATAATGTGCTCACGAGACTCTTTCGATGGATCTTTGCCCTTGCCCTTCCTATCGGGCTGGCTAGCGCTGTAAATGGGGCGTATGCCACTCCAGCAGCTAACCACATCACGCTCTTCGAGTTGCTGCTTAGGGAAGTAATGCCTTGCTAACCCCAGCAGATAGTCGACCTCTTGTTGAGCAATCCCAGGCTCACTCTCTAGCTTGTCATGGTGATCGAGATCTGTGGTGCCTATCACGCTGCAGCCTTGCCACGGATAGATATACACCGGCCGTCCATCTTGAGGATGATAAAAGGTCAAACAGGCTGAGACCGGCAAACGCTCAAATGGCAGCACCAGATGACTGCCTCGCAATGGCCTCAAACTACCGTCTTGTAGCGCATGTAGCTTACCTGCCCAGCTGCCAGTGGCATTGATGACACACTTGGCTTTTACACTGTACTCTTTGCCTGCTAAAGCTTGATTATCCAAAGTATTCGCTAAGGTAAGCCTTACACCGCTAACTCGCTCATTATTATCTTGGTTTTCCCCTCGCTCAATGAGACCTGTCACTTTGGCATAATTAAGCGCCTGCCCGCCTGCTAGTACACCGTCTTGCAGTGCACGTAATACTAGACGCGCATCATCGGTGACCCCATCGGCAAACAAACTGACCCCATTTATCCCATCGAAAGACAGCTCCGATAACCAAGTACGCGCTTTTTCTATACTCAAGGGGCGATGGTGTTTACTGCCAGCCAATTTGTCGTAAATCGCCAATACCCGTTGAAAAAGCGCCGCCGAGGGGAAATCTCCCCGTTTGTGCAGCATCATGTAGGGCATCAGGTCCACTAAGCCCGGCAACTGCGCCAACATAACTTCTCGCTCTCTGGCGGCATCTCGGGTCATACGCCACTGCCCCGTAGCCAGATAGCGCAAGCCACCATGAACCATTTTGGAAGAGCGACTCGAGGTGCCCCAAGCAAAGTCACTTTGCTCCAGCAGCAATACCTTCGCCCCTTGCTCAGCGGCAAGATGGAAAATACCCGCGCCAGTGATCCCCCCACCTATGATGATAAGGTCATACTCTGCCTGCTGAATAATGGCGTCAGTAGCCGCTTTCGCCGCCTGACTCAAGGTATTCATGACTGCGCCTCATCTTGGGTATTGCTCGCTTTAAACAGCTTGCCGGGATTTAACTGCCCCTTGGGATCGAAGCCGTTAAAATAATCCTGTAGTGACTCAACCACGCGCTCGCCTTTCTCTGTTGCAAGGTAGGCGGCATGATCGCCCCCCACACCATGCTGATGACTGATGGTGCCGTGATTTTCCACAATCAGCTTAGAGGTGGTCGATTTAAGTTTTTGCCATTGCTGATAGGTCTGCTCATAGGTTTTCGCCACAGGAAACAGATAAGTGGTATAGATGCTGGCGCCATCGCTATAGAGATGAGATAGGTGAGAAAATACATGCACCTGAGTGCCAAATTCCTCGAGTCCCCCTTTTAGGCTCTGTTCTATCTTATCGGTCAGCGGCTCAATATTGGACCAGTTGGTCGCCGTCTCTAGCGTGTCGATGGCATAGCCCATCTGCCACAATGTTTCTCGTAAATAGGGGAAGGCGAAGCGCTTATGCTCCCACTTCTTGCCGAGACTCTGGCCGGTGTTCACCCCTTTAAACTGACTGATAATCCCCTTTAAGCGCTTATAACGCTGACGGTTATCGCGCTTGTCACCCGTAATGCCATAAACCAGCATACATTTGTCATCACCTACTCCTTTTAGAGACAATAACTTGCCAAGCCAATGACGCTGACTCTGGCTAGCCGACAGAAACAGCTGAGTCTTAGTCTCTATGCTATTGCTCAGCCTAAGCATTGAAAGAGGCAGCCCCTGCTGAATAACCTCGCGGGCGCAGGCTATTCCTTGTTGCCAATTCGGCATAAAGGCCACGCCAAAGAATTCCTGCTCAGGCACGCGGCTCACCCGAACTTTGGCTTCGGTTAAAATGCCTAAATGGCCCTCAGAGCCCAGCACCAGATGACGCCAATCAGGCCCCGCCGATGACGCTGGTAAGGTAGTCATATCCAGCTTGCCCTCGAGCGTCTCAATCTCCCCCCCGGCAAACAGGCTTTCGATACGGCCATAATGCAGCGATTGCTGACCGCTTGAGCGGGTCACCACCCAACCGCCTAAGGTCGATAGCTCGAAAGACTGAGGAAAGTGACCTAAGGTGTAACCTTGAGCCTGCAGCTGAGACTCCAAAAATGGCCCTTTTACTCCAGCGCCAAAGGTGGCAAGTTGCGAGACTCTATCGAGCGCGAGTAATCGGTTCATCTTGCTCATGGAGATGGTCAGTACAGGCTTATCTGACTCACAAGGGGTGATATGCCCCACCACTGAAGTACCGCCACCATAAGGGATAAGCTGCCACTCATTTAACTTTGCCGCGTCCATCAAGGCGCGGATCTCCTCACTACTACGGGGAAAGGCAACGGCGTCAGGAAACAGGTTAAACTCGCCGCTCTTCATCGCCAACCAGTCCGGTAGACTCTGGCCACGGGCATGGCGCAGCCGTACTTCTGCGTCGGTGGTGTACAGCTCGCTTTCTTCTAAGCGCGAGGCAGGCACCTTGGCCAACACCTCCTCGAGTGTGGCGACTGCTAGCGGATTCGCCTCACCCAGTGTCTCAGTGATAAAGGCGGCACCATCAGCCGACAGGGCTAAACTCCTGTCTTTGTCACCCCAACCATTCCATTGTCGATTATCCCGCGCCGCTCTATCCATCTTTAATGACCAATTTGCATACAGATAGATTTATCTTACAATGTTGTAACATCTTGTCAGTGACAAATATGGACAACTATTTACAGGCAGTAAATCGCGATAACCAATACAGGCTAACAGCACAGGAGTGAATGAGATGGTAAAAAAGGCCGAGCACACGCTCTCTTTAGGCACCACCTCCCTGCCCCCCGTACTGCAATTTTTGCAGGCAGCTAGGCACTGTAAGGTTGAGATAGAACCAGCTCTTGAGCAGGCCAATATCGAGCCCTCTTATCTGCAAAACAAAGATACCCGCCTCAGTGGCGAGCAGTTTCAGCTGCTACTGCACTATCTTATTCAGCATGCAAACCATCCGCTATTCGGTCTCTATAGTGCGCGTTTTATCCAGCCAGATCGCTTCTACCTACTGGGGCAGATAGGCCTAAACTCGGACAACTTCACCCAAGCCATCAAACAAGCTATGCCCCTAGAGAAACTGGTTGGCGACATGGGGATCACCGAGTTAAGAGAGCATCCCCAAGGGTTAAAAATGATATGGCACTGCCAATACAGCAACCCACAAGTTATTCCCCATCTGATTGATAACGTACTGGCATCTTGGGTTAATTTTGCCCGCTTTCTTATGCAAGACAGTAACGCCTCCCCTATTGAGGTTAAACTTTCACGGCCACAACCTGCCACAAAAGAGCTAAAACAGTATCAGGCACTGTTTAACTGCCCTGTGCGCTTTGAGCAGAGTGAAAACGCCATCCTCATCGATAAGGAACTGCTACTTCGGCCGCTCCCAAGGGGAGATAACCAACGGCTTAAACGGCTAATGGAGCACGCGCGACTGCAACTTGAAGATATTGGTGAGGCCGATCAGCTAAAGCTCGCCGCTGCGCGGATAATTCGCCAGCAACTAGCCATAAGCAAAATTAACCGAGAGCGAATAGCCAGTCAGCTGCATCTTAGTGGCAGAAGCTTACAGCGAAAATTACTCAAGCAGGGGATTAGCTATCAAGGGCTGGTAGATAATGTGCGTCATGAAATGGCGGAATATTGGCTTAGCTGCAGCGAACTTTCTTTAAGCGAAATCGCCTTAGAGTTAGGGTTTAGTGATCTGCGGGTATTTTTTCGCGCCTACAAAAACTGGAGCGGTCACACTCCCAGACGCAAGCAGTAGCGAATAAAATAGTGAAAAACAAGAGTGGAAAAACAGAAGCAAAAAACAAGATCAAAGAGATCGCCTCAACGCCCTGCGAACAGTATGGGTTAAGGCTTGTCTCTCAGTAATACCAATCAAAAAGCGTTTTACATCGCTTGTTTCAGCAGTTCGATAACCTCTTGATGTTCACGGTCCAAAGCCAGCCCCATGGCAGTTGAGTCATGAATATTCACTTGATGAATCGTCTCTGCCGCACCATTAGCAAGGAGTAATTCAACAATGGCGGTGCGTTCATTATAGTTACCAATAACCGCATGGATCAGTGCGGTATTACCATCATTCGTTAACGAATTCACCTTTGCGCCAGCTTGCAGTAGTCGCTCGACCACATCCTTAGTGCTATTGCCTGCTGCCATTGTCAATGCCGTCTCGCCTTCATCGCCTTGGTAGTTTACCTCTGCGCCCTTAGCTAACAGCTGCTCCATTATCGGCAATAAGCCATTGAAGCTGGCAATCATTAACGGCCTTGTACCATAGCTGCCAGTTTGGTTAGGGTTCGCCCCCGCCTCGAGTAGCAAGGTCACAACCTCTTCGGTACTACTCTTCACTGCATGATTAAGCGGTGTATTCTTGTACCAATCGCCCTGATTCACATCGGCACCATCGGCAATCATCTTGGCAACTAATGCGGCATCTTTATCTAAAATAGCCTGAATCAGCGCGGTAAAACCACTGGCATCTAAGCCATTCTCATCATAAGAGCCATCTAAATGATCATCTTCGTCATCGTCATTATCTTCGTCTTCATCATAGTCATTCTCGTCATAGTCATAGCCGAAATCAGCGCCGCAGCCTTGCTCACGACCTTCAATATAGGCGCTCAGCCCTGGCCAGTTGCCGCGATCACAAAAGTCATTGAACTCAACGATGGAATCATTTGGCGACTTCTCAATTAAGCTTTCTAATAGCTGGGTCGACCACTTAAAGGTTTCTACCGGGGAGCCTAAGCAGTTGTGATGGAAAATGGCGATCTGCGCCGTGATGTTATTCCCCTCAAAGGCAGTCAATAACATCTGTGATAGCGACTTAATCTCGTCGACTTCGCACTCAAGGCTCAACAGCAGCAGTTGTGGTTCTAGCCTGAAGGCAAAGATATCCTGCTCAAGATGGTCAAGCTCTGGGATCAGCACTTCTATCGCCTTGCCTGCCGTAGTGCTTAGCTTTATGCAGATAAAATAGGGGTCATCATAACTATCTAATCCATCAAGATGTTCACGTAAAACATCATCTAGCTCTAATCTATCGAAAATATGACTGCTAAGCATATAAACCTCGTTGTTAATTCATCTCTGGAGCGGGAAGACAAAAGTCGGAAAGTGAAACTAGCACTGCGCGTCCCATAATGCGCAGTAGACTATGTCTTAGCAGATATAAGTACAAGTCGTTATTTTTAATAAGGATAATTAACTTTTAAAATTGCTTGGATGATCGATTTATGAGGAATTGATTGCAAATGAGTTTACTTAAACATTCAAGCTAACTATTGACTATCTTAGCTACAGTGTGGCTTCAAGAGATAAGGAAGAGTGGAATAGGTCAGTAAGAGTGTTACAATGCCCGCGTAATACCAAATAAGCATACCGCCCCTATTAAATGACAAGACTTAAAGCCTTCTCGGCTCACAATAATTTATTGAATGTACCTTGGTAACAACACCTATCAAAGACCCAGTTGTATCCAAAATTTATCATTCAATAAATGTGAGGCTTTATGTCTATATCCATTTTTATGGCCCTTTTCATGGTGTCATTACTCGGTGCCATGTCACCAGGCCAATCTGTCATAATGGTTGCAAGAAATACACTTGCAGGCGGAAGAGCGCAAGGTATCGTTACAGCCTGTGCTCACTCTATCGGAGTCGGTATCTACGCAGGCTTATCTCTTGCAGGACTTGCCCTAGTATTAAAAAACTCCCCCTTGTTTTACAACACCATCACCTATCTGGGCGCTGCATATCTGGCTTGGTTAGGTATTTGTTCGATTCGTTCAAAAGGTGGAATCACCGATAAACTCAGCAGCGGCAAACCAATGAGCCTTTATCAAGCTGCAAGAAGTGGCTTTGTTATCTCTATACTTAACCCGAAAATCATCATTTTCTATCTAGCCCTGTTTAGTCAATTAGTAGAAAGTGCTGACAATTTGGTTAACCGAATCATTATCGTCGCGACACCTACAATTCTCGATGCCGCTTGGTACACATTTATCGCTTGTATCTTGTCTAAGCCAGCAACCTTAGTAAGGCTAAGGTTGCATGCTCAGACAATAGATAAAGTGTCAGGTGCGGTATTACTGCTTTTAGCTGGACGTATACTCGTAAGCTAATCAGCAAGATGACTCCCCCATAGAAGGGGCACTCAGCGAAGTCGATAGCCCATCGACTTCGCTCTACTGTCGAAACCTTATGCGTAAAATACTGAAAACAATTAAAAGCACCGCGAATACAACACAAAAATTAAACGCATCCTAATCAGTAATACCGAGAAATTTCACCTTCCCCACTACCAAACCTCTGCATCGAAACGGGCGGCTCTGGCCTCAGCCATGGTGCACTCGGTCTGGTGCATTAATTCTGCCAAGGTGATATTCGGTTGTTGCGCGATCAAGCGAGCCAGTTTGGCCGCTAACGGTTCCAACTTATCGGTGTGACTTAGCAGTGCAGTATCGACTTTACGAATAAGGTAAACAAACTCTGTTGCAGCTACCGTTAGCGGCTGCGTTTTTAAATGCTGACTAAAAGCTTGGATCTGCATGGCATCGCCAGTAAGCCCCCAATTTCTTGAGCGACGCACACGCTTAAGTTCACAATTAAATTGCTTGGCAACCAGTTGCGCTTGCTTAACCGCTTCACGGCCGATGCGATGAATGAGTGAGGGAAGCGAGATGATGATCTCTTGTTTCATACTCGTGTTTAGGGCTCTCAGTCTTTATCCAATCGGCCTATTTTTTCAGTCTAGGCAGAAAAACTCAAGCCGGGCTGGCGTTGAATCGGCTGAAAATAACAAAGGCCCGTAAAGGGCCTTTTCTATGGGTTAACAGTTAACCCCTCAGTGTGTTGCTACGCAACCACTATGCGTTAGCTGGCACCATTTGCTGCCTTTTATGACGGCGAAGATGGAATGCACAGTTAGCAAGGAACCAAACCGCACTCACCGCAATACCCGCAAGGGTTGAGCCTGTAAGACCCATCGCAAGATAACCAAGGAAGGCACCAAAGGCAACGGTAACGGCATAAGGCAGCTGGGTCATAACATGGTCCATATGGTGACAGCTCGCGCCCGTCGCCGATAGGATACTGGTGCTCGAGATAGGTGAGCTATGGTCGCCAAATACCGATCCCGCCAATACGGCAGCAAGCATCGGCAATAATAAATTTGCATCACTGGCGATAGCGATATCACCAGCGAGTGGCAACATAATACCGAACGTGCCCCAGCTAGTGCCGGTAGCAAATGACATTCCGCATGCTAGAACAAACACTAAAGCAGGCAGAAGCTGAACCGGAATACTGCTCTTAGTCAGCGCAGCAAGGTATTGGCCAGTCTGCATATCGCTCACTACTGTGCCAATCGTCCAAGCAAACAGCAGGATAATAATCGCTGGCATCATCGCCTGCACACCTTGTGGTGCTGCGGCTAACCATGTTTTAGCCGGTAACTTTAAACGCAGCGCTAATACAATTGAGACAGCAAGGCTACACAGTGCAGCGTACACCAAGGACGACCCCACATCGGTATGCTCAAGGGAAGCAATCAAGCTAAATGCCTGGCCCTTTGCCGATAGTGCCTCGGCACCGCTCCATACCATGAACAAGATACTCGACACCGTTAGGGTCGCGATAGGCAAGACCATGTCGATCATACCGCCATTGCCCTGTCCCTCAGTGGTGATCTCAAGCCCTTTAGGACGTCCCTTAGACTCATCCCATAGCTTGCCCTCTTGCGCCCAGCGCTCATGTTGACGCATAGGGCCAATATCGAGCTGAAAGGCGATAACCACTAGCACCATTAGCAGGGTAAATACCGCATAAAGGTTCATCGGGATCATCTGCACAAACATGGCTATTGGGCTGATATCGGTAATACCATTGGTCACCAAAATTCCACCTAGGATGGCTATGATAAACGCTCCCCAAGAAGAGATAGGCATAATAACGCACACAGGAGCCGCGGTAGAATCTAGCAGATAAGCCAGCTTTGCCCGTGAGATCTGGAACCTATCCGTCACAGGACGACAGATGGGGCCCACAGATAAGCTGTGGAAAAAATCATCGATAAAGAAGGCGAAAACCATTAAGCCAGTTAACATGTTGGCACTGCGGCGGTCTTTACAACGACGCACTCCCCACTCTGCAAACGCTCGGGTCGCCCCCGTTGCTGTCATCAGGCTGATCAAACCACCGAGCAGCAACATAAACAGCAACATATTGACGTTACCGCTATTAATAGCGCCATCACTCCAGAATATGCCAGAGACGATATTGAACAGGTAGTGCAATGCAGTCAGCGGATTGTAGTTATTTAACAGAACGGCACCGGCAAGAATACCGATCCCAAGGGATAACAGTACACGACGGGTCGTGATGGCGAGGATAACGGCTAACAGTGGCGGCACCACCGACAGCAGGGAATCGGAATATTGAACTAAATTCATGATCTCGTAACACCTATTATTTAGGTGGAGATCTACCAAAAGGATAGAGAAACTGATTTCAGGAGAAATAATACTTCTTACCCCTTTAGGTAGCGCTCCATAGACAACATAACTATGGCAGTCCTGCATCTGTTAAATGCAGACCCAGCGATTGTTGATGACGCAACAATAACTTCGGCGCTGACTCCTTTCCCCAGATGTCTTAGGTGTCACCCTCTATCTGGATACTTTTAGGCAGCGCGCCTCTACTCAAAGGTTTGAGGCTTGATAATACCCATACATTTAAGAGTTGCAAGAATATTTATTCAAACATCTTCAGAACAATGCCGCCGCCTCCCATTTGAGGTTAATTTTCATCCAACAGAGTATCTCTGAAGAACAAAATACCACTCACAAACCCTGCATATAGGCCGAGGGATAATCTTAGCCATAAAGAGGTATTACACTCTACCCGACCGAACATTCCTCTAACCAACTACCAAATAGCGCTTGAATTTAGTGATTTATATCGCCTATAGGAAAAGGAAAAACGACTAACCCTCTCAGGATTGATTTAGATCAATGAGCTCCTACGCCTTTTCAGGTCATATAAAGGTGAACTAGATCACAAACAGCATTCATAACTACACAACCTAGTTCACGTAATTGCAGATTTACGTTTTTAAATACTGAAACCAAAAATATAGAGGTACCCTATGGAGCTACTACCAAATTGTTATACCGATCTATGCGTCAATGGGAAATGGTTTCACTATGATCATGGAGCCAGCTCTGTGTTTATGCTAAATGGCAGCAAACCGCTCACTTTTGAATTAGATTCATTGCCCAAAACCGAAGATGAACTTGAACTGCATCTGACTGCAATCTCAAACGAGCTTATCTAATCGCATTTAAAGCAAGCTCTACTCATAGTCGCTTGCAAGTTCATCTAAAAATAGGCCTCATTTGGCCTATTTTTGTTTTATCGATAACTGAATTTATCCATAACTCTTTGGCTCCAACAAGTGCATTTAGCGCACGTTTCCCCTCTTTAGCGCAGTTAACGCAAGCTAGCAACTTTCAAGGCAGCGAAAAAGGAGCTGCTCATAAAGCATCGCCAATTTAATAGGTTAATGACACACACCATAAACGGCAGTAAAGAAATGGTGAGTTTAAAGCCTTAAGAAAAAATAAATTAAAATAGATCTGGACAATATGTAATTATCGAGTATTATTTATCTCGCTCTGCTTAGAGTTATTAATGAAACATAAGTTAAAAAGTAAAATCTCAGAATTCCTTCGTTATTGTTGTTATCCTCAGTTTGCCCTTATCTTCATCGTCACATTAAATAATTCAATTTTCAGTGCATCGCATAATGCGACAATTTTTATGAATTTAAATATAAGGGACACATCATGTCTAATACAACTGGTATCGTAAAGTGGTTTAACGAAGAGAAAGGTTTTGGTTTCATTACTCAAGACAACGGCGGCGCTGACGTATTCGTTCACTTCCGTGCAATCGCTTCTGACGGTTTCAAGACTTTGGCTGAAGGCCAGAAAGTATCTTTCGAAGTAGAGCAAGGTCAAAAAGGCCTTCAAGCAGCTAACGTAATCGCGCTGTAACTTCGTAAGTTGACGTGAATGGTTTAATCGCCATTCACATCATTTAAAACGAATTTCCAACAAGCTTACTTTAACAAATGCCTGCTTTAATTAATCAAACCTGCTTTAACAAAAGCTAATTTAACAAAGTCAGACAAAATAAAACTTATACTGTATCTAGAAAAAGATTAACACTTCAATCATCTGCTTTCGTATCTACCAATACGCTTCTGATCTACTTCGTTATATTCTTATCAATACAAATTAAACATTAACAACTTAAGACTGGATTGGAATCGGCATTATTATGCCTTAAAAACGTCTTAACACTGGAGATAACTATGTCCCGTTCATCAGGTCCAAAAAGATTTTGGTTTCATCAATCAAAAAAGAAATCAGCACTAACTAAAACAACTAAAAAAAGGGTTTAAATGAGAGTAAATTTTAATATTTTTAAAGATAATATTTCTTGGGATGCACTAATCCACCAGTTAAATAGCGATGTGCTATTACGTCATGTTCTAGTGAAGGGTAATGTTGTCGATCGAAACATCGACTTCAGCTATTGTGATGAGACCTGCCAAGGCAAGATCATCAATAGTAACAATCAGCTTATCGGTAACTTTTCTACCTCTTTTTAATTGGCTCAGCGACAACCGCTCCAGCTTATACCTAAGCCAAGCCGTCTGTAGTCATTCTAATAATCCCGTAAGACCAAAGCATCAAAAAGCAATAACGCAGGATGAAGGCAATTTCATCTAAGGTGCCGCCCTAGCTATCATCAAAAAATGATGATGCAGCGACACCAGACTCTATGCCTCTCCCAGATTACAGTGACGCCAATTAGCTAAGCAGTTGCTGCGGTGCTTGGTAGCTAATATGTTGGTGGAAGCGCACAATTAAATCGTCCCGAGACTTATCTATCGGTAGCTCGGCGGTAAAGCTCTTAAGCGCCTCCTCCACTCGATTCAGGTAACGACCAAAGCCACCATCTTTAATGTCTTTAGTGCCTGCTGCAATAGTAAAGCTCACCATCTCCACAAGCTTGTCACCATCCCAGTGGCGGATAAATTGCTGCTCTTCAATATTCGGATCGAAGCCAAGCATCTGAACTTCATCGGTACCATCGACTTGATCGAATTTACTGTTACGTACAAGTGGGGTTAAGCCATTGGCAACCATCGCTATTCGATTTAGCTTTTTAGCAGCCGCCGCTTGAACGAAAGCATCCTCTAGCTTTTGATACAGTGGTGTAAAGTCACTCGTATGCTCAGGCAATATCGCCTGCTTAAGCTTACGGCTTAGAGGCAGTTTCACCGTGACATAACATAATGAGCCGTGAGCCTCAGGGATTGGGCACTCTCTTGCCTTATATCTGTGGTTAATCGAACGTAGCTTATAGCCATAAGTCTCTTTATTGCCTTTAGCCTTAGCGAACAGATCATAAGAGATATGCTGGTGATCACGAACCTTAATGGTGAGCTCTTGCTCTGGCAGTTGTGGCATTAGCTTGGCGAGGAAAGACTGCACCTTAATATGGAAATTAGCCGAATGACTGCGGATCTCGTCACCGGTCGCTAAAAACACAATCCTGATCTTACGAGCGCGGTAATCATCTTTTGTGTGTAGCGTTTGCGCTTCATGATAGACAGGGTTGTAGAAAAAGATGATCTGTTCAGCAGTAGGGAAGCAATAGGCTTCAGAATGAAAACGTACAACTGGTAACTTGTCGTTGGTGATCACATGAAGGTTATATAAGCCTTCCTGATCTCCAAGGCTAAAAATGGTACGACTAAGAGTCTGATAACAAGTCTTATAATCGGGATAGTGAGCCAGTAAAGCATCAGTTACTTTAATTTCTGCGGTGATATATTGATTCGCTCGAACGTCCTTGGGTATGTACACTTTTTGCTGATGGCTAAGGGACATAAATACTCCTTGAGATAAGTTAACCATATGTAGCGCGCAGCCAATGGTAACGATAAATTTTGACAAAAATGCTGCGATCGGCCACATTTTTTACCTGCTAACAACATGGTACGCCTCGAATATGATTTATTTATTAAATCTAGGCGTAAAAAGCGTCAGTTAACTAAAATTATCACTACTGTTTTTGGCTACACATCTGCCATTGCACGGGCCCTTAGTTCCCAAGTCACAATTACTTAAAGCGCCCATCCGAACGGGTCTTTTTCGGATCCATCCCCTGTTCATACCAGCCATCTCGAGTGTTTTTTATATTATCGAACGCTTGAATATAGGGCTTTATATCTAAAATGGGCGTGCCATCAAGCAGGTCGATATCTTTCACATAAATAATGTTATCTTCGATGTGGTCGATCTCAGCGATAGAGAGGCCGATTGGATTCGGCCTTTTAGGCGAGCGAGTAGCAAAAATGCCATGTGGTTTAGTGTCGAGAAAAGGGATCACCGTCAGCGCAGGCTCACTCATTTTATGTAGATGAAAAATCACATAAATATGTGAGAACTCAGCAAGGTCTTGTAACCCAGGTTGCAGCGACTTATCTATCACTATTTGCGCTAAGTTATCGGCAATCCCCACCCCTTGAATGGGCATATCATTAATCGTTTTATAAGCCGTCTGTGCATAGCCTATGGTATCAAATATCATTATCATGGTCTCAACATCAAAAATATGCCAAGTACCATACGCCAAATATTTACTCTGTAGCGTAATCGGCCGCACATAATTAAACGACCAATCCGATTAAACACAGACTTGGTTACGTCCCTTTTTCTTTGCTTTATACAAGGCTTGATCAGACCGCTTCATTGTTTGCTCAAAGGTTTCACCACTTTGATGCTCTGCGACCCCTATCGAAATAGTCACACTCACCGTTCGCTGCTGATGATTCGTTTTAGCCTTACCACGCTTAGCCTTAGATTGACTCTTACGCTGCTCATTGCGAAGCACAATATCGTACTCCTCAATTGTCTGGCGCACCTCTTCGAGGTAACTAAGGGTCGATTGCGCATCCTTACGGGGGAAGATAATGGTGAACTCTTCACCACCATAACGAAAAGCTTTACCCCCACCGCGTACAGCATCGATTTTGCTGGCGACTAACTTCAACACCTGATCACCAACATCGTGACCATAGGTATCGTTAAACTTCTTAAAATGGTCGATATCCAGCATGGCCACGCTATATTTTCGCCCCAAAGATAACACTAAGTTATACAGGGCGCGGCGGGAGGCAAGCCCTGTGAGTTCATCACGATAAGCCAAGAAATAGGAGTCGGTCAGCACAGTCAAAATATAGATAATGGCTAATACTGTCATCGAGGTTGCAAGTGAAACTAAGCCGATAAACTCAAACTGTACAGCCCAAAGTGCAAACGTGATAAAGATGGCGCTATTAACCAAACTTGTCTGCCACAGGCCTCGGATAAGAACCAGTAAACCACACAGGTACAATGGTGCTAACACTCTGACTTCCATGTTAAACGGCGCGGGAAGAGCCTCATCTAGCTGTAATTTAAACTCGCGATTAACCCATAGCCAACCAAAACCTGCTGCCAAACAAAGCCCGCAACCAAGCACTCTCACCAAGCCATGGGGAGATAACAGCCCCCTGTCTTTAATGAAAGCAAACCCGCCGATGGTGAATGCTCCACCGAGTAAGATCTGCTGTGAGTATTGCGCCAGCAATGCTGACTCAAGCAAATCCTGAGTCACACACAGATAGTAAGCCAGCATGATTGCAGCTAAATAGGCTAAGCGGCTACGGTTAAACTGCAGCGCGATTGCGATTGCGGCCGGCAGTAACCAATAGGGAAGCTGCTCTATCACCCCCTGCCACGCCTGCAAGTCTGATTGATAGATCTCGCTCAAAGCTAGGCCCAGGGCCGTGAAGATAAGAGGAAGAAAAAAGTAACGGCAACGATAATAAAAAGC
This sequence comes from Shewanella schlegeliana, assembly GCF_016765635.1. Lineage (GTDB taxonomy): Bacteria > Pseudomonadota > Gammaproteobacteria > Enterobacterales > Shewanellaceae > Shewanella > Shewanella schlegeliana. Next base: position 137,934 of record NZ_JAESVD010000008.1, read on the forward strand.
AGACAAAACAAACCTCAATATTAATCAAGTCTAGCCCTTAGCTATGTACAGCCCCATTAAGTCGCCAGCCTCCAACTCATGCTTAATCTTTTATAAGTCATTACATAAGCCATAATAGAAGCCATTACTTAAGTTGATATGCGAGTGAGTGATTCTGTCATCAAATGGGTTAAGGGAGATGAGTTCAAAACAGCAATACACAGCCCTAATAAGTCGACACTATTTTCATAAGATAAAGCCGACAAGGTGCATTATCATAACAACTGAAAAATAATGCCTTTGTGGTCAATATCATAGATATAAAATCAGCATAAAAAAAAGGCCGCTATTGCGACCTTTCTATTACCGTTTAAGCCCCGAGCCAAAAAAGAGGCGATAAGTTAATACCGATTATGCTTTGTCGCCATCACTAAAACTATAAAAAACACTGTCGTTGGTGTTCAGCTTGGCTTGGTCGAAATCATCTAAATGGTGGTGTTTGATCAGTGCACGTAAGTTGTCCACATAGGCCTGACCACGAGTTGAGTAATGCTTAAGAGATTGCACCAACTCATACCCTGTTAACTTATTTTGCGCTCGCAGCTGCTGTCGCAACAGCCTAAGCTCCTTGTAAGCTCGTGTCGTATTGAGGTTATGCATATAGCTTGCGGTGCTCTGATACAGATCGCTAAATGCAGCCACCTTCACATGACCGCCCGGCGTGGTTAAAAACTTGCCGCCATCGTGGGGCAGATGTTCACCATAGAGGTTGTTACCCGCGATGGCGAAGTGACTTGTGCCCCAACCGCTCTCATCGATACCTTGAGCGAGCACCATACCAACAGGAATAATATCGATATGCAAAAGTAGCTCGTCTATTTCCCCTGACTTAATCGCGTAGGACTCTGACAATGTCTGCACCCAGCGTCCCTCGGCCTCAGACCACTGGGATTTAGGCTTGGTCGATAATCTGCTTAACTCGTCTCTTATCAGTAAAATACGCTCGTTCACAGCCTTAATCGTGGGCAACAGTAGTCGAATAAAGCCAGATGTTTTTTGCGAGACAGGCAACGCATTTAAATCGCTAGGCAAGTTCTCAACATAGTAGCTAGGCAATCTATTGCTCTGCTTGACGGCCGTAAGCAGATATCCGTTATTATTAAAGGCTGCGATAAGCTCCTCAGCTGAGCTAAGTGTATTAACGCTTACCTTATGATAAGGCTGTTGAATTTTTTCGGGAGACAGAGGCAAGCTCTGGTTTAGGTACAAGGCAGGGCTAGCCAAGGTACAAGGAGAAACCAGTAAAAGTAAACTAGCAAGGATTCTTGAACAGGACATTTAAGTGTTCTCAATTAAAAGGGAAAAGTCAGGCGAGTCACTGCAATATATATCAGCCAAACCTTAAAAACTAGTTTGAGTCAGGCTAGCGTAAGTCTTAGTTAAAAAACAAAAAAGGCCGCTATTGCGACCTTTTATTTACAGAGAAACTCTGCAATTACTTGTAGAAAGCTTCAACTTCGCCCTTCACAGTAATCATAAGCGGTTGACCACGACGGTCTAATGCTTTGTGTGAAGGTACTTTTACCCAGCCTTCGCTGATGCAATACTCTTCAACATCAAAACGTTCTTTGCCGTTAACCTTGATACCGATATCAAACTCGAAAATAGCTTCCACATGGTGTGGGCTACGTGGGTTAACTGAAAGACGATCCGGTAAAGCTGGTTGTGCTGTAGTGTCGGTCATAATCGTGGCCTGTAGTATAAAATCGAAGTAAATAAAAAGTGCGCTATTGTAGGCAATACAGGCCTAACGCTCAATAGCGACTGCAATAAATGTTAGTGGATTCTCACTAGTATTCAAGACCGCTTATCGGCAGTAGTGACAGCCAGCGCCCCAGATTAAAAAACAAGCAAAACAGACTATAATTCACTTACAGCCAAAAACAATCTAAGCCCCTTAAGTTACAGAACGGTAATTAATATCGATGCTGGCTAATGACGAAACGAAAGTAATACAAACCGTGATGATTGTTCATTGCTGCTCATTACTGGTAGTGGCAATAGATCAATAAGGATGGAGTGACAGAGTATGAAATTTCTACATCTATGCATGCTAGGCCTAATTGCAGCTGCAATATCAGGTTGTGACAAATCGGTAGATTCGCCTCAAGGCTTTAGCCTCCCCGATGGCAATACAGCCAAAGGAAAACAGGTGTTCCTGAAGTATCAATGTCTCTCGTGCCATCAGTTAGAGGGGCTTGAGCAACCGGAAGTTATCGAACACTCAATATTATCGATCCCTCTAGGTGGTGAATCGAACAAAGTTAAAACCTACGCCTCGCTGGTAACCGGAATTATTAATCCATCGCACACCTTCATAGAGGGATACCCCAAGTCTGCCGTTCAGGTCGATGGCAGATCAAAAATGGTGAGCTTTAATAGCGTAATGACTGTCGATGAGTTGGTTAACCTAGTGGTGTTTTTGCAACCCTATTACACACTGGCCCCTTACACCCGAACGCAATACTCTCCCTATCGATACGATCGACAATAGCTAAATCAAAACCATTAGATAAAAAAGGCCTGCTATGCAGGCTTTTTATTGATAGGCGCTATTGCTGACTAAAGAGACCTTGCAGCCTATTGATCATTAGCCCAAAAGCGACAACCAAAAACTGAATAATGGCGATACTCCCTGCCAGTAAGAAAAGGGTAGGCACATCATCTAAAAATTCCATCGAAAACCTCTCGTTCAATTAGATCCCCACAGATTAGTCTGTATGAATATTGCACAGAGGTTTACTTTGAAATTTGATTTTACTCACAGAAACAGTTGCTTTAAATAATGTTAATCTTAACCACAACTAAAATTAATCTTAGCCTGCAAAATAGTAAATTTGATGGTGATCCATCAATTAAAAAGCCGCTACCAATTAAGAGAGCGGCTCTGCCTCACAGGCTGTGCATTCTGTTATCGCTAAATCTAACGCTACTAACGAGACACTAACGTAGTAATTAACGCGTTAGATAAGCACGAACAAAGTTGGTAATTGCCACCATATCGGCAACCGCGATGAACTCATCGGTAGTGTGCACCTTCGACATACCCGTCGACAAGTTAACCGTCTTTAAACCTTGTTCATTAAAGATGTTGGCATCAGAACCGCCGCCTGTTGGCTTAGTAACCGCTTCAATCCCTATGGCCTCAAAGGCAGCCTTAATCGCAACTACATGCGCATCATCATCTGAGATATGGTAGGCGTTATAAGAGCGGCTTGAGTCAATCTCTATACTCGCACCATGCTTTTGCGCCGCCGCTTCAAAGGTCGACACCATATGCGTTACTTGCTTTGCCAGCTTATCATCATTCAATGAGCGAGCCTCTGCTTCAATGTGCAGCTCAGGCATTACGATATTGGTCGCCTGACCGCCTCGCACCACACCGATATTGGCGGTGGTCTCATCATCAATACGACTCAGCTGCATATTGCTTATCGCATCGGCAGCGACCGTCAACGCATTGATGCCAGCTTCTGGCTCAAGTCCCGCGTGGGCAGGCTTACCTTTGATCGTCACTTTTAGGCTTTGCTGACCCGGTGCAGTGGTAATAATGGTGCCAATAGGGCCGCCAGAGTCGAGCACAATCGCTTGTTTAGATTCAATCTTGCTGATATCGAAGTTTTTAGAACCGTGCATGCCGCGCTCTTCATAAACAGTGAAGGCCACTTCAATTGTTTTATGAGCTTCGCCGCTATCTTGAATGCTACGAACCGCTTCCATCACTGCGGCGATCCCCGATTTATCATCGCCACCTAAAATGGTGTCACCTTGAGAGCGAATAATGCCGTCTTCGATGATAGGTTCAATACCATTGCCCGGCGTCACAGTGTCCATATGGCTGCTGAAAACAATACTTCCATCGAGCTCACCTTGCAGCTTAGCGTAGATATTAAAGCCGTTTGAAATGGAGCCTGGAACAGCAAGCTGAGTCACCTCAAAGCCCAGTTGACCGAGCTGTTCAACTAAGGTTTCAGCAACCGCTTTTTCATTACCTGATTCACTGTCAATTTTCACCAGCGAAATAAAATGTTCGACGAGTCTTTCTTGATTGATAATTTTCATCTGTATGCGACTTCTTTTTTGCGAATATAGTCCAGCATCATAAACCCAAGTGATACATGGGATAGCTGAGTTATATCAAAGAAATGTCCGAATACTCATCGTTTATAACAGAGGAGCCTGCGACTCCTCTGTTATAACTGAAGGCTGTAAATAAGAGACAGGCACTAAGCACTAGGAATCGCTCTACACAGCTATTTTGAATAAGGCTAGCGTGATAACAACGCGGGTACTAACGCTCAATATTGACAGCGATCTGTTTAGCCAGTTTTAACAGCAAACTTCTCATCTGGGTAACGGATTGCGAATACCCATCCGCTTCTAATGGTTCCTCAAAGGTAAAAGTTTGTTCAATGGCCTGTTGCCCCTTTGCTTTACCTTGCATTTCTAACTTGTTGTTATATTGATAACGACCCGATAGCACCACCTTAGATTGTGCTGTCACATAGAAATAATCGATTTCAATAGACAGCTGCGCTAGCTCATTAGCCTGCAGAGCTTCGGCTTCTGGGACAAATTTAAGCGTTTTACTGATAGCGTTTAAATCAAGCTGTAAGGCTTTTAAGGTCTCATCGGCTAATGGTTCAGCCCACATGTGAAAGCTGGCATAGCTCAGTTTGTGCTGATTAATCTGCATCACGAGATAGGGAGAGTTTAAATATTCCGCCAATTGCACAGTGAGCCCAACACTGGTTTTTTCACTAGGCTCAACGCCCTGATTTAATTCAATCTGCCCTTGTGATGTTTTCCCTGCTGCCGAGTAGCTATTTAACAAGTAATAACTATTGCTGCTTGGAGCAGAACTGCACCCTGTAAGTAACAAGGCGGCACCGATTAAACTCATTAAGCCCAGTCTCATTGTTAATATCAGTCTCATTGGTTAACCTCTGAATGTTTTTTGGGCTCTAAGTCTTGGCTACCAGAGTCAAAGATAAGACCATTCGGTTTGTGCTTTAATTGCTCCAACAAAGGCTTAAGCTCATACATCACATCTGAAATACTCTTCATCGCTTCCTGTAACCCCTCATAACCTTGAGATCCAGATGAGAAATCTTGGCTCAATGTTTCAAAACTATCCAATGCGACTCTTAACTGCTTAATTAAGCCTTGCTGTTCAGCACTGACTAATAACTTATCTAGATTTTGACTCGTATGCTGAAGCTCGCTAAGCAGACTGGCTGCATTAACTAGGGTGACATTGGCATTACCCGTTAGCTCATCTAATGGCAAACCATTCAGCTTGTCGACAAATAGCTCAACTTTATCAATCAATTGAGAATACTGATCTTTTACCGTCGGGATTACTGGATAATTTTGATAAGTCTCAAGCTTCTCTAGTCGTGGTAAATCAAAATGCTGTAACTCAACAAATAAACTTCCTGTCAGTAAGCTACCTGTTTTCAAGCTGGCCCTTAATCCTTCTTTAATCCACAGGGTATTATGTTTCTTCATCAAGGCCATGCCTTGTTCATTATCAGGCAAGCCTATTCGACCAGGCTGTATGCTGAGCAGCACAGGAATACGAACTGCCTCGCTGTACATGATGCTAGGATCTGTAGTTATCAATTCAACGGAGGAAACCTCACCTACCGTCACACCGCGATACTCCACTGGCGCACCGACACTTAATCCTCGAATCGTATCACTCACTAACATCACATATTGTAGTGAGTATTTATAGCGGGCATTACTGGCACCTTGATAGTCATCAAAAATTTGAAAAGAGTCTAGCTCATTAATTTTAGTTCCCAATGGCATTCCGTCCGGTATGCCAAAGGTCACGCCATTGGTTAATATGGTTTGAAGACTACCTGTTTTAAGTGAAATCCCCTCAGCATTGAGGTCAACCACTAAACCACTAGCATCCCAGAATCGAGTGTTATTAGTGAGTAGCTCATGGTATGGAGCATGAATAAATGCATTGTAATAAACAGCGCGTTCATTGATATTAAAGTGCACCTCTTCAATTTTACCGACGGTTAACCCTTTATAGATAATAGGGTCCCCCTGAGAGTAAGCGAACTCCTTATCACTGATTAATGTGACTTGTAAGCCAGGCGTCCCCTTTGGCGTAATGGGAGGAGAGTTTAAGGCGGTAAATTCATTACGACCTTGCTTAGATGAGCCCGGTGAGAGCTCAATATACACACCGGATATTAATGTATCTAAACCAGTGATCCCTGAGAGGGCAACTTTTGGGCTCACCACCCAAAACTTACTGTCTTCCATCAGCATTTTTTCAGTATTTTTTGACATTCTTGCAGTGACAATAACGCCATCATCTTGATCATTGAGCTTAATGGTTTCAACCTCGCCAATAGTAACCGATCTCGATTTTATTTTTGTTTTTCCCGCTTCCATCCCCTCTGCAGAATTAAAAAGAATGGTCACAGTCGGGCCCTGGTTACTTATGTGGTAATACACCATCCAGCCACCAATCAGTAGGGCAACTATGGGCACAAACCAGATAGTAGAGATTGTTTTCACTGTTTTAATCTCTGCATCAAGGGGCTGTTGTGTTTTCATAAATTTTAATACTCGTTATAGATTAATTTTGGCTCAAAGCTCATTGCAGCTAACATAGTTACGATGACGACCGCCGAAAAAGCCAAACTAGCAGGGCCAGGTATTATGCTCATGGTATTGCCAAGCTGAACCAAGCTTGTGAGTGTAATCACCACAAATATATCCACCATGGACCAGCGACCAATAAACTCTGCAGCGCGGTACAAAAGTATTCGTTGATGCGATAATTGACCCGAGTGGATCTGTACGCTGTAATTTAACCAGATAAGGCTAGCTATTTTAGTAATCGGTACCATAATGCTGGCAATAAAGACTACCATAGCAATAGGATATGACTTTTCTTGCCAGAGTAATAATACCCCACCAATTATGGTATTAGGTTCATTCTGTCCTAAAAATTGAGTATTCATTATCGGCAAAATATTAGCCGGAATGTAAAGAAGAATTGCAGTAATAATTAATGCCCAAGTTTTTTGAATTGATAGGCTGTTAGCTCGACGTTTATCACTGCTTGTCACTTGAGGTATGAGTTTGGGCTCGGCAGGCTCAGACACTGGAACGCGGACTCGCTGCTGTTCAGCGCGCCTCATTGTTAACGCTTGATAAAATGCTCTTTTATCCAAGTGTAATAACGCGGCAGTCATTGAAATTGAAAATAAAATAAATGAAAAATAGGAAGTCCCCAAACCAATCTCTGCTATCGAAATTATCTTTACAAAGCTTACTAAGGTTCCTATTAAGAAAATCTCTACCATATTCCAAGGTATCAATTTAAATATCACACTTGTGAGGCCTAGCCCTTTAGGTGGATAGCGACCTTGCCTGAGAAAAAACACTAAGTAGATAAGAGAGATTAATATGAAACCGGGGATAACAAATACGCTAGCCACTTCGATAATGGCAAGCCAAGCATAACCATTATCAATAAGAATACTCACGCTGTCTAAGAGCTTAATGCTATCTCCTAAACCATTATATTCAAAAGAAATAAACTCAAATTGAAATGATAGGATCAAGAAAATTAACGCTGAAATGGCAAACGCAAGGATACGATCCAAGCAGTTATTACGTCTAGCCGTTAAAAGGTAGCCACAACGAGGACAAAGCGCTTTTTGGTTTACCGCTAACTTGGGGATCAATAAGGTAAGCTCACACTCACCACAGACATCAGGCTCATTTAAACTATTGTTTTTACCACTCTTAATAACCATACAGTTAATCAAACCTAATTTAGGTGTTTTGACTTCAACAACAGGATAAATCTAAGCTAAAAGTTTACAACCCAGTATAAAAATACTCAAGTTTATAAATTTTAGCTATAGCGCAACATGGGCTGCCCCAAGTCTTATGGACAAGTTTTCCTACCTTTGGACTGCCCCGAGTCTTATGGACAAATGTCACCTAAGCTTTTTGCATAGGAGATATGTTTATGAATAGGTCAAAATCGCAAAACTCACTTCAGGCCAATGGGATGATAATGAAAACCCAAATGCAGGTAATTTTCCGTAACAACGAAAATGATGATTTTCATGATGAAATTTTGATGATCTTTAATTAATTTAGCCCTCGAATAAAGCGTGACCAATATCACAACTTTACGTTTAGCTTAAGCGCAACCTAGACCCATCAACTGATAGTTATCTAATTTAGAGGCGTAAAAATGAGTAATCAATCCAATCATGATCAGCAACATACAGCTGAGTTTGAACATGAGCGTATGGAACGAAAGTACAATGATGGGGATAAATACGACGATCAACATGAGCATAAACACAATAAAGACCATCATCAAACGCGAGATCATGAAAAAAGCCATCCTCACACTCAACATGGTGGAAATCCAACAGGTCATAAACATTCTGTACAAACCCATGATGATCGTCATGAACATAATGAGCATAAACACCATAAAGTTAAAAAGCATGACCATAAAGAATCAACGAGAGAGCACCATAAAACAGGCCATAAGGACTAATTGATAATATATTATTGTTAATTTGTGTTGCTAAGCTCACATGGCAGTAACCTTATTTTGCTGCCATGCTTACAACGAAATAAAGGGCAATACCAAAAAGAGTCAATCCCGATTAAGCCTGTTAACCAAAAAAAATGAGTCCAAGAGTCACTAGCTATCGAGAACAGTAGCTGCAGTAATCATATCCTCACCTTTAGCCACAAAGAAATATTGAGCCTCCACCAACTCCTATTACTACATTAATTATCAATGATTTAGAGTGTCCACTTCAAGACTTTAGTAATATCTGCAACTTTGTTAGTAAGTGCTAGTGAGCCGTAACGATGGAGTAGGCTTAGTGCAAGGTCTATCCATATTTTTCCTCTATTGAGTCAACTCTAGTCATCTTCGTCATCGCTTTTATGTATAAATATAGATGGCAAAGAGTCCCGAATATAACAATCTGTACTAGTTGAATTGTGAAAGGATCCGGATATGACAATTCAATTAAAGTTTACCCTCCTCCTGCTTATTGATTTATCATTGTTCTCCATAGAGAATAACAGTTAATGATAGCGGTTTATTCAACAGTATTAATTTAGGAGTTTCAGTTAGATGATGACAAAGTGGGCGACACGTTTCTTACAGATGGCCGAGCTTGTTGGATCTTGGAGTAAAGATCCCTCCACTCAAGTGGGTGCGGTGATCACTGAAGATAACCGAATTGTCTCCTTAGGTTTCAACGGCTACCCACACGGGATCTCAGATAGTGCCGAAACCGATAACCGAGAGATGAAGCTACTAAAAACACTCCATGCAGAAGAGAATGCCATTCTCTATGCTAAGCGCGACCTTAGCGGCTGCGAAATATGGGTGACTCACTTCCCCTGCCCTAACTGCGCAGCCAAGATAATCCAAACAGGTTTAAGCACGGTGCATAGCCCAAAACCAAGCGAGGACTTTCTATCTCGCTGGGCAGATAAAATTAAGATTAGCCAAGATATGTTCGACCAAGCCGGTGTTAAGGTCGATTGGATGCAGGCTTAACATGACTGCAGAGTACTGTTATTAAGCATACTCTGCTGTTATTTTTATAAATGCCGATTTAGAAACGCTTCAATAGCTTCTAAGGTCGCTAAGCGATTCGCTTCAATCTCTAGATAGTGGTTACCATTTTTTAGCTCGATATAATCGACTTGTTTACCTACAGCTTTGAGTTCAGCATACATTTCACGGCTATGGTATACATCTACCACAGTATCGTGTTCACCATGAATAAGTAGTAATGGAATATTTATCTTCTTAGAAAAATTGACTGGCGACTGTTGTTCGAGATAGTCACTGTCACTACCAAATTGTTTTTTTACTATGTCATAATTAGTGAAGTTTTTAGCTGAGCTAACAATATATTCAAGATCGGATACTCCGGCAAAACTAGCAGAACATTTAAATGTATTTTGCTGTTTTACAGCAGCCATCATAGCCGCATAACCACCGTAGCTAGAGCCTACAATACATACTTGCTTAGCTGGAATCCGATACTGCTTTACCATCCAGTGAGCCGCATCTGCTAAATCATCTTGCATTTTCCCTCCCCATTGACGTATTGAAGCCACCTCGAATTCAAACCCATAACCAGAGGATCCTCGGAAGTTAGGTTCCAATACCGTATAACCTCGACTGGCAAAAAATTGAGAAAACCAATCAAAGCCAGAATACTCACGCACCATAGGACCACCATGTGGTATCACTATAGCAGCATGCTTATTTGGTACATTTTTGTGAGGAAGAGTGACATAGCCTTCAATTTCAATACCATCACGGGATTGGTATTTTATTTTAGTTTTTGGAGATAGCGACTGCTCATATAGCTTAGGGTATTGCTGCAAAATATAGTCGATGTATTTAGCTTTTCGATCACCTAAGTAATAAGCACCTGGGGTAGCATTACTTCTACTAAACAAAATATATTTATTTTCATCGTGGCTCATACTCACAATATCATTAAATGAATCTGGAATTGCTTTGTTCAGCGCTGCTTGGAACTCTTCATACTTCTCATCAAAGTATATTTTTCCGTTATTCGCCTCACCATGATAGACGCCTATAACATCATTGGTTTTAGTTGAGTATATTAGCGAGCCTTCAATGTCATAACGGGCATCAGCGTAAATAAGTTCTCTATCTAAGTCTTTAGTCGATACATCGACAACAAAAATGGCATAACGACCTTTATGTAAGGCTCGTATATATAAGTGTTCAGGATTTAAACCAAAGCCTAATGGCGTCACATCAGGCTCATCAAATAGTTCATATTCCCAAACTTTACGCCAATTTTCGCCGTTTTTATCACATAGCCGATAAAACCTTTTGGTTTCATCAATTGCATAACCTAATCTTACTCTATGCTGCCTGTCAGCCATCCAAAAAGTTGTATCACTGTTCCCTCTGTGAACAAGGCTGCGCTTTCTCTTTGAGCTTATATCTAACTTATATACATCGGGTCGATTATAAGACTTTAAACTCAACTGCATGAGGATATGATTAGGCTCATCAGGCAAGATATCGATGATCCTGTTTTGAAACTGAGGCCTCAGATCGCCTACTCTTGGCTGAAATACTGACTCAGCTTTAGATTTCCCATCAATTTTAATTTTTAACAATCGAGTAATAGTGTGCTTTTTTTGCTTCTTACCAGCAGGGTAATCGGCACTAATTAAAATTTGTTGATTGTTAGCCCATAGGTACCAAGTAATTTTAAATATTTGATTATCGGTATGGACTAAAATTCGCTTTTCACCAGTCTGAATATTTGTTACACCCAGATAGCTATTACCACTTTTATTGATAACATAGGAGAAGTGTTTACCATCAGGTGATAGTTTTACTTGTTCGGATTGAGGTAAAGCTCCGAAAGCATCTACGGGCAAAAGTTCATATGCCAAAAGATAAGGTTGAAAAAATAGAGCAAGACAGAAGAACCATCGAACGTTCATATCACAAATCCTTTGCGTTTTAGCCGCTTAACCTACAACTTCAGCCAGTTGAATGTCAAATATATAGACAACCCAAACAGGTTTAAGCACGGTGCATAGCCTAAAACCAAGCAAGGACTTTCTATCTCGCTGGGCAGATAAAATTAAGATTAGCCAAGATATGTTCGACCAAGCCGGTGTTAAGGTCGATTGGATGCAGGTCGACTAATACACATGAGCTAACAAGGCATTACCTTGATCATTAAAAGGGCGCTAATTGGCGCCCTTTTGCTTTCTAATCTGCTGAACAAGCAATTAATCGATCAAGGTGAACACCTTTATCACATGATCCAGGTTCGCAACGAAATCGAAGCGATTGACCGCCAACACAGCGAGTTTGACTACTACGACAAATTTAATGGTGGTGAATTTATCTCAGGAATGAATAAACGGGTTTTAGATGAGAGCAAGTTAAATGAAATTGCTTTAGAGAAAAGACTGATATTCAGAGGCAGCCGCTTGAAAAACAAGCTTTTTTCATAAAAGCCTCGTCGATACAATCATCGAGCACAACCCGCAAGGCATCAGCTTCTCGTTGGTTGATGGCTATAACGAATTTGGCTAGCCGATCTAGCTCTAACTCATTGTGAACAAGCCACACAAGGACGCGCTATTAAAGATCCATGGGCGTCCAAGTGGTTGCATTAATCGTAACAAAAAATATGGGTTAACTGGCGCCAATCAGTCTCATCGCCCCATAGTGCATCGACTGGAATACTATAGATACAGCTTCCAAAGTCTGTATATAAATAGCTTAAGATAGCGATATGATTTTCAGGAAGGTATGCCTCTTCAGTGAACGTTCCCTCTTCAGTAAAGACTTCCCGCGTGCGCGCTTCAATCCGAGGCATTAAACCATAGTCATAGTACAAATCCGTATAAAGTTCAGGATCAATTACTAAACTATTTTTATCGATGGCGGCAGTAATTTCAGCTTCACTTAATGGCAACTGGGTGTATGCCTGCCAGCGAATAGGATAGTGACCCGCTTTACGATAGCTAACATCAAAACCCGAGGGCGCTAGAGAGTCCCCAGTTATCGCTCTATCTGGATATTCCACCCAATTCAAACCCTCCATATCGGCCTCCGTCCAGAATATAGCCTCGCAGCGACCCGTAGGCTCCTCTCCCTCATCAGGCTCTTGAAGATAAACCTGCAGTAAGCCTTTACTTGGTAGGACTGGATTGCGCCCTTGTAACTGGGCAAAGTTAATTTGGAAGGCAAGCTTTAGACTTTCATCTTTGTTGATAACGTCCAAATTCGCGCGAGCGATAGCGGAGTCAGAACTGGGCAGCCAAGGTGCACCGGCAATACGACTCTGGAATTCACTGTCATATTCTGCAGCAAGCATATGAAAACCAACGCAGAGATCATCGAACTGCGCTTCTAGCTTCCGCAGTTGCAACTGACTTTCTAGCCTGTTTGCAAACGCTTGCTTATAAAACTCACTACCGGATTGGTATTGATTGGTTAAGCCTGCCTGTTCAAACTTAGCTAACAAGCGTAAATAGGGCTCAGCTAAACGGGCTTTCTCAGTAATATCTTCAAGATCACAACGCGCCGATGGCATTAACTCATCTAATCTATCCATCATGTTATTGGCCTTTGTGAGCTGGAAATGCCCCTTAGGTAAATCAACACTGTATGGATAGAGACTTGCTTCTTTGGCCGGATCAAAACTTGATTGGTTAAGCAGCCAAGATACCAGCTCAACACATGGCAAAGGTTTAGCAAAAACGTACTCTAAGGCGCTGCGCCCTTTACCGTCACGCTCATGAATATCTTGCCCTGCATCCAGCAGATCTTGCAATGCAGGTAGATGCTCAACAAACTGCTCATTCGACTTTATTTTTTTAAAAATCCAAAACCACTCTTTCAACATAACTGCCCTTAAGTGACAAAGGTTAAACAACACAAAGTTAAACATTAGAAAGCCACCCATTATCAATCATCCGTAAGATAAGAGTGGCTTTAGCAAGCTGCATTAATTTTTAAACATTAGTTTTCCGCAATGCGTTTTCACAATTAAAGCCCAGAAAAATAAAATCGACCCGCTTGCTCCAAGATGATGTAACGGTTGCCTTGCTCGGAGCGGTAGTTATAACAAGTATTAATCGAGTCTGCGATACGACAGCCATTGATCGATAAGCTAAATTTGCTCTGTTTTGCATTAGCGATTGCGCCAGCAATTGTCTTATCGATTTCGTTTTGTAAGCTAGCCGCAATTGCGCTGTAATCATTGATAAGACGTTCGCGAACAGCAGGCTTCAGCTCAGATACTTGCTTAACAAGGCCGTTATATTCCTCTTGGTCTAAACCTGCATAAAACACAGTTCCATCTTCAGGCATCCCTAAATGAGCAAAAAAATACGGGTAATCATGACTCGATAGCGCTTTGGCCACTGACTTTGCCAACGCCAGTTTACTCACTTGGGGATACTTGTCGTTATCCACTTTAACGCCATTTCTAAATACCTGACTATTAAGTTCATTCAGTCGAATTTTGCTTAATTTGGCGATAGTCGATGGGCTGTATTGCTCGGCAATCTCTTGGTACTTGTCATAGGCCTTGTCTAGCTGGATGCTGTCCTCTAACTGCTTTGCAGTGACGAACTCAATATTGGCCGCATCGACAGCAGCAAAACTCAAACTGCTATAACTCAGAGTTAACAGCAACAAAGAGGCGCTCAATGGTGTGCCGCTTGGGCAGTTATGTTTTTTCATTATCTTAGCTGCCAATAGTAGTTATTGTTGGCCTTAATCAGTCTAAAGCCTCTCACGTCCTGCCAATGCATTTGATAAAGCACGGCAACTTGCGGCTCGAGCACTTCATCAAACTCAGGCTTAACATCGTTATCTAGCAGCAGGTTAATATTATCGATGATGGAAATGATTCGAGGATCATTAGCCTCTAACAAGGCGCGTATAGTGTCGATTTTCTCAGGATCAATATCTACATCTGGAAAATTGGCGAAATGGCTTAGATGATAAACTAGATAGTGGGCATCTTTATCTTTCAAAGCCTTACTCAATGAACGCAGTAAGTCTTGATAGGTCGATTGCGGGTACTTATCGCTATCTTTTTTAATGCCGCCATTAAACACTTTGTCAGTTAACTTACCGATTTCCAATGAGCTAGCAACCGCAGCGCTGGTGTCCGGGTAGGTCTTGATGATGTACTGCAACAGATCATACTCTCTGTCGTATGCACCTGTATGTTGATACAAGCTCGCCTCAACATACAGACTGTTGGCATTGCTTTCATCGGATCTTGTTTGCGAGGCTTCATAGCTTGTACTGCAACCTAGCAAAAATAGAAGGGGGAAGGATGCAAGGGCAAGCGGTGCAATCTTTATCATAGATAAACTCTAGTGTGGTATTTTTGGGTTTAATCAAACATATCAACACAGCCAATGACATCGTCTGTAGTTCACTATGACGAGTAGGATTAGCTATGGATGTCTTCGATTAGCGACCAATTCGTATACTGGTAAGCATAGCTAAAAACCACGCAGTAAACAGCGAGTTACCTCCCGTAGTTAAAAGTAAATCCATCCATGATAAATCAATATTATTGATTACCTACCTTTGTGAAAAATAGCAGTGGCAGGCACAAAAAAATGCCATTAAATGTAGATTCATTCCCCTAGTTTCACCATAAAAAGTAGTTATAACACCTAAAATCGGTAAATTAAAAAGCTACTCCAACCCACTATATAGAGATGCAAAAACTTAATGGAAATATTACCCAACTGATGAATTAAACCAACGTAAAAACTTAAAACAAACTTAAAAATAGCTTCAAACAAGCTTAACTTAACATAAATTGAAACTTAATTATTTCAAGACCTATACCAAACAAGCACTTACAACAAACTGTTGACACTGAAAAAACAATCACTTATAACAATAGTTCGTTATTTCCGAACAATATGGCAACAATATTCGAGTTTACACAGACTAGCCATTTACTCTTAACTGTTAAGGTCAATGAGTGACTATAACCTAACAATAAAAATATGAGCTCGAAGCAGGGATGAATAATAAATCTAATATTACCCCTCTCTATAAGCCGGCAATTACAAGCATATAGGCAGGTCTAAGGCAGATAGAGTAAATACTTTAATACTCTAAAGCAGGTCATTGCCAATTATGACACTCGACTTGCCATTAATTTAACGACTCTGCTTATGATTCATTTATGACTCTCGAATTACTTACACTCGAATAAGTCACATATAAATAAGGAGCTTAAATGAAGAGCAGCCAGTTATTAATACTACTAACATTAACGCTATCTTTTTCGTTACTAGCAGGCGCTGCAGATCCTACAAATGAGGAACAAGCGGTACTCGAATCTTGTACGTCACTTAAAAGTGGGTCTAAGCACCTCTCAACAAACTCCTGCGTTTACTATATCCAGGGTTTTCTGGCCGGCTCCTTAACCGCTAAATCAAATTACGTCTTGCATGAAACATCGGGTGCATTCTTGGATAGAGCCTATCGAACCAGAGTTGGAAAAGTGACTTCTGAGGAGAAGCCAGTCCAATTATGTCTACCTCGAAATGAAAGCATGGAGCAGTTAGCAGAGCGCCTTGTTGGACATTTGTCGTATCCAATAGACTCGATGCAATTGCTACACTCGCAAATATTCAATGCTCTCGCAGTGGAATCTTCATGTTCATAACCCACTGAAGGCCATAGATAGAAGTAATGGCACTACATGTGCTGCCCTTAGCCCCCCCAATGAACCTATTGGCAAAGGTGAGAAAAATGAGCATAAATGAAGATAAATTATTAGATAAATTAACACCCGACAAAAAACCTAGGTTATTGCCGAGCCACACATTCAGCCTCTGCTTAACCCTGTCACTCTTTTGGTGGATAAACTCAAATTACAGCAACCCACTGCTGCTATCTCTGGGCGGAGCTTCTATCCTGCTAGTCCTCTATATTGCCCACAGGATGGATGTGATCGACCATGAGTCTCTACCAATCCACCTTTCAGCAAAAATGCCCGGCTACATGTTATGGCTAGCAAAAGAGATCATTGTCGCCAACATTTCTGTGGTCAAACACATTTGGCTTGGCAATAGCAGCATCTCACCAACCCTCGCCACTATAGACGCCACTCAGCGCACAGATCTAGGCAAGGTCATCTATGCCAACTCCATAACCTTAACGCCGGGTACTGTCGCAGTGGGATTGGTCGATGATCACGTCATCATCCACGCCTTGAGCAAAGAAAATATCGATACCTTAAAAGCCGGCAGGATGGATCGCCGGGTCACTGAATTGGAAAAATGATGTTAACTGCAGCCACTATTGCAATTCTCGTTGTCATGCTCCTCGCGATCATTCGCTGCATCGCAGGACCATCGCTATACGATCGGATCTTAGCATTCAATATGTTTGGCACTAAAACGGTGTTACTTATCTCGGTGCTAGGTTTTTTAATGGGTCGACCCGAGTTTCTGGATATTGCCCTCGTATACGCCCTCATCAACTTTATCAGTGTTATCGGCGTACTGCGCTTTTCTGACTCAGCTGAGTTCAATCATCAGCGTCCAGAGGCAGCATCAATCAAGAAGGATAAACGATGAATCTCATACTCGAGATCGCGAGTGGATTGTGTTTGCTACTCGGTAGCTTTCTCTGTCTATCCGGCGGTATTGGCATCTTGCGCTTCCCTGATTTTTATACTCGCATGCACGCGGTAGGCGTCACAGATACCTTAGGTGCAGGAATGATCCTTATCGGCCTGATGCTACAAAACCCACAAGGGATAGTACTGCTTAAGTTGATGATGATCTTACTGTTCACACTATTGATTAACCCTGCAGCAAGTCATGCTCTGGCCAAAGCCGCCCTGCGTAACAACTTGCATCCAGTGCTTGACGAGTCAACCAACGAGGGGAGGAACAAGCCATCGAAACCTTAGTTGATGTTGTTCTATTAAGCTTTCTCGTCGTGATCGCTATCGCCATTGTTCGCACCAAAGATCTGTTGGCCGTGGTGATGTTGACGGGGATCTACGGATTGCTGTCCGCAAGCTTTTTTGTTGTATTAGATGCTGTGGATGTGGCCTTTACCGAAGCCTCTGTGGGCGCAGGTATATCTGGCTTACTGATGCTGGCAGCCATCACCATGACAGGCCGAACCGAGGCGCCTAAGCGTCATAAACCTTTGCTGGCTTTACTCGTGGTACTTATCACTGGCGGAATGCTAATTTACGGCACCTTAGATATGCCCTACTTTGGCAGTTTCGATGCACCAGTTCATCAACATGTCGCTCCTCGCTACATTAATGACTCGATGCAGGAGGTCGGTGTCCCCAATATTGTCACCTCGGTACTCGCGAGCTACAGAGCGTTTGACACCTTAGGCGAGGTAGCCGTTATCTTTACTGCCGGTATTGGGGTGTTATCACTGCTGGCCTTGCCGCAACGTCGTAAGCCTTACCTCGTAGATGAGTCCGGCAAAGAGCAGATGTATAAGCAACATATCGTGCTCCGCGTTATTAGCAAAGCCTTGATTCCTATCATTCTATTGTTTGCACTCTATGTGCAGTTCCATGGCGATTTTGGCCCTGGCGGCGGCTTCCAAGCGGGGGTGATTTTTGCCGCTGCAATCATCCTCTATGCCATGTTATTCGGCTTAGACAATGCTAAGCGTGTCTTTAGCCTATCCCTGTTCCAACTGCTCGCAGCTATCGGACTGCTGCTATACGCTAGTGTTGGCGTGGTCTCGCTATTTAATGGCGGTAACTTCCTAGATTACAACGTATTAGCTGACGACCCAATTGCAGGCCAGCACTTAGGGATCCTGCTGATCGAACTCGGTGTGGGCTGCACAGTCGCCTCGGTAATGATCATTATCTTTTTCAACTTTGCAGGCCGCAGAGAAGCACAACAGAACGGTGAGGAGAGATGATGGTACTCGGACTCTATAACTACTGGATCGTGGTATTGCTGATGATGATCGGTTTTTATATCGTTATCGCCCATGGCAACCTGATTAAAAAGCTGGTTGGCTTAACGATTTTTCAAACCTCGGTTTTTATCTTTTATATCAGTATGGGTAATGTCGATAGCGGTAGCGCGCCAATCTTGGCCGAAGGAGTAAGCCGCTACTCTAACCCTCTTCCCCATGTGCTAATTCTCACCGCGATTGTGGTCGGTATTGCCACCACGGCGCTAGGACTCGCATTGGCTGTAAGGATCAAAGAGGCATACGGCAGCATAGAAGAAGATGAGATTCAAATCCAAGATCAGCTTACCGAGGATAATTCAAAGTGTTAGCCCACCTGCCTATTTTACAAGTCATTGTGCCACTGATGGCGGCGCCGCTATGCTGGTTCCTGGACCGTTCCAAACTGGTGTGGCTATTTGCCCTATTAGTGTGCGGCTTTTCCTGTCTAACCAGCATCGCCCTACTGCAACAGGTGATGAGCTCTGGCACTATTATCTATCAACTCGGAGGTTGGGATGCCCCTTGGGGGATTGAATATCGCATCGATGAGCTCAACGCTCTTTTGCTGCTGATCATCTCAACAATTGGCACTATAGTCCTGTTCGCAGCACAAACGAGTCTTCAAAAAGAACTCCCTAAAGAGCGTCATACGCTATTTTATAGCCTTTACCTGCTGTCATTAACAGGGATGTTCGGTATCGTCGCCACAGGCGATGTGTTTAATGTATTCGTATTTTTAGAGATCTCCTCGCTATCAGGCTACGCGCTGATTGCTTTGGGCAAAGATAGGCGTGCACTTTGGGCCGCTTATCAATATCTGATCATGGGCACCATAGGTGCGACCTTTATTCTGATCGGCATCGGTCTGCTGTATCAGATGACGGGAACCTTGAATATGGATGATCTCGCCAACCGGCTTGCAGAGGTTAACCAAACACGTACCGTATTTGCCGCATTTGCCTTCTTAATCGTAGGAGTCTGCTTAAAATTGGCACTGTTCCCACTGCATCTGTGGTTACCTAACGCTTACGCCTATGCTCCTTCAATCGTGACCGCTTTTCTCGCTGCCACGGCGACTAAAGTTGCAGTTTATCTACTGATCCGTTTCACCTATACGGTATTTGGCATCGAGCTTTCGTTCTCCATCCTACCCTTACAGAACTTATTTATCGTTCTCGGGCTGGTTGGCATATTCGCCGCTTCTACTGCGGCGATATATAAAACCAATGTTAAACATATCTTCGCCTACTCGAGCATTGCTCAGGTTGGCTACATGATTATTGGCTACGCCATCAACACCAGCACAGGGCTTATGGCCACCCTGCTACACCTGTTTAATCACGCCTTAATGAAGAGTGCGCTGTTTTTAGCGTTAGGTGCGGTGATGTACCGCATCGGCAGCGTACAACTCAGCCAATTCCAAGGGCTAGGGCGACAAATGCCGCTAACCATGGCAGCCATTGTCATAGGTGGCTTAAGTTTGATTGGCGTACCTCTAACAGTAGGATTTATCAGCAAGTGGTATTTGTTGCTCGCCACAATTGAGGCTGGAATGTGGCCAGTAGCGGTATTAGTACTACTGGGCTCACTGCTGGCCGTCCTTTATATCTGGCGAATCGTTGAAACAGCCTATTTCAAGCCCCCGCTGCCGGGTCGTGAACCAGTCAAGGAGGCGCCTTGGACCTTCCTCGCTCCTATTTGGATACTCGTACTGGCCAATATCTATTTTGGTATCGATACCCGTCTTAGTGTGCAGGTGGCACAGGCGGCCTCTCAAAGCTTGTTTGGAATTAACCCATGAATCTATCTTTGGAGCTGTTGCTACAGCTAACCATTATCTTACCTCTGGTCGCTACACTGGCGATCTGGGCAACGGGAAAGCACCCCAATCTTCGTGAGGCTATAACGATAAGTATCAGCCTAGTGGTACTTTTTTGTGTGGTAAACCTATATCAAGGGCTCAGTGCTGGCGCATCTATCGAGGTGTTTTGGTGGCAACTGATGCCGGGGTTGGCAATGAGTTTTGCGGTTGAGCCCTTAGGGATGCTATTCGCCTTAATTGCCAGCTTTCTTTGGCTCATCACCACCCTTTATGCCATTGGTTATATGCGTGGCCACGGAGAGAAGAATCAAACTCGCTTTTACCTCTGCTTTGCTCTCGCCATAAGCGCTGTCATGGGGCTGGCCTTTTCCGCCAACCTATTTACCCTATTCATCTTCTACGAAGTGTTGACCCTGTCCACTTATCCTTTAGTGACCCATGCAGGAACGGAAAAGGCTAAGCAGGGAGGGCGAGTATACTTAGGTATTTTACTCGGTACCTCCATCGCCTTCTTCCTATTGGCGATTGTCTTGACCTGGTTTGTCGCCGGAACATTGGACTTCAAACCTGGCGGCGTGTATAGCACAGATGTTGATACCAGCCTGCTCGGCGCCATACTGGTACTGTTTGTATTTGGTATAGGTAAGGCAGCAATCATGCCGTTCCATCGCTGGTTACCCGCCGCTATGGTCGCCCCAACACCTGTGAGCGCATTGCTGCATGCCGTAGCGGTCGTCAAGGCGGGTGTCTTCACCATCTTAAAGATCTGCGTGTTTATCTTTGGTATCGAGCTACTGCCCACTCTGCCAACGACGGAATTCCTGCTCTATTTAGCGGCTGCATCGGTATTACTCGCCTCGATAGTGGCGATGCGTCAGGATAACTTAAAAGCACGGCTCGCTTACTCGACGGTGAGTCAACTGGGCTATATCACCATAGGCGCACTGCTGGCCAGCTCATCGGGGGTTATCGGTAGCTCAATGCACATTGCCACCCATGCTTTTGGCAAGATCACCCTGTTCTTCTGTGCAGGCGCCATTCTGGTAGCGAGCCATAAATCAAAAGTGAGCGAAATGCGCGGCCTCGGCTTTGCTATGCCTGTCACCATGGCGGCCTTTTTTATCGCTAGCCTGAGTATTATTGGCGTCCCTCCTGCTGGCGGCACGTGGAGTAAGTGGTACCTGTTGATGGGCACGATGGAAACCGAGCATTGGGTCATTATGATGGTACTAATGGTCAGCTCACTGCTCAATATTGCTTACCTGTTACCGATTCCGTATCACGCCTTTTTCTCTGGTAAAGATCAGCCAGTAGCAAAGGCTGGGATAAAGGAAGCACCGCTAGTGTCATTAATCGCGATCTCCATTACCACCTTAGGTTGCCTTATTTTATTCCTCTATCCGCAACCCCTCTATGAGTTGGCCAAAGCCATCTTAACTGTACCGGGAGTTAGCCATGGACAGTAACCAGAAACAGAACAAGCAATATCTCTTTGATAACCCAAAAAACGTCAACCGTATTTTGTATCTTCTGTATGCCTGCTGCACGCTGCTTGTCGTGCTTGATTTTGTCATCCATCGCCATGTTTATCACAGTTGGGAAAACCTACCGCTGTTCTACCCCATCTATGGCTTTGTCGGCTGCGTTATCTTGGTGCTCATTGCACGCTGGATGCGAACCTTTCTGATGCGCCCAGAAGACTATTATGACAATTTTTACGACGATCATCATGACAGTTCTGTTGACCATCACTGTGATAATAATAGTGAAAATATTTTAGAAAATGCCGCCAATGAACACACCCATAAGGGTGCAAGCGAACAGGCAAAAAACAACAAGATAGGTGATCACAATGTGGATGCTTGAGTTACCGCCCTTTACCCTGTTCTTTATCGGCGGGCTTATTGCTGCAATGACCCGCGGCAAACTACGCGGCGCAATAATGGTTGCCATTCCAGTTATTAGTGCCATTCACTTGTGGACAGTGCCTGAAGGCATTCACCTGCAACTGGCGTTTTTAGATTATGAGTTGGTGCCCTACCGCGCAGACAAACTCAGCCTGATGTTTGGCTATGTATTTCATATCGCCGCATTCATCTCCATTATCTACTCGCTTCACGTAAAAGATACCGTACAACAGGTAGCAACCATGCTCTATGCGGGTAGTGCGCTGGGGGCGGTATTTGCTGGCGATCTGCTGACGCTATTTATCTTCTGGGAGCTGCTGGCCTTTACCTCGGTATTTCTGATCTGGGCGCGCAGAACCACTCGCGCCTATCATGCGGGTATGCGCTACTTGATCATTCAAGTCCTATCCGGTGTCATCTTACTGGTAGGCGCACTATTTTACGCCGCCGAAACAGGCTCACTGGCCTTTAGCCACATAGGTCTAGAAGGTGTCGCTGGCTGGCTAATATTTATCGCCTTTGGTATTAAATGTGCCTTTCCCTTTGCCCATAACTGGCTCACCGATGCTTACCCCGAAGCGACACCAACCGGTACCGTTATCCTCAGCGCATTTACCACTAAAGTGGCTGTTTATGCACTGGCTCGTGCCTACCCCGGCACCGAGCTGCTGATCTACATTGGCGCAGCCATGA
Source organism: Shewanella schlegeliana (assembly GCF_016765635.1). Lineage (GTDB taxonomy): Bacteria > Pseudomonadota > Gammaproteobacteria > Enterobacterales > Shewanellaceae > Shewanella > Shewanella schlegeliana. Next base: position 160,942 of record NZ_JAESVD010000008.1, read on the forward strand.
CCTGTTTCCCAATCTTCTTTGCGGTGATTGAAAATGATCTGCGCAGGGTACTGGCCTATAGCTTAATCAACCAGGTCGGCTTTATGGTAGTCGGTATCGGTATCGGTACCGCGCTGGCGATAAACGGCGCGGTTGCCCATGCTTTTAACGATGTGATCTTTAAAGGCTTGCTGTTTATGAGCATGGGAGCCGTGCTGCATATGACGGGCAGAATCAACGGTTCAGATCTGGGCGGCTTGTATAAAACCATGCCCAAAACCACGATACTGTGTATTATCGGCGCCGCCTCTATCTCGGCCTTCCCACTGTTTAGCGGCTTTGTCAGTAAATCTATGGTGATGTCTGCCGCGTTGGAAACCGGACACGACTGGGTTTGGTTAATGTTGCTGTTCGCCTCTGCGGGTGTGTTCCACCATGCTGGGATCAAGATCCCCTACTTTGCCTTCTTCGCCCACGACTCTGGGCTGCGTGCGAGTGATCCACCAAGCAATATGCTGTTTGCCATGTTTATCGCTGCTAGCCTGTGTATTGCCATCGGTATCTACCCTGCGGCGCTATACTCGCTACTGCCATATGACACAGGTTACAACCCGTATGATGCAACCCACGTACTGGCGCAGACTCAGCTGCTGTTCTTCTCTGCCCTAGCCTTTGTTTGGTTAAACCTCAGAGGCATGTATCCGCCAGAGCTACGCTCGACAAACTTAGATGTGGACTGGATCTACAGGCGTGCGATACCTACTGCACTACATAAATTGACAGCGGTAGTATGGAAGGCTGACGGCAGGCTTCGCCAAACGATTAAAGGAAAACTGAGCCAATGCCAGTCCATTATTGCCAACAAACATAAAGGATTAGGAGGCTTACTCTCCGGCTCCTACCCTTCAGGTAATATGGTGCTATGGGTCGCCGTGATCCTGGCGTCATACCTGTTTATCGGCTTTCTTGGCTAGGGAAGGTTGAGAGCTGAATTAGATGTTAACCGTGGTCGAATTAGTGCTATTAACTAATTCGACCACCTAACCTTAACCCCTACTGCGCGATACTTAACGCATCAAAAGGCTGTCCTGGAGGGTTACTATAGATAGTACGCAATACCCTCTGTGCATTTTGATTAAATGCACCGCCATTACCAAAGCCATCGAAGTGGTTGTTCATGCCAAGAGCATGACCTAACTCATGAAGGGTAACTTCGTTATCAGCAACGGTCGTACAGCTTGGGTCTGGGTTCGGGCTTCCGCTATCGATATTGATCCAGGTAAATGTATTGCCTATAGGCTGAATGATACCGTAATCAAGTCCAACACTATGGTTGACAATGTTAGTCTCCATAGGGCCTACAGATACGGTGCCCGAACCGCAATTACCTGCAGTGGTACCTTGGCTCCAAATGAAGCCCCAGTCCGTAGGGACACTTGAGTAATCAATGTTATTCGTGTCGCTGATATCCAGCTTGATCACGCCTTTTCTATCAAATAGCTGATAGCCAACTAAGCTTTCCGCTTTATTCATTGCGTAAGTAAAACGGGGGTCTTCAGCGTTGAGGAAATAAACAGGGATAAGCCCCCCCTCAGGCCAACGTGTCAAACTTGGGCTTTCTGCAGGCGCTGTACCATCCTCAAAACAATACACGCTATTACAAGTAGCCCATGTCAGATCTATCTGCCCCCAAGCGCCATAAATATTTTGAGTACATAAGCCACCTTCGGCCAAGTTAGTACACTTTACCGTTTCAGCAATGATTGAGTCTGACACATGATTGTCACTACTATCACTGCCACCACAACCAACGAGTACGACTGTACCTAACATAAAAGGGAGTAAAGACTTCATCAATTCACAATTCCAAAGTTTAGCCAAAAAATACATAGAACTTTTCCCACCAAAACAACAAAGAATGCATAAGCGATTAAATTAATAGGGAAAATCACGCGGATTATATGTTAAACATGGCTGACAGAGGCAAGCTAAATCGCAAAATTTGCTAATCCGTTATACTTCTATCACATATGGATACAAAAATGAGTAGTGCGCAGCTACTTTGAACAAGGGAGGCTGACAGTCATGCCATTTTTGATGTACGCCTATGACTGGTTAATGAAAGTGCCAAGTTTGAAGGAAAGTCTTGTAATAACAAGGAGCAAGGGGTTAAATTCTGCAACTCAGGCTTAGAAGAGACTTCTCGCTTGTTTACCATGATGCATATAAGACCCCTGGATAAATCGACCATGCCAATTAAAGATGAGTATTATGTTTTTTCAAATGACTACTCCAAAGTCAATTTTGTGGTCAATATGAACGACAGTCGCAGATTGGGGATCTTAAGAGACCAAGCGATATCAACAAACATACCCGCCAGTTTCGAATGTAAAAGTCTGAAAACCTTCAAACCAATAGAGGCTGTATTTGATATTTCGGTTAGCACTAAACTGCTGTTTGATATGGACTATGCAAAGCCCTTAGTTGAACTGGATTTATATAACAACTCGCTTGTTCCCGCTAAAATTGTTGATAAAGACTATCTGTACCTTCACTGCTACAACATCATTAATATTCTTGATGATGAGGTCGGTTTTGACTTCGAGGAGCTAAATGCCGTTGCCTTAGAAAATAGACTGGTGTTTAGGCCCTCATTTGAGTCAATCATCGTTTTTTTCCATAAGTCAGTTATCGATGCCATTGAATCTATTAAAAAGCCGTCATACGCAAAACCTGTCAAAGTGGCTGATTGGACAATGGAGTTGGAGATGTCATGAGGTTAAAGGCTAAAAGTGATGAGCGCTCAACCAACAGCAGAAGCTAACTAAAAATCCAGTAAAAATACAAAAACCATAGTAAAAACATCAGCCCAGAATAAATAAAAACTTACCTGAAAATACCGCCCCAAAGTACATCATTAAGTTTCGGTACAGCATCCCGTTGCTATCTTAATCATCAAGTTAGGATGATTAAGCAGAGGCGACAGATGAAGCAATTAACTAAAATGCTAGCAACAACTGTGAAAGCGGTAACCACTATCGCACTGACCTTGTTTATTTCAACGGGCAGCGTTCACGCCTCTTCAAATACGGCGGTAACCGCTAATTTGGTGAAATCAAAAACCGATGACAACTTGCTTGTCTGCCAGTACCGAACAATTTCAGCTAGCCATTTTCAGGTGTTTGATACCGTTTTAGATAATGAGACGGCTTGCCCGACTAACATACAGGTCGCCCCTGAGCCTATGCTTACCGATGCAGAAGAAGCCCAGCTCAAACAGATGTTTTCTCGCCAGGGTGACTAAAAGTGAAGCCTATCTAACTTAAAAAGCCCCGAATAATTCGAGGCTTTTTTGAGTTTAATTCAGATTAAAATTTAGCTTTAACCCAAACCATGCGGTGGTCAGAAGAAACGTCTTTACCATTCCCCCACTTACCGATACGAGTATCGTTAAATAGCTTACGACCTTCTTGGTAACTGGCTTGCCAGTATACACCTGAATCTACAATATTTAGCGACGCAGATGGAATTGCGTGGTCAGCATTAATACCGCCGTACGGGTTATGGAATTCAGCGGTAATACGGTTAGGGTACGGATGTTCTGAGCTTCTGTCAGCCGCATACTCAGCAGCACCATAACTTGTAGGGTATAAATCACCGTTAGTCACATTTTGGTTTACGACTGGGTCAGCATGTAGCGCAGCCATCACCTCAGTAAAACCATCACCAGCGCCCGTTGCAGCGTCAAGGTTTTGATCGCCCACGATAACAAAGTGTGCGCCCTCTTTTAGTGCACCCGTGTTGCCAGCATCATCGTAAAACGCTTGTGCGTTAGTGACATAGTTGTGCCAGAACTCAACTTCTGCAGCGTTTTGAAGTTTATTCTTACCCGTGTCAAATACTGGTGGCGTAGGATGAGACATTAGGATATGGATAGTCTCAGTACCATCTTTAGTCGGAACTAAGATAGGCGCATCAACATGGTTTTTAGATGATAGCGTCATTTGTTGCCACTCTTCATCTGTATACCAGTTCTCACCACCTAATAATGGGTTTTCAGCGCCTTCAAGATCTTTCCACTTAAAGTTTTGGAAGGTACGCGTGTTTTTAGTATCGATTTCGAACTTAGACATCAGCGCAAAAGCGTATTGTCCATGGTACTTACCGTAACCCCAAGAATCATTGGCATACGCATCAGTACCAAGCTCATCTTCTGTAGCAATATGGCCATCATTATTCAAGTCGAAGCCACTAAGACGACCAGTATTGGTTGCGTAGCTTTCGGCAAATGGATATTCAATCGGCTCTAGGTTTGCTTCACCGCCAGCACCATCGATGCTTTGAGCAACTGACAGGTAGTTAGTTTGGAAGCCTTTCAGAGCTGATAGATCCTCGCCAGTACCATCGTTATTATATTCACCCATCATTAGCACATCAGGGCGGTTCTTCTGAATAATTGCAGCAACGTTACGGATTTGGATGACTTTTGCAGCTGTAGCTTGATCTGCAGGCTCCATCGCATCACGATCGAGAAGATAAGCTTCTACAAGCGTGTTTTGATCAGCAGGAGTAACCGCCATTTCTGCAACTAAGTCTGCGAATGTATTACGATCAAAAGAGAGATTATAAGTCGCAATTTTGACTTCAGTATGATCAACATACTTTACGTCATCATCATTACAACCCGTAAGTAGTGCAACACCGACAGCCAAGGCTGCGGCAGTTTTTAATAGTTTCATATAGTGACCCATCTTTAATTAATTATTATATTTGGCTCAATTGATTTGAGCTCAAAACTGATTCTATACAGGTGTATAAGAAAAGATAGGATAGCCATATTTTTTTGTGACTTAGACCATTAGCTTGCCAAGATAAACAGCACGGAGTTAACAAAGTGCCATTATTGGACAACGGCATAATTAAATTGGGTTGTACTTAGGTAGGCTTAATGCATGCTTCTGTTGCTGAGTTGCTGAGTTGCTGAGTTGCTGAAAACAATTAAGCGCCCATCGCGCAATACAAGACTGGAAAACCTCTTACTCTGCAAACCACGCGGCCAAGTAAGAGGTTAATACAGAGGGTAAATCTGAATTGATAAGTAAGGGCTTTACAGCCCCCTATACGCGACCTGCGCACCATCTTGAGAGATAATTTCATCCCCTTGGATCACCAGTCCAAAGCCATGCTCTTCATCCCAAGCACATTCAAAGAGCATCCCTACTGCGTTTTTGTCTGGGTGATGCAACACAAATGCGGAAAGTTGCATTAACTTAAAGATATCCCCTGCTCGCATATCGGCTTCATTCACCTCGCCGACACAGGTTTCGTAAGATTCAGAATCTTCGTCAAACACATCTAGAAATTCAGAATCTTCAAGCAGCTCTTGGTAGTTTTCATTCACATAATCGCAGACTAGCGCATAAATGCGTTTTTCATTATCGATAAACCATTGCTGCATATTATCGGCAATAGCAAGGTCTTCTTGGGTGAGAAATTCAACACTGCCGTAGCCTTGAAACTCATGCCAAGCATTCAGTCCAGCCGTACCTTCATGAAACTCTTCACCTTCTTTCCAAGTAATATTTATTGTTTTCATAATAGACTCGCAAAAATGAGGATTATATTTGAAACGGTTTCACATTAATGTGAGAAAAGTGGGGTCAGAGTAAACTAAAGTTATTCATCTATACTCATTAACATAGTGAACATTGCAAAGGGAACTTGCACATGCCTAGAAAACCGAGAGCCAATCCGATAGACATACCTCAACATATCATTCAACGCGGCAACAACCGCCAAGCCTGCTTTACTTCAGAACAAGACTTTATTGCCTATACCGGCTGGCTAAAGGATTACGCCAAGAAATTTCAGGTGGAAATCCATGCTTGGGTATTTATGACAAATCATGTCCACCTACTCTGCACACCACGAGAGCACAATGCTATTAGCCAAATGATGCAGTCCCTTGGGCGACAGTATGTAAGATACTTTAATTACACTTATAAACGCTCAGGAACATTATGGGAGGGACGATATAAGTCTTGCTTAGTACAAGCTGAAGACTATCTACTGCAACTATATCGCTATATAGAACTCAATCCAGTTAGAGCAAATATGGTCGATGATCCTTGTAAATATCAATGATCTAGTTACCAAGTCAACGCCTTAGGCAAAGCTTCCGCACTATGTACGCCTCATCTAGCTTACCTTGCTATTCATCCTAACGATAAAACCCGACAAACATGTTATCGAGCCCTGTTTAAACATCACCTAGACACAAAAATGATTGAGGATATTCGACAAGCAACCCACAAAGGCATGCCAATCGGAAATGATAAATTTAAAGATGAAATTGAAAAACTAACAAACACAAACATGAGACCACTGAAAATGGGGCGGCCTCCTAAGCAACCAGAATAAAGTTTACTCTGACCCCACTTATTCATGAGTGAGTGTACCTCTAGAGCGGGGCCAATAAAGGAGCAGAATAGCAACCTCCTATTTCAGCAATTACTAAAGCTTAGTAGGAGGCCAACAAACATGCCATTAACTATGGGTGTCTATGATTGGTTTTTTATTATATGAAAGTTATTAAAGTAGTTAATTGTATTTTCTTCAAATTCTTCATACAACGTCTTATAAAAAACGTTCAATTCTAAAACTGAGCTTTGCTTATAAAAATCATTATTACAGAAAACTTTATTCCCTAATAAATTGCTAAACTCCTTATTTCTTAACTTATTTTTAGGAGGATAAATAAAATGACCAACATCAAACTTATGTTTACCTGAAGAATATTCATAGTTCACTATAATATTAAACAAAAGCTTTGACGAAGCAGAGCTTGCATTAAACTTATCCTCAAGTTTTAAAGTGTTTGATGAAAAATAATACTTTTCTAAGTCTTGTAACTCTTCATTAAATATAAACCCATTACGATAATACTCTATTAACTTTTCTGTTGTTGATGGGTTTGTTTGTGGAATCCCTTTAATCGCCGCATAATAAAACTCATTTGCAAGCAATTTATAATCATATTCTAAATTATTGTAAAAGTAACTAAATATCATATAAAACTGAGTAATATATGGATAATGCGATATCGTTACTAATTTAAGTTCATTTATAGAGAATAGTATTGATTGTTCCAAAGCATTAAGGACTCTATCGATAACATTTTCATCTTTAGTCCCACTAATTCTACTGGCAACTAGTTTCCAAGAGTTCTTGTCTGCATAAACAGGAAAGTTAAATGCTGATTGAATGATTTTTAAGTTAAAGTTGCGCCCATCCTTTTGGTTAAAACCATACTTATCGATGATAGCATCAGCACCTTCTAGTAGCTTATCTAGTTTATCTGAACCTGATTTTTTACTTAGAGCACGAACATAATCTATCTCAGAAACTCTACGCCCCTCCCTATTAAGCCGAGTAAAAATTTCAATCGCTTGCTCTACCGTGCCTCCTGACAATTCAGTAACAGCTAAGCGATACTTAGTTATCTTATCAACTAAATTTTGAGCCCTAGTGATCAATTCATCGTCATGCGTTTCGTTTGATATGCGTATAGACTCTTTTAAAAATGCGGTAGTGGAACGTGCCTTACGTAGTTCAAAAAAGTAGGGTTTGACGTTAGAAGTGTTTTTTTTGATATGGACAAATTTCTCATTTTTTAGATCAAAATAAACATTCCATTTATGATCTACATGTTTTTCCTGGGTATACAGGCACATAAAAAATGTAGTAAGTCTCTGTTGGCCATCGATAATGTAACTAGCTTCACGATCAATTCCTATATAATGATCTATTATATATTCACTAGCACTTAATTCTAAAGATTCAGTTGGGCTCCACACCAGAACAGAGCCTATTGGATATCCTCTATAGATACTATCAAAAAGCTCTAAGATTTGATCATGCTTCCATACGTAATTCCTTTGAAAATCGGGCATAACCAAGCGCCCCTTAGACATCAAACCGATGACATCATCGATGAAGTATACCCGCGGTTCCACCCTAGGGGTCATAGTCATAATATCCTCACAATATTGCTAACAACTTATCTTTTATATCACAGAACTCTGGATATATCTCTGGGTCTTCTATATCCAAGTTCTGTTTAGTATATAGTTTACGCTTTTCTTGGTTAAATGCTATTTTCGCTATTTCTTCTCCAAATCCTGACTTAAAAAAAGCATCTAGATGAGTATTCGGTATGCCATGATAAATATTACTATATTTAGCATCATCGTAACGACAGTTTTTCTGGAACCCTTTCTTCATATCGAAATAATCGCGTTGCTCTTTATTCCATGATTTAAAATACTCAATTTTAGGGTACTTAGGGTCGAACATATTCTCTAACACTCGAATAGGGATGTAATTTTCTATTTCTCTCTTTCTAAGCATGACATGTGCAGATTTTTTTTCGACTGCGCGATTTATTATATTTTGTTGGGCGACAGGAATATCATAATCATTATTATATTTATCGGAGTCATTAACTACTAATAGCCTAGAAATACAGACTTGCTCATCAAAGCACTTACTAATCAATTTTGGGATGTCGCCACACCCTCCAGCTCCTCTTGCCTGCCACATCTTATTGTAATATTTATTTAAATTCGGCCCGTACTCTGCAGCATCTATACATGTAAAAATGAAATCTAGATCTTGATGCTCATTCTCAATAATTATAACAGCCCTACAACTCAGGACATCATTAAGATCATCTAGTAAAACTTCATCTTCACTCGATTTAGTGCTAACTACTTTTATGTTTTTTTTGAACTTAATCAAATTTGAAGTGATTTCAAAAAGTGCTTTAAAGTTAGCTTTATTTCGACTAGAGACATGCTGACTTATCATTATCTTACTGAATGTTTTATAATTTAACCGATGTTTATTTCTAAAAGCATTTAGCTGCACATAAACTTCATAAAGTTTATGCTCATCAAGAATAATATCATCCGAAACATCAATATTCATTCAAAACCTCTTCGATAGCAATAATATCTTCATATGCCTCTTCAAAGACTCCTTCTGGCCACCAGCTACAACTACCATCCTCCAAAACTCTTATTAAATCAATATTCGAACCACTTTCATTTTGATCAACATATACTACTTGCACTCTATCCATTAATTTGCAAGATTTGTCCTCAGCTATTCTTCTCCTCAGCCTTAGGATGGTCTCTTTAGAATGAGTCTCTAGAATATTGATATTACCTTCATCCAAATTCATTAAGTAAAGATCTATTATTGAACCACACATTGATGGATGCATATGTAACTCAGGTTGTTCGACAATCTCCATTCCATTATTATCACTAGCAATCCTTGCAAACTTACTGATTATTAATGGGAGTAATTGGGTAAATCCAATTCCATGATCCACAATGTTAGAACTTATTCCATTCTTTATGATATTTATTGTAAAACTATGCTGATCCCTAATAATTTTAATCTCTGTATTTTCAAGTTTACACCTCATCCACTCATTAACACTATCTATGAACTCATAATTTTCTTTTTGATCATAGTTAGAAATTATATAAGGTGTATTCTGCCCCTCACTACCAACGTTAATTCCAGAGATAAATCTATTAGGGTAAACACGTTCCATTTTTCTTCTAAATGGACCTATATAACTTAGGTAGCCATCAACAATCTCATTCCTAAATACATCAAGAGGAGTTAAACATTCCCTAACATCTGTATCATTGATTCGTTTTGAAATAGGAATCAACCCAGAAAATTCAAGCTCAACCTCTCTATCACCATTTAACGTATAAACATTACCTTCAATTAAAGTATTTTTAAAAGTAAACTCTTCACATTCTGTTTTATAATTAAACGACAAAGGAATAATTTTTTTAAAATCACTATGAAAAATACACTCTGTAATAAATGAGTATTCTTTTCCATCCAGAATGAAAGACAGCCCTAAAGACATTGACTTTGTTGATGTGTGACCAAAAACTAAATCGGAGTAGTTTGCAGCTAGATCAATACCTAATGGCTCAAAACAAATTATATCTTCTTCACCATTTATTATTGAGTCTAACACCAATGGAAATAACCTTATTAAAGAGCTTTTACCAGCGCCATTTCTACCAATGATTAAATTTACATCTTTGAGTGCAAGCTCAATATCAGGAAAAGCTTTGTAGTTCTTTGCAAAAACCTTCGTTATTTTCATCTAAGTTTTACCTTAAGGCTAACTAACTAAAATTTAAAACACAGTTAAACTTTAGTTTAAAAACATTATAAAACATCCAGTTAGCAAGTAGGGTAGCACAGTTTAAAAATAGTTAGTATCTACCATTTCACAAATGGATGAATGTTTAGAGCAAAAAATAAATGGGGTCAGAGTAAACTTTCCTACTCCCACAAAAAAGCGAACTCTCCAGTTCGCTTTTTCAATTCTCAAACCACCAGAAACCACCTAACCCAAAGCCAACAACCTATGCCCTCTTGCCACAGACTTAGCCACCTCATTAGCTACCGCCACCAACCGCCCCTTTATCGCCTGCTCAATCCCCACACCAGCCTCAAGCAGGTCCGCAACTGCAATAAACGCCGTGGTGTTTAAGCTAGTGCTGTCGTAGCAATAGGCGTAACCCGCCTCCACGATCCAGCTCTGATTCTTAGAGTCCAGAGACTTATCTTCCAAGCTCCTAACCAAGGTAAAATCGAAAGCCAAGATACAGGCTTCATCGCCATACCAATCGGCTTTTAAGGCCTGAAAGTTAATCCACATTTCAAGCTCAATCAATAACGGCTTAAGCGAACGAGAAAAGCCATTATCGGCACTAATCGTAATCGGAAGTTGTTCTTGCATAGTCGCTGCTGCCTTTGTCATTTCGTCTGCCGTCATTAGGTCTGACTCTATTTATAAGCTAGATTTTGCTAGCTATTTCTACTCGATGCAACCATCAACTGTTCTAAACCCAAGCCAACAAAAAAGCGACCCAAAGGTCGCTTTTAAAGTTCTTTAACTACCGGAAACCGCCAAACTCACAGTTTCCATAATTGCGTCGCTGGCGATGATAATGCTAGGCGAACCGAAGGCTCTAGCCCGGAGTTGACTCCAGTCAATGAGGACTGGAGCCGAGGTTCAACGCCGCAGTAGCAAGCCCAAGCAGCAATTATAAATTATTCGTAGTCACTGATTGGTGCGCATGAACACATAAGGTTTCTGTCGCCATAAACATCATCAATACGATTAACCGTTGGCCAGAACTTATTCGCCTTAACCGCTGCCGTCGGGAACACGGCCACTTCACGGCTGTAAGGACGTGAATCAAACGCTGGGTCCATGATGTCAGCCATGGTATGCGGTGCATTGTGTAGCGGGTTATTGTCCGCTGGCCACTCGCCTGCTTCTACCTTAGCGATTTCAGCGCGGATAGACACCATCGCTTCGATAAATCTGTCTAGCTCAACTTTAGACTCAGATTCCGTTGGCTCAATCATTAAGGTTCCCGCAACAGGGAAGCTCATGGTTGGCGCGTGGAAACCATAGTCGTTTAGACGCTTAGCGATGTCCATCTCGGTCACGCCTGAGGCTTCTTTAAGCGGACGTAGGTCGATGATGCACTCGTGCGCTACACGGTCGTTACGGCCTGTGTATAGCACTGGGTAGTGAGCAGACAGCTTCTTCATCACGTAGTTGGCATTCAGCAGTGCAACCTGAGTCGACTGACGTAGACCTTGGAAGCCCAGTAACTTGATGTACATCCAAGTGATTGGCAAGATGCTTGCGCTGCCGTATGGCGCTGCAGATAGTGCACCGTTGTTGTCTGATTCGCGGCCTGGCTTAACCACTGAGTGACCCGCTACAAATGGTGCTAGGTGTGACTTAACACCGATTGGGCCCATACCCGGACCGCCGCCACCATGTGGAATAGCAAAGGTCTTGTGCAGGTTAAGGTGCGATACGTCTGCGCCGATTGAACCTGGGGTTGTTAGGCCAACCTGTGCGTTCATGTTGGCGCCATCGAGGTAAACCTGACCACCATGCTGATGAATGATGTCACAGATCTCGCTAACGGTTTCTTCATACACACCGTGAGTCGATGGGTAAGTGATCATGATGCAAGATAGGTTGTCGGCAACTTCAGCAGCCTTAGTCTTAAGATCTTCCATATCGACGTTACCCGCCTTGTCACACGCGGTAACCACTATCTTCATACCTGCAAGCTGGGCAGAAGCTGGGTTAGTACCGTGAGCCGATTGTGGGATCAGACAGATATTTCTGTGGGCGTCGCCACGAGACTCGTGATACTTCTTAATCGCTAATAGGCCAGCATACTCGCCCTGTGCGCCAGAGTTTGGCTGCATACAAACGGCGTCGTAGCCTGTGATATCAACTAGCCACGCCGATAGCTCTTCGATTAGCTGAGTGTAACCCTCGGCTTGATCCAGTGGGCAGAATGGGTGCATATTGCCAAACTCGGCCCAGCTCACTGGCATCATCTCTGTTGCCGCGTTGAGCTTCATGGTGCACGAACCAAGCGAGATCATAGAGTGGTTTAATGCCAAGTCTTTGTTCTCTAGGCGCTTGATGTAGCGCATCATCTCAGTTTCGCTGTGGTAGTTATTGAACGTTGGGTGAGTCAAGATAGCATCGCTGCGTAGCAGTTCTGCAGGAATAGACTGACTACCTGCGTTGATGATCTGCTCATCAAGCGCGGCAACATCTAAACCATGACCTTCACCTAGAATGACGTCAAATAGCTGGGCAACATCGCTGCGAGTGGTGGTTTCGTCAAGGCTGATACCAAAACGACCATCTGTATCGATACGTAAGTTGATTTGTGCGGCCAATGCACGGGCATTGATAGCGGCAACATCGCCACTCTTAACGGTAATGGTATCGAACCAAGTGCTGTTAGCCAGTTCAAGGCCTTTAGCCGTTAGACCTGCCGCTAGAATGTCGGTTAGACGGTTGATGCGTGATGCAATTGTCTTAAGGCCTTGTGGACCATGGTATACCGCGTAGAACGATGCCATGTTGGCCAGTAACACCTGTGCTGTACAGATGTTTGAGTTAGCTTTTTCACGGCGGATATGCTGCTCACGCGTCTGCATAGCCATACGCAGTGCACGGTTACCGCGTGTATCTTGTGACACACCAATAATACGGCCCGGTAGTGAACGCTTGTACTCGTCACGCGTTACAAAGAAGGCGGCGTGTGGACCACCAAAGCCCATTGGTACGCCGAAACGCTGGGCGCTACCAAAGACGACATCTGCGCCCATTGAACCTGGTGACTTAAGCAGCACTAGCGACATGATGTCGGCAGCCACTGTAACGACCGCTTTCTTGGCTTTTAGCTCGGCAAATAGCGCACTGTGATCGCAAATTTCACCTAGGCGATTGGTGTACTGGAATAGTGCACCAAATAGCTCGTGGTTTACGGCATCCTGTGCAGGGCCAACGATGACTTCAAAACCAAAACACTCAGCGCGGGTCTTAACCACGTCGATAGTTTGTGGGAATACGTCATCTGCAACGAAAAAGATGTTGGCTTTTTTGGCTTTAGAAACACGCTTAGCCAGTGCCATTGCTTCCGCAGCAGCAGTGGCTTCATCAAGCAGTGATGCGGAAGCTAAGTCTAGACCGGTTAAATCCATAGACACTTGCTGGAAGTTAAGAATAGCTTCTAGGCGGCCCTGAGCGATCTCAGGCTGGTATGGCGTGTACGCCGTGTACCAACCTGGATTTTCAAATACATTACGCTGGATAACGCTTGGTACATCTGTACCGTAGTAACCCATACCGATATAGCTCTTAAACACCTTATTTTTATCTGCGATTTCGCGGATATAAGCGGTACCCTCGGCTTCACCACAGGCAGTGCCTACGGCTAAGTCACGGTTAAGACGAATCGAACCTGGCACGATCTGCTGGGTTAGGTCTTCTAATGACTCAGCGCCAACAAAGTTCAGCATCTCTTGCTGTTGTGTGCTTTCTGGGCCGATGTGACGACGAATAAATGATTCGTGCTGCTCTAATTGTGTCAGGGTTTCTTTGGTCATGAGTAACCTAGTTCCTATGTGCCTGTATCCTGCCTGTAGGGGGGCGGTGCTACCGGTCTCTTTAGTTTTAGAATGCTTGTTATTTTTGGACTGGGCTTGGCTTGTCTATTTCAGCCATTTTTTTTCAGCCATTTTTTCAGCCATTACGGCCTTAATACCCCGACAAAATACAGGGGCATAAGCCATATAACGAACAAAGCCCCAATCAGCGATGAGTTGGGGCTTTGTCAGTCATCGACGCTTATTCGTCGTCGATAACTGCTTGATAACCTTCGGCATCAAGCAAGTTGTCTAGTTCTGCAAGGTCTGTTGGCATTACGCGGAAGAACCAACCGTCACCGAATGCATCGCTGTTGACTAGCTCTGGAGAATCTTCCAGTGCTTCGTTAACGGCAATCACTTCGCCTGAAAGTGGTGCGTAGATGTCTGATGCTGCTTTTACAGACTCAGCTACTGCGCAGTCTTCACCAGCGCTAACGTCGTCACCCACTTCTGGCAACTCAACGAACACCATGTCACCCAAAAGCTCTTGAGCGTGCTCACTGATACCGACTGTGTAGCTACCGTCTTCTTCTTTACGGATCCACTCGTGAGAAGAAGCATATTTAAGTTCAGCTGGGATATTGCTCATTGGTCTAAATCCTTATTCGATGTTCTAATTCTGTATTTAATAAGACGTTACACTGACTTGCCTATAAGGCTTATATCAATTTTTGCACCATTTTTACATCATAAGTGCAGCGATTTCATCTAGTTTTTGACGTTTGCCACATTGATCTTGTTCAAGCGCGCAAATCTATCTGTTTTACGCTTTATTTAAGCGTTAGCTAAAAATAGATGAAATCGTCAATTTTGCTCTATCTTGATAAAGCGAATAAGTTTTATATTCGCCACATCCACAAAACGTTTTCTGAGCTAAATACGCAGAGATTTAGTTCTAATTTTAGGAGCCAGCGCGCAGTTGATAAGCATCAATGAGCACTGGCGACGACAAAGTAGGACTAAATAGCCAGTATTAAGCCAGAAAATTAGAATGCTTGCTTACCATTGCGCACAAATGACGGTGCGATGACTTTAACCGGTACACGCTTCTTACGCATCTCAACTTCAGCCACATCACCAATGCTGCGTGGTACGCGAGCCATAGCGATTGAGTAACCTAAAGTTGGCGAGAATGTGCCGCTAGTGATGGTCCCTTGCTGCTCAACCCCATCGCTGTCGGTAAAGAATACTGACATGCCGTGACGGATAACGCCTTTGGCGTCCATGATAAGACCAACAAGCTTGTCGGTGCCTTCGGCTTTAATCTTCTCTAGCGCTTGGCGACCGTTAAAGTCACGATCCGCTGGCTCCCATGCCACAGTCCAGCCCATATTAGCGGCGAGTGGGTTAACGCTTTCGTCCATATCTAGGCCGTAAAGGTTCATGCCCGCCTCAAGACGTAGCGTGTCACGTGCGCCTAGGCCACATGGCTTAATGCCCGCATCTAGGAATGCTTGCCATAGTGCTTCGGCTTCAGCTTCAGGCACAATCACTTCGTAGCCCGTTTCGCCAGTGTAGCCAGTGGTTGCGATAAACAGCGAACCCGACTGCACGCCGAAGAATGGCTTCATGCCTTCTACAGCGGCGTTTTGCTCGGCGTTAAATACGGTGGCGGCCTTTGCCTTAGCGTTTGGACCTTGAACGGCAATCATCGCCAGCTCTGGACGCTCGGTCACTTCAACGCTGAAGCCTTTGACTTGCTCGCTAATCCAAGCAAGGTCTTTTTCCCGTGTTGCTGAGTTAACAACAATACGGTACTCGGTATCTGATAGGTAATAGGTGATAAGGTCGTCGATTACGCCGCCGTTATGGTCAAGCATACCGCCATATAGGGCCTTACCTGGGACTTTAAGCTTAGCGACGTCGTTGGCTAGCAGTTTGCGCAAAAAGGCACAAGCGTCATCACCAATCACATCAACAACTGTCATGTGAGATACGTCAAACATACCGGCGTCTTTACGCACTGCGTGATGCTCTTCGATTTGTGAACCGTAGTTAAGTGGCATATCCCAACCATGGAAGTCTACCATCTTGCCGTTCGATTCTAGATGCTTGTTAAAAAGTACAGTTTTGTTAGCCATTTCTATCCCTTCTTTGGGGTCTTCTAGTCTGTAACTGCTGCTATCTCTTTATAGGGTACGCATATTAAGATAGAGGCAGCAGATCAATGTAGTCGTATTAAAATGCGGCGAAATTATACCTTGAGACGCCACTTTGTATACAAAAGAATTTTCTAATCCGAACAGTTTTGTCATTAGTTTTTCTCATTATCAATATGTGAAATTTTCACACAAAAATATCCTAACAATTAATCTCACAAACAAACTTATGAAATTAAAGGCTTATTTAGATCTAACTAATGAGTCAAGATTGTTAATTTTCGTTCCGCTTACACAGCTTCGGCAGATTACTCTTGTTACCTAGCGCCTGTTGAATAAACAGTGTTTTCAATGGCGCAAAATTGTCGACGATATTTAAGCCTAAATCACGTATCGCTTTCTTAAGCGGATTGCTGCCTTGAAATAGTCGCTTAAAACCTTCCATCGCGGTGATCATCTCTAAGGCTTCAGCCTTACGCCAGCGCTCAAGATCGCGCAGATTACGGTAGTCACCGATATCTTTGCCCTGCTGTTTAAGCTCACTCACCACCTCAACGATGCTAGCGGCATCGAGAAACCCTAGGTTAACTCCCTGCCCTGCAAGTGGGTGGATAGTGTGCGCCGCATCGCCTGCTAGCACGAGACGTGACTGAGCAAAATGACGGGCATAACGCATACGTAGCGGGAACGACTGACGTTCACTCTCAAGGCTACACATGCCTAGGCGACCATCGAATGCTGCGGTTAAGGCGCGATCAAAGCTCACCTTATCTAATGCCAGTAGCTCGTCAGCTCTTTCTGGTGACACCGACCAGACGATTGAGCTGAGATCTTTTTCATATAAAGGTAGGAAGGCCAGCGGCCCTTCGCTGTCGAACACTTGTCTGGCGGTATCGCCGTGGGGCAGTTCGGTGCGAATGGTGGCCACAATCGCGTGATGGTTGTAATCCCAGAAGGTCATTGGGATTTTGCACTGCTCGCGCACCCAAGAGTTGGCACCATCGGCAGCAACCACCAGCGCAGCACTTAAGCTGTCTCCATTGTCTAAGGTTAACCAAGCCTCACG
Organism: Shewanella schlegeliana; assembly: GCF_016765635.1. Taxonomy (GTDB): domain Bacteria; phylum Pseudomonadota; class Gammaproteobacteria; order Enterobacterales; family Shewanellaceae; genus Shewanella; species Shewanella schlegeliana. The sequence goes on from NZ_JAESVD010000008.1 coordinate 178,174, forward strand.
CTCACCAAAGGCGATACGCTCTAGGCGTTGATTTTCAATATAGGTCAGCTCCTTAAACTCGCCTGCACGCTCGGCCAGTGCGAAGGCGATGGCGTCGTTTTCAATAATCGAGCCTAGGTGGCTCTCACTCAATGAGTGGGCGTCGAAATCGATTTTACCTAGGCTGTCTTTATCCCAGACCTGCATTTTTTGGTAAGGACTCACTCTCGATGCCGCCAAGTAAGGCCATGCACCTAAGTTAGTAATGAGTTGCTGACTGGCCTTGTTGATGGCGCTCACTCTAAGCTTTGGTGCACCGGAAACCGCTTGGGTTTGACCGGCATCGATCACCACCACTTTAATGCCTTCCATCGCTAAACCTATTGCCGTTGCGAGGCCAACCATGCCTCCACCAACGATTGCGACATCATAAGTTTGTGTGCTTAACATCTTTTACCCTTACTCAAAAAACGGCTTATTTCTAAAATCGGATTATTAAACGCTTTACGCTGGCAAACTAACTATTTATCCAGCCCATCGCCTTCTGTGCCACAGGGGCTTTTAACGGCGGGAACCAAGACAATAGTCGCAGCCCGAGGTTTCTGCCAATTACCAGTGGCCAATGGTCGTTGGAAAATCCGCGAACTAAAAACTCGATACTGTTCATGGTGCCTTGCCTGTCGGCATTTCGGCGCTCAAGGTAGCCATGGGTTAACGCTGTGCTACCCAAATCAACTGTCGATACTAGCTCCCCACCCGAGTTAGTAAGCGTTCGCTCACTTAATTGTGTTTTTGCTAGCTCTTGCTTGACCACATCTATTAAACACACCACATCGCGCAGGCCTAAGTTAAAACCTTGCCCCGCTATCGGGTGCAAGGTTTGCGCTGCATTACCTAAAAACACCGTGCGGTGATAGATAGGTCGCGGCATATATGACAGCAATAGTGGGTAACTAAAGCGGTTACCGATATCGATAAAGCGCCCGGCTCGGTAACCAAAGGCCTGCTGCAGCTTGTCGATAAACTCACTCTTTGGCGCAGTTAATAGCCGCTCGGCTTCACCGGGCGGTAATGCCCACACTAAAGAGAGGCGTGACTCGCCGTTACTGTCGGCCATTGGCAGTAGTGCCAGCGGGCCTGTTTGGGTAAAGCGCTCATAGGCCCAGCCTTCATGTGGCTGCTCGGTATGAATGTTGGCGATAATGGCGCTCTGGCCAAAATCAATTTGTTCTAATGGCTGCTTAAAGGCTTGACGCACCTTGGAGTTCACCCCATCTGCGGCAACCACTAACTTAGCTGCGATCTGCTGACCATCTTCCAGCGTCAGCAGTTGTGAGTCCATGCTAGCCTCAATGCTTTGCAACTTATTGGGGCAATAGAGGGCGATATCACTTTTTTCTAGTAGGCTAAATAGCTTATTACCTACCGCTTCAAGCTCAACCACTTGGCCAAGATACGGTAGATGGAATGACTCGCTGTTAAGCTCTGTCATGCCAAAGTGGCCACGGTCGGAAACATGAATATTGCTAATTGGCGTCGCTAACGAATCAAGATGCTGCCACAGACCTAACTGCTGTAACTGGAAGATTGAGCCATGGGAGATAGCGATAGAGCGGGCATCGAAGCCTGGGTGCTCATTGCTTGGCTTGTGAGCCTCGATAAGGGCGATCTTAAGCGGCTGTGAGCTATTGGCAGCGTCTAATTTTAGCTCTTGTACAAGCTGGGCCAGCCCTAGGGCTAATGTCGCCCCCGCCATCGCACCGCCAACAATGGCAATATCGACATCATTGATCTCTGCGCTAATTGCAAGGTCTGTGGGTTCGTTAGGATTAGCCATGGAATGTATGAACTCAACAACAAAATGAATTTAGGTATTACTGATACAAAAACCGCCATGCCTAGAGGCGATGGCGGTAGTAAGTTATCAGCGAGTTAGTGAAGCACACCCACATCGATTGGCTCGTCGTCATCAACGTCTGGACCGAACTCGGCGTAACACATCAGCGCCGCCATACGGGTAAATTCCATTAGCTCAATCAGTGCCGCCTCTGACTCTTCGTCTTCGGCAACATCAAACTCCACTTGGGCGATCTCAGACAGGTCTTGAATCACCTCACGCACATCCAGAGAGGCTTCGTTAAGTTTAGGCTGAATAATCGCGATGCCGGTTAGAAAGCTTTGTACCCATAAGGACAGCGCTTCGACGCGCTTAGGCAGTGACTCTTCCTCTTGCGGCAGCATAGGGCTAAAGCCAAAGTCAGTATCAGACAGACGCGTCACCGCATCTTGATACAGCTCTTCAATCAGCGCTTGCAACTCTTTAGGTAGCGCTTGGCCGTCGTTCATCAGCTCAAGTAGCGGTTGAGTCCAACCTGAGGCGTTTTGCTCTACCCCACCACAAATGAGCCCAACGAGTGCGCCATGAACTTCGACAGGGTGCTGACCAATCTCAGCGGCGTTGAGTGCTGCAAGTAATTTATCTATGCGCAATGTAGGTAGGCTAGCCATAAGGTGTTATCCAATCACAAAATATACTCGCTTCATGCTAGCAGAAGTGGTGGTTTCGACCAAGAGTCGACTCGATAAAGTCGGTAAAAGTTTGCGGGCTTAGCCACAAAAGCAACAATCGCTATGATGACTGAATTAGATGTGGGCTAGATGTGGGTTAACACTTAAGTTAGCGCTTAATTAATTTATTAGTACAAAGTGGTTTATGTTTATACGCCAATGGCGATCTAAACAACAATTAATCTAAACAGTGGCAGTTTGCAGGCCGATCGTGTTGCACTTTGCTATGTAGACCGATATAGTCCGCTCAAGTACACGGTTTAAGGATTCTTCTCGGGATGAGTAGCAAGGCGATTGACATAACCCTTTTGGGTCGTACCTACTCTATTGCTTGTCCACAAGGACAAGAGGCTGCGCTTAGGCATGTGGCCAGTAACCTTGAAAAGCAGTTAAGCTCGCTTAAAACGCGTACCAATAATATTAGCCGTGAAGAGATTGCCATTATGGCAGCATTAAATATTGGCTATGAGCTGTTAGAAGAACAGCAAAAGAATCAAGATTATATTAGGCAGATGGATACTAAAATCGGTTTGCTGCAGTCGACACTTGAAGATGCACTCGTAGAGCGCGCTACAAAACCCGACGAAAATTCGTTATAATAGAGCTTGCTTAATCAGCAGCCTTTAACAGATTTATCGTAAGCCCATTTAAGTCACCCGACTGGTTTACGAACACAAGTTTTGCTCCCTGGGATATTCGCTAGCTGGTAATGTCCCTGTGCCGATACTTACAAACCCAGGGTGAATGTTTTACTGACATTGTGCAAGCTCGGCTCGTACCGAGAAGCCTTAGGAGGTACTCATTTACCCGCCTTGAACCTACGGTTCAAGGGCTACACCAGCGGTCGGTATTCTGGGGAGCATCTAAATCTTTGCAATAAGCCATCTCGACAGAGGTGGCTTTTTTGTATCTGCGCATTGGTGATACCGACCCGTCGGACTTTCTATGAAAAGACTGGGGAGAGCATCTAAATCTTTACAATAAGCCATCTCGACAGAGGTGGCTTTTTTGTATCTTAAGGTCCTAGCTCCTAGGACGCTTCGCTTCGAGGGCGGGCTTCGCCCTGCTAGGTAAAGCAAAAGCTCAAGCTAAAACCAGACAGAAACACTCTCTTGTTCTCTGCTTTTCCGGCTCTTTCTCTGCTCTTCCTAGGACCTAGAACCAGCCTTTCCTAGCACCTTCTTTACCTACCGTAAGCGCAGCGTTCCGTAGTGACGCAGTCACGTTCTCTAGGCCGCAGGCCGTTCATCTTTGCTCGTCTCGTCTCGTCTTAGCTTTAACCTGCTTTCCCTAGCTCCTTCTCAGCCTGAACCGTAAGCGCAGCGTTCTGTAGTAACGCAGTCACATTCTCTAGGCCGCAGGCCGTTCATCTTAGCTTTAACTGTCTTTGCTTTTCCGACTTTAAACCTTCTCAGTCTTTCCTAAAAAACAAATTAAGATAGTAACCACTGTATCCTAAGGTGGCTGCAACGACTATGGTCCACTCATACCAGATAATAGTTTGCCCAGTAAGCAGTTCATAACCAAGATTACACCAGAGCACGAAAACGAGAATAAGTGAAGACAGTGCTGCAGCAAGCATATTTATCCTTTGAGTTTATTTATGTTTAAATATTTCGATTTGATTGGGCTGGGCACACTTGCCATGCCTTTAAGCATAACCTTGTAGCCCTTAAGCCCAAAGCTTGCTAAATTTGTTCTTCATACTGTGCATAGTATCTTTAGCCACATCACTCGCATCGCTAATAGCGTTGCTAACCTCATTAATCACAAAACCATACAGCTGTGTACTCCCATGTTCAAGTGGGAGGTTCTAGATCCTAGGGCGCTTCACTTCGAGGATGGGCTTAAGCCCGAGCTAAAAAGTAAAGTTACTTTTCCGTCTCTACTTAAATCTACTTTAACCGTCTCAGCCTGTATCGTCTTTGTGCCCATCGATTCAATTTTTATCTTCAATTTGAGACGAACTGTGCTTCGTATGCTGCTTGGTCTAAAACATCAAAAACAATGTCCTCCACTAGTCGTGCCGAATTTCTCTCTTCTTCACATAAAAGATAGACAAAATTGGGTACTGGCGACCCTATATCCGGCATATCCCCCTTATACTCTTCCCAGTTACTAACACTCACTCTGATCTTCCATTCTGGAGTGCTAACAAGCTGATTTTCTAGATGATCATTTAAGCTGTTACAGTCGTATCCTTGTGTCAATGCAAGCTCATTCGCAATTAAGGAAAAGGAAAAGCTAAAGCCATAAACAAGTAAAAACAAAATACTAATTTTCTTCATTTTAAATACCTATCCACTATTACTACTCGTACAATCTTAATGGTTCAATGAAGCTCACCGCTAAACTAGCGAATAAGCTTCTACTGCTATTTCTTTAATAATTTCATTCAACAACCTCTCCTAACAACAGGCTACACAGGTGACCACTCGTAAATACACGCAAGCGTTATTTTCTTTTGAACTGACTCACACTCCCTAATATTTAAACATCACCTCTATGGCGACGTCTGTCCTGCACCGGACAGAGTTATCTTTAAATACTCTCTAAGGTTGCTACGATTAACGGTTGCTGCGGTAACAGCCCTATGAGTAGAGATATAGACTGAGAAAATTAGCAATAATATTGATTGCTGGTGGTCATTTAATTCGTTGGCTGGTTTAGATGAAAATATTGCGGTGTCATTTGCGGCTAAATATGAGCTCTGTTCGTTAAAGCTCAAAGCAACTCCAAGTTATAAACTTAAAGCCTTGGGGCTTAAAGTCAAAGCCGATGAAATAGGCAGAGACAAGGACAGAGCCGATCACATAAAGGCCTTTGTGAAAGAGAAGAAAAAGGTCTGGATTTAACCCTTGAAAAAATGCAAAAAATTTGCCGATAGACTCTAACTGCGCAAACGATTGACTGGGCTATTTTTATCCGTCACAAACAGAACTAATGAAGCATTAACACTCGGGATGATATTGGCCTAACCGCTTATTTAGGGCGGATTTACTCAAAAGAGTAATAGCCTCTCCACTTTAAACTTTGTCCGCTAACGGACACTTTGTTGCAGTTAACTATGTCATAATCAGCTCTTTCCACGCTTAATCACCACTCTAAGGTACGACATTGATTGACTCCAAGCTTAAAGAAATCGTACGTTGGAATACGGAACTTTCACCTGCTTTAGTTAACAAGTTACTGTCTGTTGCTCAGCTAAAAACTCAATTAAAGCCTAGTGAGGTGGATGGTTCAGCTATCGCTCACCAAGGCGCAAGTTTTATACTAGAAGGCACTGTGGCTATAGGTATGCAAACGCCTGGCCTTAAAACCGTCAACAACATAGTGATGGGTAAAGGCGACTGGTTTGGTAATTATGACAACCAAAATACTGGTTGCACTCCGTTTTTCATTACTGAGATCGATAACGTTAAACTGATTCATTTTAGTAATTTTGATCTTCACCGTTTAGCCCAAGACAACATTGAAATATATAAATGGTTTCATGCCTTGTCATTCGAAGCTAAAGCTAAATGGTTGCAATCTCAGCTTATGATGAGCGAAGTTAAAGATAAGCGTATTGTCTATCTACTGATCGAACTTGCAGCACATATTCCGAGCGTTTTAGGTGAGATCCCACAAATCAAAATTTCACAGCAGCAGATAAGTGAAATTACTGGAATCGCTCGCCAGAGAGTCAATGAAGCTATCAAGCAACTAGAGGTGGAAAATTTAGTGGAGCTTAAGCGTAACTGCATCTATCTTACCGACCTCACAGGGCTTGGACATAAGCTCGATCGCGTAGACTTAAGTATCCGAGATCCGAGGTTACTCATCGGTCACTAATACTCGCTTCAATAACTTAGACTAATGGGCTGAAGCCAACCTACAGAAGAACAAATATCGCTCTTTCATCTATGCTTGTCCGTATTGGCTAGCACCGTCTCAGCCTGAACCGTAAGCGCAGCGTTCTGTAGTGACGCAGTCACGTTCTCTAGGCCGCAGGCCGTTCATCTTAGCTTTAACTGTCTTAGCTCTTCCTAGGACCTTTCTTTGCCTTTCCTAGAACCTAGCTCCTTCTTTATAACCTCCTTTGCTTATCCTTCCTTGGCAAGATAGACTGCTTAGGTCATTGATAGGAGTCCTTTTATTATGCCATCACAGTTACCGCCTCAGTTCTCATCCAGTGCGAGCGATAAAGCATGCCGTAAAGCGATCCGCAGCCAGATCAGGGAGGCGCGCCGCTCATTGGCCACCGAACAGCAAGACAGCTTTGCGATGACAGCCGCGGACTTTACCCTATCAAAACTTAAACAACTCAAGGCACAGCGTGTTGCCCTGTACTTAACCAATGACGGTGAGCTCGATACCAAGCCGTTAATCGAGGCGCTTTGGCAGAATGAGGTTGAGGTCTACCTACCTAGGCTGCACCCCTTTAGCCCAGGAAACTTACTCTTTTTTCGCTACCAAACCGATACCCAGATGCAGAAGAACCATATGCGTATCTGGGAGCCAAAACTGAACATCACCCAGATGCTGCTCCCCCATCAGATCGATGTGGTGATCACGCCGCTTGTTGCCTTCGACCTGCTGGGCAACAGAATGGGTATGGGCGGCGGTTTCTATGATAGAACTCTGGCTAACTGGCAGCACACGGGCAAGCCTTTGCCCATAGGCTATGCTCATGATTGCCAGCAAGTTGATAAATTGCCCTGCGAGCATTGGGATGTGCCGTTACCGTTTATCATCACCCCTAGCCACTGCCATAGTTTTGAGCTGTAGCTGTCATTAGAATTATTGCTGCTGAAAGGAAGTTGTTTAAGCCTTTCAGCTATATCGTTTGCAAAGCTTCCCCATTAAAATAGGGGATTGAAATACTGCAATCATCTTAACTCGCCCCCTCACCTCTAATACCACTCACCGACCATCCCCCTGATTCGGCAAGACTATACTTAACAACATCTTTTCATTTTTTAGACAGGTGTTATACCAATCAGTATAAAGATTTAGTCGCTCAGCGAGAGTTTAGCGGTTATGAGGCAAAGTCATTAAGTGCTCCTGCTTTAATGACATTCGAGCATCTGACCTCCAAGGATGGAGTAAATGTCTTATGTATGTCGGGAACATACAAGACCATGTGGTTTGCAACGAGTGAAGAGCATCGTTGTTCTACGCTTAAGCTCGTTAACACAGCATTAGAAGCGCTAAAACTCGCCATTCTGGAGCGTTTTTGGCTGCCTACTTCAGCTTTGAACAGCTTTACAAGGGAATAACCATTCTTGCAGCTATTCGCCTTGAATTAGTTTGCCAAAAACCGCTCTGAGTAGATCAACTTCTTATACTGATTGGTATTATGAGTGCAGAGAATAATAACTGGTCGCTGAATATGCACCAGATTGAAACCTGTAACTGTCATCATGGCTGCGACTGCATACTGTTTATCGACTCAAATGCCAACGAGGAGTAGGTCACAGCCATAGCCATAATATTTTCAGGCGCAGCAGGCGGGATGCCTTTAGAAGCCCTCGCCACGACATTTACTACTGTCGTTGGCCTGCTATCATCGATATCAATATAGATCCCCGTGAAGACAGTGCATCTTTCGATGTAGAAGGGATATGCAAGTCCAACAAAAACCGTCAACTTATTTCTGGGCGGGATGAAGCCTTGGTGATACCGACCCGTCGGACTTTCTAAAAAAGGGCTCTTTATATCGAGATTGGGGAGCATCTATTCTTTATAAGAACAAGCTACATTAAGCCATCTTACTTGAGGTGGATTTTTTGTATTTTACGATGCGAATAAATAGCGATATTCTCTTGTCAAAATAGCGGTCTTATTTAGCCAAAATACTGACAACGCTGGTAATTTTGACAGATAACCACTATTCGCATGTCACATTATACAAAATACGAATAGTTCAAAATTAAAGCAATGCCAATACTATCAATAACTTGCATAAACCCACTCTTATAACCATCGTTGTATTAAACCTTCACTTCGAGTATAAAGCGTGAATAATTAATAACTTGTAATTTAGGGATTATGGCAAGTTACACGCAAAAAGCTCGCCGTTACTACGCGGTACTACTCATTACGCTCTTCGCTCTTTCTGGTTGTAAATCTACCCCCGATACGCCGCCTGCTCCTGCGAAAGTGATCCCCCCTTCATTAAGTCATCTACCTTTCGATGTAAAGGTTGATGGTGAAGATATAGTTGATATTCAGCTCACCTTGGGTGATCGCAACTTATATCTAAGCGATAATGGCCATATCAAAATGGTCTCAATTGCCCAGTGCCCACTGGATATCTCTGCGCACCGCGGTGACTTTCGCTTACCAGAAAGTAGCGATCTTGCCATCGCATCTGCGCTGCTTGATAACTACAACAGTGTCGAAATCGATGTTATGCAATTAGGCGATGGCACTTGGGTTAACCATCACGATAGCCAAACTGGGCGCGCAACGGTTTATTACACCGGCGAGCGCTACAAACTTGAGCGCATGAATCTCAAGCAATATGCCAACCTAAAGCTACGCCAAAAAGGCTCGAATGAATTGCTGGATAGGCGGCCAATTACTGCATACGAGGCTTTTACTACCTTTGCTGCTTATCGTTCTTATGATCAACTGCTAAACGTAGAGATTAAGTCTGAAGCTAATGGCCATGAGTTAGTAGAGCTCGACAATATGCTGCGTCAAACCATTGGTCAGGGCGGCTTTTACTACTCGGCATCCGATCTTGAAATGCTAGAGAAGCTTCGCGGGATTAACCCACGCGTCTACCTAGGTTTTGTTCAAGGTGCTCACCCAACGAGTGTCGATAAAGTCACTGCAGATCTACGCCGAGGCGCGCAAAACGATGACTACTACTTAGATAACCAAAAGAGTATCGAGTTTGCTGGTAAATATGGCACTAAGCGTTATCGCTCTCGCTATAAAAACTATGCCTCACTTGCCGGCATTAAAAAGCTCAATGACAAACTGGGTAATAACGCCGGCCTACATTTAGATATCCGCAGTTTCATGCAAAACACTAGCGTGTTAAACAGTGCGCACCGTTATGGCATGAAAGTGTATACCTACACGATTAACGGCACCGATTATCATCAGTCGCAACTAAAGCGTTTGTCTAAATCCAAGCTACCAGATGGCGTCATAGTCGACACCACCCCCTATAAGATCTGCCAAAAACTATTTAATCCTGCCGTGCCTAAAAAGCGCTATCAGCCAGTATCGGCTTCAGGTAAGTATATCGCTTCGCTACCAGGCGATGCTGACTTTGACCGCTTTAACGAAATGCTAGGCTATCAACAAGAAGGTTACTACATCTCGTTAAATTCGGGCCTTAAAGCGATTACCAGCGCTAAAGCCAAGCCTAAAAAGGTAAACAAGCAGGCTCACGGCAGTAATCCACATGGCTTCCCAACCATTGTTGATGAAGAAATTGAAACCACTAATAGCAAAACCATTATTTTAACCTTACCAAGTAGCGACAATGACTGATAAAAAGCACAGCCCATTTGCCACCGGTTTATTAAAATCGGCGCCAACGCAAACTAAAATGGCCGAGGCAGAAAAACAGCTGCAAAAAGTGCAAAAAAAGCAGCAATCAACCGCAGCTAAGCAACAAAAGCAGCAAAAGCAGCAAAAAGTAGAGCAGCAGATCGCGATTACCGGAAAACCATTTTGGTGGTTGATGACCATGTTCATCTGTTCTGTGGTTTACCTGTTTCCAGAGGCGATATTCAACGCAGCTTTAACTGATGTCGCTGGTGGTCGTAACGCTAGCCATGAAGATCTTCGCGCAGTCGAGCTTTTTGGCCGAACCATTAGTGGTATTGGCGTTACCTTGCTACTGGCAGATATGCTACTGAGTGGCAAACGTGTGGCACGGGTTGGCCACGCTTTAGGCTATTTCAGCCTAATTGCGGTACTTGTGTGGCCTACGGTATTTTTTGGCCAAAAGTGGTTAGTGGATAAATTTATCATTGATGCATCTACGCCTGCAGAGCGCCAACAAGCGTATCTTTCACAGGTCTTACGTAGTGCGTTAATCGAAAAGTCGATTCAGTTTGAAGGCATAAACTACGACCCAGACACTGCTCACAGCAGCACAGAAAAAGCCTTTTTATCTGTATTTGGTGGCTTAGTCTATGCCGACGATAAACTGGTTGATGACCTATCGCAGAAAAAGCGCATGATCATGGAAAAATTTGTCCGTGATAAAGCCATGTCTAACTTTGATACTCACTATCAAGATTACGACAACTTTCGCCAAACCCTGCGCGGCAAGTACCAAGAGTATGCTGATGGCTCAGCTAAGTACAACCGAGCTGTTGCCAGCGCACCTGAGCGCTCAGATGAGTATTGGCTAGACACTCAAAACCAAGTGAAGCAAGGCTGGGAGAAATATCAAAAAGGCGTTACCGCCTATGAAGCACGGGTTGAATCTCGAGCACAGAAAATCGCACCTAAACTTTATGACTATTTCGAACGTCGTAACGAGTGCCGAGAAAGAAAAGGCAACAGTCGTAATAGCTGTTATGAGCGTTTACAAGCAAACTATGACCGCGAAATCGAAAAATTAAGTATTCCTTATATCCCACCTGATGATTGGCTTATTCGTGAGGAGATCTCTACCTCTGAAAATGTCGGTAACTCAATCATTGCTGGTGTCATGACCTTAGGGTTATTTACCGCTATGCAGGCCGTTGACGCTGCAACCGGTGGCGATGCGGGCTTGAAAGATCACCGTATGGTATACACCAACGATGTGAACCACTATAAGAACGTGTTGATGGTAAAGATGGAGCCTGACTTTATTAAAGAATCAGGCGGCTACCCGCTCGGTATTAACTCACTACATACCTTTAGAGTGCACGAACTCACCAGCGTTAAAGTGAATAAAAAGCTTAAACAAAAGGGCTTAAATTTACCGACAACTTGGTCTATTACCGACCGTTTAACCTTTGATAAAGCCGTTGCTAGCAAAGTGCGTCAACAGGCCGATGTTGAATGGCACAAAAATATGCGCGCTAAAAATACTGAGATGTCGCCAAACCTCAGTTGGCAGCAATTCCAGCGTCATCATGAAATTCAGCAGCGCATTGAACAGCGTATGGGCGAGTTATACGTCAAGCCAACCTTAGCCGACTGGAACAACCGTCAGTTTAAGCAGCAGATCATTGAGCCCAACATTCAGCGTAAGACCACTGAATACATCAATGTATTAGAAGCCCAGCAAGCAGAGTTTGCCGATGGCGGTAAATTTGCAGCAACGGGTAAGTCGGCGCTACGAGCAACCATTATTCCGCCTATTTCAATGTCAATAAGCTTAGCCTTAGTACTGCTTACGGTACTTAAACTGCCAATGAAACTGGTGGAGTTAGTGCAAGCTAAACAGGCAAGCTCTAAAAGTGATGCCAAAGCAGAAAACGCAGCTAAACCCTATATCAAACCTACTGTCACCATCGCCTTATTAGCCTGTATTTTTGTGGTGCCTTTATCTATTGGTGGTAATAAATACACCCTAGATGACTCGGCGATGAATTACTTCTTTGAGCAAATGGAGAAGAACGATTCAGCGAGTGTTTCCTACGCTCTTAAGTGGCTACTTGTCACCCAACCACTGGTGCAACCTATTGGTACATCACTAGATAACGCCCTTAAAATGACCCAAGGTTTCCACGCCATTAGTGAGCCATTAAACCGTTTCGATTTAGCGGTGTTACCAGAGCATGATGAGGTGGTCATCACACAAAGCGCCGCAGCTAAGCCTAGCTTAACCCTGCCATTAACCATTAATACCAACGTGGATAATGCCAGAATTTCGGTGATGAATATTAAGCCAAAGTATCAGTCAGGAATGCAACTTCCGCCCGGTGGCTATGACATCAAAATAAGCGCACCAGGCTACCAAGACGTACGCCAATGGGTGTACCTCAAAGCTGACCAAACTCAGTTTAACCTTAAGTTTTAACCCGTGATTTTATAGGAAGTATCAGGTGAGTAAGTTACAACAGTTTCAAGACTTTATTCGAAGCAACGGTGAAAAAATCACTGGGGTTAATGTCCCCGTAGTCCTTAGCGATGAACAGGCTAAAGATGCCCAATTAAAGTTCAACTTTGGCTGGCGAGTCGAAATTGGCGTAAGCCGCCATAAACACGGTGGCCAACGCCCGTCAGGTATTGCCAGTGGTAGCTCTTCAAGAGCAAGCCAAGAGGCCAATAAAGCCGCTCAGGAATATGTTAGTGGCCGAAATCCACTGTTTAACGAACGTTTTTTAAAGATCCTCGGCCCGGATGTTTCAAAAAACTTTTTAATCAAAAATACCAACCTACATTCAGCTCCAGATGTCTATGTAGGCGAAGATCTTTGTAATACCTGTAATGGTTCTGGCTGTGTGAGATGTAGAAGCTGTCGTGGCAGCGGTAAATTAAATTGTCTTTCCTGCAGCGGCAGTGGCCGAGTCAGTGTAAGTCGCTATGACAGTTACAATGAACGTACGGTTTACACCACTGAAACTTGCTCAACCTGTTATGGCAGCGGTAACCGCACTTGTACCAGCTGTGGTGGTAGCGGTGATGTCACTTGTGGTACCTGTGAGGGTAGCGGTTATTTATACTATAGCTACACCATTGATGGCGAAGCGAAGCGCAGCACCAAGTGGTTCTACACCAGCAGCGATTACCATGAATGGACTGACGACTTTGTTAAACGTACAGGACTGAACGTTGTTCACTGCGTTAACGATATCACTGAAATCGATGTGAAGAATGAGCTTGACGGTTGTACCTTTATATATGGGTTTACCGCGGTATTACCAACGCTACAATTTACCGCAAGCATCGATAAAGTCGACACTAAAATGTGCTTTGCAGGTAAGCAAAACCTTACCCACGATGCAGGCGGAGTCTACGACCCTGCGGTTTGGCAAGTTGCGCAGCAACTTGGGGCTGGCAGCAAGAACAAGGATATCAATGCTCTGGCGACGCCCGCGATTAAGGATATTATTGAAGCTAGGGAGACTAAGAGTAAAATTGCGTTACTTGACGAAAACTGGGTTTCTACCGATATCAAAGACGCTGTTGGCGCCAATTACGACAGCTTAGTAGGCCAACTTAAAAAGCAGAGCGTTAAAGGCATCGTGCCTAAAATGCTGGCTTCGCTGGTTAAATATGCCGTGCTGTTCTTTACCTTAGCGGTAATGATCGCTCTTTTATTCCCACAGTTTGCTGAAAATGCCATAGAAAGAATGGGGATCATGGATTATCCGCAATGGATTATTGCGGTATTAAGTGCCGAATTTGCACTATTTGGGATCCATCCTTTTGCCAATTACGTCTTCGCGTTAGGCTTATTCTATGTAAGCTATCAATTTGTAAAAAAATTCTATTGGAAAAATATTGGTAAGGCTAAAACCTACGCTTTAGCATTAGGTATCACCTTACTGCTCCCCCATGTTTGCCTAAGCTTGTATTACAACACTATCAGCGCGTTAGATAAGCCACCTGCGCTTGTTAATGCACTCGCAGGCGGCGCCATTATTCTAGGCTTATATCTATTGGTTATGGGTGTTAAATTGCCGAAGAAATGGTATTTAAAGCCAATAGGCTTAATTGCCGCAGCAGCACTGTATGTGGGTCTTCAGTTTGTGATTGCCATGCTTAATGGTCCACTGGGTATTGTGCCTGTAGAAGAGAACTACGCGAGAGGGATTAGCGACATAATGCAGCCAGCAATTATGTATACTCAGTACAATGTTGTCGAAATTATTTTGCTATCAGTGCTGTTTAGCTATTTCTTAACTCGCCGCCGTTTTTGGCTTAACGCTAAGACCTTGGTTGCCGACTACAACAGCCCAGTTCTGCTGAAATCGATGAATATGGAACGTTAATAGCTAAGGCAATACCAGCTAAGACGACAAGTCAAAGAAGAATAAAGCAAAGACGAAACAGCCGGGTAAAACCGGAAAAGCTAAGCAGCTAGTATCGTCTTTGCTTGTATCTAGAACCCGCTTTTCCTCGCCTTTGCTTTATAAATAAAACCAAGACTGATGGGCTCAAGCCCAACCTACAGCAGAGCAGATGTCGCTCTTTGCTTATCCACCCAGATGCTGCTCCCCCATCAGATCGATGTGCTGATCACGCCGCTCGTTGCCTTTGACCTGCTGGGCAACCGAATGGGCATGGGCCGCGGCTTCTATGATAGGATTCTCGCTAACTGGCAGCACAAGAGGAAGCCTTTACCCATAGGCTATGCTCATGATTGTCAGCAAGTTGGTAACTTGCCCAGCGAGCACTGAGATGTGCCGTTACCCTTTATTGTCCCCCCTAGCCACAGCTATAGTTTTGAGCAGTAGCGGTTATTAGAATTATTGCTGCTGAAAGGAGATTGTTTAAACCTTTCAGCTATATAACTTGCAAGCTTCCCCTATTAAAACAGGGGCTTGAAAAATCATTGCAGTTTTAACTCGACGTCCTTAACTCGACGGCCTCACCTCTGACATATCTCATTAGCTATCGCCCTGATTCGGCAAGACTATACTTAACAACATCTTCTCATTTTTTGGACAGGTGTTATGAGTGCAGAGAATAATAACTGGTCGCTGAATATGCACCAGATTGAAACCTGTAACTGTAACCATGGTTGCGGCTGCCAATTTGCAGGTTTTCCCGATTTTGGCTCATGCGAAGCCTTGCTTGGCTTTAAGGTCAATCATGGCCATCTAGATCAGATTAAACTCGACGGTTTAAAAGTTGTACTGGCCTTAAAGTGGCCCGGCGCTATTCATGAGGGGAACGGCACCTGCATACTGTTTATCGACTCGAATGCCAGCGAGGAGCAGGTCACAGCCTTAGCCACAATATTTTCAGGCGCAGCAGGCGGCATGCCTTTAGAAGCCCTCGCCACAACATTTACCACTGTCGTTGGCCCTGTTATCGTCGATATCAATATGGACACCTGTGAAGACAGTGCATCTTTCGATGTTGAAGGGGTAATGAAAGTCCAGCAAAAACCGCTAATGAACCCAGTTACTGGCGAGGAGCAGCATGTACATATTAGCTTTCCTGACGGCGGCTTTATCTGGAACGATGGCCGGATCGGCACCACCGAGAGCATGTGGCTTAAACATGAAGCTTTAAGCTTTAACCATGCGGGCAAGTTTGCCGCTAAGGCCAATGTGCAGTGGCCAAATGGATAAATCTAGCCTATCACAGATGCAATAAACTCCAACGAAGGGGCTAAGTAAATGGCTAATGTCTCGCAAATAGCTCACAGCCTTCACTCACCGGTAACTTGGGTGAGCATCCTACTGCTTACTGGTCTCAGTTGGTATTACATGCTATTTGATATGACCATGGTCATGTCTGCTCAATGGGGGCTTTACGAGCTCACGTTAGTATTTTTGATGTGGACGATAATGATGGTGGGGATGATGATGCCCTCAGCAACCCCTATGATTATGCTGTTTGCTAAGATAAGTCGTACTCGCCGACAAAGATCGGCTGAATTTGTCTCCTCTAACCTATTTATTCTCGGCTACCTACTGATCTGGAGCCTATACAGTCTTGTGATCACCCTAGTGCAGTGGCAGCTACATGAACTGACGCTAATGACACCAATGATGCAAAGCGGCAACGATATTTTTAGCGGTATTTTATTGATAATTATTGGTATCTATCAGATCTCGCCGTTGAAGCAACAGTGTTTAAATTACTGCAGAACGCCGCTTAACTTTCTTATGAATCAGTGGCAGGAGGGTAAGCTCGGCGCTATCAAGATGGGGCTCAAACATGGCCAATACTGTGTAGGGTGTTGCTGGCTATTAATGGCCCTACTGCTGGTTGTTGGAGTAATGCATATAGGTTGGATCTTAGCGCTGTCGATTCTCATCTTGCTGGAGAAGGTGGTGAGCTGGCCCGAAGCGATCAATATTGGTATTTGCCTAGCTTGTCTTGGATTTGGGATCTACTTCTTGGTGGGATAAAAACACTAACTGAGGCTAATAAAAAAGAGCGCAAGGCGCTCTTTTTTATTGGATAAGATACGGACTATACCTGCCAGTCGATGGGCTGTTCATCCCTCGCTTGCAAGATCTCATTGATTTTAGAGAAGTGCTTACAGCCGAAGAAACCTCGATAGGCCGATAATGGCGATGGATGTGGACCAGAAATGATCTGGTGCTGCGATGCGTTAATCCCTTTGCCTTTTTTAATGGCATGAGCGCCCCAAAGTACAAAAATGATTGGCTGAGGCTGCTCGTTTAGCAGAGCAAGAGCGTTAGCGGTAAAGGTTTCCCAGCCTGATTTAGCATGGGAGTGCGCCTTGCCCTGCTCCACGGTAAGTACCGTATTAAGCATCAACACGCCCTGCTCGGCCCAGCGGCTCAAATTGCCATGGGCGGGGATGGTAAAACCGTCGATATCACTAGCCAACTCTTTATACATATTGACCAGCGACGGCGGCGTCTTGACCCCATGCTTAACCGAGAAGCATAGGCCATGAGCCTGATCTGGACCATGGTAGGGATCTTGCCCAATGAGTACCACTCGCACCTTATCTAGCGGTGTCGAATCAAATGCAGTGAGTACCTCACTCTCTGGCGGGTATATCACCTTTCCCGCAGCGCGTTCGCCTTCAACAAACTGCTGCATTGACTGAAAATAGGCTTGTTGCTGCTGCTCGTTTATAAATGATTGCCAGCTAGAGTGCGCTGCCATGATCCAACCTCAAGATAAAAATTTGCCTAAGCTTAAAAGGTCGCAGCATCGCTTGCAATCGTTAGCTCTAAGATAACCAATAAAACAAACTTTACAGTGATTGAGCGACTTATTCGCTATTGCGAAGAAGGAAACGCTAACAATTTTGCCATTTTAAACACGATCTTCTACGACAAAAACCAACCTTTTGTCATTGGTATTAAAAATTGTCAGTGTTAATATAGCGCCTCTTTCTTCTTTGGACGGCAATCGATGTACTCTCCAGCGCAATCATCTATGCGGCATTCAGGCTTCACCCTTATCGAACTGGTCGTTGTCATTATCACTTTAGGTATTCTTGCCGTTGTTGCTGCGCCTAAATTTCTGAGCCTATCTGAAGACGCGCAAGTATCTCACGTCAAAGCCACTGGCGGCGCCTTTAAGTCTGGCATCGATTTGGCCAGAGCCGTGTGGGCGGTAAAGGTCGGTGATGGCCCAGCTGAAAACCTGCCAGTTTTTGGCGAGTCAGACGATAACCATGTCGACTTTAACGCTAATGGCTGGCCAGCACAGCACTATTACACCAATGATGAAGCCTCACCACAGCTCGATAACGTCGAAGACTGTATCTCTGTATGGCAAGTGCTATTTCAAAACAATGAGCCTACGGTGTCTGAATCTGGCAGCGTGGATGAAACCGACTATAAAGCAAATTATATCGCACTCGGTGTTTGCAGATATGACTACACAGATAACACCAATCTATCGATTACTTATAATTCCAATAATGGCAGTGTAGTAGTGGACTCAGATCCAAGCAGCTAATATAAACAGTGTCAGCTTTGGATAAAGCACTGACTCAAGTGAAATAACGGAACTATTCATGACAAGAAGCACGACAGCGAGCGGTTTTACACTCATCGAGATGGTTGTTGTGATCATCGTTTTAGCCATCTTAGCCGTTATTGCCGTCCCTAAGTTTATTAACCTAAAACAAGATGCCGAAATTGCCAGCATAGAAGCCACAGGCGGCGCCTTTAAAGGTGGTATCACCTTAGCTAACGTCAAATGGGCGTCTAAAGGTGGTAACGGCCCTGTCGATAACCTACAGGTATTCGGCGATGGCAGCAGCGGCCAACTGGATATCAACCAGTGGGGCTTCCCCGCTCAAAACTATCCGCCATTTGAATCTAGTCCACGCCTCAACAATGTTGCTGACTGCATGTCTGTTTGGCGTACAGTTTTACAAGATGCGCCTGTGGTATCGAATAACGCCAATACAGCAGGTGCAGAGTACCTCGCGACCTACATTAGCTCTGATCAATGCCGCTATTTCTACCTGCCAGAGCAGACCATGTCTATCTATTATGACTCCCGTAACGGCAACGTGATTACCGATTCAGATCCCAATAGTTAATAACAATGGTTCATTAATGGCTCATTTAAGATAGAATCGAGTCACTACCATACGTAAACAAGAGCAGAAGCAAGATGTCAGAAGCTAAAAAAGAAACCACCATTTTTGAACTAGCCGATCAATTCATTGCGTTGGCGAACGAACTCGCTGCTAAAGAGCAAGATGTCGGTAAAGTCGGCACAGCGATGCGTTTTGCAGCCTCTCGCTTCAATGCATTCGAAGCTGCGCTAAAGTCATCCGATCTTGCTGCTGAGAAAGACAATGCACTTGAATGGTTTACTGATGAATATAAAGCCATGTTAAATGATAACTTGGATGACCATATCAGAAACCCTGTTCAGTCTCGTGAGCCAGAGCCAGAAGCGGCTAAAGATGATGCCGTACAGGTATTTAACTCTTAATTCAGTTGGTATTAACGGCTGAACACTCAATAAAAACGCCATCATGTTGATGGCGTTTTTTTATGTCTATAACAGCATCGCTTACAGCGTCACAACGACTCGTATCGCTAATAGAATTAACACCACCCCCGATAATTTATCGATTAAAGCTGCCTTCTCTCGCAGCTTTGGCAACACGGCGGAATGAGACAAAATCAGCGCGATTAAGGTATACCACAAGCCATCTACCACTAGCGGGGTTAAGACAATTAACGCTTTGCCGGTTAAGCTATCGGCCACCATCACAAACTGGCTGAATAACGCTAAGAAAAACAACATGATCTTAGGGTTAAACAGTGATATCGCTAAGCCATCTCGAGCTGCAGTAAAGGAATCGGTTGACTCTCCAGCAGCGAGTTTATCTGACATACCGCCTTTTGAACGCAGTGCTTGCATGCCCATATAGGCAAGATAAAGCGCACCGATGACTGCAATACCGTTAAACACCATAGGCGCTTGTTTTAACAAAACCGCCAAGCCTAATAAGGTCACTAAGGCATAAACTCCAATGCCGATAGAGTGCGCCCAAGCGCAGATGATACCTTTACCTCGACCGCCACCTAAAGTGTGCCTTACCACCATAGCTAAACTCGGGCCTGGTGACATCGCTCCTAAACAGCAGATAGCTAGCAAACCTAGCCAAGCGCTAATACTCATCTCTTTCCTTTCTTATCGTGTGACTGCGTTAATCGCCACAATATACATGATTGAACCAAGGAGCTCATACTATCAATTGCGATAAGCTGAAATGACAAAGGGATAAAGATCTGGTTAAACTCAGCTTGCAGCGTTCAATATCGCGAATTTGTCGCGAACGGCTACAAAATAGTGTAATTAAAACAGTTGAACACAAGCTAAACTCCTAAGCTTTGGAGTCATCATCTATCTAATATCATGGAGTATTAATGAGCACCATTTCAGTATCGATTCTGGTTTTCTTTGCACTGATTTGTACCCTTATTGCCGCATTAGTCGGGCTTAAAGTGAAGGGGAAATATATTCCTAACGGCGTGATTCTAGTTTTAGGCTTTATGGCGATGAGCGTAGGCGCCGTGTTTGGCTTCCTCAACTATGGTGAAGATTATGACGCCTATAAACGGCTTCATTGGCAAACGCTCACTCCAAGTCAAATCCAGCCACTTGTGGACCAGGGTTATACGGTATTTGTTGATATTACCGCAGACTGGTGCAATATCTGCCTCGCCAATAAAGCCTCAGTGACTCACAGAGAGAAAATCGTCAACGCCTTAACCCAGAGCAATATCATATTGATGCAGGGTGACTGGAGCCAGCCCAATGTCGTGGTAGAAAGTTATATGCAAACTCAGGGCAGAGGTGGGACGCCCTATAATAAAATCTACGGCCCGGGGGCACCAAATGGCATAGTGTTACCTAGCCAGTTGACCGTAAAAGCTGTGATGTTAGCCTTAGAAAAGGCCAAAGGCTAAAGAAGATACTAGGTTCTAAGTTCTAGGACGCTACGCTTCGAGAACGGACTTCGTCCTGCTAGGAAAAGTAAAAGCTTGACGGGCTAAAGCCCGACCTACAAAATCAAAACTACTTTTCCTGCTTTTCCATCTTTGCTTTCATCATCTTTAAACCGTCTTTGCTTTTCCGGCTATTCCGTCTTTGCTTTTATCGCCTTTGCTCTTCCTAGGATCTTTCTTTATCTACCGTAAGCGCAGCGCTCTGTAGTGACGCAGTCACGTTCGCTAGGCCACAGGCCGTTCGACTCTTTTAAAACCGTCTTCGCTTTAACAGCCCTAGCTCTTCCTAGAACCTAGTACCTTCTATAAAAGCTAGCACCTTATTTGAACTTACCCCATTGACCTAGGGGTATAGATCACACTAATCTAAACAGCCGTTTGATTATTAAGTAAGCATGACAATCCAAATAATAACTAAATCAGCTAAAAGGTATTTCAATGGCATACGACTCAGACACTAGGCTCGACCTATCCCGTTACGCTTCTCTTATCGATCTGATCGAACTTGCCAGCGCCCGCTATGGCGATAAAGCGGCATATTCGTGCCTAGGTAAAGAAACCAGCTTCAACGAAATCAATCGCTATTCGCGTCAGTTTGCAGCTTACCTACAACAAGAAACAAATCTGGTGCAAGGCGATAGAATTGCCATTCAGCTACCCAATATTACTCAATTTGTTATTGCTGCTTACGGTGCAATAAAAGCGGGTATGGTGTTGGTCAACACCAATCCACTCTATACCCAACGTGAGCTTATTCATCAATTTAACGACTCTGGTGCAAAAGCCTTGGTGGTGCTATCTGATCTGCTACCAACATTAACTGAGGTGGTAGCGAGTACGGGAATTGAAACCGTGATATCCACCCATGCGATGGACTTAATTGCCCCGCAGCCACAAGCTGAAGTGCCGTTCGCAACCGTACCTTTTTGTGACGTACTGGCAAAGGGTGAACAGCTTACCTACGCGCCAGTAATCAGTGTGCTTGGACAAATTGCAGCATTACAGTACACAGGCGGCACAACGGGTCTTTCAAAAGGCGCCATGCTCACCCACGGTAATTTAATCGCCAATGCTATGCAGATTAAGTCCCGTTTAGGTAGCCGCATTATCGAGGGGGAAGAGATTTTCGTTGCGCCCTTACCCGTCTACCATATCTATGCCTTTATGGTGAACTTGGTACTTTACTATGAGCGTGGCGGCTGTTCGGTTTTAATCCCGAATCCCAGAGATATTTCAGGACTTATTTCGACCCTATCACAGTATCCATTTACTGGCTTTGCGGGGCTCAATACCTTATTTGTGGGCCTATGCCATCAGCCAGAATTCAAAGCGCTGGATTTTAGCCACCTAAAAGTGACTATTTCTGGCGGCACTGCACTGACGCAAGCCGCAGCATCGATATGGCAACAAACCACAGGTTGTACTATCTCTGAAGGCTATGGTTTATCAGAAACCTCACCTGTGGTATCGCTTAACTCTCCGGGACTTGAACAACTTGGCACCATAGGCAAGCCAGTTATCGCGACCCAAGTAAAAATCTTAGATATGGACGATAATGAAGTGCCTATCGGTGAAACCGGTGAGCTAGCGGTATTTGGTCCACAGGTGATGCTAGGGTATTGGAACAATCAAGCTGAAACCGACAAGGTGATGACCCGCGAGGGCTACTTTAAAACCGGCGATATTGCGGTGGCGACGGCAGATGGTTTCCATAAGATTGTCGATCGTAAGAAAGATATGATTATCGTCTCAGGCTTTAATGTCTACCCTAATGAAGTGGAAGATATTCTGTCTAATCATGAAGCGATATTGGAGTGTGCCGTGATTGGCATCAGTGATGACCACAGTGGTGAAGCGGTGAAAGCTGTAATCGTACTCAATGATCCCCATGCCGACAAAGAACAAGCTAACACTCAGATAAAAGACTACTGCCGTAAACAACTGACCGCTTATAAAGTACCGAAGTTTATCGAGTTTGTTGACGCCTTGCCTAAGTCTACCGTAGGCAAGATTTTAAGGCGCGAGCTACGTAAGTAACTCAATAAATAACAGTTACACCAGTAACTCGAAACAAATAAGGAGCCTTAGGCTCCTTATTTGTTTATGTTAGCTTTGCTTTACCCAAATAATTTGTTCAGTGGCAAAACCTAGGCTTTTAGCTTGCTCAATAAATTGCAGCTTAAGCGCATCGTCAGCCTCTGGACTGCGCGATAAGAACCACAAGTAGTCACGGTTATAGCTGGTGATAAAGGCGTATTGATAACCCTCTTTATCAAGCTCATACACCACATAGGCGCCATAAAATGGTCCGAAGAAAGACACTTTCAAGTGGCCGATATCTGGGCTGTCAACAAAGTAAGCTTTCCCCTCAGCTTCATCCCAAGCTTGCTCTGCAGTCGAAAAGCCGCGATTAATCACCTTCACGCCGCCATCATTGCGCATCGAGTATGTCGCAGTCACCTGATTAAGGCCACGCTCAAAGCTGTGGTCGAGACGAGCAATCTCATACCAAGTCCCTAAATATCGCGGTAACTCAAACTGCCTTACAGGCTCGATACCACTGGGCAAGCTAGTACAAGCAGATAACAACAATAAACAAGCAATGGTTATTAAGCGCATAGGATTATCTCTTATTGTGATGAAATGCATAGGCTGAGATTGAGTAACCTCATAAACCTATGCTGTTAACTAACTATACGCTTAAAACGCTGTTTTAGTTCACTCTTGTAGCAATCCATCATCTGTTAATAACTGCAAGCAGGCAAACTCTCGGTAAAGCTCGCTGCTTTGCATCAGCTGTTGATGGGTACCGCTAGCGACGACAACCCCTTTATCAAGTACTAAGATGCGGTCAACATTGATTACCGTTGCCAGTCTATGAGCGATAATCAAGGTGGTTTTACCTACCATTAAGCAGTCGAGTGCCTGCTTAACCTTGTGCTCACTCACCGCATCGAGGGCGCTGGTGGCTTCATCTAGCAGTAAAATTGGCCTGTCGGCAAGTATTGCTCTAGCGATGGCGATACGCTGTTTCTGCCCACCCGATAGTCGCACTCCACGCTCCCCCAAATAAGTCTGGTAGCCATCGCTAAATTCGCTAATAAACTCATCCGCTTTGGCGGCAATACAGGCCTGCTTCACCTCCGCTTCGCTAGCATCGATACGACCATAGCGCACATTTTCTAATACGCTGGTAGCAAAAATCACCGACTCTTGAGGTACCAAGGCATACTGCTGGCGCAAGGTTTGCGGACTGAGTCTAGCAATATCAACACCATCTAATTCAATACAGCCGCTATTTAATACGTAAAAGCGCTGCAACAGTTCGAACAGGGTGCTCTTGCCTGCCCCACTGGCTCCCACTAAGGCAACTCGCTCTCCAGGCTTAATATGAATATTCAGTCCGCGAATCACTTCATCTTCATCGCTGCTCTCTACACGCTCAAGGCTGTCATCATTAAAGTTGTTATAACTAAAGCGCACCTGTTTTAGCTCAAGCTCGCCGCGCACAGGTGCTAGCAGTTCAAGTGGATTTTCAATAACAGGGATATCTATCGGTGTTTCAATCAGTTCGATTAAGCGTTCGGTCGCGCCTGCCGCTCGCTGAATTTCGCTAATCACCTCACTTATGGTCGCGACCGAACCTGCAACCATCACCGCATAGAACATAAACGCCGATAGCTCACCTGCTGATATTGCCCCGCTCATCACATCATGTGCGCCAACCCAAGTAACCAAGGCGATGGCGAGAATACTTAAGAACATCACTAAAGAGATTAATATCGAGCGGTACTTAATACGTCCCTTCGCGGCATCCATCACCGCCTCGACACGATGATTAAATAGCTCTCTGTCCTTATCTTCGTGAGAGTAGGCCTGCACGGTATGGATCTCATGCAGAGTCTCATCAACGTATGCACCTAAATCCCCCACTTTGTCTTGGCTTTTACGGGAAAGGTCGCGCACCTTGCGACCAAAAAAGAAGATAGGTCCCAGCACCATAGGTACGGCTAACAATACCAACCCGGTCATTTTAATACTGGTGATAGCCATCATCACGATGCCGCCAATGACGGTCACACTCGCTCGTAGCATCATCGACAAGCTTGATCCAACCACTGATTGCAATAAAGTCGAGTCCGCAGTGAAGCGAGAGATCACCTCGCCGGTTCTTAGCTTGGCGTAAAAGCCGGGAGAGAGTTTCAATAAATGGTCATACACCTTAAGGCGGATATCGGCGCTCACTCGTTCGCCAAGCCAAGTCATCAGATAGAAGCGACAGAAGATAGCCGAGCTACTGAGTGCGGTAATACCTATGACTAACAAGATAATTTCATTAAGGCGCGAGCCGTTATCTTTTAAAAAGCCTTCATCCACCATCAGGCGTACACCCTGCCCTAGAGATAACCAGGCTAAGGAACCGATAAATAAGAAAATAATCGCGGTGACAACTTTTGTACGGTAAGGTTTTAAAAAAGCACCAATCCACGGAAGTACCGAGCGTTTGTTGGCATTTGTCACAGATGGCTTAGCCACCACGCCATTAGAGACAGAAGAAGCGTTTCGATTCAATGCAATATCCCTAACCTTAAGTAAGGTTAAAATGAAAACAACAGCAGAATAACAAAACCCACGCAAAGGCAGGTAGTGTTTAGCAAAACTTTACGCCTGCTAAAAATCACAAATCGTTTCCAAGCGTTATCTGCCCAGCAAAAGCTGTCGTGCTTACATCATCCCAGCGTACTGCACATCTCATGGCAGAGCTGATATAGTGCGCATATTCTTAGCTAAGCATTCATTTATCTATGGCAGTATCAAGCTCAAAGCAGGCTAACTTAAAAGCATCAGCCTCAAAAAAATCTATTTCTAACGAAACCAAAACCGAAGCGATGAAAGTGGCTAAAGCGACACAAAAACCAGGGCAAACTAAAGAGCAAACCAAACTCATCGCCCAAGGGATCGAAAAAGGCATCGCCGAATATAAAAATTGCAAAAAGGTAAGGCTAGGGAGCGCGATAAAGCCCGTAAACAAGAGGTAAAAGCTAAGGCTCTTGAAGCCAGTGACCATGACCACAGCAATATTGAAGACCGCGCCTCAAGTCCATACTTACCTTGGGGGCTACTCACCCTAAGTTGGATTGGATTTATCGCCTACTTATTCATTAGCCAATAATTTTAATTCCCCCCCTTGTCACCGAGAGCAGCACTTTTGATGCACCATTAGTGCTGTTTCCTTCGGCTTCGATATTGTTTAGCATCTACTTATAAGCTATTGTTTAGTTGTTACTAAACTAAGGTGGGTATGAGTAGTTAAACATGTCAGCAAATCCATTCATAATTTGTCATAACTTGTCTTATCCTATTCATTGTTCCCGCCATCGCTATTCACAATCTATAACTATACTTAGCCTATCAAAAAATATGGATTAGCTGGAGCACACGGTCATGACTGAGCAATCTCCCCAAAAAAAACAAGTTACAAGTAAGAAGGATGAAGTCAAAGCACTTGGCTTTATCATTTTGATTCTATTCCCGGTGTTAACTGCCACTTTACTTAGCGCATACGGATTATTTACTTGGATATCGCTAACGCTTACTGGCGTTCCATCTCACTAATATCAACAACTTACTTTAAATTTATTAAGAGGATGCCGTTATGAGATGGTTACTTAACATCTGGCGCACACTAACAAAACCAGCAAAATACTTAACCCTAGGCACAATTAGTCTTTCGGCTTTTTTAATGGGCATTATTTTCTGGGGTGGTTTTCACACCGCACTAGAAGCAACCAACACCGAAGAGTTCTGCATTAGCTGTCATGGTATGGAAAGCATGCCATACCAAGAGCTGAAAAAAACGGTTCACTTCTCTAACAGTTCAGGGGTTCGTGCAACCTGTCCTGACTGTCACGTGCCACACGCATTTGGGCCAAAAATGGCGCGTAAATTAGAAGCTTCTCACGATGTATATGGCTGGTTGTTCAATACCATTAATACACCTGAGAAATACAATGCCAAGCGTTTAGAAATGGCGAGCCGTGAGTGGAAGCGTTTCGACCAGAATAAATCATTAGCTTGTAAAAACTGTCACCAATACGAGTCTATGAAATGGGACAGCATGTCTAAGCTTGCTCAAAAGCAGATGAAGCGTGCAGCAGAAACAGATCAAAGCTGTATCGACTGCCACAAAGGTATTGCTCATACCCTACCTGACATGGGTACGGCCCGTGCACCTGAGTTAATTGCTGAAGTTGGTCGTGGTGTTAGTGGCTTACAAGTAGGTCAAACTTATTTCTCAGCTCTAACTAAGCCATTATTCTTTAACGATAAGACAGATGTTGAAGCCGGTACGCTAAATATCGCCACTAAGGTGAAGATCCTAGAAGTGAAAGGCAATCGTGCCAAGATTGGTATCGATGGTTGGAGAAAGAAAATCGGTGCAGGCCGCGTGATCTACTACGACTTTGGCTTAAATATTCTTTCTGCTCAACTCACTAAAGATGCAGCGCTAGAAGAAGGTGTGATTAAGACATTCGAAGAGAAAGAAGATCCAATGACAGGTCTAATTTGGCAACGTGTAGAGGCGGACATTTGGACGGATAGCGACTACTTACTATCGGATCTACAGCCACTATGGGATTACGCTCAAAGCACATACGATACAAGCTGTAGTGTATGTCACACTCAGCCAGCACCAGCCCACTTTGACGCAAATACTTGGCCTGGTATGTTCCAAGGCATGATCTCATTCGTCAATATGGATCAAGATACCCAAGCTTTGGTACAGAAATATTTACAAGAGCATTCATCAACTTTCGATAAGTCGGCTCATTAATAGGACATAATGCAATGAACAGAAGAGACTTTCTAAAAGGCTTAGTAGGAACATCTTATGTCGTACTTAGCGGATCATCAGTACTTGCACCTCTCAATGCTTTAGCGGCGTCAGGTGCCGATGCAAGTGACGGCTGGCTAACAACAGGTTCGCACATGGGTGCGTTCAAGATGAAGCGCAAAAATGGCGTGATCTCTGAGGTTATTCCGTTCGATACCGATATGTATCCAACGGATATGATTAACGGTATTAAAGGCTTAGTTTATAACGAATCTCGCATTCGCTACCCAATGGTTCGCTTGGACTTTTTATTAAAAGGCCACCAGAGCGATACTAAACAGCGTGGTGATTTCCGCTTCGTTCGTGTGACTTGGGACAAAGCACTGGGTTTGTTTAAAGACTCACTTGACCTAATTCAAACAAAATATGGTCCATCAGGACTACATGCAGGACAAACAGGTTGGCGTGCAACGGGTCAGTTGCACTCATGTACTAGCCACATGCAGCGCGCTGTTGCCATGCACGGTAACTTTGTTAAAAAAGTCGGTGACTACTCAACCGGTGCAGGCCAAACAATTTTGCCTTACGTCTTAGGTTCTACTGAAGTGTATGCTCAAGGTACCTCTTGGTCGCTGATCCTTGAGCACTCTAAGACCATCATTTTATGGTCAAATGATCCTTACAAGAACCTACAGGTCGGCTGGAACGCCGAGACACACGAGTCTTATGCTTACCTTGCTCAATTAAAAGAGAAGGTCGCGAAAGGCGAGATCCGTGTTATCAGTATCGACCCTGTTGTGTCTAAAACTCAGCAATACCTAGGTTGTGAGCATCTATACATTAATCCACAAACCGACGTGCCATTCATGCTCGCTATTGCTCATGAAATGGTCGAGAAAAACCTACTAGATAATGAGTTTATCGAAGGCTATAGCTTAGGCTTTGATAAGTTCTTACCTTATCTACAAGGTCAAACTGACGGTGTAGAAAAAACACCGGAATGGGCATCAAAAATCTGTGGTGTTTCACCAGAGGTCATCCGCGACTTTGCAAAAGTATTGACCAAAGACCGTACCCAAATTTTGATGGGCTGGTGTGTTCAGCGTCAGCAGCATGGTGAGCAGCCATACTGGATGTCAGCAGTACTTGCGACCATGATAGGCCAAATCGGCTTACCTGGCGGCGGTATTAGCTATGGCCACCATTACTCAGGTATTGGTGTTCCATCTTCTGGTGCCGCAGCGCCAGGTGCGTTCCCACGTAACCTCGATGATGGCCAGAAGCAGCTTTTTGATAGTACTGACTTTAATGGCGCAAGCAGCGTGATCCCTGTTGCCCGTTGGATTGACTCCATCCTTGAGCCAGGTAAGACCATCGATGCTAATGGTTCTAAGATTACCTACCCAGACATTAAGATGATGGTGTTCTCTGGTAATAACCCATGGAACCACCACCAAGACCGTAACCGCATGAAGGAAGCTTTCTTCAAGCTTGAGTGTATTGTGTCTATCGATATGAACTGGACAGCGGCTTGTCGTTTCTCTGATATCGTACTACCAGCTTGTACGACATTCGAACGAAACGATATCGACATCTATGGCTCGTATGCGAACCGCGGTTTGCTTGCCATGCAGAAAATGGTCGAGCCGCTATTCGAAAGTCTTTCTGATTTCGAAATATTCACTCGATTTGCAGCACTATTAGGCGAGGGCAAAGCGCAAGAGTACACTCGTGGCATGAACGAGCATCAGTGGCTAGAGATGCTGTACAACGATTGTAAAGCTTCGAATGAAGGTAAGTTTGAAATGCCTTCATTTGAAGAGTTCTGGAAAGCCGGTTATGTATACTTTGGTGAAGGTAAGCCTTGGGTTCGCCATCAGGCATTTAGAGATGACCCAGAGATCAACCCACTGGGTACACCCTCGGGCTTGATTGAGATCTTCAGCCGTAAGATTGCCCACTATGAGTATGACGACTGCCCTGGCCACCCAACATGGATGGAAAAAGTTGAGCGTAGCCATGGTGGACCAGGTTCTAAGAAGCACCCAATTTGGTTGCAGTCTTGCCACCCAGATAAGCGCTTGCATTCACAGATGTGTGAGTCAACAGAGTTCCGTGAAACCTACACTGTAAAAGGGCGTGAACCTGTGTATTTAAACCCAGAAGATGCTAAGAAACGCGGCATTAAATCTGGCGATATTGTACGTGTATTTAACGACCGTGGTCAGCTGCTTGCAGGTGCCGTCGTATCGGATAAATTCCCTCAAGGCATTATCCGTATCCAAGAGGGCGCTTGGTATGGTCCTGTGGGCAAAGATGGTAGCAAAGAGGGCGGTGCAGAAATTGGTGCGCTAGATAGTTATGGCGATCCAAATACCCTAACGCTAGATATCGGTACCTCTAAGCTTGCACAAGCTTGTTCTGCCTATACTTGTCTTGTTGACTACGAAAAGTATCAAGGTAAAGTACCAGCAGTAAGTTCATTCAGCGGTCCGATTGAGATAGCACTATGAGTACAGATGCAGTAAACACAGAACCAGTAGAGGTTAACCCT
This sequence comes from Shewanella schlegeliana, assembly GCF_016765635.1. Taxonomy (GTDB): domain Bacteria; phylum Pseudomonadota; class Gammaproteobacteria; order Enterobacterales; family Shewanellaceae; genus Shewanella; species Shewanella schlegeliana. The sequence goes on from NZ_JAESVD010000008.1 coordinate 208,148, forward strand.
GTTAACCAGGTTAGAAGCACGATTTATCAATTGCTTTCGTCACTGTTTGCTAAAGAGATTGATCATAAAACACTGCATGATTTAACCAGTGAACAAGCCCAGAATTTTTGGGCGCAACTGGGCAGTGAAAGCGCTTTTAAGGCCGATGTAAATATCTTGGTTGCAGAGCTCGCTACACTTAACACTGATAAGGCACTACTAGAACTTGCTGCTGATTATTGTGGTCTGTTCTTAGTGGGTACCAAGTTCAGCGCATCGCCCTATGCTGGCTTGTATCTAGACAACAAGCCAACAGAAAATGGAGACGAGCCGCTACTCTTTGGTGAACAGCATCAGCAGATGACCCAGTTTTTAAAACAGAGTCAGCTGCAGGTGCAGAGCGAGTTTCCTGAGCCTGCCGATCACCTAGCGGTAATCTTGGCCTATGTCGCTCACCTTTGTATCCATAGCGATGAAGCCGTGCAACTTAGCTTCATCGAAGCGAACTTAACCAACTGGTTAAGTCGCTTTGTGGACAAGGTGACCGAAGTTGATAACGGTAACTTCTATCAAGCTTTGGCAAGACTCACCCTCTCTTGGGTTAAGTCTGATGCAGAGTGGTTAGCGTCAGAGTTAAACTAACCTGCAAGTGACAAAAAAGCGTGAGTGAACTTAAGTTCTCTCACGCTTTTTTATGTCTAATAATTAGCTAGGCATACTATTACTCTTGTTTCAGCGCAATCCACCCGCGTAAGGCAACTAACGACGCCTGCCACAATGCCTTTAGCGATTCATGTTCAACGGCTTGATATTCACTTTGTGTAAGATCTGACTTTTCTAGCACCTTACAGCGAGCCGACAGCGGGCCTAGCCCCATATTCGAGCTACTGCCTTTTAATGCATGTAGAATATGCTTCATATCAGCATCTGGCTTTAGCAAACCCTCTAAGTGTACCTCACTAGTTTGCTGATAGATCCTAGCCAGCTCTATCACTGTGTCTAATCCGAGATAGGTTAAGTCTTGGCTTAGCTGAGCCTCATCGAGCAGTTCAGCATCTGTGCTATTCTTCACTATGGAACCGCTCCTCTCAATGAGGACTTCATCTTCGGCTGTCTGCTGGCTCAAGGCTGTTGATTGGCTCAAGGCTGTTTCATCAGAAGTGTCGATGTCAGCAAGAGGTTCGGCGCTGCCAAGCCAAGCAGATAACGCCTGCATATCCAGCGGCTTCATCAAGACTAAGTTAAAGCCTTTAGCTTGATAATTTTCCATATCGTCGGCTTGCAGCTGAGCGGTAAAGGCGGCGATATCGAGCTGATGCCCGGTTTGCTCATTCACCTCTTGCAGATCTTCTAGCAACTCAATACCCGAACCGTCACCGAGTTGAATATCAAGCATGATGGCATCAAACTGTGTCGCACTTTGCACCGTATAGGCTTTTCTCGCGGCTTCACAGCTCTTGGCTAACACAGAGGTGTGTCCAAGGTGAGCAAGGAACCCTTGAGCCACCATGGCATTAATCTTGTTATCTTCGATAACTAACAGGTGTTTGCTCTGGGTATGAGCCACTTGTTGTTGCAACTCAAAATCAGGTCTGTCACAAACGACCAGCGGCAGTGAAAAACCAAAACAGCTACCCTTGCCCTCCTCGCTCGTCACCCATACACCACGGGTCTCGATATCACTGCCGCTATTCATCAGCTCGACGAGCTGCTTGCTAATCGCGAGCCCGAGTCCGGTTCCTCTATCTCGTCCCTTACTCGGATCATTGCTGTAGGCTTTAAAGAGCTTTTTCATCGCGTTTGAATCGATACCGACGCCTGTATCTTGCACCTTAAATTGCAGCAAGCCGCCTTTAACTTCAGCAATCAAGTCGACTTGCCCCTGAGGGGTAAACTTAATCGCGTTGCCCAATAGGTTTAGCAATACTTGCCGTAGTTTAGGCCCATCGATATAGATCCACTTAGGCAGGTTGCTATGGTGAGAGCGCAGGGTTAATCCGGCAAGTCCAGCCCCTGCCAACATGATAGCCACCACCTGCTCCAGCAACTCATTGATATCGACGGCGCGGGGCTCATTGGCAAGTTTTCTCTGCTCAAGGCGCGAGAAATCTAAAATATCGTTTAATACCGTTTGCAGTAAGGTGCCGCTATATTGCGACAATGCCAATAGTTGCTGCTGCGCCGGAGGTAACTTAGCGTGTCCTAGCAGAGTCAAAGTGCCTAATAGGCCATTGAGTGGCGTACGGATCTCATGGCTCATGGTGGCGAGGAACAGCGACTTGGCTTGGTTAGCCTGCTCTGCCATATCTCGGGCGAGTACGTGCCCCTTGGCCTCTCGATCTAACTTAATATTTGCCTCGGCCAGCTCCAATGTTCGTTCTTCGACTTTAGCTTCCAGTGCTTGCTTATGCTCAAATAACTCGGCAGCTGTCTCACGTAGCTCCGCCTGTAGCTTCTGGTTATGATCAGTTTTTTGCCTAAAGGCCTTTATGGCACTGGCCATAGCAGCAAGCTCATCATCGCCTTGGGTATCAATAGTCACCGCAGTATTACCTAAGCTCAGCTGGGCAAGCGCCTTAGTAGCCGCATCGAGTTTAAGCGCGATACCTCGATAAATAACTTTGTAGACCACGACGAAGATCAGCAGAAACATCAATAAACCCGTCGTCCATAGACCCAGTTTTGCCCAACTGAGTTGCTTGAGGTAATTATTTCGGGCATTGTCCGCCTCAATGCGCTGCAACTGCATCGCGTTGGCGACCACCTTATTGAGCACATCCAGCTTATCTGTGATGATTTGTAGCTGTAACTCCTGCGCACTATGGTACTGAGCGTACTCTTTTTGCAAGGAGAGACTGCTTGGCAAAGTCTGTAATATGGCAAACTGCTTCGCTAAAGTATTGGCTCGGTCAGGATCGCGGATAATATGGGTCAAGCTAGTGAGAGACGTAAGATAGCGAGTCTGAGAGTTACCTATGCTCTTATCTAAATGCGTCATACCACTCTTCACTTCAGCCGACTCTGACTGAGAGCGCGCCACTTTAGCTGACTCGCCAACGAGAGTGGCAACGGGTGTGACTTGGCTACCAATATCACCCAGCAGCGGATAGCTCCCCGGCTCTAACTCCGGAGACTGGAACATCTGCCCCATTAAGGCGATGTTGTGGACAATTTTCAGAGCTCGGTTAAGACGCTCCTGAGTATCTAAATCTTGTTCGATTAGGGTATCGAGTAGCTGAGCGGTCTTTTCTGTACCGACGGCATCAGGATAAGCCAGACTGAGTTTAGATAAGATCGCCGAATCGACAATCGCCAGTTCCGCAAGCAGCAACTCGGTACTTCTATTTGCCGCATTAACTAACTCCCGTCCCTGCTTTTTCAAGCTATAAGCCACCTGGATACGTTGACCCACCTGCTCGCCAAGCTTAGAGGTATCGCCAATAATCTCCGAGGCACTCTGCTCAAGACTTAAGTCAAAATTCACTTCTAGTGCCTTGAGGACTTTAATCGCACTGAGCATAGTCGCACTTTCAATGGACAGTTTGCGCCCAACAAACTGCCGCTGAGCTTCATCTTCTGTCTGGCCTAACAGCCCGGCATTCTCGGCCAAGGCACTACTAGAAAGTGCCAGCTCACTCGCGGCTTCGGAAGCGGGTAAAGCACGGTTATACAGGTATTTATCCGCCTGTTGAACCCAGCGCAGACTCACGCTACCAAGGCTAACTAGTAGAAGCAGCAGTAAGGCGAGTAAACCAAAAGCCAACATAAGACGGCCAATCAGGCTTTTTCTCGATAGAGATAATTTAGGCGAAGGAGGTTTTGGCAAAAACAATACACTCACTGTTATCTATTAAGCTGGTACAATATTATACCAATTGCATTAAATATTTAATCAATTCATAGGGACGTTAACCATGGTCAAAGTTTTACAGCAGCGTTTATTACTATTTGTAAGCTTAAGTTTATTAGCCTTACAGGTAAGCGCGACCAACACACAACCCTCCTGGTCTTTAGAACAGAGAACCCCTTATGAAGAAGTACTGCAGCAAACTAAATCTTTAGAGCTCACTCCACTATCCACCGCTCAAAAAACTTGGCGGATTTGCGCCTTAGTGCCACATCTGAAAGACACTTACTGGACTGGCATAAACTATGGGTTAGTGCAGCAGGCTAAAGCACTAAACCTTAAGCTCGAACTCTTCGAGGCAGGAGGCTATTACGCTCAAGATAAACAGCTGAGTCAACTCGATAACTGTATGAAGCACAACTTTGATGCGATACTGCTTGGCGGCGTACGTCCTGACATCTTAGATTTTTATCAAGCCCCCATCAACAAGCCTGTGATTGCGTTAGTCAACCGAATCAAGCATCCCAAAGTGAATACGCGAGTCGGTGTTAACTGGTATCAGATGGGCTTTATGGCGGGAGATTTTATCAAGCATCAAGCCAAAGAGCCGGTCACCCTTGCGCTATTAACCGGCCCCGATAAGCTCGGTGGCAGTGATTATGTTGAGCAAGGCCTGTCTGCGGCACTGAAAGACAGTTTCGTAAGCATCAGCGCCGTGCATCACGCCGACAATAACCGCAACCTCTACCGTGATGAACTCGAAGCATTACTTGCTGAACAGACACCAGATTATATTCTCGGTAGTGCCGTTGCCATTGAAGCGGGTGTCAGCATACTGCGCCAAAAGCAACTCACAGACAAAGTTAAGTTGATTAGCAGCTACCTCTCTCCAGCCGTATTGCGAGGGATCTATCGTGGGAAAGTTGAGTTTAGTAACGACGATAAGGTGGTATTACAGGGAAAACTCGCCATCGACATTACGGTGAGGGAGCTTGAAGGCGCAAAGGCGTTTGGCGATATTGGCCCCAAGATAAAAACGCTATACCCGCAGCACATCAGTAAAGACGTGCTTAAAACTAGCCTGCCACCAGCGAACTATTATCCCATTTATCGGGTCAATACTGGCTATTGATAACTGAAAGAGACAAAAGACAAGAAGCAATTTCGTTTATGGATATTGAGGGGGTAATGACAGCACCTCACCTAAGTGCCCCTGCAATCCAATATAACTAGCGTTTTTGATTGAGAAATACCTATGCCTAATATCGTTTATATCGCGACTAGTCTCGATGGTTTCATCGCAGACAAAGATAACAAAGTTGATTGGTTACATGACATCCCCAATCCAGAAGGTTCAGATCTTGGCTTTAGTGACTTTATGACGCGTATCGACGCCTTGGTGATGGGACGTAACACCCTGGGAGTAGTGCTTAGTTTCGGTATTGACTGGCCCTACACAAAGCCTGTTTTTGTGTTGAGTAATACGTTAACTCGGGTACCTGAAGGGCTAGAGGGAAAGGTATTTCTGGTTAAAGGTCCGCTAAAAGAGGTACTAAAACAGATTAATGCTCAAGGTTATCATGAGCTGTACATCGATGGCGGCAAGACGATTCAAAGCTTCTTACAAGAGGACTTAATTGATGAACTGATCATTACCACCATTCCGGTGCTACTCGGTGGCGGTATATCCCTATTCGGCGAACTAGCCTCACCACTTAAGTTTAAGCATGTGAAAGCCGAGAGATTGGTCGATTACTTAGTGCAAAATCGCTTTATTAGGCAGAGATAATGACAGATTTGAGCGCGTTAGCGATATGAATAGAGTCATAGTGGTATTAGGTTCACCCAACGATAACCAAGGCAACTTATCAGATATTGCCCTGTCTCGCTGCCAAGCTGCGCTTATTGAATATCAACGGCACCCTGAGTGCAAACTACTCCTCACAGGTGGCTTTGGTGAACACTTTAATCAAACCACCACGCCACATGCTATCTATTGTCAGCGTTACTTGATTGAACAAGGCGTAGCCAATGATGCCTTTACCGATATCGCCCTCAGCCGCTTTACCTTTGAAAATGGCACATTATCTATGCCTATCATCAAGCAACATGGCTTTAGCGAAATCTGTTTGGTCACATCTGAATTTCATATGCCTCGCGCTAAACTGATCTTTAGTCAGCTATTTCCAGAGCTTCGCTTTCATTATATAGAAGCAAAAACGCCTATTAGTGGAGCGAAGTTGCAGCAGCTTATGCAGCATGAGTTGTCAGTGATGGGTAGAGAGCGAGCAAACCTCGCCAAATTTGAATCAATAGCATCAATAGAACAGTGAAACAGCAACAGCCATCATCCATAGCGACGAGCTAGACGGTTTTAATCCTTCACCTTTGCTGCAAACAGATAGCCTTCACCGTGGACAGTAACAAACAGATCGCTTGATAACTTATTGCGTAGACGGCGAATAATCACGTCGATTGTTCTGTCGTTGACATCCTGATCTCTGTGGCTGGTTTGCATCATTAATCGCTCGCGAGATAATACCTGTTGAGGATGTAGCGAAAAGGCGGTGAGCAGTTCAAACTCGGCTTTGGTGAGCTTAATCGCCTCGCCATTATGGGTCAGTTGGCGGCTATTTAGCTCTAAAATATAATCATTGAAGGCAATAATATTATCGTCGGCATCGACCTGTTCGGCGCTATCGGCGACCGCTTTTTTCACCAGAGACATGCGCCAGAGAAGATTCTTGACCCTAACCAACAACTCACGTAACTCAAAAGGTTTAGTGACGTAATCATCGGCGCCCATCTCTAGTCCAACAATCTTATCTATGGTTTCGTCGCGGCCTGTGACGAGAATAATCCCCACATGACTCTTGCTACGCAGCTCGCGCGCAAGGCTCAAACCATCGACACCGGGTAAGTTGATATCGAGCATAACCAGATCAATATGCTGGCGCTCAAATTCTTGCCACATCTGGTCACCATCTTGAGCTTCGAGCACTTCATAGCCCTCTTTCTCAAAATAACCTTTTAACCTAGCTCGGATGACAGCTTCATCATCAACAACCAGAACCCGGTAACCCATATACCACCTCAACCCTAAACCACCTCTATAGACAGAAGTGTCTACAAAATTGCGCCACATAATATACACAAGTTAGCACGTAAAGCGAGCTGTTGAGGAGCTTGGTGACAAATTGAAAAGATTGCTAAAACTAAAAAAGCCAGCTCAATTCGAGCTGGCTTTTAAAAATAACTTTGAGATTATTAACTTAGAAGCTTTTGCTAACCCCAAATACAACGCGGTCATCGAATATTTCAGTTTGAGTACCGTAAACTAAATGGTCGTCTCCGACTGAACTACCGTGATAACGAAGATCGAAAGTTAGGCCAACGTAGTTCGCTTCAACACCTAGGTTCCAGTGAGTCCAGCCCTCTGCACCTTCGCCATCAAGATCTTGATAACCGAATGAACCCGATAGCATAACGCCATTGTTGAAGTCATAGCTTGGGTGAATCGCATAGTTAACGCCCTGCCAACCATCGACACCGAACCAGTCATCTAATGTAGGCGTGACTTCTAACTGCACATTAGCCTGACCAAACTGCTTAGCAACACGAACCCAAAGTTCGGTGTAGTTTGAGTATGAAGCACCAGGATAAAGATATGAAAATACCATCACATCATAGGTAAACCCGCTGTCACCAAAGGCACCCGCTTTACCGATATAAGGCGCGGTGACAATCTCAAGATTAGGATCGGCAAACTTGATGTTTGAAGCAAACACACCTGTGTACCAGCCGTCGTCATTTGCCCAGCCTAAGGTGCCTTGTACCACAGGTACATCGCCATCCATAGTTTCAGACTCGCCACGAAATACATAGTCTGTAGCAAACTTAACGTTACCGCTAATCTCACCACCGAAGAGCTCATTATCGTCTGCAGCAACAGCTGAGCCCATGCTCGCCATCGCTAAACTGCCAAGCATAATCGCATGTGTAAATTTCATAATCATCATCCCAATATTTGTTTCGATTTATATGTATCAACCTAAGTCTAGAGCAAATAGTACTGATAAGTTATTAATGAGCTTACGAGTAGATATGAACTAAAAACCCAACATTGTGAATGAATATGAATGAATGAGTTTAGCCTGCGCTCATTCATAGTCGTTTTGACTGCTCTATCAGTTGTGCAATCAAAGGCACATACAGTGTAATGAGCAGGCTTAATGGAGTGAGAAACAGTACGCCAAGGAGCAAAGAGCTCCCTGTTAAAGATGAGAAATGGTTAGCTAAGTTGAGCTTGGATCTCGCTTAGATGCTGTACTACCCAGTCTCGGTTAATGGCGCCCCAATGGTTAATCCGATAAAAACCTGCATTATTGCGCTGCCCCTCTTGCACAAACTCACACTCTATCGCTAAGTCAGCAAGGGCGGCAATGGCATCTTGCAGGGTTCGACGAGGCATCTCGGTTGCTTTATGCAGTGACAGTAAATTGTGACGTTCACTATCGATAAGGTAAGCAATATAGAGCTTTCTTAGAAAAGCTTTCTGCTGTTTCGATTCGGTAAAATTGAGGCTCATGGCATTATAATTATTGAGGGTGTTAGCGATAAATTACTTTATTTACAATAAATAGCAACATTATCGCCACCAATATGTTGCCAAATATGTCTCTCTATGGCGATGTGGCACGACATACTGATATAGTCGATTAAGCTAATGTGTCTTAAACAAGTGTCTTAAATAAGCCGTGTAATGCGTAGCGACTACGGGCAGGGATTATGGATAGTGAAATAGAGAACGAAATGGCTAACGAGATAAAGAGTAAGATAGAATATTCGAACCCCGTTCCCCCAATGTCCGCCACCTCAGAGCAAGTAGGCATAAAGGGCGATAGCAAGAGTTATGTCGCTAACGAACCTCATCGCATCATTGAAAGAGATGATTGGCAAGGCTTCGATCAGGTTCCTCTGCAGCCAGTGGATAATAACCATTATACCCAAGTGTTATCTGAAAGCCTTCTGTTCGGCACGCTGGTATTTATTGCCGCCTCCCTAGGGCTTATTCTGTCAGGCGAACTAAACCTAGGCTTGCTCGTTATCACTCTCACAGGGTTAATACTGCTCCTTTGCACCATAGGTTATTTGAGATATCGACACGCTAAATCTTTAGCTTATGCCACTTGTGAACATGAGTTTTTAATGCAGAAAGGCTTTTGGTGGGTCAAGCGCACCTCTTTACCTTACTCACGATTGCAGCATGTTAGTATTTCCCACGGTCCGCTAGAGCGTCACTTCAACCTTTCGACCATCAAGTGTTTTAGCGCCGGTAGTGGCTCGGCTGAGATAGAGCTGCCCGGTATTGATCAGCGCACCGCCGAGCATCTACGCCAACATCTGCTAGCGCAGGCTGCTAATGCTCATACTTCTGCCGATGTCCGTTCAGATATCCAGAGTCAAGCCGATGCATCGGCTCCCACCATAAAAACCTTGGAAAGCCATAACGATGACGCCTAAGTTCTCAGACTGGACCTCATTATCGCCATGGTCGATTATCAGCTTTACCCTGCTGACAACAAGGCAGTTATTCAGTAGCGGCTATGCCCTTGTACCTCTGGTCTACACTGGATGGCAACAAGGTTTTAGCAGCCCCTGGATCATAGTTGCAGTAGCCGCAGTGGTGATGACTATTTTCATTTTTAGTGTACTGCAGTGGCTCAAATTTCGCTTTAGAGTCGAAACCGATAAGCTTAATATCCAGCACGGCATTATCTTTAAGAAGGCCGATGAGCTTCCATTCAATAAGATCCAAAATATCCGTTTAGAGCAGCCGCTTTACTTTCGTCCCATGGGGCTATATAGACTCGTCGTAGAAACCGCCGGTTCAAAGAAGAATGAGGCTGAGTTATCGGCGCTAGCTTATAAAGATGCCCTCAGTCTTAAAAAGCAGTTGATGGCCGAACATGGCCCGCAACAACACGATGTGACACAGCAGCTCGAAACAAAACTGAACAACACCCTAAGCCGCAAGAGTCTAAAGCAGCTAGTTATTTTTGGGCTTTATCAAAATAATGCTATTTGGTTGGCGGTTATTTTAGGCCCCATCTTAGGACAGCTCGATTGGGAGTCGATGGAAAACCTGCAATTAATGCAATCATTTATGGCTTGGTATGAGGTCAATATTGGCGTCAGTATTGTACTGCAACTTATCTTTGCCTCAATGGCGCTGGTGCTCTTCTATCTGCTATTTTCACTGCTATCCATCGCATCCGCCGTTCTCAAATACTTCCCCTATAAACTCAGCCGCAGTGGTAATACCTTGCATCGCACCGGTGGCATTATTGCCAAACAGAATGATGCTCTTGCCATTAGGCGAATTCAGGTCGTTAAGTTCTATCAACCCTTAGTGGGACGCTTACTCAAGCTTTGGACTGTGTACTTTAAACAAGTCCAAGGCCACGAAGTGGAACAGCGTGGTAGCACCAACATGCTAGTTCCCAGCATGAGTCGAGCCGATATCGCCGAGCTTTTGCCCGAGCTTAAAGGGATAGAAGCTAACGCCCTAGCGCTGCCTAACCAATATCAGCACATTCATTTAGGTTGGTTTTGGCGTCGTGGATTACTGCCGTTATTAGTACCTGCGATTAACACCTATTTTATTGGCTAAATCTGTTTACCGATCTACTTTGGATAGCTGCCACTCTATTTTGTATCGCCATTTACTTAAAGTATCGCCAATATGGCTATAAACTCGAGGGCAATAACCTTTGGTTCCACTCAGGGCTACTTGGGCGAAGCTGGCAGCTTATAGCACTCACTAAGGTTCAGCATGTGGCGATTACTCAGTCTCCTAATCAGAAACGCAGTGGCTTGGCTAACCTTGAAATTGGTCTCGCCAGTGGTACAGTAAAACTACCTTATATCTCTATCATTGCGGCACGAACGATCGCAGAGCGCGCACTCGTGCTTATTCATAACGACAACCGAAACTGGATATAGCTATGAACAAACTAGCCACAGAGCATAAATCACAGCAAGCGATCACCCCAGACATGATTATCCACTTCTGGTTTGAGGAGATTGAGCCTAAGCAGTGGTGGATAAAAGACAGTGAGCTTGATGACTTGATTAAGCAACGCTATGCCAGCTTGTTAACGCAGGCTGTGCAAGGTGAGCTCTATCACTGGCGAGCAACTCCGCAGGGGCGACTAGCTGAAATCATCGTGCTGGATCAGTTCTCCCGCAATATCTATCGTGATACTCCGCAGGCATTTGCTGCCGATCCCCTCGCCTTAGTCCTTGCCCAAGAGGCTGTCGCCCTCAATAGCGACACCGAACTAAAGGCGAAGCAGGTGCCGTTTCTGTTTATGCCATTTATGCATAGCGAGTCGCCATTAATACACGAGATTGCGGTGAGGTTATTCAGTCGTGACGCAGCCAAAGCCAATTTAGACTTTGAGCTTAGGCATAAGGCGATTATCGATCAATTTGGCCGTTATCCACACAGAAACGCGATTCTAGGTCGTGAATCAACCGCAGAAGAAATAAGCTTCTTAATGCAACCCGGATCGAGTTTTTAGCAATTTGTATAAGCACAAATGAAAACAGCCACACAAATTAATGTGTGGCTGCTCTTTTTCACCCAATTAATACCGCATTTAAACCACGAGCTAAGCTTACTTCACCACCAGTACCGGGCACTTGGCTTTATTGGCTAAGCTTTCAGCGATATTAGGGTTTAGTAGATGTGAGATCCCTCTATGACCATGGCTTGCTATCACTATCATACCGACCTGCCCAACCTCGGACTCTTCAAGGATCTCATCTAGCACGTCGCCTTTACGCAACACGGTTTTCACCGTCAAGCCATGATTAAGCCCTTGCTGGATCTTCAGCTCCAGTTTCTCTAAATTTTCAGTTGCCGCAGCCTCTACCTGTCTATCGAGTTGCTCCACCGAGTCAACTGCAATGCCGTAATGATGTTCACTAAAAGGCTCACTCATCACATGCACTAGGCGTAGGCTTACACCATATAGGTTCGCCATCTCGATGGCATAGCTCAACGCATGGGACGCCGTTAATGAAAAATCTGTTGGACATAAAATTTGTCGAGTACGCATACCTTCTCCTCAATCAAGCCTACGCTTGATTGCCATTAATACTGTAATTAATACAGCAACTACTTAACGACTAATACCGGGCATTTTGCTCGGTTAGCCACGGCTTCTGCCACGTTTGTATGCAAGAAGTGCGAGATCCCGGTACGGCCATGGCTGGCAATCACTATCATCCCCGCCTCAGCCCCCTCAGCTTCTTTAAGGATCTGCTCAGCGGCGCTACCATGACGGATCACAGACTCAACCGAGAGATCACTCTTAAGCTCGGTTAATAACTGCTTCATATTCTCTGCGGCAGAGTCTTCCATACTCTGTGCTAACTCTTCAGGTGTAACCGTGAGAATTTGATAATTATCGACTCCCATCGGCTGCTCAATAACATGCACGATACGTAGACCTACATGGTATAAGTTTGCCATTTCAATCGCATACTTTAGTGCATGAGAAGCAGTCTCAGAAAAGTCCGTTGGACATAAAATTTGACGACTACGCATAACTATTTCCTCCATCACTTGCTATCGCCATGGTGAATACCGCTTTTATGGCAAAGACTTAAACTATGACTTAATACTAATTCCTTACTAATAAGGTTAGTCATTAAGCCACTCACGTGCTTCTTTTTTGCTATCAAAAAACTTCGCATCGTAAGGGGTAAACCAGTCGGTCATTTTAGTCACCCACTCCTGCAGCTTTCCCTCTCCGACGATGGCAATCTTCTCAAACGCCTTGCCATGAGCAACACCTAACTTTAGATCGTCCCATGCAGCCCGTAGTTCCCAACCATCGAGCTTGCTAATATCGGCTAATACATTGATTTGAGGCTCTTCAACCCCAGCAATCGCCGACTCCAACATAGGAACCATATACTCATAGTCCTCATGGGTAAGCTTACCGACAGCAACAAACGTCATATAAAACTTACTGCCACTACGCTCTATTCCCACAGAGATTCCATGTACATTGCTACTCATTTTTAATCCTTAGTTAACTAAGTAAGTCTCTCTAATTCTAAAACTCTGACGATTATTGAATATGATCTTGGTCACAGTTCTACCTGTTATTTGATCTTTAATAAAAATTTCATTACCATCAGACCGACTAATCAGTCGGTCATTTTAAAGCCAAATCTGGAGTTAAGTTAATGAATATGCACATAGGCAATCAGGCAGCAAAATCACTGTCGCAAATGTTAATCGAACAGCGCAACTGCTATGTAAATGAGCCCGCACCTAGCTATGACGCCAGAATTGAGCACCTAAAGAGCTTAAGAGCCGCCATCCTCAGCTATCAAGAGCAGCTCGTTGCCGCACTAAGCCGTGACTATGGTAATCGTTCGATTGATGACAGCATGATCTCCGATATCATGCCCTGCATTAACAACATCAATTACAGCCTCAAACACCTCAAGAAGTGGATGAAGCCAAGCTCCCGCCACGCAGGCCTGCTGCTGTCGCCAGCCAAAATTAAGGTGCACTACCAGCCATTAGGCGTGGTTGGTATTATCGTACCGTGGAACTTCCCTATCATGTTGTCAGTTGGACCACTTATCACCGCCTTAGCCGCGGGTAATCGCGCGATGATCAAGCTATCGGAATTCACCCCAGAAACCAATCAAGTGATCAAGACGATGTTAAGCAGCATCTTTGATAGCAAACATGTGGTTTGTATTGAAGGGGAGGCCGAGGTTGCCGCTGCGTTTTCATCACTACCGTTCGACCACTTGCTGTTTACTGGCTCAACCACAGTTGGCCGCCATGTAATGCGCGCCGCTGCCGACAACCTCACCCCTGTCACACTCGAACTTGGCGGTAAGTCGCCGGTTATCGTGGCTAATGATATCGACATGGCTACCGCCGTTGAACGTATGATCTACGGTAAATGCTTAAATGCCGGACAGATCTGTGTCGCCCCAGACTATGTGCTCGTTCCTCGTGTTAAGGTCGATAGCTTTATTCAGGCTTATAAGAAGAAGTTCACCAGCATGTATGGCCAAGTGAGTGACAACAAAGACTACGGCAGTGTGATTAATCAACGTCAGTTTGATAGGCTTATCCAGGTACTCGATGATGCCAAGAGTAAAGGTGCCTGTATTATTAGCGCCAACGATGAAGCTATTAATAGCGACAAGCGCAAGATACCGACTCAGCTTATCTGCAATGCCACTGATGAGATGCTAGTGTTACAAGATGAGATTTTTGGTCCACTGCTGCCTGTCATCCCCTATGACAGCATCGATGAGGCAATAAACTACGTTAACCAGCGTCCTCGCCCGCTCGCCTTATATCTAATGAGCTTTGACAAAGAGATTCAGCAACATGTGCTGAATCACACTCACTCTGGCGGCGTCTGCATTAACGAAGCCGTATTTCACGTTGCAGCCGATGACGCCCCCTTCGGTGGGATTGGTCCATCGGGCATGGGACACTATCACGGTAAAGAGGGCTTCTTAACCTTCAGTCATGCTAAAACAGTGCTCAGTCGCGGTAAATATCTCAATACAGGTAAACTGGTCCACCCCCCCTATGGTGGTGTTATCCAGCGCCTATTGATGAAATTTTTCCTACGTTAATCGCAACTGAGCAGTGAACCCGATGAGTCGTATCGATAAAAAACAAGCCATATTGGACACAGCGTTGACACTATTTGTCAGCCAGGGCTTTTATGCCACCTCCACCGCCTCAATTGCCAAAAAAGCTGGGGTGGCAACTGGCACCCTGTTTCATCATTTCCCCTCAAAAGAAGCGCTGATCAACCACCTGTACCTATCGATTAAGCAGGAGTTTGCCGATGCTATACAGTCAAAAATCAGTCAAAAGGGGGAGTTAAAAACAGACGCTCAAAACCTATGGCAGGTTGCCATAAACTGGGCGATGGAAAATCCCCTTAAGCAGGAGTTTTTCCAGCAATATTCGATGTCTCCATCGATCGCATCGGAGGTCAGATTACAGGCAATGAATAGCATATTAGGCTTTATGGGACAGCTCATCAAACAGGGGCAAAAAGCAGGTGTTTTAGCAGATTATCCGCTATCCTTGATGTTAGAGAGTTGCCATGGCCAATATTTAGCGGCAACGCGATACTTTATAGACAACCCAACATCATGGAAAGATGAAGAGTATAAGCGTTCAAGCTTTGCAATGTTTTGGAATGCGATGAAAGCTTAGCGAGCACGATATACGATAGACAACCCTGAATAATGGAAAGATGAAGAGTATAAGCATTCAAGCTTTGCAATGTTTTGGAATGCGATGAAAGCTTAGCGAGCGCGATATACGATAGACAACCCTGAATAATGGAAAGATGAAGAGTATAAGCGTTCAAGCTTTGCAATGTTTTGGAATGCGATGAAAGCTTAGCGAGCGCGATATACGATAGACAACCCTGAATAATGGAAAGATGAAGCGTATAAACGGTCAAGCTTTGCGGCTTTTTGTAACGGAGTTAAGGAACGCTATGAAAGCCTAACTAGCGAGATACGAGATACTTTAATAGTTCAGCCAGAATCATGGAAAGATGAAGCGTATAAATGCTCAAGCTTTGCGGCTTTTTGTGACGAAATGAAGGAACACAATAAAAGCCTAGCTTGATATGCGATAACGGATTTAAACCTTAGCCTTGCTACAGTTATCGCGTTACTTGATGCATTATTCGAAGGAGTGAATATATGTTAAGAATGAAAACCGAATGCCGACGGTGCAAAACCAAGTTGGCGCGTAAAGAGGTCGCCTATATCTGCTCACTTGAGTGTACCTATTGCAAGCGCTGTAGCGAAGAGCTGCGTTACATCTGCGAGCACTGCCAAGGCACCCTAGTTTTAAGGCCGACTCGATTAATTCAGCCAGTACAAATCTCTACCCCCGAACTGAAAAAATGCTCTGTGTAGTGAGGGGCATTTATCAGTCACAAAAGGTCAGCATTTGCTGACCTTTATTGTTTCCTAGTTCGTTAACATCTAGTCAATCAACACCATAAAGCCTAACACCTAGGTAGGCATAAACTCACACATAAGCCCTTCTTATCGCGGTTATGCAAGCTAATAGTGCCATCGTGAGCCTCAACAATCTCACGACAAAGAGGTAAGCCCAATCCTGTACCAGACTGTTTTGTCGAGTAAAAAGGTAGCAGTGCCTGCTGCAACACCTCTGCAGACATACCTAAGCCTTCATCCTTAACTTCGATACAGATCCCCTGAGTTGGATCGGCCAAGTTTAGCTCTCTGATCTCTAAGCTTATCTTAGTTAAATCTGAACCTGATTCATGCGCATTTTTGAGTAAGTTCAGCAATACCTGCTCCATCTGAATAAGATCGAAGCTCATCGTTCGCTGAGGTAACTCCCCAAGAAGCGTAAACTGATAATGTTGCCTAAGCTGTTCGGTTAACCTCAGCCAATCAACTGGCGCCTTGGTTGGCAGCGGCAATTTAGCGAAGCGGGCATAGTTGAAGATAAACTGGCTAAGATGGCTGGTACGATCTTCGATGGTATCGAAAATCAGCTTTAGCTTTGGGTCATTAAGTTCTTTCGTGATCATTCTTCCAGAGTTAACCATTGA
The DNA here is from genome assembly GCF_016765635.1 of Shewanella schlegeliana. Lineage (GTDB taxonomy): Bacteria > Pseudomonadota > Gammaproteobacteria > Enterobacterales > Shewanellaceae > Shewanella > Shewanella schlegeliana. The sequence goes on from NZ_JAESVD010000008.1 coordinate 224,648, forward strand.
GGCTATCGGTGCCACCGAATTATTCAGCTCATGGCTGATGATGCGAATAACCTTCTTCCATACCGCAACCTCTTGACGGTTCAGCTCTCTAGTCAGCTGCTTTAGTAGTACTAAGTGGTGGAACTGACCGTTTAATAGAAACTGTCCTCGGGATAGGTGCCAAGTTTCTAGCTCATTTTCATCGCCACCCCGACTAAGCGAAAACAAGCCATCCTTGGGGTTGTTAAGCGCCCCCACCAAGGCTTCGGGGGCCTCATTCAGTAGTTGCGACAGCGACATTCCTTCAATTCGCAGCCCGTTATTAAACAGATGTCGCGCCGCATCGTTGGCATAGATTATCCGTTTTTCATCATCGAGTAGCAGCATCACATTGGGCGAGCTTTGTATCACCTTATCGAGTAACAATTCACGCTGGTAAATATATTGCCGCTCTTTTCGTAGGGTTTGCGCCGACTCGTTAAATAGCTTTGCTAATGCCTTTAACTGGCTATCTCCGCTCACTGGAATGCTCACGCTAAAGTCATTATCTTTAAAGTTGAGTAACCCCACCTCAAGCGCCATCAGGTTGCTGGCTAGTTGACGCGTCCCTAGATAACTCAACCCTGCCACCAAGAGCAATGCCACCAGTAATATCGACAAGTACAAGCCGCTTTGCTGCTTGACCTCTTGTACTAGCTCTTCGGAGCCAAGCCCTAACAGACTGCCAAACGCCAGCACTAAGCCCAGCATTGATGCCATAACGGCACTGAGGATCAATTTCGCTCTAAGTGAAATCTGTAGCTTCAGACTCATATTGTTATTATTGTCCTTTCCCAGAGTAAATTATTTATCTATGCCATATTTTTCCATACGCCGATACAAGGCTTGTCGGCTCAGGCCTAAAGATTTGGCCACCCGTGCAATCACGCCCCGGTGTTGCGCTAATGCCGACTCGATACTTGCCTTCTCATCTCGCGCCGTAGCAGCGCCAGAAGTTACCTCTGAGTTGGGTCGCAATTCAGTTTGGACAACATCTACTTCAGTCGGCGAAATCGGCGACTTTTTTTCAGTCTCCAAAGGGTTAGACAAGCCTTTAGAATCTAGAGTCGGCTCGCTGTGTAACTCAAGGCCAAAATCCTCAACGGTTAACTCAGACGAACTCGCCAAAATCACCGCTCGTCTACAGGCATTTTCCAACTCGCGGACGTTACCTGGCCAAGGGGGTGCCTGTAGAGCCAGTTGAGTCTGATGAGATAGTGAAAAGTCAGTGCCAATAAAGTGCTCAACCAAGGGCAACACATCATCTTTACGTTCTTTAAGCGCGGGCAATGGCAGTTCAATCACATTAAGGCGGTAGAAGAGATCCTCACGAAATCGCCCCGCTTGAATATCTTGCGCCAAATCGGCGTTAGTGGCACTGAGCACCCGAACATTCACCTTGCGGGTTTGATGGCTACCGAGTCGTTCAAACTCACCAGTTTGCAATACGCGAAGCAGTTTCACTTGGCCTGAAAGTGGCAGATTACCAATTTCATCTAAAAACAGTGTGCCACCATCGGCGGCTTCAAACCGGCCTATGCGAGTCTTAGTCGCCCCAGTAAAAGCGCCCGCTTCAGCGCCAAACAGTTCAGCTTCGAGTAAGTCCATCGGTAGCGCACCAATGTTAACCTTGATAAAGGGCCGCTGCTTTAACGATGAATTAGCGTGGATAATATCGGCGAGCTTATCTTTACCTGCACCGTTAGGCCCTGTGATCAGCACCGACACATCAGATTTAGCAATCTGCAGCGCTAGATCGACACAGCGCTGCATCGCGCCGCTATTAAAGACGATGCCGCACAGGTCGGCATCTTTAATCGCTGCCATACGTTGGTTTTCAACTCGGCTTAGCTTGGCGTTATCTTTTGCCAGACGATGCAGCGAAATTAAATTATTAATACTGGTTAGGAGTTTTGCATCATCCCAAGGTTTACCCATGTAGTCAGCCGCGCCCTCTTTGACTAATTCTACGGCTAGTTCAAGCTGAGTCCAGGCGGTAAGTAAGATAATTGGCAGCTTCGGCTGTTGCTGTCTAAAAGCATAAAACAGACTGCGTCCCTCTTCACCAGAAGTGGTGTCTTGGGTGAAGTTCATGTCTTGTACCACCAGCGCCACATCATGTAGCCCCACGAGTTCGAGAGCGACATCGGGTGATAGGCAGGTAAGCGTCTGATAACCATTGAGCTCTAGCATTAAGGCCAAGGCATTACACACAGCTTGGTTATCATCGACAATCAGGATTTTATCCATAAACTCGTTATTATTAATTGTGTTAGAGGGCTGACTATAAAACTAACTGAAAGCCAAACAGAGTTAAAGAAAAGCTCACACCTGGTTAATAATTAGATAACATTTCTACGCATCAACAGTGCGAGTTACACACTACGAGTGGCTGTTGCTGGCGAGATTTTTGCCGCTTTTTGTGCTGGTAAAATAACTGCTATGGTGGTGAGTACCAGTAAGCCTGCCACCGTAGCTATCGGATAGATAAGCTCTAGCTTAGGCAAACTGTAAAGTGTCATTAATTGCTGACCAAGTTGCACCGCAATCAAGCCGCCGAGCAGCCCCCCAACGAGACACAACAAGTAGTTTTCCACTAGAAAGAAGCTAACAATATCGCGCTTCTTCGCCCCAAGGGCTCGACGTGTACCTATCTGCTTAGTGCGGCGCTCAATATTAAACATCACCATACCAGCAAGGCCTAAAGAGGTGATAAGCAGCAATAACACCACCATCATAGACAGCACCGTCGCCATCAGCTCATGGTCACGGTATGAGCTGTTGCGATGCTCAGTGATTGTGGTGAAGCCACTCACCACACGATTAGGGTGTTCTTTATGCAGCGCTGCTGGAATTGCTTCTTTTAAATCAGCAATGGCTGACTCATCCGCACGCACTAAGAATCGAGTGAAAGCGGATCCCAATTCAGTATTAAGGATCACACTGCGATTGATATTTGAATAATCAACCCAAGCACTTTGCAAGCGCTCGACCACACCAATAATTTTCATTGGTTGATCGCCAATATTGCCGCGATACATCACTTGACCGATTGCGGGTTCATCACCAAAGGTGTCTTTAGCAAAGTCAGCAGAGACAATCGCCAAACTTGCCAGCTCAGGGCCACCACTACTCACCTCATCAGGATAGAAATTACGCCCCTCAATCAACTTTACCCCTAAGGTTGACAACATCTGCTCATCACCATAATAAAGCGCTGCATTTGGAGTATCTTTACGCTCCTCCTCACTCGTGCCATAGGAGAAGTTAGAAGACCAACCGCCACCACTGAGTGGTGTCATACTGCTTGAGGTTGCAGCTTTGACGCCATCTAAGTTACGTATAATCTCGACGTCAATCAGGTTCTGCTCGTGAGCAATAATAGATTCATCGAAATTATAAACCGTTAAATCAAAGACCTCCGACTCTACAATCCCAGACTCTCTAGCTATCAGGCCTACACGCTCAGCGATAATAAAGCTGGCATTGGCAACAATTGCCACCGACAAGATGATTTGAATTAGCAGTAATAAAGGGCCGCTTTTATTACGCATTAACATGCTTAATATGGGTTTAATTTGAAACATAATGAAGTCCTTTGTCATTCTGTACTTTATTGGCTCTTGAGATAAACACTGGGATTAGTGCTGCAGATACGCCATGCGGGATAAATGCCTGCAACAATGGCAGCACTAACGGCGATAACAGGGGCAATCAGCCACATGCTTTGATCCAGTTGCGCCAGTGAGGCTTCCAAATCGAATTTAGAGGATAAGAAGTACAGTGCCATCCAAGCCCAGAACAACCCAAGAGCGCCACCACAAAAGCCAATTAAGCCCACTTCCACGAGATGTTGAGAGAAGATCTGTAAACGACTGGCACCAATGGCTCGCCTGACCCCCACTTCTGGCGCGCGCTTTAAGAATTTAGCCAAGAGTAGACCCAGCATATTGACTAAACAGACCACCAAAAACAGCGCACTTAAGCCCACTAAGACCTTGTTGTCTTCTGAGACGACTTTGTTAAAGTTCAACCACTGAGCGACATCTCGAATCTCACCGCGAGCATCGGGGCGCTTAAAACGGCCAACCTGCTGTTGCTGCTCCACGTAACGTCCTAACCACTCTTGGTATTCTTGCTGCTTTGCACTGGTATCTAACTCAGCCCAATATTGCAGCCAATGCATCTCAGAGTTCAGTCTGTCTTGATAGGTGCGTATATCTTCATGACGCCAGCTTTGGTTATTGCCCCAGCTTTCATACTCCTCGATAGGCGCGAGTGAGAAAGGCACATAAACACGAGCGGAGTCATTAAAAGCCCCGTTGTTAACGTCGTAATATTTAGGGCTCGGGTTCCAGTTCTCGATGACGCCAACCACTTGATAAGGTTTACGATTCAGTAGCAGCGTTTTACCTACGCTATCGCCACCACCAAAGACCTCTTTATTCATATCCTCACTAATGACCACCTTGTAGCCGCCCTCTTCATCGACTTGCTTGTCCCAGCTGCGACCATAGATAAACGGCACATCAAACAAGGCGAAAAAGTCACCTCCTGTTACCCGCACGCTTTCTAAAATGGGCGAGAAATTGACATCCTCAGTCTGCACAGCAAGGCCGGTTCTAAACATCGCTGCCTGCTTTACTGGCACATCACTCTGGCTGAGATTAATCGCATCTTGATAGGTGATCTGCTCGTTAATCGTCTCCCAAGTATCATTGTCGTGGCTCATCAGCTGCACCGCAAATAACTGCGATGAGCGCTCGCCAGCAGGATTAATCGATGCCATCTTGTAGATATTCAAAGTGGTGATAGTGATGCCTATGCCGATAGAGATGGCGAGGATCATCAGTAGAGATAGAAACGGCGTCTTCTTGATGCTGCGCCAAGCTAGATCCAGATAATAAAAAAACATCATGCTCTCCTTAGCAAACCATTAAGCTACTGACGCAGCATCGGCGATGGTCAGAGGCTTTTGCTCTGACTGGCCACCTTGGTACATGGTGAAATCACACACCTGGCCATCGACAATCTGAATATTACGCTGAGCCCGACGAGCAAGATCCGCATCGTGGGTGACCATGATGATGGTGGTACCCGCCTTGTTAATATCTTCAAGTAACTCCATCACCTGACGCGCCATTAGGCTATCTAAGTTACCGGTTGGCTCATCGGCGAGTAAAAATCTAGGCTCACCCGCTAATGCCCTAGCAATAGCAACGCGCTGCTGCTGCCCACCAGAGAGCTGAGTAGGCAGATGCTTCATTCTTGAGGCAAGCCCGACCTGCTCAAGCGCGCGCTCGACACGGATTTTGCGCTCTTTGGCATTAAAACCGCGATAGCGCAGTGGCACCTCGACGTTCTCAGCAAGGTTTAAGTCAGATATCAGGTTAAACCCCTGAAAAATAAAACCGATTTTCTCATTTCGAATAGCCGCACTCTTGTTGTCACTCAAGTTGGAAATATTGACGCCATCGAGAAAGTAGTCGCCATGGGTAAAGCCTTCGAGTAATCCAGCAATGTTCAAAAAGGTGGTTTTACCCGAACCTGATGGTCCGGTAACCGCAACAAATTCGCCTTCGTTAACCTCTAAGTTAAAGTCTCGTAATGCATGGGTTTCCACTAAATCCGTTTTAAATACTTTGCTGATGTTGTTCATCGATAACATAGTCTATATTCCTTTAATTCTGTTTATCCATCACACTAAAAACGGCTTGGTGATCTGTATTCATTTTGATTTAAACCGCTTATTGGGTAAGCGATGAAATGAGGCACTCGAGAGTACGGCTGATTAGCTGCCCAATAATCTGGCCATCACTCAGCGCGACATCAGACACTGTACTTAAATTCGATTCTGCACCACTGCCAAACTCAATCAGGTTAAGCCCGATAAACATCCAGTCTCCCGCCCTATCGGTCGATACCTGCACCGCTAGTACCAACAACATGAGTACCGCTGCGGTAATGGCTTGATGTTTGTTCATCTGCTTAACTTTGCGACTAACTTTGCTATTAACTCTGCTAATTGCTTTATTCATTGTCAGCTTCCATATTCGGCTTCCTTATTCAGTTAGCGAACGATCACTTGCGCTGCTTTGTTAAATGGCTCGATGCTTGACGTCACCCAAATATCACCCTCTTGGCCGCCTTGGATCACTTCGATATGGCTCATGCTGCGTGCGCCTAACTGGATCGATGTTTGCTCGGCAATATCGCCATGCATCACATAAACCTCTTGGCCGCCACCGCTATTAACAAAAGCCCCGCGCTTAACCATCAACACATCGGGTTTGTGCTCCAGTAATACTCGCGCCGAAAGACGCTGATTCTGACGCAGCAGCAAACTGTCAGTTTGCTCAAATCTTACCCTGGCGGTCACTTCACGATTACGCACCTCTGGAGAGATAGAAGACAGCTCGCCCATCACTCTTTCGGAACCAAAGCTCAACTCAACCGCCATACCTATGCCTAACTCATCGGCGTAAGACTCTGGCACAGCAAGCTCTGCTTCAAAGGCGCTAAGATCGACAACGGTCAAGATGGATTGGCTCTGCCCAATACGTGCCTTTTGCTCCGTGAGCCAGTTACCAATAATCCCGCCAACGGGCGCGGTGATATCGAGCGCCGCCACTTGACGTTCGAGCTCTTTGACCACCAGTGCCTGTCGGTCAACTTCTAGAGCGGTGTTCTTAAGCTCGAAGGTCAAGGTATCTTTCATCAACTGCGCTTCTTGACCCGCGTGGGCAAACAGCAACTTCGCCTTATGCAGATCATCTTTACTCTTTTCAAAGTCGATTTTACTGATCAGCTTTGACTCGATTAGCTGATCACCACGACGGCTTTCACGGTCGGCAGCTTCTAAGTCCACTTTCGCCATATCTAAGGTTTGCAGGGCCTTAAGCTGCTGGCGGCGAGCATCGAGACGAGCACGCTCCAACGAGCTTTTCATCCCCTCAAGCACTGCTTGCTGCTGTTTTAAATTATTAGTGAGCCTATGGCTTTCTATAGTGGCTACGACCTCGCCTTGCTCAACCTTGTCTCCGGGCTTAGCAATCAAGGTGACAGTGCCTTGCTCTGGGCTATAAAGCACTGGCGCATTGGCGGCGACAATCTTGCCCGTAGTGGGAATATCACGGACTAAGGTACCGCGCTCTAAGGTGGCAAACCTCAGCTCCGAGCGCTTAATGGAACTGGCAATCGAATCGCTATCCATGCTCGACCAAACGAGACCAGAAACCAGTAGGACTGCAATACCAAACATCAGCGGACGCTTCAATCTGCTCGCCTTGCTCTGCTGCTTTATTACATCTTGTGCACTGGTATCCTGAATCATCTTCTTTCCCTAAAGTGTCCGTTGTTAACAATTACCGTATTGATAAGTCTATTAATACAAGGGGCATGCCAAAAACAATAAACAACTAACAAACATACACTTAACTAAAACAGCAATGTCTATAAGGTTATAAGTGTCCGCGGACACAGCACGAAAGTGTCCGATAAATTAGCGGGAATGTCCGATATGGGGAAAGTGTCCGATTTGAAAGAATGAAAAAGCTAAGACGGGAAAAGCCGATACAAACTAAGACGGTGAGAATAAAGACGAGAAAGCCGGAAAAGCAGTTTCAGGCATTAGTAATCACTTTCATTTTAAGTGTCCACCCTTAACGATAATGTGATGACGACGGGCTAAAGCCCGACCTACAAAGTAAGATTAAAACCGTCTTTCCGTCTTTGCTTGTGTCGTCTTTGCAGTTTGCTTTTCCTAGAACCTAGGACCTTTCTTTGCCTTTCCTAGGCCCTTGTTCGCCTGTAAGCGCAGCGTTCTGTGAGTGACGCAGTCACGTTCGCAAGGCGGTAGGCCGTTCGTCTCAGCTTTAATCGTCTTAGCGTTTTCTGCTTTTAACCTTTTAACAACGATATTTCACTTTTAGCACGATATTTAACGATCCCCTTTAACGATATTTCGTGGTTCGCGGATCTTGCTCCAACTTATTCTCGATCCCCCCCTATTTTCCTCCTTTGGCACATTAGCTGCTCTGCTAGGTGTAATTGGTAAAAACCAATATTGATTAGCTTTAACAAAATAAAAATAGGGAAAATGATATGAATAAGAAACTGTTGGCGCTTTTAATTCCGTCACTTTTGATGGCGGGTTCAGCGCAGGCCGTTGAGATCTACAATGACCAAACGAATAGCATCAAGATGATGGGCTGGTTAGGTTTTGCAGCAATTAATGATACTCACGACACCGCCGTGGTCGATAACTTCTCACGTGTGGGCTTTCGTTTTGACCGCCAAGAGAAGAACGGCTGGCGTAGCTTTGCCCATACAGAGTGGGGCATTAACATGGTTACCAGCGATGACTCGCTAAGCTACTCAGGCGGCCAACTAGGTGCAGAGAGAAACTCTGACTTCTTATTCAATCGTTTAGGCTATGTGGGTTTAGCTAATGACAAATGGGGTAGCTTAACCTTCGGTAAGCAGTGGGGCGTGTACTATGATGTGGCATACACCACCGATGTACTAAACGTGTACACAGGTTACTCTGTAGGCGCTTACACCTTTGGTGACGGCGGCCTAACAGGCGCGGGGCGTGCCGACTCAGCCTTTGTTTACCGCAACTCATTTGGCAACTTTAGCATCGGACTTCAATATGCGGCTAAGCAGAATGGTGATGTCGCACTTTATGACAAAGATGGCATGCCAATTAACGATGGTTCACACGTTGAGTTTGATACTAGCTATGGCGCTAGCTTAACCTATCACTTCACCGATAAATTTAAGGTGCTTGCAGCCATTAACCGTGGTGACTTCACTGGCGAACTTGCAGGTGAAAGCGTGGATGATACTAACGAGATCATCGGTGTTGGTGCTCAATATGGCTCTTTCTACCAGTATGCGCCTAACCGAGATGCAGATGGTTTCTATGTTGGTTTCAACGCCCATAAGAGCAAACAAAATGAGCTAGTCGCTGGCGAGCTATATGACTCAACAGGCGGTGAGTTTTTGATTGCATATCAGTATGAAAATGGCTTTGTACCGACTTTCTTATTGTCTTATCAAGACCTAGATACCGATGCATCGACAAGGATTCAAGGTGACTGGACCCGCCAATTTGCCGTAGTTGGCCTGCACTACCGTTATAGCAACGACACAGTGATGTTTGCCGAAGCTAAAATCGACTTTAGCGAGATGGACGATAAGAGCTTCGAAAACCTACAAGATAATAGCTACGCTGTTGGTATTCGCTACTTCTTCTAGCGCTAGTGTCTTCTTATAGTGAATGATTAGGCTCTTAGAACCTTACATTTGTTGTCCCCCTGCCCAGTAAAAAACACTTCCTTGGAAGTGTTTTTTTTGGTTTATGACGCCTAAATCGCTAACACAAGCACTAACATAAGAACTAACACAAGCACTAACACAGCCCGAGTTTCTTCATCTTACTCTTTAGCGTATTAGGGTTGATATCTAATAGCTCTGCAGCACCGCCAGGGCCATAGAGTTTTCCACCGGTAATGCGCATCGCATGGCTGATATACTTACCTATCATAGTATCCAGTGGCACCAACTTATCGCTAGCGTAACTTGGATCGACAACGATAGTTTGTCCTGTTTTGATGGTTATCTCTTCATCTGATTGCGCTTGTAACAGATCGAAACTAAGCGGCCCCAGAGGCTTTTGAATAATGGCCCGCTCAAGTACATTAATCAGCTCACGCACATTGCCCGGCCAGCTATAATTATTTAACACAGCTAACTGCTCAGGCATCACTCGAGGTAACTGCTCTAGATTAAACTTAGCCGCTAATGTCTCGATAAAATATTGCACTAACAGTGGAATATCGCTTCTACGTTGGCGCAGCGCTGGGATCTCTATAGGAAAAACAGACAAGCGATACCAAAGATCTTCCCTAAAGGTTTTCTCATATACCATGGCTTGTAGATTTCTGTGTGTCGCCGCAATGACTCTAATATTGAGGTCGACACTTTCATAACCGCCCACTCGAGTAATCGAGCTGTTCTGAAGTACTCGTAATAGCCGCACCTGCGCCGAGAGTGGCAACTCGCCAATCTCATCTAAGAAGATGGTGCCACCATTTGCCTGTTCAAAATATCCCGCCTTGCGGCTTTCCGCCCCAGTAAAGGCCCCCTTTTCGTATCCGAAGAGTTCTGAGTCGATCAGGCTCTCAGGAATGGCTCCACAGTTCACCTTAATAAATGGCTGATTAACCCGGTTAGACTTGGCATGAATCGCATTGGCAATCACCTCTTTACCACAGCCGGTTTCTCCTAGCATCAACACACTCGTATTAAGCTCTGCAATCGCATCGACCTGTGTCATTACCTTTTTAAGGCCACCTTCGGCGCCAACCACACCATCGGGAGAAAACATCGCTCGCTTGAGGCTGTCGTTTTCTTGGCTAAGCACCTGATTGGCCCTAAGCAAGTTTCTGCCACGTAAGTTAAAGGCGGTGATCAAGGAGAAGGTATCTTTATGGGGCTCAATTAAGTCAGCATGGAGTGGCTTAAACAACCCAGCTTGCTTAGCATAAAAGCCAACGACTCCTAAATGGGTGTTGTCACTGATCATCCTCAATAAAATCACAGAACCTATTTCAGGGATCACTTGAGGAGCCACAAAGCTGGTGACCTTATCCTGAGCAATATCATTGATGATACGGATCACAGGACGGTCGTTTTGCTGCAACACCAGTTGCATTTCGGCTGAGATCTTTACCTGTTTATCGAGTGCGACTGCCTGCTGTTCATTAACATGGGCGAGAAACTGAATGTCTGCATGTTCCGGCCGATAGATATTGAGAAATATGCCATCGATAGGCAGATACTGTTTTACGTATTCATAGTAATTTTGCAGAGCAACTTCCAGCGACAAACTGCTGCATAAGCACTGGGTAGCCTGATAATAAAATTGTTCTTTCATTGAGATGTCGAGGTGGCCACGAAGTTTCGTGATGGTAGATCATTGTATTTCGTGATTCTGTGCTCCTGTTCATAAATAATCGGAAACAAAAACAAAACCAGACAAACATATATAAAAGCGTGCTCAATGCCACATAAAAAAACTAGAGGTAAAATAAATTAAAACAGAAGACAAGCATAGAACATGAGAGCTATTTAAAACTAATCATGAATATGTGAATGCTTTTACAAAATAGATAAAACCTGTGATTAATTTAAAAGTAAACTAGGATGTGTGAGCTATTCACACATAGAGTTAAATATGTGAGAAGCTTATAACTTTTGCTACTCCATGTGATGATTTACACATGGAGAAAGAGTTGTTTAACAGCTTCCCCCCCTTTACATAAACCAACAAACAAAACCAACCCCATCAACCCACAACACATTGATTACCCTTACTTTATGGCTAAGACAGCTTAGGTATTAACAGCTGCAAAGCTACAATCTAGATGCTGCAAACAATGTAAGGCTAATTTATAATCACAGCTGTAAATTCTCAATAGCACCTATAACGCATTATCTGTAGTGGCTAATAAAAAAACCAAAAACACGAAATTCATAAAATGCGATTTATAATATAACCGAGATAAGCAATAAATTATTTAACTCCCCTACCACCGAGCAAATTAATTAGCTAATATATCTATTAATAACCACTATCAACTCTACTTATATCGAATACAAAACTCCCGTTTTATAGTTAACCGCTCACCTTTTTTACATTATAAGTGTCAAACACTATTTTAACGTTTAATTATATGCCCACTTTATTATTGATATGTCGGGATGAGCACGAAATATCATGACGACAAATCTTGATATTTCGCGATTTCAGGATCCTGTTCATAAATCATTGGCTTTATACCGCAAATTAGGTAGTTGGCACAGTCACTGCAACTTCATCTGCATGAGTTAGAGCTTAAACGCTCAAAAACATAATTAGAAAATATACATAGGGAAACAGATAGATGAACGTAAAAGAACTGGCAAGTCCTAGCCGACGCCAACTACTAAAAGGCGGTGCAGCGATGGCCGTTGCAGGCCTTGGTAGCACGGTTGCCTTATCTGCGAATGCCACTTGTGTCTCTTTAGACGAGGCAAAATTTGACGAAGTTGTCGATGTTATCGTTGTTGGTAGTGGCTTTGCGGGTATGTCTGCAGCGTTACAGGCAAAAGAGAGTGGCGCAAGCGTTATGGTCATCGACAAGATGCCAGTCTTTGGCGGTAACTCTACCATCAACGGTGGCGCTATGGCGGTTGCAGGCTCGCCACTGCAGAAGAAAGAAGGTATCGAAGATTCAGTCGACGTCATGGTCGCCGATATGCTTGAGTCAGGCCGCGGCATGAACGATGTCGAGATGCTAAAGCTTGTGTGTAATGGCACTGCTGAGTCTTGTGAGTGGCTTATCGACCACGGTGTTGAATGGAAGCCATTCGTACAACACTTCGGCGGCCACTCAATTCCACGCGTACTACAAACCGTACAAAGCTCTGGTGCTGGCATTATTCGCCCACTGATTAAAGCGGCAAAGAAAAGCGGCATTGAAATGCGCAACCAAGCCAAGCTTGAAGGCTTCATTAAAGATGACACTGGCCGCGTTATCGGTATCGATGTGCGTCAAGGCTATTACTTCCCGAAAGAGCGCACCGGTAAAATGGTTAAAATCGGTGCCCGTAAAGGCATCATCATGGCAACTGGCGGCTTTGGTAACGATATTGAGTACCGCCAAATGCAGCAGCCTGAATACACCAATCAATTGGATTCAACTAACCATGCGGGCGCAACATCTGAAGCACTAAAGCAGATGATGCTACTGGGTGCAAACCCAATTCACTTAGATCAGATCCAACTCGGTCCATGGGCATCTCCAGATGAAAAAGGCTTCGGCACTGCATCGCAGTTCAACACTATCGCGACTTACCCAAGCGGCATTGTAGTTGATGTGCGTACAGGTGAGCGTTTCTTTAACGAGCTTGCAGACCGTAAAGCTCGTGCTGACGCCATCATGACCCGCCGCGACGAGCAAGGTAACCCTGTTTATCCAATCGGCTTTACTAATGCCGAAGGTGCAAAAGACGCGCAAACCTTAGATTGGGGTCTGAAATACAACGTCATTAAGAAAGCTGACACCCTAGAAGAGCTAGCAAAAATCTACAACATGCCAGCAAAAGCACTGAAAGATCAGGTGGCTCGCTGGAATGAATCTGTCACTAACGGCAACGACAGTGAGTTTGGTCGCCCAATGCAAAAGGCTATGTTACTGGATAAAGGTCCTTGGTATGGCGTACGCATGTGGCCAAAAGTGCACTACTGCATGGGCGGCGTTAAGGTCAACACCGCATCAGAAGTACTACATCTTGTTACCAACAAACCAATCCCAGGACTCTATGCAGCCGGTGAAGCCACTGGCGGTATTCACGGTGCGAGCCGCTTAGGCGCATGTGCTGTCGCAGAAGGGGTTGTAACCGGTCGAAATGCTGGTCGCCACTGCGCTGAAAGCCAAGCGGTAACCTTAAAACTTGCTTAGTTAGTCGCTACTAAATTTTAAAAATTATAGGAATGATGAATATGAAAACTACTAAAAATGCAGCCTTAACTACACTCGCCCTCGCACTCACTGCGACTCAAGCCATGGCTGCAGACACTGTGGTACTCGATGGTAAACACTTTACTCAAGATCAAGCCTGGGCTATCGCCGATGGCGCCGAAGTAAAAATCGCACCGCAATCAGCTAGCACGCTTGTAAAAGCTCACGAACTATTGATGGAAGCGGCGCGCCTAGGTAAGCCAGTTTACGGCCTAACCGTTGGTGTAGGTCTAAACAAAGATCACAAGCTATTTGATGCTAACGGTGAACTTAGCGCCGAAGTATTAAAGGCTTCAGAGTCATTCAACTACAGTACTCTTCGTGCTCACAGTGCTGGTGTGGGTGAAGCCATGCCTGTACGTTTAACCCGTGTCGCACTCGCGGTACGCTTAAACACTATCTTGTCGGGTCACACTGGCGTACAGCCTTATGTTGCCGAGCTTTACCAAGCTTATCTAAATAACGATATCTCACCAATCATCCCATCTAAGGGCACGGTTGGTGAAGCTGACATCCTTCTTGCTTCTCATGTTGGTCTTGCCATGATTGGAGAGTGGGACGTTATCTACAAGGGTGAGCGCATGAACAGCGCCGAGGCGATGAAAAAAGCCGGCATTAAGCCTCTAGCCCCTGTTGGTAAAGATGCATTATCGATTCTGTCGAACAACTCTGTTGGCGTCACTTATGCGATGAAAGGCTACCGCGATGCCAAGCACCTGCTTGAAGTCTCACCAACGGTATTTAGCTTAAGTCTTGAAGGCTTAAACGGAAACGTGTCGCCATTCTTGCCACAGACCAACGATATTCGCCCTTTCCCTTACCTAAAAGAAGCGACTGCCGATGTGCGTAACAGCCTATCAGGTAGCTACTTATGGGACGCTAACAGCGAACGTCCACTACAAGATCCACTTAGCTATCGCACCACTGCCTACACATTTGCGGGCGCATACAAAGCCCTAGCAGATCTTGGACAGATGATTGATATCCAAATCAACCACTCTGACGATAACCCAGGTGTGATTCTGGGCGCAGGTAAGGACTACGGTAATAACTCTCAGGTATCTAAGTATCTAGTTGAGGGCAAAGGCGGCGTGTTCCCAACTACCAACTTTGAACCACTGCCTGTAGCACTTGCCGTACAGCAACTCAGCATCGCACTGACTCACGTTTCACATAACAGTGCTATGCGCACCATCCACCTATCGGATGACCACTTTACTCGTCTACCTCGTTTCCTTAGTGCACCGGGTAACAATGGCCATGCATTTGGTGCAATCCAAAAGACCTTCGTCGATATGCAGGTACGTAATAAAGCCTTGGCTAACCCAGTATCGTTCGACGGTATTCAAATCGCTGGCAACATCGAAGACACCTTCACTAACTTAAAGTTAGCGTCTGACAGACTTATCCAGATTGTTGATAACACCAACGTAATGTACGGCTTAGAGCTGATGCACTCGACTCAGGCTATCGATCTTCGCAAGCTTGCAGACAAGAACATCAAGCAGGGCGAAGCAACCAAAGCTATGCATGACGCTTTCCGTAAGCAAGTGCCATTTGTTGAAGTTGACCGCCCATTCACACCAGATATTAAGGCGTCATACGACTTTATTACTCAGTTCTAAGCCCATGAGGGCTGCATAAAATGAGCCCCTCATGCTCTCTCTTGCAGCGATAGGTACCACTCCCACCTATTGCTGTAATACGAGTGAACAAGGCTAAGGAAAGCCTTATCACTCAAAGAGTAAGACTCTGATAAATAAGCTCTGATTAATAAGCTTTGATTCATAGATTGTGTTTCAACATTACTGGGCATAAGCGCCCAAAAAAAGAATAGGATTAACGATGTTAAGAGTACTAACGGCTATCTGTATGGTGATGCTGATGTCAATTCCAGCTGCCAACGCGATGAAGCTTAAAGATTACCACCAAGAGATCATGACAGGTGACAACGGCAAGGTTGATTGCAGCTTCTGCCATGGCGAAGCCAAGCGTAAAACCATTCCAGATGCAAGCAGCTGTGAAAGCTGCCACGGCACACCAAGCGATATAGCCGAACTCACTAAGCGTCCAGCAGGTTCTGGCCACGATGTAGAGCCAAACCCACATGACAGCCTACACTACGGCACAGACCTGCCTTGTACTTACTGCCATATGGAGCACAAAGAGAGCAAGGTTTACTGTAACCAGTGCCACGAGTTTGAATACCCAGAAATGAAGCGGTAGGTTCTCGGCTTGGGTATTAAAGGTTCTAGGTTCTAGGTTCTAGGTTCTAGGTTCTAGGTTCTAGGTTCTAGGTTCTAGGTTCTAGGTTCTAGGTTCTAGGTTCTAGGTTCTAGGTTCTAGGTTCTAGCAACAGTATGAAGCCACTCTATTATTTAGGGTGGCTTTTTATTAGCTTTGATTTTACACATTGATGGGCTAAAGCCCAACCTACTTAAAAGCAGGTTCTATGCGCCTCGCTTCTAGGCCGCAGGCCGTTCGGCTCTTACCGTCTTTGCTTTAAAACAAGGACCTAGATTCTAGGACGCTTCGCTTCGAGGACGGGCTTCGCCCTACTAGGAAAAGCAAAGCGTGACGGGCTATAGCCCAGCCTACAACAGACAATGCTTTTCTTGCTCTTCCTAAGCCCTGCTTTTCCTAGAACCTAGGACCTTTCTTTTCCTTTCCGTAAGCGCAGCGTTCCGTAGTGACGAAGTCACGTTCCCTAGGCCGCAGGCCGTTCGGCTCTTACCGTCTTTGCTTTACCTAGGACCTAAAACCTTCTTTTAAACCTAGAGCCTTCTTTAAACCGCCTGCCAAAACACGGTAAATGAGGCAAAAATCGCCACAAACCAGGATAGTGATCGCAGCGTGCCTTTATCCACCAAGTACAAAAACTGATACGCAACTCTGGCAATCACATGCACAATTGCCGCAGTTTCAGCTATACCATTGACCTTATCTGTAGCTATTACAGCCAAAACAGATAAACCAAAAATCAACAGAGATTCGAAGGCATTTTGATGCGCTGCAACGGCTCGAGCGCCAAAGCCTGTAAGTTTAGCCTGCTGATCACGGGGGTGGTTATTGTCATAACCTCCAAGCTTAGCCATTGCCACCGCAACAGGTCCTTTTGCTGCATAGGGCAGCAACATGGCAATAAACAGACAGATGAGTAACGTGCTCATAATGAGATTCCTTTCTTATTGTTTTATTAAATCATTAGCTAGCAGTAACATTTTTGACTGCAAGATTGAATCAGCACTAAAACATAGAATGGTGGAATAGGTAAAGGACGATATAAGTAAATACTGGGAAAGCAAGTTCTAGACGCTAGGAATGTAGGTGCTAGGAAAACAGATTAAAGCTAAGCCGAGAAAGCAACAGCAAGAAGCTTCTGTAGGTCGGCATTTATGCCGTCACTTGTTGTGGGAAAGCAGGTTTAATAGATGGCTTTAAGAAAACAATTGCTAGGTATGAAGAGCTGCAGAACCTAAAAGCTAGGTTCTGCTAAAGCGAAATAAATACGAGTGCCGAAGGTTATTTAGGCACGACTTTTTTCATCTGTGTCCCGATGAAGATAAAGCTAATCCCTTCAAAGATGAAAGAGACACCAATGAAGATCCCTAAGAGAGATAGTGAAAATTCGGGGTTATTCATTAGAGTCAAGAAGTAGACCGCTATCGCTGTTGATAACAAACCACTAAATGCAATCCAGCCCCAACCATCTAAGTGACCTCGGCTATTGAAGCCAAAAAACATCCTAGTCACCCCGTTAAACAGCATGATAACGACCATCATTACCGTAATGGTAAACAGGCCAACAAAAGGCTCAACAAGAATGATTATGCCACCAATAAGATAAAACAGTGCGCTAATGACATACCATGACTTGGCTTTCCATTTAGGAATACTAAAAGTGTGATAGACCTGCACCAGACCGATAACTAAAAATATCGCGCCAATAATAGCGGTGATAGTCATCCCCGCGACAACAGGCAGACTTATAGCAAGAAAGCCGGCAAGGGTAACCACGACACCAACTATGACGAACCATTTCCAGCCTTTTGTGAGCATAGTATTTACTGGGTTTTCCATATTATATCCTTAAGAATCAGCTAATTGATTGAAAGCCAAGCCTGACTAATCAATCCATTTTTAGATTATTTATCAAAGTAGATACAGCAATTTGAATTAGCGATACAAGCTCAAGTATTGGTCATCAATGAAAATATAACTACCTGTAGGTGAATATTTCTTGGTTTAATCTAATGCTTAGTGAGACTTGACAGTTTTTTTACTCTAGGCATGCACGCTAACCTAGAGATATAAACCACACTAGGTAGGTATGGTAGAACTCAACACTAAAAACAAATGTGATAAACATCACAAATATCAATATAGCGTGACTTTAATAATGGCTTTAGGGATGGTATTTCCCAAATCAATAGATAAAGGCCGTGACGGATAGGTTTAGTGTCCGCAACAAGCCTAAACAGGACAGGCTTGTGGAGTAGGAAAACTCACTTTTAACGCGCCTTATCTAGCGCATCACATAAGGCTTCTATGCCGAACAGGGCTCTTGGAGCGGCACGGTGAAGCAAGTCAGCGTTGAGCTGGTAGATATGCTCATTTTTAACGGCAGGGATCTCGGCCCATTCACTCCAATCAACACCGATTATATTGCCCTCATCCTGGCTCTGTAATATCACCTCAGGTTCTTGGAGTACCACAGTCTCTAGACTCACTTGTGGGTAGTCACTGGCGGCATCGATAAATACGTTATCGCCATGACATACGGCTATGATCTGTTGGATCCAGCTGTTCTTAGCAACCGTCATCAAGGGAGTAGACCATAGCTGATAAAACACGCTCACTTCAGGCTTGGCTGCGTTATCGCTGCGCAACTGTTTAAGCTGGCGGCGGTAATCATCAGCGACTTTCGCAGCTTGTACTTGATGGCCCGTCAGCTCACCGAGAGATTCTAGCTCGTCAGCCACCGCTTCAAGTGTACTCGGATTACTATCAAACACACGAAAGCCCAACTCTTTAATACGAGTAATATCTTCGGCTTTATTACCGCTGCCCCACACCACCACAAGATCGGGTTCTAACTCGAGGATCCGTTCAATTTGAACACCATAATAGCCGCCAATGCGTGGGATAGCTAAAGCCGCTTCGGGAAAATCGGCATGATCTGTGGTCGCAACAATCGACTCCCCCGCGCCAATGGCATACAGCATCTCAACCGAGTGTGGCGAAAGCGCAACAATACGTTTGGCTGGCTCTGCAGCAAATACGGATCCCGAAATAAACAGGCTTAACGCCACAAATAACTTATACAAGATATTCATAAAATCCTTTTAAAATCGGTTAAATCTAAAACGGTACAAGCTAAGGCGACTCAAGCTGTGACGGTTAAGCCGATAACAGCAAAGACGAAAAAGCAGGTCAGGAGACAAAGAAAATAAACGGCGTCATGAAGTAGCATCAAAGCCCCGTATTAAATCAACAAGATAATACCATTTACCCATTTTAGGTTCCAAGCCATATTAAACTATCAAATCATATTTTCAGATTGGCGATTAAAGAGCATAAAATACCAATTAGTGGTATTTTTTTATTGAAAAGCCATAGATTTCAAACGTAAAAAATCAGTTCATAGAATAGCTCTATAAACTTAATAAAAGAATTGTTTGAAAACTTAATCAGTCAGAAGACACTACTGCAGCGTGCGAAATGCCATTGTCGCTTCTCTATGTTCACAATAGTCATTTAACTCCCGTGGAGTGCTTACAGGGACGTGGAATAGTTTGCCAAGTTAAGAGGTGATTATTATCCAATTATCACTAGGGATATTAAGTCTATTCAGTATGTTTCTGCATTAGCAGAAATGGCTCCTCATTTGTCAATCCAGATGCTCCGACCCGCTTCATTAACAAGCGTTAGATAATCTTGAAGCGAGAAGTTGATACCTTTTGGGTGGTGCTTTTTTCATTACTCATGAATGGCAATAATTTAGATGCTTGCTTACCTTTGAGTACGGTATTCACTCTTACGTTGCAAGCTGGTTACAGTCTGATTATTCAAATGTCTTAGCCATTTTTTCCCGAATAGGCCTCTTTAATTAACAAAGAGTGCTCTACATAGGCCCTACAGGCAAGTTCTGAGGTTTCATCAAGTTAATGCTTGAGGCTTAAAGCGTCCTTCCCAAAAATGCCTGTGCAGTTGCCTTCAAGGCTAATTAAGGTAATTCTTGCCCGTAGCATAATAATCTCCGGCTTCAGTATTCACTAAAGTTTAATAAGAGAGCCAAAACATGCCATTAACTATGAGTGTCAAGCGAGCCAAAGCTGCATAAAAACTACCCAAAGTTACTATTGTAAACTGGTACGTTTAGTGTAATTTTTTTAAGTCACACTATTAAAGTAAAGCAATATCGTCACAGGTTTACTGTATATGTTGAGTTTTCCAGTTCCAGCCGAAAGCTAAGCTATTGTTCATAACCGTGAATTTAGATTATATTTAAAAGAGCATAACAAACATCAAAAAAAGCGCTTTTATCCTGCAATAACAAGCGCCTGCCAAGCTCACCCTGTCGTATCTCAATTCAAGTTTGTGGCAAAACTGAATATCTCAACAATATTCCTGTGAATAGTTGCGTCCTAACATTTAAACAATTAACAATTAATTAAGAGGCGTTATGCATTTATTTATTAATAATTTGCTCCAAAGAGCGTGGATTAGTTCATTATTCATTGTACTGGCGTTAACTTTTAGCACATCGTCATATGCTGTCGGGCCCCAAGCGGGAGAATATTTCTATCGAGCAGATACAAGGAGCCCTCACGAAATATTCGGGGTCGGCCAGCCTGGCACGGGATTCCCTACCTGGGCAGCTTCCCGGGGAGTACCTGCTGACAACAATATTATACAGTATCTTGGTGGTCTAACGGTCCGGCCATCTCCGATAGAGCACCGCAACGCTGGATGGGTTTCTGTTTCAGGAAACCTGCAAGCAGTAGAAAATTTTTTGCAAACTGAAATCGTCCCTCCTGCAAGGATAGCTCCCATGCCTATGGGGCAACAGACACAGTGGATTTATCAAATAAGTCCCTCATCTGATGCTTATAGTGTCAATTGGATGTTGGTGGATGCGTTGCAAAGGATAGGGCCAACGGATAGAGCTCGGTGGGATTTAAACTCCTTCTTAGCATTTTCAGACGAAGATGAATGGATTGTCCGAGGAGGGATTCCAGCTCAACATATTTATGCCGCCAGACGTTTCGAGTTTGACATTGAGAACAGACGGTTCGAGCAAACTTCTGATATTGTTTATAATCCACACTATAGCCAACCACCTATCCCAGCGCCTCAGACTAATAATGTGATTTTAACAAATGACGTTCCTACAACAATATATGGTTATCAGGATTATCAATCATCTACAGTAAATGCAACGACTGTCCTTCCTGCCCCTTATTCATCAAGTTGTGCCGGTGTTGGTCCTAGCTCTGGCCCAAGTAACAGTTTTCAATCAGCAGCACCAGGATGTGATCTAAGCACTGACGTACTAAAAACCATAGATCTTGCGAACAGGCAGACAATCTTGAGTCAACTAGTGATTACAGCGGGTTACTGTTTACAGCCAGTGAATAACGTGACAAAAGCCGCGATTTGGACAAGGAGTTATCTTTGGGCAAATAATTGCGATGAGAATGATTCAGCCCAAAAAGCCTATTACGATATTGCAGGTAGGATCGTCTTTCCAGCTGACAAGGATGGCATTCAAGTATGCCTCACCGCTCCAGAAAATGTCATTGCAGGAAACACAAAGTGGGACTACGTTCAATTTTGGCCCTGCGATGTAATGAATCCTTACCAGACTTGGATAATCAGACAGGGAAAGCTTCACCCTTCATTGAAACCTGAGTTAAACATACGGTTTAATAACAAATGGTATGGCATGATCAGTGACAACAACCAATATGGTTCTGCTGAATCATTATCTCCAAACAAAATGACGGATGGTTTTTTCAAAAGCCCGTCATTACCTCGCTATGGTACTCGAGAAATAGGGATTAGTTGGGGTGGAATAAGCGGCGATGCGTATTATCCTGCCCCATCACGATATTCTGAGTCATACAGCAATAGAACATACTACAACATGGTAACGAAGCAATTGTCTATGCTCAGTTATGGTACAACGATTTTCCCTGGTGTCTCTGTAAAGCGATACTGGAAGTGTCTAGCCTCTCGACAAGCACACGGAGATTCTAAGTGGAAATCGCAATGGGCATATTGGACTAAATGTAATGATTCCGCTTTAGAGCAGCGCTGGACTATTGATGACAATAGTCACGCTCATAACGGAAACCCTATAGAGAATATTAGGTTTAAGGATGCAGCAGGCAATTATCTGTATTTCAACCTACATAATACTCTTAACTATGGCTATCCATATACTCAAAAGGGCACTGCTGGATGGGGCTCATCTCTTAATATTTATAGGTCCTACAAGGCATGCTCTAAGTCACTTTATTGGGAGTATTGCTTAAAGCCTAAGCACTCTTATCAAGAAAACGATGGTATATGGTAATTAATGGCTTGCACCCGACTTTTGGTGTATGCCCTTTTATCTTTCTTTAATCTTTTATTTTTTGGGGGCACTTCAGCCCCCTCGACTTTATTACGTATACGCTATTACTTGGCCACCGCTCTTTAAGTGAGTTGATTGAAATCTGGAGAGACAGATTATGGCATCTAAGTTGGACTGTCGCTGCAAGTATAACCTGACATAAGTCGCTTCCGGCTTTCAATAGCTTAGCTAAAAAATATAACCATATACTGACATAAAATATAACCATAAGTTGACAAATTAAAGCTGTCACACCTAAGCGATGGCCGCTACATGTTCTTTTATTACGGCTAAAACACTCGCACTTTGTCATTACTAGGGGAAATTGACGGGATAAATACCAGTCAAAATTGTCGTAGTAGTACAGTCTACCCCCACCACTAATAATTTGCATCACACATCGATATTCAATGCTTGCGATCTCTTGAGTCGGA
>NZ_JAESVD010000009.1 GCF_016765635.1 Shewanella schlegeliana
TCACCCGTCCGCCGCTCGTCACCTCAGGAGCAAGCTCCCTTGTGTTACCGCTCGACTTGCATGTGTTAGGCCTGCCGCCAGCGTTCAATCTGAGCCATGATCAAACTCTTCAATTAAAGTTTTTTTGCTTCACCTCGAAAGGGTCAGCGGCTCAACGAATTCTGTATTACATATTGCTATGAACACTCATTCATTAAGTAAATTTTTGATTGCTTCGTTAGAAGCAATTTCGAATAACTTAATCTCTGTGAGTGTCCACACAGATTTGCTTGTCATATTGTTAAAGAGCGTGAAGTCATCTTTCAGACTTCGCCTTAGACGCTTAGGTCGTTTGGCTGAGGAGGCGTATTCTACACTTCCCGTTGTTGGCGTCAAGCGTTTATTTTAAGAAGTTTTTCAAGCGTTGAATTCTTAATCAGAAGTCTTCACCGAAGGTCCTTAAACCGCTTGTCACGAGAGTTATCTTTCCGAAGAAGGTTAACTTACTAACTCTGCTTGCTAGGCGTGTTGCCTGCTGCGCCGTGTCAGTGGGGTCGCATTATAGGGAGATTCAAAAAGAGCGCAAGCGCTTTTTCCTATAATTTCAGACTTTTTTTAAGGTATTTAGTTAGGCACAATTTAGTCACTAGTTACCCTCAGAGTTATCCACAACCAGCTTCAAAGTTGTCGTTTTTTCGCACTCCTAAGCGATTCTAGCCCTGCATCTAAATAGTACGAACACTCGATAAGGTACAGACTCTGGCAACACTTAGAGCATATTGGCCACTTTAATCTAGCCAGTATATATAGCTTAACTTACTCTAAACCGCCAATGCGCTCTGTAACAGCTCACTTTGCTGAATATAGATAAGAGTAATAAAAAAGGGGGACTTATATTAAGTCCCCCTTCTATCTATACCATTGTAGTGCGATTATTAGCTTAGCTTACCATGGCACTGTTTATACTTTTTACCAGAACCACATGGGCATGGATCGTTACGGCCAACTTTCTCACCATCACGAACAACGGGTTGAGTCGCTGCGAGTGCCGCACTCTCTTCTGCACCAACCAAAGCTTCAGCTTCGGCATGCTGGTAGTCACGACGGATCTTTGCATCTTCTTGACGACGACGCTCTTCCATCTCTTCTACATCAGATTGTGCCTGCACTTGTACTTTAGACAAGATACTAATGACATCGTGCTTTAATGACTCAAGCATTTGCTGGAATAGCTCGAACGACTCGCGCTTATACTCCTGCTTTGGATTCTTCTGTGCATAGCCACGCAAGTGGATGCCTTGACGCAGGTGATCCATCGCTGAAAGGTGTTCCTTCCAAAGACCATCTAAGGTTTGTAGCATTACCGCTTTTTCGAATTGACGTAGTACTTGCTCGCCTACCATCTCTTCTTTAGCTTTATATGCATTAACCCACGTCTCAACAATACGCTCACGCAATGTCTCTTCGTGTAGGTCGTCTTCCTTATCTAACCACTCTTGAATAGGCAAATTCATTGCATATTCTTGCTGAAGACGCTTCTCTAGACCTTCTACGTCCCAAAGTTCTTCTACAGACTGGCGCGGAATATATTGATCGACTAGACCATTAACCACATCTTCCTGAATATTGGTAATTGTATCTTGGATGCTATCAGCATCCATCAACTCGTTACGCTGTGCGTAAACAACTTGACGCTGGTCATTAGCCACATCATCGAATTCAAGTAGCTGCTTACGGATATCGAAGTTACGAGCCTCAACTTTACGTTGTGCGTTTTCGATAGCACGTGACACCCATGGATGCTCAATCGCTTCACCTTGTTCCATACCCAACTTCTTCATCATTGAAGAAACACGGTCAGAAGCAAAGATACGCATTAAGCTATCTTCCATAGACAGATAGAAACGAGATGAACCCGCATCACCCTGACGGCCAGAACGACCACGTAACTGATTATCGATACGGCGAGACTCGTGACGCTCAGTGCCTAGGATATGTAGACCACCCGCCTCAACCACTTCATCATGACGAATCTTCCAGTCAGCCTTAATCTTAGCCTTCTGTTCATCAGTAGGGTTGGTTAGTGCTTCGATCTCCATGTTCCAGTTACCACCTAACACGATATCGGTACCACGACCTGCCATGTTAGTTGCTACCGTTACCGCACCAGTACGACCCGCTTGAGCAACGATGTCCGCTTCACGCTCATGGAACTTAGCGTTCAAGATCTCGTGAGGGATCTTTTCCTTCTTCAATAAGCTGTGTAGTAGTTCTGACTGCTCAATCGAAACGGTACCAACCAATACTGGCTGGCCACGTTCACGACAACCAACGATATCTTTTACGATAGCGGCATACTTCTCTTCAGCTGTAAGATAAACCAGATCCGCATGATCCTTACGAACCATAGGGCGGTTAGTCGGAACAACTACCGTATCAAGACCGTAGATGTGTTGGAATTCGAATGCTTCGGTATCAGCAGTACCCGTCATACCGGCAAGCTTTTCATACTGACGGAAGAAGTTCTGGAAGGTAATCGATGCCAAAGTTTGGTTTTCATTCTGAATATGAACGCCTTCTTTCGCCTCAACCGCTTGATGTAGACCTTCAGACCAGCGACGACCCGGCATAGTACGGCCAGTGTGCTCATCGACAATAATAACTTCGTTGTCTTGAACGATATAGTCGACATCTTTTTCAAATAATGTGTGTGCACGTAGTGCTGCATTCACATGGTGAAGTAGAGAGATGTTGGCTGCCGAATACAGTGAGTCACCTTCTGCAAGCATACCGCGTTCAGTCAGTAAGACTTCAACCTTCTCTTGACCACGTTCAGTCATGTGCACTTGCTTTGACTTCTCATCAACTGAGTAATCGCCTTCACCAATATACTCTTCAGTATCTTCTTTCTCTTGAGCAATAAGGTTAGGGATCAGTGTGTTGATCTTGATGTACAGCTCAGAGCTATCTTCAGCGGCACCAGAAATAATTAACGGCGTACGTGCTTCATCGATAAGGATCGAGTCGACTTCGTCGATTAGAGCGTAATGAAGCGGACGTTGTACACGCTCTGCAGGTGAGAACGCCATGTTGTCACGTAGGTAATCGAAACCGAATTCGTTGTTTGTGCCGTAGGTGATATCAGCATCATAAGCAGCTTTCTTTTCAACCTGTCCAAGACCCGCTACGTTAACACCAACTGTTAGGCCTAGGAATTCAAAAAGAGGGCGGTTATTTTCAGCATCACGTCCAGCAAGGTAATCGTTCACTGTAATAACGTGTACGCCTTTACCTGTTAGACCATTTAGATAGGCTGGCAGAGTTGCCGTTAAGGTTTTACCTTCACCGGTACGCATTTCTGCGATACGGTTACTATCCAAAATCATACCACCGATAAGCTGTACATCGAAGTGACGCATCTCAAAGACACGCTTCGACGCTTCACGTACCGTAGCAAATGCTTCTGGTAAAACACCATCTAATGATTCACCACCGTCTAAACGCTCGCGGAAGTGGGCGGTTTTTGCTTTTAATTCTTCATCCGATAGCTTTTCATACTCAGCTTCTAGTGCGTTAATCTTGTTAACGACTTTACCAAACGCTTTAAGTGTACGATCGTTGCGACTACCAAATACTTTTGTCAGTAATTTACCAAACATCTGAACCACTTCTATGTTATTGGCCAAGTCCCTTTTAGAGCCTGAAAGCCGATTTTACGATTACCCTGCCTTGCGGTAGACATATTTTTGCGGATCTATCTGTTGTCCACCGCGCAACACTTCATAGTGTACATGAGGCCCTGTTGAGCGCCCAGTACTCCCCATAACAGCGATTTTATCGCCTTTAGCGACCACATCACCCACATTTACTGACAAAGCTTTATTGTGCCCATAGCGAGTACTGAGACCATTTCCATGATCAATTTCGACTAACTCACCATAACCAAACATCTTGTCCGCCCATGTAACCACGCCACCTGCTGTTGCGATTACATCGACGCCCTCTTTTCCGGCAAAGTCGATGCCTTTGTGCATCGTGCGTTTACCGTTAAAAGGATCATTACGTAAACCGTAGGGCGAAGATAACCAACCTTTTTGAATTGGTCGCCCAGATATATAACGTTCTTCATCTATATGGAGATTAGATGCTACCGTTTCAAGTAGTGAAAGCTGAACATTATTATTATCTATTCGAGATACCAGCTTATCCATATCGGCGATAAGCTGATCGAGTTCGATGTTAGTACCTAATTCACTGATACCACCAACACCGACTTCTGAAGAGAAATCAAATTGATCTTCTAATTGATTATTTACTGCAACTTGCTGACCCAAAGCTTCTAAACGCGTGAGTTTAGCCTGCATACGGGCGACATGAGCCACCAACATCGAGAGTTGAGTTTCCGTTGCACTCTTCAGCGCGATTAACTCATCCTTTTGTTCTTCACGAGCCGTACGCTCGCTATCGACATTAGCTTGTTGCTGTGTAAGTTGCTTAGCATTGTGCTGATAAAGGCCCGCACCTGCTGCAATGAGCAGTATAGGCAATAGCAGCCAACGCTTTCCTGGTTGCCAGCGGGTGGCACCATTTCGACCTTGAATAAAAACTGTTACACTCATAGCCTAATTAAGCCATTTTATTATCATATGAAAAAGCCCCCTCAGGATCTCAGTCAATTACTGCATCAGCAAGGCACTATGCCCAATTTAGCTGAAAAGGCAGAACTGTTATTACACTTAGATCACTACGTGAAACAAGTGCTAACTGGTCCAGTGACAGAGCAACTAAAGGTTGCCAATTTACGTCAAGGGATCTTGGTTATTGAAACAACTACGGCTGCATGGGCGGCGAGAATTAACTTCCAAAAACCCAAAATACTACAATTGCTACAAGCCGAAACGCTACCCATGCTTACCGCAATCGAGGTTAAAGTCAACCCAAGCTTGTTAATGTATGAAACAAAACCCAAGGCCGCTCACAACCTTATTAGTGAAAATGCCGCCGCTCATATTGAGGCATTAGCTGAACATACTGAGGGGACATTAGCGGTAAAACTAAAACGGCTGGCTGCATTAGCCAGCCGTTCAAGGCAATCTTAATTCGCCGTTAAGCGAATACAGCACCTGCTGGTACTGAGAAGCTGACGGGAGCGTCGGCTTCTTTTTCAAAACTCACGATTTCCCATGCATCTTGCTGTGCAAGCATGGCACGTACCAACTGGTTGTTTAGTGCGTGCCCTGTTTTGTATGCGCAGAATTCGCCAACAATGGCGTGACCTGCGACATACAGATCACCAAAAGCATCAAGGATCTTGTGCTTAACGAACTCGTCCTCATAACGCAGGCCATCGGGGTTGAGGACGCGATATTCGTCAAGTACAACAGCATTTTCCATGCTGCCGCCTAGTGCAAGATTATTGGCTCTTAGATACTCGATATCTCGCATAAAACCAAAGGTTCTTGCGCGGCTGATATCTTTAACAAAAGCTGATGATGAAAAATCCATAACCATATGCTGTTGGCTACGAGCGATCTCTGGGTGATTAAAGTCAATTGCAAAATCGACTCTGAAACCTTTAAATGGTTTCAACTCAGCCCACTTATCACCGTCTTCAACACGAATTGGTTTAGTGATTTTGATATATTTCTTAGCTGCGCTCTGCTCTTGAATACCAACTGATTGCAGTAGGAATACAAACGGACTCGCACTGCCATCCATAATTGGAATTTCAGGCGCGTCAACTTCGATAACGGCGTTATCAATACCTAATCCGGCTAGCGCTGCAAATAGATGCTCAATTGTTGAGATACGAACACCATCGTCATTTACCAAAGCTGTACACATAGTCGTCTCACGCACTTGCTCGGCAACAGCGGGAATTTCCACTGCTGGCGTCAAATCGGTACGAACTAGCTTAATGCCGGTATTAACTGGTGCGGGCTTAATGATCAAAGTCACCTTGTTGCCGGAATGCAATCCAACACCAGTAGTCTTAACCATTTCTTTGACAGTTCTTTGAAAAATCATGTATTTACCCGTTTATAATCTCAACAAAAAAGCACTAACCACACACTTTTTAGACGTGTGTAGGCTATGCTGGTCGGATATCTTAGCATATCTTTGCAAATTCACCAAAATTCACTCAGCTTTTCGACAACACTTTAGTATTGCCTTATATTTCTTAACTATTTATTAACACTTAAGTTAATCAGCTTGCTTACGCAAAAATGCTGGAATATCTAAGTAGTCAAGTTCGTTCTTTTTCTCTGTCACAGGTGTCGCCACTTGTGCTTGAGCTGCCGGTGCCGTATTACCATGAGATATAGTTGGTGCAATCGTATCTTCTGGTTCAATGCGAGTCTCGACCGGTACGATTGGCTCTGGACGCGGAGCTGGCTTAGAGACAAGCTGAATATCAGGCTTTTTCTCTGCACCGATACCCGTTGCAACAACGGTTACACGTAGCTCGTCAGACATCTCTGGATCGATAACCGCACCCACAACGACTGTCGCGTTATCAGACGCATAAGCCTTAACATGGTTACCTACAGTTTCGAATTCTTCGATACTCATATCCATACCAGCAGTAATATTAACCAGTACGCCGCGAGCACCAGCAAGATCGATATCTTCTAGTAGCGGACTAGCCACAGCAGCTTCTGCCGCTTCTTCTGCGCGATCTTCACCACTTGCTACACCTGTGCCCATCATGGCATTACCCATTTCTGACATCACGGTTTTTACGTCGGCGAAATCGACGTTGATTAGGCCTGGACGAGTAATTAGCTCTGCAATACCTTGAACAGCGCCAAGTAGTACGTTGTTAGCAGCAGCAAACGCATCTAATAACGAGGTTCCACGGCCTAGCACTTTAAGTAGCTTTTCGTTTGGAATAGTAATTAACGAGTCCACATGCTTAGCTAGCTGCTCAATACCTTGATCAGCATAAGTCATGCGCTTCTTGCCTTCGAATGGGAAAGGCTTAGTTACTACTGCAACGGTCAGAATACCTTCTTCACGTGCAATCTCTGCAACCACTGGTGCAGCACCGGTACCAGTACCACCGCCCATACCCGCAGCGATAAAGATCATGTCCGATCCTTTAATCGCATTACGAATGCTTTCTTTGTCTTCTTCTGCCGCTAGACGACCGATTTCAGGGTTTGCGCCAGCCCCTAAACCTTTAGTTACATCGCGACCCAATTGAATTGTGGTTGATGCAGCAGACTTACGCAGCGCTTGTGCGTCAGTATTTGTTGCCACAAACTCAACACCTTCGATGTTGTGTTTAACCATATGCTCGACAGCGTTACCGCCACCGCCACCGACACCGATGACCTTAATCACCGCTTCGTCTGAATGACTATCCATGATCTCAAACATGGTCTTTTCTCCGTTCTGCCTGCGTTATTAACTAAAACTCGCCTTTAAACCAACTTTGGACCCGATTCCAAAGACTGGTGACCCCTTGTCGCTCAGGACGCTCGAACTGACGCTCGATCACTCTGCGCGCACCATAGTGAAGCAGCCCTACTCCGGTAGAGTAAATTGGCTGATCCACATATTCATGCAAACCTTTAACTGGCAACGGCTGCGCCATTCTTACTGGCATGCCAAACGTTGCCTCGGCAATATCTACCGCACCTTCAATCGATGCCGTACCACCGGTAATAACAATGCCTGCCGCAACTTGATCTTCGAGTCCGCTGTCACGTAACTGCTTTAAGATCAGTTCAAATAACTCTTGGTATCTCGGCTCAACCACTTCCGCCAGCGTGTGACGTGACATGCTACGTGAAGGGCGACCACCAACTGAAGGCACTTCAATGCTGTCTTCACGGCTCACCATAGCGCTACGAGCGCTGGCGTGCTGTACCTTAATCTGTTCTGCGTGAGATAAAGGTGTACGGAATATCTTGGCGATATCGTTAGTCACCTGATTACCCGCAACCGGCACCACTGCGCAATGACGCAATGCACCATTGGTATAAACTGCAATATCCGTTGTTCCGCCGCCCATATCGACCAAGCAGACACCTAAGTCTTTCTCATCATCAGTTAGCACAGAGTCGGCCGAAGCAATTGCTGAAAACACGAGGTCATCGACTTTTAAGCCACAGCGCTCAACGCTCTTAGTGATGTTCTTAGCCATATCATTGGCACAAGTCACAATATGTACCTTAGCTTCCATACGCATGCCTGACATGCCAATAGGGCTCTTAATGCCGTCTTGCACATCGATTGCGTACTCTTGCGGCAGCACATGCAAGATACGACGTTCCGTTGGGATCTTAACCGAGCGCGCCGTATGGATCACATTGTCAACGTCTTCCTGAGTCACCTCTTCGTCGTTGATAGATACCATGCCGTTTTCATTCTGACACTCGATATGCTTACCAGAAATACTCAAGTAAACCGAAGAGACTTGGCAATCTGCCATTAACTCGGCTTGATCCAGTGCTCTTTGCACACTGCGGACGATAGAGTCGAGATCGTTAACGCCACCTTTATCCATGCCTCTTGAAGGATGGTTTCCCAGGCCGACAATACTAATCTCACCGTCAGGCAACACTTCACCAATGATCACAGCGACCTTTGATGTCCCTATGTCCAATCCCACGATCAGATTTCTATCTAGATTCTTGGTCATTAATTAACGGCTCTCTTTCTTTGCATCATCCCAACCTACGGCCAAACCTGTGTCGTAGCGCAAATCCACAATCGCTACCTGTTTATCTTGCTTAGCAAGTTGCGGGTAGACGTGGATAAATCTTTGTATCCTTGCCATCTTGTCTTCGCGACCCAACTCCAACTTAATACCGTTATTGAGTTGTGCGTGCCAAGCATGTCTCGGGCTCAAACTTAAACTCTGTAAGTTAAAGCCATTAATTCTTAATAGTTCACCTAACTGCTGGTAAGTAGTTAGCACCGACTTACTTTGCTCTTCAGGCCCGGTCAACAAAGGTAAGTTAGGTATACCTTCTTTTGCTGGTGCATCAAACACTTCGCCATAAATATTGAGCCAATCATCACCATTCCAATGTGCAACTGGCTTTTGTTCCACCAGGTAGACCTTCAATTTAGCAGGCCACTCTCGTCTTACTGAGGCTTGATACACCCAAGGCAAGGCTTCTAACGCATCTTGCACTTGATTAACGTCGGCGGAGAAAAAGCTTCGCTGCATTAAATCCTGCAGTGCAACTTGGATCTCCTTGTCATCGGTGTATAACCGCTCTCCGCTAATCGCAACTGCTTCAATAGGTAGCGCATCGGCATCGTTTAGCACGGAATCTAGTTTCATTACTGCCATCGATAAACCTACCAATACACACAGTAAAAACCCCACCCCGAAACACAGATACCAATCGGCTTGCGAAAGCAAAACTCGAACACGCTGACCTTTCTCGCGCCAAGACACCTTTAGGCTTCCTTTTGCAACCGTAACCTCGGAAAACCGGCCATTATATAGCCCTTATTCCAAGCGTCAAAATTTGATGTGTAACTAAAGCTATATTGCTCAAAATTACGCATTTTTTTCATCTGTTGCCGCACTATCAAAACCTAGATTTGACTCGGCAAGACTACGTGACAACAATCCAATACTACCTGCCCCTTGAGTCAGCAGTAGGTCACCATCTTGTAAGATCTCTGGCAATACCGTTTCTAACTGCTCGGTGCTGGCAACGAACACAGGCTCAACCTGACCACGCACTCGAATAGAGCGACATAGAGCACGGCTATCGGCACCTGGAATTGGCGCTTCACCCGCTGCATAAACATCAAGCATCAACAAGCAGTCGACTTGCGATAAGACTTCAACAAAGTCTTCATACAGATCGCGAGTACGGCTATAACGATGTGGCTGATAAATCATTACTAAGCGGCGCTCTGGCCAACCTAGTCTTGCAGCCTTAATGGTTGCTGCAACTTCGCTTGGGTGATGGCCATAGTCATCAACCAACTTAATCTCGCCCTTGCTTGTCGCGAACTCACCGATCTGCTGAAAGCGACGGCCGATACCTTGAAACTCAGCCAGAGCAGCAATAATCGCTTCATCTTCAATGTCATCTTCAGTCGCAACCGCAATCGCAGCCAGCGAATTCAATACGTTGTGCTCACCCGGCAGGTTAACCGATAACTGCAGATCTTCGAGACCTGCACGTCTAACGGTAAACTCGCAGCTATAGCCTGTCTGCTTGAAATCTAACGCACGAACATCTGCATCTTCACTAAAGCCGTAAGTCACGATACGACGACCAATACGCGGAATAAGCTCACGCACGATAGGATCATCGATACAAACAACCGCAACACCATAGAAAGGCAGGTTATGCAGGAAGTCGACAAACGTCGTTTTAAGCTTCTCTAGATCGCCTTCATAAGTGTCCATATGATCGGCTTCGATATTGGTTACTACGCTAACCATCGGCTGCAGATGCAAGAAACTCGCATCGCTCTCATCCGCTTCGGCGATAAGATAACGACTGTGACCTAATCTGGCGTTGGTGCCCGCACTATTAAGCAAGCCACCGATCACAAATGTTGGATCGCGCTCAGCTTGGCCGTAAACACTAGCGATCAAACTGGTCGTGGTCGTTTTACCGTGAGTACCCGCAACGGCAACACCGTGACGGTAACGCATCAGCTCCGCTAGCATCTCAGCGCGGCGTACCACAGGGATCCTTAGCTCTTTTGCTGCCACTAGCTCTGGGTTATCAGCACTAATCGCCGTAGAAACAACGACGACATCGACATCTTTTACCTGACTGGCATCATGGCCAATATAGATAGTCGCGCCAAGTTGAGTTAATCGCTCAGTTACCGCGCTCGGTGCGATATCAGAACCACTTAACTTGTAACCTTCATTAACAAGCACTTCCGCTATGCCGCCCATACCTGCACCACCTATTCCAACGAAATAGATGTGCTTAACCCTGCGCATTTCAGGGATCATGGATCTTAGCTGCGAATACTTCTCTGCTTTGTTACTCATCTCAACCCTTTTGTGCTAATCGAATACAGACGTTTGCGACTCTTTGCGTTGCATCTAAGATCGCGACGTCTCGAGCACGTCGGCCCATATTGCATAATTCTTGTTTATCAGAAGCCAGCATCGACAATTTTGTCATCAGCTTGCTAGTATCTACTATCGGCTGTGGCAACAGGAAAGCGGCCCCAGCGTTGACTAAAACTTTGGCATTCTTGGTTTGATGATCATCTACCGCATGTGGGTAAGGCACCAATAAGCTCGGTAAGCCTACGGCCGCCAACTCAGATACGGTTAATGCGCCAGAGCGACATACCACCACATCAGCCCAACGGTAAGCCGCTTCCATATCATCGATAAACTCGGCAACACTGACACTGCCATCTTGGCCAAGTCGCTGGTATTCCGCCTTCACTGATGCGAGGTTATCACGGCCAACTTGATGCCAAACCGTCATAGAGTGAGTCTTGCTAACCCCCTCTAACACACTCGGCATCACATCGTTAAAAATCTTCGCCCCTAAGCTACCGCCAACAACGAGTACCTTTAATGAGTCATCGTCACAGGAGTATTCACGCTGCTCCCCTAAGGCGATCAGCTCTTTACGGATGGGGTTACCAACGGTTTCCGCCTTAACATCGGTAAAGGTGCCTTCAAAGGCACACAAAACCTCTGATGCAATGCGCGAGAGCAGTTTATTGGTCATGCCTGGGATA
This sequence comes from Shewanella schlegeliana, assembly GCF_016765635.1. Classification (GTDB taxonomy): domain Bacteria; phylum Pseudomonadota; class Gammaproteobacteria; order Enterobacterales; family Shewanellaceae; genus Shewanella; species Shewanella schlegeliana. The sequence goes on from NZ_JAESVD010000009.1 coordinate 11,683, forward strand.
GCATTTTGCTCATGTAACACCAGTGGGATACCGCACAGTTTTGCCGCTACACCACCAGGACCACTGGCAAAGCCGCCCATGCCCATCACCACATCGGGTTTAAAGTCTTTGATCACCGCACGCGCTTGCATCACCGAACGCAGTATCTTAAAAGGCGCCGCCAACTTACGCATTAAGCCATTACCACGCACACCCTTAATATCGATAAAGTTGATATCAAAGCCATGTTGAGGCACAAGCCTCGCTTCCATTCGCTCAGCCGTGCCTAACCAACGTACTTTCCAGCCTTGCTGGCTTAAATACTTAGCTACTGCTAACGCAGGAAACACATGACCGCCGGTACCACCAGCCATGATTAAAATGCGTTTTTCTTCAGCTTGGTTAGTCATCATTTCACTCATTATTTGCTTGTCCGGCCTTCGATGGCCTGGATAACACTCAATCTTCTTTCATGGTCAATTCGGATAAGCATCATCGCTGCCGCCGTCATCACCCATAAACTACTACCGCCATAACTGATAAATGGCAGGGTTAACCCTTTGGTTGGCAACATACCGATACTGGCACCGACGTTAACCACCGTCTGGAAACAGATCCAGATCCCGATGCCATAGGCTAAATAGCCTTCAAATGCACGCTCCAGTGCCAAACACATGTTGCCCAGTTTGATAGCCCGTAGTGCCACAAACAGCAACACAGATAACACGGCAATAATGCCGATAAAACCAAGCTCTTCGCCAATTACCGCGAAGATAAAGTCGGTATGCGCCTCTGGCAGATACTCCAACTTCTGAATACTGTTACCTAGGCCCTGACCAAACCAATCGCCGCGCCCATAGGCCATCAGTGACTGTGTAAGCTGGTAACCGCTACCAAACGGATCCTGCCATGGGTCAAGAAACGAGGTAACTCGTCGCATACGATATGGCTCGAGTAACACCAGAGCTACGAATGCCAAGATCCCCGTAAGAATCAAGGCAAAGAAATCCAGTAATCGTGCTCCAGCTAAAAACAGCAAACCAACTGTGCCAACAAACAGCACCACAACCGTCCCTAAGTCAGGCTGCATCAAAATCAAAAACGCATACACGGCAAAAACGGCAATCGGCTTATAGAAACCTTTAGCATTTTCCCTGATCTCTTGGTGGCGTCTTACTAAATAACCTGCCATATAGATGGCAAAAGCAAACTTAGCTATCTCGGCCACCTGAATACGGATTGGCCCGATAGACAGCCAACGGGTCGCCCCGTTTACCGTAGTACCGACAATCAGTACAGCCACCAGCATGATGCCCACGACCAGCAACAGCAGGGGGCTAAAATTTTGCCAATGGCGCATCTCAACCTGCAATACCACTGCGGCAATGATTACACAGCCCACAAGGTAGGCGCCATGACGCCAAACAAAATGAAACGGGTTTCCCGTTAAAGTCTGCGCCTCTGGCATGGAGGCTGACATCACCATAACAAAGCCAAAACAGATCAACGACAATACAGCAAATAACAATGCTCTATCGTACAACTGCATCCCTGGCGCAGAGTTATCACTAAACAGATTCGGCAACGACCATTTCAGCCGATTGCCAAACAGGCTTAATTGCTTCTCACTACTCGCCATGGAGCGCATCAACTAAGCTGCGGAACTCATCTCCACGAGCCATAAAGTTGGGGTACATATCTAAGCTTGAGCAAGCGGGTGACAAAATAACAATATCACCAGCCGTAGCTAACTCATTGGCCTTTGTCACGGCCTCAGCCAAGGTGGTAACTTTTATCGCCCCAGGTTTTAATGCTGCGATTTTGTCACCGTCTTTACCTAAAACGATTAGCTGGCTCACCTTCTCTAGCACCGGCTCTAGCGGTTTAAAGTCTGCGCCTTTACCATCGCCGCCAGCGATTAAAATTAATTCGCCTAAGTGCTCGCTTAAGCCGTCAATGGCCGCAACCGTAGCACCGACGTTCGTCGCCTTAGAGTCATTGACATAAGTCACACCGGCAATATCAGCAACCACTTCGCAGCGATGAGCAAGGCCTAAAAATGACTTGGCAACCTCTATCTGAAAATCACGCTCAATCCCCGCAGCAGTGGCTAACGCCATCGCAGCGATGATATTGGCATGGTTATGGCTACCAACCAGTGAAACATCGCTGACAGGCATTATCTGGCTACTACCTTGCACTATCATGCCGCCAGCAATCCCCCAATCATCAACCTCTGGAGCATCTAAACCGAAGCTTTGTTGATTGGTTGGGTTGTTCGGTATCGTTAGCGCATCTTCACGATTAAATAGCACCATTTTGCTCTGCTTATAGAGCTTAAGCTTGGCCTGACGATATGACTCAAGATCGCTATAGCGATCCATATGGTCTTCGCTAATATTCAGACAAGTTGCCGCAACGCACTGCAAGCTATGGGTCGTTTCTAACTGGAAACTCGATAGCTCTAGGATATATAGATCTTTAGGCTCGAGGAGTAGATCCAGTGCTGGCACACCGATATTGCCACCAACGGCATAGGAGCAGCCACTGGCTTTAGCCATCTCACCCACTAAGGTGGTGACTGTGGTTTTGCCGTTAGAGCCAGTGATACCGATAACCTTGGCTGATGTTTCGGCCACCGCACGAGCAAACAGCTCGACATCACCGATCACCTCAATTCCCATATCAAATGCAACCCTAACCTCTGGGGTTTCGCACGCAATACCTGGGCTAATGATGATCTGCTGTGCCTGCACCAAGTAACGACAGTCAAAGCCACCAGTGACTAACTCAACCTGAGGAAACTCTGCTGCCAAGCTATCAGCGCCTGGCGGTTGAGTTCGACTATCCATGACTAAAGGAACAATCCCTTGCCCACACAGGTAACGCACAACAGACAAACCTGTTGCACCCAAACCTAAAACTATGTGTGAATATTGCTGCGCCATATCAGACCTATCTAATCCCGTTATTTAAATTAAAATCTGTAATCTAATTTAAGTCAGTTATCTCAATTTCAAGGTTGCTAGTCCAAGTAGAACTAGGAACAAAGAGATAATCCAAAAACGAACAATGACTCGTGGCTCCGGCCAGCCCTTCAACTCATAATGATGATGAATAGGTGCCATACGGAAGATGCGCTGGCCGCGTAACTTGTACGAACCCACCTGCAAGATCACCGACACCGTCTCCATCACAAAGACGCCGCCCATAATCACCAATAAGATCTCTTGACGTACTAGTACTGCGATAGCACCTAGTGCCGCGCCTAAAGATAGTGAGCCTACGTCACCCATAAATACTTGTGCTGGGTAGGTGTTAAACCATAAGAAGCCTAAGCCTGCGCCCACAATCGCCGTACATACAATCACGAGTTCACCCGCTCCCGGCAGATAAGGCAGGTGCAAGTAGTTAGCAAACTGAACGTGACCAGAAAGGTAGGCAATCAAGGCAAATGCTGCTGCAACCATAACCGTTGGCATAATAGCCAAGCCGTCTAAGCCATCGGTTAAGTTCACCGCATTACTTGAGCCGACAATCGTGAAGTAAACCAGTACGATAAAGAATCCGCCAAGCTGTGGCATCACATCTTTAAAGAATGGCACCACTAATTGGGTCTCTCCTGGGCTTTGCGCCGATGCGTAAAGGTAAACAGCAATCACCAGAGCAGCCAAAGACTGCAGCAGATACTTCCACTTAGCGATCAGTCCCTTGGTGTCCTTTCTAACAACTTTACGGTAATCATCGATAAAGCCAATTAGGCCGAAAGTTGCCAAAACGAATAGCACAACCCACACATAGCGGCTACCAAGATCGCCCCAAAGCAATACACTGATAAACACACCAGCAAGGATCAGTAACCCCCCCATAGTCGGCGTGCCACGCTTACTGAAATGCGATTCAGGGCCATCGTTACGTACGACCTGACCAATCTGCATCAGCTGCAAACGTTCGATCATCTTTGGTCCCCACCAAAGACTAAACACCATTGCCGTCATCAAGCCTAAAATGGCTCGAAAGGTCACATATGAAAATACATTAAACCCTGTGTAAAATTGGGTTAAATACTCAGCCAGGTAAACCAGCATTAAACAAACTCCCCGCGACCATAGGCCGTTGTTAAAGCTTCTACTACACGTTCCATTCTCGCACTACGAGAACCTTTCACTAACACGGTAATTTCGGCAGGTAATTCGTTAATGTATTGAATTAAGCCTGCAACTAAATCGTCTATATCGTGGTAATGGTTGGAACCAAAAGCATGACTCGCACCCTCGCTTAGCGTGCCGACACAAAATAGCGCATTAACGCCTTTCGCTTTGGCTAACTCCCCAAGCTCACGATGCAAAAGGGCGGCATTGTCGCCTAATTCGCCCAAATCGCCCAGTACTAAACAGCGATTTCCTTTAATTTCTTGAAGCCAGTCAATTGCTGCCCCCACCGATGCAGGATTTGCGTTATAGCTATCATCAATCACGGTCACTCGACCAAGAGCGTTTGGTAACATACGCCCCTTGACCGGTTTTAGCTGGCTAAGTCCTTGGCAAATTTGGGACAAAGACAAACCTAATGCCAGACAGATACTGGTTGCCGCTAGTGCATTTGAAACCTGATGACGCCCAGCTAAAGGCAACGAAACCTGCTGCGCCTCGTTATGATGATTAATGGTAAAGCTGTAGCGACCATAGTTGTCACTGCTCAGCTCACTCGCCCAAATATCAAGCTCTCGACTAAACTCATTCTCTACGCCAAAGCGCAGCTGCTTGAGATGAGCCGATGCCGCTAACATCACATCGGCAAATGGATCATCGGCATTGATCACCGCAGTACCACCACTTGCGACATGGTTAAAAATTTCAGATTTCGCCTTGGCAACACCTTGCAGCGAACCAAAACCTTCAAGATGAGCCGAAGCGACGTTATTCACCATGGCCACACAAGGCTTTACTAGGCTAGAGGTGTAATCAATTTCGCCTGCATGGTTAGCACCAAGCTCGAATACACCAAACTCATCACCTTGTTGTAATCTCAACAGGGTTAATGGCACCCCTATTTCATTATTAAAGTTGCCCGCGGTATAGAGCACTTGATGCTTTTGCGACAAGATTGTCGCTATCATCTCTTTAACGCTGGTTTTACCATTAGAACCCGTTAGTGCCACACAAATGGGCTCAAGTTGTTCACGTACATAGGCGCCAATTTCACCCATAGCGCGCTGACTATTAGCCACGACAATTTGTGCAGCCTCTATCGGTAACGCCCTTTCCACCAACAATGCATTTGCACCGGCATCGACCGCCGCTTGTGCAAAGTTATGGCCGTCAAAATTCTCACCCTTCAACGCAACGAAAAGCGTTTTGCTATCTACCGCTCGACTGTCGCTAGAAACATTATCGATTGGCAGATCGTCGCCAATCAGCTGGCCATTTAGGCGCGCCGCTAACTCGGCTAAAGAAACCCTGATCATGCATCACCTTCGGCAAGCGCTTTTGCGAATGCCCTTTCATCGTAATTCAATTTTTTACCATTAACTTCTTGGTAGGTTTCATGGCCCTTGCCTGCAAGCAACACCATATCGCCAGCACTCGCCTGCTCGACAAGCTCTTTAATCGCTAGCTGACGATCTACCTGAGACAAAGCTACCTCGGGGCGCTGTAATCCAGTAAAAATATCGGCAATAATTGCGTTAGGATCTTCACTTCTGCAGTTATCGCTGGTCACCATGACGCGGTCGGCAAACTGTTCGGCACTCGCCGCCATCATTGGGCGCTTACCTTTATCTCTGTCGCCACCACAACCGAACAAACACCAAAGCTGGCCTTTGCAATGAACACGCAGCGCTTTTAATGCCTGTTCGATAGCATCTGGGGTATGGGCGTAGTCAACCACAAGTGTGACCCCCTGTTTGCTAGTGAAACGCTCCATTCGTCCTGCAACAGGCTCAAGCTTGGCCGCAAGCGCAACAAGGGTGTGCATGTCTTCACCTAGTAGATAAAGTGCACCGAGTGCGGCAACCAAATTGGAAAGGTTAAAATCACCGAGTAATGGCGAGTTCAGCTGAGCTTCACCTGTTGGCCACACTAAAGTGCAAGACACGCCGCCATCATGAAAATGACAACCTTTGGTATAAATCGCAGCAGTAGCGTCACCTTTAACACTAAAACCTAATAACTTGTCAGACGCCAAATCGGCCAACCATTCACGGCCCACAACGTCATCGACATTGATTAAACCACCACCTAGATTAACGAACTGGAATAAACGCTTCTTGGCGATACCATAAGCTTCCATCGTATGATGATAATCGAGGTGATCACGGCTTAAGTTAGTAAACACCGCTACATCAAACGGAACGGCTTCCACTCGACCTTGCACTAGGCCGTGGCTAGAGACTTCCATCGCACAGGTATCTGCACCCCTTTGCTCAAATTCCTGCAACTGCTTGATAAGGGTGATGGGATCGGCGGTAGTGTTGCCGCTATCGACAAGTTCACCCCATAGGCCATTGCCTAGGGTACCCATTACCGCGGTTTGCTTACCCTGCAGTAACTGCAGCTGAGCAATCAGCTGTGTCACCGAAGTTTTACCATTGGTCCCAGTCACGCCAACAATCTGCGGCCGCGCTTGAGACAGTGGGTAAGCCTGTGCCGCTAAAGCTGAAATTTGTCGATTAAGCTGGAAAAACAGGATCTGTAATCCACCATCGTTAATCACGGTACCGTGCTTTTCGGGTGAATCTGTGTGCACAAGCGCTGCTTTCGCGCCGCGCTCCAATGCACCTGCAATAAACTGCCTGCCATCGACTTGATAGCCAGGAATCGCGACGAATAGATCGCCCTCTCTTACTGCGCGACTATCCAAGGTAATATCCAAGAAATCTTCAGATCCTGAATAGTGAAACCATGGCGCCAACAGATCGCGGATCAGCATTATTCTACACTCCTAGAATGTGCCGCTAAACGCACCTTCTCTCGATTTGAAATCGGTTCTACATTGAGCATCTGCAATGCACCAGACATTACAGAGGCGAATACTGGTGCCGCCACATCACCACCATAATAGCGATCGCCTTTAGGCTCATTCACTACCACAGCAATGGCTAACTTTGGATTATGTACTGGCGCAACGCCGGCAAATAACGCAACGTAATCTTCACCATAGCCACCCGCAACGGCTTTACGTGCTGTACCTGTCTTACCCGCTACGGGATAACCTTCGATATGCGCCTTGCGTGCGGTGCCACCTTTCTCGGTAACGCCCACCAGCATCTCCATCACGCCTTGCGCCACTTCAGGTGAGAGCACCTGGGTGCCTTGCGGTTCTTGCTTAAGCTTTAAAATTGAAACCGGGTAGAGTACGCCCTTGTTTCCTAAAATTGAGTACATTCTGGCAAGCTGCAGTGGCGTGGCCATCAAGCCATAACCAAATGATAAGGTAGCACGCTCAAACTCAGACCAGCGACGTCGGTCATGGATAAGCCCCGCGCTTTCACCTTCTAAGTTGATGCCAGAATAGTTACCTAACCCCATAGTCTGGTAGGCACCTAATAGCTCTTGCACTGGCATAGATAGTGCGATCTTGGTCATACCGACGTTACTGGAGTGCACCAAGATACCGCTAAGGGACAGATCGCCATAGTTGCGACCATCACGGACAATTTTACCACCGATACGCATACGACCAGGGTTGGTCTTAATAATCTGATCCGCTTTAATGGTGCCAGCTTCAAGTGCGGCAGCCACCACAAACGGCTTAATGGTTGAGCCGGGTTCGTAAGAGTCGGTTAACGCACGATTTCGCATGCGGTAGCTCTGCAGACCTTCACGAGAATTAGGGTTATAGGAGGGCGTATTTGCCATCGCTAACACTTCGCCCGTGTGCACATCTAACACCACAATCGAACCGGACGTTGCTTGGTTGATCTCAGTGGCCTTCTTCAGTTCACGATAGGCAAGCTGCTGAATACGTTGATCAATACTCAACACTAAATCATTCGGGCTTTCGCCCTCTTGCACCATATCTAGACGTTCAACCACATGACCGTCTCGAGATTTACGCACTTTCTGCTTAGTTGGCGTTCCGGTGAGCCAATCGTTATAGGTGTTTTCTATCCCTTCGATGCCTTTGTCATCGATATTGGTAATACCGACTAACTGCGCCGAGATCTCACCGGTTGGGTAGTAACGACGAGACTCGGATTTAAGGTAGACACCGGGCAGCTTTAGTTGCTTGATATAGTCGGCAACAGCCGGGGTCACTTGACGCTTAAGGTAGGTAAAACGCTTACGCGGATTAGACTGAACACGCTCGAGGATCTCATCTTTTGGCTCGTGCAAAACATCTGCCAGCGCTTGCCAGCGACGCATATCGGCAAAACCATTTTTATCATGCACCACTTTAGGGTCGGCGTAGACAGCCTTTACTGGTACGCTAACCGCCAGCATCTCGCCATTGCGGTCGGTAATAAGTCCCCGCTGCACTTCACGACTGGTGGTACGCAGGGTACGCATATCGCTTTCGTGACGGAGTTTTTCAGGCTCTATGATCTGAATATAAGCCGCGCGCCCCACCAAGCTGGTAAACATCAGGCAGACAAAAGCCACAACGACGTATAGACGCCATTGGATCAACTGTGGTTTTTGTTTACGCTTCGCCTGTTTACTCATGGTATTCTTACCACAACCTCATCTTTTGGTAATGGACGATTCATGTTGAGCTCTTTAGTCGCTATCCGGGTTATCCGGCTATGCTCTGAACGAGACTGCTCCTCTAAAAGCAAGTTACGCCACTCAATATCTAGCCTGTCCCGCTCTTGTAATAACTGCTCCCATTGACTGGTGTACCTTCTGCCTTCATAGCTGGTATACACCACCGCAATCGCATTCATCATGACCAGCAGTGCTAGCATCATGATCCATTTGTGATGCCACAGATCGAGCAGCACAATGCGGGTTAAATTCAATTGAGCTTTACTCACCTAAGCCTCTTAATCGCTTACGCTTCGTATGGCAAACGCTCGCCGATACGCAGCACTGAGCTGCGCGCTCTTGCATTACGCTCAACCTCTTCTGCCGATGGCTTTATCGCCTTACCCACAGCCTTCAGTTTGCGAGATTTGTTAATTTCAGCTTCAGTAATTGGCAAACCATGAGGCACGCTCTCACCTTGACTATTTCGGCGAATAAATCGCTTCACCATACGATCTTCAAGTGAATGGAAGCTGATCACAGACAAACGCCCTTCTGGCGCTAATACCGTCAATGCACCTTCTAGGGCTTGGTCGATCTGCTCTAACTCACTGTTGATATAAATACGGATCGCCTGGAATACACGAGTCGCAGGATGCTTATTACGCTCCTTGCTCTTAGTGATCCGAGCGATTAAGTCTGCCAGCTCTTTGGTGCGCAGAAATGGAGTCTTATCACGATCGGCTGCGATACAACGAGCAATATGACGAGCATTTTTCTCCTCGCCATAGGTCTTAAATACCCATGCCATATCTTCAATTTCTGCGCGAGCAAGCCACTGTGCAGCGGTCTCACCTTGAGAGTTGTCCATACGCATATCCAGTGGACCATCACGCAAGAAACTAAAACCACGCTCGGCATCGTCTAACTGCGGCGATGACACGCCAAAATCAAGCAGTACACCATCGATTTGGCCTTTCAAGCCTAAATCTTCAACATACTCAGCTAACTGGCCGAAACCACCATGAACGATCTGAAAGCGACTATCGTCTTTAAACTGCTCTGCCGCGGCAATAGCCTGCGGATCGCGATCGATAGCAATCAGCCTTCCATTCGGTCCAAGCTCTTCAAGAACTTTTCGAGAATGACCACCGCGACCGAATGTACCATCGATATAGATACCATCGGGTCTTATGTTTAAGCCTGCAACGGTTTCCGTTAACAGCACTGATAGGTGTTCAAATTCTTGTGTCATGGTTTTCTTCTACTTTTAAGTATCACTCGTTAAAGTGAAAAATCTGCTAAACGTGCGTTAGCAGCCAAGTCTTCATTAAGAATCGCTTCGCGACTCTGCTCAATCTGTTGCTGCCATGCAGCTTCGTCCCACAACTCAAATTTATTGAGCTGACCGACTAACATTGCCCGCTTATCCAAATTGGCATATTTGCGCAATGGGGTCGGTAGCAACATGCGACCATTACCATCGAGTTCACACTCATGGGCATATCCGAGCAATAATCTTTTCATCGCTCGTTCGGTAGGCTGTGTATCGGAAAGGGATGCGAGTTTAGCAGCTACCTTCTCCCATTCATGAATGGGATATAGCAGTAAACAAGAGGATTGAATATCTACAGTGATCACAAGTTGATTATTATGGCGGGCATGCAAGGTCTCACGGTATCGCTTAGGTATAGCGATCCGGCCTTTTGCATCTAGATTAATAGCGCTTGCCCCTGAAAACACCTTATATCATCCCTGTTGCTCTATAAAATATCCCACAAATATCCACATTTCCCCACAACAGCTAAGTTTAGGGATAGAACGCAAGGCTTGTCAAGGAAAGGCGCTTATTTAAAAATCCAGTAACCAAGCGGGCTAGCAGCCAATTTTGTTTCATTTCAACCAAAGCTGATAAAAGGGATTTATGTGGAGAATCGCAGCCTCTTGCGACTTAAAAAGTAGCAAAAACAGGCAGAAGAGTGGTGTAAAGTATGACAACTGAGACCATGTAGTGGACTTTTTACCCATAACGCTTGTGCTAGTAAAGGAAAGAATTAACTCAATAAACCACTCACCTCATAGAAGCTGCGCTAGAAATACAGAAAATATTAAACATAATTAATTAACTAACTAACTAACTAACTAAATTCATTTCCAGTTCTCGCTCACGACCTCCACACACAACAAACGGCTAAATTTTAACCGCGAGCTGCCGATATATAGGTAACCCCATTGAAAATGAGGAGCACTGAATGATTAGCTTAGATAGTGTTTACGCTATGCTTGCGAGGCCCGTCTCACCGAAGGTGAAGTCAAAGAAAAAAGTTAAAAAAATTGATAATAGTGCCCAGATAGCAGCGGATAGTCATGAGTCGCCACAGTCACAGCTACCACCACACTTAGAGAGGCGTACCTCTACTGACGATAGGCGTAAGAATCAGCAAATTGCTTATCAACTGGATCCTAGCCTCGAGCGAAGAAAAGGCTCAAGGCGGGATAAGTGCGTCCAAGAAGAGCAAGATCAAAAGTTAGAGCAAGAGCCATCACAGTCGAGCAAAGTCAGAGAGGATTCGGAGTCGACTCATACTCGAATAGACATCGATGTCTAACTTAGATCTCGCTGCAGTATTAACGAGTTCTGGCCACCGCACTAAGCCAACCTTGATACAGAGTTTCTCGTTTTTGCACACTGATCTGCGGTGTGAAGTTACGCTCGATTCCCGCCTTATTCTTTAGCTCATCGGTCGAATTCCAAAACCCTACCGCGAGACCCGCAAGGAACGCGGCTCCCAGCGCAGTGGTTTCAGTCAATTCCGGACGCATCACCTCAACATTGGTAATGTCCGCCTGAAACTGCATTAAGAAATCATTCGCCACCGCACCGCCATCGACCTTAATCTGCTTAAGCTCGACACAACTATCTTTAGACATGGCATCTAATAGATCGCGGCTCTGATAGGCTATCGCCTCAAGCGCCGCTCGGATAATGTGGTTACGATTAGCACCTCGGGTTAACCCCACTAACGCCCCTCTCGCCTCAGGATCCCAATAGGGTGCTCCCAACCCAACAAACGCAGGGATCAGGTACACGCCATTGGTATCTTCCACCTTTTTAGCGAAGTATTCGGTATCTTGCGCATCACGGATCAGCCCCAGCTCATCTCTAAGCCACTGCACCGTTGCGCCGCCCATAAATACCGAGCCCTCTAGCGCGTAGTTAACTCCGCCATCGGCACCGATCGCTATGGTGGTTAATAGTCCATGCTGAGATATAACGGCTTCAACACCAGTATTCATCAGCAGGAAGCAGCCAGTGCCATAGGTATTTTTCGCCATGCCCTCTTCGATACAGAGCTGACCAAACAGTGCCGACTGCTGATCGCCTGCTATTCCCGCAATCGCAATATGACTGCCTTCACCTGCGATTCGGGTATAACCATAAATGGCAGATGAGGGCTTAACTTCAGGAAGAAGTGACCGGGGAATATCAAACGCCTGCAATAGCTTTTCATCCCACTCTTGGGTATGAATATTAAATAACAGTGTACGTGAAGCATTAGTCGGGTCAGTGACATGCACCTTTCCCTCGGTAAGCTTCCACACGAGCCAAGTATCTATGGTGCCAAACAACAGCTCACCTTTTTCTGCTCGCTCACGCACACCTTCGACGTTATCTAAAATCCACTTTATTTTTGTGCCAGAGAAATAGGGATCGAGCAATAATCCCGTGGTTTGCTTAACGTAATCCTCAAGCCCCTGAGCCTTAAGTTCATCACAAATCCCACTGCTGCGACGGCACTGCCATACAATCGCGTTATAGACAGGCTTACCTGTTAGCTTGTCCCAAACAACCGTGGTTTCTCGCTGGTTGGTAATACCAATAGCCGCCACATCTTCACTGTGAATGTCAGCCCGAGCTAAGGCTTCGATAAGTGTCGAGCTTTGAGATGCCCAGATCTCCATAGCATCATGTTCTACCCAACCTGGTTGGGGATACATTTGACTAAACTCACGCTGTGAGCTGGCAACCATCTTGGTATCGTGATCGAACACGATCGCTCTAGAGCTCGTTGTCCCTTGGTCGAGTGCTATGATGTATTTCTTTGACACTGATGCTTTTCCTTATTGGCGGGTTTCTTTCAATAAGCCAATCTCTGGCTGAACGATTTCAGGGCTTACCACTTCTACCCAAGGCGTCTCATCACAGACATGGCTCGGATAGAACCATACTGCGTTAATTTTATCACCGCTTAACTGATAAATACCGAGACTACATTGGCTATGTAGCTCACCATCATGACGCCAAGTCACTTCCTCAACCGTACTCACGTAGTTCGCCGAAACCAAGATCTGCCTTAAGCTAGCCTTAGCATCTGTGAGGCTAGCAAAGTAATCGGTCATCGCTGCGCCAAGCTCCTGCTGAGTGGATGTTTCGATGTCCATCTTAGTTCCAGATAGATTAAACCAGTGCACATTTGGTGTCGTATGTTGTAGCAACTGCTCTACGCTATGGTTATTAAAGCCTTGGATAAACTGCTTTACTACCTGCACTGACTTAGGCTGCTTCTCTGCTGATTGCTGCTCTACAGCATTCGCCAGCGGTGATAGCGTCATAAATACAGAGCCTACGGCGAGTAACCAAATTTTGGGTTTCATGGTGAACCTCTTGTTTATTTCGATACGTTAGGAATAGGTATTAATAGCACAGCCAGGACATATAGACAGTGAAGCATCTTTCCAGCCAGGCCTTATCTTTTTACCATGAAACCGGACAACCAATCCAACTCAAGCGTAGCTTCGCCAAAGAGCAGGTACAAACCCTCTCCTATGCCGTCCATGACATTCGAGGATTCATAAATAGATAAGTACTTCCTGTACAAAAAAGCCCCGCTAATGCGAGGCTTTATTTACAACTTTTGAGTCTGAAACAACTTAGTTTTTATTTACAGCTGCCTCAAATCGTACGCTCAATTAGAAACGGTAAGTCGCTTGAACACCAACAAGGGCAATGCTGCCGCTAGTTGTGCCAGAGAAAGTACCGCCAAATGGCGCAGAAGATAGGTCAGAGTCGATACCTGGGCGCGGCTCAACTACTGGAGATTCATCTGCAAAAATATAGGTAAAGCCTAGATCCATGTCGAAGTTCTCGCTGAAGGCATAACCCATACCAGCACTTAACCATAAACGATCCATTTCTGGGATAGTTAGAGTACGGTTTGCATCAGATACGGCAGACTTATCGTAAGCCACACCACCGCGTAGAGAGACCTTCTCATTTAACTGATAAGTCGTACCCACTGCGAAACGGTAGCTATCTTTCCAGTTTTCCTGCTTAACCAATTGAGTTGGATTTGAAAGCGCAGGGATCTGTGCTTCTAGCTTTTCAAATGAACTCCAATCTGTCCAGTTAACACTAGCGTGAATGGCTAACTTGTCTGTTAACTGATGGAATGACGCTAGCTCAGCCGTTGCAGGTAAAGACAGCTCCATTGAACCATCTAGCTTCATGTTAGGGTCAAAAGGATTAAAGGCTAAACCGTTTGCTTCACCTTCAAGATTTAGATCCACAGCAGAACGATAGTTTAGGCCGATACGGTTGTTAGCATTGATCTGCCAAGCACCGCCTAACTGCCAGCCCCATGCCGTGTCATCACCTTCCATATACTTAAGGGTGGTGCCTTTTGGAAGAATCGCGTTACCTAACTCTGGTGGAAGAGTGACATCTGCAGAACTCTTAGCGCCAATACTACCTTCACCAAGAACGAAGCGAATACCAGCGCCAACACTGAACTGTTCGTTAATGCGGTAAGCCACATTTGGGTTAATTTCAACGGTAGTTACAGACGCTTCGTTACCAAACTGAGTGCCACGGAAACTATCATCTAGCTCAGTCGCCATACCGAAGTTACTACCAATACCTAAACCTAGGAACCACTGCTCATTTAACTGGTGTGAAACGTAGAAGTTAGGTACAACCGCATCACCAGCAATATCTTTTGCAGAAGTCGGGTTAACACCGTCAACGTATGTCACTTCACCGTTGATATCGATGTTTGGCATAACCAAAATCGCACCCGTAGTCATTTGCGTACCTTGAAGGTAAGTCAGCATCGCTGGGTTACGATTTTGCACTGCAGCGTTATCGGCCATCGCAGCTTCACCAGCATACGCACGACCTAATCCTGTTGCAGAGTATTCAGCTAATTGAAAACCAGCCGCTTGAACCTGTGTAACTGTCCCCAAAAGTGCTGTACTAACAGCAAGAGTAATTAAACGCTTATTCATTGGTCATCTCTAATTATGTTAACAAGAAGTAGAGTATTAACTCCACTTTTTAATGGCGGCGATTTTACAACTGCAGAATATCTTTACAAGTACTTTATAAAAAACAGCATAAAACACTACCAAATATAAGATAAAACAGGCTCAAACAGAGATGCGTCACATTTCAATAGAGAAACACGAGGTACAAACTCAGCATTTTCGTCGCTGAACATTGGTGAGACAGCTAAAGCAAATACAAATAATAAGCTTTAAATACAATGAGATAAAAACCAAAAACCACAAGAACAGGTGTACACCTATTTTACAGTCAATTTACAGCACAAATCACTAGCGCATTTCATCAAATCAAATGAAAGTTGAAAACCACAAATAAAAAACAATTAAAACAACAGTTAATACCAAGTCAAAACATAAGATAAGTAAAAGCCATTTAGATAAATATCTAAATGGCTTTTACAAAACACACTACTGGTACAGATGTACGCTAAATTACTACACTAATTATACTCTCCATTGCGGGATGCTTTTTTCATAATTAGCAATTGTATCTGCATGTGACAGGGTCAACCCAATCGCATCCAAACCATTGAGTAGGTTATGCCTTGCAGACTCGGCAATCTCAAAGTTAAATACGCTCCCCGAAGGTGACGTCACCGTCAGTGTCTCAAGATCGACATTGATCTCTGCCCCCTGCTGCGCTTCAACCTCCGCCATAAGCTGCTTTACCTCGGCATCGGTTAATCTAACTGGCAGCAAGCCATTGTTGATTGAATTACCATAAAAGATATCGGCAAAACTCGGCGCGATAATCACTTTTAGACCAAAATCGGCTAAGGCCCACGGTGCATGCTCTCTGCTTGAACCACAGCCAAAGTTTTCCTGAGATACAAGAATTGAAGCACCCTTATAGCGTGGCTTGTTCAGATTAAAATCTGGATTTGGCTTATCACCAGCATCATCTAAATAACGCCAATCATGAAAAAGGTGTATACCAAAACCGTCACGAGTCACCTTAGAGAGAAACTGCTTAGGGATAATCTGATCGGTATCCACGTTTGCACTATCAATAATAACCGCAAGCCCTGTATGTGAGATAAATGGTTGCATGTCCTGCTCCTAGTATGGTTTGCGAATATCAACAAAGTGACCGGCTACCGCAGCAGCGGCGGCCATAGCAGGACTCACCAAGTGAGTACGGCTGCCACGCCCTTGTCTGCCTTCAAAGTTACGATTACTGGTCGATGCACAGCGATCGCCCGCTTCCAACTTATCGTCATTCATCGCCAAACACATTGAGCAGCCCGGTAAGCGCCACTCAAAGCCCGCTTCTAAGAAGATCTTATCCAAACCTTCCGCTTCCGCCTGCTCTTTAACTAGCCCCGAGCCCGGTACCACAATGGCCTTAACGCCAGCAGCAACCTTACGCCCCTTGGCGTGAACTGCTGCAGCACGTAGATCCTCAATACGGGAGTTAGTACAGGAACCAATAAAGACTTTATTGATACTGACATCTGTCATCAAGGTGCCCGCGGTTAAGTCAACGTACTCTAGCGCCTTCTCGATACTGCTACGCACGGTGGCATTTCTGGCGTCTAATGGATTAGGCACTAATTGATCGATCGCAACAACTTGGCCTGGATTCGTTCCCCAAGTCAGCTGCGGCGCAATCTCTTTAGCATCTAGCACCACTGCTGCATCAAATACTGCCCCCTCATCTGTTTTTAGCTGCTCCCAAGCGGCAATGGCTTGGCTCCAGCCTTCACCTTTAGGTGCAAACTCTCGACCTTCTAGGTATTCGGCAGTTGTTGCATCTGGTGCTATCATGCCCGCCTTCGCGCCCATCTCGATGGCCATGTTACAGACTGTCATCCGTCCTTCCATCGACAAGGCTTCTATCGCCTCACCGCAGAACTCGACCACATAGCCTGTGCCACCATCCATACCTATCTTACCTATGATGGCAAGCACGATATCTTTAGCGGTGATCCCTGGAGCAACATGACCACGCACTTCTATCTTCATGGTTTTGGCTTTTAGCTGGCGCAGTGTCTGCGTCGCCATCACATGCTCCACCTCAGAGGTACCAATACCAAATGCTAACGCACCAAAGGCGCCATGAGTGGCTGTATGCGAGTCACCACAAACAATCACAGTCCCGGGTAGAGTAATCCCAAGCTCAGGCCCCATGACATGCACAATACCTTGGTTTTTATGATGAATATCGTAAAGGCGTACACCAAACTCTTTACAGTTTCGCTCTAAGGTTTCAACCTGAGTACGCGCCATTGGGCTTAGCGCCTCTAAACTGGCACTGGTGGTCGAAGTATTGTGATCCATAGTGGCGAAGGTTTTCTCTGGTGCACGTAACTTACGGCCAGCCACTTTTAAGCCACTGAATGCTTGCGGCGAGGTCACCTCATGCACTAAATGCCTATCGACATAGATAATCGGTGCTTCGCCTTCTGCTGCGACAACCACATGACTGTCCCATACCTTCTCATAAAGTGTCTTAGCCATGATTACACTCCCTCTCTTACTAGCCCAGAGATGTAATCCCCCATCTCATTGGTCGATTTGGCATTTTGACGCTCATCACTTGGCAGCAGTTCGCCTGTTAGGTAGCCGTCACTCAAGGCTTTCGCTACGGCATTTTCTATTGCCATTGCAGCCTCTTCCAGTTTAAGACTATGGCGCAGTAGCAAGGCTGCCGACAGGATCTGTGCCACAGGGTTGGCAATACCTTGACCCGCAATGTCTGGTGCGCTGCCGCCAGCGGGCTCATAAAGACCAAAACCTGAACTGTTCATGCTAATTGAAGACAATAAACCCATAGAACCAGTCAGCATGGCGATTTCATCGGAGATAATGTCACCGAAAAGGTTTGAGCACAGCATCACATCGAACTCGTCTGGGCGACGTAACAACTGCATGGTCGCATTATCGATATAAATGTGTTCTAGCTCGACATCAGGGTAATCCTTAGCAACCTCTTCAACTACTTCGCGCCATAGCACAGAGCAGGCCAGTACATTAGCCTTATCTACCGAAGTCACTTTCTTACGACGACCTTGGGCCGTCTCGAAGGCAATTTTTGCGATACGAGTGATCTCTTTGCGACTGTAGCGCATGGTGTCGAAGGCTTCTTCATTCTCACCTTCACCTTGGCGTCCTTTCGGCTTACCAAAATAGATCCCACTTGTCAGTTCACGAACACAGACTACATCGAAACCACGAGAAGAGATATCACTACGCAGCGGGGACATATGCTCAAGCCCGGCATGTAGTTTTGCTGGACGCATATTACAGAAAAGCTCGAAATGACCACGAAGAGGCAACAGCGCACCACGCTCAGGTTGATCATTTGGCGCCAAATGCTCCCACTTTGGTCCGCCCACTGAGCCAAATAAGATCGCATCTGCAGCTTCACAGCCTTTTAGGGTGGCCTCTGGAAGTGGACAACCATGATTATCGATAGCGGCGCCACCTACATCGTACTCAGAATATTCGATAGAAAGCGCAAAGCGCTCCTCTACCGCTTTTAACACCTTACGTGCTTCAGCCATCACCTCTGGCCCAATGCCATCTCCAGCCAGTACTGCAATCTGATAACTCATACTTCGGCTCACTCCTGTGGTTTATTCTTCAATTTTATTCTTTAACTGATATGTATTAGGTCGACTCGCCAGCTTACACGCCGCCGAACTCTTGCTTATTCTGTTTAATACGCTGCTTACAATCGGCAACCTTATCGGCGCGCCAAGTTAGGTTCATCACATGGATTAACGCCTTGGCCGATGCTTCAACCACATCGGTCGCAAGACCGACACCGTGGAAGTTTTGCTGCTGATAGTTAGCGGTAATATCAACCTGACCCAAGGCATTCTGCCCCTCGCCTTTTGCGCTTAATTGGTAACTAGTGATATTGATATCACAGCCACTGGCACGAGCTACAGCCTTATAGGCGGCATCGACAGGCCCATTACCCGTCGCGGCTTCGGTTATGGTTTCACCGTCGATCATGACTTTAACCGTTGCCGTCGCGCTGCCCTCAGTTGAGTCTGAGTGCACCACTAACTGCTGCAGTTTAAAGTGATCGTCCGTTTCAGCCTGCGCCTCCATAAAGGCCAGCGCCTCAAGATCGTAATCAAACACCTGACCCTTCTTATCAGCTAGCGCCAAGAACTCTTCATACAGCACATCCATATCGTAATCTTGCTCAGCATAACCAAGCTCTGTCATACGGTGCTTGATAACATGACGTCCAGAACGTGAAGTCATATTTAAGTTATTACGGTTTAAGCCAATACTTTCAGGCGTCATAATTTCGTAGGTATTTTGCGCTTTTAGCATGCCATCTTGGTGAATACCCGAAGAGTGGGTAAACGCATTAGCGCCAACGATCGCCTTATTAGCCTGAACCGGCATATTGCATAGCTGACTGACTAAGCTTGATGTGCGGTGGAGCTCTTTGGCGTTAATGCCCGTCTCTAGCCCTAACTCGCCTTTACGGGTCGATAAGATCATGGCGATCTCTTCTAGCGAACAGTTACCCGCACGCTCGCCAATGCCATTAACGGTACACTCGATTTGACGAGCACCATGCTGCACAGCGGTAATAGAGTTAGCAACCGACAAGCCTAAGTCATCATGACAATGCACCGAGATCACCGCTTGGTCGATATTGGGTACGCGATTAAACAGCGTCTGAATGATGCCGCCAAATTCACTCGGCACAGTGTAGCCCACTGTGTCGGGGATATTAATGGTGCGTGCGCCAGCCTTAATGGCTTCCTCTACCATACGACACAAATTGTCGATAGGCGTCCGCCCGGCATCTTCACAGGAGAACTCCACATCATCGGTAAAGCGGCGAGCATACTTTACTGCGCCAACCGCCATATCGAGCACCTGATCGAATGAGCGCTTCAATTTACTCTCAACATGAATCGTCGAGGTAGAGATAAAGGTATGAATACGGAACTGCTCGGCTACCGACAAGGCCTGCGCCGCGGCATCGATATCTTTCTCCAATGCCCGCGATAGTGCACATACACGGCTATTTTTAACAGTCTTAGCAATCGTTTGCACCGACTCAAAATCCCCTGGAGAGGAAACAGGAAAACCCACTTCCATCACATCGACACCTAGACGCTCTAACGCGAGTGCAATCTGAAGTTTTTCCTTAACCGTTAAGCTTGCTGCTAATGCTTGTTCACCATCACGTAGGGTGGTATCAAATATAATCACTCGGTTAGACATCTATCTCTCCATTGAACATCACTGTTCCGTTATGTGTTCACTTTGCTTGTTACGATTAAAATACAAAAAACCCCGCTCTATATGCGGGGTTTATTAATGCTGGCTTATTTTAAAGCGTATAGCACTAAGTCCTCCGCGCAGGATCTGCGAGAATGAGAATAAGGAGTCCTAGTAGTGCACTGAAATTATTAATCACTTTTTTATTCAACCTAATTAAATAAATATGCTCAACACCGCCGTTGAGTCGATTAATTTTTAACTTGCTTGGACATCGGTGTCAACCATAAATTCGCTTACTAAAGTTATTTTCAAGCTTATTATTGCTCATAAAAACCACCAAAAAGATAGAAAATGGCGCATAAATAAACTTACACGACTTTTTTCATCAATAGAGCAGGCATTATGCAGATATGTCGCAATATTCTCGCGCCTCAAGCTTTTTATGCATCTTTTATTTAGATTGGTTATAATGCGGCCCAAGTTGGAAAAAGCGGATAAGGATTCCCTACTGAAGCGTTTTAAAATGGACTTTCGCCTCATCACCCTCAGCTTTATGCTGTGGCTTTCGCCTGCGCATTCCTTAACTCTAGAGCAGCTAGACCAACTTAATATCTCAGTATTTCAATATCCCAGTGAAGCGTTAAATAGCATTAATGAGATAGAACAAAGCCTCCATACTAATTTAAATCCTAACGCCACTGCGTTACGCATAAATGCATTTAAGTGCGAAACCTATCTACAACTTGGTGAGAATGCGGCTGCATTAAACTTAGCCCGGCTCAATCAAGCAAAAGCGAAGCAATTAAGACTCGATGAAGCCCGCCCCTATTTTCTCAACTGTATGGCTCAGGCCTATCTGAATTATGGCAACTACCAGCAAGCATTACCGCTAATTCACTCGGCTATCGCCATGTCACGTCGCTTAGAGCAGCCTCAAGCACTCATTAATGGGTTATGGATCAGAAGTCAGCTTGACGCACAGGTACAACACAATAACACCGCAATTGAGGATCTACGCCTAGCGCTGGATCTCTACCCGCAAGTCAGTAAGCAAAATGAGCAGTGGTTGCTAACCCCCATTCCCTATTTAAATATTGCCATGGCGAAATTGATGATAAGGGTGGGAGAACCCAAAGAGGCACGACTCTTCTTAGATAGAGCGCTAACAGATCCACTCTCGGGAGGAAAAATAGCCCTGAACTTGTCGATAGATGCCGCTAAGATCGCTCAACTCAACCAGCAAACCGAGCTCAGAGAGGAGTACATTCAAGCTGCACGTAGCAAGCTAGCCGAGTTGGGCAGCTCATTTGAGCTCGCCAACGCCTATCAACAGATCGCCTTTATCGACTTTAGCAGTGGTAAATACAGCAGTGCAGAGCAGTTATTACGTCTCAGCATCAACACCTTCAAGAAAGAGGCGAATAACAATGCAACCATAGGGGCATTGCGTCTGCTGGCACAAGTCAATCTAGCTCAACACCAAGAGAAGTTAGGTCTTGAACAGATGAACGAAGCGATTGGGATCGCGAAACAGAAGAAGCTATATACAGATCTTAAGCTCTGCTATGCCGTACTGGCAAAATACTTCGCCACAAAGCAGAATTATAAACAGGCCTATGATTATCAGCAGAAGCAGTTTCAAGCGGCTGAAAATGAAACGCTATTTATTCAGAGTATCTGGCTCTCCTATTTAAAATCAGATCTGAGCCGTCAAAAGCAGCTCTCCTACGAACAACAAAAAGTCACTGCAACGGTAATGCCCAACCCGTTTTTACCTGACTCGGTGCTACCCGCTATATTGATTCTGTGTAGCTTTGCTACCTTTATCGCCTGGAGTCGTAAGCGCTCATCTAGAGCTAGCCAAGTAATTGATAAGTCCATTGCGATAAAGCCTAATTCGACAGGAGAGCAGAAGCTCGAAGAGATGCTCAATATCAGTAAGCAAGCGGGCTACCCTCTGTCATTACTGGTTCTCGATACCGGCGCAATGTTAAGTCGCGAGCTGCCAACAATGATTGAGCAGTTAAAGGCAAAGTTGAGAGAGCAGGATCTAGTCCAATTAGGATCTGAAAAACAGCTGCTCATCATGTTGCCTCACACATCAGAAGTGAGGGCTAATAATGTCATTAAGCAGTTATCGGGAACCGTTGCGCTATGGAAAAGTGACTGTAAAATCAATATTGGCCTTGCTAGCATGCAGCAATTTGACAGCTTACAGTCGATGATTAAGCGTGCCCAAATTAGTCAATTAAGAAGGCAAAAGCCTGTCAGCTAGGACTGATAACCGACTAGCCTTCAGCAAGGTAATCGGCAATTTCATCTAAGAACTCACCACCAAAACGCTCGAGCTTTCGTTCACCGACACCATTTACCGCGAGCATCTCCCCCGGACTGGTTGGCAATATAGCTGCCATTTCCGCTAACGTTGCATCGTTAAAGACTAAGTAAGGCGGCACATCTAGCTCCTCAGCCAGTGTACGACGCAACAACTTAAGCCTAGCGAATAGCTTACGATCGTAATTTAGCGGCGCACGAGGATTTGAACCTCGACGCTTAGTGGTTTGAATCACGATTCTCGGCTCGGCAAGCAGTAACTCAACTTCCCCTTTTAGCACCGCCCTTGCCGATGGGTTTAATGTCACCGAAGAACCACGGGTAATATCTTGATTGGCGAGGCCTAAATGGATCAGCTGACGAATAACACTGAGCCAATGCTCATGACTCTTCTCCTTGCCAATTCCCCATGTCGATAACTTGTCGTGGCCACGCTCAATCACGGTCGCCGACTTTGAACCACGCAGCACCTCAATCAAATGATTAATACCAAAGCGCTGACCAATTCGATAAATACAAGACAGCACTTTTTGTGCATCTTGAATCCCATTGTATTTCTTCGGCGGATCTAAACAAATATCGCAGTTACCACAGGCCTTTTGCGCACTCTCATCAAAGTAATGCAGCAACACTTGGCGACGACAGGTCTGCGCCTCGGCAAAAGCAGCCATGGTATTAAGCTTATGAAACTCTACCTGCTGCTGTGGCCCTGGCTCTGATTGCTCAATCAGATGTCTGACCCGGCCAATATCGGCAGGATCAAACAGCATTAATGCCTCAGAATCTAAGCCATCTCGGCCTGCACGACCAGTTTCTTGATAATAGGCCTCTACGCTCTTAGGGATATCGTAGTGCACCACGTAGCGCACATTCGACTTGTTAATCCCCATACCAAACGCCACAGTGGCTACCACTATGTCTAACTGATCTTTAAGAAACTTATCCTGAACTTCCGCACGCTCTTCTTGAGTCTTACCCGCATGATAAGCCTCGGCTTGATAGCCCTGCAGGCGAAGACGCTCGGCGACCTCATCCACTCTGCGGCGACTACTGCAATAAACGATGCCACTACTGCCGTTTTGCGCTGCAATAAACTGACGCAATTGATTAGCAGCATTGAGCTTTTCAGCCACGGTATAGCGGATATTGGGGCGGTCGAAACTGGTCAGTAAAGAGTGTGGCGTAATGGTTAGTCGTTCACAGATATCGGTTCGCGTTGCCTTATCAGCTGTCGCTGTCAGTGCCATAATAGGCACCTGAGGAAACTGCTGCCGTAAACGGCCTAATGCGGCATATTCAGGCCTAAAGTCATGCCCCCACTGGGAGATACAGTGAGCCTCATCGATAGCAAACAGCGAGACATTGAGCTCATGTAGCCTGTCGATAAAACTCGCCTGTAGCAGACGCTCCGGTGACACATACAGCAGCTTAAGCTCGCCATAGCGCATCTTTTGTAGCACCTGCAGACTCTCCTCTCTTGGTTGCGAGGAGTTTAGGTAAGCAGCCGAGACACCAGTCTGGATAAGACTGTCCACCTGATCTTTCATCAAGGAGATCAAGGGAGAAACCACCACTGTCAGGCCCGGCAAGACGAGAGCGGGTAATTGATAACACAGGCTCTTACCGCCACCAGTTGGCATGATCACCAGACAGTCTTGTCCCGCACAGATCTGCTCAATCACCTCCCTCTGACCCTCTCTGAAAGTACGGTAACCAAATACCGACTGAAGGGTGGAAGATAACTGATCGACTGAATTATCGAGCGCGGCCTGATCCATAGTGAACCTGTGTTAAAAATAGGGTCGACTATTCTAATTGAGCGTGAGGCTATTGTCTCTCTAGATTGTCGTTACTGAATAAATTTTGAGCTTGCATCATCCTATCTATTAGCGATAGATTAAATACTCTAATAGGATTACTTATGACATAGGGACGCTAAATGAGTCAGCAAATTCAGCAAGAAACATTACGTAGAGTCGCCGAGATTTTTGACCAGCACGTCCCGTTTCATAACCTATTGGGTATGGATATTAAGCGCTACGATATGGATGGCGTCGAGATTCAAGTGACCATGAAGCCTGAGCTGATTGGTAATATCCACCAGCAGATCCTCCATGGTGGAGTAACGGCAACCGTGCTTGACGTTGTTGGCGGCCTCACCGCTTTTTCTGGCCTAGTTGCCAGTCGAGATGATTGGACAATTGAGGAGCTAGAACAGCGGATTAAAACCTTAGGTACCATAGATCTGCGAGTGGACTATTTACGCCCCGGTCGTGGCGAAATTTTTACAGGCACAGGTACGGTAATCCGTGCTGGCAATCGGGTATCGGTTTCTAGGATGGAGCTTCACAACGAAAAAGGTGACCATATCGCTTTTGGTACAGGCACTTACATGGTGGGCTAATCCATAGTGATTAGCCATCGCTAACCTTTTCAACGGCTGTCAGTATAACTTTCCTCTCTGTCAGTTTGGCATAACAGCAACCAACCCAACGAAAGCACTTGGTCGGCTTGAGTCTGTTGCTCTGGGGGACTACAATCTGCGGCTACTTTCCTATTTAGCACATTCCAATGCAAGAAATTGAATACCGTAAAGGCATAGTCTATGCAATTTGCGCCTATACACTTTGGGGATTTGCCCCCATTTATTTTAAATTGCTTGATAACGTCTCTGCTGCCGAGATCTTGCTACACCGAGTGATCTGGTCATTTTTCTTTGTCACTATTTTAATCGCGCTATTTGGTGGTTTTGCTCGTCTACGTCACCTACTTAAGCAACCCAAGCAGCTTGCGGTACTGTGCGTAACTTCACTGCTTATCGCAGGCAACTGGCTACTATTCATCTGGGCGGTCAACAACGACCATATGCTCGACGCCAGTTTAGGTTACTTCATTAACCCCTTGGTGAATGTTAGCTTAGCGATGATATTCCTCGGCGAACGCTTGCGTAAACTACAATGGGCAGCAGTCGCACTTGCAGCAACTGGCGTCATGATCCAGCTGATCTCTTTTGGCTCTATTCCGCTAGTGTCACTGGGTCTTGCCTGCTCCTTTGCCTTTTATGGTCTGCTACGTAAAAAAGTCAACGTGGATGCCAAGACAGGCCTATTGGTTGAGACTGCAATTTTACTGCCTATCGCACTCGTCTATCTGTTTGCTAACGTCGGTGATTCACTCACCCACTTAATAAACAATGATCTACAGCAGAACCTATTACTTATGGCTGCGGGTGTTGTTACTACGGTACCGTTGATCTGCTTTGCCTCCGCTGCCGTTAGGATCCCATTTTCAATGCTGGGCTTTTTCCAATACATAGGCCCAAGCATCATGTTTATCCTTGCTATCGTCTTGTTCAACGAACCTTTCGATGCAGAAAAAGGCATTACCTTCGCTTTCATCTGGGCGGCACTGTTTCTGTTCACGATCGATATGTTCTATAAACGAAAGCCTAAGCTATAACGCCTAACAAAAAAGCGAACCTTATTTGGGTTCGCTTTTTTATCGCTGTCGACTCAACAACTTATCCGGCTCTTGTAGACTCAAAATGATCCAGTATCCACGTAGTGTTGGGATCATCACCAAATTTTGTTCTTCGCTCATTGCGACAAAGGCTTTTTGTTTATTAGACAATCTAAACCAACCTAATTGATAACCAGCCATCCCGACACCATTTTGGCGAAAATCGAGTTTTAAATCGGGCTCCCGCTGCCAGTCGAGACGTTTAATGCCTTTTATCTCCACCTCAGAAAGTGGCAGAGTCATCGGATAAAAGGGGACATCAAGGGTTAACATCTCCTCGCCAATAATCAGTTTAGAATCATCTGCCTTATAGAACACCCAACTGAACGCAAACAGTGTGAGCATGAGTAAACCAATGCTAATGATTTTACTGATATTGGGGAGCGTACTGAAGTAGATAAAAGTCAACAAGCCGACTAAAATCGCAAACAAAGCAATGAAGCTCCAGTAACCCGTCGACGTGAGTGGTGCCAGTGCATAAACCTGAGACATGGGCGCTCCTAATTATACCAATCAGTATAAATATTTGGTCGCTCAGCGAGAGTTTAGCGGCACTGAGACAAGGTCATTAAGTGCTCCTCGGTAACTGCTCCTGCGTTACTCTACCTCCTATATCCATATAGTCGTGCTTTAATGACATTCACCACATCTGACCTCCATGGATGGAGGAAATGTCTTATGTATGTCTGGAACATACAAGACCATGTGGTTTGCAACGAGTGAAGAGCATAGTTGAACTAGGGTTAAGCTCCCTCTTTGTTTATTAAGAGTCACAGTATCAGAGCCGCTAAAACTCGCCATTCTGGAGCGTTTTTGGCTGCCTACTTCTGCGTTGAACAACTTCACAAGGGAGCAACCATTCTTTCAGTTATTCGCCTTGAATTAGTTTGCCAAAAACGTTCTGAGTAGACCAACTTCTTATACTGATTGGTATTAGCTATGGCATCCAGATTTTTAGATGGCAACACTCTCTGTCAGCCTGTAAACCCTTCCTCCACATGACTTATAAGTCTAGCGCTAATATCTTCGATTTGCGTTGATAGTTATACAGTTGCTTTTTCTTCTCTGGCAGCGCTTCGACCTCGACCATATTAAATCCATGCTCCAAGAACCAGTGAATACTGCGGGTCGTTAACGCAAACAAGCGCGAATAGCCTCTCACTCTTGCCTGACCAATAATATTTTGCAGTAGCAAGCTGCCTCTATCGGCATCGCGATAATCAGGATGCACCACAAGACAAGCAAACTCGCCCGCACTATCCTCTTCAAATGGATAAAATGCCGCGCAGCCAATAACCAAGCTATCGCGCTCAATCAACATAAACTGCTCGATCTCCATCTCTAGCTGCTCGCGTGAACGCCGCACTAAGATCCCTTTCTGCTCTAGCGGACGAATGAGGTCTAATATGCCACCGATATCGCTAATCGTTGCTCTACGCAGGCGTTCGGCGCTTTCGGTCACAATCTGCGTGCCGATACCATCGCGGGAGAAGAGCTCTTGCAACAGCGCACCATCGTCGAGATAGCTAACAAAGTGGCAGCGACTGACCCCATTACGACAGGCATCGATACTGGCCTCCAAGAAAGCCTTAGTGCCAACACATAATGGAGAGACCTCGGGGAATTCATTTAATATTTTTTGCGCTTCGGTGGGCATCAACTCCGGGACAACCTGACCATCGCTATCCAAAATACCTTTCTGAGCGCTAAAGCCTATCATCTTGTCTGCTTTGAGTTTTATTGCAATCTGGGTGGCAACCTCTTCAGCAGTAAGATTAAAGCTCTCACCCGTCACTGAGGCCGCTACAGGGCCAAGTAATACGATACCACCACTGTCGAGCTGACGCTTAAGGCCCTGACTATCGATACGACGCACCTTACCGCTAAGGCAATAGTCGACACCATCCTCGACTCCCAAAGGCTGAGCAATCACAAAATTACCACTGATCACATTGATCTGCGCGCCCTGCATAGGCGTGTTACTTAGGCTCATCGATAGCCGTGCAGTAATATCCAGATGCAAGCCTCCAACCACTTGCTTGATGACTTTAAGCGCATCTTCTTCAGTAACTCTCACGCCATTATAATATTCGGCAGCCAAACTGCGCTCGGCCAACGCTTCATCGATCTGCGGCCTAGCACCATGAACAAGCACTATCTTGATCCCAAGGCTGTGCAGTAGCGCAATATCGTTGATGATGGCGCGAAACTGTTGCTGTGCGATAGCCTCGCCAGCCAACATCACGACGAAAGTTTTCCCCCTATGGGCATTCACATAGGAAGCGGAATGACGAAATCCATCAACAAGTTCTGTGGTACGCACGCTAAATCACCTTAAAATAAATAGATATTCACCCGAACGACTAATCTTCACCGACTCAGTCAGCAACTTCAAGCAATCATATTGCATTTAAATTCACTTAAAAAGCATTTATTTTCACTTCAGGTGTTTTATTGAGTTTTACGCAGGCTGGTTTATCGCTGTGATGTAACAAACAAAGGAGAGAGTACTCATAGATACAGAGCATCAACTTGATGATTATGAGAGGGGAAAGGCGAGAAAACAGTGAATTTCAGACAAAAAAAAGCCTCTATAAATAGAGGCTTTTTCCAGATGCTTAAACAAGTAATTACTTGATTTTAGCTTCTTTGTACATAACGTGCTGACGAACAACTGGATCAAATTTCTTGATTTCCATTTTTTCAGGCATGTTACGCTTGTTTTTTTCAGTCGTGTAGAAGTGACCAGTGTTAGCGCTAGAAACTAGCTTGATCTTCTCACGATTACCTTTAGCTTTAGCCATGGTTTATTACACCTTCTCGCCGCGGGCACGAAGTTCAGCAACAACAACTTCAATACCTTTCTTATCGATGATACGCATACCTTTAGTAGATACACGTAGCTGTACGAAACGCTTCTCGTCTTCTAACCAGAAACGGTGGTTCTGTAGGTTAGGTAAAAAACGACGACGCGTTGCATTCTTCGCGTGCGAACGGTTGTTACCAACCATTGGTCGCTTGCCAGTTACTTGGCATACTCTTGACATGTCAATCTCTCCAAAACAATATTTAACGCTCGAGCATTAATGCACCTCGAACACGGCCGTCGCCTGAGGCACACAACAGAGGGCGCATTTTATACAGGATCTAAAATCAAAGATCAAGGGATAGTTAATCTATCCATCCCCGTTCAGCAAAAGAAACGATCTCTCGATCGCCCACAACCATATGGTCCAACAAGGGAACATCGATGGTTTGTAGGGCTTGTTTCAATCGCTCAGTAATTCGTCTATCGGCTGTACTAGGCTCTGCAATTCCAGAGGGATGGTTGTGACACACGATCACAGCCGCAGCCTTTCTTTCAAGCACCAAGCTCACCACATCACGCGGATAAACCGATGCCGAATTGATGGTCCCCCTAAATAATTCAACGAATTGAATCACTCTATGCTGACTATCTAACAGTAAAATAGCGAACACTTCGTAGGCACGATCAGACAATTGTCTCATTAAATAGTCCCGAGTTAAATCAGGATCAGATAAAATTTTTCCTCTTTGTAGTTTTTCTTGCGAAATTCGCGTGCCTAACTCCACTGCAGCCTGCATTTGCGCGAACTTAACAGGACCTATTCCATCTAGTCGACAAACTTGCGTCTGAGACGCGTTAAGCAAGCCTCTAAGGCCGCCAAACTCATTTATCATGGTTCTCGCCAGCTCTACAGCAGTAAAGCCTTTTAAGCCCACTCTGAGCAAAACTGCTAATAATTCAGCATCAGATAACTGTTTTACCCCTTGGCTCAATAATTTTTCTCGCGGCGCCTCGCCCTCAGGCCAATCCTTTATCGCCATACAACCTCCCTGTTGTTTTTATTATGTTTGAGTATGGTCTAGATTTTCTGAAGTTGTTCATCACCATTTTGCAGTTTGTGATATCTTAGCCCAACCTCTGCTGCGTGATGAAAACCATCATCGCCAACATGATTATGAAAAAGAGTTAAGTATGGGTCTCAATAACAAAAAGGTACTACTGGGTATTGGCGGCGGCATTGCCGCATACAAGTCGGCCGACCTGGTACGTAAGTTAAAAGAACGCGGCGCCGATGTCCGTGTTGTTATGAGTCAAAGTGCGCAGGAGTTTATTACCCCGCTAACTTTGCAGGCGCTATCAGGCCATCCGGTAGCAACCGATCTGCTTGATCCTACTGCCGAAGCCTCGATGGGACATATCGAGCTAGCACGTTGGGCTGACTTAGTCATCATTGCTCCAGCAACGGCCAATCTTATCGCTCGCATTAATGCGGGCATGGCCGATGAGCTAATCACCACCACCTGCTTAGCTACCGAAGCCCCAGTGGTGCTTTGCCCTGCTATGAACCAACAGATGTATCGCAATAGCGCAACGCAAGCCAACTTAAAGCAAGTGGCAGAGCGTGGACTCCACATCTGGGGGCCTGAATCGGGCTCACAAGCTTGTGGCGAAGTGGGCCCTGGCAGAATGCTTGAGCCTGTGACTATCGCAGACAAGGCGGTCGATTTCTTTGGCCCTAAACTTTTGCAAGGCATGTCGCTGCTGCTTACCGCTGGCCCGACCCGCGAAGCTATCGATCCGGTGCGTTATATCTCCAACCATAGCTCTGGCAAGATGGGCTTTGCGCTCGCCAAAGCTGCGGCACAGATGGGCGCAGAGGTCACGCTAGTTGCCGGTCCCGTCAATCTAGCGACCCCTAACGGCGTCAATAGAGTTAACGTTGAGTCGGCTCAAGAGATGCTCGATGCGGTGATGCCACGGGTTGAGAAAAACCAAATATTTATTGGCTGCGCTGCCGTTGCCGATTACCGCATAGCAGAAGTAGCGGAGAGTAAAATTAAGAAATCTGCCGAACAGATGCAACTTGCGCTAGTGCGAAATCCTGATATCTTAGCCAGCGTTGCCAGCCACGCATCTCGACCTTTTACCGTTGGATTTGCAGCTGAAACCAATGATGTAGAGCAATATGCACGCGGAAAGCTGACTCGTAAGAAGCTCGATATGATTGCCGCTAATGACGTATCAAATAGCGCCATTGGCTTTAACAGTGACTCTAACGCACTCAGCGTATTTTGGAGTGATGGTAGCACCGACCTACCCGCTGTCGATAAAGATACTTTAGCCAAGCAATTGCTTACTCTAATAGCGAACAAAATAAAAAACTGATGAAAACACCAATCGAATTAAAGATTTTAGACTCACGTATCGGTACCGAATTCCCACTACCCGCTTATGCCACCCCAGGCAGTGCAGGTATGGATCTTCGTGCCATCACTGATACCAAACTGGTCATTCAGCCGGGTGAAACTGTGCTGATCCCAACAGGTATCGCCATTCATGTGGCAGACCCAAGTCTAGCCGCGGTAATTTTACCGCGTTCGGGTTTAGGCCATAAGCACGGCATCGTTCTCGGTAACTTAGTTGGACTGATCGATTCAGACTACCAAGGACCATTAATGGTCTCTTGCTGGAACCGTGGCAGTGAGCCTTTTACGATCGAAATCGGTGACAGACTCGCGCAGCTGGTATTTGTACCGGTTGTTCAGGCTGAATTTAAACTTGTCGATGAGTTTGATCAGTCAGATCGCGGCGCAGGTGGATTTGGCCACTCAGGAACCAAATAACTGATTGGGTAACTTTTTACCCAATCACTTTTAATGGATAGCATGGAGCAATGTTTCCTTGCCGTCTCGCTCAGTAGTAATCGAGTGAAGGACAGATAAATGGCTGCAAGCCCGAAAATAAATCGTCGTGAGCATATCCTCCAATGCCTAGCGACTATGTTAGAAACAAGCCCCGGACAAAGGATCACCACAGCTAAACTAGCAGCTGAAGTCGGCGTTTCAGAAGCGGCACTCTACCGCCACTTCCCAAGTAAGGCGCGCATGTTTGAAGGACTTATCGAGTTCATCGAAGAGTCTTTACTGTCACGTATCAACCTAATCATGGATGAAGAAAAAGACACCATGAAACGTTGTCAGCAACTGCTGCAGTTACTACTGGTGTTTGCCGAGCGTAACCCGGGGATCTCTCGAGTCTTAAACGGTGATGCACTGCTAGGTGAAAACGAGCGCCTGCGTAGTCGTATTAGCCAGCTGTTCTCGAAAATCGAAACCCACTTAAAGCAGATTTTGCGTGAGAAAAGTCTGCGCGAAGGCAAGGCGTTTAATCTTGACGAAGCCGTATTAGCTAACCTACTACTTGCGGTGGCAGAAGGCCGAATCGCTCAGTTTGTCCGTAGCGAATTCAAGCTAAAGCCAACAAAGCACTTCAATGAGCAGTGGAATTTCATCCAACAGCAATTACTTCAAAGCTAAATAACCTATAAAAATGGCAGCAGACCAAACATGCTGCCTTTTCATACAAAAACTATTGTCTGCCCCCTGCTTTTAGTTTACTTTTCTTGTGACAAATACCAATAAAAAATAACATTTGTTTCCACAAGGAAGTTATATGAAACTCATCAAAGTCATTGGTCTAGCATGCTTTGCTTGGCTAAGTTGTAACGCATCTGCAAAAACAGATGACGCAGCCAATCTGTTCAGCCGCTCCGCTCAATTCTCACAAGTAAAAGTCTCCCCCGGCGGAGATTACCTAAGTGCCATCACCAAGAAAGATGGCAAAAACATGCTAATCATCTTAAATACCTCAGACAAAAAAGCCGTTCACGCAGTGTTTTTTGAAAGTAATGCTCAAGTGGGTCATTACGAATGGGTCAACGATGAACGCCTTGTAATGCAAAAAGAATATCTTAAAGGCTGGAGCGATCATCCTCTGTACTACGGCGAATTGATGGCCGTCAACGCCGATGGATCCAAAGCGACTTACCTTTTTGGTTATCAGGGAGGTGAACAACAAACAGGCTCAAAAATTAAAAAGAATACCCCTATTCGCGCCACCGCCTATATCCTTGACCCAATGCCGGAAGATGATCGCTATATGCTAGTACAAGCACTACCTTGGGCTGGTGGTGGCAGTAACATGGCTGAGAATACTCAAAAAGTTTATCGTGTCGATGTGTATAAAGGCAGGCGGAAAAAAGTCTCGACCTCCCCTATCCCCTATGCAAACTTCTTGACCGACCATGATGGTGATGTGCGTTTTGTCAGTGGAACTCGGGACTACATAAATACCAAGCTATATTACCGAGACGATGGCAAGTGGGTCGATACCGACAAGCTAAACCTTAAATTGGACGATATAAAACCCATTGCCTTTAGCGATAATAAAGACAGCGTTTATGTTATTGGCAGTGAGTCAGGTAAACCTTCAGGTGTTTATCTAGTCAATATTAAAACCGGTGACAAGAAGCTCGTCAGCCAAGATAAAGTGGTTAATCCAAGCAATATTTGGATCAATGAAACAACCAAGAAGCTGTACGCAGTCGAGTACGAGAACGGTTACCCAACCTATGAGTTTGTTGATTCAAAAGACCCTTCAGCAAAATATATCAAACAATTACTCGCATCTCTTCCGGGCCATCAGATCCACTTAGTGAGCCAAACAACTGATGCAGACAAACTCATCATTAAAGCCTTCAATGATCGTAATCCTGGCGACTATTACCTGTTTGACACTAAAACCGTCAAACTCGAATATCTCGTTTCACAAAAGAACTGGCTAGACCCAGAACTGATGGCCGAGATCAAGCCGATCCATTTCACCAGTCGAGATGGTGTCAAGATCCATGGCTATCTCACCCTGCCTCATGGCAAAGAAGCGAAAGACCTTCCTTTAGTGGTTAATCCCCATGGTGGCCCCCATGGTCCACGAGATTGGTGGGGATTCAACTCGCAGAACCAGATGATTGCGAGCCAAGGGGCTGCAGTCCTTCAAGTTAACTTCCGTGGTTCTGGCGGTTACGGTTCAGGGTTTGAAACTGCTGGCCATCAAAAGTGGGGCACAGAGATCCAATATGACATCATTGATGCGACTAAACATGTTATTGAACAGGGAATTGTCGATAAAGATCGGATCTGTATCGTAGGCGGCAGTTTTGGTGGCTACTCAGCCATTCAGAGCTCAACAATTGAGCCCAACCTGTTCAAGTGTGCAATCGGCTTCGCAGGCGTCTACGATTTACCTCTTATGTTTGACGAAGGCGATGTACAAGGCCGTCGTGCGGGTAAACGCTACCTAAAAGAGGTGCTAGGTGAAGATGAAGCGGTACTCAAGGCTATGTCACCGACACAAAATGTCGACAAGCTAAAAGCCAACATCATGTTAGTTCACGGTGGAGAGGACGAGCGAGCTCCTATCGAGCAATTCGAAGCACTCGAAGATGCTTTAAAAAAGCAAAACTATCCCTTTAAAAAGCTGGTAATGGACGATGAAGGCCACGGCTTCTATGATGATGCACACAGGGCAAAATACTATAATGAAATGCTTGGGTTCTTAAAAGAAAACTTGAATCTATAATCGCTCTGCAACCCAAAAAGCCGATAAGACCTATCGGCTTTTTTGCAATCTTACTACCGATTTATGGTGTATATTTACATCAAATAGCGGTATCCTCCCGTCCTCTCTTAATACAATGCGAATAGTTACCGCTCTAATTTTCATTTTTTATGAGATAAGCTAGTCTCTCAGTAAGACTTGTAGCCCTAGTACCAAGGATACGAATATCACCACTCATAGTTATGGTGGAGGAACTTATGACATCAAAACACGCAATCCTCAGTGAATCTGCTCAGATAGTACAATCTGCATTAATTGAGCGTGGCCTCGAGACGCCGATGTTGCCGAGCGAGCTAACTGCTGAAGAACGTAAAGACAAGATTGAGCACCATATGCGTGAGATCTTGACCTTAATGTCACTGGATTTGAGCGATGATAGCCTAGCCGATACGCCGCGCCGTGTCGCCAAGATGTATGTCGATGAAATATTCTCAGGCCTAGACTACGCCAATTTCCCTAAGATTACCGTTATCGAAAACAAGATGGGCTTCGATGAGATGGTAAAGGTTAACGGCATCAGCCTAACCAGTACCTGTGAACATCACTTGGTCACCATCGACGGACTTGCAACTGTGGCTTACTTGCCACGTAAGAACATTATCGGTCTGTCTAAGATTAACCGTATCGTACGTTTCTTTGCCCAGCGCCCACAGGTGCAGGAGCGTCTGACTCAGCAAGTACTCGTTGCGCTGCAAGCCCTGCTTGGCACTAAAGACGTTGCGGTTAAGATGGATGCGGTGCATTACTGTGTTAAATCACGCGGCGTGATGGACTCGACCAGTTCGACTACCACCACGGCACTCGGCGGCATCTTTAAGTCTAACCCAGCGACAAGAGCTGAATTCTTAAGTAACTAGGTTCTAGGTATAAAGCTAAGACGTAACAGCCGGAAAAATCTAAGACGGAAAAGCCAAGAGATAATTCGAAGACAGAACACTCGCAAGCTCGTTCACGGATAACGGAACGGCCTTCGGCCTTACGGTAAAAAGCCATAAAAAATGCCGCGACTATAGTTAACTATAATCGCGGCATTTATCTTTTCCGAGAGCGCAGCGTTCCGTTATCCGTGAGCGCAGCGTTCCGTCATCCTAAAAGCTTTAAATCCCGTACTGGTCACGGTATGCGCTTACCGATGCAAGCTGCTCTTCCATACCTGACTTTTCAGATAGGTAGTTAATCAAGTCTTCAAGCTTGATGATAGATACGATGTCACAGCCAAAGTCGCGCTCAACTTCTTGAATCGCAGACAACTCGCCCTTGCCCTTCTCTTGACGATCCAGTGCAATCAATACGCCTGCTAATGCCGCTTTATGTGCTTCGATGATCTCCATCGATTCACGAATCGCCGTACCCGCAGTGATTACGTCATCAACCAGCATTACGCGGCCTTGAAGCTCACTACCGACCAAGCTGCCACCTTCGCCGTGGTCTTTCTTCTCTTTACGGTTAAAGCAGTAAGGCATATCGATATCGTGGTGATCACACAGGGCTACCGCCGTAGTCGTAGCGATTGGAATACCTTTGTATGCAGGGCCAAATAGCAAGTCATACTCAATACCAGAGTCAACCAATGCCGCTGCGTAGAAACGACCTAAGCGCGCCAAGTCACGGCCAGTGTTAAACAGGCCAGCGTTAAAGAAATAAGGGCTAGTGCGGCCTGACTTTAACGTAAATTCGCCAAATCGAAGTACCTGACGTTCTAGGGCAAATTCAATAAACTCACGTTGATAGGCTTTCACAATCTCTCCTTAAAAAATGTAGGGGTAATACTCTATGTATTATTTCGTATTATTTGGTTTTCTATACTTACAAAAAGGACCCCGTAGGGCCCTAATAACAAAATAGCAATTAACTCAAAGCAGCTTTCTGAGTATCGACGATCTCGCGAATACCATGCTTAGCCAGTTCGAGTAGGCTTAATAGCTCTTCATGGCTGAATGGCTCACCTTCTGCAGTGCCTTGGATCTCGATGATCTTACCAGTCTCAGTCATTACCACGTTCATGTCAGTTTCAGCAGCGCTGTCTTCGATATATTCTAGATCGCAGATTGGCTCGCCTTTATAGATACCCACACTGACCGCAGCAATAAGGAACTTAAGTGGGTTAGTCTTCAAGATACCTTTACCACGAGCCCAGTTAAGCGCATCAACGAGTGCAACACATGCACCGGTAATCGCAGCGGTACGAGTACCACCATCGGCTTGGATCACATCACAATCGATAACGATAGTGTTTTCGCCTAGAAGCTTCATATCTACAGCAGCGCGTAGTGAGCGGCCAATTAGACGTTGAATTTCTTGAGTACGACCAGACTGCTTACCGCGAGCCGCTTCACGCTGCATACGGCTATGAGTCGAACGTGGCAACATACCATATTCAGCAGTTACCCAACCTTGGCCTTGTCCCTTAAGGAAACGTGGTACGCCTTCTTCAAAACTAGCGGTACACAGTACTTTAGTGTCACCAAACTCTACTAAAACCGAACCTTCGGCGTGAGCTGTAAACTGACGAGTGATAGTCACAGGGCGAGACTGTGCTGGAGTTCTGTTGCTTGGACGCATGATGAATTCCTGTATTTTAGGGCATGGGGTAATTTGGCTGCATATTATAGGGATATGTGCGCCACTATGCTATCTGAATCATTAAACTCCCTAGAAAACATCCTACCTATTTTTCTAACCCGTCAGCGCCAGTGAAATTTGCCAATAAAAGCACACCGACAGCGATTCAGCCCTCACTCACATCAAAGCTGCATGAGCAAAATTACCACTAAAGCCTGCACCTTGAATTTGTTTGGGTATATAATCACTGCTCACTTAGACGAACTACACTGGAAATCATCCATGATCCAAAGCATGACAGCCTACGCTCGCATCGAGCACAAAGCAGATTGGGGCACCGCCTCTTGGGAAATCCGTTCAGTTAACCAGCGCTACCTAGAAACTTACCTGCGCCTACCAGAACATTTCCGCAGCTTGGAGCCTGTTCTTAGAGATCGTCTACGTAAACGCCTAAACCGCGGTAAAGTTGAAGTAAACCTTCGCTATGACCTAAACGAAAAGAACGACAGCGAGCTACAACTTAACCAAGAGCTAGCCAAGCAGATCATCAATGCCGCTAACTGGGTTAAGAATGAAGCCGGCCAAGGCGAGCTAAACGTAGTTGATGTACTACGCTGGCCGGGTGTGATGTCAGGCTCAGAGCAAGACATGGATGCACTAGGTAAAGAGTTGTTAGTCGCTTTTGATGCAGCTATCGATCAGTTCATCGAAGCCCGTGGCCGTGAAGGCGATGCCATCAACACCATGCTACAAACCCGCCTTGACCAAATTGTTGAGCAAGTCGCCATTGTACGTGAGCACATGCCACAAGTAATGCAGTGGCAGCGTGACAAGCTAACTAACCGCCTAGCGGAAATCACTGGTGAACTCGACCCTGCTCGTATGGAGCAAGAGATGGTACTACTGGCGCAGAAGATGGATGTTGCCGAAGAGATGGACCGTCTTGACGCTCACGTAGCAGAAACTCGCCGCATTCTTAAGAAAGGTGGCGCACAAGGTCGCCGTCTAGACTTTATGATGCAAGAGTTTAACCGTGAGTCAAACACGCTAGCGTCTAAGTCTATCAGTGCAGAAGTGACCGCAGCAGCGGTAGAGCTTAAAGTGCTTATCGAGCAGATGCGTGAGCAGATCCAGAACGTAGAGTAAGCTATTCAGTGTTTTGAAAAGATATGAAGAGCCCAGCTAAATGCTGGGCTTTTTGTTGTCTGAAAATCAGTATTACAAGTTCAGATGATAAGTTTGAACACAACTACTTATTTCTACTAATCAATTCAGTTATTCTTAGCTAACTTCAAATAATAAAAGCATTTTTCATGAACCAAACCGGCATATACGAGCAACTGATAACTCAATTGGTTGAACAAAAGTTAGATCGAAAAGCTTTCTATGTTGGCGAACGTTCATTAGAAAATGGTGAAGCCGCCTCTTGGCTCTCTCGCTTTCTGACTCGAATAATCGAAATAGCAATAGACTCTGTGCCTAATGGCAATGATCGCGTTTTTGAGCAAATAAGTTTAGCCAATAAAGTCATCGAGTGGCTTAGCGCTAATATTGGTGATCGTGAGCTAATCACCGAAAACTTGATTGATACCCAAGGGAAAATTCTGACAGCATTGCTCAACAAGAAAAATCCAATATCATCAGATTTTCCAAAGTATATTGAAGGCATCATGCCACTAACTGGTCTCACGCAAAGCGAGTTGTTTTGTGGGAGCAATGCTGGTGTATCTCTTGAAACCGAAATAAAACGCGAAATCCAGTCATCCGATAAGATCTATTGGCTAGTCTCATTTATTAAATGGGCTGGGATCAGGATCTTTAAAAAAGAATTAGAAGAGTTTACTCGCAGCGGTAAGCAGTTAAAAGTTATCACTACCTCCTATATGGGGGCAACTGATGCAAAAGCCGTTGAGTTTTTAGCGTCTTTGCCAAACACACAAGTGAAGCTAAGCTACAACACCAATAGAGAACGCTTACACGCAAAATCCTATTTGTTCATGCGTAACTCTAGCTTTCATACTGGTTATATCGGTTCATCTAATCTTTCACACTCAGCTCTAACCAGTGGCTTAGAGTGGAACTTAAAGATCACCTCGCAAGAGATCCCACATATTATTGAAAAATCTCTCAGTACATTTGAAACCTACTGGGAATCACCAGATTTTGAATATTTTGATGGTAATAATCAGAGTAAAGAACGCTTAGTCAAAGCATTACAACTTGCGAAGGGAGCCTACGATACCTCTGCGCCGAGCTTTTATTTTGACATTAATCCCCACTCCCATCAGCAAGCTATTTTAGACAAACTAAAAGTAGAGCGTGAGCTACATGGTAGGTATAGAAACCTAGTTGTTGCAGCGACAGGAACAGGAAAAACTATCATTTCTGCTTTTGATTTCGCAGAGTTTTATGCCACCAATCCTCAAGCTAAGTTTTTGTTTTTAGCCCATAGGGAGGAAATTCTAAAACAAGCGAGGAATGCGTATCGCGGCGTTTTAAAAAATAACCAGTTTGGCGAACTACTCGTAGGACAAAATAAACCACAAAGGTTTAATCAGTTGTTCGCATCAATCCAAAGCTTAAACAATCAACTAGCGACCATTCTATTAACCGAAGATTATTTTGATTACATTGTTATCGATGAAGTCCATCACATAGCTGCAAACAGTTACCGTGCGATTCTGGAACACTTTACACCACACGTTTTACTCGGTTTAACAGCCACACCAGAGCGCCATGATGGAGCCGATATTCTTAAAGACTTTTGTAATGTCATTGCAGCTGAAATCAGATTACCAGAAGCTATTAATCAACGTCATTTATCACCGTTCCAATACTTCGCTGTTGATGATAATACCGATCTCACAAATATTTCATGGGCAAAAGGCCGCTATGATGTCGCTGAACTGACCAAGCTCTACACTTACAATGACCAAAGGGTCTTTCGAATACTGCAAAGCTTAGAAGAGATCATCACAGACATATCAAAGATGCGCGCATTGGCGTTTTGCGTAAGCAAAGATCACGCTAACTTCA
Organism: Shewanella schlegeliana; assembly: GCF_016765635.1. Taxonomy (GTDB): domain Bacteria; phylum Pseudomonadota; class Gammaproteobacteria; order Enterobacterales; family Shewanellaceae; genus Shewanella; species Shewanella schlegeliana. The sequence continues at coordinate 51,829 of NZ_JAESVD010000009.1, forward strand.
TGGCGCAAAAGTTCACTTTAAACAATATTCCTTGCGGCGTACTAACAAGTGACAATTCAAAAGAGCGAGACATTCAGCTGCAACGTTTAAAATCTAAAGAAATTAACGTGTTGTTTGTGGTTGATATATTCAACGAAGGTGTCGATATACCTGAGTTGGATACCTTACTATTTTTAAGGCCAACAGAAAGCCTGACTATATTTCTTCAACAGTTAGGGCGAGGCTTAAGACTAACTAAAGATAAAGAGTGCTGTACCGTCATAGATTTTGTTGGCAACTCTCGCCCTGAGTATGATTTTTCCCATAAGTTTAGAGCACTTATCGGCAAAACAAACCAATCTATTTCAAAAGAAATCAAACAGGGATTTCCACATTTACCTTTAGGATGTCGAATAGAGCTGCAAGAAAAAACACAGCAAATGATCTTAAAGAACATATCGCTAGCAACCTTAAACAAAAACAGGCTGCTTAACTTAATTTCAAACTACCCAAATGTGACAGATTTACCTCTCACACTAGCGAACTTTCTTCATATCTATCCTGACTTGTCATTAGAGGATCTTTATAAAGTTAAAGTGGGGAGGTTTGGCGGATGGCAAGCACTGGTTGCGACAAGTCATGGAGAAGATATACAGCAGGGCAAGTTAGACCTTTACGCCGCTTACTATCGCGCAATCAACAATCGCTTATTAAGTTGTACTTCTATCTCTTATTTGCGGTTCATCAAAGCATTATGTGAAAGCAACTTCTCACTGCCGACTCAAGCAGGTATTGAGTCTACTGCTGCACAACACAATCAGCTTTTCTCAACCATGTGCCATTATGACTTTTGGGACAAAACGGGCAAGCAAGCCGGATTTGATGCCATTGTTCAAAGCCTAATTGCGCTAAAACATAGCAAACTGCAAGACGAGCTTAGTGACGTTATTTCGCTGCTTATCGAACGCTTAGCAACACAAGAATTTAAGATGCCAGTAGTTGGCAATCCTGTTGTAGATGACTCTCCGCTAAAAATGCATGTGCGTTACCCAAAAGAACACATATTAGTCGCATTTGGCGATAGTACATTTGATAGGAAATCATCGAGCAGAGAAGGTGTGCTAAATATTGCAGATGCCAATACTGAACTGCTGTTTGTTACCTTGAATAAATGCGAAAAGCAGTTTTCAGCAACAACGATGTACCATGACTACGCAATTAGCACCACGCTATTTCATTGGCAAACCCAAAACAGCGCCAAGCCAACCACTGGCAGAGGGAAAGGCTATATAACGCAGAAAGAAAACAACAAGACATTCATCTTATTTGTTAGAGAACAAGCTAAAGATGAATATGGGAAAACCATGGGATTTGTCAATTTTGGCCCTGTGGACTTTGTTAAGTATGAAGGTTCCCAGCCAATGAATATTACGTGGAAGCTAAAACAACCGATGCCAGCATATATGTGGCATGACACTGCTAAGCTAGCTGTTGGCTAATAGATAGCTTTGCTAAACGCACCGCAAGCCTGATTCCCAACCATTAAACGAGTGGCTTTATGCCACTTGTTTATCCAAGCAAACGCTAATTCACCCCGTTTTTCTCACTCTCCAGCCTCAACTCAACCCCAATCCGGCCCCACTAACTAGCCTGTTTTTTTAAACACTGTTTTCTAATTTAAAATCATTGCCCGACGTCGCGAGTTCAACAAATAAGCTCTTTTTGAAATATCCTTACAAAACAAGCATTAACAAAACTTCATAATTACATAATTCGACCAACGATCGTACAGTTTTTAAGCCACCGAAACAGCAACAAGTATTTTACTTTTCATTTCGTTGTTTAGCCTAAATCCCATTGTTACTATCCGCGCACTTTCCATTTGAAGTTATTTGTCATGCCAACTTGCGAGCAGCGAACAGCTGAAAAGTTAAACTCTGAACACTTAAACTCTGAACAGCTACACAATGAAAAGTTACCCTCAAAAATGCTAAATCCTATCTTAGTTCAAGGCGCGATGGACGTTGAAGTCGAGACTCTTGTTGCCGCTCTAAACGATGTAAAACAAAAGACATATGGTGCGTGGACTTTCTGGGAAGGTCTATTAGATGGCTACCCAGTTGTGGTATCTCGTACCGAGATTGGTTTGGCTAACGCCGCCGCCTCAACCACTTTGGGCATTGCGCACTATCAGCCAAAAGTGATCATCAATCAGGGCACCTCTGGTGGCCACGATCCAAAGCTATTCCGCTCTGACATCGTGATTGGTGAAACCAGCTTTAATATGGGCGCTTACAAAATTGAGTTCGTTGAAAAAGGCCAAGGCATACACCCAACCACTTGGCAGAACTTCGATATGCCAATGTATCTGCGTGAAAACGGCGTGGTGGTCGAGCACAATCACTTTAAAGCCGACCCAGCCCTAGTTGAAATAGCCCTTTCGCAAGCAAGCAGCTACACCCAAGGCAAAGTGGTTGTGGGTAGAATTGGTAGCTGTGACGAATGGAACCGAGAAGTTGACCGCATTAACTGGTTCCACGAAACCATGGGCACCTCAGTTGAAGAGATGGAAACCTCAGCGGCTGCGCAAGTCGCCGAAGCTTACAAGCTACCTTTTGTGAGTATTCGCGTGCTGTCTAATACCGACCAACATAAGCAAGACTTTGAGCCGCAAACGGCGATCGACTGTCAGGTTTATGTACTTGATGTCATCAAGGCGTTAATCAAGACCTTTTAAAGCCAGTTTTAGCTCTGGTTTTACTAGCCGTTTTACAAAGTACCTAAGCGACAGGATTAGTGACGGGAATAACAATGCTATTCCCGCCCGCTTTCGCTCGCTTTAAAAACGCTAATTTAACGCTTCTAAAGATTGCTTTAAACATCGGGGAGAACATTAGCCTCCCCCTTACTTCAACTTATTTAAGTTATTAACTTATCAAGTAATAGACAAAATAAATGCAAATTTTAATCAGTATTGTTGGCATCATCACCCTACTTGCAGTGGCTTTTTTGGCGTCTGAAAACCGTAAAGCCATTAACTACCGCACGGTTGGTTTGGCGTTTTTACTGCAGTTAATTATGGGTGCGTTTGTCATCTATTCATCGTTCGGCCAAGCCGTTATTTTTAATATGGCTGAAGCGGTATCGACCGTGATTGGCTATAGCAACGAAGGCATGTCGTTTATGTTTGGCGGCCTAGTTAGCGATAAGATGTATGAATTGTTTGGCCCAGGCGGCTTCGTTATCGCCTTTAAGGTATTACCGATTATCGTGTTTTTCTCGGCAATTTCGGCGATTCTATATTACCTAGGCATTATGCAATGGGTGGTTCGCATCGTTGGCGGCGCACTGCAAAAAATCCTTAATACCAGCAAAGCGGAATCTATGTCTGCCAGTGCTAACATCTTCTTAGGTGTGACTGAGGCACCACTGCTGATTAAGCCTTATATTCCTAAGATGAGCCGTGCCGAGCTGTTTGCGGTAATGTGCGGTGGTTTAGCTTCGATTGCAGGCACCATGCTAGCGGGTTATGCCCAGCTAGGTATTAAGATGGAATATCTGTTAGCAGCCTCGTTTATGGCGGCGCCGGGTGGTTTACTGTTTGCTAAGTTATTAATCCCGCAAACCGAGAAAGTAAACGATCAAGACCTAACGGTTGTAGAAGAAAATCCACCAGCCAACATTATTGATGCTGCGACAACGGGCACCATGAACGGCCTATCGTTAGCCATGGCAGTGGGCGCAATGCTGTTTGCCTTTGTCAGCTTAGTGGCGCTAATGAATGGCATGCTAGGTGGCATTGGTAACTGGTTTGGTTTTGACGGACTAAGCTTGCAGCTGATTTTAGGCTACTTGTTTGCCCCTGTTGCTTGGTTGATGGGTGTGGCTTGGGATGAAGCGCTATTAGCGGGTTCGTTCATCGGCCAGAAGATTGTGATTAACGAGTTCTTTGCCTATATCAACTTAGCACCCTACCTAAGCGGTGATGCGATTGTTGAAGCAACTGGCATGCCGATGTCTGAGCGTACACAAGTGATTCTATCGTTTGCACTGTGTGGCTTTGCTAACTTAGGTACGGTTGCGATTGCGATTGCCGGTATTGGTGGCTTGGTGCCAGAGCGCCGCTCTGAGATTGCCTCACTAGGCTTAAAAGCACTGTTTGCGGGTATTCTATCGAACTTGATGGCAGCGACCATTGCAGGCTTGTTTATGAGTTTGGCTTAATCAGCCCATTTTCATCTGCTAGTTAGCAAACAGGCCCATATGGCGTAACGTCATATGGGCCTGTTTGTTTTGCAACATCTCAATCTATGTCAGGCAGAAAAGCTCAATTTGCTTACACTACATCAGCACCACGGAGCATAGGGGTGATATTAGCTCTTGCTTGCTGGGCTGCGGTTTCAGCATCACCAGCGCAGATGGCTTGTACTAGGGCTTGGTGACTAGAGGCGCTGTCTGACAGGTCGTAGTCTTGGTGAGTAAGTGCAATGTACGCCTGCAGTGGGTATAGAATCTGTTTATATTGGTTTAGCATGCGCTCGCTACCACAGATCTTAATAATCATCAGGTGTAACTGCCAGTCCATCTCACTAATACGGCGAGTGTCGTCACCGTGTTGTAAACACAGCAATTGGTACTCTTGAAAGAAATCCGCTAAACCTGCTTTATCATCAGCGCTTGCCCATTTGGCAGCCATCGCGGCCGCTTCGCTCTCAAGGGCTACACGTAAATGGTATAACTCCCACAGATCCTGCTGATTAATCTCAACCACTTGCCAGCCTGAATAAGGCTTTTGGATCACTAAGCCTTCGTTCACTAATGAGTTCAGCGCCATACGCACTGTGCTGCGGGATAACTCAAGCTGCTTAGCTAACGCGCTTTCCACCAACTTGTCGCCTAACTTGATATGGCCTTCTAAAATATGCGTTCGCAAATAACGGACCGCTTGAGACTCCAAACTTTCTTTAGTAATTTTCATATTTTTAATGACGGCTCGACAATTTAGCTTAACAGATTAGAGCGATAGATTACCTTAACCACTTGTTAATTCAACAGCTTAATCCAACACCGCTTCTCGGACAAACTCCATAAAACTGACGGCTTGTGGCGATAACGACTTATTCTTTCGCGTTAAAATATAATAAGCGCGCTGATGGCGCACCTTTAACTCTGGAAACGGCATCACCAAACGGCCATCGGCTAGCTCCTCTTGGATCTGCTGATAGGCACAAACGGCAACACCTAAACCACTCATAGCTAGCGACATCACTACTTGGCTTTCACTGGCATAATGACACTTTTGCAGCTCAAGCTTTGCTACCGGATAATAATTAAGCCAATATCTCCAGTCGAAGTTATCTCGGTCATGGATAATATTTGCATTAGCTAAGTCTGCTGGCACTGCCAAAGGTTTACGCTTAAGGTACTCTGGCGAGCAAACAGGTACATAATCAAGGCTGCACAAAAACTGTGATTCAAAGCCTTCCCACTCACCATCGCCCCACTTTATCGCCAGCTCGGTTTGCGGTAAAAAATCAAGATGATTAGTCGTCAGCATCTGGCCGACCAATAATTTAGGATATTTAGCCAAAAACTTCGGTAATAATTTGCTAATAACTTGGCGGCTAAACACTGGCTCCATCTCAATGTGCAGCGTGTAATGCTCGGCATCATTATGAAAGCCATCAACCACGCCCATTAACTCTTGGATCGGTTGATTGATCTGTAACAGTAATCGCTGGCCGTCTTCGGTTAATTGGATCTGCCTGCCACCGCGATAAAACAACTTGGTACGCAGTACTGCTTCCAGCTTGGCCACTTGTTGGCTAATGGCTGACTGGGTAAGACACAGTTCACGGCTGGCCTCGGTAAAGCTTTGCTTATCTGCCACCGCTTTGAATGCCATAAACCAAGATAACTGCGGTAAGCGGGCACTTGCTGAACTAACTTGAGTTGTATTCATAACATCCTGCGATAGTAATACCAATCAGTATAAAGATTTGGTCGCTCAGCGAGAGTTTAGCGGCACTGAGACAAGGTCATTAAGTGCTCCTGCTTTAATGACATTCACCACATCCATGTGGTTTGCAACGAGTGAAGAGCATAGTTATTCTACGTTTTAGCTCGTTAACGCAGTATCAGAGTCGCTAAAACTCGCCATTCTGGAGCGTTTTTGGCTGCCTACTTCTGCGTTGAATAACTTCACAAGGGGGCAACCATTCTTTCAGTTATTCGCCTTGAATTAGTTTGCCATAAAACGCTCTGAGTAACTCAACTTCTTATACTGATTGGTATGAGCCCTTAGCGCAACCTTGGTGGCTAAGGGCATTGCATGGTTAACCGCTAAAATAACGGTTAACCATATTGATAAACTGATAAACAATGGTGTTAGCAACTAATATTTAGCACTTAGAAGCTGATGCTTAACAGCCCGGCTTAAAGCGTAATACAGTCTCTAAGCGTTGGTCTTTTTGGTACAAGCTGCAATAGCTGTAACCCACTTCTTCAATATTAGTCTGCTGACCTTGAGCAACACTACCGACTTTGGCCACGATGCGCTCAGCGACACTTTCTACACCTTCTTCGGCGCGCATGATACCAGAAGCGTCAATATCTATATCTTCATTTAATAAATATTGGTTACCGCTCACACGGATCACTGGCACGATAGGGTTATTGAAACCTGCGCCGCCGGTTGTCCATAAAATCAGATGCGCGCCCAGTGCCGCAAAGTGCATGCCTGCGCTGCCACATAAATGAGTAGCTTCCGACAGATAGAAACCAGGCGTTGTTGGTTTTTCATGGACTAGATGATTTATCTGTAACACGCCTTGAATTGGACGAGTACCGGTTTTGCTCAGTGCACCAAAAGACTTTTCTTCTAGTGTGGTTAAGCCGCCAACACTGTTGCCAATGCTCATGGTTTCCACTTCTGCGCCATCAACGTGCCAACGAGCTTCTTCTTGGTGAATAAGACGCTCTAATTTATCGGCAACCTCAACACTCACTGCGCGCTGACGTAAAATCGTTTCGCAGCCAACCAGTTCAATAAGCTCACCGGCAATGGCGGTAGCGCCCATATCGACTAACTTGTCGACCGCGCGGCCAACACTTGGGTTAGACGCGATACCAGAACTGGTATCTGAACCGCCACATTTTACCCCAATAATCAGTTCAGAAATCGGCGTTTCAACTCGCGGTGCGGCATTGGCGGCTTGCTGTAGTTGTTGGGCTAACTCTTTACCTTGGTTAATAGTAGCGCGTGTGCCTTGCTGCTTCATGCACACCAATGAAAACGCTGGGCGGCCGCTAACACGGATTGGCGCAGCAACGATTTCAGGATCGATACTGCCACAACCCATCGCCAGTACCAGAACACCGGCCACATTCGGATTATTGCCCGTATGTATCATGGTGTTGATCATCTCTTCGTTACCACCATACATACAAGTGTTGTAGTTAGTGACCACAATACCGTTATCGATACTGTCGGCAATTGCGCGCGCGATGCCGTCGCAACATTCATCAACTGCCATAATCAGTACATGATTACGAATACCCACACTGCCGTCGCTGCGGCCAAAACCCATAAAAGTGCTCATCATGCTTGCTCAATCCGCATCTGTTTAATAATTTCTTCAATGATGTTGTCGGGAATATCTAATCGTTGGCTACGCACATTTTGTACATGGGCCAATTCACCACGAGGGATAGTCATAATGGCAACGCCTACTGGGTAGCTAGCTTTAGTAATCAGCTGCTGGTCGGCGATATCGGTTAATGCCACCTTATTACCAAAAGTAATGGCTTGTAGGCAGGTCACCACATCAATGACTTGGTTATTAGTTGAGATAATTTCTATCTCATCGCCTTTAACGGCATCAACAAGTAGCGTGGCTACGTTGTCGCTAGGGTCGAGCTGAATGGCTTTTTTCATTCTGATTAGCGTAAAATTGTCAGACAATCCTACAATTTAATTGTTTTTTAGTATTTTTCAATCCACAAATAACCATATTGAGCCCTCAAATAGGGTTCGTTTATATGAAATGTGATGCAGCATCCATTTTAGGAGGTATCTCATTTGCTAATAACAGCGCTTATTGACCCTGCGCATGCATGGCTATTTGGAGTCAATCACTACCCAGTGCTCAGGCTTTTTCCTTCAAATAGCTAAAGCGCCCCACACAAGTCACCAGCAAGCAAAACAAGTTAGCAACAGGACTCACACAGCATCAACCTGACCTCAGAAATAACCACATTTAGCTTAATGATTCAGCAATCACAGTAGTAAAAGTCACAAGGTGACCAACCTCTAAGTATTACATTTGCTAATGGCTAAATTAGTTTTTATTGTTGTCACTCAGCATCCATCTCGCTCAAAATCCGCCCGAATAAAAATCCCCTGTGTGGTTTGCGCTAAGACGCAAATCGCACTACCACCTTTGTAAGGATGTAGTCGTGACTGATATAACAGCGGCACCGGTAACAGACGAAACTGTTACCCAGCAATCCCCAGTTCAAAATGATAAAGTTCAAAATGACAAACTACTGATCTCTGTGAGCTTAGCGGTTGTATTTGCTGTAGTCATGATGCTGATCTTTAACCCTGATCAAGTACAAGCTAGCGGTAAGGCGGCTTTTGCAGCATTAACCAATACCTTTGGTTCTTTTATCCAGCTGTTTGCCTTTGCATCTGTATGTACCATGCTGTACATCGCTGTAAGCCGTTACGGCACTATTAAGCTGGGCGAAGGTGCACCTGAATACACCAATATGAGCTGGTTATTCATGTTTATCTGTGCTGGTTTAGGTTCGGCGACCATGTACTGGGCGTTTATGGAGTGGGCTTACTACTACAACGGTATTGGTCTGAACATTGATGCGCAAAGCAACGAAGCGTTACGCACTAGCTTGTCTTACGTGATGTTCCACTGGGGTATTACCCCTTGGGCTATCTATGGTCTTGCGTCTATCGCAATGGCTTACCACTTCCATGTTAACCGTGCAAAAGGTCTTAACCTATCATCGCTAATGGTATCTATCCTTGGCATGAAAGAAGACAGCACGGCTAGCCGTATCATGGGTCGCACGCTAGATCTAATCTTCCTATTCGCGACGTTTGGCGGTCTAATCTTAACCACTACCGTAACGGTAAACACGGTTTCAACTGGTTTCGCTGAGCTGTTCGGCATGGAAAATACCTTCGCATTGAAGACTATCCTGCTAGCACTGATCACCCTAACCTTTACCCTTAGCTCTTACATCGGTATTGCTGAAGGTCTACAAAAAATCGCTCACGCAGCATGTGGTATGTGTTTTGTGTTTGCTGTGATTGTATTGGTGCTAGGCGACACTGGCTTCATCGTTGATTTCTTTGTTAACTCTCTAGGTCTTACTCTAAGCAACTTCGTTGAGATGAGCCTGTTCACTGACGCGACAAATGAAGGCACCTTCAACAAAGATTGGACTGTGTTCTACTGGTTGTACTGGTTCACTTACACACCAGCGGTAGCTATCTTCGTAACCCGTATCTCTAAGGGTCGTACTATCCGTCAGGTGGTATTGGGTCTGATTGCAGGTGGTTGTGCGGGTTGTTGGTTCTTCTTCGGCGCGCTAACTGGCTACTCAGTTGACGCTATGGTTGACGGCGTAGTGAATGCACCAGCTCTACTAAATAGCGCTAATGGCGACATCGCAGTGGCTCAGCTAATTGCTAACCTGCCATTTGGTACTATCTTGTCAGTATTCTACTTCGTACTAATGATGCTATTCCTAGCTTCTCACTTAGATGCGACTGCGTTCACCGTAGCGGCAGTAAGTACTAAGAACCTTAAGCAAGGTCAAGATCCAACTCGTGAACTACGCGTGTTCTGGTGTGTGATGCTAAGTCTGCTACCGCTAGCAATGCTATATATCAATGCGTCGTTAGACACCTTGAAAACAGCGGTAACCCTAACTGCGGCTCCGTTCGTAGTGGTACTGATTCTGTGTATGTACGGCCTAAAGAAATTCCTGTCAAACCACAAGTTTGATGACTGTTCTGAGAAATAAATCATGTTAAAAATTACCGATATTGAAGTGATCCACCTACGCGTACCTGCAATGGATGCCGATTGTGAATGGGGCGAAGACGCCGTCATCGTTAAGGTGCATACTGATAAAGGTATCGTGGGTGTTGGCGAAGCCGACTCTAGCCCGCTAGTGGTTCAGGCTTGTATCGAAGCGCCACAAACAAACTTCTACTGCAACGGCCTTAAGCGTCTGTTGATCGGTGAAAACGCGCTGGAAATTGAGCGTCTGTGGAACAAGATGTACTGGGGTTCTAACTACATGGGTCGTCGCGGTGCTGGCATCCACGCCATTAGCGCTATAGACATCGCCCTGTGGGATATCGCAGGTCAGTTCTACGGCGTGCCAGTGCACACGCTATTAGGTGGTAAATACCGCGACAAGATCCGCTGTTACGGTACCTTCATTCCGGCTGATAAGCCTGAAGACAACGTAGCAATTGTGCAGGGTTTGAAGGACCAAGGCTTCACTAGCATTAAGTTTGGCGGCGGCGTGATGGGCGACGACCCAGACACAGATTACGCTATTGTTAAAGCGGTACGTGAAGCGGCAGGTCCAGAGATGGAAGTGCAGATCGACTTAGCGTCTAAGTGGCACACTTGTGGTCATTCAGCCATGATGGCAAAACGTCTAGAAGAGTTTAACCTGAACTGGATTGAAGAGCCTGTATTAGCAGACAGCTTGATCAGCTATGAAAAGCTATCGCGCCAAGTGTCGCAAAAGATTGCTGGCGGTGAGTCTCTGACTACTCGTTACGAGTTCCAAGAGTTCATCACTAAGTCTAACGCCGATATCGTTCAGCCAGACATCACCCGTTGTGGTGGTATCACTGAAATGAAGAAGATCTACGACATCGCACAGATGAACGGTACTCAACTGATCCCGCATGGTTTCAGCACAGGTATTTTGTTGCATGCTTCGGTTCACTTCTTAGCGGCTTGCGAGCAAGGCACGCTGATGGAGTTTTCGCAAAGCAGCAGCCCACTATTCACTAGCTTAGTGAAAAACCAACTGCAGTTCGACAACGGCTATGTCGCTGTATGTGACGCACCGGGTTTAGGCATCGAGCTAGACGAAGAGTTGATTGCTAAATATCGAGTGAATTAGCACCATGTAAATTAGCATCGTGTGAATTATATCGCTTAATTAATAGCGACTGATTTACCCGCTAAACAACAATGCCAGTAAGTTAAGCTTACTGGCATTTTTTTATCTCTGTTTTTATTATTGGCGGTTTAACATCATTTATAGAACCAAAGAAAAGCTCCTGCTTATGGTATTACTCGTGAGGCCATAATTGGTGCTCTATTGCTATCAACTTCAACATGCCAATTTGTCGCAGTTTATCTCAGGCTGAATCGGCTAAAATTCTCTACTTCTGTGCCACTCAATTAAATAGCTGGGAAACTGGGGCATCTCCAACGGCAGAAAGCCTAAACGTCATAAAAACCGACAATTTTTCATACTCCAAAGCCTTCCTCAAGTAGGTCCAAAACTCGCAAACGTCTATTTCTTCATTTCGATAGTATTGAAGCCGTATTCACGGCACCAGTAGAGCAACGGAGCAGAGTCGAGAGGAGCGGGCAAGAAAGGCTAGATGAGTACGAGAAATATTAACGTTAACGAAAAAAATAGGCTACAACCAACCCAGTTAAATATCATTACTTACGCAAGATGAACACATGCAACATACCAGCAATACAATAATCAGCAGCTGATACAGATATAGGAGGCGAGCACAATACTATGTTTGATATAGTAAAATGCACATCAATAGCAGTTCTTGCTAATGCAATATACGAAGGTTTTGATTATGGAACACAGTCTCAGTGATCTCGTTATTCATTTATTCTCTACGTTTGGAAATATGGTTTGGCAGATATACTGGCCTCTGGCATTTGGCCTGATATTATCATCTTGGATACGTAATATTATACCGGTATCCAGTGTGGTTAAGCACCTAGGTAAAACCAGCCTGACCAGCTTAACCTTAACGACCGTTCTCGGTATGGTGTCATCTTCATGCTCCTATGCCGCCGCTTCACTTTCTCATACCTTACTGGAAAAAAAATCAACAGTAGCCAATGCGATGGCTTTTTTAGTTTCCAGCACCAACTTAATTTTAGAGATGTTTATTGTATTAGTGGCCTTAATGGGCTGGACCTTTTTATGGGGAGAGATACTCGGCGGTCTGATATTAATTGTTACCGTTGGCTTTCTATTTCATCGCTTCTACCCTAAAGATGTTGAACAAGAACTACGTCAACACTTCAATGCTAGTCAACAAGCTACTGCCAACACCGCCATGGATATGTCCAAAATGAAAGAAGGTAGCTGCGGTGCTGACATGGATATGTCCAAAATGAAAGAAGATAGCCACGGTGCTGACATGGATATGTCCAAAATGAAAGAGGGTAGCTGCGGTGCTGACATGGATATGTCCAAAATGAAAGAGGGTAGCTGCGGTGCTGACATGGATATGTCCAAAATGAAAGAGGGTAGCTGCGGTGCTGACATGGGCATGTCGAATATGAAGCAAGGTGGTTCCGGCGCCAATATGTCAGCTCCAGAACCGGTAGCGGGCTTTATGGCAAAAGTATCTAAGTCAGCCGGATTTTTTCACATGGATATTGCCATGATTGGCAAAGAGATCTTAATTGGCGTGGTCATCTCCTCCATTCTTATAGCTATTGTGCCACTCGATGGCTGGCGAAGCTTATTTATCAGCAACGATGTAGCTTTACCAATCTGGCTACACTCAATGATTGATGTCCTTATTGGTATTTTTGTCGCGATGCTTGCTTATGTGTGCTCAGTGGGTAACCTGATTTTGGCCGCAGCATTGTGGCACGGCGGGATCTCGTTTGGCGGGGTCATAGGTTTCATCTTATCGGATGTTTTGACAATCCCGATGATCCGCGTTTATACAAAGTACTATGGCGTTCGTCCTACCAAATGGATCGTAGGTTTACTATTTATCGCCATCTTTTTCACTGCGCTTTGTATCGACGCCATCTTCAATGGCTTCGGATGGATAATAGCCAGTGGCGGCGAACGTACTATTAATCAAGCAGGCTTAGGCTGGAACTTCACCACCATAATGAACCTGCTCTTTATCCCACTCTCTATTTGGTATTACTATTTAGGCAAAAAAACCAACGCTAACATGCATATGAGCATGTAACATTTAGCCTTTATTAACGATAAACCTTGGAGCGAATGTTTCTAATTAGGCAATAAGCCCATAGATACTTCAAGGGATAACTTAACCATAAACCGCCTATTACTCGTCAGTAACAGGGCGGTTTTAAATGATGACTAGGTCACTACGCCTAGGTCTTTAGCTACGCAACTTGCAGCTTATTCGTATCACTCAAGCCACTATATATTTTACCCACTACAAACTCTGCAATTAGGATGGTAAACACAACGGCAAAGAAAGCGACGACGCCATTGAACGGCCCGGAAAATTCAACCTTTTCACCAAACATCACATTTACCGCTTCAAGGATCATAAACTTACTACCCACCAAGATAATGTAGGTGCTGATGCCTCGATATACTTTTACTGCCCTGCCCGGTTTAGCCTTAAAAAAGGCGGCCACTTTATGCTCGGTTTTAATCGACAGTTTAAGTAGCGTCAGCAAAAGTAATGCTGCAACAAGTGAAATGCTAAAGGACTCGATAGAAACCCAGTGCCAATACTCATTAAAGAAATTGAGCACAGTTAAATAAACCAATACCGCTAGGCTATAACCTACAAATCGTTGCTGAGTCATACTTCCTCCACTCTCTTTGCTCGTTGAATGAATAACGTTAAACCGACTGAGGCAGTAACGCTTTTTCGATGTTAAACGCTTCAATGATCTTATTTGCCGAAATATCAATATCCTCTATCGACGTATGATAATTCAGCACAGAGAACAGCATGGTCTTTAAGCCTTTGTAGCCAGATGTTGAGGGATAAAGGTATCCATCTTGCTGCAGTCTATGTACCACACGTGCGGTGAGCTCGTTGCGATACTCCACATCACCTGTGCCAAACTGCGCAGAGAATCGATTCGACACCACATCATTAAGAATGGTAACGCCCTCAACTTCTCTCAAAATATCGGCCATGCGTTTCGCTAGGGCGCAGCAGTTATCTAAATGATTCACAATGCCTTGCTTACCCAGCGACTTAAACGCGGCGTAGACAGGCAGGCCACGGGCGCGTCTTGATGCGGCAATACCAAAATTAATCGCGTTACGATCCGGCTTATCCATGGCATCATTTAGGTAATCCCCCATATTACCGCCGCCCATTGCTGAGGTGATTTTGGCAGGATCTTTTACAATCACCATGCCGCAGTCATAAGGCATGTTGAACCACTTATGGCCGTCAGTATCGATAGAGTCGGCTCGCTCAATCCCTTTCAATAAGTGCTTCTGCTTATCGCTCGCTGCAGCCCAAAGCCCTATCGCACCGTCAACATGCAGCCAAGCATTGCCATGCTTAGCAACCGCGTCAGCTATCTCATCGAAAGGATCGAAGGCACCAGAATCGATACAACCCGCTTGGGCACAAACCAGTGTTGGGCCGCTTATGTCGGCTAACACCCGCTCAAGCTCTTGTGGGATAAGGCGAAGATTATCGTCTGTCGGCACTTTAACTATGGTTTCAATACCCAAACCTATCATTGAAAGCGCGCGCTTAATGGTTGAGTGAATTTGGTCACTCACAACCACATTGACCTGCGGCGCACCATACAGACCTTTGGTGGCCACATCCCAACCCGCATTTTCCAGCAGTGAATTACGCGCAGTAATTAACGAGGTATAAATCGCTTCTTGAGCCCCAGAGGTAAAGCCCACCGCAGAGCCCTTGGTTAATCCCAGCAGCTCTACCATCCATTCGGCTGCCGTTTCTTCGGCTACTGCCATTGCCGGGCTAGATACGTAGTACGGCACATTTTGATCCCAGGCGCTAACTAACCAGTCTGCTGCTAATGCCGCAGGAAAAGTACCACCGATGGCGTAACCAAAAAATCGTGGTCCACCCGATGCGACCAAACCAGCATCGAGCGCATATGCCATTTCATCGATAACCCGTTCTGGTGCTAATCCTTGTTGTGGTAATTCCCCAGCAATCAATTGTCGCAACTGTTGCGATGTGATCTCTTTGGCAACAGGACGCTCATCTAGCGACTCCAGATACGAGGTCGCGTGCTCTAAAGAACGCTCCAGTGAACCGCGGTAATCTTTAAAATGATGTGACATAGTTAATACTCTTCAAGTAGGAATGTCCGTCTAATATACCAGCGATATTTTTATAAAATGGCCATTTGATGACAGTCAGAATAAAAGGTCGTCACTGGCAAAAAGTGCAATATCGCAGATAGTAAAACGGCGCCTAGTTATATGAACTAAGCGCCGTTCCAAGGTGTTTCAGCAGCGATTACAGTGTGTTTTTGTAGATGACACCGTCTTTCATAATCATTTTTTGCTTATTGAGATCAGCAACGCACTCGACGCCTTGCAGTGGATTACCCTCAATAATCAATAGGTCAGCATAAGCCCCCTCAATGACTCGGCCTAACACGCCTTGCTGGTAAGGGTGCTGATAAGTCGACATTTCGAATAAACGTCCGCAGTTCGAAGTCGCCATACGCAAAGCGGTTATCGTGTCAAAGGTGTGCTCAATAGCCGCAAGCTCATTGAGCTGGGTGGCGTGTACGCTGGCTTCACCGACGCAGTCGGTACCAAAGGCGATATTGTCGATCTGATATTTCTTAATCAGTTCGGCAGATTTGAGCATCGCCTTACCTACCCGCTCAGTTTTACGATAGGTCTCTTCGTTAGGTAGCGGGATCTTGCGCTCGGCAATCAGCGACGAGGTAAAGTAGGATGGGATCATCCAAATACCTTTGTCTTTAATGGTTTTGGCAATGTCATCATCCATAATGGTGGCATGTTCAAACGACATCACTCCCGCCTCTGCGGCTCGGCGCATTGCGTCTGCAGTATGGATATGCGCCGCAACATAAGTGTCATAATCCGTTGCCGCCTCGACGGCCGCTTTCATCTCATCGAGGGTAAATTGCAGTGTATCGAGCGGGTCAAAGGTGGATGATGCGCCGCCACCGGCCATGATCTTAATTTGCGATGCGCCCATAAACAGCTGCTCACGCACCGCTTTTAATACTTCAGATCTGCCGTCTGCTACCTTCATTGCGCCGAGCTTCATCATAGGCGAGTCTTCATGCAGGCCGATCCGCTCCTGCGCTTGATTTTGGCGATAATCCGAGTGACCACTAGTTTGAGAAACCGCTGCCATTGATGGCAGAATGCGTGGCCCCTTGGCATAACCATTATCGATACTCTTTTTAAGCCCTAGTGTGTTACCAGCGACATCGCGAATGGTGGTAAACCCGCGCATCAACATCTCTTCAGAAATACGCGCAGAACGAATCGCCACCTCTTCACGGGTCATGGTGTCGATAACATTAAATGGGGCTGACAAGGTAATATGAACATGTGCGTCCATTAGACCCGGCATCACTGTGCCACCTTTGGCGTCTATCACCTCATCCGCAATAGACAAATCGATGCCATCTTGGCGGCTAATTTTACTGATCAAGTTATCTTCAATAAGTACTGCAACGTTCTCTAGCAGTTGGTTATCCGTGCCGTTAAAAACATTTGCGTTGATAATGAGTTTTTTCATCGTTGATTCCTCGGTAGCATTGCTTCACTAAAATGATTTCATCTAACTGATGAACAAATCTTACCAACAGCCTCCTCAATTAAATTGCCATTAAGTGACAACTACAAACTTAACGATTGGTTAATAGCGACAGATTTACAATGCATAGAAATAGAGGATTCAACGAGGAAGGTTCGATATAAACCTATGTAAGAATTTGAACGATGCTTGGCTTAACCCGACTAACAGCAGGTAGAGGTGTTTGATTATTGCCACGACTATTATTCCTAACGAATATGTCGCTGAGAAAAGCGCTTAATTAGGATAAGCGTTTAATATCCTGGGTATGGATACTCTCCTCAGCAACAAAAACAGTTAAGCGATTAAACCGTTAGGCCCCACATATCAAAAGTTTCTCGGCAGAGCTGCTCCCTAAAGTCTGGGTGAGCGATATCGATCAGTGCTCGCGCTCGTTCACGCAGGGACTTGCCTCGCAGATTGGCAATACCAAACTCCGTCACTATATAGTGCACATGGGCACGTGTGGTCACCACTCCAGCGCCTGGCGACAATACCGTGGCGATTCGCGATACCGAGCCCCTAGCTGCAGTGCTGGGTAATGCAATCACTGAGCGCCCCCCTTCTGATAGCCCCGCTCCGCGAATAAAGTCCATCTGCCCTCCCACTCCAGAGTAAATACGCGTGCCCAGAGAATCTGCACAGATCTGCCCTGAAATATCCACCTGCAGCGCTGAGTTAATGGCCATTACATTGGGGTTTTTACGAATGATAGCGGTGTCATTAACCTGTTCGATGTCCATAAAGATCACCGAAGGATTATCGTCAACAAAGTCATATAGTCGCTGGCTACCGAGGGCAAATCCGGTGACAGTTTTTCCTGGATGCACTTTTTTAAAGCGATTGGTGATCACTCCAAGTTCGACTAAGTTAAGCACACCATCGGAGAATAATTCAGTATGTACACCTAGATCTTTATGCTCGGTTAAACATGAGAGTACTGCATCAGGAATTGCCCCAATTCCCATCTGCAGGCAATCTCCATCACGCACTAACTGGGCTACATTTTTACCGATAGCAATACTCGTTTGATCGCTCGCAGATAGAGGGTGTTGCGGCAGTGGCATGCTCTGCTCATAAACAGCAGTAAATTTACTGTAATGGATAAAGCCATCACCGTGAGTTCTTGGCATCTGAGGGTTGATATGAGCAATAATCTTTCCCGCCATTTGACAGGCTGCTAAGGTCGCTTCAACCGAAATCCCCAATGAACAGATCCCATGCTTATCGGGAGGAGAGACTTGAATAATTGCGGTATCGATTGGCTGCTCACCCGAACGAAATAGCTTAGGTACTTCAGAGAGAAAAATAGGCACATAATCGGCATCACCCTGCTGCAATAGCAAACGTGTTGGCAGGCCGCCAAAGAAACAGCGATGTCGTAGGTGCCCCTTAAGCTTTTCATCACTTAATGACTCTGCACATTCGGTATGTAACTGTAATAGAGTAAGATCTTTTTTTGTTAAAGCATGCTCAGCGAGGGCATTGAGTAATAGGGTCGGAGTCGCTCCCATTGAGTGAGTCCATAACGTCTCACCACTCTCAATTAAAGATACAGCCTCTAGAGCACTGCCACAGATAATTGGCGCCATAAATGATACCTAATATGATTAATCTGTTCGCAGTGTATGAGGTTACGTCTTGCTTTAACAGCGTTTAAACACCCAATTAACTTAAGTTTGATCTCATACCAATTACATTAAATATTTAATCAATTCAGAATCGCTCAAGCTTTTCAATTCAAGGCGCATGGACGACAGAATGGTTATTCCCTTATGAGTCAATGCAAAGCAGAAGTGGAATGCTTGAGCGCTTCCCACTGGGTGGGTTTCAAAGCACTGCATGCTGCGCTGGAAATTTTTGATATAGAATAACTATTACCTTCAAGTTCCCAGCTTGCCTTCAGCGCTTTGAATTCCCACTGAATGAACAGATACTTAATGCAATTGGTATTACCAAAATAAAAGCTTAATTCGGTTGCCAAAAAGCAGCCTGAGTCGGTCACTTTCTTAATACTGATGGGGATAAAAAGGGGAAGAACTCCCCTGATTATTTAAGACTATAAAAACTTGCTGAGCACTTCTTGTTGGCTCAGTAAGCTTTGATACAAGGTGAACTGATTAGCAGCACGCTCTAGATTATGGCCTGCATGATGAATTTGAAAATAGACATCACCATTAAGATGATCGGTTAGGAATCTCACCCCAATCATCAAGCAGATCACTCTTGCCCCTAGCCATAAGCTCTTGCGCTCAGCATCAGATAAAACAGAGCCTAACTCACTCAGATAACCTTTGCAGATGGCACCAAAGATAGACTCTCTGACCTGCACTTTATCTAACGCGATTGAGTCTTCCTCTTCAGGGCTACAGAAAGTACGCACCATGTCGCCAAAATCATACATCAGATAGCCTTTCATGCAGGTATCTAAGTCAATAATCGCAAGGCTAGACATGTCTCGTTTATCGAACAACATGTTGTTGATCTTAGTGTCGTTATGACAAATACGGTGTGGCAGCTTACCCTCAAGCTCGGCTAACTCTTGTAAAAGTTCGGTTTGCGACATGACAAAATCGACCCACTGCAGGCACTCCGCAAGGCGTCCATAGCTATCGGCTTCCACGGCTTGAGTCAGTAGTTCGATGCGTCCTGGCAGATGGTGGAAATTTGGGATCACATCCTCTAATAATTCGGCGTCCAGCCCGGACAAGGCCGATGAGAAGTGACCAAATGCCTTAGCCGCCATCTCTGCATCGGCTTCGCAGCCCACCACATCGATGCTATGACTGTGGGGTAGATAATTGATCGCTCGCCAGAATCCATGTTCACCCAGATCAACAAAAAGCTCGCCATCGAGCGTTAGCTCAGGGGAAACCACCTGTAAACGATACTCATCGGCCGCCACTTGACCTTGTAAATGCTGGCTGATCTTATGGGCATTGTTAACCAGAGCCGTCGGTGTTTTAAATACCTCGGTATTGATTTTTTGCAGTACAAATTCTCTATCAACACTAAGAACCAAAAAGGTATGGTTAATATGACCATTCCCTAGTGGTGATATTTTGGCGCTACCTTCGTTAACCCCAAAATGCGACAAAACATTTTGTCTTATAAAATCAATCACCCAACACTCCAGTTATCTCTATATCTCTGCTATCTGGGCTTGATCATCCAGACTTTCCATGCAGCTTAATTATTAAAAAAGGAATTAACTTACTGTTATTTATTTTTGCAAAGCGTCTGCTGTAGCTTTTCTCTTACCCAAGCAACATCTTCTGGATAAGTCACGCCGTACCATGATTCTTGAGCAACGCTAACCTTTACCACCTTGTCAGCCTGAGTAGCTGATGGAGCATCGAGTCGAGCCTGCACCACAGTAGGCAAGTAACACTCGGCTTTGGGATGCTGACCGTTCTGTTCAAGGAACTGACTAAACTGCTGCTCGAGCACCGCGAAAATATCGGGCTTGAAACCCCAGCAGGTCATCGAAACTACGGCATCATCGGCAATTGCTAAACGCTGTTCATCTAACGTACCAGTTAAGCCCGATGGTTCACAGCGAATATCGAGCCATTCGGCGACATCGACAAGTCTCCCCGCCTCAACCTGACATAGACCTCGGTTCACGCCACCATTTTCAGACAGGGTCAAACCGATTGGATAAGCCACCATCATCCAGTCTTCATCGGCTGTCGATAATCCTTCCGCAAGCAAGGTAAAGGCGCTGTCACCATAAAAATCATCGGCATTAATCACCGCCATAGATCCATGGACATGATTTCTAGCGCTCCATAGCGCATGGGCTGTTCCCCAAGGCTTTTGGCGTTGCGCGACATCGGCAAACTCACGTGCCGATGTAGGTAAATCCTCTAATGACTGAATGCAATACTGACAAGAGAAATCGTCGCTAAGCTTACCCGCTAAGGCGTCATCTAGCATGCTGGCTAGCTCAGGTCGAATGACCAAGACCGCACGAGAGAACCCCGCTTTATAGGCGCTCTGTAACGATAGTTCCAACATGGTTTCACCATTTGGACCAAGCTGTGCCAACTGCTTGTCGCCACCAAATCGGCTGCCTAAACCCGCGGCAAGGATCACTAAGGTTAAATCCTGCTTGCTATTACCCATGACTCTCTCTCAAACAATGAATATCTCAAACAACGGCGCTCTCTCAAACGATTAAAGTACCGCCGCGTGATAAGGCGAAGCAGTTTAATGAGTCTATAGGCTAATTTCCAGCGCTATTCGCCTTGAATTAGTTTGCCAAAAAACGTTTTGAGTAGATCAACTTCTTATACTGATTGGTATTATAAATAGGTGCGGAAAGCCGCGACCTTACCAAGAGCGGCTTGGCTACCCTTCAAACTAAAGTTATAACCGCAAAGGCTAACGTTACCGCGCCTCGCCATATCGACAATAATGGCTTCGGTATCTAAAGGAGAGAATCGTGCTTCTGTGCCAGTATCCGCTAGCAAATCAACCATAAGCGGACGATATTCGGTACCATTATTAAAACGCATCAGTGAACAGGTTTTATCGCCCTTTGCTGTGGCCAAAGACCAGAGGTTAACTGGCGACCCCGTTTCTCCGAGCCAGCGCATAATCAACACATCATCTTCAAGCGCCAAGCTAAATCCATCAGGCATCGCCGTCGAGATCCGCTCAGCTTGAGGCGCACTCTCAATCGGATTTTCAGCTAACGCTGCCGTTTCAACTTCAACGTCAGCCTCAGAAGTTGGAATCAGTGACCAGATACTAGCAATCAGCATGACACTAACTAGCACACCAGAGATAGCAAATAACCACTTTTGATTGACCTTTAACACCTGCTGCAACTGAGCCAGATTAAATGTCGTGGTTTTATTTCCTCTTGGTAAAGGCCGCTGACTCGCGCCAGCTCTAGTGTTAATGTCTAAGTTATCGCCTGTATTAGCGTCTAGGTTAGCGCGATAGCCACCCTGAGCGGGCTCAGCTCTATCAGACTCGACTCTTTCAGGGTCTGCAAACTCACTAGCGTTAGCTGCAAAGTTTGGAGGTGTGGCATTCTCGCCGCCTAGGGTCGGCTCGACTCTGACTCGCTGAGCAGTTGTGCGGCTTGCCGCGTTACTTGCAGTCATATCCACAGGCCCTGCATAGCCCTGCACATAATTTGCCCCAGAGGTTGCAGGTAAAATCGCCAAATAACCAATACCTAACCCCGCAATCACCAGCAGTGTCAGCAACAACATCATGTTATGGATATGCACGAGCGTGATCAGCACCAACAAGAATGGCAATAGCGTTAACAAAACAAACTTTGGCGATTTACCGCTATCACGTAATCGACGCATACTGGTTAAGGCCAAGATTGGCATGAGAAACAAGGCCACAAGATATAGGGCTGCAGAGGGGCTAAAAAGCACAACAGCTAACAATAAAACGAAATAAATCAACCCACTGACGGCAGCAAAACGCTGCCCATTATCTAAACCATTAACACACAAAAGCGACTTAAGTTGCATACCCTTCCGACCTTAAATAATAATCTATGACTCGGCTGTTTCCCCCAACTTGATGTTGTAACAGCACCCCATTTCCATGCTCAGGCGAAAGCATAAAAAGTAAAGAAGTAGCCTACCGAATTTACCCCTCAATGTCAGTGTTTTCGGGCAATATAATCATTAAAGATAAATTATTATGGCAGGCGTTCCTACCATAATAATTACTCACAACAGCTGGATTTCCCCTAACTGCGACTAGCGCAAATATCACCCTAGGCTGTATAATGGCTCGCTTAACCTTTTATCGCCCCATTCGAGCTAGTAGCTAGCTCTTATTGGTACAAACATCGGATATGCAGCAAATGACCGCTCGCGGAAACCTATTTATCGTCTCAGCGCCAAGTGGCGCAGGTAAATCATCGCTTATTTCGGCCCTGTTACGAGACCAGCCTGTAGATATGCAAGTTTCAGTTTCGCACACCACAAGGCAACCACGCCCAGGTGAAGAGAATGGTCAACACTATCACTTCGTTAATCAAGACGAATTTAAGAGCTTAATTGCCGATGGCGCTTTTTTTGAGTGGGCAGAGGTCTTTGGTAACTACTACGGCACCTCTCGTGTCACGATTGAGCAGACGCTAGAGAAAGGTATCGACGTATTTCTCGATATCGACTGGCAAGGTGCCCAGCAAGTTAAAAAGTTAATGCCTGAATCAATTGGTATTTTCATTCTTCCACCGTCGAGAACTGAGCTAGAACGCCGCCTGACTGGCCGCGGACAAGACAGCGAAGAAGTGATTGCAGGCCGCATGGCACAAGCGGTTTCAGAGATGTCACACTACAATGAATATGACTTCGTTTTAGTGAACGATGATTTCGACAAGGCACTGGCCGATCTATTAGCGATCATTCGCAGTCAAAGATTAACCTCTGCTAGCCAAATTCATACGCAAAATGGTATGATTAAAGATCTGTTGGCAGGCTAACTGTCTTCATGTACAATTTTGCGTCATTTTTTCAATCGATAAAACACTGGAGTTTCCAAACATGGCTCGCGTAACTGTAGAAGATGCCGTAAACCAAATCGGCAACCGTTTTGATATGATTCTGGTTGCAGCGCGTCGTGCTCGCCAAATCGCTGTGCAGGGTAAAGACCCTATGGTTGAAGAAGAGAACGACAAGCCAACGGTTATCGCCCTGCGCGAAATCGAACTAGGTTTAGTCACAGCTGATACTTTGGATGCCGATGAGCGCCAAACAGTTCGTGAACGTGAAGCAGCTGAAATCGCTGCTGTTGCTGCCATCGCTGAAGGCCGCAACGCTATATAAGGAGTAGAGTCACTTGTATCTGTTTGAAGGTCTCAAGGAGTCTGCGTCAGGTTATTTAGAACCTGAACAGGTAGAATTACTCAAGCAGGCCTATCAGGTGGCGCGTGATGCCCATGAAGGTCAGATGCGCACGAGTGGCGAACCTTATATTACCCATCCGGTTGCGGTTGCCCGCATCCTGGCCGATATGCGTCTCGATCATGAGACGCTTATGGCCGCACTCTTGCACGACACTATCGAAGACACCCCTGTCACCAAAGAAGAACTAGCTGAAATATTCAGTGAGTCTATTGCTGAATTGGTTGAAGGCGTCTCCAAGCTCGATAAGCTCAAATTCCGCGACAAGAAAGAAGCACAAGCCGAAAACTTCCGCAAAATGATGATGGCGATGACCCAAGATATTCGAGTCATCCTGATCAAGCTTGCCGATAGAACCCATAATATGCGCACCTTAGGTGCACTACGGCCCGATAAGCGCCGTCGCATCGCCCGAGAAACCCTCGAAATTTACGCACCGATCGCCAACCGTCTTGGTATTCATAATATTAAGAGTGAGTTAGAGGAGTTAGGTTTTCAAGCCTACTACCCTATGCGATATCGCGTACTTAGAGAGGTAGTGAAAGCCGCTCGTGGTAATCGTAAAGAGCTTATTCAAAGCATTGAAGCTGCAATTAATACCCGTCTTGAAGATACTGGCCTAGAAGGCACGGTAAAAGGACGTGAGAAGAACCTTTATTCCATCTACAACAAGATGCGCAATAAGGAGCTGCAGTTCCAGGAAGTGATGGATATCTATGCCTTTAGGGTCATCGTTGACTCTATCGATACTTGTTATCGCGTCATGGGGGCCATGCATGGCCTTTATAAACCGCATCCTGGTCGCTTCAAAGATTATATCGCTATCCCTAAAGCTAACGGCTATCAGTCGCTGCATACTTCACTTTTTGGTCCTCACGGCGTGCCAGTTGAGATCCAAATTCGTACCGAAGATATGGACCAGATGGCTGACAAAGGGGTGGCGGCTCACTGGCTGTACAAGAAAGGCAGCGCAGCAGAGCAAGGTACGACGACACAAGTACGTGCCCGTAAGTGGATGCAGAGCTTGCTGGAACTTCAGCAGAGCGCAAGCACCTCTTTCGAATTTGTTGAAAACTTTAAGACCGAACTCTTCCCAGAAGAGATCTATGTCTTTACTCCTGAAGGTCGTATTTTAGAACTGCCAGTGGGGGCAACTCCTGTCGACTTCGCCTATGAAGTCCATACCGATGTGGGTAACACCTGTGTCGGCGCTAAAGTTAACCGTCAGGCTTACCCACTGAGTCAACCATTGATCTCCGGTCAAACCGTTGAGATTATTACGGCTAACGGCGCACGCCCAAATGCAGCATGGCTGAACTTTGTGGTGACGGGTAAGGCGCGGGCTAAAATCCGTCAGGTTCTAAAGAGCCTAAAAGAAGACGATGCCGTACTGCTTGGCAAGCGTCTACTTAATCACGCTCTAGGTGAGACTAAACTAGATGGCTTATCTCAAGAGCAGATAGATAAAGTTGTTCACGATACTAAACATGACTCACTCAATTCACTACTTGCCGATATTGGTTTAGGTAATGCTATGAGTATTGTTATCGCCCAGCGACTGCTTGGCGATCAAGTCGATCATGAAGAGCAAAAAGAAGTACCAACCATGTCGATCCGCGGCGCCGAAGGCATGCTAGTAACCTTTGCTAACTGTTGTCGCCCAATTCCAGGGGATGCAGTAATTGCTCATGTCAGCCCAGGAAAAGGCCTAGTGGTTCACATGGAAAGCTGTGCCAATATTCGTGGTTATCAGGGCGAGCCAGACAAGTATATTCCTGTCCAGTGGGATAGCGCAGAAGGCGTTGAATACCAAGCCAACCTTAGAGTTGAGATAGTGAACCATCAAGGTGCACTAGCAAAAATCACCTCAATTGTTGCCGCAGCAGGTTCAAACATTCATAACTTAACCACTGAAGAACGTGATGGGCGAGTATTCCTCATCAATCTACGTATTTCAGTGAGAGACCGAATTCATTTAGCTAACGTGATGCGTCGGATCAGGGTTCTTCCGGAAGTATTACGTACATCGAGAAACCGTTAACTTACTTCAAATAAACAAGGAAAGAGCATGGCAGAAAAGATCATCATCGCAACCAATAAAGCACCCCAAGCGATAGGCACATACTCTCAAGCTGTTAAAGTCGGTAGCACTGTGTATTTATCTGGCCAGCTCCCACTGGTTCCAGAGTCAATGCAGATAGTGAGCGATGAATTTGAAGCTCAGGTTGTTCAAGTATTTGAAAACCTGACAGCGGTTTGCCAAGCGGCAGGCGGTTCTCTTGGTGATATTGTAAAGTTAAATATCTTTATGACTGACCTAAGTAACTTTGCGACGGTTAATGAAATTATGGGTCGCTACTTTGAGCAGCCTTATCCAGCACGTGCGGCTATCGGTGTGAAGCAACTACCGAAAGACTCACTTGTTGAGATGGATGGAGTTATGGAGATCTAATCTCCGCATAACTTTATCAATTGGGCGCTACGGCGCCCTTTTATTATTAAAACGTCTTACTAATTAGAAGCCTATCATGAGTCCTGAACGTTTCGCCCGTATCAACCAGATGCTAGACAACCGCCAACCCGACCTTACCGTGTGCCTCGATACCGTGCACAAGGGTAACAACATCGCCGCCGTACTAAGAACGGCCGATGCAGCAGGCCTACATGAAGTGCATGCTGTCTGGTCCGATATTGAGATGCGCGTTTCAGGTAACACCGCCTCGGGTAGCCAACAATGGGTCAAGACCTGTGTGCATCACAGTATGAAAGATGCGATCAGCGATTTCCGTAATAAGGATATGCAGATCTTAGCCACTACCTTCTCCGATACTGCAGTGGATTTTCGTGAAATTGATTACACTCGCCCAACCGCTATCATCTTAGGCAATGAGCGTGATGGCGTAAGCCCAGAAGGTATTGCGAGCGCCGACCAACATATCATCATCCCAATGATAGGTATGGTGCAGTCGCTCAACGTCTCTGTTGCTGCGGCGCTTATTATGTATGAAGCCCAACGCCAGCGCACTGAAGCAGGCATGTATGGTACTCGTAAACTCGATGAAGCCTACTGCCAAGTGAAACTCTTTGAGCAAGGTCATCCGATTTACGCCAAGGCCTGTCGCCGTAAAAAATTGCCTTACCCAGCGATAGATGAAAGCGGGCAAATTGTTGCCGATGAAGATTGGTGGCAGAAGATGCGCGCCCCTTCAGACTAAGCGTAAAGCTCAATCGAAATACCAGCACTTATACCAATCGATATAAATGCTGGTATTTTTTTATCTAAATTTTTTATCTAAATCATCAGCACTTACACCAAGTGGTATAACCAAGTCCTCTCCTTAGGGTGTTTTATTAAAATTGTAACACCTGTTTGAAAAAGTTTGTCTTAGATCACATTTTTCGCCATACTCATTAATTATACCGTCTGTTAAACGAACGATTAAAACAAAAATAGATAACTAGGCTGAACTGAAATTAACTACTATCAATATGGAATTGCAATGGAATCCTCTATGAAAACCCCGATTGAGATGCTAGAACATTGGGTGGAAAAACAAGGCGATCAAGTTTATCTAAAGCAGCCTATTGAGGGCCAATATAAGACCTTTACTTGGCGCGATGTGCAAACCAAGATGCAGCAGATTGCAGGCGCACTCAGACACCTGGGGTTAAATCCCGGGGATAAAGTTGCCGTACTTTCTAAAAACTGCGCCGAATGGTTTATTACTGACTTAGCCCTTATGCACGGTGGCTATATCAGCATCCCTATCTACCCTACCGCCAATGCCGACACCATTCGCTACACCTTAGAACACAGTGAAGCCAAGGCCATTTTCATCGGTAAGCTAGATTACTGGGCCGACCAAGAAGCCGGCGTTGGCGGTGATATTTTACGTCTCGCCATGCCGTACGACACCATGCCAGCTCAGTATCACTGGGATAAGATGCTCACCTTAGGTCAACCATTAATCGATGCTCCGCTGCCGACTCCTGAGCAGGTAATGACCATCATCTATACCTCTGGCTCAACCGGTAAGCCTAAAGGGGCGATTCAAAACTTTGCCAGTTACGCCTGGACCTGTAATGCGGTTGTGCGCGACCTTAAAACCGATGTTCAAGACAGATTGTTGTCTTATCTGCCGCTGGCGCATATTACTGAACGCGTCGCCATTGAAGGTTCATCCTTCTACTCTGGCAGCAGTGTCGCCTTCGTGGAAAGTCTAGATAGCTTCGTTGCCGATGTGCAGCGCGCAAGACCGACGGTATTCTTCTCGGTGCCACGCCTGTGGAGCCTATTCCAGAAGAATATTATCGATAAGATCGGCTACAGCAAGCTCAACTTCCTATTAAAAGTGCCGATCATTAGCAGCATTGTGAAGCGTAAAATCCATCAAGGCTTAGGCTTAGAGCACTGCCATCTATTAGGTTCTGGTTCGGCACCAATCCCGCCATCACTGGTTGAGTGGTATCACAAGATAGGTCTCGATATCAGTGAGGCTTGGGGCATGACAGAAAACTGTGCCTACTCAATTATCAATCATCCGTTTGATCCCAGAAAGATTGGCTCTGTTGGCCGCGCAGTAGAAGGCTGCGAGGCTAAGCAATCTGATACAGGCGAGCTTTTAGTTAAGAGCCCAGGTTTAATGCAAGGTTATTATAAGCAAGAGGAAGAGAGTGCTAAGTGCTTCGATGAAGACGGTTTCTTCCATACAGGTGATCTCTGCTCTATCGATGATGAAGGTAACGTCAGCATTACAGGCCGTGTTAAAGACAACTTTAAAACCGCTAAGGGTAAGTACGTTGCGCCGGTACCGATTGAGCGCAAGCTCGCACAAGATCCTCATGTAGAGATGATCTGTGTTATCGGCTCAGGCCTGCCCCACCCTATCGCTCTAGTTCAACTGTCTGAAGGTGCGGCAGTGCAACCAAGAGAAGAGGTCAGGCTATCACTTAAAAACACTATCGATACAGTGAATCCACACTTAGAGTCTCATGAAACGGTCGATGCCATTGTCATTGTCAGTGAGCCATGGGATGTAGAGAATGACGTATTAACGCCTACATTAAAGATCAAACGACATGTACTAGAGAAGAAGTTTAGCGACAAGGTTGACGGCATTCGTGGCGGTAAAGTCTGTTGGGAAGATGAAATCTAGCAAAAGCTATAGATTTCTCTCCTAAGACGGCACACTCTTCAGTGTGCCGTTTTTCTATTTTGGACGAAAAACACCCAATTAACTAAATTTAATGATGGATGAACAGTTTTTGATTGCGCAATTTTTGAAAGAAACTATTCTTGCCATCCTTTCAAAGAAATCCAATTTATAGAGTTAATCATGTTTATTTTATTGTCGATACTCGGCGGCTTTTTAATTCTTACTTTAGGTGCAGAAGCCTTAGTAAGAGGCGCGAGCCAAATCGCGCTTAGATTAGGGCTTACCCCTTTAATTATTGGCCTAACCATTGTTGCCTTCGGTACCAGTGCACCTGAACTTGCGGTGAGCGTAAAATCTGCCATCGCCGGAAATAGTGGTATCGCATTAGGTAACGTCATCGGCTCAAACATTGCCAATATCGGTCTTATCTTAGGTATTACAGCGCTTATTCGCCCGATTAAGATTGAGTCTCAGATGGTGCGCCGTGATATTCCAATCATGATTGCTGCGTCGCTATTGTTCTGGAGCCTACTACTCGATGGTGGCTTGAGCTTCTGGGATGGTGCGATTCTATCTGCATTGCTTGTAGCCTACTTAACCTTCAGCTACTTCACTGCAGAGAAACAAACAGACGATGATGTTGAAGATACCAAGCAAAACCCAATGTTATCGGTACTGTTTATCGTAATTGGTATTAGCATGCTAGTTGGCGGTGGTATTTTATTCGTCGATGGCGCAGTTGCTATGGCTCAGTCATTTGGCATTAGTGAAGTCATTATCGGCCTAACGATTGTAGCTATCGGCACCAGCATGCCAGAGCTTGTGACTTCAATCGTTGCAGCGCTCAAAGGTCAGAGCGACATCGCGATTGGTAACGTGGTCGGCTCAAACCTATTCAACATTTTAGGTATTTTAGGTGTTACCGCACTTATTCACCCGATTGTTGGCAGCGAAATTAGTAACCTAGATTGGGTTGCTATGATTGCCTTTGCAGTGATCTTACTGCCATTTGCTTACACAGGCCTACGTATTGGTCGCCGTGAGGCTGCGCTACTTGTACTTGGTTATGTCGTGTACATCGGCTACTTGGTAGCTCAAGTTTAAGCGATAAGTAAAGTGTATTTTAAAGACCTAAATTGCTATCGCAGTTTAGGTCTTTTTTTGTTTCTATCCATCGCTAACCGCCAGACATGTTTCGCCACAGTCACCACTCTTAGCAATTAAATAGCAGCTTGACTCTCAAACGAATAAACGCCAAATTTGCGTAAACCTATAACTCTGATAATATATGTATAAATTTACAGTGTTTGAGCGCTAACAGTTTGCAAAGACTCGATCTTGTTCCGATAACCGATCTCAAAGGCGTTGCCAAGAAAATGGCCGAGAGATTAGCAAAGCTAGGGATTACAACAGTGCAAGATCTGTTGTTTCATCTGCCGCTGCGCTACGAAGATCGTACTCAAGTCTATCCTATCGCCTCACTCTATCCTGGCAGCTACGGCACTATCGAGGCCGTGATTCAGTCCAGCCAAATTATTCAAGGGCGTAAGCGCATGCTCACCTGCACGGTGCGCGATGATACCGGCAGCTTAACCCTACGCTTTTTTAACTTCTCGGTGGCCCAACGTAATGGCCTAGAGATCGGCATGACTATTCGTGCCTACGGTGAAATTCGCCGTGGTAAACACTTTGCCGAAATTATCCACCCAGAATATAAGCTGATCTCACCGGGTGAAGATCTGCAGCTAAGCGACACGCTCACGCCAGTTTACCCCACAACCGAAGGCTTAAAACAAGCAAGCTGGATCAAGCTAACTGAACAGGCGTTGGCGATGTTAGAAAATGGCGGTTTACAAGAGTTACTGCCGCCACACCTGCAGCCAAACAACTTAGATTTAAAGCAAGCACTGCAGATCCTTCATAGACCCAATAATCAGGTATCACTATTTGAGCTAGAGCAAGGCACACATCCAGCGCAGCAGCGCCTGATTCAAGAAGAGTTAATGGCCCACAATTTAAGCATGTTACGCCTACGTCAGCGCAGTAATCGTGACAGTGCGGTAAGCATGCACGCCACAGGTCAGCTATTGAATCCTTTTCTAGCCGCACTGCCCTTTAAACCGACTGGCGCCCAGCAGCGAGTCGTCGCCGATATTACCCAAGACTTAGCCAAAAACGAGCCGATGATGCGCCTAGTACAAGGTGACGTGGGTTCCGGTAAGACCTTGGTCGCCGCCTTGGCAGCATTGCAGGCAATAGAGAGTGGCTATCAGGTCGCCATGATGGCGCCAACTGAGCTACTGGCCGAACAGCATGCCATTAACTTTGCCGCTTGGTTCGAGCCCCTAGGACTAAAAGTCGGCTGGCTCGCTGGTAAACTCAAAGGCAAGGCTAGAGCCCAGTCGTTAGCCGATATCGAATCTGGCGAAGCCCACATAGTGATTGGTACCCACGCTATCTTCCAAGAGCAGGTGGTATTCAATAAGCTGGCACTGATTATTATCGATGAGCAGCATAGATTCGGCGTGCATCAGCGTTTAGGTCTGAGGGAAAAAGGCATTAGTCAGGGATTTCATCCACACCAGTTGATTATGACTGCCACACCGATCCCGCGTACTCTGGCAATGACTGCCTATGCCGATCTCGACACTTCGATTATCGATGAGCTGCCACCGGGGCGAACACCTGTCACTACGGTCGCAGTGTCTGATCAGCGCCGAGAAGAGGTGATTGACCGCGTCCGTAAGGCCGCCATTAATGATAAACGCCAAGCCTACTGGGTCTGTACCCTGATTGAGGAATCGGAAGTGCTTGAGTGCCAAGCCGCCGAAGATACCGCCGAGGAGCTGAAACGAGCGCTACCCGAGCTAAAAATTGGTTTAGTTCATGGTCGTATGAAACCTGCCGAGAAACAGCAGATCATGGCAAGCTTTAAGGCTGGAGAACTCAACTTACTAGTGGCAACGACAGTGATCGAAGTGGGCGTGGATGTGCCCAATGCCAGTTTGATGATTATCGAAAACCCCGAGCGCCTAGGTCTAGCGCAATTGCATCAGCTTAGAGGTCGAGTCGGCCGTGGTGCAGTAGCCAGTCACTGTGTGCTGCTATACAAGGCACCTCTGTCGGCAACGGCTACCAAGAGGCTCGGCGTACTCAGACAGAGCAACGACGGCTTTGTGATTGCTCAGCAGGACTTAGAGATCCGTGGACCGGGTGAAGTATTAGGCACTAAGCAGACGGGAATAGCCGATATGAAGATAGCCGATCTGATGCGCGATCAAGCACTTATCCCCCATGTACAGAAGCTCGCCGCCCACGTTATGCAACAAGCACCCGCGAGTGTGGACCCTATAATTGAGCGCTGGCTCGGCGACCGCGAGCAATTTGTACAAGCGTAAACGACTGCTTTAGTCATCTTTCGAAATTAAATATCCTTAATAGAGCTTCTGCCTATAGACAATCCGTTGGATTTTTGCAGAATGGATTGACGCTATACTTTTATTATTAGTCCTATCACTGCGCGGTAGCAGAGGAGTTAAAATGCAACTCAGTCAAGAAGATAGAATTTCCCCTCAGGAAAAGAGTTCTGGCACTAATGGTCTGGCAATTTTAGCTATAGTTGCTGTTGTGGCACTATCTGCTGGCGGCTACTACTATCTCAGCGGCAATGAAGAAATCGAAGAGCTGCAAGTCATTGCGCCTGTAGTGATCCCAGATCCTGTGCCTGAACAGCCACTTGAAACAGAAGCGGTTCCCGAGCCTGAAGTGATCATAGAGGCAGAACCTGTACAGTTGCCAGAAGTCGATCCCGTTCCACAAGTCGAGCCACTGCCAGCACTGGCCGATAGTGATGAATTCGTTCACCAGAAAGTCACCAATGTTGCCGATGGCATGGCGATTGAACCACTATTGATTGAAGATAATCTCGTGCGTCAATTTGTGGTGTTTATCGATAACCTAGCTCAAGGCGAACTCGCCCGCAAAGTGAGCCCGCTCAAAGCGCCAAACAATAGTTTCACCGTATCGGAGATCGCCAACAAGACCTACATCAATCCTGATAGTTACCATAGATATGATCTCTATGCCGACTTCTTAGCTAGCCTAAATGATGAAGAGTTAGCGAAAACCTATAAGGAGCTGACGCCATTACTGAGCGAAGCATTTGTCGAGCTTGGCTACAACGACATCTCGTTCGATGAACGTATGCAGCAAGCGATTGAGGTGATGTTAGATGCACCGATTATCGAGCAGCCTATCGAGCTAGATGGCGTGAGTGTGAACTACCAGTTTGTCGATCCAAAACTGGAAGCACTGCCCAATGCCCAGAAATTAATGGTGCGCATGGGACCTGAAAACTCACGCAAAGTAAAATCTGCGCTGCGCCGGTTACAGAAGCACCTAAACTAGCCACTCAATCGAGTGAGTTCGTCTCTCGAGAGCCCTGAATTAACAGGGCTCCCTCGCAAATCCAACATTTTCTCACCGATAGCTCACCTTTGAGCGACATCTGTATCGAAAGAGCTTATTAAGCTCACCATTTATGATGTAGAATAGCCGCTCTAAATGACGTTATATTTGACCACTAGCAAACATAATTGCTTTCGTCGGTCAGAAATATCTTTCTACTAGTCAAGGTGATACGAAAGGATATTCGGATTTGAGGCGATGCATTTGAAGTTCAGCATTCTTTCATGGGGCGCATGGTCGCCACAGTACCAACAAGCCAATGAATGGTTAAGTTGGCCAACTATCGCCTCAGACGATTCTGCACTGCAGTCTGCTGTGCCCAAATTGGCTCATGTACCTGCTATGCAACGCAGAAGACTCAGTAAACTTACCAAAATCATCCTTGAAGCCGCCTCTCAGTGCACTCCACCTGAGCAGTGCCGCAGTATTTTTGCCTCGCAACACGGTGAGATTAATCGCACTATCGGCTTACTTAAGGATATCGTTGTCGAGTCACCACTATCACCTACAGGCTTTAGTCAGTCGGTACACAATACCGCCAGCGGCATTTTCAGCATTCTAACGGGTAATCAAGCAGCATCGACCTCCATTGCAGCGGGAAAAAATAGCTTTTCTCAAGCTTTCATCGAAGCCTATGGGCAGCTACACGCCGATCCACAACCGCTGCTATTGGCCTACGCAGATGAGCCTGTGCCACAAGTTTATCGACAGTACTCTTCAGAGCCTGAGTGGCCTATCTCTGTTGCCTTTATGCTTGCTCCAGCAAATTGTCCGCAACCCGCTATAGCAAGCTTAAACTTAACCGCAGACACCCGTGAGCATAAGAGTGACGATGAGCAGCTGAGTTTTGGACTGTTACTCTCATCTATTGCGGCTAAGCAGAATACCTCTGGCTATTTGGCTGGTTGGCACTGGGAGCTAACCTGCAGTGACTAAATCCGTCGCCAATAAGCAGCCGCTAGCGCCAAAATTAACAGGCCTAGCTTATATTCCACGCTGGCTTGGTGGTACCGCCTGCTATATCGCCTTCGGGCTTGGCGGCCTATTGAGCTCGCTTACCATACTACCGATACTTAGGTTTTGGCCCGGCACACCACAGCAGCGGATCGAGCGCGTACAGCGCGCCGTGCATATCATGTTTAAGGGCTTCGTAAAGATGCTAACCTGGGCAGGCGTGATTAACCTCAGCCATGGAGACCTAAGTCGACTTCGTGATGCGAGAGGCATGATAGTCACGGCAAATCACCCAACCTTAGTCGATGTGGTCGTGCTTATCAGTTTAATGCCTAATGCTGGCTGCATCGTTAAGCAAGGACTATGGCGTAACCCCTTTTTACGGGGCGTAGTCTCTTGCGCAGGTTACATCCCTAACCGCGGAGCAGAGCTGCTGTTAGAGGACTGTAAATTGGTTCTTGAGCGTGGCACCAATTTAATTATTTTCCCAGAAGGCACCCGCACCGTCATCGGTGAGAAAATTAACTCCTTTGCACGTGGCGCTGCCAATATAACTCTGCGAACCCATAGCGATCTATTGCCTGTATTTCTGAAAACCAATACTGTTGGACTCAGTAAGCAGCAGGCTTGGTATCAACTACCGAGGCGAACCATAGGCATGCATATCGAAATAGGCGAAACACTGCCCTATTTGCGCTATGATGCCAATGCAGGCGGCGATGCAAAAATGGCACGGCAAATGACTCGTGACCTAGAAAACTATTATAAACAACAATTAGATAGATACTTATGAGCCTAGATAACGAAGTAAAACAACTGATCATCGACTGTCTCGACCTTGAAGACGTCAGCATTGAAGATATTGACTCACAGGCGCCACTATTTGGTGAAGGCCTTGGACTCGACTCTATCGATGCATTAGAGCTTGGCCTTGCCATCAAGAAACAATTTGATGTGAAGATTGAAGCAAACTCAGATGCGACAAAACAGCATTTCTATAGCGTTGCTAGCTTAGTCAGTTTTATTGAGTCACAGCGAGCCTAGGGGGAATTATGCAAAGTCGTGAACAGATCCTTGAAATGCTGACTCAAATCCTCGTAGAAGAGTTCGAGATTGATGCCGAAGATATCACTCTAGAAGCTTCGCTATACGAAGAGCTAGATCTAGACAGCATCGATGCCGTTGATTTGGTGATTAAGCTGCAGCAGATGACGGGCAAGAAGATTAAGCCTGAAGAGTTTAAAGCGGTGAGAACCGTAGATGACGTTGTTACGGCTATCGAAGGTTTAGTTAAAGAGTAATGCGGCTATTCCTGCAAATAGTGACGACCCTTGTGGTGATAGGCTACCCACTGGCGGTCTATTTTGGTCTGCACTATTTGCCAGCAGGCAGCATAGCACTCGCCTTGTGCGCCATTTTAGTCCTACGACTAATGCTGCAGCAGCAAAAATTAAAGGCGCTCATGCTGCCGCTTCTTGTGGGTATAGGGCTGACGGCCGGTAGCTTTATTGCCAAACAAAATCACTGGTTGCTGTTTTATCCTGTGGTAATAAACCTCACCATGTTGGCGCTTTTTGGTTATTCACTAAAACGCGGTCCCAGCATGATAGAGAGACTGGCAAGATTAAAGGAGCCTGAGCTGCCCGATGAGGCGATCGGCTACCTCAAGACCGTCACCCTGATTTGGTGCGGCTTGTTTATCTTTAATGGCACTATGGCGCTTTATACCGCACTCTATACCAGCATTGAAACATGGACGCTTTATAACGGGCTGATCGCCTATCTGCTTATCGGGTCGCTACTGGGTGGCGAATGGTTATACAGAACATTTTGGTTGAAAAAGTCATGACGGATCTACTTAAATCTTGGCTCCGCCAAGGCCCAGCTGCACAGCAGCTAATTAGCTTCAATCATCACGATATCGTGACGGGTTCTGCATTTACCGCCCAAGTCGCCCAGTTACAGCAGCAACTCACAGACTCAGACTCCCAACGCTGGCTGCTATGTTGCGATAGCAGCGACCTGTTTGCCGTTGGATTGTGTGCAGGTTTACTTGCAGGTAAGCAGGTCATACTACCCGCGAACCGACAAGCGGGAACCTTGAGTGAGCTGACCCACGAATTCGATGGCGTACTCTCCGATATGCCCATCTGTGAGGGCAAAGCATTTTTACGTCTCGATAAAGATCTCAACCCAGCCACTAGTGATTGGCCGCAAGCTGACAGCTGGGGCGAACTCGTCCTATTTACTTCTGGTAGCAGCGGTAAACCTAAGCGAGTCGTCAAGTCTATTGAGCAGCTCGATGCCGAAGTGAGCGTACTAGAGCAGACCTTTGCCGAACACCTGCCCCACTGTAGCGTCATCTCCACCGTCTCTCACCAGCATATTTACGGTCTACTGTTTAAGATCCTCTGGCCTCTGGCCGCGAGCCGCCCATTCTTAAGCGATCTGGTCGAATACCCTGAGACCTTAAACTACTATGCCAACCTGTTTCCAAACCTGTGTTTGATCAGTAGTCCTGCGCAGCTTTCTCGATTGCCCGATGCCCTAGATAACGAGCGTCAACTGCGCGCACCTAGCCTGGTATTTAGTTCAGGCGGTCCCTTGAGTTTTGATGCATCCAAAGCCGTGGCGAACTGTTATGGCCAAGCACCGATAGAGGTCTTTGGCAGCACAGAAACTGGTGGTATCGCCTATCGTCGTCAGCACCAGCCTAATGCTGACTGGCAAGCTTTTGCGCCGATTGAGATCCAGCAAGATCCAAGCGATGGCGCCCTACTACTGAAATCGCCCTACCTGCCAGATAGTGAATGGCTAAAGTGCGATGATAAGATTGCCCTGCACGCCGATGGAAAATTTACCCTTCAAGGCCGCTTAGACCGAATTATCAAGGTCGAGGAAAAGCGCCTGTCGCTGGTGCAGATGGAGTCACTATTGGAGAGCCACCCCTATGTGACTAAAGCCGCGCTGGTGATGCTTGAGCAACCTAGAGTGCAGCTCGGTGCTGCCATTGAGCTATCTACTCAGGGGTTAGAGCAACTTGAAGCAAACGGTAAGTTGGCCCTCAATAACCAATTAAAGAATCATCTATTGTCACAGTTTGAGCGGGTCACCCTACCAAGACGCTGGCGCTATGTAGAACAGCTGCCACAGGATCAACAAGGGAAGCGCGTTCAGTCTCGCATGTTAGCCCTATTCGATATCGATAAGTTTAAGAGCAAATGATTAAATCTAAATTGCCCACCATCATCAGTTGCAGCAAAGAGCAAGACTCAGTGACTTGGCGGCTCGATATTGCAGCCGATCTCGACTACTTCAATGGCCACTTTCCAGAGCAACCGGTTCTGCCCGGTGTGACTCAGCTCGATTGGGCAATAAAACTTGGCTGTGAGCATTTCGGTTATCCCATCGATGTCGCAACCTTAGAGGTATTAAAGTTTCAACAGCTTATGCTGCCCGGAACTCAGGTCGATCTCAACGTTAGCCACAATGCGGC
Source organism: Shewanella schlegeliana (assembly GCF_016765635.1). GTDB lineage: Bacteria > Pseudomonadota > Gammaproteobacteria > Enterobacterales > Shewanellaceae > Shewanella > Shewanella schlegeliana. The sequence goes on from NZ_JAESVD010000009.1 coordinate 89,599, forward strand.
CAAGGCTAAACTGACCTTTGCCTACAGCGATGGCGAAAAGCGCTTTGCGTCGGGTCGCATTGCACTCAATGGTGCTCCTAACACGGCGGATGCAAACTAATGCGTCTGGCCCTGATTATTCCCAACTACAATCATCGCGGCGCAATCGAGAAGACATTAGAGCGCCTTGCGGCCTTTGAGCTTCCCTGTTATCTGGTCAATGATGGCAGTGACGATGACACCCGCTTTCTACTTATTGAGCTGGCAGAGAAGTATGATTGGGTGACACTGATCCACCACCCATTTAATCGCGGCAAAGGCGCGGCGGTGATGACAGGCCTGCGCAGAGCCTACGCAGATGGTTTTACCCATGCGTTGCAGGTCGATGCCGATGGTCAGCACGATTTAAACGATATTCCGGCAATGATCGCCCGGGCCGAATCTGCGCCTGAAGCGCTGATCTCAGGACTACCACAATATGACGAATCCGTGCCTAAAGGTCGCTTATATGGCCGCTATATCACCCACTTCTGGGTGTGGATAGAGACCTTAAGTTTCGATATTCAAGACTCCATGTGTGGCTTTCGAATTTACCCTCTGGCGGCAACAGAGAAGCTATTTTTAAGCCACGCCTTAGGCGAGCGCATGGATTTCGATATCGAAGTGCTGGTGCGCCTATATTGGCAAGGCGTCCCCGTTATCCATCTGCCAACACGGGTGATCTACCCCGAAGATGGGGTGAGTCATTTCCAAGGCCTTAAAGACAATGTACGCATCTCACTGATGCACAGCAAACTCTTCTTTGGCATGTTGTTGCACCAACCCAAAAAACTATGGCACAAGTTCACCAGACCCAGTCAAAACAAGCACTGGTCAAGCATGAGTGAGCGTGGCAGTTACTGGGGGATTAAGCTGTTAGCCCAAAGCTACCGTTTTGGTGGGCACTGGCTGTGCCGCGCGATTATGTATCCGGTGATCTGCTATTTCTTTATCACCGGAACCACGGCGCGCACCGCATCGAAGCAGTTTTTAACCCATGTTAAGCACCAGCGTCCTAATCACCCACAGCTAGGTGAGCCACTCAGTTGGCGCGATAGTCTAAAACACTTTTTCGCCTTCGGTAATGCCGCCCTCGATAGGATCGATGCTTGGTGCGATCGCATCAAGCTTGAAGAGGTGGATTTTCCTAACCGCGAGATGCTCGCCAGCGAACTTGCTGCCGGTAATGGCGCCGTATTACTGGTGTCACACCTAGGCAATTTAGAGCTGTGCCGCGCAATCTCAATCCACCAGCGCCAAGTCAAAGTCAATGTCATGGTGCTGACGCAAAACGCCGAGAACTTTAACAGGGTGCTTAAGCAGCTTAACCCCGACAGCTCACTGAATCTTATTCAGGTGACCGAGCTTGGCCCGAGTACCTCGATGTTACTACAGCAAAAGATTGAAGCGGGTGAACTGGTAGTGATTGCCGGAGACAGAACCTCATCTCAAACCACTGGACGGGTTATCTATCAAGAGTTTTTAGGTGAACAGGCCGCATTCCCACAGGGGCCGTTCATTCTGGCAGGGCTGCTCGATTGCCCAGTTTATACCATGTTCTGCCTACGCCAAAATGGTCGATATCATGTTCATCTTGAGCACTTCGCCGATACCTTAAAAGGCCCTAGAGCGGGGCGCGCCGAGAGGCTCGAGCAAGCCGTAAACGAATTTAGCAGTCGCTTGGAGCACTTTGCTCTGAGTGAACCACTGCAATGGTTTAATTTTTATGATTTCTGGCGCAAGGATGAAGAGTTCCAACGTGCCGATGCGCAAAGCAGTAGCTGCAGCAGTAAAGGACAAGCAAGCAAATGACCCAACACAATACCTATAACCTTAGCCAGCAAACCGTTGAGTTTGGCTATAACAGCCTATCGCTTGAAGATGTGGTGGCTATCGCCAAAGGCGCAACAGCTAAGCTAAATCAGACTGAAGAGTATCGAGCCTATATCCAAAAAGGCGCCCAGTTTATCGATAGCTTACTTAAAGAAGAGGGCGTGGTTTACGGCGTTACCACAGGTTATGGCGACTCCTGTACTGTGACTGTGGGCTTAGATTTAGTCCATGAGCTACCTCTTCACCTAACCCGTTTTCATGGTTGCGGCATGGGAGAGATCTTATCGCCGATGCAAGCCCGCGCCGTAATGGCATGCCGACTCAGCTCACTGGCCGTAGGTAAATCTGGCGTGAGTTACGAGTTACTCGCGCGTATCGAAACCCTGCTCAACCTCAACATCACCCCAGTGATCCCTGAAGAGGGTTCGGTCGGTGCCAGTGGTGACTTAACACCACTGTCTTACCTAGCTGCTGTGCTTGTTGGCGAGCGTGATGTCATCTATCAAGGTGAGCGACGCCCAACCAGTGACGTGTACAAAGAGCTGAATATCGTACCGCTTAAGCTACGCCCGAAAGAGGGCTTAGCACTGATGAACGGCACCGCAGTAATGACGGCCCTCGCCTGCCTTGCCTATGATCGCGCTCAATATATGGCACGCCTTGCTAGCCGCATCACCGCTATGGCTTCACTCACACTCAAAGGAAACTCGAATCACTTCGATGACATCCTGTTTGCCGCCAAGCCACACCCAGGGCAAAACCAGATCGCGGCGTGGATCCGTGAAGATCTGAATCATCATATTCATCCACGCAACTCAGATAGACTGCAGGACAGATATTCTATCCGCTGCGCCCCCCATGTGATTGGCGTACTGCAAGATGCGCTGCCATTTATGCGCCAGTTTATTGAGACGGAGCTGAACAGTGCCAATGACAATCCTATTGTCGATGGTGAAGGCGAGCATATCCTGCACGGTGGTCACTTCTATGGTGGTCACATCGCCTTTGCCATGGATGCGATGAAAAACGCGGTGGCCAATATTGCCGATCTGATCGATCGTCAGATGGCGCTAGTGATGGATCAAAAGTTCAATAACGGCCTACCCGCTAATCTTTCTGGTGCTCAAGGCAAGCGTAAGGCGATTAACCACGGCTTTAAAGCGGTGCAGATTGGCGTGTCGGCTTGGACGGCTGAAGCCCTTAAAAACACTATGCCTGCTAGCGTGTTTTCGCGCTCTACCGAATGTCATAACCAAGATAAAGTTAGCATGGGCACCATCTCTGCTCGCGACTGTATGCGCGTACTACAGCTAACCGAACAAGTGGCCGCTGCGGCGCTGCTCGCCATGTCACAAGGCATTCGCCTGCGTATCGCACTGGAGGAGCTCGTGCCGAGCTCGATTACCCCATCGCTGGGTAAAACCTTGGCCCAAGTCGAAGCAGACTTTGAGCTACTGACCGAAGACAGACCATTAGAGCAGACCCTGCGCTCAACGGTGGATAAGATCCAAAATGGCTACTGGGAAGTGTGCAGCTAATGAAAGGCGTTCTACATACTGAACTGGAAGTAGAGATCCCGTTTCATGATGTCGATTTGATGGGCTATAACTGTTGGCATGGCTTACCTGTGCCAAAAGTTGAGCTGACTTCCGAACTAGGAGCCTGCCAATGAAAGGTATCTTATTCACAGAACTGGAAGTAGAGATCCCGTTTCACGATGTCGATTCGATGGGCTATAACTGTTGGCATGGCTTACCTGTGCCAAAAGTTGAGCTGACTTCCGAACTAGGAGCCTGCCAATGAAAGGTATCTTATTCACAGAACTGGAAGTAGAGATCCCGTTTCACGATGTCGATTCGATGGGCTATAACTGTTGGCATGGCTTACCTGTGCCAAAAGTTGAGCTGACTTCCGAACTAGGAGCCTGCCAATGAAAGGTATCTTATTCACGGAACTGGAAGTAGAGATCCCGTTTCACGATGTCGATTCGATGGGGATCACTTGGCATGGTAACTACCTCCGTTACTTTGAACTGGTGCGCTGTAAGCTGCTCGATAAAATCGGCTACGGCTACCGCGCCATGCAAGACTCAGGGTTTAGCTGGCCGATTGTCGACGTACAGATAAAATACGTGCAATCGAGCACCTTCGAGCAGACGGTGATCGTTAAGGCTGCTCTGGTCGAATGGGAAAACCGCCTCAAGATAAATTATCAGGTGGTCGATGCTCAAACGGGTAAGCGTATCACTAAGGGCCACACCATTCAGGCTGCGGTCGATATGCAAACTCAAGAGCTGTGCTTTGTGACGCCTGAGGTCTTCCAGCAGAAGATAGCCCATCTACTGCCCCAGCTATCCAGTAATGAGCAAAGCGAATGAAACGTCTCTTTCCCCTAACACAAGCTCGAGCACTCGCCCTAACACAAGCCCTACTGCTGTCAGTGCTGCTCAGCAGCAGTTACGCGCAAGCTGATACAGACGCCAATTACTCAGAGCTGTTTCAGCATGGGGCGAGCAGTGCAGAGCTAACAAAGCTAACGACCCAGCTATCGCCAAGTGCGCAGGCCAAAGGGGATTTCAGCCAGTATCGCTACCTCAAGGTGCTTAAAAAGCCGTTAGTGAGCCAAGGTGAGTTTGTCTTTGCAAAAGATTTCGGCGTAATTTGGCAGCAAAATACCCCGTTTGCCAGCACACTGATCTTAAAAGATAAGCAGCTTATCCAGATAGACAGCCAAGGCAATATCAACATCAATAACGCCGATCAAGCTGGCAGTGGCAATCAGATGAGTGAGCTGATGCCAAAGCTGTTAAATGCCCTGTTAAGCGGTGATATTCAGCAGTTAGCGCAGCATTTTAGCCTCAGTCTGCAGCTAGACTCGAACGCTGAAGGCCAAGCGCCTCAACAGTGGCAACTGGGGCTAAAACCCACAGACCCATTGCTAGAGAAAGCAATGCCGCAGATGGTGCTGGCTGGCAATGAGCAGATCCAAACTCTGGTGCTGTTTAGCCGTAATGGCGATCGCAGCCGCATCGAATTTTCAGCCATCGATGAAAGCCCATTAACGGCAGCGGACAAACAGCGCTTTAGCCCCGCTCCGTTACCAGAAATATCGCCAAATACCGCCCCTCAGATCGAGGGCAAATAGCCATCATGAAGCCGAGCTTGAATCGATTTCTAAGCCACAATACCGCCAAGTTAAGACTCTTTATTTGGCTAACCCTAATCGCTATTACCTTAGCGACAGGTCTTGTGCTGTGGCAGGGCGGCGCTCGGGTACAAAGCGATATTCTCGCCATGCTCCCCAAGGTGAGTGAAAGCCCTATGACCCAGCGTGCAATGGCACAGGTCGAGCAGCAACTGGCTAACCGTATCTACCTAGGCTTCATTAGTGGCAATGAGCAGTCAGCAATTGATGCGGCCAAGACTGCAATGGCAAAGCTTAAGCTGCCCTCGCAACATAATACGAAAAAAAGTACTCAAAACACGGCTCGAAAAAGTGCCTTTATCGACATTAGCAGCGCCGATATGGCGCAGGCCGAGGCACTAAACCGTTATTACTTTAATCATAGATTTCAGCTACTCACCAATGAGCAGCAGCAACTGCTTGAGCGGGGACAATGGCAGCAGCTCACGCAAGCCGCCCTCGAAAAGCTTTATAACGCCTTTAGTTATGCTAACAGCGACTTGCTGACTCATGACCCACTGCTGCTCTACCCTGACAATCTGATCGCATTGGCACCATCGCAGCAGCTTAGCGTTAAGCAGGGAGTACTGCTCAAGACTATCGCCCCAAAAGCGCTAAACCAGAGTCCAAGATTTGCCGCTATCGTGATGGCTAAAGGCCGCGATAGCGCCTTTAACCCTAACGCACAACAGCTACAACTCTCGGCACTGACAACGGCATTCGATGCGGTAAAGCAGCAAGACAGTGATATTGAGATCATCAAGGCGGGCGCACTATTTCATGCAATGGCGGCAACCGAAAACGCCAAGAGAGAGGTCTCGAGTATCGGCCTTATCTCACTGTTAGGTGTTATCGCCTTGGTCTGGTTCGCGTTTCGCTCCTTTATGCCGCTCACTATCGCCTTGGTCACCGTCAGCAGCAGCTTCCTATTTGCAGTGGTAACAACAACGGCAGTATTTGGAGAGCTACACCTACTGACACTGGTATTTGGCACTAGCCTTATCGGGATCTCAATTGACTACTGTTTTCATTACTACTGTGAGCGTTTAAATCACCCAAGTCATAGTAGCGACCGAGTCATCCAGCAGATTTTTATCGCCATATCACTGGCGCTACTGACCAGTGTTATCGCCTACAGTGCCATAGGCCTCGCCCCTTTCCCTGGGATGCAGCAGGTCGCAATATTCTGCGCCTCTGGCTTAGTCGGTGCCTACTTAACTTTGCTACTAGCCTACCCAACTCTTGCCGCTCGACCATTGCGAGATGGAAATAGGGCCCTAGATTACGCCAGCAGCTATCAAGGCTTTATGCTTAGCCTAATGCCTGCTGGGTCGAGTAAGCGTCTACTGCTAGCAGTTGGAACCTGCGTGTTTATCACCATAGGTTTTACCCAGCTGGCCGCGAATGACGATATCCGCCAACTACAGCATACACCTGCAGATATTCAAGCCGAGGAAGATGAGCTACGCACCCTACTTAGTGGTGGCACCGACAATCAGTTTCTACTGGTGACCGGAGATTCCGAGCAGCAGGTTACCGATGAGCTCGCTCAGTTGGAGCCACTCCTCAAACAAGCTGAGCAAGATAACTTAATAGGTAACCACCTGAGCCTAAGCCGCTTTCTGCCAAGTCAGTCAGCGCAGGAGCGACACTACCAACTACAGGGGCTGATCTATCGAGAGCATTTAGATGAGATCCTTGCCAGCTTAGGCTTAGATCCCAGCATTAAAGGCGCGCTTATAGAGCAATACCAAGCGGCAAAGGGAAACTTCATCACTGCCGATAGCTTATTAAATCATGCTGCGGGCGAAAGTTTTAAGCCGTTATGGTTATCGCCACAAGAGGGCGAAAGCGGTTACGGCGCTATCGTGCTGCTTGGCGGGATCACACAGTTAGAGGCGCTGACTCAACGTTTTGATGCTCTACCTCATGTTGAGTTGGTCGATAAAGTCGGCGATATCTCAACGGTTATGGGCCACTATCGCCAGATTACCTTAGGATTGTTAGCACTAGCGCTACTTATCGCCGGGATCATCTTCACCTTTAGATTTGGCATAAGGCTCGCCGCAGTTGTCGTTGCGGTTCCAGCCCTGTCGGCCCTACTGACCTTGGCCTGCTTAGGCATCAGCCATAATCCGCTAACCCTATTTCATGCATTGGCACTGATCTTAGTCTTCGGCATCGGCATCGACTACAGCCTGTTTTTTGCCGAGTCTAAGCAGCAGACTCGTGGAGTGATGATGGCGGTGTTTATGTCAGCCATGTCGACCCTACTCGCTTTTGGCTTGCTTGCCTTTAGCCAAACACCAGCAATTAATGCGTTCGGCCTAACCCTAATGCTAGGTATTGGCTTTACCTTCTTGCTCTCCCCTTTTATTCAAATTTTTACAAGGAAGTCTATTGATGTCGACTGATCAAGCTGTTCAGTATGAGAGTGAATCTGGTGTAACCGAAGCGGTCGATGTTGCCATTATTGGCGCGGGGCCATCGGGTAGCATTGCCGCTAGCTTGCTACATGCTCAAGGTAAAAAAGTATTAGTGTTAGAGAAACAGCATTTTCCGCGCTTCTCTATCGGTGAGAGCCTACTGCCTTGCTGCATGCAAGTTATCGATGAAGCCAATATGCTTGAGGCAGTCAATCAAGCGGGATTCCAGTTTAAAAACGGCGCCGCTTTTCGCTACCAAGATAGCTACACCAGTTTCGATTTTACCGATAAGTTCACCCCCGGCCCCGGCACGACCTTTCAGGTAGAGCGCGCTAATTTCGATAAACTGCTAGCCGATGAAGCTGTCAGTCAAGGCGTGGAGATCCGTTACGGTCACAGGGTCGAGTCGATAGATTTAAGCGCCGAACCAAGCCTTAGCGTGATTAATGACAAAGGCGAAAAGCAAACCATCAATGCCAAGTTTGTGCTCGATGCCAGTGGCTTTGGTCGTGTGCTACCTAAGCTACTCGGCTTAGAAAAACCCTCGACACTGCCGACTCGAAGCGCCGTGTTTAACCATATTCACGACAACATCACAGACCCAAGCTTTGACCGCAATAAGATTTTGATCAGTGTCCATCCAGATAATCAAGATATCTGGTATTGGCTCATTCCTTTCAGCGATGGTCGCTGCTCGGTCGGCGTTGTGGGGGAGCCTGAACAACTCTCCTCTCTAAGCGGCTACGCTAGTAATGGCTTTAGTGATGAGATCGGCAATAGTGACTTAGATAAAATTCTTAAGACCATGATTAACCAAGAGCCGGGATTAAGAGCGTTACTCGCAGATGCAGAGCTGATAAACGAGTCGGGGCTACTCAAAGGCTACTCGGCAAATGTGAAGACACTAGCTACCGATAAGTTTGCCCTGCTGGGTAATGCTGGCGAGTTTCTCGATCCGGTATTTTCATCGGGGGTAACCATAGCGATGCAGTCTGCATCCATGGCGGCTAAAACACTGATAAGACAGCTGGATGGAGAGCGGGTCGATTGGCAGCAAGACTATGCCCAACCGCTAATGAAAGGGGTCGATACTTTCAGAACCTATGTCGAAGCTTGGTACGACTGTCGTTTCCAAGAAGCGATCTTCTTCGATAAGCCCGACCCGAAAATCAAGCAGATGATCTGCTCAATTCTTGCTGGATATGCTTGGGATGACAACAATCCTTTCGTTAGCGAATCGAAGCGCAGACTCAATATGGTTGTAGAGCTATGTCGAAGTTAACTATAGCGTTAGCCTTTACGGGCCTATGCCTGTTAATTACTGGCTGTAGCCAAACCCTGCAGCGTCAAACCTGTGTCGAACTGGCAGCGGATGTAAGCTACTGCTTAGCGCCTATCACTCAACAAGTCTTGGGAGCTAAGCTCATCGATGATAGCCTTTTGGAAGAAAATCAAACAGCAGTCAGTGCCACTCAAAAGGTCAGCATCCAGACTCAAGATAGCCAACACGAGTTGCTCAGTCAGTTGGAGCTTGAGCCACAGCAGCTCACTCTAGTGGGTCTCGCTCCACTTGGGCAGGCGCTGTTTACCCTCACCTATGATGGTAACACCTTGATCAGTGAGCAGAGCCAGCTACTCGGCGATCAATTTAAGGCAGAATACCTGTTGGCGATTATGCAACTTATCTATTGGCCCGATGCCAGCGTCAACCCGAATTTACAAGGCGCCAAGATGCAGAGCTATGACTGCGATAGCGCTTTGTGTCGCGGGCTATTCTTTGCTAACAATAAGGCTAAAAATGGGACTATTGACTCGGCAGCTGACAAGCAGCCGATAATAGCCATACGCTATAGTAATTTAGACAAGTGGCAGGCTCATGTTAGCCTAAGTATTGATGCTGCAAACTTTAAGTTGAGCATTAGCCCGTTATAAACCTGATTTAGTGGAAATTTAAGTGAACTCAACAACACAAATCGCGATAACCCATTTAGGTTTATGCTGCCCTCTAGGCCAGTCACCGCAAGCAGTGCTCGATAACTTACTCCAAGCCAGTATCGCTGGCATGCAGTGGCGTGACGATCTGCTATTTGAACGCCCAGTGTTGGTTGGCCAAGTCGATGCCGAGCTGCCAGTGATCCCATCAGCCTTAAAGCGGTTTGATACCCGTAATAACCAGCTGACGCTGTTGATTGCTCGGCAGATAGAGCAAGCCGTTGAGCAAGCTAAGGCACGCTACGGATGTGAACGAATCGGTATCATTATCGGCACCAGCACCTCGGGCATTGCCACCGGCGAAGCTGCGCTTAGTGAGTATGAAACTCGCGGCGAATTCGCTAAAGAGTATGACTATGCCAAGCAAGAGCTTGGGGATACGAGCCAGTTTTTGCAGGCCTACTTTGAGTTAACTGGCCCTTGCTATACCGTATCAACTGCTTGCTCCTCTAGCGCCAAGGTCTTTGCCAGCGCCAAGCGCCTTATTGATGCCGAGATCTGTGACATGGTGATTGTCGGTGGTATCGATACCCTGTGTAAGCTTACCCTTAACGGCTTTTACTCACTTGAATCCATATCTAGCGGCCATTGCCAACCCTTTAGCGTTAATCGTGACGGCATCAATATCGGTGAAGGCGGCGCGCTCTTTCTTTTAGAGAAAGTTACCCTAGAGAAGCTTGCTGCTGAAAAAACAGCGCAAGAAGATGAGGAGAAAGCGATAATTCTCAGTGGCATTGGCGAGTCTAGCGATGCCCACCATATCTCGGCACCGCATCCAGAAGGCAGAGGTGCCGTCAATGCGATGCAAGCCGCCCTTACCATGGCAAACCTCAAGCCTGAGCAGATCGATTACCTCAACCTGCATGGCACAGCGACACCAAAAAATGACGCCATGGAGAGCCGCGCCGTACATCAAGTATTTAGCAATAACTTGCCTGCAGCGAGTTCAACCAAACCACTCACGGGCCATACTTTAGGCGCTGCGGGTGCGATAGAAGCGGCGTTTTGTTATCTACTGCTCAGTGATTACAATACTCACCAGCAATTGCCACCGCAGGTGTGGGACGGGGAGCAAGATCCTAACGACCCAAGCCTTCCGCTAGTCACCAAAGGGCAACAGGCCAATATTAATCACGTAATGAGTAACTCTTTTGCCTTTGGTGGCAGTAATGCTAGCCTGATCTTGAGCCGTATCAGCTCAAGTCGCGAAGCGAAAATATAGATAATGACTCAACAGAGACAAACTAAGATGCTTAACGTACCTCAGTGTGATGCAAACAAGTGTGATGTGACTAAGTTCGATGTCACTAAGCTTGCCGAGCAAGAGGTGGAGAAGTTTATTCCCCATCGCCAGCCAATGATCTTAATCAGCCAGCTACTGCACTATAGCCATGATAGCTTGCTGACTCAGACTGATATCTCGGCCTCTAGTCCCTATTTCGATGCCAATCTCAACGGCGTGCCTAACTATGTCGGCATCGAGTATATGGCACAAAGCATCGCGGCACTGGCAGGCGTAGAAGCCCATCTACGCGATGACATTATTCGAGTGGGATTCTTGCTGGGAAGCCGTAAGCTAAAGATGCACATCCCACAATTTGAGCTTGGACAAAGCTATCAAACCCGAGTGACTCGCCTCTACCAAGAGGAATCGGGGTTGGCGGTATTTGACTGCCAAATTTTACATAACCAAGAGGTGGTGGCCGAAGCCAATGTGAATGTATTCCAGCCACAAGACGCCTTAGCCTACATTGCCGAGTCTACTCAGTAATTTATCGATAAAAATACCAAGGTGCAGCGTCCCCACTCAGTCACAACTAGCCCCACAAAGGCAACCACAAACAACAGACTAACTAGGGCGCTACGCAGGGAGCCATAAGATGACAAAAAGAGTATTAATTACCGGTTCAAGCCGCGGCATAGGCAAAGCTATTGCCCTAAAACTTGCCGCCTCCGGCCATGACATTGCGATGCATTTTCATAGCAATCAAACCGCCGCCGATGCCACCAAGGCGGAGCTTGAGCAGTTAGGGATTAAGGTCAGCTGTCTGCAGTTTGATATCGCCGATAGATCCGCAGTCAAACAAGCGATTGAGCAAGATATCGAGCAATACGGCGCCTATTACGGCGTGGTGCTCAATGCCGGCATCAATGCCGACACCGCCTTTCCTGCGATGACAGAGTCGGAGTGGGACAGCGTGGTGCATACCAACCTAGATGGTTTCTATAACGTTATCCACCCAACCGTTATGCCTATGGTACAGGGCCGTCAAGGCGGACGTATTATCACCCTTGCATCGGTATCGGGCATCGCAGGCAATCGTGGTCAGGTTAACTACAGTGCCTCTAAGGCTGGGATTATTGGCGCAACCAAGGCGCTCTCCTTAGAGCTCGCTAAACGTAAGATCACCGTAAACTGCATCGCCCCTGGGCTTATCGAAACGGACATGGTCAGCGATATTCCAAAAGAGATGGTCAACACCATAGTGCCGATGCGCCGCATGGGTAAACCCTCGGAGATTGCGGGCCTAGCAAACTACTTGATGTCAGAAGATGCCGCCTATATCACTCGCCAAGTGATCTCGGTAAATGGAGGCATGATATGAGCCAAGCAGCTTTTCCTCGCCGCGTAGTGATCACTGGCGTTGGCGGTATTTCAGCCCTCGGCCATGATTGGCCAACGATTGCTGACAGCTTGAAAGCACAGAAAAACTGCGTGGTGCGTATGGACGAATGGGACAGGTTTGCTGATCTGCATACCCGTTTAGCCGCCCCTATTACTGACTTTGAAGTGCCAAGCCACTACAAGCGTAAAAAGATCCGCTCCATGGGACGGGTGTCGATTATGGCCACCCGTGCCAGCGAACTTGCACTGATTGATGCTAACTTGCTTGATGATCCTGTGGTGACATCTGGCGCGATGGGCATTGCTTACGGCTCATCCACGGGCAGTACCGATCCTATTATTGCTTTTGGTGACATGCTTAAAGATGGCGATATGTCAGGTGTTACCGCCACCAGCTATATCCGTATGATGGCACACACCACGGCAGTTAACGTTGGGGTTTTCTTTGGCCTAAAAGGCCGAGTGCACACCACCAGCAGCGCCTGCACCTCAGGCAGCCAAGGCATAGGTTACGCCTATGAAGCCATCAAGTATGGCCAGCAAGATCTCATGCTTGCCGGCGGCGGCGAAGAGCTTTGCCCGACAGAGGCTGTGGTTTTCGACACGCTATTTGCCACCAGCACCAAAAATGACACGCCAACCGAGACGCCGCGCCCATTTGATAAAAGCCGTGACGGCCTAGTGATTGGCGAAGGCGCCTGCACGCTAGTCTTAGAGGAGCTTGAGCATGCTAAGACCCGCGGCGCAAAAATCTATGCCGAAATCGTCGGTTTTGGTACCAATGCCGATGGTCTACATGTGACGCAGCCCAATAGTGAAACCATGGAGATCGCGATTCGCTTAGCACTGAAAGATGCAGCCATCGACGCCGATAAGATTGGTTATGTAAATGCCCACGGCACCGCGACCGATCGCGGCGATATCGCCGAGACACAGGCCACGCATGCGGTGTTTGGTGCTGAGCAGCCTATCTCTTCACTTAAGAGCTACACCGGCCATACATTGGGCGCCTGCGGCGCGCTAGAAGCTTGGGTGAGCATAGAGATGATGAACGAAGGCTGGTTTGCACCAACACTGAATCTGACCGATATCGACCCTGAATGCGGCGAGCTGGACTACATCAAAGATGAGATCCGTCAACTTGAAACCGATTATGTGATGAGTAATAACTTCGCCTTTGGCGGCATCAATACATCGCTGATCTTTAAGCGGTTTAAAAGATAGGACCTAGGCATAGTAGGTACTAGGTTCTAGGAAAAGCAGGTTCTAAGATCTTTAAAGCAAAGACGAGTGGCCTGTGGCCTTACGAACGTGACTACGTCACTTACGGAACGCTGCGCTTACGGAAAAGATGGGACAGGCCGAAAAAACTAAGAAGCGGCAAAGATGGTGCTTTTGGCTTTTGCTGTTCCTAGCAGGGCGCAGCCCGTCCTCAAAGCGCAGCGTCCTAGAGCCTAGTACCTTCTTTTTTCTGTAGGTTGGGCTTTAGCCCATCAAGCTTGGTTTTTATAAAGAATTTGTCGGCATAAATGCCGACCTACAGAAAGCCGAAAAGCTAACAAAGACGCTTGCTTTTGCTGTTCCTAGCAGGGCGTAGCCCGTCCTCGAAGCGCAGCGTCCTAGAATCTCGTACCTTGTTTTAAAACGCAGCGCCCTAGAACCTAAATCCTTTTTTATAGCTGATTTTCATTGCTAGTTTTCATGTTCTAGCCATAAATGATTTACATACTAAAACAGCATTAGAAAAAACTTATTGAAATTAATCTAATTAAAGGTTTAAATATCTGCACAAGTTTTGTTCAGCCAAAGAACATTATAAATAGAGGTGGCTATGTTAAACACTCAGATTTCAGAATTATCAACCAAGCCGGCTAGTAGCCAATGCTGGCAGCTGATAGAGGAAGGTGCGATCGTGATCGATGTGCGCTCGCCACAAGAGTTTGCTGGCGAGCATCTGCCACAGGCGATCAATGTACCACTAGATACTTTAGCGACTTGGCTGCACAAAGTTGAAAACCGTCAGCAAGTGTTTGTGCTCTATTGCGGTGCAGGCATTCGCGCGCAAAAGGGCTGCGATATTTTAAAAGCTAATGGCTTAGAGTGCGTGATTAACGGCGGTGCATTAAAAGATCTACTCTGCTGTCAGCCAAAGCGCTAATACCGTTCGGAATAAGCTTACTTGCCCTTACTGACATATAGCCCTGAAAAGCTGGCACATAGCAGATCATTGCAATAGAGTTCGACCTCTAGCCGTACCTTTACACGACGGCCTAAGGACAATTTTGATAGATCGCAATCAGGCCAATTAACCTTAGCAATTGGCTGACTGTCGATGGGGGCGAGATAACGCACATTGGCGTCGGCCAAGACGATATCACCCTCTTGCTCGGCTAGCTTTTGCTGCAACCACAGCATTCCCCACCCCGTTAAGGTCATAAGCGTGTAAATACTGCCTGCAAACATGGTGTTATGCAGGTTTATATTAGGCTCAAGTGGAGCTGAAACCTCGAAAGTCTCACCATCAAATGCCAACGGCGCTATCTGCATAAACTCACTAACAGGTATGGTTTGATGCCAAGTCTGCTGCAGTTGCTGAAGTAAAATGTCATGGTTTGAGATTGTCATCGGCTTATCCAAAATAATCCGCTGCTTACCAGAAAAGCCCTAGACTTGCAGGTTAAAGGTCACTGGACCGTCGTTGACTAAGGAGACTTTCATGTCTGCGGCAAATTGACCAGTTTGGGTGTTAACCCCTTTGGATTTGCAAAAATCGACAAAAGCTTCATAGAGTTCGCGGGCTTGTTCTGGCGTGCCAGCACCGGAGAAACTCGGGCGCAAACCACGGCCCGTATCAGCAGCTAAAGTAAACTGCGATACCACTAACAGGCTGCCACCCGCCTGCTCAAGGTTCAGATTCATCTTGCCATTCTCATCGGAAAACACCCGGTAGCTCATCACCTTAGTGGCCAATTTTTGCATCTTCTCAATGTTATCCTCACGCTCAACACCGAGTAACACCAACAGGCCTTTATCTATCTCACCGATAGTCGCGCCATCAACGACAACTTTTGCTTCACTCACACGTTGAATTAGGGCAATCACGTACAACACTCTCCGATAAAAAAATAAATACTTAAAAAAAGGACCTAGGTCCTAGGACGCTGCGCTTTAAAACAAGGTACTAGGTTCTAGGACGCTTCGCTTCTAGGACGGGCTACGCCCTGCTAGGAACAGCAAAATTGATGGGCTAAAGCCCAACCTACAGAAGAGAGTATGCTTTATCGGCTTTGCCTTTCCTAGAACCTAGCTCTTTCTTAGCTTTTCCTAGCACCTAGGACCTTTCTTAGCTTTCCGATCTTTTCCGTAAGCGCAGCGGTCCGTAAGTGACGCTGTCACGTTCCCGAGGCCGCAGGCCGTTCGTCTTAGCTTTCCCTGCTTTCCGTCTTAGCCTTTCCTAGCACCTAGAATCTTTCTTTGCCTTTCCTAGAACCTTCTTTTAAATCGCCTGCATCACTGGAATTGGCTTAATCACGTCTTCTGAGCCTTTTGGTAGAGACTCACCAACTTGACGCAAACCTTCATCAATCCATAGGATGAAACGACGGATCTCTTCCATAGAAATCGTGTCGACAAAGGTTGCCGCACCTTGTACTTGGATCACCGCACCTTGGTCACGGATAACAAACTTGGCGAAATTTAGCTTTTGGTTCAAGGTGCCGATCATTAGTAGCATCTCTTTGCTACCCACATACTTAGGATGAATGGCGTAGAAGCGATTCATCATGATGCGATCGATACCATCAGGGTTGATACTCGGCTGCAAAATAAACTGGCTGTTATCAAAATTGACCGCCACCCCATTCGGTCCGGCGCGAGATGCCAAATAGCCCTTATTTAACAGTGCTTCTAGTAATTTAGTAGTGGCTTCTTCGTTAGATAAACCACCCAAATCCACACTATCAGGCGCTTTAGCAGCAACTTCTGCCTCAGCTGTTTTTTCAGTTGAAGCACAAGCCGTTAGCCCCATAGTTAAGCCCAGAGTTAAGCCTGCAACAATCAGTTTTTTCATAGCGTCTATATTTCCTTGTTTATTGTTTGGCCATTTCCTGTATGGCATCGATTACCGCTCTGGCCATCTTAACATCGGCTAAAGCATGATACCCACCTTTAATCTCTGTCACTTCGATCAACTGACTCGCCCTAGCTTTAAAGAAATTTTGCAATACTTTAAATGGACAGACCCAGTCCATCTCACCTTGCAGCACACGCGTTTGGCACTGAATCAAAGGTAATTGAACGATGAGTTTTTCAAATGCACCAAAGTACTCATTAGCTACATAATAAAGCTCTATGCTTGCTAGAGACTGACTGAAAGGCACATTGACCTCACCGAGCATACACCCGGGATAGGCTAAAGCCATCTCCCAACTGAGCCAACGCTCTGCTGCAGAGTGACGAACCTCTTGGCACTCATCTTCTAATCTGGAGCGGTAATCGGCGAATAACGCCTTTAAAGGTTGTGGGCTTTTACTGCCTTTAGTAAAGGTTGTATATTCCTCTTTAAACAAACGGGCAGCACCGCTATTACCGTAGAGCCATTCGATGCCAGTGGAATTGGGAACAAACAGCCCCCATAGCACTTGTGAGATCACCCGATTTGGGTAGCATGCCGAATATAACAGGGCCAAGGTGGCGCCAAATGAGCCCCCGGCCAACATCCATTGAGGAACGTTGAGCCAACAGCGAACTCGCTCGATATCGGCCAGCAAACTTGAAAGGTTATTATGCTTAAGCTCTCCACGAGGACGGGAGCGTCCAGCACCTCGCTGATCGAGTAAAATCACCTGATAAATAGACAGATCGAACAGCTTTAACTCTTCAACGCTACAGCCTGCGCCAGGCCCACCATGCAGGTACAGCAGAGGGATCCCCTCGGGATTACCATACAATGCCACATGCAACTGATGACCATCGCCAACATCGATCCAAGTTCGACGAACAGCTTTGGGCAGCGCATTAGGCATTAGCCCTGCCTGTCCCTATCGGCAGACTCGGCCTGTTTATCAGAGGCTGGCTCACTCGTTTGTTCACTCGTTCCCTCGAATTGGCTAGCACTCTGTTTTGGCTCCTGCTCCAACTCCTCAGCCTCGGCAGATACTTTTTCTCGGATCAGCTGACACTCGTGCAGGTACTCGGGCAATCCAGCAGTAATCTCAGCTCCCACCAGCACGATAACCCAAGACACATAAACCCACACAAATAAAATGGGTATTGTTGCTAGTGCGCCGTAAATAGCCTCGTAGCTAGGGAACTGAGTCACGTAGTATGCAAAGCCCTTCTTGCCCAGCTCAAACAACATGGCTGCGACTAGTGCGCCCAGTAGAGCGTGCAGAAACTTAACCTTTTTAACGGGCACCACCATATAAAGCAGTAGGAAAGCCGCGACAGAAAACAGCATAGGTAGGCGCTCTATCAGTATTGGCACCACCCCTGAGAGCTCTGAGGTATTGAACACCTTTAATGACACTATGTAAGATGTTGCGACTAAACTTGCCCCCACTAGCACTGGCCCTAAGGTCAGCACCATCCAGTACATGGAAAAAGAGACCGCAGCCTGGCGCTTCTCTTTAGTACGCCAGATACTATTTAGTGCCTTGTCGATAGCCGAGATCAGCAGCAGTGCCACCACCACTAAGGCGGCGATACCGACGCTGGTGCCCTTAGAGGCATTGGCGACAAATTCATTAATGTAGATCTGCACTGTATCACCGGCGGCCGGCAGAAAGTTATCGTAAACGAACGCCTCTAACTTTTCGCGAATGCCTGAAAAAACTGGAAACGCCGACAACATAGAAAACATCACCGCCACAATAGGCACCAGTGACAACAGGGTGACGTAGGCTAAGTGTCCAGCCTTGATATTGACTTGGTCCTCTTTAAAACGACTGAGTAGATGTAAGAAAAATGCCCAAATGCTCAGTAAAAAAGAACGAACCTGATTTATAACAATCTTATTTTTCACTTGTTACTCTTGATTCTGTTAAAGTTAGTCTTAATCTATTAGACGATAATACTCATTATCTTGGTACAATAAAGCTTATAACCTTCTCTTTACAAGCATAAGGATTGATTTGATGTCTCAACAAGGATCAGCAGGCAATGTTATTGCTGCAATCGCGAGCTTTTTCTTCCCTGGCCTTGGACAGCTTGTTCAAGGGCGTATTTTAGCGGCTTTGCTTTTCTGTGTTATTGCCGTGGTCGGTTATGCCCTGTGGTGGCTTATTGTTCCGGCGATCATTGGCGGTATTGCCCACCTGTGGAGCATTATCGACGCCGCTAAGTATCGTTCAGAGTAACTTTTGAATTTTCAGGGATAAAAGAAGATGAAAAAATTGATCACCACCGCCATTATTGGCACGAGTTTACTATTAGGTGGCTGTCAGAGCGCTTATTACGGTGCAATGGAGAAAGTGGGTTACCACAAGCGCGATATCATGGTCGATCGCGTCGAAGATGCTAAAGAATCACAAGAAGAAGCCCAAGAACAATTCAGCTCGGCGCTTGAAGAGATGCAAGCACTTCTCAACCATGATGGCGGCGATCTAGAGAGTGCCTATAACAAGGCCAAGGACGAATATGAATCGGCGCAAGATGCGGCCGACGATGTCACCAATCGTATCGATAAAGTTGAAGATGTTGCAGAGGCACTATTTGACGAATGGCAGACCGAGATAGGAGAAATCAGCAAGGCCAGCCTACGTCGTAACAGTGAATCTAAGCTCAAAGAGACTCGCCGCGCATATAACCAGCTAGTTAAAAGTATGCGCCGCGCCGAGAGTAAGATGGAGCCGGTACTCGTCGCAATGAAAGACAATATGCTGTACCTGAAGCATAACCTCAATGCTCAAGCCATTGGCGCGATCAAAGGTGAGTTTGCTAGCCTGCAGACTGATATCTCTGGTCTAATTAAAGAGATGAACAAGTCTATCGACGAGTCAAACAAGTTTATTGCCTCGCTAGAAGGTAAATAAACAACCGCTAAAGTGGGGTTCCTGAGCATCATAACTTGGGAACCTAACTTGTGAGCTAGCACATCATTTTCAACGCTATTCCCCTCATTTTTAGATCTCCTCCACAAGCTAAGCGCTCTAGCAGAACTAATCCTCAAACAAAGTTTCACAATAGTATCAATCCTATTTTTACTGACGCTATCTATGAGCTTTATCGAATCCTTAACTCTTGCCTTAGCGCTGACCTATAGCATCAGCCTGCTTTATTGGAGTGGCAAAAAGTGGGGGGCACTAATTACTGGGCTATTAGTTACAGGAGCCATTATTTCCAGCCTGTACTGGCCCCTAATCGCTGCCCTTGCCCTTGCCGTCATCATTATCGGCCTAGTTACCAAGTTTCAGCCTGAAGTCGCTCATGGCGATCTGAGAGCCAATCATCTTCGTGACGGCATACAGCATCTTCTGGCACTTTCAATACTATTGGTTGGTGTACAGTTTGCGGTGAATGCCGCGTTATTAAAATCAGGGATCACCCCATGGCTGATGCGCCCCGATGTCGGTGATGCCTTTCTGCCGATTGCTGGCGGCATCGAGATCAAGGCGATTCTCAGTTTAGGGATCTGGGATCAAAACCACCCTGCAGCAGCAGTCATGTTAACCGTGGTGTTATTAACAGGCCTACTGTGTAAGCGCGCCTTCTGCGGTTGGGCCTGCCCACTAGGGCTTGCTGGTGAATACCTATACAAACTCAGAAAGCGTTTTATCAAGCAGGAACTATTACCACCCGCTTGGATAGACTGGCCGCTACGCATGATCAAATATCTGCTGTTACTGGCCTTGTTATACATCATCATTGGCATGCCAACTCAGAGTATTCCCGGCTATTTAAACAGTAATTATCACAAGATAGCCGACCTTAAGATGGCACTGTTCTTTATTACTCCGGGGCTTGTAACCTTAATCTGTTTTGGCTTTATTCTTGGGCTTGCCGCCTGGCGCCGTCAAGGTTTCTGCCGCTACATCTGCCCTTATGGCGCGCTGCTTGGACTCGTCAGTTTCTTTAGCCCATTTAAGATCCGCCGTAACACTCAGCACTGCTTGATTGAAACCAAAGGGATGAACTGTGATAAGTGCAGCCGTGCCTGCCCGGCTAATATCGAGGTGCATAACCAAATCAACATTCGTTCGGACGAGTGCCAAGCCTGCATGCGCTGTGTATCGGCCTGCCCTAAGAAGGAAGCATTAAACTTTAGCACGCGCAACGGTTGGAAACTCTCTGCCCGCGGTCTCAGCATCATGCTGCTAATCATCATGTTCCTGCTACCGCTTATCGCTTATCTAGGCGGCTTCTGGCACAGCGAAACGCCTGTAGAAGCACGAATGTATTTGATTCAACATCTGGATAAGATTGGGCATTAACGGAAGGTGCTAGGAATAGAAGGTTATAGGAAAGCAGGGAAAGGCTAAGACGGTACAAGACGAACGGCCTGCGGCCTTACGGAACGCTGCGCTTACGGAAAAGATGGAAAAAGCCGGAAAGCTAAGCAACGGCAAAAGCGGTGCTTTTGGCTTTTGCTGTTCCTAGCAGGGCGTAGCCCGTCCTCGGAGCATAGCGTCCTAGGGACTAGCACCTTGTTTTAAAGCGCAGCGTTCTAGAACCTAATCCCTTGTGTGAAATCCAAATAAGCTAATGAATATTCCTCATTTTCATTGTGTTTAAATAATGTACTCAGGTTGATAAACTGCGTCAAAATAGGACATTAAAAGGGTCAACATGGAACTGTCGACACAAACACACTCTCAAGCAGCATCTACATCATCTTCAACAAACTCAACAAAGCGTAACGCCAACCTTGATGCCATTCGTGGCTTGGCGGTACTGGGCATTTTGTTTATCAATATCTACTCTTTTGGTAACGGTTTTTCCGGTTACGTAAACCACGCGGTAATCCCGTGGTATGACACGGCAATAGATATCTTCAATAGCTTTTTTATTGAAGCACGGTTTTTGAGTTTATTCGCGATACTTTTTGGCGCGGGGCTCGCTACTCAATCGGAGAAAATACTCAATTCAAACCAAGCTAACCAGATGAAGTCACGGCTTAAGTGGCTGATGTTATTCGGTGCTTTACATGCCACTTTCATTTGGTTTGGCGACATTTTGTTTGCCTATGGCGTCAGTGGCTTATTAACCCTTTGCTATATTTCACTGTCACAGCAAAAAATACTCCGCAAAGCCGGTCTATTTTGGGCCATAGGCTTAATCAGTTTAATTCTTATGACTGTATTTCTCTCTGAGCCTTTTCCGCTTCGAGAGAGCCCTGAAGCTGCGTTTCAATATCAACTGTGGACAGGCCCATATTTAAGCCAGTTAATTGAACAAGTTATTTTATTCTTAGCTATTGCCGTCACAACCCCTTTAACATCCATGTGGTTTGCCTCGGGACTGATGTTGTTAGGGGTATATCTGTATCGAGCAGGGGGATTTGAGCAAGGCTTTAACCGCAAGCAGTTGTTACGCTTAATCATTGCAGCATTAGTGTTTTCTGGCATAGATAGCTTTTGTAGCTTGTCTAGCTCTGAGCTATTGCAAAACCTCAGCCCGGCGATAGTGGTTTTCAGCGCGCTGCCCACTGCATTAATCTACATCCACATTGTGGTTAAACTATGCCAAAACCGAGCAAACTTCTTCAAACCATTGCAAAATGTTGGTCGCTTAGCCTTGAGCTTATACATTTTGCAATCAATCGTGATATCTCTACTATTTAGATACTTTGCTCCAACGCTGCTATTAGCCTTAGATAGGCCAGGCTATATGGCTATTGCTATTGGTTTTTCACTGATACAGCTGCTGATTGCTAGCCTGTACTTAAAGTATTTTAATCAAGGACCACTAGAGTGGCTATGGCGAGCACTGAGTAGCAGAAAAACGATAGAGCCGAGTAGCAAGCCTATTACTAGTAGCTAGATGTTAGCTCACTAAAGCTAACCGAGGATAGGTAATGGAAACGAGCAATGAAAGCCCCAAGCAGAATAAGGCCTTTGCTTGCATTTGGTTTGTTGCAGCATTGGCGTTAGTGGCCTTAGCGCTGCATTTCGCACTTAATGGTGGGTTACAGTTGGTGCCGAGTTGTCTTGGTCTTGCGGTGATACAGCTCTTTATCGCTCGGCAGAGACTGACTCAATATCAGCTTCCTGAGCAAGAGTTTAAAAAGTTAATACGTAAATCGGGACTTGTGGTAGTTCTAATGTCGAGCTTAGGCGTGGTTTTCTCTTCAAGAGTGAACTAATACTCCATTCTCGACAAACAACACCTAATAAGCAAAAGCCCTGAAGCTGTGGTAGCTACAGGGCTTTTTCATGTTCATCGATGAGCACATTTAGCTCAAGTTAGCACTAGTTAACTTTTTTAGCCTGCTGCTTAATCACTGGCGCAGCAATGGCTTCTTGAGCGCGGATTAATTGCAGCTCATAAGCGCCTTGGTTAAAGGTTTCGAGCAGCACGGCATCAACTGAGGCGTTGGTGCGCTCGAATGCGTCAACAGGGCTAAAACCCGCTTGCAAGTTAGCTAACATCAAGCCACTGATTAAGTCACCCACGCCCACAGGTTGCTTATCAAATTCATATAAAGGACGACAGATTAAGTAACTGCCGGTCTTGGTCACCAACAACATCTCAAACTGTTCTTGGCTAGTGGCAGCTTTAGCAAGGTGCTTCACCACTACCATCTCAAGGCCTTTTTCTAATAAGCACTCACACGCATTTATCACCTCGTCCAGATTATGCAGCTCTCTGTCTGTGAGTGTTTCCAGTTCTAACAGGTTAGGCGCGATAATGTCTGCTTCGGCTAAAGCTTGAGTTTTTAGAAACTCTTGCACGCCCGGCGCAACAATACAGCCCTTCTCTGGGTGACCCATCACAGGATCACAGAAGTAGATCGCCTGAGGATTGAGGGCTTTCATCTTTTTCACGGCAGCGACAATTTCACCACCTTGTTCAGCACTGCCTAGGTAGCCACTGAGGATGGCATCACAGGTTTGCAGTTTACCGATATTATCTAACCCTTGTACCAGCTCGGTGATCTGCCCCGCTGGCATGATCGTTCCCGTCCATCCTTGCACATACTGAGTATGGTTGGAGAACTGCACCGTGTTAATTGGCCACACCTCCATACCTAGGCGACGCATTGGGAATACGGCGCTACTGTTTCCTGCGCAGCCAAATACCACATGGGATTGAATGGATAAGATCCGCTTCATTGGTCACTACCTTTAATTTTATTAGCGATGTTAATAGAGGGCGCTCTATAGCGATTTGTTTATGGCTACTTGAGGTTTTCGAGGATTATACCAATTAGATTCATACCAATCAGTATAAAGTTCTGTTTGCTCGGCGAGAGATTATCGCTTTTGAAGTAAGACCATTAATTGCCGCTGCATTAGTGGCATTCACCACTTAACCAAAGGTGAGCTTAAGAGAGACGAAGGCATTAAAAAAGCCCTTAACGATTAATTAAGGGCTTTATATTCTCATAGCAATTTATACAAGTTATAAGTGATTAATGCTGAACTGAGTAGAAATTGACGCGATTCTTCCCTTCAACCCCATCCAATACCGCAAGCTGACCATTCACTAACGTGATTGCCTGTGGATTGTTAAGCTCGGCAATATTGCTTGCAGCGACAACGCTGTTGCTGGCCAAATCCATGGTCAGTACTTGCTGTGCAGAATGGCTTAGCAAGTAAGCTTTATCATCGATAATGCTAATACCTGTGACATTCGGGTAAGCCTGAGCGTCGATACTAATAATCGCTTCGCTGTTTAGCTCAAAGTCTTTACCGCTTAGGCGTGAAACGACGAAGTTATTACGCTTAGCGACTGGCAGAGTTACCATTAAGTACTCTTGGGTATTCGCATCCCAAGCAACGCTTGCCACGTAGTTGTACTTAGCACGAGCAGTGGAAAAACGGCTACGCTTAAGTTCGCGAACACCATCTGTACCTTCGATAAATCGTCCATAAGTATCGTCAAACTTAACGCTTGGGTCATACTCGACACGAACAAAACTCTTGTGGTCAGCCGTCACTAACACCGAGGTTTCACCATCAAAAGTCACACCTGCTAGGTTCGAAATTTCAGCAGAGAATGCCGCATCAATCTGCACTTTTGCCAAAATTGTTGTTAGCGTTTCATCTAAGAAGTACACCCAGTTATTACTGGTTACGACAGCAAACAGTTTGCTTTGAGGGTTATAGCTCATACCCGTTGCCAAACCGAAGATTTCTGCTGGTAGCTCAACACTGTTAAGTAGGTGAAGTTCTTCACTCGTCGCCACTTTGGTCGCATCATTTTGCGTCATAGTCGCAAAGTTAGGCTTCTCAATCGAGTAGGCTCCACGTGCAGACAACTTTGATAGCTCTGGCCAGTTAGCCGTTGACCAAATGGTTTTCTCTGAATCAAATGTCATACGAACTGGATCGCTTTGACCTATATATGGGAAGGGGCCCGTTTGCGTAAAGGCTTGAACAATGTTGAAAGCAATAATCACTAAGAACACATTTACAGTGACTTTGTTTAGCAAGCTCCATTCACTGCTATCGCTCTTCTCAACAAGCTTATCGCCTTGTAGCAGCATTAATACGCCGGCAAACAGTAAGATAATCGCAAAAACAACAATCACCCACACATAGGTGTGTACACCCAAAATAGCTGGGCCAAAGCCTTGGCCAATATCACGAAGAATATGTGCCGAGCTATGACGATAGCCTGCCCACAGACCATACACGGCAGTAATGATCAACGCGCCAATATACTTTGGCTTTAAGCCGTAACGCATAATGAAAATGGCTATCAGTGATACCAGCACCATAGCTGTACGCTCTTGCCAGCAAAGAATACATGGGGTGTCACCCATGCCAAAACCTAAAATGATACAAGCAATGCCAACAGGCAGAGCGATTAGCGCCAATGCCGCTAATGATACAATTCTATTTACTGTTAATTCATTCATCTTCGTGTTCTCACAAGTTACCGGCAGGTACTAACATGCCCCAAGTGGCGATCAACCAAATCCCCATACTCATTAAAATGCTCAGAGCTAAAAAAATATGCGCCAGCTTCTGCTTGTGAGGTTTAAAAGCAACCAAGAAGCAAGCAATAAAAATTAGGCAAAATAGTAGAAATTCCACGACGTTCTCCAATAGCGTTCACTAGAACTTAATTCAAAAATGCGCTTAGCAAGCCATATATCGGCTCAAAAATGTCTGCAGCATTCGCTGCAATTCTTTGTAGGTTTGCAGTGCAAGTTACTAAAGCGCAGACTAAATTACGGTAAATTGAATTATAAAAATGTGTCGTAACCGCCATACCTCAAAATGAGTATTAGCGTATTCTTATTTTTGCCAACTAGCTTCATTTATCGCTGAATTAGTGAGATTTAACGCTCTGCATCTCATCAAGCCCCCGCTATATTCACACTCCACAACAAGTTGTGAGCCAGAGTTAAAAGCACTGATTAATGTGATTCAAAACAGCAGATTAAATGTTCTCAATACTAGTAGACTGTTACCAAGGATGAGCTAAATACGAGTTTGTGTAGCGTCAAGATAACGCTTAATAGAGAGGCAAATGCCATGAACAAGGTGCAGCTTGAGTCGTTAAGATTAACGCTTGCTAGAACAGCCGAAAAATCTTCAATAGTGGCGATAAATGAGTGAGCCATATTCGAATAGCTTCATAAAAAAGTCGGTGCTTTAGCACTTAAGATTTGAGGTTTAACAAAAAAGCCCTGAACACTTTCATGTTCAGGGCTTTCAAATACTTAACCCGGTTACAGGTTGAAGCTAAACGCGGTCATTACTTACGGTTATGACGCTTACGTTCGTTTTCAGTCAAGTAACGCTTACGAACACGAATGCTCTGTGGAGTTACTTCTACTAATTCGTCATCATCGATGAACTCAAGAGCTTGTTCTAGAGTCATTTCGATATGCGGAGTTAGTACCTGAGCTTCGTCAGTACCAGATGCACGCATGTTAGTTAGCTGCTTACCTTTCAAACAGTTAACTGTAAGGTCGTTAGCACGTGCGTGAAGACCAACAACTTGACCTTCGTATACTTCTGCAGCGTGAGTAATAAACAGACGACCACGCTCTTGTAGACCGAATAGTGCGAATGTTAGTGCTTTACCAGTAGCGTTAGAGATCAATACACCACGTGCACGTTGACCAATATCGCCGCCTTTCAATGGACCGTAGTGGTCGAATGAATGGTAAATTAGACCAGTACCAGAAGTCGCTGTCATGAATTCAGTTTGGAAACCGATTAGACCACGGCTAGGGATAACGAAGTCGATACGTACACGACCCTTACCGTCTAACTGCATGTCCTTCATGTCACCCTTACGAGTACCAAGCTTCTCGATCACTGCACCTTGATGTTCTTCTTGAACGTCAACGGTTAGTGTTTCGAATGGCTCACACATCTCGCCATCGATCTCTTTCATGATAACTTCTGGACGAGAAACGGCTAACTCGTAACCTTCACGACGCATGTTTTCAATCAAGATAGATAGGTGAAGTTCACCACGGCCTGATACGCGGAAACGATCTGGGCTGTCAGTCTCTTCAACGCGAAGTGCTACGTTGTGTACTAGTTCCTGCTCAAGACGCTCAAGGATGTTACGTGAAGTCACGTACTTACCTTCTTTACCAGCAAACGGAGAAGTGTTTACTTGGAAAGTCATTGTTAGTGTTGGTTCATCAACAGACAATGGAGGTAATGCTTCTACAGTTGTAGTTGCACAAACAGTGTCAGAAATCTTTAGCTGACCAAGACCTGTAATCGCAACGATGTCACCAGCGTTAGCATCAGTTACTTCGTGACGCTCTAGACCCATGTAACCTAATACTTGGCCTACTTTACCGTTACGCTTGTTACCTTCAGCATCAATCACTGTTACTTGCTGGTTAGTCTTAACGCTACCGCGCTTAATACGACCAACACCGATAACACCTACGTATGAGTTGTAATCCAGCTGCGAAATCTGCATCTGGAAATCACCTTCAGCGTCAGCATCTGGTGAAGAAACTTTTTCAACGATCGTTTCGAATAGCGGTGTCATATCTTCGCTAACTTCGTCTGGATCTAATGAAGCAAAACCGTTTAGTGCAGAAGCATAAACGATTGGGAAGTCTAGCTGCTCATCAGTAGCGCCTAAGTTGTCAAACAAGTCAAATACTTGGTCGATAACCCAATCTGGACGCGCGCCTGGACGGTCAATCTTGTTAATAACAACGATTGGCTTTAGGCCTTGAGCGAAAGCTTTCTTAGTCACGAAGCGAGTCTGTGGCATTGGACCATCTACTGCGTCAACTAGTAGTAATACTGAGTCAACCATAGATAGAACACGCTCTACCTCACCACCGAAATCGGCGTGACCTGGGGTATCAACGATGTTGATACGGTAATCGTTCCACTTGATGGCAGTGTTCTTGGCCAGAATCGTGATACCACGTTCCTTTTCAAGATCATTTGAATCCATCACCCGCTCAGTGGCTTCTCCTCGAGACTCAAGGGTTCCTGACTGCGCCAGCATCTTATCAACCAAGGTAGTCTTACCATGGTCAACGTGTGCAATAATGGCGATGTTACGTAAATTCTCTAACACGGCTAAACCTCTTACCATCGGTATATAAATAGGGGGGGATTTGCAACTCACTAAAGCCAGTTTAGTATAGTAGTTGCAATAAAAAGCGTGACATTCTACTCTAGCTCGGCGCTATCTCACAGGATTATTTTTAACCAATCGTTAAAAATAACTCTTTCGCATTCATTTTTTTCGTCTTAACGTCCGCTTTTTATACACTTTTTTATAGTTTTCGAAATAAAGCGATTAGAGTCCGACTAAATAATAAACAACGTTTTTTATTGGAACTTTTGCGTTTCCCTAGCTAAATTGCACTGCTTTTCCCTCCGAAACGACTCAAAAAACTCACTGTCTTTAATCTGAATAACACTTATCGAGTATTTGATGCTAATTCCTTGAGTTAGCTCCTATAAAAAAACTAATAGCTTAGTTAATGTGTATCAGTTGTAAGTGAGACGAACGTAAATCAGCTAAGGTCAGGCTGGCATTGCACAACAATGGCGCGTGCACCACATAGATCCACTGAGCGCACCAAAATAGTGCAATAGCAACACCCCCAACCTAGCACACAAACAACTTATTATTACTATTCAGTAGGTTACATTGTTGGCACGAGTCTCGCTATATGAATACCAGAATCGCGTTAAGCGTAAAATATTAAAGATAAAACCAAGGGATAATCCTTTACCCTACTCGGAGACTCTAGAATGTCAGCAGAATCAGTTTTAAAACAACTAGTAGAATTAGAAGTTAAGTTCGTTGATTTGCGCTTTACCGATACTCGCGGTAAAGAGCAGCACGTTACAATTCCAACTCACCAAGTTGATGCTGACTTCTTTGAAGACGGTAAAATGTTTGACGGTTCTTCAATCTCTGGCTGGAAAGGCATTAACGAATCAGACATGGTATTGATGCCTGATCCTGCAAGTTTCGTACTAGACCCTTTCACCGCTGAAACAACAGCGAACATTCGTTGTGACATCCTAAACCCTGGCACAATGACAGGTTACAACCGTGACCCTCGCTCAATCGCAAAGAAAGCGGAAAATTACCTACGCTCTACTGGTATTGCTGACACAGTATTAGTCGGTCCAGAGCCAGAATTCTTCCTATTTGACGATGTGAAATATGGCGCAGACATGTCAGGTTGTTTCTACAAAGTTGATGCAGAAGAAGCTTCTTGGAACTCAGGTACTAGCTATGAAGATGGCAACACTGGTCACCGTCCAGGTGTTAAAGGTGGTTACTTCCCAGTCGCTCCTGTTGACTCTTCGCAAGATATCCGTAGTGCAATGTGTTTAGTACTTGAAGAGATGGGTCAAGTTGTTGAAGCGCATCACCACGAAGTGGCAACTGCGGGTCAGAACGAGATCGCAACTCGCTTTAACACCCTAACACTGAAAGCCGATGAAGTTCAGGTACTTAAGTATGTTGTTCATAACGTTGCTCACGCATACGGTAAGACAGCGACATTTATGCCTAAGCCAATCGTTGGCGACAACGGTAGCGGCATGCACGTACATATGTCACTAGCTAAAGATGGTACTAACCTATTTGCTGGTGATAAGTACGGCGGATTAAGCGAAGCGGCATTATTCTTCATCGGTGGTGTAATTAAGCATGCTCGCGCAGTCAATGCATTCTCTAACCCATCAACAAACTCATACAAGCGTTTGGTTCCACACTTCGAAGCGCCAGTAATGCTTGCTTACTCAGCGGCTAACCGCTCTGCATCTATCCGTATCCCAGTGGTACCAAGTGCAAAGGCACGTCGTATCGAGCTACGTTTCGGTGACCCAGTGGCTAACCCATACTTGGCGTTCTCTGCAATGCTAATGGCGGGCCTTGACGGTATTCAAAACAAGATCCACCCAGGTGAAGCGATGGATAAAGATCTATACGATCTTCCAGCTGAAGAAGCAGCTGAAATCCCAACAGTTGCAACGTCACTAGAAAATGCACTTGAGTGCCTAGATGCTGACCGTGAGTTCCTAACTCGTGGTGATGTATTCTGTAATGACTTTATCGATTCATACATCAAACTTAAGTCTGCAGACGTTGAGCGTATCAACCAAACAACTCACCCAGTAGAATTCGAGCTTTACTACAGCTTGTAATCCTTTGAGTTGACTCGCTGACCAGAATGATTGGTTAGCATTAAAGCCCTAAACAGCAATGTTTGGGGCTTTTTTATTGCCCAATACTGATAGGTATCATATCCAATCAATACTTTTCCAAACCTCAACATCGAATGCATCAACTTCCCACGCTACAAATAAAATCAGTAATTACAATCAATTAAGATATGACATGTTAAGTGTCATATGCCCTTTTTACGCCTGTCACATCCATGACGCCGTCACCGAACAAAATTTATGCTGAACTTGCTCTCATCAAACACTGCTGTCAACATAGCAAGGAGCAAGTATGGAACACTCAAGCACTCGACACGAAATGGACAGTCAAATGGATAGCGTGACAATTACTAATGGCTATTGGTATTACTTCAATGATCAAGATGTACGCATCACCGCTCATGGCTCAGGTTATTCAGGCAAGGAAACCATTTACGTCAATGATGAAGTAGTCAGTGATAAACGTAATTTGGTAAAGATGAACAGCTGTCATAAATTTTGCCATTTGGGCAATGACTATGAAGTGAGATTTAAAGTCACCAGCCTAATGAAGGCCACGGTTGAATGTAGCCTGTATCGCAACAACCAACATCTGGCGACCGAAACCAAAGCCTTTCTCAGCAAGGAGAATCAATCCGTAAAAAAGCAGATATTTATGTGTTTTCTAGCGGGTCTAGTTTTTGGTGGTTTGTTTGTTTTATTTATGGAATCTTTTTCAGGATAAGCACATACATGTCACCACTTTCTAAAGGAGCTAGCGGAGTCAAATATGGAAATTAACCCCATCACGGTCAAAACATTACGGCAAGAAAAAGGCTGGACCCAACAGCACTTAGCCGATGCTTGTGCCATTAGCTTACGTACCGTGCAACGAGTGGAAAAGGAAGGCAGCGCCTCTAACGATACCCTCTTGGGGTTATGCGCTGTGTTTGAAATAGAGCAAAAGAAACTTTTAGTAATCCCAAAACCCACCCACGATCAGATGCAAAAAGTCTCTTTTTACGGCCAATGGTTATTACTGGCTTTAGCAACCTTAATTGGTGGCTGTATTGGCGCTTCTATTATGTATCTTGTGTTGGGCTAATTTTCGTTAGTCAATGCGCGTCTTATCCAAACGCCTTGCAGCTATTCAAAAGTATGCACTGCAACGCGACCATCATCCCCCGCTGCCACTAAGGTATTGCCCTCTATCGCTAAGGTAAAAAATCCCTGAGACTCACCATTGATCAACAAGGGGTGCCAGCTATAACCATGGTCGTGGGAAATATCGGTCGATAGCTTACCTGTTGCGATACAGGTTTCCTCATGACACACCATAGCCGTACGTAGGCCTGGGGTGGTACCGGGGGCTTTATGCCACACATAACCTCTTCTGTAGACCAGGTTAGCATCATGCTTATCACGCTGCTGATAATCACCACCCAACACAAACAGATCACCTAAGGCATTAAATGCTAAGGCGTAACCACCAGCTGTTTGGGTGTCATCATAAAGAGCAACTGGACGCCGACGCCAGTGACTCCCCGAATCAGCGCTACTATAGGCAGAGCTGCTATAGCCACCAGAGGTAAACCAAGCCCTGCCGCGCTTACCCACAATTAAGGTATTGCCACTAGCGGCAAAGGCGACCTCTTTATCTAACAGAGTAGGCAGAGCATCTTTAGCGATGCGCTGCCACGTTTTGCCGCCATCGGCCGTACGCAAAATGACATAACAACCACCAACAGGGTCGCCGAGCAGTAAACCGTTATTGCGATCCCAAAAGGCAATTGAGTTGAAGAAGCCCAGTTCATCGGGATTATCAAACAGAAGCCGCCAACTTAAGCCCTGATTCTCGGTAATATACAGCTTAGATAAACCGCCTTGACCTGCCCCCATCACTATCGCCGTGTTGGCATCGAACACTTCAATGTCACGAAAGTCTGTTAACGGCTCACCTTTAACCGATATATCTAACCAGCTGTTACCACCGTCTTTGGAGATATAGACACGATTATCACTCCCCGTAACCCAAGCCACCCCATCCAGCACCGCGCTGCCCCTAAATGCAGTACTGGGTGTAAGCTTTTGAATATTCCAATCCATGGCTGCTGCACTAAAACAACACAGGCCGAGTAACAGCATGAATGTCTTCATAAAATCCCTTAAAAAAATGCTCCGTAACTACCACTATCGACCAATAAGCCTTGATAGGCAAGCTTGAAAAATAGGCATAATTAACTCACATGCTCTCGATGAAACATCGATAGATTAATTAGCGCACACTAAATAAAGCACAATTAAACAACAAGTTAGCAACAAAAAGTTCTGGACACTGCCTAAACTATATACTAAATTAAAAGTGTGACACAGATCACCATCAAAGTAATAAGGAACCTACTATGAGAAAAACAACAACTCGAGTAGCACTGTTAAGTGCAGGACTACTACTTTCAACGACAAGTCTTGCAGCTATGAGTCCTATTACGGAATGTAATGATTGCTCAAACCAAGCAGCATTGTCGGCGGCAACAGCAGAGAAAAGCGATAGCGTTTATGTGGTAGATTTTGTTAATCGCACCGCGCAGAAATTTGTCACAGACGGCAAAGGTTCCGCATTACTGACTAAGCTATCAGTAGGTGAGTTAAATCATCTCAATCAAGAATTCAATCATCGCAAAGTATATTTAAGAGCTGTAAAGCCTTAATTTAAAAGAAATATAACTGGTATATCAGGCCTTAATAAAGGCCTGTTTTTTTATATACCTTTTATCGAACTCCCGCCGCGATTAGCTCTAGCAACTAACGATACGCCTTAGTCATCGACAGCCCTTTATTACAGACAGAAGGCGCTCGATATCGGCCATATCATTATAAATATGCGGTGATACTCGGATCCCTTCACTACGCAGGTCCACACTAACATTAGCTTGTTGCAACGCTGCTAATACCTGCGGCTGTTTCCCTGCGAAATTTAAAATGAGCGTAGCGCTGCGTTTAGTCTCAAGCCGAGGCGATACCAGCTCAGTCTCAAATTGCTCGGCTACAACATCGATTAGCCATTGATTATGTTCGCGAAGCTTGTGAGAGCCAATTTCGGCAAAGTAACCTATGCTATGAGCCGCAATGACATAAGGGGCTATCGATGGCGTGCCACCCCAAAATTTAAATCCTGTTGGATGATAGCGGAAGTTATGGATATCGAACTCGAAGGGGTTTTCATGGCTAAACCAGCCCACATCTTTAGGCTGACAGCCCTCAATATGCTGTGAGTTAACCCACAAGTAGGCGGCTCCCGGACCACCGCAGAGCCACTTAACACTAGAGCCAATCATAAAGTCAGGTTGCAAAGCCTGTAAGTCTAATGGAACCACACCTGCCGATTGAGCCACATCGATAAGGGTCAGCACATTTTTTGACTTAGCTGTATTTACGATCTCACTCAGAGGCGCTTGCTGGCCCGTGTTGGAATACGCGTGGCTAACAAACACTAAATCCACGTCTGACTCGATCTGTGACCGCCACACTTCGGGGTCCGTTAAGTCTACAGATTTTGGAATAAAGCGTAACTCGCAACTCGAAGGCAGCGCTTTTTTAAGCGCAAACCCCATACTGGGAAAATCAAGCTCGCTCATGAGGATCACAGCCTTATCTGTCTCAAACTGCGGTAACGACATCACCAACTTTGTCAGTGCACTAGAGAGGTTAACCTGAGGACAAAACTCTTCGGCTCTGCCGTTAAATAACTTCGCCAGATTATTGCAGAAGAGGTCGATAACCTTTAACCACGCCTGCCAAGGCTCGACTCCTGATGATTGCCAAGGAGTAAAAAACTGCTCCGCAAATACCTGCTCTGCCGTTTTCAATGGCCGACCAACAGAGTGACTTAACAGGTAACTTCCTGGCACTAAACAGAAATCGTCTTTAAAAGATTGCATGTTACTCAGTCTCCAAACTCGACTTCAGCAATTGAATATCTTCATAGCGAGTACCAATATCACTGCGGTTAGCGGCGGCGCGTCTATCACGTAACTTCTCTAACGAATTAAGCAGCACATCCAACGGCGGGCCACTCGCAGTCACCTTAGACATATGTTGCTGTTCCATAGCCTTAGCAGGTTGGGCAATATACTTGGCCACCAGCTCATTATGATGTTGTATTGCCGTTTCTCCATGCAGAGCGCACACCTCAAGAAATAGCTTAACGTTTTGTTGATACCACGACTCATGGCTTAAGTGCGTCATATTCAATAGCTCATCCATAAAGCTACTGCGGCGCATACAGTCGCGTAATATGGCCTGATCTTCAGGCATCATATAGAGGAACTTATCCACCAACATCTGTGAATAACCAGGCTCATTAGCGCTGCATAATCCGAGCAGCATATCGATTACGTTAATGCCGGCAAAATCCCCTGCATTTGCGCCACGATATACCTGACAGCCCACACGATAGGGCTTGTAATAAGGGCGCACACAATAGAAAAAATCATCGGCATCTAACTGTTGAAATAGGACACGATTTGACTCAATCACATCACGCAGCGCCTGTTTAGCCACTAGGAGTAGATCATAGGCGATGGGATGATCTATGCCTAAGGGCTGGATCTTTAACAGCGCGTCGGCGGCCCGTTTATAGGCCAAAATACCTTTGGTGTTGTAATCGACAAACAGCTTCTCGGCATCGAGATCGGTAAAGCGTTTATACAAACCTTGCTGCGCACGGTTATGAGTCGTGAGATGCGCAGTCGCAAATCTAGGCGTTACGCCAATAGATGCGCCAATATGCATGGCTAGAGCTGATGCCTCTGTCAACGGTGATACTCGCTCCCTCGAAGGTTCGGTGATCTCATGCCGGCGACAAGCAGCCATATATAAGCCTACATTACCCAGCAGATCAAACGCATGGTCAAAACCTTCATCAGTGTTGCCTTCTGCCAACAAGCTAACAATCAGTTCACGGCCTTCAGACTCTAGCTGCGCCTTTAAATCATCACCGACTCCCTCGACGTTGGCACGATCGGCCTGATGACAATAAAGTCGTTCGAGCTTATTATTAAGCTCAACGAATCGGCTACGGATCCAGTAATCGAATGCCTGAGTATTTTGCGTCATCGCCTCTCCTTTCTGCGTTGTAACTATGAGTTAACCTAAATTAGCCTAGCAGCATACGTACGGTGTAAATCATCAAACGAGCCTTAATAACTTCCAATCAAGGTCGAGATCCACTATAAAAAGTCTAGTTGATATTGATTTTCACCATAAGAATAGAAAGGTTGCCAAGATGGATAACAAAGATCGCAATATACTCGCCATATTGCAGCGTCACGGTCGTATCGCGATCTCAGAACTCGCAGCCAGACTGAATATGTCTGATACACCCTGCCTTCGCCGTGTTAGAAAGCTCGAGCAAACTGGCGTGATCAGCGGCTATGCTGCGCAGATCGATCCTAAAGAGGTGGGACTCAATGTGATGGTTTATGCTTTCGTTCGTCTAAAAGAGAACTCGGATCAACACGCGATACTCTTCGAGGAGAGTATGGAAAACTTAGAGCAGGTCATGGAGTGCTCTGTAGTCACCGGCGCTCATGATTACCTATTAAAAATCGTTGCCAGCGATCTACTTAGTTATGAAAGCTTCGTCAAAAAATCCCTAGGCAGCCTAAACTGCATCGCAGGCATCGAATCGACCGTAGTACTAAAGCAGAACTTCTCACGCAGTACGCTGCCGCTATAGTCACATTTTTTACGGTGGATCATCTAACACAGAACCCTCGATTTTAAGGGCTGTTTTAAGGCAATAAAAATCGCTAGATGACTGGTCTACTAAAATTTAAGCAGTATTATTCGACTCAATATCAGTCGGTAAATAGGACAAATTATGTATAGCTTCGATTATTACAACCCAACACATATCAGCTTTGGTGAAGGTAAAATTGCCGAGTTAGATAACTTAATACCACAAGATGCAAAAGTATTAGTTCTGTTTGGCGGTAATAGCGCCAAAAGCACAGGAACACTGGATGAAGTAAAAACAGCCCTTAAACAGCGTAGCGTCGTTGAATTTGGTGGCATCGAGGCTAACCCTACTTACGAAACATTAATGCAAGCTGTAGAAGTGGTAAAACAGCAAGATATCGACTTCCTCCTCGCCGTTGGCGGTGGTTCGGTTATTGACGGTACTAAGTTCGTTGCCGCTGCTGCGCTATTTGATGGTGAACCATGGGATATTCTTTTAAGCTGGGGCGCTAAGGTCACTCAAGCTATGCCGTTCGGCACTGTATTAACCTTGCCAGCAACGGGCTCTGAAATGAACAGTGCTAGTGTGGTCACCCGCAAAGAATTTCAAGCTAAGCTGTCTTTTATGAGCAACCATGTTTTCCCTAAGTTCTCAGTATTAGACCCGAGTAAAACCTTCACCCTGCCCGAGCGCCAAGTTGCCAATGGTGTTGTCGACGCCTTTATCCACATCACAGAGCAATACCTAAACTACCCAGTTAATGCACCTGTTCAAGACAGGTTTGCCGAAGGCTTACTGCAAACCCTCATTGAACTCGGCCCTAAAGCATTAACTGAACCCAAAGACTTCGATGTGCGCGCCAACTTAATGTGGGTAGCAACCATGGCATTGAGCGGTGTTATAGGTAAAGGCGTACCACACGATTGGGCGGCCCACATGATTGGACATGAGATCACGGCTCTGTATGGCATCGACCATGCCCGCACTATCGCAATGGTTTTACCGGGCATGCTTGATGTTCGCCGCGAAGGAAAGCAGGATAAACTCCTCCAATACGCAGATCGAGTCTGGGGAATTAACCAAGGCACTAAAGACGAGATCATTGATGCTGCGATTGCTAAGACCCGTGAATTCTTTGAAAACATGGGGATCAAAACTCGTCTATCGGACTATGAATTGGATAACAGCAGCATCGATGCAATCGTTAGCCAACTTGAAGCTCACGGTATGACGGCACTCGGGGAAAAACAAGATGTTGATCTTGCCATGAGCCACAAAATATTAACCCGAAACCTTTAACTTTTAGCTTAGTTAGCCGACAGTTTAGCGAGTGTCGGCCAATCACTCTACACATAGAAAAGGATAATAGAATGAAGATATTGATGGTACTCACCTCACACGACAAACTTGGCGACACAGGCTTAAAAACAGGCTTCTGGCTTGAAGAGTTTGCCAGTCCTTTTTACCGTTTTAAAGATAGCGGTTTTCAGATCACTTTAGCCTCACCAGCGGGTGGACAACCTCCATTGGATCCAAACAGTGAACAAGCCGATTTTCAAACGGCGGCAACAGAACGCTTCAATCAAGATGAGCAAGCCAAACAACTGTTGGCCACCACTCACGTATTAGTAGACATTGATCAAGCTGATTACGATGCCGTTTTCTATCCTGGTGGACATGGTCCTTTATGGGATCTCACCAACGATGCTCACTCTATCGCATTAATAGAAGCCTTCTATCAAGCTAACAAACCTGTAGGCTTGGTGTGCCACGCGCCGGGGGCACTTAAAAATGTCAAAGCCGCTGACGGTTCACCTTTAGTCGCTGGCAAACAAGTCACTGGCTTTACTAACGGTGAAGAAGCTGCCGTGCAGCTCACCGAAATCGTGCCTTTCCTTGTGGAAGATATGATGCTGGCAAATGGTGCCTTATATACCAAAGGAGATGATTGGGCTAGTCACCTTGCCGTTGATGGCAACTTGATCACAGGTCAAAACCCAGCATCTTCTGAAGTGGTAGCAGATGAGATCATCAAGCAACTGAAGTAGAAATATGACGGCTTATACTAAGCTGTTGAATCTATCCGCAATAGTTTTGATATAGAGCTGTAATACGATAAAAGCTAGCACCTAGGTTAAGCCTAAGACGACAGCAAACAAAAAGCAGCCGACAAGCTGCTTTTTGTTTGCTAATCGCGATATAAGCTTACTAGTTCAACCTAGAGCCCAGTTTACTTACGTAACTGACACATATAATGTTCATCGAAGAACTGCACGCTCGCCTCTCCCTGATGCTCCCAGAACTCAAAGTTACGCCCTTGGTATTTTGCGCCGCTGCCACTGCGCACATTGGTAGCCTGCAGTTGCTGCTCGCCCATTTTCTCACTCGAAAAGGTAAACACCGCAGTAACTGGGTCGAGCTGGGTATAAAATACGGCTGTTATCTGTGGATGCTCACCACAGTCAAAGACTACGGCTGGCGGCACCTCTAGCAATCCACCTTGGATCTGCAGTTCGATCATTCTGCTCTGATAACTGTACAGTGTACACTCACGCACATCTTGCGCCTTCCAGCAGTCGTTACGGCCTTTGATCCAACCTCTCTGCGTCACCTTAGGCTGCTCTGCAGCTGGGATGTTAACCACCGCCGCCTTAAAAACCTGTTCCATTTGTCTATCAAGCTGCGCAAGTTCAACGTCATGACAAATAAGTGTCTCAACCTGCCCCTGAGCCTTAGTGCAATCAAAGCTAGGTAAAGCAGGCTCGGTCACTTGGGATTGCTTTGTTGCAGTAGCTTGCTGCTCGACCACCTTTTGCTTATCCACAGCGCTACAGGCTGTCAGTAAGACTAGGCAGCTTGCCATAATATATTTTTGCATCTGTTTTCCTTTGATTAATCTCATGCGGCCCTAATTCATGACTCTTTTATGAACTCTAATATTTTGAAAATTAGGTAAGATTTACTCTAGCACTAAAGATAGCAAATTTTTATCTGCCATACTTGAGTGTTATCTTCCCCATAATAAAGTCGATGCTTTTTTATGGAAAAACAGCTACTCTTCCAGTGATTACAACCCCGTAACAAAGGACGTCACGATGCGTATTGGCTTAGCTCTATTACTATTATTGGCTGCAACCTTTGCTCATGCGACTATTTATAAATGGGTGGATGAGGACGGTACAGTTCACTTCTCTGACAAACCAGTCAAAAATGCCGAAGTCGTCGAGTTAAAAGAGAATACCCAAAACAATATCAAACTCCCCGAAGTCATCGCCCTACCAAGCATGCAATCTGACACCGACAGTGAAAAGGTCAAATATAAAGTTCAGATTGTCTCTCCCACAGAGGAGGAGAGCATTCATAACAACGAGGGAGATATCACCATTATCGCCAATATTGAGCCGCAGTTATCTTCCGCCCATGAACTGGCTCTGTTTATGGACGGGCAGCAGATTGGCAATACACAGCAGCACGGCATCTTCAAGCTCAACAATATTGATCGCGGCGAACATAGCTTTGTCGTTAAAGTATTGAGTAAAAACGGCAAACAACTTGCATCGACTCCAGTGAGAATAGTATTTCTTCATCGGACGACTATTAATGGGCCTACACATGTTAGACCTCAGCCTAGAGGGAATGAATAAAAGCCCTAGAATAGATTAACTTAGGATTACTTTGATTTAGTCGACATTCCGATGACGTTCGGTTGCAGCTTGCACCACTTTGGTGCACCATGGTGGTGCAATCAACTAAGATGCCTAAGCATCGGCATAATTCGGAGTAGCTAATGGATACCAATTTATTGCTCAATCATTTAGTAACGGCTGTGCTCGTTATCAATGAAGAGCTTGAGTTACTCTATGTCAATACGGCCACTGAGCAACTGCTCGGCGTAGGCAGCAATCGACTCACTGAGCAGCCTCTCCCCGAACACTATCAACTGCTAGGAGTCGAGCCTCAGGTGCTTAAACAAGCTATCTGCGAAGGCCAAGGGCTCAACATTAACACCGTACCGTTAGTGACTATAGATGGCCAGCAACACACTGTCGATATCACTCTGACGCCACTGGAACAGGAGCAAAATCTTGCCCTGATAGAGTTACGTCAAGTTGATCAACAGCGACGTATTCACCAGCAGTTGACCCAAGATGCCCAGCAGCAAGCGGCGCAGTTTTTAGTGCGTAACCTCGCCCATGAAATTAAGAATCCCCTAGGTGGACTGCGTGGAGCGGCACAGTTGTTGTCTCGTGAGCTAAAAGAGCCGGAGCTTAACGAATTTACCGATCTGATTATTGAGCAGGCCGATAGACTACGCAGCTTAGTCGACCGTTTGCTCGGTCCGCAGAAGCCGACACAACATAGCCTGTACAACATTCATGAAGTCATCCAAAAAGTCGTCAAGTTAGTCAACGTCACCTTGCCTAACAATATTGAACTGACTCAGGATTATGACCCCTCGATCCCAGATATCGAGATGGATCCGGATCAGCTGCAACAGGCTATTTTAAATATCGTGCAAAACGCGATACAAGCCCTAGAGCCGAGCGGCGGTAATATTCGACTCAAGACTCGAACACAGCACCAAGTCACCATAGGCACTAAGCGCCATAAGCTAGTACTCATGTTGTCGATTATTGATAACGGTCCCGGCATTCAACCCGATCTGATGGACACGCTGTTTTATCCTATGGTCACCGGCCGTGAGCAGGGCTCAGGTCTAGGGCTCTCTATCGCTCATAACTTTGCCCGTTTGCATGGTGGCCGTATCGATTGTGATTCCACTGTCGGCTACACAGAATTTACCATTACCCTACCCATCAATAGTTAATAAGAGGAAAACACTAGATGACTGAACAAGTTTGGATCCTCGACGACGATAGCTCGATACGTTGGGTATTAGAAAAAGCATTACAGAGCGCCAAATTTAGCAGTGCCAGCTTCGCGGCTGCCGAGTCACTATGGCAAGCATTAGAGATGGCACAACCACAAGTGATCGTCTCAGATATCCGTATGCCCGGTACCGATGGCTTAACACTGCTAGAGCGATTACAGAACCACTATCCGCATATCCCCGTTATCATCATGACGGCGCATTCTGATCTCGACAGCGCAGTGAGCGCCTATCAAGCGGGTGCCTTTGAGTATCTGCCTAAGCCTTTCGATATCGATGAGGCGATTTCACTAGTCGAGCGGGCACTCACTCATGCCAAGGAGCAGTCCTCAACCATCACCACAGAGGAGCCACTAGTCGCCACGCCGGAGATTATTGGTGAAGCCCCAGCAATGCAGGAAGTATTTAGGGCTATCGGTCGCCTTTCTCGCTCCTCGATTAGCGTCTTGATCAACGGCCAATCGGGTACGGGTAAAGAGCTGGTCGCCAGCGCGTTGCATAAACACAGCCCCCGTAAGGGTAAGTCCTTTATTGCCATCAACATGGCGGCGATCCCAAAAGATCTGATTGAATCAGAGCTATTTGGTCATGAGAAAGGTGCGTTCACTGGGGCAGGCAGCGTTCGCCAAGGCCGCTTCGAGCAAGCTAATGGCGGTACACTATTCTTAGATGAAATTGGCGATATGCCTTTAGATGTGCAGACTCGATTACTGCGAGTTCTAGCCGATGGTCAGTTCTATCGTGTCGGTGGCCACTCGCCAGTGCAGGTAGATGTGCGTATCATCGCCGCCACCCATCAAAACCTTGAGCAGCTGGTACAGCAGGGGGATTTTCGTGAAGATCTGTTCCACCGCTTAAATGTCATTCGTGTGCATCTGCCCCCTCTGTCTCAGCGCCGTGAAGATATCCCCCAGCTTGCACGCCACTTCTTGATGATCGCCGCCAAGGAGATAGGTGTTGAACCTAAGGTGCTGACCAAGGAAACCGCCACTAAGCTATCGCAACTGCCTTGGCCGGGTAATGTGCGCCAACTGGAAAACACCTGTCGCTGGTTAACCGTAATGGCATCGGGGCAGGAGATCTTGCCACTGGATCTGCCGCCGGAGCTACTGCAAGAGCCTAAGTTCAGCCCTACCCAATCCAGCGAGAGCGATGACTGGCAAGGCGCACTAAAGCTGTTTATCGACCAAAGACTCAGTGATGGCGATAGCGATCTACTAACCGAAGTGCAACCGGCGTTCGAGCGAATCTTACTGGAAACGGCACTTAAGCATACTAATGGCCATAAGCAGGCAGCAGCTAAGCGCCTAGGGTGGGGCCGCAACACCTTGACCCGAAAATTGAAAGAGCTAGAGATGGATTAACAGCCTTCTCAATAACGACTTGCAACAAAAAAGGAGAACCATAGGCTCTCCTTTTTTACTTCTAAGCTAATAACTAAACCGGATCTTGGTGAATAATCACTTCAGATTCGACAAACTCCTTACGCACCCGTTCGGAGGTCTCGACGGCAATTTTATGGGCTTGATGTAAGCTCAGCTCACCGTCTAACTCAAGGTGAAACTGAATAAACATTGTCTTGCCAGATTCGCGAGTTCGCAAATCGTGGATCCCTTTTACTTGCGGATCGAGTTTAGCTATTTCGATGATCTTTGCACGGGTTTCATCATCTAACTCTCTATCGAGCAGCGATTGCACCGAACGATAAGCTAAACCGATCGCTTGCTGACCAATAAACAGCGCTATCAGCAGTGCGAATAGGCCGTCGGCCCACCACCAACCATACTGAGACAAAACTAATGCCAGCAACACCGCAGCATTTAAGAATAGATCCGACTTGTAATGTAGCGCATCGGCTTCAACCACGGTACTTGAGGTCGCCGCTAAAGCTCTTTTCTGTAGCGTCACCAAGGCTAGGGTTAGCACTATTGCAATAATAGAAACAACCACACCTAAGGTCGCATGCTGCACCTCAACAGGGTTAATCAGACGCTCACCACCATGCAGCAGTAACAAGAAGGCGGAGCCAAGAATAAAGGCTGATTGCGCAAGGGAGGCTAACGGTTCAGCCTTACCATGCCCATAGCGATGATCTTGATCGGCAGGCACGATAGCGTAGCGAATCGCAATAAAATTAACGATTGATGCCAGCGCATCCGCAAAGGAGTCGGTCAAAGATGCCAACATACTGGCAGAACCCGAGTACATCCATGCCGCAAGTTTGATGATAATAAGGGTAAAAGCTGTCGCGACCGCGGCGCGGCTGGCCAGCTTAACCCAGAAATCATATTGGGAAGTGTCATTCATAAAATCTGTTTACTAATAAAGTAAGGGAAACACAGATTCTAAGTCTATAACAAACGAGAGGGAAAAACTGATGATTTCCCTCAAGTTAATACCAATAGGCGTAATCGAAAAAAATAATTAGCCTACAGGGCGAACCATATGGCGTATTGCGCCAGGCTCATTATCGATTGTGATGCTTTTCAAAACGTTGTTTGAATTTCTCCTGCTGCTCCGGTGTCAGCAGTTGGTAGGCTTGGTTTTGCAGCTTCAACATCTCCACCACTCTTTGCTGACGCGCCTCTTGCTTAGCCGCTAGCGCTTGCTTAACTGCCTCTTCGCTGAAGTTAGTCGTAGTAATAAAATCTAGCATCTGTGCCTTTTGTGCCGCACGTTGCTCTTTTGAAGGACGCTTTTGCTTCATCTCATCACGATGAGCGCTAAACAGCGCCTTGATTTCAGTTTTTTGCTCGTCAGTTAGATCTAAGCCACGGAACATTTTACGCATGTCGTGATGTCCACCACGCTCACCTTTCATCTGGTGATAAGCTTTGCCCTCGTGTGAACCGTGCTGACCTTCACCTGCACTAACGCCTGCGGTTAATAATACACTGCTGGCCACTATGGCAAGCAAACCTGCTTTTAACGTATTCTTTTTCATCATGGTAGCCTCAATAATTGTGCTTAGCCCCGCTAAGCTTGCTTTGACGCTTATCAGTTTAGTTGGCTCAATGTAATGTTGGGTTTATATAGCGTAAAACTCTGTAAAGCAGTTTAAATATCCCGCAATGCTTAGATCTTTACGTTGAATTACACTCCTAAACCGCAATTGACATCAAACAGGGTATACTCAGCATAGTAAGAGTAGATAAAAGGGTAAATATGAGCCGTATATTGTTGGTAGATGATGACTTAGGTCTATCTGAGTTGCTTGCACAACTGCTGGAACTTGAAGGTTTCGAGCTAACACTCGCCCATGATGGGCAGGCAGGCCTAGATCTCGCGTTAGAGCAGCAGTTCGACCTTATCCTACTCGATGTCATGCTGCCCAAACTCAATGGGTTTGAAGTATTACGCGCACTTCGCAGTAAGAAGCAGACGCCGGTATTGATGCTAACGGCTCGCGGCGATGAAATCGATCGCGTGGTCGGCTTAGAGATCGGTGCCGATGACTATCTACCTAAGCCATTCAACGACAGAGAACTGGTCGCGCGCATCCGTGCCATTATCCGCCGCACCCATATTCAGCCTAATGAAACGCAGCAAACCACTCATCATTATGGCGATATAAAGCTGGATCCTGCGCGTCAGGAGGTGCATTGCCAAGATCAACTCATCATCCTTACCGGAACCGAGTTCAGCTTACTGTTTGAACTAATTAAAAATACTGGCGAACTGGCAAGCAAAGAGGCGTTAAGCGAAAAAGTACTCGGCAAAAAGCTGATGCCTTTCGATCGTAGCTTAGATATGCACCTTTCTAATCTGCGTAAGAAGATGCCAGAGCGCGATGACGGCCGCCCACGGGTTAAGACCATTCGCGGTAAAGGTTACATCTGGTTACCCTAATGAAGCTTAGACAAGCCCCCAATAATATCTTCGTTAAATTACTACTGGGCTTTTGGCTGTGTAGCTCTTTAATCATCGCCTTGATTGGTTTGCTGCCTCTGTTGCAACAAAACCATGATCAAGCTGAGCTCCCTCCAGCTCTTGAGCGTATGCTTGCGCGCAGCGCTGAGCGAATCGCTAGCAACCCGCAAGTACTCGGCTCAGAAAAACTCAAACATTGGAGTCGCTTCAAAGAGTTTAAGGGGCGTCCTGCACGCATCTATTTAGTCGATGAGTATGGCAAGATCCTCAATAGCCATAAGCAATCTCGCTCACTGAGACGTTTTATGTTGATGGCCGATGAAGCAGGTCATCCGATTAAGCATCAATTTAGAGACGAGCTATTATTCGGCCCTTATAACTTCAATGTTGAAGGCAAGCCCTACAGCCTCTACGGCCGCTTGCCCGAGCACCATCCAAGACCTTGGTTTTTCTTTTTCATCGACAATAAGATCCTTACCTTAAGTATTGCTATTTTGCTATCAGGCTTGCTGTGTGGCTTGTTTGCTTGGCATCTAGGTAAACCTCTGCGTT
The DNA here is from genome assembly GCF_016765635.1 of Shewanella schlegeliana. Lineage (GTDB taxonomy): Bacteria > Pseudomonadota > Gammaproteobacteria > Enterobacterales > Shewanellaceae > Shewanella > Shewanella schlegeliana. The sequence goes on from NZ_JAESVD010000009.1 coordinate 134,501, forward strand.
CACTGAAACGCAGCGCCGACGCTCTTGCCGACGGTGATTTGAGTAGCCGAGTGGATATGGGGACGGTGAAACGTAACGATGAAATTGGCCAACTGGCGCAAGCCTTTAATGGTATGGCTGACTCGGTGGAAGATATGGTCAATAGTCAGCAAAGGCTGATCAGTGACATCTCCCATGAACTGCGTACCCCACTGACCAGACTAAAACTGTCTTTGGCATTGAGTCGTAAAAAAGGCCAGCAAACGCCAGAGATGGAACGCATTGAATATGAGGCTGACCAGCTAGAGCTGATGATTGCCGAGCTACTAGAACTGTCACGAGTAAAACTTAACGCCAATGAGACTAAGCGCAATCTAGAACTAGCAGAAACCTTAAGCCAAGTGTTAGACGATGCCGATTTCGAAGCTCAACAGCAACAAAAACAGCTACATATAGATATCGATGAATCTATCGTGTTACCGCTTTATCCTAGACCCCTATCTAGGGCTGTAGAGAATTTGCTACGCAACGCGATCCGCTACGCCGATACCCAAGTCTCTATTCGGGCCTTAGCTCAAAGCAACAGCATATTGATAGAGATTATCGATGATGGCCCGGGGATCATTGATGAGGCCGACTTAGACGCGATTTTTAAACCTTTTTACCGTCCACAGTCTGCCCGTGAAAGGGAATCCGGTGGCTGGGGCTTAGGCCTAGCGATTGCCAAGGCGGCAATTCAAGCCCATCAAGGCAAGATAAAGGCTGAGAACTGTCAGCCTCACGGATTAAAAATAAGTATCAGTCTGCCTTTTTCAAGCTGAAACAAGGTTAATCATTTGTCGCTTGATGATGACTGATTAAATGGCGACTCAAACGCAATACTTCAGCAGCCGTTTTACCTAAGGTATAACGGCCAGCTAAAGGTTGCTGCTGATTGTAGTTAGATAGCCAGCGACCAAACTCATCATTCAGCTGTGCCAAAGATGCAACGTTATGGCTTTTTAAATAAGGCTCAAAAAACTCATTGTAAGAAAAGGTTTGAAACCTCGCAGCTAAACCATTTACCACTGGACCATTATAGGCACGCATCTGGATATGGTTAATCCTGTTATCAATCAACGCTAAACTATACTCAGGGCTTTTTCTTTCCGAGAACTCTGTACCTCTATCGGTCAAAATACTGTTAATTTCAATATTGTTGTCATGATACCAAGGCAAAACAAACTCTTTCAGAAAGGTAACAACTGCCGCGGAGCTATTATCTTCCATCACAACTGCAATAGTGTATTGGCTATAGCCATCAACAAAACTATGAAGATATAACTGACCTAGTGGTGTGATCACGCCTAAATCATAAGTATCCTGCACGCAGATATCTCCAGGATAGAGGCATTCAAAATTTGAGTCATTAGGAGCTAATTTATAGATCTGCTCTATATGATGCTCATTCGGCTTTAATAACTGATCTTGTTGAAGCTTAGTATGTAAGGCTAATAAGCGATTTTTCTTAGTTTCTAAATTATGTCTCAACCAGATTGTGCGTACGCCGCTAGCTGAAATACAACAGCCTCTAGCAGTCAGTAACTCAGCGACTTTAGCTTGGCCATAATTAGGGTAATCTAACGCAATCTCAATCACCTGCTCTTCAACTTCTTGAGACACTCGATTTTTAATAGCAGGCTTCTTACGAGACAGGTTTTTTAAGCCTCTTTCACCAACGGCTTCATACTGCTTTTTAAAACGATAATAACTGTCCCTGCTATAGCCCATAATTTCACAAGCTTTACTTATACTGCCGAGCTCTGTTGCGAGCTGAAGTAGTGCTAACTTGCTACGGATTTCGTTATTTTTTGCGCTCATAGCTTATCTCATTACACCTAAACTCTAACCAAACACACCATTAGGGGTATATCCTAACAACCTAAACCAAGTTTCACCCATAAAAATACTCACGGCCCAACCTATTACTAGCATTGTAAAACCAAATTTAAAGGTATCACTTAAGCTGTATTGATCAGTTGAATATAGCAACAGTGCAGGCTTACTATTAAATGGCAACACGTATACGTGCTCTATCAGCAAGGCAACAGGAAGCGCCAAGCTCATAATTGAAAAATCAAAGCGCTGTGCAATTCCTATAGCTATTGGCACAAACAGCATGGTTCGCATAGTTTTTGACTGAAATACCAATGAGCTAAATAGCATAGCTCCTGTCAGTAATATATAAAACACACCAAAGGGTGTTGTTTCATCCAAACCAAAATACTCTAAGCTAAAGTTTACCGCCAAATTTGGTAGATCAGTTTGTTTAAACCCGGCTCCTAATGTGTAAGCACCTGCAGAGAACAACAGTAGATGCCAAGGTACATCCACCTGGTTCCAGTTAACCACACCAAGTCTCGGCGCTAAGGCTACAATAGCCCCAATAAAGGCAATAGCTGTTGCACTAATACCATGGTACTTATCGGTCGCCCAGAATATTAAGATAGTTACAAAAATCACCAGAGACTTTACTTCCCTAAAAGAAATAGGCCCCATTTTGGCTAATTCCTCTTTTAAACGATCCATGCCGCCATCAATTTGCGGCAGCCGCTCTTCTGGCGCTAGAGGAAAAAAGATTTTTGTCGCGATCAACCAGCCGATGACAATCATACAAATGACAATCGGTAAGGCCACTATCATCCAATCAGCAAAGAAAAAACTCCCTCCTATTGCCCCCGCAATTAAACTTGCAGCAAGCAAATTAGCACCAGAACCGGTCACAAATGCACCAGCACAAAGATTGATCTGCAACAGATTTTGCAGCACTAAATTTCGGCCAAAATTGTTTTTATTGTTACCGCCTCTAGCGCCATAAACCGCCGCGATCACCATGAATATCGGCATCAAAATAGCAGCCTTCGCGGTTGTCGCTGAGATAAACGCCGACAGCGCAAGATTAATCACCATAAAGCTATAAAAAATGGGAGTGGCACTGGTACCAAAACGACAAATAAACCAAAGTGCAAAACGCTTAGCTGCGCCAGATGAGACCAACATAGACGCCAGGATGAAGGATAAAATATTGAGCCACATAATCGGATGACCTAATTGAGCATAAGCCACTTTTTCTGGCAATACTCCGGTAAGCACCATGGCAATAATTACCATCAAAGAGGTCAGGTAATTAGGAATAGGCTCTGTAATCCATAAGATCACTGCAGTGCAAAAAATGGCAAACATCGCCTGCCCATGCCAGCTAAATAGCACCGCCCCGACGTCTTGAAAATGTTCAGCAGCAGTTTTACTTAACGTACTTGGATCAAAGTTAACCAAAAATGATGCCGGCTCACTTAGCAGCATATAACTAAATACGGCGAGTGCAATCCAGCTTCCCGCTTTAGCAAGCCACTGCTCAAATACGCTTTTACTTCTTATCGGCAGAGTTTCCATTCGATACTGATTCATATCGAGTGGATCGGCACTATTTCCCGCTTCCTCGATTGTCTCTACGCCATCATTGACGGAGGCTTTATTCTTTTTCCCCTCCGACATCTGCAACGATTCGATTGTATTAACATTTCCCTGAGTCATCTTAACAGTGCCCTTCATTAGGTAGTCGTTACATAGACATTACTCGTAAATGTGTTTACAAAACAGGATCCAGATCAACATACGAGCAACTTAGTTTTTACCAAAATAAATCACACTAAAAACAAAAGTTAATAAATATAAAGTTAAACACCTTACAATCAAGTGCTTACCAGCCACGCATTGACCAACAAAAGCACAAAGTGTAAGATTAGGTTGTGACTTTTTTAACAAAAATTGATCTTGATCGGTTTTTTTTATTTTTGAAGTGCGTACTGTAAATGACATACCACCCAAGAAAACTATCGAGGATCGTTTTATGTCAGAACTAAAAATTGGCGAAGTTTCAAAACCACGTTTCGAATTCCGAACTTTTGGTCAGGATTTCACTGAAGCTTCAACACGTATGGCACGCCTTTCTGTTCCTGTACCAGAAAAGGTTTGGCATAGGCAAAGCGATGAAATCTATATCATGTCTCGTACTAATGATCTCAATAACACCAAAATTAGAGATGGCAAAATGGATGTAAAGTCTTACGTTCAAACCGTTGATGGTTTAGAGCAGTGGGATCCTAAGTTAAAAGCTGAGTTCCCTATCAGTGCTGCACAGCTTCTAGAAGAGATCTTTCCTGCATTCATGGTTGAGCAACCAGAACTAAATAAAGAGCAATATAGCTTTGAAGAGTTTCTAGAGCTCATTAATGACCACTCAGATCTACAGGCAGTGAAAATCCACAAAGAACGTTATGGCTACATGGTGAATAACACTATTTGTGAAGTCGCAAACGTACTCGTTAACGGGGCGCGAATCGTCAGCGTGAATAGTGAGTCAACCGAGCTTGAAGACATTCAGCGTACTATCAAAGATCTCAAGTTAGAAGGTGTTGAGAACATTAATTACCTGCAAGCAATTAAGCGTGTTATCGGTATGAAAAACTTACCGCTCGCAAACTAAATAAGGGACTGAATCATGGCACAAGAAATCGAACGCAAATACCTAGTCAACAGTGATGAGTTCAAACAGCAAACTTCACGTTCAGTGCGAATTACTCAAGGCTACTTGAGCAGTGTTCCAGAAAGAACGGTAAGAGTACGCGTCAAAGGAAACAAAGGCTTTTTAACCATTAAAGGTATAGGCAACGAATCGGGAGCCTCTCGATATGAGTGGGAAAGTGAGATTCCGCTACAAGAAGCTAAAGAGTTACTAGAAATCTGTGAGCCAGGCGTAATTGATAAAACTCGATACCTAGTCGAGCATGGAAATCACATCTTCGAAGTTGATGAGTTTTACCAGAGCAACCAAGGTCTCACTGTCGCAGAAGTCGAGCTAACAGAAGAAACAGAAACGGTTAATAAGCCAAGCTGGTTAGGTGAAGAAGTTACCGGGGATCCCCGCTACTATAATTCAATGCTAATGAAGCAGCCTTATACCACTTGGTAAGTGATAATCACATGCTGTCGCTATCGATCGTAGACCAATACCACTTAAATATAAAAGTGGAAATCGATGCCCAAATAAAAAGCGCCAAGGTACAAGTTTATTACTTTTACCCAGCTCCTTTAAGCGATCATAGCGACATATTTTCTCCCACTTTTTTTTACCAAAACCTACTGCAAAAACAATCACTGGTTCGAGCTAAGCCAATCAGTATTGAAACCATTAAAAACGACCTGTTACTCTTGAGGCAATATGCTTATGCCAAGGCGCAAGATAACGCAAAGAAATATGTCACTGCACTATCTAACTTTGTAATTGGAATCAACCAAATACTCCTCAAATTACAGCCAGAGCAACTCACTGTCGTTGCAGAGCTAATAGAGTCATTTCAAGGTATTCATGACAACGAAAGTCAGCTAACTCACCATAAATTATATCTACTTGCTAACCACCAATTAATCTATTACTTCAATCAAGCTTTATTAAAGAGTAAATCTCAAAAAACTAAGGCTGAGCGGGCCTATATCGACCCGTTGCTCACCAAGATTAATCAATATGCTGACACCCACAATTTAAAGCTAACAAGTCGTAGCGATGATGACAGAGAAAAGTTACTACGACGCTTACATATGGGGCGACGTATCATTAATACTCCTTATAAAGTGAGGCGAAAGAAGCTCAAAGGTGGAGCGGTTGCTGAGCAGCTTATTTTTGGATTCGCTGCGGCTTTAGCTATGGCATTTGCCACTGGCGTTGCTTTTGCAACCCAAAAAGCATTTGGCAATTTTTCAACGCCCTTTTTTATCTCTTTAGTACTTTCATATATTTTTAAAGACCGCATAAAAGAACTAGGGCGTAACTATTTAATGGAAAAGTTTTTCTCCCACTTTTTCCAACATCATTATCGCTTTCATGCCAATGATGGCACTCGACTTATTGATATCAAAGAAACCTATTACCGACAACAACAGCAACAGTTGAGTAAATCGATTATCGCGATTCTCAAGCGTGTTAACCATTCGGAAAGAGATCGACTGGATGTCGCTTTTGTTCATCAGCGAAGCTACTTCTCCCAAGCAACAAATAACAAACATAAAAAGTTTTTAGATGAACTGACAATCAACCTAAGCAAATCCTTACGACTCCTACCTAAGGTTATTAGCCCGCACTGGTATGAAAGTGAGTCTCAAATCAAGCAAACTAAAGTCCATAAAGTACACACCATACATCTGGTGATAGTGCTACAGCATAACGGTGAAACACACCACTACCACTATAAACTTTACGTTAGCCGAAAAGGAATGCACAGAATCGAAAATAAAACTTAAAACCAATTACTTATCAAAATAAAAAGGTGAAAAGCAAGTGTATAACCAATGATGTAGCGCTCACTGCAGCATTAAGCTATGACCAGATAAAAACATATCAATCCAGACTAGATACAGCACTTTCTCTACTCTTAGAAAAATACAACATAAAGCCAACATAGCCACACACAACCACCAACACCTAAAAAACAACAAATCCAAACAAGCTGTACGATTTAGTTGCAATTAGTTGACATTGATCATGTTTTTATTCACACACAAAGCATATTCTTAACACATCAAGTTTTAACAATGTTGAACACCAAGCGAATACAATAAGAAGTTACAGAAGGAAGAGTATTATGAACAATAACAAGATGTTTCCAGACTCACCTATTGCGCTAGCAATTTCCGCATCGCTCTTATGTTTTTCATCTGCTGTTATGGCATCTGAAACAGATAAAGTTATGGAACTTGAAGAGCGACTAAACGCACTTGAAATGGAGTTAATTGAGGCAAAAGATGCTGCAAATCAAGTTGACCGCGTAAAGTTCTCTAAAGATTCACCAAGCCCTGAACTTATCTCAAAAGATGGTCGCTCTACCATGGAGTTTAAAGCACGTATTCAAGCTGACTACGTAAAAGCTGATGGCTTATATGATATTGATGGTGAGTATAATGATAAGTTCACCGATGCCAGCATTCGTCGTTTACGCTTTGGTATTGAAGGCTATTTCTCTAATGTTTGGGAATATGAGCTAGAGTTTGATTTTGACGGACTCACCGAAGTCGAAGTAAAAGATGCAAACGTAGTCTATAAAGGTTGGGACGATTCAAGCCTTAAACTTGGTTTTCAAAAGTTTGCATTTGGTATGGAAGCTACTGGTAGCTCAGCCCACCTCGCCTTCTTAGAACGCGCCGCTACTGATGTATTTGCACCAGACCGTGCACTTGGTGTTCAGTGGCGCTATGTAGGCAACAATTATAATTTGCATGTAGGCTACGGCATCACTACTGAAAATGAGTTTTTCTCTACCGAAGATCAAAGTCATTCTGAGATGAATGTTTTCAATGCACGCTTCACAATGGCACCGATTGACCGTAATGGGCACCTACTTCACATTGGTGCAAGTGGGCTCTACATTGACTTAAATGATGATGCAGAAAAAGCCTTACGCTATCGTGCTCGTCCTAATACTAAGCCGACCGAACGCATCATTAATACTGGCAAGATCAAATCTCAATCGGGTACTCACTATGGTGCCGAGCTCGCTTACCAGTACCGCAATTTCCTATTCCAATCTGAATATGTAGGTGCATCGGTTGACCAAACTACAGATCCAAAAGCCAATGTAGATGCTTACTATGCTCAAGCCGTTTATACCATTACTGGTGAACAATGGCGCTACAGTGGCAAAAAAGGCACCTTCAAGACTCCCTCTCCTTCAAACCCTATTTCTACTGGTGGCTGGGGCGCCTGGGAAGTTGCAGCAAGATATGATCTCGCAAACTTTGATGACGTTGATGCCGGTATCGAAGGCGGTAAAAAAACTGACTACGTTATTGGATTAAACTGGTATTTAGAAGATAACTTAAAGGCACAATTGAACTATGTATACACTCAGGCCGACTACGTAGCGCCATATACTGATATCAACGGAGTAGAGCAGTACGACCAAGACGCCAATATTTTCCAAGCTCGCCTACAGTTTGCATTTTAAAGGGAGGAACAGTAATGAGAAATAATTTACTACTGATTGGTGCAATTAACTTATGCCTTAGCGGCAGTGCCTACGCTCTATCACCGGATGCATTTACATCACTGGAGTACCACGTTAATACCGGAGTGGGTAAAACATTACCCTACGGAGCCAATAAGCAAACGGAAGCGTTTAAAAAAACATTTAGTTTTGTTGATTTAGATGATGATATCTCCGTTAAGTTAGTGACTTACATTGATACCCCAGACCGAGCTTTTAAGGCTGATAACATACAAATACGAGTCAGAGAGCATGTAACTAAACCTCGTAAGAGTAAGATTACAGTCAAATTAAGAGCACCAAATCCTGAAGCGTTCGGTGATGTGAGTAACTACAAGAAAGCTGAAATCGACTTTACCAAGGACAAGTCAGCTTACAGTGTTAGCTATGATATTCCTTACTCTCCCGCTGATATTGATGTAAAAAATGTCGACATGGATGCCGTGTTTAAAGTGTTAAAAAGAAACGCTACAGCATGGGAAATTGTTGAGCCTATCTATCAAGAGCATAAGCAACAATTAAAGCAGACTTTAGTGATGAGAACTCACGGCTGGGAAGGCAACTTAAAAGATCCTCGCTTTGATAATTTGGAAATCGATTTCCAATTGTGGACTCCTTATTATCGCAATCCAAGAGTCACTTTCACTGAGTTTTCATTTAAGGGTCACTCAAGTGATAAAACACACCTTGAAGAAGCTTATAACTACCTCTCAGAGGAGGTTAATAAGGTTAGCTTGCCAAGTGAGAATCAAGGCTCCAAGACAACTGCAACCTTTAAGATGTCAAAAGGGTTTAACTAAACCCTAAATCAGGCCAGATACGACTATACCGCTCCCATAGTGGTATCTGGTCTCCCCCTCGCATCACCTACAAAGCCCTCTAACAACAATAAGGAGATACCATGTTTGGTTTTTCTCGGCTCACTTCGCTTCTTTCCCAGAGCGAATCCACAGAAACTAAAGTTTATCTCTTTTTCGACCAAGTAACTTTGTCACATCATAAATCCATGCAGATGTGGAAAAACTACTTAACCTATGGCCCTAAAAGTGTTGAATTTGAAACCGCATTAGCAGAACTTCAAAGCATTGAACACCATGCAGATCTGCTAAAAAGAGAAATAGAACAAACTCTATATCGCAAAACACTTATCCCAGATTTACGATCTGATGTCGCATCCTTGATTGATTTAACCGACCGCCTCATCAACAAACAAGAAACCATCGGCTTACACCTAAGAATTGAACAACCTCATATTCCTTATGAGATAGAAAAAGAGCTGCTTCGTTTTCTCGCCATCGTAGGTGAAACCATAGATCACACATTGTTGTGCGCTAAGAGTTTTTTCACCGATCTACAACGAGTGCAGGAGTACCATACCAAAGTCATTGCGTTCGAAAGTGAAGCCGATCGTTTGTGCACGCGAACCAAAGTACTGCTATTTGAAACAGAGCAGCCTTTAGTCAACAAGATACAGCTACGTTATTTCTGTGATCGCATAGATCAAGTAGCTAATTTGGCCGAAGATATCAGCGACCGTATTGCGATCTACACGCTTAAACGTGTGCAATAGGAGTTAAAAGCTATGGATATCGCAATATGGATTTTTCTCTCTAGTGGTTTATTTCTCGGGTGGTCTCTAGGCGCCAATGATGCCGCCAACGTATTTGGCACTGCCGTTGGTTCAAAGATGGTCAAGTTCTCAACGGCGGCCGTTATCTGCTCGGTGATGGTTATTCTCGGTGCGGTGATAAGTGGAGCCGGAGCCTCACATACGCTAGGTGCCTTGGGCAAAGTATCGGCTCTTGGCGGCGCATTTACCGTGGCACTCTCTGCAGCAACCACTGTTTATTTTATGACAAAGTCTGGTTTGCCGGTATCAACGGGGCAAGCAATAGTCGGTGCCATTATCGGTTGGAACTTGTTTAGCGGTATGAAAACAGACCCTGACACGCTGACAAAAATTTTAAGTACATGGGTGCTATGCCCAATACTCGCCGCCATCACGGCAGTTATTCTTTTCAAGTGCGTATCGGTCGCTATCAAACACATCCGCCCAGGACTCTTCCAATTAGACAACTGGACCCGTATCGGCCTAATTGTCGCTGGCGCCTTCGGTTCATATAGCTTAGGAGCAAACAATATTGCCAATGTGATGGGGGTATTTGTATTGAGCACCCCTATCGATCCAATGGAGCTATTTGGCATCTCATTTAGCCCCGCGATGCAGCTATTCTTTATTGGTGCGGTCGCTATCAGCATAGGTGTATTTACTTACTCGAAGAAAGTCATGCTTACCGTCGGTGATAACCTGATTGCAATGACCCCTATCACCGCCTGGGTTGTGGTTATGGCTCACTCTATCGTACTGTTTATTTTCTCATCACAAAGCTTATCAAACGCTTTTGTCAGCATAGGTTTACCCGCTATCCCCCTAGTGCCAGTGTCTAGCTCTCAAGCGGTTATCGGTGCTGTTATTGGTATCGCGCTTCTAAAACGTTTACCCATTCAGTGGAAGGTGCTTCTAAAAATTATTGTGGGCTGGATGATTACCCCTGTCATGTCAGCAATCGCATGCTTTATCGGATTATTCATTATTCAAAACCTATTCAATCAGGTTGTCGTATAGCTTTGAGCGGCAACGATGATATAGAGAGCAGCAAGAGGGCTTATGAAGTTACGTCTTAGATTCAACATACTCCTCATACCAATGGTGGCAATTGGTTTCATCGCAATCGCCTTTACAACGATTAATATAAGTCTTAACGCCTTAGAACAAGCGTCAACAAACGCCATAAAGAGTAACAGTGCATTACTGCAAAAAAATATCGAAACATGGATAAATAGTCAGTTAGCGACGATAAATGCGCTATCAAATAGCCCATTTATCTCTATGGCACTCAACGAGCCTTCACTTCGCCAAGCAGCCTCTGAACATTTACAAGCCATAGCCGACCAAGTTGGTGCTCGTAACGTCGCACTGCTGGATGAGCAACATATTGCTATTGCCGCGAGCAACCCTAAACGATTAGGTAAAAGTTATTCAAAAATGAGTTACATAGGCCTAGCCTATCAAAATAACCAAGCGGTCATATCTGACCCCGTAAAAAGTCGTGTTGATGGCAAGTTATTAGTCACCATTGCGGTAAAAGTTGCTGCTAACGGCTTACTTTTTATGAGCGTTCCACTAGATAACTTCTATCGAGATCATGTGGATATTGGAAAAATAGACAGTAACAGCAACTCGTTTATTTTATCTCGCGAATGCCAATTCATCGCACATAGAGCAATTAGCTCTCTAGTAGAAAGTCAGCATAATTTGGAGGACTTATGCCAAACCAACAATCAACTCATCGAGTTTACAGAGCAAGGAGAGAGTTACTTAGGCTGGGTAAAACAGGATCCCGTTAGCGGCTGGAAAGTGATTAGCTCAGTGAAAGAACAAGCAATTAAAGCTAACCAAAACCAGTTAGTCGTCACAAGCAGTATTGTTGCTATAGTCGCTATTATCATTATTTCGCTATTAATTTTTAAACTAGTCAACCTGATAACCCAAGGTCTAGGTACAGTTTCCACAGCCATTACCGATCTTTCAGTGGGAGACATTGAGGTAAGCCATTTAGATAGTAGCGCTTGGCTGAAGTTACTCCATAGAAAAGATGAATTGGGTCATATTGCTAATGCGCTTTCTAAGCTAATCGATAATCAACGCCAGCAAGTTAATACCGCAGAAACCATCGCCCGTGGCGACCTATCTTGCCAAGTCACATTAGCCGGTGACAAAGATCTGCTCGGACACGCATTAACCAAAATGCTCAACCACCTTTCTACGCTTGTGCACTCTGTGAAAACTTGCTCAGATGCGATTCAGCAAACCTCTACTGCGCTAAACGCAGATGGCACTTTGTTGTCAAAAGGCTCAGGCCATCAGCTAAGCCTAGTTTCATCTATGAGCTCAGCACTCCATGAAATTGAAAGCCAAACCCAAATCACCGCTGGATCTTCAGAGAGCATGAATACGCAAGGAGCCGAGACCCTTAAGCAAGCGAATGCAGGCCATGAACAGATGCAATCACTGCTTTGCTCACTCGAAAGCATTAATCATTCAGGCAGTGAAATCGCCAGTATCATGAATGAAATCACCAATATCGCCGAGCAGACTAACTTAATCGCCCTCAATGCAGCGATTGAGGCTGCACGAGCTGGAGAGTTTGGCCGAGGTTTCTCTGTGGTCGCAGATGAAGTTCGTAGCCTAGCTAACCGCACAGCAACGGCAGCTTCCAAAACCATAAAACTGGTCGATAACTCGCTAGATAAAATGTCACAAGGAAATGATATTGCAGAAAAAACAGAAGCCAAATTTGATCATATTATGAGGCAGATTAACGACTCAACCAAGCAACTCGCTTCTATCGCCTTAGGCAGTAAAGAACAAGCCGATGCCACCTCTGAACTCACTCACAACCTCGCCAAGATAGAAGGGGTTAGCCTAGATTTAACAAAAATTTCAGATAAGGTTGCCGCGCAATCATCACAGCTAAACCAACTAAGTAAACATCTCACAGATGACTGTAAAAAATTTACTCTGTGAGATTATCAGCCTCTAATGAACAGTTATAGCAAACCATACTTTTAAGCTTAAGCGGCGTGTGCTGCAGGCTCAAGCTCGGCAAGCCAGCAGGCATAATCCGCCTGCTTGGGAATACGTTTATCTGAGTGGCCCATCAACTGCGCTAATGCGTAGCTAAATTGATAGTACAGGCTTGCATCATCATACTGTTTGCCAGCATCGTCACAGTTAATTAAGGCGCCGCGTAGATAGTTAGCCACTAACTCGGCACGGTTAAAGCCTTCAACTACGCCTACAGCCTTGATTAAGTCATTATTCCACTGAATATACTCACCATAAACCTGCTCAAAAGCAGCGCGATTATCATCGGTTACCTGAGCAAGCAACTCAGGGTTCGGCATCACCCGGGAAATGATAAACCTGTCGTATAACAGCTCATCCCTTAAGCCCCAGCAATGATGCATCAAGAAGCGCGTTAAACAGTCACTATATTGGCTGTTATCCACAACCGCGCGTTCAAGACGCTTGCGGTAGTGAGCTGTCGCCACAGCCACAACTAAATCTGCCTCTGAGGGAAAATGATTGTAGATGGTGCCTTTAGAGATCTGGCTAGCCTCTACTAGATGAGAGCGCCGCAAATCAAAGCTCTTATGCCCTCGTAAACAACGCTCGGCGATATCGGTTAAGTAGCTTTCTCGTTGCTGCCAGTTACTCATGTCGACCTCTTCACAAATCTAACAATCAATTGAAATTCAGTTCACATTCATAAAGTAGCAGCCTAGGCGCTGAGGGGGTATTGAGTAATACTGATACCACTATGAATAAACTCAATAGCCCATGTTAAAAATCGAACTATTAGAGAGCTTCATTGCGGTCGTCGAGTGTGGCAACTTATCTAAAGCTGCCGAAAAACTATGCCGAACACAATCAACTATAAGCTTGCAAATCAAGAAGCTAGAGGAAAGTGTTGGCCAGCCTTTGTTGTTAAGAGACAACAAAGGGGTCACCATGACCGAGTCTGGAAAGACGCTACTCAACTACGCCTATAAGATGCTGCAACTCAGTTCTCAAGCTATTGACGAGCTAAAAGATTGTCAAAACCGTGAAGTCATACGACTCGGGGTACCGACTGACTACATCAATCGTTACCTTGGCAGTTGCCTGTTAGAGTTTATTCGTGAATTTACCTGTATCGAATTAGTCATAGATACCGACGTCAGTGGCAATCTCTATAAACGGCTTCACAACGGTGAGTTTGATGTCATTGTCGCGACCCATTGGCAGGCTCCAGCAGCTGGTCACGGCGAGTTACTGTTTGAGCGCCGCTTTCATTGGGTGGCAGCTAAAGGTGGCAGCGCCCATAAACGCGAAACTGTGCCTATGGCGCTATATCCTGAAAACTGTCCAATCCGTGCCCAAGTCTTTGCTAATCACCAGATCTCAATGCGCCCCATGAGTGTTCTACTATCGACACCTTCACCCGCAGCCATGTGTATGGCGGTGGAGAATGATCTGGTGATCGCCCCGATTGCCGAATTTCGTATCAGCGATAAGATGCAGATCATCGATCCAATTGAACACAATATTCCGCCGCTTCCCACCTTCAACGAGTCACTGTATCTCAACCCAGAAACTCAAACGGAAGCGACTAATCAGCTGATCAACTTGATTAAAGCCAATGCGCTGGAACTGGGTGAAGTACCCCAAGTATATCTACAGGGCTAAATGAACTTTTAATGCGCAAACAAAAATGCCAACCCTATGGTTGGCATTTTGCTATCGAATTTCAACCTAAGTAACACTCACTAGAAATAGTAAGCTAAGTTGATATTGAAGCGATGATCCCAATCATCATCAGTTTGAGCTAAGCCCAAGCTGTTACCGCCAAGCCAAAGCACGTTCTTCGCCATGTAGTGATCCACATACACAAAGACGGGACCATAAGATAATGACACACCTGTGGAATTAAGTATGGAATCGTCAAATGCTTCAAAATCTGGCTGCACCATACTGAAATCGTTATACAGAGTTAAGTTGCCCCAAGAGGTAGCGATACTTTTAGACAGATTAGCGGTATAGATATTGCCTTTACTCGCAACCTCATAGAAGCCATCAAGCATGCCCATACCTATCTTATTCGGATCGATTTTGCCGTCATCATATTGGTCAAAATCAAATGCTAAATACTGGGCTTGGAAACCCCATCCGTCATAATTCATATCAAGATGCACAGCATAATTTAACGTGTCACCGCTTTCACCAAACTCAGAGTTATACAGCTGACCATACTCAATTGAAGCACCGATAATCGTAGTTAAATCACCGCTGTTAAGGGTAAAACTTTGACGACCAGCAAAGGTGTTAGTCTCTTCGTTGTTATAGGTGATATCACCTACGGTTCCCTTAGCCACAGTGCCAGCAAAATCCCTATGGTCAGTGGTGCCATAAACGGCATTTTTAATGAATGCGACTTCGGTTAAAGAGCTGCCATTTTGATATTGAGCGCTCACGCCAAGACCGTAATCATCCTCAAAGCCCATATAGTAGTTTAGGCTGTACCACCAGCTATGAGACGCGTAGCCCTTATTACCAAAGGGTTTACTTATCGCACCACCGCTGATTGTTAAGTCTTCATTGGCATCCCAATAAGCATAACCATATTTTAAGTGATCATAACCATCATAAAATCGATATTCGGCTTTAACCCCAATATCATTCCATTTATCTGAAAACGTAATAGATAATAAATTAAAATCAAAATCCCCAAGTTTATCTTTTGATGACTCTGAATAGTCACTATAACTATAATTAGCCCTCACCGAACCACCAATTTCTAAATCATCGGCAATAACAGGCTGACTCGCTATAGTAATAAAGACTGACAGCGGTAATACTAGATTCAACTTTTTCATTAGATACATCCCTTCCAACTTAAAATTAAATATAAATCGCACTAATAACTTATGCACTTGCTCTTGCTCTTGCTCTTCGAATATTAATGCAACTTATATATTATTATATTTATATGCGGTAGCTATTCCCTACCGCTTATATCAAAATTACCATTTCAGCTTAGTAAGATCGCACTGGATCACTTCTCCCCGCTTAGCAGGGGTACCAGGATTTTTAGCCGATTCACATAATAAGGTGGTGCCATAATCATTGCGTTTATCATGGGCATTACTTCTTGCCCAAACTGAGACAATTGCGCGCTCCTCAGGATTGGCTTCACAACTGCCATCGACGTCAAATGCGTGAATCGTATTTTGGTGGAAATAGATTAATGGATCTTGCTCACGACTTCCCGACAGCCACATAGTCTGCGAATTGTGCTGGCCTTCATCAAATTGGACACGACGGATCTTATCGTCCTCTTTAACAGTTTTAACCAGTGGTGAGTCTTCACGTATAGCCATTGTTTTAAACTGATTAGTACACGCAGGTATACGCATGTTGTAGTACATTTCAGAGATCGCATGGTTATGGAACGGATACAGGGTATCCACCGACTGTACA
Source organism: Shewanella schlegeliana (assembly GCF_016765635.1). Classification (GTDB taxonomy): domain Bacteria; phylum Pseudomonadota; class Gammaproteobacteria; order Enterobacterales; family Shewanellaceae; genus Shewanella; species Shewanella schlegeliana. The sequence continues at coordinate 150,638 of NZ_JAESVD010000009.1, forward strand.
GTCATACCGACCTCAGCTCCGACCTTATCACCATTGATCTCATCAATACGCAACAAGCCCCAATGACCGAAGATCTCGGCATAGGCATAACCACCACGAATATTGTTGAAGTTCTTATCGTTACGCTTGCTCTCTTCGGCGTACATAGGGAACCAACCTGCCGCAGCCCAAAGGTTTGGCAGTGAGTTGGCACTAATGTCATAGGGGAAAACGGCTGGCATTTTCACTTCATCGCCAGTCACCATCTTATAAAAGTTTTTAGTAAAGCTTTTGCCGTACTGCTTCACCTGCTTGTCACTTACTTTCTGATCAAAAAATTCTTCAAATGTGGTGCGCTTAAAATGTTGAGCAACCGGAGAGTTCTTGGTTAGCTCGCCACCGGGATTATAAATCCAACTCACATCTTCACGCGCACCGAAACATTTCTTTGCTTCATCGGCATTATTGAGCACCTGATAGATATTTTTAACCATCAACTTCATGTCGCGTCGGTCCATCACACACATATGTTGGCCGCCTTCGGTTGAGTCCACCATCGCGCTATCAGAGTTTAAGCAACCACTAGCCTGATCGTTCGTCAATGCCGCGGCGTAGGCCTCAAGGTAGTTTAGGGTTTCATCCCATAAGATATCGACATACTTTTGGTCTTTATCACTATATTGAGGAGAATCACCTAAACACTGAAATTGTGCATTATTAATATCATTCTTATCGAGAAAATCAGGAATATCTGCGGCCACAACACTATTTGATAAAAGTAATGTAGCTAACATGACTTTACTATTCATATATCACCATCTTGATTAATTTATAATTTTAAACTCAAGCTAATAATATATTTGGAACGATTTCCAAAAATGGAATGAACACAAACTTTACCCATACAATGCGATTACTCGTCACATAAACAGAACAAAGTTAAATAATTAAATACGGCGTAATTCATTTAACAAAAAAGCCCTGCAGTTTCATTGCAGGGCTATACATATATTTAAACAATTTGCAGGGAGTTCAAAATATATAAAAAGGACCATAATTAAGGGAGTTATGGTCCGTACTCATTATTTAGTGTGGTTGAGATGAAACCACACTAAATATAATTGAGTTAATGTTACTTCTTAAATTTATCAAACTTAAACGTATGACAGTTGCTACATAGTGGTTGCTTAGTACCATGTTCGCTATGGCATTCTTGGCAAGGAAGCTCTTTGCCATAGTGCAAGTTGTTATGTGGATTCTGCCACTTATCTTCTTCACTACGTGCAGTTTGCTCTGCTAAATCATCAACATCATGACACTGTAAACAAGCCTGATCCGATGGGAACTGCTTAATGCCATTGTCATGACATGTTTTACAATCTTTTCCGATCACTTCTTTATGGTGGTCACGTATTTCTACAGCTTGTGCAGACAAGGTTAGTAGGCAACCAAAGGTTAGCGCTAATATCGCTTTTAATTTACTCATCGCTCATTCCTCTTATTATCTGGCAAATTTAGGCTTTCATGACACTGCGTGCAGCAGTCATACCCATCACCATGCATTCAGGAATTGAGCAACTACCTAAACGGCTCACACCATGAATACCACCACACACTTCACCGGCTGCATATAGGCCAGGAATTGACTGCCCCGTGAAGCTGTCTTTCACTTCGGCCTTAGTGTTGACCTGCACACCACCTTGGCAATAGTGTACTTTTGGCCATAAGCGAACCACGGTAAATGGTGCTTCAATGTACTTGTCTTTCGCCTTAGTCATGTTCTTGCCAAACTGCTTGTCATCACCGGTCTTAACGTACTCGTTGTACTCAGCAATTTGTGCCTTAAGCGGCGCTAATGGCACATCAAAATGCTTAGCCAATTCTTCAACAGAGTCGAACTTCCAACCTACGTTGTACTTGATCACTTTCTTGGTATTTGGATGCTTCTTAGAATCCTTGTAGCTGGTGATCAAGATAGGAGGCAATGCGTTACCTTTCTCGTCACGGCAAGCAAGCTCTGCATCGGCGCGAGTCTTACGGTCAGCAATTTCGTTCATGAAACGCTTACCCGTTAAACGGTTAACAGCCATTGAATGCGGGAAATTGTAGATTGAGTAGTTAGACACATAACCAAACCCACCTTCATCTGGCGACGCCCAAGGACCTGACTGGATGTGTGCTAGATGCACTGGAATAGCCCCTAAGCGGAACATCTCGTACATACCTTCACCCGTTGCACCCGGTGCGTTAGTACAACCTACTTCAGATGTCAGTGTCGGATCTTGCGCCATACGCAGATCAATGTTTTGCGCAAAACCACCTGTAGCCATAATCACGCCACGTTTAGCGCGGATATTAATCACTTCGCCTGGTTGCTCTTCACCGAAATGATAGTTCTGACGCATTTTCACGCCAACCACTTCGCCTTTATCACCCACTAAGAAACCTTCGAACTTAGCGCGGTTATGGGTATGAACGCCTAACTTACGGCACTCATGCAATAGAGGCTGAGTGATACCCGCACCACAGCTCACTGTTGTTTGGTAGGTACGTGCAACTGAGTGACCACCTAACTGCTGTAGGTATGGGTGATATTCAGAACCTGCATCTAATGTCATCTGCAATGCTTCTACCGCATGCTCGGCAACATGGCGAAGTAGCGCTTCATCGGCAATACCACGACCAGATTTAAGCTGGTCGTTAACCATACGATCAACAGAGTCCTGTACACCTTCTTGCTTCTGCATTGGCGTACCAGGGGCTGCAAATAGGCCACCATTGATTGCTGAGTTACCGCCAAAATATGACATCTTCTCGAAGATATGCACGTCTTTTGCGCCTTTACGCGTCGCTTCAATCGCCGCCGCTAATCCCGCAAAACCCGAACCGATAATTAGGACTTCTACTTCTTTGTCCCATTTTACGCCATCCGCTTTCTCAGAAACGGCCAATGCTGGTGCAGCCATTGCTACGCCTGCTGCAGCTCCGAATCCTTTAATGAAATTACGGCGTCCTAGCAGATCTTTATTACTCATCTGTCATCACCCTATTAGTTTTATTAGACGCAATAATCATAGGGCTGGAATTGATTCCAAAACGGGAGTTACACAAGGGTTTATTTAAAACAATAAAATAACATCACCAAACTCAAAGCTAGATCCAATGTTTAGGTTTTTTACTACTTTAGGAGTATTCTGGAACCAGTTCCAAACGCTGACAGATAGCAAACTATCAAGCATCAACACCAATACACCTCTGACTTAACACTGTTTTATTTGATTTATTCAATTAACCAGAAAATACAAACGAGATGACATACAAGGCTCCTTGTCGACACTGCACCTAAAGGTTAACCCTTTGTAAAAAACAGATTATTAAACAACCTCAGCACAATGTTTCCTTGCTCAAAATAAAGTGCAGTGTTATTGGATAATATTTTCGGCTTACAGACTTCTATGCCATCATTACGTCTTAAACACGATTTACTCTGTCATTACCCTGAGGTTAGCAAGTAAAGGACATTATGGAATTAGAAGAGATCTATCGCCAAGATCTAAGCCTGTTGATCGCGCTACAGATCTTGGTCGAAGAGCGTAGTGTCACCCAAGCGGCTAAGCGTTTGCACCTAAGCCAATCGGCCACTAGCCGTATTCTTGCGCGCCTTCGGGAGATGCTCGATGATCCGCTGTTTTCTCGTGTTGGTCAGCAGCTCGTGCCGACCTCGTTCGCACTTGAGTGCTACCAGCAGTTGCGTCAACCCACGGGGCAGTTGATTGAGCTATTAACTCCCAAGGCGTTTGTGCCCGAAGAGTGTCAGCAACAGTTTTCAATCGCCGTAACCGATTATGCTATGCAGGCGTTAATCCCTTTTATTCTGCCTATCATTTACCAACAAGCACCACAGATCCGACTTGAGATTGTGCCGGTACAGCAAAAAGAGTTACAGGCACAGCTCAGTGTAAAAGGGGCCGATATGGCCATCTGCCGCGCCATTGGACAAACCGGAAATTTACAGCAGACCTTTCTCGGCAAGGTGGGAGTCAGCTGCTTACTGTCACCCAATCATCCGCTGGCGAATAGCGATATCACCCTAGAAGATTATCTGCACTACCCCCATGCAACAATTGCCATTAGCGACGGGGTGAAGGCGTTGCTCGATGATGCCATTAGCCAGTATCCGCCACGCACCGAGCTACTAAGAACCCCACACTTAGATACTGCGCTGGCACTGCAGTCGGTTAATCCGCTGATTATTACCCTGCCGGAAGGCATGGCTGAAATGGCCGCGCAGCGACATAAACTGAAAGTGAAACCGCTGCCCTTTAAGCTTCAAAGCTTAGATTACAACCTGTTTTGGCATTCTCGCTGCGATCAAGACAAAGCACAAAGGTGGCTACGTGAAGAGATAGCAAATGCGATCAAAGAATTGTTGTCACAGACGCCGCAAAACCTGTAATGAATTAGGTTTTCCTAAAACCTAGGCCCTAGGACGCTTCGCTGTGAGGACGGACTACGCCCTGCTAGGAACAGCAAAGACTAAAACAGTACCTTTGCCGCTTCTTAGCTTTTTCGGCTTTTCCATCTTTTCCGTAAGCGCAGCGTTCCGTAAGGCCGCAGGCCGTTCGTCTCAGCTTTAAAAGAAGGTCCTAGATCCTAGGACGCAGCGCTCCGAGGGCGGGCTACGCCCTGCTAGGAACAGCAAAGACTAAAACAGTACCTTTGCCGCTTCTTAGCTTTTTCGGCTTTTCCACCTTTTCCGTAAGCGCAGCGTTCCGTAAGGCCGCAGGCCGTTCGTCTCAGCTTTAAAAGAAGGTCCTAGATCCTAGGGCGCTTCGCTGCGAGAGCGGACTACGCCCTACTAGGAACAGCAAAGACCAAAAGCACCACCCTTGCCGCTTTTTCGGCTTTTCCGGCTTTGCTTTCCCTAAAACCTAGGACCTTTCTTAGCTTTTCCTAGCACCTGCTTATAGCTGTACTAATACTCGTCCTGTGACTTGGCCTTTGATGATGCGCTGTGCAAATTCAGGCACCTGCTCGAGCGAAATCGTCTCACAAGCATCTTCAAAGTAGCTAGCAGGCAGTAAATTCAGTACCGCTTCCCATGCTGCTTGACGCTTCTCAAATGGGCAAGCAACCGAGTCAACGCCTAGAAGGTTCACGCCGCGTAGGATAAATGGCATCACAGTTGTTGGCAGTGCAAAGCCGCCCGCCAAACCACAGATTGCAGCTGCGCCGCCGTAATTCATCTGCGCCAGCGCAGTAGCCAATACCTTGTTACCAACGGTATCAACCACACCAGCCCAGCGCTGCTTTTCTAACGGACGCGCATCGACTTCAAGTTCACTGCGGTCGATCACTTCGCTGGCACCAAGTTTCGTCAGTAGTGCACCGTTTTGCTCGACGCGACCAGAGCTTGCCACCACGCGATAACCTAACTGCGCTAGCAAGGTCACCGCAACAGAGCCCACGCCACCACTGGCACCAGTGACTAATACATCACCGTCTTCAGGCTTAATTCCCGCTTGTTGCAGCGCTTGTACACACAACATCGCAGTTAAACCAGCAGTACCAATCTGCATCGCTTTAGCGGCGTCACAATTAGCTGGCATTGGCACCAGCCAATCGGCTTTAACACGTGCTCTTTCGGCTAGACCACCCCAGTGGTTCTCACCTACGCCCCAACCGGTAAGGATAACCTTGTCACCCGCCTTATAACGCTCGTCACTTGACTCAAGCACTGTACCCGCAAAATCGATGCCCGGAACCATAGGGAAGTTACGGATAATTTTGCCGACACCGGTAACCGCTAAACCATCTTTGTAGTTCAGAGATGAACATGAAACATCTACCAACACTTCGCCTTCAGGCAAGTCCGCCTCGGTGATTTGGCGAACATTCGCCAGTGTTTTCTTTTCTTCTTGGGTCAAAACAAGTGCGTTAAACATGACAAGTTCCTATTTAAACTGATGAGAGAATCATAGGCCATAAACAACTATGAATGAAGTGCATATTTTGCATAGAAACAATGCACAGAAATCATAACAAGAAAGTATCCAAGGCCAGCGCAGAACATAACCTGAAATTAATCAAATACCTCAGCAAAATGCTACTCGACTTTCTTCCTATACCCCCGTGGCCATTTTATCTACTACACTGAATTGTCGCATAAAAAACAGACAAGGAATTGTGAGCATGATCTATAACAAACCAGGAAGCGTCGGCGCTATTATTAATTTCAAACCTCAGTACCAAAATTTCATTGGCGGTAAATGGACTAAACCCGTTAATAACCTTTACTTTGACAACGCTTCCCCCATCGATGGCCAAGTGTTCTGCCAAGTACCTAGGTCAGGCTCAGTTGATATTGAACTGGCACTCGACGCCGCCCACGAGGCCAAAGCCAGTTGGGGCAAAACCTCGGTGACAGAGCGCGCCAATATACTGCTAAAGATCGCCGATCGAATCGAGCAAAACATTGAGCCGCTAGCGATTGCCGAGAGCTGGGATAACGGCAAAGCGGTACGGGAAACCTTAGCGGCCGACCTACCGCTTGTCGTTGATCACTTCCGTTATTTTGCCGGCTGTATTCGCGCCCAAGAGGGCAGCGCCGCCGATATCGATGCCAATACCGTCAGCTACCACTTTCCCGAACCATTGGGGGTTGTTGGCCAGATCATCCCATGGAACTTCCCGCTGCTGATGGCCGCGTGGAAAATTGCCCCAGCGATGGCTGCGGGTAATTGCATCGTACTCAAACCTGCCGAGCAGACGCCAGCTTCTATTCTGGTACTAATCGAGCTTATCGAAGACCTACTGCCAAAAGGCGTGCTCAATGTGGTTAACGGCTTTGGCACAGAGGCGGGCCAAGCTCTGGCCACCAGCAAGCGTATCGCTAAACTGGCCTTTACAGGCTCAACCCAAGTCGGTCAGCATATTTTAAAGTGTGCCGCCGAATCGTTAATTCCATCGACCGTCGAGCTTGGTGGTAAGTCACCCAATATCTACTTTGCCGATGTGATGGATCATGAAGATGAATATCTAGATAAAGCGGTTGAGGGCATGCTACTGGCGTTCTTCAACCAAGGCGAGGTCTGTACTTGCCCGTCACGGGCATTAATTCACGAGTCGATTTACGATAAGTTTATCGCCAAGGTGATTGAGCGCTGTAAAACAATTAAACAGGGCAACCCACTCGATACCGACACCCAAGTGGGCGCACAGGCCTCACAGGAGCAGTTCGATAAGATTTTAAGCTATCTAGACATAGGTAAAGATGAGGGCGCTGAGGTGCTGATTGGCGGCAACATATGTAAGCTTGAAGGTGAACAAAGCCAAGGTTTTTACATTAAACCGACCATCTTAAGGGGCACCAACGACATGCGGATCTTTCAAGAGGAGATCTTCGGTCCGGTGATCTCAGTGACCACCTTTAAAGATGAAGCCGAAGCCTTAGCCATTGCCAACGATACCGAATACGGTCTAGGTGCTGGCGTATGGACTCGCGATATGAACACCGCTCAGCGCATGGGGCGCGGCATACAAGCGGGACGAGTATGGATTAATTGCTATCACGCCTACCCGGCTCACGCCGCCTTTGGTGGCTATAAGAAGTCCGGCATCGGCCGTGAAACCCACAAGATGATGCTAGATCACTATCAAAATACCAAGAACCTACTGATCAGCTACGATGCGAATCCATTAGGCTTCTTCTAACCTAGCTTGTATCTCCAATAGACAAAATAATTGCAGATGCGGCAAGGCGACAAATGAATGCAGCCCCATGAGCTTAGCCTCCTAAGATAGTCCGCTAAGATACACTGCCAAGATAGTCTGCTAAGTAATTGGGGGGAATACGAGTCGTCAACACTGCAATCTCTTCAAGAAAGAAGGGGGAATAATGCAGACTGGCAGTTTCCATCGCTAGCCTGCATTATCCCTCCCTAAACCGTATCGCCAATCGGCTCACTTTTCAGCAAGTTGAGAGCTTTAGCTTCGGATTTCCAAACTGGAAACCATTGTTTGTCGGCTTTTCACTATAAGAATGCTTGTGTAGCACCTTAAACTATATCCATATAATATTAGTGGATAGTGCCCCATGACCATTGACAACAGATTTGCCCAAATCACTCGTGACCCTAACCTCTCACCAAAGCAAAAATCGAACTTCCTCGCCCTAGAAGCGGAAGCGAGTCTGCCCTATATGGCGATCTCCGATGCCGTAATCGAGGCCAAAGAGAGCGGTATTATCTGTGACATGTTCGAAGGTAACGCGCCATTCAAACCAAGATATGTACTACCCGACTACGCCAAGTTTCTGCAAAACGGTTCTGAGTATCTAGAGCTAAGCCCGGCGCAAGACTTAGATGAAGCGCTCAATGCACTGACAATCATCTATCACCATGTGCCATCGGTCACTAATATTCCTGTGTACTTAGGTCAGCTAGACGACATTCTACTGCCTTTCTGCCAAGGGCTAGAACCTGAAACAATCTACCGCAAATTAAAGCTATTCTGGATCATGCTAGACCGCACCCTACCAGATGCCTTTATGCACGTGAATATTGGTCCGACTGACAACATAGTGTGTCGCACGATTTTACGCGTCGATGCTGAGCTTAAGCAGATAGCGCCAAATCTGACCTTTATGTACGACCCACAGATCACCCCTGACGAGTTACTACAAGTTGCCGCCAGTAATATTTGTGAGTGCAGCAAGCCACATATCGCCAACTACCCATTGCATGCCAATAGCTTCGATGAAAAAGGTTTTGGTATCGTCAGCTGTTATAACTCGCTACCACTTGCGGGCGGTGCTAACACCTTAGTCCGCATCAACCTAAAAGAGGTGGCATTAAAGGCCTGCGGTGTAGACGACTTCTTTAACCAAGTGCTGCCACACTATTGCCAGCTGACCTATGAACTAATCGAGGCGCGCGCTAAGTTTTTGCATGAGGAGTCTAACTTCTTCAACAGCTTCCTCGTTAAAGAAGGTCTGATCGAAGAGTCGCGTTTCGCGCCTATGTTTGGCATTTACGGCATGGCTGAGGCCGTCAATATTCTGCAGGGCACGCCTAGCAACGACTATGGACATAATTCGGCGGCCAATGAACTGGGGCACAAGATCTCAAAAGCTCTCGACGCAATAGTGAAATCAACTCAGGTGAAATATGGCTACAACGGCCTAGCCTTATTGCACTCACAGGGCGGCATTAGCATAGATCGAGATGTCACGCCGGGAGTACGCATCCCTTACGGCACCGAACCTAATCCAATTGCTCACATTCAAGCCCTCGCCGAGCATCACCAGTATTACACCTCGGGCATTAGCGACATTCTCACCATAGATGAGACCATTAAAGCCAATCCAGAGGCGATGATGCAGCTGTGTAAAGGCGCTTTAAGCTTAGGCTTTCGCGAGTTTACCGCTAACGTGGCCTCAAATGACCTCGTGCGCGTAACTGGTTACATGGTAAAGCTGTCAGATATTGCCAGTTTTAAAGCACAAGGCTCACGTACCAACACCACATGGTTAGGCGCAGAGGCGGCGCAAAATACTAAGATTTTAGAGCGCCAACCTCGCGTAGTGGCAAATGAGCATGCGCCGGTATACGCCAAATAACGGTCAGGTAAGCGATTAGTAAAATAAGTTTGATTCAGGATGTAGAGCAAAAAGATGGGCAGAATCGCCACCGTAAACCAAATCATCCCCTTCTCTTGTGTTGATGGACCAGGCAGCCGCTTGGTCATCTTCCTACAGGGATGTAATTTTAACTGCAAAAATTGTCACAACCCGTACACCATAGATATGTGCGACAGTTGCGGCGACTGCGTGGTCACCTGCCCTGTTAATGCGCTCAGCTTGACCATAGATGAACAGAGAAAGCCTAAGATAGTCTGGGACAGTGACAAATGTACCCAGTGCGACATCTGCTTAACTACCTGCCCTAAGCAATCTAGCCCTAAGACACGCCAATACAGTGTGCCGCAGATGCTGGAATTGCTCCGCAGCCAAGTGCACTTTATCAACGGCATCACCGTCAGCGGCGGCGAAGCCACCCTGCAACTGCCGTTTATCATAGAGCTGTTTCAAGCTATTAAGACCAGCGAAGATTTAGCCCATTTAAGCTGTATGATCGACAGTAACGGATATTTAAGTGAAAGTGGCTGGCAACAAGTGATGCCCTACCTAGATGGCGCAATGATCGATCTAAAATCCTGGCAAGAGCACACCCATAGTTATATTACCGGCCGAGATAATCACCGTGTATTTAGCAGTTTAAAAATACTCGCCGCAGAGGGGAAGCTATATGAAATACGCCTACTGTATATTCCGAAGATCAGTGATATCGACAGTGAAGTTAATGCCATAGCAGGTTATTTAACCCAGCTACCCGCAAGTGTAAGAGTCAAGCTCAACGCCTTTCAACACCACGGGGTGACTGGCGAAGCGCTTAATTGGCCAACCTGCACAGAAGCACAGATGCAGCAGTTAGCCGCACAGTTGTCGCAGCGTGGGGTGGGAAATTTAGTTTTACCAACTGTGTATTTGTAGGCTTTGAGCTAAGCCTAAGGTTGTAGCTTTTGAAGCTAAAGCATCCGAACCTTTGCTCCACCAATTCTTAGGCTGAATCTGATGTATCTTCCGACATCAGTGGTTCCAATGGCCTGCGGCCAGCGTATGTGCAGACACTGCCGCGACACGCAGCAAGTCCATCCATGGAAGCTCGGCCATGACGTCCATGTCATGGACGGTCACGGCCGTATCTACACCAAGTTAGAAAAGCGAAATCTTTAACTCACTGCGTATATTTCGAGTGGGGAAAATCTAAAGCGATGAACCTTTAATTTATCGATGCTTAGGCAGCATTTGATGTAGCTTCCGACATAGCTGGTTCCAATGGCTTGCAGCCGGCGTATGTGCAGATACTTCTTAGGCACGCTACAAGTACGTCCATGTAAGCTCTACGATGGCATCCATGCCATCAAAGGCCTAAGCCGCATCTACACTGGGTTGTAAAAGCATTAAACCAGCACTTCGGCGTATCTAACTAAAAATTAATTACCTTCGAAGGCGTCTTAGTAAACCTTTATAGTCCGTTTGATTCCTTTCAATTTCCTTATTATTTTCAAACCTCAAAATATTGAAATCAGAAGTATCGCCACACCCGTGATATGAGTTAGCCAAACCACGTGCATCATCAAAAACCTTAAGAGTTTTTTCAAATTCTTGTAGTACTTTGTTTTGTTCTTTAGATGATAAGAAACTTAAGGAAAAATTCATTAACCTAATAAAACTGTCCCTTTCATCAAGGTAACACTTCTGTAAATCTGAGTAGTCTTTTTCGGAATTAGCATATACAACATTCTGAATATAACCTTCTAAAAAGCTATCAAATGATTCATATAGTGCCCTCAACTGCGTTTCTAAATTGACTATTGCTTTGAACTTCTCTGCGTGATCAAACTGACTTTTCCATGTACGGAGAGCATATAGTGCAATAAGCATGGTAGATACGGCTATAACAACACCACCAACTGAGGATAGAGCTTGTATCCAAGCGAGGGTTTCTTCTGTTGAAGCATCATATGAAACTCCTATGGCAATCCCAAGCATCACAAAGAGCACAGCCAACAGGCTACCGCTAATAAGGAATATAGTTTTCAAATAGGTTCAACCTTTACAAAATGTAAGCATAGACTAAATGGTGGCTATTTATTATCAAACAACTACCTTTCAAAACCTAATTAAAGTTATTGATTAGTAAGTCTTAATTAAGTATTCACCACTCACAGAGAACACCTATGCCCCATCGGAGTTGCCGAAGTGCGTTGGAATAAATTGCGTGATGCCGACATGGATGTCGGCGTAGCTTTCGCGGGGCAGGATGCCCCATCGGAAGCGTTAGCAATTTATCCATAAGCATGAGGATCAACAACTTCGTCGGGGCGGCAGGGGTGATCCAAGAGGGGATTGCTGTTGATCCCCTCTTGGCCGAGTGTGAGCTGGAAGCTAACGACCTTTATCAAACGAAGTTTGATGGCTTAAGTTCAGGCGCAGCCTGATAAGTGAAGTTGTTAGACGAAGTCTAGCTTTAATGCTCAAGTGCAACTTGATTAAATTGCATCGGCAATACCAAAACGCAAAGCAAAAAAAAGCACCCCTGTGGGATGCTTTTTTGTCTTTTTGCCTAACATGAATACAGACTTGTTAGGCTTTTCTAAGTTACCCGAGGGTAACTCAATGGGTATCCGATAATGTACGCAAGAGTCGGATTGAAAAGTAGTTCGGTCGAAGCTTCTAATAGCAATGCCTCAGCTCTGTCGAATCCGGCCCAGCCAGCGGAGCTAGCTAATGTCGAACTCCCAGTCGATTGAGTCTTCGCTATATCAATGAACTCTCCGACCTAAACCGCTGAGTTCAAGTTAGCAAAAAAATGTGACGCGCGTCAACATTTTTATCTTATAAATTTAAATACTGTTTAACATTTGCTCTAGAAACAATAATTCTGCTGATAAATAACCCAGCAGATCAATACAACATAATTCACTAATGTTGAATTGATTAGCCCAAGATTAAACCCTCGTTATTTAGTTGTTTGGTTTAACCTAAACAACCAATAACGGCTCAGTGTTATTAAACACTAAATCGACTCTTAAGCTCATTTAAACTCAGCTTGAGTAAACTCCAGCAACTGTTCATACAACCACCGCAAAGCGGGATCATTCATACTCTGCTTATGCCATACCAAGCTATAAGCCACCTTGCCATAATCGAGTGGCATCGCCTTAGTCACCAGCCCTTTCGCCTGAAAAGCAGTTTCCGCCCAACGCCGCGAGCTGGTAAATAGCAGTTCACTGTGATGACACAGTAACGCTGCACTACCAAAATCTGAAACCGAGATCGGTACCGCGCGATTACGCGACTGCTGCGCTAACTGCATCTCAAAAAATGGCACATTCAGATCGGAGTCGCTAATGCTGATATGACTGAAACTCAGGTAATCATCGATAGAGATCTGCGCCTGACTCGCCAATGGATGCTCTGGATTCATCAGACACACCATTTCATCGTTAATTAACGTCTCCCACACCAACTCCTGGCGAGAGATCGGTGGCTGACTCCTATCATGGGGTAACACAATAAAGTCCAAGCTGCCTTTGACTAATCCATCGAAGCCAATGCTCTCTTTAGCGAAAATATCTAAACGGATATTAGGCGCGAGCGTCAACATATGGGCCATAAATTTGGCCGCTAACAACTCAAAGGTACTCTCACGCATCGCCAATGAGAAACGCCCCTTATAGTCTGCGGGGTTAAACGCCTCTTGGGTTACCAGCTGATTCATATCATTGATGATTTGATGCACACTGGGGCCAAGTCTGCGGGCTAATGGCGTGGCCACCAGCTTGTTACCATGGCGGTAGAACAGCTCATCATCGAGACTCAGCCTCAGCTGACTCAGGGTTTTACTCACCGATGATGGGCTTAGACATAAACGCTCGGCGCTGGCGGTCACACTCAGGGTGTCGAGCATCACATGCAAGGTGATCAAGTGCTTCATGCTGATCCGAGAAAGTTTAGCGAGATCCATAAGTCTGCCTAAGAGAGTCGTCTATTCGTAAACGGGAATATAGACGCAAATCTCTTCAGGGTATATTGCTAAGACCAATATTCACGAGAGTCATCGCATATCGCTCACACCTTTATCGCCAGCGAACGCTAACAACATCCGTTTTCCGTGTTCGATTTTTTGCCGTATAATCTCGGCTCACCAATTTTTAGGTAGGCCAGCATGTTCCATATCGCGCTTTACGAACCCGAAATCGCTCCAAATACCGGTAATATCATCCGCTTAATCGCTAACAACGGCTGCAAGCTGCATCTGATTGAACCGTTAGGCTTCGATTTGGAAGATAAAAAACTACGCCGCGCGGGATTAGACTATGCCGATCTTGCCAATGTGACCCACCATAAGAACTTCGAGGCGTTCCTTGAAGCGATGGACGGCAAGCGCATCATGGCCTGTACCACTAAAGGCAGTCGTCCGCACTCAGAGCTGACTTTTAAGCAGGACGATGTGTTGCTATTCGGCCCAGAAAGCCGTGGCCTACCCGCCGATATTATCGATTCGATTCCAACTGAGCAGCGTCTGCGTATTCCTATGATGTCCACCAGCCGCAGCCTCAATCTGTCAAATGCCGTAGCGATTATCAGCTATGAAGCATGGCGCCAGTTAGATTACGCCGGCGTATAAAGTTCCTGACATAATGCTAAAAGCTATCCGTCCATAGGCTCGTTTCTGTCATAACTGTTCCAGACATAAAGCCAAAAGCTGGCCATCCATGGGCTCGTTTCTGACATAAATGTTCCAGACATAAAGCCAAAAGCTATCCATCCATGGGCTCGTTTCTGACATAAATGTTCCAGACATAAAGCTAAAATCTGGCTATCCATGGGCTTTTGCCATCAATGTTCCAGACATAAAAAAGCCGCGTTAGTCGCGGCTTTTTTATAACTAAATCCATTTACCTTTATCTCTTAACCAGCTAGCTCCTGTTAGGTTCGCCATCCTTGGCAAGGGTTCTTAAACTTTAGAACTCGTAACCTACAGCTAGGTTGCCTTGGACATCGCCACGACTGCCAGCTGACTTAGAGATACCCGCGCGGATAACGACTGCGTCAGTTGCACGATAGCCCATACCAATGGCAACGGCTTTCTTGTCACTGGCGAAACCTAGACCCACACCCACTTGCACTTTACCCACACCGTATGGCTGAGGTAGACCCGATAATGCGTTGGTCATAGCAGCGTTTTCATTCATGTAATCTTGGAAGCCATCAATACGATTTTCAAGCGCTTCAATCTTCTTGCTGTTTTCCTCGATAGCCTTGGTATTGGCATCAATACGGCCATCTAAACGCGCAACCTGAGCCGCACCATCACCACGGATTGCACGGTCTTGCTTGCTGAGCGTGTCAAAAAACTCTTTCAAAGCTGCATCTGTATCCACCTTCGATACCGCCTCAGCAATTGCCTTCTCGGCAACCTTAGCCACTTCAGCTTCAACAGCCTTTGCTGTGTCAGCATCGATCTCGACATTGCTCACTGCGTCTTCTATCGCCTTGTTTGCCGCGTTATTAGCAATTTGATTAGCTTCTGCACGCGCCGCTTTCAGATCGTCATCGGTAATCACTGTGCCACCACTGTTCTTAGCCGCTTCAACTTCTGCAGCAACGTCTGCAATGCGCTGACGGTTTTCACCAATATGTTCATGGTTTTGGCGAGTTTGCTTTTGAACCACAACCATAGCTTGTTGCGCTTCTTTGAAGTCACCATCAAGGTTTTGGAATTTAGTATCAACGTAGTCTTGACCTTTAGCTGCTAGGTCTTTGTAAGCCCCCTCGCCCTTAGCTAATGCGTCATCGTAAGCTACCTGACCGTCTTTGCGGATCTGGCTGTCGTCATAGCCCTTCTCAGCAACTTCATCGATACGCTTATCTAGACGCGCCGCTTCATCTGCACCCGAGTTGGCAAGATGGCTCATACGTGAATCAACACCTTTGCTTAAACCACTTAATGCCTGCTCTGCATCTTTACGCAATGCTGAATCATCAAAAGAGATATCATCGATACGCTTATTAAGACGCGCCGCTTCATCAGCACCCGAGTTGGCAAGATGGTTCATACGTGAATCAACACCTTTGCTTAAACCACTTAATGCCTGCTCTGCATCCTTACGCAATGCTGAATCATCAAAAGAGATATTATCGATACGCTTATCGAGACGTGCCGCTTCATTAAAGCCTGCTTTAGTCATGCTGTTTAGCGCCTGCTCTGCATCTTTACGGATTGAGTTATTCATCTTCACACGTTCAATTTCGCCTGTGCGTTGGACACCATTAGCCACCGACTCTAGCTTCGCCACTTCACGTGCGCCTTCAGCACGCAGAGAATTATAAGCAACCTCACCTTTATCAGCTAAAACCTCATGTTCTAGCTTAAGATCGGTAATTGCGTGGAAATTTTGACTAACTCCCTTAAATAGATTATCTACATCTTTATTTACGTGAGCAGCATACTCTGATGCTTCTCGTCTTAGTTGAGTATCGTCATAACCATCACGATTAATTCTGTCGATACGCTTATCGAGGCGTGCCGCTTCATTAATACCAGCTCTAGCCATGCTGTTTAGTGCATGGGCGCCGTCTTTACGCAATGCTGAATCATCAAATGCGATATCGTCGATACGCTTATCGAGACGAGCCGCTTCATTAAAGCCTGCTTTTGCCATGCTTTTTAGTGCTTGAACACCGTCTTTACGCAATGCTGAATCATCAAAAGCGATATCATCGATACGCTTATCTAGGCGAGCAGCTTCATTAAAACCAGCTTTAGCCATGCTGTTTAATGCCTGAACGCCGTCTTTACGCAATGCTGAATCATCAAAAGCGATATCATCGATACGCTTATCTAGGCGAGCAGCTTCATTAAAACCTGCTTTAGTCATGCTGTTTAGTGCTTGAACGCCATCCTTGCGAAGCACTGAATCATCAAAAGAGATATCATCGATACGCTTATCGAGGCGTGCCGCTTCATTAAAGCCAGCTTTTGCCATGCTGTTTAGTGCTTGAACACCGTCTTTACGCAATGCTGAATCATCAAAAGCGATATCATCGATACGCTTATCTAGGCGTGCCGCTTCATTAAAGCCTGCTTTAGTCATGCTGTTTAGTGCTTGAACGCCATCCTTGCGAAGCGCTGAATCATCAAAAGCAATATCATCGATACGCTTATCAAGACGTGCCGCTTCATCAGCACCAGAGGTATAAGCCGAATTTAGACGAGTATCGACATCAGCAGATAGATCCTGCATACGTGTTTGCACTGAGCTATCTAAGCTTTGTAGGCGAGAGTTAACAAACTCTCGTCCATCAGCGCGAAGCTGAGCATCATCAAACTTGTCAGTATTGATAGAGTCAATGCGCTCATCAAGACGAGCGGCTTCATCTGCACCAGAGGTATAAGCCGAATTTAGGCGAGTATCGACATCAGCAGATAGATCCTGCATACGTGTTTGCACTGAGCTATCTAAGCTTTGTAAGCGAGAGTTAACAAACTCTCGTCCATCAGCGCGAAGCTGTGCATCATCATAGCTATTGCTTGCAACTTCATCGATACGCTTTTCTAAACGAGCAGCTTCCATCTCACCAGATCTATGCAAGCTATTAGTTACCGACTCAAGGTTAATTAGTGACTCTTGGTGGCTCTCTACTACGTCAGCCATCGCATCAAAGTTGCCATTGATTTGATTGATGTCATTGCGACTTTGAGTTGCCTCATACTCAAGCTTCATAATATCTTTATCTTGCCGATGAGTGACTTCGTAAATAAAGTCGATGTCACCTTTATTTTCTTTAACTTGGCGCTCAATTGAGCTTGCTGCATTTGCTAGATTAATAGACAGAACAGATAAAACAGACAAGGCGATGATTGATTTTTTCACAGTAAAATACCCTAGTTGGTGTTAATTCCTGTGAAGCATTTTGTGGATTTGGTGATTACTAAACATCACTAAGAGAGTTAAGAAAGTTAGTATTAAAAACCAGCACTAACAGAAAGCCCCCACCTTTTCACTAGCAAGCTTAACTTTGGTGGTTTGAAACTGAGATTGGGATTTGGATTGGGATTGCAGAGCCATTGGAGATTGAGCTTCACTGACTGATATAGAGCCGCCTGATGGCTAGTCGGTGGCTCCAGACACAAGCCAAAAACAGCCCATCCATGGGCTCGTTTCTGACATAACTGTTCCAGACATAAAAAAGCCGCGATAGTCGCGGCTTTTTGCTGTGTATATTTAAGCGTTTACAGCACTAATCGAGCTAACTCTAATAGAGCCTAGCCACCAAAACCGACTTCGGTGATATCAACCTGCTTAACCTTACCATACTCTTTGGCAATCGGCGCTATCTTGGCCGCATTACCTATGATGACAAACTGTAGGTTCTGCTTCGGGAAGTAAGTGTCGATGAGTCGCTTTGATTCCTCTAGCGTTAAGCCATCCACCTTAGCCTGAAACTCATTGATAAAGGCATCGTCAAAACCATACAGGTACATATCTGTCATCAGTCCTGCAAGTTGAGCGCTGGTCTCATACTTAGGCGGGAACTGGCCCTTCACGTAGGCTTTAGCTGAGTCCAAGGTGGCTTGATCTAACCCCTGCTGCCACAGCCTTGCGTAGGTCTTCAGTGCAAGGTCGATGGTTTCCTTGGTGGTTGCCGTCTTAGTAAAGGTGCTGATCTTAAAAGTACCTGCGGCAGAGTAGGCACTAAAGCCTGAACGCGCACCATAGGTTAGACCGGCATTGACGCGTAACTCATCATTTAGCCATGAGGTAAAGCGGCCACCTAAGATAGTATTGACCACTGTGAGCCCAACAAAATCTGGGTTATCACGGCGAATGCCCATACCGCCAATCAAGAAGGTAGTCTCGATAGCATCAGCTTTATCCACCAGCAACACATCGGCCTCATCCAACTTAGGTAGACCTTTTGACAGATCGACTAAGGTGACAGGCTCAGAGTCTTGCCAATCTGCGAACAGACTTTCTAGCTTGGCCTGCATCTGTGCAGGTTCAAAGTCACCCACCACGCTAATGGCGGTATTCGATGGCTGATAGTAGCTCTTATGGAAAGCGCGCAGCTGCGCAATAGTAAGCTGTGCTAACGAATCACTGTTACCCGAAGTGGCATTACCGTAGGGATGCTCACCGAAAACCTGCTTATCGAAGTAGCGACTGATCACCGCTCGCGGGCTCTCTTTCGATTGCGATAAGCCGGCGATTTCTCGCTGGCGCAACTTATCGAACTCAGTGGCGTCAAAATCTGGCGCAAGCAACATATCCTTGATTAGCGGCAGCATCTTGTCAGCGTCTTTCGCCATAAAGTTAGCACTGATATAACTGCCCTCTTTACCGGCACCACTGCTTAAGCTTGCCCCTAAGAAATCCACCTCTTGCTCTATCTCAAGCTTGCTCTTACCGCCAGCACCTAGCATCAAGCCTGCAGCGGTCATCTCTGCGACACCTGAAGTGGTGTCGTTGACGGCTCCCGCTCGAACTATAGCGTCCACAGTGATGAGTGGCACTTCACGCTGGGGCATCATATATACGGTTAAGCCGTTAGAAAGCGTTATCTTTTGATAGGCAGGAACACTAAAGCTGCCAGTATCGACTGACTTGGGTGCATCTGTGACGGCGCAGCCAGTGAGCGCCAGTGTTCCCGCAACGGCCATCGCCGTGAGCAGCTTCTTTGATTGCAGCAGGGCTGCCGAGGTGCTTAGGGTTGAATTACACTTTCTCATTGGTCAGCCTCCTCGGTTGCAGCCAGTACGGCAACGGTGCGATTTGCACGTTTCAGGTAAGTTTGCGCCACACGCTGAATATCTTGCGGCGTCACCTTGTTATAGGCCTCAGGTGCGTTAAACAGCTTGTCGTAACTACCAAAGAACAACTCATAGGTGCCTATGGTATTGGCCTTACCGTTGATTGTTTCCATGGCGCGATAAAAGCCCATTAGCTTGATATTTTTTACCTTCTCAAGCTCCTCTTCAGTTACACCGTCGCGAGCAATGCGATTGATCTCACTGATCATCGCATCTTCGAGCTCTGGCGCTGTCACACCAGGGTTCGCAACGCCCATCACGTAAAACAGGTTAGGGTCGAATGACATCGGCATATAGGTATCGACTTCGATGGCGACCTGCTTGTCGATTAGGCCTTGATACATGCGTGAGCTGTTACCCGTGGTCAAAATTGATGACAGTAGATCCAGCGCATAATAGTCGGCATTTGAGGTGGCCGGAATATGGTAGCCCAGCATCACATTAGGGGTACTTACCGATGCCTTTTGTACGAAGACGCGGCGCTCACCTTTTTGTAACGGCTCTACGGTTTTCACCTCTCTTGGAGGGGCTTGTGCAGGAATGGGGGCAAAATATTTATCGGCTAATTTCTTCACGTCGGCCAGCTTCACATCACCGGCAATCACTACAACGGCATTGTTCGGTGCGTAATAGGTTTTGTGGTATTGGGTCAAATCCTCTAACGTCCAAGCGGCAATATCTGACTCATGACCGATAACCGACCAGCTATAAGGGTGCGCTCTAAAGGCGGCGCCTTTAAGCTCTTCTTGCAATACACGCCAGTTAGAATTTTCCAGCCCGGTTAATCGCTCTGAGGCCACGACACCACGCTCACTCTCGACCATCTGCTCATTGATATCGAGGTTCTCGATACGATCGGCTTCGAGATCAAAAATGGTTTCAAGAGCATTGGCAGGGAACCAGTCGGTATAGACGGTGAGGTTCTCGGTGGTATAGGCGTTGTTTGCCCCGCCCGCAGCTTCCATGGTGCGGTCGAACATCTTAGGGCCATATTTCTTCGAACCGTTAAACATCATATGTTCGAAGAAGTGGGAGATCCCGGTGATCCCCGGCACCTCATTGCGTGAACCCACCTTCCAAAAAAGGTACATATTGGCGTTAGGTATTGAGCTATCTTCCAGTACCATGATCTTCATGCCGTTATCCAAAGTAAAACTCTGGATATCTTTGGCCTGCGTTGCTTGTACCATTGGCGTCGCTAGTAGCAGGCCAATAGACAGTATCAACGCCTTTGTATAGCGTTTCATTATTCGCTCCTTGTTTAAGCACCCTCGCCATCAAAAAATGGCGGAATGTCATTCCCCGATCTTGACTCTGAACGGCAGTGATTAGCACTGTGCGATCATTAACCACAATAAAATCTGTTAACATCAAAAAGCAAATTGTCATGAAAATCAAATGAACAGTGACAAACATTTGTAAGCTCTGGTTAATCAGACATAAGACGAGTAGCATGCTAACTTCAATTACGCTTAGTATAATTTCGCTTTATAACCTATTTCATTGACCGAAGGACGCTTATGTCATCAGAAAAGGATTTCAGCACATTAGATAATCTCGCCTGCAATACTGAGGTGCATCTACAACTGCTGACGCCGACAAAAACCATACGTCTTCGCAGTCGCTTAATCGGTGTGGATCCCGGACGTGCAGTGATCTTAGCCCATGGCAATGATAAGGCTTGGCGAGGTTCGAGTGCGTTTATCACCGACAAGCAGAGCGTAATAATTAGGGTGGTCAATAGCGATGAACAAGATGCCAGTATCTTAGCCTTTAGAAGTAATATTCACCAAATTATCACAGTGGTTGGGCGCTGGATTGTCATCCGCTACCCAAAAGAGCTGCAAACGGTCTCCCTCAGGCAGCACTCACGCATTCCAATCAATATATGCGCCAGCCTTACAACGATAGACTCAGATGAGACCATTTCGACAGGCTACCTAAGGGATATCTCCATTAAAGGAGGAGCCTTTGTCAGCGAGGCGAGAGGTCACTTTAACGTCGATAGCCAATATCGACTTAAGATGGATTTCAATGGCGAGGAGGAGAGTATCTCTATCACCATCAAAAACCAGCAAGAGCTGGATCCCTCTTCAAGACTCGCTCAATATGGGTTTACGCTCGATGCCGATGAAGAAAAGAGCGAACGCTTGGTGCAGCAAATCATCTTGCAGCACCTAAACCAGTAACCACTAGCGATTCAAAGGGTTAGGCCCCTCTAAGCAGTCACACTCAAGAGCGACTTAAACACTGAAAGTGCTTAGCTTACTGTGCTAAAAACACCTGTTCTATCTCATGTAGCAACTGCGGCGACTTAAGCTCGGTTTCCCCTGTCATCAAGAAGGAGAAGTTCTCTGCGATGATCTCTTCGGGATGAATAATATAGTTAGTATTGCGGCCGATCTGGTTAAAGAAGCCTTTAAATTCAGATACCTTTACAATTTGTGCATCATTAGGATCATAAGCTGCCATATTAGGCTGCTCATCACTGCCGATAACCACGAACATGAACTCGAGGTAATCGAAAAACTCACCGCCCCTCTCTAAGCTGTATTGCTTGTCATCTGAGTACAGAATCGGCACCACCCAGACCATTTTCCCCTGGTAACTGACCCTGATGGCAAAGTCATTAATCGGTGCATCTGGGTTGGTTATTTTTTGCTTAGCAACCGATGTGGGGAAAACGATTTCCCCCACAGGATAGAAGCCGATCGCTTGATAAAGCTTTCGCT
The DNA here is from genome assembly GCF_016765635.1 of Shewanella schlegeliana. Classification (GTDB taxonomy): domain Bacteria; phylum Pseudomonadota; class Gammaproteobacteria; order Enterobacterales; family Shewanellaceae; genus Shewanella; species Shewanella schlegeliana. The sequence goes on from NZ_JAESVD010000009.1 coordinate 172,791, forward strand.
TCATTTCAGGATTGAAGCGAGAGTATATATGTAATAATTCATGGGCGATTAAGCCTGGCAGCCTTGGCTCGTTGGCAAGCTGCTTCTGCTGCAGCACGATAGCCTGCCCACGAGTATAAGCGGCGCCGCCCTCCTCTAGCCCAGTCGTCTTAATAAACTCAATGGGCATAGGTAACACTACTTTCAATGCCTTCAGCTTAGGTTGAAGCAGGGCAAATGCTTGTGTCACTGCAGCGCGCTCTTGGGGCGTCCAATCTAAGGTTTGATCAGCGACAAAGGCTAAGTAATCAGGCTTACTCGGACTATCTTCTCGCTTCATCCTTGAGGCCATATCAAATTGGCTGATCCCACGCACGAAATCATCCTCTTGAGTCAATACTTCGGCTGCAACGTCTTTACTCAAGAAGCTAATCGCATCATGGCTTGCGGCTAGGGCGGCGCTCGATAGCGTCACGCTCAAACAGATCCACAGCGAGTAGATAAATGTCCATCTTGTTATTCTCATGTCGTTCATTCCTTTGTCTATTACTTATCGCAAACACTCACGCCGCAAGCCAACACCATTAAGGCTTACAAACTTAAGGTTTGGTAAACAGGACTACATCATTACCCAGTACTTCAAGTGTCCAGCCGTAATGCTGTGCTATCCACTCGAAAGTTGCCGTTGAGTAAAAGCGAATATGTGTTGGATCGCCTTTATAATGCCAGCTGCTGAAAGCCTCAAGATCGCCTGCACGCTTAGTCATAATCACCAGTATACCGCCCGGCTTTAACAGGCTGTCTAATGTCGCTACTAAGGATTGAGCATCTGCGACATGCTCAATCACTTCAGTGATAGTGACGAAATCATATTGCTGCTGCAGCTTTTGAGGCTCGTTACAATAATAGAGATCATAATTATCAACTTTAATGCCCTTTTCTGCCGCCATCACACTGATTGTGGGCCCAGGGCCGCAGCCAAAATCCAGGCCCTCGGCATCTTGCGCCACTCGCTCTAAAACAGGATCCAGTGCCCTTGATAAAAATTTACGGTAGCCGAGATCATCAGGATTATTTTGATGCTGATCGTAAACCGCTTTTTCCTCCTCGCTGTTGAGTAGGAAGCTGTCTGGAACACTGACCAGCTGGCAATTATCGCAGCGCTGATACTCTCTAAACTTATCTTGATGGAAAGCCTGTAAACTAGGCTGCTGACACAGGGGACAAATACTCACTGGATATTCCTAACTCTACTCATTGCGTAATAATTAACTATTTAAAAGGTTTGGGGATTTTACGTTCGCGACTTGCCGCTTCCTTGGCTTCCCGCAAATACTTCGCTTGGCGAGACTCCCGCTGGTTAAATTGCTTCTGTGCCTTCTCTCTTTGCTCGCTTTCCCAATCACCAGATTCCTGTCTTTCGAGCACTTTCTTCTGTCGCTCCTCAGTCTGCTTCGCAGCATCACGAGCTTTTTGCAGCTGTTCGCTCTCGACCCGCAACTTAGCTTTTTCCGCTTTTTCTGACAAAGCGTCGGCACGATTCGTTGCAGGCTCCGCTGCAATCGACTCAAGACTGACCAAGGTCGTCATAGTCATCAGCAATACGAGTGGGAGCGATCGGATATGTCTCATGGCCACTTTCATTCCTTTTCATAAGAGGCTTATCTATATCGCCTATTTTAACCAATTCATTCACATTGACACTGCCTTTTGTTCAACGCTTTAGAATATTAGCCTTTTAATTTATAAATAGTTTGTAAGTTCAAATAGTTAAATCGAACCCTATCCATCAATTATTAAAGATAAGTTCAAGTCTATTCTTGCAGATTAATATTTTTTTTTATGTAAATGTTCTCTAGATTCAATTTTGTTACATCTTGATTGTGCAAAGCGTCAAATAAAGGTATTTTTGACGCCAAACCGACTAAACTATATCAAAATAATTACTTTAACTGTCGAAGTAAGAGTTATTTACCTCTAGAGATGTCATGCCAAAAGGGAAGAGTGTATGAGTGCGTTAACCTGGTCTAAGTTGTACCCACGTGTATCTTCTGCAGATCCGGCACTATACGAACAACTCTCACACTGGAAAAACCAATCGGAATCCACGGCAGTAGCTATCCTACGGGGGCAGCACTTTCTGGCTGCAACGCCGGCCGCACTCAGTTATTTTGAAAGCCTAGAACAAAACTTTATTCACGCCACCCCCTTCGATTTCTCTCCTAGACTGCAATCTTCAGGAAGAAGCAGCGTCGAATATGGTCTACAGATGATAAAAAAGGCGGCCAAGGGCGAAGTAGTCTCATTCAATTGGCTACATATGAGCCAGCAAGGTAAAGAGCTCCCCACCCTGTTAACCCTCTATCCAGCACTGCTCGATGGTGACCAGATATTACTGGTCTTTTTTAAACCCATGGATAGACGAAAACGTAGCCGAGCGAGCATCAGTAATGGCTTTGAAACCCTGCCAAAAGAGCTGATGTCGATAACCTTAGAAGACAGCGCCGAAGCGGTTTATATCACTAATGAAGACAATCAAATATTGGCTGTTAATAAGGCTATGTGTCGGATTTGTGGTTATAGCGCTGAACACTTACTTGGCAAAACGCCGCTAGAGCTTAAGCTAGAGCTACAACAAAAAAGCTCAGTGCCAGACACCCCTTTAAAAGGAACCGGAAGCTGGCAGGGTGAAGTTAAAAAGTGTCGCTCCGACGGCTCTACCTTCCCTGCATGGCAAAGTTGTCGACGGATCTACGCAGACAACACTGTGTTTTATGTCAATTTATTCAGTGATATTAGTGAGAAGAAGGCACTAGAAGCCAAGCTGACCCAGCAAGCCATGTATGACAAGCTGACAGGGCTGCCAAATCGTTTTCACCTGATCCAGCTGCTCAGTAAAGCGATCAATAACATCAAAAAATCTCCAGAGATGATTGGAGCCTTGATGTTCTTAGATCTCAATGGCTTTAAGAATATTAACGACAGCTTTGGCCACTCCACTGGAGATAAGGTGCTGCAACTAGTGGCAGCTCGCCTCGAAGCCTGCTGTATCGAGAATGCCGAAATAGCCCGTCTAGGTGGTGATGAGTTCACTCTAGTCCTTCCCCTATGCCATAACAGAGAAGAGATAGAAGCCTTCTCTGAACAGATATTGTCATTGTTTGAGGCACCATTCGAAATTAATGGCCAGAAATTCTATCTAGGTACCAGCATAGGGATTTCGTTATTTCCACAGCAAAGTGACGAGCCTAATCAACTGTTAAGCATGGCCGATACCGCTATGTATTCAGCAAAGAAGAGTCCAAACCATATTCGTTTCTATAACGCGACCATTCGTGAGGCCGCAGAGAAGAAGCTGCATACGCTAAATGATCTGCGTCATGCCCAAGGGCTTGGACAGTTTAGCCTAGCCTATCAGAGCATTATCGATTTAGAGTCTAATGACATTGTGGCGGTTGAAGCGCTACTACGTTGGACTCAAAATAATGGCGAGATAGTTGAAGCACAAGACTTTATCCCTCTATTAGAGGAAGCGGGTCTAATGGTTAGTATTGGCCAATGGGCGTTAGAGCAAGCTTGTATACAGATGCAGCAGTGGCAGCAAGAGTTTGACCCCCAGCTTAAGATCAGCGTCAACATTTCACGCTCACAGCTGGAGCACCCAGACTTTATTCCCATGCTTAAAGGGCTACTTGCCCGCACTCAGTTGCCTGCTAACACATTGATTATTGAGATCACAGAAAGCGCGCTTATTCATCGACCTAAATTTATGGCAAATGTTTTAGCCCAGTTAAAAGAGATGAATATTAGCATCGCAATAGATGACTTTGGCGCGGGGCTATCCTCCTTGAGCCGACTCAGCAGCTTACCGCTAGATAGCCTGAAAATCGATTCCGCTTTTGCCCAACGCCTAAACACTAATCAAGGCCAAAAGCTTTGTAAGGCCATAATGCAACTAGCACAAACCTTAGAGATAGATGTTGTTGTCGAGGGGATAGAGACGCAATCTCAACGAGACCTGCTATTGAATTTAGGTAAAGGAATGGGTCAGGGTTATTTCTTCGATAAACCCGTGAAAGCTGAAAGCTTTACACTTGATCTACTTAGTCCAATCTATGATACCCAACAGGCCCGCTACCGAGTATCAGGAAGGTAGCTACGCCAGCACTCTGAATGGATTATTCAGTGTCGCCCCCTGCAAAAGCTGTTGCCGGCGTAGCCCCAATCATCACCATAAGATGATGGGCTTATTAAACCCTATTCGCTGAAAAATTAGCGTGATATCAACGGCGTTTTTCTAAGGAATAAACAACTTAAATCACAAAAGTTTATACCAAAATGTAACTAAATTTTTTCAGCTTCAAACATCGAATAAAAAAACCACTATTTTAAATAAAGCTTATCGATATCGAGCCCGAACATCGGCAGGCATAGAAGCGAGCCTTTGTTCTACCATGGCACTTAAGGCATTCGTTAAAGGTGCAATATTTTGCTTTTCATCGATTGCCTTAAGCATCATGGCTACCGCTTCTAGCGTCGACAGACTATCACTGCGACTCGCCTTACGAATGGTGTAGTTTGAAGCCGAATCCAGATCCAAATGTAATGCAGGGTAAGCCTGTAACCATGGGTTAAGTTGCAGCAATTTATAAGCTTTACGCCAAGTGCCATCGAGAAAAAGTAGTATCACCTCTTCCTCAACCTGAGTCTCGTTTGCCGATACACTCGTGTCTGACGGATAAACTAAATAAACAGGCTTTTTCGACTGCGCTAATTGTTCACGCAAGGTGGTAAAATCATCTTCGGTTTCACCCACCACCACTTGAGTATTTGGAATAACCAACTCTAACAGGCGCACACTATTCTTGGCATGGCCCACTTCGCTTGGGTCTTGCAAAATAATCAGCTCAGCCTTGACCTGCATGGTTTCAATACTGGCGCACAGACACGCATTTTGCGGATAATGACAGTTTGGACAAGTTGGACGGGACACAAAACCTCAATAGATTCTCAGATATTACCGTTGAAGTTTAGCCCACCCGAATAGCAAATAATATTCGTATTTTTGAGTTGATAAAAAAAGCCTGCAGAGATGGTTAGTCAATGCAGGCTAAGGGTGTTTCAGGGTGAAACAAAGTTAACTTTTACTATCTACAACTGGCTGCATTCGCAAACCAGCCTAATAAGCGTGCTGCTCTTGATGCCAATGATCAAACTTTGGCATCGCCATCATGGCGAGCAACGCGAGTGCACCTACGCCCATCAAAAGCGCTACGGCATAAGGGGCCGATAGACCCGTTTGCTGCACTAGTGCCGTCAGCAATGAGGCGCCACTCATCTGAATGAATCCAAGCATCGCCGTTGCCGTACCTGCTCTCTCACCAAAGGCTGACAGCGCCATACTGGTTGCAGGCCCTAGTAGCAGAGCAAAACCGATACATAGCAGCATCATAGGTAGCATATAACTATAGGCAGCCATCAAGCCTGACTGTGGCCCAACAAGCTGAACGATAACTTGAGTCACAGCAGATACCAGCATCAGAGCTAACGCTGCAATCACGGTTGGTCGGTTACCTAGCTTCTTAATCACTAGAGGCGCAGCAAAACAGGCGATGATATTCACCACAGCATTTAAGGCAAACAGACCGCTGAAAGTTAACTCTGACACGCCAAGGTGTCCGATGAGCCACACTGGCGCATAAGAAACATAGCTCAGAATCGCGGCCATACCCGCCATACAAGCGATGGCGTAAAACAGGAAGTGCGGCTCAGTGATCACTGGCTTATAGCGTGCCCAGCGATATAGCGGCCCATCACTCACGGTATTTTGTGGACGAGTCTCTGGTAAACGTAGGCTCACTAAAGCCAGAATCACTAGACCATACAGTGCCATAAAAATGAAGTTTGAACGCCAACCAAACTGCAGGGCTAACATACCGCCTAATGTCGGTGCTAAAGCTGGAATAATACAGATCATGCCGTTTAGGTAGCTGTAGTAACGTGCGCCCTCTTTTGGAGAGAAACAGTCGCGCACCGCACTAAACACCACTATCGAGGTCGAGCATGCCGCGAGGCCCTGCATCACACGCGCGATTTGAAGCCAGTGAAACTCCACGGCAATAGCGGCCAATAGGCTACTTGCCATGTAAAACATGATGCCACCGATGGCAACGGGACGGCGACCGTAGCGGTCAGCCAATGGGCCGATGAGTAACTGCCCCGTGCCCATCGCAAATAAGAAAAGCACTAGTGTCGATTGGATCTCACTCGCTGACACTGAAAATTCTGCCGCCATTGCAGGCATAGAGGGCAGATAAATATCGATAGCCAAAGGACTTAAAATCACCAAGGGCAATAAAATAGGTAACAAACTACGGCGCATGATCTTTCTCAAAATTAGGAAAACAGCGCTATAGTAATCAAACTAAGGTATGAACAGAAATGATATTATTTCCATTATGAATTTCCACTGAGGAATATCTTTGAAACTTGATAATCTCGCGCGTATCGATCTAAACCTGTTAGTTATCCTGCAAGTACTACTTGAAGAGGAGAGTGTCACCCGCGCCGCTAATCGCCTACATGTCAGCCAGTCGGCTCTAAGTAAAAGTTTAAATCGGCTAAGAGAAACTCTAGGTGATCCGCTCTTTCTGCGTACCGCTCATGGGCTCAAGCCTACGGCGCACGCAATACAGTTAGGTAAGTTGCTGCCCCAAAGCCTACAAAGCCTGTATCAACTGACACTGCCACCCAGCTTTACGCCTCATAACAGCAGCCGCCAATTTTCATTTGCCATGGTAGAGAGCGCCTACGAGACCCTGCTGCCTAACTTCATCGGCACATTACTTAATCGCGCTCCCAATCTTAAACTTGATAGCTTTGTATGGAGCGAAAACTCTCTACAGGCGATTCAACAGGGACAGATTGATTTTGGTATTGCTGGGCGTGAACTGCATCCGCAATCAGCCTTTCAAGTAGATAGGTTGCCTGAAGGCATCGCTCACCAAACTCTGTTTACCGATCATCAGGTGTGCTTAGTGCGTCAAGATCACCCTATTCTCTCAACCGTCACTGCTGGGCATTGGGACCTGAATATCTACTTGCAGATGTCCCATGTACAGGTTCGATGTGAAGGCAATGATTGGTGGGCACTGGATTATCATCTGGCCGATTTAGGCCATCACCGCCGCTTAAGTACCATAGTGCCCGACTTCTATGGCGCTGCCAGTGTTTGCGCCCATAGCGACCTGATCTTTACCCTGCCCGCCAGTTTTGCCCAGCACGCTAAGAAACTTTACCCTTTAGTGGAGTTAACACTGCCAATTGAGTTCATTCCACTGGCCTACGTATTACTCTGGCATGAGCGCAGCGCGGAGGATCCGGGGCATAGATGGGTAAAAGAGATCATCTGCGAGAGTGTAGCCAAGGCGTTCTCAGCTAGTTAAAATTGATACGCGTTAAATTAGATTAACCTTTATTAACGTGATCTTGGTTCAAATAGTCGGCAGTATAATCCAACAACTAGCACATAATACCGAACAGAAGGCGCAGTGGTTCAGCCTGCATTCATCTTATTCGTGTAAGCTAGCATTAAGATATTCTGGAGAATTTATGATTTATAGCCAATTTCAACACAATCCGATGCAAAATCGATTTTCTGGCACCCGTGGCTGGCTAGCATTCGTTATCGGTTTGGCGTTTATGACATTAGCCTTAGTCGCTCTGCCATTTTTACTGCTATTTGGCGCGATTACTTTCGTAGCGCTGAGCCTATTTGGACGCGTATTTTTAAAGCGTCAGCTTGCACGTTTTCAAAAGCAGCAGGCCAATCAAGAGGTTCAATATAGTGAAGAGTTTCAGGAAACAATTTATAAAGAAGCACCGACCTCTGCACCACGCCAAGGCCGCACCTTCGAACATAATCCTAACGAGCCCGTTTAATCTGGCTCGTTAAAGCTAAATCAGCATATCAGACGCGTTTAGAGGTCTAGACAATAGACTTTCGAAGCGCGTCCATTTTTGCGCTTGAGTTTGAGCTTGCGATTCAACCCAGGCCGCAACCGCATCTTCACCAACGCTATAGTTGATCACATAAGAGCGATTACGCTCATAGAACTGAACTCGCTGTTTTGCACGAGATTCTGGATAAAGTGCGCCATCGATTAGCATTTCCTCTGCCGTTGCGGCATCGACCTTATTATCGGTTAAACATTGGCTAACGTAATTCTCATAGTAACCCAACTTTTTAACCAACTTTAATACTCGGTGGAATAGAGGCAGATCGCCCTGTAAACCCGCCAGCGGCATCAATACATCACGCTCAAACGCAATCACCTCTTCATCAGATAAGATAAGACTCAAGGCATAATTTGCGCTACCTTCTGACAAGTAGGAGATGGGGCTGTACAAAGGATAGATTGAATATTCTAACCACTGCTTAGCTTTCACCAACCTCTGCTCTTGCAAGAGATTAAATACATGGTGACCCGGATAGCCTTCATGTGATGCTAACTCAAGATAACGCTCGATCCCCAGAGGCTGATCCTGGTTTAACTGGATCAGGCTATGAAAATCGCCTTTGTACCAGTTATATGCGGTCCACACCTTATCGTTGACATACTCAATCTCAAAACTTTCGTTTTCAGGTAGCTCCATATGCTGCTTGGTGCGTGTTCGTGCCATTTCGACCGAAGCCGAGAAGACCTCAGCGGCTTTATCTTTAGGGACAATAAACTGCGCTTTAAACTGGTTATAGCGGTCGGTCAGAGAGCCCTCGCCAGGCAATAAGGCATCGATTTCAGTAAGCACTTGTCGATGCTCAAGCAGGGAGTACTCGGCCAGCTGGCAATCATATAAAGCCACAGCTTCTTCGTTGAAGCTACACTTCTTGTCCTGCAGGAAATCTAAATATGCGCTAATAGACAGCCACTGTGTCTGAAGAAAATGATGCCGTTCAACTAAATCAAGAGCACTAAGCTCGTCCGCCATTAGCTTTAAAATCTCACAGCCCTGTTGATGCTGATGCTGAAGCTCTGCCAACGGTTGCCAATAGGTTTGTTTTTGCCACTCTTCAGGTCCATAGTAAGCATCAACATAATAGCAATCGTGCTGTCCGACGGCTAAAACGAGCTTAATGTAGCGCTCTGCAAACTGATTAAGGGCTTGCTGTTGTGCTTCATACGATAAGGGGTTAGCACAGGCTTGCTCAACTTGTTCAGGATCAAAGTGTGACAAAAAAGACTCCTAGTGGGTAAATGAGAGTCAAACTTACAATATTTGCATATATTATACAATATTTAGCGCTTGAGAAAAATTGATTAACTAGTCATCAAGCTGAAATGAAAGAGAGAAAGGCACTACAGCCTAAAAGTGAGATATCAGTAAACTGAAACAAGCTAATTTTCAATAAGAAAATTGCCCATGTTTACCTTAGCGAGTCAAACATAAGTGCTAGACTCGCTTAGTAACTTACCATCATAACCGCATCGTTATTCTGAGATTTGCGGTTCACTAAGTAGTTCTGCCGCCTTGTTTAATGACACTCGCTCTTGAGGCGATTCAGTCATCCCCAGCACAGTATCGACCTGCAGTGCCAGTGACTGCCATAGAGGTAAAATAACCTCCAATTCTGTTGGGTTAGCCCGCTCTCGCGCCATCTTAAGGAGTGCAGCAGCAGAAACGACATCGATCCGCCCCAAAATACCATCGGCAAGGGCGATACTCAGCTCGATCATCGCCGGAACGCTGTGGCCATACTTAATCACTTCTCGAAGGTAAGTTTCTGCCTGCGACAGATCTTGTCCCATCGCACCGTCATCATGCAGCATCTCCTGTGCGCAAGATAGCATGGCATCGACCTGACCCAGCTCCGCAGCCTCAGCCATCCAATAGGCACTCTTAATCGCATCCTGTTTGCAGCCTTCACCACGCGCCAACATCAAGGCGAGATGGTACTGGGCATGGGGGAACCCTGCCTGAGCTGCGCGATGAATATACTTATAGGCACTCTCTAAATCATCCTGTTGATAATAGAGTACACCTAAATTCGCCATCGCCTCCGACTGCTCAAGCTTAGCCGCAGCGCTAAGGTATTTCTGAGCTAGACTCGAGTCGACAGCAAAGTGCTTACTGCCCACTAAATAGAAATAGCCTAACAACGCCATCGCATTCGCGACACCAGCATCGGCGGCCTTGGCAATTGCCAGCTCTCCGGCTACCACATCGGCCTCGCCACTATAACCATGGATCAGTGATACGCCATGCTCGTACAGGGCATTTAAATTTTTATCCGCAGCTTGAGCAAACCAATAACTCGCCTGTTTAAATGATGCGGTAGAACGCTCCTCTACCGCCTCTTCTCGACTATCCTGTAGCGCCAGCTCCTGCTCACGCTGCATCAAAGCACGAGTCTTTAACGACATGCCAACGAGATACTGAGAGTCAGGATCTCGTTCCATGACCGCGCGATAACAGAGATCACGCCCCGCTAAAGAGTCGAAATCTTCGAAGTAATATTCAGGCTTATCTTGCTGAGTCACGCTAACAAACAGTGACTCCACTAAGGATAAAAGCTGCTTAATCGAGCGCTCACTTAACTGCTGTAACTGCTCGGGTGTGAGGTGGTACTTTTCCGGGTGGGCGCCGCGGTTGCCATCGGCTCTAAGCTTATGCAGTGCGCGCGTAGTCTTAACATCGATGAGTCGACGCTGATTTAGCTGCTCGATACGGTCATACAGATTAGGGCTATCGAAGCGCACCTTTTTAGGCTCAGCAAGCAGGCTAGTAAGCTTATGACTAAAACTGCGCACATGCAGCAGCGCCTGAGTCGGTACATCTTTTACATAACTTTTGGCCTTGCGATAATCCTCGCCCAATTCGGCAGAGAACTGATTGACGAACTCAATATCGTTCAACAAGACGTTTACCCCTAATCAAGAATAACCTTTAATTTATAGATAACAGACTAGGCTTGCAGCTCACACAAGTGCGTAGCTGCAAAGCTAGAGAGTAGCCTCTATGGAGCAGAGTTACTCTTCGTTTTGGATGTTGCCTGGTGTTTCTGGCGTTGGACGCGACACCATATAGAGGCGGAAAAGTGCAACGTTCACGAACAGACCGAAAAACGCCACGATAACCTCACCAACCAACTGCACTGGAAGACCACCGAGTTGAGTCAGTTGCGCTAACATACCGCCAAATAGCGACAATGGAATATATAGCAGTAACACCACGACAGTCTTAAGAGCGATAGGACCACTAAAACTGAAGCTACGTTTAATCGCTTCCATCGGTGTCAGACGCTCGACCACAACCATAAAGTTAACGAATGCCAGACGCGCGAATAGATAGAGGGATATAAAAATACCAATTATCATCAAGTTAACGTTAACTGCAGCCAAAATCATAACTGGTGCAAGTATCGCAAGGCCAGAGAAAACACCGGCTAGAAGCAGTGCGGGTACAAAGTTTAAACTGGTTTTCAAGATCATGGCATTTGATGGGCTATGACCCTGAGAGCGGATCTCTAAAAATAGCGTTAACGCCGCAATCAAGAACGAAAACACCAACAGTAGTACCATCATGGCAACCATGTGGCTGGTACCAAATTGAGGATTTTCAAGATCGGCGCTGCTAATCTCTAAGCTTAGCCATAGCTGTATACCAACCTGAATAAATAAAATTGGCACTAACATAAACGCTAACTGACTAATATTGTTTCGAAAAAAATTAAAAGCTTGAGTCAATATTGCTGACAATGGCATAGGGTTTTCCAAAAGATAAAATTCAATAACACGAGTTAAAGCTAAGGATACCCAAGTTTATAAATTAATGCACAATTGAAATCACCAATTCCGTGCTCCATAGAAACAAAATAATGAAAAGAAATTGTTAAAAACGCTAGAATGAGCAATTATTGAGAGATTAGATGATACAAGGATAGCCGCAATGAAATTAATGACTGCAACCCTGCTTACCATGACCGCGCTTTTGAGCATGCCGACAAATGCAGGGATTTTGGACCAATTAAGCCAAGCGGCTGAACCGACCAAAGAGCAATCGCAACAGACTCAATCGAGTGACTTAGTCGGTACAGTTATGTCTCAACTTGGTCTAAGCCAGACACAAGCAGAAGGTGGATTGGGTAGCCTACTGTCACTGGCACAAAGCTCTTTGGGAAGTAGCGAGTTTAGCTCGATAGCCGATTCAATTCCCGGTATCGATGGGCTACTAGATGCGGTTCCAAAACTTGATAACGATTCAGGCATGTCAGGACTACTTTCAAAAGCGGGCGGACTTGGAGAGTCTCTACAGGGTGGTGCCATGGTTTATGATGCCTTCGAACAATTAGGGATCTCCAAAGAGCTCGCGGCGCCGATGATCGATATCGTTAAAGGCTACTTAGATACCAATGGTAGTGCAGGTACATCCGAACTACTGATGCAAGGTTTAAACTCCATTTTATAATCCTCTGTTTTTCCCTTCTCAGTCACCTACTTAGTGTTAGCCCTGACTGAGAAGGAACTCTTTGCCATAATTAGGTTCTAATAATCTGTAATTACCATAAGGTTTAGGAGCCGACATGATCGCTAAGCTCAAACAGTTTTTCGCGAACCCACAAGCCCACCTCTCTGATGAGGAACGCGCAGAGCATTTAAAACTTGCTGCCGCTAGCTTATTGCTAGAGGTAGTGATGGCAGATGAAACTATGTCAGAGCAAGAAGCCAAGCTACTACCGAGTTTATTGACAACGACCCTAAATTTAGCCAGCGATGATGTGCATGGCTTGGTTCACGATGCTAAACAATCGCAGCAAAGCTCCACCTCACTGTACGAGTTTACCGAAGCGATTAATGACAACTTCGACATCCACCAAAAGCAGCAGCTTATCCTCGCTATGTGGCGCTTAGCCTATGCCGATGGTCACTTATGCCAGTATGAAGACCAGATCATTCGCCGTACGGCAGAGCTGCTCTACCTGCGCCACAGTGAACTTATTCAGATGCGTAACATTGCCATGGAGCAGCAAGGTAAGCCCTCATAGTCAGCTTAACGTTAAATTCAGGTACGTAGAAACAAAGAGGCCACCTTGAAAGATGGCAAACCCATTTGGAGGTTGGGTACTTGGCGATAACCGCTAAGTCATAGAAAGTGGCGTCCTGCCCAGAAGCGTCCTTGCGGTGTATGAAGTAGTTTTCACTACTCTTTATTTATAGCCTTATATCTATACTAGGGTTGGTGACAGCTAGTGCAACTACCGCTAGCAGGAGATGCTTCGTGCACTACGTGGCAGTCACTACAAGTGATGACCCCATCATGCTGTTTATGCGCATCTCCCTCTAGTTCCTTCATTGACCCATGACAACTGATACAGGTTTCATTCTCATAGGCCATATCTGATGATGGCGCACCATCTTGGTGGCATGATTCACAACCTGCCATTTCAGTGTGTGAATCTGCAACCGAGGTTGCTAAAACAGCACCAGAAAAGCTCAACAACACTGTTAATCCTAAAACTTTAAGCATGTTCAAACCCTCAATAGAGTAATTAAGCTACTGTCATTTGCCCGGTATAAAGAATGAAATTACGCAGTAACAGCACACCAATTAAACTGCAGCTCGCAGTAATAGCCACGTAAGAGAACTTACGCTTAGAGGACGCCTTCATAAACAAATTAAAGGCCAGTGGCATACTCAGACCAACAACGACAATACCGGCCCAGAAAATCCAACCCCAGAAGCCCTCACCTATTGCCGTTAATGCGGCAACTTGGCTCTGACCACCTGTTAGGATTAAGCCTGCGAAGAAGGTAAATATCAGCACAATTTCGACTAAAATCATTGGGATCTCAATATTGTGGATAAAATGCACCTCCTTACCATCAGGGTTACCATTAAGTAATACACCACCAAGTAACGTCCCTGCTGCCCCCGACGAAAGCCCGGAGACCAAAAATAATAAAGGCAGAACCGGATTATTTAACATTGGATAGGTCGTTAATGCCGATAGCAAGAAACCAGTATATGCACCTAATGACAAAGCCAATATCACCAAGAAGCCAGTAATACTTGCTTCGTGTTTAGCGATGGCATTAAATAACTTGTCAACAATCAGCCAACGCCCCTGATTCCAGTTCAGTACAGGCTCCTTAAAGACACAAGCTAGCCAAGCAAATAGCGCAACCTGATATACCATCAATACGCCGACCCCGACTGACATCACAGAGGTTGGGTTATAGAAGAGAAGAATTTTCCAAAAATCAAACGGTTTAGTTAAATCGATAACCAAAATACCCAGTCCTGCAAATACCGCCAGAGGAGCGATAAGACACGCCGCCTGAACAAAGCCAGACTTATAGGCATCAGTCCCTAATTTGAAGTGCTTTAGCAACACAGCAAAACAGATAGCCCCCGCCGATACCCCCGCAAGAAATAGATAGATGGCAATCGGCCAGTGCCAAATTAGGCTGTCAAAATGGAATGGGCTCATAGCTCTATCTCCCCGCTTTGTGATGCAATACGAAACACTTTCGGTCTGGTTCCTAGATCGGTTTTACTACGATAACTAGGAGTAGATTTAAGTACTTGTACAACTTGAGACTGTGGATCAGTGATATCACCAAAGGTTAGTGCTTTTGTTGGGCAGGCACTCACGCAAGCAGGTAAGCTGTTCTCTTTAAGGCGAGTCTCTTTACAAAAGTCACACTTATCAGCAGCCTTGGTTACTGGGTTTATAAATCGCACTTGATAAGGACAAGCCGCAATACAATATTGGCAACCTACACACTTCCATTCATCAACGCAGACAATCCCCGTTTTAGGATCTTTATAAGCCGCCCCCGTAGGGCACACTTTCACACAAGGCGCATCATCGCAATGCTGGCAAGAGATGCGTGTAAAATGGAATTGCTGATTAGGATACTCACCAAATGGCCCTTCGCGCTTTATCTCTAATCGATCTACGCCTTCAGGCACTTGGTTAACTTCACGACAAGCGATAGAGCAAGCATCACAGCCAATACACTTAGTTTCATCATGTACTAAAGCGTATTTACAAGCTGGTTCGACATTGGTAGCTGAAGTGCTTTTTGCCCTGGCTAGAGTGAATCCTGAGGCACCAACCACTGCAATACACGCACCCTTTAAAAATAACCTTCTAGAATTAGACATCTTAATTCCCCTAATCATTTAGTCGCATGGCAGCTAACACACAATTTACTGCGATCTTGAAATGACACATCCACCATAGGATCTGTATTGGAATGCAGCGTGTGGCAACCCGCACAATTAACCTTGTTAGAGTGAGCGTCATGGGTCCAATCATGCAGAGCTAGCACATCGTGAGCATGACACTTCAAGCAGCTTTGAGTTTGAGTGGCCGCATCTGCTGTTGATTTGTGGCTAAATCCAATCAGGTTTGACGCTTTTCTAGGGTGACCCCCTTTCTCTCCATGGCAATCCTGACAGCGGATATCCAAAGCATCATTTGCATGGACACCATGCATTATTCCATTGCGCTTATGGCACATGATGCATTGTTTGTTTTTATTAATTTTTAATTCATCTGCAACGGCCTGAATAGAAACGGTCGAAGCCGCCACTACAACTAAAATGCTAATCAGCATCTGAGCGACGTATTTAAAGAATCTGGACATGGGTTGTCCTCACATTGCTAAGTGATAAAATAAATAAAGTAGGAAAAAGGTGTTGTAACGGCTGTTACAACACCGGATGAGATTAAGCGACTAACGAACTCTTGAGCAGGGTTTCATCACAATCATTCTTAGCCAAGTGAAGCACTTTCACTCCCATTTGGGCTAATGTGGTATCGATGAAGCGGTTGTTTTCTTCTGAGTTATGCTGCGGATCAGTGATAACTAACTTTACAGTTGAAGACTCACTATCCACTAATACATAGTCGAGATGACAATCTCGCAAGTAGCTATGAGCATCTTGCTCTTTTTCATTCTTGTCTACATCACAAAGACTATCTAACGTTGTACCATATAGTACGTTGTACTTACCGTTTACTAATGTATTTAATTTATTGATGAAACTGCCAGCTTGACTCTCTAACGAGTTTGGCTTTAATTTGATATTTGATGCTACAAATTCAGTTGATTTGAAGAATTTTATGCATGTCATTGCAAATACTACCAATACAAATGGCACAACAAGAAACAATACGAAGTATATGAAAGCATAACTTAAAATTACAGACGCACTCATAACGACCTCCAAACTTACATTTTAGTTATTTAAAGTTATTTTTAACGCCTAATCAGTATTGTGATTAAAGCTGACTCAAACCTTGATTCAAATCAATTATAGAAATAAATAGATTTTATTAATGATTAAAATCAAAACCAAATCTAATTAACTAAATGGAAAACTTGGAATTTCAGAAAAAACAATATCTAAAATACGAAAACAATTCTTTTGAAAATATAAAATACAGAATATTAAATATAAAAAAACATAAAACAGTGTAAGCAAATGTAAAACAACAAAAATAACCACAGTTATCAGATACAGCTTGCACAACCACCAAAACCAAACAAAAACAATCAGTTATACACCAACTACGCATTCAGCAATCACTGTTAAAAAATAATAACCAAACTAAAGCAATTTATTCTCAATGAGATATGCTTAAATTGTATTTTTAAAATTTGACATACGAATAACTCACCAAACAATAGTAAAACTTTATTTGAAAATAGCAAAATAAAATTAGTATAAAATTTTTAATTTAGTTATTATCGAATTCAGCATTTAATCATTAACAGGTATTTAAAATGAGAGATATAAGTCTTAGTGACCTGGATTTATTAAGCATAAATATTTTCGTTAATCTATATGAGAATAAATCTGCAACCTTTGTCTCTCATAAGTTAAATGTGCCTGCTCCAAAAATTAGCCGATGCTTGAAACACGCAAGAGAAATTTTCGGTAATGAGCTCTTTATTCGCAAGAAGCATGGCTTAGTACCCAATGAGTTTGCAGGTAAAGTCTACCCAATTGCAAAAGAGATTGTAGAATGCTCAAGATGCCTTCAGAAGCTAAACAATATCAATGAGTTAATTCAGTCTCGTCATTTTGAAATCCTAGCCCCTGACTTGATCTCATACCCTTTCCCTAAAGTACTGCTAAGTGCTATCAAGAATGCAGGTAAAGATATTAGCTTCAATATTTCACCTTGGACTAAGAACTCCGTCACTGACATCATTAGTGGTGAGGCAGACCTCGGGCTATGTTGTAGCAAAATGCTAGACAACATTAAAGATCGCGATAACTCACTCAACGCGATCCCGTTAAAGAAACTCAATAAACTATTCTTAGTTTGTCATCATGAGCACCCCATCTTAAAAGAAGAGATCACATTAGAATCCATCGCTCAATACCCATTTATTAACAGTAATATGGGTAACTCGGAAAAAGAGCTTAGCCCTTACCAGGAGTTTTGCTTATCACAGCACATTAAGCTAACGACAGAGATGAGCTTAACGGGTTTAACAGGCTTGTTTGAATACTTACGCTCTAGTCAAGGTATCGCCCTACTTCCGTACAGCTCAATATTCACTATGATTAACAACTGTCCCGACCTACATGCCTGCCGCTTATCCGATGTGGAGTCAGAGCGACTATACATGCACGTTAAAGAACCAAATCTTTATCTTGTCTATAGTGATAATAACGAAGAGCCAAACCTACACTGGCTTGCCTCTGAGGTAAGGGGATTAGTAGAGCAGTTCTTACACTGATAGTTAGAATGTAAGCTAAGGGTTAATAAAAAAGAGTGCATTGCACTCTTTTTTATTAATTAGAATTTAGAGCCTCGTTTTTGCCGTTCATATAATTCTTGTGCAAGCGCGAGTTTTTGCTGCAGCAATTTTGATAATGCCTTGGAAAATTCACTCTCATGAGATTGATGATACTGTAAGTAGTACCTGTAACTTTCACGATCACGGTTAGGAAATAACACCTGATTATAAAAATCGGTAACATCGACATAATCAATATCGTTACGAGTATTGAAGTAGAGATAAGAGAAAACTGAGGCGGTCCAACAAACATCATCCGTCTTAGCAAGATGATTAAGTGCCATCGCTA
Organism: Shewanella schlegeliana; assembly: GCF_016765635.1. GTDB lineage: Bacteria > Pseudomonadota > Gammaproteobacteria > Enterobacterales > Shewanellaceae > Shewanella > Shewanella schlegeliana. The sequence goes on from NZ_JAESVD010000009.1 coordinate 190,881, forward strand.
GACTCGTCGTTTTAAAGCTCACCTTAATATCTAAGTTTCGCTTTTTTGCATAGCCTTCAAACCAGTGCTCGACCAATCCCACTTTTGAGTAATTGATAAATACCAGTTTATTATCCAGTAAGTTGTTAAGCGTCAGTTCTTCTTGCTGAAACAATGGGTGGTTTTTCTTCGCAGCCAAGAAGAAGTAGCGTACATCACCAAGCTTAATGTTCTTCACCGACTCTGATAACTTAGAGTTTACGGTAATCGCGTAGTCAATCTTTCCCTGCGCCAATAACTCTTGAACGTTATCACTCCAAGGCTGGATACTCACCGACATTTCTCGCCCAAGACTTTGACAAACTTCAGTGATCGACTCGACTAAAAACCCGGCCAAATGCTCCTGCGCAGCGATGACTAATCGATTGTTATCTGCTGAGTAGCTGGTTATTTCCACCATCTCCTCATAGCCCTGCACGATAGATTTAGCAATTGGGTATAGCCTGTCAGCCATCAGGTTTGGCTCAACACCGTATTGGCGTCTTACAAACAGTTCATCGTGGATCACTTCACGCATATTGCTGAGGGCACGGCTCACTTTAGGTTGAGTAGTATTAAGCTTTTGGGCAACTACAGAGCCATTTCTGAACTCAACTAACCCAACAAATACCTTAAGTGTGAAGTAATCTAACTTAGCAAGTTCCTTGCGCATTCGTCTATTGCCTACAACATAGCTTTAAAAGTCATTATAATTCAGCACTATAACACTGAAAAATAAACAATTTTGTTACGCCTATCACATCTATACCCATTAATAGGTATATACGATTAAAACCCTGCTTACCTCTAAAAAAGCCTCGCCACAGAAAACCCAAGAAGGATCATACTCCTTTGCTCCAAAGCGAGTTAAACTAAGGCTATCAATGATATGGTACTCATCTATGCAAACTGAACACACTGCTGAACTAAACCTGCTTTGGGGAACTTTAATCTTAGAGGAGTTAGCTCGTTTAGGCGTTAAACATGTCTGTATGGCCCCCGGCTCTCGCTCAACCCCACTGACTCTTGCCGCAGCACAGCAAACCAAGCTAAGCCAGCACCTGCACTTTGATGAGCGCGGACTCGGTTTTATGGCGTTAGGTTTAGCCAAAGCCAGCCGAGCACCAGTTGCGATCATTACCACTTCAGGCACCGCGGTGGCCAATCTTTATCCAGCAATCATTGAGGCTTGGCTGACCCATGTGCCATTGATTGTATTATCGGGCGATCGACCGCCAGAGCTCATCGACTGTGGCGCCAATCAGGCCATCATTCAACCGGCTATCTTTGCCCAATATGCTAAGCAGCTTAACCTGCCCACGCCTGACTTGAGTATCGCCCCTCAGGCGCTACTGAGTCTGTTAGATGAAGCTGTATGTAATCAGTCGCAACCGATTCATATCAACTGCATGTACCGCGAGCCCTTGTATCCCAATGAGCCCAAGGTCGATTTTGAACATTACCTCGCGCCAGTTAAGCAGTGGCAACAGCAAACCACTCCCTATAACCAGTTTGCCGCACTAAGCGCGAGTCAAATGCCCACCTCAGATGCCCTTGCTCGCTTCGTTCACGGTAAAGGTGTGATAGTGGCGGCGACTCTAGCGCCAGAGCAAAATCCTGAGCAGCTCATCAATCTGGCGCAGAAGCTTGGCTGGCCAATTGTTACCGATGCCCAGTCGCAGCTTAGACAAAATACTGGCGCCATTGGTAATATAGATCAGCTACTGCATCAGCCAAAGTCGAAGGCACTGTTAGCCCAAGCGGAGCGAGTCATTGTCTTTGGCGGCCGCATTCTCTCTAAACGCCTTATAGGCTATCTCAATGAGCAGGACTGGAAAGACTATTGGCAGGTATTGCCACAGCAGCAAAGACTCGATCCGAGCCACAAGCCTAAAAAGGTATGGATGGCGACAGCAGAGCAATTTGCCTCATTGAGCTGGCCAAGATCGTCTCAAGCGAATTGGGCGCTCAACCTTGTACAATTTAATGATGAGCTAGAGACCCTCTACCAACAACAAATTGATCATGCTGAGTTTGGTGAGGCGCAGACCATTCGCGCTATCGCTAAGAGACAAACCAATGAGCAGCAACTGTTTATCGGCAACAGCCTGCCAGTGCGTCTGTATGATATGTTTGCGCCTATCACCCCCTCTAGCGCCAATGTATTCACAAACCGCGGCGCATCGGGTATCGACGGCTTGTTGGCAACCGCCTGCGGCGTAGCAGTTGCAGAGGGTAAACCAACCACCCTGATTATTGGTGATATCTCAGCACTGCATGATCTGAACTCATTGGCGATTGCCCGCAGCGTAACGAGCCCGCTAGTGATCGTTATTCTCAACAATGATGGCGGCAATATCTTTAACTTACTGCCCGTGCCTAATGAGCAGCTCAGAACCGATTACTACCGCCTTGCACACGGACTAGAATTTGGCTTCGGTGCAGCGATGTTTGGCCTAGCCTACAATCAGGTGGACTCTTTAACTGATTTTATTGAGTCCTATGAGTACGCCATGACCTACTCTGGCCCTTCAGTGATTGAAGTTAGCGTCGCTCAGAATCAAGCCAGTGAGCAGATTGCTCAGATAGCAAGTTGGGTAAAACAAGGCTGATGTTAAGCTACCGCACGATAGGGAAATCAGGCGCACCATGTGTGGTGTTTCTACATGGATTCTTAGGCAGTAAAGAGGACTGGAATGAGATCATCGAGCAGCTAGCCGATGATTTCTTCTGCATCAGTATCGATCTGCCCGGCCATGGTGGTAATGGAATCAACGATAACAGTAGTTTAAAGCTGCCAACTCCGGGTTTTAACCGCTGCGCCGAGCTTGTTCACACCACGCTAAAACAGCTTAATATCAGCCAGTATCACTTAGTGGGTTACTCACTCGGTGGCCGTATCGCACTACATTTGGCGCGTCTCTACCCACAGGCACTACAGAGTCTGTGCTTAGAGTCCTGCCATCCAGGGCTGCAAAATGCTGATGATCGAGTCGCACGTCAAGCCAATGATCGAGACTGGGCCGATAAACTCGCAAACTTGCCTATCAAGGAGTTTTTAAGCCTTTGGTATCAACAAGCGGTGTTTAGCGATTTAACCCAGGCAGAGCGGAAACAGCTTATCCATAAGCGCGCCAATAACAGCGCGATGGCACTGCTCAATTGCTACCAAGCAACGTCATTAGCCGAGCAGCAAGACCTTTGGGATACTCCAAGCCTGTTACCAATTAGCAGCCACTTTATTGCTGGTCATCAAGACCAAAAATTTATGGCGTTAGCCAAACGCTGGCAGCAACAACAGCCACTATCACTACACTGCATCGAAGCCAGTGGCCATAATGTGCATCTCGCGGCGCCAGAGGCTTTTACAGAGCAACTCAAAACCATTTTTGCATCGAACTCTAACTTCTAACTAGACAGTGAGCACTCCATGACCGTGACTCTACAGCAAGCAAAGCCATTAGCCTTAACTCAGTTGGGCCTGTATCAGTTTGCCATCGACTTAGATAAGCCACTGCCTGTTGGCAAACAGCGTATTGAGCAACGTAGCGGACTCGTGCTGGTCGCCCAGACTGAAGAACGACAGGAGTGGGTAGAGATCTCACCGCTTTGCGGCGTCGATAACCAAGGTGAAATAATCACAGGTTTTAGCCAAGAATCGCTCGAAGAGGTAAGTCAGCAGCTACTGACTATACTGCCACAATTACAGCAGCAACCTATCGATTGTTTACTCGAACATGCCGAGCAGAGCACTCAGCCTTCGTTGGCTTATGGTTTAAGTCTTATGCATGCCAAGCTCATGGGGAAGCTCGACGGGCACAGCTTAACTGCGCGCACAGTGCCGCTTATCTATCGCCAAGCAGATGAACCACTGAGTCTTGTGGCTAGTAGAGTTAACGCTCTGCCAGAGACCACCCTAGCAGTCAAAGTGAAAGTAGCCCAAGACTCCTTAGAAGATGAGCTGCAGCTGATCCATCAGATCTTAGCTATTCGCCCTAAGCTCAAGCTGCGCCTAGACGCTAATCGCGGCTTTAGCCTAGAGCAAGCCATCGAGTTCGCCGCCTGTGTGCCACTCGAGAGCATCGAGTACATTGAGGAACCTTGTCAAAACCCACAAGACAACTGTACTTTCTATCAAGCCATTGAGATGCCTTGGGCGCTAGATGAATCCCTTAATCACCCAGATTATCAATTTGAGATGCTGCCGGGATTACGAGCGCTGCTCATCAAGCCGACCCTATTCGGTAGCCTAGAAAAACTGCAGCAGCTAATTGATACTGCAGCAGAGCATGGCGTACGTACTATTTTGAGCTCAAGCTTAGAGGCAAGCCTAGGTATTGAGGCCATAAGCCGACTGGCACAGATCTTCACCCCCGATGAAACTCCCGGCATAGATACACTCGGTGCCTTTAACCAAGATCTGCTAGTAAGTTCAGGCAAAGACCACTGCCTAAAATTGGCAGCGTTAACGCCGTTATTCATTCTAAAGTAAAACAGCTAATTCTGAGTGCCTGACTCTGACGGGCTTACTCTGGCGCTCGCCCCTAACGGGCTACAATGACAGGCAGCCCAGCCATTAAGCAGGAGCCACCCAGATCAAATGACGGATAACAGCATGCAAACTGAAACGCTCTCTCCTATCCATCAAGCCGCACAGCGCAGCAGCGCAGCGGTGGCTTATCGATTTATGGGGCAAAGTGTTAGTTACAGCGCTCTCAGCCAAGGTGTTATCGCTTTAGCCGAGCAGTTATCTGCCATGGGGCTAAAACGCGGAGACCGTTTGGCTTGTATCGCCCATAACAGTCCGCAGCTACTGCAGCTGTACTGGGCATGTGTCGACAGCGGCATCATCTTTTGCCCCGTCTCGCCGCGCTTTGCGACTCAACAGGTCATCGAGTTGATGCAGACCCATAGCTATCATCACTATTGGCTTGCAGCTGACAACCCAGCGGACTCGACACTGATCCAAGCGTTAAATCATCAAAACCAGTTTGAGGCAGTGACTCTAGATTTTACCCGCCAAAGCCAGCAGCCAGCACCAGCCCTTGAACCTCACACCGCCGTTAACGCAATTCTCACCTCTGGCAGCAGCGGCACACCCAAAGCGGCAGCTCATAGCCTAGCGAACCATATCGCCAGCGCCGCAGGTTCGAGTGAGTTAATCAAACTGACAAAGGACGACAGCTGGTTACTATCACTGCCACTGTTTCATATTGGCGGACTCGCTATCTTAAACCGCTGCGCCCTTGCAGGCGCCTGCGTGGTATTTGAAGACAAGAGTCTATCTTTAGCCGAGCAGCTAATTCGAGATAGAGTCAGCCACCTCTCTCTAGTAAGCGCCCAGTTACAGCAACTGCTCAATGCAGATGGGGAGAATGAGGGGCAAAGCGACTGTTTAAGCCAAGTCAAAGCCATGTTACTGGGCGGCGGCGCAATTTCAGCCGATCTATTGGCAGAGTTAGCCAAACACAAGATTAAGGCTTTCACCAGCTACGGCATGACAGAGATGGGATCGCAGATCACCACAGGTATCGCCCGCACAGACGGCTCCAGCGGCAAGCTGTTATCGGGACGAGAGTTGAAGATTATTGACGGAGAGATCTGGGTAAAAGGCGAGTGCCTGTTTCTTGGGTATTTAACCGCTGATGGATTTAATCTACCACTGGATAAAGACGGCTGGTTCTACACCAAAGACTTAGGCCACTTTGATGAAAACGGCAACCTCTGCATCGACGGCAGAGCCGATAACATGTTCATCAGCGGCGGCGAAAACATCCAACCCGAAGAGATAGAAACCGCATTAAAACTGCATCCATTAATCAGCGATGCCATTGTTTTCCCTGTAGCTGACGCCAAGTTTGGCAACTTACCAGCAGCCATTCTTAAACTGGTGAGTGGCACCAGCAATGACCAAGAGCAGTTACCCTCGGAAGCCGAGTTAACCGAGTTTCTAGCGATCAAAATCGCCCGCTTCAAGCGACCAAGGAGTTATTACCCTTGGCCAGAGGTCAGCAGCGCAGGGATTAAAGTTATCCGCAAACAGGTGATTGCCGCAGTTAAGCGTTAGGGTCTGCCTTAATATGCTTTTTCAATGAAACTCCAAATGCACTCAACAACTTAATACTCCAAAATCAAATAAAAAGTAACTGTACCTAATGCAAAAGCTTAGCTATGCCTTACTTTCCACACAGACTTTACAAAATAAACGCCCAAAAGGGGTGAGAACTGCATAATGTAAAAACAGTTCCGGTCTATTCTTTGAGCTACTTATCAAATCTTCTAGCTTGGACTTTATTCGAGAATCATTTTTTAATAATTGATATTTATCAGTTTCAGCCATTGCTAACAACCTCGGAATTTCAATTAATCCTAATCGTGAGAGATTCGTAAGGTATGACTGCGTAAGTTCTTTATTTTCACATCCTGATTGGCTACCCAATGTTGATATATTTTCATGCAAGGTACAATGTGACTCATTTGAATCGTCATATAACCTGATATCAACTAATGGTTGTGTAGCCTCTTTTGCAAAAAACGAAATTATTTTTGCTTCATCAGGGCAGAGATTTCTTATTATTTCAACAAAACCTGGATGTGCACCTTTTGCTGTTTCTGTGTCCATTGATGAGGCTAGTAAATTTGCATAAAGGTCGCTCAATGATTCTTTATGTCCTGTATATCTCAATGACTCTAAGGCTGGACCTGCGACAGACAAATCAGGAGTTTGAATGCGCTCAGTTGGGGTATCAACCAATTTTTTAGTAACTTTCTTAGTTACAAACTCCTCAATTTGTTCAAATCCCCATACAGCCCCCTTTAATGGCATCAAAGCCACATTCACTACTCGTCCTACAGTGTGTAAAGCTTTACCTGTTTCTTGGGCTATTGGCTGTATTGCATCCTGATAAATAGGAACTTCTTTAACAAGGTTGGCAACAGAATTTACTTTTTCTGCAAAATTACTTGATTCACTTTCTGACATTCAATATGTTCCTTCAAAACATAATATTTTTATAGAGCACGTGCGTGTGTATTTGGCAAAGCGTACATACACATGTAATAAACCTATTATTACTGACCCACAAATCTGAAGCCATTGATTATTAAGCACTCTAGCAAATTGCTGTTGATAAAACGAGCACAGTAAACCGACAAAATACGCATTCCCCCTCCCCTAAAGCGGTGAACCTTTGCTTCATCAACTCTTAGGCAGCACTCGATGTGCCTTTCAACATTGCGGTTCCAATGGCCTGCGGCCAGCGTATGTGCAGATACTTCCGTGACACGCAGCGAGTCCATCCTTGGAGGCTCGGCCATGACGTCCATGTCATGGACGGTCACGGCCGTATCTACACTGATTTAGCAAAGCGTAATACTTAGGTTTTTACGCTTCCATTTAAATACAAAACATATCTAAACGCCTGACTTTGGAAACCTACAGAAAACACCAGTTCCCCATCGAAGTTGCCGAAGTACGTTGGAATAAATCACGTGATGCCGACATGGACGTCGGCATAGCTTTCGCGGGGCAGGATGCCCCATCGGAAGCGTTAGTGATTTATCCATAAGTATGAGGATCAACAACTTCGTCGGGGGCGGCGGGGAGATCCAAGAGGGGGTTGCTGTTGACCCCTTCTTGGCCGTGTGTGAGCTGGAAGCTCACGACCTTTATCAAGCGAAGCTTGATTGCTTATATCTTTAAGCCCCTATGTGGGATGGAATCCCACGACTTTGGTCAGGCGCAGCCTGATGCCTTAAATGACCTTTTATCAAACGAAGTTTGATTGATACAGAATTACCTGCAAGTCTAGGTAAACTCTAGACATAAAAAAACCTGCTAAAAAGCAGGTTTCATTTATCGCTAAAGCCATTGAAGCCACAATGGAAACTAGGCTTCCATACAGCCTTTAAGCTTAATCATTGCATTCTTTTCCAACTGTCTGATGCGTTCAGCAGACACTTGGTAAGTTGCTGCTAAATCTTGCAGTGTGGTCTTGTCTTCATCTAACCAACGCGCTTTAAGAATATGTTGGCTACGCTCATCAAGGGTCTTGATGGCCGATAACAGACGCGCTTGGTTATTCTGTTCCCAGTTGTCACTTTCAACTTGAGACGCTAAATCTGATGATTGATCTTCAAGGTAATGCATAGGTGCATAATCATGTTCATCATCATTGTCGCTAGCGAGATCGAAGGCAGGATCTTGCGCCGCCATGCGTGATTCCATCTCGGTCACGTCGGCTTTCGATACACCTAAACTGTCGGCAACCATGCCCACTTCGCTATCGCTGAACCAACCTAGACGAGTCTTAGCTTTACGAAGATTGAAGAACAACTTACGTTGCGCCTTAGTGGTCGCAACTTTAACGATACGCCAGTTTTTCAGCACATATTCATGGATCTCAGCTTTAATCCAATGCACGGCAAACGATACCAAGCGAACGCCCACATCGGGGTCGAAGCGCTTAACCGCTTTCATCAAGCCGATATTACCTTCTTGAATCAAGTCTGCTTGTGGTAAGCCGTAACCCGCATAACCTTTGGCGACATGCACGACGAAACGCAGGTGCGACATAATCAACTGTTTCGCAGCCTGTAGGTCACCGGTCTCCTGTAGACGCTTCGCTAGCTCATATTCTTTATCGGCTTCCAACATCGGGATGTTGTGTGCTGAATGAACATAAGACTCGAGGCTTCCACTACTCTGAGGAACCATCAGTGCCATTGTTTGCGTTTGATCTGTCATTTACGCTCCTACTACTTTCTTACAAAGGTCTAGCTAAAATCTACGTTCTACCCCATTCATTGCTGAGATGGACTGTGAACTATCGACTAATTGACAAAATATGTCAACCATCCGCTTTATCTAATATGAATCGATACTCATTATAGACGGGTAGAATCTTACACCTAGTTATAGGCAAGGCAAATGAAAAAAAGTTCACCTTTTAAGCATTGCCGTCAGTTTATGTTGGCTCTATCGCTCTTAAGTGTTGCCGTACCGAAAGGTAAGATCCTAACCAACCTAAGAATGATGCTAGCAATACTAGCTGACCCAGCTCAGCAATGGAGAGGGACTCCATCTGTAATTGACTACCATATAGGCCTAACAGCTCAGCCAAAGCGGAATCAAGATACCAAACCAATAGATTGATGATGATCCAGGCGAGTATGCCGCCGATGATTCCGTACCAGATCCCAGTATAGAGGAAAGGTCGCTGAATAAAGGCTTCGGTTGCACCAACTAACTTCATCACCTCAATTTCGGTGCGGCGATTCATAATCGCTAGGCGAATGGTGTTACCAATCACCAGTACCACCGCGAGCACTAATAGAGCGGCAATCGCCAGTACGGTACGCTCTAATAACTTCACCACCGCTTGCAGACGCTCTAACCATTCAATATCTAACCGACCAAAGCTAACCTCGGGCTCCTGCTCTAATTTTCGTAGCAGCTCTCTGGCGCCAGCGGGGCTTGAATATTTAAGACTTGGGGTAACCATCACCACAGCCGGTAGCGGGTTAGAGTCTAAATAAGATAGCGCCTCACCAAAACCTGACAAACGCTGAAACTCCTCTAGCGCCTGATCGCGATCGATATAATTGACATCACTCACCTCAGGGTAAACCTTTAGGCGGGTGATCAAGCTCTGGATCACCGTGTCGCTGCGTCCCTCATCGATAAATAGCGAAATTTCTGCGGCGCTATTCCATGACTCGGTAATGGTCTCGGCATTTTTAACCAATACCTGCAGCGCTGCAGGTAAGCTTAGGCTAACACCGAGGACGGCCATGGTCATGATAGATGACACAGGGTTACGCCATAGCTCCCCCATACTCGCCATTGCATGTTGAATATGGCGGATGAAAAACATCACGATACGACCGGAGATAGGTAATTTACTGCGATTTAACTGAGGCTGCTTGCTCATGATTTATCCTCAGAAGCTGCCAAGGCTATCTTGGCTATTGAGCTCTTCGGCTCCTAAGACTCGGCCCTGCTTAAGCGTTAAGGTGCGGTATTTCATCCGCGCGATAAGTCCCAGATCGTGGGTTGCGATAAGCACGGTTGTGCCTGAGTCGTTGAAGGTCTCAAACAGACGTAAAATATCCATCGACAACTTAGGATCTAAGTTACCCGTTGGTTCATCGGCAAGTAGCAGTGGCGGCTTATTCACAATCGCGCGGGCAATACCCACCCTCTGTTGCTCACCACCGGACAACATAATAGGATTATGTCGCTCTTTGCCATAGAGGCCGACCATATCGAGCGCGCCAGCTACACGTTTGCGGATCTCACCAATAGAGAAACCTTCGATCATCAAGGGTAACGCGACGTTATCGAACACGCTCTTGTTCATCAATAGGTGGTGGTTTTGGAAGATCATCCCGATATCACGACGTAAATAAGGCACCTGCGAGCGGGTCACTTTAGCGATATCGTGACCATTAATCGAAACGCGACCACCGTTAGCTCTCTCGATAACAGTGATCAGCTTGAGCAGCGTACTCTTACCTGCGCCGGAGTGGCCTGTTAAAAAGGCCATCTCACCACGCTTTAGATGGAAACTCACATCCGATAGGGCTTTTTGCCCTCCGGGATAGACTTTACTTACCTGCTCAAATCGAATCATTAATTAGATTTCTTGTTAGTTGGCGATATCGCATCGAGTATGCTGTTTAGATTATCTTCTATAAGCTAACGCTATTTAACGTCTTTGTCGTCTTTTGTCTGGCTAAACAAGGCTTCGATGAAGTCTTTCGCATCAAAAGTACGTAGATCATCGATCTGCTCACCCACGCCGATATGACGAATAGGGATGCCAAACTTATCGGCGATAGCAAAGATCACTCCGCCCTTAGCCGTGCCATCTAGTTTACTGATAGTGATACCCGTTACCCCTACAGCCTCTTGGAATAGCTGCGCCTGGCTAATCGCATTCTGCCCCGTGCTCGCATCTAGAGTTAGCATTACTTCGTGCGGTGCTGTCTCGTCTTGCTTTTGCATCACGCGCACGACTTTCTTCAACTCGTCCATCAAGTGTGCTTTGTTCTGCAAACGGCCAGCGGTATCGGCAATTAATACATCCACATTACGGGCACGCGCCGCTTGAAGTGCGTCAAACAGTACCGAAGCGCTATCTGCACCCGTATGCTGAGCGATAACAGGAATATCGTTACGTTGACCCCAAACCTGTAACTGCTCAACCGCTGCCGCGCGGAAGGTGTCACCCGCAGCTAACATGACTGACTTACCTTGGGCCTGATATTGCTTAGCCAGCTTACCGATAGTGGTGGTTTTACCCACACCGTTAACACCGACCATTAAGATCACAAATGGGCCATCGGCATTTTCAGGCACTAAAGGGATAGAGACAGGATCGAGTGTCTTTTGCATCTCTTCACGTAACAGCTCGTAAAGTGCTTCACCATCTTTTAGCTGCTTACGGCTTGCCTGCTCGGTGAGACTCTTAATCAGACGCGTTGTCGTTTCGACACCGACATCGGCAATTAATAGCTGCTCTTCTAGCTCTTCGAATAGGTCATCATCGATCTTCTTACCACTGAATAAACCGATAAAGCCACTACCAATGCTCTCACTGGTACGCTTAAGACCACGCTTAAGACGAGCGAAAAGTCCCTCTTTTACCGGCTTAGCCTGTGGCTCCGGCTGTTGCTCTTCCGCTGCTTGTTCTGCTGCTTTTTCAGCTTCAAGACGTTCAGCCTCTAGGCGCTCCTGTTCGATGCGATCGGCTTCAGCCTGTTCTGCCGCTACTCTTTGGGCTTCGGCTTGCTCAGCTGCAATACGCTCAGCTTCAACTCTTTGGGCTTCAGCTTGCTCTGCTGCTATACGTTCTGCTTGCTCTGCCGCAATACGTTCAGCTTCTGCTTGAGCCGCCTGTTCTGCCGCCAAACGAGCCTGTTCAGCTACCGCTTCTGCCGCCACTCTTTCGGCTTCGATACGCGCAGCTTCAACTCTTTGGCCTTCGGCCTGCTCGGCTGCGACTCTTTCAGATTCGAGACGTTCAGATTCGAGACGTTCTAACTCAAGACGCGCAGCTTCTGCTTGAGCCGTCTGCTCTGCAGCCAAACGAGCCTGTTCAGCTGCCGCTTCAGTCGCGACGCTTTCGGCTTCGATACGCGCAGCTTCGATTCTTTGGGCTTCGACTTGCTCGGCCGCCAAACGAGCCTGTTCAGCTACCGCTTCTGCCGCCACTCTTTCGGCTTCGATACGCGCAGCTTCAATTCTTTGGGCTTCGGCCTGCTCGGCTGCCACTTTCTCAGATTCGTGACGTTCCGATTCAAGACGTTCTGACTCAAAACGCGCAGCTTCTGCTTGAGCCGCCTGCTCTGCCGCCAAACAAGCCTGTTCAGCTGCCGCTTCAGTCGCCACTCTTTCGGCTTCGATACGTTCTGCTTCCGCCTGCTCCGCAGCTAGGCGCGCTTCTTCAGCAAGCCTTTCAGTTTCAGCCTGCTCGGCTGCCGCTCTTTCAGACTCAAGACGTTCAAATTCAACACGCTCAGCTTCTGCTTGAGCCGCTTGCTCTGCAGCTAACCTCTGAGCCTCTGCTTGTTCAGCCTCAATGCGTGCAGCTTCGGCCTCTTCGGCAGCAAGACGCTCCGCTTCAACTCTTTCAAGTTCAAGCTTTTCAGCTTCTAATTTCGCCGCTTCTACAGCCTGCGCTTCTTCTTTAGATTTATCCTTGCGGAACCAGGAAAAAAAACCTTTCTTTGCCATGTGTTATACCGGTGCTCAAATAGCTGTACATAAATGCATTAGGGTGGAGGACGTTATATCAAAAACCAGCTCAAATTACGCTGATAAAAACAGCAAAAAAGCCATTCAGACGGATTCTCATCACTGCTTTTTACCTTTTAGCTGTGCTTTGATATAAAATAACGACCTAAATTCAGACGGCATAGTCTACCACTTTCTTTCATTAGGCAAAATCACGAGGACACCATGGTCAAAAAAAGACCTTCTAGCGGTCAAGTTAGGATTATTTCAGGCCAATGGCGCTCTCGAAAGCTGCCCATTCATGATCTCGAAGGGCTGCGCCCAACCACAGATCGCGTCAGAGAAACCCTATTCAACTGGATCGCTAACGATATTCGCGGTGCTCGCGTACTCGACTGCTTTGCAGGCAGTGGCGCGTTAAGTCTAGAGTCACTGTCACGATACGCCAGTTACGCAAAAATTTTTGAACTACAGGCTCAAGCAGCAAAACAGCTTGTAGCGAATCTTGCCACGCTCAAGTGTGATAACGCCGATGTCATCAAGGGTGACAGCCTAGCTTTACTTGCCAATAAGCCAAGCGAAGGCTTCGATCTGGTGTTTATCGATCCACCTTTTAGAAAGTCACTGGCAGAGAAGAGCATTAGTCTTATCGATCAGCATCATTGGCTTAACGACGATGCACTGATCTACGTAGAAACCGAGAGTGAAATCGCCATGCTAACCGTACCGGCGAGCTGGAACTTGCTTAAAGAGAAGAAAGCGGGCCAAGTGATCTATCGTTTATATCAATATTCAGCCGAGCCAGTGCTCGATGAAACGACAAGTGACACCGAGGAAACCAACTAAATGAAAGCTATGCTAGTTCTAGGTAAAATTGTTACCGCATTCGCCTGGTTAATGATGCTATATAACTTAGTCGTTCCATTTGAGGGCAATGTATCAGTGATCCTCAACATCCTGTTGGTGATGACCATCTTTATGCACTGCTTTCAGACGTTCATATTCCACACGCTATTTAACACCCTGCTGCCACTGAAAAAATCAGATTATCTGCAGGTATTCCTTTTCGGCGTATTCAGCCTACTGCAATATCGCAAGCAGGTTATGGACAAACAGGCTCAAGGCTAGGTTCTAGCCAAAAAGGCACTAGATTCTAGGGCGCTACGCTTCGAGGACGGGCTACGCCCTGCTAGGAACAGCCAAAGTCAAAAGCACCATCTTTTCCGTCTCTTAGCTTTCCCGGCTTTTACCGGGCTTTGCTTTTCCTAGGAGCTACGACCTAGATTCTAGGACGCTTCGCTGCGAGGGCGGACTACGTCCTGCTAGAAAGAGCAAAAGCCAAAAGCACCACCCTTGCCCTTCCTTTGCTTTCCGGCTCTACCGTCTTAGCCTTCCCTAACTCCTAGAACCTAGGACGCTGTGCTTCTAGGGCGGACTACGCCCTGCTAGGAAGAGCAAAAGCCAAAAGCACCGCCCTTGCCCTTCCTTTGCTTTTCCAGCTCTACCGTCTCAGCCTTTCCTAGCTCTTTGCTTTTACCGTCTCAGCTTTCCCTAGAACCTAGGACGCTACGCTTCGAGAGCGGACTACGTCCTGCTAGGAAGAGCAAAAGCCAAAAGCACCACCCTTGCCCTTCCTTTGCTTTTCCAGCTCTACCGTCTCTGCCTTTCCTAGATCCTTGCTTTTATCGTCTTAGTTTTCCTCGGACCTAGCACCTGCTTTTACCGTCTTAGCTTTCTCTAGAACCTAGGACCTATCTCAGCTTTCCCTAGCACCTTCTTTAAGCTTAAAAACAAAAAAGCCCCTATTAAGGGGCTTTTAGCGATTTAACTTGCTGCTTAGAGCAGTCTGGTTAACTCATGTGGCTAGGCTTATGCCTGAGCATTATCCCTTAGGATAAACGTGAGCAACACCTTTGTGACAGTCTACACAAGTCTTACGCTTATCTTCAGCTTTCTTGAAGTTGTTAGCGTGCATTCTCTTCGCCATCTTCTTCATAGACTCAGGCTGGTTCTCGTAGATACGAGTGTGACAGTGCTTACAGTTAGCAGAGTCATTGCCTTTGAAATACTTAAGCGCTAGATCAGCTTGCTCTTTACGGTTTTCATCCAACCACTCTTGAGTGTTGAAACCATCGATAGTTAGGTAACCATATAGATCTTTAGATACGATGATCTTCTTAACTAGGTACTTAACTGGGTTGTGTGGAAGGTGACAATCTTGACATTGTACCGTAACACCAGCGCTGTTGCCGCCATGAGGCGAAGCTAACACTTCATCTTTCAATGAGTGGTTGCTGTGACAGCTCATACAGAACTCATCTGTACTCGTTGCGTGTAAAGTTTGCTGTGTAGCAAAGTAGCCAACAACACCGACAACGACACCGATAATCAGCAATGCCAGAATCGAAATTTTTGCGCTAGGTTTAAATAGTGCTCGCCAGTTCATCACTCATCTCCAAGTATTTAATTTTTATACCGATGTAAGTTAACTTCATCGCTATTTATTTGATCATTATAAACTAGAACCTACTCATTGATCTGGAACTAAAAGTGCAAAATGAGACATGGCTCTAAATCTGTCTTTGGCGCCAACTCCAGCCTATATTATATGCACTATTGCTAAACCTACGCTAAAGTATTGATTATCGCAAGGTTAATAACTTATCGACTTGATATTAGTGTGGTTTAAATTATTTAATTTGAAATTCTTTTAGATGTAAAAGTGAGGTGGGAAACAGGTCTAAAATCAAAAATTTTATGATTTTTGCAACTTTTCCGACAAAGCGCAGGTCTAGTTAATTATATCGACATTGTTACATAACTTAAGGTTAGGCATGCGCAAGCAAGTTATCTATTTAGCATTTTTTATCGCATTGATTGGACAGTTTATTCTGTCTCCTGCGATGGCTATGCCTAAATTTTTGCATGCCAGTTCACACGCATCTCAACATATCAAATCGCACGCCTCGCTGGAGCAAAGCAAAGCTCTAGCCGCTAATACTTCATCGGCTCAGCATGCCACTGACTCTCTATTGGCTGACTCTCAAATGAACTGCACATCTAAGATGCCCAATTTAAATTTGGCTAACATTGACTGTGACGCTCTATGTGAAATGTTAGGCGCCAGTGACTGTATATCCAGCTGTGTCTCGGCCCCCGGTATTGTAGAGCAAGAGCAATTAATGCTTATCGCTCAAAGTTCAATGGCCAGCCTACAAACGGCTTTTTGGTCTCTACAAACAGCGGAACTCTCGTCCATCAATCCCCCTCCCATCAGCTTACTCGCTTAATCGCAGGTGTAACTACTTCTTTAGTTCATATTTATGGCACTGAAGTCAGTTACAACTAAAGAGTAAAACAAATTAAACAATCCACGCCTTTGGCTATCAATTCAATACTGATAGTCGGCGAGGCTATCAGTCTCAGCGTATTTTTATTGGCCTTAATGGTAGTAAACAAGGAAAAACTAGAGCCTTGCCTACCAGTCTTAGCCCGTGTACTGATCGCCATATTCATTATCTGACTTTGTTTGGAGTTTATTATGAAAAAATTTATCAGCGTAATCGCATTATCAATCGCAAGTTTCGTATCTCAAGCTGCATCAGTGGCATTTCCTGATTCGATTGAAGTACTAACCGTTAATGGATTAGGTAACGTCGATAGCCGTTACCTAGAATTAGATCAAGGGCAGAATTTGATTGAGCTGCAGTACCGCGATCTATTCGAAACCAATGCAGATGATTCAAACTGGGTGAGATCAGAACCGCTTTACCTCTATATCGATCTTGAAACGGCTGCTAACTATAAGGCGTTCACACCGAACATCTTGTCTGAAGAAGATGCCTATCAGTTCATCGATAACCCTAGTATTAAGCTCAATGATGGTATGGGTAGTGAAAAACAGGTAAGCCTAATGACTCATGGACAGTTGATGGCGAAATTACTTCTATCAAAACAGTAATATAATAGTCAAAATCCTTATAAGTTTGGCATATTGAGTAGATGAATTTGTGAACTTTATCAATGTGCCACTCTTTTCCTATGGTAGACTAATCACTGCTTATTATTTGGAAACATCATGCTTAGCATAATCCGTCGTCATACATTACTAGCATTTACGCTGCTCGCTTTGTTGAGCCAGCTAGTGCTATCTAATGGATCGCTGATGGTA
Source organism: Shewanella schlegeliana (assembly GCF_016765635.1). Classification (GTDB taxonomy): domain Bacteria; phylum Pseudomonadota; class Gammaproteobacteria; order Enterobacterales; family Shewanellaceae; genus Shewanella; species Shewanella schlegeliana. Next base: position 207,809 of record NZ_JAESVD010000009.1, read on the forward strand.
CCTAGTGCAATGGCGGATGAAATGCCAATGATGAGCATGCAAGACGGAACTGAATGTCATCAAGTTCAAATGGATGAAGACACTCATTGCTGCAATTCTGACGAGCAAATGCAAATGCTTCCCGGCAGCTCTAAGCATTGCTGCAACGGCAACGGAAACTGCCAGAGCGACTGCAACCACTGCTTGGTTATTTCAGTAACAGGAACCCTGTTTAGTGTGTCACCTTGGTCAGGTTTCAACGCTTCCGAAATTGCATTGGCCACTCCTATGCCTCATTTCCACTCTATTTCATTGCCACAAGATTTAAGACCCCCAATCGCGTAAACCAAGGCGCTACGCCCCTATGCGAATATCTCTTTGTCAAAAAAGAAAACAAATTAATCTTAATCAGCAATTATTTAAGCCGTTAATTGTTCTGCTGCTCATATTAAGCACAGGCATTCGGCCATCTATACGATGGAGTTGAGTTATGAAAACCCTTATAAGTTTAGCCTTATCAGCCCTGTTACTTCTGTCTTGGACCGGTACAGCATCAGCAAATGAGCATCATCATGGTGCCCATAAAAACCAACACGCTGTACAAAGCCAAGATTATGCTTGCCCTATGCATCCTGAAGTGACGGGTAGCAAAGGTGATTCTTGTCCTAAATGCGGCATGGACTTAGAAGCAGCTAAAACTGCGACTAAAGGCCACGCTAAAAACTGTGACTCTTGCCCTAATAAAGAGTCGTGCCCTAATAAAGCTAAAAAGCACCACCAGCATATGAGCAAGCATACCCATGCCTGCCCTATGAACCCAGCTATTACAGGTCAAGCAGGCGACAGCTGCCCTAAATGCGGCATGGACTTAGAACCTATTGCAAAAGCCGATAACGCTAAAAACTGTGATTCTTGCCCCAATAAAGAGTCGTGCCCTAATAAAGCTAAAAAGCACCACCAGCATATGAGCAAGCATACCCATGCCTGCCCTATGAACCCAGCTATTACAGGTCAAGCAGGCGATAGCTGCCCTAAGTGTGGAATGGATCTAGAACCTATCGCTACTGGCGACAAGGCAACTAAATCTGCTCACAAGCATCACTAATATTTAGGGTGGAGATAAGGCATTATGAGTTTATTTAAGATAAAGAAAATGCACCAAACAGCGGTCTGCGCCTTAAGCCTCGCTTTGGCTGCGACCCCGCAGCTGGGCTTTAGCCAGACAGTGCCTGCCGATAAGCAACAGGCACAGACTCATCACCATGAGTCCAATCAAGATGATTCCAACTACTACTGCCCTATGCATCCAGAGGTGACGAGTCATGAGCCTGGTCGTTGCCCTGAGTGCAAGATGTTCCTCGTTAAAGATGAGGAAACCACACATCTACACGATGACCACAGCGCTGCCGTCGAAAACTACTACTGCCCTATGCACCCAGAGGTGACGAGCCACGAGCCCGGTCGCTGCCCTGAGTGCAAGATGTTCCTCGTTAAAGATGAGGAAACCACACATCTGCACGACAGCCACAGCGCTGCCGTCGAAAACTACTACTGCCCTATGCACCCAGAGGTGACGAGCCACGAGCCCGGTCGTTGCCCTGAGTGCAAGATGTTCCTCGTTAAAGATGAGGAAACCACACATCTGCACGACAGCCACAGCGCCGCCGTCGAAAACTACTACTGCCCTATGCACCCAGAGGTGACGAGCCACGAGCCCGGTCGCTGCCCTGAGTGCAAGATGTTCTTGGTAAAGGAGGAGGAAGAGGAAACTCTCTCTGATGAGCATGCTGACCATAACCACACTGCTCAATCGATACCATCAACAGAGCAGTCTCAAGCAGATAAGATATTAAACCAACCTAAGCCAACGCTCGCCCCTGCAGCCCAGAGCAGCGGTGATGGTAATCTCAAATATGTCTGCCCAATGCACCCCCATGTCGTCTCTGATGTTCCCGGCAGCTGTCCAATTTGCGGCATGGATCTTGAGAAAGTCACCATAGGTGGAGTCGGCGAGGAAGTTGTCGTTGGTGTATCTGGTGGCATGCAGCAAGCCTTGGGTATGCGCAGCGAGCAAGTGACCAAAGGCACTCTATGGAAGCTAGTGAAAACTATCGGCACAGTGGAGTATAACGAAAACGCCATCGGCCATAGCCACACCCGCGTTAACGGCTGGATTGAAACCCTAATGGTGCATAACGTCGGCCAGCGAGTGAAGAAAGGTCAACTACTGTATGAGCTCTATTCTCCAGAGCTGATTAATGCTCAAGATGACTATATGCAAGCCGTAAACTACCTAAAACAAGATAAAGAACGTGGCCAAAGCTTGCTACGTAAGGCACGCCTACGTCTTGAGTTACTCGGAGTGAGTTCAGCCACAATCAAGCAGCTAGAGCGTACAGGAAAGACTATCTATCGGGTGCCATTCTATGCCGAGCAAGACGGCTTTATCAGTAAGCTTACAGTACGTCATGGCATGTATGTCCAGCCAGGTGACACCCTGTTTGAGATCGTCGACTTAAGCAGTGTATGGGTGATTGCCGATGTGTTTGAAAATGAGCAGAGCTGGCTTGAACAGGGCCGTCCCGTGGAGGTCACCTCTGCGGCTCAAGGCTTATTCGACCTCGAATCGACCATCGACTATATCTATCCAGAACTCGACCCTGTATCTCGTGCAATGCGAGTGCGGATCAAGTTAGACAATCCCGATAAACTGTTAAAGCCTGGCACTTTGGTCGATGTGAAACTCTTCGGCGGCCCTAAGCGAGAAGTACTCGCTATTCCAACCGAAGCGCTGATCCTCACGGGTCGCGAGAACCGTGTCGTAGTGCAGCGTGATGATAACCGTTTTGCTTCAGTGCCAGTCAAGGTCGGCATGATTGCTCAGGGCAAGGCCGAGATTATTGATGGCCTAACCGTTGGCGACAGGGTGATTGTTTCGGGTCAGTTTTTATTGGACTCAGAAGCGAGTATCCAAGGCAGCTTACAGCGCTTAAGTGGTAGCAATAGTAGCGAAAACAGTAGCGCTGCTAGCGATCCACACGCGAACCACTAATCGGAGACTGATTATGTTAGAGAGAATTATCAGCGCCTCGATTAAACAGCGGGCGATGGTGTTAGTGCTTACTGCGGTGATAGCCTTAATCGGCTATCAAGCGATGCGCATGACACCCCTGGATGCACTGCCGGATCTATCTGATGTGCAGGTTATTGTCAAAACCTCCTATCCAGGGCAAGCACCGCAGCTAGTGGAAGATCAGATTACCTATCCGTTATCTACCGCCATGCTGGCAGTGCCCGGGGCTAAGACCGTGCGTGGTTTCTCCATGTTCGGTGACTCCTATGTCTACATTATTTTCGAAGACGGTACCGACATCTATTGGGCACGTTCACGGGTTTTAGAGTACCTCTCTCAGACTCAGGGACAATTACCTGACAGCGTCACGCCAACCTTAGGTCCAGATGCCTCAGGTGTGGGTTGGGTGTTCCAATACGCCTTAGTCGACCGTAAAGGCAAGCATGACTTAGCTCAGCTACGCTCTTTGCAGGATTGGTTTTTAAAACTTGAGCTACAAAGCGTCGAGGGCGTGTCTGAAGTGGCCACGATTGGCGGTATGGAGCAGTCCTATCAAATCATCGTCGATCCCCATAAGTTAGCCCTATATCAAATTGATTTGATGACGGTAAAAAATGCTTTAGATAACTCAAACAGCTCTACCGGCGGCTCGGTAATTGAGATGGCTGAAGCCGAGTATATGATCACCTCCACGGGTTATCGCCAAACCTTAGCTGACTTTGAGGAGATCCCGCTAGGTATCGTATCTGAATCAGGCACACCGGTATTGATGAAAGACGTGGCGCAGCTGCGTACCGGCCCAGCCGCACGCCGTGGTATTGCCGAGCTTAACGGTGAAGGCGAAGTGGTCGGCGGTATCGTTGTCATGCGCTACGGTGAGAACGCTCTCGCGACCATCAACAATGTTAAAGAGAAGCTCAAAGAGATAGAAAATGGCTTACCCGACGGGGTTGAGTTAGTGATCACTTACGATCGCTCTGAGCTTATTCTTAATTCGGTGGATAATCTCAAGCACAAAGTATTAGAAGAGATGCTTGTGGTCGCAGTGATCTGCTTGATCTTCCTGCTCCACGCTCGCTCAACATTAGTGGCGATCATCTCACTGCCGATCTCGATTCTCATCAGCTTTATCGTGATGAACATGATTGGCGTCAATGCCAATATCATGAGTCTAGGCGGTATCGCTATCGCCATCGGTGCGGTGGTCGACGCCGCTATCGTGATGGTGGAGAACACCCATAAACACCTAGAACACTATCGAGAACAACATGATGGTGCCACGCCAAAGGGTGAGGCCCATTGGGAGTTGGTGCGCAAGGCATCGGTTGAAGTGGGGCCAGCGCTGTTTTTCAGCTTGCTGATCATCACTCTAAGCTTTGTGCCCGTATTTGCTCTAGAAGCGCAAGAGGGACGACTATTCCATCCGCTAGCTTATACCAAGACCTTTGCCATGGCGGCGAGTGCGATATTGGCTATCACCTTGATCCCGGTATTAATGGGCTATTTCGTTCGCGGTAAGATCCCAGATGAGCGAAAAAACCCGATTAGCCGATTTTTAATTGCGATATACGAACCGACACTACGTCTGGTACTACGCTTCCCCAAAGTCACCATCTTATTGGCGCTGCTGACGCTCGCTAGTGCGATTTACCCTATGACTAAGATGGGTAGCGAGTTTATGCCAGAGCTTGAAGAGGGCGACCTACTCTACATGCCAACGACCCTTCCGAGTGTTAGTGCGGGTAAGGCGGCGGAGATCTTGCAGCAAACAGACCGACTGATAAAAACTGTGCCTGAAGTTAAGCGGGTATTCGGTAAGGTCGGTCGCGCCATGACGGCAACAGATCCGGCTCCACTGACCATGTTAGAGACCACCATCATGCTTAACCCAAGGGACACTTGGCGTGAAGGTATGACACTGGAAGGCATTATTGCAGAGCTGCAGAAAACCGTAAAAGTGCCGGGAATGACCAATGCCTGGGTGCAGCCGATCAAAACCCGTATCGATATGCTTTCAACAGGAGTGAGAACCCCTGTTGGCATTAAGATCTCTGGTGCCGACATCGATGAGTTACAGCGCATCGGCACAGAGATCGAAGCCGTGGTCAGCAAATTGCCAGGAACAGCATCGGCCTTTGCCCAGCGTACCAGTGGTGGTCGTTATATCGATATTGAGCCCAACCTTAAAAATGCCGCCCGTTATGGAATGACCCTCAAAGACATTCAAGACGTGGTGCAGATGGCGATTGGCGGCATGCAGGTGGGGCAATCGATTCAGGGTCAGGAACGCTATCCGATCAATATCCGCTACCCAAGGGAGTTACGCGATAGTATCGAAAAACTGGAAGATCTGCCTGTACTAACCAAGACGGGTAAATATCTCCCCCTAGGTAACCTCGCTAACATCACCATCAGCGATGGTGCACCTATGCTTGCCAGTGAAAACGGCCGTTTGATCAGTTGGGTATTTGTCGATTTGAAAGATATCTCTATCGGCGAGTACATCACTACAGCTAGGGCTGCGCTAGATGAACAAATTAGCTTACCGCCACGCTACAGCTATAGTTTTGCTGGCCAATATGAGTATATGCAGCGAGTAGAAGCCAAAATGCAGCTGGTTGTACCGTTAATGTTAGCGGTTATCTTCATGCTACTGATGATGACCTTTAGTTCATTTATACAAGCGTCAGTGATTATGCTGAGTCTACCCTTCTCACTCGTAGGTAGCGCTTGGTTACTCTACTTCTTGAACTTCGACTTCTCGGTAGCGGTATCTGTGGGAATGATTGCACTGGCGGGCGTTGCTGCTGAGTTCGGTGTGGTGATGCAGGTTTATCTCAATAACAGCATCAGGGACCGTAAGCTCGCTGGAAACTTCAATAAACGCAGCGACTTAAGCGAAGCACTTATTCATGGCGCGGTTATGCGTATTCGTCCTAAGGCAATGACGGTAGCCACCATCTTCTTCGGACTACTGCCAATCATGTGGGGCAGCGGTACGGGCAATGAGGTGATGCAAAAGATTGCAGCCCCGATGGTAGGCGGCATGGTCACAGCACCACTGCTGTCGCTATTTGTGATCCCTGCGATCTACCTACTGATCTATGGACGTAAGCTCGTTAAGGACTAAGTGAGACCCTAGGTTAAAAGGCTTAATTAGCAGCGCTACCGCTGCTAATTAAGCATATTCCGGTGATTAACCACCTGACTCACTGACCACTCGACCAGAGCTCAATAGTCGCTGCGCTTCTCGTTCATCACGATCCCGCTGCGCTTGCGTGGTACATTTACGCACTGGCATACGCGATCCTGTCACTGTTATTTTTTCACATCGGTAACCATTATTTTTAGCGCTGGTATTTGTTTGTGCCTCAGCTCCGCCCTCGGCTGCTTCATTCGTTGAGCCACAGGCTGATAGCAGTATCACTGTTGCCGATAGTCCTACCCATTTCAGTTTCTTCAACATTATTATCTCCATGGCCAAAAGCCTTTTATTTTTTGTGCAAAATACATACTGAACAACCAAGCTATCAAACACGCTTTAAATAAAAAACAGCAAGATACAAACTGATACCAATCAGTATAAAAAGTTGCTCTAGCCAGAATGTATTTTTTAACTCCCCCCATGGCATATAGATAAGGTATGGCAACCCTTATGAAATACATTCAGCAAAAAAAACACGCCGATTGGCGTGCTTTCAACTCAATATAGGTGTGTTATTTAACTCACCATACGCAACTCAATAATCGAAAAGAAGCCACCATCAGGATCGTTAATCACCGCAAAACGGCCCACATTCGGGATATCGGTTGGCGGCACACAAACCTTGCCACCAAGTTGCTCAACCTGCGCCGCTTTGTCATCACAGCTTTCAACGGTAAAATAAAGCATCCAATGGGCAGGCAAATCACCCCACTCTTCAGTCATCGCCATCATGCCGCCGATATCCTGCGCTCCGACTTGCCACTCGGTATAATCCATCCCTTCGATATGACTATCTCTTGTTCCCCAGCCAAAAATATGGGGATAAAACCTCTTTGCCTCCTGCGGTTCTCGACAGGCTAACTCTACCCAGCAGAGTGTGTGAGCCTCGGCTGCGCGCTGAGCCCCCAGATGATTTTTAGCTTGCCAAAGTGCAAACCTCGCGCCCTCTGGATCTTGGACAATCGCCATGCGTCCAGCCTCACCGACATCATGGGGACCAATCACCAAGGTACCACCCGCTCCGATGACATCAACTAACGATGAATCAAGATTTTCAACCGCAAAATACACAGTCCACTGGGTGGTATCACCATTAGCCACCATCTCTTCTGGCAACTGATACATGGCCCCAATATCATCACCATCGATCGCTATCATGCTATATATTCCCTGCGGAATCGGCATATCGATAATCTCCCAGCCAAATAGGCTGCTATAAAACTGCTTGCTTGCACTGATATTCAGAGAGGCTAACTCAATCCAGCATGGCTGGCCTTGAAAATATTGGTCAACTTTCATCACGGGTTCCATCACTAACGCCATCCTAATCCTTTGAGTTAAGACCGATTTGCGCCAGCTGTCCAACTATCACCGGTAAATGATGCAAACCAGACTGAGTGATCGATTAAATTAGCTAGAAACACAAGCGGTGGAAAATGGGATAGGTTTGATCTTGTGGGCTATAATCTAGATCCAGCCATCATCAAGGAGGAGTGTGAGTGCCTGTATTAGAGCGAAGCCTACGATACCTCTTTGCCCCAATTGTTCTCGCGTTCATTGGTATCACCATGATCCAACAGTTGACGGTAACATGGCAGGAATGGCTACCTAAGTTTGACGAGCTACCCTATTACCTTTTAACGCTTTCAGCAGTACTCGCACTGCAATTTAACTGTGGGCGCATTAGCTACTTATCGATACTGTTACTGATCTATTACTATCTTAGCCAATCCGCCCCACCAGCCATATTTGACCAAGACCAGATCTTTCTTGCTGGTACGCTAATCATCACTTTTTTTGCTGTCAGCAAGGATAGAAGCCCATTTTCAATCCATATTTTCAAAGTCTTATTGGGGGTTTCTCTTTGCTTTGCGATTGCTTTTGCCTGGAAGACAGGTGCTTCTGGGTTGGCATCCTTTAACATTAATCAGCTGCCGAGTACGCTTAACTTGATCGCCTCCCTGTATCTACCCGTTGGGATCTCCTGCATAGTGATCAGCATCTATACGGTTTGGCACGCAACAGGAACCAACTCATCCATTGCGCTGACACAGTTTATTTGGCTATTTCACTTCTACCTTCCCAATGAATTGTCACTCGCCATCCTGCTATCTATGCTAGCTGCCGCGTATCTGTTCTCCATGCTGTTCGCGCTCTATGCGCTAGCCTATAAAGATGAATTAACCGGGCTCGCCTCCCGACGAGCCTTAAATACCATGGCATTATCTCTCAATAACCATTACAGCCTAGCGATGGTGGATATCGATCATTTCAAACGCTTTAACGATACCTATGGCCACGATGTTGGCGATCAGGTGTTGCGTTTAGTGGCAAAAAAACTGAGTAAAGTGAAAGGCGGTGGGCAGGTCTTTCGTTACGGCGGAGAGGAGTTTACGATTGTGTTTGAAAACAAAGATATTGAGTTAGTACTTCCATACCTGGAGGAGATTAGACAAAAAATCGATCATTACGATATCGTACTGCGTAATGAAGGCCGTAAGCTCACTTCAAAGTCAGATAGGGAAACCACCCACAAGCCTAATCCAAAAGTTAATATCACCATCTCAATTGGCGTTGCCGAACAACATGGTGAAACCTCATTTGAAAACACCCTTAAGCGCGCAGATGAAGCATTATACAAAGCGAAGAATAACGGAAGAAACTGTGTATTTGCCTAAGTTACGACAACTTGGTTAGCAGCAAACAAACTGAGCTGTAGACTAGATGAAGATGACCCCAAGTTTTTAAGCTTGGGGTTATCTTTATTGAGCTAGATTAGATGGAATAGAAGTAGTAGATTTGCGACTTCATTCTTATCACGATGCCGCGGATCACATCTAAGAAAGCTAGAAACTCTATCGGCTTAGTACCAGATATCCATGCAAGACCCACAGAACCAACAGGAATATCGTAATCACCGGTTTCGGTCAGTTTTAGCCTGACAAAATGGTGCTTATTATTGAGGTTTTGCCCAGTAGTTTGCCTAACATTGTCATCTAAAGCCACCAAGCGCCCTTGCGCCTCACCTGTCGCTTCAACGATACCTTCGACTTCGGCACTAAACACCTTTCCGGGGTAAACCGCAGAGGCAAACTCGGCCATCTGACCCACCTTAACATTGCGAATGGCCTGATGATTCACCCGCATCAATACGTACTTTTCATTGGTGTACATCTGCATACGTGGTGCCACTCCAACATACTGACCTTCACGCATGATGAAGTTGGTCACGTAGCCATCGGTTGGCGCATAGATCTTAGTGTTATCTAGATTCCACTGAGCCTGTGCCACATTCTCATGTTCGCTATTGAGATCCGATTGACGACTCTCTACCGCAAGACGGGATTTCTCGATATTTAGCAGCGCCGTATGCTCTGCCATCTCAGCCTTCTCTATTTGAGTCGAGTAGGTTTGCTGCTGCGCCTTAGCGAGATCCACTGCCGTTTGCTGCTCATCTAACTGGCTCTTGGTGATAGTGTCTGGTACCACACGATTCTGCTCAATAAAGCGCGCCAGTGTCTTCTGTTTCCAAGCCAAATCTTTCGATGCTGCATCGAGCTGATTCTTAGTAATACTGACATCGGCTAGAGCGACTTCATGCTGCTTAAGCGCAAGCTTTACATCTTCATTTGCCAGCGACAGACTCACTTTTGCAGTTTCCTGCGCCACCAATGCCTTATTTAGCGCAATTTGATAAGGCTCGGCATCGAGGTCATAAATTAGCTGGTCAGCCTCAACCTTCTCATTAGGCTGAACATAGATATTCTCAACTTTACCGCGGATCTGAGAGTTTGCCGGACGCAGCTGAATATGGGGTGATTGCACTACGGAGCCGCCAGAGAGATCCATCGGGGTATAATTAAGCAGACCCACCCAGACAAACATCAACCAGCCCGTACCACCTAAGTAGGCAAACGCTTTACTATAGGTATTCCAAGGCATACCTACTAGGCGAAGTAGATAAATAAACAGTGCCCATACCGCTAAGCCTTCAAGCATTGGTTTGCTCCTCTTTTACTGCCGAATCATTCGTTGTCGCTTGCGGCTCTTGCTCTCGCCATACATCTCTGATCCTGCGCAGCGCTTTCTCTCCATCGACAAAGGCAACGATTACCGCAATAACCCATACCCAATGCCAAATAAAACCTATCCAGGTAAGTGCGGTGATAAGGCCTATCTGGTGATGCTGCTCTTTATGCGCCTTATTGATTGGTAACTCATGGATCTTCCAAAATCCAAATGCCGCCGCAGCAACCGTCGCCACCATCACCACGGCAGCAACACCATGCAGGGCCGTATCAACGCCTGTATCTACAAATGGCATACTGAACAAGCTCATAGGAATAAACCTCAAAAAAGTGTTTTGGCTGCGTAGTTTGCCTTTTCTTTTCATCACCACAAGACGAGCCACACTTATGTATCAATTACCACCAATTTATGATTCAATTAGGTCGCCACAAGCTTAGGATATTCACCATGTTGCTCAACACAGCTTTTATTCGCTCTTGCTATGTCGCTCCTGTATTGGAGGGGGTTGAAGCTCATTATGGCGTGACGGCTAATGACTTAAGCATCCCGAAGTTGCTGCTTCAAGATAGGATGACACTGATCCCTTTTACAGAAGTGTCGAAGTGGTTCGAACAGATTGAAGAGCTAACTGGTGATACGGACTTTATGGTGAAGATCCAGAGCTACCTGACCCTAGCAAAACTAGAGGTTCCTAGTAATTGGTTCTTAAGCGCTCCCGACCTAGCAATGTCTTTTAGGCGCATCAACCATGGGATCTGCAGCTTTCAGTCTGGCGCGAGTTACTACGCTCAACAATCAGGGAAGATCTTAAAGTGGTGCTACAACAACGCTTTCGTTAAGGGAAAGGCACGCTCTCACGACTCATTAAGAGTGGCCTTTACCCTATTTAACGCCATTAAAAATTATGCAGGCAACGACTACTGTCCGCGCAAAGTACAACTGAGTGGCCCCCCGATTCAGCAAAAAGAAACGGAAGCACTATTTGGCTGCCCTGTATCTTGGAATGCACCGCAAACTGAATTATGGCTAGGCATAGATAGCCTGTTGATGTTCACTGACGATTACACCTATATCCCAGAGCCTCTCACCACATCAATACCATTGTCTCAGCTAGAGAAGTACCTAAATATGCCGCAACCAACAGATCAACCTAAGGTTCTGTATGAGATGGTGAATTATTCTCGCTATTACGGCTTACCTAGCGTCGATGCGGTGGCAGCCCTGTTTGGAGTTTCACGGCAACAGTTGCAAAGACGATTACAGAAACTGGGGTTCACCTTTACCTATTTGTCTGGGTATATTCTGTGTAATCAAGCGATTAAATATATGCTGGAGGGAATGAGTATAGCTGAAATTGCGACGCGCTTAGGTTATGCCAACTCCCACAGTTTTAGTCGCTCATTCAGCCGTTTTCGTAGGCAAACACCAACCCAGTATCTGAATAAGCTTAAGCTAGAAAGTAAACAAACCAGCTTCTAAATTTGTGCTAGAAAGCAAAAAGCCTCTTTAAAAAGAGGCTTTTTTGATTGGCTCACAGTTAACGGCTAACCGTATAGCGGTAGCATATCCGCCATCGCCAACAAGTGGCATGCAGCAGTAATAACGCCAAACAAGATCACTATGGCGATCACTACGTTACCGCCAGGCACTTTATAACTAGTGCTATCTGGATACATAACCCTGACCTTATAAGCCATCATCGCTGGTACAATTGCCGCCCAAATAGTGGCAGCCAATGCCGCAAAGCCGATAGCAATGAGGAAGCCATTTGGAAATAGCAGACCGAGCAAGGTAGGCGGTAAGAAGGTCACCGCTGCAGTCTTTAGTCGGCCAGTGCGTGACTCATCGAATCCAAATAGATCCGCCAGATAATCAAACAGACCTAAGGTCACCCCCAAGAAAGACGAGGCTACGGCTAAGTTAGCAAACAAAGTTAGCATGGTCGTTAGCCAATCACTGGTTATCACGCCAGACAGAGCGTTCACTAGTACGCCCATGTTACCGCCCTGCTCTATGATGCCAATAAAACCAGTTCTTGAGATATTACCCATGGTCGCAACAAGCCAGCAGATATAGATAACCAGCGCTATCCCGGTACCAATCACTATAGCTTTGATAATGGTGCGGTGATCTTTACCGTAATATTTAACTAAGCTAGGCACGTTACCATGATAGCCAAAGCTCACTAGACCAAAGGGCAGTGCAGCCAGCATATAGGGCAGATACTTGTTTTCCCCATCTGGGCTAAACAGCTTCACCGACTCAACATCGAGTAATAGGTTACCCACTGCGAGGAAGAAGGTAATGATCATACCGCCCAGCATTACAGTGGTAATTCTATCAACTGCCTTGGTACTGATTATGACTATCGTCGCCAATACACCAGCGAACACCAATCCGGCAACGCTCTGCGGTAAATTAATCCCTAGCCCTTCAAGGCTATGATTAACGATAGAGCCACCGCCACTGATATAGGCATAGGTCAAAATATACAGAACAAACGCAATAGACAGGCCATTAACGATACGCCAGAACTGGCCTAAAGTAGCCTTAGTCAGTGTATCGAAGCTCGCTCCAGGCTCGAAGTGCAAGTTAGTTTCAAGCAGCATTAGACCCGATACCAACATACAAAACCACACACCAGCCATCATCACTAGCGAGTAACCGAACCACATCCCAGCGCCTACAACAGGTAAAGAAAACATACCTGCGCCGACAGCCGTACCCGCGATAATCATGGCGCCACCTAACAGCGACTTACCTGCAGCCTTGTTTTTGGCTGCATTCATATGATTTGCCATTAAGCCTTCTGCTCCGCATGCACACTATCTACAATAGTTTGTCTCACGGACGAGCGTAATAGTAGATTCGCTCTCTCTTTTATACGTTTGATATCACTACACCCTGGGTTATCGGCTAGGTAACCTAGCTCTTTCAATTTAACACTCAGCGTAGCGTATAGCTTCTTGTCATAGAACTCTGGTGCAGTAATACCGTGAAGTGCACCCAATCTTTGCGCCAAACGGTGGCTGTCTTTCTCGAGTTCAGAACGTTCAATCTCAGGCTTCATTTCCAGTAGATTAAACAAGATGGCGTAGCGCTGCATGGTTTCACCAATCGTGCCCGAAAGGAGCAGCAGTTGGTTTACTTTGCTTTCAACCACTTCAAAGCTACCATTTTCAATCACTAGCCCCTGTGCCACAAGAATATCGAGGATCTGATTACTGTATAGGCTCGGATCTTGGATCCCCATAAACAGCTCAGCCTCAAGCAGCGGGTAGAAATCGTTAACGAAACTAATCACATCGTCACGATTGCAGTTTTCTTTGCGTAATAAACATGCCGCGATTAACGATGGTACAACCATCAAGTGAATAATATTATTACGATAGTAAGTCATAGTGATCGCAATGCTTTGATCAATTGAGATAATATCGCCTAGTGGATCACTTTCAATCTGCAGCTTCTTAAGCTCTAAGCCTTGAGAAACTAAATCATGGCCACTGCCTTCTGGTACCGAGGTATATTCGGTATATGGCAGCTCTTTTAATAGAGTGAGATAGAGATCTAACTGCTTCTCTAACTGGGTACGCTCCAGCGCATTTTGCTCTGAAGCCAGCAACACCATACTGGTTAAGGTCACCGAGCTCACTGCCGCAGCATCGTTGATGTTGGTCATCACACGATTAGCAAGTGTATTAACCACAGGTGTTAACCAAGTCGGCTTCTGCTCAGGTTCTTTGGCTAACTCTTCACGCCAATCTGGTGCCTGCTCGTTAAGGAAGCTATGCAGGGTGATAGGCTTACCAAAGTTAACGTAGCCTTGACCAAAATTACCTAACTTGCGAATAGCACCAAAGACTTGCCAAACAGACTCTTTCTTTTTCTTCTTACCACTCAACTCTTTATGGTAAGTCGCCACTTCCATAACATGGTCATAGCCAAGATAAACCGGAACCAGCGTCACCGGGCGCTCAACGCCACGCAGCACGCTGTTCAGGGTCATCGCCAACATACCCGTTTTGGGCGCAAGCAAACGCCCCGTACGCGAACGACCACCTTCAGTGAAGTACTCTACCGAATAGCCTTTGGTGAATAACTGATCTAAATACTCGCGGAACACGGCGGTATATAGCTTATTGCCACCGAAGCTACGACGGATAAAGAAAGCGCCACCACGACGGAACGCTGGACCCGCAGGCCAGAAGTTCAGGTTAATCCCGGCTGCAATATGCGGGGGCACCATGCCTTGATAATAGAGAATATATGACAGTAACAGGTAGTCCATGTGACTACGGTGACACGGCACATAAACGATCTCATGACCATCATGATGTAGCTGTCTGATCTGCTCGGCACCTTTAATATTGATGCCTTTATAGAGCTTGTTCCAAAGCCAAGTTAAGAAACGCTCGGCGATACGCACTAAGCTGTCCGAGTAGTCTGCTGCGATCTCGTCTAGATACTCCATCGCCTTAGCGCGAGCTTCCTCTTCGGAGATCTTCTTGCTTGCCGCTTCCTCTTTAATTGCTTTGGTAATCGATTCAGATTTAAGTAAAGCGTGGAATAGCGCCTGACGCTTAGGCAGTTGTGGCCCTGTCATCACTTTACGTTGGCGCTCAAAATGCACTCTTGCAACGCGAGCAAGTTTCTGTGCAATGCGCTTGTCAGTGCCGTGTTCATCGGCCATGTAGCGCAATGAAACCGCGTTTGAAAACTGCACGAAGTTATGACGCCCCAAGAACAGAATCATCAGGCACTTGCGTAACCAAGTTGGGTTTTGGCGCTCAAGTACCGCGGCGCGCATGGTGTCATCTTCTTTACCCGGAGTACGACCCCAGTACAAGCTGACAGGCACCAGCTGAATATCTAATTCGCGGTTTTGCTTATGTACGCTAAGTAGTCTTTTGAAGCAATCTACGTACTGCTCACCGCCTTCTCGCTGGCCAAAAAGTGGCTTACCGCCCTCTAAGCAAACGACTCGCGGCGCCTTGATGCCATTAACCTCTAGCTCCTCATATGGGCTAGGCAGGCCAAGCTTTGCTGTCATTTCGCTAAGCGCAGCAATATCACTGACCGACTCAGTCTTCATCACATAAGCTAACGGCTTGCTTGGATCAAGATTGAGATCATCAAAGGGATCGTGAGGCACAACGATAGTGTGAACTAATTTACGCTGGAGCCAGCGTAAAGATTTAAACCAAAGAGAGTCTTGTTTGGACATGATTTATATGCAATGTTAGTCGCTTCTAATAAGGCGCTAGAATACCAGATATTGAAACAGTTTGCGCTACTCTCTTAACTCACTCGATAATCACAGCAGTATATTTATAGAACAAAGACTTAGTTAGATTAACTGAAAAAATCTGTTACGGACCAAGGATTAAATCGCGTTAATTGCCGCTTAATTAAATCAAGGTTTCTAAGCCAATAACCTCAAACTTAACTTAGAGTTAGCTAAGCATCACCGTGAGTGAACTCCTCAGTCGAAAGCGTAATCCTAGCAAGAAATATGGATTTATTGCTGCTCAAAAGTACCAAGCAAGTTGTGCATATAGTGATAATTCAAAACTAATGTACTGACCGTCACCAACCTTTAACCCACCATATTCGGTTCCATCGGCTCCAATTGGCACGGTAAGCGCCGTAGTTAAGCGAAGATCATCACTCAAACTATTCTGGCTAAGTAGCTGATACAGTGCCGAAGTATCCGAAGCATTATAAAAAAGGTTCTGCGATACCGACCAAAGTGGCGTCATCTCGATATAAAGACTACCAGTAAGATAGTGCCGCGCTAAGTTATACAGCTCACCGCGCTCTATCTTGGCCACCAGCTCAGGATGCTGTAACAAGGACTCGGGACTATAATCACCATCACTAATACCTAGGCCATTGTAGAAGTACTCAAGGGTTCCGGTCATATTCTTCTCAAAACCAATCCAAGAATAGCTCCAGTTACTAACCAGAGAGAGGTAATCTTGCTCTCCCCAAGTCGCGACCAGATCCGTTGCCCAAATAGCCCCACCGATACTGATGATGCTAGAGACACCTGCGACAGTATCGTCATAATGCTCGGCCAGCAAGAGGTCGTACTCATGTACGAAATCGATGAAGCCATGGTATTTAAGCGCTAGAGTGGCGACATCTGCAGTGACATCGGAATCACCATTTCGGCGGATAACATAGGCCGCCTGCAAGTCACTGCCATCTTGCAGTAGATGCTGCCCATACACCATGTCATCGCCAGTTTTATACTCCTTGTCGAGCGAGGCGGGGTCGAAAGGGTTGACGAAATCCATCGGATTAAAAAACAAACCATTGCCCCAAGTAATGGCTTGCCGACCAAGCTTGATGACATTGTTATCCGTCTGGTAGCTGATGATAGCTCTATCTAAACGCTGAAGCATCACAAAGTCTCTATGCTCTGAAATGGGATGGGTCAGATTAAATAGCCGCTGCTCATCATTTATCACTGAGCCTAAGCCAAGATACTCCTCAGCCAATGGCATCGCTTGAAAGCGATGTTTACCATAGCCTGCCAGCAGTTGGTAGTCGACCTCGGCTAACCAGCCTGATTGCCAACGCCCCCCTAAGTGATAACGAAGCTGCGCGGTTTGATTGAGTTGATGCTGGCCATAACGTGTTTGATAAACACTAGAATCTGAAAATGTATAGCCGTCATATTCATACTTTAAATGGCCGTGATGCTCTATTTCGGCAGCCACTAGAGTAAAGGGAAAACAGCAGAGTCTAAAAAGATAGACCAAGCAATGACTCTTATGTCTTAACGAAAGTTTATCGACTCGCTTACTGCAACCCGCTTTGGCCATGGTTCAGTCTCAACTCCTTGTGTCGGTAACGATTTTACCATCAACCATATAGATATGACGGCGACAGTAGTCAAACACCTGCGCATCATGGGTGGCAATTAAAAATGTGATGCCATGCTGACGATTAAGTTGGGTAAACAGCTCCAATAACTGTGCCGATGTCTTGCTATCCAAGTTTGCGGTCGGTTCATCGGCTAAGATCAACACAGGTTTCGATACAATAGCTCGAGCAACGGCTACCCGCTGCTGTTGACCGCCGGAAAGCTGTGCAGGTCTTCTCGACTCAAGCCCGGTTAATCCCACCTCAGCCAAGATCTCCTGACAGCGCTTTTGCCGCTCTGTTGCAGCAACGCCTTGTAACTGCATAACAAACTCGATGTTTTCCCGTACGGTTAAAACCGGAATAAGGTTATAGGCCTGAAAAACAAAGCCTATTCGCTGCAAACGAACATCAGCGCGCTGTGACTTTGTCAGTCCGGTAATTTCAACATCCCCCACATAAACAGTGCCGCTATCGGGTTCATCTAGACCGCCAATCGCATTAAGCAAGGTGGTTTTTCCAGAGCCCGATGGGCCTGATAACACCGTCATCTCCCCTTGCTTAATCGTTAATGAAACATGATTTAAACCATAGATTGTCTGATCACCCTGCTGGAATGTTTTGACCAGTCCCTTACAAACTATGTTGCTCATTGATTACCTTCTTATCTCTTGTGTTTAACTAACCTATGCTGCGGTATTAATCGACTCAATGGGGTTAGAACGTGCCGCCTTAATCGCTGGCCATAGACTAGTAATAATTCCCAGCACCATAACGATAATATTCGCCGCGATAACATCTTGACTGTAGATCACTGGATATAGCGTGGTATCCATGCCAGCCATTGCCAGTCCATCGGCGATAGAGGAAAGATCGACTCCAGCTGACAAAGCGTTAGCGGTGAGCAGTGCCAAAACATCGCCGAAAATCAATCCGGTAATCAGTAGCAGAACAGCCTCTATCACAATCATTAAGATAACCGCCTTAGACTGTAATCCCAGCGCCAAAATTAAACCTATCTCCTGCTGACGCTCAAATATCGACATCAATAAGGTGTTGGCTAAGCCAAAACCGAGCACACAAAAGACGATAACGATAAAAATAATAATGTAGCTATTCATCAAGTCAGATATGGCCGCAAGATAACCATTGAGTTCACGCCAAGTCGCAACGTCATAGCTATCATCGATAGCTCCTTCAAGACTCGAAACCACCAGCTCTAATGGCTGGTTAGCATCGGTAAACAGCGCAATCTCGGTCACCTTTCCCTGCATATTAAGCAGCTTTTGAATAAAGCCCTTACCCGCATAGATGGTCGCTAACTCCTCCTGCTCCGTCGGTTTGTGATAGATCCCAACCACACGAGCTCCCGACTCGGCAATCTCATTATCGACATCCTGCAAGGTAATCACGACTCGCTTATTGAGCTCAGTCTTAAGACGCGTTGCCATTTTCTGGCCAATGACGATACCGTTATCCTCACCATCCTTGAGCATTCGCCCCGCCACCAGCTCAAGCTCACTGACGGTAAAAGGCTCTTGCTGCGGCGCTATAGCAATTAACTGAGAACCGAGTGTCACACGCTCACTGGCGAGCATCACCGGAGAGCGTACCCTAGAGGCCCACTGGGTGATCCATGATTGATTAAGTTGCTGCAACAAAGCGTCTGTAGGCTCTGGAATATGATTCATGACATTCTGATCATTGAGAAAATCACGCTGATGAAGCTGGATCTCTCCCGGCAGATTATTTAGTGAAGTCTGATTCATGCCATCGACCATGCCACGTAGAAATGCCGAAACCACTATCATGGACCAAACCCCAAAGCTGACCGCTAACAGCAGAATTAAAGTACGCCTACCGTTGCGCCAAAGGTTACGCCATGCCAAAACAAATAGAACAGGGTTAAAAAAGTGTCCCATATTACTTACTCTGCATCGCACTAATTGGCTCAAGGCCTAAGGTTTTAAATGCTGGGTAGATAGACACCAGCACCGAACCTATGCAGACCACCACAGGCCCAATCAGTACAGAAAGTGGCGATAACAATGGATATATTCGATCGCCGATCCCAAATTGCGCCCCAATATCCCCCATACCCGGTAGCGCAATACCAACTAGACTAAAGTAACCCGCCACAACGCCCCCCAACAGAGCACCGAGCAACATACCTATGATGCCCATCATGAGGGTTTCGATTAACACCTGTGTAAATAGCCGACTCGGTTTCGAACCAATTGCCAGCATGATGCCAAACTCTTTGGTGCGCTCTAGCACGGCCATCAGCTGGGTATTCATCACCCCTAAAATCACCAATAACACCAACACCGCATACATGATGACGGCACTGGATAGATCCGCTTCGATCCCCTGCTTAATCCCGGGGTTAAGCTGCTGCCAATCATGTACAGTTAACTTAGGCTCTGTTTGCATAAGGGCTTGCAGTTGTCGCTGGTAAAAACTCACTTGTGACATAGAGGGCGCGTTGATACTGACTAGAGAGACTTGATTGGGCATCTCAAAGAGTCGCTGAAACGTCGCCATGGAGATTTGCGATACCGTACGATCCAGCTCATTAATTCCGGTACTGAAGATCCCAACCACCGATAACACACCAGCGGCGAATCCCCCCTCCATGGTTGAGCCCATTACAGTGAGCTCATCACCGACCGTGACCTGTAAATTTTTAGCAAGACGCTCCCCTAGAACGACTTGGTTATTATCACCAGCTTCTAAGTAGTGACCGTAAATGATCTGCTGCGGAATGATCGAAGCCAGACGTTCCTTATCAGGAGCGACGCCATTGACCAGCATACCAACGCTTCGCTGCGCACTGGCGGCTAACAAAAAGCCACTACTACGGGGGATCACATCGAGCTCAGGAAACTCTTGCTCTATCCTTGCGATTAAATGGCTGCTATCGAGAATGCGTTTGCGCAGTTCAGGTTCATCTAGATAGCCCTGCTGATTAATCTGCAATTGGCTGGAAAAGATCCGCAGAGTATTTTCGATCATCATCGGGTAGGTACCAGCTTGAAGAGTGATCATAAAAACCAGAAGGCTATTACAGAAAATCATCGCGCCAAGGGTTAGCCAAGTACGGCGCTTATGCTGCCAAAGGCTGCGCCACGCCAATAAAATTTGGCCACTCATCAGCGGGGATTTCTTAGGTTAGAGAGGGTAAACATATAGTCAGGCAGAGTGATATCGAAGCGTACGTTCTGATTGCGGATCTCGGTCCACTCTTCGGCCTTCTCAACCTGAGACATACGGCAACGCATGGCAACGCTTCGATGACCAACAGACTCGATATCACCGCACTCCATGGCTTTTACTAGCTTGTCATCTTGATCCCAGAACTCCTGACGCAACATCACCCAGTCATCCCTAAGCAAGGTGATCTGCTTACCCCACACCACAGGGGCTGACTCATGGGGAATAGACTCGATGGTGTATACCCTATACCCATCAAGCTCATCAGTGGCAATTAAACGATGTGAATAGTCCTCCAGCAGCTCGGTAGTACGACTGACATCTTTATTGGAAAAGTCACTGCCCATCCAGCTTTGATTCATCATCGAGGATGGGACTTTAATGACCCGATTAATTTTCGGTGAATAACTCCACATCTGCTTGTCATCGATAAGAAAGGCATTACCCGCATCGACCTTTGGCTCAGTAATCCTAACTAATGACTTCTTGTCTCCCTCGGTCCAGCCTTGCACCGTCATTGAGCGTTCCCAGCTAGGACGATGGATCACCATGGTCAACAGACTCGAAGAGGTTAGCCCTCGCCAATTATCCATCGCTTTTTGGATCATCTCATGAGCGGAGACTTGGTTAGATTCTTGGTCAACATCTTGAGCTGAGTCTTGAACGAGTTCTTGTGTAGAAAGCTGAGTAATGTTTTCTGTTGATTCAGCCTTATCTGAGGCGATAGTGGAAACCATCAGAGCTAGCGACAACATCAAAGCATTAGCCAGCCAGAGTAGAACCGACTTCAGACGATTTAAAGCAGAATCATTGCTAGCTAATCGACCCATAGCGCTGCTCTCGTAAAACGATTTGAGTTAATAATAGCCTAGTTTAAAAAATCTAAATTTTTATTGATCTTACATAAACATCAAGAGAGAAAATGATGAGTTCTCTCCTGCTGGATTTTTCAGTTTCAAACTAGAACCCACAACTCAAAAAACAATATAACTGGTTATTACTTGCACTCAAAAAATTACTGTATATACTGACAGGTACTGTATAGAAAGACAGGGTTAACAATGAGACCACTTACACCGCGCCAAGCAGAAATTTTAGAACTAATTAAACGTAATATTGCTGATACAGGTATGCCGCCAACCCGCGCCGAGATCGCAAGACGTTTGGGTTTTAAATCAGCCAACGCTGCCGAAGAGCATTTAAAAGCTTTAGCTAAAAAGGGCTGCATTGAAATTATGCCAGGCACGTCTCGTGGCATTAAGTTGACCCAAGAAGATACCGAAGACGCTGATTTAGGCTTACCGCTCATCGGCCAAGTCGCGGCAGGCGAGCCGATCTTAGCCCAAGAGCATGTTGAACAACACTATCAAGTCGATCCAGCCATGTTCAGACCTTCAGCAGACTTCCTGCTTAGAGTCCGTGGTGACAGTATGAAGAATATCGGTATTCTCGAAGGCGATCTGTTGGCGGTACATAAGATCCAGCAGGCTCGCAACGGCCAAATCGTAGTGGCTCGTGTCGAAGATGATGTCACAGTTAAGCGTTTTGAGAAGAAGGGTAATAAAGTTTTCCTTCATGCAGAAAACGAAGAGTATTCACCGATTGAAGTGGATCTAGCAAACCAAAGCCTAAGTATTGAAGGTTTAGCCGTTGGTGTGATCCGTAATGGAGACTGGCAATGAACAAACTATTAGGAGTTAGCCCGCGTCATCCGGGGCTTTGGCAAGACATACCGTCAACAAGCATGAGCGCAAGTTCAGGCAATGAGATCACCACTATGGTGACGCAAACTCAAGGCCGTGATGAACTAACACAGATCAGTGCTCAACTTTCACAGCTAAGCCAACAAGGCCGCTGGATTGTGCTCATCAGCCCTCCTAATATTGGTTACAAACAGATGCTAGCAGCAGCTGGAGTGAGAATGGACAGAATTTTATTGGTTCATGCTAAAGATGAAGTGGAAACACTTTGGGCGATGGAGAAAGCGTTAACCAGCGGTACCTCTAGCGCGGTGATCACTTGGACTAATTCATTAGATGCACGCGACACTCGACGTCTACAAATCGTTGCCAAAAGCGCACGAGCAGCCGGCATTATTATTGAAAGTGCTAATGAGAATGCGAGTAGTCACTTACCCGTTTGCACAATGAATATGCAGGATAGTGCTTTTGGTCAAGCCGCCCTGTTCGGTGCCGTTCACTAACGAAGCTGTCAGCCCACCTTTCTAATACATTATTTTTTTACTATTAAAGACATTTTACCTAAGGCTCTCAATCGAGAGCTTTTTTATTGCCTATAATAAGAAAATGAATCAAAAAGTGATCTTGATCAATATTTAAACACCAAGTAGTGTAAGAACTGATAACAACGATATTTTGTTATATCCGAGCGATTTAGTCGTTGGTCTGGCTCCACGGATTAAAGTCCAACTGGAAGCTTAGACTAAGATCGGCCTGATATATTTCAGCCGTAAGTGCCAACGTGGTAACACCAAGAGTGAGAAACACTGAAATACAATAGCCATAATCGAGATAACATTTATCACGACTCGATTGGCAAGCCACTCGCGCACTTTGAAGTCATCGTTGCTTTTTTGGGAACTGAAGAGTTTACATAGAGCAGAGACATACTGTGTGACTCTTCTTTGTCTTGTCGACAGAGGAGAAGTCTAGTGAAGCAATTGTTGTATAGTGTGCTGGCGTTGCTATTTACCCCTGCACTTTTTGCATCAGAAATGCCACTCAATATGACAGAGGGTGTAACGGAGATCAGTGGTCGGGTTTATAGCCTACATATGGTTATCCTTTATATCTGCTGCGTGATTGGCATCGTTGTTTTTGGCGTAATGTTCTATGCCATGATCAATCACCGTAAATCTAAAGGCGCTGTAGCTGCCAATTTTCATGAAAGTACTAAAGTCGAGATCCTCTGGACTCTAGTCCCTTTTATCATCCTAATCGTCATGGCCATTCCAGCAACTAAAACGTTAATTGCGATGGAAGACCCAAGTAACGCCGACCTAACCGTCAAGGTTACTGGCTCCCAGTGGAAATGGCATTACAGCTATTTCGATCAAGATGTCGAGTTCTTCAGTTTACTATCCACCCCACAAGATCAGATAGATGGCGATGCCACCAAGGGCGAGCATTACCTGCTTGAGGTAGATAAGCCGTTAGTGTTACCCATCAACCGTAAGGTCCGTTTCTTGATGACGTCCGAAGATGTTATTCACTCTTGGTGGGTCCCCGCTTTCGCCATCAAAAAAGATGCTAACCCAGGTTTTATCAATGAAGCTTGGACTCGTATCGACAAACCCGGCACCTATCGAGGCCAATGCGCCGAGCTATGTGGTAAAGATCATGGCTTTATGCCGATTGTTGTAGAAGCACTATCGGAAGAGGACTTCGATGCTTGGCTCATCGCCCAGCAACAAGAGGCAAGCAATGCTGAAGCGGCGGCGAAGGCTGCGCTATCACAAACCTTAACCATGGAAGAGTTGATGGCTAAGGGGGAGCAAGTCTACCTTGCCCGCTGCGCCGCCTGTCACCAGCCCAATGGTGCAGGCCTAGCAGGGGTCTTCCCTTCCCTCATTGGCAGCCCGATTATCAAGGGACCAGCTCAGCTTCATATCGATATTGTGTTGAATGGTAAATCTGGCACTGCCATGCAGGCGTTTTCAAAGCAGTTAACAGCAACTGAAATTGCTGCGGTAGTGACCTATGAACGTAACGCTTGGGGCAATAATTCCGGTGATACGGTTCAAGCCGCCGACGTAAGCTCAGATACAACTACACCAGCTACATCAGTAGGTTCAAGCGCTGCCATCCCATCGACTTTACCTGCAACCTTACCAGAGGTTAAACAAGATATAGCCTCAGAAACCCAAACTGATGACGAGGTAGCTAAAGAGCTTACAACGGGCTCTTTAAGTGATTTAGCCATGAACGAACTCATTACCATGGGTGAAAAAGTCTATATGGCTAACTGTGCGGCTTGCCATCAAGCGACGGGGATGGGCCTCCCTCCAGCTTTCCCATCATTAGTGGGCAGCCCTATCATCACGGGGCCTATAGCAGACCATCTTGATATTGTTATTAATGGCAAATCTGGTACGGCTATGCAGTCATTTAGCGCAGTGCTGACACCACAACAGATTGCTGCAGTGGTGACGTATGAACGTAATGCATGGGGTAATAACTCTGGTGATACGATTCAAGCTTCTGAAGTGGATGGTCACGGAAAGTAAGGGATTAACATGAGCACAATTACACAAGACTCACCAGCCGCTCACGACGATCACCATGATGACCAACATCATGGGGCGCCAAAAGGCGTTATGCGCTGGCTTTTAACCACTAACCATAAAGATATCGGTACTCTCTATCTGTGGTTCAGCTTCATCATGTTCCTCACGGGTGGCGCAATGGCCATGGTGATCCGTGCAGAACTGTTTCAGCCAGGATTACAGTTAGTAGAGCCTAACTTTTTTAATCAGATGACCACGGTTCACGGTTTGGTCATGGTATTTGGTGCGGTGATGCCCGCCTTTACCGGCTTGGCCAACTGGTTAATTCCCATGATGATAGGCGCGCCAGATATGGCGCTGCCTCGCATGAATAACTGGAGCTTCTGGATCCTACCATTTGCTTTTGCGATTTTACTGAGCTCACTGTTTATGGAAGGTGGTGGCCCCAATTTTGGCTGGACCTTCTACGCACCACTATCGACGACTTATAGCCCCGACAGTACTGCGCTATTTGTGTTTGCGGTACACATTATGGGGATAAGCTCCATCATGGGTGCCATCAATGTGATCGTGACCATCGTTAACATGCGGGCACCAGGCATGACCTGGATGAAATTGCCACTATTTGTATGGACCTGGTTAATCACCGCATTCCTACTGATTGCAGTTATGCCAGTGCTCGCAGGCACAGTGACTATGGTGCTGACCGATAAATACTTTGGTACTAGCTTTTTTGATGCCGCTGGTGGTGGCGACCCAGTGATGTTCCAGCATATTTTCTGGTTCTTCGGCCACCCCGAAGTTTACATCATGATCCTACCCTCTTTCGGTATCATCTCTGCGATTGTACCTGCCTTTAGTCGCAAACGGCTGTTTGGTTACTCCTCTATGGTGTATGCCACAGCCAGTATCGCAATCTTGTCATTCTTAGTTTGGGCGCATCACATGTTTACCACCGGTATGCCTGTATTTGCCGAGCTGTTTTTCATGTACTGCACCATGTTGATTGCGGTTCCGACCGGGGTAAAAGTATTTAACTGGGTCGCTACTATGTGGAGAGGCTCTATTACCTTCGAGACCCCCATGCTGTTCGCTATTGCCTTTATTATCCTGTTTACCATAGGCGGATTCTCTGGTCTCATGCTGGCTATCGCGCCTGTTGATTTCCAATATCACGATACCTACTTCGTAGTGGCCCATTTCCATTACGTTTTGGTTTCAGGAGCGGTCTTCTCCATCATGGCTGGCGTCTATTATTGGCTCCCAAAATGGACTGGCAACATGTATAGCGAAACCTTGGGACGCTGGCATTTCTGGTGCTCGGTGATTTCAGTCAACATTCTATTTTTCCCTATGCATTTCTTAGGGTTAGCAGGTATGCCAAGGCGAATTCCCGATTACGCCATCCAGTTTGCCGACGTCAATCAGATAGTATCGATTGGTGGTTTCGCTTTTGGACTTTCTCAGCTGATCTTTTTGGCTGTAGTGATTAAGTGCATTCGCGGTGGAGAAAAAGCCCCTGCGAAACCATGGGAAGGCTCTGAGGGACTAGAGTGGACGATTCCAAGTCCGGCCCCCTATCACTCATTCAGCACCCCGCCCGAGGTGAAATAAAGATGTCAAAGTTTAAGCGTAAATCCAATAGGCAACTGATCATAGTGCTAATTATTGGCGCTGTGGGCATGTTTGGCTTTGGTTTTGCGCTTGTTCCTTTATATGACGTGCTGTGCGATGCGCTCGGTATTAACGGTAAGACCCAAAGTACCGCTAGTGTTTACCAGTCTGTCGTAGTAGATGAAAGCAGAACCGTAACTATTGAGTTTATGTCACAAGTACAAAGCGATATGCCTTGGACATTTACGCCACAGGTCAACACTATGCAAGTGCATCCTGGTGAACTTATTCGTACACACTTCGTTGCCACGAATATATCTGGACAGCACATTATAGGACAAGCTATTCCGTCGGTCTCTCCTGGGCAGGGGGCAGCTTATTTTAATAAGACTGAGTGCTTCTGCTTCAATCAACAGGTGTTAAAGGCTAATGCTGCAGCCGAACTACCCCTCATCTTTTTTGTGGATCCACAATTACCGGAATCCATATCGACCTTGACCCTCTCTTATACCCTCTACAACATCACCGATAAAGGCTATGTCACAGATATTGCCAGCAATGCTGTAGAGCAAGGAGCCGAACAATGACAACAGAATCTAAACACGAAAATTACTATGTACCCGCACAGAGCGCCTGGCCGATTATTGGTGCAGTAGGTCTATTTCTAATTGCCTTTGGCGCTGGCAGCTATGTTTCTGAATTAAACAGCCAAGGTGGTTTTGGCGGATATATTTTGCTGGCAGGTATTGCGGTCATTATTTTTATGATTTTTGGCTGGTTTAGAACAGTTATCGCCGAATCAATGGCGGGACTCTACTCCAAACAGATGGATCGCTCATTTAGACAGGGAATGAGTTGGTTTATCTTCTCAGAAGTCATGTTTTTTGCCGCCTTTTTCGGTGCACTATTTTATGCCCGAATCATTGCAATACCTTGGCTTGGCGGCGCATCAAATAATGCCATGACCCATGAGGTGTTATGGCCAATGTTTGAAGCGGCTTGGCCTTTACTAACAACCCCTGATGGCAGTCTCACCCAAGCGATGGACTGGACAGGTTTACCGCTCTACAACACCTTAATCCTTCTAACCTCATCGATAACATTACATTTTGCTCACGTTGGATTAGAAAAAAATAAGCGCACCGCATTAACTGTTTGGCTAGCGATAACTATCTTACTTGGGGTGGCGTTCTTGTATCTGCAAGTTGAAGAGTATGTCCATGCCTACCAAGAGATGGGACTAACTTTAAATTCAGGTATTTACGGAAATACCTTTTTCTTATTAACCGGCTTTCACGGTATGCACGTCACCTTAGGAACCGTATTTCTTATGGTGCTGTTTATACGAGTACTAAAAGGGCACTTTACCCCAGACAAGCATTTTGCTTTTCAGGCCGGTAGTTGGTATTGGCACTTTGTTGATGTGGTCTGGCTCTGCCTATTTATTTTCGTGTATGTACTCTAACACCATTGTTTCAGTTGCTAAATTAAAACACTCACTAGTAGGGTCTAGAGTTAGGCGTAATTGCTCCAGTCCCCAGTGCCAGCAGTAGTAACAGTACAACCAGTACGGAGAAGATGACTCGGCGTCCTAGATATTGGCTCATCGGTACGCTGGCTTCTCCTTTAACCATAATCCATAGAGCCCGGCCCAAATTAAACAGTATGAATAGCACTAGCAGTACTAAGAGCAACTTAAAGATAAACAAAGCAGACATGGCGCATCCTCGCGTTAGATTAAATCTTGCTTGGTTATTTATTGTGCTTTCTACTGTGATAGTGTTTTCTATTTTGGTCAAGTTAGGCTTTTGGCAGCTAGAGCGAGCACAATACAAGGCTGATTTGCAGCAAGCACTCAGCCATAGACAATCAGCTGCGGCTCTTAGTTACTCTCGACTACTTGACCTTTCGAGGCTGCAAGCTATTAACGGCTTTAAACTGCAAGCCTCAGTGACCCCTATATCGCAAGATATTTTCCTGCTCGATAATCAAGTCTATCAAGGCAGAGTTGGTTACTTGGCTCTACAGGCGCTGAAGGTTAATGAGTCTAATCTCTGGTTGTTAGTCGAGTTGGGTTTTGTCCCAGCGAGCTTAGACCGTAATGAGCTGCCAAAGGTTGAGCCAATCATAACCCCATCCGAATTAGTAGGACGGGTATACCAAAAGCAGATCAACCCTATGAGCTCTGAACTAATGGCTGAAGCCAGTTGGCCTAAACGAATCCAAAATCTAAATATTTCGCAACTATCAGAGCTAATCGACCGACCATTAGCCAACTTTGTATTACAGCCAAATAGCATTAGCAATAGCGACTATCCGCATCCTTGGCAACCCATTCCCTTGTCGTCACAAAAACATCAAGGTTATGCCGTGCAATGGTTTTCGATGGCGGCCGTCTTCAGTTTAATCATGGGGTATCTCTTTTTTAAGAAGATAAAACAAAGAGATAACAACTAAATCATTAAGACTATTGCGAAGGCAGAACAGACGCTGTAGGTTAGAAATTAAGCGCCCTAGCCGTTAAGGGGACTTAACTATCATTGAATGAGATAAATTTTCATACATTGCTAACACCCAGATTTTACTTTTGTTTTCAGTAGAATCGACACATTTGATCATCAAGGTGAAGCAAGATTAAGAGGAGATAGAATGAACTCCCCCAAAAAGAACGGCAACAAAACACTTATCCTATTATTACTGGCCTTTATCCTACCTGTGGTCGCTGCCAAGCTTGTCCTCAGTTTCGACCTGTATAATGGTGGCGCAACTAATCAGGGGCAACTGCTGGCTACTGATGTTAGTTACCAAAGCCTTAAAATGGACAATCCCAAGCCCCACGAATGGCAGCTGGTTTATCTCCTACCCCGTCATTGCAATGCCGTTTGCCAAGACCGACTCTATATTTTACAGCAGAGTCATACTGCGCTGGGGCGTAATCAAAATCGAGTCCATACAATAGTGATGGTTGACGAACACAGCGACACATCGGCGCTAGCGGACTTTAACGTTATTACCGCTACGCCCTCACAGCAGCTCAGCCAAATGCTAGATCAGCAGCAACTTGTCATTATCGATCCACTCGGCAGCTTAGTAATGAGCTATCCAGTTGCGGAAGGTCATCAAGCGCAGATTATGCAGGGAAAAGCCTTAGTCTCCGACCTTCGAAAGCTTCTTAAGCTGTCGCGGATTGGCTAAGGAGACTTTTTGAATATACTGATTAAGTCGATACTAAAGATAACCTTAGTTTTTACCTTATGTGTAATTATGATGGGGGCTTACACTCGCCTATCTGATGCGGGTCTTGGTTGTCCAGACTGGCCTGGATGTTATGGCTTACTTAAAGTGCCCACTGCAGAGCACGAATTGAATCAAGTTAAGCAGGCCTTTCCTGAGCATATGGTGGAGACAGAGAAAGCCTGGCTTGAGATGATCCACCGCTATATTGCAGGCACCTTAGGCTTACTGGTTTTGCTAATTTTAGTGCTCAGCCTTAAAACTCGTGACGCCCCAAAGAAGTTACCCTTGTTTATCGCAGCGCTTATCATCTTTCAAGCGGCACTGGGCATGTGGACCGTCACTATGAAGCTGATGCCCATTATCGTCATGGCCCATTTGCTCGGTGGCTTCGCACTGTTCTCACTACTTTTACTACTCTATCTACGCAATAAACCATTGCGTATTCCAGGTGGCGACCTACCTGCGCGCAAACTCGCTGGCTTTGCCGCCATTTGTATTGGTGTGCTGCTACTGCAAATTATATTGGGTGGCTGGACCTCATCAAACTATGCGGCACTGGCTTGCACATCTTTGCCTTTTTGTGAGGGAAACTGGGTAGATAACTTAAACTTTGCTAAAGCCTTCTCCCCCTTCCAAGGGGATCACGCAAGCTTTGAGTTTGGGGTATTAGATTACCCCGCGAGAATGACCATCCATGTGGCGCATCGCGTGGGAGCTATCATCACTAGTATCATGTTGTTATATCTAGCTTTTAAACTCATTCGAACCGCAAAATCCAGCACGATACGCAATGCCGCTTGGCTGCTTGCCACACTAGTTGTCGTTCAAGTGATACTTGGGATCTCAAATGTTGTGCTGCACCTTCCCCTAAGTATCGCCGTATCCCATAACGCTGGTGCAGCCTTATTGTTACTGACCTTAGTGTTTATCAACTACGCCCTATGGCGCAAAGCATAGCGAGGTGTCACTTATGCCAAAACCCATCGCACTTTCAACCACAACCTCAACGGCACAGGTCCAATGGCGAGCCTATTATGAGATGACCAAACCTAAGGTCGTAGCACTAATGCTACTCACTGTATTGGTGGGTATGTGCTTGGCCGTTCCAGGTATCGTACCAGTGCAGCCCTTAATTGCAGGCATGGCAGGAATAGGCATGATGGCGGGATCTGCCGCCGCCTTTAATCATCTGATCGATCGCCGTATCGATGGCTTAATGGCACGAACCTATAACCGTCCATTACCTAAAGGACGGGTGTCGATTGCTAAAGCTGCTACATTTGCCTCTTTGCTCGGGACGCTGGGTTTTGCGATCCTCTACACCTTAGTCAATCCGCTCACCGCATGGCTTACGTTTGCTAGCTTAATTGGTTATGCCGTTATCTATACCGCCTACTTAAAACGAGCGACACCGCAAAATATCGTTGTTGGAGGCTTGGCCGGGGCTATGCCCCCTTTACTTGGCTGGACGGCTGTAACCGGAGAGTTCCATGGAAATGCATTGCTACTAGTGATCATCATCTTTGCTTGGACGCCTCCACATTTTTGGGCATTAGCTATTCATCGCAAAGCTGAATATGCCAAGGTCGATATCCCTATGTTACCCGTCACCCATGGCGTTGAATTCACAAAGACCTGTATCTTTCTCTACACAGTGCTACTCGCTATCGCTTGCTTGCTACCAGTCTTAGTTGGTATGTGTGGCCCCCTCTACCTCATTAGCTCTACACTGCTCAGCACAGGCTTTATCTATAAGGCCTGGCAGCTAAAATTCCATGAACAACAAGGTATGGCAATGAAATTATTTAAATTTTCCATCTATCACCTTATGCTGCTGTTTATTGCGCTGCTAGTCGATCATTACTTGTGGGCTTAACTGGGGAGAATTGATAATGAAACTCTCTTGGCTCATTGCAGCCGGTTTACTCATGGCTGCGGGCGTGTATGCAAGTTTTCAGCTCAATCAAAGCAAAGCGCTAGCTCTGCAAACCAGTTTTGAATATCCCGTTCCGCAGCCCTTAGCCCCCTTTACTTTGACCGATCAACAGGGTAATAGCTTTACCAATGCCGATCTTCAGGGGAAGTGGAGTCTATTTTTTATCGGATACACCTCCTGCCCCGATGTTTGTCCAACAACGATGGGAAAGCTCAGCTCCGCCTACCCAAAACTAAGTCAAGATACTGAACTACAAGTGGTTTTTATCTCTGTCGACCCTAAAAGAGATTCAAGGGAAATACTGGAAAGCTATATCCAGTTCTTTAATCCTGAGTTTATTGCACTAACCGGAGAGCATAGTCAGCTGTTTCCAGTGACTCGTAGTTTAGGCTTTGTTTACGCCATGATAGGAGACGATTCAGACTATCAAGTGGATCACAGCGCCTCATTCGCATTAATTTCCCCTAAAGGAGAGAAGATCGCCATTATCAAACCAAAATCAGATAGCCCAGGCAAATTACCACAAATAAAAAATAGTGACTTAGTCCATGACGTCAATGCCTTAATCACTAAACATTCCCGCTAAGAAGTTCCAAACGCAAAAAAGCCCGCTACATCGTAGCGGGCTTTTTCGTGTATTTGGCGCCTGGAAATGACCTACTCTCACATGGGGAGACCCCACACTACCATCGGCGATACTGTGTTTCACTTCTGAGTTCGGAATGGATTCAGGTGGGACCACAGCTCTATGGTTTCCAGACAAATTTG